>NZ_JBSSFS010000001.1:0-4565325 GCF_054062895.1 Arthrobacter sp. TE12231 | reverse complement strand
CACGGTCCTCGGGGCGTCTGGCCCGGAAATCCGGGGCGAACCGGGGCATGGACCCCGAAAATAGCGACCCGGCGTCGTTCTTCAGTTCTGTACCCTCCGTCACATCCTGACGCAACGCCGGATACCATCGGAGGGTGAGGGCATACCGCCGGCGCAGGAGACGAGCCTTTCTCCATCGGCGTGCCTCCCGGACGGCCACCAAACGCCAGCCGACCGTCACCGGCCTGTCACAGGGCGAGGTGGCCACGCGGGTCGAGCACGGGCTGACAAACCGCGTCCCGGACACCACCAGCCGGAGCCTGTGGCAGATCTTCCGGGCCAACGTCTTCACGCTCTTCAACGCAATCGTCGGCACGAGCTTCCTGCTGCTACTGCTCTTGGGACAATGGCAAGACGCACTGTTCGGCCTCGCCGCCGTCAGCAACGCCGTGATCGGCGTTGTCGAGGAATACAGGGCGAAGAAGTCCTTGGACCGGTTGGCTGTTCTCAACGCCCCGCTGGCAAGGGTGTTGCGCGAGGGTCAGATCCACGACATCGCCACGGCCGACGTCGTGAGGGACGACGTCCTGGTGTTGCGGGCAGGGGACCAGGTCACTGCCGACGCCGCAGTACTCGAGTCGTCCGGCCTCGAGGTGGACGAATCGCTCCTCACGGGCGAAGCAGACCCCGTGGACAAGGACGCGGGGACGGAAGTGCTCTCCGGATCGATCGTCGTGGCCGGCCACGGCACTGCCCGGGTTGTCCGGGTAGGGGCGGAGTCGTTCGCGAGCCGACTGACGGTCGATGCGCGTCGGTTCTCGCTGGTGAACTCCGAGATCCGCAACAGCCTTAACCGCGTACTGCGCTGGATTGCCTGGATCCTGCTGCCGGTGGCCATCCTCGTGATCAACGGCGAGATCCAGGCGCGCGGCGGCTGGCAGACCGCCTATTCCACCGGTGCCTGGACGCCGGCTCTGGTGGGCCTCATTGCCAGCATGATCGCGATCGTCCCGCTGGGACTCGTACTGCTCACGAGCGTGGCTTTCGCCGTGGGCGGGCTCCGGCTGGCCGGTCACAATGTGCTGATCCAGGAGCTCGCCGCTGTCGAGGGACTGGCACGCGTAGACGTACTGTGCATGGACAAGACCGGAACCCTCACAGAGGGAGGGCTGGTCTTCGATGCCGTCCACCCGTTGGCGCCGCAACCGGGATGGGAGCAGGTCCTGGCATGGTTTGGCGCAGAGCCCGAGGCAAACGCCACGGCACGCTGCCTGAGTACGGCTTTTGAGTACGACGGCAGCCTGCAGCCGGTGCGGTCAGTGCCGTTTTCCTCCGCCCGGAAGTGGAGCGGAGTCAGCTTCAACGGGCGCACGCGTGCGGCGCGCACCTGGATTCTCGGAGCGCCGGAGATGATGCTTGTGCAGGGGGAGGACTCGCCCAGACTTGAGACGTCCCCGGTCTCTGCTCCCGACGGCGCCGTCCCGCCCCAGAGCAACGAACCCAGCCGGGGCGACATCTTGCGTCAGGCCGGCGAACTGGCTGAGACAGGGCTACGGACGCTGCTTCTGGCCCGCGCTGATCAGTTGCCGAGCAATGGGAAGCTGGAGGAGCTGCCGGGGTCCCTCCATCCTGTGGCCCTGCTGACGTTCCGGGAACAGCCCCGCGCCGATGCCCGGGAGACCCTCAAGTTCTTCCGCGACGAGGGCGTCGGTTTGAAGATCATCTCCGGCGATGATCCCCGGACCGTTGCCGCCATTGCGCGCCGGATTGGCCTGGAGGTCACGGAGGGCTTCGACGCACGCTCACTCCCCGAGGATCCGTTGCACCTGGAGGAAGTGATGGAGTCGAACATGGTTTTTGGTCGGGTGACTCCGGCCCAGAAGAGGGCTATGGTCGAGGCGCTGCAACGCCGGGGACACACCGTGGCAATGACCGGCGACGGCGTCAACGATGCCCTTGCGCTGAAGACAGCCGACCTTGGCATCGCCATGGACTCCGCGGCGCCCGCAACAAAGGCCGTGGCGCGTCTGGTGTTGCTCGACGGCCGCTTCGACCGACTTCCCGGGGTCCTTGCTGAAGGCCGGCAGGTGATCGCCAATATCGAACGCGTCTCGAGCCTCTTCCTGAGCAAGACCGTCTACGCGACGGCTATCGCAGTGACGTTCGGGCTCCTGGACTGGAAGTTCCCCTTCCTTCCCCGCCAGCTGTCCTTCACTGACGGCCTGACAATCGGAATCCCGGCGTTCTTTTTGGCGCTCATGCCGAACCCGCGCCGCTACCAGCCTGGATTCCTGCGCCGGGCCCTCTGGTTCTCCGTGCCGGCAGGACTTATCGTGACGGCCTCGCTGCTCACGCTCAATGCCCTGGCGCCGCTGTCCGGCACGGCGACGCCAGAACAAGTCAGCAGCGCCTCGGTGCTGACGCTGTCCATCGTTGGGCTGTGGATCCTCTCGGCTGTGTCCCGGCCCCTCAATGCAGGGCGTCTTGCTGTGGTGGTGGCCATGAGCGCCTCCTTGGTGGCCCTGCTCAACCTGCCGCTCGCGCAAGAGTTCTTCCTGCTCTCACGGCCTCCGGGCGGGTTGTTGCTCGCGGCGGTGGCATGCGGGGCCGCCGGGGGCCTCGGAGTCGAGGTTCTGGCCCGGGTCCACGCCCGCGCCTTCCCGGTGCAGGGGCTGGGCCGGAAGTGAAGGAGAGTCCCGCCCGCGGACGTTCCACAGGTGAGGGAGGTCCCCCGGGGGGTGTGCCGGTGGTGTGGGTGGGTCGCGGGGTGTGTGATGTCTCAGGTGATGGGTTTTGTTGGTTAAATGCGGGAGGACCCCCAACCTGTGGTTGGGGGTCCTCGACCTGTAATGGTGTTCCGGCGGTGACCTACTCTCCCACACCCTCCCGGGTGCAGTACCATCGGCGCTGTGGGTCTTAGCTTCCGGGTTCGGAATGGGACCGGGCGTTTCCCCCACGCTATGACCGCCGTAACCCTTGCTCCGCCGCCTTCACCCTGGGGGTGTGGCGGGGAAAACTGTGGTTACAACCTGCTGCACCGGTGTTGCTGGTGCAGTTGTGGTGTTGTGTATGTTGTTGTGGTTTTGTTCCTGTTGCAACGTGCCGCGGGTGCGGGTTTGTTGGTTGGGAACCACATAGTGGACGCAAGCAGTCTTGTTTCTTTGTACCCTCCCCGTGGTGCGAACCCCTTTTGAAACGGGTTCGCGGGAAGAGTGTGTGGTGTAAGTTATCGGCCTATTAGTACCGGTCAGCTTCACGAGTCGTTAGTCCTCGCTTCCACATCCGGCCTATCAACCCAGTGGTCTGGCTGGGGGCCTCTCACACACAAGGTGTATGGAAATCTCATCTCGAAGCGAGCTTCCCGCTTAGATGCTTTCAGCGGTTATCCCATCCGAACGTAGCTAATCAGCGGTGCACTTGGCAGTACAACTGACACACCAGAGGTTCGTCCGTCCCGGTCCTCTCGTACTAAGGACAGCCCTTCTCAAATTTCCTGCGCGCGCAGCGGATAGGGACCGAACTGTCTCACGACGTTCTAAACCCAGCTCGCGTACCGCTTTAATGGGCGAACAGCCCAACCCTTGGGACCTACTCCAGCCCCAGGATGCGACGAGCCGACATCGAGGTGCCAAACCATGCCGTCGATATGGACTCTTGGGCAAGATCAGCCTGTTATCCCCGAGGTACCTTTTATCCGTTGAGCGACGGCCATTCCACAATGTACCGCCGGATCACTAGTCCCGACTTTCGTCCCTGCTCGAGATGTCTCTCTCACAGTCAAGCTCCCTTGTGCACTTACACTCGACACCTGATTGCCAACCAGGCTGAGGGAACCTTTGGGCGCCTCCGTTACTTTTTAGGAGGCAACCGCCCCAGTTAAACTACCCATCAGGCACTGTCCCTGACCCGGATTACGGGCCGAAGTTAGATGTCCAAAGTGACCAGAGTGGTATTTCAACGATGACTCCACCCGAACTGGCGTCCGGGCTTCAACGTCTCCCACCTATCCTACACAAGCCACTCCGAACACCAATACCAAACTATAGTAAAGGTCTCGGGGTCTTTCCGTCCTGCTGCGCGTAACGAGCATCTTTACTCGTACTGCAATTTCGCCGAGTTTATGGTTGAGACAGCGGGGAAGTCGTTACTCCATTCGTGCAGGTCGGAACTTACCCGACAAGGAATTTCGCTACCTTAGGATGGTTATAGTTACCACCGCCGTTTACTGGGGCTTAAATTCTCAGCTTCGCCTTGCGGCTAACCGGTCCTCTTAACCTTCCAGCACCGGGCAGGAGTCAGTCCGTATACATCGTCTTGCGACTTCGCACGGACCTGTGTTTTTAGTAAACAGTCGCTTCCCCCTGGTCTCTGCGGCCCCGATCCCCTCCCACCAGCGTGTGGTGTTCAAGGTTGGGGCCCCCCTTCTCCCGAAGTTACGGGGGCATTTTGCCGAGTTCCTTAACCATAATTCTCTCGATCGCCTTAGTATTCTCTACCTGATCACCTGTGTCGGTTTGGGGTACGGGCGGCTAAAACCTCGCGTCGATGCTTTTCTCGGCAGCATAGGATCACCGAATCCCCCCCTACGGGGGTCCCGTCAGATCTCAGGCATCATGAACGGCGGATTTGCCTACCGTTCGCCCTACATCCTTAGACCGGGACAACCATCGCCCGGCTCGGCTACCTTCCTGCGTCACACCTGTTAATACGCTTGCCTCCCAGGATCAGGTCCCGCGCTCCACCAAAACCCTCACACCCAAAGGGTGATCGGGCAGGTCTCGGGCGGTTAGTATCCCCTGTTCAACATGGGCGGTTTTTCGCCGGTACGGGAATATCAACCCGTTGTCCATCGACTACGCCTGTCGGCCTCGCCTTAGGTCCCGACTTACCCAGGGCAGATTAGCTTGACCCTGGAACCCTTGATCATTCGGCGGACGGGTTTCTCACCCGTCTTTCGCTACTCATGCCTGCATTCTCACTCGTGTAGGCTCCACCGCTGGTTTACACCGCGACTTCACCGCCCACACGACGCTCCCCTACCCATCCAGACGCCTGAACCACAAGGGCTTAGCTAATATCTGAATGCCACAACTTCGGCGGTGTACTTGAGCCCCGCTACATTGTCGGCGCGGAATCACTTGACCAGTGAGCTATTACGCACTCTTTTAAGGATGGCTGCTTCTAAGCCAACCTCCTGGTTGTCTTCGCAACTCCACATCCTTTCCCACTTAGCACACGCTTAGGGGCCTTAGTTGGTGGTCTGGGCTGTTTCCCTCTCGACTATGAAGCTTATCCCCCACAGTCTCACTGCTGCGCTCTCACTTACCGGCATTCGGAGTTTGGCTGACGTCAGTAACCTTGTAGGGCCCATTAGCCATCCAGTAGCTCTACCTCCGGTAAGAAACACGCAACGCTGCACCTAAATGCATTTCGGGGAGAACCAGCTATCACGAAGTTTGATTGGCCTTTCACCCCTACCCACAGCTCATCCCCTCCATTTTCAACTGAAGTGGGTTCGGTCCTCCACGACGTCTTACCGTCGCTTCAACCTGGCCATGGGTAGATCACTTCGCTTCGGGTCTAGATCACGCCACTGCAACGCCCTGTTCAGACTCGCTTTCGCTACGGCTTCCCCACACGGGTTAACCTCGCGACGTAACACTAACTCGCAGGCTCATTCTTCAAAAGGCACGCCGTCACCAGAATCAGACTGGCTCCGACGGATTGTAAGCACACGGTTTCAGGTACTGTTTCACTCCCCTCCCGGGGTACTTTTCACCTTTCCCTCACGGTACTGGTCCGCTATCGGTCATTAGGGAGTATTTAGGCTTATCAGGTGGTCCTGACAGATTCGCACGGGATTTCTCGGGCCCCGTGCTACTTGGGATACTCTCCAGGCGGTACACAACATTTCGGTTACGGGGCTCACACCCTCTACGGCCGGCCTTTCAAGACCGTTCACCTATGCCTGCACATCACACCTCACCAGCCCGGCAGAACTGGTATGGAAAGTCCCACAACCCCGACCATGCAACGCCCGCCGGCTATCACACATGGAACGGTTTAGCCTGATCCGCGTTCGCTCGCCACTACTAACGGAATCACTATTGTTTTCTCTTCCTGCGGGTACTGAGATGTTTCACTTCCCCGCGTTCCCTCCACGCACCCTATGTGTTCAGATGCGGGTCACCAGGCAGCTCGCGCCCCTGGCGGGGTTTCCCCATTCGGACACCCTGGGATCACAGTCCGGTTATCGACTCCCCCAGGCTTATCGCAGATTCCTACGTCCTTCTTCGGCTCCTAATGCCAAGGCATCCACCGTGTGCTCTTAAAAACTTGACCACAAAAGATCAATCAGAAATTTTCGAGAGAACCATGAAAACCACCACCACCGCCCCGAAGGACAACAGCGACAGATCCAGGTTCATATTCTTGGAAATTGCTTCTTATAAAAGATGCTCGCGTCCACTATGTAGTTCTCAAACAACAACCCCGTACCACACACCCCACACACACAACCCACACGGGCCGAACATGCATGATCGATGCAGCCAGGAAACCAGAAACACAAGTCCCGGAACAATCACGGCCAAAGCCGCAACCACCCGGTCCTGTTGTCTCAGGACCCAACAGTGTGCCAAACACTACCCCGCAGTCCACACCGGCGAGCGTTCCAGAACAGGAACCCCCGAAGGGACCCCGTTCGTACTTGCTGCCGGCACGTGCCGCCAGGCACCTATTTGTTGATATTCCACCCGTGAGCACCCGCCGCAGAACTTGCGTCTGCGCAACGGGCGTACTCCTGACAACCCCGCCACACTCAAATGCATGAGGCACGGTGGTTGTAGGCGCTCCTTAGAAAGGAGGTGATCCAGCCGCACCTTCCGGTACGGCTACCTTGTTACGACTTAGTCCCAATCGCCAGTCCCACCTTCGACAGCTCCCTCCCACAAGGGGTTAGGCCACCGGCTTCGGGTGTTACCAACTTTCGTGACTTGACGGGCGGTGTGTACAAGGCCCGGGAACGTATTCACCGCAGCGTTGCTGATCTGCGATTACTAGCGACTCCGACTTCATGGGGTCGAGTTGCAGACCCCAATCCGAACTGAGACCGGCTTTTTGGGATTAGCTCCACCTCACAGTATCGCAACCCTTTGTACCGGCCATTGTAGCATGCGTGAAGCCCAAGACATAAGGGGCATGATGATTTGACGTCGTCCCCACCTTCCTCCGAGTTGACCCCGGCAGTCTCCCATGAGTCCCCGCCATTACGCGCTGGCAACATGGAACGAGGGTTGCGCTCGTTGCGGGACTTAACCCAACATCTCACGACACGAGCTGACGACAACCATGCACCACCTGTGAACCGGCCCCAAAGGGGAAGGACTGTTTCCAGCCCGGTCCGGCCCATGTCAAGCCTTGGTAAGGTTCTTCGCGTTGCATCGAATTAATCCGCATGCTCCGCCGCTTGTGCGGGCCCCCGTCAATTCCTTTGAGTTTTAGCCTTGCGGCCGTACTCCCCAGGCGGGGCACTTAATGCGTTAGCTACGGCGCGGAAAACGTGGAATGTCCCCCACACCTAGTGCCCAACGTTTACGGCATGGACTACCAGGGTATCTAATCCTGTTCGCTCCCCATGCTTTCGCTCCTCAGCGTCAGTTAATGCCCAGAGACCTGCCTTCGCCATCGGTGTTCCTCCTGATATCTGCGCATTTCACCGCTACACCAGGAATTCCAGTCTCCCCTACATCACTCTAGTCTGCCCGTACCCACCGCAGATCCGGAGTTGAGCCCCGGACTTTCACGGCAGACGCGACAAACCGCCTACGAGCTCTTTACGCCCAATAATTCCGGATAACGCTTGCGCCCTACGTATTACCGCGGCTGCTGGCACGTAGTTAGCCGGCGCTTCTTCTGCAGGTACCGTCACTTTCGCTTCTTCCCTACTGAAAGAGGTTTACAACCCGAAGGCCGTCATCCCTCACGCGGCGTCGCTGCATCAGGCTTGCGCCCATTGTGCAATATTCCCCACTGCTGCCTCCCGTAGGAGTCTGGGCCGTGTCTCAGTCCCAGTGTGGCCGGTCACCCTCTCAGGCCGGCTACCCGTCGTCGCCTTGGTGAGCCATTACCTCACCAACAAGCTGATAGGCCGCGAGTCCATCCAAAACCACAATAAAGCTTTCCACCCCCCACCATGCGATGAGGAGTCATATCCGGTATTAGACCCAGTTTCCCAGGCTTATCCCAGAGTTAAGGGCAGGTTACTCACGTGTTACTCACCCGTTCGCCACTAATCCCCGGTGCAAGCACCGGATCATCGTTCGACTTGCATGTGTTAAGCACGCCGCCAGCGTTCATCCTGAGCCAGGATCAAACTCTCCGTTGAAGAAAAACAGACACAACATGCGCCCCCGGGAAAACGGGATGCACACGCTGCACAAAATTTGAAACCAGCTAAAAACACCAGACCACACCACGGGGTGGCGGGCCCGGCACATTCAACCAATTCAATACAATAAATTGGTATCAACAAACTTGGCACACTATTGAGTTCTCAAACAACAGACACACCCGGCACCACCACAACCAACAAACAGTCGCGGATCGCTCCGGAGCAACTTTTCAAACTTACCCGAGTCCGGACCGCTTTGCAAATCAACGTTTCCGCGACCCGCAAACCATCCAACCCGCCCCACCCAACCCGGAGCGCACAAAACGCCGACCAGATCAGGCCTTGAAATTTAGGGGATTGGCCGCCTCCGGTTCCCAGCATTTCCGCTGGTCTCCCTCGCGGCGACTTAGAAAACAATACACCCACCACGCCCCCACCGCAAACCCACCCCCACAGCACCCCAAAAACCCCGCCGGCGCGGGCCTAAAACGGTCGCCAGGCACCCAACCGGGCGCCCCGGCGTCGCAAATGACGGTTGTGCGCTGCGTCACCGCGGTGCGGGCATGGACGAAGGGCGCGCCACGGGCTGTTGGTGCGGGCCGTTAACGCAAGAAGGGCCGGCAACCAAACGGTTGCCGGCCCTTCTCAAGCCACTGGCTTCAGGAGTGCTGAATTACCAGGAAGACTTCGTGATGCCCGGGAGCTCACCGCGGTGAGCCATGTCGCGGAAGCGAACACGGGAGATGCCGAACTTCTGGAAGGTACCGCGCGGGCGGCCATCGATGATGTCGCGGTTACGCAGACGTACCGGGGAGGCGTTGCGGGGCAGCTTCTGCAGGCCGAGGCGTGCAGCTTCGCGTGCTTCGTCGGTTGAAGCGGGGTCAACCAGAGCCTTCTTCAGTTCGAGGCGCTTTGCAGCATAACGCTCGACGATGACTTTACGCTGTTCGTTCTTAGCGATCATTGACTTCTTAGCCATGTGTTTAGCGCTCCTCTCGGAATTCGACGTGCTGGCGGATTTTGGGGTCGTACTTCTTCAGAACCAGGCGGTCCGGGTCGTTACGACGGTTCTTGCGCGTCACGTAGGTGTAGCCCGTGCCCGCGGTCGACTTCAGCTTGATGATCGGACGTACGTCCTTGTCCTTTGCCACTAGAGCTTCACTCCTCGTGCCAGGATGGCGGCGACGACTACGTCGATGCCACGTACGTCGATGGTCTTGATGCCACGAGCAGAGACCTGCAGCGTGACGTTACGGCGCAGGGACGGAACCCAGTAGCGCTTCTTCTGGATGTTCGGGTCGAACCGGCGCTTGTTGCGACGGTGCGAGTGCGAAATGCTGTGTCCAAAGCCCGGCTCGGCTCCGGTCACCTGGCAGTGTGCTGCCATGACGACTCTCCTCAAAAAATAAATGAAACGGCTAGCGGAGTTCCCACTGACCGTGCGATGGGCGGCGTCCGCATCCAGCTCCCGCCCCAATCACCAGATCCGCAGGAATCTGAAGCCGGCGCAAACCGGCTGATTTCCTCACTGCGGCAAAGATTGTGGGCCACGGGCACCGGGCGGTCGCGGTCCGTGGGACAGCCAATGCGAAGTGCCGGGATGCTGGGCGAATACAGGAATGCGCGCAACTTGAGCCCCTAACTACCGGCCGCCACGACCGTCGATTTCTCAGACGAGTCCTGCCAACCGGAGCAATTGCACACGCTCCGCGCCACCTAGCGCCTACCAAGTCTACGAGTTCGACTAATTAAAGACCAATCCGCCGCCATGTGGGGTACCGGAAAATGCCCGCCGGGGCTCCTGCGCAAAGAGGGGAACCGCTCCAGGTCATATGCCGGACGAAGCATTTTCACAGCCAAATGATAGGCAGGGGGGCGACTCTGGATACATGAACACACAACTTCTGACGACCCGTCCCGAGGTTCGCCGCAGCTCTCGTGGCTCCGTGAACCCCTTTAAGGGGCAACATCGGCGGCGGTTGCTGAGAGCGGATCTGCTGACTGTTCTCTTTTGGGCGTCCCTGGCGGGCGCCATCGCTTTGTGGCTGGCCGACGGCGGAGCATCCGGATTCTCGACTCCCGCCGGTTCCTTCACCGCACTGGGGATTGTGGCCGGTCTCGCCGGCATGGACCTGGTGCTCCTGATGCTGCTCCTGGCCGCCCGGCTTCCCTTCATTGACGGCGCCGTCGGCCATGACCGCGCCTTGGAGTTCCACCGCAAGCTGGGCAAGCCGGCCCTGTACCTCCTGCTGGCGCACGGGATCCTCATTGCGATCGGCTACGGCATGGCCGAAGGGCTGGATCCCGTCACTGAGGCCGTGAACTTGTGGGTCCAGGTCCCCGACATGTGGCTGGCCTACATCTCCATGGTTCTGTTCATCGCCGTCGTGGTCACTTCCCTGGTGGCCGTCCGGCGCCGGTTCCCTTACGAGTTCTGGTACGCCGTCCACCTGCTGACCTATGCCGCAGTGCTGACGTCCATCCCACATCAGTTCAGCGTCGGAGGCCTCTTCGCACCGGGCACCTGGCAGCGCTGGTACTGGCTGGCTGCCTGCATCGGTACCGGCGCAGCGCTCCTGCATAACCGGGTTCTGGAGCCGATTGTGGCCACTACCCGGCACAAACTTAGCGTCAGCCGCGTTGTGCAGGTGGCCCCCGGCGTCGTCAGTATTGAGATGACCGGGCGTCACCTTGACGAACTGACGGGCGCCGGCGGCCGGTTCTTCATCTGGCGGTTCCTCGCTCCCGGCATGTGGTGGCACCCGCACCCCTTCAGCCTCTCCGCGGAGCCCGTCCAGCTCGGCGCCAGCGGCTCCCTGCGGATCACGGTCCGCAACCTCGGCAGGGGCTCGTCCCAGTTGGCCCGGCTGAAACGCGGCACAAAAGTGGCCATTGAAGGCCCCTACGGACTCTTCAGCACCGCGGCCAGGAGCCGGAATCACGTCGTGATGATCGGTGCCGGCATCGGGATCACCCCTATCCGGGCGCTGCTGGAAAGCACACCTTTCAACCCAGGCGACGCCACCGTCATTCTGCGTGGCCACAGCGAAAAGGAGCTGTACCTGGGCAAAGAGATCATGGACCTTTGCCAACGCCGGGGCGCGACCCTGTACCACCTCACCGGGCGCCGCCCGGCGGGCGTCGAGACGTGGCTTCCCGCCGACGCCACCCGTTCGGGATACCGGCTGGGGAGCTACGCACCAAACATCGCCGAGGCCGACGTCTACGTCTGTGGACCGGCAGCCTGGGCCCAAAACGTCCTCAAAGACGCACGAGCAGCAGGCGTGCGGGAAGAACAGCTTCACTACGAAAGGTTTGACTGGTGAGAATTCGCGCAGCAGTTTCAGCAACCCTGGCTTCGGCCGGAATCCTCCTGGTCGGATGGCAGTCCGGCAGCCACGTGACGGAGGCGGCAGGTTCGTCCATCGGCACCTCCGCCGGAACGACCGGATCGACCGGCGCGTCTGCCGCCACGGGCAGCGGGTCCGGGAGTAGCTCCGGCACAAGCACCTCCGGGGCAGCTTCCGGAAGCGGGACAACCGGATCCACCGGTTCGACGGAAACCACCACCTCAGCGGCCGGCGCCGGGAATGGCGGAACCTTCGCCGGCTCCGTGAGCCAGACCCGCTTCGGGAACGTCCAGGTGCAGATCACGGTCAGTGGAGGGAAAATCACCGATGTAACGGCCCTCCAGCTCACGGATGAAGACCGGAGGTCCGTCGCCATCAGCAACCGGGCGGCGCCGCTGCTGCGATCGGAAGTGCTTCAGGCCCAGTCCGCGAACGTGCAGACCATCGGCGGTGCCACGGTGACCAGCGACGCGTACCTCTCCTCCCTGCAGGCGGCCCTCGATGCAGCCCACCTCTAAGCTGGGTGGTTCGGCCTTGAAGGCCAGGACGTTTGGCTCCATGGGAACCGTCATCAGTCTGACCGTTCCTGCCGGGGCCGCCATCGCCACCGGGGGAGGGGCCGGCGTCGCCGACCACGAACTCGACGCCGCCGTCGCCGCCGTCGAACGGGTGTTTGCCCGGCTGGATGAATCCTTCAGCCTGTACCGCCCCGCTTCCGAGGCCAGCAGGCTGGCCCGCGGGGAGCTTTCGCTTCGGGAAGCGTCCGCCGGGATGCGGGACCGGTACGCGGATGCCGTGGGCTGGCGGCTCATGACGGAGGGTGCGTTCTCACCGGAACGGCCCGACGGCGTGCTGGACCTTTCCGGGCTCATCAAGGGCTACGCGATCGCGCAGGCAGGCGAGACGCTGCAGTCCCAAGGGATCACCGACTGGTGCCTGAACGCCGGGGGCGATGTGCTGGTGATGGGCTCGCCCGTTCCGGGCAGCGGAGCCTCCTGGGCGGCAGGGGTGGTTGACCCGCAGGACCGTACGGCTCTGCTTTCCGCGTTCGAGCTGGGCGGCCCCGGCGCCCGGTGCGCCTTGGCGACGTCGGGTTCGGCGGAGCGGGGTCACCACATCTGGACGGCCGGCGCCGGCGGCGCGGAGTTTACCCAGGTCTCCGTCGCCGCGGCGGACATTGTGACGGCCGATGTGCTGGCCACGGCGATCGTCGCGGGCGGCACCGCGATGCTGCACCGGGCCACGGACGGCTGGGAAATCGATGTGCTCGCCGTCCGCCGCGACGGGGAACTGCTCGCGACGCCGGGATTCCGCGCCTGAACTGCCGGGTCTTCCCCTTAGAGACGCGTGAGCTGGCCGTACTTCGGCTGCAGACCGTCCCCGGACGACTTGCCGGTGACGCGCCGGACAACCCACGGGCCGGCGAATTCACGGACCCAGCGGGCGTTGGCGCGGATGGCGTCCGCGCGGCCGAGTTCCGGCACCGGCGTCATGGGCGGGACGTCAATCGAGTGTTCGTGTTCCAGGACCGTCAGGACCCGCTTGGCCATGTTCGCGTGGCCGGCGGCGGACATGTGCATCCGGTCCGTGGCCCACATGCCCCAGTCGTAGTATTCGCTGAAGCGCCAGTAATCGACCAGTAGGGCACCGTGGTCGCCGGCGATTCCGCGCACCAGTTCGTTGTAGATGGCGGTGCGGCCGCGCATGGTGCCGAATATCTTGGAGCCGCGCGCGTCGAAGCCCGTGAACATGACCACGGTGGCGCCGGTGGCCGCGAGCTTGCGGATCCCGGCGTCGTATTCCACGAGCAGGTCATCAATGTCGATCTTGGGCCGGAGGATGTCATTGGCGCCGGCGTAGATGCTCACCAGGGTGGGCTTGAGTGCGACGGCGGCGTCCACCTGCTCGGCCATGATCTGGCGCAGTTTCCTGCCCCGGATGGCGAGGTTCGCGTAGCCGAAGCCCGGATCGGCGGTGCCGAGCTGCTCTGCCACCCGATCCGCCCAGCCCCGGACGCCGTTGGGACGGGTGGGGTCGTCGTCGCCGACGCCTTCCGTAAACGAGTCTCCAAGGGCTACATAGCGGGACGTGAAATCCATGAACCAAGTCTGCCAGCAGTTGCCGCAAGCAACAAAGACGGCGGCGCGTCCAGCTTCCGCGCTCAATTGTCGCGCTTAGTTGTCGCGCAGGATCCAGTGATCGTCGTCGAGGCGGGCGACGATATTCTCGCCGATACGGGCCAGGTCCGCGACGTCTTTGGGGCTCAAGGCGTCGAGGAAGAGCGACCGGACAGCCTCCACATGGCCCGGAGCGAGCTTCACGATCGTCTCCATGCCGGCGTCGGTCAGGTGCGCTGTGGTGACGCGGGCGTCGCCGGGGTGCGGGCGGCGCTCAAGCCAGCCGCGGTTCTGCAGCTTGGTGACCACGTGGGAGAGCCGGGACAGCGAAGCGCTGGTGCGCGCGGCGAGCTCGCTCATGGGCAGGAAATGCCCCTCGGCCTCGGAGAGCATCGCCAGCACGTTGTAGTCGAACAGGGACAGCTTCCCCGCGGCATGAAGCTGGGTGTCCAGGGCGGCCGGCAGCAGCGTAGTGATGCTCAGCAGGGCCAGCCAGGCCCGGCGTTCGTCGGCATTGAGCCAGCGGGGTTCGGTCATGGCTACATTCTAGGAGACTTGAAGCTTGACGATTCAACTTCGGCCGGGGATTCCCGGAAAAGTTCCGCCCTGTCCGCGACCCGCTACCGGTAGGCTGGCCGCATGTACGTAGTCTCCCTGACATACAAGGTCCCCGACGACATTGTGGAGTTCCACCTCCCGGCCCACGTCACGTGGCTGCAGGCGGCCTTCGATGAGGGCATCTTCATGGTCGCCGGGCGCAAGATCCCACGCACCGGCGGCCTGCTGCTCTCCAACGCGGACAGGGAAAGCCTGGACGCCGCCCTCGCCAAGGACCCGTTTTATGTCAACGGTGTGGCTGACTTCGAGGTCATGGAATTCCACGCCAACAGGGTGGCCCCCGGCTTCGAAAACCTGCTGGACAGCTGAGTCGAGGCCGGCCCGGAGCGCGGGCCGGGCGTCTGCCGGGATCCGGCCTAACCGCCGTCGCGCTGCGCCTGCAACAGTTTCTTCAGGCCGCCCTTCCGCGGGACCTTTACGGGTTCCGCCCAGCGCGGCCGAAGCTGGTCGCCGAGAGTGACCCCGCGAAGCTTCCGTCCGAACAAGGGCAACACCCAGTCGCGCACCCAGCGGCGCTGCCGGCGTTCCCACTCGCGCAGGCCCTGTTTCACCGGCGGCTCCCATTGCTTGGGCTTGATCGTATGGGGCACCCCAAGATGATCCAGGACCTGCGCGGCAAGGTATTTATGGCCCGCCTTGGACATGTGCAGCCGGTCCGAATCCCACATCCGCGGGTCATGGAATGCGTCGAAGCACCAGTAGTCCACCAGTACCGCGCCGTAGCGGCCGGCGATCTCGCGGACCCGCTCGTTATAGAAGGCGTTGCGCTTCTTCAGCGGCTCAAGGAGCGCGGAGACCTTGACGTCGAAGCCGGTGAACAGCACCAGCGTCGCCCCCGTGCCCGCGAGCGCCTCCACCAGGGACTCATAGTCCTGCATGAGGGCCGCAATGTCCGTGCCGAAATCCAGGATGTCGTTGCCGCCCGCGTACAGCGTAATGAGCGTCGGCTCCATGGCCACGGCGGGTCCGAGCTGTTCGGCGATGATGTGGCGCAGCCGTTTGCTGCGGATGGCCAGATTGGCGTACTGCCACCCCGGCTGCGCCTTGGCCAGTTTCTCCGCGACCCGGTCCGCCCAGCCCCGCACGCCATTGGGGAACCGGGGGTCATAGTCGCCCACACCCTCGGTGAAGGAATCGCCCAGGGCAACGAACAGCCGCCGGCCCCCCGTACCCGAACCAAGAATGTCTCCAACCACGCGTCCACGGTAGCCAGTCCATCCGGCCATCAGGGAACAGCGGGGTTAACAGGCGGGTGTCATTCGCCCCAGGCAGGCCGGTGCAGGCACTGAATGGGTCACGCGGGCGGCCCGGATCTGGCGGGCACAGGACCGTACCGAGCCCGCAGAGGGACGGCGGCCTCCAGGAGGATCCCCCGCAGCCAGTCCTTGAACGGGTCCTCCGCGAGCCACGGGTTCCAAACCATGTCGATGCCCAGGGTTTGGATGGGGAAGGGGAACTCCTCCATGCGCAGGTCGAACCGGCCCTCGAATGCCAAGCCGACCTGGTACCGATGGACCGCCACCCCGCCGGCCTGGGCGATCAGGTGGGGAATGAACAGGTAGTCGGACACGCGTTGCCGGACCGTGTACGGCACCCTGCGCTCGTCGAGGATTTCGTAGGGCCGCAGGCGTTCCGGGGCCGCGTCCAGCACCACATGGGGCACCGTCTCCAGGAGCTCCAGCGCGCTGGCCTGCCGCGGTGAGTCCCACGAAGTGACGACGACCCAGCGGTCGTCGTACAGGCGCTCCCGCGGATACGGCGTGGCGAACGTCTCGGGGAGCAGAATGACGTCCGCCGCATCGTCCGCGAACACCGCGATGGTCGGCGAGGACGTGGTTCGCAACCGCAGGACCGTGTTCGGCGCACGCTCGGCCAGCAGCCGGGTGAGCGCGCTGCCGATGACGAACGCGGTGCTGTTGGTCATTGCCACAGTGATCAGGCGCTCGTCGGTTGCGGGGTCAAACGGGGCGGCATTGACGAGCCGGGCCGTCTGCGTCAGCGTCTGGCGCAAAGCCGGCAAAAGCTCCGCGGCCCGCGGCGTCAGTACCATTCCGCGCCCCTGCCGCACGAGGAGTTCGTCGCTGAGCATGCGCCGCATGCGTGTCAGCGCATGGCTCATGGCCGGCTGCGACAGACCGATTCTGGCCGCAGCGTTCGTCACCGACCGCTCGTCAAGCAGCGCCAGGAGTGGCACCAGGAGGTTGAGGTCGACCGAAGCCAGCCGGGCCAGCTCTCCGTCCATCCCGGATCTTCCCAAGCTACCGGGCATGACTCGCCGGGAAAACAGCGTGCAGCGGACTCAGCTGCTGGATGCGCGGGTCCGGCAATGCGAGGTCGAGGGCCTCCACATACGACACAAAACTGTCTTTCGCATTCCAGGTCATTTCCGGCTTCATTGCCATTGCACACCTCACTTGTCGCACGCCGCTTTTCCGGCGCGTGGCCCAGCCTACCCGGCCATTCATACGATGCATATCAAGGATGAGCATTATTCATTTGTGAACATGCTATGCAGCTGGGAAACTCAACATACGCTCTGGTTGTGATCCACGCCACCGTTTTCAAAGGAGAAAGCCATGAAGATTGTCCTCGATCGACCGCGCTGCGAAGGCCACGGCCTGTGCGAGGACGTTGCCCCACAGCTGATGCACTTGGACGAAGAGGGCGAACTCGTGCTGGACATCGAGACGGTCGACAACGACGTGGAACCGGCAAAGGCCGCGGTTCGCGTCTGCCCGGTTGCCGCGCTGCGGCTGGCATGAGCATGGCACTGAAACGCATCGTCGTCGTCGGAAATGGCATCGCCGGCCTTACCGCGGCAGACTCCCTGAGGGCGGCAGGCTTCGACGGCGATATGACCATCGTGGGCGACGAACCCCATGCACCGTACAGCCGCCCCGCCCTGTCGAAGGCTGCCCTGCTGGACGCCGACGACATGACGTCCCATCAGCTGCCGGCGTCCACCCACGAGGCATTGGAGGTCCGGGGCGTGAGCGCGACGGGGCTTGATGCCGACCGGAAAGTGGTGCACCTCGACGATGGCAGCGGCCTTCCGTACGACGCCGTGGTCATCGCCACCGGCTCCCGGGCACGCCTCCTCGGGACCGGCCCCAAGACCGGGGGAAATGCAGGCCGCTGCGACGGCGAACTGACGCTGCGCAATCTGGAGGACGCGCTGACTCTGCGCCGCCGGCTCACGAACCGGCCGTCCGTCGTCGTCATTGGTGGAGGCGCCCTGGGCATGGAGATCGCCTCCGGGTGCCTCTCCGCGGGCTGCGAGGTAACCCTGGTGGCTCATGATCGTCCGCTGACCAGACAGCTGGGCCCGTACTTGTCCGGTGTCTTCGTGGCCGCTGCCCGCCGCCACGGGCTCAAGCTAGCGCCGTCCCACGCGGTCGAACTGCGCAGCACCGGTGGGCGCACGGCCGACGGGCGTCCGCTGGTTGTCCTCGCGGACGGTTCAACCATCGAAGCCGAACTCGTGGTCAGTGCCGTAGGAGATGCCCCCAACGTCGAGTGGCTCGCCTCCAGCGGCCTACTGACCAACGGCCGGCTCGAAGTCGACGCCCGCGGGCGCGTCCGGCCCGGCATCATCGCCGCAGGAGACGTGGCCGCGTTCCCGACCAAGCACGGCATCCAGCGCGTTCCCCTGTGGACCAGCGCCATCGAGCAGAGCAAGGCCGCGGCCCTGGCTCTCGTGCGGGGTGATGAAGCACCGGAGTTCGACTTCCAGCCCTACTTCTGGACCGAGCAGTTCGGCCTCAGCCTGAAGGCGAGCGGCTTCCTGCCCTTAGCCGGTGCCCCTGAGTTCCTCGAAGGCGATCCCGCCGGCGGCCCTGCCCTCATGCGGTGGTCCCACGACGACGACTCGGGCACCGCCGTCGCCATCAACAAACGGATCCCCATTCCGAAGTTGCGGCGGCTGAGCGATACCGCGCCCCTGGTTGCGTCGCCCACTGCCTGAGATGATGCGGGCGCGTCAGTTGGAGAACGGCAGACCACCCTGCGGGCTGGTCCGGGTTCTTGCAGTCGGCTGGACAGGAATCCAGGGCTTTGCAAGGATGGGCTCTCCGGATAAACGGACCCGGATGATCAGAACCGGGGAACTCTTGGAACGGGGGGGTGAGCATGCGGATCGCGACGATCACCGCTGCCACGGTTAGCGGGGTGGCCGCTGTGGCCTGCTACGCGCCCGCGCTGCTGCCGGCCCTTTCCGAACAATCCCGTCCCGCTGCTGAATCACCACGCGGAGACGCCCGGTCCTAACCGGAGTCGCAGGCTGGCAGTCGTCTGCCCCCGTTCCGCCTTGGCGCGCAGTAGGCCCGCCCGGGCGGCACCTCTTCGATTCCGAAAGTTTCCGTCATGCAAAAAATCACGCCGCAGCAGATCCGCTCGTCCTTCATCAACGCGAGCCGGTCGGAAGCCGCGAAACTCAATCTGCCCAAAAACTTCGACACCCTGGACTGGGAAAAGCTCGACTTCCTGGCCTGGCGGGACGAGAAGATGCCCCTGCGCGGCTATCTCGTGGTGCCCGGGATGAAGGGTCCCACCGGAATCATGCTCCGGGCCCCTGAAGGCGGGGCCAAGAAGAATCGCTCCGTGCTCTGCGAGCTGTGCCGGGATGTGTTCTCCAAGGACGATGTCCTGCTCTGGGTGGCCAAGCGCGCAGGGCAGTCCGGCCGCAACGGCAACACCCTGGGCACCTTGATCTGCGCCGAGTTCCTCTGCTGCCGTAATGTCCGGGTGGAGCCTCCGGCCAACGAGATCAATCCGGACCCCGCCGCCGTCGTGCTGCGGCAGATCGACGGGCTGGCGGCCCGCGCCGCCCAATTCGTGGAGCGCGTACAGGGAAGGTAGCGACGGCACAAGCAACGCGGGGTCACCTGCGGCCCGGAATTATGGACCGTAAGTGAACCCGCGTCGCTGGAAGGCCGGGCGGTGCGGCCGCTACGCGGCGGCCTCCGTGCTGGCGGCGTCGCGGTCCAGGATCCGGGCCGCCGTGGCCCGACCCATCCGGACCGCGCCGTCCACATGCTGGTAGCCCTCGGCTGCAAGGTCCGAGGACGCCCAGTAGATGGGTCCCACCGGGGTGAGCTGGTCCGCGCCGTAGCGGTGCAGGCCGCCCAGATCGTAGCTGGAGGCGAAGGCGCCGCGGGTCCATTCCTCGGAGGCCCAGTCGGACTCGTAATACACCACCGGTTCCAGGGTTTTCGGGCCCAAGGACTCCGCCATGGCCGAGAGGATCACCCGGCGCCGTTCCCCGGCGTCGAGGGCGAACATCGCGTCTGCCTTCTCATCCGGCACGAAGGCCACCAGGGTTCCGCGCGGGTCCTCGTGATTGGTGTTGTCGTAGATTTCCTGGACCACCAGATCGGGACTGAAGCAGGTGCCGGAGAGGCCCTCTTCGCGCCAGAACGGCGCCTCGTAGACGGCGTGCACCTTGATGACCAGGCCCAGCGACTGGTGCTGGTGCATCTGGTGCTGGCGACGGGGCAGCGGCGGGTCAAAACTCACGCGCGAGTACAGGTTCGGCGGCACGGCCATGATGGCGTACCGGGCGTTCACCGTGGCCCGATCCGAGACGGCGGTGACGCCGTTTTCGTCCCAGCGCAGGGTCCGCACCGGGGACTCAAGGACGACGTCGTCCCCCAGTGCGGCGGCGATGGTCTCCGACACCAGCTGCATCCCTCCCACCACGCGCTGGTCCAGCAGCAGGTCCTCGTCCACCAGGTTCGAGAATGAGCCCGCCGATGCCGCCATCAGGACGGCTTGCAGGGCGGAGAAGGAGTGCGCCGGCTTGGTGAGCATGCCGCCGGCCAGAAAGTGGCCGATGTTGGCGCAGGCCTCCTCGTCGTCAGAGAGCTGGCGCATCCAGTGATGCAGCGAAACTGTGTCGAGTTCGCGCGCCCGGGGGTGCGCCCACGGCTCCGCGGCGCCGATCTCGGCGGCCAGCTCATCCAGGATGCCGATCAGCCGGCGCATTTCGGCCTCCGTGCGCTCGGACACCGGGAACATCTCCCCCGTGTAGAGGCTGCGGGTGCCGTCCGGGGCGACGTAGACAGACTGGCCCTCACGGTAGCGGCTGAATGTTTCCAGGCCCAGCTCGCCCAGCAGGCCTTTGAGTGCCGTCTGGTCCGGTGATATCCACTGGCCGCCGATTTCGAGCATGGCGCCGTCAATGGTGCTGGTCCAGGTCCGGCCGCCAACCCGGTCACGGGCCTCCAGCACGGCAACCGTCAGGCCCGCCGCTTTCAGGTCCCGGGCGGCGTTGAGACCGGCCGGGCCGGCACCGATGATGACAACATCGCGTTCAATACTTTTCACTGTCTGCTCTTTCGTTGGTGCGTTAGTTGACCGCTGCTTGCCGGGCACTGCCGGCCCGCAGCTTGGCGGCGACGTCGATCGCGTCGCCGGCCGGCGCCGTCGATTTGGCGTCCGGGCGGGCCAGCAGGAGGTAGAGGAGGCCGGTGCCGGCCACAACGGCAAGGCCGATCAGGACGGTCCAGTCGGTGACAAAGACGCCCGTGGAGCCGGGCCAAGCCAGCAACACCATGGCAAAGATGCCGTAGGCCAGGGCCGCGACGTTGATCGCGAACCCTGCGGCGCCCAGGCTGAACGGCCCGGCAGGACGCCAGCCCTTGAGCCGCTGGCGCAGGGAGGCGAGCACCACCGACTGGAACGCAATGTAGATGCCCAGCACGGCAAAGGAGGTGATCTGCGTGAGCAGCTCGTCGGACCCCAGATAGATGATGACGCAGATGGCCAACGGAATGCTCGCGGCGACGATGAGGGCGTTTGCGGGGACCCTGGCGGTGCCGGAAACCCTGGAGAGCCAGCGGTGGCCGGGCACCATGCCGTCACGGGCAAAGGAGAAGATCAGCCGGCTGGCCGCTGCCTGCAGGCTCAGCACGCAGGACAGGAAGGCCGTGATCGCAACCACCAGGAAGATCTTGGCACCCACCGGCCCGAGGGCCGATTCCAGGATGGCGGGGATCGGGTCAGGATCCTGGCCGTTGACGATTTCCTGCAGGTTGGGCGCCGCCAGCACATAGCCGCCGAAGGAGAACAGAGCCGAGACGCCTCCGACCACAATGGTCATCATCATGGCCCGCGGGATCCGCCGCGCCGGACTGGCGACTTCCTCCGCCACGTCGCCACAGGCTTCAAAGCCGTAGAACAGGAAGAGCCCGGCCAGGGCGGCCCCCATGAAGGCGTGCAGGTAACTGCCATCGCCCTCCACCCCCATCGAGTCGAAGAACACGCCGAAGCTCTGCTTGCGCTGGAAAATCAACAGGTAGAGGCCGACGGCGATCACGCCGATCAGCTCGGAAGCCAGCCCGATCCGGGCCACCCGCGCCATCGTCTTGGTACCGGTGAAGTTCAAGGCCAGCGCCACAACAAGGAGCAGTACCGTCAGGCCAAGCGTGGTTTCCCGGGTCACCTCAACCTCGAACAGGCTGGCCAGGAAGCCACTGCCGAATTCGGCCACCGCGGTAATGGTGACAATCATGGCCCAGATGTAGACCCAGGCGGCCATCCAAGCGTAGCGCCGGCCCCACAGCCGCCTGGTCCACGGATAGATGCCGCCGTGGATGGGGTACTGCGAGACCACCTCGCCGAATACCAGAGCCACCAGCATCTGTCCCGCCCCCACGATGAAAATCCAGAAAACCGACGGCGGGCCGCCGGCCGCCATGGCGATCGCGAAGAGGGAGTACACCCCCACCAGCGGTGAAAGGTAGGTGAATCCGAGGGCGAAGTTTGCCCAGAGGGACATGGACCGGTCAAAGGAATCCTGGTAGCCCAGGACGGCAAGGTGCTCACTATCGTTGAGCTCGGTGGTACTGCGTGATTCGGTAGACATGGTTTCCTTCCGACGACATTGGCGGGAGTTGCTGGTGGGGGTGCCGGCCGGAGATGCCGGTGGTTTCCGGGTGCCGGGGGCTCGCGGGGCGGCTTAACCGATGTAGCTCATGACGTGCTTGATCCGGGTGTAGTCCTCCAGCCCGTACATGGACAGGTCCTTGCCGTACCCGGAGTGCTTGAATCCGCCGTGGGGCATCTCGGCCACCAGCGGGATGTGGGTGTTGATCCAGACGCAGCCGAAGTCCAGGCGCTTGGCGAACTGCATGGCCCGGGTGTGGTCCTTGGTCCACACGGAGGAGGCCAGCCCGTAGTCGACGTCGTTGGCCATGGCCAGGGCTTCGGCGTCGGTGGAGAACTTCTGCACCGTGACGATGGGGCCGAACACCTCGCTCTGGACGAGTTCGTCGTCCTGGTTAAGCCCGGACACCACGGTGGCCTCGTGGAAGTAGCCCACCCCTCCGTGGCGTTTGCCGCCGACTTCAACGGTGGCGTGTTCCGGCAGCCGCTCCAGGAATCCGGCGACGCGCTGAAGATGGTCGGCGCTGCTGAGCGCGCCGTACAGGATGCCGTCCTCGGCGGGGCCGCCGGTCTTGGCGTTGCGCCGCACTTCCTCGGCAAAAGCAGCCACGAACTCATCGTGGATGTCCTCGTGCACGAGCAGCCGCGTGGCCGCGGTGCAATCCTGGCCGGCGTTGTAGAACGACGCCGGGACGATCCCCGCCACGGCGGTGGCGATGTCGACGTCGTCGAACACGATGACCGGGGCTTTGCCGCCCAGCTCGAGGTGAACGCGCTTGACGTCGGCGGCGGCCGCTCCGGCCACCTCCATGCCGGCCCGCACGCTGCCGGTGATGGACACCATTTCCGGAGCCTCGTCGGCCACCAGGGCCTTGCCGGTCTCACGGTCCCCCAGCACCACGTTGAACGCGCCGGCAGGGAGGAATTCGCTGGCCAGTTCGGCAAACAGCAGGGTGGAGCTCGGTGTGGAATCGGAGGGTTTGAGGACTACGGTATTACCCGCCGCAAGCGCGGGAATGACCTTCCATGCGGCCATCATCAGCGGATAGTTCCAGGGGGCCACCTGGCCGATGACGCCGATGGGCTCGCGCCGGATCGAGGAACTGTGGTCCGCGAGGTACTCGGCGGTGGCGCGCCCTTCCAGGGTCCGGGCTGCGCCGGCGAAGAAGCGGATCTGGTCCACGAGTACGTCGATCTCATCCGGGACAATCCCGGCCCGGGGCTTGCCGGTGTCGGCGCATTCGAGGTCGGCCAGTTCCTCGGCCCGGGCCTCGACGGCGTCGGCAATGTGCAGCAGCGCCCGCTGGCGCTCTGCGGGAGTGGTTTCGCTCCAGATTTCAAACGCCGCCGCGGCCGCCGCGTAGGCGGCAGCGACGTCGGCGGCGGTGGAAACGGGCGTTGTGGCGATGACTTCTTCGGTGGCCGGGTTGTGGATCTCCAGCCGGCTGGTGGCGGCCGAGTCAACAAACTGGCCGTTGACGAAGTTCCGCAAATTCCGCACGCTCATGTGGTTCCCTTCAATGAATTGGGTGGCCGGTCCGCGCCGCGAACCCTGCCACGATGTGACCTGGTTCACGGCCACATGGTGAGACTACACCTTATTCATCTGAAATGGGATGTTTAAATTATTGAGCTGTGCGCACCAGGACTTTCAGGTTGGTTCCGGGGCAGGTGATGGCGCCGGTCCAGGCCGGGCCCGCATCTGCGGCGGCAAGAGTGCCCACGGGAAGTTGCGGATCGGTGGACACAATCACCCGGCCGGCGGCGCTCACCAGAGCTGTCGGGGCGCCCACGGCGCGCATCAGCGGGAGGGCGTCCCGCTCCAGCCGGCGCACCAGGACGTCCGCGCCCACCACTCCAGCCATGGATCCGCCGACGACGACGGGCGCGGTGAGCGTGAGGATGTAGTCGCACGTGCACAAGTGGTCCACATACGGGCCCGTGATGTGCCGGGCACCGGTGGCTTCGGGAACCCGGTACCACTCCAGTGCGCTGAGGTCCCGCAGATAGTCGGCGTACTCGCGCGACGCCAGATCCAGCTGGCTCGGCTCGGTGGTGGTACCGAGGATCGGATTGTCCTCCAGCGGGCCCAGCCACCAGGCGAAATGGAGGCCCTTCCCGCGCACCACGCCCGGTGCCGCGATGAATCCGGCGCCGATCAGCAGCGGGTCGGCGGCCGTGAGTTCCGGACCGACCATAGCGTACACGGCGGGATCGATCTCTCCCGCACCCCAGGCGGTTGAGGCTTCGACCCGGCTGCGCCAGTGGTCCAGGGTTCCGAAGACGCCGTTGAACAACGCTCCGATGGCCGCGGCGCAGTTGCGCGCCCGCGCCTGCACGGAATCCGCACTGTGGTTCTCAGCCATCGGCTGCTGCTCCTTGCTCAAGACGTTCCTTGGCTGCCAGCAGCCAGGCGGAAAGGTCGCTGATCTGTGCCCGGACCGAGGCGCGGGCCGCGGCGGCGTCATGGGCGGCTATCGCCGCGGCGGTGCGTTGGTTTTGCGCATAGACCCGCGCCCGCATGACCGGGTCGGTCAGGCACAGCCACAGCATGGGGCCGAACTCGGCCTGGAGGCGGATCTGCTCGCGCACCAGGCGCGGCGACTGGCTGACGACGGCGATCTCGAGGTAGAAACCGCCGGCGTTCCGGCCGGAATCGCTGGCGGAGCTGAAGTCGGCATCGCGAAGCCAGGCGGTGAGCCGTTCGGCTTCATCGGTGGACGCGAGCTCGGCCGCCCGTTCCGCGCAGCCGGCGGCCAGCGTGCCGAAATAGACGGCGAGGTCGGCGATCTCCACCTGCGAAAGTCCGCGCAGCCGGGCCTGCAGGAGCCTTTCCGGCGTCTGTTCGGTGGCCAGCACAAAGCTGCCGCCCTCGCGTCCGCGCCGGGTCTCCACCAGCCCGGCCTCGCGGACAGCCCCGAGCGCGTCGCGCGCCGTCACGAGGGCCACGCCAAAGCGCTTGGCCAGCTCGGCCTCACTGGGCAGCCGGTCACCGGGGGCCAGCACGCCGAGCAGAATGGCATCGGTCAGCCGCTGGGCCACTTGCTCGGACCTGCCGGCGCCGGTCAGCTGGGCGAAGACGGCGGCCCGGGCCCCGCGCGACGGCATGGCGGCGGATGGTTCCTGGCTCACCGCGGCGCCTGCGGACAGCCGCGTTCCGGGCTGGCCGGAACCGAAGGATCTGCTTCCATAGCGCCACTCTATCGGCCGCGCGGGTGCACGGTCCGCCGTGGCCGCCCGCCGCAGCGCCACGCTCGTTGGCGGATGGTTGTTGTGCAGAGCAGCCAGTGCTAGGTCGGTTCATCCAATGTTCGGGTGGTTGCGCCTTGTTAGGCTTCGAATCCTTGATCAGATGCCCGGGCACGGCGATGTGCCGCGGGCACTCCACGAAGGGACTCCCCATGATTCCGACGCCCGGCGCCCAGCCCGGTTCCGCCGCCCGGGACGCCGCCCAGGAGCCCGCGGACATGCCTGCCGGACCGCTGTCGGGTCTCCTGGTGGCCGACTTCTCCCGTGTCCTGGCCGGACCGCTGGCCACCATGACGCTGGCAGATCTGGGCGCCCGGGTGATCAAGGTGGAGCGCCCCGGTGCCGGTGACGACACCCGCAGCTGGGGGCCGCCGTACTCCCCCACCGGGGCCACCTACTTTGAGAGCGCGAACCGCAACAAGGAATCCGTCTGCTTGGACCTTGCCGACCCCGGGGACCTGCAGCTGGCCAGGGAGTTGGCCCTGCGTGCCGATGTCCTGGTGGAAAACTTCAAGCCCGGCGGGATGGCGAAGCTGGGCCTGGGCTATGCGGAGCTCTCCGCCGCCAACCCCGGCCTGATCTACGCCTCGATCACGGGTTTTGGCAGCACGGGCGGGGCCAACTTGATGGGCTATGACTTCATCGTCCAGGCCCTTGGCGGACTGATGAGCATCACCGGGGAGAAAGACGGCAGCCCCACCAAGGCCGGCGTCGCGCTCGTCGACGTCCTGACGGCCAAGGACACCGCCATT
This sequence comes from Arthrobacter sp. TE12231, assembly GCF_054062895.1. Taxonomy (NCBI): domain Bacteria; kingdom Bacillati; phylum Actinomycetota; class Actinomycetes; order Micrococcales; family Micrococcaceae; genus Arthrobacter; species Arthrobacter sp. TE12231. The sequence goes on along the minus strand of NZ_JBSSFS010000001.1, from coordinate 4,538,984 downwards.
GGCGTCCTTGCCGCACTGGCGGCCCGTAGAGTCTCGGGGCGCGGGGCCCACCTGGAGCTCAACCTGCTCTCGAGCCTGCAGGGCGCGCTGGCCAATCAGGGCCAGGCCTTCCTGGGCGCGGGCAAGGTTCCGCACCGGATGGGCAGCGCCCACCCCTCGATCGTGCCCTACCAGCTGCTGGAGTGTGCGGATGCGCCGCTGGCAGTGGCCTGCGGCAACGACGGACAGTTCGCCAAGCTGACCCAGGTTCTGGGCATTGCCAGGCTGGCCAGTGACCCGCGCTTTGCGACCAACAACGCGCGGGTGGAACACCGCACCGAGCTGGTGCCCCTGTTGGAGGATGCCCTGTCCGCGTCGTCTGCCCTCACCTGGCAGGGCAAGCTGATCGACGCCGGCGTCCCGGCCGGCCATGTCGCAGGCATCGACGAGGGTCTTGAGTACGCCGAGTCACTGGGACTTGAACCGACCATCGAGGTCCGCAACGCGGCCGGCCAGCCGGCCGGAAGGCAGATCCGCCATCCCATTACCTGGACGCCGGCGTTCCCGCCCCCCGCAGCGGCCCCGCCGTCGCTGGGCGAACACAGCGACCCCGTCCGGGCGTGGCTGTCCGACCGCGCTGACCGCGCTAACCAGTCCGGCGCTAGGCCCAGCGCAGTGCCAGCCAGAGGTTAGCCGCGACGTCGGGATCGTCCGGATCCGCCTGCAGCAGTTCCGCCGCTATTCCCATCCGGTGGCGCAGCGAGTTCCGGTGGATCCCCAGCTCGCGGGCGGCGCCCTCCCACTGGCCCCGGTGCCGCAGATAGGCGCGGACGGTTCCGACCAGGTCGGCGCGCTGGTACCCGCGCAGCGCCGCCACCCAGCCCTGGGCCCGCGGATCCAGGGCCCCCTCCGGTGCGTCGACAATCTGCCCGGCAGCCAGCGCACGCACCGTGGCGGCCAGCTGTCCGGCCTCCTCGTGCACCCGTTCCAGCGGCATCGGCCGGCTCAGCACGGCCGTAACAGCGGCGTTGCCGGCTCCGCCGTCGTACTGCTCCGGCTGCGCAGTGCTGCCGGCGCTGCTGCCGGCTCCGCCGTCGTACTGCTCCGGCTGCGCAGTGCTGCCGGCGCTGCCGCCGTCGCTGCCGGGAATGCCGGGAGTACCGGCGTCGCGGTATTCCGCGTCCAGCACGTAATAGCTGAGGCCGCCGGCCACGTGGCGCAGGCGGCAGGAGCGCAGGGCACCACCGGCCTCAGTCCAGCCAGCCCATCCGGTCCCGGCGCGCAGCCTCGACTCCAGCTCCCCGGAAACCGTCGCGGGATCGATCTCGCCACGCACCACCAGGAGCCGCACGGCGCCGGTGGGCGCGACGATGCCCAGGTCCGGTGCAAGGGCCCGGCCGGCGTCAACATGTCCGGTGAGGAAGAGCTTGGTCACGGCCGAGCCGAGCGCGGCAGCGGTGGCGTCGCTCTCCAGCTGCTGGGCCGCCTTGAGCGAGAGCAACACACACACCGTCATGATGATCTGCCGGTCAGCACGGGTCAGTTTGCGCCCGGCACCAATGGCCAGGAACCCGACCGTCCGCCGCCCCGCCAGCACGGGATACTCCACGACGTCGGTGCCGTGGATCTGAAACGTGGAGGCCGAATGCGTCACGGCCATGTCAAGCCGCGAGGTCTCCCTGCGCAGCTGCTCCACAATCGTGTGGTTGTCCGCCGGCCACAGTGTTTCCGCCCCGCTGTCGGCCGGAAGGTACGCCACCCAACCGCCCAGCGCCTGGGCCAGGGCCTTGACCACGGAAGGGAGCGCATCCGCCTGCGTCGCGGCCCGGGCCAGCGCCGTCTGCGTGCCGAGGCTGGCGGTCAGGTCGGCCTGGCCTTCGCGGCCCACGAGGTCCCAATAGGCGCGGGAGACGTTCATGAACGGCGTGCCGTCGGGCACCACCAGAAGCTCCAGCCCGGCCGAGGCGCAGGCGGCACTCAAAGCCGGCGGCACCTCATCCACGCCGGCCCCCAGGCCGAGGCCCAGGGCCGCGATGTTGCGCTCCACAAGTCGCCGGACGTAGGCCTGCACCTTGGCTTCTCCGCCCGAGACGGGGATGCCCGTCGTGAGGAGCAACTCGCCGCCTTCCAGATACGGCGTGGGATCGTCGAGCTCGGAGATGTGCACACCCGAGATCTGCCGCACGGCCACCGCGCCTCCCGCGGCCGGGCGGAGATCGCTGCCGAGTTGGCTGTGCAGTTGGGCCAGGCTGATCACTCGGCGGTCCTTTCAGGGCAGACACGAATCCTTTGGATATTCTAACCAAATTGGACTCAAAATTGGATGCACCATCCAATGTCAGGCGAGGGAGGGCACACTACCTTGTCTACATGACCAGTTCCACAGACAGCCTCCCCCAGACCCGTCACCTTGCCACCGCCATTCCCGGCCCCGTCTCCACAGCCCTGCACCGCGAGCGCGAAGCGCAGGTCAGCTCCGGCTTCGGCGTGACCATGCCCGTCTTCATCAACCGTGCCTCCGGTGGAATCCTGGAAGATGTTGACGGCAACCGCATCATCGACTTCGCCTCCGGCATCGCCGTGACCAGCGTGGGCGCCGTGAACGCCCAGGTCCAGGCGCACGTGGCCGCCCAGATGGCCCGGTTCACCCACACCTGTTTCATGGTGACCGAGTACGATTCCTTCACGCAGGTGGCCGCGTGGCTGAACGCGCATGTCCCGGGAGACTTCCAAAAGCGCACCGCACTCTTCTCCACCGGCGCGGAAGCCGTGGAAAATGCCGTCAAGATTGCCCGCGCTGCCACGGGCCGGGAACGCGTGCTGGTATTCGACGACGCCTACCACGGCCGCTCTCTCCTCACGATGGCCATGACCGCCAAGGTCAACCCGTACAAGAAGAACTTCGGCCCGTTCCCGGGAGAGGTCTTCCGCGCTCCCACGGCCACCCGCTTGTGGGCCAGAGGCGGCGGGGACGCCACGGCGGCCACCGCCCTGGCTGGCGTCGAGGCGCTGCTGCTGGAGAACGATCCCCGGTCGTTTGCCGCCATGGTCATCGAACCCATCCAGGGTGAAGGCGGCTTCCTGGTGCCCGCCCCCGGCTTCCTGGCCGGACTGCGGGAGCTGGCCACCAAATACGGCATCGTGCTGGTGATGGACGAGATCCAGACCGGCATGGGGCGCACCGGCAGGCTCTTTGCGAGCGAGCACGAAGGCGTCGCCGGCGACCTCACCCTGACCGCCAAGGCCCTGGCGGGCGGCCTGCCGCTGAGCGCGGTCACCGGACGGGCCGAGCTCATGAACGCCCCGCACGCCGGCGGCCTGGGCGGCACGTACGCCGGAAACCCGGTGGCGTGCTCCGCCGCGCTGGGCGTCTTCGAGGCCTTCGAAGACGGCACGCTGCTGGCGAACGCCGTGACCATCGAGGCAACCGCCCGCGAGGTGCTGCAGCCCCTCGTCGACAGCACGGCCATCATTGCCGAGTTCCGCGGCCGCGGCGCCATGCTCGCCGTCGAATTCGCGGACAAGGACACGCTGGAACCGCGCGCCGATCTTGCGGCCCAGGTGGCGGCCGCCTGCCACCGGCAGGGCGTCCTGGTCCTGGTCTGCGGCACCCACGGCAATGTGATCCGGTTGCTGCCGCCCCTGGTCATTGGTCCGGACTTGATCCGGGACGGCCTCGGCGTGCTGCGCAACGCCATCGTGGCCGCCAATGCCGCTCAGACAGACACGGACACCGCCAGTGCCGCGGCACTGGCAGCCGTCTAAGTCCCCAGCCCCGCAAACTCTTGGAGAACACCATGAACGAATCCTCTGACCTGCTGAACATCGACTCCCTCTTCACCCCCGAAGAACTGGCCATGCGGGACAAGGTGCGGTCCTTTGTGGACAGCACCATCCGGCCCAATATCGCCGCCTGGTACGAGCAGGCCATCTTCCCGGTCGAGATCATCAAGGACATGGCCGGGCTGGGCCTGCTCGGCATGCATTTGAAGGGTTACGGCTGCCCGGGCCGTTCCGCCGTGGAATACGGCATCGCCGCCATGGAACTTGAGGCAGGCGATTCAGGCCTGCGCACCTTCGTCAGCGTGCAGGGCTCCCTCGCGATGAGCGCCATCTACAAGCACGGCTCCGAGGAGCAGAAGAACCAGTGGCTGCCCAGGATGGCCGCCGGCGACGTCGTCGGCTGCTTCGGCCTGACGGAACCCACGGCCGGCTCCGATCCCGGCAGCATGAAGACCTTCGCCCGCCGCGACGGGGACGGCTGGGTCATCAACGGCTCCAAGCGCTGGATCGGCCTGGCCTCGATCGCCCAGATCGCCATCATCTGGGCCATGACCGACGACGGCGTACGCGGCTTCATCGTGCCCACCGACACCCCCGGGTTCAAGGCCACCCCGATTGAGCCCAAGCTCTCCATGCGCGCCTCCATCCAGTGCGACATCGAACTGAGCGAGGTCCGCCTCCCGTCCACCGCGATACTGCCGAACGCCAAGGGACTCCGCGGTCCGTTCGAGTGCCTCAATGAAGCCCGCTACGGCATCATATGGGGAGCCATGGGGGCCGCGCGCGACAGCTACGAGACGGCCGTCAGCTACTCGCAGGAGCGCCTGCAGTTCGACAAGCCCCTGGCGGGCTACCAGCTGACCCAGGAAAAGCTGGTCAACATGGCCCTGGAAATCAACAAGGGCATGCTCCTGGCACTGCAGATCGGCCGCCTCAAGGAAGCCGGCCAGCTCAAGCCGCACCACATCTCCGTAGGAAAGCTCAACAACTGCCGCGAGGCCATCCAGATCTGCCGTGATGCCCGCGCCATGCTGGGCGGCAACGGCATCACGCTGGACTATTCGCCGCTGCGGCACGCCAACAACCTCGAATCCGTTCGCACGTATGAGGGCACCGACGAGGTCCACACCCTGATCCTCGGCAACCACATCACCGGCATCCCGGCCTTCCGCTAAGGCGCAGCCAGTAAAGGAACAGCAATGACTACAGCAGTCGAACTGCAGCATTACGTCTCGGGCACCTGGTTTCAGGGCGACGGAGGCCTCATCACCTCCGTCAATCCCGCCCGCCCGGCCGAGACGGTGGCGCACGGCCTGCAGGCCGGACCGGCCGACGTCGACCGCGCCATGGCCAGCGCTGTAGCGGCGAAGCATGGCTGGGCCCGCACCCCGGCCCATGAACGCGGCGCAGTGCTGCTGCGCACGGCGGCGATCCTGGAAGCGAACTCGCAGGCCTGGGGGCTGGAGCTGGCCCGTGAGGAAGGAAAGACGCTGGCCGAGGGCCAGGGCGAGGTGCTGCGCGCCGCGCAGATTTTCCGCTACTACGGCAACGACGGCGACCGCGAAGCCGGGGCGATCTACGCCTCCCCGCGGCGGGGCGAAAAGATCTTCGTCACGCGCAAACCACTGGGAGTGGTGGGCGTCGTGACGCCGTTCAACTTCCCCATCGCCATCCCGGCCTGGAAGATCGCCCCCGCCCTGACATACGGCAACACGGTGGTCTGGAAGCCGGCCAGCACGGTGCCCCTGCTCGCCATGCGGCTGACCCAGTCGCTGGAACAGGCCGGCCTGCCCGCCGGCGTCCTGAATCTGGTGATTGGCCCCGGCGCCATCGGGACCGCGTTGGTGGAGCATCCGGCGCTGGACGGGCTGTCATTCACCGGCTCCACCGGCGTGGGCCGCACCCTGGCCGCCGCGGCGGCGGGCCGCGGCGTGCCGATCCAGGCGGAAATGGGCGGGAAGAACGCCGCCATCGTCCTGGCCGACGCGGACCTCGAACTAGCCGCGGAACAGGTCATGCTCGGCGCTTTCCGCTCCACAGGGCAGAAGTGCACGGCGACGTCGCGGCTGATCGTGGCGGACGCCGTCGCGGATGAATTCCTCGCCGGGCTGGCCGCCCGGGCCCAGTCCCTGCTGGTGGGCGACCCCGCAGATCCGTCCACCCAGATGGGACCCGTCGTCAGCGCCGACGCCCGGGCATCCATCCAGCGCGGCATCGCGACGGCGCTGGACCAGGGCGCCGGGCTGCTGACGGGCGGCCTCCCCTATGACGACGCGGCCCGGGCCGAAGGCCACTTCGTTGCCCCGACGATCCTGGAGCTCACGGGGGCACGCCACGCTGATGTCTGGCGCGATGAGCTCTTTGGGCCCGTGCTCAGCGTCCGCCGGGCAGCCTCAACGCAGGAAGCCTTTGACCTGGCCAATGACAGCGATTTCGGGCTCTCCGCAGCACTCTTCACGCAGGACGTCACCCTGGCGCTGGAGGGAATGGAGGAACTGGACGTCGGGATCCTGCACGTGAACTCCGAATCGGCCGGCGCCGATCCCCATGTGCCGTTCGGCGGGGCCAAGAAGAGCGGCTACGGCCCCAAGGAGCAGGGGCAGAGCGCCAAGGAGTTCTACACGCACACCACCACCGTCTACCTTCGGGGCGGCCGGCCCCTGTCCGGCGCACAGTCCTAGCAGTCCGTCCCCACCGAACCGGAGAAAACGATGCCACCCCCCACCACCATTACGCATGTTCTCGTTATCGGCGCCGGCGCCATGGGGTCCCAGATCGCGCTGACCGCTGCCCTGGCCGGGTACACCACCACCGTGCAGGACGTGTCGCCGAGCCAACTGGACGGCGCTGCGGCCCAACTGCGTGAACGCACGGACAAAATGGTGAAATCCGGAAGACTGGCCGCAGAGCACGCCGAGCGCGCCCATGACCGGCTGGCGTTCAGCACCGATCTTGACGCAGTGGCGCCCGCTGCCGACTTTGTCATTGAGGCCGCCACCGAACGGCTGGAAACCAAGAAGGCCATCTTTGCCCGGCTGGGCCGGCTCGCCCCGCCACACGCCATCCTGGCGACCAACTCCTCCACGATCGGCTCCTCCGCCGTGGCCGCGGCCAGCGGCCGGCCCGGACAGGTGTGCAATATGCACTTCTTCAATCCCGTGCTGGTCATGGAATGCGTGGAAGTGGTCCGCCATGCCGGAACGTCCCGGGAAACCGTGGAGACCACCCTCGAACTGGCCCGCAGCCTGGGCAAGGCACCTGTGCTGATCAACCGGGAGGTGCCGGGGTTCGTGGCCAACCGGTTGATGGGCGCCGTGCAAAAGGAGGCACTCGCGCTGCTGGCCGGCGGTGTGGCGAGCATGGAAGACATCGACGCCACGGCCAAGACCGCGCTACGGCATCCGATGGGGCCATTTGAGCTGATGGACCTGGTGGGGCTGGACGTTGTGGACTACATCGCCCAGGCCACGTATGCGGCGACCGGCGACCCGGCTGACGCCCCGGACGAGTCTGTTGCCGCCCTCGTCAGGGCCGGGAAGCTGGGCCGCAAGTCGGGCTCCGGCTGGTACAGCTACTCCCGGTGAGCCTGCTCCGCCCCGGCCCTTAGCCCCAGCACAAGCATCGTCGGGTCAGCGCAGGACTATGTCCACCGGGTTTGCCTCGGACCGCCAGGTGCCCTCGGTTCCCGGACGCGGAGCAATCACGGGCGCGGTCAGGACTCCGGAACGGTTGGTGCGCTTGTCCCGGAGGATCTCCGTCACCGACCCCAGGTGACGGGAGAGGTCGATCACGTTCTCCGGCGCGGCCAGCAGGAGCTGGAAGCCGAACTCGTGCAGGGCCTTGATGCCCGCGCCGGCGAATTCCTCCGAGGCGAGCACGAAGGCCTCGTCCATCATGACGGTGCCGTAGGTGGTGAAGCCCTGCTCGGCGATGCCCAGCTGGTAGCTCAGTGCCGCGGCCATGATGAACGCGGTGAAGCGCTGCCGCTCGCCGCCGGACATGGACCCGGTGTCCGCGTGCATGAAGACCTCGGTCTTCTTCGCGGCCTTCCCTTCCCCCTTGGGACCTGCCGTCTTGGACCCGGCGCCCCGGGCACCGCTGCCCTGCACTTCGCGGTGCTCCTTGCACTGGATGAACAGGTGCCCGCGGACGTCCAGCACCTCGGCCCGCCAGCGCCGGTCCTCCGGGGTCTGTGAGCCGAGCCGCTTCACCAGCGTTTCGAGGGACTTGTAGCGGTTGGTGAGCTCGGCGTCGTCGTCCGCCTCCGTCCCGGAGGCCCCGGCCGCCGCGGGCTTGCCCGGCCGGGTGTGCCGGACCTTGAGCGCGTTCTGGATGGCGTCCTTGAACTGCTTCGCCGTCGGGGGCAGTGTCTGCTTGATGTCGAGTTCCAGGAAGCTGCCTTCGTGGAAGTTGACCTCGGACAGGATGCCGTTCAGCGGCAGGATGCGGCTCGTAATGGAGCGGCGTTCCTCATCCAGCAGGTGCAGCAGAGTGCTAAAGGATTCGTGCGTGCGCTGGTTGAAGAACTGCCGGAACTCGGCCTCCTGGGCGGGCAGTCCGTCGCTGACAATCGCGTGGTAGCGGGATTCGAACTCCCCCGCGGCGCCGATCGACGTGCCGTGGTCCGCGGAAATCGCCGTGCCCCATTCGCGGACGAAGCCCTCGAAGATGCGGGTGAGACGCTCCGAGGTCGCCTGCCCGCGGGACTCGGCCGCGTGCAGTTCGGCCAGGAGCCGGGTGCGGACCTGGTTGGCGAGGTTGTCCAGCTCGTACATTTCCCGGACGTCACCGACGCCGGTGAAGTACGGTTCCAGCGCGGCGGCGCTGGTGTCCGAGGGCGGCGACTGCGCCAGCCGGTCACGTGCACCGTCGAGCAGTGAATCAGCCTCAGTCAGCCGCGAATCAAGAGCCTTGTACTCGCTCTGCAGCACGGCCGCCGCCTCCGTGCTGGACTGGTGCTTCTGCCGCACGGCCTCGATGTTGGCCCGCAGCGGTTCGAGGTCCGCCTGCGCGGCGAGGGCGTCCTTGAGGCGCTGCTCGATCCGTGCCAGCTCCTCCGCGGCCACGGCTGCCGAGACCTGGTCCCAGGGCCGGTGGTCCTCGGCCACCCGGCGCAGGGCCTCCAACTGCCGGGTCATGCCCTGGTGCGACTCTTCCCGGGTTTGCGCGAGCTCGGCGGCCTTGGCCAGCTCCTGCTGCAGGTCCTCCACCTGTGCCGCCACAAGCTCCAGCTTGGCGGCGTTGTCAAAACCAAGGACGTAATCCTGGCGGGACGTGAAGCGGTCGTCCTTTTCCACCGTGTGGCGGTTGCGTTTGACCACGCCGCCCAGGCTCAGGCCCTTGTCGAGGCCGGCGAGCTCGTCCGGGTCTTCCACGCAGGGGTAGGCGAAGTCGAGCGCAATCCGTTCGCGGAGCCAGACGCTGGCGTCCGCCAGCGTGTGGGCCTGAGGGCCAGCGGGCAGCCCGGCGTCGGTGAGGAAACTGAGCTTGGTCAGCAGGTCGCCGTCTGCCACGTCCTCGACGGCCAGTGCACCGCCGGCCAGTGGCCGGGAGACGTCCACGGCTCGCAGCGCCCCTCGCACGGAGTGGTCGTTGAGGTACCGGGTCACGGCGGCAAAGTGCTCTCCCGGGACCAGCAGCGTTGTGGCAAGGCTCCGGAGCGCGCGCTCGGCGGCCGGGCGCCACTGTTCCTGGCCCTCGGCGAGGTCGATCAGTTCGCCGCCAAAGGGCATGTGCTCTTCCGGAACCCCGGTGGCCGCCGCGATGGCGCTGCGGTTTTCAATGCTCGACGGCGGCAGCAGCGACTTGCGCGTCTTCAGCGACACCAGTTCCTGCTGGGCCGCGGCAAGCTCGCGCTTCTTGGTCGCATGGCCGTCAAACGCCTCGAACCTCAGCTCCCTGAGGGCCTCGGAATCGTCCTGGAGTTCGGCCGAGCGCGCGGCGGCATGGGCGTGGGCCTGGTCCCAGCCGGCGGCCGACCACTGAAGGTCCAGTCCGGCGTCGGAGAGCGCCCTGCGGGCCGCTTCCTCCACCTCCTGGCGGAGCTTGAGCCCCACCCGGGCGTTCTCCAGCGACTGCTCGATCGCGGAGATCGCGTTGCCGCCCTGGTTGTTGTACTCGCCCTCGAGTTGCCGAAGCTCCTTGGCGAAGCCGTCGCGGACCGCGCGTTCGGCGGCGAGGTCGCTGGCTTTGGCCTGGGCGAGCTCCTTCAACCGGGCCAGGGTCTTCTCGTGGACCGTGACGGCGAGCTGCTGCTTGTAGGCCTCGAATTCCTCGCCGGAAAGCTCCCGCAGCCGGTTCGCGTCCAACAGCGCCTGCGCATACTCCTTGTTCAGCCCGGGGACGGGTGCCAGCTGGTCACGCTGCTGCCGGACGTCCTCGAGGCGCTGCCGGATGGACATGAGGTTGCTGAATTCCTCGACGACGTCGTCGGCGGCGGCCAGCGTGGCGGGTGCATCGAGGACCTGATCGCGGAAGAAGGTGTTCACGCTGCCGCCGAGTCCCTTGCCGGCCTGGATGACGCGCAGCAGCGGCAGGGCCTGGTCCGAGTTGATCCCCAGGAGGCGGCGGAAGCGTTCGGCGAACGCCTTGTGGACATCGAAGATCTGGGCATCCGGGAAGATCGCGTCCAGTGCGGACTTGGTGAACCGCTTGTCCGCGATGCCCTCGATCGCTGCGAGGTCCAGCGGCTTGTTGTCGATCAGGTAGTACCGGCCGACGCTGGATTCCGTGCCGTTCTTGGGGAGGTCGAACAGCGCCGAGACCGTGACTTTGGTGCCGACGGCGTTGTCGAACGTCAGGGCGACGGCGGACCAGGTCGCCCCGGGGCGCTGGAAGGCGCTTGCCGAGCCCTCCCCGACCGCCTTGTCGCCCACTTTGCCGCGCATGTACGTGAACGTGGTGCGCTTGTCCTCGACAGCACCCCCGACCCGTTGTGCCGCGGCTTCATTGGAGCGCGGACGGGCATCGAAGACCCGAAGCATGGCGTCGAACAGCGTGGACTTGCCGACCCCGGAGTTGCCGGTCAGCAGGGTGCCGTTGCGGTCCACGTGCATTGTGTGGGCGCCATGGAACGTGCCCCAGTTGACCACCTGCACGAGGGCCAGGCGCATCTGGCCGGGGTTCGTGAGCTCGCCCATCGGCAGCATGGTTGCGATGCTCACTTGTTGGCCTCATTTCTTTCCGTGGTTGCGTTGGACGCCGACGGCGATGCCGCCCCCGCCCCTTCGCCGGACGGCTCTGCTGCAAGCAGCAGGCCGTCCGGCTCCGACAGGCCCGATGCCACTCCCGGGGCGGCATCGCCGTCGTCGTCAGTGTCGTCCTCCGCGCTTGCCGGCGCGTCGCCGTCGAGTTCAATCAGGGGTTCCGTGCCGGACTGGTCGGTGCTGGCTGCTACCAGGGCTTGGATGTGGGCCGGGATGTCGCCGATGTTCTCGAACGGGAGGGCCAGGGGGAGGGCGTTGGAGATGGTGTAGACCTCGTCCAGGCCGGTGGTGAGCAGGAGCTGGCGGGCCAGGAGTTTGGTGATGGCGCGGTTGACGACGTCGGAGTCGCGGAGGGCGTCCTGCTGGCCGGAGGGCTGGTAGTGGGCCACGAGGTCGGCGATTTCCTCGCGCGTGATCGTAGGGTCGGTCTGGGCGGTGACGTGGCGGTCCAGGAGCAGGCGCAGGCGGAGCAGGACGATGGTTTCGACCCGGCTCAGGGCGCGCTGCTGCCGCAGGATGCTGGACCGGGTGTTGCCGCCGATCGCCTCGGGGTCCACGGGGCGCAGGACGGCGACCTTGCGCTCGTGGTCCAGCTGCAGGGTCAGGAAGAGCTCGGAGAGGCGACTGCGCAGGATCAGCTGGTTGTCCAGAAGCGTGGTCCAGAGCTTTTCGTCGCGGCCGCCGTCGATGTACGGGCCCTTGAGGAGCTTCACGAGCGCCTGCCGGACCTTCATCGGAAGCACGCCCGTGTCGCCCGGGAAGAGCGCGGCGCCGTCGACGAAGGTGTCCCGCGGGGTGACTGTGAAGGGGGCGGCGTGGACGTGCTGGGCGGGCTCGTCGGCTGATGCAGCCGGTGCGGCCGGGGCGGGCTCCGGGGCCGTGTCCACCGTGTCCGCTGCGTCAGGCGCTTCTTGGGAGAGTTCGGTCATCTTCAATCCTTCGTGAGCGTGACGACAGGCAGGAATGCCGTGCGGGTGGTGCCGTCGATTTGTTCGAATTCGATGGGCCCCCAGGCCTCGCGGTCGAACCCGGCGCCGTCGTGGAGGGTCTGCGAGAGCAGGGCCCGGATGGAGTTGATGTGGCGTTCCCCGGCGGGGAGCTGCGCCCAGGCCTCGGCCAGGGTTGAGGCTCCGGCGAGCGCGGCGCGGATGGCTTCCGGTTTGGCTTTGGCGGTTCGGGGCGAGCGAGCGCGGTCCGAGTCGGAGAAAGCGATGGGGTCGGCCAGTTTGGGCGGTGCCGCGAACTCGTCCGGGTCGAAGAGCTTGACCATGGCCAGGGACTCGAAGCCGGCGCTGTACAGCACCGGGCCGGGGACCAGGCCGGGACGTTCGCGCTCGTAGGGCAGCGAGCGGATGGCCTGCTCAGCCTCCCGTAGGACCTTGCGGAGCCGGACGGACTGGCGGAAGTCGTCGCTCTGGACGTACGTGTTGAGGCTCTCGCTGAGCTTGCCGTAGATCCTCTGGATCTGGCTGTGCTGGCTGCGGAGTTCGGCCACCAGGTTCTTGAGGGTCTCGCGTTCGTCGTGGCTAAGTTCGTCCGCGAACTGACGGCTCAGGACTTCGCCGATCGCGGACCGGAACCGCAGCTGCTGTTGCGGGTCCTCCAGGAACGCGGTGAAGGAGCGGAAGGTCCGGCCTTCGGGACTCTGCCGGAGCCGCTTGTCGGCCTCGAGCACCTGGGCCATGGTGGCCCCCTTGCTGAGGGATTCCTCGATGATCTGGTTGCGAAGGTCCCCCACGAGCTCTTCGATCCGGTCACGCATCTTCTTGTAGTCCGCGGGCAGGCTTGCGGCGAGGTCCAAGATGTTGCCGGCGGCTTCCACGGCCTCGTCGTCGTCGAGAAGTCCGTCGAAGTCCCCGGAGCTGATGTCCTCCATCAGCTGGCGGCGCTCGTCGATCTCCTCTTCGAGGGATTCGAGCCGCGCGCTCTGGTCCGGGTTGGTCTCGTTGGCGAGTTTCTCGACGTCGCCCAGCAGGGTGCCGAGCCGGGAACCGTTCAGCGTGGACCGTTCGCTGGAGAGGCTGTCCAGAAAGGCAAGCACGCGGGCGGCGGGTTCGGTGACTTCGTAAACGATCTGACCCGACTGGTTCCGGCGGGTCAGGAAGTTCTTGCGGGTCCACTCGTCCGCGTACTTCTTGCCGGATGGCGTGCCGTTGGCCGGGCCGCTCTGCTGCTCTCCCGTGCCGGGGGCCTGCCGGCGCAGCTGCTCAAGGAAGGCGTCGACGTCGGCGTGGAACTCCTCGAGCGGCAGCTGGGCGCGGGTGCGCGTAAAGGATGCCTGAAGCACGGCGATCACCCACGGCGCCGAGCGCGTGAGGGCCCAGGCGGGTCCCTTGGTGAGCAGTTCGAGGTCCCGGAGCCGGGCACTGATGGCGTCGGCTGATGACACGGCGGAGCGGGACACGCACTCTCCTTCGGCTGCCAGAGGCTGGTTGGGGTTGGTGTTGCGGGGCAGCGGATTCGAAAAACTGCCAGCTACAAGGTTAACGCAGGGCTTCGGCCGCATTAATCGTGGCCTCCCCGACCTGGAATGACGAGACGCCTGGGACTGGTGGGGCTGCCGCAACCGCGCCGTGACCTACGCATCGGTAGCATTTCGATCCCGTATCAAGAGGCGGGGAATGTGCAAAGGACCCTAGTTGAGCACGTCTCCGGCCCCCTAGTCTCGGGCTACTGGTTCAAACCGAAGCGATGGTGCAGGGGGAAGAATGCAGTTCGACCTAAGCGCAGTGGAGACGGGCACGATGGTGGTCATCGGGACCTTGGTGTTTGCCCTGTTAATCGGCCTCTTCATGATGGTGTCCGCCTTTGTGGCCATGTTTCTGCTGGGCGTGGGACGTCTCACCTGGTACCTCGTGGCCGTCGTGGTGGTGGGCATGGTCCACGCCATCAACCACGGCTGGGACCGGCTGGTCCACCACGCCTCCACGGTGGATTTGCCAGGCGATTTCCAGGTCGACTTCGGCACGGACTTCCGGGCCGAGTATCCGGGGCAGGCCGCCCCTAGCACAGGCACTTACCCGCGAGTAGTATTGCGGGACAGCTGAAGGGTCCTCCACCCCAGGCGGATCCAGGGCTCAAGCCGGCCACCCGGTTAGAGGAGATGCCCAGTGAGCTCCGCCATTGAAGACCCCGCCACCGCTCCCCAAAATCCCGCGCAGGGCACTCCGACGCCGGACTCTCCTGAGCAAGACTCTCCCGTGCCGCCGGAGCACATCGGCCCCGCCGCAACTGCCGCCGACGCGCGGGCCATTGCCGAGGCTGCCCGCGAGACCAGCTGGAGCCAGCCCAGTTTCGCGAAGGGCCTTTACCTGGGCAGCTTCGACCTGAGCCTGATCCACCCGTGGCCTGAGGCCCCGGCGGACGACGTCGAACGCGGTGAGGCGTTCATGGCGCGCCTGACCGACTACTGCCGCACAATGTCCGGACGCACCATCGAACGAGACGCCCGGATTCCGGACGAATACCTCCGGGGGCTCGCCGAGCTCGGCGCCTTCGGAATGAAGATCCCCCGGGAATACGGCGGGCTGGGCCTCACCCTCGTGTACTACGGCCGCGCTCTGGCACTGCTGGGCTCGGTGCACCCAAGCCTCGGCGCCCTGCTGTCCGCGCACCAGTCCATTGGCGTCCCGGAGCCGGTCAAGGTCTTCGGCACTCCGGCCCAGAAGAAGGAGTACCTGCCCCGCTGCGCCGCCGGCGCCATCACCGCGTTCCTGCTGACCGAGCCCGACGTCGGCAGCGACCCCGCCCGGATGGGCAGCACCGCCGTCCCGTCCGACGACGGCGCATCGTACGTCCTGGACGGCGTCAAGCTGTGGACCACCAACGGCGTCATCGCCGAACTCGTCGTGGTCATGGCACTCGTGCCGCCACACACCGACGCGGACGGAACCCGCCACAAGGGCGGCATCAGCGCATTCGTGGTGGAAATGGACACCCCCGGCATCACCGTGGAGCACCGCAACGCCTTCATGGGTCTCCGCGGGATCGAAAACGGAGTCACACGTTTCCATCAGGTCAGGGTCCCCGCGGCCAACCGGCTGGGCCGCGAAGGCCAGGGCCTGAAGATCGCCCTCACCACCCTCAACACGGGCCGGCTCTCGATCCCCGCACTGTGCGTCGCCTCGGGCCGGTGGAGCCTGAAGATCGCCCGGGAATGGTCCAACGCCCGCACCCAGTGGGGGCGCCCGATCGGCCAGCATGAGGCTGTGGGCAAGAAGATCGCCTTCATCGCGGCCAGCACTTTCGCCTTGGACGCCGTGTTCGAACTCTGCGCGGAAATGGCCGACGCCGGGCAGAAGGACGTCCGGATCGAGGCGGCGCTGGCCAAGCTGTGGTCCACGGAGATCAGCTGCCTGATCGCCGACGAACTCGTGCAGATCCGCGGCGGCCGCGGCTTTGAAACGGCCGATTCCCTCGAGGCCCGCGGCGAGCGCGCCGTTGCGGCTGAACAACAGCTCCGCGACTTGAGGATCAACCGGATCTTCGAGGGGTCCTCGGAAATCATGAAGCTGCTGATCGCCCGCGAAGCCGTGGACGCGCACCTGGCCGCCGCGGGAGACCTCGCCTCGGCAGACGCCCCCCTGTCGGACAAGGCGAAGGCCGCCGTCGGCGCTTCCGGCTTCTACGCGAAGTGGCTGCCCAAGCTCGTGGCCGGCGCCGGCATGGACCCGAGGTCCTACAGCGACTTCGGCCGGCTCGCCAAGCAGCTGCGGTACGTGGAGCGCTCCTCCCGGCGGCTGGCACGGCAGACCTTCTACGGGATGGGCCGCTGGCAGGCCAAGCTCGAGCACAAGCAGGCATTCCTGGGCCGGATCGTGGACATCGGTGCGGAGCTGTTTGCCATGGCGGCATGCTGTTCCCGCGCCGAGATGCTCCTGCGGACGCAGCCGGAACGCGGTGCCTCCGCGTACGAACTCGCCGAGGCATACTGCGAACAGGCCCGTGTGCGTGTGGACGAATACTTCGACCGGTTGTGGCGGAATACCGACGACGCCGATCATGCCCTGGCCCGCAAGACACTGGGCGGCGACTACACCTGGCTGGAGGCCGGCGTCCTTGACCAGTCCGAAGGGACCGGGCCGTGGATCGCGGACGCCAGCCCACGCGCCTCGGTAAAGGAAGACCTGCACCGCAAGTACCGCTGACAGATCGCTGAGCCACCCCCGACGTACCAACAACGGATAGTAAGCATCCTTGCTAACCGGAATCCGCCATGGTTAGGTGGACCCGAGACCGGCACCCTGACCGTGCCCGGGTCAACCAGCGAAAGTGAGCAATCCTCATGAGCAGCACAGCAGGCCCTGACGACAACACGACCCGCCGCGTCGTGCCGGAGGACGGCACGGCTTCGCCGCGAGAACCCCGCATCCATGACGCCATGCAGGACGCCACGCGCGAAGAACGGGTCGAAGAGGCGCCGCCGCGCGCGAACCGGACCGATGCCACGCGCCCGTTTCCTGCCACATCGGTGACGGCCGTCCGGCGGCACGACGAACCCGTCCGTGAACCGGTCCACCCCGTCCACGAACCACTCCGTGATACCGCGGTGGCCGAGGCGCCGACCCGCGAAACCGTCGTGGCCCGCGAGAAGGAGCAGTTCGGCGGCATCAAGGTCGGCTCAGCGTTCTTCGGTTGGCTGGCCGCCACGGGCACTGCCGTGCTGCTCACCGCACTGGTCGCCGCCGGCGGCACCGCCGTCGGACTGGCCACCAACACCGACGTCAACGACGCCGTCAACCAGGCCGCGGGCAACCAGACAATCGGCTTGGCCGGCATCATCGTGCTGCTGGTGATCCTTCTGGTCGCCTACTACTGCGGCGGGTACGTGGCAGGCCGGATGGCGCGCTTCAACGGCGCCAGGCAGGGCTTCATGGTCTGGGTCTGGGCCCTGATCGCCGCGATCGTGGTCGCCGTGCTGGGCATGGTCGCCGGGCAGCGCTTCAACATCCTGGCAAACCTGAACAGCTTCCCGCGCATTCCGGTCAACGAGGGCGAGCTGAACACCATGAGCATTATCGCGGCGGTCGTCGTTGCGGTGGTTGCCCTGGTGGGCGCAGTGCTCGGCGGCCTCGCGGGCATGCGTTTCCACCGCAAGGTGGACCGGGCCGGTTTCGCGCCGGCAACTACGGCCGAAGAACACCCCGCCGGAAACTCACGTCAGCCGGACACTACGCCGTCAAGGTAGTACCAGCGCCTGCCCTCCCGCACAAAGCGGCTCGTTTCGCGCTGCACGCCGCGTTCGCCGTCGTGCCGGTAGTGCGCCGCGAATTCCACCGTACCTTCGGTGTCCAGCGGACCGCCGCGGCTGGTGGAAAGGATGTCCAGGCGGCGCCACTGCATGTCGGCATCCAGCCCCAGCGCAGCGGGCCGGGTGGTCGGATGCCAAGTGCGCAGGAGGTACTCCTCGTCCCGGACGACGAAAGCGCTGTACCGGGACCGCATGAGCTGCTCGGCCGTCGGCGCCTCGGCGTCCCCGCGGTGGAACCGGCCGCAGCAGTCGGCGTATTGCTCACCGGACAGGCACGGGCAGTTCCCCTCGTACGGCACGGCCGCCCGGCTCCCACCAGGGTTCGCCGGCGACGCGCCGTCGGGGTTTGAATCTGCTGCTGCGGTGTGCGTCACAAGGTGTCCTTCCTGCGGGCCGGACGACGCCGGCGGGGCTGACTTTGACTATAGACGCCTGCCCCGCGGCGCCGATCCCCGCTCGCGGGTAACGGCTTCGACACATCTTCGCCGGGGGCAGCGGCGGCGACACGTGGCCGGGCGAAAAGTACGTATTGTTAAGAGCGGCTCCTGCCCGCCACATGGTTGCGGTAGGGACCGCGCTGCAGCAGGACGGCAAGGAGAGGTGACATGGAAGATCCAACGACCATTGCGCTGCACCTGACCTTTTTCGGGACCCTCGGGGTGGCGTTCGTCATGTTCCTTGGTCTCTTCCTGGTGTTTGCCGCAACTCTCGTCATTGCCGGGATCGGCCGGCTGGTAGCTGTTGTTGTGATGGCCGTCGCCGGGCTCGGCAGGCGCCCTGAAACACGCGACAATCCCTCGACAGCTACGAAACCCGGGCGCCCTGCCGCGGCAGCCAAGCCGGCCCGTTCTTCCATGACAGGCGGGAAGTCTGTTAGGAACCCAACCAGGAACCCCGCCAAGAAGGAAGCTGCGCTGTCCCCGGAATGGGCCGCCGCCGTGGCCCGGGCCGATGCCCGCGCCGCCGCGAGGGCCAAGGCCGAGGCCGGCCCCGACGTCCGGGTCTCCGTCCGGGACCTGCCCAACCCCAAGGCGCCGGCGCGGGACATCACGGAAGTCTCAGCCCTCGTCGAGTCGGCCATGGACTCCAACGGGACGCTCGGCGCCGTCCCCCGGGCTTTCAAGAAGCCGCCTATGCCCGCCGCGAAGTCCATGCTGGACACCGGCTCGCTCGTATCGCTGCACGGCGGCCTTCCGGTCGGGAAGGCCAAACAGCAGGCCCCGGAGCGCAAGGCCGGCTGAGCCCTTACCCCGGGCGGGCAAGTCCGCTACGTTGGAACCCATGGAATTCAGATACCTCGGGAACAGCGGCTTCAAGATTTCAGAAATCACGTTCGGCAACTGGCTGACGCATGGCTCCCAGGTGGAGAATGACGTCGCCACCCAGTGTGTCCGTGCCGCGCTCGACGCCGGTATCAGCACCTTCGACACGGCCGACGTCTACGCCAACACCGCGGCGGAGACGGTCCTCGGCGAAGCCCTCAAGGATGAACGCCGGGAGTCACTGGAAGTCTTCACCAAGGTGTTCGGCCCCACCGGCCCCAAAGGCCACAACGATCTCGGCCTGTCCCGCAAGCACATCATGGAAGCCATCAACGGCTCCCTCCGGCGGCTGCAGACCGACTACGTGGACCTTTACCAGGCTCACCGCTACGACTACGAAACGCCGCTGGAAGAGACCATGCAGGCCTTCGCCGACATCGTGCGGCAGGGCAAGGCCCTGTATATCGGGGTCAGCGAGTGGACTGCCAACCAGATCCGTGACGGCCATGCCCTTGCCCAGGAACTGGGCTTCCAGCTGATCTCCAACCAGCCGCAGTACTCCATGCTGTGGCGGGTGATCGAGGCCGAGGTGATTCCGACGTCGGAAGAGCTGGGCCTGTCCCAGATCGTCTGGTCCCCCATGGCGCAGGGCGTGCTGAGCGGCAAGTACCACCCCGGCAAGCCGGCTCCCGAAGGCAGCCGCGCCACGGACACGAAGGGCGGCTCGCGGATGATCGAGCGCTGGCTGTCCAACGAGGTCCTCACCGGCGTCCAGCAGCTCAAGCCGATCGCAGATGAGGCCGGGCTGACCATGGCCCAACTCAGCATTGCCTGGGTGCTGCAGAACAAGAACGTCGCCTCGGCCATCATGGGCGCGTCCCGGCCGGAGCAGATCGAGAAGAATGTGGCGGCCGCGGGCGTGACGCTGGACCCGGCGATCATGGACAAGATCGATGGCGTCATCGGAGCCCTGGCCGAACGCGACCCCGCGCAGACCAAGTCGCCGGCCTCCCGCGAAGCCTAGGGCCATGACCAACGCCCCCGAGCTCGCCGTCACCGGTTCCACCGGCCACCTGGGCGGCCTGGTGGCCCGGCTGCTGGCCCGGGCCGGCAGTCAGCAGCGGCTGCTGGTGCGGGACGCCGCGCGGGCGCCGGAGCTCGACGGCGCCGTCCCGTTTGTGACCACGTACGCCGACCGGGAACAGGCGAAGGCGGCCCTGGCAGGCGCGACGACGCTGTTCATGGTCTCCGCCGCCGAGGCCGAGGACCGGCTGGAACAGCACTACGCCTTCGTCGATGCTGCGGCCGCAGCGGGCGTCCGGCACATTGTGTACACCTCATTCTTCGGGGCGGCGCCGGACGCCACGTTCACCCTGGGCCGGGACCACTTCGCGACGGAGGAGCGGATCAAGGCCTCCGGCATGGACTACACGTTCCTGCGCGACAACTTCTACCTGGACTTCCTGCCGTTGCTGGCCGGGGACGACGGCGTCATCCGCGGCCCCGCGGGCGACGGCGTGATGGCCGCCGTCGCGCGGGCGGACATTGCCCGCTCGGCCGTCGCCGTGTTGCGGGACCCGGTCCTGCACGTGGGACGGACCTACGATCTGACGGGCCCGGAGGACATCTCGCTGGCCCGCGGCGCGGAACTCCTGACCGCCGGAACCGGCCGGACCATCACGTTCCACAACGAAACCCTGGAGGAGGCCTATGCCTCCCGCGCCTCCTACGGTGCACCGCCGTGGCAGGTGGACGCCTGGGTGAGCACATACACGGCCATCGCGGCCGGCGAACTGGCGGGCCCCACCTCCGCCGTGCACGAGCTGACGGGCCGCGAGCCGCTGAGCCTCGAACAGTTCCTTGCGGAGGCCCACACGTTGTAGGCCGCCGCACTGGACTTACAGAACCCAGTATTGACGGCGTCCGGGGCGCGGCGTAGACCTGAATTCAGGTGACACCGGCCAAAAACGGGCTGGGCCTTCATAAGAATCGCAGCGCGCCATGCCAAAGCAAATGTCCCGACACTCCGCTGTCCTGAAGAGTCCGCGCCGGCAGGCCGGGAAACCCCGGCCGCATTCCGGCGAACCCACCCACGGCCCGCTGACAGCGGAGGAACTCCAGCTCGCCGTGCGGAACCATTCAATGCCGCTCGAAGCCCTGCGGAAGGACACCACGCCGCCGGGGCTGCACTATGTGCTCACCCACTTCGACATCCCGTTCATCGATACCGACCACTGGCACCTGCAGATCGGCGGCGCCGTGCAGCGGTCCCTGGAGCTGAGTTTCCGGGCTTTGCTTCGGGCTCCCAGCATCACCATCCCGGTCACGCTCGAATGCGCCGGCAACGGCCGGTCCCTCCTGCGGCCCCGCCCGCTGAGCCAGCCGTGGGTCCTGGAAGCAGTGGGCACCGCTGTGTGGACCGGCGTCCCGCTCGCCTATCTGCTGACCCAGGCCGGCGTGGAGGACGACGCCGTGGAGGTGCTCTTCAGCGGAGCGGACACCGGGGTCCAGGGCGGCGTCCGCCAGCAGTTCGCCCGGAGCCTCCCGATCGAGGAGGCACTGCGGCCCGACGTCGTGCTCGCCTACCGGATGAACGGCGCAGAGCTGCCGCCGCAGCACGGTTATCCGCTCCGGCTGGTGGTCCCGGGCTGGTACGGCATGGCGAGCGTGAAGTGGTTGTCCTCGATCAAGGTCCTCACCAGACCCTACGACGGTTTCCAGCAGGCCGTGGCGTACCGCTACCAGGAGGACGCGGACGACGCCGGCACTCCCGTGACGTGGATGAAGGTGCGTTCGCTGATGGTTCCGCCGGGCGTTCCGGACTTTTTCAGCCGCAGCCGGATCCTGCCCCCGGGACCGGTATTGCTGACCGGCCGGGCCTGGTCCGGGCAGGGCGCCGTGCAGCGCGTCGACGTCGGGATCGACGGCAAGTGGGCTCCGGCCCATCTGGAGCACCCGCCCGCGCCGTTCGCGTGGTCCGCCTGGTCAATGCCGTGGGTGGCCGACCCGGGCGAACACGAGCTCAGCTGCCGCGCCACCGATGCCAGCGGCGCGGTACAGCCGCTGGAGCCGGTGTGGAACTACCAGGGGATGGGAAACAACGTGGTCCAGCGGATCAAGGTCACCGTCGGGCAGTAAACCGCGTGCGGTGCCCCCGGGGCCGGGACCTAGCGGCCGCGTCCCAGGTGCTCGGCGTTCAGTTCGTCGAGTTGCGCGTCCGTGAGGTCATCGAAGCCGCGGGCCTCGCGTTTGTCGCTGCGCGAGAAGCGGATGAACATCAGGATGATGAGCGGCAAATCGACAATCTCGCAGATGAACCATAGAACGTCGCCCGCCAGCTGCTGGTCGCGCAGGGCGTCCGGAAACCAGCCCAGTGAAGACTGCCGCGTCGTGACGTGATCCAGTACCTGGCCGTTGAGGCGCAGCAGGATCCCCGGAACGGCGTCGACCAGCAGCTCAATGAAGACAAACACGAATTCCAGGATGAAGAACGCGCTGGACCGGCGGAAATCCGCTTCCTCGATGATCGGCAGGGCCATCAGCATGCCCAGCAGCGGAACCCCGACGGTCAGCAGCGACTCGGCCAACGGCGCAGTGCGGAGGGTGTAGAACGCCGGCGTAAGGAAAGTGGAGAACAGGGCAAGGCCAAGGAGCGGGGCGGCCATGGAGTTGCTCACAAACCGCACGGCGCGGTGCGCGAGTACATTATTCAGCCGGTTCACGCCCCCCGGCGGCAGGGCGGCGCGCGCCAGGGTGATGGGTTTTCCCAGGCCGACCAGCAGCGGCACCACGAAGAGCATCAGCGAAATCTTGAGCGTGAAGGCCCACCGGAGCTGGGCGCTGTAGACGCCCGGGAACCCGCACGTCAGCACTGTCAGGAACCCCAGGCCCAGGAGATAGAACGCCAGTGTCCGCCATACGGGCTGGCGGTGCCCGCGCGCCGCTGCGGCCTTCAGGCCGAGGGCGTAGAGCACCGCCGAAGCGCTGATGAGGGCAGCGGCAGCCCAGTCGATCTGCCAGGCGGTGAGGACTACATCAAGGGGTGGCACTGGCCCATGATAGGCGCCTTTCCTTGGAAGACCCTCAGCATCCCTCGAAGTCGGTGAGCACCTTGACCTTCTCCGCGGAGGCGGACGAGGGATCGAAGGTGTAGCCGATCCATTCCCGCGCGAGCCGCCGTGCCAGCTCCAACCCGACAACACGCTGGCCCATGGTGAGGACCTGGCAGTCGTTGGAGAGCACGGAGCGCTCCACACTGAAGGAGTCATGGGCGGTCGCGGCCCGGATGCCGTCCACCTTGTTGGCGGCAATGGCGACGCCGATTCCGGTGCCGCAGAACAGGATGGCCCGGTCTGCCTGCCCGTCCCGGATCAGTTCCCCCGCGGCGATGCCCACGTACGGATACGGCTTGGTGAACTGATCCGGGGCGTCGTCGCGGTTTACCCCGATGTCGATGACTTCCGCGACCCGTGGATCGGTCCGGAGGTCCGCCAGGATCTGGTCCTTGTAGTCCACGCCGGCTTCGTCCGCGCCGACAATGAGCCGGATGCCTGCCGGGCTCATGAGCGTGCTCCGGCAGCTTGCCGCACACCGGCGAGGTGTGGACCGAACACGCCGAACACCATGGCCAGGGACGTGGCCCCCGGGTCCGGTGTCCCCACGCTCTTTTCGGCCAGGGGGCGGGCACGCCCCTTGAGCGGGCGCAGGGCCGCGGTGGCCTGCGCCGCGGCGGTGGCCTCGCGCGCCGCTGCTGCCCAGCCGGCATCCGCGCCGGCGCCTTCGCCGGCCAGCCGGCTCAAGGTCTCGGTGAACGGGACAAGCGCGTCCACCATGGTCTTGTCCCCAACATCGGCCTTGCCGAGCTCCGCGATCCGGGCGGCAAAAGCCGCCACGGACGCTGCGAGCTCAGACGCCTCGGGCGCGTGGTCGTTGCCGAGGGACTCACCGAAGGCCCGCAGGCCGGCGCCCCACAGCACTCCGGAGGTGCCGCCGGCGTTGTCGGCCCAGGCATCGCCGGCGGCGGCCAGGACGGCGCCGGCTCCGGCGCCGCGGGACGCAGCGCCCGAGGCGGCGGCACAGGCAGCGTCAATGCCGCGGACCATCCCCCGCCCGTGGTCGCCGTCGCCGGCGATGGCGTCGAGGTCGCCGAGGGATTTCTCGGCGTCGTGGAGTGCGTCCCGGGCCGCCGTTAGGGCGGCGATGCAGCGCAGCGCGTAATCACGTGAAGCGTCCGCCGCGGTGAAGGTCTCCGGTGCCGTGGTGTCCTCGGCAGGCGTCGGCTCCTCCGCCACGCCGCCGGGGAGGGCTGCGTTGCCCCGCCGGTACGCAGGGGTCTCGGCGGGAGCGGTCCAGAGCGGTTCGAGTTCGTCATCGAGCCACGTGACGGTCAGTGAGACGCCGGACATGTCCAGGCTCGTGACGAGCTCGCCGACCTCCGGCATCACCAGTGTGTAGCCTGCGGCGCGAAGCAGCGGGGCGACGGTCAGCCACAGCACGAAGAGCTCTTCCTGTTTCGTGGAGCCGAGCCCGTTCAGGAGCACGGCAATCCGCGGGCCGGCACCGTGCGGCGTCTCTGCAAGCACGCGCGCCACCAGTTCCTCGCCCAGCTCCCGTGCCGGCGGCAGTTCGGTATCGAACAATCCGGGCTCGCCATGGATGCCCAGGCCGAGCCCCATCATTTTGTCCTCCAGCGTGAACAGCGGAGCGTCGGCGCCCGGAAAGGTGCAGCCGCTGAAGGCGCTGCCGATGCTGCGCGTCAGGTCGTTGGCCTTGCGGCCCAAGCGGACAACCTCGGGCAGGGTCTCGCCGGCCTCGGCGGCGGCTCCCATGATCTTGAAGACGGTGAAGTCGCCGGCGATGCCGCGGCGCTTGCCGGATTCCGACGGCGGTGCGCTGGCGATGTCGTCCATCACGAGCACGTTGTCCACCTGGATCCCTTCGGCGGCCAGCCGTTCGCTGGCCAGGCCGAAGTTCATGACGTCGCCGGCGTAGTTGCCGTAGGTGAACACCACGCCGGCGCCGCTGTCCGCGGCTTTGGCAACGGAATACGCCTGCTGCGCGGACGGCGAGGTGAAGATGTTTCCGACGACGGCGCCGTCGGCCATGCCGGTGCCGATGAGCCCGGCGAAGGCCGGGTAGTGGCCCGAGCCGCCGCCGGCCAGTACGGCCACCTTCGGCTGGCGGGGCCGGTGCCGGCGGACGGCGCCGCCGGGCACCTGGCGGACCAGGTTGGCATGGACGTCGCAGAAGCCGGCAAGGGCTTCCTCGGCGAAATCGGACGGGTCGTTAAAGATTCTTGTCATGATGGGCTCTCTCAGCTGAACTCGGTCGTCTGCCGCTCTGTCCAATAGACGTTGAGGCTGCTAGTGGATGTGGCTTCCGCCGTTGATGTCGATGGTGGTTCCGGTGAGGTAGGCGGACTCCTCGGAGGACAGGAAGGTGATGACGGCAGCGATTTCCTCGGTGCTGGCGTTGCGTCCGAGCGGGATACCGGCGTTAATGGCCGCTTCCTGCTCCTCGGTGCTGCCCACGCGGATGTTGGTGTCCACAGCGCCGGGGGTGATGGCGTTGACGGTCACGCCGGTGCTTCCGAGCTCACGGGCCAGGGCCTTGGTGAAACCCAGGATGGCGGCCTTAGCTGCGGAGTAGGGGACCTTGCCGAAGACGCCGCCGCCGCGCTGCGCGGACACGGAGGACATGTTCACGATCCGGCCCCAACCGCTGGCGATCATGTCCGGCAGGAACGCCTTTGTGACCAGGTAGGTGCCCGTGGCGTTGACGGCCATGACCTTGTTCCAGAGCTCGAGGGTGGTTTCCAGGAACGGCACCGGCGAGGTGATGCCGGCGATGTTGGCCAGGGCGCCGACGGCGGGCAGGTTGCCGGCGCTGACCTCGGCGGCAACCGCCTGGTAGGCGGCGTTCACGGAGTCCTCGTTGGCGACGTCGATCTCGTGGCCGAAGGCGGGAACGTTGAATTCGTTGCCGATCTCCGCGGCGACCTTGGCGGACTTCTCGCCGTCGAGGTCCAGGATCACCACGCCCCAGCCCTGGCTGGCGTAGCGGCGTGCGGTGGTGATGCCGATGCCCCGGTCCGAGGTTGCCCCGGTGAGGACGGCGGTGCGCTGGATGGTGGTGCTCATGATGCTCCTTGGAGTTGGTGTGGTGTCTCTTTGATGGAATCGATTGCTCCAACGGCGCCGTTTTGGCGGTCCAGAACGGCCGTTTCGGAGCAGTCGATGGGTCAGATGAGGTCTGTGATGAAGCTGGCGGCCTTGGCGGCTGCTGCCGGGCGTTCGTCGTGCGTGACGTCGCGGGTCTCCAGCTCCAGGGAGAAGTGGCCGGCGTAACCGTGGGCAGCGAGTGCGCCCAGGCCGGCGGCGAAATCGGCGTCGCCGTTGCCGATGCTGAGGTTGATGTTCCCCGGCGCGGCATCGCGCAGGTGGACGTGGGCGATCCGGCCCCGGTGCCGCTCAAGGTAGTCCAGCGGGTCCTCGCCGGCGGCCACGATGTGGCTGAAGTCCATGACGATCCCGACGCCGGCTCCGGCCAGCCGCTCTGCCAGCAGTTCCGCGCGCTCCAGGTTCCAGCAGAAGCGCAGGAAGTGCAGTGACTCGGTCCAGAGCTCGACGCCGAACTCGTCCGCGCGTCGCCTGGCCCCGAGGAGCTGAGCGGCAATGGTGTCCAGATCCTCGTCGATGCTGCGGACCGGCTCGTGGCCGAGGGCGCCGCAGGGAAGGACAAGGGCCTTGGCACCAATTCCGGCCGCCAGGGTGAGGAGGGCGTCAAGGTGCCGGTTCCGGGCGGACTGTGCGTCGGCGTCGAGCACGGCGTTGAGGTCCCCAATGTCTCCGTTGACCGAACGGACCCGCAGCCCGGAGGCAACGACGTCGGCCGTCACGGCGGCGACGGCAGCGGCGTCAAGGTCGTAGGGAACGTGGTCGCACACTCCGGGAAGGGCGCCGAGATCGATTTCCTCGAAACCCAGGCCGCTGATGGTGCGCAGGGCCGTGGGCAAGTCCTGGTGGCGGAAGCTGATGGACGAGCAGCCGAGTCGGGAATTGAACATCGTCGTTGATCCTCTGGTCGTGCCCCGAGGGCGGTGGTGATACGGACCACACTACAAAGTCGACTGTCAACAGTCAACCTTTGAAGTTGACTGTTGACATTACTTATGTCGCGGGTCACACTGGCGTATCATCTGTTAACAGTCGACAGTGTTGGCGCTGAAGCGTCGACAGCTCTCTTCGAAAGGGATTGACATGAGCAACGAAGCTCTCACCATGCGAGGCCCTGTGCATGGCACGAAGGACGCCCGGCGCGTCGCGGTCGGCTCCAGCGTCGGCGCAGTTATCGAGACCTATGACTTCATCGGCTTCGGCACGGCAGCAGCCCTGTACTTCGGTACGGCTTTCTTCCCCACGGGCGACCCGGTGACCGGGACCCTGGCCGCCTTCGCCACCCTGGGTGTCGGCTTCGCGGCCCGTCCCATTGGCGGCATCATCGGCGGCCACCTCGGTGACAAGCTCGGCCGCAAACCGGTCCTGGTGGCGTCCCTGATCCTCATGGGCGTCGCCACCTTCGTCATCGGCCTGCTTCCCACGTACAGCCAGGTCGGCCTGATGGCTCCTGCTTTGCTGGTGTTCGTCCGCATCGTCCAGGGCCTGGCCTTCGGCGCGGAGTGGGGCGGCGCCATCCTCATGAGCTACGAACACGCGCCGTGGAAATCCAAGGGCAAGTACACCGGCATGGTCCAGGCCGGCTTCCCGGTCGGGCTGCTGTTGGCCAACCTGGTGTTCCTCTTCAGCGTCCAGCTCGGCGGCGAACTCGCCTGGCGCATTCCGTTCCTCGCCAGCATCGTGCTGGTCGTCGTCGGCCTGATCATCCGCTCCAAGGTCCCCGAGTCCCCGGTCTTCGACGAGGTCAAGGACAGCGGCAACATCGTGAAGTCGCCCATCACGGAGGTCCTCAAGACCGACTGGCGCAACATCGTCAAGGGCATCGGCCTCCGCATCGCCGAGACCGCAGGCTACGCCGTGTCCATCACCTACATGATTTCCTACCTGAACAGCCAGCACCTGGCCGACAAGACCCAGACACTCGTCGCACTGTGCATCGCCTCCGCGATCGGCATCTTCGCCACGCAGGCCTGGGCACGACTGACCGACAGGATCGGCCGGCGCCCGCTCTACATCTGGTC
This sequence comes from Arthrobacter sp. TE12231, assembly GCF_054062895.1. NCBI lineage: Bacteria > Bacillati > Actinomycetota > Actinomycetes > Micrococcales > Micrococcaceae > Arthrobacter > Arthrobacter sp. TE12231. Next base: position 4,511,309 of record NZ_JBSSFS010000001.1, on the reverse strand, counting down.
CTGCGCCTTCGCGGTGGCCTTCGCCGTGCCGATGTTCCTTTTGGTCAACACCGGCTTGTTCATCTTCATCATCGCCACCCTCGTGATCTCCTACGCCGTGTGCCAGAACTCGCTCGCCGGCGCCCAGGGCGCCTGGTTCCCGGAGCTCTTCCAGGCCAAGACCCGCGCCTCGGGCGCCTCGCTGGCCTACCAGATCTCGGCCATGGTCTCCGGCTTCACCCCGTTCATCACCACCCTGCTGTTCGTCAGCTTCGGCTGGATGGGCCCGGCACTGCTCTTCGGCACCTACGCCGCCATCGGCCTCTGGGCCGCCCTCGCCACCCGGGAAACCTGGGGCAAGCGCGAACGCCAGCTCGCGGACGAGGCCACCAAAAGCACCCCCACCCACGTGACCGCGTAGGGACGCACCCCACCGGACGCCGTCGACGGCCTCCCGCAGTAGCTCATCACGTCAATTTTGAAAGGCAGAATTGTGGTTCTCACACAGGAAAAAGCAGCCCGGGGCAAACCCTCCGACGTCGAGGCAGCACGCCTTGAACGGGTCGAGGGGGCCGCGTTCCGGATCCGGCACCACGCCCTGAACATGGGCGAGGTCCAGGGCCAGGGCTACGTGGGCCAGGCCCTCGGCGCGGCCGACATGCTGGCGGTTGTCTATGCGGACCAGCTCCGGTTCCGCGCCGACGATCCCGAATGGGACGGGCGGGACAGGTTCCTGCTCTCCACGGGCCACTACGCGATCGGCCACTACGCGGCCCTCGCCGAGGCCGGGACCATCCCCGTCACGGAACTGGAGACCTACGGCTCGGACAATTCCCGGCTGCCGATGTCCGGGATGTCCACCTACACCCCAGGCATGGAGATCTCTGGCGGCTCCCTCGGCCACGGCCTCTCGATCGCCGTCGGCGCCGCCCTTGGCCTGCGTTACCAGGGGTCGGACGCCCGGGTCTACAACTTCCTCTCCGACGGCGAACTCGACGAGGGCTCCACGTGGGAGGCCGCCATGGGCGCGCACCACCACCAGCTCGGCAACCTCACCGCCATGGTGGACATCAACGCCCTGCAGGCCGACGGGAAGACCGACACCGTGCTGCGCACCGAGCCCGTCACCGAAAAGTGGGAGGCGTTCGGCTGGTACACCCAGCGCGTGGACGGGAACGACGTCGGCGCGCTGCTGGCCGCGTTCGACAACGCCGCTGCCCGGGCGGCCGCCACCGGACGTCCCTCGGTGATCCTGTGCGACACCAAAGTGGGACGCGGCGTCCCGCTGCTCGAGGACCGCGAAAAGGCGCACTTCATGCGCATTGAAGAGCACGAATGGCAGCTCTGCCGCGAGCAGCTGACCGCAGGATTCGAAGGAAAGGCCGCACGATGAGCACCGCCGCAACACCGAAGCTGAAGACGTCGGCCATGATTGCATCCTTCGCGGACCCGGGCCAGAAGACAGCGCCCGCACCGTTCGGGCACGCCCTGGTCAAAGCCGCACAGGAGAACGACAAGATCGTGGGCCTGACCGCGGACCTGGGCAAGTACACGGACATGCATATCTTCGCCCAGGCTTTCCCGGAACGGTTCTTCCAGATGGGCATGGCCGAGCAGCTGCTCTTCGGCGCGGCGGCCGGGCTGGCGGAGACGGGCCTGGTCCCGTTTGCATCCACATACTCGGTGTTCGCCGCCCGGCGCGCCTACGATTTCCTGTGCCTGGACGCCGCCGAGCCGAACCTCAACGTCAACATCGTGGGAGGACTCCCCGGACTGACCACCGGGTACGGCCCCAGCCACCAGGCCACTGAGGACATGGCGATCTTCCGCGGCATGCCCAACCTGACGATCGTGGATCCGTGCGACTCCCTCGACATCGAGCAGGCCGTCCCCCAGCTGGCGGCCAGCGAGGGCCCCACGTACCTGCGCCTGCTGCGCGGCAATGTCCCCACGGTGCTGGACGAGTACGACTACACGTTCGAACTCGGCAAGGCCAAAGTCCTGCGCGGTGGCAACGACGTCGTCTTCATCTCCAGCGGACTCATGACCATGCGGGCGCTTCAGGCGGCCGAGGCGCTGGCCGCGCACAACGTGGATGTCGCCGTCGTCCATGCCCCCACCATCAAGCCGTTCGACTCTGCAACGGTCCTGGCCGAGCTGAACACCGACCGCCTCGCGGTGACGCTGGAGAACCACAGCGTGGTGGGCGGCCTTTTCGAGACCGTCGCCTCGGCCGTGGTCACGGCGGGACTCGGCAAGCGGGTGGTGCCGGTGGCGCTGCCTGATGAGTTCCTCGACGCCGGGGCGTTGCCCACTCTGCACGAACGCTACGGGCTTTCGGTGCAGCGGATCGTCGCCAAGGTCCTCGCCGAACTGGGCTAAGCCCGAAGAAGAGTCGCCGCGCGGGCCCGGCAGCCGCCGGTCCCGCGCGGGTGCCGTACCATCAACTGTTAACACACCAACTGTAGACAGTTGACCACTGACAGTGAGGACACACCATGGCCGGAGCAACAGCCCCGCTGCTCGGACTCGAAAAGAAGAGCCTTCGCGAGCAGGCGCTGTCCGCCCTGCGCACGGCGATCACGAGCGGTGAACTTGAGCCGGGCCGGCATCTGGTGGAGACCGAACTATCCGACATGCTCCAGATCAGCCGGGGAACGCTGCGCGAGGCCCTGCGGCAGCTGGAGCAGGAAGGGCTGCTCTCGGCCGGAGCGCGGGGACGGCTGTCCGTACGGCATCTGGACAGCAAGGAAATCCGGGATATCTACGCCGTCCGGGCGGCGCTGGAGTCGCTCGCGGTCCGGACGCTGTGTGAACTGCCGGACCGGATCCCGGTGATTGCGTCCCTGCGCTCGGCGATCGACGCCATGGCGGCGGCCGCGGAGGGGACCCTGGAGGAACGGATCGAGTCCGATCTCGAGTTCCACCGGACGATATGCCGGCTGACGGGAAACGAGACCCTGCTGCACTCCTGGGAATCGCTTGAGGGCTCCATCCGGATGTCGATCATGTTTGCCGGGATCGAACGGGCCGTCAAGAACATGAGCGTTGACCGGCACCACGACATCGTCGCCGCGATCGAGACCGGCGACGCAATGCTGGCGCGCGCCACCGTCCTCGAACACATGGACGTCGCCGCGGCGAACCTCGTCGCCTAGCCGGCGTCAGTAGTCCACGATCGCGCCGGCGGAGATGTTGACCGTCGCGTCGGTGATGGCTGCCGCCTTATCCGAAACGATGAACGAGGCCACGTTCCCGACGTCTGTCAGGGTGGCGGTGCGGTTCAGATGGGCCGTCCTGGCGATCTCCACCACGATCTCTTCCCGACCTTCGGCCTGCCACGGGATGGTTTCGATAATGCCGCCGGTCACCATGGTGACCACGCGGATACCGTGCTTTCCCAGCTCGAGGGCCCATTGCCGGCGCAGTCCTTCCATCGCGTCGAGCGCCACTTTGAACCCGCCCAGGCCCGGTACGGTCTGCGGGCCCGAGCCGCCGAACATGAGCACCACGCCGGAACGCTGTTTGACCATGTGGGCGGCGGCCGCGCGGGTGGTGAGAAAGTGGGTGCGCGCAGCCAGGCTGATGGGCCGGGTGAAGTCGTCCACATCAATGTCCATGAGCGGCTGCTGGACATCTCCAAACGAGATCACGTTGAAGGAGATGTCAATCCTCTTGCTCTTTTTCGCCACCCGGTTCACGAAGGCATCCACCTGCTCCTCGTCCAGGGCATCGACGACGGCGGTCTCCGCCGTGCCGCCGGCCTCGCGAATGTCTCGGGCCACTTTCTCCAGTCGCGCTTCGGTCCTGCCGGCGATGTGGACGGACGCGCCTTCGGCCGCGAAGGCCCTGGCCACCGCCCCGCCGACCGCCCCGCCGCCGCCGTAGATCAGTGCGGTCTTGCCGTGCAGCAAGCCGTTGTCCGGAAGCCCGTTATTCAGCATGGTCGCCTGCCTAGTGCCGCGGAGTTCGTGAATTCCCTCAACTATGTTCTTGCCGGACGTCGGTGGCAAGAGGCCCGGTCCCGTGCGGGCCGTCGCGGGACAACACCGGGGAGGGGCCGGGGCAACGCCGGGACCCGGCCAGGAGCCCCCCAAATGCTTACGCCTGGCCGAATCACGGCGCGCCTGACGGCTTACCGCCGTCCTGCCAGCGAGGAATTGGACACGTCCAATTCCTCGCCCTGAGCGTAACCGGAACAGATTAGACATGTCCAATCTGTTAGGATTGCACGCGAACTGACGACACGTGAAGAGCCGCGTCCGACCATATTCGCTTGATGAAAGAAGCCACTGTGAGCAGTGACCAGTCGACCTCGGCGCCGGGCCTAGCCCTCGCCCGCAAACTGAACATTCTCCTGGATACCGCTGAGGCCGAGGGCCGGAAAATCACGTTCAATGACGTCAGGGACGCCATGACCGAGGCCGGGACGCCGCTCTCTCGCGCCAGATGGCACTACATGCGATCGGGCACCGGCCCCGCCGTCAAGAAGGTCGAACTCCTGCAGAACCTGGCCAGGTTCTTCGGCGTGAACGAGAACTACCTGATCGATGGTGACGACGAACTTCCGCCCCGGGTGGAGGCTCAGCTTGAACTGCTCGCCTCGATGCGGGCCAACAAAGTCCGTAACTTTGCCGCCCGCCAACTGGACGGCCTCTCCCCCGAAACCCTGCTCCAGATCCGGGACCTGATCGACGAACAGCTCTCGCGCGGGGATACGGACGAGCCCTGAGTAGGCCGCCAACCATGCTTTGACCTGCGCTGATATGCTTTTGGCGAAGCTTGGCGGCTATGATCGCGGGCATGCTGACGCTCTCAACTGCCAAGGACTCGGTACATGGATTACGACGCCGCCCGGTCGCGGGCACGGGAAGCAGAAGCCGGCCTCGCCCTCGCCGAGCCGGTGTCCCTTGCCTCAATCCAGAGACACCTTGAACGGCAGCGGGGCCGCAAGATCGTCATCAACCCCATCGAAGGGGCAACAGACAAAGTCTGCGGGCTGTGGTTCGGGCTGGACCACATGGACCTGATCCTGCACGCACGGGCGGCCTCCGAGGTCCACCGGCAGCAGATTGTCCTCCACGAGTTTGCCCACATGGTCCTGCGCCACGAGCAGGAAATCGTCTCCCCCGAATTGGCCGGCACATTCTTCCCGGAGCTCGATCCGGAGCGCGTCGTCAGGGCACTCAGGCGGACCGACTTCCTCAATGAGGTCGAGGTCACCGCGGAACTCTTGGCAGATCGCCTCGCCGCACGCATCCGCCGTTCCCAGGACCGCTCGGGCGGTCAACCGGGGAACTTCAGCTCCGTGTTCGGATGATCCAACTCATCACGGCTTAGGGTCACCCTGGCCGCCCTGGTTGTTGGGGACTTCAGGGGCTTCTGGGGTTTCTGGGGTTTCAGCGTTGACCGCGGCCGCCGGGCCGCCGATGCCGTAGAAGCCCGCCTGGCCACCAGCCGGCCCGCCAGTCTGACCGGACGGGGGGCCGCCGGGCGATCCGCCTGGAGCCTCACGCTCGGGTGCCGGGCCACGCACGGTCGCCTGACCCTGACTCGGGGCTGGACCTGGCGCTGCTGGGGGATACGGGGATGGACCGGGGACCGGATACGGGGCTGCCGCGGCGGACCCGGCTGGGGGGCCGGAATAGGGTCCGGCTGGCGGGCCAGCATAAGGCCCGGCTGGCGGGCCGGCATAAGGCCCGGCCGGCGGTCCGGCATAGGCCGGCACCGGCATGTCGCCCGGATCGACGGGACCCATATCGAGGTGGAACGGCGGATATTCATCCCGCATCAGGGATACGTATGCGATGACGCGGTAGATCCAGCGGTTCAGCCCGAGCAGAAGATCGAACAAACCCCGCCAGTATTGGCCGGTGAACAACAGGATCACGCCGGCAATGAAGACCAGCAGCCCGAGGAGCGAGATGCCCACGCCTTCCTGCACCCAGCGGCCGTCGCGGAACTCCCATGACCTCGCCGTCCCGGTCAGCACGCCGATGATCAGCAGATGCGGAATGGCCAGCAGCCACGATTTCACGAAGATCAGGCCGCGGGACAGCCGGTCGGGATAGTCGACGTCGAAGTCGGCCGGGTAGTTGGTACGGGCCAGGGTGAAGGGCGGATAGGCATCGGTGCCGATGGCGCTGAAGGCATAGAAGGCCACACGCCAGTTCCAGCGGATCACGCCAACATTGAAGTCGAACAGTGAGCGGGGGTAGCGGCCCGTAAACAGGATCGCGAACCAGGCCACAAGAGTTACGACGCCGAAAGCGAACCAGAGGAAGAACAGCACGATGCAGTGCGGAATGGCCAGGAACCACTTGACGAGCCACATCCAGCGGGACAGGTTCGGGTCGAGGTAGCCGTTGAGGCGGGCCGGATACACGTAGTGCGAGGGGCCGCCCGGAGGCACCGGATAGGGAGTTCCCGGCGCGGCAGCGTAGGCTGCTACGGCGCCTGGCGGGACTCCGGAGGACCCTGCCGCGCCCGGCGGCACTGCGCTGTTCAACTGCCCTGGGGCCCCGGGCGCGTACGCACCCACCGGATGCGGCTGGCCGGGCTGGGGCGGCAGGTTGCCGGGAGGGACGCCGCTGCCCGGGCCGCCTCGGCCGGACCGTGCGGCGCGGCCGAGGCCGGCCGCGCCCAGCACGATCAGCGGCACCCCGATCAGCAGCATCACAAGGCCGCCGATCAGCAGGCCGATGAAGATCGGCCACAGTAGGTCGGAGCGTGCCCCTGCCTGCAGATTTACCGCCACCGGTGCACTCGCATCGGCATTCATGACCACCACGGCCCAGCTTCCGGAGCGCAGGTTCCAGGTGAGTTCCTGTTCACCTGGGCCCGTGGCGGTCGCGGCCCAGAAGCTCTGCCGCGCCGGATCGGCCGGGGGCTTGAATCCGTCCACTTCGCGGTAGATAGTGCGGAAGGGATCGAACCTGACGTCGACGATCTCGGTATGCCGGACCCCGGCCATGTACGCCGCGACGTCGGCCCGCGGGGCAATTCCAATGAAGATTTCTTTGCCGGGGTCGTTGGTGGAGCCGCGGAGCAGCACGCTGCCTGCAAGGTCCACGGGGGTGCCCTCGGGCAGGCCGCCTGCGGTCATGAGGTCCAGCCGCGGGGTCGTCAGGGCGAAGGAATCGCCTGAGAACTGCTCCGACGGCGTGACGAAGTACCTGCCGTCGCGCTGCTGGTAGTTGGCCCATCCCGTGACGCCGGCTCCCGCCAGCAGTCCGAGCCCCACCAAGGCGCACAGCGCACCGAGGACCAGCATGACAATCCGGCCTGCTTTCATGGCCGCCGTCCTTTCAGATGGTCCGTTTGTCCTGCCCGGTCGGGCAGGACTTCCGGATGCAGGGTGCGCCTGGCCGCGCCGCTACCGACCGAGCGAGGTCAGGAGGGTCTTTGCCCAACTGCCAGCCTTCTCGATTTCACCGCTGCGCAACGGGCCCTTGGTGCCGCCCACGTAGAACGGCATGGGCTCGGAGATGATGTCGGCTCCGCCGGAACGGAGGGCATGCGTGATCTTCTTGGCGGCGTCGCCGTGGATGAACATGCGCACGCGGGTGTCGAAGGCGGCCGCCTTAACCCCCGTGAGCCGGTCCTTGCCGAGGCCCGAAAGCAGCGCGGTGACCTTCGGCGTCGGACGCCATCCGTTGATGGGACTGCCGACGACGAGGAGGTCCCCCGCTGCCAACTCTCCGGCGTTGAAGTCGTCGACCGGGACGGCCGCGGCGTCCAGTCCCTCGAGCTCACCGGCCACTGCCTCGGCCACGGCCTTCGTGTTGCCGAAGGCCGAGTCGTAGACAATGAAGGCTTTCAAGCCGTGATCACCACTTTGAGGGCCTTCGTCTCTGCCGCACGGGCGAAGGTGTCGTAGGCTTCCATGAACTCGTCAAAGGTGAAGTGGTGGGTGGCGAAACTGTCCGCTGGGAGTTTTTGCTGCGCCACGAGCTTGAGCAGCATGGGGGTGGTGTTGGTGTTGACCAGGCCCATGCTGATGTTGATGTTCTGGATCCAGAGGTTTTCGACGTGCAGCTCCACGGCTTTGCCGTGCACGCCGACATTGGCCACATTCCCGCCGGGCCGCACGATGTCGGTGCACATGGCGAAAGTCGCCGGGATGCCGACGGCCTCGATCGCCACGTCCACGCCCTGACCGTCGGTCAGGAGCATCACCTGCTCCTTCCAATTGGGATCGCTGGAGAGGACCACATCGGTGGCGCCGAATTCGCGGGATTTCTCCAGCCGGTTCGCGTCGAGGTCGACGGCGATGATCGTGGCGGCGCCATAGAGACCCGCCGTGGAGATCGCGGCCAGCCCCACGGGACCTGCGCCGATCACTGCCACCGTGTCACCGGGCTTGACCCGGCCATACTGCACGCCGATCTCAAAGCCGGTGGGCAGGATGTCCGAGAGCATGACGGCCTGCTGGTCGCTGACTCCCTCGGGCAGGAGGTGCAGTGAGTTCTCGGCGTAAGGGACGCGGACGAACTCGGCCTGGGTGCCGTCGATCAGGTGCCCGAAGACCCAGCCGATGCCGGAGGTGCCCTCATCTCCCAAGCAGTGGGAGTACAGGCCGGTCTTGCAATTGGCGCAGTGCCCGCAGGACTTAATGCAGGAGATGATGACACGGTCCCCGACCTTCAGGCTGGTCACGGACGCGCCGATCTCCGTAATGGTGCCGACCCCTTCGTGGCCCAGAATGCGTCCCTTTGTCACCGCCGGAACATCGCCTTTGAGGATGTGCAGGTCCGTGCCGCAAATGGTGGTGGTGTCCACTTTGACGATCACATCGCTAGGGCTCTGGATAGTGGGGTCGGGGACGTCGGTCCAGGATTTCTCTCCAGGGCCGCCATAGACGAGGGCTTTCATACGTGCTCCTTGGTTTTGAGGATGGTCGGCGGATCCACGATGCGCAGCCGGCACGGCGTTACCGAGTCGTCGATGCCGGATGACATGACTGAGCGACGGGCATGCTCGTAGAGTTCTTCAATGGCATCGTCCGTCACGCGGGAGTGGGCGAGGTCCACCACGACTTCGTACCCGGGGAGTTTGGCCGCCACGCGGCGGCAGACAACGTAGAGGGCCCGGATGTTTGCGGGGGTGACGACGCCCCGCACGTTGACCCTCGCCGACTGCTCAATGGCGTCGATCCGAATAAGGACTTTGATGCGGGGATCCCCATGCGAGGGGTGTGCGTAGTAGGCGCTGGATCGGTTTCCGTATTGCCTGTGAGTCACGTGAGGTCAGAGCTCCCGCGCAGCCCGTCAGCGCACTCAATAATGTAAGAATCGCTGTCAAAAGTCATGTTGGCTTCGGTCTCCTGCCCTGTTCCCGCAGACGCGGGAAAGGGCGGAATGCCTTTTCCTTCCCCAAGGTTTTAAGCGAGACCGTGCACCTGATAAGCAAGCGGTTCATCCCCCAACTGGCCGTGCAGGAACCGCCCCAAATTCAGCTTGGGGGGTGCGGGATGAAGGGGTAAGGGGCGAAAGTCCCTTATGGGCGTTTAGGTCCTTCGCGGTTTCGCGCCTAGCCTGATTTCCATGTCTGAACAGCTCGATTCCCGCCTTTCGCCCGACCTCGTGCTGACTGCCGTGCGGCAGCCGGGGGACGACACATGCTCCGATGTGCATATCCGAAATGGCGTCGTGGCGGCGGTGGGTCCATCAACCGGGAATTCCGGCGTCGCCGGCACCCGGGTGGTGGCTCTCGACGGCCGCTACATCATTCCGGGGCTCTGGGATGAGCATGTCCACATGACGCAGTGGGCGTTAGCGTCTAATCGCCTTGATCTCTCCGGGGCCGGCTCGGCACGCGAGGCGGTCGCCGTCGTCGCTGCGCACCTGGCCGGGGCTCACCTGGCCGGGGCCGGAGGTCGCGACGCCGTTCCGGGTGCTGTCCAGACGCTGGTGGGAGTCGGTTTCCGTGATGCCGTCTGGACGGACCTGCCCGGCCTGGACCTCCTCGACGGCGTGACGCACGGCCGGCCGACGGCCCTGATCAGCCATGATCTCCACTGCGTCTGGCTCAACTCCGCGGCGGCCCGGCGGTACGGCGTGCAGGTGGACGCGGGCGGCCTGCTCCGGGAAGAACCGGCGTTTGCCCTGACACGCGAGCTAGGCAAGCTTCCGGACACGGTGGTGGACGCTTGGGTGCAGAAGGCGGCCCAAGCCGCTGCCGCGCGGGGCGTGGTCGGGATCGTGGACTTCGAGATGACGTGGAACCGCAGCCCCTGGCTACGGCGGATCTCCGGAGGCTTCGATGCGCTCCGGGTCGAAGCGGGGGTCTACCCGCAGGATCTGGACAGGGCCGTGGCCGAGGGACTGCGGACAGGCTTGGAGGTCGCCGGCGGCGGCGGACTCCTGACCGTGGGCCCGCTGAAGGTGCTGATCGACGGCTCGCTCAACACCCGCACCGCATACTGCGTTGACCAGTACCCGAACGGCGGCCACGGCCTGCTGACGGTGGGCGAGGCAGAGTTGCTCGCCCTGCTGCTCCGGGCGCGGCAAGCAGGATTCGTGCCAGCCGTCCACGCGATTGGCGACGCGGCCAACCGCGTGGCGCTGGACGCGTTTGAGGCGGCAGGAATTGCCGGACGGGTGGAACATGCCCAGTTTGTGCGGAACGAGGATTTCGCCCGCTTCGGCCGGTTGGGCGTGATCGCGAGCGTCCAGCCGGCGCACGCCCTCGATGACCGCGACGCGGCCGAGGCGAACTGGCCCGGCCGCACGGACCGTTCCTTCCCGCTGCGTTCGTTGGTGGCCGCCGGTGCCAGGCTCGCTCTCGGCTCCGACGCCCCCGTGGCTCCGCTGGACCCCTGGACCGCCATGTCCGCCGCAACAACGCGCGCCCGGCAGGACGGCCGCGGACCCTGGCATGCCGAGCAGGCTCTCACCCGGCAAGAGGCACTCACCGCGTCAACGCGCGGGCGGGGCAGGATTCGGGTCGGGGATCCGGCGGATCTCGCGGTGCTCGACGTCGACCCGTTCACTGCGTCCGAGGCAGAGTTTGCCGCGATGCCGGTGGCCGCCACGCTGATGGCGGGGAGATTTACGTACGGCGGCGTTTAGTTGTTGACCGCGACGGCGTCTGGCTGGCGACTAGTCTTTGCCCTTGACCCGCGCTTGGACGAGGTTGGCGTACGGCAGGCGGCCATACTCCGCCACGAACGCCGCGTGATAGCCGGCCTCGGCCGCGTTGAGCTCCTCAACGGGCAGCTCTTTCCACGCGATGATCAGTGACCCAGCCGCGGCGAGCTGCCAGATGAGCCGGCCGTCCCAGTGGCCGGGCGGCTTGCCGGCGCCGAAGTCGACGAATTCCTGAATCTGCCGCCGCAGCCCGCGGTTGCCTTTGCTCCCGGGACCGGCCTTGCCCACGAAGAGGACGTCGGCGCCATCGACCCATTCGGCGTCGAGCGCTTCGGCTTTCAGGGTGGGGTCCTTCTTCTTGAAGACGCCAGCCGTGCTCCTGGCCAGGAACTGCGGGCGGTACCCTTCGGGCTTTAACACCGCGAAAATTCCGGGTTTCTGCGGGATCCGGTTGATGTCAAGATCCCCGAGCAGCCGGAATCCTGTGAACCCGTCCTTTTTCAGTGACTGTCTGTTGATCGGCATGGATTCCTTGGATCGGGGCGGGGGCGTTCCTTCGAAGCTTACCGACGCGCAAGTTCGGCGGCCCTCATTTTGTCAGTGGTCGACGGGAGACTGGATTCATGGACGGCAATCAGGGGCCCGAAGTGGTTCCAACACCATCTCGCGGCGCTTTCGCTGATGCGAGGATCACCGTTGTGGCGCGTTGCTGGTTCCTCCCCCCGGGCTCTCCCTTCAGTGTCAGACCCTCGAGGGAGACTGGATTCATGGACGGCATCCAAGGGCCCGAGACGGGGCCGGCAGACCCGGCACCGGCAAGTGCTGTGACGGTCGCTGACCTGGCCCGGATCCTGGCCTTCCTCCCAGCCCCGGACACCGCCGCCGCACTGATCGACGAGATCCGGGATCTCGAGGACCTGAAATCCGCCGCGGCCGCACAACAGGCCCGCCTGAGCGTGGCCTTCGATGCGCTTCAGCGCCGCGAGCAGGCTGCCGCCGGGGTCCCGGCCGACAAGCTCGGCGCCGGTGTCGGCGCGCAGATCGCCCTGGCCCGGCGCGAATCCCCCGCCAAAGGCAGCCGCCTCCTGGGCCTGGCCAAAGCCCTCGTGACCGAAATGCCGCACACCCTCACCGCCCTGGAAACCGGGAACCTCAACGAATGGCGCGCCACCTTGCTCGTGCGCGAAACCGCCTGCCTGACCGCCGCCGACCGGGCCGGGGTCGATGAGGAAATGGCCGCCGACACCGGCGCCCTCGCCGGGGCCGGGGACCGGGGCCTGATGGCCGCGGCCCGCACCGCCGCCTACCGGCGCGACCCGCGCTCCGTCACCGACCGCGCCGCGCACGCCGCCACCGACCGGCACGTCAGCCTCCGCCCGGCCCCGGACACCATGACCTGCCTCACCGCCCTGCTCCCCGTCGCCCAGGGCGTGGCCGTCTACAACGCCCTGACCCGGCACGCCGACTCTTGCCGCTCCGCCGGCGACCCCCGCACCCGCGGCCAGGCCATGGCCGACGCGCTCGTCGAACGCATCACCGGCACCCCCGGCGGGATCGCCGGCATCGAACTCCAACTCATCATGACCGACCGCACCCTCCTCCAGGCCGACTCCGAACCCGCCCGCCTCACCGGCTACGGCACCGTCCCCGCCGGCTGGGCCCGCAAAATCCTGACACCGGACGAGAACCCAGCCCCGGACATCCGGCTCCGCCGCCTCTACACCCGCCCCGGCACCGGGGACCTCGTCGGGATGGACTCCCGGGCCCGGATCTTCCCCGCCGGGCTCCGCCGCTTCATCCAAACCCGCGACGACACCTGCCGCACCCCCTACTGCGACGCCCCGATCCGGCACCTGGACCACATCATCCCCTGGCACCACGGCGGAGAAACCACCGGCACCAACGGCGCCGGGCTCTGCGAAGCCTGCAACCACACCAAAGAAACCCCCGGCTGGAACGCCCAGCCCCGCCCCGGCCCCAGACACACCATCCAGCTCACCACCCCCACCGGCCACACCTACCAGTCCACGGCCCCGCCGCTCCCGGGAACGCCGTATCCCAAGACAGCGACACCGCTCCGCCGTCGCAAGCTGCGGTACCTCGCCAAGGCGCCCAAACCAGCCGGGCCCCGGGCCGCGGCAGCGGCCTGAAACCCTCCTGGGTTTGCAATCACAAGAGGCTGGGAGATCAAGAACAATCCGAGCCCCCGGGCTCGGGCGCAGACCGTGTTTGGCGGCAATCCAAGAACCGCAAAAATCCTCAAGCGGATCAACACACTCATTAAGGACATCGCGCGCAACGCCAATGAGTGATCGGAAGACCGGAGCCGCTCAAACACGGCTTCTACGGCTATCGGTCCCGGCGCAGCACCGACGAGCGTCGGCTGGTCTGCGGGAAACTGAACCTCAGCCAGGGGAACGGACTGTCCCACTGCCTCGTCCAGCTGCAACACGTGAGGCCTGCAGGTACCTTCGCGATCTCGCTATGAGACGGCTCGGACATTTGCATGACCAGAACGACCCGGCTTAATCAAGTGGTTACCTGCAGGCGCTTTAAGCGTACGCCTGCCTCCCCACCGTGGCGAGAGGAAGAAAGCCTCTGGACCCCGCCACAAAAACACGCTCTTCCGCGAAAGCGTAGAGTGGAGGAAGCCGCCTGATTCTGGACGCCGAGTGCTGAGGGAGAAATCGTGACGATTGACTGGGACGAAAAAAAGGCCCTGCTGCAGGAGCCGAACATCGCCGCGGTGACAAAGCTGTGCGACGAGCTCATGGAAAAGAAGCCTGGATCCGTGGTCCCCTACATCGATCCCGTCCATGACGAGGACGAATGCCGGATTGTCAGCCTGCATATCAGCCCCGGCAAGGGCACGGAGTCGGGCTTTGTCTCGCACTTCAACGACGACGAAACGGCCCGCCGTGCCACCTCCATCTACGAGGCCGCAGAGCTGGACCCCCGCTACGTAATGCCGTGGAACGCCTACCCGTGGGTCCGAGATCCGGACGCCGCATCGGCCCTGAATGTCCAGGAGAAGACGGACGGACTCCGGCCCTTCCGCCAGTTCCTGAAGATCAACAAGCGCGTCTCGGCCGTCATTGCCCACGGCGCCGACGCCCACTCCTTCCTGACGCTCTTCGAGAAGACCTACCATTCCTCGTTGAAGAACCACGGCGTCAAGATCTACAAAGCCACCGCGCTCGGCGGCCGCGCCTTCGCCGTTTCCCCCGCCAAGCAGGAAGAGCTCCTGGCCAAGAACGTTGAGGTCTACAGGGACGCCATGCAGCGGGCCGGCATCCAGCACCTCTAGGGCCAGGACTTCACCCCTCCACCAGCCTGCGCCGGTGTTTGAGCTCCTTGACCCAATCGCGGGTGACGGCCGCCGAAAACGGCGAGGCGCCGTCGTCGTTCGTCATGGAACTGAACGCCGTACCCGCCTGGAGGTCCGCCAGCAGCGGCCCCGCGGCCTTCAGCGCCAGCTCCAGCGCCTGAACGGCGGCCCGCTCCGTCAGCCCCAACCCCGCGGCCCAGCCCAAAAAGTGCTTCCGGGATATCCCCGTCCGCTTGCCGTCCAGGGTCAGGGCGAGCGTCTTGTCGCCGTAGACCACGGTGGAGGGGATGTCGTACACCGGCGCGATTGACCATTCGCCGCCCGGCTGCTGCACAATGGAAACATTTTTGGCGTGCAGGTCCCCGTTGCCCGTCAGCCACGCGAACGCCGCCTGGAGGGCCAGATTCCGTAGCGCCGGCAGCGGCGCCGCGCAGTACGCCGCGAGCGCATGGCACACCTGCCCGTACCCCACGTTGTACTTGTCGGCCGGGTACAGCCCCAGCACCTGCGCCCCGTCCTCGACGGCGAGCCGCTGCACGGCATTCGACGGCGCGCCCGCCGCAGCCGTTGAGATGGGCACCCGGTCGAAGCGCTCCACGAGAAGTCCCGGGCGGCCGGCGACGTCGCGGATCAGTCGGACCCGGCTCAGCGGGATCCGCAGCCGCGCCGCATAGCGGAACATGACGTATTCGTTTTCGACGACGTGCGGGAACTCGGGCGCGTTGAGCTTGAGGATGTAGCGCCGGCCGGCGCTGGCCACCGGCATGGAGATCATTCCCGCGGACAGCTTGTCCTGCACGCCGGCGAGGGCCACCGGGTCGATCAGGCCGGAATCGCCCAGCAGGGCATCGAAATCCACGGGGGTTCCGGGTTCAAGCTCGACGGCGTGTTCGTCCGGATCCAGCTTCTCCCCGTGGCCCACAATTTGCACGTCACCCACCGGATTGGCTCCGGCCGCGATGAGCAGCGACAGATCATCGTCGACGCTGGTCTTGACGGACCGGCGCAGGGCATTCAGCCGTCGGCCCTCCGGCAGAAGCCCGGTGAAATACGGCGGAGCCGCGCCCGCCGCTGACAGCACAGGGTCCGCCGTCAGCGGCAGGGAGCTCGCGACGGCAGGTGCCCCGGACGCCAGATACGCCGGCAGGTAACTGAACCTGGTGCCGCCGTCGTGCCGTTCCAGCCGGGCCGCCAGCACACCGGCCTTGTAGACGTCGGCGATGCGGTGCCTCATGGCCGGGCGTCCGCACTCTGATCCGGTTCCCCGCGTGCCCGCAGTTCCCCGTTGGCCTGCTGCCCGGCGAGGGCGCGGGCGGCCGCGCTGGTCCGTGTCTGCACCCGGAGTTCCAGCCCCAGCGTGTCCAGGAGCGCGAGCAGGGAATCCAGTTGCACGGTGCGTTTGCCCTGCTCGACGAAACGGACGAAGCGTTCGGAGACTCCGGCCAGTTCGGCCAGTTCACGCTGCCCCAGCCGGAGCGAGGCGCGCCGCGCGCGGACCTCCGCAGCGAGCTGGTCCGGAAAGGACTTCCCCATGACCGCATCCTCCCCTTTGATCACCATGCGTCCGAACGGCCGCCTTCATAGGTACGAACGTGCCGTTTTTCCCGCAATCCCAGTGTAGGGCGGCCGGGCGAGCCCGTACAGAGCCATTTCGGCACGTTCGTACCGGCGGTGCAGGAGGTGTCGGCGCCCCTAGGGTCCAACGGCCCTGCCCGCGCCGGGGGCCCGACGAGATGCTGGACAAGGGCGGGCGGCGTGCCCGTGCCCGAGCGCGGAGCGGCCCGGAAGGACAAGCCATGGGACGGCTGGACGGCAAAGTGGCATTGATCAGCGGAGGCGCCCGCGGCATCGGCGGGGCCATGGCCACCCGGATGCTGCAGGAAGGGGCAAAGGTGGTGGTCGGCGATGTCCTGGACGACGACGGCGCCGCCCTTGCGGCACAGCTTGGCGACGGCGCCCGGTACGTGCATCTGGACGTGACCAAACCTGCCGACTGGGAGCAGGCCGTGGGCGAGGCCGTCGACGCCTTTGGCGGGCTCAGCATCCTGGTCAACAACGCCGGAATAGTGAACTTTGGCCGGATCGACGACTATCCGCACGAGCAGTGGGCCCGGATCATCGAGGTGAACCTCACCGGCGTCTTCAACGGCATCAAAGCTGCCGTGCCGGCCCTGGCCCGCTCCAGTCCCGCCGCCATCATCAACGTCTCATCGATCGCCGGACTGCGCGGATACGAACAGCTCGCGGGGTACACGGCGTCAAAGTTCGGGGTCCGCGGCCTGACCAAGAGCGCGGCCCTGGATCTCGGCGGCCTGGGCATCCGCGTCAATTCCGTGCACCCGGGGGTCATCCAGACACCCATGACGGAGGGCATGACCTTCGACACCGGCCACGTCCCGCTGCACCGGGTCGGCCAGCCGACGGAAGTTGCGGACCTCGCCGTCTACCTCGCCGCGGACGAATCCTCCTTCGTCACCGGGGCCGAATTCGTGATCGACGGCGGCGAAACCGCGGGGTCGGTCGCGGCAAACCCGGCCGACGCGCCGGAGAACTAGCCCGAAAGGGGCACCATGTCCGGGAAGAGTGGTTCAAAACTGGCGGTGGTCGGTGCCGGAAGCGTCGGTACCTCCCTCGCTTATGCGGCGCTGATCCGGGGCTCGGCCAGCCACGTCGCCCTGTACGACGTCAACGCCATCAAGGCCGAGGCCGAGGTGCTGGACCTGGCCCACGGGACGCAGTTTGCCGCCGCGGCGGCCACCGTCACGGGCGGCGGTGACATCTCCGCCACGGAGGGCGCCGACGTCGTGGTCGTGACGGCGGGCGCCAAACAGGCCCCGGGCCAGACGCGCCTTGACCTGGCCGGCACGAATGTCCGGATCCTCGAGGACCTCATGCCCCGGCTGCTGGAGCATGCCCCGGACGCCGTCTATGTGCTCGTCACGAACCCCTGCGACGTCCTGACAGTCGCCGCGCAGAAGATCTCCGGCCTGCCGACGTCGCGCATCTTCTCCTCCGGCACGGTGCTGGATACCTCCCGGCTCCGCTGGCTGCTGGCCGAACGCGCAGGAGTCTCGCTCACCAGCGTCCACGCCAGCATGGTGGGCGAGCACGGTGACACGGAGTTCCCCATCTGGTCCGGCGCCACGATCGGCCCGGTCCCCATCCGCAACTGGACCGTCAACGGCGAACGGATCTTCTCCTCCGAACTCCTGGCCGAGACCGCGCGCGAGGTGACACAGGCCGCGTACAAGGTGATCGCCGGCAAGGGCGCCACCAACTACGCCATCGGGCTGTCCGGTGCACGCATCGTCGAGGCCCTGCTGCGCGCCGAAAACGCGGTCCTTCCAGTTTCCACGCTGCTGGACGGGCAGTACGGAATCTCCGGTGTGGCGCTCTCACTGCCCAGTATCGTGGGGCACGGCGGCGTCCTGAAGGTGCTGGACACCCCCATGGACGACGGCGAACTCGCATCCCTCCACCACTCGGCAGAAACGCTGCAGCAGAGCCTGGCGACGCTCGGGATCTGAAGTAGCAGCCTACTGACGGGAACATAGTTCCGCAGCCGGGCGTTGAATCCGGGTACCCTGAAAGTGCCTCCGGGTCACGAGAACGCCGTGAAACGGGATGGCCGCCCAACGACCCAGCTAGGAGGATCTCCATGGCCACTGCCCGCGCAGCCGGTGCCGTGCCGGTCCTCCGCCGCGCAGCACTGCTGGCCGGCATCCTCGCAGTCATTGCCGGCTTCCTTGGCATGCACATCCTTGCCGGCCTCCACGGAACGCACGGCCAAACCGCCCACCCGGCAAGCGCTTCTAGCGTCATGCCCGCCGCCCGGACTCACTCTGGACACTCACCCGCCGCGACAGCTCCTGCGGCCCCTCCGGTGTTCGCTACAACGGTGACAGTCGGCGGCACGCCGATGCCGGCGTCGTGCACCTGTCAAGGTAGCTGCGCCGAGAAGCCGGCCGCCCATGTGGACTGCACCCCCTCCGTGTCCGGCGTCTCGCTGAGCGTGCCGCCACCGGGCACCGCAGTGAAGCGAACCCAGCCCTGGGCGACAGGTGTTGCGGCCCAGTGGGCGCTCTCGGCCCGCATCCCCGGCTCACCCACGCCCAACGATCTGTCCATTAGCCGAACGTAAACCCGGGCCCGCGCCGTTGATTTTCCGGCGCCTCTGCATGCCATCGGGGCGCGCCGCCCTCCTGCGCCGCAGCCCGCCCGACGCCGGCGTTCCCTGCCGGATTTTCAAAGGACAGATCTGACATGAAGAAGACCCTCACGATTTCCGCGACCGCCCTCGCCGCCGTCATCGCCCTGGCCGGTTGCTCCACCGGCTCCGGCTCGAGTTCCGGCAGCACGATGTCCGGAATGGGCAGCGGCAGCATGGCTGCGAGCTCCGCGCCGGCCGCTGCCGGCGCCACCCACAACGGCACCGACACGCTCTTTGCCCAGGGCATGATCCCCCACCATGCACAGGCCGTCGAAATGAGCGAGAAGATGCTGCAGAAGCAGGGCATGGACGCGCGAATCACGGCTCTGGCCGCGAAAATCAAGGCCGCCCAAGGCCCGGAGATCGAGAGAATGACGGGATGGCTCAAGGCCTGGAACGAATCCACGCAGACGGCCGGCGGCCACGCCATGTCCGGCATGATGGGCGAGGATGACCTCAAGGAACTCGACGCCGCCCAGGGCACCGAGGCCGCGAAACTCTTCCTGACCCAGATGATCGCTCACCACGAGGGCGCCGTGGAGATGGCGAACGCGGAGGTCCGCAGCGGCAAGAGCGCCGAGGCCGTCCAGCTGGGCAAGGACATCGCGGCCGCCCAGACCGCAGAAATCGCCGACATGAAGGCACTGCTCGCCGCCCTGTAGGCGCCGCCGGCACCAGAGCACCAACCGTGACGGCGGCCCCGGCCCCTGGCAACCGGCCCTCGGGCTGGCGGTCATCCGGCCCCTGGGCCGTCGTCACAGTTGACACCAGGTGTGACCCCTGCCATATTTTAAAGCGTGAACCTGTCAGACAGCCGGACAGCAGGACAGCCGCTCGCCCGCCTCAGCGCGGCCGAAGCGGTATTCAACGTCCTCCGCTCCGACATCGAATCCGGCAAGCTCGGCGTCGGCGCCAAGCTGAGCTCCGAGGCAACGCTCGCCCAGGAGTACGGGGTGAGCCGCTCGGTGGTGCGCGAGGCCCTGCGCTCCTGCACCGCCTTGGGCCTGACCGTCACCAGGACCGGACGAGGCACGTTCGTCGTCGCCAACCACGTGGCAAAGGACCTGGTGCTGGGCCAGTACTCGGCACGCGACCTCACGGAGGCGCGTCCCCACATCGAGGTTCCTGCCGCCGGACTGGCCGCGGAACGCCGATCGCCCGAGGAACTGGACACTATGCGGGACATCGTCGCTGCGATGACCGCCGAGGACGACCCCGAAGTATGGGTGGGCCTGGACTCCAGCTTCCACGCGTTGATCGCACGGGCCAGCCGCAACAAGGTGTTCGAAAACGTCGTCGCGGACATCCGCGAGGCCCTCGCCTACCAGTCCGAGACACTGAACATGGTGGCGGACCGCAAGCACGCTTCCGACGACGAACACCGGCGCATCCTGGCCGCCATCGAAGCCGGCGACGCGGCGACGGCGCGCATCGCCATGAGCCAACACCTCCACGCCGTTGGCGTCGCCCTCGACTCGATCCTCAACTCCTAACAGAAGGCACGGCAGGCTTTCGGCCAGCCCCGCCGGCACCCGACCAGACACCAACAACTCCACCGCCAAAGGACGCAATGATTTCTCCTGCCCTCGCGCACTTACCGACCCCGCTGGCCCCGGAACGGCTCCCGCAGCACGCCCCGCTTGCGGTCCAGACCCGCGACGGCCTGGTCGAGAGCGTCCACTACGGCTCCGCGATCGCCACGGCGGCGGACGGCCGGACCCTGCTGGCCGCCGGCGAGCCCCTCGCCCCGTTCTACCCGCGCTCGGCCCTGAAGCCGCTGCAGGCTGTGGCCATGGTCCGCGCCGGGCTGGACCTCCCGGACGAACTCCTGGCCCTCGCGGCCGCCAGCCATTCCGGAGCCGCCGCCCACCGCGACGGTGCGCGGCGCATCCTGGACCTGCACGGCCTGACCCCGGAGGACCTCGAGAACAGCACAGACCTCCCCTACGGCGCCCGCGAGCGCGAGGAATGGCTCGCCGGCGGCGGAAAGGCCACCCAGCTGGCCCAGAACTGCTCCGGAAAGCACGCAGCGATGGCCGCCACCTGCGTCATCAACGGCTGGCCGGTCCGCGGCTATCTGTCCCCGGAGCACCCGCTGCAGCAGCTCGCGGCCCGGACCGTGGCGGAGCTGACCGGCGAGGAACCGGAGCGCACCTCCACTGACGGCTGCGGCACCCCGCTCTTCGCGCTCACCCTGCGCGGCATGGCCCGCGCGTTCGGCCGGCTGGCCGCGGCAGGCGGCCCCGGCGCATCCGGAGACAGCGCGGAAGCCGCCGTCGCACGCGCCATGCGCCGCCACCCCGAGATGGTTGCGGGCGAGGACCGGGACGTCACCGCGCTGATGCGCCTCGTCCCCGGCCTGCTGGCCAAGGACGGCTTCGAGGGTGTCCAGCTGGTGGGCCTCCCGGACGGCCGCGCCATCGCCGTGAAGATCTCCGACGGCGGGGACCGCGCCCGGATGCCCGTCACCGTGCGGATCCTGGCGGCGCTCGACGTCGACACCTCGTCCCTGGGGCACCTCGCCGCGACCCCTGTGCTGGGCGGCGGGCGGCCCGTCGGACTCCTGCAGGCCGCCGATTTCCTCGCCGCTCCCGAAACCTCCCACGCCGCCGACGCCCAGTAAGGACCGCCATGACCTCGATCGACGAACGCCCGGATTTCCGCTCCGAACACGACCTCCTCGGCGACCGGGATGTTCCCGCCGACGCCTACTGGGGTGTCCATACCCTCCGGGCCGTGGAGAACTTCCCCATCACCGGCCAGCCGTTGTCCTCCAACATGTACCTGGTCCGCGGGCTGGCCGCCGTGAAACTGGCTGCCGCCCGCACCAACCACGAGCTCGGGCTGCTCGACGCCGAGCGCGCCCGGGCCATCGAGGATGCCTGCGCCGACGTCATGAACGGCAAGCTCAGCGAGCAGTTCGTCGTGGACGTCATCCAGGGCGGTGCCGGGACGTCGTCGAACATGAACGCCAACGAGGTGATCGCCAACCGGGCCCTGGAAATCCTCGGCCACCCCAAGGGCGACTACGCACGGCTGCACCCCAACGACCACGTCAACCTCAGCCAGTCCACCAACGATGTCTATCCCACGGCGGTCAAGCTCGGCACGATCTTCGCCGCCCGGGAACTGCTGGAAGCGCTCACCGAGCTCGAGGACGCCTTCGCCGCCAAGGCCCTTGAATTCCGCACGGTGGTGAAGATGGGCCGCACCCAGCTGCAGGATGCCGTCCCCATGACACTCGGCCAGGAATTCGGCACCTACGCCGTCACGATCGGGGAGGACCGGCTCCGCCTGGCCGAAGCCGACCTGTTGATCCACGAAATCAATCTCGGTGCCACGGCGATCGGCACCGGCCTGAACGCCCCGGCCGGGTACGCCGCGGCCGCCTGCCGGCACCTGGCCGACATCACAGGTCTTCCGCTCGTCACGGCCGTAGACCTGATCGAGGCCACGCAGGACGTCGGCGCCTTTGTGCACCTCTCCGGCGTGCTGAAGCGGGTCGCCGTGAAACTGTCCAAGATCTGCAATGACCTCCGGCTGCTCTCCTCCGGCCCGCGCGCCGGGCTTGGCGAAATCAACCTGCCCGCCGTGCAGTCCGGCTCCTCGATCATGCCCGGCAAGATCAACCCGGTCATCCCGGAAGTGGTCAGCCAGGTGGCCTACG
Source organism: Arthrobacter sp. TE12231 (assembly GCF_054062895.1). Lineage (NCBI taxonomy): Bacteria > Bacillati > Actinomycetota > Actinomycetes > Micrococcales > Micrococcaceae > Arthrobacter > Arthrobacter sp. TE12231. The sequence goes on along the minus strand of NZ_JBSSFS010000001.1, from coordinate 4,489,035 downwards.
AGGTCATCGGCAACGACGTCACCATCACCATGGCCGCCGAGGCCGGCCAGCTCCAGCTCAACGCCTTCGAACCGATCATTGTCCACAGCCTCCACAAGAGCATCTCCCACCTGGAAGCCGCCTGCCGCACCCTCACGGCCCGCTGCGTCCGGGGCATTACCGCCAACACCGAGCGGCTCCGCCTCACGGTGGAACAGTCAATCGGCCTCGTCACCGCCCTCAACCCGCACCTGGGCTATGCCACGGCCACGGCCATCGCGCAGGAGGCCCTCGCCACCGGCAAGGGCGTCGCGGAGCTCGTCCTCGAACACGGTCTCCTGACCGCGGAGCAGCTTACCGAGCTGCTCAGCCCGCAGCGCCTGGCCAACCTGAGCAAGTAGCGTACTTCCGAACCCCGAAGGACCCCCATGACTCATCCCGACACTGCCCGCGCCCAAAAACAGCAGGACCAACAGCCCGCCCATCAGCGGCCGGCCGTCACCGACCACACCATTCCGGCGCATGCCCACGCCACCGAGGCCGCGCTCCACGCCGAGGACCAGGGCTACCACAAGAGCCTGAAACCCCGACAGGTCCAGATGATCGCGATCGGCGGCGCCATCGGCACCGGCCTCTTCATGGGCGCCGGAGGCCGTCTCGCCACCGCCGGACCGGCCCTGATCATCAGCTACGCCGTCTGCGGCTTCTTCGCCTTCATGATCCTGCGCGCCCTCGGCGAACTCGTGATGCACCGGCCGTCGTCGGGCTCGTTCGTGTCCTACGCACGCGAATTCTTCGGCGAAAAGGCCGCATTCGTCACCGGCTGGCTGTACTGGCTGAACTGGGCCATGACCGCGATCGTGGACATCACCGCCGTCGCGCTCTACATGAACTTCTTCAAGAAGTACTGGGCCCCCATCGCGGACGTGCCTCAGTGGGCCTGGGCCCTGGCCGCCCTTATCCTGGTCCTGGCCCTGAACCTCATCAGCGTCAAGGTGTTCGGCGAACTCGAATTCTGGTTCGCGCTCATCAAGGTGGTGGCGCTGGTGTCCTTCCTGCTCGTGGGCATCTACTTCGTCATCTTTGGCACGCCCGTCGGCGGCCACGAGGTCGGTTTCAGCCTGATCGCGGACAATGGCGGCCTGTTCCCCAACGGCCTGTTGCCGGCAGTCGTGGTGATGCAGGGCGTCGTGTTCGCCTACGCCTCGATCGAGCTGATCGGCACCGCCGCCGGCGAGACGGAAAACCCGGAGAAGATCATGCCGCGGGCCATCAACACAGTGATCGTGCGCATCGCGGTGTTCTACGTCGGCTCGCTCGTCCTTCTCTCGCTGCTGCTGCCCTACAGCTCCTATAAGGCCGGCGAGAGCCCGTTCGTGACCTTCTTCGGCTCCATCGGCGTCGACGGCGTGGACGCCATCATGAACCTGGTGGTCCTCACCGCCGCGCTGTCCTCGCTCAACGCCGGCCTCTACTCCACCGGCCGGATCATGCGCTCCATGTCCGTCTCCGGGTCCGCGCCGAAGTTCGCCGCCCGCATGAACAAGGCCGGCGTCCCCTACGGAGGCATCGCCCTGACCGCCGGTGTGGCCGTCCTGGGCGTCGTCCTGAACGCCGTGGTCCCCGCCGAGGCCTTCGAGATCGTCCTGAACGTCGCGTCGCTGGGCATCATCAGCACGTGGGCCATGATCGTGTTGTGCCAGATGCAGCTGGCCCGGCTCGCGGCCCGCGGGGAACTACTCCGGCCTTCCTTCCGGATGCCCGGCGCCCCCGTCACAGGCTGGATCACCCTGGCCTTCCTCCTGGCAGTGCTGGTCCTCATGGCGTTCGACTCTCCGGTGGGAACGTGGACCATCGCGTCCCTCGCCGTCATCATCCCGCTCCTGATGCTCGGCTGGCGCCTCTGCCGGCACCGCATCATGGAAATCGCCGCCGTCCGCGACGGCTTCACCGGCCCGTACCCGCTCGTGGCCAACCGGCCTGGCCCGGGGGCCCCGGGCGGCAACTAGCACCTCGCCCGCCTGCCCAACTGGCTCGCAGTTGCGGTCGTTTTGAGCGCTCAAAACGGCCACAACTGCGAGCTAGTTGGGCGGGGTGTCGGCGTAATGCAACGCCCCCGCAACCTCTGATCGAGGCGGTTCGCATATGCTCAGCAGACCAGCTCACACTGGCGCCCACCGGCTCAGCGACGAACCATCCGGGAGACACTTCATGACCAACTGGCGGATCAGGGACTTCCACTCGGCAGATCTTGACGGCATCCTGCACCTTTGGGAATCCCTCAAGGAATCGAATGTGGAGCCCGTCTACGCGCTCTCCGAGGTCCTGGCCTCGTGCGAAAAGGACCATGCCGTCGTGGCGGTGCAGGGCGAGCAGGTGGTGGGCGCCGCCGTCGGACGTGCCGCCCATGACCAGGGCTGGATCGTTTTCCTGGCGACGCTGCCCGAGTTCCGGGGCCGCGGGATCGGGACCTCGCTGCTGGCCTCCGTCGAGAACCGGATGGCCCCGCACGGGCTGAACAAGCTCTCCGCGCTGATGCCGGAATCTGAAACCCGGGTGGAGGCGTTCCTGGGCCGCGGCTTCGTGCTGAAGAAGAACCTGCGCTACTTTGAGCGGAAGATCCCGGTCCAGCGCCAGGAGCTGGAACCCCTCAGCCAGCTTGGCGGCCGCATCCTGGCCCGCGACCTGTGGGAGAACGTGGCCGGCATGCGCCGCGAAAAGGAACTGCTGGAACGCCGGCTGGTGCTGCCCCTCGCCGAGGCCGACCTCGCCGACGAATACGGCGTGGTTCCCCCGCGCGCCGTCGTCCTCTTTGGTCCGCCCGGCACCGGCAAGACGACGTTCGCCAAGGCGATCGCGTCCCGGCTCGAGTGGCCCTTCGTGGAGGTCTTCCCCTCCCGGCTGGCCGCCGATCCGCAGGGCTTGGCCGGGGCGCTGCGCGAAACATTCCTGGAGATCGCCGAACTCGAGCACGCGGTGGTCTTCATCGACGAGGTCGAGGAAATCGCCTCGCAGCGCTCGGGCGAGCCGCCCTCCCCCCTGCAGGGCGTGACCAACGAACTCCTCAAGATCATCCCCGCCTTCCGCGAACAGCCCGGCCGCATCCTGGTCTGCGCCACCAACTTCATCCGCGCCCTGGATTCGGCATTCCTGCGGCACGGCCGGTTCGATTACGTCATCCCGATCGGCCTGCCGGACCGGCAGGCCCGCGAGGCGATGTGGCAGCGCTTCATCCCCGCCGCCGTGGTGGACGACGTCGACGTCGAGCTCCTGGTGGACCGCACCGAGGGCTTCTCCCCCGCGGACATCGAGTACGCGGCCCGCAGCGCCTCCCAGCGGGCGCTGGAAAAAGCGGTGTACGACGACGGCGGCGCGGCGTCCGGGGGCGATCCCGCCTCCCGTGCGGCTGTCCGCAAGGGCCCCTCCACCCAGGACTATCTCGATGCCATCCGGGACACCCGGACGACGGTCAGCGACGAGGTGCACCAGGACTTCCTCGAGGACATCGACGCCTTGGGCCGGGTGTAGCCAAAGCAACGGGGGCTGGCCGACGTCGTCATCGTCGTCACCTTCCTGAAGTTCGGCAGGGCGGAACTGCCCGCATGGGTGACGCGCGCGCCGGACTCCGCGGACAGTCCCTGCTGATCGGCACCGCCAAGTGGATCGGCACGCTGGCCCCCACGGTGGCGTTCGGCTGGCTGGGGAATTCGCCGCTGATTCTGGGCCTCGGCGGACTCTGCAGCGTCTTCGATCTGGCGTACATCGCGCTGCTTTGGCGGGCCCGACGCCCTTTGATGCCGGCAGTTTGATGCCCGCAGGGACACAGCTGTCCGGCCGGTGACCTTCGGCCCCTTCCGGTGCGCCCCGGGACCTGCCAGAGTGGCGGTTATGGCCATGGACGCTGTCGTCACCACCCACAACGGCTCGCTGCGGGGCGCGGAGACCGACGGCGTCGCGTCCTTCTTGGGCGTCCCCTACGCGGCGCCGCCGTCCGGGGCGAACCGGCTCCGGCCGCCGCAACCGGTTGAGCCGTGGACCGGCGTGCGGGATGCCACGCACTTCGGGGCGTCGCCTCCCCAGGTTGCTCCGCCCTTGGGTGCGGGTACCGACTGGGACACTGGGCTGACCGGGGAGGACTGCCTGAACCTCAACATCTGGACCCCCGCTAAGAGGGCGGCCGCTGGGACGTCAAGCGCAGGGGCGGCCGGACTCCCGGTGATGGTTTGGATCCAGGGCGGCGCCTTCGAGGTCGGCTCGACGGCGGCGTACGACGGCCGGAACTTCGCCCGGGACGGCGTCGTGTGCGTCGTGATCAACTGGCGGGTGGGCGCCGACGGCTTTCTCTGCCTCGGCGACGGGCACACCAACGTAGGTCTGCTTGATCAGGTCGCGGCCCTGGAGTGGGTCCGGGACAACATCGCTGACTTCGGCGGCGACCCGGGAAACGTCACCGTCTTTGGTGAGTCCGCCGGCGCGATGAGCATCGGCATCCTGCTGTCCATGCCCCGGGCCGATGGTTTGTTCCGGCGGGCCATCCTGCAGAGCGGGGCGGCCCACCACGTGATCCCCGAACCGGCCGCGGAACGGATCGGCCGGTCCCTTGCCGTGAAGCTGGGCGTTTCGCAGACACGCGAGGCCATGGCGGCGGTTCCGGTCGAGCGGTTCCTCGCGGCGCAGGCGGAGCTGAAGGTCGAGCTGCTGGTGCATCCGGATCCGGAGCGCTGGGGCCACGACGTCGTGGCGAGCCTGATGCCCTGGCAGCCGGTGATCGACGGCGAGGTCATTCCGCGCCGTCCGATCGACCGGATCGCCGCCGGGGCCAGCGCGCACGTCGACGTGATCGTCGGCACCAACACCGAGGACTGGAAACTGTTCCTGGCCATCACCGGCGTGCTCGGCAGGGTTACGGAAGAGAGCCTGAGCGGCACGGACAGCATTGAGGGCTTCCCGCCGCCTGCCGCCTACGGCCTCCCGGTCCAGGCTGGGCTCGAATCGTACCGGGCCCACTACCCCGATGCCGGCCCCGGCGACCTTCTTGCCGCCGTGCAGACTGACTGGTGGGTGCGGATCCCGGCCATCCGCCTGGCCGAGGCCCACGCCGAGGCGGCGCAGGGTACCGGCGCGGGCACCTACATGTACGAGTTCGCGTGGGCAGCACCGGGCCTCGGTGCGGTCCACGCGTTGGAAGTGCCGTTCGTCTTTGACAACCTGGACACGACGGCCCGGCTGTTCGGGCCGCTTCTGGGCGACAACCCGCCGCAGGCATTGGCCGATTCCCTGCACGCCGCTTGGGTGTCCTTCGCCGCCACCGGGGACCCCGGCTGGCCGGGGTATGAACCCGCCCGCAGGGCCACCATGCGCTTCGACGTCGCCCCGGGTGTGGTGAACGACCCCCGGTCCTGGGAACGCTCGCTGTGGGAGGGAATCCGCTAGACGACGGCGTCCGGGTTGTCGTAGGCCAGGTTCTCGTAGTCGGTGTCGTCCGCCTCGTCGAGCATGTCGTCCAGTTCCTGGAGCAGCCACGGGTTGATCCGGGCCAGGATCTTGCGGGTCTCCTCCACGGGGACCGCGGCGTAGAGCACCGGGCGGGCCTCGTCGTAGCGGGTGACCGGCGGCTTGTCCGGCCACTTCTCCGCTAGCGCCTTGACGCGTTCGGGCAGCGAATTGTGCGCGTTGTCGGCAATCTTGACCAGGGTGGCGTCGTGGTCTTCGGCGATGTAGCGGATGCCCGCCTGGTAGTCGTCGGGGTTCTCGTGCAAGCGCTTCGTGACGCGTTCAATGATGTCGGCGGCCCGCTCGGAAACCCCCATGTCCAAGAGGGCCTGCCGGGTCATCGGAGTGTCCTCGGCAATGTCGTGGAGGTATCCGGCGATCTGGATGTCGTCGTCGAAGTCCACCAGCGCATCCCCGACGGCGAGCACGTGCTCGCGGTACGGCCGCTTGAGCTTGTCCTTCTGGCGGTTGTGGGCCACCTCGGCCAGGACTTTGGCTGTCTCAACGGTGAAGCGGGGCTGGGAGTGTGCGGGCTCGGTCATGGATCCAGCCTACGCGCCGGGCCACACCCAGGGCTCCCGTGGCAGCGCGGCCGGGTCGAATACGGCCAGGGCATCGGCAAGGGGGCCGGAGGGAAGCCCGAGCGACGCCAGCAGAGTGTCCCGGACCTCGTCGGCGCCCACGCCGGCCCGTGCCAGGTCCGCGAGCGTAACGGCGCCGTCGCGCTTGGCCAGCCGAGCGCCGTCGGAGTTCAGCACCAGCGGAACATGCGCATATTCCGGAACGGGCATATTTAGCAGGGACGCCAGGTAGGCCTGGCGCGGCGTGGAGGGAAGTAGGTCGTCCCCGCGGACCACCTGATCGATGCCCTGCACGGCATCATCCACCACCACGGCGAGGTTGTAGGCGGTCACGCCGTCGTTGCGCCGGAGCACGAAGTCGTCGACCACCCCCGTGTAGTCGCCGTGGAGCACGTCCCGCACCGTCGTCTCGGCCACGGCGGCACGGAGCCGGACCGCCGCCGGCCGGGCCGCCCGCCTGGCGTCGCGCTCCGCGTCGTTCAGGTTCCGGCAGGTCCCCGGGTAGGCGCCCAGCGGGGCGTGCGGCGCGGACGGGGCCTCCTGGATTTCGCGGCGCGTGCAGAAGCACTCGTAGGTCAGCCCGGCTGCCGTCAGCTGCGCGATCGCCTCGGCATACAGGTGCTCACGGTCCGTCTGGCGCACGATGCCGCCGTCCCAGGTCACGCCGATCGCCGCAAGATCGCGGAGCTGCTCCGCCTCGGCACCGGCCCGGGCCCGGTCCAGGTCCTCCACCCGCATCAGGAAGCGCCGCCCCGTGGACCGGGCAAAGAGCCACGCCAGGATGGCCGTCCGGAGGTTGCCGACGTGAAGTTCTCCGGAGGGACTGGGGGCGAAGCGGCCGGCAGAGGTCATGGGTCCAGCCTATGCCGGGCAGAACAAGAGCCCCTCAGCTACCGATGACTTCGGGACGTCCGACGTCGGTAGCTCAGGGGCTCTTGCCGTGTTGTGGTGCTGTGCGGAATGACGATGCGTGAACAAGAGTCAGTCAGCGGCAGGTTCCTTGCGGGATCCTCATCCAGGGTCCGGGTGGTGTGCCGGGGTTTCTGTAGCCTTCGGGACCGTGGCGGTGGCCGCGTCCCTTTGTTGTCACCATTTGAGCAGAAGACCTACAGTTGGCGCAACGGACCGGGCCCGGAGTAGTCAGTCTGATCAACTACAGCCGGAAGAGTGAACAGGAAGTGGTCATTTTGCAGGAGCTCGACGCGACCGACCGGCGGATCCTCGCCGCGCTGGACGACGATCCCCGCGTGCCGGTCATGCTGCTGGCGCAAAAGCTGGGCCTGGCCCGGGGCACTGTGCAGTCCCGCCTGGAGCGGATGTCGGCGTCGGGCGCGCTCCGGCCGAACAGCAGCCGGGTCCTGCCGTCCGCCTTGGGTCGCGGCGTGGCGGCTGCGGTGAGCGCGGAACTGGACCAGAGCCACCTCAACGAGGCGATCGCAGCCCTGCGCAACATCCCCGAGGTGCTCGAATGCCATGCCCCGGCCGGGGACACCGACCTCCTGATCCGGGTGGTGGCCAAGAGCCCGGACGACCTCTACCGCGTGTCCGAGGAAATCCGGCTGTGTCCCGGCATCGTCCGGACCTCGACGAGCATGTTCCTTCGCGAGGTCATCCCCTACCGGACCACGGGACTCCTGGGCGCCTGAGCCCGGCAGCCCCGAAGTCGCCGTTCAGACCGGCGGCCCGGCGTTCGACTTCAGGTTCTTCATGACCAGCGTGGACGTCAGGCGTTCGACGCCGGGAAGGGAGGTCAGCTCGCTGTCGTAGAAGCGCTGGTAGGACGGAAGATCCTCTGCGATGACCTTGAGCAGATAGTCCGGCGAGCCGAAGAGCCGCTGGGCTTCGACGATGTTGGGGTTGTCCGCTACCCGGTTCTCGAAGATCTCCATCGTCGATCGGTCCACCTGGCGCAACGTCACGAAAACGATCGCCTCGAAGCCGAGCCCGACGGCGGCCGGATCGATGTCCGCCCGGTAGCCCCGGATGATCCCCGCGGCCTCCAGATCCCGCAGCCGGCGATGACACGGGGCCACGGTCAGCCCGACCTTCGAGGCCAGCGCCGTGGCAGTCATTCGTCCGTCCGTTTGGAGGTGACGCAAAATACTTCTGTCAATATTGTCAATCACGCAAGAATCTTACCGTGATGGGGCGATTCGTCGGTAAATAGGCGAACACTTCCGGGCCGGATTTGCCTAGAGTTTTCCTTGTACCTGCTACGAGGTACTGCATCCCCTGGAGTCTGCCGTGAACCCCCAGCTTTTCCTCGCCTTCCTGGTTGTCGCCGTCGCCCTGGCCTGCACCCCCGGTGTCGACTGGGCGTACTCGATTGCCGCGGGGCTGAGGCAGCGCAGCTTCGCTCCCGCCGTCGCCGGACTGTGCGGCGGCTACGCCCTGCACACCGTGCTCCTGGTGCTGGGACTGGCGGCACTGCTGGCCGGAATGCCCGGCGTGCTCGGCTGGCTGACGGCGGCGGGCGCCCTCTACCTGCTGTGGCTGGGCTACAGCACCCTGCGGTCCTGGCGCGGCGCCACCTTCAGCACGGACGCTCGCCCGGCGGCGGCCCCTGCGAGCCAGTTCCGGATCTTCCTCCAGGGCATCGGCATCAGCGGGATCAACCCCAAGGGCCTGCTGTTCTTTGTTGCTTTGGTGCCGCAATTCGTCAGCCCGGACGCCTCGCTGCCGGTTCCCGTCCAGTCGGGGCTGCTCGGCCTCACGTTCGTGCTGCTCGTGGGCGTCATCTACAGCTGCGTGGCCCTTCTGGCCCGGAAACTGCTGCACGCTCGGCCGGGCGCCGCCCGTCAGGTGACGCTGGCCAGCGGGATCATCATGCTGATCCTGGGCGCCATGCTGCTCGCTGAACAAATCGTGCCCGCCGTCAGCGCGGCGATGACCCGCGCCTGAGCCGGCGAATCCATGGCAGAGGCTATTTGCGCTGCATGTACCACTCGGTGAAGGACGACGCGCGGCCGTCCGCGGTGAGCTGGATGATCCACAGGTTGTCATAACTTCGGCTGTTGCCGCGGTAGGTGGTCAGGCCCTGTACGAATGCCCGGCCGCCGTCGACCCCAAGCAGCTTCCACTCGAACGTCCAGTCATCCGGCTCGTCGCGCCCGGCGAGCCAGTGCTCCACGATATCTTCGCGGCCCCGCCACGGTTCTGGCTCTTGGGGGCTTGTGGCATAGATGGCGTCCTCGGTGAACAGCGCCCGGATGTCCTCCGGGTCGTTCGTCGTCCACGCCGTGATGTAGTGCTGCATCCAGCGCGCCACGGCATCTCTCATGCCTCGTTTGTACTACCCGCCACGGAGGCCCGCAAGGGTAGTGGCTACGTGGATTTGGCCACCAGGTGGGCACGGTGATCTGTCAGCCGTCGCTAGCGCTGCCGTATTCGCGGTCCCAGAGTTCGTGCAGTTCCGCGTCCTTGCGGACGACCTCCACATGTTCCACCTCTGTCGATTTCCGGCGTTGCCATTCGCGGCCGCCGAACGTCTTGCGGCCCGCCTCGAGGATAAGCAAGGCCTGGTCCGTCAGCGCGTCGCTGCGCAGGGCCAGGTGCGTCTTCCGGCGCCGCAGGACCTCCTGAAGGGCGGAACGGGACGCGCCGTAGGCTCCGAGCCTGCGAAGGCACCGGGCACGCACCAGCAACAGGGCGGCGGCCAGATCGTCCGCGTTCAGCAGCCCCTCGGTGTCTGCCACCACGTCGACGTCGTGTCCCAGCTCTGCCGCAAGGGAACACCGGGCCAGAGCCAGAGGCAACGACGGCGGCAGACCGGCCAGCGCCGCCAGGGCCTCCTCCGTCTGGCCGGTCTCGCGCAGGGAATGCGACAGGGCCAGAACCACGGCCTCCTCGCTGAAGAGCACGGGAACTTCGATCCGCTCGGCCACCTCTACCCTGGTGACCACACCCGCCAGGTACACGGCGGCGTAGCGGTTGGCGTCGGCGTCGTTCCGGAGGCTCAGTCCATGCCTTAAGAGCTCGGAGGCGCGAAGATGCCCGCCGTGTGAGTACGCCAGCAGCCCGGCCATGAGATAGCAAAGTCCGGACCAACCGGGATAGGTGCGGGCCAGGGCAATCAGCCCGTCCGGCTCGGTGCTGCCGAAGACGGCGGCGTGTACGGCTTTCGTCGTCTTGCCCGGCATCCGGCCGGACATTCTGCCCAGGCGGGGCACCCCGCCCTCGGCGGCCAGCGTCCCCGGGACCCGGCCCGCCATGAGTCCGGTCACCACACCGCCCACGTTGCCGGCCAGGCCGCGGACGGGCGTCCGGACCACGGCTTTGCGGAAGGGGGTCAGATCGCGGGTTTCGGTATACGGCCTGCCCTGCCCCCGGGACCCGCCGGCGGGGATGGGACCCGTGCCGATCGGGCCCGTGGGGCTGGGAACACTGGGCTTCAGGTGGGCGGATTCGCCAGATGTGGCGCTCATTCCCTCATGGTAGTAGGACCGGCCGGCCCCTGCTAGGCGGCCGCGGCCACCCAGAGGCCGATCACCCAGGTGCTCGCGGAAAGGCACGCGAGGCCGAACTCCACGATCATGCCAAGGCCAGTGGCCTTCAGCGCCGCCCAGCTCGAGGCCACTGCGGTGCTGAACACCCGCGTACGCTGCAGCTCGCTGAGCAGAAGCCCGGCGGCGAAGCCCACGAACAGCCCGACGACGGGAATGATGAACATGCCGGCGACGCCCAGCACCAGCCCCACCACCACGGAACGGCTCGGGATGCTGTGCTGCTTGAGTTTCCGGCCGGTCAGCACCGTGCTGGCGGCCATGCCGGCCAGGACGAAGGCCAGGCCGATCCCGAAAACCACCCAGCCCGTGGTTCCGGCGCCGCCCCACAACGCCCAGGCGAACAGGCTCAGCCCGATCAGGATGCTGCCGGGCAGCACGGGGATGATGGTTCCGGCCACGCCCACCAGGATGGCGAGGCCGCACAGCACGGTCACGGCACTCTCGGGGTTCATGGCCCCAGTCTAGAACGGCGACGGCGGCGCTCCCCCCAAGGAAGCGCCGCCGTCGTCGTTTGGTCAGCTGTGGCTACTCGGCTTCGACCGCCGCGGCGACTGCTGCGGAGACCGCCGGGGCAACCCTGGGGTCAAGCGGGCTGGGCACGATGTAGTCGGCGGACAGGTCGTCCTCGGCGAGTTCGGCGATGGCGCGGGCCGCGGCGAGCTTCATGGCCGGGGTGATCCGGCGGGCGCCGGCGTCCAGGGCTCCGCGGAAGATGCCGGGGAAGGCCAGGACGTTGTTGATCTGGTTCGGGAAGTCGCTGCGTCCGGTAGCCACGACGGCCGCGTACTTGCTAGCGACCTCCGGCAGAACTTCCGGGTCCGGGTTGGACAGGGCGAACACGATCGAGCTGTGGTTCATCAGCTTCAGGTGCTCCTCGTCCAGCTTCGAGGAAGAGACGCCGACGAACACGTCGGCGCCAAGCAGCGCCTCGCCGGGGCCGCCGGTCACGCCGCGCGGGTTGCTGCGGGCGGCGAGCTCGGCCTTTTTGCTGGCCGGATCCGCGGCGATGTCCGCGCGGTCCTTGCTGATCGCACCGCGGGAGTCCAGGAGGACGACGTCGCCGACCCCGGCCGTCAGCAGGATTTCGGCGACGGCGATGCCGGCGGCTCCGGCGCCGGAGACCACCACGCGCAGGCTCTCGAGCGTCCGGCCGGTCACCTTGGCGGCGTTGGTCAGGGCGGCGAGGACCACGACGGCGGTGCCGTGCTGGTCATCGTGCATGACCGGGCAGTCCAGCGCCTCGATGAGCTTTTCTTCGAGTTCGAAGCAGCGGGGCGCGGCGACGTCCTCGAGGTTGACGGCGCCAAAGCTCGGGCGCAGCCGGACGAGCGTCTCGACAATTTCGTCGACGTCGGTGGTGTTCAGGACCAGCGGGATGGAGTCGAGCTCTCCGAAGGCCTTGAAGAGCGCGGACTTGCCCTCCATCACGGGCAGCGAGGCGCTGGCCCCGATGTTGCCCAGGCCCAGCACGGCCGTGCCGTCGCTGACGACGACCACGAGGCGCTGGGCCCACGTGAGCGTCTTGGCGAGCTCCGGGTTGGCGTGGATGGCGCGGCTGACCTGGGCGACGCCGGGCGTGTAGGCGATGGAGAGGTCGCGCTTGCTGGCAAGCGGGACAGTGCTGGAAATCGACAGCTTGCCGCCCTGGTGGGATGCGAAGATTTCCTCGTCGCTGAGCGCGGCAACTGTCTCGGCCGGGGAAGCGGAATCGGCGGGAATGATCGTTTCAGTGGACACGTCGTTGTCTCCTGGGAATCACCGTGGGCGCACGGCACATGGAAGCTTGAGCACGTCAGATGCTCAAGTTGGTCTGTCGGGGGCGTCGGCGGCAACCAGAGGTGGCGGTCGCCGGTGGAACCCCCGGAGTTGCTGGCGTCAGCGTTCTCCGGTCTAGCCATGGTAAACAACGCGCCCTGGCGATGAGGCGGCACTGCAGTCATTCCGCGCAACGGTGAAACGTTTGACCATCGCCTTATGTGACTTAGATCACACTCACGGTGCAGTTTGTAGCTCTACCGGTCTAGACCAGTTACGCGGCCTGTCGTGCCCCCTGCAGAAGCGAGCAGGCCTTCTTGAGGTCCTCTTCGGCTTCGAAGAGGGACAGCCGGCGGCAGCGGACGGCCTGGACCAGCCCGGTGACCGTCAGCAACAGGACCCTGGCGACGGCGGCGTCGCCGCACGCGGCCGTCACGGCCTTCTCGGCTGTCGCATCGATCTCACGGAGCAGCCGCGTGGTGTCCGTGTCCTTGACGTATACCGCCCGGTTGAGGCACTGCTCCACGGCAGGCTGCATAAGGCGCATGTGGAAGATCTCCATCACTACCCCCACAAGCGCCTGGGCCGCAGCTTTTCCCGCCGCCGGCGAGCTCCCCGCGAGGAGTTCGCCCAGCTGCTTGCGGTACAGCGCCAGGACCAGCTGGGTGGCCGAGGGGAAGTAGCGGTACAGCGTCCCCAGGGGAACATCCGCCTTGGCCGCCACCTCGGAAAGGACTACGGAGTCCAGGCCCTTGCGGGCAAACCCTGCGGCAACGTCCAGGATCCGCACGTAGCGGAGCCGTTGCCGGGGCAGAGTGGGGGGAGGGGCCATCGGTGGAAGATCTGAGTGAAAGTCAGGCATCAGCAGCGTTCCGGGGGTCGTTTTTCTCGGCAGCCGGGAGCTATCCCCCACAGCGCTGCCGCGGCAATTGCCGTCCACTATACGCCACGAAACCGGGCGTCCGGCGAGTCAGCCGGGGCCGCAGGAGCCCCGGAAGGGGACGAGCCCGGCTCAGTCCACGCCCTTGATCTTCACCACGAACACGGCGCCCAGAAGTCCGATTACGGCGGCCGCGACATACAGCGAGACATAGCCGCCCCAGAGAGCCACAAACGGAAATGCGATGAGCGGGGCGATCACTTGGGGCAGCGAGTTGGCGATGTTAATGACGCCGAGATCCTTGCCCCGGTCCAGTGCCGTGGGAAGCACCTGGGTGATGAGCGCGAAGTCCACCGCCAAGTAGCAGCCGAAGCCGATACCCAGCACCGAGGCGCCGATCAGCGCGCCCGGCCACGTGGGCGCGAACGCAAGGATGAGGGAGGCCGCGGCGATCACGGCTGACGAGATGATGACCAGCGGTTTCCGGCGCCCCAGGCGATCGCTCAGCCGGCCGCCCACCACGCTGGTGGCGATCACCATGACCGCGTAGAGGCCGGTCAGGATCAGGACACCAAACTCGGGCTCGATGCCCTGGGTTTCACGGACGCGGACGGCGTCATTGAGGAAGAACAACAGATAGAGGGTGACCATGTGGTTGCCGATGTTCACCAGCAGCCGCGTCAGCCAGGCCCAGGCGAAATCCGGGTGGCGGGCCGGGGAAATCCAAAAGCCCCGCACAAACCCGGCCAGGCTGAACGGCGGCCGGACCTGCGCAGGCAGCGGGACGTCGTCGTTCTTGAAGTAATAAAGCACGACGCCGGCAAGCAGCGCCAGCGCGCAGACGAGGTACCCCGCGGCGAAGTTTCCGGTGACGGCGGCGGCGATCACTGCCCCGGCCAGGATCCCGACTGTCTGCCCCATGGCAGCCAGTCCGCCCACCGTGCCGCGCTGCGGGACGGGCACCCGGTCCGGGATAGCCGCGGTGATGGCCGCGTAGGCGCCGTTGCAGCCGGCCTGGACGAGGCACCAGAGCAGCGTCATGACGGCGACATTAGGGGCGCCCGCCAGCGCGATCAGTGCCGCGGCGCCCAGGATGGCGCCGAAAATCACCCACGGCACCCGGCGGCCCCGGCGCGCGGTGGTGCGGTCGCTGAAGGCGCCCACGAGAGGGTTGGCGACGAGCGAGACGGCGGCCCCTGCGCCTGTTACGAGGGCGAGGATGGCTTCCTTGTCCGGTTCGCTGAAGGCTGCCGCCTGCTGGCCGAGGAGCACCTGGATCGGGCCGAAGAATGCCGCGTTGATGCCGACGTTGACCAGTACCACCCCTGCGGTCCAGACGGGCCGGACGCGGTGCTCTGGCTCGGCGAGCGCCGGCGCGGTGGTATCGGACATGCTCATGGCTCCCCCTGGAACTGATGATCAGGCATATGTATCAGTGCGGAGCCAGACTATCGCGGCAGCGTTGCGCGGCGGAGTTGCGCGGCGGAACCGCGCAGCAGAGTTGCCCGGCGGACTGTCCGCGGTGGCACGGGAACCGGGCATGTGCGAGTCTCGGGGATGACACCCGCAGCCAACACGTGCTGCCGACACCGAAGGAGTGACCGTGAACGCTTCCGCCGTCAATACCGCAGACCTTTACGATGAGCGCGGCGAGGAGCTCGACTCCGTGTCCGCGCAGTTCCAGTCCCTGGGCGGCCGCACGCACTTCAGCGGACCGGTCCGGACCATCCGGTGCTTCGAGGACAACGCGCTGGTCAAGTCCCTGCTGGCCACTCCCGGAAGCGGCTCCGTCCTGGTGGTCGACGGCGCCGGGTCTCTCCGCACCGCACTGATGGGGGACATGATCGCGGCGAGCGCCGTCGCTAACGGCTGGGCCGGCGTCGTCATCAATGGGGCCATCCGGGACCGGCTCGCCATCGCCGGGCTGCCGCTCGGCGTGAAGGCGCTCGGCAGCAACCCGCGCAAGAGCGCCAAAGAAGGCGCCGGGGAAGTGGATGTTCCGCTGGAGATCGGCGGCGTGACCATCCGGCCCGGCGCGATGATCTGGTGCGATCCGGACGGAATTCTGGTGGAACGCTAAGGACTTTCTTCTTCGGACGGTAGTAGCGGGAACAAATCTGCCAGTAACATAGTTACTGAAAGCAACTATCAGCTTGATCCCCACACTTCCCCTTGGAGCAGTCATGTCCAAAACCACCTCCGTGCGCGCCGCAGGAGAGGTCCTGACCCACCGTCAGACCATCACCGTCATGGTGGGACTCATGCTCGGCATGTTCCTGTCCTCGCTGGACCAGACGATCGTGTCCACCTCGATCTACACGATCGCAAACGACCTCGACGGCCTGTCCCTGCAGGCCTGGGCCACTACCGCCTACCTCATCACCTCCACGGTGAGCACGCCGCTCTACGGCAAGCTCAGCGACATCTTCGGACGCCGCCCGCTGTACCTCATCGCCATCCTGATCTTCCTCGCCGGCTCGCTCTATGCCGGATCGGTCCACTCCATGACCGAACTCGCGATCGCCCGCGGCATCCAGGGCATGGGCGCCGGCGGCCTTCTGGCCCTCGCCCTGACCATCATCGGCGACATCGTGGCGCTCAAGGACCGCGCCAAGTACCAGGGCTACTTCATGTCCGTCTTCGGCGTCTCCTCCGTCCTGGGCCCGGTGATCGGCGGCGCCTTCGCAGGCACCGAGACCATCCTTGGAATCGACGGCTGGCGCTGGGTGTTCCTCATCAACCTGCCGATCGGCATCGCCGCGCTCACGGTGGTGTTCATGTACCTGCACCTCCCCGCCAAGCATGTGAAGCAGAAGATCGATTACTGGGGCGCCGCCGCCATCACCCTGGCGATCGTCCCGCTCCTCCTCGTCGCCGAGCAGGGCCGCACGTGGGGCTGGAGCTCCACCAACTCCTTCCTCTGCTACGGACTGGGTGTTGTGGGCATCATTGCGTTCCTGCTGGCCGAAAAGCACGCCGCTGACTACGCGCTCATCCCGCTGCGGCTGTTCCAGAACATCACCTTCGGCCTGTCCTCGCTGCTGAACTTCATCATCGGCATCGGCATGTTCGGTGCCATCGCGATGCTTCCGATGTACCTGCAGCTGGTCAAGGGCCTGACTCCCACCGAGGCCGGCCTCATGATGATCACCTTCACCGTGGGCATCCTCACCGGCTCCATCACGGCCGGCCGGACCATCTCGGCATCGGGCACCTACCGGATCTTCCCGATCCTGGGCACCGCCGTCCTGACCGGCGCCGCCGTCGTCATGGGCCTCTCCCTCGGCGTCGACACGCCGCTGTGGGTCCCGGGCTTCATCGCCGTGTTCTTCGGCCTGGGACTGGGCTTCTGCATGCAGCCCCTGACGCTGGCCATGCAGGTCTCCGTTCCGTCGAAGGACATGGGTGTGGGCACCTCCGCCGCCGCGTTCTTCCGGTCCATGGGCGGCGCGGTTGGAACGGCCGTGTTCATCTCCATGCTCTTCAGCCTCGCCGCCGACAAGATCGCCACCGGCATGAAGGACGCCGTGCAGGACCCTGAATACCTCAAGGTGCTGAAGGATCCGGCCGTGGCTGCGGACCCCGCCAACGCGAAGCTGTACGACTTCTTCAAGAACGGCGCCAGCAATGACTCGCTGAATGACACCAGCTGGCTGCACACGGCCAATTCGACGTTGACCCGGCCCATCACGGAGGGCTTCGCGCAGTCGATTGACGCCGTCATGCTCACGGCCGCTGTCCTCACCGGCATCGCCTTCCTGATCACCTTCGCCCTGCCGAACAAGAAACTCACGGACCCGAAGACGGTATCCAGGGAGAGCGCCGCGGCCGCCGCCCACTAGGGCTTCAATGCAGCAATGCGTCACGGCAGGCAGTCGTTTGGACTGCCTGCCGTCGCTGTTTCCCCGGAATGTAAGCTTGCTCTCATTTTCCGGCCTTGTGACAGGCACCGCACCGGGTCCGGTGTAAGACTTGGTAGCTGCGGCGCAGGCCGTGGACCGCGAGTTGCCGAGGGAGCCTTATGACCATCACCCAGGACCAGACCACCGCCAGGATCCCCAAACGGGTCATTTGGCTGGCCGTGGCGGGCGCAGTCGGCGGCTTCCTCTTCGGCTTCGACTCGTCCGTGGTCAACGGCGCCGTCGATGCCATCAAGGAGGAGTTCGCGCTCAGCGAGGCCGTGACCGGCTTCGCCGTCGCCGTAGCCCTGCTTGGCTGCGCGGCCGGCGCCTACCTCGCGGGCAAGGTGGCCGACCGCTACGGCCGGATCCCGGCCATGAAGCTGGGCGCCGCGCTGTTCCTGGCCAGTGCCATCGGCACCGGCTTCTGCTTCGGCGTCTGGGACCTGATCTTCTGGCGCCTGATAGGCGGCCTGGGCATCGGGCTGGCATCGGTGATCGCACCGGCCTACATCTCCGAAATCTCGCCGCGGCACGTCCGCGGCCGCCTGGCCTCGCTCCAGCAGCTCGCCATCACCACCGGCATCTTCGCCGCCCTGCTCTCCGACGCCGTCTTCGCCAACACTGCCGGCGGAGCGGACCAGAACCTGTGGGTCGGCATCGAGGCCTGGCGCTGGATGTTCCTGGCCGGAGCCGTCCCCGCCGTCATCTACGGCTGGATCGCCTTCACCCTGCCGGAGTCCCCGCGCTTCCTGGTCTTCAAGGGCAAGGACGACGAGGCCCTCAAGGTCTTCCAGTCGATTGCCCCCAGCGAGGACACCGACCGCCACCTGCGCGAGATCAAGGAGGCCATCGAGGAGGACAAGCTCGCCGGCAAGAAGGGGTCCCTGCGCGGCAACGTCCTGGGCCTGAAGCCGGTTGTCTGGGTCGGCATCGTCCTGTCCGTGCTGCAGCAGTTCGTCGGCATCAACGTGATCTTCTACTACTCCACCACGCTGTGGAAGGCCGTGGGCTTCCAGGAAAAGGATTCCCTGACCATCTCCGTGGCCACCGCCGTCACGAACATCCTGGTGACGCTGGTCGCGATCGCCCTCGTGGACCGGATCGGCCGCCGCCCCATCCTGCTCGCGGGTTCCATCGGTATGGCCGTCTCGCTGGGCACCATGGCCCTGGCCTTCGGCTCGGCCACCGGCTCCGGTGACGCCATCACGCTGCCCGGCGCGTGGGGTCCCGCGGCCCTGGTGGCCGCCAACGTCTTCGTGATCAGCTTCGGCGCCTCGTGGGGCCCGCTGGTATGGGTGCTGCTGGGCGAAATCTTCCCGTCCCGGATCCGGGCCCGCGCCCTCGGCCTGGCCGCTGCCGCGCAGTGGATCGCCAACTTCGCCATCACGCTGAGCTTCCCCGTCATGGCCGCGGCCTCGCTGCCCCTGACGTACGCCATGTACGCCCTGTTCGCCGCGGCGTCGTTCTTCTTCGTCGCGTTCAAGGTGCCCGAGACCAACGGGATGTCCCTGGAACAGGCCGAGACACTGTTCGTGCCCAAGGGATCCGCCAAGGATTCCGCCAAGGCCTGAGGCCTTCCCTGCGAGCGCAGGGGGTAACAGAAACGCCCATGTTCCGCGGAACATGGGCGTTTCTGTTACCTCGGCTCGCTAGACCACGTGCGGCTCGTGCGCTGCCAGGTAGCGGCGTCCGCCGAAGACCACGGCAATAGCCACCACCATGGCCACTGCACCGGCGTAGAACGGCACTTGCGGGCCGAAGTGCTCGCCCAACTGCGCGGCAGCGAACGGTGCCAGGGCGCCGCCCATCCAGCGCACGAAGTTGTAGCCGGCGGAGGCGACAGGCCGGGGCGAATCGGAAACACCCATGGCCAGCTCGGTGTAGATCGTGTTGTTGACGCCCAGGAGCGCCCCCGAAATGACCACGAGGACCACCACGGCGGGCACCGAGTGCCCGGCGGACAGGCCCAGTCCCACAAGGTCCAGCATCAGCAGGAACAGGGTGCCAGTGAGGACCCGGACAGCTCCGAAGCGGTTCTGCAGCACGGGAGCAACAAACACTGAGAAGACGGCGACGGCGACGCCCCAGCCGAAGAACACCCCGCCGATTCCGTAGGCGTCCATGCCCAGGATGAAGGGCGTGAAGGCGAGGACGGTGAAGAAGCCATAGTTGTAGAAGAGGCCACTGGCCGCCGTCGTCCTGAGCCCCTTGTGTCCCAGGGCCAGCAACGGATCCCGGAGACGGACCTTGCGCTCGGGCAGCGGGGTCTTGGGCAGCAGGGCAATGAGAGCGATGAACGCCGAGGCCATGAGCACGGCGGTGCCGAAGAACGGTGCGCGCCACTGCCAGCCGCCGAGCAATGCGCCCAGGAGCGGGCCGAGGGAAATACCCAGGCCCAGGGCGGCCTCGTACAGGATGATTGCCGTGCCGGCGCCGCCACTTGCGACGCCGACGATCACGGCCAGCGCCGTGGCCACGAACAGGGCGTTGCCCAGTCCCCAGCCGGCGCGGAAGCCGATGAGTTCAGCCACGCTGACCGAGGTGCCGGACAGTGAGGCGAAGACGACGATCACCGCCAGTCCGATCAGCAGCGTCCGCTTCCCGCCGATCCGGGACGAGACGTAGCCGGTGATCAGCATGGCGACGGCGGTCACCAGGAAATAGCTCGTGAAGAGCAGCGACACCTGGCTCGGCGTGGCGTCCAGGTTCTTGGCGATCGCGGGCAGGATGGGGTCCACCAGGCCGATTCCCATGAAGGCGAACACGGCTGCGAGGGCCGTCGCCCAAACCGCCTTGGGTTGTTTGAGTAGTGAGGCTTTCTCGGCCTCGAGGGTAACTTCCGCTGCCGGCAGTATGTCGGCGGACTGGCCGTGCATGGGGGGCACTCCTAAGTGATTGGAATTTGTGGGTGAGTATCCGGATTGCGGATGAGTATCAGGCCTGGAGGGTTGCGTTGATCTTCCCGATGACCGGCAGCGCGGCCGCAAGCGCGGCGCGGTCGTCGTCCGAAAGGGACGAGAGGATGCCGGCCATGACGGTGTTGCGACGCTCATTGGCGGACTCGACGGCGGCGCGGCCTTCTCGGGTGAGTGTGACGCGGACAGCGCGGGAGTCGTTGGGGTCCGGTTCCCGGCGGGCGAGGCCGACGCGCTCGAGCTTGATGATCTGTTCGGTGGCGCTGGGCACTTTGACGCCGAGGTTCCGGGCGATCTCCCCCACGCGCACTCCGGACCCGGAGGCGCCGGCCCCGGCGGACGCGGGGCCGGAGTCCATCAGCATCTTGAGGGTGCTGAGCTGCGCGGCACTCAGTTCGCCGTCGGCGTCCAGGCGGCGGACGAGGTAGATGCTGTGGCGAAGGGCCTCGCGGAAGTCCTGGGCGAGGGCGAGGAGGCCGGGGTCGGCCGGTTCAGCGTTCATAGTTAGGTAGCCTAACAGTTAGGCGCCCTAATGGTCAATGGGGGTGGGTTGCCCTATCACTTATGGCCGCTAAAACCGCCGAATACGAGCCATAAGTGATAGCGCAACGGGCGGGTGACGGTGGGCCCACCTCTGCGGGGGCTTAAACACGCCGACGCCGCAACTCAGGCGAGCTGCGGCGTCGGCGTTTAGTGCTCGGCGTTATCGCAAGAGGCTAGACGACCGCCTTGGCTTCCTCAATGAGGGACGAGACAGGGGCGAAGAGCGGGTGGCCAGGCGCCAGGCCCGTGATCTTCTCCGTGGCCTCGGCGGGCGTGGATGCGGACAGGATTTTCGCCAGCTCCACGGCCTCGGCGTCCGCCGGATCGTTGAAGCGCAGGGCCGAGGCGATCGCCCCGAGCAGTGCCTCCGGGACAATCCCGCGTTCGGCCAGCTCGGCGGCGGGGCCGATGAAGCGTTCGTGCCGGCCGAGTTTGCGCAGCGGGGCGCGGCCCACCCGGGTGACAGTGTCCGGCAAGTGCGGGTTGGAGAAGCGGCCCAGAATTTTCTCCACATAGGCCTCCTGCTCCTCGCGGTTGAAGCCGTGCTTGGCCACCAGGAGTTCCTTGGTTTCGTCCAGGACGGCGCGGACGTCTGCCGCGACGTCCTGATCGGCCATGGCCTCGGAAATCTTGCCCAGGCCCGCTTCGAAACCGAAGTAGGCCGCCGCCGCGTGGCCGGTGTTCACCGTGAACAGCTTCCGCTCGATGTAGGGTTCGAGGTCGTCAACGAAGGTCGCTCCCGGAATGACCGGCTCTTTCCCGGCGAACGGGGTACGGTCGATCACCCACTCGTAGAACGTCTCCACCGTGACGTCAAGGCCCTGGCCGGCCTCCTGGTTGGGCACGATCCGGTCCACCGCCGTGTTGGCGAACACCGCGGCAGCGTCCAGGGATCCGGCGGCCGGATCCCACTGGGCCGCGACTTCGGATTTCAGGATGTCGGTCGCGTTGATGGCGTTCTCGCACGCCATCACCTGCAGGGGCCCCAGCCCGGCCGCGCGGGCCGCGATCCCCTTGGCGATCACGGGCGCCACGAACTTCAGGATGTGCGGCCCCACGGCGGTGGTGACGATGTCCGCCGTCGCGATTTCCGCGACGACGTCGGCTTCCTGGGTGCCGGAGTTCAGCGCGCGGAAGTTGTCGACGGTCCGGACGGCGGGGTTGTCTCCCACCTCGTGGACCTGGTAGCTGTCCGCGGCAGCCAGCTGGGTGATGAGGGCGTCCGCGACGTCGGCGAACACCACCTCATACCCGGCATCGTGCAGCAGCAGGCCAACGAATCCGCGCCCGATGTTTCCCGCTCCGAAATGAACAGCCTTCACTAGGAGTTGACCTTTCCGAAGAGGGCGAGGACTTCGTCAACCGTGGTGGCCGCTTCGAGCTGCGCGACCTGTGCCTTGTTGGTGAAGACCTTGGCGATCGAGGACAGGATCTGCAGGTGTTCGTTGTTGATGCCGGCGACGCCGACGACGAACTTCACTTCCTTGCCGTTCCAGTCGATGCCGTTTGGATAGCGGATCACCGACACCGCGGACTTCATGATGTGGTCCTTCGCGGCGTTGGTGCCGTGCGGGATCGCGAGGTAGCTGCCCATGTAGGTGGAGACGGATTCCTCGCGTTCGTGCATGGCGTCCAGGTAGCCGGAGTCGACGGCGCCGCGGTCCAGCAGGAGCTGCCCGGCCTCATCGATCGCGGCGTCCCGCGTGGTTGCGGTGCCGTTGAGGATGACGCTTTCGGCCACGAGAATGCCCGCCGGGCCAGCCTCTTCGGCGGGAGCCTCAGCGGTGGCTTCCGGTGTGCCGCCGACGGCAGGAGATGCGGTAGCCGGAGCCCCGGCGTCGGGAGCCTCTCCCCCGTCCGTGTTGCTGGCCCTCACCAGCTCCACGATCTCGTCGTACCGCGGGCTGTTCATGAAGTTGTCCACGGACACGTGCACTGCGCTGGCCGTGGCGGGTTTGGCCCGCTCGGTCAGGTCCTGGTGGGTGATGACGACGTCGTAGGTGTCGCTGAGGTTGGCGATTGCGGAGTTGGTGACCTTGACGTCCGCGAAGCCGGCAGCCTTGATCTTGTTGCGCAGCACCGAGGCGCCCATCGCGCTGGAGCCCATGCCGGCGTCGCAGGCGAAGACAATGTTCTTCACCGGGCCCGCGAGGACCGCGACGCCGCCGGCATTCATGCCGGCACCGGTGAGGGCGGAGGCAACCGAGCTCTTCTTGCCCTTCAGGGCCTCCATCCGGTGGGTGGCCTCGTCGAGGTCGTCCTCCGCGGGTGCCTTGCTGGCTTTCAGGACCACCGAGGCGATGAGGAAGGACACCGTGGTGGCGAACAGCACCGAGAGTGTCACGCCGACGTAGCTGTCGCGTGCGGTGGCGGCGTAGACGGCGATGATGCTGCCCGGGGCGGCCGGGGACCGGAGTCCGGCGCCGGTGACCACCAGGGTGAAGATGCCTGTCATGCCGCCGCCGATTGCGGCGAAGATCGTCATCGGCTTCATCAGCACGTACGGGAAATAGATCTCGTGGATGCCGCCGATGAACTGAATCACGGCTGCGCCCGGCGCGGACGCCTTGGCCAGGCCCTTGCCGAAGAATGAGTAGGCGAGGAGGATGCCGAAGCCCGGACCGGGGTTTGCTTCAAGCAGGAACAGGATGGATTTGCCCTGTTCGAGCGCCTGCTGCGTGCCCAGCGGCGTGAGGATGCCGTGGTTGACGGCGTTGTTCAGGAACAGGACCTTTGCGGGCTCGATGAAGATGCTGGTGAAGGGCAGCAGCCCGTTGACGACGAGGAATTCGACCACGGCGCTGGCGCCGTTGCTGAACGCTTTCACCACCGGGCCGACCACGAGCATGCCGACGGCCGCCATGATGGCGGCAAGGATGCCGGCCGAGAAGTTGTCGATCAGCATCTCGAAGCCGGGCTTGACGCGGCCTTCCCAGATCTTGTCGACCTTCATCATGAGCCAGGCCGTGAGCGGCCCTAGGATCATGGCGCCAATGAACATGGGGATGTCGGTACCGACGATCACACCCATCGTGGCCACGGCACCCACCACGCCGCCACGCACGCCGTAGACCATCCGGCCGCCCGTGTAGCCGATCAGGAGCGGGAGCAGGTACGTGATGATCGGACCGACAAGCTTGGCGAGGTCCGCATTGGGAAAGAAGCCCGCTGGGATGAAGAGCGCCGTGATGAAGCCCCAGGCGATAAAAGCACCGATGTTGGGCATGATCATTCCGGACAGGAACGTCCCGAATTTCTGGACGTGTACCCGCACGCTGGTCTTTGGTTTCGCAACTGTCTCTGTTGCCATGTGAATTCCTAACCGTCGTTCCCGCTGCTTTGCAGGATGGTCCGATAATTTCGCCGAGCTAGCTGGTGGAGCTGGTGGAGATCCGGTGGAGCCATTCGAGGAAGAGCTTGAGTTCCGAACTGGAGAGCTGGTCCGAGTGGGACGCCTGGAGTGCTGCGTTCAATGCGATTGCCGCCACAACCACGGAGGATTTTCCGCTGTCATCAGAATCGTTGGTCCGGGCCTGTTCCGTGGAAACCGCAAAGATCATGGCGTCGCGGGTCATGGTGGACAGCTCGAGGTTGCGTTCGGGCGCCTTTTCCGCGATCAACATGAGGGTCACACCCACGTTGGCCGCCAGGATGGACCGGGCAGCCTCCCGGGGCGGGACGTTGAGCTGGCCGGAGACAGCCGCCTTGTTGAGCATCTCCTCCATGAGGGCCTCGGCATCGGCGACGATCGCCGGCCTGCTCTCAGGGCGGATGTTGCCAAACATGACGAGGTACAGTTCCGGCTGTTTCAGCCCGAACTGTACGTGGTTGTCCCACATCCTCCGGATGTCCTCCAGCGGCTGGCCAGAGGGCGCGAAGTCGCGTTCGCCCGCGACATATTCGTCAAAACCCGCTGCGACGACGGCGTCGAACAGCCCTTCCTTGTCGCCAAAGTGGTGGTAAAGGGTCGGCGCCGTAACACCGGCCAATTGCGTGATCTGACGGGTCGAGACTGCGGACCCGCCGGAGTTGGCCAGCAGCTCGGCGGCCGCACGCAGCAGCCGGGCTTTGGGTGGTAGCTGGCCATCGATACTCATAACCGCTACCCTAGCACCTATAGCAACGCTATATGAACTACATCACATACAATTTTTGCAGGTGCCGTGATCCGCCCGCAGACGTAGCCGTCACGCGCAGCACAAATGATCAGCAGGATCAGCGGCGGCACCTGGTTAACCGGCTTAGTGGCCATTGGCCTACGACAGAGAATGAGGACCTTCAGTGCAGAACTTCCCAGGAGTAGGCGTTAGCCCCGGCCGCATCATCGGCACCGTCCGGCAGATGCCCAAACCGATCAGCGAACCGCCCGCCGGAGAGCAACTGCCCGCCGGCGTCACGGCGGAAGAGGCGACGGCGGCGCTGAAGGCCGCGGCAAAGGCGGTCCACGACGAGCTCAAAGCCCGCGCCGAGACCGTCACGGGCGACGGCAAGGCCGTCCTTGAGGCCACGGCACTCATGGCCACCGACACCATGCTGCTCAAATCCGCCACGAAGCTGATCGGCCGCGGCACCTCCGCGCAGCGGGCGATCTGGGAAGCCGGCGCCTCGGTCTCGGAAATGCTGCACAACCTGGGCGGCTACATGGCCGAGCGCGCCACCGACGTCCTGGATGTCCGGGCCCGCATCGTTGCGGAACTGCGCGGAGTGCCCGCGCCGGGCATTCCCGTATCCGCCACGCCTTTCATCCTGATCGCCGAGGACCTGGCCCCGGCCGACACCGCCACCCTGGATCCGGAGAAAATCCTGGCCCTGGTCACCGCGGGCGGCGGTCCGCAGTCCCACACCGCCATCATTGCCCGCTCGCTGGGCCTGCCCGCCGTCGTGGCCGCCACCGGAGTCGATGAGCTCGCCGACGGCACCGAGGTATACGTGGACGGCGCCGCCGGGCTCATCACCGCGGAGCCCGGCGAGAGCCAGCGCGCCGCCGCGGCCCACTGGGCCGCCACCGCGTCACTGCTGGCCGCCTTCGACGGGACGGGCACGACGGCGGACGGTCACCTGGTCCCGCTTCTGGCCAACGTCGGCGGCGCCAAAGACGCTGTAGCCGCGGCCGGGCTCAACGCCCAGGGCGTGGGCCTGTTCCGAACCGAGTTCTGCTTCCTCGAACGGGACACCGAACCGACCGTGGAGGAGCAGGCCGCCGCCTACAAGGGCGTCTTCGATGCCTTCCCGGGCAAGAAAGTGGTGCTCCGCACGCTCGACGCCGGCGCGGACAAACCGCTGCCGTTCCTGACCGACGCCACTGAGCCCAACCCCGCTCTGGGCGTCCGCGGCTACCGGACCGACTTCACCACGCCGGGGGTCCTGGAGCGCCAACTGCAGGCCATCGCCCTGGCCGAGCAAGCCTCCGAAGCCGACGTCTGGGTGATGGCCCCGATGATTTCCACCGCGGAGGAGGCCGCCCGCTTCGCCTCGCTGTGTGCCGCGGCGGGGATCAAGACCCCCGGTGTCATGGTGGAGGTCCCGTCCGCCGCGCTCACCGCCGAGGCCATTCTCCGCGAGGTCGGCTTCGCGAGCCTGGGCACCAACGACCTCACCCAGTACGCCATGGCCGCGGACCGCCAGCTCGGCCCGCTGGCTGCCCTCAACACGCCCTGGCAGCCGGCCGTGCTGCGGCTCGTGGGCCTGACGGTGGAGGGCTCAAGGGCCGAGGGCCACAACAAGCCCGTGGGCGTGTGCGGCGAGGCCGCCGCAGACCCGGCCCTCGCCGTCGTCCTCACGGGCTTGGGCGTCACCACGCTGTCCATGACGGCGCGCTCCATCGCGGCCGTCGCTGCCGTACTGAAGACCGTCACCCTGGCCGAAGCCCAGGAGCTGGCCAAGCTGGCCCTGTCCGCGCCGAGCGCAACGGAGGCCCGGGCCTGGGTCCGGGCCAAGCTGCCGGTCCTGGAGGATCTCGGGCTGTAACGGACGAAGCGCCAACGGCTGGACCGCCGGCGTCCCCGCCGGCGGATCCGGCCGCCAGAATGCAGCCGTTAGGATGCACTCATGGCACTGATAGCTCCCAGGGTGACGGCCGGCCTTCCGGCCGAGGACGCAGAGAAACTCAAGTACGCCCTCGACGGCAGCCACGACATCACGGTGTTCGTGGACGGCACCGTCCACCGCCTCCCGCCCGAGGCGAGGGACGCCGTCGTCGATATGCTGGGCCGCTTCAGCCGCGGCGAGGCCGTCACGGTCAGCAGCGTCGAGGAGATGCTGACGACGTCGCGGGCCGCGGAGCTGGCGGGGATCTCGCACACCTATCTGCGGAACATGACCGACCGCGGCGAGATTCCGGTGGAGTACCGCGGAACGCACCGGCGGATCCGGCTGGCCGACATCATGGCCTGGCTCGAAACGCAGAAGAAGAATAGTGCGGGCGCGGGCACGCTGCCCGGCCAGGATGACGACCCAGATGCTTCATAAACAGGCGATTCATGAAGCAGTGATAAGGATCAAGCAACGATCACAGTCCGACGCCGAAACACAGAAAGGCCGCGGGTTACTCTTGAATTGTGGGTAAATTCAGAGGATGGCACATCGTGGCAGGCATCGCCGCCATGCTGCTCGCCGGCTTCGTCGGAACCGCGATGGGCCTGAACAACACCGCCACCTATATGGCCAGCGGCGTCGCGTTCGTTGCCGTGTCCCTCTGGGTGGATAGCCGGATATCCCGACGTCGGAGCGCCGCCCGCCAGTCCGGGACGGACGCCGCTGTTGCCGGCCCGGACGCCGGACTGGTCCTCGACGCCGACGCGTCGAACCGCGAGGGCTAAATCCGGGGCCGGCCGGCCCAGCGCCGGGCCTTGA
The DNA here is from genome assembly GCF_054062895.1 of Arthrobacter sp. TE12231. Classification (NCBI taxonomy): domain Bacteria; kingdom Bacillati; phylum Actinomycetota; class Actinomycetes; order Micrococcales; family Micrococcaceae; genus Arthrobacter; species Arthrobacter sp. TE12231. Next base: position 4,461,630 of record NZ_JBSSFS010000001.1, on the reverse strand, counting down.
GCGCGGCGTGAAGCTCCAGCCGCACCATTCCCTTCAGCGGGTCCACGCCCAGCAGTTGCCGGATCCGGCCCAGCCGGTTGTAGATGCTGCTCCGGTGGAGGTGCAGCTTGGTCGCGACCTCCTGGACCGAGCCGTCGTTGTCATAGAACAGCTCCAGGACGGGAAGCAGCTCGTGGTTCCGGTCATGGTCTTCGAGGATGCGGAAATACACGGATCCCGCGTCCGCCCAGGCGCCCGCGCCGCCGCCGGCTGATGCCAAAAGCTGGTAGACGCCGGTGGCCCGGCAGTCGACGAGCTCTCCCAGCTGGGGATCCACCGCCGCCGCCTGGGCCGCCTGCCGGGATTCCCGGTAGGCCTCGGCGAGTTCGCGCGGCTTGGCGAATCCCTCGCTGGTGCCGAGGATGATCCGCCGGACCGTCCGCCCCGAGCGTTTGGCGAGTTCCAGCTGGTAGTGGACCAGGACCTGGGCGTGGTCAGCCCGTCCGGTGGATTCCTTGAAGAGCACCACGGCATGGGTTTCGGTGCCGGCACTGAACAAGGCGGCGTCGACGCCGATGGTGGCCTGCAGTGCCGCGGAGCGGTGGATGAGCGTGTCCGCGATGGGATCCGACCCCCCGGCCCAGCCGTCTGCGTCCAGGACAGTCACCAGCTGCCACGGCCCCTTGCCCTGGACCTCTTTCCAGCCCGCCACAGCCGCGGCCGCGTTGGCTTCACCGGCGCAGGCGGCCAGGAACTCCTGCTCGCGGCGGCGGCGGAACTCGGACTCTGCAGTGTTGGAATCCAGCAGCAGGGAGGACAGCTGTTCCAGCTCCCGCGCCACGTCCGGCAGCTGGGCGAGAACGGTTGCGGCGCTGGGTTCCTCGGGATCAAGCTGGACCCACAGGTACCCCACCCGGAAGCCGCGCACCAGCAGCGGCACGCACACCCGGCCCAGCATGCCGAGATCCGCGTTGGCCGGCACGACCACCGGCCGGACCGCCGTCGCGATCCCGTGGGAAAGCTGCCACGCACTGACTTCCACCGGGACGCGCTTGCTCAGCAGGAAGTTCACCCGCACGCGGTCCGCATGCGACTGGTTGGAACTGTAAGCGAGGAGCAAACCGTCCAGGTCCTCGAGCGAGAGACCGCGGCCCAGCCGCTGCGCCACCTGCTCCACGAGCTGCTCCACGTCCTGCTGCTGCATGCTGCCACACTACTGCGCCGGACGGCCGCACTGCGAATGCGGACACGAACGGACACGAGCCGACACCTGACGCCCGCTATCTCGACAAATGTCTACCACAGGATTCGGAAAACCCCGGAAAGGCGGGGCCGGGGCCTTGGACCGGCCAGACACTCCTGTCGCCTGCCTCACAGCCGGATCTATTCTGGAATTACGAAATCCCCCGCTCATCCAGGCCCGCGAGGCCGCCACTACTGGAGCAAAAAAATGATCATCGGTGTCCCCAAAGAGATCAAGAACAACGAATTCCGCGTCGCCATCACGGCAGCGGGCGTTCACGAATTCCGCACCCACGGCCACGTTGTCCTCGTAGAGCGCGGCGCCGGCCTGGGCTCCGGCATCACTGACGAGGAATACGCGATTGCCGGCGCCGAGATCGTCGCCGAAGCCGACGACGTCTGGGCCCGCGCCGACATGGTCATGAAGGTCAAGGAACCGGTCAAGGCTGAATACCACCGCTTCCGCAAGGGCCTGATCCTCTTCACCTACCTGCACCTGGCTGCCGAGCCGGAACTGACCCAGGAACTGATCAACTCCGGCGTCACCGCGATCGCCTACGAGACCGTCCAGGAAGGCCGGTCCCTGCCGCTGCTGGCCCCGATGTCCGAAGTTGCCGGACGCCTGTCCGTGCAGGTCGGCGCGACCTCCCTGATGGCCCCGGCCGGCGGCAAGGGCGTGTTGCTCGGCGGCGTCCCCGGTGTCCGCCCGGCCAAGGTGGTTGTCCTGGGCGCCGGTGTTGCCGGCACGAACGCTGCCGCCATGGCCCTGGGCCTCGGCGCCGACGTCACCATCCTGGACATCAACATCAACCGCCTGCGCGAGCTCGACGCCCAGTACCAGGGCCGCCTGAAGACGGTCGCGTCCAACTCCTACGAAATCGAGAAGTCCGTCGTGGACGCCGACCTCGTGATCGGCTCCGTCCTGATCCCGGGCGCCAAGGCCCCCAAGCTGGTCACCAACGAACTCGTGTCCCGGATGAAGCCCGGCTCCGTGCTGGTGGACATCGCCGTGGACCAGGGCGGCTGCTTCGAGGACACCCACCCCACCACGCACCAGGAACCGACGTACAAGGTCCACAACACGATCTTCTACTGCGTGGCCAACATGCCCGGCGCCGTCCCGAACACCTCCACCTACGCGCTGACCAACGTCACCCTGCGCTACGCCGTGGCCCTGGCCAACCTGGGCGTCAAGGCTGCCTTCGAGCGTGACGCTGCCCTGGCCGCCGGCCTGAACATCGCCGCGGGCAAGGTTGCCCACCACTCCGTCTCCGAGGCGCACAACCTGCCCCTCGTCGCCGACTGGCACCAGCTGGTCTCCGCGTAAGCATCACCGCATCGGCTGCTCCGTAACCGCCCTTTTGGACCCCCAAAACGGCAGTTGCGGAGCAGTCGATTGCTCTTTAAGCCCGGTCAGTGAAGCCCGTCAGGCCAAAGCCCGAGCCTGCTCGATGAGCCGCAGCACCTCGACGGGCCCGGCGGGGTCGACGGGGACGGGCAGCGCCGAGGCCGCCCCGCCGTCGGCGATCTTCGCCGCCAGGATCCGGTAGAACTCGGGGTAAGCGCCGCGTTCGGTGGGCAGCCGGTCCAGGTGCCCGTCGCGTCCCAGCAGCCCGGCCCAGTCCGGGTCCTCGACGCCGTAGTCGGCGTCCAGCGGGCTGCCGCCGGCCACAATGTAGGGCTCCTGCGGGTCCACACCGTGCTTGGAAAAACCTCCAGTGCTGCCCAGCACGCGGTAGCGCGGACCCTGCTGGGCACAGAGCATGTTCATCCACAGATGGCTGATTACTCCTGACCCGTGGCGCAGGGCCACGAAGACGTCGTCGTCGGCCTTCTCGCCCGGCCGCCGGACCTCCAGTTCCGCATGCGTCACCGTCGCCGGGCCGAAGAGCTGCACCGCCTGGTCCAGCAGGTGGGTGCCGAGGTCGAAGAGAACCCCGCCGCCGTCGTCCGAGGTCGCGGCCGCCTTCCACGCTTTGGAGACGTCGGGCGACCACCGCTCAAAGCGGGACTCAAACCGGGTCACTGTGCCGAGGAGTCCCGTGTCTATGAGTCCTTTGACCGTCAGGAAGTCGCCGTCCCAGCGCCGGTTCTGGAACACGGTGAGCACCCGGCCCCGCCGCGCGGCGAGGTCGATGAGTTCCTGTCCTTCCGCACTGCGCACCGCGAACGGCTTGTCGACGACGACGTCGAGGCCTGCTTCCAGCGCCGCCTTTGCGAGCGGGTAATGGGTGGCCGGCGGCGTGCCGAGCACCAGCAAGTCCAGCTCGCCGGCGAGCTCCAGGATGCCGGCCGGGGTGTCGACGATCCTGGCCGCCGGGTAGCTGGCGGCGGCGGCAGACTTCCGGCCGGCGTCGGACGTCGAGATGACATCCAGCGAGAAGGCGTGGTTCGCGGCAAGAAACGGGGCATGGAAGACGCTGCCCGAGAGACCGAACCCGGCGACGCCGGTGCGGATGGGCCGGGCTGAATCGTTGCTCATGGTGCCTAGGCTACCGCTCCGGCCGCTACCCGCCACCCACTACGCGCGTGACGAGTTCCCGCCACGTTTCCGCGAGCCGCTCGGGCGCGATCCCGTGCACGCCGACAGCGTGCAGCAGCAGTTCCGGCTCCAGCGCAGCGCCCAGGGCCGACGCCATGAGCCACGGGTCCGCCGTCACGCCGGCTTCGCGCAGCAGCATCTCGAGGTGGCGGTGCCAGAGGACGGCCGGCGGGACATCGAACCTGTTGTAGACCGAGGCGTCGGCGGCCCGGGCCAGCTCCCCGAATTCCAGGATCCAGGATATGCGCGCGGCCCCGACGGCGATCAGGCGCTCCAGTGGCGGCGCACCGGGGCCCACCGGAGGCGGGCCGAACATGAACCGGCCCTGGAACTCGGCCTCGGCACCGCTCAGGAGCGCCATCATCAGCCCGGCACGGCTGCCGAACCGCCGGAAGACTGTTCCCTTGCCAACGCCGGCACGCTGGGCCAGCCGGTCCATGGTGAGCGCGTCGGCGCCGGATTCCTCAACGATTTCCCGGGCCGCGCAGAGCAGGAGCTCCCTGTTGCGCGCCGCGTCACGGCGCTCGGACTCTGCGGCGGGCCCGGGGGCGCGCCCTCCCCCGGGCTGGGCACCGGGACGGATCGGGATGAGGCTCACACCGCTGATTCTAGCGCCTGGGAATACAACCGGACCGCGGTCCGTTTAATCTGGGTGAAGGCCTCAAAGCCTCACGACCAGCCAGCCGCAGGAACCGTCCCGCGGCGTGACGCATAGGAGTACACATGTCCAAGAAGACCGTCCTCACCCTCGTCGGCAGCCTGCGCGCCGGCTCCACCAACCAGCAGCTGGCCGAGGCCATCCAGCTCAACGCGCCGGACCAGGTGAACGTCGTCATTCACGAGAGCCTCGGCAACATCCCGTTCTACAACGAGGACATCGACGTCGAAGGCCAGGTGCCCGCAGCGGCGGCCGCCCTGCGCGCAGCAGCCAACGACGCCGACACCCTCCTGCTGGTCACGCCGGAACACAACGGCACGGTCCCGGCCTCCCTGAAGAACGCCATTGATTGGCTGTCCCGCCCGTTCGGCGCCGGCGCCCTCGCCGGCAAGCCCACCGCCGTCGTCGGCACCGCCTTCGGCCAGTTCGGCGGCGTCTGGGCCCAGGACGAGGCCCGCAAGGCCGTCGGCATCGCCGGCGCCCAGGTCCTCGAAAACGTCAAGATGGCAGTCCCCGGCTCGATGGTCCGCTTTGCCGAAGTTCACCCGAAGGACGACGCCGAAGTTGTCGAGCAGATCAAGGGCGTCTTCGACGCGCTGGCCGAAGCCCGCACCCCGGAAGCGGCGTAGCCCACACCGAGCTCTTGCTCCCTTGAGGCCCCCGGCAGCCGCGGCTGCCGGGGGCCTTGGACTTTACGGTCAGCCGGCAGATGCCGTCGCATGGCACCCGGCATAGGCCGGATTGAAAACAATCGTTTCCCCATAGACAACAAGGGTAGTATCCTTGGGACTGTGACCCACGAAACACTTGATGCCGCCGCAGCAGTACTTCCGGCCGAGGCCATTGACGCAATCGAACGTGCGGCTACGTCCGCCCACCGCCACGAGATCCTGTTCTCGGAGCGCGCAGCAAATATCAAACAGTCGGCCGTGCGGGATGTTTTCGACATCTCGATGCGCCCGGGCCTCGTTTCCCTGGCCGGGGGAAGCCCGTACCTGCAGTCCCTGCCGCTGGAGCGCCTTGGCCAGACGGCCGCGAAGATCATCGCCGAGCAGGGCATGACCGCCCTGCAGTACGGCGGCGGCCAGGGCACCGAGGAACTCCGCACCCAGATCTGCGAGGTCATGGCAGCCGAAGGGATCCTCGATGCCGATCCTGCGAACATCGTCATTACCGCGGGTTCCCAGTCCGCGCAGGATGTAGCCACCAAGGTCTTCTGCAACCCGGGCGACGTTGTCCTTGTGGAGGACCCCACGTATGTGGGCGCCCTCAACACCTTCGAGGCCTACCAGGTGGAGGTCGAAACCGTGCCGATGGACGGGGACGGCATCGTACCTGACCTGCTGGAGGCGAAGATCGCCGCCCTCCAGACCGCGGGGAAAAACGTCAAGTTCCTCTACACCATTCCCAGCTTCAACAACCCTTCCGGCATCACGCTTTCCCCGGAACGCCGGCAATCAGTGGTCGATATATGCCGCCGCGCGAATATCTTGGTGCTGGAAGACAATCCCTACGGTCTGCTCCGCTTCGACGGCAAGCCGCTGATCCCGTTGCGGGCAGCCAATCCTGACGACGTCATCTACATGGGGTCTTTCTCGAAGATCTTTGCCCCCGGCCTGCGGATCGGGTGGGCCCTCGTGCCTGCCCACCTGCAGCGCCGCTATTACCTGGCTTCGGAGGCCGTCACTCTTTGCCCGCCCGACGTTCAACCAGATGCTGGTCTCGGCCTATCTGCGCGATTACGACTGGCGCGGCCAGATCGAGACCTACCGGGGGCTGTACCAGGAACGCTGCGAGGCAATGCTTGCCGCCCTGGCAGAATTCATGCCGGACGGGCTGAGCTGGACGCGCCCCGACGGCGGCTTTTTCGTGTGGGTCACGCTGCCCGACGGCGTGGATACCTACCCGTTGCTGAGGAAGGCGATCGACGCCGGCGTCGTGTTCATCCCGGGAGCGGCATTTACGCATTCGGACGACCCGTCCAACAAGATCCGGCTGGCGTTCAGCGCTGTGCCGCCCGAGTCCATCCGTGAGGGCGTGCGGCGCCTCGCGCCGGTCCTGCGCGAAGCTGTAGAGGGGCTGAAGCCATGACCGGAATTATCGTTGTCGGCGTCGACGACAGTGAGACTGCACTGCGAGCGGCCCAGACCGCGCGTGACCTCGCGGCGTCGATGGGGGCGACCCTTCACGTGGTCAGCGCCTTCGACAGCGACAGGACCGAGGTCATCAGCAGCGGCGGCGACACGTGGATCATTTCCGACGCCGGCAACGCGGAGAAGGTCGCCCGCACGGTCGCGGACGGCCTGCGCCGCCCCGGCACCAACGTCTCCTACGCCGCCGCCCGGGGCAAACCCGCGGAGGCCCTCATCAACGAAGCCGAACGGACCGGCGCCCGGATGATTGTGGTCGGCAACCGGCGCATGAGCGGAATCGGCCGGGTGCTGGGGAGCGTTGCGAACAGCGTGGCCCACAACGCCCCCTGCGACGTCTACATCGCCAAGACCGACGTCGGCTAGGCCCTACTGCTTTGCTGCCCCCGCAGCCGGAGCCGTGGTCTTGAGCATCCGGCGCAGGATTTTTCCTGACGACGACTTCGGCACGGCCTCGATGAACTCCACGCGCCGCACCTTCTTGAACGGCGCCACCTTGGCCGCCACGAACGCCATGACGGCGTCTTCATCCAGGGCGGCGCCGTCCGGTCCGGGCTGGCGCACCACAAACGCCATGGGAACTTCCTGGCCGTCGGCGTCGAGGGCTCCGATCACCGCGGAGTCGGCAATCCCGGGGTGGGTCAGGAGCAGCGCCTCCAGCTCCGCCGGAGCGATCTGGTAGCCCTTGTACTTGATGAGTTCCTTGAGCCGGTCCACAATCGTCACGACGCCGTCCGCCCGCACCGTCGCGATGTCCCCGGTGTGCAGGAAGCCGTCCGCGTCCAGGGTGTCCGCGGTTTCCTCCGGCCGGTTGAGGTAACCGAGCATGACATTCGGTCCGCGGCACAGCAGGTGCCCCGGCGCGCTAGTTCCTTCCGCGGGAACCGGAATCTCCTCCCCCGTGGCCGGATCCACGAGGCGGCACTGCATGTTGGGCACCGTGTACCCGACCGAACTGACGGGAACATCAACACCATCGCGCGGAATGAGGTGCGACACCGGGCTCATCTCGGTCATGCCGTAGCCCTGCAGCACGCGGCATCCCAGGCGCTGCGCGAGTCGGGTACCGAGCTCCCCGTCCAGGGGCGCCGCGCCGGAGAGGGTGGTGTGGACCGAACTGAGGTCGTACTCGGCAACCAGCGGGTGCTTGGACAGCGCCACGGCCACCGGCGGGGCGATGAACAGGTAGGTGCACCAGTGGTCCTGGATGATCCGCAGGAACTCGGGCAGATCGAACCGGGGCATGGTCACGAGCCGGGCCCGCTGGCGCAGGGCGATGTTCAGCAGCACCGTGAGTCCGTAGATATGGAAGAACGGGAGCAGCGCCAGGACGCGGTCCTCTGGGCCGACGTCGAGCATTCCCCGGGACTGTTCCACATTGGCGACCAGATTCCGGTGGCTGAGCATGACGCCCTTGGGCCGGCCCGTGGTGCCGGAGGAGTACGGCAGCACGGCCACATGGGTGGCCGGATCAAACGAAACTTGGGGCGCAGGCGCCCCGGCGCCGAGGAGGTCAGCAAGGGAGGGGTGGCCGTCGGCGCCGTCGATCACCACGAGCCGCTCGGCAGGGATCCCGGTCCTTTCGGCGGCCTCCCGGGCAGCCGGCAACAGCGCCGAGACGGTGAAAAGCCAGCCCGCACCGGCGTCGGTGAGCTGGTTGGCGATGTCCTCCGCCGTGTACAGCGAGTTGATCGTGGTGACCGTGGCGCCCGCCCGCAGCAGGCCGTGGAAAACAGTGGCAAACGCGGGGATGTTCGGACACAGGATGGCTGCCACGCCGTGGACGCCGAGTCCTTGCGCGGCAACGGCGCCGGCGAGGGCATCGATCTGGCCGCGGAGCGTACGGTAGGTGGTTTCCGCACCGCTGGCGCCGTCGACGACGGCGACCCGGTCCAGGTCTTCTTCGGCCAGGTCGCCGAAGAGGTAGTCGTAGATACCGAGGTTGGGAACATCGACGTCGGGGTACGGGCTTGAAAACACGCAACATCTCCTTTGATCCGCGTCCGCCGGGCTGGCGGCGGCTGGTGTCACTCTAGTGCCGCGGTGCACCCGGCGGACAGGACGGCACGGACTTGACCGGGACCGGACTTGGCCGTGATTGGAGTTGATGAGGATCACCCCCTCCCGTGGGCAGCCTCACCGCCCTGCGCCCCGTCCGGAAGAGCCCGGCTCGGTAAAATGGGAAGTGCCCTGCGATGGTGCGGACATCCGAGAATCCACCTACCAAGGGGACCCCATGATCACTCTTCAGCGCCGCCAGCTGGTTGGCCACGACATCCTGCTGGCCCGCCACGGCAACCACATCAGCACCATGCGGGTGGACCGCGGCGCAGGCCGCGTTGTCGCCTTTCTGGACGACGGATCAACGGACAGCGCCCCCAACCTGATTGCCCCGGGACTGCGCATGCCGGACACCGTGCGGAGCGTGCTCCGCGAGGACTGGAAGTTCCTCGCCGGCGCCAGCGCGTGCAGCCTGGGACTCGCCGGACTGATGTTTGCCGCCGCGTCCGCCCTCGCCGGCATCAGCGGCGATCCTGCCCTGGCTCAGGTCCTGACGGCATACTCGGGAAACTGAGGCATCCGGGCGCAGAGGCCTGACACTGACGGAACCCCGCCGCTGAAGCATTCAGCGGCGGGGTTCCGTGTTCTGTTGGCCCTGGTCCGGCGGCCGTTCCGGGGGCTAGTCCAGGAGGAGTGCCGGTTCTTCCAGTATGGCGGCGACGTCGGCCATGAAACGGGCCGAAAGGTCCCCGTCCACCACGCGGTGGTCGAAGGAGCCGCCGAGGGTGGTGATCCACCGCGGAATGACTTCCCCGTCCAGGACCCAGGGCTTCTGCTTGATGGTGCCGAATGCCACGATCGCAACCTCGCCCGGGTTGATGATCGGCGTGCCGGTATCGATCCCGAGGGCGCCGATGTTGGTCACGGTGAGCGTGCCGCCCTGCATCTGGGCGGGCTGGGTCTTGCCCGCCCGTGCCGTGGTGGCGAGCTCGTTCAGGGCCAGGGCCAGCTGCTTGAGCGAAAGATCCTGGGCGTTCTTGATGTTCGGCACCATCAGTCCTCGGGGGGTGGCCGCCGCGATGCCGAGGTTCATGAAGTGCTTGACGTGGATCTCCGCGGAGTCGCTGCCGTCGGGGTTGTCCACCCAGGTGGCGTTGACGCTCGGGTTCCGCGCCGCGGCCCAAATGACCGCCTTGGCGAGGATCAGCAGCGGGGAGACCTTGATGCCTTCGAAATCACGGGAGGCCTTCAGCCGCTTCACGAATTCCATGGTGCGGCTGGCGTCGACGTCGACAAAGATGCTGACATGAGGCGCCGCAAAGGCTGATTCAACCATGGCCTTTGCGGTGGCCTTGCGGACGCCCTTGACCGGGATCCGCTCGATCCGCTGGTCCTGCGGACGGCCGGACTTGCCCCAGAACGAGTCCGCCTTGTCCACCTCGGCGTCACGTTGGGCCTGGTAGCTCACCAGGTCCTCACGGGTCACTTCACCGCGGGCGCCGGTGGGCACGACGTCGGCCAGGTTGATCCCGAGATCCCGGGCGATCTTGCGGACGGGCGGCTTGGCCAGCACCTTGCCGACCAGGCCGCTGATGGCACCGCTGAACGTGGGACGCGGGTCGATGGCGCCGGCGGGGCCAGCGGCTTCGTCAGCCGTTCGGCCGACGGTGTCCGGGTTGATCCAGATGTCGTGGGTCTCTACGCCCACCCGCTCCGCCACCGTGGCGGAAGTACCGGTGGCTGCCGAGGCCGCCGGTGTTTCGCGGCCTGTGGCCGGAGCAGCCGCCGGGGCCGAAATCCGCCGCCGGCGCTTGACGGCGTCGGCCTTGGGACCGGAACCGACCAGCGGGCCGCCGGCCGGGCGTCCGGACGTCTCGCCGTCGTCGGAGGTGTCGGCCGTCAGCTTTCCGTACATCGGCGCGGCAACGGCGGGTGCCTGGGCAACAGGTGTCTGGTCAGCAGGCGACGGTGCAGCAGCTGGCGGGGCCGCCGCGTCGTCACTCACGCTGATGATCGGCGTGCCGACCTCCACCGTGACACCCTCGGGAACCAGCAGTTCGGTGACGGTCCCCGCGAACGGTGAGGGCAGTTCCACGAGGGACTTGGCCGTCTCGATCTCGCACAGGACGTCGTTGATGGCCACGGTGTCGCCGGCTTTGACCTTCCAGTCGACGATTTCGGCCTCGGTCAGCCCTTCGCCGACGTCCGGGAGGTTGAACTTGTTAAGCGTCATGGGTCCTCCTTAGTACGCGAGGGCGCGGTCCAGCGCCTCAAGGATGCGGTCGATGTCCGGCAGGTAGTCTTCTTCGACCTTGGCGACGGGATAAGGCATGTGGAAACCGCCGACCCGGATCACGGGGGCTTCAAGCGAGTGGAAGGCACGCTCGCTGATCCGGGCCGCGATTTCGCCGCCGATGCCGCCGAAGGTGGGGGCCTCGTGGGCCACGATCAGCCGGCCGGTTTTCTGGACCGAGGCCGTGACGGTGTCAAAGTCGATCGGAGAGATGGAACGGAGGTCGATCACTTCGACGCTGTGGCCGTCCTCAGCCGCGGCTTCGGCCGCCGCGAGGGCCACGGGCACCAGCGGGCCGTAGACGACGACCGTGGCGTCGCTCCCCTCCCGCAGCACGTGCGCCTTGAAGGGGTCTGCGGACGCGCCGGGGTTCTCGGTGTCCACCTCACCCTTGAGCCAATACCGGCGTTTCGGCTCGAAAACGATCACGGGATCCTGGCATTCGACGGCCTGCTGGATCATCCAGTAGGCATCGTGCGGATTGGACGGCGTGATGATGCGCAGGCCGGCCGTGTGGGCGAACAGCGCCTCCGGCGATTCGGAGTGGTGCTCGATCGAGCCGATGCCGCCGCCGTACGGGATCCGGACCACGACCGGAACGGTCAGGTTGCCGTTGCTGCGCGAGTGCATCTTGGCCAGCTGGGTGGTGATCTGGTTGAAGCCCGGGAACACGAAACCGTCGAACTGAATCTCGCACACGGGCTGGTAACCGCGCAGGGACAGGCCGATCGCGGTGCCGATAATGCCGGATTCGGCCAGCGGCGTATCGACCACACGGTCGCCGCCGAATTCGCCGATCAGTCCGTCGGTGACCCGGTAGACGCCGCCGAGGGCCCCGATGTCCTCGCCCATCAGCAGCGAGCGGGGGTTGTTGGTCAGCGTCGCCCGCAGGCCTTCATTGATGGCCTTCGCAATGGTCATGGTGGTCATCAGCGGGCCGCCTTGTCTGTCTGGTCAGCGTTTGCAGGTTCCTCGTCGGCGAACCCTGCGCTGTACTCCTCGAACCAGGCCAGCTCTTCGGCCACCAGCGGGTGGGCCTCCACATACGTATTGGCGAAGGCAGTCCGGATGTCCGGTGTTTCCAGGTCGTGGGTGGTCTTGCGGACGTAGGCGGCGAGTTCGTCGCCGTCGGCCCTGACCTGTTCGAAGAAGGCATCGTCCGCGAGGCCCTCGGCCCGGAGGTACTTCTCCAGCCGCTCCAGCGGATCCTTGGCCCGCCAGAGGCCTTCTTCGGCGGATCCGCGGTACTTGGTGGGGTCATCGGCGGTGGTGTGCGCCCCCACCCTGTAGGTGAACGCCTCGATCAGCACGGGTCCGTTGCCTTCGCGGGCCTGCTCCAGCGCCCACTCCGTGACGGCGTGGACGGCAATGACGTCATTGCCGTCCACCCGGATGCCCGGGAAGCCGTAGCCCTTGGCGCGGTTGGCCAGCGGGACGCGGGTCTGCACGGAGCTCGGCACGGAGATCGCCCAGTGGTTGTTCTGGCAGAAGAAGACCACGGGGGCCTGGTAGGACGAGGCGAACACCATGGATTCATGAACGTCGCCCTCTGAACTGGCGCCGTCGCCGAAGTACACCATGACGGCGGCCTTGGGCTCCGCGGGCTGTCCCGCTTCCCCGACGGCGTTGGCGGCCGCCAGCCTCTGGTCCCGCTGGATGCCCATGGCATAGCCGACGGCGTGCGGCGTCTGGGCGGCCAGGACCAGCGTGTAGAGGTGGAAGTTCGTGTCCTTGGGATTCCAGCCGCCGTTGGAGACGCCGCGGAACTGTCGCAGCAGCTCGGCCAGGTCCACATTGCGTGTCAGGGCCACACCGTGTTCGCGGTAGGTCGGGAAGATGTAGTCCTGCGGCTGGCTGGCCCGGCCGGAGCCGATCTGGGCTGCTTCCTGCCCGGTGAGCGGGACCCACAGGGCCAGCTGGCCCTGCCGCTGCAGAGCGGTGGCTTCCACATCGAAGCGCCGGATCTTCGACATGTCGGCGTAGAAGCCGCGCAGGGTCTCGGGATCGAGCTTCTCGGCGTACTTTGAGAAAACCGGGTCCGAGCCCAGGGTGCCGTCCGGGCCTAGCAGCTGCACCATCGGCTCGGCCGGCGCGCCCAGTTGGGCCTCGGCTTCCGCCTCGAGCTGGTCATCGATATCGGTTCCGTCGAACTCGGTAGAGGGCAGATGTGTGGCGCCCATACCGTCTCCTTGCTTGCCGCATCCGAATGCGCCGCAATCGCTGGGATATATGCCGAACTGGGAATACATTCCGAATTTGGCATATATTTTGGCTTACTCGTCCTTACTTTATCCGCACGGGGCGGCCACAACGCGTCATGTTAAGCACTAGGAACGCCGTGGTGGTTTTGTATAGATTGCACAGAGCTCAAGGAACCGGGTGTTGGCTTCCGTTTCTCCGATGCTGACCCGCACCCCCTCGTCGCCGAAGGCCCGCACGGAAAGCGCACGTTCCGCTGCCAGGGCGGCGAATTCCGCGCTGTTTGCGCCCAGGTTGAGCCACACAAAGTTGCCCTGCGCCTCCGGAACGAACCACCCGAGATCGCGCAGTCCGGCGGTGACCCGATCCCGCTCATCAACCAGGCTTTGTACCCTTTCTACAACGTCGGCGAAGTGCTCGAGCGACGTGACGGCGGCGATTTCCGCAATCTGGGACACCGCGAAGGGTGTGGCGGCAACCCGCAGGTGCTGCGTCAGTTCGGGACGGGAGACGCTGTAGCCCACGCGGAGCCCGGCGAGTCCGTGAGCCTTCGAGAACGTCCGCAGGACGACGACGTTGGGGTATTTGCGGTACATGGCAATGCCGTCCACGGCGTCGGCGGCGCGCACGAATTCCTGGTAGGCCTCGTCGATGACCACCACGACGTCCGAGGGCACGGCCTTGATGAAGCGCTCCGTTTCCTCAGTGGTCAGGATGGGTCCGGTCGGGTTGTTGGGCGTGCACAGCAGGATCATCCGGGTCCGCGCGGTGACCGCGGCCGCCATGGCGTCGAGGTCGTGCCGCCCGTCCGCGGTCAGGGGGATCCGTACGCTCTCGGCGCCGGCCAGTCCGACGCAGATCGGGTATGCCTCGAACGAGCGCCAGGCATAGATGACTTCGTCGGCCTTGCCGTCGTCGTTTTGGCCGGCGAAGGTGGTCAGCAACTGGTTCAGGGCGCCCAGGCTGCCGGCGCCCGTGACGATGTCCTCGGCGGGAACGTCCAGGAAGCCGGCGAGCGATGCGCGCAGCTTGCTGCTGAGCGGATCGGGATAGCGGTTGAAGTCGGTCTGCGCCGCGATGGCCTGCTGCACTGCAGGGATCGGGGGCAGCGGGTTTTCGTTGGAGGAAAGCTTGTAGCTGACCAGGCCCTCTACGGGGACGGGCGGTTTTCCGGCCGCGTAGCGGGGAAGGAGGTCTACCACCGGACGGGGCCTGATGCCCCCGGCCGTGTTCTCTGATGAAGTCATGCTCACTAGCCTACTTCGGGTCTCTGCCGCAATAGGGGGATCAATAGGGGGATATGGTCCCTGCCGCCGCCCGGGGGCGTATGACAGCATGGGGGCCATGAGCTCATTCATCGCACGAGTCATCATCAACGGGCTGGCCCTGGCAATCGCGTGCTGGATCCTCACCGGACTGGATATTTCCACCGCGAATAACAACATTTTCAGCATCGTCCTGGGCTACCTGTTCATCGGCCTGATCTTCGGCCTGGTCAATGCCTTCGTCAAGCCAATCGTCAGCCTCTTGTCGCTTCCGATCACCATCCTCACCCTGGGCCTGTTTACGGTGGTCATCAACGCGGGAATGCTCTACCTGACCTCCTGGATCAGCAGCTACACCACCGTGCACTTCACCATTGACAGCTTCTGGTGGACTGCGGTGTTCGCCGCCCTCATCATCAGCGGCGTGTCCCTCGTGGCGAGCTTCCTGCCGGCCCTCGATCGCTAGCCGCGCCCGGCCCGGTCCGCTGCTCCGGAGCTGGCCCCGGAGCCATGGGCACTCCCCGCGATGTCGGGCGTGCTTCACGCCGGAGCGAGAAGCGGGTCACCGTCGCCGCCCCGCCGGTTCCCACGACAGCGGCCAGCGCCGCCGTCGAATCCCGCAGCGTGTTGTCCCGGCTCGCCGAGATGAGTTCGGCTCCGTCGGCGTAGTTTTCCAGCCGGTGCCCGGGACCTAAGCCGAAGTCCTTCAGCGGCGGCATCTCCAGCGGGTTGGTGAGCGTCACGGTCACCCGGTCCCTGGTATCCGGGTTGGCCAGGCCGTCCGCCCCCGGCACCCAGTCCTGCGCGTGTTCGAGGTGGAGGCTGCGGATCCCCGGCTCCGGGGTGATACCACCCACCGGCGAGCCCGCCGTGAGCACGAACTTGAGATCGTAGTCGGCCAGGACGGCGCGGTCCCTGCTGAGATTCATCGCATGAATCCCGCCCTGGCTGTAGCCGACCGCGACGAGCTGGTCGCCGGCCGCGGCTCCGGCCTGCCGGAGCGCCTCCCGGATGGCCGCACCCGTGGAGGCCGAGTCGTAGCCCAGGGCCTCGGCCACTCCGGCGGGGTCAAAGGGATTGGCCCCTTCCGGCGGGCCGTCCAGCTGGGTTCCGGGGATGATGACCACCCACGCCGGCCGGGCGCCGCCGTCGACCTCGATGACTTCGATCTGCCCGCCCTGCTGGCCCACCGTTCCGGCTCTCCGCAGCAATCCGGCCGGGGAGAGGTCGACGGCCGCGGAATACGTCTCCCGCCCCACGATGCTGACGGGCCGGGGCTTGAGGAACTCGAGCCCGGGCGCCTCCGAGACATCCCGGACCAGGCTGCGGACGTCGGCGGGTCCGCTGAGGGCTCCGAGAACGGCGGCCAGAGGTGCGGGCAGGCCCAGCAGCGCGGCGAGATTCCGCGGCGCCGTGGCGACCCAGTCCTCTACGACGCCGCGCACGCCGGGGAGGGCGAAAGGCTCCGGGGCCGCACCGTACTCGGCGCCGTGGAATCCCAGCCGCAGGAACAGGGCATTCCGTGCCTCCGCAAACTCGTACTCCCGGTGGCTGGCACGGACGTCGTCGCCGATCCGCTGCAGCTGCGACCGGACACGGCCGACATCCCGACCAGCTTCTCCCACCGCGATGATGGCGTTGCTGCCGCTGGTGTAGGAGTCGGACTGATAGGGGAAGAGTGCGTGCTTCACGGTGTCAGCCTCCAGTTCAACCGACTGCAGTTGCCGGACCAGCGCGTCCAGTGCCGCTGCGCCGGCAAGGAGCTCCTCGAACTGGAAGCTGAGCCCTCCGATTCCGCCGCGGATGCGCAGGCTGCCGTCCGACGGCGGCGCGGAAACCCGGGGTGTCCCGCCAGAGTCTGCCGGTGTTGCTTCGGCCATCAGGAACCTAGCCGGCCCGAGGACAGCGTCACGTTCTGGGCGTGCCGGCGCACCACGGCCACAGCGTCCAGCAAGGCGTCCCGGCTGCGGCGCAGGGCTGCAGCCTGCAGGGACAGGGTCAGCCGGTAGGCTCGCCCGGCCGGCGACTGCCAGGTCTGCAGTTCAAGGCGGCCCAGTGCGGCCAGCACGGCGTCGGCCTCATCGGCGCACCGCGCCACGCGCGCCGCGAGCTGCTGGACTTCGTAACTGCGCGATGCGCACTCAACGGCGTCGGCGGCCGTCACGCCGAAAATAGCCGCACTGCCCGCCGAACCGGGGCGCATCATGCTGGTCATGGAAGTGACGCTAGCGGGCGGCCGGCACCCGCTGAAGAGCGGCGTCGGGCTATGTGGACAGTCCGGCTATGTGGACATCGGCGCGGACCGCCGCGCGATGCGAACCGGCATTGTCACACGGTGATGTCATAAGGACGGGGGCGCTTAAGGCCCGGCGTCACTTCGTGAAAGAATCGGAACATGCCTGAAACTGCCGCCACAGCTGATACCCGCACGCCGTCCGGACGCCTGGCCCTCGCCGCGTCCGACCACCAGATCGCGCTCGGCCCGCTGGACGGCCGCTACCAGTCCGCCGTCGCCCCCCTGGTGGACTACCTCTCC
This sequence comes from Arthrobacter sp. TE12231, assembly GCF_054062895.1. NCBI lineage: Bacteria > Bacillati > Actinomycetota > Actinomycetes > Micrococcales > Micrococcaceae > Arthrobacter > Arthrobacter sp. TE12231. The sequence continues at coordinate 4,444,765 of NZ_JBSSFS010000001.1, read as the reverse complement.
GAAGCAGCACTGAACCGCGACCGCGTGGCTGTGGAGGTCGAATGGCTGATCCACCTGACCAGCAACAGCGTCCTGCCCGGCGCTGGCCCGCTCACGGCGGCCCAGCAGGAGCAGCTGCGCGCGATTGTCACGGAGTTCGACGCCGCGTCAGTCACCGAACTGGCCGAGATCGAGGCGGTCACGGTGCACGACGTCAAGGCTGTGGAGTACTACATCGGCCGCCGCCTGCCCGGCATCGGGATCGATCACCTGACCGCCATGGTGCACTTCGGCTGCACCTCGGAGGACATCAACAACCTCTCCTACGCCCTCGGCGTCAAGGGAGCCGTGGAGGACGTCTGGCTGCCCGCGGCCCGCGCCCTGGTTGCCCAGATCAGTGCCATGGCCGAGGACAACCGCGCGGTGCCGATGCTCTCCCGCACGCACGGCCAGCCGGCCACCCCCACCACGCTGGGCAAGGAACTGGCCGTCATTGCGCACCGCCTCAACCGCCAGCTGGACCGGATTGCCCGGACCGAATACCTCGGCAAGATCAACGGCGCCACCGGCACCTACGCCGCCCATGTCGCCTCCGTCCCTGGCGCCGACTGGGAGCACGTTGCCAAGAGCTTCGTTGAAGGCCTCGGCCTGACCTGGAACCCGCTGACCACCCAGATCGAAAGCCACGACTGGCAGGCCGAACTCTATGCCGACGTCGCGCGGTTCAACCGCATCCTGCACAACGTCTGCACCGACATCTGGAGCTACATCTCGATCGGCTACTTCGTGCAGATCCCGGTCGCGGGCGCCACCGGCTCCTCGACCATGCCGCACAAGGTGAACCCGATCCGGTTCGAAAACGCCGAGGCCAACCTCGAGATCTCCTCGGGGCTGCTGGACGTGCTGGGTTCCACCCTGGTCACCTCGCGCTGGCAGCGCGACCTCACCGATTCGTCCTCGCAGCGCAACATCGGCGTGGCGTTCGGCCACTCGCTGCTCGCCATCTCCAACGTCGCCAAGGGCCTGGACCGGCTCAAGGTGGCCGAGGACGTCCTGGCCGCGGACCTGGACACCAACTGGGAGGTCCTGGGCGAGGCCATCCAGATGGTCATGCGTGCCGAGGCGATCGCCGGCGTCGAGGGCATGGAGAACCCGTACGAGCGGCTCAAGGACCTGACCCGCGGACACCGCGTGGACGCCGCCCGGATGCAGGAATTCGTCCAGGGCCTGGGCCTGTCCGCCGACGCCGAAGCCCGGCTGCTTGCGCTGACCCCCGGCCGCTACACGGGCATCGCGGACAAGCTGGTGGACCACCTCAAGTGAGGCTCCTGCTCATCCGCCACGGCCAGACGCCCGGGAACGTGCTTGGGCAGCTGGACACCGCCCACCCCGGCCCCGGACTGACGGAGCTCGGCGAGCGGCAGGCCGCTGCCCTGGCGAGGTCGCTGGCGAATGAGGAGATCGGGCTGCTTTACGCGTCCACCCTGATCCGCACCCAGATCACGGCACAACCGCTGGCCGCCATGCGCAGCCTCGACATCGAGGTCCTGGCGGGCCTGCGGGAAATCGAAGCAGGCTCACTGGAGAAACTCACCGACCGCGAGTCCCACATGCGCTACTTCAGTACGGTCGCTGCGTGGACCGAGGGCGACCTGGGCCGGAGGATGCCGGCCGGGCCCAGCGGCCACGACTTCTTTGAACGCTTCGACGACTCGATTGCCCGGATTGCGGCCGCGGCCGGGTCAACTGCCGGGTCCGGCGCTGTGGCCGTGGTGAGCCATGGCGCCGCCATCAGGGTCTGGGCGGGCGTGCGGGCCGTCAACGTGGAACCTGAATTCGCTGTCCGCCACGTAGTTGCCAACACCGGCATTGTGGCTCTGGAGGGCGATCCCGACGCCGGATGGCGGCTCATCCACTGGGACGAGAGCCCCGTGGGAGGCCTGGCCCTGGCAGACCCGACGGCGGAAGATCCCACCGGCCGTCCGGCGTAGCGGGCGGCGCGCACCCTGCGGCGCGTTCCCTGCGGCGCGCACCCTGCCCACAGGGGCTGGACTGCACCCCTCAACGCGGCCATGATGAAAGCAGGCGCGGGGATGGAATGGCCGGCGGCATGCGGTTGATCCCGCGCAGTGGAGGCGCAGGCTTATGTCACCCAAATCTGCACATCCGGGGCATGCGCGCGCAAGCATCCTCGACGGCCTCGATGAACAGTTCCTCGCGGAGTACTACGAGCACGTAGCGCCGGAGGACCTCCAGGGCTACAGTCCCGAAAACCTGGCGAAGCGGGCCAGGCGCCATGCGGAACTTGCGGGCAGCCACCGGGCAGGCACGGCCATCGTAGACGTCTTGAACGAAAGCGATGCCAGCGTACTGCTGGTGGTTGCCGACGCCATACCGCACCTGATCCATTCGCTCACCGCGGAACTGACGCGCCAAAACGAGTCCATCCGGTTGCTGGTGCATCCCAATTTTCTGGTGCGGCGCGATCCCCGTACCGGCCGGTTGTTGGAAGTACGGCACGGGTTGCCGCAGTCCGCACCGACGGGCCGAATCCCGGGCATTCCGGGCGCCCCCGAGGCCGCCCAGATCCCGCCGGGTTGGTCGTCCGAAATCTGGGTGGCGGCAGAGATAGGCCGCCTGCCGGGGCCGCGGGCCATCGCGGAGCTTACGGATAACGTGCGGCGCGTCCTGGCGGACGTCCAATTGGTCGCTGATGACACCCCCGCCATCCACGCCAGTCTCGCGCGCACCGTCGGCTCCTTGGAGCGGCTGCCGGCGGCCACGGCTCCGACCCCGGAGCAGCTCGTGGAGCTGCTGGGCTGGCTGGACCGGGGCAACTTCACGTTCTTGGGTTACAGCGAATATGAATACTCGACGGCGGAGGGCCCGGATGTCGTGACGGTGCGGGCCGGCACGGGGCTGGGCCTGCTCAGGGACGGACGGCCGGAGGCCCGCCAGCCCGTCACGGGGCTCCCCCATGCGCAGGTTCTCACGCTCTCCATCTCGGATCTGAGATCGTCCGTCCCCCGCCCCGCTTACCTGGATGAAATCCTCGTCCGGACTTTCGGCAGCGCGGGGACGGCCACGGGAGAAGTGCGGTTTGTGGGCCTCTTCGCTCCGGGCGCCACGGGCCGGTCCGTGCGGCGCATCCCGGTCATCCGGGACAAGGTTCGCGCCATCCAGGAAAACTTCGGCTTCACCGAATCATCCCACCAGGGCAAGCAGCTTCTCACCGTCCTCGAGTGCTTCCCGCTGGACGAGCTGTTCCACCGGGACCTGGCGGAACTTTCCGGGCTGGCCCGTGAGATCCTGCGCCTGCAAGCCCACCACCAGACACGGGTGTTCCTGCACGCTGACAGCTACGGCCGCTTCATGACCGCACTGGTCTTCCTCCCCCGCCACAGGTACAGCACCGCCGTCCGCCTCCGCATCGAACACGAGCTCAAACAGGCCTTCCAGTCCTCCTCGCTCGAATTTGAAGTCCGGCTGAGTGAATCCCCCATGGCCCGCGTCTTCTTCCGGATCCTGCTGCCTCCCGGCGCGATGCCCGACGTCGATCCCGCTGCACTGGAGCGGAGCATTGTCAGCACAACGCGGACCTGGGCCGAGGGCCTGGACGAAGCGCTCCGGGACAGATTGTCCACCGCGGAGAGCCGCCGGTTGTCGGCACTATGGTCCGCGGCCTTCCCGGCCAGCTACCGGGCTGATTTCGACGTCGAGGACGCCGTTGAAGACATCAGGCGGTTTGAGCAGTTCGATCTCGACGGCACAGGCGGACGGCCGCTGAACGATCCACAGCTGGCCGTTTATGTCCGCGCCAGCGCGTCCCCGACGCTGGCCGAAGACGCGCGGATCCGTCTCTACCTGACCTCCGCCCATAGCCTGACGAGGATCCTGCCGTTCTTCCACAACCTCGGACTGGAGGTCCTGAACCAGCGTCCCTTCGATGTGGTGCGCGGGAACGACCGGCCTTTGTTCCTCTATGATCTTGGCGTCCGGTATCCGGCCGGTGTGGATCCTGCCCGGACCAGCGGGCTGCTGGGGGATGCCTTCGGAGCTGCCATGCGCGGGGACTCGGAATCGGACCGTTTTGACGGCCTCGTCCTCCGGGAGGGCATCCACTGGCGCCAGGTGGAAATCCTGCGCAGCTATGCCAAGTACCTGCAGCAATTGGGCACCACGAACTCCTACGGATTCATGGCCGACACCTTGCTAGCCAATGTCCGGGCAACTCACGGTCTCCTGGCACTGTTCCGGGCCAAGTTTGACCCCGATCTGGAGGCCCCGGATCGGGTCGGGGAGACCGCCGCGGCCCGGAAGGATCTGTTGGCTGCGATCGACGACATTCCGGTCCTCGACGCCGACCGGCTGCTGCGCACCTTCATGAACCTGGTGGAATCCACGCTCCGCACCAACTACTTCCAGGGGAAGCCTCACTTGAGTTTCAAGCTCAATCCCGCCGCCGTCGCGAGTGCGCCGCTTCCGCGGCCCAAATACGAAATCTGGGTGTGCTCGCCCCGCGTGGAGGGGGTCCACCTGCGCTTCGGGGCCCTGGCGCGGGGTGGCCTGCGCTGGTCCGACCGCAGCGAGGATTTCCGCACCGAGGTCCTTGGCCTGGTCAAGGCGCAGAACGTGAAGAATTCCGTGATCGTGCCCACGGGGGCCAAGGGCGGTTTTTATCCCAAACAGTTGCCGGACCCTGCCGCGGACCGCGAGGCCTGGCTGACGGAGGGACTGGAGTGCTACCGGATCTTCGTCCGCGGGCTCCTGGACCTCACCGATAACCTCGTCACCACCGCGCAAGGCGAGACAGTGGCGCCTCCCGCGCGGGTGGTGCGGCACGACGTCGACGACTATTACCTCGTCGTGGCGGCGGACAAGGGAACCGCGTCATTTTCCGACGCCGCGAACGCGGTGGCCGAGGAGTACGGTTTCTGGCTGGGCGATGCCTTCGCGTCCGGCGGATCCGTGGGGTATGACCATAAACAGATGGGCATCACGGCCCGCGGGGCGTGGGAATCGGTGAAACACCATTTCCGCGAACTGGGGGTGGACTGTCAGGAAGAGGACTTCACTGTCGCCGGCATCGGCGACATGAGCGGCGACGTCTTTGGGAACGGAATGCTGCTCTCCCGCCACATGCGGCTGGTGGCGGCCTTCGATCACAGGCACATCTTCCTTGACCCGGCGCCGGAGGCGGAGGCCTCGTGGGAGGAACGGCAGCGGCTCTTTGCCCTCCCCCGCTCATCCTGGGCGGACTACGATCCCTCACTGATCAGCGAGGGCGGCGGCGTTCACTCCCGCCGGGCCAAGGCCATCAGCATCACGGAACAGGTCAGGAGCTCGCTCGGCCTGGAGCCGGGCATCAAGTCGCTGCCGCCCCACACGGTGCTTCAGGCCATCCTCCGTGCGCCCGTGGACCTGCTGTACAACGGCGGCATCGGAACGTACATCAAGGCCTCCTCGGAGGACAATGCCGGGGTTGGCGACAAGGCGAACGACCCCATCAGGGTCAACGGCAATGAGGTGCGGGCGAAGGTCATCGCCGAGGGCGGGAATCTGGGAATCACGCAGCTCGGACGGATTGAGGCCGCCCTATCCGGCGTCCTGCTCAATACCGATGCGATCGACAACTCAGCCGGCGTGGACTGCTCGGATCATGAGGTGAACATCAAGATCTTCGTGGACCGGATGATCGCGGCGGGAAGGATGCCGACGGCGGAACGTGCCGGCTTCCTGCATTCCCTGACGGACGAAGTGGCTCGTCTTGTTCTGGCCAACAACACGAATCAGAATGTCCTGCTCCTCAACGACCGGCACCTGGTGCGGGAGTGGAGCCCGGGCTTCGAACGGACCATGGACTGGCTCGAGAACGCCACTGACCTCGACCGCAGGCTGGAGGGCCTGCCCAGCAACGAACAGCTTCAGGACCGGCTGCGGTCAGGTGAGGGCCTGACCCCGCCGGAGCTGTCGGTGCTGGCAGCCTACGCCAAGATCGAACTGGCGGCGGAGCTCAACGCCAGCGATCTTGCCGACGACCCGTGGTTCCTGCGCGTCCTCCGCGGCTATTTTCCGCGCCAGCTCTCCGGACGCTTCGAAGCAGAGCTGCCGGGCCACCCGCTGCGCCGCCAGATCGTGTGCACTGTCGTGGCCAACGACATGATCAACCTCGGCGGAATCACGTTCGCGTTCCGCGCCATCGAGGAAACGACTGCCACGGCCGCCGCTGTCGCCAGGGCTTTTGTGGTGGCGCGCGAGGCCTATGACCTGCCGTGGATCGTTAACCGGCTGGCCGCGCTCCCCGCCGGATATCCCAACGAACACGTCGCCGAGGCGACCCTGCATATGCGCCGGGTCCTCGACCGGGCCACTCGGTGGTACGTGACGCACGACCATCGGGACCAGCCCGTGGGCGCGGCCTTGGACAGGATCATGCCAACCCTGGAACTGCTGCGGACCCGAACCCTGGACTATCTCCGCGGCTCCGACCTCGACCGTGCACAAGGAAGGCTCGCGCACTGGGACGCCGTGGGGATGCCGCGCGAGCTGGGCCTGCGCGCCTCGGACCTCTTGGAGAGTTTCGGGCTGCTGGACATCTCCCTGATCTCCGAACAGGTGCGCGAACCGATCACCACCATCGCAGACCTGTACTATGCGGTGTTCCAGCGGATCGGGGCCGCCAACCTGCTGCTCAGCATCACCGACCTGCCGCGGCAGAGCCGGTGGGAGGCCCTTGCCCGGGCCGCCCTGCGCGATGATGTGTATTCCGCCGTAGCGGACATGACGGTCTCGGTGATGCAGACCACCCAAGACCACAGTGGCGCAGAGGCCGGCACGTCCGACGCTGTGGAGCGCATCGTGGCCTGGGAACGCGGGCATCAGGAGCAGCTGGCGCGGATCAAGGACACTCTCGCGGAAGTGACCAAACCGGGGCAGGTGGATATCGCCTCAATCTCCGTGGCACTGAAGCTCCTGCGGACACTGGTGCGACGCTAGGCTGTGCTGCCCCGGATCTACCAGGACGTAGAGCCCGAAGCACTATCTGCACCACAATCCACAGTTCTCCCGACGCTTACCGGAAGGAAACACGGCGGAAACCGCTGGTGCCTAGCCTTGGACTGCATAACCCTTCGGCGAATCGAGGCAGTGATGCAGACCAACCCGCGGCTCAACATCCGTCAGGTCACTTGGGCGAACCCCGTTGGTGCGGACCTGAGGGCCGCCCAGCAGGCAGAACTCGACGCCCGCTTCGGCCGGCCCGACCACGAACCCGGGCCGCCGCCGTCGGAAGTGGACACCGCGGTATTCCTGGTGGCGCATGACAAAGCCTCGGGCCAGCCGGTCGGCTGCGGCGGCCTGCGCATGCTGGACGCGCGCACTGCCGAAATCAAGCGCCTCTACGTTCTGCCCTACACCCGCGGCTCCGGGGTGGCGAGCTCCATCCTCGCGGCCCTCGAAGCCCACGCCCACGCGCTGGGCATCACCACACTGACCGCGGAGGCCGGCTCGGTACAGACCGACGGGCGGCAGTTCTACGAGAACTCGGGCTTTGTGCCCGTGCCGAACTTTGGACCGTACATCGGGGTCCAACACTCCTACTGTTACGCGAAGCCGATCGATTCGCACAGCGCCGCGCACACCGCCATGGCGTGAGGCGTCATACAACGCCGCCCGGAATGGAGTGGGCTAATCTCGCACTATGGAATCGGCCGACATCACTTTCCGCACCCGCAAATGGGTCCGTCCCGAGGACCTCAACGCCAACGGCACCCTGTTTGGCGGCAGCCTGCTGAAGTGGATCGACGAAGAGGCCGCCATCTACGCCATCCTGCAGTTGGGCAACGGCCGGGCCGTCACGAAGTACATCTCAGAAATCAACTTCGTCAGCTCGGCCGTCCAGGGCGACCTGATCGAAATGGGCCTGACCGCGACCCGCTTCGGCCGGACATCGCTGACCATGCGCGCCGAAGTCAGGAACATGATCACCCGGCAGAGCATCCTCACAATCGAGGAAATCGTCTTCGTGAACCTGAGCCCGTCCGGGAGGCCGGAGCCGCACGGATACACGGAGATCACCTATGACCGGGACCGGATTCCCACGCATCACCTGACCGGAACTCTCGAACAGGACTAAATCAGGTCCAGAAATCGTCGGCTTTGGCCGTGTCCTCGAAGAATTCCCGCCCCTCCGCGATCTGTCCGTCGCGAACCACGAACGTGATCACGGTGGGCATGTCCAGGGTTTTGCCGTTGGCTTCCCCGTGAGTTTGCTGGATTGCGACAGTGTGTTTCTCGCCGCCGACGATGTCCTGGACGTTGGCTTGGAAGTGACCTTGGGTGCGTGCTCCGAGTTCACCGAAGTAGGCCAGGATAGCGTCTCGCCCCTGTTTCGTCCCCGATAGCACGCCGCTTCCGGCAACGTGCCAGACCGCGTCCTCCGCGAACATGTCGCTGAGGGTCGCCATATCTGCTGAGTTGAAGGCCTCGTACCCGCGCCGGACCAGTTCAACATTCTCTGCGGTTCCCATGATCGGACACCTCTCCGTCATCCTTGTGGGGTCATGCTGGGACGGTTAAAGGCTAGTCCTGGCGCCGGGGCCTGTCGACGGAAATATGAGCCCGATCCGGGGCTCTGGCGGACGTCCTAGCGGGCGCCGGGCCAGCCGGTGTAGGCCTCCGCGAGGTAGGCGCGGCCGTGGCGGGACGACACCACCGAGTGGAGCTCGCCGAGCTGGCGGGCGCGGGCGAAGTCGTCGGCGTCGGCCGGGGTGTGAAGCATGGAGGTCATCCAGTAGGAGAACTGCTGGGCCTTCCACACCCGGTCCAGGGCACGGTCACTGTAGGCATCCAGGAGCACAGTGGAGCCGGTGGAATAGAAGCTGTCGAATCCCTCGAAGAGGACCCTTACGTCGTTCAGCGCCAGGTTCAAGCCTTTGGCCCCGGTGGGTGGGACGGTGTGCGCGGCGTCGCCGGCAAGGAACAGGTTGCCGTGGCGCATGGGGGCATGGACAAAGCTGCGGAATTTCAGGACCGTTTTGTCGATCACGGGCCCTTCCTTGACTTCGAAGCCGTTGCCGTTAACGCGGCTGCGGAAGGCGTCCCAGATGCGGTCCTCGTTCCAGTTGTTGACGTCCTCGTTGGGGTCGCACTGGAAGTACATCCGCTGGACCGTCTCGGTGCGCTGACTGATCAGAGCGAAGCCGTTCTCGGAGTTGGCATAGATCAGCTCGTCCGAGCTGCGCGGCGCCTCTGCCAGGATGCCGAACCAGGCGAAGGGGTATTCGTGGAAGTACCACTTGCGCTGTGCCTCGGGGATCTGGAAGCGGCAATGGCTGCGCGAACCGTCCGCACCGGCGATGAAATCGGCCTGGAGTTCGTATTCCACACCGTCCGCATCCGTGAACCAGACCTTGGGCTTGGCCTCGATGTCGTGGATAGTGGTGTCCGTGACGCTGTACCGGACGTCCCCGCCGTCGGCCTTCCGGCGTGCGGCGAGGTCCAGGAACACATCCGTCTGCGGGTAGAGCCAGACCGACTCCCCGACGAGGTCCTGGAAATCGATGCGGTGGCTTTCGCCGTTGAAACGAAGTTCAATTCCGTCATGGCGGTCGCCGTCGCGCAGCACGCGGTCCGAGACGCCGCTGTCAACGAGCATGTTCACCGAGCCGTGCTCCAGGATCCCGGCACGGACCGTCTCGGAGATCTCCTGGTGGCTGCGGATCTCGAGGACGGTGGATTCGATGCCGGCCTTGGCCAGGAGGTGGGAGAGCATGAGCCCGGCCGGGCCGGCCCCCATGATCGCTACCTGGGTGGTGATGACTTTTCGCTGTGCCATGTGCTTCTCGCTTCGTTGCGGGGTCCCGGGGGTCGGGAACTGGGCCGGTTTGGTCGTCTGGCTACCAGTGTGGACCCCGATGCGTGATACGCGTTACATTGATTCCGTTGAATGGAATTCGATGGTCTCGCGTGGCTCTCCAAGCCTCCTCCCGATCCCGCGGGCCGCGGTCTGGAGAGCGGGAACAAGCGCCTGCAGGCGCACTTCGCGGAGGGGGACGACGACGCCGAGGGCCGCCACTGCACGCTTCCTGCGGTCCAGCACGGGGACGGCGATCCCCCAGGTGTCCGGGTCCACGACGCCGGCCAGCTGCGCGTATCCCTGATGGGCAGCTTCCCCCAGAAGGGCGCGCAGATCCTCCCTGACCAGCTTGCCGGTCGGATCGCTAAACCCGTCCAGGTAGTCCATCTGGACGGCGTGGGTCTGGTTGGCCATGAGCACCAGCCCGGCGGAGGACACGTGCACGGGCATCCGGCCGGCCACCTGGGCACGGTTGGCAACAGAACCCCGGCGGGACAGCCGTTCCACGAAGAGCGCTTCCCAGCCATCCAGCACGGCGAGGTTCACGTTTTGGTTCAGCACCTGCTGGATGTCCTCCATGAAGGGCAGCGCAGCCTGGCGGAGCTCAAGCGTGGGGGAATTGCGGTTGACGAGCTCCCAAAGCCGCAGTCCGAGGCTGACCGAGCCGCCAGGGCCGACATCAAGGAGTCCATGTCCGGCGAGTTGCCGGACCAGCCTGTGCGCAGTGGTCAGGGGAAGCTCTGCCCTGGCGGCAAGGTCGGAAAGCTGCAGTGCCGTGACACCCTCCGGGAAGGCGGCAATGAGCCGCAGGATCCGGTCCACCACCGAGTCGCCGGAGGTCGAATTGGCCACGATACTCCTTCCGTTCAATGGTATGAAGTGTCCCATACAACACCGACGAGTGATAGAACTCTCACGATAGGAAAGTCCGGCCAACGCTGGCCGGGCGCAAGGAACCACGTCAAGAATAGCGCTGAGGTAGCAATGTCAATGTCGTCATTGGGCAACAAATCAAGGTGGCCCGTGTGGCTCTGCTGGCTGGCCATGGTGCTGGACGGCTTTGACCTGGTGGTCCTCGGCACGGTCATCCCGACACTCATCAAGTCGCATGAACTTGGCTTCGACGCAATCGGGGCGACGTTCGCTGCGACCATCTCCCTGGTGGGTGTGGGGCTCGGCGCGCTCTTCATTTCCCCGCTATCGGACCGCTTCGGCCGGCGGAACCTGCTGGTGGCCTGCGTGACGTGGTTCTCCATCTTTACGATCGCCGTCGTCTTCGCACCGAACGTGGCATGGTTCAGCACGTTCCGGCTGCTTGCCGGCCTCGGCCTTGGCGCCTGCCTGCCAGCAGCGCTTGCCTACATGAACGACTACGCGCCCGCCGGAACGGCTGGAAAGTCCACCACCCGGACCATGACCGGATACCACGCCGGCGCCATTGCCACCGCGTTCCTGGCCATCATGGTGATTCCAAGCTGGCGGACAATGTTCGTTGTGGGCGGCCTAGCCGGCCTTGCCTTGGTCCCTTTCCTGTGGTTCAAGCTTCCGGAAACCCTCCCGCCGGTGCACCACGTCCCCGTAGCCGCCACGTCACCGGCCACCACTACCCCGGCCAACGCCCCGGTCCGCGCGAAGGCTGCGCCGCAAACAGCGCCGGAGGACGAGCGTGCCCGTTTCCGGGACCTGGGCCGCAAACCCTACCCGCTGATCGCCGCCGGCGTGGCCGTGGCCTCGTTCATGGGCCTGCTGCTGGTCTACGGTCTGAACACCTGGCTCCCGCAGCTCATGGCCTCCGCCGGCTATAGCCTGAACGCCGGCCTCGCGTTGCTCCTGGTCCTCAATGTCGGAGCCGTGGTGGGCCTCCTGATTGCCGGAGTCCTGGCCGACCGGCACGGCACCAAGAGGATCGTTCTGCTCTGGTTTGGCCTTTCCGCCGTGTTCCTCGCCGGTCTCAGCATCCAGATCCAGAACGAAGTGGTGCTCTACGCCGCTGTCTTTGTCACCGGCGTGTTCGTCTTCAGCTCCCAGGTCCTGGTCTACGCCTGGGTCAGCCAACTCTTCCCTGCTCGACTGCGTGGCACCGCCTTGGGCTTCGCCGCGGGCGTGGGGCGGCTGGGTGCCATTTTGGGTCCGGCCGTCACCGGCGCGCTGGTCGCCGCCGGCATCGCCTACCCGTGGGGCTTCTACGTTTTCGCCGCCGCCGCGGTCCTGGCGGTTCTCGCCCTGGCTTTCGTGCCGCAGACCATCGCCGCAACGTCCCGCACTGGTGCCAGCGTCGGGCAATCCTAGGTGAGGCGCCTTGGCGCAGCCATCCCGCGACGGCCCCTCAGGCGGCGCCACGCCCCTGGCGCCAGCACGACGGCGATGCCGACGGCGGCACCGATCACGGTCTCCACGATTCTGTCGCGGAGCAGGATGCCGGGCGGTACAGGTGCCACGAGAAGCGTCGAAATCAGGGCCAGCGGCGTGACAAAGACCTGCGCCAGCATGTACTGACGCGCGATGAACATCTCAGCGCCGAACTGGCACGCGGCAATGACCAGCACCGTCTGCCACGGCGTCGGCTGCAGCAGCAGGATCCCGGCGAGCAGTACCAGTCCCACGACCGTGCCGGCGATACGCTGGAGGCCGCGGCTCACCCGGTGCCTGGTGGTGTGCCCCACGAGTGGCACGACGGCGGCCACCATCGCCCAGTAATTGTGGCCGACCCCGAGCCATTCGCCGGCGAGGGTCCCCAGCGTTCCGGCCAGGCCCGCCGCCACGAGATAACCCGCACTCTCCTGCCACGCGGCGCGCTTCTCAGCCGGCGTCAGGCTCACGGGCTTGGCCCTGACCCACGGGGTCCGGCGGCTCCGGGCCAGGCGTGAGGACTGGCCGATCAGCAGGGAGAACGCGACCGTGAGCACGGCCACCAGCATGCACTGCCACAGCGGGGGCTGGTTGGGGATCGACGCGATGGCCGCGAACGCGAAGATGTGGAACAGCGAACCCGAGGGACGCAGGCGCCACATGGCGACGACCAGGGAGCAACCGCCCGCCACCACGGTGGTGGCCGCAACCAGGAGCCAGGTGGTGCCTTCGCCCGAAAGCCCGAGGAGCCCGTCCACACGGGCGGTGAGGGCGGCCAGCAACATCACCAGGAGCATGAGTCCTCCGGCCCGCACTTGGAGCGTCAGCCGCCGGGGGTGCGGTTCATTCCGGCCGTAGATCCCGGTGAAGGCACCGAAGGAGGCGAAGATTGCCAGATCCAGCCGGCCCAGCAGCACCAGGGTTATCAGCGGGACAAAGACGCCCACGGCGCAGCGGAGGGCAACCTGGTGGTCCTTGTTGGCAGGAGCGATGGTAAACATCTCGGCGAACAGCTTCACGGTGCCGGCCTCCATAGCTTGGGGCGCCTTTCGTTGCGGTCTGTATATTACGACGGCGGCACTGGCATCCACCGTGGATTTTACGCCGGAACGTCGCCGCCGCCGCATAGTGACCCGTTGATCGGAATCTGACGGGCACCGGGCGAAGTGGTAGCGTCTATCGGTTGAATCAGGCAACTGAATCAAGCACCTGTGAATCAGACAAGCGACTCACGGCAGAGACATCCAGCAACGCACACCGGAGGTTCCCATGCTCAAAGGATTCAAGGATTTCATCCTGCGCGGCAACGTGATCGAGCTGTCCATCGCCGTCGTCGTCGGCACCGCCTTCACAGCCCTGGTCGGCGCCTTCACCGCCAACATCGTGAACCCGATCATCGCGGCGGCCGGCGGAGTCGAGACCCAGGGCCTGGGCTTCCACATCTGGCCCGGCAACGACAAGACTTTCGTCAACATCGGCGCTGTGGTCACCGCCTTCCTGACCTTCCTCATCACCGCCGCGGTGGTGTACTTCATCTTCGTGGCCCCCATGAACCGGATCAACAGGATGGTCAAGTACCGGCTGAGCGCAGCGGAGCCCGAGGAAGAGCCGATCCCGGCCGACACCGCGCTGCTGGCCGAAATCCGCGACCTGCTGGCCCGGTTGGCAGGCCCGGAACCCGACGGCGGCAGCGACCGTAACGTGGAGGGCGGCAGGGATAGCGACGGGGATGGCAACCTCGCGGGGACCGTGGACGAGGACAGTCCCCGCCACGTGGCCAGCCGCTAGACGCGTCCTGCCGCAGGCCTGCCGCGGGTAGGTCGGCAGCGGCGGTCCGAAACCGTCACCCGGCGGCAATCCGGCCGAAACAGCGGGCCGGAATCATGGGAGCATGACGCGCGATGCCATTGGCAAAACCCCAGGTAAGACCTCAGGCAAGTCCCCCGGCACGACCCGGCACCCTGCCTCTTCCGAGTTGAGCTGCGAAGTGTGCGGCCAGATGCCGGAACCGACCAAGACCCGGCTGACCCTGGCGAATATCGCCGTGATGCTTCCGATCGAGTTGCTGGTGCATGCGGCGGTGGTGGGAACGCACCTGCCCTATGTTGCCAAGGTCCTGGTTCTGACGATGACCGCGACCATCCTTGTGATCTGGGTGGCGGAACCCTCGGCGGCCCGGATGCTCCGGGGCTGGCTGCACGCCCCGGCACTGCGCCACCGCAAACGGCTCGTCGCGGCGCCTGCCCTGTGGCGGGCGCGGACCGTCTTGAAGGACAAGCCCGGGTCGCTGCAGAAGCTCACTCAGGCCTTGGCCGGGCTGGACACCAACATTCTCAGTATCCACGTTCACCCCGTGGCCGGCGGCGTGCTGGACGAGTTCGTGCTCTCCGCACCGGGTGAAGTCCGCGAGGCCGATCTGCTCCGAGCGCTGCGGGCGGGCGGCGGGGCGGACCCTCATGTCTGGCCGACCACGGCCCTTGCCATGGCCGACGGCCAAACCGGGGCGCTGAGCCTGGCCGCCCGGATCGCGGCCAGCCCGGAGGAGCTCCCGCTGGCGGTCGCGGAACTGCTGCGGGCCCGGATCATCACGGGACAGGCCTCCGGCAGCGCCGAGGCGACCCCCGCGAACGGTACGGTCCTGAAAATTCCGACGGCGTGGCACGGGCCCATTACGTTCTTCCGCCCCGGCGAGCCGTTCACGCCGGCCGAATCCGCCCGCGCGCACCGGCTTGCCGAACTCGCCGAGATCCTGGCGCACCGGCCGGCGTCGCCGCCTAATCCGCACCCGGCGGCAGAAGCTATCCCACGGAAGCTGACGACGGAGGACTGGAATGGAGCGGGCCGGCTCCCCGGACCGGGACTCCACTAGCCGGAATACCCGTGACCGGAACACGCGTGATAGGCCGGCCGGAAGCGGAATCGTCATGGGAATCGTGACGGTCCGCGGCAGGCAAGCGGCTACTTTCGTCGCGTTCCCACCCGCCCGCCGGCACTGCGCCTCGACGGCCGGCGACCGCGAACCCGATATACACCGCCGCGTTGACGGCGGAGAGGGGGCCGCGGATGGACTGTGCCACCTCCTTCAGCGTGCCCAGTGCCGTGCCGTGACGTTCCTCCATGCTGTTCTGCTGGGCGTTGCCTCGGTAGACCCGGTTCAGCACCGCCAACTGGGCACCAGGGGTGCGCGGCGGGCGCACCACCACCGGTTCCACGTCGAGCACGGCTTTCTCGGACGGCAAAAAAAGCCGGTCCACGAAGAGGTCGTCCGCGATCACGTCGGGAAACTCCGCGAACCGGTCATGCCCGCGCTCAGAAATGCCATAGGCGCCGGCCGACCAGAGCCCGCTTCGTGCCGACGGCAGCCGCAGGCGAGTGCCGTAGTAGGCATGGATCAGCGGATGGGCACCCTCCAGGTCGAACCGGACAGCCGGGCGCGCCGCCAGAAGGCCACCGGGAGCCAGGGCGTCCAGCACGTCCCGAACCGCTGCCGGGGTGATTTGGATGTCGGCATCCAGGTAGAGCCTTGGCCACCGGGTGGCGGCGGCATCGCCAGCGTTCAACGCAGCGGACTTGGACGCCTGGTCAATCTCCAGCACCGTCACGCCGTCGAAGCCGCGGGCGATCTCGGCCGTGTCGTCGACGCAGCCGTTGCAGACGACGAAAACGTCCACCACTCCGGCTGCCGCCAACGGAGCGAGAGGCGCCAGGGTTCGCGCTATCACTTGGGACTCATTGTGGGCCGGGATAATCACGGAACCGTGCGGGAAGTCTTCAACATGCGCCTCGCTCGTGGGCCCGGGCAGGCTGGTCCAGAGCTGTTCGTTCAGCACCGTCCACAGGACGCCCTTGCGGTCGGCCCTCCAGGACCGAAGAGCTTCGGACAGGACCACGGCGCCGCGGAAGGCCCCCGCGTAGGCCGTCGAATGGTATTTGCGGATGTAGCGGATGCAGTTGACGGCAAGCAAGGCGTTCAACTCCGGTGACGCGCCGGACCCCCCACCCACATGGGTCATGGTCGCGGCAGGTTCGTACCAGACGGTTTCACCCAGCATCCGCAGGCGGCGGAAGAAATCGACCTCCTCGGAGTAGAGGAAGAACGATTCGTCCCACGGCAGGGCATCTGCCACCGCACGCCGCACCATCAGCGCGGCACCCGTTGCCCAATGAACAGTGTGTGGATGGGCGTAGCTTTCGGTGTCGAAATCACTCGTTGCCAGCCACGCCGGCCGGCTGGCCGCGCGCCGGCCCAGGAACGCATCACCGAGACTCCGCGCAATGCTCGGTTCGCGGCGCAGCGTGGGGCTGACCGCCCCGCTCGGATCAACCAACCGGGGCACAACGGCACCTGCCTTTGAGGCCTGTAGCCTGTGCAGCATTGTCTTGACGCTGCCTTGTTCCACCCGCAGGTCGGGGTTGAGCACCAGCACGGTGGCCGCGTCCCCAGCCCGCCGCATGGCGGCATTAATGCCGCCGGAGTATCCCAGGTTGCCTCCGGTCGGGAACGCGATGGCGTCCGGGTGACGGCGGCGGACCAGCCCCAGCGTGCCGTCGCTGGAGGAGTTGTCTGCGACCAGGACTCGCAGGGTCAGATCCCGCGTTTCGGTGCGCAGGCTCATCAGCAGGCCATTGATGTCGCGGGAACTGTTGTACGTAACGATGACGGCCGCAACGTCCGCCGATCCATCGGGCCCGGTGAAGTGGCCCGGAGTTCTGTAGGCCGGCACGCCGGTAGGCGGTTGTTCGGGAAGGGTGGGCGTAACCGCGCGGGACCGGGTGCGGAGTTTGACGTACGCCGGAGGCCCGTCGACAAGATAGCGTCCGGCCAAGCGCCGAGGTTCCAAGGCCAGCCGGAAGCCCCATTCCAGTCCGTGGTCGCTCACCCATTGGGGCGCGCGACTCACCCGACCGGCCAGGAAATCAACCGCCGCACCGAAGCCCAGGAGGACGCCCGCGCCGGTGAGCCCTGCGTACCGGTCCATCCAGAGCTCCTGGCGGGGTTTGCCCAGGCCGACAAATAGTATTTGCGCGCCGGAACTGGCAATGCTGCCGGCGATCCGTTTCGATTCTTCCGCCGAGGCGAGGTCTTCCCGGCACGGCGACCACATCCCCGCGACTCTAAGCCGCGGATGTTCCCGGGCGATTTTGGCCGTCAGGAGCCGGTGGCTCTCGTCCGACCCGCCAAGGAACCCCACGCGGAGGCCCCGGTCTTCCGCGCGGGCCAACAGGGGAGCCGCGAGATCGCTGCCGGCCAGGCGGGGCCAGTGGCGTCTGGTGAGCCTCCGCGACTGGGCAACAAGGGGTGCGCCGTCAAGTAGATAGAGCCAGTCGGCGGTGCTGGCGGGGTCCGCGTGCAGGGTCCCCGCCCAGCGCCCCCCGGTGCCGAAATGATGAAGGTGGTCCAGATTCACGGACGCCACGGCAAGCGGACGGTCACCGGGGCGGGCCGCCCTGTCCAGAATGACATCCAGGGCCGCCTCCGGATCCACAAGATCCACAGGGGTGCCGCCTAAAACCACTTTGTCAGCCATAAGTCTTCGCTCCCTCAGGAGATCTTCTCGGGCCGTAGCTGCCCGTTGGATTCGACGTACCGGCGCCCGGTGACCGGGCAGAGCCAGCTTCCGCCGTCGTCCTGCTTCAACGGCTGCCCGGCCTCCCCCACCCAGCCCATCTGGCGTGCCGGCACGCCGGCAACCACGGCGAAGGCTGGTACATCCTTGGTCACGACGGCGCCTGCCGCCACGGTGGCCCACTCGCCGATGCAGGCGGGGGCGATGCACACGGCACGGGCGCCGATGGAGGCCCCTTTGCCGATGCTGACCCCGACGGCCACCCAGTCGTCCGAGCCCTTGAGCGTGCCGTCGGGGGTGATGGCCCTCGGGTGCAGATCATTGGTCAGCACTGCTGCAGGGCCGACGAAGACGCCGTCGGCCAGGCGGGCGGGCTCATAGACCAGCGCATAGTTTTGCAGCTTGCAGTTATCCCCCACCTCCACTCCCGGTCCGACGTACGCGCCACGGCCGATGTTGCAGTTCTTGCCCAGAACCGCGTCCTCGCGGATCTGGGCAAGATGCCAGATGCGGGTGCCCTCACCGATGCTGGCCGTTTCGGCCACGTCTGCTGAGTTGGCCACCGTTGTCATGTCGTTCCTGCCGTCGGGGGTTCCTGGACTGGGGGTTGGCTGAGGTTTCGCTGCCCGGGGCCGGGTGCGCGCCAGCCTGATGATCAGGGCGCCCAGCAACGCGCCGAGGGAGTTGTTGATGACGTCCCGGATGCTGGCCTGGCGCTGACTGAGCAGCAGGAACTGGACAGCTTCAATCGCCGCGGAAGTGAAGAGGCCGGCCAGAGCAGCCAACCACCACTTACGCACCGGCAACAAGAGGGCCAGGAAGAGGCCAAGTGGGATGAAGAGAAGGACGTTGGCCGTGCCCTCCACAACGTGGTAGTCGATTCCAGCTGTCAGTCTGTGCTCCTGCAAGGCCGAGAGAATGTCGTTCAGGAAGCCGGAGAGGGGCCGGTCCACCGGCGTGGGCCAGAAACCGATGCAACCGAGGGCTGCCAGATAGAGGGTCAGCAGCACGAGCACTCCGTGGCGCGCGTTCGGGTGGAGGTTTTGCGGTGCACGCATCACTTGATCTGGGGCTGTAGTGCGGATTCCCATGGGGCTAGGCCGCCGTTCCGCTCTGAATTCCGGCCCGTAAGACCCGTGCCGGCACGCCCACCCACGTCTCGTCCTCGGGCACGTCGGCCAGGACGGCCGCGCCCATGCCGACGGTGGCGCCCGCACCCACCGAGGAGCCTTCCCGCACGCTGGCGTTCATGCCCAGGTAGGCGCCGCGCCCGACCCTGACACCGCCGCCGAGCGAAACCCCGGCGGCGAACGTGGCGAAGTCCTCCACGACGTCGTCGTGAGTGAACGTCACGCCAGGCATCGCCACCACGTGCTCACCAAGCGTCACCCCGGCGGTCAGGGTGACGTGGCCCAGCAAGACGCTGCCGCGGCCGATCGTGCATCCAGCCGGGATCCGGACAGAAGGATCGAGGACCGTGGCGTATCTGCGGTCCGGGACGCCGAGGGCGGCCAGCCGCTCCACAATCCGGGCGCGTCCTCTGCCGGCGCCGACGCACACCACGATGCCGGCTTCCGGATAGCGGAGGGCGTCGCTGGCCGGGCCAAGGATGCGGGCACCGTCCACGACGGTTCCGGCCCTGCCGGCGTCGTCGTCTAGGATCCCGATGACATTGAATCGTCCGCCCTCGCGGACCGCGGCGAGCACTTCACGCGCCAGGCCGCTCGCGGCGATGAGGAGCAGCTCATCCATGGTTCCGCCCGCCGGCCATCCGAAGGGATTGGATTACCCGGAACTGCTCGTCCGGCGTCAACTGGTGGTAGACGGGAAGAATGACGGTGTTGTCCGTGAGCCGTTCCGTCACGGACAAATCGGCCGTGCCGGTGTCCCGTCCGGCGTAGGCCGGCTGCCGGTGCGCCGCCATGATGCCGCGCCGCGCCGAGATGCCGTCGCGGGCGAGATGAGCGAGCAACTCCTCCCTTCCCAGCCCGAAGTCCGGCAGGACCTCGAACCAGAACGACTGGAAATTGCTGGTGCCATAGGCGGGATCCTGGCTGAACCGCAGGCCGTCGAGATCGGCCAGGGCAGCCCGGTAGCCGGCGACAATTCCGCGGCGCCGGGCGACGGCTTCCTGAAGCCGGCCCAGCTGCACGAGCCCGACGGCCGCCTGCAGATCCGTCATTCGGTAGTTGAAGCCGATCTCCAGATACTCTTCGGCCGGGGCGAGCAGCGCTGCATGCCGGTCGTTTGCCGACACGCTCATGGAATGTTCCCGCAACTGGCGCGCGCGGGCGGCCCACTCCGGGTTCTTGGTGGTCAACATGCCGCCCTCGCCTGTTGTGAGGATTTTGCGGGGATGGAAGGACCAGGCGGCGAGCTCGGCCCCCGCCCCGACCGGACGCCCCCGGTAGGTGGATCCTGCCCCGCAGGCGGAATCCTCGATCACCGTGATACCCAGTGGGTCGCAGAGCTCGCGGATCGGGTCGAGGTCCACAGGCATGCCGCCCTGGTCCACGACGATCACGGCCCGGGTGGCCGGGGTCAGGGCCGCCGCGAGGCTGCGTGCGGACACGTTCCCGGTGTCCGCTTCGACGTCGGCAAACACCGGCCGGGCCCCGACGTACGTGGCGGCATTGGCGGTGGCAATGAAGGAAAGGGAGGGAACCACGACGTCGTCGTCGGGCCCGATGCCGGCAACTTTCAACGCCAGATGCAGTGCGGTGGTGCAGTTGGAGACGGCGACGGCGTGCGGCGCCTGTTGCGCTGCGGCAAAAGCGTCCTCGAACCTGGTCACCCGGGGGCCCTGCGCCACCCAGCCGGAGGCGATCACCTCGGCAACGGCCTCGGCTTCCTCGGTTCCTAGCCACGGCTTCATGACATTGATCCGGCTCAGCACCTGGTCTTGGAGCTGGTCCTGCTCGATGGTCACCGGACGCCTCCCACCCGGGCGGCGGCGATCTCGCCGCGCAGCGGACGCCACCAGTCGACGAGTTCGCGCAGCCCCTCCTCCAGCCCGGTTTCGGCGGTGAAGCCGAGATCACGTTCTGCCGCCGTCGTGTCCGCCAGCCGGCGGACGACGCCATTGACGGCGCGGTCCGGGCCGTGTTCGACCTGCAGGCCCGAATCCATCGCCCTCAGGAGCGCCTCGGCGAGTTCCAGCAGGCTCGTCTCGGAACCGCTGGCGACGTTGTACACGCCCTCGCGGATTCCGCTTCCCGCGGCCAGAATGTTGGCCCGCGCGATGTCCCGGGTGTGGACAAAGTCCATGGTCTGCAACCCGTCACCGAAAATCAGCGGCGGCTGGCCGTCCGCGATCCGCTCCATCCAGCGCACCAGCACCTCGGTGTACAGGCCGTGGACGTCCATCCGGGGCCCGTAGACGTTGAAGTAGCGCAGCAGGACATAGTCCAGCCCGGTCATGGCCCGGAAGCTGCGGGCCATGCCTTCGTTGAAGGACTTGGCCGCTCCGTAAAAGGTGTCGTTGTTGTGGTGGTGGTGGCGTTCGGTGGTCGGAAACTCCTCTGCCATGCCGTAGACGGAGGCGCTGGAGGCGGCAATGAGCTTGTCCACCCGGTGTTCGGCCGCGGCCTCGAGCACATTGAAGCTTCCGTCCACGAGGACTTCCAGGGCGAGCCGGGGTTCTTCGGCGCACTGGGTGATCCGGATGGCGGCCTGATGGAACACGATGTCGGTGCCGCGGGTGAGGTCGTGGACGAGGTCCCGGTCGCGGAGGTCGCCTTCGACCAGGTGCACCCGCCCGCTTTCCATGGCGTCATCGAGATTGGCGCGGCGTCCGCGGACGAGGTTGTCGAGGACGTCGATCCGCCCGGCTCCGGCGGCGAGCAAATGGTCAACAATTGTGGACCCGATGGTTCCGGCCCCGCCGGTCACCAGGACCGTGGCCCCTTGCAGTGTGCTCATCGTGTTCCTTCCAGCTGAAATTCGTTCCCTGTTACGGCGGCGGGCCGCCCGGCCGCGCCGAGGCTGCTGCTGACTGCCTCCAGCACCGAAAGTACGCGGAGCCCGGCGGCCCCGCTGGTCCGTGCGGGCCGCTGCTGCCAAATACTGCTGGCGAATTCGGCCACCATCTGGCCGAGTGCCTCGTGTTCGGGCAGGGCCGGGGACCAGGTGTCACCCAGCCGGTAAGAAATGGCCGATGCCTTCCGCTCCGCCGCGGACCGCGACTGGGCGTCCAGGCTGACCCCCCGGTCGTACACGCTGAGCCGCTGCTGCGGGTTCAGGTCGTCCCAGACCAGCGTGCGCCGGGAACCGCCGACCACCAGCTGCCTGATTTTGGTGGGGCTGAGCCAGTTCACGTGCACATGGGCCATCCCGCCGCCGGACAGTGCGAAGGTCAGGTGGCCCACGCAGGCATTGCCGGTGCCGAGCGGATCCGCGCCGTGAGCGGACACTTCGGCCGGCCTGAGGCCGCCGGGAAGGATGAAGTCGAGGATGGACAAGTCGTGCGGGGCAAGGTCCCAGAAGACGTCCACGTCCGGCTGGACGAGCCCAAGGTTGATCCGGACGGAGTCGATGAACAGGATTTCGCCCAGGGAGCCGTCGGCGATCAGTTCCCGGATCTTCAGGACGGCCGGGGTGTAGCAGTACGTGTGGTCCGCCATCAGGACCAGGCCGCGGGTCTCGGCTTCGGCGACCATTTCCAGGCCCTTGGCCCGGGCGTCCGCGAGCGGCTTTTCAACCAGGACGTGCTTTCCGGCACGCAGTGCCGTGAGGGCGATGCCGTGGTGGGTGTGGGCCGGTGTCGCGATGGCGACGGCGTCGACGTCGACCGTGTCCAGGAGCTCCTGGACGGATCCGCAGACGGCGACGTCGCCGTGTGCTGCGGCGAGTTTAGCGGCCCGGGCGCGGTCCATGTCCACGATGGCCGCCAGTTCCCAGTCGGGTGCCGCCTTGAAATTGCGGGCCAGGTTGGGTCCCCAGTAGCCTGCGCCTATGACGGCGACCCGGAGAGGGGCCGGCGAGGCCATGAGCTCGGATTCTTCGGATGGAATCGCCACGGCCAACCCCTACTGCTAGACGGCAGCATCTCTGTGATGCCACTGCCTATACAAGCCGGTGCCCGTGCC
Organism: Arthrobacter sp. TE12231; assembly: GCF_054062895.1. Taxonomy (NCBI): domain Bacteria; kingdom Bacillati; phylum Actinomycetota; class Actinomycetes; order Micrococcales; family Micrococcaceae; genus Arthrobacter; species Arthrobacter sp. TE12231. Next base: position 4,421,927 of record NZ_JBSSFS010000001.1, on the reverse strand, counting down.
GCCCGTCACGAGTGCTGATTACTTGCCTTTGCGAACGACCGTTCGGCTCAGCGTCCGGGTAGTACTCGGTTGGCCCCCAGCTAGACGGCCGTCATCCGGACCGTGAGTGCCTCGTGTTCCACCGTGACACTGAGGTGTTTGGCCTTGCCGAGGGGGTCGCCGTCGAGCTGGAATTCCTGCTCGTGGGCGAGCTCGATCTCGGCTGACTTTCCGGCGAAGTACTCGACCGAGGAGTTCTTGGGGTTGTTCCGGCCGAAGACGCCGGCCAGCACGCCCAGCCAGCCGAACCGGCCGACGGGGGCCAGGATCACGACGTCGAGGATGCCGTCGTCGACCTTGGCGTCGGGGAAGATCTCCACGCCGCCCATGATCTTGCCGCAGTTTCCGACCATGACGCTGCGGATCCGGCGCCGCACCGGGTGCTGGCCGTCAATGCTGATCTTCGCCCTGATGGGCTTGCCCGGCAGGTGCCGGATGCCCGCTTCGACATAGGCGAGCCAGCCCACGCGGTCCTTGAGCTGATCCACGGTGTTGGCCATGATCGCGGCGTCGTACCCAAGTCCTGCCATGACAAGGAAGGTGTGCTCCTCCTCGGCGTGGTCCAGCCTGGCCTTCACCACGTCCACTTTGGCGTCCGTGCCGCTCAGGACGTCGTAGCTGGCGGCCACGGGGTCGGTGATGTCGACCCCGAGGTTGCGGGCCAGCAGATTGCCGGTGCCCATCGGTACCAGGCCCATCGGAGTCCCGGTGCCCGCAAGGACCTCCGCCACACAGCGGACTGTTCCGTCGCCGCCCGCGGCGATCACGACGTCGACTCCCGCCTCCAAGGCCTCGCGGGCCTGGCCGAGGCCGGTGTCTTCCTTGGTGGTCTCCAGCCAGAGCGGCTCGGCCCAGCCCTGGGTCTCGCACAGGCGGAAGAAGGAGGCGCGGAAGCTCTCTCCGGGTGACTTCATGGGGTTGATGACCACGGCGGCGCGCCTGGACCCTGTGCTGTCCGGGGTCTCCGACGTCGCGGTGTTGTTCTCAGTCATGGCGTCCTTCGGGGCGAATGGCGGGAGAGGTCCCGAAGTGAAATCCTAGCCGGAGTGCCCGCGCAATCTGTGCAGGGCTGGCGGGATTCGTGGACGCCGGCTGGGCGGTGTCACTAGACTGGGCCTCCTGATGTGCCGGAGCCGACGCTCCGGACACCGAAAGCGGGGGCAGATGACTGAACCAGAGAAGTATTCAGCGACCGCTGAATCATCCAGCATGGATCCCCACGACTGGGGCCGGGCCATGGCACTGGCCGTCACGCGGCTGGCCGAGCAGATCGCGCCGGAAGGCAGCGACGACATCCACACCTTGCTGGTGGGCCGGGATCTGCACCTGAAAATCAGTGACGATCCCGCGGGCGTCACGATCCGGGTTTCAACGGGGCCCATCTCAGGTCCGCCTGCCTGACCGGCTGGCCGGTCCTCAAGGGGGCTTCATCGGCCGGAGGTCAGGTCCTCTGAGATGAGTTCTGCCGTGGCCAGAGTCGCTTCACGTACCGCAGCCAGATAGGCCCCGGGGTCGGGCTGAGCGGACACCGTTTGGGCCTGTAGCGAGACGTTGACGGCTGCCACCACCTTGGGTCCGTCGTGGACGGGCGCCGCGATGGACATCAGTCCCAGCTCCAGTTCCTGGTTCAGCAGGCACCAGCCCTGGGCGCGGACCGTGTCCAGTTCCGCCAGGAGGTCAGCCCGCGTCCCGATGGCCCCGGGCGTGAGGGGCCGGATCTCGGCGGCCGCGAGGTACTCATCCAGCTGGGCCGGCGGCAGGGCCGCGAGCAGCACCCGGCCCATCGAGGTCGCGTAGGCGGGGAAGCGGGTGCCCACCGTGATCCCGACGGTCATGATCCGCCGGGTGGATACCCGGGCGACGTAGGCGATGTCGGTGCCTTCGAGCACCGCGGCCGACGTCGACTCCCCCAGTTCGAGCGAGAGTTTCTCCAGGTGCGGTTGGGCGAGCTGGGGAAGGGACAACCCGGACAAGTAGGCGTAGCCGAGTTGCAGCACCTTGGCGGTCAGGGCGAAGATCTTGCCGTCGGTGCGGACGTAGCCCAGTTCCACGAGGGTGTGCAGGAACCGCCGGGCCGTGGCCCGGGTCAGTTCGGTCCGGGCCGCGACCTCGGTCAGCGTCATCTTGGGGTGTTCGGTATCGAAGGCGCGGATCACGGCGAGCCCGCGTGCCAGCGACTGCACGTACTGGTCGCTGGCCGCGGGCGCGCCGCCGCTCTTGGCTGCCTCAATCATTTCTCGCCTCCCGGTCCCGCATCACTTTATCCGGGCGCAGGGTATCCCCGTGCAGGGCCGTCAGCTTCCGTCCGCGGACGCGGCCCGGAGCGGGACGGGAACCATGTCCTGGAGTTCCTCGAGGGTGCAACCAAAGGTTTCCCGGACCTGGACGCCATCGGGTCCGGTCAGGAAGACGGCTTTGTCGGTGTAGACGCGGGTCACGCAGCCGATCCCGGTGAGCGGGTAGGTGCACGTCTCCACCAGCTTGGACGCGCCGTCGCGGGTCAGGAGCGTCATCATGACGAAGACGTCCTTGGCACCGGTGGCGAGATCCATGGCACCGCCGACGGCGGGGATCGCGTCCGGGGCGCCGGTGTGCCAGTTGGCGAGGTCGCCCGTGGCGGAGACCTGGAAGGCGCCGAGCACGCAGATATCTAGGTGCCCGCCGCGCATGATCGCGAAGGAGTCCGCGTGGTGGAAGTAGGATGCCCCGGGCAGTTCGGTCACGGGGATCTTGCCGGCGTTGATGAGGTCGCCGTCGATCTGGTCCCCGGTGGCTTCCGGGCCCATGCCGAGCATGCCGTTCTCGGTGTGGAGCGTGACGTTCTGCTCCGGCTGCAGATAATTGGAGACCAGGGTGGGCTGGCCAATGCCGAGGTTCACGAAGGATCCGGGCGTGATGTCCTTTGCCACGAGGCGGGCGAGGTCGTCACGGCCCAGAGGCTTGTCGGACGTCTGGATGGTCCGGACACTTGCCTGGTCATTTGTCGGGATGCTCATCTCAGGCCACCTTCACAATGCTGTTGATGTAGATTCCGGGGGTCACGATGACCTCCGGGTCCAGGCCGCCCGTGGGCACGATCTCGGAGACCTGGACAATGCTGTGTGTGGCCGCGGCGGCCATAATGGGGCCGAAGTTCCGGGCCGTCTTGCGGTAGACGAGGTTGCCCTTGCCGTCGGCCGTGAGCGCCTTGATGAGGGCGACGTCGGCGTGGATCGGGGTCTCGAACACCTGCCACTTGCCGTCCAGGAAGCGGGTTTCCTTGCCCTCGGCGAGCATGGTGCCGTAGCCGGTGGGCGTGAAGAAGCCGCCGATCCCGGCGCCGGCGGCGCGGATCCGCTCGGCGAGGTTCCCCTGCGGGACGAGTTCGAGCTCGATCTGCCCGGCCTTGTATTTGGCGTCGAAGTGCCAGGAGTCAGACTGGCGGGGGAAGGAGCAGATCATTTTCTTCACCCGACCCTCCTTGATCAGCAGGGCCAGGCCCTGGTCGCCCTGGCCGGCGTTGTTGTTCACCACGGTGAGGTCGGTGGCGCCGCACTCCAGCAGCGCGTCGATGAGTTCGAACGGCTGGCCGGCGTTGCCGAAGCCGCCGATCATGACGGTGGAGCCGTCCTTGATGCCGGCGACGGCCTCGCCGACAGTGTCAATGAAATTCAGCATGGCTGTGTTCTCCTTGGGCCGGCGGGTTAGGCCGGCGGGTTAGGCCGACGGGTTATGCCAATGCGGCGGTGGTGACGTTTTCGAGGACGACGGCGAGGCCCTGGCCGACGCCGATGCAGATCGCGGCGACGCCCCAGCGTTCCCCGGTGGCCAGCAGGGTGCGGGCCAGGGTGCCCAGGATCCGGCCGCCCGAGGCGCCCAGCGGGTGGCCCATCGCGATCGCGCCGCCGTGCCGGTTCACCATGGACGGGTCGATGCCCCAGGCGTTGATGCACGCCAGGGACTGCGCGGCGAACGCCTCGTTCAGTTCGACGGCGCCGACCTCGTCCCAGCCGATCCCGGCCTTCGCGAGGGCCTTGTTCGCGGCCTCAACCGGGGCGTAGCCGAAGAACTGGGGATCGTTCGCGTGCGCGCCGCGCCCCGCGATCCGGGCCAGCGGGTCCATCCCCAGCAGCCCTGCGGCCCTCTCGGATCCCAGCCACGCCGCCGACGCGCCATCGGAGAGCGGCGAGGCGTTCCCGGCGGTGACGGTGCCGTTCACGGTCCGGAACACGGTCTTGAGCCCTGCGAGCTTCTCCGCAGAGGAACCCGCCCGGATGCCTTCGTCGCGGACCAGGTCCGTGCCCGGAACCGGGGTGACCAGGCGGTCATAGAAGCCCTCGTCCCACGCCGCGGCGGCCAGGTTGTGGGAGGCCGCGGAGAACTCGTCCTGCGCCGCGCGGGTGATCCCGTACTTCTCGGCCAGCCGTTCGGTGGCCTCGCCCAGGGAGATGGTCCAGTCCGCCGGCATGGCCTGGTTCACCAGGCGCCAGCCCAGCGTGGTTGAGGCCAGGGTCAGGTCCCCGGCCGGGTAGGGCTTCTCGGTCTTGGGCAGCACCCAAGGAGCGCGGGACATCGACTCGACGCCGCCGACCAGCATGAGCTCGGCGTCACCGGTGTTGATCTGCCGGGAGGCGATGATCGCCGCGTCCAGCGAGGATCCGCACAGCCGGTTGACCGAGGTGCCCGGGATTGAGACCGGCAGCCCCGCCAGCAGGGTGCCCATCCGGGCGACGTTGCGGTTTTCCTCGCCCGCGCCGTTCGCGTTGCCGAACACCACCTCGTCAATCCGCTCGACATCGAGGCCCGGGGTACGCTTCACCGCCTCGCGGATCACGTGCGCGGCAAGATCATCCGGACGCACGGCCGCGAGCCCGCCGCCGAACTTCCCGAACGGCGTCCGCACGGCATCGTAAATAAAGGCCTGGTTCATGATTCGTCGTCCATTTCTGCAGTTTCCATTGCTTCGTTGTCCATGGAATGGAACACCTGCTGGGCGGTCTTGAAGGCGGTGTTGGCGGAGGGGACTCCGCAGTAGATGGCGGTCTGGAGCAGGATTTCCTTGATCTCATCCCGGCTCAGGCCGTTGGTGATGGCGGCGCGGATATGCATGGCCAGTTCTTCCCAGTGCCCGTGCGCCACCATGGCGGTGATGGTGACGGCGGAACGCATCTGCCGGCTGATCCCGGGCCGGGTCCAGATGCCGCCCCAGGCGATCCTGGTGATCATGTCCTGGAAGTCCTCGGTGAAGGAATCCTTGCTGGCGTTGGCACGGTCCACGTGCGCGGCGCCGAGGACTTCACGGCGGACTTTCATGCCGCCGTCGTAGATTTCCTGGCTTGTCGCGCCGGGCTGGACTACGCCGTTTCGCCGGGGTCCGTCGAGCTCGGGGCCGCTCATTCGCCGGCTCCTTGGGTCTCGGTCCAGGTGATGAGGCTCTTGAGTAGATCGGCAACGTGGGCAGGTGCCTCGAACGGGGCCAGGTGTGCCACGCCCTCCAGGCTGACGGCCGTGGCGGTGCCGCCGCCGGCGGTGATGCCCGCGGCCACTTCCTCGGCCATCGAGGGCGGAGCCACGGAGTCCAGGGCGCCGGCAATCACCTGGGTGGGGACGCGGATGGTGCCGAGCTGGTCCCGGACGTCAAAGCCCGCCAGGGCCTCGCAGCAGAAGGCGTAGCTGAAGCGGTCGGCGTCACGGAGGGTGTGCAGGAGCCGGCCGCTGAGCTCCGGCTGACGGTCCATGAACCCCGGGGCGAACCAGCGCTGAGCGGAGCCCTGGATCATCACCGGGGTTCCCTGGGTGCGCACAGTCTCGGCCCGTTCCAGCCAGCCCTCGGGAGTGCCGAGCTTCGCGCCGGAGCACTGCACGGAGAGGCTCTTGAGCCGGTCGCCGTGCTTAATGCCCAGTTGCAGGCCGGTGGCCCCGCCGAGCGACACCCCGGCGTAGTGGAAGCGTGCGCCGGGGGCGATCGAATCGACCAGGCCGATCACGGCGTCGGCCAGTTCAGCGACAGTGAACGTCTCTTGCGCCGCGGGCGAGACGCCGTGGCCGGGCAGGTCCCAGGCCACGACGTCGACGTCGGACCCCAGCAGGGTGCCGGCCTGGCTCCACAGCAGGGAGGACGTTCCGAGCGAGGGCCCCACGATCAGGAGGGGCTTGTCGCCGAGCGCGCGCTGGGGCGAGAGCAGGACTGCTTTGACGGTAGGTCTAGCCACGGGAGGCTCCGTTCTGGAGTTGGTGGGCGGTGGCACGGTCATATTCGGGTGAGGCCGGGCCGGCGGCGTATTCCGGGTACGCAGCGAGGATGCGGCGGGTGATCTCAACGGCCTGGCCGAGGTAGTTGGCCGGGTCCAGGAGCTCCTCAAGCCGGCTGTCCGCGAGCAGTTCCTCAGGGACGGCCGCCCGGAGCAGTTTCCGGTAGATGGCCGCCTGCTCCGAGGCCGGGGCCTGGAGGGTCTGGTCGACGACCTCCTGCAGTAGTTGCTTGCCGGCACGGCCCGGTCCCGCCCCGGCGCTGCGGGCGTCCAGAAGCGGCGCGACGGCGGAGTTGACGGCTTCGGAGAGAAGCAGCGGGCCGGCGAGGTCGAGGTTGCGTCGCATGGAACCGGGGAACACCTGCAGCCCTTCGGCCAGTTCGCGGAGCTGTCCCGCGGCGCCGAGGGCCAGGCGCAGCAGTTGGCGCAGGGCCGCCCATTCGCTGTGCCAGGCTCCGTCGGGTCGCTCGTCGTTGAAATTGGCGGCGGCAAGGTGCAGTTGGGCGCCCAAGGCCGGCGCCTGCAGGGCGGCGCTGCGGATCAGAACGGACAGCACCGGGTTCTGCTTCTGCGGCATGGCCGAGGACACGCCGCGGCCCGCGGCACGCGGTTCGGCGAGCTCGGCCACTTCCGGCCGGCTCAGGAACAGGACGTCGGCGGCAATCTTTCCGGCAGCGTCCGTCACGGTGGCCAGGGCATCGCCGAGCGAGGTCACGGCAACACGGTTGGTGTGCCAGGGCGCCGGAACGGTGGCGAGTCCGAGGCGGGCGGCCAGCCGGTCGGAGAGATCGAAGGGTGACAGCGGCCCGGCGATGAGCCCGGTGCCGGACGTCAGTGCAGCGCCGGACGTCAGTACAGTGCCGGCGGCCAGGGTCCCGGCGGCGCCGCCGGTCTGGACCGGCAGTTCGAGTGCTTCGAGCCGGCGGCCGGCGGCGGCCAGCCCGGCAAACCACTGCGCGGCCCGGAGCCCGAAGCTGAAGGGCAGCGAGTGCTGGGTCAGGCTGCGGCCCACGCAGAGCGTCCGGGCATGGGCTTCGGCCAGGCCGGCGAGGGCCGACGTCGCCGCCGTGAGCTCGGTGAGCAGCTCGCGCACGGCCCTGGTGGCGAGCACCATCAGGGCCGAGTCGAGGACGTCCTGGCTGGTCAGCGACGTGTGGACGGCCCGTACCGCGCCAAGGCCGGCGCCGTCCAGGGCCCTGACCTGTTCACGGAGGTCAGCGAGCAGCGGGATGACCGGGTTTCCCCCGCCCTGAGCGCGCACGGCGATGTCTGCGACGTCGTACCGCTGCACCTGCGCGGCCGTGGCCACCACCGCTGCGGACCCGGCCGGGGCGAGGCCCGCCTCATCCAGGACCGCCGCCCAGGCCGCCTCGACCTCCAGGATGGCGGCGAGCACTGCACGGTCCCCGGTCAGCGCCGTCACCAGGGGCGACGCCGACACGGGGTTCAGCAGGCCAAAGTCGCCGTGCAGGCCGGCGCCGCCGCCGGTCTCGAAGGAGGTCACTTCGAGGCACCCTCGACGTCGCTGAAATCCAGGAACACGGTCTCGCCGTCGCCTTGGAGGCGGATGTCCCAGGTCAGGCCGCCGTCGGGATCCCGGCGCGCGATCAGGGTCTCGCGGCGGTCCGGGTCAAGCGAACTGAGCAGCGGATCCTTGGCCAGGGCTTCCTCGTCTTCCGGCAGGTAGACGCGGGTGAAAAGGCGGTTAATCAGGCCCCGGGCAAAGACTGCGACGGCGATGAACGGCGCCGCGCCCTCCTCGGTGGGGCCGGGGTTCACCGTGGTGAAGGTGAAGGCGCCGGTGTTGCCGACAGCGCTGCGGCCGAAGCCGGTGAAGGTGTAGCCGTCCCGGACCAGGGAGCCAGTGCGGTGCGGGACCCTGCCGTCCGCGTCGGCCTGCCAGATCTCCAGGATCGCGTCCGGGATCGGGTGCCCGGCGCCGTCATAGACGGTGCCCTGGAGCCGGATGGAACCCGGGGATCCGGGAGCCAGGAGCTCGCGGTCCTTGGCGAAGGGCAGGGCGTAGCCATAGAACGGCCCCACGGTCTGGCCCGGTGTCGGGGTGAGTTTACCCACGGCGTTGCTATTCATCCTCATCGCCTCCTGCGCCCAATGCCTCGTTTTCGGTCCAGGTCCGCTTGGACCCGGTCAGGACGATGTCCCAGTTGTACGCCAGAGCCCATTCAGGCTTGGTCTGCTCGTGGTTGTAGGTGGCCACGAGCCGGTCGCGGGCATCCTGGTCCACGATCGACTGGTAGATCGGGTCCAGCGGGAACAGTTGGTCACCGGGGAAGTACATCTGGGTGACGATCCGCTGGGTGAACTCCTGCCCGAACAGGGAGAAGTGGATGTGGGCCGGCCGCCAGGCATTGAGGTGGTTCTTCCACGGGTAGGCGCCGGGCTTGATGGTGGTGAAGCTGTAGGAGCCGTCCGCGCCCGTGATGCAGCGGCCGACGCCGGTGAAGTTGGGATCCAGCGGTGCAGGGTGCTGGTCACGCTTGTGGATGTAGCGCCCGGCGGAGTTCGCCTGCCAGATTTCGACAAGCTGGCCGGCGACGGGGCGTCCGTCGCCGTCGAGCACCCGGCCGGAGACCACGATGCGTTCGCCGAGCGGCTCGCCGTTGTGCGCGATGGTCAGGTCTGCTTCCAGCGCGTGCACGTCCATGTGCCCGAACGCCGGCGAGTACAGTTCGATGGTTTCCGGATCCGCGTGGTGCAGATCCTTGGTGGGGTGGCGCAGGACGCTGCTGCGGTACGGCGCGTAGTCGAGCCGCGGCTGGGTTTCGGCCGGGGCTCCGCCTTTGAGGGCCTGCGCGTACGCTTCGCCGATCGCCTTCATCTCGGCGCTGAGGTCCGCCTGCGGCTCTGCGGCGGCATCGAGCGGCGCGTACGTCTTTGGTGCGGCCTCCATGGCTTCGTCGGACACGTCTTCGGTGATCGGGTCGGCGTTGAAGATCTCGAGGTTCAATTCTTCAGGCACAGCAACCTCCTTTCCTGGGTGTGATTGTTGGTCGGGTGGGGATCAGGAACTGCGTGTCAGCTGGTGCAGGTGGTCGTACTGGACGGCGTGCCGCACGGGTGCGTTCGGAGCGCCGTAGCCGTCGTAGGCGCCGCGGCGTTCCACCATTTCGAAAAACACGCTGCCTACGGTGGCCGTGTAGAAATGCAGGAATTCGCCGTCGGCATCACGGTCATAGAGCAGGTTGAGCTCGCGGAGCGTGGCCAGGAAGTCCGGGTCCAGGGCGAACCGGGCGTCGAGGTCCTCGTAGTAGTTCGCCGGAATCTGCAGGAAGTCCAGGCCGCGGTCCCGGGCGGCGCGGGCGGTGGCCACGAGGTCAGTCACGGCGAAGGCCACGTGCTCCTGGTAGGTGCGGCGGTGGCCGGTCCCGGACTCGCCGGGTTCTTTTGTTCCGGCGGCCTCCTGCTGCAGCAGCGGTGCCAGGTTCAGCACCAGGCGGACGCCCCGGTCCTCGGTGAGCATCACCTGGGAGCGGACCAGCCCGGTGGGGCTCGCCACCTCGGCATACGGCTGCGGTTCCAGCGCGAGGGCGCTCGTGTAGAACAGCACGGCCTCGTCGAAGTGCTGCCACGGCTGGGCGAGGTTCACGTGGTCAATCACGGCACCGGCTGCGGGGCCCGCGGCGGGAGCGGTTCCGCCGGCTGCAACAACGGGAGGCCGTGCGTTGCCGGGTTCATGAGGCTCCCCGAATTCGCCGACCCAGGCTGCCGCGCCGTCCGGGCTGCCCTGGCAGAGGAAGATCTCGGTGGAGTCCGGCGCTGCGAAACCCTGGAAGACTTCCTCGTTGGCCTGGCTCTTGCGCGGCACCGCGGGGGCCTTGAGCTGCTGGGCGCGGGCGGCGGCGATGACGGGAGAGTCGACGTCGAACCCCACGGCCGAAATAGCAGTGGAAATGGCAGCGGCGGCGGCCGCGTGCTGACCGGCGGCGGGTTCTTCGTTGATGATCAAGCGGGCGCGGCCCATGGTCCACAATTGCACGTTCTTGGTGCGATGGCGCCCGTTGAACGCAAATCCCAGCTGGCTGAGCAGCGTTTCCAGGCCGGCGGTGTCCCCGGCCCGGACTTCGGCGAAGTTGAAGCCGGCGGGCTCGGCCACCCGGGGAAGCGTGGCAAGCTCCATCGGGTAACGGCGCCGGGCCGCAGTGCCGGCCGCACCGCTTTCAGCCGCGGCCGGGTTGGCCTCGAGCCATCGGGCGCTCTGCTCTTCGAGCCAGATCAGCGACCGCATGGCATCGATAGCCGTGCGTTCGACGTCGGACTGGCGGAACACGTCGTTGAACACTTCCAGCGATACCGGTCCGGTATAGCCGGCGCGGACCACGTGGCCCATGAACTTGGGAAGGTCGAACTGGCCCTCGCCCGGGAACACCCGGTAGTGCCGGCTCCAGGACAGCACGTCCATCGTCAGCTTGGGGGCATCGGCCACCTGGACGAAGAAGATTTTCGCCGGGTTGAAAGCCTCAATCGGCGCGGTGTCCCAGCCGCGGGAGAGGATATGGAAGGAGTCCAGGCAGGTGCCCAGATGGGGGTGGTCCACCATGTCAACCAGCCGGTGGGCGTGCTCGTAGTCGCTGACGTATTTGCCCCAGGCCAGGGCCTCGTAGGCGACCTTGACACCGTGTTCGCCCGCGAGGTCCGCGAGCCGGGAGAGCTGGGCGGCCCGGAGTTCGTCGTCGTCGATCGTGGCCGTGCCCACGTTGGAGCACAGCAGCATGGTGTCCATGCCCAGCCGGGACATGAGCCGGAACTTGGCGTCCGCGCGGCGCAGATTGGCGGCGAGCAAGTCCTCGGGAACGCTGTCGAAGTCGCGGAACGGCTGGTAGAGGTCCAGCGTGAGTCCGAGGTCGGCGGCCAGCTTCCGGACATCCTCCGGGCTCAGCGATGACGTGACGAGGTCCTGTTCGAAGATTTCAATGCCGTCAAAGCCGGCAACCGCACAGGCCTGCATTTTTTCCCGCAGGGTGCCGGAGAGGCAGACGGTCGCGATTCCGGTGCGCATCAGGCTGCCACCTCTTCCGCGGCCACGAGTTCCAGGAAGTGGGAGCGCATGCGGTCCGCGTCGGGCTCCCGCCCGGTGAAGATCCGGAACGCGTCCGCGGCCTGCCCCACCGCCATCCGGCCGCCGTCAAGGACGTCGCAGCCCTTGGCCCGGGCCGCGCGGACGAGCTCGGTTTCGATCGGCCGGTACACGATGTCGGCCACCCAGTGCCGGGACTCCACGAGGGACATGTCCAGCGGAACACCCGGATGGGCGGCCATGCCCACCGGGGTGCAGTGCACCAGGCCGTCGGCCCGGGGCATGAGCTGCGGCAGCTCCGCCGTCGTGCGGGCCGTGACCGTCCGGTCCGGGAAGAACCCGGCGAGCTCGGCAGCCCGGGCGGCGCAGCGCGCCGCATCCGTGTCCACGAGGTCCAGTTCCCGGACACCCGCCGTGAGCAGGGCGTAGGCGACGGCGGATCCCGCGCCGCCGGCTCCCAGCTGGACCACACGGTCCAGGGCGGCCCCGGGGAGGCCGGAGGCCAGGGCCGCCGCGAAGCCGGAAAAGTCGGTGTTATGCCCGATGAAGCGGCCGTCCCGGATGACCACGGTGTTGACGGCGCCGAGTCGCCGGGCGTCGGCGGAGACCTCGTCAAGGTAGTCGAGCACGAGCTGCTTGCAGGGGTGGGTGATGTTCAGTCCGTTGAACCCGAGGCTCCGGGCACCGGACAGCAGCTCCCCCACGGCCTGACCGGGCAGGCCAAGTTCGATCAGGTCGATGGGGCGGTAGAGGTACCGGAGGCCCTGGACGTCACCTTCGCGTTCATGCATGTAGGGCGTGAGGGACGGCATGACACCGTCTCCCACGAGTCCCACGAGGAAGGATTCTGCTCGATTGCTCATCCGGTTAGCTCCTTTGACAACTGCACTCGGCGAGCCGTGGCGCTTGAGGCGTCCGCGGCGGGCCGGGTGATGGGGATTACACTACAGACTTTGTTCACATGTTGCACACTTGTTCGAATGACGAACATATTATTACGACGGCGCCTGCCATCCCGAGGCACCCCCGGGCGGCGGGCGGAGCACGTCACCGCTGGGGCAGCCGGGCCGAGAGCTCAGCTGCGGCCGACTGGAGCAGGGGCACACAGGCCACCAGGTCCTCCATGCTGAGCCGGAACACCGGCACGGCCGTGGCGAGGGAGGCAAACGCGTGACCTTGGGCGTTGAACACCGGAACCGCGACGGCGCGCATGCCGGCCTCGTTTTCCTCGTCCATCGTGGCGTAGCCACGGCGGCGGACCAGTTCGATCTCCGCCCGGAACGCGTCGCGATCGGTAATGGAATGCTCTGTCAGCGGATCGAGGGGCAGTTCATCGAGAAGCTGGGCGCGGGTGGCGTCATCGGCGAACGCCACCAGCGCCTTGCCCACCGAGGTGGTGTGCAGCGCCCCCAGATGGCCGGGATCGCTGGTGACGCGGAAGGTTCGCGGGCCATCCACCTTATTCACCGTCAGATGGTGGATGCCGTCACGCACGGAAAGAATGGTGGCCTCGCCCGTTTCCTCGGTCACCCGGCGCAGGATGGGAAGTGCCGTGCCCGCAAAGCCGTGATGATTGGAAACCCGCTGGCCAAGCTGGAAGACGCGCAGGCCCAGGTGGTAGCGGCGCCCGTCGGACTCGTAGTCCACGAAGCCGTCCCGCGTCAGCGAGCCGAGCAGGCGGTACGTGGTGCTGAACGGCAGATCGGCCCGGCGGGAGATCTCGGCGGCGCTGGCGCCGCGCGGCTCGTCGCCCAGGAGAACCAGCAGGCCCAGGGCCTTCCCCACCATGTCCGTCCGCGAGTCCTCCTTGGCGGCCTTGGCAGGCCTCACAAGGGCCTCCCCCGGGGCGGCGGAGACGGCGGACTCTTCTGTGCCTTGATTCACACTCATACAACGATGCTCCCACATAGTGAGAACTATTTCTAGATGGTGATTATTTTTCTTGACAGGTGACTACGCTCACAGTCATGATTGCTACATCGCACAAGTAGCTTCCACCATGTGGCTACTAGTCCGGGTCTTTCCACGGACCTCCGGCTGCACCAAACTTAAGCAAGCGGCAGTCGAGACATTCCTGATCCATCCGCGACAACGTCGTCACACAAAAGGAACACCATGAGCCAGACTCTCCCGTCCGCGACGGGCACCACCACGGGAGGGACGCCGAAGAAGGCGGCCCTTGCCAGCTTCCTGGGCAGCGCCGTCGAGTACTACGACTTCTTCATCTTCGGTTCGGCAGCGGCACTGATCTTCCCGCATGTTTTCTTCCCCGACGCCGACACCAACGCGGCGATCATGTCGTTCGCCACTTTCGGCTTCGCCTACATTGCCCGCCCGATCGGCGCCGTCGTCCTGGGCCACTTCGGCGACAGGATCGGCCGCCGGAAGGTCCTCATGTTCACGCTCCTGCTGATGGGGGCCTCCACCTTCGTCATCGGCTGCCTTCCGGACTTCAAGACGGTGGGCTGGTGGGCCCCTGTCCTGCTGGTGCTGGCACGTCTCTGCCAGGGCTTCTCCGCGGCCGGTGAGCAGGCCGGTGCGTCTTCGATGACGCTGGAGCACGCCCCGGACAACCGTCGCTCGTTCTTCACCTCCTGGACGCTCACGGGCACCCAGGGCGGCCAGATCCTCGCTGCCCTCGTCTTCATCCCCGTCCTGGCGCTGCCCGATGACATCAAGTACAGCATCGGCTGGCGCATCCCGTTCTGGCTCAGCGCCGTGGTTGTGCTGGTCGCGTTCTTCATCCGCCGCACCCTGCACGAACCGCCGGCATTCGAGGAAGCCCGGAAGACCGCGCAGATCTCCAAGCTCCCGGTGGCCGACCTCCTCAAGGGCCACTGGCGCGATGTCCTCCGCGTCATCGCCTGCGCCTTCATCGCCGCCGTGTCCACGGTCTTCGGGACCCTGGCCATCAGCTACGCCAAGAACGTTGCCGGCGTGGACGGCACCACCACGCTCTGGCTCGTCGTCGGCGCCAACTTCATGGCCCTGGGCACCCAGCCGCTCTTCGGCATGCTCGCCGACAAGATAGGCCGGAAGCCGGTCTTCATCTACGGCGCACTGTCCAGCGCAGCCCTGACCCCGGTCTTCCTGCTGAGCCTCGAGTCCGGCAACGTCCCGCTCATGTTCCTTACGGCAATCGCGTTCTTCTCCTTCGGCTACGCTGCCGCCAACGCGGTCTGGCCCTCCTTCTACGCCGAGATGTTCAGCACCAACGTCCGCTTCTCCGGCCTCGCCATCGGCACCCAGCTGGGCTTCCTCATGGCGGGTTTCGCCCCCGCGATCGTGGCGGCCATGGGCGGCATCCAGCCCGGCGGCTGGGTCCAGATCAGCATCTTCACCGCAGTCATCTGCCTGATCGCCACCATTGCGGCCCTGACGGCCAAGGAAACCTTCAAGGTGCCCACCAAGCAGCTCGGCGTCAAGTAGTCCGGCCGCGGCGCTCCTGACCGGCACCGCGCTCAACCGGAAGTTCCGCACCTACGACGGCGGCCCGTCCCTTCGGGGGCGGGCCGCCGTCGCGCGTGCAGGCGGTCAAAGAACGTGCCCAGGCGGCCATCGGAGCAAGAATCGGACCGGAGCCGGGGCCGGAAATCGGGCCGCCGCCGAAAACTAACCGTCCCCTTACCGCACTGAAACGCGGACGCAACATTGGCGCAGGACACTGGAAGGGCCGGCAAGAGCAGGCACCAACTCCAGTCCAGGAGGCCCCGTCATGTTGAAGGAAGCGAAAGCCCATGTAACCCGTATCCGTGCCCTCGACCAGCTGCACCGCGGCGACGAGATCGAGGCCCGTTTGCGCGTCGGCCCGAACTACGACGATGTCGTGATCCGCCGCGGCCGCGTCCAGGAGACGGCGCCCGGAATCGGCGTCGTCTGGATCATGGACCGCCATTCCGGCATGCGGAAGGCCATCAACGCGGACGAATGCACCGTCTGGCGGGTCGCCTGAAGCGTCAGCCTCCCGCCACGGACTGGATGATCAGGACTTCCTGGCCCGGTGCCACCGTCGTCACCAAGCCCTGCAGCCGCCGGATCTCATTCCCGTTGACGTATATATTCACGTAACGGCGAACGGTTCCGGTTTCATCCCGCAACCGCCGCGACAGCGCCGGATAATCCCCGGTCACCGTATCGAGCACCCACTCCACCGTCACCGCTTCCTCCGCGGGCGCAGTCAGGATGGACTGCCCGCCGGCCAGCGGTTGGAGGACGCTCGGCAGGACCACACTGATCGCGGAATCCGCCGGCACGGGCACGCCGTTAGTCACGACGCCGTTCATGCGTTTCCAGCCCTTCACGGCTGCACTGGCTCACAGCTGCATCGGGAGCAGGGCAGCGGAAACCGTGGCAGCCCGCACGCACAGCACGTCCGGCAGGTGCGAGGCCACTTCGCTGAAGTGCTCCCCCTCGTCGGCACTGGCATAGACGCTGCCGCCCCGCGTTCCGAAGTAGACGCCGGCGGGCTCGGCCTCGTCGACGCACGCAGCATCGCGCAGCACGGCGTTGTACTCGGGGTCCGGCAGACCGGAGTCGAGCCGCTTCCAGCTGGCACCGGCGTCGTCCGTCCGGTGCACCGCCAGCTTGCCGTCCGGCGGAATCCGCTCGCCGTCGGCCTTCAGCGGGATCACCCAGGCCGTACCGGCCCGGCGCGGGTGCGTCAGCATCACAAAGCCGAAGTCCGCCGGGAGCCCTTCGGCGATCGATTCCCACGATTCGGCGTCGTCGTCGCTGCGGTACACGCCGTGGTGGTTCTGCGCATACAGGCGGCCGTCGACGGCGGCGTCCGCCGCGATCTTGTGGACGCACTGGCCGAATTCCGGGTTGGGGTCCGGCATGAAGTAGGCGGAAATCCCCCTGTTGCGGGGTTCCCAGGAAGCTCCGCCGTCGAGCGAGCGGTAGACCCCGCCTGTGCTCATGGCGACGTGAACTTTCTCGCCCGTGGGGTCAACGACGATCGAGTGGGCCGCGGCGCCGCCATAGCCGGCACCCCATTCGCTGCGGTGCGGATGATCCCAGAGGCCGCGGTTGAGCTCGAAGTGCTCGCCGCCATCGGTCGATTTCCAGACGGAGATCGGCTCGCACCCTGCCCAGACGACGCCGGGCCGGGACTCGGCATCGGGGTGGATCTGCCAGATTCGCTCCAAGGCGGCGTCCGTGCCGTCGGGGAACGTGATGGCGCCGTTTTCGGGCTCCTCCCACGTCCCGCCCAGGTCATCCGAGTGAAAGACGGTGGGACCCCAGTGCTCGGAGCGGACCCCCACCAGGATCCGGGTCCGCCCGCCGCGGCTGTCGATGCCGATGCTGGGCACTTCACTCATCAGAAAATGCGGCCCGGACAGGGACCATTCCCTCCGGTCCGGGCTGGTCGCCAGCCACAGACCCTTCTTGGTGCCGATCGCCAGGATATAACTCTCTGCAGTAGCCATGCCCCCCATGCAACCACCCGCACCGGAAGGCCGCAACGGTTTTCTTGCGATGCCGCCGTGGTCCCGGGACGGTGCGCCGGCGTGCCGGGCCCCGCCGTCAGTCGACGAACTCCGACTGCGTCTCGATAAAGTCCCAGTCCGCGTCCGTCAATGATCCGGCGCCGCCGGCGTCGAAGATCCCCCGCTTGACGGTCTCGGGCAGCTCGATGGTCCGGAGGTTTTCCCGGAGCCATTCCTTACTCGCCAAATCCAGATCCAGCCACCACATATAGATCTCCACGGCAGCCACCTCCTCCTGTGTTCTTCAACCGTAGGCCCCGCCCCCGGGGTGTACAAGGGATGCGCCGGGACCGGCACCGCAACGGGTCCGGCCGCGGGACCGGGAAGTAAGTCCCTGTTCAATGCGACACCGCCGGGCAAGAATGAAGTATGTCTGCCGAGTCCGCCGAGTCCGCCGCCGGGCCCTCGCCCGTCGTGGTGGCCGTGCTTCCGGGACAGCATCCCGAGGTGCTGCAGACCGCGGGAGCGCTTGCCAAGCGCCTCGCCGCGCCTCTGGTCTGCGCGTATGTGGACGAGGCCAGCTACCTCGTGGAGTGGGATCCTGAGCGGTCCGCGCACCGACTGTCGCTGCATCCGGACACGGACAACGACGAGATCCGGGCGACAACCCAGGAGCTGCGCTCCACCATTGAGGCAAGCTGCGGCGGCCTGGGCATCGACTGGTGCCTGCGCACCCTGGCGGGCGACCCGGCCCGGGCGATCGGCAGGCTGGCCACCGAGACGAACGCGCTCATGATCGTGGTGGGGACCCCGGAACCCGGACTCGGCCACCGCATTTCGGCGGCGCTCAATGGCTCCGTGGCGGCATGGCTGAGCCACCATCAGGAGCATCCAATCCTGATCGTTCCGGCGGCAGGAAAATAAAGCGAAAGTAGTTATTCGGGGTGCTGGCGCTATCCCACTACCGCCGAGTAAGCTCGATACGTAGGCCGGATGAACCGCCTACCCAATAGCTGCTCCGGAGTGCGTATCCCCCAATAACGCACTCCGGAGCTCTTTAATTTCCGCCATGCGCCGAATTCACCGCCGGGCCGCCCCGAACGCTTGAAAACATACCCCTAGGGGGTATATGTTGAGGGCATGAGCGAGTCCGAAGTTCCCGTCACAGCCCCCCTGGCGCCCCACGAGGAGCGCGGCTACACCTCCAATAAGGAGGCCTACCTGCGCCGGCTCAAGCGGATCGAAGGCCAGGTGCGAGGCATCGCCCGCATGGTTGATGAGGACAAATACTGCATCGACATCCTCACCCAGGTTGCCGCCGTCACCAAAGCCCTGCACGCGGTGAGCCTGGGGCTCGTGGAAGAGCACATCGGCCACTGCGTCGTCGGCGCCGCCTCGGAGCCGGATCCGGAACTGCGGGCCGAAGCCATCGATTTCAAAGTCAAAGAGGCCGCCGATGCCATCGGCCGCCTCCTGCGCTAAGAATTGCACCACCCACCCCACCACCGGGCCGGGGAACCATCCCCTGCCCAGCGACAAGGAGCACGCCATGGGCACCGTTTCCACTACCGTCAACGTTTCCGGAATGACCTGCGGCCACTGTGTGTCCTCCGTCAGCGAAGAACTTGAGGCGCTCTCAGGCGTCGAAAAGGTCGACGTCGACCTCAAGGCCGGCGGCATTTCCAGCGTCACGATCACCTCCAGCGAAGCATTGTCGTTTGCCGAGATCGGCGAGGCGGTCGCTGAAGCGGGCTACCTCGTGGTCGCCACCGAGGCCTGAGCGCCCTTGCGGGCCGGCGGACGGCACAGAACGGACCGAGCGATGAGAACAGAAGGGCGCCGTGCGTAACGAGCAACTGCTGCACCAATCCGGAAGCCGTGTCATTGACCTCGATATCGAGGGCATGACGTGCGCCTCCTGCGTCAACCGGATCGAACGCAAACTCGGAAAACTCCACGGCGTCGAAGCCTCCGTCAATCTGCCCCTTGAGACCGCCCACGTCACCGTCCCGGCGGCCATCACAGACGAACAAATCACCGCCACCGTCGCCGCGGCAGGCTACAAGGCCACGATCCGGCCCCCCAAGCACCCGACTGACGCGAGTGGCCCCGCCGAAAGCCCCAAGCTCGGCCCCCGGCTCGTCGGGGCAGCCGTCCTCACCATCCCGGTGTTTCTCATTTCGATGTTCCCGGCCTTCCACTTCGCCAACTGGGGCTGGGCAGCAGCCCTCCTCGCCCTGCCCGTGGTTACCTGGGCGGCGTGGCCATTCCACCGGGCAGCCGCCGTCAACGCCCGGCACCTCTCCTCCACGATGGACACGCTCGTCTCCATTGGCGTGACGGCGGCCTACGTCTTCTCGGCCTGGCAGCTCTTCGCGGACCCGCTAATGACCGCCCACCCGGAGATGGACGGAACGGGGATGGACTCCGGCGGACTCTACTTCGAGGTTGCCTCGGTAGTCACCACGTTCCTGCTGCTGGGCCGGTATCTGGAGGCCAATGCCAAGCAAAAAGCCGGAGACGCCCTCAAGGCACTGCTGAATCTGGGTGCCAAGGATGCCACAGTGCTCCGCGACGGCCAGGAGCAGCAGATTCCCGCCGATCGGCTGGGGGTAGGCGACCTCATTGTGGTCCGCCCCGGCGAGAGGATTGCGACTGACGGCATCGTCGTCGAAGGGTCCTCCGCGGTCGACGCGTCGCTGGTCACGGGTGAATCGGTGCCGGTGGAAGTCGGCCCGGACAGCTCGGTCACGGGTGCCACCATCAACACCTCCGGCCGGCTGCTGGTCCGCGCCACGCGCGTCGGCGCCGAAACCACCTTGGCCCAGATGGGCCGGTTGGTCTCCGAGGCGCAGACCGGCAAGGCGCAGATTGCGCGCCTCGCGGACCGGATCAGTGCCGTCTTCGTGCCAGTGGTCCTCGCCATCGCCGTGGTGACCTTTGGCGCCTGGCTGCTCGCGGCCGGCCCGGAGATCAGCGACGCCGAACTCCGGGCAGCGTTTACGGCCGCCGTCGCCGTACTCGTCATTGCCTGCCCCTGCGCCCTGGGCCTGGCCACCCCGGTGGGGCTGCTCACCGGAACCGGCCGGGGCGCCCAGCTGGGCATCCTGATCCGGGGCCCCCAGGTCCTCGAGGACACCCGGACCGTTGACACCATCCTGCTGGACAAGACCGGCACCGTGACCACCGGCCACCTCGCCGTCGACGGAACAGAGGCCTTCGGAGCGTTCACCCCTGCGGAGGTTCTGCGTCTGGCCGGAGCCCTGGAGGCCGCGTCTGAACACCCGATCGCCCGCGCCATCACTGCCGCGGCACGGGACGCGGCACTGGTTACGGCACCGGGTACGTCACCGGACGCCGCGGCCGGGGCGCCGGCTGCAGGGAACCGCGAGGTCGCGAACGGCGGCGCCGGCCTGGCCGTCGTCGCCGGTTTCCGCTCCGCGCCCGGCGGCGGCGTCCAGGGCACCGTCGAGGGCCGGCTCCTGACGGCAGGCCGTACGGGCTGGCTGGAGCAGAACGGCATCGCGCCCGCCGCCGCGCAACTGGAGGCACTCAGCACCGCCGAAGCCTCCGGCGCCACAGCGATCTGGCTCACCGTGGACGGGGAGCCCGCCGGCATCATCAGCCTGCGGGACACGCTCAAGCCGGGCTCCGCAGCCGCGATCTCGCGGCTGCGCGGGCTGGGTCTCCGGCCGATCCTCCTGACCGGGGACAACGCCGCCGTGGCCGCGCAGGTGGCAGCCGCCGTCGGCATAGCTCCGGAGGATGTGTTCGCAGGGGTGCTGCCGGAGGGCAAGGTCGAGGCGGTGCGGAAGCTGCAGTCCGACGGCGCCACTGTCGCCATGGCCGGTGACGGCGTCAATGACGCCGCCGCGCTGGCCCAGTCGGATCTGGGCATCGCGATGGGCTCCGGCACGGATGTTGCAATCGAGGCCGCCGACCTGACGGTCATGGGCAACGATCTGGGGCAGGTCGCCCAGGCCATCGAGCTCTCCCGCCGGACCCTGGCGACCATCAAAACGAACCTCTTCTGGGCCTTTTTCTACAACGCCATCGGCATTCCCATAGCGGCCCTGGGACTCCTGAATCCGATGATCGCAGGGGGCGCCATGGCCGCGAGTTCCGTGCTGGTGGTGGCCAATTCGCTGCGGCTGCGCAGCTTCGGCAGGTAGGCCGGCCTTCGCCCGGGTCCCCCTCAGGCCGCGCCAAAGCGGGCGGCAGCTTTGGCTTTGGCCTTGGCAGCTTCCTCTCCGCGGTCCTTTGCCGGCGCGTGGGTCACGAGGGAGTCGAGCAGGTGCTGGGTGGCGTGGGCAATCTCGTGTACAGCCCGGTTGAAGGCCTCTTCGTTCGCCTTGGACGGCCTGGTGCTGCCACTGATCTTGCGCACGTACTGCAGCGCGGCGGCTTCCACCTCGGCGGTGGTCGCATGGGGTTCAAAATTATGGAGGGTCCGGATATTTCGGCACATAGCTCCATGCTAGGTGTCCCGAGGCCCGGGAACGAGGGCACCGCTACACGACGCCGGACCCGCATTGGGGCCGGCGCCGGCGGAACGCGCCTACGGTACGGGTTCGACGTCGTTCGCGTGGTCCAACGGGGCCGGCACCGGGGCGGCGCGCAGTTCGTCCAGCCGGACCAGGACCACACCGCCGACGATCAAGAGACCGCCGAGCAGCTGAATGGTGCCGGGCAGTTCGCCGAGCAACAGCCAGGCCCAGATGACGGCGAAGAGGACTTCGGTCAGCGACACGAAGGACGCCACCTTGGATCCGAGGGCCCGCGCGGCGACAATTCCGGACACGTACGCCAGGACCGTGGCCAGGACCACGAGGCCGCCGAGGGCGACCCACCAAGGGGTGATCCAGGGTCCCAGCCGCGTGTCGGCCGTGCCGAAGGCCATCGGCACCAGACCGGTGGCGGCCGCGAGCCACATTACGACGGCTCCGACCATCAGGCCGCCGGAAGCCAGGACAATCGGCGGGAGGGTGTCGTTTTCCTTGGCCGTGATGAAGAAGTAGATCGCGAGGCAGACCGCGGCCGCTATTCCCCACAGCACGCCGATCAGGTCGATCTTCACGGCACCCGTCAGGTCCAGGACCAGCACCAGTCCGCCCAGCGACAGCAGGGTGCCGGCGATGGTCAGCGGGCGGGGACGCTTCCGGCTCGCGGCCCACAGCCACAACACGATGATGACGGGCGCGAGGTACTCCAGCAGGAGGGCGACGCCCACCGACAGCCGGGACACCGCATTGAAATAGAACAGCTGGCACGCGGCGACCCCAATGACGCCGAAAAGCAGGATGGTCAGCCAGTTGTCCTTGAGTTGGTGCCAGCGGCCGCGCAGCGCCGGGATGGCGGGAACCGCGAGGATCAGCGCGGCGCCGGTGAGACGGCCCGTAACGGCGGCCCCGGGCGTCCAGCCCGTTTCGAGGAGGGCCTTCGCGAATGATCCGGAGATGCCGAAGACCGCCGAGGAGAACAACGCGATGCCCAGGCCCGAGGCCATGAAGCTGGACGCAACACCGGACCGCCTGGTGCCGGCCGTGGCGCCCCGCGCCGTGCCCGTTGTCTCCCCCATTGCGCTGCCGGCCGGTTCCGAGGCAGGCCGCAGGGCGGCAAGGTCTTGGACCGGGGCGGCGACGGTGCGGCGGGGGGCAGACACGGCATTCTCCTGTCAGGAGTAAAGTGGGGTTATGGTCATGACATTACGCCCGCGCAAGGTAAGGAGTCAAGATGGTCTTTGCCCCTGACACAGAAGTTGCCCTGCGTTCCGTGGTCAACCTCATCAACACCGCCGCGAACGGCCAGGAACATCTGGCCACGGTCGAGGACCTGGACGGTTTCCTGGCGGCTGAGGGCTTCACTGGCTCCCGGACATGGGACCAGGCCGAGCTGGAAAGCATACGGCGGCTCCGCGGCGAACTCGCCGAGCTCTGGGTGGCGGAGGAGGCCGCTGCCGCGGAGACCGTGAACCGGCTGCTCCGCGAGGCCCGGGCACTCCCCCAGTTGGTCAAGCACCATCCGTGGGACTGGCACTTGCACGCCACCACGCCCGAGGCCCCGCTGGCCGACCGGATGAGCACGGAGGCGGCCATGGCGATCGTGGACGTGATCCGCAGCAAGGAAATGGACCGCCTGCTGGTGTGCGCGGCGGAAGACTGCGACGCCGTCGTGCTCGATCTGAGCCGCAACCGCTCCAAGCGCTACTGCGACACGGGAAACTGCGCCAACCGCGCGCACGTGGCGGCATACCGGGCTCGCAAGGCGGTGTCCTGACCTGCGGGGCCCCGGTGTTGCGTGGTTAGGCCTGCGGCGTCAGGCGTGCGGTCCGTTGTCGCCGGAATCGGCCGAATCGACGGGGCCACCGGTTTCGGGCCCGGGCTGCACAGATGGGCCGCCGTGGCCGGAAGGCGACCGCTTGGAGCTGAGGTTGACGCCGGAGCCCTTCCCCAAGTGCTCGGCGTTGTCCTTGTAGCTCATCGAGAGCATGGCGGCCACCACGAGGATCACAATGAAGGCGATCCCGGCGCCGATGAAGGCCAGGTCAAAGCGGGGCGAACGGGCGCTGCCGCCCGAGGCGAAGATCAGGACGCCGAAGAACACCACGACGGCCCAGAACGCGGAGAACATGAGCGTTCCCTTGACCGAGGTCCGCACGTTGCGGGACGCTCCGGATTTCTGCTGTGCCAAGGTGTTTTCCTCCTGCAGCCTGCGCGGGAAGCGTGGCTGTCTTGTTACCGCAATTGTTCTACGCCGGGTAGAACCTGTCGGTACTAGTTTACGGCCTCCGCGGAATCGCCCCGAGCATCATGCCGCAGGGTCAGCCCGGACAACATCCACAGGACGCCACTGATGATGGCCCCGCCGCCGGCCACGCCGAGGAGCGCGTGCGCACCAAGGCCGATGAAGAACGGCAGCGCGATCGCCGTGCCCAGCCCGATCACGCCGGAGGCGATCCAGTCCCGGGCCAGGACGGAACGTCCGCGGCCCAGAATGCCCGCGAGCAGCTCCGCAATACCGGCAACGCCGAGACCGATTGCGGCGATCGTTCCGAAGACGAGGGAGCTGGGGATCATGGCCACGGCTGCACCGGCCCCGGCCAGGACGGCCCCGCCGGCAGAGAGGATCCTGCCAGCACGTTCACGCGGACGGTACCCGGACTTCGTCACCGTCCAGATCAGCACAACGCCGGTGGCCAGCAGGTACAGGCCGCCGGCCCAGCCCATGCCCGCCTCGGATGGCGCGGCCCAGAACACGGTCACCGCGCCAAACACGAGCGCAACGGCAGCCCTGACCAGCACGGGCTTCCAGAGGTCGGCCGCGGCGCGGATGGCAGGGGTCGCGTCAGGCGCTGCGGGAAGAGTCACCCGTCCAGTTTAGTGCGAAGCCGGCACTGCGCGCGCCGGGACCAGGACGCCAGCCGGCGGAGGTCCGGCGGCGGGCGGCGTCGGCCGGCCGGTCCGGCTCACCGCGCGCCGAGTACCATCCAGCGGTCCGTCCGCGCCCGAAGGCCCAGCGTCAGCGCCCGCGCCGCCATGTAGCCCAGGGAGAAGGCGGCCCAGAGCCACAGCAGCCCCGCGCCGCCGCCCGCGCCGGAGTGCCGCACCGCCAGGAGCAGGGGAAGATAGGCCGCGAGATTCACGACGCCGGCGATCGCGAGATAGCGGGCGTCGCCGGCTCCAATGAGGACGCCGTCGAGGACGAAGACGTAGCCGGCGACCGGCTGGCCCGCGGCAAGGACCCACAGGGCGAGCGTAAGCGCCGCCCGGACCTCGGCGTCGGACGTGAAGAGGGCGCCCGCCCACGGCGCCGCCGCCGCGAGGAGGATCCCGGTCAGGGCGCCGAAGCCGAGTCCCCACCGCGTCATGGTGCGCGTCAGCGCCCGGACGGCGCCGGGCCGGGCCGCCCCGAGTTCCTTGCCGATCAGGGCCTGGGCCGCGATCGCCAGGGAGTCCAGGGCGAAGGCGAAGAACGTGAAGATGGTCATTGCCAGCTGGTGCGCGGCAAGATTGACTGGACCCTGGGCCGTCACCACCACTACCGTGGCAAGAATCGCGATGCGCAGGCTGAGCGTGCGCAGCATGAGCCAGGAGCCGACCTTGGTCAGGGCCCGGATCCCGCGCCAGTCCGGCAGCAGGGACACCCCGTGGTTGCGGGCGTTGCGCCGGACGATCAGCACGTACACGGCCGCCATGGCCCATTGCGCGATGCTCGTGCCCACGGCGGAACCTGTCACGGACCAGCCCAGCCCGTAGACGACGAACAGGTTCAGCACGGTGTTCAGCGTGAATCCGGCAGCGGCGACGGCCAACGGGGTCCGGGTGTCCTGAAGCCCGCGCAGCACGCCGGTGCCCGCGAAGATGAGCAGCATCGCCACCAGGCCCGGCATGGACCCGCGCAGGTAGTCCATGGCATACCCGTGCACCTCGCCGCGGGCACCCATCAGGTCCAGGAGGGGCCCGGCGGCCAGGAAGCCGGCGGTCGCCAGGACGATGCCCAGCAGGAGGGCCAGCCAGATGCCGTCCCGTCCGGCAGCGAGGGCTTTTGCGAGCTGGCCGTTGCCGATGGCCCGCGCGACCGCCGGCGTCGTGGAGTACGCGAGGAACACCATGAGTCCCACGGCCGTGTGGAGGACCGCCGATGCGAGCCCGACGCCGGCCAGTTCGGCCACTCCGAGGTGGCCCACGATTGCCGAGTCCGCGAGCAGGAACAGCGGTTCGGCAATCAGGGCTCCGAAGGCCGGCACTGCCAGGCGGAGGATTTCCCGGCGGTGCCCCGTGGACGGCGGCAGGGTCTTGGGCAGGGAAGCGGAGGCAGGCACGGCTTAACCCTAGCGGGGTGCACGCGACGTCGCCCGGCGTCATTTAGTTGACTTTTCAACTAAACTGGGTAACCCTTAAGTTGAAAGTACAACTTCCTCGCTGCTTCGGCCCGTTCCGCAGTTTGGGGACTCCGCTTTTTGCGGATCCCATCGTTTCGCCCCGGCCGACGCGGCGGTCCACTCGAGAAAAGGCCCCCATGAACCAGCCCGCACTGACCACCTCCGCCCGAACCATCCTGCGCGTTATTACGGGATTCCTGTTCGCGGCCCACGGCTGGCAGAAATTCAACGAATTCACCATCGCCGGCACCCAGGCTGCCTTCACCCAGATGGGCGTCCCGGCGGCCCAGGCGGTGGCACCCGTCGTCGCGACCCTCGAACTCGTCGGCGGCGTCGCACTGATCCTGGGCGTGCTCACCCGCGTGTTCGCCGCCCTCCTCGCACTGGACATGCTCGGCGCCCTCTTCCTGGTCCACGCCTCCGCCGGCGTCTTCGTCGCCACCGGCGGCTACGAGCTGGTGCTGATCCTGGCGGCCGCCGCTCTGGCCGTGGCCCTCGTTGGCGCCGGCACGGTCTCTGTGGACAAGGCGCTCTTTGGCCGTAGCGGATCCCGGCTCCGCGTCCTCGCCTGAGGCGTTTTTCCCGGCACCTTTCAGCGCTCCCGGCGGGCGGTCACCTCGCGGTGGCCGCCCGCCGTCGCATGTCACCGGCTTCGGATGCCGGCGGTTCGCATGCCGCGGCTTATGGCGTCCCGGACAGCGATTGTGTCGCCGGCCCACGGCTCCCGGCCGGCCCTTCAGTAAACTCACAGCATGAGCGAGAACGCGCCCAATTCCGTGACCCTGCGCTTCCTGGCGGCCCCCACCGACGTCGGCCACAGCGGTTCGGTCGACGCCGGCACCGTGCTGGAGTGGGTGGACAAGGCGGCCTACGCGGCCGCCGTCGGCTGGGCAAAGTCCTATTGCGTAACGGCCTACGTGGGAAACATCCACTTCGCAGATCCGGTCAACAGCGGTGACATGGTGGAGGTCGAGGCCACGATCGTCTACACAGGGCGGTCCTCGATGCACATCCGCACCGTGGTGTCCTCGAGCGATCCCAAGGGCGGACCCGCCACCATGCGCAGTCAGTGCATCGTGATCTTCGTGGCCGTGGGCGCAGACGGCAAGCCCATACCGGTGCCGCAGTTTGAACCCGCGACGCCGGCAGAAATCGAGCAGCGGGACGACGCGCTGGCCCGGATCAAGGTCCGCGAAGAGATCGTCCAAGCCATGAGCGAGCAGGAATACACCGATGCCGGCACGGCCGAACGCGTGGTGCTGCGGTTCATGGCGGCGCCCACGGACGTGAACTGGGGCGGCAAGGTCCACGGCGGAATCGTTATGAAGTGGATCGATGAGGCCGCGTACGTCTGCGCCTCCCGGTACTGCGGAAAGGACACCGTCGCCGTGTTCTCCGGCGGCGTGCGGTTCTACCGTCCGTTGCTGATCGGCCACGTCGTGGAAGTGGAGGCCCGGCTGGTGTACACCGGCACGAAAGGCATGCACATCGCCGTGCACGTCCGTTCGGGAGACCCCAAGGGACGCGAGCTGAACCTCACCACGTACTGCCTGACGGTCATGGTGGCCCGCGACGAGACGGGCACATCGGTCCCGATCCCGCAGTGGGTTCCGGTCTCCGACGAAGACAAGCGGCTGCACGCCCATGCCCGCGAACTGCTGGAAATCCGCGGCCGGGCCCCCGGGAACCGGCTGCCCAACCATCTGCTCGCGGCAGGCGGCAGCTAGGTCCTGGCCGGGCCGGCGGGCGGGGTTGGTCCTGGTCGGGCTGACGGGCGGGCCGGGCCAGCCGGGCGGGCCGGCTAGAAGCCGCCGCCACCGCCGGCGTCGGCCGCCATGTTGGCAAACCGCGAGTAGTGGCCCTGGAAGGCCACAACAATGTCTTTCGTGGGGCCGTTACGGTGCTTGGCGATCAGGATGTCCGCCTCGCCGGCGCGCGGGGACTCTTTGTCGTAAACATCTTCACGGTGCAGCAAGATCACCATGTCGGCATCCTGCTCGATGGAGCCGGATTCACGCAGATCCGAGACCATGGGCCGCTTGTCCTGTCGCTGCTCCGAGCCACGGTTCAGCTGCGACAGTGCAATCACGGGGACCTGGAGTTCCTTGGCCAGGAGCTTCAGCGCACGGGAGAACTCGGAGACTTCCTGCTGACGGGATTCCACCTTCTTGCCCGAGCTCATCAACTGCAGGTAGTCCAGGATCACGAGCTTGAGGTCATGCTGCTGTTTCAGGCGCCGGCACTTGGCCCGGATTTCCATAAGCGACATGTTGGGGCTGTCATCGATGAACAGCGGGGCATCGTTCATGCGGCCCATCGTGGTGGCGATCTTGGACCACTGCTCGTCTTTGATGGTGCCCTTGCGGAGGTCTTGAAGGCCGATCGTGGCCTCGGCGGACAGCAGGCGCATGGCGATCTCGTTGCGGCCCATTTCGAGGGAAAACATGACGGTGGCGAGGTTGTTCTTGATGGCGGCCGAGCGGGCGAAGTCCAACGCGAACGTGGATTTTCCGACGGCGGGGCGCGCGGCGATGACGATCATCTGGCCGGGATGCAGGCCGTGGGTCAGTTCATCGAGCTCGTAGAAGCCGGTGGGGACACCCACCATGCCCTCGCCGCGGTGTCCCGAGGCCTCGATCTCGTCCACCGTGGACTCCATGACGTCCTTGAGGACCACGTAGTCCTCGGCGGTACGGCGTTCGGCGACGGCGTAGACCTCGGCCTGGGCCTGGTTGACGAGGTCCTCCACCTCGCCGTCCTGCCCGTAGCCGAGCTGAACTATCTTGGTGCCGGCGTTGACAAGGCGGCGCAGCACCGCGCGTTCGCCCACGATTTCGGCGTAGTATCCGGCGTTGGCGGCGGTGGGGACCGTCTGGATGAGTTCGTGCAGGTAGGCGGGTCCACCGATCCTGTTGATTTCCCCGCGTTTGGTCAGCTCGTCCGAGACCGTCACGGCATCGGCAGGTTCACCGCGGCCGTAGAGGTCAATGATGGCCTCGTAGATGGTTTCGTGTGCCGGACGGTAGAAGTCCTGGCCGCGCAGGATCTCGACGACGTCGGCGATGGCGTCCTTGGAGAGCATCATGCCACCCAGGACTGACTGCTCCGCGGGAATGTCCTGCGGGGGCTTGCGGCTGCCCTCGGCTCCCCGCGTACCCTCGACTGAGTCCAGATGCGTAACTGACAAAACTGCCGTCCTTCATTGTGTGCCGCGGCGGATATCCTTTCGCCGCGGCGCGTAAGCGCTGTGCGGTGATGCCCAGCTGCCCTGATGCCTAACTGCTGCGGTGCCCACCCGCTGTGGTGACGCCCAACTGCTGGGGTGCCCAGCGGCTGTTATGCCCAACTGCTGCGATTCCCAACTGCAGTGATTCCAAACTGCTGTGATTCCCAACAGCGGTGATTCCCAACAGCATTGCCTGGCGCCACCCAATTCGTATCGGTCAGCTCCGACAATTCGCGCCGGTCCTCCCTGCGCGGTTCTCCACAGCACTGGTGCGGCCGTACGCCGCCGGGATCCCGGGGCGGGTTTCCTCAATGGGCACCGCCCGGCGACCGAAGGATTTCCGCTTCCAAAGCCCGATGTCCTGCAACGTTATCCCCCGATCGGGCAGGCACCAACCCGGACGGTGCGCCGCCCTGTGGATAACCTGTGCACTAGTGGCAGATGCTTGTGCACAGTCTGTGGGTAGAGCTGTGGATAGAAAAAAAGTTGAGTCCGTAATCCGTTCTTGACCTGCGGAAACATTGGATTCATCTTGTGGACACAAAACTATTTTCGCCAAGGTTCATCCACAGCCTGCACCTTGCGGCTGGGGATACGCCGCGGCATGGGAGGCCACATTCGCGGCCTGATGCACGCATTTTGTGAGCGGACTCACGCCATTGGGGAGGATTGAGGTGGAGTTGACGCGGGCCGCGGCGCACTGTAGACGGGGTGCAGAACATGCTGTGGATAACCGCAATCTGGCATAAGCTCTAACCATGGGCGATGTACTGATAGTCATGTTGCCTGCCCTCATTCTGGCGGCGGTGCTCTGGGCGGTCACCACGGTCCTGAAACCGCGGAATTTCGGCATCTCAGACGCCGAGCGCTACCAGCGGGAACTGGCAGTAAAGTCCCAGGCCCACTATGCCGCGCAAGTCGAGGCTGCCGTGGCCGCCCGAGCCCGGATTGAAGCGACCACGCGCCCAAGCCAGAACTCCCAGCAGCAGTCGCAACAAGAGGACCATGCCCGCTCAGCGTTGCTCTCCCGGAACGCCTCGGCCCCTGCAGGGACGCGGCACGGAGACCCCCTGCTCGCCGTCGGACACCTCAGTCCCCAGCTCCTCCAGGAGCTGCAGGCGCTGGCCCGCAGCGGCCATAAGATCAAGGCCACCCGGCTGCTTCGGCAGTCGACGCACTCAGACCTCAAGACCGCCAAGAATTATGTAGATCGGCTGTAGCACATGGAAGCACTGCTCATCCCCGTCCTGATCCTGGTGCTCGTGGCCGCTGGCGTGCTGCTGGCGGTCCGGGCATGGAGCCGCCGCGGCCAACGCTCCCGACCGGAGGCCATGCCACAGCCGGACCCCGACTCCGCGGAGCTCGCCCGGGCGGCGGCCGCCAAGCTCAACCAGGAGCAACACCGGCGGCTGTACGCACTGATCGCGCAGGGACAGGCCATGGCGGCCATCAAGGTGTACCTCGAAGCCACGGGAGAAGGCCTCCGGGCGTCCCGCGACGCTGTCGCGGCTCTAGCGGCCCACCCCCAGCCGTTCCGTGCCCCAGAGGCCGTCAAGGAGCCGGCCCCGGACGAGGACGAGGTGCCGCAGCGGTTTTCGTACCGCTACCGCGCGATCGCGAGCAAGGGCGACGTCACGCGCGAGGTGAGCAGCAACATGCTCAATGACGAGATCTACGGGAGAATCCGCACCCTGGCAAAGAGCGGCGACACCGAGGCGGCGGCGACCGCACTGACCCGCCACTCGGATATTTCCATGAAGCAGGCCAGAGAGTTTATCGCTCTGCTCGACGACTGATCACGGACAGCTCGAAGAGGCCCGGATTGCCCGGCCTGTAGACGCTACCGCTGGCCGGAGATCCCGGCGAGCAGCTGCTCAAACGGCAGGGACTCCAGCATGGCCGGCTTCTGTTGCGACCCTGAGTCCTGGAGCAGGCGGACGAACTCCCCTGCCGCCCGATCCACGCGCACGGACAGCGGCGAGCCGCCGTCGTCGTTGTTTCCCCAATCCTGGGGACCGGCGAAGACTGCGGTGGCCGCGATCCGGGTCCGAAGGTAGGTGAACAGCGGCCGCATCGCGAAGTCCAGCACCATCTGGTGCCGGTCCGTGCCGGCGGTGGCACCGAGGAGAACCGCCTTGCCCTCCAGTGCCTTGGGATCGAGCACGTCGATGAAGGACTTGAATAACCCGCTGTAGGACGCGCTGAACACCGGGCTGACGGCGATGACGCCGTCGGAGGCCTCGACGCCGGAGATCACGTCTGCCAGCCGCGGAGCTGCATAGCCGGTGACGAAGTTGTTGGCGATGTCCACGGCGAGGTCCCGCAGTTCCACGACCTCGATGTCCACGGCGTAGCCGGCCGCAGCAAGCTGCCGCTCGGCCGAAGCCGCCAGCTGATCCGCCAGCAGTCGGCTCGACGAGGGGACGCCGAGTCCGGCGGAGATAACGGTGATACGGCGGGTTTCCACGGAGTGCTCCTAAGTTGAATCAAGGTCAGCAATGCTAATACATGCATTTGCATCTACCTACACAAGAGGCGGCCGCATGGATTTATTCCCGCCCCCGTTGCGCCATCATTCCTGGTCCCCAAGAGGGGGGAATAACAACCGCAGCTGATGGCGCAACGGCTCAGAGCATGACCCATCCCTCGATGCAGCTCGTGGAATCTCCGCCCACCCAGATGTCCTCACCGGCGGCCTCGACGTAGATCCGGCCGGCGCGACCCAAGGCGGTCCCCTGCGCCGCGACGAAGGCCTCCGGAGCACGTCCGCTGCGGATCAGCCACTGGGCCGCGCCGGCGTTGAAGCTGCCCGTGACGGGGTCTTCCGCGGCGGCGTCCCCCGGAACAAAGGTGCGCACCTCGAAGTCGACGGCGGATCCGGCCCGGTGCCGCCCGATGACGCCCACCTTGAGCCCGGCCATCGCCGCATAGTCCGGGCGGATGCCCAGCACCTGTTCTGCCGATTCCAGCAGCACACCGATCCAGTCCGGGCCGTTGACCAGCCACGACGCATCCAGCAGGGCTTCCCGGGGCAGCCCCAGGCCGGCGGCGATACGCCCCAGGTCTTCCTCCGCCACCGCTCCCGAGCGGGTCAGCGGCGGGGCCGCGAACGCGAGGCGTCCGGCGTCGCGCTTCACCCTCACCAGTCCGGCACCGCATTCCTGGACCACCACATCGTCCTGCTGCGGGATGCCGCCCGCCTCAAGCCAGGCGTGCGCCGAGCCCAGGGTGGGATGGCCGGCAAAGGGAAACTCTTCGCTGCCGGTAAAGATCCGCACCCGGTAGTCGGCGTCGGGGTGCGTGGGCGGCAGCAGAAACGCGGTCTCCGCAAGATTGGTCCAGTTGGCGAACTGCTGCATTGTCCCTGCCGCGAGCCCCTCGGCGTCGACGACGACGGCCAGCGGGTTTCCGCGGTACGGCTCGGCGGAGAAAACGTCGACCTGGTTGAAGGGACGAAGGCGGGGCGACGCGGCGGGATCAGGGTTCACCGCAGCAGGCTAGCATCAGCGCCCCCAATAGGGGCCGTGAGTGACCCGCGTTGACGTTAAAGCAGAAGGCCCCCGCTGTCGGATCCTCAGAGGGATCCGACAGCGGGGGCCTTCCGGCAGTCCGGGACTGCCTAGCCGGGGAGGCGAGTAGTCGAAAAGACTACTTGCCTGCGACGACGTCGAGTTCGATCACAGCGGAAACGTCGTCGTGCAGACGGACGTTTGCCTGGTAGGAACCGGTCGACTTGATGTGTGCCGGCAGTTCAACCTTGCGCTTGTCGATGCGGCCCAGGCCAGCGGCCTCAACAGCGTCGGCCACGTCGCCCTGCTTGACGGTGCCGAACAGGCGTCCGGTTGCGCCAGCCTTGACGACCAGCTTGACCGGCTTGGCGGAGAGTGCAGCGGCCTGCTTCTGAGCGTCTTCCAGGGAAGCGTGCTCGCGGGCAACGCGGGCAGCCTTGATGGACTCAACCTGCTTCTCGCCACCCTTGGACCAGGTCAGGGCGAAGTTGCGGGGCAGCAGGTAGTTACGTGCGTAACCGTCCTTGACCTCGACAACATCGCCAGCAGCACCGAGACCGGTTACTTCGTGGGTCAGAATGAGCTTTGCCATGTTAGTTAATCCCTTCCTTAGCCGCGGCCAGCGCCGGAGTAAGGCAGCAGAGCAACTTCGCGGGCGTTCTTGATTGCCTGGGCGATCTTGCGCTGTTCCTGCACCGTGACGCCAGTGACGCGACGGGCGCGGATCTTTCCGCGGTCGGAGATGAACTTGCGCAGCAATGCTACGTCCTTGTAGTCGATGACAGTGATGTCAGCGGCCTTCAAGGGGTTGGACTTTGGTTTGGGCTTACGGAGTTCAGCCTTAGCCATCGTGGAGCTCCTATTCGATGGAGCCCGTGGATATTGATCCACGGGATGGTGGTGATCCGGCGCAGTCTGCACCCGGCCGCCTTGCGGCGTCCCGGCGGCTTTCGTTGCCGGACCTTAAATGTTGTTTAGAAGGGAGGTTCGGAATCCGGGCCGTTGCCCCAGCCGCCGCCTGCATTGCTGACCCCGGGCGTGGCCCAGGGGTCTTCCTGCGCAGCGGGCTGGTTGCCGCCCCAGTTTCCACCGGCGTTGCCGCCCTGGTTTCCACCAGAGTTGCCACCGAAACCGCCGCTGTTGCCGCCGCCGAAGCCGCCCTGTCCACCCGGAGCGCCGGAGCGCTGGGTGCGGTTGACCTTGGCATTGGCGTAGCGCAGGCTCGGGCCGATTTCATCGACCTCGAGCTCGATAACGGTGCGCTTCTCGCCTTCTTTGGTTTCGTAGGAACGGCTCTTCAGCCGGCCGGAGACGATCACGCGCATGCCCTTGGTCAGGGATTCGGCGACGTTTTCGGCTGCTTCACGCCAGACCGACGCGCGGAGGAACAGGGTTTCCCCGTCCTTCCACTCATTGGACTGCCGATCGAAGGTACGGGGAGTAGAAGCGATGGTGAAATTCGCTACGGCCGAACCGGACGGTGTGAACCTGAGTTCGGGGTCACTGGTGAGATTACCGATGACCGTGATAGTGGTTTCGCCTGCCATCTACTGCCTCCTTGTGCGTTCCTGCGGGGATGAAGATTGAAGGTTGACCGCTGAATTACTCAGCAACAACTTTCTGCTCTTCAGGGCGGGTGATCTTGGTGCGCATGATGGTCTCGTTGAGACTCAGCTGGCGATCAAGTTCCTTGGCGGTAGCCGGCTCAGCGGTGAAGTTCACCACGGCGTAGATACCTTCGGACTTCTTCTGGATTTCGTAAGCCAGGCGACGACGGCCCCAGATGTCAACCTTTTCGATGGTTCCACCATCGTTGGTGATGACGTTCAGGAACTTCTGAAGCGACGGCTCAACGGCACGCTCTTCGACCTCGGGGTCGATGATTACCATCAATTCGTAAGGACGCATATGTGAACCCACCTCCTTTGGGCTAAGCGGTTACGGCATTTCCGTAACAGGAGGTTCATTTGCGGTGCCGTGCGATGCCCGGCCACCGGAACGGAGGCAGGGCGCAGCACAGACTTCAATATCTTAGTGCATCGTGGCTTGTTTCGGCGATTCCTAACGGGTCAACGCTAGCCCGGGCGCCCGGCGGCGGGAACGGGCTAGGACCCCCATGTGGAAAACCGCCGCGCGGCCGGGGGTCGGGAAGCCGGCCGCTGGTCTGTGTCATGATCTGAAAATGGACACCGACACCGACACCGACCCCGCAGCCGCGCTGCCGCCGGTCCGCCGCAGCCGGCTTCGCTTCGCCGTCATGGTGCTGGTGGGGCTCCTCGCCGCCGCGGCAACAGGGATGGCAGGGCACTGGGTGGAAGCCCCGGCGGTCGGATGGGGCTGCGCCGCGGCCTGCTATGTGATCTGGGTCTGGCTGGTCGTGGGCCGGCTGGGCCCCGCCGAAACCCGGGCTCACGCCACGGCGGAGGACCCGTCCCGCAGCGTCACCGACCTGCTGATCCTGGCCACGAATGCGGCGAGCCTTGTGGCGGTGGTCGCCGTCGTCATCGATTCACACAGCAGCGACAACGTGGCGCGCCTCGGCGGCGGAGTGCTGGCCCTGGCATCGGTGGCGCTGTCCTGGCTGCTGGTCCAGACCCTGTTCACACTGCGGTACGCGGAGCTCTACTACGGCACTGAGCCACGTGCGGGCGGGGCCGTTGGCGGGATCGACTTCAATCAGGACGGACCCCCGCAGTACACGGATTTCGCGTACCTCGCCACGAGCCTCGGGATGACCTACCAGGTCTCGGATACCGCGCTGAAAAACCATGGCGTGCGTGCCGAGGCGCTCAAGCACAGCCTGTTGTCCTACGTTTTTGGGACCATCATCCTGGCCGCCACACTCAACCTCGTGGTCGGGCTGACCGCCTAACCCTCGTGCCGATTGGGGCCGGCGGGGGGCAGTCGGCGTCCGCTTCAAATGCTCCGCATACATTGCGGTCGCACTACTCGAATTCGCCCGAACCACTACTCGATTATTCGTGCGCCGTAGTAGTCCGGCAGGCCCAAAGCTATATTTGCTTCAGCACGGCCATTTGGTCAGGGATTCCGCTCCCGCCCCGGAGCACGATTTCGGACCTTTGCTTTGGAAGAAGCATTGGACTGTGAGGATTAGCAGCTCAGATTGGCTTCATTATTTCTTTTCCCAGAAGGAGATGATGCCAGTTCTGAACGGTCTCGAGGGATGAAATGGGGGGCACATGGTTTTGTTTGGCCGAGACAAGGAAATCGCCCGCGTCCTTGCGTTGATCCGAAGCCCCCGCGAGTCCGCGATGACGGTTACGGGAGGTCATGGAAGCGGCAAGTCGTCGCTGCTCGCGGAAATTGCTAAGTGGGATGAGTACCGGACGGTCCTCCTCCGCGCTAATCCTTCAGAGTCAAGTTGGCCCTTTTCCGGCCTTACCGCGCTGCTCAACGGAATTGACGACCCCGCGCTGGCGCCCCTCACCAACTATGTGGCCACGTCACCACGCGGAAACCTCGACGCCGCGGACATTTCAACGATGCTCCTCTCCGCTCTCCGGCAATGGTCCGCGGACCGGACGGTTGTCGTGATTGACGACGCCGAGCAACTCGACCCTGCCAGCCAGACTGTCCTCGGCTTCCTGGCTCGCCGCCTTGCAGGAACAGGACTGGTGCTCATTGCAAGCATGCGCGGCGAGGCGCCGGAGAGTCCGTTTGCCCGGCTGGCCACTCTTCAATTGGAGAATTTGAGCCTCAGCGACGCAGTACGAATGCTCGAAGCCATAACGCCCGGAGTGGGCAGCACAGCAGTAATCCACGCTGTTGCAGCGGCCACTCACG
Source organism: Arthrobacter sp. TE12231 (assembly GCF_054062895.1). Lineage (NCBI taxonomy): Bacteria > Bacillati > Actinomycetota > Actinomycetes > Micrococcales > Micrococcaceae > Arthrobacter > Arthrobacter sp. TE12231. The sequence goes on along the minus strand of NZ_JBSSFS010000001.1, from coordinate 4,385,774 downwards.
GCAATCCGTTGGCATCGATCAACCTCTACAATCAGCTGATGCAGCGCCAACTGCAGGGGCAATACGCCCTCCCTGTCCCCTTGCACTGGAACGGAAGCTTCGAGCCTGATCTGGCGGCATCGATTTCGGCGTTTTCGCCACGAGGACGGCGGGCACTTGACCTCCTTTCCCTTTCTTACCGGAGCAGCGCCGCTCTTCTGGAGGAAATGCCCGGGGACCTATGGGCGGGCGTGGATGAAATTGTCTCCGCCGGAATAGCCGTCCAAACCGGTTCGCACCTCAGCATTCAGAATCAAATGCTACGCGCGCACGTTTTCTCAGCTATGCAACCTGCGGAAAGAACCGCACATCACCACGCGTTGGCTGCAGTCGCCGAAAAAGCGGATCGACAGGCCTGGCCGTGGCACTTGAGCTACACCCCGGCCGTGCGCCGGGACACATCATTCACCTTGCTCCGCCACGCCATTGAACTTGTGCGGGCGGAGGAGACGCAATCTGCGGTCGAGTACATCGAGCGGGCCCTCACCATCAATCCCTGGGAGGCAGAGACGGCTGCCAGGCTAGGCACAGTCGCGGAAGTGCTGTTCAGCAGGGGGGAATTCGTCCATGCGAAACGCTACTTGGACTGGGCACAACGGATCACGAAAAACCGTGCGCTGACACTGCGCCTCACCGGGCTCGATTTCCAGATGGAGCTGATGAAGGGCAATTCCGTGCGGCCGAGCATGATGCTTCGGCTCATTAAGGAATTCGGGCATCATGATCCGGGGCTCTCCGCCTGTCTCCTCTCCATCGGCGCCCTGCACATGGCCGAGCGCTGGCAGGTCGAGGATGCCGAGCAACTGTTGGAGCACGCGGAACATTTCCTGGGCGAAGCGTCCAGCGAGGCCCTGGCCGTGAACCAGCGCGCAAGACTACTGGCCGGCGCCGTAAAAGGGAGCGTTGAACAGATATCCCGAGCAGCCGACGGCGACGCCAACAGTTCCCCGGCATCGCTACTACTCAAGGGGCGCGCTCTGACATATGCCGAGAATTACGAGGGAGCCCGCGACCTCTTTTCCCTTGTCCGGAACTTAAGCGCGGCCAGCGATGCGAACTGGAGTGAGACGGCGCGATACTTCGCAGCGGACAATGAAATCCGCGCCGGAAACTTTCGCTCCGCCATTGCACTCATAGATGAAATTGCCAGTTCAGCGACAAGCCAGCAGTACCACCGCGGGATGCGCAACAATTTTCTGCTCTGGCGGGCCCATTCGGTCGGGGACCAGGTGGCGGCCCACGATTGCCTCGCCGAGGCTCAAACGTTTGTCAGCGCCGACGCGCCACCGCCGGCGGCGGCGCAGCTCTTTGCGTGCCAGGGGCATTTTGCGCTGATGCGGGGCGACCTTGAGGAGGCCTGCACCTTCCTGTCGAGGGCTGTCGAAATTGGAGTCGGCTTCAACAATCCGGCCCTTCTGCGCTGCGAGGCCGACCTGGTGGAGGTGCTGGCCCGGACGGGCCACCGACGCGAGGCCGCCCGGGCCCTCACCGGGATGGAGTACCGGGCCGCCGGCCTGAGGTCCCAATGGCTGCGGATCGCTGTCTCCCGGTCCCGGGCCTTGGTCGCGGAAGGAGACCACTCCCTGGAACTCTTCGTCCAGGCCCTGAATTCCTGGCAGAAGGATGATTCCTTGTTCGAACGTGCCAGGACGCTTCTCTGCTACGCCGAGCGGCTGGAGACTTCCGGCAGGCACAAAGACGCCAAGAACGCCCTGCTGAAGGCAAAAGCGCTGTTCGAAGAGGCGGGAGCCGCGTCGTGGACACAGACCGTGGACGCAATGCTTCTCGGCGACCACCTGCAGGATGTCCCGGAGATCCACGGCCCGGCGCTGCCGCTGCTCTCGGACCAGGAACGCGAACTTGTCCAGCTCGTCGCCCGCGGCCGGCGCAACAAGGAAATTGCAGCCTCGCTGTTCGTCTCCGTCAGGACGGTCGAAGTGCGCCTCACCGCGATATATCGGAAGCTGGGGGTCCAGTCACGTTCCCAACTGACGTGCCTTGTGTCTACCGGAGGAACAGTTCCATTACCGGAGCCAGCCCGTGAGGCGTCCGTCCTGGCCGTCTAGGGATGCGCCTGCTCGGAGCCTCTGTCCTGCCCGGAGCGGGCTCGCAGCCGACCGAGGGATCGCCACATCCACAATCCCGCAGATCCCGCATACTTCTCCCGCCCGGACCACATGAAGCCGCCGATTCCGGTTTCTTCCGGTCCGTCAGCGCTAGTTTTTCCCTAGGCACACAGAGTGAATTGCTGAACCGGGTCGATGAGACCGGCAACCGCCGGCTGGATCCGCAAAGAATCGGCGCCGCGCCGCGTAGGTCCGGTGAGAGAGAAGGTGGGGGATGGCGGTTTGGACAGCGGCGCGTCGGGACAGGCAACCCGGCGGAAATCGACCGGCTTCCGGCGCGGAACGCCGCTTTGCACGGGCCGCAGCCGCCCGTCTCAGATTCAATCCGGCCCCTACCGGCCGGATTGCCGGGTCCGTTGCTGCACAACGAACCCGCGAACAGGAGCTGGCGGTATCCGGAGCTGACGGAACCCGCGTCCGGATGCTGCCAGCCAACTTCACGACCGTGTCCACCGCGCAGGCTCCGCATCCCCGCGCCGGCGTCCTGAGCAGCGGGCGGGTGTGACCAGGTGAGTGAGCTCCTGCTGATCGCCGCCACCGGCCTGGGCCGTGAGGTACTGGCGACCGTTCGCAGCGGCGGACGCTACGACGTCGTTGGTTTCCTTGACGACGACGAGCTGGCCGGGACCGACGTGGACGGAGCGCCAGTCCTGGGAACCATCGACGACTCGGTCCACTACACGCACGCCTTCTTTCTGGTCTGTCTGGACGCCGGCCGTCCCCGCGAGGCCGTAGTTGAACGGCTGAGTGCCCTCGGCATTGGCCGCAACCGCTATGCCACAGTGCTGGACCCGTCGGTCCGAATGCCCGAAGGATGCCGGATCGGGCGGGGCAGCATCCTGCTGCAGAACGTGACACTGACCGCCTCTGTCACCTTGGGTTCGCACGTGGTGGCCATGCCCGGGGTCACGTTCACGCACGACGACGTCGTGGCGGACTTCGCGACGTTTGCCGCCGGGACCACTCTTGGCGGAGGTGTCCGGATAGGCCGTGCCGCCCACCTCGGCATGAATTCCAGTGTTCGGGAACGGACGTCGATCGGCGCGTACGCGACGGTCGGCATGGGTGCCGCAGTCCTGAGCGATGTCCCCGACGGCGAAACGTGGGTGGGTGTCCCGGCACAACCGGTCGACCGCGGGGAATTCAGCGGAGTGGCGGGGCAGCTGTGAACCGCGGGCGGCCAGTTCAATACGCTCTCCGAGAGGCGGTCTAAACAGCATGCGCATTCTCGTCTACCCCCACGAGCTGGGTATGGGGGGAAGCCAAATTAATGCACTTGAACTCGCCTCTGCCGTGCGGAACCTCGGCCATGAAGTGTTCGTTTTCGCCACTACCGGAATTCTGATCGAAAAAGTAAAGGAATTATCACTTCAGTTCATCGAAGCGCCTCCTCGGAGGCATGGCGTTGACCCGGCCACGATCCGCAAACTGACGTCCACTGTCCGGAGTCTGGACATAGACCTGGTTCATCCGTATGAGTGGGCTCCCTGCGTGGAAACAGCTTTCGGGCCAGCGCTGCGTTACGGCACCACGTCCGTCATGACGGTACTTTCCATGGACGTGCCCGACTTTCTGCCCAGGCACTTTCCGCTCATCGTCGGAACGCAGGGACTCGCTGAAGAGGAGCGACGGCGGCGAACGAATATCCACGTCATAGAACCACCCATCGACACGGCCTACAACAAACCCGGGGCCACGGCGATGACACGCCAGCAGCTGGGTATTCCCGACGACGAGTTCGTCATCACCATTGTGGGCAGGCTCAGCACCGATCTTGGAAAGCTAGAAGGTGTCCGGACTGCCGTCAGAGTGGTCGATCGCCTGGCCGCCCGCTTCCCCGTCACGTTATTGGTCGCCGGCGATGGGCCCGGGCTCCGGGAGGTCAGGACGGCCGAGCAAGACATTAACCGCCAGCACGGCCGCAAGGTCATTCGTGCAGCAGGCAATGTGGTGGATCCGCGGCCCTTTTACGACGCGGCTGATGTGGTAGTGGGAATGGGCAGTTCCGCACTGCGCGGGATGTCGTACGGGAAGCCTCTAATTGTGCAGGGTACAGCTGGTTTCTGGCGGCTTTCCTGTCCTGAAAATGAAGAGCAGTTTCTTATGGACGGATGGTTCGGCCACGGCTCTGGCGGGGACGGTGCTGTTCCACTTGAAGATGTCCTGGTCCGTTTAATCAACAGCGCCGGGCTTCGGGCGTCGCTCGGTGCCTACAATCGGCGGCTGGTTGAGCACAGATTCAGCCTTGAACATGCAGCCCAGCGGCTTGAGTCTATTTACCTTCGTGCCGTAAAGGCACCTCAGCCAACCGTGCTGAGGAGCAGATCTCTGATCCGCACCGGGTATGAAGTGGCTAAATTTCGCACTGTCATAAACCTTGAGACATCAGGTCTGCGCCTCGCCAAGGGGGCACGACAATGAGCCAGCAAAATCTGGGGCGGCAGCTGGGAAGCGGGCTGGCATGGAGCACCATCAATAGTCTGGTTCTCCGGCTGGGGAGCTTCGCCGTCGGAGTAGTCATCGCGCGGATTCTCGCCCCAGAACAGTTCGGTGTTTTCGCCGTGGCCCTGACTGTCCAGGCAGTGCTGATGACCCTCGCGGACCTCGGCATGAGCGCAGATTTGATCAGGTCCGCAGATCCCGAACGCATTGCTCCAACCGTTGCAACGCTGGCTCTGGCATCTGGTACGACGTTGGCCATAACTATGGCCCTGTCCGGCCAGGGGGTGGCCGATCTGCTCGGCAGTCCGGACGCTGGACCCGTGATTTCGGTAATGGCCTTCTCCCTTCTGCTAGCTGGCGCCGGAGTGGTGCCCTATGCCTCCCTGCAGCGCCGTTTTGCGCAAAAGAAGCTGTTCGGGATCGCGGCCGCAGATTTCATCATCGGGACGGCCCTCACGATTGTCTTGATTCTGGCCGGCTGGGGAGTCATGGGTCTGGCGTGCGCACGGATCGTCTCCCAAAGCGTCACTCTTGTACTCCAGTTCGTCCTCTCCGGAGAGAAAGTCCGCTTTGGCTTTGACAGGGCAGTAGCGCCTGCCGTGCTCTCTTTTGGGGTCCCCGTAGCCCTCGCCAACATGCTCTCTTGGGCGTTGTTAAACGTAGACAATGTGGCCATCTCACGGCTCTCGGGTCCAGTGGCTCTTGGCTTCTATTTTCTGGCGTTTAATGTGTCCAACTGGCCGATGAGCGCTGTTGGTCAGGTGGTGCGGTCCGTCTCTATCCCGACGTTTTCACGGCTGGCCACAAGCAGACCGGACCGTAACTTTGCGGTCCTTGTTGGTCCGGTGTGGGCGATATCGCTGCTTGCCGGCCTCCTGCTCTCTGTCCTCGCTCACCCCGTGATTGAACTGGTCTACGGACCAGGTTGGCTGCCTGCCGCTGCAGTCCTGGCTTGGCTCGGGGTCTTTGGCTCGCTGCGCACTCTCTTCGATCTCTCCGCTTCCTATCTTCTGGCCCGCGGAGCATCGAAGGCGACGCTCCTGGTCCAGATTGCCTGGATCGTGGCGCTCATCCCCGCAGTGGTCCTTGGGCTACGAGCCGACGGCAGCCCGGGAGTCGCAGCTGCACACCTGGCTACGGCTGTCCTCGTCGTCTGTCCTGCCTACGCTTTGGCGCTGCAGCGATGTGGTGCTGATCTTCGCGCTGTCGGCGCCAAGCTATGGCCTCCGGTGGTTGCCGGGCTGCCGGCAGGAGCCGCGTCCATGGCGGTTGAGGCAGTAGTGCCGGGCCCGTTTTGGAGCTTCCTCGCCGGCGGCTCTGTCTGCGCTACTGTCTACGCGCTCATTCTTGCCCGGTGGTTCCGGAGACAAATCCGTGAGGCAAAGCAGCTGACCAACCGACAGGATCCGACTGTGCCAGTAGCGGGCCAGCCGGTTCAGGAACACATCACCACGTTGAAGGAAGTGACATGACGCACCTAGTACCGTTGGTAAATCTTTCGAGGCAGCAGGCACAGGTTGCGGACGCCATACGCGAAGGATTCAATCGCGTCATTGCGGAGAGCAGCTTCATACTCGGTCCCCAAGTCACAGAGTTTGAGGAGGCTTGGGCCCGATACTGCGGCGCCGCCGCCGCCGTCGGGGTCGGCAATGGCACGGACGCGATCGAACTTGCGCTCCGTTCCGCGGGTGTCGGTCGAGGCGACGAAGTGATATTGCCGACAAACACCTTTGTGGCGACAGCCGGCGCGGTTGTCCGTGCCGGCGCTGATGTGGTCCTTGCAGATTGTGACGATAACTTTCTCGTGTCGCCCCGGGACGTCGCGCAGAAGCTGACCTCGCGCACCCGGGCCGTACTCGGGGTCCATCTCTATGGCCAGGCTGCACCCATGGAAATTATCCGGGACGAGATTGGCGACGATGTCGTGCTTATAGAGGACATGGCGCAAGCACAGGGTGCCAGGCGCTTCGGGCGTCGTGCCGGGTCTTTGGGAGACATCGCCGCGACAAGCTTCTACCCGGGCAAGAATCTGGGAGCCTACGGCGACGCCGGCGCACTCATGACCAGCTCGGAGGAGTACGCGGAAATGGCCGCGAAACTGCGAAACCATGGCGGGACGCAGCGATACGACCATCCGGAGATCGGCTTTAACTCCCGGTTGGACAGTCTTCAGGCTGTCGTGCTCTCGGCGAAGCTGGATCTTCTTGACGAATGGAACCGCCAGCGTCAGGCTGCCGCGGCTTTCTATGACGAGCTGCTCTCAGATCTTGATGGAGTGATCCCTCCCAAGGTCGCGGCCGGCAACGACCACGTATTCCACCTGTATGTCATCCGCGTGGCGCGCCGGGATCGGGTGGTCAATCGGTTGCAGTCGGCGGGAGTAGGTGCCGCAATCCACTATCCGACGCCGGTTCATCTCCTGCCGGCGTATGCGGGCCTGGGCCACAGGGTCGGGGACTTCCCCTGCGCCGAGCGTCTGGCGGGCGAAATCCTGTCCCTGCCGATCTATCCCGGGATTACGCACGATGAACAGACGTACGTCGTGGACCAGCTGCTCATTGCCATGGGGCGGTGAGCATCCATGACCGCAACGGCAGCGCAGGTGACTGACAGAATCCGCGTGCGCGCCCGAGAGCATCGTGGCGATCCGCCAACGGTGACAGTGGTGATTTCCTGTTTCAACTACGCCCGGTACCTTCGCCAGGCAGTGCAAAGCGCGGTCAGCCAGGACGGAGTAGCGGTCGACGTCATCATCGTTGACGACGCGTCCACGGATGACAGCCTTCGCGTCGCGCGGGAGTTGTCATCCAGCTATGGGTCTGTCCAAGTGCTGGCTCATGCGAGCAATCGAGGAGTCGTGAAGACTTTCAACGACGGCGCCAAAGCCGCTTCAGGCGAGTTCCTGGTGCGCCTGGACGCTGATGACTTGCTGACGCCGGGCTCCCTCCGGCGAGCTGTGGCTGTCGCCCGGGCCTATCCATCAGTGGGGCTGGTATACGGACACCCTCTCCACTTTTCAGGCGAAGGGCTGCCGTCGCCGCGATCCAGGGCGGCATCGTGGACGATTTGGCCCGGTCGTTCATGGCTTCTGGACCGTTGCCGGAGCGGGATAAACGTCATCACGTCGCCGGAGGCACTCGTACGGCGGTCAGTTCTGGAGGAGATCGGCTACCAAGCGCCGCTTAAGCACACTCACGACATGGAACTATGGTTCCGCATCGCAGCCTTCGCGGACGTTGCCTACATCCACGGTGCGGATCAGGCCTGGCACAGGGAACATAGCGGGAGCCTCTCGGCACGGGAAGTGGACGTTCTGGTGGACCTGCAGGAACGTCGTGAGGCATTCGATGTCCTGTTCAACGGGCCCGCGGGAAGAATTTCCGAGGCTCCGTTTCTTCGCCAGGCCGCAACTCAGGCCCTGGTCAGCGAAGCACTCTCAACCGCACGCCACGAGCGGGACCGCGGCAGCCGGGATTCCCAGCTGCATTCGTCCTGCCTGGATCTGGCCATCCAGCTAGATCCCGGCGTGGCCCGAAGGCCCCTATGGCGGGCTCTTACCAAAACGAACCGCCGCAGTTCGACCCAGTGGCTCAGGACGATGGGACTCGCCCGCCGCCTCCGCGGACGGTTCACATCGCAAGTGAGATGGAATCGTTGGCATCGGAACGGAGTCTACTGACATGCGAGGGCTCACCAGTCCGGCTGATGTTTACGAGGATGAGTCCTTCGGCGCGTGTCAGGCCTGCCCTCGGCAGCCTGACGCAGCCGACAGCGGGAGCATTGCCGGTGGATTCGCCGCCCGGCCTAGATCGGGCCAGCAAGTTCCAGGGTCAAGGATCCGGTGGCGTGAGTGGAGGAGCTATGGAATCTGAAAGCGGCCAACTGGTCGTGGTGACGCCCAGTTACGCCAGGGATTACCAACTGTGCCGGGATCTGAATCGCTCAATTGTCGCCTGGATGCCCGAGCACGTTCAGCACCACATCGTGGTACCTCGAAAGGACTTACCGCTTTTCCGAGCGCTAGCCAGCAGCAGAACAGTCATCCACGATGTGGGGGAGTTTTTGCCTTCCGACATGCTGAAAATGCCAGCCGTCAACCTGTGGGTCAACATCAAACGCCCGTGGCCACCAATACGCGGCTGGATTACTCAGCAGTTGGTAAAACTTTCCACTGCCGCGACCCTCGACGCCGACGCAGTCCTGCTCATAGACTCCGATATGGTCCTAGTCGCCCCCACTGAGTTGGCTTCCTTTCAGCAGGACGGGAAGTTGGCCATGTATCGCAAGCCTGAGGCGGTCCACGAAGGATTGCCCAGACATCGCCTGTGGCTCGAATCCGCAAGAAGCCTCCTGGGTCTGGAGCCGTCCGATGCCGGGAACCTAACGGACTACATCTGCTGGCCGTGCATCTGGGACGCCGAGACTGTCCGTGCCATGCTCGGAAGGATCGAGGAAGTCACCGGCATGGCATGGCAGTCGGCCATCGCCGCCCAACTTCACTTCTCCGAGATGATGCTCTACGGAACTTACGTCGATGAAGTTCTGGGCGGCCCGCCGGCGGCAACTTCGGACATGAAGAGCATCAGCTATTCGGACGAAGTGGCCCTGAGTTCGGCCGAACTGAGTGGGTTACTCCGTGCCGGTCCAACCGATGTTCTCGCCGTGATGATTTCAGCCAAGGCTGGTATTCCGGAGGACGTCCGTTCGAACGCGCTGGATGACTATGCCGAATACCTTGCAGAAAGCCACTCCGGGTTTGATGGAGGTGCGCCGTGACTCTCTCGTATCGACAGGCCACCGATCTTTGGCGGCTTGTACAGACCCATGGTGCTCGTGGAATCGCCACGGCAGCATGGAGGCGAACAGCCAATAAGATCAACCAGCGACTCGACTTAGGAACGGCAGACTTGCCCGTTCGTGTCGAGGACCTCATGGAATCAAGAAACGTTTCCTTGACCGCCCCCACTTGGCGGGCCGAGTCCGCGCTACGGATCGGATGGGTTTGCGCGCCCCCTGGGCCCGGCTCCGGGGGACACACGACGCTCTTCAGAATGGTGGAAGAGGCAGAGGCGCGCGGGCACGTCTGCACGCTGTTCCTTTACGACAAGAACTCCGACGATGTGGCGCGCCATGAACAGGTCATCAGACGGTACTGGCCCCAAATCAGAGCAGAAATTCGAAGTGCCACAGGGCGAATCGAGGGCATCGACGCCCTCGTCGCCAGTTCGTGGGGGACGGCCCATGTGGTCGCCAAGCGGGCTCCCTCGACGGTGAACTGTTTCTACTTCATCCAGGATTACGAACCTTACTTCTATCCACGGGGAGCCTTGTATGCTCTCGCCGAAGAGACGTACAGATTCGGGTTCACAAACATTGCCCTGGGGGAGATGGTGGCATCCAGGCTGTTGCACGAACTGGGAATCGCGGCCGATGCCATCGTTCCGTTCGGCTGCGATACAAGCGACTACAAGATTCTCCCCCGCGACGCTGCCGCAACGCCACGGGCTGGCATCGTCTACTATGCGAAAAGGACCGTTGACCGGAGGGGATATCTTCTGGCCAAGCTGGCGCTGGAGGACTTTCATCGTCGGCACCCGGAGCAAGAAATTCATATCTTCGGAGACACCGTCTCCGGCTGGCCATTCCCCGTTACGAATCATGGGTCCTTGAGCCCCACCGAGCTAAATGTGCTGTACAACCAGACAATTGCGAGCCTGGCGCTTTCGTTCACCAACATCAGCTTGGTTGCCGAGGAACTCATGGCTGCCGGGAATGTACCTGTCCTGAACGACCATCCATTCTCCCGAGCCGACCTATCCGCTCCTCACGCAATCTGGGCGCCAGCCACGCCCTCGGCAATTGCCGACGGCCTGTCTTCTGCTGTTACCGCCACGGATGTCGACGGCCGCGCCCAGCTCCTGGCTGAAACCGTTCGCAAGGACTGGTGCAAACCGTCAACGCTTGTTTGTCAGGAAATCGAACGGGTCTGCAGTCCACCCTCCACGCGTCAGGCCCTGTACGACGCAACAGGGGTGGGCTCATGACCTGGCATCGCTTGGCCCTGACGCGATCTTCTATCATGGGTCGTAGCCATGCCGTCCGTAGCCCTATCCTGCCGATCGGACCCGTAGCCGGAGCAACAAAGGGACGAAGCGTGCCCCCACTTGTTCGAGCGGTTGCCTTCTGCATCTTTTTCTTTCCATCATCCATGGTGATAAAGCCCGTCGGTGCAGCCGGCACCGTGCCGATGCTCTTGGGAACGCTCATCTTCGTCCTTTGGATCTGCTCCGTACTTTTTGGTCTTCACGATCCCGTGGCGTTCCGGCATCCTGGACGAGTCAGTTTGACGGCCTTGTTTCTAGGGATATGCGCCTCCTATTCGGCCCTTTACGCTGGCATCTCCGGTGCCAGCACCGAGGCAGCCCGTTCTTCCGCCGATCGTTGGCTGATCCTTTTGATGGCCACCGCCGGCATAGTCCTCGTTATTGGCGAAGTCGTCCGCACGCTTGACGACGCCATGGTACTCACTCGAGCCCTACTGTCGGGAGCACTCTTCTGCTGCCTGGTTGCTATTGTCCAGTTCTTCCTTCACATCAACCCCATGGAGTGGTTCCAGTACGTCATGCCCGGGTTTAGTTACAACGGAGGGGACACCCCATTTCAGGCACGGGGTGCGCTCTTGCGCGTTGCGGGTAGCACCTTCCACTCCATAGAACTGGCCGTAGTTGCCGCTATGCTCCTGCCGCTGTCTATCTGGCGTTTGATATACGATCGACGGGGATGGATCGGTTTCAAGTTGCTGGGCACCATGCTCTTGGTATTTGCGATCGCATCAACGGTCTCGCGATCCGGAGTCCTTGGTCTCATGGTTGGACTCTCAGTATTCATACCTTTCCTTCCAAAAATTCCCCGCACCTGGGCGCTACTTGCGTCTCCGGTGGCCCTTGCCGGCCTATTTCTCAGTGTGCCTGGGCTAATCACCACCCTCACTGAGACGGTCACTTCTTCGAACTCGGATCCTTCAATTTCCACCCGGACAAACAACTATCCCCGGGTCGAGTCCATGGTGGCAGAGCGACCGTGGCTTGGTGCGGGTCCAGGAAATTACCAAGCTGACAGCGCAATCCACATTCTTGATAACGAGTACTTGAACGCAGCTGTGACCCTAGGCCTCGTGGGCCTTCTTGCGGTCTCGATCTATCTCCTTGTTCCGGGCGCGACCACAATAATGGCAGCGCGGGCCGCACCGAACCCCCAACTGAAGTCGTTGGCTGGGGCCGTGGGCGCCGGAGCACTCGTTGCAGGCATATGCTCCCTCACATTCGATTCTCTGTCTTTCCCCATTTTTGCCCTCACCTATCCGGTTCTAGTCGGCTTAGGTGGAGCTGTATGGATAATGACAAAGAAAGGTATCGAGGCCGATATCTCGACCAGCAGCAAACAAGCAGGAATCGAAGAATTTAAAACTGACGGTCATAAGTTACTGGGAGGGCAGCCATGGATCCGATAGCAGTCTTGAAAACACTATGGCACCACCGATTCGTTTCCCTGCCCATACTGCTACTGACTTTTGCCGCAGCCATATACATATTCGAATTTGCTCCCCGATCCTATGAATCCTCTACTACTTACGCTTTGATAAATCCGGACGTCCCAACGCAGCAGGAGATTGAAAATAATCCGGCCCTGGAGCAGCTCAACAAGAAGAACCCGTACCTCCGCTCCTCGGATCCGTCACTAATCGTTCAAGTCCTCCTCACTCGACTCAATGACAGTTCCACCGCCGATAGGCTGAAGGAACAGGGGCTCAGTTCCGACTACACTGTCAGTCGCGGCGTTGGCGGGGTCAATGGATTCCTGGTCGACATCACCGGGACCGCTGAAACTCCGGGAAAGTCATTTGCGACGACTCGAGCCCTGGGGGAAATGCTCGAGAAAGATCTCTACGACGCGCAAAAGATCAATGGTGCTGACGATACGTATCTTTTCACCTCGATCGTCGTGGCGTCTCCTGATAAGGCCACGGAACAATTCTCCAGCAGGCTCCGGTCCGTCATTGCAATATTCCTGGCCGGAGTGGTGCTCATGTTTGGTTCCGTCTCGATCGCCCGATCGGTCTCGGTGTCCCGCAATCGACGCACTTCCCAGGGAGGAGAGCTGCCGGATGCTGTTAGGAAAAGGAGAGTCCGAAGGAAGGCCAAACCCCCGCAGGATTCGGATCCCCAAGAGCCATCCATGAAGAGTGGCCGCCATGAGTTCGCTCCTGAATCGCCCGGAGCCCAACAAGCGGGCTCGGATGACGCCCAGCGACTCTCCGAGCTCGCAAAATGAGCGGGCATCGTCTCAGCGGCAATGTACGGCTTGGCTACCTCGTCCCTGAATTCCCGGGACAGACGCACAGCTTCTTCTGGCGAGAGCTCGGCGTGCTGCGGCAACTTGACGTTTCTCCGGATGTGGTTTCCACACGACGTCCCGCAGGTCGATGTGCGGGCCAGGAGTGGGCGGCCACGGCACAGGAGCTCACAACCTACTTGGCTCCATTGTCCATTTCTGCCGTCATGGCAACCGTGGGCGAATTTCTCCGCACGCCCCCGCGATCTCTCGCGGGCGCAGTTCGGGTGGCCAGCCTGGCAGCCAATGGAGGGGCGCAGTCCAAAGGCCCCGGTGGCCGGTTCCAGGCCTTTGCGACCCAAATCGGGTGGGTGATGATGGGAGCACGGATCGCATCCGTCGCACGTGAAATGGAGTGGGAGCACGTCCACGTTCACTCGTGTGGAAACTCCGCATACGTTGCCATGTATGCAAATTTGCTCAGCGGCTTACCTTACAGCCTGACGCTCCACGGACCGCTGAGCGACTACGGAGACAATCAGCGCTTGAAATGGAACCGCGCGGCGTTTGCAATAGTCATCACTGAGCGGTTACGTCGCGAGATTAGGACGTCACTCGGGTCTTCGCTCCCCGGGACCATTGAAGTCACGCCGATGGGCGTGGATGTGCAGGAGTTCAGCAGGGACGAACCCTATGTGCCTTGGTCGGGTCAGGAACCGTTCAGGATATTCTCATGCGGTCGCCTGAATCCCAGCAAAGGCCACGATGTTCTCATGGGTGCCGTGGACACGATGGTGCGGAGCGGCGCGGACGTGCAGTTGACAATAGCGGGCGAGGACGACGCGGGAGGGAACGGCTATCGTCAGGACCTCGAACGACTGACGATAGCGCTTGGCATCAGCGATCGCGTCCGTCTGCTCGGAGCCGTATCAGCGGTGTCGGTCAAGAGTGAACTTAGTCGAGCACATGTGTTCGCCTTGGCCAGCCACGCCGAGCCGCTCGGCGTGGCCATCATGGAAGCGATGTCCATGGGGGTCCCCGTCGTTTCGACGAATGCCGGTGGGGTGGCAGAACTGGTCGAGGACAAGGTCAGCGGCTTGCTCGTCGACCCTGGCAATCCGGATGTGCTGGCAGAGGCCGTCCTCCACGTCATGCATGGTCCAACTCTGGCCCGGAACCTCAGCGAAGCGGGGCACCGCCGCGTGCAGGCTTCATTCAACTACCGGCGAAGCGGGGAAGTCCTCGCACGCATGGTTCGTGCAACTAGCGTGGGAGAGGAATCCCCCGAAGCGAGCTGGAGGCAAAACGACCATGCGCGGCTTGGCATGAGGCGCCGCGCCCGTTCCGTGAAATATCCGGCGCTTGCCGAAAATCGTGAACCTTCCCGTGCTTCGGAGCAAAATTCGGCGGGACAACGGACCCCGCTATTGGAGTCAGGACCGCAAAATATTCAACGGCACGCCGAGTTTTAGATTCAACTAAAGAATAGTGTGGAGTTCTCATGCCAAAAATTGCTCACCCAAAGCTTTCCAGTAATAAGAGGCACCGCAGCAGCCTCTTCGGAGTGTGGGCGGCCGTCGGTCTGACGCTGACGGCCACCCTGATCGGCGTAACAACTCCGGGGATGGGGCAAGTAGGATTCGCGCCTAATGCGATCGGGGCCGGCGTCACTGAACCGCCTAACCCGCTCGCAAGCCTTCCGACGATTCCTTGGGAGGGTGGTCCGGCCTACTGGAGCAAGTTCCCAAAGGCAAATGCCGCACGATGGACTGATCCAGGATTCTTCCCCATATCTGTATTCATGGGAAAGCCGGAGCACGCTGCGGAACTGAAGTCCATTGGCATCAACACCTACATGGGCGCCGAACATGACGGCTCACCGATTTCCATGATTACGAATCAAGGCGTCTTTGTCATTGCGCAGGATGAATGGACGCAAACCGAAATCGGAAGTGATTCCAACACGGTTGCTTGGTTCATATCCGACGAATGTGATATTGGTGTGGGGTGCACGGGCGCAAATGCGAAAGAAAACCTCGTAGATCAGAGAAATAAGGTAGATCGGGTTCACGCCTTTGGCGACGGCCGCTTCACAATGGCAAACTATTCGAACGGCGTCTTGGACACCTACTGGGCCCAAGGTTCCATGGCGGAACTAGTGAACCTCGTCGATGTGGCCAGCGTAGACAAGTACGCGTACACCAGTCCATTTGTCGACAACCAGATGCTCCAATCGTCTCACTGGCCGGTCGGAGCAAATCCGGTGGCGGCCGCTTCATACGGGTGGTTGGCGGATCGACTCCGGGCCTATCAGAATCCTGTCGGAGTCCACCCCAATTGGGTCTTCATCGAGGCGGCCATGCCTCTGCTCAATGATCCCGGATCCCTAACAATCACCCCGACGCAAATCGAGGGGGCAGTTTGGTCCGCTATCATTCACGAAGCCCGTGGATTGGCCTATTTTCAGCACAATAACGGTTCGACGTGTGGATTTTATTCTTTGGTCGACTGTGATCAGGCCAGGCTAGACGAAATCAGGAAGATTAACGCCGGCGTCCAGTCACTTGCCCCTGTGATCAACACCCAGTCGTATCAATTTAGCTTCAACGACACGACGAATACAATGCTTAAGGCTTACGCAGGATCGGCATATATCTTTGCGGATATCGGTCTGGGTCAGTCTCCGGGTCTTAAGCACTTCGTCCTCCCGCCGGGAGTCACTGGGTCGACTGTGGAAGTCGTCGGGGAGAACCGGACGCTGCCGGTTTCGGGTAATGCATTCAGCGACACCTTTGCCGGCGAATATTCTCATCACACCTACAAAGTGTCGTTCTAGCGCGGCGTCTCTGGGAATCGGGGCCTGCCGCGACGACTCCTTACACAGCAGCTCATGTCGCTCCGGTCGTTCCCGGCGCGCGGCGGTGGCACGGGACCGGTCGATGTAACCCGGTTCTTACTGGTGGGGGAATTGATTCCGTGGCATACGTGAAAAAGGGCCGCGCTCTGACGTTGGCACCACCGCATCAACGTTCCCGACGACCGTGTCATTTCCGGCAGCCTGCCGGCCGGCGGACGCGGCCAGGTCATTGTCGAAACAGTTGAGCCAGCGCGGGGTGCCACACCTGCGTGTCGCGGATTCGCGGCGGAAGGACCACCGCGTCGAAGGATCCGCGACATCCCCGTTGCCGGTCCCCTAGAGTACCCGTTCCACGAACCATGAAGAGTCGGGGCGACAAGGATCGTGGACCAGGACACCGGCCAGGTCTTGGACGTGGTCTACGGGCGCCGCATCGGACAACCCCTGGGCCCAGCGATGCTCCTGCGGGCCGGCTGGCGGAGATCTTAGCGGTCGATGACTCCACCGCGGTGAAAGCGGAACCCCAGACCCTGGTTGAAGGCTGACGGACGGGCGGGAACCCAAAAGCTCTACCGAACCGTGTGCCGCCGGTCGAAAGCATTCAGGATCCTCGTCGTCAGAGGCGTCAGTGTCGGCGGCGAGTGCCGTCCGGACGGCGAAGGCCTGACCCGCAGATCCTGACCAAAGCGACCGGTGGTCCCATCGTGGACGACCACCGGCGGTGGCGCTGGAGAGTCCCCCATGCCCCAAACGGGAGCTCCTCCGCAAAACGAATCCTGGGATGCCCACTCAGCCGGGGGCTGAACCACGGCTGAGTGGGCACGGTCTCCATTCATCTAGCGGTTGAAGATGACGTCGACCCAGTAGTTGGTGTTGTTGTAGCTGTTGTTGGGGAACGCAGTGGCTCCATAGCTGTAGACGCCGTTGGAGCCGTCGGTCCCGCTGGCCAGGCCGTGCAGCGGAGGGGTGTCCGCAGCACTGCTGAAGTAGCCTCCGTTAGCCGAATAGAACCCGTTCGGGGCCTGGTAGGAAACCACATAGGTGGTGTTGGCCGTGATGGCCACCGGACTGGAGAATGTAGCCTGCTGCCAGCCGGAGGCGGTTTCACCCGAGAACGTCACCGAGGCCAGCAACGTCCCGGAGGCGGACCACAGATGGCCGGTATGGGTCCCGGTATTGCTGCTTCCCTTGTAGAACCGGACACCCGTGACAGTCCCGGCCACGTCGGAACGGAACTTCATGCCCAGTTCCACAGCGTTAGCGTCGTTGACCGTGACGGTGGACGGCACCGAAGTCGAACTGAACACACTGCACGGGCAACCCGCCTGCGCGACAGCTGTGGTGAATGTCCAGGAATACGGTGCCGCCATGGTCTGGCCCGTGGCGTTCGTGGCCCCGCTGACAGTAGCCGTATACGTCGTGCCGTACGCCAGGGAACTTCCCGGCGTGAACACCGCTGTAGTGCTGGCCGAATCGTAGGAAACCGTACCAGCCACCGCATTGCCGCCGCTGTCCTTCAGGCTGAACACCACGGACGACGCCGTCACCGCCTGATTGAACGTCGCCGCCGGCTTCACGCCCACATCCACACCCGTCGCACCGCTCGCCGGACCAACTGATGAAATTGCGGGTCCTGTTGCGTTGAAGATGACGTCGACCCAGTAGTTGGTGTTGTTGTAGCTGTTGTTGGGGAACGCAGTGGCTCCATAGCTGTAGACGCCGTTGGAGCCGTCGGTCCCGCTGGCCAGGCCGTGCAGCGGAGGGGTGTCCGCAGCACTGCTGAAGTAGCCTCCGTTAGCCGAATAGAACCCGTTCGGGGCCTGGTAGGAAACCACATAGGTGGTGTTGGCCGTGATGGCCACCGGACTGGAGAATGTAGCCTGCTGCCAGCCGGAGGCGGTTTCACCCGAGAACGTCACCGAGGCCAGCAACGTCCCGGAGGCGGACCACAGATGGCCGGTATGGGTCCCGGTATTGCTGCTTCCCTTGTAGAACCGGACACCCGTGACAGTCCCGGCCACGTCGGAACGGAACTTCATGCCCAGTTCCACAGCGTTAGCGTCGTTGACCGTGACGGTGGACGGCACCGATTTGGCACTGAACACACTGCACGGGCAACCCGCCTGCGCCGCGGCTGTGGTAAATGGCCACGCGTAAGCCGTCATGGTCTGGCCCGTGGCGTTCGTGGCCCCGCTGACAGTAGCCGTATACGTCGTGCCGTACGCCAGGGAACTTCCCGGCGTGAACACCGCTGTAGTGCTGGCCGAATCGTAGGAAACCGTACCAGCCACCGCATTGCCGCCGCTGTCCTTCAGGCTGAACACCACGGACGACGCCGTCACCGCCTGATTGAACGTCGCCGCCGGCTTCACGCCCACATCCACACCCGTCGCACCGCTCGCCGGAGACACCGACGAAACAGCCGGCGCCGTCGGTGCCGCGGCCGTGGTGAATGTCCAGGAATACGGTGCCGCCATGGTCTGGCCCGTGGCGTTCGTGGCCCCGCTGACGGTAGCCGTATACGTCGTGCCGTACGCCAGGGAACTTCCCGGCGTGAACGCCGCTGTAGTGCTGGCCGAATCGTAGGAAACCGTCCCGGCAACGGACGAATTGGCTGAATCCTTGAGCGTGAATACCACCGAGGACGCCGTCACCGCCTGATTGAACGTCGCCGCCGGCTTCACGCCCACATCCACACCCGTCGCGCCGCTCGCCGGAGACACCGACGAAACAGCCGGCGCCGCCGGAGCCGCGGCCGTGGTGAATGTCCAGGAATACGGTGCCGCCATGGTCTGGCCCGTGGCGTTCGTGGCCCCGCTGACAGTAGCCGTATACGTCGTGCCGTCCGCCAGGGAACTTCCCGGCGTGAACACCGCTGTAGTGCTGGCCGAATCGTAGGAAACCGTACCAGCCACCGCATTGCCGCCGCTGTCCTTCAGGCTGAACACCACGGACGACGCCGTCACCGCCTGATTGAACGTCGCCGCCGGCTTCACGCCCACATCCACACCCGTCGCACCGCTCGCCGGAGACACCGACGAAACAGCCGGCGCCGTCGGTGCCGCGGCCGTGGTGAATGTCCAGGAATACGGTGCCGCCATGGTCTGGCCCGTGGCGTTCGTGGCCCCGCTGACGGTAGCCGTATACGTCGTGCCGTACGCCAGGGAACTTCCCGGCGTGAACGCCGCAGTTTTGCTCGCCGAATCGTAGGAAACCGTCCCGGCAACGGACGAATTGGCTGAATCCTTGAGCGTGAATACCACCGAGGACGCCGTCACCGCCTGATTGAACGTCGCCGCCGGCTTCACGCCCACATCCACACCCGTCGCGCCGCTCGCCGGAGACACCGACGAAACAGCCGGCGCCGCCGGAGCGGACGGGCTAAAGGCAGCATCCACCCAGTAGTACTCCGCGTCGTAGATCTGGTTGGGAAAGGTCGACGACGTGCCGTACCGAAAGAACCCATTGGGGGTGCCAGGAAGGCTGCGGGTGAAATGCAGAGGGGCGCTGTCCGTGCTGCCGTTCCCCGCCGGTGGCGGAGACGGGTGGTTATAGAAGAATCCCTCGTCTTGGGAATAGTGGCCGGCAGGCGCATAGTAGGAAACCACGTACATGGTGTTGGCTGCAACAGCAAGGGCCGGCGACAAGCTGACGGTTTGCCACCCTGTGGACGACTCTCCGGTGAAGGTGGCAGTGGCTAGGCGCTGCCCGGACATGTTCCAGACATTCCCCACATGTGTGCCGGTGTTCTTCGCGGCCTTGTAGAATCGCACGGCGCTGATGGTTCCGGCGACATCCGTGTAGAACTTCGCGCCGACCTCGACGCCGGACCCATCACCGGAGTCCGCCGCCGCCGGGGCGACATTCACGCCGACCAGTGAGCACGGGCACGAAATGTTAGTAACAGATCCTGGGGCTGGAGACTCAAGGTTGCCGCTGTCGTCCACTGCCCGAGACTGCAGGGTCGACGTCGGGTTTCCGTGTGCAATCCACTGATAGGTCCAGCTTGTGGTTCCCGTGGCGGGGCGCCAGGTCTTGCCGCCATCGGTGGATATCTCGACGCCCGCCACGACGCCACCGGTGTCCGCAGCGGTGCCGCTGATGGTCACGACCGTGCCATCAGCTATTGTGGCGCCTCCCGCAGGAGACGTAATCCTCGACGTCGGCGCCGTGGTATCCGTTGACGCCACGGCCGGCGTCAGTCCGGCGATGATGGTCACCGGCTGGGTTCCCATGTCAGCGAAGAGATTGATGGTGGCCTGCTGCATGTTCTTGTCCACGGCTTTTCCAGTCGTGTAGCCGTCGAGTCCCCAGGACCACTGCACTGTGCCAGCGCCGAAGACCAAGGCGCCGCTAGCCGCTTTGTAGGTCGTGAGGTTGTGAGTCGCTGTGCCAGGATTCTTTGTGGTGGATCCATAGTCGGTGAAGACTTCAGCCGTCGTGCTGGTGGTTTGAGACAACTTAAAGGATCCGGCGGGTCTGAAGCCGTTATCCGAATCGGAGTCCCATTCGTAGCCAAGCGTGCCCAACCCGGCGCCCAAAGTGGCCGTGGTTCCCGCGGACAGCCCGGCAATCGTCGTGTTCCTCCACAGCCGCAACTTGCCAAAACTGGCGGGAACGGTGATATCGGTGGTGCCGGAGTTGACCAGGAAGAATTGTCCGGTCAAGGCGTTCTCTGGGTTGCCGCCGCCCGTCGCAGTTCCGTAACGCGGGTCGCGCCAGGTGCCGGTCCACGCGACCGGGTCTGTAGGGGCATTGAAGTGCGTGTCTTTGTACGACACCAGGGTCCGTCCCGGCGTACCCGTCCCGTCGGAGCTGGGTTCCCAACGGGTCTTCCAGAAGGCCTCATTGCCGCTGAAGAAGGCAAGATGAACCCCGGCGTCCCGGGCGGCTTCCACATTGGTCCGTTGGTCCGCAGACCAGTATTCGTCGTGGCCCACGGACATGAATGACTTGTGGTTCAGGAGCAATGGCCCCTTGGTGGCGACGTCAAGACCGCTCATATAGCTCACGTCGTAGCCGTTGGCCTCCATGAACCGGATCATGGGATATTCGGCATACATCAGCCAGTTCTGCCCTTGAGCATCCCCCGCAGTCGAAAATGGCCTGTTGTAGGAGACCTTGAACGCGGCCTTGTAAGCCAGCGGGCTGCCGGGTGGGCATGACACCGTGCAGGCGTAGAGGCTGTTCCCCCCGTAGCTGTTGTAGGCCTGCCACGTCGTATCCGAGGTCTGGAACATGACGTCTGAGTGAGCGGCGTCGTCGCGGACCACAAAAGGAACGACGCTGACGCCGGTGGCATCATTGCGTACGAGCCGTGCGATATACACGCCGGACACGGCTGACGCCGGAACCTGCCAACTGGCCGAAACGCCCCAGTTGCCGCAGTCGATCAGGCCGGTGGCGGAGAACGTCGCGCACGCCGGCTGGGTCTGCGGAAGTGCAGCGCTCGGGAGCACGTTGGCCGCGATCTTGCGGGCGCCCAGCCCCTGGTAGTACCCAAGGCGGTATACATCGATGTGATACGACGTGGACGGCGTCTTGACCTTGAATTTCACGGTGTCGCCAATGTTGACGCTCATGGACGTGGCATAGCCCTGGATCGTGCTGCTGCCGGCACCGGCGACCTGCCACTCAGACGCCGGGTTGCCCGGCTGGGTGTTTTCGCAGGCTACTTTGCTCACGATCGGGGCCGTGCACGGTGCGGCTGCATTCGCCGTCGGGACTGCGAAGACCGATAACGCGGCGGCAAGTAGTGCCATGATCACGGCCAAGACTGTCGGCCGGACAATCCGGAGGGGGAAAAAGGCGTGTACAGACTTCACGATGGACTCCCTGCTGGGGCGCGATCACTCAAGGGCGCGGCCGCGGTGTCTGCACTACCTTGGCCTGACGAGGACGCCGATACCTAGGAGTCCTGTCGTTTGGTGCTTATCCAATTGTCTTGAAGCCGCTCGCACGTGGAGGCGTCGGGGTGACTCTCCGCGGCAGTCCGGAACCTGGACCACCAACCTACGGGGCTTCCATACGCCTTGAACTCTAGGACCGCCCCGGAACCCCTGCCAGAGCATCGGAGTCAACTTTGTGGGTATCCGCAGGATCCATGTGGGTCCGCCGTTTGCCGCCCAACCCCCTGCTGACCTGCTGTTACGCCGCAGGCTGTTACGCCGGCGCGCGGAAGAACGTCCGGGTGACCGTGGCCAGCCGGTGCGGGTCCTCGACCCCGCACAGCTCGCGCGCCGAGTGCATCGAGAGCAGGGGCACCCCGACGTCGACCGTCCGGATCCCCAGCCGGGTGGCCGTCAGGGGGCCGATCGTGGAGCCGCACGGCATCACGTTGTTGGAGACGAATTCCTGGTACGGGATGCCGGCGTCGGTGCACAGCCGCGCCCAGAGGGCGGCCCCGGCGGCGTCGGTGGCATAGCGCTGGTTGGCGTTGATCTTCAGCAGGGGGCCGCCGTTCAGGACCGGCCGGTTGGCGGGGTCGTGCCGTTCCGGGTAGTTCGGGTGGACTGCATGGCCCGCGTCCGCGGAGACACAGAACGACCCCGCAAAGGCCTGCCGCCGCTGGCTCGCCGAAGCCCCGAGCCCGTCGGAGATCCGCACCAGAATGTCTTCAAGGACCGGTCCGCAGGCGCCGGAGCGTGATGCGGAGCCGATTTCCTCGTGGTCGAAGGCTGCCAGCACGGCGATCGGTGCACCCTCCGGCAGGGGCGTGCCGGCGTGGGCGATCAGCGCCGTGAGCCCGGCGTGCGTCGCGGAGAGGTTATCGAGCCGGCCGGAGGCAAAGAATTCGCGTTTCGCGCCGAACACCGCGGGGGCCTGGGTGTCCGCGATGACGATGTCGTACCCGCCGATCTGCGCCGGATCCACTGCGGCATCCGTGACCTTCGCCGCGAGGAGGCCCAGCAAGTCCTCGGCGGCGGGATCGCCCAGCCCGAACACCGGATTCATGTGCTGCTGCTTGTCCAGGGCCAGTCCTTCGTTCACGGCCCGGTCCAGGTGGATGGCGAGCTGCGGGAAGCGCAGCAGCGGACCGGTGGCCGTAAGGTGCTGCGTGCCGTCGCGCATGACGAGCCGGCCGGCGAGCTGGAGTTCGCGGTCCAGCCAGGAGTTCAGGAGGGGGCCGCCGTAGACCTCGACGCCGGCCTGCAGCCAGCCGAACTTGCCCGTGGTGGGCTTGGGCTTGAGTTTGAACGACGGCGAATCCGTGTGGGCGCCGAGGATATTGAATCCCGTGGTCGGGCCGGCGGCCGGCGGCAGCACCCAGGCGATGAGGGCGCCGTCGCGCATCACGTAGAACTTGCCGGCCGTGGCGGCGGGTGCCGCCCAGGGCTGCAGCTCGTCGAGGCCGGTGAAGCCTGCCTCGTCCAGCCGGCGCGCGGCCTCGTGGACGGCGTGGAAGCTCGACGGCGACGCGCTGACGTAGGCGCCGAGGTCCTGGATGTGGTCTGCGGCAGAGCTCGGTGTTGGCATGGTTTCGAGTCTAGCCCGAGCCGCGCGGGGCGCTGGGGCGACCGCGTCGGTGCACACGGACATGCCCTCCCTTAGCGCCAAGGAATGGACATGAAGGCATTATGTCCACTGATGGGCGCCGGGGGAGGGCATGTCCGGTGGTCCGGGACCGCTGCGGGAGCGGGGGGAGCCTATGACATCGGGCGGGCGCCTACTGTTGCTTCCTCGGTCGCAGCTCCGGCAGGAGCCGATGATTCCCCGGCAGGAGTCCCGGCACGATTCACCGTGGAGTTGTCGGCCGGGACCTCGGCTATGCCGGGGACGGTGGCCTTGGCGCCGTTCTTGCGGTAGCGGAAGACTCCGAGTCCCACGACGACGGCGGCGAGTGCCAGCGAGAGGACCAGCGATTCCCGCGTGGATTCCAGGATCACCATGCCGATCAGGAGCGCGACGATGCTGACGATGGCCGCCCAGGTCAGGTAGGGGAAGAGCCACATCTTCAGCTGGAGGTCCTTGGCGGCGGCGCCCATGCGGCGGCGCAGGATCAGCTGGGAGACGGCGATCACGAGCCACACGAACAGTGCGATGGCGCCGGAGGTGTTAACCAGGAACAGGAAGACAGTGTCCGGGGCGATGTAGTTCAGGCCGACCGTGACGAAGCCGACCACCGTGGAGGCCAGCACGGCGGAGGAGGGCACGCCGGTCTTGGAGATCCGCATCCAGGACCGGGGGGCGTCCCCGCGCCGCGACAGCGAGAACAGCATGCGGCTGGCGGTGTAGAGGCCCGAGTTCAGGCAGGAGAGCACCGAGGTCAGCACCACGATGTCCATGATGGTGCCGGCTCCGGGGATCCCGAACAGTTCGATGACTGCAACGTAGGGGCTCTTGGCGACGGAGGCGGAGTTCCAGGGAAGCAGGGTGACCACGATCGCGATGGATCCGATATAGAAGACGAGGATGCGCCAGACGGTGGATTTCACGGCCTTCTTGACGGCGTCGACCGGGTTCTCGGATTCGCCGGCGGCGATGGTGGCAATTTCCGCCCCGAAGAAGGAGAAGACGACGACGAGGATGCCGGCCAGGACGGCGCCGGGTCCGTTGGGCATAAACCCGCCGTGACCGATCAGGTTGTCCAGCCCGGGTGCCGGGACGCCCGGGATGAGGCCCAGGATCGCGGCGACACCGAAGAGCAGGAAGAGCACGATTGCCGCCACTTTGATGGACGCGAACCAGAATTCGAACTCGCCGTAAGACTTCACGGAGCCGAGGTTGGTTAGCGTCAGCAGCACCATCAGGGCAAGCGCCCAAACCCACTGGTCAATACCGGGTACCCAGCGGTGCATGATGGCCGCCCCCGCCGTGGCTTCGATGCCGAGGACAATGATCCAGAACCATGCGTAGAGCCAGCCGATGCTGAACCCTGCCCACCGGCCCAGCGCCTTGTCCGCGTAGGTCGAGAATGAGCCGGTTTCCGGGTTGGCCGCAGCCATTTCGCCGAGCATGCGCATGACGAGGATGACGACGAGTCCCGCCGCGGCGTAGGCCACCAGGATGCCGGGGCCGGCCTGCTGGATCGCGGCGCCCGAACCGACAAACAGTCCGGCGCCGATCACGCCGGCGATGGCGATCATGGATAGATGCCTGGGTTTCAGTGATTTTGAGAGCTGCTGGTCAGCGTGCATGGAAGCGCCGTCCTTCGTGGGGGGTCCGGGCCCGTTCTTATGCCGGCAATGCATGGGTTCCATACTGTGCGGCGGGCCACAATGTCGTTTCACCCTAGACCGCCTCGCGCACTGCCCGTCTTGTGCAGTCCTACAAATGACGCGGGGTCGGACCGGGCCATGACCCAACAAAGAGGTGTAAGAAGCAACCAAAGTTGCCTCAAGGGCAATTTGGTAATGTGCCTGAAACCACTGCTTCAAAACTACCGGCCGGTAACCAGGTCGCCTGTCCCGCCAGCCGTCGGGCAGGCGCCCGTCCGAGGGGGTGCTTCCGCCAGTCGTCCGCTTCGGCTAGCAGTCGCTAGTAATCCGCGTTGCTCGGCACCACGAGCCCGGTCTCATAGGCGTACACAACCGCCTGGACGCGGTCGCGGAGGTGCAGCTTGGTCAGGATCCGGCGCACGTGCGTCTTGACCGTGGCCTCGGACAGGAAGTACCTGTGCGCGATTTCGGCGTTGGAGAGACCCTCCGCCATCGCCCCCAGCATTTCGGTTTCGCGCGGGGTCAGGTCCTCCAGCAGGGGATCCCTCGCCGGACGCGCCGGATTATCGGCCGGGCCGCCGCCGCCGTCCACCCCGGACGGGCCCGCCCCCGCCGGGTCGGCGCCGCCCCCGGCACCGCGGACATAGGTCTCCAGCAGCCGCTGCGTGACACGCGGAGCAACGACGGCGTCGCCGCTGGCCACGACCCGCACGGCACTGATCAGTTCGGCAGGGGCGACGTCCTTGAGCAGGAACGCCGAGGCGCCGGCCTGCAGCCCGGCAAAGGCGTATTCATCGAGGTCAAAGGTGGTCAGGATGATGATCTTGGCGCGGGACGCCGAGGCCGCAATGGCCCGGGTCGCCTCGATCCCGTCCAGCACCGGCATCCGGACGTCCATCAGGACGACGTCGGGCACGAGCTCCCGGGCTTGCCGGACCGCATCGGCGCCGTCGGACGCCTCGCCGACGATGCACAAGTCATCTTCGCCCTCGAGGATGAGACGGAACCCCATCCGAAGCAGCGGCTGGTCATCCACCAGCAGAACGCGTATGGCTTCTTTGTCGGCCACTGTTCCCCCTTGTTTGTGTTGCGGCTGTTGGGATTAGAGCTGTTGGTGATGCGGCTGTTGGTGTTGCGGCGTCTTCATTGCAGTTCAGTTCCGCGTGCACCCGCCAGCCGCCGTTGCCGGTATGCCCTGCCTGCACCGTGCCTGCGTAGATCTTGGCCCGCTCCCGCATCCCGGCAATTCCCTGGCCGGTGCCGAGCGATTCCCGTGAATCGGCGTGCGCGCCGGCCCCCGGAACGCCGAATTCCACGGTTCCGCGGCCGTCGTCGGCCACGTCAATGGTCACGAGCGAACCGTTCCGGACGATGCCCACGTCCACGCGGCTCAGCGCACGCCCGTAGCGCAGCACATTTGTCAGCGACTCCTGCACGATCCTGTAGACGGTCAGCTGGAACGCTGCATCGCCGGGCAGCGCCGGACCGGTGTGCGTGTAATGCAGCGGCAGGCCTGCGGTGCGGAAGCCTTCAAGCAGTTTGGCGAGGCTGCCGCCGTCCACGAGCGGTTCCCGCGGAGCATGTCCCGCGCCGGAATCGTCGCGCAGCACGCCGAGGACGCGCCGCATGTCGGCCAGCGCGGTCCGTCCCGTCCGGGAGAGTTCCTCCAGAACACCGGCGGCGCGCTGCGGATCCTTCTTGACCACGACGGCGGCGCCGTCCGACAGGCTGATCATGACGGTCAGCGAGTGCGCCACGACGTCGTGCATTTCGCGTGCGATCCGGTTGCGTTCGGTGACCGAGCCGAGCTGCTGGGCGCGGGCCGCCCAGGCGGCTATCTCGTGCTCGTGCTCGCGCCGTTGCCGCACCGAGATCCCGATCCCCGTGGCGATCACGTTGGAAAGGGTGATGCTGATGGCGGCCGCGATGCTCGTGATCAGCTGGAAGTTCTCCGGCGTGCTGACGGCCATGTCCGGGAGCCGCCCGTCCAGCGGGCCAACCGCGAGCATGAAGTACAGGAGCACGAGCGGGGCCGTCGTCACGGCGAGGGCCGCCAGGGCGAAACGCCGGGTGCGGACCACCGCGACCGCGTACAGCGCAAACCAGAGCCCGGCGGAGACATTGGATCCCCACGGATGCAGGAACGTGACGGCCAGTTCCAGCGCCCCCACGGCCGCCGTTACCTGCACCGGGCGGGAGCGCCGGAAAAGCAGGACGGGAGCGGCCGCCGCGAGCAGCACGGTGACCTGCCATTCGCCGTGAATGAGTGACTCGACCGCCGTGGGCGTGACCAGGAGCAGGTAGCAGAGCACCACCAGGACATCCATGACCCGCGGACGGGCCAACAGGTAGCGGCGGAGCCAACCGCGCCGGCGTGCGGTGATTTCGGCGAAGGACGCGTCGGCCGGAGCGGCTGACGCGTCCTTCACGGGCACAGCATCGATCATGCTCTGAGCCTAGACTGCGGGATCTGCAGGCCTAGACATCCCGCCTCTTGAGCATGACGCCGGCGAGGATCACGGGAACAACAACCCAGGCGCCCAGGACCAGGCCGGCCTGCCAGGCTTCCAGGGTGTCCGGGACGTGGTCCAAAGCTGTGAGCGGATCCACCGTGTTGCCCGGCAGGTACTTGCGGGCCTCCACGAAGAAGTCCCCCGGAATGAGCTGGAAGGCGATGGGTGCCACGAAGAACAGGCCCACCAGGCTCATGATGCCGCCCGCCGAGTTGCGGATCAGGGTTCCCAGGGCCAGGCCGATCGCCGCGACGGCTGCCACGTAGATGCTGTTGACGATGAGCATCTTGACCGACTGCGAGCTGCCCAGGTCAAGGCCAAGGCCGTAGTTGTCCAGGATCGGCACCGAGACGAAACCGGCGGCCAAGGTGGACGCGGCCGTGACCACGAAGGACGTCAGCACCACCACCACGAGCTTGGCCGCGAACGCCGGGATGCGCTTGGGCACGGCCGCGAACGTGGACCGGGCCATGCCGGTGGTGAATTCCGAGCTCATCAGCAGCACGCCGAGGGAGCCGAGGATGAGCTGGGCGAAGGCGATGCCGGAGGTCGGGACGCCGACGGCGAGGTCCCCTCCCTGCGCCGCGATCCTGGCGGCCGCCTGCGGGTCCCGCGCCGCGGCCTCGGAGAACTGCCCCGTTCCCCAGGCGGAGAGTGCCCCAAACCCCACCATCACCACAATCGTGGACCCGAGCAGGATCAGGGTGGAGAGCAGGGTGCGGAACTTGATGAATTCGGAGTTGAGGACCCGCGGGAAGCTGGGTCCGGGCCCGGTACTGGTGCCGTCTCCGGACCGTTGGGGGCCGGCGTCGGCACCGCGGGGCGAGGGCGTGGATTCAACGGTAGTGGAACTCATGGCTTACTTGCCTCCGGCTTCGACGGGATCGGCGCCCGTGGTGATCAGCGAGTGGTATTCGACCTCATCCTTGGTCAGTTCCATGTAGGCCTCCTCGAGGCTGGCCTGGAGCGGCGTGAGTTCGTAGATCATGACCTGGTGTTCCAGCGCGGCGGTGGCGATCTGCCGGGGGTCCAGCCCCTTGACTTCCAGGAGCTCGCGTTCCTGGACCTCCACCGAGACGCCGGTTCCGGCCAGCAGCTGCATGAGCCGGTCCGGCTGGTCGGTCCGGACCCGCGTGCGGCCCTGGCCTTTGCCGGTGATGATCTCCTGGATCGGGGCGTCGGCGATGATCCTCCCGCGGCCGATCACGATCAGGTGGTCCGCCGTGACGGCCATTTCACTCATGAGGTGGCTGGAGAGGAAGACCGTGCGCCCCTCGGAGGCCAGGTACTTCACCAGGTTGCGGACCCACACCACCCCCTCCGGGTCCAGACCGTTGACGGGCTCGTCGAGGATGACGGTCTGCGGGTCGCCCAGAAGGGCCGCGGCGATGCCCAGCCGCTGGCCCATGCCGAGCGAGAAGCCGCCGACCTTTTTCCTGGCCACTTCGGCCAGTCCGGTCATCTCGATCACGTCGTGGACGCGCTTCTTGGGGATGCTGTGCGTCGCGGCCATGGCCAGCAGGTGGTTGTAGGCGGAGCGGCTCGTGTGGACGGCTTTGGCGTCCAGCAGCGCGCCGACGTCCCGCAGCGGGGCGGCGTGCTTGGTGAGTGGCGATCCGTTGACGGTCACGGAGCCCGACGTCGGCCGGTCCAGTCCCATGATCATGCGCATGGTGGTGGATTTTCCGGCCCCGTTCGGGCCCAGGAAGCCGGTGACCCGGCCGGCTTCGACGGTGAAGTTGACGCCGGCGACGGCGGTCTTGTCGCCGTAAACCTTGGTCAGGCCTCGTGCTTCGATCATGGAAGCGTTCCTTTACGTAGCGGGCTGTTGTCCGGGGCGCCGCAGTCACGGGCCCGTCTGCACACCACGCTACCGACGCCGGGGGCGTATTTCGCCGGTCTCAGGGATGATTCAGGGGCGAATCAGGGTAGTCCGGGAGGATGACAGGCCGCCCGCGAGCGGGGCGGCACGAGCGTGGTTCAGTCGAGCGGCGAATAGTACGTCAGCGCGCCGCGGCGGACCGCGAACTCCACGCTCCGCACGCCGGGCATGACCTCACCGTCAACGGCCAGGACCATGGGCCCGTCCCCTGGTTCCACCGTGATCCGGTCCGTTTCGGTGAGGTGGGTGATCCCGGAGGTGGCCACGGTGCCGGTCAGCACGGCCCAGAGCAGCCGCAGCCGGGCGAACGGCTCGTCGGCGGTGATCATCCGCAGGTCCAGGACTCCGTCGGCCAGCACGGGGCGCACCAGCGGCGCGTGGTCGCGGGGGTAGTAGCGGCCGCGGCCGATGTAGAGGATCCACAGCCGGTGCCGCACCCCGTTGACGATCAGCGTGGTGGGGGTGCCGGCCGCGAAGGTCCGGAACATGGCCACCACACCGGCAAGGGGTTTGCCGAGTGCCGGCTGGAGCTGTTCGCGCCGGCGGACCAGGTTCGGGTAGAGGCCGATGCTGGCGGTGTTGAGCATGCTCAGTTCGAGGTGCTCGGGGCTGTCGGGGAGCCCCCGCTCAACGCTCACGTGGCCGACGTCGGCCACGGCCGCCTCGCCGCGCGATGCCGCCCGGACGGCCGCCTCCAAGGTGGGTGTCCCGGCGTCGCGGGCGAAGTGATTGAGCGTTCCGCCGGGAAGCACCAGGAGAGGGAGCGAATGTTCGACAGCGGTGGCCGCCGCGGTACCGACGGTTCCGTCACCGCCCCAGACGCCGAGGGCCACAATCCCCGGGCGGGTCGCGACGCCGGCTATTTCCGCCGCGATGTCCTCGCCCTGGCCGATTTCCTGTATATACGCTTTGGGGAATATTTTCTGGAGGGCGTCTGCGGTCTCGTCGGCATAGGAGCCGCCGAGGGCGTTAATCGCGATGCCGAGGCCCTGACCCTCCGGAAGGTCCGGAGCCCGGAGGGCGCTGCGGCGGGTCTCCGGGAACGGCGGCCGGACAGGCCACCATTTCCGCGTCACGATGGCCGCCCCGGCGCCGATCGCGGAGCCGAACAGCACGTCCGAGGGCCAGTGGGCCCCCGTGTGGACCCGCGAGTAGGCCACCCCGGCCGCGACAGGGGCCAGCGCCGCTCCGAGTCCCGGCCGGACCATGCCGACGCCCAGCGCGAAGGCAACCGCGGAGGCGGAGTGGCCCGACGGCATCGACGAACTGGTGGGCTGGGGGTTGACGAAGCGGAAGACCGGCAGGTGTTCGGGCAGGGGGCGCCGCCGGGGCAGGAGCGTCTTGAACACCACGTTGGTGACGGCCGACGCCACGCCTTGCGCAATGAGCCCGTGCGCGGCTGCCCGCCGCGTCTTTCCGGGCACGAGGGCCAGGACTCCGGCGATGCCGAACCAGAGCTTGCCTTTGTTGGCGGCTGCGGACAAGCCGCGGAAAAACTCATCGTGGCCACCGCCCGGCAGCTTGGACACGGCGCGCACAAGTTTGCGGTCGAGGGTCGACAGGCGGCCGGGAGCTTTCCTCAGCATGGTTCGCATCTGACCACCATACTGCCGGACCCGGAGCGCCGCAGGCAGGGCCCCGCGGCAGGCTATCAGCCTCGCAGGGCTCCCTACTTGGCGGGCAGCGGCTTCGCGGCGCCGGCGAGCAGCAGGGCCACGAGAATGGGAATCCCGATCGCCAGCAGTGCGGTCCTGATCCCCGTCGCATCGCCCAGGAAGCCCAGCAGGGGCGGCCCGGCGAGGAACGCGATGTAGCCCAGCGTGGACACCACGGACACCCGTGCGGCCGCCTTCCGGGGGTCATCCGCCGCGGCGGACATCCCGATCGGAAACGCAAGGGCAGCCCCCACGCCCCAGAGCACGGCACCGGCGGCGGCCAGCCAGATGGTGCCGGCGAACACGAAGAGGCAGAGGCCCGCAGCCGCTGCGGCCATGCTGGCGCGGAGTACGGCCACACGGCCGTAGGCGTCGATCGCGCGGCCGCCGAAGAAACGCATGGCCGTCATGGCGAGCACGAAGGCGGCGAACATGAGCGCGCCCGTGGACTGTTCAGCGCCGAGACCGTCGACCGCAGCCTTGGCAATCCAGTCGTTGCCGGCGCCTTCGGTCAGGGTGGCGCCCAGGACGACGACGCCGATCAGGAGCGTGCGGCCGTCCCGCCAGGCGGAGACGGCCTTGCCACGGCCCGTTTCTCCGGCGGCGGACCCGGCGTCGGTCTGATGCGGCAGGAAGTAGCGCGGGGCCACGGTGGTCAGGACGGCGACGATCGCGGCGACGACCAGCAGGTGCTCCGGAAGCCCGACCCCCAGGGTGGACAGTCCGGCACCGATGAGGGCTCCGACGAACGCGCCGCCGCTGTAGGCGGCGTGGAACTGCGGCATGATGGTGCGCCCAAGCCGGTGTTCGACGTCGGCGCCTTCGATGTTCTGCGAAACATCCCACAACCCGACGCCGATCCCGAAGAGGAACAGGGAAGCGGCAGTCCCCGGCACGGAGGCCGCCATCAGGGACAGCGCCACGCCGACGCCGGCCGCCGCGGCAAACAGCCCTGCACTGCGGACCGTATTGGCGGTGCCGATCCGGCCCACGACGAATCCGGCCGTGGGCAGGGCGATCAGCGAGCCGACCGCCAGGCACAGCAGCAGTGTTCCCATCTGCCCCGAGGTAATGTGCAGGATTTCCGTCACCGCGGGGATGCGGGCGGCCCAACTGGCGAAGACCAGTCCGTTGATCCCGAAGACCAGGAACGTGGCCCCGGCGGCGGCCTTCAGTTGCGGCTCGGTTGCGGTGCTGGTCATACGATCACTGCTTCCACTGAGTGTTGCGCGAGGTGGGCATGTTCTTCCTGACTGAGCCGCCGGTCCGTCACGATGGCATCCACGGCGTCCAGGGATGCCACGAGGGCGACGGCGCTGGCATCCCACTTGGATCCTGCGCAGGCGACGATCACCCTGCCGGCGGATTCGAGGCCGGCCCGCTTCACGGCGGCGTCGTCAAGATCGTGAGCCAACAGCCCGTCCTTGAGGTTCAGGGCGCAGGGAGTGACCACGGCGGTGTCGAAGCGCAGCGAGCGGATGTTCGATTCCGTCATCGGTCCGCGGAAGGACATCTCGCCGGGGATGAGGCTGCCGCCGGGCATCAGGAGCTCGGGACGCCGACCCGCGGGCGCATCCTCAGGGGACAGTATGCTGACGGCCCGCAGCGACATGGGCATGATGGTCATGTCGCGCTGGCGCAGCTGGCGGGCGATCTCGGTCGCCGTGGTGCCACTGTCCAGCCAGATGTGGCCCCGGTCCTGGAGCATGGCCGCCACGCCGGCGGCAATCCGGACCTTGACGGCGTGGTCCTCCAGCTCGCGCTGGCCGTAGGCAGGGTTTTCTCCCCGCAGCACCAGGCTTCGGGCGCCGCCGTGCACCCTGCGGAGGACGCCATGGAGCGCCAGCACGTCGAGATCGCGCCGGATAGTGGCCCCGGACGCGCCGCAGGCGGTCATCAGTTCGTCCACGGTCATCTGGTCCCGATGCCTCAGCAGCTCGCCGATCAGGCGATGCCGCTCATCAGTATTCATGAAGAAATGATAGCAGTCGGTGATCATTTGATCATCGAATGCGCAACTGCGATCACACCGTATGGGACGGGAGGGCAGCTATGTCCCTACGGCAACGTGGGGAAGTGCAGGACGCGAGGGAGGGTCTACCTTAGCGGGCGCGCTCGACGCGCTTTTCGTCCCAGACCGGCTCGGCCGATTCATAGACCTTGCCGTCCGAGCCGAAGACCAGGAAGCGGTCGAAGGTGCGGGCGAACCAACGGTCGTGGGTGACCGCCAGGACGGTGCCCTCGAAGTGGTCGATCGCCCGTTCCAGGGCCTCGGCCGAATGCAGGTCCAGGTTGTCCGTCGGCTCGTCGAGCAGCAGCAGCGTGGCGCCGGAGAGCTGGAGGAGCAGGATCTGGAAGCGGGCCTGCTGGCCGCCGGAGAGCGACTCGTACTTCTGCTCGGACTGCCCGGCGAGGCCGTAGCCGTCCAGGGCGCCGGCGGCGGCTTCGCGGCCGAGCCCGGAGCGGTGCTCGTCGCCGCGATGCAGGATCTCCAGCAGGGTTTTGCCCAACAGATCGGGCCGGACGTGGGTCTGGGCGAAGAAGCCGGGCCGGATCCGGGCGCCGAGTTTCACGGTGCCCTCGTGCGGAACCTCCGCAATCTCGACGTCGGACACCGGCAGGTGCTCCCGTTCGGGGTCGGTGCCGCCGGTGGCGAGCAGGCGCAGGAAGTGGCTCTTGCCCGACCCGTTGGACCCGAGGACGCCCACGCGGTCACCGAACCAGATCTCCGTCGAGAAGGGCTTCATGAGGCCGGTCAGCTCAAGCTTTTCGGCCACGATGGCGCGCTTGGCGGTGCGCCCGCCCTTGAGCCGCATCTGCACGTTTTGCTCGATCGGCAGGGCCTCGGGCGGGCCGGCCTCGAGGAACTTCGCCAGGCGGGTCTGCGCGGCGTGGTACCGGTTGGCCATGTCTGAGCGGAATGCCGCCTTGTTCTTGTACATGTTGACGAGTTCCTTGAGCTTCACGTGCTCCTCATCCCAGCGCTTGCGCAGCTCCTCAAAGCGTGCGTTCCGGTCCGCGCGGGCGTCCACGTAGGAGCCGAAGCCGCCGCCGTGGATCCACGCGCCGGCACCGTTGATACCCGGTTCCAGCGTGACGATGCGTCCCGCGGCGTTGTTGAGCAGTTCACGGTCGTGGCTGATGAAGAACACGGTCTTCTTCGAGTCATTCAGCTTCGCTTCGAGCCAGCGCTTACCCGGGACATCGAGGTAGTTGTCGGGTTCGTCGAGGAGCAGCAGTTCATCGGGGCCGGCAAAAAGAGCCTCGAGCACCAGCCGCTTCTGCTCGCCTCCGGAGAGGCTCGACGCCGGGCGGTGCTGCGCGCGGTCAAACGGCAGGCCGAGGGCCGCCATGCACACCTCGTCCCAGACGGTCTCGACGTCGTAGCCGCCGGCATCGCCCCAGTCCACGATCGCCTGGGCATAGTTCATCTGCGTGGGCTCGTCGTCGTGCTCCAACATGGCCAATTCTGCCTCGTCCACGGCGCGCGCGGCAGCCGCCAGCGCCGGCGGGGCGGCTGACACCAGGAGGTCCCGGACCGTGGAGTCGTCGCGGACTTGGCCAACGAACTGGCGCATGATGCCCATGTTCCCGGAGCGGCCAATCACGCCTTCGTCCGGGACGAGGTCACCGGAAATGATCCGGAACAGCGTGGTCTTACCGGTTCCGTTCGGCCCGATCAGCGCGGTCTTGGTGCCGTCCGGGACCTTGAAGGTCACCCCGTTGAGCAGCTGGGTGCCGTCGGAGAGGAAGTAATCGATGCCGGAAACGTCAATATGAGCCACGCCTTCAATCTTCCCACGGCCGCGCGGGACTCCCGGCGGACGCCCCCGCAGGACGTGAGGGAGCGGCCGGGTCAGCTGGCCCGGGTGAGGAACTCCTTGAGCAGCGGACCCGACGTGGTGGCCCCGAGGCCGCCGTCCTCCACGAAGACGGCGACGGCCAGATCACCGTGCACGGCGACGATCCAGGCGTGGGTCTTGGGCGGGGTGTCATTGCCGAACTCGGCCGTTCCGGTCTTTGCTCCGACGGGCTCGCCCGGGACGGACGCCAGGAACCCGGCGTGCCCGCTGGTCACGACGGCGCGCATCATGTCAGCCAGTGACGCCGCCTCCGCCGCAGTAATCGGCGCCCCGGCGGCCGTGGCCGGTGCCGCAGCAGCGGATGTCGTCGCGTCACCGGACGGCGGCGCTGCCGGCGCCGTGCCGGAGGCTCCGGTGCCGGCCGTGGGCGTGCTCCCGGCGCCCGGGGAAGTGACGCCCGCATTTGGATTCAGCACCAGCTGGGCTGCCACCGGGGCACCCTTGGCCACGGAGCCGGCCATGATGGCGGCGGCCAGTGGGGACAGGAGCACCTTGCCCTGGCCGATCATGGACGCGGCGTGCTCGGTGCCGGCGGCTTCACCGGGGACTGAGCCAAGGAACGCGGCCGCTCCCAGCGCGGGCGCCTCGACGGCCACGCCGAGGGAGGTCGCGGCCGATTCGAGCTGCGCCTGGCTCACGGAGTCCCGGGCGTTGATGAAGGCGGTGTTGCAGGAGTGCGCGAAGGCATCGCGCAGCGTCACGGAACCCAGGGAGGACGCGGGGTACCCCTCGGCGTTCTTGAAGGTGCGGCCGTCCACCGTGAGAGTGGGCGGGCAGTCCACCTTGGAGTCCGGGGTCATTCCGTTGCGGAACATGGCCAGGGAATCAACCATCTTGAAGATCGAGCCGGGGGCGTACTGGCCCAGCATTGCCGTGTCATAGCCGTTGCTGCCCGGGCCGGAAGCCGCTGCCAGGACGGCGCCGCTGGAAGGCCGGAGCGCCACGATGGCCGACGCCGGACCGACGTTGCCGAGGACGTCCTCCGCGAGCTGCTGTAACTTCGGGTCCAGGGTGGTTTTCAGCGCGGTTCCGGGCTTCATCCCGGTCTGGAAGAGCACCCGCCGCGGATCCGGGGAGGTCGCCTGGATTTCCGCGGCGGTAAGGCCGGCTTTCTGCGCGCGGATCACGATGCCGTCGGTTCCCCGCAGCTGCGCGTCATACTGCTGTTGCAGGCCTCCGTTTCCGGTGGTGTCGCCGGACTTGAGTGCGCCGCCGGACTTTTCGATCTGCTCCGCGTTGGCCTCGGAGACGGTACCCAGCAGGGCCCGTGCAAACGTCCGGGTGGGGGCCAGCGGCAAGGTGTCCGGGATGGTTCGGGCGCCCGGGATGGCCGAGATTTGCTCGTCGGTGACGGTCCGGGAGCCGTCTTCGCGCAGGGTGATGGCCGGGACGAATGCCTCAGGACCTGTCGCGGCGACCTGCTGGGCGTAGGCGGCCGGGTCGACGCCGACGAGTTGGGCAAGCTTCGTGGCGGAGTCAGCGGGGTCCGCGCCGCCGAGTGCGGGCTTGTCGATGCCAATATTGACCACGGGCCGGTACGTGACCAGAGGGACGTCGCCGGCGCCCAGAATGTCGGCCCGCTGCGGCGTCTGGGTGGCGCGGGTGACGACCTCCCCGTCAGCGAGGTCCGGGACAAGGATGGCCGGTTTCCATACGGTGAGCCATTTGTCGCCGGACTTCTTTAGCTGCGCGGAAACGGTATATTTCCATTCCTCCGCCCCGACCTTCCAGATGTAGTTAAGCGGAAATGTGGCCGTGTCCGCGTCGAATGCAAGATCTCCGGCCTGCACGGCCGGTTTGTCCGGATCAAGTCCCTTGAAAATTTCCTTGAGCTGGTCATTTGCGGCGCCCGAGTCCTTGCCCTCAAAGGCGACGGATCCGACGTCGAGCGCGGATACTGCGGTGGCCAGCTGCTTGGCAGCATCTTGCGCGCCGGTCCGGCCGTCGCCGCAGGCGGCCAGCGAGCCGCTAAGAACAAGGCCCACAAGGGCCAGTGCAAGTTTTGGTGAGTTCCCCATGGCGACATTATGCCCCGGGCCACGGACTACGCCCTTGTCACACAACGCAGTCACACAACGCGATCGCACCGCAGGACCGCCCAACTTCCCCGCATGACGCCGGCTAAGGCCTCCGGATGATGCGCCGCTGCGTGGCCACGGCGATTGCGGCGGTGCGGTTGTCCACGCCGAGCTTGCCGTAGATGTGGACCAGGTGGGTCTTGACCGTTGCCTCGGAGATGAAGAGATGCTTCGCGATCGCCCGGTTTCCCATGCCCGTGGCCAGCAGTTCCAGCAACTGGATCTCGCGGGCGGACAGGGCCGGCTCCGGGTTCCGGATCCGGCCCATCAGCCGGGCCGCGACCTCGGGGGCCAGCGCCGTTCCGCCCGCGGCGGCGGACAGTACCGCCTGGCGGATCTGCTCGGGCGGGGCGTCCTTGAGCATGTAGCCGCTGGCGCCGGCCTCGACGGCGGCGAGGATGTCGGCATCGGAGTCGTAGGTGGTAAGGATGAGCACCGGCGGCGCGGGCTGGCCGGTTTCTCCGGCCTTGATCCTGCCGGTGGCGGTGACCCCGTCCATGCCCGTGCCCATCTGCAGGTCCATGAGCACCACGTCCGCGGGCTCGCCCAAGGTGTGGAGCCTGGCCAGTCCGGCCAGGGCGGCGCCGCCGTCTGCTGCCTCGGCCACGACGGTGATGCCCTCCAGATCCCCGAGCATGGCCCGCAGCCCGGCACGG
This sequence comes from Arthrobacter sp. TE12231, assembly GCF_054062895.1. Lineage (NCBI taxonomy): Bacteria > Bacillati > Actinomycetota > Actinomycetes > Micrococcales > Micrococcaceae > Arthrobacter > Arthrobacter sp. TE12231. The sequence continues at coordinate 4,348,174 of NZ_JBSSFS010000001.1, read as the reverse complement.
ACCACGGGGTGGTCGTCCACGAGGAACACGCGGATGTTGTTCACTGCCATCGCTCCTTGACGTGCGCGGGCCCGGCGGCGGAACGGTTGGCTTCGCCCAGGGGCAGCCGGATGGCCACCACGGTTCCCTCTCCCGGGGCGGATTCGATGTCCAACCGGCCGTGCAGGGCCGCCACGCGCCCCCGCAGCGACGTCAATCCATAGCCGGACCCGTCCGGCCGGGCGGTCAGCGCCGCGGGATCGAACCCGGTGCCGTCGTCGTAGATGTCCATGGCCACGTCCGATCCCAGGAAGGACAGGGTGACGACGGCGGTACTCGCCTTCGCATGAACCCCGACATTGGCCAGGCTCGCTTGTGCGGCGCGGAGCAGGGCGGTCTGCAGCGCTGCGGGAAGGTCCACAGGCGCACCCTCGACGTCGAGGCGGCAGGACAGGCCCGCGCCGCGGGCGGCGGCTTCCGCTTCAGTCTTTTCACACAGCCGAAGGAGACTGGCCACGAGGGAACCGTCCTCAAGATCGGGGGATTGGAGGGCCCGGACGAAGTTGCGGGCCTCTGCAAGGTTGGCAGCGGCCGTGTCCTGGACTATACGGAGCCTTTCCCGGGCCACGGCGGGTTCGCCGTCGTCCAGCGCCTTCTCGGCCGCGCGCCCCATCAGCACGATGCTCGACAGGCCCTGGGCGAGGGTGTCATGGATTTCGCGGGCGAGCCGGCCGCGCTCGGCGAGGGTGCCGGCATCGTGCTGGGTCCGGGCAAGTTCGGCGCGCGTGCGGCGGAGCTCCTCCGCCGCCTGCCGCTGGTTATCCGCCTCCAGAAACAGCGCCCGGTAGGCCAGGCCCGTGACCACAGCGAAGGCTGCGCCGAACGCCGGCCCGAGCACCATGGGCAGCTGCAGCGCCATGCCGGCCGGCTCCGCACCGGCCTGCTCCGAAGGTGCGATACCGCCGTTGTGGAACCAGAGCGCCGCAATGACCAGAAGGGTGCTTAGGGCGATCGCCGGCAGCGCCAGCCGCCGCCGGAGCACGTGCAGCTGCAGGAAGAACAGCGGAAAAGCCAGCCAGACGAAGTCGGCGCTGGTCCAGATCAGCAGAAGCCACAGGACGCTGACACCGCCCAGCCACCAGCCGGAATAGGGCCTCGGATCGAACCGGGCACGCCCGGCGGCATGCCGCTTCTCCAGGATGGTACCCACGAGATAGAAAGCGGCGAGCAACAGGGCCAGCAGCAGGGTGATCCAGCCCGGGCCCGTAATTCCGCCGGCCACCGGCCGGACCAGCGCCACCAGGAGCAGCACAGCGAAACCGACGTGAAGGCTCACCCGCAGAACGCGCAGAATGACGGCCGCCCCGGTGGACTCGGTCTGACCGCTGTGACGTGTGCCGTCGTGGACCGTGTTGCCGGCGTCGCCCTCCATGCTTCCAGCCTAGTGCCGGGCGGGCGGCCCGCCTGCGGAAATCGGCGCGGCGACGGCGGAATCAACCATTTGGTTGATCGCAGAGCCGTCCTCACGGTGTGGCCGGTCCAGCCGGGCGGCCGATGTCCGGGAGCCGGGCGAAGGGAAGGCTGGAAGAAACGCCTCCTTCGTCACGAAAAAAGGACAACCATGTATCTCGCCATCCGCGATATCCGCTTCGCCAAGGGGCGGTTTGCCCTCATGGGGGCGGTCGTCGCCCTCATCACGCTCCTGCTCGTCATGCTCTCCGGGCTCACCGCCGGACTCGGCAACCAGTCGACGTCGGCCCTCGCCGCTCTCCCGGCCGACCAGCTGGTCTTCGGCGCCCCGGCCGGGAGCGCGCCCAAGGCCTCGTTCACCGAATCCGAAGTCACGCGCGCCCAACAGGCCGAGTGGGCGGCACGCGACGGCGTCGCCCGCGCCGACGCCGTGGGAATCAGCCAAAGCCGATTCCAGGCGCTGGGCGCAGGAGGCGTACCGGCACGCACAGCCAGTGTCGCGGTCTTCGGCACCGAGCCGGGCACCGGCCTGGCGCCCGGCGAACTGACGGAGGGAAGTGTCGCCGTCGGAGCCGTCCTGGCGCAGGAACTGGACCTCAGCGTCGGCAGCCGCGCCTCGGTGGGCGGCACCGAGCTCGTCGTGACGGCCGTCGTTCCGGAGCAATGGTATTCGCACACCGGCGTCGTCTGGACCACGTTGGCCGACTGGCAGAAGCTCGCCCACGTCCCCGACCGGGGCGCCGCAACGGTGCTCGCCGTGACGTTTGGCCCAGGAAACTCCGCCGCCGGCGCCGGCGTGGATCTTGACGCCGCCAACGCGGCGGCGGGAACCGTCAGCACCACCGTGGACGGATCCTTCCAGGCCCTCGGCTCCTACAAGAGCGAGAACGGCTCGCTCCTGCTCATGCAGGCGTTCCTGTACGGCATCTCTGCCCTCGTGATTGTCGCCTTCCTGACGGTCTGGACGGTCCAGCGCACCCGGGATATCGCCGTCCTGAAAGCGCTGGGCGGGTCCGCCCGCTACATCCTCCGGGATGCCATGGCCCAGGCGGCTCTGGTACTGCTGGCCGGCGCCGCGGCGGGAGGCCTGGCCGGGATGGCCGGCGGGGTCCTCGCATCCCGGGCCGCCCCGTTCCTCCTCACGCCGTGGACAACGCTGCTGCCGATCGCCGGAATCGTGCTCCTGGGCCTGGCCGGGGCTGCCCTCGCCGTCCGCAGCGTTGCGCGTGTGGATCCGCTCATCGCCCTCGGCGGCAGCTGACCTGCCCACGCCCCGGCCCGTTATATTCCCAGAAAGGCATATCTGATGCATTCCACCCTGAACAACCCTGTCCGGAACAATACCGCCCTGAACCTTGTCAACGTCACACTGGAGTATCCGGACGGAGACGGCACCCTCAAGGCCCTGGATGATGTGAGCCTCAAGGTTCACGCGGGGGAGTTTGTCTCCTTGATTGGCCCGTCGGGGTCCGGCAAGTCGTCCCTGCTGGCCGTCGCCGCCACCCTGGTCCGGCCCTCCGCCGGCCTGGTGGTGATCGACGGACAGGATGCGGGCGGGCTCTCCGACGCCGGACGGACGGCACTGCGCCGGGACAAGATCGGCATCATCTTCCAGCAGCCCAATCTCCTGCCCTCCCTCACCGCGGTGGAACAACTGGTGATCACCCAGCGTCTCCGCGGAGGGGCCGCCCGCGCGGGGGCCGACCGCGCCGCGGGACTCCTGGAACGCGTCGGTCTCGGACAGGCCCTCGCGAAGCGGCCCCACCAGCTATCCGGCGGGCAGCGCCAGCGCGTCAACATTGCCCGGGCGCTCATGGGAAGCCCTGCGGTGTTGCTCGTAGACGAGCCGACGGCGGCCCTGGACCACGACCGCAGCGAGGCGATTGTCAGGCTGCTGCGGGAGGTTACGGACGAGTTCGGCGTGGCGACCGTCATGGTCACCCACGACACCGACTTCGTGCCGTTCACGGATGCCGTGGCAAGCATGCGCGACGGACGGCTTTCGGCCCCGCGCCCGGCGGCGGAAAACACGGCGACGAGTGGGGACGACGCCGCGGCCGTGGAGGTGCCGCACTTGGGATAGCGCCTCGTGTGGGCCGGGTTAACCGGGTTGGGGCTAGGGGACCCGGTGGCCGAGGTCCGGGACGCCTAGCCCGAACATGTCCTTCAGCGCATGGCTCGCCGCGTGGAAGCCGGGCATCCCTGTGACCCCGGGGCCCGGCGGGGTGGAAGACGAGCACAGGTACAGGCCGGGCAGCGGTGTCCGCCAGGGAACGCGGCTGAGCACGGGCCGGCGCAACATGCCGCGAAGGTCCATGCGGCCGGCACTGAAGTCCCCGCCGACGTAGTTCTCGTCATACGCTGCCAGCCCGGCGGCGGTCGTCACCTTGAACTGAATAACCAAGTCGCGGAATCCGGGCGCGAAGCGCTCCAGCTGCGCCATCACAGCCTCGCTCATGTCCACCGTGGAGCCCGACGGAACGTGGCAATAGGTCCAGAGGATGTGCCGGCCAGCCGGAGCGCGGCCGGCATCGAAGCGTGAGGGCTGGGAGACCAGCACGTACGGCCGGTCAGGATGCCGGCCGGACGCAACCTGGTTCTCCGCGTCGGCAGTCTCCGCCCGGGTGCCCCCCACATGGACCGTCCCGGCATCGGCAAGGCCGCCAGCCGCCCACGGAACCGGCCCGGAGAGAATGAAGTCCACCTTGCAGGCCGCGTTCCCGAAGCGGAAGGCCTTCAGGGCACGCCGGTAGCCCGCCGGGAACATGTCCCCGGCCAGGCCCAGCAGCGCGGGGGGCGCCACATCCAGCAGGGTGGCCCGGGCCGGGGGCAGCTCGGCGAGCGAACTGATCCGCTGCCCGGTCTCGATAACTCCGCCGTGGGCTTCGATGTCGGCGGTCAGCGCCCGGGCAATCGCGGCCGATCCGCCGTGCGGAACGGGCCAGCCGCCGACGTGCCCCAGGGCACCCAGCATCAGGCCGGCGCCGGCGGCGGTCACCGAGGGCAGCGGTGCCACGGCGTGCGCGGCGGCGCCGCTGAGCAGGGCCGGGGCCAGGTCCTCCCGGAACCTCGCATTCCACAGCCGCGACCCCTGTTCGAGCGTCCGGAAGCCGAATGCGGCGGCTGCCGCGGGGTGCCGCGGAATCCGCAGCAGCTGGTTCAGGGTCAGATCGGCCACTCCCTCCACCCCGCGCACGAGCGGGGCCATGAGGCGGCGGTAGGCGGCGCCGTCTCGGCCGAGTTCAGTAGCCGTGCGCTCCAGGGAGCGGTATGCCAGCGCCGCGCGGCCGCCGTCGAGCGGGGACCCGTAGGAGACGTCCGGTACCGCGAGGGTCACCCGCCGGGACAGCTCGAACCGGCGGAAGAACGGCGAGGCCAGGACCATCGGATGCACGGCCGAACAGACGTCATGGAAGTGGCCCGGTTCCATGAGTTCGGCGGTGCGCAGTCCGCCGCCGGGGGTGGGCGCGGCCTCGAACACCCGGACCTTGAGCCCGGCCCGCGCCATGGTCACCGCCGCTGCCAGCCCGTTAGGGCCGGCACCGACGACGGCGACGTCAGTCACCTGCTGCAGCCTTCTGCCACGGCAGCAGGGACGCCGCGGGTCGGCGGAGATCCAGCCGCAGCCAGTCCGGGGCGCCGTTGAAGGGGCCGCCGTGGGGATCATCCACGCGAAGCCGCCGGATGACATCCGAGGACGGATCCCAGATGTCCCAAGCGACACGAACCATCAGGTAGCCGGTGGCAAGCATGTGGGCAACCACCGCCAGGACGTAGTACGGCATATCGATGTTGTGCTGTGTGGAGCCGCCGCTGGTGGCCTGCCCGAGGTACATCCAGATGGCGCCCCAGTGCAGTGCTTCGATGGCCTGCCAGATCAGGAAGTCCCGCCAGCGGGGCCGTGCGAGGGCGATCAGCGGGATCAGCCACAAAACGAACTGGGGCGAGTAGACCTTATTCGTAAGGATGAAGGCCGCCACGATCAGGAATGCAAGTTGCGCGATCCGCGGCCGCCGCGGTGCTGTCAGGGCGAGTACCGCGATCAGGACGCAGGCCACGAGGAACAGGTCCAATGCGAGGGAGTTGATGGCTTCGGCCTGAAGCTGGTTCCAGCCCAGGCGGCCGGCCACCAGGTTGAAGGCAAACCACGGTGAGCTGTAGCCGGCCGGACGCTCCTGCGTGAATTGGTAGAAGTATTTCCAGCCGTCCGGATTCGCGGCGGCCACGGGAACGTTGACCACCAGCCAGGCTGCGATCGCGGCACCGGCAGTAATCACGAGCGCCCGGATGCGCCCGGTCCGCAGTGCAAGCAGCAGGACGGCGCCGAGAATCAACACCGGGTAGAGCTTGGTGGCCGTGCCCAGGCCGATGAAGACTCCGGCGAGGATCAGCTTGTTGCGGGAAAAGAAATACATGCCAAGGGCCAGCAGGCACACTGCCCACATGTCCCAGTTGATGACGCCCGCCAGGACTATGCCGGGGGCCAGGGCAACCATCGCCGCGTCCCAAGACCGCCGCCGGTTCGTCCGTGCCGTGGCCAGGACCGTGATGATCCAGACGGCGGCGATCAGGGTGGCGTTGACGTCGAAGTACCCCAGTACCCTCGGGTTCCCCGTACCGGCGCCGGGCACCAGGAGCGCCGTGGCGCCTGCGATGAGTCCCATCAGCACGGGGTACTCAAAGAGAGCCCCCTGGGTGATGAACGGGAAAGCGCCGTCGCCAAGGCCCCGATTGCGGAACAGCTCCGGAAAATCCGAGTAGCACGTGGCGTAGAACTGTCCGGGGGTTTCCCAGCCGTTGGTGCGGCAGTAGTTCTTGAGGACAATGCCGGTCATGGCGGCGATGACGGTGAGGATCACGAGCACGCGGTCCACCGTGAAGAATCCGGGCGAAACGATCCCGGGCGCCGAGCGGTGCCCCAACGGGCCGCCTACCAGTTCCGTGAAGTTTCGGAGAAAAGGGTCGCTGCGGCTCGGGATGACCAATCGGACCCGTTTGCGGTGTTCCGGCGCCTTTGTCTCCTGCATGACCTTGAGCTTACCGGGGGCCGTTGCCGCTCGCCGCGCTCCGGCCCGGCCGGCACGTCGGTTCACTGCCAGAGCCGCGCCGGAGGCGCCCGCGGAGGGGCTTAAATGAGGGAGCCCGTGCGTCGCCGCACGGGCTCCCCGGGGTTCGGTTCCGATGTCAGCCATCAGCTCCTCCTTCGCTGCAGACAGTCCTGCCGGTCCGTGATTTCATCCCGGCGATTTCATCCCTGTACGGGACCGCGGCGGAAGCGTCCGGTCTTCATCGGGGGGTCAGCGGAAGAGGCCGGCCTGGTGAATGGCGAGGAAGACGTCGTCGCGCTTCTGGTCAAGGAGTTGCCCGTTGAAGCGTGTTGACTCCTTGCGGGTCGGCTTCCTGGTCAGAAACAGGGCCTTGTAGAGCTTGGTCATCATGGTGGTCACCTCCTCTCGAGGCTTGATCGGTGCGGCCGCGCGGCGGGTGCGGCGGACTGGGGCGGTGGTTGCTGTGGTCACGGAGACCCTTCGGTCGGGGAACCGCCGGCCGGCCGGGGCGCAACGGAAATGGCCGGGCCAAACGGACGGGCGGCAGTTATTGGGCACAACAAATAAAGCCATATGTGCATTGAATTCGAATAGCACCGTCCGGACACAACAATTAAGCGTGAAATTCCGGAGCTTTAATTTGAGTCGGAATTCCCCGGGTGCGGAGAGATATTCGATGGAGAATGGCCCTGGACGCGGTGGTGCCGCAACCCCAACAAGAAGCTGGGTTCCGAACTATGGGGGCGCTGCGCAACCGCGTGGTTCCGCCTGTTCAGGCTGAGGTCAAAAGGCTTCCCCTCAGGGAAGCCCGCTGCCGCCGTCCCCAGGCTGCGTTACCGGGGAGGGATGGGCGGTTAGGAGACGGTCAGTCCAAAATTTGGGCGCGGTACAGCGAACGAGGCCGGGGTGGCGGTGGTGGAGTACATCCATCCGCTAGTCAAAGTAATCATCATTTCCCAACCTCCTTTTCTGTCCTGCCGTGGCTCCGGCTGACTGGCCGGGCGACGTGCGCCGTGACCCTGGCAAATCGCTCTGGGGTCATGAATAAAAATACACTACGAATACGGCAGTTGCCTACCGAATTCATAAAGTTTTTTGAAGTTTATTTTGTTAAGTGAATTTAGAGGCCCCAGCGCACGATTGCCGGCGTCTTCTTATCCCATCCCAGCGTGCACACTTTGGCGGTCCCCAACACGAAATGCCGTCCCTCGTGGGGGTCCAGTCCGAGCCAGCGGGCGGTCAGGATGCGGGAGAAGTGTCCGTGCGCGACGATCAGCACGTTATCCAGGCCCGATTCCAGCACGCGGGCCACGATCTTGTCGGCGCGGGCGGCGACGTCGTCAAGCGCCTCTCCGTTGGGGACGCCGTGCGTCCAGATCAGGTAGTCGGGGTTGTCCTTGCGGATGAGGTCCGAGCTGATGCCCTCGTAGTCGCCGTAGTCCCATTCGACCGCCAGCGGCTCCAGCTGGGCGTCGGGGTAGCCGGCGAGTTCGGCGGTCCGGCGCGCCCGGCGCAGCGGCGAGGTAAGCACGAGGTCAAAGTCGACAGTCTCGAGCACCCTGCGCGCCTCCACGGCCTGCTGCTCGCCTTCCACCGTGAGGGGCATGTCGGTGAGCCCGGTGTACTGACCGCTTTTGGACCACTCGGTTTCCCCGTGCCGCAGGATCCACAGTTGGGGGCGGGGGCCGTTGGAAGGTGCAATCACTTAGGACTCCTCGGTGGTGGAAGGTTCGGCGCCGGCGGGCGCCGCCTCGGGCTGGGCCGCCCACCATTCCCGCAAGCGGGATTCGGCGACGGCGGGATTGAGCGGACCGTGCTCCATGCGTTCTTCCAGCAGGAATTTGTAGGCGCGTCCCACGACCGGGCCGGGCCTGAGCCCGAGCAGGGCCATGATCTGGCCGCCGTCCAGGTCCGGGCGGACGGCGTCGAGGGATTCCTGTTCCCGCAGCGCCGCAATCCGGTCCTCGAGGTCGTCGTAGGCGAAGGACAGCCGGTCCGCCTTGCGCTGGTTCCGGGTGGTGACGTCGGAGCGGGTGAGCCGGTGCAGGCGTTCCAGCAGGGGCCCGGCGTCGGTGACATAGCGGCGGACGGCGGAATCGCTCCAGCCGGCCTCGCCGTAGCCGTAGAAGCGCATGTGCAGCTCGACGAGCCTGGCGACGGCCTTGATGGTGTCGTTGTCGAAGCGGAGCGCCTTCATGCGCTTGGCGGTCAGCTTGGCGCCCACCATGTCGTGGTGGCGGAAGCTCACGGCGCCGCCCGGTTCAAAACGGCGCGTGGCCGGTTTTCCGACGTCGTGCATGAGAGCGGCGAACCGCAGCACAAAATCCGGGCCGGGAACCGGGCCGTCTGTCCCCGTCTCCAAGGCTGCGGCCTGTTCCAGCACCTGGAGCGAGTGCTGGTAGACGTCCTTGTGGCGGTGGTGTTCGTCCGATTCAAGGCGCAGGGCCGAGACTTCGGGCAGCACGAGGTCGGCGAGTCCGGTGTCCACCAGCAGGTCCACGCCGGCCCGCGGGTGTGCCGCGCAAATGAGCTTGGTCAGTTCATCACGCACACGCTCGGCCGAGATGATGCTGATCCGCTCCGCCATCCGGGCCATCGCCTCGCGGACGTCCGGGTGCACCGAGACTCCGAGCTGGGCCGCGAACCTGGCGGCGCGCATCATGCGCAAGGGGTCGTCGGAGAAGGACGTTTCCGGCGGTCCCGGTGTGTTGAGGACGGAGGCGTGCAGGTCGCGGACGCCGCCGAACGGATCCACGAGCTCCAGCATGGGCAGCCGCAGCGCCATGGCGTTGATCGTGAAGTCCCGCCGCAGCAGGTCATCCGTGAGCGACGTTCCGAAGGCCACCACGGGCTTCCGGGATTCAGGATCGTAGGCGTCGGCCCGGTAGGTGGTGATTTCAATCTGGAAATCGCCCTTGCGCATTCCGATGGTGCCGAAGGCGCGCCCGATCTCCCAGTAGTTGTCTGCCCATTTCTTGATCAGGGCGACGGTCTGGTCCGGCGTGGCGTCGGTAGTGAAGTCCAGGTCGGGGGAGATCCGGCCGAGAAACAGGTCACGGACGGGCCCTCCCACGAGCGACAGCTCGTGGCCGGCGTCGACGAAGCGCTGCCCAAGCTCCAGAACCACCGGACCCACCTGGAAGGCAACGGTGTGGGAGTCAGTCTTGTGATGTGCGTGCGCCATAGTTACTTAAGCTTGTCAGAAATCCGCGCCAGCACCACACCGGAGCCTTCCGGGATCCGCCTGGTTCGTCACGATTGCGGACGAACCACCGCAAGCCCAGTTTTCCAGCAGTCCATTTTCCGGCCATGTTTAGGTCATCAACAGCGGGCAAGAGTCGTTAGAGTGGACATCATGGCCCATCCCGTACCGAGCGCTCCCGGCAGGAGGACAAACGCACCGTTGCCGTCGGCAATAGGTGCCAATGTCGCGCCCGTCCAGCACTCGGGCCAGGCTTCCCTTCCCACCGTGGAGGAAATCTCCGCCGGCGGCGTCGTTGTGGACATGTCCGACGCCGAACTCCGGGTCGCGATTATCGCCCGCCTCAACCGCGGCGGCCGGCTCGAGTGGTGCCTGCCGAAAGGGCACCCGGAAGGCAAGGAAAGCAACGAGGAAGCTGCCGTCCGCGAGATCGCCGAGGAAACCGGGATCGAAGGGAAAATTCTGGCGCCGCTGGGTAGCATCGACTACTGGTTCACCGTGAGCGGGCACCGTGTCCACAAGACTGTGCACCACTACCTCCTGCGCGCCACGGGCGGGGAACTGACCATAGAAAACGATCCGGACAAGGAAGCGGTGGACGTCGCCTGGGTTCCCATCCAGGAACTGGCGCGCAAGCTGTCCTTCCCTAATGAGCGCCGCATCGCGGATCTGGCCAAGGAAGTCCTCCCGGCGGACCGCTGAGGTCCCGGAGCGGCCGGTCACGGCCCCGGATAGCGACTAATGCCCCGCGCGGGTGAGACGATGAAGACGATGTCATCAGCCAAACCCGCCCCCGTTCCCTCCGGCCCCGCCGATTCCAAAGCTGTCCAGTCCGGAGAAGCCCGTTCCAGCGCCATCATGGCCGCGGGAACGCTCGTTTCGCGTTTTCTGGGCTTCGCCAAGACGTGGATGCTGGCGGCCGCCCTGGGTCTGGGTTCCACCGTCAATGACACCTTCATCAACGCCAACAATCTCCCCAACCTGATCTTCCTGCTGGTGGCGGGCGGGGTCTTCAACGCTGTTCTGGTGCCGCAGATCATCAAGGCCAGCAAGGCGCCGGACAAGGGAGCGGACTATATCAGCCGGCTGCTGACCCTGGCGGTGCTGGTGCTGCTGGTCCTCACGCTGGCGATCACGCTGCTGGCGCCGTCGGTCATTCAACTGACCACCCAGGGCTACTCGCCGCAGCAGAAGGCCCTCGCGGTGTCATTCGCGTTCTGGTGCCTCCCGCAGATCTTCTTTTACGGCCTGTACGCCCTGCTCACCCAGGTCCTCAACGCGCACGGCGCCTTCGGGCCCGCGATGTGGGCGCCGATCGTTAACAACATCGTGGCGATCGCCGGGCTGGGCATGTTCATCGCCATCATGGGGGCGAACGCCGTCAACCCCCACACGGTCGACAACTGGGGGTCCTCCCAGACCTTGCTGGTAGCCGGGTTCTCCACTATCGGCGTCGTCGCGCAGACCGCCATCCTGCTCATTCCCGTGTTCCGGCTGCGCCTGGGCCTGCGGCCGCGCTTTGGCTGGCGCGGGGTCGGGCTGGGCCATGCCGCGAAGCTGAGCGTCTGGACCCTGGCGACGGCCGCCGTCGGGCAGTTGGCGTTCCTTTACGTCATGCGCATCGCAACGATTCCGGGCGGGGAACGGCTCCGCCTGGCACAGGCCGGGGACCCCGCGGCGGAAAGCATCCCGGGCAACGCCGTGCTGGAGGTGGCCAGCCAGCTGTATCTGCTGCCGCACTCCATCATTGCGCTGTCCCTTGCCACGGTGTTGTTCAACCGGATGACCCGGGCGTCGCAGGACGGCGACCGGGCTGCGCTGCGCAGCGCGCTCTCCCACGGGCTGCGGACCATGGCCGTGGCAACCGTCTTCGGCGCGCTGGCGCTCTTCGCGTTGGCCGGGCCGCTGGGCATGTTCTTCTCCGGCGGGGTGCGTCAGGACGGCGTCATGCTGGCCCAAACGCTCACCATACTGGCTCTCAGCACCCCCTTCATGAGCGCCAACTTCATGATGTCGCGGGTCTTCTACGCCAACGAGGACGCCCGGACACCCTTCTTCATCCAGCTGGTCCTGGCGCTGGTCAACGTGGTGGCCGCGTTCGTGATCCAGTTCCTGCCGTTTGATCAGATCATCTTCGCCATCGCCATCCTCTATACCGGCGGCAATATCCTCTCGGTGATCGTCAGCGCGATCTTCCTGCGCCGGCTCCTGGGCCATCTGGACGGCCCCCGCATCGCCAGCTCCTACATCCGCATGGGCTACGCGGCCCTGGGGTCCGCCCTGGCCGGAGCCGTGGCCCTGTGGCTGCTGGGCAGTTACAACCCGGACGGCTTCGCCTGGAGCGACCGGATCGCCGCTCTGGTGACGATCGTCGTCGTCGGCCCCGTCATGCTGGCCGTATACTTCCTGTTGCTGAAAATGTTCCGTGTGACCGAGCTCCAGGACCTCCTGCAGCCGCTCCTTGGACGGCTCCGGCGCCGGGCAGCCCCGGCAGAGCAGGGCACCGAGCCCCGCGCCCAAGGGGCGGCGGAGGTGCGGAGGGTGCCGGAGCGGGCCACCGTCTCGGTGGACACCGGCCTGATTCCGCGAATTTCCGGCGAGTTCGATGCCGCGTCCTTCCGGGCCGGTCCCGACATCCCGGATGAAGATACGTTCCCCTACAGCCGCCAAGCCGGTCCGGAAGGCGGCTACCTGCCGGCCGAAGACCTGCCCAGCACCGCGCAAGGCGGTTTGGGCCGGGGCGACGTTCCCCTGCCGGGGCGCCGGACCTATCAGGGACCGGCCGGTCACAACCCCTATTTCCCGTTCAACCGGAAAAAGAAAAAATGAGCCCGGCTCCGTTTCAAACCGCCGTGCTCACGCGGCCCGGACAGAGCATCGGCTAGGATCGAAGACTAACAAGGGGAGTTGCGGACCAGCGGTCAACCGGCTTGCCGGAGGGCACAGGGTCGCTCACAGAGTGACCACGTCGGCAGGTCCCGGACAGTCTAGGAGGAGCCCGTGTCCCACCCGATCGATGTCGGATCAGTACTCGGTGGCCGCTACAAGGTCACTGCCACTGTACTGACCTCACATGACCAGGATCTGGTGCTGGACGGTGTGGACCAGGTGCTCAACCGTCCCGTGAGCATCCTCGTCGCCGGGCCGGGCAACGCCGAGCAGGTGGCCCAGAGCGCCCGCGAAGTGGCCACGGGCGAACGGCCGGGCAGCGTTCAGATCCTTGACCTCGGCGTCAGCGATGCCACCACGTATCTGATCACCAACCACACCTCCGCGGCGGATCTGCTGGACCTTGTGGTGTCCTCCAACCCGCCGTACATCGAGCCCTTCTTCACCGATACCCTGGGCAGCGAGATCTTCGGGCAGGCACGCTCCCACGAACCCGAAACGTATGACGGACTCTACGACGACGAGGAAGTCGACGCCGGGTACATCAATTACGGGCACACCCAGCCGGTCGCAGGACACCAGCCGGCGCCCCCGGCCGCCCCGGCCGCCGGAATGCCGTCCCGCCCCGCGTCCGCACCCTCGTCCGGCGCTGCAGCAGCGGCAGCCGCCGGAGCCGCGGCCGCGGCCGCCAGGGCTCCCAAGGCCCCAAAGACTGCGCCGCAGGAGACTGCTGCACACCACGCCAAAGAAACAACGGCGCCCCAGCCCGTCCAGGAGAGCGCAGCTCCCCGCCCTGCCGAGCCGGCAGCGCCGCAGCCCCCAACTGCCGCGGCTCCCAAGGTCTCCTTGTGGTCCGACGACGACTACGCCGGTACCGATCAGCAGGGCAACGGAATTCAGCAAGGCGTCGAAGACCACCAAGACAGCGGTGACCACCGCGGCGCCGCCGCAGCCGCCTCCGCCGGACTGGCCGGAACCGGATTCAACAGCGCGGACCGCGCTCCTGGCAACTTCCCCGCCTCCGCCCGGTCCGCCGTGGACGAGGACGAGTACGTGGAGTACGACGACGAGCCCCGCCGGGAGCCTCGCTCCATGCGGTGGCTGGTTGGCGGCCTACTGGCTGTCGTCCTGGTGGTGGTCCTCATCTTTGCGGTCACCAATCTCGGCAGCCTTTTCAAGAGCAGCCCCCAGTCGAACGCCGGGTCCTCCTCCTCGTCGTCGACCAGCGCGCCGGAACAGTCAACGGGACAACCTTCGTCGACCGCCAGCGAGGCGCCCGCGGCCGGGCCGCCCGTCATTCAGGACGTGACGCGACTGGGCAACTTCGACTTCGCCGGCAACTACGACTCCGACCTCGTGAAAACCTTCGACGGGAACGGCGCGAGTTACTGGTCCGACATGGAATTCGCCACGGAGGACTGGGGTGGCCTTGCCTCCGAAGTTCCGCTCGTCGTCAAGCTGAAGGGCCCTTCCAAGGTCTCTTCCGTCACTCTGAGCCAGCTTGGTGCGTCCGGCGGCAACATCAGCGTCTACACCAACGACCGTCCTTCCCTGGATGGCGCGAAGCAGGTCGGCAGCAACAGCTTCACCTCGCCGGACCTGACGATGCCGCTGCCGGAACCGGTCACGGCGCAATACGTGATCGTGTCCATCAAGACGCTTCCCAAGCTCGCCGCTCCCAAGACCCGTTATGGCTACGGTCTCCGCCTGGCCGAGATCAAGGTGCAGTAACGGACACCGTGCACTAGCGGGTGCAGTGCGCTAGCGGACGCAGTGCACTAGGGGACACCGTTCGCTAGGGCACACCGTGCAGTAGCGGGCCTGTCATCCGGGCGCCTTCTCCGGCCTCGACCTCGCCAAACCGGTACCCTGAGTAGTGGCGTCGCTCCGTGACGCCCATGTCGGCCGGAATATTCAATGCCCGGCAATAGTTGTGCCATGTGGCCGGCCATCGAGGCGGGCGCATCGACAAAGGAAGAGGTTCACCGTTCAGTGAGCAACGCAGAAAACACTGCCTCCGAAGTACGTGATGTCATCATCGTCGGCTCCGGCCCGGCGGGCTACACCGCAGCGGTGTACACGGCGCGCGCGAACCTGAAGCCGCTGCTCCTGGCAGGCTCGGTCACCGCCGGCGGCGAACTGATGAACACCACGGACGTGGAGAACTACCCTGGATTCCCCGAAGGCATCATGGGTCCGGACCTCATGGAGAACTTCGAGAAGCAGGCTGCGCGCTTCGGCACGGAGATCCAGTTCGAGGACGTCACCGAGCTGGACCTCGATGGCGAGATCAAGACGGTGACCATCGGCACGGGGGAGACCTTCAAGGCCCGTTCCATCATCCTTTCCACCGGCTCCGCCTACCGCGAGCTCGGACTGCCGAACGAGAAGCGGCTGTCCGGCCACGGCGTTAGTTGGTGTGCAACCTGCGACGGTTTCTTCTTCAAGGATCAGGACATCGCGGTCATCGGCGGCGGCGACTCTGCCATGGAAGAGGCGCTGTTCCTCACCAAGTTCGCCAAGTCCGTCACTGTGGTGCACCGTCGCGACGCCCTCCGCGCTTCAAAGATCATGGCCGACCGTGCTCTGGCCCACGAGAAGATCAACTTCGTGTGGAATACCGCCGTCGAAGACGTCCTTGGACATGACAAAGTCACCGGATTGCGGTTGAAGAACCTGGTAGACGGCACGGAAACTGAACTGGCCGTGACAGGCGTGTTCGTGGCAATCGGCAATGACCCCCGAACGGACCTCGTCAAGGGCAAGCTCGAGTTGACCGCAGAGGGAACTATCGCCGTCGACGGCCGCACCTCGAAGACCAGCATCCAGGGTGTTTTCGCTGCCGGCGACGTCATTGACCCGACCTACCGCCAGGCCATCACCGCCTCGGGTTCCGGCTGTGTGGCGGCTCTCGACGTCGAGCACTACCTGGCAGATTTTCACGCCTAAGACGGCGCGCAGCAACCAACCGAAGAGAGAGACAAAGGTCATGAGCAACGCAAAAGACGTAACAGACGCCAGCTTCAGCACCGACGTACTGGCCTCCGACAAGCCGGTCATTGTGGACTTCTGGGCCGAATGGTGCGGCCCCTGCCGCAAGCTCGGCCCGATTCTCGACGAGATCTCTGTGGAGTACAGCGAAAAGGTTGATGTAGTCAAGGTAAACGTTGACGACAACCCGGCCATCGCCGCCGAGTACGGCATCACGTCAATCCCGGCTGTCTACCTGTTCCAGGGCGGCGAGGTCAAGAGCACCGTCATCGGCGCCCGACCCAAGCAGTTCTTCGAGAAGGAATTCGCGGACGTCCTGTCCTAATTCCGGCTCGGCTTCACCGGTAGTTTCGCAACTAGCTTCTTGAGGGACTTGCTGAGGCCCGAGCAGCTCGGGGCGTAGTGTCCGGTTGGCTCGTGGTGACCCCCGCTTCTGGCGGGGGTCACTTTTTTGCCCGGGTGCCGGTCACGGCTCTGGTCGCTTGCCATGGCTGCCGCTGGCCGAGGGGAGTGGGCTCGGAGGGACGAGTGGGTGCGCCCGGCCGATTGGGATGTTCTCGATTGAGAGAGGCGTCCTCGTTGAGGTGTCATCAGTCTTACTGAGTTGCCCAATCATTTGGTTTTTCAGGAAGCGGGCCCTCCTCACCAGCGTTCGGCAAACCGTGATCGAGCGGGGTCCGGTGGCGGAATTTCAGCCCATCACCGGCCACGCGAATTCTTGGAAACCGACATTTCGGGGAATGTCGACGGGCCTCCTGGGAATGCACCTGCGTTTCACGTGAAACATTGGCTGCTCGCGTGCCGGCGCGTGGCCATCGCATACTCCCTAGTGGCTCCGTCCGGAGCGTCCTATACATTCACCAATCGCAACAGGCGATTCTGCCAAAATTCCAGCCACTCGGGACCCGAAACGGAAGCTCGCCAGAAGCGCGGATGTTTCACGTGAAACGTCGAGTGCCCGCAAGAGGCTCGGAGATGATCATCGTGGCTGGATTATGCACACGGCCCGCATTCCACGAACGGCAATGTAGTGAATGTGGATGATGCCTTTGAACCTCGCCGAGGTTGGGCGATGTTCTCTGCTGAAATCAGATTCCCTCTGACAGCACCGGTTGAGCGTTATTTGCTCGTAGATGCGCCGCGGGGAAGGCGTACGGAACGGCAGTGCGCCCGCTTCGGCAGTAGGCCCACAACGTAGCCCTGACGGAGGCACAGCCCGCTCGTCAGGTGCTGCCCGCCCAAACCGTGGTGCTAGGTACGGCCGCCGGCGCCCCGCAGGCGAGTTCATCAGCCGTGACGACCCTCCTGCCCACCGCAAGCCCGCCGCCACCCCTTCAATCGGTGCTGCCCTATCAGCCGGCGCTGACAGTGTTTCACGTGAAACATCCGTGAGGAAGGATTCAGTCTCTAGACGCAGGCCGTCCCGCCGTTCTATTCAAAGGGCCGAACCCATCCGAGCGTATGGTCTGGACCGAATAGAGGCGCCAAGCTAAGAAGGGCAGGCGTCATGTTTCACGTGAAACAACTAAGAAGAACATCGACACCTATGCGTAAATGATTGTGCACTATTACTTAAACCCCCGGCTGCCCCTCCGTGCGCTGAAGTTCGCCGGGGCCGTGCTTGTCGTCGTCTGTCGTTCGCCGTCTGACACACTCATGAAAGCGTCGAGCATTCAGGCTCCCTGTCGGCCGGGCTCCGACGGGATGGGGGACAGGGGTCTCTGGAGCACCTGGGCTCCTCGCTGAATCCCGGTTGGCCCTCATCCAGCCCAAGCCTGATTGGCCCCGGTCCAAGATTCCACGCGAAGCCGTGACTACAAGTCACCCTGTTGGCGGCGCACTGGTCTTTCCACACTGTTCCCTAACGGCCCGGCAGCCTTGGCGTCGCCGTTTCACGTGAAACATTCTGCACACACCGCGCGACAGGCTGACTCAGGCCGGGCGGCAGCGCGCGCTGGCGCGCAACGTCGCGGCCTCGAATGTCGCGGTCTCAGACTTGCCGGCCACGCGAGGGAGGAACCAATCCCGGACAGAGGACAGCGGGGGAGCGATTCAGCTCCGAGACGGTACCTCAGCAACGCCTCCGCCTACGTCGCCCCAGCGGTGGCAGACGTACCCCCGAGCCGGCTCGCGAGACTCGTCGCGCACAATCCCCCGATTGGCTCCTCAGGAGCCGAAGGGACCGAGGACGTGAAGCCCGGTTCCCATGCCACGAAGAACGCCAGGGCAAAAAACCGATCCGCAGCAGGGCGTAAGCCACTTAGCCGCAAACTCCGATCGGGGCCCCAGTTGGCTCAGTCGCAAGGACTCGTCAACCCACCCTCGGTACTGGCCCGGGGCCGGATTCCTAAGTGGTTCTCGACGGCGCCAGCGAGTCCTCGCCTCCGGCCCGTTCCAGCGTGGAGCTCAGCCCGATGGTACTTCCTTCAGTTCAGGACAAGACTCTACGAGCAGGCACTGCGCAGTGCTTTACTCATCTCACGCCGCGTGCATCCCAGCGCCCTTCAAAGCCCCCTGGGCTCCCCGTAATCGGCACTCCACATGCTTGGCTAGCAACGATGACCGGCCTCGCGAGTCTGATGAGGAACCCGACGATGCGATAGCCCGTGCAGCGCGAGGTCCCCACGTGCCGTCCTCCGACCCACAGGGGAGGGTTCGCTCCATCCTGGATTCCGCACTACTGACTCGGCGAATTGGAGCCGGCTCGAATACATGTTGGAGATTTCCACGGCATCTCGAGGCGTCACGAATCCTCTGTCGACTTACGCCGTGAGACTCCATCAGTGTCACTTGGAGTGTGTCCGGGCGCCGTCAGTAATCCATCCAATAGCCTTCGGCGGGGTTGGTGACGGCCCGCACTGGTGCCACCAGTCAACGTCCACAGACCCTCCGCGGCTGGCTCGGACCGGCGACAAGCGGGAGCAGCGACTGCCCTCTTGTGGGATGACCGGTTCCTCCGGCCAGTGATCTGCTCTGTCTCATCGTCTGTCTCCACCAGGTTCTCCACAGAAGTTATTCACATGGTTATCCACAGGTGCTGAGAGATTATTCACACCGCATGATGCACACCACAGGGCCGTGTCGAAATGCGAACACGCAATGACGCCTGCGGCATCTCGGGCTCGATAATGGTCTTCGCGGAGCCGGACGGCTGGCTCTTGTCACAGTCAAGAAATGCCCACAAGAGATGGGCAAAATCCCTGGAAAATTAACCATTCCACTGCGAATAGATAGGTGCGGCGTGTTGCCTTAAGCAGCCCGACCATTGACGGAGATTATGTTTCACGTGAAACTCTTCTCCACGATCCTGGCCAAGCAGCGGCGCCGGACAGCCGCTGCCGCCTCACCTTCATCCACTCTGGCGGACGGGATTCCTCGCAGACTAATCCACAAAGTTATCCACAGTTATATCCACCGATGTATCCACTGTGGATTGGGAGTGTCTGCTGTCTCCGTGGGACCCCTTAGATCATCTGGGGAGTGCCCCACGTCGACAATCCATCCAGCTGGTGCCTCACGGCTGATTCGCCAGTAGCGCTATAGCTCCAGATCACAGCGTCGGTGAAATCACGATCCGCCGACGCCACTCCCCACCGGGTTGCGCCTCCGTGCGACACCGATGGCCAACCCCCCAAGAGGTGCGCCGCCTTGCATTTGGCCGCGCCATCGAAGAAGAAGCCGTGGAACCAACGTGAACGGCCACGGGCGGAATAGTTCGCCTGACGAGCTACGGATTCCTTCCCCGCTCCGTCTGTTGACGCCGTCCAATATTGTCGCTCGAAGCTCGCATGCCGGACAGGAACTCGTTCTCTGCCTCTCCGGTCTGTACCGGTCTTCGAGAGCGGCAGCCCTGCCAAGGGCTACCTTTGACCGCACACAACGGAGACAGAGCGGGTAGCGTCGGCGTGACCGCCAGGCCAGAGCCGAGGGCTGGCCAAAGGAAGAATTGGTGCAACGGGACTACTACCGCCAGCGGCGGGGGGAGTGCGATGGGCGTCAGCCTGGCGGGAAGGCGGCCAGGAGGGCGGACCGAGGGAGGAGTCAGGATGACCGGCAAGCCACTTCCATGGACCGAGGCAGCGGGAGCGATAGCGCGCGCCGTAGACCCCCGCTCGGACGGAGCCGGACGAGCACGGCCGCTGCCGGTCGGACACTTGGTGCGGGCACTGCGGAGGGCTTCCAGATCGGCACAGCCGCTGGACGCGAGGTCGGGGCATTCAAGCGGAATCACGTCCCGCTGTTGGGCCGTCGGAGTTCGCGCGGACCAGTTCATGGATCACAAATGTGGCCAGCCTTCCTAGCGCCGGGAGTCGGCATCGTTTCACGTGAAACATCCGCGCTCTTGCCAGATGGATCGACTTCGCGCCGCATTGTCCGCCGACGAACGCCTCGATCACGGGGTGAAGCTCTACCGTCCCTGTGGACGTCCCCGTGGACGTCCCTGCTCCTGCCGTGGGCCATAGACGTGACTTACGCGGCGCTGGTCCGCATCGGCATCGGCATCGGCATCGGCGAACAGTGCCAGCACCTGCACTAGGCGGCGACCATGCCGCTGGAGGGTAAGTCCGAGCCAACGCGATCGAGGGAACGCTTGCCACCCCTAACGGGGGAGAGCCGCTGGCGCCCTCTCGTACGACGCATAGGGGCTGCCTTGCGCACGGAGAAATACCAAAGACGGAGCTCGGACAAAAGGTAGCCAGGCGACCAGGCAAATGACCGGGAGAGCCGGGGAGCGCGATCGACCAGGGCAGTCACTCTACTGCTCCTACGCGGGGGATTCCGACTCAGCCGCGACGAAGACGGCCACATTGCTGGCGGTCGCCGTAAACGCAGCTAGGAGGTCCGGGCTTGTGGCCCCGCACCCACATACCCTCACCCACGCCCACAGACCCGAGCTCACGCCCACAGTGATGATGGCACACCCCCAGGCTTGGTCCGGGGCTCCCGCACCTCTCGCTTGGGCTAGTGCAGTCCATCGACGTCGTGACGGAGTACTTTCGCTGTAGCGGATTCCCATCGTGGTCGGGGAGTGCCGGCCTCTTGCCGCAAACCGGCGCCCCAGAGTGTGTCCTGTTCAAGAGTCTTCCGCCGTCTGGGCGGAGGTCCGGCTGGAGGGCAGTGAATCCAACGGCACGCGCTGGGCTATCCTGTGCGGGCAGCGGAGTGTGACCCAAAGGGTCGGCTGTGCCTTCCTCCTGGCAGCCCCATCCCCTCATGATCGGGGCGACATTCTCATCCGGCGAGTTCAGTCGGCCAGAGGCACCGAATGATGTCCAATGCTCCCTGTTTTTTGTCTTGCGAGGGGGACTTGCCTGCTCCCGGTCCTCCTTGCGAAGTCGAGGCGCCCTGCCGGCACTGGCCAGAATTCCGAGGTGCAGGCGACTCACCGGAACCCGTCGCCCTGCCGGCGCCCCATCGCCAGGGCCGAGTCGGATTCCCGAGATCCAGTTGCCGAGATCGAATTGCCGCACGGCAGGCACTACTGCCCGCGTCCGTCCTGTTTGGAGAACCCTTGTACCAGGCTTCCAGGCCTTGGTATGCACGCTCCGGCCTCGGATCGGCTGGCGCTGTTTCACGTGAAACAGGAGCCACGCGTTCCGGATGTCAAACGGTGCACGGGTACCGCGCACCGGGAGCCGGCGACGGGGCGTCATTTCTGCCCCCGGCTACTTGCGTTAGTCATGGATCTGGATCCAGGCGGTCATCACGTCACCGAGTCATTTCTGTCCAAACGGAATCCGGCCGAGGTCCCCAGGGGCCACCCGTGGCCCCCCATGAGTTCGCTGCGAACACAACCTCATGATCCGCACGCGCAGGCGAGCGGCGATCCGTCGTGGACGCAGTCAGCAACTGTAGAGCCGACCACCTGCTGTCCATCCGCGAGAGCCTCGCCGCCTGGAGGCGAACCAGTGCGTGTGATGTCACGTGCACGGACAACCACTAGTCCGGTACTCCATGTCATGACCATAAGCGGCGAATGGCGGAGACCCGGTGACCAAGGCACCTGCGTCCACCCTGGCTAGCCAAGTGAACACGGTGCTCCTCCGTCGCGCCGGTGAACCCTGATAAGGAGTCGTGTCCGGCGGTGCGAGTCCACACGAGGAGCAGGCCGGCATTGGGCTTTGGAGGGCGGCATCGGGATTTAGAGGAGAAGAGAACTGCGACCGCGGGAGCTTGCCTTGCGGTGTGGATCTGGGGGAACATCCATTGCGGGCTGCAGGATCTACCACCCAGTCGGAAGACGGAGCCACCCGCGGCCTGCTGCACTAATCTACGCATCGCGGGCAAGCAGCTTACGGCCAACACCCGGCCTTCAACCACGTTCAGGGCGGCACGGACGCACCTCACCAATTTCCCCAAGCGCCACGATGGACTACTGCCGGATGCGGCGGCGGCATCAGCCACGCAGGGTATAACTAATGCGCCGCTGGCAGTGAGACGATTCGGCCCCCACCCCTGCAGCGGCAAACGAGGGCATAAAGGCAAGGCATTAAAAGAAGGTG
The DNA here is from genome assembly GCF_054062895.1 of Arthrobacter sp. TE12231. NCBI lineage: Bacteria > Bacillati > Actinomycetota > Actinomycetes > Micrococcales > Micrococcaceae > Arthrobacter > Arthrobacter sp. TE12231. The sequence continues at coordinate 4,326,092 of NZ_JBSSFS010000001.1, read as the reverse complement.
GGTCTGTTTCACGTGAAACAGACCCACCCCAAACGACTCGGCGACTTTAGCCGGAAGCCCCAGGAGTCAAGACGTCCATGATCCGGTTTAGGTCCTCGACGCTGGCGAACTCGATGCTGACACGACCCTTGCGGGCACCAAGCGAGATCTTGACGTTGGTATCCAGCCGGTCGGACAGCGACGACGCCAAGTAGTCGAGCCTTTCGTGGCGTGCTCCCGGACGTGGAATGTTGTTCTTGGCCGGTGTGGCGGGGCTCTGGTAGAGAGTCACTGCTTCCTCGGTCGCGCGGACCGACATGCCTTCTGAGACAATTTTCTGCGCCAGGCGTTCCATGGCCGCGGCGTCCGGGAGGGCCAGCAAGGCGCGGGCATGACCTGCCGAAATCACGTTGGCGGCCACACGCCGCTGAACCAGGGGCGGAAGCTTCAGCAGTCGGAGGGTGTTGGACACCTGAGGGCGCGAACGTCCGATCCTGTCCGCGAGCTGCTCATGGGTGGTTCCGAAGTCTTCAAGGAGTTGCTGGTAGGCCGCGGCCTCTTCGAGCGGATTCAGCTGACTGCGGTGCAGGTTCTCCAGCAGGGCATCGCGCAGGAGGTCGTCATCGGTCGTATCACGGACAATCGCCGGGATAGTTTCCAGGCCTGCGGCCTGCACTGCACGCCAGCGCCTTTCACCCATGACGAGTTCATAGGGTTCGCCACCTTCTTCGGTTGAAGTGCGGACCACAATTGGCTGGAGGACGCCGATTTCGCGCACGGAGTGCACCAGCTCCGCCATGTCGTCCTCGTCGAAGACAGACCGGGGCTGTTTGCGGTTGGGATGAATGTCCGTGACCGGGATTTCGGCAAACCTGACACCGGGTACGGCCACGAGTTCGACGCCGCCGTCGTCATCGTGCTCGGGAGTGGAATCAAAGGCCAACTGCTCCCCGGCGGCCGCCTCTTTGGCAGCGGTAGTTGAAACCTTCGGCGCGGGCGTCTTCCGGGCGGGTGCCCTCTTGGTCCCCGCCGCACCGGCCGTGACGCCAGCCCCCGCAGCAGCATCGACACCACCGGATGAAACCGAATCAGGAACAGAAGCCGGGACGTCGGCGGAGTCGTCCGACGTTGCGGCCGCAGCCGGTGACGCCTTGGTTTTCGGGGCGGGGACGTCCAGGAGAGTTTCCGTCGCGGACTCGGAAGTCTTCTTCCGGGCTTCGGGAAAGAAGAGGTCCACGGGCCGGGATGGAGCAGCGCCGTTTCCGGAGGCGTTAGCCGCGGCGGAACTTGGAATGAGTGCGCCAAGTCCACGGCCGAGGCCGCGTCGCTTATCGCTCATGGATAAATCCCTCCAGTGGAAGAGCCGGGACTCACCTGGCTCTGGCTAGTGCAATTTTTGAAAAGATTCTAACGTTCAGCGATTTCCGCTGCGGCTTCCAGGTAGGACAAGGCGCCGCTGGAAGAAGGATCATATGTCATGACAGTCTGCTGGTAACTCGGAGCCTCGGAAATACGGACGGACCTCGGCACCACAGCCCCCAGCACCTGTTGCGGGAAGTGCTCACGTACCTCCGCCGCAACCTGCGCCGCGAGGTTGGTGCGGCCGTCGTACATGGTCAGGAGAATCGTGGAGACAACCAGATCGGCGTTCAGGTGCTTCTGGATCATCTCGATGTTCTTCAGGAGCTGGCTCAGTCCCTCAAGGGCGTAGTACTCGCACTGGATCGGGATCAGGACTTCACCGGCCGCGCAGAAGGCATTCACCGTCAGGAGCCCCAAGCTCGGCGGGCAGTCGATGAAGATGTAGTCCAGCCGCTCCTCGCCGTTCTTGGCGCGCTCCTTGGAGTACACATCGATTGCACGGCGCAGCCGCTGCTCGCGGGCCACCAGGCTCACGAGTTCGATTTCCGCGCCGGCAAGGTGGATGGTGGCGGGAGCACAGATGAGGTTGTCAATGTCGGGGCACGGGGCCACAACGTCCTTCAGGGGGACGTCGTTGATCAGGACATCGTAGATGCTGTCGACGTCGGCGTGGTGCTCAATGCCCAGGGCCGTCGAAGCGTTGCCCTGCGGATCGATATCGATCACAAGCACGTTCAGGCCGGCGGCCGCCAGGGCAGCCGCGATGTTGACGGTGGTCGTCGTCTTGCCGACGCCGCCCTTCTGGTTGGACACGGTGAAGATGCGGGTCTTTTCCGGCTTGGGCAGTTGCCGTCCCAACAGCCGTTCGCGGCGCTTGTTCTCGTGCGCGAGCTCGCGGGCGATGGGGCTGGAATCATCGATGGAGTCCAGCACGTTGCCCGTGTGAGGAAGGGATGTTTCACGTGAAACACCGGCCATTCCCGTTGCCCTAGCAACCGAACCCGTGTGAGTTCCGGAGTAGTCATGAGCGACTGCGGGAGCCGTAAACGCACGTGCGGACCCCAGGGACATAAACGGCGGGATCCGCTGTGTGGAGGCTTCGCTACTGCTCACTATGACACGCTCACTCTCATTCGGCTCTTACTGCCGGTTACTAGCCTAACCTCTTCCCCTCAGACTCCCCGGGCACCGGGGCCGATGCTAGGCAATCTTTTGAGGCTTGTTTACTACGATTCGGACCACAGTGGTGGGTTCTTCGAGCAGGTCTTCTCCCACCACCACCACAGACGTCTCAATGCCACCCAGCTTGCGGATAACCTTGGCTGCCTTTTCAATTTCCTCGCCGGCGCTGCGGCCCTTGATGGCCACGACTTCGCCCTTGCCGGCCAGGAGCGGAATGGTCAGTCCCGCGAGATTGGAGAGCGCGGATACCGCGCGGGCCGTAACGACGTCGGCGTTCACGAGCCCGACGGCGAGCTCGGCGCGCGTGCGCATGATCGTGACGTTCTCGAGCCCGAGATCATCCACCACTTCCTGGAGCCAGATGACCCGGCGCTCCAGCGGCTCGATCAGGGTCAGTTCCAGGTCCGGCCGGGCAATGGCCAGGCACAGGCCGGGCAGGCCGGCGCCGCTGCCGACGTCGGCAACATGGCTTCCGTGAGCAATCTGGCTTTCGATGACGGCACAGTTGAGGACGTGCCGGCTCCACAGCCGCGGCACTTCCCGGGGGCCAATGAGGCCCCGTTCGGTCCCGGAGGTCGCCAGGTGCTCGACGTAGCGCTTAGCCAGGTCCAGGCGGTCGCCGAAGATCGACTGTGCTGCCTTGAGTTCGGGTGCGGTAATTTCAACCATCAAGCTAGTCAACGGTTCAGTCTGCAGAGACAACGATGTGCCGGTCGGCGCCTTCGCCTTCGGACTCGCTCACGAGCCCCAAATCGGCGACGGCGTCGTGCACGATCTTGCGCTCGTAGGCGCTCATCGGAGCCAGTGCAACGGCCTCGCCGGATTCCTTGACCGTGGCAACGGCGTCTTCAGCGATCTTCTGCAGGTCTCCGGCACGCTCGGCACGGTACCCGTTGATGTCCAGCACCAGGCGGGACCGGTTCTCCGTGGCGGACAGGACGGCCAGCCGGGTCAGTTCCTGGAGCGCCTCAAGGACTTCGCCGTCGCGGCCGACGAGGCTTTCCAGCCCCGCGGATTCTTCCTCGGCAACGATTGAGATGTAGGTGCGGCCGTTACGGACCTCGATGTCGATGTCGCCATCGATGTCGGCGATGTCCAGCAGTTCTTCGAGGTAATCAGCGGCCACGTCCCCCTCTTCTTCGAGGCGGCTTGCGGAAACACCCTTGACGGGGCTGGTTCCCGTGTCCTGTGACGCATCGTGGGATGCCTCCTGGGCATCGTCCCGCTCGTCGTCAAACTCGGCGGAAATAGCGTGTTCGGTGCTCTCGGCGGACATTACTTCCTCTTCCTGTTTTTACGTTGCGGCTGGACGCGCTGGGCCTTAGCCTCCACTGCGGCAGCGGCGGAAGCCTCGGCTGCCTCGGCGTCGGCCTTCTTGCCACCCAGAAGGGGCATGGCGGGCAGGCCCTTGGCTGCCCGGCGCTCGGCCAGAGCCTTGGCGGCCGGTGATCCGGGCGTAGGCATCCGGCGGATCACGAAGAACTGCTGTCCCATGGTCCAGAGGTTGGTGGTGGTCCAGTAGATGAGGACACCGATGGGGAAGTTGATGCCACCCACACCGAAGACGACCGGCAGGATGTAGAGCATCATCTTCTGCTGGCGCATGAACGGGCTGGCCAGGGCCTCTTCGGACATGTTCTTGGCCATGATCTGTTTCTGCGTGATGAACTGCGAGGCCGTCATGGCCAGGATCATCACGATGGAGAGGATCCACACGGCCGTCTGGTTGCCGCCGCCGCCATGGAGCAGGGACGCGGACAGCGGTGCGCCGAAAATGGTGGACTCATCGAACTGCTTGACCTGCTCGGCGCTCATGGCGCCGATGCCCTGGCCGCTGACTTTGGCGCTGCTGATGCCCGAGAGCACCTGGAAGAGCGCGAAGAAGAACGGCATCTGGATCAGCATGGGCAGGCAGGCCGAGAACGGGTTGGTGCCGTGCTTCTTGTACAGCGCCATCTGTTCCTGCGCCATGGCCTGGCGGGAGAGCTGGTCGGTCTTGCCCTTGTACTTGTCCTGCATCTTCTTCAGGTCCGGCTGCAGCAGCTGCATGCCGCGCTGGGCCTTGATCTGCTTGACGAAGACGGGAATCAGGGCCGCACGAATGACCAGCACGAGCCCGATGATGGACAGGGTCCACGTCCAGCCGTTGGCCGGCGACATGCCGATGGCGCTGAGGCCGTCATGGAAGCCCACCATGATGGCTGAGACCAGCCATTTAAATGGGGCCAGGATTGTTCCAAAGATGTCCATACGATTCCCTATTCGTCAGGCCGCAGGGCGGCCTTCTCCATCAGGCTGAGCAGCCAAGTACTTGTCCGGGTTGTTCAGCACAACAATTGTGGGGGTGTGGTCGGCCGGCCACTCCCGGTGCCCGGCGGGGACATGGTCCACACCGCCGGCATTCCATGGGTGGCAGCGCAACAGGCGCCGGGCAGCCAGCCAGCTTCCCTTCACGGCACCGTGTACCGTGATTGCCTCAAGGGCATAGGCCGAACAGCTGGGAAAAAAGCGGCACACCTGGCCGTACAGCGGCGAGACCACCTTGCGGTAGGCCATCAGCAGCAGGATGAGAATGTTGCGGGGCAGGTTCCAGACCACCTTGCCCAACCAGCGCAGTGCAGATCCGAGAGTCACAACGCTCAGACGGGGGACGACGGCGGCAGTTGAGTTACGCACGCGGGGGTCCCTTCCTGTGTTGTCTCGTAAGAACCTGATGAAGCAGCCTTGGGAAGGCGGTTGCCCAGCCGCTTCATGGTTGTTTCCAAAGCGGCGTCATAGTCTGCGAGCAGCTGGTCCCAGCTGGCCCCCGCCGCGGCGGGCAACGCCCGGACCACGATGGCAAACCCGCTGCCGTATTTCTGCAACGACAAGGCGCCGGCTTCTCTCAGTCTCCTCTTAACGAGGTTTCTGACAACAGCGTTCCCGACACTCTTGGAAACGATGAATCCGATCCGGCTTGGTTCATCGGCAGCGAGAGCTGCCGTATATAACACTACGTTCCGGCGTCCATTGCGGACACCGGAACGTACAGTTGTTGAAAAATCGGTTGATGTCCGCAGACGGTTCCTGGTGGCTAGCACCGTTAAACTCGCACAGGGATGTGGACCGACGAGTCAGTTATTTAGGCCGACAGTTCGGTGCGGCCCTTGCCACGACGGGCTGCCAGGATGGCACGGCCGGCACGGGTACGCATACGAAGGCGGAAGCCGTGCTTCTTGGCTCGACGGCGGTTATTCGGCTGAAAAGTCCGCTTGCTCACGTTAGTTACTCCAGTGGATCAAAGGTGCGCCCACCCGATCAAGGGGAAGAACTGGCCGACGCTAAGTTTTGTATGTGCCGCTTCCCTCGTAACTCGCACGGCGCAGGGCGTCGAGAAAGAATCAAATGAGGCGAAAAGCGTACACATGGGACTTCACAACGTTAGGGCTTGCCAGCCTCCGGAGTCAAACCGAGGGTCGGCTCGCTGCGTTTCCCCAGCTGTGGCTAACTGCCGTCGCAGCCTGTGGATGAAGTGCGTCACGCGCCCCGTTTGAGAACCACAACGGTGTAATTATCCACAGGACAGAACCCAGCTATCTTCTAGCGTTTTCATCCCCTACAGTGTCTCAGTAACCCCTTATCCACGGACTGTGCATAACCCTGTGGATTGAGCCGGGCCGGCGCACAGCTCCGGACCGCGTGGATGCACGTAATGCAGGCCAGCAAGTTTGAGGAACTGATTGATGACAGTAGACGAAGCCAACCAAGCCAACACTGTCGGAAGTTCCTGGCGGCGGGTTGTCAGCCTTCTGGAGAACGACCACCGTGTCTCTCCCCGGCAGCGCGGCTTCGTCATCCTGGCCCAGGCGCAGGGCCTGATCGGTTCCACCCTTCTGGTGGCTGTCCCCAACGAGCTCACCCGCGAAGTCCTGCAGACCCAGGTCAAGGAAGCCCTGGATGACGCCCTCCGGAGCGTCTTCTCCGACGAAATCCGCTGCGCGATCGACGTCGACACGGATCTGGTGCCGCTGCACACGGAACCCGAACCCGCCGTCGAGCTTTCCCTCGCCGCCGATCCGACTGTGGAGTTGAAGCCGCAGCCGATGCTGCCGAGCACCTCACACGAATTCGGCCGGCTCAACCCGAAGTATGTCTTTGACACCTTCGTCATCGGATCCTCCAACCGGTTCGCCCATGCGGCTGCCGTGGCTGTGGCGGAGGCGCCGGCGAAGGCCTACAACCCGCTGTTCATCTACGGCGACTCGGGACTGGGCAAAACCCACCTGCTCCATGCGATCGGCCACTACGCACGCCGGCTCTACAGCGGAATCCGGGTCCGGTACGTCAACTCCGAGGAATTCACCAACGACTTCATCAACTCCATCCGTGACGATGAAGGCACCAGCTTCAAGACCACGTACCGCAACGTGGATGTGCTGCTGATCGACGACATCCAGTTCCTCGCCGGCAAGGATCGGACGCTGGAGGAGTTCTTCCACACGTTCAACGCCCTGCACAACAACAACAAGCAGGTGGTCATCACCTCCGACCAGCCGCCAAAGCTGCTCGCCGGATTCGAAGACCGCATGAAGTCACGCTTCGAGTGGGGCCTGCTGACCGATATCCAGCCCCCGGAACTCGAAACCCGCATCGCGATCCTTCGGAAGAAGGCCCTCAGCGAAGGCCTCTCCGCCCCGGATGACGCCCTCGAATACATCGCGTCGAAGATTTCCAGCAACATCCGCGAACTTGAAGGCGCCCTCATCCGCGTGACGGCCTTCGCCAGCCTGAACCGGCAGCCGGTGGATGTGGCCCTGGCCGAGATGGTGCTCAAGGACCTCATCACCGACGACGGTGCGCAGGAAATCACTTCGGCCCAGATCCTCACCCAGACAGCCGACTACTTCAAGCTCAGCATGGAAGAGCTTTGCAGCAAGTCGCGCACCCGCACGCTGGTGACCGCACGGCAGATCGCAATGTACCTGTGCCGGGAGCTCACGGACATGTCCCTGCCCAAGATCGGCCAGGAGCTCGGCGGCCGCGACCACACCACCGTGATCCACGCCGACCGAAAGATCCGCGAACTGATGGCCGAGCGCCGGGTCATCTACAACCAGGTGACCGAGCTGACCAACCGGATCAAGCAGCAGCAGCGCAATTCCTGAGCCGACGGCCGGCGCACTCTTACCTTATTAACAGGGCCCTGTGGACAACCCTGTGGATACTTAAGGGGACAACCGCGGTTAATGGGCTTAAAACCCTTAAGGCGCCTGTGGATCGGCGATCCGGCCAAAAATCTTGTCCCCATCCACACCCTGTTTAAAACCTGCTCCACCCACAGCCCATGAACAGGGCTTAACCGCGGATTCGCACGGCAGGATCGAGTTATCCACAGTTTCCACAGCAGTTATTAACACTACTAATCCCAAGAAAATGAAATTCCCTCAAACAACAATCTCCTTCCGCCTCCCCGCAGCGCCCAGGCCCGTTCCGGACCGGCGCCGGACACCGGCCCCGCGAACCACACTCGTGTAAGCCGGGGATGGGAGAAACGCTCACCTTGGGGCTAAGCTGTCTGCAGTGCGTCCGTCCCGGACATCTTTTGTGGTTCCCACCGGGCCATGGAGCCGGGGAGGGCGGACGCTTCCCTTGTTGACGGAGTTCGGCAGTCCTGCCGGGGTCCGCGGCAGCTTGAGATGTTTTAGCGATTTTCAGCACTGACAGCAGCAATGAAAGGCGGCACCCTTCCGTGAAGTTCAGAGTCGAACGGGACGTCCTGGCAGAAGCCGTGACATGGACCGCCCGGTCGTTGTCTCCGCGGCCGCCCGTTCCCGTACTTTCAGGCCTGCTCCTGAAGGCTGAAGCCGGTACCGTCAGCCTCTCGAGCTTCGATTACGAGACCTCTGCCAGGCTCGAAATCCCTGCTGACATCAGCACCGAAGGCACCATCCTGGTATCCGGACGCCTGCTCGCGGACATCTGCCGCAGCCTGCCCTCCGCCCCCGTCGAAGTCGAAACCGACGGCAACAAGGTGACACTGACGTGCCGCCGAAGCAGCTTCCACTTGGCCACGATGCCCGAGGCCGAATACCCGCCCCTTCCGGCCCTGCCCACCATCAGCGGCACCGTTCCGGGCGATTCGTTTGCCCAGGCGGTATCCCAGGTGATCATCGCGGCAAGCAAAGACGACACCCTGCCGATCCTGACCGGTGTGCGGATGGAGATCGAGGACGATCTCATCACCCTCCTGGCCACCGACCGCTACCGCCTGGCCATGCGGGAAGTCCCGTGGAAGCCCGTGACTCCCGGCATCTCCACGAGCGCCCTGGTCAAGGCCAAGACACTGAACGAAGTGGCAAAAACGCTGGGCAGCAGCGGCGACATCAACATCGCCCTTGCCGACGACGACAGCCGGCTGATCGGTTTCGAGAGCGGCGGCAGGACCACCACCTCGCTCCTGGTGGATGGTGACTACCCCAAGATCCGTTCGCTCTTCCCGGAATCCACGCCCATCCACGCCACCGTGCAGACCCAGGAACTGGTCGAGGCCGTGCGCCGCGTCTCGCTGGTCGCCGAACGGAACACCCCTGTCCGCCTCGCCTTCACCCAGGGCCAGCTGCATCTGGATGCCGGCACCGGCGAAGACGCGCAGGCCTCGGAGGAACTCGAAGCCCAGCTGACCGGTGAGGACATCACGGTGGCCTTCAACCCGCACTACCTGATCGAAGGCCTGAGCGTCATCGAAACCAAATTCGTGCGCTTCTCCTTCACCACCGCGCCCAAACCGGCCATGATCACGGCCCAGCAGGACGCCGAGGGTGAAGACCAGGGCGATTACCGCTACCTCGTCATGCCCGTCAGGCTCCCCAACTAACTAACAGATCTGGCCGTTTTGACCCCTCAAAACGGCCACAACTGCCAGTCAGCTCGGTGACGTCACCAACGAAGCACCCCCAGCGCAGAAAAGAGTTCATCCCGTGCACATCGGACTAATCGGCCTTGGAAAAATGGGCTTCAACATGCGCGAACGCCTGCGCAACGGCGGCATCGAGGTCACCGGTCTTGACCGGAACCCGGACATTACCGACGTCGCCACCGTGGACGAGCTCATCGCCGCCGTTCCGGCTCCGCGCCTCATCTGGGTCATGGTCCCCTCGGGCGACATCACCGACGCCGTGATCACCGAACTGGGCAACAAGCTCGACGCCGGCGACCTCGTCATTGACGGCGGCAACTCGCGGTTCACTGAAGACCAGAAACACGGTGCCGCGCTGGCCGAAAAGGGCATCAGCTTTGCGGATTGTGGCGTCTCGGGCGGAGTATGGGGCCTCCAGAACGGCTACGGCCTCATGGCGGGCGGCGATGCTGCGGACATCGAGCGCGCCCTCCCCGTCTTCGATGCCCTCCGTCCTGCCGGCGAACGCGCCGACAGCTTCGTCCACGTGGGCGGCATCGGCGCCGGCCACTACGCCAAGATGGTCCACAACGGGATCGAATACGGCCTGATGCAGGCCTACGCGGAAGGGTACGAACTCCTGGCCGCGAAGGACATCGTCGCCGATCTTCCCGGGACCTTCCGGGCCTGGCAGAAGGGCACGGTTGTCCGCTCCTGGCTCCTGGACCTCATGGTCAAGGCCCTCGACGAGGACCCAGGACTGGAATCGATCTCCGACTACGTCGAGGATTCGGGCGAAGGCCGCTGGACTGTCGAGGAAGCGATCGCCAACGCCGTGCCTGCACCGGCCATCACGGCTGCGCTGTTCGCCAGGTTCTCCTCCCGCGAGGACAACTCGCCGGCCATGAAAATGGTGTCCGCGCTGCGCCACCAGTTCGGCGGCCACGCGACCCGGCCGGCCAAGTAATCCTGCCCGTGAGGTCCTGAATCCCGCGTGTACCTAGAAAAGCTCTCGCTCACAGATTTTCGCAGCTACGCCCAGGTTGATCTCAGCCTGGAGCCCGGAGTCACCGTCCTGGTGGGATCCAACGGCATCGGCAAGACCAACCTGATGGAAGCCATCGGGTATCTGGCCACGCTCAACTCGCACCGGGTCAGCACGGATGCGCCGCTGCTGCGGTTCGGCACCGAGCGGGCGATGATCAGGGCCAAGCTGGTCCGCGGCGAGCAGGCCACCTTCCTGGAACTGGAAATCAACGCCTCCCGGGCCAACCGCGGACGGATCAACCGCAGCAATCCGGTCCGCGCCCGGGATCTTCTCGGCATCTGCCAGACGGTGCTCTTCGCGCCGGAAGACCTGGCGCTGGTCAAGGGCGATCCGTCGAACCGCCGCCGGTTTCTGGACGAACTCCTGGTCAGCCTCATGCCGCGGCACGCCGCCACCAGAAGTGACTACGACCGGGTCCTGAAGCAGCGCAACGCCCTGCTCAAATCTGCACGGGCCGGAAAATTCACGGCCGGGCATGAGGCAACACTGGATGTCTGGGACCAGCACATGGCGCGGGCCGGGGCCGAACTCCTGCATGCCCGCCTTGAGCTTGTCGACCGCCTGCAGCCGCACCTGAATAACGCCTACGCGCAGCTCACCGACGGCTCAAAGGAAGCGTCCGCGGTGTACCGGTCCACGCTCCAGGACATCCTGGACGACGACGGCGCCGCATCGCGGCCCGCGGGAGACTCCGGAAACGGTGTCGAGGCCGGGGCCGCCGCGCCCGCGGAAGACCTGCGCCTGCTCGACGTCGGGCAGCTCACCGACCGCTACATCCAGGCCTTTGCCGCGTCCCGCCGCAGGGAACTGGAACGAGGTATCTCTTTGGTGGGACCGCACCGCGATGAGCTGGAGCTCGTGCTGGGATCGGCCCCGGCCAAGGGCTACGCCTCGCATGGTGAAACCTGGTCCATGTGCCTGTCGCTGCGCCTGGCCTCGTACTACGTCATGCTTGACGACGCCCGCACCGGCGGATCGCCTCCGATCCTGATCCTGGACGACGTTTTTGCCGAGCTTGACGTCCAGCGGCGGCGTAAACTGGCCGCAATAGTATCCGGCGCCGAGCAAGTGCTGGTCACTGCCGCCGTCGAGGACGATATCCCGGCGGAACTGACCGGACGGCGGGTGAAGGTCATCCCGGGAGGAATCGATGAGCAGGACAATCGATGAATAAGGATACCGACGGCGGCCTGCAGCCGGGCCGCGACCCCGACGACATCGATGCGGCCCAGGCAGCCCTGAACAGGATGCGCGACGCCGCCGCAGCCCGCGGCGAGATCCGGCGTGCGGTCCCGCGCTCCGGCACCGGAACCCAAAAACCTGCCCGCAGCGCGCGCGGAACCCGCGGGTTCACCCAATTCCACGGCACCGGCCGGGATCCGCTGGGCCTGGGCAAGGTCGTGGGACGCCTTGTGGCCGAACGCGGCTGGACCTCGCCGGTGGCCGTCGGATCCGTCATGGCACAGTGGGCCGTCCTGGTGGGGCCGGAAATCTCCGCCCACTGCACTCCCGAGAGTTTCACGGACACCACCTTGCATGTGCGGACCGATTCAACGGCGTGGGCAACCCAGCTGCGGCTGCTGAGCAGCAGCCTGCTGGAAAAATTCCGCACCGAGCTCGGCGACGGCGTCGTGACCAGCATTCAAGTGCTTGGACCGGCCGCACCAAGCTGGCGCAAGGGCCTCCGGACCGTCAACGGCCGAGGACCCCGTGACACGTACGGATAGCCCCGGAAGGCACGGCGCGCGCCGGATCTGAAGCACTTCTTGCAAAAACCCTTGAAAAATCCCCGAACGGCGTGTAGGGCGCTCGAACGCCCCCGAGTCGTATAGGCACCCTAGGGCTGGACCCCGAAAGCCTTGCAGGGGGAGCCAGCGGCCTCTCAGCGGCACTTTCCCGCCCGTTTGGCGCCCTGGAATGCGGGTTTGCGCCCTATAACACGATAGAATCGTTGAAGATAACTGGGCGCCGGTGAAACGTTGACTGAGTCCGTTTCCGACGCAATTTCAGCGTGCGGCGGACGGATTCCCAAGTCGGCGTAACCCCGGAGCCGTCAGTGACGTGCCTGTTGGCAGGAGCCCTTTCCACGCTAGAGGCAAGGGCCGGCCTTCAACGAACATAGAGGAGTCGAAAGCGCCTGTGGCTAACGACAATGCAGACATCCGGTCAGCGGAAGATGTAGTGGAAGACGTAGTGAAAGAGGCGGCGGTAGCGGGGTCGTCCGGGACCGCGACTTCGCACGAATACGGCGCCAGCGACATCACGGTGCTTGAAGGCCTGGAGGCAGTCCGGAAGCGTCCGGGCATGTACATCGGTTCCACCGGTCCCCGCGGCCTGCACCACCTGGTCTACGAAGTCGTCGACAACTCAGTTGATGAGGCATTGGCCGGCTACTGCACCCACATCGAAATCGTGCTGCAGGCCGACGGCGGCGTCAAAGTGGTGGACAACGGCCGTGGCATCCCGGTCGATATGCACCCGACCGAACACAAGCCCACTGTGGAAGTCGTCATGACCATCCTGCACGCCGGCGGCAAGTTCGGCGGGGGCGGCTACGCGGTCTCCGGCGGCCTGCATGGCGTCGGCATCTCGGTGGTCAACGCGCTCTCCAGCAGGGTCAACACCGAAGTCCGACGCCAGGGGCACGTCTGGCGGATGTCCTTCGCCGACGGCGGCAAGCCGCAGGGCGGCCTGGTTCAGGGCGAGGAAACCTCCGAGACCGGAACCACCCAGACGTTCTACCCGGACGCCGGCATCTTCGAGACCACGGAATTCGACTTCGAGACGCTCCGCGCACGTTTCCAGCAGATGGCGTTCCTGAACAAGGGGCTACGGATCACCCTGACTGACGAACGCCGCGCCCCGGAGGAGCCGTCCGATGACGCGGACCTCGATCTGGACGCCGTTGCCGTCGAGGGCGAAGTCCCCGCGGAGTTCCACACCGTCGTCTACCAGTACGACGACGGCCTGCTGGACTACGTCAAGCACCTGAACTCCGGTAAGAAGGTCGATGTGGTCCATGAGGACGTCATCGCCTTCGAGACCGAGGACACGGAACGGCACATCGCCCTGGAAATGGCGATGCAGTGGACCAACGCGTACTCCGAGAGCGTCCACACCTACGCCAACACCATCAACACGCATGAGGGCGGCACCCACGAAGAAGGCTTCCGTGCCGCGATGACGTCGCTCATCAACCGCTACGCGCGCGAGAAGAACATCATCAAGGAAAAGGATGACAACCTCACCGGTGACGACATCCGCGAAGGCCTGACGGCCGTCATTTCCGTGAAGCTCTCCGAGCCGCAGTTCGAAGGCCAGACCAAGACCAAGCTCGGCAACTCCGAGGTCAAGGGCTTTGTCCAGCGGGTTGTCACCGACGGGCTGGGCGACTGGCTCGAGCGCAACCCCGGCCCCGCCCGGGACGTCATCCGCAAAGCGATCTCGGCCGCCCAGGCGCGCATGGCGGCCCGGAAGGCCCGCGACAACGCCCGCCGCAAGAGCCCGCTGGAATCCTTCGGCATGCCCGGCAAGCTCTCCGACTGCTCCTCCAAGAACCCGGAGAAGTGCGAGGTCTACATCGTGGAGGGTGACTCGGCCGGTGGTTCGGCCAAACGCGGCCGCAACCCGGAGACCCAAGCCATCCTGCCGCTCCGCGGCAAGATCCTGAACGTGGAACGGGCCCGCCTGGACAAGGCACTCGGCAATGCCGAGGTCCAGTCCATGATCACGGCCTTCGGCACCGGCATTGGCGAGGACTTCGACCTTGCCAAGCTGCGGTACCACAAGATCGTGCTCATGGCCGATGCCGACGTCGACGGCCAGCACATCACGACGCTGCTGATGACCCTGCTGTTCCGCTACATGCGCCCGCTGATCGAAAACGGCTTCGTCTACCTCGCCCAGCCGCCGCTGTACCGGATCAAGTGGTCCAACGCACCGCACGATTACGTCTACAGCGACCGTGAACGGGACGCGAAACTGCTCTCCGGGCAGGCCGCCGGCCGCCGGATCCCCAAGGACAACGGCATCCAGCGCTACAAGGGCCTCGGCGAAATGGACTACACGGAGCTGTGGGACACCACCATGGACCCGGACCACCGGACCCTCTTGCAGGTGACGATGGACGACGCCCTGGCAGCGGACCAGATCTTCTCCGTCCTGATGGGCGAGGACGTGGAATCGCGCCGGAACTTCATTCAGCAGAACGCCAAGGACGTTCGGTTCCTGGATATCTAGCGGCGAAAACCCCCTAATATTCCAGAGCTGATATATACCCGAAACGGAAAATATAGACTATGAGTGACGAAACACCCGAGGTGCCGGTCGGTTCGACCGGCTCCGAGCCCGTCCTTGAAGGCGCCATCCTCGACGGCGACGTGCTGACCGACCGCGTCGAGCAGGTGGACCTGCAAACCGAAATGCAGCGCTCCTACCTCGACTACGCCATGGCCGTCATCGTGGGCCGGGCCCTGCCCGATGTCCGCGACGGCCTCAAACCGGTCCACCGCCGCGTGCTGTACGCGATGTTCGACGGCGGCTACCGCCCGGAGCGCTCGTTCAACAAATGCGCCCGTGTGGTGGGCGAGGTCATGGGCCAGTACCACCCGCACGGCGACACCGCGATCTACGACGCCCTGGTGCGCCTGATCCAGGACTGGACCATGCGCTACCCGCTGGCGCTGGGCCAGGGGAACTTCGGTTCGCCCGGCAACGACGGGGCCGCGGCCCCGCGGTACACGGAAACCAAGATGGCCCCGCTCGCCATGGAGATGGTCCGGGACATCGACGAGGAAACCGTCGACTTCCAGGACAACTACGACGGCAAGAACCAGGAACCGACCATTCTTCCGGCCCGGTTCCCGAACCTGCTGGTCAACGGCTCGTCGGGCATCGCCGTCGGCATGGCCACCAATATCCCGCCGCACAACCTCCGCGAGGTCGCCGACGGCGTCCAGTGGTACCTCCAGAACCCGACGGCCAGCCGCGAAGAGCTTCTCGAAGAGTTGATCCTGCGCATCAAGGGACCGGATTTCCCGACCGGTGCCACGATCCTCGGGCACAAGGGCATTGAGGACGCCTACCGCACGGGCCGCGGCTCCATCACCATGCGCGCCGTGGTCAACGTCGAGGAGCTCCAGGGCCGCACGTGCCTGGTGGTCACCGAACTGCCGTATCAGGCCAACCCGGACAACCTGGCCATCAAGATCGCCGAGCTGGTCAGGGACGGCAAGATCTCCGGCATCGCCGACCTCCGCGATGAGACCTCCGGCCGCACAGGCCAGCGCCTGGTGATCGTGCTCAAGCGCGACGCCGTGGCCAAGGTGGTGCTCAACAACCTCTACAAGCACACCCAGCTCCAGGACAACTTCGCGGCCAACATGCTCGCGATCGTTGACGGCGTGCCGCGCACGCTCAGCCTTGATGCGTTCATCCGCCACTGGGTTACCCACCAGATGGACGTCATCGCCCGCCGCACCCGGTACCGCCTGCGCAAGGCCGAGGAAGAGGCGCACATCCTGCGCGCCCTGCTCAAGGCGCTGGATGCGCTCGATGAGGTCATTGCCCTGATCCGCGCGTCCAACACCACCGAGGCCGCCCGCGACGGGCTCATGGAACTGCTGGACATCGATGAGCTGCAGGCCCGGGCCATCCTGGACATGCAGCTGCGCCGGCTTGCGGCCCTGGAACGCCAGAAGATCCAGGACCGCCATGCCGAACTCGAGGCCCTCATTGCCGAGTACAACTCGATCCTGGCCTCTGAGGAGCGCCAGCGCGAGATCATCAGCACCGAACTGGGCGAAATCGTAGCCAAGCACGGCGATGACCGCCGCACCAAGGTGCTCATGGGCTTCGATGGCGACATGTCCATGGAGGACCTGATCCCCGAAGAGGAAATGGTGGTCACCATTACCCGCGGCGGCTACGTCAAGCGCACCCGCAGCGACAACTACCGCTCCCAGCAGCGCGGCGGCAAGGGCATCAAGGGTGCCCAGCTGCGCGGGGATGACGTCGTGGAGCACTTCTTCGTCACCACCACGCACCACTGGCTGCTCTTCTTCACCAACCTGGGACGTGTCTACCGGGCCAAGGCCTACGAGCTCGCCGAAGCCGGACGCGATGCCAAGGGCCAGCACGTGGCCAACCTGCTGGCCTTCCAGCCGGATGAGCACATCGCCCAGGTCCTGGACCTGAAGGACTACCAGCACGCCCCGTACCTGGTGCTCGCCACCAAGCGCGGCTTGGTCAAGAAGACCCGCCTGGAGGACTACGACACCAACCGGTCCGCCGGCGTGATCGCCATCAACCTGCGCGACGGCGATGAGCTTGTCTCGGCCCAACTGGTGTCCGAAACCGATGACCTCATGCTCGTCTCCCGCAAGGGCCAGTCCATCCGCTTCACCGCGACGGACGAGGCGCTGCGCCCGATGGGCCGCGCCACCTCCGGCGTTACCGGCATGAAGTTCCGTGAGGACGACGAACTGCTCGCAGCCGACGTCGTGAAGGACGGCTCGTTCGTGTTCATCGTGACCGAAGGCGGCTTCGCCAAGCGGACCGCGGTAGAGGAATACCGGCTTCAGGGCCGCGGCGGCCTCGGCATCAAGGTCGGCAAATACCAGGAGGAGCGCGGTCACTTGGTGGGCGCCCTCATCGTCCAGGAAGAGGACGAGGTCCTGGTGGTCATGGAGGGCGGGAAGGTGGTCCGCTCCTCGGTCAGCGGTGTGCCGGCCAAGGGCCGGGACACGATGGGTGTGATCTTCGCCAAGCCGGACAAAAACGACCGCATCATCGCCGTTGCGCGCAACAGCGAACGCGGGCTGGAAGGCGACGAGCCTACCGACGGTGAAGATACCGGCGAAGAGGCCGGCGGCGACGCTCAAACTCGGGCTTCCTCGCCGGATGACGTAACGTTGGCTGAAGATGGCGGATTGCACGAGAGGTCCGCAGCGGCAGAATCAGTACCGGCCCCGGAGTCAGATGAGTCATCAGGCAATGCCGAGCTGGACGAAGACAACACCGGAGGTAACGAGTGAGTAATTCCGACTCATATCCCAAACCGAGCAGCGGCGTGCCGGGCGGAGTGCGGCAACCTGCCGCAGCACCGCGTGTGGGCGCTCCCTCGCGTCCGCAGCAGCGCCCCGGCGTGTCCGGCGCGGCCACGGCTGCAGGCCAGCGGCCGCCGGCCCCCGGCCAGCGCCCCGCCGTGCCCGGCCAGCGCCCCGCCGTGCCGGGACAGCGCCCCGCTCAGTCCGGCGGGCAGAACTCGGCCGGATTGATCAAGCCTGCCCCCAAGGCGAAGGTACGCCGGGCCAGACTGCTGATCAGCAAGGTGGACCCCTGGTCCGTGCTGAAAATGGCCTTCCTGCTCTCCGTAGCCTTGGGCATCGTCACTGTCGTGGCGGCAATCGTGCTTTGGACCGTCCTGGACCTGACCGGGATCTTCGACCAGGTGGACAGCCTGCTCGGGACCCTCGCGGGCTCCGAAGGCGGTGGCTTCGAACTGAAGAAGGTGGCATCCCTGGGGCAGGTGGCGTCGTTCGCCACCATTATCGCCGTGATCAACGTGGTGCTGCTGACGGCCCTGTCCATGCTTTCCGCGGTGCTGTACAACATCGCGGCGACGCTCGTGGGCGGCATCGGTGTGACCCTCACGGACGACTAAACCCGTATTTTTCCGCGGAATCCTGCGGAAAAGTTCCTCGATTTGAGATCGGGCCGGGATGTGCTGTACAGTCATATCTCGGCCCGATGAGGCATCGGGGCGTATAGCTCAGGCGGTTAGAGCGCTTCGCTGATAACGAAGAGGTCCCAGGTTCAAGTCCTGGTACGCCCACGGAACCTGTACTGGTTCTGATAGAGGTTAGTGAAGGTTCGTCGATGACTGGACCGGAACGGGGTGCGTGTGAAGAAGTTGCTGGTTATCGCAGCCACGGTCGCAGGCGTCTTCCTCTACCGGAAGGTGCAGGAATCCGAAGCCCGGAAAGTAGTTTGGAGCAACTCAACCGATACGGTTGATTAGCCCGGACCCAGGGATGGAAGCTGCATCAGCTCTCCGGAACTAGGGTATGATTGACGGGTTGCTTCTTATGGGGGCATGGCGCAATTGGTAGCGCACCTGCTTTGCAAGCAGGGGGTTCGGGGTTCGAGTCCCCGTGCCTCCACCATGAGAAAAGTCCCGGATCGCGGAAACGCGGTCCGGGACTTTTTGCATATCCGGGCAAGGGCGCCTGCCTGCAGACTCACTCCTTCGGCTTGGCGTAGTCCGACATCCCTTGCCAGTCGATGTACACATAGGGTTCGTCGCCGAGGACCCAAGCGTCGTGACCCGGCGGGATGACCCCGAAGTCGCCGGGACCGAATTCGATTTCTTCGCCGTCGTCCATGACGACTTTCAGGCGGCCCGAGACGGTGTAGCCCTTGTGGGCAACCATGCAGCTGTCCGTTTGGGCGATCGGCTTGACGTGCTGGGACCACTTCCAGCCCGGCAGGAAGGTCGCTCGCGCCACCGGTCCGGCGTCGAGGTTGACGAGGTCCACCTGACCCATGCCTTCGGCAACGGGGCGTGTTTCTTCCGGCTGGTCCAGGCTCTTGCGGATCATTGACGCCATGTTGGTCTCCTTCTTTGGTAATGGTGAGACCGGACTGTGAGACCGCGATTTAAGACTGGCACCGCGGTATGTACGGGTCAAGGAGTAGCGGACGGAAGGGCCGCCGCCGTCGGTCCCACTAGTGTGGGAGCGTGAACTTTTTACTTGCTGCCGTCGGGGTGCTTGGTGTGGCTTCGTCGGGGCCGCTCATTGCGGCCACGCTGGGTGCCACATCGGTCAGTGCCCTCGCCATCGCCTTCTGGCGCAACGCGATTGGGGCCGTCGTCATGGCTGGTCCCGTGCTGGTCCGCAACCCGCGCCAGTTCGGCAGAGTGACCGGAGCTGAGTTCCGCTGGTCGCTCGCCGCGGCGGTGGCTCTGGCGCTGCATTTTGCCTGCTTCATCACCTCGCTGCAGCTGACATCGGTTGCGGCGGCGACGGCGCTGGTGTGCCTGCAATCGGGCTGGATCGCAGTTTTCCAGATGTTCCGGGGCGTTCGGCACCCGTGGCCGGTCCTCGTGGGGCTGGGGATCGCGTTCGCCGGCGTCGTGACGATTACCGGCTTCGACATGGGCACTTCTCCGCAGGCGCTCCTGGGTGATCTCCTGGCGGTGGCCGGCGGCGCCCTGGCGGGCATGTACACGCTTGCCGGAGGCAAAGCCCGGCAGACCATGGGAACCGGCATCTATACGACGCTCTGCTATGGCATGTGCGCCGCGATTGTGGCGGGGATGGCGTTGTTGGCCGGACAGCCGCTGGCAGGGTTCGAGGCGGCTGGCTGGCTGGGGATCCTTGCCGTCACTGTGTGCGCCCAGCTCGTGGGGCACACAGCGTTCAACCACCTGCTGGCGACGATGAGCCCGCTGCTCGTATCAATGATCATCCTGCTGGAAATTCCGGGTGCGGCGCTCTTGGCTGCCGCGTTCCTTGGCGAGACGCTGCCGGCCGGGACCTATGCCGGACTGGCGATGATCCTGGTGGGGCTCGCCGTCGTCGTTCTGGGGCAGCGCAGGTCACGGCTGGCCCGGGGCGGCGCGGTGGTACCAGGCGGGGAGGGACCAGGCACTGAACGGCTGGCGGAGCTCGGCACGGACTAGACCGCGGCTATTGCTGGCGGTTCTTGGTAGCGCCTGTTGCTCGCGCCTATTGGCCACCGCGGCGGGCGGGCTGCGCGGTGTTGACGGTGTGAATGGCGCGG
Source organism: Arthrobacter sp. TE12231 (assembly GCF_054062895.1). Lineage (NCBI taxonomy): Bacteria > Bacillati > Actinomycetota > Actinomycetes > Micrococcales > Micrococcaceae > Arthrobacter > Arthrobacter sp. TE12231. The sequence goes on along the minus strand of NZ_JBSSFS010000001.1, from coordinate 4,305,861 downwards.
AGCAGCTTTGCCGGGAAGTAGACCGAGAAGAACACCACCATGGGCGCCTTCAGGGCCATCTTCTTGACGTTGTGGGCCTTGTAGGTGCGGTCAAAGCGCGTCACGTAGTAGCGGTAGTCGCGGGGTGAATCCTCGAGCCTCCGGGCGGACATGCCCGAGATCATCTGCGGCCAGTACTGGATCCGGAGATCGTGGTCCGCCAGGTGCAGCGAGAGGTCGATGTCCTCGTGCATTTCGTCCCGTTCGTCCCGGCAGGTGTCGGCCCGGATGGTTTCCCAGGCCGAACGGCGGAGGGCCATGTTGGAGCCGAAGAGGAAGTGATACTGGTGCTTGGCAAGCTTGAGCATCAGTTGTCGCATTTTGTCGTCGGCCTTGAGCCCGAAGCGGCGCATCGGCATGTCGTAGTAGACCACCGGACCCGTTGCGGCGTGCACCGAGTCGTCCGTGAAGGCATTCTGGACCTGCTCCACCCAGTCAGGCTCCAGCACGGAGTCGGCGTCGATCCTGCCGAGGATGTCGCCGGTAGCGTGGTCCAGACCGAAATTGCGTGTGGGAATGAGCCCCTGTGCGCTGTGCTGGCTGAGCAGGATGATGGGACTCTCCGGATACTCAAGCTGCATCTGGCGCACGATGTCCGCCGTGCGGTCTTTGGACAGATTGTCCACCACAATGATTTCGTGGGCAGGCACCGACTGGTAGACCGCGGCAATCAGACACTGCCGGATGACGCTTTCCTCGTTGTACGCCGGGATCACAATAGACACAGACGGCGGTGGAGCAGTAAGCAGGTCGTCCTGGGGTGATCTATGGGGTGACATCACCACAAATTTAGCATCTAGCCTGCAGGCTGAAGCCGGGCCGCGGCGCGGCCCGGCGCCGGACCGGGCGAAACAAAGGGAGGGATCCCGCCCCATGGCGGAATCCCTCCCTCGGTTCGGCTCAATGGCCTCGGCTCGGCCGGTGCTACTGGCCCGGCTTGTTCGAGCCGTTGTTCAGGTTGGACGCGATGTTGCGGACGGCGGTCTTGGCATCGGTGGCAACTTTGGTCGCAGCCGTTGTGGTGTCGTCGGCAACGTCCTTGGCCGCCTCCGTTGCATCGTCGGCCGCTGCAGCTGTCGCGTCGGCTGCCTCCGCAGAGGCATCAGCCGCGGCGTCGGCTGCCGCAACAGTGGCGGCGCCGGCCTTGTCGGCGGCGTCCTTGAGGGTCTCGTTGACGCTGCTGGCCGCGACAGGGGCCGGCGTTACCGGCGTCGGCACCTTCCAGGGGTCCTCCACCGGCTTGGAAGCCTTCCAGGCGGCAACACCGGCAGCAGCTGCGGCAGCGATGATGCCGAAGATCAGCAGCCCGCGGTGCTTGTGCTTGGGCTTCTGCGGCTTGGCGAGCTTCGCGCTGGCGGTCTTACCGGCCTCGGCGGCGGCGGCCTTGATGTTCTTTCCGGCAGCCTTGGCCTGCTTTTTGGTGACCTTGGCCTGCTCCTGGACGCTGCGGACGACGCCGGAGTCAACAAGCTTCTGCGCCACGGCGTCCACATGGGCCGGAGCATTCTCCAGCGTGCGGTGGACGGCCTCGGAAGCGTACCCGAGCTGGTCGGAAAGCTTGGGCAGGTACTCGACCACCACCCGGTCGCGTGCGCTGGCGATCACGGGGGACGCCTTGTCCACGGCTTCGTGCAGGCGCGGAGTCGCGCCCTCGGCGGCTTCGGTGATCTTCGGCGCAAGGTGGGCCAGGCTGTCCTGAAGGCGGGGGGTGACGGTGGCAACGCTGCCGGCCAGATTGTGGGCTGCCGACTTGAGCCCTTCCTGAATCTTGGGGGACGCGGTGTCCAGTCCATGCTGCAACCGGGGAACAGCCCAATTCACGGCCGCTTCAACCCGCGGTGCCGCCCAATCCTTGGCGTTGTCTACTCCGGTGCTGACTGACTGCTCAAGGTCACGGGCAATACGATCCGATTTCTTCACAACTACCTCCCGATTAATGTGACGGTTCTGCTGTTAGCCTACGTGTCTAGGAACGCACCGGCTATTCTTCAGGCCGATTTCCAGTGGATTTCACCCAGCGCGGAACTGACTGCGTGGCCCTATGCGCATGGACCCGTCATGGAAGAATAGGCCCCATGACTGCCAACGCAACCGCAAAAGCCACTATCCACACGAGCCTCGGCGACATCGTCGTCAACCTCTTTGGCAACCACGCGCCGAAGACCGTCGACAACTTCGTCGGACTGGCCACCGGTGAGAAGGCCTGGACCCACCCGGAAACGGGCGAGGACAAGACGGGCACGCCGCTCTACAACGGCACCATCTTCCACCGCATCATCAAGGACTTCATGATCCAGGCCGGCGATCCGCTGGGCCGCGGCACGGGTGGACCGGGCTACAAGTTCGACGACGAAATCCACCCGGAACTGACGTTCAACGAGCCGTACAAGCTGGCCATGGCCAACGCCGGCATCCAAATGGGCCGCGGCACCAACGGTTCGCAGTTCTTCATCACCACCATCCCCACGGGCTGGCTGCAGGGCAAGCACAGCATCTTCGGCGAGGTCGCCGATGACGAATCCAAGAAGGTCGTCGACGCGATCGAAGGCGTCCGCACCGGCATGGGCGACCGCCCCGTCGAGGACGTCACCATCAACAGCATTGATATCGAGAAGCTCTAACCCCACACCATGAGCTACGGAGTTCCGGCGGCAGAGCCGTCCGCGGAGATCCCGGTGTGCCCCAGGCACCCGGACCGGCCCGCCTATGTGCGCTGCCAGCGATGCGGGCGCCCTGCGTGCCCCGATTGCCAGCGGGCGGCCGCCGTCGGATTCCAATGCGTTGACTGCGTCAATGAAACCAAACGCACGACGCCGACCGTCAGGACCGTCTACGGCGGCGCCGCGACCATCGGCAAACCGGTAGTCACTTTCGTGATTATCGGGCTGTGCGCCCTTGTTTATGCCCTGCAGTGGATCGTCCCCAACGACGGGATCTACCAGCAGCTGGCATACGCCCCCGCCTTCACTGACAGCGAGCCGTGGCGGATGCTCACCTCGGCGTTCCTGCACTCCCAGGGATTCCTGCTCCACATCGTCCTGAACATGTACACGCTGTGGATTTTCGGCCAGATCCTTGAACCGCTGCTGGGCCATGTCCGCTTCCTGGCGATCTATCTGCTCTCCGCCGTCGGCGGCTCGGCCGGCTTCCTCCTGCTGACCCCGGTCTATCCCGTGAACGGCCCCGTTGGCCTCGTAGGAGCCTCCGGCGCCATCTTCGGCCTGTTCGGCGCCCTGCTGGTGGTCCAGCGGCAACGCGGCGGCGATATCCGCCAACTCCTGGTCCTGATCGCCATCAACGGCGTCATCGGATTCATGGTCCCCCAGATCGCGTGGCAGGCCCATCTTGGCGGCCTCGTCACCGGCGCCCTGAGCGCCGTCGTCATTGCCTACACTCCCCGCGGACCCCGGCAGACTCTGATCCAGGTGATCGGCCTCGCCGGCGTCCTGGCCCTGGTGATCGTCGTTTCAGCCGTCCGGATGGCCGGCGCCGCTTAAGTCGGGCCCGCCTCCACCACCTTTGCCGCCTACCCCGGCGGCGCCCTTTTGCCGTCCATCCCGTCTGCGCCCCGCCGTACTCGTGCCAATCCATCAGGGCGTGGTTCCGGGCAGTTTTGTCCGGGTGGCACTTCGACGTGAAAACGCCGCTCCCAGGCCGTCTATCGCCGTCTCCGGCCCGCAAAGTCGCCCCGGACGGCGCACCTCACCAGTCCTGCCGGCGCACCCTGACAGCCCTGCCGGCGCGACCCGGGTTCCCGTCTGCACCACCCGTCTGAACCCCCGGGGAAAACCCGTCCGATCTGCGGCGATGTCCCCGGCCGCGGGTGGAAGTTTTCCACAGGGGTTATCCACATTGTTAATAACTTACACGCGTGTAGTTCGTCCCGGGTTTCCCGATCTGAAGGCCACAGCTGGCGAATTTCCGGAAGCGTGGTGACGCCGTCCGATGGATCTCCACACCTGTGGATAACTTCTGTGGGTAGCCCTGTGAGTAAGTGGATAACTCTGTTTGTTCGCCGGGTCCGCTGCTTCGCCCTCCAACAATGCGTCCCCAGGAACTGCAGACGCGCTGGCGGCTTCCCGCCGGCCCGTCGCCCCGTGTCGCTGGATCGTGCGCCATCGCCGCAATGTGCAGCGGTGACGTCGTTTGATCCGGCCGCCCTTCAGGCCGCAAGCACCGCTGGCCGAGCCGAGGTCTTTCAACAGGGTTATTCACAGTGTTAATAACTTGATGCGCTTAGTAGCCACGCGAAGAAATCCGGCTCATGGCCCGCTAGCAAGGCATGCCGGTTCCCCGAGCCGGCGGTTATCCCCAGCTGTGGATAACTTGTGGGTAGAACACTGTTACTAAGTGGATAACTTATTCGTCGCACTCCGCCGGCCGGGACAGTCGCTTCTGGCGTGGCCTGGCACGGCCGCGGAGCACCGGACGGGACGGACGGCCGATCCACGGCACTTTTCCACAGGGAATCCACACTGTTAATAACTTACAGAGTTGTAATTCATGGCCCGGCGGAGATACCGCCGCCTCCGGGCTGGCCAGCTGCGGCCTTTTACCCGGGCTGGAAGGCGCGAATGAACGGAAACTTATGAACAATGTGGATAAGTTTCCCCAGACTTGTGCACAGCTGTGGATAAAGCCGGCTCGTGAAACCGGCGCTGCGCGGCACCGCGTCAGGCCGTCCCGCCGGACCGCGGCGTCAGTGCGGCCAGACGCCCGACGTTCCGCGCCGGTGGCTGTCCAGCAGGTGGGTATCCACCATGCCGATGGCTTCCATGAGCGCAAACATGGTGGTGGGTCCGACGAACGCGAAACCCTTCTTGCGCAGCGCCTTGGACAGCGCCACAGACTCGGCCGAGGTCGTGGGGACCTGATCCAGCGAATGCGGCCGGGGCGTGGTTGAGGGCTGAAAGGCCCAGACGAAGTCGACCAGGCCGCCGTCGTCCCGCAACGCCAGAGTGGCACTGGCGTTGGTGATCGTTGCCTGGATCTTGAGCCGGTTCCGGACAATGCCGGCATCGAGCATGAGCCGTTCCACATCGGCGTCGGTGAAGGACGCTACCGTCTCCGGGTGGAAGTTCTTGAATGCCGCACGGAAAGCGGGCCGCTTCCGCAGAATCGTCGCCCAGGACAGCCCGGCCTGGAACCCTTCGAGGCAGATTCGTTCGTAGAGACCTTGCTCATCCCGGACGGGCATTCCCCACTCGGTGTCGTAGTACTCACGCAGCATGGGATCCACGGCTGCCCACACAGGCCGCGCCAGTCCGTCGTCGCCAATAATTGAGCCGCTTACTGCCGGGGTCATCTGGAATCCTTCGCTGGGTTAATGCCGCTCCCAGCATTATCGGTCATAAGGACACGGCCGCCTGAAGCCTGGACAGCCGGGCGCTCGAGCGCCGGGATTAACGCTGATGGGCCGGTACACAGTGTGTACCGGCCCATCAGGGACATGCTCCGCGGAGGCGTGGTTCAGGAACGCCAGCGCGTGGTCATCAGGAAGCCGATGATCGCGATTCCGAACCCGACGACGATGTTCCACGAGGCCCAGGCCTGCACCGGGAAGGCGCCTTGAGTGATGTAGAACGTGATGATCCACAGCAGACCAACGATCATCAGGCCAAACATGACGGGCTTGAACCAGACCGGATTGGGCTTGTAGGCCGCAGCAGAAGTCTGCGGCGCCACACTGGTAGTCCTCTTACGCGGCTTCGAGACGGGCACTGATCCTCCTTGGCGGGCCGGAACAAGGGCGGCTTGGTATCGTGCAGGAGGTAAGCCCCCGGCGGCCAGCGCGCTCTTGGTCAAGTTTGAATTCTCGTTCGCAGTCAATTCTAGCTGTAGTTCAGGCCACACCGTTGACCCCCAATCGCCCACGAGGAGAACCCGTAGTGCTGCAGTTGAAGCAGGGATCCGGCCGGACCGGCTGCCGGCGGGGACTGTTCCGGCGCGGTGTCCGGATCGCAGGTGAACTGCTCATGACGGTCGGCGTCATTCTCCTGCTCTTCGTGGCGTGGCAGTTGTGGTGGACGAATGTAGCCTCCGACGCCCGGCAGCGCGACGTCGTTAGGGAATTCGCCCGTGGGACCGCAGTAGCCGCTCCCGCGGCGTTCGGCGTGCCGGAATCCGGCGGAGCCGCGCAGGACGTCGTGCCGGCGTCCGCCGCCGCTGAACCCGTCGTTGCCCCTGAACCAGAAGAGGGCGCGACGATCGGCATCATGTACGTTCCCCGGTTCGGTGCCGGATACACACGCCCCATCGTTCAGGGAACCACTCCGGCGCTGCTGGACACCCTTGGCATCGGGCACTACCAGGGCACCGCGATGCCGGGCGCGGCGGGAAACTTCGCGGTGGCCGGCCACCGGCAGACTCACGGCGCGGTCCTGGACAACATTGATGCCCTGGTGCCCGGGGACCGAATCTACGTCCAGACCCGCGAGGGCTACTATGTCTACGTGTTCCGGAACAGCCAGATAGTCCTGCCCTCGCGGACAGATGTACTGCTGCCGGTGCCGATGCAGCCGGGCGCAATAGCCACCGAGCGCTACCTGACTATGACGAGCTGCAATCCGCGCTTTGGCTCGCAGGAACGCTTTGTCGCCTACGCACTGCTGGAGCGGTGGCAACCTGTGTCGGCGGGTCCGCCGGCCGAAATCGCTCCCCAGGCGGCCCGCGCGGCCGGGGAAGGCTGAGGCATGTACAGCTGGCTATTCCGCCACCTTCCCGGGCCCTTGTGGCTCAGGATTGTGACGGCGCTGGTGCTTGCGGCCGGAGCACTGGTATTGATGGTTCAGTTCCTTTTTCCCTGGCTGGCGCAATTCACCCAGTTAACAGATTCAACGATTGGTTCAGCAAGGCACCCATGAGCACAACCAAGATCTTGGTCGTAGACAACTACGACAGCTTTGTCTACACCCTGGTGGGCTACCTCCAGGAGCTCGGCGCGGAGACCACGGTGGTCCGCAACGACGACGTCACGCTCGCCGAGGCGATCGAAATGGCCGAGGCACGCGACGGCGTGCTCATCTCCCCCGGCCCGGGGAATCCGGCCGAGGCCGGCGTCTGCATTGAGCTGATTAAATGGTGCGGCCGCCACGCAAAGCCCATGCTGGGCGTATGCCTGGGCCATCAGGCGCTGGCGGAGGCCTACGGGGGAATCGTGACGCACGCGCCCGAACTGATGCACGGTAAGACGTCCCTGGTCGAACACCACGGAACCAGTGTGTTTGCCGGGCTCCAGTCGCCCCTCACGGCCACCCGCTACCATTCACTGGCCGCTGTCCGCGAGAGCATCCCGGAGGTCCTGGAGATCACCGCGGAAACGGCCACCGGTGTTGTGATGGGTCTGCAGCACCGCACCGCCCCGCTGTGCGGTGTCCAGTTCCACCCGGAATCAGTCCTGACCGAAGGCGGCTACCAGATGCTCGGCAACTGGCTCGAGTCGCTGGGCATGGCTGGCGCCGCCGAACGGGCAGCGGACCTGAGCCCGCTCATCAAGCACTGACCCGTCAGGGACAACCTAGGTAGGAAACAGCCCGGGTTAGGGGAACAACCCGTTCAGGACGGCGTCCTCCTTGGACGCGGTCTTGGTGGGACTCGGCGTGGGCGTCGGTGTGGGAGCTGGCGCCGGAGCCGGCGCCTTCGCCACCGTCACCGTGATGGTCTTGCCCTGTTCCACGAGCGAATCCGCGGCATCAGCCTGCCCTGTCACCTTGCCCGGAGCCACCTGGGAATTCTCCACTTCGGTGGCATTGAGCTTCAAGCCCTGGGCCGTCAGGGCCGCCTCCGCGTCCGCCAGGGGCAGCCCGATCAGCTGCGGCACGGCAACCTTCCCGGTCGAGACGACGATTTCGACGGCGTCCCCCACGGCCACCACCTGGCCAGGGGCCGGGTTGGTGGTGATGACGATGCCGGCCGGGACCGTGGGGTTGTTGGATGTCTTGGTGGTGAGGGAACCGGTCAGTCCCTCTTGGTGCAGGAGGTCGCGGGCCGCCGCCTCCGTCCGGCCGGGCAGGTCCGTCGGAATGGCGATGGTGCTGGGGCCTTCGGAGATGTTCAGGATGATGTCCGAGTTGGCTTCCAGGGAACTTCCCGAGGACGGCACCGTACCAATTGCAGTCCCCTTCGGGATGGTGTCGTGCTGCAGCCGTTTGAGCTGCGGCTTGAATCCGGCGTTATAGAGCCTCTGCAGAGCCTCTGATTCCGTCAAGGACGTCACGGTGGGTATCAGGACCTTGGTCGCCTGTGGCGGGCTTTGGTTCATGAGGTTGTATAGCCACAGGCCGCCCCCGGCCAGCACCAGCATCGTGAGGACCACCAGGGTCGCGATCCAGGTGCGGCGGCGGGATTTCTGCCGCGGCGTGCGTTCGCGTTCGACCGGCAGCGCCAGGGGCAGGCTGCCGGTGTCCGCGGTGCCGTACAGTTCGGTGCCGGCAGGCTGCAGCATGTGATCGTCCAGGGGCGCTTCCTCGGCGGGCCGCAGCCGGCCGCCGGGGGACTCGTCCAGGAACTTGGCCCCGGTCAGCGAGAAGGCTGCCGTGGGCGCCAGCGGGTCTTGACGGGAAACGGCGTTGGTGGGGTCGGTTGGGGCCTCACTGGCCGCCGGCGCGGTTACCGCTACACCGTTGCGCGCGGCCCGCAGGGCCCGCCGGAAGGCAGCCGCGTCCTGGAAACGGTCCGCGCGGTTCTTCTGCAGCGCCTTCATCAGCACGCTGTCCAGCGCGTCGGAGACCTCAGGGTTGAGGCTGCTGGCCGGCTCAGGGATTTCACGGACATGCTGGTACGCCACAGAGACCGGGCTGTCCCCGATGAACGGCGGTCGGCCGGTCAGCATTTCATACAGGAGGCATCCGGCGGAGTAGAGATCGCTACGTGCGTCGACCGTTTCGCCGCGGGCCTGTTCCGGAGACAGGTACTGGGCCGTGCCCACCACAGCCTGCGTCTGCGTCATAGTTGCCGAGGAGTCCGCAATGGCGCGGGCGATCCCGAAGTCCATGACCTTCACGCTGTTCGATTCCGGGCAGAACATCACGTTGGCGGGTTTGATGTCGCGGTGCACGATTCCGGCCTTGTGGCTGTAATCGAGGGCGGACAGGACACCCAGGGTGAAGTCGATGGCCTGATCGATGGTGACTTCCTTGGCCCGGACCAGGTCACGAATGGTTTTGCCGGAGACGAATTCCATCACGATGTAGGGCACCCGGACGTTGTCTTCGCGGTCACCGGGGACCGCATGGTCCCCGGTGTCGAAGACAGCCACGATCGAGGGATGGTTGAGCGCGGCGACGGCCTGGGCCTCGCGCTTGAACCGGGCCTGGAACTGGGGATCCCGGGCCAGGTCCGGGCGCAGCAGTTTGACGGCGACAGTGCGTCCCAGCCGGGTATCGACACCGCGGAACACGTCCGCCATGCCGCCGCGGCCGATCAGCTCACCCAGCTCATAGCGTCCGCTGAGGACGCGCTGCGTGTTCACAGGGCGATCCTCCCTGTGCGACGGTGTGCGGGGTGTGTTGTTCATGATTTCTTAGGGTGCGGACTTGGTAGGTGAAGGCGTTGCGGCCGAGGCCTTGGCGAGGTGGTAGGTCACGACGCTCCCGGAGGCCACCTTGCTCCCGGACGCGGGGTCCGAGCTCACAAAGGTTCCCGGGTCTTCCTTCTTGTTCGTGGGGCTGACGTCGGCTCCCTTGGCCCAGCGCAGTCCGGCGTTCTGGATGGCCTGCTGGACTTCGGCCTCGCTGGCGCCTGCCGGAATGGACGGGACGGCGACCATTTCCGGCCCCTTGGAGTAGCTCACGGTGATGGTGGTCCCGGGCTGGACCGGACCGGAGGGGTCAATATTGGTGACGGTACCCGGCGTCGCGTCGTTGAAGACCTCGGCGCCGGTGACTTGGAGCCCCTTGCCGACCAGCTCGTTGCGGACGTCGGCGTAGGGGCGCCCCAGGTAGGCGTCCGGGATCAGGTTGATGGCTGCCGGGGTGGACTCGGTGGGCGTCGCGGAAGAGGGAGTGGGGGTGGGGGTCTCGGAGGGCGACGCGGACGACGGCGAGGGGCTGGCGCTGCTCGGCTTCACGCTGTTGGACGTGGGGGCACTTGTGACCGGCGCCTGTGAGGGAAAGAGGTTACCGGCCTGGCTGATGACCACACCGGCCAGGGCGAAAACCACCAGCAGGATCAGCGCAATCAGCGGCCAGGTCCACGGGCTGCGCTTGCGGCGCTGCGGTTCCTCGGCGTGTTCGTCTTCCTCGTCGTACTCTGCTTCGTCCTGCACCCAGTTGCGCTCGGCGGCCAGGGCGTCGGCGCGGTTGAGCGCGTTGCGTGCCCCGTAGCCGCTGGCTGCTGCCGCGCCGGCCGCAAGGCCTGCCGCCGCGCCGGCACCGGCGGCGCCGACGACGGGCAGCGCGGAGGTTGCCGACGTCGACCTGTCCTCCGCGGCGCTGGAGGCAATGACGCTGGTGGCTGCCGTGGGGAGATCGACCGGGGCCGTGATGGGCCCGGTTGCCGCGTCGAAGAGGAGCATGCCCGGAACAGCTGCGTGGGCCGCCGCGATGTCACCGTTGCGGATGGCCTCGGCCGCCTCGGACAGCTTGATGGCATCAGCAGGGCGGTTCTTCGGATCCTTGGCCAGCATGGACATCAGGAGCGCCCGGACGGGCCGGGGCAGTGTCTCCGGCAGCGGCGGCGGCGCATCATTGACCTGGGCCAGCGCGATGGCGATCTGGGACTCCCCGGAGAACGGCCGGTGGCCCGTGAGGCACTCGTAGCCGATCACGCCGAGGGAGTAGATATCCGAGGCTCCGGTGGCCGTCTGCCCCGTGGCCTGTTCCGGTGCCAGGTACTGGGCGGTGCCCATCACCTGACCGGTCTGAGTCAGCGGAACCTGGTCGGCCAGGCGGGCGATGCCGAAGTCGGTGACCTTGACGCGGCCGTCCGGGGTGATGAGCAGGTTTCCCGGCTTGATGTCGCGGTGCACGAGGCCCTGCGCATGGGCGACAGCGAGGGCACGCGCCGTCTGCGCCATCATCGAGAGGGTCCGGTCCGGGGAGAGGACCTGCTCGTGTTCGATGATGCTGCTCAACGGCTGGCCCGGTACCAGTTCCATGACGAGGTAGGCGGAGCCCTCTTCCTCGCCGTAATCGAAGACGTTGGCGATGCCCACGTGGTTCAGGAGCGCGGTATGGCGTGCCTCGGCGCGGAACCGCTGCAGGAACCCGGGATCACCCGTGTATTCCTCCTTGAGCACCTTGATGGCGACAATGCGGCCAAGGATCAGGTCTTTGGCTTTCCAGACTTCTCCCATGCCGCCGATCGCAATGCGTGTGGTCAGCTGGAATCTGCCGCCGAGGGTGATTCCTGAAGTAGGCCTCACTTATTCAACACCGCCTCAAAAATCTTCTTCGCGTTCGGACTGGTTAGGTTTGCGCCGGTGGTGATGTCTACGCCTTCCATGACGATGGTGACAGCCACCTGCGGGTCATTCGCCGGGGCAAACCCGGTGAACCATGAGTTGTTCAAGCCGTTGCCGAGTTCCGCGGTTCCGGTCTTGCCGGCCACCTGGACGCCGGGCACGGCCGCCCGCTTGGCGATGCCGTCGTCAACGACGCTGACCATCCACTCGTTGATCTGCCGCGCGATCTCCGGCGTGGTGGAGGTGCGCAGGGCCTGCGGCTTCGGCTCGCTGATAGTCCGCAGGTCCGGGGCGCGTACGGCCTTGATCAGGCTCGGCTGCATCTGCACGCCGTCGTTGGCGATCGCGGCCGTCATCGTGTTGATCTGGAGCGGGGTGGCCCGGACATCCCGCTGGCCGATCGAGGACTGCGCCAGTCCTGCGTCGTCCAGCGGATCGCTCGGGAAAAAGCTCGGCGCCGAGTCCAGCTTCAACTGGTCGCCGAAGTCCTGCCCGAAGCCGAACTTTGACGCCTGGTCCCCGATGGCCTGCTGGCCCAGGTCCAGCGCGATGCTGGCGAACGGGGTGTTGCAGGACTGCTGCAGGGCAAACGCGAACGACGCCGTGCTGCGGGTGTAGCAGTTGCCTCCCGCATAGTTGGGGAGCTTGTATTCGATGCCCGGGAACGACATCTCCGCCGGGTTAGGCAGGACACTGTCCTTGTTGTACTTGCCCGACTTCAGCGCCGCAGCGGTGTCGATGAGCTTGAACACCGATCCGGGCGCCAGCAATGCCCCGGTGGGGCCGCTGACGTTCTGGTTCAGGTTGATCCCGGGGATCTGGTTGAGCTCGTTGTAGTTGGACTGCTCGGCCACCGGATCCTGTGTGGCAATCAGGTTGGGGTCATAAGAGGGCTTGGAGACCATGGCCAGGATCGCGCCGGTCTTCGGGTTGGTGACCACGATGGAACCACGCTGGCCGTCCGGGATGAGGTCGTAGGCAAGCTTTTGGATCTTGGGGTCCAGTGTCAGCTCCACGGACGCGCCCTTGGGCTGGTTGCCGAGGAACAACTGGCCAACCCGGTCCAGGAACTGCTGGTCCGAGCTGCCGGCCAGCACGTCGTTCATCGACTTCTCAAGGCCAGTGAGGCCGTAGTTCTTGGAGAAGTATCCGGTGACTCCCGCGTAGAGCTCGGGCTGGGAGTAGGTCCGCTGGAATTTGCAGCTTTCCGTGGCAGGCACGGATTCTGCCACCGGGGTGCCGCCGACAATGATGGCGCCGCGGTCGTTGCAGTAGTTCTGCAGGATGGCGCGCCTGTTCCAGGCGTTGGCTTGGAGCTCGTCTGCGCCGACCACCTGCACGTAGCTGAGCGCGCCGAAGATCAGCACGAACATCGCGATGGCGGCGATCCATGAATTGCGGATGGCCTGGTTCATAGCTGTTTCACCGCCTCGGTGGGTGCGAAGGGACTGGCTTGGGGAGCGGGAGCGCTGGAAGGCTCCGCGGGGAGGTTCTTTCCGGCGCCTGGTTCCTGGCCGGGTGGCAGCGGCGTCGTATCGACCGGCCGGCGCGCGGTGTGCGAGATCATTAGCAGCAGGCCCACGATGATCCAGTTCGCCAGGAGGGAGGATCCGCCGGCGGCGAGGAACGGCGTCGTGAGTCCGGTCAGCGGGATCAGGCGCGTGACGCCGCCAATCACCACAAAGCACTGCAGCGCGATCGCGAAGGAAAGTCCGGTGGCCAGCAGCTTGCCGAAGGCGTCGCGCGTGCCCAGCGCGGCGCGGAAGCCCCGGGTGAACAGCAGCAGGTACATCAGGACGATCGCGAAGACGCCGATCAGCCCGAGTTCCTCACCGAATGAGGCGATGATCATGTCGCTGTTGGCGAACGGGACGAGGTTGGGGCGGCCCTGGCCGAGGCCGGTGCCGACCAGGCCGCCGTTGGCCATGCCAAACAGGCCTTCGACGATTTGGAGGCTGCCGCCGAACTCCCGGCCGTAGACCTCAGGGGTAAAGGCATTGAGCCAGCCGTCGATCCGCAGGGCGACGTGGGAGAACGCCTTGGCTGCCACGAAGCCGCCTACCACCATCAGGACGAGTCCGATGATGACCCAGCTGATGCGGCTCGTCGCGACGTAGATCATGACGAGGAACAGGCCGAAGAACAGGATCGAGGTGCCGAGGTCGCGCTGGAAGACGAGCACACCGATGCTTACGAGCCAGGCCGTGATCATCGGTCCCATGTCTTTGAACCGCGGGAACTGCACCGGGCCGATCTTGCGGCCGGCCAGCAGGATCAGGTCCCGGTTTGAGGAAAGGTACCCGGCAAAGAATATGGCGAGTGTGATCTTGGCGATTTCACCCGGCTGGAAGGTCATGGAACCGATCTTGATCCAGACGCTCGCGCCCAGGACTTCTCCGGCCGAGATGCCCGGAACCAGCGGCATGACGAGGAGCGCCGCACTGACGGCCAGCGAAATATAGGTGAAGCGGCGCAGGATCCGGTGGTCCTTGAGGAACCAAATGACGGCGATCGCGACCGCCATGGCCACCAGGGTCCAGCGGAGCTGGTTGTTGCCGGTGTCTTCGCCCACCCTGTCCAGCCGGTGGATCATGGCAAGGCCCAGCCCGTTGAGAGCGACCACGAGCGGAAGTATTACTGGATCGGCATATTTTGCGCGGATCCGCAGCACCACGTGGAAGGCCAATGCGGCTGCCGCCAGGAGGCCGGACTGGAACCAGAAGTCAGTGTCGAACGCTTTTTGCCGGTCCACGCCTACGAGGGCCTGGGCGCCGATCCCGACGGCGAGGGCCAGGACCAGAAGGACAAGCTCCACGTTCCGTCGCGGCTTGGGCACGGGGTCGATGGGTGTCATTTGGCCCCCTCACAGTTCGTTGTCGGAGCGGGGGACGCCGAAGGCTTGGCCGCTCCCGGCGCAGCTGTAGCCCCGGGTGTCGCGGTGGCGCCCGGCGAGGCCTTGGCTCCGGGGGTGGCACTGGCGCCGGCCGTCACGGAGGGGGACGGCGTGAGGCACTCATCGGCCGGGGCTGTGGTACCGGTGCGCTCAAGGTTCTTGACGATCCGCTGTGCGTCGTAGAGATCTCGGGCAGGCACCGTCTGGCGGACCCGCTGCTGCGAGAATTCCGGAAGGTCGGACATCTTAATATCGGTCACCGCTTCGAGAGTGGAAAGCTGGATGGGTCCCAGGCGCTGGGAGACCCCGTTGAAGATGGCCACATGCTGATCGTGCTCGCCGATGTAGTAACGCGTCTGGGTCCAGGCGTAGCCAAGCCAGAGCCCGATTGCCAGCAGCGCGACGATGGCGGCGGCAATGGACACCGTGAGCCAGCGGCGCGGCCGCCCGGCAGCCTTGAATTCTTCGGTGTCCTCGCGGGTCTGTTCCGACTTGTGCGTGAGGACCGTGGCCGCGCGCCGGGCCACGGTGCGTCCGGCGATCGACGGAATGGACCCTGATTCCGCCGCTGCGGCGGCGGCTCCAACAAGTTCGTGCGGACGGGTGGAGAGCTCTTCGCGCAGGACTTCGGCCGAGAGATGTTCGCCCAGATGCGGGTCCGTAGTGGTCTCGGGTTCTTTGTTGCCAGCCGTCTTGTCCGCTTCCTTGCCTTCGGACGCGGGGGCGGGGGCCTGCTTGCCCGTCGCGGCCGGGGACCCGCCAGCGGGTCCAGCGGCGCCGGCGTCGTTCTTCTTCACGGGCTCGCCGGGGGACTTCGCCGCACCGACGGCACTGCCGGCCAGTGCTCCGGGCAACGCGGCGGCTGAAGGCCCGGCGCCGGGGGCTGCCGGCGCGGGGACGACGTCGACGGCGGCGGTCCGGACGTCGTCGGGCGTCTGCTCGCCGATGTCCAGCACCACAACGGTCACGTTGTCCGGGGCGCCGGCTTCCAGGGTCAGTTCAATGAGCAGGTCGGCGCATTCGTTGAGGTCCTTGGTTTCCCGAACCGTGCGCTCCACGACATGGCCCGCCACGTAGTTCAAACCGTCCGAGCACAGCAGCCAGCGTTCCCCGGGCTGGACGGCGAGGGTATCAAGGTCCAGCTCAGGGCTGGCATCGACGTCGCCCAGGACCCGCATGAGGACATTCTTGTGCGGATGCGTTTCGGCTTCTTCGGGCCGCAGGCGGCCTTCGTCGATGAGGCGCTGGACAAAGGTGTGGTCGATGCTGACCTGTTCCCACTCGCCGTTGCGCAGCCGGTAGGCCCGGGAGTCTCCGATGTGGGCGAAATGAAGCTTGCCCTCAGCGAGCAACAGGGCGGTGACTGTGGTGCCCATCCCGGCGAGCTTCGGATTGATATGGACCAGTTCGGACAGCAGGGAGTTTGCGGTCTGGATTTCGTCGGCCAGGACAGTGCCGGCGTCGCTGTCGTAGTCATCATGATCCAGGTGGATCATGTCCAGGACGGTCGCTGCCGAGGCGACATCGCCGCCGGCGTGGCCGCCCATGCCGTCGGCGACGACGGCGAGGTGCCGGCCCGCGTAGGCAGAGTCGTCGTTCTTGGCGCGCACACGGCCGACGTCCGAACGCGCGGCGTAGCGCATGATGAGTGGCCGCTTCGGGGCAGTTGCCTTGCCTTCGGCCCTGTCTGCGGGAAGATCCGGGGCAGCCATGGCTACGGCCTCAATTCAATGACCGTCTTGCCGATTCTCACGGGGACGCCCAGCTCCACCGGGAGGGCCCGGGTCAGCTGCTGGTCTGCCAGATACGTGCCATTCGTGGAGCCGAGGTCCTCGATGAACCAGCGGCTGCCCTGCGGGAACAGGCGGGCGTGGCGGCCCGAGGCATAGTCATCCTCCAGGACAAGGGTGGCTTCCTGCGCCCGGCCCAAGAGGATGGGGCTCGCCGCCAGCGGGAGCGTGGTGCCCTTGAGCGGACCCTCTGTCACCACGAGCTGGCGTGCCTGCTGCTTGACGGGTGCGGGCGGGGGCTCGGCCAGGGATGGGTTCTTGCGCACCTGCCGTGCCGTGGGGGCTCCGGCCGCTGCCTTGCGGCCGATCATCAGATCCCGGCGCATGGCCGAGACGATGCCGAAGATCAGCACCCACAGGAGGATAAGAAACCCGAAACGCAGGGCCGTAATGGTCAGTTCGCTCATGCGCGTCCGCCTGTTGTGGCGGGCAGTAGGCGGAAAATGATTTTGGTCCGTCCCATCGTGATTGTGGCGCCGTCAGTAAGTTCCGAACTGCCCACGATCTTTTGGCCGTTGACATAGCTGCCGTTCGTGGAGCCGAGATCGATCGCCTGGGCCGAACCCGGCCCCGTCCGGATTTCCAGGTGGCGGCGCGAAACACCGGTGTCGTCAATGAGGATGTCTGCGTCCGAGGACCGTCCGAGGACGATCGACGGCGCGTTGAGAGAATAGCGCTGCCCGTCGATGTCAAGCACGGGTTGAAGCTGCGCGGGCTGGCGGGTTGGAGCGGCCGGCACATTGCCGTGAACTCCCGGATGGGCCGGGACGGAAGGTGCAGTGGCCTTTTCGGTCCGCGAGGTGATGTCGAAATTTCCGGCGCGCTGCTCCTCATCGCGGCGGAAACTGATCCGGACCGGTCCCTGGAGGGTATAGCCCTGGCTGCGGACGTGGTTGATGACGACGTCGCACAGTTCTTCCGCAAGCGGGGTGCCCCATTCCTGGGCGCGCTGGAAATCGTCGGGGCTGAGGAGAACATCAAAAACGTTGGGGGCCAGCGTGCGTCCCGCGGCAATGGTGATGGCCTTGTTGTCCACTTCGCCACGGAGCCGGCTTGCGATTTCGACAGGCTCAACCTGGGCGCGAGAGCCGGTGGAGAAGACGCCGCGGACGGCCTTTTCGATGCCGCGCTCGACTTTGTCCAGCAATCCCATGGTCCTTCTCCTTTCCTGATGGCTGCCGGGCAGCGTTCGTTCCGGAACTCGGTTTCCAACTTTTGCGAGCCCGCTGTCCGCGGACACTCCTACATCAGATACTACTGGGCGTGTCTGGGAATGGCCTCAATGGACGCCCCCGGTGCGACGCCGAAAACAGCCCCGGCCACGCCCTGAAGTGCGGGGACATCCCCGGTGCGGCCGTCCCGGCGGTACCCGCCGCGGGCCAGGCAGCAGGGCGCCCGGACCTCGGAATACACCCGGAACGGCCACCCATCCGGCCCGATTGGTGTTTTCCCGCAATTGTCCGTTATGCTTGATCTCGCTGCTTTTACGAGGTTGGCGGTCCGGGAAACCGGCCCTATCCGAGTGGAAGAAGTTGCGCGCGAGTGGCGGAACGGCAGACGCGCTGGCTTCAGGTGCCAGTGTCCGAAAGGGCGTGGGGGTTCAAATCCCCCCTCGCGCACGCAATCGTAAGAACCCCGGTCTTCGGACCGGGGTTCTTTCGTTTAACCCACGCGGCCGGAATCACCGATCCACGAAGCTGGACGGGCCAATGGCGTCGGGGCTTCCCCACCTTCAGAGGCTTGGGGCCGCGTGTTGCGCCGAACCGCCGGCGTTTGGCGGTCCCCTGGCGTTGAAGGTGGGGAAACTCTAACCCGCTACGCGGTCCGCAGCGCCCCGAGTCCGGCCAGGAGTGCCTCGAGTCCCAGGCTGAAAGCGACGTCGGCCGGTTTTTCATGGCTGTCCTCGGCCAGGCGCTGGACGGCGGAGGTGAAATTCGGCGTCGAGGACGCCATGCTGCCGGAATCGAAGATGTCCGCCGGCGCCGTGGCGTCGTAGGCCGAGCCAAAGATGAAGGACTCGAGCGCCACGATGGCCGGAATGATGCGCTCTTGCGGGAAGCCCGCGCGGCTGAAGCCGGCGCTGACGGCCTCATACATGGCAAGCGTCCTGGGCGCATCGGCGACGGGCAGTACGGCGATGACAGGGATCAGGGGCGTGTGCTTGGAGAACACGTCGCGGTAGCTCCAGGCCCAGTCCCGCACGGCCTGCTCCCAGGGCCCGGACTCGAACGCGGCGACGTCCACGAACGAGGTCAGGTGGTCCTGGACCAGGACCAGGACGTCCCGCTTGGAGGAGACATGGTTGTACAGCGCAGACGGCGCAACGTTGAGGGTTCTCGCCAGAGCCGCCATGGTGAAGCCGTCGTAGCCGCTCTTGCCGATCAGCTGCAGGGCTGCCAACGTGATGCCCGCCTGGTCCAGCACGGCCGCGGCCGGCCGGCCCACGCGGCGGCGCGGATTGGTAGCGGAGCTGTGCGGATCCGCGGGGGCGCTGGTTGCTGCCGTCATTCCGGGCCTTTCTGCTCAGCTTGGCTGGCGGTTTCGGATGTTCCCATTCTGCTCCCACTTTACGGGCGAAATTTTCTTTAGCCGGGGGGTCTTCCCCAATCCGGCAGAAAGTCCTATCATCATAAATGAACGTCATTCATTTAGTGGTCCGCATCACCTAAGCGGCCACGGGGAGGAATCATCATGCTGGAACTTGACCGCGACGTCGTCATCGTCGGAGCAGGCCCGTCCGGGCTGACCGCCGCACGCCAACTGAAGAAGGCCGGACTGAGCGTCGCAGTGCTCGAGGCGCGGGACCGCGTCGGCGGCCGGACCTGGACCGACACCATCGACGGCGCCATGCTCGAAATCGGCGGCCAGTGGGTTTCGCCGGATCAGACGGCGCTTCTGGCGCTGATCGAAGATCTTGGACTGCAGACGTACTCCCGCTACCGCGACGGCAAGTCCGTCTACATCGGCGCGGACGGCAAGCGCACCCTCTACACCGGTGAGACCTTCCCGGTCAGCGAAACCACGGCCGCCGAAATGGACAAGCTCACGGCCCTGCTGGACTCCCTGGCCGCGGAAATCGGTCCCGAGGAGCCGTGGGCACACCCCAAGGCCCGCGAGCTGGACACCATTTCCTTCCACCACTGGCTGCGGGAGAATTCCTCAGATGAGGAAGCCTGCAACAACATCGGCCTGTTCATCGCCGGCGGCATGCTGACCAAGCCCGCCCACGCCTTCTCCGCCCTGCAGGCCGTCCTGATGGCAGCCTCCGCCGGGTCCTTCACCAATCTCACGGATGAGGACTTCATCCTGGACAAGCGGGTTGTCGGCGGGATGCAGCAGGTTTCGCTGCTGCAGGCGGCGGAACTGGGGGACGACGTCGTCCTGGACAGCCCGGTCCGCACCATCAACTGGGCCGAAGACGCGAGCGGCGCACACCGTGTCACGGCCGTTTCCGAACGGGCCATCGTGAACGCCCGCTTCGTCATCATGGCCGTGCCGCCGAACCTCTACTCCCGGGTGTCCTTCAACCCGCCGCTGCCCCGCCGCCAGCACCAGATGCACCAGCACCAGTCGCTGGGCCTGGTCATCAAGGTTCACGCCGTCTACAGCACGCCGTTCTGGCGTGAAGACGGCCTCTCCGGCACCGCGTTCGGCGCCGGCGCCCTGGTGCAGGAGGTCTACGACAACACGAACCACGAGGACCCCCGCGGCACGCTGGTGGGCTTCGTCTCGGACGAGAAAGCCGACGCCATGTTCGAGCTCAGCGCAGAGGACCGCCGCCGTGCCATCCTCGAATCGATCGCGTCCTTCCTCGGCGAGAAGGCCCTGGATCCCGAGGTCTACTACGAGTCCGACTGGGGCTCGGAGGAATGGACCCGCGGTGCCTACGCCGCGAGCTACGACCTCGGCGGCCTGCACCGTTACGGCAAGGACCAGCTCAAGCCGGTCGGTCCGATCTACTGGTCCTCCTCCGACCTCGCGGCCGAGGGCTACCAGCATGTCGACGGCGCCGTGCGGATGGGGCAGATCACGGCGGCACGGATCGTCGCCGCCGCGGACCGCGCGTCCGTCACCTCTTAAAAATCGCCCAACAGTCCTGTTCAGTTCAGTAAGGAGAGCGGCCGGATGCGTTACGTAGTGGGGTACTCAGCCAATGCCAGAGGCCACGATGCGGTCAATCTGGCCGTTTCCCTGGCTCTCGGGCGCGGAGCGAGCCTGGAACTTGTGCTGGTTGTTCCCGAAGTTCAGCAGTTCGGGGCCGCCCACGCACCCAGGGTCGGATTCGAGCACCTGCTCAATGAGCAGGCGCAGGAGTGGCTGGACCAGGCGCTGGCACTGGTTCCGGCCGGTGTCCCGGCCCGGGCCCACGTCCGCAGCGGCGATTCCGACGCCCACGCGCTCATCGCGGCCGCCGAGGAGTTCGGGGCGGACCTGCTCATCATCGGTGCCACCAGCAGCGGGATCTTCAAGCGGTTCTCGATCGGGTCGGTGGCCAGCGCCCTCCTCCACGCATCCACCGTTCCGGTGGCCCTGGCACCGCATGGCTACCACCGGCAGGAGGCCCTGACCCGGATCAGCTGCGGGCTCGGCACCCGGGCGGGCGCCGAGAAGCTGCTCGATTTCGCCCTCGGCATGGCCACGAACCGGGACGTCCCGCTGCGCGTGGTGTCTCTTCTGGCGCTCGACGGCGGCGATGCTGCCGGTGCCGCCAGCGCCGCCGAAGCGGCCCGGGAGTACGCGACGAAGCACCTTGCCGCCGCCCTGCCCGGTGGCGAGCAGGACGTCCGGGAGGAACCGAAGACGGAAGTCGTCGTCGCGCAGGGCCGCAGCATCGAGGAAGCGGTGGACCGACTGGACTGGGAAGACGGCGAGGTCCTGTTGATCGGATCGAGCAGGCTTGCCACGAGCCGGTCCATCTTCCTCGGCAGCACGGCCAACCGCATTCTGCGCGCCCTGCCGGTGCCGATGATTGTGGTCCCGAGTGACTATGAACTCAAGCAGATGAACCATTCAGCGTCGAATGACGTCCCCCGAGAGGCACAAAAATGAGCGCCGACCACGCGATGTCCAATACGTCGCAAACCGGACAGCACCCCGGACAGAACCCCGAAGACCAGCACGGACTCAGCGAGAAGGGCCTGAAAGCAGGCTCGGTGGGCCTGATTGGCGCCGTTGTGATCGGCGTTTCCTGCATCGCCCCGGCGTATACCTTGACGGCGGCCCTGGGCCCCACCGTCGCCGAGGTCGGCGTGCACCTGCCGGCGATCTTCCTGGTGGGCTTCGTCCCGATGCTGCTCGTGGCGTTCGGCTACCGCGAGCTGAACAACGCCATGCCCGACGCCGGCACCTCCTTCACGTGGGCCTCGCGGGCCTTTGGCCCGTGGCTTGGCTGGATGGGCGGCTGGGGGCTCGTTGCGGCGACCATCATCGTGCTCTCGAATCTGGCCGCCGTCGCGGTGGACTTCTTCTACCTGATGCTGGGGCAGATCTTCGGCAATCCGGACCTCGCCGATCTCACCAAGAACCTGCCGCTGAATATCGCCACCACGCTGGTGTTCATTACGCTCGCGTGCTGGATCTCGTACCGCGGCATGGAAACCACCAAGACGGTCCAGTACGTGCTCGTGGGATTCCAGCTACTGGTGCTCGGCTGGTTCGCCGTGGCTGCGTTCAGCCACGTCGCCAACGGAACCGCTTTTGACGCCACGGCCATCGCGCCGGACTGGTTCAACCCCTTCGCGGTCGAATCCTTTTCCGCCTTTGCCGCCGGCGTTTCGCTGTCCATCTTCATTTACTGGGGCTGGGACGTCACGCTGACCATGAATGAGGAGACCAAGAACCCGGAAAAGACCCCGGGCCGCGCCGCTACCGTCACCGTGCTGGTCATCGTGATCATCTACATGACCGTTGCCCTGGCCACGCTGTCGTACGCCGGAATCGGTACGGAAGGCCTGGGCGCCGGCAACCCGGAGAACCAGGGCAGCATCTTCGCCGTCCTCGCGGGACCCGTGATGGGCCCCTTCGCCATCCTGATGTCCCTGGCCATC
Source organism: Arthrobacter sp. TE12231 (assembly GCF_054062895.1). Lineage (NCBI taxonomy): Bacteria > Bacillati > Actinomycetota > Actinomycetes > Micrococcales > Micrococcaceae > Arthrobacter > Arthrobacter sp. TE12231. The sequence continues at coordinate 4,283,691 of NZ_JBSSFS010000001.1, read as the reverse complement.
CTCAGCAGCTCGGCCGCGTCACTGCAGTCCACCTTCGTCTCGCCCGCGCGGACCCTGCTGTCGATGGGCCACTACAAGGCCCTTCCGAAGAAGTTCAGCAGGATCAGCCCCACGCACAAGTCGCCGAGCTATGCCACGATCGCCTCGGCCGTGGCGGCCGCCGCGTTTTACGTCATTACCCGCACGACGTCGGAGAACGCGCTGTGGGACACCATCACGGCCCTGGGCATGATGATCTGCTTCTACTACGGCATCACCGCGCTGGCCTGTGTCTGGTTCTTCCGCGCCGAGGCGTTCAGCGGAGCGCATGCGTTCTTCTTCAAGTTCCTCGCGCCCCTCCTGGGCGGCGTCATCCTGCTGGTCATGTTCTTTAAGACCGCCTACGACTCCATGGATCCGGCATACGGTTCAGGCTCCTCGATCGGCGGTCTGGGACTGGTCTTCATCCTTGGCATGGGCGTCATCCTGCTGGGCGTGGTGCTCATGCTGGTCATGGCCAAGGTGCGGCCCGAGTTCTTCAAGGGCGAGGTCCTGTCCCGGGGAAATTGAGTCCGCGGCCTGTTCCGGTCAGAGAGGTCCCCATCCGGCAGCCCTTGGAAAGTAAGCACACTTACCAATAAGCTGTCCGGAGGGGGACCTTCCTCCGTGGAACGAGAACGAGGTGAGAGCATGTCGGATGCCGCCAGCATCAGTAAAGTCACGGACATCATCAACGATTCGCACATCGGAATGTTCACCACCATCAGCGAAGAAGGCGCGCTCGTCAGCCGGCCGCTGGCCGTCCAGGAGGTCAAGGACGACGGCGACATGTGGTTCTTCACGTCGGCGACCACCTCGCAGGTGGCCCACATCCGGGCGAACCCGGCCGTGAACGTTTCCTTCGGCAAGCGCACCGAATGGGTCTCCGTTGCCGGGACCGCCGAAGTCGTGACCGACCTGCAGCTGATCCATGACATGTGGAACCAGGTGGTGGAGGCCTGGTTCCCGGACGGACCGGACACCCCGGAGGTGGTTCTGCTGCACGTCGACTCGGACTCCGCCGAGTACTGGACCAGCCCGGGCGGCACAGCGGCCACCGCGCTGCAGTGGATCAAGTCCAAGGTCACCAACGGCCGCATGAGCGTCGGCGAGAGCGCAACCGTAGAGCTGTAGCGTGCCGGACCGGGCCGGCGGGGAATCCGGGCTGCTGCCGGCCGATTCCTAGTCGATGATTTTCAGGCCGGTGCCCCAGTTGAAGTCGGGATACGCGGGGTTGGCCTGCAGCGCCATGATCAGCAGCTGGAAGCCTTCGAGCTCGCGGGCGTGGCGCAGTCCGCCGACCTGGAGCGGACGCAGCCCTGCGGCCTCGGCGAAGGCTGCGACCTCGTTGCGGGCCTGTTCCGAGTCCGAGGCGATGAAGACATCCAGCGGCATGCCGCCGGTGGTCCCGGCGCCGAGCGTGCCGGCGAAGGTGGTGTTGAACGCTTTCACCACCCGTGCGCCTGGTAGCAGCGCGGCAATTTCTTCGGCCGCTGACGTCCCCGGGCCGACCACCAGGGAATCAAAAGTTTCGGTGTCGATCGGATTGCTGATCTCCACGACCGTCTTGCCGCTGAGCGTGTCGCCGAAATGCGTGGCAACTTCCTTCGCGGGGCCGAAGTAGAGCGCCAGGACGACGATGTCGCCCTCGGGAACCTCGCTCAGGCCGCCGGAGGTGGTGGTGCCGCCAAGTTCAGCAGCGAGCTTGGCGGCATTCTCCGGCGTCCGGTCCAGAACCTGGACGGAGCGGCCGGCGGCGACGGCCCGGGTTCCGATCGCCCGTGCCATATTTCCGCTGCCGATGATCGTGATGTCAGTCATGGTGGTTCCTTCCGAGGTTGGGCGGGAACTGCGGAATCAGCAATTCCGGAGGTCAGCTGTGGGCGCGGTCCGGTCCGTGGAGCCCCGCGGGGTTGACGCCGGCCGCGCGTTCAGCGGCAGCCAGGGCACGTTCCAGCTGGTCCACTGCCGGAGCGTACGCCGTGTCAGCCGAGCCGCGGTCCGTGCGGCCGCCGGGACGGCCGGCGGCCTTGATGGCCCGGATCAGGGCGGCCGTTTCCGGCTGCCGGGGATCGCTCATCGCCGGGTAGTCAATCGAGTACCCGGGATCGAGCTCGTAGCGTTGCCACCGGGCGAGGGCGTTCTTGTGCCGCTCAGCAGCGGCCTCATTCATGAGCCGAGTCTTCCGGCCTGCCCGGCGCGATTCCTGCCGGCGGAGCAGCCGGGGAGCGGCCGCAAAAGCCGCCAGGGCCGTCACGGCGGCCAGCATGCCGAGCGCCAGGCCTGCCCAGGGCCACGTGAAGCAGGCGATCAGGACGGCGGGAACCACAACGGCGAGTCCGGCGAAAACGTCCCAAAATGCGCCGTCTGCGCCCTCTGAGCGTCCCTCGCCGGCTGCCAGGTGCTTGCGGGCCAGGTACATCGAGACGGATGCCGCCCCGGCAACCACGAGCGCAAGGGCCAGGAACTGCCCGGCCGCGAGGGCACCGGATTGTGAGAGCGACGTCATTGCACACCTCCGGCGGAACCGTCCCGGACGGGCGCTATTCCGCTAGTTCCATTGGAATCCCTCGCGGCGGGGCCGTCAATGGCCGTTCGACCCTGCCGGACAGCCGGCAGGACCCCCGCCGGCGAGCCGGGGACGGCCGCCGCTGAGGCAGTCACGGAGGCCGCGCCACGGTTCCTTCAGGGGTACTCCCGGCGTACCCTAGGGGCCATGCGACTGAAAATGTGCAGTATCCACGTCAAGGACCCGGCCTCGGCCCATGAGTTCTACACCGGCATCCTGGGCTTTGAAACGCTGATGGCCATGCCGGAGCACAACCTCTTCATCGTTAAGGATCCGGACGGGGCCGGCGGCGCCGGACTGCTGCTGGAGCCCAGTGACAACCCGATCGGGGCCGCCTACATGAACGGCCTGCACGACGCCGGAATTCCGGCGATCGTCTTTGGCGTGCCCGACGTGCGCGCCGAATATGCCCGGCTGGCGGCCAAGGGCGTGATGTTCCAGGCGGAGCCGTCCGAGGGCCCCGGCGGGACCACCGCAGTGTTGGATGACGGCTGCGGCAACTACGTGCAGCTGCACCAGGACTAGCCACCCCAGGACCGGCCGCATTAGGTTCGGCGGGAGGGCCCAGGATCAGCCCCACTCAAGTCATATCAGCGGCTCACTTTGTCCTTGTCCGGGTGCTCGTCGCCGATATGGCCGGGCGCGGTGGCGGCCAGGACCCGCTCCACGAAGGAGGCATACTCCTCCATGTAGTGGCGCAGCAGCTTGGCCGTGGCCTCGTCTTTGACCTCGCCGTCCTCGCCGTAGACCTCCGGAGCGAGGCCTGCATCACGGCCGTGCCGATGCCGCCGGGGGAGGCGCCGATGATCCCGGTCGGCTTGCGGGAGAAGGAGTTGGTGCCCGAGGGCCGGGATCCCCAGTCGATGGCGTTCTTGAGCGCCCCGGGAATGGACCGGTTGTATTCGGGCGAGACAAACAGGATGCCGTCGGACGCGGCGATTGCCATGGCCTGTTTGCTTCCCGATGCTCCGCTGGTGGCTGGTGGCTGGTGGCTGGTGGATGGGAAGCGAACATGGGGATCGGACCGGCGGTCCCGACTCACCCCGCGAGCATAGTCCTGCGTCCGCGCGATGAAGATAGAAACCGGGATGAGCCCTCCGCCGCTATTCGGCCTTGGCGCGGGCCTTTTTGGCGTCCTTCTTGGCGGCCTCGTCCTTGACCCGCTGGGCCTCGGCGCGGACGGCGGCGTGGGTGGAGCGTTCGGCGACCAGCCACGCGGGGGGAGCCTGCAGCAGCGCGGTGATTTCCGCCGTCGTCAGCGCTTCCTCAACGCCGCCGCGGGCCAGGCCGCTGATGGAGACGTTGAGCTTTTGCGCGACCACCGGGCGGGGGTGCGGGCCGTTGCGGCGCAGTTCCGCGAGCCACTCCGGCGGGTTGGCCTGGAGCTCGGCGAAATCGGCGCGGGTGATGACCGAATCCTGGAACTCCTGGGGTGTTGCGGGCAGGTAGATGCCAAGCTTCTTGGCAACGGTGGCCGGCTTCATGGACTGGGAGTTTGCAGAGGTCATGCTTCAAGGGTATCCGGCCAGAGGCTGACCGGGCACCGGCACTGAGGCCTGCACGAGCCCGGGCGGTACTGTGAACATGTGTCCGCAGCCGATGAAACACCCCAGACCCCCGACGAAACCGCCGTCCCGGCCGAAGCAGCAGCGCGGGAGCTGCGCTTCGCGTACGTCGCCGGCGTCACGCCCGGAAAATGGATCCGGCGCTGGGAGGAACGGATGCCCGATGTTCCGTTGCACTCCTTTATGTCCGACGACGGCGCCCAGCTCGCCGTGCTCCGCGACGGTTCCGCGGACCTGAGCTTCGTCCGGTTGCCGGTGGAACGCGACGGCCTCAGTGTGATCCCGCTGTACGAGGAACAGCCGGTGGTGGTGGCACCCAAGGGACACGAGATCTCGGTGTTCGAGGAAGTGGACCTGGCGGACCTCTCCAAGGAGACCTTCCTTGACGTGCAGGAACTTGGCGGCGCCGCGATGGCCCTGCAGGTGGTGGCGACCGGTGCCGGGCTGGTGATCCTGCCGATGTCCGTGGCCCGGCACTTCAATGTTAAAGACACCGTGGCCCGGAAACTCACCGGTGCGCCCGTCACGGAGATCGCCCTGGCGTGGCCCAGCGACTCCACGGATGAGGTGATCGAGGAATTCATCGGGATTGTCCGCGGGCGAACCGCGGCGAGCTCCCGCCAGCCCTCGGCGCAGCAGGAAAAGCCCAAGCGGGAGCCCAAGCCGGACCGGCGCGGCCCCGCGGTCAAGAAACCCAAGGTGGCCCAGCGGTACGCGCCGAACCCGGACAAGGGCCGCGGCAAGGGATCCCGGAAAAAGGGCAAACGCTAGGGCGTAGCCGAGTGAGGGCCGGCACGCATAGGCTCGGTCCGTGGACATCGTCGAATTCCTGACCGCACGGATAAGAGAAGACGAAGCTGCCGCCCTGAAGCTGCTCGGCGACCCCACCCTGGCCGTTTCCGGCGAGTGGTACGAACGCCGCCTGCTTCGCGAGTGCGAGGCCAAACGCCGGCTGATCGACATCATTGAATCCGCCCGGCAGTCCGTCCTGGCGGCGCTGGTCAGCCAGGAACTGGCCGACGCCGGATGGGTGCCGGACGTGATCGAATGGACCACCCTGTCCTTGAACACCCTGGCCCTGCCGTACGCCGACCACCCCGAATTCCAGGCCCGCTGGCGGACCCCCGGGTAGGGATGCGGAATCCGTGCCGGACGCCGGCGCATGTGACGCCGGAAACACGCGGGAAATCTTCCCGGCCTACGCTGGTCACACCGCAGCATCCGCGGTCCGCCAGCCGGCCGGTTCTTGAAGGGATTCCGTCATGCACTTATTGCCCCGTGAGCAGGAAAAACTCATGATCGTGGTCGCGGCGGACCTCGCCCGGCGCCGCCAGGCACGCGGCCTGAAGCTGAACTTCCCCGAGGCCGTCGCCGTCATTAGCTATGAACTGATCGAGGGCGCCCGGGACGGCCGGACCGTGGCAGAGCTCATGAGTTACGGAACCACCCTCCTGGGTCGCGACGACGTCATGGAGGGCGTGCCGGAAATGATCCACGACGTCCAGATCGAGGCCACCTTCCCGGACGGCACCAAGCTCGTCACCGTCCACGATCCCATCCGCTAGGAGAGCCCTGATGATTCCCGGAGAATACGTTCTCGGCACCGCGCCGCTGACGATCAATGCCGGCCGCGAGGCGGTTGACGTCGCCGTGACCAACACCGGTGACCGGCCCGTCCAGGTGGGCTCGCACTACCACTTTGCCGAAGCGAACGCCGCGCTGCAGTTCGACCGGCAGGCCGCCTACGGCCGCCGCCTGGACATTCCGGCCGGCACCGCCGCACGGTTCGAACCGGGGGACAGCAGGACCGTCCGGCTGATCGAACTCGCGGGCCGCCGTGAGGTGTACGGCCTCAGCAACGCCGTCAATGGCAGACTCCGCGAGACAGGACTCCACGTTTCCGAGGGGACAGGTGACGCACAGTGAGTTTCGAATTGTCCCGCAGGCAGTACGCGGACCTCTACGGCCCGACGACTGGCGACTCCATCCGCCTGGCCGACACCGATCTGTTCCTTGAGATCGAGAATGACCTCACCGTCTACGGCGAGGAAGTGGTGTTCGGCGGCGGCAAGGTGATCCGCGACGGCATGGGCCAGAACGGCCAACTGACCCGGGACGGGGACGACAGTACTGGTTTCGGCAGTGTTGGTTCCAGCGGCGGAGTTCCGGACACCGTGATCACGAACGTCGTGGTGCTGGACTACACCGGCATCTACAAGGCCGACGTCGCGCTCCGGGACGGCCACATCTTCCGGATCGGCAAGGCAGGCAACCCGCAGATCACTGACGGCGTGGACATCGTGATCGGTGCCAGCACCGAGATCATTGCCGGCGAACGGAAGATCCTGACCGCCGGCGGCGTGGACTCCCACATCCACTTCATCTCCCCGGACCAGGTCCCCGCCGCCCTGTGCAGCGGGGTGACCACGATGGTGGGCGGCGGCACCGGCCCCGCCGAAGGCACCAAGGCCACCACGGTCACGCCCGGGAAATGGCACATCCAGCGGATGCTGCAGGCCGCCGAAGGGCTGCCGATCAACATCGGCCTGTTCGGCAAGGGGCACGCGTCCGCCGTCGAACCCCTGGCCGAACAAATCCGCGCCGGCGCGATCGGGCTGAAAGTCCATGAGGACTGGGGCTCCACCACCTCCTCGATCGACACCTCGCTGCAGGTCGCGGACCAGTACGACGTCCAGGTGGCCATCCACACCGACACCCTGAACGAGTGCGGCTTCGTGGAGGACACCATCCGGGCCATCGACGGCCGCGTGATCCACACCTTCCACACCGAGGGCGCCGGCGGTGGCCACGCCCCGGACATCATCAAGATCGCCGGGCTGCCCAACGTGCTGCCGGCCTCCACGAACCCCACGCTGCCGTACACGCGCAACACGATCGAAGAGCACCTGGACATGCTCATGGTGTGCCACCACCTGAACCCGGACATCCCGGAGGACGTGGCGTTCGCGGACTCCCGCATCCGCGCCGAAACCATCGCCGCCGAGGACGTCCTGCAGGACCTGGGTATCTTCGCGATCACGTCCTCGGACTCCCAGGCCATGGGCCGGGTGGGTGAGGTCATCATCCGCACCTGGCAAGTGGCGGACAAGATGAAGAAGCAGCGCGGCGTGTTGAAGGATCCTGACGGTGGCGTGCACGGTGCGGCGTCCGGTCTGGGCGCGGAGAGCGACAACTTCCGGTTGAAGCGGTACGTGGCGAAATACACCATCAACCCGGCCATCGCGCAGGGCATGGCCGATTCCATCGGCTCCGTGGAGGTCGGCAAGTTCGCGGACCTCGTGCTGTGGGATCCTGCGTTCTTCGGAGTCAAACCGGAGCTGGTTCTCAAGGGCGGCCAGATCGCCTACGCCCTCATGGGGGACGCCAACGCCTCCATCCCCACCCCGCAGCCGCGCACCATGCGGCCGATGTTTGCCGCCAACGGCAAGGCACTCCAGCAGTCCTCCATCACCTTCCTGTCCCAGGCAGCCATAGAGGCCGGGGTCCCGGAAGAACTCGGACTGGAGAAGGTCATCCGGCCGGTGTCCGGCATCCGCAGCCTGACCAAGGCGGACCTGAAGTACAACGGCGCCACCCCGGAGATCGAGGTGGACCCGGAAACGTACAAGGTGACGGTCGACGGCGAGGACGTCACGTGCGAACCGTCGGACGTCCTGCCCATGGCGCAGCGCTACTTCCTTTTCTAGGCTTCCAGAGGAGACGAACATGATCATCGAAAAGATCCTCGGCAACACACACGACCTTCCTCCCGGGCCGGACCCGTACGCCGGGCTGCACCAGGAAAAGGTCATCCTGCCCAGCGCCCAACTGGTCAAGCGCATCCAACGCGTCACCACCGACCACGGCAAAGAGTTGGGCCTGCGCCTCCCCTCCGGTTCCGGGGACCTGCGCGACGGCGACATCCTGCACGTGGCCGAGACCAACATGATCGTTGTCTCGGTGCTGCCCACCGACGTCCTGGTGATCGCCCCGCGCTCCATCCACGAGATGGGCGTGGTGGCGCACTCCCTGGGCAACCGGCACCTGCAGGCCCAGTTCTTCGATGCGTCCTCGGACTATGGGGCAGAGGTAATGGTGTGCCAGTACGACCACACCGTGGAGGACTATCTCAAACACGTCGGAGCGCCCTACGACCGACAGGAACGCGTGATGCCCGTCCCCTTCCGCCATGCCGAACATTCGCACTAGTTCCGCAGTTAAGCGGGTGGCGATTGGGTGCGCCACCCCGTATTGGGGGCCGTGCCCGTCCCCAGCCGCTCCCAACTCTCGCAAGCTCGAGTCGGGGCCCTCGCGGCAGTGGGCCCATCGCGGTGCCCGCCACGCCGCGGCCCCCTTCCCAGCTTCGCGCCTTCGGAGGCTGCCATGACGCGGTACCGGTTGGCATTGCAGCAGCTGACGGATTCTGCGTTGCCTACCGGGGCGTTTGCTCACTCTTTGGGGTTTGAGACGTATGTGGAGCGCGGGCTGGTGCACGATGAGGAGTCGTTTGGGGTGTGGCTGGCTGCGTTTGTGGGGCAGCAGCTGACCTATTCGGACGCATTGGCCATTCGGTTCCTCTATGAGGGCGTTGCTCTGGCTGAACTGGACGCGTTGTTGACCGCCCAGCTGTTGCCGCGGCAGATGCGCGAGGCCAGCACCAAGATGGGAACCCGGCTACTCGAGATTGGCGCGGAGGTCTTTCCTTCCCCTGAACTGGCGGAATACCGGGCGTGGGTGACTTCGGGCCGGGGCGCCGGCCACCAGCCGCTGGCGTTCGCGGTGATTGCCCGTTCCCTGGGAGTCCCGCTGCCCGAGGCCCTCGCCGCCTACCTGTTCGCCACGGTCACGTCGCTGACGCAAAACGCCGTCCGGGCGATCCCCCTGGGGCAGAACGCCGGCCAGCGGCTCCTGCGGAAGGCGGCCGACGACGTCGCTGCCGCGGCCGAGCGGGCCGTCCACCTCACGCCTGACGACTTCGGGGCCGTCAGCCCCGGATTGGAAATTTCGCAGATGCGGCACGAACGCCAGCGCGCCCGAATGTTCATGAGCTGAGCTGACCGAGCAGTACAAGTTGGTCCAATACAGGAAATATGTCTGGAGAAGAATATGTCTGAGCCCATCAAAATCGGCATCGGCGGCCCGGTGGGTGCCGGCAAGACCCAGCTCGTGGAGCGCCTCACCCGTCACATGAGCGGGGAAATCTCCATGGCGGCCATCACCAACGACATCTACACAATCGAGGACGCCAAGATCCTTGCCGCCAACGGGATCCTCCCGCTGGACCGGATCATCGGCGTCGAAACCGGCGGCTGCCCGCACACCGCCATCCGCGAGGACACCTCCATGAACACGGCGGCCATCGAGGAACTGAAGAAACGGCACCCGGACCTGCAGGTGATCTTTGTCGAATCCGGCGGCGACAACCTCTCCGCCACCTTCAGCCCGGAACTCGTGGACTTCTCGATCTACATCATCGACGTCGCCCAGGGCGAGAAGATCCCGCGCAAGGCCGGCCAGGGCATGATCAAGTCCGATCTCTTCATCATCAACAAGACCGACCTCGCACCCCACGTGGGCGCGGACCTCTCCGTCATGGAACGGGACTCCAAGGAATTCCGGGGCGAGAAACCGTTCTGCTTCACGAACCTCAAGACCGACGAAGGGCTGGAGCGCGTCATCGACTGGGTGCGGCGGGACGTCCTGATGCTCGACCTGGCGCCATGAGCGTTCTCGGGGTCAGTCCTGGCGACCTAACAGCTGAGGCGGCGAGGCCGGATTTTGGGGCCGCGGCGTGGCGGGCACCGCGGGGGGCCCACCGCCGCGAGGGCCCCGACTCGAGCTTGCGAGAGTTGGGAGCGGCTGGGGACGGGCACGGCCCCAAATCCGGTGAAGCCGCCGGAGCCGGCCAGAGCGCCCAAGAAAACATGGGAGAGCTCGAACTCGTCGTCACCAACCGTGCAGGACGTTCTGTGGCCACGCATCAGTACCATCGGGGGGCCTTGAGGGTTTTGCGGCCGCATTACTTGGATGGGTCCGGGCAGGTTTGTTATGTGCTCGTCAATCCCGGCGGGGCGTATTTGGGGGCTGACCTGTACGTGATTGACGTGGAGGTGGCGGACGGGGCGAAGCTGCTGCTCGCCACGCAGTCGGCCACCAAGATCTACCGGACTCCGGGGTCCTTTGCGGAGCAGCGGATGCGGCTGCGCCTGGGCGAGGGGGCGCGGCTGGAGTTCGCCCCGGACCAGGTGATTGCCTACCGGGAGGCCAGCTACCGGCAGAACACGCACGTGACGGTACGGCCGTCGTCGAGCCTCATCATGGCCGAAATCGTCACTCCCGGGTGGTCGCCGGACGGGGCCTCGTTCCGGTACGAGGAGCTGCGGCTGCGGACGGAGATCCGGGTTGAATCCGGGGATTCTGGTGGGGGCGAGAGCCGTGTGATGGTCCTGGACAACGTGCTCATCCGGCCGACCCTGAAGGATGTCACCGGTATGGCGTTCATGGAGGGCTTCAGCCATCTGGGATCGCTGATCGTGGTGGATCCGCGGGTGGACCAGGCCCTTGCCGACGAGCTGTACGAGATCACTGCGGGTTACGGGGCCCACACCGGCATTTCGCTCACGGCCACGGTGCTGGGAACGGCCGGGCTGGTGCTGAGGTCGCTCTCCAACAGCACGGAGGAACTGCGGCGCGTGACGGGAGCCGCCACTTCCTTGTTGCGGAAACGCTGGTACGGGCAGGATCCCCTGGACCTGAGGAAGTACTGATGGCCACGACCGCGCAGATGACGGCGTTGCATCGGCTTTACCGGGACCGGGCGAGCCTGCCGGTGAGGACCCGGCTGCTGGTGACCTTCGGTGCGGTGGCCGCACTTCACGCAGCCGCCGTCGTGCTCCTGGTGGCAGGAGCCGCCGGAGGCGGTCAGCCGCTGGGGATCGGGCTGGTCCTGACGGCCTACCTGGCCGGGGTGAAGCACAGCTACGACTGGGACCACCTCGCGGCGATCGATAACTCCACCCGGAAGTTCGCGGCCGAACACCGCGATCCGGTCAGCGTGGGCTTTGCGTTCAGCCTGGGCCACAGCTCCGTGGTGGTCCTCGCCGGGGTGCTCGTGGTGGCCGGTGCATCCCTGGTGGGGAGCTTCATGGCCGAGGGGAGCCCCGGGAACCTGCTGCTGGGGCTGATCGGCAGCGGGGTGTCGGGGCTGTTCCTGCTGGCGATGGGTGCCTTCAACGGCTCGGCGTTCCTCCGGACGCTCAAGGTTTACCGCGGCGCCCGGAATGGTGCACCGATCTCGCCTGAGGACCTGGCTGCGAAGGGCTTCGTGGCACGGCTGCTCGCCCGTCCGCTGGCCCGGGTCCGGCATCCCCGGAACATCTACGTGATCGGCTTCCTCTTCGGGCTGGGGTTCGATACCGCCACCACGATCGGGCTGCTGGTCATGGCGACGGCGGCCTCGCTGGCCGGCGTGTCCCCTTTCGCCCTACTGGCGCTCCCGCTGGCGTTTGCGGCAGCCATGACGCTGTGCGACACCGTCAACGGCGTGGCCATGATGCGGATGTACCGCTCGGCCCTGACGGACCCGCGCCGCAAACTCGGCTTCAATGCCGTCATCACGGGCATTTCAGCGGTGTCAGCCCTCTTCATCGCGGTGATCACCCTGGGCGGGGCCGTTCATGAGGCCTTCGGACTCGGGGACCCGCTGACCAGCTGGCTCGGGTCGGTGGACCTGGGCGACGCCGGGCTGCTGCTGGTGGCGCTGTTGATGTCCGTCTGGGCCGTAGCGTCGTTGCGCCGGCGGGCTCCCGGTGAGTGAGGCGCGGGGCTGACTGCAACCGCCGTGCCCCTCGGCCGGCAGCCCGCCGGTGCTCAGACGGCCTGGACGTGCAGGAGCAGGGCATGCTCCGGATTCAGGACCGGCAGGGGCAGGCCGACGTGCTGGAGGAAGGCGCCGGAGGCAACGGCCCCGTCTTCCAGCCATGCGGGCGGGCTGATCTGCGTGAAGGTGTGCGCGTAGTCGCCGTCAAGGGGGGTGGGCAGTTCGGCCCGGACACGATAGGTCCGCTTCGGATCAAGGCCCGGCAGTGAGGCCTGCCCGGGGACCTCTGCCGGGGCGGACGCCAGCGACACGGCCGCGAACAGGGCCTCGCCGGCGTCGTGCGCGACCACACCGTGGACGCTCAGGGTGGGCTCGCCGGTGTCCGCGTTCACGCGCTTGCCGGAGTGGATCAGTGCCCGGTGGCGCTTGTAGAGCGCAATCGCGCGGCGCAGCGTGGCCCGCTCGTCATCCGTGGCCGCGCGGATGTCCCACTCCATGCCGAAGTGGCCAAAGAGGGCCGTGATGGCGCGGAACGAGATGTCGTGGGTGCGTGCCGTGGTGTGCGAGGTGGTGGGGCCGATATGCGCTCCGACTAGTTCCGGCGGGAGGACCGCCTGGGTCCACCGCTGGATAGTCTGGCGCTCCAGGGCGTCGTTGCAGTCCGATGCCCACACGCGGTCGGTGCGCTGCAGGATGCCGAGGTCCACGCGTGCCCCGCCGGAGGAGCAGCTCTCGATCTCCACGTCCGGATGTGCTGCCTTGAGCGCGTCGAAGAGGCGGTAGGCAGCCAGCGTCTGCTCATGGACGGACGGGCGTCCGCCGCTCCCGTGCTCGGTGAGGTCGCGGTTCTGGTCCCATTTGAGGTAGGCGATGTCGTTCTCGCGCAGGAGGGCGTCGAGGCGGCCGTAGATGTACTGCCAGGCCTCCGGATTGGCGAGGTCCAGGACATGCTGGTGGCGCCAGGGCTGCGGGAGGCGGCCGCCGTCCTTGTGGGAAAGCGCCGACGGGCCCACGATCCAGTCCGGGTGTTCGCGGGCGACGTCGGAGTCCAGGTTGACCATCTCTGGCTCCACCCAGAGTCCAAACTCCATGCCGTGGGCGGTCACGGCGTCGATCAGCGGGGTCAGGCCCTTGGGCCACAGACCCTCGTCGACGTACCAGTCGCCCAGTCCTGCGTGGTCGTCGCGGCGGCCGCGGAACCAGCCGTCGTCGAGGACGAAGCGTTCCACGCCGAGCCCGGCGGCGGAGTCGGCGAGTTCCAGCAGGGGTTCGAGGCGGTGGTCGAAGTACACCGCCTCCCAGGTGTTGAGGACCACGGGGCGGAGCCGCCCGGACGTGGTGTCCACGTGTTGGGCCCGGGCGCGGAACCAGTCGTAGAAGGCCTCGGTGATGCCGTCCAGGCCGTGGCCGGAGTAGGCGGCGAAGAGCGACGGCGTCCGGTAGCTGGCGCCGGGGTGAAGCAGCACTTCGCCGGAGCCGAGCAGTTCCGCGGCGCCGAGCATCCGCCGGCCGTCGGCGAGGCTGTCGAGGTACTGCTCGTGGTTGCCGCTCCAGCCGAAGTGTGTGGCCCAGACCTGGCCTCGCCGGTTGGAGAAGCCGGCGGTGCCGGCGGCGACCAGGAGTGAGGAATCGTGGCCGGTGCGGCCGTGCCGGCCGGTGCGGACCCAGGTGCCCTGCTGGACGGCGTGCCGCTGCGGGTGGTTTTCCCGGCACCAGCGCCCGGTGAGGTCAAGCAGTTCCGTGGCATTCCGCGGTACCGGCAGTACTGCGGCGAGTTCCTCGAGCTGGTAGGCGGCCGTGCCGCTGTTGCTCAGGGTGTGCGCCAGCTCCAGGAGGCCGCCGGGGTGCAGGGTGAGCTCGGTGCTGACCTCCAGTCCGGCGTCGGAATCCCGCTGAATGATGAGGACGCCGCGGCCGCCGTCGCGCACGTCGGTTGAAACCACCCGCAGGGCCGGCGAGAAGTCCCGGCCGGGGACCCCGTCGGCGCTCCGGTACCCGCGGAGGCCGGGCCGACCGGCCCAGCCGGAGGAGGCCTGCGGCAGCAGTCCGGCGGTGACGGTGATGTCGAGGGCGGAGTGGGGGACGGGCCCGCGGAGGATCGCCAGATCGGGGAGGTGCTCCCCGAGGTCGGCACCCCAGTGGACGATCTCGGCCTCGCCGGAGTCGAAGGCCAGCAGGAGGCTGGTGCCGGCAGAACGCAGGTGCACGGGGTGCATGGGATTCGCTTTCAGTAGTGCGGAAGTCAGGTGCTGGTGCGCGGGATCCCGGACAGGGACCCCGCGCACCGGGCGCCGCCGTGGCGGGCGGCTGTGGCTTCAGAGGCTCACTTGTTGAACGGCTTACTTGTTGAACGGCTTACTTGTTGAACTGCCTACTTGTTGAACAGCGAGTTGACCTGGTCGTTGGCCTGCGAGAGGGAACTGGCTGGCTGCTTCCCGGAGACCACGGCGTCCATGGCCGGCTTCATGATGCCGTCCACCTTGGCCGCCTTGTCGGCGATCGGGAACAGGAAGGTGGTGCTCTCCTTGACCTGCTGGGTGAAGGGCGTCACGTCCACGCCCTTGGCCTTGAAGGCGGCTTCTGCCTTGTCCGAGGAGGACTTGATCGCGGGGAACACCACGGCCTTGGAGGCTACGACGTCCTGGCAGGCGGCGGAGCCCAGGTACTCGGCGAACTTCACGGCGGCAGCGGGCTTCTTCGTGCCGGCCCACACGGAGTCGGCCAGGCCGTTGAACATGGAGGACCGCTTGCCGTCGGGGCCGGTGGGGGTCGGGGCGATTCCGACGTCGACGCCCTTGTAGCCGGTGTACTGGCCGATCATCCACGACCCGTGGGCGTTGATGACAGACTTCCCGGCGGCGAAGGTGTCCGCCATGCTCGCACCGACGGTGGTTTCCAGTTTGGGCATGTAGCCCTTCTCCGCCAGCCCGGCGAACCAGGCGATGGATTCCTGGAACTTGGGGTCGTCGTAGTTGAAGTGGGTGCCCCACGGGTTCTTGTCCGTGTGGGTCCACCCGGTGGTGCCGGTAAGGTAGCTCCACTCGGTCTGGCCCTGGCCGGAGCCGGAGCTGTTCAGGCCGAGGCCGTAGACCTCAACCTTCGTCTTGTCGAAGCCGGGCTCGTCTCCGCGCTTGCCGTTCTTGTCCACGGTCAGGTGCGCGATCGCCTTTTCATAGGTGCCCCCGTCCTGCGGGTTCCAGGTCAGGGTTTTCATCTGTTCATCGCTGATTCCGGCGCCGGCGGCGAGCTTTTTGTTGTAGAAAAGCGAGATCGTGTCCCAGTCCTTGGGCAGGCCGTAGCGCTTGCCGTCCTCGCCGACCCAGAGATCGGCGAGACCCTTGTTGTACTGGGTGAGGTCGACGTGATCGTTCGCGACGGCGTCGTCCAGGGCCAGCAGCTGGCCGGTCTTGGCGAATTCGGGGTACTTGGCCAGGTGGTCGGTGAAGACGTCCGGGGCGGTGCCGGCGACAAAGCCGTTGGTCAGGGTGCTCCAGTAGTCGTCCCAGCCGCGCTGGGTGATCTTGACGGTGATGTCCGGGTTGGCCGTGTGGAAGTCATCGGCGCACTGCTGGTAGGCCGGGAGCTGGTTGGAGTCCCAGAGCCAGTAGCTGATCTCGCCCTTGGCTTGATCGCCGGAGGCACCTGAGGCCTCTCCGCCGCTTCCGCAGGCGGAGAGGGCGAGGACAGCGGCGGCCGCGGCGGCGAGGGCGCCGACTGCTTTCTTGTTCATGGGGGTCCTTTCGGGACGGTATTTTCGGGAAGGCGCTTTAGGGACGGGCTTTTGGGATGCGGGTGCGGGTGGAACGTCCAGCACAGGTTGGGGCGGGTTACTTGATTCCGGAGAATCCGATGGAGTTGACGATCTTCTTGCCGAAGGCGATGAAGAGCAGCAGGACAGGCAGGGCAGAGATGAGGGTCGCGGCCATGAGACCGGACCAGTCCGGCGCACCCTGCGGTGACTGGGATTTGAAGACGCCCAGGCCGACCGTGAGAACGCGGACGTTTTCCTGGTTTCCGACCAGCAGCGGCCAGAAGTACTCGTTCCACTGCCCGATGAAGGTCAGCAGCGCCAGGGTGGCGATCGGGGCGGCGGCGTTGGGCAGCACAATCTGGAAGAAGATGCGCAGGTGCTTGGCGCCGTCGAGCATGGCGGCCTCCTCCACTTCACGGGACATGTTCAGGAAGAACTGCCGCAGGAAGAAGATCGCGAACGGGGTCATGAAGAGGTAGGGCAGCACCATGCCGAGCATCGTGTTCAGCAGGCCGAGGTTCTTGATCAGCAGGAAGTTGGGCAGTGCGGTGAAGATCGGCGGGACCATCATGGTGGCCAGGAAGAGGCTGAACACGGCGTTCCGGCCCCGCCAGCGCAGGCGGGAGAAGGCGTAGGCGGCCATGGCGCTGAAGAAGACGGCGCCGGCGGTGGTGATCCCGGCGAAGAGGACGGTGTTGCGCAGGTAGATCCAGAAGTCGATCTTGGCTCCGGAGCCTCCCTCCGCCATGGCTTCCTGGGCGGTCTGGAGGCCGAAGACCCGCTTGTACGCGCCGAGGTTGAAGTCGGCCGGCAGCAGGTTGGACGCGTTGCTGGCCAGTGCGCTGTTGGAGGACAGCGACGTGCGCAGGACCCAGTAGAAGGGCAGTACCGAGACGGCGACGGCAAGGACCACAAGGGTCCAGGCTCCGGCGCGGCGCCAGTTGAAGCGGCGGCGGCGCCGGGCGGGGATGGCTGACGTGGCAGTAGTCATGCTGGGACTCCTTAGTCCAGGTCCGACTCGTTGCCCTTGAGGAACTTCATCTGGATGAAGGCGACCAGGGCGAGGATGACGAAGAGGATGACAGCGAGGGCCGAGCCGTAACCGAAGTCAGACTCCGTGAACGCCCGCTGGTAGATGTAGTACTGCAGGACGCGGCTGGCGTTGATCGGGCCGCCCTGGGTGGTGACGGCGACGGTGTCGAACACCTGGAACGAGCCGATGACGGTGACGACCAGGACCAGCACGACGACGGGCCGGAGCAGCGGCATGGTGATTTTCCAGAAGGTCTGGAAGGGCGAAGCGCCGTCCAGGTTGGCGACCTCATACAGGTGCTGGGGGATGGCCTGGAGACCGGCAAAGATCAGCAGGGCCGTGTAGCCCATGTGCCGCCAGGTGTTGATCAGGGCTTGGGTGGGGATGGCCCATTCCTCGCTGCCGAAGAAGGCGATGCGGGGCAGGCCGATGGCGTCGATGACGTTGTTCACGATGCCGATCTGGTAGTCCAGCAGCCAGAACCACAGGAGGGCGGCGATGACGTTCGCCATCAGGTAGGGCAGCAGCAGGCTGCCGCGGATAAAGGTCGACTTGGCGACCCGGTGCATCAGGAGGGCCAGGCCCAGGGCCAGGACGGTCTGCAGGACGATGTTGATCAGGACGTACTGGGTGGTGACGCCCAGCGCGTTCCAGAACAGCGGGTCCTTGGCGATTGCGGCGTAGTTGGCGCCGCCGATCCACTTCGGCGTTCCGAGGATGTTGTATTCGGTGAAGCTCAGGTAGAGGCCCCGGATGCTCGGCACAAGGTAGAACACCACGAAGCCGAGCATGGCCGGGGCGATGAAGAGAAGGGCGACCCTCAGGTCGCTCCGGGGTCGACGCCGGCGGCGGGGGGCGGCATCGCCTGTTCCCGTGCCGGTCGCCTTGCGGGCCGGGGCGGCTCCGCGGGCAGTTGTGGTGGTCATTTGAGGTTCCTCCGCTGTGAGGTGGATTACAACTGAGGCTTGAATCTACACGAGTAACTTTTGAATGCGCAACAGTTTCTTTCATGTTTCCGGGGTGAAACTTTCCGCTCATCATCAGGTATTGACTCGAGTAGAAACTGATGTGAAACTTGCGTGCATGACGTTCTCACTAGGCATCGTCGGCGCCGGGCAGTTCGCAGGTGCCTTCGCCAAACTCTTCGACGCCCACCCCGCAATTTCAGAAGTCCACGTCACCGACGTCCTGCCGGAACGGGCCGCGGCCCTCCGGGAGCGGCTCGGCCTCGCGGGCACTTATCCCAGTTTCGAGGCCATGCTCGACAGCGGCCTGGACGCCGTGGCGATCTTCACCCAGCGCTGGACGCACGGGCCGCTGGTCCTGCAGGCGCTCCGCGCCGGCAAGCACGTCTATTCGGCCGTGCCGATGGCTGTCAGCGAGGACGAGATCGCCCGGATCATCGAAGCCGTCCGCGAGACGGGCCTAACCTACATGATGGGAGAGACAAGCTACTACAACCCCGCCACGGTGTACGCCCGCAAGCGCCGGGCCGAGGGCGCGTTCGGCGGCATTTTCTATGCCGAGGGCGACTACGTGCACGACATGGATCTGGGCTTCTATGAGGCCTACCAGTACAGCGGCGGGGAGGACTGGAAGCGCACCGCCAGCTACCCGCCCATGTTGTACCCCACCCACTCCACCGGCGGGGTGCTGGGCGCGATCGGCGGCCACGCCGTCAGCGTCAGCTGCATTGGCGTCCCCGACGAGCGCGGCGACGGCGTCTTCGACAAAGACGTCAGCATGTTCGGCAACGATTTCTCCAACGCGACCGCACTGTTCGAACTCTCCACCGGCGGGTCCATGCGCATCAACGAGATGCGCCGCGTCGGCTACCCCTCCCACCTGCGCGAAAGCCGCTTCCGCTACTTCGGCACCGACGCCAGCTTCGAGCAGCTGGCCCTAGTCAGCGTGTGGCAGGACAAGGAATCCGTGACCGACGTCAGTGCGGAACTGGCCACACACGCCACGCTCGACGCCGACGATCCGGCGCTGGCCGGCGTCGCACCCGCCCTGCGGGACGCCTTCACCTCCGGAATGGCCGCCGTGCACGACGCCGGCCGGCTGCCCGCCGAATTCCGCGGGCTGCACAACGGGCACGAGGGCAGCCACCACTTCCTGGTGGACGACTTCGCCACCGCCGTCGATACCGGGACGCTCCCGCCTGTCAACGCCTGGGAGGCAGCCCGCTACACCCTCCCGGGGATAGTGGCGCACGAGTCCGCCCTCCGCGGCGGGGAGCGGCTGCCCGTGCCGGACCACGGCGACGCCCCGGCCCGGCTGCCCACGCACGGACCTGTTGGAGAGGCGTCTGACGGGGAAGGCATTGCCGGGGAAGCCCGGCGGTAGCATGGTCACTGTGCCACACTCGCCAGCTTCCGCCAGGCCCACGATCACCCGCAAAGACGTGGCCAGGCTGGCCGGCGTCAGCACCGCCGTCGTAAGCTATGTGGTTAACGGCGGACCCAAGCGGGTCTCCCCGGTGACTGCCGCCAAGGTGCGCGAGGCCATCAGCGCCCTCGGATACCGGCCGAACGCCGCGGCGCGGGCACTCAAATTGGGCTCCAGCGAGATGCTCGGCATGGTGGTCCCGGATACGACCAACCCCTTCTTCGCCACTCTGGCCCGCGCCGTGGAGGAAGCCGCGGCGGCGCGCGGCTACGCCCTGCTGCTGGCCAACTCGGGCGGATCGGCGGCCAACGAGCGCCGCCAGGTCAGGAACCTCGCCAGCCGCCGCGTGGACGGGGTCTTCCTCTCCAGCGTGCTGTTCGAACCAGACCTGACCGAACTCGAGCATTCCGAGATCCCCGCCGTGCTGCTCAACCACAGCAGCGAGGTGCCGGGCTTCAACTCGGTGGGAGTGGAGCTGCTTGAAGGCTCCCGGCGTGCCGTCGAGCACCTGGTGGGCCACGGCCACCGCAACATCGCGCTGGTCATGGGTATGAACTCCGGCAACGATCTGGATGCCCGCGAGGTCGGGTGGCAGCAGGGCCTCGCGGAAGCCGGACTCCCGGAAGGGCCCATTCTGCGCTGCGACTTCGACCGGCAGGGCGGCTACCGGGCCGGGCAGCGGCTGCTCGCCTCCCCGGACCGGCCCACCGCCGTTTTTGTCAGCTCCGACCTCCAAGCGGTCGGGCTGCTGCGCGCCGTGTCCGAGGCCGGCCTGCGGGTCCCAGAGGACCTGGCGGTCTTCTCCTTCGACGGCTCGGCCGAGGCGGAGTACAGCTGGCCGCCGCTGAGCACGGTCGTGCAGCCAGTCCAGGCCATGGCCGAGGCCGCCGTCGAAGCGCTCATCGACTTCGACGGCGTGTCTCCAACCCGGAACAGGATCTTCCCCGTGGACCTGGTCCTCCGGGCCTCCTGCGGCTGCGTGCCCGTGCCCGCGGCGGCCGCTCCGGGTCTGCCTGCCAGGCCTGCCAGCTAAGGTTCCCGCCCGCACGTCCTCCCGTTCTCCGTACCGTTCCCCGTTCCACATGCCGGGCGCGTTGATGAGCCGCGCCCTGCCGAACCCCAGAGGTCCACATGAATGTCCCCCCATCTGCTGTTGTTTCTGCTGTGCCGGAAGCGGCCGCGTCCCTGCCGCTATCCTCCGACCCGTTCCGGCCCGAGTGGCACTACTCCGCCGGCAAGAACTGGCTCAACGATCCCAACGGGCTGATCCACCTGAACGGCACGTACCACCTCTTCTACCAGCACAACCCCTCCGGAGACGCCTGGGGGAACATGTCCTGGGGTCACGCGACATCGGCGGATCTCCTGCACTGGGAAGAACAGCCGGTCGCCATTTCCTGCGACGGGAACGAGGCGATATTCTCGGGCTCCGTGGTGCTCGACCCGGACAACACCAGCGGCTTCGGCACCCCCGGGAAGCCGCCGCTGGTGGCGGTCTACACCAGCGCATACACCGACGCTTCGCCGCTGCGCGGGCGGCAGGCCCAGTCTTTGGCCTACAGCCTGGACCGGGGGCAGACCTGGACCAAGTACGTCGGCAACCCCGTCCTGGACCGCACTTCCGCCAACTTCCGCGACCCCAAGGTGTTCCGCTACGACGGCCCCGCGGGAAGCTACTGGGTGATGGCCGCGGTGGAGGCCACGGACTGTGTGGTGGTCCTCTACCGGTCGGCGAACCTGAAGGACTGGGAATACTTGAGCAGCTTTGGCCCCGCGAACGCCACCTGCGGCGACTGGGAATGCCCCGATCTCTTTCCCCTCGCGGTGGACGGCGACCCGGCCGACACCAAATGGGTCCTGGTGGTCAACCTCAATCCGGGCGGCATTGCCGGCGGCTCGGGCGCCCAGTACTTTGTGGGCACGTTCGACGGCGTGCACTTCCGTTCGGAGACCACGGTCACCGAGGGCCTCCAGCCGGACGGAAGCCGGATGCCGGACTATGCCTGGCTCGACCGGGGACGGGACTACTACGCGGCCGTTTCGTTCAATGACGCCCCCGGCGGCCGCCGGATCATGATCGGCTGGATGAACAACTGGGACTACGCGGGCAAGACACCAACCAAGGGCTGGCGCGGCGCCATGTCCCTGGCGCGGGAAGTCACCCTGACACGGCTGCCCTCCGGCGGTGTCGTCCTGCGGCAGGCGGCAGTCGATCCCTTCGACGGACTGGACGGCGCCCCGGACGTCCACCGGATCTCCCTGGGTTCCCGGGAACTGCACCCCGGAACCGTGGACCTACTAGCGCCGGATTCGGACGCCGCCGTCGGGGACGCTGTATCGACCGCCGCTTCAGCCGCCGCGCGCATCGACGTCGAGATTGAGCCCGGAACCGCCGCCAGAGTGGGTCTCCTGCTCCGGACGGGCGGCGCCGAGCGGACCGTACTGGCCTACGACACCGCCACGTCCAGGCTGTCCCTGGACCGTCGGGAGTCCGGCGCCGTGGAATTCCACGAGGACTTCGCGTCGGTAGAAGACGCTCACGTGCCTCTCGACGCCGGGCGGCTGCGCCTTCAGGTGCACCTGGACGCCTGCTCGGTGGAGGTCTTCGCCCAAGACGGCCTGGCCGTCCTCACGGACCTCGTCTTCCCGGCGGAATCCAGCACCGGAATGGCGCTGTTCGCGGAGGGCCACGGGGCGAGGGTACGGACGCTGGACATCCGGCGCCGCTAGGCTCGCGTGCCGTTGAACTCTCCGGGGACCGCCGCGGAGATTCCCCACCTTCAACGGCGCGACGCCGCCAAGTGCCGGCGGTTCGGCGCAACACGCCGGCCGGATCCCGCAAACATGGGGAAACCCCGACGCCGTTTGCCCGACACTAAGGCCACAGCCGCCACCGGCATTTTCTGGTAGCCGATTTTCCTCCTGCTCCGGGGTCCGCCGCGATTACGGAAAGGTCAACCGGAGGGAATCCCGCGGGCGTAACCTGTGCGAATCTGCAAGACCGTATTTAATGGAGGTGCGGCACAATGATGGACAAGCAGCCCTTGGAAAATCGGCCCTGGCACAAGGCTCCGGCGGTGGGGGTCGGCGTAGAAGACCGGCAAAGCGCGGTGGCCCGGGAAACTGAGCGCATCATGCGGGAGGCCAAAGGTGACCGGCTGGCGGCCACAAAATCATCCTCGACAAGCTCCTGGAAATGGGCCTGATCACCGAATCCGAACTGCCGGTACCGGCCGGGATCTGTGACGAAGGATTCGCTGCCACATCCGGGAAGAAGGACGCATCTGCCGCGTACCACGAGGTCCGGAAAACCTACGACGAAATGCTCCTGAAGCCCGGCGCCAGCCCCGTAGCGCTGGCGTTCGCGTCGGCGTCGGCCGGCTCCTACGTGGCCACGGACGGCACCGACAGCGGCGGCGGAACCACCGTGGTCTACAAGAAGTCCGGGGGCAACTGGCAGGAGACACTCGCGGGGGCCGGAGCCGCGATCGGCGGCATCCTCGGCGGGCCGGCCGGGGCCGGACTGGGTACGGTCATCGGCGGCGTTGCCGGCAAGATCGTGGACGAGTGCCTGTCCTGACCGCGGGCGTGAGGCTAACCGGCGCCACCGACTGAATGCCCTGACCGGGTCCATGACGCGGAGATTTTCCGACGACACCCAAAGTTTCCACCGATGCCGGAATCCAGGTGTCGGTAGGAATATTGCGCGTCGCAGGGCCGACTGAGCGTCGCCGGGCTGTCCTGACCGGCCGCTCAGTCCCCGTGGACGGCGGCCTGGCGCTCCTCGGAACGGTCCAGGTAGGCCAGCAACAGGTCCCCGGCACGGTCCAGGTCGCCGGCTTCCAGGGCCGCGCAAATTTCCTCGTTGTCCGGTAGGTAACCCCGGTAGAAGTGCGCATCCAGAGTGGCCTTGTGGAAGAAGAGCCGCATCTCGGCCAGGACCTGGGCCATGATCGTGTCCAGCCGGCGGCTCTCTGCCAGGGCCACGATCGCGCCGTGGAAGTGCTGGTTGGCGTTGCCCAAGGCCTCTTCGTCGCCGGCAGCGGCCGCGGCTTTGCCCTCCTCGACGGCCGCGCGGATCGCTGCCACGCGCTCGGGGCTGCCCCCGCCGCGGATTGCGCTCACCTCGACGGCGCGGCGCACCGTGTAGACGTCGTGGATGTCCCCGGCCTCCAGGCTGGCCACGAAGACGCCCCGGTTCGGGTGGCGGACCACCAAGCGCTCGGCCGCCAGTTCAGCGAAAGCCTCGCGGACGGTGTTACGGGAGACGCCCAGATCCTCCGCGATGGTCGATTCCGTGAGCCGGGCTCCCGGCAGAAGCAGCCCCTCCGCCAGTTGCAGGCGGAGTTCAGCCGCTACGCGGTCCGCCACGGACGGCACCGCCACGCGCAGCCGTGCCGCCGCACCCAGGGCAGCCCCTGCCGCGGCCTCGCGCTTCTTATCCGCCGCGGCGCCGGCGCCCGCCCCGCTTCGAGGCGTGGCGGGAAGGACTCGGGATCCTGCTTCGGAGCTGGTCATACTCCAGAATTTACACGATCGTCACATCGTTGGATTGAAGAATCGTTGAACAATCCGAACTTTTGGTGCATCCTAGATAGGGGCCCAATCATGAGATGAGGATCACAATGGGAACGATCGACCTGAACAGCGACGTCGGCGAGTCGTACGGGCGGTGGACGCTGGGGGACGATATGGCGATGTTTCGCTCCGTCTCCAGCGCCAACGTGGCGTGCGGATTCCACGCCGGCGACCCCAGCGTGATCCGCCTGACCTGCCGCGAGGCCGTTGCTGCAGGCGTCATGATCGGAGCGCACGTCGGCTACCGCGACCTCGCAGGTTTCGGCCGCCGATTCCTGGACATCGATCCCGGCGAACTGGCGGACGACGTCGTCTACCAGATCGGCGCGCTGCAGGCCCTGGCAGCGGCAGAAGGCGGCAAGGTGGCCTACGTGAAGCCGCACGGCGGCCTCTACAACGCGATCGTGGCGCACACCGCGCAGGCGCGCGCCGTCGTCGAGGCCGTGAAATCGGTGGACCCGAACCTGCCGATCTTGGGCCTCCCGGGCTCGGAGGTGCTGCGCCTGGCCGAGGCCGCCGGTCTCCGGGCCGTCACTGAAGCCTTCGCCGACCGGGCTTACAACCCGGACGGCACGCTCGTCTCCCGCACGCTCCCCGGTGCGGTCCTGCACGACCACACGGAGGTCACGGAGCATGTCCTCCGGATGGCCACCGATTCCGCCGTCCGCACGATTGACGGCTCCATCCTGAAGATCCGTGCGGAGAGCATCTGCGTGCACGGAGACTCCCCGGGAGCCGTCACCATGGCCGCGGCCGTCCGCGAGGCGCTCAACGCCGCCGGAATCACCACCGCCGCATTCGTCTAGGACAGCTCCCGGAAGGCAAGGCACCCGTCCGGGACGACGCTCACAGCATCGCAGCACCTCAGCATCACACCGGATCCACCCGGTTCCCCCCGACCCCACACCACGCAACAGGCAGCACCCCGCACACCTGGAGGAAAAATCATGACCACACCGCAGCAGGCCACCCCGGCCGCCAGCAAGAGGAAGCTGCCGCCCGGCGCCATCAAGGCCTACATCGCGAGCCTCACCGGCACGTCGCTGGAATACTACGACTTCGCGATCTACTCGGTGGCGTCGGCACTGATCTTCCCGAAGATCTTCTTTCCCGTGGGCGATGAGCTGGTCGGCCTGCTGCTGTCCTTCTCCACGTTCGCGGTCGGCTACCTCGCCCGCCCCATCGGCGGCGTGATCTTCGGCCGGCTCGGCGACAAGATCGGCCGCAAGCATGTCCTGGTGGTCACCCTCATGCTGATCGGCGTCGCCACCGTACTCATCGGCGTGCTGCCCGGCTACGCGGCCATCGGCGTCGCTGCCCCGGCGATCCTGGTCCTGTTGCGCCTGGCGCAGGGTATCGGCGTCGGCGGCGAATGGGGCGGGGCCGTCCTGCTCTCCAGCGAATTCGGCAATGCCAGGAAGCGCGGCTTCTGGTCCTCGGCCGCCCAGATCGGGCCGCCCGCCGGCAACCTGATGGCCAACGGCGTCCTGGCCCTCCTCGCGGCAACCCTCAGCACCGAGGCCTTCCTCTCCTGGGGCTGGCGCGTGGCCTTCCTCGCCTCCGCCCTCCTAGTGGTCTTCGGCCTCCTGATCCGGCTCAAGCTCGAGGAAACTCCCGTCTTCAAGGCCATCCAGGCCCACGGCGAGGCACCCAAGGCCCCCATCAAGGAGGTCTTCACCAAAGAACCCCGCGCCCTCGTGGCCGCCGCCCTGTCCCGGATCTGCCCCGACGTGCTCTACTCCCTGTTCACGGTGTTCGTGGCCCTCTACGCCACCAAACAGCTGGGCATGACCACCGGCAACGTCCTCGGCGCCATCCTGATCGGCTCCGCCTTCCAGCTGTTCCTGATCCCCGCCGCCGGTGCCCTCACGGACCGCTTCAACCGCCGCCTCGTCTACGGCATCGCGACGGTCGCAACCGCCCTGTACATCCCGCTGTTCTTCCTCATGATCCAGGGCAAGTCCGTGCTCATGCTGACCATCGGCGTCGTGATCGGGCTGGCGCTTCACGCCTTCATGTACGGCCCGCAGGCCGCCTTCATCACCGAGCAGTTCCCGGCCCGCCTGCGCTACGCCGGCAGCTCGCTGGCCTACACCCTTGCCGGTGTGATCGGCGGCGCCGTGGCGCCCCTGATCTTCACCGCACTCTTCGCCGCGACCGGCAACTGGTACCTGATCGCCGGCTACCTGGCCGTTGCCGCCGTTGTAACCGTGATCGGCCTGGCCATCGGCCGGAACCCGCAGACCCAGGAGGAAGAGCGGCTCCTGCAGGTAGCCCACGCCTGAGCGGCGCGGATCCTTTCAGGAAAACGGTGGCGATGATGGAGACAGCAATGGAAACCCTGGCAGTTCAGAACGACGCAGTTCAGCAGGGCACGGTTCACAAGGTCCGCTCCGTGCGGGCGGTGGGCACCCGTGCCGTCCTGGCCGAGCTCTCCGGCACCCAGGACGTCCTTGCCCTGCAGGCACTCCTCCTCGAGACGCCGCTGCCGGGCCAGCAGGACATCCTGGCCGCCGCCGAGACCGTCCTGGTCAAAGCCGATTCCCCGGCCTCGGCCCGGCGGATCGCCGCCCGGCTGCTGCAGCTCGACCTCACCGCCACCGCGCAGCGCGGCGGCGAGCTGGTGGTCATCGACACCGTGTACGACGGCGAGGACCTCGCCGAAGTCGGCCGGCTCACCGGTCTGGGAGCCGAGGGCGTGATCGCCGCCCATTCCGGCCAGGTCTGGACCGTCGCTTTCGCCGGCTTCGCACCCGGCTTCGGCTACATGGTGGGGGAGAACGGGCAGCTGGAAGTGCCCCGCCGCAGCTCGCCCCGCACCGCTGTCCCTGCGGGCTCCGTGGCGCTGGCCGGCAACTATTCGGCTGTGTACCCGCGCCGCTCCCCGGGCGGCTGGCAGCTGATCGGCCGCACCAACGCCCGGATGTGGGACCTGGACCGGGAGCAGCCCGCCCTGGCCGCCCCCGGCCACCGGGTGCAGTTCCGCCCCGTCCGGGATGCAGTCGCGCTTGCAGCAGAGCCGGACGCTGAGCCAGTCGCGGAGCCAGCCGCCGAGTCCGCCGCCGAGTCCGCCGCCGGGCCGGCCCCGGAGCCCGCCATGGAAATTTCCGGATCCGTGCCGGAACCCGCCGTTATGCAGGGCATCACCGCCGGACTCCGGATCGTGTCGCCGGGCCTGCAGAGCCTCGTCCAGGACCTCGGCCGGCACGGCCACTCGGGCCTCGGCGTCTCCGCCGCCGGAGCGCTGGACCGGGCCTCGCTGCGCCGGGCCAACCGCCTCGTCGGGAACGCGCCGTCGGCCGCCGCCATCGAGACCGTCGCCGGCGGCCTCAAAGTCCAGGCCGCCGGGGACCAGGTCCTCGCCGTCACCGGGGCGCCAGCGGAACTGAGCATCGAGTCGGCGCCGGACAGCGCCGGGGAGACCTGGCACCGCACCGCGCCGATGGCCACCCCCTTCGCGCTGCTCGACGGCGAAACGCTCAGCCTCGGTGCCCCGCAGAGCGGATTCCGCAGCTACCTCGCTGTCCGCGGCGGAGTGGGCGTCTCCCCGGTGCTGGGCAGCCGCTCCACGGACACCATGTCCGGAATCGGCCCCGCACCCCTGACCGCGGGGCAGCTCCTTGCCGCCGGCGGCGAGGCCGAGTCCGGCGTCGTCGGGCACCCCGAGCTGCAGCCGGACTACCCGGGCACCGGGGTGACCGTCCTCGACGTCGTCCCCGGCCCGCGCGCCGACTGGTTCGGCCAGGCCGCTCTGGACTCTTTCACCGGCCAGGAGTGGGAGGTGAAGCCGCAGTCCAACCGCGTCGGCATGCGGCTGGACGGGACGCCGCTGCAGCGCACCCGTCAAGGCGAGCTGCCCAGCGAAGGCACCGTGGCGGGCGCCCTCCAGATCCCGCCGGAGGGGCTGCCCGTTCTGTTCCTCGCCGACCACCCGATCACTGGCGGCTACCCGGTGATCGCCGTGGTGGTCGACTCCCAGTTGGACCTCGCCGCGCAGGTCCCCATCGGCGGGAAGATCCGCTTCCGCTGGGCCGAATCCAGCACCCTCGAACACAACACCACCGAAAAAGAAGTGAGTAACTGATGCGCAAGGTCCTGATCGCCAACCGTGGAGAAATCGCGGTCCGCATAGCCCGGGCCTGCGATGACGCGCAGCTGGCGTCCGTCGCCGTGTACGCCGACATCGACGCCGATGCCCTGCACGTCTCCGCCGCGGATGAGGCCTTCAGCCTGAACGGCAACTCGCCCGCGGACACCTACCTGAACATCCCCAAGCTCCTCGCCGTGGCCGCCGAGTCCGGAGCGGACGCCGTCCACCCCGGCTACGGCTTCCTCTCCGAGAACGCCGACTTCGCCCAGGCCGTCCTGGACGGCGGGCTGACCTGGATCGGCCCCAGCCCGGAGGCGATCCGGCTGCTCGGCAACAAGATCACGGCCCGCGACGCCGCGGTCCGGGCCGGCGCGCCGCTGGTCGCCGGCAGCGACGGTCCCGTGGACACGGCCGCCGAGGCCCGCGCCTTCGCCGAACAGCACGGCCTGCCGATCGCCATCAAGGCCGCCTTCGGCGGCGGCGGACGCGGCATGAAGGTGGTCCGGGTCCTCGACGAGGTCGAGGAAGCCTTCGACTCCGCCGTCCGTGAGGCGATCGCCGCGTTCGGCCGCGGAGAGTGCTTCGTCGAGCGCTACTTGGACCGCCCCCGCCACGTCGAGGCGCAGGTCCTGGCGGACGCGCACGGCAACGTGGTCGTTGTCGGAACCCGCGACTGCTCCCTCCAGCGCCGGCACCAGAAGCTCCTCGAGGAGGCTCCCGCACCGTTCCTCAGCGCGGAGCAGACCACGCTGATCTACGACGCCGCCAAGGCCGTCTGCCGGGAGGCTGGCTACTCCGGCGCCGGCACGGTGGAATTCCTGGTCGCGGCCGACGGAACGGTGGCGTTCCTCGAGGTCAACACGCGCCTTCAGGTGGAGCACCCCATCACCGAGGAAACCACCGGAATCGACCTCGTCCAGGAACAGTTCCGGATCGCCGCGGGGGAGCCGCTGCGCCTGACCGAGGACCCGGCACCGCGCGGCCACGCCTTCGAATTCCGGCTCAACGCCGAGGACGTGGGCCGCGGCTTCCTGCCCTCGCCCGGCACCATCGGCGAGTTCGCCGGCCCCACCGGCCCGGGCATCCGGCTGGACACCGGGGTCCGCTCCGGCTCCTTCGTGGCGCCGCAGTTCGACTCCCTGCTCGCAAAGCTGATCGTCACGGGAGCGGACCGCCAGCAGGCTCTGCGCCGCGCCCGCCGCGCCCTCGCCGAGATGCGCATCACCGGCGTCGCCACCGTGCTGCCCTTTCACCGGGCCGTGCTCGCGTCCCCGGACTTCACCTCCGAGGACGAGCTGGGCATCCACACCCGCTGGATCGAAACCGACTTCGCGGACAGTGTCTCCATCTCGGCCGATCCCGATTACAACACCACCGCGCCCGACGGCGAACGCCGCACCATCACCGTCGAGGTGGACGGCCGCCGTCTGGCCGTCGGGCTTCCGGCCGACCTCTTGGACGGCTGGGCACGCTCCGGAGGCCCGGCACCTGCCGGTTTGGCGGTAGTGTCCGACGGCGGTACGGCCGCCGCTGCCGACCCGGGGGAACTGCGTGCCGACATGGCCGGCACCGTGGTGAAGTGGCTGGTCGAACCGGGCGGCGAGGTTGCGACCGGGGACCCGGTGGTTGTCCTTGAAGCCATGAAGATGGAAACCCAGGTTTCCGCGCACCGGGACGGGACCGTCACCGACGTCCGCACCGAAGCCGGTGGAGTGGTCACGGCCGGAGCGGTCCTGGCGCTGATCGGCTAGTTCGTTTCTTGGAGTACAGGGGCCGTTTCCGCCCAGCGGAAACGGCCCCTTGCCCTGCGTGCCGCGGGCGGGCACGCTGGCTGGATGACCAAACTGCAGCCTGCTGCCAACATGTCCGGCCTTGACGTCTCGGCGGGGATCGAGGCGCAGCCGGACGGCGTGATCGCCCTGGATCCGGAGTTGTCGGCCCTTTGGGAGCTAGCGGCGCCGTTCCTGACGGTGCGCGACAACGACGCCCATACGCTCTACGCGGTGGGGCTGGCCCGCGCGCTGCTGGATGGGCACCCGGAAGCGGATGCCGCCGTCGTCCTTCCCGCGATCATGCTGCACGATATCGGCTGGTCGCAGGTGCCGCCGGCGGAAGTCCTCCAGGCGATCGCGCCCGGAGGCGGGAGACCGGACCTGGTGCTGCTGCACGAAAAGGAGGGTGCCCGGCTCGCCGCCGGGATCCTCGCCGCGGCCGGGTACGATGCCGGTAAAGTGCCGGCCATCCTGGACATCATCGACGGCCACGACTCCCGGCGCGAGGCGCTCTCGATCGAGGACGCGATCGTCAAGGACGCGGACAAGACCTGGCGGCTCAGCCCGCACGGCATCGACACCGTGATGGACTGGTTCGGACTCGACCGCGGCCAGGCCATGCGCCTGTGCAGCCAGCGCGTCCACGGACACCTGTTCACGGCAGAGGCGCAGGGCATGGCCCGGGCGTTGTCGGCGCTGGAATCGGTGACGCTGTGGCCGCAGCGTCAGGCGCTGCTAACGGCGCAGCGCGGGCCGGAGGAGGCGAAGATCATCGAGGGTAATCCCGGTGAGGGTCTCCCGGGTTGACCGGAACGGGCCGTCGGGGACAGGCGCAAGATGTGGGATGACCAGGACTGTCATGCCGGCGGCCACGGCGCTGGCCGCCCCGGTGTCCGTGTCCTCGATGGCGAGGCAGTCTCGGGGGCGGATTCCCAAGGATGCCGCGGCCGTGAGGTATGCCTCGGGGTGCGGTTTGCCGTGGGTGACGTCATCACCGGCCACGACCTTGAGGAAGGCGTCGGGACCGGCGCTTTGGGCGATGTATCCGGCGACCGGCCGGAACGCCTGGGTGACCAGTGCGCAGGGGATCCGGGCCTGAGCGAGGCGTGCGAGGAGCTCCTGCGCTCCGGGCCGCCAGGGGATCCGGTCGCGGATGGTGTCCAGGACCTGGTGGACGAGCCGGTCGATGAGCTCCGGTCCAGCCAGGGGGACTCCGCGGTTGCGCATCTCGGCCGCGGACACCGGCAGGGGTTTGCCCACGAAGAAGGCGGCATCGGCGTCGCTCCAGGGCACGTGGTATTCGGCGGCGAGATCGGCGCGGGCCTGGATCCAGAACGGCTCCGTGTCCACGAGCGTGCCGTCCATGTCCCAGAGCACCGCTGCGGGGTATCCGGTTCTGTTGTCCTGGATCTCAGGCACTGCTGTCCTTCCGTGGGTGGGTCGCGGTGGGGCTGGCTGGTGGCCCTGTCGGCGCCGGCGCGGTGGTCTAGGGACCGGTGCGCCGGCGCCGACCGGGCGGCGCGGCTAAACGCCTAGCCCGAGCGCCCGCCTGCCGATGGGGTTGAGGTCGTTCTCGGGGAACCGGTTATCCCAGTCGGTTTCGTAGTGCTCCTCGGGAAAGTCCCGCGGTGAGCGTCCGGCTTTGAAGTCCTCTGCCACGACGGCGGCGTACCGGGTGTTCTTCTCGCACTGGGGGGCTGCCGGGATGTACATGACGTTGCCCCATCCTTGTTGGTCCTGCACGGGGGCGACGGCGTGGATCACGTCGCAATGCCACCACACCGAGTCGCCGGCCTGTACGTCGGGGATGGACGAGAGCGCGCGCATCAGCAGAGGGTGCCACTGCTCGCTGATCGGCAGGACGCGCCGTGGGCTGACGCCGCACAACTCGTCCTCCGGCACATCATCCAGCAGCGGACGAAGCAGGATGTAGGCCATCGCTTCGGGGATAGGGACCGTCTGCAGCACGCCCTGATCGTTGTTCATGTCGGACAACGCCGTCCAGCCCTGGAAGGTGCGGAAGGCCGAGCACATCGTGGATCCGCCCTCGTACTCGTCGACTTCGGTGCGGTAGGCGGCATCCCAGGGGTCGTACTTCTCCGGTTCGCCGTCGAACACGAGCCGGAACACCCGCTGGTAGGCCGGCAGGAGCCACCGTTCCAGGGCGCCGGAGTCGGTATGCGGGCCCAGGCCGCTCGAATCGGCGCCCGGCGGGCGGCGGCGGATCCGGTCCGGGTACATCGAGTCCTGGTCAGGGTCGAACCAGGACCGCCCCTCCGATTCGAAAGTCCAGCGGCGGTTCAGGAATGACTGCACGGCCGCCATCCGCGGGTCCTGCCGCGCCTCCATCTGGGGGCGGGACCAATAGATCGGGTAGATCTCCGGGCGGGAGGCGGACAGGGTGCCGAAGAAGTCGTCGCCCGGGCCGCGGTACTTGGCATCGAAGTCATTGCTCTCCACGTAGTCCACGAGCTGCCGGTCCCATCCCAGCGCGGTCTCGCGCGGGAAGTGACCGCGCACGACGGCGCAGCCGCGCCGCTTCAGCGCGGCCAGCTGGGCCTCGCTGACCTGACCGGATTCGATGTCCCTAAAGCTGATAACCGGCCAGACCTCCTCGCCGCGGGCCCGGATGGCCTCGATTTCCTCGACCTGTACCCGGATGCGGTCCTCGAGCCGGCGGAAGACTCCTTCGACATCGCCGATCCGGTCGCGCAGTTCGCGTTTGAGGGCGCGGATCTGGCCCGGGACATCAGCGGGGACCTGAGGGGCTTGGTGGACTGTGTCCTGTTCGCTCATTTTCATCGTTCCTTCTGTCGTCATTCCTAGACTGCGGTTTCTTGCATCGGGCACTTCGATGTAAGGGGGAAGCCTGCCGTCCGAGGGCACTGTCCGTGACACATCCCTGGGAGCTCGTGACCCCGGACTTCGCGAAGGCCTAGCTCGCGGCGGCGGTCACCGGCGCCGGGGAGATCGGCCGGGATCTGAGGGGTGGCGGGCGTCGGTTCCACAGCAATTCCTCCTATAGTAAAGAATCCTAACTAATTCCTTTTTCCAGTGTAGGGCACTCCGTTACGATGGGGAAGACCCCTATCGGAGGACCCCTGCCTTGACCCGTTCCCCGCACTCCCTGGCCCCGGCTGCATCGACGCCGCAGGCATTGGCCACGGTCACTGACCGGCGATTCTTCGAACATCTCCGCCGCAACGGGCCCAGCTCCCGGGCGGCCATCGCAGCGGCCGCCGGATTGTCTAAGCCCACCGCCTCCGAGGCGGCCACCCGGCTGACGGAAGCCGGGCTGATAAGTGAGACGGGCCAGTCGGCCGGGCCGCGCGGCCGCACCGCGGCGATCTACGACATCGCCCCCGGCTACGGACATGCTCTCGCCGTCGCGGTGGCCACCGGCCGCGCCCAGCTCCGCGCCACTGATCTGCGCGGCAGCGTCGTGGGTGATTACCAGGTCTCGTCGGGAACGCCGCAGACCCGGGATCAGCTCGAGTCCGCCCTCTCCGGCCTGTTCGCCGAGTACCGGCGCGATGTTTCCACACCGTGCCTGGCCGCCGGCATCTCCCAGGCCAACCCCGTCGAGGCCGCCGGACAGGCCGTGCTGAGCCTGCCGAACGCGCCCTTCCCCGAAGGGCAGTGGAACCTGAGCGAACGTTTTCTCGGCGACTGCCGGGGGCCGGTCCGGGTTGACAACGACGTCAACTGGGCGGCCCTGGCGGAGCGCGAGTCCGGAGCGATGCGCGGCGTCGAGGACTTCCTGATGGTCTATGTCGGTGCCGGCATCGGTGCGTCCCTCGTCATGGGCGGCGACGTGCGCCGCGGCTCACACGGCATCGCGGGAGAGATCGCCTATCTGCGGCAGAATGGACGGACGCTGATGGAGCGTCTGCTCGATCTCGGGATCACCACGGCCGGCGGGCTTTCCCTGGACATGGACCGTTACCGCGGCCTCTTTACGGAACAGCCTGACTCCCCGGCGGCCGACGACTTCCTCGAACTGCTGGGCGAAGCCATCGGCAACACGGCCACCCTAAGCGACCCCGCGGCCGTCGTGCTGAGCGGGCCGCTGGTGGACTGCCCGGCGTTTGTGGACCGTTTGCGCGTCATCCTGGTGCCGCACCTGCTGGATCCCTCAACACTGGTGACCGTCAGCGATCTCGGCACAGAAGGGCCCCTGGCCGGGGCCTCGTTGCATGCCCGTGACGCGGCCGTGGAAGGAATCTGGGCCGAATACCGCCGGTGATCCGCCGGTCCGAATCGCGGCACGGTGCCCCGTCCCGGATGGCTGACAGATGAACGGATACCGGCGTTGAGTTCACGCGAAATAGACTATTGGTCGATGACCAGCTGGATCTGCCTCGCTTCAGGAAAAGTAGGAGGAAACAGCTGCTCGGGCGTTCGGTGTTCACTGTCGCGCTCCGAGTACGCTTCCTTCATCTTCTCGAAGAGCCGTTGGGCCTCCGCTCGCAGGCCCGGGATATCGATGCCCGGGATGACGCCGTCGCTCATGATCAGGCGCCCTGCGACGACGGAATGGGTGGCCTGCCGGGCTGTTCCGTTGAGCAGGAGGGTTCGAACCGGGTCGTCCAGGACTCCGTCCCTGATGTCGTCAAGGGAGAACGCAACGAGGTCGGCCTGGGCTCCCGCTTCCAGTTTCCCCAGGTCCGGGCGGTCCAGGGCGCGGGCGCCGCCAAGGGTTGCCGCTTCAAAGTAGTGCTCCGCCGGAGCTGCGTCGGGCCTGTGGTCAAGAAGCTTGGCCAGGTGCACGCCCGTGTCCATGCCCCGGATGAGGTCCGGTGGGAAGGAGTCCGTTCCGAGACACAGGTTGACGCCGGCCTCCCGGAAGGCGGCGAACGAGTCGAGGGCCATGCCGTATCTGAAGGACGTGAGCGGACAATGGATGATGGAGATGTTGGCCTCCGCCAGAGTCTGAAGATCACCCAGGTCGGTGCCATCCACGAGCGGGTTGCGGTCCACGAAGATCCCGTGCGGGATGAGAAGGCGCTCAGCCAGCAGCCCTGTCTGCTTCAGGAGCTGGAGGGGGGTCAGCCCGTGCCAGCGCTGCAGCAGCTCCCGCTCCAGGGCCCCCTGAAGGCAGTGCAACCGCACAAGCGCGTGCCGTTCGCGAGCGATTTCAGCCGTTGCGCGCAGAAGTTCCGCGGTAAGCGTTTCAATCCTGCACGGCAACAGAACACCGTTGATCAGGGGGTCCGCCAGGTCCTCCGCGTAGTCCAGGAACCGGACGGCATCGGCAAGCCCGGCACGCCCCTGCTCCTCATCGAATGCGACGTCGCGCTCCTCATCAGCACGGAGAACATTGACACCGGAACGGTAGGCAGGGCCAAGGTATCCCCGCAGCCCGATCTGGCGGGAGGCATCGGCCATACCGGCAAGCTCTTCGAAGCTTTCCGCCCAGGCGGAATGGATCTCGGATGCTATGGGCATATACGTCGTAACGCCGTGCAGGGCCAGCTGCACCAAAGCATATTTCCGGATGGTCTGGCGTTCCTGCGCTGTAAAGACGTCCGCGCGGCGGTTGTGGAAGTAATCTTCGGACCATTGCAGGCCGTTGGCCCGGTCCGTGGAAGCCCACGAATCGATCAGCAGGTGATCGATGTCGGTGAGGGCATCGAGATCGATCAGGCCCGGTGTGATGAGGGACCGGCCAAGTTCGAATGACTGGTCCGTCGGACCCTCGTAGTTCGGTCCGACATAGACGATGCGAGTGTCCTCAAAGACGACGTCGCCGTCGCGGATGAGTACGTGCTGACCGGATTCATGCCCGAGCACGAATTCCGCGCTGAATTTGGTGCGCAAACCAACCTCCGATTCGATGATGGGGGCGGCCACTCAGCGGACCGCACAAATCAAACCATACTCATTTTGGTATACCACCGCCAAGGGCCATCGAGGTTTTCGGGAGACCGCCCTTCCTCAGAACCTCTAAAAACTAGTCTTTGAAAGTGATTTACATCTCGCCGGCCCTGACCTATTCTATTTTGGTATACAAACCGGTTTGTGAGCTTGACACGACACGTTCCCCTGACCCAGCGACCGCCTAGTACGGGTGGCAGGTCTTTCCCCAAAGGACAGTTACTCCCATGGCCTCAGAAGCCCAGCTCATCAACCAATCCGCCCCGGTCTCGGATCAACAGATCACGCGCCGACACTGGTGGACGGTGGTAACCGTGTCACTGCTTGTTTCGGTGGCGGCCGTCCTGATTGGCACGTACAAGTTCCAGCTGGGGCCCGCGCCAGTGGTCCTCTTCCCCATCATCTGGGCCGTGGTCCTCGGCGGGATCCTCGGCACGCAGCGAATCCGTCGTGTCTCCGGGGCAAGCCGGGCCGTTGCAACGCTGCTCCTGGAGATTGGGATCATTCTCTTCCTTGCCCGGCTCGGCACGCAGATCGGACCCTCGCTCGCCAAAGTCACTGAGACTGGTCCAGCCATCCTTCTTCAGGAAGTAGGGCACATCTTCGGCACCGTCATACTGGCGCTGCCGATTGCCGTGGCCATGGGGTTGGGCCGGGTGGCGGTCGGAGCCACGTGGTCAATCGACCGCGAATCCTTCCTCGCCTTCGCCATACAGCGCTTCGGAGTCCGTTCCGGAGAGTACCGGGGCGTCTTCTCCGTGTGGTTGCTCGGCAGCCTCTTTGGTGCTGTGTTCATCTCCCTGCTCGCTGGATTCCTCGGCGGACTGAACATCTTCGATCCCCGCGCACTGGCCCTGGGGCTGGGACTCGGCTCGGCGTCGATGATGCTCGGGGGCGTCGGGGCGCTGTCTCTGCTCTATCCGGATCAGGCCGGCGAAATCATGGCGCTGGCCGCGTTGTCCAACCTCGTCACGAACATCGTTGGCTTCTATGCGGGGGTCTTCCTGTCCCTGCCGCTGTGCCGGCGGCTCTACACCTTCTGGAGCCGGCTCTTCGGAAAGGACGACGACGGCAGGTCCACCCGCGGGGCACGCAGCAAGCCGGAGCTGCCTGGCGCAACGCAGCCTGCCGCCCCGGTCGCAGTGGAGGTGGATCCCACGCTCAAGGTGACGCCGCGGATCACCATTCTCGCCTTTGCCATCGCCGGTGCCTCGGCCCTGGTCATGAACGTCGTCGGGACAAAGAACTTCGCCTGGAATGACGCGGCGGGCGTGATCGTCCTGCTGCTGCTGACGGGCCTGTCATTCCGTCTGGCCCGGTTGCTGCCGTCGGTGCCGTCAAGCGTGTGGGTGCTGACCATCACAACGGTGCTTTCGGCGCCGTCCCTGCCCACTTCGGGGCTCATCGCCGGGCTGACCCAACATCTGGACGTGATTCTCATCGGGCTGCCTGCGCTGACGCTGATCGGGCTCACCGTCGGGCGGGACATCAAAGCGCTGAAGTCCCTGAGCTGGAAGATCATCGTGGTCGCCCTCGTGACGTACAGTGCATCCTTCATTGCGGCGGCCGCCTTGGGACAGATGGCTCTCGGGCGGTAACGGATCCGGCGCGGAACCTCCGGAAAACAGGAAACAGTGTGGCGTGGAAGGGGCGACGGCGGAAACCGCCGTCGCCCCTGGCGCGCCTTCCGCAGGGGCTCGATGGTATTCCAAAAGGCCTTTTCGGGCGCAGGCAGTGCCACGAGAATCCGTATCCCGGCGCACGAACCTTAATCCCAAGGTATTCTTGGTATACCAAATACTTGTCAGGAGACGACTGTGGAAGAAACCCCCCAAGCGCCCTGGGAGCGGCCCCGGACGCCTGCGGCTTCAAAGATCGCATGGACCCTCATTGCCTTGAGCCTCGTTTCCATCAACCTTCGGCCGGCGATTACGACCGTCGCCGGATCCATGGGCCAGCTGGAACAGGGGCTCGGGATAGCTCCCCAGACGATTCCGCTCCTGGCGGCGCTTCCGGTGCTTGCTTTTGGGATTTCCGCCCCGTGCGGGCCATGGCTCGCACGGCGCGTGGGTGCAGGGAGGGCTGTCGCTCTTGCGATGCTGATGCTGGCCGTTGCACTGGCGGCCCGCGTGCTGCTGCCGGCCCTTATGCTCCCCGGAACCTTCCTTGCGGGGATGGCCATCATGACGGCGAGCGTGCTGTTGCCCCAGATCGTCAAGGCCAATCAGGGAACCGGCTGGTGGACGGGGCTGTGCAGCATGGGCTTCGGTCTCGGAGCGGCACTGGGAGCAGGGCTGGTCCAGCCGCTGCAGCACGTATTGGGCGGAAGCCTGCCGGGGGCTCTGGCCCTGTGGGCTGTTCCTGCTGTGCTGGGGGCAGTACTGATCCTCCGGCACGGCGGCATGCGGACAGGACCCGTGGCGCCGGGGTCCTGTCCGCCTGCCCGTGCCGTCGAGCCCGGCAGCTCGACTGCTGACCCGGAGGCGCGGCCCCGTGCCGCCCGCGCATTGCGGCAGCAGGCAACTGCCTGGGCGGTGACCGCATTCTTTGGTCTCCAGGCGCTGCTGTATTTCGCGGTTACTTCGTGGCTGACGGTCTTCCTCGTGTCGAAGGGCCTCACGGCTGGCGATGCTGCGGCGCTCCTTGCCTGGTTCAGCGTGGCCGGCCTTCCGGCCAGCCTGCTGGCACCCGTGCTGGCCAGCCGGCCGGCGGTTCTCAAGATCATGGCGCCCGGCTTGGGGGTGCTCGTGGCGGCCGCGTTGCTCGGGGTGCTGGCGGGCCCGGCCGAGCTGCAGTTCCTGCTGGTGGGTGTCCTGGGGGTTGTCCAGAGCGCGGGATTCGGGCTTGCCATTGCGCTCGTGGTGCTCCGATCGACAGGGCCCCAAACCGCCGGGAAACTCTCGGCGATGAGCCAGGGCCTGGGTTTCGCCCTCGCCTCGCTGGGGCCTTTGGGGGTGGCCCTGCTTCACGATGTGACCGGCGGCTGGGGGGCTGCGTTCTGGGCCTTGGCAGGAGTTGCCATGCTGCTGGCGCTGGCGGGATACTTCGCGGTGAACGGACGCATCGCGTCCGTCGAGGAGGGAACTGTGCCCGCCGGAGAGGTGCGGCCGGCCGGCGTCGGAAGCTGACCAAGATGTACGGCCGGCAATAGGAAAAGTGGCAGGTCCCTCAAACGAGGGGCCCTGCCACTTCTTGTTGCGGGGCTAAGGAACCAACTGCAGCTGGTCCGCCACGACGCGGCCACGGTGGATCACGGTGCGGTCGGTGCCCCTGTCCATGACGGCGGAGGCCACCGTTTCGCCGTCGACCAGCAGCAGCTCGGCGGGATCGCCGGCCTCGAGGCCCGGCCGGTGCGCGGTGCCTTTCAGCCGGGTGGCGGCCGGATTCAGAACGCTGGCGCCGCCTACGGTGGCGATCGCCAGGCAGTGTTCGATCAGCTCGTCCCGGCGGAATCCGTGCGTGAACGCGAGCTGCCAGGTGCGGTCCAGCATGTCGGTATTGCCGTAGGGGGACCAGTAGTCGCGCTGGCCGTCCTCGCCGAGACCGACGCGGACGCCGGCCTCGGCCAGCAGCGGGAGCGGGAGCTGGCCGGATACCGCCGGGGCCACCGAGGCCATCGAAACGTCCAGCTCCGCGAACTCCTCGATGAGCCGGTGCGTGGTGGCGTCGGAGACGCTGCCCAGCTGGTAGGCGTGGGACATGGTGACCTTGCCCTGCATCCCCAGGGCGCGGGTGCGCTCAAGGACCAGGTCCGTGCTGAAGACGCCGAGTTCGCCCGGTTCGTGGAGGTGGATGTCGATAGGGACCTGGTACTTCTCGGCCAGGCCGAAAACGATGTCCAGATGCCGGGCGGGGTCCCGGTCCAGGCTGCACGGATCAATGCCGCCCATGACATTGGCCCCCGCCCTGAGGGCCTCCTCCATGAGGGGTACGGTGCCGTCCTCGAGCAGGAGGCCTGCCTGCGGGAAGGCGATGATGTCGACGTCGGCCTGGTCCTTGAACTGTTCCTTGGCCGCCAGGACGGCTTCGAACCGTTCCAGCCGGCAGTCCACGTCGACTTGGGCGTAGGAGCGGACCCGGGTGGTGCCGCGCGCGATCATTCGGCCGAGTGTGTTGTTGACACGGTCCTGAAGAGGGACCTCGGCGAGGCGCCAGTTCTCCCGGTCGTTCATCATCATGGTCCAGACGCCGGGACCGCCGGTGTGTTCGCGGAACGGCAGTCCGATGCGGGTCGAGTCCAGATGCACGTGGACATCCGAGAAGGACGGGAGCAGCAACCGGCCGCGGCCCTCCACGACCGTGACAGCCTCGCCCAGGGTGCCGGTCGAGTCCGACGGCGTTCGAGCCGGGTTATGCGGTTCAATGCCGGCGATCTTGCCGTCCTTGAGCAGGACGTCGCTCAGCGCCTGTCCCCAGGGACGGACGGCGCGGATCAGGGTAGTCAATGTAATGCTCCTTTGTGTTGGGACTATTGGACACCGGCGGGGGAGGCTGCTGCCAGACCCTCGTGGTGGCAGGCCGGGGCGGCGAGGCCGGCCGGCGAGGGAATGTCGCTGATACAGAGCTGCTGCCGGCTTTCGGGCAGCGTGCCGAACAGCGGGCAGCGCGTGCGAAAGACACAACCGCTGGGTGGGTTGGCCGGTGACGGGAGATCTCCACGGAGCCGGATCTTCACCTGTCGCCGAGCTGCGCGAGGATCGGGCAGCGGCACCGCGGACAGGAGCGCCTGCGTGTAGGGGTGCCGGGGAAGGCGGAACAGTTCCTCGCGGGGACCCTGTTCGACAACCTTGCCGAGATACATGACGGCCACTTGGTGGGAGATGTGCCGGACGACGGAGAGATCGTGGGCGATGAAGATATAGGCGACGCCGGTGTCGCGCTGGATCTCCTGGAGCAGGTTTACTACCTGCGCCTGGACGGAGACGTCCAGGGCGGACACCGGTTCATCACACACGATTACCGAGGGGTTCAACGAAATGGCCCGGGCGATGCCCACCCGCTGGCGCTGGCCGCCGGAGAACTCATGCGGAAAGCGGTTGTAGTGTTCGGGCTTGAGGCCCACCTGTTCCATGAGTTCTTTGACGCGGTTCTTCAGTCCTGCGGGCGGATTGATCTTCTGCGCCACCATCGGCGCGGCGATCGCGGTGCCGACCGTCTGCCTCGGGTTGAGTGACGCGAACGGGTCCTGGAAGATCATCTGGACCTTGCGTCGGAAGTTGTACAGATCCGCACCGCGCAGCTGGCTGATGTCCACGCCGTCGACGACGATCCGCCCGCCGGTGGGATCCAGCAGGCGGGCGACCATGCGGCCCGTCGTGGACTTACCGCATCCGGACTCACCTACAAGTCCGAGCGTCTGGCCTCGGTCGAGACTGAACGAGACGCCGTCGACGGCCTTGACGGTTTTGGCTGTGCGGCCGCCGCTGGGGGAGAAGAGCCCGCCCTTGACGGGGAAATGCTTTTGAAGGTTCTCCACCTGGAGAATTGGCTGCCTGTCCATGGCGGGTCCTAACGCGAAGTCCGGATAGTGATGAGCTGGCGGCTGCTCAGATGGCAGCGCTTGCCGTGGCCGACCTCCACCAGGAGCTCGGGCCTCTGCTCCCGGCAGACGTCGGCCCCGGCCAGGGCGGCGTAGTCGCACCGGGAGCTGAAGATGCAGCCTGACGGCAGGTCAAGCAGCGACGGCGGCTGGCCGGGGATCGGGTTGAGGAGGCCGGAGGTGCCGGTGAGCGTCGGCATGGAATTGAGAAGGCCCAGGGTGTACGGATGCCGGGTGTCGTAGAAGATCTCGTCCACCGGTCCGGACTCGACGCATTGGCCGCCGTACATGACAAGCACGGAATCGCAGACCTCGGCCACGACGCCCAGATCGTGGGTGATGAGGATCAGCGCAGAGTTGGTTTCCGCCTGGAGTTCGGCCATGAGGTCCAGGATCTGCGCCTGGACCGTCACGTCCAGGGCCGTGGTGGGCTCGTCCGCGATGAGCAGTTCCGGTTCGCAGATGAGGGCCATGGCGATCATGGCCCGCTGCCGCATGCCGCCGGAGAAATGGTGCGGGTACTCGTCGTAGCGCTGCTCGGGGCTGGGAATCCCCACCCGGCCGAGCATGTTGATGGCCGCAGCCCGGGCCTGCTTTTTGCTCGCCTGGTGATGGACGAGGTAGGCCTCCTCAATTTGGTGCCCGACGGTATAGAACGGGTGCAGTGCCGACAGCGGGTCCTGGAAGATCATGCCGATGTTCCGGCCACGCAGCTGGCGCATCCCTGACTCGGACATCGTGATGAGGTCCTTACCTTGGAACAGGGCCTGGCCGGAGACCCGGGCCGAGGTGCCTTTGAGCAGGCCCATCAGTGCCTGGCTCGTCACTGATTTTCCGGATCCGGATTCGCCTACGATGCCAAGCGTCTGCCCGCGCTCAAGGGTGAAGTCCATGCCGTTGACGGCCGAGACCAGGCCGTCGTCGGTGGGAAATGCGACTGACAGGTTCTGGACGTCCAGGAAGGCGCGAGCCCCGCCGTCGTCCGCTGCAGGGTTTGGCGCGGGGGACGGGAAAGCGGCGGGCGCGCCGGGATAGGTCTGGGTCATTGGAGCCTCACTCGGGGATCGATGGCGGCATAGGCGAGGTCGACGGCGACATTGGCGACGATCACGAAGAAAGCGGCCAGCATGGTGATGGCCATGGTGACGGGCAGGTCGCCGGAGATGGCGGCCCGGACGGCGGTGAATCCGAGCCCCGGCACGGAGAAGATCTGTTCTGTGAGGACGGCGCCGCCGAGCAGCAGGCCGATGTCCATGCCGAGCATGGTCACGATCGGGGTGATGCCGGCCCGGACACCGTGCTTGAACGTCACGGTCCGCGGGGCCAGTCCCTTGGCCCGCGCCGTGCGGATGAAGTCCTCGCCGAACGTTTCAATCATGTTGGTGCGGGTGACCCGGATGTAGGAGGCGCTGAACAGCACGGCGAGGGCAATCCATGGCAGCAGATAGTTGAGTACCCAGGCCCACGGCCCCTGGGCGCCGAACGGGCTGTTGATCTCGTTGGTGGTGAACGGCAGGAGATGCAGCTGATTGACGAACACCAGCAGCAGGAACAGGCCCGTGACGGGGATCGGCAGCGAGACGCCCACGGACGCGGCGCCGACGATGAACTTGTCTGTAGCGCTGCCTTTCCTGAGGGCTGCGAGCAGGCCAAGGCCCACGCCGGAAACCGTCCAAAGGACCAGGGCGCCGACTGCCATCGAGAGCGTGTAGGGCAGCGACCGGCTGATGATGTCCGAGACGTTCTCATTCGTCTGGAACGATTTGCCGAGGCAGGGCCATTGGCAGACGGACTCGGCGCCGGGGGCCCCAATCATGCGCGGCGACACCAGCCCGCGCATGTAGTCGGCGTACTGAAGGAAGAACGGCTGGTCCATGCCCAGGGCGACGCGCGCCTCGGCGACACGTTCCGGCGTGCATTCCTGGCCGCACGCGGCCGAGGCCGGATCG
This sequence comes from Arthrobacter sp. TE12231, assembly GCF_054062895.1. NCBI lineage: Bacteria > Bacillati > Actinomycetota > Actinomycetes > Micrococcales > Micrococcaceae > Arthrobacter > Arthrobacter sp. TE12231. The sequence goes on along the minus strand of NZ_JBSSFS010000001.1, from coordinate 4,240,740 downwards.
GATGGGCCCAGCTGGAAGAGAGTGAAGGTGATGAAGCTGACGGCTATGAGTAGCAGGACCAAGGAGCCTGTCCGGCGAAGTATGAATCTGATCATTGTGGTTGCGGGCCGCCCGCCTGAATCCGGGCGGCCCGCGTCTCCTTCTGTGAGGACCGGTTAGTGCTCGACGCCGACAATCGACAGGTCGATGCCGCCGAAGAAGTAGCCCACTTGGGCGTTGCGGATGTTGGAGCCGACGACGCTGTTCGTGTGGCTGCGGACGAGCGGAATGATCGGGTAGGTCTTCAGTGCCTTTCCGAATTCCTCGGACCACTTCTTGCCCAGCTCCTCCGAGGTCCCCGCGGTGTCCCGCAGCTCAAACATGGCCTTGGACACCTCCGGGTCGAAGTAGCGGGACGTGTTGGAGAATCCGTAACTGGTGCCATCGTTGTTCGGGCCGAGGATGGGGTCCGCCGAGGTCCGGATCGAAGACGGATCGGCGCCACCGCACCAGCCTGACCGTCCGATGTCCGGCAGTTGCTCACTGGCCATGACGGAGTAATAGTTCGGGGCCGGGATCGGCACCAGTTGGACGTCGATGCCCAGGGCCTTGAGGTTCTCCTGGACCACGGTGCCTGTGTTCTTGTAAGCGTCCCGGTTGTTGGCGTAGCCAAAGGTGAGAGTCTTGGGGTAGGTCTTGCCTTCGAGGAGCTTCTTGGCCTCGTCCAGCTTGGGCTTTCCGCTGGGATCGATCTCCAACTCCTGGGCCACGTACCCGCGCATCTTGTCGTTCAGCGGCGTCTGGGTGAGCTCGCCGAAACGGCGGCCCCCGTACTGGACCAGGATCGACTGGCGGTCCAGGGCAAGCGCAATTGCCTTGCGGACATCCGGGTCCGTGATCTTCTGCGTGTTCAGGCTCAGCACGTCGTTGCAGCCCAGCAGCCCTGAGGCGACCCGGTCCTTGACTTGGGCGTCGGCCAGCTTGGCCGAATCCGAGGTCTGGAGGGCGCCGTTCGAGTCCAGGGTGATGGCGTTGGTGTCGGCGTTGGCCAGCAACTGCTGGCTGATGGTGGCCTGCGACGTGGACAGGGAGAAGTTGAAGGTGTCCGGGAGTGCCGTGCGGTTGGGGTCCGTCGCGGGATCCCAGTGCGGGTTGCGGACGAGTTTGAGCGACTTGCCGCGGTTGTACGATTCCACCATGTAGGGGCCGGATGAGACCGGATGGTTCGTGTAGTCCAACTTGGTGTCCTTGTCCTGGGGCACAGGAGCGGTGTTGGACCGTGAGGCCAGCGCAGGAAATTCAGCGAACGGCTTCTTCAGGTGGAAGACGACAGTGCGCTGGTCCGGGGTCTCGACTGCCTCGAGTACGGCGGAAGGATCCTTGTAGGGTCCCTTGTAGCCGCCGGCGTCGAGCGCGGAATTGAGCTCCTGGGGCGCCTGGGTGTAGACATCCTGGGCGAAGGTGCGTTCGATGCCGTACTTGACGTCGGCTGATGTGATCGGGCGGCCATCCTCGAACTTGACACCGTCCCGGAGCGTGAATGTCCAGGTGAGGCCGTCGGCAGAAACCTTCCCGGTATCCGTGGCGAGGTCCGGGACGATGGTGGGCGGCTGGCCTGCCGTCTCTTTGGCCATGGTGAGTGTCCGGTAATACAGCTGTCCGACATTGGCCGTCTGGACGTAGTTGCTGTTTCCAGGGTCAAGTGTCTGGAAGTCGGAGGACATCAGGATGTTGATGTTGCCTCCCTTGGTGGTGAAGCCGGGCTTGACCACCGACGCGGCCGAATCCGTCGCTGAACCGCTGGCTTTGCTGGCGGCCGACTGGCCCTGGGCCGCGGAACAACCGGTGGCGGCCACGGAGATCAGCACGGCAAGTGCCAGCACTCTGGATGGATATTTCATGGTTCTCCTCATACGGGTGGGTGATGGTGATGGGTGCTAGTGGCGGGAGGCCTTGGGGTCCAAGGCGTCGCGAACGGCGTCGCCGAGCAGGTTGAACGCCAGTACGGTGACGATGAGCATGGCGCCGGGGACGGCCAGGAACCATGGATCGCTGAGGTACCAGTTGCCGGACTGGGCGGCGTTGAGCATCTGGCCCCACGACGGAGTCGGGTCTTTGACGCCGACGCCGAGGAAGGACAGCGCGGCTTCCGCGGAGATGTTGGTGGGGATGAGCATGGTCGCGTATACCAGCACGACGCCCATCACGTTGGGGATAATCTGCCGAAACAGCACGCTGAGGTGGGAGGCGCCGAACGAGCGGGCCGCCTCAACAAATTCACGCTCCCGGAGGCTGAGGACCTGGCCCCGGACGATCCGGGCAAGATACGCCCAGCCGAAGAATCCTAGGATGATGACCAGCGAGGCCATGGGCAGGAAGCTGCCCTGGCCCAGAGGCGTGCCGCGCAGCCTGGACTGAAGGATGGGCGTCAGCGACAGCACCAACAGGAGGTGCGGGAAGGCGAGGAAGAGATCCATGACGCGGCTGATGATCGCGTCCGTCTTGCCACCGAAGTAGCCGGCCGCCGCCCCGAGCACGGTGCCAAGGACGACGGAGACGGCGGTTGAAAGGAGGGCGATGGTGAGGGAGACCTGACCGCCAAAGGCAAGCCGGGCGAACAGATCCCGCCCGAGCCCGGGCTCGACCCCCAGCCAGTGCTGCTCAGAGGGATACATGTAGCCGGGGAGAGGCAGGCCCGGGGTTTCGAAGTCATCAAGGACGTCCGGGCTGGTGTTGGAGGTGAAGGGATCATTTCCGGACCACGCACTGAGGACAGGCGCGAGGACGGCAAAGAGCACGATTGCGACCACGACACAGAGGCTCAGCAGGGCGATCTTGCTCCTGCGGATCCTGAGCCAGGCAGTGGCCAGCAGCGACCGTGCCTGGGCGGGACCCGTGCTGGCGGTCGTTTGGTCGACGGGGGACATGGGGCGGCTGACGCCGCTGCTGCCATCGTCGCTGGCGCCGGGCAAAGGACTCGCAGCAGTTGGTGTGGCACCGGACTGAAGCTGGGTCATCGGGAACGCTCGATTCAGGGTCCAAGGAGCAAGCTCCAACATTTTGTATACCAAACAAAGATTAGGGCACGATTTGTGCGATGTAAATCACAACTTAGCATCATCTGGAATACCAGAGAGAGGTGTGGCTTGGACGGTGTCGTGACTTGGCCGGCCCGCCGATCGCGGTGGAAACGCACTTGGGGGTTAGTTGCGCGGGAGCCTTTGCATGTGGCCGGAACCGGCAGTTGAGCGCGTGTATGCTCAGTTGGAACGCTGAGCGGCACCGTCCGCCAGGGCCACGGGGTGAGTGACGAACGGCGGTGTGAGTGTGGTTGAACCGAAAGGTGATGCGCTGAACGGGCGGGATGACGAAGTCCGGGCCGAACACGTGTATCAACTGGTCCTTGAAGGGATCGTGACCGGCAAATACGAGCAGGGCATGCGGTTGCGCGAACGGGAACTGTCGGAACTGCACAACGTGTCCAGGATTCCCGTACGGGAGGCCATCCAACGTCTGGAGCAGGACGGCTTCGTTGAAACTTTCCCCCGCAGGGGTGCGGCGGTGCGTCGGCTAACGCTCACGGACGTCAACGAACTCTTCGATGTCCGGCTTTGCCTCGAGACGTTCGCCGCGCGGACCGCGGCGGTCCGGGTTGCTGAGGGTCAAAGCGGCGCAAGGCTGCAGGAACTCGTGGACGAAACGCGGTTGGCCATCGACGAAGGTCCTGAGGTGAAGGTTGCGAGTCTCAGCGCGGAATTTCACGCCGAGATAGTGCGGCTCTCCGGCAACCGTTTGCTTGTCGAATCGGTTAAGCCGCTTTTTGGCCGCATGCGCTGGATCTTCGGCCTGGCCCACAACCGCAGCAATGAGCTCCAGCGCGACGAGCATGTCGAGCTCTGCAATGCCATCCTCAAGGGCCGCCCCGATCTCGCCTATTCGCTGGCATATTCGCACATTGAGCTGGGCCGTGAACCGGTTCTTGCCGGGCTCGCCCACACGCTCGCACCTTAGCCGGCTGATTTATTGGCCCTCCGGGTCTCCGGTTGTCGCCAAGCGTCCAAAAACGCCCGCCCGGGTTAATCCCGGGCGGGCGTTGCTGTCGCCTGCAGATGAATCCCGCCGCCAGGAGGCCTGTCTCGATGTCCTTCCCGGCGTGGCGGAGCAGGGCGTGCAGGACCAGATCATGGGGTCCCGGCCCCTGCCCCGGATTGGATAGCGGCGAGCAGGGCCGTTCCGTCGGGGCTGCCGAAGCCGGTGCAGGGGTCCCAGCCTGGCGCGGCCTTATAGGAGCCGTTGTCGCCGACGACAATGTCGTGGAAGCCCGTGTTGGAGGATGCCATGTGGCCGTAAATGATGGCCTGCATAAGACCAAACCGGCGGTTGCTCGCCTGCGCCAAACGCGCGACCAGGGCTGCCCAGAGCGGTGCCACGGCGCTGGTGCCTCCAATGACCATGTTTGTGCCGTTGACCCTTACCTTGTATCCGGTCTGCGGGTCCGCGACCCCACTGACATCCGGCACGCCACGGCCCAGAAATTTCTTGACGGGCTTGCCAGGCTTATGATGCTTGGCGTGGGCGACCTGTCCGTTCTGCCAGGTAGGAACAGGGAAAGCGTCGCTGAAGCCGCCGCCGGTTGCCGAGTTTGGTCCGTCATTCCAGACCGTTTCACGGACAATGTTTCCGGTAACCGGATCGGCCTCGAGCCGGGTGCCGCCGCAAGCGAGAACATACGGGCTTGAAGCGGGGAAATCGGCATGGTCCTTTCCGTCACTGGCTCCGTCGGCGCTGCCGTTGTCGCCGGCCGCGGCGGTGACGGTGACGCCGAGGGCTGAGGCATCGGCGAAGGCCTGGTCGAACGCCGTGCGCGCCTGCGCGGTCCAGCCGTCCTCGCTCTGGCCCCAGCTGATGCTGATCGCCGCAGGCGTCGGGTTCGCGTGCGAGGCGGTGATGATCGCATCGAGGAAGCCGGCGTCGTTGTTCGGAGCGAAATAGACCAAGATGTCCGCTTTCGGTGCGAGGGCGCCGACGACCTCGACGTCGAGCATCACTTCGCCGTCCGCCCCGTTCGGATCCATCCCTGGCTGGTTGGCCGCACCGTCGACCCCGACAGCCGTGACGTTTGGCGGCGTGATCCCAAGGCCGTTGAAGTAGACGTTCAGGTCCGACGTCGAGTAGCCCCCGCCGAGTTCGATGATGGCAATGGTCTCCCCGGCGCCATCGGTGCCGGCCGGGAACTTGTAGATCTTTCCCAGCTCCGGCGGGGTGTAGCTGGTGCCCGCCGTGGCCAGGGGGATCGCGCGGAACTGGGCCCGGGCCTGCGGCCGGTCGTCAAGGCCGAGGACAGCGGTGACGATGCCATCCAGCGCCGCTGGGATTCTTAGTCCTCCGGTGCGGTGGCGGTGGATGACCTCGGCGCCATGGGGTCCGGCGCTCGTCACTTCATTCAGGCTGGTGCCGAAGATATCGCTGAGCGTCTCAACAGTTCCTGCCAGGCGCAGCCGGCGCGAGGCCGGATCAGCTTCCAGGACTTCCGCCCCGAGCCTCGTGAAAGTGTCCGTGGCGAGTTGCATGTCATCCTGGCCGGCGCCGTGGGTTGCTGCCAGATTTTCGACCGACATGGGTTCCTTGACCGTCTCCGGCATCGGGGCCTTCCGGCGCAGGATCACCGTGACCTCGATCCTGCGGGCCGGATCAACTGGTCCGTGTTCGGCCCGGACTTCGGGTACCCCGTGGCGCTCCGAACCGGGCAGCGGGACGCTGTCCTCAGCGAAAGATGGACGGGTAGCTGGCTTGTCGCTCATGGTGTTCTCCAATCACGTGGACATTCATTCGTAAGGGAGTAGGCAGAATGTTCCTGGACCCGGAGGATCCGAGGTCTTGATCGGCCATAGATACGATCATTCCTACGGCTGTCAGTCACTGGTGGGACAGCCTTCAGCTTTGTCGGGATATTCACTTAGTGGTGTAGCCGGTACGGCCTCAGACTTCAAGACCTCTCTGCTTGGCCGGCCGCTACTTGGGGCGGGCAGCCAGGGCGGACGCCAGCGCCGTGGCGGAAGCGGTGCTGCTGTCGATCCGCCAGTCTGTTTCTTTGTTGAAATCGAACCAGACCACCGCGGTGACGTCGGACTGGGACGCCAGATAGCTGATCAGTGCCGTGTTCCAGTCGGCTTTGGACCCGCCTTGTTCTGCCGACGACGTTTCTGCCACGAGCACTTGTTTCCCCGGCGCGAGGCGACGTAGTTCGGACAGGCCCGGGCCGAAGAGCTCCGAGGGCGAGATCCAGCTGCTCCAGGCCGCCGACGTGCCCCAGTTGTATCCGTCGAGCGCCACCGCGTCCACGTACACGGGACCCGGATAGAGGCCGTCGAGCGCTGTCGACCCCCAGTACGGGACGTTGGGGTTCCACACCCAGGTGATGTTGGAGGCGCCCGTGGCGGAGACGACGTCGTGAACGTGCCGCCACGCGGCAACGTAATCACCGGGGCCGTTGCCGTTGATTTCCTCCGACCAGGGGTACCAGTTGCCGTTCATCTCGTGCCCGAAGCGCAGCATCACCGGGTGCCCCCAGGACGCCAAGGCCACGCCCCACTGCCGCAGGTAGGGATCGAAGTTTCCGGCCGTTATGCGGTCCAGGGCATAGGCCGGCTGTTCGGTTCCGCCGCCCCAGGCCCATGGCTCCCAGGTCAGGAGGGTCACGGCGCCGCGGCTGCGGACGGCATCCAACTCCGCGATGGGCGGAGCCTGATTGAAGTCCTTATAGGACAAAATGACGGACGGTGCCTCGCCGGCGAGGGACGCGGCCTGGTCCAGTTCTGCCGAGGCCAGCGGCCCGCCCGGGGTGCCGACGCCGAAACGCAGCGGCGCGCTGCTGCTGGCCGGCGGCGATGGTTGTGTTACCGGCGTGGCGACGATGGTGAAGGCCGCGGAAGCCTTGACGGTGCCGGATACGGCCTGAATATCAAGGACCGGCTGGGACGTTGGCGGGATCACGACGTCGGCCGTGAAGTATCCCGAGGCACTGACCTTGAAGGCGACGGAATTGACGCCTGCGCTGAGTGTTCCGGCGTTCTTCTTGGGGAAACCGGTGCCGGTGACGGTGACGATGGTTCCGGGTGGCCCCTTGGTCGGGCTGAGGCTAAGGGACGCGGATGCGTCCTGCGCGGGTACCTCCACGAGTGTCAGGCTAAGGCCAGCAGGGCAAGGATGCAGGCCAGGGTTCTTAGTGGCTTCATCGGGACTCCTTGACCGGGCCCCGGTAGTGCGGGGCGTCGTGGCGGGACGAGGCTTGCCTACCGGAAGCCGTAACGTCCAGTGTCCGTCAGGAACGTACCGCACCGGGAGCCATCAGGGGCAGCAGATCCCAAGGATTGGCCAAGGATTCCTCTATCGGAGACCCGCCGGATCGAGGACAGTCTTTGGACGAGTTACGAACGCCCGTCCGGGTACCCCGGGCGGGCGTTGCCTCTCCTGCGTATGGAGACCGCCTATAGAAGGCTTGCTCCGATGTCTCGTCCGATCCTGCGGAGCAGGGTGGCGGACAGTTTGGGGTCCTTGGCAGAGTCCTGATTGGTGTAATCGGCCAGCGCGTAGACCCGTGTCACGGCCATTTCGGGCCACCGCGCCTTCGGGAGCAGGGAGCGGCCGGCGACCGCGATGATCGGACGGGCGCCCGACCGCCGGGCGACGGCGGCGGGCAGTTTCCCGGCGAGGGTTTGTTGGTCGATGCTGCCTTCGCCGGTGATGACGACGTCGCAGCTGTCCTTGCGGGTGTTGAAGTCCAGCAGGTCCAGGAAGTAGTCGGCGCCTGAGACCTGCTTGGCACCGAGCAGCAGGCACGCGTAGCCGAGCCCTCCAGCGCTGCCGGCGCCGTCGTGCCCGACCAGGACGGCCGCATCCGCGAACCCGGCTTCGGCCAGCTTGGCCACGAAGTGCTCCAGACCCTGCTCGAGGATCGCGATGTCCTGTGGTGACGCGCCCTTTTGGGGTCCGAAGACGGCCGGTGCCCCCTGGGTGCCGAGCAGAGGGTTGTGCACGTCGCTGGCGACGATGAGTTCGGTGTCGGCCAGTTCGGGGAGCGCGGTCCGGTGGACGGTGTGGATCTGTGCCAGCGCCCGGCCGTTGCCGTAGAGCTGTCCGCCGTCGGCGTCGCGGAAGCTGTAGCCCAGGGCGGTGAGCATGCCCATGCCGCCGTCGGTGCTGGCGCTGCCGCCCAGGGCCAGGACGATCCTGGCCGGCTTCAGGCTGAGGGCGAACAGAACCGCCTCACCGAAACCGCGGCTGGAGGCACCCAGAGGATCCAGTGTTCCGTCCGGCAGGAGTCCCAGGCCGCAGGTGTTGGCCACCTCGACAACGGCGGTGAAGCCGTCGAACGCGATGCTGGACCGAATGGGCTGGCCGGTGGGCCCCGCGACGGTGTAGCTGCGCCGGGTGAAGCCGGAGGCGACGGCGGCGTCCACGCTGCCGTCACCCCCGTCCGCCAGGGGAAGCAGTCCACAGTGGACGGACCCGGATCCGGATCCTGCGGACCGAAGGCCCGCTGCCAGGGCATCGGCCACCTCGGCGGCGGTGAGGCTGCCTTTGAATTTGTCCGGGGCGATGAGCGCCCGCACGGTTGTCGGAGCGGTTGGTGTGAGCATGTCAGATGCTTTTCGAGTAGGCGGGGCTGCGGCCGTTCCCGTAGGGCAGGTCGACGTCGTCGCCCGGTTCCGCGTGCGGGTCGGTTAGGTCTGCAGCGATGTCCGTGAACTCATCGGGTGTCGGGTCCTCGCTGGGCATTGGCTCAACGGTGTCCCCGTTGAAGACCCGGCGCACCCGGTCCGCGTCCAGCGTCCGGTCCCACCAGGCGATGAACAAGGTGGCGACGGCGTTGCCGGTGAAGTTCACCAGGGCCCGGCATTCTGACATGAACTTGTCGATGCCGAAGATGAGCATGATGCCGGCGGCCGGGATGGTTCCAAGGGTGGCGAGGGTGGCGGTCAGGGCGATGAACCCGCCCCCGGCGACCCCGGCTGCCCCCTTGGACGTGAGCAGCATGACCGCGATGAGGCCCAGTTGCTGGCCGATGGTCAGGTTCGTGTTGGTGGCCTGTGCGATGTACACGGCGGCCAGCGAAAGGTAGATGGCGGCGCCGTCGAGGTTGAAGCTGTACCCGGTGGGGACCACGAGCCCGACCGTTTCCTTCTTGACCCCGGCGTGCTCGAGTTTGCGCATCAGGCCCGGCAGCGCCGGTTCGGCGGTGGAGGTGCCGAGGATGAGCAGGTATTCCTCTTTGAGATGGCGGATCATCTTGAAGATGTTCAGCTTCAGGAAGGCCATAACGGATCCGAGGACCACGACGACGAAGAGGATGGAGGTGGCGTAGAACAGGACGATCAGCCCGCCCATGCTGGAGAGGGAGGAGACGCCGTACTTGCCGACGGCGAAGGCCATCGCGCCGAATGCGCCCAAGGGAGCGGCCTTCATGATGAAGCCCAGGATCTTGAACATGACGCCGGTGAGGCGCTGGACCCCGTCCAGGACAGGGGCGCCGACTTTGCCCATGGCGTTCAGGGCGATGCCGAAGATCACGGCGATGAAGATGATCTGGAGGATGTCGCCCTCCACGAAGGGCGCGACGATGCTGGTAGGGATGATGTGGGTCAGGAACTGCCACCATTCCTGGTGGGCGCCGGCGTCGATCAGCTTGGCCGCGGAGTCCGTCGTCTTGATCGCGCTGGCGTTGGCGTTGACGCCGTCGCCGAGGCGGAAGACGTTGATGGCGACCAGGCCGAAGAGCAGGGCGAAGATGGTGCCAATCTGGAAGTACGTCAGGGCCTTCAGGCCGGTCATGCCGACCTTTTTCAGGTCCGCGACGCTGGCGATGCCGCCGACGATGGTCAGGAACACGATCGGGCCGATCAGCATTCTCATAGCGTTGACGAACGTGGTGCCGATCGGTTCCAGGGCGATGCCCGCGGCCGGGGCGAGCCAGCCGACCAGGATGCCGAGGACGATGCCGGTCAGTACCCAGAAGTACAGCTGCCTGTACCAGCGTGTCTTGGGGGCCGCTTTTTTGGATGCCGCGGCTCTGCCCGCGGTGGTGATGTGTCCCATGATTCCTACCTCATTGTGGAATGTGAGTGGCGTGGTGCTTGAAGAATGAAAAAAGTAGGTCGGGGCGGGCGGCGGCAGTGCGCGGCGCCGCCCGCCCCGGGTCAGGCAAGGCTAGACGGCAGCCAGGGTGTGGGTGAGGGTCTTGATGATGGCGTCGGTGACGTCATCGGTGTTCGCGTCGCCGCCGACGTCGCGCGTCAGGTAACCGGCGGCGGTGGCCTGCTCGATGGCGGCCTCGACCTGGCGGGCTTCCTCGTGCAGGCCGAAGTGGTCCAGCATCAGGGCGGCGCTGGCGATCGCGCCGATCGGGTTGCTGATGCCCTTGCCGGCGATGTCCGGGGCGGAGCCGTGGACGGGTTCGAACATGGACGGGAAGCGGCGTTCCGGGTTCAGGTTGGCGCTGGCTGCCAGGCCGAGGCTTCCGGCCAGGGCCGAGCCGAGGTCCGAGAGGATGTCCGCGTTCAGGTTCGAGGCGACGACGACGGACAGGTCTTCCGGGTGCAGGATGAACTTGGCGCTCATGGCGTCGACCAGGACGCTTTCGGTGGCCACGTCCGGGTAGTCCAGGGCCACGCGCTGGAAGGTTTCGTCCCAGAGGACCATGCCGTACTGCTGGGCGTTGGACTTGGTGACGGAGGAGACTTTTTTCACGGTGCGTGTGCGGGCGAGGTCGAAGGCGAAGCGCATGATCCGCTCGCAGCCCTTTTCGGTGAACAGAGCGGTCTGGAGGGCGACCTCGTTGCCGGGGCCGCGGCCGCTGAGGTTCCGTCCGCCGAGCCCGGCGTATTCGCCTTCGCTGTTTTCGCGGACCACAATCCAGTCGAGTTCGGTGTGGTCGGCCTTGCGCAACGGGGACTGGATGCCGGGGAGGAACTTTACCGGGCGGATGTTGGCCCACTGGTCGAAGTTCTGTGTGATGTTCAGGCGCAGGCCCCAGAGGCTGATGTGGTCCGGGACGTTTTCCCAGCCGACGGCGCCGAAGTAGATAGCGTCGAAGTTCTTCAGGGCCTCAAGGCCCTTCGGGTCCATCATCTGGCCGGTCTTTTCGTAGTAGCCGCAGCCCCACGGGAATTCCGTCCATTCGAAGGCGAACTTCCCGCCGGAATTCTGGGCCAGGGCGTCCAGGACACGGCGGCCGGCGGAGACAACTTCCTTGCCGACGCCATCGGCAGGGATGGAAGCGATGCTGAATATCTGGGTGGCGCTCACGGGCCTACCTCCTTGTTGAGTGTGTTAGCAGCGTCACACTGCCTGTCCTCTTCAAGTAGACGGTCAGGCGACACCCGCCGTCCAAGACCAAGATCCGATCCGGTAGATAGGCGCAGCCTATTGGTCTGTTCCATCGACTGCCGAGAGGTCGCCCTTTTGGACGCGCAAAAGGGCGTTATCGGAGCAATCGACGGGCGGGTTACTTGGTGTGGAGGGCTGCGACGTCCAGGAATGCCCTGGCGGCGGGCGTCAGGCCTTCTTTACGGCTCAGAATGGCCACGTCAAGATGGGACACGGGTTCAATCAGGAGGGTCCGCAACCCTGACTTGTGCGCCAGCGGGGCCCACGATGAGGGCATCACGGCGTGGCCCACGCCTGCCAGGACCAGCGGCAGGATCGAGGTCCGGTGGGCAACCTCGACGACGATTTCGGCGTCGACCCCGCGCGCCAGCGCATCGTCGACGAGCCAGCGCATGAGGGAACCGCGCTGGCTGGCGATCAGCCGGTGTCCGCCCAGGTCATCACGCTGGATGGCCGTCCCCGGGGCGAAAGTGTCGGCCTCCGGATTGACGATGAGAATCAGCGGCTGGCGTTCCAGTTCCAGGACTTGGACGCCCGGGACCCGGATGGGCGTGGGCGAGCCGGCAAGGCCGATCTCCGTACTGCCGCTGCGGACGGATTCGATGACTTCTTCCGGCGTAAACGCGGCACTGACGTTGAGCCGGACCGACGGATACGCGCGGGTGAACCCGGCGATCATGGACGTCAGCGGCTCGATGCCGGGCGACGGCATGGTGATAATGTCCAGCCGTCCGCTCCGCACGCCCCGCAGCGCCTGGACCGCGGACTGCGCCGCATCAAGGTCCCGCATCACCAGACGTGCCGGCCCGACGAGTTCCTTGCCCGCCTCACTCAGAACTGCCCGGCGGCCGATCCGGTGGAAAAGCGGCACGCCCAGTTCCTTCTCTAAGGCGGCGATGGTCTGGGAAAGAGACGGCTGGGCGATGAGCAGATGCTCTGCGGCGCGGTTGAATCCGTCGTGGTCAACGACGGCCAAGAAATACTTCAGCTTTCGTGTGTCCACACCAGCTCCTTCACTCGGCCAGAGGTTTTGAGCAGGTTACACCCGAACCCTCATGGGGCCCTACGGCCCTGTAAGGCGGGACAAGGCCACAACGGCGTAGCGGTCAGTGTCGCCGTGTCCACTTTGGCCGCTGCTGGCGCAAACGGTGTACGGCCTGTACGTGCTGTCTGTGTGCAGGAGGCGCACTGTCGCGCGGATGGCGGGCTGAGCCTTTTCAACGGTGTCCCTAAAGGCGCGGTAATCGTCCGGATGGATGACGTGGGGGAGGTAGCCGAATCTCGGTGACTGGATGCCGAACCGCTGCCAAGAGCCGGACGTCATGAAGGTCTGCCAGCAGGCGGTGTCGACGGCCATCAGCACCCGCTCCTCGGCGAGTTCGAAGACGGCGCGTAGCAGGCTGCTGGACTGGAAGTCCCCGAAACCAGGCGTGATCGGGGACGGGGTGGCCTCCTGAACCTCACGTGTGATGGCACGCAGCCACTTGCCCTGCCGTTGTTCGTCAGGGATGACCCGACCGGACACCTCGAGGTTCTTGATCCCGGGCAAAGCAGACGAGAATCTGGTGATGATCTTGTACGGCACCAGGTAGCGTTGTGCGTTCATCGAAGTGATGGCCGCGTCGATGGTCACCTTCATCCGGGTTCTGTCCTCAGGGGAGATCAGTTCGCTGACCCATTGGTTCATGTCCCCGGTGGGGCTCTCCCCGGAACGATCGATCTCGTAGATGGCGAAGAGGTCATCATTCCAGGACGTTTCAATGTGCCCGGTGGAGGAGATCGTCCACTCCAGGGCGCCGATCGGCGGGCGCGGTGGCGGGTTGTCTCCCGCCGCAGTGTAGACGGCCAGAACTGCAAGAACCGTGTTCGTCATCGGAGAGCTAATCGGCACTGCGAGAACACGGTAATTGATGCCCCGATGATGGACTGGGTCGTGGATTTGCCGTCCGGTCTCAGCGACGGCTTTGATCCGGTCCATCAGCAGTTCGCGGCCCAGCGGATCGAGGTTCTTGCGGACACTGGACCCTGAGTAGTTCACCGCACCGATGCTCAGGAGACCGGGCTGCTCCTTGTTGAGATAGTCCACCAGGACCCATCGGCCTCGCGTGTCGCCTAACGTGTTCATGACTCCTGCGCCCGTCGCTCATATAGGGTCGTTGCCGCCGCCCATTATGACGCAACCAATTGGCATGACCAGGGGGCCATCTTCCACCATTTGGGGCTTATGTCATATTTTTTGTCAAAACCGTGCCGCCAAGGGTCAAGGATCACGACTTGTGGATTTGAGTTTGCCTGAACCGATTGGCATCATATGTCTACCAAGCCCATCTGGCGGATGCCCGGCAGGCTGTACAAAGCGTCATCTGATCACCATCTTCAGGAGTACAGTCCTTTGCCCGACCCTTTTGCGCATTCCGGCCACACCGCATGGCAGCCCTCATCGCAGGTTTCCGAACCGGCTCCCGGCTTCTTCTTTGTCGAAGGCCCGGCATCCAACTGGATCATCGTCCGGGACGAGTCCGGTTTCATCCTCGTTGACAGCGGCTACCCCGGCGACACGGACTTCGTCCTGAAATCCATCGATTACGCCGGGCTGAAGCCGGCCAAGGCCCGCGCCATCCTCATCACGCATGGTCACGTCGACCACACCGGGTCGGCGGCCCTGTTTTCCCGAACGTTCGGGACCCCGATCCTGTGCAGTCCCGAAGAGCTGGCACACGTCCAGGGACACGAAAAGCACCAGGTCGGCCTGGGACAGGTTGTCCTCCGCGCCTGGCGTCCGCGCGTCCTGCGCTGGATGAGTCACGCGATCCGCGCCGGCGCGCTGAACGCCGATCCAGCCACCGAGGCCCGGGCCTGGACGGCGGAGCAGCTCCGGGAACTCCCGGGCAGCCCTGAGGCGATTCTGGTTGCCGGCCACACGCCGGGCAACGCCTCCATCTATTTCCGCGGCGCCGGGGTGATCGCCACCGGCGACTCCTTGATCACTGGGCACCCCCTGACGCGGCAAAGAGGCCCGCAGATGCTCCATCCGATGTTCCATACCGAGCCGGGCACCGTGCTGTCCGCGACCCATGTCCTCGACGGCGTAGAAGCGTCGGTCATTCTTCCGGGCCACGGTCCCGCGTTAGCCATGCCCCTCTCCCACGCCTTGGCATCCCTCCGCGCCTGACGCCTCAGTCCGGGCTCGTCCCCGCTGTCGGCCGCGTTCGGCATCGGCTTCACTGCACCACGGCAATCGCGAAGCCACCCCAGGCGCGCTTCTTCGTGGTCTCACGACCGAGCACATGCTGTTCGAAGATCGCCAACCCGCAGGATCGGAGAAGTTCGGACAGGCGCTCCCGCGACGGCGGTGTGCTGTCCACACCGAACTTCAACGGCTCGCCCACTGCTTTGGCCGCCGCCCTCCCGTACCGCCAGTACAGCATGGTTGATTCGAGAGTCTCGGTCGTGAAGTAGTCGAAGGCGAGCAGGCTGCCCCGGGCGCAGCCCGCGACCTTGCTCAGCGTGTCCTCGATCGCTGCCTGCTCGAGGTACATTGTCACGCCTTCCCAGAGGAACAGCACCGGGCGCCCGGGGTCGAACCCAGCGTCGGCAAGTTTGGCGAGCCAGTCATCCTTCTCGAAGTCAGCAGGTACGAACGTGACCTTGCGTGCGTCGATCCCTGCCTTGTCCAGCATGGCGCGTTTGACCGCCTGTGTCTTCGGGGCATCGACCTCGAAGGAGCTGACGGGCGTGTCCTGCGGGAGTCGGTACGGACGCGTGTCGAAACCGGCGCCGAGGATGACCAGCTGGTCGATCGCGGGAAGGAAGCGGTCCACGGCGCTGTCGAAGAACGTGACCCTGGCCGACGCCTCGGCCTGGGGAGGGACATTGCCCTCGAAGGGGTAACGGAAGGTCTTCGGGACGTATCCGGTGACGCGGTGCGCCAAGACCGTCGGCCAGAATGCCAGCCGCATGCCCAGCCAGGGCACGCCGGGCAGGACGGGCAACAGCCGGTTCGCGGCCTGGTCTTCGCGCACGCCGAAATTGTGCATCGCCCACCTGGCCGAGAGCGGGGCTTGCGCACTGGTCGACACACCGGACGGTTTCGCGGCCCGGAGCTTGACCACCCAGATCGCATAGCCGAGTAGCGAGACCGGTAGCAGCACAATACTGAGCGCATAGAAGGCGATGGCGGCACCTGTCTGGCGCATTTCCCGTTCCTTTCGACTCATGGTGCTACCGGAGATCATGGAGACTGCGTAGTCGCTTCTGAGCAGGTCCCGGCGCTGGGCGGATTCATTCCCTCATACTGCTCCCACTCCACTGCGGGCGCCATGCCCGTCCGGCTCCTTTCCAGGGCGCGACCACGCCCGGAGACGCGTTCACGGGGCGGCGAAGATTTCCTTGGCCACCGTGATGGCGGACATCGCCTTGGGCCAGCCGGCGTAGAAGGCCAGATGGATGATGGCCTCTTTGAGTTCGGTCTCGGTCAGGCCGTTGGACTTGGCCCGGACGAGGTGTCCGCGGAGCTGTTCGGTGCTGCCGCTGGTGATGAGGCTGGCGACCGTGACGAGGCTGCGGTCCCGCGGGGAGAGTTCGATTCGTTCCCAGATATCGCCGAAGAGCACACGGTCTGTGAGGTCAACGAGTTTGGGGGCGAAGTCGCCGATGAGTTGCTGGGCCCGGGTCTGGTTTGAATCGCTCATAATGGAGTCCTTTCGGGAGATGTGAAGAGCAGGTTGGTAGCCGCCGAGCGGAGATGAAGCTGGCGGGCTTGTCCGCTCTGAAGGAGCAGGGTCAGTCGATCCTGCGGCCTCCCAGCCAGCTCACCATGGCGGGGTCGCGGTGGTCGAAGAAGAGGCTGGCGCCGGTGTCCAGGGTGGCGATCTGGCTCATCTGCTCCTCCGTGAGTTCGAAGTTGAACACGTCGAGGTTTTCGGCCATCCGATCGGGACGGACGGATTTGGGGATGACGACGACCTCGCGCTGGATGAGCCAGCGGAGCACGACCCGGGCGACGGACTTGCCGTGTGCCTCGGCGATGGCGCTGAGGACCGGATTGGTGAAGAGGTTGTTCTTGCCTTCTGCGAAGGGGCCCCAGGATTCGATCTGGACGCCGCGTTCGCGCATCAGCGCCTGATCGGCGGCGCGCTGGTGGAAGGGGTGGGTCTCGATCTGGTTGACGGCCGGGACGATCTCGTTGTGGTCGATGAGATCAACCAGCCGGTCCGGGTGGAAGTTGGACACGCCGATAGCACGGGCCAGGCCTTCCTTGTTGATGTCCTGCATGGCCCGCCACTCGCTGTAGTAGTCCCCGAGCGGCTGGTGGATCAGGTACAGGTCGAGGTAGTCCAGGCCGAGCCGGCGGAGTGAGTTTCCGAAGGCCCGCTTCGTGTCCTCTTGAACGTTGCCGGTCGGGGCGTGCTGGATCCAGAGCTTGGTGGTGACGAAGAGTTCCTCGCGCGCGATTCCGCTTGCCTTGATCGCTGCGCCCACGGCTTCCTCGTTGCCGTAGGAGGCCGCCGTGTCCAGGTGGCGGTAACCGGCCGCGAGGGCGGCTTCGACGGCGGCCTGGGTTTCGCCGTCGGGGATCTGGAAGACTCCGAAGCCCAGGATCGGCATCTGGACGCCGTTGTTGAGGGTCACGGTTTTCATGGGGTTTCCTTTGTTTGGGTGTGGGCTGTTTCGTAGTCCTGGTCGGTGACGGGTTCAAGCCAGGTGGCGCTCTGCCTGTCGTGATGCTCGACCATGGCCAGGTGGCACATCATGTTGTCCCTGGTGGCGCCGTGCCAGTGTTCCTCGCCGGGCGGGGTGTGGACCGTGTCCCCGGGGCGCATGGCGATGACTGTGCCGTCGCGGGTGCCGACGAGCCCGGTCCCGTCGGTGCAGTGCAGGGTCTGGCCGAGGGGGTGGGAGTGCCAGTTTGTGCGGGCGCCCGGGGTAAACCGGACCATTGCAGCCACGAGTCTGGAGGGGGCCTCGCCGTTGTGCAGCGCGTTGACGAAGACGTCTCCGGTAAACCTCGACGTCGGGCCCTTGGCCGCGGGGGTGGGAGGTGTGAGCTTCATCCGGGATTCCTGTATTCCTGTGGTCATGTGTCGTTTGCTTGGGGATCTTCGCTGCCGCATTTGCTGTAGTTGCTCTGCCCGGCGAGAACGGCGCCGAAGACGGCGAGGCAGAAACGGAACTGATTCAAGGGAACCAGCCCTCGCGTGCACGCGGGAGTGTCTGTTGTGCGGTGTACTGTCAGTTCCTGTTAGAGCCACAAAGGGCCTCGTAACGTAGTAGCCATGGACAACAGCAAGGACGTCCGCGAGTTCCTGACGAGCCGGCGGTCACGCATCACGCCGGCCCAGGCCGGGATACCCGCCTACGGCGGGGCCAGAAGGGTGCCCGGGCTCAAACGCGAGGAAGTCGCGATGCTTGCCGGCGTCAGCACGGAGTACTACGCCCGCCTCGAACGGGGAAACCTTCGAGGCGTGTCCGACTCCGTCCTCGAATCCCTCGCACGCACCCTCCAGCTCGACGAGGCTGAGCGAACCCACCTGCTGGACCTGGCCAGGGCCTCCGCGCCATCGGAGGCCCCGGCCGCGCGCCGGCTGCGGACAGAAGTGCGCCCGAGTGTGGAACGGATCCTGGCTGGGATGACGGGGACGCCGGCCTACGTCCGCAACGCCAGGATGGATATCGTGGCCGCGAACAGCCTGTGCTTCACCCTGTACACGGACATCCTTAGCCCTGCGACGCTGCCGCTGAACCTCGCACGGTTCATGTTCCTCGACCCGCGGTCGCAGGACTTCTTCGTTGAATGGGCCACCCTTGCGGATGATCTTGCCGCCGCCCTCCGCACCGAATCCGGACGCAACCCACACGACAGAGCCTTGAGTAACCTCATCGGGGACCTCGCCACTGGAAGCACGGAATTCTCGACACGATGGGCACGGCACAACGTCCGCTTCCACCGCTCAGCCCGCAAGACCCTTCACAACCCGCTCGTTGGAGACATCGAACTCACCGGCGACGCACTCGAGCTCCCCGGCGAGGGCCTGACCCTCATCGCCTACACCGCCGAACCCGGAAGCCATGCCCAGGAGCAGCTCGACTTCCTCACCCGCTGGAGTGCAACCGGAAAACGCCCGATCGAACCGGCCCCAGCCAATCCGCACACCGCAATGACCAGGCCGTCCGAAGGGGACTCGCGGGACTGAGCAGGGTCGCCACGTATCGCGCGGACAAGGCCCAGTTGCTGGTCCTGGAGTCCTGACCGGCAATGCCCGGGCACTCAGGAGGGCCGATGTCTTGCCGCGGCAGGCCCGTCCCTTCGAGCGCGAAGGACGAGCAGCATGGCCAGTCCTGCCAGAGTGACGGCGCCGAATCCGATGATGGCGGACGAGATGCCGAAGGCTTCCGCGCCCAGCCCCAGCAGGGCCGAACCGAACGGGGTGGTGCCGGCCAGCAGCAGCACGAACAGGCTCATGACCCGGCCGCGGAGCCGGTCCGGCGTGAGTCCTTGGAGACGGGTGTTGACAGTGGTCGTGAACACCGTGCCGCTGAGGCCGGCCAGGGCCATGAGCCCCAGACTCACCGGGTAGGACTGTGAGATGCCCAGGAGGATCAAAATCACTGCAAGGACAGCGCCCGAGACGATCATCCGGCGATCGTTGCTGCCGCCTACAACGACCAAGCCGATGCCGGCTACCAGGGAACCGGCACCGAACGCCGACATGAGCGCGCCGAAGCCGACGGACGCCACGTTCAGCACGTCGCGGGCCAGCAACGGCGCTGCCACCGGCCAGTTGTAGCCGAATGTCCCCACCACGGCCAAAGCCCCAAGGACAAAGAGGACGGCGGGGGTGTGGAGGACATACTGCAGGCCCTCGCGCAGGGCGCCGTGACGGGCCGGTTTGCTCCGGGAGAGGCGAAGCTCGCCGGTGCGCAGGACCAGCAACGCGGTCAGTGCCGCGGCAAAGCTGGCCGCATTCATGAAAAAGACCGCCGCGGCCGAAAGCTGGGCCACCGCCAGCCCGCCAAGGGCGAAGCCGATCATCCGGCTGGAATTGAACTGCACACTGTTCATGGCCACGGCATCCGGCACCAGCGTGAGGCCCACCATCTCGGGGACAAACGCCTGCTGTGCGGGATTGTTGAACGCGTTGGAGACTCCAAGGATGAACGCCAGGAGGGCCAGTTGCCAGATTTGCGGGGACCCGGTCAGGGCGAGAAAGCCAAGGACAAGCGCCTGCACCGTGGCGAGGGCCTGGGCTGCCAGCATTATTGTGCGCTTCGGGAAGCGATCGGCCAGGACTCCCGCCGGCAGCACGAACAGCAGCAGCGGCAGGAACTGCAACGTGGTCACCAGACCCAGCACTGCCGGTGACCCGCTGATGTCCAGCACAAGCCAGGCCATCGCCACCATCTGCATCCAAGTGCCCGTGCCGGAGATGAGCTGCCCCGTCCAAAAGAGCGCAAAGTTCCGCACCCGCAGCGCCCGCAATAGGTCAACCGCACGCCGCGGAGGCGGAGCCCCGGGCGCCATTCCGGGCACCGGCGGGCCCGTGCTGTCAGGGCCCGCGCTGTCCGGACTCAGGCTCTCAGGCGGCATCGCCGATCTGCCTCTCCATGGGTTCCCCGCGGCATGAGCTCTTCGCGCCGGTTCCTCCCGACGAAGGCTCCGGAATGGGTCTAGTCGGCGAGGATGTGGTACAGCGCGCGGCGGGTTTCGTCGATTTTCTCCATCGCGGCATTGCGCTGTTCCTCGGTGGCCGAGAAGCGGAACTGGTGGATGACGCCCATGAGCTTTCCTACGCTCTGGTGAAATGCCGGTCCGGATCCCTGGGAATCGGTGCTCCACGCATTGTCCAGCTCCTCGGCGTGGTCGGCTACATAGGCCTTGCCCGCATCGGTGAGAGTGAATTCCGTGCGCCGGCCTTCACTGACGGGCGCGATGAGTTCTTCATCAACGAGCTGCTGCAGCGTCGGGTAGACGGAGCCCGGGCTTGGACGCCAGGCCCCGGACGTCCTCTCCGCGATTGTCTTGATCAGGCCGTAGCCGTTGGATGGTGATTCGGCCAGGAGGGAGAGAATCGCCGAACGAACATCGCCCTTGTTGGCCCGACGTGAACCGCCGGGGCCAAAGCCGGGTCCAAAGCCCGGCCCGGGACCGGGTCCGAATCCTGGCCCAAACCCGCGGCCCGGCCCGAAACCGCCGTGTCCGTGGGGTCCGCGGCGGCTTCTGCCGCGCCCGAAGCGTCCCTGGGCGGGTCCGCCGTCCGTGAATTTGTCGTCGTGAATGCCTTTCATACCGGCATCGTCCTTCCGTTTGAGGTGCGTTCCTCAGATGATCGCCGATCCTTCGGCGATAGTTAACGATATATCGGAGACTGTCGCCGGTCAACGGCCAATTTAGCTGGATGATCGTCTGCTCAGCCCTTCCGCGGGCTCTCCTGTGTCCCCGACTTGTCGCCGGGGACCTGCCAGGTGGTGCCGAGGACGGCGGTCAAGGCCATGGCGACCAGCGCCGCCTTGAGTCCGGTGCCGCCGGCCGTCAGCGGCGGGATGGGGCGGTAGACGATCATCGGGGTCCTCCTTGGAGCGGTGTTCCTGTAACCACTTTCCTGCCACGGAATTGTCGGGGGCTGAGGGGAACCTTTGCCCTGGCTGTGCAGCGGCCTGTCAGTCGTCGCCGGCGAAAAGGCTCACAGTCTGTTCACAGCGGCGCGACAGACAGTCGACAGTCCCGGGTTTGAGGATGGGGACACAGCTTGACCGGGACTCCGGGGGCGGACGCAGCATCGGGGGTGCGTCCGCCCCAAGCCCACGAATGCCAGCCGGCGTCCCCTGGCGGCCCCGGCCGGCAGTGGACGTTCACAGAAGACATGAGCACACGTTCGCCCGCAGGTCAGGCGGGAGGTCGACACAGGCAATAACGACGAGATCAGGATGACCCATGAGCGAGCACGACCATCTCACGCACAGCGACAACGCACGAGCCGGTGCAGACCCGGCACGGCCGGAGGCGCCCCGGGCAGGAGCAGTCGCGGCAACCGGCCGGAAACCCGGGAGGCGGGTTGGCACCGGCGTGTTCGTTGCCTGCCTGGTGGCCGCGGGTGCCTTGGGCGGGGGTGTGGCTGCAGCGGCGACGTCGATCTGGAACACCGCAGCCCCGGCCGCCGGCACCACCCAATCGACCCAATACACGCCGGTGATTGTCAACAATCCCGAGAGCGTCAACGCCGTGACAGCGGCCGCGCAGAAGGCCTCGCCCAGTGTGGTGACTATCAGCGCCAGCTCCGGCACTTCCGGCGGTACCGGATCGGGCATCATTCTGGACACGTCCGGCAATATTCTGACCAATACCCACGTGGTCACCCTGGACGGACAGGCCGCGAACGCGGCCATCGAGGTTCGGACGAACGACGGCAAGGTCTACCCCGGGACCATTGTCGGAACGGATCCGCTCTCGGACCTGGCCATCGTCCACATCACTGCCCCGGGGCTGGTGGCGGCATCCCTGGGCGACTCCGGCAAGGTCAAGGTCGGTGACACCGCCATTGCTATCGGAGCACCCCTGGGGCTGAGCGGAACGGTGACGGACGGCGTCGTTTCGGCAGCAAACCGCACCATCGAGACCGCTTCCTCGGCCGCGCCCGGCTCGCAGAGCGGGTCCTCCGGTGCCGCGCAGGATTCCATCAGCATCAACGTCATCCAAACGGATGCGGCCATCAACCCGGGAAACTCCGGCGGCGCCTTGGTGAACACCAGCGGCGAGATCATCGGAGTCAACGTGGCCATCGCCTCGGCCGGATCCACGTCCTCCTTCTCAGCCCAGTCGGGGAACATCGGCGTCGGCTTCTCCATCCCGGTCAACAACGCGAAACGCGTCGCCCAGGAGATCATCGGCACGGGCACGGCCACGCACGGCCAGCTCGGCCTCTCGGTGCAGGACAAGGCCGCGGGAACCTCGTCGGGATTCACGACCGGGGCAGAGGTGGCTGCCGTGACCCCGGGCTCCGCGGCGGACAAGGCCGGCTTGAAAGCCGGCGACGTGATCACCGAGCTGGGCGGCCGGACTGTGACTGATGCTTCCGAGCTCACGGCGGCAGCGCGGGAACAGGCCGCCGGGGCCACCGTCAAGGCCACTTTCGACCGCGACGGCGGGCAGCACAGCACTGACGTCACCCTCGGCGCGGCCACCGGGGGCTGACGCCGCGGCCCGCCGGGCCCACATCGGAGTCCCGGCGTTAGGGTGGGGCATGATCGATAAGCGAAAGACTTGGCACGAAACCCATAAGGAATCCTTGACGCGGGGCCAACGGGCTGCGGATGTCATGCGGAACGGGATGGGCAGCTGGCCGTTCGTCGGCGGTTTCATCGGCTTCATGATCGTGTGGGCGGCAGTCAACAGCTGGGCGCTGGCGAACAACGCCTGGGATCCGTATCCGTATATTCTGTTGAATCTCTTTCTTTCGATGCTGGCGGGGCTGCAGGGAGCGATTCTTCTGATCGCGGCCAAGCGGCAGGACGCGATTGCCGCAGCGATGGCCCAGCACGACCGCGACACCAACGTGAAGTCCAAGGAGGAGATCGACCTGCTGATGGCCATCAACAGTCAACAGCTGGAGATCCTTCGCGAGCTGCGGGCCCTTGCGGGCGCCGGAAACGTCAGGATTGATGCCGGCGCCGGCGCTTAGGGTTTCTCGACCGTCAGAGTTTGGCCGGAGCTTCCGGCAGCGAGAGGCGCGCGGCCAGGCCTGAGAGCAGGATGGTGATTCCTTCATCCAGTTCAGCCATCCCGTCGTAGTCGGCGAGGACCGGGGCGAGGGCGCGGAGGTGAGGGAAGTCCTTCGGTGGCAGGCGGTGTAGGCCCAGGCGGAGAAGCGCTTCGTTTTCGTCGGGGTCAACGATGAATTCCTGCAGTTCGTTGAGGATGTGCCCGTAAAGGAATCCGTAGTAGGCGCGGTAGACGTGCAGTGCATCGGCGGGCGCGAATCCGGCGTCGATCAGCAGGGACAGGATCTGCTCCAGCGGCCGCAGTGTCCCAAGTGGCCTGAGGCCCAAGGGCGTTGATAGGGGCCGGGTCACGAGGAGGGGCACAACATTGGGGTGCCGGAGCGCCAGGAGCCGCAGGTCGTGGGCGATGCGGCGGAGCTGCGCCTGCCAGTCGGGATCATCGGGAAAGATGGCCAGTTCATTCAGGACGAGTTCTGAGACTCCGTCCAGCAGTGCTGCGCGGTTTTCGGCGTAGCGGTACAGGCCCATGGGATCCCGTCCCAGTTCCTGGCCGAGCCTGCGCATGGTGAGGGCGTCGAGTCCTTCAGCGTCCACCAGGGCCAGCGCCGCGGACAGAACAATCTCACGACTGAGCCGCTTCTTCTTGCCGGTTGCCGCTGGGGGCGCCGGGTTCGCTTCGGGCGACATGGTGGTCCGTTCGGGTCGGGGACAAGTCACACTGCCAGGAAAATAGACAGGTTGCTTAATATGTAGTCTACGCATACAGTCTACATTGTAGAAAAGTTGCTTGGCTGACCTCCGCGGCACGTGGATTTCCGGCCCGATAACCTTCTATCCCCGGATCTGCGGCTACGCAGCAGCCCGGGATCATGCTTCGACGCCGCGTGCACGGCCTTGAAGTCCAGCTGCTGTAGCCACACGGCGGCACAGACTGCACCGCGAGGAATCGAGCCACATATGGCAACTTCTCACTATGACCAATTCCTGCAGGAAGCCACCACCCGTGACCCTGCATCCGATCGCGCCCTGGGCCGGGACCCGCTCTACGGGCTGTACACCAGCTGGTGCTTCCTGAGCCAGGCCGCGCCCCGCTCCGAAGACGCATTCTGGGCGGCCATGAAGAAGAAACAGGTCCACCCCAAGGGCACCGGCCTCCGCATGAAAGGCCCGGCCGCGGCGGACTACATCCTGGCCAGCTACCCGGTCCTGGTCTGAGCCGGATGTCAATCACATCCAGCACTTACCTGCCCCGGGACGCCCATCAGCCCCGGGGCCGCCGGCCCTGGTGCGCGAGCTGCGACACCGACCGGCACCTGACCGCGGACTCCGTCACCATGATGAATCCGCGGCAGGAGACCCTTGCCGCCGCCATCAGCTGCACCCAGTGCGGCAACTCGCATGTGGTGGCTACGACTGCGGCCTTCCTCGCAGCCATCCCGGGATGGGACGGGGACAGTGGCGGCTCCGTACGCCGCGACGACGCCTACCGCCACTGCCAGGAGCCGATGTCCGCGGTGGAGCTGGCCAGCGCCCTGCCCAAAATGCCATCCGCGACCTCTGGCGTGGCTTAGGCTTTACGGCATGGGACTAATAATCACACTACTTATCATTTGGCTCCTTCTTTCGATCCTTGGCTTCGCCGTGAAGGGCCTGCTTTGGCTGGCCATCATCGGCTTGGTGCTGCTCGTGGCCACGGCTGTTTGGGGCTGGGTGAAGCGGAAGGCCAAGGCCTGAGGCTCAACTGATCTCCTTCGGCGGCGGCCGGTCCAACACACACGGGACCGGCCGCCGCTTTCGTGTATGCCCTGACCTTGCGGGGCGCTGTCGGCGTCGCTGTTGCCCATGGCCGGAAGCCAGCGGCCGCCGGTGCGCACGGAGCGGGCCAGCATGGAATCCCACGTGTTGATGGCGTACTCGTCGTCGGCGGTCCACGGACCGGTCCACACTTCGACTGCGTCGGCCTCGTCGTATCCGAACTTCCAGCGGCAGGCGAGCCAGGCTACGGCTGGTGCTTCGTGTGGGCTTCCGGTGTCCAGGTAGCTGGGGTGATTCTGCCGCCATAGATGGGGAGCTCGATGGGAGGGTCATCGGTCCGGAACTGCGACCACATCCGGTTCAATCCTGCAGTACCTTCTGAACGGACCCGCCCCGGGTGCCCCATGTCCAGCGCTGCGGAGAGCACGCAGGGGGAGTCGTCCGGAGCTTCGGACAGGACGGCGCCCTCGGGGTCCACGATGATGCTGCGTCCCTGGCCGGTGGGCCCGGCGCAGTTGACGCTGATCATGAACACCTGGTTGACGATTGCGTTGGCGCGGGCGAGGATCAGCTCCTGGGCCCGGTCCGGGGTGGTGGTCTTGACGACATTGATGATGACGTCGGCTCCCATCCAGGCCAGCTGGCGGGTGACCTCGGGGAACCAGGCGTCGTAGCAGATGGACAGGCCGGCCCTGCCGAATCCGGGTAGATCGACCGTCACAAAAGTGTCTCCGGGGTCGTAGGGTTCGAACGGGCGCCAGGGGAAGATCTTCCGGTAGCTTGCCGCCAGGGCACCCTCGGGGGAGAGCACCAGGGACGTGTTGAACAGCTGTCCATGCGGCCCGCGTTCGCAGATGCTCCCGGGGACCAGCCAGAGCTTGAGGTCTCCGGCGAGTTGCCTCAACTCATTAACGAGCGGCCCGTCGAGCGGCTGCGCGGCCTCCTGGAGCGCTTCGGTTCGTTGCCTGTCCGGGACTCCGTCGCTGAAGAGGTGGAGTTCGGGGAAAACCATCAGCTGCGTTTCGGGGTATTCCGCCAGAACGCGCGCGGCTTCATCGGCGAAGCCGCGGAAGGGCCCGCCAATCGGGCGCCCCGGGGCCTGGACGGCTGCAACAGCAAGGTTCGACATCGGCGGTTACCTTTGAACGGACGGCTATGGGGGACGGCCGACGGCGGGATCGGCTCGCATCGCCCGATCCGCTTCCGGCCGCCCGCCGGTCTGTGGGGCAAGAGACCCGACGATGCCTGCCGTTGAGCCCAATAGTGCCCTCCGACAGCTCTTGACATTCGCACGATATGGCGACCACGATTCTGTCATCCCTACCAGGGGAACGACACGATTCGAGTTTACTCTTGCCCGCGATCTGCACGTGATTCTCTTCATACCCTTAGGGCGGCCCCGCAGGTTCCGGCCGCAGCCTTCGATCCCGCACCGATGCTGACGGCATCGCACCATCCAGGAGACATGTCATGAGTACAGCCACAGGTCAGGCGGCGGGCGGAGGACTCGAGGTCCGGTCGATTGACTATGTTCCGCTCAACGAGAGGCATGGAAAGGTCTCGCACATTGGGCCGCTCTGGTTCATGAGCAACGCCCAGATCGCCACGCTCGCGGTGGGTCTGATCAGCATCACGACCGGAGGGAACCTGATCTGGTCATTGATCGCCATCGCCATCGGCGTGCTGGTGGGCACCTTGTTCATGGCGGCGCACTCCTCTCAGGGTCCGCAGCTCGGGTTGCCCCAGATGATCCAGTCCCGTCCACAGTTCGGGTACGTGGGGGCCCTGCTGGTGTGGCTCTTCGCCTACCTGCAGTACGCGGGATTCAATGTCTTCAACACCGTCCTGGCCGGCGAGGCCGTGACCGGGTCCCTTCACATCGGAAACGCAACCCTCTGGTTCTGGGTCATCACGATTATCGCCGCCGCCGTCGCACTGTTCGGCTATGACCTGATCCACGGCTTCGAACGCTATCTGACCTACCTGACCATCATCATGCTGGCGCTGCTGACGGTGGCTGTCCTCACCCACCTTGACCTGCCCGGCGGCGCGTTCAATCTGGCCGATTTCCATCTCGTCCCCTTCCTGGGACAACTGGGCGTGGCGGCCGGCTACCAAATTTCCTGGGCCATTTACGTCTCGGACTATTCCCGCTACCTGCCCCCGGAATCCGGGCGCGGGACGTTCCAGTGGACGTTCTGGGGGAGTGCCCTGGGCGGTATCTGGGTCATGTTCCTGGGATCATTCATTGCCGCGGCAGCCGGCACGGAGTTCGATACCATCACCTCGATCCAGGACACTGCCAACAAGTTGTTCCCGGGGTTCGGGGCGATCGCATTGTTCATCGCTTCCCTTGGGCTCCTGTCGGTCACGGCATTGAACATGTATGGCGGGTCCCTGACCCTGATCTCGTCCATCGACAGCCTGCGCCGCATCCGGCCCACCGTCAAAATCCGCGTCGTCACGATCGTGATCACCGCGGCCATCTCACTCGTCTTCGCCAACTTCGCATCCGCGGACTTCCTCGCCAACTTCAACGACTTCCTGCTGCTGGTGCTGTACTTCTTCATCCCGTGGACAGCGGTGAACCTTACGGACTACTTCGTCGTCCGCAAGGGCCACTATGCCATCGCGGAGATCTTCCATCCTCACGGCATTTACGGACGCTGGGGCTGGCCCGGAATCACGTCTTACCTCGTGGGCTTCTTGGTCATGATTCCCTTCTTCTCCGCCGGAAAACTCTTCGTCGGACCCGCGGCCGAGGCAATGGGTGGCGCTGACATCTCCCTGTTCATTGGCCTGCCGGTCTCGGCCGTCCTCTACTGGGCACTCACCCGCCGCATCGACACTGCTGCGGAATGGCGCCTGGCAAAGACCCAGGCAACCGAACTTGAGGAAGCCGCGAAGATGCACGTCGAGCCCTAATCCGGCGTCGAGCCCCAGTCCGGCGCAGGAACAGACGGGTGGGTGCGGCGGCCCACCCGGCGGCCATCAGCCGACGTGGATGCCCGGGCGGAGGGCCGGGTCGTGTTCGACCTCGCGGAGGATCTCACGCACCAGCGGGGCCGTGTCGCCCTGGCCCAGGAACAGGTACCGCATCAGGTGACTGATCGGGTTCCCTTCCGACCACTCGAAATAGCATTGGGGCTTGGTGGCGGTCGAGTCGCGCATGGCCAGAAGGACCGCTGCGATCGCGTTCGGCACCGCCGGCGACTTCACCCGCAATACCCGGTAGCCGCCCACTTCGATACCTTCGACCCGGAGCGTGTGGCTGAACGCCGACGGGTCGGAGATCTCCACCTCCAGGAAGATGACGTCCGCCGGACCCGGGACCGGGTTCAGGCCGCGCTGCTCGTACTCCTTGTCGGCGTACTCGGCCTTGTCGCCTGCCTGGCGCTTGTTGGCAATGACGTTCAGCTGGCCGTCGAAGGCGATCGAGTCGGTGATGAACTGCCGGGCTGCCTCGTCGAACTCGATGGTTTCCAGGCGCAGTTCGGTGGTGCGCTTCACCCGCGAGATCAGCGAGACGATGATGATGCCGGCGATGAAGAATGCCGAAATCGCAATGCCGTCGGGCTTTTCGATGACGTTGGCGACCAGTGCGTACAGCAGGACCAGGGTCAGCGCGCCGAATCCCAGGGTCCCGGCACGGCTGTGCCGGCGGACCGCTGAGACTGTCACGGCGACCGCACCGGAGACCATCATGGCCAGGATGCCGGTGGCGTAGGCGCCGGCCTGGGCGTTGACGTCGGCGTTGAAGGCGATGGTGATGCCGACGCTCAGCACGGTGTAGACGATCACGACCGGGCGGACGGCCCGGCCCCATTCCGGTGCCATGCCGTACGCGGGGAGGTAGCGGGGCACGATGTTGATGAGCCCGGCCATGGCGGAAGCGCCGGCGAACCAGAGAATCAGGGCGCTGGAAATATCGTAGACGGTGCCGAATCCGGCGCCGAACAGGTCGTGGGCGAGGAACGCCAAGGCGCGGCCGTTGGCCTGTCCGCCGTCCTGGAATTCCTTGGCCGGGATCATGACCGTGGTGAGGAAGCTGGTGGACATCAGATAGACGCTCATGATGGCCGCCGCCGTGGTGAGGAGTTTGCGGGTGTTCTTGACCCTGGAGGCCATGACGTCCTCCGGGGTGTTCCCGGTGGCTTTGATCAGCGGCATCATGGACACGCCGGTCTCGAAGCCGGAGAGCCCCAAAACCAGCAACGGGAAGGCGATGACTGCCGGACCAATGAGGCTCATCGGCCCGCCGCCGGCACTGGAGAGCAGCCGGTCCTGCCAGCCGGCGATCAGGGAGGGGTCCGAGAAGACGTGCGCGAACCCGGCGGCGACGACGGCGGCGTTCAGGAGGAGGTAGACAGCCACTAGCGGGATGGCGACGCCGACGGCCTCATTGAAGCCAAGAAGGAATACCCCGCCCAGGATCAGCAGCAGGATCACCGTGATGACGACGGCACTGCCCTTCAGGCCTTGCGGGATCATCGGATTCTCCAGCAGGTGCACTGTGGCGTCGGCGCCCGACAGGGTGATGGTGATGATCCACGAGGTCGCGACGAACCCGAGCAACAGCAGGACGAAGAACTTGCCGCGCCAGAACGGCAGTAGCTTCTCCAGCATGGCAACGGACCCCTGCCCGTGCGGGCTCTCCTGCGCGACGCGGCGGTACATGGGCAGCATGCCCAGCAGGGTCAGTGCCACGATCAGCAGGGTCGCCAGCGGGGACAGGGCGCCGGCGGCCAGGGCCGCGATGCCTGGTAGGTAGGACAGGGTGGAGAAGTAGTCGACGCCGGTCAGGCACATGACCTTCCACCAGGCGTTGGGCTTGTGATCTTCCTCTGCTTCGGGGCCGGCCGGTGCGACCTGGTTGGCGAGCAGCCAGCGGACCAGGGGTTTGCGGTCCGGGGCTGCGGCCTGCTTAAGGTCAACCTGGGCCGGTACGGCGTGGTCAGAAGTGGTCGTCATGGGGTCTTTCCGTCGGTGGCCGGGCGTCTGCAGGGCCGGAACAAAGCACAGGGACCGGCCAATTCTAGTGGCCGTCCCTCCGGCCGGCTGCCAGCTGGAGGAGGTACCGGAAACGCCACCCGGCTGCCGGCCGGATGGCGTTTCCTGGAGTGATGTTTTCCTGGCGGCCACGGACCGGTCCGCTGCGGGCAGTTACTCCCCGGAGTTGCTGCCGCGGTTGTTGCCGCCGTCGTCGTGGCCGGAGTTGTTGCCGTCCTCTGTCTTGGTGATGGAGGCGACGGCGCCGGTTTGTTCGTTGAGCAGGACTTTGTCGGTGCGCTGCCTGTCGAAGTTGAACATGGCGTTCACCGAGCCGGCTGTCGCGTCCGCGGAGGCGTCGCCGATTTGGCCGGTGTGCCAGTTGTCTTCGATGAAGCGCAGGATCGAGGCCTGGTCCGTCTGGGTGTGGTCCACATAGTTCTTCTTCGCATACGGTGAAATGACCACGAGCGGCTGGCGGGGGCCGGGGCCGCAGCGGTCAGCGTAACCGCTGGCCATCGGGATCCCGCTGGCCGCAGCGGTCTGGCACCAGGCGGCGTCGTCGGCGGAGTTTGAGGAGTTCTTCACCTTGGCGACGGCGTGGTCGTACCAGCCGTCCGAGTCGTCGTAGGCGAGTACGACGGCCGTGTTCTCCCAGTTCTTGGAGTTCTGGATCTGGTTCACGGTGTTGGTGATGAAGTTCTGCTCGTCGACCGGGTCAGAATAGGCGGCGTGGCCGTCCTGGTACATTCCCGCCTTCAGGAAGGACACGGCGGGCATGTTGTCGGTGTTGACCACCTTGTTGAAAGCGGTGAGGTCGTACTGGTGGTTCGCCTGGCCGTTGTGGCCGATTTCCGCGTCCGACGCCGGCGCCAGGTGGTGCGGGTTGGCGGTCGAGGCGTAGTACTGGAACGGCTGGTGGTGCGGGGAGTAGTCAACGACGCTGGCTCCGGCGGCGTTCGTGTGGCTGGACAGGCACGACGCCGGCGTGGTCCCTGTAGCGGCAGTGGTCGGTGTGAAGCCGCCCTGGAACCAGCCCCAGGATGTGCCCTTGGCGCTGAGAAGGTCCCCGATGTTCCTGCCGGTCATGCCGGCCAGGTTGTTGGTTTTGGCGTGGCTATTGTTCGAGCAGTCGTCGTAGACCGGGTCCGGATCGTTGATGACAGTCCCGACGCCGTTCGCGTCAGGCTGGCGGACAGTGCTGCTTCCGGCTGCCGGTGTGGCCACGGGTTGCCCGGCGGCGGTGTATTCCGTGGCCCCGTGGGTCTGGCCCGAGACCAGGTTCAGCGCGCCCGGAGTGGATGGCCCGAAGACGGTGCTGAAGTGGTTGTCGCTCATGGCGTAGTTCTGGGCGTAGTTCCAAATGCCGGTGACGGTGTTGCCGTCGTAGTAGTCCATGGTCAGCCCGGGGCGGCCGTACTGGTTGGTGCCGCAGGAGTCCCGGCTGGTGAACTGGACAAACTGGTCCATCGCGCCGCCGTTGTACGCCTTCTGCTCGGCAGTGTACCCATGGTCCTGGTCGCAGGTGACGGCCTGCATCGGCGAGAGCCGGGCCGGCTGCACCGCGTTGGGATTGTTCGGTGCCAGGAGGCCCGCTGTAGCCAAAGTGTTGATGTCCTTGGGCGTGTTCTTCGCGGCGGTGAAGGAAGCTGCTGCGGTGCCCGTGCCTTGCTGGGCTTCACCCGGGGTGTTGGCGGCTTGGGGGTAGGTGGCGAAGTAGTGGTCGAACGAGACGTTCTCCTGGAAGATCACCACCACGTGCTTGATCGGCGTCGCGGTGCCGCTGTGATTTTCGCCGGCAGAAGCCGGCCCTGCGCCGAAGCCGATCGCTCCGGCTGTCAGCGCCGTGGCCGCCAGGGCTGCAGCGCCCGTGGCGGCGGCGACGCGCTTTCGGGTAAAACGTTGTGCTGGATGAGGCATGGGTTATCCAATCGTTCCGGTTCAGGGGTACCGGCCGTCAAAGGCCGGCTTCGCATTCATCGCCGACGGTAGGGGCTCGTCATGAATCCGCGGTAAACGGCACGAGGCCAAAGAAAGCCTGCTTAGTGTCGGTCGCCACGGATGGGCCGGGATCCGCGGTGTCGCGGTCCGGCCGCCGCCGGATTGCCCTATTTGGCGGGGGTAACGGCGGCTTCGCAGGTGAGGATTTTGGCGCCGTCGCCTTCGTCGCCGTTATCGGTTGCCACCTTCATCGTGAGGTGATTCCCATTGGGCGTTGCCCTCGTGCTGGTCAGTGTTGCCTGCCGCCTGGGCGGCCGCGGTGGCGCAGATCGTCGATGCGGGCGGGGTGGTGAACGGCAGGTTGCGCCGCGGCCCGGGCGCCGGTGTCGAATCTCGGACATGATGCGGCCCGAAGCCACGCGAGGGTGGCGGCGGGATGTGAGCGGGCGGAGCAGTTGCGCAGGGCTTAGGCGGATCCACCGTCCGCTGGGCGAGGCCCCCGCTCGATCGTGACAGTGCCGGCATCGCCGTCGACCCGGATCCGCTGGCCGCTGGTCAGCCTCTGGGTGGCCACGCCGGTGCCGAGCACGGCCGGGATGCCGTACTCCCGGGCGACGATCGAACTGTGGCTCAACGGGCCGCCGACGTCGGTGACCACGGCGGAGGCCATCGCGAACAGCGAGGTCCACGCGGGAGTGGTGATGCGGGCGACCAGGACGTCGCCGGGAACCATCGTCGCGAAATCCTCGGGTCCTCGCAGGACGCGGGCGGGAGCACTGACCCGGCCCGAGCTGGCGCCGGTGCCTTTGATGACGTCGCCCGGCTGCTGTTGTGAGGCTGCCGGCATCATGGACCCGAAGGCCCGCTCCATCCACCGGCTCTCGGGCAGCAGTTGCGGGGCGGAGGCCTTGGCCTGGCCCCGCCAGAGCATCCTGCGCTCCTCGATGGCGGCCGCCCGGACGGGCCGGTCTGCCCCGGTAATGGCCACGGCCGCCGGTGCGCCCGGCGCGGCGAGGCCGAACTCGACGGCGCTTCGCAGCTCCCGGTGGCGGAGCCAGAAGACGTCGCCGGGCTCGGCGATGACGGTGGAGCCAACCAGCCGTTGGCCGAGTTCGAGCAGCATCCGCCGCAGCAGCGGCCAGGCCAGTCCGACGTCGGCCAGGGCGTCCTCGCGGATCGGGGCGGCATTCTGCGCCCACCGGAGCAGCCGGAGGAACGCGGCCCGGCGCCGCGGCCCAAGCCGGGCGGCCGTTTGGCCGGTTTCCTCTTCCCGGCGGGCGGCCAACAACCGCTGGCGCTCATGCGGGTCCGTGCCCTGTCCCCGCAGGTAGAACTTCACCGTCTCCAGCAGCGGCGAGGGATCATCTGCGGGCACCGGGCAGACGAAGTCCAGATTGTAGACTGCATGGCCGTACCGGCCGAGGTGGTCCTGGAAGCGGGGACGCCATTGCCCCCAGAGTGCCTGGTCCATGGCGGCCGGCGGCACCCCGGTGCGCTGCGACTCGACCAGGGCCGGCGTCGGTGCGTTGAGGATCGCCGGGGCGAGGCCCGGAACACCCCGGACCCAGGCTGCGAGGTCGTACAGCGACTTCTCGGCCCGGATGGGTTCGCTGTCGTAGCCGAGGAGGAACGTCTGGGCCGGG
Organism: Arthrobacter sp. TE12231; assembly: GCF_054062895.1. Lineage (NCBI taxonomy): Bacteria > Bacillati > Actinomycetota > Actinomycetes > Micrococcales > Micrococcaceae > Arthrobacter > Arthrobacter sp. TE12231. The sequence continues at coordinate 4,207,333 of NZ_JBSSFS010000001.1, read as the reverse complement.
GCGTCTCCGTTGCGCCGAACTAACTTGTCGTAGTAGGCCCGGAAGGAGATTTCGCTTGTCGCGGCGACCGGAATGATTGACTGCACCGCCGTGTAGTAGACGGTGCCGGCGTCCAGCAACGTCTGCACACCCTCCAACAATTCCTCCCCGGAGAGCCCCCCGAGGGGCTTCGCCGACCAGTCCTTGATCACCCGTTCGTAGCGGGGATGCGAATACTCCCGCCAGCCGGCCACTCCCATGTGCGCCGTGCCGCGGATCAGCGCGCGCATCGCAGCCAGCGACATGGCCGTCACGCGCAACATTGCCGAGGTGCGGTAGTAGTAATAGGCGTAGCCATTAATAGTGGGCAGTCCGACGTCGTCCTCCCCAATGACGTTCTTGCCGATGGCGCCGGCCATCAAGGCCCTCAGCGACCGGGACACCGAGCCGTCAATGAGATCGGCGAACAGCGGTGAGAGCGGGTCAGGCAGCTGTTCCACGATGCTCGCCCGGAAGTAGAGCCCCTTCGGATAGGGCACCGGCCACGTGTCCGGAGCATCAGCTGCCGGTTCCGGCAGTGCGGTGATCGGGCGGGATTGCAGGAGGAAGAACTCGCCACCGGCCCGTGCCCACTCGATGTCCTGCGGGGCCCCGAAATGATCCGCGATCCGGGTTCCGTAGCCGGCCAGCTCGGCCGCGGCCTGGTCGTCGAGTACGGGCTGACGACGGCGGCCCGCCGGCACAGGCTGCTCCCGGGTGCCGTGGTCCGCGACGACGGTCATGACTTCCTTGTCGGCGGTCCGGCGCGAGAGCACACGGCCAGAGCCCGCTTCGACGACGACGTCATCGGTGGTGACCGTGCCGCTGACCACGGATTCGCCCAGGCCCCACGCGGCGCTGATCAAGATCTGGTCGCGGCGCCCGTTGGCCGGATTGGCGGTGAACATCACCCCGGCGGCGTCGGCCTCGACCATCCGCTGGACCACGACGGCGAGGCGCACCGCGTCCGGTCCGATGCCTTCGCGGGCCCGGTAGGCCATGGCGCGCGCCGTCCACAGGGAGGCCCAACAATCGGTCACGGCCGCGGCCAGGGCTTCCGCCCCGACGACGTTGAGGTAGGTTTCCTGTTGCCCCGCGAAGCTGGCGGAGGGGAGGTCCTCGGCCGTGGCGGAGGAGCGCACCGCCACGGCTGCATCCCCGTCGCCGATCAGCCGGTAGGCGGCACCGAGCTCAGTTGCGATAGCGGCCGGCATGGTTCCGCCGGCGAACAGGGCGCGGATCCGGTTCGAGGCATCCTCGTAATCCTGTGGCGATGCCAGCGGTGACAGCGAGTCGAGCTCACGGATGCCGGCCTGAAGGCGATTGGCTTCCACAAAATCCGCGTAGGCTGCGGTGTTCAGCACGAACCCCGGGGGAACCGGCAGCCCGGCCTGAACGAGGCCGCCCAAGCCGACGCCTTTGCCGCCGGCCATGGCGACGTCGCCTTGTCCCACATCGCCGAGGTTGTTGATGTAGGTCATGACCGAGCACCTTTCTGCCGGGAGCCGGGGCGCCATCATTGAGCGTGACTCTCAACATACTGGCACTGCCGCAGGCCGGGGGCCATAGCTGCAGCCGTTGCCAAAGCCCCATGCTGCGCGGCCGGGGACCGCCTCACGCGGGCCGTTCGCATGGTCAGCGACCGGCGTCGCGCCCGTCGGTCCATACGTCAGCCCCGAATCCGGCGAGCCCGGGAGTTCCTGCATAGCCGAGGTAGGGCAGCGCGAACAGGTCTTCGATGCTTTTCAGGAGCGAGTAGTGGTTATACGGTGTGGAGCTCGTCGTCCCGGGACGGACGAAGGGCGAGAGCACCAGCGCGCCGATGCGTCCGCCGCCCTTGCCGTTGCCGGGCCCGGCCGCAAACGTGCCATCCTTCGCGGCCGACGGCGGCAGGCCGGGCGCGGCAACGTTGGGGCCGGAGGGCTCGTTACAGCAGGCGCTGGTGTCGCCGTCGGCCTCATCGTTGACGATGATGATGGCACCGCTTTCCTGAAAGGCGGGAGATGCCGAGATCAGGGACACCCAGGTGCGCAGCCAGGCATCCTCCGCCGCGGGACCGGCAGGCTGGCCGTCGCAGTTCTGGTTATGTCCGTCATTGCACAGGCTGGGGGAGATGAACGACAGGTTGGGGGTGGTTGAGACGGCCGTCAGATCCTGGGGCAGCCGGGCCAGGGACCCGACATTCGCGGCGCACGCCGCGGTTCCTGCCACTGACGCGAAATACAGGAACGGGTTGTGACGGGCCGTGTAGGCATCCCCGGCCGTGGCTTCCTGCGTCAGGTCCGTGGATCCGGGACCCAGGGAGGGCTTCCCGCAGACGGCTTCTTCCCGCCCCGGGACGTTGCCCATGTCCTCCATGTAGCCCTTCCAGGTCAGGTTCCGTGCCGCGAGCTGGCCCGCCAGGGTGGGCACCGACGCCGGAAAGATGCAGCCGGCGTCGGACTTGACCTGCCCGAAGCGTTCCGCGGACGGGTGCACCATGTCCGTGTAGGCCGTGCAGTCCATCTGGATGTCGGGGCTCGGAGCGACACCGCCCAGCATGGCCAGGTAATTTCCCAGGCTGTAGTGCGCGGTCCCGTAGTACTGGTCCAGCAAAACGCCCTGGCCGCGAAGCGTTTGGGCCAGATACGGAAGGCGCGAATTCGGCCCGAACGACTGCGCGTAGGAAGCGTTCTCAAGCACAATCACAAACACGTGGCGGACAGGCGAAAGACGGCCGGCCGGCCCGTCCGGTTGGCTGACGCCGGCCCCAAGGATCACAAGCAGGACCACGGCGATGCAAAGGAACGCTCGTCTTCGGTTCATCAGACCCGGATTCCCTTCCCGGCGAACACATACTCCCGCGCCGGATCCGGCGTGCCTCCGGTGCCCGTTCCTGCGGACGGTATGTCACGCCGGTCCATAAACAGAATAGACACCGGCCCCACTCCCCGGACAGGCCCGGGCGCGCTGAGCCGGCGTGTTTACGACGTTGAGGATGTTCGGAGGCAGCTCCCGTAGCATGACGCGGATGGTATTCATACGGCTGTACCGCGAAGGAAAACTTGAACGCGACGACGTCAGCGCCCACGAGATCGAGGCCCTGGCGCACCAGGACGACGTGGTGCTGTGGATCGATTTCACGGACCCGACGGCGGATGACCTTCTGGGTGTCGAGACGGTGTACGGGTTTCACCGCCTCGCCGTTGAGGATGCCGTCCATGATTTCCAGCGGCCCAAGCTGGATCGCTACGCCAACCACCTGTTCCTCTCGGCCTATCAGGCGGGGCTGCGGCCCGGCAGCGGGGAAGTGGACATTGCCGAGGTCTCGGCATTCGTGACCCGGAACGCCCTCGCGACCGTGCACGGGCCAGGGTTTGATACGGACAAACTGATGGCGCACTGGGATGCCGAGACGGACCTGGCCGCACACGGGGTGCCTTTCCTGTTCTGGGGCCTCCTGGACATGATCGTCGACGGGCACTTCGACGCCGTGCAGGAACTGGACGGCTACATCGACGCCCTTGAAGAATCGCTCTTCGATGACCACTCACCCGACCACGACCTGCAGCGAAAGACCTTCGAGCTGCGCAAGAACCTGGTCCGGCTCCGCCGGGTGGTCCTGCCCATGCGCGAAGTCCTCAACACCCTCCTCCGGCGGGACGACCTCGTCGGCTGCAGCCCCGCCATGCAGCCGTTCCTGCAGGACGTCTACGACCACGTACTGCGGGCCACGGAATGGACGGAGTCGCTCCGTGACTTGGTCACGACCATTCTGGAGACCCACATCAGTATTCAGGGGAACCAGATGAACCTGGTCATGAAAAAGGTCACCAGTTGGGCTGCGATCATCGCCGTACCCACCGCGGTCACGGGGTTCTTCGGGCAGAACGTGCCGTTTTTCGGCTTCCAGAGCGATTACGGTCTCTGGTTGTCCACCGCATTGATGGTCGCCGGATCAGTGTTCCTGTATCTGGGGTTCAAGAGGCGGGACTGGATCTAGATCAGCCAGTGTTATGCCTGGCGCGCAGCGTTGCCGGCGGGGGTGTTCGCGTTGCGGGTGCGGTGGGCCCTGTATTCGCGCCAGGTGAGCCAGACGATGAAGATATCGAAGGCTGTCAGGAGGGCTAGCCCCCAGGAGAAGGCAACCAGGAGTTCATAACTTTGGTAGAGGATGAAGGCCATCAGGAAGGCAATCATCCACGGGTAAGCCCACATTTTATCCTTGAGCACCGCCCAGACCAGGACCACCTTCACCGCTCCGTGCAACAGCAGGTAGATGGCGCCGAAGAGGGTCGCCGAGACGGTCATGGTCCCGGCCCAGTGCACCAAGGTGGTGGCAACCAGATCATGCGGATCTTCGGAGAGTTCGTGCTGTGTCAGTAACCGGACCCAGGCGCCGATCTGCGCGGGGGAGACCAGCAGCAGAAGAATTCCTCCCACGAGTTCCAAGAGTCCGTCAAGGCCTTTGAGAATCAGGCTGACCCTGAAGGTCTTGTCCAGCAACGTCCTGTCGGTACTGCCTTTAGCCAACGTCACCTCAAACCCCCGGCACGCACTTCCGGCACGGCTACGAGCTGGCGCTGGATGCCAGCACGCCCAGGCCGAGCGCGGCGATGATGCCGCTGCTGCCGCGTTCGAGCCAACTGCTCACCCGGGGGCGCTGCAGCCAGGCCATGGCCTTCGCCGCCGCGATGGATACGGCCGCCAGATAGAGGAACCCGATGGCGCTTTCGATGGCACCCAACACCATGGCGGTGTCCAGCGTGTTGCCGCCGTGCGGAATGAACTGCGGCACGACGGCGAGGTAGAACAGGCCCACCTTCGGGTTGAGCAGCGTGGAGAGGCCGCCGGCGCCGAACCCTGCCCGCCGGCTGTAGCTTCGGCGGGGAGTGCGGCCGGCCGTCGCGGAGGACTTTGTGCGGCGGGCCCGGATCAGCGAAGAAATTCCCAAGTACAGCAGGTACAGCCCGCCCGCGATCTTCAGCCAGCGGAACACTTCCGCGGATTCCTCCAGGACGGCGGCGAGCCCCACGCCCACCAGCGCGGCCCAGACCATGGATGCCACGGCCGAGCCGAGCGCGGCGGCAAGGCCGGCCCCGGCACTCTGCAGCGAGATCCGCAGCACCAGGAACGTATCCGGGCCGGGGGTGACGGAGAGCAGGAGGCACAGCCCGCCAAAGGCCAGCAGGGTCACGAGGGTCATGAGCACCATTGTCCGGGTGCCGGCCGTCCGGGCGCAACGGCGGCAACGCCCGGCCCGGATGAGAGGCCCGGGAAGGCAGTATGCGTTCCGGCGTTCCGAATATGTGTGGGGCGGGTGACGCTCACTGCGTCATATTCGGCGCCTGCGACGCCGGTCCCGGGTAGGTGACTGCGTCGGCGGCGTCCAGGACCTCCAGTGCCGTGAGGTGTGCGGCGGCGGCCACGTCCCTTATGGACTTGCCGTGTGTGACTGCCGCGGCGACGGCGGACTGCAGGTTGGCCGCGTTCTCCTCGCTGGTTCTGGACGTCTCAAGCCGGGCGGCAGCCGCTTCCACAGCCAGGATTTCACTATCGATCACCGGTTGTCCTCCAGTCCCGTCTCTGCCTCATTGCAGTTGAGCCGGGAAGCGATTCGTGCCCGATGACGGGCCGCACCCGGCGGTCAGGAAAGGATATCGAACGTTGGACCAGTCTGTCTCGCGTCTGTGTCGAAACCGCGGAGCGGCCGCTCGTCTCGGCACGCCGGTATCTACAGGATCGCGTCGTCCGTTGAGGTTTCGCCGTGAGGGAGGCTCAACCGGGCGGTGCGAAGGAGGGTTCCGAGCAAGGAGCGGGCGTCGCCCAGCAAGGTGTTCACTTCGGGGCAGGCAAGCTCATAAAACAGCCGCCCGTCCCGCCGGGTCGGGAGAATCAGGTGCTGGCGGCGCAGCACACCGAGATGCTGGGACAGATTGGAGGGTTCGAGGCCGGTGTTGTGGCGCAGCGTGCTGACGGCCACTGGGCCGTCAGCAAGCATTTCCAGGAGCTGGACCCGTGCAGGGTGCCCCATCGCCTTGAAGAGGTCGGCCTTCACATCGGACAGGACAAGGCTTGCAGGCAATCCGTCCGCCATGGGGGCCTTCTCCTTCGCATCCAATACTCACGGCCCAAGGCCCGTGCCGGACCTGGTCCGAGGAAATTAGCACACGCGAGACAGAAAAGTCTGTCTCCCACTCGTTCTGGCGGGCCCGCTCGCACATACATCGTAGCGTCGGAGTACCGTCGTGTCGCCGCCGGCGGCAGGTGTGTGGGCGCCCCTTGCGCAGACGGCGGGGGTAGTTCAGACTTTCATGAATTCATCAATCCGATCCGGCCCTCTGCTAGCGGCCGGCGTCCTACAGGTGGATTCAGGCTGCCTCCGGTGACAACGGCGTCACCGGAGCAGAATGATCCCAACTTTCAGGAGGGTTCAATGGCAGGAATGTTCGAACTGTTTACCGGCTCCGATGCTTCCTATCGATTTCGTTTGACTGCCCCGGACGGGACGGTGATGGCGCTCTCCAGATCATTCCCCGACAAGCCGTCCGCAGTGGCAGGAATCGCCGCCGTACGTGAGTACGCCGGAATGGGGCTGGTTTGTGAAATCCCGGCACCGGGAGACGACGGCGTAAAGGAACCCGCGGCGGTCCAGGTTCCTTCGGGGGCAGCTGCACAGAACCGAGTCCGGCAGGAGGGCCCGGCCGCTGATGGAGCATCCGGGGCCCGTGCCCGGCTGCCACGCATCCGTATCCCTTCCGCCGCACATTTTCTTGGCGGGCGGGCCGTTGCCCGGAATCACCAGATGATGATGCGGTGGCGCCGAGCCCCGGGAGCGGGAGCCACCCCGGCCGGGCTGAGCCCTTGCTGAACCCCGGATTCTCCCGTGCCGTCCACGGGAGGGACGTCCGGGTATTTACCCGGCCTTGTACCGCATGAGGCCGGGGGTCGACTCTTTGGACGATGGAAGCCCGACTTACGACACACAAGTCCGCTCCGCGGGTCCGGTGTAAAATTTCTTCCACAATGACCGCCAACGAAGCTGCCAGTCCCACGTTGTTGCCCGCCGCGGCGATGGCCGGTCGCGATGATCCAGTGGACCGCATTCTCTCCACCGCCTACGAACTGTTCTCCCGCCGCGGCATCCGCGACGTCGGGGTTAACGAGCTGATCGACAGCTCAGGCGTCTCCAAAGCAACGTTCTACCGGCACTTTCCATCCAAGGACGCTCTGGTGCTTGCCTTCCTGGAGCTGCGCGACCAGGTGTGGACCGTGGACCTCATCGTGGCCGAGGCCAGGCGCCGCGGCACCACTGCCGAGGAACGGCTACTGGCCGTCTTTGACGTATTCGGGGACTGGTTCAAGCGGGAAGACTTCGAGGCGTGCACGTTTATCAACGTCCTGTTGGAGATGGGACCGGGGCACCCCTTGGGGATGGCAAGCATCGGATACCTCAGCAGGATCAGGGACCACATCCAGGCTCTGGCCGAGGAAGCCGGGCTGAACCGCCCCGAGGAATTTGCCCGTTCCTGGCACATCCTGATGAAGGGCGCCATCATCTCGGCGACCGAAGGCGACATTCTGGCTTCCAAGCGGGCGCAGCAAATGGCCCGCTGGCTGATCGAACACCACCGGAGCCTGTAACCGGCGATCCGCTCGTTGCCAAGCCTCGCACTACGAGCGCCCTCCATGTGTGGTCGTGTTTCAGGAGCAGTGGCAGCAGGGCCTCGGGGGAGGCAGCGACGGCGGCCGCTTGTGATGCTTCCCCGGCCTCCCCATACCCCCAGAGTGCGAATATCGTGGGGATGCCGTGTTTGGCTGCCCCCGCGACGTCGTAGCTTCGGTCTCCGACCATTGCGGGACGGGAGATGTCCACGCCTTCGCGTTGGAGCCGGAGCAGCAATTCGGCGATGACCTCAGCCTTGCTCGCTCTTCCATCGGAGTCTGACGCCCCGCATACGTTGATGAAGTGGCGCTCAATCCCAAACCGTCGTGCAAGTCGTACTGCTTGGTCTTCCACCTTGGAAGTGGCTACGGCCATAGGAATACCGGCCGTGTGCAGGTGCTCAAGCAAGTCTTTGATCCCGTCGTATGGACTGGACTGTTCAGCGCCATGAGCGGCATACGCTTTGCGGTAATGTTGGAGGGCCTTTTGGGCGGTTTCTTCGTCCAACTGTGAGACTGTTCTGAAGGACTCGATCATCGGCGGGCCGACGAACCGGCGCAGAGTGTCCATCGCCGGGATTGGCGCACCTACAGCTGCCAGGGCCTGGGCAGCACTTGCTGTCACGCCGGGAGCTGAATCCAGGAGCGTGCCGTCCATGTCGAACAAGATGCAGCTAACGCCAGTGAGAGAGGGACGGGCCTGGTGCAGAGGTGTCATTTTTTCGCGGGCTTTCGGTCTTGATATTGGTTCCGTTCCGGTAGTGCCCGGGGGATTGTTGCGGTGAAGGGTAGGCGTGGATCGAGTGAGTCTTGATCAGATTGATCAGAGGATTCTTGCGGAGCTCACTAAGAACGCCCGCATGAGCCATGCGGAGCTGGCGACCAAGGTCCTCCTGTCGAGGAATGCCGTTCGCCAGCGGATCGAACGGATGGAGCGGCAGGGGTATATCCAGGGGTACACGATTGTTGCCGGGCCGCCGGGCCAGGGTCCGGTGTCCGCCTTCCTGATGGTTTACAGGAAGGACCGGGTGCGGGGGTCGGACGTCATCACCGTCCTGCGGTCGATTCCGGAGGTGGTTCTGTGTGATGTCGTGAGCGGTGACTTTGACCTGTTGGTCCGGGTCGAGGCCCGGTCGCTGGAAAGGGTTCAGGAGATCTGGGAGCAGATCGCGGCAATTCCCGGCGTGACGGACACGGTGACGGCCATGACGCTTTCGAGTTTCATCAGGCGCGGGACCGGAGGGGTCCGCGCCAGCGAGTGAAGTGATCAGACGCCGGACATGTCCGCAGTTCTGACAGGCAGCACGGCGGATTCAAGCAGTAACTGAGCTGCGTCCCGGTCCATGAGGTTCCTGCTGGTGACGATGTCCAGGATGGCGGACCCGTCCTGGAGGGCTTCCTTGGCCACCGCTGCAGCGGCGGCATACCCGATGGCCGGTATCAAAGCTGTTGCGAGGCCTACTGAGGCGGCCGCCTGGCGGGCGAGGCGTCCGGTGTTCGCTTCAATGCCTTCCATGCAGTACCGACGGAGAACGCGTGATCCTTGTTCGAGCCACGAAATGCTCTGAAGAAGGACATGGGCAATGACAGGTTCGAAGGCATTGAGCTGGAGCTGGCCGTTGTCTGCAGCCATCGTCACGGTGGTGTCAGCTCCGGCCACTGCGAAGGCAATCTGGTTCATGGTCTCCGGGATGACAGGGTTGACCTTTCCCGGCATGATTGATGACCCGGCCTGGCGCGGAGGCAGGATAATTTCGCCGAAGCCGTTCTGTGGACCGCTCGACAGCAGCCGGAGGTCGCTGCTGATTTTGGAGAGCTTGATGGCCGTGCGTTTCAGCATGCCTGACATGTGCATGAAAACGCCGACGTCGGACGTGGCTTCGATGAGATCAGCAGCGGGAAAGACCGGGACGCCGGACACTTCGGACAGTGCCCGAAGGACGAGTTGTTGATATCCAGGTTCGGCGGTGATGCCCGTCCCGATGGCGGTGGCACCGAGGCTGCACTCGAGCATCAGCGCTGTGGATTCCATTAGCCTGCAGCGGTCTTCTTCCAGCGTCGCGGCGAAGGCATTGAACTCCTGCCCAAGGGTCATCGGGACGGCGTCCTGGAGCTGTGTTCTGCCCATCTTCACGACGTCGGCGAATTCGGCGCCCTTGTTGCGGGCGGATTCGGCAAGTTTCCCCAACTCCCGGTTGAGTTCTGCAGTAGCGAAACTCAGTGCCAGCTTGATCGCCGTGGGATAGGTGTCATTTGTGGATTGGCACCGGTTGACGTGGTCAATGGGGTGCAGGTGCTGGTATTCACCGCGGCGGTGGCCCAGTTTTTCCAGCGCAAGGTTCGCGATCACCTCGTTGGCATTCATGTTCGTGCTGGTGCCTGCACCGCCCTGGATGACGTCCACGCAGAATTGTTCGTGGTGATGTCCCTCCTGGATTTCCTGGCATGCTTCGCGGATCGCTGTCGCTTCACGCGGGTTGAGGATGCCGAGTTCGCAGTTGGCCTGCGCCGCAGCGTTCTTGATCATCGCCAGGGCACGCACCAGATGGGGGTGGCGGGAGACGGGAATGCCGCTGATGGTGAAGTTCTCCAAGGCGCGGGCAGTGTGTGCCCCCCAATAGGCTGTGGCCGGCACGGGAACGTTCCCGAGCGAATCCGTCTCGATGCGGGTGGTCATGGGTTTCGATCCTCTGCGTGAAAGTGTGGGTGGTGGCGTAGTTGGGTGCTGCTTACTCGGAGGAAGTGGAGGGGCGCAAGGGCCGGCCGCGCCCCTCCGCTTCGATCATTTCTTGATGCAGATGACCTTTGGCTGGGTCATCTCCTCATACGCGAAATGGACGCCCTCCCTGCCCATGCTCCCGTACTTCGCGCCGCCGAACGGCATGCCGTCGAACCGGTAGTCCGAGGAATCGTTGATCATGACGCCGCCCGCTTCGAGGCGGTGGGCTGCCTCCATGGCCCTGGCCAGGGAGTCGGTGAATATGCCGGCGTGGAGACTGAAATCGATGGCGTTGGCGACGCCGATGGCCTCTTCGAAGGTGTTGAATTTTCGAAGCATGACCACCGGCCCGAAAACTTCCTCCGTCCACAACCGGCTGTCTTCCGGGACGGCTTCCAGAACGGTCGGGTGAAGCACATTGCCGTCCGTGACATTGCCTGCGAGAAGGACAGCGCCGGCGTCGAGGGCCTCGTCAAGCTTGGACTGCAACCCGTGCACGGCAGCGGGGCTGATCATCGGCCCGACATCCGTCAGTTCATCCAGTGGATCTCCGGTAACCAACTGTGCCGTTGCCTCCAGGAAGCGCTGGCGGAACGCGCTGTACACCGGGGCGGCTACCAGGATCCGCTGCACTCCCACACAGTTCTGCCCGGCGGCCCAAAACGCTCCGGAGACGCAGGATTCCACTGCGTTCTCGATGTGGGCGTCGTCCAGGACGATCACGGGAGCGTTTCCGCCAAGGTCCATGGAAAGCTTCTTCAGGCCCGCGGTGCGGGCGATACTCTCACCCGTGGAGAACCCCCCGGTGAAGGACACCATTCTTACGTCCCGGGACCTGATGATTGTTTCGGCCACTTCCCGGTCGCCATGAACAATCGTGAGGGCTTCCGTCGGGAGCCCGGAGTTCACGAGGGCGTCCGTGAGCATCTGGGCCGATAGTGGCGTCAGGGCCGAGGGTTTGAGGATCACGGCGTTTCCTCCCGCGATTGCGGGCCCGACTTTGTGCGCCACCAGGTTGAGGGGGTCGTTGAACGGAGTGATCGCGGCAATGATGCCCAAGGGCTCGCGCGAGTACCACCCGGTGCGGTCCTCCGAGCCCTCGTACGAGTCAAAAGGGATGACTTCGCCTGCGTTCCGGCGTGCTTCGGCAGCGGAGAGGCGGAGCGTGTTGACTGCGCGCAGGACTTCCTTCCGGGCCTGACGGATTGTTTTACCGGCTTCGGACACAATGGTTTGCGCGAACTCCTCGTTGCGCCTCTCAATCTCCGTTGCGGCGCCGTCCAGTATCTTCCCGCGTGCGTTGCGGGACAGTGCCCGTGCTTTCCGGGCGCCGATGCGAGCCGTTTCGATCACGGCTTTGCCGGCAGAGGATTCGGTCAGCGAAACCGCGCCGACCACTCTGCCGTCAAAGGGGCTCGTCACATCGCGGAACTGCGGCAGCGCGGTTTCCGTCGAACACAGTGTGGATTCAGGCATTTGCAACTACTCCCGTCCTGGCTGCGTGCATGGCGATGATGTCAGAGAGCAGAGCGTAGGCGGTCTCCACACGGCCGGCCCCCGGTCCTGAGACCGTCACCGCGCCCAGAAGGTCGGTGTCGAACGACACGGCATTGGTCGCGCCGGAAACCCCAGCCAGCCCATGGTCGAGGGGGAGTGCTACGGGGGATACGCCTGCCGTCACTGACCCGTCCGGGTTCCGCCGCGCTGCACCGACGAGCTTCCACCGGCGTCCCTCGCTGGCTGCCTTCCGGATATTCTCCGGCGTCACGGCCGAAATCCCCTGTCGCTGGACGTCTTTGAGTTCTATGCCTGCATCGAGCAGCTCATTGGCAAGGATGAGGACCTTGAGCTGAACGTCGTACCCCTCGATGTCTGCTGCGGGGTTTGCCTCGGCGTAGCCGAGGTCCTGTGCCTCACCGATGGCAGCGTCGAGGTCCAGTCCGGCCTCCATCCGTCCGAGCACATAGTTGCTGGTGCCGTTGAGGATGCCTTCGAAGCCGTTCAGCTTCAGCCCCTCGAACATCTTCTTGGCGAGGCGGATGACGGGGGTGCCGCTCATGACGGCACCCTCGAACTCGAAGTGCACGCCGTTCTGTTCGGCCAGGGCGGTCAGCTCGGCGCCGCGGAGGGCAACGGGGCCCTTGTTCGTCGTGCAGACGCTCTTGCCGGATTCGAGTGCCCACCGCACGTGCGAAACTGCTGGCTCACCGTCGTCGGGATTCGTGAACGTGGCCTCGCAGATGATGTCAGCGGTGCAGCTGCGGATAACTGATTCGTTATTGGTGTCCGTGGATCCGCCGTACTTGGCGAAGGTTTCGCTGCCGCCGTCCAATTTGAGGGCGATGGAGAGGTCGATGCCCTCGGGCTGGACCAGGGAGCCCAGGCGCAGGTCGGTGATGGCCACGACCCGCAGGCCGAAGCCCAGATCGGTGTGAAGTGTCTCGCCGCGTGTTGCGATCAGTTCGGCCAGCGTCCTGTTAACGCCGCCAAAGCCGATCAGCGCAATGTCGTAGGTGGTCATGGTGCTCCTTCAATCAGTTACATCGGTCCTCCAATGCTGTCTGCATTCCATGTCCGTCAGTGCATGTGATTGTGACCGAAAAACAGGGCGAATTGACCATCTGACTGCCGATTCGGCATCTACACCTCGAGGTAATCTGCGTGCAACATAGGCATGTTTAAATGTTTTTAATGACCAAAAAGTGGTTTTCGTGTTACTTTCATCACTATCGGTGCTGCGCAGCTCGAGGCGGCCTGTCCCGCACGCCGGGGCGTCGGGCGCACCCTTCGCATCAGACCTGTCCACTCATCCGGGAGAAACCATGGAACCCTCATCGTCCGTCCAGCTAGAACCACAGCCCACGATTCCACCGTCGACCGACTCCGGGCTCCGGCGGTCCATGGGGGCGCGGCATCTGGTCATGATCGCCATGGGCGGGGTGATCGGCTCCGGGCTGTTCCTGAGCTCGGGCTACACCATTTCCCAGGCCGGGCCCCTCGGGGCTGTCATCGCCTATCTCATCGGCGCCTTTGTTGTGTACCTGGTGATGGCGTGCCTCGGCGAACTGGCCATCGCTTATCCTGTCTCAGGCGCCTTCCATATCTACGCGGCGAGGTCGATCGGGCCGGCCACCGGTTTCACCACCGCCTGGCTCTACTGGCTGTGCTGGGCAGTGGCCATCGGATCGGAGTTCACGGCCTCCGGTCTCCTCATGCAGCGGTGGTTCCCGGGTGTTGACGTCTGGGTCTGGTGCGTCATCTTCGCCGCGGTCCTCTTCGGCTTCAACGCAGTTTCGTCGAAGTTCTTTGGCGAGTCCGAGTTCTGGTTCGCCATCGTGAAGGTGGGCGCCATCCTGGTCCTCATCGTTTTCGGCGGCGCGGCGCTGCTCGGCTTCCACCCGCTCAGCGAGGGGGCAAACCACCCTTTCCTGTTTGAGAACTTCAACACCTCCGGCGGTCTCTTCCCCAATGGTTTCGCCGGTGTCCTGGTCACTGCGCTGGCAGTTTTCTACGCCTTCTCCGGCTCTGAACTCATCGGCGTGGCAGCGGGCGAAACGGCCGATCCCGCCACCAGCATCCCCAAAGCGATGCGCAGCACAGTGATCCGTCTGCTGATCTTCTTCGTCGGGGCAATCGCTGTCATCGCCGCCACCATCCCTTTCGCGGAGGTGGGACTGGATGAGAGCCCGTTCGTGACGGTCTTCTCATCCATCGGCATTCCCTTTGCCGCCGACATCATGAACTTCGTCATCATCACTGCACTCCTTTCGGCCGGAAACAGCGGGCTCTTCTCCTGCGCGCGGATGCTCTACTCCCTTGCCGACGAGGGGCACGCCCCCCGGGCGCTGAAGAAGCTGACGCGGCGGGGGATCCCCATGACCGCGCTATCGGTGAGCATGCTCGGCGGCCTGGCGTCACTGATCAGCAGCGTCGTGGCGCCCGAAACGGTATATCTGGCTCTCGTCTCTGTGGCGGGTTTCGCCGTCGTCGGGGTCTGGATGTCCATCACCGCCTCGCACTTTTTCCACAGGAGGTCCTTCGTCAAGAACGGCGGCGATGTGGCTGCCCTTCCGTACAAGGCCCCGCTGTTCCCGCTGGTGCCGATCCTGGCCTTCTCGCTTTGCCTCATTTCCCTCGTCGGCATCGCCTTTGACCCGAACCAGGTAGCAGCCCTCTATTTCGGTGTTGCATTTGTTGGCGCCTGCTACGCCTTCTTCTACTTCAAATACGGACGCAAGACGCGCACCGACCAGCTGTCCTGACGCCATCATCAACCAACGCCTACTCAGCTTCGCGGCCGGGGACTCTCGTCCCCGGCCGTGAAGCTGTTCAACGGATAAACCATGACTTCACAAGACCTGATGCACCACATGCGCAGTTCGGGCCAGGACGCCGGCAGCTGGCTGGAGATTGACGCCGCCGCTTTCGAGTCAAACGTCCGGAACCTCCTGACCATGATCGATGACACTGCGCTCCTGTGTGCAGTGGTCAAGTCCAATGCCTACGGGCACGGAGCTGGGCTATTGCTGCCGTCCCTTGTTCGTCTGGGCGTTCCCTTCGTGGGAGTGGGAAGCAACGAAGAGGCTGCCATCGCACGCCGCTGCGGTTTTACGGGACGGATCCTGCGTGTCCGGGCCGCGGCGCCGCAAGAGATCAAGGCCGGTCTGCGGCACGACATCGAAGAACTCGTTGCCGACCCGCAGAGCGCGTGGGAGATGCATAAGATCGCTGCCGAAGCCGGGAAGCTGGTCCGCATCCACCTCGATATCAACTCTTCCGGCATCAGCAGGCACAGCCTCGATGTCTCGTCCGCACTTGGGCGCGCCTCTGCGGTCGCGATCGTGAGCCACCCTGGACTTCAACTGGCCGGGATCATGACCCATTTCCCCAAGGACGACAACGGCCATATTGAAACAGCTCTTGAGCGATTTAAAAGCCAAGCGTTAACGCTGCTCCGCCTGACCGGGACTCCGCGGGAGGGCGTGCTGCTCCACTGCGCCAATTCCTACGCCGCCCTGCACGTACGCGGCTCGTGGCTGGACATGGTCCGTGCCGGGGCAGTCCTCTACGGCGATTCGGATCCGAGAGCAGGGCACTTCCAACGGTGCCTGGCCTTCAAGGCCCGGATCGCGTCCATCAACAGCTACGCAGCCGGAACTAAGGTCGGCTACGGGCTAACCCGTACCCTGAACCGGGATTCCAAACTGGCGACAGTTACAGCAGGATACGGAGACGGCTACCGGCGGGCACTGGCCCGCCAAGGCGGCGTGCTCGTCCGCGGACGCCGCGCCGCCATTGTCGACGTCGTTTCGATGAATTCCATGGTTGTCGACGTCACCGACGTGGCGGACGTTTCCCCTGGAGACGAAGTCGTGCTGTTCGGGCGGCAGGGAAGCGCAGAAATCGCTCCCGCTGAACTGGAAGCAGCGAACTCAGCGATACTCGCGGACCTCTACACCGTGTGGGCACAAGGAAACCGCGTCCTGGTCAACGACGAACACATGTGAGAATAGGCGTAGTTATCGGGCGGAAGGGGCATGGAGCATGGATTCTTCCTCGGAAGCGTCGTCCATGGCCCAAGGGCTTCGAATAGTTCGGCTGGTCGCAGACCGGGAGAAGTGGGGCAGGCGGCTTCTCGGCGTTTCCCAGCTCGCATCCGAGCTGGACATGGAACAAAGCCGTGTCTCCCGGCTGACGCAGGAATTGTGCGAGCTGGGACTGCTGGAACGTGTCGAACGCGGACCTTTCCGAACCGGCCCGCGCTTTTTCGGCCTTGCCGCAGCGCTGAATGCCGGCTGGGTCCGCGAATCAAGAACCGAACTTGAGGCCTTGGTGGCTTCTTTCGGCCTGAGAGCGAGAGTTTCCGTCCGCGAGGGCTTCCGAGTCATTCTCCTGCGTGCCTCCAGCAATGACGCGGTCCCCGGAAGCTTCGTGAAACCCGGCATGGTGACGCCCGTATGGTGTACCGGGTCCGGCCGGGCGCTGCTGTGGGACGAGCAGCAGCCAGCCGTTCAAACCCTCCTCCAGGACGTCAACTTCATCGGAGTGGGCGGTCCGGGAGCGGCACATTCGCCCCAGGAAGTCGCCGAACTGATGGAACGGGACAGGGCCCGGGGCTTCATTGTCGCGGAGGAAGAATTCGAGCACGGAGTCTACGAACTCGCTGTCCCGGTCCGCACTGCTGAGGGATCCATTCTTGCCGCGCTCAGCGTCCTGGGCAGCCGGGCTGAGATCGCATCCGGCATCGATGACATTGTCAAGGCCCTCACGGCCGCGGCCGAACGGCTGGGATCCTGCGAGGGCCGCATCCGGGGCGCCGCGGGCCGGAAGGACCGTGCCGGCTAAAGGTGGTTCTCCGGTACCGCATGGCCCAGCGCCGACTCGAGCCACTTTCCCCAAGACCTGAGAGCTGTGGCGCAGAACTCCCGCTTTGGCTCCAAGCGTGCCTTTGGGCCCACGACCTGAAGCGCTGCCACCACGTCGCCTTTGAAATCGTGAATCGGAACGGCCAGGGAGTACAGCCCTGGCTCGGCTTCCTCATCGACAATGGAATACCCCCGGTGCCGCGCACCGCGCAGTCGTGTCAGGAAGTCCTCGACGTCAAGGGGAGTATTGGGGCCATAGCGCACAAAGGGAACGCCGGAGAATATGGTTTGGACCTCGGCGTCCGACGCTTCCCACAGCAGTGCCTGGCCGGCATCACTGCAAAAGGCCGGGTAGGGCCGGCCAAGCCAGGAACCGACCATGTTGCTACTTTCCGGAACACGCTCACCGATGGTGACCGTACTGTCGCCGCGCAGAATGCCAAGGAAGCATCCCTCATCAGTTTCACCCGCCAGGCCTTCCAGGGCGGTCACACCATCGGTCTGCAGCCGTTGGTCTGTCAATAGCTGTGCGTCTGTCAGCAGCGACCAATCCAGGGTGTAGGACCGGTGTTCTCCGCGTGCCAGAAATCCCTCCTGCTCGGCGGTCCGCAGGCTGCGCGAAACCTGGCTGCGGTCCTTACCCAGGTCGGCTGCTATGTCAGCGACCGTTCCGCCGGGCAGGCCTCCTGCGCTGCGGGCGCCCACCGCTAGGACAGCCATGATTCCCCGGCCCATGCTGGACGTCTTAGACATGGAACCGATTCTAGTCACTGGACGAACGTGTCCTAGTGGATGGCGAAGACTCGGGCCGGAAAACCGCTGCCTTGCAGCGGCTTCGGCCAGCTCGCAACGAGGGCTGCGCCCGCTTCCGGAAGTCCCTCCAGATTTGCCATCAGCTCGATCTGCCACCGGTTCTGCGCCAGGACATACGTCTCCAGGCTGAAATCCTGGCGGGACGTCGCACTCCCCGGGTCCGTGTCCGTCTGTTCATGCCCGACGGCAGTCACCGAGCGCTCCTCGATCAGGAAAGAGAGGACTTCCTGCGACCACCCCGGCGTGTGGCTGACACCCTCCTCATCCCTGTTTGCCATGGCGCCAGTGTCGGGCCAACGGTGACTCCACCCTGTCCGCAATGCCACAAAGGACCCGGGCGCGATGGCACCATTGCGGCGCTCCCACGCCTGAACGTCCTCGATCGTGGGGGTGGCGTCGGCATTGGCGGTGACCCGAGCGGTGATGTCCAGGACGACCAGCGGAAGGACCATCTCCTCGACAGGGATCTGGTCCAGGGTTCGTCCCCCGCGGATGAAATGCGAGGGAGGGTCAACGTGTGTTCCCCATTGGCCGATGATCGAATAACGGTGAGCGGTGAACCCGTCGCCCCTGTCGAGATCGAAAACGGTCTCCCGGGTTTCATCGGGGAATGCCGGGAAATGCGGCTGGCCGGGGTGAAAGGCGTGCGTGAGGTCGGTAAAGAACCTGCCTGCGAGCAGCGACTGCAAGCCGTCCCAAAGTCCGGTCGTTGCTGCTTCAATCATGATGCGGCCTCGCACTCAAGGACTGCCGGAAGGGCAGTGCTGGAGACGCTGATGGGTCCTGCCAGTTCGATGACCGGTACTTCCCAGGGGTGGATCTCCACGATGTGCTCCAGGAACCGTTCCACGGCAGCGTCATCGAGCGCGGCATCGAAATACGTCGTGCAGACAAAGGTAGGCGAAATTGTCCGCTGGCCCACTTGCCCCAAAGTAGGGTTGGCGCCTTCCGTGCAGGTGAATCCCTCGAAACCCAGGCCGGATTCGAAGACATGCCGGTAGTTGCCAAAGTCCCCTAAGTCGGGGGAATCCGACAAAGCCTGTAGCAGGGCCGCGATGCCCGCTTCATCCGTGAAGGCTTCCACGTCGCCAGTCGCGAGCCGCGAGAAGGTTTCCGGCGCTATGGGCCAATGCACGCGCAGCTTGCGGACTGATTTCATTTCAATTTTCACGGGAAGCCTCTTCCTGAGCGGGTCGCAAAACGTGTTTGACAGCCATGGTGGCATAGAGTGATGGTCATTACAAGCATTAAAAAATGCTTATTACGCACATCATTCGGACGGAGGTCGCTGCCTTGTGCTACGTTTCATTGCCGGACCATGAGGTGCACGCCCGGCCGGCAGGCAAGAACGACCCGAACCGCTTGGAGCCCTAACGATGCCCACTGATAGCAAGCTTTCACGCATGCTCGACGCCGGAGCGAACCTGACGGTGGACGGTGCACTCGCCACCGAGCTTGAAGCGCATGGCTGCGACCTGGGAGACCCCTTGTGGTCGGCGAAAGTCCTTCTGGAGCAACCCCAGCTCATCAAACGCGTACACCGCGATTACTTCCGCGCCGGAGCCGCCGTCGCCATCACAGCGAGCTATCAGGCCACACCCCTGGGTTTTGCACGGCGCGGCATTGGCGAGGAAGAGGCCCTGGAACGGGTGGCATTGAGTGTGCGCCTGGCCGACGAGGCGCGCCGCGAGTATCTGGCCGAAAACCCGGATTCGGGCCCCCTGCTGATTGCAGGATCGGTCGGGCCCTACGGCGCGTACCTCGCGGACGGATCCGAATACCGGGGTGACTACGTTCTCGGCCGAAACGAGTTCCTGGAGTTCCACCGGCCTCGGATCGCGGCACTGGTGGAGGCGGGAGTGGACCTCCTTGCCTGTGAGACGCTGCCTTCATTGGATGAGGCCGAGGCCCTGTTGACACTCATAGGGGAGTTCGACGTCGAATCCTGGCTCTCCTTCACGCTGCGGGACGGAGGGCACATCAGCGACGGTACGCCGCTGGCTCACGTGGCTCTGCTGTGCAGAGAGCAGCCGCTCGTGGCGGCAATCGGCGTGAACTGTGTGCCGCTGGAGCTGGTCTCGCCTTCTTTGGAGGCACTGGGCAAAGCCACCGATACGCCCCTCATCGCCTATCCAAATTCGGGCGAAAGCTACGACGCAGTCACCAAGACATGGCGGCCGGCCGCGACGGCGCACCCCCTAGCGGGACCCGCTAGTAAACAGCCCTCAAGCCTTGCGGAAGGAACCCCCATCTGGCGTGAACTTGGCGCCCGGCTCGTTGGCGGGTGCTGTCGAACTACCCCGGCGGACATTGCCGCCGTGGCCAGGCTGTCCGTAAATCCCTAAAGGGGCCGGTAATGGCTGCCCCGCGTCATCCCTTGGCAGCCCAGGGGTCGGCGATGCCGATGTATTGGGTGGTGGTGTATTCGGCGATGCCTTCGGTGCCGCCCTCGCGGCCCAGGCCGGATTGTTTGACGCCGCCGAAGGGAGCGGCGGCGTTGGAGATGACGCCGGCGTTGAAGCCGACCATGCCGAATTCGATCTGTTCCGCGACGCGCAGGAGCCGGTTGAAGTCCCGGCTGTAGAGGTAGGAGGCCAGCCCGTATTCGGTGGCGTTGGCCAGCCGGATGGCGTCCTCTTCCGTGCCGAAGGTGGTCACGGGCGCCACGGGCCCGAAGATTTCCTGGCCCAGGATCGCGGCGTCGTTTGGGACGTTGGCGAGCACGGTGGGCCGGTAGAAGTAGCCGGGACCGTCCACGGGGGAGCCGCCGGTGAGCGCGGTTGCCCCGGCGTCGACGGCGGCGGTCACCAGGGCGTGGACGTCGTCGCGGGCGCCGGCGTCGATCAGCGGGCCCACCGTGGTGTCCGGGTCGGTGCCGCGGCCGGTGGTCAGGGCGCCCATGGCGGCGGCGAACTTGCGGGTGAACTCGGCGGCTACGGATTCCTGGACGAGGAAGCGGTTGGCGGCGGTGCAGGCCTCGCCCATGTTCCGCATCTTCGCGGCCATCGCGCCCTCGACCGCGGCGTCGAGGTCGGCGTCCTCGAAGACGATGAACGGGGCGTTGCCGCCGAGCTCCATCGAGGTGCGCAGCACATTTTGGGCGGCGTCGGCCATGAGGCGCTTGCCCACCGGGGTGGAACCGGTGAAGGAGACCTTCCGGAGCCGGGAATCGGCGAGCAGCGGCCCGGAGATCCCGGCGGCGCTGGAGGAGGCCACAACGTTCAGGACCCCGGCGGGCAGGCCGGCGTCGAGCATGGTCTTCGCGAAGAGCTGGGCGGTCAACGGAGTGAGCTTGGCCGGTTTAAGGACCATGGTGCAGCCGGCGGCGACGGCGGGCGCGACCTTGCGGGTGGCCATCGCGAGGGGGAAGTTCCAGGGCGTGATGAGCAGGCACGGCCCCACGGGCTTTTTCTGCACCAGGATCTTGTTCCTGCCTTCGGGGGTGGTGAGGTAGCGGCCGTAGTCGCGGACCGTCTCCTCGGAGAACCAGCGCAGGAACTCGGCGCCGTAGGCCACCTCGCCGCGGGCCTCGGCCAGCGGCTTGCCCATTTCCAGGGTCATGAGCAGGGCGAAGTCCTCGGCGCGCTCGGTCACCAGGTCAAAGGCGCGGCGCAGGATTTCGGCGCGTTCACGGGGTGCCGTCCGGGCCCAGGCGGCCTGGGCCTTGTCGGCGGCGTCGAGCGCGGCGAGGGCGTCCTCGCTCGTCGCGGAGGCGAGCGTGGCGAGGACCTCGCCGGTGGCGGGGTCGTGGACGTCGAACGTGCCGCCGTCGGACGCGTCACGCCACTGGCCGTTAATCAGCAGGCCGGTAGGCACGGAAGCGAGCAGAAACGCCTCGCGCTCGGGTGAGATGGCAGGGGTGATCGCGGAAACAGTCATGAGGAGGTCCTAAAGGGAGTCAGTAGCTGGTCGGGGTTTCGGCAGGGCCAATCACCGGGTCCGGCGGGATGTATTGGGCCGCAAGGGCTTCGGAGGCGCGGGCCAGCAGGGCGACGTCGGCGCCCACCAGCACGAAGGCGGCACCGGCGGCCAGGTAGGCGCGGGCCGTGGGCGGGTTGAAGGCGTTTACGCCGGCGGGTTTTCCGGCCGCTGTGGCGGCGGCAATGCAGTGTTCGACGGCGGCGCGCACTCGGGGGTGTTCCTGCTGGCCGAGCAGTCCCAGGGAGGCGGCGAGGTCGGAGGGGCCCAGGAAGATCGCGTCCACCCCGTCCACCGCCAGGATCTCCTCCACGGCCGCGACCGCGGCTTCGGATTCGATCTGCACGGTGACGCTGATGGTGTCGGAGGCGCGGGCGAGGTAGTCGGGGATCCGGTTCCAGCGCGCGGCCCTGGCTAGGGCGGACCCGACGCCGCGGACCCCGTGGGGCGGGTAGCGGGTGGCGGCCACGGCGGCTTCGGCGTCGGCGGCCGAGTTCACCATGGGGATCAGCAGGTTCTGCACGCCCAGGTCCAGGTACTGCTTGATGACCACGGTGTCGTTCACGGGCGGCCGGACCAGGACCTGGACCGGGTAGCCGTGCGCGGCCTGCAGCTGGGCGAGGATGGATTCGAGTCCGTTGGGGCTGTGCTCGGCGTCGATCAGGAGCCAGTCCAGCCCGGAGCCGGCGCAGAGTTCCGCGATCAGGGGGCTGCCGGAACAGACCCACATTCCGGCCAGGGGGCGGCCGGCAGCGCCGGTTTGGTTGCGCAGGGCGTCCCGGAAGGTTTCATCTGGTTTTACTCGAAGCGGCATGTTACGACTCCCAGGGGTCCGTAGTCGGCGTGGACGGTATCTCCCTTGTACACCCAGAGGGGCCGGGTGAAGGAGCCGGCGAGGATGATGTCGCCGGCTTTCATGCCGTCTCCGTGGGCGGCGATTTTGTTGGCCAGCCAGTGCACCCCGTTGGCGGGGTGGTCCAGGACGCCGGCGGCGACGCCGGTTTCCTCGACGGTCTGGTTCTTGTAGAGGATGGCGGAAACCCAGCGGAGGTCGACGGCGTCGGGCTTTACCGGGCGGCCGCCGACTACCATGGCACCCATGGCGGCGTTGTCGGCGATGGTGTCCACTATGGTCCGGCCCTCCATTTCGATCCGGGAGTCCAGGATCTCCAGGGCCGGGACCACGTAGTCGGTGGCGTTCAGGACGTCGAATATGGTGCAACCGGGGCCGGCGAGGTCCTTCTTCAGCACGAACGCCAGTTCCACTTCCACACGGGGGTGGGTGTAGCGGTCCCAGCCCACGGAGCAGCCGGTTTCCAGGACCATGTCATCGAAGATGGCGCCGTAGTCCGGCTCGGTGATGCCGGTCGCGGCCTGCATGGCTTTGGACGTGAGCCCGATTTTGCGGCCCACGAGCCTGCGCCCGGCGGCCTCGTTGCGGCGCCGCCACAGCTGCTGGACGGCGTAGGAGTCCTCCACCGTCATGCCCGGGTAGCGGGCGGTCAGGCGGGGGACAGGGGTCCGGCTGCGGCCGGCTTCCAGCAGTTCGTCTGCGATGGCCTCGATGGTCGCGGAGTCAAGCATTCGGGTGCTCCTCAGGTGGTCGGGCGGTGTGGGGGACGGCCGGCGGCCGGTCCCGCGCCTGTCGGAGGCGGGACCGGCGGCCCGGTTCGGGGTTTACAGCCGCGTTTAGAGCTGGGCGCCGAGCTTGAACCCGGTCTTCTCCCCGGCGTGGCCGTCCTCGTCCTTGCGGGTGTAGGAGAACCCGTCGGCCCCCACGGTCACGGCCATCTCGCTCTTTTCCTCGCGGACAATGACGGGCTGGGGGTTGCCGTCGAGGTCCAGGACCAGGGAGGCCTCGGTGTACCAGGACGGGACCACGGGGTTGCCCCACCAGTCGCGGCGCTGGTTGTCGTGCACGTCCCAGGTGATGGTGGGGTTGTCCGGGTCGCCGGTGTAGTAGTCCTGGGTGTAGATCTCCACGCGGTGGCCGTCCGGGTCCAGGATGTAGAGGTAGAAGGCGTTGGAGACGCCGTGCCGGCCGGGGCCGCGCTCGATCCTGTCGGAGATCCGCAGGGCGCCCATCTTGTCGCAGATCTGGATGATGTTGTGCTTCTCGTGGGTGGCGAACGCGACGTGGTGCATGCGCGGGCCGTTGCCGCCGGTCAGGGCGGTGTCGTGCACGGTCTGCTTGCGGTGCATCCAGGCCGCGTAGGTGACGCCGTCGGAGTCCTGGATGTCTTCGGAGACGCGGAAGCCGAGGTCCTCGAGGTACTTGCGGCCGCGCGGGACGTCGGGGGTGACCTGGTTGAAGTGGTCCAGGCGCACGAGCTCCCCGGCGGAGTAGAGGTCATAGCGCTGGGTGAGGCGCTCCACGTGCTCCACCTCGTAAAAGAACTCGTAGGGGAAGCCCAGCGGGTCCTCGACGCGTACGGAGTCGCCGATGCCCTTGGTGAAGCCGTCCTTGCGGCGTTCGGTGCGGCAGCCCAGTTCCTTGTAGTAGGCCTCGGCGGCGTCCACCTCGGCGGGGGACTTCACCCGGTAGGCGAAGGCCGCGACGGCGGCGATGGGTCCCTTGCGGAGCACCAGGTTGTGGTGGATGAACTCCTCAAGCGAACGCAGGTAGATGGCGTTCTCGTCTTCCTCGGTGACGTGCAGGCCAAGGAGGTCCACGTAGAAGGCGCGGGATTTGGCGAGGTCGGTGACGACGATTTCCATGTAGGCGCAGCGGACGATGTCCGGAGCCGGGACCGTGGGGGTGGGGACGAAGTTGGTCATGGTGTTCTCTCTTCTTTGAAAGGGGTCTGCTTGGCGCTGGCGTGAAAGTTTAGGCGCCGAATTTCGGGGTATGAACAGGGCCCAGGGTGATGTGGACGGCCTGCTGGTCAGTGTAGAAGTCGATGGAGCGGTAGCCGCCCTCGTGGCCCAGACCCGAGGCCTTGACGCCGCCGAAAGGAGTGCGGAGGTCGCGGACGTTGTGGCTGTTGAGCCAGACCATGCCGGCCTCGACGTTCTGGGAGAAGTTGTGCGCGCGGGTCAGGTTCTGGGTCCAGATGTAGGCCGCGAGCCCGTACCTGGTGTTGTTCGCCAGGGCCAGGGCTTCGTCGTCGGTGTCGAACGGGGTGATGGCGACGACGGGGCCGAAGATCTCCTCCTGGAAGATCCGCGCGTCCGGGGCGACGTCGGCGAACACCGTGGGGGCGATGTAGTTGCCCTCCGGGAGGTGGTCCGGGCGGCCGCCGCCGGCCAGCAGCCGGCCTTCGGACTTGCCGATCTCGACGTAGGAGGCCACCTTGGCGTAGTGCTCCGGGTGGACCAGGGCGCCGACCTCGGTCTTGGGGTCGTGCGGGTCACCGACCACGATGTTCTTGGCCCGGGCGGCGTACTTCTCGCAGAATTCCTCGTACACGGCGCGCTCCACCAGGATGCGGGAGCCGGCGGTGCAGCGTTCCCCGTTGAGCGAGAAGACGCCGAACAGGGCCGAGTCGATCGCGGCGTCGAGGTCGGCGTCGGCGAACACGATGCACGGGGACTTGCCGCCGAGCTCCATGGACAGGCCCTTGAGGTTGGCCGCGGCGTTGCGGAAGATCGTCTGGCCCGTGGTGGTCTCGCCGGTGAAGGAGATCAGCGGCACGTCCGGGTGCTTCACGAGCGCGTCGCCGGCTTCCTCGCCCAGGCCATTGACCAGGTTGAACACGCCGTCCGGGAGCCCGGCGTCCTTGAAGATCGTCGCCCACAGCGAGGCGGACAGGGGTGTGAATTCGGCCGGCTTGAGCACCACGGTGTTGCCGGTGGCCAGCGCCGGGGCGAGCTTCCAGGACTCGAGCATGAAGGGCGTGTTCCACGGCGTGATGAGGCCCGCGACGCCGATCGGCTTGCGGTTGACGTAGTTGATCTGGGCGCCGGGGACCTTCATGGCGTCGTCGAACTGGGCCACGATCAGGTCCGCGAAGAAGCGGAAGTTCTCGGCCGCGCGGAGCGCCTGGCCCTTGGCCTGGGTGATCGGCAGGCCGGTGTCGAAGGTCTCGAGCTCGGCGAGGCGTGCCTCCTGGGCTTCGACGGCGTCGGCGATCCGGTTCAGGACGCGGGCCCGCTCCCGCGGCTTCATCTTCGGCCAGGGGCCGTTGGTGAACGCTTCGCGGGCGGCGGCGACGGCGAGGTCGATGTCCTCCTTCTGCCCGGCGGCGGCGGTGGCGTAGTTGGTGTTGGACACCGGGTCCAGGACATCGAAAGTCGCCCCGCCCACGGAATCAACGAATTCGCCGTTGATGTAGTGCTGGATGTGGGTGGGAAGGTCCTGCGGAACGTAATGGGTCCGGGTTTCTGCGGCAGGGAACGTCATTGTTGTCTTCCTAACTAACTGAGAGTGCAACGCGGGGTCATCTACGGCCCATGTTGGGCCGCTTAATGGGCGCTGAGTGACCCCGCGTTGCTTTGGGCAAGGTACGCGTCCAGGGTGGCGCTGCGGTGGAGGCGGGCGGCCTTCTCGATCTCATCCGGGCTGGCGCCGGACTCGATGAGCTGCAGCAGAGCTTCGTGCTCGTCGACGGAGTCGTGGGCCCGTCCCGGGACGAAGCGGAAGGTTGAGGACCGCAGGGACGCGAGCCGGTTCCAGCCCCGGTGAACGAGGTCCAGGATGTGTGGGTTGGGGCAGTGCTCGAACAGGACGCTGTGGAAGTCCTGGTTCAGCCGGGTGAACCGGACGGGGTCGAAGTGCTCGAGACACTCCCGCATTTCGGCGTTCACCGCCCGGGCGCGGGCCACGTCCCCCGCCCCGATCAGCGGAGCCGATAGGGCCGTGGCGGCGCCCTCGACGATGCTGAGGGTTTGCATCGTGTAGAGGTACTCGGTGGGGTCGATCCCGGAGACGGTGGCGCCGACGTTCCGTTCGAAGGTCACCAGGCCCTCGGCTTCGAGCCGGCGGATGGCTTCGCGGACCGGGACCACGCTGATGCCCAGGTCCTCGGCGATCTTCGCGAGCACCAGCCGGTAGCCGGGGGAGTAGGTGCCCTCCACGATCCGGGCCTTGACGGTCGCGTAGGCCTGCTCGGACTTGCTCCCGGGTATCCCGTTTGAGGACACGGTGGCTGCCCCCGCGCCTGCTGCGCTGGCCGTCTCAGTCATTGGGTTTGCCTGCTTCCCATTCCTGGTACCGGGCGCGCCATGCGGCGTTGAGCGGGTAGAGGCCGTCCACGCTGTGGCCCTGCTGCACCATCTCGAAAATGAAGACTTCCTCGCGTTCCTGGGCGATGGAATCGTCCGCGAGCTCTTCGGCCAGGGCTGGCGGGATCACCAGGATGCCGTCGGCATCGGCCACGATGATGTCCCCGGGCTGCACGGTGGTGCCGCCGCAAGCGATGGTGATGTCCGTGTCCCACGGGATGTGCCGGCGGCCCAGGACGGCCGGGTGCGGGTTGGCATAGTAGGTGGGCATGTCCATGGCGGCCACGGCGGAGAAGTCACGTACGCCGCCGTCGGTGATGACGGCCGCGGCGCCGCGGACCTGGGCGCGCAGGGCCAGGATGTCGCCGATGGTGCCGGTGCCCTTTTCGCCGCGGGCCTCCATGACCAGGATTTCGCCCTCGTTGACCGAATCGATGGCCTTCTTCTGGGCGTTGAAGCCGCCGCCGTGGGCCTTGAAGAGGTCCTCGCGGTTGGGGACGTAGCGCAGCGTGCGGGCCAGGCCGACGATCCGCCGGTCCGGCCGCGTCGAGGTCAGGCCGTCGATACTGACGTTGTTCAGGCCGCGCTTGCGCAACTGCGAGGACAAGGTGGCCGTGGACACGCTTTCCAGCTTCGCCTTCAGCTCCGGGGACAGGATGGCCGCCGGGGCCGGCAGGCCGGCCGCTTCACGCGAACCGTAGGCTTCCTCCCGCTGGAGATCATCAGTCCTGGGCCGGGCGCCGAAGTCCGCGAACGGCGTCGTGCCTTCCGCCACCCGGGTGACCAGCCGGCCGGTGGTCAAGTCAGCGCTGCTGACTTCCACCTCGACGACGTCGCCCGGCTTCGCCACCGACGCCCCGGCGGGGGTGCCGGTGAGGATGATGTCCCCCTCTTCGAGGGTGAGGAGCTGGGAGAGGTCGGCGACGAGCCGGGCGAAGGGGAAAAGCAGCTCCGCGGTGGTGTCGTCCTGCACGAGGTCGCCGTTGTGCCAGGTGCGGACCCGCAGCTTGGCCGGGTCGACTGTGTCGGCGGCAATCAGGGCCGGACCTACGGGGGTGAAGCCGTCGCCGCCCTTGGACCGGAGGTTGGAGCCCTTGTCCGCGTAGCGGAGGTCATAGACGCCGAGGTCGTTGCTGGCCGTGACCCACTCGACGTGGCTCCAGGCATTCTCGATGCCCACGCGGCGGGCGGGCTTGCCGATGATCAAGGCGATCTCGCCCTCATAGCCGAGGAGCTCGCAGCCGGCCGGGCGTTCCACGGTTGACGGGGCTCCTGCCGAACCGACAGCCAGGGAGGAGGACGGCTTCAGGAAGTAGGACGGCTGCTCTGGGGTGCGGCCGCGCTGGGCTGCCCGGCTGGGGTAGTTGACATGCACCGCGATGACCTTGCGGGCCGCGGCCAGGATGTGGTCGGTGACCTGTTCCAAGATTTACTCCTCATCGAGTACGAAATCGTATACGATAACTATCACCCGGCAGCCCGGGGCGCGTCAACCCCCTGTTTTCCGGGAGTTTTCAAGACACTTGTAACCCATGTCATATCTGCCGTACAGTTTTTGATCAAAGGTGCATTTCGATTATCGAACACGAAGTTCTGATATCGAACACAATAAGCAGCGATTGACCGCCACACAACGAAGTGAGGAAAGCCCGTGCATTTCCACCACCACGGTTACGTATCCGGTGACCCGCGAGTCCAGCCGGCCGCCGGCGTCGGCATCGACCGGCCCACGCAACTTCCAGACGAGGTCGACGTGCTCATCGTCGGCACCGGACCCGCGGGCATCGTCGCAGCCGCCCAGCTGTCCCAGTTCCCCGGCGTCACGACCCGGATCGTGGAGCGCCGCGGCGGAAGGCTCGCCATCGGCCAGGCCGACGGCATCCAGGCCCGGAGCGTCGAGACCTTCCAGGCCTTCGGCTTCGCGGAGCGGATCATCGCCGAGGCCTACCGCATCACCGAGATGGCCTTCTGGAAGCCGGACCCCCGGAACCCCGCGAACATTGTCCGCAGCGCCCGCACCCTCGATGACCCGGGCGGAATCAGCGAGTTTCCGCATCTCATTGTGAATCAGGCCCGCGTCCTGGATTACTTCGGCGAGTTCATGGCGAATTCGCCCACCCGCATGACGCCGGACTACGGCTACGAGTTCGTCGGCCTTGAGGTCGCCGGTGAAGGGGAGTACCCCGTCACCGTGACCCTCGTCCACACCGCCGGACCCGACGAGGGCCGGACGCGCACCGTCCGGGCGAAGTATGTTGTCGGAGCCGACGGCGCGCGGAGCAAGGTGCGGGACTCGATCGGCTGCACGCTTGCCGGCGACCAGGCCAACCACGCGTGGGGCGTCATGGACGTGCTCGCCTCCACCGACTTCCCAGACATCCGCCTCAAATGCGCCATCCAGTCCCATGACGGTGGCAGCATCCTGCTCATCCCGCGCGAGGGCGGGCACCTCTTCCGCATGTACGTGGATCTCGGCGAGGTCGCCGAGGATGACAACGGGGCCGTCCGCAAGACCACCATCGAGCAGATCATTGCCAAGGCCAACGCGATCATCCACCCGTACACGCTCGACGTGCGCAACGTGGCCTGGCACAGTGTGTACGAGGTCGGCCACCGCCTCACCGACCGGTTCGACGACGTCCTCCCGGAGGAGCTCGGCACCCGCACGCCGCGCGTGTTCATCACCGGCGACGCCTGCCACACGCACAGCGCCAAGGCCGGCCAGGGCATGAACGTCTCCATGCAGGACGGCTTCAACATCGGCTGGAAGCTCGGCCACGTGCTTGAGGGCCGCAGCCCGGTCAGCCTGCTCTCCACCTACTCAGCCGAGCGCCAGGTTGTCGCGAAGGACCTCATTGACTTCGACAAGGTGTGGTCGACGCTCATGGCCAAGAAGCCCGAGGAGTTTGAGAACCCCTCCGAACTCGAGGACTTCTACGTGCGCACGGCCGAGTTCCCCGCCGGCTTCATGACCGAGTACTCGCCGTCGATGATCGTCGCCGAGGCGGCGCACCAGAACCTGGCGACCGGCTTTCCTGTGGGCAAGCGTTTCAAGTCCGCCCCGGTTGTGCGCGTCTGCGACACCAATCCGGTCCAGCTCGGTCACCAGGCCACGGCGGACGGCCGCTGGCGCATCTACGTCTTCGCCGACGGGGCAGCGGCCGGCTCCCCGTCGCCCACCACGGACTTGGCCGCGTGGCTGGCCAACGCGCCGGAATCGCCGCTTGCCGCCACGCCGGAGGGCGCCGACGCCGACGCCTGGTTCGACGTCAAGGTCATCTACCAGCAGGACCACACGGGAATCGACATTGGCGCGGTGCCGGCGGTGTTCAAGCCTGAGGTCGGGCCGTTCAAGCTCCCGTACCTTGAGAAGGTCTACGGCACCGATCCGGCGTCGGACATCTTCGAGCTGCGCGGCGTCGACCGCGGCGGCGTCATCGTGGTGGTGCGCCCGGACCAGTACGTGGCCAACGTCCTGCCGCTGACGGCGACGGCGGAGCTCGCCGCGTTCTTCGCGCCCGTCCTGCGCTCCCGCACGCGCATCGGCTGATCCGTGGCCCCGACAAAGTAATCAACACCGTTTGAACGGCAGGCTGCAGTCTCAACGCAGCCTGCCGTTCCTGTATCCCCGTGGACTTTTCGCCCGCCTGACCGCCAGGCCAATGACGTCTGCCCCGCGACGTCAGCGCATTAGCACTTGACCTCAGTCCGGAGGTCAACAATCGCGGCCTGGACGTTTGCGGCATCGTCGCGGAGGGAATTGGTCGCCTGGGTCAAAGTTGCGTCGTCAGGCACAGCTTTGACGGCGTCGTTGAACTTGGCTTCGGCCGCCTTGACGGCGTCCGCCCGTTGTTGGGCGAGGTCCGCGGTGGCCTTGACGAGGTCATCATAGGTCTTCGTGACTTGCTCCTGGGCCGTGCGGACCTGCTCCAGCGTGGCATCAGGCTTCAGTGTGTCCTTGAAATTTGTCAGCGCGGCGGCATGGGCATCGGCCGCAGCGCAGACCTGTGACGTGCTCGGCGGCGGGCTTGAGGCGGACGCGGGCGCGCTGGAAGTGCCCGCGGGTGTGCTGGCGGGGCTGCATCCGGTGAGCAGTGCGACGGCGGTCCCGAGTGCGATGGATCCGAAGAGAATTGGGTGGGGTTTCGACATTGGAAGATCCTCTCCCCGCTGGGTGTCGCCTCCGCGCATCGGAGGCCATATTTCATCCTGTGCCCCGACGCGGGCATGGACCTCATCCGCCGGGGGTGAAATGGATGGGCGCCCAACCAAAGCCCGGGCAGGGCACAATGGCTCTTTTGGGACCGGTCGGCCGCGGGTAAGAATGGTGGTGCCACGGCGGAAGGGGTCGTCCGCGACTGGTGTTGAAGCCGGGGCAGGCGGTCCAGGGCGGCACGCAAGTGCTGTCCTGGGCCGCCGCGGCGCGGCCGTTGAAGGGGATCTTGGGCGCTGACAGATTGGGTGGCGCCGCGGTGCCCGTGCGGACGTATGCTGTTTTCATCGGTTCAGCAACGAACTGCGTGCTTCGATCTCGAGCGTGGACCATGACCCAAGGAACTGCACCAGACAGCAGGCGGGATCCGCATGCCGCGTTCTGGGACATGCATTTCAACGATCCGGATATCGGTGCCTTCCTCGGCGAAGTCGTCACGGGGCTCGTCCACGACATCGGCGGTCCCGGCCGTGGGATCAGCTGGGCAATCACACTTCTCCGGTCCGGGGAAACCAGCACGCTCATCGCGGGCAGTGCACTGTCGCGGGCGGCGGACGAAGCGCAGCGCTCGTTCGACGACGGCCCGGCCCGCGAGGCGGTTCGTAGCGGAGAATTTGTGGTCATGGGGGACACCTCCTTGGAGCGCCGCTGGCCCGGGTATGCCAGCACCGCAGCTGCCGAGGGCGTCCGGTCGCTCGTATCCGTTCCGCTGGTCCCCGCGGAGAGTTTCCGTGCAGCGGTGAACCTCTATGCCCCGTGGCCGCATGTTTTCACGAGTGCGGACATCACTGCAGCGGTGCGGCTGGCCCGCCAGGTGTCCCGGGCCCTGAATCTGGTCCAGCAGATGATGCTCAGGTACGCGGGGAGTGCCGAGCTATCCTCGGCGCAGCTCTCCCGGGTGCTGGCCGGCCTGGCTTTAAGGACGCTGGTGCGGGACTACGGGTTTAGTGAAGAGGGAGCCCTGGACTATCTTCGGAGCGTCGCGGGTGGCCCTGTGCGCGAACCCGCCGGCAGCACGGTCCATGTCCTGGGTGCCGATTCCGGCCAGGACCCGGAAGTGCCCCAGACCAGCCCACCGCTGGCCCCAGTGCCCCGCGCTGTGGACGCTCCGCCTGTCCGTCGACGGCGGCGGAGGGTGGAGAGCCCGGCCTAGGCGCAGGGCGAACCCGCAGATGCTCAGGCGGCAATGCCGGGTTCATTGCCGTGGGACTGGTCCGGGCGGAGGACCTTCAGGGCGCCGGCCCAGGCGATGACCTGATTAAACAGGATCTGCAGAGTCTTCTCCGCGGCCGCGGTAGGGATCAGGGTGCGGTAGTTCTCGAACTCTGTGGCAAAGGGTAGTGCCACCTGCGCCCGGACGTCTGCCATCTGCAGCTCGCCGGCAACTCCCCGCAGGTGTTCGACGGCGCGGATGCCGCCGCTGCTTCCGTAGCTGACGAACCCGGCTGCCTTGTTGTTCCACTCCCTGTACAAGTAATCCAAGGCGTTTTTCAGTGCCCCGGGGATTGAATGGTTGTACTCGCCGGTGACGAAGATGTAACCGTCGAATCCGTCGACAGCCTCGGACCAGGCCTTGGTGTGCGGGTGGCTGTACCGGCCGAAGGAGGGCGGCAGTGGCTCGTCGAGGATCGGGAGGCGGAAATTGGCGACGTCGAGGACCTCAAAGGTGGCATCGCCGCGTTCCGCTGCCCGTGAAGCTACCCAGTCGCAGACGGACTGTCCGAGGCGTCCGGGCCGGGTACTCCCGAGCACGATAGCGATGCGAATCATGGCGGACTCCTTTCCGGCGGATTTTTTCTTGCCACTATCAGAACAACAATCCGGACGGCGCGATGCTTCCGCAGCCGCGGCGGCCCGACGCGCAGGGCAGCATTTTGCAGGCTGGCGGTTTCTTGCCCCGTCGGCTGAGTCCGGGCAGTGCTGCCGGCACCTGGCGCGGGTCTTTAGTCCCTGCCCGGACCCGGTCCGCGGGCGTCTACTGGAGGTACCAGCCGTTTTGGGCAACCAACCACAACTCTCCGGAGGGTCTGTCATGTCTGATTTGCACAAGTGGTCACCGTTCCACCGCTGGCCGGACACATCCCGCACCAGCCCCTTTGACGCGTTCCGCAGGTCACCGTCGGATCTGATGGACTTCATGGACCGGTTCTTCCAGGAAGAAAACCGGCCGATGCCGATCCGCGTCGAGGAGTTCCTTGACGGCAACACCCTTGTTATCCGGGCCGAAGCGCCCGGGCTGGATCCGGACAAGGACATCGACGTCTCGGTGGTTGACGGAGCCCTCCAGATCCGCGCCGAGCGCAAGGAAGAAAAGGAAGAGAAGGGCAAGGACAGCTACCGGTCCGAGTTCCGGTACGGCTCTTTCCTCCGCACCCTGCCGCTGCCCGCGGACGTGAAAGAGGAAGACATCAAAGCCACCTACAAAGACGGAGTCCTCGAAGTCCGCACGCCTGTACCGGAGCGCGCCCTGGCCGAGTCCAAAGCGACCAAACTCCCCATCACCCGGGAATAACCCCCGCCAGCCAGCTCCCGGGCGGCTGGCCGGGAGCTGCTAGCAAGACAAGCACTTAGCGGCCCAGAAGTTCCGCGACGTAGCGGAGCTGGCTGACCCAGTGGTGTTCCTGGCCGCCCTCGTGATTGTTGAAGCGGTACACCTCAATGGCCTTCGCCGGGACAGCCCGCGGGGCTGCCGCACCCGCTGCCTCACCCAAACGCGCGCCCGGCCCTGCCGGCGCGCCCGTGCCATAGGCGTTGTACGCTGCAAAGACTGTCGACGGCGGGCAGACGTCGTCCATCAGCGCCGCCGAGAACAGCGCCGGCGCCGTGGCACGCCGGCCCAGGTGCACGCCGTCGAAATAGTTCAGGACCGCAAGCGCGGGCTCGTAACGGTCCCGGTGACGGGCCAGGAAGCCGGCGACTTCCGGGTAGGGCCCGCGCGGGGCGATGTCGACAGCGCGCGGAAAGTCCTGCAGGAACGGCACATCGGCCATGGTGCACAGCACGCCGTCAAGGCGCCCGGCCGCCAACCCGGCGGCCGCGATGGCCAAGCCTCCGCCCTGGCTCAGGCCGGCCAGCAGCACCTTCGAGGCATCCACCTCGGGATGGTTCTGCACGGCTTCGATGGCCCGGAAGGCGTCGACGAAGACGCGGCGGTAGTAGTAGTCCTCCCGGGAGGAGAGGCCGCGCGTCATCAGCCCGGCGTAGGCAACGTCTCCGGCCGACGGGTGCGGATCCGCGCTCTCGCCCAGGCTGCCGCCGTAGCCCTGGCCTCTGGTGTCCATGATGAAGTGCGCATACCCGGCCTGCGCCCACTTTGTGTCCTGCTGGACCAGCCCGCGGCCGCCCGAATAGCCGACGTACTGCACCACCACAGGCAACGCCCTCCCGGCGTCGCGGTTTGCCGGCAGGTGCAGCCAGCCCTTGATCCGGGCCCCGCCGAAGCCCGTGAAGGAGACGTCAAAACTGTCAATGACGCTCAGGTGGTTCTCTGCCGGGGCATAGACGGCGTCCAGCGGGAATTGGCGGGCCTCGGCAATGGTCCGGTCCCAGAAGTCGTCGAAGTCTTCGGGTTCGACGGCGGATGAGGTGTAGTTGCGCAGCTGATCCAACGGCATGTCGAAGAGGGGCATGAGGTCTCCAGATGTGAGGCGTACGGTCCGAAGGTGATCCTACGTCCGATCACCAGTTTCCCCCACACGATGGATATGTGAGCACTACACATTATGGTTGTAGGACGTTCTATATCGAATGTGGGATGCACTGATGTTCCGGTTCGTTGAGCGCTGACAAGTCTCCCTACCAATGAGAGGTTAGATGTGAAGTCACGCACGAAAGCCCGCGTTCCCCGGCCAGGGGCATGTGCCGTCGCCGGCATCCTTGGATTGTGCCTGGTCGCCGGATCCGGTGTGTCGGCAAGCGCCGCTCCAATCCCGCCAACGACGCCGACCGACGGTCCTGGCGCGTTCTCCGAATCGAATCTCGCCGCAGATCGCACTTCCAGCAATTTCTTCTACCGGATCCCTGCGCTGACCTACCTCGGCGGCGGGGTAGTTCTGGCGGCATGGGACGCCCGGCCCGGGAGCTCGGCCGATGCGCCAAACCCAAACTCAATCGTGCAGCGGCGCAGTACCGACGGCGGGCAGACGTGGGGCCCGCTTCAAGTAATTGCCGCCGGTCATATCGGTGACGCGACAGGCCTGAAGTTTGGCTACAGCGATCCGTCGTACGTTTACGACTCTGAAGCCGGAAAAGTCTTCGCGTTCTTCGTCTACTCTAAGGACCAGGGTTTCGGTGCCAGCGTCTTTGGCAATGACGACGCCGACCGCTCGGTGATCTCGTCGGCGGTTGTGGAGTCGGACGATGGCGGGCAGACCTGGAGCTCCCCTCGACTCATCACCAACGTGACCAAGCCCGGGACGAGCCGGACGAACCCCCAGCCGGGCGACGTCCGTGCCAACTTCGCTGCCTCGGGCGAGGGGATCCAACTGAAATACGGAATCCACAAGGGACGCCTCATCCAGCAGTACTCCGGACAGGTCCAGCAGGCCAATGGCACGCAGGCATTCCAGGCCTACAGTGTCTTCTCCGACGACCACGGCGCCACGTGGCAGAAGGGCACCCCGGTGGGCGCCGCGATGGACGAGAACAAGACGGTTGAGCTTTCGGACGGCCGGGTCATGCTCAACTCCCGTGACAGTGCCAACGGAGGGTATCGAAAAGTTGCCGTCTCCGACGACGGCGGCGCCACTTACGGTCCCGTCAGCCAGGACACCGAACTGCCGGACCCGGCCAACAACGGCTCGATCGCCCGGATGTTCCCCGATGCCCCGGCGGGATCTGCCGACGCCAGGAAGCTGATCTTCACAAACGCCAATTCCAAGACAGCGCGGGAAAACGTCTCCGCCAGGGTCTCCTGCGACGACGGGGCGACATGGCCCGGCGTGCGCACCCTCCGCTCCGGATTCTCGGCCTACTCCACCGTCACCCGTCTGGAGGGCGGACAGTTCGGCGTGCTTTACGAGGCCAACTACACCGACAACATTCCCTTCGCGAAGTTCAACGATGAGTGGCTCAACTACGTCTGCGCTCCTCCCGGCGTCGCCGCACAGACCGTGACCCCCGGCGCAACCAAGGCTGTCGCCGTCACGGTGACAAACCAGGAGAGCGCCGTGCTCTCCGGAGCGTCCGCCACCATTCTCACCCCCGCGGGCTGGTCTGCAACCACCGTGCCGGTTCCCGACGTCGCTCCCGGCACCTTTGCCACGGTCAGCGTGAACCTGACCGCCCCGGCCGGGGCTGCGGGTGCGCAGAATCTCACCGCAGCGTTCACCGCGGCCGACGGTAGGGTTGCCCAGTCTGCGTTCGTTGCGACGGCGCCCCAGGCCCAGCAGATCGGGCTGGGCATCACCGGCACGGCCCCGGACCGCGATGTCATCAACTCGCCCTACGCCGCCGGCGACGTGCTGTCCTATTCGTTCACTGTCAAAAACACCGGCACCGTGACCTCGAATGCCGTCCCCGCCGCCGGCAGTTTCGAGGCAGGCTATCTCCCGCCGACCGCGCCGAACTGCCGGTACAACAACCTCCCGGCCGGCTCCAGCTACAGCTGCACCACGGCCAGGCACACCGTGACGGCCGAGGACATCTCACGCGGCTACTTCACACCCCAGGCGACGTTCACGGTGACAGCATCCGCCACGCCGACCCTGACGCAGACGGTGGTGTTCAACGGCTCCGCAGTCCCGCTGCGCGACGGATTGCCCGCGGCCGACATTACCGGGCAGCGCAGCGACGCCGGCAGGGATCTGACACTGCAGCCCTACACTGCCGGGGAGCAGGTGCCCTACACGTTTGCGGTCGTAAACAGCGGTCCGCTGACCACCACGGTTACGCCGACTGCCGGAAACTTCTCACCGCTGGTCCCTGAAGGCGCCGGCAACTGCCGGTGGCGCAACCTGGCGCCGGCCGGAAAATACAGCTGCACCACGCCGCGGCACACCGTGACCCAGGCCGAAGTGGACCAGGGCTTCTTCGTGCCCCGCACGTCGTGGACGCTTACGGCAGCCGGACAGAGCCCGCGGGTACTCGACGTCGACGGCGGCGAGGTGGACCTGATTGCCAGGAACGCCCTGCTCGAAGGCACTGCCACGGCCTCCTGGGAGGATTCGAACGACGACGGCTACGCCACTCCCGGAGAGAAAGTCACCTTCACCTATACCCTCGGCAATGCCGGAAACGTCGGGC
This sequence comes from Arthrobacter sp. TE12231, assembly GCF_054062895.1. NCBI lineage: Bacteria > Bacillati > Actinomycetota > Actinomycetes > Micrococcales > Micrococcaceae > Arthrobacter > Arthrobacter sp. TE12231. The sequence continues at coordinate 4,170,237 of NZ_JBSSFS010000001.1, read as the reverse complement.
TGACCGCGTTGGAGGCGCCGGAGATGGGCATGTCCGAACCGGTATTCGCCTCCGGCTCCACCGTCACCAGGAGCCAGGACTACATCCTGACGGCCGCAGACGTCGCTGCCGGCGAACTGTCCGCCGCGACCTTCACCGCAACTGCCAGGAACGGGGCAAAGAGTGTCGAACTCAAGGTCACGCGGGGGGCACTCGCCCTGCTCGCACAGCCTGCGCGGCCCGAGGCCACGCCGGGCCTCCGAACCCAGGATCTCGACGGTCTGGCTGCCCCGACGGACCTGGGCACCGACGCAAAGTACCGGACCGGGCAGAAAATGACCCTCCGGAACCTTGAGCACGGTCAGTGGTACTACGTCTACCTCAACAAGAGCCTCTACAGGCTTGGCTGGATGTTCCCGGGGAAGGACAACACCGTTGACATCATTCTGCCGGACGAGCTGAAGAACGGCCGCGACGACGTGGTGGTGCTCGATTCGCTCGGCCGGCAAGTCACCTTCGACAGGCTCCAGATCACGCCGAAGGGCCAAAAGCTCTAAGGGTCAAGGGCTCTGGGTCTGGCAGCCCCAAAGGGTGCCAGGGTGGCGGGCTCCGGAATTCGGGTCGGAACCCGCCACCAACGTGCCGCGCAGTGGCCTCCGCAGGCACTCGCGGGAAAATTCTTTCCACTCGCGGCAACAAAAGGACATTGGACGTCCCATCTCCTGTACGCTGGAGGTAGGAGTGGCCGGTCCCGGCTGCGGCCAGAAGGAGAGTGTCGTGAGCATCGAATCCCGAGTAGTGTCGCCGGCCCGTTTCAGCGCTCAAATCAGGTCCCATGCGCTGCAGACACGCATTATGGACCTCATCCTAGAACAAGGGCTGGACGTTGGGGATGCACTGCCCACCGAAAGCGAGCTCTCCGCGGTTCTGGGCGTCGGGCGCAACACTGTGCGGGAGTCGCTGAAGGTCCTTCAGGCGCTGGGCGTGATCGAGATCCGCCACGGCTTTGGCATGTTCGTGGCACCGAACAACTTCACCGCACTCACCGATGGCCTGGCCTTCCGCGGGCGGCTGTCGCTGCGCCACAGGGGCGAGGAAGCGATGGAGCTCATCGACGTGCGGCAGGCGCTCGAATCGGGCCTCATTGGCTCCGCGATCGACCTCATGACCGACGAGCACCTCGGCCAGCTCCGCGGCACCCTGGAGCAGATGGAAGCAGCCGCGGCTGCCGGGGAAGCGCTGGCCGAACTGGACGCGGAATTCCACCGCGGCCTCTATGCGCCCCTGAACAACGAGCTCCTGATCAACCTCATGGACGTGTTCTGGAAGGTGTACCGCCAGATCCACCAGACCCTGGGAACCGGCCCGGTCAACCTCCCGGAGCAGGCCCGTATGCACCGGGAAATTTACGAGGCCGTCGCCGAGAAGAACAAGACCCTGGCCTCCGAGCGCCTGCAGCGCCACTTCGACGGCATCCGCCAAAAACTCAAAGACGTCGCTGCCCGTTAGCCGGACCGCCGGCCAGCTCGTGCAGGCGGGCCGCGACGCATTAGGAACCACAGAAAGCGCCACTCATGATGGAAATCTTTGTAGTGCCCGACGCCGAGGGAACCGGGGCCGTTGCTGCCGGCATCCTGGCCGCCGTGATCCGCAGCCGTCCCGACGCCGTTCTCGGCGTGGCCACCGGCGGCTCGCCGCTGCCGGTGTATGTGGCCCTTGCCGGCCATGGGCTGGACATGTCCGGTATCCGCGGCTTCGCGCTGGACGAGTACGTCGGGCTGCCGGCGGGCCATCCGGAGAGCTACGCCGAGGTGGTTCGCCGCGAAGTGACCGAACGGCTGCACCTTGTCCCCGCCAACGTCTTCGTTCCCGACGGCGGCGCCGAGAACCCCGACGTCGCTGCGCGTGACTATGACCGTGCGATCGCCAAGGCCGGCGGAATAGACGTCCAGATCCTGGGGATCGGACACAACGGGCACCTGGCCTTCAACGAACCGGGTTCGGCCCTGGATTCCCGGACCCGGGTGGAACTGCTGACCGAGCGCACGCGCCAGGCGAATGCCCGCTATTTTGACAGCCCTGACGACGTCCCGGAGCGGTGCATCACTCAGGGCCTGGGAACCATCCTTGAAGCCCGGCAGCTACTGCTGGTGGTCAACGGGGCGGACAAGGCCGACATCCTCCGCGAGGCACTTGCCGGTCCCGTTTCGCCCGAGTGCCCGGCCTCGGTACTGCAGTTGCACCCGCATGTCACGGTGGTGGCTGACGAGGCCGCGGCCGCCCGGCTTACGGACGTCCCGGCGGGATCCCTCCGCGGGCCCGGAATAGTCAAGGTGCGTGCCGGGGCAGCCGTCGCCTAAGACCGAATGCCACCCTGCGCGGCGGCATCCGCACCCGGTCAGACGGACGCGTCCAGAATCCGGCCGCCGCGCAGGACCCTCACCAGTTCGAAATCCGCGTCGACGGCGAGGATATCGGCGCGCATTCCTGTCCGGAGGGCGCCGATCTCGTTTTCCAGGCCCAGGACGCTGGCAGGGACCAGGGTCGCCGCCAGAACGGCCTCCGCAGGATCCACCCCTGCCGCGATGGTGGTACGGACAACCTCCAGCAGGGTCGCCGTGCCCCCGGCGAGGGCGCCGTTGCTTCTCAGGGTGGCTACGCCGTCGTGCACCACCACCGCGGAGGGTCCCAGTTCGTAGTCGCCGTCGGGCAGTCCTGTGGCCGCCATGGAGTCCGTCACCAGCGCGATATTCGCGGCCCCAACCACCTCGAACACCATCCGGACCGTCTCCGGGTCGAGGTGGACGCCGTCGCCGATCAGTTCGACCACGACGGTGCCGGCGGCCGCCAGCCGCAGGCTCGCGCCGGCCGGCCCGGGGCTCCGGTGATGCAGCGGCGGCATGCCGTTAAACAGGTGCGTCACCGTGGGCCGGGCCTGCGGACCGAACCGCCCGCCCGCTGCGGCCCTGCCAATGAGGTCGGCGGCTTCCGTCAGTGAGGCGGCCGCCAGCCGGGCGTCGGCGTCGGTGTGGCCCAGCGAGGGGGTGACGCCGTGGTCCGCGAGCATCCGGAGCAGTTCACTGGCGCCGGGCAGTTCGGGGGCGTACGTCATGGTCCGCAGGGTTCCGCCCGCGGCCTGAAGCATGTGCCCGAGGAGTTCAGGATCGGGGTCCCGGAGCCAGAGCGGATTCTGGGCGCCGCAGCGGGCGGTGGAGAGGAACGGGCCCTCGGAATGGACGCCTGCGATGAGTCCCTCGGCCGCCAGGACCTTGAGGCTGCCGAGCGACCGCAGCAGCTCCTCGCCGGAGGCGGTGACGAGGCTTGCGAGCAGGCTGGTGGTCCCGCTGCGGTGCAGGAAGTCCACGGCCTCCCGGCAGGCCTGGCTGTCCCCGGTGGGGAATCCGCCGCCTGCCGCCCCGTGGCAGTGGATGTCCACGAGCCCGGGAAGCAGTGACGTGCCGGGCGGCAGCGGGAGCTCCGCCGCGCCCGGGAATTGCGCGGCGTCAAAGCCGCTGCCGGGTCCGGCGTAGGCGATCCGGCCGCCGGACACTGCCACCACGGCGTCCGCGGTAGCGGCACCGTTGCTGAGGAGGGCGCCACGGAGGAGGTAGGCGGGAGCAGTGGCGGGGTCGCGGGATTCCGGCATCGGGACAGTCCTCAGGAGTGCAGTGCGGTGGCGAACCAGCCGCTGATGGTGGCCGGGTGGGTGATGGCGGTGCCGACGACGACCGCGTAGGCGCCGGCGTCGAGCGCCTGGCGGGCCTGGTCCGGGGTGTGGATGCGGCCTTCGGCGATGAGCGGCTTCCCAAGGCCGGCGGCGGCGATCTGCTCCAGCAGTTCGAGGTCGGGGCCGTGGGTTTTCGGGCGTTGACCGTCGTAACCGGCCAGCGTGGTGCCGATCAGGTCCGCGCCGGCGTCGACGGCGGCTGCGGCGTCATCGTAGGAGGCGCAGTCCGCCATGACGAGGGCGTGGGAGTCTGCGCGGAACCCGGCAACTGTGGCGGCCAGGCTCAGCCCGTCCGGACGGTGCCGGCGGGTGCCGTCGATCGCCACTACGTGGGCGCCGGCGTTGGCCACGGCGAGGGCATGCCGCAGCGTCGGGGTGATGAAGACGCCGTCGTGGCCGTCCTTCCAAAGCCCGATAACCGGGACCTCGACGGCGGCGCGGGTGTGCTGGACGTCGGCCAGCCCCTGGACCCGGACGGCCGCGGCACCGCCGATGACGGCCGATGCCGCCATCTGCGCAGTGGTGCGGGGATCCCGCATGGGCTCGCCGGGGTAGGCCTGGCAGGAAACGATGAGCTGGGAGCGGAGGGATTCGAGGCCCGTGGGGGTCAGGATCATGGTGCCTGGTTTCTGTGTTTCTCGGCGGTCCGGTGTGAGCGGATGGGAACGGTCAGTTGAAGACTAGCTGTGCGGCACCGACGATGGCTGCGGAGTTTTCCAGCGTGGCCCGGAGCACCGGCACGCGGACCAACGGGTCCAGCAGTTCCCGGCGCAGGGCGGCTTTCATGGGATTCCACCAGAGGTCGCCGGCGTCGGCCAGTCCGCCGGAGATCACCAGGACTTCGGGGTCCAGGACGTTGGCCAGGCCCCCGGCCGCCTGGCCGGCGGCCTCGGCGGCGGTGCGGACAGCGTGGCGGGCCGCAGGGTCGCCGTCGTGCGCCAGCGCGAACACCGCCCGGGTGTCCGGGACGGCGGGGGATCCGCCCAGGCGCAGGAACGCCGCATGGATGGCCGGACCGGAGGCCGCGGCCTCCACGTGACCTTCACCGCCGCAGGAACAGGGCAGTGCGCCGCCGTCGGCATACGCGTAAGGGGAGGCGATGTGCCCGACGTGACCGCCGACGTACCGGTGGCCGAGGACCGGCCGGCCGTCGAGCACCAGGCTGGCGCCAACGCCGGTTCCGAAGGCGATCAGCAGCGAGCTCGCCGTCCCGGCCGCCGCCCCTCGCCAGGCCTCGCCGAGCGCGTGGGCATGGACGTCGTTGACCGCACGGACCGCGCCCGGGGGGATCCCCAGCCGCCGTGCCAGGCCTTCCGTGAGAGGGGTCCCGGCCCAGCCGTGGATGGCGTCCGTTGCCGAGACCACCACACCCCGACCGGCGTCGATCACGCCTGCCGAGCCGACCCCCACTCCGGTGATGGAGAATCCATCCGCCGCCGCCCGCAACCTGAGCCCGGCCACCAGAGCCGCGGTGGCGTCCAGGACGGCCTCGCCGCCGGCGCGGCTGAGCGTCGGAGTGGTCTCCGAGAACAGCAGTTCGCCGTCCGCGGAGACCACCCCGGCCGCCGTCTTGGTGCCGCCCAGGTCAATCCCGATAGCGTGCGCCATGTTCCTCCTCAGTCCTGTGTCCGTGCGGGCGTGGCGGCCGGTGCCTAGACCAGGCCGTTGCGTTCGAGGATGACCTTGATGGCGGTCGTCTCGTCCTCGTTCAGGGACGGCATGGGCGTGCTCATGGTGTTGGACTCGATGATGCCCATGAGCTGGAGGGCGGTCTTGAAGGCGCCGAGCCCGGCCGCGCCGCCGGAGACCCTGCCGTTGGGGGTGTAAACGATCTCGAAGAGGTCGGCGAGGCGGTCCTGCTCGGCGGCGGCCTTGGCCCAGTCGCCGGCGGCCGCGGCATCCATGAGGTTCCGGTAGCCGCGGGGGTCCACGTTGCCCAGGCCCGGGACGACGCCCTGGGCTCCGCCGAGGAGGGCGCCATCCACTACGACCTCGTGGCCGGTGAAGATGTCGAAGTTGGGGATGTCGCGGGCTGCCAGCAGGAGTTGGCGGAAGCCGACGTCGTCACCGGAGGAGTCCTTGACGCCGGCGATCACGCCGTCCCGGCCGAGCCGCACCAGCAGGTCCGTGGGGAGCTTGAAGTGGGTGCGGACCGGGACGTCGTAGGCGAAGATCGGCGTGCTGACGGCGTCATGGATGGTACGGAAGTGGGTTTCCGTCTCCTCCGCGTTGCCGATCGCGTAGTACATCGAGGTCACGACGATCGCGTCGGCGCCGAGGTCGATCACCTTCCGGGCCTCCTCGATGACGCGGTTGGTGGTCTGCTCGTTGGCGCCGACGATCAGCGGCACGCTCGCTGCGCCAGCAGCAGCATTCTCAGCCGCGATGGTGCTGACGACGAGTTCGCGCTCGGCGTTGCTCAGGTAGGGGACTTCGCCGGAGGAGCCCAGGACAAAGAGGCCGGACACGCCGCCGTCGATCAGGTGCCGCGTGAGGTTCTTCAGCGAATCGGTGTCGATGCTGCCGTCGGCGTGGCGGGGGGTGACGACCGGGGGAATAACGCCCTGGAATTGGGTAGACACAGGTAACTCCAATGATGGTTGTTGAAACGGGGAAAAGGGGAAGGAATCAGGGGTGCAGCAGGCTGGGCGCGGCGCCGAGCAGTTTCTTGGTGTAGTCGTTGCTCGGGTTGTCGAAGACCTGTCCGGCGGGGCCCTCTTCCACGATTTCGCCGAAGTACATGACGCAGATCCGGTCCGAGACATAGCGGACGGTCTGGATGTCGTGGGAGATGAAAACCATGCCGAGGTTCAGTTGGGTCTTCAGATCTGAGAGCAGGTTCAGCACCTGTGCCCGCACGGAGACGTCCAGCGCCGAGGTCGGCTCGTCCGCCACGATGATGTCCGGATCCAGGGCCAGGGCCCGGGCGATGGCCACGCGCTGGCGCTGGCCGCCGGAGACCTGCGAGGGCGTGACCTCGGCGGCGGAATATGGCAGTCCGACGAGGGCCAGGAGGTCCTTGACCTTTGCGGCCCGGGTGGCCGCGGTGCCGATCCCGTGGATCTGGAGGGGGTCGGTGAGGATGTCCTGGATGGTCATCCGGGGGTTCAGTGCCGTCGACGGGTCCTGGAAGACCACCGACACGGCGCGGCCGAATTCCCTGCGCAGGGCGGCATTGCGCTTGATGGCGGGCTTGCCGTGGAACAGCACCTCACCCGAGGTGGGCACCTGCAGCCCCACCAGTACGGACGCCAGGGTGGACTTGCCGCAACCGGATTCGCCCACGATCCCCACGGTCTCGCCGCGGCTGATGGTGAAGTCCACTCCGTTGACGGCCTTGACGATGTTGGGGCGGAACAGGCCGCCGGTGCGGGCCCGGTGGTGGACTTTGACGTTCTTGAGTTCAATCACGGGCTTGCCGGTTGATGTGCTCACTTGGCGTCCTCCTTGAGGTGGCTGGCCCAGTAGTGGTCGCTGTCTTCGTGAACGGGCGTCAGGACGAGCCGCTGGTCCGGGTCGGCGTCGGGCCGCAGTGAGCGGGCGGCGAACCGGTCGCCGGCGGCGAAGTCCCGGGGCGAGGGCACGGTACCGGGGATCTGGTGCAGCCGCTCGGCGTCGGCCTCGATGGAGAGTACGGCGCCGAGAAGTCCGCGGGTGTATTCGTGCTGGCGGTTTTGCAGCAGCGCGGATGCCTGCGCGGATTCCACAACCTGCCCGGCATACATCACGGTGATGCGGTGCGCGAGCGAGGCCACCAGCGCGAGGTCGTGGCTGACGAACACCATGGCGAAGCCCAGCTGCTCGCGCAGCTCGTTGAGCAGTTCCACGACCTGCTGCTGCACGGTCACGTCCAGCGCGGTGGTGGGCTCGTCCGCGACGACGATCCGCGGCGAGCGGGACAGGGCCATGGCGATCAGGACGCGCTGGCGCTGGCCGCCGGAGAGCTCGTGCGGGTAGCTGGCGAGCGTGCGGACGGGATCGAGCTTGACCAGTTCCAGGAGTTCGGCGGGGGTCTTGCGGCCGCCGCGGCGAGTGAGCTGCTGCAGCTGGTCCTTGATCTTCATCGAGGGGTTGAGCGAGCTCAGCGCGTCCTGGTAGACCATGGCGATCTGCTGGCCGCGCAGGCCCTCGTAGGCCTTGTCACTGCTGTTGCCGGTGGCTGGATCCAGCAGCTCCTTGCCGTCGAAGGTGATGGAGCCGGAGATCCTGGCCGTCTTGGGCAGCAGGCCCATGATGGCCAGCGAGGTGATGGACTTGCCGCAGCCGGATTCGCCGACCAGGCCCATGGTTTCGCCCTCTCGGACGCTGAAGGAGACGTTGTCCACGATCGCGGTGTCGCCGAAGCGGCCCGGGAAGCGGATGGACAGGTTCTTGACCTCCAGGACGGTGCGGGCCGCGTCCGGGACCTGGGGGAGGCGGTCCGTGCGGGCGGCCTCGACGGCCGTCAGCAGATTCAGTTCCCTGTCCAGTGTGCCGTCCAGTACGCCGTCCAGTGCGCGGTCCCGCAGGCCGCCCGGCAGGGCGTGGTCCACGTTTTGTCCCTGCGGAAAACCGGCCTCCGGGACCGCGTCGCCGGCGGCGTCGCGGACGCCGTCGAGCTCATGCTGCTCCGCCACGGAGCCTTGGGCCACGGACGTGCCGATCTCGGCGTCGACGGCGGCGACGGGGGAGGAGAAGCCGTCGTCATCCTTCACGACGGGAGCCTTGCGGAGCTTCGGGTTGACCATGGCATCGGTGAGCCCTTCGGCCAGGATGTTGAGGGCGAGGACCGTGAGCAGGATGGTCAGGCCGGCGAAGGTGGTGGCCCACCAGCCACCGGAGAGGACGAGGTTGCGGCCGTAGGAGATCACGTTGCCCCACGACGGTGCGGGGTCCTGGACGCCGGCGCCAAGGAAGGACAGCGAGGCCTCCAGGATGATCGCGTCCGCGACCATCACCGTGGCGAACACCAAGACCGGGGGCGCGGTGTTGCGGACGATGTGCTTGAGCAGGATGTACGAGCGGCCGGCGCCGATCACCCGGGCGGCCCGGACATAGTCTTCGCCGTACTGGGAGAGCACGTTGGCGCGCACCACCCGGGCGAGCTGGGGCGTGTAGATCACGGCGATGGCCACGATGATGGTGGGCACGGTGTTGCCGAAGACGGCCAGCAGCACGGCGGCCAGGGCGATGCCGGGGAAGGCCATGAGGATGTCCATGAGGCGCATGATGCCCTCGTTGACGCCCTTGCTTGAGGTCGCGGCGAGGGAGCCGAGCAGGGCGCCGGCGAGGACGGCCAGCGAGACCGCGCCCAGGCCGATCATCAGGGAGGACTGGGCACCGTAGAGCAGGCGCGAGAAGATGTCGCGGCCCAGCCGGTCGGTGCCGAACAGGTTTTCCCCGCCGGGCGGGGTCGCCGGAATGAAGGATTCCAGCGGATCGTGCGGGGCGATGACAGGCGCGAAGACGGCGGCAAGAGTGATGACCACCAGGAAGACGAGGGCGAGCCGGGAGCTCCACGGGAGGGCCTTGAAGCGGACTCCCGGGGCGCTGAGGCGTTCAGCGAGTTTGCTGCGCATGGGTCAGACCGTCCTGATTCGAGGGTTGATGAGCAGGTACAGAAGGTCGACGGCGATGTTCACCAGCACGAAGGTGACGGAGATGGTCAGGACGACGCCCTGCACCAGGTTGACGTCGAGGTTGGTGATGCCGTTGAGGATCAGCTGGCCCATGCCGGGCAGGGCAAAGATCATTTCGATGACGACGGCGCCGCCCAGGAGATAGCCGACCCGCAGCCCCAGCACAGTCACCGGGGTGACCAGGGCATTGCGGAGCACGTTCCGCGAAACGACCTCCCAGTAAGGGACGCCGTTGCCGACGGCGGTGCGGACGTAGTCGCGGTCCAGTTCCTCGACCATCGAGGTGCGGACCACGCGGATCAGCGAGGCCGCGACCGGAATGCCGAGGGCCAGGGCCGGGAGCGTCATTGAGTTCAGCCACCCGCCGAAGCCCGATTCCGGCGCCGCGATGCCGCCGGAGGGAAAGGCGGGGTCGGTGCCGAGCGCGAACCACTGGATCAGCAGGATGCCGAGCCAGAACGACGGCGTTGCGACGGCGGCGATCGAGAAGACCCGGACCATCTGGTCCGGCCACTTGTCCCGGTACAGTGCGCCGGCGATCCCGAGCGGCAGGGACACCACGACGGCGATCAGCACGCCGAGGAAGGTCAGCTGAAGGGTCAGCGGGAAGGCCGCCGCGATCATGGCCGCCACTGATTTCGCCGGCGGCGTGGTGACGCCGAGGTCGAACTGGAGCAGCTTGCCCAGGAACCGGAAATACTGCAGGACCAGGGGATCATTGAGCCCGTTGCTCTGGCGGTACTGTTCCTTGGCTTCCTCGCTGGCTCCGTCGCCGAGGGCGCTGCTCGCCTGGTCACCGGGGGCGGCCTGCAGGACAAGGAACACCAGCAGGGTAATGCCCAGGATCATCAGGGGCAGCGCCGCAAGCCTGCGGCCCAGCAGGCGCAATATTGTGACCAATGTTGTCTCCGGAATTCGTGGAAGGTTGTCCCGGCCTCAGCCGGCACGGGTGGCAAAACATGCCGGTCCGGACGGGTGGGGGACCCGTCCGGACCGGCGGTGGGGGAGGAATCAGGCGGTGCGGCCGACGCCGACGAAGCCGACACCCGTGGTGGGCAGCGGCTTGAAGCCGCTGAGCTTCTTGGCATCCCAGGCGCTGGGAAGCTGTCGGTGGAAGACCGGGTAGAGCGGGAGCTCTTCGGATACCAGATCCACAATATCGCCGGTCAATTTCTTCGCATCTGCCGGGGCTGACTGGCCGGCCTTCGCCATGAGGTCAACGAGCGTGGCGCGTTCCGGCGTGGCCGCCCAGTAGGCCCGGCCCTTCATCCAGGTGTCGCCGGCGTAGAACCAGCTCAGCAGCAGATCGGCGTCGTTTCCGAAGACCGACGGATCGCCCGGGGCGGCGACGACGGAGAAATCGGCCTTGCCAACCCGGTCCGTGTACAACGCGCCGGACTGGAGGTTCTTCAGCGTGACCTTGACGCCGGGGATCTTGTTCCAGGATTCGAGCATCAGCGGGGCCACATCCTTCACCCATGCCGTATCGGTGGTCAGGAGCTCGAATTCCAGGTTGGTGACGCCGGCCTGCTTCAGCAGGTCCGCGGCCTTCTGGGGGTCGTAGCCGTAGACGTTCTTGGCCTTGACGTAGTCGGGGTGCCCTTCCTGGAAGTAGGAGCTGGAGGCTTTGGCGTTGCCGAAGAGGGCCTTCTTGATGATGGAGTCCTTGTCCAGGCCGAAGTGCAGGGCCTGGCGGACCAGCTTGTTGTCGAACGGGGCCTTGGCGCAGTTGAACATCAGGAACAGCATGCCGAAGGACTGTACGGATTCCACCGTGGCCTTGGACTTCAGCCCCTCGATGTCCAGGTACGGGACGTCCTCGATCGCCTGTACGCGGCCGGACTGCATCGCCGTGACGCGGGCGGCGGCGTCGGAGAGCAGCAGCCAGGTCATGCCCTTGGCGAGGGCGGGCATCGGTCCGTTGTAGTCGGGGTTCGCCTCGAACACGATCTTGTCGTCCTTGACGGCGGAGATCAGCTTGTACGGGCCGGAGCCGACGGGCTTGGCGTCGAACGCCTTGAGCTGGTCGGAGCCCAGCGGGAAGTTGGCGAGTGCCTTGGGCACGATCTTGACGACTGAAATGCGCGAGGGGAAGGCCGGGAAGGCGTACTTCAGCGAGAACTCGACAGTCTTGGCGTCAATGGCCTTGACGTCCTTGATGAACGGGATGAACTGCGAAAACAGCGACTTGTTGGCCGGGTCCATGACGCGGGTGAAGGAGAAGACGACGTCCTCGGCGGTGACCGGGGTGCCGTTGTGGAACTTGGCGGCGTCGCGCAGGGTCGCCTGGTAGGTGGTGGGGTTGACCATTTTGGGGTCGGCGGCGGCGAGGGCGTTGTACGGCTCGCGGGTGGCGGGGTGGAGTTCCACCAGGCCCTCGTAGACGTGCAGGTTGGCGGCGAGCGGGGTTGCCCCGGAGCTGGACAGCGGGTCAAAGCCGGTGGACAGGGCGTAGGAGATGCCTGCCTCGATAATGAGGTCCTTGTTGATCGGAGCGGTGTTGGCTGCCGCTCCCGCCGTCGTGCTGGCGGCCCCGCCGCACGCAGACAGGGAAGTGGTGAAAGCCGCGGCCACGCCCAGCGCGCCCGACAGCTTGAGGAAGCTCCGGCGGCTGGCGTCATTGACCAGCGGCAAGTTCTTGGTTGTCTTGCTCATAAGTTGCCTCACCATTCGAGTATATTTATCGGATGTAGGACGTCCGATGCTTGTAGGGAAAACTGTAAGGGCCATCACACCAGCCCGTCAAGCGGTGACGGACGCGACTGCGGGAAGGCCCGTGAGAGAGCCTCCGGCCGGCCGTGACGTCGCCTTGCGGTGAGTTCCGGAGCCAGACCCGGTCCGCGTTCCAACCAAAGGAGAGAATCATGTCACTGATCGTCGGCGCCTATCCCGCCCAGCCGGAGGACTTCACACAGAGGCAGTTTTTCGAAGCGATAGCGCAGATCCCGGCTATCCGCGGCCTTGAGGTTCCCTACCGGGCAACCGGCGGCGATCCCTGGCCGGCCGGAGCTCCCGCCGGGTGGTCGGCCGTGGTCACGGCGATTCCGGGAACCATGCAAAGGGTGGGCCTGGACCGGCACTTCGGCCTCGCATCGGTGGACCCGGACGGGCGGCGGGCGGCCATCGACTTCACGGCGGGCGTCAGGGAGTACGTCACCGGGCTGCGGGATCAAGGACATCAAGTGGAGGCGGTGGCGCTGCACTCCGCGCCGCCGTGGCGGGGCGCGGCGCCGGCCTTCGCGGAGTCCCTGGCGGAGATCCTGGACTGGGACTGGTCCGGCACGTCCCTCGTGGTGGAACACTGCGACGCTCCCCGGCAGGGGCGGGATCCCGAAAAGGGGTTCCTCTCCATCCAGGCGGAGGTCGACGTCGTCCGTTCGCTCAAAGACCGGGGGTACGGGATTGGCATGCTCGTGAACTGGGCGCGGTCCGTGATCGAGACCCGGCAGAGCCGCACGGCCTCGGAGCACATAGCCTATGCCCGCGACGCGGGGGTTCTCAGCGGCCTGATGTTCTCCGGCTGCTCCGGCGAAGCGACGGAATTCGGCTATCCATGGGTTGATGCCCACCTCCCCGCCGTCGAGGTCGACGGAGCGCCGGTGAGTTCCCTGCTCAACGCCCGGGAAATCGCCCGGTGCCTGCGCTCCGCCGGCGAACTGCCGATCACGGGCTTCAAGGTCGGGCTCCCGCAGAACGCCGTGTCGGCCGAGGAGCGCGCGTCGCTGCTGCGCCAGATGTGCGCGCTGATGACGGACAACGTCGCGGCCGGCCGCTCCTGACCTGCCCCCCGCACGCTCCTGGCCTGCCCCCGCAGGCGAGGGGGCAGGCCAGGAGCCACCGGGCGGCCGCGAACCGGAGGCCGGCGCGGAATTTAACGCAGCACGACTGTTCGGTTGCCCTGGAGGAAGACGCGTCCCTCGCAGTGCCAGCGGACGGCATTGGAGAGGGCCTTGCACTCGGTATCGCGGCCGGCAGCCACGAGTTCATCGGGCCCGTAGGTGTGATCCACCTCCACGACCTGCTGGGCGATGATCGGTCCTTCGTCCAGCTCCGCGTTGACGTAGTGGGCGGTGGCGCCGACTGTCTTCACACCCCGGGCGTGCGCCTGATGGTAGGGCTTCGCGCCCTTGAAGCTGGGAAGGAAGGAGTGATGGATGTTGATGGCGCGGCCATCCAGCCGGCGCGTGAGGTTGTCGCTGAGGACCTGCATGTAACGGGCCAGCACCACGAGCTCGACGTCCAGGCCGTCCACCAGTTTCAAGACTTCGTCCTCGGCCACCGCCTTGGTCTCCGCCGTGACGGGAATGTGGGAAAAAGGGATCCCGTGCCATTCCACGATGCCCCGGTGGTCCGGATGGTTCGAGGCGACGCCGACGATGTCGATGGGCAGCTCGCCGATGCGGGCCCGGAACAGCAGATCGTTGAGGCAGTGCTCGAATTTCGAGACCATGATCAGGACCCGCCGCTTGGTGCCCTGCCGGCGCAGCTCCCAGTGCATGCCGAATTTTTCGGCTACCGGCACGAAAGCGTCGCTCAGCGACTCCAGGGTGGCCGGATCCCCGGCCGAGGCAAAGTGGATCCGCATGAAGAAGTGGTCGTCCGGCTGCGAATCGAATTGCTTACTTTCCAGGATGTCGCAGCCCTGTTCCAGCAGGAATCCCGACACGGCGTGGACGATGCCGCGCGTTTCCGGGCAATCGAGTGTCAGAACGTATTCAGGCGCGCTGCTATTTGATGTATCCACGGTTCAGCACTCCACGACGTTCACGGCGAGGCCTCCGCGGGAGGTCTCCTTGTACTTGGTCTTCATGTCCGCTCCTGTTTCACGCATGGTCTTGATCGCCTTGTCCAGCGAGACTTTGTGGCTGCCGTCGCCGTGGAGGCACAGGCGGGCGGCGTTGATGGCTTTGACACTGGCGATGGCGTTGCGTTCGATGCAGGGGATCTGCACCAGCCCGCCGACGGGATCGCAGGTCAGGCCGAGATTGTGTTCGATCCCGACTTCGGCGGCGTTTTCCACCTGTTCCGGGGTACCGCCTAGCACTTCACACAATCCCGCTGCCGCCATGGAACACGCCGATCCCACTTCACCCTGGCAGCCGACCTCTGCCCCGGAGATCGAGGCATTGATCTTGAACAGGATCCCGACGGCGGCCGCCGCCAGGAGGAAGCGGATGACGCCGTCGTCGTCGGCTCCGTGGACGAACTTGACGTAATAGTGCAGCACGGCGGGCACGATTCCGGCGGCGCCGTTGGTGGGGGCCGTGACGATCCTGCCGCCCGCGGCGTTCTCTTCGTTGACCGCCAGGGCGAACAGGTTCACCCATTCCATGGCGAGCAGCGGGTCGGCGGGCACCTGAGCCAGGGACGGGGTCCGGGCGTCTGTCTCGGCGCTAACGGCGGTAGCCGCCAGCGTCCGGAACAGGGACGGGGCACGCCGTTTGACGTTCAGCCCGCCGGGCAGGATTCCCTCGGCAGCGCAGCCGTTGTCCACGCATTGGCGCATGACCGCCCACAGCGCCAGGAGCTTCTCCCGGAGCTCGGCCTCACTGCGCCAGACGAGTTCGTTGGCGAGCATGACGTCGGAGATGGACATGTGCTCGCGCCGGCAGATCTCCAGCAGCTCGTCGGCCGTGCTGAAGGGGTAGGGCAGCACGGTGTCGTCGGCCACCACCTGGTCGGCGCCCTGGGCGGTGCCGTCAACGACGAAACCGCCGCCGATTGAGTAGTAGCTGCGTTCCTTCAGCACCGCCCCGGAGTGGTCCAGCGCCCGGAAGGTCATGCCGTTGGGGTGGGCCGGCAGCGACTTGCGGCGGTGCAGGACCACGTCCTCGTCCCAGTTGAAGTCCACCCGGTGGTCCCCGCCGATCCGCAGCTCCGCATCCAGGGCCGCGGCCGCCACCTGGTCATCGGCAGTGCCGGTGTCCACGGTCTCCGGGTCCTGGCCCTGCAGGCCCAGGACCACGGCCTTGTCCGAACCGTGCCCCCGGCCTGTGGCACCGAGCGAACCGAACAGTTCGGCCTGCACCCGCGTCGTCGAGCTCAGGTGCCCGTCGCTTTTCAGTCCGTCGGCAAAACGCTTGGCTGCCCGCATCGGGCCGACCGTGTGGGAGGAGGACGGCCCGATGCCAACAGAAAACAGGTCCAGGACGCTGAGCGCCATCAGGGGACCTCAGGAGTCGCAAATTCGCGCATGGCGTCCAGGAGCCAGCGGCCCAGGAACTCCGCAAAGGATGCCCGCGGGAAGATCCGGTAGGTCTCCTCCCCGGTCTTCCACAGAATGGCGGGGATGCCGCCGATTTCCGTGGATAGGGCCGTCCCGGCCTTCAGGACACGTGGGTGCAGGTCCAGGGCGCAGCCCTTTTCCAGCACGGCCCGGGCCCGCGGACCGGAGAGCTCCAGCGTGGTGCGGTTGGCGGAGAGATCCACCACCTGGCCTTCGCCGTCGCCCAGTGCTTCGGTGAGCGTCCGGGGGAGCTCGCCGCCCAGGCTTTCGTGGGATTCGGCGGGCGCCACGAGCAGGAATTCTGCCGGACCCAGCCACAGTACCGCGGTGTCGCCGCTGCTGCGGACCTCCCCGGAAGCGGCCGGCAGGCCGCCGGTGAGGGCGCCCAGCTGCTGCCCGGCGTCGCCGGCCGGATTGATCCGGAGCCCCGCCATGGTCAGGAACGGCACCTCGCGCAGCTCCACGACACCTGTAACCGATCCCGCTTCAAAAGCTGCGGCCAGGAGCGCTGCCGGACTCTTCCGGAGGGTCTGGATCTTCTTGGAATTTTCGAGTGCTGCTGTGTCAGCCATCTTTGCGGGTCCCTTCAGAGTCAAAAAGTACGGTTTCTGCGACGACAACGTCCACGAGTTCGTCTCCGGCGGCAGCCACCAGGGTTTCGCCGATGCGGTTGCGGCCGTTCTTGATCAGGGCCAGGGCAAACGACCGGCCCAGCGCGGCGCTGTGGTAGCTCGAGGTCACGAACCCCTCCATAGGGACGGGGCCGTAGGCAGGGTTGACGGTGATGCCCTGTTCCACGAGCTGGGTGCCTTCGGGGAGGCGGATGGTGCCGTCCACGGGAAGGACGCTGACCAGGTGTTTCCGGTCGGTGCGGGCGGCGTCCGTGCGGGTGTAGGAGCGCTTGCCGATGAAGTCCTTGACCTTGGAGACCACCCATTCCATGCCGGCGTCCTGCGGGGTCACGGTCCCGTCGGTGTCCTGGCCGACGATCGGGTAGCCCTTCTCGGCACGCAGCACGTGCATGGTTTCGGTGCCGTACGGGGTGATGTTGAACTCCGCGCCGGCCGCTGCCACGGCTTCCCAGGTGCTCAGCCCGTACCAGGACGGGACGTTGATTTCGTAGGCCAGTTCACCGGAGAACGAGATCCGGCAGATCCGGGCCCGGACGCCGGAGGCGAGGGTGGTTTCCTTGAAGGTCATGAACGGGAAGGCCTCGGCGTCCAGGCCGCCGTCGGCCGCCAGTTCCGGTGCCAGCTTCGCCACGACGGCGCGGGATTTCGGACCGACGACGGCGATGGTGGACCACTGCTCCGTAACCGAGGTGCAGTGCACGTCCAGTTCCGGCCATTCGGTCTGCAGCCATTCCTCCAGCCAGTCCAGCACCTTGGCGGCGCCGCCGGTGGTGGTGGTCATGAAGAAGCGGTCCTCGTCCAGGCGCAAGGTGACGCCGTCGTCGAAGATCATCCCGTCCGGGGTGCACATGACGCCGTAGCGGGCCGAGCCCGGGGCGAGCTTCTTGAACGCGTTGGTGTAGATGCGGTTCAGGAACTCGCCCGCGTCCTTGCCGCGGATCTCGATCTTGCCCAGCGTGGTGGCGTCCATGAAACCCACGGACTCCCGGACGGCCGCGCATTCGCGCAGGACCGCGGTGTCCATGTCCTCGCCATCCTGCGGGTAGTACCACGGCCGCTTCCACTGCCCGACGTCCTCGAAGAGCGCTCCCTGGGCGACATGCCAGGGGTGGATGGAGGTCAGGCGGGCGGGGTCGAAGAGTTCGCCGCGCTGGCGGCCGGCCAAGGCTGCGAACGCCACGGGGGTGAACGGGGCCCGGTACGCGGTGGTGCCGATTTCCCCAATGCCCGCCGTTTCCCCGCCGCCGTGCTTCAGCGCAGCGGCGATGACGCCGATCGCGTTCACGCCGGAGGTCTTGCCTTGGTCGTTGGCGGTGCTGATCGAGGTGTAGCGCTTCACGTGTTCCACCGAGCGCATGCCGGCCCCGGTGGAGCGCAGGACGTCGGCTACCGACTGGTCGCGCTGGAAGTCGACGAAGTGGTGGTGCCAGTCCTCCGGGCCGCCCTTCTGCCCGGGAACCAGCCAGAGCTGGCGGGTCGGGGCGGACGCGCGCGGCGCCGCAGGGGCGACGGGCTCGACGGCGGAGCTAAAGCCGGCGGAGATGCCGGCCGCGGCCCCGGCGGAGATGCCCTCGGCCACGCAGTCCTCGAGCTCGAAGCTGCCGCGGCCGGAGCCGGCCACCTGCTGGTTGGGAACCACACTGTTGGGGACGAACGCCGCGAGGTCCTCGTCCCAGCGGAGTTTGCCCTGGCGCTGGGAGTGCAGGTGCACCACCGGTGACCAGCCGCCGGAGACGGCCAGCAGATCGCATGCAAGCTGTTCGACGCCCGAGGTGAGCTCCCCGGCGTCGTTGATGCTCCGGACGGTGACGCCGAGGAGGCGCTCCTGCCCGGTGGTGTTGGCGACGGCGCTGCCGATCAGCACCCGTGTTCCGGCCGCGGCGGCTGCCGCGGCGGTTTCGCTCAGCTGCGGACGGGCGTCGACGACGGCCTCGACCGTGATGCCGGCGGCGCGGAGGTCCGCGGCCAGGGCGTAGGCGCTGTCGTTGGTGGTGCTGATGACCACCCGGGACCCGGCGGCGACGGCGTAGCGGTTGAGGTAGCTGCGGACCGCGGAGGCGAGCATGATGCCGGGGCGGTCGTTGTTCTCAAAGACCAGGGGCCGTTCGTGGGCGCCGGGAGCCAGGACGACCTGCTTGGCGCGGATGTGCCAAATCCGCTGGCGGGACACGCCGGGCGCGGCCGGGGTCAGGAGGTGGTCCGTCCGGTTCTGGGCCGCGATGACGTAGTTGGAGTCGTAGGAGCCGAACGCCGTGGTGCGGTTCAGCACGGTGCACTCGGCCGCGGAGATCAGTTCGGCTTCAACATTGGCCACCCATTCCAGCGCGGGCTGGCCTTCGATGGTGTCCGTGAGGGCCGGATCGGTGGAACCGGACAGCAACGCTCCGCCGAGTTCGGGCTGGTCGTCGATCAGGATGACCCGGGCGCCGGAGCGGACGGCTTCGCGTGCCGCGGCGAGGCCCGCCGGGCCTCCGCCGACCACGAGTACGTCGGTGTGGACGTACTTCTTGTCGTATTCGGCGTGGTCCTCGGCCGGGTCGAGCTTGCCGAGGCCGCTAAGCAGTTCGGCGCTGAGTCCGTCCACGAGGGACACCGTGGTGGCGGGGAGCATGGATTCGGCGACGTGGCCCGGGAACCGGGCGGCGATCTTGACCAGGGCGTTGGATTCCTCGACGCCGGCGGACATGATGCCGCGGGGCCGTCCCTCGTACAGGGAGTCACCAGCCCGGTGCCGGCCGTTGGCCAGCAGGGCGGAGGCGAGGGTGTCGCCGGGGTGGCCGGTGTACGCGCGGCCGTCCAGGGTGAAGCGCCAGGTGACGCTGCGGTCGATGCGTCCGCCGGTGCCAAGACGCGCGGGCTGCGGCTGAGCGGTCATTTGAGTGTTCCTTCCGGGGAAGCGGGGATGACGGTGGGGGCTGTGGTTCCGGCGGTTGCGTTTTCCTTGGCTGCGTTTTCCCTGTCGGGACGTGGCTGGCCCATCGGGTACACGGCCTGGATGTCGTAGGTGACGGTGTCACGGAGCGTGTTGAACCACTGACGGCAGCCGGTGCTGTGCTGCCAGCGCTCGGCGAAAGCGCCCTTCGTGTTGTCGCGGTAGAACAGGTACTCGGCCCATTCGCGGTCGGTGAGCTCTGCCGGGTTTTCGGGGTAGGGCACGTGGGCCTGGCCGCCGTAGTGGAATTCGGTCTCATCCCGGGGGCCGCAGTTGGGGCAGGAAATCAGGAGCATGTCCGTACCTCTTTCTAGTGGGCCACGGCGGCGGCGCCGTGTTCATCGATCAGGGCGCCGGTTTCGAAGCGCTCGAGGGCAAAGGGCTTGTTGAGTTGGTGCGGTGTTCCGGTGGCGATGGTGTGCGCGAAGGTCAGCCCGGCGGCCGGTGTGCCCTTGAACCCGCCGGTTCCCCAGCCGCAGTTGACGAACATGTTTTCCACCGGGGTGGTGCCCACGATCGGGGAGGCGTCCATGGTGGTGTCGACGATCCCGCCCCAGGTCCGGAGCACGTGGGCCCGGGCGAAGATCGGAAAGAGTTCGACGGCGGCGGCCATCTGGTGTTCGATCACGTGGAATGAGCCGCGCTGGCCGTAGCCGTTGTAGGAGTCCACGCCGGCCCCCATGACGAGCTCGCCCTTGTGTGCCTGGGAGACGTAGACGTGCACGTGGTTCGACATGACCACCGTCGGGTGGACGGGCTCATGGAGTTCGGAGACGAGCGCCTGGAGCGGATGGGATTGGATAGGGAGCCGGAATCCGGCCATTTCCGCCAGCACTGAGCTGTGCCCTGCGGCGCAGAGACCGACCTTTTCGGTGTGGATGGTGCCGCGGTTGGTCTTGACGCCCACCACCTTGTTGCCGTCCTTGAGGAAGCCCGTGACCTCGCAGTTCTGGATGATGTCGACGCCGAGCTCGTCGCATTTGCGGGCGAACGCCCACGCGACGTGGTCGTGCTTCGCGATCCCGGCGCGCGGCTGGTAAGTGGCACCCATGACCGGGTAGCGGATGTTGTCGTTGATGTTCAGGATGGGGCAGAGTTCCTTGACCTGCTGCGGGTCCAGCCACTCGGCGTCGACGCCGTTGAGCTTGTTGGCCCCGACCCGGCGGATGCTTTCGCGGACGTCGCCCAGGGTGTGGGCCAGGTTCATGACCCCGCGCTGGCTAAACAGGAAGTCGTACTCGAGTTCTTCCGGCAGGATCTCCCACAGCTTTAGGGCGTGCTCGTAGATCGCCGCGCTCTCGTCCCAGAGGTAGTTGGAGCGGATGATGGTGGTGTTCCGGGCCATGTTGCCGCCGGCGAGCCAGCCTTTTTCCAGGATGGCGATGTTGGTCATCCCGTGGTTCTTGGCCAGGTAGTACGCCGTGGCCAGCCCGTGGCCGCCGCCGCCCACAATCACGGCGTCGTAGGAGGACTTGGGTTCCGGATTGCGCCAGAGGAAGTCCGGGTGCTCCGGAAGGTGTTCGGTGGTCATTGTGCTGCTCCAATCAGTTCTGCTTCAAGCCCGGTTGCCGCTGCGCTGGTGCCAAGGTGCGGGTAGAGGGGGAATTTTGCGGCCAGGGCGCTGACGCGCCCGCGCAGTTCGGCGACGGTTTCGTCGCTGAGTTCGTTCTCCGGGGCCTGTGCGGTCAGGGCGGAGGCGATGATGTCCGCCACTTCGGTGAACTCCTCGGCACCGAAGCCGCGGGTGGCCAGGGCGGGTGTGCCGATCCGCAGCCCGGAGGAGACCATCGGCGGGCGGGGGTCGAACGGGACGGCGTTGCGGTTGACGGTGATGCCGATCCGGTGCAGCCGGTCCTCGGCCTGCTGTCCGTCCAGTTCCGAGTGCCGCAGGTCCACCAGGACCAGGTGCACATCGGTGCCGCCGTTGACCACCGAGATCCCGGCGGCCGCGACGTCGTCCTTCAGGAGCCGGGAGGCGAGAATCCTGGCCCCTTCGAGCGTGCGGTTCTGGCGTTCCTTGAACGCGGCGGACGCCGCGATCTTGAAGGCCACGGCCTTGGCCGCGATCACGTGTTCCAGCGGGCCGCCCTGCTGGCCGGGGAACACGGCGCTGTTGATCTTGCGCGCATACTCCTCCTTGCTCAGGATGACCCCGCCGCGCGGGCCGCCGAGGGTCTTGTGCGTGGTGGTGGTGACGACGTCGGCGTAGGGGACGGGGTTCGGGTGCAGCCCCGCGGCCACGAGGCCGGCGAAGTGTGCCATGTCGACCATCAGGTAGGCGCCCACGAGGTCGGCGATGCGCCGGAACTCCGCGAAATCCAGTTGCCGTGAGTAGGCGGACCACCCGGCAACGATCATCTTGGGCCGGTGCTCGAGTGCCAGGGCCTCGACCTCGGCCATGTCGACCAGGTGGTTGTGCTCGCTCACGTGATACGGGACCACGTTGTAGAGCTTGCCGGAGAAGTTGATGCGCATGCCGTGGGTGAGGTGGCCGCCGTGGGCCAGGGCGAGTCCCATGATGGTGTCGCCCGGTTCCAGAAGGGCGAACATGGCGGCCGCATTGGCCTGCGCGCCGGAATGGGGCTGCACGTTCGCCGCCTCTGCGCCGAACAGGGCCTTCACCCGGTCGATGGCGAGCTGTTCGATCACATCGACGTGTTCGCAGCCGCCGTAGTAGCGCTTGCCCGGGTAGCCCTCGGCGTACTTGTTGGTCAGGACCGAGCCCTGTGCCTCCATGACCGAGGCGGGGGCGAAGTTCTCGGATGCAATCATCTCCAGGGTGGACTGCTGGCGTTCCAGCTCCCTTGCCACCGCCTGTTCGACCTCGGGATCGACTGCGGAAAGTCGCTCGTTCAATTGCTCAACCACGGATGCTCCTTTGAAATACCATTGTTGCTGTGACTGATATATCAGTGTGGGGTCAATGGTATGATCGGGATCACAACAGAGTCAATAGCTGAAGCCAAGTGGAACCGGGCTTCCGCTTAGAATCCAGGAACGGAGCCGCGCCGTGAATGCACTTCCTGCCCTGCCGCCCGCAGAGGACGAGGCCATATCCCAGGCGGAGGCCGCCTACCGGCAGCTGCGCGACAAGCTGATCATGCTCGAGATCCGGCCGGGTGAGCCCATCAATGACGGCCAGCTCGCGATCGAGCTCGGGTTCGGCCGCACGCCGGTGCGCGAGGCGATCAAGCGGCTGGAGGTGGACCACCTGGTGGTTTCCTATCCGCGCCGGGGAACATTTGCCACCAGTGTGGATTTCACAGAGCTGGCCGACGTCTCGGAGATCCGGGAATTGCTGGAACCGCTGGCGGCACGCCGTGCGGCCGCCCGGGCCAGTGTTGCCATGCGCCGGGAACTGCTGCATGTCGCCGATGTCATCGCGGAGCTGGACCCGAGTCCGGGGGAGTCCCGGGACCTCATGCGCTACGACCTCACCGTGCACCGGCTGATTTACCGCGCCGCCGGCAATCCCCATCTCGAAGACACGCTGATCCGCTACGACAACCTGGCGACCCGCATCTGGTGCCTGGTTCTGGACAAGGTGCCCTCAGTCAGCGGCCACATCACCGAGCACGTGGAGCTGCTCAAGGCGGTGGCTGCCGGGGAGGCGGACAAGGCGGCCGAGCTCGCCCTGCACCACGTCACGAGTTTCGAAGAGACCATCCGCAAGGTGCTCTAGGGAGTCCGTCCCGGCTGGCGTGGTGCCGGCCCCGCTGCGGCCGCCGCCGCAGCTATGTGGATGCCAAGCAACCTGCCGGAAGTGCGCAGGTCGTCGCCGCCCAAGAGCGCCTGGATTTTGCTCAGCCGCTTGTGCATCGTCTGGCGTTCAATGTTCAAGGAAGCGGCCGACGCCGTCGTATTGCACCCGGAATCGAGCCAGCACAGCAGGGTGGCCATTAAGGCAGTGCCATGCTTTCGGTCCCACTCCAGCACTTCCCCCAGCGCCGACTCCACATAAGAGTCCATGAATGCCGGGTCCGGGACCGCGGCCAGGATGCGGCGGCCCAGGAGGTCCATGGCATCAGCAACCTCGCCCGCCGCAGGCATCCCAAGCCGCATGGCTTCCTGCGCCTCGACGTAGGAGTCGTGCGCGCGGAAGTCCTCGCTCACGTTTGGTCCGAAGGCGCCGCAGGTGTCCGAGCCGGCCGCGGCGTCCCGCGCGGCCCGGATCAGCGCTTCACGCGCCGCTCTTGCGCCTGTCCGCGGCAGGGCGAGCAGCACCGCGCGTTCGCCGTCCCACAAGTGGGACTTCACGTGCACTCCACGCATGTGCAGCGCACGTTCCACGGCGGAGAAATTGGCGTCCCTGCTCTCTGTGCGGAAGACAGCCATGACCGCTGCCTGACCGGGCTGGAGCCCTGCCTGCAGCCACAGGTGCCGGATGGTCGCGGCGTCGCCGCCCTCGATCACGGATTCCAGCAGCCGCGCGTCGGCCACTTGGGCCGGGGTGGGACGGAATGCCTGTGCGAGGGCCAGCGCCAGAATGCCGGACAGGCGGTCGGCCGCGAGCTCCAGGAGCAGCGGATCATCCGACCGGGAGCGGAGCGTTAACTGTGCCGCAAGCTGTCCGCCCACCACGATCCCGGCCATGGCCCGGGAGCCCGCGTCGTCGACGGCATTGCCTGCGTGGCCAAGGAGGACTCCGTCGGGGGCCACGAGGGAAACCTCCGCTTCCAGTGCGGTGGCCAGCAGCTCGAGAATGGTCGGAAGGTGGGGGCCCCGGTCGGTGATCTGGCGCGCGATCTGCCGGGAGACGTCGTCGACCACCAGGTGGGCGGCCGCCTGCTCATTGACCACCAGCCGGTTGACGGCCTCGGCGATGTCCACAAAGGGTGCCACCGAGCGCAGTTCGATCAGAGGCAGGCCGCTCCGGTCCGCCGCGGATATCAGCTGCTCCGGCAAAGCGGCGGGCTGACCGGCGGTCTGCAACGCCAGGGCCGCGACGTGCCGTGCTGAAAGGCTGCGGATGTAGTCCTCCTGCTCCTTAGGGCCCAGCGCCAGCAGCGTCTCCCCGCCGGAGAGCAGCAGTTCCCCTCCGCGCAGGAGCGGGGCAATCTCGAGCACCTCGCTGGAATGCACCCACCGGACAGCCCTCTCCAGCGTCCCGGGCACGTTGCTGCGGAGCAGCGGGTCGGCGGCAAGCATGGGCGCGGAAGCGAGTACTTCTGCAAGCGTAATCATTTGGGCCCTTTTACTACGCGATGTCTTGGGGTGACATTTAGTCGTCTGTTACGCGTTAAGTGTAAGCATAATGTCTCTATTTTGTGGCGTAGGTCACCCATAAGCTGAATGAACTCCCGTTCTGCATTTCAACGTAGTGAATTGAGACACAGCATGAACCAAGCTCAACAAGGCTCGCACGAGGCGGCGACCGTCGAGGTTGAAGACGTCTTGCAGCCCATCCCGGAATCCGCACGGACCACCAAACTTTCCGGACAGTTCTGGATCTGGGCCGGGGCCAATGTCGCTCCCATCAACTGGATCCTCGGAGCCCTTGGCATCCAGCTCGGCCTTGGCCTGGGCGACACTCTTCTGGTGCTGATCGTCGGTAATCTCATCGGCATGGCCGGCTTCGGGTTCTTTGTTATCCTCGGCCAGCGGACCGGGGCCACCGGCATGCTGCTCGCCCGCGGCGCGTTTGGCCGCCGCGGGGCCTACCTGCCAGCCGCAATCCAGGCCACCATCGCCATCGGCTGGTCAGCAGTCAACACCTGGGTCATCCTGGACCTGATCCTTGCACTCTTCGGCATGATCGGCTGGGTCGACCCCCACGAACGCAACATCATGGTGCGCATCATCGTCGCCGCAGTCATCATGACCGTCCAGGTGGCCATCTGCTACCGCGGATACCGTGCCATCTCCAAGTTCGAGCGGATCACCATGCCGCCCACCATCCTGGTCCTGGTCGGCATGTCGATCGTGGCTTGGACGCAGCTCGACATCAACTGGAGCTACGCCGGGCCGGCCGGAGCCGTGTTGGAGGGCCTGCCGCGTATCGCGGCAATGTCCTCGATCATGACCGTCATTGGCATCGGCTGGGGGATCGGGTGGTTTACCTACGCGCCGGACTACTCCCGTTTCGTCAGTCGCAAGGTCAAGCCTGCCAAGTTGTTCATGGTCAGCGTGCTTGGCCAGTTCCTGCCCGTCGTCTGGCTCGGCATCCTCGGCGCCAGCCTCGCCACCAAGAACGGACAGGCCGATCCCGGTGAGCTGATTGTCTCCAACTTCGGCAGCCTGGCCATCCCGGTCATCCTCTTGGTCATCCATGGACCAATTGCCACCAACATCATCAACCTGTACACCTTCGGCGTCGCCTTCCAGGCGCTGGACGTCAAGATTTCCCGGCGCAAGCTGTCGATCATTGTGGGGGTGCTGTCCATGTTCGCGGTCATCGGCTTCATGTTCGCGGAGGACTTCGCAATGATCCTTGACTCCTGGCTCGGCGCCATTGTGGCCTGGGTGGCCACTTGGGGTGGCATCATGGCGGTCCACTACTTCATCTTCGAGCGCCACCACAAGGACTTCTCCTACCTGTTCACGGATTCGAAGACGACCGCGCTGAAGGCAGTGAACCCGTCGGCATTCATCGCGTTCTTCGCCGGCATCCTGATGACCTGGATGTTCATGTACGGCGGAGTCCCGGCCCTGCAGGGTCCCATCGCGACGGCCATGGGCGGCGTCGACTTCTCCTGGCTCGCCGGAACCGTCACCTCATCCGTCCTCTATTTCGCCCTCGGCTACCCGCGCTTCCGCAAGCGCATCCGGGCCGGTGTGCCCCTGGGCATCCGACTCGACCTGAAGGAAGAAGCAGTGCTGGCCGAGCACGGCGACGCTTGCGAAGACAAGCACCCGGTCCAGGAGCCGGCCCGGGTCGCCTGAAAACCGGAAACGCCAACCCTAAAGTCCATCCACACGTAAAGGAATAACCAGTGACAATCTCCACCACCGCCCCTGCATCAAACATTTCCGAGCTGGAGCGTCTGAAAGTTCTGCACAACGGGCAGAAGGAGAAGCTGACCTTCTCCAATGCTGAATTTGAGCGCCGGCTCGGCGGATTGCGCCGGATCATGGCAGAGAAGGACCTGGACGCCGTCGTCCTGACCAGCTACCACTCCATCAAGTACTACTCCGATTTCCTCTTCACGTACTTCGGCCGCTCCTACGCCATGGTGGTCACCAAGGACGACACCGTGACCGTCACGGCCAACATCGACGCCGGCATGCCGTGGCGCCGCAGCTACGGCGACAACGTGGTCTACACGGACTGGCGCCGGGACAACTACATCTTCGCCATCCAGGAGGCCCTGCGCACCCGCGGCATCAACCCCCGCAGGCTCGGCGTCGAAGACGATTCGCTCCCGCTGGACAACCGCAACAAGATCCAGGCGGCCTTCGCCGGGGCCACCCTGGTGGACGTCGCCCAGGCCGCCATGCGCCAGCGGATGATCAAGTCGGCCGAGGAGATCGAGGTCATCAAGCACGGTGCCCGGATCGGGGACCTGGGCGGCGAGGCCATCCGCAACGCCATCACCGCCGGCATCACCGAGTACGAGGTCGCCCTGATCGGCACCGAGGCCATGGTTCACGAAATCGCCCGGACCTTCCCGGATTCGGAAATCCGTGACACCTGGGTATGGTTCCAGTCCGGCATCAACACCGACGGCGCCCACAACTGGGCCACCACCCGCAAGATCCAGGAACACGACATCCTGTCCCTGAACTGCTTCCCGATGACCTCCGGCTACTACACCGCACTGGAACGCACCCTGTTCTACGGCGAACCCGACGCCCGCTCCCTCGAGCTCTGGAACATCAACGTGGAAGTCCACAAGCGCGGCCTTGAGCTCATCAAGCCCGGAGCTGTCTGCAAGGACATCGCCGCCGAGCTGAACGAGATCTACGTCGGCCACGGCCTGCTGGCCAACCGGACGTTCGGCTACGGCCACTCCTTCGGCGTCCTGAGCCACTACTACGGCCGGGAAGCCGGACTGGAACTCCGCGAGGACATCGACACCGTGCTGGAGCCCGGCATGGTGGTCTCCATGGAGCCCATGATCACCGTCCTGGACGGCCAGCCCGGCGCCGGCGGCTACCGCGAGCACGACATCCTCGTGGTCGGCCAGGACGGAGCCGAGAACATCACGAAGTTCCCCTTCGGCCCCGAATACAACATCATCGGCGCCTAACCGCACCACACCCCCCAAAAAAGGGGGCCGACAGCAGAAGCGGCGCCACATCCACCGTGGCGCCGCTTCCCGGCACACCATGAACGAGGAGCACCACCAACATGGACACGTCAGTATTTCTCGAAGACCTGGACGCCTTCGCATACCGGGGAGCGCTGGCCTCCGGGGACGCGGTCGTCCTCATTCCTGTCGGGTCCCTGGAGCAGCACGGGCCGCACCTGCCGCTGGGAACTGACACCCTTCTGTCGTCACACTTCGCGGAGGGGGTCGCCAGGCGCCTGGATGCACTCGTTGCCCAGCCCATCGCGTACGGGTACAAGTCGCAGCAGAAATCCGGGGGCGGCAACCACCTCTCCGGTACCACCAGCCTGGATGGTGCCACGCTCATCGGGGTGGCGCGCAACCTGGTCAAGTCCTTCCTCAACCAGGGCGTCAGGCACGTGGTCTTCGTCAACGGCCACTTCGAAAACTACCAGTTCCTGTATGAGGGGATCGACCTGGCCCTGGAAGATCTGGGGCTAAAGCCCGGGGCAGAGCAGAGCGTGCTGCTGCTCTCCTACTGGGACTTTGTCAGCCAGGACACGCTGACGGAGGTCTACCCGGACGGATTCCCGGGGTGGGACATCGAACACGGGGGGGTCCTGGAAACTTCGCTCATGCTCCACCTCGAATCGGCCCGGGTTGCCATGGACCGCTTGGTGGACGGCCCGGCTGCTGTCCTGCCGCGCTTCGACAGGCTCCCTGTGGTGCCGGAGCGCACGCCGGCCACCGGCTGCCTTTCCTCAGCCGCCGGATCCAGCGCCGCCAAGGGCGAACTGCTGTACGGGCAGGTGGTCGAAGACCTGGCCGCCGACCTCGCCCGCGAGTTGGTCCGCGAACCCGTCGGGGCGGCCGTTTCAGGGTAGCGGGAATCGGCCGCCCGGCCGAGCGCGATCCGATGCAGCATCATGAATGCACCGCAGTGCGACACGTCGCCGCGGTGCATTCGTGTGTCGGGACGGACTTGGGGAACTTTAGCCGTTCTTCTTCCAGCGCTTCGGCCACTTCAGGTTCAGCAGGAGCAATCCCAGTAGGAGCGAGTCGACTGTCATGATTGCCGCCATGAGGTAGGCCCATCCGGCCATCATGGCGTGGCCTCCGGCCGCCGCCCCGCAGTGTGCATGTGTAACCGGATGCCCATGACGATCTCCTGACGTGGATCCCCCCAGTCACTCGATAGTCCACCCAGTCTGCCACCGCGTCGCCCCGGAGGGAACGGCGTTGCCGCAGGGCTCAAGCTTTTCCCAAGCTGGCACCTGACCTGCGCTTTCAATGCAACTACGTCTCACTGAGCGCAACTGTGATTCGCACTCGGGCAGGGTGTTCAGAGGGGTGGTCAATAAGTCTGTCTTGAATTAATTCACGCGCTCGAAACAAAAACCCATTGACTGTGTCATAGGTCACGCCTAATCTGATGCAACAGCGTTGCACTGATTGCAACTCCAAAACCCTTTGGTGGACACATGAGTAACGAATCTTCTTCCCCCGCCACTCTTGCGGGAGCGACCAGCCCGGAGTCGAATAACGGGCATGGCAGTACTTCCTCCGGACACAACGCCTTGAGCGGCGGAACCGCCCCGGGCGGTCAAGCCGCATCCGGCAACGGTGACGGAGTTAGCCGGGACACCCGACGGCGCGTGGTCGCCGCCAGCTTCATCGGCAACTTCGTCGAATGGTTTGACTACGCCGTCTACGGCTACCTGGCCGCAACCATCGCGGCGGTCTTCTTCCCCGAATCCAGTCCCCAGACCGCGCTCTTGCTGACGTTCGCCCTGTTCGCGATCTCGTTCCTGGTCCGGCCGCTCGGCGGCTTCGTTTGGGGCCATATCGGCGACCGCGTGGGGCGCAAGACAGCGCTTTCGCTGTCAATCCTGATCATGTCTGGAGCGACGTTCTGCATCGCCCTCATCCCGGGGTTCAACTCCATCGGGATCTGGGCCCCGATCCTGCTCCTGGTGGTGCGCGTCGTCCAGGGCTTCTCCGCCTCGGGCGAATACGCCGGCGCATCCGCCTTCCTGGTGGAGTACGCCCCGGCCAACAAGCGCGGCCTGTACGCCGCGGTGGTCCCGGCCAGCACGGCCGCAGGCCTGCTGCTTGGCTCCCTGCTCGCGGGCCTGCTGACCGTCCTGCTCAGCGCCGAGGCCATGCAGAGCTGGGGGTGGCGCCTGCCGTTCCTGCTCGCAGCCCCGATGGGCCTGATCGGACGCTACATCCGCACCAAGCTCGAAGACACCCCGGTGTTCCGCGAACTGGCGGAAGAGGACCACGCCATCAAGGCGCCGGTCTCCAGCCTGTTCCGGAAGCACTGGCGGCTGCTGCTCAAGGCGGTCGGAGCCGTGCTGCTCAACGCCGTCGGCTTCTACGTGATCCTCAGCTACATGCCCACGTACCTGTCCTCGGAACTTGGCCTCGGCGCAGCCGAATCCTTCCTGGCCACCACCATCGCGCTGGTGACCTACATCGGGTTCATCTTCCTGACCGGAATGCTCTCGGACCGCTACGGCCGGAAGAAAGTCCTCATTTCAGCATCCCTGAGCTTCATGGTGCTGACCGTTCCGGCCTTCGCCCTGCTGGGCACGGGGAACTTCCTGGTGATCGTCCTGGTCCAGATCCTGCTGGGCGGCATGCTCACGCTCAATGACGGCACACTCCCGAGCTTCCTGGCGGAAATGTTCCCCACCCGCGTCCGCTACAGCGGCTTCGCCGTCAGCTTCAATCTCTCCAACGCCCTCTTCGGCGGCACCGCACCCTTCATGGCGACCCTCCTGATCGCCGCGACGGCCAACGCCCTGGCTCCGGCCTGGTACCTGGCCGGCGCCGCGGCAGTCTCCCTGATTGCCGTCGTGCTCTCCCGTGAAACCAGCAAGGAACCGCTGCGCCACGAGTAGCCCCGGCCGGCCTCTAAATTTCCCCTCTAAAGAACAGCACTGCAGAAAGGCACCACCATAATGAGCATCACCACGTCCGACAACGCTTCGTCCATCGCCGAGCTGGAGCGTCTGAAAGTTCTGCACAACGGGCAGAAGGAGAAGCTGACCTTCTCCAATGCTGAATTTGAGCGCCGGCTCGGCGGATTGCGCCGGATCATGGCAGAGAAGGACCTGGACGCCGTCGTCCTGACCAGCTACCACTCCATCAAGTACTACTCCGATTTCCTCTTCACGTACTTCGGCCGCTCCTACGCCATGGTGGTCACCAAGGACGACACCGTGACCGTCACGGCCAACATCGACGCCGGCATGCCGTGGCGCCGCAGCTACGGCGACAACGTGGTCTACACGGACTGGCGCCGGGACAACTACATCTTCGCCATCCAGGAGGCCCTGCGCACCCGCGGCATCAACCCCCGCAGGCTCGGCGTCGAAGACGATTCGCTCCCGCTGGACAACCGCAACAAGATCCAGGCGGCCTTCGCCGGGGCCACCCTGGTGGACGTCGCCCAGGCCGCCATGCGCCAGCGGATGATCAAGTCGGCCGAGGAGATCGAGGTCATCAAGCACGGTGCCCGGATCGGGGA
Organism: Arthrobacter sp. TE12231; assembly: GCF_054062895.1. NCBI lineage: Bacteria > Bacillati > Actinomycetota > Actinomycetes > Micrococcales > Micrococcaceae > Arthrobacter > Arthrobacter sp. TE12231. Next base: position 4,139,378 of record NZ_JBSSFS010000001.1, on the reverse strand, counting down.
CCTGGGCGGCGAGGCCATCCGCAACGCCATCACCGCCGGCATCACCGAGTACGAGGTCGCCCTGATCGGCACCGAGGCCATGGTTCACGAAATCGCCCGGACCTTCCCGGATTCGGAAATCCGTGACACCTGGGTATGGTTCCAGTCCGGCATCAACACCGACGGCGCCCACAACTGGGCCACCACCCGCAAGATCCAGGAACACGACATCCTGTCCCTGAACTGCTTCCCGATGACCTCCGGCTACTACACCGCACTGGAACGCACCCTGTTCTACGGCGAACCCGACGCCCGCTCCCTCGAGCTCTGGAACATCAACGTGGAAGTCCACAAGCGCGGCCTTGAGCTCATCAAGCCCGGAGCTGTCTGCAAGGACATCGCCGCCGAGCTGAACGAGATCTACGTCGGCCACGGCCTGCTGGCCAACCGGACGTTCGGCTACGGCCACTCCTTCGGCGTCCTGAGCCACTACTACGGCCGGGAAGCCGGACTGGAACTCCGCGAGGACATCGACACCGTGCTGGAGCCCGGCATGGTGGTCTCCATGGAGCCCATGATCACCGTCCTGGACGGCCAGCCCGGCGCCGGCGGCTACCGCGAGCACGACATCCTCGTGGTCGGCCAGGACGGAGCCGAGAACATCACGAAGTTCCCCTTCGGCCCCGAATACAACATCATCGGCGCCTAACCGCACCACACCCCCCAAAAAAGGGGGCCGACAGCAGAAGCGGCGCCACATCCACCGTGGCGCCGCTTCCCGGCCCTCATACGGAATGATGGTAGACACCATGACCCCAGCAGACTCTCCCGAAACCACCGGCAACGGCGACACCAAGGGCACCTCCGTCATAGTCAACGCCATCGCCGTGCTGCGAACATTCACCGCCGACGAGCCACTGCTCGGCGTCACCGAGATCGCCAACCGGGTCGGCCTGCACAAGAGCACCGTTTCCCGGATCCTGGCCACCTTCGAACAGGAACACCTGGTGGAACGGGACCCGGAGAGCCGCCGCTTCCGGCTGGGGCTGGGACTGATCGCCGTCGCCGGACCGCTGCTGGCCGAGCTGGAAGAACGGCGCGTGGCCTACCCGGTCCTGCGCGAACTCACCGAACAGACCGGCGAAACCAGCGCCCTCATGGTGTGGAACGGCGCCGAATCGATGTGCGTGGAACAGATCGCCAGCCACCACCAGATCAAACACACCACCCCGCTGGGTGCCCGGTACACGGACGCCATGAGCGCCTCCGTTCAAGTCTTCCTGTCCGCCGAGCAGTCAGAACGTGTCCGGACGCTGCTGCGCAGCGGAGCGATCAGCTATCCGGGACTCGACGACGCCGGCCTGGACGGCTACCAGATCAAGCTCAAGGATGTGACGGGCCGCGGGTGGGCCATCAACTACGGCGAATCATCGATCGACGAAGTGGGCGTTGCCGCCCCCGTCTACGACCACCGCGGTGACATCGTGGCGGCCGTCCTGATCTCGGCACCCCGGTTCCGCGTTTCACGGGAAAGGCTGCAGAGCCTGGGGGAAGCATGCGCCGCCGCGGCCCACAAGGTCACCACACGCCTGGGCGGACGCGCGCCCCAGAGCAAGAACTAACGCGCCCGCACAACCGCACCCGCTTCCGCACCAGCTTCAACTGAGCCGGGCCAGCCTGGCCGCCAGATGCAGTGCAGCCAGCCGGCCCGTGGTGCGGGGGTCGCCGCCGCATAGATCGAAGATCCGCCGCAGCCGCTGGTGCATGGACTGCCGCTCCACGTGCAGCTCCCGGGCTGCGTGGGCCGTGTTGCACCCGGAATCCATCCACACCGCCAGTGTGTCGAGAAGTCGCGAATGGCGTTGCGCATCATGATCCAGGAGCGCGCCCAGTTGCTGGCGCACGAAGGTGCGCCGCTGATCGGGATCCAGAGACTGGACGGAAAGACGTTCCACTGCGAATGCCTCCGCGTCGACCACCGGATGGGGCCCGCCGCCGGGACCGGATTTTTCCCGCGAGGCGGCCAATTCCAGGGTGAGCTTGGCTTCGGACAGCGACCAGGGAGCGTCCGAGATTCCGGTCGCCAGTGGTCCCACCGCGGCCTGCATTCCATCTATGGCCGGAAGCTCCAGCAGGGCGGCCAGGAGCCTCTGCCGGCTCTCTTCCGGGGCATCCCCTGCCAAGCCGACTATTGCGAGAAGCTCGGCGTTGTCGACATAGCTCGCATGGAACCGTGCCGCCCGTGCCAGAAGCTGCTCCACCGACGAACGCAACTGTTGCGAGAGATCCGAGCGGACCACCACAGCCGCGAGCGGCGCGGAGGCCGGAATTCCTGCTGCCGAGGCCAGCTGTTGAAGCCTCCACGGCTGGCTGCCGGAATCCACCGCCCGGATCAAGGCAGCTCCTGCAACCTCCCGCAGCCCGGGCGACATCCGCTGCAGCATGGCCAGGGCCAGGATATCCACGGAACGTTTGCCGGCAGTCCGCGCGAGGTTCTCATCCTCGTCCGCCGGGACCCGGAGCACCAGCTGAGCCGCAAGGATTCCGCGCACGGGCACATCGATCCGGATCAGACGAGCATGTTCTTGCGGCGCGGGGATAGAGCCGCCGACTGTGTCGCCGACAACGGTGTTCTCTGGCGCTGCACTGGCCAGGGTCACACCTGTAAGGGAAGCGAGGGCCACCTCGGCGTGCGTGATTCCGGCGAGTACGGCCAGAATCCGGTCCAGGCTGCCGCCATGTGCCAGCTCAACGGCCATCGCGTGACTGGCTTCGTCTGCCCGCCGCAATTGGGACACCGACTCGCTGACCAGGGACGAGTTGATGGCCTGCATAACACTGACAAACGGCACCACCTTGCGGAGCTCGATCAGAGGAAGCCCGGCTGCCTCGGCGGCTGACACCATCAAGGACGGGAGCGAAGGAAGAGCGACGCCGGTTTCGATGGCCAAGGCCGCCACTCCCCGCTCTGCCAGCTGGTGGATGTAAGCGACCCGCCGGTCCTCAGAGGCGAGAGCGAGGGCCTCGCCTCCCGTCAGCAGAAGCTCACCGCCGTCGAGCAGGGGAGCGATGTCCAGAATCTCGCTCGAGTGCACCCACCGGAGCTGGGTCCGGGCAGCTCTGCTGCTGGCCGCCCGGACGACGGGATCGGCGGCCGCCAGCGTCGGGTGGTGCAGGACATCTTGAAGACGTATTGACATGACACTCCGTCGCGTAAAGCAACCATTAACTAGACACATCATATATAGGCGGATGTGGCATGTGCCACATAATCTTGAAGCACCCCAATCGCTCACGGAGGCTCCAATGCGTGAAAAATCCCCCTTGGTTTCGGCCGGCACCGCACCAGCGGCCAGCGAAGACCACGAAGCGTGGCTTCACCCCATCCCCGAATCAGAGCGCACCCGCAAGGTGTCCGGCCAGTTCTGGATCTGGGCCGGCGCCAACCTCGCCCCGATCAACTGGGTGCTCGGTGCGCTCGGCATCCAGCTCGGGCTGGGGTTCGCGGACACCGTCACCGTTCTTGTCCTTGGAAACCTGATCGGCATGCTGCTCTTCGGGTGCTTTGTCCTTCTGGGCCAAAAGACGGGAGCGACCGGCATGGTGCTGGCCCGCGCAGCCTTCGGGCGGCGCGGAAACTACCTGCCGGCGGCCATCCAGGCCCTTCTGGTGATCGGCTGGTGCGCAGTCAACACCTGGATCATCCTGGACCTGGTCATGGCGCTGTTCGGAACCTTGGGCTGGGTTGACCCGGAGGCCCACAACTATGCGTGGAAGATCGGCATCGCCACCTTCATCATGGCGGCCCAGGTGGCCATTGCCTGGTTCGGCTACAAGGCGATCGCCGCGTTCGAGAAATGGACCGTCCCGCCGACCATCATCATCCTGACCGTGATGTCGGCAGTGGCCTGGTTCGGCATGCAGATCAACTGGACCTACGCCGGCCCGGCAGGTCACATCCTGGAAGGCTCCGAACGCATCGCCGCGATGAGCGCCGTCATGACGGCCATCGGCATCGGCTGGGGCATCACCTGGTTCACCTACGCCGCAGATTACTCCCGCTTCGTCAGCACCTCGGTGCCCAAGCGTAAGGTCTACCTCGCCTCGGTGCTGGGCCAGTTCATCCCCGTCGTCTGGCTGGGCATCCTGGGGGCCAGCCTGGCCACCAACACCGGCGAAATCGACCCCGGAAAACTCATCGTGCTGAACTTCGGCGCGCTGGCCCTGCCCGTGCTGCTCATGGTGCTGCACGGCCCCATCGCGACCAACATCCTGAACATCTACACCTTCTCCGTGGCCACTCAGGCACTGGACATCTCCATCAGCAGGCGCAAGTTGAACCTGTTCGTCGGCGTCTTCTCACTTGCCGCCGTAATCTTCTTCATCTTCCAGGAAGATTTTGCCTCCGTACTGGACGCCTGGCTGATCGGGCTGGTCGCCTGGGTGGCCGCCTGGGGCGGAGTCATGCTGGTCCACTACTTCTGGATCGAAAAGCGCTGGCCCGGCAACCCTGACAGGCTCTTCGACGCCATCGGCACCAAACGCCTGCCGGGCGTGAATCCGGCCGGCATCGCCTCTCTGCTCATCGGCATCTACGCCACGTGGCTGTTCATGTATGGGCTGGTGCCGGCAATGCAGGGACCCATCGCCGTCGCCCTGGGCGGATGGGACCTGTCCTGGCTCGCCGGGGGACTGGCCAGCGCCGCGTCCTACGCCATCCTCGGCCCGCGGTTCCACCGCAAGTTCCTCGACGTTCCCGCCGTCAGCGACTTGACCATAGAGGTTGTCATGCCCCAGGCGACCGACCTTCCGGTCCCGGACACCACCCGCGCGGCCCTCTAGCGCGGCAGGCAGGCGGAGGGAACGCCAGCGCGACCCGGAGCCGAAACTTATGGAACTTGTCGCAGTCAGGAAGCACAGGTCCTCGGCGCGGCCCCTCAGCACGAGGTGGCCGTGCCGGGGACCTCTCTGCGCTTACGCGGGCTTGGCCATCGCGTAGGCCGCGGTGGCGTAGGCGAGGGCGCCGGACATGTCCTTGAGCAGATCCGGGTTGGTGTTCGCGATGGTGTCGCAGGCCTCGTGGTAGCAGGGATCCAGATGCTTGCCGGCCTCGCCGCCGTAGGCCTGGACCTGGGCCTGGGTTTTCTTCTTCTCATCGCCGGTGAACAGCCCGCCGCCCGGAATGCCGGCCGTCAGGAAGGCGTCGTAGTCGGAACCGCCATCGAAGGGCGTGGTTTCGGCGGGGAGCGAGTTCTCCTTGAAGAAGCGGAAGAAGATGTCCTCGATCGCCTTGGACCCGGCCGGCCCGGCGTGGCCGAAATCGGTACCGTCGCCGTCGTGCACGGACCGCACACCGTTGGGCGAGGCCACCATGTCCACATTCAGGTATGCCGGGGTCTGGCTGCGCTCCTGCGTGCTCAGCGAATCGACGTAGTGCTGGGACCCGTAGAGGCCGTCCTCCTCCCCGCCCCAGAACGCAAACCGGACCCTATTGGCCGGCGTAATCCCGGACTCCTTCATCCACCGGGCGGTCTCAAGGACCGCTGCCACCCCGCTGCCGTTATCGTCAATTCCCGGACCGTCCTTCACGGAATCCAGATGCGCGCCCACCACCACGGTGCGCTCGGCGCTGCCCTCCGTGTCGGCCAGGATGTTGAACGACTCCACCTTCGGCTTGCCCCGTCCCTCCCCTTTGAAGCTGAAGGTCTGCCGGACCGGTGAGTACCCGGCAGCCCGCAACTGCTCCTCGATGTAGCGGGCCGATTCCTCATACCCGGAAGTGCCCGAGGCACGGTTGCCGCCATTGGCATCAGCAACCTGCTGCAGGGCCTTCAGGTGGTCCACCATGCCCCGGGACTTGAACGCGGCCAGCACCGTACGCGCGTCCACAGGACTCACCGGATCCAGCGGCGGAACAGCGGGCCGGGAAGGCGCAGCACTGGCGGATTTGGCGGGCTTGCTGCTCGCGCTGCCGGTCGGGGTGCCGGCCGCGGTCTCGGAGGTGCAGGCCGACGTCGAGAGCAGAATCACCGCGAGGACTGAGGGGAGGACGTGTTTGCGCAAAGTGATCATGCCGAGGAGCCCCATCATTAGTCGGTACAAGTTCGCTTGCTTTCCGGCCGAAAAGGTCAAGACGCTCGCCACTGACGCTCCAGTAAGTCGCGGCCGCCATCGCCCGGCAGATACTCCTATCCGATCGAACCATTGTGGGCCTTTCTGGGGTAAGTGCAACAGCGCCCTAGTTTGAAAGGGCTGTGCTGTGCAGCCGCTGGTTGCTCGGCCAAGCGGCCCCGGCCCTGTGGCGCTCCCAGCCAGCTGGGCGGCCGCTACGCCAGCATTGCCTCGACGTCCGCCACTTCCGGGTAGGCCGTTTGCGTCCCTTTCCTGGTCGCTGCCAGGGCGGCGGCAACCGAGGCGAAGGCGGCAGCGGCCGGGAGCGATTCCCCGGCAGCCAAGCGTGCCGCGACGGCCCCCGTGAAGGCGTCGCCGGCGCCGGTGGTGTCCGTGGCGTTGACCCTGGTGGGTTCAATCCGGGTGACGTGGCCCCCGGCGCCGGCACCCGAGTCCAGGACCACGGAGCCGTCAGCGCCCAAGGTGACCACAACGCGCTGCAGTCCGCGATCGGCAAACCTGCTCCGGACCGGCGCCCACGCCGCCGTGCCCGCGCCGGCGTCGGGCACGGCGGTGCCGCCCAGGAACAGCGACGCCTCGTGCGCATTCACGAGCAGAACGTCGCAGAGGCCGGCGAGACTCGCGGGGATCTCGGCGTAAGGCGACAGGTTGAGCAGGACTGTTGCGCCGGCGTCGTGCCCCAACCGGGCCGCCGCTTCAACGGTGTCGAGGCCAACCTCGAGGCACAGGCACACCACCGATGCGCGCTCGAACACGTCGGCTGAGCCGGCAACATCCTCCGGCGCCAGCGTGCCGTTGGCACCGGCCGAGATGATGATGTTGTTCTCACCGTTCGCGTCCACGGAGATGACGGCGACGCCGGTGGCCGCCTCGGGGGAGCGGCGGACGCGGGAGACATCCACGCCCGCCCCGGCGGTGGAGGCCAGGAGCATGGTGCCGTTGGCGTCGTCGCCGACCGCGCCGATCAGGACGACCCGGCCGCCGAGCTTGCTCGCGGCGACGGCCTGGTTGGCGCTCTTGCCTCCCGGATTCACCGCAAAACCGTTCCCGTGCACCGTTTCGCCGGGAAGCGGTAGCCGCTCGCAGTAGATGGTCAGGTCCGCGTTCAGCGAGCCGACGACGACGATCGGGGCAGGGGTCGCGATGGTCACTTCGCCTCAGCTTCCACGGGCTTGGGAATCAGCAGTGAAGCAGCAAATGCCGCCACGGTGATGATAAGGCCCACCGCGATCGCGGTCAGGTAGGAAGCCTGGGCGTCGCCCAACGCGGAGGAGGCCACGAGCGCCGCCGGGAGGACCAGAAAGCTCAGGCCCGCACCCAGGTTGAACGCGCCGGCGTTCATGCCGGGGAGGAAGCCGGGGTTGCCTTCGGGGGAGAGGACAACGCCCAGGCCGTTGAGCATGATGTTGACTGTGCCCGCGTACATGATGCCCAGCAACGCTGTTCCGGCAATCATCATGGGCAGGCTGCTGAGGCCGAAGAAGGCAATGATGGCCAGGGCCACGACGCTGCCGGCCATGCCGATCCGCAGAACCTTGGTGTAGCCAAGAACCGGGGCCAGCCGGCCGGTGATCGGGCCGACGATCCAGCCCAGCAGGGCATAGGGGGTGAGGATGATCAGCGACATCTCGGTGGGGCCCACGCCGAAGCCGGGGGCAGTGGCCTGCACGTAGGCGGGAACGATCCCGTTGATGACCGCGAAGACGCCGGTCATCGTCAGGGTGGTGGTCAACAAGGGCGCCCAGGTGGAGCGCCGGCGCAGGTGCGCGGTTTCCACCATCGGCTGCGGGGTCCGCTTTTCCACGATCCAGAAACCGCAGAAGGCGATCGCGGCCACGGCGACCAAGGCGATGGCCAGGGTGAGTGTGCCGGCAGAAAATGCGCTGACCAGTTTCGAGGCTTCGTTGAGGGCGGTCAGCAGGGCGCCGACCGCGATCACGATGAAGAACACGCCGGGCCAGTCCATTTTGGTGCCGACTGCCGGCTTGCTTTCGCCGGCCAGGACAGCGACGAGAGCCGCGGCCAGGACTGCCAGGGCGACCATGAGCCAGAATATGCTGCGGAACCCGAAGTGTTCGGCGAAGTAGCCGCCCACAAACGAGTCCACGCCGGCAACCCCGCCGTTGACGGCGGTGATGAGGCCCATCAGGGCGCCGTACTTGCGCGGGTCGCTGACGGCCGAGCGCAGCATGATCAGGCACAGCGGCACGGTGGGGCCGCTGACCCCCTGGACGATGCGGCCGACGAAGAGCCACGTGATGTCCGGGGCCATGGCTGCGATCAGGGAGCCGACGGCCATCATCACCATCATGCCCAGCAGGATTTTCTTGCGTCCCACAATGTCGCTCAGGCGTGGCAGGAAGAGGGAGAACAGTGCTGCGGCGGTGAAGAACCAGGTCTGGGACAGGCCGATCACGGCCTGGTCCGTGTGCAGTTCGGTGCCCATCGTGACCAGGGCGGGGCTGAGCATGGAGGCGTTGAGCTGGAAGGCAACGCAGGCGGTCAGCAGTGCGGCCGTGAGCGCAGTGACGCTTCGCCGCGTGGTCTTGGGTTCGTAGGTCAGGGTGCTCATGAGTTGGCTGCTCCTGCGTCGACGCTGACGGCGGCGGACGGGTCGACGTCGCCGATGCGCACCAGGGCGTCCGTGACGAGGTCCCAGAATTTCCCGTGGTCGAGTTCCACGGCCACGGAGGTGTGGCAGTCCGCCGGCGCCGGGGCCCGGAAATCGGCCACGGTCATGCCGAGCGTCAGCTGGCCCTGCAGTTCGATGTTCACCGGCACTTTGCGGGTGGTCATGACGGTGGGATCGATGACGTAGGCCACCGCGCAGGGGTCGTGGACGGGAGGGTAGTCAAAGCCCTGGGCGTCCTTGTACGTCTTGGTGAAGAACTCCATCAGTTCCAGCACGAACTGGGCGGGCCGGGTGCCCACGGCAGCGATCTTTTCCACGACCTCGGGGGTCGCCAGGGCCTGGTGCGTGAGGTCCAGGCCCACCATGACCACCGGCCAGGGCTCGTTGAAGACGATGTGTGCGGCCTCGGGGTCGATGATGATGTTGAATTCGGACACGGCACTCCAGTTGCCCACGTGGTAGCCGCCGCCCATGAGAACGACTTCCTTCACGCGTTCCACGATGCGCGGTTCCTTGCGGGCCGCCATGGCGATGTTGGTCAGTCCGGCCGTGGGCACCAGGGTCACGGTGCCGGGCTCGTGCGCCATGACGGTGTCGATGATGAGGTCGACGGCGTGGCGGGGGTCCAGTTCGATGCTCGATTCTGGCTGGGCGGGGCCGTCCATGCCGCTCTCGCCGTGGATGTCCGGGGCGGTTTCGATGCTGCGGACCAGCGGCCGATCGCAGCCGGCGGCGAAGGGGACACCGGTGATGCCGGCAATCGTGCCGACCGAGAGGGCGTTGCGGGTGACCCGCTCGAGGGTCTGGTTGCCGACGACCGTTGTGACGGCCAGGAGCTCAATGTCCGGGTTGCCGTGAGCCAGCAGCATGGCCACGGCGTCGTCATGTCCCGGGTCGCAGTCCAGGATGATCTTCCGACGTTCCGGTTTCAAGGTGATGGGATCCACGTATATCTCCACGTCGTTGGGGGTCCGCCGGGGCGGTGCACTAAAGCGTTCAGTGAGAGTTTGGCACTCTGCCGGGAGATACGTCAAGCGCTTAACGTTCATTACGTCAAGCGCTTGATGTATTGCGGCGCATACATCCCGCCGCGCCCGGATACGATCGAGGTATGGAATCCGGCGATCGCGTGCAAGAACTTCGGGGGCGCACCCCGCGCGTCACTGCGGCCATGGTGGCCGCGCGGGCCGGGGTCTCCACCGCAACGGTCTCCCTCGTGGCCAACGGAAAAACGCGGGGGAGGGTGTCGGAGGACAACATTTCGCGGGTCCAGGAAGCCATTGCCGAACTCGGCTACGTGGTCGACAGCATCGGCAGTTCCCTGGCCAAGGGCATCAGTTCGATCGTCATTCTCGTGGCCCCGGACATCTCCAACCCGTTCTTCGCCAAGGTCATTGCCGGCGTCCGCGGCTCTCTGGGCGCCGACTACCAGCTGCTGCTCTCCGTCACGGACGCCGGGGAGTTTCCGCGCGTCGACGACGTCCGCCGGCTGCTGGCCCTGCGGCCGGCCGGGCTGCTGGTGGACGCGCCCAGCGCGGCGTTCCTGGACGAGCTGTCCGTCGCGGGACCGCTGGTCCTGCTGGACGCCCCGGGCCTGGAGTCCTTCGCCCCCTCGGTGAACCTCGACGTCGGCCATGGAGCCCGCCTGCTGGCCCGTCACCTGGCGGACGCCGGACACGAACGGGCGGCGTACGTGGACAGCGTGACCGGCACCGCGACCTTCGAGATCCGCCGGGCGGCGTTCCTGGCCGAGTCCGCCGCACTGGGCATCACCGTGGCACCGGACCATGTCATCGGCACCACCATTGACGTGGGCGCGGCCGCGTCAGCGTTCGCCGCGGCGTGGCCGGCCTGGCAGCGGGATGGCGTGACCGCCGTCGTCTGCGCCACCGACACCCATGCCTACGGGGTGCTGCAGGAAGCCCGGGTGGCCGGTGTCCGCATTCCGCAGGAACTGGCCGTGGCAGGCTTCGACGACCTGCCGTACTCGGCCACGTCCAGCCCGGGTCTGACCAGCGTCCACCTGCCCGGCGACGCCCTGGGGGCCAAGGCCGGCGAACAGCTCCGCCGGCTCATGGAGGGCAACGGCCTGGAAGAGCCCCAGCTGATCCTCCAAAGTTCACTGATCGTGCGCGGTTCCACTGAGCCGGCCGGCACCTAGGGCGCCGATCCGACGAGTTGCCGCAACCACCAACGTCCCTCCCGAGGAGTTGTCACCATGACCAACGCACCCTCTCTGACCATCCAGAATGCCCGGATCTTTGACGGACATTCGCCCGAGCTGGCGCGAGGATCCATCGTGTTCCGGGACGGGCTTATTCAGGAGATCGGCGACGTCATCCCCGAAGGTGAGGTGATTGACGCCGGCGGCAGGGTGGTGGTGCCCGGTCTCATCGATGCACATTTTCACGCGTACGCCGTGGGACTGGGCGGCCTTGAGGTTGAGCGCTCGCTCCTGAGCTACGCAGCCTTGGTGGGGGCGCGCCGGTTGGGCGCCGCAGTGCGGCGGGGATTCACTACCGTGCGCGATGTGGCTGGCGGGGACAGGGGGCTGGCCCGCGCCATCCATAGCGGCCTGGTCACGGCGCCGAGGTACTACTACACGGGCCCTGCACTCAGCCAGACCGGCGGCCATGGCGATCCTCGGTCCGCGGACCTGGACGTCTGCTTCGATCACGGTCACATGTGTGCCGTAGTGGACGGAGTGGACAATCTGCGCAAGGCAGTCCGTGAACGGTTCCGCACGGGAAGCCACGCCATCAAGATCATGGCCTCCGGAGGGGTCGTGTCCCTGACGGATCCCATCCGGCTGCCGCAGTATTCAGCGGAAGAAGTCCGGGCGGTGGTGGACGAGGCCACCCGGCGCAAGAGCTACGTGGCGGCCCATGCGTATTCGCCCGAGGCAATCAGGCATGCAGTGGAAAACGGGGTACGTTCCATAGAACACGGGAATCTCCTGGACCGGGACACCGCGCAGCTGATGGCCGAGCGCGGGAGCTTCCTGGTGCCGACGCTTGCCGCCTACGATGCCATGAGCAGAAGGGGAGCAGATCTGGGTCTGAACCCCGTATCCCAGGCCAAGAACGCCGAGGTACTTGAGGCCGGGAAGGTCGCTGTGGAACTGGCCCTGCAGGCCGGAGTCAAAGTCGGCTTCGGATCCGACCTGATGGGGGACCTCGAGGACGATCAGCTCGTCGGCATTCGGCTTCAGATTGAGGCGGCAGGCGTCCTGGAGACGCTGAGGTCACTGACCTCAGTAAACGCGGAACTCCTTCAGGATCCAAGCATCGGGGGCATCAGCTCCGGGATGGCAGGCGATGCCGTGATCCTGGATGGCGACCCCTTTGCGGACCCGGAAGTTCTCTGGGACCAGAACAGGCCGAGGACTGTCATCCACGATGGTCGCATCATCCGGTGACCCCCGTTTCCCGCTGCGGAACGGACGCGGGCGGGGCTACGCGGTGGCGTCCGGAATGATGAGGACCGGCCACTCCCGGCGGCTGACCAGGGCCGCGGCAACCGATCCTTCGAGGAGCCTGTCTATCCACGCCAAGGCACCAGGTCGCTCGGCGCCCACGACCAGCAAGGATGCGCCGACGTTGTCCGCCAGACGGCCAAGGGCCTTGGCGACGTCTCCGTTGAGGACGCGGAAGGACCACGACTCCCCGGGCTGTCCGAGGACCGCTTCAAGGTTCCGCAGCAGCTGCCCGGACGGAAAATCGGTCTCTTCTTTCACCACCGGGTCGAGTGAATGCGCCGTCCGGATGCCGTCCGGCTCCCATTCCGTCAGGAAACTGGAGGGGTCTACAAAGGCGCAGACAAGGTGCTGTCCCAGCCCGCTCGCGAGATCAGCGGCCGTGCGGACCAGATGCTCCGGAAACATCCACTCGACGCAGAGCACGATCGGACCGTCCGGCCAGGCCTCATCCGGCACGGGAATGCACACCCTCGGGGGCCAGTGTGCGGGATAGCGCCGGGACGGGCATGGCCTAGTTCCCAGTGAGCTCCGCATGCAGCTTCCGGACCCGGGCCTTGATATCGTCCCGGACCAGGCGCATGCGGTCCATGCCCTCGATACCGCGCTCGGCGGGTTCGTCCGTTTCCCAGACCTCGAAACGGGTGCCGTCGCGGGGTTCCAGTTTGGCTTCGGTGCCCAGGACGATCACGGCATCCACGGCGTCCAGGACCGCGTCGGTGACCGGTTTGGGGTGTTCACCCGTGATGTCGATCCCAAGTTCGGCCAGGGACTCCGCGGCCTGGGCGTTCAATGACGCACCCGGCTTGGTGCCTGCGGAATGGACGGTGATCCCGTCGCCGGCGAGCTGCTTCATGAGCCCGGCAGCGAGCTGGGACTTGCCGCCGTTCTTGCTGCAGACGAACAGGATGCTGGGCTTTTTCGCGGTTTGGGTCATGTGTCTAATTCTTCCTTGTCTGAGCCTGGGTTGTTGAGCAGTGCTGCTGTCAGTGTCTTGACCCGGTCATGGATCTCATCACCGATGATCCGCACGGCCGCGACGGGCAGGCCGGCCGGGTCTGCCAGCCGCGCACTAATCCGTTGCAGGACCTCGGTATTGTCCTGCAGCTGAACGAGGTCAGTTCTCGCCGGAGCGGCCGTGGGCCAGCCCGGTGGGGAACCCGACCAGCACAGGCTCAGGGGCTCCGCAGCATCCGCCGGAGGTTTCAGCCACGAACCCCGCAGTGGCAGCCGGGACGTCGCAGCTGGTGCCGATGTCCGAGGAGCAGACGCCGGTCTCGGGGAGTTCGAGCTGGACGGCGTCGGCCGCTTCCCGGTCCCCGGCCAAGGCCGCGGCGACGGAGCGGACCTGCTCGTAGCCGGTGGCGAGCAGGAAGGTCGGGGCGCGGCCGTAGGACTTCATGCCGACGATGTAGAAGTCCTGCTCGGGGTGGGCGAGCATCTTGGCTCCATGCGGTTCCACGGTGCCGCACGAGTGGAATTCGGGGTCGATCAGCGGGCCGAGGTCACGCGGGGCCTCGACGCCCGGGTCCAGTTCCAGCCGGAGTTCCCGGAGGATGCCCAGGTCGGGGCGGAAACCGGTGGCCGGAACGACGACGTCGGCCTCCAGGGTGCGGCCGTCCGTGGAGGTCAAGGTGACCGTGCCGTCGGACGCTGCAAGGGAGGCGATCCCGAAGCCGGTGTGAAGTTCCACGGCACCGGACTCGACGAGGCTGCGGAGCCGGCTGCCGAGTTGGCCGCGGGCGGCCAGCCCATCGGCGTCGCCACCGCCGTAGACCTTGGCCGCGGAGGCGCCGCGGATCGCCCAGACGATCTTCATCCCGGGCACCTGGGCTGCGAGCTCGGCGAGGTTGAGGAGGGTGTTGGCTGCCGAGTGCCCAGCTCCGACGACGACGGCCCGGCGCCGGGCGAACGTCTCACGGTCGCGTCCCAAGACGTCCGGCAGGGGTGAGGAGACGTGGTTGGCCACGGCAGCTTCTCCCACGGCGGGCAGGCCCGAGGTTCCGAGCGGGTTCCGGGTGGACCACGTGCCGGAGGCGTCCATGACAGCTGCGGCCTGGTAGTCGCGGACTTCGCCGTCGGCGTGTTCGACCCGGACCACGAAGGGGGCGGTGTCGCGGTTCCGGCTGTGGGTCTTGTCCATGTCCTGCCGGGTCACTGCCACGACGCGGGCGCCGGTGTGCAGTCGGGACGCGACCGCCGGGAGCGCGGCGAGCGGGGTGAGGTACTGGTCGATGAGGTCCCCTCCGGTGGGCAGCGCCGTCGGCTCAGGTGCTTCCCAGCCGGTACGGGCGAGCAGGCGGACGGCGGCGGCGTCGGTGTTGTACTGCCACGGAGAGAAGAGCCGGATGTGGCGCCACTGCTCGATGGCGGCGCCCGCCGTCGGGCCGGCCTCGAAGATGAGCGGCTGCAGGCCGCGCTCGAGCAGGTGCGCTGCCGCGGCGAGACCGATGGGCCCGGCTCCGATGACAGCTACGGGAAGCGTAGTGGTTACAACCATGGTGTCCTCTGTTTCATCCGGTGGGGTTGCGGTCCGGCACCCAACTAGCTCTCACTTAAGGCCGTTTTGAGGGCTCAAAACGGCCCCTGCTGCGAGCTAGTTGGGCAGGCCGGGAGGCGGAGTGCTGCGTGGTGCAGTTCAAGAGTGGGTGGGGTCCTCCACCAGGGCGGTGGCGATGCTGTCCGCGTCCTCGAGCGCGGCGAGATAGCGTTCCGCGTCAAGGGCGGCGGCGCAACCGGTGCCGGCGGCGGTGATGGCCTGGCGGTAGCGGTGGTCGACGGCATCCCCGCAGGCGAAGACTCCGGTCAGGTTGGTGACTGTGGTCGGGGAGTCGACCTTGATGTAGCCCTCGGCATCGAGGTCCACCTGGCCGGCCAGCAGTTCGGTTCGGGGCACGTGGCCGATCGCGACGAAGATCCCCGTGGCCGCCTGCTCACGTGTCTTCCCGGTGACGGTATCGGTCAGGGTGACGCCGGTGACCTTTCCGTCGCCGTGGATCCCGGTGACGGCGGAGTTCCAGGCGAAACGGATTTTAGGGTTGTCCTTGGCGCGCTGGGCCATGATCCTGGAGGCCCGCAGCTCGTTTTTGCGCACGACGACGGTCACGGTCTTGCCGAAGCGGGTCAGGAACGTCGCTTCCTCCATCGCCGAGTCGCCGCCGCCGACCACGATGATGTCCTGGTCACGGAAGAAGAAACCGTCACACGTGGCGCACCAGGAGACGCCGTGGCCGCTGAACCTCTTCTCCTCCGGCAGGCCGAGCTCCTTGTAGGCGGACCCGGTGGCGAGGATGACCGCGGGCGCTTCATGGGCCTGCCCCGCAGCGGTGACCACGCGCTTGAGGTGACCGGTGAGCCGGACCTCGGTCACGTCGTCGAACACGACCTCCGCGCCGAATTTCTCGGCCTGCTGCTGGAGCCCGTCCATGAGCTCCGGACCCTGGATGCCGGCCGGGAAGCCGGGGAAGTTCTCCACCTCGGTGGTGTTCATGAGGGCACCGCCGGCGGTGACGGCTCCGGCGATGACCAGCGGCTTGAGGCCGGCGCGGGCGGCGTAGATGGCAGCGGTGTAGCCGGCAGGGCCGGATCCGATGATGATCAGCTGTTCTGTACTAACGATGTCGGCGGTGACGACGTCGGCGCTCATGGCGGTCCTCCTTGGGGCCGGTTACTTGGCGGGGGCGAGGGAGGCGATCAGGTCCTCGATGCGCCCCTTGATCTCGTCGCGGATCGGCCGGACGGCTGCGACGCCCTGGCCGGCCGGGTCTTCGAGCTCCCAGTCCTCGTAGCGCTTGCCGGGGAAGATCGGGCAGGTGTCGCCGCAGCCCATGGTGATCACGACGTCGGATTCCTTCACGGCCTCGGTGGTGAGGACCTTCGGGATTTCGGCGGACATGTCGATGCCAAGTTCCGCCATGGCCTCGACGGCTGCGGGGTTGACCTTGTCCGCCGGGGCGGAACCGGCGGAGCGGACCTCAATCCGGCCCTGGCCGAGGGCGGTGAGGAACGCTGCGGCCATTTGGGAGCGGCCTGCGTTGTGGACGCAGACGAACAGGACGGAGGGCTTCTTGGCGGTTTCGGTGCTCACGGGGTTTCTCCTGGAATCAGTTGGGTGACGGGGGCGTCGCGGTCCGGTTGAGGTCCTGTGCCCGACACGTGCAGCGCTCAGCAGAACATTGATGATAATCGATGCAGAAAGTATCGGACTATAGATTGATGATTGTCAATATTTGCAAAGTCGCCTTCACCACCCCCGTCGGGCATCCCGGCCGGCGTTGGATGGACCGCCGGGACATCCCCCTTGTCCGCAGCGGGAAGGAGTGGGCGGTCAGGGTCGGGTAATCAGGCGGCGAGCACGCGCGGCGCGAGGTCATTGATCCGGTGGGCGATGTCATTGAAGGCGTTTTCGAAGGCTTCCTCGGTGCCCAGGCGCAGCGGATCCGGCACTGACCAGTGCACGCCGCCCAGTCCGGGCAGCTCCTCATGGGCATTGTCGCAGACGGTCACGACGAAGTCCCCGTCCCCTGCCATCTGCTCCAGGTTGCGCGGAGGAAGGTCGGCGAGGTCCACGCCGTGACGCCGGGCGACTTCGATGGCACCCGGGGCGATGCGGTCCGCGGGATGCGTTCCTGCCGACGCGGACGGGATTTCGCTGACCTGCTGCCACAGTGCGGCGGCCAACTGGGACCGTGCACTGTTTTTCGTGCAGACGAACAGGACGCGGCGGGCCCCGTGTTCCGCGCCGGGCACCAGGCCCTCCAAGGCGCCGGCGGCAAGCCGGATGTAGCTGCGGCGCCTGTCGGCCTCGGAGCGGTGGCGGGTTGCCAGTCCTGCATCTTCCAGGGCGCGCAGGTGGTGGGACAGCAGATTCGACGGCATCCCCAGCTCTGCCTGCAGTTCCGTGGGGGAGAAGTCGCCCAGGGTCAGCAGGTCAACGATGCGCAGCCGCGCGGGATCGGCGAGGGCGGCATGTTTGGCTGCCCGCACCCGAAGATCCTTGATTGCCTCAATAGTCATTGATTCAATTTTGACTGAGTTAATTCTTTGGGTCAAGCTGTTGCCATGTCTTCCCACCAACCGCCGCTGTGGCGTCGTGCCGTCGCTGAACTGCTCGGCACCAGCTTGCTCGTGATGATCGTCGTCGGTTCCGGAATCGCCGCGCAGCAACTCTCCCCCGGGGACGTTGGCCTTCAGTTGCTCCAGAACAGCACGGCCACGGTGCTGGGCCTGACGGTGCTGATTCTGGTGCTCGGACCCGTGAGCGGCGCGCATTTCAATCCTGTGGTCTCCCTCGCCGACTGGATCCTGGGTCGACGCAGCGGCGCCGGGCTGACCCTTCCCGAGCTTGTCACCTATGCGGTTGCCCAGACCGTGGGTGCGGTCATGGGCAGTGTGGTCGCGAACGCCATGTTCGAGGTGGGCACGTCCATCTCTGCCAAGGAGCGCGCAACCCCAGGGCATCTGCTGGGCGAGGTTATCGCTACCGCGGGTCTGATCCTGCTGATCTTCGCCCTCGCAGCCACCTCGCGCGGCGTGCTCGCCGCGCCGGCGGTGGGCGCCTATATTGGGGCCGCGTACTGGTTCACGTCCTCGACGTCATTCGCGAACCCGGCGGTCACAGTCGGCCGCATCTTCAGCGACACCTTCGCCGGCATCGCACCGGCCTCCGTTCCCGGCTTCGTCGTGGCGCAGCTGGTCGGCACGGCAGTCGGCCTTGGCCTCCTCCTGCTCCTGTTCCCCTCCGCGGCCCGCACCGCGGACGACGCCGTTCTCCCGCGCAGTTCCGAATCGGCCAGATCCTAGCCGTCGCCGCCCCTGGCGGGCCGATCCGTCTGCGTCTGCACCCCAACGGGGCATGCGCCCCAGCCCCTCCCGAGGGCTCCACCTAACATTGATGATTGTCAATATCAGGGCATAATGGGTACATGAACTCCCTGCCTATACTTGAGCCGGCCGCGGATGAATCCTGCTGCGCCCCGGCAGGAGTGCCTGCCTTGGGTGCCGAGGAGGCGAAGCAGAAAGCCCTGGTCTTCAAGGCCCTGGCCGATCCGAACCGGCTGCGGCTGCTCTCCATCGTCAAGGCTGCCGGAGCCGGGGAGGCCTGCGTCTGCGATCTCACCGAGCCACTGGACCTGGGGCAGCCCACCGTGTCCCACCACCTGAAGATCCTGGTCGACGCCGGCCTGCTGCACCGCGAGAAGCGCGGCACCTGGGCCTACTACTCCCTCGTTCCGGGCGCCATCGAGCAGACGGCCGGCATCCTGGCCTCCCTGTGAGTCGCAATTCGGAGCCCGACCTCACGATCCGTCCGATGCAGGAATCAGACTGGCCCGAGGTTCAACGGATCTACGGCGAGGGAATCGGACTGGCCCAGTTTCGATGATTCGCGGCTAACGGACCACCGCCTCGTGGCGCAGGCGGTCGACGGCGGCGTCCTCGGCTGGGCGGCGGTCTCCGCCGTTTCCACCCGTCCTGTGTACTCCGGCGTCGTGGAACACTCCATTTACGTGTCCGAGGCCGCCCGCGGCCAACGGATAGGATCAGTCCTCCTCCGGTCCCTCATCGCCTCGACGGAAGAGCGCGGCATCTGGACCATCCAGGCGAGCATCTTTCCTGAGAACGAACCGAGCTTGAAGCTGCACCTCGCGCATGGTTTCAGGGTTGTGGGGCGGCGGGAAAAGATTGCCCGGATGGCCCGCGGCCCTGCCGCCGGCCAGTGGGGGGACACGGTCCTGATCGAACGGCGCACACAGGCCCTTTAGTTCTTGCGCTGGGGGCACGACGGGGGCAAAGGTAGTCCCCAAGAGCTGACATTGCGGCCGCGACCCAGGAGGACACCATGAATGCCAGGACTCCCACCACCGAGGACCGGCTGCGTGCCATGTTGGAGAACATCAAGGCAGCAACCGCCAACACGCGCCAGGCGATGGACGCCCCCGGCGATGAGGACTGGGTGCAGGACGGCGAGTCGGATGCTGAGTACCTGCGGGCGATCCAGCGTGACACGCTTGCCAGGCTGGACGCCACCGCCCAGGACATCGAAGCCCTGCTGGCCGAGCGCCGGGGCGGCTAGCCGGGAAGGCAACGGCGCCGCCGCGCACGGTGCGGCGGGGCCGTTGCGGCGGGTCAGGCAGACTGGGTGCTGAGAGCGGTCAGCGCCGACAACCTGTCTTCACCCACAGGCTCTTCGGGCAGCATGGGAATGAGGGCGACCCGGTCTGCCAACGTGTGCACCTTCGCGATCTGTTCGATCTCGCTCGCGGCGCGGGCCCGCAGGAACGGCGACTGCGGGTGTGCGGCTGCGATCGAGTTGTTGATGACCCAGGCCCACGGATGGATGCCCGCCCTTTCCAGATCATCCTGCAGAACCTCGGCTTCGAGCACAGGTGTCGTCTCAGCCAGGGTGACGAGGACAACCTTGGTCTGTGCCGGATCCTGAAGCCGCATGAGCGGTGTCATGAACCCCATCGTGTCGCCGACCTGGCGGGAGATCTCGCGGTGGTACGACCCCGTGGCGTCCAGGAGCAGCAGTGTGTGGCCGGTCGGCGCCGTGTCGATCACCACGAAGTGGCGGCGGGATTCCTGGACCACCCTGGAGAACTGCCGGAACACGGCCACCTCGTCCGTGCACGGGGACATGAGGTCCTCGGCCAGCGCCGCGCGGCCTTCGTCGTCCAGGCTCCGGCCCTTGGTCTCCATCACGTGGCTTCGATATTCCTGGATGGCCGCATCCGGATCAATGCGGGAGACTTTCAGGCCCGGGGTGGATACCTGCAACGTTTCGGTCAGATGGGCAGCCGGATCTGTCGTGGTCAGGTGGACCGGGTGTCCCCGTTTCGCGAGGGCGACGGCGATGGCGGCAGCGACGGTGGTCTTCCCGACCCCGCCCTTCCCCATGCACATCACGAGACCGTGGCCGTCGAGCTCCACTTCGTTCACCAGGGCAGCCAGCGGGGCATCTTCGACCTCGGCGTCCGCCGCCGCGCCGGGCGGCATGCCGGCCCCGGCGGCCGCGAACAAGGTCTCGAGGGCCGGAATGCCGACCATGTTGCCCGGCTTCAGATCCAGAACGTCGCGCGGAAGGGCGGCAACCGAGCCGGGCATGGCGGCGACGGCGGCAGCTTCCCGGGCGCGCAGGGCCTGCGCGAGTTCCTCCTCGCCGGCAGCGGGCGGCAGGACGCCGTTGAGGACGACGTAACCCCCGCCGATGCCGATCTCGCCCAGTTCCAGATAGGTTCGTTCGATCTCCGTCAGGGATGATGTCTGCGCGCGGCTGACCAGGACAAGGCGTGTCCGGGCCGGGTCGGTGAGAGCCTGCACGGCCTTGGCGTACACCTGCTTGTGCTTCTCGAGCCCTGAGCGGGGGCCCAGGCACGACGGATCTCCCTTTCCCGTCTCGAGGAAGTCGGTCCATGAACCGGGCAGTTGCAGCAGCCGGATCGCGTGGCCCGTCGGGGCGGTGTCGAAGACGATGTGGTCATACTCCGCGTAGGCCAGGTCGTCGGCGAGCAGGTTGGTGAACTCGTCGAACGAGGCGATCTCCGTGGTGCACGAGCCCGACAGGCCTTCAGCAATGCTGGCCAGTTCGGTCTCCGGCAGGAGGCCGCGCACGGGTGCGATGATCCGCTCACGGTAGGCTTCGGCGGCCTGCTCCGGGTCGATTTCCAGTGCGGAGAGTCCCGGCACCTCCTGGATGGGCGTGACGTTATTTCCGATGGTCACACCAAAGACCTGACCCACATTCGACGCGGGGTCGGTGCTGACCAGAAGCACGTGCCTTCCCGCTCTTGCCAGGGTCAGGGCGGTCGCGCAGGCCACTGAGGTCTTGCCGACGCCGCCCTTTCCCGTGAAAAATACAAACCGGGGCAGGTTCTCAAGGAACTTCACGCCGGAACTTAGCAGCAGCTCGTGGAGCCGCCGCAGCAGCCGCCGGACTTCTTTTCGGTGAGGCCTAACTCCGGGCGCGGGGTCGGCTCTTCTGCCGCTACGCCGAGTCCGGCAAACGTCAGCAACTGCGCCCTGCTCGGGTAGGCGCCGGTGGCGACGGTGACGCCGTCTACGACAGTGAGCGGCAGGCCCTTGGATCCGACGGTGTGCATGTAGCCGCGGACCGTCTCATCCGTAGCGAAGGCCGTCGGGTCGCTGGCCAGATTGTGCCGCGCGATGTCGGCGCCGAGGCCCTGAAGGTGGCGCACGTTTGCGGTCACGTCCACCAGGGACTGGTCGACGTCGGGGCCGCAGACGCCGGTGTCGCAGCAGAGAGCGGATTCATAGATTCGGATGGCAGGCATGCAGTTCTCCTTGGCTCTTGCGGTGGTTCGATCCAGTGCCGAAACCCTGTGCCGTCCTCATTGAGGCAGCTGTCCCAAGGGGATGCGGCTTGCGAACGAGTGCGTCACATTCATCAGTATATTGATATTCATCGATGCATGCTAGCCGGGCGGCGCGGACCGCCTAGCGAACTCCCCGGCATGCAGACTCCGTCGCTCCGTTCTAGACTCGGATCCACGCTCATCCCCGACGAGGAGGTCACGATGGCCGGCGGCAGCCGCGAACCCGGCAGGACGGTGACCTCGAAGGTCCTCTCCATCCTGGAAGCCTTCGAAAAGTCCCGGGGAGCCCTCAGCCTGACGGACATCGCCGAAAAAACCGGGCTCCCGCTTAGTACGGCGCACCGGCTGGTCAACGAGCTCACTGACTGGGGCCTTCTCTCGCGGGAGCCCAACGGCCGCTACCAGCTCGGCATCCGCCTCTGGGAGCTCGCCCAGAACACCGGCCGCCAGCTCCGCGACGCGGCCCGGCCGTACGTTCAGGACCTCTTCTCGCTCACCGGCGAAACCGCGCACCTGGCGGTCCGGGCCGGCCACGAGGTGCTCTACATCGACCGCGTCTACGGCTCCAAGCGGGTGCCGCGGGCCTCCCGCGTCGGCGGCCGCCTGCCCATGCACGCGACCGCCGTCGGCAAAGTCATCCTGGCCTTCGAGGAGGACTGGGTCCGCGACGCCTACCTGAACCGGCAGCTCGAGCGGCACACCGCGCACACCCACGTTGACCCGCAGAAGCTGGCGGCCGAACTCGCCCAGATCCGGGAGCAGGGCTACGCCACCACCCTCGAGGAGGTTCGGCTGGGTTCCTGCTCGATCGCCGTCCCGGTCTTCCATACCGGCAGGATCGGCGCCGCGATCGGGCTGGTGCTGCCCACCAACCAGGCCGCCACGATGACCCGCCACCTGCCGGTCCTGAGGGGCATCGCGGCGCAGATCGAGCGCGCCACCGCCCGGATCCCGCTGGAAACGCTGCTGGGCAGCAATGTTGCGGGAACGGACTAGGCCGGGATCCCTGGCAGGAACAGGCCCTGTATCAACTAGCTTCCGCTCAGTGGAAGTGAACCCTGCCATTCCGGCGTGATCGGGGCCACACTGGTGAATAAGAACCCGCGGCATGCAGTGGCGCTGCCGGCGGGACCGAAAACCAAGGAGCCCAGATGTCATCGTCGACTGAAACGGCCGGCCGCTGTCCCTTCGGGCACGGCGCCGAAGCCCCCGCCGGGCACCACGGCTACGAGCCGTTCCAGATGAAGAATCCCTTCCCCGCCTACGCCGAACTCCGGGCCGAGCAGCCCGTCATGTTCGATGAGCGAATCGGCCTCTATGTCGTCTCCCGCTATGACGACATCAAAGCCGTCTTTGAGGACTGGGAGACCTTCTCCAGTGAAAACGCCCAGGCGCCCGTCCGTGAACGCGGCGCCGCGGCCAAGAAGATCATGGACGACGGCGGCTTCACCGCCTACTCGGGCCTCTCCGCCCGCCGCCCGCCGGAGCACACCCGCATCCGCGCCGTGGTCCAGAAGGCCTTCACGCCCCGCCGCTACAAGGCCCTGGAGCCCTTCATCCGGCAGAACGTCGTCGAGCTGCTCGAAACGATGCTCGCGCGGCCGGAACACCGCGGCGACATGGTCAAGGACCTCGCCTACGACGTCCCCACCATCACCATCCTGACCCTGATCGGCGCCGACGTCTCCCAGGTGGACACCTTCAAGCGCTGGAGCGATTCCCGTGCCGCCATGACCTGGGGCGACCTCAGCGACGAGGAACAGATCCCGCACGCCCACAACCTCGTGGAGTACTGGCAGGAATGCCTTCGCCTGGTCCGGGTGGCCCACGAGTCAGGCGGCGATAACCTCACCGCGGACCTGGTCAAGGCGCAACAGGAAGGCGCCGAAATCTCCGACCACGAGATCGCTTCGGTCCTCTACAGCCTGCTCTTCGCCGGCCACGAGACCACCACCACCCTGATCTCCAACGCCCTCCGCGAACTCCTGGCCCGCCCCGAGCAGTGGCAGCAGCTTGTGGAGGATCCCAAGAAGATCCCCGCCGCCATCGACGAGGTCCTGCGCTACGCGGGCTCGATCGTCGGCTGGCGCCGCAAGGCCCTCAAGGACACCGAAGTCGGCGGCGTCGCGATCAAGGAAGGCGCCCAGCTGCTGCTCCTGATGGGCTCGGCCAACCGGGACGACACGAAGTTTGACGCCGGCGAGGACTTTGACATCACCCGGCCCAACGCCCGCGAGCACCTCTCCTTCGGGTTCGGCATCCACTACTGCCTGGGCAACATGCTCGCCAAGCTCCAGGCCAAAATCGCGCTCGAGGAAGTAGCCCGGCTCGCCCCGGAGCTGCAGCTGGAGAACCCGGAAGCCATCGCCTTCCGCGAGAACCTCTCCTTCCGCGTCCCCGAGACCGTCCCCGTCAGCTGGAAGGCCTGAGAAATATGCACAGCAACGAATACATCCAGTTCTTCGACGGCGGCATTGAACCGAAGCTCGAAAACCTCGGCGGCAAGGGCGCCTCGCTGGTCACCATGACCTCCGCCGGCATGCCCGTCCCGCCCGGCTTCGTGGTCACCACCGCCCAGTTCGACGCCTTCATGGAGGAAGCCGGCATCACCCGGGACATCCACGAGCTCCTCGCCGGCCTGGACCCCGAGGACATGGCCCAGGTGGACAAGGTCGCCGCCGCCATCCGCGAGGACATCCGCTCCCGCCAGGTGCCGCAGGCCCTGCGCGAACTCACCGTCACCGCGTACGAGTCCCTGATGGCCCGCTTCGAGGCGCCGGTCCCGGTGGCCGTCCGCTCCAGCGCCACCGCGGAGGACCTCCCGGACGCCTCCTTCGCAGGCCAGCAGGACACCTATCTCTGGCTCGACGGCGTCAAGGCGGTCACCGAGCACATCCGCCAGTGCTGGGCCTCGTTGTTCACCTCCCGCGCCATCATTTACCGGCTTAAGAACAACATTCCCAACGAGGGCCTCTCTATGGCGGTGGTGGTGCAGAAGATGGTCAACGCGCGCGTTTCCGGCGTCGCGATCACCATGGACCCCACCAACGGCGACCGCTCCAAGATCACCATCGACTCCTCCTACGGGGTCGGGGAGATGGTGGTTTCGGGCCAGGTCACGCCGGATAACATCATGCTGGACAAAGTCACCCTGGCCGTCGTCTCCGAGCACCTCGGCGACAAACACGCCGAACTCGTCCCGGATGCCGCGGCCGGCCGTCTGGTGGAGCGTGAGGTCGATGCCGAACGCCGCGGCCGCCGCAGCCTCACCGATGCCGAGCTCACCGCCGTCGCGCAGATGGCCAAGCGTGCGGAGAAGCACTACAAGTGCCCGCAGGACATCGAATGGGCCCTCGACGCTGATCTGCCGGACGGCGAAAACCTGCTCCTGCTGCAGTCCCGCCCGGAAACGGTGCACTCTTCCAAGCCAGTTGTCCCGTCCTCGACCGTTGCCGGCGGCTACTTCAGCGGACTCAGCCCCGCACCCGCCGCCTCACCCGCTGCCACGACGCCGCCGGCCGGCAACGCGCCGTCGGCTTCAGGATTCAGCCTCGGCAGCATCACCGCTTCGCTGCTCAAGCCCTCCTTCTAGACGTTTTGACCCGCTAGTCCGCTCCGTCACCCAGGCTCAATGCTGAGCCCGTATTGAAAGGACCGCCATGTCCCTGAAGTCCTTCCCCAAGCCCTCCGAGCTTCCGGTTCCCGCCGGCGCCGAGGGCTGGGAAAAGATCTACCCGTACTATCTGGTCTTCCAGGACAAGCTCAGGGAGCAGGAGGACGCCAAGTTCTGGTTCTGCGACAGCCAGCACTGGCCTACCGTGTTCAAGCCCTTCGAGACGATCGGCGGCGAGTTCGCGGTTAAGTGCCTGGGCCAGTACAACGCCCGGCACCTGATGATCCCCAACGCCAACGGCATCGAGTTCCGCATCCACCTGGGCTACCTCTACATGTCGCCCATCCCGGTCCCGGCGGACCAGATCGCCGCCCGCGTGCCCCTGTTCGAGCAGCGCGTGGGCCACTACTTCCAGAACTGGGAGCAGCTCCTCAAGCAGTGGCACGTCAAGGTCAAGGGCACCATCGATGAGATGGAAACCATCTCCTTCCCGAGGCTCCCGGACATGGTCCCCATGGAGGACATCCTCTCCGGCAAGGGCAAGGACGGCTCCGAGAAGCTGCTGGAAAGCTACGACCGGCTGATCCAGTTGGCCTACCAGAACTGGCAGTACCACTTCGAGTTCCTCAACCTCGGCTACATCGCCTACCTGGACTTCTTCAACTTCTGCAAGCAGGTGTTCCCCAACATCCCGGACCAGTCCATCGCCACCATGGTGCAGGGCGTGGACATGGAGCTCTTCCGCCCGGATGACGAGCTCAAGCAGCTCGCCAAGCTCGCCGTCGAACTCGGGCTGCAGTCCCACTTTGGTAACACCGACGACGTCGACGCCACCCTGGGAGCCGTCGCCGCCGCCCCCGGCGGGGACCGCTGGATGGCCCAGTACGAGGGCGCGAAGGACCCGTGGTTCAACTTCACCGTGGGCAACGGCTTCTACGGCCACGACAAGTACTGGAACGAACACCAGGAAATCCCGCTCGGCTACATCGCGGACTACATCCGCCGGGTGGACGACGGCCAGGAAATCATGCGCCCGGTCGAGGCGCTGATTACCGAACGCGACCGCATCATCGAGGAATACCGGGACCTCCTGGAAGGCGAAAACCAGGCCCTCTTCGACGCCAAGCGCGGGCTCGCCGCCACCGCCTACCCGTACGTGGAGAACCACAACTTCTACATCGAGCACTGGACCATGGGCGTCTTCTGGCGCAAGATCCGTGAACTCAGCCGCATGATGCAGGCCGAGGGCTTCTGGACCGAACCGGACGACCTCCTCTATCTGGGCCGCAACGAGGTCCGTGACGCCCTGTTCGACCTCGTCACCGGCTGGGGCGTCGGCGCCAAGCCGATCGGCCCCGACTACTGGCCGGAGGAGATCGAGCGACGCCGCGGAATCGTGGACGCGCTCAAGACCGCCCGGCCGGCCCCGGCGCTGAACACCCCGCCGGAATCCATCACCGAACCCTTCACCCGGATGCTCTGGGGCATCACCACCGAGCAGGTCCAGCAGTGGCTGGGCGCCGGAGAAGCGGTCGAAGGCGGCGGCCTGCGCGGCATGGCGGCCTCGCCCGGCGTCGTGGAAGGCCTGGCCCGCGTTGTCACCGACGCGGACCAGCTCTCCGAGGTGCAGCAGGGAGAAATCCTCGTCGCCACCGTCACCGCGCCGTCCTGGGGCCCGATCTTCGGCAAGATCAAGGCCACCGTCACGGACATCGGCGGCATGATGAGCCACGCGGCCATCGTCTGCCGCGAATACGGCCTCCCGGCCGTGACCGGGACCGGATCGGCGTCCACCACCATCAAGACCGGCCAGCGGCTGCGGGTGGACGGGACCAAGGGCACAGTCCAGATCCTCGACGCGCTGATTCCCGATACCGGGGAACCGGAGCTCCAGGTCGCCGGGCCCGGGGCCCACAGCCACAGCCATGTCTGACCAGCGGATGAATGACTCGAACATGCCTGCTGCGGAATATGACGGTGCGGGCGGGCCTGCCCGCACCGTCCTGATCACCGGCGCCGCCGGCGGCTTGGGCCGGGCGTTCGCGCTCGGCTTCGGCCGCCGCGGCTACCGCGTGGCGGTGGCGGACGTGAACCTCGACGGCGCGGAGGAAACGGCCAAGCTGGTCCTGGACACCGGGGCCGAGGCGGCGGCCTTCCACGCCGACGTCACCAGCCTCGACTCCACAGAGGCCCTCGCGAAAAGCTGCGCGGACTTCGGCAACGGGAGCATCGACGTCGTGCTGAACAACGCCGCCGTGTATGCGGGGGTGACCCGCAGCCCGTTCGAGGACATCGATCCGGCCGAGTGGGACCTGGTAATGAACGTGAACCTCAAGGGGCCCTGGCTCGTGACCCGGGCGGCCAGCCCGTACCTGCCCGAGGGCGGCCGCGTCATCAACCTCTCCAGCGCCACGATCTTCAGCGGCTCGGAACAGTGGCTCCACTACGTCGCCTCCAAGGGCGGCGTGGTGGCCCTGACCCGGGTGATGGCCAAGGAACTGGGCCGCCGGGGGATCACGGTCAACGCGATCGCCCCCGGCTTCACCCTCACCGAGGCCAGCTACGGGCTAATGGAGAACGCCGAGAACTACGGGGTGGACCGGGGCGCCATCAAGCGGGCCAGCCAGCCGGAGGACATCGTTGGCGCGGCGCTCTTCCTGGCCGGGCCGGACAGCTCCTACTACACGGGCCAGACCATGGTGGTCGACGGCGGCCGCCAGTTCATCTGACTCTGCCCTTTTTTGCCAACTTCCCGACTTCAACCCCAAGTTCGTCCCCAAGGAGGACCAATGCCAACGGTTCATTTCACCGACGCCGAGGGCGCCGTCCGCGACGTCCAGGGCAACGCCGGCGACTCCGTCATGGAGACCGCGGTGCGCAACGGCGTCCCCGGCATCGTCGCCGAATGCGGCGGCTCGCTGTCCTGCGCCACCTGCCACGTCTTCGTCCGCGAGGACTGCCTCTCACAGCTCCCGGCGATGGAGGACATGGAGGACGAGATGCTCTACGGCACCGCCGTGGACCGCGAGGACAACTCGCGGCTGTCGTGCCAGCTCCGCCTCACCGATGAGTTCGAACTGTTCGTCACCACCCCGGAAACCCAGGTATAGCCATGGGCACCAACGCGGTTGAGCAGGCCGCCCCCGCGGCGGCAGCTGAGGACGAAACGCCGTCGGGCACCCCTGCCCGCACCGGGTTGCTCATCATCGGGGCGAGCCAGTCCGGCGTCCAGCTCGCGGTATCGCTGCGGGCCCTCGGCTTCGACGAGCACATCACCCTGCTCGGCGACGAGGACCACCGCCCCTACCAGCGCCCGGCCCTGTCCAAGGAGTTCCTGCAGGGCACGGTGGAGAGCGAATCGCTGATCTTCCGGTCCAACGACTACTGGGCCGAACACAACGTGGACCTGATCAAGGGCGAATACATCGTCAAGATCGATAAGGAAGCGGACGGCTCCGGCGTTGCCTATTCCTCCTCGGGCGGGCAGTTCCCCTTCAAACGCCTGGCCCTTACCGTGGGCGCCCGGGCCCGGAAGCTGGAAATCGAGGGCGGGGACCTCGACGGCGTGCTGTACCTACGCAACGCCGACGACGCCCTGGCCCTCAAGGCCCGGGTAGGGGACGCTCACGATGTCGTGGTGATCGGTGGCGGTTTCATCGGCCTCGAAGCCGCGTCCAGCCTGCAGAAGATGGGCAAGAACGTCACCGTGCTCGAATTCGGCCCGCGGCTGGTGGGCCGCGCCGTCGGCGAGGAAACCGCCGAGTACTTCCTGCAGGCACACCGCGCCCGCGGCCTGGACATTCGGCTCGCCACGAGCGCCAAACGCTTCACCGCGAACGACGCGCCAGCGGACGGTCACCGGGCGGTGGCCGGCGTCGAACTCCAGGACGGCACCGTGCTGCCCGCACAGATCGTGCTGATCGGGATCGGCGTCATCCCCAACACCCAGCTGGCCGAACAGCTCGGCCTGGCCGTGGACAACGGGATCGTCGTGGACCGCTTCGCGCTGGCCTCGGACGGCACCACGGTGGCGATCGGCGACTGCGCCAACATGCCCAATCCGGTGCCCGGCTCGGCGCCGGGGGAGCGGATCCGGCTGGAAAGCGTCAACAACGCGATCGAACACGCCAAGGTGGCGGCCTACTCGCTCACCGGCCGGCGCGAGGAATACGCCGGCATCCCGTGGTTCTGGTCCAATCAGGCCGACCTCAAACTCCAGATCGCCGGCCTCTGCAATGGCTACGACCAGACCGTGCTGCGGCGCGACGCGGAGCGCGGGAAATTCAGCGTCCTCTACTACCGCCAAGGCCGGATCATCGCCGCGGACTGCGTCAATGCGCCGCTGGACTTCATGGCCGTCAAGAACGCCCTGGCCAAGGGCCAGAACATCCCCGCCGAGGCTGCCGCCGATCCGGCCACACCCCTCAAGACGATCACGACGGACAGCTAGCCCTGCGGCTGGCCGCCCCCGAAGGAGCATTATGACCACCCCCAAGACCCCGGTTGCCGACGCCGGCCGCGCAGCCGGGACTGCTGCTGCCGCTGCCGCCGCCCACCGGGCCGACGCCAATCCCGCGGCTGTTGATTCCGCGACTGCGGATTTTGCCGCCGCCTACCCGGTCCGGCCCGTCCCTGCGCCGGGACCGGTGGACACCGCCCCGATCGCCACGACGCCGGCCGCGCTGGAGGAACTCGACCCGCTGTGGCGTGCCGTGGTGCACGAGACCCGCACCCGCGGCAACGACATCCACCTACCGATCTCCCTCGCCTTCGCCGAGCGGCTCTGCCGGGCCTACCCCGATGCCGACGCCGAGCTCGTACGCGTGGCCACGCTGCTGCACGACACCGGCTGGGCCCACGTGGACGAATCGCGGATCATCTCCGAAGGCTTCGCCGGCGACTGGCGCAAGGCCGCGATCCGCTATGAACACGAAAAACAGGGCTGCGACGTCGCCCGACGCGTGCTCCCGGGCCTGGGCTACTCCGCCGAGTTTGTGGAGCGGGTCTGCGACATCATCGACGGCCACGACACCCGCCCCGCGGCCCACTCGCTGGAGGACGCGCTGATGCGCGACGCGGACAGGCTGTGGCGCTTCGACCACGCCGGGATCGCCCTGGCATCCTCCTGGTTCGGGATGGACCCGGCCACCTACACGGACAGGCTGGCCACGGAAATCGTGCCCGAACTCATTACCCAGGCGGCGCACGACATGGCCGTCGCGGACCTGGCCCGCTCCACCGCCCTGCTCAAGACGGCGGTGATCCGATGACTGCGGCTACCCATGACGCTCCCGCACTGGCCGCACGCGCTGCACTGACCCTGCCGCACACCCACGTGGACAGCATCTTCATCGACGGGGCCTGGACGCCGGCCCGGGGCACCGGCCGCAACCCGGTCACCGACCCGGCCACCGGCGAAGTATGGGGCTCCGTCCCGGACGGCACTCCGGAGGACGTGGACGCCGCCGTCGGCTCCGCCCAACGCGCCTTCCAGGGCGAGTGGCCGCGGCTCGCGCCCTCCGAGCGGGCGGCCTATCTGGTGCGCATCGCCGAGGAAGTGGAGAAACGCGCCGACGAGCTCTCGCTCACCAACACCCGGGAGAACGGCTCGCCCGTCTCCGAATCCTCCGGCGCGGCAGCGAACGCCGCGGGCATCTTCCGGTACTTCGCGACCCTCGCCGGCTATCTCGAGCGTGATGATGTGCGCGCCTTCCCGCGCGGCGGTGGCGAATCCGTGGTCCGGCGCGATCCCATCGGTGTGTGCGCGCTGATCGCGCCCTGGAACTTCCCCATCAACCTCGTGGTCATCAAGCTGGCCCCCGCACTGCTGGCCGGTTGCACCGTGGTGATCAAACCGGCGTCGCCCACCCCGTTGTCCCTCCGGGTGATCATCGACGCCGTGGCCGCCGCCGGAGTTCCGGCCGGCGTGGTCAACCTCGTCACCGGTTCCGGCCGGCTGGGCGACGCACTGGTCAAACACCCTGGCGTGGACAAGGTGGCCTTCACGGGCTCCACGCCGGTGGGCCGGAAGATCGCCGCCGCCTGCGGGGAGCTGCTGCGTCCCGTCACCCTGGAACTCGGGGGGAAGTCGAGCGCGATCGTGATGCCGGACGCGGATCTGGACGCCATGTCCAAGGTCCTGATCCGCTCCTCCATGCGCAACACCGGGCAGACCTGCTATATCTCCACCCGGATCCTTGCCCCGGCCAGCCGATACGAGGAAGTGGTGGACATGGTCACCGCCACGATCGCCGCCGGCAAGCAGGGGGATCCGCTGGATCCCGGGACCGTCTTCGGGCCGTGCGCCACGGAATCGCAGTACCGGACCGTGCTGGAGTACGTGGAGTCGGGGCTGGCCGAAGGCGCCCGGGCCACCACCGGAGGCCGGGCGGCGACCCTCGGCGGCGGCCTCGAAGGCGGGTATTTCGTGGAGCCCACCGTGTTTGCCGACGTCACGCCGGACATGCGGATCTCCCGCGAGGAGATCTTCGGCCCGGTGATCTGCATCCTGCAGTACGACGACGCCGACGGCAGTGTCGATGAGGCGGTTGAGCTGGCCAACAACACCGAGTTCGGCCTGGGCGGCCTGGTGTTCGGGACGGATCCGGAGGCTGCGCTGGCCGTCGCGGACCGGATGGACACAGGATCGGTGGGCATCAACTTCTTCGCCTCCAACCATGCCGCACCCTTCGGCGGACGGCACGACTCCGGCCTCGGCACCGAATACGGCGTCGAGGGCTTGAACGCCTATCTGAGCTATAAGTCGATCCACCGGAAGGTCTGACGCCCGCGCCCACGGGAGGCTTCCCGGGCCAGGGGAGCCTCAATCCACGGGACATGCCCTCCCCTGACGCCCGGCGATGGACATAAGCCCACTATGTCCATCGCTCAGGCCTAGCGCGGGGCATGTCCCAAGTTGGCCGCGGGACACGTCCGTTCCGGGTGCGCGGCGATGAACCTGTTCATTGCTTGGCAAAGCAGGAAGTCTGGGTAGCGCCGGAGGACATGTCCCCTTTAGGCAGGCGCAGGGCGGCCCCGGCCATGCACCGTTGCGGTCCGCCACGCGCACCGGGCCGCATAGCCTTGGCGCACGAGGGCCGGGCCTAGAATGGTCACGATGATGTCAGGACATATAGCCGCTGCTAATGGGAAGAACGTGCTGAGCGTCAGCGCGGGCATCATCACATCGGTCTGGTTGCCCGGCTCCATTGTTGACGTCCACGACGCCAGGGACGCCATGCGGGCCGTCGAGCAGATCAGCGGGGGAATCCCGATGCCGATGCTCTCTGAAATGACCGACGTGGAGATCAGCGCGGCGGCCAGGTACGAGTTCGCGCAGACTGCGGGTGTTGTGGCGATTGCGGTGCTCGGATCCAGCACTGTGGACCGAGTAGTCGCGGCGGCAATGAGCCGGCACACCCGGTATCCCCACGAGTTCTTCACGTCCCGGGACGACGCCATGGCCTGGCTGAGCAACTTCGCCGCCAGCGTCAGCCGGCCCGACGGATACACGGACGGCATTTCGGCCCTGACGTGACAGCCGCGGCCGGGTCGCGGTCAGCGTTCGTCAGCAGTGTCCGGGCCGCTAAGCCTTGTCCGCACCTACACCTTGTCTACAGCGGCGGCGGCCTCGGCTTCCTTGACCTGCCGGTTGGTCGCGGCCCAGCTGGCCAGGAGCCGCAGCGCGTCCTCCGACGCCGAGCCTGGCTCGGCCGTGTAGATCAGCAGGGACAGCCCGGCGTCGGCCGAGACATCCATCGCCTCATACATCAGGTGAAGGTCCCCGACCACCGGGTGGTGCAGGTTCTTGACCCCGGTGTAGTGCTCGCGCACATTGTGCGCTGCCCACAGGGTGCGGAATTCCTCGCTCCTGGTCGAGAGCTCGCCGACGAGGTCGGTCAGCCCGCGGTCATAGGGGTCCCGGCCGGCCTCGGTCCGCAGGATAGCGACGGTGTCATTCGCCGCACGCTCCCAGTCCGGGTAGAAGCTGTGCGAGCGGGCGTCCAGGAAGATGAACCGGGCATGGTTGGCCGGGCGGGCGGCGCCCGCATACATCTCCGAATACAGGGCGTAGCCCAGCGGATTGGCCGCGAGGATGTCCATGCGCCCGTTCCGCACAAAGGCCGGCGCGCTGGTGATGGCGTTCAGCGACAGCTGAACGCTCCGGCGCACGGACTCCGCAGGACGGGGACGACGTCGGGCCCGGCTCCCCGGGGCCGCCGCCCGGGCCAGATCGAAGAGGTGGGACCGTTCGGCGTCGTCGAGCTTCAGAGCCCTGGCCACGGCTTCCAGCACACCCTCCGACACCCCGGACAGGTTTCCCCGCTCCAAACGGGTGTAATACTCGACGCTGACGCCGGCCAGCATGGCGACTTCCCCGCGGCGCAGCCCAGGCACCCGGCGTTTGGCCCCGTAGACCGGCAGCCCCGACTGCTCGGGCGTGATCTTCGCCCGGCGCGAGGCAAGGAACTCGCGGACCGCGTCTCGATTATCCATGCCATCAACGTTAGGCGCTACGGGCCTCTGAGGGAGACCCTGCCAGTACCCCTATCAGCAGGGACTCCCTTGGGGGCGCGATCCACGGTTTGATGGATGGTGTTCCGTTGAACAACCCCCAACGACGGAACCACCCCCCAAAGACCAACAAGCAGGAGATTCATTGCTCACCGTCAACGCTTACGCATCACCCTCCGCGACCGAGCCGCTCGTCCCCACCACGATTGAGCGCCGCGATGTGGGCCCGCATGATGTCCTGATCGAGATCAAGTTCGCCGGGATCTGCCACTCGGACATCCACACCGTCCGCGGCGACTGGGGACCCCAGTCCTACCCGCTGGTCCCGGGCCACGAAATCGCCGGAATTGTCGCCGAGATCGGCTCCGCCGTCACCAAGCACGCTGTCGGAGACCGGGTCGGCGTCGGCTGCATGGTCAATTCCTGCGGCGAGTGCGTCAACTGCCAGGCCGGCGAGGAGCAGTACTGCCTCTCCGGCAACACCGGCACCTACGGCGCCGTCGACCGTGACGGCACCATCACCCAGGGCGGCTACTCCACCCACGTGGTGGTGACCGAGGACTTCGTGGTCACCATCCCCGAGGGCATCGAGCTCGACGTCGCCGCGCCGCTTCTGTGCGCCGGGATCACCACCTACTCGCCGCTGCACCACTGGGGCGCCGGCCCCGGCAAGAAGGTCGCGGTCGTCGGCCTGGGCGGGCTTGGCCACATGGCCGTCAAGATCGCCCACGCCATGGGCGCCGAGGTCACGGTCCTCTCCCAGTCGCTGAAGAAGCAGGAAGACGGGTTGCGCCTGGGCGCCGACCACT
The DNA here is from genome assembly GCF_054062895.1 of Arthrobacter sp. TE12231. Lineage (NCBI taxonomy): Bacteria > Bacillati > Actinomycetota > Actinomycetes > Micrococcales > Micrococcaceae > Arthrobacter > Arthrobacter sp. TE12231. The sequence goes on along the minus strand of NZ_JBSSFS010000001.1, from coordinate 4,104,892 downwards.
ACTACGCCACGAGCGACGAGAACACCTTCACCGAGCTCGCCGGCAGCTTCGACCTGATCATCAACACGGTCAGCGCATCGATCGACATCAGCTCCTACCTGCAGCTTCTGGCCCTCGACGGCGCCCTGGTCAACGTCGGCGCCCCCGCTGAGCCGCTCCCGGTGAACGCATTCGCCCTCATCGGCGGCCGCCGTTCCTTCGCCGGCTCGATGATCGGCGGCATCCGTGAAACCCAGGAGATGCTCAACTTCTGCGCCGAGCACGGCCTGGGTGCCGAGATCGAGGTGATCCCGGCCGGCAAGATCAACGACGCCTACGAGCGCGTCCTCGCCTCGGACGTCCGCTACCGCTTCGTGATCGATACCGCCACCCTGAACTAGAGGAAGTGCCAGTGGAAATCCAAGCCAAGAAGCCGAGCGTCAAGGGTCCGGGGCACATGTTCACCGGCGACGTCTGGTTTGACGTCATCGCGGCCCCGCAGCCCGAGCCGTCCCGCATGCGCGTCAACGCGGTTCACTTTTCCCCTTGCGCCCGCACGGCCTGGCACTCGCACGCCGTCGGGCAGACCCTGCACGTCACCGAAGGCATCGGCCTGGTCCAGGCCCGCGGCGGCGAAGTGACCGTGATACGGCCCGGCGACACCATCTACACCCCGCCAGGCGAATGGCACTGGCACGGCGCCGCACCGGATCATTTCATGACGCACCTTGCCATGTGGGAAGGCGTCGGTCCCGACAGCGACCAGCCGGAGTCCGAATGGGGCGACCTCGTCACCGACGAGGAATACAACAGCGCCACGTAGCACCCAGTTCCAAACACCGGCGCTGCCATTGCGGGGTCCCTCCACCCACCCGAGGGGCCCCGCAACCGCACGCCCAATCATCGGTGGTTTTGAGCCGGTGGTTTTGAGTAAATGGTCTTGTCGCGGACGACGTGACGCGGATGGTCCCGGCCGGGATCCAGCTACGATCCCGGGGTGGCCGGGACCATCCAGAAACCTGCCACTTCGCCGGCGCCGGGCCCGGTCGTGCGCCGATAGGCCTGGGCGTAGACCGGCCCCGCGGCAAGGTCCACCTGTGCCTGCGTCGCCTTTCCGCAGTCGAGAGCCAGCTCGAGCTTCCCGCCGTCCCGGAGGCCGTCCTGGGTAATCGAAATGTTGCCGGTGGGCGCGCCGACGCAGCCGGCCGTCACCGTGTACGTCCCCTTCGGTAAAGCCTTGACCGACTTGCGCACCCCGGCGCCGCCGAGCCCGCCAGCGCCTTCCAGGACGATCCCGTCCGGCCGGGCGCCGAGCACGGCCCCGAGGTCGTGAAGGTTGCGGGTCTCCGCCATGGCGAGTTCCGGACCCACAGGAGACGGCGGCGGAGGCGCCGCGCGGCGCGTCCTGGTGGGCGCCGCCGTCGTATCTCCCACGTCGTCCGAGTACTCACACGCCGCCAGAGCCGTTGCCGCGCCGGCCACAGCCAACAGCAGCGCCACGCCCCGCATCCAATGTCTTCCCCCGCCGCGCAGCTTGCCCAGCGACCTGCTCAGTGACATGCCCCGAGCCTACTGGACCTGGGACCCGCAACGCCGCGGGCGGGTCCCGGGGTGGCCGCGGCGGGACCGCAGTGCTGATCTACTGCCCCGGCGGCCGGTACGACGGCGTCTTGCTGGCTGCTGCGTCAAGATCCTCCAGCGTCATGAGCGGCTTGAGGGTCAGGCTCACGGCACCGGTGGAATTGATCATGAGCGACAGGGCGGCGGCGCTGGCCTGATCGGGGATGTCGAAGACCCCGAGGACGTCGGTGTCCCCGAAGGCGTAGTAGAAGCATTCGAGGGTGCCGCCCACCGACTTGAGGGCTTCGACCACCGCATCACGCCGCTTCGTGCCGCCTTCACGCATGAGGCCCTTGATGCCGTCGCCCACGTAGTTTGCTTCGAACAGATATTTGCTCATGGTTTTCCCTATCCTGTGATGCCCAGGATCTTGGCCTCCGCAGGTGTGCCCGCTACCCGACGATGGATGGTCCGAGGCTGGCCCCAGAGCGGGGCTCTGCCCACATGCTAGGCCTTCCGCCCCCACCCATACAACGGTTCGTTGACGGGCGGCAGCGACGCCTCGGGCAATCCGGCCCTACCGCCGTGCGGGGGACAGGAACATAATCGCCGTATCAACCCTGTACGGAGCATGGAGGTGGTCGACGTGTCTGTTTACACGCTCGGAATTTGGCTGGTGCATCCCGGCCGCGAGAACGATTTTGTGCAGGCCTGGCGGGATCTGGCCCGGAAAACCAAGGAAGATTTTCCCAACGCCAAAGCCGTGCTCATGCACGACCGTGACGTCAAGAACCGGTTCATCAGCACCGGTCCCTGGGATTCCCTGGAACAGATAGAGCAGTGGCGGGATTCTGCCCTGTTCAAGCAGAGCGTCGAGGCAATGAAGGACATGCTCGAGCACTTCGAGTCCCGCACCCTGGACGAGGCCGCCAGCATCGGCTGGGATGCCGCCGACATGTAACCTCTCCCGCACGGAGGCCGGCACGCACGGAGGCCGGCTGGCGGCGCCGGGTGGCCGCGCAGCGACGCCCGTTCAGGCGGACTATCCGGACTGCAGCGCCTCAAACACGGCGGGCAGCAGGACATCGTTCCTGCCCCAGAAGGGGTCGAAAATTTCCACGTACCAGGCATCCGCCAGGACGAGGGCCAGGGTCTCGTTGGTCTCGGCCGCCCAGTCCCTGAGCTGGTCTTCTCCCACCGGTTCTTCGCTGCTACCGAGCACGGTCACGACGGCGTCGTCCTGCACGGTCACGGGGATGGAAGCGGTGCTGGCCTCCCCGGGGGCGTGGACGACCGTCACCAGTTCGGTCCGGGTGGACAACGCCAGCAAAGCCGACGCCGTCTCCGGGTTGCAGAACGCCGTCACGTAGGCCCGCTGCGCGAGTCCTTCGACCTCCACACCCGGCTGTGATTCCTTGGTGAAGAGCCCGTTCCGGTTGAGGCGGGCGAGCTCGCCGGCGATGGCCGTGGTCTCGTCGTCGAACCCGGGCGAGAAGACCCCCGGCTGGTACTGGCTGTTGCCCTCGAGCCAGCGGGCGGTCAGTTCGCCGGCGGCCGCGATGCTGGTGGCCTGCCGCCAGACTTCACGATCAGCGAGGAGCCGGCCGAAGCTGTCCCGTTCGGTCGTAAACCTGTCCTCTGCCATTCAGGCCTCCCCTGTCGCGAATTGGGCTGTGAATTGGGGCGCGGGCTGCTCTGCGGGATGTGTTTCGGGCTGTATCGCGGGCTGTCCCTGCGGGGCGTGGTGCTGCAGCAGGAGCGACAGCCGTTCGCAGCTGACCCGGAGAGCCTCGAGTTCGCGTCGGCCGTAGTCCTCGATAATCCCGTTGATCCGCTCGGCGAGGTGCTCGTCGTCGACCTCGAACGCGTGATTGAGCGTGACCATCGTGAGCCCGTCCGCCTGCCGGATCTCCCAGTCGCCGCTGAGCTGCTGGAGCGGTGCTTCCAGATTCAGTTGCTGGAACTCCGCGCGGTGGCGGGCGGCATTAAAGACGCGCCAGCAGTGGCTTGAACTGAGCGAGCCGTTGGACACCACCGACGTTCGGAGCTCGTGCGTGGTGTCGTCGCCGCTGACGCGCTCCGAATAGACCGTCAGTCCGTCGAGGTACGGCCAGTGCGAGGCGTCCCGCAGCATGCTGAAGACCAGGTCCGCCGGGGCGTTGATGCTGAGCCGGTGCGTGGTCCGGTGCGTGGTCCGGTGCGCAATGCGCGGCGTGCTCACTGACAAGTTCACCCCTCCTGTGTCGCGTTGTCTTTCTGCCGGTCTTCTATGCAGGCTAGGCCAGTTGAGCCCCGCCGTGAACAATTCCGTCCCGCCGCGTCACGAAGTGCAATGTGCGGTAACACTGGGCCCTTCCAGGCCCCGCCAGCGGACTCCGGATGAACGGCTGTTACCGCCTGTATCCCTTGGTTTCACCCGGTTTCACGGCGCTTTGACCGGCTTTTGTAGGCCCCGGATAGTTGCTGGCACCAGCACCACCGACAATTACTCTCAAGGGGAAAACATGTCCAGTCTTGCATTCAAATCGGGTGTCACTGTCGCCCTAGCGGCCAGCACCCTCCTGGGTCTTGCGGCCTGCTCCGATCCCGGTGCCGCAGCTGCCAGCGGCACCACGGCGGCGCCGTCGTCCTCCTCCGGTGTCAAGCAGTTCAACCTCTCGCCGCAGCAGGACCGCATCAAGGTCACAGTGGACGCCGCGGCAGCCAAGCTTGTCCCGGACGCCATCAAGAAGGACGGGAAGCTGACCGTGGCCGTGAGCCCGTTCGCGGCGCCGCTGGCCGTCTACGCGACCGACAACAAGACGCCGGTGGGCAACGAGGTGGACATCGCCGTCGCACTGGCCGAGTCCCTGGGGCTGGAGGCGGACATCGTTCCGACCGCGTGGGCCGACTGGCCGCTCGGCGTCGAATCCGGGAAGTATGAGGCCGTGCTCTCCAACGTCACCGTCACGGAGGAGCGCAAGCTCAAGTTCGACTTCGCAAGCTATCGCGAGGACAAACTGGGCTTCTACGCCACGGCGGACAGTGGCATCACCAAGGTCGAGTCGGCACCGGATGTCGCGGGCAAACGCGTCATCGTCGGCTCCGGCACCAACCAGGAAGCGATCCTACTGCGCTGGGATGAGGAGAACAAGAAGAACGGCCTCAAGCCCGTGGACTTCCAGTATTACGACGACGACTCCGCCTCCCAGCTGGCGCTCCAGTCCGGCCGCGCGGACCTAACCTTCGGTCCCAACGCCACGGCAGCCTACAAAGCCGCCACGGACGCCAAGACCAAGCTGGTGGGGCTCGTGGACGGCGGCTGGCCGCTGAAGGCGAGCATCGCCGTCACCACCAAGAAGGACAACGGCTTCGCCGCCGCGGCCCAGGCCGGACTGAACCACCTGATCCAGGACGGCATCTACGCCAAGATCCTGGACCGCTCGGGGCTCTCCGCCGAGGCCGTCACGACGTCGGAGCTGAACCCGGCGGGCCTGCCGAAGAAGTAAGGCCGCCCCAAGCGTCGATTGCTCCGTAACCGCCCTTCTGCGGGCTGAAAACGGCGGCTACGGAGCAATCGATGGTGACAAGTAATCCCCCGCCGGGAACGTCTCCGGCGGGGATTACTTGTGTCTGCCTGATGGTAGGGGCGCGGGCCCTTAGGCCGTGACCGGGCTGGCCTCGACGGCGGCGTCCGTGCGGACCGGCGTGGCCAGGCCCAGGTTTTCCCGCAGCGTGCCGCCAGCGTACTGCGTCGGGTACACCCCGCGCTCCTGCAGTTCCGGGACGAGGTGGTTGACGATGTCATCGAGTCCGGTGGGAATGAGCCACGGGGAGATGTTGAAGCCGTCGACGGCGCCGGTCCGGGCGTACTCGGCCAGCCGGTCCGCCACCTCGGTGTAGGAGCCGGTGAAGGTCGAGTCGCCCCGGCTGGTTTTGGCCGACACGAACTGGCGGATGGACAGGCCCTTCTCCTTGGCCTCGGCCCGCCACTGGTCCGCGAGCTGGCGGGCCTTGGCGCCGTGGAAGCCGCTGCCGCGGGTTTCCGAGGTTTCCTCCACCACGGGGTCGATCTCCGGCAGCGGGCCGTCGGGGTCGTAGCCCTGCAGCTCCCGGCCCCAGAACTGCTCGAGGTAGGCGATGGCCTGCTGCGGGCCGATCTGCAGGCTGCGGACCCAGGCTTTCTTCTCGAGGGCTTCCTGCGGCGTGGCGGCGAGAATGAACTCGCTGGCGGGGATGATCTTTACGTCATTGGCACCCCGGCCGGCCCGGAGTGTGCGCTCCACGATGTCGCGACGGAAGTCCAAGGCGTCCTCGAGCTGCGGGTGCGCGGAGAAGATGACGTCCGCCTGGCGGGCGGCGAAGTCCCGGCCCTCCGGGGAATCCCCGGCCTGGAACAGCACCGGCCGGTATTGGGCGCTGCGCGGCAGCCGCGGGGTGACGTCCACGGAGTAGTGCCGGCCGGTGTGGCGCACGCGCCGGACCGCGCCCTCCGCCGACCAGCGGGCCGAGGAAGCCGAGGCCGCGATGGCGGCGTCGTCCCACGCGTCCCAGATCCGTTTGGCGGTTTCGACGAAGGCCTCGGCGTGCGTGTACCGGTCCGCGTGGTCCAGATAGCCGCCGCGCCGGAAGTTGGCGCCGGTCCAGGCATTGTCCGTGGTCACGATGTTCCAGGCCGCCCGGCCGCCCGAGAGCAGGTCCAGTGTGGAGAGCCGGTGTGCCAGGTCTGCGGGGTCGTTGTACGTGGTGTTCTGGGTTGCGACCAGGCCGATGTTTGTGGTCACGGCGGCGAGGGCGGCCAGGGCCGTCTGCGCGTCGGGCCGGCCGGTGACGTCGAGTGCGTGCGGGCGGCCGAGGTGCTCGCGCAGCCGCAGGCCCTCGCCGAGGAAGAACGCCGCGAACAGGCCGCGCTCGGCGGTCTGGGCGATGCGACGGAACGATTCGAAGTCCGTCTGGGACCCGGATTCGGCTGTTTTCCAGACGGTTCCGGTGTTAACGCCCTGGAAGAAGACGCCCAGCTGGAGTTGCCCGGACGGGGTGAATTCGGTGGAGGTGCTGTGGCTCATGATGGGCTCCTTAGTTTTCCGCGCCGGCGGCGGTCGTTGAGATGCTGCCCGCGGCGCCCGCCGGAGTGCTGGTGGCTGCGTATCGGCTGGCGGGCCGGGCCAGCCCGAGCTGCTCGCGGAAGGTGGCGTCCGGAGTGTTGGGCGCCAGGAGCCCGCGGCGGCGCAGCTCCGGCAGGACCAGCCGCGAGAGTTCCTCAACATCCGTGTCCAGCACGGCGGGGTGCAGGCGGACGCCGTCGGCCCACGCCAGCACCTCAGTGAGCAGCTCGGTCAGCTCGGCGGCCGTCCCGACGAACCGCGCCCGCGGGCTCTCCCACGCGGTGTGGCCGTTCAGTACGGCAAGCCTGTCCGCGGCGGCCTGGCCGCGGGAGTCCAGCACGACGTCGAGCTCGGCAATCAGCGCAGGCTCACTCCTGCCGCCGGCCAGTCCTGCCCGCGTCCCCGCGAGCTCGGCGGCGAGGAGCTCGGGTGCCGGGGCCGAGACGAGGAGCGCATCGGCCGCCCCGGCCGCGACGGCCTCCGGGGTGAGAAGGCCGGCCGGTGCCAACACGGGCAGCTGGCCCTGAAGGGGCCGCGGAATGATCGACGGACCCTTCACGGAATAGTTGCCGTTGTCGACGTCGATGTAGTGCAGCTTGTCGACGTCGAGGTAGCGCCCGGTGGAGACGTCACGGATCACGGCGTCGTCCTCCCAGGAGTCCCAGAGCCGGCGGCTGACCTCGATCGAATCGGCGGCCTCCCGGGAGAGACCCACCCCGCGCACCGTGTCCCGTCCGACGGCGGCGGCATCGGCCGCGCTGGGCGACGCCGCCACGAGCCAGCCGGCCCGTCCGCCTGAGACGTAGTCCAGGCTGGCCAGCTGGGTGGCGATGTGGAACGGCTCGGTGTAGACAGTGTCCGCTTCCGGGATGAGCGCGAGGGACCGCGTCACGGGACCGGCGAACGCGGCACGCTGCAGGGCGTTGAGCCGGGCGGTATCATCCGGGCCGGGCTGCCCTGGCAGGGCGGAGTCGGGCAGGCCGGGGTCGGAAAGCGTCGCGGCGTGGAACCCGGCAGACTCGGCGGCGAGCACGGCGCCGCGGAGGCGGTCCGGGGACAGCACGGCGCCGGGCACCGGGCGGGAAGCCCGCCACGCGGCCGGGTGGCTGCCGGCGCCGTCGAGCTCCAGCAGCAGGAGGCCGCGGCCCCGCGGCTGGTCATTGGGGGGAGGAGTGCTCATGATGCGTCCTGACGTTCGTAGGGGATCTGTTCGCCGGCTTCAACTGCCACCGGAAGGCGGTTCTCGGCCGGGGGCAGCGGGCACGTGGCGAGGTCGGTGTAGGCGCACGGCAGGTTCACGGCCCGGTTAAGGTCCAGAGAAACTGTCCCGTCGGGGCCCGGCGCCGGCACGGTGAGCGAGCGGTTGGCAGCGTAGGTGGACTTGCCCGACGTTGCGTCCGTGAACAGCACGGACAGCGTGCCCGGGGCGTGGCCGTTGAAGGCGGTGAGGCTTAGGTCCTCACCGTGCAGCCGGAAGCGGATCTCGCCCGGTGCCGCATAGACGTGGTGGATTCCCTCGACCGCCGCGCCCACCGTAGTGGGGCGCGGTTCGGCGAACGGGACGAATATTCCTTGAATGGAATATTTTGGATCGGGTGCGTAGGCAGGCGTGCCGCGGTAACCCGTGAGCAGCGGATTGAGGGGATGCCGCGGCCGCACCACATAGCGGCCACCGCGCTTGGCGAGCTCGATCACCGTGTGTCCGGCTCCGGCATCCTCCACCCGCAGGTTGAGCCCTTCGCGCTCGGAGATCGGGCCGAGGAACACGGTGGCGCCGGTGGCGTCCGGGTTCAGCTCCTGCCCGTCCCGGAGGACGCGTTCGCCTGCCCCCAAAACCAGGCGGACGACGTCGTCCTCTATGCTCCACGTGCCGGGCGCGCCGTCCAGGCGGGCGGGCGAGGCGTCGAGCCAGTGCAGATGGGTGACGGCGAGGAAGCCGTGGGGATCGGCGCGGTGACGTTCGTGCACCGCATGCCAGTCAGCCCACGCGGCCTCGAACGCCCGGTCGGGCGTGCTTCCGGCGTCCGTGGTGCCGGCGTCCCGGGAGCGGCCGGCGGTTTCAGCGTGCGCTGACGTATCAGCGGGTGTAGACATGCGAGCTCCTGTGGGTGTTGTGGTCGGCTGCGACGCGGACCGCGGCATCGGGTTCGGCACCTGTTGTGCCGGCGGGGCCGGACTCGGGACGCCCCGCGTAGGGGTCCCCGGAGCCCCAGAGTGTGGTGGGCGCGGCGGCACGCACGACCGGAATGACCTCGAGCGCGAACCGCTCCAGAATCTCCAGCTGCTGGTCGAAGGGCAGCGTGGTGGGCAGGGAGATGGACTGGAGGTCATGGCCGTAGAGCGAGTGGTAGCTGAGGATCTTGTCGATCACCTGCTCCGGGCTGCCCACCAGGGCCGGTCCCTCGGCCACGGCGTGGTCGATGTCGCGGTACGGGGAGTTGTTCCCGGGAACGTTCCGGCCGGTCGTAAGGGCCTCGTAGACCGGGCCGAACTGCCGCTTGGCCTCCTGCGTGGTGTCCGCGATGAACACCCCGCCCGCGCCGGAGCCGGAGCCCAGGTACTGGTGGCGGGGATCGTGGCCGTGGCGTTCGTATTCCTCGCGATAGTGGTCGATCAGCACCTTGTAGTTTTCGCGCGGCTGGATCGCGTTGGCCGTGAACAGCGGGTCGCCCCACTGCGCCGCCAGGGCCGCAGAGGTCAGGCTGGTGGCCGAACCGTGCCACACCCGCGGCGCGCCGGAGAACGGACGGGGCGTCGTCGTGGTGGGCTCGGTCAGGGCGGCCCGGAAGCGGCCGGACCATGTGACATTCTCCTCGGTCCACAGCCGGTGCAACAGGCCATACTTCTCGGCGAGGAGCTCCCACTGATCCGCGAGGTCCAGGCCGAATAAGGGATACTGCAGCACTTCATTGCCCTTGCCGATCACGAGTTCCAGCCGGCCGCGGCTGAGCTGATCGATCGTGGCATAGTCCTCGGCGACCCGTACCGGATCCAGTACGGAGAGCACGGTCACGCCGCTTTGCAGCCGGATCCTGGAAGTGACTGCGGCGATGGCGGCGAGCACCGTGGTGGGGGAGGAGGAGATGAACTCGCCCGCATGTCGTTCGCCGACCGAGAAGCTGTCGTAGCCGAGTTCCTCGGCCCGGCGCGCCGTTTCCACCACCTGGTTGAGCCGGTCCGCGGTGGAGACGATCTCCCCGGTGACGGGGTTTTTCAGGTGCGGGATGATGTCGAGGACCTGGAACCTCACTGTGTTTTCCCTGTCTCTGTCTTCCCTGCGGGGCCCGTCCCGAAGTTTGCCTCGGTGAAGGTCTTGGACTCGGGAAGGGCTTCCTCGGAGAGTCCCCAGCGGTCCAGGACCTTGGCGTAGGAGCCGTCCTTGATCGCGGAGTTCAGTGCGTCCGTGATGGCCGGGGCCAGGCCGTTGCCCTTGAGCGTGGTGGCCGCGACCAGGGTCTCGGACGGCCAGCCGGCGTTGACCTTGCCCACCACCTTGAGGTCGTCGCGGGTGTTTTCCCGGTAGGTGACGGACGGATAGGGCGCCAGGTTCAGATCCGTGCGTCCGGAGGACAGGGCCAGGATGGTGTCGGCATCGGAGGAGTAGTACTGCAGCACCGCCGGGGCCTTGCCCTTGGCCTCCAGCTCCTTGTTCCAGGCGATCAGGATCTTCTCCTGGTTGGTGCCGGAGCCCACGGAGATCTTGAGGCCGGAGATGTCATCGGAACCCCTGATGTTGTAGCTGGAGCTCTTCTTGGCCTCGAAGCCCATGTACGCGGCGCGGTAGCTGGAGAAGTCGAAGAGCTTCACGCGGGCGGCGTTGATGCCCACATTGGAGAACACGGCCTCGAAGTCGCCGGACTGCGTCTTCAGGGGCCAGTTCTCCCAGGAAGTGACCTGGACATCCAGCTCCAGGCCCAGCTTGTCGGCGACCAGTTGGGCCAGGTCCACCTCCACCCCGATCGGGGTCTTGTCGTCGGTGGCGTGGAAGGACAGCGGGATCGCGCCCGCCGTCGTGGCGACGGTGAGCTTGCCGTCCTTGCCGATCAGCGCGGGGACCTCCGCGGCCGCGGCCGCGTCCTTCCCGACCCGGATACGCTGCTGGTCCGGCGAGGTGTTGTAGACGACGCCGTTGCGCGCCGCCGTCGTCGCGGGCTGCCCGCCTGACGCGGCGGAAGCGCCGGGATCGGAGCAGGAGGTCAGGGCCAGCGTGCCGGACAGGGCTCCGAGGAGGACGACGGCGGGAAGCGCCGCGGGCTTTCGACGGCGGACGGTGCGGAGGGCGGGACGGATTGCCATGGGTTTCCTTAGATGTTGAAAGCGGGCTCGATCACCTTGGAGAAGAAACTCCGGGTGCGGTCTTCCTGCGGGTTGGTGAAAATCTGTTCGGGTGTGTCTTGCTCCACGATCTGGCCCTGGTCCATGAACACGACCGTGTCTGCAACGTCGCGGGCGAAGCCCATCTCATGCGTGACGATGATCAGCGTGGTGCCGGAGTTGGCGAGCTCGCGAATGACGTCCAGCACCTCGTTGACCAGTTCCGGGTCCAGCGCCGAGGTGGGCTCGTCGAAGAGCAGGATCTTCGGGTCCAGGGCCAGCGCCCGGGCGATCGCGACGCGCTGCTGCTGGCCGCCGGACAGCTGGCGGGGGTAGGCGCCGGCGCGGTCCTTCAACCCCACCCGGTCCAGCAGTTCCAGCCCCCGTTCGCGGGCCTCGGCTTTGGAGAGCCGGGGTTTGCCGGCACGGGGTGCGACGACGGGCGCCTCGGTGACGTTCTCCAGTGCGGTCAGGTGCGGGAACAGGTTGAAGTTCTGGAACACCATGCCGATTTCGGTGCGCTGCCTGAGGATCTCCTTCTCGCGGAGCTCGTGCAGCTTGCGGCCCCGGACCTCGTAGCCCACCAGGGTGCCGTCGATGGCGATGAACCCGGCGTCGACCTTTTCCAGGTGGTTGATGGTGCGCAGGAGGGTGGACTTGCCGGACCCGGAGGGTCCGACGATTACGGCGACTCCGCCGGGCTCGACCGTCAGCGAGATGCCCTTGAGGACTTCCGTGGCGCCGAAGGACTTGCGGACCTTCGTGATCTCAACGAGGCCCCGGGTGGATTCCCGGGCTGCGGTCGTTTCCAGGGCTCCGGCGGCCGGAAGGACCGAGGTGCTCATCGGGTGCCTCTTTCTTGGGTGGTTTCCCTTGTTGCGGGTGCGTGGGTGGCGAGGAACTTGCGGGCCTTCTGCAGCGGGGTCAGGGGCAGTGTGCGGACCGCGCCCTTGGAGTAGTGGCGCTCGATGTAGTACTGGAAGACGCTCAGGACCGAGGTGATGACGATGTACCAGAGCGTGGCCACGAGCAGCAGCGGCAGGACCTGCTGGGTCCGGTTGTAGATCACCTGGACCGTGTAGAAGAGCTCGGAGTAGGCCAGGACGTAGACGATCGAGGTGCCCTTGACCAGGCCGATGACCTCGTTGAAGGCCGTGGGCAGGATGGCGCGCATGGCCTGCGGCAGGACGATCCTGGTGGAGCGCCGCCAGGCCGGAATGCCCAGCGCCGCGGCGGCCTCCAGCTGGCCCTGGTCCACGGAAAGGATGCCGCCGCGGATGATCTCGGCCGAATAGGCGGCCTGGTTCAGGGTGAGGCCGAGGACGGCCGCGGCGAACTGGCTGATCAGGGTGGTGGTCTGCGCCTCGAAGAAGCGCACGTCCGTGAAGGGGAGCCCTAAGCTGATTTTCTCGTAGAGGTAGCCCAGGTTGTACCAGAGCAGCATCTGCACCAGCAGCGGCGTCGAGCGGAAAATCCAGGAGAACGTCCAGGACACGGAGACCAGCAACGGGGACGCGGAGAGCCGCATCAGAGCCAGGATGAAGCCCAGGATGAAGCCGAGCGCGCCCGAGATCGCGGTCAGCTTGAGGGTCTCCAGCAGGCCGTTCACGATCGACTGCGCGGTGAACCATTGCGCTACCACGCCCCACTCCCAGCGGGGATTCGTGGCCAGGGACCAGGCGATGCCGGCGACGCCGAAGGCGACGACGGCCGTACCGACCCAGCGCCACGGGTGCCGGGCCGGGACCAGCCGGTAGTCGGCGTAATCGGTGGCGGCCTTGCGGGCCGTTGACCCAGTGCCGGGCTGATCGGCGGGTGTCGGGGCGGCGGGTTGCGGGACGTCGTGTTCCAGGATGGCGGGTCCGGAGGATCCGGCGGGTGTGGTGTCGGGTGTGGTTCCGGCACCGGGGGACGCCGGCTCCGGGGCGGACTGCGCCACCGGGGTTGCTGTTGAACTCATGCGCCACCTCGCTTCTTCCAGTTGGTGTGGGGGTTCGGTTGGCTGCCAATCTAGGGCCGCGCGAAAACGGCGGGCAAGGCGCCAAGTTGCATGCGTTCACGCGGGTTCGCACGGCGTCACACGACGAATTATTGCCTCGATTTGCGCCGCGTTACGCGGGGTGAACGGCCGTGACCGGCGCCTCGACCGGCCCCGTTTCGGGTGCCTAGCATGAGGGCTCCGAACCAGACCCAGGAGGCCCTCATGCCAGCGAATTCCCCGTCCGTGGTCCTCATCGGCGGCGGCCCTCGCACGGCCGGGTTGCTGGAACGCCTGGCCGCCAACCGGCAGGAACTCTTCGCCGGCCCGCTTCACGTCCATGTTGTGGAACCCCACACGCCGGGGTCCGGCCGGATCTGGCGCTACGAGCAGGACGCCGGGCTGATGCTCAATTCCACCGCGGCAGACGTCACGATGTTCACGGACGCCTCGGTCCAGTGCGAGGGACCTGCCGTCGATGGTCCGGGACTGGCCGAATGGGCCGCCGGGGTCCTGGACGGCTCGATCGCGGACGTGCCGGAGCTCCCGGAGAGACTCCGGGCCCAGCTCGGTTCCCTCACCGGCGCCACCTTCCCCACCCGGCAGCTGCAGAGCGTCTACCTCGAATGGTTCTTCCGCCGCGCCGTTGCTGCCCTCGGACCGGAGACCACCGTGACGGTGCACCGGGACACGGCGTCCGCCGTCGAACCCTCACAGGGGGGCCCGGAACGGGTCGACCCGGGACAGTTAGACCCGGAGCAGGGCGACCCTGGCGTGGACGGGTACGGCGTCCGGCTGGCCGGCGGCGCGGCGCTGCACGCCGACGTCGTGGTGGCCTCCCTGGGGCACACCGATTCGCTCCCGGACCGCGAGTCTGCCGCCTGGGCCGGCTTTGCCGCCCGGCACGGCGCGTTCCACGCGGCGCCCAGCTACACCACCGACGTCGATTACTCACCGATCGCCCCCGGGCAGGACGTCATTGTCTCCGGCATGGGCCTGGCGTTCGTGGACCTGCTGGTGCTGCTCATGGAGGGCCGCGGCGGCCGCTTCGAGGAACTGCCCGACGGCGGCCTGCGCTACCTGCCCTCCGGTGCCGAGCCGCGGTTGTGGGCCGGATCCCGCCGCGGCGTGCCCTACCACTCCAAAATCACCTCCACCCTGCGCGGTGACGCTGCGGGAGAGCCCAAGTTCTTCACCGCCGGGGCCGTCGAGGCGCTGCTGGAGGCATCCGGCGAGCTGGACTTCCGCGCCCAGCTCTGGCCTTTGATCGCCAAGGACGCCGGCTATGCGTACTACCGCGAGCTATTCACCGGTTACCCCGAGCGGGTCCGGACCGGCTGGGAGGAATTCGCCGAGCGCTTCTCCGCCGCGGACTGGTACAGCCGGGAGCGCCACCGTCTCGTTGTCGAATCCGTCCCCGACGCGGAGCTCCACCTGGACCTTGAGCGGCTGGACCGTCCCTTCGAGGGCCGCGTTCTTGCTGGTCTTGCGGAAGTCCAGGCCGCGGTGGCCGCTCACATCGGCCGCGATCTTGAGCTGCGGACCGGGCCGGACCATTCGGAGACGATGGCCCTGTTCATCTCCCTGCTCAAGGCCTATATGGACCTTGGCCGGCTGGTTCCGTCCGAGCGGTTGAACGCGCGGTCGCAGCGCGAGGTCCAGGGCTGGTGGCACGGCTTCTTCAGCTTCGTCGATTCCGGGCCACCGCCGCGCAGGCTCCGGGAGATGCTGGCGATCCACCGGGCCGGACTGCTGCAGTTCCTGGGTCCGGGGCTGGAAATCGAGGCCGCGGAGTACTCGGGCCGGTTCGTTGCCACCTCGGCGCAGTCCAGGATCACGGTGTCAGCGGCGGCCCTGATCGAGGCCCGGCTTCCGGAGCCGTCGGTGGTCCGCTCCGCAAATCCGCTGCTGCGCCAGCTGCACACCTCCGGGCTCGGCACCGAACAGCAGCTCCTGACCGCGGACGGCACCCACGCGACGGGGCGTCTGTTGGTGTCCGCCCACAACGAGCTCATCAGCCCGGTCGGGGAGCGGCGCGAGAGGCTGTTCGGCGTCGGGCCCGGCACCTCCGGCTGGGGCGCGGGGGGCTTCGCGCGGCCCAAGAGCAACGCCGCGCCGTTCCGCGAAAACGACGCCCTGGCCCGGCGCATCCTGAACCTGCTGGCCGGTCATACGGGCAACCACGGCAGCAACCACCACGCGGTGCCGCAGGCCGCCGCCCGCGGAAAGGACCGGCCATGACTCCGTCACCACCGGACGACTCACCCTTGCGCGACTTGCCCGCGGACAACGCGGACACCCCGCCGACCCCGCCGGAGGAGACTCCGCCGTCGAACAAGTCAGCCCTGACAGTCCTGAACCTCCCCATGAGCGACCCCCGGGTCCGACCCCTCCTGGACGAACTCGCGCTCGAATACGACACCCGTTACGGCAACCTCTTTGGCAAGGGAGGCGCAGCGGAGGAACTGAACCGCTACCCGGCCGAGGAATTCGCCGCGCCCGGCGGGGCCCTTCTGATTGTGCGCGAGAACGGCGAATCCGTGGCCGGCGGCGCCTTCCGCCGGCACGACCCGAAGACGGCAGAATTCAAGCGGATCTGGACGCATTCGGCACATCGCCGCCGGGGACTTGCCCGCTTCGTCCTCGCCGAGCTGGAGGCGTTGGCCGCCCGCCGTGGCTACCGCAGGGTCTACCTGACCACCGGCCCCCGTCAGCCCGAGGCGAAACACCTCTACCTGAATACCGGCTACGAGGCTCAGTTCGACCTCTCCGCCGATCCCGAAAGCATCGGGCCGCTCGCATTCACCAAGGACCTCCCCAACCGAAACCCCAGGGTGAACCCCAACGTGGAGTCACTTAGCGCCCGTCTAGGGCCTCGGGATGGGCACTAAGTGACTCCGCGTTGCTTGCTCGTGGCGCAGCCTGCCATGGGCCGGGGAGCGTTGCTTCGGGCTAGAGTTCCACATGGGGTCTACCCCTAGGACGAAGCATTCAGGAGCCGCCACGAAACGGCGGAGAAGCAGCCGGGAGTCATCAGTGCGGCATGGATCCAAGCCCACCATCCGCGACGTCGCAGAGACGGCCGGGGTCTCCGTCACCACCGTCTCCTACGTGCTGTCCGGCCGGTCCGGCGGCACCACCCGGATCAGCGAGGCCACCCAGGACCGGGTGCATGCCGCGGTCCGCGAACTTGGCTACGTGGCCAACCGGAGCGCCCGCGGCATGCGGCGGGGCCGGACGGAGCTGGTGGCCGTGGCCATCGCGGACCTCGAGAACCCCCGGGACCGCGCCCTCGCCACGCTGCTGGCCGCCATCCTGCCGGAGCACGGCTACCAGACGGTCGTCCTGCTGGGCGGGGGCTGGCGGCAGTTCATGCTCGCCGGCGGCGCCGACGGCGTGATCCGCACGGGCGCCTCCGAGACCGCCGAAGACTCCGCAGCCATGGCGGAACTCGCCGCCCGCGGCGTGGCCCAGGTGCTCATCACCGACGACGCCGGCGCCGGCGCCCTTGACGCCAACCGAGACGGCATCCCGGATGTTCCGGCGGGATACGACGTCGTGCCTGCGGGATCCGAAAGCCCGGAGGCCCTGGCCGAGCGCGCCGTCACTGCGCTGCTCGGCCGGCTGCGGAGCTTGCAGTAAAGCTAGCCCCGCCTTTAGGCGTTCAGCGCGGCGGCTTCCGGCACGGTGGTCTCCGGTGCTGCGGCGTCCCGGATGGGGCGCCGGGCCAGCCACGCCGCCACGATGGCGCCGGAGATGTTGTGCCACAGGGAGAAGACAGCGGACGGCAGCGCGGCCAGCGGGCTAAAGTGCGCCGTGGCGAGGGTTGCGGCGAGGCCGGAGTTCTGCATCCCGACCTCAAAGGCGAGGGCCCTGCGCGCCCGGTCGTCAAGGCGCCCCACCTTGCCGGCCAGGTACCCCAGGCCGAGCCCGAAGCCGTTGTGCAGAACCACAGCTAGGAACACGATGCCGCCCGCGGCGACGATCTTGCTGGCGCTTCCGGCCACCACGATCGCCACGATCAGCGAAATCACGACGGCGGACGCCCACGGCAGTGCCGGCAGAACCTGGGCCACGACCTTCTTGAGGAAGAGGCGGGCCAGCAGGCCTGCGACAACGGGCAGGAGGACGGTCTTGAGGATGTCCTGGACCATGCCGCCGGCGTCGATGCTCAGGTACGAGCCGGCCAGGAACAAGACCAGCAGCGGCGTGACGATCGGGGCAATCAGGGTGGACACGGACGCGACGGCCACGGACAGGGCCACATCGCCCTTGGCGAGGAACGCCATCACATTGGAGGCGGTGCCCGACGGCGCGCAGCCCACCAGGATCAGGCCCACAGCCAGCTCCGGTTCGAGGTGCAGGGCGACGGCGATCAGCCAGCCGGCACCCGGCATGATGACATAGTGGGCCACGATTCCCAGGGCCACCGCCCAGGGACGCTTGGCCACCGAGGCGAAATCGGGCGGGGTCAGGGTCAGGCCCATGCAGAACATGATGATGCCCAGCAGGAACGGCACACTGGGCGCCAGGGGTTTGAAGGCTCCGGGGAGCAGGAAGCCGGCAACGCCGGCCGCCACGACGAGGATGGGGAAGATCGTCACCGCGATGCGCGCGATCTTTGCCTCGGCCGCGAGGGCGGGATTGAGGGGGACGGCGGCGGCGGTGCCCGCGTCCCGGGAGGAATTCGGAGTTTTAGTTGCCTCAAGCATCCAAGCATGGTGCCACCGCCGTCCGCGGACTGGCTACTTCGTGACCACCTGGTGGACAAATATGTCAGATTTATAGCCATTCCGCCCCCGGCGGGGCTACTTGGGTAGGGTTTCATGAGTGGGTGAGCCCAGGACGGCGAACTCCCCACTCCCTCCGGCGCGGCGCGGCGCCCCACAATCCTTGAAATCCGAAGGCTGACTGTGCCTTCTTGACCACGAACGGAGCCAGCAATGGCCGTCAAAACTGCCGCAGATGCCCCGGCCTTCACGCCCGAGCAACTGCAATCCGTCCGGGGCGCCTTGAGGTCCCCTCGCCGGCTCAAAACCGAAGTGCTCGGCGGCCTTGTGGTGGCCCTGGCCCTCATCCCGGAGGCGATCGCCTTCTCGATCATCGCCGGAGTGGACCCGCGGATCGGACTCTTCGCCTCCTTCACCATGGCCGTCACCATCTCCTTCGTCGGCGGGCGCCCCGCGATGATCTCGGCGGCCACCGGCGCCGTCGCCCTGGTGATCGCCCCGCTCGTGAAGTCCCACGGGCTGGACTACCTTGTCGCGGCGGTGATCCTGGCCGGCCTTTTCCAGATCATCCTGGGCCTGTCCGGGGTGGCAAGGCTGATGCGCTTCATCCCGCGCTCCGTGATGGTGGGCTTCGTCAACGCCCTGGCGATCCTGATCTTCCTCTCCCAGGTGCCCGAGCTGATCGGCGTCCCGTGGCTGGTCTATCCGCTCACCGCGGCAGGCCTGCTGATCGTCTTCGGCCTGCCCGGGCTGACCAAAGCCGTTCCGGCGCCTCTGGTGGCCATCATTGTCCTGACACTCATCACCGTCCTGGCCGCCGTCGCCGTTCCCACCGTGGGGGACAAGGGTGCGCTTCCGGACTCGCTGCCCTCCCTGTCCCTTCCCGGTGTGCCGGTCACGTTCGAAACGCTGCAGGTGATTTTCCCCTTCGCGCTGGCCATGGCCTTCGTGGGGCTGCTCGAATCCCTCATGACGGCGAAGCTCGTGGACGACATCACCGACACCCGCTCGCCCAAAACCCGCGAGGCCTGGGGCCAGGGCGTGGCCAACATTGTCACCGGCTTCTTTGGCGGCATGGGCGGCTGCGCGATGATCGGCCAGACCATGATCAACGTCAAGGCCTCCGGCGCCCGCACCCGGATCTCCACCTTCCTGGCCGGCGTCTTCCTGCTCATCCTCGTGGTGGCTCTCGGCGGCATCGTGTCGCTGATCCCGATGGCCGCGCTCGTGGCCGTCATGATCTTCGTTTCCGTTGCCACTTTCGACTGGCACAGCATCAGGCCCTCCACGCTCAAGGCGCTGCCCAAGAGCGAAACGCTCGTCATGGTCGCCACTGTCGCCGTCACCGTGGCCACGCACAACCTGGCGATCGGCGTCGGCGTCGGCGTCCTGGTCGCCATGGTCCTGTTTGCCCGGCGGGTGGCGCACTTCGTCACCGTGGAGCGGTCCCTGGCGGAGGGCGATGGCGGCCAACTCGCCACCTACAAGGTGGACGGCGAACTGTTCTTCGCCTCCTCGAACGACCTCTACACCCAGTTCGAGTACGCCCTGGACCCTGACCGCGTGGTTATTGACATGCGCGACTCCCATCTCTGGGATGCCTCCACGATCGCCGCACTGGATGCCATTACCGAGAAGTACCGCCAGCACGGCAAGAGCGTCGAAGTGGTGGGCCTCAACGACGCCAGCCTGGCGATGCGCGAGCGGCTCGCCGGAAAGCTCGGCGCCGGGCACTAGCAGGCCGGCAGTGGCGGCTTGCTGGCGTCGGAGTTTCCCCGCCTTCGGAAGTTCCTTCCGGCGTGTTGCGCCGAACCGCCGGCGATTGGCGGCGTCGTGCCTCTAAGGGTGGGGAGATTCGGCGGCGGGTCAGCTTGGGCGCGCCGGTCCGGTGGTGTTGCGGACCACCAGATGCGGTGTCCTGACCAGGTGAGCCGGGGCGTCGGCTCCTGCCAGCCGCTCGACTGCCCTGTCCACGGCGGCAGTGGCGAGGAGGGGCGCGTCCTGGCTGACAGAAGTCAGTTGCACGTAGCTGAGCCGGGCAAACTGGCTGTCGTCATAGCCGACCACTGATACGTCCGCCGGCACGCGCAGCCCTGCGGTCCGGAGGCCCTCGATCACCCCGAGGGCCGACCTGTCATTGAAGGCGATCACGGCGGACGGGGGGTTGCCCCGGAGCGATGCACAGGCCCTGAGTCCGTCTTCCTCGGTGAGGCCGCCCGGAACCACGAAAGGCTCCAGCCCCCGGCGGAGCATTTCGGTGCGAAAGGCATCCCGGCGCTGGTCGGCCGAGACCGCCGCCTCGCCGTCGACATGGACAATTCTTCGATGACCCAAGGCGGCGAGGTGTTCAACGGCCAGCCGGATGCCGGCGTGGTTGTCGCTGCTGACGGAGTCCACTTGGTCTCCGACGTCGTCGCGCAGGAGGCTCACCACCGGTGCCCGGCGTGCAAACCCGGCGAGCTCCTGGCTGCCCAGTGTCGGGGAGATGAGGATCAGCGCCTCGCATCCCATATCCAGGAGAGCCTCCGCCGCACGCGTTTCCGGCCGGCCGCTGGCGACGGCGCTCAAGGCGATTTCGTAGCCCCGTTCCGCGGCGCCGGCATAGGCGGCGTCGACGATCTCGGCGTGGAACGGCTCTGACGTGAAGAAGCTCAACCCGAGAAGCCTGGTCCGCGCGCTGCGCAACAGCCGGGCCCGGCTGTCCGGCCGGTAGCCGAGTTCCCGGGCCGCTTCGAGCACCTTCTTCCGGGTGGACTCGGCCGCGCCCGGGGCGCCGCGCATCACGATGGACACCAGGGCACGTGAGACGCCGGCGGCCTCGGCGACGTCCATGAGCGTGGGGCGGCGCTGCTGTTCGGTCATTCTTGCTCCTTGCTTTCAACCAGTCTATAGAACGTTCTAGACATTCACCGGCAGCAGGTACATCATGGTTCTACTAGAACGATCTACAACCCAGGCTAGGAGTTTTCATGAGCTATCTGCAGCACCCGGTCAGCGACGACCGGCCCGTCCGCGTCGGACTCATCGGCGCCGGCTGGATTGGCAAGTTCCACGCAGAGTCCGTGGCGCACCGGATTCCGGGTGCCCGTCTGGAGGCCATTGCCGATCCCGCCCTCCCCGCGGTCGAAGCCCTCGCTGGCCGGCTGGGAGTGCGCAAAATCAGCACGGACCCGGCAGACGTGATGAATGATCCGGACATTGACGCGGTCCTCATCGCGGCGCCGGCCCGGTTCCATTCGGACCTGATTGCTGCTGCGGCCCGGGCCGGGAAGGACGTGTTCTGCGAGAAGCCGGGTGGCCGGATTATTGAGGAGTTGGACGGTGCCCTTGATGCAGCCGATGCTGCCGGCGTCATTGTTCAGTTCGGCTTCAACCGGCGCTATGCAAACGACTTCGCCGCGGCACGGAATCTGATCGACGACGGCGCCGTGGGAGTCCCCCAGCTGCTCCGGTCGCTGACGCGGGATCCGGGCACCGTGGCAGGCCTTGCCGCCCCCGAGCGGATTGCGCCGGGAACCATCTTCCTGGAAACCCTGATCCACGATTTCGACACCCTGAACTGGCTGAACCCGGGCGCCGTGCCGGTCCGGGTCCACGCGGTCGCCGACGCGCTGGTCGCCCCTGAGCGGAAAGCAGGCGGACTGCTGGACACGGCGGTGGTGACGGTGACGTACAGCAACGGTGCCATCGCGGTGGCCGAGGCCAATTTCAACGCCCTGTACGGCTACGACGTGCGCGGCGAAGTCTTTGGCTCGGCGGGCATGGTTACTGCCGGCGGGCCCCAGGCGTCCAGCGCGACGAGCTACACCGCGGCCGGCATCGCCTCCTCCACCGTGCGGCTGAACGTGGATCTTTTCCATGATGCCTACACTGCGGAGCTGGCCCACTTCGTCGACGCCGTCAAGGCGCGCCGCGGGAACCAGGCGGCCCCCGGAACCCCGGGCCCCGGCGGCACCGACGCCCGCAACGCCCTGGCCGTGGCACTCGCGGCGATCCGCTCGAACGAGACCGGGCTTCCCGTGGAGGTTTCCTCGATCGCCGAACTGCGGGCCGCCGAGCCCGCGCTCCACGCCGTAGGGCAGGGAGAATGAGCTTCCGCCTGGCCGTTTGCGCCGAGATGGTCTATGGCGAGCTGGACCTCATCGAGAGGGTGCGGCGGATCCACGGTCAAGGCTTCGAGGTGGAACTCTGGGATACGCGCGGGCGGGACATTTCCGCCCTCGCCGCGACTGGTGCACGCTTCTCCTCGATGAGCGGCTACTTCGGCGGCAGCCTGATCGACCCCGAAAGCGCCGACGAGGTGGTGGCTTCGGCCGAAAAGCTGATTCCCACCGCGCTGGAACTCGGAGTCGAGCGGATGGTGGTCCACCCGGCCGAGCTCGGGGAAGGCGGCCGCGCCGTCCGGCCAACGTACCGGTCCACGGGCCAAATGTGGCTGACCGGCCTCCGGACCCTCGAACGCCTGGCAGTCCTGGGCGAGAAGCACGGTGTGACGTTTGCGCTCGAGAACCTCAACACCATCCTGGACCACCCCGGCATCCCGCTGGCCCGGGCCAAGGACACCCTCACCCTGGTCTCGGCGGTCGACCATCCCCACGTGAAGATGATGCTGGATCTGTACCATGCCCAGATCGGGGAAGGGAACCTGATCGAACTCGTCAGGGCTGCGCTGCCGTGGACGGGGGAGATCCAGGTGGCCGACGTCCCGGGCCGGTTCGAACCCGGCACCGGGGAAATCAACTACCGCGCTGTTGCGGCGGCGCTGAGGGAAGCCGGCTACTCCGGCGTCATCGGCCTTGAAGCCGGCGCCGTCGGCGGGCAAGGACTGGCTGCAGGCGATGCCGCCCTGGCCGCGTTCCGGGCGGCGTTCGAGGGCTGAGCGCGGCCTGAGCGCGGCCTGATCGCGTGCACCGGGCCGCCCCTGGGTAATGCCGCTGTGTAACGCCGCCGCACCCACCCTGCGCGAGGCCGCCACTACCCCTGCGTGAGCCGGTAGCGTTCGATCTGCTTGAGCCGCCGCAGCAGGCTGTCGCGCCGGGGGTGGGGGACGGCGTCGGCCGGCTCGGCGGTGAGCTCGATGTGTTCGGTGCCGTACTGCCACAGCAGCAGGTCATCGAGCAGCCGGTCCGGGCCGGGGGAGTAGCGGTGGTCCAGGGCCTGGCGGACCTCGGTGATCCGGTTGGCGCTGAGAAGACCGGCGAGCTGCATGGTCTGGTTGAGCCCATGGGCTGCCATGAGTTCCGCAGCCCAGCCCCAGTCGTCGTCGACCTTCCGGTCCACGTGCGGCAGCAGAGTCCGCCAGACGTCGCGGATCCGGTTGGGCGTCAGCGGTGCGGCACCCTCGCCCTCCACATCCCAGTAACTGCGGACCTCCTCATAGCGCTCGTGCAGGTCCGAAAAGGCGCTTTCCACGGTTTCCAGCATGGCTGCCGTGGCGGTGAACTGGCGGTCGAAGTGCGGGGTCCAGGCCCGGGGGTCCTCGGCCTTGAAGCGAATGTCGTGCTCGATCTCGCTCCAGGCGTGGGCGAACACCGTGCGGATCTGGCATTCGAAGAAGTAGCTGCCGTTCGGCGGGACATCCGGGTTGAAGACCTGCTGGTAGTCCTTGACCGCCTCGTTTTGGATGGTCCGCAGGATCAGGTGCCGGCTGGAGTAGCCGTAGGTGCCGGACTCGATCGAGCCGATGTCCTTTTCGCGGTCTCCGCGGCAGTCGAAGAGCTGGCGCTGGCGCTTAATGAGGTTGGCCGCCACCGCGTTTTCCGCCGGCAGCTTGGTGATCACGCGGATGCCCACCATGTCGTTCAGGGTCCGGAAGGGGTCCGGGAACTTCAGCACCAGCGGCCCGCCCGGCTCCAGCGGTTTTTCCGTGCGGGAAATCTTCTCGCGGAAGGATTCGACGGTCTTGGTGCGTCCGGTGACGAACAGCGGCATGACCTCGGTGTCCTTGAACATGGTCCGCAGAGTGAGCAGGACCTCCCGGGTAACTAGTTTCAGCGCAGGCCGGACCCGCTCGTACAATTCCACGTTTTCCTGCACGGAATCGCGCAGGCTCGGGTCCAAACGCTCCCAGTTGCTCGCCATGCGTCCAGCTTACGGCGCACCCCCGACGTCGGGCGGCAGGCACTCCCGCGGCCGGGTCGCAGCCACCCCCGACGCCGGCGCCTCCGGGCGGCATGCAGGAGCCCGACCTGCGCGGGGCCGCGCGGCGTCCACTGTAGGCTCAGCACATGGCTGATGTGCGGCGGCGGACTTGGATCGCGGCCGCAGCGACGGTGACGCTGGGGGCAGTCTCCGCCGCCTGTTCACCGGGCCCCAAGGAGGACGCTGTGAAGAGGCAGAAGTATCACTATGGCGAGGACCCCAGCCAGTGGGGCGAGCTTTTCCTCCCGGACGTGGCCGCGCCCAAGGGCGTGGTGGTGGTGATCCATGGCGGCTACTGGCGTTCGCAGTATGGTGCGGAACTCGGCGAACCCCTGGCCAAGGACCTCGCCACGCACGGCATGGCCGCCTGGAACCTGGAGTACCGGCGGGCCGGCAACGGCGGAGGCTGGCCTAACACCTTTGCCGACGTCCTGGCCGGAATCGACAAGCTCGGCGAGCTCGCGGACGAGCACGGGCTCGGCCTGGACCGGGTGGTGGCCCTGGGACACTCGGCCGGCGGCCACCTTGCAGTCTGGGCGGCGGGACGCAGCCGGCTCTCCGGACTCGGCGCCCCGGACGCGGACCGTCAGCTGGCGCGCAGGGCCGACGACGGCGGCGCGGTGCACCTGACCGGCGTCGTGAGCCAGTCAGGGGTGCTGAACCTGGCGGCCGCCGAGCGGCTCAACCTCAGCAACGGCGCGGTCAGCAATTTCCTCGGCGGCTCGTCGGAGAAATACCCCAAACGGCATAAATACGCGGACCCCATGAGTGCGGTGCCGTTGAGCGTGCCGATCTATGCCGTCCACGGCACTGAAGACGACACTGTGCCGTTCAGCCAGTCCGAGACCTACGCCGGAGCGGCCAAGGCGGCCGGTGCGCCGGTGCAGCTGCTCAAGGTGCCGGGCGACCACTTCGCGCTCATTGATCCCAAGGCGCCCGCCTACCGGAAGTGCCGCGAACTGGTGCAGCAGATGCTGGCCTGACATCCGGGCTGCGAGGGCGGGTGGTGGATTTGTGCGGCGGCGGCTCAGACCGGCCGCCGCCCCCAGGGGGCCGAAAGCGCATAGACTGGAGCCCAGGTGCGCCGGGAAGTCTGGTCGGCATAGTTTCGTCGACCCCACTTTGAGGACCCCATGAGCGACCTGCCCCCTTCTCCCGCACCTCCTCGCCTCACCGTCTTCGCCCGCGGCAGCTACGCGGAAGCGCTGCGCATCGGCGAAATCCTCCGCAAGGAAACCGTCGGCGGCGCGCTTCTGGTCGCCGCGGCGGTGGCGGCCCTGATCTGGGCCAACTCGCCGGCGTCGGAAAGCTACTTCGCGCTGCGCGATTTCACTATCGGCTACGAGCCCTGGCACCTGGACCTGAGCCTGGGAGCCTGGGCCGCCGACGGGCTGCTGGCGGTCTTCTTCTTCCTGGTCGGGCTCGAACTCAAACGGGAGTTCGTCGCGGGCGACCTGCGGCAGCTGAGCAAATCCGTGGTGCCGGTGGCTGCGGCCGTGGGCGGCGTGGCCGTTCCCGCGCTCATCTACGCGGCCGTCAACGTTGCGGACGCCGAGACCCTGCGGGGCTGGGCGATCCCCACCGCCACGGACATCGCGTTCGCGGTCGCCGTGCTGGCGCTCATCGGTTCGCACCTTCCCAGCGCGTTGCGCATCTTCCTGCTGACCCTGGCCGTCGTGGACGATCTTCTCGCCATCACCATCATCGCGGTCTTCTACACGAGCGAACTCCACCCGCTCCCGCTTCTGTTGGCTCTGCTCCCGCTCGGCCTCTACACATTCCTGGTGCAGAAATACCGGCGGTTCTTCGGCACCCACGGGCTGGCCGCCTGGGTGATCCTGCTGCCGCTCGGCGCCGCAACGTGGGCGCTGGTCCATGCGTCCGGCATCCACGCCACCGTGGCCGGTGTCCTGCTCGGCTTTGCCGTTCCTGTGATTCGCTCCCGGGCCAGCGGCGGTCCCGAGGCCGGCCCCGGCCTCGCGGAGATCTTCGAACACCGGTTCCGCCCGATCTCGGCCGGCGTCGCTGTCCCGGTCTTCGCATTCTTTTCCGCCGGTGTGGCCATCGGCGGCCTGCAGGGCCTCGGCGCCGCCCTGACCGATCCCGTTGCGGTCGGCATTATCCTGGCCCTCGTGCTCGGAAAACCTGCCGGCATCCTGGGCACCACGTGGCTCATCACCAAAGCCACCCGCGCCCGGCTGGACGGCTCCTTCAAATGGATCGACGTCTTCGGCCTGTCGATCCTGGCCGGGATCGGTTTCACGGTGTCGCTGCTGGTGGCCGAGCTGAGCTTCGGGCAAGGCACTGTCCACGACGACCACGCAAAGGTCGGAATCCTCGCGGCCTCGCTGCTCGCCGCGCTGCTGGCCAGCGCGGTACTCCGGATCCGCAACACGCACTACCGCCGCGCGGAAGAGGAAGAAAGGATCGACTCGGACCACGACGGCATCCCCGACGTCTATCAGCAGGGCCATCCGGCAGGCTAGCGCTGCAGGCTAGTCGGGGGAGTAGATTTGGCGGTGGGGCCGAAGGCGACGCCCGGAGCACGTATGATACCCCAAGGGGTATCATTATTGAGCTGGATTAAGCGCGCCGGGCCACCGGCGCCCTCGAAAGGAACAGGCATGAAGAGCATTTCCGTCAAGGACCTGGCCGCCCTGGGCGAAGCCACTGAAATCGTCGATGTCCGCGAGGACGACGAATTCGCGGCGGTCCGCGTCCCCGGGGCCAGGAGCATCCCGCTCTCGCGGTTTGTGCAGTCCATCGACGAGGTTCCGGCCAGCGGCACCATCTACGTCATGTGCGCCGCCGGGGGCCGCAGCGCCCAGGCCACCACATACCTGGAAGACCAGGGGTACGACGCCGTCAACGTCACCGGCGGAATCATGCAGTGGCAGGATGAGGGACACCCCGTCAACCGGGGCTGACAGCCCGGGAGGGGCCATGGAAGTCATTGTCATCGAGACCCCGCAGCTCGGGGACCGCAGCTACCTGGTCCACGACGGCTCGGTGGCGTTGGCGATCGACCCGCAGCGTGACACGGACCGCATCGAAGCCGCAGCCCGCGACGCCGGGGTCACCATCACCCACGTGGCCGAGACCCACCTGCACAACGACTACATCACCGGCGGCCTCATCCTGGCCCGCGCGCACGGCGCCGACTACCTGGTGAACGCCACCGATCCCGTGGCGTTCGAGCGCACGCCCGTCACCGACGGCCAGACGGTCCGCGTAGGCGCGCTCACCGTCAAGGCGGTCGCCACCCCGGGCCACACGCACACCCATATGTCGTACATCGTGGACGACGGCGTGAAGCAGGCCGTCTTCTCGGGCGGGAGCCTGCTCTACGGTTCGGTCGGGCGCACGGACCTCGTTGCCGCGGCGGACACCGTCGGCCTGACCCACGATCAGTACGCCTCGGTCCGGCGCCTCGTCGCGGAGTCCGGGCACGACGCCGCGCTGTTCCCGACCCACGGGTTCGGCTCGTTCTGCTCCTCCGGGCCGGCCTCCGGTGCCCGGTCTTCCACGATCGGCGAGCAGCTCGCCGCCAACCATGCCCTGACGGACCCCGACGAGGACCACTTCGTCCGCCAGCTCATCGCCAACCTCACGGACCACCCCTCTTACTACGCCCACATGAGCCCGGCCAACGTCCGCGGACCGGGCCCCGCCGATCTGGCAGTCCCCGAATCGCTCGACGCCGCCGAGCTCGCCCGGCGACTGGACGGCGGCGAGTGGGTGGTGGATCTGCGGCATCGTGTGGCCTTCGCCAGCAGCCACCTCCAGGGCAGCGTCAGCTTCGAATACGGCACGGGATCCAGTTTCACCACCTACCTGGGCTGGGTGTTGCCGTGGGGTGAACCGCTGACCCTCGTGGGCTCGCAGGAGGATATCGAGAAGGCCATCCGCGACCTCTCCCGGATCGGCATCGAATCCCCGGACGCCGCCGTCGGAACCGACCCGCATGCCCTTGCGCCGCAGGCCGCCCTCGCGTCGTACCCCCGCGTGGACTGGGGCGGTGTGCTGACCGGCCGGGCCGCCGGGGACACCGTCCTGGACGTGCGCCGTGCCGATGAATTCGCGGCGTCCCGGGTGGTGGGCGCGGTCAACATCCCGCTACATGAACTGCTGCTGCGCCTTGAGGACGTCCCTGCCGGGAAGCTCTGGGTGCACTGCACGTCCGGGTATCGCGCAGGGGTCGCCGCGAGCCTCCTCCAGCGCGCCGGCCGGGACGTGGTCCACATCGACGCCAGGTTCGCCGACGCCGGTCCCGCCGGGATCGCCGTGGACACCGCCGCCGCCTGAGCCTGAGCGGCCGGGTGGATGCGCGGCCCGGCGGGCCGGGCTGCGCAGCCGCGCCCCGGACACGCGGGGCGGCCCGCGGGCAGGTGGGGCAACACACGGCACCGGACCCGAATCTCTGGCAGAGTATGACCATGCTCACAGTTATTGGCGAGGGGCTGGTTGATGTCGTCCAGCGTTCCTCCGGCGTCCAGGCCCATGTCGGCGGCAGCCCCCTCAATGTGGCGGTGGGGCTGGCGAGGCTGGACCATCCGGTCCAGTTCATTGGCCGCTACGGCCGGGATGCCTACGGCGAAGCCCTGGCGGCGCACCTGAAGTCGAGTTCCGTGCTGCTGCCGCTGGCACCCGACGAGCTTCCCACCAGCGTGGCCGCCGCACTGATTGACGACGCCGGCGCCGCCACCTACACCTTCGACCTCGCCTGGGAGCTCCCCGGCGTCGCGGCGCGCCTCCCGTTCCTCCTGCAGGGAACCACGCTCCTGCACACCGGCTCCATCGCCACGATGCTGGCGCCCGGCGCGGCCGAGGTGCTTGCCGCCGTCGAGCATGCCCACCCGTCCGCCACGATCAGCTTTGACCCCAATTGCCGCCCCAGCATCATCCCGGACGTGGACTATGCCCGCGGGCAGGTCGAAAAGTTTGTGGCCCTCGCGGACGTGGTGAAGGCCTCCGATGAGGACCTTGAATGGCTCTACCCCGGAACGGACCCGTTGGACTCGGCCCGCCGCTGGCTGGCGCTGGGCGGCTCGGAGGGGCCGGCCATGGTGGTGGTGACCCGCGGCGGCAAGGGCCCCTGGGGCATCAACGCCGCCGGCGCTGCGCAGTTCGCCGCCCCCGCAGTGTTAGTCGCGGACACCGTCGGTGCCGGCGATTCCTTCATGGCAGCGCTGCTGTCCGGAGTGGTGGACCTGGGCCTGGACGGGGCACAGAACCGCAAGGCGCTGCGCGAACTCTCCGCCGAAAGCCTCCGCGATCTCCTGGCCCACGCCTCCCGCGCCGCCGCCGTGACCGTGTCCCGCGCCGGCGCCAACCCGCCCACACGCGCCGAGCTGGCCCGGATGGAGCTTGGTGGCGTGGGGACCGGCAACGCATAGCAGGCAGTACCCGAACAGCAGGCAGTACCGAACAGCAACCAGTTCAGGAAAGGCAGCCATGACAGCCCACGATCCTTACGCGCCGCTGCCCGACGTCCCCGCTTTCGACGTCAGCAGCGCATCCTTCCACGACGGCGACACGCTTCCTCCCGCGCAGCGAAGCGGCGTCATGGGCGCCGGCGGCAAGGACGAGTCCCCGCAGCTGAGCTGGAGCGGCGCCCCCGCCGGCACCAAGAGCTACGCGGTGACGGTCTTCGACCCGGACGCCCCCACGGCCAGCGGTTTTTGGCACTGGGCCGTGCTCAACATCCCGGCCGATGTCACGTCATTGCCCGCGGGTGCCGGTTCCCGCGACGGCGCGGCCCTTCCGCCCGGCGCGCTCCAGCTGAAGAACGACGCCGGATTCACCGGCTACGTCGGCGCCGCCCCGCCCAAGGGACACGGTCCGCACCGCTACCTGATCGTGGTCCATGCCGTGGACGTCGAAAAGCTCGACGTCGGCGGGCACGGCAGCCCGGCCAGCCTCGGCTTTGCCCTATTCAGCCACACCCTGGGCCGGGCCAGGCTGACCGGGCACTACGAACAGCACTAGAGGGCCGCGCCGCCGTCGAATTCGCCGGAGACGCTCGAGTTCGCCGGAACGTTCCGGCGAACTCGACACTTTCCGGCGACCCCGGCGCACGGGCCCGCGCAGTTCCACGTCCGGCAGGCGGGATCGGGGCCGCCGCGGCCAACGTAGACTTGCTGTATGCGGCTCGTAGCAAGCGACATCGACGGAACGATCCTCGGCCATTACGGAAAAATCAGCGACCGGACCGTCCGCGCGTTCCACGCCTGCCGCGACGCAGGGGTGGAACTCGTCTTCGTCACGGGCCGCCCGCCGCGCTGGCTCCACCCCCTGCAGGACCAGCTGGGGCATGCCGGCACCGTCATCTGCTCCAACGGCGCCGTGGTCTGGGACCTTGAGGCGGACCGCATGCTCTCAGCCCGTGCGCTGGAGCTGGACGCAGTGTTCGAGGCCCGCCGCATCATCCGGCGCCTGCGCCCGACGGCACTGTTCGCCGCCGAAACCCTGACCGGCTTCCACCTGGAACCGGGCTTCCTCAACTCCGGCACAAGCCCGCTGCTGGCCGAATTCACGCCCGCCCCGCTGCACAGCACCCTCACGGCCGACGACTCCGTGGTGAAGTTCATGGCCATCGTTCGCGAGGGCACCGCCGACGACTTCCTCGCCGAGGTGACCCCCGCCGTCGCCCATTTGGCCGCCGCGACGCACTCGGCGCCGAACATGGCCCTGCTCGAACTGTCCCTGCCCGGCGTCAACAAGGCCGTGACCCTCGCCGAATACGCCGCCTCACTGGGCATCGGCCCCGCAGACGTGGTGGCGTTCGGGGACATGCCCAACGACATCGAGATGCTCCGCTGGGCCGGGGACGGTTACGCCATGGCCAGCGGCCACCCTGAGGCAATCCGCGCCGCTGGCCAGCAGGCGCCGCACTTCGACGACGACGGCGTCGCCCAGATCCTTGAGGCCAAGCTCGCGGAACTCGGCCTCCGGCTTCCCTGAGTTCCACTCCCGAACAGCACCCCCGCGGTGACGTCCCGGTCACCGGATTCCCAGCGGTCGGTCAACTGGCGTTCACCTTGGCCTCCTAGGCTGAAGGCTCGCGACAGATCGTTTGACCGATAGTGGGGAAATCATGGCCAAGTACCGCGTCAACAAAACGGACGACCAACCTCTGCATCCGGCGGAGCCGGACCGGCACTGGCGGCAGTTGCGCCAGGGCGACCGCGTCAGCGTTCGGCTGGCCCCGGGTTTCGAGACCGGCGGCCTGGTGGACGCCGTGACGGCCGACCACAGCGTCGTCTGGGTGGACCTCGACGGCGGCCGCGGCCGGACGCTCCTGCACTGCGGCGACGGCGTCGAAATCCGGCCGCACGACTCCTGACGCCAGCTTCCGCTAACGCCGGGTCGCCCATGCCGCGTTCCGCTCAGCCCGCTCCGGATCGGGGTCCCGCGCGGCCGGATCGGGGCTCGGGTACGCTTCAGGAGTGACGAACCCGCACCCCTACTTTGCCCCCGGCGGGAACTCCGACGGCACCCGCGGCGGCGGCCCGGAGCACGCCGTGCCGGGGGACCAGGACATAGCCCGGGCGCCCCTCGCGATGGCCCACCGCGGCTTCTCCCTGGACGGGCTGGAGAACTCGATGGCCGCGTTCCGCGCCGCCGTCGACCTCGGATTCCGGCACCTGGAGACCGACGTCCACACCACCGCCGACGGCGTGCTGGTGCTCTTCCACGACAAGACTCTGGACCGGGTCACCCAGGAACGCGGCCGTATCGCCGACTTGCCCGCCGCGGCCGTGGCCCGGGCCAGGATCGGCGGAACTGAACCGATCCCGCTGTTTGAGGAACTCATCGCGGCCTTTCCCGACGTCCGGCTCAACATCGACGTCAAGGATTGGAATTCCGTCGACGCCCTGGCCTCGGCAATCGAACGCCACGCGCTGCACGACCGCGTGCTGGTAGCCAGCTTCTCGGACCGGCGGCGCCGCGCCGTGCTTCGGCAGCTGAGCCGGCCGGCCGCGGGCTCTGCGGGCACAGTGTCCAACGCCGTGTTCGTCCTGCTGGGCCCGGTACTGCCGGCGACGCTGATGGGCTTCGTGGCGCGTCGGGCCCTGCAGGGGGTCCATGCGCTCCAGGTACCGGTCCGCTACGGCGCGGTGACCGTGGTGACGCCCGGCTTTGTCCGGCGGGCGCACCGGCACGGGCTGCAGGTGCACGTCTGGACCGTCAACGAACCGGCGGAAATGCACCGTTTGCTCGATCTTGGCGTCGACGGGATCGTCACGGACCGCGCCGACCTGCTCAAGACGGTCCTCACGGAGCGCGGGACCTGGGCCTAAACACCGCGTCCTGTCAGCGTGCCGGGCCCTCCGGACTGGCAGGATAGTGCCATGCGTATCCTCATCGCCCCGGACAAGTTCAAGGGCTCTCTGACCGCCGCCGAAGCCGCCTCCGCCATCGCTGAAGGCGCCCTGCGCGTCTATCCCGACGCCGAAGCCATCCAGTTTCCGGTGGCCGACGGCGGCGAAGGGACCCTGGAGGCGGCCGTCGCGGCAGGCTACGAGGAAAGGCTCAACGCCGTCGTGGGCCCGATCCTGGCTCCGATCGGTGCCGCGTGGGCTATCCGCAAGGACGCCTTCGGCGGGGCCACTGCGGTGATTGAAACGGCGCAGGCATCCGGCCTGGCGCACATGGAACCGACGCCGGCCAACGCCCTGCGGGCCCACAGCTACGGCTGCGGCCAGCTGATCGCCGCCGCCCTGGACGCAGGGGCCACGGAAATCGTGCTGGGCGTGGGCGGTTCGGCCATGAGCGACGGCGGCAGCGGCGCACTCCGGGCGCTCGGCCTCAAGCCGCTGGACGCCGCCGGCAACGTGGTGCCCCTCGGCGGCGGGTCGCTTGCCGACGTCGTGACGGTGGATGTCAGCGGGCTGGATCCGCGGCTGTCCGCCGTGAAGTTCAGGATCGCCGTCGATGTGCGGAACCCGCTGTTCGGCAGCGACGGTGCCGCGCACGTGTTCGGCCCGCAAAAGGGCGCCGACGCGGATGCGGTGGAGCTGCTCGACGCTGGCCTGCGCAACTGGGCCTCGGTCCTGCACGAGTCCACCGGCCGGGACGTCAACGTCCCCGGAGCCGGTGCGGCCGGCGGCTTCCCGGCGTCGTTCCTGGCCTTCAGCAACGCCGCCCTGGAGGGCGGATTCGAGCTCGTGGCCGGCCTCACCGGGCTGGCCGGAAAACTCGCGGTGGCCGATCTGGTCATCACCGGGGAAGGCTCCATGGACAGCCAGTCGCTGACCGGGAAAGCGCCCATCGCGCTGGCCGATGCCGCCCAAGCCCGCGGCATACCGGTGATCGTGGTGGCCGGCCGGATTCTCGTCACCCCGGAGGACCTTGCCCGGCACGGCGTGGTGGCCGCGGCCCAGCTGCTGGATGTCGCCGCGAGCCCCGACGACGCTGTCGCCAACGCCGCAAAATATCTTGCCTGGGCCACCAGCCAGGTCCTCGAAGGGGCCTGACAGCGGCTCCGACAGCAGGGGCGACGAAAGCAGCAGCGGAGAAAGCGCCGAACGCCGGGTCCGCAACCCGCTGACCGATGGCCGCGGGGGTCAGGCGCCCGTCTCGTAGTGGGGTTCGGCCACCGGCTTGGACTCGGGGGATCCCTTCTCCCGCAGATAGACCGACGCGCCCACCAGTACGGCGACCGCCAGGAATTCGCTCTGCCAGTTCTGGAACGACTCAAACCAGAATCGGCTCGTGGCGAGGTAGCCCAGCACCGTGACCGTCGGCTGGCCGTGGGCTTGCTGATCGTCGTTGTAATCGGCGCTGCCGCCGACTGCGTGCAGAACAAACGACATCAGGAAGAGCAGCAGGAACATGATCGACAGGGAGTGTTCGTAAAGTTTCAGGACCCACCCGCCGCGCCGGACGGGCCAGGGCGTGGACGGCCTGAGCTTGGCCGGCCGGGGATCCTCGTCTTGCGGGGCGGCGCGGCCCATGGGCTTGGACTCCGAGGACCCTTTCTGGAACAGGAAGACTGTCAGCAGGACATACATGCCCATTTGCAGGAATTCCGACTCCCAGTTCTCAAACGTCGCCTCCACGAAGGCCCCCGTGCCCAGGTACTGCAGGACGCTCACCGCCGGCTGGCCGTGGGCCAGTTGGTCCTCGCTGTAACTGGCTGCCCCGCTGAGGACCATGCCGCCGAAGAAGGCGATGAATAGCGCAGCGTTGGCCAGCAGCAGCCCGCGTTCCTTGACCCACTTGCCCATGGTTCCTCCCGTGCCTGCGGCGCGCCGCGCCTGTGAAACGTCTGTCATTGTGGCTTCTCTTTCAGGCCCCTCCGGCGGAGTGCGGCAGGGACAAAGACCATCAGCAGCAGTAGGACAGCCAGCAGGCCGACGCCGGCCATGACGCCGGCCGCCCGGCCCAACGTGAGATCGAAAATGAGGGACGTGGTTCCCACGCTCAGCAGCATGACGCCGCCCAATGACACCTTCGCGATGGTGTCGGCGCTGGCCACGAGGGTAGCCTTCAGCCCTTGCCGGAAGAGCCGGCGGTGCAGGCTCACCGGTAACAGGATCGAGGCCGTGGTGAGAGCGGCCACGATGACGTTGGCGAGGTACAGCCCGGTTTGGTATCCATCCAGCGTCTCGAAACGAGCCTGGAACGGCAGCGTCAGGAGGAAGCCGGCGAGAACCTGGACCCCGGTCTGGAGTACCCGCAGTTCCTGCAGCAGTTCCACCCAATTGCGGTCCATCCGCTCAGCCCGAGATTCGTCCCTGCCGTCATCCTGCGGCGCCGCCGGGCCTGTCATGACTGTTCCTCCGCGCAAACTGAAATCCCTGGACTCCCCAGGAACGCTGAAATCCTTGTCAACGGGGCGCGGCGTGCGCCCCACCCTCAACCTAGGCTTGAGAGTTGCCAAAAACAAGTTGGTAGTAAGTTTGCTGACTACTTTGCGGTTAGGGTAGAAACTGCGTACTTCGCCGGGATAGTTTCCAAGCGGCCGGTCAGCGCCGGTCCGAGGAGCTTCCCTGGAAAACCGACACGTTGGGTAGGTGGACTATGAGTGACTCAAGCAGCGCCGCACAGAAACAGCAGGACCAGCCGAAGGACCCCCGCACCGGCTACTACTCCGGGTCCTTCCCGGAGCAGGTGCAAGAACAGCCAGGCCTCACGGCGCCCATGGAGCCGAAGCCGGACCACGGCGAGGAAAGCTACCGCGGCAGCGACGCGCTCAGTGGCAAGGCTGCCCTGATCACGGGCGGCGACTCCGGGATCGGCAAGGCAGTGGCGATCGCCTTCGCCCGGGAGGGCGCCGACGTCGCCATCTCGTACCTGCCGGAAGAGGAAGAAGACGCGCAGGACACCGCCGCGTGGATACGGAAGGCCGGCCGGAAGGCCGTGCTGCTCCCAGGCGACGGCCGCAGCGAGGACTTCGCGGCGAAGATCGTGAACGACACGCTGACCGAATTCGGCCGGCTGGACGTGCTGGTGCTGAACGCGGCCTACCAGAAGAACCGGGACAGCTTCGAGTCGCTGCCCACAGAGGAGTTCGACCGCGTGTTCAAGACCAATCTGTACTCGCTGATCTGGACGGCCCGCGCCGCCGTCCCGCACCTCAACGCCGGCGCCTCGATCATCACGACGGCCTCCATCCAGGCATTCAAGCCTTCGCCGGAACTCATCGACTACGCCATGACCAAGGCCGCTCAGGTGGCCTTCACCAAGGCGCTGGCGCAGGAACTCGGGCCGAAGGGGATCAGGGTCAACGCCGTGGCCCCGGGGCCCATCTGGACGCCGCTCATCCCTGCGACCGCATGGCCGGACAAGCTCCCGTCGTTCGGCCAGGACACACCCCTGCAGCGCGCAGGCCAGCCCGCGGAGCTCGCGCCTGCCTATGTGCTGCTCGCCTCGGACCACGGCTCCTACATTTCCGGCGCCGTCCTGCCCGTCACCGGTGGCAAGGGCCTCTGAGCTGTACCCCGACGGCGGGACGCATCCGGCCGGAGCGCCGGGCCTGAGCCAGTTCGGCGCAGAAGACCAAGACAAGTGCAAGACAAGTGCAAGAGAGTCCGGAGCAGGACGCTCCGGCGGAGCGGAGGAACACGTGAGTTCAGAAAACACCACTACCGAGCCCGGATCCGGTGCCAGGAGCGGCGACGCCGCGGTCCCCTCGGCTGACGCCGAAATGGATGCCTCCAACACCGAAAAGCCCGACGCCGGGCGGCCCTTCTCCTCGGAGTCCGGCCAGGATGCGGCCGGGCTGCCCGATGGTTCCGGCACGGACCTGCCGAAGGAGAAGTCGCCGGAGAAGGGCAGCGACGACGAGGAACCGTTCGACGCCGGCTAAACCGGCCGCCGCCACAACCAGCCGGGCCGGGGCCGGGCCACCACACGGTGGCCCGGCCCCGGCCTGTTGGCTTTGGCGGGGCGGGCGGTAACGGGGGATGCCGCTAGCGGCGCTTCTTCGGTGCGCGCTTCGCAGCGGCCTTCACCGCCGCCGTCGCAACGGACGCCGGATCCTCCGTTTCCGGCTCCGCCACCGTGCCGCGTGCCTTCGCGATCGCCTTCATGCCGTGGTAGATCACCAGCGCGGCGGCCGAGCCGAGCGCGATGCCGTTGAACGTCAGGTCGCCGACGGTCCACGTGTAGTTCGCGATGCCGATGATCAGCGCCACGGCGGCCGTGGTCAGGTTGATCGAGTTGGAGAAGTTCACCTTGTTCTGGACCCAGATCTTGACGCCCAGCACGCCGATCATGCCGTACAGCATTGTGGCTGCGCCGCCCAGGACGCCGGCGGGGACAGTGGCGATGAGTTCGCCAAACTTCGGTGAGAAGCTCAGCACCACGGCGAAGATGCCCGCCACCCAGTACGCCGCGGTGGAGTACACCTTGGTGGCAGCCATGACGCCGATGTTCTCGGCGTAGGTGGTGGTGCCGGACCCGCCGCCAAACCCGGCCAGCATGGTGGCGGCGCCGTCGGCCAGCAGTGCCCGGCCGGACACGCCGTCGAGGTTCTGGCCCGTCATGGCGGACACGGACTTCACATGACCGATGTTCTCCGCCACCAGCACCAGCACGACAGGCACGAAGAGGCCCACGACGCCGAAGTGGAATTCCGGGGTCTGGAAGTGCGGCAGGCCAACCCACGTGGCGCCGTCCACCTTGGCGAAGTCGACTTCGCCCCGGATCATCGCGACGAGGTAGCCCACCACGACGCCCACCAGGATGCTCAGCCGGCCCAGGATGCCGCGGAACAGCACGCTGACCACAATGATGACGGCCAGCGTGATGAAGGCGGTGACGGGGGCTTTGTCGAAGTTGCTCTTCGCGGCTGGCGCCAGGTTCAGGCCGATCAGGGCGACGATCGCGCCGGTCACGATCGGCGGCATGAGCCGGTTGATCCAGCCGGCGCCGAACTTCTGCACCACGGCGCCGACGACGGCGAGGGCCGCACCGGCCAGCACGACGCCGCCCAGCGCCCCGGGAATGCCGAACTGCTGTTGCGAGGCCAGGATCGGTGCGATGAACGCGAAGCTTGACCCGAGGTAGCTCGGAACGCGTCCCTGGGTGATGACCAGGAACAGCAGGGTGCCGATGCCGGAGAAGAACAAGGTGGTGGCCGGCGGCATGCCCGTGAGGATCGGGACCAGGAAGGTGGCGCCGAACATGGCCACTACGTGCTGCATGCCGATCCCGATGGTCAGCGGCCAGGTGAGCCGCTCATCCGGCTTGACGACCTCACCGGGGCGGACGGACTTGCCGGTGCCGTGGAGCTTCCATTTGGTGCCGAGCATGCTCATTGCCGGGAGCCTTTCAGAGAATGTGGGGCCGGAGCGGAAGGAATCTTCCAGGCAACTTTACCGCGCAGGCCGGGCGCGTCCGGCGCCGTCGGGCGCCGCGACAGGTCCGGGCGCGGATATGGGGAGTGGCCATCGGCGACCGTTGCGTTTTCCGGGAAGTCCGGCCATACTCCGGGGAAGACCGGGGAAGACCGGAGTCGGCGAGCTTTACCGGCAGGTTCCCGCGCAGCACGCGACATCCGTCAGCATTGGCCACGTCCAGGACGTCGGCCGGTTCAACATCATCGGGCAGACTGTCACCCTGTTCGGAACCATACGCTGCACTGTCGACGCCGACATGGGTGTAGTCCAGCAGGGGATGCGCCGGCTGGCCAGGCACCAAGCGGAGGCCTTCGGCTGCACGGCCGATGTTGAGTTCCTGCAATCTGTTCCGGGAGTCATCAACCAGAGGGAGTGGATTGATGCAATCCTGCCCGCCCTTGGCAGGATTGTCGGCCGGGAGAGGATCGTCGAGGTGCCCGTGACGCTTGGCTATGACGATGTGTCGGAGTTCGTCAACGCCTACGGCGGCGCGTACCTCAGCTACGGGGTCCAGGACACACGGATCGACGGCGACCAGCTAAGGCCGGTGAAGGGTGGCCGCGGGCTGTTCCCGAACCATAGCCCCGGGTTTTATGCGGACGACGATTGCCTGGTTGATGCAGTCCGGGTGCACGCGGGCCTCGCTTTCGGCCATCTCGCCGGAGAGATCACCGCTCGTTAAGAGGCCGTGTCAGGCTCCTGTCTGCCTTGATAGGCCTTGCAACGCGGCTGCGCACCCTGCATTGCTGTGCCGGACATCACAGGGCGCAGCGGGAAGCAAGCGCTGCTAGTTGAAGTTGCAACTATGGACAGCAGGAGACGCCAGCAGCCTGACGGTGCGCCGGCCCAGCGAAAGGGACGCGAATGACGATCGCCCATGAAGAAGCAGTAATCGACGCCGCAGCGGTGGACGCCATCTTTGCCGAGGCCCGCACGGCGAACGCCTTCACCGGCGACGTTACCGACGATCAGGCCCGTGCCATCTACGAACTGACGAAGTTCGGTCCCACCGCCTTCAATTCACAGCCGCTGCGCGTCACGTACGTGCGCTCGGATGAAGCCCGGGCCACGCTTGTGGACGCACTTTCCGCCGGAAACCGCGCCAAGACGGCATCGGCGCCCCTCGTCGCAGTCCTGAGCTACGACACCGCCTGGCAGGACCAGTGGGACAACTTCCTCCCCGGCTACAACGCCCCCAAAGCCATGTACGACGCCGCGCCTGACCTTGCCGCGGCCACGGGCAACAACAACGCCCACCTGCAGGCTGGCTACTTCATCCTCGCGGTCCGCTCCCTGGGCCTCGCCGCCGGTCCCATGACGGGCGCGGATTTCGCCGCCATCGACGCCGCATTCTTCCCCGACGGCAGCCAGAAGAGTTTCCTGGTGGTCAACATCGGCCAGCCCGGTGCGGACGCCTGGGGTGCGGCCAAGCCGAAGTTCGCCTACGAGGACGTCGTCCGCACCGTCTAAGGACTGTCTAAGCACCTCCGGCACTGTCCCGCGGAGGTGCCTCCGGCACTGTTCTTGCGCGGAGGTGCCTCCGGCACTGTTCTTCCGCGGAGGTGCCTCCGGCACCATGGGGGACAGGCCGGAGGCACACGGGACGCATTTCTGCGGTTCAGCGCATGGCCTGCATCCGGGGCCACTTCCTATTTTAGTCCGCACCGCAGCCTCCGGCACGGGGCGTTCGCGACGTCGCCGACCCCGGTCAGGACCCGGGCGCCGCTCCGACCGCCGGGCGTGGCACACTTTTCCCATGCGGAACCTGATCGCGGTGGCCTTCGTGGAACCGGTTGTCGAGGGACTCGAGTTTCCCCGTGACGACTGGCCGCTGCACATCACCCTGGTGAAGTTCGACGTCGTCGAACCCCAGACAGCGGCCGGCGCACAAATCGAGACGCCACCCGGCTCCGGCGATCCGCTCGCCGCGAAGATCTCCGCGCTTATGGCGGACCCCGTGGCCGCGGCGCTGGGCTGCCGGGTGAGGGTAGGCGGGGAAGCGCGGTTCGGGCGGGCAGGGTCCATCCCGGTCAACCTGATCGAACCCAACGAGCACCTGCAGGCCCTGCACAATGCCCTGGTCGGGATCGTGGAGCAGCTGCCCGGCAGGATCCCTACACCCGCCTATACCCTGGCAGGGTACCGTCCGCATGTCTCCCACCACGGCGACAAACGGCTTCGCGAGGGCGACGCCGTCGCGCTGGACCGGATAGCACTCGTGGACATGGCGCCCGGCGGCGGGCACTCCACCCGGCGGATCCTCACGCTGTGGACCGACGGCCCGGCATAAGCCCCGGGACGGCGGCAACAAGAATCCGCACGTCATATCGTGGCCACCACGAGGCTTTCCCGACGACGGGTGCCATACTTGGGTCAACTTCGGCGGTTATTCGACGGTGAAGTGACGCATTGCGGGCAAATTACAGCGGACCGGGGGGCCACTAGATGATGCTTGACACCGCCACACTGCGGGTTGCCTTGGCGCTGGTCGACCTCACGCTGCTCATGCTCTTCTACTTCATTACCTTCCGGCGGACCCGCTCCGCCTACAGCGGCTGGTGGTGCATGGCCCTCCTGCTGTTCCTTGTCGGCAACGCCGCGTACCTGCTGGACGGGACGGTGTACCAGGCCTGGTCCAACCCCGCCGGCAACGTCCTGCTGGTCGCCGGCGCGGCCAGCATCTGGGCTGGCGCCCGCTCGCTGCGGGCACCCTCACCCCGGCCCTGGCAGCTCGCGGCCGGTCCCGGCGTCGTCGGCGTCGTGTCGGTGTTCGACCACCCGGCCACAAACATCTGGGCGGGAGGCCCGGTGTACCTGGCCTTGATGGCCGTGCTGATCGGCATGGGATCCCGGGAGCTGTTCCTGCTTGAGCGCGACTACTCGCGCGTGCACCGGCCCCTCGCCGTGGGCGCCGGCATCCTGGCCGTCTTCTACCTGGGCCGCTTCATCGCCTTTTTGACGGACGGGCCGGGCGGGGCGGTCTTCACCTCGTTCTTCGGTTCCGCGCCCATGACCGTGTTCTCGACGGTCACGCTGGTGGTGGCCTCGTTCACGATGGCCGAGCTGAGCTATGAACAACAGACTCGCGACCTCCGGGCACGCGCCACCGTGGACGGCCTCACCGGCCTGCTGAACCGCTCAGCGTTCCTTGACCTCGCGGGCAACGAACTGCGCCGGTTGCGGCGCACCGGAACCACGGCCTCGCTGATCCTCGCGGACCTGGATCACTTCAAGACGATCAACGACCAGTTCGGCCACTCGGCCGGGGACTCCGCCCTGCAGGCGTTCGCCGGAGCCTGCGCCGGCACCGTCCGCTCCACCGATCTCGTGGGCCGCTACGGCGGCGAGGAATTCATCCTCCTGCTCCCAGGCGTCACGCCGGAACAGGCCCGGGAAATCACCTCCGACATCAGCCTCCGGCTTCAGGAATCCGGCTCGGAAGTCATTCCCCGGCTGCCGACAGTGAGCTACGGCATTGCATCCACCGATGCCGGACCGGGCGGCCTCGACGCTGTAGTGGCCTCGGCCGACGCGGCCCTCTACCAGGCAAAGACGCTTGGCAGGGACCGCGCCGTGGTGGCCGCGGTCGGCGGAACTACGAAATAACCCCGTCCACCAGGGCCTTCGCCTCGGCCTGGACCTGCTTGAGGTGCTCGGCGCCCTTGAAGGATTCGGCGTAAATCTTGTACACGTCCTCCGTACCGGAGGGCCGCGCCGCGAACCAGGCGTTTTCGGTGACCACCTTCAGGCCGCCGATCGCCGCGCCGTTGCCCGGCGCCTCGGTCAGTTTGGCGGTGATCGTTTCGCCGGCGAGTTCGGTGGCGGTGACGTCCGACGACGACAGCTTGCCCAGTGCGGCCTTCTGTTCGCGCGTGGCGGCGGCATCGATCCGGGCATAGACGGGGTCGCCGAACTGGTCCGTGAGGCCCTTGTAGAGCTGCGACGGCGACTTGCCGGTGACGGCCGTGATCTCCGAGGCCAGCAGGGCCAGCAGGATTCCGTCCTTGTCGGTGGTCCAAACACTGCCGTCCATCTTATTGAAGGACGCGCCCGCGGATTCCTCGCCGCCGAAGGCCCCTTCGCCGGACAGCAGGCCCGGGACGAACCACTTGAAGCCCACGGGAACCTCCACGAGCTTGCGGCCCAGGCTCGCGGCCACGCGGTCGATCATCGAGGAGGACACCAGGGTCTTGCCGATCACGGACTGCGGGTTCCAGCCGGTGCGGTGCCGGTACAGGTAGTCGATGGCGACGGCGAGGTAGTGGTTCGGGTTCATCAGCCCGCCCTGACCGTCAACAAACGGTGTGACGATGCCATGGCGGTCGGCGTCGGCGTCGTTGCCGGTGGCGACGTCGAACCTCGCCCCGTCGGACATCCGGCCGATCAGCGACGCCATCGCGAACGGCGAGGAGCAGTCCATCCGGATCTTCTCGTCCCAGTCCAGGGTCATGAAGGCCCACTGCGGGTCAACGGTCGGGTTCACCACCGTGAGGTTCAGGTGGTGGCGTTCGGCGATCTCGCCCCAGTAGTCCACCGACGCCCCGCCCATGGGGTCCGCGCCGATCCGGACGCCGGCCTCACGGATGGCGTTGAGGTCCAGGACGGAGGGGAGGTCATCCACGTAGCTGCTGAGGAAGTCGAACTTTCCGGTGGTCCCGGCGGCAAGGGCGTCGGCCACGGGGATCCGCTTGACGCCGCGCAGGCCGTTTTCCAGGAGCTCGTTGGCGCGGTTGGCGATCCAGCCGGTGGCGTCGGTGTCCGCAGGGCCGCCGTGCGGGGGGTTGTACTTGAATCCGCCGTCGCCGGGAGGGTTGTGGCTGGGGGTCACCACAATCCCGTCCGCCTGCGGTGCGCCCGGGCCGGCCTTGCGGTTGTGCGTGAGGATGGCGTGGCTCAGTGCAGGGGTGGGTGTGTAGCCGTGGCGGGCGTCGATGAGGACGTGCACGCCGTTGGCGGCCAGCACCTCGAGGGCGGAGTTTTGGGCCGGTTCGCTCAGGCCGTGGGTGTCCTTCGCCATGTAGAGGGGCCCGGTAATGCCCTGGCCCGCACGGTATTCCACGATCGCCTGCGTGATGGCGAGGATATGGGGTTCGTTGAAGGACGCCTTCAAGCTCGAACCACGGTGCCCGGAGGTGCCGAAGGCCACCCGCTGGCCCGGGTCCGTGAGATCCGGCGAAACGTCGTAGTACGCATCCAAAAGCGCAGTGAGGTCAACAAGGTCTTGGGGTTGGGCAACTGTGCCCGCGCGGCTAGCCATGGCACCAGCATGCCAGACGACGGCGGGGTGCAACACGCTTTCGCGCCAAACCCGCTCCTGTGACGCAAGAAAGCCGCAGACCGGGCCGGCCCCAACGCAACCCTCCGGCGGTAGTCTGGATCCAGGGACTTCTTGAGGGGACGCGCCATGACTGAACAGCCACAACAGGGTAAAGACGAGAGCAAAGACGGGCAAGGCAAAGACGGGATGCCCGAGGGCTACCAGCCGACGCTGCGTCTTCCGGAGCACCAGCCGGACGTTCCGCCGCAGCAGGCAGCCCCCGTCAGCCAGGACTCCGGCCAGGCGACCGGCCAGGAGGCCGGCCAACCGGCGACGCACCAGTTCGCGCAGCCCGAGCCGCCGCAACAGCCGGACTACCCGCAAGAGCCCTCCGCGGGCCGGCAGCCCGGGCAGGAGCACTACGGCCAGCCCGCACAGGATCAAGGCCAGTTCTCCAGCCCGTACCCGCCGATCTACGGCCAGTCCGGCACGACGCCGTATGCGCCCGGCCAGGGGGCTTACGGTCAACCGGCCCAGCAGTACGGCCAGCAGTCGCCGTACGCCCAGCCGGGCAGCGCGAACGCCTACGGGCAGCCCGCCTACTACAGCGTGCCGGCAGCGCCGAAAGGCCTGAGCATTGCCAGCATGTGCTGCGGCATCGCCGCACTGGTGGGATTCGGGTTCTTCCTGCTCCCGCAGCTGGCTG
Source organism: Arthrobacter sp. TE12231 (assembly GCF_054062895.1). Lineage (NCBI taxonomy): Bacteria > Bacillati > Actinomycetota > Actinomycetes > Micrococcales > Micrococcaceae > Arthrobacter > Arthrobacter sp. TE12231. Next base: position 4,061,293 of record NZ_JBSSFS010000001.1, on the reverse strand, counting down.
CGGTCATCCTGGGACACCTGGCCCTGCGCCGCGAACCGGCCGGCCGGGGCATGGCGATCGCCGGTCTCGTGATGGGGTATGTGGCGATCGCCGTCACGGTGCTGGTGATGGTCATCTTCGGACTGGTCATCGGCAGTGCGCGCAGTCGCGGCTACGGAGTCTAAGGACGGCGTCCCGCGCCGGTTGCGCCGTACCCGGGCCGGCGGCCGCGGCTGCCGCCGGAGGCTCAGAGTGTCAGCGCGGCCACCAGCGGGCGGGCATTGGCCTCAAGCCAGCCCCGCCGTCGATTGATGAGCCCGCCCACGCCGTCCTGCCACATCCGGGCCCAGCCGCCGCCCAGCGTCGCGGCGTTGTGCCGCATCCGTTCGTAGCTCAGCTCCGCGGCGTCGATCCCGGCACCTGGCACCCGGCGTCGTTCCTCCTCGGACCAGCCGTAGGCGTCGGCGACGAGGCGCAGCCGGCGGAACGGATCCTGATCCTCCCAGCCGGGCCATGCGTCGGACGGGTGGCGGAGCGGCACCCAGTGCATGGCGGTGTTGAGCGAATCGTGGAAGGCCGTGGACGGTCCGGCGAGGTCGAAATCCACCAAACCGGCGGCCAGGCCGTCCCGGACCACCACGTTCTGCGGCGTTACGTCCAGATGGCAGATGAGCCCGGAAGCCTCAGTGGGGTTCGGCCGGAGCGGACTGCGCGGAAACGGACTGCGCGGAAACGGATGGTCCCGCGGCACGTAGCCCGCCGACGCCGTGTGGAGCCGCCGCACCAGGCGGCCCACCGAGGCCAGAAGGTCCGCGGACTGTGCCCAGGCTTCCGGCAGGGCGGCGCATTGTCCGGGCACGAAGGTCACGACGTCCCGGCCCTGATCATCCTGGCCCAGGAATCGGGGAGAGCCCTCAAAGCCGGCGTCTTCCAGCCAATCGAGGTACCCGGCCACGGCCAGGGACTGCGGCTGGTGCGGGCGGCGGATGGTTCCGCCAACCCGCACCACACCGTCGGTGACATCGCCCGCCGGCATGAGTTCGACGTCGGACGCCTCACCTGGGGCGGGGACGTAGACGCGCGCTGCAACCGGGACGCGATGCGCGGAGCTCATCGGGTCAGCGTACGCCGCCCATGAGCTTCTTGATGGCCGGCGAGGCAGCCGCCATGCCTACGGCCAGCAGGATGGCCGTTCCGCCCACACCGATGAAGTACGGCAGCTCGTCATTCGGGTTGTACAGGCCGGACAGGATGCCGGCCAGCGTGGTGCCCAGGGACACGGACAGGAAGAACAGCGCCACCATCTGGGTGTGGAAGGCCTTCGGCGCCAGCTTGGTCGTGACGGACAGCCCGATGGGGGACAGGAACAATTCCGCCAGCGTGAACAGCAGCAGGATTCCCGCCAGAGCCAGCAGCGGAGTCTTGCTGTCGCCGGAGAGCGGAATGAAGGCCAGGAAGGCCAGGCCCATCACGAACAGGCCGATGGAGAACTTCAGCGCCGATCCCGGCTGCTTGCGGCCGAGCCGTGTCCACAGGGCCGCCATGACGCCGGCGAAGATGATGATGAACACCGGGTTGATGGACTGGACCCAGGCGGCAGGCATTTCCCAGCCGAAGAAGTTGCGGTCCAGCTTCTCCTCCGAGTACACCGCGATGAAGGTGAACTGCTGCTGGAACAGGGCCCAGAACGCGGCCGAGGCGATGTACAGCGGGATGAACGCTGCCACCCGTCCGCGTTCGGTGGCGGTGACCTTCTTGCTCCGGAAGATCAGGGTGAAGTAGACCACCGACGCGCCGATGGCGGCGTACGCCATGGACGTGGCCAGGTTCTCGGCGTTCACGGTGCCCGAGATGAACAGCGCGGCGATGACCGCGGCGATGCCGACGAAGATCAGTCCATACTGCTTGCGCTGCGCGGCAGGGAGGGGATGCGCAACCCGCTGGGTCTGCGCGGGGAGCTTGTTGCGTCCCAGCGCGTAGACGGTCAGGCCCACAGCCATACCGACGGCGGCAGCGCCGAAGCCCCAGTGGAAGCCTTGGCTTTCCTGCAGCCAGCCGGTGACGAGGGGGCCGATCAGCGCGCCGGCGTTGATGCCCATGTAGAAGATGGAGAACCCGGCATCGCGGCGTTCGTCCTTCTCGCCGTACAGGCTGCCGACAAGGGCGGTGGCATTGGCCTTGAGCCCGCCGGAACCGACGCCCACCAGCACCAGGCCGGCGATCAGGCCGGGGACGCCGGGCACGAGGGCCAGCGCGATGTGGCCGCCCATGATCATGATGGCCGAGCCGAACAACACCTTCTCGGAGCCGAACAGCCGGTCAGCGAGCCACGCGCCCAGGATCGTGGAGAGGTAGACGCCGCCGCCGTACGCGCCGACGAGGCTGGCGGCCAGGCCCTGCTCAATCCCGAGGCCGCCCTTCTCGACCGAGAAGTACATGTAGTAGAGCAGGATTCCCTGCATGCCGTAGAAGGAGAAGCGCTCCCACATTTCTACGGAGAAGAGGCTGGCCAGCATCTTTGGGTGGCCAAAAAACGAGGTATCGCCCGGCGTTGTAGCGGGGCGAGTTTCTAAATGAGTTGTGCTCATTTACTTAATGCTGACATTATGACGCGCGATTGTCACATTCGCGGCGCCCCGGGGCAAGTAACCCCGACGGTGTTTCGCCCCTATTTTCCCGCTGTTCGGTCGTGTGGACGCCGCCTCACGCCCCCCGGTCAGGGCTCCGGCTTGGCCCGGAGCCGGCCGTCAGGCGGGACCGCCGGCGTCGAACATGATGATCTGCCGGATGGCGTGCCCGTCTGCGAGCTGGTCCATGGCCCGGTTGATATCGGCCAGAGCGATGCGGTCCGAGATCAGTTCCTCGACCGGCAGCTTCCCGTCCCGCCACAGCTGGGCGTATTTCGGGATGTCCCGCGACGGGACGGCGGAGCCAAGGTAGCTCCCCACGATCGTCCTTGCCTCTGCGGTGATTGTCAGAGGCGGCAGCTGGGCGCGGGCGTCGGGGGAGGGCAGCCCGGCCGTCACGGTGGTGCCGCCGGGGGAGGTGGCGGCGAAGGCGGTTTCGAAGGCGCGCGGATTGCCGGCGCACTCGATCACGAATCTGGCTTTAACCCCGCCGTCGAGGACCTGCTGCGGCGTGTACGTTTCGTGGGCGCCGAGGCGGCGGGCGTGGTCGAGTTTCTGCTCCAGCGTGTCCACGGCGATGATCCGCGAGATTCCTTGGGAGACGGCGGTGATGAGGGCCGCCATGCCCACCCCGCCCAGACCGACGATCATGATGCTGTCCTCCGGCCGGGGCCGGGCCGCGTTGAGCACGGCGCCGCCGCCGGTCAGCACGGCGCAGCCCAGGACCGCCGCAATGTCTGCCGGGATGTCGTCGTCCACCGGCACGGCCGAAGCGCGGTCCACCACGGCGTATGTAGCGAATCCCGAGACGCCCAAGTGGTGGTGGACGGGCTCCCCGCCCCGGCTCAAGTGCCGGGACCCGTGCAGCAGGGTTCCGTCGTTGTTGCTCTTCGAGCCGGCCGCGCAGGGCAGCCGGCCGTCCTCGGCGCAGTTCGCGCAGCTCTCGCACCGGGGCAGGAAGGACATGACTACGCGCTGACCGGGCTGCAGATCCCCGACGCCGGACCCCACCTCGACGATCCGGCCCGCCGCCTCGTGGCCCAGCAGCATGGGCACCGGCCGGACCCGGTTGCCATCGACAACGCTCAGGTCCGAGTGGCAGATCCCGGCGGCCTCCAGCCGGACGAGGATCTCGGTGGGCCCGGGAGCGGCCAGATCCAGCTCGCAAATGCTGATCGGCCGGGATTCCGTGAAGGGGCGCGGGCGGCCGATTTCCTCAAGTACTGCACCGGTGATCTTCATCGATCCTCTTTCGCGGCTTCGTCGGTTTTGAGTGAACGATAGACGCCGGCCGGAGCCAGCGTCCATTTGGCGGGGGCAAGAAAACCCCAAGGTGGCTCGGCAAGAGTGTGGTCCATGGCTGGTTGGGGCAAGCTTTGTCGTCCCCCGAACGCGGCGCGGCCGCCGGTGCGGACATTACCTTCCTCAACGGCGGCCTCTGGGCTACGGCAACCCCGGCACCCGGGCGGCAGGCCCCCGACGCGGCCCACGGCGCCGAGCCTCCACCGTGTCCTGATCGGTCTCGCGGTCTTCGCCCTGATGGCGGCGGGCGTCGTGCCGGCGCGGGCTGCAACGGCCATCACCACTCTGCACGTGTTTCTCGCGGTAGGACAGTCGAACATGTCCGGGCGAGGTCTTCCTATCGATGGCGCGACAGACGTCGAAGACCCGCGCATCTTCCAGTTCGGAGCTAAGACCCGCACCTTCCGGGCCGCCTCGGTCCCGCTGGACATGCACGACACCCCCAGCGGCCTTTCCCCCGCCACAACGATGGCCAGGGAATACCTGAAGACCCAGCCCGCCGACGTCGGGGTCCTCATCATCCCGGCGGCGCACGGCGACACCGGATTCACCAGCGCGCCGGGGACACTGACCTGGTCCGTCGGTGCGGCTTCGGCCCCGGACTACGATCTGCCGACACTGGCCGTTAAGCAGACGTTGAGCGGCCTCGCGGCGGCGAAGGCGGCCGGCTATGCGGTGGAGCTCAAGGGCATTCTCTGGCATCAGGGCGAGAGCAATTCCTCCACAAGCACTTCGGCCTACAGCGCCAAGCTGGACCAGCTCATTGCGTTCTTCCGGGACCGGCTGTCGGCCCCGAAGCTGCCGTTCGTCCTCGGGCGCATGTCTCCGGAGGGCATCGCGGCCACGCCGGGCAGGGCCAATGTGGACGCGAGTCACTACCAAACGCCGGGCCGCGTCGCCTACACCGGCTTCGCGCCCTCGCTGGCCTGTGCCCTAAATTCGGGGGACACGACCCATTTCTCCCGGGTGGGTATCGAATATCTGGGACGGGCATACCTGGCCGCGTACCGGCAGGCGGCCGCGAACACCCAGGCGTCCGCGGTCGCCACCCCCGCGCTCACTGTGCCGAACTGTGCGGGCCGGGCCATAGCGATGGACCCGACGCGATTCCTCGATACCAGGATCTGGCCGGGGCGCGTGGCCGCGGGCGGGTCGGTTTCCTTCCGGGTAGCCGGCGTAAGGGGTGTGCCGACCAGCGTGTCCGCGGTTGTCATCAACCTGACTGCGACGTCGCCGACGTCGCACGGGGTCATCACCGCCTATGCCTCGGGGACGGCCAAACCCGGGACCTCGAATCTGAACTACGTTGCCGGGCAGACCGTCTCGAACCTCGCTACGGTGCCCGTCGGCACGGACGGCCGGCTGACGCTCACCAACTCCTCGTCAGGCTCCGTGCATCTGATTGTGAGTGTGTCCGCGTATTTCCATGCCGGCACGCCGTCGTCGCCCGGGACGTTCAGTGCCGTGGCGCCCGCCCGGCTGCTGGACACGCGGAAGTCTTCCGGGGCCGTTTCCGGCGGAAGCTCGGTGTCCTTCATGGCTGGCGGGAAGTCGGGGATCCCCACGAATGCCTCGGCGGTGGTCCTGAACCTCACGGCGACCGAGACAAAGTCGTACGGCTTCCTGACCGCATACGCCGCGGGGTCCTCGAAACCGAGCTCGTCCACTCTGAACTACTCGGCGGGGCAGACCGTGTCCAACCTCGTCGTGGTCCCGCTCGGGACCGACGGGAAGGTAACAGTCTCGAACACGTCGTCCGGGTCGGCGCAGGTCATTGCCGACGTCGAGGGGTATTACCTGTCCGGCAAACCGGTCCAGGCCGGCGCCTTCGGAGCCCTGGCGCCCACCCGGTTCCTGGACACGCGGCTCTCTTCAGGAGCTGTCCCGGCGGGAGGGTCGGTCACTTTCCATGTGCGCGGCGTCAAGGGGATACCCACCACCGTGGCCGCCGTGGTGGTCAACGTGACGGCTACAGCGGGCAAGTCCTACGGACTCCTCACCGCATTCGCCTCGGGGTCCTCCACCCCGAAAGTCTCAAGCCTGTTCTATTTGCCAGGACAGATCGTCGCTGACCTCGCCGTGGTTCCCGTGGGGCCGGACGGCAACGTCAAAATTACGAATACGTCGAGCGGCTCGGTGCAGATCATCGCCGACGTCGCGGGCTACTTCCGCGGGTAGCGGTAGCGGGTGTGGGTGCGGCAGTTCGCGGAACCGGGGAACTGAAGATCAGGCAGGCGCGGAGTCGCGGATCTGCTGAGCCGGGGATTTGCTGAACCGCGGATCTCCTGAACGGCCCGTGGGGGGACATGCCCATTCCTGGCACCCGCGCGTGGACATGATGGCATTGTGCCCAAGTCTCGCCGCGATCGAGGAGCATGTCCCCGGGCCGGCGCCGGACATGTCCCACGCCCCTCACCACGGCCGGACATGTCCACGGGCGCCTGGAGAAGTGCCGGACGCCGCTGTGCTGCCCGTGCGCTGCCGGCGAACTCCTCAGGCCCATCGACCCGGGCCCGGCTGGTCGATGCCCTGGGCAACAAGTGTGAAATAATCTGCGTATGGATGCAGATAAGCAGATATGCGGGCGGGAGCCGGACAGCCAGTATGTCGAACTCGCCGTTGAGATTTTTGCCATGCTCGCCGACGCCACGCGTGTCCGGATTATTCTTGCCCTGCGCGAGGGCGAACTGCCGGTCAACCAGCTGGCCGAGATCGTCCACAAATCTCCGGCGGCCGTTTCCCAGCACCTGGCAAAGATGCGCCTCGCGCGCCTGGTGACCACCAGGCAAGACGGAACACGCGTCTTCTACCGCCTGGAGAACGAGCACGCCCGCCAGCTCGTTACCGACGCCATCTTCCAGGCCGAACACTCACTGGGGGGAACCCCCCGCCACCACCACCCCGAAAGCGCGGACCTATCGTGACCGAACCCCATGACCTCCACCGTCCCGGGGCGACAGCGCCCGTCCACGCACAGCCGGACGCCGGCAGCCATGATCACGGGTCCGAGGACCACGGCCACGATGATCATGACCATGGGCACGACGGCCATGACCACGACCATGCCCACCACAGCCACAGCCACAGCCACGGGCACGACGGCCACGATGATCATGACCATGGGCACGGCCATTCCCATGAGCATCCGACGGGGATCAAAGGCTTCCTGTACGGATTGTTCGTCCCGCACACCCACGACGCCGCGGACTCTGTCGACGACGCCCTTGAGGCGAGTGAACACGGCGTCAGGGCGGTGAAGATCAGCCTCTTCATGCTTCTTGGCACGACTGTCCTTCAATTCATCGTGGTGCTGATGAGCGGTTCGGTGGCACTCCTCGCGGACACGATCCATAACTTCTCCGACGCCATGACGGCTGTGCCGCTGTGGATCGCGTTCCTGCTGGCCCGCCGGCCGGCGACCCGCCGTTATACCTACGGCTTCGGGCGTGCCGAGGACCTGGCCGGGCTCTTCATCGTTGTGGTCGTCGCGCTCTCCGCCGTCGTCGCCGCATGGCAGTCGATCGACCGGCTGTTGAATCCCCAGCCGCTGCAGAACCTGTGGTGGGTTGCGGCAGCGGGGCTGGTGGGCTTCGCCGGCAACGAAGCCGTGGCCATCTACCGGATCCGGATCGGCCGGAAGATCGGCTCCGCCGCACTGGTGGCCGACGGTGTCCACGCCCGGATGGACGGTTTCACGTCGCTTGCCGTGGTGCTGGGCGTGATCGGCGTGTGGGCCGGGTTCCCGCTGGCCGACCCGATCGTTGGGCTGCTGATCGCGGCAGCCATTGTCATCCTGTTGTGGGGAACGGTCCGCAGCATCGGCCGGCGCCTGATGGACGGCATTGAACCGGACCTTGTTGACAGGGCACGGTCGGCCCTGGCCTCCACCCCCGGCGTGGACGCCGTCCCGGCGCTGCAACTGCGTTGGATCGGCCACCGCCTCCAGGGCAACGCCAGCATCCAGGTCGCAGACATGCCGGTCTCCGCAGCCGAACAGATCGCCGCGGATGCCAGGCACCGCCTCGGCCACGCTCTGCCGAACCTGGACGGCATCGCGATCCGGACCACCACCGGGTCGGTACACGACGGCGGGGATCTGGCGCGGTCAGCGTCCTCGCACGGACACGAATAACCCCGGCCTAGAAACCCAGCTGGGCGGCCACCTGCAGCAGCAGCCCCTCGGAGCCCATCGGCCCGATCAGCTGAATGCCCATCGGCAGGCCGGAACCCGGAGCGCCGCCGGTCCAGTGCACCGGGATCGTGATGGCCGGCAGGCCGCAGACGTTCACCATGGAGGACCACGGCGCGTATTCGCATTGCTTGCGGTAGTCGCCGTCGGCGTCGCCCGCCCATTCAGCGGCCGGCCAGTAGCCGTCGCCGTGGGCCGCGCCGGTGAACCAGCCCACCGGCCGGGGCGTCTGCGCCAGGGCCGGGGTCACGATGAGGTCCCAGCGGGCATACTGGGCGATCGTGTCCCGCTGGAACTGCCGCAGGAACCCGAGGCATTCATTGAGCTTGGACGTACTGCGCTGCTGCGCGCGCCGCCGGAACGTCCTGGTGAGCGGGGTCAGGAGCGCCTCGCGCTGGGGTGCTACTCGCGCGCTGCCGACGCCGGCGGTCCAGGCAGTGGTGAAGCCATCCGGGTAGCGGTTGTCATAGCGGATCGCCGCCTCCGAGGTCTCGTGGCCGGACGCCTCCAGCCGTGCGACGCCGTCGGCCAGCGCATCGAGCGCCTCGCGGTCCGGGGTGAATGGGAAAATCGTCTGCCACGGGCTGTCCAGGCTGACGCCGATCCGCAGCCGGTCCGGCTCCCGGGCGGTCAATTCGAGGTAGCTGGCATCCGCCGGGCCGGGCACAAGGGCATCGAGCATCAGGGCGGCATCGGCGGCGGAGCGGGCGAGCGGGCCGGCAACCACAAGCTGGGCCGGATCGCCTGAGCTTTCCCCGGCCGGCACGAGCCCGCGGCCGGGTTTCAACCCGACGAGTCCGCAGGCGGCGGCCGGAATCCGCACGGAGCCGCCGCCGTCGGATCCGGGGGCAAACGGCAGCAGCCCCGCGGCCACGGCGGCAGCGCTGCCGCCCGAGGATCCGCCTGAACTGCGGCTGAGGGCATACGGATTGCGCGACGGCGGGGCGATCCGGTTCTCGCTGTAGGCTGTCAGGCCGAATTCCGGGACCTGCGTTTTGCCCAGCGACACCACCCCCGCGGTCTTGAGCACGGCGGGGAGTGCGCCGTCCGTCAGCGCCGGTTTGTGCTCCAGAGCGGCGCTCCCATGCGTGGTGATCACCCCTGCCACATCTGTCAGGTCCTTGAATGCGAGCGGCATGCCGTGCAGCGGCGGCAGGCCGCCGTCGCTCGGGGCATGGCTTCGGAGGGCATGGAGCTGGTCTGCGGCTGCGGCATCCTTCCGGGCCTGATCGGCAGTGACGGTGATGAAGGCCCCGAGGTGCGCGTTTTGGGCTTCGATGCGGTCCAGGAAATGATCCGTGGCCTGCCGGGCGGAGAGCTCCCCGGAACGGAGTGCATCCCGTAGTTGAACGGCAGAGAGCTCGTGGATTTCAGCCAAGGAAACGGGGCTCCAGGCCGTCCCGGAACCGTTCGGCAGGCATGGTGTGCCCTGCGGCCGCTCCGACGAGGGGAGGACATGTCCATTGTTGGGGACTGCGTACGGGCACTGTGGCATCATGCCCAACCCTGGCGGCGAGGGGAGGGCATGTCCTTTGGGAGGGAAGGACGGGACTGGGGACATGGCCAGTCGTCATGACGAGGGGAGGGCATGTCCGTTGTTGGGGACTGCGTACGGGCACTGGGGCATCATGCCCAACCCTGGCGGCGAGGGGAGGGCATGTCCCGCGGCGGGAACCGCGGACAGACCGCTCCGCGGGGTGTTTGGCAGCCATGGGGTCTCCTTTGCGCTCTCCAGAAGCGTAACGTGCCGACTGCGGGGGCGCTCGGCCAGCGGCGGGGGATACGCTGGGAACGGACCTTGAAATCTGCGGAAAGGGCGAACATGAGCGACTTCCACACCGTCAGCGTGTCTGGCATCCCCGACGGCGCCAAGATCCTTGATGTCCGCGAGGACTACGAATGGGTCGCGGGCCACGCCGAGGGCGCCCTGCACATTCCCCTGGACCAGCTGCCGGCCCGGCTCGAGGAGCTCGACCCGGACGAGGACGTCTATGTCATTTGCCGTACAGGTGGCCGCTCCCACCGGGCCGCCCAGTGGCTCGTCGGCATGGGATATTCCGCGCTGAACGTGGCCGGCGGCATGGACCAGTGGGTAGAGACCGGCATGCCGCTCGTGTCCGACAACGGCCTCAAGCCAGTCATCCTGTAACCGAAGAAGGAAAAGCCGATGCCCGCACCAACCGTCACGTACACATTCCTCGGCCCCGAGGGGACCTTCACCGAGGCGGCCCTGATGCAGGTTCCGGACGCGGCGCACGCCATCCGCATTCCGTCCTCGAATGTCAACACGGCGCTGGACAAAGTGCGGGATGGCTCCGCCGATGCGGCCATGGTGCCGATCGAGAACTCCGTCGAGGGCGGCGTCACTGCGACCCTCGACGCCATCGCCACCGGCCAGGAACTCAGGATCCTCCGGGAGGCCCTGGTGCCCATCAGCTTCGTCCTAGTGGCCAGGCCGGGCGTGGAGATCGGGGACATCCGGCGCGTCTCCACCCACGGCCATGCCTGGGCCCAGTGCAGGCTCTGGGTGGACGCCAATATTCCCAATGCGGAATACATTCCGGGGTCCTCCACCGCCGCGGCCGCCATGGGCCTGCTGGACGCCGACGGCGTCCACTACGATGCCGCGATCTGCGCCCCGATCGTGGCCCAGGAACAGCCGGGCCTGTCCGTTCTTGCCGAAAACATCGGCGACAACCCCGGCGCCGTCACCCGGTTCGTGCTGGTGGGCCGCCCGGGCGAACTGCCCGCCCGCACGGGAGCGGACAAGACCACGGTGGTGGTCCCACTGCCCGAGGACCGGCCCGGTGCGCTGATGGAGATCCTGGACCAGTTCGCCACACGCGGTGTCAACCTGAGCCGGATCGAATCCCGCCCCACCGGGCAGTATCTGGGCCATTACTTCTTCAGCATTGATGCCGACGGCCACGTGGCCGACGCCCGGGTGGCGGACGCGCTCGCGGGTCTCCACCGGATCAGCCCGGCCACTCGCTTCCTAGGCTCTTACCAGCGTGCGGACGGCCACCGCAGCATCGTGGCGCCGCATACCTCGGACCAAGCATTCCGGGCCGCGCATGCATGGGTCAGAGACATACTGAGTGGCGCATCTGCCGTGGCGGAATATACCCCGGGGGCTTCGCCCAGAGCGTAGGCAAATGCCTTCCGGTGCACTTCCACCGCTTCCCAACTGTGCGTATGCTTGCCTGATCCATATTGGGGAAGTCCTCTACCGGAGGGAGCGGGTCATGTCAGGAACCAGCACAGACAATGACGGCCAGGGAATGATTGTCAATCCCAAGCCGACAGCTGACAACCAGGACTGGGACGGCGACGACGCCGACCGCGCGGACCGTCTGCGCTTTGAAGAAGAGCAGGCAATGATCCGCGAGCAGTCCGAGGCCAGGGCCGCCAAAGCTGCAGCAGATGCGAAGAAGGCCGCAGACGCCAAGAAGGCCGCCAGCGCCTAGTCCCCCTCAGAGGAGCCGCCGTCAGACTAACCGGCGCGGGCCTAGTCGCCTCCCGCCCCGTCCTTGACCCGGACCAGCAGGGATCCCGGGGCCACCTGTACGGTGACCGTCGTGGCCTCGCCGGAAGGATCGCCGTCGATCTGGGTAGGCATGGGTTCGGAGCACCGGATGGTGATCTTGCCGGAACGGTAATACGTCATGACCGGCAGATCCTTCTTGTGCTTCAGCACGATCTTTGTGTACATCGCCAGCCAGCCGATTGCACTGCGCGGGCTCATCACCACGACGTCGAGCATCCCGTCATCGATCATGGCCTGCGGGATAAAGTCGATTCCCCCGGGAATCAGGCCACAGTTCGCGAACAACACACTGCGGATCTTCCGCGACTGCTCAGGCTGGTCATCCAGCCCAATCGAGACCTTCTTGCGGCGCCCCGGGAGGTGCCGCACCCCGGCTTCCGTATACGCCAGCCAGCCCACGGCCTTCTTCAAACCGTCATTGGTATCACTGACCACCTCGGCGTCCATGCCCATGCCCGCGATCACCAGGAAAGTGTGCTCCGCTGACTCCCCGGTCCGCGCATTCTCAACGGTCATCCGCGCCGTATCGATGAACCGCTGGTGACCGAACAGGGCCGCCTGCACGTTGCCCTGGAGGTCGTTGACCTCCAGATGCACGTTGCGGGCCAGGAGGTTGCCGGTGCCGAGCGGAATCAGGCCCATGGCGGTGTCCGTCCCGGCAAGGACCTCGGCCACGACGCGCACCGTCCCGTCCCCGCCGCAGGCCAGGACGACGTCGGCCCCGCTGGCCACCGCCGCCCGCGCCTGCGAGAATCCGGGGTCCTCGGCGGTGGTTTCAAAGATGCCGGGCGGCTCCCAGCCGGCCTCGGCGCACGCCGCTTTAATGAGTGCCCGCGCCTCTGCCGAACGGGCCTTGATGGGATTCAGGACCACGGCAACCTTCTGCCGCCCCAGGTCCGGGCTGTGGGTTTGCTCCCACACGGCACTGCGGGTGTGCTTGGCCCTCAGCCGGCGCACCCCCCACCAACTGGAGGCGGCAAACGCCAGAACCCCAGCGATGACGAGGTAGAGCAGCCAGTCGCGCATTGTGATCCAACAGTATCCCGCCAGCGCCCCGTGAACTGCTTGCCCGGTAACGCCGGCCGGATTGGATACTCTTGTCTGGTGATCGACGTAAAAGACCTCAGCGAAAACCCGGACAAGTTCCGTGCCAGCCAGCGCGCCCGCGGCGCCGACGAATCCGCGGTGGACGCGATCATCGCCGCGGATTCGGCCAGGCGCGCGGCGCTGATCCGGTTCGAGAACCTGCGGGCCGAACAGAACGTGTTCGGCAAGAAGGTCGCGCAGGCCAAGGGCGAGGAAAAGCAGGCCCTCCTCGCCGAGGTCAAGGTCCTTGCCGCCTCCGTCAAGGCCGCATCGGCCGAGGCCGATGTCGCCCAGGCCGCCCAGGAGGAGCTGCTCCGCACCATCCCCAACCTGATCGAGGACGGCGTCCCGGCCGGCGGCGAGGACGACTACATCGTTGTCAAGACCGTCGGCACGCCACGCGAATTCCCCGACTTCGAGCCCCGGGACCACTTGGAGATCGGCGAGCTGATTGGGGCCATCGACATGGAACGCGGGGCGAAGGTGTCCGGTTCACGCTTCTACTTCCTGCGCGGCGTCGGCGCCCGGCTGGAAATGGCGCTGCTCCAGATGGCCATGGACCAGGCGATCGAGGCCGGGTTCGTCCCCATGATCACGCCCACCCTGGTCCGCCCGGAAACCATGCAGGGCACGGGCTTTGACGTCAAGCACGACGCCGAGATCTACCGTCTCGCCGAAGACGACCTCTACCTTGTGGGCACCTCCGAAGTGGCCCTCGCCGGCTACCACGCCGACGAGATCCTGGACCTGTCGGACGGTCCCATCCGCTACGCGGGCCAGAGCTCCTGCTACCGCCGCGAGGCTGGCTCGCACGGCAAGGACACCCGCGGCATCATCCGGGTCCACCAGTTCAACAAGGTGGAAATGTTCATCTACACCACGGTCGAAGAGGCGGCTGCCGAGCACGCCCGCCTCCTGGCGTGGGAAGAGGAAATGCTGGCCAAGTGCGAGCTCCCGTACCGCGTGATTGACACGGCTGCCGGGGACCTGGGCAATTCCGCGGCCCGGAAGTACGACTGCGAAGCCTGGGTCCCCACCCAGGGCGCGTACCGGGAACTGACCTCGACGTCCAACTGCACCACCTTCCAGGCCCGCCGACTGAACATCCGCGAGCGTGTCCTGAACGAGGACGGTGCGCCCAAGGGCACCCGGGCCGTGGCCACGCTCAACGGAACCCTGGCCACCACGCGCTGGATCGTCGCCATCCTGGAGCACCACCAGAACCCCGACGGCTCTGTCAACGTCCCCGCCGCCCTGCAGAAGTACCTCGGCGGCATGACGGTCTTCCCCGTTCTCTAACCACCGACCCCTAACTACCAGAAGGGCCTCCGTCCGCCGCCGGGTAAACATTCACACTGTGGACAGGCTGTGGGTGTTTACCGCAAATTCACGCCCTGCTGTGGCCTGAGTCCTAGCGGCAGTCGGGGCTCTCTGCTCTACTTGTGAGATGACAACCATGACTGAATCCTCAGTCGCCGGCAACGATGACCGGCGCACCACACACGAGGACAACATGCAGAACACCGAGGCCCGGAATAACACGGCCCCGAAGAGCCCCGGCGATAAGATGATGGTCGCCTTGGACGTCGACGGCACCCTGGTGGATCACGACGGCCACATGTCGGTCCCGGTCCGCGAGGCCGCCCAGGCCGTCGTGGCCGCGGGCCACCACGTCACGATCGCCACGGGCCGCTCGCTCAACGCCACGCTGCCGGTCATCGAGCACATCGGGATCGAGAACGGTTACGCGGTCTGCTCCAACGGCGGCGTGATCTTGCGCGTCGACTCCGGACTGTCCGACGGCTACGAGGTAATCCACAAGGCAACCTTCGACCCCGGTCCGGCCCTCCGCGCCCTGCGCAAGCGGCTGCCCTCGGCCAAGTACGCCCTCGAGGACGAATCCGGCAACTTCCTGTCCACCGAGCGCTTTCAGGACGCCAGCTTCGGCGTCGAGGCGGTCGGCGTCGACTTCCAGACCATGCTGGAGGCAACCGCCGTCCGCGTGGTGGTCTTCAGCTCGGAGAACACCCCGGAGGAGTTCAACGCCGCGATCCGCCACATCGGGCTTGCCGGCGTGACCTATTCGGTGGGCTGGACGGCGTGGCTGGACATTGCCGCCGCCGGCGTCACGAAGGCCAGCGCGCTGGAACACCTCCGCGGCCGGCTCAGCATCGAAGCACACCGCACAATCGCCGTCGGCGACGGCCGCAACGACATCGAGATGCTGACCTGGGCGCGCCGCGGCGTGGCCATGGGGCAGGCCCCGGTGGAAGTGATTGCCGCGGCCGATGAGGTGACGAAGTCGGTTTACGACGACGGCGCCGCGCACGTACTGCGCAGCCTCCTTTAGACGCCCTGCCGGGCGGTCCGGGAGCCCGGACCGCCGCGGCCAGCGGATGTCGGGCTAGCGGACGTCGAGGATGAGGCCCAGGAGCCGGGCCGCCGCGGGACGTGCCGCGTGTTCTTCGTTCCACTGGGACCGGGCCACGGCCTTGCTGACGGCCTGCGTGGTGATCCCGAGTTCCTCAGCGACGGCCTTCTGCTGGCCGCGGACTCCCGGAGTGAGCAGATCCAGGACCCGCCATTCGGCGTGGCTGCGGTCGTGCACAATGTGGCCCAGGAGGCGCAGCACGGCCTCGGCTTCCGCGGCGAGGTCCGCCAGCGGGCCCTCCACGGCCACCCGGATGCGGTCCTTGCCGTTCCGCAGGCGGTCCACGGCGCGCCGGGCATAGATCAGCCCGTGGCCGGAGGCGTCTTTGATCTGGTTCGGCAGGGGTTCGTTCACCGGGCCCACCCCGATGCCCACATACCAGCTGCCGCTGCGCAGGGCGATCATGGCCGCCTCCACCGCCTGATGCGGACAGTCCACGATGCCCTGGACCTCGTCCTCCACGGAGCGGTCGAAATCAAGGCGCGCCGGGATGTGCCGCAGGTCCTTCAGGAGCTGCGGCACGCGGTCGCCGTCGCGCCGGCTGTCGGTTTGATTGATGGTCAGCGTGAACATTCTGGATCACACACTACCCGGTGGCAGTTCGGGGGCAAGTTGCCGGCAGGGCCGCCATGCCGGGGCCGTAACAGAGGCGGCTAGCCGCCCGCGAGCCCGGAAAGATGCCCGGACGGCAGGTGGATCCAGCCCTCGCTCAAGGCTGCCGCGGCATCGCCGGGCCCGGGGCGCAGTGTTTGCCCCCGGCGGACGGCCCGTGCCGTCAGCGAGGCGATGACGGCATCAAACATGTCATCGGAGGCGGCAAGGTCATGCCGGTACCCCGCCAGGTCCAGCCACGGGGCTTTCAGGGTCAGATCCGCCAGCGCCGAGGACAGCTTCTCCGCTTCCGGGGCCCCGCGTCCCTTGTAGCCGCGGGCCTGGATCCCCCAGAGTTTCAGGGATGCCGCGGGATAGACCTCGGCGAGGCGGCCGGAGCCGTCCCGGGCCTGCGGCCCCGCGTCCCGGGCGATCTTGGCCTGGATCACGGCGCACCGCATGGCCGGGTGGGCCAATCGGTCGGCGGACACGCTGAGCGGAATCAGCCCGGTTCTGGCCGTGACGAACCGGTCGGTGTCCCGGTAGGCGAGCAGGCGGCGGCCCTCGATCCCGTCGTAGCCGAGCACCGGCCCGGCGTCGAAAGCCAGGTGCCCCGCAAGGAAGGGAAGGAAGGCGTCCGGCCAGCCCAGGGGGCAGTCAATCCCGGTCATATCGCTGCTGCCGAAGAGCCTGACGATCTCTTTGTCGCCGACGTCCAGGGACAGATGCGCCAGGTGTGCGGCGCCGTCGGCCCATTCGATGACGGCCACGGCCGTCTTCTTGGCAGCCGCCGCGAGGTCGACGCCGAGGGTCCTCACCGGCGTGCCCGCACGCCATGAAAAAACGCGGGGTCACGCACCGCCCGTTCCGGAGCTCCGGAACGGCAGTATGTGACCCCGCGTTGCAGTGCGGAAACGACTAGTGTCCGGCAGCCGGAACGTAGCGCTTGATGGAGGCCTCGAGCTCGGCCTCGGCGGCGGCGCGGTCGCCCCAGCCCTCGGCCTTGACCCACTTGCCCGGCTCCAGGTCCTTGTAGCGGGTGAAGAAGTGCTCGATTTCCCTGATCAGGAACTCGCTGACGTCGCTGATTTCCTTGATGTGGTCAAAGCGCGCATCGGTCGGCACGCAGAGGACCTTGGCGTCGCCGCCGCCGTCGTCGGTCATGTTGAAGACGCCGATCGGGCGGGACTCGACGATCACGCCGGGGTAGAGGTCGAAGTCCTGCAGGAGCACCAGCGCATCCAGCGGATCTCCGTCCTCGCCCAGGGTGTTCTCGAAGAAACCGTAGTGGGTGGGGTACTGCATCGACGTGAAAAGGACGCGGTCCAGGCGGACGCGGCCGGTCTCGTGGTCGACTTCGTACTTGACGCGCGATCCCTTGGGGATCTCGATAGTCACGTCATGCTTCATGGAATGCTCCTTGACGACTTCAGGGGGTGCGCGGCACGTGCATAAAGGCTGTCGGTGCCGCCGACTACTATTGAGGATATAGCGAGAGGCGCTGGTTTCAGGAACTAGTGGGGACATTTCAGGACTATAAGGACCAGCAGCAGCATGAAACCGAGAACCAGCCCCGAGGGCACCAGGCCGGTGCCCGGCAGGCGTCGGGGGATCCTCGTACTGCTGCTCCAGGCCCTCCTGGTGGCGGCCGTGGCACTGCCGGCCGGCATCGCCGTCGCCCCGGCTTTCCTCGGCCCGGACCGGTCCCCGGACGCATCCCGGGCAGCCCCGCCCTGGCAGCAGGTCCCCGCCACACTGAGCGATTCCAACGGATCAGACGGGATCGGTCCCCTCACTGATACCGCACCCGTTCCCGCCGGCGCCGCCCTCTCGGACCGGCTCAACGAGACCCTGAAGACCGACGGCGGCGGCACCTTCACCGGGATCGTCCAGGACGCCGCCAGCGGGCAGGTGCTCTTTGACCGGTCCGCCGACGAGGCCCGCATTCCGGCGTCGAACATGAAGCTCCTCACAGCCAGCGCGGCCCTGCGCGTCATGGGCCCCGACCACCGCTTCAGCACCCGGGTTTTGGCAGGGCCCACGCCCGGGTCGGTGGTGCTGGCCGGCGGCGGAGACGTACTCCTGGGGGCGGGCGAATCCGATCCCGGGGCGGTCCTCGGCCGTGCCGGGCTGGCCACGCTCGCCCAGGCCACCGTCCGGGCACTCCAGGACGGTGCCGCCGGCAGCGGCGACGGCGGCGGCGCAGCCACCGGCACCGTGCGCGTCCTGCTCGATGACTCCCTCTTCACCGGCCCGCCGCTCCGACAGGCCTGGAGTCCCGAGGACGTCGCCGCCGGCGAAATGGCCCCGGTGTATCCGCTGGCACTGAACTCAGCCCGGTTCGATCCCGCCAAAACCACCGGACCCCGCCCGCAGGACGCCGCCATGACCGCCGCCGAGGCCTTCGCCGCCCGGCTCACGGCGGCCGCCGCGTCCGCGGGGCTGACCGTGGCACCGGGCGTCGCCCGCGTTCAGGCCGCTGCCACGCCGGACAGCGCCCACGCGAAAGTCCTGGCCGAGGTCCAGTCCGCCACGGTGGGGCAGCAGGTGGACCTCATGCTGCAGACCTCGGACAACTACCTCGCCGAGGTGATGGGACGGATGACCGCCCTCGGCGCCGGCCGGCCCGGCAGCGGCGACGACGCCATCGCCGCCGTGCTGCAGCAGGTCAAGGACCTGGGCGTTTCCACGGATGCCCTCCGGGCCGCGGATGTCTCCGGCCTGGCCCCGGCCGACCAGGTCTCGGCCCGGCAACTCACGGACGTGGTCCGGGCCATGACCTCCGGCACGGACACCAGGCTGCGCGCCGCCCTCGCAGGCTTCCCGGTCGCCGGGCTCACCGGCACCCTGGGGGGCCGGTACACGGACGCCGCGACGGCCGCCGGGGCCGGGCTGGTGCGCGCCAAAACAGGCACGTTGAACACGGTCATCGCGCTCAGCGGGTACGTCGTGGACACCGACGGCCGGCTGCTGGTCTTCTCCTTCGTGGGCAACGGGCTGACCCCCGGCGCCGCGAACAAGGCCGCCCTGGACCGCTCCGCCTCCGTCCTGGCCGGCTGTGGCTGCCGCTGACCGGCGGAGTGCCGCCCTGAACCTGCGCCCGGCCGGTTCAACTGCCGGGTTCGCCGGCCGGTTCGCCGGTCAGCGAAAATTAAGGCGGATTGTCGGGACCCTGTGATCTGATGGACCCCATGGAGTCCTCTGCGAGCGAGCCATCAGGCAAGACAAACTCAGGCACGACAAACTCAGGCACGACAAACAGCAAGCCGCACAGCCAGACCTCAGGCGGCACACCGGTCCAGGCCCAGGATCTGATCAACTGGGAGCTTGCCGCCTCGACGGCCGCGCGGCTGACACCGGCCGGTCCCGTCCTGAGCCCTGCCGAGATCGGCGCCGCCGTTGAGAACCTGCGGCTCATGGCGGACATTTCCGTGCCGCACGTGCACGACATCACCGGCCTCGATGCCGCCCGGGACCTGCGCGATTCCGAGGTCCTGGTGGTGGACCGCGCCTCCTGGGCCAAAGCCAACACGCAGAGCTTCGCCGTCATGCTCGGGCCGGCCATGGAAAAGATGCTCGAGGGCCGCGGAACCCTCAACCCCGGGGCCGCGAGCGTCAGCGGCGCCATCACCGGCAGCCAGCTCGGGGCTATCCTTGCGTTTCTCTCCAGCAAGGTCCTGGGCCAGTACGACCCCTTCTCCGCGCTCGCCGAGAGCTCCACGGCCCCCGCTGCCGGCCGCCTGCTGCTCGTGGCGCCGAACATCATCTCCGTGGAACGTGAACTGAACGTCACCCCCGCCGACTTCCGGCTCTGGGTCTGCCTCCACGAACAGACCCACCGGGTGCAGTTCGCTGCCGCCCCGTGGCTCCGGCACCACATGCTCGACGAGATCGAGAACCTCAGCGGCCAGCTGCTCGGCAACGTCGATTCCCTGATGGAACGGGCCTCCGCGGCCGCGAAGTCATTGAAGGACCGCGCCGCACCCGGCGCGGCCCCCGGCCGGGGCGCCATCCTGGACCTGCTCCAGAACCCGGAGGAACAGGCCGCCCTGTCCCGCCTGACCGCGCTCATGAGCCTGCTCGAGGGCCACGCCAACGTGGTCATGGACGCCGTGGACGCCAGCATCGTGCCCTCGGTGAAGACCATCCGGCAGCGCTTCAACGCCCGCGGCAAGGATCGCGGCATGATCGAGAAGTTCATCCGCAGCCTGCTCGGCCTCGACGCGAAGATGCGCCAGTACAGTGACGGCTCCAAATTCGTCCGGGAAGTAGTGGACGCCGTCGGCATGGAAGGCTTCAACAAAGTCTGGGAGTCCGCTGACCGGCTCCCCACCGAAGCCGAGATCCACGACTCCAGGCTCTGGCTCAACCGGATGGGCCTCTAGCGGTCATGACAGCCCGTAATCCCGCCGGTTCGTCGTCGGTGTCCAGCGGACGACGCCGGCCCGGCCGCCTTGCGCCGGTGGTCGGCACCGCGCGGAAAATGCTGCAGGACGCGCTTGCCGCCGCGGGCTACCCGGAGCGTGTCTTGGTCGCCTGCAGCGGAGGTCCTGACTCGCTGGCCCTCGCGGCCGTCGCCGCCTATTTCGGCCGCCGGGGCCATGTGGATGGCCACCCCGTGTCCGTGGGCGCCGTCGTGGTGGACCACCAGCTTCAGCCCGGCTCCGCCGCGGTCGCCGCAACCACCGCCCGGACCCTCGAGGACCTCGGGCTCTCTCCCGTGCAGATCCGCACAGTCGACGTCGCCGCCACCGGCATGGGCCCGGAGGCGGCCGCCCGGGACGCCCGGCACGCGGCCCTGGACGCCGCAGCGGACGAGGCCGGCGCCGGCGTGATCCTGCTCGGCCACACCCTCGATGACCAGGCCGAGCAAGTGCTGCTTGGCCTGGCGCGGGGCTCCGGCACCCGGTCGCTCGCCGGGATGCGGCCCTCCCGGGGCCGGCTCCTGCGCCCCTTCCTGGGCCTGCGGCGCGCGGACACCCTGGAGATCTGCCAGGCGGAGGGCCTGGAACCCTGGCACGACCCGTCCAACACGGATCCCGCCTACGCCCGCTCCCGGACCCGGGTTGAGGTGCTGCCCCTGCTAGAAGACAAGCTCGGCCCCGGCGTCGCCGAATCCCTCGCCCGCACGGCCGCGATCCTGCAGCTCGACGCCGACTATCTGGAGGACGTGGCGAACGACACCTTTGACCGGCTGCGGGAGCAGGACGGGCAGGAAATCAGCCTTCCGGAGGCTGCACTGCGGGACCTGGCCCCGGCCGTGAGGTTCCGGGTGATCGCCAAGGCCGCCGCCGCCGTCGGCGGTCAACAGCCCAGCTACCAGCGACTGCTTGCCGCCGAAGCGCTGCTGCGCCGGCAGGGATCGGCCGGCCCGGTGGAGCTTCCCGGTTCGGTCAGCGTCTTCCGGCTCTCGCTCTCGCAGCTCCTGGCGGAGCAGCCGTCCGCCGCCGGCGGCGTTCCCCGCGAAGCCGCCCGCTGTGGGAAGCTTGTATTCCGGCCTCAACAGCCGCCCCGAAAATAGTCGCACCCCGCATCTACACAGGAGCCATTGGTGGATTCAAACGACGTCCAGGCAGACCTCAAGCACGTTCTCTACACCAAGGAACAGATCCAGCAACGGATCACCGAACTCGCGGCGCAGATCGACAAGGACTACGAGGGCCGCGATCTGCTGATCGTCGGCGTGCTCAAGGGCGCCGTGATGGTCATGGCAGACCTCGCCCGCGCACTGCACAGCCACGTCTCCATGGACTGGATGGCCGTGTCCTCGTACGGCTCCGGCACCCAGTCCTCCGGCGTGGTCCGCATCCTGAAGGACCTCGACACCGACCTCATGGGCAAAGACGTCCTGATTGTCGAGGACATCATCGACTCCGGCCTCACGCTCTCCTGGCTCAAGACCAACCTGGAATCCCGCGGCACCGCTTCGGTGGAAATCTGCACCGCGTTCCGCAAGCCGACGGCCGCGAAGGTCAAGATCGACGTCAAGTACGTCGGCTATGACATTCCCAACGAGTTCGTCGTCGGATATGGCCTGGACTACGCCGAGAAGTACCGCAACCTGGACTTCGTCGGCACCCTGGCGCCGCACGTATACGAATAGATCGTTCACGCGGAGACGCCCCCGCCCGGGACCGGGCGGCAGGACGCCGCGTCCCGCTACGCCCACAGGGAACTTTTGCACTTCACCGTGCGTGAGTTAGTGCGACGGTGTATAGCTAGAACCTGACGCAGCACCACACGCGCGCAGAACGGTCGCCGTGCAGCACTACCAGGAGGGACGGGGCCAGCCCCGAACAGATGAAAGCTAAGAGTTTCTTCAAGGGCCCGGGGATCTGGATTGTCGTCGTGGTGGCCATGCTGCTGCTTGCCTTCGCCACCCTGGCGCCGGGCGGCGCAAGCCGGATTGACACCGACAAGGGCCTTGAACTGCTGAATTCCGCCGGCAAGGTTGAACAGGCCAAGATTTTCGACGCCGAGAACCGCGTGGACTTGGTCCTGAAGGACAACCTGCAGGTCGACGGCCAGGACAAGGGTAAGAACGTCCAGTTCTACTTCGTCAACGCCCGCGCCCAGGACGTCGTCAAGGCGGTCACTGATGCAAAGCCGTCGGGCGGTTTCACGGACCAGCCGATCGAGAACAACTGGTTCTCGGGGCTCTTCTCCCTGCTGGTGCCCGTGCTGCTCCTTGGTGTCCTGTTCTGGTTCCTGCTTTCCCGGATGCAGGGCGGCGGGTCCAAAGTCATGCAGTTCGGCAAGTCCAAGGCGAAGCTCGTCAACAAGGACATGCCCCAGGTGACCTTCAGTGATGTCGCCGGCGCCGATGAGGCCGTCGAGGAACTTGAGGAGATCAAGGAATTCCTGCAGGAGCCGGCCAAGTTCCAGGCCGTCGGCGCCAAGATCCCCAAGGGCGTGCTGCTCTACGGCCCTCCGGGCACCGGCAAGACCCTCCTGGCCCGCGCCGTCGCTGGCGAGGCCGGCGTGCCCTTCTTCTCCATCTCCGGTTCCGATTTCGTGGAAATGTTCGTCGGCGTGGGCGCCTCCCGCGTCCGCGACCTGTTCGAACAGGCCAAGTCCAACGCGCCGGCCATCATCTTCGTCGATGAGATCGACGCCGTCGGCCGGCACCGCGGTGCCGGCATCGGCGGTGGCAACGACGAGCGCGAGCAGACCCTCAACCAGCTGCTGGTTGAAATGGACGGCTTCGACGTCAAAACCAACGTCATCCTGATTGCCGCCACCAACCGGCCCGACGTCCTGGACCCGGCCCTGCTGCGTCCTGGCCGCTTCGACCGGCAGATCTCGGTAGAGGCCCCCGACCTGATCGGCCGCGACCAGATCCTGCAGGTGCACGCCAAGGGCAAGCCGATGGCTCCCGGCGTCGACCTCAAGGCTGTCGCCAAGAAGACCCCGGGTTACACGGGCGCGGACCTGGCCAACGTCCTGAACGAGGCCGCGCTGCTGACGGCGCGCTCCAACGCCAACCTGATCGATGACCGCGCGCTGGACGAGGCGATTGACCGCGTCATGGCAGGCCCGCAGAAGCGCAGCCGGGTCATGAAGGAACACGAGCGCAAAGTCACCGCCTACCACGAAGGCGGCCACGCCCTCGTCGCGGCAGCCCTGCGGAACTCCGCCCCGGTCACCAAGATCACCATCCTGCCCCGCGGCCGTGCCCTGGGCTACACCATGGTGGTCCCGGAAAACGACAAGTACTCCATCACCCGCAATGAGCTGCTCGACCAGATGGCGTACGCCATGGGCGGCCGTGTGGCCGAGGAACTCGTCTTCCACGACCCGTCCACCGGCGCGTCCAACGACATCGAGAAGGCCACCGGGATCGCCCGCAAGATGGTCACCGAGTTCGGCATGAGCGAACGCGTCGGCGCGGTGCGCCTCGGCCAGGGCGGCGGCGAGCCCTTCCTGGGCCGCGACGCCGGCCACGAGCGCAACTACTCGGACCAGATCGCCTACATCGTCGACGAGGAGGTCCGCCGCCTCATCGAGGGCGCCCACGACGAGGCCTACGCGATCCTCACCGAAAACCGGGACGTACTGGACCAGTTGGCGCTGGAACTGCTGGAACGCGAAACCTTGAACCAGGCCGAAATCGCCCAGGTCTTCACCCACATCCGCAAGCGCGATTTCCGCGAGGTCTGGCTCTCCAAGGAGACCCGTCCGATCCTGTCCGCCGGCCCGGTGGAATCCCGCCGGGAGAAGGCCGAACGCGAAGCGCAGGAGGAAGCAACCCAGGCCCGGCTCGAAGAGCCGCTGGACGCCCTGCCGCCGCACGCCCAGGGTGTCCCGGGACAGGAGTCCTTCGAAGGAGGAGCCGGCGGCGTTACCGATATCGGGACTGACGGCCTTCCCAGCTAGGCTTCTTCTGTGACTTCTAACTTCGACGACGACGTTCCCGCCCCCGCTGACCCTTCGGCGGGGGACGGGGAAGCCCAGCATCCAAGCACCAAAGTGGACCGCCCGAGGATCGAGGCGGCCGTGCGGGAAATCCTGCTGGCCATCGGCGAGGACCCGGACCGCGGCGGACTCCTGGACACCCCGAAGCGGGTGGCCAAGGCCTATGCCGAAATGTTCGCCGGCCTGCACCACGACCCCGCGGAGATCCTGGCCACCACGTTCGACCTCGACCACGAGGAACTCGTGCTGGTCAAGGACATCCCGTTCTACTCCACGTGCGAGCACCACCTGGTGCCGTTCCACGGGGTGGCGCATGTGGGCTACATCCCCTCGCACGACGGCAAGGTCACGGGACTGAGCAAGCTGGCCCGCGTGGTGGACATGTTCGCCCGGCGCCCCCAGGTCCAGGAACGCCTGACCACCCAGATCGTCGAAGCCCTCGTCACCCACCTCAAACCGCGCGGCGCGATCGTCGTCGTCGAATGCGAGCACCTGTGCATGTCCATGCGGGGCATCCGCAAGCCCGGTGCCAAGACCGTCACCAGCGCAGTGCGCGGGCAACTGCACGACCCGGCCACCCGCGCCGAAGCCATGAGCCTCATACTCGGAAGGTAAGTAAACAGACTATGGACTCCCTAGCTGCAGCCCCAGGGACCGGTCCCGCAACCTCGCCCCTGCCCATCCTGCGCAAGCCGCGCCCGGCGGCGAAGTTCCAGGACCTGCCCACGGACCGGACACTCGTCATGGGAATCCTGAACGTCACCCCCGATTCCTTCAGCGACGGCGGCGACTACGCGACGCCGGACACCGCGATCGCGGCGGGCCTGCGGATGTTCTACGCCGGGGCGGACATCATCGACGTCGGCGGCGAATCCACCCGTCCGGGCGCCACGGCGGTCGGCGTGGACGAGGAACAGCGCCGCGTGCTGCCGGTTATCGAGGCCCTGGTCAAGGCCGGCGCCCTGGTCAGCATCGACACCACCCACGCCGCGACGGCGGCCGCCGCCCTGAAAGCCGGCGCCGCGATCATCAACGACGTCTCCGGCCTGACCCTCGAACCGGAAATGGCTGAACTGGCCGCCCGGACCAAGGCGCCCTATATCCTGACGCACCGCCGCGGCGACGCCAGCACCATGAATGACCTCACCGACTACGATGACGTCGCCCGGGACGTCGTCGCCGAACTCGCCGGCGTCCGCGACAAGCTCTACGCCGCAGGCGTCAGCCCGGAACAGATCATCGTGGACCCGGGGCTGGGCTTCGCCAAGAACGACGTCCAGAACTGGGAACTGCTGCAGCGCCTGGACGTCCTGCAGGCCATGGGCCACAAGGTCCTCGTGGCCGGCTCCCGCAAACGCTTCCTCGGCAGCCTCCTGACCGTGGCCGGCAAGGCCGCCCAGCCGGTTGAACGCGATGCCGCCACCGCCGCCGTGACCGCCATCAGCGCCTTCCGCGGCGCCTGGGCGGTGCGGGTGCACGACGTCGGCCCGAGCCTGGACGCCGTCAAGGTGGCCGCCCGCATGGCACCCCCGGCGCACTCCGCACCGGCCGCCGCCGGCACCAACTGATCCGGCCGGCGTCATGGACCAGATCACGCTGCGCGGCGTCACCGCCGTCGGCCATCATGGAGTGTTCGACTTCGAGCGCCGCGACGGCCAGCCGTTCGTCGTTGACGCGGTGCTGCACCTTGACTTCAGCAAGGCTGCAGCGTCGGACGACGTCCTGGACACAGCACATTACGGCGAAGTCGCCGGCTGCATCCGGGACTGGATCACGGGAGAGCCGCTGAACCTGATCGAGGCACTGGCCGTGCGGATTGCCGACGACGTCCTGCAGAAGTTCGGCGTGGCCGCCGTGGACATCACCGTGCACAAGCCGAAGGCCCCGATCGAGGTCGAGTTCGGCGATGTCTCTGTCAGCGTGCACCGGAGACGCACATGAGCCCGCTCTACACCCGCGCGGTGATCGCGCTCGGCAGCAACCTGGGTGAGCGCAGCGACACGCTGTCCGCCGCCGTCGCCGATCTCGTCGACCCGCCGGAAGTACGCCTCCTGGCCATCTCGCCGATCGTCCAGACGAAGGCCGTGGGCGGCCCGGCGGATCAGCCCGACTTCCTGAACATGGTGATTGCGGTCGAGACGTCCCTGCCGCCTCGAGAACTGCTGCGGCACTGCCACGCCGTGGAACAGAAGCACCTGCGGGTGCGTGAGGTCCGGTGGGGACCGCGGACCCTGGACGTGGACATCATCACCTACGGTGACCTGGTGAGTTCCGACCCCGAGCTCACCCTGCCACACCCCCGGGCCGCGGAACGGGCGTTCGTGCTCTACCCGTGGTCACTGATCGATCCCGCGGCTGAGCTCAACGGCCAACGCGTGGGCGAGCTCGCCGCCAAAGCCGACGATTTCGCCGACCTCGCACCGTTTGACGGCTTCCGGCCCCCGGCCCCCGCGGACGTCACAGGCGCAGACGCCGCCGGCGTCCCCCGTAGGGTGGACCGGCCGTGAAGCTGACCAACCCCCTGCTCCTGCTGGCCATTGCTGTTGTCCTGGCCGTGGCGGGCTGGTTCGCCACCGTGATGGCCGGCCGCTACAGCCTGGCCACCCCCGTCCTGCCGCTCACCGGGCTACTGACCATGGGCGTGATCGTGGTGCTCACCCTCGTGCTGGGCATCCGCGTGCTGCGCTGGCGCAACGGCAAGAAGAAGAAAATCCTCAACCCCATCCTCGCGGCGTGGACCCTGGTCCTGGCCCAGGCCTGCGCCTACACCGGCACGGTCCTGCTGGGCTGGCACGCGGGAATCGTGATCGAGCAGCTGCGGCTGTGGAACCTGCGCAGCAACCAGGACATCACCTGGCAGGCCCTTGCGATGGCCGGCGGCGGGCTGATCATGGTGGT
Source organism: Arthrobacter sp. TE12231 (assembly GCF_054062895.1). Lineage (NCBI taxonomy): Bacteria > Bacillati > Actinomycetota > Actinomycetes > Micrococcales > Micrococcaceae > Arthrobacter > Arthrobacter sp. TE12231. The sequence goes on along the minus strand of NZ_JBSSFS010000001.1, from coordinate 4,034,228 downwards.
CGTGGGGCTGGTCGTCGAGCGGTTCTGCCGGATTCCGCCCGAGGACGGCGACGCCGAATCCGGGCACGAGGTGCAGGGAAAGCGCAACAAGCCCTCCGCAGAAGGCGAATATGCCTACCGAAGCGATTGACCCGCCGGGCATCGACTGGCTCAGGGTGTCACCGAAGTACGTCACCGTGCGCCTCGCGGAGTGGGCGCTGGGCAACCTGATCGCAGTGGTCCTGCTGTCGCTTCCCCTGGTGCTGGTACTCAACGGCGCCTGGACGTGGCCGCCGCTTTGGCTGGCCGTTGCCGTTCCCGCCGTCTGGCTGCTTCTGGCGGTCTGGCGGCTCGTCCTGATTCCCCGGCAGGTGCGCTCGATCGGCTACGCCGAGCGTGACGATGACCTCCTGGTCCGCCGTGGCATCTTTTTCCAGCGCACCCTCGTGGTCCCCTATGGGCGGATGCAGTATGTGGACATCGCGGTGGGACCCGTCGAACGCCCACTGGGCCTGTGCACCCTGAAGCTGCACACGGCGTCCGCCGGGACCAACGCTGAGATCCCCGGACTGCCCGCCGGCGAGGGAGCCCGGCTCCGCGAACAGCTGTCCGCCCGCGGCGAAGCCCGTCTGGCCGGGCTGTGACGGGAAGGCCATGACGGCATGGCGCTGACACCGGAGGGTCTCCCGGCGGCGCGGGAGCCGGGAACCGGCCCCGGTTCGGGAGACACCGGTACCGCGGGGGAAACCGGCCCCGGTTTGGGAGACACCCGTACCGCCGACGCCGGCTGGCTGCGTGTCCACCCGGGATCGCCGTTCGTCCGCGGCTGGGTGGCAGTGGCCGCGCTGTTCTTCTTCTTCGGACGGGACTCCTTCGAACGGCTGCTCCAGGGCGGCCCGGTCTTTGACGAGCGGTTCGCCGGCCGTGCGCCGTGGTTGTTGCTCGGCGGCGGCACCCTCCTGCTTCTGACCGTGCTCGGCTTCGTCCTGAGCTGGTACTTCACCCGCTACCAGGTGGCGGACGGGTACGTCCGGGTCAACACCGGGTTCCTGTTCAGGCAGCAGCGCCAGGCCCGGCTGGACCGGGTGCAGGCCATCGACGTCGTGCAGCCCCTGCTGGCCCGGATTTTCGGCCTGGCGGAACTCAGGTTCGAAGTCGCCGACGCCGGAGAATCCGCTGTGCACCTGGCCTACCTGCGGGCGGACGAGGCCCGCCAGCTCCGCGCGACAATTCTCGCCGGTGCCTCCGGTGCCTCCGGCGGGACGCTGTCGCCGTCGCAGGCGATGGAACCGGGGCAACCGGGGGCCGCCGCTGTTGAGGCACCGGAACGGACCGTCCTGACCGTGCCGCCGGCGCGCCTGATGGGCTCAGTGATCCTGAGTGAACAAGGCCTGGCCATCGTGGCCGGCGGCGTCGCCTCCGTGCTGCTGTCCGCCATCACCGAAAACCGCAGCTTCACGGTTTTCCTGATCCCCGCCGTGATCGGACTCGCCGCCTCCTACTGGTCCTCGTTCAACAAGGGCTACAACTTCACCGCCGCCGTTTCCCCGGACGGCATCCGGCTGCGCTACGGCCTGCTGGACACCCAGGCGCAGACCGTGCCGCCGGGCAGGATCCAGGCCTTGAAGATCAGCCAGCCGCCGCTGTGGCGGTTGTTCGGCTGGTACCGGATCCAGATCAATGTGGCCGGCTACGGCCTGGCCGGAAGCGCCCGGGAAGGCTCCCACCGGACCACCCTCCTGCCGGTGGGATCCCTCACCGACGTCCTGAAACTCCTCTCCCTTGTGCTCCCGGACCCCGGAACCGCGGACCCGGCGGGCGTCTTCACGGCAGGAATCAACGGACTCGCGGACCCAACCGGAACACGGGACGCCGGAGCACAGGAAACAGCGGCCCGGCAGGACGCCGACGGCGGCTTCGTCACCACGCCGCGCCGGGCCCGGCTTCTGGCACCGCTGGGCTGGCGGCGGAACGGCTTCACCGCAACGGAGACCGCACTGCTGCTGAGATCCGGACGGTGGTGGCGGAACCTCGTTGTGGTGCCGCACCAGCGCACCCAGTCGATGGCGCTGCAGCAGGGGCCGCTCGCCCGCAGGTTCCGGGTGGCGGACCTGGTCCTGCACACCACCGCGGGCCCGGTCGCCCCGCGGCTCATCCAGGTCGGCCTCGATGAGGCCCGGGCCCTCCTGGATGCCCAGGCCGCCCGCGCCCGCGCCGCACGCAAGCGCCAAACGAGCGAACACTGGATGGAACCAACCACGCAGCCCGCGCAATCACCCGCACCAGACACTCAGGAAGGCCCGCATCATGGCTAAACCAGGACGCCTCGGCGTCGGAATCATCGGTGCAGGGAAGGTCGGTGCCGTCCTGGGGGCGGCGCTGCGCGGAGCCGAGCACGCCGTCATTGGGGTGTCCGCCGTGTCGGACGCCAGCCGCGAACGCGCCGAAACACTCTTGCCGGGCGTGCCCATCCTGGAAGTGCAGGACATCGTGGAGCGCGCCGAACTGGTCCTGCTCGCCGTCCCGGATGACGCCCTCGGCCCCCTCGTGGACGGCCTTGCCAAGCTGGGCGCCTGGCAGCCCGGCCAGCTCGTGGCGCACACCTCCGGACGCTTCGGCGTCGGGATCCTGCACCCGGTCCGCGCCGCCGGCGCCGTGCCGCTCGCCCTGCACCCGGCCATGACGTTCACGGGCATGAGCCTGGACCTCACCCGGCTCCTGGACTGCACCTTCGGCGTCACGGCCGACGCCGCGATGCTGCCGATCGCCCAGGCACTCGTCGTCGAAATGGGTGCCGAACCCGTCGCTATTGCAGAAGCCGACCGCGTCCTGTACCACGCTGCCCTGGCGCATGGCTCGAACCATCTGGTCACGCTCGTGGCGCAGGCCTCGCAGCTGCTCCGCGACGTCGGCGTCGAAGCCCCGGACCGGATGCTGGGCCCGCTGCTCCGCGCCACGCTGGAGAACGCGCTCGCCTCCGGCGAATCGGCCCTGACCGGGCCCGTGGCCCGCGGCGACACCGGCACGGTCGCCGCGCACGCCGGTGCCCTCCGCGAGTACGACGGCGGCTCAGGCGGCGATATTCTGGAGGCGTACCTGGCCATGGCCCGGGCGACAGCCCGCCGGGCAGGGAGCCGCGGGCTCTTGAAGCCGGACCAACTCGACGGCATCGAACAGGCGCTCCGCGGCCCCGACCAGAACGGGACCCGCGCCCCGGAAGGACCCTGACATGGCAATCCAACTCGTCACCACCGCTGCCCAGCTCCGCGCCGCAAGCGCCCGGCTGCTGGCGCAGAAGGGCGGCACATCCCAGGGGCTGGTGCCCACGATGGGCGCCCTGCACGAGGGGCACGCCCAGCTGGCCCGCACCGCCGTCGTCCAGAACGACGTCGTCGTGGCCAGCATCTTCGTCAACCCGCTGCAATTCGGCGAGGCCGCGGACCTGGACCGGTACCCCCGGACGCTGGAGGCCGACCTCGCCCTGCTTGACGCCGAAGGCGTTGACCTGGCGTTCGCGCCGGCGGTGGAGGAGGTCTACCCCGGCGGGGAGCCCCTCGTGCGGATCACGGCAGGGCCCCTGGGTGAAAAGTGGGAGGGTGCGTCCCGGCCCGGACACTTCGACGGCGCGCTGACCGTCGTCGCGAAACTGCTCCACTATGGCCTTCCGGGCGCCGGGCTTCCCGGCGGAGGCCAGCCGGCCTACCGCGCCTACTTTGGCCAGAAGGACGCCCAGCAGCTGGCCCTGGTCCAACGCATGGTGGCGGACCTGAATTTCCCGGTGGAGATCGTACCCGTGCCCATTGTGCGCTCGTCCGACGGACTGGCGCTGTCCAGCCGCAACCGCTTCCTCTCCGAGGACGAGCGCGGGGCCGCCCTGGTCCTCTCCCGGGCGTTGCGGCTCATCGAGGAGCGCGCCAACGCCCATCAGCCCCTCGACGTCGAGTCCGCGCAGGCCCTGGTCCGGTCCCAGCCGCTCGTGGAACTGGACTATTTCGAGGTCGTGGATCCGCGCACCCTCGAACCCCTCGCGGAGAACTGCAAGGAAACCCCGTTCCGCGGCGAAGCGCTGGCAATCATTGCGGCCAAGGTGGGTCCGGTGCGGCTGATCGACAACGTGCCGCTGGACGCCTGACACCAGCGGGACCAGCAAACAGCAACGCGGGGTCAGACACGGTCCATGCCGGGGCCGGATGTGACCCCGCGTTGCTTTTCCGGCGGTGGAATTCTGCTCCGGTGACGGGAATGCGCCCAGGGCTTAGACTGTTGCAACCTGCAGCAGCGCCGACGCTCGCCGGACCCACACCCAACGCCCTGAGGGAATTCCCATGTCAACAGACGTCTCTTCCAACAACGCCGGCGCCCCCGCGCCGGGCGCTGGTCCCGCCAGCCCGGGACCGACGCCGGCCGCGCCCGCCTCAGCTCCCGCGCCGGCCAAGATGTCGCGGGAGTCCGTCACCATCATCGTGACGTTGCTGGTGGCCACGTTCGTCGTGATCCTCAACGAGACGATCATGAACGTGGCCCTGCAGCGGCTGATGGTGGACCTCGGTGTTGACGCCCCCACCGTGCAGTGGCTGTCCACCGGTTTCATGCTCACCATGGCGGTCGTGATTCCCACCACCGGGTTCATCCTGCAGCGGCTGTCCACCCGTGCCGTGTTCCTGCTGGCCATGGGGCTGTTCTCCGGTGGAACTCTGCTGGCCGCCGTCGCCCCGGGCTTCGAAGTCCTGTTGCTGGCCCGCATCGTCCAGGCCGGCGGCACGGCCATCATGCTGCCGCTGCTCATGACCACCATCCTCACGCTCGTGCCGCTGGAACGCCGCGGCGCCGTCATGGGCAACGTCAGCATCGCCATCTCGGTGGCGCCAGCACTGGGCCCCACGGTTTCCGGCCTGATCCTCCAGCACTTTTCCTGGCGGTTCATGTTCGTCTTCGTGCTGCCGATCGCGCTCGCCGCACTGGCCATCGGGGCCAGGTACCTGACCAACATCGGCGAGACGGAGAAAACCCGGCTTGATGCCCTCTCGGTAGTGCTGACGGTCCCGGCGTTCGGCGGCCTCGTGTATGGCCTCAGCCAGATCGGCGGCGGCGACGCCGGATCCCGCACGCCCGCCGTGCTGGCGCTGGCCGTTGGAGTGCTGGCCCTGGCAGCGTTCGTCCTGCGCCAGCTGAAGCTGCAGAAGAGCGACCGGCCCCTGCTGGACCTGCGCGCGTTTACCTTCCGGATGTTCACGGTGTCCGTACTCCTGCTGGTCGTGGCCATGGTCGCATTGTTCGGCGCGGTAATCCTGCTGCCGTTGTACCTGCAGGAAATCCGCGGCCTGAAGTCGCTCGAGACCGGCCTGGTGCTGCTTCCGGGCGGCCTGGCCATGGGCCTGCTGGGGCCCTTCATCGGCCGCGTTTTCGACAAGATCGGCCCCCTGCCGCTGACGGTGACGGGCTCGGTCATGATGGTGCTGTCCCTGTGGCAGTTCTCCATGCTGGACGCCGCGTCACCGGTGGGGTGGATCATTGCCTTGCATGTGACCCTGAGCCTGGGCCTCGCGCTCGTATTCACCCCGGCCTTCACGACCGGCCTAAACCCGTTGCCCCCGCACCTGTACTCCCACGGCTCGGCCATCATGAGCACCCTGCAGCAAGTGGCCGGCGCCGCCGGCACTGCGCTCCTGGTCTCGATCTACGCATTCGTGGCCGCAGCTTCGGGCATGGTGGCCGGCATGCATGCGGCGTTCCTGACGGCGGCCGTCATAGCGCTCGGCGCCGTCGTGCTGTCCGCTATGATGCGCAAGACCGCAGGCGTGGCACAACCCGTCGCCCACTAGCCGCAATAAACAAACGCAGGGTCACTTAGCGCCGATTCCGGACGGTCCGATGGGCGCTAAGTGACGCTGCGTTGCTTCGTGGGTGTTGGTGGCCGGGAGTCAGCCGGCGTAGAACGCGCTGAGTTCGGCGATGAGCTTGTCCGGTGCCTTGTTGACGCCGTCGTGGCCCATGCCCGGCAGGATCGTGTAGCTGGATCCGGAGAGGACGTCGTGGATCTGGGCGCAGGCCACACCGAAGTAGGCAGGGCTCTTTTCGCCGACGATGATCAGCGTCTCCAGCGGCAGTTCCAGGAACGGCTCCGCCGGCATGTCCGCCGCGATGATCGCCTTGATCTCCCGCACACCTGTCTGCATAAGGTCGCGCAGCTGCTTGCCGATCGGGGTGCCCGCCGAAAGCTTGTTCGCCAGCGTCAGCATGGACAACGGCATCCGGGACAGGGCGCTCCCGGTTTCCAAGCCCTTGAGCAGGACGGCAAGGGCGCGGTCGTCGTCGCCGGCCGCCGTCGCCCGCTCGTATTCTGGCGTCCAGTCCGCCGTGACGCTGTGGTTGACCGACACGGCGGGGTCGTAGACCGCCAGGCGTTCCACCGGCAGGGTGCGGGCCGCGTGCAGGGCCACCGCACCGCCGAAGCTGTGGCCGAAGACGTCCGTGCTGGACGTGTGCTTCATGACGGCGTCGAGGTCGTGGATGTCCACGTCCAGGGTGTAGTCCTCCGGCTGCGGGGATGACGAGCCGCGTCCGCGCCGGTTGAAGGTGTGCACCGGCCGGCCCAGCGATGCGCTGAGCTTCTGCGCGAAACGCGTGTAATCGGCGGCCGTCACCATCGAGGCCGGCACGACGACGATGCCCGAGCCCGCCGAGGCAAGCTCGGCGCCCGTGCTGAAAAGCTCGATCGTTCCGCCGTCGGGGGTTCTGATGTTCTCGCGGGTCATGCTCCGAGCCTAGCCGAGCACACGCCGCCATGCAGTAGACGGTGCACTAAGTCCCGGTGCTAGTTGCCCAGCCGGCCGCCGGAGACCTCGAGGTAGCAGGCGCCGCAGAGCGACTCGTACCAGACGTCCTGGCCGTCGATCGCCACCTGGTCGCCGTCGAAAACCACATGGTCCCCGATCCGGCGGGTGTTGAAGATGGCCTTGCGTCCGCAGCGGCAGATGGTCTTGAGCTCTTCGAGGGTGTGCGCAATTTCCAGCAGCCGCAGCGAACCGGGGAAAGCCCGGGTCCGGAAGTCGGTGCGGATGCCGTACGCCAGCACGGGGACGTTGTCCAGGACCGCAATGCGGAAGAGGTCGTCCACCTGCGCCGGTTCCAGGAACTGCGCCTCGTCCACCAGCAGGCAGGCCACGGGCGAGGTCTCCACGTGCTGCAGCAGGGCATCGGGATCGTCCCCATGGGCCTGGGCCGTAAAGAGGGCGCGGGCTGACGCGCCGGCGGGGATCAGGAAGTCCACCGAACGGGTCATGCCGAGGCGGGACACGACGTCGGCGTCGCCCTTGGTGTCCACGTCCGGCTTGGCCAGAAGCACCCGCTGTCCGCGTTCTTCATAGTTGAACGCCGCCTGCAGCAGCCCCGTGGATTTGCCGGAGTTCATGGCGCCGTAGCGGAAATAGAGCTTGGCCAAGGGGGTCCTTTCGAAAGGGTCGCCCCCGATTCTAACGGCAGGCCGCGCTAGCGGCCCGTCAGCGGTCCGGCCCGGGCCGCCGCGTTCGGCCGGGGATCCGCCCGGGGATGCGCCCGTAGATGCCGGGCATGCCGCCAGCCATTGTTCCGGTAATGCTGCCTATCCCTCGGCCCGTAGCCGTGGACGCAGCACCGGGCCCGCCGAGCAGGAACCGCGCTGCCCGCAGGGCCAGCCTGTTGCCGGGCCGGATGGGGCCCTCGTGGAGCTGCCCGGGAACGACGGCGAAGGTCAGCGCGGGGACGGCGGCGGCGAGTTGGCGGCCCGTCTCGGCGAAGTACGCCGGGCTCCAGCCGCCGCTGAGCATCAGCGTGGGGGTGGTGATGGAGGTGAAATCGGCGACCTCGGCGTCGGCATCCAGCACGGCCCGCATCTCGGCGACGGCCGTGGGCAGCAGTTCCCGCATTTCGGCGCCCAGGCTGGTCCTCGCCGAGACGATGCTCAGCATGCGCAACGCGCCCAGCGGCAGCCGGGACACCGGGCCCGCCGTCTCCAGGCCCTGCACCAAATGGGCCCAGGCCTCGTCAAGCTTGCCGGCAGCCACCGACCGCTCAAGCTCGGGCCGCCAGCGCCGGCTGAGGTTCCCCGAAAGGCTGACGGCCGCGTCATAGGTCACCATCCTGCGGATAGGCAGGCTCCGGGCGGCCTGGAGGGCCACAAACCCGCCATAGCTGTGGGCCACGACGTCGCTGGCGCCGGTCTCGCGCAGCACCGCTGCCAGGTCGGCCACCTCCGTGGCCGCCGAATAGTCTGCCGGCTGGGGGGAGGAACCGGCGCGCCCCCGCCGGTTGTAGCAGTGCACCGGCCGGCCCAGCAGCCGGCTGAGCTTTCGGGCAAAGGGCCGGTAGAGCGCATCGGTCACCAGCGTCCCGTGCACGACGACGACGCCGGATCCAGCGCCGGGTCCAGCGCCGGTTGTGGCGCCCGCGGCGGCCGATCCGCCCGGCCCGGGCGTCTCCGGCCGGAACGTATGCAGCTCGAGGTGCCCCTCGCCGTCGTCAGTCTTCACGGTCCACGTCTCCACAGCCCTGAGTCTATTCCCGCACCCGGACTGCGCAGTCAACGCCCGGCCGAACTTGCCGGGACCTGACCGGGTGGAAATCGACGGTAAACTTGGGGATTGTGACTTCCCAAAACACCCCTGCCCCGCACAACGCCGCCGAGCCGCACGATGCCAGCGAACAGACGCGCATCCGCATGGAGAAGCGCGCCAAGCTGATCGAACGCGGCGTCGAGGCTTATCCGGTGGGTGTCGAGCGTACGCACTCGCTCACGGAAATCCGCGAGAAATACGCCCACCTGCAGGCCGACGAAACCACCGGCGACGTCGTCGGCGTGACCGGCCGCATTGTCTTCGTCCGCAACACGGGCAAGCTCTGCTTCGCTACCCTCCAGGAGGGCGGCCTGGACGGCAAGGCGGTCCGGCTGCAGGTCATGCTGAGCCTGGCCAACATCGGTGAGGAGGCGCTCGCGGACTGGAAGTCCCTCGTGGACCTCGGCGACCACGTCTTCATCACCGGCGAGGTCATCTCCTCACGCCGCGGCGAGCTGTCTGTCATGGCGGACTCCTGGACCATGGCCTCGAAGGCGCTGCGCCCGCTGCCCGTGCTGCACGCGGGGCTGAACGAGGAAACCCGTGTCCGCCAGCGCTACGTGGACCTCATTGTCCGTGACGAAGCCCGCGAGATGGTTTACACCCGCGCCGCGATCACACGCTCCATCCGCGAAACCCTGCACCGCCAGGGCTACGTCGAGGTGGAAACCCCCATGCTGCAACTGGTTCACGGCGGCGCCACGGCCCGTCCCTTCGAGACGCACATGAACGCCTTCGACCAGAAGATGACCCTGCGCATCGCCACCGAGCTCTACCTCAAGCGCACGGTGGTCGGCGGGATCGACCGCGTCTATGACATGGGCCGGGTCTTCCGCAACGAAGGCGTCGACTCCACCCACAGCCCCGAGTTCACCACCTTGGAATCCTACGAGGCCTGGGCCGACCAGTTCGTCATGGCGGACCGGATCAAGGAGATCATCCTGGACGCCGCCGACGCCGCCGGCGTGGGCCGGGTCCTGCAGACGGAAGCCGGGGAGATCAACCTCGACGGCGACTGGGCCTGGATGGCGGTTTACCCGGGGCTCTCCGAATTCGTCGGCCGGGAAATCACCCCCGACACCACGGTCTCTGAACTGCTGGAACTGGCCGCCAAGCACGAGGTCAAGGTGGACGCCGCCTGGGACGCCGAGAAACTGGTCGTCGAACTCTTCGGCGAGCTGGTGGAGCCCACTCTGCTCAACCCCACGTTCGTCTACGACTATCCGCCGTCCGCCCAGCCGCTGGCCCGCCATCACCGCGAGGACGGCCGCTTGATCGAGGCATGGGACCTCATCATCGGCGGCATGGAGCGCGGCACGGCCTTCTCCGAACTGATCGACCCTGTGATCCAGCGAGAACGCCTCACCGAACAGTCCCGCCGCTCCGCCGCGGGCGATGTAGAGGCCATGCAGCTGGATGAAGACTTCCTCCGCGCGCTCGAGTACGGCGCGCCGCCCATGGGCGGGATCGGCCTGGGCATCGACCGCCTCGTCATGCTCTTCACCGGCGCCGGCATCCGCGAGACCATCCTCTTCCCCCTGTTGAAGCCTGAAGGGCACTGAGCATGGACTACATCGCCGTATTGGTGCCCCCCATCGTGGTGGGCCTGCTTTTCTGGTTTGCCATGAAATCCATATTCAATGCCGATAAATCGGAGCGCCAGGCAGAAGCCCGCGCTCAGGCCGAAGCGGACGCTCGAGCGGAAGCTCAAAACCCGGGACAGGAATCCGGGCCCGCCAGGGGCTAATTCCCCTGAATGGGGCAATAGTCCCTATTGCTGTGAGCGGGTTTCCTTTGACCGGAGTTATACGCTTTGACTCTCTGCTGTAACCCGGAGGATACTTTTTACAGATACATCCTGCTTTTCTAAACGCTCGTCCTTTTGGAAAGAGAGTCATTTATGGCACAGAAAGTGAAAATCATCCTCGTTGATGATCTGGATGGGGGATCCGCGGACGAAACTGTCCGGTTTGGCCTGGACGGCGTGAGCTATGAAATAGACCTGTCGTCCGGCAATGCGTCAGACCTGCGTTCCGCGTTGGAGCGGTTTGTGGGGCATGCACGCAAGACATCAAGCGGCCGCGCCACGCGCACCAAAATTTCAAGCGGACGGAATCAGGACTCTGCCCAGATCCGTCAGTGGGCACGGGACAACGGCTATGCGGTAAACAGCCGCGGACGTATCCAGGCTGAAATTCAGGAAGCCTACCAAAAGGCTAATTCCTAGTCCGGACCTCCGTGCAGGGCCAGTATCAATGGCCCTATCAAGTCTGCGCATCAAATGCTAATGCCCCCGTTATCTGACGGGGGCATTGCTATGCCGACGGCGGTATGTGCAGAACGGCGGCCCGGGCGCTCCCGGCGGGGCGACCGGCGCCGCCGGCGCCGCCGCGAGGGTGCCGCCGGACTGTTTCCCGGGTCCCGCGCCTGCGCTCGTCCGAACGGCCGCAGGCGGGATCCGTGTGGCATCCGGACAGCGTCCGGGCCGGGGAGCGCAACCCTTCGGTTTCCCCTGTGGCGAACAAGCCCCAAATCTGGAACCCGGGCACGTAGCATCAAAGTACGTCGTAGCTAGGAGTGTGGCGAAATGTTTGAGCGATTTACGGACCGTGCCCGTCGCGTAGTTGTGCTTGCCCAAGAAGAGGCACGCATGCTGAACCACAATTACATTGGTACCGAACACATCCTCTTGGGTCTGATCCATGAGGGTGAAGGTGTTGCCGCCAAAGCCCTTGAATCCTTGAGCATTTCGCTCGACGGTGTCCGCGAGCAGGTGCAGGAGATCATCGGCCAGGGCCAGCAGGCCCCGTCCGGACACATCCCCTTCACCCCGCGCGCCAAGAAGGTCCTGGAGCTCTCGCTGCGCGAGGCCCTGCAGCTGGGCCATAACTACATCGGAACCGAGCACATCCTCCTCGGCCTCATCCGCGAGGGTGAAGGTGTGGCCGCCCAGGTGCTCGTCAAGCTCGGCGCCGACCTCAACCGGGTCCGCCAGCAGGTCATCCAGCTGCTGTCCGGCTACCAGGGCAAAGAGTCCACCGGAGCCGGCGTCGGTTCGAGCCAGGCCGAAGGCACCCCCGCGGGCTCCGTCGTCCTGGACCAGTTCGGGCGCAACCTGACCCAGGCGGCGCGCGAGAACAAGCTGGACCCGGTGATCGGCCGCGAGCAGGAAATGGAACGCGTCATGCAGGTCCTTTCCCGCCGCACCAAGAACAACCCGGTGCTGATCGGCGAGCCCGGCGTCGGCAAGACCGCCGTCGTCGAAGGCCTCGCCCAGGCGATCGTCCGTGGCGATGTCCCGGAGACCATCAAGGACAAGCAGCTGTACACCCTGGACCTCGGGTCCCTCGTGGCCGGCTCCCGCTACCGCGGTGACTTCGAAGAGCGCCTCAAGAAGGTTCTCAAGGAGATTCGCACCCGCGGCGACATCATCCTGTTCATCGATGAGATCCACACCCTAGTGGGTGCCGGTGCCGCCGAAGGCGCCATCGATGCGGCCTCGATCCTGAAGCCCATGCTGGCCCGCGGCGAGCTCCAGACCATCGGTGCCACCACGCTGGACGAATACCGCAAGCACATCGAAAAAGATGCAGCGCTGGAGCGCCGCTTCCAGCCGATCCAGGTCAAGGAACCCTCCGTTGCACACGCGATCGAGATCCTCAAGGGCCTCCGCGACCGGTACGAGGCGCACCACCGCGTCACCATTACCGACGGCGCCCTCGCCTCGGCCGCGGCCCTGTCCGAGCGCTACATCTCGGACCGCTTCCTGCCGGACAAGGCGATCGACCTGATCGACGAGGCCGGTGCGCGGCTGCGCATCCGACGCATGACCGCTCCGCCGGAGCTCAAAGTCATGGACGAGAAGATCGCCGCCATGAAGCTGGAGAAGGAATCCGCCATTGACGCGCAGGACTTCGAAGGTGCCGCGTCGCTGCGTGACAAGGAGCAGAAGCTCATTGCCGAACGCGCCGAGAAGGAACGCCAGTGGAAGACCGGCGGCATGGACGACATCTCCGAGGTTGATGAGGATCTCATCGCCGAGGTGCTTGCGAACTCCACCGGCATCCCGGTCTTCAAGCTGACCGAGGAAGAGTCCTCGCGCCTGCTGAAGATGGAGGACGAGCTGCACAAGCGTGTGGTCGGCCAGAACGAGGCCATCAAGGCCCTGTCCCAGGCGATCCGGCGCACCCGTGCAGGCCTGAAGGACCCCAAGCGTCCGGGCGGTTCGTTCATCTTCGCCGGACCCACCGGCGTCGGCAAGACCGAGCTCGCCAAGGCTCTCGCGGAGTTCCTCTTCGGCGAGGAAGACGCGCTGATCACGCTGGACATGTCCGAGTACTCGGAGAAGCACACCGTGTCGCGGCTCTTCGGCGCCCCTCCGGGCTACGTGGGCTACGAAGAGGGAGGGCAGCTGACCGAGAAGGTCCGCCGTCGTCCGTTCTCCGTGGTCCTGTTCGACGAAGTGGAGAAGGCACACGCCGATCTCTTCAACTCGCTGCTGCAGATCCTGGAAGACGGCCGACTGACCGACTCGCAGGGCCGAGTGGTGGACTTCAAGAACACCGTGATCATCATGACCACCAACCTCGGCACCCGGGACATCTCCAAGAGCGTTGCCACCGGCTTCCAGTCGGGCACGGACACGCAGACCGGCTACAACCGGATGCGCGCCCGCGTCACCGAGGAGCTCAAGCAGCACTTCCGCCCCGAGTTCCTCAACCGTGTTGACGACGTTGTGGTCTTCCCGCAGCTGACCCAGGACGAGATCATCGAAATCGTAGACATGTTCGTGGCCCGGCTCGAGAAGCGCCTCAAGGACAAGGACATGGGCATCGAGCTCACGCCCGCGGCCAAGATCCTGCTCGCGACCCGCGGCTACGATCCCGCGATGGGTGCCCGGCCGCTGCGCCGCACCATCCAGCGCGAGATCGAGGACCAGCTCTCCGAGAAGATCCTCTTCGGCGAGCTGCACGCCGGAGACATCGTGGTGGTGGACGTCGAAGGCGAAGGCGACGACGCGAAGTTCACGTTCGCGGGCAACGCCAAGCCGCGCATCCCGGAGATCGCTCCGAGCGTCTAAGCAGCAATTCCAAAGGCGCGATAACTCAACGCCACACAGCAAGAGGCCCCGTCCGCTCCCGAAAGAGAGTGGGCGGGGCCTCTTGCTGTGTGATGCCAGCCGGGCGCCAACAGGCGCCCTGCGGTTGCCGTCAGGCGGTGACGGTGATCCAGTCCCCGTCGATGGCGGCGGTCAGAGGCGCGAGGGGGCTGCGCGCCGGACCCGTTATGACACTTCCGTCCGCGCCCTTGAAGGCGGAGCCGTGGCACGGGCATTCGAAATTCTGGCCGGACGGGGCCACCGGGCAGCCGGCGTGGGTGCACGTCGCGTCATAAGCCAGGACCTTCTGATCCGCGGACCGGAAAATGACGACTGTCTTTCCGTTGGCGGTCCCGGTGGCAGTGGCGCCCACTTTAACCTCGCTGAGCTTGCCGACCCGGACAGGCGTGCCCGCAGGCGCCGATGCGTCGGCGGCCGTCGAGGGGGCCGCGCTGTCCGAGGGTTGGGCGGCGCATGCGGAAAGGGCCAGGCCGCCACCAACCGTGGCGGCCGCACCGAGCAACATGGAGCGTCTGGGCAGGGACTTTTCAGGGTTCATGGACCCATCATGCCAAGCCCCCCTGAAAGGACGCTGCGATTCCGGCGGCAGGCCGACCCGGCCCGTGTGTCCCGGAAGGACCCGGGCACTCTGAAGCGGCCGGTTCACTCTCAGTGAACTTTTTGTGATCGACGCCACAGGAGGTGTTGAATCGGTGCATGGCTGCCAAGGACTCAGTGACCCTGAGCGAACAACCCGAGACCCCTTTCCATGACCTGGACCATTACCTCGCAATTCCCCGAGTGAGCGGTCTGGCACTGAGCCCCGACGGCGGGCGGCTGGTTACCACGGTGGCCACGCTTAACGCCAAGGGCACCGAATACTGCGCCGCGCTGTGGGAAGTTGACCCGAATGGGTCCAGGCAGGCCCGCCGAATCACGCGCAGCGCCAAGGGGGAAGCGGGCGCGGTGTTTGCAGCCAACGGGGACCTCTACTTCACCTCCGCCCGTCCCGATCCGGAGAGCCCCGAGGCCGACCCCGTCAATGCCCTCTGGATGCTCCCGTCCGGCGGCGGCGAAGCCCGGGTGGCCTTTTCCCGCGCCGGCGGGATCAGCAGCGTCCTGGCAGCCGCGGATGCAGACACCCTGGCGGTCGCGGCCCCGGTCCTCGCCGGCTCCACCGACGAGGACGACGACGAGGAGCGCCGCAAGGCCCGCAAGGACAACAAGGTCGCGGCGATCCTGCACAGCGGCTACCCCGTCCGCTACTGGGACGCCGACCTCGGCCCGGCGCAGCCGCGGTTGTTCGCCGTCGAACCCGGAGAGCCACGGGAGTCCGGAAAGCCGACGACGGTCGACGCCGCGCCGCCGCTGAAGCTCCGCAACCTGACGCCCGACGCCGGCAACAGGCTCAGGGACGCCCAGACGGTGATCAGCCCGGACGGCAGGACCATTTACAGCAGCTTCACGAAGCCGCTGGCGAACGCCGATTCGCGCTCCGTGCTGGTGGCGATCGACGTCGCCACCGGCACCCGGACGGTGCTGCTGGACACGGACGGGATGCACTATTACCCGGGACCTGTCAGCCCGGACAACCGGAGCCTCGTGGTGGTCAGTGAAAGCGATACCACCCCGTTTGCGGCCCCGCAGATCAAGCTCCACCTTCTCGACGTCGCCGTACCGGCAGGCGGGGGCGCGCTGACGCCCCTTGCCCACGACTGGGACCGCTGGGCCCGCCCCGCCGCCTGGCTGCCGGACGGATCGGCCTTGCTGGTCACCGCGGACGAGGACGGCGCCGCG
Organism: Arthrobacter sp. TE12231; assembly: GCF_054062895.1. Taxonomy (NCBI): domain Bacteria; kingdom Bacillati; phylum Actinomycetota; class Actinomycetes; order Micrococcales; family Micrococcaceae; genus Arthrobacter; species Arthrobacter sp. TE12231. The sequence continues at coordinate 4,018,763 of NZ_JBSSFS010000001.1, read as the reverse complement.
CCGGTCTTCCGGATCCCGGTCGCAGGACCGGGCCAGGCTGCCCAGGTGTCCCGCCTGACAGCCGACGACGCCGCGTACACCGACGTCGTGGTCGCACCGGACGGGCATAGCGCCTACGCCCTGCGCAGCTCCTACGAATTTCCCGCCGAACCCGTGCGGATCGACCTCGCCTCCGGCGGCGTCGTCCGCTTGCCGGCGCCGGCCGAGCGACCGCAGTTCAAGGGGACGCTCGAACGAGTGGAGACGACGGCGGCCGACGGCGCCCGGGTGCCCGCGTACCTGGCCCTTCCGGAGGGCGCGTCCGCCGTGAATCCGGCCCCGCTGCTGCTCTGGATCCACGGCGGCCCGCTGGGATCCTGGAACGCCTGGACCTGGCGTTGGAACCCCTGGCTGCTGGTAGCCCGCGGCTACGCGGTGCTGTTGCCGGACCCGGCCCTCTCCACCGGCTACGGCCAGGACCACATCCAGCGCGGCTGGGGCGAATGGGGCAAGGCACCGTACACGGACCTGATGGCCGTGACCGACGCCGTCGTGCAGCGCCCCGACATCGACCAGGAGCGCACGGCCGCCATGGGCGGGTCCTTCGGCGGCTACATGGCCAACTGGGTAGCCGGGCACACGGACCGCTTCAAGGCCATCATCACGCACGCCAGCCTCTGGGCCCTGGACCAGTTCGGGCCCACCACGGACGCTGCGCAGTACTGGCTCAAGGAAATGACGGCGGAGATGGCGATGGAGAACTCCCCGCATCTGCACGTCGACAACATCCGGACTCCCATGCTGGTCATCCACGGCGACAAGGACTACCGCGTGCCGATCGGCGAGGGGCTCCGGCTCTGGTACGAACTGCTGGCGAAGTCACAGCTCGCGGCCGACGCGAACGGCGAAACCGACCACCGCTTCCTGTACTTCCCGGACGAGAACCACTGGATCCTGCAGCCGCAGCACGCCAAGGTCTGGTACGGCGTCGTGGAGCACTTCCTCGCCCGCCACCTGCTGGACAAGGACCTCCCCGTCCCTGACGAACTGGGTCTTTGACGGCGCCGACCCGGGTGCCGGCCGCGGGCCGGCACCCGGGGCACCCGTAAGATTGGGCTGTGACTGAGACGATCCGTATCCGCCCTGCCCGCACCGGCGACGTCGCCGCCATCAAGACCTTGGTTGCGCCGCTGGCCGAACAGCGGATCCTTATGGCCAAGGAAACGGTGGCCTACTACGAAAGCCTGCAGGAATTCCGGATTGCCGAGTCGGAACGACGGCGAGGTGATCGGCTGCGGGGCGCTGCACGTAATGTGGGAGGACCTCGCCGAGGTGCGCACCCTCGCGGCCTCCGATGCCTGGCGCGGCAAGGGCGTGGGGCACGCGCTCGTGGAGCGCCTGCTGGAGGACGCCCGGGACCTGGGCGTGTCGCGCGTCTTCTGCCTGACGTTTGAAGTGGATTTCTTCAAGAAGCACGGCTTTGAAGTCATGGCTGACCAGACCGCCGTCGACCCTGTGGTGTATTCCGAGCTCCTGCGCTCCCATGACGAAGGCGTCGCCGAGTTCCTGGACCTGGCGCGGGTCAAGCCGAACACGCTGGGCAACACCCGGATGATCAAGGAGCTGTAGGGCGCGCCCAAAATGCCTGATTTGTAGATCTTCCGATATATCCACTCGATCTATAAACTTCTAAGAGCTCGCTGGGGAGCGATCCGCCTAGCTGAAAGTACCCCATGCGCCCTCACGCCTCCGCTCACGAAAGAACCTCCCTCCAACTGCGCGTCCGCGGACTCGTCTACCTCCCCGGAGACTCCGCCTATGACCAGGAAACCGCGGCCTTCAACCTCGCCACCCGCCACACCCCCGACCTGGTCCTCGCCGCTGCCGACGCCGACGACGTCGCAGCAGCCGTCCGTTGGGCCGCCGAACGCGGCATGTCGATTTCGGTCCAAGCCACAGGGCACGGTGCCGCCAACGCCATCACGGACGGGCTCCTGGTCAGCACCCGCAGGCTCCTGGACCTCGACATCGACCCGGAAGAGCGCACGGCCCGGGTCGGCGCCGGCATCCGCTGGCGCGAGGTCGTGGCCGCCGCCGCACCCTACGGGCTGATGGGCCTGCACGGATCCGCCACCGACGTCGGCGTCGTGGGCTACACCGTGGGCGGAGGGCTGCCGCTGCTCGGCCGAAAGTATGGCTTCGCGTCAGACCATGTGCTGGCCGTTGAGGTCGTGACGCCCGACGGCGTCCAGCAACGCGTGGACCAGTACAACAACCCCCGGCTGTTTGCGCTCCTGCGTGGCGGCAAGGGCAACTTCGGCATCGTCACCGCCATGGAGTTCAGGCTCTTCCCGGCCGGCGAGCTCTACGCGGGCGGAATCTTCTATCCCGGGGAACGGGCCCGGGAAGTCCTCGCGGCCTTCCGTGAATGGGCGCCGGCGCTTCCTGCGGACGCCTCGGCTTCGCTCGCCTTCCTGCGGCTGCCCGAACTCGAGGACATCCCGGAGTTACTGCGTGGGCGCTTCGTGATGCACCTGCGGTTCGCGTGGCAAGGGACTGCCGCTGAGGGCCAACGCCTCCTTGACCCGATGCGCGGCGTGGCCCCGGTCCTGGCAGACCTCTCCGGTCCGCTGCCATTCACGCAGGTCGATGCGGTGCACCTGGATCCGGAGCATCCCGTCCCGGTGCGCGAAGGCGGCATGCTGCTAAATGAACTGGACGAGGCACTCGCGGAGGCCCTTCTGGAAGTCGCCGGCCCGGACAGCAACGCACCCCTCCTTCTGGCTGAGATCCGGCTGATGGGCGGAGCCCTCGCAGCCCCGGTGGCGCCTTCGAGCCACGGCGACCACGTGGCCGGGCGGGACGCCGCGTGGTCGTTCTTCGCGGTGGGCGTCATGATGCCCGAGAGCGCCGACGTTGTCCCGGCAGCCATCGCGGCCGCCCGCCGGACGCTGGCACCGTTTGGAACCGGCGGCACCGCCGTGAACATGCACGGCCACGTCGAATCCGCCGACGACGCCGCCAGGGCCTGGCCGGAAGGCTCCCGCCGCCGGCTCAGCGAAGCCAAAGCAGAATTGGATCCGCAGAATCTGTTCCGGCATGGCCACGCGATTGCCCCGGCAGTTCCGGGGCCGGCCCCGGCGTTCTAGGGCCGGCGGCGGGCAGTCGCCGCACCCCGCCGCACCCCGCGGCGCCTCGCAGGACGGGGGCTTCCATTCAATAAATTTGGTGGATAAACTGATGCCGGCCCAGGGGGTGGGCCGCCATACTTCCGGAGGCAAAAAATTGCATAATGACGTGATTTTTCCCGATTTCTCCGCTTCGCCCAGCAAAGATATGCGCAGGACAGCCGCCAGCGCCCCGGCAGCGCCGCGGGTCCACTCGCTCGATACGCCGGACCAGCCATCGCCGGAACCTGCGAATCAGTTGTCGCCCGATGCCGATGCACCCGTAGGCGGACGAACGGCCGGCCCCGGATCCGCCTCCGGGCCGCCGGCCGCGTCCCGCACCCGCAAGGGCCGTCTCGCCGCGCCGCCGTTTTCCTGGTTGGGCGGCGATGCCTGGCCGCACTTTCCGGCATGGGCCGACACGCAAGTCTGAATCGTCGTCGGAGCCCAAGAGCCCGCCGCGGCACCGTCTCGCCGGCACGGGCGCTCGCAGCCCCGGCGGGAAGCCTCACAAGGGGAAACGGGAGCCTACCGCCGGCCGTGCCCCGGTAGTAGGGTCTAAGCAAGCAGCCAGGACACCATCCAGGGAGCACCGCCATGAAGAAACTCATCAATGATCCCAAAGCCGTGGTCGACGAGTCAGTGGAAGGGTTCGGGCTTGCACATGCCGACCTCGTGACCGTTTTTGCCGACCCCAAGTACATCGTGCGCAAGGACGCGCCGGTGGCCGGGAAGGTCGGACTCGTCTCCGGCGGCGGCAGCGGACACGAGCCGCTGCACGGCGGCTATGTGGGAATGGGCATGCTCGACGCCGCCGTTCCCGGCGCCGTCTTCACTTCGCCCACGCCCGACCAGATCCTGCCGGCCACGCTGGCCGTGAACTCCGGCGCCGGCGTTGTGCATATCGTGAAGAACTACACCGGCGACGTCCTCAACTTCGAGACCGCCGCCGAACTCGCGCAGGCCGAAGGCGTCGAGGTCCGTACCGTCCTGGTCAACGACGACGTCGCCGTGCAGGACTCGCTGTACACCGCGGGCCGCCGCGGCGTCGGCGGCACGGTCCTGGTCGAGAAGATCGCCGGCGCCGCCGCCGAGCGCGGCGATAACCTGGACGCCGTCGCCGCGATCGGTGACCGCGTCAACCAGAACGTGCGCAGCATGGGCGTGGCATTGTCCGCCTGCACCGTTCCGCACGCGGGCGTCCCCAGTTTCGAGCTCGAGGAAAACGAGATCGAGATCGGGATCGGCATCCACGGCGAGCCGGGACGGCACAAAATCCCCATGGAAAACGCCGACGGCATCACCGACCGGCTTCTGGACCCCGTGGTCAGCGACCTCGGACTGAGTTCCGGGGACAAGGTGCTTTTGTTCGTCAACGGCATGGGCGGCACCCCGGCGAGCGAGCTGTATATCGTTTACCGCCGGGCCGCGCAGAGGCTGGCGGAGCAGGGTGTCACCGTGGCCCGCTCGCTCGTGGGCAACTACATCACGTCCCTTGAGATGCAGGGCTGCTCCATCACGGTCCTGCGCCTCGATGACGAAATGACGTCGCTCTGGGACGCTCCCGTGCACACCGCGGCCCTCCGCTGGGGCGTCTGACCGTGGGGCTGGATGTCGGCTGGGCCGTGCGCTGGCTGACCCTGTCAGCGCAGGCCATGGCGGAGCACCGGGTTGAGCTGATCGAGCTGGACCGGCCAATCGGAGACTCGGATCACGGCGAGAACATGGACCGCGGCTTCAAGGCCGTAATGGTTAAGCTCGCCGAGGCGCCGCCGGAAACCCCGGGCGCGGCCCTGAAACTGACCGCCATGACGCTGATGTCCAAGGTCGGCGGGGCCGCCGGCCCGCTGTACGGCACGGCATTCCTGCGGGCCGCCACGGCACTGGGAGACACTTCCGACGTCGACGCCGCCACACTGGCCACGGCCCTGCAGGCCGCCCGCGACGGAATCGTCGCCCGTGGAAAGGCAGAGTCCGGGGACAAGACCATGGTGGACGCGTGGACGCCCGCGATCGAGGCGGCCGCTGCCGCGGCAGGGGACGGCGACGTCCGGAAAGTCCTCGTGTCTGCGGCGGAAGCGGCCGAGGCAGGGGCCGTTTCCACGGATCCGATGCTCGCCCGCAAGGGCCGTGCCAGCTACCTGGGGGAGCGCAGCATCGGCCACCGCGACCCCGGAGCGGTCTCCAGCGCACTGATCCTGCGCGCCGCGGCCGGAGCAGCCGAATGACAGTCCGGCTTGTCGTCGTCTCGCACAGTGCAAAAATCGCGGACGGCGCCGCCGAACTCGCCGCGCAAATGGCGCCTGACGTCCTCATCCTCCCCGCTGGAGGCACCGACGACGGCCGGATCGGCACCAGCCTGGAGAAGGTCATGGCGGCCCTCGAACAGGCCGCCGGTGACGGCGTCGTGGTGCTCACCGACCTCGGATCCGCCGTGATGACGGCCGAGTCCGCAGCGGAGTTCGCGGCGGATCCGGAATCCGTGCTGCTCGCGGACGCACCCCTGGTGGAAGGACTCGTGGCCGCAGCGGTGGCGGCACAGACGGGGGCCGACGCAGCGGCGGTGAAGGACGCCGCCGAAGCCGTCTACCGGCCCCCGGTCCACCCCGCGGAGGCTGAACACGTGCACCAGCAGCCGCCGGACGCCACGGGGGACTTCGAGCTCGTCAACCAGGCCGGCATGCATGCCCGGCCGGCAGCCAAGATCGCCGGGGGACTGTCCGCCATGGATGCCGACGTCACCGTCAACGGGGCGGATGGGGCCTCCATGACGGAGCTCATGATGCTTGCCGCCGGCAAGGGAACCGTCCTGCATGTGGAGGCCAGCGGCCCGGACGCCGCCAAAGCGGTGGGCTATCTGGAACGCCTCGTCAGCTCGGGGTTCGGCGAGCCGTAGCCGTTGTCCGGCCGGGCGTAGCCCGGGCGCGGAGAGATGTCCGGGCCGGGCACCTCGGAGTCCGGGGAATATGAGCTAGGGCGACGGCCGAAGACCGGCCGCGTCGAGCACCACGTGGGCCGTGATGAAGCTTCCGCGCTGCTCTCCAAACGGATGCGCCACCCGGGGTGTGAAAGCCGCAGTCCGTGCCGGCAGCGGGGCCCCGGTGTTGGACGTGCCCGTGGCCGTCACCTCGATCCGGTTGGCGGTCAACGTCTCCATCATCAGCATCCCGGTCAGGGTGCCGTCGGGGGAAGACGTGGCCGAACAGACGCCGTCGAGGCCCGAGGGGCCCGGTTTGCAGCCCTGGTCCACGGCGACGCTCCCCGGGACCAGTTCCAGGTCCGCTTCCTTACAGCGGCCGTCCTGGCAGGCCAACAGGTGGATGGTCCTCACGGACGGGGCGTACTCCCGGTCCACGGTCAACGACACCACCGGCGCCTGCGCGATCGCCGGACAAACGGCCTCCGGCCGGCACGAGGTGACCAGGACGGCGGTGAGGGCCAGAGCGGCCACGGCCGCCAGCTTGCGCATGCTCCAGCGTAGATCCTCAGGCAGGGAGCCGGAAGCCGCCCTGGTGCAGTTCCGCGAGCCCGTCTCCCAGCAGGCCGGCCAGCGCGCGTTCCAGCTGTTCGGGAGCCGCATTGAGCCGGTGCAGGGCCGCGAGCGGAATCCCGATTCCATCCGGTTCGAAGCCCAGGTCCGCCGGGGCCCGGTGGAACAGTTCCGGCGCCACGGGGTCCTCGGCCACCCGCAGGACAGCCATCACAGCGCCGCGCACCTGCCGGTCCGTGCCATGCCATGACTGGCCCTTTGGCGTGTACGTCGGCGGCGGCTCGCCGGCGGCAAGCCAGGCGCAGGAGTCACGGACCGGGCACTGCCCGCACTTGGGGGCCCGGGCCGTGCAGACCATCGCGCCGAGTTCCATGACGGAGGCGTTCCAGCGGACCGAGGCGGCCGGGTCTTCCGGGAGCAGCGATGCCGCCAGCCGCATTTCGGCTGCGGTCAGGGCCTGCGACGGCAGCGCCGAGCCCGAGACCAGGCGTGCATGGACCCGGCGGATGTTGGTGTCCACCACCGTTTCCCGGCGCCCAAAGGCGAAGGCGGCAACGGCGGCTGCTGTGTAGCTGCCCACGCCCGGGAGTTCCAGGAGTTCGGTATAGGCGCCGGGGACCGTCCCGGCGTGGCTGTCCCTGATGGCGACGGCGGCCGCGTGCAGGCGCAGCGCGCGCCGCGGATACCCCAGCCGGCCCCAGGACCGGACGGCTTCCCCCGCGGGCTCCGCGGCGAGGGCGGACGGCTCCGGCCAGCGGCGCAGCCACTGCTCCCAGACCGGCAGGACCCGGACCACCGGTGTCTGCTGGAGCATGACCTCGCTGACCAGCACGCCCCAAGGCGTGCACTCCGCCGCCCGCCACGGCAGCTCCCTGGCGTTGGACGCGAACCAGTCATCCAGCGCGGTGTGGAGGGCGGGCAGATCCGCGGCAACGGCAAGCCCTCCGGCGGCAAGCTCACCGGAGGGAAGCGGCCCGGCGGCCCGGGATCCGGGTGGCGCCACGGCATCGACGGAAGGGGTGTGGGTTAGAGTTTCGATCCATTCAGCGTAATAGATCCGGCGAACCGATCCGGACGGCTGCGGGTCCCGCGGCGTGGTCGGACGCCATAGCCCGCAGCGTTCTCTAGGCTAGAAGAATGGTCAGGCAAGGCAGTTCAGCAACGGGTGGTTCACGGCCGAAAGGACCCGGCGGAGGCCAATCCGCCGGAAGGCCCGGACGGCGTCCGCTCAGCCCGGTGTACCGCCGACGCCGGCTGTTTGCGGGCGTGGTCCTGCTAATCGTCCTCGCCGTCGCCTTCGGCGGCTTTGCCGCCGTCTCCAACGCCCTGGGCGGAGGTCAGCCTTCCGGAGCGGGAACGGCGCCGTCGGGCGAGCCGTCCGGGGCAGGTGCCGCGCCGTCGAACCAGCCAACAGCCTCAGCGTCGGGGAGCCCCGGGGCTTCGGAGGACCCGTCGGCCACTCCCACCCCCACAACATCGGGCGATGGCTGCGAGCAGAATCTGCTGATCGTCACGGCCGCCACCGACCAACAGGTCTATGCCGCGGGGGAGAAGCCGCTGCTAACCCTCAAAGTGACCAACAACAACAAGGTGCCGTGCACGGTCAACATCGGGACGTCGCAGATGGAATACATGATCACCAGCGGTTCGGACCGGATCTTCTCGTCCAAGGATTGCCAGGCGGAGAGCACTGACCTGATGAAGACCATCGCGCCGGGCAAGAGCGAGACCGCGAACTTCCCGTGGCAGCGCAACCGCACGGTGCAGGGCTGCGAACCCGTCGCCGCCAAGCCCGGAGCCGGCGGCGCCTACTACGTCTTCACGGCCCGGCTGGCGAACAAGACCAGCGACAAGGCCGTATTCCAGCTCAACTAGTTCCCGTCGAAGGGTGTCGGAAAGGTGAGGCGGGCTAGAGGAAGCGGTCCAGCAGGCTGGCCTCGGCCATGCGGCTCAGGCCCTCCCGGACGGTCCTGGCCCGCTGGTCACCGATCCCATCCACGGTCATGAGGTCATCGATCGTTGCCGCCATCAGGAACTGCAGGCCGCCAAAGTGGTCCACCAGGCGGTCGGCGACAGCTTTCGGCACGGCCTTGAGGCCGGAGAGCAGGCGGTAGCCGCGCGGCTGCACGACGGCGTCGAGGTTCGCTTCGCCGCCGGCGAAGCCGACGATCCCGGCGATCTTGCCCAGATCGATCAGCTCGGTGGGGCCCAGGCTCACGAGGGCCTTGACCGCCTTCTCAATGTCCTCGGCGGTTGCCGCCGGGCCGGAGTAGTCGCGGATGATCACGTCGCTGCCCGGGCCTCGTCCCACGGTGAGCTCGTCGAGCTGCAGCGAGAGCAGGCGGCCGTCCTCGCCCAGTTCCAGGACGTACTGGGAGATTTCCTCGGAGATCCTGCGCACCATTTCCTGGCGCTGCAGCGTGACCGCGACGTCGCGGACCGTCACCATGGCCTCGATTTCCAGGGCGGAGAGCGAGCTGGTCACCTGGTCCAGGCGCGAGCGGTAGCGTTCCAGGGTTGCCAGGGCCTGGTTGGCGCGGGCCAGGACCTTCTCCGAGCCCTCCAGGACATGCCGCAGCCCGTTCACGTACAGTGCGATGATCTGCATCGACTGGCTGACCGAAATGACAGGGACTCCGGTCTGGATGGCCACCCGCTCCGCGGTCCGGTGCCGGGTGCCCGATTCCTGGGTTTCGATGCTCGAGTCCGGGACAAGCTGGACCGCCGCGCGCAGGATATTGCTGGCATCTTTGTCGCAGACAATGGCGCCGTCCATTTTGGCCAGTTCGCGCAGCCGCGTGGGGGAGAAATCGATACCGATCTCGAAGCCGCCCGAGCAGATGGACTCTATGGTCCGGTCGATGCCGAGCACAATCAGCGCGCCGGTGCGTCCGCGGAGAATGCGTTCCAGACCGTCTCGTAGGGCGGTGCCCGGTGCCACTCTGGCCAGAGTCGCCTTGAGCGAATCTTCAGGGCTCCGAGCCATAGATTTCCCTTCAAAGGTGCGGGCACTGGCCCGCAGGTACGCCGGTTTCCAGGGTCCACCGGCAGGATCAAAAGTACTCAGTTCCCCGCTCTCCCCATGATAGGGGTAAAGCAGAGCCACTTCCGCACAGGCAAGCCTTAAAGTGGTCCATTGCGACGTGCGCGCGAAGCCCCCGGAATGGCTGTCGCGGGTCCCGTCGGCGGCGGCACTTTGGTGCAGCCGGGCGGCCGCCGCGCGTGGTGCCCTGCGCGGTGTTGGTACAAGGTGTTTGGCCGCCACTTCGTGCGGGTCCACGGCCTGCGATAAACTTGGATCCTTGGGTGTACCGCGGGCTCTCCGCGCCGTGACCCGTCCACACCCGCAGCGAAAGTAGCATCGTGTCTCAAGAAGTCCTCAGCCCCGCCCGAGTCCAGGAGATTCACAAGCAGGCGGCCCGGCGCCGGACTTTCGCGGTCATTTCGCACCCCGACGCCGGCAAATCCACCCTCACGGAGGCCCTCGCGCTGCACGCCAAGGTGATCGGCACGGCCGGTGCCTCCAGCGGCAAGGCCAACCGCAAGGAGACGGTCTCGGACTGGATGCAGATGGAAAAGGACCGCGGCATCTCCATCAGCTCGGCCGCACTGCAGTTCGCCTACCGGGACACCGTCATCAACCTCCTGGACACTCCCGGGCACGCCGACTTCTCGGAAGACACCTACCGTGTGCTGGCAGCCGTGGACTGCGCCGTCATGCTGGTCGACGCCGCGAAGGGCCTGGAAACCCAGACGATGAAGCTCTTCGAGGTCTGCAAGCAGCGGAACCTGCCCATCATCACCGTCATCAACAAATGGGACCGGCCGGGCCTGGACGCACTGGCCCTCATGGACGAGATCACCGAGCGCACCGGGCTGCAGCCGATGCCGCTGACCTGGGCCGTGGGCATCTCCGGCGACTTCCGCGGCGTCTGGGACCTGCGCAACGACCGTTTCGCGCAGTTCAAGCGCAACAACGCCGGCGCCAACATCGCCCTCACCGAGTACTTCACCCCGGACGAGGCCGCCGCCAGCCAGGGCGACGACTGGTCCAACGCGGTGGACGAGGCCGGACTGGTCATCGAATCCAACCTCGCGTTCGACGTCGAGGCCTTCCATGCCGGCAAAGCGACGCCGATCCTCTTCAGCTCTGCAGCCCTCAACTTCGGCGTGAAGGAAATCCTCGACGCCCTTGTCGACTTCGCCCCGCCGGCCGCGCCGCGGCCCGACGTCGACGGCGAGCCCCGCCCCGTCGATGCCCCCTTCGCCGGGTTCGTCTTCAAGGTCCAGGCCGGCATGAACAAGGCCCACCGCGACCACGTGGCCTTCATCCGGGTCTGCTCCGGCATGTTCGAGCGCGGCATGGTGGTCACCCAGGGCCGGACGGGAAAGTCCTTCGCCACCAAGTACGCGCAGCAGGTTTTCGGCCGCGAACGCGAGGTGATCGATGAAGCCTTCCCGGGCGATGTGGTGGGCCTCGTCAACGCCTCCTCCCTCCGCGTGGGGGACAGCCTGTTCCTGGACCAGCCCGTGGAGTTCCCCGCGATCCCGCTGTTCGCCCCGGAACACTTCCAGGTGGCGCGCTCCAAGGACCCCAGCCGGTTCAAGCAGTTCCGCCGCGGCATCGAACAGCTCGAGCACGAGGGCGTCATCCAGGTGCTCCGCTCCGACATCCGCGGCGACCAGGCGCCCGTTCTGGCCGCCGTCGGCCCCATGCAGTTCGAGGTGGTTGAAGACCGCATGGCGCACGACTTCAGCGCGCCCATGCGGCTGGAGCGGCTTCCGTATTCCCTGGCCCGGATTTCGACGGCGGATGCGATGCCTGCGCTGGCCAACGTGCCCGGCGCGGAGGTTCTTTTGCGGTCCGACGGGGAATACCTGGCCCTGTTCAACGACGTCTGGGCCCTGCGCCGGATCGAAAAGAACCACCCGGACCTCACCCTGGTTCCGATCGGCACGCACAACCCCGCCAAATAGCGGCAAGGCGCCGGTGCCGGAAGGTTCCCTGGAGAGTCTTCCGGAATCCGGTTTCCGCGTTATCATAAGTAACCTTGCTAACGATGCGGGCGCCGGGTCGGTTTCCGGCTTTGGACTGATCCGCCCGATACTCACCGGCGGGCCCCATTAGAGGGACCACGTAAACCTTTGACAATAACCATGGACCCCGGTTTCCTGCTGAGCGGGCGTTACCGGATCGAAGAACTCATTGGCCGGGGCAGCCAGTCGAGCGTGTACCGTGCCACGGACGAGGTCCTGGGACGCGAAGTGGCAGTCAAGCTCTTCAGAGACGGCGCCGTGTACGAAAATGCGGTGGAGGAGGAACGCATCCGCCGGCAAAACGACGAAGTGCGGATCCTCGCCGGGATGGCCCACCATGCCCTCGTGACGCTGTTCGATGCCGGGACGGATCTGAGCAACCCCGACCGCAAGCTCAGCTACCTCGTGATGGAACTCGTCCGCGGGCCCGACCTCCGCCGCCGCTCGGCCGAGGGACCGCTGTCCGCAGCCCACATGGCGCTGATCGGACACGATCTCGCCGACGGACTGGCACACATCCACCACCACGGCATCATCCACCGGGACGTCAAACCGGCCAACATCCTCCTTGTGGACTACAGCGTGGAGGACCGGCGTCCGCGCGCCAAACTCAGCGACTTCGGCGTGGCGATCACCATCCGCAAAGGCCACCACGGAGACCCGGACGACAGCTCAGGCACCCCCGCCTACCTGAGCCCCGAACAGGCCGCCGGAGAACCGGCCGGCCCCGCCAGCGACGTCTATTCGCTGGGGCTGGTCCTGCTGGAAGGCCTGACCGGGAAGATGGCCTACCCCGGCGCGCCGGTCCAGTCCGCGCTGGCCCGCCTACTCAACGACCCGGACATCCCCGAAGGGCTCGCGCCCATGTGGGTGGCCCTGCTGACCTCCATGCTGGACAGGGATCCGGCGGCCCGCCCGCCGGCCCGGGAAGTGTCCCTGGCCCTGCGGCAGGAAGTCATCAACGGCGCCGGGCGCCACCGCCGGGACGCGGCTCCTCTGCTGACCGATGAAGACGGGCGCATGCAGGCGGTCGAGCGGTACCGGATCCTGGACACCCCGGCGGACGGAGCCTTCAACCGCATCGCGGCGCTCGCCGCACGCATGTTCTCGGTGCCCGTGGCGATTGTCAGCGTGGTGGACCATGACCGTATCTGGTTCAAGGCCCACCACGGCACGGACGTCAGCGAAATCGGCCGCGATCCCGGACTGTGCGCCTCCGCAGTCCTGCAGGGCGATGCCTGGATTGTCCAGGACGCCACCAAGGATCCCCGGACGCTGTCCAATCCGCTCGTGGCGGGCGATTTCGGCCTGCAGTTCTACGCCGGGGTGCCGCTGCGCACTCCGGACGGCTACAACCTGGGCACCTTCTGCATCCTGGACCGTGAGCCCGCGAGTTCAGCGACGAGGACACCTCCGCGCTGGAGGACCTGGCGGCGCTCGTGATGCATGACCTGGAACTGCGGCTCCACAGCCGGCAGGCGCTCGCCGGGTAACTCGCCGGGTAAGCGGCCTACCGCCGGCCGGCGTGCAGGGCCAGCTCAAGCTCGAAGCGCGCCGTCGGGTCCTCGAGGGCGTCGCCAAAGAGCTCGCGCAACTGCGCCGCCCGGTAACCGACGGTCTGAGGATGGATCCCGAGTTCGGCGGCCACGGGGGCCCGCTGGCCCCAGTGGCGCAGCCAGGAGAGCAGGGTTTCGGCAAGCCGCTCCCGCTGCGCCGGCCGGAGTCCTTCCAGTGGTGCCAGTCGGCGGTTGGCCAGCTCGGTAATCGCCGAGGGCTCCGCTGCGAGAACCACCTGCGCCAGGTGCTCGTCAGCCCAGATCGGTGGGTCCTCGGGCCCCTCGCGCGGCGGCAGCGCCGCGGCCGCCAGCACGGCCAGCCGCAGTGAATCCGGGACCTTTTCCCAGCCGCCGGAGGGCCCCACGGAGGCTCCGCGCCCCTTCAGGGCGCGGTCCAGCTCCTCCCGGGCAGACTGCGACTTCCGCGCCGGCACCAGGGCCACGACGTCGGTCTCGCGTTCAATCACCAGGGCTCCTGGGCCGAGCCGCAGCCGCAGCCCGGCTGCCCGGTCCAGCGGAAGGGTCACCACCGCCATGCGCTGGGGCAGGGACCAGTCCGCCATCGCCGCCGTCTGGCGCAGGGCCGCCTCGTCGGCCTGGCCGAGCAGGAGCAGGTCCAGCAGTTCGGTGCGCCGGCGGTCCACCGCTCCGGCGCGTTCGGACTGTTCGAAGGCGTAGGCCTCGGCGCTCACGGCCGAGAGCTCGTCGATGTAGGCGAGGATCGATTCCCCCAGGTCCACCACGACGCCCTGGCCCAGATGGTGTTCCACGGAGACCCGGGACATTTCCCGGAAGGTCACGCGGGCACCCATGCGGTAGGCGCTCAGCAGGGCGTCCATGCTCCGGCCCTGCCGGAATTCCCCGCTGCCCAGCCCGGCCACCAGATCCCGGCTTTCCTGGGACAGCGCCGGCAGCCGGGTCCCGGGCAGCTGCAGGAACCGGTCCAGCGCCGCGGCCACACCCCTCCTCAGGCCGCGGCCGAACCGCCCCTCAATCGGCCTGGCATACGCCGGAACAAGCTGCGGGACGGCCTCGATGATGGCCTCGACGATGCCGGGCATCCTGGGCCGCAGCATGTCGCTGACCTCCCGGGGCAGCGCCAGCCACGGCGGATCGTAGGCGGGAGCGGAGCCGGTGGGCTCCCGGACAGGGGAGGCGTTCATAGACAATCCAACGAGTTGTTGCGGCGGGATAGTTTTCTACAGTCGATCGTATGCCTTGGGTGAAGAAGTATGGCGCAAACTGACATATGGTTAATGAATGATCCGGCTCCGTAAGCTGGCGCGCGCCGCATCTCTACTGACCACCCCCCTAGCTCCAGAAGACATTCTGTCGCTGTTCAACCCTGTGTTCTCCGCACGCCAATTGCGTGGCGTAGTCACCCGGGTGGTTCCAGAAACGGCCGATTCCGCCACCATTTTCTTCCACCCCGGCCGCGGCTGGCAAGCGCACCTTGCCGGCCAGTGGGCCCGAATCGGCGTCGAGCTCGACGGTGTCCGCCACTGGCGGTCGTATTCGCTCAGCGCCCCCGCCGGGCAGGATCCGGCCATCACGGTTACCGACATGGGAGCCGTTTCCGGCGCTCTTGTCCGCGGCACCAAACCCGGCGACATCCTGTTCCTGGCGCCCCCGCAGGGCGACTTTGTCCTGCCGGAACACCCGCGCCCGCTGCTCATGCTCACCGCGGGCAGCGGAATCACCCCCGTGATGTCGATGATCCGCACCCTCGTGCCGCACCGTCCCGACTCCGACGTCGTCCTCATCCACACGGCCCGCACCGCCGCGGACGCCATCTTCCGTGAGGAACTCGCCGAGCTCGCAGACCAGTTCCCCAACTTCCGCGTCACGCACTGGTTCACCGGGGACCGCGGACGGCTGGACTTCACCTCCGCTGCCGATCTGGACCGGTTGTGCCCGGACTGGCGCCAGCGCGCCGCCTACGCGTGCGGTCCGGAGGATTTCCTCAACGACACCGAGGCGCTCTGGGAGGCCGAAGCCGAGGACGCCGCGCCGGCCGCGGCAGTCCGGCCGGGCACCCTGACCATCGAACGCTTCACCACCAGCCTCGCCGCCGGTGCCGGGCACGACGGCGGCCTGGTCACCTTCGAGGCCTCCGACCGCGAAGTCGAGGCCGACGGCGACACCCCGCTGCTCGATGTCGGCGAGGACGCCGGAGTCCTGATGCCCAGCGGCTGCCGCATGGGCATCTGCCACAGCTGCCTCATCCCGCTGCGGGCCGGCCACGTCCGCGACCTTCGCACAGGCGAAGTGCACGGCGAACCGGGCCAACTAATCCAGACGTGCGTGTCGGCAGCCGCCGGCCCCGTTAACCTCGACCTCTGAGGAGTATTACCGTATGACGATTGTTTCCAACACGCCTGATCTATCCGACGCCGACACCCCCGACGCGAACACCCCCGCCGCAGGCGGTCCAGCCAGCGGTTCAGCCGTCGATGTCGCGGCAGCAAAGGTGCGCACGGCCGCGAAGAAGCGGCCAGGCGCCCTTGCCGAGTCCGGCAGTCCGCTGGTGCGTCCGCCGGCAGCTGCGCACCTCTCTGACGAGCAGGTAGCGGAGCTGGGCCGCGAACTTGACGCCATCAAGGACGACATCCTCGCCAAACGCGGATCCTCCGACGCCGCCTACATCCGCCGCATGATCAAAATCCAGCGAGGCCTGGAAATCTCCGGCCGCGCCGCACTGCTGGTCAGCAAGAACAAGACCGCCTGGGTCGCCGGCACGTCCCTGCTGAGCCTCGCCAAGATCCTGGAAAACATGGAACTCGGGCACAACATCCTGCACGGCCAGTGGGACTGGATGCGGGACCCGGACATCCACTCCACGACGTGGGAGTGGGACTTCGTCACCCCCGCGCGCTCGTGGCAGCACACCCACAACGATCTCCACCATCGCTGGACGAACGTGATCGGCAAGGACAACGACGTCGGATACAACCTGCTGCGCATGGATCCCCAGCAGAAGTGGACGCCGTTCAACCTGGGCAATCCGGTCTACAACGCGCTCCTGGCCCCCGTCTTCGAGTGGGGCATCGCGATCTACGACCTCGAACTCCAGGACTTCAAGGAGGGCAGGAAATCCAAGGAAGCCCTCGTCCGGGACCTGAAGGCCCTCGGCCGCAAGGCTCTCAAGCAGTTCACCAAGGACTACGCGGCCACGCCCGCCGTCGCCATGCTCACCGGTTCAGGCAAGCAGGCCCTCTACGGCACACTGACAGCCAACGCCGTCCGCAATGTGTGGGCGCACGCGGTGATCTTCTGCGGCCACTTCCCCGAAGGTACTGACACCTTCACCGAGGAAATGGTCGAGGGCGAGACCCGCGGTGACTGGTACGTGCGGCAGATGATCGGCTCGGCCAACATCTCCGGTTCCAAGTTCATGCACCTCATGACCGGCAACCTCTCGCACCAGATCGAGCACCACCTGTTCCCGGACCTGCCGTCCAACCGCTACGGGGAAGTGGCGCCCAAGGTGCAGGAGATCTGCCGGCGTTACGGACTGCCGTACACCACGGGCCCGCTCCTGAAGCAGGTCGGCTCCACATGGGCCAAGATCTTCAAGCTGGCCCTGCCTCCCAAGAAGGCCTAGCCACCAAGGCCGGGTCCGCCCGGAGAGCATCGCCGAAAGGGGCGTCCGCCATAGTGGCGGGCGTCCCTTTCGCGTGGCGCGTCCTTTTGCGTGCCGTCCCGGGAACGTTGGGCCGGGAGCGTTTCAGCCCGGGAGCGTTTGAGCCTGGGAACGTTGGGCGGGGAGGTTGGGACGGAGCCGCTCTGGACGGAACGTCACGCCGGCGGGGGGCTCAGGCTTTGCTCGCCGCCCCAAGGACGTGGGCCAGCCGCGGGTTGCCGGGGAGGGCCGAAAAGCCGAAGCGCTCCAGGCCCTCCACGGTGAGGCCGGCCACGGCGATCGCGGCAGCGGTGTCCCGATTCGGGTGGCATCCGCCTGCCACGCGGCTCCACAACGGTGTGATCAGGTCTTCGGCGGCCCCCAGCACCCGGTGCGCCGAACGGACATGTTCATAAAACAGCAGCACGCCGCCGGGCCGCAGGACCCGGACCACTTCCGCCAGGGCGGTCGCCTGGTCCGCCACGCTGCACAGCACCAAACTGGAGACGACCACGTCCACCGAGGCGTCCGCCGCCGGCAGCGCTTCCGCCACGCCGTCCTGTACGGTGACGGGCACCGGCGCCTTGCTGGCAGCAGCGCGGGCCAACCCCCGGAGCGTGGGATCAGGTTCGAGGGCCAGCACGCCCGTTACCGCGGAAGGGTAGAACGGGAAGGTGGCCCCGTAGCCCGCTCCGATTTCGACGACGACGCCGTACGCCGCTTCCACGAGGCGCCGACGGTGCTCCGCCGCCCCACGGGCGTCCATCCGCGGGCCCACGCGGGCAAAGGATCGCCCGAATGATGAATCGCGGGGGTTCGTCTCCGGCATGCCTGGCTTCTTCCGCTCAGCCGGCCGCAGCCGGATTGAGCTTGAGCCTGCGCAGCAATTGCGCGTTCAGGGCCACCACAATTGTCGACGCCGACATCATCACGGCGCCCGCGGCGGGGGAGAGGACGATCCCCGCGAAGGCCAGAACCCCGGCCGCCAGCGGCACCGAGATGATGTTGTACCCGGTGGCCCACACGAGGTTTTGCCACATCTTCCGGTAACTCGCCTTGGACAGGTCGAGCATCGACAGCACGGCCCGGGGGTCGTTGCCGGCCAGGACCACACCGGCGGATTCCACGGCCACATCCGTGCCGCCGCCGATCGCAATCCCCACCTCCGCCCGTGCCAGCGCGGGGGAATCGTTGACGCCGTCGCCCACCATGGCCACTCTCATCCCCCGTCCCTGTAGTTCTGCCACCTTCTTGTCCTTGTCCGCGGGCAGGACCTCGGCAAACACTTCGTCGATGGCGAGTTCGGCGGCGACGGCCTGCGCGACCTGCCGGGCGTCGCCGGTGATCATGGCCACCTTGATGCCGCGGGCCTGGAGGGCCCGGACGGCCTGGCGGGACTCGGGCCGTACGGCATCCTCGAGGCTGACAGCGCCCAGCACGGTGCCGCCGTCCACCACGTGGAGCACAGCCGCGCCGCGCTCCAGCCAGGCCCCGGTGGCGGCGGCCAAAGCCGGGGGCTCCTGCAGACCCAGTTCCCGGAGCAGTGCCGGGCCGCCCACGTAAACGGTGCGGCCACCGACCGTGGCACGGACTCCGCGGCCGGTCAGCGAGGTGAACCCGTCCGCCGTCGGAATCTCCAGCCCCCGTTCCCGCGCGGCGGCGACGATGGAACGGGCTACGGGATGTTCACTGTCGGCTTCCACGGCGGCCGCGAGGGCCAGGACTGCGTCCTGGCCGGTTGCCGTGCCGGCGCCTGCGGCGCTCACGACTCCCTTGAGCTCCGGCTCGCCCCGGGTCAGGGTTCCGGTCTTGTCGAAGAGCACGACGTCGACCGTCCGCATCCGCTCCAGCGCCATCCGGTTCTTGATCAGGACGCCCGCCCGGGCTGCCCGCTCGGTGGAGATCGCGATGACGAGCGGGATGGCAAGGCCCAGGGCGTGGGGGCAGGCGATCACGAGGACGGTCACGGTGCGGGTGACGGCGTCGGTGACGCTGCCCATCAAGGTCCAGAAGACGAAGGTGAGGAGGCCGGTTCCGGCGGCGAAGTAGAAGAGGAACGCGGCCGCCCTGTCGGCGAGGGCCTGGGCCCGGGAGGACGATGCCTGCGCCTCGGCCACCAAACGCTGGATCCCGGCGAGGGCGGTGTCCTCGCCGATGGCTGACACCCGGACCCGCACGGAGTTGTCCGTTGCGATGGTGCCGGCCACCACGGGATCCCCCGGTGTTCGCAGAACAGTTTTCGATTCGCCGGTGATCATGGATTCGTCGAATTCGGCCTGGCCGTCGCTGACCGCACCGTCGGCCGGCATCCGGCCGCCGGGGCGGACCAGGATGGTGTCTCCGGCGCGGAGCTCGGAGACGCTGACAGTCTCCGTCCCGGCGCCGGTGACGCGTTCGGCTTCGTCGGGCAGAAGAGCTGCCAGGGCATCCAGTGCGCCTTGGGCGGAGCCGAGGGCGCGCATCTCGATCCAGTGGCCCAGCAGCATGATGGGGACCAGTAGCGCCAGCTCCCACCAGAAGTCGAGGTCGAAACCGCCCAGGCCCAGGCTGGTCACCCAGGAGGCGATGAAGGCAACGCTGATGGCCATCGCGATCAGCAGCATCATTCCCGGCTTGCGCGTCCTCAGCTCACTGAGGCCGCCCTTGAGGAAGGGCTGGCCGCCGTAGATGAAGATCGCCGTGCCGAACACCGGGGGAATCCAGGCCGAGCCGGGAAAGACGGGCGGCTCGTAGCCGAGGAGATCCGCGAACATGGGGCTGAAGAAGACCACCGGAACGGCCAGGGCCAGGCTCAGCCAGAACCTGTCCCTGAACATCGCGACGCTGTGCCCGGCATGCTGTCCCTGGCTGTGCACCATGTGGCTGTCCCCGGCGGGGCCTGCCGTGGCGGGGGCGGCCGCATGCACCCCGTGGCCACCGTGCGGCGTCCCGTGCGGGCCGTGGCTGTGGGTGTGTTGGTCGACACTCTTGTCAACGCCGGGGCCGGTGTGCCGGTGTTCCATGATGCATGCTCCTGAAGGGTGCTCAGTCATTGATGGCTACGCCCCAACATACCCCGGGGGGGTATTTCGCGCAAGAGGTCGAGTGATTCAGCGGACCTCGATGGCGCCCATCATCCCGAGGTCCTCGTGGTCCAGGATGTGGCAGTGATACGCGGATCGTCCGGTGAAGTCTCTGAAGGCAATCCGGACGGTCACGCGTCCGTTCGCGGGCACATTGACCACGTCCTGCCAGGCAGGGGAGGCGGGGGCTGCGCCATCGACCGAGATGAGCTGCATCGGCCAGACGTGCAGGTGGAACGGGTGGTCCATGGGACTGGTGTTGACCACGGTCCACTCCTCCACTGTGCCGGCCGCTACGGTGGTGTCCGTCCTGGCCTCGTCGAATTCCTGGCCGTTGATGGTGAAGGCCATCATCCCGGTGCCGTCTCCGCCCATGCTCCCTCCTCCCATGCCGGCTGCCAGCAGGAATTGCCGGTGCGCGGCGACGGGTGCCTGGCGCAGATCCGCGGGGGCAGGCTGGGGCGGCACCCCGGAGGGGCCGGGGACGGATTCGCCCGCTACCTGGAGCGTCGCCAGGGAGACGCCCTGGGAGGGGTCCCCCTGGCCCCGTCCGGCGGGACCCCGGCCCATCATGCCGGGCATGCTGCCACGGTCATAGTAAGCGGACCGGAGAACCGACTCGCCGGCCATCGTCGTCACTAGAAGGTCGGCCCGGTTCCCCGGCGCCAGGAGCACCTCCTCCACGGCTGCCGGCGACTGGAAGCGCCCGGAGTCCATGCCGAGCAGCTGCATGCTCTGACCGTCCAGCTGCAGCCGCAGGTAGCGGGCAGCGCAGGCGTTGACCAGCCGCCACCGCTCCCGTTGCCCGGGAAGGGCGCTGAGCAGAGGGTTGCTTTGGCCATTGACGAGCACCAGCCCGCCTTCCCGGCCGGCCATGCGTTCTGATGGCGGAACGTCCCGGACGTTTCCGGCGGCGTCCAGGTCCGTGTCGGACACCACCAGGACGCGGTCCATAGACACCGGAAGGGGGACGGCGTCCTCGACGACGATCGCGCCGAAAAGGCCGCCGAAGATCTGCTCCGCGACCATGCCGTGGTGGTGGGGGTGGTACCAGTAGACGCCGGGCGGGTGGTCGGCCGGCAGCCGGTATTCGTAATCAAAGCTGCCGCCGGGGTCCACCGCGACAAACACGTTGTCCCCAGCCCCCGCCGGGGACACATGGAGCCCGTGCACGTGAAGGTTGGTGGGTTCAGCCAAGCGGTTGGTCAGCCGGATGCTGAGCACGTCACCTGCGCGCAGGCGCAGCGTGGGGCCGGGGCTGGTCCCGTTGTAGCCAAGGGCCGTGGCCTGGCGGCCGGCAAGCTGCACGGGACCCCGGGCCGCCTCCAGCTCGAGCGCGAGGCTGCCGCCAGCGCTGCGAAGTTCGGCCGGGTGCGTCAGGGCAGCCCCGGAAACCGGCGCGCCGAGGGACGTCAGCGTCCAGGCGAGCCCCGCTGCGCCGGCCGCGGCTCCGGCCACGCCAAGACCGCCCAGGAGCAGGGCGCTGCGGCGGCTGAGCGGCTGCACTAGGACTCCTCACCCAGCACCTTCAGGCTCTCGCGGTACTCCTCGGCGGAGAGCTCGCCCCGGGCAAAGCGTTCGTCAAGGATCAGGCGGGCCTGGGACCGTCCGGGGAGCGGGGAAACAGGTCCGTTGGGAGCAGGAAAAGAACCGGGAGGGGTGACCTGCCCCGGCGGCGGATACTGCCCGGGACCATGCTGGCCCGGGCCCGGCGCCACGCCCCCGCCGTCATGGCGAACCCCGCCTGTCACGAGCCGGATGGCCAGGATGACCAGCACCGCAATCCCGGCGAGCAGCAACACGCCCCAAAGCCACATCCAGCCGATCTGGTACCCGTAACCCCACATCATGACGCATCCCTTCGCCGCGGTCGCGCCGGCCGGGCCGGCCGCATCCCGTGCAACCGTCCCTGGCCACAATCCAATCGTGCGTCCGCCGGCGCTCCAGTGCTAGGGCCCTAAGTCGTCTTTGTGCCTGCAACCGGAGGCTCCGGTTGCAGGCGCCACGTTCCAGGGCTGCCCGGGCTTCAGCTGATCAGCAGCCCCAGTGCCTCGGCCAGGTGGCCGACCTCCCGGACCGTGAATCCCGCGGGCACCGGCCCGTGCCCGTTGGGGCTGGACGGCACCACGGCATGGGTGAAGCCGAGCCGGTGTGCTTCCTGGATGCGCTGGTTAATGCCGGGGACAGGACGGACTTCGCCTGCCAGGCCTACCTCGCCGAAGGCGATCAGGCGCTGGGGGAGGGGCTTCTTGGCCTTCGCGGAAGCCACGGCCAAGGCCACGGCGAGGTCCGTGGCGGGCTCGCTGAGCTTGACTCCGCCGACCGTTGCCACATAGGAGTCATCTTTGTTCAGCAGGCAGCCCGCGCGCTGCTGCAGGACGGCGAGCAGCATCGCGACGCGCGAGCTGTCCAGGCCGCTCGTGGCGCGGCGGGGCTGCGAGCTGGCGCTCTCGGCGAGCAGCGCCTGGACTTCGGCGAGCAGCGGCCGGCGGCCCTCGAGCGTCACCGTGATACAGGTTCCGGACACCGGGTCCTTCGTCCGCGAGACGAACAGGCCGCTGGGATCGGCGAGGCCCTCGATGCCGTCCTCGTTCAAGTCGAAGCAGCCGACGTCGTCGGTAGGTCCGTAGCGGTTCTTGACGGCGCGCAGCAGGCGCAGCCGGGAGTGCCGTTCGCCCTCGAACTGGCAGACCACATCCACGAGGTGTTCCAGCAGGCGGGGCCCGGCAATGGAGCCGTCCTTGGTCACGTGTCCTACCAGCAGCGTGGTCATGTTCCGGCGCTTGGCCGCGGCGATCAGGGAGGCCGCAACCTCGCGCACCTGGGACACCCCGCCGGCGCTTCCCTCGACGTCGGCGCTGCTCAGGGTCTGCACCGAATCCACCACGAGCAGTCGCGGTTCGAGTTTTTCCACCTGCCCCAGGGCCTGCCCGAGGTCCGTTTCGGCCGACAAATACAAGGATTCGGCGACGGCGTCGATCCGGTCCGCGCGGAGTTTGACCTGGGCGGCGGATTCCTCGCCGGTGATGTACAGGACGTCCTGCGCGGTGCGGGCGAACTTCGCGGCAACGTCCAGCAGGAGGGTGGACTTGCCCACCCCGGGTTCGCCCGCGAGCAGGATCACGGCGCCGGGCACCAGCCCGCCGCCGAGCACGCGGTCGAGTTCGTCCACTCCGGTGGGCAGGAAGGCCGCCGTGGTGGCGTCGACGTCGGCGATCCGGCGGGCAGGTTCAAGGACCGTGGTGGCCGCCGTCGTCCGGGCGACGGCGGTGCCGGTCTCCTCGACGCTGCCCCACGCCTGGCACTCGCCGCAGCGGCCCACCCACTTGACGGTCGTCCAGCCGCATTCGGCGCATTTGTAGCCCGGTGCCTTCGGCCCCCGGGAAGTCTTTGTAGCCATTGGTCCACACTATCCGGGGGCAGCGACAACGAACGGCGCGGCCGGGGTGAGGGGCCGTACTTAGAGCGGGGGAAGGATGTCCCGGGCTTCTCCGGAATCCACGCCGGCGGCTTCGAGCAGGTCCACCATGAGCGGCCGGAACAGCATGACCACCGTTTCGCCCTCGAGCCGGTGAACGTCCAGGATCCGGGGATGCAGGCGCCCGGCGATCTGCCGCAGCTCGGAGCGGGCCGTGCGCAGGTGGGCGCGGCGGGTGCCGTCGTGCACCTCGGCCAGGCCCAGCGACAGTTCGTCGACGGCGGCGGCCGTCTCCTGCAGGACCTCGGCGATGTTCTGGGTGGCCTCGTCCGAGAGCGCCGCATGGTTGATGGCGCTGGTTAGCCGGCGGGCAAAGACCCGGCTGTTGCGAAGCGCGAGATCTATATAGTCGAGCGACTGATCCATCTGGTCCAGCTCGTCCCGGTGCCGCCGGTAGGCGGGTGCCAGGGTGGCCACCTCGCCGGAAGCGCGCAGCGACTGCCGCATGGCGTCGATGAGGGGCTGGCAGTTCCGCCCGCGGATGAGCGCATGCCAGGCCTGGGTGGCGTCGCTGTAGCTCAGCGCCGAGGCGCATTCCCGCAGCACCTCGGCGAGCTCGTGCAGGAGCTTCTTGACGTCATTGCGGGGTTCACGCCGGGGGTCCTTGGGCACGAGGATGGTCACGAGCAGCGCGAACACTCCGCCCACCACGGCATCGATGCTCCGGGTGAACGGGCCCCCGGCCGGCGCGGGCAGGAGCACCACGAGCACTGACTGCAGACCCAGCTGGGTGGTGAAGATGGTCCCGCTGTCCAGAAACCGGGCCAGCAGGATGGAAAACAGGAGAACGACGGCGGCCTGCCAGATCCCGGAGCCCAGCCAGTGCAGCAGCAAGTCCCCGACCACGATCCCGAGGGTGCAGCCCAGGCCCACCTCGATGACGCGGCGAAGCCTGGGGTCGCGGGAGAAACCGAGGGCAATCAGGGATGAGGTGGCAGCGAACAACGGCCCGCTATGCCCCAGGACGTATTCGGCGAACGCGTAGGCGCCCACGGCGCACGCGGTCATCTGGATGGCCGGCATGAGGGAGTTCCGGCTCCGGACAAAGCCGGTGCGGACCCGGCCGCGCAGGAATCGTGCGCTTGCGGAGAGTCCAGTCGCGGAGGCCATGCCCTCCAGTCTATTTGCTGCCCCGCCCCGGCCGTTCACGGCCTTGTCGCGGCCCGGTCACAGCCTTGTCACGGGCCGGGACGGCACAATCCACGGGCGCAACGGGCAGGCGCGGCAGTCCGGCAGGCGGGTCTGTCCCAAGGGTCCTTTTTGGGGTTTCACCGATACGACTGTGACGCACAGAACACAATGGTGACCCGGCAGATGTAAACCAATGGTCCGGCGTCGTTAACCAGCCGTTCACCTTGGACCGCAATTCTCTTCATCTGGGCGACCTACCTTCGGTAAAGGTACAAACCGTACGCATCCTTGCGGGCCTTCTCCGGCCCGGCACGCAAAGCCCTGGAAGGGGTACATCTAAGTGAAGGCACTCCGCTTCGGCCGCAACGCGGCTATCGCTGTCATCGCCGTTGGCGCGCTCGCGCTGACCGCTTGCGGTTCGGACAACGCAACCAACGCGGCTACGTCCGCCGCGCCGACCGCCTCGGGTCCCGCTGTCACCGGCACCCTGACCGGCGTCGGCTCCACCGCCCAGGGCGCGGCCATGGATGTCTGGAAGACCAACTTCGCCTCCGCGAACCCGGGTGCCACCGTGCAGTACTCCCCGGACGGTTCCGGCGCCGGACGCAAGGCGATCCTCGACGGCTCGGCCCAGTTCGCCGGCTCCGATGCTTACCTCAAAGACGACGAGCTCGCCAGCTCCAAGGCCAAGTGCGGCCCCGACGGAGCTCTCGACATCCCGGTCTACATTTCCCCGATCGCCGTGGCGTTCAACGTGCCGGGCATTACGGACCTGAAGCTCGACGCCACCACCATTGCCAAGATCTTCCGCGGCCAGGTGGCCAACTGGAACGACCCCGCCATCGCGGCCCTGAACCCGGGCGTCCAGCTGCCGGACCTCAAGGTCACCCCGGTGAACCGCTCGGATGACTCCGGCACCACCACGAACTTCACCGACTACCTGGCCGCCGTCGCCCCCGACGTCTGGACCGACAAGGCCGCCGGCGTCTGGCCCGCGAGCCTGAAGGGCGAGAACGCCAAGGGCACCTCCGGCGTCGTCAAGACCGTCACCGACACCCCGGGCGCCGTGACCTACGCCGACGACTCCGCAGTCAGCGGCAAGCTCGGCACCGCGCAGGTCAAGGTCGGCGACTCCTTCACCAAGATCTCCGCCGACGCCGCGTCCAAGGCAGTTGACCAGGGCAAGCCGGTCGAGGGCCGCAACGCCAACGACCTCGCCATCAAGCTGGACCGCACCACCACGGTTGCGGGCGCCTACCCGATCGTCCTGGTGTCCTACCACATCGTCTGCACCACCTATGACACGAAGGCCACCGCCGACCTCGTCAAGGCCTTTGTGAACTACGCAGCGTCCGACGCCGGCCAGAAGGCCGCCGCCGATTCCGCCAAGTCGGCACCGCTCTCCGCGGCACTCCAGGGCAAGGTCAAGACGGCCCTCGAGGCAGTCAAGGGCAAGGCCTAGGGAAACGTTGCGCTCAAAGGCATAGTGGAAACACCAGCCTGACGAAGGTTCCCTGTTCCGAAACGGCCGCCACCGGCGGCCGCGACGGGGCAGGGAACCGACGCATTTGTTCGAAGAACCAGGATTTGCCGGACCCCGGCGCAGACGCGTCCCCAGCCCGGATTCCCACCCAAACCGAAGGACCATGAAGTGACCACCACCTCCCTGACCAAGTCCCGGGGCGCAGGCCACACCGGTGACAAAGTCTTTTCCGCCGCCACCTTGGCGGCAGGGTGTCTGATCCTCGCCGTGCTCTTCGGCGTGGCACTGTTCCTGGTCGTCCAGGCGATCCCGGCCCTCGTGGCTCCGGCCGACCAGATCCAGGGCGGCGAAGGATTCTTCACCTATATCTGGCCGCTCGTCATCGGCACCCTCATCGCCGCCGTGATCGCCCTGGTGATTGCCACCCCGCTCGCCATCGGTGTGGCGCTCTTCATCTCGCACTTCGCCCCGCGCAACCTCGCCTCCGGCCTCGGCTACGTGGTCGACCTGCTCGCCGCCATCCCCTCCGTGGTCTATGGCGCCTGGGGTGTTGCGTTCCTCGCCAAGGAAATCTCCCCGTCCTACGACTGGCTGGCCAAGAACATGGGCTGGCTGCCGATCTTCCAGGGCCCGGCCTCGGCCACCGGCAAGACCATCCTCACCGCTGGAATCGTCCTCGCCGTCATGGTCCTGCCGATCATCACCTCCCTGACCCGCGAGATCTTCCTGCAGACCCCCAAGCTGCATGAAGAGGCCGCGCTGGCACTCGGCGCCACCCGCTGGGAGATGATCCGGATGACCGTGCTGCCCTTCGGCCGGCCCGGAATCATCAGCGCCGTGATGCTGGGACTGGGCCGGGCACTAGGAGAGACGATGGCCGTCGCGCTGGTCCTTTCCTCCGGCGCCCTCACCGCCAGCCTGATCCAGACCGGAAACCAGACCATCGCCGCCGAAATCGCCCTGAACTTCCCCGAGGCCAGCGGGCTCAAGGTCAACACGCTGATCGCCGCCGGCCTGGTGCTGTTCGTCATCACCCTCGGCGTGAATGTGATCGCCCGCGGCATCATCAGCCGGCACAAAGAATTCTCGGGAGCCAACTAAATGACCTCCACCCTGACCCCGGTCCGGAAGCGCTCGGCCCTCACTAAAGGCCAGCTGCCCAAGACCGCACCGTATATCGTCCTGGCCGTTGCCTTAATCCTCGGCGCCGCTATCCTGGCCCTGATCGGATTCAACGCCTTCGGCTGGGGACTCGTCTCCGCCGTCCTCTTCGCCGCCGGCCTGGTGGGCTGGAGCCTCGTCGTGGAAGGCTCGCGCAAGGCCAAGGACAAGCTGGCGACCTGCCTCGTCGTGGGTTCCTTCCTGATTGCCCTGCTGCCCCTGGTCTCGGTGATCTGGACCGTGCTGGTGAACGGGCTCCCCGGGCTCCTGGATCCCGGCTTCCTCACCACCTCCATGAACGGCGTTACCGGCGCCTTCGACAACAAGACCGTGGAACAAGGCGCCCCGTTGCTGGGCGGCATCTATCACGCGATCGTGGGCACTTTGCTGATCACGGTGCTCGCGACCCTCATCTCGGTCCCTGTGGGACTGCTGACCGCGATTTATCTCGTGGAATACGGGCAGGACCGCGCTCTGGCCCGTGCCATCACCTTCTTCGTGGACGTCATGACCGGCATCCCCTCGATTGTGGCCGGCCTGTTCGCCGCGGCCGCCTTCTTCGCCGTGGTCGGCCCGGGCACCAAGACCGGTGCCGTCGCCGCCGTCGCACTCTCCGTGCTGATGATCCCCGTGGTGGTCCGCTCCAGCGAGGAAATGCTGAAGATTGTCCCCAACGAGCTCCGCGAGGCAGCCTATGCCCTTGGCGTCCGCAAATGGCGGACCATCCTCAAGGTGGTCCTTCCGACGGCGATCTCCGGCATCGCATCCGGCATCACCCTCGCCATCGCCCGCGTAATCGGCGAAACCGCGCCGATCCTGGTCACCGCCGGCTTCGCAACCACCATCAACACCAACGTGTTCAGCGGCTGGATGGCCTCGCTGCCTACCTTCATCTACACCCAGATCCTGAACCCCACCTCACCGTCCAACCCGGACCCGTCCTCCGAGCGGGCCTGGGGCGCGGCCTTGGTGCTCATCATCCTGGTGATGCTGCTCAATCTGGGCGCCCGCCTGGTTGCAAGCCTCTTCGCCCCAAAGACCGGCCGCTAGGCCAGCGCCGCGCCCGCCGTCAATACCTCCAGCAAGTGAAGGAACACCATGTCTAAGCGCATCGACGTCAAGGACCTGAACGTCTACTACGGCAAATTCCTGGCCGTCGAAGACGTCAACATCAACATCGACGCCAAGTCGGTCACCGCCTTCATCGGCCCCTCGGGCTGCGGCAAGTCCACCTTCCTGCGCACCCTGAACCGCATGCACGAGGTCATTCCCGGTGCGCGGGTTGAAGGTGAGGTGCTGCTGGACGGCGACAACCTTTACGGCCCCGGTGTTGACCCGGTCACGGTCCGCTCCCAGATCGGCATGGTGTTCCAGCGCCCCAACCCGTTCCCCACCATGTCCATCCGGGACAATGTGCTGGCTGGCGTGAAGCTGAACAACAAGAAGATCTCCAAGGGCGAGGCTGATGTCCTGGTGGAGCGTTCCCTGCAGGGCGCGAATCTGTGGAACGAGGTCAAGGACCGCCTGTCCAAGCCGGGCTCGGGCCTGTCCGGCGGCCAGCAGCAGCGCCTGTGCATTGCCCGTGCCATCGCCGTGGAGCCCCAGGTGATCCTCATGGACGAGCCCTGCTCGGCCCTGGACCCGATCTCGACGCTCGCCATTGAGGACCTCATCAACGAGCTCAAGGACCAGTACACGGTGGTGATCGTGACGCACAACATGCAGCAGGCGGCCCGCGTGTCCGACAAGACGGCTTTCTTCAACATTGCCGGTACCGGCAAGCCGGGCAAGCTGATCGAGTTCGGCGACACCCCGACCATCTTCAGCAACCCCACCGAGAAGGCCACCGAGGACTACGTCTCCGGCCGCTTCGGATAGACCAACCCGCTCGTCGATTGCTCCGCAGGTGCCGTTTTTTTTAGCCCTCAAAAGGGCACCTGCGGAGCAATCGAGGAGTCCTACAGCCCTGCCAGCGGCGAGAGCGCCAGCTGAAGGACGAACGCGGCGGCGGCGGTGGCAATCGGGGTCAGGGCCCATAGCGCCAGGATGCGGATCACCAGCTTGCGGTTGGTGCCCGGGAAGCTCTGGTTGGCGCCGGCGCCAAGGGCTGCCGACGTCACGGTGTGCGTTGTGGAGACGGGCCAATGCAACCCGATCGCGCCCACGAGCAGCATCACCGAGCTGTACATCTGCGAGACAAATCCGCGCAGGGGGTCGATCCGGGTCAGCCGGTAGCCGATCGTGTAGGAAATCCGCCAGCCCCCGGCCAGCGTTCCGGCCGACAGCAGGACGGCGGTCAGCACGGCCACCCACACCGGCACGGAACCGCCGTCGGAGAGCCCGGCCGCTACCAGCGCGAGGATCACCACAGCGCTGGTGCGCTGGCCGTCCTGCAGCCCGTGGCCGAAGGCAACGGCGCCCGCGGCGATGGCCTGGGCACGCCGCGACCGGGAGTTGACCACGCTGGGCGGCGTGTAACGGGCGGCCCAGCTGGCGGGCCAGACCAGCAGGTACGCCCCGATATAGGCGATCACCGGTGAGAGCAGCAGAGGGAGCGCCACCTGGTACACGAGGGAAGCGTCAACACCGGTGACGGGATGACCGCCGACGGCGACGCTCGCGACCCCTGCTCCGGCGAGACCGCCGACCAGGGCGTGCGTGGAGGAAGTCGGAATCCCGCGCCACCACATGCAGATGCCCCACAGGATGGCGCTGAGCAGCCCGGCCAGCAGGATCGTGAGGCCGTTCGTGCCTGGCGGAAGCGACACCCACGCCTGGCTGACAGCCAGCGCCAGGGCGGCGCTCAGTCCGGCGCCGATGAAGTTGAACAGGGCGGCCAGCAGGACCGCCACGGTGGGGGTCAGCGCCCGCGTCCGCACGGCCAGGGCCACCGACGAGGACGCGTCCCTGAAGCCGTTGAGGAACGCGAACGCCCCGGCGCAGATCAGCACCAGGGCAAAGAAGAAGATCATCACGTCAGGATTCCTTGACGATGATGCTGCCTACTTGGGTGGCGATCCGGCGCATGTCCTTCGTGACTTCCACGAGCTGGTTCGCGATGTCGCGGTTGCGCGCGTACTGCGTCGACTTCATCTCGCGGAGCATGTCCGCAACCCAGACCCTGTGCGTGCGTTCCGCACGTTTGGCCAGGCGCAGGATCTCGATCCAGTAGTCCTCAAGGTCGTCCAGGTTGTTCAGCTTCCGCATGGCGTCGACGGTGAGCTCGGCCTGCCGGCTGATGATTTCCAGCTGGTCCGCAGCGCGTTTGGGCAGCCGTTCCAGCTTGTAGAGGGAGACGAGCTCGGCGGCGGCATCGAGTTTCTCGATCGCTTCGTTGAGATACCGGGACAGCGCGTACATGTCCTCGCGGGGCAGCGGGTTCACGAAACTGGTCCGCATGTGGGTCAGGAGCGCAAAGTGCAGCTCCGCCGATTTAGCTTCATGGTTGTGCATGTCCTCCACCAGCCGGGCATGCTCACTGGCCGGGACGCCGAGGATCTCCGACAGGGTTCCGGTTGCCAGCACGATCTGGCGCGCCATTTGGGAGAGCAGGTTCAGCCCGGCGGATTCCTGCGGGAACAGGCGCAGCTTCACGTGGTGTCACCGGTCTTCCGGGGAGAGGTTCGCGGGTGGACTCGGCCGGCCGTGTGACTTGACGGAGACCAGCGCATACGCATTACTTTACCGTCCGCCCCCGGCCCGGACCGTCCGGACGCGGCGTATGTCTGCGCAGGCAACGCCGCAGTTTGAACCGCAGGCAAAACAGCCGTCAAAGCCGTAGGGAAAGTCACCGTCAAAAGGGCATAAAAATGGTGCCGAACCGGATACGCCTCTCGGCGGTAGGCCGCTCTAGGCGGCTAAATGTTGAAGCCCGGGGGTTTCGCGGTTCGGCACCGCTTTTAGTTTTCTACGTAGGTTCAATCAAGTCAACATTGACAGCCTGCCCCCGCCGTGCGTGCCCGTCGCGGCGCCGGAACTCTGTCCGCAGGCATCGCAGGCATCCCAGCCAGACCCGGCTGGCCGTCGTCTAGTCCAGTTCGCCGAGCCGCCACGCGTTGGCGGCGTGTTCGAGGTCCTCCGCCGTCTTGACCAGGAGGTGGGAGTTGCGGGTGAGCTTGCTGGCATGGTTCTCGTTGCTGTGCTCGGCGCCGTCGGCCAGGGTTGCCTGGCCCAGAGCCACAACGCGGCAGAACGCGGCAGAGCGTTCCAGAGCGACGTCGAAGTCGCCGTCGAAGGCTCCGGAGAGGATGGCGTCCGCCATGGATTTCATCTCGTCCGCTCCCGGCGGCTCGGCAGCGCCGGCCACCACATGGGACACCTGGGCCGTGTCCTTTCCCGCCTTGAAGTACACGGAAATCCGCTCCGGATCCTGGATCGTGGCGGCCCGCAGGGCATACAGGCGCCACAGGGCACCGGGGAGTGAGCGTGCGGGGCTCTCGGCCCACATTTCGGCGATCGCTTCCAGGCCCTGCTCGTCGGCGAGCTTCACGAGCCGCTTGGTGACCCTGGGGTCATCGCTGTCGCGGCCGCGGCGCACGAGCGCCTGGGCGGCCAGATGGGCCGCCTCCGAAACGCGGGCGGGATCAGCCCCGCCGGCGAACGGTTCAAAATCGATCGGCGCGAAAGGTTTCGGCTTGTGGTGCCGCGGGCCGGGGGCGCTGGATCCTGCTTGCTCGCTCATGCCACCACGCTACTCCAGTGCCGCCGGGTAATCGAGGATCGGCCGGCGGTCCCCCCGGTGACGGCCGACGCCGGTCCCGCCACGGTGAAAAGCCGGCCCGGGTCTGGGGTACAGTATTAATCGTCCAGAAATGGACTGGGCTGAAACGCGCCGCAGCTACGGATTTGTCCGCTGGCTTGGGCGCTTTTGGCTGGGGCCTTTAGCTCAGTTGGTAGAGCATCGGACTTTTAATCCGTGGGTCGTGGGTTCGATCCCCACAGGGCCCACTCTTTCTCGTGAAGAGTGGAAAATCCCCGGTTTCCTGGCAACAGGACGCCGGGGATTTTTGCGTGCGCGGCCCCGGACGCGCCCGCCAGGGCAGGAAGGGCTTGGGGGCCCGGCACTTCAACGAGGCATCCTGGATTGTACGGCAGGCTAGTTACCAGTTCCGCTAGGATTGCCGGATGGACTCCCACGGCACGCCGGCCTCCGGATATTGGTATGGCCCCGATGACAGGCTGGATCCCCCCGCGGCCATCCTGCAGGCCCTCCGCGACTACAGGGCCTCGGAGGTGGCGACCCGGCGGTCCACCCGCGATTCGATGGGCATGGGCGAGACCGACCTCCTGGCCCTGCGCTACCTGCTGCGGGCCAAGTCCACCGGCGAGCGGGCCGGCCCCAAGGATCTCAGCCGCGTCCTGGGGATCACCACCGCGTCCACCACCTCGCTGATCGACCGGCTGGTTGCCAGTGGACATGTCCGGCGCGAGCCGCACCCCACCGACCGGCGCTCGCTCGTGATTGTGCCGACGGTCGCGACAGACTCCGAGGTCCGCGCCACCCTTGGGCAGATGCACCGCCGGATGATGGAAGTTGCCGAGTCCATGAGCGCTGAAGAGGCCCGGGTTGTCATCACGTTCCTACGGCGGATGAGCTCGGCCATTAGTGAAGAGCGGCACCAGCCCTAGCCCCCTGGCGAAAACTAGTACGCCAAACTAGTTAGCCGGACTAGTTATATGTATGCTTACTACTTGTTCCTCACCATCGAATGAGAGTAGGCGTCGTGACTGAATCCGCAACTCCCAACGGGGGAGCCGGCGACGGTTCCCTGTCCGCCGGGCACGTGGGCCTGGCCGACGCGGATATGGCGCTGCCCGAGATGAGGTTGGCGCACACTGTTCGGCCCTGGGCGGCGGACAGCCAGGCCCCCCGGCACTGCGGAACACCCATGGAATGGCGGTCCCCGGAACCGGGTGCGATGGCCTCCTACTCGTTCGAGCCCGCCGGCCACTCCGCGGCCCTGCCCGCCCTGTGGCGCTGCCGCTGTGGCTTCCAGCTCGACGGCGTCGACCAGCGTGGCGCGTCGCTTGCCGCGGCCTACTGGCACAGCCGGTGACCGCTCCGGCGGCGGCCCGCCCGGTACTCGCGGGCAGCGTCCTTCCGGCACGCCGGCCCACGGGCGAGCCGGGATCCTTCCTGATCCACGAACTCCTGGGCAGGGGAGCCACCGCCACCGTTTTCCGCGGAACTGATCTCGCGAACCAGCGCCCCGTGGCCGTCAAGGTGGCCGAGGGACCCGACGGCCGGCACGCGCGCAGGATCCATGAAGAAGCCCGCATCCTGTCCGGGCTGGATCATCCGGCCGTGGTCGCGTTCGCAGGTGAGGGCCGCGTTCCGGACGGAAGCCCGTGGGCCGGCCGCCCCTTCCTGGTGGAGGAATTCGCCTTTGGCGGCAATCTGGCGGAACGGATCCACGCAGGCCCGGGGGACCCCGGGGAAGTCGCCGGCTGGGCCGCGGCGGCCCTGTCCGGGCTCGGCCACGTGCATGCGCTCGGACTCGTCCACCAGGACATCAAGCCCGCCAACATTCTGCTGAGTTCCCTGCGCAGGTCCCCCGTGCGGATTGCGGACTTCGGCATTGCGGCCCCCGCGGGGACCGTGCTCGAGCCGGGAATGTCGTCCGGCACCGTGCACTACATGAGCCCGCAGCAGGCCAACGGGGGCCCTGCTGATCCGGCGACGGACGTCTATGCCCTGGGCCTGGTTCTCCTGGAGTGCCTGACGGCGGCCAGGGCATTTCCCGGGACGCATGTGGAGTCGCTGGTGGCGCGCACCTTGAGAGGGCCCGCAATTCCGCGGGGACTGGGACCGCGCTGGGTGTCGCTCTTGGCGGCCATGACGGCCATGGAGGCCGCTGACCGGCCCTCGGCCGAAGAGGCTTCCGCCGCGGCCGCCGCTATGGTGCAGCGGCCTGTACCGCCGCTGCGGGACTACGCCGCCGGGCTGTTCGCCGGCGGGTGGAGGGCGGCTCCTCCCGCTTCCAGACGCCGGCCGCTCACTCCCGTGGCGTGAGCCGGGCCCGGGCCGGCACCAGCGCGGTGGGTGACGCCACTCGCAGCCGGCCCGAGGGGGAGCCCGGCAGCCCGGTTTCCGGGTCTAAGGGGTAGGTCACGACGTCGCCGGACCGTTCGTGGGCCACGTGCAGCCATCCGTCGCGGACCAGGTGATGGCGGGGCCAGTCCCCGCCGCTGGGCACATCGGCCACCGGCCGCAGCGCCGCGCCGCCGGCCTCAACCTCCAGCGCACTGATCCGGTTCGAGCCGCGCACGCCCACGTAGGCGTGCCCGGCGTCGGGCGCCAGCGCGATCTCGGCCGCGGAATCTCCCGGCAGCGCCCCGCCGGCCGTGGCCGGTCCAACGAAGCCGAGCCGGAAGTCCCCCGAGCCCGGCGACATTGCCGCCACGGCCACCTCAATTGAATACTCGGTCACCACAAAGACATGCCCGCCCGGGTGCTGAACCAGGTGCCTGGGACCGCTGCCCTGAGGCAGGACCACCTCGTGGTCCAGAACCAGCCCGGGCACCGGCCCGGGGCGGACGTTCCAGATCCGCAGAAGGTCGTGACCGAGGTCCGTGGTCATCACCCGGCCGTCCGCAAGCATGAGCGCGGCATGGGCACGGCTGGGCCGCTGTGCGCCCCCGGAGGCGCCTCGATAGGGATCTCGGGACCCCGCGGCGGCGGCCCGGTCCATGATCCCGCCGTCGGCGTCGAGCTCGTAGTACAGCACCTGGCCGTCGCCCCAGCAGCAGACCACCAGGAATCGGCCGGAGGGCTCGACGGCGACATGGCAGGCCGCGTCGCCGGCCGGCCACGCCGGGCCGGCCGGCTCCAGGCCAAACGCGCCGGCCCTGCGGTAGGCCCTGACCGTCCGAGCGTGCTCGGCAACGGCGTAGACCACAGGAAGTAAGGGGTGGGCAGCCAGGAAGGACGGAGAGTCAGCCGCCGCCGCAACACCCAGCCAGCGCAGGGTGCCGTCCTCCGCCGCGGCCACTGCGCCGATCCCCGTGCCGCTGCCGCCGGAGTCTGCCGTGTAAGAGCCGGTCCAGATGAGGTCGTGTGCCGGGAAGGAGTCCATGGTGACATCCTGCCAGCCCGGACCGGGAAGCCGCGGTCAACCGCCGTCACAAACCCCGGACTCAATGCCGCCGGATTAATCACCGCGCGACGGTCTGTCCTTGGGTAGCATGGGGGAGTTCGAGCAACTGCAGCAAAAGGAGGTGGGTCCCGTTTACACAAGTCCAGACAGGGTGCCCTCCTGGCGCTGCCGGCCTGCCGGCCGCGGCTAGCTCACGGTGAGGGCGTCTGAGATCAGACCGAAGGGCGCTCCCATGCCAGTAATCCGCCACCATTCCCCGCACGGCACCCTCACAGCCAGGCTCCGGGCCGCCGGCTGTGTTTTCGCCGAGGACGAAGCCCGACTGCTCCTCGACGCAGCTCCGACGCCTGAAGCACTCGAAGCGATGGCACGCCGGAGGATAGCCGGCCTGCCGCTGGAACACATTCTTGGCTGGGCCGAATTCTGCGGACGCCGCATCGCCGTCGGCCCCGGGGTGTTCGTCCCGCGGCGCCGGACGGAATTCCTCGTCCGGGAGGCTGCCGCGCTCTTGACCGAGTGGCGCTTGGAACCGCTCGGGGTCGCCCGCCCGGCACCCGTTGTGATCGATCTCTGCTGCGGTTCCGGCGCCGTCGGGGCCGCGCTTTCGGCGCTCGGCGGCCCACTCGAACTCCACAGCGCCGACATCGACCCCGCAGCCGTGGCGTGTGCACGCACCAACGTCGGGCCGCTGGGCGGGGAGGTCTACGAGGGTGATCTCTATGCTCCGCTCCCGGCAGGACTCCGTGGCCGCGTCCGGGTGTTGGCGGTCAACGCCCCCTACGTGCCATCAGCGGAGATCGAAACCATGCCCCAGGAAGCGCGCCTGCATGAACCGCGGACCTGCCTGGACGGCGGTGCCGACGGGCTTCACGTGCAGCGCAGGGTGGCCGCCGGGGCGCTGCAATGGCTCGCGCCTGGCGGCCACGTGCTCATCGAGACCAGCCGCCGGCAGGCCGCGCAGACGGCGGGGATCTTTCGCCGCCACGGCCTGACCGCCCGGGTGCTGGTCTCTGAGGAGCTCGGCGCTACCGTGGTGGCCGGTACCCTGGCGCCTCCCGGTTGAGGGCGGTGCCCTCCTGCCGGCGGCCCTGCAGCTGCCTAGGGCAGTTTGTCCGCCTCGACGCTGGTGGCGGGACCGGCAGGGGTGGCGCCGCCTTCATCAGACCAGTCCTGTCCGTCCTGGTCAGTGAGCGCCGGGTCGGATTGGACATCGGCGGCCACCGGCACTGACAGTTCCGGGCCCGCGTCGCGGTGGACGGCTGAGCCAATGACCGTCCCTGCACGGCGGGCGGCCTCGGTGAGCTGTCCGGCGACCTCGGGGGCCTTATCCTTGACCGTCTCGGCTGCCGCCGTGAGCTTGTCCTGGATCGGTTTGCTGTGCCAGAGGTCGGTGGTCCGGGACTTGAGCTTTTCGTAGGCTTCGCGGCCGGACCGCGAGCCCAGAACATAGCCTGCGGCCAGTCCGGCGCCGAAAAGAAGTTTGCCCTTCATGCTGTACTCCTGTTCTTTAGGGACGTATGAGAACGGTCGTGCGTGAAGAAGTGGAGGTTCCCGGGAAATGGCCGTGCCGCCGAAATATGCGGTCGTGACGCCATTGCGTCCTGCCAAAATTGTGCGAAAAAACCGGCCCCGGGGATCACCCGGGACCGGTTTCCGTTCAGTTTCCGTGTTAGCGGACTGAACGCTTGCTGATCATGCCGTAAACGAGCAGGACGATGATCGCACCGCCGATGGCCAGCAGCCAGGTCGACAGCGAGAAGAACTCGTTGATGCCAACACCGAACAGTGCACTGCCGATGAATCCGCCCAGGAGAGCGCCGACGACGCCCAGGATCAGGGTGATCACGATGCCACCGCCCTGACGTCCCGGGAGGATTGCCTTAGCGATTGCGCCGGCGATGAGGCCCAGAATCAGAAATGCGAAAAAACCCATTTTATCGTTCCTTCTTCTTTCATTGAGGAGGCACCCGGATCGCCGGGTGCGCTTCATCCTTCTGCCCTAATACTAATCATGCTTAGTATAAAAGAGCCACCCGACTACCGGCAGGTTTCGCCGGTACACGGCTAAAACGGCTGAAAACGGCCGGAAGGTTCACTCGGGATTCATCCCGGATTCGGAAATCGTTCCATTGCCCACAGGGTGCCGGGCGCTGTCACGGCCTACCAGGCGTAGTCTTCGGGTGCCGTGCGGTGTCCCGGGAAGATCTCGTCGAGGCGCTTGAGCGCGTCGGCGTCGAGCTTCAACTTCTGCGCCCGGATGGAACCTTCGAGGTGCTCGAGCGTGCGCGGGCCGATAATCGGAGCGGTGACTGCCGGCTGGTGGAGCAGCCACTCGAGCGCCACATCGCCAGGCTCCTGGCCCAGTTCGTCGGCGAAGTCCTCGTAGCGTCGGATCTGTTTCTGGTGTGCCTTGAGTGCCTCGTGGGCGCGGCCGGCGATGCGGCGGACGCCTTCGCGCTCCTTCTTCAGCACCCCGCCCAGCAGGCCGCCATGCAGCGGCGACCACGGCAGAAGTCCCAGGCCGTACTGCTGCGCGGCAGGAATCACTTCCCGTTCCACGTCCCGGGTCAGCAGGTTGTAGATCGACTGCTCACTGACCAGCCCGTTGTAGTTGCGGCGTGCCGCTGTTTCCTGCGCGCGGGCAATGTGCCAGCCGGCGAAATTGCTGCTGCCGCTGTAGAGGATTTTGCCTTGCTGCACGGCGACCTCGACGGCCTGCCAGATCTCCTCCCACGGCGTGTTCCGGTCCACGTGATGGAACTGGTAGAGATCGATGTAGTCCGTCTGCAGCCGTTTCAGGCTGGCGTCGAGCGCCCGGCGGATGTGGAGCGCCGAGAGCTTGGACTCGTTGGGTCTGTCCGTCATGGTGCCGAACAGCTTGGTGGCGAGCACCGTGCGCTCACGGCGCTCGCCTCCCTGGGCAAACCAGCGGCCGAGGATTTCCTCGGTCCAGCCGCGGTGGCTCGACCCGCCGTACACATTGGCGGTATCGACGAAATTGATGCCGGCTGCCTGCGCGGTGTCCAGGATGGCGAAAGCCTCCGCCTCCCCGGTCTGCGGGCCAAAGTTCATGGTGCCCAGGCACAGGCGCGAGACTGTCAGGCCGGAGCGGCCCAGATGCGTATAGCGCATGAAGCGTTCCTCTCCGTCCTGACCTCCTCCGCCCTGACGCGTTGCGGGTTGGCTCCGAAGGCGGCCCGGTGCGCGCCGTTGCCACTCCGAAGCGGGGGTCAGCGTTCCAGCCGGAACCCGAGCTTGATGGTGACCTGCCAGTCGGCGACCTGACCGTTCTCAAGGTGGCCGCGGATTTCCTTTACTTCGAACCAGTCAAGGTTCCGCAGAGTCTTGGCGGCCTCGGCAATGCCGTTCCGGACGGCCGCATCGACACCCTCGTTCGAGGTTCCGACAATTTCAGAAATGCTGTAAGTGTGATTAGACAACTTCGCTCCTCGTGATCGCCATCGATGCCCGGCTGTGGGCCGTTCCTGCAGACTAGCCCACGGAACCCGGCCGGACTAGGGGTGCGGGGCCCGGGGGCCGGGACCCGGGGGGCGGCCCCGGCAGCGGGCGCTTGGCCTGGCGGGGCACGGTGTCGGCCCGCGGCCTGATCCGGCTCACCATCCAGGGCAACATGTAGTGCGCCATCCAGGCGAGGTCCCCGGCCCTGGTTTCCCGCCAGTTGCCGGGCGGCATGGGCTTGGGTTCCAGCGGCCGCAGCCGGTGCGGCACGCTGAGCGTGTCCAGGACCATGGCGGCAATGGTGTGGTGCCCCAGCGGCGAAAAGTGAAGGCGGTCAGGGTCCCACATCCGTGGATCGCTCAGTTGCCGCAGCGCCCACAGATCGGCGATGACCCCGTCGTGCCGGGCGGCGATGACGCGGATATTCTCGTTGAACACCGCGACCTTGCCGCGGATGTGCCCAAACACGGGTGTCTCGCCCCAGTCCGGGCCGGTAAACAGGACCACCGTCGCCCCGGTGGCGGAGAGCGCGGCCACGGCATCGTCAAGGGCGGCGGCCATCCGGTCCGGATCGCCGCGATGGAACACGAGATCGTTCCCGCCGGCCGAGAGGGTGACGAGGTCCGGCTTCAGGTTCAAGGCCGGCCCGAGTTGCTGGTCAAGGATGTCGCGAAGGACCAGGCCGCTGATGGCCAGGTTGGCGTAGCCGAACTCGCGACCCTCGCCGAGTTCTTCGGCAATGCGGTCGGCCCACCCGCGCATGCCGCCGGGGCTCAGGGGTTCCGGGTCGCCGACGCCTGCCGTGAATGAATCCCCCAGGGCGACGTACCGGCTCCACGGCTGTGAATGCCAGGCACCGAACTGCCCCCGTGCGGAGCCCTGGTTCCCCGGCGGCCATGGCCCCGGGGAGGGGGTGTTGGCGCCGGTATGGCCGGCGCCCGGCTCGGGGAACCTGGCGGCGTTCACATCACCAGCAATACGCCGATAATGCATGCCGCACAAGGTACTTATGCCCCTAGCGGCCCGTCGTGGAGACGCTCCCATCTCAGCTCCGGAGGCTGTCCCGGAGACCGCGTCGGCGTCGCGGCGACGAGGTCGTTCAAATACTCAGGGGGGTATGATATTAAAGCTGACGCATCGAACCCGGAGGAACAAATGGAACTCGATCCCACAGACATGAAGCCTGTCATCAACCGGCTTCGCCGCGCCCAGGGCCAGCTTGCCGCGGTCACCCGGATGATCGAGGAGGGCCGTGACTGCAAGAGCGTCGTGACCCAGCTGGCTGCCGTATCGAGCGCCCTGGACAAAGCCGGATTCTCCATCATCGCCACGGGCCTGCAGCAGTGCATGCAACAGGAGGACCCCAGCCTGGACCGGGCCGAACTGGAGAAGCTGTTCCTCTCGCTCGCCTGAGAGCTTCCACCGGGCGCGTCCGCCGTGGCCTGCCCGGACCGGCGCGTCGGTGTCAGGCGGTTCCGGCGCCCAGGACATAGGTCTTCAAGTCATCCAGGGTCTGCTGCATGTGCGCGTCCATGGCATCGCGGGCGCGGTGCGGGTCCCGTGAGGCCAGGGCATCCGCGATGTTCTGGTGGTGTCCGATTGCATGCTCCTGGATGTCCGGCACCTTGGACGTTTCCGTCCGCCGCTTCTCCAGGACGCGGTGCAGCGGCTCGAACAACACGGCGACGAACACGTTGTCCGACGCCTGCAGGATGAGGTCGTGGAAGGCCAGGTCCGCCTCGACGAAGGCCGCCAGGTCGTTGCGCTCGTGCGCCAGCCGCATCTTTTCCACGTGCGCGCGGAGGGTCTGGATGTCCGAATCCGCCATCCGTCCGGCGGCCAGCTCGCAGGCGCCCGTCTCCAGCATCCGGCGCAGCTCGATGAGCTGAATGGCGGCGGAGGCGTCGTTGGTGCCTTCCGAGGCCGCCCGCAGCACAGCGTCCAGGGAGCCCCAGCGGTTTACCGGGTTCACGAACGTGCCCCGGCCGCGTTCCACGCTGAGAATCCGCTGGGCTTCGAGGGTCTTCATGGCCTCGCGGACGGTCATTCGGCTGACCTCGTGCCGCGAGCTGAGCTCCAGTTCGCCGGGGACGCTCGCGCCGGGCGGAAATTCGCCGGCAATGATCCGGTCCAGCAGTTCATCGGCCACTACGCCGACCAGCGATTTCCTAGCCAATTCTCCCCGTCCAGCGACTCCGCTTTGCCTGAAGCTCTGCCTGATGTTTTCTCTCATGGCATGTTCCCTGATGGCCAAGTCTACTTGCGCGTCGTTGTGCCATATGCCACACTAGCACTCGGAAATAAGATGTCTGACATCTTACATTTAGCCTCAACTCCGGTTCCCTCCCGGGCCGTAGCTTTTCACCGATAGATCCCCACACAATGGAGTGCATAGTGCCCCTCGAAGCAGACGTGCTGGCCGCTTTCCCCGCGGAAGTACAGATCCCCGCCCGGCTAGTGGCAGACAGCGTGGCGGCCTCGTCCGAGGCATCCCCCCGCGTCCTGGTAGTGCTCGACGACGACCCCACCGGCACCCAGTCCGTGGCGAACCTGCCGGTTCTCACGCGCTGGGACGTGGCGGACTTCGCCTGGGCGTTCGGCTACGACGTCAACGGCCAGCGCCAGCGCGCGGTCTACGTGCTGACCAACACCCGCAGCCTTGACCCGGCAGAGGCGGCGTCCCGCAACGAGGAGATCGTCCGGAACGCCCTCGCGGCCGCCGCATCGGCTGATCCGGCCCTGCGGCTTAGCTTCGTCAGCCGCAGCGATTCAACCCTCCGCGGCCACTACCCCCTCGAACCCGACGTCATCGCCGCCACCGTCACCGCCGTCAACGGCGAGACGACGGACGGCGTCGTGATTGTTCCCGCGTTCCCCGATGCCGGCCGCGTGACCATCGGCGGCGTGCACTTCATGCGCGGCACGGGCGAGGACGCCGGACAGCTCACCCCCGTGGCCGAAACTGAGTTCGCCCGGGACGCCAGCTTCGGTTTCGCCAATTCGGAGATGGCCAAGTACGTCGAGGAAAAGTCGAAGGGCCGGTTCCCCGCGGGTTCGGTGATCGTGCTGGATCTGGACATCATCCGGGCCTCAAATGATCCGCTGATCTCCGCCAAGGCCATTGCCGACACCATCGAACCGGCCACCGACTCCACGCCGATCGTGGCGGACATCGTCACCGAAAACGATCTCCGCGCCCTGGCCCTGGGCCTGGAAGAAGCAGAGCGCCGCGGCAAGAAACTGCTCTACCGCGTAGGGCCGCCCTTTGTCCGGGCACGGATCGGCCAGGAAATCCGCACCGAACTCAGCGGCGACGAAGCATATGCCGGCAACACGCCGTCGGAAGCCGGCGGCCTGATCGTCGTCGGCTCCCATGTCGGCGTCACCACCCGCCAGCTCAACGCACTCACCGAGCAGCACAGCGCGGCGCGGATCGTGGAGATCGACGTCGAACAGCTGCTCGGCGACAACGCGGGGGCGTACCTCGACGAAACCGTCGGCACGGTGGTCGCTGCCCTCCGCGCCGGCGACGTGATCGTCCACACCAGCCGGCTGCTGATCAAGACCTCCGACGCCGCCGAAAGCCTGCGGATCGCCCGCACCGTCTCCGCCGCCGTCGTCGCCGTGGTGAACCGCACGCTCAAGACCTTCCCGCCCCGCTTCGTGATCGCCAAGGGCGGCATCACGTCCTCGGACGTCGCCGCGCACGGCCTGGAAATCCGCCACGCAATCGTCCGCGGGCCCATGCTGCCGGGCATCGTGAGCCTCTGGGAGCCGATGGACGGCCCGGCCAAGGGCATCCCGTACATCGTCTTCGCCGGCAACGTCGGCGACGACCAGTCCCTGGCCCAGGTCACCCGCAAGCTCAGCAGCACCTTCTGAACCCCCGCTTTCCTTCCGCCTCTTTCCCCGCTTCAATTTCAATGGAGAAGATCATGACCACCGATTACAAAGTCACCGTTCTGGGCCTGGGCGCCATGGGACTGCCCATGGCCGCGCGCCTCGCCACCCGGCTGACCGTCCACGGCTTCGACATCGCCGAGCCCCGCCTCGCGCTCGCCCAGGAAGCCGGGGTCCGCACCTTCGGTTCCGCCCGTGAAGCCGCCGAGGGCGCCGACGCCCTGCTGCTGGCGGTGCGCAACGGCGAACAGCTGGACGACGTCCTCTTCGGCGAGCACGGCGTGGCCGCCGTCCTGAAGCCGGGCGCCGTCGTGATCCTTGGCAGCACCGTGGGCACCGAAGCCATCCCGGCCACCGTTGCCCGCCTCGCCGAGCACGGCGTGGCCCTGGTTGACGCACCGCTCTCCGGCGGCCCGAAGCGCGCCGGGGAAGGCGACCTCCTGATCGTCGTCGGCGCCGAGCCGGCC
This sequence comes from Arthrobacter sp. TE12231, assembly GCF_054062895.1. Taxonomy (NCBI): domain Bacteria; kingdom Bacillati; phylum Actinomycetota; class Actinomycetes; order Micrococcales; family Micrococcaceae; genus Arthrobacter; species Arthrobacter sp. TE12231. The sequence continues at coordinate 3,975,675 of NZ_JBSSFS010000001.1, read as the reverse complement.
GCCCTCGAAACCGCCCGCCCCGTCCTGGAGCTCCTCGCCTCCACCCTGACCGTGGTGGGTGAGAAGCCCGGCGACGGCCAGGCTCTCAAGACCGTCAACCAGCTGCTCTGCGGCGTCCACATCGCCGCCGCTGCCGAGGCAATGGCGCTGGCAGACGCCCTGGGCCTGGATCAGGCCAAGACCCTCGCCGCCCTAGAGGCCGGCGCGGCGGGCTCCTTCATGCTCTCCAACCGCGGCCCGCGCATCCTGGAGGCCTACACCGAGGACGGCGCCGAGGTTCTCAGCCGCCTGGACATCTTCGTCAAGGACATGGGGATTGTCGGCAAGGCCACCCGCGCCGCCGGCCTCGCCGCCCCCGTGGCCGCCGCGGCGGAGCAGCTCTACCTCCTCGGCCAGGCCCAGGGCCTCGCCGCCGCTGACGACTCCGCCGTCATCAAGGTCGTCGCACCCAGCAAGCGCACCGCCTAGACAGCCCTTCATCAGCCGGCGAGGGCGGACCCCTCCGCCGTCGCCGGCCCCCTCCCCGCCACTATTCCCGACGACGTATCGACGACCTTCCTGTCAAAGGAGACACTCCCTCATGACCCCCCTGCTCAATTTCCTGATGGTGCGCGCCGCCGACGCGCCCGTCATCAAGCCGGCCGTGCAGCTGGGAACTCCGCTGCTGCTGACCATCGCGGCTGCCGGCGTCGCCCTGCTGCTGATCATGATCATCCGCTTCAAGATCCAGGCCTTCGTGGCCCTGCTGACCGTCAGCATCCTGGTGGCCGTCGCCGCGCAGATCCCGCTCAAAGACGTCTTCACCGTGGTGGCCAACGGCGTGGGAAGCACCATGGGCAAGGTCGCGCTCCTCATCGCCCTCGGCGCCATCCTGGGGCGCATGATCGAAATCTCCGGCGGCGTGCAGTCCCTCGCCGACCACTTCACCGCCAAGCTCGGCGCCAGGCGCGTGGCCGTGGCCCTCACCGCCGTGGGCTTCCTCGTCGCGATTCCGGTGTTCTTCGAAGTCGGCATCATCGTGCTGGTGCCGATCGTCTACGCGTTCGCCAAGATCGCCAACGTCCACCCGGTCAAGTTCGGCCTGCCCATGGCCGGCATCATGCTGGCCATCCACGTGGCCGTGCCGCCGCACCCGGGCATTGTGGCCGGTGCCGGCGTGCTCGGCGCCGACATCGGACTGATCGCCCTGATCTCGCTGACGATCTGTGTCCCGCTGGGCTTCCTGTCCTACTGGGTTGCGTCCATCATGAACCGCAAGAACTACGATCTGCTGCCCACCGTCAAAGCCCAGGTGGACGAGTTCGGCTCCGATTCCCTGGTCCGCGTCGGCCACGAGGGCCCGGGCAGCAAAGCCATGGCCGCGCCCCGCCCCGGACTGATCATCTTCCTCATCGCCACCCCCATCGTGCTGATCCTCCTCGGCACCATCGGCACCCTCGTGATCGACAAGAACAACTTCTGGTACGGCGTCTCTGCCTTCGTCGGCAACCCCGTCTTCGCCCTCCTCGTCGCTGTGGCGCTCTGCTTCTTCCTCCTGGCCGTCCGCCGCCGGTGGTCGCTGACAGAAACCGGAGAAATCTTCGAAGGCGCCCTGCCCCCGATCGCCTCCATCCTCATGGTGGTCGCCGCCGGCGGCGTCTTCGGCAGCGTCCTGCAGGTCAGCGGCATCGGGGCGGCGCTCTCCGAGTCCCTCGACACCCTCGGGGTTCCGCTGCTGCTGCTCGGCTTCATCATCTCGCTTGCCCTCCGCGCCGCCCAGGGCTCGGCCACGGTCGCGATCGTCACGACGGCCGGCCTGCTCTCCTCGGCCGTCGCCGGCGGCGGCTACACCCCGGCCCAGATTGCCGTGATCGTGATCGCCATCGGTTTCGGCGCCCTCGGCCTGTCCCACGTGACCGACGCCGGCTTCTGGGTCGTTGTGCGGTACTACGGCCTGACCGTCGCCGACGGCCTCAGGACCTGGACCGTGCTCACCACCGTGCTGGGACTGGCAGGGTTCGCCCTGACGTTCGTGGCCTGGATGCTGGTGGGAGGCCTGAGCGCCTGATGCGTACCCGACTCGACGCCCTGGTCAGTGCCGCCCTGCAGCAGGGCTCGGCCGTGCCGGCGTTCACCTGCTACGACTTCACCACCGCGCTCGGCGTTGTGGCGGCGGCCGAAGAGGCCGGCCGGGGCGCCATCCTGCTTGTCGCGCCGAAGACCGCGGCCACGCCCAACGGGCTGCGGCTGATCGCCGCCCTCCGCGGGCTCGCTGACGCGGCCGGAGTACCGGTTGCGGTGCAGCTGGACCACGCCACCGATCCCCAGGTGATCGCCGAAGCCGTCACCGCGGGCGCCGACTCGGTGCTGGTCGACGGATCCTCGCTGCCTTACGAGGAGAACATCGCCCTGGTCCGCGGCATCCGAGCGGACCTCGCCGCGCAGGGCAATGCCGACGTCGTGATTGAAGCAGAACTCGGCGGACTGGCCGGGGACGAGGACCGGGCCTTCGGTACCGGCGCCGCAGACGGCGCAGGCAGCGCATCAGGGGAGGACCCCTCCGGCCTCACCGACTCCGCCCAGGTGGAGGACTTCGTGGCCCGCACGGGGGCGCAGCTGCTCGCCGTGGCCGTGGGCAACGTCCATGGAAAGTACAAGGGGGAACCCCGGCTGCGCTGGGACGTGCTGCAGGACATCGCCGTGCGGACCCGGATCCCGCTGGTCCTGCATGGCGCCTCGGGCATCCCGGCGGCGGAACTGGTCAAGGCCGCGGCCATGAACGTGGGCAAGGTCAACTTCAACACCGAGCTGCGCACCGGCGTCCTGGCCGTCCTCGAAGAACAGACCGCCGCCCACCGGGCCGACGGCGAGAACCTCCAGGCATTGCTGGGCCTGTGGGATGCCTCCGCCCGGGGTTTCGCGGCCACCGCCCTCGCGACGCTCGCGACGCTCTCGCGCTGAGCCCGCCGGCAGCGCGCCACGGCGTGCGCGACGCCACTGCCCGTCGTCGTCCCGGCCCCCGGGTCCGCACCGCCTGATCGCCGGTGCGGAACCGGGCCGTAGGACCCCTCGCCGATAGGCCTCCCAAGGCCGACAATGGAGGCAACACAGCAGGCCTTCCCAGGGGGCGCCATGGTTCCACAGCAGCGGGCAACCGGCGGCCCGGCCCCGATGCCGGTCCGCGACCCGGTGATTGACCTTGCCAGGTTCTTCTGCCTGACACTTGTGGTGGTCGGACACACCATGATGGTGAGTCCCGTCCTGCACGCTGACGGCACTGTGACCAGCGAAAACACCCTGGGCAATGAGCACTGGTTCGAACCCGTCGTGTGGGTCCTTCAGATCATGCCGCTGTTCTTTGTGGCCGGCGGAATCACCGGGCTGCAGTCCTGGCGGCGGCTGCGGGCCAGGGGCGGCAGCGCCTTCGATTTCATGCAGATGCGGCTGCTGCGGCTGATCCGTCCTGCTGCCGTACTGCTGGCCGTTATGTTCACCGGCCTGTCGCTGGCCCTGCTTTCGGGGGTTGACCCTCAGGTGATCCAGTTACTCACCAGCGGGGCGGGAATGCCGTTGTGGTTCCTCGCCGCGTACCTCGCCGCGCAACTCAACCTTCCCTGGCTGGCGGGCCTGCATGCGCGCGCGCCCTGGCTAGCCCTCGCCGGGCTGATCTCCCTGGTGGTGACGGTCGACTGCCTGCGGGGGGTGCTGCCGCAACTTGCCTACCTCAATATGGTGTTCGTGTGGTGCGCTGTCCAGCAGCTCGGATTCATCGTGGCCGACACTCGAGGGCCGAAGCCGGGCGGGCTGGCATTGTTTGGCCTCATGGTCGCCTGCAACCTGCTGCTGGGACTTCTCGTGCTGCTGGGGCTGTACTCCGGGAACATGCTGGTGAACCTCAACCCGCCCAATCTGACGCTGGTGCTCCTGGGGATCTCGCAAGCCGCCGCACTCCAGCTCTTCCGGCCGGTGCTGTCCCGAATCGCGTCCCTGGCCTGGGTGGGCCGGCTGGTGGGCGTGGCCGGCAGCCGATCCATGACGGTCTACCTGTGGCACCTGCCCCTGCTGGCGGCGATGTCCGGGGTGTTGCTGCTGACAGATTTTCCCCAGCCGGCCGGCGGATCCGCGGCATGGTGGTGGGGGCGTCCGCTGGTGCTGATGACCGTCATCGCGCTGTTGCTGCCGGTTGTGGCGCTGTTCGGCCGGCTGGAGAATCGGCCGACGTCGTCCGGCCCGTCACCGAGCCGCCCGGCGGCGGCTGTGCTGCTGGCCGCCGTCGCCGTTTTTGTTCCGGCGGTCCAAGCGGCGCTCAACGGGCTCACGCTGGGGCTCCTGGGCGGCGGCGCCGGGTGCTTCGCGCTCGCGGTCGTGCTGCTGGGACGGATTCCGGCCCGGCTCATGTCGCCGGCCGAACGGTCCGGCGGACCAGAACCGCCATTGCCACACCCGCCATTAAGTGCCAATGTCGAACCATGACGGAGAACTCGGCAGCCACGGAAGACCCCTTCAGCCCGGACGTTGCCACCACCCGCAACGACGAGCTGCACCGCTACGAGCTCCACGTCGGCGGCAAGCTCGCCGTCCAGGTGCGCTTCATCGACCGGCCGGGTCACATCGACTTCATCCACACGGACACGTCACCGCAGTTCCAGGGCCAGGGGCTCGCGAAAGTGCTGGCGCATTTCGCCCTCGACGACGTGGTGGCCTCCGGCAAGCGGATCATCCCCAATTGCCCGTTCATGTACCGTTATCTGCGCAGGCATGAGACGTACCACCAGTACGTGGACTGGCCGGAACGGGCACCTGAGGGAGCCTAGCCCCTCGGGCAGGGCGGCCCAGCTGGCAGGGGCCCGGAACTGCCATGGGCGCCGGGCCCGGCTTGTGAGCCGGACAACAACCTCGTAAGGTTTGAGCAGAGTTATGCAGTTGGCTCTTGGACAGGTCCCTTTGGAGAACCCCATGAACCATAAACTGCGTGTGCTTGTCCGTGTGGACGTCGATCCCGCACATGTCACCCTCGAAGTCACCGGCTGCGTTACCCAGTCTGATTCCGCTGCGCTCCTGCATATCGTGCGCCGCGCGTGCCGACTCGGAGCGGGAGCCGAGGTGGTGATCAACCTCCACGGCGCCTCCCACCTGGATCCGGAAGTGCTGCTTGACCTTCGGCGGCTCGCGGACAGCGGACCCTTGCAGGCCCCTGACGCCAGGGACTCGGCCGTGCCCGTGCTGGTCCGACTCACCCTCGACGAGCCGGCCGTTCTGCCCATCTGCCTCCTGCACGTGGGACCCGACGCCGAAGTCCTCGCCGGACTCGAGACCGATTTCCGAGCGGGCCCTGTCACCGTCTCGGCCGGCACCAGCGAACCGGCCGGACTGCTCGACGTCGGGTTCGGTTCCGGACCCGATTCCGGGACGGGGGATGCCAACAGCCCGCTGGCCGCGGAAACCGGCGGAGTCAATGACTTCGGCACCATCAACGGGCTGGCGCTCTCGGAGTACTTCGAAGGCACGCTCGATCCAGCCGCCACGGTCCGCGCCTTGTCCGACACCGCGCTGTGCCGCCTCGCGGACGCCCTCTACCGCCACCTCGACACCAGCAGCCCGTCATTTGGCGCGCATACCTGGTACGAGCTCGCGGCCGAAGAGCTCCAGAACCGCCACCTGACGGAGGGGGACGGCCCCGAGGAGGAAGAACTGGCGTCGGACACGGCCCTGGCCTGAGCCTGCACGAGGCTAGGCTGTCGCTATGAACCCACACACAGCGTCCACACCGGGCAGCACCGCTCTCATCACGGGCGCAACAGCGGGCCTCGGCGCCGAGTTCGCCCGCCAGCTTGCAGAGCAGGGCCACCGCGTCGTGCTCGTGGCCCGCGACGCCGGCCGCCTCGCGGCCACTGCCGCGGAGCTGGAGAACCGTTACGGGTCCGCGGCGGAGACGATCGCCGCGGACCTGACGGACGACGCCGGGATCGCCGCCGTCGTCGCGCGCCTCGCCGATCCCGCCCGGCCCGTGGAAATCCTGGTCAACAACGCGGGAATCGGGTTGCTGCGGTCCTTCGAGGACAACGACATTGCCGAGGAGAAGCGGCACCTGAAACTTCATGTTGAAACCGCCATGGAGCTGACCCATGCCGCCCTGCAGGGCATGCTCGCCCGGCAGTCCGGCAGGATCATCAACGTCGCCAGCGTGGCGGCCTTCCTGCCCCGCGGCACATACTCGGCGGCGAAGGCGTGGCTGCTGAGTTTCTCGCGCTGGGCCAATATGGCCTACGCGGCGCGCGGGGTGCAGGTCACTGCCGTGTGCCCCGGCTTCACCCACACGGAGTTCCACGACCGGATGGGGATGGACAAGACCGTGGCGCCGCGCTGGATGTGGCTCGAGGCCCGCCAGGTGGTCAGCGAGGCCCTGGCCGATAACGCCAAGGGCAAGGCCGTCTCGATTCCCAGCAGGCGCTACAAGGTCCTGACATCGGTTTCGCGGGTGCTCCCGTCGCGGCTCGTCGCCGGACCGCCGCGCCGCGCGAAGTAAGAGCGGCGGGTTCCTCCGGGGCCGGCCGCGCGACCGTGCCGGATAAGTCTGGGCCGGATCAGTACGACGACGAGGATCCCTACGGCAGCGCCCACCAGCGTCTCGACGGCCCGTTCGGACACCAGGACCTGCGGGTCGGCCGGCGCCGCAAGCTGTCCGATGAGCAGGATCACCGGGGTGAAGGAGATCATGGCGAGGCCGTAGTGCCGGGTCATGAACAGCTCCGTGCTGAACTGCAGGACGATCACGAGGCAGGCCATGACGGCAGCTGCCTGGCCGGGGAAGGCCTGCAGCGGTGATCCCGGCCAGGGGAACAAGACGGCTGCCACCACCACGAGGCCCAGGAGTGTGCCGACGATCCTGTGGATGCCGCGGTACACGCTGCTGGGCAGATCCGCCCCGGCAAGCGGCACCGCGGCGGCGGCCATGGCCCAGTGCGGGTGGCCGCTGCCGCTGAGGACACCGATGGCCCCGGCTGCGCCGACGGCGCTGACGTAGCGGGCGGCGTGAAGCCACGCGGCCCGGCGGCGTTCCCCGCGCAGTACCGTGACATCCCGCCGCCGGCCGCGCTGCCAGGTCCGGCCCCGGAACCAGCCGACAAAGCCGACGGCGATCGAGAACGCGGCCGACCCGGCGGCGATGAGGACGGCGGCATGCCAGGGGACGGTGGCGGGAACGGACGCGCACGCCCCCAGCGCCAGGATCCCGAAGAAGGGCCCGGCCGGTTTCAGGGTGGTCCTGTCCGCGAACAGCGACCCGGCGCCGGCGAACACGGCCTCCGTGATCACCAGCGCCCACGAGTGGATGTGATGGACCGAGAGAAGGACGCCCGTTCCTACGCCGGTGAGCAGCAGGACAGCCGCCTGGCCTTGGTGCCGCAACCGGAGCTGATGGGGCTCGGTGCGGCCGTACATACCGGTCAGTGCGCCGAAGACGGCGTAGGCGGTCAGCTCCGGGCGCCCGCTTGCCAGCAGCGCGAGGGACGGCACGGCGACGCTGATCGCCACCCGCCACGCCGACACGTGGTCTTTGTTGGCCGGGGCCAGGCTGTGCAGCGAACGCACGTGGCGCTGCAGGGACATGAGACTGCCTCTCGGCTTTCTCCGGGGTTTCCCCGGGTTCTCCGGGGTTTCCCCGGGGGCTGGATCGGAGGGCGGACACGCCTAAGGCCTGTTCCGTATGGATCCCCAACGGGTAAGCATACGGAACAGGCCTCTAAGGGCGGGGCTGTTACGGAGTCCGGACTAATGCTGCCGGCCTGGGACGGGCCGGACTAGGCCCGGGCCGGGACTTTCCCGGCGTCGACGCGCCCTGCTGCCGAGTCTGCGGCCGGGGCCGGGACCATCGGCATGTCCATGTGCTCGAGGTCGATCAGCGGGTTTTCGTCCTGCGTCGCGACCAGTTCGCGGGCCTCGGCCTGGGTGTCCACGCTCGGCATGGAGCCCGGGAGCGGCATCTGGGCGGACTCCTTGAGGAAGTAGATCGCCACTGCGCCGATCGCCGAGGTGGCCATCAGGTAGTAGGCCGGCATCATGTCGTTGCCGGTTGCATTGATGAGGGCGGCCACGATGAACGGCGTGGTGCCGCCGAAGATGGCCACGGAGAAGTTGTACGCGATGCCCATGGCGCCGTAGCGGCTGGCCGTCGGGAACTGGGCCGGCAGGGCAGAGGCCAGGTTGGCCACGTAGAACGTCACCGGGAAGGCAATCAGGGAGAGGCCGGCCAGGGTGGACCAGATTTCGCCGATGCCGATGAGCAGGAACGCCGGGGTAGCCAGGACAACCGTGCTGATGGCACCGATCCACAGCACGGGGCGGCGGCCGATCCGGTCAGAGAGCTTGCCGGTCAGCGGGATGCACAGGCTCATGATGACCAGTACGGGGATGGTCAGCAGCGTGCCGTGCAGCTCGTCGTAGCCCTTGGACTCCGTGAGGTACGTCGGCATGTAGGAGGTCAGGGCATAGCCGGCGGTGTTTGCCGCCGCGACCAGGATCATCGCCACGATCAGGGAGCGCCAGTACGCCTTCACGATGCCCACGGGCCCCTTGGAGGCTGCCGTGTCCGAGGCGGTGGCGTCCTTGGCGAGGTTTTCCTGGGCATCCAGGGTGGCCTGGAACTGCGGCGATTCCTCGATCTTGCTCCGGAAGTACACGGCGATCAGGCCGAGCGGACCGGCAAGGAGGAACGGAATGCGCCAGCCCCACTGCTCCATGGTGTCCTGGCCGAGGGTCAGTTGCAGCACCGAAACGAGTGCCGCGCCAAGGGCGAAGCCGAGGTAGCTGCCCATGTCCAGGAAGCTGGCGAAGAATCCGCGCCGCTTGTCCGGGGCGTACTCGCTGACGAAGGTGGTGGCACCGGCGTATTCGCCGCCGGTGGAAAAGCCCTGGATGACCTTGAACAGGACCAGCAGGACCGCGGCCCAGATGCCGATCTGGGCATAGCCGGGCAGGAGCCCGACGGCGAAGGTGCTGGCGGCCATGATCATCAGGGTCGCGGCGAGCACCTTCTGGCGGCCTACCTTGTCGCCGAGCCAGCCGAACACGACGCCGCCGAGGGGGCGGGCGATGAAGGTGGCGGCAAAGGTTCCCAGCAGGAACAGGGTCTGGACGGACTTGTCCGCGTCCGGCAGGAACACCGGTCCCATGGTGGTGATCAGGTAGCCGAACACGCCGACGTCGTACCATTCCATGGTGTTACCCACGATGGTGCCGCCGAGCGCTTTCTTGAGCATCGGCTGGTCGACAACGTTGACGTCGGACTCACGGAGTCGACGGCGACGCAGCTTTGGTTTCTTCGCACCGTTGGGTGCCACTTGGTTGGTTCCGCTGGCGTTCAAAACGCCTGCTGAAGAGTCGGTCATGCTTCGGTCTGTGGGCATTTGGGCCACTCCTATGGAGGTCATTTGCTTGCGACTTGTAGCTGCCCCGCTCTGGGCAGGCTTTCAATTTTACGGGATTTCTCTGGAGTTTCCGAGTTCGGTGCCGTATCATCCAGCATTTGAGGTTCTATTTGGGGGCAATTGTCCATATTCTTTTGCCCTGTTTCACCGCGCGGTTACTGGGAACCGGCACTGCCCGCGGTGCCGCGGCCAAAATTTTCCTCACCACCCCCCGCAAACGCTTGTTCTTGGGCCGGATTCAGGCCGAAGGAAAGTCCGCCGGCACCTGCTACAGACATCTCATCCCTGCAGTCCTACGATTGATGAACACTTCATTTCACAGCGGTTATTTACAGCGGAAAGGAAGATCGATGGCGGATCATCAGTTCGGAGAAGAAATCGAGCCCGAGGTTGCGAGCCATCTGGCGCAGTCGATGGATGAGGCTCCCGGACCGGAGGCCTTGCACCACGTTCCCCCGGCGGCCGCACAAGGACAGCAATGGCCGGACGGCAGCGGCAAACACCGTCATCCCAAGGACCGTGACACCACCCGCGGACGGCAAGGCCAGCAAGTGGCCGACGCGGCAATCCACCGGCAGAGCCGTCCGCAGATGCCCCACCACGACTAAGGTCCCGCGGCAGGACCGGCGACAGGTTCGACCACGACGTCGGCTGGCGTCTTATCCAGGCGCCAGCCGCGCCACACCGGGTGCCGCAGCTTCCCGCCCCCGGTCCAATCCCCGTAGCTGACCTCGCCGACGAGTTTTGCACTCACCCAATGCGCGTCTGCGGCATCGGCGTCCGGCACCTCCCGGAACGGGGATGTCTTCCGGGGCAGGGCGTCCAGTTGTTGCCGGAGTTCCTTCAGCTCGCGGGTGCTGAAGCCGCTGCCCACGCGCCCCACGTACCGGAGCTTCGAGCCATCCGGGATCCCCAGCAGCAGCGAGCCCACGGATTCCCGACGCTCGCCGTTTCCGGTCCGCCAGCCGCCCACCACCACTTCCTGGGTCCGCTCAAGCTTGAGCTTGAGCCAGGACCGGCTGCGCTGGCCGACATAGCGGCCGTCCGTGCGCTTGGCCATGACCCCCTCCAGTCCCAGCTCAGCGACGCTTTCCAGGATGTGCCTGACGCTGATTTTGTGCGCGTCGCCGGCGTCGATCACGCCGGAGAGCTCGATGTGGGCGCCGGAGGGGCGGATGAAGCGCTCGAGCCGGAGCCGGCGCTCGCTGAGCGGCAGGGGCCGCAGGTCCTCGCCGGCGTCGAAGAGGAGATCGAACAACATCAGCCGCACCGGAGTCGAGTCCTGCGCTTTTGCGACGTCGGCGGCCTTCGTCAGTTTCATGCGGCCCTGCAGCAGGCCGAAGTCCGGCCGGCCCGTGCGCCCGACGGCGATGATCTCGCCGTCCGCGACGAAGTCCTGTTCCGGCCAGAGGGACCGGTCCGTCAGTTCCGGGTAGCTCGCGGACATGTCGTTGCCGTTGCGGCTGACGAGCCTGACGGTCGTGGCATCGCCGATGACCAGGGCCCGGACGCCATCCCACTTGAGCTCAACCTGCCAGTCCTTGTCGGCGAGGTCGGCAGCGGTCCCCGCGCTGGCCAGCATGGGGCTGAAGCCGGAGACATCGGGTGCCGGTGAAGGGTCCGGGACCTGTGCCCGGCCTGGTGGCGGATCAAGTCCCGGGGCCGCCGGCTGCCCGGGGGAGCCGCCGGGCGCAGCCTCCTGCCCGCCGTCGGGCGCGGCGTCCTGTCCTGTCTCTTGGTCTGCGGGCGCTGCTGTCCGGTGTCCCTTGTGAGGCCCCGCCGGGTCCATCAGGTGGATGAGCCACTGGTCGTCGGCCTGGCCGGTGTGAATCAGGGCGAACCTGCGGGTGCCGCCGAGGCCGCCGCCTTCCGCGCCGGTCAGCGTGGCAATGACCTCCTTGCCGGCGATCCACTTTTCGCAGTCGTAGTAGCCGCGGTCCCAGACGCTGACCGTCCCGGCGCCGTACTGGCCTTTGGGAATGACACCCTCGAAGTCCGCGTAGTCCAGCGGATGGTCCTCGGTCTGGACCGCGAGGTGGTTGGTGGCCTTGCTGGTGGGGACGCCCTTGGGCAACGCCCAGGACACCAGCACGCCGTCGCGTTCAAGGCGGAAGTCGTAGTGCAGCCGGCTGGCGTGGTGCTCCTGGATGACAAACGACTCCCGCAGCGGACCGGCGCCAGCGACGGTGCCGGCGGCGCGGGCGTCCGCCGCGAAGGGTTCGGGGGTGGAGTTCGCGTCCCGCTTCGCGCGGTAGGACTCAAGCCGGGGATCGGCGGCGCTGCCGCCTGAGACCGCGGCGAACGGGTCCTTGCCGGACTGCACGCGCTTCATGACCTCGTGGTAGTCCAGCTGGCGCAGGGACGCGGAGCTGAGCTCCCGCCAGGTCCGCGGCGCCGCCACGGTGGGCCGCAGCCGCCCGCGCAGCGAATAGGGCGCGATCGTCGTCTTCGCCGCGCTGTTCTGGCTCCAGTCGACCAGGACCTTCCCGGTGCGAAGGGTCTTTTTCATGTCGCTGACCACCAGGTCCGGATGGTCCGCTTCCAGGGCGCGGGCCAGTTCATGGGCGAAGTCCGAGATCTGCTCAGAGCCCCGGGTTCCGTCGAGTGCGGCGTAGAGATGGATGCCCTTGCTTCCGCTGGTCACGGGGACGGGGTCCAGGCCGATGTCCTGCAGGATGGCGCGGGCCAGTTTGGCCACTTCCGCGCATTCGGCCAGCCCGGCCCCGTCGCCGGGGTCCAGGTCCAGCACCATCCGGTCCGGCGGCAGGGCTCGGCCGTGCGAATCCACCCGCCACTGGGGGACATGGATTTCGAGGGCGGCGATCTGGGCGAGCCAGGCGAGGGTGGCGGCATCGTTGACCAAGGGGTACTGGTTCGTGTGCTCTTTGTGCTTGATGGCCGCCCGGGAAATCCAGCCGGGTGCCGATTCGTCCAGATTTTTCTGGAAGAACACTTGCCCCGGCTCCTCGGCCGTTCCCACGCCGTGGACCCAGCGTTTCCGGGTGGCCGGCCGGTTCCGGACCGCCGGGATCAGCACCGGCGCGACGGCGGCGTAGTAGGCCAGAACGTCTGCCTTGGTGGTGCCGGTTTCCGGGTACATGACCTTGTCCAGATTGGTCAGGACGAGCTCGCGGCCCTCCACGAGGACCCGTTGCCGGCCGTTTGCCGGGGGCGTGTTTTCCCGCTGGGCATCCCGCCCGGCGGCCGGCTGCGCGTCCGGCTGCGTGGTTCGCTCAGCCAACAGTCTTCACCTCCGAACCGCTCTGGTGTTCACTAGTCCCATGAGAGCCATCTGGAAGGGCGCGATCGCATTCGGGCTGGTCAACGTCCCCGTCAAGGTCTACAGCGCCACTGAGGACCACGACATCAGCCTGCACCAAGTCCACAACGCCGACGGCGGACGGATCCGCTACCAGCGCCGCTGCGAGGTCTGCAGCAAGATCATCGACTACGAGGACATCGACAAGGCCTATGAAGACGACGGCCGCACAGTGATCCTGACCCGGGAGGAACTGAAGTCCATCCCCGCGGAGAACAGCCACGAGATCGACGTCGTGCAGTTCGTCCCGGCGGACCAGCTCGACCCCATCATGTTCGAGAAGAGCTACTACCTGGAACCGGACTCCAAGTCGCCCAAGGCCTATGTGCTGTTGCGCCGGGCCCTCGAGGACACCGACCGGGTGGCGATCGTCCAGTTTGCGCTGCGGGAAAAGACCAGGCTGGGCGCCCTGCGGATCCGCGGCGACATCCTGATGCTGCAGTCGCTGCTCTGGGCCGACGAAGTACGCGAGGCCAGCTTCCCGGCCCTCGAAACCTCGATCCGCATCTCCGCCCAGGAACGCGAAATGTCCGCCGCCCTGGTGGATTCGATGGCCGCGGACTTTGACCCCGAACAGTTCACGGACGACTACCAGCTCCAGCTCCGCCAGCTCATCGACGCGAAGCTGGAGAAGGGGGAGTCCCTGGACACCGAAGAAACGTTTGGCGCCGCCGCTGCCGAAACCGGCACCGGCGAAGTGATTGACCTGATGGAGGCCCTCAAACGGAGCCTGGAGAAGAAGCGCGGAGGTGGAACGGCGGCCGCCGGGAGCGGGTCGAAGACCGCGGTCGAGGCGCCGGCCAAGGCACCGGCCGGGGCCGTCTCCAAGGCTGCCGCCCCCAAGACCGCCCCCAAGGCTGCCGCCAAGAAGACCGGAGAAGGCGGCGCCACTGAAAGCAGCGCCGGCGAAAGCCGGGCCGCCACTGCGAAGGGCACGGCGCCTAAGGCGGCTCCCAAAGCGACGCCATCCAAGACCACGGCGGCAAGGGCGCGCAAGGGTGCCTGAGGCCGTGGACAGGGATGCCGCGGCCATCAGACTCAGGAGTTCCGCAGGGCGGAGATGAGCTCGCTCTTCTTCTTGGCCGAGTAGCCCTTGAGGCCGATCTCCCTGGCCCGTTCCTTGAGCTGCGGGACCGTCCAGTCCTCGTAGTCCCCGGCCTTGCCGCCCTTGCGGCCCACCGCGGACCGGCCGCGCTTCGCCGCCGCATTGGAGATCCGGGCAGCCTTCTGTTTTGACGCGCCGTCCTCGACCAGCTTCTCGTAGAGCTCGGGGTCCTTGATGCTCGGGCTCTCTGAACCGCGGGGTCCGCCCCTCTTCGTCGGCATGGCTACCGCCCCCGGGTCTCGTCAGCGGCCGGTCCGGCGGCGATCTCCATGAACGGCGGCCGCCGGCGTCGGGTGGCCGGCACGGCAACGTCCGCCCCGATGCTCTTTTGCACGCGTGTCACGCGATCATCTCCTTCGGCTGGGAACCATTCCGCGACGGCCCGCGGACGCTGCCGCCGCGGATTCCAAACTAGCCGCGCCGCAAGGCGGTGACAAGCACTTACTAAGCCCACTGACAACGATCGCGGATAGCGCACAGGGCCCCGGCGATGCCCGGGAACACGAAGGCCCGGCGCGCCCCCTCGTCGGGGGCGGCCGGGCCTTCTGATGCTGCTTGTTACTGCCGGGTGTCCGGGCGCAGGCGCCGGACGGTGCGGCTATTCGGCGTCGTGATCCGTCTCAAGGATCTGCACGAGGCGATCCAGGGCGGCGTCGGCGCCTTCGCCCTCGGCACGCAACACCACAACCTCGCCGTGCGAAGCGCCCAGGCTCATCAGCGACAGGATGCTGGCGGCGTCCATGGCCTCGTCCTCCGGCTCGCCCAAGCGGGCGATCGTGATCTCGAGGTGGTCGAACTCGCCCGCAGCCTCGGCGAAGATGGCGGCCGGGCGGGCGTGCAGCCCGACGCGGCTGGCAATGGTGGCGTTACGTTCGGTCATTTCTGCTCCTTGAAGTCAGCTTGGGTGTTTATCAGCTGTGAATATCTGCTTGGAAAGTCGCCCTGGACTGGCTTAGGCGGCTACGGGAACCGTTTCCACCGTATCAACCGGCTTCTTGACTGCCCAGCGCTTGAGCCCGATCACGGCGAAGGCACTCACGACCGTACCGGCCGCGATCGCGACGACGAACATCAGGAAGGGATCGATCGCGAAGAAGACGAAGATTCCGCCGTGCGGGGCCTTCGATCCCACCCCTGCTGCCATCGAGATGGCACCGGTCACGGCACCGCCCAGCATGCTGGCGGGGATGACGCGGAGCGGGTCGGCGGCGGCGAAGGGGATGGCGCCTTCGGAGATGAACGAGGCTCCCAGCAGCCAGGCGGCCTTGCCGTTTTCCTGTTCCGCCAGGCTGAAGAGTCGCTTGTTCAGCACGGTCGAGGCCAGCGCCATGGCCAGCGGCGGGACCATGCCGGAGGCCATGACGGCCGCCATGATCTGCCACGGTGCCTGGTTGGTGATGGACGCGGCTCCCAGGCCGGCGACGGCGAAGGAGTAAGCCACCTTGTTGACCGGACCGCCGAGGTCGAAGCACATCATCAGACCCAGGACAATGCCCAGGGCGATGGCGCTGGCGCCGGTCAGGCCGGCCAGGAAGTTGTTGAGCCCGGTGGTGACGGCGGCGACGTACCTGCCGAGGAAAATGAACAGAATGCCCGATGAAACGAGCGACGCCACGAGCGGGATGATAACCACCGGCATCAGGCCGCGCAGCCAGCGGGCCACGTTGAGCTTGCCGATCGAATGCGCCACGTAGCCGGCGAGCAGGCCGCCCACAATGCCGCCGAGGAAGCCTGCGCCCATGAAGACGGCTACGGCGCCGGACACGAAGCCCGGGGCGATGCCGGGCCGGTCAGCGATGCCGTAAGCGATGTAGCCGGCCAGTGCGGGCACGAGGAAGCCTAGGGACAGGGCACCGATCTTGAAGAACACGGCACCCAGGTACGCGCCCATCGGGCCCCACGCCAGTTCCGGGTACACGGTGGGCAGATTGAAGAGGCTGTTCTCTGCCAGGATCTTGTCCGCGAAGCCGGTGATGGTGTAGCCGCCCAACAGGAAGCCGAGGGCGATCAGCAGACCGCCGCCTGCCACGAACGGGATCATGTAGCTGACACCTGTGAGCAGCGCCTTCTTCAGCTTCGTGCCGATGTGCTCGCCCTTTTCCTCGGCGTTGTGTTCGGCCTGGTCTTCAGCGAAGTGCGGGACGCGGCGGGCGTGCGGGTTGTCCGCGGCCGCCAGTGCTTCCGCAACCATCTTGTCCGGTTCGTCGATGCCGCGCTTGACCGGTGCGTTGATCACCGGCATGCCGGCGAAGCGCTCCTTGCCGCGCACGTCCACGTCCACCGCGAAGATCACGGCGTCGGCGGCGGCGATCACGGCGGGGTCAAGGGCCTTGGCGCCGGAGGCCCCCTGGGTTTCCACCTGCAGGTCCACGCCGACTTCCTTGGCTGCGGCGACCAGCGAGTCGGCGGCCATGTAGGTGTGGGCGATGCCGGTGGGGCAGGCCGTCACCGCGACAAGGCGCTTGGGTCCCTTGGCCTTCGCCGTGCCCGTGCCTTCCCCGGCAGTGCCAGCTGCGGCCCCGGTGGCTGCGTCAGCGCCAGTGCCAGCGCCAGCGCCTGCGGCGGCAGCGGCCGGCGCGGCAGCGGCGTGGGCGGAGGGCTTGTCCGCCAGTGCGGCTTCGACGAGCTCGACAATCTCTGCCGGGGAGGTCGCGGCGCGCAGGCTGGCCGTGAAGTCCTTCTTGATCAGGGACCGGGCCAGCTTCGACAGCAGCTTCAGGTGCTCCTGGTCCGCGCCCTCCGGAGCGGCAATGAAGAAGATCAGGTCCGCGGGCCCGTCCTTGGCACCGAAGTCGACCGGCTGGGACAGCCGCGCCATCGCCAGGGTGGGCTCGGTGACCGCCGTCGAGCGGCAGTGCGGGATGGCGATGCCGCCCGGGACACCCGTGGCGGTCTTGGACTCCCGGGCGAAGGCGTCGGCGAAGAGGCCTTCGACCTCGGTGGCGCGTCCGTTGGCCGCAACTCTGCCTGCCAGGTGCCGGATCACGTCCTCGGGCGAACTGCCCAGGTTCTGGTCGAGCTCGACCAGTTCGGTGGTAATGAGCTGGGTCACTGTCAATCCTTCCGGAGGGCCGTGATGGTTACGGCATCAGGGGTGGTTTGGTTGACTGCCGGTACAGTGGAGCCCGGCAGGGAAGCGGCGGCGGCACCATGGGCCACCGCCTGACGGAGGCAATCGACCGGGGCGGCGCCCTGGCTGGAGGCGAGCAGGTATCCGGCCAGCGACGAATCGCCGGCGCCGACAGTGCTGACCGCGGTGACCGGCGGATGCGTGGCCAGCCACGCGCCGTCGGCCGTTACAAGAACGGCACCCTTGGAGCCGAGGGTGGCCAGTACGGCACCCACTCCGGAGCGCACGACGGCGGCGGCTGCTGCTGCTGCAGCCTCCGGGTCCGCTTCGAGCTCCTCGGCGGATTTGTGCGTGGCGAAGCCGGCTGCCGCAGCCAGTTCCGCCAGTTCCTCGGCGTTGGGTTTCAAGAGGTCCGGCATTCCCGAGGCGTCGCCGGAGACCGCTGCGGCGAGAGGTTCGCCGGAGGAGTCGACGGCGACCCGGGGTGCGGCCTCGCCATCAAACAGGGAACGCAGCCGCCGGATGACGGTGGCGTAGAATTCGGCCGGAACTCCGGGTGGGAGCGAGCCGGCCAGGACAACCCAGGCGGCACCGCGGGCGTGGTCCAGCAACAGGCTGATCAGGGCCTCCTGCTGGTCCTCGCTGAGGACCGGTCCGGGTTCGTTGATCTTGGTGGTGACGCCGCCGGGCTCGGTGAGGGCCACGTTGCTGCGCAGCGGTTCGCCGATCGGGAGGGCAGCGAACGGCACCTCCGTATCCCGCAGCCCGGCGAGGACGGGATCGGCCTCGGCGCCGGGAAGGACGGCGATGGTCTTGAGCCCGGAGGCCACGAGGGCGCGGGAGACATTGACTCCCTTGCCGCCGGATTCCTGGCGGACGGAGACGGCCCGCTGTACTTCCCCGCGGAGGAGGGGGCCGGGCAGCGCCACGGTGCGGTCCAGGCTGGGGTTGGCGGTGAGGGTGACAATCACGCGACCACCACCTCCACTCCGGCTTCCGCAAGGGCGTCGGCGAGTTCCCGGCTAGGTTGCGTGTCTGTGATCACGGTGTCCAGATCTTTCAACGAGGCGAACTGGACCAGCGTCTCTGCATCCAGCTTGGAGGAATCAGCCAGCACCACAATGCGGCGCGCTGATTGGACGAAGGCCGCCTTGACGGCGGCTTCTTCAGGATCGGGTGTGCTCAGCCCGAAGGCTGCATGGATGCCGTTGGTGCCGATGAACGCGATGTCCGGCCGGATCCGGCGCGCGGCCTCCACCGTGGATTGGCCGACCGCGGCCTGGGTTAGTCCGCGGACCTTGCCGCCGAGCAGGTGCAGGGCGATGCCCGGTTCGCCGGACAGCCGGGAGGCGATGGGCAGGGAGTGGGTGATGACGACGAGTTCGGCCTCGGGTCCGGTCGCCGGGAGGCTGCCCGTTGCTGCGGCCCCGGCGGCCCGGGCGGCGAGGAGTTCGGCGAGGGCCTCCGTGGTGGAACCGGCGTCGATCAGGATGCTGCCGCTGAGGCTCTGGGGAATCAGGGCCAGGGCGGCCTCGGCAATGCGGGTCTTTTCGGGCTGCCGCTGGACGGTCCGCTCCAGGATGCTTTCTTCCGTGGTGCTGAAGCGGTCCGGGGAGACCGCGCCGCCGTGCACCCGGCGGACGCTGCCGGCAGCTTCCAGGGCGGCGAGGTCCCGGCGGATGGTCTCGGTGGTGATGCTGAAGCGCTCGGCCAGGTCCGTGACGCTGGCCCGGCCGCTGGCGTAGATGAGCCCCACGATCAGCTGCTGGCGTTCTTCGGCGAACACTTACCCTCCATTGCGTACTGCATCTGACTTGGTTCTTGTTCTGCGTTCCTGGGGCTTCAGTGACTCCCATCACATGAAGTGGAATTGTTTGACTTTATCTTTGTTCTTGTTGGTTTGTCAATGAAAAACAACATGAACGCAGAAGTTACGCGCGGCCCCCGCGGGACATGTCCAGTGCTCGCGCCGAGGGGTGGGCAGGATGGGACTATGTCCACCCTTCGCCCCGGGGGCTGGGCATGTGCTGCGCTCGGGCCGGGCTCCGGGGGACATGTCCGGTGATGGTGCCGAGGATTGGGCGTGTGCACTCTGGGTTGACGTTCGGGCTTGGCCTGCGGCCTGGAGATGCCGGGGGGCATGTCCAGTGGTCGGGCTTGGCGGTGGGCAATTTGGGAGTATGTCCGTTGCTCGCGCCGGGGTTGGGCATGTGCTGCGCCCGGCCCGGGCCTGCGGGCGGGAGATCCGGGGGGACATGTCCAGTGATGGCGCCGAGGGTTGGGCATGTGCGGTCTGGGCGGCTGCTTGGTGGGAAACATGGCGGAAGCCGGGCCCGACATTGAAGTCCGGCCCGGCTTCCGGGTCGTTGGATTCCGCGCCGTGCAGGGTGCGCGGGCAGGGCTCAGATGCCGGCGTCGCGGCTCTCATTGCGGGTGATGGTCTCGCCGGTGTTGGGGTCCACAACCGTGCGGCTTTCGCTGACGCGGCGGGTGCGGCCGCGTCCGGGGGAGGCAAGGACGAGTGATGCGATGAGTCCGATAACTCCCACCACCATCAGGATGTAGCCGATCATGGCCTGGTTCACATTGGGGATCAGCCCCGGGGTGACGGCCCAGGCGAGGATGGCGCCGAGGGCGATGAGGAAGATTGCGGAACCGATTCTCATGAAGTGCTCCTTGGTGCCCTGTGGGGCGAATGGGGAATGATAAGCATGCTGTCCAGCGTCACGCTACAACCCCGCCCCGGCTGTTTCAATGAAACGCACTCCGCCTCGCCGGGAATTTTACGCACCGTTTCCGGACCACCGCTGCGCTTTCGGGAGGCCGCACCGCGGATCCGGGGTGCGAGAATCCGGTTTCGTAGCGGAAACCCCTGCAGGTCAGATATCCGAGGAAGTGTCGGACCCGATCCTCAGGAGCAGACCCCGCGCCCGGAGCGCGCGGCAGGTCTGGATAGGCTGAGCCCATGGAGACGGTCGTCTGGTCAAAGCCCGAACACGAACGCGCCGGCACGCCGTTGCTGGTGATGCTGCACGGCTACGGCACGGACGAATCCCGCATGGCCAAGCTGTTCGGTGCCCTGCCGCCGGAGTTTAGCTGCGCCGCCCTGCGCGGGCCCAAGGACATCGGAGACCACTACGGCTGGTTCCTGCTGGACTACTTCCTCACGCATGACTTTGCCGACGTCATCGCCTCCACGAACTCGGTGTTCGCGTGGATCGAATCGGTCAAGGCCCGGCACAGCAGTGTCAGCCTGCTCGGATTTTCGCAGGGCATGGCCATGGCCAGTACGCTTCTGCGGCTCCGGCCGGAACAGTTCCGCGCGGTCGTGGGCCTCTCGGGCTTTGTCCTGGACAACGAACTCCTAGCCATGAGCGAATCCTTTACCTCCCGGCCGCCGTTCTTTTGGGGCCGGGACAGGGGCGATGTCGTCATCAACGACGCCGCCACCGAACACACCGAGGAGTGGCTCCACCGGAACACCCAGCTCACGGCCCGGACCTACCCCGGCATGGGCCATTCGATTTCGAAGGCCGAACTCGTGGATGTCGGCGCGTTTCTGCGCCACTACGTCCTGCGCTGACCGGGCCGCTGGTCAGGCCGCTGACCTGCGCTGACCGGTCCGCTGACTATCCGTCGGGCAGTCCGGATCGTCCACTTGCATGCCAAATTTGTAAGCGTTTACAATCGACCTCGGCCATGAACACCGGGCCCACTACTTCAGGGGGAAGAAAGGGCTGAGCCCGTGCCGCAGGCCAAGACCTCGCGCGTGACCATCCAGGACGTCGCCGCGCTCTCCGGGCTATCCATCTGCACCGTCTCCCGTGCGCTCCGGCAGCTTCCCAACGTCTCCGAACACGCCAGGGCGCGGGTCAATGACGCGGCGGCCCAGCTCGGCTACAAAGCCTCGTCCGCAGCATCCCGGCTCGCCGGCGGAAGCACCGGCTCCGTGGCCATCATCGCCCCGACCGCCACAGCCTGGTTCTTTGCCCGGGCGGTGGAAGCTGCCGAGGAAGTCTTTGCCGACGGCGGCTACGACACCGTCCTGATCAGCCTCAGGAACCGGCCCACTGTGCAGCAGAAACTCTTCGGCGACCTCGCCGGCCTGGCGCAGCGCGTGGACGGCGTCCTGCTGCTCAACATTGCCCTCGGTGAGGCCGAAATGGCCGCTCTCGCGGCTTCGGGCCTCGCCGTGGCCAGCGTCGGGATGCACGACGTCCCGTGGGACAACGTGGGCATCGACAACGAGGGCGCCGCCCGCGCGGCCACGAACCACCTGCTGGGATTGGGCCACACGGACCTTGCCATCCTCGCCGGCAGCGAAACCGGCGCGCCCTCCCTCGTGACCGCCAGCGAACGACGCCGGGGCTTCGAACTGGCCCTTTCCGACCACGGCCTCACAGCCGATCCGGACCTTGTGGTCGACGCCGGTTCCAGCATCGAGGGCGGCCGGCTGGCCATGGTGGAGCTCATGGAGAAACGCCGGATGCCGTCCGCGATCTTCGCCGGTTGCGACGAAACAGCGTTCGGCGCGCTCATGGCCTTGCGGGAGTTCGGTTTGTCAGCGCCGGAAAACGTGTCCATCATAGGAATAGACGATCATCAGATGAGTTGGTTCCTGGGCCTGACCACAATGGCCCAGCCCGTGGCCGACCAGGGCGCTTTCGCGGCCAGCCTGCTGATTGACAGACTTCATCGCTCGGGCCTCCCCAATCCGCCACCGGCCGGGCCGCCGTCGAACCATCTGCTGGAAACGAAACTGGTAGAGCGCACGAGCACAATCCCCCGCTGAACCGGCTGAACCGGCTGAACCGGCTGAACCCGCTGAACCAGGCCAATCAGGCCAACCGGATGGCTCCCGGCGCCGGAGGCCCGGTGCCCCTGACAGAGCACCACGGGCAGCGGCCGCCGTCGCGCCGGATGACCTCAAACAACCGGTCTCAGCCAACGCCCGTGAACCGGGCACCTCAAGAGTTTTTGAACAACGCCGTCTTGCATGCCCGCCGTCTGAAAGGACTATGACCCATGACTTCAGTTCCCGATACCTCCGGCCTCGCCGGTGCGCTTTCCGGCGCTTCCGCCATTCTTTTTGACCTCGACGGCGTCCTGACGCCCACCGCGGTGGTGCACGAGCATGCCTGGAAACAACTTTTCGACGGTTTCCTGGCCTCCGTTCCCGACGCCGCCCCGTACCGGGAGAGCGACTACTTCGACCACATCGACGGCAAGCCGCGGTTCGACGGCGTCCGGGACTTCCTGGCCTCCCGCGGGATTGTGCTGCCCGAGGGCCCGGCGGACGACGACCCCGCCCACGACACCGTCCACGGACTCGGCAACCGCAAGAACAAGGTCTTCAACGACATCGTCGAAGCCGGCGGGGTCCAGCCGTACGAGGGCTCCGTCCGCTTTGTCGACGCCGCACTGGTCCGCGGGCTCAAGCTCGCCGTCGTCTCCTCCTCCCGCAACGCCCCGGCCGTGCTCAAGGCGGCCGGATTGTCCGATTACTTCCCGGTGGTGGTCGACGGCGTCGTCGCGGTCACCGAGGGCCTGCCCGGCAAGCCCAGCCCGGCCACCTACGAATACGCCGCACGCCTGCTGGGACTGCCGAGCGATCAGTGCGTCGTGGTGGAGGACGCCGTCTCCGGAGTCCAGGCCGGCAGCGCAGGAGACTTCCGCTCGGTGATCGGCGTCGACCGCGGCGCCGGCCGGCAGACCCTGCTCGACGCCGGCGCCACGGTAGTGGTCAACGACCTCGCCGAACTGCTCTAGCCCGGCGCCCGTTCCCGGCCGCCCGCACCGCCTGCCCGCAGCACCCTCCCGCACCGCTCACCCCCGAAGGAACCCCTCAACCATGGCTCTCATCACCTCGGACCGCGCCCGGTTCCCCAACGATCCCTGGCAACTGGTCGAGACCGTCCACCTTCCCGGCAATGCCGGCACCCTGGAGACCCTGTTCAGCCTGGGCAACGGGCATCTGGGGATCCGCGGCGCGCATTGGGCCGCCGCCGACGCCGAGCTTCCCGGCAGCTTCATCAACGGCTTCCACGAGACCTGGGACATCAAGCATGCGGAGAACGCCTACGGGTTCGCCCGGACCGGGCAGCGGATCCTGTACGTCCCGGACGCCAATAACTTCACCGTGATCATCGACGGCGAGCCGCTGAGCCTGGAGGAGTCCACGGTGCTGGACTACCGCCGCAGCGTGGACTTCGCCACCGGCCTCTACGAATGCCGGATCACGTGGCAGTGCCGCTCCGGCGCCACCGTGACCACCACCGAGCGCCGCGCCGTCGGCTACGAATCCCGCGGCGCGCTGGGCATCAGCCTCGAGGTGGCGGCCGACCGTGACATCTCCGCGGACGTGACGTCCTCGGTGATCAACCGCCAGGACCAGCCGGTGGAGGACCACTCCGCCCACGACCCGCGCCGCGCCGGCCGCCACGCCGGGCGGGTGCTGCTGCCGTTGCGGCTCGACGGCGGAGACGGTTCCCTGCGCCTGTCCTGGGAGGCCGCGGAATCCAAGCAGCGGCTCGGGATGGCCGTGGATCACTGGACCTCGGCCGGGGTGCAGCCGTTCGACACCCTGGTGGACCAGGACGACAGCAGCGTCCGCTACGTCCTCGCCGTCAGCGCGGATGAGCCGTTCGTGCTGGAGAAGAGCGTCAGCTACGCCGTGGGCCAGGCCGCCGAGGACCTCGCGGACAACGCCGAAGCCGGCCTCAAGCCGGTTAGCGAGATTTTCGCCCAGAGCGAGGCCCACTACCGCGCCTACTGGACGACGAGCGACATCGTGGTGGCGGGCCAGTCCGAGCTTCAGCAGGCCGTCCGCTGGAACCTGTTCCAGCTCGCCCAGGCCACGGCCTGCGCCGATGTGGCCGGCATCCCGGCCAAGGGAGTGTCCGGCTCCGGCTATGACGGCCACTACTTCTGGGACCAGGAGGTGTACCTGCTGCCTTACCTGACCTACACCAACCCGGGCAACGCCCGGCAGGTCCTGGAATTCCGCCACGACCTCCTGCCCGAGGCCAAGATCCGGGCCAAGGAGCTCAGCGTCGACGGCGCCCTGTTCCCGTGGCGGACCATCAACGGGCTTGAGGCCAGCGCCTACTACGCGGCCGGTACTGCCCAGTTCCACATCGCCGCAGCAATCGCCTTCGCGACCAACCGGTACATCTGGGCCAGCGGGGACCGGGCCTTCGAAGAAACCCTCGGCGCCGAACTGCTGATCGAAACCGCCCGGATGTGGGTGTCCCTGGGCTTCTTCGGCAAGGACGGGCTCTTCCACATCCACGGCGTCACCGGCCCGGACGAATACACCGCGGTGGTCAACGACAACCTCTACACCAACGTCATGGCCCGCTTTAACCTCCGCGCCGCCGCCGCCCTGGACCACCCCGAGATCGGCGACGCCGAACGCGAGCTCTGGGAACAGGCCGCGAACCGGATGCAGCTGCCCTACGACGAGGACCTTCAGGTCCACTCCCAGGACAACGACTTCATGACCCTGGAGCCGTGGGACTGGACCACGCCCCGGTCCAAGTACCCGCTCCTGCTGCACTTCCACCCGCTGGTCATCTACCGGCACCAGGTCCTGAAACAGGCCGACACCGTGCTGGCCATGTTCCTGCAGTGGCAGGACTTCACGGCCGAGGAAAAGCGCCGCGCCTTCGATTTCTACGACCCCATCACCACCGGCGACTCCACCCTGTCCGCCTGCGTCCAGGGGATCATGGCCGCCGAGGTCGGCTACGGCAAGGCCGCGCTGGACCACTTCACGCACGCTCTGTTCATCGACCTCGACGACACCCACGGCAACACGATCGACGGCGTGCACATCGCCTCCACCGGCGGCGTGTGGAGCTCGCTGGTCAGCGGCTTCGCCGGCCTCCGGGACCAGGGCGCCGTGCCGTACTTCGACCCGCGCCTGCCCGCCGAATGGGACGGACTCGAGTTCTGCCTGAAGATCCAGGGCCGGCTCCTGCACGTCGGGCTCGATCAGGGCTCCATCACCCTGACCGTCCGGGACGGCGCACCGCTGGACGTCGACGTGCGCGGGGAACTGCTCACCGTGGGCACCGAACCCGTCCGGGTTCCGCTGGCCCCGGTCGCGGCCCCCGAGCCCACCATCTTCCCCAGCGGCCTCCCGACGGCGTCGATCCCGGTGGTGCGGGCCGCGGTCTGAGCCGCCGCCCGGGCGTTGCGCCCGGGCGGCGTTGCGCCGCCGTGCCGTGAGCGTCGTCTCTCACGGAATAGTCAGCGCCGCGTCGGGGTTGCCGCCTAATGGGACCGGTTCTGCTCATGAGGCAGGCTGGCCCCGTGCACTGGGCGGAGACCGACGCCGGCGCCGTCCCGGCGCCCCGACGGACTGCGCCTGATTCGGCTCGACTAGCCACGAAACGGAGATGGTGGATCAATGACTGCCTACAAGACAGTGAACCCCGCAACCGGAGAAACGCTGAAGGAATTCCCGGTTGCAACCGCAGCCGAGGTGGAGCAGGCGCTCGCCGCCTCGCAGGAGGCCTTCCGCGCCTGGCGCTCCGGCCCTGCCGAAGACAGGGCGAAGATTCTGGCGCGCGTCGCCGAGCTGTACCTGGAACGCCAGGACGAATTGGCCCGGCTGATCAGCACCGAAATGGGCAAGCCGCTGGCCCAGTCCCGCGGTGAAGTGAAACTTGTTGCCGATATCTTTTCCTACTACGCCACCGAGGGCCCCGGATTCCTCAAGGACGAGCCGCTGAACGTCAGGGGCGGCGGCGAGGCCGTGGTCCGCTCCGCTCCGGTGGGACCGCTGCTAGGCATCATGCCGTGGAATTACCCCTACTACCAGGTGGCACGGTTTGCCGCTCCGAACCTGGTCCTTGGCAACACGATCCTGCTCAAGCACGCCGGAAGCTGCCCGCAGTCCGCCCTGGCGATCGAACAGATCTTCAAAGACGCCGGTCTCCCGGACGGCGCTTACGTCAACCTGTTCCTGACCAACGAGCAGGTCGCGGAAATCATCGCGGATGACCGTCTCCAGGGTGTTTCGCTCACCGGGAGCGAGCGGGCCGGTTCCGCTGTCGCCGAGGTGGCCGGGCGGAACCTGAAAAAGTATGTCCTGGAACTCGGCGGTAGCGACCCGTTCATCGTGCTTGATTCCGAGGACCTGGACGCCACCGTCAAGGCGGCCGTCGGCGGCCGCATGGGTAACGCCGGGCAGGCGTGCACGGCGTCCAAGCGGTTCATTGTGGTGGAGGACCTCTACGACGCCTTTGTGGAGAAGTTCACGGCACGGATGGCCAGGATCAAGCCGGGGGACCCGCTGCAGGCCGACACGACGTTCGGCCCCCTGTCCTCCCAAAGCGCTGCCGACGGCCTCATCGAGCAGATTCAGGACGCCGTGGACAAGGGCGCCAGCCTCCGGACGGGCGGACACCACGTGGACGGTCCGGGAGCGTTCGTTGAACCGACCGTTCTGACCGACGTGACGCCGGACATGCGCGCGTTCTCCGAGGAACTCTTCGGTCCCGCCGCGGTCATCTACAAGGTGGCGAATGCGGCCGAGGCGATCGAACTGGCCAACGGCTCCCCGTACGGCCTGGGCGGCTCGGTGTTCAGCGCCGACGTGGCCAGGGCACAGGAGGTCGCGGACCAGCTGGATACCGGCATGGTGTTCATCAACTCCGTGGCCCAGACCCAGGCGGACCTGCCGTTCGGGGGCGTCAAGCGCTCCGGCGTCGGCCGTGAACTGGGCCGGTTCGGCATGGACGAGTTCGTCAACAAGAAGCTCATCCGCACTCCGCGCTAGCCACCCGGGCCGTCCGCCGCCGGCGGGGCCGGGGCCGAGTCTGCCCGGCGCGTGCCCTAGTGTTAAGTGAACTTACTTTTACGGTTCCGACGAGAGGCGATCATGGCCAAGCGCAGCAACCCGGCAATGAAGATTGCCCAGGAAACAGCCCACAGCGCGATGTTCGACGCCGCCGGCCAGCCCCGGCCCGGCCTTCACAACGTGCTCCTGCGCGCTGTTGAAGTCCAGCGCCCGCTGGTGCTGGCCAATATCCGCAGGCTCCAGCGCAGGCACCCGCAGGCCTCGTCGGCGCAGCTCGCCGCGATCCTGGAGCGCGATTACCTGCTGGCCGTCACCGGTGGCGGGGCGCTGGTCGGCGGAGCGGCTGTGATCCCGGGCGTCGGGACCGCGGCAGCACTGGGACTCTCGGCCGCCGCGGCCGTCGGCTTCCTGGAGGCCACCGCCCTGTACTCCACGGCGCTGGCCGAACTGCACGGCGTGCGGATGGTGGATCCGGACCGGGCGAGCACGCTCGTCATGGCGATCATGCTGGGCGAGGAAGGCACCGAGCTGCTGAGCTCGCTGAGCGGACAGGCAGCCGGCCGGGGCAAGGGCCCGTCCCAGGCCTGGACCGCCGCCTTCACCCGCCGCGTTCCCCTCGCCGGCTTCGGCACCGTGCGCGAGCGGATCCAGACGATGTTCCTGCGCTCCCTGCTGAAAAAGCAGGGCACGGCCTGGTTGGGCCGCGCCCTGCCCTTCGGCGTCGGCGCCGTCGTGGGTGGCGTCGGCAACCGGCTGATGGCCCGCGCGGTCGTCGCCAACGCCAAGGAAGCGTTTGGTCCCATACCGGACACGATTCCGGGAGAACTGCGGGCCCTGGCGCAAACTTCCGGGCCGGCCGCGCTGTACGACGCGCCGGACGATGACCGCGACTCGCCGCCGGCCAGCGGCGCCCGGAACGTCTCAGCGAAGGCTTCAACGAAGGATGGCGGCACGTTTTGGATCTGAACGCTGACCTGGGGGACTCCTTCGGGACCTGGACCATGGGTGACGACGCCGCCATGTTCCCGCTTGTCACGAGCGCCAGCGTGGCCTGCGGCATGCACGCCGGCGACCCCGTGACCATGCTGGACACGTGCCGGGCCGCGTACGAGCTCGACGTCCGGGTGGGGGCCCACATCGGGTACCCGGACCTGGCCGGGTTCGGCCTCCGCGCCCTGGACATGACCTTCGATGATCTCTTCGGTGCCGTGCTGTACCAGCTCGGCGCCCTCGACGGCGTGGCGCACGCGGTCGGCGCCTCGGTGGACTACGTCAAGATGCACGGGGCGCTGTATGACCGCACCGTGCGCGACGCCGAACAGTCGTCCGCCGTGATCGCCGCCATCCAGGCCTATGATCCCGGACTGCCCGTTCTCGGCTTCCCGGGCTCCGCCCTGCTGGGCATCGCCAAGGAAGCCGGCCACCCCGTGTTCTCCGAAGCCTTCGCCGACCGCGCCTACCTCCCGGACGGCACCCTGGTGCCGCGCTCACAGGAGGGTGCCGTGCTGGACGACGCCGGTCGGATCGCCGAGCGGGCGGTGCGCCTGGCCACGACGGGCGAAGTCGAGGCCGTCGATGGCACCGTGCTCCGGTTGGCGCCGGACTCGCTGTGCCTGCACGGCGACACGCCCGGGTCCATCGCGACGGCCACGGCGATCCGGACGGCCCTGGAGGCCGCCGGCGTCGAACTGGAGAGCTTCGCCTAGCCGGCCGTCCCTGACGGTCACGGTGAGGCGGCCCCGCCTGAACCGACGCCCGGGGGTGCCAGCAGAGGCGCTTGCTAGCCGAACAGCAGGGTCGCCACGGTGAAGATGGCCAGCCCGGCCAGGGCACCCACCACCGTGCCGTTGATGCGGATGAACTGCAGGTCCTTGCCCACCTGCAGCTCAATCTTCTGGGAGGTTTCCTCGGCGTCCCAGCGGGCCACGGTGTCCGTGATAACTCCGGCGATGTCCGAGCGGTAGGTCTTCACCAGGTAGGCCGCGGCGTCGCCGATCCAGGCGTTCACCTTCCCGGCGAGCTCGGGATCGACCACCAGCCGGGTGCCGAAGTCATGGACGGCCGCCTTGAATTTGATGGTCAGTTCGCTGTGCGGATCATCGACGGCGGTGAGCAGCGCCGTCTTGATGGTGTCCCAGGTGCGGGAGGCGAGCTCCCGGACCTCGGGGTCGCCGAGCACCTGGGCCTTGATGCCCTCGGCCCGGGCGATCATGACGGGATCGTGCTGCAGGTCCTGCGCGAGTTCCTTGAGGTATTTGTCGATCGAGAGGCGCACCTGGTGCTGCGGATCGGACTGCACGGCGCGGGTGAACTTGAGGATCTCCACGTACACTTTGTCGCCCACCAGCCCGTCCACGAACGACGGCACCCAGGTCGGGGAGCGGTCGGTGACCAGCCTGTTGACCGTCTCCTGATTGTCCCGCACCCAGTCCACGGCGCGGTCCACGAGCAGATCCACCAGGGCGTGGTGGTGCCCGTCGTCGAAGACCCGCTCAGCGAGCCGGCCCACCGGCGGCCCCCACGGCGGGGTAAGCAGGTGCTTGCGGACCATGGCCTCGATCACGGCCTGGACGTCGTCGTCGTTGAGGACCTTGAACGCGCCGCGGATCACGGCGGCACCCTCCTTGGCGACCCGGTCCGGGCCGGCCGGGCTGGACAGCCAGGCGCCGGCCTTGCGGGCAATGTCCGCGGACGCCAGCTTCTCCTGGACGACCTGCTCGGAGAGGAAATTGGTCTCCACGAAGTCGCCCAGCGAGGCGCCGATCTGGTCCTTGCGGCGCGGGATAATCGCGGTATGCGGGATCTTGATTCCCATGGGGTATTTGAACAGGGCCGTGACGGCGAACCAGTCGGCCAGGGCCCCCACCATGCCGCCCTCGGCCGCGGCGCGGACGTATTCGAGCCATGGATAGTACTTCTGCAGGGCGAACGCGACGACGAAGATCACGGCCATGACGATCAGGAGCGAGAGCGCCAGGAGCTTCATCCGGCGCAGCGCCGCGGCCTTGTCGGCGTCACTGGACGCAGCGGGACGCCGTCCGGCGGGACCGTCCGGCTGCACGCCGCCCGGAAGTCCCGCGGCACCGGTCAGGGAAGTTGGCTCAGTATTCACCTGCATGAGCCCAGCCTAGCCCCGCCGGGGAGCCGGCCGTCCGCTAACGTGGCACCATGACGACTGACGTGTCCGCCTCCGCCCGTCCTCTGGTCTATGCCCACCGGGGCTCCAGCGAAGCCTTCGCCGAGCACACCCGGGCCGCGTACCTGCAGGCAATCGCCGACGGCGCCGACGGCGTGGAGTGCGACGTCCACCTGACCCGGGACCAGCACGCCGTGCTGTTGCACGATGCCACCCTGGACCGTACCTCGGACGGCACCGGGCAGGTCGCGGACCGGACCCTGGAAGAGCTCCGGCTTCTGGACTTCTCCTCCTGGAAGGGGGCACGCATCCCGGAAGCCTATGGTGCCAAGTCCGAGCAGTTCCTGACCCTGCCGGACTTGCTTGAAATCCTGCGCGCTGCGGGACGCGGGATCGGCTTGGCGATTGAGTTCAAGCACCCCAGCCCCTACCATCTCGGACTCGAGGACCGGGTCCTGGAACTCCTGAGGGACGAGGGCTGGGATCCGGAAACATCGATGCTGGACAACATCAGAATTTCCTTCATGAGCTTCAGCCCCGACGCCGTCAAGCACCTGCTTGAGTCGGCGCCGGCGGAGGCCGTGTGCCAGCTTGTGGACGACGTCAACGTGGCAGACATCCGTGAGGAACTGGGCCTGGGTGCACTGACCGGCGGGGCCCTGGCCAATGTCATGAAGGCCGCACAAGCCGAAGCCGAACGGATCCTGGACGCGGCCGAGACCGGCATTGCCGGCCCTGGCATCGGGTACGTCCGCGCGCACCCCGGCACCGTGCAGCGCTGGCTCGGCTCGGGACGAAAGTTCCGGGTGTGGACCGTCGACGCCGAGGACGAGGTCAAGCTGTGCAGGGAACTCGGGATCCACGAGATCACCACGAACTGTCCGGCCCGGGTCCTGTCCCAACTCATGGCGGACAGCCAGCCCCTCCGGTAATCGCCCGGAGTGTCGCGGATCCCCGGCGGATTACGGCCGGCGTGGCCGCTGTGGTTGAGTGGTTGCATGCCATTTCGCTGGTCCGGCCGGGCCTCCCAGACGCTATCCGCGGCGGCGATGAGCGCGCTGTTGCTCGCCAGTGCCGCCAAGCACTTCCGTGAACCCGAGTTCTTCCACCCGGTGGTCCCGGACATGCTGTGCCGTGACGATTCCGGCGGGCAGTCGAACGGCCCGCTGGCGGTACTTTCACGTGAGGAATGGGTGGCGGCGAGCGGCCTGCTGGAAGCGGCTGCCGCCGTCGGGCTCCTGATCCCGGCCACGCGGCCGGCCGCCGCCGTCGGAGTGACGGCGATGTTCGCCGCGTTCCTGGTCGGCCACGTCGACGCCCTGCGGAAGGCCTACGGCCCGGACGGCACGCCGGGCCGGCGCCGGCTGCACACCGTGCGCCTCCCGCTTCAAGCGCCCCTGATCGCATGGGCCTGGACCCTGACGCGGCGGGACCGGCGGCGGTGAAAATCCTGCAGTCACCGGCAGTACGCATCGGCCTGTCGATCAGCATCGCCACCGGCCTCTACGGCGTCTCCTTCGGCGCGCTCTCTGTAACTTCCGGCCTTGATTTCTGGCAGACCATGGCGTTGAGCCTGCTGCTGTTCAGCGGCGGCTCGCAGTTCGCCTTCATCGGCGTGGTAGCCGGCGGCGGGTCCGGCGTCGCGGCCATGAGCGCCGCGACGCTGCTGGGCATGCGCAACGGTATCTACGGGATGCAGATCAACGCCCTGCTGCAGCCGCGCGGGTGGCGCAGGTTCGCCGCGGCCCAACTGACCATCGACGAGTCGACCGCCACCAGCACGGGACAAACGGACCCGGCAGAGCAGAAGCGCGGATTCTGGACCGCCGGGATCGGCGTGTTCGTGCTCTGGAACCTGTTCACGGCCCTCGGCGCGCTGGCCGGCGGTGCGCTCGGGGACCCCAAACAATGGGGACTCGACGGCGCCGCCGTGGCAGCCTTCCTGGGCCTGCTTTGGCCGCGGCTCAAAGGCAGGGAACCGGTGGCCATCGCCGTGGTCTGCGCGCTGGCCACCGTGCTTGCCGTGCCTTTCGTGCCCCCGGGCGTGCCGATCCTCGTCGCCGCCGTCGTGGCGGCCGGAATCGGCTGGTTCAGCCATGGCCGCAGCGACGAAGGCCTTGAGCCCGACGTCGACCCCTACGCCGAACACCACACGCACCACCACAGCGGCCACTCCGGAGAGCACTCCGGCGGCCGCCCTGAAGACCGCACTGGAGAGAACGCATGAACCTCTGGATGTGGCTGATCCTCTCCTGCCTGCTGGCGTATGCCTGGAAGCTGCTCGGCTACCTGGTGCCGACCAGCCTGCTCCGCAATCCGCGGATGTCCAGGATCGCCGGGACCATGACGATCGGGCTGCTGGCATCCCTGACGGTGGTCAACGCCGTCGCCTCCGGCCAGTCACTCGCTCTGGACGCCCGGCTGGGCGCACTGGCCGCGGCGGCCGTTGCGTTGTGGTTCCGGGCACCGTTCCTGGTGGTGGTGATCGCCGGTGCCGCCGCGGCCGCCGGCCTGCGGCTGCTTGGCTGGGACTGACTCCTTCGGCGGCAACCCTCGTCGGGGACGCTCGGCGGGGACGCTTGGCGGGGACGCTGGGCTGTGCCAAGGACCGGCCTGCGTCTGCCCGGGCGAACCCGTTGACGCGAATTTGCCTACGTGACGCGGGGTGGGGCGGGAATGGTCTTTAGTCCCTACTTGCTGCCGGTATCGCGTGGGACCATTCGAACATGAGTGAACATGACGACCCGGAGGCTGCGGAGCCACGCAAAGATCAGCACTCCAAGCAGCACGAGCCGTTTGTTTCCGCAGGGGCTGAATCCACCAGGGAACTGCGAGAGATGGCGCGACGTCGCCGGGAAGCTGAAGAGAAGCTGCAGCACCACCTTCTCGAGGCCAAAGAAAAACCGGTCGAGGAATAGTGCCGGGCGCCCGGCTGTCCGAGCACCTCCAGGATCTGGTGCTTGAAAATGCCAGCATCGACGAGTTCCTGCAGGAATTGTCCGGCGCAATTGCCGAGTTTGGTGAATCCGTGGCAGGCTGCCGGATGGTCAGTTCGGTCCGACTTGTCCGCGACCGGCAGCCGGCCGTCCTGGCCGGCAGCGATCCCGCGGCGCTGGCACTGGAGCAGCTCCAGGAGCGCGCGGCGGGGCCGGCCCTGGATGTCCTGGAGACCGGCCGGGCAGCCCTGTTGGCCGGCGGCCCGACGGAGCCGAGGCTGGACCGTTACCGGCGGACGGCGGCCCGGTGGGGTATCCATAGCGTCCTCAGCGTGCCGGTGGCCCTGGACCAGGGCGCCGCGGCCGCCCTGACGTATCTCGCCGCCGACCCGGACGCCTTCGACGATGGGGCGGCCGCCAGTTGCGAGGCGTTTGCCGCCACCGCCGGGAAGTCCATGCGCCTGGCCGTGCGCCTGGGAACCGTCCAGGACATGAACGCCGATCTGCTCCAGGCCATGAAGTCGCGCACCACCATCAACCTTGCATCCGGCATCCTCATGGCCCAGAGCCGGTGCTCGCAGGCCGAGGCCTTCACCCTGCTCAGCAAGGTCTCGAACAACCGCAACGTCAAGCTCCGGCTCGTGGCTGAGGAGATCTTGCGCCGGTTTGAGTCCGGACCCTACTCCACCGACTTTGGCACCCGGGCCTGAAGGCGGCAGCACCAAACAGCGGGGGCGGGCCCGCCGGCGGGTCAGCCGGCGTCGTCGACTTTCACGATGATCTTCCCCCGGGTGTGGCCCTCCATGTTGAGCCGGAACGCTTCGGCGGCCTGATCCAGCGGGAACGTCCGGGCCACCTCGACTTTGAGCCGGCGTTCGTCCACCAGCCGCGCCAGGCGCTCCAGGTCGGCCCCGACGGGATTCACCCACATCCACGTGCCACCGTGCTGCTCCACCGCGCTGTCCGCGATGGAGGCATGCCGTCCGCCCTCGGCGAGGACCGCCAGGGTGGTGTCAAGGTTGTCGCCCACGAAGTCGGCAACGACGTCGGCGCCGCCGGGCGCCAGCGCCCGGACACGGTCCGCCAGGCCCTCTCCATAGGTGACCGGTTCCGCGCCGAGGGCACGGAGGAAATCATGGTTCTTTTCGGAGGCGGTCGCAATCACGCGGGCGCCGAGCGCAGCCGCGATCTGGATTCCCAGCGAGCCCACGCCGCCGGCGCCGCCGTGGATCAGGACAGTGTCTGCGGCCTTGACGCCCAGCCGGGTCAGGACCTGGTAGGCAGTCAGCCCGGCGAGCGGAAGCCCTGCCGACTCGTCCCAGTCCAGGGATTCCGGTTTCCGGGCCAGGAGCCGCTCCGGCAACGCAATGTACTCGGCGAAGCTGCCGCCGTGGACGAAGTCCTTGCGGCCGTAGGAGATGACTTCATCGCCGGGCCGGAACTCCGGGGCGTCGATGCCCACGGACTCGACGACCCCGGCCACGTCCCAGCCTGGAATGGCCGGGAACTGAAGGTCCATCATCGAGTCGAGGTAGCCCGCCATGATCTTCCAGTCGACCGGGTTCACGGACGCCGCCTTGACCTTCACCAGGACCATTCCGGGCCCCACTTTCGGCAGGGGCTGTTCCGTCAGTTCAAGGACGTCCGGGTTTCCGTACTGGCTGTATGTCATCGCTTTCATGATGTACGACAACCACTTCCCGCGCGATGGTATTCCGGTGGTCAGGCGGCCGTCCCGAGTCCGGCGAGCCGCAGCATGACGGCCAGGCCTTCCGGGGTGCCGGGCCAGTGGCGCCGGACGGCGCCGGCGCCGGCGCGGGCCACCACCGAGCGCAGCACGAGTGCCACGATCACGACGTCGTCCGCGTATCCGATCACCGGTATGAAATCTCGAACGAGATCGATGGGGGAGGCAAGGTAGATGAGCAGGAGAGCCAGCCGAACCCGGACCCCGACCGCCACCGAGCGGTCGGCCAGCAGACGTCGGATGAGCCGCAGCAGGTCCGGCAGCAGCCGCAGGGCGTCCTTCATGGTGACGGTCTCGGGGTGCCGGCGGGCATAGGCCCACAGCAGCAGCAACAGGATCCCGTAGATCACCAGCACGCCGCCGATGACCCCGGCGAGGGTTTCCCATCCCATAGGCAAGAGCTTACCTAGCCAGGGATGCTTCGCTAGCCAAGAATGGCGTCGAACGCGGTGCCCGGCAGCGGAGCCTGGGGCGGGAGCGCCCGGTCCGGCCGCTCCGTGCGGATGGCGTCCTCGACCAGCGCCACGGGACGCCGCCACGCGTCGGATCCTGGCTCCATCGTGTCCACGACGCCGATCAACATGGCCAGCAGCCGGATCATGTCCGTCATGGAAATATCGCTGCGTAGGGTGCCCTGGCCCTGCCCTCGGCCCAGGAGCACGGCGATGGATTCGATCAGGCCCCCGGTGATCCCGGTCAGCAGCCCGCGCCGGCCTGCGACGGCGCCCAGGAGGTTGGCTTCCTCGCTGGCAACCCGCATGGTGGCATCGATGACCCGGAAAAGTCCGGCGGCGGCGTCCGGATCGGCCAGGGCCTGGTCGATGGCAGGATCGACCTGGAGCCGGAGCTGCCGGTTCAGGGCCGCGAGCACCAGTTCTTCCTTATCCGCAAAGTTCCGGAAGAGGGTGGCCGGCCCCACCCCGGCCGTGACGGCGATGGTCTGCAGCGGCACTTCGGGCCCGTGCTCGCGGAAGCATTGCCGGGCCGCGGAGATAATTTTGTCCACGTTGCGCGCGGCGTCGGCGCGAAGCGGCCTGCGGTCTACTGCCCGGTTCATTTGCCTAGGTTAGCAATGCGCGCGGCGAGCGAAGCGGTTACCGCCGGGTAGTGCGTTATGTGACGAGTTCCGCCCCAAATCCGCGCGCCCCGGTGACGGAAGCGCGTGAAAGACTGGTCCGGGCAGCCCGAAAATTCCCCCGGCTGTCCGGACCGAGTGAAGGGACCCATCACATGCTCGTCGCATTCTCCGTAGCACCCTCCGGCGACCCCGCCAGCGGCCAGGCGCCCGGTGACGCCTCGGTCCACGACGCCGTCGCTGCTGCCGTGCGGATCGTCCGGGAGTCCGGGCTGCCCAACCGGACGAGTTCCATGTTCACCGAGATCGAGGGCGAGTGGGACGAGGTCATGGACGTCGTCAAACGGGCCACCGACGCCGTGGGCGCTTACGGCTCCCGCGTTTCGCTGGTCCTCAAGGCGGACATCCGGCCCGGGTACAGCGGCGAGCTGACCGGGAAGGTCGAGCGGCTGGAAAACGCCATCGGCGGGCAGGGTCCAGTAGGCCAGGAACTGTAGCGCCGGGGCGGGCCGGCTGGGACACTGGGGGCATGATCGAGCATCAGCCCGCCCCCGGCTGGGTTGCCGTGGAGAACTTCCTCGCCGACGTCGTGGTCCGCCCGGACAGTGCGCTTCAGCGCGCCGTGACCAGCGCCCTCGAGGCGGGCATGCCGCCTATCGAAGTGGCACCCAACGCCGGCAAACTCCTGAAGCTGCTGGTCCAGCTCTCCGGCGCACGGCGAGTCCTGGAGATCGGCACTCTGGCCGGCTTCAGCACCATCTGGATGGCCCAGGGACTGCCAGCCGACGGCCGCCTGGTCACCTGCGAGTACCTCCCCAAGCACGCCCGTATCGCGCGCGCCAACATCGACAACGCCGGCCTGGGCCACAAGGTGGACATCCGGATCGGGGCGGCGCTGGACACCCTGCACGCGCTGGAGAGCGAGGCCGGGCCACCCTTCGACTTCGTGTTTATCGACGCCGACAAGGAAAACAACCCCCACTACCTGGACTGGGCCATCCGGCTCGGGAGGCCCGGCACCACCATCGTGATGGACAACGTCGTGTGGGAAGGCGCCGTGCTGGACGCGTCCATGGACACGGTGAACGCCCCGGGAATCATCAGTGCGCTGCAGATGCTCGGCGACGACGCTCGGCTGGACGGGACCGTCATGCAGACCGTCGGTTCGAAGGGCTGGGACGGGTTCGCCCTCGCGATCGTCCGCTAGGTAGGGCCGGCCGTGCGAGATGCTCGCCGTGCGAGAAACTGCCGGGCAAGAGGCTGCCGTGGCGTGGCCGGGGCACCCAACACCAAGTGCTAAGTATGCTTAGATTGCTTGGCGGCGGCCCGGCGGGCAGCCGCTGACGCGAAGGACTGGAAATACGCAGCCCGGACGTTCACCTCCCACAATCGCACAGCCCGAAGGAAAACAGGCAGCCGAAATGAACGGGACCCCGACCCCCCACCAGCCCCTCCCCGCCAGGACCCGTCCTGTCATGATGGGCCCCGCCACGACAGGCCCCTCCAGGACAAGTCCCGCCACGTTCA
Source organism: Arthrobacter sp. TE12231 (assembly GCF_054062895.1). Taxonomy (NCBI): domain Bacteria; kingdom Bacillati; phylum Actinomycetota; class Actinomycetes; order Micrococcales; family Micrococcaceae; genus Arthrobacter; species Arthrobacter sp. TE12231. The sequence goes on along the minus strand of NZ_JBSSFS010000001.1, from coordinate 3,938,548 downwards.
GCCCGGTCAGGATCAGTTCCGCTGACCCGGACCTGCACGCGATCGGCCCTTTGCTGACCGGTGCGCAGGCCGCCGTCGGCGATGTCCCGGCCCTGCTGGACCTCGCCAAAGCAGCAGCGGAGACGGCGCCAAAGCCAGGGGAGGGCCGGACCGCGTTCCTGTGGGAGATTCTGGCCGCCGTGACCGCCGTCGACGTCGCCGCAGGCCGGGTCCTGGAACCGCACCTGGACGCCGCCGCGATTCTGCGGCAGGCAGCGGGCGCGGCCGCGGGGGAGGGCCGGGACTGCCCGGACTTCAACGGGATCGGCTTTGAGGGCGCCTGGGGCGTGTTCGCGGCCGAAGCCCCGGGACTCCGGCTGGAGGCAACTGAGGCCGACGGATGCTTCCGGCTCCACGGCTCCAAGCCCTGGTGCTCGCTGGCCGCACAACTTGACCATGCGGTGCTGACCGCTCACGTCGAGGGCGCCGGCCGCGCCGCGTTCGCCGTCGACCTCCACGCCGAGGGTGTGAGCTTCGCCGATCCTGAGTGGACCAGCCGGGGCCTGCGGGAAATCCCCAGCGGCACGGTGCACTTCGATGGTGTCCCGGCCGTGCCGCTGGGAGGAACCGGCTGGTACTACCAGCGCCCCGGCTTCGCCTGGGGCGGCATGGGCGTGGCCGCCTGCTGGCTGGGCGGCGCCGTCGCGGTTGCCCGCAGCTTCACCGCATCCCTACAGAAAGCTGCCGACGGCGGACGGGAACCGGACCAGATTGCCCTCGCGCACCTTGGCGAGATTGACCGGACCCTGGCCGCCCTGACCGGGTACCTGGCGCAGACCGCCGCCCGGATCGACGCGGGGGAACTCTCCGACGCCGGCGCATGGCGCGAGGCCCTGCGGGTGCGGGGAACCGCGGCCGCCGCCGTCGAACGCATCCAGACGCTCGTGAGCCAGAATCTGGGGCCGGCTCCGCTCGCCTTCGATGAGAGCTACGGAAAACGGATGGCGGATCTGGCCCTGTACATCCGCCAGCACCACGCCATGCGCGACGACGCACAGCTGGGCGCCCTCTCACTGAACGGAAACGCCCCATGGTGAGCTTCACCCATGACGACCCCGGGACCAGCGAGGCAGTATGGGCTACCGGCGGTGCGGCGGAGCTGCCGGAGCTGCCACTGGATCATGGGGAGCTCGCCGGCCGGGCGTTCATTGTCCTGGCCGCCCACCCAGACGACGAGACGCTCGGGGCCGGCGGGCTGCTGGCCCGGCTGCACGCCGTCGGCGCCGCCGTCCGGGTGCTGTTGTGCACGGCAGGGGAGTCCTCGCACCCGGGTTCGCCGACGACGACTCCGGAGCAGCTGGCAGCGGTCCGGCTGCAGGAGTTCGGCGGCGCCATGACGCAGCTGCTTGGCGGCCGGGAATGGCAGTGCCTGGGCCTGCCCGACGGCAAACTCGCCGAACACCGGGAGCAGATCCGCGCCGCAGTCCACGAGGCGGTCAGCGAGGTGTCAACCGCGTGCGGGGCCGCCGCCGGCGACGTGGTTCTTGTAGCGCCCTATCGCTCGGACGGCCACACCGACCACGACGTCCTCGGATCCGTAGCCGCCGACTTCAGCGCCGCGGAGGGCTGCGCTCTTCTCGAATACCCCATCTGGTACTGGCTGTGGGCCGCACCGGACGCTCCCGTCTCCACCGGCGACCCGGCTGATCCTGCATCCTCCACGGGCTCCGCCGCTGCGGCGTGGCGCGGCTGGTTCCGGCTGCCGCTGACCCCGGCCGAGCAACAGGCCAAGGCCGCCGCCATGGCGGCGCACAGATCCCAGGTCCAGCCGCTTTCCGGGCTGCCGGGCGATGAGGTGCTCCTGCCGGCGGCTTTTCTGGCGCACTTTGAGCGGCCATGGGAGACGTTCGCCTGGTACCCGGCGAGTGCCCCGTCCGGGCATGTCCCGTCCAGAGTTGTCCCGTCCAGGGATGCCCCGTCCGACGGCGGGTCCCCGCACCCCTACGCCGCGCGCGACGCAGAGCGACTCTTCGATGCCGTCCACGCCCGGGAGGAGGATCCCTGGCAGTACACCTCGAGCTGGTACGAGCACCGCAAGCGTGCCCTGACGCTTGCCGCGCTGCCCGCGAGCAGCTACGCGGCCGGGTTGGAGATCGGCTGCTCGATTGGAACGCTGAGCGTGGAGCTCGCGCCGCGGTGCGGAAGTTTCCTGGCCGTTGACGCCAGTAGCACCGCCCTGGACCACGCCGCCCGGCGGCTCGCCCACCTGCCCGCGGCACAGACGCGCCACCTGACAGTCCCTGACGAGTGGCCCGACGGAGCGTTTGACCTGATCGTGGTCTCAGAGGTGGGGTACTACCTCTCGCCGGCAGAGCTCGGCGCGCTGCTCAACCGGATCCAGGACGCGCTCCGGCCCGGCGGGACCCTGGTGCTGTGCCACTGGCGGCACCCCGTTTCCGGCTGGGAACTGGACGGCGACGCGGTCCACGCCGCGGCCCGGCGCCAGCTGGGCTGGGCCGGCGGCGGGATCTACCGGGAACGCGACTTTGTCCTCGAGGTGCTTCTTGCGCCGGACACCGTGCCGGACCGCGGCGCCCGCGAACGGGGACGGTGACCGGGGTGGCAGCACTGGCATTGCCGCTGGCGCGCGGGTACGGCATCGAACGGGTTGCCGTCGTCATGCCCGCGCACAACGAGGAAGAGCACCTGGAGGACGCGCTGCGGGCCTTTCAAAAGTCCGCGGACGCCCTGCACAAGGTCCGGCCCGACGTCGACGTCCGATTGACGGTGGTGCTGGACAGCTGCACGGACGGATCCGCCGCCACCGTGGCCGGTTTTGCCGGCGCAGACCGGCGCATCGGTGCCCTGGAGGTCAGCTACCGCAGCGCCGGTGCCAGCCGGGCCGCAGGAGCCCGGGCGTCGGGCATCGGAATGCCCCTGCGACGGCCGCCGGGGCAGCGCTGGACGCCGCCGGCTTGGGCCGGCCGGACCTGGCTGGCCAACACCGACGCCGATTCCAGGGTGCCGGAGAACTGGCTGGTCCGCCAGCTTGAGTTCGCCGAGGCAGGTGCCGATGCCGTACTGGGATCCGTGGAGCCGGACCCGGCCGGAATGGACCCTGAGTTGCTCCGGCGGTGGCGGGAGCGCCACCCGTTCCATGAGGACCATCCCCACATTTACGGTGCGAATTTCGGCGTCCGGGCGTCCGCCTATCTGGCCGCCGGAGGGTTCGCACGGATCACATCCGAAGAGGACCGGGCCCTCGTCCACGGCCTTCGCAGCCGCGCTTTCACGGTCACGGCGACGGACAGCAACCGGGTGGTGACCTCCGGCCGGACCCACGCCCGGGCACCGCACGGCTTTGGCACCTACCTGCGGAGTCTGGACCGGATGCCGCCGCCACCAGCCGGCTGACGATTCACCGACCCCGGGACCCGTTGACGCCGGGACTCATTGACGCCGGGATCGGGCCCCTCCACACTGATAACGTGACCGACGCTGCCAACGAACCCAGCATCAACCAGGTTGTTGACCGCCTGGCGGCCCGTTTCCCGCACGTCCCCCGGGTACACATCGCCGGGATTGTCGGCGAGGAATTCGAGGCCCTGGACGGGGGCCGGATCAGGACGTTCATCCCCACCCTGGTTGAACGGGGTGCCCGCGTGCGGATCCAGAGAGAATTCGGAATGAGCACCGCCGGCGACTAACGCGCCCTGGCAGCCTAGAGTTCGCTGTATACGCGTCAAATCGCCGTAAAGTTCCGGCGAGCCCGCACCATTCCGGCGATTTCGACGGCGGCAGCCAGGCGGGACCGGCCCGGCGGCCGTGGACAGCGGACCTTTGGCCCTTACCGGCCCGGGCCACCGGCAGGATGCTCGACCCATGAGGTACCTGATCAGGGCCGGCGCCCGGCGGTGTCCGTGAGGGGCGGAGCGCGGGCGTGAACCCCGGTGCGGGGCAGGACTCGCTGTCAGCCGTAGCCGGCCTCAGCGCGGACGAGGCAGATCGGCGGCTGCAGCAATTCGGCGCCAACAAACTGCCCGAACCCCGATCGGTCCCCGGCTGGCGGAGGCTTCTGGCCGAGCTGACCCACTTCTTCGCGATCATGCTCTGGGTGGCGGCCGTCTTCGCATTCATTGCCGGCATGCCACAACTGGGGATCGCCATCATCGTGGTGATCGGGGTCAACGGGGTGTTCGCCTACATCCAACAGGAGCGGGCCCAGCACGCCGCCGCCAAGCTCCGCGAACTGCTCCCCGCCATGGTGTCCGTGCGCCGAGACCGCCGCGTCATCAAGGTCCACGCCACCGAACTGGTTCCCGACGACGTCGTGGTGCTTGTGGCCGGCGACCGCGTCCCCGCGGACCTCCGGCTGGCCGTTGCCACCAGCTGCGAGGTGGACGAGTCGATGCTGACAGGCGAAAGCGAGGCCGTGGTCAAGTCCCCGGGCGACACCGCTTTCGGCGGCACGTTCCTGGTCAACGGGCAGGCCGAAGGCGTGGTCCTGGTGACGGGAGGCCAGACCAGGCTCGCGGAAATCGCGGCCCTGACGGGCAACGTCGAAGCCCCGACCAGCCCGCTGGCACTGGAACTGCAAAGAATCGTCCGCATCACCGCCTCCATGGCCCTGGGCATCGGTGCGCTGTTCTTCGTCATCTCGCTCCTTGTCGGCATTTCCTGGCGAGATGCCTTCCTGTTCGCCATCGGGGTGGCCGTCGCGCTCGTTCCCGAAGGCCTGCTTCCCACGGTCACGCTCTCCCTGGCTGTCGGTGCGCAGCGCATGGCCAAGCGCAACGCCCTGGTGCGCAACCTGCAGGCGGTGGAGACCCTCGGCTCCACCACGTTCATCTGTACCGACAAGACAGGCACCCTGACACAGAACAGGATGAACGTCGTCGAGGTCTGGACCCCGGCTGGGCTGCTGACCATCGACGGCCAGGGCTACGGCCCCGAAGCCGATATCACCGGCACCGGCACGGAGGACGCCCGTCAGCTCAGCGTCGCGGCGCGCGCCGCCTCGGTGGGGCGGGCCGTCCTCCACGAGGACCGGTGGATAGCAGAGGGCGACCCGATGGAGGCCGCGATCGACGCGCTCGCCGCCCGCCTCACGGCCGTCCCCGCCGAAGGGCCCGCTGACCGGGGCGAACACCGGGAGCAGCCGACGCCGTCGCACCGGTTCGCGTTCGACCCCCGCCGGCTGCGGGAATCGGCAATCGTCGGCACCACCCTCTACGTGAAGGGCGCCCCGGAATCGGTGATCCCGCTGTGCACCGGAGACGGCACGTGGGCTCCATCCGGGGCGGGGGCTTCGGGCGCGCGCCGGGCGCTGGGCATGGTCGACGAGATGGCCGCGCGCGGCCTGCGCGTGCTCGCCGTCGCCCAGCGCAGCCTGCCCGGGGCACCCGGCGCCACGTTCCGGCTCGAAGACGCGGAGGCCGGGCTGACGCTGATGGGCCTGATGGGCCTGCACGATCCTCCCCGGACCGAGGTGAAGGTGGCCCTCCAGGCCGCCCGCGACGCCGGCATCAAAGTGGCCATGGTGACCGGCGACCACGCCTTCACCGCCGCCGCCATCGCCCGGGAGACCGGGCTGCTCGGCGCCACCGAAACCGTGCTGCAGGGACCGGACCTGCCCGAGGACGACGCCGTCCTGGCGGCCCTGCTGGACCGTGACGGAGTGGTGGTCAGCCGAGTGACGCCGGAACAGAAACTCCGGGTGGCGCGCCTCCTGCAAGGCCGCGGGCACGTCCTGGCCATGACCGGCGACGGCGTCAACGACGGCCCGGCGCTGCAGCAGGCCGACATCGGGGTCGCCATGGGCCTGAGCGGCACCGACGTCGCCCGTGAGGCCGCCGACCTCGTGCTGCTCGACGACGACTTCGCCACCATCATTGCCGCGGTGGAACAGGGCCGGGCCACCTACGCGAACATCCGGCGCTTCCTGACCTACCACCTGACGGACAACGTCGCCGAGCTCACCCCCTTCATCATCTGGGCCTTGTCCGGCGGCCACTTCCCGCTGGCGCTGGGCGTACTGCAGATCCTTGCCCTGGACATCGGCACCGACCTGCTGCCCGCCCTCGCCCTGGGCAGCGAGGCGCCCAGCAAGGGAACGCTGAAGCGGCCGCCCGAGCGCCGGCATCTGATGGACCGGGCCCTCATATTCCGGGTGTTCGGGCTGCTGGGACCGGTGGAGGCCGTGATGGAGATGACCGCGTACACGGTGGTGCTGCTGGGCGCGGGGTGGCGGCCCGGCACGGAACTGCCGGCCATGGACGTGCTCATGGCGGCCTCCGGTGCGGCCTTCACAACGGTCGTCCTGGCCCAGTTGGCGAACGCCTTCGCCTGCCGCAGCGCCACCGTCCCGCCCTGGCGGCTGGGCTGGTTCACCAACCGGCTGTTGCTGTGGGCCGTGCTCGCGGAGCTGGGTCTGCTGTGCGTGTTCCTGTTCCTCGGTCCGGTGGCGGCGCTGCTGGGCCACGCCCCGCCGACGCCTGGAGGGCTGGCGGTGGCTCTGGCCGCTGTCCCCGCCGTCCTGATCGCCGACTGGCTGTACAAGATCGTCCGCCACCGCCGGGCCGGTTCACCGGCCGGCGGCCCCGGAACGGTCGGCCCCGGAACGGCCGGGGGCGGCACGCGGGTCCAAAGCCCCTGACCCCGGGACACCGGTCCCGCGCAGTATGGGTCCACCGACAACGCACAGGAGTGCTGACATGGCTGATTCCCCCGTGATGTGGTTTGACGAGATCGGCATGGGCGACGTCCCGAGGGTCGGCGGCAAGAACGCCTCCCTCGGCGAGCTCATCCGGAACCTCCAGAGCGAGGGCGTCCGGGTCCCCGACGGGTTTGCCACCACGGCCGCCGCGTACCGCACCTTCATTGCGGCCAACGGGATTGACGCCGCCATGCGGTCGCGCATCGCGGCCTACCGGTCCGGGGACGCCACGCTGCGCGCCACCGGCGAGGCCATCCGGGAGCTGTTCCTGGCCAGCGAGTTCCCCGAGGACATCGCCGAATCCATCCGCGCCCACTACCGGACCCTGGGGGAGCGCGCCGGCGTGGACCGGCTCTCGGTCGCGGTCCGCAGCAGCGCGACCGCCGAGGACCTCCCGGACGCGAGCTTCGCCGGACAGCAGGAGACCTTCCTGAACATCGCGGGCGAGCACGAACTGCTGGACGCCTGCCGCCGCTGCTACGCCTCCCTCTTCACAGACCGGGCCATCAGCTACCGGGAAGTCAAAGGCTTTGACCACCTGGATGTCGCCCTCTCGATCGGCATCCAGCGGATGGTGCGTTCCGACGTCGGGGCCTCCGGGGTGATGTTCTCCATCGATACCGATTCGGGCTTTCCCCGGGCCGCCGTCATCAGCGCGGCCTGGGGCCTGGGCGAAACCGTGGTCCAAGGCACCATCAACCCGGACAAGTATGTGGTCTTCAAACCGCTCCTCTCAGAGTCCGCGGCCGCGCAAGGCGTCACCCCGATCATCGAGAAATCCCTCGGCTCCAAGGCCCGGAAGATGGTCTACGGCCGCGGCGGGAGCGCCCGCACCCGGATGATGGACACCTCGGCGGCCGAGCGCCGGGCCTTCGTGCTGGGCGACGCCGAGATCCTCGCCCTCGCCCGCTGGGCTGTCAGCGTCGAAAACCACTACGGCCGGCCCATGGACATGGAATGGGCCCGCGACGGCGAGACCGGGGAACTCTTCATGGTCCAGGCCCGCCCCGAGACCGTCCAGTCGCTCCGCACCGGTCCCCACTTCACCATCCACCATCTGCTGGAGCAGGGGACGGTGCTGGCCACCGGGGCCGCGATCGGCGATTCGATCGCGCACGGCACGGCCTGCGTCATCCGGACCGCGGCGGACATTGCGGCATTCCGCGACGGCGCCATCCTCGTGACCGAAATGACCGACCCCGACTGGGTGCCCATCATGAAGCGGGCGGCCGGGATCGTCACGGACCACGGCGGCCCCACGAGCCACGCGGCGATCGTGAGCCGCGAGCTGGGCGTGCCCGCCGTCGTCGGAACCGTCAATGCCACGGCTGTCCTGGCCGAGGGCCGGCCCGTGACGATCTCCTGCGCCGAGGGCGATACGGGCCGGGTGTACGACGGCACCCTGGCCTTCGAAACAGAAGACGTGGACCTCGGCGCGCTCCCCGAAACCCGCACAGCCGTCATGGTCAACATCGCCAGCCCGGCTGCGGCCTTCCAGTGGTGGCGGCTGCCGGCCGACGGCGTCGGGCTCGCCCGGATGGAATTCATCATCAGCAGCCTGATCCGCGTGCATCCCATGGCCCTGGTCCATCCGGAACGGGTCACCGACCCCGCCGAGGCGCAGCAGATCAGGGAGCTGGCGCAGGGGTACGCGGACCCGACCGAGTACTTCGTGGACGCCCTGTCGCTGGGCATCGCCAAGATCGCCGCGCCGTACTACCCGCGCCCCGTGATCGTCCGGCTCAGCGACTTCAAGACCAACGAATACGCCCACCTGCTGGGCGGCGCCGCCTTTGAGGAGCCGGAAGAGAACCCGATGCTCGGCTTCCGCGGTGCCTCGCGCTATTACGACGCCCGCTACCGCGAGGGGTTCGCGCTCGAATGCGCCGCGCTCAAGCGGGTCCGCGAGAAACTCGGGTTCACCAACGTGATCGTCATGGTGCCGTTTTGCCGCACGCCGCAGGAGGCGGACAAGGTCCTTGCCGTGATGGCCGAGCACGGTCTGGTCCGCGGCAGCAACGGGCTGCAGGTCTACATGATGTGTGAAATCCCGTCCAACGTGGTCCTGGCAGAGAAATTCGCCACCCGCTTCGACGGGTTCTCGATCGGCTCCAACGACCTCACGCAGCTGGTCCTGGGCGTGGACCGCGATTCCGGCCAGCTCGCTGCGCTCTTCGATGAGCGGGACGAAGCCGTGATGGTCATGATCAGCGAGGCCATCCGCAAGGCCCACGCCGGCGGCATCAAGATCGGCATCTGCGGGCAGGGTCCCAGCAACCATCCGGAGTTCGCGGCGTTCCTGGTGCGCGAAGGGATCGACTCGATCTCCCTGAACCCGGACAGCTATCTCAGGACCGTGCCGCGGATCGCGGAGGCGGAGAAGACAGCGCCAGCCGGGGCAGCGTCAGCCGCGACAGCCTCAGCCCGGTAGCGGTGCCCGGCGCGCGCCTTCCCTGGCCCGCGCCGTGCTGACGGCGCCGTGGCGACCCGGTCCGAGGGACCGCAAGGCGTTCAGGATCGTGGCGAGGTCCACGAGCTCCTGCGTCAGGGCCCCTGCGATGGCCGGCACGTACCCCGCGGCCGCGGCCACCATGAGGGCCACGCTCAGCCCGATGCCGATCCAGATGCTCTGCAGGGCCACTTGCACGGTGCGCTGTCCGATCCGGACGGCCGACGCCACCTTAGAGAGGTCATCTAGGATGATCACGACGTCGGCCGACTCGCCGGCCGCCGTCGAGCCGCGGGCGCCCATGGCGATTCCGACGTCGGCGACCGCCAGGACGGGGGCGTCATTGACGCCGTCGCCGACCATCATGACCGGACGGTCCGGCAGCGACCTGACGGCCTCGACCTTGTCCGGCGGGAGGCACTCCGCCCGGACGTCGGTGAGTCCGGCCTCGTCCGCGATGTGCCGGGCGGTGGCGAGCGCATCGCCGGTCAGCATGACCGTGCGATTCACGCCGAGGGCCTTGAGCTCGCTGAGCGTGCGGCGGGTCTCTTTGCGGATGGGATCGCTCATCACGAGGGAGCCCACGAATTCGCCGCCGGTACCGACGTAGATGGCGAGCTCACCGCTGGCCAGGTCCGTCTCCGCTACGCCGGAGGCCCACTCGGCCACGAACGCGGGCTTGCCCACCACCACGTCCTGGTCGTCAAACCGGGCCCGCACCCCGTGCGTGGCGAATTCCGTGGCCTCGGTGGCAGCGCCAAAAGGCAGCCCCCGGGAACGGGCTGCGTCCATCACCGAGGCGGCGAGGACATGGGAGGAGTACTGTTCCGCGGACGCCGCCAACCCCAGGACCTCATCTTCCGAGAGGGTCCCGGCGGTCCGAACGGCCACCAACGCGGGGCGGCCGTAGGTCAGGGTTCCCGTCTTGTCGAACGCCACCGTCTTGATCCGGCTCAGCTGTTCAAGCACCCCGGCGTACTTGACGATGACGCCGGAGCGCGCGGCGCGACTCATGCCGCCTAGGAACGCCACGGGAGCGGCGATCAGCAGCGGGCACGGCGTGGCCACCACGAGGACCTCGGCGAACCGTGCCGGGCTGCCGCTGATGATCCAGCCCACGGCACCCAGCGCGTAGGCCAGGGCCGTGAACGGCACGGCATAGCGGTCGGCCAGCCGGACCATGGGCGCTTTGCTTTCCGCCGCCTCCTTCACGAGGGCGACGATCCGGCTGTATTGCGAATCCTCCATACGCGCCGTGACCCGCATCCGGATTGCGGCCTCACCGTTCAACGAGCCGCTCATGAGCCCTTCCCCGGCGGACCGCTCCACCGGCAGGCTTTCCCCCGTGAGCGACGATTCATCGAACGTGCCCGAATCGGAGAGCAGGACGCCGTCCAGCGGGACCACCTCACCGGGCCTGACCAGCAGGATGTCGCCGATGTCGACGTCGGTGGCCGCCACGTCCTCGTGCTGGCCGTCCGTGTGGGCTTCGGCAGTGTGGTTTCCGGCAGTGTTGGTTCCGGCAGCGGAGGTGCCGTTGCGCTCCCGGTGGGCCGTCTGCGGGACGCGTTCCAGCAGTGCCGTCAGTTCGCCCTTGGCCCGGCCGGCGGCGTAGTCCTCGAGCGCCGTGCCGCCGGCGAGCATGAGCACGATGATCATCGAGGCGATGTACTCACCCACGAGGACGGTGGCGACGATTGCGGTGACGGCCAGGATGTCGATGCCCCACTGGCCGCCTGCGAGCCGGCGCACCATTCCGATGGCGAGGTAGGCAGCCACGGCCAGGGCATAGATGCTCGCGGCGGCCTGGGCAATGCCCTCCTGGCCTGCGGCCAGGAGGGCCACCACCGCCAGCAGGACAAGCAGGGTCCCCGCTACGAGCGGATACCGGAGAACGATTTTCACGGATTTTCTGCCTTCGACGGCGTGTCCTGAACTACTTGAATCCTACTGCGCCGCAGCCGGCAGCCACGCAGACTCAGCATGAGAGGCTGGAAGAGCACCCGTCCCGACCAAACGGGCGGCGAGCCGAGCCCGACGGGCCGCGGCCCAGTATCAGCGACACCAGGAGGAATGACGTGCGAAGCAGTTCAGACACCGTCGAAACGCGGTCGGCCCTGGTGGTGGGGGCCAGCGGAATTGCCGGGTCGGCGCTGGTGGACAGGCTGGCTGACGAGGGGTGGGACGTGGTGGGGCTCTCCCGCAACCCGCTGCGCCGCCGCGACGTACGCCATGTGAGCGCGGACCTGAATTCCGTGGAGGATCTGCGCGAGGGTCTGGCCGGCGAATCTCCCACCCACGTGTTTTACACGGCGTGGTCCAGGATGAATACGGAACAGGAAAACATCGAGACAAACGCGGGCATGCTGCGGAACGTCCTCGCGAGCCTCAGCGGCAAGCCCGTGAAGCACGTCGCCCTCATGACCGGGCTGAAGCACTATCTGGGCCCGTTTGAAGCCTATGCGGCAGGGCAAATGCCGGACACCCCGTTCCGGGAGAGCGAGCCCAGACTGCCGACGCCCAACTTCTACTACGCCCAGGAAGACGAATTGTGGGCAGCCGCCGGCACGCAGGGCTTTGGCTGGTCCGTGCACCGGGCGCACACGGTGATCGGACATGCAGTCGGAAACGCCATGAACATGGGACTCACTCTCGCCGTCCAGGCCTCCATCTGCAGGGAACTGGGACAGCCGTTCATCTTCCCGGGCTCCGAGACGCAGTGGAACAGCCTCACGGACATGACCGACAGCGGGCTGCTGGCGGACCACATGATCTGGGCGGCCACAGCGGACAACGTCAGCGACGAGGCCTACAACATCGTCAACGGCGACGTCTTCCGCTGGCGGCGCATGTGGCCGGCGCTGGCCGCCTACTTCGGTGTCGAGCCAGTGGGCTACGCCAACGAACCCCGCCCCCTGGAGCAGCAAATGCGCGGCATGGAAGGCGTGTGGGCAGGCATCGCCGCCCGCCACGGGCTGGCGGAACCCGACCTCGCACGAGTCGCCTCCTGGTGGCACACGGACGGTGACCTGGGCCGGAACCTCGAAGTGGTCACCGATATGAGCAAGAGCCGACTTGCCGGCTTCACCGGGTACCGCCGAACCGAAGACGCCTTCCTCCGGCTGTTCGACCGGTACCGGGCGGACGGCCTGATTCCGGCAATGCCCTAGGGGACGCCACGGCAGCGGGGGCCTTTCAGCACTAGACCGGCGGTGACCCGTGGGGCCACAGTGAATCATGGGGTCCACGAGTGCTGGCAGCCGGCGCCGGTGGTGGCTGATCGCGGCCGTCGTGGCCGCCGCGGTGCTGCTGCTCGGCGCCGCGGTCCTGCTGCTACAAGGGGCGCCGACGGCGTCCCCGCCCGCATCTGCGCCCGTCACCTCGCCGGCGTCCGGATCCGCCTCCGAGACCCCGTCCCCTGACTCGCCGACCGCGGCTTCGCCGGCCCCGGGCACCAGCGTGCCTGCTCCGGCCGTTCCCGTCCCGCCAGCCCCTGAACCGACCGCTCCGCCCCCGGTGCCGGCCGTTCCTGCTCCCGTGCCGCCCGCGGCGCCGTTCCCCGCCGCGCTCGCCGGACGCGATGTCGAGACCATCCCGGGCGCGGGCCGGGTGGTGGCCCTGACGTTCGACGCCGGCGCCAACGCGGCCGGACTTCCCAGCATCCTGCAAAGCCTCGCCGCCGCGGGCGTGCGGGCCACGTTTTTCCTCACCGGCAGCTGGGCTGCCGCGAACCCCGGAGGCGTGGCGGCGATCGTCGCCGGAGGGCACCGGGTGGGCAACCATTCCATGACCCATCCGGCATTCACCGGACTGCCGGACGCCGGCATCGCGGACCAGGTTACATCGGCCGAGCGGGCCATCCGGGCGGCCGGCGCGGACCCGCGGCCGCTCTTCCGGTTTCCCTTCGGCGATCGCGACGCCAGGACCATCGCCACCGTCAACAACCTCGGCTACCTTCCGGTGCGCTGGAGCGTCGACACCCTGGGCTGGAAAGGCACCAGCGGCGGGGTGACAGCGCAACTCGTGGCTGACCGGGTCCTGGCGGCACTGCAGCCGGGGGAAATTGTCCTGATGCATATCGGTTCCAACCCCGACGACGGCACCACCCTGGACGCCGATGCCCTGCCCCGGCTGATCAACCGCATCCGCCAGGCCGGCTATGGCTTCACCACCCTCGACGCACTCGTGGGCTAAGGGCGCATCCCGGGCCGAACGCCACTGTCGCGGCGCGCCGATCGCTGATAGGACTGGGCCATGACGGAGTCGCCCACAGTTGCCGCCGCGCTGGCCCCCGTCGACGCCGTGATCTTTGACCTCGACGACGTCGTGACCGACACCGGAGAGCTCCGCGCGGCAGCCTGGAAACAGCTCTTCGACGACATCATGAAGGACCCCCGGCTTCCCGCCGACGCGCGGCGCGGGCCCTTCACGGACGGCGACTTCGCACGCTGCGTCGAGGGCCGGACCTGGGAGGACGGCGTGGCTACCTTCCTGGCCTCGCGCGGCGTCGCCATTCCCCGCGGCTCGCCCGCGGACGGCCCGGCGGAGTGGACGGCGTTCGGACTCGCGCAGCGCCAGGGCGGGATCTTCGAAAACATGCTCGCGGGCGGTCCCGTTCCGGTCTTCCCCGGTACCGTGGCGCTGCTCGAGCGGCTCCGCGCAGGGCGGATCCCGGTCGTCCTCGCCACCTCCAGCCGGAATGCCGCCGCAATCGTGGCCGCCGCGGGCCTTGGCGACGGCTTTGATCACATCGTGGATGGCCAGACGGCCCTGGACCACGACGTCGCCGGAATGCCGGCGCCGGCTTTGGTCCTGGAGGCCGTCCGCAGAATGGAGATCACCCCGGCCCGGGCCATGGTGATCGCCGCCGCCGCGGCCGGCGTGGAAGCGGGGCGGCGCGGAGGCTTCGGGCTCGTAGTTGGCCTCGACCGGGCCGGGCGGCGGGCCGCGCTGGAAGCCGCGGGCGCCGACGTCGTGGTTGAAGACGTCAGCGAACTGGACATCGGGCTGGTCATCACGCACCCGTGGCTGCTGGTCTACGAGGGATTCGACCCGGCCCACGAACGGCACCGGGAGGCGCTGACCACCCTCGGCAACGGCTATCTGGCCACCCGCGGCGCCGCCCCGGAGCACCGCGCGGGCGAAGTCCACTATCCCGGCACTTACCTCGCAGGCGTTTACAACAGCCTGACAAGCAATGTCCAGGGCGAGGTGACAGTGGACGAACACATGGTCAACATCCCGGACTGGCTGCCGCTGGATGTCAGGATAGGCGACGGCAACTGGTGGTCCGACGGCGGCCTGACGCTCCGCAGTGAGCGCCGCACGCTGGACCTCAAACGCGCCCTGCTGACCCGGGAAGCGGTTCTGGAGGACGACTCCGGGCGGCAGCTTCAGGTGCTACAGCGCCGGCTCGTCTCCATGGCCGAGCCCCATCTGGCCGCGCTGGAGACGACGCTGACCGCCGTAGGGTGGAGCGGAACCGTCAGCGTCCGCAGCGGCTGCGACACCGGCGTCACCAACTCCAACGTGCCCGAGGACGCCCAGCTGGCCAACCGGCACCTGACGGCGGTGACGGTGTCCTCCTCCGAGGCCGGGCCGGACGCCTCGCAGCTGACGGTGGAGGTGCAGACGAGCGGGAGCAAGATCGGGATCGCCCTGGCGCTGCGGACGCGGATTTCCGGCGGCGGACAGCCGCAGCCGGAACCCGGAGCCGGCGGGGCGCCCGGCGGGGTTCCGGCCGGTATTACCGAGCCGGCCGGGGGCCTGCACGGACACCGCTTCGACCTGCCGGTCACGGACGCCGTCCCCGTCACGGTCACCAAGACGGTGGCCGTCGCGACGTCGCGGGACCACGCGATCGCCTCGCCGGTCTCGGCCGCGCTCGCCGTGCTGGCGCGCGCACCCCAGGACTTCGGCGAACTGCTGGCAGCCCATGAGACGGCGTGGAGCCTCCTCCTGGCGCCGTTCATCATCGAATCCGATGCCCCGTCCCAGGCGCAGCTGATCCTGAACCTCCACGTCTTCCACCTGCTGCAGACGCTCACCACCCACACGGCCGAGCTCGACGCCGGGGTCCCGGCCCGCGGGCTCCACGGCGAAGGCTACCGGGGCCACATCTTTTGGGATGAGCTGTTCGTCCTGCCGGTCCTGAACTCCCGGCTGCCCGCGGTGGCCCGCGAACTGATTGACTATCGCTGGCGGCGCCTGGGAACGGCGCGGGACGCGGCCCGCAAGGCCGGGCTGCGCGGCGCCCTCTTTCCCTGGCAGAGCGGCAGCGACGGCACCGAACAGACACCCAAGTTCCTGTTCAACAAGCTCTCCGGTCACTGGATGCCTGACTACTCCCATCTGCAGCGGCATGTGGGTCTGGCGGTCGCCTACAACGCATGGCAGTACTTCGAAGCGACCCAGGACCGGGGCTGGCTGACCCGGCACGGTGCTGAGATTGTGGTGGACGTCGCCCGGCTGTTCGCATCCATGGCAGCGCATGACGCTGCGGAGGACCGCTTCCACATCAAGGGCGTCATGGGGCCCGACGAGTATCACACCGGCCATCCGGGCAACCCCGGCGGCGGCCTGGACGACAACGCGTACACGAACATCATGGCGGCCTGGGTGTTCGACCAAGCCGTCTGGATCATGCACTCCGTGCAGGGGTTCGACATGGAGGAGCTGCGGTCACGGCTGGGGATCACGCGGGCGGAAATCGACGCCTGGGCGCACCTGAGCCGGCGCATGTTCGTCCCCTTCCACGACGACGGCATCATCAGCCAGTTCGACGGCTACGGCGCACTCCGGGAACTCGACTGGAACCACTACCGCCGCGCCTACCGGAACATCGAACGGCTGGACCTGATCCTCGAGGCCGAAGGCGACAGCACCAACCACTACCGGCTGGCCAAACAGGCGGACGTCCTGATGCTCCTGTACGTCCTGGGCGAGGACCAGCTCCTGGGGTTCCTGCGCCGGATGGGCTACGACGTCGAGCCGGCGCACATCGCGGCCACGGTGGACTTTTACCTGGCCCGGACCGCGCACGGTTCCACGCTCAGCCGGGTCACCCACGCCTCCGTGCTGGCGCAGCGGGACCCGGAGCGGGCGTGGGCCACGTTCCGGGAAGCGCTGGACACGGACCTGGACGACACGCAGGGGGGCACCACGAGCACAGGCATCCACCTGGGCGCCATGGCGGGCTCGATCGACGTTGTCCAGCGCAGCTTCGCCGGACTCCGGATCACCCGCGATGCCCTGGACTTCACCCCGCGGCTGCCGGCGGAGCTGCACCGGGTGGAATTCCAGGTCCGCTACCGTGACCAGCTGCTGGCGGTGCACCTCGGACCGGACCGGCTCAGGGTGTCCGCGGCCCCGGGGGACGCCGCCCCGGTGCTGGTGCGGGTCGGCGCGGAGAAGGTGCTGATCCGGGCTGGCCGGGAGCACGAGTTCCTTCGCGCCGCCGGGCCGTCCGGCTGACGCCACGTGCGGGCTATGTGTGCTCCATGTGCAGCACGGCCGCTCCCGTGATCCGGTCCTCGGCCAGATCCCGCAGGGCCTGATCCGCGGCCTCGAACGGGTACGCCATGGTGGTGGGGCGGAGCGGGATCTCGGCGGCGATCCGGAGGAATTCCTCGCCGTCGGCCCGGGTATTGGCCGTGACGCTGCGCAGCTGGCGTTCGTTGAAGAGCTCGTCGCTGTAGTGCAGCGGCGGGATGTCGCTCAGGTGGATGCCGGCGACGGCGAGCGTGCCGCCGCGGTCCAGGGCGCGAAGCGCCACCGGCACCAGCCCGCCGGCGGGGGCAAAGAGGATCGCGGCGTCGAGGGGATCCGGTGGCTGTTCCTCGGCGCCGCCGGCGAACGTCGCGCCCAGATCCAGGGCCAGCCGGCGGGCCTCCGCGGACCGGGTCATGACGTACACGCGGGCACCCCGGTAGAGTGCGATCTGGGCCGCCAGGTGCGCGGAGCCGCCGAAGCCGTAGATGCCCAGCCGGCCGCCGATCGGCAGTTCCGCCCGGCTCAGCGCACGGTAGCCGATGATGCCTGCGCACAGGAGCGGCGCAGCCTGCTCGTCGCCGAACGTCTCCGGGATCCGGTAGGCGAAGTTCTCGGCCACTGTGACGAGCTCGGCGTACCCGCCGTCGCGGTCCCAGCCGGTAAACGTGGGGGACAGGCACAGGTTCTCCTGGCCGCGCACGCAGAAGCGGCAGGCGCCGCACGTGCCGCCCAGCCAGGCCACCCCCACCCGTTCGCCGAGGCCGAACCTGGCCGCACCCGGGCCGAGCCCGATCACCTCACCCACCACTTCGTGGCCCGGGATGGTCCCGGGGTGCCGGGGTTCGAGGTCGCCCTCGGCCAGGTGCAGGTCTGTACGGCACACGCCGCAGACGCGCACTTTGAGCAAGACCTCCCCGTGCCCGGGCACGGGATCCGGGCAGTCGCCAGCCACGAGGGGTCCGCCGGAAATCGGCCCCGGACGTTCAACCCGCCAGGCGCGCACCGCGGCCTCCTTTACTGCAGTCCCGATGTTGTTTCATGCGGTTTCCATGCGCTTCGTCGCCGCTCCCTTGGATCCGTAAGCGGCGGTCAGCGGCTGACGAGCACGTTGCAGCGCGCCTTGTGCAGCACGGCGGAGACCGTGTTGCCGGGTCCCGCCGAGGGGTTATGGGTCCCGAGTACCAGGACGTCGGCGTCGGCTGCGGCGGCAAGGAGCTCCCGGGCGGCGGCATGGCTGCCGAACAGGACGCCGGACACTTCCAGCCCGGGGGCCAACCCCCGGGCCTCGTCGATGGCGTGGTCCAGCAGCTCTTCGCCGAGGAGCCTGGCATGGCGGCCGTGTTCCTCCCGTGCCCCGCCCCGCAGCGTGTCCACATGGACGAGGTGCAGCGGGGCGCCGAGAATTCCGGCCAGCCGGACGGCCTCGGCCAGAGTGGCGTGGCTGCGGGGCGAGGCGTCGACCCCCACCACGACGGGGCCGCCGGGGATGCTCGGGCGCCGGATCACCATGACGGGGCAGTGTGCCGAGCCGGCCAAATCAAGGCAGACCGAACCCGCCACGGGGCCCAGGACGGCGCCAAGTCCCCGGCTGCCGACCACCAGTAGCCGCGCGTCCCGGGCGGCGTCGCGCAGGACGGGCGCGGCGAGCCCGGCCTCGATGACGCCGTCGACGGCGGGACCGGGGTGTTCCGGGTCGGTAAGGGACGTGAATCGTTCGATGCCAGCCGCTTCGAGCCCGGCCTCGGCCGCGTCGCCGGGCGCTGTTTCACGGGGTTCGGTAGGGGGTTCGACGCCGGGCCGGGTGCCCGGTTCAGTGGCGGGTTCGACGCCGGCTGCCCCCACCCCGGTTGCCTCCAGGAGGGCGCTGCGGGCCAATTCGACGCCTTCCGCGAGGATGGCTTCGGCGGAGTGCCGCAGTCCGCTGCCGGCCACTCCCTTGACGGGGCCCAGGTTCTTGGTGAAGACCGGCCATACCCAGGCGTGGACCACCCGAACGTCGAGCCCGGTGGCGGCCGCGTAGCCGGCGGCCCAGCGGACGGCAAGCCGGGCCGCCTCGGATCCGCCGTAGCCGACTGCCACGACGCCGCCTTGATGCTCTGCGGGTGCCGACATTCTTCCTCCCGGCTCGGCGGACGCACCCCTTCGCCCGGCTATACGTGCAGCCCCAGTAGAACGCGGCGGTCCGTCAATGGCTAGGGGCTTTGGTCCCGCGAGCCGGCCTGCTGCTCGCGCAGTTCGCGTCCGTGCCGGATGTCCTCTTCCTCCCGGGCCTGCAGCTTGTCGCTCTGCTTGGTGTCCCTGGGCGGCAGCTGGATGGTCTCTTCCGCCTCGATTCCGGCCTGCAGCTGCCGGCCGCGTTCCATCTCGGCGTCGAACTCCGCGCCGAACAGCAGTGACATGTTCAGGATCCAGAGCCACAGCAGCGAGATGATGACGCCGCCGATAGCGCCATAAGTCTTGTTGTAGCTGCTGAAGTTGGCCACGTAGAACCCGAAGGCCAGGGAAGCCAGCAGGAAGATCATCAGGGCGATGAAGGACCCCAGGCTCATCCACCGGAACTTGGGCTGCTTCACGTTGGGGGTGGTGTAGTACAGGATGGCGATCGCGAGCACGACGAGCAGCAGGATTACCGGCCATTTGGCAAAGTTCCAGACGGTGAGGACGATCCCGCCCAGGCCAATCGCCTTGCCGACGGACTCTGCCACAGGCCCGCTGAGAACCAGCATGAAGGCGAGGGCGACGACGATCAGCAAGGTGGCAACGGTGACGGCGAGCATGGTGCCACGGAGCTTGATGAACGGCCGGCCCTCGTCAATTTCGTAGATCCGGTTCATAGCCCGGCCAAACGCCCCGACATAGCCGGAGGCGGACCAGAGTGCGGTGAGAATGCCGATCACGAGTGCAAATCCGGCAGTGGAGGAACTGCTGAGCTGCTCGACCGGCTGGCGGATGGCGTCCACAGTTTCAGCGGGCGCGAAGCCCTGGACGATCTCCAGGAGCGCCGACGTGGTCTTCCCGGCCTGGCCGAAAATGCCGAGCAGGGACACGAGCGCCAAGAGCGCGGGGAAGATTGAGAGGACCGAATAGTAGGTGAGGGCCGCGGCGAGATCGGGGCACTGGTCCTTGGTGAATTCCCGCAGCGTCTTCTTCGCGATGTACTTCCACGACGGCTTGGTCACCTCGGTGGGGCTGTCCGGCTTGCGGGAGTCGTCCGGAGGGGGTGCGGTCCGGGCCTTGGCGGTGCTGCTCTCCGGGGTTTCGGCGTCGGCTGAAGTGGCGGCCGCGGCGGGGTTCTTGAACATGGAAGTTCTTCCTTCGGGGTTAAGTGCATCAGCCGGCCGTCCGGCGCGTGAGCGCAGGACGGCCGGCCGGGTTCGAACGGGATCAGGCCCGCTGGACGTTGTCCTTGGCCTCGACGGTGCGATCCTTGACGTCAGCAACTGCCCCCTGGCCCTCGGTCTTGACATGCTCGGTGGCGTCGGCGGCTGTCGCCTTGACGTTTTCCATTGCGGCCTGGACCGGCTCCCTGAGGCCTTCCGCCACGTGTTTGGCGGCCTCGGTGAGTTCCGTGGTCAGCGGTTCGGCCGCGGTCTTCAGTGCATCTGCGGCTTCGCGTTCCTTCTGGCTCGCCGGGATCAGGGAGGAGACCAACAGGCCTGCCCCGAACGCAATCAGACCTGCGGCCAGGGGGTTGCCCTGGGTTTTGGTCTTGACCTGCGCCGGGGCGTCCCCGATCGCAGTGCCGGCGTCACCCACGTGTGCGCCGGCACTGCCGGCAGCCGCGTGCATGCTCCCGACAGTGTGGTCGGCCGTGCCCATGACTTTCTCCTTCACTCCGAAGACTGCGTCCTTGACGTTTTCTTTGACCCTGTCAGTCTGCCGCTGGACGATGTGCGACGGCGTGACCTTGTCGGCCACGGCGTCGACGTTGGTGCCAAGACGTGCGCGGGTAGCTTCGATATCTGCTCGGATGACATCCGGGTTTTCACTCATCGTGTTTCCTCGCTGGAACTAGGGGTTGGGTTTGAGCGTGGGCGGGATTTCCTGCAGGGTCTCGGAGGTCTGAGGCAGGCCGTTGATTGCCTTGAGTTCCTTGCGGCCGGTCGTGGCCAGGACGGCGGCAACGATGCCCCAGATCAAGGCGACGACGACGGCGGACCAGCCCAGCCCCATCAGGCTCCCGAGCGCCCACCAGAGCGCCAGGGACAGGAACAGAAGCACGAAGTGTCCCGCGACGCCGGCGCCGGCGAGCATGCCGGCGCCCTTGCCGGCCCGGGCGGCCGACTGCTTGAGTTCGACCTTGGCGAGCTCGACTTCCTGCCGCATCAGGATGGACATGTCCCTCGTTACCTCGCCCAATAGGTCGCCGAGGGACGACGATTCGGCCTTGGCATGCGCGGCGGTCGGAGGCATATCGCTCATCGACGGCCACCGTCGAAGGGGTCACTGCCGTGAGGGTCACTGCGGAGCGGATCCTGCCCGAGCGGGTCGGTCACGACGGGCTCGGAGGCCCAAGGGTCCTGACGCTTGCCGTCGCCCACCTGATCAACATCCAGCGGGTTCGGCGGGTAAGGGTCCGCGAAGCCCGCCGTCGTCGTTTCCGGGGCCGGCATCTGGACCGGCGGCGGCGGAACCGCGTTTCCGGTGTCCGGAACCCGGCTGATCGGCGCCGCTGGAGTGCCGGTGGCCGACGGAGCGGCGGCCGTAGCGCCGGTCGGCTCCGGGGCGCCTGCGCTGAGGCTCCGGCTGAGCCGGCCGGCCAGGACACCCGCTCCTGCCGCAAGCAACAGGAAGGTCCCCGGCTTCTGCCGCGCAAAGGACTTCACCTCGTTCAGGAGCGAACCGGGATCCCGGCCGTCAAGCCACGTTGCCGCGGCGGAGGATCGCTCGGCGGCCTGGCGTACGAGGTCGGTGGCGACGCCGGGCTGCTCGGAGGCCGCAGCCATGGAGTGAAGTTCGGTCGAGACGGACCGCAGGCCCTGGGCCACCTTCTGCTGCTGCACACCCGCTTGTTCAGTGAGGTCTGATTGCGCTTGGTGCAGGAGGTGTCGGGCGTTCGTTTTGACCTCAGCAGCCACCTGGGTGGCTTCGCTCTTAGCCGTCTCGGCCACATTCTGGGCCGAATCCGCGGCCTCATGCCTGGTGGTGTCGGTGGTGGAAGCACCGGTGGCCGTTGTCGGGGGCAACGTTAACGGCCCTCCGTCCGGAGTCGCGCTGTAGATTTCGCCGTCGGCGACGGGCGGAAACGTGGACGCCTGCCGGAGGGGAGTCTGCTGGGTAGCCGTAGGGGTGCCGAGGCTCCCATCCTGGGGCCATGGGTTCTCTGTCATCTTCGCTCTCTTTCAAAAAGATCGGCTGCTGATCAGACGCCAGCCATGCTGGAGTTAAATAGTAAGCATGATTACTAATAAATAGTAAGTACCCTTGTTTGTTGATTTTGGTGCGGATGTGGGTTACCCGGCCGGGCGGAGTGGCCGGGGATGCCGGTGAACTAGGGTTGAACCATGGAAGATGCGGGGGATAGCTGATGGCCAAGCGGGGCAGGGGCCGGGTCGCAGGAGCCGCCGAGCCGGGAGTCGTGGACGTACCCAAGGGTTCCCGTCCGGCCGGTCCCGTGGCGGGGGTGTACTACATCGACACCGGAGACTGCGAGCTGATCCCGGACCAGGACAATTCCACCGGCTGGCTCCTGCGCATCAATGGCGTCATGAGCTCGCACATTGACCTCGCGGACCCGCTGTTCCTGGACTTCGAGTACATGCGCTGGATCTCTGCCTTGGTCGAGTCGCGCTGGCCCCGCGAGTCCAAGCCCAAGCTGCGCGCCCTGCACCTCGGCGGGGGAGCATGTTCACTGGCCCGCTATTTCCACGCCGCCTACCCGGACGCCCGCCAGGTCGTGGTGGAGCTGGACGGCAAGCTGGCCGACTACGTCCGGGGCTGGTTTGACCTGCCCAAAGCCCCGCTGCTGCGCCTGCGGGTGGGGGAGGCCCGGGAAGTCACCGAGAGCCTGACCCCGCAGACCCGGGACCTGATCATCCGCGACGTCTTCGCCGGATCACTGACCCCGCGCCCCCTCACCACGAGGGAATTCACCGAGCACGCCAAACGCGTCCTCGCGCCGGGAGGGGTCTACGTCGTGAATTCCGGCGACGCCCCGGACCTCAAGAATGCCCGCGAAGACGCCGCCACCATCGCGGACGCCTTCGCCTACACGGTGCTCATCGCCGATCCGGCCATGCTCAAGGGGCGGCGTTACGGCAACATGATCATGGCCGGCAGTGACCTCCCGTTCGACGACGATCCCGGCCTTGCGCGGCGCCTGCTCGGCGGTGCGGTGCCGGCCCACATCTGGAACGACGAGAAGGTGCGGGCATTCGCGGCCGGTGCCGCCGTCCGCCACGACCCGGCAGGCCAGGTCCCGGCGCCAGGGCCGTCCGAACCCCCTCAGCCGTCGACTGCTCCGTAACGGCCCTTTTGGGGCTCCATAAGGGCGCCTACGGAGCAGTCGATGGGGTTCCGCCCCGGCCCAGCAGGGCATCGCGGTGGGCTGCGGTCTGCTCCCGCAGGGCCTGAACGAGGGCCGCGACCGCCGGGCGGCGCATCGAATCGGGCCGCAGCACCATCCAATAGGGGAGCATCTCGGCAAATTCCTCCGGCAGGAGACGGACCAGGTCCGGATGGAGGTCGGCCGCGAAGCACGGCAGGAACCCGATCCCGGCGCCGGCGCGCGTGGCCTCCACGTGGACAAAGACATTGGTGGAGCTCAGCCCGTCCCGCATCGCCGGCACCAGCCGCCGCGGGGCATCCAGATCGTCCACCTGCAGCATCGAATCGACGAAGTAAACGAGCGAATGTGCCGTCAGTTCCTCCACGGTGGCCGGGGTCCCGTACTCGGCCAGGTAGTCCCGGGAGGCATACATCCCCAGCATGTACTCGCCCAGCTGTGCGGCCTCTGCCCGGTGCACCTGCGGCTCTCCGACCACCACCTCGATGTCCAGGCCGGAGCGCTGCTGCAGCGCCCGGCGCGTCACTGTGATGATCTCGACGCTGAGGCCGGGATGGTGGCGGCGGAGCCGGGCCACCGCCGGGGCGGCAATGTAGGCGCTGAAGCCGTCCGTGGCCGTCATCCGGACCACTCCGGTGATGGGATCCGGCGTGTGCCCGGGCTGTTCCAGGGTCCGGACGGCGCTTTCGACCTGCTCGGCCACCCGCACGGCCTCGGCGCCGAGTTCGGTCAGTTCCCAACCGCCCGACGCGCGCGAGAGCACCCGGCCGCCGAGCGACTTCTCCAGCGCCGCGATCCGCCGGGAGACGGTGGTGTGGTTCAGTCCGAGAGTCTGGGCCGCCGTCGTGAATTTCGCCGAACGGGAGACGGCGAGCAGGACCAGCAGGTCATCAGGATTGGCGTTCATATCTGCAATTCTGCACACATAGGGTGCCCGTTTGGCCATTGAACCGCCGCGGATGTGCGGCAATACTCAATGGAGCCATTTCAGTGCTGTGCGTCACAGCGCGTGTCACCGTGGACACTAAGGAGAACCAGATGAGCGTAAACGAACGCTCTGCAACATCCCCCGCCGCACCCGCATCCAAGGGTTCCGGGCTCAAGAAGATCGTCGCAGCATCGATGGTGGGAACCGTCGTCGAGTGGTACGAATTCTTCCTCTATGCCACCGCCGCCACCCTGGTGTTCGGCAAGTACTTCTTCCCCGCCACCGGCAATGAGCTGGACGGCATTATCCAGGCGTTTCTGACTTACGCCGTCGGCTTCGTGGCACGCCCGCTGGGCGGCATCGTCTTCGGCCAGATCGGCGACAAGCTGGGCCGCAAGCCCACCCTGCAGCTCACGATCGTCATCATCGGTGTCTCCACCTTCCTGATGGGCTGCCTCCCGGGCTTCGCCACCCTCGGATACCTGGCGCCGGCACTGCTGGTCTTCCTGCGCTTCATCCAGGGCTTCGCCCTGGGCGGCGAATGGGGCGGCGCCGTGCTGCTCGTCGCCGAGCACAGCCCCAACAAGACCCGCGGCTTCTGGTCCAGCTGGCCGCAGGCCGCCGTCCCGGTGGGCAACCTGCTGGCCACCCTGGTCCTGTTCATCATGTCCAACATGCTCAGCGCCGCCGACTTCCTCGGCTGGGGCTGGCGCGTGGCGTTCTGGCTCTCCGCCGTGATCGTGTTCGTCGGCTACTACATCCGCACCCACGTCTCCGAATCGCCCATCTTCCTCGAAGCCAAAGCCCAGCTGGAGAGCGAGCAGGCTGTCAGCTACGGCGTCCGCGAGGTCATCCGCAAGTACCCGAAGGGCATCCTGCAGTCCATGGGCCTCCGGTTCGCGGAAAACATCATGTACTACCTCGTGGTCAGCTTCTCGATCGTCTACCTCAAGACAGTGGACAAGTACGACACCTCATCCCTGCTGCTCGCCCTGCTGATCGCGCACCTCGTGCACTTCCTGATCATCCCGCAGATCGGCCGGCTCGTGGACAGCTGGGGCCGCAAGCCCGTCTACCTCGTCGGTGCCATTAGCGGCGCCACCTGGCCGTTCTTCGCCTTCCCGATGTTCGACACCCGCAACCCGGTGATCATCGTCCTGGCCGTCACCATCGGCCTGTGCCTGCACGCCTTCATGTACGCCGGCCAGCCGGCCCTGATGTCGGAGCTGTTCCCGACCCGGATGCGCTACGCCGGCGTCTCCCTGGGCTCGCAGGTCACCTCGATCTTCGCCGGTTCGCTGGCGCCTCTCCTGGCCACCCAGTGGCTCAAGGACACCGGCTCCTGGCTGCCGACCGCGGTCTACCTGGTGGTCGCCTGCGCCATCACCACCGTGGCAGTCCTGAGCCTGAAGGAAACCAAGGGCATCGCCTTGGAAGACGTGGACCGGGCCGACGCCGAACGCGAGGGCCTGTCCGTAGCAGCCGTACGCTGAGCTGCTTGAGTTACCTGGCGGCTTGAGTTTGCGGGCTGCTTGAGTTTGGGCCGGCCCCAGCCATGCTGGGGCCGGCCGCCTCATTAGATTTATGACATGGAAGGCTGAGTAATGGAAAACACGCTGAACGGACGCAAGGCACTGGTCACCGGCGGGGCCGGCGGGATCGGTGCCGCCAGCGCCCGCGCCCTGGCCGCACGCGGGGCCAAGGTCGTGATCGCGGACGTGGACGAGTCCGCCGCCGCGGCCCTCGCCGACGAGATCGGCGGCACCTCGTGGGCCGTCAACCTGCTCGACGTCGAATCCCTCCAGACGCTCAGCCTGGACTGCGACATCCTGGTCAACAATGCCGGAATCCAGCGCATCAGCCCGATCGAGGACTTCGATCCGGCCGACTTCCGGCGCATCATCACCCTCATGCTCGAGGCGCCGTTCCTGCTGATCCGGGCCGCGTTGCCGCACATGTACGCCAACAACTTCGGCCGCATCATCAACCTGTCCTCCGTTCACGGCCTCCGTGCCTCGCCGTTCAAGAGCGCCTACGTCTCGGCCAAGCACGGCCTGGAAGGCCTGAGCAAGGTCACCGCGCTGGAGGGTGGCGCGCACGGCGTCACGTCCAACTGCATCAACCCCGGGTACGTCCGCACGCCCCTGGTCGAGTCGCAGATCGCAGACCAGGCCAAGGTGCACGGCATTCCGGAGTCCGAGGTCCTCGCCAAGATCATGCTGACCGAATCAGCGGTCAAGCGGCTCGTGGAGCCCGAGGAAGTGGCGTCGCTGGTGGCGTGGCTCGCCTCGGACGACGCCGGCATGGTCACCGGCGCCAGCTACACGATGGACGGCGGTTGGTCGGCGCGGTAGTCCGCCGGCGGGCGCCGCCCGCTTCCAACTGCGGGCAGCCCAGTTAGTTCTTGCTGCCCGTCAGTGCCAGGGTGCCGCCCAGGCCGATCATCATCACGCCGCCGGTGGTGCTGAGCGCGGCGATCCGCCGGGGCGACCGGGCGAACCAGTGCCGTGCCGTTCCCGCCGCGAGGGCCCACGTACTGTCGGAGACCAGGGCGATCAGCAGGAAGACCGCCCCCAGCGTGGCGAGCTGGACCGGAATCGCGCCGGCAGAATAGTCCACGAACTGCGGGAGCACGGCCACGAAGAAAACAATCGACTTCGGGTTGGTCGCGCCCACAATGAATCCCTCGCGGAGCACCCGGGCCGTCGAAGACGGGTTGGCAGGGTCTGCCGCCGTCGCGCCGCTGCCGCGATGCCGGATGGCCTGGATCCCCAGGTAGACAAGGTAGGCGGCGCCGGCAAACTTCACCACGCTAAAGAGCAGGAGCGACTGGGCCAGCACCACCCCGACGCCCACGGCCACCGCGGCGATCTGCACCAACTCGCCGCCCGCGTTCCCCGCGACACTCAACAGACCACCCTTGCGTCCCAGGGCCAGCGTCCGTCCGATCACGAACAGCACGCTGGGCCCCGGGACGGCGATGAGCACGAGCGCCGCGAGGGCAAAAGCCAGAAGATTTGGGGCGGGAACCATGCCTGATCTTAACCCTCCCGGGGCGCTCCCGGGAGGGGCCCGGGAGGGGGAGACATGATTACCGCCCCGCAGGAACCTGCTGGAGCTGGGCCGTTTCGTCGGTGAGTTCGGCCCGGGCCCGGCCGTGGCCGCGGACCCAGAGCCGGTAGGCGAGCACCAGGAGGCAGAGCCAGACGGCACCGACGTATAGGGCCACCCGGGTGTCCTCGAAGGCGCCCAGGATCACGATCACCAGGGCCATGAAGGCGATGGTCAGCACGGATGCGGCGGGCCACCAGGGGGACGGGAACTCCGACGCCGGCAGTCCCTTGCGGGCGATCTCGCGTTTCATGGCGACATGGGAGGCCAGGATCATGGCCCAGACCCAGACGGTCGCGAAGGTAGCGATCGAGGCGATGATCAGGAACACGTCCTCCGGGATCACGGCGTTCAGGACGACCCCCACGAGCAGGATGCCCGTCATCATCACCACGGTCATCCACGGCACCCCGTGACGGGAGACCTTGCCGAAGCTCGCCGGGGCGTGGCCCTGCCGGGCCAGGCCGAAGAGGATCCGGCCGGCGCCGAAGATGTCGCTGTTGACGGCCGAGAGCGCCGCCGTGATCACCACGGCGTTGAGGATGTGGGGCGCGGCCGGGATGCCCAGGCTGCTGAAGATCTGCACGAAGGGGCTGCCGTTGCTGCCGATCTCGTCCCACGGGAACAGGCTCATCAGCACGCCGAGGGTCAGCACGTAGAACAGCAGGACGCGCACGGGGACGGTGTTGACGGCCTTGGGGATGACCTTTTTCGGATCGGCGGCTTCACCGGCGGTGATGCCCAGGGTTTCCACCCCGCCAAACGCGAACATCACTACCGCGAATGAGGCCAGGAGCCCTTCGAACCCGTTGGGGAACAGGCCCCCGTGATCAACAAGGTTGCCGAGCCCAGGCGCCACGGTGGCGCCGCCGGTCTGGAAGCCGAAGACGATGATCGCGGCGCCGCCGGCGATCATGGCGATGATGGCCGCCACCTTGATCAGGGAGAACCAGAACTCCAGTTCGCCGAAGACCTTGACGCTGAGCAGGTTCAGGGCCGCCAGGAAGAAGATGATGGCCAGGACCCAGACCCAGCGCTCCACGCCGGGGAACCAGAATCCCATGTAGATGCTGAAGGCCGTGACATCCGCGATGGCGACGATTGCCATCTCGAAGACGTAGGTCCAGCCGGTCACGAACCCGGCGAGCGGGCCCAGGTAGCGGCTCGCGTACTGGCCGAAGGACCCGGACACCGGATGCCGCACCGCCATTTCACCCAGGGCGCGCATCACCATGAAGACCGCGGCGCCGCCGATCATGTACGCCAGCAGGACGGCGGGGCCGGCCTTCTGGATGGCGGACGCGGAGCCGTAGAACAGCCCCGTGCCGATCGCCGAGCCCAGCGCCATGAAGCGGATGTGGCGGACGTTCAGCCCCCTGCTGAGTACGGAATCGACGGCGGCGCCGACGGCGGTGGCTGCGCCGCCGGTGCCTGCCTCTGCAGGTGCCGGCTTGGTGGCGGTTTGGGCTTGTTGCATGCGAATACCTTCTCGTCATTGGGAGGGGGATCGCTATCCAGCAGACCATGTCCGGCACTGCTGTGATGAGCCTCACGGGGACTTCGTGTCTTTGATTTCAGACTATGCGGCGGGCCGCGCCCGGGTTTCCCCACCTTTGCCGGGGCTCGACGGCGCGTGGCGCCGTGACGCCGGCGCGTCCCGGCGTCGTGGGGTCAAAGGTGGGGAAATTCCGCGCGGGCAACCCGAGAAAGTCGAAAACTCTTGACATCATGTTAGGTTTTCTTTACTTTTGCCATGTCAGGTTTGTTTTACATCCGGTTCATCGCGCGGGAGCGGCACATGTCATTCGAAGAAAAGAGCGCCTGGATCATGGGGGTGCTGGCGGCCGGAGCCTACGCGGTGTATCTGGCGGCAGTCCTCGGGCTGGCCGGGAGCATGCCGCTCACGGACGTGCCGTACGTGGCGCCGCTGCTCTGGACGGTCGGCAGCTCGATCGTCCTGTCGATCGTCCTCCACATTCTCATCCGCAGCCTCTCCGCCAAGGGCGCTGGCATGAAGGACCAGCGGGACAGGGAGATCTATCGCTTCGGCGAGCATATCGGCCAGTCCTTTGTGGTCATCGGGGCGGTGGCGGCGCTCATCATGGCCATGGCCGAGGTGAATCAGTTCTGGATCGCCAACGCCATCTACCTGGCCTTCGTGGCCTCGGCGATCCTGGCCTCCGTGGCGAAGATCGTGGCCTACCGGCGGGGCTTCCAGACGTGGTGAAGCCGACCAGGGTCACGAACTCCATCCGGCGCCTGCGGTTCGAAAACGGCGAACTGACCCAGGCGGAACTCGCCGATCGAATCGGCGTGACCCGGCAGACTGTCATCGCGATCGAACAGGGCCGCTACTCGCCGTCGTTGGAGCTGGCGTTCCAGATTGCCCATGTTCTCAACGTTCCGCTCGACGACGTCTTCCAGTACCCCGACTCTGAAGGAGAAGCATCATGAAAGCGATCATTCAGGACACCTACGGTTCCGTTGAGGTGCTGGAGCTGCGCGACGTCGACGTTCCCGTCCCCGGCGACGACGACGTGCTGATCCGGGTCCGGGCCGCCGGCGTCGACCAGGGCGTCTGGCACCTCATGACCGGCCTGCCGTACCTGACCCGGGTTGCAGGCTACGGGCTGACGAAACCGAAGACGCGCATCCGGGGCCGGGCCGTGGCGGGCCGCGTGGAGGCCGTCGGCCGGAGTGTGGTCGGCTTCAGGCCCGGCGACGAGGTATACGGGACGTGCGAGGGATCCTTCGCCGAATACGTGTGCGCGAAGGAAAGCCGTCTTGCGCTGAAGCCGAAGAACCTCAGTTTCGAGCAGGCCGCCGCCGTTCCCATCTCCGCCGTCACGGCCCTCCAGGCGCTCCGGGACACCGGCAAGGTCCAGCCCGGGCAGGACGTCCTCGTCATCGGCGCGGCCGGCGGCGTCGGCGCGTACGCGGTGCAACTCGCCAAGGCGTTCGGGGCGGAGGTGACAGGGGTGTGCAGCACTGCGAAGACCGATCTGGTCCGGTCGATCGGCGCGGACCATGTCATTGACTACACGCACGACGACTTCGCGGACGGGGCCAGGCAGTTCGACCTCATTGTCGACACCGCCGGCAACCGCCGGCTCTCCGTCCTCCGACGGGCCCTCAAACCCAAGGGAACCCTCGCCATCGTCGGCGGGGAAGGCGGCGGGCGGCTCACGGGCGGATTTGAACGGTCCCTCCGCGCGGCACTGCTCTCCGCGTTCGTCGGCCAGCAGCTCAAGGGCGTCATGTCGACAGAGCGCGCCGAGGACCTCCGGTTCCTGGCCGGGCTCATCGAGGCCGGCGCGGTGACGCCGGTTGTCGGCAGGTGCTACGCCCTGGCCGACGCGCCGGCCGCGATCCGGGACCTGCGCGACGGCCAGGTCCGCGGGAAGGCCGTCGTCACCGTGTGACCGTCTTTGCTGTTTGAGCGCGTCCTACGGTGTGTCCCCGCGGAAGCGGGCCACGTAGAGGCGCTGCCACGGCGTTTCCACCGTCAGGCGCCGGTACTGGCGGCGGACGTAGGACACCGCCTGGCCGGGCGGGACGCCGTCGAGGATGGCGATGCACGCCAGTGCGGTGCCCGTCCGGCCGATGCCGCGCCAGCAGGCCACTTCAACCCGTTCGGTCGCGGCCCGGCGCCAGGCTTCCCGGAACGCGTCAAGTGCGTCCGGCCGGTCCGCGGGCAGCCGCAGGTCCGGCCAGAGGAGCCATCTGGAATCCCATTCCACCGGGGGCGGCTGCTGCCCCAGCAGGTACAGGCCGAATTCGGGAAGCGGGCCGGCGGGCAGCGGATAGTGCAGACCGCGGCCGCGGATGCTCCGGCCGGAAGGAAGAACCAGGACGCCGTCCTGGGCCGGCTCCCACGTCTGCTTCATGCTCCAGATCGTAGTCCTTCGGCGGGATAGGCGGGGCAGGGTTGCGGGGCGGGGCCGGCGGGCGGATGCGTCGAACGCGGGATTGTCCGGTATTCCAGACAGGGCGTGCGGCTGACGGTCTGGCGGGCCTGCCCCGCCGGGCGCATGCTTAAGTACGGGATACCGGACACCAACCGTTTTTCGAAGAGGATCCATGCCAGCCACCAGCCCTACCCTGAACCATCTGCCCGCTTCCGCGGCGCCCGGAAATGCCCCGGCCGGCCCGGCAAGCAGCGCCGCGGGAGGCGCCGTGAGCACCCTCGGAACCGCTCCTGACGCCGCGACCGTGATCGCCCCCGCCGCTCCCGGCGCGCCTGCACCCAAGCCCGTCCGCCGGGCCGCCGCCGGAAAGGTGGCCTCGAAGGTGCCGGCGGCGGAAAACACACTGCGCATCCTCAAACTGCTGGCCTCCAGGCGGGGGCCGATGGCGGCGTCGAACATTGCCACCGCGTTGGGCTTGCCGCGCTCCAGCGTCTACCACCTGCTCGGCGTGATGGAGGCGAACGGATTTGTGCTGCACCTCCACGAGGAGCAGCGCTACGGCCTGGGCATCAGCGCGTTCGAACTCAGTTCGGCCTATTCCCGCCAGGAGCCGCTGTCCCGGCTGGGCCGGCCCATGCTTGCCTCGCTCGTGGATGTGATCGGCGAAAGCGCGCACCTGGCCGTGCTGCACGGCCGCGACGTGCTCTACATCGTGGAAGAGCGGGCCAAAAACCGCCCGTCCCTCGTGACCGACGTCGGGGTCCGGCTGCCCAGCCACCTCACCGCGAGCGGCCGCGCGATTCTTGCCGCGCTGCCGAAGTCCCAGGTGCGGGCCCTGTACCCGAACGCCGCCGCATTCACGGCCCGGCACGAAACCGAGTCGCCCATCATGAAGTACTCCGCGCTGTCCTCGCATCTGGACCAGGTCCGGCAGCGCGGTTACGCCACCGAACACGGTGAGGTGACGCCGGGCTTCGGCTCGATCGCCGCCGCCGTGACGGACCACGTCGGGTGGCCGACCGCCGCCGTCGCCGTGACTTTCCTCGAGGACAAGCTGCCCGCAGACCAGTGGCCGGCTCTGGCCGCCCGGATCCAGAAGGTCGCCGACGAACTCTCGATCCGGATCCACGGCCGCCCCGCCTGACCCGCCCCGCCAACCCCCCGTTGCGCTATCACTTATGGCTCCTATTCGGGTGTTTTAGGCGCCATAAGTGATAGCGCAACGGGGGAGAGGGGATGCGGCAGCGGGGAGCATTGGAGGCGTCTGAAATCCCGGACAGCACCCGTCCGCAAGCCCTGTTTACGCGGCCTCGAACAGGCTTTAGTTGATACAGAACCTCATTCCCTCTGATTCATTCAGCAGCACATTTCAGCACACACCTTCAGCACAGACACCACCACGAAACAAAGGAGCCCCTCATGGCACCCGCCGATTTCACCACCGGTGCCCGCCCGGTCAAAGCAGCCCGCGGCACCGAGCTCACCGCCAAGAGCTGGCAGACGGAAGCCCCGCTGCGCATGCTCATGAACAACCTCGACCCCGAGGTCGCCGAGCGCCCCGATGACCTCGTGGTCTACGGCGGCACCGGCCGCGCGGTCCGAAGCTGGGCCGCGTTCGACGCCATCACCCGCACCCTGGAAACCATGGAAAAGGACGAGACCCTTCTGGTCCAGTCCGGCAAGCCGGTCGGCGTCTTCCGCACCAACGAGTGGGCGCCGCGCGTCCTGCTGGCCAACTCCAACCTCGTCGGCGACTGGGCCACCTGGCCCGAATTCCGCCGGCTCGAAGCCGAGGGCCTGATGATGTACGGCCAGATGACCGCCGGGTCCTGGATCTACATCGGCACCCAGGGCATCCTGCAGGGCACCTTTGAGACCTTCGCGGCGATCGCCCGCAAACTCACCGGGGACGAGAACGGCACTCTCGCCGGCACCCTGACGCTCACCGGTGGCTGCGGCGGCATGGGCGGCGCCCAGCCGCTCGCCGTCACCCTGAACGACGGCGCCTGCCTGATTGTCGACGTCGACGAGACCCGGCTGCGCCGCCGCGTCGGCAAGCGCTACCTCGACGAGGTAGAGACCGACCTCGACGCCGCCATCGCCAAGGTCCTCAAGGCCAAGGAAGAGCGCCGCGGCTGGTCCGTGGGCTACGTCGGCAACGCCGCCACGGTCTTCCCGGAGATCCTGCGCCGCCACAACGCCGGCGAGCTCACCGTGGACATCGTCACGGACCAGACCTCCGCACACGATCCCCTGAGCTACCTGCCCGAGGGCATCACGGTCGAGGAATGGCACCGCGAGGCCGCGGCGGACCCGGAAGGCTTCACGAAGAAGGCCCAGGCTTCCATGGCCAAGCACGTCCAGGCCATGGTCGAGTTCCAGGATGCCGGCGCCGAGGTCTTCGACTACGGCAACTCCATCCGCGACGAGGCCCGCAAGGGCGGCTACAACCGCGCCTTTGAGTTCCCCGGCTTCGTCCCGGCCTACATCCGCCCGCTGTTCTGCGAAGGCCTCGGCCCGTTCCGCTGGGTTGCCCTTTCCGGCGACCCCGAGGACATCGCGGTCACGGACAAGGCCATCAAGGAGCTCTTCCCCGAGAACAAGCACCTGCACCGCTGGATCGACGCCGCCGGTGAGCGCGTCGAATTCGAAGGCCTCCCGGCCCGCATCTGCTGGCTCGGCTACGGCGAACGCGCCAAGGCCGGCCTGCTGTTCAACCAACTCGTCAAGGAAGGCAAGGTCAAGGCCCCCATCGTGATCGGCCGCGACCACCTCGACTCCGGCTCCGTCGCCTCCCCGTACCGCGAAACCGAGGCCATGGCCGACGGCTCCGACGCGATCGCCGACTGGCCGCTGCTCAACGCCCTGCTCAACACCGCCTCCGGCGCCACGTGGGTCTCCATCCACCACGGCGGCGGCGTCGGCATCGGCCGCTCCATCCACGCCGGTCAGGTCTCCGTCGCCGACGGCACCGACCTCGCCGCGGAAAAGCTCGCGCGCCTCCTCACCAACGACCCCGGTATGGGCGTCATCCGCCACGCCGACGCCGGCTACGACCGCGCCCTCGAGGTCGCCAAGGAACGCGGCGTCCGCATCCCCATGACCGAGTCCCGCTAACCCAGCCGCTAAACCCGTCGATTGCTCCGTAAATGCCGTTCTGAGCCTTGAAAAGGGCAGATGCGGAGCAATCGACGGGGGAGCTTGGCTCAACCACCAGATTTAGGTAGATTTCAATGACTCTCACAACCCACGAACCGCTCACCGTCACCCTCGGCTCCAGCGGCGTCACGCCCGAGGACGTCGTTGCCGTCGCCCGCCACGACGCCAAGGTGACCATCTCGCAGGAAGCCCTGGACACCGTCGCCAAGGTCCGCGCCCACATCGACGACCTCGCCCACAGCGAGGTCCCGGCGTACGGCATCTCCACCGGCTTCGGCGCGCTGGCCAACCGGCACATCCCCAACGAGCTGCGCACCCAGCTGCAGAAGTCGCTGATCCGTAGCCACGCCGCCGGCATGGGCCCGGCCGTGGAACGCGAAGTGGTCCGCGGCATCATGTTCCTGCGCGCCAAGACCCTCGCCTCCGGCCGCACCGGCGTCCGCCCCGTGGTCCTGCAGACCATGGTGGATGTCCTGAACGCCGGCATCACCCCGGTGGTCCGCGAATTCGGCTCGCTCGGCTGCTCCGGCGACCTCGCGCCGCTGTCCCACTGCGCCCTGGTCCTGATGGGCGAAGGCGAAGCGATGGGCCCCGATGGCGAGCTGTACGGCGCCAAGGGCGCGCGCCCCGTAGCCGAACTCCTCGCCGCCCACGGCATTGAACCCGTCACCCTGGCCGAGAAGGAGGGCCTGGCGCTCGTCAACGGTACCGAGGGCATGCTGGGCATGCTGCTGATGGCCATCGCGGACATCCGCCAGCTGCTCACGACGGCGGACATCACCGCTGCGCTCAGCGTTGAGGCGCTGCTCGGCACGGACCAGGTGTTCCTGCCCGAGCTGCACGCCGCGCTCCGGCCGCACCCGGGCCAGGCAGCCTCCGCGGACAACATGCTCCGGGTCCTGTCCGACTCGCCGATCGTGGCCTCGCACCGGATCAACGACACCAAGGTCCAGGACGCCTACTCGCTGCGCTGCGCACCCCAGGTGGCCGGCGCCGTCCGCGACACGGTTGACCACGCAGCCCTGGTCGCCTCCCGCGAACTGGCCGCCGCGATCGACAACCCGGTGGTCCTGCCCGACGGCCGCGTCAGCTCCAACGGCAATTTCCACGGCGCCCCGGTGGCCTACGTGCTGGACTTCCTGGCCATCGCCGTCGCGGACCTGAGCTCCATTGCCGAGCGCCGGACCGACCGGATGCTGGACCCGGCACGCTCGCACGGACTGCCGGCCTTCCTCGCCTCGGACCCCGGCGTCGACTCGGGCCTCATGATCGCCCAGTACACCCAGGCCGGCCTGGTGTCGGACAATAAGCGGCTGGCCGTCCCGGCGTCGGTGGACTCGATCCCGAGCTCGGCGATGCAGGAGGACCACGTCTCCATGGGGTGGCACGCGGCCCGCAAGCTCCGCCGCGCCGTAGAGAACCTGCGCCGCGTTCTGGCGATCGAACTCGTGACCTCGGCCCGGGCGCTGGACATCCGCACCCAGGTCTCCGGCGGCGAACTGACTCCGGGCCCCGCGGGTACTGCCGTGATCGCCGCGCTGCGCGACGTCGTCAACGGTCCTGGCACCGACAGGTTCCTGTCGCCGGAGCTCGAAGCGGCGGACGCCCTGGTGGCGTCGGGTGCGGTCCGGGCGGCGGCCGAATCGGCTGTTGGAAATCTCGCCTGAGAAGAAACAAAGTGCACTGCAGTTGAACATTTCCCGGCGCCCCCGAAATCTTTGGCGACACGGCCAGCGGGGGCCCGGGAACTGTAGTACAAATGGAAGTCCACACCAACGAAGTTGTGGCAAAGAACACATACAAAGGGGTAGAAGTTCAATGAAAGCACGCGGCACGGTACTGTCCAGACGCCTTGCATCCGCAGCCACGGTTTCCGACTGGAGCGGCCTCCGGGTCGGCGAACGGGTCGAAATCGTCAAGCACGCACAGGTCATTGCGGCCGGTGAGGTTGAAGAAGTCTCACTGAGCGGCAACGTCCTCTGGCTGGTCCCCGCCGGGCCGTCCGAGACGCAGCTCTTCCTGCAGTCCGACGGCGTCCAGGTGCGCCGCGTCTAACTCGCACGAGAAAGTCCCCGCCCTTCCCCGGCTCCGCACTTCGCGGTCCGGGAGGGGACGGGGACTTTCTGCGTTCCGGGTGGCGTTCCGGGAGGGCGATTCGACGGCCCCGGCACGGCCGGGACCGGACGCTGTCAGGCCCGGTTGCGGCCGCCTCTGCCCCCGGCCGCGGCTAGCGCGCCGCAAATGGCGGCGGTCCCAACAGCACGATGCCGCCGTTCCTGCGGGCCGACTCCTGTACCTTGCTGAAGTCCACGGGGCCCGCCGGGGCTGAACCGTCCGCCGAGCCGCCGGACGAACCATCGGCAGAGTCGTCGGGGGAGAGCGGCGTGCTCGCATCCCAGTAGAAGGCCTCGCAGCAGCCGGGCGTGTGCAGGCAGAGCATCCGCGCGGAGTCGGACACCACCATGAACGCGTGGGGAACTCCCCGCGGGGCCACGGCGAGGCCGCCGGCGCCGATCCGGTGATTCTCGCCGTCGACGTGCATGAGGATCTCGCCCTCGAGGATGAACATCGTCTCGTCTGAATCGGGGTGGCTGTGCAGCGGTGTCATCTTGCCGCCGGCCATCTGGTCCTCGAAGAGCAGGAACGCCCCGCCGGTCTCACCGGCCCTGGCTTTCCAGGTGTGAACTCCTCCGCCGAAGAACCAGCGGCGCTCGCCCTGTCCTTTTGTCCGGATGATGGTTGTCTGGCTGCTGACCGCTTCCATGGGATCGCCTCTTCGGGATCGCTTCTGAGGAATTTATGGGACTCTTGTCCCATAACAAGACTGGAGTACCATGAATTCCATGTCAACCCCCTACAAGGACGCAGGCCGGACGGGCCAGAAGCGCCGCACGTTCGAGGCTCTGGTAGCGGCCGCCCGCGAGGCGGTGGCGGCGGGGGAAGCCCCGACTGTTGATGGCACCGCCGCAGCGGCCGGCGTCGCCCGGAGCACGGCCTACCGGTACTTCCCGAGCCAGCGCGAGCTCCTCGCCGCGGCCCACCCGGAAACGGTCCGGCAGTCCCTGCTGCCGGCGGACGCCCCCGAGGATCCCGCGGAGCGGCTGGACGCCGTGGTGCTGGAGTTCACCAGGCTGATCGTCAACACGGAGGCGCAGCAGCGCACCATGCTCAGGCTGTCCCTGGAACGCGACCCGGCGGAGCCGGCGCAGGCTCTGCCGCTGCGGCAAGGCCGGGCGATCGCCTGGATCGAGGAAGCGCTCGCTCCGCTCCAAGGGACGTTGTCAGGTCCCGGGATCCGGGCGCTGGCCCTGGCCGTGCGCAGCGCGATCGGCATTGAGGCCCTCGTCTGGCTGACGGACATCGGCGGGCTCTCACGGGAGCAGGCCATGGCGTCGATGCGCTGGTCCGCGCAGGCACTCCTCCGGCAGGCCCTCGTGTCCGGGCCCCCTCCGGCGGCTGCCGGCTGACGCCTACCCCAGCAGCGTGTTGACCAGCCGGGCGGCCACCTTCGCGGTGCGGGCGTCGATATCAAACTCGGGGTTCAGCTCGGCGACATCCAGGTGCAGGAGCTTCCCGCTCGCCGCGACCTGCCGGCACACGGCACTAATCACCAGAAGCGGCACCCCGTACGCAGCCGGGGCGCTCACCCCGGGGGCCACCGAGGCCGGCAGCACGTCCAGATCGATCGTGAGGTACAGCGCGTCCACCTGCGCCAGGAACGCGGCCACAAACGCCTGGGCGGCCTCCGCCGAGCAGTCCTCGTCCAGCAGGTAGTCCACGCCGAGTTCCGCGGCGGTCCGGAAGAGCGCCCGGGTGTTGTTCGGCTCGGAAATGCCGACGACGGCGTAGCGCAGTTCGCGGCCGGCGGCGGCTTCCGCGCGGGCCATCTGCAGGAACGGCGTCCCGGAACTGGGCACGGCCTCGTCACGGAGGTCGAAGTGGGCATCGAGGTTCAGGACGCCCACTCTCAGGCCCCCGCGCACGGCAGACGATCCGGCGACGCCGAGGTAACTGGCGAACGCGGTTTCGTGGCCGCCGCCCAGAACGACCGGAAGCTGCCCGGCATCGATGAGCCGGGAGATGGCCTGCCCGGCGCGTGCCTGCCCGGCCTCGAGAGACTCATCGCGCACGGTTACGTCGCCGGCGTCGAGCACGTCCCGGTCGAGGTGGAAGGCGAGCGGACCCAGGGCGGCCCTGATGGCGGCGGGAGCGGCCGCGGCGCCGGTGCGGCCCTTGTTGCGGCGCACGCCCTCATCGCTGCCGAAGCCGAGGATGACGGCGGGCCGGGTCCGGGAGGAGGCCGTGGCCGGGTTTGCGGGCGGGGCGTAGGGGGCCACGGCCTGCCACCAGCGCCGGTGCTCGGCGCCGTCGCCATCGAAGCGTCCGGTCCAGGGCTGCGGCGGGACATCAACAGTGAGCGCAGAAGAATCCATGGTTCTAGCTCACCTCAGCCGGCACCCGAACACCAGCCGCTGCGCGCCGGGACTGTCCGGAATCCCGGAAACCCCGCCTGGCGGGGGGACAAACGGTGGCGCCCAAACAGCAGCGCCGAGCTAGCGTTTCGCGGCAATGTTTTCGAAAAACACTGCCGCGAAATGCCAACTCGGCGCATGGAAAAGGCGGGAGGACCCTAGTGGATGCCGAGGGCCGCCTCGATCGGGCCGATCGCGAAGAACAGCGTGAACGCGGCAGCCACAACCCACATGAGCGGGTGCACCTCGCGGGCCCGGCCCTGGAACAGGCGGATCAGCACGAAGGTGATGAAGCCCGCGCCCAGGCCGTTGGCGATCGAGTAGGTGAACGGCATGAGGGTGAAGGTCAGGAACGCCGGGATCGCGATGCCCAAGTCCTGCCAGTCGATCTTGCCGACCTGCGAGACCATCATGAAGCCGACGATCACGAGGGCCGGGGCAACGGCCTCGAATGGCACGAGGTTGATCAGCGGGGTGAAGAACATGGCCACGAGGAACAGCAGGCCCGTGACGATGGATGCCAGGCCGGTGCGGGCGCCTTCGCCGATGCCGGCGCCGGATTCGACGTAGATCTGGTTCGAGGAGACGGAAGCGCCGCCGCCGATGATCGCGCCGAGGGCGTCCACCTGCAGTACACGGTCAACGTTGGGGATGTTGCCGTTCTTGTCGATCGTGCCGGCCTCGGTGGCCAGGCCCACCATGGTGCCCATGGCATCGAAGAAGATGCTGAGCAGGATCACGAAGGCCAGCAGGGTGGCGGCGACGAAGCCGAGGTGCTCAAAGGCGCCGAACGGGTTGGCCTTGCCGATCAGAGACAGGTCCGGGGCGGCCCACTCGGAGAACTTGGGCGCGACAAGGGACCAGCCCTGCGGGTTGTGGGTCTTGCCGTCGAAGCTGGGACCAATGTGCAGGGTGGATTCCAGGATCACGGACAGGATGGTCGAGGCGACGATGCCGATCAGGATGGCGCCCTTGACCTTGCGCACCACCAGGGCGATGGTCAGGATCAGGCCGAAGACGAATACGAAGGTGGGCCAGCCCAGCAGCTTGCCGTCGAAGCCCAGGCCGACCGGAACGGTGGTGCCGGCGACATCCGGGATGCGGCGCACGAAGCCCGCGTTGACGAGGCCGATCAGGGCGATGAAGAGGCCGATGCCGACCACGATCGCGGTCTTGAGCCCGTCGGGGACGGCCTTGAACACGGCCGTCCGGAAGCCGGTGAGGACCAGGATCAGCATGGTGATGCCGGAGAGCATCACCAGGCCCATCATGTCCGGCCAGGACAGCCCGGGGTTGGTGGCCACCGTGACGGCGACGAACGCGTTGACGCCGAGTCCGGTTGCCAGGGCAAAGGGATGTTTGGCCCACGCGCCCATGAGGATCGTGAGGATGCCCGCCACGAAGGCGGTGGTTGCGGCGACCGCTGGGAAGCCGAGCGTCGTGCCTGTCGAGTCGGGCCCGGAGAGGATCAGCGGGTTTAGCACCACGATGTAGCTCATGGCGAAGAACGTGGCGAACCCTCCGCGGATCTCGCGCGAGAAGTTCGACCCCCGCTCGGAAATCTTGAAATACCGGTCGAGTGCAGAGCCCTGCTTGAGCATTAGTCCTCCGGGAGTGATGGGTGTTGCCTAAATCCTATTGGGAGCCCCGCGGCCAACCCTTTGTTTTCGCCTAGTCTGTAAGGAAGACAACACTAGGAGTAGCCTGCCCATGCGCCCTGTCCGACACCTTTTGAGTGCCCTGCTGGGCGCCGTCGTCTTTGCGGCCGTCCTGCTGGGAGCCGTCGGCCCGGCGTCGGCGCACGATACCGCGGAGTCCACGAGCCCGGCCTCCGGAGCCACCGTGGCCACACCTCCGGACAAGGTCTCCGTCACGTTCAACCACAATCCGCTGGCCCTGGGCTCGGAGATCCTGGTCAACGACGCCACCGGCGCCAACTGGGCGGACGGTTCCGTGGAGATCGTGGACAACGTCGCTTCACAGAAACTAAAGTCCGGCGCCCCTGCAGGGCTCTACACCGTGCGGTGGCGGGTGGCCAGCTCCGACGGCCACCCGATCGAGGGCAGCTTCACATTCACCGCCACCGCCGCCGCATCGGGCACGACGGCGGCTTCCGCAGTCCCAACGATGGGCACCGCCCAGCCGGGCGCAACGCAGGCGCCGGCCCCGGTGCCGGATGCATCGCAGCCGTTTCCCTGGAGCGTCATGGGCTTCGTCGCGGTGGGGGTCGGCATCCTGGTGGCCCTGGGCCTGATGGCCAAACGCCGCCTCACCCCGGACGCGGACAGCGAAACCGCCGACGACTCAGGCAGCGACGCCGACAGCTGAACCAAAAGCAACGCGGGATCAGTTGTGACCCATCCGGCGCCCTCTGATAGGCCATAACTGGCCCCGCGTTGCTAAGCGGGAGCCGCCAGGGCGAAGCCGCCCGGAAGGAGCGTGGGGAGGCCGTCCGGGTAGACCTTGGCGGAGATCGCCTGCCCCACCACCTTGGCCTGGCGCAGGACCTCCTTGGGCGTGGGGGTAATGAGCTCGCCGACCCCCACGAGGTACATCCCGAGGGCATGCATCGCCGCCATGAGGTTCTGTCCGGCCGCCAT
Organism: Arthrobacter sp. TE12231; assembly: GCF_054062895.1. Classification (NCBI taxonomy): domain Bacteria; kingdom Bacillati; phylum Actinomycetota; class Actinomycetes; order Micrococcales; family Micrococcaceae; genus Arthrobacter; species Arthrobacter sp. TE12231. The sequence continues at coordinate 3,897,231 of NZ_JBSSFS010000001.1, read as the reverse complement.
GCCGAGTTGCGAGAGCATGCGGCGCAGCTGGCTGTGGGCGCAGCGGGTCAGGACGAGGTGGTCGGCCAGGAGGACACCGCCGGGGGTCTGGACTGCCCACTGTTCGGTGGGGGCCCCGTCGGCCCCGGCCTCAAGGTGGTCCAGCTGCAGGGCCCGGATGTTGTTCCGCACATCGAGCTTGTGGCTTGCCGCGTAATTGCGCAGGTGCCGCAGGATTTCGTTGCGCTCCTTCAGGCTCGCGGCATCCGCCGCGTCGCAGCGCTGGAGCGAGGAGGTGTTGGCCGGATGGCCGGACCCCAGAAGGTCCAGGCCGTCCACAATGATGGACGCGACGCCGCGGCGCTGGAGCTCGCTGGCCACAGCCAGCCCGGACAGACCCGTCCCGATGACTACGGCCGTAGTCCGCTCAATCCCGCCGTACAAAGGCATGCTCGACACTGCAGGGTTCCTCCTCGAAATGGTGCCAGTCGCGGGGTGAAACCCCGGACGCTGACCGAAACCTGGTTCCGGCCGCAGCAACCCCAGTAGCTGCGTTCTGTAATGCCGGTCTCGGTTCAGCAACGCCTCGAAGGATACCCAAGATTCGCGCCGATGGATAGGGGAGGTAGGACATTGGCCGAAGTCCCGGATTTTCGCGGATTTCATGCCGGCCATCGTGGGGATCCGGCCCCGAATGCCCGGGAAACCAGGCCGGCAAACAGCGTGTTAACTCTGCGTAAATCCTTCGGCCGAGGGCCGCCGGACCCGCCCGGACGGCCGTCTTGTGTGTTCGAAATTTAGGGGGAATAGTGAGGAAAAACAGGGGTTCCTGGGCGCAGATTCGGGGCCGCCTCGCCGGTGAACGCCGGGCGCCGGTACTTCTGGCAGAATAGCCGCAACATCAGGCAAGAATCGCGAGGAGGCGGACCCCATGGGCCGTGAACAGGTGCATCCGGACCCGGCAGGGGAGACCGGCGGCGAGCAGGCGCCTCCGCGTGGCATCGTGGTGGGCGTGGATGGCTCCGACCACAGCCACTGTGCCCTCGTGTGGGCAGCCCGCGAGGCGGAGCGCCGTCGCCGCCCGCTGCACATCGTGACCGCCTATTCGGTTCCGATCTTTGCCGCATCCGGGCTCGACGGCGGCTACGCCACCGTGGACGACTCCGTGATCCGCGAAGGCGCCGAAGCGATCCTCAAGCACGCCCTGGACAAGGTGGCCGGCTACAACATCGACGTCGACGCGTCCGTGGAGAACGGCGACGCCTCCGGCGTACTGCTGGACATCAGCGAAACGGCAGAACTTCTGGTTTTCGGAACCCGCGGCCGCGGCGGCTTTGTTGGCCGGCTGCTCGGCTCCGTCAGCAGTGCTCTGCCCGCCCACGCGAAGTGCCCTACCGTCACCGTTCCGCTGATCTGCGCGGACCGCCTGGGTGAAATCACTGACGACAAGCACGTCCTGGCCGAACGGGCGAAGTCGGGCCACCAGCCTGTCGAGAACGTCGTAGTGGCCGGCGTCGACGGCTCCGACCAGGCCCGCATCGCGGTGCTTGAGGCTGCAGCACAGGCCCAACGGCTCTCCGCCCGACTGCGGCTGGTGTGCGCCGTGCCGCAGTACACCGGCTCACTGGCCTGGGTGCCCACCCCGATGGACCGCGATGCCTTGTTCGCGGACATCAAGGTCCAGCTCGACGCCGGCGTAGCCTGGGTGCGGAGCCACTTCCCCGGCCTGGAGGTCGAGACCCAGCTCGTGGACGGTTCTCCCGTCGACATTCTCGTGGGCGCCAGCCGGCACGTGGAACTCGTGGTGCTCGGCACCCGCGGCCGCGGCGGCTTCGCCGGAATGCTGCTGGGCTCCACAACCGACGGCGTCCTCCACCATGCCAAGGGACCGGTCATGGTGGTGCCGGACCGCGACGACCCCCGGCTGGCGGACAGAGCCAGCTTCGGCCCGATGCTCGGCGACTCCTAACCGCCCGGGGCTACGGGCTCGACGCCGGAAGGACGGTCCGCACATGGAGCACCCCCGGAGGCCGGACCCGTCCGGAGACGCGATCAAGGCCCAGGACGCGCCGGTCCTGGCCTTGGAACGTCTTGGCCAGGACATGCTGGCCGAGGCCGGCGGCAAGGCGGCCAACCTGGGCGAGCTGGCCCGGGCAGGCTTGCCCGTTCCCGCCGGCTTCTGCCTGACAACCCGGGCCTATCTGGACGCCACGGCCTCCGCGGCGCTGGCGGACGTGCACCATGCCATCGCCGCAACCGCCCCCGATGATCTGGCCGGACTGGCGTTGCTCGCCGCAAAGGCCCGGGCACTAGTGCTCGACGCCGCCGTCCCGGCCGGCATCGATGCCGCCGTGCGGGCCGCCTATGCGGCGCTGGGCGACGATACGGCGGTCGCGGTGCGGTCCTCCGCGACCGCCGAGGACCTGCCCTTTGCCAGTTTCGCCGGCCAGCAGGACACGTTCCTGAATGTGGTCGGCGCGGATTCCGTGCTGTCCGCCGTCCGGCAGTGCTGGGCCTCGCTGTGGACCGACCGCGCGGTGACGTACCGGGCGGTGCAGGGAATCAGCCCGTCCGCTGTGTCCCTCGCGGTGGTGGTCCAGCGCATGGTGGACGCGGCCGTGGCGGGGGTGCTCTTCTCGGCCAACCCGGTCACCGGGCGACGGCACGAGGCGGTCATCGACGCCAGCCCGGGGCTGGGGGAGGCCGTGGTGTCCGGGGCCGTCAACCCGGACCACTTCGTGATCGACGGTGCCACGGGAACGATCCTGGAGCGGCGGATCGGGGACAAAGGACTGCTCATCCGGCCCCTCCCCGGCGGCGGAACCGAGCGGGTGGCCCAGCCCGGAGCCGGGTCCGGGCCAAGCCTGAACGATGCCCAGCTGGCCGCGCTGGAACTCCTGGGCCGCCGTGCCGAGGTGCATTTCGGCTCGCCGCAGGACCTCGAATGGGCCATCGGCCGCGACGGTGCCGTGTGGCTGACCCAGTCCAGGCCCATCACCACGCTCTATCCGATGCCGGACAAGCCGCCGACCGGGCCGGGGCCCCGCGTCTATCTGTGCTTTAGCCTGGCCCAGGGCCTGACCCGGCCGCTGACGCCGATGGGCCTCGCCGGCATCCGGCTGATTGCATCCTCCGTGGCGGAGGCGGCGCATTTCCCGGTGCCGGTGCCCCGGGACGGGCCCTCGCCGTACGCGGAGGCCGGACAACGCATCTTCTTCGACCTCACTCCCGTGGTCCGGAGCAAGGCCGGGCGCGCGTTCGTCCCCCGGGTCTTCGACATCATGGAGGCGCGGTCGGCGGTGGTGCTGCGCCAGCTCTTCGCCGATCCCAGGTTCTCCGTCGTCACGAGCTCGCAGTGGCGGCTCCTGCGCCGCGTCGCCCCGGTAGCGGCGCGGGCGAGAGTCCCGGAGACCCTGGTCCGCGGCCTGCTCCGGCCCGAAGACGCGCTGCGCCGGGCCGACCGTGTGGGCGAACAGCTCAGGGCTGCCCTCACAGTGCCCGCCGCCGCCACGGCCGCGCAGCGACTGGACCACGTTGAGCGGATCCTCGGCCGAAGCGTCTTTCCGGTGGTTCCCGCCCTCATGCCTCTGCCCGCGCTCGGGTTCGCGCTGCTGGCCGCGGCCGGGAAACTCGCGGGAAGCCCGGGGAACGGGGCACTGCAGGACGTCCTGCGGGGCCTGCCCAACAATGTGACCACCGAAATGGACCTCGACCTGTGGGCGCTGGCTGCCGCCATCCGGAAGGACCCCGCAGCGGCGGAGGTGTTCGGTGGGACCGCACTGCCCGAGCTGGCACGGCGCTACCGGACAGGGGAGCTTCCCGGCGTTGTGCAGTCCGGGCTCTCCGGCTTCCTGAGCCGGTACGGCCACCGGGCCGTGGCGGAAATCGACCTCGGCATGCCCCGCTGGTCTGACGACCCGACCCACATCCTCGGCGTCCTGGCCAACTATCTGCGCGTGGACGACCCGACCCTCGCCCCGGACCGGCAATTCGAGAAGGCGGCGCGGGAGGCGGACGCGCAGGTGGAGCGGCTTGTGGCTGCGGCGAAGCAGCGCAGCCGCTTGCGTGGAGCGCTTGTCCGGGCCGCGCTGAGACGGACCCGGATGTTCGCCGGGTTGCGTGAACTGCCCAAGTACCACCTTGTGGAGGCGCTCGGCGCTGTCCGGCAACAACTCGCGGCGGTGGGGGCCGAACTCGCCGCAGCGGGGACCATCGACGCGGCGGACGATATCTTCTTCCTCGACCTGGGCGAGGCGCACGCGGGCCTGGGCGGCGCCGCGCTGCGCGGGATCGTGCAGCAGCGCCGGGAGGCGTACGTGGCCGAATTGGGCCGGCGGCACATTCCGCGCGTGCTGCTTTCCGATGGCACCGAGCCCGAAGCCGTGCAGTCCGACGCCGGCGGCCGGGGGGCGGGGGACGCGGACCGATCGGCGGGGGTGCTCTCCGGGACGCCTGCCTCGGCCGGGACTGTCAGCGCCCGGGCCCGCGTGATCTTGGACCCGCAGGGCGCGCATCTGGAACCGGGCGAGATCCTCGTGGCGCCGTCCACGGATCCCGGCTGGACGCCGCTGTTCCTGACAGCCGGCGGCCTCGTGATGGAAATGGGCGGCCCCAACTCCCACGGCGCTGTCGTCGCGCGGGAATATGGCATCCCTGCGGTGGTGGGTGTACCCGACGCGACATCTCGGATCGCCACGGGCGACGACATCACTGTCGACGGCGCCGCCGGCACGGTGACTCCGTCACAGTGACGCTGGCACCGTAACGCCGTCACAGTAGCGCTGCTCGCTACAGTGGGGCCATGAGCGAAGCACGCGGTTCGGAGGGCCAGCATCCCGGGGCAAGCGGGATGCCCGGCACGGGCGCCCCGGTAGCCGAGACCGCACCGCCCGAAACCCCTGCGCCCGAAACCCCTGCGCCCGAAACCCCCGGGCCGGAGGCGCGCGCCCCGGAAGATCCCGGCCGGCTCCGGTCCCTGGACGGCGATGCATGGCTGCCGGCGTGGCTCGTGGAGCATCCGCTGACGGCCGGCTGGGCGTGGGCCGGGTTCTGGGCGGCCCTGATCGTGGCCGACGAGTTCCTGGACCTGGCCGGCTGGTCCTGGTATGTGCTGGTGGGCATGGCCGCGCTGCCGACCCTGCTGGCCAGCATCGCCTTGCTGCACGCGACCCCGCGCCGGTACCTGAAGCCGCGCCGGGACTCCGTGCTGGGCCACTTCTTTGTCCGCTTCCTCGCCTTGATTGCCGCGTTCCTCGTGTGGGGCGTGTCCGTGGTCATGAGCGCCTCGATCTCAACGACCCTTCAGTCGCTCGTCGGCGCGTCCGAACGCGAGGTCACCGCGGTGGGCTTCAACCTCCTGCTGGCCGCGATCCCGCTGGTGGTCTCGGTACTGTGGCTGGCCTTCATCATCCGCTGTGCCTGGTTCCTGCGGCGGCTCCGGGGCTGGAAACAAGCCCCGGGATCCGGCACCGTGCCCAAGAAGTTCCTTCGCGACAGGCCGCGGCTGAAGCGGGTGGTGGTGGGCCTCGCCCATCCCGGGCTGCTGCTCGTCGCCGGTCTTGGCACCTCGGTGCTCGCGTTCCTGCTCGGCGCCGTCGAGCTGACCATCAACGTGCTGAAGTAGGACACCGCGCGGCCGGGGCCAGGCGTACTGTTGATGTATGAGCTGCACTGCTGGAGCACGCGTTCTTCAGACGCGGAATTGTGAATCACTTCTTCTTGGGGCGCGGTCACGATGACTCGCAAGTGGCTGCGGTGGCTGCCCGCCGTGGCAGTTCCCGCCGTCATCGCCGCCGGTGCGCTGGCCGGATCCCTGCCCGCCAGCGCCGGGGACCCGCTGCCGCCCAAGACGCCCGAACAGGTGCTGCAGCTGATCGCCCAGCACAGCGGGCCCGCCCTCTCCGGAACCCTGGAACAGTCCTCGGAGCTGGGCCTTCCCGAACTCCCCAAGACCGGTCCCGGCACGGATTCTTCAAGCACCGCCTGGCTCGAACTGCTGACCGGGCCGCACACCGCGCGCGTCTATCGCGACGGCCCGGACCACGCCCGCATCCAGGTGATGGACCAGTTGGCCGAACGGAACGCCGTCCGCAACGGCAACGACGTGTGGTTCTACAACTCCAAGGACAACACGGCCTCCCACGTCCAGCTCCCGGCCGACGCCGGCCGCGCCCACAACAGCGGCAAGGACGCCACGGCCACCCCGGACCAGCTCGCCGCAATGTTCTTGGCCAAGATCGACCCCAGCACTGACGTCACGGTGGGCGCCGACGTCCAGGTGGCAGGCCGGCCCGCATACAACCTGGTGCTCACGCCGAAGTCCGACGCGACCCTGGTCTCGTCCATCGCAGTTGCCGTGGACGGCCAGACCGGCCTGCCGCTGGGCGTTGAGGTCAAAGCCCGCGGACAGGCGGATCCCGCCTTCCGCGTCGCCTACACGAGCCTGACCCTTGCGGCCCCCGACGCGTCCGTCTTCGCGTTCAGCCCGCCGCCGGGCGCCACGGTCAAGGAGATCCCGGTCCCGGAACACAAGCACGGCACTGACTCCGAAAAGGGGACGCCCCCGGCCAAGGACAGCGCACGCAAGCCGGCCGTCACGGGGTCCGGCTGGGACGCGGTGGTTGAGTTCCCGGCGGGAACGCAGAAGCCGACGTCGGACGCGGCGGCACCGCTCCAACAGCTCACCGTCCCGGTCCAGGGCGGCCGGCTCCTGTCCACCGCGCTGGTGAACGTCCTGATGCTCGACGACGGGCGGATCTTTGCCGGCTCGGTGCCTGTGGAGCGGCTCCAGGCCGCTGCCGCGCAGAAGTGAATACCGGCCCGGTTTCCGGGGACCTGCCGGTGACGGCCGCGTGAGCGCCGCCGGGCCGGCGGCCGAGCTGCGCACCGAGCTGAGCATTGAGACCAGGGGCCTGACCAAGCGGTTCGGCCATCAACTGGCAGTCGACGATGTCGATCTCGCCGTGCCGAAAGGCGCCGTCTTCGGCTTCCTGGGCCCGAACGGCTCGGGGAAGACCACCACCATCAGGCTCCTGCTGGGCTTGGCCTCGGCCACCGGCGGCTCCATGCGCGTCCTGGGCGAAGAGATGCCCGGGAAACTCAATGACGTTCTGCCCCGGGTCGGCGCCCTGGTCGAGGGGCCAGCCTTCTACCCCTTCCTCTCCGGCGCCGCCAACCTGCACCGCATGGACGCCGCGGATCCCTACGGGGTGGCCGCCACGCGGCGGGCCCGGGTCCAGTCGGCCCTGGACCGGGTGGGCCTGACGCACGCCGCGGACAAGAAGGTCCGCGCCTATTCACTGGGCATGAAGCAGCGGCTGGGGATCGCCAACGCCCTGCTGGCGCCGCGGGACCTTCTCGTGCTGGACGAACCCACCAACGGACTGGATCCCCAGGGCACCCGGGAAGTGCGCAGCCTGGTGCGTTCGCTCGCGGCCGACGGCGCCACGGTGTTCGTCTCCAGCCACCTGCTCGCCGAAGTGGAACAGATCTGCACACATGCGGCCATCATGAGCGCGGGACGCCTAGTGGCGCAGGGAACCCTGGCAGAGCTGCGCCGGGCCGGCCAGGCGCGGATCCGCGTGCTGACGCCGGACCCCGGCACCGCGGCACACGTGCTCGCCGGGCTGGGACTGACCGCCACGGTGAGTCCCGACGGCGCCGCTTCCGCGGGGCCCGACGCGGTCCTTTTCGCGCCGCTGCCTGCACCGGCGGCAGCGCCGGCCCCGGCGGCCCGGGAAACGGCAGGGGCCGGGGACGCGGGGCCGCAAGCCGTGGAACCCGAAGCCGTGGTGGCCGCCCTCGTGGCAGCGGGGGTCCGGGTCCGCGGCTTCGCGACCGAACAGGTCAGCCTGGAGGACCGCTTCGTGGCGTTGACGGGGGAGGGGTTCGACGTTGTCCAGTAACGGCTCATCCGCGGGCGGCCCGTCGGGGGCTCCATCAGGCAGCCCGGCCGGCGCCCCCAGCGGAGCGGCCGGTGACGCCGCCACCGACGTTACGGCGGCGAGCCTGCCGGGCCGACGCCGGTCCGTGACCGGGGGCCTGCTGGCCTCTGAACTCGGCTTGCTGTTCCGCCGCCGCAGGACGTGGGCCATGCTGTGCGCGCTGGCGGCCATCCCCATCCTGATTGCCGTGGCCGTGCGGGTCTCCTCGGCCGTGCCGGCCGGCCGGGGGCCCGCCTTCCTGGACAGGATCACCCAGAACGGCCTGTTCGTAGGCGTCACGGCGATGGTGGTCTCCGTTCCGCTGTTCCTGCCGCTGACTGTCGGCGTGGTGGCCGGAGACACGATCGCCGGCGAGGCCGGGCAGGGAACCCTCAGGTATCTGCTGGTGGCTCCGGCCGGGCGGGTCCGCCTGTTGCTCATCAAATATGCCGGCGCGGCACTGTTCGTGGTCGTTGCCCCGCTCGTCGTGGCACTGGGCGGAGCAGGCATCGGCGCGGCGCTCTTCCCCGTGGGACCCGTGACCCTGCTCTCCGGCGACACGATCGGTACCGGCGAGGCCATGGTCCGGCTGCTGCTGATCGCCGCCTATCTGGCGGTTTCGCTGCTGGGCTTGTCCGCGATCGGACTCTTCATCTCCACCCTGACGGACGTTCCGGTCGGGGCCATGGCGGCCACCGTGGTGCTCTCGGTCGTTGCGCAGGTCCTGGACGCGCTGCCGCAACTTGAGTGGTTGCATCCCTGGTTGTTCAGCCACTACTGGCTGGACTTTGGCGATCTCCTCCGCCAGCCGCTCTCCTGGGACTCCTTCGCCGCCAACGCCGTCCTGCAGGCCGGCTACGTCGCCGTCTTCGGTGCGCTGGCCTACGGCCGTTTCATCACCAAGGACGTGCTCTCCTAGCTCCGGGACCAGGCCCTCGCGTCTCAAAACCCGGCGCCCAGGGGCGTGGCCCCACGAGCGGGACCAACCGAAGGACCCGGCTAGCGGGACCTAGTAGCGGCTCTCAGTAGCGGGCCGCGTAGCCATAGAGCTGCATCCCGGACATGGCGGCCACATCGGTGACGGTGATGCCGGCGTCGGGATTGAGCGCCTGGACCACGCGGCCGCCGCCGAGGTAGATGGCCACATGGTAGAACCCCGGAGGTGAACCCCAGACGAGCAAGTCGCCGGGACGGGCCTGGGAGAGCGGTACGTGAACAGGGGCCTGCGCGAACTGCTGGGAGGCCGTGCGCGGCAGGTACTTGCCGGCCGCGGCGAATGCATTCTGCACCAGGCCCGAGCAGTCAAACCCGTAGGCCCCGGTTCCGCCGTACTGGTAGAAGTACGGCGATCCGGTCTTGCCAAGCGCCACCGAAATGGCCGTCTGGTTTGACCCGCCCGCAATCGGCGCGGGAACCGGGACCGGTGCCGGGACGGGCACAGGAACCGGTACGGGTACCGGTGCCGGTGCCTGAACGGGCTCCGGAGCAGGAGCAGGAGCAGGAGCGGGCTCCGGGGCGGCAGCGGGCGGCACCTCGACCGGGGCGGGGGCCGGCGCGGCCGGCTGCGGGGCGGCCGAACCGCCTCCTCCCGGTGATGCCGGGGCCGGCTGGGAACCTGAAGCAGGCTGGGAGCCGGTGCCCGGCTGCGGGGCGGAGCCGGCAGCGGCGGTCAGGGCCGCCAGCCGTTCCTGCTGGCGCTGCCGGTCGAGGGCGTCCACCCGGGCCGACTCCAGCGCCGCGGTGGTGTTCCTGAGGCTTGCCAGCTGATCCACCAGGGCGGACCGCTGGGCTTTGGCATCTGCCACGGCCTGGCGCTGAGCAGCCGTCGCGCGGTCGGCGTCGCTCTTGCGGGCTTCCGCCGTCGTGGCCGCCTCGTCGGCGGCGCGGTTGGCATCTGCCGCGGCCTCCGTCAACGACTGCGCGGCGGCGGCCGCGGTTTCCGCGGACTGGAAGGCCCGGGCGCGTCCGGCCGTCACGGCCTCCAGGGTGGCGGCATCTTCGAGCGCCTGCCCGGTGCCGCTGACAAAGCTGCTAAGGGCCGGATTCAGGCCGCCGTTGCGGTACAAATCGCCGGCCAGCTGGCCGACCTGCTTGCGGGTCTTGGCCTGTTCGGCCTCGGCGGCGGCAGCCCTGGCTGCTGCGACAGTTGCCGCGTCACGCCGGGTGGCGAGCTCCACGAGGGCCTCGCCGTAGGCGTTGTTCGCTTGCAGGGATGCGCCCAGGCTGGTTTCCTGGGCGGCCGAGGCATCGGCCAGGAGCCCGTCGATCCTGGTGACCTCCGCCGCCGTCGCGCTTTCACTGGACTTGGCGGCGGCAATCTCTTCCGGCGAGGGGATCTCCGGCGACGCCGGAACCCGGCCGGTGGCCGGCAGGGATCCGCGTGCCTGCCCAAGAGTCAGTGCAGAGGCCTGCGCCGGGAGCGCGAGCGTTCCAAGGAGGACGACGGCGGTGCACAGCACAGCCGTCTTGCGACCGGATCCGGTCCAGCTCATGGGCAAACCTCGCTGAAGTCTCAGGCTGGAATGAGCGAGGTTGGATTTGGCACGTGAAGAAGCCCCTCTGCGGATCACCCAGCAGGCATGAGGCTACGTGCCAAAGACCACTTTGGCAACACGAGTCACACCAACAACATAAACAACATTGGTGTCATTTAGCCACGTTTGCGCGGGGTGTGTCCGGCCGGGGACAGGTTATCGGCGGCGCGTCAGCCGGGCCCGGGGCAGCGCAGGGAGGAACGCATGCAGCAAACGGCGCCCGGGGCAGCGGCCGGACCAGCGGCCTGAACACCAGCGGCGACGGCGGCCTGCCCCGGGTTAACGCGCTCCCGTCGCTCAGGCGTGCTGGTGCGCTTCGTGCTCCGAATGGGTGGCGGGTTCCAGCTGGAAGGTGCAGTGTTCCGTGTCGAAGTGGGAGCCCAGGCAGGCGGTGAGCTTGTCCAAGACCCGGTCGGCGCCACGGGCGCCGAGCGCGGCGTCCTCCACCACCACGTGCGCGGAGAACACGGGGACGCCCGAGGTGATGGTCCAGATGTGGATGTCGTGGACGGAGACCACGCCGTCCACCGAGAGGATGTGCTCGCGGATCATGCGGACGTCTACGCCCTTGGGGGTGGCCTCGAGGAGCACGTCCACGACGTCGCGCAGCAGGTGCCAGGCCCGCGGCAGGATCATGAGGGCAATGAGGATCGAGGCGATGGTGTCTGCTGCCTGGTATCCGGTGATCATGATGACCAGCGCCGCCGCGATGACGGCAAAGGATCCCAGCAGATCGCCCAGGACCTCCAGGTAGGCGCCGCGGACGTTGAGGCTCTCCTTCTGGGCGCCGCGCAGGATCAGCAGGGAAACCAGGTTGGCGACGGCGCCGAGGATCGCAGCGGACAGCATGACGTCGGTGTGGACCTCCGGGGCCGAGCCGAGCCGGCGGATCGCTTCGGTGAAGATCACCACCGAGATGACGATCAGGACCAGGGCGTTTGCCAGTGCGGCCAAGACCTCGGCGCGCTGGTATCCGTAAGTGCGAAGGTCGCTGGCGGGCCGGGTGGCGATCCATGCGGCCAGCAGGGCGATGAAGACGCCGGCGGCGTCGGAGAGCATGTGGCCGGCGTCGGCGAGCAGCGCCAGGGAGCCCGAGATGACGGCGCCAATGGTTTGCACGAGCACCACAGCGAGCGTGATGGCCAGGACGGCGATCAGGCGCTTCCGATGTTTCCCGGTGGCGGTGATGCCGTGCGAGTGGCTGTGGTCGTGTCCCATGCCTCTAAGGCTAGCCCCAGCCGAGCTCGTGCAGGCGTTCGTCGCTGATGCCGAAGTGGTGCGCGATCTCATGCACGACTGTCACGGTGACTTCCTCGATCACGTCCTCCCGGGATGCGCAGATCTCCAGGATGGGCTGGCGGTAGATCGTGATCCGGTCCGGCAGTGAGCCTGCGTCCCACCAGGAGTCCCGCTCGGTCAGGGGAACCCCCTCGTAGAGGCCCAGCAGCACGGTGTCCGGGTCCTCGCCGGGCTGCGGGGTGTAGTCGTCCTCGATGAAGATCGCGACATTGCTCATGGTATGTGCCAGTTCGGGCGGGATCCGGTCCAGGGCGTCGCTCACGGCGGCCTCGAAGTCGTCCTCGGACATCGGGAACGGGCCGCCTTCCGGACCGTCACCGTCGTCCCCGCTGTTTGGAATGATCGGCAGGCCGGGCGGCAGGGACGGGGTCATGGGGAAACTCTAGCGGGACCGGCGCCGCGTCAGCCCCACGCCCACGAGGCAGATCACGCCGCCCACCAGGCCCCAGATGGTCGGAATCTCGCCCAGTACCAGCCAGGAGATCAGGATCGTGGTGCCCGGGACCAGATAGGTGGTGGCGGCGAGGCGTCCGGCGTCAATCAGGGACAGCGCGTAGGCCCACGTGGTGAAGGCGATCGCGGTGGGGAAGATGCCCAGGTACACCAGTCCCAGCGTGGCCGGCAGGGAAGCGGCCTGCAGTTCACTGATCAGCTGGCCGCTGAAGGGCAGGCAGCAGATGGCGCCGACCATAATGCCGAACCACGTGGCCTGGGCGGCCGGGAACTTCCGGAGCACCGGTTTTTGCACGATCACGCTTACTGCGGCCAGCGCGGCCGCGAGCAGGCAGAGCAGCACGCCGGCCACGTCCGCCGTCGACCGCTGGCCGGAACCGAGGGCGATCACGGCCACGCCGCCGAAAGCGATCAGGCTGCCGATGATCAGCCAGCGCGGGAAGCCCTCTTTCAGGATCACACCGGCCATCACGGCGACCAGGATGGGGTTGACGTTGATCAGCAGGGCGGCCGTGCCGGCGTCGAGCATGTGCTCGGCGGCGTTGAGCGCCACGTTGTAGCCTCCGAACCACATGACGCCGTAGGCCAGGATGGGCCACCATTCGCGGCCCCGGGGCAGTCCCCTGAGCTTCGGCACCACCAGGAGGCCCAGTACGACGGCGGCGACGGCCAGCCGCCCGAGCGTCAGGGGGCCGGGGGAGAAGCTCGGGCCCACGGCCCGGATGCCCACGAAAGCGGAAGCCCACAGCACCACGGTGACGACGACGGCGGCGATGCCGAGCCTGCTGATCGGGGCCGGCTGGCCGGGGGTTCCGGGGCGGCGGGTGCCGGTCGGGCCCTTCGGCTGGACGGTGGCGGAGGCGACCGCCCGGACGGGGGCGGGGGTGACCGCCTGGTTGGGCACGTCGTGCGTGCCGGCCGGCTGGGTGTGGTCCGGACTGGGAGAGCCTGTTTCGGCGGTTGTTGCCATGCTGCAAATCTAGCCTCTCGCCCCCGGCCTCAGCTGGCGGAAATCGGTCACGTCTAGACGGTTTTCCGCCAAACTTCTGCCAAAGTGCCGCCAAGGTACATGGCTTGGGACGGCAGGCGGCTTCAGCGGAGGACGCGGGCCGCCGCCTGGACCGCGCCCGCGACCTCCGTCAGCGCCGCCGAGCCGCGCCGCCATTGCTGCCAGTAGAGGGCGACGTCCACATGCGCGCCGGGAGTGAGCGTCTCGAGCGTTCCGTTCCGGAGGTCTTCGCCGATTTCGATCTCCGGCATCATCCCCCAGCCCATGCCCCAACGGATGGCATCGCCAAACTCCTGGGCGGCCGGTACGTAGTGCCGTGGTGCCTGGGGCGGTGTGCGGCTGAACCGACGCAGCCAGCGGTCCTGCAGATCATCTTTGCGGTCGTAAACCAGGACGGGGGCCTTGGCCAGGGCCGCCGCGCTCACGCCGGAATCGAACCAGCGGCGGCTGAAGTCCGGCGCGCATACGGGCAGGTAGCGCATGATGCCGAGCTTGCGGGACGAGCACCCGGGCACGGGCGTCGCCGTAGCCGTGATCGCGGCAGCCGCGGCGCCGGCGCGCAGGAGATCCAGCGAGTGCTCCTGGTCCTCGCGCACGATCTCCAGCTGGATGTTGTCGCTGGCCGCCGCGAGACCGGCCAGCGCCCAGGTGTGCAAGGAATCGCTGTTGATCACCAGCGTCAGGCGCGTCCGCCCCGAGAATTCCTCGGGCTGCAGCTCCTCGGCAAGGTCGGCCGACAGCAGCTCAAGCTGCCTCGCGAACCGCACCACAGCCTGGCCGGACTCCGTGAGACCGGCCGGCCGGGCCCGGGTCAGGACCGGCCTGCCGACGGCCGTCTCGAGGGCGCGGATACGCTGGCTGACGGCCGAGGGCGTCACGGACAAGTGGGCGGCCGCGGCGTCGAAACTTCCGTGAGTGACAATGGCGGCCAGCGTCCGGGCCTGTTCAGGGGAAATGTCGATCATTAGATCATCTTATGTTCGGGAAGAAACTTTAACTGGTTTCATCCGAGCCGGACACCTACCGTGGAACGGTGATCCTTCCTCTGTTCTCCGGCCTCTCCGCCGGACTGTCCCTCATCGTTGCCATCGGCGCGCAGAACGCCTTTGTCCTCCGCCAGGGCATCCAGCGCTCGCACGTCGCCATGGTCGTGGCAGTCTGCGCAGCGTCGGATCTGGTCCTGATCCTGCTGGGCGTGGCGGGCATCGGCGTCCTCCTGGACCGGGCGCCCGCCGCCCTCGTGGTGATCCGCTGGGCGGGCGCAGCGTTTCTTTTCGCCTACGGGGCGCTCGCGGCCCGGCGTGCGGTCCGGGGCGAACAGATGGACTACTCCGGAGACAGGCCGGGCGGCGCCCGGGGAGCCGTACTGGGCACCTGCCTGGCCTTCACGTGGCTGAACCCGCACGTCTACCTGGACACCGTGTTGCTGCTCGGGTCCCTCGCCGCGGCTCACGGCGAGTCCGGGCGCTGGTGGTTCGCTGCCGGGGCCGGACTCGGGAGCATCGCATGGTTCACTGCACTGGGCGCGGGGGCCCGGTTCCTGGCGCCCGTGTTCCGGCGGCGGGCGGCGTGGCGGGTGCTCGACGCGGGGATCGCCGTCGTGATGATCACCCTCGCGGTGCTCCTGCTGAGCTGAGCCGGCCCGCGCGCGTGACCGGGCGGGCTTTCCCGCCAGGCGTTCCAAGGCGGACGGGCGGGCGGCGCGGCCCCCGGCGATGGCTGTTCCTGGCCGATTTTGGATAAACCGGGGGTCTGCCCTTATAGTTTTATAGTCCAGTTCGGAGGAACCCGAAAGGACAAAAACGAAAGGCTTCGGCCCTTAATTTTTGCCCAGAAGTGTTCAACCGGATGGCGTCCTGGCCCCCATCGTCTAGCGGCCTAGGACACCGCCCTTTCACGGCGGCGGCACGGGTTCGAATCCCGTTGGGGGTACGCAAGGAAGTGGTCAAACCGGATGAAAAAGTCTGGTAGGCTAAAGGCCTTGAAAAATTGCGGTAGCGATACCGCAGTGAGCAAGAAACACGCAGTACAAGCAGTAAACAAGCAAGGCCCTGTAGCGCAGTTGGTTAGCGCGCCGCCCTGTCACGGCGGAGGTCGCGGGTTCAAGTCCCGTCAGGGTCGCTCTGATTGCCAGAAGAAATTCCGGCCGTCAAGGTGACATGTCACCTAGGCTCTGTAGCTCAGTTGGTAGAGCGTTCGACTGAAAATCGAAAGGTCACCGGATCGACGCCGGTCGGAGCCACCACTGGGAAGCATCAGTTCTTTTAGAACTGGTGCTTTTCTTCTTTAACCCCATCTCACCCTCGTCGATGGGTTAGCGATTGCTCCATAACGGCCCTTCTGGGGGGTCAAAAGGGCCGTTATGGAGCAATCGGCGCATGGGCCGGCGGGAGGCCGACGGCGGGAGCCCGTTTGCGGGCCGTTCAGGCGGGCGGGCTAGACTCGCACGCTGGGGAAAGAACACCAAGGCCGCCGGCAGCCCTGTCCGGGCCGGCGGCGCAATCTCAACCGAAAAGTGATTCTGCAACGTGACTTCGAAGAATATCGCCCGTCCTCTCGCCGCAACCGCCCTCCTCGCCGCTCTGGCCCTCACCGGCTGCTCGGCACCGCAATCCGCAAGCGCTCCGTCGTCCGCCACAGACACGGCCCCGGCGCCCGCGTCCGCCACGCCAAGCCCCACCGCGACGTCCGGACCCTTCGGCGGTTTCGCCAGCGCCGCCGAGGCGTGCACGAAGATTTCGGAGCAGGCCACCGGCGCCACCCTCCTGCCGCTGTCGGCCGCCCAGGGCAAGACGGCGGAGCTGCAACAGTCCACGGCGGAGCTGGCCGAGACCGCCGAGCGCGTTCCGGACAGCCTTAAGGCCGATTTCGCCAACCTCAAGGACGTGGCAATCGCCGGTGTCACCGACCAGACGGTGTTCTCCAGCGGAAAGCTCCAGGCCGCCATGGCGCCCGTGACCCAGTGGATCGCCACCAACTGTAAGTAGGCCCACCGGATCCGCCGTTGCCGCCGCGGTCGCCACGCACCTCCCAGTTCCGGCCCTCGCGGCGGCCGGGGTAACCGGGCGCGGCAAGATTCCCCCGCACGGCCCAAGGCAGGGACTAGGGTTGTGTCAAAGAGAAGGGGGAGTGCTCCATGGAATACCAAGATTCTCAGCCGGTGGCGGGTCCCATGGCCGGCCGGGCGCCCGGCCCGGCGCCCGGCCCGGCGCCCAGCCAAGCGCCCAGTCAAGTAGCCAGTCCTGTGGACGGGCCCGCGCTGGCGGGCACCGGACGCACGGTCATTTCCGAAGCCGCCGTCGCCAAGGTCGCTGGCATCGCCGCCCGCGCGGTACCCGGTGTCTACTCACTGGGATCCGGACCGTCGCGGGCCCTCGGTGCCATTCGCGACGCCGTCGGCAGCGCCGATCACGGCGCGGGGGTCCGCGTCGAAGTCGGCGAAACGCAGGTCGCCGTGGACATCGACCTCGTCGCGGTCTACGGCACCCCCCTGCAGGCTCTCGCCGACCAGATCCGGGCGGCCGTCTACTCCGCCGTGGAGGAACTGGTGGGGCTTGAAGTGATCGAGGTAAACATCGAGATCAACGACGTTTATGTGCCCGGTCCGGCCAAACCGGCCGTCGCCGGCGAGGTCCGGCCGGTAAGGGAGGCAATCCAGTGAATCTGACGGTTGTGGGAATCGCCATGGGCGCCTTCGTGGCCTTCATGTCCTTCCAGTTCGGAGCCTGGGGCTTCCTTGGCGCTCTCTTCTTCATGGGTATCGGCGCGCTGCTGGGCCGGGCCGCAGCGGGGAAACTGGACCTGCGCAGCGTGTTTGATGCCCTCACGGGCCGGCGTTCTTCCTCATGAGCATCACGGCTGGGGCGCCGATCCGCGGCGCCGCGGTGGCCGGGCACAACCGCATCAGCACCCAGGCCCTGACGAGCGTGGCGCGGGCGGCCGCGGGTGAGGCGCTCGGCGTACCGGCCCAGGGCGTGCGTGCCGAGTGGTCGGATGATGACGGGCTGCTGGCGCTCTCGCTGGTCACGCCGATCGGGATCCCGCCCCTCACCACGGTTCTCCGGGACCCCGCGCGCGTGGCCGGGTTCGGCGGCGCCATCTGGGACCGAGCCGTCGCCGCCAAGGCCGAAATCCTGCACCGGGTCACCGCGTTGACCGGGGCACAGCTGAGTCGGGTAGACATCCGCATCAGTGGGGCCACCGTACACGGGGGAGGGCGGGTGCGTTGAGCCAGGATACCCGGGATGCCACTGTCGGCTCGGGCCCTTACGGCGCCGGCGCGGTGACGGAGAGCGGAATGCCAGGCTCCGGTGCGGCCGGCATGGCACGGATCCTCAAACGGGAGACCCACTCATCGCGTGCCGTTGTCTCCGTGATGGCGGCCGCCCTGGTTATTGTGGTGTGCGGGTACGCGCTGCTTGAAACGGCGGTCCGTGCCTTCGGGCAACCGCCGTGGCTCATAGATCCGCAGACCGCGGCCGAGCGTGCCGTCGCCCTCCCGGCCGGGATTCCGCCGCTCCTGCTCGGCGTCTCCGGCGCCGTGGTGGCCATGGCGGGCCTGTTCTTCTTCCTCAATGCCGTCCTGCCGGGACGCCGTGCGCGGCACCTTCTCGCGGACCGCCGGGCCGGCGTCGTAGTCGACGATGAAGTGATCGCGGCGGCCCTGGCACGCCGGGCGCGGCTGGCCGCCAACGTGACACAGGGCCAGGTGATGGTGATCGTCTCGCGGAACCGGGTAGAGGTTAACGTCCGGCCCACCTCAGGTGTGCCGCTGCGCCCCGACGCCGTCCTTGAGGCCGTGCGGCGGGAGCTGCAGGACATGGGCCCCTCGCCCACTCCGGAAGTTCGGATCCATGTGGCCACGTCAGGGGTGGTGGGGGCATGAACAACACTCCCAGAGTCCTGAACCGCATCCTGATCGGCATCCTCGGCATCAAGCTGCTCGCCATCGGCGTCCTGCTGATGCTGCTCGCGAGCGTCCCCGCCGTCGGCGTCTGGTGGCACGAGTGGGCGGGCGGCGTCTTGAAATACTGGCTCGACCTGTTCGAACGGACGCAGTTCCCCCGCCACCAGGGGAGCTGGCTGTGGTTTGCCATCTGCGGTGCGCTCGTATTGGTGCTGGCCCTGATGGTCGCCTGGGTCGCCCAGCAGGGCAAAGGCCGGACCAGCCTGATCGCGGCCGAGGAGGACCCGGGCGGCGTCCCGGGCAATGTCGGGATCAGCGGCGGAGTGGCGGAACAGGCGCTCCGCGCGGCCCTCGCGGACCGGCCCGACCTGGCGGGAGTCACCGTCGCCGCCTACGAGATCCGGGGGGAACCTGCCCTGAAGATCCGGGTTGAGCCGCGCCAGGGCGTCGCGCCGCACGCGCTCGCCGCCGAAGTCTCCGCACTCGTGGAAGCGCTCGACGCCGTCATCGGCAAGCGCACCCCGGTCCTGATCCATATCGGCTCCGGGACGCGGTCGCGGTTTGGCCGGGCCGAGCGCGTCCGATAAAACCGCCGTGAGGCGGACGCAACGTACCCGGTAGGCGCTTGAACCGGGCGTGCGGGGCGGCCGAACCGGCGGGTTGGCCGCCCCCAGGGCCGGGGGCCCCAGCGGAACTACTAAGTCTCCTTTGTATTAAGGTTTCATGTAAACGCTTGCATTCCCCGCAGACTGTTGATTACTGTGATGGTCGACACACCAACTGCACGGCCGTTTTTACCGGTACTCAGCGAGGAGCACTCCAGTATGAAAACCCGCAATTTCCTACTTCCCGTCGCCACAGCAGGCGTTTTGGCACTGACCCTTTCGGCCTGTGGCGGCGGAGGCGGCGGCAGTTCCAGTGGCGGCAGCGACGCTGCCTCGCAGGGCCTGGACGGGCGCGGTCCCATCACGTATGTCCAGGGCAAGGACAACAGCAACGTGGTCCGGCCGCTGATCGAAAAGTGGAACGCCGCCCACCCGAATGAGAAGGTCACCTTCAAGGAGCAGACCGACCAGGCGGACCAGCAGCACGACGACCTCGTCCAGCACTTCCAGGCCAAGGACGCCGGCTATGACGTTGCCAGCGTCGACGTCGTCTGGACCGCCGAATTCGCGGCAAAGGGCTGGCTGCAGCCGCTCAAGGACAAGATGGCGCTGGATACCTCGGCCATGCTGAAGCCGACCGTCGTCGCCGCGTCCTACAAGAACACGCTGTACGCGGCACCGGAATCTTCCGACGGCGGCATCCTGTACTACCGCAAGGACCTGGTTCCCACGCCCCCGAAGACCTGGGACGAGATGATGAGCATGTGCTCCATCGCCAAGGCCAACAACATGGGCTGCTACTCGGGCCAGTTCAAGAAGTACGAGGGGCTGACCGTCAACGCCTCCGAGGCGATCAACTCCGCCGGCGGGGCCGTGCTGGACGCGGACGGCAAGCCCAGCCTGCTCACCCCTGAGGCAAAGGCAGGCATGGCCAACCTGGCCAAGGCCTACGCCGACGGCAGCATCCCGAAGGAAGCCATCACCTTCCAGGAGGAAGAGAGCCGCCAGGCGTTCCAGGACGGCAAGCTGCTGTTCCTGCGCAACTGGCCCTACGTGTACAACCTGGCCACCACGGAAGGTTCATCCAAGGTCAAGGACGTCCTGGGCATGACCGCACTCCCGGGCAAGGACGGTCCGGGCGCCTCGTCCCTCGGCGGCCACAGCGCCGCGATCAGCGTCTACTCGAAGAACAAGGCCACGGCGCTGGACTTCCTGAAGTTCCTCACCACGGAAGAGACGCAGAAGTTCTTCGCCACGCAGGGTTCGCTCGCCCCGGTTCTCGGCGCGCTCTATGAAGACAAGGACCTCGTCGCCAAGCTGCCGTACCTTCCGGTCCTGAAGACCTCGATCGAGAACGCCGTGCCGCGCCCGGTCACCCCGTTCTACCCGGCCGTCACCAAGGCCATCCAGGAAAACGCCTACTCGGCCATCAAGGGCGAGAAGACCGTAGACGCTGCCCTGTCCGACATGCAGAAGTCCATCGAGTCCGCTAGCGCGGGACAGTAGGTTCATCATGGCAACTGAAGTAGGCCCGACGTCGGTCAAGGCACCGGCGTCGGGCGGTGCTCCGATCCACCACGCACCCAAGGGTGTGGGAGAGGACAACCGCATCGCGACGCAGGGGCGCTGGGCCGCCTGGCTCCTGGCGCCGACCATCCTCGCATTGTCAGTGGTGATCGTGTACCCGATCATCACCGCCATTGTGATGTCTTTCCAGAAGGACGCTGGTCTGGACCCCGCCACGGGTCTCTTCGTAGAGGGTGGCCCGGCCGGCTTCTCGAATTACTACAACTGGATTTTCCAGCAGTGCCCGGCTCCGTCCGGCGGAACCGTCGACTGCCCGCCGGGAACCCTAGGTGCGCAGTTCTGGTCCGCCACCGCCACCACGTTCTTCTTCACCATCGTCACGGTGGCACTCGAGACCGTGCTCGGCTTCTGGATGGCCGTCATCATGGCACGGGCCTTCCGTGGCCGCAGCCTGGTCCGCGCAGCCGTCCTGGTGCCGTGGGCCATCCCCACCGCCGTTACGGCCAAGCTGTGGCTGTTCATCTTCGCCTTCGAAGGCATCGGCAACAAACTCTTCAACACGTCCATCCTGTGGACCGGCAGCGAATGGCCGGCGAGGTGGGCCGTGATCATCGCCGACGTCTGGAAAACCACTCCCTTCATGGCGCTGCTGATTCTGGCCGGCCTGCAGATGATTCCCGCGGAAGTGTACGAGGCGGCCAAGGTCGACGGCGCCTCCGCCTGGCAGCGTTTCCGGATGATCACCCTGCCGCTGGTGAAGCCGGCGCTCATGGTGGCTATCCTGTTCCGCACCCTGGACGCGCTGCGCATGTTCGACCTCCCGTACATCCTGACGGGCGGAGCCAACAACACCACCACGCTGTCCATCCTGGTGATCAACCAGATCAGGCAGGGCTTCAACGCGGCGGCGGCTTTGTCCACCATCACATTCATCATCATCTTTCTGGTGGCCTTCATCTTTGTACGCTTCCTCGGGGCGAACGTGGTGGAGCAGCAGACCGGCGCAGGTAAGGGGAAGAAATGACCGCCGCGACGACCGCCGCAACCGAGCTGCGCGCAGAGCAGGACCGGGGCCGGAAGACCGCGCAGAACCGCGAGAAGTGGGCCCAGGGACGGACCTACATCAGTGCGGTTGTGATCCTCATCTGGTGCCTGGCCCCGGCTTACTGGATGGTAGTGACGGCGTTCCGCGACGTCGGCTACACCTACGACACCTCGATCCTGCCCACCCACGTGACGCTGGACAACTTCAAGACCGCATTCGACACCTCGTTCGGCAACCACTTCGGCCAAGCCCTGCTCAACAGCTTGTTCATCGGTTCCGTCGTGACCGTGGTGTCGCTGCTGATCGGCGTGTTCGCCGCGTACGCGCTGGCACGGCTGAACTTCAAGTTCAAGTACCTCGTGCTGGGCTTCATCCTGGGGGCCTCCATGTTCCCCGGCGTCGCTCTCATCACGCCGCTGTTCCAGCTCTTCACCAACATCGGCTGGATGGGCACCTACCAGGCCCTGATCATCCCGAACATCTCGTTCGTGCTGCCGCTGACCGTCTACACCATGACGTCCTTCTTCCGGGAGATGCCGTGGGAGCTCGAGGAGTCGGCGAGGGTGGACGGCTGCACACAGGGGCAGGCCTTCCGGAAGGTCATCATGCCGCTGGCCGCGCCGGCGATCTTCACGACCGCCATCCTGGCGTTCATCTCCTCTTGGAATGAATTCCTGATCGCCAGCCAGCTCTCGAGCGACGCAACGCAGCCCGTTACTGTGGCCATCGCCAGCTTCGCCGGCGCCCAGCCCAACCAGATCCCGTACACCGCGATCATGGCGGCGGGCACCATCGTGACCATCCCCTTGGTCATCCTGGTGCTGGTGTTCCAGCGCAAGATCGTGGCCGGCCTGACCGCCGGCGCCGTCAAGTGAGGATGGCCTCGAGTGAGGGCGGCGTCGTGACAGACGAGCAGAACCAGGGCCATGTGCCGGCATCGCGTCGAAAGGTGCGTTCCGGCGAGGACTTCGACATCATCATCGGGTTCCTCGGCTTCTGGGCCCTGGTTCTGCTGGTAGTCACCGTCTGGATGGAGGTGACCGCCCAGGACGCCCTCGGCTGGGCCCTGGGCCTGCTCGTCGCACTGCTGGCCCTCTACGGGATGATCCGGCTGCGCCGGCGCCTGCCGCGCCGGACAGCCAGCAGGCGCGGCTAGGCCGCGAGGCCAGCACTTTTATTCAACTGCCGCGGGGGAGGCGGGGCGCAGCACGTCTGCGGACAGCCGTCAGGGATCCACGGACCGTCAGTAAGGGGACACAAGTGGCACGGGTAGAACGGGCGCAGCGCGGCGGCCACTCCGGCGTCAGCATCGAGGACGTCGCTGCCGCCGCCGGCGTCTCCACGGCTACGGTCTCCCGGGCCGTCCGCGGACTGCCCCGCGTTTCCCCGGCGACGCGGGAGAAGATCCTCGGCATCGCCGAATCCCTGGGCTATGTTGCCTCGTCCTCGGCGTCCGGCCTGGCGACAGGCCGGACCAAGACCATCGGTGTGCTGGCACCGTTCGTCAGCCGCTGGTTCTTCTCCAAGGCCATCGAGGGCGCAGACCGCGAGCTGCACGCCCGCCAGTACAACCTCTCGCTCTTCAACCTCGGCGGCCACGGCAGCCACCGTGAGCGGCTCTTCAGCAAGACCATGGTCTACAAACAGATCGACGCCCTGCTTGTCCTCTGTATGGCGCTCACCCATGAGGAAATCGAGCACCTGCAGAAGATCGATATCCCGCTCGTGGTCGTGGGCGGGCACGTCGAGGAATGCCCCTACATCGGCATCGACGACTACGCCGCTGCGGCCACCGCGGTCCGGCACCTGATCGGGCTCGGCCACACCGATATCGCGCTCCTGCACGGCGACGACGAAACCGACCTCAACTTCGACGTCCCCCGGGTCCGGATCCAGGCCTTCCAGGACGTCATGCGCGAAGCGCGGCTGCCTGTTCGGCCGGAATGGGACGAGTGGGGGGACTTTACCGTTCGCAGCGGCCAGGAGGCGTTCCGGCGCCTGTGGGCCCGGAGCGGACCCAAGCCCACCGCAATCTTCTGCGCCTCGGACGAGATGGCCATGGGCGTCATCTTCGAGGCCAACAAGGCCGGGGTGAAGGTGCCGGAGCAATTGTCCGTCATCGGCATCGACGACCACGACTTCGCCGAGGCCATGGGGCTCACGACGGTGGGGCAGCAACCGGACGAACAGGCCGAACTCGCCACCAAGATGCTGCTGGACGAACTCGACGGAATCGCCGGGGCCGTGCAGTCCACGGTCGCGCCGCACCGCCTGATCGTGCGGAGGACGACGGCGCCGCCGCACCGCCGGCCGGAGCCGTCCGCCTAGCGCCGTCTGCCTAGTGTTGTCCGCCTAGCGCCGGCCGGCACGGCGGCCGTCCCTCGGATCTAGGACGCGCGGGCCAGTTGCCGGATCGGCACCCAGCGCGAGGCCAGCCGTCGGTAGGCCGCGGCGGCCCCGGTCATGTCGCCTTCCGCCAGGCACTCGATGCCCAGGCGCACGTCCAACGGCGAATCGTCCGGGTAGACCTTGTCGGCCACAGCGCCGTAATCGAGTTCCACGACGGAATCCGGGTGGAATAGCTCAAGCCACTCCGTGAGCTGGGTCAGGTCCTCGAGCATGTCGAGATCGGGCGCGGCCATGGCCAGATGCGCCACCGCATAACTCACGCGCTCCAGCGCCTTGCCGATGCCGGCGCGGATACGGACCGTGACAATGTGACCCTCGGACTCCACGACGTCGGTGGGGTCCGATTCCTGGAAAAGGCAGAACCAGCTGAACGGGATACCCCACGTGGACGCCCGGGTGTGGACCCGGCTCACACCATCGTGGGCCCGCACCTCATCAATGCGCTCCTGATGCTTGTCCCGCTGCTCCTCCGGAATCAGGAGCTGGGCCAGGGGCCCGTGGATGCCTTCCATCAGCGCATTGGCCGCCAGCCCCGCGCGCAGGACCAGCTGGCTGGGGCAATACAACAGCCGGTCGGCCTGGTCCGCCGTGGCCGTGCCGCTGCCGGACTCCGCGGCGTCGTGCGCTGCGCCGGCCGAGGCCTGCTTGGCCGGGGCCGGGACAACGCGCACGAGGTCGGTCCGGCCGGTGGGAAACGGATCCCCGTCGGGACGGGTGATCCGGCCCAGGGACGCCATCAGCTCGGCGTTCTCCACGGCGGCGCGCGATCCCTGCCCGGCGCCGGCTGCCCGCAGGGTTTCC
The DNA here is from genome assembly GCF_054062895.1 of Arthrobacter sp. TE12231. Taxonomy (NCBI): domain Bacteria; kingdom Bacillati; phylum Actinomycetota; class Actinomycetes; order Micrococcales; family Micrococcaceae; genus Arthrobacter; species Arthrobacter sp. TE12231. Next base: position 3,872,742 of record NZ_JBSSFS010000001.1, on the reverse strand, counting down.
TGCTGCTGCGCGGGGAATGCCTCGAGGGGCTCGTAGATCCGGAGCGCGGACGAGAACGGCAGTCCGGCCTGTCCGCGGTAGATGTTCCCCGTCATCGGATCACGACGCTTCCCTCGGCGGCAGCCATCAGTCCGCCAGTTCCGCAATCACCGGGGCGTGGTCCGAGGCGCCCTTGCCCTTGCGTTCCTCGCGGTCGATCATCGCACCGGTCACCCGGGCTGCCAGCGCCGGGGAGGCCAGGATGAAATCGATCCGCATCCCTTCCTTTTTCGGGAAGCGGAGTTGCGTGTAATCCCAGTAGGTGTAGACGCCGGGCCCCGGGGCGTGCGGGCGGACCACGTCCTGGAAGCCCGCCTCCTCAAAGGCATGGAAGGCATTGCGCTCGGGCTCGCTGACGTGGGTGAGGCCCTCGGAGCGGAAGTAGTCGATGTCCCAGACGTCCTCATCCAGAGGCGCAATATTGAAGTCGCCCATCAGCGCAATCTGTGCCTGGGGGTCGTCCTTGACCCAGGTTCCGGCATGGTTTTTCAGTGTGTCCAGCCAGTTGAGCTTGTAGGGCATGTGTTCGTCGTCGAGGGCGCGGCCGTTGGGGACGTAGAGGCTCCAGACCCGGACGCCGCCGCAGGTGGCGCCGATGGCCCGGGCCTCCTGCACGGCGTCCTTGCCGTTCTTGCCGAACACCGGCTGGTCCAGGAAGGTGCGTTCGACGTCGTCGAGCCCCACGCGGGAGGCAATGGCGACGCCGTTCCACTGGCTCAGGCCAAAGTGCGCCACCTCGTAGCCCAGGTTCTCGAAGAGCTCCCATGGGAAGTTCTCGTCTTTGCACTTCGTTTCCTGAATGGCCAGGACGTCACAGTCAGTGCGCTGAAGCCAAGCCTCCACGCGGTCGGCGCGGGCACGGAGCGAGTTCACATTCCAGGTAGCAATCTTCACAGTCCCTAACTTACCGAACTTGGCCCGCGGACGAAGCGGCCGCCTCCGACCGGTCCTCTGGAAATTAGTAGGAAGTCCGAGTATATTCGGCTGGAGAGATGATCTAGGTCACATGCAAAGGAGCATTCGGTCATGGTTCGAGAGCTATCCCATTACATTGACGGGCAGCGGGTGGACGGCACCTCCGGCCGGTTCAGCGATGTGTACGATCCCTGCACCGGCGAGGTCCAGGCCCGGTTGCCGCTGGCCAGCGCCGAGGAGGTGGGCAACGTCATTGCCAGCGCGGAGAAGGGTCAGCTGGCATGGGCCGCCATGAATCCGCAGCGGCGCGGCCGGATCCTGCTCAAGTTCGTGGACCTGGTCAACCAGAACATGGACGAGCTCGCCACCCTGCTGTCCTCCGAACACGGCAAGACCTTCCTCGACGCCAAGGGTGACATCCAGCGCGGCATCGAAGTCGTGGAATTCGCCGCCGGCGCCCCGCACCTGCTCAAGGGCGAGTTCTCGGACAGCGCCGGGACCGGCGTCGACGTGCACTCGATGCGGCAGCCCCTCGGCGTCGTCGCCGGCATCACGCCGTTCAACTTCCCGGCCATGATCCCGCTCTGGAAGTCCGGCCCGGCCCTCGCCGCCGGCAACGCCTTCATCCTCAAGCCCTCCGAGCGGGACCCCTCCGTGCCGCTCCGGCTGGCCGAGCTCTTCACCGAGGCGGGCCTGCCCGACGGCGTCTTCAACGTGGTCAACGGGGACAAGGAAGCGGTGGATGCGCTGCTCGCGGATCCCCGCGTCCAGGCCATCGGGTTCGTCGGCTCCACGCCCATTGCCCAGTACATCTACGCGACCGCCGCGGCGAACGGCAAGCGCGCCCAGTGCTTCGGCGGGGCCAAGAACCACATGGTGATCATGCCGGACGCGGACCTGGACATGGCCGCGGACGCCCTCATCGGGGCAGGCTTCGGCTCCGCGGGCGAGCGCTGCATGGCGATTTCGGTGGCCGTCCCGGTCGGCCGGAAGACCGCCGATGCCCTCGTGGCGAAGCTGCAGGAGCGCATCGCCGTGCTCAAGGTCGGCCACAGCCTTGCCAAGGATTCCGACTTCGGCCCCGTCGTGGCGGCCTCCGCCAAGGAGCGGATCGAAGGCTACATCGCCTCCGGCGTCGAGGAGGGGGCCAGCCTCGTCACTGACGGACGCGGCCTGAAGGTAGAGGGCTACGACAACGGCTTCTGGGTGGGTCCCACACTGTTCGACAACGTCACGAAGGACATGAAGATCTACAAGGAAGAGATCTTCGGCCCGGTGCTCAGCGTGCTTCGCGCGGAGGACTACGACGAGGCGCTGCGCCTGTGCAGCGAGCACGAGTTCGGCAACGGCGTGGCCATCTTCACCCGCGATGGCGATGCCGCCCGCGACTTCGCCAGCCGGGTCCAGGTGGGCATGGTGGGCATCAACGTTCCCATCCCGGTGCCGATCGCCTACTACACCTTCGGCGGCTGGAAAGCCTCCGGTTTCGGCGACCTCAACCAGCACGGCGCCGACGCCTTCCGCTTCTACACGAAGACCAAGACCGTCACCACCCGCTGGCCCTCCGGCATCCGCACGGGCGCCAGCTTCGTCATGCCGGAAGGCAGCTGATGGTTGGCCAGGGGGCCGACGAGACTGCCGACGTCCTGTTCGAGCGCCGCGGCCGCCTCGGCGTCGTGACGCTGAACCGGCCCAAGGCCGTCAACGCGCTCACCGCCGGAATGGCTGCCGCGATGCTGGACCAGCTCACGGTCTGGGCCGAGGACGACGCCGTCGCGGCGGTGCTGGTCCGGGGCGGCGGCGACCGGGGCCTGTGCGCGGGCGGCGACATCGTGGCCATCTACCGGGACATGCTCGACGGCGGGGATGCCACCGCGGACTTCTGGGCCGTGGAATACCGGCTGAACCTGCTCATCGCCGAGTACCCCAAGCCCTACGTCGCTTTCATGGACGGGCTGGTCCTCGGCGGCGGGGTGGGCATCTCCGCGCACGGTTCGGTGCGGATCGTCACCGAACGCACCCGCTCGGGCATGCCGGAAACGACCATCGGGTTCGTGCCCGACGTCGGCGGCACCCTGCTGCTGTCCCGCGCACCGGGGGAGACCGGCACGCACGCGGCCCTGACCGGCGCCCACCTGAGCGGGGCGGACGCGCTGTTCCTGGGCCTTGCAGATCACTTCGTGCCTTCGGCCCGGCTGCCGGAGCTGGCGGCGGCGCTCGAAACCGAACCGGCGGACGCCGTCGTCGCACGGTTCGCCGAACCGGCTCCGCAGTCTGTTCTCGCCGGACAGCGCGGGTGGATCGACGCCTGCTACTCCAGTGACGACGCCGGGGAGATCGTTCGCCGACTGCGCACTATTGGGGGAGAAGCAGCCGCCGAGGCCGCGGACACGATTACAGCCAAATCACCGACGGCCGTGAAAGTGGCGCTGGCATCCCTGCGCCGGGTCCGCGGGCTGACCCTGGCGGAGGCCCTGGAACAGGAGTACCGGGTGGGCCTGCGGTTCCTTGCCGGCCCCGACTTCCGCGAGGGCATCCGGGCGCAGGTGGTGGACAAGGACCGCACGCCACACTGGCAGCCCGCCACCCTCGCAGACGTGACGAACGAGGACGTCGAGTCCTATTTTGCGCCGCTGGGCGACCGTGAACTGAAGCTCTCTTCAAAGGAGAAGAACAATGCCTGAGACCACACCACGGGAAGGCCGCATCGCTTTCCTCGGGCTCGGCCACATGGGCGGCCCGATGGCCGTTAACCTGGTCAAGGCCGGTTATAGCGTGACCGGGTTCGACGTCGTCCCGGCGGCCCTGGACGCCGCCCGGGAACACGGCATTCCGACCGCCGGGACGGCCGTCGAGGCCGCGGCGGGGGCCGCCGTCGTGCTGACCATGCTGCCCAGCGGGCAGCACCTGCTCGACGCCTACCGGGGCACCGGCGGCCAGCCCGGTCTGCTGGAGGCCGCGGCGCCGGGCACCATGTTCCTTGACTGCTCCACCATTAACGTGGACGAGGCCCGCGAGGCCGCGGAGCTCGCGGTCGCGGCCGGGCACCACGCCGTCGACGCCCCCGTCTCCGGAGGTGTGGTGGGCGCCGAGGCCGGCACGCTCACGTTCATGGTCGGTGCCCTCCCTGAAGATTTCGAGGCCGTCAAGCCGCTGCTGGACGTCATGGGCAAGCGTGTGGTCCACTGCGGCGGGCACGGTGCCGGCCAGGCGGCCAAGATCTGCAACAACATGATCCTGGGCGTCTCGATGATCGCTGTCAGCGAGGCCTTTGTGCTGGGCGAGAAGCTCGGGCTGACCCATCAGGCGCTGTTCGACGTCGCCTCCGCAGCCTCGGGACAGTGCTGGGCGCTGACCACCAATTGCCCCGTGCCGGGGCCGGTCCCGACGAGCCCCGCCAACCGGGACTACCAGCCCGGATTCGCGGGGGCACTGATGGCCAAGGACCTCAAACTGGCGCTCAACGCGCTCCAGAGCACCGGCGTCGCGGCCCGCCTGGGTCCGCTCGCCTCCGAAATTTACGATACCTTTGCCGCGGAGGGCGGTGCCGGGCGGGACTTCTCCGGCATCATCACCGACATCCGCGACAAATCAGAATCCGGCGCGTCCGGGCACTAGTCCCGGGCGGCAGCAGCATCTGGAGTCAGACAGGCTCAGGGCCACGCAGGCTCAGAACCAGCTAAGGGGAACACGCATGACGGAACAGTACGCGAACATCCTGGTGGAGCGCCGCGGCCGCGTGGGCCTCGTGACGCTCAACCGGCCGGAGGCCCTGAACGCCCTCAACAAGGCCACGATGGACGAGCTCGTGAAGGCCGTCACCGCGATGGACAAGGACCCGGACGTGGGAGCGGTGGTGGTGACCGGCTCCGCCAAGGCCTTCGCCGCCGGCGCGGACATCAAGGAAATGCAGTCCAAGGGCTACATGGACATGTACGCGGCGGACTGGTTCCGCGGCTGGGAGGACTTCACCCGGCTCCGGATCCCCGTGGTCGCTGCCGTGTCCGGGTTCGCCCTCGGCGGCGGCTGTGAACTGGCCATGATGTGCGATTTCATCATCGCCGGGGACAACGCCAAGTTCGGCCAGCCGGAAATCAACCTCGGCGTCCTCCCGGGCATGGGCGGCTCGCAGCGCCTCACCCGCGCGGTGGGCAAATCCAAAGCGATGGACATGATCCTGACCGGACGGTTCATGGGCGCCGAGGAAGCCGAACGTGCCGGACTGGTGTCCCGGGTGGTCCCGGCCCCCGACGTCGTCGAGGAGGCACTGAAGGCCGCTACGGTGATCGCCTCCAAGTCCAAGCCCGTGGCGATGGTGGCCAAGGAAGCCGTGAACGCGGCCTTCGAGACCGGCCTGGCCCAGGGCGTGCTGTTCGAGCGGCGCGTGTTCCACTCGCTGTTCGCCACCGAGGACCAGAAAGAGGGCATGGCGGCCTTCACTGAGAAGCGGCAGCCGGAGTTCAACCACCGCTAAGCGCTGGCAGGAAGGCACGCATGAACACCGGATTCCTGGGAGTCGGTCCGTCCCCGGACGAGGTCCGGGCCCTCGTGCCGGGCGATGCGCTGGTCCCCGCCCCGGACGTGGTGATGGACCGAGCCTTCGACCTGCCGGCCCCGCCCGAGACCGTCTGGCCGTGGATCGTCCAGCTGGGCAAGGAACGTTCCGGCTGGTACCTGCCCGGCTGGGCGGAAGCGCTGATCCCCGCCAGGCGCAGGGCCCTCCGGACCGTTGACCCGGAGCTGCAGGACCTCAGCGTGGGAGACGTCATTGCCGACTGGGGGGCCCCGGGGCCACCTTCGAGATCGTGGCCGTGGACCCGCCACAGGTCCTGGTGCACCGTTCGCAACGCGGCGCGCTGGCGGTCAGCTGGGCGATCGTGCTGCGGCCGGCGCCGGGCATTGGACCGCAGCCGAGTGAAGGTCCGGGCGCCCGGACCGGGACCCGGGTACATCTCCGGCTCCGGCTCGCCGGGGTCAAACGCCGCCGTCTCGCGAAAATTGGCGGCGGCCTGTTCGACCTCCTGACCATAGCCGGACTCGCAGCCGGGCTGCGGGAGCGGCTGCGCATCATCAGGTGAAGATGTCGGCCACGTACCTGCCGTGGGTGCGTTCGACCTCGTCCATCCACGCCTCGGCGTCCGCCAGGGAGGCACCGGTGGCCTCCCGGTAGATCTGCACGCACGTCTCGCGCACCTGCGGCGCCATGTGCTTGCCGTCGCCGCAGACGTAGACCGTGGCGCCCTGCTTGACCAGCTCGACGACGTCTGCCCGGTCGGCCCAGAGCCGGTCCTGGACGTATTTCATGCCGTCTTCCGGTGCGGTGGAAAAGACCGGCCGGAGGTCCAGGTTAGCTTCGTCCGCCCACGCCGCAAGTTCGTCGTGATACAGGAAATCCGTGTCCGGGGCGCGGCAGCCGAAGAACAGCAGGGCGGGTGCCGGCGCCGAACCGTCGGCCTGGGCCCGCAGCGCCCGGTCCTGGATGAAGCCGCGGAACGGCGCCAGCCCGGTCCCGGCGCAGACCATGATGAGCGGGACCGCCAAGGATGCGGGCGGGTGGAAGGCCGCATTCGAGGGACGGACGGTCACCGCGATCCGTGATCCCGGCCTGGCCTGGGCGAGATAGGTCGAGGAGGCGCCTTCGAAGACGCCTCGACCCGACCAGGCGGGCGCCTGGACGACGGCGAACGTCAGGGTCGCGTGGTCGGGGCTCCACAGCGGGGACGAGGAAATGGAATACCGCCGGGGTGTCAGCTGGGTCAGCAGCTGCAGAAACGAGGTGAACGACAGCTGGCACGACGGATACGTTTCCAGCAGATCCAGGAGGGAGACGCGCTTGTCGAGGATCTCGGCCGCATGGCGCTCGCGGTCCTGTGCCAGGGCCTCAAGTTCCCTGCGGTGTGCCGGATCCGCCGCGACATCGGCCAGGTCCTCGAGCTGCGTGCGCGTGGCCGGGACCGCCAGCTCGACGTAGCTGCTCAGCAGTTCGCCCACGGCCACAGGCGCGCCGGTGGGCAGGAACGTGTCGCCGCGCTCCATGCTCAAGAGGACGTGCGAGTCGTAGTCGAGGTTGAAGCGGGCCAGGGCGCGCTGGACGAGTCCGCTGGGATTCAGCGGCAGCACGGCCAGATAGTCACCGGTCCGGTAGCTCATCCCTTCGGGCAAAGCGATCTCGACATGCCGCTTGGACCGGGCGCCGGGCTTGGCCAGATCGACCAGCTCCCGGTTGGCGACGACGGTGCCGAGGGCGAGGCCGTTCTGGCGCAGCAGCGGGTCCCGGACGTTGCCCACGAACTGAAGTTCAAGCTGGGGCTGCGCGGCCGGTGGGCTGGTCCGCTGCCCGAGGGCGGCGTCGACGGCGGGCCAGAATCCCGCATACCACTCGTCGAAATCGCCGAAGAAGTCGCCGCGGGCGTTGGCCTCGCCCCGGGGATAGACGCGCACGGCGCCGGCGGCCTCGAGCCGGGAATCGATGGCCTTGGGCACCTGCTGGTACGTTCGCGCCCAGTCCTTGTTGCCGTTGCCGAAGACCGTGTACCGCACCCCGCTGAGGCTGCCCGATGGTAGGCCTACGGTCCAGGCCAGGAATTTCCGGGCGTTGTCCGGCGGCTGCCCCTCGTAGGAGGAGGCCACGATCGCGACGAGCCCCTCCGTCGGCAGTCCGCCGGCTGCCTCGTCGAGCGGGCCGATGGTGGGGCTGTAGCCGCGCCGTCCGGCGTCGTTGGCAATGCGCTGGGCGAAGTCCTGGGAGGTGCCGGCGTTCGAACCGTAGAGCACCCGGATCGGGATGCCGTTGGGGGCGGCGCTCGGCGTTTCCGCCTGCCGGGCATGTTCGACGGCGGCATGGCTGGCGGCGTCGATCCGGACGTCCCGCCGGCGCACATGGATGAACAGCCCTTCAGGCTTCATCGTCAGCGTGTGCTTGATCTGCAGTTCATAGCCCGGGTCCGCCGCGGTGATGTCGAAGCGCTGCAGGAGTTTGGCCAGGAATAGCATGGCCTCCTGCAGGGCAAAGCCCCGCCCGATGCAGGAGCGCTGCCCGTTGCCGAACGGTTTCCAGGCATTGGCCGGGATGGTCGCGGCCCGCTCGGGCGAGAACCGCTCCGGGTCGAAGACGGCGGCGTCCTCGCCCCACGCCGCCTTGTCCCGGTGCAGCCGCGGGAGCAGGACCAGGATCGGCTGCCCCGCGGGGACTTCGTAGCGTCCGCCCAGCGTCGTGTCTTCGAACGGGGCCACGTTGAACGCGGGGGCGGTGGGCCAAAGCCGGAGGGTTTCCTTGAGGACCTGGTCCAGGTATCCCAGCCGGGGCAGGTGCTCGAACCTGGCGCTTTCGGTGCCCAGGACCTCGTCCACCACGGCGTGCGCCTTGGCCAGGACTGCCGGATGCCGCATCAGCTCGTAGAGGGTGAAGGACAGCAGGCCGCTGGTGGTCTCATGGCCGGCGATGAGGAAGGTGACCATCTGGTAGCGGATGTTCTCATCGGACAGCCGCTCGCCGGTCACCGGGTCAGCGGCGTTGAGCATGGTGTCGAGGATATCCTCGCTGCCCGCAGGGCTGGGATTGCGCCGCCGGTCGCTGATCATCTGCTCGGCGACCTCGAACATTAGAGCATTGTCTTCCTCGAGCTGGTGCCGCCGGCGCAGCATGATTTTGTTCTGCACCGGGAGCCTGCGGGCCCGGTCCCCGGATTCGACCAGGGCACGGACCATGGCCCCGACGAAGGGATGCATCTCCTCCCGGTAGAGACTGTTGAACCGGTATTTGAACGAGCACAGGGCGATCGTGTCCAGCGTCAGGCGGGTGGTGTTGTCCGGAACATCGATCCGGGCCGTGGGGCCGAGCCGTTCCCACTTGAGCAGCAGCTGCTCGACGATGTCGTCCATGCCCACGAACATCCGCTTCAGCGCCGCCGGTCCGAACGCCGGCATCAGGATCCGGTGCGCCTTTTGCCAGTTGGGCTCCCGTGTTTCCGCGGTGAACAGGCCATCGCCGGCGAATTGCCGCACCTCCCGGAGCGCGACGCCGAGCACCTTGCCAAAGCGGGATTCGTCGCACACTTCGTTGACGAGCTCCTGGGAGGAGAGAGCGATGATGCTGCGGTTGAAGAACTGGATGCGGACGATGGGGCCGTACTGCTCGGCCACCTCGACCAGCCCCAGAATGCCCTTGCTGGAGTCGATATCGGGCAAGTTGCCGACTACCGGCCGCGGGGGAGGCTGCGGTATGGGGACGGGAGCTGAAGGCATGGGCCCTCCTAAGCGGTCGCCGATATGACGCTTGTGAGCACTGTTTCCTGTGGGATTCCTGCGGGACGGGACGGGACCGGCCTGCCCGGATCCACGATACTCCGCTCAGATCCCGGGCAATAGGGGCGATAGGTCGGGACCGAGGTGTGGGCGATATGCCGACGCAACGGTCAGCGGCTTCACTTTTCATTGATGGAAGTCGCAGAATAGTGAAGCTCGACGTACATTATGACAATGACCGCCCTTGATGATCTTGACCGCCGGCTCCTTTCTGCCCTCCGTGAGGACGGCAGGGCCTCGGTGGCCAGTCTGGCGCGCCGGCTAGACGTTGCTCGGGCTACCGTCAACAGCCGGCTGGAGCGGCTTGTGGCATCCGGGACCATCGTCGGATTCACGGTCCGAGTCCGCGATGAACTCGACCCGCTGGCGATCCGCGCCGTTGCCTTGATTGCTGTGGAAGGCAGGACGACAGACAGGGTTATCCGCCAGCTCAGGGGCTTTCCCGAGATCACGGCACTGCACACCACCAACGGAGGGTGGGACCTTGTTGCTGAGCTCCGCACCGAGAGTCTTGTCGAATTCGACCAAGTCCTGGGCCGGATCCGCGGCGTGGACGGCGTTGTCAACAGCGAAACGAGCCTCCTGCTGAGTTCTGTGCTGCGCTAGGGATCACGGGGCCCAGAAGATCCAGCCAACAAAATATGCAACCAGCGTCGTCATTATGATTAGTTGCACAACAAAAAGCTTGCTGTTTGGCAATTGAGACTGCATATCGCCGAATCCTAGAGTTGTGGCATCAGCAACTAACTAGAGAATGAGGAGGCGCGATGACGCGCTTTGTCGATGTCCACAACATGGTGCGCTGGGCAGCCGGACGCGGACCGGAGACCATCATTTCCGGCATGATCGAGTACGTTGAGAACGACTTCCGGCGCTGGGAGTCGTTCGACAAGACGCCCCGGATCGCCAGCCACACGCCGTTCGGCGTCATCGAACTCATGCCCACGAGCGATCACGAGACCTATGGTTTCAAGTACGTCAACGGCCACCCGTCCAACCCCGCACGCGGTTTCCAGACCGTGACAGCGTTTGGCGTCCTGGCCGACGTCCACAACGGCTATCCCACGTTCCTCACCGAGATGACAGTCCTGACAGCGCTGCGCACCGCAGCGACGTCCGGCATGGTGGCCAAGAAGCTCGCCCGTGCCGGCTCGCGCGTCATGGCGATGATCGGCAGCGGAAGCCAGTCCGAGTTCCAGGCCCTCGCGTTCCGGAGTGCCCTGGGGATCTCCACACTCCGGGTATGGGACACGGATCCCGCCGCGCTCAAGAAGTTCGTGGCCAACATGGCGCCGCTGGGCTTCGACATCACAATCGCCGCATCCGCCGCGGATGCGGTGCGGGGAGCCGACGTCATCACGACGTGCACCGCGGACAAGGCCAACGCCACCATCCTCACGGCGGACCTGATTGAACCGGGCGTCCACATCAATGCAATCGGCGGGGACTGCCCCGGGAAGACCGAGCTTGAACCGGCGATCCTCGGACTCGGCGACGTGTTCGTCGAATACGCCCCCCAGACCCGGATCGAAGGGGAGATCCAGCACATGCCGGCCGACTTCCGCGTCACGGAGTTCTGGCAGGTCCTGACCGACAAAGCACCCGGACGAACCGGCGATGCACAGGTCACCATCTTCGACTCGGTCGGCTTTGCCATTGAGGACTTTTCCGCCCTGCGGTTCGTGCGCGACGCCGTCGCCGGCACCGATTTCTTTGTGGAGATCGACCTCGTTGCCAGCCCGGAGGACCCGAAGAACCTGTTCGGCCTCGTGGGCGCCCTTTCCCCGGTTGGCTCGTAAGCCTGCGATGTCAGTTCAAGCCCCCTCCGCCGTCGTTCTCGTGAGGCCGCACAACTTCATGCCAAACGAGGCGACGGCAGTGGACAATGCCTTCCAGACGGCCTTCCAGACGCAGGCTCACTCCGGGGACCGGCAAACGCTGGCCGCCGCCGCCCGTCACGAGGTGACGGGGCTGGCCGCGGCGCTGGAGGCGGCCGGTGTCACGGTGCACCTCTTCGAGGACCATGACGAAACCCGCCCGGACAGTGTGTTCCCCAACAACTGGCTCTCCACCCATGCGGGTGGCCGGATCGGGATCTTCCCGATGTACGCCCCCAACCGCCGGCACGAACGCCGCAGCGACATCCTGGACTTCCTGAAGACCCATTACCGGGTGCAGGACGTCATCGACTACTCCGGGCTGGAAATGGACAGCGTCTTTCTGGAGGGAACGGGAGCCATGGTCCTGGACCACGGCGCCCGTGTGGCCTATGCCGCACGTTCCCGCCGCGCCGATCCCGTGGCGCTGGAGCGGTTCTGTACGAACTTCGGCTATGAGCCCATGCTGTTCGACGCGGTCGACGTAAACGGCACTGCCGTCTATCACACGAACGTGATGATGACTGTGGCGACGGGCTTCGCAATGGTCGGAGCGGACCTGATCCCCTCGGCGGTGCGCCGGCGTGAGGTGATGGAACGGCTTGCCGCCGGGGGACGGAGGGTCATCGAGCTGAGCCCCCACCAGATCAGCAATTTCGCAGGCAACGCGATCGAGCTGCAAGGCGTCGAAGGCCGCGTGCTGGCGCTCTCCCGTCGGGCCCTGGGAACCCTGACGGCGGAGCAGAAGGCCGTCATCGAACGAAGCTGCACCCTCCTGCCCGTGGACGTTCCCACGATCGAACTGGCCGGAGGGTCCGTGCGATGCATGATCGCCGGCATCCATCTCGACCGCAGGCCCGTCCCTGCCGGCGTCGGCGGCTGACCGGTCCTCTAATCGCTGAAGTCCCCGGCGTTCCGGCGGAACGTGCCAAGGATCCGGATCAGCTGGTCCACGTCCTGGTCTGCGAAGCCCGAGCGGCCGAAGACCTCGGAGTTCAGCACCGCCGTCGCCTGTTTGGCCAGGGCGCGGCCCTCCGCGGTGAGCTCGATCAGCGTGGTCCGGCCGTCCGTCGGATGCGGGGAACGGACCACCAGTTCGGCATTCTCGAGCCGGTCCACGGCGTTGGTGACCGAGGTGGGGTGAACTTGAAGCAGCGCGCTCGCCTTATTCATGGGCAACGCGCCGCTGCGTGCGAAACTGAGCAATGCCAGCAGCTCATACCGTGCAAACGTGAGCCCGAACGGCTTGAGCACGGCTTCGATCCGGCCCAGCAGAATCTGCTGGGTCCGCATGATGGCGGTGATGGCCGCCATCGGGGCGGCGACGTCGGCCCAGCCGTGGCGCTCCCAGTTCAGCCGGGCGTCGGCGATCGGATCTCGGGGCAGCGGCGTTCCCACGGTCAGCTCTGCCCCTTGAGTCCCGGGAAATCGGCCTCGGAATACTCGATGCCCAGGCCCTCCGGAACGGGTCCGCCGCCGTGGCGCATTTCCTCGCTGTGGCGGAGCTCCACGCGCCGGATCTTGCCGGAGATGGTCTTCGGGAGTTCGGCGAACTCCAGGCGGCGGATCCGCTTGAACGGGGCCAGGTGTTCGCGGCAGTACCGCAGGATGTCCTCGGCGAGCTCCGGGCCGGGCTGGTGCCCGGCGGCCAGGACCACAAACGCCTTCGGCACGGACAGCTTGAGCGGGTCGGGGGACGGGACGACGGCGGCCTCCGCCACCGCCGGGTGCTCGATCAGCACGCTCTCCAGCTCGAACGGGGACAGCCGGTAGTCGGAGGACTTGAAGACGTCGTCGCCCCGGCCCACATACGTGATGATGCCGCGCTCGTCCCGGCTGGCCATGTCGCCGGTGTGATAGTAGCCGTCGCGGAAAGCCTCCGCGGTCTTCTCCGGGTCGCCGTAGTAGGCCTTCATGAGCCCCACGGGGCGGGGGTCCAGACGCAGGCAGAGTTCGCCGTCGTCAGACTCCTCACCGGTGGCGGGGTCCACGAGCACGACGTCGTAGCCGGGCAGCGGCCTGCCCATGGCGCCGATCTTGATCGGCTGGCCCGGGGTGTTCGCGATCTGCACCGTCGATTCGGTCTGCCCGAAGCCGTCCCGGATGGTCTGGCCCCAGGCGCGGTGGACCTGGTCGATCACTTCGGCGTTGAGCGGTTCGCCGGCGGACACCACCTTGGTGGGAGGGTTCTTCAGCTGCGTGAGGTCGGCCTGGATGAGCATGCGCCAGACCGTGGGCGGGGCGCAGAAGCTCGTCACCGACTCGCGGTCCATCTGCTCCATGAGGGCCTTGGCGTCGAAGCGCTCGTAGTTGTAGATGAACACGCAGGCCTCGGCGATCCAGGGCGTGAACACGTTGGACCAGGCGTGCTTTGCCCAGCCCGGGGAGGCGACGTTGAGGTGGACGTCGCCCGGTTCCATCCCGATCCAGAACATCGTGGAGAGGTGACCCACCGGGTAGGAGGTGTGCGTGTGCTCCACCAGCTTGGCCTTGGACGTGGTGCCGGAGGTGAAGTAGAGCAGGAGGGTCTCGTCGGCCAGGGTGGGGGCGTCCGGGGTGAAATCCTCACTGGCCGCGGCGGCGTCTGCGTACTGCAGCGCCGTGTCCTGTGGTCCGGCCGGTTCTGCGGCGGCGTCGGCAATTTCGATCAGCGTGTAGTCACCCGCGACGTCAACGAACTTGGCGATGTTGGCACTTCCGACGGCGGCCCAGGCCGCGCCGCCGCGCTCCACCCTGTCCTGGAGGTCCGCGGACCCCATCAGGGTGGTGGTGGGGATCATGACGATGCCCAGCTTGATGCCGGCCAGCATGAGTTCCCAGAGCTCCACCTGGTTGCCGAGCATGATGATCATCCGGTCCCCGCGCCGCACGCCCTGGCTCCGCAGCCAGTTGGCCACCTGGGACGAGCGCCGGGCGAGGTCTTCGAAGCTGCGCCGCGTCGCTGATCCGTCCTGCTCGACAATCACTAGGGCCGGGTTGTCCGCCTTGGCCGGGTCTGCCGCGAGCTGGTCGAACCAGTCCAGCGCGAAGTTGAATTCCTCGAAGCGCGGCCACTGGAATTCGCTGCGGGCGGCCTCATAGTCCCCGCGCAGGGCAAGCAGCCGGTCTCTGGCGGCCCGGAATTCCTCAGTTACGGTCATGGTGCACCTTTCGAAGTTCGCTGGCGCAGCCGTTCCGGGCGGTCCGTGGCACAACGCCGTTGCCTGGGATCCCGCCGGGCCGCCGCGGCGCCCGCCTAGTGATCCCCGTCACTCTGCAATATACTAGGACATCCAAGGGTTTGGAAGAGCGGCGTCGCTCTGCTGGCGGCGCATGACGAAGGGATGCGTGCCCGTGCAGTCATCAGGACGTGTCAACGGACAGTCGGCCACAGCCGAATCAGACACAGCCGAATCAGGCACAGCCGGATCAGCCCCAGCCGGAACGGTTGCAGCGGCCTCCGCGGCAGAGCCGCCGTTTCCCGACGCCGACCTCATGTACATCGTGGACCTGCTGCCGCCGGACGAACAGCTCCGCTACCAGGAGGTCCGGGAATTCCTGCAGTCCCGGATTCGGGCGGCATCGATCGACTACTGGAACCGCGAGGAGTTCCCTTTCGGGCTGCTCGCGGAACTCGGCAAGTACGGCCTGGGCGGGTTACAGACGGACGGCACGTCCAAGCTCTTCAAGGGCCTCATGTATGTCGAGGTGGCCCGCGCCGACGTCTCCCTCTCGGCACTCGTGGGCATCCACAACGAGCTGATTGTCGGCATGATCGATCAGCTTGGCTCCGAGGAGCAGAAGGCCCGCTGGCTTCCCGGCCTCACCGCCTTCACCCAGCTCGGGGCGTTCGCCCTGACCGAGCCGGACCATGGTTCGGACATCGCTGGCGGGCTGGAAACCACGGCGCGGCTGGAGAACGGCGAGTGGGTCATCAACGGCGCCAAACGCTGGATCGGAGCCGGCACCATCGCGGACTTCGCCCTCGTCTGGGCCCGCGACGTCGCCGACCAGCACATCAAGGGTTTCATCGTGGAAACGGACCGGCCCGGGTACACCGCCACGAAGATCGCCAACAAGATCGGCCTGCGCATCATGCAGAACGCGGACATCGTCCTGGATGAGGTCCGCATCCCGGAAGCCAACCTGCTGCCGGGGGCCACCGACTTCTCCAAGGCCAACGAGCTTCTGCGTGATTCGCGCGCTTGGGTGGGCTGGCAGGGCGCCGGCATCCAGCTGGCCGCGTTCGACGTCGCGCGTTCTTATTCGCTGCAGCGCCGGCAGTTCGGCAAGGAGCTGGCCCGCTTCCAGCTCATCCAGCAGCAGCTCGCCGAGATCCTGGGCAACGCCACCGCCTCGCTGGCCCTGATGGCCCAGCTGGCGAGGATCCAGGAGGAGGGCAAGCTGGAGATGGTCCAGGCCGCCATGGCCAAGTCCACCACCACGCGGCTGGCGCGGGCCTCGGTGGCGATGGGCCGGTCGCTCATGGGCGGCAACGGGATCAGCAGCGACTACGAGATGGGCAAGCTCTTTGGCGACGCCGAGATCCTGTACACCTACGAGGGCAGCTACGAGATCAATTCACTGATCGTGGCCCGGGCCGTGACCGGAAAGTCGGCCTTCGTTTAAGCGCTGAGCTAGGCGCGGAGTCCGCCCGGGCCGTCCCCGGCACGGGCGGTCCGGGTGGCGTGGCCGTAGCGTGAGGTGCGGTTGCGGCCGGCGTTTTTCGCCTCGTAGAGAGCCCGGTCCGCGCAGTCCAGGAGGGTCCCGGCCGCGGCGTCGCGCTGCTCGCAGACGCCGGCGGAGATCGTCAGGAAGCCGACGTCCCCGAACGGCTCGGACGCGATGGCCTCCCGGGCCCGTTCCGCCGCCTGCAGGGCCTCGGCGCCGTTCGTCTCCGGGAGCAGCCACACGAACTCTTCGCCGCCGAAGCGGGCCAGGATGTCCTGGCTCCGGGCGACCCTCCGGAGCCTCGCCGCGACCTCGGCCAGGACGACATCGCCCAAAAGGTGGCCGTAGGTGTCGTTGACCCTTTTGAAGTGGTCGATATCCAGGACGACCGCGCTCAGGCTGGTGCCGCGCGTCCCGGCCAGCGCAACCTGTTCGGCGAGGTGCCGTTCCAGGGCCCGCCGGTTGGGCAGGCCGCTCAGGGCATCCGTGGTGGCCTGCAGTTCGAGGTCGGTCCGTGCCTCCGAGTTGCCGATGGCGATCTCGACGAGCTCCGCAAACTGGGCCAGCCGCGCCATCATGGCTTCCGTGACACCCGTGCGGGATTTTGAGGTCAGGGTCACCACGCCCCACAGGCTTCCCCCGACCCGGACCGGCGCCGCCGCCGCGGACTGGAAGCCGCCGGCGCGCATCTGCTCCGCCGCCGGTCCGCCCTCCGGCCCGTAAACAACGAGGGCAGGCTTGCCCGTCAACGCCACCCGGACGGTGGCCGACTCGTCAGTCGGGGCAAAGATGTGCCGGCGGCTCAGCGTCGGCGGGAGGGCGGGGGCCATGGCGACGATTTCCGCCGACGATGCACCCGTGAAACGGACGACGGCGGCGGAGTCCACATTGAACAGCTCAAGGACGATGGCCGCGACCCGCTCGGAGATGTCGGCGGGGGCGGCGTTGCGGGCGACAGCGGTCGCTATTTCGTGGAGGGCCTCCCAGACCTGCTGCTGCTGCAGGCGCTCGGTGACGTCAACCGCCACGACCATGCCGGCCGTGGCCTCGTCGTCGGAGTACACCGGTCCGGCTTTGAGCCGGTAGGTGCGGTGGCCGATCTGACGGCTCCAGGAGACTTCCCGGCCGGTGAGGGCCGCACGGTAGCGCGGTTCGAGCTCGCTGGCGAGATCGCCCTTGAGCACGTCCTGGATGCGCCGGCCTTCCAGCTCCTCCGTGCGGTAGCCAAACGTCTCCAGTTCCTGCCCTTCGGCGATCAGGTACCGCAGATCAGCGTCGAAGAGGAGCACGAAGACACCGGGGACGCTGCGCGCCAGGGCCCGGTACCGGTCCATGTCCTGCTGCCTGCGCCGATCGGCCAGCACCCGCTCCGTGATGTCCGTGACCTGGACGAAAAACCCCCGTACCGCGCCGTCGTCCCGGGCATCGGGGGTGTACGTCACCTCGGTGAAGCGCGATTCGCCCGCGGCATCCACGAGGGTCCGGTCAAACTTCTGAGGCTCTCCCGCGAGCACGAGCTCGATGTGCGGCCGGTTCGCCTCGAAGACTGCCTCCCCGAGCACGTCGCCGATATGCATGCCGTACAGCCGACCGGGTTCAATGCCGAACCACGTGCCGTAGGCGTCGTTGGCCAGGCGGTTGCGGAGCTCCGTATCCCAGTAGCCCACCATGGCCGGGATTCCGTTGAGGACGGCCTGCAGTTGCGCCGGGATCTCCGGCAGCGGCGACGGGCCGGCATCGTCCCAGTTGAGCGGGCTGCGATTTGTCATTGCCCCAGTATCCATTGCCGGCCGCGGCATGCGAAAACTCAGCAGTCGCTCTGAGCAAGCACAGCCAGGAAAAACTCTCAGGGCATGAACCGGTAGCCGATGCCGGCCTCGGTGAGCAGATGGCGCGGGTTGGCGGTGTCCGGTTCGAGTTTGCGCCGCAGCTGGGCCATGTAGACCCGGAGATAGTTGGTTTCCTTGGCGTACGCCGGACCCCAGACCTCGGAGAGCAGCTGCTGCTGTGTGATGAGCTTTTCCGGGTTCCGGACCAGCACCTCCAGAATGTTCCATTCGGTGGGGGTCAGCCGCACATCCTGGCCGTCGCGGATGACACGGTGTTTGCCCAGGTCCACGGTGAAGGCCCCGGCGGTCACCACGGGTGCCTGCTCCTGGTCAACGCTGCGGCGCAGGAGGGCACGGATCCGGGCCAGCAGCTCGTCGAGGCCGAACGGCTTCGTGATGTAGTCGTCCGCGCCGGCGTCGAGCGCTTCCACTTTGTCCTCGGAGCCGTGGCGGGCTGAGAGCACCAGAATCGGGACCTGGCTCCAGGACCGGAGCTCCCGCAGGACTGTGGTGCCGTCGATGTCCGGCAGACCGAGATCCAGGATGACCAGCGCCAAGGGGTGCTGGGATGCGCTCAGCAGGGCAGAACGCCCGTCTGCCGCAGTGGTCACCGAGTAACCGTGGGCCTGCAGCGTGATTCGGAGTGCCCTCAGCAGGTGCGGGTCGTCATCGACCACCAGGACGGCGGTCATCCGGCGTCCGGTCCAGGCCTGAGCGGCAGTGCATGGCGGCGCCCCACGGCCGACTGCGGCTCGAGCGGAGCCTGGGCGGGGCGTGCGTCGAACGGCACGCCCGTGGACAGGGGAAGCCGGATGACCATCGTCAAACCGCCACCTGGCGTCTCTTCCGCGGCCAGCGTTCCGCCCATTGCTTCGGTGAATCCTTTCGCCACGGCCAGTCCGAGTCCGATCCCGGTGGCCTGCGGCGTGTCATCGAGCCGCTGGAACGGACGGAACATCTCGACGACACTCTCCGCCGGGACGCCGCGACCATGATCGATGATCCGCAGCTCGCCCGCAGGGTGCCCTTCGAGTGTCGCCGAGCTGAGGCCGCCGGCCGTCCCCACCAGGACAATATCTGAGTCCGGGGCGTATTTCACGGCGTTTTCGACGATGTTCGCAATGACACGTTCCAGCATTCCCGGGTCGGCGTCGATCTCCGGCATGTTGGCGGGCAGGTCCACCCGCACCCTGCCCGGAGGGACGGCGCCGAGGGCTCCGGGGATCACTTCGAACCAGCGCACCGGTTTGAGGAGGGGATTGACGGCATCCGAGGTGAGCCGGGACATGTCCAGCAGATTCCCCACCAGGGCGTCCAGCCGGTCCGAGCACTCCTCGATGGTAGCCAGCAGCTCCTGCTCCTCTTCCGGGGTGTAGCGGACGCCGTCGTGGCGCAGGCCACCGACGGCGAGTTTGATCCCGGCTAGCGGGGTGCGCAGGTCGTGGGACACGGCGCGGAGAATGGAAGTGCGCATCGTGTTGCTCTCGGCAAGGCGCAGCATCTCCCGGCGGCTGACAACCAGCTGCTGGCGTTCAAGCTGGGCCGCCAAATGGACGCCGAAGGCCCCCAGGAGGCGCCGGTCGCTTGCTGGCAGGATCCGTCCGTAAAGGACCAGCCGGGTGGCGGCATCAATCTCCTCGACGTTGTCGCCGGTGGCGGCGTCCCCCCGAGCGCTCTCGGCAGTAGCCGGGATCTCTCCAGCCGAGGCGAGCAGCCGCCACGGCCGGCCGCTGGCCGTGCTTCCGGCGCCGTACCCGGCGCCAGCCTCGCGGCTGAACAAGGCAGTGCCCCGGACTTGGAAAACACCCAGCGCCTGCTCCAGCAGCGCCTGAACGGTGTCCTCCGACCCGGCGGCGCCGCGGGTCAGGTCACCCAGCGTCGTTGCCTCGGCACGGGCCCGCGCAGCCTCCTTCGAGCGGCGGGCCGAAAGGTCGACGACGACGGCGACGGCCGCCGAGACGCCCACGAACACCAGCAGGGCAAACAAGTTCTGCGGATCACTGATGGTTAAGTTGCCGACCGGCGGGGTGGAAAAGTAGTTGACCAGGAGGCTGCTCCACAGCGCGGCGAGGATCGCCGGCCATAGTCCGCCAACCAGGGCCACCACGACGGAGCCGGTCAGTTGGACCAGCATCGCTGTGGCCACGTTGCGCTCCGGGTTCAGGGCCAGCAGCAGCAATTGCAGCAGCGCAGGCAACAGGACCGCCAAGATCAGGCCTACTGCCACCCGAACCCGGCCGAGATCGCGGGGGTGCGGCACCCCCGTGCCCTGGCCGCCGAGGGGGTGAGAGACCATGTGGACATCGATGTCTCCGGAGCCCCGCACCACCCGCGTCCCCACCCCGCCACCCAAGAGACCGCCCACCACGCCCGCGAGGTTCTTGTGGCGCGAAATACCGACCACGATCTGGGTGGCGTTGACGCTGCGGGCGAAGTCCAGCAGTGCGGCCGCAGGGTCTTCTCCGGATACGATATGGTAGCTGCCGCCCAGATCCTGGATCAGCCGCCGCTGCCGTTCGAGCGCCTGTGGTGACTCCGAAGCGACACCGTCGGCGGCGCGCACATGGACGGCCAGAAGGTCCCCGCCGCTGACCCTGGTCAGGATACGGGCCCCGCGGCGGATGAGTGCCTCGCCCTCAGGGCCCCCGGTCAGGCCCACCACGATGCGCTCGCGGGCTGGCCAGCTGGCTTCAATGCCCTGTTCGGCCCGGTATTTGGCCAGCCCTTCGTCCACCCTGTCGGCCAGCCACAGCAAAGCGAGCTCGCGCAGCGCGCCGAGGTTGCCCAGGCGGAAATAGTTGGACAGGGCCGCGTCAATCTTATCCGAGGCGTAGATTTTTCCGTCGCTGAGCCGCTGGCGCAGCAGTTCCGGCGGGATGTCGACCAGATCGATCTGGTCGGCGCGGCGCACGACGTCGTCCGGCACGGTTTCTGCCTGGCGGACGTCGGTGATGGCGCTGACGACGTCGCCCAGGGACGCCAGATGCTGGATGTTGACCGTTGATAGGACATTGATCCCGGCGTTGAGAAGTTCATCCACGTCCTGCCAGCGCTTCTGGTTGCGGCTGCCCGGGACGTTGGAGTGGGCGTACTCGTCCACTACCGCGGTCTTGGGGGCACGGGCCAGAACTGCGTCCAGGTCCATTTCCTCGAACTCGGCCCCCCGGTAGCGCAGCTGCCGGGGCGGAATGACCTCGAGGCCGGCCATGAGTGCCCTTGTGTCGGCGCGGCCGTGGTCGAGCGCGAACGCTACCGCCACATCTTCGCCTCGCTCGCGGAGTCGGTGGGCTTCCTCCAGCATCTCGTAGGTCTTACCTACGCCGGGCGCGGCCCCCAGGAAGATCCGCAGCGTTCCACGTGCCATGTCGTCATTCTGTCACTTGGAGGCGGACACAGGCGACGCGGCGGCGACTGCGAGGTTCAGGACCGTCACGTTCACCGCGGGCTGCCCCAGGAATGCCTCGGCGCCGCCGCTGGTCTGTTGTGCGACGAGGGCGGTCACAGTCTCCGTGCTGAGCCCGTGGGCGGCGGCAACGCGCGGTATCTGGAGTCGGGCGTAGGCCAGCGAGATGTCCGGATCCAGTCCGGAGCCGCTGGCGGTCACGGCATCGGCAGGAACGGCCGCTTCGGGGACGTTTTCGGCCTTCGCGACGGCCGCGCGGTTGGCAGCGATGGCCTCTGCCAGTTTGGGGTCGTTGGGGCCCAGGTTGCTGGCCGAGGACGATGCCGGGTCCCATTTCACGGCCGAGGGCCGGGCATGGAACCAGCGCGGGTCCTGGGCTCCGGCGTCGTTGGCGGATGCCTGGGCGATCAGGGCCGACGCGGCCGGGGTGCCGGCGCTGTCTTTGATGATGGAGCCGTTGGCCTGGTACGGGGCGATGAGCTGTCCGACGCCGAAGACGGCCAGGGGGTAGGCCACGCCGAGGACCAAGGTGGCGAAGAGCAAGAACCGGACGGCGGTGCCTGCCTGCCGGAGGTAGCCGGTGAGTGTGTTCATGGGGATGTTCCTAGCCGATTCCGGGGATGAGGGAAATCATGAGGTCGATGATCTTGATGCCGATGAAGGGGGCGATGAGCCCGCCGAGCCCGTAGATCAGCAGGTTCCGCCCCAGTGCCTGGTTGGCGGAGACGGCACGGTATTTGACGCCGCGGAGCGCGAGCGGCACCAGGGCGATGATGATCAGGGCGTTGAAGATCACCGCGGACAGGATGGCCGAGGACGGGGTGGCGAGTCCCATGATGTTCAGCAGTCCCAGCCCCGGGAACGCGGCGGTGAAGAGGGCCGGAACGATCGCGAAGTACTTGGCGACGTCATTGGCGACGGAGAAGGTGGTCAGGGCGCCGCGGGTGATGAGCAGCTGTTTGCCGATGCCGACGATGTTGATGAGCTTGGTGGGGTCGGAGTCGAGGTCCACCATGTTGGCAGCGTCTTTGGCGGCCGGGGTGCCGGAGTTCATGGCGACGCCGACGTCCGCCGCGGCCAGGGCCGGGGCGTCGTTGGTACCGTCCCCGGTCATGGCCACCAGCCGCCCTGCCGCCTGCTCCTTCTTGATGACCGCGAGTTTGTCCTCCGGGGTTGCCTCGGCCAGGAAATCGTCGACCCCGGCCTCGGCGGCGATGGCCTTGGCAGTGATGGGGTTGTCGCCGGTGATCATCACCGTC
The DNA here is from genome assembly GCF_054062895.1 of Arthrobacter sp. TE12231. Classification (NCBI taxonomy): domain Bacteria; kingdom Bacillati; phylum Actinomycetota; class Actinomycetes; order Micrococcales; family Micrococcaceae; genus Arthrobacter; species Arthrobacter sp. TE12231. The sequence goes on along the minus strand of NZ_JBSSFS010000001.1, from coordinate 3,850,466 downwards.
CGGATGCCCATTTGCCGCAGTTCGGCGAAGCGGGCATGCATGCCGGGTTTGACGACGTCGGCGAGGTGGATGGTCCCCAGGATCTCGGCGCGGCCGTCCTTTCCCACCTGGGCGACGAGCAGGGGCGTTCCGCCCTGTGCCGAGATTTCCGTTACCCGGTGGTCGACTTCCGCCGGGGAGTGCCCGCCGTATTCGGCAACGAAGGCCGTCACCGTGGAGGCGGCGCCTTTGCGGATCTGCCGGCCGTCAAGGTCCAGTCCGCTCATGCGCGTGCTGGCGCTGAAGGGGACCACGGCAAAATTGCCGGAGCTGCGTTCGAGTGCGGCCAGATCGGCCCCGGTCACGCCCTTGTCCGCGGCGAGGTCCACAATGGAGCGGCCCTCGGGGGTTTCGTCGGCCAGGCTGCAGACCCGGGCCGCTTCGATGAGTTGGGTCCTGTCCACATGATCGGCGGGGAAGAAATTGACTGCACGGCGGTTGCCGTAGGTAATGGTGCCGGTCTTGTCCAGCAGCAGTGTGGTGATGTCTCCGGCGGTCTCCACGGCACGGCCTGAGGTGGCCAGCACGTTGTGCTGGACCAGCCGGTCCATGCCGGCAATGCCGATCGCCGGGACCAGCGCCCCGATGGTGGTGGGGATCAGGCAGACCAACAGGGCCACCAGCACGATCGGGGACGGCGTGGCGCCGGCCAGGGCGGCAAACGGGGCCAGGGACATGGTGACGGCAAGGAACACGATGGTCAGGGACACCAGCAGGACGTGGAGGGCGATTTCGTTAGGGGTCTTCTGCCGCACGGCGCCCTCGACGAGCTTGATCATCCGGTCGATGAACGTTTGGCCGGGCTCGGCAGTGATGCGGATGACGATCCGGTCCGAGAGGACCTTCGTGCCGCCGGTGACGGAGGACCGGTCACCGCCGGATTCGCGGATCACCGGGGCTGATTCACCCGTGATGGTCGATTCGTCGACGCTGGCGAGACCTTCGATGATTTCGCCGTCCGAGGGGATGACGTCTCCGGCTTCGCAGATCACGATGTCATTGAGTCGCAGCTCCGTACCGGGGATGTCCCGGGTGTTGCCGTCGGGCTGCCGGAGCCGGGCCTGGACGCCTATGCGGCTGGCGCGGAGGCTGTCGGCCTGTGCCTTGCCCCGGCCCTCGGCGATGGATTCGGACAGGGTGCCGAAGAGCACGGTGAGCCACAGCCAGGCCGTGACCGCGATGCCGAACACCGACGGCCTGTACAGGGAGATCGCCGTGCACAGGGCGGCCCCCACCAACACGGTGAACATGACCGGAGAATGGATCATCTGCCGCGGGGAAAGTTTCCGGACCGCAAGTGGCAGGGCGGCGGCGACGGACGTGATCGTCAGTTTTGCCGGGGCTTTGGTGTGGTGCTTGTGCTCGCCGGGGGTGCCGAGGGGGTTGCCGTCGGCGTAGGTCTGGGCGGCGAGGTCCGAGGCTGATGCCGTGCTAGACCGGGTCATTTCAGGAGTCCTTCTGCGAGGGGGCCCAGGGCAAGGGCCGGGAAGTAGCTCAGGGCGGTCAGGATCACTGTCACGCCGAGCAGCAGCCCGCCGAACAGGAGACCGTGGGTGGGGACGGTGCCGGCGGAGGCGGGAACCTTGCCCTGACGGGCGAGGGAGCCGGCCAGGGCGAGGACCAGGACAATCGGGAGGAATCGGCCCAGCAGCATCGCCAGGCCCATCATGACTGAGAGGTAGGGGCCCGAGGTGGTGATGCCGCCGAACGCAGAGCCGTTGTTGTTGGCCCCTGATGTGAAGGCGTAAAGCACTTCGCTGAACTGGTGCGGGCCGGTGGCCGGGGCGTTGGCCATGGCGTCCGGCAACAGGACGGTAATGCCGGCCAGGGCCAAGACCACGGTCGGGGTGACGAGGATGTACATGGCGGCGAGTTTCATTTCCGTCGGGCCGATCTTCTTGCCCAGGTACTCCGGGGTGCGCCCGACCATCAGCCCGGCAATGAAGACGGAAATGATGGACAGGATCAGCAGCCCGTAGAGCCCGGACCCGGTTCCACCCGGGGCGACTTCGCCGAGCATCATGTTCACCATGGCCACACCGCCGGCCAGCGGGGGCAGGGAATCATGGGCGACGTTGACGGCGCCGGTGGAGGTCAGCGTGGTGGACGTGGCGAAGATCGCGCTTTGCACCGGTCCGAAGCGCTGTTCAAAGCCTTCGCCCAGGCCGCCGGCCGCCGCCGTCGCGGTTCCCTGGCCGGAAGCCACGGCCCATCCCATCAGGGAAACCGATGCCAGCCACAGGGCGCCCATCACCGCGGCCACCGTGTAGCCCTGCTTCTGGTCACCCACCATCCGGCCGAAGGCGTAGGGCAGGGCAGAGGGGATGAGCAGGAGCAGGAACACCTCGAAGAAGCTGATGAGGGCATTGGGGTTCTCGAACGGGTGGGCGGAGTTGGCGTTGAAGTAGCCGCCGCCGTTGGTCCCGAGCTCCTTGATGGCTTCCTGGGACGCGACCGGGCCGCCGGGAATGGTCTGGTGGATCCCGGACGCCTGGTTGGTGACGTCGGTGGGCCAGAAGTTCTGCACCACGCCGCCGAGGACCATCACCACTGCCGCGACGAACGCGATCGGCAGCAGGATCCGGAAAGTGGTCCGGGCTAGGTCCACCCAGAAGTTCCCCAGCCGCTGCGTCCTGGTTCGGGCGATGCCGCGGATGAGGGCGACGACGACGACGATGCCGACCGCGGCCGAGAGGAAGTTCTGCACTGCCAGCAGAGTCATCTGCACGAAGATGCCCAGCGTGGTCTCCGGTACATACGTCTGCCAGTTCGTGTTGGTCACAAAGGAAATGGCCGTGTTCATGGCCACCCACGGGTCGACGCCGGGCAGGGAACCGCTGCCGGGCAGGACGCCCTGCAGCCGCTGCAGGCCGAACACGGCCAGGATGGAGACAGCGGAAAACGCCAGGACGCTGCGCAGGTAGACGGACCAGCTCTGCTCGGTGCCGGCGTCGATCCCGGCGAGCCGGTAGAAAAGACGCTCGGTTCGGCTGGACGTCGTGCCCTCGAAAACCCGGGCCAGATAGATGCCGAAGGGCTTGTGCAGGGCTGCGAGGACAATGAGCAGTCCCGCCACCTGGACTACAAAGGATGCGGAGTTGAAGGTCATGATCCGTTCACCACTTTTCCGGATGGATCAGGACCGCCAGGAGGTAGCCGAAGAGGCACAGCCCGGCCAGCAACAGAACGAGCCACATGATCGCGTCCGCGCTCAACGTCCACCCTCCGGCCTGTCATCGGCACCCCCGACCATCCCGGCCAGGACGTGGCCGATCCACATGACGAACCCCATGGACACCATGAGGATTCCGATAACAGCCAGGTCGGCCATAGCAGGTTCCTTTCATCTGTGCCCCGTTTGCGGGGCTACTGAAAGTCAACTCCTCTCCAGAAGGAGAAGGCCGGTTCCTGATGGTTTCTTAACGCCCTGAGGAGGGATCTTGACGCAGCCTTAATGTGCGCGGAAATTCCGGACCGTCCTGCATCCGTACTCGGCCTGTTTGGCTGCGGCCGGAGCCCGTCTTGTCCTCCGGGCCGCGGCGCTCAGCCGACGTGGACCCAGGGCCGTTTGGTGACATCGGGTTCTGCTTCGCGGAGCACTTCGCGGGTGACCGGGGCGATTTCGCCTTCGCCGAACGCGAGGAAGCGCAGCAGGTTCGTGACCGGGTTCCCTTCGGTCCAGCGGAAGTAGATGTGCGGCATCAGCCCGGTCACGTCCCGGATGTGCAGGAGCACCGAGGCGATGGTGTTCGGCACGACGGGTCCGTGGACTTCCAGGACATGGTAGCCGTGCCGGGTCACACCGTGGACCTCCAAAGCCGTCTCAAAGTCGGAGGAATCGTCCACGGTCACTTCCAGGAACAATGCCTGGTAGTCCACGGGCAGGTGGCTGACCTCGATCGCAGACGTCAGTTTGTCCCGGTACGCCTCGGCGCTGAGGCGCAGCGGTTCGTGGGCGATGATCGCTATGGGCCCTTCCAGGTTGGAGGACATGAACTCCAGAGCCTGCCGGTCCATGTGGACATGGGTGGCGTGGAGCTCGAAAGAACGCCGGATGCGCGAAAGCAGCGAAATCACGATGATGCCCACGATGAAGAACGCTGCGATCCGGATGCCTTCGGGGCGTTCAATGATGTTGGCCACTGTGGTGTATATGAAAACGACGGCGATGATGCCGAACCCGATGGTGCGTTTGCGCTGTTTCCCGCGCCGGGCGGACAGCGCCACGGCAACCGCGGCTGAGGTCATCAGGACCAGGACGCCGGTGGCGTAGGCGCCGCCCTGGGCGTCGACGTCGGCGTTGAAGAGCCAGGTGATCAGAAACCCGACGGCGGTGAACACCAGGACCAGCGGCCGGACGGCCCGGGCCCACCCGGGGGCCATGCCGTAGCGGGGCAGGTAGCGGGGCACGAGGTTCAGGAGCCCGGCCATTGCGGAAGCGCCGGCGAACCAGAGGATGGCGATCGTGCTGATGTCGTAGACGGTGCCGAATCCGTTTCCCAGATATTCGTGGGCCAGGTAGGCCAGGGCGCGGCCGTTGGCCTGGCCGCCGGGCTGGAATTCCTGTGCCGGGATCAGGATCACCGTGGTGAAGCTGGTCGTGATGAGGAAGGCGCTCATGATGACGGCGGCGGTTGTCAGCAGCCGGCGGGCGCCCTCGATCCGGCCTACGGGCTTCTCTTCGGTGTCACCGGGGCGTCCTTGGATCTGTGGCATCACGGCCACGCCGGTTTCGAAGCCGGACAGGCCAAGGGCCAGCTTGGGGAAGACGAGCAGGGCGATCCCGACCACCATGAACGGGTTCCCGTGCGAGGTTGTCAGGGCGAGCCACCAGTTAGCCACGTCAACGGGGTGAGTGAATAATTCCAGGATGGTGGTGATCACGACCACGACATTCAGGCTCAGATAGATGCCGACCAGGACGACCGCAACGCCGATCGCTTCTTTGAACCCGCGCAGGAAGACGGCACCCAACAGGGCGAGCAGGAAGAGCGTGACCGGCACGTTTTGGCCCTGCATCCAGCCCGGAACGAGGGGGTTCTGGATCGCGTGTGCGGTGGCGTCGGCGGCGGAGAGCGTCATGGTGATCATGAAGTCGGTGGCCGCGAACCCCAGCAGGACCAGCACGAACAACTTCCCGCCCCAGCGCGGCATCAGCCGTTCCAGCATGGCGATGGAGCCCTCGCCGCGGTGGCTCTCACCGGCAACCCGGCGGTAAACCGGTAGGGCCCCAAGCAGGGTGACAGCCACCAGGACCATGGTCGCCAGCGGCGAGATTACGCCCGCAGCCAAGGCTGCGATGGCCGGCTGGTAGCCCAAAGTTGAGAAGTAATCAACGCCGGTGAGGCACATGACCTGCCACCACGCATGCTTCTTCAGATGCGAGTCGCTCACTGCGCCGGGTCCCTGATGGACACCTTTGGCGTCCTGCAGGCCGAAAAGCAGCCATCTTCTGAAGTTGTCCCCGGCTCCCGGCCGTACCGCTGAGGGATCCGAAGGCGGTCTGCTCATCGTGGTCATCTGTGCCTCTCCGCGCGATGCCCACCATCGTGTTTAGTGCCGACGATAACACCGGAGCCGGACGCCGTTCCCGACCCGGGAACGATCTTGACGGATCCTTAACGCCGGGCCGGCCCGCAGGGCACCGCGGTCAGCGGGCCGTGACCGGGGCCGGGACTTCGACGTAAAGGATGGCTCCGGCGGATGCCGGCAGATACCAGTGACTCCGGTGTCGCGCCGGCCGGTAGATGTGTCCGAACGGGTCCGTCACGTGGACGTGCACCAGCCGTTTCTGCCGGGCGAGCAGACGATCGAGTTCCCCGAGGCTGGACGGCCGCGAGGCAAAGCCGTGGATGTCCAGAGACCATGCTCCCTCGGCCGGTTCCCTCGGGCGTTCCAAGGCAAGGGTTTCGAACAAGTCCGACACCACTTCGTCGCTCGTGACGGGGTAGAAGCGCCGGAGCCGGTGCTCGTCCGGATGGGCATTTTGAGCGTCCAGCCACGCGTGACGGAGCCAATGGAATTCCACCGGTCCCAGCGCGGGCCCAACGGACAGGTGACGATTTCCATCCAGCACCAGGCGGTAAGAGCTGCCGCCGCGGTCGATGATGCATGCAGCTTCCCCGACGTATTCAAACGCCGTCAATAGTTCCTCCTCCGATCGGTGGTAGGAGAAATCCCCGCTGTCGTCGACGGCGACGAAATCCCGAGCGCCACCGGCACCGGCCGGAAGTCCTGATGCTTCCCGCATCCGCCGGGACTTGGTGTTCATTTTGTTTAGCTCCTGCCGAGGATCTGACCGCGACCACAGTGGCCGCAGTGTCCCCTTGTTTCATGACATCACCGCCGAAGCCCGACCGGATCGGGCCTTAATGCTTTCCATATGCAGGCGGCCCCAGAATTTGCGTTATCTTAATGCGGCGGCTCGTCCGGGCCAGCAGGAAGGGCGGCCGCGGGGAGTCAGGCCGGGTACACAAGCGCCGCGTTAAGGAACCGTCAGGATTGTCCGCTGGACGGCGCTGGACGGCGCCGGCGGTTGCGGGGGCTGGTACTGTCGCGGACGGAAGCGGCGCGGTGCGTCGTGTGGAAAGGACAAAATGACCACGCTCAGCCGACCCCCGGCAGACCCCTCCGCGCCACGGCCCGGCGCCGGGGACCACTTCAGGAACTGGCTCCTGTTCGGGCTGCAGGACAGCAAGGGAACCCACCAGGGGCCGGGGGCCGTCAGTGACAGCCACCTGAAAAAGCACACGTGGTGGCAGGTCATGTGCCTGACCGGTGTGGACTACTTCTCCACGCTGGGCTACCAGCCCGCCATCGCCGCGCTCGCGGCCGGTGTGATTTCGCCGTTGGCCACTCTGGTCCTGGTTGCCGTGACCTTGCTGGGCGCACTGCCCGTGTACCGCCGGGTGGCCGGCGAAAGCCCGCGCGGCGAAGGGTCCATCGCCATGCTGGAGCGGCTCCTGCCGAGGTGGGGCGGAAAACTCCTGGTCCTGGTCCTGCTGGGGTTCGCGGCCACCGACTTCATGATCACCATGACGCTCTCCGCAGCTGACGCGACCGCGCACGCCATCGAGAACCCGTTTGCGCCCGCCTGGATGCAGGGCCAGAACGTCCCGGTCACCTTGTTCCTGCTCGCCCTGCTCGCCGCGGTGTTCCTGCGCGGTTTCAAGGAAGCGATCGGCGTCGCCGTCGTCCTCGTGGGGCTCTATCTCGGCCTGAACGTCATTGTGGTTATCACAACCATCTTCGAGGTCATCGCGCACCCGGTGGCGGTCGACAACTGGTGGCTGGCCCTGACCACCCAGCACGGAAACCCCCTGATGGTCGTGGGCATCGCGCTGCTGGTCTTCCCGAAGCTGGCCCTGGGCCTGTCGGGCTTCGAGACCGGCGTCGCGGTCATGCCGCAGATCCGCGGCCACGCCACGGACACCGAGGCGAACCCCGAGGGCAGGATCAAGGGCGCCCGCCGCCTGCTGACCACGGCCGCCGTCATCATGAGTGCGTTCCTCGTCACCACGAGCTTCACCACCGTGGTGCTCATTCCGGAACAGGAATTCCAGCCGGGCGGCCAGGCGAACGGGCGCGCCCTGGCCTATCTGGCCCACGAATACCTGGGCGCGGGCTTCGGCACCGTGTATGACATCAGCACCATTGCCATCCTGTGGTTTGCCGGCGCCTCCGCCATGGCCGGGCTCCTGAACCTGGTTCCCCGCTATCTGCCCCGGTACGGCATGGCGCCGGAATGGGCCCGCGCCGTCCGGCCGCTGGTCCTGGTGTTCACGCTCGTGGGGTTCCTGATCACCTGGCTCTTCGACGCCGACGTCGACGCCCAGGGCGGCGCCTACGCCACCGGCGTCCTCGTCCTGATGACCTCTGCCGCGGTCGCCGTGACCTTCTCGGCGCGCAGCAAACGGCAGCGCAAGCGCAGCATCGGGTTCGGGATCATCGCCGTCGTATTCATTTACACCACGGTGGCCAACATTTTCGAGCGCCCCGAAGGCATCCGGATCGCGGCGCTGTTCATCCTCGGGATCATCGTCATCTCGCTGCTCTCGCGCATCCGCCGCTCCTTCGAGCTCCACGCCACCCATGTGCGCATGGACACCCCGGCCCTGGAATTCCTGGCTGCCAACGAAACCGGGCCCATCGCGATCATCGCCCACGAACCGCTGCGGCTCAGTGCTGAGGCGTACCGGGACAAACTGACGTCGGCCATCGAGGTCAGCCACCTGCCGTTGGACTACCAGGCCCTGTTCCTGGAAGTGGTGGTCGACGACTCTTCGGACTTCGAGACCGAGCTCGAGGTCCGCGGGGTGATCCGGCACGGGTACCAGATCCTGGAAGTCCATGGGCCCGTGGTTCCCAACACGATCGCCTCCGTACTGCTGCACATCCGCGACGTCACCGGGCTGATGCCGCACATCTACTTCCGTTGGACGGAGGGTAACCCCATCACCAACCTCATGCGGTTCCTGGCCTTCGGCGAAGGTGAAATCGCCCCGGTAACCCGTGAAGTGCTGCGCGAGGCCGAGCCTGACGTCACGCGGCGCCCCTGGGTCCATGTCGGCTGACGCTCAGGCAGATAGTTGCCATCGGGCATAAACGCTCCCGCACACAAACAACCCTCCGGAGGAATCCTCCGGAGGGTTGTTGTGGTCTTCGGGGACGGTGTCCCGGCCGGGCGGCCGGGGCTTGTCCTGTGTACTTAGAGCGGGCGGATGTTCTCAGCCTGCGGGCCCTTCGGGCCCTGCGTGACGTCGAATTCAACCTTCTGGTTCTCGTCCAGCGAGCGGTAGCCGCTGGTTGCGATTGCCGAGTAGTGGGCGAAAACGTCGGCCGACCCGTCATCCGGGGCAATGAAGCCAAAACCCTTTTCGGCGTTGAACCATTTAACTGTGCCTGTAGCCATGCCTTTATCCTTCTGAAATGCTGCTGATCTCCGGCGGCCATGAGGCCAACGGCTGCGGAGACATTCGTCCGCTGTCCCCCAACGTACGGGGCCGGGGGCCATGGTGCAAGAGGCCGACGGGGGCATTTCGTCCCGTCCCGGGACTATAGTCGGGGCACGATGACAACAATCTCGGTGGTTATCCCGACCAGGAACGACGCCGGCATGCTCGCCGCGTGCCTGGCTGCGCTCGCCGGCCAGACCCGCCCGGCCGACGAAATCGTCGTCGTGGACAACGCCAGCACGGACAACACCGCGGAGGTCTGCGCCGCTGCGGGGGCGCGGCGGCTCGCCGTCGAACTCCCGGGCATCGCCGCCTGCACGGCACACGGCTTCGATGAAGCCTGCTCCGAGCTGATTGCCCGGCTGGACACCGACTCCATCCCGCCCGCCGACTGGCTCGAACGGGTTGAAGCAATTCTCGAGAAGGCAGGACCGTTGTCCGCCGTGTCCGGCCCCGGCGACTTCTATGGCGAGACCCGGTTCGCCCGGTGGGTGGGCGGGAGCGTCTACATTCCCGGGTATTTCTGGGCCATCGGGTGGCTGCTGGGTCATCCTCCGCTGTTTGGCTCGAATTTCGCCCTGCGGTCCGACGTCTGGGACCGGATCCGGGGCTCCGTTCACCGGGGCATACCGCCGGTCCACGATGATCTCGACATTTCCTACCAGATTCCGCCCGACGTGAAGGTGATCGCTGACCCCGGGCTGCGCGTGCGGGTCTCCGCGCGGCCGCTGGCGAGCTGGCACTCCGTCGGGCGCCGGTTGTCGATGGCGTGGACGACGTTCGGCATCGAATTCCGGCAGGAGGGACCTTTCCGGCGCCGCCGGCGCCGGCGGCAATGGGAACGAACCCACTCGCGTCAGACGGAACCGTAAAGCGCGATCAGGTCCCGGCTCATTTGGTACGGCGAGGTCTCACTCGGGCTGTGCCCGCCCCGGTAGACCGCGATCCGCGCGCCGATGGACTGTGCGAAGCGGCGGTGCAGCGCAAGCGGCCAGAGGTCATGTTCGCCGACCGTGACGAACTTCGGCAGCGACGCGGCGGCCAGTGCCGCCCGAAGGTCCGGTGCATGCTGCATCAGCCCGATGATGTCACTCACAGAGCTCCGGCGGGTGAACCGGAAGCGGTACCGCACAAACCGAAGCCGGTTGGGCGCCACGTGCGCGACGTTGATGCGGATGCCCCAGATCATCAGCGCGGCGCCGATCCGAGGGTGGACCCAGCGGCTGACCCGGCCGACGCGCTGGACGCCGCGGAAACTCTGGCCGGGCTCCGGCGGGCAGCTGATCAGGGTGAGGCTCCGGAACTTTTCCGGGCGCCGGGTGAAGGCCAACTGGGCGACGATCGCGGCGAACGAATACCCGACGACGTGCGCCGGCCCGGCCTCGGCGTCGAGCATGGCGATCAGGTCATTGGTGAACAAGTCGTAGTCGTAGTGGGCGCGGGGAGGCACGAGGTTTTCGGGGCCCGCCGCCGCGGACTCGAACTGGCCGGCAATGTCGCAACTCAGGACGAAGTACCCGGCCGCGGCGAGTCCGGGGAGCATCAGCACAAAGTCTTCCTTGGAACCGGTCGCCCCCGGAATCAGGAGCACCCGGGGGTTTCCCGGTGTGCCCATGGAGATGGTCGCGAGTCTTCCGCTGGGGGCCTCGAAGGCGCCCCGGACGGCGCCTTCTGGCAAGGAGGCCCAGTCCACGTCGCCCAGCGCGGCGTCCCGGCGGGCGGCTTCATCGACCAGCGCGGATCCGAATCCCTCGGGTTCCTGCTCGCTCTGCGCGTTGCTGTCGGCGGACACCATGGACTAAACATAGCCCGGTCCGGCCCGGGCCGGGTCGGATTGGGCAGGAGCGGCGGCGCTCACGCCACTTTGCGCACGAAGGCGTGGAGCCGGCGGTAAACCTCCTGTGATTCCGGGTAGCGGAAGTTCTGTTGCCAGGTGTGTTCGGTGTTGGAGTTGTCCCAGCCGTAGATGAGGCTGTCCACGGGGACGGAATGTTCGCGCAAGCGGGCAATGAAGTTCACGTTGGCGGCGTAGAAGAAGTCCCGTTCCGAGGTGGTCACAAAGACCGGCGGGAAGCGGGAATCCAGCCACTCGATCGGCGAGAGGAAACCCGCGCCCTTGCGGAGGGCCTCCAAGTGGCCGGTGCCGTATCCCAGACCGAACAGGCCGCCCAAGCCGCGGCGCAGGCGTCCACCGATGCCCGCGTTTTGGCCGCCGGAACGGAGCGCGGGCAGCAGCATGCTGACGAAGTTCAGGCTCAGCACGAAGCCCTTTTCGAAGAAGACGGAAAAGTCCACCACGCTGCAGTGCTGGACAAGGCCCTTGAAGTCGGATGCAGGGACGGCCGGTAGCAGACCGTGGTGCCGTGCCAGTTCCGGACGGAAGCTTGCAGCGGTCAGGAGCGCCGCGACTTGGCCGCCGGCGGAGTCGCCGCCCAGTACGAGCCGCGATGCGTCGCCGCCATAGCCGGCGATGTTCTGCCGGACCCAGGCCAGCGCGGCATTCGCATCCGCCAGGACATGGGCCATGTGGAAACGCGGCGCCTTCCGGTAGTTCACGTTGACCACCACCATGCCGCCCTCGGCCTGGCTCGCGCAGTACTTGGTCAGCGAGGACTTGTCCCCGGAGGTCCAGCCGCCGCCGTGGAAGTACACGTAAACGGGGAGCACGGCGCCGGACTCGCCGGGCGCGGTTGCATCGGCCGCGGCGGTGCCGCCGGCAGGGGACGGGGAGATGACGTCGAGGCGGTGAGCCCGGATGCCGTCGCCCACGAAATCGATGTCGTGGACATATGCGACGCCGGTAATGGGGTCGGCGTTGAAGCGGGCGGTCTCGCTGGCGCGAACGCAGCGCATCAGCACCCGCCAGGTCCACACCGGAACCCGGCGCAGGACCTTCCTGGCCTTGCGGGCCAGAGTGAAGGTGTTGCGGTGCTGCGCTCTCCGTGGCCGGGCCGCCTGAAAGGATGAATCATGGTGCGTTGGCCAACGGGCCGGGGCGGTCATGCATCGATTCTATCTGGCACACCCGTGCTACAGCTGTGAGGCCAGCCTGCCCTCACGCTATGGCCGGTTCGGGGCCTGGATGATTGCCCGCTGCCGCCGGTTCAAGGCTCTTCGACGATGGTGCCCGCGGCCCCGTCAACGGTGACTGTCTGGCCGGTCCGCAAGCGGGTGGTCGCGTCCGGCACGCCCACCACGGCCGGGATACCGTATTCGCGGGCCACCACGGCTCCGTGCGAGATCACCCCGCCCATCTCCATGACCAGGGCGCCGGCGGTCATGAACAGCGGAGTCCAGCCGGGATCGGTGGATGGTGCCACGAGGATTTCGCCGGGCTCGAGGTGGGCGCCCACGGGGTCCATGATGACCCTGACCCGTCCGGTGGCGGTGCCTGCCGAGGCCGGTGTCCCGGCGAGGGCGCCGGACGCCGGAGACTTCGCCAGCATGGCGGCCTCGACGTCGGTGCCGTCGGACAGCAGCAGGCGCGGGATGCGCCGGCGTCGCAGTTCCGTATCGTACAGTCGCCGGCGGTCCGCGACGATGCCGTGAAGGTCAGCGCCGCGCAGGCCTACGCGAATCTCGTCGAATTCCAGGAAATAGACATCGTCCGCGGCGGCGATCGAACCGGATCGGGCCAGTTCGGCACCCACCTTGTTGAGCTGGCGGCGCATCTCGGCGAGGGCGAGGACGATGTAGAACTTCGGCAGTTCGCGCAGTCCGGACAACTGCCGGGTCCGGCGCAGGCAGAACTCCACCTGCCGGGCCCGGAGCCGGCTGCGCGCCCGGGTCCGTTCCACGAGGTCGCGGATTCTGGCTTCGGCGTGTTCTTCCGCGCGGGCAAATTGCCGGTCGGGGGCCTGTTCGGGGTCCTCCACATGGAGGTAGTTCGAGATCATGCCGAGGATGTGGTCCGGCTTCTCCGACCACCGGGGCATGCCGAGGTCAATTTCCGCCACGGCGCGGTGGCCGTAGCGGTCCAGGAACCCGCGCAGGCCGGTCTGGGCCACGGCGGGGAGGGTGCCGGCCGCGTACCGGGCGGCCAGTTCCTCCGGGCTGTGGGCCAGGAATACCTCACGGGACGCGGCATTCGCTCCGATGGTAACGGCGAGATGCCAAAGTTCAAGATCCATCTCGGTGGTGACGTTGTTGGGCAGCCCCCGGAGCACCGCTTCGAGTTCCCGCGGTTTCGCGATGCCGCGCAACAGTCTGCGGGCGGCCGCCAGCATGATGTAACCAACGGAGGGCCCGGGCAGCGTCGCCAGGATCAGCCCGTCCACGGTGCGGTCCAGGATGCGCTCGGCGTAATCGAGCCGGCCAAACGCAGTGGCGGGTTCCGGCAGGACGAGGTCGGCCTCGAGCTGCTTTCCGTAGTCGAAGGCGCGGCGCAGTTCCGCCGCCGGCCGCACCCCGGCCCGCAGCAGGGCCGGGATCAGCCGGCCCACCAGGGCCACGCTGCCCCTTGCTTCCGTGCTGCGGGCTGCAGCGCTGCCGGGTCCGGGCTTCCGCCGGGGCCGCCGCTGGCGCAGGCCGAACCGTGGATCCTCCAGCAGCGCCGGGAAGACCGCGCCTGTCCTCCCGTCGGCCAGCGGGAGCATCCGCAGTAGGTAGCGGCGGCCGTACTTGTTCCGGATCGCGGGCGTCACGTCCACGTACATGCGCAGCCCCGGGTTAACGTACTTCCACGGTCCCTTGCGGTTCCGCATTGAGCCGAGCACGGAGAGTCCCAGCGGGGTGAGTGGCCGGGTCAAGCCCTGGAACAGCGTGCCGCACAGGTAAACGCGTGTGTCAGCGGCGGCCCCCGATTCAGTGCCCAGTGGTTCGGCGGCGGCGGGGTCCGGCAACGGATACAGCGTGGTGATGGGCCGCGACTGGGTCAGCCAGATCTTGCCCGCGTCGATCACCCATTCCACGTCCTGCGGTGCACCGAACAGCCGTTGGACGGTGTCACCCAGCGCCGTGAGTTCGCGGACCCGGGCGTCGTCCAGGCTCGGGGCCCGGCCGGCCCCAGCCCCAGTCTCGGCCCCAGCCCCGTCCGGAGAGCGGAGCAGGACGCGTCCCGTGGCCGTCTCGACGACGAAATGGTCCGGGTTTACGCTGCCGGAGACCACCGCCTGGCCCGGTCCGGCGCTCGCGTCGATGACCGTTTCGGTCCGGGTGCCCGTGACGGGGTTGGCGGTGAACAGCACGCCGGCGGTGACCGCGGGGACGACGTCCTGGACGACGACGGCGAGCCCGACGTCGCGGTGGCTGATGCCGTTGGCGGAACGGTAGGCCACGGCGCGTTCGGTCCAGAGGGAGGCCCAGCAGCGCCGCACCGACTCGACGACGGCATCTGCCCCGGAGATGTTGAGAAAGGAATCCTGCTGTCCGGCGAAGCTGGCGAAGGGCAGGTCTTCGGCGGTGGCGGAGGACCTGACCGCGACGGCGGCCCCGCTGCCCAGCGAGGCATAGGCGGCGCGGACCGCGGCATCGACATCGGCGGGAATTGGGGCGGTCACGATCATTTCCCGGGCCTGCCTCGCCAGTTCGCCCAAATCAAGCTGGAGATGGTCCAAATCGGGGCGGTCCAAAGCCGGGTGGGCTGTTCCGCCGTCGGGGGACCATCCCGGCAGCTCGGCGTCCAGCCGGGCCGCCAGGGCCTCCAGTCCCGGCGGGGCGGCCTTCTTGTAGGCGACGGTGGTGAGGCAGAAGCCGCGCGGCACGGGGAATCCGGCCGCCGCGAGCCTGCCGAGGTTCATGGCCTTGCCGCCCACGAGCGGCAGGGGAGCGGAACCCAGTTCACTGAGATCCGCCACAAGAGTTTCCGGCGCTCTGCCCTGTGCAGACCCCATTTCCCTGTCCCACGTCCTGTCCGCGTATTCAATTCACGGCCGGCTGCCGGCTCCGTTTCCGGCGGCAGGGCCTTTCTGCAGAGTGAGGCTGCAGGCCTACTGTCCGGCGTCGGTCTCGCCGGTGTCCTCCCACATCACATCGAGATTGCGGAAGACCGGCGGGCCGTCGCACAGGGCGGCCATCTTCGCGGCGAACTCTGAGGTTTCGGGCCTGTTCGAGTTCTCCATGGCCGACTCGTAGGACTCGAATTCAACAATGGTGAGGTAAGTACCGGGGCGGTCGCGGTCGGCGGTGGCCATGATGCGTCCGAAGGTCGGGGCAGTGGACCCCTCGGTTCGTGACGGGCGGCCGAGTTGCTCGATCTCCTCGATGCGGGATGTTTGGAATTCAATGATCTGCACAAACCTGGCCATGACGGCTCCTCGACGGCGGCGGATGCTGATGCGCTTCACGCTAGACCCTCGCTCCTGCACGTGCAAGGGCAGCCGCAAGAGCAGGGGCACGCAGCCGCGCAGGGACCCGGGGCGCCGCCGTCGAGAGCCCGGCTACGGGGTCAGCAGGACCTTGATGGCGCGCCGTTCGTCCATGGCACGGTAGGCCTCGGGTGCCTCCTCGAGGGGCATGACCGAGTCGAACACCCGGCCCGGGTTGATGGTGCCGTCCAGCACGTCGGCCAGCAGTTCCGGGATGTACGTCCGTGCCGGGGCCATGCCGCCGGCGATCGAGATGTTGGTGTCGAACAGGAAGCGCAGTGGAGCCTCGGCGCCGCCGGTGGGGACGCCGACAAAGCCGAGGGCGCCGCCAGGGCGGACACTGTGCAGCGCCTGGTCCATGGATTCCTTGGTCCCCACGCACTCCAGCACGGAGTCGGCCAGTACGCCGCCGAGCAGTTCGCGGACCTTGGCGACGCCGTCGTCCCCGCGTTCGGCGACGATGTCCGTGGCGCCGAATTCGCGGGCGATCGCCTGACGGTCCGCGTGCCGTGACATCGCGATGATCCGCTCCGCGCCGAGGCGCTTGGCGGCGAGCACGCCGCAGAGTCCGACGGCGCCGTCGCCGACCACCACCACGGTCCGGTCGGGGCCTGCCTTCGCGGCGAGGGCCGCGTGGTGGCCGGTGGCCATGACGTCGGAGAGCGTGAGGAGGCTGGCGCGGAGGGCATCGTCCGGATCCGTGACGCCCGGAACCTTGACCAGCGTGGATTCGGCGAGCGGCACGCGGACCGCCTGGCCCTGGGCGCCGTCGATCCTCAAGCCGGTGTCATCCTTGCCGCCCCAGCCGGCCAGGTGGTCGCAGGCCACCGTGACGCCGTTGAGGCACTGGGGGCACTGGCCGCAGCTGACTACGAACGGCGCGATCACGAAGTCGCCCACGGCGAGGTCTTTGACGTCCGCGCCGACGCTTTCGACCGTGCCGATGAACTCGTGTCCGATCGCGGAGGGCTTGTGGGTGGGCTTGACCCCGCGATAGGGCCACAGATCCGAGCCGCAGACGCAGGAGGCGGTGACCTTCACGACGACGTCGGTGGGCAGCTGGACCGTGGGGTAGTCGCGGTCTTCGACTCGGATGTCGCCGGGACCGTGGATGATGGTGGCGCGCATGGGTGCTCCTCGCATGATGGTGGGTGGGCTGGGACCGAGTTTAGTCCTCCTGGTCCGCCGAGGTCTCCTCGGGGCGCAGCAGCCGGGCGATCCTGTCCCGAACCCGCAGTTCCGGGGCGGATTCGTGGTTGAACAGGATCCGGTAGATCACCGGGGCCACCACGACGTCGATGATCTCCTGCGCCGCCGGCGCGGTTTCTCCGCGTGCCCGGGCGAGGTTCCTGATCTCCTCGACATGGCCTTGCATCAGGGCGAAGTAGTCCCGGGTCACCGCGCCGTCGGCGAGCATGTCCCGCAGCACTTGGCGGCCGAGCGACGAGGAGAACTCCTCGACGTAGGGCACGAACCAGGCCTGCATGTCCCCTTCCAGGGTCCCGGTGTCCTCCACCTGCTCGGGCAGCATCCGGTTGGACGCGACGGCGGCGAGGAGCCGCGGCAGATCTCCCCAGCGTCGGTAGATGGTCGATGAATTCACGCCGGCGCGTTCGGCCACGACGGGCACCGACAGGGCCGCACGGTCCCCGCCGTGCTCCTCCAGCAGGGCGCGGACAGCTTCGTGTACTGCCTGCTGCACCCGGGCGCTGCGTCCGCCGGGCCGGGGTGTCGCTGTAGCCATCATCACACCAGCTTAATGCAGATTATTCGCTTTAGGTGGTCGTGAGGATACTAGACTCTTAATGCACAGATTGTGCTTTTAGTAGGTAGGGAAGAGCTTTGAAGAACACCCGTACCGCGTTCTGGCTGCACGCGGCCCTCCTGACGGTCTTCATCGGGGCCTCGTCTGCTCCGTCGCCGTTGTACGAGTTTTACGCCCGGGAATGGGGGCTCGGCCCGGCGGCCGTGACGGTCGTGTTTGCCGTCTACGCCGTGGCGGTGCTCCTGACGCTGCTGGTTGTCGGATCCCTCGCGGACCACGTGGGCACCCGTCCGGTCCTGCTGGGCGCGGTGGGGCTTCAGGTCGCGGCCATGATGACCTTCGCCTTTGCCTCCGGGCCGGGAGTCCTCGTCGCCGCCCGGGCCTTGCAGGGGATCGCCACGGGAGCGGCCATGGGGGCCGCCGGGGCGGCGCTGCTTGCCTTCGAAGGCGCCGGCGGGAACGGCCGCGGATCTCTAGTGAACAGCGCGGCGTCCCCGGTGGGTTTGTCCGTCGGGGCGCTCGGCTCGGCGTCGCTGGTCCGGTTCCTGCCCGAGCCCACCAAGGCCGTGTACTTCCTCGTGGCCGCGCTGCTCCTCGGCTTGGGCGCGGCCCTCGTGTGGCTGCCGAGTGCGGGCCGCAAGGCGCCGGGCGCCATCCGCTCCTTGGTTCCGGAGGCGAGGATTCCCAGATCCGCCCGCCGGACGATGGCCGCCACCATGCCTGTCGCGGCGGCCACGTGGGCGCTCGCCGGTTTCTACCTCTCGCTGGGGCCCGTCCTGGCGCACGCCATGACGAAGGATGGCTCGGTCCTCGTCGGCGGCCTGGCGCTCGTCGCGCTCTTCGTGCCCGGTGCCCTGGCCATCCTCGTGGTCCGGCGCTGGTCGGACCGGAAAACCCTGCTTACCGGCGTCATCGCATTGATTTCGGGCATTCTGCTCACCGTGCTGGCGGTCCAGCTTGGCTCCGCGCCGCTGTACTTCGGCGGCACGGCCGTCGCCGGCGTTGGGTTCGGCAGCGGCTACTTCGGTGCGATGCGCATGACGCTGCCCTTGTGCGGCCCGCACGAGCGCATTGGCATGCTCTCCAGCATCTACGTCATCTGCTATCTCGGCTTCAGCGTCCCGGCCGTGGCGGCGGGCCTGCTGGTCCCGGTCGCCGGCATGAAAAACACCACGCTGATCTACGGTTTGGCCCTTGTGCTTGCCGCTGTCCCTGCCCTTGTATTGATCGCCAAGGGCACCCGTACGAATCGCATCAACTTGGCCGCTGCGCCGTCAGCAGCCTCCTGAAAGGAATCGACATGACCTACACGCTCCCCGCCAACATCGCGGACCGGCCCATCACGATCATCGGCGGCGGAACCCTGGGCCGGCGCATCGCCTTGATGCTGTCGCTCCAGGGTGCCGAGGTGCGTGTCTTCGACACGGACCTCGCCGTGGCCAAGGCCGCCATCGAGTACATCGCCACGCAGCGCCACCGCGCCGTGGAGGAGCTCGGGGGCAACCCGGCGGTCCGGCTCGCCGCGAAGGACAACCTGGTGGATGCCCTCCGCGATGCGTGGCTCGTGGTCGAGGCGGTTCCGGAGAAGCTCGGCCTCAAACAGGCCCTCTTCGCCGACCTTGACCAGTTGGCGGCCCCCGACGCCGTGCTGGCCAGCAACTCGTCCTCGTTTGCTTCCTCCGAATTCATCGGCGGCGTGGGCAGCCCGGAGCGGGTCCTGAACATGCACTTCTACATGCCGCCGGCGGTGCGTTCGGTGGAGCTGATGTCCAGCGGCCACACCGATCCGCGGATCATCGAGCTGCTCATGGCCGAGCTGCCCAAGTACGCGCTGATGCCGCACCGGGTGCGCAGGCAAAGCACCGGCTTCATCTTCAACCGGATCTGGGCAGCGATCAAGCGCGAATCCCTCCTGGTGGTGGCCGAGGGCGTCGCGGACCCCCAGGACGTGGACGCACTGTTCGCCGACGTCTTCAAATCCGAGACCACGCCGTTCCGTTTCATGGACGAGGTGGGCCTGGACGTCGTCCTGGACATCGAGAACCACTACTGCGAGCTCGCCGGCATGGAGAACAAGTCGGCCCCGATGCTGGAGGAGTACATCGCCAACGGCTGGCTCGGGATCAAGAGCGGCCGCGGCTTCTACAACGACTACGCCTGACCCCGACACCCGACCCGCACCACCAGCAACGCGGGGTCAGAACCGGCCCATTAAGCCGCCCGGCATCGGCCGTATCCCCGCGTTGCTTTTTGGCGGGCTTCAAGCCCGCTGACGTAATTCGTGATGCCCACGCCCGCCCACCCGGGTAGTCGCTCCGGCCCCGCATAGTCCACCCGGTCAGGTGGTTGCGGGCCACTCCGGCTGCTGAGCCACACTGAGACCAGTCCTCGGTGTGGCTTGGATCACAGTCACAAGTTGAGGAATACGCCGCTGGTGTCACCGCGCCTCAACATACAAAGGAGTATCAATGGAACGGCTCATTAACATCGACAACGGTGGGACGCTGACCGATATTTGTGTCTGGGACGGTGAGAATTTTTCGTTCACGAAGACCCTCACGACGCCCTTTGACCTCTCCCAGTGTCTCTTCGACGGCATGGCCAAAGCTTCGAAGGAGATCTTCGGCGAAGAGGATCTCCCCGGGCTTCTGCACTCAACCCGTCACATCCGGTACTCCACCACCCAGGGAACCAATGCCCTCGTGGAGCGCAAGGGTCCCCGGATTGGCATCCTCACAGACAGCCCCACGCTGGCCGGCGAGCTCCGCAATAGCGGGGCGGCAGCTGAGCTGTTCGAAGACCTCGTTGGCACGCGGGTGGCAGTCATCAACGCTGAACAGGACGTGGAGGAGCTCGCCCAGGAAATTGTGAAGCATGTCAACCGGCTGACGACCGACGGCGCCGCACGGCTTGTCATCGCCATGGCGGACCGCAACAAGGAGAAGGCCGTCAAAGGCGTTCTGCTCCGGAAGTTCCCCCGCCACCTGCTGGGCTCGGTACCCATGTTGTTCTCCTGGGAATTCACGCCCGACACCGTCCAGGCCCGCCGGGTGTGGTCCGGAATCATCAACTCCTTCCTGCATCCCACCATGGAGCGGTTCCTCTACAGCACCGAGCACCGGCTGCGGGACCACAAAGTTAAAAACCCGCTCCTCATCTACCGCAATGACGGAGCTTCGTCACGGGTGGCCAAGTCCGTCGCGTTGAAGACTTACTCCTCCGGCCCCCGCGGCGGGCTGGAAGGAACCAAGGCCCTCTCGGAGGCCTATGGCCTCGCGCACGTTCTCATGATCGACGTCGGCGGCACCACCACGGACGTCGGCTCGGTCAAGAACTCGACCATCTCGACGGACCGCAGGGGCTCCATCCAGGGTGTCCCGGTGTCTTTCGAGATGAGCAACGTCCACTCCAGCGGCGTCGGCGGCAGTTCCGTCATCGCCGTCCGCGACGGCGTCATCACAGTCGGCCCGGAGAGCGTCGGAGCCGCCCCTGGCCCTGCTTGTTTTGGTTTTGGGGGCAAGCAGGCCACCATCACGGACGTAAATCTCCTGCTCGGGGTGCTCGATCCGGACACGTACCTCGATGGAGGCTTCAGTCTGGACGCGGAACGCTCCCGCGCCGTCATCACCGAAGTCATCGCAGAACCTTTGGGGATCACCCTGAATGACGCCCTGATCCGGATGGAAGCAGCCTACTTCGAACGCATGGCGCAGTCCTTTGCCGCCGACGTCGAGGATGCGGATGCCACAACGGTGGCCGCATTCGGTGGTGCCGGACCCATGAGCGCCTGCGGTGCCGCGCGGATCGCCGGCGTTCGCCGTGTCCTGGTGCCCAAGATGGCGGCAGTCTTCTCAGCCTTCGGAATCGGCTTTTCCGACGTTGCGCAGACCTATGAGGCGAATGTCGCGGGAATGGGCGCGCAGGACTTCGGTGCAACCAAGGCGATGCTGCTGGCCCGGGCTGCGCGGGACATGTTCCAGGAGGGCCACGAAATTGACGACTGCCGGCTCGAATGGAACGTGGTGCTGGAAGATGCCGAGGGGCAGTTGGTTTCTGAGTTGCCGTACCTGGCTTCCGATCCGCAGCCCGGCACCAGCGAACACAACACCATGCTGACCCTGACCGCCCGGTACGAACTGCCGCACGCATCAATCAGGCGGGCCGAATCAGTGGCGACGACGGCCGCCGTCGCCGCCTCCACCCGAAAGGTTCGCTCCGCCGTGGACAAAGTGGACGAGGTTCAGGTCTTCGACCTGGACAGCCAAACGGCCGGAGCATCGGCGTCGGGCCCGGCAATCGTCGAAGGCCCCTACTTCACGGCCCGCGTGCCCCATGGCTGGGTCTTCGACGTGACGGTCTCCGGCGACCTCATGCTCACAGACTCCCTCCAGAAGTGACCCCACACAACCAGCAAGAACAGGTGAGACACGCTATGCGAATTCCAATGACGGAATATCTGATCATCGATCTCGAGACCGAGCGGTGGAACTGCAGGGTATGCAACCAGGACCTCGGCGAGGCCAGAGGCAACTACAAGGAGGGGACACTGGTCTACGACCGGGACCCCACGGAAATCCACCAGTCGATCCTGGACCCGGAGAAGTACGAATTCACGTTCGCTCCGGACCCCACTTTCTGCCGGATTCTCGAGTTCTACTGCCCGGGCTGCGGGACGCAACTGGAAACGGAGTACGTACCGCCGGGACACCCGCCCACGGTGGACATGCTGTGGGACATCGACTCGCTTCGCGAAACATGGATCAAGCGGGGCACCAAGCCTGAGGTCGTCATCAATTACGGACCCGGGGAAGAGGCTGTTGCTGATTTCACCCCGGCCCTCGGCTCGTACAACACCCACAACCATTCCCCCCATTCGTTCAGCTAGTACTTGGAATAAAGGAGACCACTGGTCATGAAACGAATCTCCGTCGACATCGGCGGCACATTTACTGACTGCTTTTTTGCCTGGGAAGACCAGTACGTTGAAGCAAAGGCGCTCACAACGCACCACAACCTGGCCCAAGGCTTCAACGAAGCACTCGACCTCGCCTGCTCACGCGCCGGGCTGGACCGGGACCTCGTCCTGAAGGAAGTCGATTCCGTCCGGTATGCCACGACGCTCGGCACCAACGCCCTGATCGAAGGCAAAGGCCCGCGGGTGGGGGCACTGGTCACCCACGGCTTCGAGGACACCATCCCGTTGTCCCGCGGCCGTGGCTACGGTGAAGGACTGGACCCTTCCAAGCAGCAGAACATGCCTGATGCCACCCGCCCTGATCCGCTCGTTCCCCGCGCCCTGATCCGCTCGGTGAAGGAGCGAATCAACTCCGCCGGCAAGGTGGTCGTTTCGCTGATGGAGGACGATGTCCGCACCCAGGTGCGCGAACTCGTGGACGCCGGTGCGGAAGCGATCGTGGTCTCCCTGGTCAACTCGACCGAGAACCCGGTCCATGAGCAGCAGATCCTGGAGATCATCCTGGACGAGTACCCGGCCCACGAGCTCGGAGCCATCCCCGTCCTGCTGGGAAGCCAGGTGTCGGGCCGAAAGGGCGAGTACGTCCGTGCGACGTCGACGATCGTGGACGCATTCCTGCACGAGATCATGTTCCACGCGCTGGGGCAGCTGTCCAACAACCTGCGTTCGTCCGGTTACGACAAGCCCATGCTTGTCATCCACAACTCAGGCGGCATGGCGCAGTCCAACTCGACTGATGCCCTGCAGACCATCCATTCCGGCCCCATCGCCGGCGTCGGCGCCGCACAGCACCTGGCCGACAGCACCGGCCTGGGAAACGTGATTTCGACCGATATGGGCGGCACGTCCTTCGACATCGGCCTGGTCCCGGAAGGCGGAGTCAAGCACTACGACTTCCAGCCGACCATCGGCCGCTGGCTGGTATCGGTTCCCATGATCCACTTGCTGACGCTGGGCGCGGGAGGCGGCTCGATTGCCAGTTATGACCGCATCCACCACGCGGTACAGATTGGGCCGGAATCAGCCGGCTCGGATCCAGGCCCGGCGTGCTACGACCGCGGCGGCCTCCGACCGACAGTCACGGACGCTGACCTGGTCCTGGGGTACCTGGATCCGGACAATTACGCCAACGGCTACATCAAGCTGAACAAAAAGCGCTCCGCCTACGCAATCGACGAGGTCCTCGCTGATGACCTGAACATGGATACCATCCAGGTCGCCAAGATCATCAAGAATGCGGTCGACGAGCAGATGGCGATCGGAATGGCCAAAGAGCTGCGGGTCCGGGGATACCTTCCGGAAGACTTCACCATGCTGGCCTATGGCGGCAACGGACCCCTGCACGCCTGCGGCATCGCCGATCACGCCGGCATCCGCAGGATCCTCGCGCCGCCCTTTTCCTCGGTGTTCTCGGCCTGCGGCGCCGGCAACATGAAACCCCTCCACATCCATGAGCGAGGCTCCCATGTGGTGCTTTACAACCCCACGGACCGCAGCCTCTACCAGAGCTACGACGAGCTGAACAACGTCATCCAGGAGCTGGAAGCCAAGGGCAAGGAAGACCTGATCCGCCAGGGGTACGACGCCGCCGACATCCGCTACAGCCTCGAAATGGACATGCGCTACGGCAATCAGCTGGTGACCACGGCCGTCGTTTTCGACATCAACCGTGTGAACGGCGTCGCCGACGTGCTTCACCTGATCCGGACGTTCTCGGACATCTATGGCAAGCGCTACGGTGCCGGCAGCCAGGCTCCCGAGGCCGGCATCCGTGCCCAGACCGTGCGGGTGTCATCCTACGTGGACGGGGACGTGGTCAAGTTCGATTCGATCGACTCCGGACACGACAGGACCATGCCCAGCCCGGTCGGCACCCGGCAGGTCCACTTCGTGAAGATCGACGGGGCCGTCGACACCCCGGTGTACGACGCCGAGGCCCTCCACCACCAACACGTCATCCACGGCCCGGCCATCGTCACCACGGAAAACACCACGTATCTGGTGGAACCGGGATGGCGCCTGGAACCGACATCCCAGGGAGCCGTGTGGTTCCTCAAAGACTGATCCCGTGCCTCACGGATCCCATCCAGGCCTTCCAGCTAATCCCATTGAAGGAGCTCGACAGCAATGACGCTTACAGCAAATGAACCCAGCACGTCCGGCGAAGCCGACGACGCTTCCCAGCCGCTGACTGCCCAGGAGCAGCAGTGGGTGGACCAATTCATGGACGAAACAACCCTCTTTCTCGGCCCGGACCCGGCCATCATGCGAAGCCACCAGATCACTTCCCGCTCCGCCTACGAGGAAGAGTGCATCTCCAAGGGCGTGGACCCCATCAAGGTGGACCGCATCCGCAAGCGTCTGGCCGGCGCCCTGGATGAGGGCTACGAAATGTGCGAGGCCATGGGTGCCGCTCCCGGCGCCAAATGGGGGGACCTGACGACGGCGATCTACACCGCCGAAGGGGATGTCACCTACCTGTCCTGCCACGGCGTGATCGCGTTCTCGGCGATCCTGCACCACCCGATCCGCTACATCATGAAGTATTGGAAGGACGAGCCGACGGTGGGGATCAACCCCGGCGATGGGTTCATCCACAATGACGCCCGGTACGGAAACGTCCACAACACGGACCAGTCCATGATCATGCCGATCTTCCGCGAGGGAAAGATCATTGCCTGGGTCGCCGCGACCATCCACGAAGGCGAGAACGGGGCCTGCGAGCCCGGCGGAATGCCGTCAGGTTCCGAGACCCCGTTCGACGACGGACTCCGGATGTCCCCGTTCAAGATCGTCGAGAAGGGAGATCTGCGCCGGGACCTGCTGACATTCCTGCAGCACTCGGTTCGCGACCCCAAGCTGCAACTGGCTGACCTCAAGGTCAAGATCGGCGCCGTCCAGCGCATCCAGGAACGCGTCGACAGCATCATCGACGAAGTGGGAGTGGAGACCTTCGTCGCTGCCCTGCGGGTCACCGTTGAAGACGTGGAGCAGGAAGTCAAGCGCCGCATCAGTGAACTGCCGGACGGGACCGTGTCCTTTAACCAGTTCATGGACTCCACGCTCAAGGAGAACATCCTGATCAAGTTCGCCTGCAAGGTGACGGTCAAGGGTGACAAAATGACGGTGGACCTGAGGGGCACGGGTCCCGAAATCCTCAACCGGGCCATTAACTCCCCGCTGTGCTCGGTCAAATCGATGATGATGCAGGCAATCCTGGCGTTCTGGTGGCCTGACCTGCCCCGCTGCACCTCGGCGATGTCTCCTATCGACATCATCTCGGATGAACACACGTGGGCAGACGCTGGTTACGATGCTCCGATGGGGCAATCGCTGCAGGCGTCGTTCCGCGGATTCTCGGCCCTGCAAACAGCTTTCGCCAAGATGCAGTTCTCCAACCCGGAGAAGTTCTCCAATGTCCTGGCTCCGTGGTTCAACCAGATCAACACCTTCCTGTGGGGAGGCCTGACCCAGCACGGCGACCAGGTAGGAAACCTGTGTGCCGACCTCAACGGCATGGGTGGGGGTGCCAAGGCATTCCGTGACGGTGAAGACGCTGTCTCACCGCTGTTCTGTGCCATGGCTGACACTGCCGAACAGGAAGTCATGGAAGAGGAAGTTCCTTTCATGCAGTTGGTCAGCAAGCGGATCGTCCGCGACAACCAGGGCTTCGGCAAGAACAGCGGCGGCATGGGCTATGAGATGATCGTCGCCGCCGAGGGAACGCCGATGTGGGGCTTCATGACCGTTACCTCGGGATCCAAGTTCTCGTCCGTCACGGGAATGTTCGGCGGCTACGGCTGCAGCACGACACCGCTGGCCATGGTGAAGGGCATCAACATCTACGACGTCATCCGCAAGGACTCCAGCAAATTCGATTTGTCCATGGAGCGCATCATGAACGAGCAGCCCTACGAGGGCGGTAAATACACCACTTCCCATATGGGGTTGCAGTTCGACGTCGCCAAGGACGGCGAGATGTACATGATCGCCCAAGGCTCCGGCGGCGGGTACGGCGACGTTCTGGAACGTGATCCGGAAGCAGTGGCCAAGGATCTGGAACTCGGCCGCATTTCACCGAAGGTCGCCACCAGCATCTACGGCGTCGTCTGGGATCCTGAAACGTTTGTGGTGGACCAGGAGGCAACCACCCGGCAGCGCCACGACTCACGGCAGGCCCGGATCGCCCGCGGCAAGCCGTACAAGGAGTTCCTTGAGGGCTACGTGAAAACCGAGCCCCCGAAGGACCTGCTCTACTACGGGTCCTGGGGCGACGACACGGAGGAGCTCACCGCCACGCACTTCACGAATAACGGACCGGAACGGGTCAAGGCGACCATCGACAAGCTGCCGCTGATCATGCTTCCGGATCGCAGGGAAGTGAAGATCAGCGCCCTGGAGGACCGAATCCGCGAGCTCGAGCAGAAGCACGGGGAAGTTGTCCACCGTAAGTCCTAGCCCGTTACGGCACGTCCCGGGCTGCGACACAGCAACCCCAGAAGCCTTCAGCGCCGCATCCTCCCCAGCCAGGACGGTGCGGCGCTTAAGGCCTATATCAGCCAAAGTATGGAGAAAGACGTCATGACCACTTCCACCGCCACCACCCTCGCCAACGTTGTTGCCTCCCCTCCGTCGGGGCGGCCGAAAGCCATGGTGTTCGACCACCACGAGTACGCAGCTTCCGTGATTCTTCGTGGCCGTCCCGTCCCGTGGGACAACGCCACGGCGTATGCCGCTTTCTTCGCCCAGGCACAGGGGCTGCTCCGGCCGGACGTGGCGCTCCTGGACCTGGACCGGCTGTACGGTCATTTGACCGCCGGCAACACCAGGCTTGAGACCGGCATGGCGGCCAGATCCCGGACAGGGTTCGCGCTGAGGACTTTGCTGGGCGACGAGGACCTCAACCGGGCGGTGCTGGACTTCGTTACCTTGTTCGCCAAGACAGCCCGCCAGCCTGTGGTGCTTCGCATCCCGTCGCCGATGATGTGGCTCACGGACACGCACCACTTTTCGGGCGCGGACGATACCAGCGCCCTCGACGCCGACAACGCCGAGAATGCCTCCATGTATGTCAGCGACTGGCTGCGGGCGTTCGCGGGGCTGCCCGTCGCGGGACTCTTGCTGGACAACCGAACCTCTGCCGGTGCCTCCCGCGGCGTGCACGTTCCGCTGGAGACCTACACTCCGATTGCCAATCTGGCCGGCAACTACCGTTGGACGCTGGGGCAGCTCGACGACGATCAGGCGCGTCTGCACGGGGACGCCGCGGTTGGCGCCTATATTCCTGCAGGGTTCTGGCTGGGGTCGGATGCGGAACTCCCGGCCGGGGACTTCTACCTGGGCGAGATCCCCAGCGCCGCATCGCCGGAGGGCGTGCTGGCCAGACTGGAAACCCTGGGGTAACTGACGTCGGGTTACTTCGGCGGGAGCAGATGCCGCCGTCGGGCCTCTATGACGCAGGCCCTTCGGTCACTGACGCCGAGAGTGTTGAACAGGCTCTTGAGATACCACTTGACGGTGTTGATGCCCAGATGCAGCTCCTGGGCGATTTCGCGGTTGGACCTTTCCTTCTCGACAAGACGCAGGATCATCTGTTCGCGCTGCGACAAGCCCGGTTCCGGAACGGTGGTGCCCGCGCCCGTGGGGGGAGAGACGGCCTCTGCAGACCACCGGGCATCACGGTTCGTCTTGGCCTGGGAATCCAGCCGGATGAGGATACTGAGGAAACGCGGTAACTCGTGGCTCCTCACCTCCGGGCCGGGCTCCCGCCGCAGCCTGGCCGAGGTGGCGCGCACCAGATCCAGGCAGCCTGAGCCGCCATCGAGGACGGGCCGGACCAGGCCCAGCCGGCAACACGTCTCGAGTGCAGGCCAGAGCGTCGTTTCGGCTTCCTCACGGTTCCCCGCCTGTTCCAGAGCGGCCGCCAGCAGGATACGGGCATTTAGCTCCGCCCTCGGCCCCAAATAGGCTGCGGCCCGTGAAAGCAGGCGGCGGGCGCCTTCCACCGTGGCCAGTGGCCTGGGGGAGGCCGGTCCCTCGTGCTCGGCGTCAGCCATGGCGGACCGCAGCTGCGTGGCCAGCTGGATCTGGTGCCTGGCCTCGGCCAGCCCTTCCAGCCGTGGCCCGGTAGTGTCCGCCGCTTCTTGGGCAACTGCCGCGCCCAGCACGGCATTGTGGGGTTCGGCGTCGATGGTCCGGGGGCTGATGCCCAACTGCACGCGTTCCAGATTCATGACCAATTTGAGCCGGTCCAGGCCGAGGCTGTCGGCCACCAGATCGCCTTCATCGAGTATTTCCCGGGCCCGCGGAGTGTCCCCCCGAAGTGCTTTTATTCTTGCCAGCGTCCCGTATGTGGACAACATGAAGTCAACCACCCCGCCTTCGGAGCCCAGCTCGCGGGTTTCCTCCAGTAACTTCTCGGCCTTGTCGAGTTCGCCGCGTTCATAGAGGAGCTGGCCCATCATTGCTCCCGCCAGCCGCGCCGCGTGCGAGTATCGCCCGGCCTTGCGCCGGCCGAGTTCCACAGCCGCGGTGAAGTGCTGGTCCACGCTGTCCAGATCGAGCAGGGCGTAGGCGGCAAGCCCCGCGAAACACTGTCCGTACACGCCACTGAAGGGCCCCGAGGTGAGACCGTGGAACTTCGCGGCCCAGCGCTGTTGTTCCAAAGCGAGAGGGTAATCGCCGTCGTGGATCTTCTTGAACGTGGAGACGTTCGCTGCCACCGACACGATCCAGGGCCGGAGCAGATCCGCCTGGGCGAAGCACTTCTCGTCCAGTTCATCCACGTGGTTTACTCTGTCGCCATACATGTCGATGCAACTCTGCACAACGAGCCCTTCGACGCCCAGTTCAAAGCGGTCGTGTTCGGTCAGGGTCGCATCGGCGGGCATCACGGCTTCAGCCCGGTCCAAGGCACTCTGCGCCGCTGCGGATTGGTGAAGCAGGGTATGGGCCCAGGCTATCGCCGTCTGGAGCCGGGCTTGCCCGGCCACATGGTCAGCCGGGATCTTGCCGACGAGAGCCAACAGGGTCGACATGCTGGAGTGTTCCACTAGCCACATGGCGCGGAATTCGACGATCTCCACCGCGAGCTCAACGTCCCCGGCGGCGAGGGCATGGTCCACCGCGTCGCTGGGGAATCCGTTTTCCGAATACCAGCGGGCAGCGATCAGGTTCAGTTCCTTGGTCCGGCCCGGGTAATCCCGCTCCAGACGTCGGCGCAGGTAGTCCTCAAACAGGTGGTGATAGCGGTACCACGTGCCGTCCTCGTCGAGGGGCTGCAGGAAAAGATCCTGCGCCTGGATCTTCTCCAGCATCGCCTGGCCCAGTTCGACTCCCGAGAGGGCGGACGCCAGCCCCGCGCACAGCCGTTCCGGAACCGACGTCGTCAGCAGGAAATCCAGCGTTTCGGGGTCGAGGGTGTCGAGGACGTTTTCGGCCAGATATTCACCGATCGAGGCGTGCCTGCCGGAGAGCCGTTCGATCAGTTCTGAGGCCTCGCGGTGGTCCCTGAGTGACAGGGAGACCAGTTGCAGCGCGGCGATCCAGCCCTCAGTCGTCCGGTGGAGGCTGGCCACGTCTCCCGCATCCAGATCGAGCCGGTTGATGCCGACCAGGAAGTCCTGGGATTCGTTTTCATCGAACCTCAGTGCGACCGCGTCCACTTCGAGCAGCTGGTCCCGCACCATAAGCCGGCCCAGTGGCAGGCCTGAGCGGGTGCGGCTGGTGATGATGAAGGACAGATGTGAGCCGCCGGCATCGAGCAGCCGTTCCACTACCGCCCTGGTTCTGGGCTCCGTGACCAGATGCCAGTCATCCAGGGTGATGACGATGTCCTCGCCGCCCTCATCGATGGCGTTGATGAGGGCGGGAACCACGTATTGCTCAGCGTCGTCGGGGCGCTCCTCCAGCAATTGCTGCAGCTCCTCCTCGAGTCCGGGCCGGGCTTTGCGGATTGCCTGGAGCAGATGGGAAAGGAACCAGATGGTGTTGTTGTCGTCCCGGTCCAAGGACAACCAGACGGTGACGAGCCCCTGGGACGCGAGGCTTTCCATCCATTGGGCGGCAAGGGTCGACTTGCCAAAACCGGCCGGGGCGTGGATCAACGCGAGCCGCCGTTTCCGGTCCGAGTGGAGCATCTCGGTCAGCCGCGCACGGTGAACCCACTGGCCAACAGGCTCGGGCGCGCGGAACTTGCTTGACGCACTGGGTGGTCCTGTCGGCATCCGCCACCTCCTTGTGGTCCGGCGGTCGCCGGGAATGCATTTAGCCCTCTGAAATCCTATGGGAACCGCGGCATCAAAGACAGCGGTGACAAGCGGCCGCCCCTTCCCGCGGATTCCTGCCGCCGGCGCCCCCACCACAAGCAACGCGGGGCCAGATGTGGTCCATCCAGCCATGAGGAATGGGCTGCATCTGACCCCGCGTTGGTTCTTCTTAGACGGCTTCGAGGACGCTGACGTAGTTGGCGATGCCGACCCCGCCCATGTTCTGCACCGCGGCCCGACGCGGGCTGGCCAACTGCATGGCGCCGGCCGTGCCGGTGAGCTGCATGGCGGCGATGACGTGCTGCGAGACGCCGGTGGCGCCGACCGGGTGGCCCTTGGCCTTGAGGCCGCCCGAGACGTTGACGGGAAGCTTGCCGTCCTTGAAGACCCAGCCTTCCTCGAGCGCCCGGGCGCCCTGGCCGCGTTCGGTCAGTCCCATGGCCTCGTACATCAACAGCTCGGCGATGGTGAAGCAGTCGTGGACTTCCGCGAAGTCGAGGTCCTCCAGGCCGACGCCGGCCATCCCCAGGGCGCGCTGCCAGGAGACCCGGGTGGCGGCGAATTCGGTGGGATCCCGGCGCTCGGCCGGGAAGAAGTCGTTGGCCTGGCCGAACCCGGCGAGCCGCACCGGCGCGGTGGCGCCCCCGGTGGGGGCGACGCTGAGGACGACGGCGGCGGCGCCGTCGGACACGGGGGAGCAGTCGGTGCGCCGCAACGGATCGGCCACCATCGGGTTCTTGTCCGAGACGGTGCGGCAGAACTCCTCGCCGAGGTCCTTGCGGAGCTGGGCGTAGGGGTTGTCCACGCCGTTGCGGTGGTTCTTGGCTGCGATGGTGCCCAGGACGTCGCCGAGCTTTCCGTTGCCGTCCCCGTAGCGCTTCTCGTAGTGCTTGGCGACCTCGGCGAAGAGTCCGGTGAACCCGGTGGTGGAGGTCTTGCCGGCCATGTCGTAGTCGGCGCCGAGCAGGGCCGCGCCCACGACGTCGGCCCCGGCCTGGGTCATCTTTTCGGCGCCGATCACCAGGACGGTCTTGGCGGTGCCGGCCAGGAGGGACTTGGTGCCTTGCTGGAACGCGGCCGAGCCGGAGGCACAGGCGTTCTCAACCCTGGTGGAGGGGACGTTGGCGAGCTGGTCCGAGACCTGGAGTGCCAGCGAGGACGGGAAGGCCAGCGGCATCATGCCGGAGTTGAACTGGCCCAGGTAGATCTCGTCGATCTGGCCGGGCTCGATCCCGGCGTTGCCGATCGCCTCGGTGGCGACCTGGACGATGAGGGACTCGAGGGTCTCGTCGGTGAGTTTGCCGAAGCGGCTGTGGCCCCAGCCGGTGAGCAGGACGTCCTTGCCGAACTGGTCTTTGAGGCTCATGCCGTGGCTCCTTCGAATGCTGTTGTCTCTTCGGTTACTTCAAGTGCTTCGGGCGCGACGTCGAAGTCGGCTTCGGTCTTCGAGCGAATTTCTTCCACCGTGACGCCGGGGGCGAGGCGGGTGAGCGTGAGCCGCCGCCCGCCGCCTGTTTCTTGTTCATTCTTCACAAGGTCAAACACCGCGAGGTCGCTGATGATGCGGTCCACGCAACTGAGCCCGGTGAGCGGCAGGGTGCATTCCTTGACGATCTTCGCGGTGCCGTCCTTGGTGTTGTGCTCCGTGAGGACCACGACGCGCGGGGTGCCGGCGACGAGGTCCATGGCGCCGCCCATGCCCTTGACCATCTTGCCGGGGATGGTCCAGTTGGCGAGGTCGCCGTTCCCGGAGACCTGCATGGCGCCCAGGATCGCGACCTTGACGTGGCCGCCGCGGATCATGCCAAAGGATGTGGCGGAGTCGAAGATGCTGCCGCCGGGCAGGACGGTGACGGTCTGCTTGCCGGCGTTGATGAGGTCCGCGTCTTCGTCGCCCTCATAGGGGAACGGGCCCATGCCGAGCAGCCCGTTCTCGCTCTGCAGGACAACGCGGACGCCCTCGGGCAGGTTGTTGGCCACCAGCGTGGGGATGCCGATGCCAAGGTTGACGTAGTCGCCGTCGTTCAATTCTTCGGCCGCGATGGCAGCCATTTCATTCCGGGTCCAAGCCATGATGGTTCTCCTGAAGAAAGTAGGGCGGCGCTCAGGCCGGCACGGATGTGGCTTCGGCGGTTTCGGCAGCTACAGTGCGGGGACGGACGGTCCGCTGTTCGATGTCCTTGACGCGGGCGCTGGCCTGGACGAGGCGCTGGACGAACACGCCTGGGGTGACGATGTGGTTCGGGTCCAGCTGGCCGGGCTCCACGATCACCTCGGCTTCGGCGACAGTCACGGCGCCGGCCGTGGCCACCACCGGGTTGAAGTTCTGCGCGGTGTAGCGGTAGATCAGGTTGCCGTCGGTGTCAGCGGTGTGCGCGTGCACCAGGGCGACATCGGCCTTGATGGCGCGTTCCTGAACATATGTTTCGCCGTCGAACTCGGCGAGCGGCTTGCCCTCGGCGACGAGGGTGCCCACGCCGGTCTTCGTGTAGAAGGCCGGGATGCCGGCGCCGCCGGCACGGAGGCGCTCCGCAAGTGTGCCCTGCGGGGTGAACTCCACCTCCAGTTTGCCGGCCAGGTACTGCTCGGCGAACAGTTTGTTTTCCCCGACGTAGGAGGCGATCACCTTGCGGACCTGTCCGGCTTCGATCAGGATGCCGAGGCCCTTGCCGTCCACGCCCATGTTGTTGGACACCACGGTGAAGTTTTTGACGCCCGAATCGCGCACCGCCTCGATCAGGTCAGCCGGGATGCCGCTGAGGCCAAAGCCTCCGACGGCGAGCGTCATGCCGTCCCGCAGTACGTCCTGCAGCGCCGCGGCCGCTCCGGATTTCACCTTTGACATCGCATCTCCTCATTGAGCTCTTGACGCAATCCACTTTGTGGACCGTTACCCTGCTGTTGGAGCCTACGGTGCCGAAATGACGGCTGTCAATGGATGATTTTGGCCTCATCCATGCCGTTTTTACAGTGTGGACGGTACACTGGTGAGCGTCCACAATATGGATAGTTTGAGTGGGTCTAACGCAAAATCCGAGGAAAGAACATGTCTTCATTACCTGTCCAGGGCGCACAAGTCGTCAGCCGCGTCGCGTCGCTGCTGCGCATAGTCGGAAGAAAACCGGAAGGCTCCCCGCTCGTGGAACTCGTCAGGGAATCCGGGCTCACCCGGCCCACCGTGCACCGGCTGCTTTCGTCTCTGGCGTCCGAGGGCCTGCTGGACCAGGACCCGCAGGGCGGCAACTGGGTGCTGGGTCCGGAGATCTTGCTGCTGGGGTCCGTGGCCTCGGCCCGTTTCCCGCTTGAGGACATCGCCCGGCCCAGCCTCCGCCGCCTCGCCGAGGAGACTGGCGAGAGCGCCTTCTTTTCCATCCGCCGCGGCAACGAAACGGTCTGCCTGCTCCGGGAGGAAGGAAGTTTCCCGGTCCGGTCCTTCGTGCTGCACGAGGGCGTGCGGTTTCCGCTCGGCGTCGCCTCCGCGGGCACCGCCATCATGGCGTTCCTGCCGGCGGAAGAGCAGGAGGAACTGCTCTCGGATTGGCCAGCCCACGCGGGCAGTTTCGCGGCCGGGCACACGGAAGCGCTTGTCCGTGAGAACCTCGAAGCCACGCGGCAGGCCGGCTATGCGGTCAACCCGGGGCTGATCCTGGAAGGAAGCTGGGGGATGGGTGCGGCGGTCTTCGACCAGCGGGGCCGCCCCGCATGGGCCCTTTCCCTGACGGGCATCGAGCCGCGCTTCCGGGAAGACCGTCGCCCGCAGCTGGGACGGCTGCTCATGGACGAGGCCCACCGCATCTCGACGCAGCTGCAAGGCACCCGCTAGGACCCATCGGAGTGTCGCTGT
Source organism: Arthrobacter sp. TE12231 (assembly GCF_054062895.1). Lineage (NCBI taxonomy): Bacteria > Bacillati > Actinomycetota > Actinomycetes > Micrococcales > Micrococcaceae > Arthrobacter > Arthrobacter sp. TE12231. The sequence goes on along the minus strand of NZ_JBSSFS010000001.1, from coordinate 3,816,317 downwards.
GCTTTATGGGCCGGCCCGGACGCCTCGACAAAACAAGGGCCGCGGAGCACGATGATAACTGCATCCGGAGACTTCAGCTGCCGCTCTGTGAGCTGAGGTTACCCGCACCGATATGATCGCCAGTGCCCGGCCAGCGGGCACGGTCCGGCGGCCGTACTCCCCGACCCCGCCACGGGGTCCCGGGGAGGAACGGTCCGGCGGACGCGCCCTCCGCCGGCGCCGGCCGGCGCCGTGGTCGACGTCGGCCGTGAAACGAACACCAGGCCGGTCCCCGGCCGTACATTTGGAATCCCCCCAAAGGAGTGAGTCGTATGGCTCCTCACCCCGCAATACATGCAATGCCGCGCCTTGTGCGCCTCCTGATAGCTGCCGGGATGGCACTGGTGCTGCCTCTGGCACTCAGCGGCGCCGCCCAGGCGACCGGCAGCAAGCCGTCAAGAACGTGGACCGTGCAGGTCGGGTCCGAATCCGAAGACCAGGCGATTCAAGGCATGGCATTCCTGCCCGAGCATATTTACATCAACGCCGGCGACAAGGTGACGTGGAAGGCCAACTCCGCCGAGATCCACACCGTCACGTTCCTGGCCGCCGGCCAATCACTGGAATCCACACAGCCGTTCAACCCCACGGATCCGCAAGAGATCTCTAAACAGGGCAGCAACGTCTACGACGGGCACTCATATTTCAGCTCCGGAGTCATGTCCAACGTGTCCAATAGCGGTTTTAAGGAAGCCGCGAAGTACACACTGAAATTCCCGCACACCGGTGAATTCACGTACTACTGTTTGGTGCACGGGATGGCCATGAAAGGCATGGTCCATGTCCGGGACGCAGGAACTGACTACCCGTACACGCAGTCGCAGTACGACCGCCACGCCAAGAAACAGGAACAGCGCATCCTGCGCGACGGACACAAGTCCTGGGACGCGGCCCGCGACCAAGCCACCAACCACACGGTCATCGCCGGCACGGACAACGGGACCTCCATGGTGATGCGGTTTGTGCACCAGGAAATCAGCATCAAGGTCGGTGAAAGCGTGACATTCGTGAACAACGGCATGGGAGCCCCGCACACCGTCACGTTCGGCAAGGAACCGGCCAACATCTTCGCGCCGCTCGGCGACCCCGCTCACTTCACCGGCGGGGACCTGAGCTCCGGGCTGATGCCGCCAGGCAGCCACTTCACCGTGACCTTCCATTCGGCCGGCGAGTTCAAGTACATCTGCGCCCTGCATGACTTCATGGGCATGGTGGGCACCGTCGAAGTCCGGGAGTAGGGGGCCGGAATAGGGCAGACTGGATTCTGCGGCGCCGGCAGGTGACTGCCGGCGCCGCATCAGCCCTTGGGGGTGCCGGCTACTTCCACCAAGTATCGAAAATCGTGACCGGAACCGTGCGCTTGTGGCGGGTCCGCAGGTACATTCCCTCGATCCGCTCGGCAACGGCGTCCGGCACTTCGCGGCCCTCGAGGTAGTCATCGATCAGGTCGTAGCTCAGGCCGAGTTCATCCTCATCCGTGCGGCCGGGCGTCCCGTCCAGAAGGTCCGCCGTCGGGATTTTTTCCCAGATCCGGGCCGGCGCGCCGAGTTCGGCCAGCAGCGCGCGGTTCTGGCGCTTGTTGAGCCCGAACAGCGGCAGGATGTCGGCCCCGCCGTCGCCGTACTTGGTGAAGAATCCGGTGACGGATTCGGCACCGTGGTCTGTGCCGATCACAAGGTAATTGTGCTCGCCGGCCAGGGCGTACTGGGCGATCATCCGGGTCCTGGCCTTGGTGTTGCCCTTGTGGAAGTCGGAAATCCCGGTGCCGACCGTCTTCTCGAACTCGTCCTCGAAGCCGTCCACCGCGGCCGAAATGTTGAACGTCCACTCGGTCTTGGCGCGCACGAAGTCCAGGGCCGCCTGGGCATCGTCCTCGTCGTGCTGGACGCCGTAGGGGAGCCGGACGGCTACGAAATTCGCCTCGACGCCCTCGGACTCAAGCTCCTCGACCGCCAGCTGGGCCAGCCGCCCGGCCAGGGAGGAGTCCAGGCCGCCCGAGATGCCCAGGACAAACCCCTTGGTGTGGGTGGCCGTCAGGTATTCCTTCAGGAACGTCACGCGTTTGCGCACCTCCCCGGCCGGGTCGATCCGGGGCTGCACGCCCATTTCTTCGATGATCTTCGCCTGGAGTTCACGCATGCCTCACAGCCTAGTCAGCGGTGTCAACCACGCTCAACTGTTGCAGCCGGGACGGCGGGTCAGGCGCCGCACCGGGGTCGGAATTGCGCGGCTTTGCCGGACCGCCGCTGCGCTTTCGGACAACCGCCACGCGGATCCCCGGTGCGCACTGCCGGAATCGGTGCACGCGTCCGGAAGCGGCGCGAAAACCACGAATGCCGTGCGGCTCCGGCGCCGTCGATCGCCGGCCTTGCTTATCGATCCTGCGGAGCCGGGCCGGTGGAACCGCGCACCGTCAAGTGGGTGGGCATGACCGAGCGGCTGCGTCGTGCTCCGCCGGCCAGGGGATTCAACCGGGCCAGCAGCATGGACACGGCCACCCGGCCGGCCTGCTCGATGGGGGAGGCCATGGTGGTCAGCGGCGGATTGCAGAAGTCCGCGCCGAAGATGTCGTCGCAGCCCACAATGCTCATGTCCTCCGGGACGCGGATCCCGCGCTCGCGCAGCCGCTGGAGCATCCCGATGGCAATGAGGTCGTTGAAAGCGATGCAGGCGCTGACCCGGCTGTGCACGGCGGCATCCGCGGCGGCGGCGCCGGACTGTGTTGTCGGGGCGAAGGGCCCGAGCCGATGGGCCTCCACGCCGCGCGCCTCGGCCGCCTCGGACAAGGCCGTCCACCGCCGTTCGCTGGACTGCGACGACACGGGACCTGCCACATAGGCCACCCGGGTGTGCCCCAGCGAGATCAGGTGGTCCAGTGCCTGGCTGGTCGCGGAGGGGGTGTCGATGATGACTGCGGGCACTCCGGGAACGTCGCGGTTGACCGCAACCACCGGGATCTTCGCCGCCGCCGCCAGGAGGACCTCGTCGCTGAGCCGGGAGGCGGCCACGATGATGCCGTCGGCCCCCTTGCGGAGCTGCTCCATGGCGCTGGCTTCCACCTCATCGGATTCCTCCGTGTCCACCAGCAGCTGGGTGTACCCGGCGGCCTTGAGCTGGAGCTGCGTGCCGCGGATGAGATCGAAGTAGAAGGGGTTGGTGATGTCGGGTACCAGGACCCCTACGGCGCCGGTGCGGCCGGAACTGAGTGCCTTGGCCTGGCTGTTGGGTGTGTAGTTGAGCATGGCGGCCGCTTCCTCGATCCGCGCGCGGGTCCGGACGTTGACCCGCTCCGGCGTCGAGAGCGCCCGGGAAACGGTGGAGGCCGCCACGCCGCAGAGCGCTGCAATGTCATGGATGGTTGCGGGCCGCTCGGCCTGGTCCGGATGCGTCGACACGGGGCTCCTCTCTGAGCAAGTGTCTCTGGGCAGTGATGTTCGGGTTTCCGCGCATTAGGTTTTTGAGCACACAAGGAAATCTGCCGGAAACCACCAGGCGCGGATCACGGCGCGCGTTGCTGGGTAACCGTGCCGAGTGAGCCGTGCTATGGGGGCGTCGTGAACAAAGAATGGCACAGTTGCAAACGTTTGGCAATCGGTTGTCAAGAATTGGCAGTCCGGTTAGACTCGCATCGAGACCATCACTGTGAACTGACTCACCCTGCCCCGGTGGCGGGGCACTTGAATCGGGAGCCCAAATTGACAACAGCGTCAGCATCAACCAGCTTCACCCTCTCCGGCTTTGGCGACGAGGTTGACCCCAATCCCGAGGTCCAGGCAGCAGTGCTGTTGGCGATCGGCGCCAAGCACATTGAGGTGCGCAGCGCCTGGGGAACCAACGTTTCCGAGCTTTCGGCGGAGCAGCTCGTCGAACTCAAAGCGGTTCTGGACGCCAAGGGCCTGAAGGTCTCCGCCGTCGCCAGCCCCATCGGCAAGGTGGAGGTGTCCCTTCCGGTTGAGCATGAGGTGCAGCGGCTGCGCCGGATCATTGAGGCCGCCAAGACGCTGGACACCAAGTACATCCGCATCTTCTCCTTCTACCGGGCCGAGGGACAGAGCCAGGAAGAGATCCGCGAGGACGTGATGACCCGCATGGCGGCGCTGGCGGCGCTCGCCGCGCAGGCCGGCGTCGTGCTTCTGCATGAGAACGAAAAGGGCATTTACGGCGATACGCCCGAGCGGGTGCTGGACATCATGAAGTCCGTCGATTCGCCGTCCCTGCGCCTCGCCTGGGATAACGCGAACTTCGTCCAGGTCGGCGTCAAGCCGTTCACCGACGGCTACGCCATGCTGCGCCCCTACCTGGAATACTTCCAAGTCAAGGATGCGCTGGCGGGAACCGGCGAAGTGGTCCCGGCCGGGGAGGGCGACGGCGAATTGAAGGAAACCGTCGCGGCCCTGAAAGCCGACGGCTACCGCGGTTTCGCCTCCTTGGAGCCGCACCTGGCCAGCGCCCATGAACTGGGCGGATTCTCCGGCCCGGTTGCCTTCGGTTCCGCGGCCCGCGCCTTCGCCGGGCTGGCCGCGACAAACCACATCGACCTCATCTAGCAGGAGCGCAGCAGCACCCAACGAATGAATCAGCCAATGGATGAAGCACTAGACGAATGAGGGAGCTACGGATGCCAAAGGCGGCAATCATCGGCTGCGGCGACGTGTCGATCGTTCACTTTGACGCGCTTGCCGGGATGGACGACGCCGAACTGGTGGCCGTCTGCGACACGGATCCGGAGCGCCGCGCCACGGCGCAGGCGGCTCACGGGGTCCCGGCGTTCGAGGACTACCGCGACATGCTGGAGGCGGCCGCCCCGGACGTCGTGCACATCACCACCCCGCATCACGAGCATGCTGCGATCGCGATCGACTGCCTGCGCCGCGGCATCCACGTGGTGCTCGAAAAGCCCCTGGCGCACACCCTGGCCGAGGGCGAGCGGCTACTGGCCGCTGCCGCGGAAAGCACGGCCCGGATTGGCCTGTGCTTCCAAAACCGCTACAACGCCCCGGTGCAGGAAATGCGGCGGCTGCTCGACTCCGGTGGGCTGGGCAACGTGCTGGGGGCCTCGGCCACCGTCATGTGGCACCGTGACGCCGACTACTACCTCAGCCGGCCCTGGCGCGGAAGCTGGGGCGGTGGCGGCGGAGGCCTCATGATGAACCAGGCCATCCACACCGTTGACCTGCTGCAATGGCTGGTGGGGGACATCGTGTCGCTCTCCGGCAGCGCCTCGACCCGCGCCCTCGCAGAAGCCATCGAGGTGGAGGACACGGCGGAGTTCGCCGCCCTCCACAGCAACGGCGCGCGCAGCGTCTTCTATGCCACCCTCGCCAACGCGGTCAACGCACCCGTCACCCTGGATATCAGCACCGAAACGGCAGCACTGAGCCTGCGCGGTGACCTGACGGTGACGTACGCCGACGGGCGCAGCGAGGTGGTGCGCGAACGCGCTATCGGCTCGGGCGGGCGCTCCTACTGGGGCGTCTCGCATGCCTTGCTGATCGCGGACTTCTATGCCGGGCTGGCGCAACCGGGCCCGTTCTGGATTGACGCCGCCGAAGGGGCGAAGTCGCTGCGGATCGTGAAGGAACTGTACCGGCAGTCCTACCCCGGCTCCGAGGCCAAGGTCTCCTAAGCAGAGGGCGCCCGGAGCACCCCGGCGCGGGCCGCGGGCTCCTACCCGGAACCGCCGGTCCCCAAGAGCTCCGGAGCGCCCCGCATGCCCGCTAAGTGGCGCCATTCCGCCGTCGTGCTGCGCCTTCAAACGCGTTGTAAAGCAACAAAGCCGAAAGTTAATGACAACCGGTTGCCAGATATGGCAACCCAACGTACGCTGAACCCACAAGCGGCACTGTGGTCCAGGCCACAGTGCCGCTGCAAGCGTCCCGTGACACGGACCTCGTCAAGCGATAGGAGCCAACAATGAAGTTCGGTCCCAAGGCAGCAGCAGCTGCCCTCATCCTCAGCGCGTCCCTCGCGCTCACAGCCTGTGGCGGCGGCGGCGCTGCGGCCGGCGGCGCGGCCGCCGGCACCCCCGCCACGTCCCTGACGCTGGGCACCATCCAGGACGTCCGGTCCTGGGATCCCGCCCAGGCGCACGTGGGCCACCTTCTCCAGCCGTACCAGGCGGTCTATGACACGCTGATCCTGCGGGAACCGGACGGAAAGCTCAGCCCCATGCTGGCGACGGACTGGAAGTACAACGCGACCAACACCAAGCTGACGGTGGACCTGCGCACGGACGTCACCTTCAGCGACGGCGCCAAGTTCGACGCCGAGGCCGCCAAGGCCAACATCGACCACTTCAAGACGGCCAACGGCCCGCAGATGGCGCAGCTGTCCTCCGTTCAGGATGTGACGGTTGTGGACGCCGACACCATTGACATCAACCTCACTACCCCGGACCCGGCCCTGGAATACTTCCTGAGCCAGGCCGCCGGCCTGATGGGCAGCCCCAAGGCGCTCGGCACCGAGGGCATCAAGACCGAACCGGTCGGCTCCGGACCTTACGTGATGGACAAGGCCGCGTCCGTCAAGGATTCCCAGACGGTCTTCACGGCACGCAAGGATTACTGGAACAAGGATCTGCAGAAGTACTCCAAGCTGACCTTCAAGATCCTGACCGATCTCACCGCCCGCACCAACGCCCTGGTCTCCGGCCAGGTGGACGCCACCCTCCTGGACCCCAAGACCGGCAAGCAGGCCGAGGGCGCCAAGATGCAGCTGGCCGCCAACGAGGTTGACTGGCAGGGGCTGCTCCTGATGGACCGTGACGGTGCCAAGAACCCGGCGCTGAAGGACGTCAGGGTCCGCCAGGCCATCAACTACGCCTTCGACCGCAAGACCATCTTGGACCAGGTCATGCTGGGACAGGGCACGCCGACCTCGCAGCCGTTTGGCAAGGCCAGCGGGGCCTGGACCCCGGCGCTGGAGAACTACTACACCTACGATCCCGCCAAGGCCAAGCAGCTCCTGAAGGACGCCGGCTACGAAAACGGCGTCACCCTGGAAGTCCCGAGCGTCCCCGGGTTCGAAACCCAGATTTCCGTCGTCCAGCAGCAGCTGGCAGACGTGGGCATCACCCTCAAGGTGGGCGCCGCGCTGACCAACACCTTCACGTCCGATGTGGCTTCCCAGAAGTTCACCACCATGTACTTCTCGCTCTTCCAGGGTGAGCCGACGGTTGCCATCAACCAGATCGTCTCCACGAAGGGGCTCTACAACCCGTTCAAGAACGCGACGCCGGAGCTCGACGCCAAGATTGACGCCGTGCGCAACGGCGGCGCCGATGTCGGGAAGCTGGCCCAGGACGTCAACAAGTATGTGGTGGAGCAGGCGTGGTTCGCGCCGCTGTTCCGGGTCAACCAGATGTACTACCACAACGCCAAGGTGAACGTGACCCCGCAGATCCAGCAGGCCGTTCCGTCCATCTACAACTACTCACCCGCCAAGTAGGACGCCATGATCAGGTTCATTGCGAAAAGGCTGGGCAGCGGGCTGGTGGTGCTGGGTGTTGTCTCGGCGCTCACCTTCTTCCTGCTGTACATCTCCAGCGGGAGCATCGCCAGGAACATCCTGGGCGACCAGGCCACCGCTGAGCAGGTGGCGATGAAAGAACACGAGCTCGGACTGGACCAGCCCCTGGTGGCCCGCTACCTCGCCTGGGTGACCGATGCCTTGAGCGGAAACCTCGGAGCCTCCTGGTTCAGCTCGGAACCGGTGGCCAACTCCCTGGCCAGCCGGATCCCGGTGACCATGACCATGGTCTTCGCCGCAATGATCCTGATCGCAATCTGCGCCGCCCTCATTGGCGTCCTTGCTGCCGTCAAGCGCGGCTGGGTGGACCGGGTGGTCCAGGTTGGCGCCATCATCGGCGACTCCGTTCCGGGGTTCGTGATCGGCGTCATCCTGGTCACCCTCCTGGCCATCCAGCTGGGCCTCTTCCCGGCCACCAGCACCATCTCGCCTGACTCCGGACCCGACGCGTGGGTCTATTCCATGGCGCTTCCCGTGATCGCCTTGCTGATCAACGGCGTCACCGGAGGCGCGCAGCAGATCCGCAGCGCCGTCATCAAACAACTCGAGCGGGACTACGTCCGCACCCTGCGCAGCCGGGGCATCAGCGAACGCGAGATTCTCTTCAAGCACGTCCTGCGCAGTGCCGCCCCCGCCGGACTCACCGTGCTGAGCCTCCAGCTGATCGGCATGCTGGGCGGCGTCGTGATCATTGAGCAGATCTTCGCCCTGCCCGGCATGGGCCCGCTGGCAGTCGCCGCCACCGGCCAGTCGGATCTTCCGGTGGTGATGGGCGTCGTGATGTACACGGTGGTCGTCGTCATCGTGGTGAACCTGCTGGTGGACATTCTTAATGGCTGGCTCAACCCGAAGGTGCGTGTGTCATGAGCGATTCTTTAGAAACTGCGGCTGCCGCCGCCCCGGCCCCGGCCGCCCCGCCGGTTCAGACAGGCGCAGGGCAGGCCGGCGCAGGTCAGAGCGGCACCGTCGTCCGCTCCACCGTCATTCGCCGCCTGTTCAGGAACCCGCTGGGGATCGCTGCCATCGCGATCCTGACGGTGATCGCGGTCCTGGCCATCCTGGCGCCCGTCCTGGCGCCCTTTGACCAGAACTACGCCAATATTGCCAAGACCCTCGCCGCTCCGGACTCCGTGAACATCCTCGGAACGGACAGCGCCGGGCGCGATGTCTGGAGCCGGCTTCTGTTTGGGGCGCAGCTGACGCTGCTTTCCGCCCTGCTCTGCGCGGGCGTGGCCATTGCCATCGGCCTGCCGGCCGGCCTGATCGCCGGCTACTACGCCGGGAAGTTCGAGGCAGCCTCGAACTGGGTGGTCGGCATCCTCATGAGCCTTCCCGGCCTCATCGTCCTACTGACCATCCGTGCTGCCTTCGGCCCCTCGGTGTGGATGTCCATGATCGCCTTCGGCGTCCTGATCAGCCCGTCCTATTTCCGGCTGACCCGCACGGCCGTGCAGTCGGTGCGCAACGAGCTCTATGTTGACGCCGCACGCGTCTCCGGGCTGTCGGACCTCAGCATCATCGCCCGCCACATCTTCTCCGTGGTTCGGGCCCCCATCATCATCCAGACCGCGGCGATTGCCGGCGTGGCCATCGCCATCCAGTCCGGCCTGGAGTTCTTGGGCCTTGGCGACCCCACCAAGGCGACCTGGGGCGTCATGCTCTCCGAGGGCTTCAAGAACGTCTACCTGAACCCGACCCTGCTCTTCTGGCCGGCACTGGCCATGGCGCTGACCATCGGCGGCCTGGTTTTGCTCGGCAACGCCCTCCGCGACGCCCTGGAAGACGGCGAGAAGATCAACCACCGCAAGAAGAAGGCCGCGCCGGAAGGCACGACGGCGGCACCCGCCGCCGTGCGGACGTCCCGGAAGCCGGTGGCCACCGTCGTCGCCGGAACCGAGCACCACCTGGTCAAGGTGACCAATCTCGGCGTCGGGTATCCCCAGGCAGACGGTTCCATCAAGAAAGTCGTTGACGACGTCTCCTTCCACGTGGACCGCGGCGAGATCCTGGGGATTGTGGGCGAATCGGGCTCGGGCAAGTCCCAGACCGCCTTCTCCATCCTGGGGCTGCTGCCGGACAACGCGCGCATTGTGGGCGGCTCCATCCAGTTCGACGGCAACTACACCGTTGCCCCGGGCGATGAACGGGTCAGCCAGGAGCGGCTGTCCAAGCTGCGCGGTAAACGGATTTCCTACATTCCACAGGAGCCCATGAGCAACCTGGACCCTGCCTTCACCATCGGCTACCAGCTGGTGACGCCCATGGTGCGCGTCCTCGGGATCTCCAAGGCCGAGGCCAGGAAACGGGCCCTGAAACTGCTCACGGACGTCGGCATCGCCAACCCGGACCGGACCTTCAACGCCTACCCGCACGAAGTCTCGGGGGGCATGGCCCAGCGCGTGCTGATCGCCGGAGCCATCAGCTGCGAACCGGACCTCGTGATCGCCGATGAGCCCACCACGGCCCTGGATGTCACGGTGCAGGCGGACGTCCTGGACCTGCTGCGCGAACTCCAGCAGCGCCTGAACATCGGCGTCATCCTGGTGACCCACAACTTCGGTGTGGTGGCGGACCTCTGCGACCGCGTGGCCGTCATGCAGAACGGCCGGCTCGTGGAGGAAGGATCCGTCCGCGACATCCTCCGCAATCCGCAGGAACCCTATACACAAACGCTTTTGGCGTCGATGCTCGAAGGCAAGGAACCCATGTCCACGCTCGTTTCCACCCTGCAGAAGGAGCCCGTCGCATGAGCACCGTGGAGAACGCGCCGCTGCTCACCGTAGAGCAGCTCGTGGTGGAGTACCCCAGCAAGAAGTTCCGGGCCAAGCCCTTCCGCGCCCTGACGGACATCAACATCTCCATCGGCCGGGGCGAAACCCTGGGACTGGTGGGAGAGTCCGGGTCCGGCAAGACCACCCTGGGCCGCGCCATCCTGGGGCTGGCCCCGGTGACCGCCGGGAAGATCAGCTTCGAAGGCAAGGACATCAGCCACGCCACCCGCAAGGACCGGCGGGTCCTGAGCCGGGAGCTACAGGTGGTCTTCCAGGATCCGTACACCTCGCTGAACCCCGCACTGGAAATCGGCGACATCCTCGCCGAACCACTGGGCGTGCAGGGCATGGAAGCCGCGCAGGCCAAGAAGCGCGTGAAGGAACTCCTGGACCAGGTGGGCCTGCCCTCCGATGCCATCAACCGGCTGCCGCGCGAATTCAGCGGCGGGCAGCGCCAGCGCGTGGCGATCGCCCGGGCCCTGGCACTCTCGCCGAAGCTGATTGTCTGCGATGAGCCCGTCAGCGCGCTGGACCTCTCCACCCAGGCCCGGGTGCTGGACCTGTTCCTGCAGATCCAGAAGGACACCGGCGTGTCCTACCTCTTCGTCTCGCACGACCTCGACGTCGTCCGGCACATCAGCCACCGCGTCGCCGTGATGTACCACGGCGAGATCGTCGAACAAGGCCCGGCCGGCGTCGTCACCACCGACCCCGACCACCCCTACACCCAGCGGCTGCTGCTCGCGTCCCCGGTCCCGGACCCGGACCGCCAGGAACAGCGCCGCGCGGACCGGCACCGCCTGCTCGAAGCGCAGCGGATGCAGCACGAACAAGCGGGCGTCCCCGCCTGAGGGGCCGCTTCAGGCAAAGACCACAACAAACGGACACAACGACAAACGAACACAACGGCAAACGAACACAACGGCCGGATTCTCTTCGAGGATCCGGCAGGCAATGGAGGAACAGGCGTGACAACAACAGCCAGAATTGGCGTGCAGGCGATGATGCTGAAGGACAGCTTTGCCGAACTCGGGGCGTTCGAGACGCTCCGGAAGGTCAACGCAATCGGCTACAACGCCGTCGAGGTCTCCCAGATCCCCATGACGCCGGAGAACGTGGTGGAACTGGACCGCGCGCAGACCGAGCTCGGCATGGACGTGGCCGCCCTCTCGGTGGCCATGGAAACCCCCAAGGGCATGGCCGCCGATTCCCTGAAGGACCACTTCGACAAGATTGTCGAGGACGCACAGCGTCTTGACGCCAAGCTCCTGCGGATCGGCATGCTGCCGTTCCCGGCCATGAAGTCGATCGGCGCCGTGGTGGACTTCGCCAAGCAGGCCAACGAATACGCCGAGCGACTGGCCGGGCACGGGATCGGCCTGTATTACCACAACCACCACATCGAGTTCGCGAAGTTTGACGGCACCTCCATGTTGGACATCATCGCCGCCAACTCACCGGCCATGGGCCTGGAAATCGATGTCCACTGGGTCCAGCGCGGCGGCCTGGACCCGGTCCGCACCTTGGAAAAGTATGCCGGGCGCACGGCCATGGTGCACCTGAAGGATTACCGGATCGGCCAGCTGCCCGAGCGCGCCTTTGGTTTCCTGGAAACCGGGGACTTCAAGGGCTTCATGGCCGATTTCAAGGATGTGGTCCAGTTCGCCGAAGTGGGCGAGGGCAACCTGGATTTCCTCGCCATCATCCCGGCCGCGCAGGCCGCCGGCGCCCGTTACCTGCTCGTGGAGCAGGACGAACTCTATGGGCGCACGGTGTGGGACGCGCTGCAGACCTCCTACGACAACCTCGTGGCCATGGGCCACTCGAACCTTTTCTAGATTAGGGAGAACCCCCACATGGGTAAGAAAGTACGCCTCGGCATCATCGGCCTGGGCCAGCAGGGCGGCATGTACGCGAAGTTCATCGCGGACGGACTGGTCCCGAATATGGTGATCGGCGCCATCTGCGACATTGATCCGGCGAAGAAGGAACGTGCTTCGGCAACATACCCGGACGTTCCGTTCTACGAGGACTACATCGCCATGCTGGACAGCGGCGACGTCGACGCCGTCGTCACCTGCGTGCCGCACTTCCTGCACCCGGAGATGGGCATCGAGACGCTCAAGCGCGGCATCCATGCCCTCGTGGAGAAGCCCGCCGGCGTCTACACCAAGCAGGTCAAGGAGCTCAACGAGTTTGCCGCCGGCAAGCCGGAACTGTCCTTCGCGATCATGTTCAACCAGCGCAATAACCCGCTGTACCAGAAGCTCAAGGAAATCGTCGACAACGGCGAAATCGGCGCGATCCGCCGAACCAACTGGATCATCACCAACTGGTGGCGGCCGCAGGGCTACTACAACTCAAGCGAATGGCGGGCAACCTGGGGCGGCGAAGGCGGCGGCGTGCTGGTCAACCAGGCGCCGCACCAGTTGGATCTGTGGCAGTGGATCTGTGGCGTGCCGAAGTCTGTCTACTCCAAGGTTGCCTACGGCTTCCGCCGTGACATCGCCGTCGAGGACGAGGTGACCGCAGTGGTGGACTACGGCAACGGCGCCACCGGCGTCTTCGTCACGGCGACACACGACCTCGTGGGCACCGACCGCTTCGAAATCCTGGGCGACCAGGGCAAGATCGTGGTCGAAAACTCCAAAACGGCCACCGTGACCCGCCTGCACAAGCCGGAGCGGGAACTCAGTGACGGCATGGACATGGATGACGTCCGGAAGCTCTTCATGGGCGAGCTGAACCCTGAGGCGTACTACAGCACCGAGGTCATCGAGTTCGAGTCCGTCTGGGGCGCCCAGCACGCGGGTGTCCTGGAAAACTTCGCCGCCAACATCCTGGACGGCACCCCGTTGCTGGCGCCGGGCTCGGACGGCATCAAGGGTGTCCGGCTGGCCAACGCCATCCACCTCTCCAGCTGGACGGGCCGCGAAGTGGGCCTGGACTTCGACGAGGACGAGTTCCTCACCGAGCTCAACAAGCGGATCGCCGGGGAAGGGAAGTTCCCCGAGCGCGCCTAGTGCACCCAGCCCAACTGACTCGCAGCAGGGGCCGTTATGCGGGCTCAAAACGGCCCCTGCTGCGAGCTACTTGGGCCCGGTTTCATCGGTAGGATGGGGCGGTGACTGAACCCGCGAAGCCCGACGTTGCCGCAACACCAGCACCGGTCAAGAAGCACGCCCGGGACGGGAAATCCAGCGCCACCATCTACGACATCGCCAGGGTCGCCGGAGTCAACCCGTCCACGGTGTCACGGGCCCTCAGCAAGCCGGGGCGGGTCAGCGCCAAGACGCAGAAACTCATCGAGGACGCCGCGGCCGAGCTCAACTACCACGTGAACCCGTTCGCGCGTGCCTTGCCCACGGGACGGACCAGCACCTTCGGCCTGATCGTCGCCGACATCACGAACCCCACGTTCTTCGACATCATCCGCGGCGCCGGCGCCACTGCCACCGCCCGCGACTACACCCTGGTCCTCGCGGATTCGGCCGAGTCCGCCGTCACCGAGCTGACAACGGCCCGGCGGATGATGGCCACCGTGGACGGGCTCATCCTCGCCAGCCCGCGCATGGACGACGACGACATCCGCGCCCTCGCCCGCGACAAGCCCGTGGTGGTCATCAATCGCGAGGTCGACGGTGTGCCGTGCGTCGTCCCGGACGTCAACAAGGGGATCAGCGAGGCCGTCCGCAGCCTGGCCGCGAACGGGCACAAAAAGGTCGCCTACGTGGCCGGGCCGTCCCAGTCCTGGATGTCCACGCAGCGCTGGGACGGAGTCCGCTCCGCCTGTGAATGGTCCAGATTGGAAGCCGTGCGGCTCGAATCCAGCAAGCCAACGGTCGACGGCGGCCGGCAGTCCGCGCGCGAGGTCCTGGCCAGCGGCGCGACGGCCGTGCTGACGTACAACGACCTCCTGGCCATCGGCCTGATGCGGGAACTCCAGGCCGCCGGACTCATGGTCCCGGACCAGATCAGCATCGTGGGCTTTGACGATATCTTCGGGGCGGATTTCACCACCCCGCCCCTGACCACCGTGCGCTCCCCGCTGGGCGAATGCGGGTCCGGCGCGGCAACGATCCTCCTGGACCACCTCGCCGGCACCGGCGCGGAAACCCCGGAGACGCTGCGGGTGGAAACCGAGCTCGTGCTGCGCGGTTCCAGCGGCAGGCTGATCGCGGCCAAGTAGGCGCCGACGCCTCGCAATCCGCTGCCCTTTCTGCATGCCGCGCCACTTTTGGAAATCCGCGGCCGGGATCCTGGCAGCGGACGTCCGTTTCCGCCGCGGGGATCCGTACTAGGCGCGGAAAACGCCCCGTGGAATCCTTTGGCAATTTTTGGCAACCGGTTGACAAGCGGCAGGGGCGGGACGACCATTGAGCTATGTCACAGTCGATTTCTGCCCACCCAGACCGGCTCCTGCCCGCGGATCCCGGAACGCGAAGCATCGCCCGCGATCTCCTGGGCCGGGTCCAGGACCTTCCGATCATCTCCCCGCACGGACACGTCGATGCCGCCGTGCTCGAGCAGAACACGCCCTTCCCCGATCCGGCGGCGTTGCTGGTCAGCCCGGACCACTACGTCACCCGCCTGATCCACGCCAGCGGTGTGCCGCTCGAACAGCTGCGCGCGCAGGCCGGCGCCCAGACGGACCCGTCCGCCGCGGCACCGGAATCGCGCAGCGTGTGGCGTGCGTTCTGCGAGGCATGGCCGCTCTTCGAGGGCACCGCCTCGGGTTACTGGCTGCGCGACCAGTTCCACAGCGTCTTTGGCCTGGACCAGGAGATCAGCGCCGCCACCGCAGATGCCTCCTACGACGCCATCTCCGCCCGGCTCCAGGAGGCGGATTTCCGCCCCCGCCAGCTTTTCAAGGACTTTAACATCGAGGTCCTGGCCACCACGGACGATCCCCTGGATGACCTGGCGGCCCACAAGGCCCTGGCAGGGGATGCCACCTTCCATGGCCGCGTGCTCCCGACTTTCCGGCCCGACGCCTACCTGAACCCGGCCAACCCCGCCTGGGGCGGCAACGTTGAACGCCTCATCGCGGCAGCGGGCGACGGCGGCAGCGGCTTTGCCGGCTACCTCACCGCCCTCGAGAACCGGCGTCGTTACTTTGTGGAGCATGGCGCTGTGTCGGCCGACCACGGCGTGCGCACCCCGCGCACCCTCAAGCTGGACGCCGCAGAAGCGGAACGGCTCTTCGAGCGGGCCCGTTCCGGCGAAGCCAGTGCCGCCGAGCGCGAAGACTTCGAGGCCCACATGATGTACCAGATGGCCCGGATGTCGGTGGAGGACGGCCTGGTCATGACCATCCACCCGGGGTCCTTCCGCAACCATCACACGGAGACCTTCAGCAAGTTCGGTGCGGACACGGGGCATGACATCCCCTTTGCAATCGACTACACCGAGTCCATCCGGCCCGTGCTGCAGGACTTCGGCAACAGCAAGGACTTCCACCTGGTGCTCTTCACCATGGACGAGACGGTCTACTCGCGCGAACTCGCACCCCTGGCAGGCTTCTACCCCTCGGTGTACCTCGGCGCCCCGTGGTGGTTCCTGGACGCACCGGATGCGATGCTGCGGTTCCGGTCCGCCGTGACCGAAACCGCAGGGTTCTCCCGGTCCTCGGGGTTCATCGACGACACCCGCGCCTTCTGCTCCATCCCCGCCCGGCACAATGCTTCCCGCCGGATCGAGGCCTCCTTCCTGGCCCGCCTCGTGGCGGAACACCGGATCAGCGAGGACCGCGCCCACGACATCATCGTCGACCTCGTCGACGGCTCCCCGCGAAGGGTTTTCAAGCTATGACCATGACAGAAAATGCCGGAGCCGCTGGCCCCGCAGGATTGGCAGATCCGGCGGCCGCGGCGGTTACCGGGGACCCGGCGGCAGACCTGCCGCGGCTGAACCGCAGCCTTCGTCCCGCGGCCAAGGCCCCGGTGCGGATCGTCCACCTGGGCCTCGGCGCCTTCCACCGCTCACACCAGGCGTGGTACACCCACCGGGCCGGCGACGCCGCGGAATGGGGGATCGCCTCCTTCACCGGCCGGCGCCCGGACGCGGCCCTGGCGCTGGCGGAGCAGGACGGCCTGTTCACGCTCGTGGAGCGCGGCGACGCGGGGGATTCCTTCGAGGTGATCGGCAGCATTGTTGCTGCCGTGGACGGGGCCGACGTCGGCCGGCTCGCCGAACTCGTGGCCGCACCCGCCACCGCCATCATCACCCTGACCATCACCGAGGCCGCCTATCGGCTTGGCACCGACGGCCGGCTGGACCTCCGGGCCCCCAACGTCGAGACGGACCTCGCCGTGCTCGCGCGGGGGACCGGCAGCCCCGCGACGCCGCTGGGCCGGCTGGTCTTCGCCCTCGCCGGCCGCCGCGCCGCCGGGGCCGGACCCCTGGCCGTGGTCTGCTGCGACAACCTCGCCAGCAACGGCACCGTCGCGCGCCGGGCCGTCACCGGCCTGGCTGCCGCCTGGGACGCCGGGCTCGCCGCCTGGATCGAGGCCAACATCAGCTTTGTCAGCACCTCGGTGGACCGGATCACGCCGCGGACCACGGAGTCTGACATCGCCGCCGTCGAGACCGCCTGCGGCTACCGGGACACCTCGCCCGTGGTGGCCGAGCCGTTCCGCAACTGGGTCCTCAGCGGCGACTTCCCCGCCGGGCGCCCGCGCTGGCAGGACGCCGGGGCCGTGTTCGTGGACGACATTGAGCCGTATGAAAACCGCAAGCTCTGGCTCCTCAACGGCGCGCACTCGCTGCTGACCTACGCCGGGCAGTTGCGCGGCCACGCCACCGTGGCCGAGGCCCTGCAGGACGAGCTCTGCCGGCACGCCGTGGAACGGTTCTGGGACGAGGCCGAAGCCAACCTGCACGGCCCCGACCTGCAGATTCCCGCGTACCGCGCCGCGTTGCTGGAGCGCTTCGGCAACGGCCGGATCGCGCACCACCTGGCCCAGATCGCGAGGGACGGAAGCACCAAGCTGCGCATGCGCGCGGTTCCCGTGCTGCTGGCCGAGCGTGCCCGGGGCCATTCCGGCGCAGCGGCTGCCCGCATGATCGCCGCCTGGATGGATTTCAGCGCCTCGGCGGCCCAGTTCCAGGACCCGCTCGCTGCGGAGGTAGCCGCGGCCAACGCGCTTGGCGGCGCGGAGAGCACCCGCGCCCTGCTCGCCCTGCTGTCCCCGGGCCTCGTGGACACTGCGGCACCCGCCGGCGGTCCCGTCGCCGAGCTCGTCGAGAACCTCCGGGGAACCTTCTCCGGGCCGGCTGTCCCGGAGTAAGGGGACCTTCTGCAGGCACTGCTGCCCGGGCGCCGGCCCTTGCCGGTTCCCGGGCAATGCTGTGCCGGACGCGGGGCAGACCGGGTCTACTAGAAATTTATGGCAACCGCTTGCCAAAAGATTGCCAAGTGACTAGGATTACATCCAGACGAAGAAGCCACCGGGTGGCAACCGGCACCGCCAGCCGCACCGGAAGGCCCGCCCCGCAACGACGCGTAAGGATTCCCCACGATGCTCAAGCCCCAGGCCAGTGAAACCCGCGAGATCGTCAATCTCGACGGCCTGTACCGCTTCAAGGTGGACTTTGACCGCTCCAGCCACCGGGACGAATGGTTCCGGGCGCCGCTGGACTCGGACCTGGAAATGGGTGTCCCGGCCAGCTACAACGACGTCTTCCCGGACAAAGCCATCAGGGACCACGTCGGCTACGTCTGGTACCAGCGGGACGTGCGCGTACCGCGCGGCTGGGCCGGGGAGCGCATCCACGTCCGCCTCGACTCCGCAACGCACGAGGGCATGGTGTGGGTTGATGAGACCCTGGTGGCCCAGCACACCGGCGGCTACATGCCGTTCAGCGCGGACATCACCGAGCACGTGACGCCCGGGCAGGTCTTCCGCCTCACCATCTCCGTCAACAACGAGCTCACCCAGGCCACGATTCCGCCGGGAACCATCACCGTCACGGAGGACGGCCGCCGCCAGCAGAGCTACCTCCACGACTTCTACAACTACGCCGGACTGCACCGCAGCGTCTGGCTGTTCAGCACCCCCGCGGTGACCGTCGATGACATCACCGTGGTCACCGGCTTCGAGGCATCGGCCGGCAGCGTCGAGTACTCCATCGCCACCGCCGGCGGAACCGGCAGTGAAACGGTCACCGTTTCCCTCCGGGACGCCGACGGCGCAGAGGTTGCCCGCGCCGACGGCGCCCGCGGCACCCTGACGATCGCCGACGTCGTGCTCTGGAAGCCCGGTGCCGCCTACCTCTACAGCCTCACCGCCGAGATCCGCGACGGCGGCCGGCTGCTGGACAGCTACACCCTGCCCGTCGGGGTCCGCACCGTGGAAGTCCACGGCAAGGAATTCCTCATCAACGGCGAGCCCTTCTATTTCACCGGCTTCGGCATGCACGAGGACCACGTGGCCATCGGCAAGGGCCACAGCAACGCCCAGATGGTCAACGACTTCCAGCTCCTGGACTGGGTGGGTGCCAACTCCTTCCGGACCTCGCACTACCCCTACGCCGAGGAAGTCATGGAGTTCGCGGACCGGCACGGGATCGTGGTGATCGACGAAACCGCCGCCGTCGGGCTGCACCTGGGCTTCGGCGCCGTCTTCGGCGGCATTGCCAAGAAGACCTACGTCGAGGGCGGTGTGGACGCCAACACCGCCGCCAGCCACCGGCAGGCGATTTCCGAGCTCGTCGCCCGCGACAAGAACCACCCGTCCGTGGTCATCTGGTCGATCGCCAACGAACCCAACGGCTCGGAAGAGGGCGCCCGCGAATACTTCGCGCCCCTCGCGGAACTGACCCGCCGGCTGGACCCCACCCGGCCGGTCGGCTACGTCAACGTCATGTTCGACACCCCGGACAAGGAACTGCTCGGGGACCTGTTCGACGTCGTCCTGCTCAACCGCTACTACGGCTGGTACCTCAACAACGGCGACCTCGAAACAGCCGAGCAGTCCCTCGAGAAGGAACTGCGCGAGTGGGACGCCAAGTACGGCAAGCCCATGATCATGACCGAGTACGGACCGGACACCATGCCCGGTTTCCACTCGATCTATGAACAGCCCTGGAGCGAGGAATACCAGGCCGCGTTCTTGGCCATGTACCACCGGGTCTTCGACCGCGTGGACGCCATGGTGGGCGAGCAGGTCTGGAACTTCGCGGACTTCCAGACCTCCAACGGCATCATGCGCGTGGACGGCAACAAGAAGGGCGTCTTCACCCGGGACAGGCGGCCCAAGCCCGCCGCCTATGCCCTGCGCAAACGGTGGACGGCGCTGGCCGGAACCCCGAACAACACTTCCGAGGCGTAGGCCTTACCGCACATTTTTTCGCCGGGCCCGGACCAGGGTCTGAGTCCGGCAACGGGTAAAGGAGCCCAATTATGAAAAAGCTTTCCAAGCTCAGCATCATCGGCTATGGCGCCGGCGATGCTGCCAACAACCTCGCATTCACCACCGCCACCATGTTCCTGCTGGTGTACTACACCGACGTGGCCGGGATTTCGGCCGCGGCCGCCGGCACCCTGCTGCTGGTGGTGCGGATCTTCGACGCTTTCGCCGACGTCTTCGCCGGCCGCGTGGTGGACCGGACCTACAGCAAGCGGTTCGGCAAGTTCCGCCCGTTCATCATGTTCGGCTCCATCCCGCTGCTGCTGCTGAGCGTGGCGACCTTCTCCATCCCGGCGCTCGGCGAATCCGGCACCCTGCTCTACGCCTACGTCACGTACGCCGCCCTGGGCCTGGCCTACAGCCTGGTCAACATCCCCTACGGCTCGCTGGCCGGCGCCATGACCCAGGACCCGGCCGAGCGCGCCAAGCTGGGCTCGGCCCGGATGATCGGCGGGATGCTGGTCGGCTCCGCCCTGGGCATCTTCGTGGCCCCTTTGATCAAGCCGGGCGCCAACCTGCAGGCCACGTTCACCACCATCACCCTGATCTTCGTCGTCATCGGTGCAGCCCTGTACTTGTTCACCGTCCTGACCACCAAGGAGCGGGTCCACCGCGCCGTCCCCAACGTCACGTTCAAGCAGAGCATGGACACGCTCAGGGGCAACCGGCCGCTGCTGATGCTGTGCCTGAGCTCCTTCTTCTTCCTGACCGGCTACCTGGCCCTGACTTCGGTCCAGCTCTACTACCTCCGTGATGTCCTGGGGCGGCTGGACCTGTACCCCGCGCTCTCCATCATCCAACTCGTCCTCACCTTCGTGCTGGCCGGCTTCATGCCGAAGCTGGTGCGGAACATCGGCAAGAAGCGCGTCTACATCTTCTCGTCGCTGGTCACGGTCATTGGGGGCGCCATCGTCTTCTTCACCCCGGCAAGCCAGGTCTGGATCGGTTTCAGCGGCCTGGTCATCAGCCTCGTGGGCGTCCTCGCGGTCAACATCGTGGTGTGGGCCCTCGAAGCCGACACCGTCGAATACGGCGAATGGAAGACCGGCGTCCGGACCGAGGGCATCACCTACGCCTTGTTCTCCTTCACCCGCAAGACCGGCCAGGCCGTCGGGGGAGCGCTCGCGGCCTATGCCCTGGCCCTGGGCGGCTACAAATCCGGCGCCGTCCAGACCCCCGACGCCGTCTTCGGCATCCAGCTGGCCGCCGGCGCACTGCCTGCCATCATGACCATCCTGGCCGTGCTCGTGATGGCCAAGTACACGCTCACCGACACCATGCACGCCCGGATCCTCACCGAAATCCAGGCCCGCCGCACCGCCGGTGCCGGCAGCGCCGTCGGAATCGCCGTCGGAACCTCCCGGAACGACGCCGACGGCACCGTTCCCGCCGATGCCGCACCGCTGGCCCCCAGCAACTAAGCCACCCACCACCCAGACAAGGACCTGTTGTGAAAATCATTGCCGCTGAAGTCTTCGTGACCAGCCCCTCCCGGAACTTCGTGACCCTGCGGATCACCACAGAAGACGGCGTCACCGGCATCGGCGACGCCACCCTCAACGGCCGCGAGCTCGCCGTGGCCGCCTACCTGAAGGAGCACGTCGCGCAGCTGCTGATCGGCAAGGACCCGCACCGGATCGAGGACACCTGGCAGTTCCTGTACCGGAGCTCCTACTGGCGCCGCGGCCCGGTCACGATGGCCGCGATCGCCGCCGTCGACATGGCCCTGTGGGACATCAAGGGCAAGCTGGCCGGGATGCCGGTCTACCAGCTCCTCGGCGGCGCGTCCCGGAACGGGCTGCGCGCCTACGGCCACGCCTCCGGCGCGGACATTCCCTCCCTGTTCGATTCCGTCCGCGAGCACCTGGAGCTCGGGTACAAGTCCATCCGGATCCAGACCGCCATCCCCGGCATCAAGGCCGTTTACGGGGTCGCCGCGCAGGCACAGG
The DNA here is from genome assembly GCF_054062895.1 of Arthrobacter sp. TE12231. NCBI lineage: Bacteria > Bacillati > Actinomycetota > Actinomycetes > Micrococcales > Micrococcaceae > Arthrobacter > Arthrobacter sp. TE12231. The sequence continues at coordinate 3,794,621 of NZ_JBSSFS010000001.1, read as the reverse complement.
CCTCGGGGGAGCGGTACGACTACGAGCCCGCCGGCCGTGGGGCGTTCCCGCAGGAAGAGGACTGGGACACCCGCGCCTACCTGCGCCACCTGCCCACCGTGTTCGAGGCCGTGCGCAACGAGTTCGGCCCGGAAATCCCGCTGCTGCACGACGGGCACCACCGGATGACCCCGATCCAGGCCGCCAAGCTCGGCAAGGCGCTGGAACCCTACGACCTCTTCTGGCTCGAGGACTGCACCCCGGCCGAAAACCAGGAGGCCCTGCGCCTGGTCCGCCAGCACACCACCACCCCGCTGGCCATCGGTGAAATCTTCAACACCGTGTATGACTACCAGACGATCATCAAGGAACAGCTGATCGACTACGTCCGGGCCGCGTCCACGCACTTCGGCGGGATTTCGCCGCTGAAGAAGGTCATGGACTTCGCCGCGCAGTACCAGATCAAGTCCGGCTTCCACGGCCCCACTGACATCTCCCCGGTCGGGTTCGCCGCGCAGCTGCACGTCGGGCTGGCCATCCACAATTACGGCATCCAAGAATACATGCAGCACTCGGACAAGACCAACGAGGTCTTCGAGCAGTCCATGACGTTCGTGGACGGCTACCTGCACCCGGGCGACAAGCCCGGCATCGGCGTCGAATTCAACGAGGAAGCCGCGGCGGCCTTCCCGTACCAGCAGGCCTACCTGCCCTACAACCGCCTCGTCGACGGCACCGTTCATGACTGGTGAGCTGAACCCCGCCGGCTCCGCCCCCCGCCACATTGTGGTGATGGGTGTGACGAGTTGCGGCAAGAGCACCGTGGGCGCGGCCATCGCCGAGCGCCTCGGCGCGGAATTCCTCGACGGCGACTCACTGCACCCGCAGTCGAACATCGACAAGATGGCTTCGGGCACTCCGTTGAACGACGACGACCGGGCACCGTGGCTGGCCGAAATCGGCAGGCGCTTCGCGGCGTCGGACGCTGGCCTGATCATCGCGTGCAGCGCGCTCAAGCGCGCCTACCGGGACATCATCCGCAGCGGCGATCCCTCCGTGGTGTTCGTGCACCTGCACGGGAGCCGGGAACTGCTCAGCAGCCGCATGGCCGCGCGTCCGGGGCACTTCATGCCGCTCTCACTGCTGGAATCGCAGTTGGAAACCCTCGAAGAACTCCAGGCCGACGAAAAGAGTGTTGTAGTGGACATCGCCACGCCAGTGAAGCAGATCGTTGACGAAGCTGTAGCGGCCCTCGGCGGCCGGCAGGTCGATGCCACCCGGTTCCTTGTGGACCTGAAGGCCGCTCCGTTCAACCTCGACGACGCCGCCGTTGCATGGGTGGACTCGACCATCGACTCGATGTCGCTCGAGGAAAAGATCGGGCAGCTGTTCATCAACCACAACAACGACTACTCCCAGGAATACCTCGACGGTGTCCTGGAGCAGTATCACGTGGGCGGCATGCGCTACCGGCCCGGCCCCGCCGCCGCCGTGCAGGAACACATCCGCTACGCGCAATCCAAGACCCGCATCCCGCTGCTGGTGGCCTCCAACCCGGAAATGGGGGGAGCCGGAAGCTGCGACGACGGGACGTTCGTCTCGACGCACCTGCAGGCGGGCTCGCACCCGGACAAGGACATCGCCCGCCAGATGGGGCGCGTGGCCGGTGTGGAGACCGCGGCGCTGGGCTGCAACTGGGCCTTCGCGCCGATCGTGGACATCCACTACAACTGGCGGAACACCGTCATCTCCACCCGTGCCTTCGGCAACACCCCGGAGATCGTGGTGGAACGGGCCAAGGAATACTTCGACGGCATCAGCGAATCGCCCACCGTGTGCGCCATGAAGCACTTCCCGGGTGATGGTCTGGACGAACGCGATCAGCACGTGGTCACCTCCTACAACACCTTCGGCTACGAGGAGTGGAACCGGACCTACGGGCACGTGTACCGGGAGATGATCGGGCACGGGGTGCAGTCGATCATGGTCGGCCACATCGGTGCGCCGGACTTGTCACGGCATTTCCGCCCCGGGCTGGCGGCGGAGGACATCCTGCCCGCGACCCTGGCGCCCGAGCTACTGCAGGACCTGCTCCGCGGCGAGCTCGGCTTCAACGGGCTCGTCCTGACCGACGCGTCCCAGATGATCGGCCTCACCCAGGCCATGAAGCGCAGCGAGCTCGTCCCTGCCACCATTGCCGCCGGGTGCGACATGTTCCTGTTCTTCCGGAACCCGGCCGAGGACTTCGGGTACATGCTCGAGGGGTACAAGTCCGGGGTCATCACGGAAGCACGGCTGCAGGACGCCCTGCGCCGGATTCTGGGACTGAAGGCCTCACTCGGCCTGCACAAGGCCGCGCGGGAATCCCTCGTCCCGCCGGTCGAAGCGCTGCAGCTGATCGGGAGCGAGGCCCACCGGGCGATTGCCGCGGAGATCGCCGACAAGACCGTCACCCTGGTAAAGGACACTGCCAGCAACCTGCCCATCACGCCCCGGACGCACAAACGCATCCGCCTCTACGGCATCTCGGGCGGCGCGGACTTCACCCGTGCCGACCCGCTGGCCTATCTGGACGTGGTCCGCGACGAGCTCGAAAAAGCCGGCTTTGAAGTCCATGTCTTCAAGACAGCCGAGCAGCGCCAGATTGCCGGCGAGACCGGGGTGAACTTCATGTCCGTCATCTCCGAGGAAGCCACGGGGGATTACGCGCAGAAGTACGACGCCGCGTTCGTCTTCGCCAACGTGAAAGGCTTCGCCCAGGAGGCGGCCATCCGGATCAAGTGGTCAACGCCCATGGCGGCCGAGATCCCCTGGTACGCCACCGAGGTGCCCACGGTGTTCGTCTCGCTCAATCAGCCCAACCACCTCATTGACGTGCCGATGGTGAAGACGGCCATCCACGCCCACGCGGGCACGCCGGAGGCCATCCGGGCTGCCATCGAGAAGATCCAGGGCAAATCGGAGTTCCAGGGCACGTTCAACGAGAACGTCTTCTGCGACTCCTTCGACACCCGGCTCTGAGCCCTTTTACCTGGGATTCTAGAGGTTTTAGAGCAGGCTCTCTGCCGACTGAATGGCACCAGTCCGCAGGGAGTCGGCAATATCCCGTTCGCCTACGTGTCCTAGGCGTCGTAGCTGGCCGAGTGCTCCTGCGCATCGTTGCGGGCTGCCGTAAGTTCTCTGCGGTAGTCCGCAACGGTCAGGACGCCGTTGACATCCAACACATTCTGGATCCGCTCGATAAGCGCCGGCATTTCGTAGTGCTCAACGACCCGATCGTGTCGGTCATCCAAATGTGTGAGTTTCTCAGCCACGTTCCCCCCAAAGAATGCTGCTCCGCACCCCATGTGCGGTGCCGTGAGTCTACACGCAATGTTTCCGCAGTTTTCCCGCACCCGTAACACACCCACGCCGCCGAGGAGGCGCGCTTGGGCACCACACCGGCGGCGCCATGAGCCATGCCGTCATCATCACCCTGATCAGAACCCCAGGCGCTGTGCCCACTGCTGTTCTCCCCCGAGCAATTCCTGGAGCCGGAATGGGCCCCGACCGCCCTCGCGGGTAAAGAAAAGCCCCGGGCCCATGACAGATGCCGGGGCAGTTCCTACGCGCGGAGGCTGGCTATCGGCCGGCTAGTCGTCGCAGTTCTGCAAGACCCAGTGCTGAGCCCGCCAGATGACGTTGTAGTTGTTGACCCGGCTCTGAGCCCTCCAGCCGGGCCGCCGCTGCGGTTTCGGACCGGCGCTACGCGGATCCCCGTAGCGCCAGTCTGAAGCCGTAGCGCACACGAAAAACCGACGCGAAAACCACTCCCGCGGCGCCCGTCGCAGGCGTAGCGTGGGGGCCATGGAGAAGACCGGATGCGCGGTGGTGGGCGGCGGGCCTGCGGGGATGATGCTGGGCCTGCTCCTGGCCCGGGCCGGGGTGCGGGTCACGGTGTTGGAGAAGCATGCGGACTTCCTGCGGGATTTCCGCGGCGACACGGTGCACCCCTCCACCATCCGGCTGATTGACGAACTCGGCCTCGGCCAGGAATTCCGCCGGCTGCCGCAGAGTCGCCTGAAGAATGTTGCTTTTCCGGTTCCCGGCGGGCCGCCCGTGACCATGGGTGATTTTGATGCGCTGCCGCCGCCGTACAACTACATCGCCATGATGCCGCAGTGGGATTTCCTGAATTTCCTCGGCGCCGCCGCGGCCGAGGAACCGGGGTTCACCCTGCTGATGAGCCACACCGCCACCGGGCTGGTCCGCAACGGGGGCCGTGTCCGCGGAATCCGCTTCCGGACCCCGGACGGCACTCACGGCGAACTCTTGGCGGACCTGGTCGTCGCGACGGACGGACGCCATTCCGTGCTCCGCACCGAGGCCGGCCTCGCGCCGAAGGAGTTTCCGGTGCCTTTCGACACCTGGTGGTTCCGGCTGCCCCGGAACCCTTCCGAAGCAGGCGAGGTGGCCGGGCTCGTGCCGGCATTCGGACCCGGCGAGGCGCTGTTGGCCTTGTTCCGCAATGACTACTACCAAATGGGCTACCTCGCCGCGAAAGGCACCGACGCCCGGATCCGCGCGGAAGGCGTCGAGGGATTCCGACGCCGGGTCGCGGCGCTGCGCCCGGACCTCGCCGACCGCGTTGACGCCATCCGTTCCCTCGATGACCTCCACTGGCTGGACGTGCGCCTGAACCGGCTGCACCGGTGGTACATCAACGGCATGCTGTGCATCGGCGACGCCGCGCATGCCATGTCCCCGGCCGGCGGCGTCGGAATCAACCTCGCGATCCAGGACGCCGCGGCCGCCGCCGAGTCCCTTGCCCCCGCACTGCTCCGGGGCCATGTGACCACGGCAGACCTCAAGAAAGTCGAACGACGGCGGCGGTTGCCCACCGTCATTGTGCAGACTGCCCAGAGGGTGATGCAGCGGGCAATCTTCGGCCCGATCATGTCCGGGAAGCGGACAAAAGTTCCAGCCGCGGCGCTGTTCGTGGCCCGGCGCGTTCCAGCGGTCCGCACCATCATTCCCCGGTTTATTGCCTTTGGTCCGCGGCCCGAGCATGCCCCGGCATTCGCCCGGCGCGCCGAACCCCGACCGCAGCCGCAGCCCTAGCCGCGCTGGGCGGTCATACTGCCCCATTGGGCGCTTCACCGCCATCCCACAATGGCAGAGGGACGCTGGCCGGGCGAGGAAATATGTGACTCGCGTGACGTAATTTTTGCGTGCGGTCCAGTCAAGGGCTACCGTGTGATCAGTATCACGACAAGTCATACATGCTTTTGATCTGCGGCGGGAGAGTCCTGCCGGTACGTTCAGCAGGCGCCGTAGGAGCAAATCCTCCCCAGGAATCTCTCAGGCCCACGTACCGCCGCGGCGAGGCAACTCTGGAAAGCAGTCCGGTCACCGGACTCACCGACGGTGCAAGCGGCACCCTGTAACAGCAGGGTCTGCGGAAACTCTCAGGTCCAATACAGAGCGGGGAGGAACCCGAATCATCGTGGCACCCAAAATGCCACCTGAATTATGGAGTTCCTTCATGGCCATTCAGTCGTCCCCTCCCACCTTTCCAGATGGCCGGAAATTGCTGCGCATTGAGCAGCGCAATGCGGCCACACCGGTGGAGCGTAAGCCGGAATGGATCAAGGCCAAGGTCCAGATGGGCCCCGAGTTCGTCCAGCTCAAGAACCTCGTCAAGAAGGAAGGCCTCCACACGGTGTGTGAAGAGGCCGGCTGCCCCAACATCTTCGAATGCTGGGAAGACAAGGAAGCCACCTTCCTGATCGGCGGCTCCGAATGCACGCGCCGCTGCGACTTCTGCCAGATCGACACCGGCAAGCCCTCCCCGGTGGACGTCTTCGAGCCCACCAAGGTGGCCCGCTCGGTGCAGTCCATGGCCCTGCGCTATGCCACCGTGACCGGGGTGGCCCGCGATGACCTCGCCGACGAGGGCGTCTGGCTCTACGCCGAGACGGTCCGCAAGATCCACGAGCTGAACCCGGGCACCGGCGTCGAACTGCTGATCCCGGACTTCTCCGGCAAGCCCGAGCACATCGAGGCGATCTGCGACTCCAAGCCCGAGGTCTTCGCCCACAACGTCGAAACCGTGCCGCGGATCTTCAAGCGGATCCGTCCCGCGTTCCGCTACGAGCGGTCCCTGGACGTCATCACCCAGGGCCGGAAGCACGGCATGGTGACCAAGTCCAACCTGATCCTGGGCATGGGCGAGACCCGCGACGAGATTTCCGAGGCCCTGCGGGACCTGCACGAGGCCGGCTGCGACCTCATCACGATCACCCAGTATCTGCGCCCGTCCGAACGGCACCTGCCGGTGGACCGCTGGGTCAAGCCGCAGGAATTCGTGGACCTGCAGCAGGAAGCGGACGAGATCGGCTTCCTGGGCGTCATGTCCGGACCCCTGGTGCGCTCCTCCTACCGCGCCGGCCGGCTCTGGGCCACCGCGATGCGCAAGAAGGGCTGGGAAATCCCGGCCCAACTCGCCCACATCGAAAGCTCCGGCAGCACCCGCCAGGAAGCCAGCTCCATCCTCGCCGCGCACGCCGGCGTCTGACACCTGCAGAGGACTAACGATGATCCCCACCAGAATCGAAATCATCCCTTCAGAGGGAATCGTGGAGCAGGTCACGGCCCTGGTGCCCTTGAGCACCACGCTTACCGTCACGTGCCTGCCCCACCACGGCATCGAGCGGACCATGCGTGCCGCGGTGCAGCTTAGCCTGCACGGCTACTCCGTCATTCCGCACCTCGCGGCGCGGAGCCTGCCTGGTCGTGTCGAGCTGACCGAAATCCTCCGCGACTGCAATGTTGCCGGCATCGGTGAGGTGTTCGTGATCGGCGGAGACCGGAAGCAGCAGGCGGGTCCGTACGGGTCCGCCCTCCCGGTGCTGGAAGACATCGCGCAGTACACCGGCGGAGTGATGCGGGCAGGCGTTGCGGGCTACCCGGAGGGACACCCCGCTGTGGGTGCCCTGGACCTCGTGGACGCCCTGCTGGCCAAGCAGCACCTGGCCACGCATGTCGTCACGCAGATGTGCTTCTCCGCGCCGAAAATCCTTGACTACGCGGCGCTCCTCCGCCGGGAAGGCGTGCAACTGCCCGTCTGGGCCGGGGTGGCCGGGGCCGTCCCGCGGACCAAGCTGGTTTCCCTCGCCGCGCAGATCGGCGTCGGAAGTTCCCTGAAGTTCCTCAGCCGCAAGGGGCCGTTGGCGCGCAAGCTCCTGAGCGGGGACAGGTACTCGCCCCAGAGTCTGGTGACGGGTCTGCAAAGCCAGCCCGGCAGCATCGCGGGCATCCATCTCTACAGCTTCAACAACCTTGACGCGGTCCCTGACGGGCCTGATCAAGCGTTAACCCCAGCAGCACTTCAGCCGGCATTGATTCGAAGGGCAACACGTGACAACTAGAGTCGTAACTTCCCACCAGGAACCGCACCTTGAGCGGCAGCTCAGCAACAGGCACATCCAGCTAATTGCGATCGGCGGCGCCATCGGCACCGGCCTGTTCATGGGCTCGGGCAAGACGATTTCGGCGGCCGGACCCTCCGTCATCTTCGTGTACATGATCATCGGCTTCATGCTGTTCTTTGTCATGCGGGCGATGGGCGAACTGCTGCTGAGCAACCTGAACTACAAGTCCTTCAGCGACTTTGCCGCGGACCTACTGGGCCCCTGGGCAGGTTTCTTCACCGGCTGGACCTACTGGTTCTGCTGGGTGATCACCGGGATTGCGGATGTCATCGCCATTGCGGGCTACTCGCAGGAACTCTGGCCGGCGCTACCTTTGTGGATCCCCGGCCTGGTTACCATCGCCATCCTGCTGCTGCTGAATCTGGCCACGGTGAAGGCGTTCGGCGAGACGGAGTTCTGGTTCGCGCTGATCAAGATTATCGCCATCGCGGCACTGATCGTGGTGGGTCTGTTCATGATTTTCAGCGGGTTCAGCTCCGACGCCGGACCGGCCAGTTTCAGCAACTTGTGGAGTCACGGCGGCTTCTTCCCGAATGAATTCATGGGCTTCGTGGCCGGTTTCCAGATTGCCGTGTTCGCTTTTGTGGGCATTGAGCTGGTGGGCACCACGGCTGCCGAGGCCAAGGACCCGGAGAAGAATCTGCCCAAGGCGATCAACTCCATTCCCATCCGTGTGCTGCTCTTCTATGTGGGCGCCCTGATCATCCTGATGTCCGTCATTCCGTGGACCCAGTTCCAGGCCGGCCACAGCCCCTTCATCGCCATGTTCTCACTGGCCGGCCTGGGTGCCGCCGCCACCGTGGTGAACCTGGTGGTCCTGACCTCGGCGATGTCCTCGGCCAACTCCGGCATCTACTCCACTTCACGCATGGTGTACGGACTGGCCCAGGAAGGTGACGCTCCCGGCGTGTTCGGCGGGCTCTCCCGGCGGAAGGTCCCGCAGAACGCCCTGTTCCTCTCCTGCGTACTGCTGCTCTCCGGCGTGGTGCTGATGTACGCGGGACAGGACATCGGCAAGGCCTTCGACATGGTGACCACCGTGTCCGCTGTCTGCTTTGTCTTCGTGTGGTCCATCATCCTGGCCAGCTACATCGCCTTCCGCCGGCGCCGCCCGCAGCTGCACGACGCCTCCAAGTTCAAGATGCCCGGCGGCATTGCCATGGTCTGGGTTGTCTTCGCTTTCTTCGGTTTCGTGCTCTGGACGCTGACCACCCAGCCTGACACGCTCACGGCCCTGCTATTCACCCCGGTCTGGTTCATTTTGCTCGGCATCGCATGGTACATCCTGCGCCGCCGCCCCACGCACCTAGCCCGCTACGCGACGTTCCAGGCCGAACTCGCCCGGGACATGGAACAGGAAGCCTGAGCAATGAACACCACACCGACGACGGGTTCGCCCCAGGAACCCATGGAACATACAGCCACGTCTGAACACGTGCTCACTCTCGACTGCCGGGAGTCTCCCGGTATCGTCCACGCGATCTCGGGGTTCCTGCTGGACCACGGCTGCGACATCATCGACAACAAACAGTACGGAGACCGCGGGGAAGGGCACTTCTTCATGCGCGTCCACTTCTCCTCTGCCCCGGAGTCCTTCAGCACCGAGCAGCTGCGCCGCGACTTTACGGTCCTGGCGGAGAAATGGCAGATGAACTGGCAATTGGAGCCGCACGGCCGCAAACGCCGTGTCCTGGTCATGGTGTCCAGGATGGGCCACTGTCTCAATGACCTTCTGTTCAGGGCGCGGACCGGCGACATCCCCGTGGAAATCGTCGCCGTGGTCTCCAATCATCGCGATCAGGAGGGGTTGGTGCAGTGGCACGACATCCCGTTCTTCCACCTGCCGGTGACCAAGGACTCCAAGCCGGAGGCCGAAGCCAGGCTTCTGGAAATCGTTGACGAATTCGACGTGGAACTCGTGGTCCTGGCCCGCTACATGCAGGTCCTCAGTGACGGACTATCAGCCAAACTCGCGGGACGGACCATAAACATCCACCACTCCTTCCTGCCGAGCTTCAAGGGGGCCAAGCCCTACCACCAGGCCTACGACCGTGGGGTGAAGACCGTGGGCGCCACCGCCCACTACGTCAATGCCGAGCTGGATGAGGGCCCGATCATCTCGCAGCAGGTCATCGACGTGGACCATACCTACACCGCCGACGACCTCGTGGCGGTGGGCAGGGATGCCGAGTGCGCCGCCCTGCGCAATGCCGTGCGTTGGCACTGCGAGGGCAGGGTCCTGCTCCTCGGCAACCGGACCGTCGTCTTGCGGTAGGACAGGTCCTATGGGTCGACCCTCGCCGCCGTCGATTGCTCCGTAACCGCCCTTTAGAGCCTCCAAAAGGGCGGTTACGGAGCAGTCGCTGGGGGTTAGCCGCGTGCCGCGAGGTAGCCGATCAGGCCCTTGACGGTGGCAACGGCCGGGTAGTCGCGCTCCGGAATGTCCACGCCGGTGGCCTTGTCGATGGTTTCCACGAGCCGCAGGAAGTCCAGCGAATCGAGTTCCAGGTCCTGGCGCAGCCGGGCGTCCTCGTCGACGTCGTCGAAGTCGACGTCGGGGGCCACTTCGCCGATCGCGGCGTGCACGGCCGCCCGGGCGTCCTGTTCGTTCATGGTTCCTCCGCTTTCCTGGCGTTGGGTGTCACAGATGCTCGGGCTCTTGCAACAGCTCGTTGATCAGGGCCAGGTAGCGGCCGCCGCGCAACCCGTCGCTGACCCGGTGGTCCGCCGAGAGCGTCGCAATGACAGCGTGCCGGACCCCGAGGAGCCCGTTTTGGGCCCAAGGCTGTTCCGTCACGCGGCCGAAACCCACCATCGCGACCTGGGGCGGGTAGATCACGCCGTAGACACTGTCCACGCCGAGGTCTCCGAGGTTGGTCACCGTCAGGGTTGGATCGGCCATCTCGGCGCGCAACAGACGCCCCGCCCGGGCCCGGCTGACAAGATCCCGCAACTGCTCCATCAGCACGTCCAGGGGCAGGGTGTCGGCGTCGTGGATGGCGGGGGCCACCAGGCCGCCCTGTCGCAGGGCCACCGCAACGCCCAGGTGCACCGCCGCACTGGGCCGGAACCCCCCGCCGTCGTAGAAGCCATTCACTTCGGGGACTTCCTTGGCCGCGAGCGCCGCGGCCTTGAGCAGGAGCGCGGAGGGGACCAGCCGGGCGGCTACGGGCCGGTGCGCGTTGACGGACTGCATCCACTCGACGCCGGCCCGGAGGTCCAGCGTGGTGCTGAGGTAGTAGTGCGGGATGGTCTGCTTCGAACGCGTCATCAGGGCGCCGATGGCGCGGCGCAGGCTTGCCACGCGCTCGCGGGCCTCCGACGACGGCTTCCCTTTAGCCGGCGCTTCCGGTTCCGGAGCAGCGGGTGCGGCTTCCGGTACAGCGGGTGCGGCTTCAGGCCCGGAAACCGCGACGGCGGCCTCCGGGAGGACGGCCCCCGGGGGACCGGCTTCGGGACGCGCCTCCGCGGGGCCTGCCGGCGGAACGGCTGCTGCGGCGTCCTGCACGTCGGTCACTGTCACGGCGCCGTCCGGGCCGGTGCCGGTGACGGCGGAAAGCTCGATCCCGAGTTCCGCCGCGAGCCGCCGGGCCCGCGGCGTGGAGCGCACCCTGGCCGCGCTGGCGGGCCGGGCCGCCCTGGCATGTTCCACATCCGCCCGCGTGATGGCGCCGGCTTTGCCGGTGCCATGGATCCTGCCGGTGTCCACGCCCAGCCGGTGCGCCAGATGCCGCACCGGCGGCGCGATCGGGGAACCGGCCGTGGCCGCCGGTGCTTCCGGAGCGTGAGGCTTGACAGCGGGGGTTTTGGACGGCGCCCGCGCCGGGGGCGCCTCATGCCCCGGTGCCCCCACCTCGGCGGGGGTCTGGGTGATCCGGGCCAGCGGGGTTCCCACCGGAACGGTTTCGCCGATGCCCACCAGGAGGTCTGCCACGACGCCTTCCTGGAAGGACTCCACATCCATGACGGTCTTGTCCGTGTCCACGACTGCCACGAGGTCGCCGCGGCGCACGTAGTCACCGGGCTTGACGAGCCATTCGACCAGCTTGCCGTGCTCCATGTCAGCCCCGAGCGAGGGCATGAGGAAGTCACCCACCGGCGTCCACCGTCTCCTTGGCGGCGGCGACGACCCGTGCCGCGGAAGGCAGGGCGGCCAGCTCGAGGTGCTTGGCGTAGGGGATCGGCACCTCGGCGCTGCAGACCCGGCCCACCGGCGCATCGAGGTCGAAGAACACCTGCTCGGTGATCCGGGCACTCACCTCGGCCGACAGGCTGCCGCTGCGCCAACCTTCATCGACCACCACAGCCCGGTGGGTCCGGGTCACGGATGCCATGATGGCGGCGTCGTCGAGCGGGCGGAGCGTGCGCAGGTCCAGGACCTCGGCATCGATCCCGTCGGCCGCGAGCTGTTCCGCGGCGTCGAGCACGGCGGGGAGGGTCCCGCCGTAGGTGATCAGCGAGATGTCGTTGCCGGGGCGCCGGATGGCGGCCGTGTCGATGTCTACCGGTCCGGCGTCGTCGGCCAGTTCCCCGGGGACGTTATACAGCGAGCCGTGCTCGAAGATCAGCACGGGATCCGGGTCCTGAAGCGCAGTCCACAGCATGCCGCGGGCGTCTTCGAGGGTAGCCGGGGCGAGGATCCGCAGGCCCGGGATATGCGCATACCAGCCCTCGAGGCTGTGCGAGTGCTGGGCGCCGAGCTGGCGGCCGGCACCCGTGGTCATCCGGATCACGAGCGGCACGTGGAACTGCCCGCCGGACATGTGCAGCAAGGTGGCGGCGTTGTTCACGATCTGGTCGAGGGCCAGAAGGCTGAAGTTAACCGTCATGATTTCCACGATCGGGCGCATGCCGCCAAGCGCGGCCCCGATGCCGGCGCCGACGAACCCGGACTCGGACAGCGGGGTGTCGCGGATCCGGTCCGGGCCGAACTCCTCCAGCAGGCCCAGGCTGACCGCGAACGAGCCGCCGTAGGCGCCCACGTCCTCACCCATCAGGAACACGCGTTCGTCGCGGATCATGGCGTCGCGGATGCCCGCGCGGAGCGCTTCGCGGTAGCTGGACTTCATGGCGCGCCGGTTTCCTTCCCTGCAGGCTGCGTGCCGGTGCCGGGGCCGGCACCGTCTCCGGTGTCGCGCTCGCTGTACACAAAGCGGGTCAGTTCCTCCACCGGCTCCGGTGTTCCGGCCTCGGCGAAGTCGACGGCGGCCGCGATTTCCGCTTGCGCGTCCGCCTGCAGCTGCTCCCACTCGGCGGCCGAGAGCTGGCCCGCGGACTCCAGCGCGGTCCGCAGCAGCGTGATCGGGTCCCGCTCCATCCACCGCGCAACCTCGTCCTTGGCCCGGTAGCGTTCGGGATCGAACATCGAGTGGGCCCGGAAGCGGTAGGTCCGCAGCTCCAGGAAATGCGGGCCACCGCCGGAGCGGACGGCGTCCACCGCGCGCCGTGCGCCCTCCTGGACGGCCAGGACATCCATGCCGTCCACGGCCCACGCCGGGATCTCATATGCGGCGGCCTTGAGGGCGATGTCCGTCTGAGATTCGGACCGGGCCAGGGCGGTTCCCATGGCATAGAGATTGTTCTCGCAGCAGAACAGCACAGGCAGCTGCCACAAGGCCGCCAGGTTCAGGCTCTCGTGGAATTCGCCTTCGGCCACCGCACCTTCGCCGAAGAAGCACGCCGTGACATTGGAGCGTCCCGCCATCTTGTCGGCGAGCGCCAGGCCGACGGCGAGCGGCAGGCCCCCGGCGACGATCGCGTTCCCCCCGAAGAACCGGGTGGCGGCGTCGAAGAGGTGCATTGAGCCGCCGCGCCCGCGGCAGCACCCTTCAACGTAGCCGTACATTTCGGCGAGGATCGCCCCGGCCGAGACGCCCCGCAACAGCGCGTGGCCGTGCTCCCGGTACGTCGCGACCACGGCGTCCTCCGGTCCCAGGGACGCCAGGACACCGGCGGCAACGGCCTCCTCGCCAATGTAGACGTGCAGGAAGCCGCGGATCTTGGCGGCGCTGTAGAGCTCGACGCATTTCTCTTCGAGCTGGCGGACGCGCAGCATCTGCAGCAGCAGGTGCCGGCCTTGGGCCGCGTCCACGGCGCCCCCGCCCGGGCCTGGGGTGCCGGTCATTTCGGTTCCAGCCCTGTGCCAGCCGCGTCAGGCGGGGTAGCGTTCGGCGGGGGAGTCTCGATGGTGGAGGTGTCACCCTCGGGCAGCCCGAGCTCGCGGGCCTTGAGCAGGCGCCGGAGTATCTTTCCGCTGCGGGTCTTGGGCAGCGCGGTGGTGAAGTCGAGCAGCCGCGGCGCGACGGCCGGACCCAGCCGCTTGCGGGCGAAGCCGATGATGTCCAGCGCCAGCTCCCCGGACGGCTCCCAGCCGCTCCGGAGCTCAACGAAGGCCTTGACCACTTCGCCCGCCACCGGGTCCGGGACACCGATCACGCCGGCCTCGGCCACGGCGGGGTGCTCCATGAGGGAACTCTCCACCTCGAACGGGCCGATCAGGTGCCCCGAGGATTTGATGACGTCGTCGCCCCGGCCCACAAACCAGTAGTAGCCGTCGGCGTCGCGTTTGGCGAGATCCCCGGTCAGGTACCAGCCGCCCGCGAAGCAGCGGCGGTAGCGTTCCTCCTCATGCAAGTAGCCGCGGAACATGGAGGGCCAGCCGGGCCGCAGGGCCAGTTCACCCATGGTGTCCGGGGCCGTGACCAGCACGGCTTCGCCGTCGCGGATGACGGCCTTGCCGTCCGCGTCCCGGACCACGAGGGCCGCTTCTACGCCCGGGAGCGGCCGGCCCATGGAGCCGGGCCGGATCTCGGTGGCGGCGTAGTTGGAAATCATGATGCCGCCTGTTTCGGTCTGCCACCAGTTGTCATGCACCGGCTGGCCGAAGGCCTCTTGCCCCCACACCACCACCTCCGGGTTGAGCGGCTCGCCGACGCTGGCGACGAAGCGCAGGGCGGAGAGGTCGTGTCCCGCGGCGTGGTCGGCCCCGGCCTTCATGAGCATGCGCAGGGCCGTCGGGGCCGTGTACCAGACCGTGACCCCCTGTTCGGCGAGGATCCGGTACCACCGGTCCGCGTCCATTTCCTCCTCGTCCACGATGGCCGTCACCCCGTGGCTCAAGGGCGCGATCACGCCGTACGAGGTTCCCGTGACCCAGCCGGGGTCGGCCGTGCACCAGTAGACGTCATCGGGGTGCAGGTCCAGGGCGAAGGTGCCGGTCGCGTGGTGGGCGGTCACGGCGTCGTGCACGTGGATGGCGCCCTTCGGGGTGCCGGTGGTGCCGGACGTGAAGTGCAGCAGGGCCATGTCCTCCGGCTGGGTGGCGGCGATGTCCCCGTCCGGCGGGGCTTCGCGCATGAGGGCTGCGAGGTCCAGGGTCCCGGGCTCGGGATCGCCGTCGGCGTCGATGAGCAGGACGTGGCGCAGGTCGGGGAGCTGCCCGCGCAGCTGCGCGATTTTCTTGCGGTACAGCGCCCGCGTGGTGACCAGCGCCCGGCCGGAGCCCAGCGTGAGGCGCTGCCGCACGGGCTCGGGGCCGAACGCGGAGAACAGCGGGCAGAACACGCTCGCGTTCTTGAACGTGCCGAGCACGGCGATATACAGGTCGGGCCCGCGGCCGGTGAGGGAGAACACCCGTTCCCCGCGGCCGACGCCGAGGCTGCGGAGGACCCCGGCGAAGCGGTTGGTCTGTTCGGCGAGTTCGGCGTAGCTCAGTGAATGGGTGCTGCCATCGGCGCGGACAAACCGCAGGGCCTCCCGGCCGGCGCCGCTGCCGGCTGCGTGCCGGTCCACGGCCTCGTAGGCGATGTTGAGGCCGCGGCCCCCGGGGAGCCCGGACAGTGCACGGCGGCCCTCATCCCAGGTAAATGCCGCGCAGGCCGCGTCATAATCCACCAGGTTCGGCCGGATCCGGAAACTGCCGATGTCTTTGGTGATCGCAGGCCAGCGGATGGATGGTTCGGTTCCTGCCGTCATGGTTCCATCGGACTCCCGTGCGCCGGTGCCGCCAAGAGTAAAAGGTCCCGGCCCCCGACATATGGGCGCCCGGCTGGGAATCCGCGGCGGACCAGCCACTAAACTGGGACCCATGACTGCCACCCGTGACTTCGCAGCCGACGCTGCCTCTGCCCGTGCCCGACTCCTGGAACTGATCAAGGAGCTGGCCGTCGTCCGCGGCAAGGTCATCCTCTCCAGCGGCGCGGAGGCGGACTACTACATCGACTTGCGCCGCATCACCCTGCACCACGAGGCATCCAAGCTGGTGGGGCAGGTCATGCTCTCCCTGATGGACGACGCCGGGATCGACTTTGATTGCGCCGGCGGGCTCACCATGGGGGCAGACCCGGTGGGCACGGCCGTCATGCACGCCGCCGTCGACGCCGGCCGTCCGGTGGACGCGTTCGTCGTCCGCAAGGCGCAGAAGTCCTACGGCATGGGCCGCCAGGTGGAAGGCCCCTCGGTCGAGGGCCGCCGGGTCCTGGTCCTGGAAGACACGTCAACCACCGGCGGCTCCGCGCTGACCGCCGTCGAGGGCGTTCGCAAGGCCGGAGGCAACGTTGTGGCCGTCGCCGTGATCGTGGACCGCGACACGGGAGCCAAGGAAAAGATCGAAGCCGAAGCCGGTGTTCCGTACCTCTTCGCGTTCGGCAAGGACGAACTGGGCCTGAGTTAGGCGTTTCACCGGCGGCGGACACGTATGGACCGTGCTTTGGGGGTGACTTATCATTTCTTAAATACCCCCATCGGTACCCGCCTCTGGAGAAACGCGCCATGCTTCCGCCCAATGAAGATTTGACGACTGAGTCCATCAGCACTGTCGACCAGGTCCAGAACCTGATCCTGGACAGTGCGGACTTTGAAGAGTTCCTGAACGAACTCGCGCGTTTTTCCGCGCACCAGGTGGCCGGTGAGGGCGACGACGCGCTGTGCGGGATCACCTTGTTGCGGGACCGGAAGGCCGCGACGATCGGCTGGAGCAGTGAGTCTGCCCGGGAAGTGGACGAGATCCAGTACCGGCTGGCCCAGGGGCCGTGCCTGACGGCGGCGCAGGAGGAGCGCGAGGTCTACGTGCCGGACCTTTTTGAGGAAGACCGCTGGGGTCCGGACTACGCCAACGCCGTGGCCTCGCACGGGCTGCGTTCGGTGCTCTCCGTGCCGTTCCATCTCCAGGGCGAAGCCCAGGCCGCCTTGAACCTGTACTCGGACGTGCCGCGCAAGTTCGACGGTGACGTCGCGGACCGGGCGCGCGACTACACCCGGCAGATATCCCAAGCCCTGCGCATGGCCGTGCGCTTTTCCCTGCACACGGACAGCGCCACGAACCTGCGCGCCACCCTCGAGTCCCGGACCGTCATCGACATGGCGATCGGGATCGTCATGGCGCAAAACCGCTGCGACCAGCAAACCGCGGTCCGGATCCTCACGGATGCCTCCAGCAACGGCAACGTGAAGCTGCGCGACATCGCCACCTCGCTCGTGCAGTCCGTGGGCGGAACCGATACCCGGACCCATTACGAGGAGCCGGGCCGGCGCCAGGCCGGCTAAACCGGCAGTCTCCTATGACTTGTGCCCAACCAGCGGTGCGGATACGCTGGTTGCGGTTGAGCCGTCGGCCATAGACATCCTTCTTTGGAGTACCTATGGACCAGTCACTGCAAGCCCACGTCAAGCTCGATGTCGTTTCCGACGTCGTCCGGATTGACGTCCGGGGGAGCCTCACGCAGATCTCCCGCCCTTCCCTGATGCAGATCATTCAGCGCGTCCGCCGGATGGGCATCACCGCGCACATCCGCGTCGACCTCGGCCGCGCCGCGTTCGTGGAATCGTCGGCGCTGGCCGGCCTGCGCAACGACCTCAACGCGATCGACGGCGGAAGCGCCGGCTCGGAGACCGCCGGCATACCGGCGTCCGGCAGCGGCGTTTCCCTGGAACTGACCCCGCGCTTTGATGACCCCGCCGCGTTGCAGACATTGGACATGTCCGGGGAGCTCATGGCTTCAGTGGACGCCTCGGGCACCAGGCGGTTGACCCGGTTCTCCGACGACGAACTCCTCGCCGCGAGTGACTCCGTGTTCGGCCTGCTGGACGACCCCGCCCGCATGGCCCGCGCCGAACTCCTGGCGACCTATGACGAGATCGGCATGGAAATCAGCCGCCGCGAGGTCGGCCGCGAGCCCGAACCCGCGTAGCCGGTCAAGGGCCCGGATGTCGGTGCCGACGGGGTCCCGACGGGGTCCGGGACGGCGCCAACGGGGCCCAGAACGTCACTGAGTACTGCGCTCCGTTTGGCCTTCTGTACGGCGTTCCAGTCCTACGGAAGGGCGCCGTTTCTCTTCCCCGCCGGAGCGTGGTTACGGTAGTGATGTGCCGGCAGAGATGGAACCGAACCATCCGCGAGGCCCCGGTTCTGCCGAGGCCCGCCTGCTCCGCCACGCCGTCGAACTCAAGCGGTTTTCCCGGCGCACGTTCCTGGTCGGCGCCGGGTCCGCGTCACTGCTGGCGGCCGACATGCTGTTCACCCAGCGCGTGCAGGAGGAGCGGCGCGTCAACCGGATCCTTGAAGTGAAGGACGATGTCGCGGAACGGTATTTTCCCCACGCCAGCTGGATACTGTTCCCCGGCTACAAGACGAGCTGGGAAGAAGCACTGTGGATCCTGAACGCCCTGCGCGGTTCGCTGAACAAGCGGGGCCAGCTGGCCGCCGTCGGGTATTCCAACGAGGGGCTGGACATCGATGAAGTGGTGATCGCCGTGATCGAGCACGTCCGCGCCCACCAGCTCACCACCCTCTATTTCTACGGCCACAGCTTCGGCGGCATGGTGGCAACCCAGGTGGCCGCCCGGCTGCGCGAGCTCCACGGCGTCGAAGTGGCGTTCATCCTGCTCGACTCCAGCCCTGCGAGCCGGTATGACGTGCTGGATCAGAGCTGGTTCGAGGGTGTGGTGCTGCTCTACGAGAGCGGCTTCCGTTTCCCCACCGTCCTGCGCGGCGGCTACGAGCTCGGCGAGAGGATGCTGCACAAGAATGAGCGCAGCTGGAGCCAGATCCTGGACCAGACGCTGGAGCAGTTGTCGCCCATCGCGCCTTCCAGCGTGCTGATCCAGTCCGAATCCGCCTTCATCTACCACTTTGACGCCGGCAGGTTCGTCGGCAAGCTCGGGGGCACGAAGATGGCCTTCATCGGCAACCCCCGGGACCAGACGGTGGACTACGAGACCGCCCGGGACGCGTGGTCACTGACCTTCAAAGCCAACATGGTCTCGGACAATCTGCGCACCGACGGGGCCAAGCCGGAACACGCCAGCCCCGGCTGGAGCCCGTTCGTCTACCGCCCCATCGTCGAAAAACTCCAGGACGATTTCTTCCCGCTGCCCACCGGCGGCGGGAAGAAAGCCGTGGTCTGAAGGGGTCAGATCTGGTTCTTGAGGTCCGCCACGGAATTCAGGATCTGGTTCGGCCGGAACGGGTACGCGGCGATGTCGTCACGGTGCGTGATGCCGCTGAGCACCAGCACCGTGTGCAGTCCCGCTTCCATGCCTGCGATGATGTCGGTGTCCATGCGGTCGCCGATCATGGCCGTGGTTTCCGAATGGGCGTCAATCTGGTTCATGGCCGAACGGAACATCATCGGGTTGGGCTTGCCCACGATGTACGGTTCACGGCCCGTGGCCTTGGTGATGAGGGCAGCGATGGCGCCGGTGGCGGGCATGGGGCCGTCCTTCGACGGGCCGGTGGCGTCCGGGTTCGTGGCGATGAAGCGGGCGCCGGCCAGGATGAGGCGGATCGCCATGGTAATGGCTTCAAAGGAGTAGGTGCGGGTCTCGCCGAGCACCACGAAGTCCGGGTTCTGGTCGGTGAGGATGAAGCCTGCCTCGTGGAGCGCCGTCGTGAGCCCTGCCTCGCCGATCGTGTAGGCGCGGTTCCCCGACTCCGAGCCGCGGACCTGGTCCTTGAGGAACTGGGCCGTGGCCAGGGCCGAGGTCCAGATGTTCTCCTCGGGGATTTCCAAGCCGGAGGAGCTCAGCCGGGCCGCGAGGTCCCGGGGCGTGAAGATCGAGTTGTTGGTCAGTACGAGGAACCGCTTGGAGGTATCCACCCAACGCTGGATCAGCTCCGAGGCACCCGGGATGGGCTGGTTCTCGTGGACCAGCACGCCGTCCATGTCCGTCAGCCAGCACTCGATTTCCTGGCCGCTGCGGTACATCGAAGCCCGGGAACGTGCCTCTTCTGACTCTGTCAGCTGGTCTTCGCGCTCTTCTGCCATGGTGTCCTCCGCCGTAAGTGTGCCGCTTCCAGAGTCCAGTCTAATGTTGAGGCGTGACTGAACCTGAGATCCCCCGCGCCGCCGGTGCAACGCCTGACGCCGACCCTTCGGCCGACTCGACGGCAGAGACTGCGGCAGCGACTGCGACAGAGACAGAACCCAAGCCGGAGGTTGGCGTCGGCCCCTGGGACGGCGATCTGCCGGAGGGCGAGCACTGGGACCCGGACCTCCTGGCGGACGGCGACCGGCGCAACGTGGTGGACAAGTACCGCTACTGGAAGCACGAAGCGATCGTCGCTGACCTGGACTCCCGACGCCACAACTTCCACATCGCCATCGAGAACTGGCAGCACGATCTCAACATCGGCACCGTGGTCAGGACCGCCAACGCGTTCCTGGCCAAGGAGGTCCACATCATCGGACGACGCCGCTGGAACCGGCGGGGGGCCATGGTTACCGACCGCTACCAGCACATCCGCCACCACCCCACCGTGGAGGACTTCGTGACCTGGGCGCAGGGGGAGGGGCTCGCGATCATCGGGATCGACATCTTCCCGGATTCCGTGCCGCTGGAGACCTACGAACTGCCCAAGGACTGCGTCCTGGTCTTCGGCCAGGAAGGACCGGGCCTGACCTCGGAGGTCCACGACGCCGCCCTCGCCACGTTGTCGATCGAGCAGTTCGGCTCCACCCGCTCCATCAACGCCGCCTCCGCCGCGGCCATCGCGATGCACGCGTGGATCCGCCGCCACGTGTTCGGGCAGGTAGTTTCCTGAGGCACCTATAGTCAGATCGGCGTTTGCCGTTTAGGCTCTGGCCTGTGTGGGCGCAAAGGGCGCCCGCCTAGGGGAAGACATCTCATGAAGAAGGTCTCAACTTCGCATTCCCGGCGCGCCACGCGCCTGCTGGCCCTTGGAACTTCACTTGCCTTTGCCGTCGGGCTGACCGCGACGGCCGCGGTCGCCGCCCCGCCGACGCCGCCGCCGTCGAACAACTACCCGGGTTCAGTGCCCCCGTGGGCAGGCTCCCGCGCCAAGACCGGCATCCCGCTAAGCAATACGACGGTCGAGGGCGAGATCTACCTGAACCTCCCCGACGCCGGAGCAGCCAAGGCGTTTGCGACGGCCGTGTCCACGCCGGGAAGTCCGCAGTACCAGCAGTACCTTTCGCCCCCGGACTGGATCGCCAAGTACGGGCCGGCCAAGACCGACGTCGCT
The DNA here is from genome assembly GCF_054062895.1 of Arthrobacter sp. TE12231. Lineage (NCBI taxonomy): Bacteria > Bacillati > Actinomycetota > Actinomycetes > Micrococcales > Micrococcaceae > Arthrobacter > Arthrobacter sp. TE12231. The sequence goes on along the minus strand of NZ_JBSSFS010000001.1, from coordinate 3,773,690 downwards.
GCTCTCGTTGACTACCTGAAGGGGCAGGGCATGGTGGTCACCTCGGTCCCTGCGAGCGGCCTCTACGTGGTCTTCCGCGGCACCGTCGCCCAGATCAATGCGGCTTTCAGCACGACCGAGCAGACCTATGCCTTCCAGGGCCAGAGCCTGATCGGCCCGTCTACCGCGCCGTCCCTGCCGGCGAACCTCGCCGCCAAGGTCCAGGCGATCTCCATCGACCAGGGGCGGCTGCTCACCCGCCCCTCGCTGGCAACCGCGGGCTCCTCGGATCAGGCCCAGACATCAGGCAAGCCCGTCGGCCCGGCGCCGGTTGACGCGCCGTGCTCCAACTACTGGGAACAGAACAAAGTGACCGTTCCTGCGGCGTACGGCGCAACGAGCTTCGGCACCGCTATCTGCGGCTACACCCCGGCGCAGCTGCAGGGCGCCTACGGGGTGACGTCCCCGTCGACGGCCGGCGCGGGCCAGACTGTGGCGATCATCGACGCCTACGCCTCGCCGAGCATCGAATCGGACGCGAACACGTATTCGCAGAAGAATGGCCTCCCGGCCTTCAAGACCGGGCAGTACCAGCAAATCGTGCCGGATTCCCGGTTGTTCATGGACCAGGCCCTGTGCGGACAGCCCAGCGGCTGGCAGGGTGAGCAGACGCTCGACGTCGAGGCCGTGCACGGACTCGCCGCCGCCGCGAATATCCTCTACGTCGGGGGGAACAACTGCGGCGCGGGCATCGACGTCGCGATGTCCACCATCCTGGACCAGAAGCTCAGCACCATCGTCAGCAACAGCTACGGCTACGTCGGCGAGGCGGTCTCCCCGAACGCGCTGATGGGCATGCAGAACATTCACCTTCAGGCGGCAGGCGAAGGCGTCGGGCTCTACTTCTCCAGCGGAGACAACGGGGACGAGAAGGCGAGCCTGGGCTACGCGTCGCCGGACTTCCCGGCCAGCTCGCCGTTCGTTACGGCCGTCGGCGGAACCAGCCTGGCCGTGGGCAAGAACAACGATTACCTGTTCGAAACCGGCTGGGGAACCACCCGCAACCGGATCGTCCCGAACCCCGACGGCAGCCTCGGCTACGCCGGTGACCTGCCGGGTGTATTCCGTTTCGGCGCCGGCGGCGGGACGAGCGCGGTGTTCGACCAGCCCGACTACCAGAAGGGCACGGTCCCGGCCGCGCTGGCCAACGGCTACAGGGTCTCCCCGGATGTCGCCTCCCTTGCCGATCCGTACACCGGCTACCAGGTGGGGATCAGCCCGATCACCAACGACCACTCTCTCAACACCGGTTCCTATGAAACCACCGGGTACGGCGGAACCTCGCTGGCGTGCCCCTTGACCGCAGCGCAGATGGCGATCGCACAGTCCGCGACCGGAAAAACGGTCGGCTTCGCCAACCCGGCGATCTACGCGGCGGTGAAGCCGGCCGCCTCGGGAGCGCGGGACGTGATGCCCCAGATCAACCCCCAGGCCATGGTCTTCTCCAGCCCGGTCAGCGGCAACAGCTACCTGGTCGGCACCGACAAGGACACCTCACTGTCCACCTCGCCAGGCTATGACGACGTCACCGGCGTCGGCAGCATGACCGTCCCGTTCGCGACGAGCATCGCTGGACAGTAGCCGCACGACGGCACACCGCCAACGGCGGCCGCTTAACACGTCTTCCTGCGTCTGTCGCCGGGTCCGGGAACATTTCCTGGACCCGGCTTCACGTATTCGGCTCCGGGGCGCACGTGGCTAGGATGTACATAGCCATGTAGCTACCACTGCTTTCGACGAGGAGTCAGCATGCCCATTGCAACCCCAGAGATCTACTCCGAGATGATCGACCGTGCAAAGACGGGCGGCTTCGCATTCCCGGCCGTCAACGTCACGTCCTCCCAGACCCTGAACGCGGCCCTGCGCGGCTTCGCCGAGGCCGAGTCCGACGGCATCGTGCAGGTCTCCACCGGCGGTGCGGCTTACTGGTCCGGCGCCTCCACCAAGGACATGGTTGCCGGCTCCCTGGGCTTTGCCGCGTTCGCCCGCGAGGTCGCCAAGAACTACGGCGTCAACATCGCCCTGCACACGGACCACTGCCCCAAGGACAAGCTGGACGGCTTCGTGCTCCCGCTCCTCGCCGCGTCCGAGGCCGAGGTCAAGGCCGGCCGCAACCCCCTCTTCAACTCGCACATGTGGGACGGTTCCGCCGAGACCCTGCAGGAAAACCTCCGCATCGCCCGTGAACTGCTGGAGCGCACCGCGGCCGCCAAGATGATCCTCGAGGTCGAGATCGGCACGGTTGGCGGCGAGGAAGACGGCGTCGAGAACGCCATCAACGACAAGCTCTACACCACGGTCGAGGACGCCCTGGCCACCATCGACGCCCTCGGTTCCGGCGAAAACGGCCGCTACATCACGGCCCTGACCTTCGGCAACGTGCACGGCGTGTACAAGCCCGGCGGCGTCAAGCTGCGCCCGGAGATCCTCAAGGACATTCAGGAGCAGGTGGGCGCCAAGATCGGCAAGGCCAACCCGTTCGACCTCGTCTTCCACGGCGGCTCCGGCTCTTCGGAGAAGGAGATCGCCGACGCCGTGTCCTACGGCGTGATCAAGATGAACATCGACACCGACACCCAGTACGCCTACACCCGCCCCGTGGTGGACCACATGTTCCGCAACTACGACGGCGTCCTGAAGGTCGACGGCGAGGTCGGCAACAAGAAGCTCTACGACCCCCGCGTCTGGGGCGCCTCCGCCGAGGCCGGTCTGGCCGCCCGAGTGGTCGAGGCCGCCCAGCAGCTGGGCTCCACCGGCAAGACCTTCTAGTCATGTCCGACGAGTTCCGCAAGAACCTGATGGGTCCCGAGCCCACGCTCCTGCCTGCCGAGACTGAGATCTACCAGCACCTCGCGCTCGGCCAGGAAGCCCTGGACCTCGTGGCGAAGTACCCCACCTCCTCGCTCCTGTGGGCCATCCTGGCCGAGGAGGCGTGGACAGAGGGCCGCACCATCGATTCCTACGCGTACTCGCGGGTCGGCTACCACCGCGGCCTGGATTCGCTGCGCCGCAACGGCTGGCGCGGTGTGGGACCGATCCCGTGGGAGCACGAACCCAACCGCGGCTTCCTGCGCGCCCTCTACTCGCTGGGCCGCGCGTCCGCCGCTATCGGCGAGGCCGAAGAACCGGAGCGGATCGAAAAGTTCCTCAACGATTCCGATCCCGGCGCCAAGGCGGCCATCGAAGCCCAGGGCTGAGAAGACGCCAGACGACGCAACGCGGGGTCACCTACCGTCCATTCCCGTGACCGGGACGGGCGGTACGTGACCCCGCGTTGTGGTTTAAGCGACGGAATAACGTGCGACGGCGGGCCCCCACCGTGAGGTGAGGACCCGCCGTCGGCGGATTCGTGGGAGGGCCCACGCCCGCCGGGTTCCCTGGCCGAGCTTGCGAGGTTAGGGGGCGGGTGGGGATCAGCTGGCCTTGGCCAGGCCCGTCCGGGCCATGGCATCCGCGTAGGCCGTGTGCATTTCCGCCAGGTACTCCTCCTGGCGGACCGGGGTCCCGGCGAAGGCGCGGCCGCTCAGCGAGCGGACTTTGTAGGTCTTGAGGCCGCGGCGCCAGATCATGGGCACTTCGGTCTTGAGCAGCAGGTTGGCCAGGCGGTTGGCTTCGGTGCCATGGGCCACGATCACCGAGGCGCGGGGCACGAGGGCCAGGAACTTCAGCAGCGGCTTGAGGCCGGCGGAAATCTGGTCCGGCGTGAACTTGCCGTTGGCCTCGCCGGGGACGTACCAGGGGTGGACGTTCCACGGCATGACGAATTCGGGGCGCAGGCCCAGCTTCCACTGGATGCCGAGCATGCGGGTGGCCGCCTCGTCGTCGCCGGCGGTGATGAAACCTGACGAGTCCGCGGTGCCGATGTTGGAGTAGAGGCTGATGATGCGGCACTCATCGACATCGTGCATGGGGTCCACGTAGGGGACAGAGGTGCCAGCCTTGGTTGCCTGGAGAGCGTCACAGAGCTCATTGACGGGGGCGACGTTAGGTTCGTACCGGCGGCTCAGGAGCTCTTCGCGGAAATTTTCAGTGGCCAGGGCTGTCATATGTTGCTGGGTCTCCTGCGGGATTGGCAAAGCTGCCACACCGGACGCGGGCACGCCGAATACAGGGCATGAAGAGCATTGGTGTGGTTTGAAAATGTGGTGTGGACCGATTCGTGATCGATCCTTATCAGTCTATCAAGCCCCGCGAAATGCGGCACCGGCCCGTGCCCCGGCGGCCCGGCCGGTGCCTTGGGGACGGCGTCACGATGGCCCGGCCGGTGCCTTGGTGGCGTCCGGGCGCTGCTACCAGAGGCGCTTGGTGGCGCGGCGGGCGCCCTCGCCGAGGGCCTCCAGCTTGGCGTAGGCAATTTGCGGATGCACCCTGCCGCCCAGCCCGCAGTCGGTGGATGCGATCACGTTCTCGCGTCCCACGAGCTCCGCGAAGCGCACGATCCGGTCCGCCACGAGGTCCGGGTGTTCCACGACGTTTGTGGCGTGGGAGACGACACCGGGGATGATCACCTTACCCTCGGGAAGCGTGGTGTCTTCCCACACCCGCCACTCGTGCTCGTGCCGGACATTGGCCGCTTCGAAGGAATAGCCGCCGGCGTTGACCTGCAGGACCGAGCCGACGATGTCCGCGAACGGGATGTCCGTGGTGTGAGGGCCGTGCCAGGAACCCCAGCAGACATGCAACCGGATCTTGTCCTGCGGGAGGTCGCGCAGCGCCCAGTTCGTGGCTTCGACCCGGAGCTGAATGAACTTCAGGTAGTCCTCGAGGCTCGGCTCGGGGTTGATCTGGTCCCAGCTCTCGGCCAGGGACGGGTCATCGAGCTGGACCGTCAGGCCGGCGTCGATGATGGCTTTGTATTCCTCGCGCATCGCGTCGGCGCAGGCGTAGAGGAGTTCCTCGTCGCTCTTGTAGTACTCGTTGGCCACGCGGGCGCACGAACCGGGGGAGAGCGACGCGACGAATCCCTCGGTGAGGCCGGCCGCGGCCAGGCCCGTCTTGAGGTTGGCGACGTCCGAGGCCACGAGTGCCTGACCGGTGTACGTCAGCGGCCCCGCGATCTTGGGCTGCGTCACGGCACGACGGTGCGCCAGGATCCCCGAGGAGGGGTCGTTGTAGGCGTCATTGAACTTCTGCCGGTCCCGGCGGTCGGGGAACGAGGTCAGGACGATGTTGCCCGGCGAGGAACGGTGCACCTTGGCGTCGGCCCAGCGGTCCACGTCGGTCGGTTCCAGGCCGCCGAGGCGGGAGAAGGAATAGTTCCACCAGGCGCCGTAGTCCACGGAGCTGGACATTGTGTGCCCGTACTCGCCGTCGTTGGCGATGTCGATGCCGAGATCCTTCTGGCGCCGGACGACGTCAACCACCGAGGTTTGCAGCAGGTCCAGGAATTCGGGCGTGATGCCGTCGGCCTCTTTGGCCTCGTTCGCGGCGATCAGCTCAGGCGTGCGGGGCAAAGAGCCGGCGTGGGTGACGCGGATGTGGTCGATGTTCCGGGAAGTTTTGTTCTGGGGCTCGGTCTTTTCGGACATGGCGCGGTTTCCTTTCCATCGGTCCTGGCAGTAGCACCGGTGCCGGTCACGGCGGCCGCGGTTTGGCGGGCTGTGTCCGGGAGGGTTGCTGCGGCGTCAATGGTCCAGGTCCCTCGGCCGCTCGGGATGGTCACTCTCACTTAATTCCACACCGGCCCGTCCCGCAAGTCGCGCCCACTATGTGTCGGGCATGGACTGGTGGAAGATGCAGTTGGCGTTCACCGCAGCCTAGCTCCCGGTCCGAGCAAGGACCTAAAGCGATGCCTGTCACCGTTTTCGGCTAAACTTGGGTGGTAAGAGCCCCGGAACTCTGGCGTTGGGTAAGAGCACAGCGGTAGATTCGGGGCATTCTCATGAACGGCGCTGAGCTGCGGTGGCCACCTGGTCAATCGCACGCAGTTCGGCCCGAACGAATGGGGGAGGATCCCATGCCAGCAATCGTGATCGTCGGAGCCCAGTGGGGCGACGAAGGTAAAGGAAAGGCCACCGACCTGCTCGGCGGCCGGGTTGACTACGTCGTCAAGCCCAACGGCGGCAACAACGCCGGGCACACCGTCGTCGTAGGCGGTGAGAAGTATGAGCTCAAGCTCCTTCCTGCCGGCATCCTGAGCCCGAACGCGGTTCCGATCATCGGCAACGGCTGCGTGGTGAACCTGGAAGCCCTGTTCCAGGAAATCGACGGCCTCGAGGCCCGCGGCGCGGACACGTCCCGGCTGCGCGTCTCCGCCAATGCCCACCTCGTGGCGCCGTACCACCAGGTCCTGGACAAGGTCACCGAACGTTTCCTCGGCAGCCGCGCCATCGGCACGACCGGCCGCGGCATTGGCCCGGCATACATGGACAAGGTGGCCCGGCTCGGCATCCGCGTCCAGGACGTCTTCGACGCCTCGATCCTGCGCCAGAAGGTCGAAGGATCGCTGCGCCAGAAGAACGAGCTCCTGGTCAAGGTCTACAACCGCCGCGACATCGAGGTGGACGAGATCGTGGAGTACTTCCTGTCCTTCGCCGAACGCCTCCGTCCGCTGGTCATTGACAGCACTTTCGTCCTGAACACCGCCCTGGATGAGGGCAAGGTGGTCCTCATGGAGGGCGGCCAGGCCACCTTCCTCGACGTCGACCACGGCACCTACCCGTTCGTCACGTCCTCCAACCCGACCGCCGGCGGCGCCTCCGTGGGCTCCGGCATCGGTCCCACCCGCATCTCGCGCTCCATCGGCATCATCAAGGCGTACACCACGCGCGTGGGCGCCGGACCGTTCCCCACGGAACTGTTCGACGAGATGGGCATGTACCTGCAGAAGACCGGCGGTGAGTTCGGTGTCAACACCGGCCGCCCCCGCCGCTGCGGCTGGTACGACGCAGTCCTGGCCCGCCACGCCTCCCGCGTCAACGGCTTCACCGACTACTTCGTCACGAAGCTGGACGTGCTCACGGGTATCGAGCAGATCCCGGTCTGCGTGGCCTACGACGTCGACGGCGTGCGGCACGACGAAATGCCCATGACCCAGACCGAGTTCCACCACGCCAAGCCGATCTTCGAGTACTTCGAAGGCTGGACCGAGGACATCACCGGCGCCCGCACCCTGGAAGACCTGCCGGAAAACGCCCGGAACTACGTCCTGGCGCTGGAGAAGCTCTCCGGCACCCGGTTCTCCGCGATCGGCGTCGGACCGGACCGCGACCAGACGATCGTCGTCAACGACCTGATCAACGACTAACGCTTTAGAAGCTGACGCCCGACGGCGGCGGGTCACCCTGGCAGGGCGGCCCGCCGCCGTCGCTGTTACGGCCCTTGTTAGGGCCGTGCTGAGGTTCGCGGCTAAGACGGGCTTACTCCGAGGGCCTACTGCGAGGACGTGAAGCGCAGCGAAAGCCAGTTCTCCCGGCATGCCCTGGCGGTGGCTTCGGCGTCGCGGAGGCCGGCGAGCCGGATGATTTCGGTGTGCTGGGCCACGGATCCCCGGGCGGCAAAGGAGCCGAAGCGCATCCGCTCCACCCGGCGCAGGACCGGGGTGGTTTGTTCCAGGAGGTCCCGGAGCACCGGGTTGCCGCTGACGGCGACAAAGACCGCGTGGAAATCGTCATCGGCCTGCAGTGCCGACTCGACATCGGCGTTTTGCAGGGCCTGTTCGAAGCGCGAGTTGGCCTCGGCCATGGCGGAAATGTGGTCCTCCGTCAGGAGCGGGACGGCCAGGCGCGCGGCCAGCTCGTGCAGCCCGCCCACCACCTGCTGCGTGCTCTCGGTCGATGCCTGGTCGTAGGGGGCCACGATGGTCGCCTTGCCCGGCAGTGCGATGACCAGGCCGGCGTGTTCCAGCCGGAGCAGCGCCTCCCGGATGGGGGTCCGGCTGACGCCCAGCCATGCCTCCAGTTCCGTGTCCTTCAGCCGTTCGCCGGGCTCGAAAGTGCCGTCGACGATCGCGTTCCGGATCGATTCGAAGACGTTGTCCCGGAGCAGCGGCCGCTTGTGGACTCCGGAGAGCGAGGGGACGGGCATGCAACATATCGTATATCCCTCTTGTCCTCCCGGAGCCGTTATCGGACAATGCAATATATTGCATGTTGGATGTTTACCATGCCCTTTCCCACCACGAGCGAAGGACCGTCGATGGCCATCACCGATTTTGAGCGTTACCCCCTGATGTTCGGACCGAGCCCCGTCCACCCGCTGCCGCGGCTCAGCGCGCATCTGGGCGGTGCCCGGATCTGGGCGAAACGGGAGGACGTCAACAGCGGCCTCGCATTTGGCGGCAACAAGACCCGCAAGCTGGAGTACTTCGTCCCGGAGGCCCTGGCTCAGGGCGCGGACACCTTGGTGTCGATTGGCGGCTACCAGTCCAACCACACCCGCCAGGTCGCGGCGGTGGCCGCGAAACTCGGCCTCAAAGCCCGCCTCGTCCAGGAAAACTGGGTCGACTGGCCGGATCCGTTGTCCGACCGTGTGGGCAACATCCTGCTGTCGCGCATCATGGGGGCCGATGTCCGGCTGGATAGTGCGGGCTTTGACATCGGCATCCGCAGCAGCTGGGAAAACGCCATCGAAGAGGTCAAGGCCGCCGGCGGCAAGCCGTACGCCATCCCGGCCGGCGGGTCCGACCACAGGCTGGGCGGGCTGGGCTTCGCCAACTGGGCCTACGAGGTGGAGCAGCAAGAGCGCGAGCTCGGCATCTTCTTCGACACCATCGTCGTCTGCACGGTCACGGGCTCCACCCACGCCGGCATGATCGCGGGCTTCGCCGGCCAGGACAAACCGCGCCGGGTAATCGGCATCGATGCCTCAGCGACGCTGCAAAAGACCCGCGACCAGGTGGAACGCATCGCCCGGAACACCGCCGAGCTGATCGGTCTGGGACGGGACCTCCGCGACGACGAAATCACCGTCATGGAAGGCTGGGCCGGGGATCTCTATGGCATTCCCGTCGACTCCACCCTGGAGGCCATCCGCCTTGGCGCGTCGCTCGAGGCCATGATCACCGACCCCGTGTACGAGGGCAAGTCCCTTGCCGGGCTGATCGACCTCGTGAAGAGCCGCGATATTCCGGCCGGAAGCAATGTCCTTTACGCCCACCTGGGCGGGCAGATCGCCCTCAACGCCTACAGCGGGCTCTTCCGGTCCTGATTGCTGTTGCGCTATCACTTAGGGTCCTTCTGAGCGCGGCAAAGTCAACTGGTTGGAGCAACGCCGGGGTTTAGGCTGCGTGCAGCAGCTGGTTCAGCCGGTTGGCTGGGGTCTCCAGGTTCAGGGTGGGTCGGGGGCGGCGGTTGAGTTTCGCGGCGACCTGGCGGAGGTCCTCCGGGGTATGGACGGAAAGGTCTGAGCCTTTCTCGAACCAGAATCTCAGGAGCCGATTGGTGTTCTCATTGGACCCGCGCTGCCAGGGCGAGTGCGGGTCGCAGAAGTAGAGCGTGGTGTCCAGTGCGGTCTGGATCCGGGCGTACGCGGCGAGTTCCGTGCCGCGGTCCCAGGTGATCGACCGGCGCAGGTGATCCGGGAGCTTTCCCATCTCCCGGATCATCGCCGCAGCGACGGTGTCAGCGGTGTGATCCCCGGGAAGGTGGAGGAGGATCGTGAACCTCGTCGAGCGTTCCACGAGAGTGCCGATCGCGGTCCCGTCGCAGCCGATGATGAGGTCACCCTCCCAGTGGCCCGGGACCGCCCGGTCCTGGACCTCGGCCGGGCGCTCACTGATCTTGAACGCCTCCTTGTAGGGGCTGTTCTTGTGCCGGTCCCCGGCGTGGGGAACGCGCTGCTTCCGCTTCAGGCTGAGCTTCTCCGCCAGATCTGCCCGCAGACTTCCGCGGGATTGAACATATAAGGCCTGGTAGATCGTTTCGTGGCTCACCTGCATAGTCTGATCGTCGGGGAAGTAGAAGGCCAACATCGCCGAGATCAGTTTCGGGCTCCACCCGTCATCCATCCACACCCCGATCAGCCGGCAGAGCGCCTCGTCCCCGACCAGCTTCAACGCCTTCGGCCGGCGCCTGGCCTGATGTGCCTTCGTATGGGCGACCGAGGCGTAATACACCCCGTCCGCGCCGGTGTTCCGTTTCGCCTCCCGCCAGACCACGGACCTGTCCCGGCCGATCACCTCACCGATCCTGGCGTAACTGAGTCCGCTGCGCAGGCCCATCTGGATCATCCCCCGCTCAGCCAGATTCAGTGCCCGGCCCTCCGGCCCTTCGGCCGTGGGCGCCGGATCCGAAAGACCCCCAACGGGCCCCGTGTCCACAGTCATCATGTGGCCAGACTGGGCCCACCAGTTCCTCCCGGTCCCATGCGTGGCGCCGACACGCCGGGCCGCAGCCAGAATCGACATCCCGCCACACACCAGATCAAAGAACTCAGTACGCGCATCCAGGGAAAACACATTCACCATCAAACGCTCCATCAATCAGAGCGTTGCAGCGACCATATGACTTTGCCCGCTGAGAACGACCCTAAGTGATAGCGCAACGGTTGGGAGCCCAACGGTTCCGACGGTGGCGGGTCCCCTTGAAACCGCCGCCTGGCGAGGAGCCCGCCGTCGTCAATCCGCCGCTAAAATCCACCGCACCGCCCGGCCCGAAGAAAGAAATAAAGAAATCTCCGATTGGTGCGTAACCTTTCGGGTCACCCCGACGATTACTCCTTTGTAAGCGCCTCCGGAGCTCGGACCCCCCATCGGGTCTCCGGTCGGCCTTCCACCGTAAGCGCAGGCCGGCGCCTTCCCCCCATTTGGTCTCCGGTCGGCCCTTTACCGTAAGCGCTTGCCGGCGCCTGCCCCCATCGGGCGCCGGCCAGCCTTCCACGGCGAGAGCGGGCTGTCGACGGCCCACGAGGCCTCAGCCCGCCTTCCACCAAAAAACAAAGGATGTATGTCTGTTATGAAGAGTGTTAGCAAGACCACCAAGATTGCTGTCGGCGCCGCCATCCTCGCAGTCGGAGGATTCTCCGGCATCGGACTCGCCAACGCGGCCCAGATGTCCAGCACCCAGCAGTCTGAAGTGACCCACGCTACGCCCGCCACCCCGGCGACCCCTGCGGTCCCGGCTACCCCGACCCTCCCGGCAAAGCCTGCCGTCCCCGCCACCCCCGCAGTTCCCGCGGCACCGTCGGCCGATGGCTCGGCCAAGGGCCACACCGCCGCCGACGCCGACGTCAAGGGCACCGAGGGTGCAGGCGAAGGCTCCGTCGATGCTGACCAGGACGGCGCCACCGTCAAGGGCGACGCCAGCGTGAAGGGTGCTGCCGCTGAAGCGCGCGCCAACGCCAACGTCAAGGCCGCGGTCCCCGCAGTTCCTGCTGTCCCCGGAGCCAACGGCGTTCCGGCCACCCCGGCCGTTCCCGCCGTGCCGGCAACGCCGTCCGTCGAGCTGCCCCAGCACGACAAGTAATCTCCGGCTCTTGAGCCCGGACCCGGTTGGGTCCGCAAGCAGGAACCCCTCGCTTTGAGGGGCCCGGGGGTGCGGCCGCTAGACTTTTGGGGGCCGCACCCCAGCAGTAACGGAAGGACAGCCTCTTGGCACAGCAGCTAAGCGACGACGACTTGTCAGCCGCTTTAGCTGGCGACCCATCAGGCTTCAGCGCGGTGTACGTGGCTATTTCCCCCGCCGTGCTGGGATATTTCCGGGCCAGGGGAGTGGACGACGCCGAGGCCCTGACCCAAGATGTGTTCGTGGACGTCCTGCCGAAACTGGCCGGCGTCACGGGCGGCCACACGGGTCTGCGGACTTTTATTTTCTCCGTCGCCCACGCCCGGCTGGTGGACTACCGGCGGCGCGAGGAGCGCACGCCGCATCTGGCCGAATACGACCCCCTGAACGACGCGCGGTCCTCGGCATCCGCCGAGGACGAGGCGCTCGGCTCACTGGGCGGTATCTCTGCCACTCTCGCGAGGCTCAACGAGGAGCAACGGGAAGTTCTGGTCCTGCGCATCGTCGCGGACCTTTCCATCGAACAGGTGGCCGGCATCATGGACAAGACACCGGGTGCCATCAAACAGCTTCAGCGGCGCGGGCTCAGTGCCCTGCGCGAACTCGTAACCGAAAAGGACCACGCAGCATCATGACGGGCACCCGCGACCCCCAGCAGGATGGCAGCATCCACGCGATGCTTAGCGACTCCGGCCTCGAAACCGCGGCCGAACTCCGGAGCGCGCTCAAACAGCTCCACGCCCTCGTCCCGGAGGCGGCGCCGGCACCCCGCGCCGACCTCGCGGCACTGCTCGCGTCCGGAACAGCCGGGGTGGTCGGAGCAGCCGGTCCGGGCGCAAGCGCGACGACGGCGATGCCCACCCGCGCGATGCCCACCGCAGCAGCCGGGCCGGACGCCGTCGTCGTCAATCTTGCTGATCGCCGCAGGGCACGGAACCGCCGCCTCGCGATCGTGGGCGGCGCCGTGATCGGTGCCATGAGCCTGGGCGCGGGGGCCGTGGCGGCCTCCAGCGAGGATTTCCGGCACAGCGTCAGCCAAACCGTCGGTGTCATCTTCCAGCCCTCGGGGCGCACGACTCAGGCCCCGGAACACGTCCAGCCGTCGCCGGCTTCCGTCCCGGCCTTCCCCGCGCCTGCCGGCACTGCCCCTTCGGGCACTCCGGGCACTGCGCTGCCGTCCGGCGGCGCACCCGCCGGCGCGGCACCGGACGCCCGCAAGGAGGCGGCCGAGCAGACCGGACACACGCCGCCCGTCTCGCCCCCTGCCGTCGGCCGGGACGGCATCCTGCCGTCTCCGGGCCACGGGCCGCAATCGCCTGGCCTACCCACGATGCCCGGCATTCCCGGTGGTTCCGACGGCGGCGAGGACCTGCCCCGCGTCCCCGGCCACATCACGCCAACCCTGCCCGCGATTGTTCCGACGAAGGCCCCCGACCACTCCTAGTCCGTTAAAGCAGTTGCGCTATCACTTAGGGTCGTTCTCAGCGCTGAGAACGACCCTAAGTGATAGCGCAACGTCGGGGTGGCGGCGGGATGTGGAGGCTAGGCCAGGATCTGCCGTTTGGAGGAAATGACGCCGGTGTCGAAGCCGGCCAGGTGCAGGCCGCCATGGAAACGGGCATGCTCAATTTTCACGCAGCGGTCCATTACGACGTCGAGCCCGGCGGCCTCGGCCTCCTTCGCCACGTTCTCGTGCCACGAACCCAGCTGCAACCACAGTGTCTTGGCGCCGGCCGCGATGGACTCCTCCAGGACACCCGGCAGGTCTTCGTGCTTGCGGAACACATCCACGATGTCCGGGCTCTCCGGAAGGTCCGCGAGCGACGGGTAGGTCGGCTCGCCCAGGATTTCCTTCACCATGGGGTTCACGAAATAGACCTTGTACCGGGTGGAGGACTGCAGGTAGGTCGCCACGAAATAGCTCGCCCGGGACGGCTTGTCCGAGGCCCCCACAATCGCGATGGATTTCGCCTGCCGCAGCAGGTTCAGCCGCTCCGGCGCCGAGGGCCCGGTCCAGGTTCTGGTTTCTTCCGTGCTCATGCGTTTGCTCCGATCGTGCAGCTGTCCGCCGGCAGGACGCCCGGGACGGATTCTTCGGACTGTTCCGATGCCGCCGTCAGCGCCTGGTCGAGGTCCCACAGGATGTCCTCGAGATCCTCCAGGCCCACCGAAATGCGGACCAGGTCCTCCGGGACGCCGGCAGCTTCCAGCTGTTCGGGGCTCAGCTGCTGGTGCGTGGTGGAGCCCGGGTGGATGACGAGGGTCCGGGAATCGCCCACATTGGCCAGGTGCGAGGCCAGCTGCAGGGCTTCGATGAATGTCTGGCCCGCCGCGCGTCCGCCCTTGACCCCGAAGGAGAACACTGAGCCGGGACCCAGCGGCAGGTACTTCCTGGCCCGCTCGAAGTGCGGGTGCGAGGGCAGGCCGGAGAAGTTCACGTAGGCCACGCGCTCGTCAGCTTCAAGCCATTCGGCCACGGCCTGGGCGTTGCTGAGGTGCTCGTCCAGGCGCTGGGGGAGCGTCTCCACGCCCTGCAGGAGTTGGAACGCCGACTGCGGGGACAGCGCCGGGCCGATGTCACGTAGTTGCTCGCAGCGAAGCTTGGTGAGGAACCCGTATTCGCCGAAGTTCCCCCACCACGAGACGTTGCCGTAGGAGGCGACAGGCTCGGTCATCGTGGGGAACTTGCCGTTGCCCCAGTTGAAGCGGCCGCTTTCCACAATGACGCCGCCCAGGGTGGTGCCGTGGCCGCCGAGGAACTTCGTGGCAGAGTGGATCACGATGTCCGCCCCGTGCTCGATCGGCCGCACGAGATACGGCGTGCTCAAGGTGGCGTCGACGACGAGCGGGATGCCGGCGTCGTGCGCCACCTTCGCCAGGGCCGCAAGGTCCTGGACTTCCGAGGACGGGTTGGCCACCACCTCGACGAAGATCGCCTTGGTGTTATCCCGGACTGCCGCTGCGTAGTCCGCCGGGTCCGTGCCGGGAACGAAGGTGGTGTCCACGCCGAAGCGGCGCAGGGTGACGTCCAGCTGGGTCACGGTGCCGCCGTAGAGCTGGGAGGCGGCCACGATATGGTCCCCCGCCTGGGTCAGCGCGGCGAAGGTGATGAACTCCGCGGCCATGCCCGAGGACGTGGCCACGGCGCCGATCCCGCCTTCGAGGGACGCGATGCGTTCCTCGAAGGCGGCCACGGTGGGGTTGCCGATCCGCGAGTAGATGTTGCCGTACTTTTGCAGGGCGAAGAGGTTCGCGGCGTCCTGGGTGTCCTTGAATACGAAGGACGTGGTCTGGTAGATCGGCACCGCGCGGGCGCCGTGCTCGGCGTCGGGAGTGCCGCCGGCGTGCAGGGCGCGGGTGCGGAAGCCGAAGCTGCGCTCCGCCACTACGCGGCCACCTCAACCTGTGCCACGGGCGTGCTGGACAGGTCCAGTTCGGTGCCGTGCTTGCGGGCGAGGTCGGCCTCGAGTTCGCGGACGATCGGCAGGATCTCCTGACCGAACGCGGCCACCTCCTCCTGGAAGTGCAGGTAGCCGGTGAGGAACAGGTTCACGCCGATCTTCTTGTACTTCACGATCCGCTCGGCGATCTGCTCCGGAGTGCCGATCAGCTGGGTCTTGAAGCCGTCGTTGTACTGGACCAGGTCCTCGAAGCTCGAGTCGGCCCACATGCCCTTGCCATCCTTGGTGGACGGTCCGGCTTCCTGGACAGCGTCGCGGAAGCCCTGGACGGCGGGCTTGTGAGCCTTTTCGACGATCTCGCGGAGGGTGTCCCGGGCCTCCTTCTCGGAATCGCGGGCGATGACGAAGCCGTTCAGGCCAAACTTCGGAGAAGGCAACTGGCCGTCGGTGCCGCGGCGGGTCTCGCTGGACGCGGCAACCACGCCGGCGATGTTCTCCTTGAACCCCTCAAGGTCCTTGCCGTTGGAGAAGTACCAGTCCGCCACACGGCCGGCGGTGGCCTGCGCGGCCGTCGAGTTGCCGCCGAAGAAGATCTCGGGGTGGGCCCGGCCTGGCACGTCCACCGGGGCCGGCTGCAGGGTGAAATCGGTGATGTTGTAGTACTTGCCGGACTGGCTGAAGTTCTTTTCGGTCAGCAGTCCGCGGAGCACGCGGATGAATTCCTCGGTGCGGACGTAGCGCTCGTCGTGTTCGAGCCATTCGAGGCCGAAGTTCTCGAACTCCGCCTTGAGCCAGCCGGAGACGATGTTGACGGCGGCCCGGCCGTTGGAGATGTGGTCCGCGGTGATGAGGTACTTCGCCAGCACGCCGGGGTGCCACATGCCGGGGTGGACGGCGGCAATCACCTTGAGCCGCTCCGTCGCGGCCAGCAGCGCCAGGCTGAACGAGGTGGCCTCGTGCTGCTTGTCGGCGCCGTAGGAGGCGGCGTAGCGCGTCTGGGTCAGGGCGTATTCGAAGCCGGAGTTCTCGGCGATCCGGGCCAGCTTCTTGTTGTACTCGAAGTCCCAGCCGGTGCGCTGTTCGATCGTGGAGACCACGAGGCCGCCGGAGACGTTCGGGACCCAGTAGGCGAACTTCAGGGGTTCGGAAAGACGGGCGACGCTGCTGATGTCAGTCATGGGGATTCCTTTACTTCTGGGTGGGGATGGCTGCTGCGGGGACGGCCGCGGCGCGTTCGCGCAGCACGTCCTGGATGCCGGCGATGGCCGGCTCGTTCTGGAGGGAGGTGGTGTCGCCCAGCGTGGTTCCTTCGAACAGCTGGGTCAGCAGCCGGCGCATGATCTTGCCGCTGCGGGTCTTCGGCACATCGGGGACGACGACGACGTCGCGCGGCCTGGCGATGGGGCCGATTGCCTTCGTGACGTGCGCCTTCAGGGCGCCGTGGATGTCGGCGGTGGCCGCCGAATCCTTCAGCACCACGAACGCCACGATGGCATGCCCGGTCTTCGGGTCCGCGACGGGGCATACCCCGGCCTCCACCACATCCGGGTGGGAGACGAGGGCCGATTCGATTTCGATGGTGGAGAGCAGGTGCCCGGAGACGTTGAGCGTGTCGTCCACCCGGCCGAGGATCCAGATGTCGCCGTCGTCGTCATATTTCGCGCCGTCACCGGCGAGGAACCAGCCCTGCGCCGCGTACTGGCGCCAGTACGAATCGAAGTAGCGGCGCGGGTTGCCCCAGACCGTCCGCGCGATGGCGGGGCCGGGCGCGTCCACCACGATGAAGCCCTGGACGCCCGGCGGCACGGTGGTGCCGGCGTCGTCCACGATCCGGGCGCTGACGCCCGGCAGCGGCCGGGCGGCGCAGCCGGGCTTGAACTCGGTGTCGGTCGGGGCGGGGGAGAGGATGGTGGCGCCGGTTTCGGACTGCCACCAGGTGTCCACCACCGGGGCGGTGCCGGCGCCGAGGTTGGCCCGTAGCCAGCGCCAGGCCTCGGGATTGACGGCCTCGCCGACGGTGCCGAGGAGCCGGATGGAGGAGAGGTCGTACGTGTCCGGTACGCCGTCCGGGAACCAGCCCATCAGGGAGCGGACCAGGGTGGGTGCGGTGTAGTACTGCGTGACGCCGTAGCGTTCGATGATCTCGAAGTGCCGGCCCGGGTGCGGGGTGTTGGGGGTGCCCTCGAAAATCACCTGGGTGGCGCCGTTGGAGAGCGGGCCGTAGAGCTCGTAGGTGTGCGCGGTGACCCAGGCGAGGTCGGCTGTGCACCAGTGGACGTCCTGGTCCCGCAGCGCGGGGTCCGGGTTGCTGAAGAGGTGCTCGAAACTCCAGGAGGCCTGCGTGAGGTAGCCGCCGGAGGTGTGGACCAGGCCCTTGGGCTTACCGGTGGTGCCGGAGGTGTACATGATGAACAGCGGCGTCTCGGCGTCGAACGCCTCGGCTTCGTGGATCTCGGAGGCGGTGCCGACGGCGTCGTGCCACCAGACGTCGCGGCCTGCGGTCATCGGGACGGTGTCGAGCAGTTCCGGTGCCGTGGTCCGGTTGACCACCAGGACGTGCTCGATCGCGTTCTTGCCGGCGACGGCGGCATCCGCATTTTCCTTGACCGGCACGGGCACGCCGCGGCGGAACTGGCCGTCCGTGGTGACCAGCAGCTTGGCGCCGGTGTCCTCGACCCGGAAGCGGAGCGCCTCGGCGGAGAACCCGCCGAAAACGAGGGAATGGATGGCGCCGATCCGGGCCGCGGCGAGGGTGATGACCACGGTCTCCGGGATGACCGGAAGGTAGATCACCACACGGTCGCCTTTGGCGATGCCGAGATCCAGCAGGGCGTTGGCGGCCTTGGAGACCTCGCGCTGCAGCTCCGCGTAGGTGATGGTGCGGCGGTCGCCCGGTTCGCCCTCGAAGTGCAGGGCCACCTTGTCCCCGCGTCCCGCGGCCACGTGGCGGTCCACGCAGTTGTAGGCGACGTTGAGTTTGCCGCCGTCGAACCAGCTGATCTGCGGGCCGAGCCCGGCTTCGACGTCGGCAGGAATCAGACGGTGGGCTGTGTGCCAGGGCTTGCCGCCGGAGGCATCGCCGGAAAAGTCCGCCCAGTCGAGCCGGAGGGCGGCGTCCTCCCAGAAGGCGATCCGCTCCGCCTCGGGCATGAGGGCGGGCGTCGTGGTCTCGGGCGCGGACACGGAATAGACAGTCATAGGTGTGCTCCATCGGTCCTGGCGGTAGCACCCTGCTGATGGCCAGGGTTGCTGCGGCTGCATCGATCCAGGTCTCTTGGCCGCTCGGGATGGTTGTACTTCACACTAAACGGATGCGCGTCCCGATGGTGAAATTGCCGTCTTGTGCCACGTAATATTCGGCTCTGCAGAATTTTGTGGCTTTTCGGCGGTCATTTCTTCGACGCCGGTGCCGCGGCTGCCAGCCGACCGGCGCGTCCGCGGGTACTGCGCGTAGGCTTTGCCCATGCCCCATGTCAACGATCCTGCAGTCCTCGAACGGCTGATGCGCACCAAGGGGCGGTGGGCCATCGTCGGCCTCTCCACCAACGAATGGCGCGCCGCCTACGACACCTCCCTGTTCATCCGTGACCGGCTGGGCATGGAGATCATTCCGGTGAACCTGCCGGGAGATCCCGTGCACGGCGAAACGGGCTATGCCAGGCTCGCCGACATCCCGGACAGCAAACTGCCCATCGACGTCGTGGACTGCTTCGTGAATTCGCAGAAGGTGGGCGCCGTCGTGGACCAGGCAATCGCCGCCGGCGCCAAGGCCATCTGGATGCAACTGGGCGTCATTGACGAGGCGGCCGCCGAGCGCGCCAAGGCCGCCGGCCTCGATGTGATCATGAATGCGTGTCCGGCGCAGGACGCCGTGCGCTTTGGCTTATAGCCGCTGTATTCTGCAGCCTCCGTAACTTAACCCTAAAGTGTCATTTTCGCCTGCTACCGTACAGCGGAATCTTCCCCGCGACGCAAGGAGCAGCCATGTGCGAGCACCACCCGACGCTGCCCCCGGCGGCGGCCCCTGAACCTCACTCGGCCCTTGGCCGGCGGGCGCTTCTGGGCCTGCTGGGCGCTTCTGTGGTCGGTGGGTTGGGCGGTTGCGCCGTTCCGGGGGCTACGGCTCCCGGCCCCGAAGCATCGTCCGGTCTTTCGGCCGGCCCTGGGCAGCCGACGCTGTCCGTCCTGACAGTCGACGGACTCGACTCCACTGTCCCCAACGACCTGCGCCGCCCCGGCAGGCGCCCCAAGCGCACCTATGTCTCCGATTTCCGGCTTCCCCCGGTCCAAGGGGGAATGGCGCCGGTCCTGACGCGGGTCCTGACCAAGCAGCCCGTGGTGTTCCTGACCATCGACGACGGCGTGACAAAGATCCCCCGGATGGCCCAGTTGCTGGACGAGTACGACTACCCCGCGAGCCTGTTTCTGACCCGGAACTTCGTGCAGAACGATCCCGGATTCTTCAAACACTTCGAGGCCCAGGGAAGCCTGGTGGAAAACCACACCGTCAGCCACAACGTGAACATGTCCCGCCAGCTGAGCTTCGGGCAACAGCTTGCCGAGATCGCCGGTATGCAGGACTACGCCCAGCAGCAGTTCGGACGCCGGCCCACGCTCTTCCGGCCGCCCGGCGGAGACTACTCCAATGCCATGCGGCAGGCCGTTGCAGCCGCCGGGATGAAGGCCATCGTGACATGGGAAGCCAAAGCCAACGCCGGCCGCATGGATTACCAGTACGGAAATTCACTTCGTCCCGGAGACATCGTGCTCATGCATTTTCGGCCGGAGTTCGCTGCGGACCTTGCCGCCTTCCGCGAGGCCCAGCTTTCTGCCGGGCTCGACGTCGTTCTCCTAGAAAACTTCCTCGGCATCGCCTGAGCGCGCAGGGGCTGCCGCTATGGTCCGATGGTGCCGGACGGAGCCGGGTCGGCCGGCGGCGAAGTGCCGGGTGGCCACGACGTCGGCGCCTGGCAGTAGGCTCGAAGCATGGACGCAACTGCACTCCGGGCGCTTTGCCTCGGGTTCCCTGGTGCCTTTGAGGACTTTCCCTTCGGGCCCGAGACGTCGGTCTTCAAGGTCCGCTCCGTCCTCTCCGGCGGGCCCCGGCAGGCGGCCAAGATGTTCGCCCTGTCCGCGATGGACGAGGCCGACTTTTCGGTCAGCCTGAAATGTGAGCCGGTCTTGGCCCAGCAGCTGCGAGCCGCCCATCCGGAAATCACCGGTGCCTGGCACCTGAACAAGACGCATTGGAACGGTGTCCGGCTGGACGGTTCGCTGCCCGATGCCATGATCCGGGACATGGTGGAGGACTCCTACGACCTCGTGGTGGCTTCGTTGAGCCGGCGCCAGCAGGAGCAGCTCGGCTGGGCACGGCTCGCGCAGGGAGGGCAGGCGTGAACACACGGATCGCCGGCGGTGCGCTGAACTATGCGGGCATCGGCGCCACGGAACATGGCCCGCCGCCCGAGGGCGTCGAATGCCTTGTCACGCAGGCCCATGTGGGGGAGGGAGTGGCGGCCTACCGGCGTGCGGTCCAGGGCATGCTGACGTGGCAACTCCAGAAGCGGTCAGGGCTGCGGGTCCGGGCGGAGTCCGGCGTCGTGGTCCCCGGAACCCGTGTGGTGAGCGGTTTCGGCGTCGGGCCGTTCCGTATCGACGCCCCCTGCGAAGTGGTCTGGGTGCGGCGGCCGGTTGCGGGCGACGGCCCGCAGTCCGCCGGATTCGGCTACGGCACCCTGCCAGGACATCCGGTCCGCGGCGAAGAGGCGTTCGAGATCTCGATCGATGCGCAGGGGATGGTGACCATCGCGATCACCGCGTTCGGCGGGCCGTCCAACTGGTTCTACGCGGCGGGCGGCGCCGTGACCAGGCGGGCACGGCGGCACGTCACTTCCAGATACATTAGGAGTGCCCAAGAACTGGCCGCAGGTGTGAGCTGAGCAGGAGCCAATGGATGCTTGATCAACAGACCCTTGACCGATTGTGGAATTTCGATGACCCGGCGCTTTCCGAAGCCCGCTTCCGCGAGGCACTTGCCGAGCCCGGCCACGACGCCGATGAACGTGCCGAACTCACCACGCAGCTGGGCCGGGCCATCGGGCTGCAGGGCCGCTTCGAGGAAGACGACGCGCTTCTGGACGCGGTCGACGGCGACGAGCCCACCGTGGCGGTGCGGGTGCTCCTGGAACGCGGCCGGGTGCTCAATACCAGCGGCCATCCGGAGATGGCCGTGCCGCTCTTTGAACAGGCCGCCGAACTCGCGGACCACCTGGGCGAGGAATTCCTGGCCGTGGATGCGTTGCACATGCTCGCCCTAGCTGACTCGGCGCACGCCGTGACGTGGACCCGAAGCGCCCTGGAGTACGCGTCCACGGTCCACGATGAGCGGACCAAGCGATGGATCGTCTCCCTCCACAACAACCTCGGCTGGACGCTGCACGACGCCGGCCGCTGCACCGAGGCCATGGTGGAGTTCCAGCTCGCCGAACAGTGGGCCGGGAGGATCGGGACCCCGCGGCAGCAGGAACTGGCCCGCGAGGCCATCAAGGCCTGCTGAGCCCCGCGTTGTCCTGTTGCAAGAATGGAATACCGTCCCCCGCACCGAAAGGCACTTTCCCGTGATTTTCATTGTCGTCAAATTCAAGGTCAAGCCCGAATGGTCCGAGCGCTGGCTCGGCCTCGTGGACGATTTCACCCAGGCCACCCGTCAGGAGCCGGGCAACCTTTGGTTCGACTGGTCCCGCAGCGTGGAAGACCCCAACGAGTTCGTCCTGGTCGAAGCCTTCAAGGACGACGCCGCAGGTGACCACGTCAACAGCGAGCACTTCAAGAAAGCCATGGCGGACATGCCGCAGGCCCTCGTGGAGACGCCCCGCATCATCAGCCGCCAGTTCGACGGCGAAGGCTGGGACCGAATGGGCGAACTCACCATCTAGCCACCCATCCCCCCATCGATTGCTCCGCAAAAGCCCTTTTGAGGCCTGAAAACGGCGTTGGGCCCACGCCGGCAGGGTTCCCTGGCCGAGCTTGCGAGGCGAGGGGGCCGGTGGGGAGCAATCGATGGGAAAATTGGGGCATGTGGATCGGCTGGATTGAATTCGACCTCCTCCTCGGCGACGTCCACAGCCTGAAGGAGAAACGCTCCGTGGTGCGGCCGGTACTTGCCGAGCTGAAGCGGCGCTTTGATGTCTCCGTGACCGAGGCGGACCTGCATGACCAGCACCGGCGCACCGTGATCGGCGTCGGTCTGGTCGCGGCGGACCGGGCCCACCTCGTGGAGGTGCTGGCCGGCGTCGAACGCTTCATGGCCGCCCGGCCGGAAATGGAGCTGCTCAGCGCCCGGCAGCGGGAACTCCGCAGCGACGACTAAACCCTTGTCGATTGCTCCGCAAACGCCCTTTTGAGGCTCCATAACGGCACTTATGGAGCAACCGGTGGGGGATGTGGATAACTTCTGCGGCGTCGACGCGGTTCTGGTCTCATGAAGCCATGAAGACCGCTCGCCCGTTGCCGGGCAATTTCCAGGGACGCCCCTTCACCGTTGTCGAAGCGGCGGATGCCGGGGTGTCGCCCAAAAGGCTCCGCCACCGCTCCCTGACCGTGCTCGGCAGAGGGATTCGTTCCCTGAGCCCGACGCCGGGGCTTCCCCTGAGCGTGCGAGTGCGGCCTTTCATTGAGGTCAATGAGCGATGCGCCGCGTCGCACCTCACCGCGGCGGAGCTCGGTGGGCTTCCGGCGCGGCAACTAAAGGAGGGACCGGAGATGTACCACGTGATCAGGCCCGAAGGCGCGGCCCACCTCAACCGGCCGCACGTCATCGTTCACCGGATGAAGCTCTACGACGACGAGATCACGCTTCTGGACGGGATTCCCATCACCACCCCGGAGCGAACCTGGCTGGATCTGGCCGAAATGCTGACCGTAGACGAACTCGTTGTGGCCGGCGACAGCTGCGTCCGGATGCCCCGGCCGGAATTCGAGGCCAGGGACATGCCGCTGTGCACGCTAGGCGATCTGCAGCGGATGATCGAACGCCACAAGGGAAAGCGCGGGATCCGCAAGGCGAGGGAAGCTATTGCGCTCATTCGGGTGGGCTCTGATTCGCCGCAGGAGTCTCTGTTGAGGCTGGCGATTGTGCGGGCCGGTCTGCCCGAACCCGAGCTGAACGTGCCGATCATCGACGACGCAGGAACGCGGCATCATGAACCCGACTTGTCTTACAGAAAATACCGGATCGGCATCGAGTACGAGGGCGAACTCCACGGTGGCGAAGGGCAGATTGTCCGGGACATCGCCCGTTCCGAGCGTTACACGGCCCTCGGATGGACAGAGGTCCGGATCTCCAAGCGGCATATGGCACATGATGCGAAAGCCGCGGTTGCCAAGGTCCGGACCGCGCTCGTCCAGGCCGGCTGGCGTCCCGGCCGATGAACCAAAACGACTGCTCCGCAACTGCCCTTCTGAGGGTTCAAAAGGGCAGCTGCGGAGCAGCCGATGGAGGGTGGCGGTGGGACTAGCCGAAGTACTTCGGCAGGGTCGCCTCGTGGGCTTCGCGGAGCGCGTCAAGGCTCATGGGTTCGACTCCGTTGATCTCCAGCGTGCCGCCCTCGGCGTCCACCACACCGATCCGGACGTGCGCGAAGCCGCGGGCGGTGCACATGTCCGTGAAGCGGATTTCCTCCGAGCGGGGCACCGAGACGATGGCGCGGCCCTGGGTTTCGGAGAAGAGCGCGGTGAACAGGTCCACGCCGTCGCGGTCCAGGACGTCCTGCAGCGCGATCCGGGCACCCACGCCGTAGCGCAGGGACGATTCCACGAGGGCCGCCGCGAGGCCGCCTTCGGAGAGGTCGTGGGCGGCGTCCACCATGCCGTCGCGGGAGGCGTTGATCAGGATCTCGCCCAGTGCGCGTTCGGCATCGAGGTCAACCTTGGGCGGCAGGCCGCCGAGGTGTCCGCGCAGGTTGGACCATTCCGAACCGTCCAGCTCGGCCGCCGTGGTGCCCAGCAGGTAGATGGCCTGGCCGTCTTCCTTCCAGCCCGAGGGCGTGCGGCGCGCGACGTCGTCGAACTTGCCCAGCACAGCCACCACGGGGGAGGGGTGGATGGGGGTGGTGCCGGTCTGGTTGTACAGCGAGACGTTGCCGCCGGTGACAGGGATGCCGAGCACCATGCAGGCGTCGGACAGGCCGCGGATGGCCTCGGCCAGCTGCCACATGACGTCGGGATCCTCGGGGGAGCCGAAGTTCAGGCAGTCGCTGACGGCCATCGGCACGGCGCCGGACGTGGCGACGTTGCGGTACGCCTCAGCCAGGGCCAGCTGCGCGCCGTGGTACGGATCGAGGTAGGTGTAGCGGCCGTTGGCGTCGGTGGCCAGGGCCACGCCCAGACCGGTTTCCTCGTCCACCCGGACCACTCCGGCGTCGTCCGGGAACGCCATGGCAGTGTTGCCGCCGACGTAGCGGTCGTACTGCTTGGTGATCCAGGACTTGTCGCACATGTTCGGCGAAGCCACGAGCTCGGTGATGGCAGCGGCCAGGTCCGCGGGAGCGGAGGGGCGGCCTGCGTCCTGAACGGACCCGGTGAAGGAGTCGGCCTGGACCGCGTCCTGCCATTCGGGGCGGGCATACGGGCGGTCGTAGACCGGGCCGTCGTGCGCGACGGTGCGCGGGTCGACGTCGACGATCACTTCGCCTTCCCACGTGATGATCAGGCGGCCGGTGTCCGTCACCTCGCCCAGCCAGGAGTATTCCACGGCCCATTTGTCCATGACCGCTTCAAACGCGGCGATGTTCTCCGGGGTGACCACGGCCATCATGCGTTCCTGCGACTCGGACATCAGAATTTCGCCCGGGGTCAGGGTGGGATCGCGCAGCAGGACGGAGGTCAGCTCGACTTCCATGCCGCCGTCGCCGTTGGAGGCGAGCTCGGACGTGGCGCAGGAAATGCCCGCGGCGCCCAGGTCCTGGATGCCCTCCACCAGGGAACCCTTGAACAGCTCCAGGCAGCACTCGATCAAGACCTTCTCGGCGAAGGGGTCGCCCACCTGGACGGCGGGGCGCTTGGACGGCTTGGTGTCGTCGAAGGACTCCGAGGCCAGCACCGAGGCGCCGCCGATGCCGTCACCGCCGGTGCGTGCACCGAACAGCACCACCTTGTTGCCCTTGCCGGAGGCATTGGCGAGGCGGATGTCCTCGTGGCGCATGACGCCGACGGCCAGCGCGTTGACCAGCGGGTTGCCCTGGTACACGGAGTCGAAGACCATTTCGCCGCCGATGTTGGGCAGGCCCAGGGAGTTGCCGTAGCCGCCGATGCCGGCGACCGCGCCGTGCATGACGCGGGCCGTGTCGGGGTGGTCGATGGCGCCGAAGCGCAGCGGATCCATCACGGCCACCGGGCGCGCGCCCATGGAGATGATGTCGCGGACAATGCCGCCGATGCCGGTGGCCGCGCCCTGGTAGGGCTCCACGAACGACGGCGAGTTGTGCGACTCGATCTTGAACGTCACGGCCCAGCCGTCGCCCAGGTTGGTGACACCGGCGTTTTCGCCGATGCCCACGAGCATGTCCTTCTTCATCTCCTCGGTGACCTTTTCGCCGAACTGGCGCAGGTGGTTCTTCGAGGACTTGTAGGAGCAGTGCTCGCTCCACATCACGGAGTACATGGCGAGCTCGGCGCCCGTGGGGCGGCGGCCCAGGACCTTGACGACCTCGTCGAACTCGTTCTGCTTCAGGCCCAGTTCGGCCCAGGGCAGTTCGGTGTCCGGAGTCTTCGCCGCGTTCTCCACGGTGTCGATGTTGAACTTCCGGGCGGTCTCCGCGGGCGCCGCCACTGCGGGTGTCTCCGTCATTTGTTGCCTCCCACGATTTTGTTCAGGACAGAGGTGAAGAAGCCGAGGCCTTCGGTGCCGGAGCCTTCCTCCGGGCCGAAGCCGGCCTCCACGGCGTGCTCGGGGTGCGGCATGAGGCCCACCACGTTGCCTGCGGCGTTGGAGATGCCGGCGATGTCGCGGCGGGAACCGTTCGGGTTGAACCCGACGTAGCGGAACACGACGCGGCCTTCGGCCTCAAGCGCGTCCAGGGTCTTCTCGTCGGCGATGTACTGGCCGTCCTGGTTCTTCAGCGGCACAGTAATTTCCTGGCCGACCGCGTAGTCGCCGGTCCACGCGGTGGAGTTGTTCTCCACGCGGAGGACCTGATCGCGGCACATGAATTTCAGGTGGTCGTTCTTGATCATGGAGCCGGGCAGCAGGTGCGACTCGGTCAGAATCTGGAAACCGTTGCAGATGCCGAGGACCGGCAGCTTAGCCTCCGAATTGGCGGCGTCGATGATCTTGGACATCAGCGGCGCGAAACGGGCGATGGCGCCGGCGCGGAGGTAATCACCGTAAGAGAAACCGCCGGGAATCACGACGGCGTCGACGTCACCCAAGGTGGTGTCGGCATGCCAGAGTTCCACCGGGGTGGCGCCTGCCAGGCGGACCGCGCGGGCGGCGTCGCGGTCATCCAGGGTGCCGGGGAAGGTCACGACGCCGATCCGCGCCCCCGCGAGTTGTGGGTTAGCGGCGACGGCAACAGCCTCGCCGATCAGGGGGAGTTCAGTCATCTCAGGCCTCAACGACCTCGACGTTGACGACGTCCTCGATGACCGGGTTGGACAGCAGGGTTTCCGCGGCGTCGCGGGCCTGGGCCAGGATCTCCTCGGTCACCTCGCCGTCGACCGTGAGTTCGAAGCGCTTGCCCTGGCGGACAGAGCTAAAGGCGGTGAAACCCAGCCGGGGCAGCGCACCGACGATGGCCTTCCCCTGCGGGTCCAGAATCTCGGGCTTGGGCATGACGTCGACAACGATCCGGGGCATCCGGTAACTCCTGTGCGTGAGCATTGGGTAAGGGCGCAGCGGAGTAGTGCCGTCTCACGCCGGTCCGCTGTGTGTTGAGGACTGTTAGTGAACACAGCGTGAAAGGGCGCTCCGCGAGCTTGCATGCCCATTCTACCGGCCGCGGTGCGTCCGGCCGCATTCGGGCTGGCAGTGTGAACGTGGCCTCCCCGGGAGGTCCTTGAACTGGACAAACGCCGCCGCGCGGCGCGCTTCGGCCTATGGTCCCGCGCGGCCGCGGGTCAGTAGGATGTGCGCATGGCTCCGAAACCGAAATCCGTGCTGTTACCCGTCGTCGCCGCCGCCGTGTTCGCCGGGCTGGGCCGAATGGTCCTGCAGAAGATCAGGGCCGACCGTGCAGCGAAGCAGACCAAGGTGGCCGGACCGCTGGACGAGAAGACCCGGGCCTGGATCAGCGAGGTTGTCCGGACTCCGCGCCAGTAGGCCACCCCGCCCGGGCCGCACATTCCTCCCCATTTCCTATCGACCTCCTGACTATCGACGCAGCTCAGACGCTTCGTCGACGCATCGTGTCGTATTGCGTGACAAATTTTAGATAGCTTCTTGTGGTCTATGTCATATCCGGCTCTCAGTCTGTACTGTATGAATCGGCTGGTATCCGTCGGGGCAGGCCGGGCAATCGCCCGGTGCGGCCCCGCCAGTCTGCTGGGCCCGGTATAGAAGCCGGGCCGTTCCTTTACGAAAGGTTCATCACTCGTGACATCACCAGGAAAGAGCTTCCTTCGAAGCGGGGGACTCCGGAGGGTCGCGGCGCTGACCCTGGGATTGCCGGTACTTCTGTCCACCATCGCGATCGCACCTGCCAACGCGGCCCCGGCACAGGGGCCGGCCGCGGCCGGTGTCGCGCAGAAGAATGTTGATCCGAACAACTACAAGGACGGCCGCTACATTGTGGTTCTGGCGGAAAAGCCGTCCGCAACCTACGACGGCGGGACGCCCGGGCTCCCGGCCACGAAGCCCGCCTCCGGCAAGAAGCTGGACGCCAACAAGGCTGAAGTCAAGCAGTACCGGGCCCACCTGGAACAGAAGCAGGCCCAGGTCGCCGGCCAGCAGGGCGTCAAGATCCAGCGCCAGTTCACGGCAGCCCTCAACGGCTTCAGCGCCAAGCTGACGGCGGACCAAGCCATCAAGCTGGCCAGGGACCCCTCCGTCCTGGTGGTCGCGCCGGACACGGAGAACGCTCCGGACTACTCCAGCACCGACTTCCTCAAGCTCAGCGGGCCCAACGGCACCTGGAACACCCAGTTCGGCGGCCAGGACGGGGCCGGCAAGGGCGTTGTGGTCGGGGTCATCGACACCGGGTACACCCCGTCCAGCGCCTATTTTGCCGGCGACGCGGTTAAACCACTCACGGGAAATCCCGTCGTCGGCGTGCCATACCGCAGCGCGGACGGCAAGATCGAGATGCTCAAAGCCGACGGCGAGCTCTTCAAGGGCGACTGCCAGACCGGCACTGACTTCGACGGCACGGCCTGCAACTCCAAGGTCCTGAGCGCCCGCTACTTCGGCGACGAGTTCGCAAGCTATGTCCCGCAGTCGGACTGGGCGCCGGGCGAGCGGCTGTCGCCGGTCGACGCCGCCAGCCACGGAACCCACACGGCCAGCACGGCTGCAGGCAACGCCAATGTCGAAGCCATGGTTGACGGCCGGAGCTTCGGTCAGACCAGCGGCATCGCACCGGCCGCGAAGCTGTCCATCTACAAGGTCTGCTGGGAAGATACCGATCCCAACACCGGCGGCTGCTACTCGTCGTCGGCCATCGAGGCCATCAACCAGGCCATCGAGGACGGCGTGGACGTCCTGAACTACTCCATCTCGGGCGCTACGGACACCACCACGGACCCCGTCTCCCTGGCCTTCCTGTCCGCTGCCTCGGCCGGGATCTTCGTGGCGGCGTCCGCCGGCAACTCCGGCCCGACCGCCAGCACCGTCAACCACGGCGCACCGTGGATGACGACGGTCGCTGCCAGCAGCTTCTCGCAGGAACTGCAGGGCACGGTCGAGTTCTCCGACGGCAGCAAATACCGCGGCGCCAGCATCATGAACGGCCAGGTCTCCAACGCCGGCGTCGTGCTGGCAGCCAACGCGGGAGCCGCCGGGAGTACCAACCCGGCCCTGTGCGGCGACGGCTCGCTGGACCCGGCCAAGATCGCCGGCAAGGTTGTGGTCTGTGACCGCGGCGTCGTAGACCGCGTCGCAAAGAGCGCCGAAGTCAAGCGCGGCGGCGGCGTCGGCATGATCCTGGTCAACCTGAGCGAGTCCTCGCTGGACACGGACAAGCACTCGGTCCCCACCGTCCACGTGAACCCGCCTGCCACCGAGGCCATCAAAGCCAAGGTCGCCGCCAACCCGGCGATCACGGTCTCCCTTGTCAACAAGGACACCACGGGTCTGCCCCTCGAGGCGCAGCCGCAGATCGCCGGCTTCTCCTCCCGCGGCCCGCTGCTAGCCGCAGGCTCCGATCTCCTGAAGCCGGACGTCACCGCGCCCGGCGTGGCCGTGCTGGCCGGCGTCTCGCCGATCGGCACCGACGGGGACAACTTCGGGTTCCTGTCCGGCACTTCCATGGCGTCCCCGCACGTGGCCGGCTTCGCGGCGCTGATCCTGGCCAAGAACCCCTCCTGGTCCCCGGCGGCCGTCAAGTCCGCGATGATGACCACCACGAGCGACGTCAAGAATGCTGACGGGTCGAAAAACACCGATGTCTTCGCCACCGGTGCGGGCGAGGTGGACCCGGCACGTGTGCTGGATCCGGGCCTCGTCTACGACGCCACCACGGCGGACTACCAGGCGTTCATCCAGGGCACCACCAGGCCGCGGGACATGAACCTGCCGTCCTTCGCACTGGGCAACCTGGCCGGGAAGATCGAGGTCACCCGCACGGTGACCGCCCTGACGCCGGGCGTCTACAAGGCCAAGTTTGATGTTCCCGGCATCAAGGTCAGCGTGACCCCGGCTGCCCTGAACTTCAAGGCAGCCGGAGAGAAACAGACTTTCAAGGTCTCTTTCGAAAACCAAGGAGCGCCGCTGGGCAAGTTCGCCACGGGTTCGCTGACGTGGCAGGGCGCCAACAAGACCGTCACCTCCCCGATCGCGGTCCGTCCGCAGTCGGCAGTGGCGTTGTCCGACGTCGCCTTCACCTCGCAGGGCGGGACGGGATCCGGCGCGATCAAGGTGGTCTCGGGCACGAATGCGCCGATCAGCATGACCCTCGACGGCCTCTCGAAGGCGGATTCCACCGCTGTGCAGCTGGTCCCGGGGCCGTTCACGGGTGACACGGATGCCTCGAACCTCGTCAAGACGGTCACGGTCCCCGCAGGAGCCCCGCTGGCCAAGTTCTCAGTGATTTCCGCCGACCCTAAGGCCGACTTCGACATGTACGTCATGACCCCGACGGGCCCGCTGACGGTCGCAACGTCGTCCGCCAGTGAATCGGTATCCATCCCCGACCCCGCCCCGGGCGAGTACACGATCTACGCGAACCTGTACGCCAGCCCGAATAGCCAGACCACCAAGGCCTCAGTGGATGCCGCGGTGCTGGGCGCGAACGTCGGCAACGCTTCGCTGAGCCCGAACCCGTTGCGCCTGGCCAACGGCAAGGCCGGCAGCGTCACGATGAACTGGAAGGGCCTGTCCGAAGGTTCATACATCGGACGCGTCACCTTCGCCGGTGCCAGCGAGCCGACATTCGTCTCCGTCCTGGTCACCCCGGCCGGGGCCGTCGCGGTCCCGCCCACCGCGGAGGACCAGGACTCCAACGACGGCCCGGGAGACAACGGTGACGGCGGTAACGACACGGGCAAGAAGGTGAAGAAGGAGAAGGGCAAGATCCAGAACGGCGATCAGTCCTTCGCCCCGGACAACGCCATCTAGGCGCATAACGGCACCAAGAACGGCGACGGCCGGCGGTTCGCACCGCCGGCCGTCGCTGTTTAAACCGCCTTAAACCGCCGGGTCAGACATCAGGTGTCGGGCAGCGGCCCGCCGGAGGCAGGACACCGTCCGCCGGAAGCAGGAACCGTGGGTCGGATTCCTGCCGCGTCAGACGGCGCCCGTGGAACCTACGCTGCCGCCGAGCAGCGCCGCCATGGCGCGCCAGCGCGCGATCTCGCAGCCGTCCGTCCGGCTGAACCGGCTATTGACCTGCCGTCCCAGATACCAGCCGGTCACGACGGCGGTCTGCGGGCCGCCATACTGCTGCGTGCACAACTGCGGGGGCCCCGGCTTGGGGAAGAAGACGGCCTCGCCGTGGCGCCGGACCGCCTCAAGTGCGGCGGCCGGATCGGGAAGGGTCGACGCGGCGGAGGGTTCGCCGTCGGCGGCTTCGAGCCGGAAGGTGTATTCCGGCGCGCCGGGCGCCTCGGTCAGGCGGATGGTCAGATCGATGTCGTGCTGCGGGCCGGCTGTGCCTGTCATGTTGGTCCTTTCAGACTCTTGTCCGGAACCGGAACCGGAGCCGGGGCCGCGTGCCGGCCTCCGCTTCCCGGGCTGTCCTGGCCGCGGTGTTGCGCCGCGGCATCGAGCAGGGGCCTCAGCTCCTGCAGCAGCCGGTGCCGGAGTTGCTGCGACTCGGCTGCGAACGTCCGCTGATGGTCAACGTATTCGGCCTTGCCCTCCGGCGTCTCGATGGGAATGGCAGGATAACCCCAGTCGGCGAGATCGTACGGCGAGGCCTGCATGTCCATGGCCCGGATCCGCCATGACAGTTCGAAGCAGTCCATGACGAGCTCGCTGGGGAGCAGCGGGGAGAGTTTGTAGGCCCACTTGTAGAGGTCCATGTTGGCGTGCAGGCAGCCGGGCTGCTCCAAGGTCCGCTGGTTCTCCCTGCTGGGAACCAGGCTGTTCAGCGGAACGGCGTCCGGAGTGTAGAAACGGAAGGCGTCGAAGTGCGAGCACCGGATCCGGTTCTCCTCCACCACCTCGTCGGTGCGCCCGGACCCCAGCCGCAGCCGCAGGTACTCGTGCCGAAGGTCGAATTTGTCCTGCCGGTAGACCATGGCCCACTCGTGCAGCCCGAAGCAGCCGAACTGGGCGGCCCGCGCGGCAGTCCCGGCGAGAATGATTCCGGCGAACTGCAGCGCCTCCCGCCGATCCCGGAGGAAGGCGTCGACGTCGACCGTCACGGCTGGCGAGTCCGCCGGCAGCCCGGCGGCGAGTTCGGCGTCGTCAGCCGCGCGGTAATACCTCCAGCCGGTCCGCGCCTCCGCTTCGGGCCCGGAGAGCACGACGCCGGCGCCCGGGTGCCAGCGCAGCAGCTGGCCGGGTTTCTGGGTGTAGTAGGTGAAGAGGAAATCTTCCACCGGGTGCTTCCGGCCGGCGGAGCGCCGCTCAAGGTAAGGATCGGCATAGCGGCGGACGCGCTGCTGGTGGGCCGCCTGGCGTGGCAGCCACTCTTCCTGCTGGAGGTGCACGGGCTTAACTCGGCCAGCCGGATGACCCCAGGACGTCCTTGGCGGCGTTCCACGCGGCGATTTCACAGCCGCCCTTCAAACTGAAGGTCGCCTGAACCTGCCGCCCGTCCACGACGCCGGTGACGGTCGCGACTTGCGGACCGCCGTACTGCTGGGTGCAGGCCCGGTCCTTGTCGATAACGGGGCTGAGGATGGACGGGTTGTTCTTGATGGCGAGGCACGCTGCGGCAGGGTTGGGGTGCTGGCTTTCGGCCGCGGGAACCCCGTTCTGGCACACGAGCGTGAAGTTGGTCGGGGCGGCGGTTTCGGTCGGCTTAATCATGATGGCGAGCTCGGCGTTCCCCTGTCCCGGGCCGGACGGCAGCGGGGCCGCGGAGGGCGACGGGGCCGGGGACGTCGTCTCAGTGTCCGGCGACGGAGAGCCGGTCGGGGAGCTGGAGGATGTTCCCGCCGTCGTGCTGGCTGAGGGAGACGGCGCGGGGCCGCTGTTCGGCGTGCACGCGGCCAGTCCGGCCGCGGCCATCAGGGCGGCCGCCAAAAAAAGTGCCGGGCGGCCCGATCGAGTGCGCATCAGCAGTCCTCCTCAGTTTTGCCCAGTCTACCGCCGGGGTGCGTCTTCCGGGTCGGGCCGGGTGGCGGCGATCAGGTCCATCATGGACGCGTGCAGCTGCTTCACCTGCTCGCGCGTCAGCCCCAGCCGCGCCATCATGATGCCCGGAACGGCGGTGGCCTGCTCCCGGAGGGCCGCCCCGCGGGGCGTCAGGCGGACATTCAGCATGCGTTCGTTGCCCTCCATCCGCTGACGGGTGATGAATCCAGCGGTTTCGAGCCGGCGCAGCAGCGGCGAGATGGTGGCTGGCTCTTGGGCCAGGGCGTCGCTGATGTCCCGGACGGACCGGGGGCTGGCCTCCCAGAGGCACAACATGACGAGGTACTGCGGGTGGGTCAGGCCGAGCTTGTCCAACACGGGCTTGTAGGCGCCCACCACACTCCGGGAGGCCACCGTCAGGGCGAAACAGAGCTGTTGTTCCAGGAGGAGGTCATCCTGCGCCGCTTGGGAGTCCCGGGTGCCCTGCGGGACGCGGGCTGCCTGGTTTCTTGGGATTCCTTCGGTCACACTGACTCCTTCAAATGATTAGTGCACTAATGATTAGCGTACACTGGGAGCATTGTCTTGTTCCCAGGAAAGGATAGCCATGGCCAAGGAAAACGGCGCCCAGAGGTTCATGCGGGCAACCGGAAAGCTTCGGATGATTTTCGGGCCGGCCAACCGCAGTTCCCTCGGCCATGAGATGACCGAGCAGAACAGGCGGCTGTTGGCGATGCGGGAGGCCGAGACCGCGCAGTGGGAGACCATGCACCGGCCCGACGGCAGCACCTATGTGGTGCCCCGCAACCCGGAGGACAAGTCCCTGCGCTAGGCGTGGTTTCCCGGCATCCCACAGGGGCCTTTTGCCGCCGTCGGGCGTAAAATGAGGACACTGACACACCGCTGTGCAGCAT
The DNA here is from genome assembly GCF_054062895.1 of Arthrobacter sp. TE12231. NCBI lineage: Bacteria > Bacillati > Actinomycetota > Actinomycetes > Micrococcales > Micrococcaceae > Arthrobacter > Arthrobacter sp. TE12231. The sequence goes on along the minus strand of NZ_JBSSFS010000001.1, from coordinate 3,740,002 downwards.
CCTGAACCACCCGCGACGAAGAAAGGGGGTGGGACTAGTGACACGTGCGGTCAAAGCTTTTATGGACAAGACCGACAAGCTGAGGCTCCTGTTCGGACCCGCCAACCGGGGCGACACTGCGGCGCCTGTCGTTCACCATCATGATGACTACGAGCACGCCTCGGAAGAAGACCTGGCAGGCTTCGAGGTCGAGACAGACTCGCATGGACATCACTACGCTGTCCGGAAAACGGATCTCTGGAAAGAAGAGGTCTGAGAGCCCGATCCGGCATCAGGGCGGCCGTGGCCGCCCGACATAGCGGACAGAGGGGTGCGGAGAAATGAGGAAGGGAGCGGCGCTGGCCGCTCCCTTCCTCATGCCCATGCGGGCTGGAATTCCGCTCCCGGCCACGCAGCCGGCTTGTGGTGTCCCTTGGTTGCCCGTTGCCGGTTAGCGGCCGGTGCCGCCGTAGACCGTGGCTTCGTCCTCGCTGTCGAGGTCGAACGCCCTGTGGATGGCGCGGACGGCGTCATCGAGCAGGTCCGCGTGGGTGACCACCGAGATGCGGATCTCCGAGGTGGAGATCATGTTGATGTTGATTCCGGCCTCGGAGAGGGCCGCGAAGAAGCGCGCGGAGACCCCAGGGTGGGAGCGCATGCCGGCGCCGATCAGCGAAAGCTTGCCGATCTTCTCGTTGTATTCGATGCTCTCGAAGCCGATCCGGTCCTGTGCGGCGTGCAGCGCGGCAAGGGCTTCGGCGCCCTCGACGATCGGGAGGGTGAAGGAGATGTCGGTCCGGCCCGTGCCGTGGGTGGAGACGTTCTGGACGATCATGTCGATGTTGGAGTGGGCGTCAGCGATGACCTGGAAGATCGCGGCGGCCTTGCCGGGGATGTCAGGTACACCGACAACCGTGACTTTGGCTTCGGAACGATCGTGTGCAACACCGGAGATGATTGGCTGCTCCAAGGCAACTCCCTCTTGGGTCGTGATCTTGTCGTCGGCGCCGGGCAGGACCCAGGTGCCTTCGTTCTGGCTGAATGAGGAACGGACGTGCAAGGGTACCCCGAAGCGGCGGGCATATTCGACGCAACGCAGGTGCAGGATCTTGGCGCCCGAGGCGGCCAGCTCCAGCATTTCCTCGCTGGAGATGCGGTCGATCTTGCGGGCCGACGGGACGACCCGCGGGTCGGCCGTGTAGACGCCGTCGACGTCGGTGAAGATCTCGCAGACGTCGGCGTCGAGCGCCGCGGCGAGGGCCACCGCCGTCGTGTCGGAACCGCCGCGGCCGAGCGTGGTGATCTCGTTGGTGGTGCGGCTCATGCCCTGGAAGCCGGCAACGATCGCGATGTGTCCCTTGTCCAGGGCGGTGCGGATGCGGTGCGGGTCGACGTCGATGATCCGGGCCTTGCCGTGGATGCCGTCGGTGATCATGCCGGCCTGCGAGCCGGTGAAGGACTGGGCCGAAGCGCCGAACTTGTTGATGGCCATGGCCAGCAGCGCCATGGAGATACGTTCCCCGGCGGAAAGGAGCATGTCCATTTCGCGGGCCGGGGCGGAATCGGTCACCTGTCCGGCGAGGTCAAGGAGTTCATCGGTGGTGTCTCCCATGGCGGAGACCACGACGACGACCTCGTCGCCGGCGTTGTGGGCGTCCACGACCCGGCGGGCGACGCGCTTGATGCCCTCCGCGTCCGCCACCGACGAACCGCCAAACTTCTTCACGACAAGGTGCTTGGTGGTGGCGGCCGAGACGGGCAGCGTCTGCGGCTGCGATCCGGGCTGGACTTCGGTAGTGGGCAAACTCATTCGCGCACCCTCACTGGATCATCGGGGTTCTGGGCCAGGCAACCAAACGGCGCGACGGCGTAACTTCTCCTCCCAGTTTATCGCCGCGCGCCCTGCGCCGTTGAATTGTGACCGAATAGTAGACAACCGGGCCTTTCCGCGGGCGCGATTCCGCCGGACATGCCCGGCGCTGCGGACCAGGAAGGGGCATGCTCTCCCGTGCCGGGGGACATGCTCATTCTTCGCGGCCAGGGGAGGGCATAAGGGCAATGTGTCCATTCCCGGCCCCGGGCGCGGGACATGTCCGATGGCCGGAAGGAGCTAGCCTCGGTCCAGCCGGTAGCGCCAGGACGGCAGCTGCTTGCCCGCCGTGTCCTCGGCAACCGGGAAGAAGCGGTCCTTCCGGAAGCCCAGGCCTTCCAGCAGCCTGCGCGAAGGCAGATTGGGCTCGTAGACCCCCGCGAAAAGTGTTTCGCTGCCGCGAACGTCGAAGAGCCACTGGACTAGGGCGGCCGCCGCCTCACGGCCGAGACCGAGCCCGTGATGTGCCGGGTGCAGGACATAGCCCAGGCTCGCGGACCAGGAAGGAATCCGGCCGGGTGCCGGGGGCTCGGCGGTGTTCCAGGTCCGGCCGTCGCCAACGACGTCACCAGTGGCGCGGAGCTCGAAGGCCCAGCCGAAGTAGAACCACTCGGCGGTCGAGGATTCCGCAGCGGACAGCGCCTGCTGGATCCGGGCACTGTTCTGCTCGGGCGTGAGCGGCCCGTGGGAGAGGTACCGCGTCGCCGCAGGGTCGCCGCGGAACCGGAGGAGGGCGCCGGCGTCGTCCGCTGTCAGCGGGCGCAGAAGCAGCCGCTCCGTGAGGAGCGGGGCGGGGGTGTCGCTGCCGGAAACCATCACGGATCCGTCAGCTCAGCGCGTTCCGGCGTCCCTCGAAGGCCCTGCCGAGCGTGACTTCGTCGGCGTATTCGAGGTCCCCGCCCACAGGCAGGCCTGACGCGAGCCGGGTGACGGCGATCCCGATCGACTTGAGCATCCGGGCCAGGTATGTCGCTGTGGCCTCGCCCTCCAGGTTGGGGTCGGTGGCGATGATGATTTCCTGGATGGCGCCGTCGTTGAGCCGGGTGAGCAGCTCACGGATCCGGAGCTGTTCCGGGCCGATCCCGGCGATCGGATTAATCGCCCCGCCCAGCACGTGGTACCTGCCGCGGAACGACCGCGTCCGCTCCACCGCCAGGACATCCTTGGATTCTTCGACGACGCAGATCACCGAGGGGTCCCGGCGCGGGTCACGGCAGATATTGCACAGTTCCTGCTCCGTCACGTTCCCGCAGACCGTGCAGAACTTGACCCGCTCCTTCACCGTGGTGATGGCGTCGACGAGCCGCTTCATGTCCTGCGGATCCGCCTCGAGGATGTGAAAGGCCAGCCGCTGGGCAGACTTGGGCCCGACTCCGGGAAGGCGTCCGAGCTCATCGATCAGCTCTTGAACTGCACCTTCGTACACAATGTCCTCGTTCGTTTGGAATGGGGCCGGCGCCAGCCGGCAGGTGGTCTGCTAGAAGCGTGGCGGCAGCGGGCTTCCGTCCAGGGAACGTTCCTCCACCAGTTTCCCGCCCAGAATTCGCTCGACGGCGGCCCGGCCGAAGACGCCCGATTCCTCGATCGTTTCATCGTCGGCGCTCGGAATGTCCTGCACGTAGACGGTGGTTGCGGCGGCCGCGCGGGCGGGGGCTTTCGCCCGGCCGGCTTCCGCCTCCGGGCTGTTCGACAGCCGCTGGTACAGGCTCTGCCGGCCCGTCGTAGTGGCAGCGTCGGGAACCGCCGTCACCGCAGCGGCCGGGGCTGAGGGGGCCGCGGATGGCGCAGCAGCCTGCGGGCCGGCCGATGCCGGGCCCGGCGCAACTGCAGAAAATTGTTCCGACGTCAGTCCGGACGGTCCGGACACGACGCCCGCATATTCCGGGATCTGTGCCGCCGCCGGCTCGTAGTACACCGGCGCCGGTGCGGGCTCCGGTGCTGAGGGCTCGGCATCCGGCGTCGCGTGCCGCCCGACGTTGGACTCCGTGCCGATCGTCCATATGCCGGGCGACTGCTCGACGGCGCGGGCCCACGGGTCGGCCGATGGGTCGGCCGAGGTGTCCGGGCCTCCTGGCATGGCTCCGACCGCCGTGCCGGCGGTACGGGACGGCGCCGGCGCCGGAGATTTCCGGACAGGAGTTGGGGCTGGGGACTGGGCGGCGCGGCGCGGCGCCGCGGCGGAGGAAGGGTCCCAGTCCATGGGGGGTTCTTCGTCCAGCGGCGGGGCGTCTTCATCCCGGGGCGGTCCCCAGTCGTCGTCAGGGTAGGCGTAGGATCCGGAAGGCTCCGAAGGGCCGTCCGGTCCGACCGCCTCGTCGGCGGCGCGGGCCTCAGTCCCGACTGCCGGCACCGGCGTCCGCGCTTCCGGTGCCGGAGCGGGGCGGCCGCCAGCCGGGCCCGGGGCCGGAGCAGGTTCCGCAGCCGGCGTGGAGGCCGCCGGAACACGTACCGGCGCCGCCACTGGGACGGCTTCGGCGGATGCCTCGGACGGTGACGGTGACTCTGACGCAGGGGACTGGGGGGCCGGGCTCAGCCCCCAGGCGACGTCGGCCGACGTCGCCGGGGTCTCCGGGCTAGCGGGCGCTTTTGGGTTTGGCTCAGAGCTCGCTGGGCTGTTGCTGCCGCCGGCGACGGCCCTGATCTGGCAGTCGATACCGATCGTCTTGTGGATCGCCTGCCGGAGGTTCTCGGCGTGGTCGGCGCGGCCGAAGGCGCCTGCCAGGCCCGGAGTGGTGAACGCGAGAGTCAGGACGTGGTCCTCGAAATGGCCGACCTGGGCATTGGGCTCCACCAGCGCCCAGGTGCTGCGCTTGATCTTGGTGAGGGTTTGCAGGATGTCGGGCCAGGCACGGCGCAGGACCTCGACGTCGGCGCCCGGGCCGGACACCGGGCGGGCAACCGCGGCAGGTGCTGCGGCGGCCTCGGACCGGACAGGGGCGGACGGTGCTGCTGCTGCCGCTTCCGGAGCAGTAGCCGCTGGGGCAGCAGGAGGCGCCGGGGCGGGCTCGACGGGCGGGGCTGCAGGCGACGGCGCGGCATGTGACCGGGCCGCAGGCGGCGACGTTGGGGCGGACGCGAGCCGGCTGGCGGCCGCGGACTCGTCCACGGGCCAGTCGTTGGTGCTGACCCGTGGCGCCGTCAGCGGTTCCCGGACAGGTTCGTCCCGCCGGGCCGGCGCGGCGTCGGGGCCAGCGGCCGGCGCCTGCGCGGCATTTGGCTGGTCAACGGGCGCTTGGTCAACTGGTGGCGGGACGGAAGCAGCGGTGGCGGCCGCGTCAGCAGGCGCTCCGGGAGACTGGGCAACTGGCACCTGGGGAACGGACTGCCGGGGGACAGAGGGACGTTCAGCGTGCGCGGGCGGGGCCGACGCAACGGCGGGGGCACTGGCGAGGGGAGCCCCGACGTCGTTCCCGGCGTAGTTCAAACGGCGCTCGACGCGGTCGATCCGGGCCGCGATGCCGCGTTCGGTCTGTTCGGAACTGGGAAGCAGGATGCGGGCGCACAGCAGCTCCAGATGCAGGCGCGGCGAGGTGGCCCCGGTCATGTCCGTCAGCGCCGTGTTGGTGACGTCCGCGGCGCGGGAGAGCTCCGCCGCCCCGAGATTATGCGCCTGGTTCTGCATCCGGGCGATCTGGTCCGCCGGTATGCCGCGGAGGATGGACTGGGCGCTTTCTGGCATCGCCTGGACGATGATGAGGTCGCGGAAGCGCTCAAGCAGGTCTTCGACGAAGCGGCGCGGATCGTGGCCGGTCTGGATGACCCGGTCCACCGCGCGGAACACCGTGGCGGAGTCGGACGCTGCGACGGCCTCGACGACGTCGTCCAGCAGCGAGGCGTGCGTGTAGCCCAGGAGGGCGACCGCGAGCTCGTAGTCAAGGCCGTTTGGTCCGGCGCCGGCCATGAGCTGGTCCAGCACGGACAGGGAGTCACGGACGGAACCGCCGCCCGCGCGGATAACGAGCGAGAGCACCCCGGGCGCCACGGGGACGTTCTCCTGGGTGCAGAGCAGCTCCAGGTACGCCATGAGGGGCTCCGGGGGTACCAGCCGGAAGGGGTAGTGGTGCGTGCGGGAACGGATGGTGCCGATCACCTTGTCCGGCTCCGTGGTGGCGAAGATGAACTTGATGTGTTCCGGCGGCTCTTCGACGATCTTGAGCAGGGCGTTGAAGCCGGCCGAGGTGACCATGTGGGCTTCGTCGATGATGAAGATCTTGTAGCGGTCCCGGACCGGGGCGTACGTGGCCCGCTCGCGGAGGTCGCGGGCGTCGTCGACGCCGCCGTGGCTGGCGGCGTCGATCTCGATGACATCCAAGGAGCCGGAACCGCCGCGGGCGAGCTCGACACAGCTGGGGCACTTGCCGCAGGGGGTGTCCGTGGGTCCCTCGGCGCAGTTCAGGCAGCGGGCGAGGATGCGGGCCGAGGTGGTTTTGCCGCAGCCGCGAGGGCCGGAAAAGAGGTAAGCGTGGTTGACGCGGTTCTTACGCAGGGCCGTCATCAGCGGCTCGGTGACGTGTTCCTGCCCGATGACGTCCGCGAACGAATCGGGGCGGTATCGACGGTAAAGCGCGGTAGTAACAGTCACAGATTTAACCCTACCAATCGGCACAGACATAAAAGACCCCTCATGCACCCGCCAGAGCCCATTTACCCTTGCTACCTTCCGGTCCTGGGGGAGTTCAACAGGATGACGCCACATGAGGGGCCGTCAGCAAGTTTACCTGACGATTGAGTGTGCCCCGAATTGGCCTGTTTTCACCCCGTTTCCCCCGCTATCTCCGGCGGGACATGCTCATTTTTCGCGGGGAGGACTGGGCTGTTTGGCACTATGTCCAGCCCTTGGCGGGAACGGGGGACATGTCCTTCGCTCGGGTCGTGGACCGTGAGGCATGTCCGTTCTTTGCGCATCTTTGCGGGAAGGCCGGCGGGTGGGCGGGCGTGAGCAGGACAGTGCAACCCAGGGACGGGGGCTGCGTGCCCGGGTCGGTGCGGGGAGGATTATGTCCAGCCCTTGGCGGGACCGCGGGGCATCTCTGTTCTTTGCGCATCTTTGCGGGAAGGCCGGCGGGTGGGCGGGCGTGAGCAGGACAGTGCAACCCAGGGACGGGGGCTGCGTGCCCGGGTCGGTGCGGGGAGGATTATGTCCAGTCATCGCGCCCAGTGCGGGGCATGTCCATTGGGCGAGGCATACAGTGCGGGACATGCTCATTCTTCGCGGGGAGGACTGGGCTGTTTGGCATTATGTCCCGCCTTGGGCTGGAGCGTGGGGCATGTCCAGCGGTGAGGGCGTGGACCGTGGGACATGCTCATTTTTCGAGGGGAGGACTGGGCTGTTTGGCATTATGTCCAGCCCTGGGCTGGAGCGTGGGGCATGTCCGGCGGTGAGGGCGTGGACCGTGGGGCATATCCCTCCGGAGAAGCCTCAATCCGGGCGGTGAGGGCTCAATTGGGCGATGCCGGAAAGTTCAGGTATTCTAGTATCTGCTTTTGATTCAGAAGCAACTGGAGAATTCGCCTAGCGGCCTATGGCGCACGCCTGGAACGCGTGTTGGGTTAACGCCCTCGGGGGTTCAAATCCCCCATTCTCCGCGGTTGGCCCCGGTCCATTGGACCGGGGCCTTTTTGCGTCCACAGGCTTGGCTCCTCCTGAGGTCGGGGGCCAGTAGCTTCGCCGGCGGGATTGTGCGCCCGCGCCCGTGTCACCACATCTCACTCCGTCTCAGGCCGGGTAGCCCAGCCGGCGCAGACGGGTCCGGGCGGCCTGTTCGCTCGGGCCCATCCGGCCCAGGGCAAGGTGCACCACGCCCAGGGTGACCCGCGTAGCCAGTCTCACAGGCAGCGGGATCGGGCCCAGCCGCGCGGTCCGGAGGCGCAGCATCTCGCGGTATTTGGGTTCGAGACTGGCCACGGCGGCCGCGAACAGGACCCGGTAGCCAGGCCTGAGCACCGGGTGGAGAGGCGGATCACGGATGAAAGCCACCGTCTCGGCGACCCTTTCATCACTGCGGAGTTCGCCGTCGTCGTACCAGCGGTCCAGTTGCTGCCGCATTTCCGCCTCGCTCAGAGGCGGGGCCTCCACGCCCATGAGCCTGCCGGCCTGGGCCCACTCACGGACATACGCGTCAGGTCCGCCCGGAATCGGCCGTCCCCACAGCTTGTGGGCCGAGAGGAAGGCGTCGGTGAAGGCAATGTGGACCCAGCGGAGCAGCTCGGGATCGTTGGCCGCGTACGAGCGCCTGACGCCGTGGCCGTCCACGAATTCCCCCCGGACCGTCTGGTGGAGCCGGAGCACCCAGTCAGAGGCCGCTCGGGCCTCGCCAGTGGAGCCGTAGGAAACGGTGAAAATCCAGCGGATGGTGCCCGCCAGCCGGCCCAGGGGGTCTTCGCGGAAGCGGGAGTGATCATGGACCCCGGCCAGCGCACCGGGATGGAGGGCCTGCATCAGCAGGGCCCGGATTCCCGCGACGATGGTTGGCATGTCCCCGTGGACAGTCCAGACCGCCGAGCCTGGCAGGTGGTAGCCGGCGTCGTCTCCCTCGGCAAGCCGGGGAACCCATTCAGGCACGGTGTCGCGCGTCCCGGTGAACGTTTGTTTGAGTTCCGCCTGCCATTCCCTGAGGACATTGCGCATCCTCCATTCTTACCCGGCTCCGGGGTCTTCGGCACCTGCAAGTCCGCGGCGGACTACTGGGCCGCCGTCGGCCCGCTACTCGGGACAGGCCCGGTCCCGCGGGTTCGGCCGCAAAAGGGGGCCACCGACGGTTCACAGACCCGGCGGTCTGTGGTCACATAGTGGGGTAAGTCCGTGAAGATTGGGGTCTGGCGGGCATATAGCGGGAGTCACATCGTGGGAAAACACTGGGGAAACTCATCGAGTGAGCAATCAACCAGGGCACGGACGATTGCCGTGCGCTGCGTTTCCGGAGGCCTCTGCCTGTCCCTGGCCGTTCTGACATTCGGCGGCTTTCAGGGACTGGGCGCCAGCGTGTCCTACGTTGCGCCCGTCGACGTGCCGGCCGCCGGCGCCGTGGGACCTGAAACGCTCGACCCGGTTACCCAGCGGCCCGCGGCCGCGTCATCGGCGACTCCAGGAGCTGTGACCGCGGACCCCCAGGCGCTCGTGGCCTTCAGCAGGAGCACGGTGGAAACGGTGACCAAGGAAGGGGTTGGCGGCGAGCTCAATGTCGCCTCGGCGGGCCTGAGCCGGCCCGCGGCCGGGTTCCTCATGGCCCCCCTGGAAACTCTGGTGCCGTCCTCCCCGTTCGGACTGCGCACCAGCCCCCTGACGGGGGTTGCCGGCGAATTCCACTGGGGCCAGGACTTCGCCGCCGCCTGCGGAACCAGGGTCTACTCGGCCGACGCCGGTGTGGTGAGGGCCGTCGGGTGGCACCCGTGGGGCGGCGGGAACCGGGTGGAAATTGACCATGGCAACGGTCTCATCACCACGTACAACCACCTCCAGGGGATTGCCGTCAAGAAGGGCGACTCCGTGCGGGTGGGGGAGGTCATTGCCCTGGTCGGCACTACCGGCTCCTCAACCGGCTGCCACCTTCATTTCGAAACCATCCTCAACGGCGCTCACACCGACCCGATGGGCTGGAAGTTCATCCCCATCAAGCAGGTGGACCAGCTCGGCCCGATCGAACTGACCAGTTACGCGCCCGACGCCGGCAATCCAGCCAACGCAGGGCTTGGATGGGCGATTCCCGTCCGGGAGGACCTGACCCACGTAGTGGCCGGCGGTCTTCAAGAACAGCCTGCCGCTGTGGCGGCCAAGCCGTCCACGAGTCCCTCGGCGCCACCCACGGAAGCCGCCGCCGGCACGCCGACAGCGACGAAGACCGCCACCCCGACGCCCACGAAGACCGTCACGCCGACCCCGACCCCGACCCCGACGAAGACCGTCACGCCGACGCCGACTGCCACGCCTACCCCGACACCGACGAAGACCGTCACGCCGACGCCGACTGCCACGCCTACCCCGACACCGACGAAAACCGCCTCCGCGACGCCGTCTGCACCGGCCCCGTCGTCTGTGGCCCCGACAACCGCACCGGCCTCTCCCAGCGCGACCGAGAGTGCCGCCAAGACGTCGGCCCCGCCAGCCAAACCCCTGGCGCCGGCGCCGGTCACCGCGCCCACGGGGGACCCTGCGCCGGCCACCACCACGCAGTCCGCCACGACAACCGCCACCACAAAAACCACAACGAAAACCACCACAAAGTCCACCGCGACGACCACCGCGACGCCGACCCGCTAGACGCCAGCGGGACTTCCCGGAACACGTCTCCGGGGTCGGGGGCAGGCCGCCCGCTTCGGCCCCGGACTCTGCCCGGAATGCAGACCCATACCTGCACCCTTCGGCGACGAATCGCTGCAGGGACCGGTTCCGGGCCCTGCTTCGGACCACCGACACCGCGAGGACGCACCCATGACCGCTCTGCACTCCATTCCCCTGACCCTCATCGACGGCACCGAGACCGACTTCGGCCGCTTCAAGGGGGAGGTGGTGCTGGTGGTGAACGTGGCATCACAGTGCGGTTTCACGCCCCAATACGCGGGGCTTGAGGCGCTGCACAACAAGTTCCGCGACCAGGGGTTTCAGGTCCTCGGCGTCCCGTGCAACCAGTTCGCGGGGCAGGAACCCGGGGCCGACGCCGAGATCGCCGAATTCTGCCAGCGCAACTTCGGCGTGACCTTCCCGCTGACCGCCAAGGCCAACGTCCGGGGCAAGAACCAGCACCCGCTCTATGCCGAGCTCACCAAGTTCAAGAACGGGCTCCTGCCGGGCCTGGTGAAGTGGAACTTTGAGAAGTTCCTGGTGAACCGCGACGGCGACATCATCGCCCGCTTCGCACCCACCGTGGAGCCGGACGCACCGGAAATCATCGAAGCTGTCCAGTCGGCCCTCGGCTGAATCGGACGGCCCGGCTTCCAGAGGAAATCGACCCCTATCCCTAAGCATGCTTAGCGCCTAGACTGGCCAGACCCTCCAACATTCCGGGCATCCCCGCGGCACAGTCATCCCTGGCAGCAGCCCGTCGGCAGTGCGGTCACGGTGCCCCTATGGAGGGCGCATCAGAGAACTTCGTGAATCACACCAGGGCGCCCAGACCGGGGCTCGTGAAAGCAGGAGGAAATAGATGACAGGGAACAAAGCCGTTGCCTACAAGGGGCCGGGCAAGGTCGAACTGATCGACATTGACTACCCCACCTTTGAACTCAAGGACGGTCCGGGGGTCAACCCCGCCAACGTGGGCCGTTCGGTGCGCCATGGCGTAATCCTCAAAACCGTTGCCACGAATATTTGCGGCTCAGACCAGCACATGGTCCGGGGGCGCACCACAGCTCCCACCGACCTGGTGCTGGGCCACGAGATCACCGGCGAGGTGGTCGAAGTGGGGCCCGATGTTGAGTTCATCAAAGTGGGGGACATCTGTTCCGTCCCCTTCAACATCGCCTGCGGGCGCTGCCGGAACTGCAAAGAGCGCAAGACCGGCATCTGCCTGAACGTTAACCCGGACCGTCCGGGCAGCGCCTACGGCTACGTGGACATGGGCGGCTGGGTAGGTGGCCAGGCCAACTACGTTCTTGTGCCGTATGCCGACTGGAACCTGTTGAAGTTCCCTGACAAGGATCAGGCCCTCGAAAAGATGATGGACCTGACCATGCTCTCGGACATCTTCCCGACCGGATTCCATGGCGCGGTCACCGCAGGCGTAGGCGTCGGGTCCACAGTTTACGTGGCCGGCGCAGGGCCTGTGGGACTCGCCGCCGCGACCAGTGCCCAGCTCCTGGGTGCCGCCGTCGTGATTGTGGGTGACATGAACGCGGACCGCCTGGCGCAGGCACGCAGCTTCGGCTGCGAGACCATCGACCTGAGCAAGGGCGGCCCGGCCGAGCAAATCGAGCAGCTTCTGGGCGTACCGGAAGTCGATTGTGGCGTGGACGCGGTGGGATTTGAGGCCAAGGGCCACGGGGCCGGAGCGCATGAAGCCCCCGCTACCGTCCTGAACTCGCTGATGGAAGTGACGGCCGCCGGCGGCGCCCTGGGTATTCCGGGGCTCTACGTCACCGGTGATCCGGGCGGCGTGGACGAGGCCGCGAAGAAGGGCTCTCTCTCGCTCAGCCTTGGAACGGGCTGGGCAAAGTCGCTCAGCTTCACCACGGGACAGTGTCCGGTCATGAAGTACAACCGGCAGCTGATGATGGCCATCCTGCATGACAAGGTGCACATCGCCAAGAACGTCAACGCGAAGGCGATTGCCCTGGAGGATGCTCCGAAAGGTTACGCCGAATTCGACGCCGGCGCGGCGACGAAGTTCGTGCTCAACCCCAATGGGTATCTGAGCTAGCAGGCCCGGAACCCGGCGGCACTGCCGTTGCCCCGTTGAGCTGGGGCTTCGGTGTGCCGCCGGGCCGCCTCCGCCTTCATATGCCGTCTGGAGCATGTGAGGGGCGGCCATCTGTTAACCTGCGATTTTTGAATATGCGTGACCGAGTTTTTACATTGTTTGCCCAATGTCTGGTTGGATAGTCCTTACTGAGAGGGACACTGGAGGCACCGCTTCCACCCAACCAAGAAGGTAGCAATGGAGCGCATCGAGGCCGAGCACCCCCGGCCACGTCATTTCCTACTTCATCTGAGCGACCCCCACCTGCTGGGGGGTCCGCAACCCCTGTACGGCGTCGTTGACAGCGAAGCCCTGCTCCAGCAACTCTTCGACGAGGTCCACGCCTCAGGTGCACGCCCCGAAGCCGTGATTTTCACCGGCGACCTCGCCGACCTCGGCGAACCGGAAGCCTACGCCAAGCTCCGCGCCATCGTGGAGCCTGCGTGCAGGGCCATGGGAGCGAAGGTCATCTGGGCGATGGGCAATCACGACGACCGGGCCAATTTCCGGGCCGGGCTCCTGGACCAGGCGGACAACGACGCCCCGGTAGATCACAGCTACTTCGTCAACGGGCTGCGCATCATCACCCTGGACACCTCAGTGCCCGGCTTCCACCATGGCGAGCTGAGCCAGGACCAGCTGGACTGGCTCGCCGCCGAACTCGCCACCCCGGCCCCGGACGGGACCATCCTCGCCCTGCACCACCCGCCGGTACCGTCCGTGCTGGACCTTGCCGTGCTGGTGGAACTCCGGGGACAGTCGGCGCTTGCCGGAGTCCTGCGCAACTCCGATGTCCGTGCCATCCTGGGCGGTCACCTGCACTACTCGACCACCGCAACGTTCGCCGGCATCCCCGTGTCCGTGGCATCTGCGACGTGCTACACACAGGACCTGAACGTTGCTGTGGGCGGCACACGCGGGCGCGACGGGGGGCAGGCGTTCAACCTGGTCCATGTCTACGAGCACACGATCGTGCACTCCGTGGTGCTGCTTGGCGACACCCCGGCTGTCGGTGAACTCGTCTCTCCGGCGGAAGTCCAGCGCCGGCTCGCTGCCGCGGGGATCACCATTCCGGAGCAGGCCCAGCTCGAAGCGCCGTCCCGGACGCCGGCGCACCGCAGGTACACCACCCTGAACTGATTCACCGCCCTGCTGGTTCACCGGTCTGCGGTTCCCGCACTGCGGGCACAGCCCGCAACTCTTGCCCCGCGGTTCGCCCCGGGCCGCTGTTCTCTTGGCTACTTTTCCCAGGGCGCCTTGATGGGGTAGTACTTCTCCAGGAAATCCGTGACCAGTTCGGCGCGCTCTTCCGCCGGGACTTCCGGGAAGCTGCCGTCGTTGAGGCAGAAGAAGTCCATGTTCCGCTTGGCCAGCAGCTTGGGCAGGTAGTTCAGTCCTGCCCGGGCCGTGGTGTCCACATACTTCACCTTGGCAGCCGTCTGGGTCACGGCGCGGCCCGTGAGCAGCGCGTAGTAGTGGTAGAACGAGTTGGTAACGGAGATGTTGTCCGCGGCCCGGAACGTGCTCGCGGCGGTCTTGGCGAACTCGGCCGGGAACTCCTGTTCCATTTGCTCCACTACGCTGCGCCGCAAGGGGGCCGCCGTGTGCTCCAGGTGCCGGGTGGTGATGCGCCCGAAGCGGTCCCAGAGCAGCTTGCGGTTCACCCGGGCGGCGTTCTCAAAGCCGCTGCGTTCGGCGTCGTTGTCGCCCAGCCCGATCCGCGTCTCGGCCTCAATGAACTTCGTAATCCCGCCCGGGGTGAAGAACATGTCCGGTCCCACGGCCCGGCCAAAGAACATGTCGTCGTTGGAATACAGGAAGTGCTCGGAGAGCCCCTCGATGTGGTGCAGCTGGCACTCCACGGCCTGCGAATTGTGCGTCGGGAGGACCGAGGGGTCGGCGAAAAACTCTTCGCTGCGGACAATCGTGACGCTCGGGTGGTCCGCCAGCCATGCCGGTGCGGGGGAGTCTGTGGCGATGAAGATCCTGCGGATCCACGGCGCAAACATGTAGACCGAGCGCAGGGCGTACTTGAGCTCGTCGATCTGGCGGAAGCGGGCCTCGTGGTCATCGCCCTCGCCCACGACGACGCCGGCCATCCGGGCCCGACGGGCCGCGATGTACTCGGGGGAACTTCCGTCCACCCAGGAGAACACGAGGTCGATGTCGAAGCTGATGTCGCTGGCGTGGTCCGCGAACATGTTCTCGATAGTGGGCCATGTGTGGCCGTAGCGTTCCACTGTGCCGCGCACGGCGTCCTGGGCGAGCAGGGTGCGGCGCGTCAGGGAGTTCTCGATCGGGAGGATCAGCTGGTCGCCCTCGAAGCTCCAGAGCTCCAGCTGGACCCCGGCGGAAGCGCCGAACTCGAAGCCGCCCTCCGGTTCCACCCGGGGGCGGTACAGCCGGAAGATCCGGGCCTGGCGGTTCGGCGAGAGCTCGCCGTCGGCCACCAGCACGGAGGACTTCTTCTTTGCGTCCACGCTCATGGAGTAGAAGGGCTCGTCGCGGCACGCTTCGACGAGGGCGTCGCGCAGCACCTTGCGGTCTTTCCAGTCGACGGCGATCACCGGGCGGTGGTTGTTGCCGCGGACCAGCAGGTAGCCGAGGCCTGCGCCGGCCAGGACTGACCGCAGGAACATGAGGTCTTCGACCATGGCCTGATACGGCGTGCGGTTCTCGTTGATCAGCGCATAGCGGCCGCGGTGGCGGACGACGTCGGAGCGGGTCCGGAATCTGGCGACTGCGGCCGCCGACGTGACCTCGGCGTGGGCGTCCTCGGATGCCTGGCTGCCATAGTAAATCTCGTCTTGGATCGCTGCGTCGGTGATGTCGGATCTCCCGTTTCTTTGAGTGCGTTGATATCTACTTGCATGATAACGCGGCCCTCAAAATTGCCGCGGAATCCCGCACGCACCGGGCGCGTGTGTGGCCGCACAGAAAGGCGCGTGTGTGGCCGCACAGAAAGCGGCGGCAGCGGACCTCAGCCGGTGACGACGGCCAGCCAGTGGCGCAGGAAGGCGGCACCGGCGTCGTCGTGGATCACGTCCTCGCCGAGCCCGAGGTCGGCAGCGGTGAGGACCTCGTAGGGTTTGACCGGGATGCCGTCCGCCGGCCGGACGTCCACATGCTTCACGGCGTGGTCATTGTGGTGCAGCCAGTCGGCCATGGCGTAGTCCGTGCGGGAGTCGCCCACCGTGCGCCAGGCCTGCGGTGTGATGCCCTGGGCGGCCAGGAACTCCACCGCCCGGCTCGCGCCCAGATCCTTGCCCAGCCGCACCGACTCGATATCGGTGGAGATGATGGTCGGGTCGACGCGGAAGTCGATCTGGTCGTCCGAATCGGGGACGTGGTGGTCCAGCCGCACCACGCCGAGCCCGTGCCGGGCCATGAGGTTCATGGCGTCGGCGTCGAAGAGTTCCTGCTCGGCCCGGTAGTCCGGGTTGGCGACGGCGATATGCTGCTCCACGGAGACCATGGCGCGCTTGGTTTCGTCGTAGAACATGTGGGCGGAGTAGTCCTCGGCGACCAGGCGGCGGACGTCGTCGCCGAAGGCCTGCGGGATGGCGAGCTCGCGGTCGACGTGGACAGTGCCGGGGCCTTCGGCGGTGTAGCTGAACCAGACGGCGCCCTTTTCGCAAATGGCGTGGATGACGGTGCCGGCGGGCATGCCGGCGGCGATCATCGGTTCCATGACCTGCTCGCGGATGAACGTGTCCGATCGGCCGGTGTTGAAGATGACCGGCACGCCGGCGGCGGCCAGGGCCAGCAGGTCCGCAATGATGCCGGGCTGCACATCGCGGGTGACGGGGCTTGCGACCGGACCGTCGACGTCGAGCAGCAGCGCCAGCACAGGGGAAGTCTCGGGTGAAGTCATACCGCTATTCTGTCAGCCGTCGGGAACCTTTGCGTGAAGTGTGGAGAAGATCGACGGCCGTGCGCCGGATGTGTCAATGCGGCCTGTGACAAATGGTTACCGTTTGGCCACAACCTCACGCCGGTCCGGGACTTTCATTCCTTTGCGCGTACAAGTTCCTTAGGCTGGCATGGTGATATTCAAAGCTGTGGGCGAGGGACGCCCGTACCCCGACCATGGTTACAACACGCCCAAGGACTGGGCGGCCCTGCCGCCGCGCCCGGTCCGGCTTGATGAGCTCGTGACTACCAAGCGCACGCTGGACCTCGAAGCTCTGCTGGCCGAGGACTCCACTTTCTTCGGTGACCTCTTTCCGCACGTCGTGGAGTACCGCGGCGTGCTTTACCTTGAAGACGGCCTGCACCGGGCAGTCCGCACCGCCTTGCACCAGCGCACCGCTATCCACGCGCGGGTCCTCGTGATAAATGGCTAGGAAGCGGGCTGACTCGACGGTCCTGCACGGGCACCGCGTCGTGAGTGGCTCCGAGCTGCGGGCCACGTTCGTGGAGGAGGACGGTGCCGAGGACAACCCCGTCCGGCTGCGCCGCAGGATCCTGCACGGCGTCGTGCTGGTGATGCTGGTCGGCGTGATCGTGGCGGCGATCGTGGTGGCGCTCGCCATCATGAACGGCCAGATCAAGATTGCCACGGCGGAACGGAGCAAGGCGCCAGTGTCGGTGTGCCCGGCGGCCACCTTCGACTACACGCCGCCGGAGAAGATCAACCTCAACATCTACAACTCCACGAGCCGGCCCGGACTGGCGCGGAGCGTCGCCGACCAGTTTGCCGCCCGGAAGTTCATCGTGGGCGCCGTGGGGAACACGACGTCGAGCTACCGCGGCGTGGCGCTGATCGTCTCCGGCGCCGCCGGACAGTCGGCCGCCTTCAGCGTCCAGCGCAACCTGCCGGGCTCGGACTATTTCCAGGACAACCGCACGGATCCCAGCGTGGATGTCATCCTGACCGGCGACTTCAAGGAACTGGCCAAGCCGGAACTCGTGGACCAGACGCCGGGCCAGCTTAGCTGCCCCCGCGAGAACCGGCGCATCGTGGATGAGAGCACCTGGCCGATTGCGCCGTCGGCGACGCCGACGGCCGGGTAGGCGCCGCCGCTTAGCTGCCGCGGCGGACCGGCCGGCCGGCGCCGTCGAACCTGGCCCCCGCGCCGAGCTGGATGAACCGCACCGTCCGGGCGAGCCGGGCCTCGGCCTCGGCGTCCTGGCCGGCGCCGTCGCCCCGGGCCGCGCTCGAGGAGAGCGTGCCGTGGATGAGCTGGGCCAGCTGGGCGATGTCCGACTCGGGCAGGTAGCCCTGGGTCATGCCGTCGCGCAGGATGCCTTGCAGGAGCACGCTGAGCTCGCCCACGTGGTCGGCGAGTTTAGCGAACGACGATGGCGAGAGCACTGCCGCCATGGCCGGCCCCGGCGGCAGGTGGCGCCGGCTCAGGTCCTCCACCTGGGCCCGGACGTAAACAGCCAGCCGCTCTACCGGGTTCTCCAGCGAATCCAGCGACTCGCGCAGGTCGACCAGGAACCGCTCGGTCTCGTCCAGGGCGTAAGCGATGAGGAGCTCTTCGATGTCCGCGTAGTAGTTATAGACGGCCGTCCGGCCGATCCGGGCGTGGCGCGCGACATCGGTCATGGTCAGGCCGGGCAGCCCGTGGGTGAACAGGAGTTCTCCGAATGCGGTCAGGATGCGGCGCTGGGTCTCGGCACGTTGGGCGGCGTTGCTCGCGGCCGAAATCCTAGGCATACGGACACTTTAGCGCGATCTGTCACTAAATCGGGCGGGTGGGAGGCTGCGACACGGCCGGGCACGCTCAGTTCCGCGGAAGTCATGCTGGCCAGCGCACCTTCTACGGAGCAGCCAGACGCGAAGTCAGGGTCGAGTCTTGCCGGCGGGCGAGAACGACGTGCTCACCACCCGGCCGTGCCCGGGCCACCCTTGAACGGGCCAACGATCTGTCTGGTGATCCAACCGCCGTAGAAGTCACCCTCCTGGAAGGCCACCTGCTCGCCGTTGACCTCGCAGGAGTCCATGTGCTCCGGGTAGAGGGCCACTCGGGTACTGAGCGCCTCGAACCCCCGGGTGGGTTCCGGGTAGGTCCACCCGGCACGGGGAACGACGACTCCGCCGGCAACGACGTCGAAGTAGTGCGCTTCTCCCTTGAACTCGCAGAAGCTGGTGCCCTGGACAGGGAGGAGAACACCGGCAGGGAATGCGTCCAATGGCAAGTAGTAGACGGGGGGATGACTCGTCTCCAGGACGCGCACTGCATCGGTGGTGTCGGCAATCACCTGCCCGCCAAGCCGCACGATGACCCGTTCCGATCGCGGCTCGACCCTTGGCGGCCGCGGGTAGTCCCACACCGATTCTTGACCGGCGTTGGGTTTGATGGGCTGGGGACGCCGAAAGAAGCCGGAAAATCCTCGAGCAGAAGTCATGTCCCCATGGTGCCATCTAATGTGGTGGGCGTACGCGGTGGAGGACGAAAAGCCGGACGGGTAAACCTTCGCACGCACCGCCCCGGTGGCCTCCGTTGGGCGCGAAAACGCCACCTGGCTCGCGAACGATCAGCGCCGGGCGGTACGGTCGAACGCTTCACTCATAGATGGTCGGGATGGCCGGTTCGCCGGGCTGCAGCCGGTCCACAACCCGGGGCAGCTCCGCCATGGAGGCCGTGTGCCGCTCCCGCGCCCGCCCCACCGCGTCCGGCCCGGTCCAGCCGGGCAGGAGTTCGCCGTCCTTCATGAACTGCTGCAGGAGCGGTCGGCCGTTCTTGCCGTCCGTCGGCGGATGGCCCACGCCGAGGACCTCATGGGTGGCGGTGCCGCGGTCATCCAGGCGGCGTACGGCGAACTTGCGGCCGCCCACGTTGATTTTGTCCTTGGAGGTCTTCGCAACGGCAACGAGCCCGCCGGAGTCACCGGCCCGGCTCACCAGCTTGTAGACCATGCCGGCCGTGGGCGCCCCGGAACCGGTCACCAGCGATGTGCCGATCCCGTAGGAATCGGCCGGCGCTGCCCGGAGCGCGGCGACGGAGAACTCGTCCAGGTCCGAGGTCACCACGATCCTGGTGTGCACATTGCCGAGGCTGTCCAGAAGTTCGCGGACCCAGTGTGCCTGGGCCACGAGGTCTCCAGAGTCCAGCCGGATGGCCCCGAGCTTGTCTCCGGCGAGGCCGACGGCGGTGCGGACGGCCGCTTCGACGTCGTACGTGTCCACGAGCAGCGTGGTGGCTGCCCCCAGCGAGGCAAGCTGCGCCGCGAAGGCGTCGCGCTCGGAGTCGTGGACCAGCGTGAAGGAGTGGGCCGCGGTGCCGACGGTCCGGAGGCCGTAGCGCCGGCCGGCGGCCAGGTTGGACGTGCCGGAAAAGCCCCCGATCACGGCCGCTCGGGCCGCCGCGGCGGCCGCTTCCTCGTGCGTGCGGCGGGACCCCATCTCAATGCAGGGCCTGCCGCCCGCGGCACCGGTCATCCGGGACGCGGCCGAGGCGATGGCGCTGTCGTGGTTCAGCACCGACAGGACGTAGGTCTCCAGGACGCAGGCCTCAGCGAAGGTCGATTCCACGATCAGGACGGGGGAGTGCGGGAAGTAGGCCTCGCCTTCCGGGTAGCCCCAGATGTCGCCGGAGAACCGGAAGGCGGACAGGTGCTCCAGCGTGTCCTCATTGACCACCCCGGTGCCGGCCAGGAAATCGAGGTCGTCCTGGTCGAAGCGGAAGTCCGCGATGCCTTCAAGGAGCCGGCCGGTGCCGGCCACGATCCCGTACCGGCGCCCGGCCGGGAGCCCGCGGGCAAAGGCCTGGAAGACGGACCGGCGGTGAGCCGCCCCGGAGTGGAGCGCCGCCTGGAACATGGTCAGCTCGTAGTGATCGGTAAACAGGGAGGTCCGGGATCCGTCCGGTCCGGCCGAAGTGTCCATGATTCACTCTAGGCCGGGGATCGCAGTGACGGCCCCGAATTCGCCGGAATCCTGCGGGGTCGCCGGAAACTTCCGGCGAACCCGGGCGTTTCCGGCGAACTCGGACGTTTCCGGCGAATTCGACGGCGTCGGACTCAGGCGGTGCGGCTCAGACGCTGCAGCCGTCGGGGCCGCAGGCCCCGGACGCCGCAGAAGCATCCCCTTCGGCGGCATCCGCAGCCTCCATGCCGGCGGTGCCCACCATGACCAGCGGGTGGCTGTCCTGCCAGGCCTGCTCAAGGGCGGCGCTGAACGTGTCTGCCGGCTGGGCGCCGGAGAGCCCGAACTTCCGGTCGATCACGAAGAACGGGACGCCAGTGATGCCCAAGGCCCGGGCCTCCGCGATGTCGTTCCGGACGTCGTCGGCGTAGGCGTCCGAGCTGAACAGCTCCGCGAGGTCGCTGGCGTCCAGTCCGAGGTCCAGTCCCAGACCGGTCAGGTACTCCTCGCTGCCAATGTCTTTGCCGTGTTCGAAGTGGTCGCTGAGCAGGCGTTCCTTTGCGGCGTCCTGCATGCCCCGGGCGGCGGCGAGGTGTAGCAGCCGGTGGGCCGTGAAGCTGTTGGCCACCACGACGGCGTCGAACCGGTAGTTCAGTCCCTCGCCCTTGGCCTGGGCGGCGACGTGCTCGAACATCTGGGACACCTGCGCCGGGGCCATGCCCTTGCGGGTGCTCAGGTAGTCCAGTTCGGTGCCGTCGTAATGCTCCGGGAGCGTGGGGTCCAGCTGGTAGCTGCGCCACTGCACCTCCACGGCATCACGGTGCGGGAACGCCGCGAGGGCGGTTTCGAATCGGCGTTTGCCGATGTAGCACCAGGGGCAGGCGACGTCGGACCAGATTTCAATCTTCATGCCGGCAACAACCTCCGCCGGGGCCCGCTCATTCCCCGGCGCCCTGTCGGCTTCGTCACGGGCAGGCCGGCGTGAATAGGGCGCCGGCCGTCCCGGCATTCCCCGCGCTCACGGCGAGACCCGGCGTCCCATGACGAAGTCGTGCTCCACGGTGTCGCCCAGCTGGAAGGACTTGGTGCCGACCTTGCGGAAGCCGGACTTCTCGTAAAACCGGATGGCCCGGGCGTTCTGGCTGTTCACACCGAGCCACAGCCCGCGGGCACCCGCCGCCACGGCCGCGGCGATGCTCGCCTGCATCAATTCGGCGGCGGCGCCCAGTCCATGGTGGTCCGGGTGGACGTAGCACTTGCTGAGTTCGGTGCACGGCAGCTCGGCCAGGACTGCGGCCACCTCCGGGTCCCGGGCGGGGCGGGCCACCAGCAGGCTGTAGCCGCGGAGCTCGCCGTCGGCGTCGATCACCAGCACCGTGACCGCCGGATCGTCCAGATAGGCCCGGAAATTGGCCTCGCTCAGGGTGTTGGCCAGATGGGCCGCGATGTCCTCCGGCCGGGATTCCGGCGGGCACGCGAGCGGGAAGGTGACGGCAGCAAGCGCTGCCAGCCTCCCGGCGTCGTCCGCGGTTGCTGTCCGGATCTGGTGCGTCATAGCTAAAACCCTAGTCCGCCGCGGAGCCCGGGCATCAATGGCGTGGTTGCCGGGCAGAGCTACCTATCAGATGGTGTAGCGAAGGATTCCGACCGCCTCCACGTTTTCCGGCAGATCGGAGCGGCGCACGGCCAGGACCCGGGCGCCCGCGCCGAGGGCCCGGCGCGCGATTTCCTCAACCACGTCCTGCCCGGTGTCCCCGTCGAGCGTGAGCGCGCCGTCGTCTCCGACAGCACCGTTGACTTGTGCATCCATGTCCACGGCGAGCGTCGCAATGGCGCCGAAGGCGGCGGCCCGAGCCAGGTCGCTGAGGTCGGTCGTGCCACGGCCGTTGGAACGACGCTCCTCGAACGTCGTTTGCAGAGCAACAAGATCGGCCGCGTAGATCCGGTCGAGCACACCACGCGCCGCTTCCGCCAGTTGGGCCGGTGTCAGTTCATCGGGGTTTCCCTCGATGACTTCGGACGCAAGGTGTGCGTAGCCTGTGAGGTTGCGGTAGATGCTGGTGAGTGGTTCCGTCGCAGCGATCACCAGCGGGAGGGAATTCCCGTTTAAGAGTGGACGAAGCGCATGGTCGACGGAACGGGCATATTGGGTCAGCCGTACCTTTCGTCCCTCGTCGCCCTGCAGCCGGCCGGATGCGGAGCGGCCGCCTATCGATTCGAGCCCGACGGCACTTGCTGCATCCCGGGGCATGCCCGGTACCGTGACCTCCTCTGCCGGCCGGTCCGCCGTGACCTCAATGAGCCGTGCCCCGTTCTGTGAGATTGCGAGCACGAGCGCCGCGTTCGGGAAGGTGAGTGCGCGAAGCAGCGGGGTGATGGCGAAGCGGTCGGACACGCTCACGTGGTCCTCGAGATCGTTGGGCAAACGGAACTCAAGAATTGATGTCGGAGTCACGAAGATGGCCACGCTCCGCCCCATGTCAAACCAGAACTCCGGGGATCCCAGCAGCTCGTCGAGGAAGGTTTCTATCGCGGCCACTGCGTCGTTGTTTCCGCCTTGGCGGAGCTGTTCGACGGCGGAACTGAACAAGGACCGGGCTCTGGACTGATTGTCCTCCGAATGGGCCGGGACGCTGCTCGTCGAAAGATACACGGTGACGCTGTGTGGATCGCGCGCGGCGGCCAGACGTTCCACGTCGTACCGGGTCGGCATATCGATGTGCATGGGGGTGCTCCTTTTTGCTATCTCTCCGCTGGGTCGCACGAGGAGGGGGATTTTCCTGCACCTACTCGATGCGCAAAGCCGCACCGAGGGTCAGCAATACCGGATCAGCCCAGCATCGGACCCCGCGGAGTCCCGTGTCAACAGTCGGCGCAACTTGCAGTACGGAGGTGTTCGGCGCCGGTAGCCAGTTCGGCCAGCACCCTTAGCGGACCGCAGGGATGCGGATTGTCTCGGTCACGTGGCACTCCGGGAGTGCGTGCGGGTGGTGGCTGGGGTACATATCTCAGGCCAACACATGGACAGCATTTCTTAGCCGGCGGCCGACTGGAGATGACGCCTGATGGCCTCGACCACCAGCTGGTGGTCGTCGTCGGACGAAAGCCCGGACGCCGTGACTGCCGCAATGACACCGACGCCCTTGACCCGGATGGGGAACGAGCCCCCGGCCAACGTGTAGTCCTCCGCGGCGAGCCACCCTCCTTGCATTGGATCGAAATCTTTGACCGCGAACTCCTCGGCGAGCAGGGCCGTGCTGCGTTCAAAGCGGAGCGTCGTGGCCGCCTTGCGGCGGATCCATTCCTCCTGGTCGGCGGTGGCTTCCGGCAGGACACAGCGGAAGAGGACCAGGTTGTGCCGCCGGATGTCGATGGCGATCGCGTGCCCTTCGGCGATTGCCCGCTTGGCGATGAGCGAGCCGAGGCGCCAGGCATCGTGGTGGTCAAAGCCCGGGAAGACGAGTTCTTCCTCGTGCCGGCGCAGTTCGGCGATCCGCGGCGAGCCGGTGTCAGTCATGGAAAGTCTCGTCCGGTGTGGAGTCGGCGTCGTAGCTGAGGCCGATCTGGCGTCGGATTTCGTCCATTGCTGCCATGACGGCCACTGATTCTCGGGGCGGAAGGATGGTGCCGGAGGTTACGCCTTCCCTGACCAGTCGTTCCAGTTCGGCGGCCTGGTACTGCATTCCGCGGCTGTTGACAGGCTGCTCATAGCGTTCAACAACGCTGCCATCCAAGGCATGAACTGTGAAGGGCGTGGGGTTGTACCAAGTGGATTCGATATCGATCCACCCTTCGGTCCCGATGACCATAGCCCGGTTGGCGCTGGCGGCGTCCAGTTCGCAGTCCACAATGGCCTGCTGACCGCCAACATAATCAAAGATGGCTGCAGTCTGCCGGTCTACCCCGGTAGCGGTCATGGACGCACTGGCGCGAATGGTCTCCGGAGTGCCCAGGATGTCGAACGCAAAGGAGACCGGATAGATGCCGAGGTCCAGCAGCGCTCCGCCGCCCAGTGCAGGATCGTTCAGCCGGTGGGCAGGGTCCTTGGGCAGGCTCTGGTTGTGGCTGGCGACCACCTTCCGGACCTCGCCGATGGTGCCTTCCTCGACGATTGCGCGGATGCGGATCATGTGCGGGAGGAATCGCGACCACATGGCTTCCAGCGCCACGAGCCCTTTGGATTCCGCGAGGTCGACAACGTCCTGGGCTTCGCGGGCGTTCATGGTGAACGACTTCTCCACCAGCACATGCTTGCCAGCATTCAAGGCCAACAAGGCATTGGCGTGGTGGAACGGGTGCGGCGTGGCGATGTAGACCACGTCAACCAGCGGGTCGGCCACCAAGTCCTCATAGCTGCCATGCGCGGTTGCCACACCGTACTCTTCAGCGAACGCCTGGCTCGAATCCAGGGTCCGCGAGCCGACGGCCTGGACGGTGAAGCCGTTCTCGATCAGGTCCTGGGTTTGCAGCCCCGCGATGAATCCGGTGCCGAGGATTCCCCAGCTGATGCGGCCGTCAGAGGTGCCGGTGGGTTGATTAGTCACGTGCTTGGTCCTTCGGTGAGTCGGTGGTGGCCAGCGGGTAAGCCACAAACGCAAAGCGCCTGGAATCCGGCGACCAACTATTAACGTTGAGGGTTCCTTGGCCGCCGAAGAGGGGCCAGGTGTGAAGAGGTGCGGTCCAGTCGCTGGTGGAGACAAGCACGACGGCGACCGGCAGGTCCGCGGGGTGGCCCTCCGTGCCGCGGGGGAAACGGATGTAGCTGGCCCAGCCGCCGTCGGGGGATAGATGCGGGAACCAGTCGACGGTTTCGCTCTCTAGGAGGCGCTCGAAATCGCTTCCGTCAACCTGGACTCGGGCAAGCTGGGCGTGGCCGTGGAGAGCGCTGAAGGACTCCGTGTTCAGGTAGAGCCACTTTCCGTCGGGCGAGTATTCCGGTCCGTCGCAATGGCCGGGGCCGACATCGACGCCGGCGGTAGCGCCGCCGTCGGACGGTATGGTCCTGAGGCGGCCCGGCTGCGTGAAGTCTCCGGCCTCGATGCCGACGTATGCCAACTGGGATCCATCCGGGCTGACGCCGTGCAGGAAGTGGAAGGAGCCGTCGGCGTCGGTGATCCGCTCCGCCGGACCTCCACTCAGAGCTGCCCGGTAGATGTGGCCGTCGTTCGCCGAGAGGAAGATGCCGGTGCCGTCAGGTGCCAGGACGTGGTCGTTGTTGAGGTCGGGGATGCCGGTCAGCGGGACCTGGCTGATGGTCCGGCCTGGCAACTCAAACCGCCATAGCTTCCCGTCCCCGTTGAGGACGAGGGCCGAGCCGTCAAGGGTCCAGTTGGGCGCTTCGAGGAGGAGCTCGTCCGTGCTGTAGACAAGTTCGGATTCGCCTGTGACGGACGCTATCCAGACCTCGCAGCGCTGGCCGGTCTGAAGGGTACGCAGCATGCTCAGAGTTCCTTGATCCGGATGCTCCGCCACCGGCACTGCGCGCCCTTGCCCCAGCGGGCCTCGCCGAACATGGAGTCGTTGTCGTGGACTTCCAAGGCGATGTGACCGCGCTCTCCGAGAACACCCAGGACATCTGCCGGGTTGTAGTTCGGCGAGTCCAGCGTAGCGGTGTCCAGTTCGGCGATCTTGAGACCGTTGACCCAGGTGGTGATGACCGGCAGGGCGCCGACGCAGCGGATGCGGAGTTCGTTCCAGCCGTTCCATCGCCAGACGTTGAGGAAGTCCTCGACGTCGGCGGCGTGCTTCAGGCGGCCACGCTTTTCTTCGGTGACAGGCTCCACCGACGTGGCCGGGTTGTCCGCAATCAAACCCGTGGGTCGCCCGTCAGCGTCCATGGCCACGTTGACGGCGAAGGGTACGGCGGAGAAGCTCGCCAGGCCGTTGCCGAAGAACCCGCCGATACCCCCGGAGGGACGGTGGTCCACCAAGACCTGGAAGCCTTCCCAAGTATCCGGCCGGCGCCGGATCATGACGCCGGTATCGGCCGGCCAGTCGGGGCGCATTTCCAGCACGAGTTCGAAGTCGCCGAATGCCTGCTCGCTCACCAGGTAGCCGCCGTAGCCGCTGCCGGGGGAGTCCTGCTCGCCGACCAGGACGCCGTCTTCCACGAACCAGCGGGCCGGGTGCTTCTCGGGCTCCACCGGCGGGGTCAAACCCAGGGCGGCAAAGCGTTCCGAGAGGGCCGGACCGCCCGGATACTCGGTGCCATAGACGCGGGGTACCGATCGCCAGCCAGCCAAAGTGGTGCCGTCGAACAGCGGGACAAAACGGTCGCCGCCGTCGGGCGTTTCAATGCCTGACATGAACGTGCCCTTACTGTTTGAAGGCGGCGTCGAAGGAGGTGTTCGAGGCCGGGAAGTCGAACTTCTTGAGGGCGGCGAGGGCTTCGGGGGCGCCGTGGAGCCGGTCCATGCCGGCGTCCTCCCACTCGACGGAGATGGGGCCGTCATAGCCGATCGCGGTGAGGGCGCGGAAGGACGATTCCCAGGGCACGTCCCCGCGGCCGGCGGAGACGAAGTCCCAGCCGCGGCGCGGGTCGCCCCAGGGCAGGTGCGAGCCCATGACGGTGTTCCGGCCGGTGGGGCGCAGCTTGGTGTCCTTGCAGTCGACGTGGTAGATCCGGTCCTTGAAGTCCCAGATGAAGGAGACGGGGTCGATGCCCTGCCACATGAAATGGGACGGGTCCCAGTTCAGGCCGAAGGCCTCGCGGTGGCCGATCGCCTCGAGGGTGCGGACGGTGGTCCAGTAGTCGTAGGCGATCTCGGAGGGGTGGACCTCGTGGGCGAACCGGACCCCGCATTCGTCGAAGACGTCCAGGATGGGGTTCCAGCGGTCAGCGAAGTCCTGGTATCCGGCCTCGATGACCTTCTCCGGCACGGGCGGGAACATCGCGACGTACTGCCAGATCGACGAGCCGGTGAACCCGACCACGGTGTCCACGCCGAGGGCCTTGGCGAGCCGGGCGGTGTGCTTCATTTCCTCCGCGGCGCGCTGGCGCACGCCCTCAGGCTCGCCGTCGCCCCACACGCGCGCCCCGACGATGGCCTCGTGCCGGAAGTCGATCGGGTCATCGCACACGGCCTGGCCCTTGAGGTGGTTGGAGATGGCCCAGACCTTGAGGTTGTACTTTTCCAGGACGGCGAGTTTGGATTCGACGTAGCCGGGTTCGTCCCAGCGCCAGGCGTCCAGGTGGTCGCCGGAGACGGCGATTTCCAGGCCGTCGTAGCCCCAGCCGGAGGCCAGGCGTGCGACTTCCTCGAAGGGCAGGTCGGCCCACTGGCCGGTGAACAGGGTGTACGGGCGGGGCATGTCAGGCTCTTTCGGTAGCGGGCTGGGTGGTCGGGGCGGACGGGGCGAGCTGGATGAGCGAACTCTTGGCCGCGGCGCTTTCTTCCACGGCGGCGAGGATCCGCTGGACGTTCAGGCCGTCCTCGAACGACGGCGACGGCGTGGTTCCGGTGCCCACCGCCACGAGGAAGTCGCGGATTTCGTGCGTGAACGTGTGTTCCCAGCCGAGCACGTGGCCCTGCGGCCACCACGCGTCCACGTACGGGTGCTCGGGCTCGTTGACCAGGATGCGGCGGAAGCCCTGTTCCCTCACGGGCAGGGTGGCGTCGAGGAAGCCGAGCTCGTTGAGGTCCTCGAGATCGAACAGCAGAGCTCCCTTGTCGCCGTAGATCTCCAGCTTGAGCGAGTTCTTCTGGCCGGTGGCCACCCGGGAGACCTCCACGGAGGCGATGGCCCCGGAGGCGAGGGTCAGCGTGGCCCAGGCGGCGTCGTCGACTGTCACGTCCTCCAGCCCGGTGGCGCCGGGGCGCTGCGAGGTAAAGGTGTGCAGCCGGCCGGAGACCTCGGTGACCTGGCCGCCGAGGAGGAACAGCACCTGGTCGATCGCGTGGCTGGCGATGTCGCCCAGCGCGCCGGACCCTGCGGTGTCCTTGTTCAGCCGCCAGGTCATGGGCGAGTCCGGGTCCACGAGCCAGTCTTGCAGGTACGCGGCACGGACGTGCCGGATGGTGCCGAGCCGGCCCTCCGCGATCAGCTCCTTTGCGAGGGCCAGGGCGGGGACCCGGCGATAGTTGAATCCGATCATGGACTGCACGCCCCGGGTCCGGGCGGCCCGGGCGGCCTCCGCCATGGCCTCGGCCTCGGCCAGGGTGTTGGCCAGCGGCTTTTCGACCAGGACGTGCTTGCCGGCGGCCAGGGCGGCGATGGCGATTTCCGCGTGCATCCAGCCCGGGGCGCAGATATCGACAATCTGAATGTCATCACGGGCGATCACCTCGCGCCAGTCGGTGGAGGACTCGGCCCAGCCGTATTTCGCGGCGGCCTCCGCCACCCCGGCGGGGTCGCGTCCGACCAGGACGCGACGTTCGAAGGCCGGGACGTCGAAGTAGCTGGCGACATTCCGCCAGGCATTCGAGTGGGCCTTGCCCATGAACGCGTACCCGATCATGGCCACTCCCAAGGGGGAAGATCCGGGGGTAGTTTCGTGGGAGTTCATTACTGGTTCCTAGAGTGTGGAAGCGGTGGGGTCCCAGTCCTCGGGGAGGGCTGCGGAGGCGGGGGCGGAGCTTTCCACGTCGACGAACGCGCCGGAATCGATCGACTCGGAGATCGAGACCATGGTGTCCAGGACGTGGTAGGCAAGGTTGCCGGTGGCGCGGTGCGGGACGCCGGCGCGGATGGAGCGTGCCATGTCCAGCACGCCCATGCCGCGGCCCTGACTGGGGCCGGTCGCCGGGATATCAGTCCACTCCTCGTCGCCGGCGCGCCAGAGCCTGACGTCCCCGTCGAAGTAGTTCGGATCCGGCAGCGAGATGGTGGCCTCGGTCCCGGTGATCTCCACAAAGCCCATCCGCAGCCGGGGTGACTCGAACGAAAAGACGCTGTGGGAGGACGCGCCGGACTCGAACTGGGCCATCGCGGAGACGTGGGTGGGGACCTCGACCGTGAATTCCTCGCCGGCCTTGGGCCCGGAGCCGATCATCCGGACTTCCTTGGCCTTGGACCCGGTGGCGGCCACGCGGCGCACGGACCCGAACGTCTGGACCAGAGCCGTGAGGTAGTACGGGCCCATGTCGAACAGGGGGCCGGCGCCGTACTGGAACAAGAAGGCCGGGTTGGGGTGCCAGGATTCCGGGCCGGGGGTCTGGAACGTGGTCATGGCGGTCAGCGGGGTGCCGATGTCGCCGCGTTCGATCAGCCGCCGCGCGGTCTGCAGCCCGGCCCCCAGGAACGTGTCCGGGGCGCAGCCCAGCCGCAGCCCCGCGGCGTCGGCGGCCTTCAGCAGGCCCAGGCCCGATTCGCGGTCCAGCGAGAACGGCTTTTCCGTCCAGACGTGTTTGCCGGCGTTGACGGCGGCCGTCGCCACCTCCACGTGCGCTGCCGGGATGGTCAGGTTCACGATGATCTCGACGTCGGGGTGGTTCAGGGCCGCATCCACGCCGCCCCACTCCGGGATGCCGTATTCCTTTGCGCGCGCCTCGGCGGCTTCTTCGAAGAGGTCGGCGATCACGTGGACCTTGAGGTCGGGGAAGACGGTCAGGTTGTCCAGGTACTGCTTGCTGATGTTTCCGGCGCCGATGACGGCGACGCCCACCGGGCCGCGTCCGGTTGCTGCGGTGCTCATGCGTTCACGCCCTTGGCGCTGGCGGAACCGCTCTGCAGGTAGCCCAGGGACTGGGCGATGCCGTCGAAGATGTCGCCGGAGTAATCGTCAAACTCCACGACGCCGACCTCAAGGGACTGCGCCGCCTCGATGACATCCCACACGGGAATTTTGCCCTGACCGGCGGGCTGCTGGGCCTTGGTGTCGGTGGAGACGGGGCCGTCCTTGATATGGATGAACTTCACCCGGTCGCCGAGGCGCTCAAGGAGGGCAGCCGGGTCCTGGCCGCCGACGGCGGCCCAGTAGGTGTCCACCTCCAGGACAAGTTCCGGGTCCAGGAGTCCTTCGAAGTACTCCAGGGCGGTCTGGCCCTCGATGCTGGACTCCAGCTCCCAGGCGTGGTTGTGGTAGCCGACGCGGATGCCGTACCCGGCACCCTTCTTGGCGGCGGCATTGAGTTTCGCGGCGGTGGCCTGGATGTCCTCGGCGGACTGCCAGTGCTCGGCCGGGAGGTAGGGATCGATCACCGTGCCGATGCCCAGTTCCTTGGCCGCGGCGAAGATCTCGTCCTGGTCCTGGCTCAGCAGCGGGGCGTGGCCGGACGGGGCGGTCAGGCCGTTCGCCTTCAGAGCCGCGCCGAGCTCGGCGGCCGTGGCGACGAAGTTGTAGGGCTCCACCTGGGTGAAGCCGAGTTCGGCAACCTTCTTGATGGTGCCGGGCAGGTCTTCCTGCAGGGCGTTGCGGAGGGTGTACAGCTGGATTGAGTAGGACATTGCGTTCCTTTGCGGGGAGTCGGTTGTTCTCAAGTAGGGGAGCGGCCCTGCGGCTAGCCGGCCGACGTCGGGGGTGGAGCCAGGTGTCTAGCGGCCGGCGAGGGATCCGCCGATGCCGCCGACGCTGAAGTATTTGTTCAGGGTGGCGAAGACGATGATGGGCGGGAGCATCATGATTAGGGCCAGGGCCATGACCCCGGACCAGTCGGTGTTGTTCTGCTGGAAGAACGACTGCACGCCCATGGGCAGGGTGAAGATTTCGTTGGAGCGCAGGAACACGATGGCCACGAGGTAGTCGTTCCAGGCAAGCAGGAAGGCGAAGATCGCCGTGGAGAGCACGCCCGGGAGGGAGTTGCGCAGCACCACCTTGCTGAAGCTGCCAAAGACGGAGCAGCCGTCGATCCAGGATGCCTCTTCCAGGCTGATGGGGATGGAGTCGAAGTAGGCGGCCATCATCCAGGTGGCCACGGTCATGGTGGAGCCGACGTAGATGATGGTTATCCCCATCAGGTTGTCGACGAGGCCCATGCCGGCGAAGAGGATGAACAGCGGCACCACGGAGGTGATGATGGGCAGGGACTGCATGACGAACAGGAGCAGGGAGTAACCGGAGACGGCCTTGGACCGGCCGCGGGAGAGGACATAGCCTGCCGGGGCGGCGACGGCCACCGAGACGGTCACCGTGCTGAGCGTGGTGATGAGGCTGTTTTGAAGCCAGGTCGCGGCGAGGGTTTTCGAGAAGACGTCGGTGATGTTCTCGAAGGTCAGGCCGGTGGCGGTGCTGTTCGGTCCGGGCGTGAAAGCGAGGAGGACGGTCACCATGATCGGGATGAGCACTATCGCGGTGATGGCCAGGATGGCGGTGAAGCGCCACCAGCGGCCGCGCAGGCCGGCTTCGGAAAGGGTGCGGCGGGGTTTGCCGGTGTCGGCGACGCCGAGGGCGGGGCCGGATTCGGGGTGGGCGTGGAGGACTGCGCTCATTATTCGACGCTCGACTTTCGGATCTGGCGGTACAGGATGACCGACACCACCACGAGGGTGATGGTCATGAGGAAGGCGATCGCGACGCCCGGTCCGGTCTGGAAGTCCTGGAAGACGGTGCGGTAGGCCAGCACCACGAGGGAGGTGGTGGCGTCCACGGGTCCGCCGCCGGTGAGCAGGTAGATGGTGGGGAAGTCGTTGACGCAGAAGATCGTCATGAGGATCCAGCTGATGTAGGTGGACCGTGCGATCAGCGGCAGGGTGATGCCGGAGAACTGCTGCCAGCGGCTCGCGCCGTCCATGCTGGCGGCCTCGTAGACGGTGGTGTCCACGGAGGCCAGGGCCGCCGAGGTCATCATCATCATGAAGGGGAAGCTGACCCAGACCTTGAAGATGCAAACGGTAATGGCCGCGAGCGTCGGGTCGGCGAGGAAGAGCGGCGTGCCCAGTCCGAGGTTCCGGCAAATGCTCGGGATGAGGCT
Source organism: Arthrobacter sp. TE12231 (assembly GCF_054062895.1). Taxonomy (NCBI): domain Bacteria; kingdom Bacillati; phylum Actinomycetota; class Actinomycetes; order Micrococcales; family Micrococcaceae; genus Arthrobacter; species Arthrobacter sp. TE12231. Next base: position 3,708,097 of record NZ_JBSSFS010000001.1, on the reverse strand, counting down.
GTCCGGAGTGCCGACCAGCCAGTTCCAGGCAGTGGAGGACACCACAATCGGCACCACCCACGGCAGCAGGAGCAGGACTTTGAAGGTCCCCCCAGCGGGGATTTTGGTGCGCAGCAGCAGGGCCAGGCCCAGGCCCAGGAGCCAGGACCCGAAGACGCCCACGATCGTGAAGATCAACGTGAAGCGGGCGGCTTTCCAGAATGCCTCGGACGACAGGACCGTGGCGAAGTTATCCAGGCCGACGAACTCGCCTGTGTCCAGGAGGGAGCCGTTGTGCGTGGCCTGGATGCCGGCGTAGATGAGGGGGTAGCCGTGGATCAGGATCAGCAGGACGACCGAGGGCAGCAGGAGCCAGAAGAACGTCTTGCGGGTCTGCGAACTGAGTTTGCTCTTGCGGTTGACAGATTTGGCGGGCTTGCCCGGCCCGCCGGGGGCAACGCCCCGGCGGGCCCGGCTCAGGCCGGTCTGGGCTGTGGTCAATGCCATTGGAGCGCCGCTTACTTCTTCAGGACCGATTGCAGCCCGGACTGGAACGTCTGCAGCGCGGACTTCGCATCGGTCTTGCCGGTCAGGATGGTCTGGGTGAACTGGTTGAGGGCCTGGCCGCCGTCGAGGACGGCAAGATTGGCATTGAGTGTTGTGCCTTGGGCGGCGAACGTCTTGGCGATCGGCACGTACTCCTTGACGATTTTGACGTTGTTGGGATCGGACGTGAACTCGGGAAGCTCGGTGATGGACTTGAAGACCGGCAGCGCGTTCATGAGCTTCTGCTGCCAGAGCTGCTTGAGCTGGCCCAGGTAGGCGACCAGGAAGGCCTCGGACGACGCCTGTGAGGGGGTGTTCGTGTACATCATGATGTTGTTCGGGAAAACCAGGGCGGCCTTGTCCCCGTGCGGGCCGGCCATGGGGCTGGCGACCACAAGGTCGCCAGATGTGTCACCGACACGCTCGGGAACTCCCAGCGTCAACATGCCGAACGCGGCCTTCTTGTTCTTCCACTGGGCGTTGAGGTTGTCCGAGGTGTAGCTGACCGCGGCGGGGTCGATGATGCCGTTGGAGACCAGCTCCAGCAGGAATTCAACGGCCTCGACGTTGCGGTCGTTCATAACATCGAGCTCACCGGACGGGGTGAACACGCCGCCGCCGTTGTTGAGCATCATCATGATCATCAGGTGGTTGCCGATGTTGTTGCCGGCGCCGGAGCCCGTGGCAAAGCCGACGGCGCCCATGCTCTTGAACTTCTTGCCAGCCTCAAGCAGGGATGCCCAGTCGGTGGGAACCGCGACGCCGGCCTGGTCGAACAGCGACTTGCGGTACCAGAGCGGACGGATGTCCAGCTGCCACGGAACGGCAACATAGCCCTTGTCCGTCTTGAACGGCTCCAGCACGCCCGGCAGGAAGTCATCGAACTGGCCGTTCTTCTTCAGTTCATCCACCACCTTGTCCGCGTAGGCAATCTGGCCCTGCTGCTCGAACTGGAAGGCCTGGAAGCCGCCGCCGGTGGACACTGCCGGTCCGGTCTTGGAAGCGATGGCCGAGGAGAACGTCTGGTAGAAGTTCGCCCACTGGATGGTCTGGTAGCTGGCCTTGAGGTTGCCCGAGGCCGGCGCGTAGCCCTCTGCGATCTTCTTGGCGGCGTCGTTGTACGCGGGGGTGGCCCACGGCATATCCCAGAACTTGATGACGCCGCTGCCGCCTGACTGAGAGGCGGAGCCGCCGCCGCACGCCGCGAGGAGCGGTGCGCTCGCCGCGGCTGCGGCGAAGCCCAGGAATCCCCGGCGGGAGAATGCGGTGGAGGTTACAGAGGACTTGATCGTCACGATGATTTCCTTTCGTGACCGGCACGCTGTGGCGCGGCCGGTCTTCTCGACAGTGAGTTGATGCGGAAGGTATTGCGGGCTGTGCAGTTAGAGCAGCTAGAGCGGTTGGAGCAGTTATTGCGGTGAGTCGTGGAGCTGCCCGACAAGTGCGGTCAGGGCGGCGAACCGTTCCAGATCGGCCTCCGGGGCGCCGGAGTCGATGGCGGCGCGGAGCCGCCTCCAGCTGTGCCGGTGGGCCGATTCGTAGATGGTGGGGAAGGCGGCGGCCCCGGCGGAGGTGACCGAGCGGACCTCCGCGGGCCAGCCTGCGGAGGCATCGGGGAGGGTGATGTCCGCCCGTCCTGAGGAGGTCAGGACGGACACGGTGGCCGTCGCGGGCAGCGAGGACGTGGTGATTCCCTGCAGGGCCGCCGGCGCCCCGCCGGGGAGGCTGCCGATCACGGTGTAGCCGTTGGCGTTGCGCTGGATGACCCGCAGGCCTTCCAGCTCGACGCCGCAGGCCAGGACCGCGCCAAGGTGCCGCGTGAGCAGGGCTGCCGGGTCGGTTCCGGGGGTGCCCCACGCCACGGAGTCCAGCAGCACGGCGTCGGCCACGGCGTCGGCGATGGCGTTCCGGACCGCGGCCTGGGACTCCGCGAGGACCGGGTTTCCGGCCCACGCCTGGTCGAGGACCACCGCGGCGCCCGCCTCCGCAGCTGCCTCGGCCAGCGTGGCGGGGTCTTCCGCCACGGGATCAACGACGACGACGCCGCGGACACCGCTGCGGACCGCCGCGGTGGCGCTGGCGGTCCAACCCGGGACACCGGCGACAGCCACGACGTCGGCCCGGCCGTCCGCCGGGGCGAAGGAAACAGGCAGGGAAGCGACCACGGCGCCGACGGCACCGGCTTGTTCGGCCTCGGGGCCGGCCTGGACGAGAAGCGGGGTTGTCATGCGCTTGCCTCCTCATAGGCGGCGGCGCCGGCATCGACGCAGGCAGCGGCGGCGTCGGCGATCGCGAGGGCGAATTCCAGATCGTGGATCAGCGTCTCCGGGCGGGGGGCCGTTCCGGTGCCCCGGGCGATTTCGGCGAGTTTGCGCCATTCGCCCTCGTAGCCGTTGTGGCCGAAGGGGCCCAGGACGGTGGTGCTGGCAGCGGTGCGGATCCGGGCGGTCGCCGACCCCGCGTGAACGTAGGACGGGGTGAAGTCGATGGACAGCGAGGCGTCGTTGCCGATGGCCTCGAAGGTCCAAGACGGTTCCCAGGTGCCGTTCATCGCGGCGCGGAGTTCGATTGTCACGTCGCCCGCCCGCAGGGAGATGACATAGCCGAACGGCATGACGGTCTGGGCATGCAGGACCTCGACGGCCCGGAAGTCCGGGGCGAACCTGCGGACCAGGGGGAGGTCGTGGATGGCCAGACCCATGACGCCGCCGGTCAGCATGGCTTTCACCGCAGCGGTGTCGGGGGCCGCGTTTGCCGCGGGCGCCGGGGGAGTGCGGCCCACGATCTCGGTGGCAAAGTCCTCGAAGCGGGGGTTGGGCGGCAGGACGATCGACGACCGGACGGTGTGGACCTGTTCCGGCAGGTTGCCCCACGCGGCTTCGGCAGCCAGCCAGCCGGGGTCGAAGGTGTGCATGGCGCCGACGACGATCGGCACACCGGTTTCGGCTGACACGGCGGCGATGGCCGCGGCTTCCTCGCCGTTCATGGCGAAGGGCTTTTCGCACAGGACGGCTTTCTTGCCGGCGCGGCAGGCGGCGATCACCTGGACGGCGTGGAACTGGTGCGGGCTGCAGATCGCGACGATCTCGACCGCGGGGTCGGCCAGCAGTTCTTCCATGCTGGTGCTGAAGCGTGCCCCCACCCGTGCGGCCACGGATTCGGCCACCGCCGGATCGACGTCCATGATGTGGCGGACCTCCAGGATGCCGCGCAGCCTGGCGAGGGAGGGAAGGTGGATCGCCTGGGTGACGGGACCCGCCCCCAGAATCCCCACTCCCAGCGGCGCCGGCGCTGCATGTTCTTGGCTCGACAAGTTCGTTCATACCCCTTCGTAGTCCCGGAACCGTCCAGCGGCAGGCAGGCTGCCGGGCCGGTGATCTGGCTCACACCCAAAGTTAGACATACTTTTGACGAGCGTCAAGCAAAAGTTGAAAACTACGTTTCAATCTTTGTGAAGAGTGACATACAGAAGAACTTCGTGCTATCACTTACTCATGAGTACGCCCACCGGCACCGAACCCGCAGCCACCGAGGCCGGCGGCAGCCTGTCCCGCGCCGGCGACCTCTTCCAGCTCCTGCGCGACGGCAAGGCCCGGACCCGCGCGGAACTGGCCCTGACCACCGGGCTTGCCCGCTCCACCGTCGCCTCCCGCATCGACGCGCTGATGGTCTCGGGCCTCGTCGGCCCGGCAGGGGAGGCGAGCTCCAGCGGCGGCAGGCCGCCGTCGCGCTTTGCCTTCAACCCGGCCGCCCGCGTAGTCCTGGCGGTGGATGTCGGGGCCACGCACGTGATCATCGCCGTGACGGATCTCAACGGAAAGGTGCTCGCCGAGCGCCGGCTGGCGCAGGACGTCGCCGACGGCCCGGTGGTTGTCCTGGACCGCGTGATCGAGGAAGGGCTGAAGCTGCTCGGCGAGGCGGGGCGGAGTACCTCGGACCTGGCCGGCGCCGGGATCGGGCTCCCCGGGCCCGTGGAACACGCCTCCGGCATGCCGGTAAAGCCGCCGATCATGCCCGGCTGGGACGGGTTCGACGTCGTCCGTCACGTCCAGCGGTCCCTCCCGGTGCCGGTCCTGGTGGACAACGACGTGAACATCATGGCCCTGGGCGAGCGCACGGCGCACTGGCCCCAGGACGAAAACTTCCTCTTCATCAAGGTGGCCACCGGCATCGGCGCGGGCATCATCAGCAACGGTGAACTCCAGCGCGGGGCCAACGGCACAGCCGGAGACCTCGGGCACGTGCGGGTTCCGCGCGGCGACGACGTGCTGTGCCGCTGCGGGAATTACGGCTGCCTCGAAGCCCTGGCGTCCGGCCCCGCCGTCGCCAAGGCGCTCACCCAGCAGGGACTTCCGGCGCACGACGGCGGCGACGTCCTGCGCCTCGTCGCTGAGGGGAACCTCCAGGCAATCCAGGCGCTGCGGCAGGCCGGCAGGGACCTCGGGGATGTCCTCTCCACGGTGGTCAACCTGCTAAACCCCTCGGTGATCGTGATCGGCGGAAGCCTCGGCCAGGCCGGGGAGCACCTCATGGCAGGGGTCCGCGAGGTGGTCTACCGGCGCTCGCTGCCGCTGGCCACGACGCACCTGAGGATCGGCCTGTCCAAAGCCGGCGACCAGGCCGCCATCCTCGGCGCCAGCCAGATGGTCACGCAGCACGTGCTCTCGCCCGCCGTCATTGAGGCGACCCTGCAGGCCACGGGCTAGAAACGGCGTCCCGGAAGCCGTCGCCCCGGATGCGTGGTCGCCGGTGGCCGTGTCCCGGGTGGCGTCATATTCCGCGGGTGCGGGAGTGGCCCGTGATAGCAATGGGACTGATGAAACCATATTTGTGCCCGCTCGCCGGGCGACGGCCCACCTTATGAGCGACCTCGCCAAGGCACCGCGCGGCTGGCTCCTCATGCTCGCGATCGGGCTCATCGCGCTGAACATGCGCGGCCCCCTGGTGGCCGTGGCCCCGGTGGTCGCGCAGATGCAGCACGATCTCGGGTTCACTCCGGTGGAACTGGGATTCCTCACCGGGATCCCGGTCCTGTGCTTTGCCCTGGCCGCGCCGCTGGCATCGCTGGCCGGGCGTAAGCTGGGTCCCGAGTTCGCCATCACGCTGACCCTGCTGGGCGTGCTCCTGGGCGTCGTGGTCCGCTCGGCGGGAGGCGGCGCCGTCGTGATGTTGGGCACCGTGATCCTGGGCGTTTCCATCACGATCGGCAACATCGTGGTGCCGCTGATCATCCGTCGGGACTTCACTCCGGCCCGGCAGGGCGCGGCGATGGGCACCTACACGGCGGCGCTCAATATCGGCTCGTTCCTTACGTCGATGGTGTCCGCGCCGCTGGCCGAGCTGCTGGGCTGGCGTCCCGCGATTGCCGCGAGCGGACTGTTCGCGCTGGCGGCCCTCGCGGTCTGGGTGATCGCCGTCGGCCAGCGGGCGGCCTTCGTTCCTGCTGCCGTTCCCGCGTCCGACCCCGGGCGGCCGGCCGGCAAGCTCACATCGCGGTGGATCACGGCAGCCCTGACCGTCGGGTTCGCCGGGCAGGCGTTCTCCTACTACGGTGTGACCGCCTGGCTGCCCAGCCTGCTGGTGGACGAACTTGGCATGACGCCGTCGGCCGCCGGAGCGGCGTCCTCGCTTTTCCAGATCTTTGCCATTGTGGGCGGCCTCGGCGTCCCGCTGGCGGCCCGGTTCGCCAGCACGACGGCGGTGGGCCTCACCCTGGGCCTGCTGTGGCTCACGGTTCCTGTGGGCCTGCTGCTCGCGCCCGAACTGTGGTGGCTGTGGTGTTCCCTCGGCGGTGTCGCCCAGGGCGGCGGCATCACGCTGATCTTCCTCGCCATCATCCGGCTGGCCCGGGACCAGGCGTCGGCGGCCCGGATGTCCGCCGTCGTCCAGGGGACCGGGTATTCCTTCGGCGCCGTGGCGCCGACCCTTCTGGGCTACGTCCACGGTGTCTCCGGCGCCTGGACCGGTCCGCTGCTGCTGATCCTGTGCTCCGTGACCGCGTTCATCCTGGGCACGGCGTTGTCCCTGCGCCGGGTGCCGAAGCCGCACTAGGTTCCTCCCGCCCCCGCTCATTTCGGGCCGCGCTTGTGGACGCCTGTGCGCCGAGAAATGCCCGCCCCGGCCGCCTTCCCGCCCACAAAGTTTGCGCCGGGAACACAGTGAGGGCCCATGTTTTATCGAAAACATGGGCCCTCACTGTCAGTTCGACGCCGTTGTCGGGCTGTGTTCCGTTGCTGGGCTGCCACCCGGATTTCGGGCTGCCTGTTGCGAAGGGCGGGCAGTCCAGCTGACGGAATTCTGGGGTTACGCCGGGATGAGGGCGGCCTTCTCGCTGAGCTCCGCGCCGTCGCGCGCTTCATACAGGAAGCGGTCGTAGGCCGGCAGCGTCAGGAAGGCCGGGAACTCGTTGCTGAGCGTGACCTCCTCGAAGATGTCCCGCGCGTCGGCGAACCGGTCCCCTTCGAAGCGTTCCAGCTTGGCGAATTCCTCATCCAGCATGTCCTCCACCCACTCGCGGGTCACGACGTCGCCGTGGTCGGTGATGGCGCGGGAGAAGATCCACTGCCAGAGCTGTGAGCGGGAGATCTCTGCGGTGGCGGCGTCCTCCATCAGGTTGTGGATGGCCACGGCGCCGTTGCCGCGCAGCCAGGACTCGATGTAGCGGATGCCGACTTCGATGTTGTTCCGGATGCCCTGTTCGGTGATGGTTCCGGTGGTCGAGGAGATGTCCAGGAGGGCGCGGTCGTCCGGGGTGACGTCTTCCCGGAGGCGCTCGAGCTGGTTCGGGCGGTCGCCGAGCACGCCGTCGAACACCTCGCGGCAGACCGGAACCAGGTCCGGGTGCGCCACCCAGGAGCCGTCGAAGCCGTCGCCGGCCTCACGGGTCTTGTCGGCGCGGACCTTTTCGAAGGCGATCGCGTTGGCTGCGGCGTCCTTGCGGTTGGGGACGGCAGCGGCCATGCCGCCGATCGCCATGGCGCCGCGCTTGTGGCAGGCCCGGACGAGCTGTTCGGTGTAGGCGCGCATGAACGGCTGGGTCATGGTGACCTGGCCGCGGTCCGGGAGCACGAAGCGCGGTCCGCGGGTGCGGAAGTTCTTGATCAGGGAGAAGATGTAGTCCCAGCGGCCGGCGTTCAGGCCTGCGGCGTGGTCGCGCAGTTCGTAGAGGATTTCCTCCATCTCGAACGCGGCGGTGATGGTCTCGATCAGCACGGTGGCGCGGATGGTGCCCTGCGGGATGCCCAGCAGGTCCTGGGCCAGGATGAAGATGTCGTTCCACAGCCGGGCCTCGAGGTGGTTCTCGATCTTGGGCAGGTAGAAGTAGGGTCCCTTGCCCTGGGCGATCAGGCGGCGGGCGTTGTGGAAGAAGTACAGGCCGAAGTCCACGATTCCGCCGGCGATCGGGGTGCCGTCGATGAGCATGTGCTTTTCCGGCAGGTGCCAGCCGCGGGGGCGGACCACGATCGTGGGCAGTTCCCCGGCCGGGCGCAGCTTGTATTCTTTGCCTTCGGGGGAGGTGAAGTCGATCCGGCGCTCCAGGGCGTCCGTGAGGTTCAGCTGGCCCTGGATCACGTTGCGCCAGGACGGGGTGGAGGAGTCCTCCATGTCCGCGAGCCACACCTTGGCGCCGGAGTTCAGCGCGTTGATGGTCATCTTCTTGTCCACCGGCCCGGTGATTTCCACGCGGCGGTCCTCCAGGCCCGGGGCCGGGGGAGCGACGCGCCAGTTCGGGTCGTTGCGCACGGACTCGGTCTCGCGCAGGAACCGCGGGTCCTGGCCCTTGGAGATCTGCTGGCGGCGTTCACGCCGTGCCTCCAATAGCTCCTCCCGGCGCCCGGCCGTGGCCTTGTGCAGCTTGGCCACAAACGCCAGCGCATCCGGTGTGAGGACCTCGCTCTGCCGGCAAATTGGCTGCGCGGTCAGCGTGATCCCGTTAATAGTGAAGTTGTCAGTGAAGCTGTTCATTTCAATCTCTCCTCGGAGAAGCAAATGTTCGACGGCGGGGTGCGGTTTGGGGCCGAAAAAGGCAATCCTCCGCGTGCTATTCCCCATCCCCGCCGTGGGCCTCGCAGGGCTCGGCCGGGCGGGGACAGGGCCCCTTATACGCACGCTTCCGGATCACCTTTCCCGGCCCCCGAGGGGTTGGGCACCCTGGGTGCCGGCCGCCGTCGTGCCTTCAGATGAGCGGAATCAACAGCTCACCTTGGGCGGGGATTAGTGGAACTGGCCCTCTTCTGTGGATCCCACGAGAGCCAAAGTGGATGCGTTCGGGTTGAGCGCGGTGGCGATGTCGTCGAAGTAGCCGGTGCCGACTTCGCGCTGGTGCTTGGTTGCGGTGTAGCCGCGGGACTCGGAGGCGAATTCCTTCTCCTGCAGCTCGACGTAGGCGCTCATGCCTTCCCGGGCGTAGCCGTGGGCGAGGTCGAACATCGAGTAGTTCAGGGCGTGGAAGCCGGCCAGGGTGATGAACTGGAAGGTGAAGCCCATGGCGCCGAGTTCGCGCTGGAACTTCGCGATCGTGGCGTCGTCGAGGTGCTTGCGCCAGTTGAACGACGGCGAGCAGTTGTAGGAGAGCATCTGGTCCGGGAACTCGGCCTTGACGGACTCGGCGAACTTGCGGGCCAGCTCCAGGTCCGGGGTGCCCGTTTCCATCCAGATGAGGTCGGAGTACGGGGCGTAGGCCTTGGCGCGGGCGATGCAGGGTTCGATCCCGTTGCGGACCTTGTAGAAGCCCTCCGGGGTGCGGACCGGCTGTCCGCCTTCGCGGAGGATGAATTCCTGGTCGCGCTCGTCGACGTCGGAGGTGATCAGGGTGGCTGCCTCCGCGTCGGTCCGGGCGATGATGACCGACGGCGTGCCGGCGACGTCGGCGGCGAGGCGGGCGGCGTTCAGCGTGCGGACGTGCTGCTGGGTGGGGATCAGGACCTTGCCGCCGAGGTGGCCGCACTTCTTTTCCGAGGCGAGCTGGTCTTCCCAGTGCACGCCCGCGGCGCCGGCCTGGATCATGGACTTCATGAGCTCGTAGGCGTTCAGCGGGCCGCCGAAGCCGGCCTCGGCGTCGGCCACGATCGGGACCATCCAGTCCTCGACGGTCTGGATGCCCTCGGAGAACTCGATCTGGTCCGCGCGGAGCAGGGCGTTGTTGATGCGGCGGACCACGGTGGGGACCGAGTTGGCGGGGTAGAGCGACTGGTCCGGGTAGGTGTGGCCGGAGTTGTTGGCGTCGGCGGCGACCTGCCAGCCGGAGAGGTAGATGGCGCGGAGCCCGGCCTTGACCTGCTGCACGGCCTGGTTGCCGGTCAGGGCGCCCAGGGCGTTGGTGTACTTGCCGGTGCTGTGCTCCTCGGTGAGCTGCTTCCACAGTTTCTCGGAACCGCGGCGGGCCAGCGTGTGTTCTTCGGAGACGCGACCGCGGAGGCGGACGACGTCGGAAGCCTTGAAGTCACGGGTCACACCTTCCCAACGCGGGTTGGCGGCCCACTCGAGCTCCAGTGCGGCGGCCTGCTGCTCGGGCGTCTGCTGGGTGGGCTCAAATGCTGCAGTCATCTTTGTCTCCTTGATGGGTCCGGGACCGGCCAGTCTGCGACTCTGCAGATCCTGGCCGGTTGTTTCCGGATAGTGAATCTTTCCGTGAGATCTACTTTTCTTCACTTTCCAAGGGGTTTCTAGACCAAAGCTATGGAAAGAAATGCACTTCTTCGCATATCCTCAATAAATGCACCCCGCCAGCTGGAACCGCCCCGCCTCAGCCGCCTCGCCTGCCGTCCCGGAAGTGGACGTCATCAGCATGGGCCGCCGTGTCCGTCATCTGCGCAAGGCTGCCGGACTCACGCTCGATGACCTGAGCGCCGCCGTCGGGACCGCCCCCAGCCAGCTGAGCCTGATCGAAAACGGCAAGCGCGAGCCCAAGCTTGGCCTGCTTCAGCAGCTCGCGGGGGCCCTCGGGGTCAGCATCGATGAACTGCTCGGGGCCGAGCCGCCCAACCGCCGCGCTGCGCTGGAGATCGAGCTGGAACGCTACCAGCGCAGCCCCATCTACGAGTCCCTCAACCTGCCGAAAATCCGTATCAGCTCGCGGCTTCCGATGGACGTGCTGGAGTCCATGGTGGGCCTGCAGCATGAACTCGAGCGGCGGCTCAACGAGCAGGTGGCGACACCGGAGGAGGCTCGCCGCGCCAACGGTGAACTGCGGGCCATGATGCGGGAACGGAACAACTACTTCCCGGAGTATGAGGCCGAGGCGCAGAAGGTCCTGGCCTCGGTGGGCCACACGAGCGGACCCCTCTCCCACCACGTCATTGCGGACATCGCCGGGCACCTCGGTTTCAGCCTCCACCACGTGGGCGATTTGCCGCATTCCACCCGCTCGGTGACGGATCTTAAGAACCGTAGAATTTACCTCACGCAGAACGCACGGAGCGACCACGACCCCCGGTCGGTGCTGTTGCAGGCCCTGGGCCACTATGTCCTGGGCCACCAGACGCCGTCGAACTACGGGGACTTCCTCATGCAGCGCGTGGCCACGAACTACTTCGCCGCCGCGCTCCTGCTCCCGGAACAGGCCACGGTGGAGTTCCTGCAGCGGGCCAAGCAGGCCAAGGAAATCGCCGTCGAGGACATCCGGGATGCTTTCGCCGTGTCCTATGAGACGGCCGCGCACCGGTTCACCAACCTCGCCACGCAGCATCTGGACCTCCGCACGCACTTCCAGAAGACCCACAAGAGCGGCATCATCTACAAGGCCTACGAGAACGACGGCGTGACGTTCCCGCAGGACCACACCGGCGCCATCGAGGGCCAGCCGTCCTGCAAGAACTGGACCTCCCGGGTGGTGTTCGACGTCCCGGACAAGTTCAGCGCGTACAACCAATACACCGACACCCCGGCCGGGACCTTCTGGTGCACGGCCCGCACCGAACGCTCCGCCAACGGGGAGTTCTCGCTCTCCGTTGGTGTCCCGTATGCGCACGTGAAGTGGTTCCGCGGCCGCGACACCACGGAGCGGTCCAAATCCACCTGCCCGGACGAAAGCTGCTGCCGCCGCCCGCCGGCATCGCTGACCGCCGAATGGGCCGGCAACGCCTGGCCCTCGGCCCGGGCCCACTCCCACCTGCTGGCCGCCATGCCGCCGGGCGCCTTTCCCGGCGTGGACGAGACCGAGGTCTACTCCTTCCTGCAGGCGCACTCCGGAAGCTGATCCTCCCCTCACGTCCTGCGGGTTTCTCCGGGACCCTGCCGTCCCGCCCGCTTACTGCCGTCGCTCCCGCATTTTCTGCGGTTCAGTGCGTCGCTCCCGCACATCAGGCGAGGGAGCGTCGCCTTGGGCGTGGCTGACGGCAGGGCGGACTATATTGGCCTGTGACAGCTCATCGACCCACCTCGCGGGAGCGTGCACCCATGGCCAAGGAACTTGCCACCCAGCTCATCGAACAACTCCAGGCTGCCGGCGTGCAGCGGATCTACGGGATCGTGGGGGACAGCCTCAACCCGCTCGTCGACGCCGTCCGCAAGACCGGCGGCTCGCAGCAGGGCGGCATCGACTGGATCCATGTCCGGCATGAGGAAGCAGCCGCCTTCGCCGCGGCGGCGGAGGCCCAGCTGACCGGCCGGCTCGCGGTCTGCGCCGGCTCCTGCGGGCCCGGCAACCTGCACCTGATCAACGGGCTGTACGACGCCAACCGTTCCGGGGCGCCGGTGCTGGCCATTGCCTCGCACATCCCGAGCAAGCAGATCGGCAGCAGTTTCTTCCAGGAAACCCACCCGGACCGGCTCTTCAACGAATGCTCGGTCTATTCCGAACTGATCAGCACCGCGGAGCAGGCGCCCCGGGTCATGCACAGCGCCATCCAGCACGCCGTCGGGCTCCGGGGCGTCGCCGTCGTGACCCTTCCCGGCGACATCGCCGGCCTCGAAGCAACCGCCCCGACCCCGGCGCCGGCCGCATTCCGGCCGGCGACGCTGACCCCGGACCCCGCCAGCGTTCAAGAGCTGGCAGACGCCATCAACGCGGCGGATAAGATAGCCATCTTTGCCGGGGCCGGCGTCGAGGGCGCGCACGATGAGGTGGTGGCGCTCGCCGGACTGATCGCGGCGCCGATCGGCCATTCGCTCCGCGGCAAGGACTTCATGCAGTACGACAACGCGTATGACATCGGCATGACGGGGCTGCTGGGCTACGGCGCTGCGGCCGAAGGCATCGAGGACGCGGATCTACTGATCCTGCTGGGCACCGACTTCCCGTATGACCAATTCCTGCCGGCAACCCGGACGGCGCAGGTGGACCGGGCCGCCCACAAACTGGGCCGGCGGACCGACGTCGACGTCGCCGTGCATGGCGACGTCCTCCCCACGCTCGCGGCTTTGATGCCTTTGATCAAGGCCAAGAAGAGCCGGCGCTTCCTCGATGCGATGCTCAAGAAGCACGACCGTCTCATGAACAAGGCCGTGGGCGCATACACCCGGAACGTGGGCAAGAAACAGCCTATCCACCCGGAATATGCGGCCTCGCTGCTGGACCAGGTGGCGGCAGAGGACGCGATCTTCACGGCGGATACGGGCATGTGCAATGTTTGGACCGCGCGGTACATCAACCCGCTGGGCACCCGCCGGCTGATCGGCTCGTACCTGCACGGCTCCATGGCCAACGCGCTGCCGCACGCGATCGGCGCTCAGCTGGCCTACCCCGGCCGGCAGGTGGTCTCGGTCTCGGGGGACGGCGGCCTGTCCATGCTGCTGGGTGAGCTCATCACGGTCGCCGCGCACCGGCTTCCGGTCAACGTCGTGGTCTTCAACAATTCCACCCTCGGCATGGTGAAACTCGAAATGCTGGTGGACGGGCTCCCTGACTTTGGCGTGGACGTCCCCGATGCGAACTACGCCGACGTCGCCCGGGCCCTGGGGTTCCATGCCGTGCGTGTAACGGACCCGTCCCGCATCGAGGCCGCGTACCGGGAAGCGTTTGCCCATCCCGGCCCGTCGCTCGTGGAGCTCATCACGGACCCCAAGGCGCTGTCCCTCCCGCCTAAGATCAAGGGCGCCCAGGTCCTGGGTTTCGCCACGGCCATGTCCAAGGTGGTCCTCAACCGGGGCGCCGGCGAGGCCGTCAGCATGGCCCGGAGCAACCTGCGCAACATCCCGCGGCGCTGAGGCCCTCCGGGTTCGCCGGAAACTCTCCAGCTCGCGGGAAACTTCCGGCGAACTGGAGAGATTCAGGCGAACTGGGTACTAACGATACGACGGGAGTGGCAATGAAAAATCACCGCATGGCTGGAATCGGGCCAGCGCGGAGCGCCGGGGCGCTCGCCGCATACTCGCCCCCGCCACCGTCGCTGTTGACGGCCGACGGCGTTGAGCGGGTTGCGGTGGACCGCGCCGCGTACGCTGCCGAATTTCGGGCATTCCGGGCATCCGCCCTGACATTGGGAGCGGCTCTCCTGGCCGACGGTGGTGAAGGGGCCGAAGGAAACGTGGTGTCGTCCCCGGGCAGCCTGCTGATAGCGCTCGCGATGCTGCGGGCAGGGGCCTCCGGGGAGAGCGCCGTCGAAATGGACAAGGTCCTGGGACTCCCGGCCGGCACCCGGGATGAGGCAATGAACGCCCTGCTCGGGTTCCTGGCGGCGTACGACGGCGATCCTGGCTCGGTGGACGAAAAGGACCCGCCACGGAAGCCGGTCATGCACGCGGCCAATGGCCTGTTTGCGGACACGGGCGTGCCAACCGGAAAGAACTACTTGGCAACCCTTGCCAAGCACTATGGCACCGGCGTGTACCCGGTGGACTTCCAAGATGAGGCCGCCACCAAGCCTGCAATCGACGCCTGGGTGAACAAGAACACCGGCGGCCGGATCAAGAAAGCGCCTGCGGAGTACGATCGCGACTGCACTTTCAGCCTCCTCAACGCCTTGTACTTCGCCGCGGCGTGGCGGTCGCCTTTCGACCCCAACGACACCCAGGACAGCCCCTTCACCAAGTCCGGTGGCGAGGAAATCAGCGTCCCGACGATGCACAACATGCTGGAGTTGGCCTATGCAGAGGGTGCCCGCTGGCGAGTCGTGGACCTGCCGTACGCAAAAGGTTTTGTCATGCGGCTGGTGCTGCCCGGTCCCGGCGAAGGGCCGGAGACCCTCACGGCCGCCACCCTAGCGGAGATTGCGGCGGCACTGGACACGGCCCCCGAGGTCCTCGTGCTGATCTCCCTGCCCAGGTGGGACCACAAGAGCAGCTTCGACCTTCGGAAAGTGCTGGGTTCCTTGGGGCTGGACACAACCCTCACCACCACCAAAGACTTCGACTCCATCCAGAGCAGACTCACTATCACCAAGGCCGCGCAGGCTGCCAGCATCACTGCCGCGGAGAAGGGGACGGTGGCCGCGGCGGTGACCCGAATTGACGGCATGGTGACCGGATTGCCGCCGGAGCCGGAACAGACCATCGACTTCGACCGGCCGTTCCACTACCAGATCGTGCACGTCGAATCCGGCCTGCCCCTGTTCATGGGAACTGTGGCCGACCCCCGCTGACGGGCGGCTGGCCGGGCTCCACGTCGCCGGAAGCTCTCGAGTTCGCCGCCAACTTCCGGCGAACTGGAGAGTCTCCGGCGAACTCGGCACACGGGCCGGAAAGGCTCTAGCGCGGGCCGCCCTGCCAGAGGGCGTCGAACGGGGCGCCCGAGGCCACCCGGTTCCGGATCCCCGCGGTCACAAACGCCTTGGCCGTCCGGGCGGCCTCCAGCGGGGTCGCGCCTTTCGCGAGTTCGGCCGTCACCGCGGCGGCCAGCGAGCATCCGGCACCGGACACGGCCACGTCGCCCACCTTCGGGGTGGACAGGACTTCCAGGGTTTCGCCGTCGTAGTAGACGTCGACGGCGTCGGGGCCTTCCAGCCGCACGCCGCCCTTGGCGAGAACCGCGGCGCCGCTGAGCTCGTGGATGCGGACGGCGGCGGCCGTGAGGGATTCGACGTCGGTGATCTCCAGCCCGGAGAGCGACTCGGCCTCGAAGTGGTTCGGCGTGACGAAGGTGGCCAGCGGCAGGACCTGTGCCTTGAGGGCCTGATCGGTGTCCAGGGCGTGCCCCGGCTCCTGGCCCTTGCAGATCAGCACCGGATCCAGCACCACGTTGGCGAACTGCCCGTCGGACAGTGCCGCAGCCACGGTCGCAATTGTCGCGGGGCTGCCCAGCATGCCGATTTTCACGGTATCCAATACGGTCGATGCGCCGGACGCGGCACCGTAGGCCGCCGTCGTCGCCTCCAATTGGTCCGCAATGACCTGCTGGTCTACCGGGACGAAGCGGTGGTTCCAGTTGTCCTTAGGGTCGAAGGACACGATGCAGGTCAGGTTCGCGATGCCGAAGACGCCGAGTTCCTGAAACGTCTTCAGATCAGCCTGCGCGCCGGCGCCGCCGGTCGCTTCGGAGCCTGCGATGGTCAGCGCGATGGCGGGGGAGACTGTGGTTTCGGTAGTAGCCGGGGAAGCGGAGTCGAATGCGGTAGAAGTCATGGTCCCATCCTGCCATTGGGCTAAATCCGACCGCATTGTGCTCTTGAACAAGTATTCCGTGAACAGTATGAACAAAACCCGAGTGTCCCGGATCACGCGGACCACGGTGACGGACGGTGCGCTGAGCCCCGCCGTCGTCAGGTTACTGCGCGTTGTCTGCGAACCGCAGCTGCAGGATCGTGGCGGCGACGCCTGCGACGAATGTCGCGGCAAGCACCGCGTAGCTGCCTGCCGGGAGCGAGTCGATAGGGCCGGCCACCATGCCGATCAGCAGTGGGACTATCGAGTAGGGGAACCACTCCGCCCAGCCGGTCTTGCCGAACAAATTGCCGAGGGCCAGCATCACGAGCGAGAAGGCGATGGGCGCCACCTCGCCACGGCTCAACACCGCGATCCAGGCGACCACTGGTGCGAGCAGGAACGAAATCGCCGGGGCGAGAAGCACGTGTGCGATTCCGGTCGCGGCCAGCTCCGCCGAGAACCCCGGCAGGCCCATCGCCAGTCCGATCGCCAACGCCTCGACGAGGACGACGGCGACGATTGCCATCCACCACGCCGCCGCGACCAGCAGCTTGGCGACGACGAACCAGTGACGGCCCACCGGCAGCGCGAGCATGTTCTTGGCGGTGGCGTCGCTGTACTCGCGGCCAAACAGGTAAGCGACGATGAACGCCAGCAGCAGCATCCCGCCGACGCCGAAGATCAGCGTGAGCATGTAGAAGTATGCGGACCATGTCGCCTCGATCCCCGCAAGGCTCGCTTTGGTGCCCAGAAGCCCCAGCTCGGCCGCACGCCCCGGTTCGCGGACGATCCACATGAAAAGCGCTACGCTCGGCGGCATCATCGCGAGCACCGCCAGGGTGGCCCACGTTGCCTTGGAACGATGGAGCTTGACGAATTCGGTGGCGAGAACCTGACCGAACATCAGGCATCGCCGCCCTGTGGGCCATCGCCCGTGCGCGCGAGGAAGTAGCGCTCCAGATCCAGTGTGAGCAGCGCCTGCTCGCGTTCTTCGGACGTGTAGGCGTCGGTCGCGAAGGCGCGCGCCTTCGCGGCGAGTTCGTCGCGTGATGACTCCTCGATGAGGCGGCCGTCGTGGACGATGCCGATGCGGTCCGCCAGGTGGGCGACCTCGGCGAGGATGTGGCTCGACATGAAGACAGTGACGCCGCGCTCGTCGGCGAGTGAGCGAAGCAACTCGCGGATCTCGACGATGCCGGCTGGATCCAGCCCGTTGGCGGGTTCGTCGAGCACGAGAAGTTCGGGGGCGTGCAGCAGTGCGCGGGCGAGCGCGAGGCGCTGCTTGTTGCCGAGCGAGAGCTGCCCGGCGCGCCGGTCGGCGTACGGCCCCAGGCGCAGCAGAGCGATCGAGTCGGCGACCGTCCGGGTTGGCGAGCCGGTGAGCCGCCGCTGGATGTCGAGGTTCTCGCGCACCGTGAGGTTGGGGTAGGCGGTAGCGGTCTCGACGAGGAAGCCGACGCGCGAAAACACGTTGGTCTCGCCGGGCCGGATGCGCCGCCCGAGGACCGTCACCTCCCCGCTGCTCGGGCGGATGAGGCCGAGCAGCATGCGGATGGTGGTCGTCTTGCCCGCCCCGTTCCTGCCGAGGAACCCGTAAATCTCGCCCCGGCGGACGTCGAGGTCGAGCGAGTCGACGGCGGTGACTCCGCGGTATCGCTTGACGAGGGCACGCGTGGAAACCGCGGTGTCAGGCACGGGGCTCCTCCATGCCCCCATCCTGCCACCATGCCCGGAACGTTCACAGTGCGGGGCCCGGCAGCATCGAAATAGCCGGAAAGGTGCGAGATCGCCGTAAGTTTCCGGCGAACCGGCAGGTCTCCGGCGAACTCGCGGCTCCGGGCCGGATTCGCACCGTCGTGCCCGCACGGCCGGGTGCGAGAATGGAGGGCGGTTCGGGTGGTTCTTTTGCCCGAGCCGTCCAGTGCTAATACAGCCGGCGGACCAGCGTATTCCCTTGCGGGCGCGGGCCGCCGAGCGAACCACTACGAATGGAATGCCATGACGTCCGCCAAGACTTTCCCGGTGTCCGCGCCGCCGAAGTTCGCCTCGATCGGTTCCCCGTACTTCGGCATCATGCTGGCCGTTATGGCCGTGGTGCTGATCCTGTCCAACATCGGGGCATCCAAGGGCGTGGCGATCGGCCCGATCATCACGGACGGCGGCTTCTTCCTCTTCCCGCTGGCATATATCCTGGGCGACGTCATCAGCGAGGTCTACGGCTTCAAAGTGGCACGCAAGGCCATCGTCACCACCTTTGCGCTCTCCGTCTTCGCGTCACTCTGCTACTGGGTCATCATCGCCCTGCCGGGCTTCGGCGACGAGTACGGTGCCTCCAAGCAGGCGGCCCTGGAAGGCGCCCTGGGCCCGGTCCCGCAGATCGTGCTGGCTTCGCTACTGGCCTTCTTTGCCGGCCAGACCATCAACTCCTGGATCCTGGTAAAGATGAAGGCGCGCACTGGGGAAAGATCCCTGTGGGCGCGCATCATGGGCTCCTCCGTGGCCGGCGAGTTCGTGGACACGCTGATCTTCTGCAGCATCGCCGCGTCCGTGATCGGAATTACCGACGTCGGGATGTTCGTGAACTATGTCCTTGTGGGCTTCCTCTACAAGACCCTCGTGGAGTTCGCCTTCGTACCGCTGACCACGCTCGCCATCGGCTGGGTGAAGAAGCGCGAACCGAGCTACAGCGCTTAGGCATCCGCCGTCGTGCCCGACGTCGTTCCGTTCCGTGGCCCAGTTCGCCGGAAACCTGCGGGGTCGCCGTAGGTTTCCGGCGACGTCGCGGGCGTCCGGCGAATTCGCGACTCACGGGCGTGTCAGGCGGGCGGGCGGCCGGCTAAAGCACGAAGCAGCCGGTTCCTGAATTCCTGCTCGCGGAAGAGGTGTTCCCACTCAACGCGGATGAACAGCCAGCCCTCTTCAGCCAGGGCTTTCTCCCGGCGCCGTTCCTCGAAGAGCACCTCGGCTGTGGGCCTGTAGTCGAAGTACTTGGTCTTGCCGTCGAACTCGAGGGCTACCTTCTCCTCTTTCCACGCAAAGTCCAGACGGTGGCGCCCGGCGCGGCTTGATACTTCCACTTGCAGCTCAGGAGGCTTGATCCGAAGCCGGTGAATCAGCTCGCGGGTCAGGGTTTCGCCGGCAGATTCGGACCGTGGATCGGCCGTGATGAGGACGCGGCGGAACGTCCGGATCCCCCGGCGGCCATCCAGTGCGTCCGCCATGGTCTGCAGGGCTACTCGATCCGCACCCAGGCGAAGCGCGTGGTCGGTGAGGATCAAGGCCTGCCTGTAGCGCAGCATCATGGCGCAGTCGGCAACCGTCCGTTCCAGAGACGTCGTCCGCAGGCCGCGGACAACGTCGGCGTCGTGTTCGGCAAAGGGACGTGTATGGCACCGGACATCCCTGCCATGGCGCTCGTTCGACGGGCGCACTTTCTGCAGGACGTGGATGGCGTCATCCACGTTCCAGAGGAACAGGCTGCGGAGGCGCGCTGCGGACGTGTGACTGTACAGGAAGGTGCCCGTCGACGTCGTACGCGTTCCGTGGGCGTGCGCGAAGATGCGCTGCCTGCTCCGGACGTCCGGGGACTGGGCGTTCCAGAGGCTGGTGCGGATGTAGCAGCCGTGCCGGAGCCGGACGAGGGCGCCCGAATCCAGGAGGGATCGGATGGTCCGCGAGCCGTAGCCGAGGTCGAGCAGTTCTTCTGTGCGCCAGAGATTGCCCGTCGGGGGCAGTTGCAGCGAGGGGTTTTGCGACATGGCTCCAGCGTCCGGTACCGCCGACGCGCCCGGGAGGCTCCGCCGTCGCTATGTGGATAACGGCGGTGTGGATAACGAGTTCGCCGGCGGCCCGGAACGGGACGCGCCGGTATCAGCCGGAAACGCGCGCCGTCGTGCCCCGGACGATCAGGGCCGGCTCGATCAGCTTGCGCTCGGGCTCGAGGGCCGGGTCCTGGATCCGGGCCAGCAGGGTGTTGGCGACATCGACGCCGACGACGTCGCTGCGGTTGTCGACGGACGTGATGTCCAGGTACCGCGACTTGGCCAGTTGGGAATTGTCGTAGCCGATCACGGAGAGGTCTGCCGGAACGGACAGGCCGCGCGCCTTGGCCGCGGCGAGGGCGCCCAGGGCCATGGTGTCGTTGGCTGCGAACAGTGCGGTCGTGTCCGGGTGGTGGTCAAGAATCCAGCAGGCGGCCGCGTAGCCGTCCTCCTCGGAGGTCCCCTGCGATTCGCCGGCGATCCGATGCTCGACGCCGGCCTTCGTGATGCCGCTGCGGAAGCCCTCGCGCCGGTGGGCGGCAGCCCCGCCGGAGCCCGAGAGGTGTCCGATCCGCGTGTGGCCGAGCCCCAGTAGGTGATCCGCCGCCATGCGGCCGCCGCCGTCGTCGTCATTGGTAATGAGGCTGGCGCCGGCAGGAACACCGTTGCGCCAGCCGGCGACGACGGCCGGAACCCAGGTCCCCGCCATCATCGACTCGCTCGGCTCGGCCGCGATGACAAGGCCCTCGACGTGCATGGACAGCAGACCGTCCGCGGCTTCGGTGATGCGGTTCTCGCCCGGGCGGGAATCCGCGAGGGTGACCTGGTAGCCGTGGGGGGAGAGAGCGGATTCCATGCCGCGCAGGAGGTCCACGAACCAGAGGTTCCGGAAGTCGTCAATGACCAGTCCGATGCTTTTCGTCTGGCTGCTGGCAAGCGTGGTCGCTGCCCGGCTCGGGCGGTACCCTAGCTCTGACATGGCCGCCCGGACAGCCTCCCGGCGCTTCTCGCTGACTTTCGACGGGTTTTGAAGCACGAGGGACACCAGCGACGGGGAGACGCCGGCGCTCTTGGCGACGTCGTAGATCGTCGGGCGGCGGGTTCGAGAGGTGTTCAGCGTCATCTGCAGAGCCTTTCATGTGTCATTCGAGGATAGCCGTCCAACCATTGACAGGACATATTCACATAGCTACGCTTCTTATCAGCGCTAATTTTTGTAGCGCTCCAATTTTCTAGAGTCGGGCCGTCGGCCTGGCAATTTCAAAGGAGAAATCGATGGCTGACAGTTTAGGAGTTGCCGTAATCGGCGCCGGAATGGCAGGAAAGGCGCATGCGGCCGCCTACCGGACGGCGTCCACGCTGTACAGCCCGGTTCTTCCTCCCATCCGGCTGGTCTCCATCGGCGATGTCAACGCCGAGTTCGGCTCTCTAGCGGCGAAGCGTTTTGGCTACGAACGCAATGACACCTCCTGGCAGGCGATCGCCGAGGCCGATGACATCGACGTCGTGAGCGTCGTGATCGCGAACTCCCTCCACCGCGAAGTCGTGGAGGGCCTGCTGGCCGCCGGGAAGCACGTGCTGTGCGAAAAGCCGCTGAGCGACTCGATCGAGGACGCCCGCGCCATGGCCGAGGCAGCCCGCAACGCCAGCTCGATCGCGCGCATCGGGTTCACTTTCCGCCGCACCCCGGGCATCGCCTACATCCGCGACCTCATCCGCAACGGCGTCCTGGGCAACGTCCTGCACTTCAGCGGGCGCTACTGGACCGACTACGGGTTCAGCCCTTCGGCCCCCATGAGCTGGCGCTACAAGGGCGGCCAGGGCTCCGGCGCGCTGGCCGACGTCGGAAGCCACCTCACGTACGTCTCCGAATTCCTCTGCGGTGACATCAAGTCCATCAGCGGCGGGCACCTCAGCACCGTGATCGACAAGCGCCCGCTCCCGCTCGCCGCGGTCATGGGCCACGACCACGTCGCTGTCAGCGACACCTTCGAGCCGGTCGAAAACGACGACTACGCGGCGTTCTCCGCAGAGTTCGAAAACGGTGCCGGCAGCTTTGAAGTCTCCCGCGTTGCCGCCGGACACGCCAACAGCCTCCAGTTTGAAGTGTTCTGCGAGAACGGTGCCGCCAAGTTCGACCAGCGCCGCCCCGCCGAAGTCCAGCTGTTCCTCAACGACGGCCCCGGCAACGAGAACGGCTACCGCCAGGTCATCCTCGGCCCGGGCCACCCCTACATCGCCGGCGGCCTGGCCATGGACGCCCCTGAAGTCGGCTTCGGACAGAACGACGCCTTCGGCTACCAGGCCCGGGCGTTCCTGGAGGAAGTTGCCGGTCTCAGCGAGGCGGAGTCGCTGCCCCGCTGCGCCACCTTCGACGAGGGCGTGCGCAACATGGAACTGCTCGGCGCGGTCACCGAATCGGCGCTCAACAACGGAAAGAAAATCACGCTATGAAACTCGGCGTCTACAACGCAATCCTGCACGACCGTCCGCTGCCCGAGGCCCTCAAGGTCATCGCCGACCTCGGACTGACCGGCATCGAAATCAACACCGGCGGATTCCTGCCGGCCGTCCATGTTCCCACCATGGACCAGATCCTCGAAAGCGATGCGGCCCGTGATGACTACCTCGCGATTTTCGAGGGGACCGGCGTTTCGATTGCAGGCCTGAACTGCAACGGCAACCCGCTGCACCCCAAGCGGGAGATCGGCGAGAAGCATGCCGAGGACATCCGCCGCTCCATCCGGCTGGCGCACAGGCTGGGACAGGACCGGGTGGTGACCATGTCCGGCCTTCCCGGCGGCGAACCCGGGGCCACCACCGTCAATTGGGTGGTCAACGCCTGGAACTCGGCCGCCCTGGACGTGCTGGACTACCAGTGGAGCATCGCGGCCGACTTCTGGAAAGAAACCGACCGCCTCGCCGCGGACCACGGCGTCAAGGTTGCCCTTGAACTGCACCCGCAGAACATCGTGTTCAATACCGCCGATGTGTACAAGCTCATTGAGCTGACCGGCGCGACCCACGTGGGCGTCGAGCTGGACGCCTCGCACCTGTTCTGGCAGCAGATGGATCCGGTCGCGGTGGTGCGCAAACTCGGTCCGCTGGTCTTCCAGGCAGCCGCGAAGGACGTCCGAGTGAACACTGAGAACGCCGCGCTCTACGGTGTCCTCGACAACAGCTTCCGCAGGCTTTCCCCGGAGGAAAACCGCACCAACCTCGGCGGCGACGAGTGGGCCAACGAGTGGCCCAAGAACTCCGCCTGGGACTTCGTGGCCCTGGGCCGCGGGCACGACACCGCCTACTGGACGGAGTTCCTGCGCGCGCTGTACGAGGTGGACCCGAACATGCTCGTCAACATAGAACATGAGGACACCTCCCTGGGCCGGATCGAGGGCCTCCAGGTGGCGGCCAAGGTCCTGCGGGACGCGGACGCGGCGCTCTCGGCGTCGCTGCACCTCACGAACTGACCGTCGTTCGATCAATACCCCGAGGTCGCCGGAAAGCGCCGGGTTCGCCGTAAAAGTCCGGCGAACGGGCAGCTTTCCGGCGAATTCGACGGCGGTGCGGACAGCGCCCGAACAGAAAGGGCCCCATACGGTGCGCATCGGACTCGGAGCAGGGCAACTATGCCGGGTTCTACACCGAGTTCGCCCGCGCGGTTCGGGACGGCGGGCCCGGACCGGTGCCGGCCGTCGAGGGGGTACGGACCCTTGAGGTGCTCGACGCCGCCCGGCGCAGCGCACTGGAGAACAGGGTTGTGGGGCTGGACGGACAGCACCCGGAGTAGGGGCCGCCGTCGTGCGGTGAATCGCGAGGTCGCCGGAAAGCTGCGGAATCGCCGGAACGTTGCGGCGACCTCAAGAGGTTCCGGCGAATTCGACGCCGGGTCCGGAACGTTGCGGCGACCTCAAGAGGTTCCGGCGAATTCGACGCCGGGTCCGAATTGTTTCGGCGACCTGGACGGCGGCAGCGGAACCTAGGAGTAGTACCGGCCCAGGGTCTCGGCCTTGAAGTCGAAGAAGTTGCCCGACTCGATGGCCAGGCGCGCATCGTCCACCATCTTCACCACGAAGCGCTCGTTGTGGATCGAGATCAGCGTCGCCGAGATCATCTCCTTGGCCTTGAACAAGTGGTGGATGTAGGCCCGCGAATAGTTCAGGCAGGCGTAGCAGTCGCAGTCTTCCTGGAGCGGGCCGAAATCGCGCTTGTACTTGGCGCCGGAGAGGTTGTACCGGCCGGTGGGGTGATAGAACGCCGAGTTCCGGGCCACCCGGGTGGGGGAGACACAGTCGAACGTGTCTGCGCCGTTCTCAATTGCGGTGAAGATATCGTCGGGTTCGGAAATGCCCAGGAGGTGCCGCGGCTTGTTCTCCGGCAGCTCCTCATTGCACCAGCGCACGATCGTGCCGAGGTTCTCTTTCTCGAGTGCGCCGCCGATGCCGAAGCCGTCGAAATTCATGGCGCCGAGGTCGCGGCAGGCCTTGCGGCGCAGGTCCTCGTACTGGGCGCCCTGGATCACCCCGAACAGCGCCTGGTAGGGCTTCCCGACGCGCTCGGATGTGAGCCGGAAGTGCTCGGTGATGCACCGCTCGGCCCAGCGCCGGGTGCGTTCCAGGGATTCCTCCTGGTAGCCGCGCGAGTTCTGCAGCGTGGTCAGCTCATCGAACGCGAACATGATGTCCGCGCCGATCTGGTGCTGGACGTTCATGGAGATCTCGGGGCTGAACCGGTGCCGGTCGCCGTTGAGGTGGCTCTTGAACCACACGCCTTCCTCATCGACGTGGGCCAGGCGTTCCTTGCCGGGGGCGACGGCGTCGTCCGGCCCTGAATGGTCCACCGACTTCATGTCGATGACCTTCTTGAACCCCGAGCCCAGGCTCATCACCTGGAAGCCGCCGGAATCGGTGAACGTGGGCCCGCGCCAGTTCATGAAGGCGCCCAGCCCGCCGGCCTCGTCCAGAATGTCCGCTCCCGGCTGCAGGTACAGGTGGTACGCGTTGGCCAGCACGGCCTGCGCGCCGAGCTCGGCGATGGATTCCGGCAGCACGGACTTGACCGTGGCTTTGGTGCCGACGGCGATGAACGCCGGAGTCTGGATCTCGCCGTGCGGGGTGGCGATGGTGCCGGTCCGGCCCAGGAACTCCCCGCCGTTGGCGGCGATCTGACCGGCCGACGGCGGGCACGCCTCACTCAGGCGCTTGCCCACACGGAAGGAGAACTCGGACTGCCGGGCAGGCGCGGGCGGCAAAGAAGCAGAGACAGGATTGGCTGGCACGGTTCAAGTGTGCCAGCTAACGCGGCCTAAGCCTTAGTGGACGGGATCCGATGTGGGGTAGTTCTCAGCCCGCCATTTGTCCCAGTAATTGCGGATCGCGTCCAGCTGGTGGGCCCCGAGGTCATAGGTGGAGACGATCGCCAGGGATCCGCCGTCGGGCCGGACGTCCGCGATGGCGGGCTGGTCCGCCACGATCAGCAGGCCCTCGCCGTGCTCGGCGTAGTTGTGGACCGTCAGGCCCACCTGGTGATTGCTGCGGAACCAGACCTTGCCGGAGATCTCCTCGCCCGTGGGCAGGGTGAGCGAATACGTGTCCCCGGGCGCCGGGACGTCGCTGAGCCCGAGGTTTTCTATCGCCGAGCCGCCGGTGCCGGGCACGGAGAAGAAGAAGGTCCGGCGTTTGCCGTGCGGGTGCCGTTCCAAGGCGAAGCGCAACTGATGGAGGAAGGTCAGCCAGCCTTGGGTGATGTCCTCGTCCCACGCGGCCCATTCGGAATTGTGGTCGATCGCCGCCCGGGTGACGCTGACTTCCGTGCCCGTGGGGACAGGTTTCAAGGTGAAGACGTCTCCGCCGTCGACCACCAGGGAGGTGTGGTCCGCGCCTTCGACCACATTGGGGCCGAAGTAGATTTCGTTGATTTCGGCCTCTTGGTCATCGGCGTTCCAGCCGTGCCATTGGGCGATTCTGGCGGGTTCGCGCAGCATGGTCCAAACTTGCTGCGCGTCCGAATTGATCACAACGCTCAGATTGTTCGTCATGGGGTGAATCTACAACGCCAGGCCCCGAACGGGTAGGGGCGAACGGGTAGGGCGAACGGGTGGGCAGGACCGGCTGGGACCGGAGAAGACCGGCAGGACCGGATGGGAACGATCGCGAGGCCCTTAGGGGCGGACGGATTCCAGCTCGTTGCCGATCCGGCGTTCCAGCTCGGCGGCGCCGATGGTTTCAGAGCCGCCGTGCGCGCGCAGGAACAGGAGCGCCTCGAGCCGGAGCAGCCGCCATTCGCGTTCCGCATCAGGGTTGGAGTTGTCGATCGAGCGGAAAATTTCCTTGTCGTACAGATTGGGCTCGTTGAGCGAGCGCTGACGCACCTTGGCGTTGATCCTGGCCTTGAACGGGTCTGCTTCCATGGCCTCCGGCGCGCGAAGGAATTTCTCGTAGATTCCGGCGCGCTCGTCCTGCCCCAGCTGGCGGCAAATGTAGCTGGAGAGCGCCAAGGACGCCTCCACCGAGGCCCAGCGGCCAGGGTTGCCGTCGAACGGCAGGACGTTGAGCAGGTCCGCGACGGCCAGGGCGTTTTCGGCGTCCTTGAGCATGACGAAGAGCTCGTGGGCGAGGTCGCTGAGGTCCTTCAGGCAGCTCCCGGACTTGGTGTTGATGCCCTTGGCAAGCCGTTCGCTGAGCAGGAGCACGCCGACGGCGCCCGCATGGGCCTCTGCCACGGCCTCCACCACGGATTCCGGTGTGCCGTCCGGCGCCGGGATGAGCGCCAGCTCCGTCTCGCTGGGTCCGCTCACCGCGGGCGGCACCAGGGGCAGCGGAGGAACGACGACGCCGGGCGCCGCCGCCTCGGAGCCCTCCTGGCCCGGGGCGGGGGCCGTGCCGGCGTCGGAGGCATCGGCGTCGGATGCGCTGGCATCGGAAGTAGCGGAACCTGTATTCGGGGGTGCTGTATCGGCGGTGCCGGCGGCCGCGAAATCAGTGAACTCCGCGGCCGCCGTCGTGTCCTCCGCGTCAATCTCAGCCGTCTCCGCTTCCTCCGCGTTCTCGGTGATCCTCACCGTTGATCCTGCCGCGATCCGCAGCACACCGCCGCCGCTGAGGGTCGCCAGAACCATGGCGGGCGTGCCGAAATCGTCGGTTTCGACGTCCACCTGATGGACCTCGGCGGAGCGGTTTCCATCGGGCAGAATCAGGTGATCGCCGGCCCGTAGAGATCCAGCCTGAAGTTCACTGTGGTTCCGGGAGGCTGGCGGGTGGGTCATCGGGAGTCCTTAAAGTTCTCTTGCAGTCCGCCCAACAGTCTACAAAATCAGGTGCCCGAAGTCGGGGACGCTGCTGTTGCCCCGAGCGTCCCCGGGGCGGCGCCGGACCCAGGGGAACCGGCTAGTTGCCGACTCCCGCGAAAGCCAGCGCCTGCCGGATCAGGGCACCGCGGCCGCCGCTGAATTCAAGCTGCACGTCCGAGCTCATGACCTCCTGCGGGGTCATCCAGGTCAGCTCCAGGGCGTCCTGCCGCGGGGAGCATTCTCCCGTGACGGGAATGATGTACGCCAGGGCGACGGCGTGCTGGCGGTCATCGGTGAAGCCTGTGTGCGACGGCGACGGGAAGTACTCGGCCACGGTGAACGGCACGGGGCTGACCGGCAGTTGCGGGAAGGCGAGCGGGCCCAGGTCCTTC
The DNA here is from genome assembly GCF_054062895.1 of Arthrobacter sp. TE12231. NCBI lineage: Bacteria > Bacillati > Actinomycetota > Actinomycetes > Micrococcales > Micrococcaceae > Arthrobacter > Arthrobacter sp. TE12231. Next base: position 3,680,612 of record NZ_JBSSFS010000001.1, on the reverse strand, counting down.
TCCATGTGGCGGAGGAGCGCGGCGCGGATGGTCTCGCGATAGAGCACGCGGCCCGAAACCAGGGAGCGGACCATGGTGCCGTCCGCGTCGGCCTGCAGGAGGGTGCCGACCTCGTTAACAAACCCCAGCGGATCCAGCCGGACCGGAACGGCCTCGACGTAGACCATCGGCAGCCTTCCCCGCGCTTCGAACAAGTCGTCGTCGGAGAGCCAGCCGGGATTCGGGTCAGGGGTGCGCACATTCATGGTTAAGTTCTACCCCATCCCTGACCCGTTCCCCGCGCCGCGCCTCAGATCGGGGATATTGTTTGTGCCCCAGGTAGGTGCACCGCGCGGACGGGATCCGGCACATAGGGTCCTGCCGCGCTCAGCCCTCCGCGGGTGCCGCGGAAATCCAGAGCGGCGGGTGGGCGGCCACTCCGTCCGCATCGGGGTTGACCACGTGCAGGGTCGGGATGGCAGCTTCCTCAATGACCGCCGCCTCGTGACCCGCCTCGTTCAGCCGCTCATGCAGGGCGTCAAAGTCGCCGGCGTATTCGAAGCCGAAGCCGGCACGCGCGGTCCCGGCGCCTGCACCGACCATCAAGATCCCGCCGTTCTTCGCCGTGAACGCCTCGGACTCCGCTGTGTCAGCGCCGCTGCCCGGGACCGGCCGGGGCCGGGCACCGATATCGCGCAGCGTTTGCGCCGCCGCAACGGCGTTTTCGGAGAACCAGACGCCGACGACGGCGAGGCCCGGGTCCGCTTCCGCCGACCCGCCCCAGCTGCCGTCGGCATCGCGCGTGGCCGTGTCCGCGAGGAAAGTGAAACCGTCGGCAGCGGTGATACGGCAGGAAGACCCGTGGTCCGCTTCGATGAGTTCCGCGGTGGTGCCGCCGGCCGGGCCGGGACCGCCCTGCGCCCCCGCCTCCGTGGTCCGCCGGGCGAATTCCTTCAGATCGCCCACTTCGACGCCGAAGGATGTGGTGCCGTCCTCTGCGGAGCCCTGCTCGACGAAGTGAAGGGCGAGGCGGCCGGAACCGGCGTCGAACACCCGCCAGGTGGGCTCGTCTACTGTCTTGACTAGGCCCAGATCGGTGAGCAGCCGCTCCCATTCATCAAGGCGGGAAGTGAAGTGGATCGGGCGGACGCGCAGCATCGTTGCTCCTCGGGTGGTCACGGGTTTCGGTTCGCAGGGATATCGTCCCACCAAAGCGGCACTTGTGGTCAGGTCCGAAGGGCACAATAGGGCCATGGCTGTTGAACTGGAGGAATTGCTGGTCAAGGATGCCGCCGCGTGGCGTGCCTGGCTGGAGCGGCATCACGCGCAGAGCCCCGGCGTATGGCTGGTGCTGCACAAGAAAGGCGGCTCGGTGACCGAGCTGGATTACGAGGCTGCGCTGCAGGAGGCGCTGTGTTTTGGCTGGATCGACGGGCAGGGCCGACGGCGGGACGAGGAGAGCTCCTACCAGCGGATGACACGGCGCGGACCCAAGAGCGTGTGGTCCGCGCGGAACGTGGAGCGGGTTGAACGACTCGAGTCGGCGGGGCGGATGGCCCCGGCCGGACAGGCCGCCGTCCTCAGCGCCAAGGCGGACGGGCGCTGGGAAGCCGCCTATTCGGGCGCGGCCACGGCAGAGGTCCCGGAAGACCTCGCCGCGGCCATCGCGGCGGAGCCCCGGGCGCAGGCAATGTTCGAGGTCCTGACCTCGGTGAACCGGTATGCCCTGATCTATCGCACGAACGAGGTTAAGCAGGCCGCTACGCGAGAGAGGAAGATCGCCGGGTTCGTGGAGATGCTCGCCCGGTTCGAAACGCCGTACCCGCAGACCAAGCGGCCCCGGGAAGAGTAACGGCGGCCCCCGCCGCGGATCCCAGAGAACTCCCAGAAACCGTCCGGGTTACGGGTAGTTGCCGCTGGCAGGATGGAGCGATGCTCCCTGCCCAGCGTGCTCCGCGACCCTCCGCCCGCCCGCCGCTGCCGTCCCAGCGGCGGCTCTTCTTCGTGGCCGCGGGCTTGCTGGTCGCGGGGGAGACGATCTTCTGGACCATGCTTGCCGCGGTGCAGTCGAACAGCGGTGCCGCTGCCTTGGACGGGCCCGTGCACGACGGGCTCGTGGCGTCCCGGGACCCGCTGGCCACCTCCATCCTGACGGCCGTGACCACGGTGACGTCGCCACTGTGGATGACCGTGATCGGCTGCATGCTGGCCCTGGCATGGGCGGCGTGGAAACGGGAAATCTGGCGTCCGGCCCTGCTGGTCGGTGCCATGGCGGCAGCCCTTGCAGTGTCCACTCTGATCAAGCACGACGTCGCCCGCCCCCGGCCTGCCGCCAGCGATTTCATGCTTGGCCCGGACGACGCCCTGTCATTCCCCTCGGGCCATACGTTCGGCGCAGGCGTCTTCCTGTGCGTTCTGAGCTACCTGCTGGTGACGGGCCGCGGCACGCGGACTAGCAAACGAACGACGTCGGCCCTCAGCTTCGCGGCCGCGGCCGCGGGGACGCTGGTGGTCGCCTTCAGCCGGCTTTACCTGGGCTATCACTGGCTGACGGACGTGCTCGCCTCCATCGGCCTGGCGCTCGCCGTCACCGGGACCGTCATCCTGGCCGACGGGCTGCGCACCGCCAGGGCCGCCCGGCTGCCGGCGCCGGCCGTCCCGGCCGCGCAGGCGGCAATGCCGGCTCCGGCGTACGCGGCGCAGGAGTACCCGTCAGAAGACGGGCTGTTAGAGCCCGACGCCCATCGCCTGGGCGATCACCACCGCCGAGGCTGAGGACCACGCCTGCGGGTGGCACGACGCCGGGTAGGGCACCGCGACCCCCGAGTCCTCGGCCCGCACCCCGGCGAACACCTCCGGCAGCCGGTGCCCGAACGAGGCTGCCGCGCCGAGCAGGCCATCGGCCAGGTTCCGTGCCTCGGGGATGAACCCGTCGGCCAGGAGGCCGCGGATTGCGATGGCGGTGTCGTGGCTCCACACGGATCCGCAGTGGTAGCTGAAGGGCCAGAACCCCGCAGCACGCCGGGAGATCGTGTGCACGCCGTAGCCGGAGAACAGCTCCGGGCTCACCAGCCGGTCAGCCACGATCCGGGCTTCGGCCGCATCCAGGATGCCCGTGCCCAGCAGGTGTCCCATATTCGAGCCCGGGATGTCCAAGGGAACCCCGTGCCCGTCCAGGGCCATGGCCGGAAAGGGCCCGGCGTCGTCGTCAACCCAGAAGCGCTCCCGGAACCTGAGCCGGAGGCCGGCAGCGAAGTCCCGCAGCGCCGGGCCACCGGGTTCCCCGTAGGCGTCGAACAGCTCGGCCGTCTGCAGGGCCGCCTGGTACGCGTAGCCCTGCACCTCGGATAGGGCGATCGGCCCCTCCGCCTGCCGGCCGTCGCGGAACTGCATGGCATCCCGGGAATCCTTCCAGCCCTGGTTGCTCAGGCCGTGCCCGGTCGCGTCCCGGTAGCTAAGGAACCCGGCGTTGTTGCCCGCTCCCGCGCCGGCGGCGAGCAGCCAGTCCGCGGCGCGTGCCGCATTCGGCAGCAGCGACCGGATAACGGCGTCGTCCGGCCCGGCACGCCAGAGTTCACCGAGCAGGCAAAGCCACAGCGGGGTGGAATCCACGGCGCCGTAGTACACCGGAGGCAGGCGCAGGCCCTGGCTCTCGAGCACGAGTTCCTTGGAGCGCAGCTCGTGCAGGATCTTGCCGGGTTCCTCGGCAGCCGCAGGGTCAGTCCGAGTGCCCTGGAAGGCCGCCAGGGCCCGCAGCGTGCCCGCGGCAAGCCCGGTCTCCATCCCGGTGTCCAGCGGCAGCAGCAGCCGCGCCGCCCACAGCGAGTCGCGCCCGAACAGTGTGAAGTACCAGGGCGCCCCGGCGGCGATGAAAGGAGCGTGCGGAAGCTGGCGGGTGGCCAGCCGGAGCCCGGCCACTTCATCCAGGGAGTTGTCCAGGAGCAGGCCCAGGGCCCCGGCCGGTCCGGTCCGCGACGGCCGCGGGGCGGGCGGCCGCGCCGCCACCACGGCGTCGTCATCGTCGGTCAGAACGGCTTGCCATTCGGCCTCGAACGGCCGGCCCCGGCCCAGGCTCCCGCGCCAGGCGAGCCGGCCCTCCGGGGTCACAGCACCGGGCGCCGCCACCGCGAAGCTCTTCCCGCCCTCCCGCCAGCGTAACGCCGACTGGTCGGCCGAGACCGGCGCGGACGCGTCGCGAAAGCGGCTGAGCCGGATCTGGGCCATGTCGGTGAAGTCGGCGGCCAGCTCAACGTCGATCTCGACGTCGAGGGAATCCAGTGACGTGCGCAGCTGCAGGGCATGCCGCACCACTCCGGGCGTCACGGTCCAAGTCTGGACAAGCTCGACGGCGGGATCTTCTGTGGGCCCCGGGATGCCCCGGACGAGTCCCCGCACGCGCAGCACGCCGCCGGGCTGGGTCTCGACGGTGGCCGGTTCTGGCTCCAGGCCGTTGACACGTACGAGGGCGCGGCAGAGCATCCGGGTGTCGCCGTGAAGGAGCCCGGTGAACCCGGCTGGATCGGTGGACCCGCCGGCCGGATCGCCGGACTGCCCGGCTGACTGACCGGACTGCCTGGCGCCTGGCGGGTTGGACTCGCCGGCCAGGCGGCCGTCGGGATCGAGCCACAGCTGCGTCGGGGCGGCAACGGAGCAGTGCTGGCGGTGCAGGCCTGGCTGAACAGTCATTCGCCCACCCTATGCCGCGGCCCACGGAGGGCTCAATGTCCTATTGGACCGGCGCGTCGTCCATCGGGAACGCCACGGCCTCGCCCACCACGCGCAGCCTCAGCTCGGTGCCGGGGCGTGCGATGGAGGCGTTCCAGTGCCGGATGGTGATGATTTCCCCGCCGCCGGGGTAGCGGTGGTCCGGGACGGCGCCGGCGGCAAGGACCGGCGGGACGGGGAGCTGGAGCCGGACGGTGGTCTCGGGGCCGAAGTAGTCGGTGTCCACCACGGTGCCGCGGATGGGGCCGTCCTCGGAAATGCGGATCTGCTCCGGCCGGAGCATCAGCTGGACCCGGCCCTGCGCCGGCGGGCGTCGCACGGGGATCCCGCCGAGCGAACACGTGGCCAGGGAACCTTCCATCCAGGCATCCAGGATGACGGCGTCACCGAGGAACTCCGCGGTGGCGCGGTCCGCCGGGCGTGTGTAGACGACGAACGGGTTGCCGATCTGGGCCAGCTTGCCGCCGCGCATCACGGCCACCTGGTCGGCGAAGGACAACGCCTCGGCCTGGTCGTGCGTGACGAGGATCGTAGTGACCCCGGCGTCCTTCAGGACCTGGCCCACCGCGCGGCGGGTCGCCACCCGCAGGCCGGCGTCCAGGGCGGAAAACGGCTCGTCCAGGAGCATGAGCTCGGGCTCGCGGGCGAGCGCCCGGGCCAGCGCGACGCGCTGCTGTTGGCCGCCGGAGAGCTGGTGTGGGCGGCGCTTGGCCGTGGACGGGTCCAGCGAGACCATTTCCAATAGTTCGCTCACCCGCGCCTTGACGCCGCTGCGTCCGCCGGGGAGTTTGCCGCTGTCCAGGCCAAAGGAGATGTTCTGGCCCACGGTCAAGTGCGGGAACAGGGCGCCGTCCTGGGCCACGTAGCCGACGTGGCGCTTGTGGGCCGGGACCCAGGCGTCCTCTCCCGCCACCTTGCTGCCGTTGAGTGAGATGGTGCCGGTATCGGGGTGTTCGAAGCCGGCGATCAGCCGCAGGAGGGTGGTCTTGCCGGAACCGGACGGTCCCACGATCGCCGTCGTTCCGCCCTTGGCGACGGAGAGGTTGACGCCTTTGAGTACCGCCTGGGGCCCGAAGTTCTTGGTGACCGCGTCGATTTCCAGGTGGCTGTTGGTGCTGGGCGCCACGGACGCCGCGATCCGCGGCTCTGGGAGACGGGAGGGTGCCTCGTGCGGAGGGTAAAAATCGGTCACTGTCCGGCCACTTTCTTGGACTGCTGGAAAAGGAGGTAGGTCATGGGCGCCGAGATCAGGATCATCAGGAGCGCATACGGAGCGGCGCCGGCGTAGTCAATCTCGCTGCTCTTGCTCCAGAACTCGGTGGCGAGCGTGCGGGTCCCGTTGGGGGAGAGCAGGAGAGTGGCCGTGAGCTCGTTGACGATCCCTAGGAACACCAGTGCCGCGCCGCCGGCAGCGGCGGGGGCCGTGAGGCGCAGCGTCACACGGAGGAACGCCAGCAGGGGCGGCTTGCCGAGCGCCTGCGCGGCCTCGTCGAGTTCCTTCGGCGCCTGGGCCAGCCCGGAGCGGAGGTTCACCAGGGCCCGGGGCAGGAACAGCAGCACATAGGCCGCGATCAGGAGTCCCGAGGTCTGGTACATGTTGGGGAGCATCCGGATGCTTACGGTCACGAACGCCAGGCCCACCACAATCCCCGGCATGGAGCTGGTGATGTAGTTGGAGAGCTCCAAGGACTTGCTGAACCACCCCGGACGCCGCACGGCAAGGTAGGCCATGGGGAACGCGACCAAGGTGGTGACCACGGCCGCGGCGATGCCGTAGGCGAGGGTCTGCAGCAGGGCCGGCATGAACTCCTCCGCGGCCCAGACATCCGGCCCGCCGGCGATGACCCAGCGCAGCACGAACGTCAGCGGCAGGCCGAACGCCAGCGCAGTGAGGGCGATCAGGGACAGCTGGGCGGGGACCTGATACGCGTGCAGGGGCAGCCGCAAGGCGCGCGCCTGGGCACCCGAGCCGATCCTGGCGTACCGGGCGCTGCCGCGGCTGCGGACCTCCACGAGCAGCAGGATCAGGCACAGGAAGACCAGGACGCTGGCGAGCATGTTCCCGGCGGTGCCGTTGAAGGTGGACTGGTACTGCACCATGATCGCGGTGGTGAAGGTGTCAAAGCGGATCATCGCGAAGGCCCCGTATTCGGCCAGCAGGTGCAGCGCGACCAGCAGCCCTCCGCCGGTCATGGCGATGCGCAGCTGCGGCAGCACCACGCGGAAGAAGGCGCGCCAGGCGCCGAGGCCGAGGGACGCGGCGGACTGTTCGATGGCCGGGTCCAGGCGGCTGAGGGTCGCGGCGGCCGGGATGTAGACGAGGGGGAAATAGGACAGGGTGGCGATCAGGACCCCGGACCACAGCCCGCCGAGGGAGGGGACCGCGGAAACCCAGGCGTAGCTGTTGACGAAGGCGGGGATGGCCAGCGGGGCCGCGAGCAGCACAGCCCACCACTTCCGGCCCACCAGGCTGGTGCGTTCCACGAGCCAGGCGCCGCCCACGCCCAGAATCAGGCACAAGGGCACCGTCACCACGGTCAGGAGCACAGTGTTCAGCAGCAGTTCGCCCACCCGAGGGCGGAAGATCAGGGAGACGGCGGTGTCCCACCCGGTGGCGGCCGTCATGACGATCACGTAGGCCAACGGCACCAGGGAGAACAAGGCGATCAGCACCGCCACGATGGACACAGCAGAGACGCCGACAGGCGGGCGGGGTCGCTTGACCCTGCCCGCCGTCGTCGTGTCAGTCGTCAAATCACCGGATGGACCTGGGACCGCCAGCTTGTTAGTCACTGCCGTTACAGCAGCCCTGCCTGGGTCATCAGTTCGGTGACCTTGGCGGAATTGAGCTTGGCCGGATCCACGGTGGGTGCCTGCAGATCCTTGAGCGGTACGAGCTTTTCGTTGGACGGGACGCCCGAGCCGACGGCGTACTCGAAGGACGTGCCCTTCTGGAGCACTTCCTGGCCCTTCTTGCCGGTGATGAACTTCAGGAAGGCCTGGGCGGCCGCCGGGTTCTTCGAGGACTTCAGCACGCCGCCGCCGGAGACGGAGACGAAGGCGCCGGGGTCCTGGTTCTTGAAGTAGTACGGCGTGACGTTGTTGGAGTTCTCGCCGGTCTTGGCCTGGTCGCCGTAGTAGTAGTAGTGGTAGATCAGGGCGGCGTCCACTTCGCCGGCGTTGACGGCCTTCATGGCCGTGCTGTTGCCCTTGTAGGCCTTGGAGTTTTCCTTCATGCCCTTGAGCCATTGCTGGGTGGTGGCTTCGCCCTTGAGCTCCAGCAGGGCCGAGACGATTGCCTGGAAGTCGGCGCCCGACGGCGAGGCGGCCCAGCGGCCCTTCCACTCGGGATTGGCCAGGTCCAGCATCGACTTGGGCAGCTTGTCCGCGCTGATCTTGTTCTTGTCATAGACCAGCACGGTGGAGCGTGCCGCGATGCCGGTCCACTTGTTGGTGGAGGGGCGGAATTCGGCGGGTACCTGGTCCACGGTGGCTTTGTCCACGTCCGCGAAGAGGCCGGCGTTTTCCACCTGGGCCATGGCGGGCGAGTTCTCAGTAAGGAAGACATCCGCCGGCGACGCCTGGCCTTCCTGGACGATCTGGTTGGACATCTCGGTGTCGTCGCCCTGGCGCAGGGTGACCTTGATGCCGGTTTCCGCGGTGAAGGCGTCCACCCACTCCTTGGTCAGGGACTCGTGCTGGGCGTTATAGACCGTGATCTCACCCGACGGGGTGCCGCCGGCGGCTGCGCTGCTGCCGGCCGGGGAGGATGAACCGGAGCCGCAGGCGGCCAGGCCCAGGGCGGCAGTGGCGGCCAGGGCGATGCCCGCCAGTGCGTTGGTGCGGATCTTCATGGGGCTACTTTCTGCAAGGAAGTCGTCGTAGGTGCCCTGACCCCCGTGAGCGGGGAAGTTAGGGCATGCTCACTAAGAAAGACTGTAGGTTAGCCAAACCTAAGCAACCAACCTGAGAACGCGTTAAGTGATCAGGATCACATGAATTACGAAACTATTGCGTGACGTAATTAGCGCCGGCGTCGGGGCGGCCTACGGGGCGTGTGCCGGGGCAATCGATGCGGCTGCCTCCAGAATCATCCAGGCCTGCAGCTGGGTGGAGAGCTCGACGGCGGCGCCCTCCGGATAGCTGCGGCGCGCCGGCAGTTCGGTGCGGTTGGAAAAGACCAGATGGCTGCCCCCGCGGGCGAGGCGGTCGTGGGCCGGGAGAATCCGCCGGCCCTCCCAGAGGGCCTGGGCGGTGTCATTTACGAGGGTCGCCGCCGTGGCCCGGGTTTCGGCCGGAAGGCCCTCGTTTAGGGCTGCAAGGGCCAGATATCGGACCAGGATCCCGGTGAAGAGTCCGCCGTCGCCCGTTCCCTCGCAGCGCAACACCGCCGCGCTTCGGCCCAGCAGCGGCGCCGGCTGCGTGAGGCTGCGCGCCACGGCCTCCACCAGCGCGGCCGCCCGCTCGAGGTTCGCCGCGCCCCCGAGTTCCAGCAGGGCGCCGAGGACGGGCCCCTGGTTATAGGTGTAGATGGTCTCTTCCAGTACCGCTTCGCCCGTGCCGGAAATCCGCAATCCGTCCCGGTACAGGCCCTGTTCAGGCGCGTAGAGCCGGGCGTCGAGCCAGTCCAGCAGCGCCTGGGCCTTGGCCCGGTTGCCCGTCCGCGCGTAGTAGAGGGCCACCGGTGCGGTGGCGGGCGTGTTCTTGAAGTCCCGTTTCTTGCTCCAGAAGGTGCCGCCGCCCAGATCGTCCGTGGAAGCGGCGTCGAACTGGAGCGTCAGGCTCTGCAGGACCTTGGCGTTGCGCTCCCGGCCGGTGCGTTTGCGGGAGTCCTCGGCGAGCCTGTCCAGCCGGAGCGTGGCGAGGGCCAGCCAGGCCATGTCGTCGTAGTAGTCATTGACCACCGTGAGGAAATTGCGGAGCCGGATCCCGGTGACGAGCCGGGAGGCGAGCCTGCCGGCGCTGGGCCGGTTCTCGCCGTCGAACTTGGCGCCCGGATGCCCCGACGAGCCCAGCTCCCGGCGGCCGGCGTCCACGAGGCAGTCCAGGTAGTGCGCCTGCCACCAGTAGTGCCAGGGCCGGGACAGGCTCTTGAGCCGGCCCGAGGGCCGGAGGATTGCTCCGATGTGGGTCCCCGGCAGGAAAAAGAGCCGCTGTCCGAAGAGCCTGGTCACCGAGCGGGCGGCCTCGTCCGCGCGGAAGGACCAGTTGGGGGCGGCGTCGGCTCGGGTCATGGTTCAAGCCTAATCGCGGGACCTGCCCGGACACCGTTCGTGACGGCGGCCTCCGGGGGTGCAGTCGAGGTCGCAGTGCAATCGTGCCGGCAGGCGTGCGGTGGAATCGTTCCGTGGGGCGCGGGCAAAGGTGCGGAATGCCGGCGTTCCAGTTAACATTCACTAACTAATGTTCCCGGCGGGCCGCTGCTGCAGGCGGCGCCCGCGTCGAGGCTTCGCGGCCGGGGTTCGGTTCCACATCAAGGAGGATGCATGGACATCAAGGGTACTGTCGCGCTGATTACGGGCGGGGCCTCCGGTCTCGGAGCTGCCACGGCCCGGCGCCTGTTCGACGCCGGCGCATCGGTGGTGCTCGTGGATCTGCCGGGCTCCGCCGGGGCCGCGTTTGCCGCCGAACTCACCGCTTCCGCTCACCGTGGCACGTCCACTGGCGGCGCTGAGGCACGCGGCCGCACGGCCGTCTTTGTCCCCGCCGACGTTACCGACGAAACGCAGGTGCAGGCCGCCGTCGACGCCGCCGTCGCCCTGGGCCCGCTGCGCATCACGGTGAACTGCGCGGGAATCGCCACCCCGGGCAAGGTCCTGGGCCGCGAGGGCGTGCTGCCCCTGGAGACCTTCAACCGCGTCATCCAGATCAACCTCGTGGGCACCTTCAACGTGATCCGCCTGGCCGCGGCCGCGATGGCCGCCACCGAGCCTGTCAGCACGGAACTGGGCGGTCCCGAACGCGGCGTCATCATCAACACCGCCTCCGTCGCCGCGTTCGACGGCCAGATCGGCCAGCCCGCCTACGCCGCCTCCAAGGGCGCCGTGGCCGCCATGACGCTGCCGATCGCCCGCGAACTCGCGCGCTCGCTCATCCGGGTGGTCACCATCGCGCCGGGGATCTTCGAGACCCCCATGATGGCCGGACTGCCGCAGGAGGCGCAGGACTCCCTGGGCCAGCAGGTGCCGCACCCCTCGCGGCTGGGCCGTCCAGCCGAATACGCCAACCTCGCAGCGCACATTGTGGACAACGCCATGCTCAACGGTGAGACCATCCGCCTCGACGGCGCCATCCGGATGGGCCCGAAATGACCCGGACCGGGCCGGCCGCCGGGGCAGCACCGGCTGCGGCAGTGGCATCTGTGGCGGGGTTGCCCGCGGCGGACTTCTTCGACTACGAATCCCTGCTCAGCACCGCGGAGCAGGCCAAACTGGCGCAGCTGCGGGAGTTCCTGGCGGCCGAGGTCGCCCCGTTCGCCACGGACTGGTGGAACAAGGCCGAGTTCCCGGCCCATATCCTGCCCAAGCTGGCGGCCCTGGAGCTTAGCGCCCCCGCCCAGCGCGGCTACAGCAACCTGTTCGCCGGGATCGTCATCGCCGAGATGACCCGCGTGGACACCTCGCTCGCGACCTTCTTCCTGGTCCATCATGACCTCTTCGTGGAGTCGCTCTTCGGCTTCGGCTCGGACGAACAGAAGGCGCGCCTGCTCGACGACGCGGCGAACCTGCGCACGACGGGTGCCTTTGCGCTCACCGAACCGGACCACGGTTCGGACGTCGCTGGCGGCATGGAGACCCGGGCCCGGCGGATTCCCGGCGTCGAGGCCGGCGGCGGCGACGTCTGGGTGCTCAACGGCGCCAAGCGCTGGATCGGCAACGGGACGTTCTGCGACTACATGCTGGTCTGGGCCCGGGACGAGGCCGACGGCGGCATCCGGGGCTTCATCGTCGACGCCACCCTGCCCGGCGTGAGCCGGAGCCGGATCGAGAACAAGATCGCCCTGCGCACCGTGCAGAACGCGGATATCGTCTTCACCGACGTCCGCGTGGCCGAGGCGGACCGCTTCGCCGGCATCAGCAGCTTCGAGGACACCAACGAGCTCCTGCGCGGTTCCCGGATCATGGTGGCCTGGCAGGCGGTAGGGCAGCAGCTTGCGGCGTTCGACGTCGCCCGGCAGTACGCCGTCGAACGCCAGCAGTTCGGCCGGCCGCTTGCGAAGTTCCAGCTGGTCCAGCAGCAGCTGGTGACCATGCTCGGCAATGCCGTGGCCAGCATGGGCATGATGGTCCGGATCGCACAGCTGCAGGACCAGGGTGCCGCGGACATGCCGCAGGTGGCGCTCGCGAAGTCCTACGTCAGCGCCCGGATGCGCGAGACCGTGGCGATGGGCCGGTCCCTGCTGGGCGGCAACGGGATCGTCACCGACTACCGGATGGCCAAGATCTTCTCCGACGCCGAGGCGATCTACACCTACGAGGGCTCGTTCGAGATCAACACACTGATTACGGGGCGGGCCATCACCGGGGTGTCCGCGATCGTCTAAAAGACCGTTTAGAAGAGTCCGGGCTCCTTCTCGCCGGCCTCGATCCGGTAGTCCAGGCTGTTGTTCTTCACCGGCATGGGGCACGTGCCGTACGGGGTGAAGGCGCTGGGGTAGTTGATGGCCCGGTTGAAGTCCAGGATCACCGTTCCATCTGGCCGGGGTTTTGCGGTGGAGACCTTGCGCCACTCGTCCGTTGATTCCCCGTTGGTTTCGTCGTGGAACGTCACGGTCAGGGCGCCGAGCTTCTCCTCCTCCGCCTGCAGGCGGAACTCGTGTTCCGAGCCCGGAAGGCGGAAGACGAGCTCGCCGACCGAGCGGTGGATCCCGTCCACCAGCGGGTTGGCGGTGCCGATCGGCACGTCCACGGGCTCCGGATAGGGCACGAACCGGGCCTCGATCACCAGGTCCGGACGGAAGTCGAAGGTGGGCACGCCGTCGAACCCGGTGAACACCGGTGACTGGGAGTCTCTCGTGCGGATGGCGTACTTGCCGGCCCGCATGGCGAGTTCCACCACTACCTGACGGCCGTCGTCGCCGCCGTACTGCACCCACATCAACGATTCCTCGTCGGCGAGTTCGGCACTGACGGTCCCGTCCACGGGTTCGCCGGTCTCCACGAGGGTCAGGCCCTCGGGCGCGGCGGCGGTGAGGCGGGCCGCCCTGCCGTCCGTGGACCAGAGCCCCGGGGCGAGCTCGACGGCGGACGGACGGTCCTCCAGCCACTGAAAGGACGTCAGCGTCAGCCAGCCGTGCTCACTCACGAGGGCCGCGTTGCGGCTGTTCCGGAAGCGCTGCCAGCGGGCGAGCTGGGGATCCTTCGCTGGATCAGTTGCGGGCATGGAATCAGGTGTGGGCTTCGAACGAGTCCCTGGTTCAGGAGTGATCATGGGCACTTCCAGAGGTATCGGCACAACTAGCACGCATCAGGGGTCGCTTTGACGCCTCAAAACGGCCACTGCTGCGAGTCAGTTGGGGGTGGGTGGAGTTTCGAGGCTGGCTGCCACGAGCTGGGCCGCCGCGGCGCCGGCCGCGGCGGCCGCATCAGGGTCGCCGTCGAGCACCCCGCTGGCCAGCCCGCCGTCGAGCAGCAGGGTCAGGCCGCGGGCCAGCTGGTCCGGGTCGTGCGCGCCAGCGCGCACGGCCAGATCCCTGATCCAGGCGCGGATCTGCTGTTTGTGGGCCACGGTCCGGTCGTGGACCCTGGTGCCGGAGGCCGACTCGGCGGCCGCATTGATGAAGGCGCAGCCGCGGTAGCCGTCGCGCCGGCAGGCCGTGGTCAGGGCATCGAACAGGCCCACGAGCTGCGCGGCGGGGTCTTCCCCGGCGGCTTCGGCTGCGGCGTGAAGCTGCCCGGTCCAGACGCCGTCGACCCTCTCCAGATACGCCAGGATGAGGTCGTCCTTGGCCGGAAAGTACTTGTAGAACGTGGCTTTGGCGACGCCGGACTCGGCGATGATCGTATCGATGCCGGCGGCCCGGAGTCCCTGCGCATAAAAGAGGCGGAAGGCCGTGGCCAGGATCTTCTCCCGGGCCTGCCCGGCGGGGGTCCGGGCAGCCGGCGGGGCGGTGGCTGCTGGCGACGTCATGTCACAATCGTACACAGACAAGTCTGTCTATGCCCGGCTCGTCCTTTATGTAGCATCCAGCCTGCCCCGTGTTGTCGCCAGCCTATGGGCGTGCGGCCAGGCCCTGCACGAGCAGCCGCCAGACCTCGTGCAGCTCCGAGCCGACGGCCGGATCCGCCCATTCCGCCGCGTGCAGCGGGTGGTGGAACCGTGCGGTCGCGTGCAGGACGGCACGGCCGGCCGTGACCGGATCCGTCACCACAAACTCGCCGCTGCTGACGCCGTCGGCAATGATCTCAGTGATCATGGCGGCCAGATGGTCGACGTGGGCCGCCACGACTTCCCGCGCCTCGGCGGTCAGCTGGCTGAAGGTGGCAAACAGCTCGGGATCATTTAGTGCCAAGCCCTGTTTGATGGCCGCGAGGCGTTCCAGCCAGCGGAGCAGGCGTTCCGCGGCCGGGCCGTTCGTATCCCGGGCAGGATCCAGCGGCTCCACGAGACGGTCCAGCCAGCGCCGGGCCACCGCGTCCCGCAGCGCCACCTTCGTGGGGAAGTGCCGGTACACGGTGCCGTGGCTGACGCCGAGGGCCTTCGCAACGTCCACCACTGTGGCCTTGGCCGGCCCGAAGCGCCGCAGCACATCTTCGGCGGCGTCGAGGATGCGCTCCTCCGTCAGGACGGCGACGGCAGGCGTCACCGGCGTTCGCTGTCGAGCCAGGCCATCTGGCCGGCGTCGTAGCGGGTGCCCGCGGCGGCGCCGGCCGGGACGGCGGCCTCGATCGCTGCCAGGTCTTCGCCGGAGAGGACCAGGTCGGCCGCTCCCAGCGATTCGGTGAGCCGATCGCGACGGCGGGCGCCGACGAGGGGGACGATGTCCTCGCCGCGGGACAGGACCCAAGCAATGGCGAGCTGGGCGACGGTCGCGCCCTTGCGGTCCGCGATGCCGCGCAGCCGTTCGACGAGTTCGAGATTTCGCTGCAGGTTCTCGCCGGAGAATCGGGGGAGGTGGGCCCGGAAATCGCGCCGGTTTCCGGTGCCGGCCGCGGGCCAGTGACCCGATACCAAGCCGCGGGACAGTACGCCGTAGGCGGTGATGCCGATACCGAGTTCGCGGGCCGTCGGCAGGATGTCCTGTTCGATGCCGCGGGAAATCAGGGAGTATTCGATCTGGAGATCGGAGACCGGGTGGACGGCGTTGGCGCGGCGCAGGGTTTCGGCGCCCACTTCGGACAGGCCGATATGGCGGATGAGGCCCTGCTTCACGAGTCCGGCCAGGGCCCCCATGGTCTCTTCCACCGGGACGGTCGGATCGAGGCGGGTGGGCCGGTAAATGTCAACGTAGTCTGTACCCAATCGCCGCAGGCTGTAGGCCAGGAAGTTCTTGATCGCGGCGGGGCGGGTGTCCACGCCGTTCCATCCGCCCCGGGCGTCGCGCAGTGCGCCGAATTTCACGCTAATCAGGGCGTCCTCGCGCCGGCGGCCGCGGAGCGCATCACGCAGCAGCATTTCGTTGTGTCCCATGCCGTAGAAGTCCCCGGTGTCCAGCAGCGTCACGCCGGCGTCGAGGGCGGCATGGATCGTGGCGACGCTCTCGGCGTCGTCTGCCGGTCCATAAAGATCGGACATGCCCATCAGTCCGAGGCCGATGGGAGCCGTGGCGGGGCCCCTGGAGCCCAGGGTGCGGGTGGGGCCGAGGGGAGAAGTAGTCATGGAGAGAGACTACCGCGGACAGCTGACATATTTCAATATTTGTCAGTCGATCGATTCCCGGCGCCCAAGGTGCCCTTTTTTATTGCCGTAGACAGGTCTGTCTGATAGCGTCTTGCCCACACGTAGACGAACCTGTCTACTCCACTGATTCAGAATGAGGATGCCATGAAGATTGCAGTACTGGGAACCGGCATGGTGGGGCGCACGATTGCCGGCGCACTCGCAGGCCTGGGGCACGACGTCGTGATCGGCACCCGCGACCCGCAGGCGACACTTGCCCGGACCGAGCCGGACATGATGGGCACACCGCCGTTCGCCCAATGGCACGCCGCGAACTCCGGAGTCGGCGTCGCCGCGTTTGCCGACGCCGCGGCCGGGGCCGAACTGGTCGTCAACGCCACGAACGGAGGCGGTTCCCTGGCAGCCCTGACCGCTGCGGGCTCCGGGAACCTCGCCGGCAAGGTCATCATGGACATCGCCAACCCGCTGGACTTTTCGCAGGGCATGCCGCCGTCCTTGAACCCGGTGAACACGGACAGCCTGGGCGAGCAGATCCAGCGGACCTTCCCCGAGGCCAAGGTGGTCAAGACGCTGAACACCATGACGGCCTCGGTGATGGTGGATCCCGCGCGGGTGGCCGGCGGCGAGCACTCGGTGTTCGTCTCCGGCAACGACGCCGACGCCAAAGCCGCAGTGACCGGGATCCTCAAGAGTCTCGGCCACCGCGACGTGATCGACCTCGGCGACATCACCAGTGCCCGCGGGGCGGAAATGATCCTGCCGATCTGGCTGCGGATCTGGGGCGCGCTGGGCACGGGCGAGTTCAACTTCAAGATCGCGCGGTAGGTCCCGGAGGGGACTGACACTATCTGAGACGGAATTCCGGACGGGAGTGCCTCCGGGTAACATCCCATGGGAAGAAGTAATCCGGCTCACAGTATCCAGCGCAGTGTACGAGCCACGTCGAACCCTCGAAAGATAGTTTCCATGGCTGACACTGCAATGCATTCCGACACCGATCTTGCGGCCGAACTCCGGGCCGACGTCCGCCGCGTTTCCACCCTTCTCGGCGAATCCCTGGTCCGCCAGCACGGGCCCGAGCTCCTGGACCTCGTCGAGCAGGTGCGCCTGCTGACCAAGGAATCCAAGGAGGCCGCCCGGGGCGGGGCCGACGCCACCGGGCCGTGGAGCTCGTACGACGTCGTCGCCCAGGTCCGCGAACTGCTCGGCTCCCTGCCGCTCGAGCAGGCCACCGACCTGGTCCGCGCCTTCGCGTTCTACTTCCACCTGGCGAACGCCGCCGAGCAGGTCCACCGGGTCCGCGGGCTGCGCAGCCGGCAGGAAAAGGACGGCTGGCTCGCCAAAGCCGTCGTTGAGATCGCGGACCAGGCCGGCAGTTCCGTGCTGCAGGAAGTCGTCAACGAACTCGACGTCCGCCCCATCTTCACAGCGCACCCCACCGAGGCCTCCCGCCGCTCGGTGCTGGACAAGATCCGCCGGCTCTCGGACATCCTTGCCGAATCGACGGCGGAGGGCACGTCCGCGCGCCGACGCCAGGACCGTCACCTGTCCGAAGTGATCGACCAGATGTGGCAGACCGACGAACTCCGCCAGGTCCGGCCGACCCCCGTCGATGAAGCCCGGAACGCCATCTACTACCTCACCGGCATCCTCAGCGACGCCATGCCGGAAATGCTCTCGGACCTGTCCGAGCTGCTCGCCGAGCACGGCGTCACGCTGCCGACGCAGAAGGCGCCGATCCGCTTCGGCTCCTGGATCGGCGGCGACCGCGACGGCAACCCCAACGTCACCGCCGCGGTCACCCGCGAGATCCTCCAGATCCAGAACCAGCACGCCGTGCGGATCAGCATCGGCCTGATCGACGGGCTGATCTCCATCCTGTCCAACTCGACCGCGCTGGCCGGGGCGGACCAGGAACTCCTGGACTCGATCGACGTCGACCTCAAGAACCTGCCCGGCCTGGACCGCCGTGTCCTCGAGCTCAACGCGCAGGAGCCGTACCGGCTGAAGCTGACCTGCATCAAGGCCAAGCTGATCAACACCGGCCGTCGGGTCGCCGCCGGATCCGCGCACGAGCCCGGCCGCGACTACGTCGCCACCGCCGAGCTCCTCGCCGAACTCGGCCTGCTGGAACGCTCGCTGCGGAACCACCACGCCGCGCTTGCCGCCGACGGCGCCCTGTCCCGGGTCCGCCGCGCCATCGCCTCCTTCGGCCTGCACCTGGCCACCCTCGACATCCGCGAACACGCCGACCACCACCATGACGCCGTCGGGCAGCTGATGGACCGCCTCGGCGGCCCGGGTGTCCGGTACGCGGAGCTCAGCCGTGCCGAGCGGCTTGAGGTCCTGGGCTCCGAACTCGCGTCCCGGCGCCCGCTCTCGGGCCACCCGATCAAGCTGGACGGCGTCGCCGACGGCACGTACGACGTCTTCCGGGAGATCCGGCGCGCCCTGCGCACCTACGGCCCCGACGTGATCGAGACCTACATCATCTCCATGACCCGCGGCGCGGACGACGTCCTGGCCGCGGCCGTTCTGGCCCGCGAGGCCGGCCTGGTCAGCCTCTTCGGCGAGGCGCCGTACGCCAAGATCGGCTTCGCCCCGCTGCTGGAGACCGTGGAGGAGCTGCGCGCCTCGGCCGAGATCGTGGACCGGCTGCTCTCGGATTCGTCCTACCGCGAGCTGGTCCGGCTGCGCGGCGATGTGCAGGAAATCATGCTCGGCTATTCGGACTCCAACAAGGAATCCGGCGTCATGACGAGCCAGTGGGAAATCTACAAGACCCAGCGCAAGCTCCGGGACGTGGCGGCGAAGCACGGCGTCCGGGTGCGCCTCTTCCACGGCCGCGGCGGCTCCGTGGGCCGCGGCGGCGGGCCGACCTACGACGCCATCATGGCCCAGCCCAACGGTGTGCTCGAAGGGGAGATCAAGTTCACCGAGCAGGGCGAGGTCATCTCGGACAAGTACTCCCTGCCGGAACTGGCCCGCGAAAACCTGGAACTCTCCCTCGCCGCGGTGATGCAGGGCTCGGCGCTGCACCGTGCGCCGCGGACCTCCGAGGACCAGCGCGTGCGCTACGGCCACGTCATGGAAACCGTCTCCGACGCCGCGTTTGCCCGCTACCGCACGCTGATTGACGACCCCGACCTGCCCGCGTACTTCATGGCTTCCACCCCGGTGGAGCAGCTGGGGTCGCTGAACATCGGATCCCGCCCGTCCAAGCGGCCCGATTCCGGCGCCGGCCTTGAGGGCCTGCGGGCCATTCCGTGGGTCTTCGGCTGGACGCAGTCACGGCAGATCGTCCCGGGCTGGTTCGGCGTCGGCTCCGGCCTCAAAGCCGCGCGGGAGGCCGGAAACTCGGCCCAGCTCAAGGAGATGATCGAGGGCTGGCACTTCTTCCGCTCCGTGCTTTCCAATGTTGAGATGACCCTGGCCAAGACGGACATGGACATTGCCGGCTACTACGTCTCCACCCTGGTGCCGGAGGAACTGCACCACCTGTTCCACACCATCCGGGCAGAGTATGAGCTGACCGTGGCGGAAATTCAGAACCTCACCGGCGAGCACGTGATCCTCGACGCCCAGCCCACCCTCAAGCGCTCACTGGAGATCCGGGACCAGTACCTCGATCCGATCAGCTACCTGCAGGTGGAACTCCTGCGCCGCGTCCGGGCCGAGGCCGGGGCGAGCATCTCCGGCGCCGAGATCGACGAGCGACTCCAGCGCGCCATGCTGATCACCGTCAACGGCGTCGCCGCCGGGCTACGCAACACGGGCTAACCGGCCCCCGTTTCGATCCTCCCTCAGGATCTGCGGGAGGATCGGAGGGCCGATAGGGTTGTTTCATGCCGTCGTTCCAGACCAGACTGAAGATCACCGGACTCAAGCCGGGCAACCACCCGGAAGCGGTCATGGCCGCGGCTGTCGAGGCGCTCGGGACGCGGCACCACGTCGAATCCCACCAGCTTGATCTCGCCGGCGGCGTGCCGCAGCTGAACCTGCGCTTCCTCGTCGACGCCACCGCGTACAGCACCGAGAACAGCCAGGCGCTCGAATCGGCCGCCATGATGCGCGACGCCGTCGAACGCGTTGCGCTCACCGGTGCGCTGACGGTGCTTCGGCGCAGCCGAGGCCGCTGGGCGCCAGTCTAGAAAGTTCGGGCGTCTAGAAGTCGAGTTCCTCGTCCGGGTCGCCGGGGGCGGGCGCGACGGGGGACCGGCTGCCCCGCCGCCGCGTCACGATCACGCCCACGATCGCGCCGATCAGCAGCCCGACGCCCACACCGATCAGGGAGCTCGCCCAGAAGGGGAGCCGGGTGGCCGAACCTGTGAAATAGCCCAGCGCCACGGACCAGCTGGCCCAGAGCAGGCCGCCGAGGGCCGCGCAGAGGCTGAACCCGCGCGTCGAAACGTTCGCGATGCCTGCCGCAGCCGTCGTGGCGAGCCGTCCGCCGGGGATGAAACGGAGGCCGATGATCGCGCCATACGTGGAGGACCGGCCTGCCTTCGCAATCGCCGAGTGCACAGCCGCGTGGAACTGCAGGCCCCATTTCCAGCGGTCAAGCACGTGGCTGAGCCGCCGCTTGAACAGTTGGAACACCAGCAGATCCCCCAGCCAGGAGGACACGGCGGCGAAGAGCACTACGAGGAAGCCGTTGACGTGGCCCTCCGCGGAGAGCGCGCCGCCGGTGATGACGAGCATTTCTGAGGGGATGGGCGGAAAGATGGCATCGCCGATCACGAAGGGGAAGATCCAGAAATAGATCGCGGCGCCCCAGCTGTCCGCATTTCCGAAGTCCATGGGCACAAGGTACCGCACTTCCAGCCTGCTATCGGGCTTCGCTCAGGTTCAGGCCGCTGCGGTATTCCACCGGGATCCCCGAGATGGGGTCGATGAAACGGATTCCGCGGGCCAGGAGCTGTAGCGGCTTGGTGTAATCGTCCGGGGCTTTGTCCAGCAGTTCCGGGTAGAACGCATCGTTGACGATCCCCAGCCCGAGGGAGGCCATGTGCACGCGGAGCTGATGGGTTTTCCCCGAGTGCGGCTCCAGCCGGTACAGCGCCCGGCGTCCGGGGCCGCCGTCGTTACTGCCTAGTGGGCCGCCGTCGGTCTCGCGTGAAACATGCGCGTTGGCGTCCGTTGCGCCGGTGGCGTCAAATGTCCGCAGCCGCTCGATCCGGGTTTCCGCGTTGGGTTCGCCGTCAATGACCTCGGCGAGCAGGTAGCTGCGGGACTTGGTCATCCGGTTGCGCACCACCACGGGGAAGTCGACCGCGGGGTGGCCCGGGGCCGGTTCGGCGGCGGACACGCACTCGTATTCCTTCTGGACCTGGCGCTTTTCGAACAACACTTGGTACTTGCCCCGGGTCTCGGGGTTCGTGGACAGCAGCAGGATGCCGGCCGTCATACGGTCCAGGCGGTGCATCGGGATGAGGTCCGGCAGGCCGAGCTGGTTCCGGAGCCGGACCAGGGCTGACTCCTGGATGTACGTCCCGCCGGGGGTGGTGGGCAGGAAGTGCGGCTTGTCCACGACCAGCAGGTGATCGTCCTGGTGCAGGATGGTCAGCTCCACGGGGATCCGCGTCTCCGGCGGCAGGGTGCGGTAGTACCAGATGAAGGTGTGGTCCTGCAGCGGCGTGGCGCGGTCCAGCGCCACCCCGGCCTCGCCAACGATCTCGCCGGCGTCGAACCGGTCCTCTATGCCCTGCGGATCAATGTGCCCCCAGCGGTGCATCATGTAATCCAGCGCCGTCTCCCAGGGCCCCTCGTCCGGCAGGCGCAGGCGCGTTGCATTGACGCCGTCGCGCACGGGGAGGGGGGATTGCATCACGGGTCTATTCTACGTGTGCGCCTCTTGCCCACCGTCCCGCCCCTGCCCGCCCGCCCCTGCCCCGCCCCTGCGCCCCGCACTGCCCCTGCCCCGCCTCTGCGCCCAGTTCGCCGGACGGGTGCGAATTCGCCGGAAGCTTACGGCGAACTGGTACGTCTCCGGCGAACTCGCGAAACCGGGCCTGCCGTCCGCCGGCCCGCCGACCAGAAAAAAGTTCTTGACAAATAAAATTGTCGGCGAGCAGACTTGAAGCATGTTGGATATCGAAGTGATCGAGGATCCGGCCGCTGCGGAGGCCTCCCTGGACCCGATCCGCACCCGGATCCTGCGCGAGCTGGCCGAGCCCGGATCGGCAAAGCAGCTCGCCGCGAAGGTGGGCCTGCCGCGGCAGAAGGTGAACTACCACCTCAAAGCCCTCGAACGGCACGGGCTCGTCGAGCTCGTCGAGGAGCGGCGGCGAGGCAACGTCACCGAACGCATCCTGCAGGCGACGGCGGCGTCGTACCTGATTTCGCCGGCGGCGCTGGCTTCCGTGGCGCCGGACCCGCACCGTTTCTCGGACCGCTTCTCGGCCTTCTGGCTGCTGGCGCTTGCCGCACGCATGGTCCAGGAGATGGGCCAGCTGATCGCCGGTGCGGCCGCGGCCAAACAGAAACTTGCCACCTTCGCGATCGACGGCGAGATCACTTTCCGCTCGGCGGCGGACCGGGCGGCCTTTGCCGAGGAGCTCGGCGTCGCCGTGACCCGACTCGTGGACAAATACCACGACGCCGGAAGGGGACCCGCAGCGGGTTCCCCGGCGGCGGGACGCAGGCACCGGCTCGTCGTCGCGCTCCACCCGGCCCTCAAAGCGCCGGCAGCCAACCCGGCGCCCGCCGATTCACACGCCACAGACGGACAAACTACAGACCCGCAAGCTAAGGAGCAGGACAATGACTGACAAGCGTGAATTTGAGATCGTCTACGACACCGAGCTCCCCGGCACCCCGGAGCGGGTGTGGGAGGCCGTCACCAAGGACACCCCGGCCTGGATGTTCCCCACGGACCAGTGGCCGGCGGTCCGGACCGTGGATGAGTACCCGGCACACCTCGTGTCCCGGATGGACGGTCCGGATGGCTGGTTCAACCAGCTCGAGCACGTCCTGGAACCGCTCGACGGCGGCCGCGCCCGGCTGCACTACGTGCACAGTGGCATTTTCGCGGACAACTGGGATGAGCAGTACGACGGCGCCAGCAAGCACACCGCGTTTTATCTGCACACTTTGGGTCAGTACCTGAAGTACTTCGACGGCAAGCCCGTGGTCTTCACTGACATCCAGGCGCCGGACGCATCGCAGACCCCGGACGGCTTCGACCGGCTCAAGAAGGCCCTTGGCGTTGGCGCTGCGGCCCAGGGGGACACGGTCCAGCTGGATCTCGACGGCGTTGGCCCGCTCACCGGCGAAGTGGACTTCGCCAACGAGAACTTCCTTGGGCTGCGGACCGCGGATACGATGTACCGCTTCTTCGGGCGCAACGCCTTCGGGGCGCCGGTGGGCATGACCGTGCACGACTTCAGCGGCGCCGGGGACTCCGCGGCGACGGAGAAGGCCTGGGCCGGGTTCCTGGCGAAGGTGTATGCGTAGGGCCGCGACACGCATCCCGCGTGGCGAGGCGCACTCCACCTGGTGACGCGCATCCCGGCCGGCGACGCGCAAATGCCTTGTCGACACCCGGAATCGGGCGTCGACAAGGCATTTGCGCGGCGTAGGAAAGCGCAGGCCGCGCCGGGTCGTTAGCGCAGCGTAGGAAAGTGTGGGCGTCGCCGGGTCGTTTGCGCAGCGTAGGAAAAGGTGGGCCGCGCCGGGTCGTTAGCGCAGCGCAGGAAAGTGTGGTGTCGCCAGGTGTCGTTCCCCGCCACGGCTGCGCTCAGGCGATGGCGACAGCTGGCGGTCCCGTCAGGTCCCGGCGGCCGGCGAGCTCTCTTCGCAGTTGCGGCGATGCCTCGAGCCGGTCCTGCGCGGCCCGTAAGGCCAGGACCGCCGTTTTCAGTTGGTCCGGGGGCAGGGTGAACGGCAGCCGCAGGTATTGCTCGAACGCGCCGCCGACGCCGAAACGGGGTCCGGCGGCGAGCCGGATTCCGACGTCGGGAGCCACCACCGCGAGGGCGGTGCTGATCGGCGCCGGGAGACGGCACCAGAGGGACAGGCCGCCGTCGGGCCGTTCCGGCTCCCAGCCCGGCAGGTGCTCGCGCACCAGTTCCAGCAGGGTGTCCCGGTTCTCGCGCAGCGCGGCGAGCCGGGCCGGGAGCGGCTCGGCGATGGCGTTGACCAGATGCGCCGCGGCAAGCTGTTCCACCACGGGGCCGCCGAGGTCCAGGGTGGTGCGGGCGGCGGCGAAGCGCTGGATGAGGGGTTCGCTGGCCCGGATCCAGCCGGTCCGCAGCCCCGCCCAGTGCGACTTGCTGAGGGAGCCGAGGGAGACCACCGCGGGGCTGAACGCGGCCACCGGAGTGGAGTGTGCGTCGTCGAGATTCAGCTCCCGCAAGGTCTCGTCCACCACCAGCACGGTGCCCGACGCGGCGGCAGCCTTCACGAGGCGGCGCCGCTGGGAATCGGGCATCAGCCGCCCGGTGGGGTTGTGGAAGTCCGGCACCACATAGGCCATCGCGGGCCGCTGCTGCAGTAGCGCTGATTCCATGGCCTCGAAGTCCCAGCCGCCAGCGCCGTGGTGAGGAACGCCGTGGTGGCCAATTCCGTGGTGGCTAGCGCCGTTGCCCGCCGTGCCGGTCTGGCCTGTGCCGGTGTGGCCCGTGCCCGTCGGCCCTGGGGCGGGCATGGCCACGGGAACCGGGCGGCAGCCCGCGGCCCGGATGGCGTCGAGGGCATTGGGGTAGCTCGGATGTTCCACGAGCACCTTGGTGCCCGAGCGGCCGGCCAGGGTGCGGAGCACAATGTTCAGGGCATGCTGTGCGCCCGAGGTGACCAGGATCTGCCCGGCCGTGGTGGGAACACCCGCGGCGGTGTACCGCGCTGCGATAGCTTCGCGGAGCGGGCCCACGCCCAGGGCGTCGTAGCCGAAGCCCGGCAGCAGTGCCGGCAGCTCCGTCAGCGCCGCGGCAAAGGCCCGGTGCACCACTTCGCCGCTGGCGGGCAGGGACGCGTAGGCCAGGTCCAGGATTCCGTCCGGCACCGCCAGGCCGGGAGCGCCGCTGAGCCGCAGGGCGCCATCGGGGCCGCCGGCATGCGCGGGCCCCTGGCTCGGGATGCAGCTGCGGCTACGGCTGCCCTGACCGCTGCTGAGGAAGCCCTGCTCGCGCAGCAGAGCGTACGCCGCAGTTACCGTCGTGCGGCTGATTCCAAGGCTTACGGCCAGGGAGCGCTCGCTCGGCAGGGCGACATCCAGGGCAATGCGCCCGTCGAGGATGAGCAGGCGGACGACGTCGGCCAGCTCGCGGTAGGCGGGGGCGGCACCAACGTTCCACTCGCCCAGCTGGCGGGCCAGTGATCCGGGCGTCAGAGAGATCGGCATGTAGCCAGTATTTCAAACTGGCTATGGATTACAAGGCCAGTTTTCCTGGAGGATGGACTCCATGTTGACCCGCAGACTCCTCCAGCTCCTGATCGGCCTCGCCATGTACGGCGTTTCGCTCGCAATGTTCATCCGGGCCGGCCTGGGACTGGATCCCTGGGACGTCTTCCACCAGGGACTCGCTGTCAAGACCGGGCTGAGCATCGGCACGGTGGTGGTGATCGTCAGCTTCCTCGTCCTGCTCTTTTGGATTCCGCTCCGGCAGTGGCCCGGCGTCGGCACTCTGTGCAACGCCGTGCTGGTGGGTGTGTTCGCGGACGTCGGACTGGCCCTCATCCCGAAGTTCTCGCACCTTGGCGGCCAGATCGGAATGCTCGCGGGGGCCATCGTGCTCAACGGCATCGCCTCTGCCTGCTACATCGGCGCCCGCCTCGGACCCGGGGCCCGGGACGGACTCATGACGGGACTCGCCCGGCGCACGGGCTGGTCGGTGCGGGCCTCCCGCACCGGGATCGAAGTGGTGGTCCTCGGGGCCGGCTGGCTGCTGGGCGGTTCTGTTGGTGTGGGCACGGTGCTGTACGCGCTGGCGATCGGCCCGCTGGTGCAGTTGTTGCTGCCGCGGTTCACCGTGCCGGAAGCGAAGCGGCCCGAGATCCCGGTGGCGGAGGCCGACCCCGCCGTCGCGGCTTCTTGAGCGCGACTTCTTGACCGCGACTTCTTGACCGCGGCTTCCTGACCTCCGAATCCTGAGCGGTCCATCCGGTACCCGCATCTTGACGACGGGGGAAATCCCTGCCGACGCGCAGATTTCCCCTCGACGCGGGAATCCAGGTGTCCTCAGGTAAAGAGCGCCGCGCAGACGCTATTCCGCGTCACGAGTCCGATCACGCCGCGCAGGGGTCGCTACGCAGGGGTCCCTACGACCGGGGGCTACGCCGGTCCCGTTGCGGGGGCCGGCAGCGGCTGGCACGTGGGGCAATAGTAGATGTCCCGCTCCTCCGTGAGCGTGCCGGTGCCGGTCTCCTTGCCAAGGACTCCGCGGCGGATCGGGGAACCGCATTTGAGGCACGGCTGGTGCTCGCGCCGGTAAACCCAGTAGCCGGGGCGTCCGGCCGTGCGGCCCACCGGGACGCCCCGCGCATTCAGCACGGTCGTCCGGCGGCCCGGGCCGAGATTGGCCGCCAGCAGTCCCTGGGCCTCCGTGATCATGGCGGCGAGATCCGGCACCGCGGACACGGGCGCCGCCGGATGGACGCCCGAGAGGAAGCAGGCCTCGCACCGGTAGATGTTCCCGATCCCTGCCAGCTTGCTCTGGTCCAGCAGGGCGACCCCGATGGGGACATCGGGGTCCGCGCGCAGCCGGCGTTCGGCCTCGGCCGCGTCCCAGCCCGGGCCCAGCAGATCCGGGCCCAGGTGCCCCACGATCGAGTCCTCCTGGTCGGTGCGGACCACCTCAAGAATGCCGAGGGAGAACCCGACGGCGTCTGCTGTGGCGGTGCGCAGCACACACCGGGCCGTGAAGCCGGGCTTCCGCCAGCGACCTCCGGACGGGTAGACCTGCCAGCTGCCCTCCATCTTCAGGTGCGAGTGGATGGTGAGCCGGTCCTTCGGCGTCGGCCCCTGCACCCGCATCAACAGGTGCTTGCCGCGGGGCACCACCTCGTCCACGGTCCAGCCGCCGAGCTTCAGGGTGGCGAAGCGCGGGACGCGGAAGTCGGACGAAACCAGTTCCTTGCCGGCCAGGGCGGCATGCAGCTGCGCCGCGGCGCGGAAGACGGAATCGCCCTCAGGCACGGATCCTCAGTCCCTTCGGGGTGGAGTAGGCCCCGGCCTGGGCGAGGGCGGCGGCCACCGGGGTGTCGAGGATGCCGTGGCCGTTGACTTTCTCCATGATCAACTTGTCCACTGCGCCGCGGGTCACCACTCCCACCAGGGCCGTGCCCGCCGCGGCCAGGACCTCGG
Organism: Arthrobacter sp. TE12231; assembly: GCF_054062895.1. NCBI lineage: Bacteria > Bacillati > Actinomycetota > Actinomycetes > Micrococcales > Micrococcaceae > Arthrobacter > Arthrobacter sp. TE12231. The sequence continues at coordinate 3,653,767 of NZ_JBSSFS010000001.1, read as the reverse complement.
CGTCGTCGCTGAAGGCGAGCAGGGTCTTGCCGCCGCGTTCGACGTAGAGGGCCAAGGCGCCGTCGACCAGAACCACAAGGGCGCCGGCTTTCCGGCCGGGGCGGTGGCCTGTGCCGGCGTCGACGTTAAGCGCAGGCCACGGCAGCGCGGCGCCGTACGGGTTGGCGGGGTCGGTGGCGGCGAGGGCGAGCGCCACCGGTTCGGCCTTGTGCAGCTGGGCGTCCTCGACGTAGGACCGCAGCCGGTCCACCGTGGCCGGCACGGCGAACTGCGCGGCGCCGAGGTGCTCGATGAAGTAGCCGCGGCGGCACCGGCCGGCCTCCTCGAGCCGTGCCAGCACCTTGTACATAAGGCCAAAGCCGCCGAGGATGTTTTCTGCCATGACGGAGCCGCGGGTGACCACGCCGTAGCGGTCCAGAAGGAGTTCCGCGGTGGCCCGGGCGTGGATGGTGGCATCGAGTTCCGGGGATGGCAGGGCGGACCATCGTCCGGCGGCGAGCGGGGGCGCGGGCGCGGTGCCGGTCACCGAGCCGTACCTGCCGCCGGTGAGCCCCGGCGATCCGAGCAGGCCGGTGCCGTGCGCACGCCCGAGGCGGCTGAGCCGCGGCGCGCGAGCCCGCGGGGCGCGCCCCACCTGCCGGTGCGCGGTGTGCCCGCCGGCGATGAGGGCCCGGACGGGGGCAAAGGTGTCGCCCGTGATCCGGCCCGCCCAGGCGAGATCCCACAGCGCGGCCACCACGTCCTGGTCGCTCAGAACGGTGTCCATGCCGCCGGCAACGTCGGTCAGCTGCCGGAAGAAATAGCCGCCGCCGTTGGTCTGCAGGTGCTCCAGGAGCCGCCGCTGGGCGTCGCCGGGTTCGAAATCGACGGCGGGATTCAGCGTCAGTTCGGCCGAATCGGCGAGGTGGAGGCTGATCCAGCCGTCGTTGCCCGGCAGCGAGCCGGCCCCGGACCAGAGGACCTCGCCGGCGGCCATGAGTTCGTCCAGCATGGCGGGCTGGTAATTGGAGACGCGGCTGGCCAGCACCAGCGGCTCCCAGGCGGAGGCCGGAATGGGCACGCCGGAGAGCTGGTCGACGGCCGTGATGATGCCGTCGAGGCCGCGCAGCGCGGACTGCCCGCGGCCGCCGGGTGTTCGCACGTTTTGCCAGGCGGGAAGGAACCGGCCGTACGCCGTGGCGTCCACGGGCTCCACTTCGGCCCGGAGCGCGGCGAGCGAACGACGGCGCAGCTTGCGGAGGACCTCCGCGTCGCACCACTCGCTCACTCCCGCCAAAGGCGGAACGACAGGCGCAACGGCAGTCGGGGCCGTGGCCGCCGCGTCCTCGGATTCCGCGGTGCCGGGTGCGGTGCTGGCTGCCGTAGTGTCCGCCGTGACTGCGGGCGCCGGTGCGTGCGGGCGGAACTCGCCTTCCACCACGCGGCCGTCCGCGGCGAGCCGCTTCAGCGCGGTGCCGACGACGGCGACGCCGAGGCCCAGCCGCGCCGCGGCCTCGGCGGCGGTGAAGGGCCCGTGCGTGCGGGCGTAGCGCGAGACGAGGTCGCCGAGCGGGTCCGCGACCGGTTCAATGAACGCCAGCGGCACGCCCATGGGCAGCGGCACGCCGAGGGCATCGCGGAGCCGGGCGGCGTCTTCGACCGCCGCAAAGCGTTCGACGCCGGCGATGTTGACCTTGATCGCCCGGTTGGCCCGCTGCAGCGCGGTCAGGTGGGCCGCGGCGACGTGGACCCCGGTGACGGCGTCGCCCGCCACAGGAGTCTTGGCAGACGCTGGAGCAGGCTCCCGCGCCGGGGCAACCTCGGCGCTCGCCAGTGCCAGGGTTCCGGCGGGTTCAATGCCCGCGGTTGGTGCCGCCACCGATTCCAGGCGGGCGGCAACCTCGTCCGGAGTGAGCGGGCCCAGGAGGCGCAGGAGGTCCGCGACGCCCTCCAGCCCGCGCGCCCGGCGGTCCGGAGCGAGCCGCTGCAGCTCACGTTCCGTGGCGTCGATGACCTTCGCGTCGAGGAGTTCGCGCAGCTCCACCCGGCCCAGGAGCTCGTTGAGCAAGGTGGAATCGAGCGCCAGGGCCGCGGCGCGGCGCTCCGCCAGTGGTGAATCCCCTTCGTAGAGGAACTGGGCCACGTAACCGAAGAGCAAGGACTTCGCGAACGGTGAGGGCTGTTGGGTGGTGGTCTGCACGATCCTGAGCTCGCGGCGTTCCACCGAGGCGGCGATGTCCTTGAGCGCCGGAAGGTCGTAGACATCCTGCAGGCACTCGCGCACCGTCTCCAGGACGATCGGGAACGTCGGGTACTTCCGCGCCACATCGAGCAACTGCGCGGAGCGCTGCCGCTGCTGCCACAGCGGCTGCCGTTTGCCGGGGTTCTGCCGCGGCAGGAGCAGGGCGCGGGCGGCGCACTCGCGGAAGCGGGAGGCGAAGAGGGCACTGCCGCCGACCTCCGCCGTCACGATCTGTTCCAGCTCCTCGGGATCGAAGAGGAAAAGCTCCGCACCCGGCGGCTCGTCTTCCATCATGGGCACCCGCAGCACGATGCCGTCGTCGGCGGCCATCGCCGAGCCGTCCATCCCGTAGCGCTGGTGCAGGCGCTGGCCCACGGCCAGGGCCCACGGCGCATGCACCGGCAGGCCGAAGGGGCTGTGCAGCACCACGCGCCAGTCCCCGAGCTCGTCGTGGAAGCGTTCCACCACAAGGGTGGTATCACTGGGGACCACCTCGGTGGCGAGCCGTTGTTCGGCGAGGTACTGGATCAGGTTGTTCGCCGCGTAGTCGTCCAGCCCGCTGGCCTTGCATCGCTCGGTGGCTGGTCCGACGTCGGACGCTGAGAGTTCGCGCATGAACGCGCCGAGGGCGCGACCCAGGTCCACGGGCCGGCCCAGCGAATCGCCCTTCCAGAACGGCAGCTTGCCCGGCTGACCGAACGCCGGCGAGACCAGGACGCGGTCGTGCGTGATGTCCTCGATCTTCCAGCTGGTGGCGCCAAGGGCGAAGATATCGCCCACCCGCGATTCATAGACCATTTCCTCGTCGAGTTCGCCCACCCGGCGCCCGCCCTTGGCCGCCGCCGTGGCAGGGCTGGCTGCCCTGCCGTCCGCACTGGCACCGCCGGCGGAACCGCCGGTCCCCTCGACCTCGGTGCCGATGATGTAGACGCCGAACAGCCCGCGGTCCGGGATGGTTCCGCCGGAGGTGACGGCGAGCCGCTGCGCCCCGGGACGGCCCTCGATGGTCCCGGCGTTCCGGTCCCAGATGACCCGCGGCCGCAGCTCCGCGAATTCGTCCGAGGGGTAGCGTCCGGCGAGCAGGTCCAAGGTGGCCTCGAACGCGGACCGGGGGAGCGAGGCGAAGGGCGCCGATCGCCGGACCGTGGCGAACCATTCCTCGACGTCGATGGCGCCCAGCGCGGCGGCGGCGACCGTCTGCTGCGCAAGGATGTCCAGCGGATTGGCCGGCACGCTGAGCCGCTCGATCTTGCCGTCGAGCATCCGTTCCACGGTGATGGCCGTGTGGACGAGATCGGCCCGGTGCTTGGGGAACAGGACGCCCTGGGAAATTTCGCCCACCTGGTGGCCGGCGCGGCCCACCCGCTGCAGGCCGCTGGCCACCGAGGGCGGCGACTCGACCTGCACCACGAGGTCCACAGCACCCATGTCGATGCCCAGTTCCAGGGAGGACGTGGCCACGACGCAGCGCAGCCGCCCGGACTTGAGATCGTCCTCGATCAGGGCCCGCTGATCCTTGGAGACGGAGCCGTGGTGGGCGCGGGCCAGCACGGGATCGGCGCCCGCGGTGCTGCCGGCCTGGGCCATCATGTGCGCCGGCGTGGCGGTGGAGGTGGGCAGCGCCGAGGCGCCGCCGGACTGCACGGCGATCGGCACAGCATTCGGTCCGGCTTCGAAGTCCGGCGCGTCTGCGCCAAACTCGGTCCAGCCGCCGCCAGCTGCCATGAGCTGGCGTTCGGCGTAGATCTCGTTGAGCCGGGCGGTAAGCCGTTCGGCGAGGCGGCGGGAGTTCGCGAACACGATGGTGGACTGGTTGGCCAGCACCAGGTCCACGATCTTTTCCTCCACATGCGGCCAGATGGACGCCTGTGGCTGGAGACCGGAGGCAGGACCGGAATCGAAAGCCCCCGCGGCGCCCTGGAGATCGGACATGTCCTCAACCGGGACAGAAACGGTCAGGTCCCAGTTCTTCCGCGACGGAGGAGCCACAATTTCCACCGGTGCCGACCCGGCGAGGAACTGCGCCACCAGCTCTTTGGGTTCCACGGTGGCCGACAGCCCGATCCGCTGGGCGGGCTTGGGCAGCAGCGCGTCGAGCCGTTCCAGCGACACCGCCAGATGTGCTCCGCGCTTGGTGCCGGCGACGGCGTGAACCTCGTCGATGATGATCGTGTCCACCTCGCTGAGGGTTTCCCTCGCCTTGGACGTCAGCATCAAGAAGAGGGATTCCGGGGTAGTGATGAGGATGTCCGGCGGGTGGCTGAGCAACGAGCGGCGGTCGGCCGCCGTCGTATCCCCGGACCGGACGCCCACGGTGATGAGCGGGGTGGGGAGGTCCAGGCGTTTGGCGGTCTGCGTGATGCCGATCAGCGGCGCGCGAAGGTTGCGTTCGACGTCGACGCCGAGGGCCTTGAGCGGGGAAATGTACAGTACGCGGGTCTTCCGCGGGACCGTTTTCCGGCGGCCGCCCTTGGCCGTCGTGTCCAGGCCGGGCAGGGCTTCGGGCTCGGCCGGGGCGGAGGCGATCAGCCGGTCCAGCGCCCAGAGGAACGCAGCGAGCGTCTTGCCGGAGCCGGTGGGAGCGACAACGAGGGCATGCGAGCCGGAGGAGATGGCATTCCAGGCGCCGTTCTGGGCCGGGGTGGGCCCGGAAAAGGCGCCCAGGAACCAGTCCCGGGTCGGCCGGCTGAACCGGTCCATGGCGTCGGCCGCAAGTGTGCCGCCGGCGAGCTCCTGCCCCTTCATTCCTCCATCATGCCCTACCCGGCCGACACTATTGGCCGGGCAATGTCCTGGGGCGTCTGGGGCTACTTCGGTTGGAAGGCCCCGATGGTCAGCAGGTTGATCTCGGTGTTGCTGCAGGCATCAAGCGGCTGCGGGAGGAACAGGGAAGCGGTGTCCTCAGGCGGGTAGACCCGGAATCCTGCCGCGGGCGTCCGGGTGCAGTCCCCGTAGTTGGCGGCTTGGGTATAGCGCAGGGTGGCGACGCCGGCCTGGCCCGGGGCAAGCTGGACATCGGTGACCGGCGTGGAGTCGTCGCGGGTGGCGGCGGCGCCGATCGGCTCGCCGTCGGCCCCTGCCGTGAGGGAGACGCCCGCGTAGCCCTTGAGCAGGCACGGCTCGGTGCCGGAGTTGGTCACGATCAGTTTCATGTAGACGCTGCCCGCCGCGCCGCCGCCGGTAGAGTCGGTGGTGGCCGTCAGGCCCGCGGCCTTGCACAGCGCGGGGCCGGACTGGGCCGCCTGCGATGCCGGGGCGGCAGAGGTGTCCGTTGCGGCGCCGGAGGCTGCGGGCAGGCTGGCCGGGCTGGCCGACGCGGTAGCCGGTGACGTCGCCGACTGGGTCTGCGCCGCGCTGCCCCCGCAGCCGCTGAGCAGGAGGGCCGCGACGGCAGCCGTTGTCACAAGCAGTGCATGATTCATTCGCTGAGACCTCATGGCTCCACCTTTATGCCCGCCGATGCCTTAGTCAACGACGCCACGGCGACGGAGCCCCGATTGATGCCCGGATTGTGATTTCCGGGCATCAACCGAGGTCAACCGCGCTGCGCGTTACTTCTGGGTCACGGAGCTGCTGCCGTTCTTGGTGCGGCTTCGGATGAATGCTGCCCCGCCGAGCACTAGGCCGCCTAGCCCGGCGGCCATGGCGCCCCAGCTCCGGGCCTGCGCGCCGCCGTCGTCCACGGACGCCATCTGGGTTGCTGCCGGGGCGGCCTCAACGCTGGCAGTGTGGGCCGAATGGCCGTCCGCGCCTGCGACGGCGTCGGTGACCGTCACAGACGGTGACGGGGTTTTGAGGGATTCCTCGTCCTGGCCTTCCTGCGGGATCTGCGACCAGTCGGTCTGACCCTGCTCGCAGGTCTGCAGGGTGGGGAAGTAGAGGGTCTTCCCCGGAGTATCGGGCAGCTTCACGGAGAGCACCAGGGTGTCCCGCAGCTCCGGGTCCAGCGGGGACTTGGCCGTGTAGACGATCTGGCTGGTCCGCTTGGTGATGGACGTCCCGTTGTCCAGTTTCTTGGGCGCGGGCAGCTGCTCCGTAACCTTTTGCACCGTCCAGTTCGGGTTCACCGTGGGCTGGGCGTCGTTGAGTTCGGCGGGCAGGGTGATGGTCATTTTGGTGGTCCCGGACGTATCGCAGCCGTGCGGAATCCCGAAGGTCAGCAGGGCGTACGAGTTCGCGGCGGTCTTGTCCGGGGTGGCTTCGACGTGCGCGGACGCGGCCGGAAGCCCGGCGAGCATCAGCGCCGCCGTTCCGCCGGCCACGGCCGTGACGGAGAGGGTGCGGCGGAGGGCAGAGGCGTGCAGTGTGGTTTTCAAGGTAAGGGTGCCTTTCAGGCGGACGCGCTGCGCTCGGGGCAGCGCGAAAGTGGGGGTGGACGCGGCGGCTCCTACCGCTCATGGCTGTGCGGATCAGCCCAGCCCAGGACAGGACGGGGCAGCACAGGCGGCCCAGAACGGGCGGATTCGATCAGCGCAGGGCAGCGCACGGCAGCGCAGGCCGGATCGGAACGGGCCGGTTGAGGGCACAGCAGAGCGGGACAGCTCCGGCCGCGGCCGGAGGGATGTCAGGGAAGTACGACGGCGGCGGGCGGGCCGCGGCGGCTATCGGGACGGAGGTTCCGCCAGGGGAGCGGGGCACAGTCCGCCGGCCAGCCGGCCGGCACCGGTGCGGGGCCGGCGTCGGGCGTCACCGGTGACGGGAGCTGGACTAGCGGCCGGAGCCAGGCGGCGAGGGCCCACAGGGCGTCTTCGCCCTTGGCCAGGAGCAGCGCGCAGGCAAGAGTGGCCAGCGCGTGGCCGCTCAGCATGAACAGGGCCAGCGGGGAGTCCAGCTCATGGGGCTGAAGATGGGTGAGGGTCCCAGCGGGGATGACGGCCAGGCCGTGGTGGGTTGGCTCGCCGGCGGGCGTCCCCGCAACGGATCCGCCGAACGCGGTGAAGGCCTCGTGCAGGACCACCTGCCCGGCGCCCAGGAGGGCGGCCGCGGCCGGGAACCCAAGATGGAGCCGGGTGGCAACCGTGCAGGCCAGTCCGGTCAGGGCCAGGATGGCAACCAGGATGCCGGAACCGGGCAGTTGGCCGCCGGAGACGACGTGGGCACAGGCTGCCAGCGTCACCGCGGTGGTGGCGAAGAGGGCGGCCCGGAGGGAATGGAAAGGAACCCGGGCGTCGTGTAGTCGCACGGAGTCCTCCTGACGGGTCGCTGATCGCGGGTCGCGGTTTCCTACCAGATTCTACCGGCGCGCGGGAGCTGAGGGGCCCGGGCGGCTGGCGCCGGGGAGGTGCGGGAGTGCCCGGGGGAGGGAAGCCGCTGCGGCTAGTCGGTCTCGGGGCCCGAGCAGTAGTGGCAGTCATCGGGGCAGGAGGCGGCGCCGGAAGCCCAGGTGTCCGTCCCGGCTGCGGTGCCGGACAGGGTGGTCGGCTGGCGCACCAGGGGTGCGGAGCGTTCAGTTGTCAGCATGACGGGCTCCTTCGGGGTCTGCCACGGTCAGTTCGAAGCCGTCGGCAACATGGAACAGCTGCCGGCGTCCGCCGTCGGAGAGCACCCACACGACGGCGCCGTCGGCGGTGCGGTTGTCGACGCGTCCGGCGTACTCAATGCGGCCGCCCCGGCGGAGGTGGACGGCGTCGCCGATCTCGACGTCGTCCCAGTGGACGGGGCCGCCGGAGGGCCGGTTCTTCTGCAAAGTCATGAGGATTCCTGAAAGGTCACGGGGAAACGTTGATGTGATCCAGCTAACCGTGGAATGGCTTGTCGGCTCAATGGTCAACTGAATGAGACACCTCCGTCTCGTTGTGCAGGAGTCCAGTGCGGGAGTCCGTTGCGGGGACAGTGCGGGAGTTTGGGCGCCACGCCTTCCGCTCCGCATCGCTGTCATGCGCGCCGGCGCGGGCTGCCGGCCGGTTCAGGCCCGCCACCGCAGCCAGGCGAAGGTGGGCCGCGGCGGCGGTGGAACAGGGTGCGTTGCGCCGGTGGCGATCCCCGCTGCAGCCCGGCGCCGGCGCAGCTCCAGGGCCAGGCTCTCCTCGCCGCGGGCCATCGCCCAGCGGTGATTGGCGGCGAAACCGGGTTTGAGCAGCCAGCTCAGCCGCCGCAGCAGCGGCTTGGCGGCGCTGACCCGCCAGTCGTAGGTGATGACCGTTTCCGGCCCGTCCGGCTCAAAGGTCCAGCGGCCGGTGCCGTTGAGGTCGCCGGCGGCGGTGAGGGCGAAGCCGCGGCTGGTGACCGGCTCCGTGACCGTGAGCGTCCACCGGAGCGTGTAAGGCAGCCAGCCCTTCGTATGGAGGCGCACGGGGCGGGGAACGCCGGGCCCGGGTTCCGGACCGCCGGCCACCGGCTCGACGCTGAGATAGACGGACGGCCACCAGCGGGGCAGGGCGGTGGCGTCGCCGAGGACGGCCGCGACCTCCTCCGGCGTGCCGGCCACCCGCCAGACAGTCCGGAACTCATAGTCTGTGCTGCCCATGGGGGCCTCCCGAAATGTTCGCCAGCCGTAGGCGATGCAGCGGCCGGGGCGGATCGATGCACGTGACCGTACCCAGCAGGGTGCGTCCGGTCAATGGGCCTGGCGGAAGCCCGAGCGTGCGCTCCGGACGGGGCGAAAGGGCACATGCCCCCGGTCCTGAAGGGCGCAGGGCAGGGGCTCGCTAGTGGCGCCGGGTGCTCTGCCTGGCAACGAGTTCCGGCGTGAACACCACCTGGCTGTGGACGTGACCGTTCTCGTCGTCGATTTCGTCGAAAAGGAGCTGGGCGGCACGCTCGCCGATCAGGTGCCGCGGCTGGCTGATGGAGCTGAGCGGAATGCTCGATTGGGAAGCGAAGTCGATGTCGTCGAAGCCCACGATTGCGATGTCCTCGGGCACGCGGAGCCCGTTGGCGGCGAAGGACTGCAGGAGCCCGAGCGCCAGCTGGTCATTGGCGGCAAACACGGCGTCCGGCCGCTTGTCGGGCTGAAGATTTCCGATGAGATCGCCGATCTGGCGCCCGCGCTCAAATTTCAGGTCGGGCGTTTCGAACAATTGCAGCGATACCCCAGCCGCTTCGGCCGCGTCGGCGGCACCGCGGTAGCGGTCCTCGACCTGCTGCAGCGTGAAGGGACCGCCCACGAACGCCGGGCGCACCGAACCGACGCTTAGGAGATGGGTCAGGGCTGTCGCGCCGCCGGCGACGTCGTCCACCGAAACCGAGCAGAACTGATCCGTGCGTGCGAGCCGGTCAACGAGCACCGAGGGGATGCCCCGGGCACGCATGGTTTCGAGCCGCTCCAGAACCTGGCCGAACGGGGTGATCAGGACGCCCTGGACGCGCTGCTGCTCGAACAGGTCCAGATAGGCCAACTCCCGCCCCGTGTCCTCGGCGCTGTTGGCCAGGATCAGGGAGTGCTTGTGGTCTTCGGCGACGTTTTCGGCCCCCAGCGCCACATCGGTGAAGAAGGGGTTCCGGACGTCCAGTACGAGCATGCCGAGGCTCCGGGTGGACCCGGACCGCAGCGACCGGGCCGATTCGTTGCGCACGAATCCCAGCTGGTCGATGGCAGCCAGGACGCGGCTCTTCTTGTCGACCGAGACCTGCTCCGGCCGGTTGAGGACATTTGAAACAGTGCCGACGGAAACCCCCGCAAGCGCGGCGACATCCTTCAGCTTTGCACCCGGGCCGCTTGACACGTAAGAACCTCCTAATCACTGAATCGAATCAATCCACTCCTTCAATGTTACGTCGTTCACATTGGCCGCCCGGATGTTTGCTGGTTGACACGCAGCGGAAACAAGCCCTAACGTGTGAGTAGGTTCACAAATGAATCGATTCATTACAAAGGAGTAACGGACATGGCCGAAGCACAGGACGCCACGGTTCGGAGCACCCGGAGGGCCCAGGCGGCAGATGTTCCGCTTCTGGAACTGCGGGACATCCACAAGTCCTTCGGCGCGGTGCACGCGCTGCGCGGCGCCAGCCTCAGCCTGTACCGGGGTCAGGTCACCGCGCTGGTCGGAGAAAACGGCGCCGGCAAATCCACTCTGGTCAAGACCCTCGCCGGACTGCACCAGCAGGACCGTGGTCAGGTTCTGCTGGATGGCGAGGAGGTCTCGTTCCGCGATCCGCTCCATGCCCGCGAGGCAGGGATCGCCGTCATCTACCAGGAACCGACCATGTTCCCGGATCTTACTGTCGCCGAGAACATCTTCATGGGCCGGCAGCCGCTGCGCTCCCTGCGCAGGATCGACCGGAAGGCGATGCGCCAGCAGGCCCTGGAGCTTTTTGAGCAGCTGGGGGTCAAGATCGATCCCGACCGGGCCGCGCAAGGTCTCTCGATTGCCGACCAGCAGGTGGTCGAAATCGCCAAGGCCATTTCGCTCGACGCGCGCGTCCTGATCATGGACGAACCGACGGCGGCGCTCAGCGGCGTCGAAGTTGACAGGCTCTTCGCCGTCACCCGGACCCTGCAGGCCCAGGGGGCCGCGGTAATGTTCATCTCCCACCGCTTCGAGGAAGTCTTTGCCCTGGCGGACTGGATCACCGTGATGCGCGACGGCGCGCACGTCGCCACCGCCCCGGCCTCCGAACTCACCGTCGACGGCGTGATCCGGCAGATGGTCGGCCGCGACGTCGCGTCCTTGTTCCCCAAGCAGGAAACGACGATCGGGCCCACCGCCCTCGAGGTGAAGGGGCTCAGCCGCAAGGGCGTGTTCTCGGATATATCCTTCACCGTGCGGGCCGGCGAAATCGTCGGCCTCAGCGGCCTTGTGGGCGCCGGGCGTTCCGAGGTGGCGCGGGCCGTCTTCGGCATCGACAAATACGACTCCGGTGAAGTCCTGGTCCGCGACGCGCCGCTCAAATCCTTGTCCCCGCGGGCATCGATGGCCGCCGGGCTCGCGTTCGTGCCGGAGGACCGACGCAAGCAGGGCCTGGTCATGGAGCTGAACGTGAGCCGGAACCTCACCCTGACGCTCCGGCGGAAACTGAGCCGTTTCGGCCTCCTCACCAACCAGGCCGAGGCCCAGGCCACAAAGGAATGGGCCAAGAAGCTGCAGATCAAGGCGGGGTCCCCGATGTCCCCGATCTCGACTCTTTCAGGCGGCAACCAGCAGAAGGTCGTCCTGGGCAAGTGGCTGGCCACCGGCCCGCGAATCCTGATCATCGACGAACCCACCCGCGGAATCGACGTCGGCACCAAGTCCGAGGTGCACCGGCTCATCTCCGAGCTCGCGGGCACGGGCCTGGCCGTCCTCATGATCTCCTCGGAACTGCCCGAGATCCTAGGCATGTCGGACCGCGTACTGGTGATGCACGAGGGACGGATCACCGCCGAACTTAGCCGCAAGGACGCCACGGAGGAATCCGTCATGACGGCGGCCACGGGAGTCGACCCGAAAACCAAGGAGACAACAGCGTGACCACCCTAACCCTGCAACGTCAGCCGTCCACGGCCTGGCTCGGGACGTTGACCCGATCCCGTGAATTCAGCGTGTTCCTCGCGCTGGTCATCCTGATCGCCGTCACAGTAGCGGCCAACCCCCGGTTCTTGAGCGCGCAGAGCATCAAAGACCTGCTGCTGAACTCCTCGATCCTGGTGATCCTCGCCGTCGGCCAGGCGATCGTGATCGTGACGAAGAACGTGGATCTGTCGGTCGGCTCAGTGCTCGGACTGACGGCGTTCGCGACCGGAAAAATCTTCATCGCGCTGCCCGATCTTCCCGTGATCGCCATGCTCGGCATCGGCATCGCCCTCGGCGCCACGCTGGGGGCCATCAACGGGGCACTGATCGCGGTGGCCAAGGTGCCGGCCCTGGTGGTCACCCTGGGAACCTTGTACATCTTCCGCGGCGTTGACTTCGCCTGGGCCCAGGGCCAGCAGATCAGCCCCTCCGACCTGCCGGCAGACTTCCTGGCGCTCGGTGCCGGCACGCTGCTGGGATTCCCCTACCTGGCCCTGATCGCCCTCGCGGTCGTCATGGCTTTCGGCCTCTACCTGAAGAACCTGCGTTCCGGACGCGAGTTCTACGCCATCGGATCGGACGTCCAGGCCGCCCGACTGTACGGAATCCGGGTCGGGCGGAAGGTCTTCTCCGCTTTCGCAATCTCCGGCGCCCTCGCCGGACTCGGCGGGGTCATCTATGCAGCCAAGTACGGCAACCTCGACGCGACGGCGGGCCAGGGCCTTGAACTGAACGTCGTGGCCGCGGCCGTGGTTGGCGGGGTGGCCATTGCCGGCGGTGTCGGCACGGTCTACGGGGCAGCCCTCGGCGCCGTGCTCCTGACCACCATCACCTCTGCCCTTCCGGTCCTGGGCGTCTCGCCGTTCTGGCAGCGGGCCATGATCGGCGTCCTGATCCTGGCCTCGATTGTCCTGGACCGATACCTTGCCCTGCGCACCGAGCGCCGTCTGAGAGGACACGATTCACATGCTGGTTGATACAGCACCGCCGGCAGCAGAAACCCGCCGCGCCCCCCGCTTCGGCTTCCTGCGCAGCTGGGACACCGCCATCATTCTGGCCCTCGTGGCCAGCATCATCGTCGCCTCCCTGACCGTGAGCGGTTTCGCAACCTCCCGCAACGTCGGGTTCCTCCTCATCGACGTGATCCCGGTCCTGCTCCTGGCGCTGCCGATGACGCTGATCATTATCACCGGCGAGATCGACCTGTCCGTCGCCAGCATCGCAGGCTTCGTCAGCTGCGTATTCGGAGCGCTCTGGAACGCCGGGATGCCGATGGAAACGATCGTCCCCTTGTGCCTTGTCCTCGGCGCCGTGTCCGGGGCGCTCAACGGTTTCCTGGTCTCCGTCGTCGGCCTGCCGTCCCTGGCCGTGACCATCGGTACCCTGGCGTTGTACCGCGGGCTTGCCTTCGTTGTCCTGGGGGATCAGGCGGTCACCAGCTTCCCGCGGGCCATCACCACGGGCCTGCAGGCAAAGATCGGCACCACGGGCATCCCCGTCTGGATTCTGCCGGTCATCCTCCTGGTCATCATCTTCGGTGTCGCCCTGCACTTCACCGGCTTCGGCCGCTCCCTGTTCGCCATCGGCTACAGCGTGGACGCCGCCCGTTTCTCGGGAATCGGCGTCGCGCGGACAAAGTTCTGGCTCTTCGTCATCTCGGGCACCGTCGCGGCACTGGTCGGCGTGTGGTGGACCCTGCGATACGGAAGCGCACGCGGTGATAACGCCACGGGCCTGGAACTGTCGGTCATCGCGGCAGTACTGCTCGGCGGCGTGTCCATCTTTGGCGGCAAGGGCACCCTTCCGGGCGTCATCGCCGGCGTCGGGCTTCTGGCCATCCTGCGCAACGCTCTCCAGCTGGCGAGCGTCCCCGAGGACACGCTGTCCATGCTCACCGGCGGCCTCCTGATCCTGGCCGTCGTCGCCCCTAACGCCATCGCCTGGGTCCGTTCTCTCTCCCACAAAGCTTCAACGACCTGACCACCGTTCACACCACAGCAACAACGACGTTCAGTTGAAAGGCACCACTATGAAATTCATGTCCACGACCGGATCCCGTCGCCTCGCGCCGGCCTATATCGCCGTCGCCACGGGACTTGCGCTGGCGCTTAGCGCCTGCGGTGGAACCACCAACACCTCCAGCACCGCCGGCGGCGGGGCCGCATCTTCCAGCGCCGCAGCGGATCCGAATGCGCCGATCAAGGAAGGCCTAAAGGTGGCCTTCCTGCCCAAGCAGCTGAACAACTCCTACTTCACGGTCACAGACCGCGGCGGCAAGGCCGCGGTGGACGAGTACAAGGGCGTCTTCTCCGAGGTGGGCCCCTCAGAGGCCAGCGCCTCCAGCCAGGTGAGCTACATCAACACGCTCACGCAGCAGGGCTCCAACGTCATCGCAACCTCGGCCAACGATCCCAAGGCCATCTGTTCGGCACTGGACGAGGCCCGCAGCGCCGGCGCGAAGGTGGTCACCTTTGACTCGGACACCGACCCCTCCTGCCGCGACCTCTACATCAACCAGGCCACCGCTGAAGGCATCGCGTCCACCCAGATCAAGCTCATCTCCGACGCCATCGGTCCCGACGGCGGGGACATCGCCATTCTGTCCGCCACGGCCAACGCCACGAACCAGAACGCGTGGATCGAGCTGATGAAGAAGGAACTCGAGAAGCCCGAGTACGCCAAGCTCAAGCTCGTCGCCACCGCGTACGGCGATGACAACGCCCAGAAGTCCCAGCAGGAAGTCCAGGCGCTCCTGCAGGCCCACCCGACGCTCAAGGGCATCATCTCGCCCACGACTGTCGGCATTGCCGCAGCCGCCCAGTACCTCTCCGGGTCCGAGTACAAGGGCAAAGTCCAGCTGACGGGCCTCGGCTTCCCGAGCCAGCTCAAGGAGTACCTGAAGAACGGCACCATGAAGTCGTTCGCCCTGTGGGATGTCGAAAAGCTCGGCTACCTCGCCGCCTACGCCGGCGCGGCCCTCGCCTCCGGCCAGATCACCGGCGCCGAAGGCCAGACGTTCAAGGCCGGCACCCTGGGTGAGTTCAAGGTCGGCCCCAACTCCACCGTGCTGCTCGGCGAACCCACGGTCTTCACCGCCGCGAACGTGGACCAGTACAACTTCTAGGCACCCCGCTCCGGCGCTGATGTCATGATCAGCGCCGGAGTTTCTTCACTCAGCACGCACAATGCTATTGTCTAAATGAATCGATTCAATCAACTCAATGATCAAGAGTCGAGATCAGGAGAATTCCTCATGAGGGTGTGCTTCCGCTCCTCGGTCAAACCCAGCCAGGTTCCCGAATACCGGCGCCGTCACGCCGCCGTCTGGCCGGAGATGCTCCGGGAACTCAAGGCAGCGGGCTGGAACAATTACTCGCTGTTCCTCGCCGACGACGGGCTGCTGGTGGGGTATGTGGAGTGCGACGACTTCGACGCAGTGCGCGCCCGCATGGCCCTCACCGAGGTGAACGCACGCTGGCAGGCCGAGATGGCAACCCTTTTCGAAGACGAAGCACAGGCGCCGGACCAGGGCTTCCTCCAGCTCACCGAAATTTTCAATCTTGAGGACCAGTTGTCCGCGGCCAACGCCGCTGAGGACAACCCCCAACCGCAGAAGGAACAATCATGAACACCATAGAAACGGCCCTGGGTCGCCTCGGGGAACTCGCCATCGAGGTCCCGTCCTGGGCCTACGGCAACTCCGGCACCCGCTTCAAGGTGTTCGGCACCCCCGGCACCCCGCGCACCGTCCACGAGAAGCTGGCCGACGCCGCGAAGGTCCACGAACTCACCGGCCTGGCACCCACGGTCGCGCTGCACATCCCCTGGGACAAGGTAGATGACTATGCGGCCCTGAAGGAGTATGCCGCGGACCTGGGCGTGGGCCTGGGCACGGTGAACTCCAACACCTTCCAGGACGATGAGTACAAGTTCGGGTCCCTGACATCTTCCAACCCGGCGGTCCGCCGCCGCGCCGTCGACCACCACCTTGAGTGCCTGGAGATCATGCACGCCACGGGTTCGCGGGATTTGAAGATCTGGCTCGCGGACGGCACCAACTACCCGGGCCAGGATGACATGCGCGGCCGGCAGGACCGCCTGGCCGAATCCCTGCAGGAAATCTACGCCGGCCTGGGCGAGGAGCAGCGCCTGGTGCTGGAGTACAAGTTCTTCGAGCCGGCCTTTTACCACACCGACGTCCCGGACTGGGGCACCTCCTACGCCCAGACCCTGGCCCTGGGCGAGAAGGCCTTCGTCTGCCTCGACACCGGCCACCACGCTCCCGGCACCAACATCGAATTCATCGTCATGCAGCTGCTGCGCCTGGGCAAGCTCGGCTCCTTCGACTTCAACTCCCGCTTCTACGCGGACGATGACCTGATCGTCGGCGCGGCCGATCCCTTCCAGCTGTTCCGCATCATGCATGAGGTCATCCGCGGCGGCGGCTTCGGTAAGGACTCGGGCGTGGCCCTGATGCTGGACCAGTGCCACAACCTGGAAGAAAAGATCCCGGGCCAGATCCGCTCCGTGCTCAACGTCCAGGAAATGACGGCCCGCGCCCTGCTGATCGATACCGATGCCCTGGCCGAGGCGCAGCGCAGCGGCGACGTCCTGGCCGCCAACGGCATCTTCAACGATGCCTTCTACACCGATGTCCGTCCTGCGCTGGCGCAGTGGCGTGAGTCCCGCGGCCTGCCCGCGGACCCGATGGCCGCTTTCAAGGCCAGCGGCTACCAGAAGAAAATCAACGAGGACCGCGTCGGCGGCCAGCAAGCCGGATGGGGAGCGTAAGCAGGCATGAACATGCAGAACACAGCCAACAAGACTGTTGAAGAGCTGATCTCCCGGTCCAACCGCCTCGGCGCGGACAAGCGGAACACCAACTTCGCCGGCGGCAACACCTCCGCCAAGGGCACCGAGAAGGATCCCGTGACCGGCGAGGACGTCGAGCTCCTGTGGGTTAAGGGCTCCGGCGGGGACCTGGGCACGCTGAAGGCCGAAGGCCTTGCCGTGCTGCGGCTGGACCGGCTGCAGGCGCTCAAGAACGTGTACCCCGGCGTCGAGCGTGAAGACGAAATGGTGGCGGCGTTCGACTACTGCCTGTTCGGCTTGGGCGGTGCCGCGCCGTCGATCGACACCGCCATGCATGGCCTCGTCGACGCCGCGCACGTGGACCACCTGCACCCGGACTCCGGCATCGCCATTGCCACGGCCACCGACGGCGAGGCGCTCACCAAGGAGATCTTCGGCGAGAAGGTGGCCTGGGTGCCGTGGCGCCGGCCCGGATTCCAGCTGGGCCTGGACATCGCGGCGATCAAGGACGCCAACCCGCACGCGGTCGGCACCATCCTCGGCGGCCACGGCATCACCGCCTGGGGCGCAACCAGCGAAGAGGCCGAAGCCAACTCGCTGTGGATCATCGAGCAGGCCGAGCAGTACATCAAGGATCACGGCAAGAACGAACCATTCGGGCCTAAGCTTCCCGGCTACGCCGCCCTCCCGGAGACCGAGCGCCGCGCCAAGGCTGCCGCCCTGGCCCCCGTGATCCGCGGACTCGCGTCCACCGACAAGCCGCAGCTGGGGCACTTCAGCGACACCCCCACCGTCCTGGAGTTCCTCGAAGCCGCAGAGCACCCGCGGCTCGGCGCCCTGGGCACCTCCTGCCCGGACCATTTCCTGCGCACCAAGGTCAAACCGCTGGTCCTGGACCTGCCCGCCGACGCTTCGATCGAGGACTCCGTAACCCGTCTGAAGGAACTCCACACCGCCTACCGCGAGGACTACCAGGCCTACTACGACCGCCACGCGACCCCGGACAGCCCTGCCTTGCGCGGCGCGGACCCGGCGATCGTGCTGGTCCCCGGGGTGGGCATGTTCTCCTTCGGCGCGAACAAGCAGACCGCCCGGGTGGCGGGGGAGTTCTACCTCAACGCCATCAACGTCATGCGCGGCGCCGAGGCCGTCTCCAGCTACGCCCCGATCGAGGAATCCGAGAAATTCCGGATCGAATACTGGGCCCTGGAAGAAGCCAAGCTGGCCCGGCTGCCCAAGCCGAAATCCCACGCCGGCCGCATCGCCCTGGTGACCGGGGCGGCGTCGGGCATCGGCAAGGCGATCGCCACCCGCTTCGCCGCCGACGGCGCCTGCGTGGTCATTGCGGATCTGAACCTGGACAACGCCCGGGCCGTGGCCGCTGAACTGGGCGGCTCCGACGTCGCGATCGGCGTCCAGGCCGACGTCACCGACGAAGCCCAGATCGCCGCAGCTATCCAGGAAGCCGTCCTGGCCTTCGGCGGACTGGACCTGGTGGTCAACAACGCCGGGCTCTCCATCTCCAAGCCGCTCCTGGAAACCACTGAGAAGGACTGGGACCTGCAGCACAACGTCATGGCCAAGGGCTCGTTCCTGGTGGCCAAGGCCGCCGCGAAGGTGATGATCGACCAGGAAATGGGCGGGGACATCATCTACATCTCCTCCAAGAACTCCGTGTTCGCCGGCCCGAACAACATCGCCTACTCCGCCACCAAGGCTGACCAGGCCCACCAGGTCCGGCTCCTGGCCGCGGAACTGGGCGAGTACGGGATCCGGGTCAACGGGATCAACCCCGACGGCGTGGTCCGCGGCTCCGGGATCTTCGCCGGCGGCTGGGGTGCCAAGCGCGCCGCCGTCTACGGGGTGCAGGAAGAGGAGCTGGGCAAGTACTACGCCCAGCGCACCCTGCTCAAGCGCGAAGTGCTGCCCGAAAACGTGGCCAACGCCGCCGCCGTGCTCACCGGCAGCGAGCTCTCCCACACCACCGGGCTCCACATCCCCGTCGACGCCGGCGTGGCCGCGGCCTTCCTGCGATGAGCACGGAACCCTCAGCGACGAACGCCGCCCCGGCACTCGTGGTGACGAACAGCAGTGCGGCGCCCGCCCGCAGTCTCTCCGCCGGCAGCGTCTTCGCCGCCGTCGACATCGGCGCCTCCTCCGGCCGGGTCATCCTGGGCCACGTCATAGAGGGGCGGGCAGAGCTGGAGACGGTGCACCGCTTCCCCAACGGGGTCAAGGAGCTCGACGGCGGTCTCCGCTGGGACTTCGACGCCCTGTTCGCCGAGGTCCTCACCGGGCTCGCGGCCGCCGCCACGGCGGCCGCGGCCCGCGGTGAGAGCATCGCCAGCATCGGGATTGACACCTGGGCCGTGGACTACGGTTTGGTCAACGCCGCCGGCGACCTCGTTGCGGCGCCCTTCAGCTACCGCGATGACCGCAGCCGCGCCGCCGTCGCCCGGGTCCACCAGCTCCTGGACCCGGCCCGCCTCTACGCCACCACGGGGCTGCAGTTCCTGCCGTTCAACACGATCTACCAGCTCGCCACCGAGGCCCACCTTGACGGGCTGCAGGCGCTGCTCATCCCGGACCTCATCGGGTTCCTGCTGACGGGCCAGCGCCGCACGGAGGCCACCAACGCCTCCACTACCGGGCTCTTCGACGCCGTCGCGGGGGAGTGGGCCACGGAGTTCCTGTCCGCCCTGGGTCTGCCTAAAGACCTGTTCCCACCGCTGATCCAGCCCGGCGAGACAGTCGGCACCCTGCTGCCGGAGATCGCGGAACGGACCGGCCTGACCGCCGCCACGAAGGTGGTGGCCGTGGGCTCGCACGACACCGCCTCGGCCGTCGCCGCCGTGCCCGCGGAGCGGCGCGACTTCGCCTACATCTCCTCGGGCACGTGGTCGCTGGTCGGCGTCGAACTGTCCCACCCGGTCCTGTCCGAGGCCAGCCGGGCCGCGAACTTCACCAACGAACGCGGCGTGGACGGCACCATCCGCTACCTGCGCAACGTCGGAGGCCTCTGGCTGCTCAGCGAGTGCCAGCGCACGTGGGCGGAAGAGGGCTACCGACCGGAACTGGTGGAACTGCTCGACGCCGCCGCAGCGCTTCCTCCCGGCGGCCCGCTCATCAACGCCGACGACCCCTACTTCATCGCCCCCGCCAACATGCCCGATCGCATCCGGGCCGCGGTCCGCAATACCGGCGCGGTCCTCTCGGAGCATCCGGCGCACATCGTGCGGTGCATCCTGGACAGCCTCGCCGCCGGCTACGCCCGGACCATCGCCGACGCCGAGCGGCTCGCGGACGTGAGCACCGACGTCGTGCACATTGTGGGCGGCGGTTCCCAGAACCGGCTCCTGTGCCAGCTCACCGCCGACGCCACCGGCAAGCGCGTGATCGCCGGCCCCGTGGAAGCCACGGCGCTGGGCAACGTCCTGGTCCAGGCCCGCGCCGCCGGCGTGGTCAGTGGCGGGTTGGGGGAGCTGCGCGCCGTGGTGCGTGCCTCCCAGCACCCCTCGGAATATGTGCCGGCGCGCCGTCCGGCCCCTAGCCCCATGACCAGCGGAGGTGTCCTGTGAGGATCGCATTGTTTGCCACGTGCATCGTGGACGCCATGTACCCGAGCACGGCGCGCGCCACCGTGTCTATCCTGGAGCGCCTCGGCCATGAGGTCATCTTCCCCGGCGGGCAGGCATGCTGCGGGCAGATGCACGTCAATAGCGGCTACTTCAAGGAGGCGCTGCCGGTCGTCGCCAACCACGTGAAGGCCTTCGAGGCGGATGAGTACGACGTCGCCGTCGCGCCGTCCGGCTCCTGCGCCGCCTCCGTGAAGCACCAGCACCCCATGGTCGCCCGCCGCTGCGGGGACGCCGGGCTGGAAGCCCGGGCGGCCGCCGTCGGACACAAAACCTACGAGCTCTCCCAGCTCCTGGTGGATGTCCTGGGCGTCACCGACGCCGCGGCGCAGCTGGGCTCCTACTTCCCGCACCGGATCACGTACCACCCCAGCTGCCACGGCATGCGGCTGCTCCGGCTCGGCGACCGGCAGCTGGACCTGTTGCGCTCGGTCGGCGGCATCGAGCTGGCCGAACTGCCCGAGGCCGAGCAATGCTGCGGCTTCGGCGGCACCTTCTCGATGAAGAACGCGGACGTGTCCTCGGCGATGCTCGCGGACAAGACCGCCAACATTTGCGGCACTGGCGCCGACCTTTGCGCCGGGGGTGACGCGTCGTGCCTGATGCATATCGGCGGTGGACTGTCCCGGCAGGGCAGCGGCGTCACCACGATGCACTTCGCCGAGATCCTGGCCAGCACTTTCGAGGATCCCGCCGCCGTCACCGGCGACGTCCGCCTCACCACCGGAAGGACCGCACGATGAGCGGCACATTCCTGGGGATGCCGTCCCTGCCGGTCTTCGGCATCGGCAACCTGCACGAACACGAGCCCTTCCCCAAAGCCGCGCACCGCGAACTCGGCAACACCCAGCTGCGGGCAAACCTCGGCCACGCCACCCGGACCATCCGGGACAAGCGGCTGGCCGTCGTGTCCGAACTCCCCGACTGGGAGGAGCTGCGCGACGCCGGCCGGGCGGTCAAGGAATCCGTCATGGCCCGGCTGCCGGAGCTGCTCGAACAATTCGAGGCGAACTTCACCGCCCGCGGCGGGACCATCCACTGGGCCCGCGACGCCGGCGAAGCCAACCGAATTGTCGCCTCCCTCATCCGGGAGCAGGGCGCCGACGAGGTAGTCAAGGTCAAGTCCATGGCCACCCAGGAAATCGGCCTCAACGAGTACCTTGAGGAACAGGGGATCGCGGCGTTCGAGACCGACCTCGCCGAGCTCATCGTCCAGCTGGACCACGACAAGCCCAGCCACATCCTGGTCCCGGCCATCCACAAGAACCGCACCCAGGTCCGGGACATCTTCCTGCGCGAAATGGAGGGTGTTGACCCGGAACTGACCAACGAACCGGCCCGCCTCGCCGCGGCCGCCCGGGCCCACCTGCGGCGCAAATTCCTCAGCGCCAAGGTGGCCGTGTCCGGCGCGAACTTCGCCCTCGCGGACTCCGGCACGCTCGCCGTCGTTGAATCCGAAGGCAACGGGCGCATGTGCCTGACACTCCCGGAAACCCTCATCACCGTCATGGGCGTGGAGAAGCTGCTGCCGGCCTGGGAAGACCTCGAAGTGTTCATGCAGCTGCTCCCGCGGTCCTCCACCGGCGAGCGGATGAACCCCTACACCTCGCTGTGGACCGGCGTCACGCCCGACGACGGGCCGCAGAACGTCCACCTCGTCCTGCTGGACAACGGACGCAGCGCCGCCCTGGCCGACGAAATGGGCCGCTCCGCCCTGCACTGCATCCGCTGCAGCGCCTGCATGAACGTCTGCCCCGTCTACGAACGCACCGGCGGGCACGCCTACGGATCCACCTACCCGGGACCGATCGGCGCGATCCTGTCCCCGCTGCTGACCGGGATCACGGCGGAGGAAAACAACTCCCTGCCCTACGCCTCGTCCCTGTGCGGGGCCTGCTACGACGCCTGCCCGGTGAAGATCAACATCCCGGACATCCTGGTGCACCTGCGCGGCGAGGACGTGGACAGCAAACGCGGCAAGAAGAAACTGCCCAGCCAGATGGACCTCGGCATGAAGGCCGCCTCCTGGGCGCTGTCCTCCGGCAAGAACCTCGGTCTGGTCGAGAAGGCGCTGCCCCTGGGCCGGATCGCCGCCGGCCCGGATAAGAAGATCACCAAGCTGCCGGGCATCGCCGCCGGCTGGACCCAGAGCAGGGGACATTCCCGCACCGCCGGGGCAGTCCTTCCGGCAATGGTGGAACAAGGAACACCAGGCACCGGCGGCCGCACCCGGTGCGGCGGCGCCCGGCCCTGGGCCGACCGGCACCGAGGCCCCCAGCACAGGATCCGCAGGTACAGAGGAGAACCCGTGAACGCGCGCGCAGAAATACTCGACCGGATACGCTCGGCCCTCCGGGACGCCCCGGCCGTCCCGGAGGTGCCCCGCGACTACCGGCGCTCTTCCGAACTGGGCGAGGACGCGCTCATCGAACTGCTCACGGACCGTCTCCTGGATTACAAGGCGAACGTCTTCGTTGAGGATGCCGCCGCGGTGCCGCAGCGGCTCGCCGCGCTGCTCGAGGGCACTGGCCGCTACGCCGTCCCGCACGGCCTCGCGGAGTCCCTGTTCGCGGAGGCGGACGCGCACGACGGCGGTTCGGGCCGCCGCGTCACCGACGCCCCGGGGCACCGGCTGAGCGTCGAGGAACTGGACGGGGTGGACGCCGTCGTCACCGGCAGCGCCGTGGCGGTCGCCGAAACCGGCACCATCGTCCTGGACGCAAGTCCGGATCAGGGCCGCCGGGTCATCAGCCTCGTCCCGGACCGGCATATCTGCCTGGTCCGCGCCGGAGACATCACGACCATCCTGCCCGAGGCCCTGCGCCGGCTCGACGCCACCCGCCCGCAGACGTGGATCAGCGGGCCCAGCGCCACGAGCGACATCGAACTCGAACGGGTCGAAGGCGTTCACGGCCCGCGGACCCTGGATGTGGTGATCGTGCGCGGCTAGATGGCAGGGCTTTCTGTTGGGTGGCGACGGGTTCCGGGAAAGCACCGCCACCCCGATCACCCAGACGACACTCATGGTCTTCTCAGGTGGGAGTTGAACCATGGAAACATGTACCTCGTCGACCCCAGAGCCTATGCACAGCGTTTCCTGCATCCTGGCGCTTGGTTCCGCACATCGATCCACCGGCACCTGACCGCCCGGGAGCAACGGCCCACGCACTCCCGCCTGGACTATCTTGAGGCTGGCATCACGGGAACAGTCAGCACCGCCTACACGCGACGCAGAGCCAAAGAACTCGAGCAAGCCTTCCGCAACGGCGAGGTCTCCTACGAGGACGCGTGCCTGGAAATGGAGCAACTCGACGGAGGGGTCTGAGCGGTGCCTGCGCTCGCCGGAGCCGGGGCCGCAAATAGGGGGAACCCCTGTCAGTGCGACTGACAGGGGTTCCTTGCCGTGCGGTAGCTACCGAATCGACCCGTGTCTATTCTGGATACCATGGCAAAGCGACATGCCGAAGACGCTACCTGGGAGCCGCAGTGACCCTCAGCCGCCACCGCCGGTCGACCTTGGCGACCGCACTCGGTGCGTCGGCTGTCCTCTGCGCTCTCGCTGCCTGCGCCCCGGCTGCCGACCACCGCTTGGTCCAAGCGAGCCCGCGGCAGAGCACCCCCGCCCCGGCCCCATTCCAGACCCCTCGGAGGACGACGCCGGAACGCGTGGTGGTCATCGGCGATTCCCTCAGCACGGGGTTCGGCACCTCCCCGGAGGAAGCATGGCCGCGCCAACTGGGCCAGGCGCTGCAGTCCGGGCAGCAGCCGGTGGACATCATCAACGCGGCAAAAAACGGTGCGGGCTACCTTGCCGCCGGAGAGGGAGGGGAGACGTTCGGGTCGCAGATCGCCGCCACGCTCAATGCCTCGACAGACATCGTTGTGTTCTTTGGCTCGGACAACGATGCAGGCCAAGATCCGGCGGCCCTGAAAGCCGCCGTCGCGGACGCACTTTCGACAAGCAAAACCCTGGCCCCCCACGCGGCCAGGATCGTCATCGGCCCCCTCACGGGCTTTGAGCCGGTGAAGGCGGATGTTGATGTAATCCGTGACCAGGAGAGGACAGTTGCCCTCGACGCAGGCGCAGATTTTGTTGATCCGATCACGGAGCATTGGATAGCCGGGCCCAACTCTCCACTCCTGGGGCCCGACCACGAACACCCCAGCAGCCAGGGACAGCGATTCCTGAAAGGCATGATCCAAGGCATACTCGCGTCCCTGAAAAGCCCCGCTGCCGTGACTTCCCCTCCCGGAGCCCCTCGCCATTGAACGTCCGCATCCCGCCGATGCTGGTGCTTCCGCTGCCGGACTGTTGCGCACGACGACGGCGGAATTGCTGGCAGACCTTGAAGCGTTGGGGCGCTCTCACACCTGGCCGCGCTAGGATGCACGTCATGAGCGCGTGCAGACGCTGGCCCCATCCGGGGGCTGGCGACAATGGAAAGGCATTCCATGATTCAGCACGCCATTGCTTCGCGCCTGTTCGCCATTTTTGGGCACCGCATTTGCTGCGGCGAAATCCCCGACTGGACCGCCCGTGTAGGCCAGGCCTGGGACACTTACGACGTGGCGCCATACAACCTCTACAACGTCATCTGGCGGGCTCAGAACTGGGTTCTGCAGAATTGTGAAAGCCGCGTCACCGATTCCTAAGCACCCAGGAGCAGCCCCGGCTCCGGTAATCGGTCCGGGGCTGTCTGGCGCGCTCGTTCCGTTTCAAACAGCCGTCATCCGGTGCCGGCTCTCAGCGCCTACGGAGTTAGCTGACGCGGCGATACCGGATGTGCGTGGCCAGCCGTGAGTGAAGCACCTCAACGGGTTCGAAGCCGAAGGATTCAACCCCGTCGAAGATGCGCTCGCCCGAACCGAGCAGGACCGGTGCGATGTCGAGGGTGAGCTCGTCGATAACACCCGCGATCAGTGCCTGTCGGACGGTTGAGGCCCCGCCGGCGATGTCCACGCCCTTGTCCCCGGCGGCCTGGCACGCCGCAGAGTAGGCCGCGTCGAAGCCCTCGGTGACAAAGTGGAAGGTCGTCCCGCCGTCCATCTGGATCGGATCATGTCCGTGATGGGTCAGCACGAAGACCGGCGCGTGGTACGGCGGTTCGGCTCCCCACCACCCGGTCCATTCCTCATCCCAGTCCCCGCGGACCGGGCCGAACATGTTCCGACCCATTACATACGCGCCCCGCGGGCGCATGAGCCACTCGTTCGCGACTTTGTCGGCATGGTTGGCTCGCGGGTCGCCGATGTGCCAGCGGTGCAGCTCGAGCCCCCGCTTGCCCAGCGGGTTCTCGCGGCTCTGGTCCGGCCCGGCGACGAAGCCATCCAGCGAGATCGACATGTGACAGGTTGTGTCCGGCACCGCGAACCTCCTGAGTGATTGCTACCGGCATGCGGTCATGTGGGGATTCTGGGGATCGTAGCAGGTGATGGCATCCTCGCCAATGCCTCGGCGGGCTGGCCCCCGACGGTCTCCTCACGCGGTCGCACGGGCCGGTCTATAAGTGCGGCGTTACCGCGGCACTTTCCGGAAAAAGCAAAGGCCCCTGCTTCCCTTGTAAACAAAGGGAAGCAGGGGCCTTATTATCTGGCGGTGACGGTGGGATTTGAACCCACGTTGGCTTTGACACCAAACAACATTTCGAGTGTTGCACCTTCGGCCGCTCGGACACGTCACCAACCTGACTAGGGTACCGGAGCAAGGCGCCCATCCACAAAACGAGCCGCGACGGCACCCGAACAAACCCGTTGCCCGCGCGCGCCGCCCTTCCCCGCACACGGGCAGGGCACTAGATTCGGAAGCACCATGACTACTTCTCAAGGGCCCGCCACCGCGACCGCCTACTGGACCGTCGGCCCGGAACAGGGTGAGCTCCGCAGCGAGGAACTACCCGCCCCCGGACCCGGCGAGGCACTCGTCCGGACCCTGTACTCGGGCATCAGCAAGGGCACCGAGCTCGTCGTCCATCACGCCAGCGTCCCCGAGTGCGTCGCCGGGGCCATGGCCGCCCCCAACCAGGAGGGGGACTTCCCCTACCCCGTGAAGTTCGGCTACCTCACCGTCGGGGTGGTCGAGGCCGGCCCGGACGGCTGGGCGGGCAGAACCGTCTTCTGCCTCTACCCGCACCAGGACCGCTTCGTGGTCCCGGTTCAGTCACTGACCGTGATCCCCGACGGCGTCCCGTCCCGCCGTGCGGTACTCACCGGCACGGTGGAAACCGCCGTCAACGGCCTCTGGGAAGCCGGACCCCGTCTGGGGGACAGGGTTGCCGTGATCGGGGCCGGACTCGTCGGCGGAACGGTGGCCAGGCTCCTGGCCGGCTTTCCGCTGGCGCGGCTGCAGCTGATCGACGTCGACCCCGCCAAGCGCGCGTTCGCAGACGCCCTCGGCGTCGACTTCAGCCACCCCGACGACGCCCTCCCGGACTGCGACATCGTGATCCACTGCTCCGCCTCGCAGGAAGGCCTGGAGCGGAGCCTGCAGCTGGTGGGCGACGAGGGCGACATCATCGAAATGTCCTGGTACGCCGACCGGAGAATCAGCCTGCCGCTGGGCGAGGACTTCCACGCCCGCCGCCTGTCCATCCGGGCCAGCCAAGTGGGCAAGGTCGCGCGCGCCCGCCGGCACCGCCGCACCAACGCCGAGCGCCTCGCGCTTGCCGTGTCCCTGCTGCAGGACCCGGTCTTTGACGTCTTCCTCACCGGATCCTCGGAGTTCGCGGAGCTCCCCGACGTCGTCCAGCGACTTGCCGACGGAACCCTGGACGCCCTGTGCCACGTCATTGAATACCCGTCAGACGAAGCCCCGTCCACTGATCCATCCATCGCCCAGCCCATCGAAGCCACGAGGTAGCCCGTGTTCAGTCTGACCGTCCGCCGTAACTTCATGATCGCCCACAGCCTGCCCCGCGAAGTCTTCGGCCCCGCCCAGGGCCTGCACGGGGCCACGTTCGTCACCGAGGTGACCTTCCGTCGTCGTGAGCTCAATGACGACTCGATCGTGCTGGACATCGGCGCGGCGGGGGTCGTGGTGGATGAGGTCCTCGACGAGCTGAACTACAAGAACCTCGACGAGCACCCCGACTTCGCCGGCAAACTGAGCACCACTGAGGCCCTGGCCCGGTACATCGGCGACGGCGTCGCCGCGCAGATCCGCATCGGCAGGGACGGCCGCGCGCTCACCGGGCTGGACGTCACCCTGCGGGAGACCCCCGATGCCTGGGCCAGTTACTCGCTGGACTTCGACGCCAGCTAAGCAGATGCCGCCGGTCAGCCTGCGCATCCGGTTCGTGGTGCCCGGGAACGTCCGGCACAACTCCGGCGGGAACGTCTATAACGCCGCACTTGCCCGGGAACTTACCGCCCTGGGCGCGGACGTGGAGACGTGCCCGCTCGACGGCGACTGGCCAGGCGGCAGCGGCGCGGACCGGCGTCGCCTGGCCCGGCTGCTGCACGCGACGCCCGAAGCCGGCGCCCCTGCTGAGTCGGGTCGCGCCACTTTGGGGTCAGACCCGACTGGCCCGACGCCTGGTTCCGTGACGCTGGTCGACAGCCTCCTCGCCTGCGGAGCGCCCGAGGAAGTGGAAGCGGCCGCCGCCGCAGGCCAGCAGGTCTGGATCCTGCTGCACATGCCCCTGCCGGACCGCCCGGAGCATGAACACCGGGCCCTGCAGGCCGCGGCCGGGGTCATCTGCACGAGCGGTTCGGCCGCGGCAGACATCCGCGCCCGGCACGGCCTGGACGGCATCAGGGTGGCCCTCCCCGGCACCGCGCCCGCACCGCTGGCACCGGGCAGCCTGTCCGCCGGCTCCGGCGACCCGCACTTCATTGCCGTGGCCGCACTGCTGCCGAACAAGGACCAGGCGCTCCTGCTGGAAGCGCTATCACGGCTCACGGACCTCCCCTGGACGGCGTCCCTCATCGGCTCGGAGGCCGCCGATCCGGCCTATGCCGCGCAACTCCGGGACACGGTACAACGGCTGGGCCTGGCCCGGAGGGTCAGCATCCCCGGGGAGCTCCGGGGCTCAGCGCTCGACGCCGAATGGAATGCGGCGGATCTCAGCCTGCTGATTTCCCGGGCCGAAACCTACGGCCTGGTGGTCACCGAATCGCTGGCCCGCGGCATTCCCGTGGTGGTGCGCGAGGGCACCGGCGCCGTCGAAGCCCTCGCCGCCGGCACGCCACAGAACCTGCCGAGCAACTCGGCTGGGAACCCCGCCGGCAGGCCGCCCGCCCCGCCGGTGCCGAACCCGCCGCTGCCGGGCGCCGCCGTCGGCCTTGGAACGGACCCCGCCCCGCTGACAGGCCTGCTGCGCCGCTGGCTGGGCGACCCCGCGCTCAGGCAACGCTGGCGGGACACGGCAGTCGCCGCACGCGGCCGGTTGCCCGGCTGGGACACCACCGCCCGTACCGTGCTGGGGTTCCTGGCGACGGAAACGGCAGAGGCCGGAAAAGCGGCCGGCAAACCCGACGGCGCGGGTTGATACCCCTTCTTGATACCGCTGACGGAGAAGCTGTTGGAGAATGAGCCCATGAGCACCCAGCCTGTGACGACGCACGCACCGTCGGTCAAAGAGCCCGTGGACATGCCGGAGCCGCAGAGCCTGACCCGGGAACGGCTCCGGGCCTGGGCCTGGCACCGGCAGGGCCTGGACGGCTCGCTGGCCGGCTCCACGGCGGAGCAGGTGCTCGCCCGGGCCGGCTGGGCCCGGTCCGTGGGCGGTGCCAATCCGTACCTCACGCTCTTCGCCCGCGCCGGCATCCGCCGCGAACAGGTGGACGCCGACGTCCTCGCCCACCGGATCCTCGAGCTCCCCGCCGCCCGCGGCTGCACCTACGTCCTGGGCCGTGACGACTTCGCCTGGGCGCTCCAGCTGGGCCGCGACGCGGCCGAATCGGCCTTCAAGGTGGTGGGCAGGCTCGGCGTGGACCGTGGCGAAGTCACGCTGCTGGAAGAGCAGGTGCTGCACACGCTCGCCGAAGCCGACGGGCCCCTGGATCCGCGGCAGCTCAAGGACGAGCTCGGCGATTCCGTCCGCAACCTCGGGGAAGAGGGCAAGAAAAAGGGCGCCACCACCACGCTGCCCACCGCGCTGGGGCTCCTGCAGTCGGACGGCAGGATCCGCCGGGTTCCCGCCAACGGGCGCCTGGACCAGCAGCGCTACGCCTACGAGCCTTGGGGCCTGCCGGCCAGCAACTTTGACGACGACGCCGCTCGCACCGAGCTGATCCGCCGCTACCTGGGCTGGACCGGCGGCGCCACCTTCAAACAATCGCAGTGGTTCACAGCGTTCACCGTGGCGCAGACCAAGGCGGCGCTCGCCGCCATCGGCGCCGTCGAGGTACCCACCGCCCAGACCTCACAGGACGCCGCCGGGGGAGACGCGCTGTGGATGCTGCCCGACGACGTCGGACTCCTCGCCGCCTTCGACGAACCCGCAGACGAACAGATCCAACTGCTCGCCGGAACGGATTCACTCTTCCTGCTGCGCCGCAACGCGGCGGACCTGCTCGCCGACGAAGACCAACACAAGCCGGCGCTGGAATCGCTCGCTCTGCAGGCGGACCTCCCGGACCACCCCATTCTGGACCGCGGCCGGATCATCGGGCTCTGGCAGTACGAACCGGCCAAGGAACGGATCGTGCCGTGGCTGTTCCACGGCTCCACGGCCGCCGTGACGCAGCGGATCGCCGAGGTGGAAGCGTGGATCCGGGAGGACCTCGGTGATTTCCGGGCCTTCAGCCTCGACTCGCCGGCCACCCGGCAAAAACGCATCGATGCGCTCGCAGCATCTGCAGAAGCCTCCGGGGCCGGGTAGCCGGAACGGATCAGGCGCGGTGTCCGGCGAAGAAGTCCCGCAGCAGCGCGGCGCATTCCTGCTCCCGGACGCCGGCATAAACTTCCACCCAGTGGTTGAGCCGGCGCTCGCGGAGGATGTCGAACACGGACCCCGCGGCCCCGGCCTTCTCATCCCAGGCCCCGAACACCACCCGCGGAATCCGGGCCAGGACGATCGCCCCCGCGCACATCGCACACGGCTCCAGCGTGACCACCAGA
Organism: Arthrobacter sp. TE12231; assembly: GCF_054062895.1. Taxonomy (NCBI): domain Bacteria; kingdom Bacillati; phylum Actinomycetota; class Actinomycetes; order Micrococcales; family Micrococcaceae; genus Arthrobacter; species Arthrobacter sp. TE12231. The sequence goes on along the minus strand of NZ_JBSSFS010000001.1, from coordinate 3,623,605 downwards.
GTGCAGTCCTCCAGCCGCCAGCCGTCGTCGTCCCTGCCTTCCAGGGCCCGGCGCGCCCGCAACCGCGCGGCCGCCTCTCGGATGGCCACCATCTCGGCATGCGCCGTCGGGTCTCCCAGGGCCTCGCGTTCGTTCCGCCCCGCGCCCAGCACGGAACCGTCCGGTCCGATCACGACGGCGCCGATCGGCACGTCCGCGGTGGCCAGGGCATTCCGGGCCTCGGCCAGGGCAAGGCCCATCCATTGGGCATGGCGGGGCTCCTGAGAAGTCATGGGTCAATGATAGTTTCGATCCTAAGTATGCTGTTCAGCCGGGCTGTGCAGCCCGCGGGTTAAATTAGTCAAGTATCCGGGAGACGGCCGTGACCACCAGAACAGAGAACTGGCTGACGCAGCGCTGGGGCAAGTGGGTGGTGCCCTACGCGGCGCTGTGGATCACGATGCTGATCGGCGGCGTGGTGGTGGTGATCCTGGCACTGACCAGCGCCGAGGTCTACGACAACGTGGTGGACGACGCCGGCCTCGCGAACCTGGACAAGCCGGCGCTGGCGTTCATGGAAAATTTGCGCAGCCCCGGCCTGGACGCCTTCATCACCGGGTTCACCAACATCGGCGGCGGCATCGGCATGCCCATCCTGGCCAGCATCCTGACCGCGATACTGATCTATACCTCCCGCAGTTGGCGGCCGCTGATCCTGATCGGCGGCGCCGCCGCCGTCTCCGTGACCGCCACGGCCCTGGGCAAGAAACTGATCGGCCGCGCCCGCCCGGATCACGCCGACGCCGTGCCGCCGTACGAAAACTCGCCGTCGTTCCCGAGCGGGCACACGCTGAACACCACGGTGGTGATCGCGCTCGTGGTGTACCTGGCCTGCCTACAGATCAAACGGACCAGCGCCCGGATCGCCCTGATCACCGCGGGGGCAATCTTCATCATCGCGATGGGCCTCAGCCGGGTCTATCTGGGCCACCACTGGATGACGGATGTGATCGTCGGGTGGGTGCTGGGACTGGCCTGGGTGGGGATTGTGATCCTGGCCCACCGGCTCTTCCATGTGCTGCGGCACCGCGAACACGCCGGCCCCCCGCCGACCTTTGAGCACCCCGCGCACCTGCACGAAGGCGCCGCCGGCGCCAGTGCCCGGGCAGGGACGGACGACGCCGATACTCCCGGCCCAGCGGGACGGTCCCCGGGATCCGGATGATAGTTTTGACCCATGCGCACTCTCGTTGTGGACCACCCGCTGGTCGCCCATAAGCTCACCGTTCTGCGGGACAAGAACACCCCGTCCCCGGTCTTCCGCCAGCTCACCGAAGAGCTTGTGACGCTCCTCGCCTACGAGGCCACGCGTGATGTCCGCACCGAACCGGTGACCATCGAGACGCCCGTCAGCACCACGATCGGCACCGCGTTCACCAAGCCCACCCCGCTGGTGGTCCCGATTCTGCGCGCCGGGCTCGGCATGCTCGAGGGCATGACCAAACTGGTCCCCACCGCGGAGGTCGGCTTCCTGGGCATGGCCCGCGACGAAGAAACCCTGGACATCATCACCTACGCCGAGCGGCTCCCGGAGGACCTCACGGACCGCCAGATCTTCGTCCTCGACCCCATGCTGGCCACCGGCGGAACCCTGCGCGAGGCCATCAAGTTCCTCTTCAAGCGCGGCGCCTCCGACGTTACCTGCATCTGCCTCCTGGCCGCCCCCGAGGGCCTGGCCAAGCTGGAAGAAGAGCTGTCCGAGGCCAACGTGACCATTGTCCTGGCCTCGATCGACGAGAAGCTCAACGAAAAGTCCTACATCGTGCCCGGCCTGGGCGACGCCGGAGACCGGCTCTACGGCATCGCCGGCTAGGGCCGGCTCCCCGCGGGGGATCCCTTCCGCATTGCGGCGGCCCGCGTTAGCCTGTGCGCCATGGACTGGAAACTTGAACTCGTGTTTGTGCCCGTGTCCGACGTCGACCGGGCGAAGGATTTCTACGTCAACAAGGTGGGCTTCAACGCCGACTACGACGAACGCCCCATGGAAGGCATCCGGTTCGTCCAGTTGACGCCGCCGGGCTCCGGCTGCTCGATCGCGATCGGGGAGGGCCTCAACGACGCCCCGCCCGGCACGGCGCCGAGCCTTCAGCTCGTGGTGAGCGACATCCAGGCTGCGCACCGGCAGCTCAAGGACAACGGCGTGGACGTCAGCGACATCGACGTCCAGGACTGGGGACACTTCATCTACTTCGCCGACCCCGACGGCAACAAATGGGCCGTGCAATACATCCCCGGCCGGCCCAACGGCTGAGCCCGCCACATTGCGCCCGGTGACGCCTGCGCCCCCGGACCGCAGGGCCTAAGCCCGGGGGCATGGGGCAGGATGGAACCATGAGCCTTCCCTCCCGCCGCAGTGCCACGACCCTGACCGCCCGTGCCGTCCTGTTCGATATGGACGGCACACTGGTGGATTCCACCAGCATCGTGGAACAGGTATGGACCACCTTTGCCGGGCGTTACGGCCTCGACATCGCGGAGATCCTGCGTTCCTCCCACGGAGTCCAGGCGATGGATACGGTCCGCAGGTTCGCCCCGGCCGGCGCGGATATCCACGCCCTCGCGGCGGAACTGGGCCGGATGGAGCTGGCCGAGACCCGCGGCATTGTCCCGGTGCCGGGCTCGCTGGAGCTTCTCGCGAGCCTGCCGCCGGATGCCGTGGCGCTGGTGACGTCAGCGTCACGGGATCTGGCCGAGGTCCGGATGGCCGCCGCGGGGATCGGCATCCCGGCCGCCGCGGTCACCTCTGAGGACGTGGCCCGGGGCAAACCGCACCCCGAGGGATACCTCCGGGCGGCCGCACTGCTGGGCGTGGACCCGGCCGACGCCGTGGTGTTCGAGGACGCCCCGGCGGGCATCGCTGCGGGAGTCGCCGCCGGCATCCGGACCGTGGCGGTGGGCCCGAACGCCGGCGAGCTGCCCGACGGCGTGCTCCACATCCCCGACTACTCCGAGGTTGCCGTGACCACGCACTTCACGGTCGCCGGCGTGCGCACCCTGTCCTTCGACTTCTAGGGCCCGCCCGCCGTCCGGACGCGGCCGCCTACCGCGCCAGCTGGTACACGCTGGTCCCGCCCACGGTCTGGGCGGTGAAATTGTCCTGCACCCACGCGGCAATCTGGGCGGCGTCATTGGATCCGCTTTCGCCCTGCATCATGCGTCCGGCGATGAAGTAGTGGATCTTGCCGTCGGCCACGTACTGCTGGAACTGTGCCAGCGTCGGCGCCGGGTCCGTGCCGTTGAACCCGCCGACGGCCATCACCGGCAACTGTGTGGCCAGCTGGTAGCCAGCGGCGTTGTTGGATCCGACGACGGCGGCAGCCCACGTGAACTTGCCGGCGTCCGTCTGCAGCGCGGTCACCAGGGCCGTCGGCGGCGTGCTGGCCCCCAGCAGGCCGCCCATGCCACCCGCCCCACCGGCCCCCGGGCCGCGGGCGGCACCCGTGAACGTGCCGTTGCCATTCCCCGCGGCTGGGCCGCCAAAGCCGGCGCCGCCGCCGAAGCCGGCGGCGGCGCCGAAGGCCACCGGCATCCCCGCCCCGCCCCGGCCGGACACGGCCGGTCCGGCGCTGACGATCGAGCCGCTGTGGGCGGTGGCCGCGGTGGACAGCGAGCACGCCAGCGGTCCGGCGAGGGCAGCGGCCACCGCGAGTGCCGCCGTCGTCCGCGCCATGACCCCGGACGCCTTCATGCCGGACGCTTTGACCCCAGTCCTCTGAAATCCGATCCTCTGAAATCCAAGCCGCTGAAATCCCGGGGCGGCGGCGGCCAGCACCAGGCAGGCCGCGGCGAGCGCGCCCAGGAGCGCCACCCAGCGCAGCCATGGCAGGAACGTCGCCGCGCGGCCCAGCAGCTCCGAGGCCATGGCCCCGGCCGCCACGATCGCCGCGGCGAGCACCGCCGCCGCCACGGGCTGGTCCCGCCGCTGCCACAGCAGGACGCCGCCGAGCCCGGCGAGCCCGGCGATCCCGGGGGCCAGCGCCACCATGTAATACGGGTGGATGATCCCGGCCATGAAACTGAACGTCAGGCCGGTGACCGCCACCCAGGAACCCCAGATGATCACCGAGGCCCGCACGGCGTCGGTGCGCGGCGCCCGGCGCCCCAGCCACAGCAGTCCCGCCCCGAGCAGCAGCACCGAGGGCAGCAGCCAGGCGATCTGGCCGCCAAATTCACTGTTGAAAAGCCGGAAGAGCCCCGGCGTGCCCCAGCCGTTGCTGCCGCCCACGCTCCCGGTTTCATCGCCGCTTAGCCGTCCCAGGCCGTTGTAGCCGAGGGTCAGTTCCAGGATCGAGTTGTTCTGCGACCCGCCGATGTAGGGGCGGTCCGCCGCCGGAATGAGCTCGACGGCGGCCAGCCACCACCCGGCCGCGGCGGCCATCGCCACACCCGCACCGAGCAGGTGAACGGTGCGCCTGCCCAGCCCGGCCGGCGCCGCGAGCAGGTAGGCGAGGGCGAAGCCGGGCACAACCAGCAGCACCTGCAGCTGCTTGGTGAGGAATCCGAAGCCCAGAAGGACCCCCGCAAACAGGAGCCAGCGCAGGCGCGCATCCTGGACGGAGCGCAGCACGGCGTAGGCGGCCGCGGTCATCAGGAGCACCAGCAGGGCATCGGGGTTGTTGAAGCGGAACATCAGCACCGCCACGGGGGTCAGCGCCATGACCGCACCGGCAAGGAGCCCTGCCCGGTGGGCCAATCGCGGATTGGCTGTGGCGGGGGCCGCGGCCCGGCGCACGGCCAGGTACACGAGCCAGACCGTGCCCACCCCCATGAGTGCCTGCGGCACGAGGATGCTCCACGAGCTGAGCCCGAAGAGCCGCACCGAGAGCCCCATTACCCACAGCGACGCCGGCGGCTTGTCCACGGTGATGGCGTTGGCGGCGTCGGAAGAGCCAAAGAACCAGGCCGTCCAGTCCTGCGACCCGGCCTGGGCCGCGGCGGAGTAAAAAGCGTTGGCCCAGCCGGAGGCGCCCAGGTTCCACAGGTCCAGCACGGCCGTGGCCACCAGCAGGGCCGCCAGTTCCAGCCGCGGCCGCCAGGCTCCGGGGCCGCGGCGTGCAGCGCCGGCCGCCCGGGGTGCCGGGGACTTCGGGAGCTGCTGGTGCGGCGGGACCTGCGGGAGGTTCGGGGCTTGCGGGCCCGCCTGTCCCGGCGCGCGGGCCGGCGTAGGGCCTGTCCTGGGGTTCAGGGTGTCAGTCATGGCGCCCTATGCCCCGAGCTTGTAGACGGTGGCGTTGCCCACGGTCTGGGCCTGGAAGTTGGCCTCGACCCACGCGGCGACCTCGGAGTTGCCGCCGCGGCCCCCGCCCATGCCGCCCATGCCGCCCATGCCGCCCATGCCGCCGGAAATGAAGTAGCCGATCTCGCCGCGGTCAACCATCGCCTGGAACTGCGCGAGCGTCGGGTAGGGGTCTCCGCCGTTCCAGCCACCCAGCGCGATCACGCTGGTGCCCGTGGCGAGTTCCAGGCTCGCGGCCTGGGTGGCGCCGGAGACAATCGCGGACCACTTGGCACCGGATGACTTCAGCAGGGTCGTCAGCTCGGCCGAGGCCGTTTCCTCGCCGGGTCCGCCGAGCGCCCCCGGCGCGCCGCTGGTGTCGGCGTTCGCGCGGTCGCCGAATGCCCTGCCTGCCGTCCCGAAGCCGCCGCCCATCGCGGACGCGGTGGGCCCGGACGTGGGAATCGAACCGGAGTGCGGCTGGGCCACCGTTGCCAGCGTCCATGCGGTGCTGCCGAGTCCGCCGGCGAGCAGGGAGAGAACCACGACGCCGGCCGTGGCGGCCTTGCGGAACCGGGCCGGAAGCCCCGCGAGGCTGTCCACCCGCAGGAGCAACGCCGCAGCCGCCAGGACGCCCAGGACCACGACGATCACCCGGAGCCCGGGAAGCCAGGACGGGTCGCGGCCAAGGAGCACGGCGGACCAGACCGCGGTGGCCAGTACCGTCACGGCCAGGACAATCCGTGCGGGCCAGTAGGCCCGGCCCCGCCACAGTTCCACGGGGCCGATGCCCGCCAGGGCTGCGACCGCGGGGGCCAGCGCCACGGCGTAGTACGGGTGCACGGTGCCGCTCATGAAGCTGAAGATCCCGGCCGTCACCACCAGCCAGCCGCCCCACAGCAGGAGCGCCGCACGGGTCCTTGAGGTCCGGGTCTCGCGCCGGGTGAACCACAGCCCCGCAGCCAGCAGGATCAGGGCCGCCGGCAGGAGCCAGGACACCTCGCCGCCGAAACTGGTCCCGAACATCCGGGCGATCCCAGCCGCGCCACCGAATCCGACGTTACCGTTGCCGCCCGGGCCTCCGGCGTTGCCGCTCATGTTGCCCCCGCCGGGCATGCCTCCGCCGGACCCGGTGATCCGGCCCAGGCCGTTGTACCCGAACGTGAGTTCCAGGAAGCTGTTGGTCTCCGAACCTGCCATGTACGGCCGGGCCGAGGCCGGGGTCAGTTGGAACAGGACAATGTAGCTTCCGGCCACGACGGCGATCCCCGCGGCTGCGGCCAGCAGGTGCAGGAGCCGGCGGCCCAGGGTGGTGGGCGCCGCCCACAGGTAGGCCAGAGCCAGTCCCGGCACAATCAGGAAGCCCTGCAGCATCTTGGACAGGAACGCCAGGCCGATCACCGCGCCGGCTGCGGCGAGCCATTTCCAGCCGGCCTTCTCGATGGCGCGGGTGGTGAGGTAGGCGGCCAGCACCAGGCACAGGGTGAGCATGGCGTCCGGGTTGTTGAACCGGAACATGAGGGCGGCCACAGGGGTCAGCGCCAAGGCGCCGCCGGCCATCAGGCCCGCGGCCGGCCCGGCCACCCGCTTGACGGTCAGGTAGAGAAGCCCGACGGCGGCCACTCCCATCAGTGCCTGCGGAATGAGCATGCTCAGTGCCGAGAAGCCGAAGATCCGCCCGGCGAGGGCCGGGATCCACAGGGCGGCCGGCGGCTTGTCCACAGTGATGGCGTTCCCGGCGTCGAGGGAGCCGAAGAGCAGCGCGGTCCAGTCCTTGGTCCCGGCCTGGATCGCCGCGGCGTAGAAGGAATTGGCGTAGCCGGTGGCTTCCAGGTTCCAGAGGTACAACACGGCGGTGATGGCCAGGAGCAGAGCTGCCGAGGGCCGCACCCAGCGGGGCTGCGGTCCGAACATCAGGTGTTCCCGGCGGTTCCGGGATGCGGGCGGGCGGGATGCGGGCGGCTGTGGCGCCGTCCCGCCTGCCTCGGGTGCCGAGGCAGGGGAATCCTGGACTGCCGGCGTGCCGGCGGGGGAGCCCGCCTGGGCTCCGGCGGTGGGGCTGATGGTTGACGTCATTTACTGGGCCGTTTCTGTGCGGGGAAGGGAAGCATCGGTGGCAGCTGGCGCCGGAGCAGTGCCTGTGGTGGTGGCGGGCACGGCAGGAGTGCCGGTGCGGCCGGGAACTGCGGTGGCGGGCCGGTGACGGAACACCACCAGACGGAAGAGCAGGAATTTGACGGCCGTGGCGGCGAGGTTGGCGGCCGTGACCGTGACCAGTTCAAGCCAGCGGTCCGGTGCCCCTCCTGACGCGTTGTGAACCACGGCGAGGGCGCCCGAGGTCAGGGCCAGGCCGATCCCGAAGACCAGCAGGCCCTCGAAGTGGTGGCGTGCCGCCTGGCTGCTGCCCTGGATGCCGAACGTGAAACGCCGGTTGGCCGCGGTATTGGCCACGGCGGTAGTGAGCAGCGCGAGGAAATTTGCCAGTTGCGGGTCCATGATCCCGCGGCAGAGCAGGAAAATCACCAGGTATGCCAGAGTGGAGGCCACCCCGATGCTGCCGAAGCGGACGAGCTGTCCAAAGAGGCTTCCGCCGGGACTTTGTTCCTGGGCCCGCGAGGAAGCAGGAAGCGGTCCGCGGGCGAGGGCGGCGCGCAGCTCGGGAACCGGGATCCGGCCCGAGACCAGGTCCCGGCTCAACCGTGCCATGCCGCGCAGGTCCGCGATGGCGGTCTGGACGATGTCCACGCTGGAATCCGGGTCATCGGTCCAGTCCACCGGGACCTCGTGGACGCGCAGGCCGCACTTTTCGGCCAGGACCAGCAGCTCCGTGTCGAAGAACCAGGCGTTGTCCAAAGTGTGCGGGAGCAGTTGCCGGGCCACATCCGCCCGGATCGCCTTGAAGCCGCACTGGGCGTCGCTGAAGTGGGCGCCCATGAAGGACTGAAGCAGGAAGTTGTAGCTGCGCGAGATGAATTCCCGCTTCGGCCCGCGGACCACCCGCGAGTTGCGGGTCAGCCGGGTCCCGATCGCGAGGTCGGAGTGCCCCGAAATGAGCGGGGCAAGGAGGGGGCCGAGCGCCGCCAGATCGGTGGAAAGGTCCACGTCCATGTATGCCAGGACCGGCGACGGCGAGGCAAGCCAGACCTTGCGCAGCGCATTTCCGCGGCCTTTTTCGGCCATATGGACTACGTTCACCTCGCGGAGCTCACGGGCTACGCGTTCCGCCGTCTTGAGTGTTCCGTCGGTGCTGGCATTGTCCGCCACCGTGATCCGGAAGGAGTGCGGGAAGGAGCCCAGAAGATAGGCGTGGAGCCGGCGCAGGCACGCCTCGAGGTCCCGCTCCTCGTTGAAGACCGGGATGGTGACGTCCAGCAGCGGCTCGCTGGTGCGCGTGTCAATAGCTGAGCGCCGGCCGCCCGGGCCGGTGAGCGGCCCGCCGAACCGGGCCTGGGCGGCCGCGTCGGCCACGGCGAGCCCGGAAAGTGCGGCGGGTGCTGCCGGACCGGCCGGCGTCGCCGTGGAGTGTGGCAGGGTTCCTGAGGCCTGGTCTGTGAACGTCATGGCTCAACTGTCCCGGCGGTCCATATGAGGGCTTTAGGGTCAAGCTGTGCGGGGGCTGTGGAAGTCCGCCGGCGACGCACGGAGTCGTCTGCATTGCCCGTGCTGCCGGAGCTCCGGACAGATAACCGGGGGCGGTGCCCACAACGCGGTGGTGGTGCACTGCCCCCGGTTAGTCCGTCAGGGAGCCAGCAGAGGACAAACGTTCGCTGCAGTGCCCGGTCCGCTGAACCTCCTCAGCTCCGAGTTGTCCAGGTTGAGGGCGTAGTTGACGTTGCCGGTGGTCAGGTACAGGCCGTCCGGGGAGGGGAGCAGCAGTAGATTCCTGCCCGTGGAGACTACCTCAACGCTGTCGCTGAGGAATGTGTAGCGGCTGGTACCGGTGATCACGTAGTTGAGGGTCTTGCCGTTGGCCGTCAGCGTGATTTTCAGTCCTGGCGACGTACTGATGACAGTGCCGGCAGGCGTCGCGATGTTCTTGAACTTGCCGGTGAGCTGCGCCGTGACCGGAAAGCCACAATTATCCAATGTGAACGTGGCTGGATCGGCGGGTTGCGGAGGTCCCGACGGCACCGCCCCGGCCGGTCCGGCGCCGACAAAGAGTGCGGCCGCGAGGACCGCCGGAATAGCCCATTTTTTCATGTTGTGCCCCTGAAATTTGATTCCGTGCCCTGGAGCGGGCACCCCGCGTACTTGGTGAATGGAGGCAGCGGTGCCCAAGCCTCCCGCCCCGACCTTGAGAAAACCTTGTTCTCCGAAATACGCGAAGGCCCCGGATCACGATGGATCCGGGGCCTCATGGGCGCTGCTGGCTGGTGCCGGCTTAGTACCAGTTGTGGGACAGGTGGAAGTTCAGGGCGCCGCAGGGGGAGCCGTAGCGCGACTTGACGTAGTTCAGGCCCCAGTTGATCTGGGTCCGGTAGTTGGTCATGTAGTCCGCGCCGGCGCTCGCCATCTTCGAGGCGGGCAGGGACTGGACCACACCGTAGGCGCCGCTGCTGGCGTTCGTGGCCGTCGTCTTCCAGTCCGATTCCTTGGTCCAGAGCTTCTGCAGGCACTGCATCTGGCCGGGTGCCCAGCCATAGCTGCCCAGCTGGGCCGCGGCGTAGGCCTGTGCCCCGGCGGGGTCGTCGATGGCGACCGGCGCCGGTGCCGGCGCGGGAGCCGCTGCGGGAACGGGGGCTGCTGCGGGAGCGGGCGCCGGTGCTGCCGCCGGGGCCGGCGCGGCCGGGGCTGCTGCGGCAGCGGGTGCCGGTGCTTCGGCCGGCTTGACCTCCGAGATCTGAGGTACCGCGCCGCTGGGTGCTGCAGCTGCCGGCGCGGCGACCTGGACCCGTTCAAAGTTCAGCTTGGCCAGGGGATCGGCCGTGGTGGCCGTTTGGGAGCTCGCAACAGTCGCCCCGTAGCTGCCGGGCTCTGCGGCCTGGCTGGCGGCGGCGCCGCCTGCCACGAGTACTGCGCAGGCGGCGGTGACGACGGCGGCGCGGCGTCCGGTGATGCCGAGCCCGGTGGCCAGTCGCGACAGGGCGGACGCCTGCGGGGCCGGTGCGGCACGGTGGCGCGACTTGCCGGCGCGGGAATGTGAAACGCCGTCAGGGCGCGTTTGTACCTGGAATTCAGTCATGATGGCCTCTCAACGCCTGCGGAGTTAGCTGTCGGGTTCGGATGAGGTCATCCGGCCGCACGGAATATCACGTGTCGGCTTCACCCCAAGGGCGCATGTGTGCAGAATGCCCGGGAACTCTGGGTCCCCCGCCTCTGCCTGGTCCAGCGGAATCCGGGAAGCGGCAGAGTTTGGCGTCCATCCGGATATGCGGCACAAATGGAGGCCGCACTCGAAAAACGGTACAGGACTCCTGGGCTTAAGTCACATTTGGGTAACGGCGGTCACAGGGGCGGCGTGTCGCGTTGCGCGAGATTCCCCGCGCGGGTGCCGGTAGCCGACCCTGTAGCCCCGGCGCCGGTTACGCCGACGGCGGTACGGCCGGGAGCCGTACAGCGAACTCCGTCCGGCCCGGTCGGGACGTGACCTGGACGGTCCCCCCGTGGGCCTCCACGATCGACTGGACAATGGACAAGCCCAGCCCGCTGGTGCCCTCGGACGTCGGTGCGCCCGCGGTGGCATATCCGCTCCCGTTGCTGCCGGCTGCACCCCCGGACCTGCCGGAAGCAGAGCCGGGAAGAGGACCGGTAGAAGAGCCGGAAGCGCCGCGGGCAGCGGACCCGGACCCGGACCGGGCCCCCGCCGTCGCTGCCGCAGGGCTGCCTGCGGAGCTGGCTGCCGGATTGGTGCGCGACGCGTCAGCCCGCGCGAAGCGGGCGAAGACCCGGCCGACGAATTCGGGGGCGATGCCGCTGCCGTTGTCCGTCACAGTGACCACGGCGCTGCCGTCCGCCGAACGCATGACGCCCGTGACCACCTTGGTCCCCGGTGCCGTGTGCTTGCGCGCATTGGACAGGAGATTGGCGAGGACCTGGTGGAGTTGGGCCGCATCGCCGCGCACCACCACCGGCTCATCCGGCAGTTCCAGCTGCCAGATCCGGTCCGGGGCCATGACCTTCTCATCGCTCACGGTCTCGACGGCCAGTTGGGTGAGGTCGACGTCGGCGACCTTGAGCGGCTGCCCCTCGTCCAGGCGCGCCAGCAGCAGCAGGTCCTCCACCAGGGTGGTCATCCGCTCGGACTGGCTTTGGACGCGGGCCAGGGATTTCTCGCCGTCGGGCGTGAAGTGCTCGGTCATCCGCATCAGCTCCGTGTAACCGCGGATGGCCGTGAGCGGAGTGCGGAGTTCGTGCGAGGCATCGGCGACGAACTGCCGCACCTTCATTTCGCTCTCCTGCCGCGCCTCAAGGGCGTTGGAGACGTTGTCCAGCATCTGGTTCAGCGCGTAGCCCACGCTGCCCACTTCGGTGCCGGGGTGGGCGGCCGACGCCGGGACACGCACCCCGAGCGCCACCTCGCCGGCGTCGAGCGGCAGGCGGGAGACCTTGGTGGCCACCTCGGAAAGCTGCTCCAGCGGCTTCATGGTCCGCCGGATGACCGCCGTGCCGGCGAGGCCGATCAGCACCAGCCCGCCTGCGGACACGACCACCATGGTCCACACCAGCGACGCCAGGGTGTCCTGCTTTTCCGCCAGCGGGAGCCCGGTGACAATCACGTCGCCATACGGTGCACGCACGGCCATGAGCCGGTACGCGCCGGCCGAGAGCGTCCGGTCCACCGGCACACCGTTCGGGGCCAGGGTGAGGAGGACGGCGTTGTCGTCGGGGGAGAGGCTCTTGCGGGTGGCGTCCCCGGCCAGGAATCCGGCGCTGCTGACCTCGCCGTCCGCCAAGCGGGCGTTGAGCGTTCCGACGCCCTGCCCCCGGGCCTCGAGGGGGTCGGGGCGGCCGCCCGAGCTGCCGGGCACGGGCCGGCCGAACTCGCTGGAGCGGTGCGATGCTTCGCCGAGCTGGTCATCGAGCTGCCGGGTCAGGAAGAGGTCCATGGAGGCGTAGCTGAACAATCCCACAGCGCCGCAGATGGCCACGAGCAGCCCCATGGCAACGAGGACCAGCCGGGTGCGCAAATGCCACGTGGACGGGTTGCGCCAGTCACGCCCGGGGACGCGGGTGACGCCGGAAAGGGTGGGCACGGATCAGTCCGCCGGCTTCAGGACGTAGCCGGCGCCGCGCACCGTGTGGATCATGGGCGCGTGGTTGGCGTCCACCTTCTTGCGGAGGTACGAGATGTAGAGTTCCACGATGTTCGCCTGGCCGCCGAAGTCATAGTCCCAGACCCGGTCCAGGATCTGGGCCTTGCTGATCACCCGCTTGGGGTTCTCCATGAGGTACCGCAGCAGTTCGAACTGCGTAGCGGTCAGATGCAGCTCCTCGCCGGCCCGGGTGACTTCACGGGTATCGACATTGAGCACAAGGTCACCCACCACGAGTTCGGCGGTGTCCATGGCGGCCACCCCGGAGCGCTGGACCAGCCGATGCAGGCGCAGCAGGACCTCTTCCATGCTGAACGGCTTCGTGACGTAGTCATCGCCGCCGGCCGCCAGGCCGGTGATGCGGTCCTGGACGGCGTCCTTGGCGGTGAGGAACAACGCTGGAACCTCCGGCGCGAACGCGCGGATCCGGCTGAGCAGCTCGACGCCGTCGAACCCGGGAAGCATCACATCCAGCACCAGCACGTCGGGGCGGAACTCCTTGGCAAGCGGGACCGCGCTGGGCCCGTCGGCCGCCACGGCCACGGACCAGCCGGCCATCCGCAGGCCCATGCTCATGAGCTCGGAGAGGCTGGGCTCATCGTCCACCACCAGCGCGCGGATGGGGGAGCCGTCCGGATGCGTGAGCTGGGGAAGGTTGTTGGTCATGGAGTGCGAAGTGGCCATGGGACAACTCTCCGATCTGCCGGTTAGGCGGGGCTTTGGGGACCCTGTGCGGCACCTGTGAATCCCAGCCTAGCGAGCTGAACGCCTTTCCGGGCCCCGTCCGGGCTGCTTCGGAAGAACTGTGGGTAGCAGCCCGGCCGTCTGGTCCGCCGGAGGGTCACAGGCGCGGCTGTCGGCCCGCACAGCGCAGGCACAGGATCGCTCAGCACTCTGGAGTGAACATCGATCCGCATCCTGAAGGAGAAGCACCATGAGCGGTCAGCATCCCGGAGCCGGTTCCGGCCCAGTCCCTGAACCCACGGCACCCGCGCCCGTTACGACGCCTCAGGGAGTCGGGCCTCAAGCCGCCTGGCAGCATGACGCCCCGCCGTACGACGCCTCGCAGAGCCAGGCCGGTCAGCGCGGCGACGGCACTCCCCCCGGCTGGGGCGCGCCCTCCGCCGATTCGACAGCTCCGGCCTCGGCCCCGGTCTGGGGCATGCCCGGTCAGGAACTGCCGTCCCCTCCAGCTGCCGGGTGGGGTGCCCCCGGAACCGGATCCAAAAACGCCTCAGCGGCCAAGCCCTGGACGCTCAAGCGGGGCCTCGCCGTCGCCGGGGCGGCAGCAGTCCTGGCGGTCGGCGCCGGGGCGGGCGTCTACGCCCTTACCTCAAGTTCTGCGGCATCCGCTGGCACGGCGGGCGGGGTAGGCGGCGCCCAGGGCCCCGGCGCCCAGGGTTTCGCCCCGGGCATGCCGGGATCCGCACAGGGCGGAACCGCGGGCGGCGGAATGTCCGGGCAGGGTGGTCCCGGCAACTTCGCGGCCGGTGGAATGGGCGGGCTGAACTCAGCCGTGCATGCCGAATACGTCGTGCTGCAGGGAAGCGACTACGTCACCATGGCCGAGCAGATGGGGACGGTGAGCGCGGTCAGTTCGTCCTCCGTCACGGTCAAGAGCAGCGACGGCTTCACCCGCAGCTATGCACTGGGCAGTGACGTGGTGGTGAGCAATCTGCAACAGCGGCGCCAGCAGGCTGGCGGCGGCTCGGGCACGCAGCTGAGCGTGACGGACATCGTCGCCGGCGGGACGGTGCGGATCGTAGCGGCCAAAGATGGCTCCGGCTACACTGCAACGTCCGTCATGGTGGTGGCGGCGACCTCCACCGGTCAGTCCAACTGACCCCGCTGGGGCGCCCAGTGTTGCCGGGTCCGGCGGGCCCGGCAGCACGCCCACTCTGTGGACTGCGACGGCGGGGACGCCGGGTTTTGCCGATTCGACCTGCTGTGAACGATTTCCGCAGTTCAGCGACTCTCATCGAACATAATTCGGAGTGAAGCGCTTGCCGACCGCCGAGTCAAAAAAACACCTGTTATTTTATTACGCCGACCAAATTGTGATTTGCACTACACTTGCGGAATTCGTCTCACTATGTGGAACCTGCGGTCCATTGTTACTTGCACGTTCGCATTGTTACGTTGCACACTTCAATTGTGAACAAGAACTCAACAGCACCTGCAGCTGCAGCTTCCTGGGTCAGCACACCCGCTGGTACCGAGATGCGCTGTTGTCGAATGCACGCCTAACTTTTACACCCCAAGAGTTTCTAGGCATTCGCCCCCCAGCCCAGAGTCGGGCGCCCCTCCCCAGTTTTCATTGCGGGGAAAGTAGCATTCGAGCCGCGATGACGGCCATTCACATTGAGGTAAGCATTCCATGTCAGTTGCATCCGGATACGTCCACATCTCCGTCCGTAACGCCAGCAAGGCCGGCCAGACCTCCGGGATCCGCCAGGGCTTTGGTGGCCGCTCCGCATTCGCACCCGCCGGTTCGGCCGGCACCTTCCCGGCCCCCGGATATGCAGCCCAGGGCTACAACCCTGACTCCTACGGTCAGCTCCGCGCCGTTCCGCCCGCCCCGGCCACTGCGCCCACTCCCGTGATCGCTCCGGGTGCCGGCAGCGCGGTCCGTCCTGCTCCCAGTGACAACGTCGCCCGCGGCTTCGTGCTGTACATGGGGATCGACGAGGAAACTGCGGCCGCCGCCGGCACCTCGATCGCCAAGCTTGCCCAGGAGATCCGGGCCTACGCCCAGTCCCTTGTTGCCGGCGCCGAAAGCTACGCCGCCGTCGCCGTCGCGCCGGCCAGCGCCCCGGGTTCCGCCCTCGACGTCGTCCGTTCGACGTTCGGCGACCCCACCGCCGCTGCCCGCCAGCGTACCGAGACCGCCCGCCTGCAGCAGCCGCAGGATCCGCGGCCGTCCGGTGTGCTGATCGATCTGGCCCGCCGTGAGGTGCACCTCGACGGCGAATCCCTGAACCTGACGTTCAAGGAATTCGAGCTCCTGAACTACCTTGTGGAGAACGGCACCCGCACCGTAGGCCGCGACGAGCTCCTCGAAGGCCTGTGGCGGAACGCCGAAGAGGTCCCCAACGAGCGGACCATCGACGTCCACATCCGCCGCCTGCGTTCCAAGCTCGGACGCCTGGCCAACACAGTCCGCACCGTCCGCGGCCAGGGCTACCGCTTCTACGAGCACCCCGAGGTCGTCGTCTGGGCCGCTCCGGAATACTCGATCTAGCCTTGGCTTCACGCAAAGCGTCCGTTCCTCCTCCTACGGGGACGGGCGCTTTCGCTTTCGCGGCACGATCCCTCGGCGCCTGCCGCATTAGGATTGGGGCATGAGCGCGCATCACATCAAACGGCTGGTGATCATGAGGCACGCCAAGTCCGACTGGCCCGGCGGGGTGGCCGATCACGAACGGCCGCTCGAAGAGCGCGGCCACAGGGATGCTCCCGTCGCCGGAAAGTGGCTGCTCAAACACGACGTGGTCCCCGACTTCATCCTCTGCTCCAGCGCGCTCCGGACCCGCCAGACCTGCACCTGGGTGTGCCACGCGCTCGGTGACACAGCGCCGACGCCGAAGCTTGAGGACGGCCTGTACGCCGCGTCCGCCTCGCGCATGCTGGCGGTGATCAACCACGTTCCGGATACCGTGAACACGCTCATGGTGATTTCGCACATGCCCGGTGTCCAGGACCTTGCCATGCACCTGGCGTCCCGGGATTCCGATCACGATGCGTACATGGACGCGGCCACCCGATATCCGACCAGCGGGCTGACCGTGCTGGAAACGGAGAAGTCGTGGGCCGAACTGGACGGGCAGGACGCGCGGCTCACCCATTTCAAGGTTCCGCGCGCAAAATAACCGCCCGGCTGCCCGGGCGATGATTCCGGATTCCATAGCTACCGGCTGCATTCTGCGGTTTACTGTTCCTGTTTGCTGATGTGGTTTTTCCAATGGTTTTGGGGCAGGTAAGGCAACCTCAGAGAAAAGGTGGATCAACGTGGATTCAGGGCAGCTCATAGGAATTATCATCGGCATCGTTGTGGTGCTGGCGATTGTCGCGGTCGCAGTCATGGTCAGCCGCAGGCGCAAAGTCGCCGCGGACCGGAATCGCGCTGCTGAAATGCGTGAACAGGCCAAAGCCGACGAGCTCACGGCGCGGGAACGCGAGGCCAAGGCGACGCGGGCCGAGGCGGACGCGCAGCAGGCCGAGCTTGAGGCCGAACGCCTGCGGCAGGAAGCCCGCAGCCGCCAGGAAGAAGCCGAAAAAGTCCGCTCCGGCGCGCAGGAGCAACTGCGCAAGGCCGACGAACTGGACCCCGACGTCGTCACGTCCGAGCACGACGATGCGGCAGCCGAGACCCCCACCCGGCGGAGTCTGCGGTCCGAGCCGGCCACCGGTGGGCCGGTCTCCGGTGAACCAGGGGCCGGCGAGCCGGTTCCCGGCGCGCGCGTTTCCGGCGAAGAGCGCAACCCGGACGACGTGACGCAAGCCGACACGGCCCAAACCCACACCACGGATACCAACCCGCCGGACGACAGGCCGCGAAACCTCTGAGCCCGGAATCAGGAACCCAAATTCCCGCGCCCGGAATTCCAAGGCCGGAATCCTGCGCCGGCCGCGGCGGCGTGATTATCGGCGGGCGGAATTCCGGGCGGGCGTTTTCGCACTGGGTGGCTTGGCGGGTGTTTTTGCTGCGGGTGACCGGACCGGTGATTTTGCCGCCGGTGATTTGACGGAGGGGACCCTCGCGGGTGCCTTTGCCGCAGACTTGGCGGCCGGCCGCGCAGCCGCCGGACGTGCGGTGGTTCCCCGCGCCGTCGTGCGCGACGCCGCCGGCCGCGGGCTTGCGGTCCTGGCCCCCGCGCCCCGTGAAACCGGCGCCGGACGGCGCCGTGGGGCCTGGCCGGGGGCGCGCCGGCCGCGGTTCCTGCCGGGCAGGGCGGTGCCGGCGAACAACAGCAGCAAGGTGACGGCTCCGGCGGCGCCGGCCAGATAGAAATACAAATCCGGGTGCGCGGAATCGACGCGTGTGGACAGGGCGTTGGGGTCCGGGTTGAAGGCGAGGCCCCACTGGCGCAGGAAGGCGATTCCGAACGCGATGAAGAGGATGCTGCCGGCCCCGCTCGCCACGAGGGTCTTGTGCCGGCGCCGGATCACGACCTCGGCCACGCAGGCCACATAGGCCGCCGCCGACGCACCGAGGAACCACACGAACACGGTCTCGTTCAGGGTGATCCCGGTCAGGACCAGGAGGGCCCCGGCGGCGAGGAACGCTCCGATGGCGATCTTCCCGCTGATACCCATGTGACGCATGTGAATAATCATGCCTGAGCGGGCGGCTGCTTCACGACGTAGCCGCGCATGGAGGCCATAATTGCGGCCACACTCTGCTCGCGGGTCCGCTCCGGGTTGTAGGCGTGGCGGTCCAGTCCCACCACGAAACAGGCGCCGAAGATGGCCGTTTCGAGGCTTCCCCGGGACACTCCGGGGTCCACGGGATAGACGGCGGCGACTCCGTCGATGGCAGAGCCGATCACCGCGAGCAGGCGTCCGCGGAGCTCGGCGAAGGTGTCCTGCCATTCGCTGGGGGTCCGCCAGTTCTCGCTGACCCAGAGCCGGGCGAAGGACGGGTACTCGGCCATGAAGTCCATGGCCTGGCCGATCATCTCCTCCATGGCGGCGAGGGGATCGGCGGAGTCGTCCCGGACGCTCAGGAGCCGCGCCATGAGGATGTCCACACCGTGGCGCAGCAGCTGGGCAATGAGGTCCGATTTGCTGCCGAAGTTGTAATACACCGTGCCCTTGGACACCCCTGCGGCCGTTGCGATCTCGTCGACGGTCACGCCCGCCGCACCCCGTTCGCCGATCAGTTCCATGGACGCTTCGAACAGCTTCTGCTTTGTGGCGTTGGTGCGGCCGGGACGGAGCTTCTTCTCCGTATCCCCGGGGCCCGCCGTGCTGCCGCCGCGTGGGCTGTTGGTCATACGGCGATCTCCGGTTTCAGCGTCTTGAGGGTCCAGTACTTGTTCTTGCGGACGGCCGCGGTTGACATGGCCAGTCCCAGCAAAGTGTAGCCAACCAGACCGAGCATGGTGGGCAGGATGATCGCGAGGTCGGCCCCGTAAATCAGGTGCCGCATGCCGCTGACCACGTAGCCCATGGGCAGGATCTGGTGCACGACGTGTAAGGGCTCCGGCGTGGTCTGCCAAGGGAACGTGCCGCCGGAGGACACCAGCTGCAGCACCAGCAGGATGAGCACCACGAGCTTGCCGGGCGAGCCCAGCAGCGCCACGACGCCCTGGATGATGGCGCTAAACGCCATCGCGGCCGCCAGCATGAGGAACCACATCAGTACCGGATGGGCGGGGTCCAGTCCGAGCCCCACATCCACCACGAGGGTCAGCAGGCTTGCCTGGACGGCGGACACCGCCAGGAATGGAAGCCAGCCGCCCGCAGCGATTTTCCAGGCGGGCGCGTTGGAGGCCAGCGCGCGCTGGGTGACCGGGCGCATGGCCTGGACCAGCATGAAGACGCCGATCCACAGGGCCAGCGTAAGGAAGAACGGCGCCAGCCCGGCGCCGTAGGACCCGGCCTTGGCCTGCGAGACATTGCTGACCGCGACGGGGTCGGCCATGACCTTGGAAAGGCTGTCCTTCTGGGCGTCGTCCGGGTTGGGTACCTTGCCGGCGCCCTGGGCGAGTTCCCCGGCGAGGGTTCCCGCGCCGTCGGAAGCAGTGGCCGCGCCGGTCTCCAGCTGGGCGGCGCCGTCGTCGAGTTTCTGGGCTCCCTGCACGAGCTTGCCGGCGCCGTCCATGGCATCCTGCTGGCCGGCGGCGAGGGTTGCGGAACCGCTGGCGAGCTGGTCCGCCCCGGCGGAGGCCTTGGCGACGGCGTCGCTGAGGGCGGGCGCCGCACCGGCCAGCTGCGAGGCGCCGGCGCTGACGGCGGCGGAACCGTCGGCGAGTTTCTGGACCTGGGTGGCGGCAGTCTGCAGTTTCGCGGCGGAAGCGGCAGCAGCCGGCGACGGCGCGGCCGGCGCGGGGGTGGCGTCGACGTCGGCCACGACCGCATCGGCCTGCTCCTGGGTGAGGACGCCAGCGGCGACCAGGTGGCCGGTCGATGCCACCACTCGGCTCCGCTGGCCCTGCGCGGCGGCTTGTTGCGCGGCCTGGTTGGCGGCGGCGAGCTGTCCGGGGATGGACTGCATCGCGGTATTGAGTGCGGCGTTGCCGGCGGCCACCTGGGCGGCGCCGTCGGCCAGTTGCTGTGCGTTGGCGGGCAGGGCGGCCGTCTTGTCCTTGAGCTGGGTAAGGCCGCCGCTGAGCTGGCCGGCCCCGGTACTCAGGGACGTGGCGCCGTCCCGGAGTTTGACTTCGCCGTTGTAGAGCTCGGTGGCGCCGCTCTTGAGCTCGCCGGTGCCTTGGTGCAGGCTCACCGTGCCGTCATGGAGGCGGGCGACGCCGTCGGCCAGCTGGCCTGCGCCGTCGGAGGCCTTGAGCATCTGGGTGTGGATGGTGCCGAACCCGGTGAGGAGCTGGTTGGCGGTCTCCTCGCCCACCTCCTTGGCGACCGTCGTGTGCACGGCCGTGGTGAGTTTGTCCACGATGGTGCTCAGGAGGTAGTTGTTGGCGTCGTTGGTGGTGACGTTGAGCATGGCCTGGTTGGCGGCGTCGAAGCTGCCGGGGGAGGCGAGGTTCGCGGAAAAGTCCTTCGGGATCTTCAGGGCAAACGCGTAGGTGCCGTTGCTGACGCCCTGGTCGGCTTCCTCGGTGCTGGCGACCGACTTCCAGTTGAAGACGTGGCCGTCCACAAGGCTTTCGGCCACCTTCCGGCCGGCCTCGAGCCGGGTCCCGTCGGCGGAGGCGGCGCCGGAGTCCTCGACCACCAGGGCCGCATCGATCTGGTTCAGCTTGCCGTACGGATCCCAGTTCGCGTAAAGGTACACGGCGCCGTAGAGCAGCGGGACCAGGGCCAGGGCCAGGATGGTCAACTTCGGCAGCAGACCGCCGGTCATTCGTTTGAGCTCGGAGCGGGCAAGCCGCAGCACAGTCACTTTACGTCCTCGGTTTCGGGTAGGAAGGTTTCAGCGGGGCGGGTTTCGTCGGGCTCGGGGACCGCGTTGCCGATCACGGCGGCGGGCCCGGTCCAGCCGTCCGGAATGCGGGTGACGGTAGCGACGACGGCGAGCGGCCGCCCGGCGTCGTGCGCCAGTTCCATCAGCCGCGGCAGCCAGTCGGAGGCGTCGCCGCTGTGCCGGTCGGGGGAGTCCATCACGAGCAGGCCCGTGTCCGGATTGGCGAGGGCGAGCGCCGTGAGCAGTTCGACCCGCCGGCCGGCCGGCAGTTGCTCGGCCCAGAGCCCGGCGATGTCCTCGAAGTTGTTGAGCTTCAGCCACGGGGTGCTGCGCAGGGCGCCGCGGTGGCGGCGCGGGATCAGGGACAGGTCCTCTGTGACGAGGTCGCGGACGCTCAGGTGCTGCTCGGGCTCGTTGACGCCGGGGGAGTCGACCACGTTGCTGGCCTGCCGGAGCGCCTTGATCCGGCCGCTGCCGTCCCAGCCGATGTTCCCCGAGGAGGGCCTCATGCGTCCGGTCAGGGCCAGGGCGAGGGCCGTCCTCTGGTCCTGGCGGGGGCCCTCGACGAGCAGGAGTTCACCGCGCGCGGCCTCCAGCGAGGTCGGCGGCAGCAGGTCATCCCGCCGGCCGGTCACGGAGAGTTGTTGTACGCAGAGCAAAGCGTGCCTTTCGCAGAAACGGTGTCTGCTCCAAGGCTAACTAAACTGACCGGTCAGTTCAAATAAGATGCCGGTGATGTGATGAACGAGACGCGCCGGCAGGTTCAGAGGCCGTAGGCCTCCAGCAGGCGGAGCCAGACCTCGCTGATCGTCGGATAGGAGGGCACGGCATGCCACAGCCGGTCCAGCGGCACTTCCCCCACGATCGCGATGGTGGCCGCGTGCAGGAGTTCTGCAACATCCGGGCCGGCGAACGTGGCGCCCAGCAGCACCTTGCGGTCCTCATCGATGACCAGCTGCGCCCACCCTTCGTAGTTTTCGGCGTGCAAGGAGGAACCGGAAACCTGGATGGGAAGCTCCACGGTGGAGGCCCGGAAGCCGTCCTTCTCGGCCTGCGCCTTGGTCCGGCCGACGTTCGCCAGTTCCGGGTCGGTGAACACCACGTTGGGCACCGCGTGGTCATAGGCCGTCTGGGCAAAGCCGGTCCACGGTGCCGGCTCGCCGGTGAGCTCACCCTTGGCACGGGCGGCAATGGCGTCGCCGGTGGCCCGGGCGCCGTACTTGCCCTGATGCGTCAGCATGGCCCGTCCGGCGGCGTCGCCTGCCGCGTACAGCCACGGGCTGCCGGACACCTCGTTTTCTGCGGCGCGGTGGACTAGGCCGGTGGAATCGGTGGTGAGCCGCAGCGGGCCGCCCTCCGGCGCGGAAATCCCGACGCTGTCCAGGCCGATCCCCTCGAGGGCAGGGTGCCGGCCGGTGGTGACCAGCAGTTTGTCGGCCGTGAGGCTCGCGCGCGCGCCCGCGGCTGCCCCTGCGCTGGCGCCGGTACCGCCCCCGGACCCGCCGTCGAGCACGAGGGTGAGGGAACCGTCGTCGTTCTCACTGACGCTGCGTGTACCCGTATGGAGGCGGAGGTCGACGCCGTCGGCGCGCAGTCCGGCAGCGACCAGTTCGGCGGCCGGCTCCGGGAAGGCGCCCAGGAGGGCGCCGCGGGCAACGAGCGTCACGGCCGCGCCAAGGCGGGCGTAGGCCTGGGCCAGTTCGACGCCGGCCACCCCGCCGCCGAGCACGGCGAGCCGCTCGGGAACTTCGCGGGCGGACGTCGCCTCCCTCGTGGTCCAGTATTCGATGTCTTGGAGTCCCTCGACCAGGGGCTGGTTGGGGGTGGATCCCGTCGCAACCACCACAGCGTGCCGGGCCGTGAGCGCGTAGCTGTTGCCGTCCAGCCCGGCCACCTCCACCTGCCGCGGGGCGGTGATCCAGCCGTGGCCGCGGATTAGATCTATCCCGGTGTCTTCCACCCATTTGACCTGGCCGTCGTCCTGCCAGTTCGAGGTGAAGTAGTCCCGGCGCTTAAGGACGGCGGCCACGTCCAGGGTTCGGGTGACGGCCTCCAGGGCGCCGGGGACGGTCTGCGCGCCGTGCAGCGCGGTGCCCGGCCGCAGAAGCGCCTTCGACGGCATGCACGCCCAGTAGGAACACTCGCCGCCCACCAGTTCAGCCTCGATCAGGACCGCCGTCAGGCCGCCGCGGACCACGCGGTCCGCGACATTTTCCCCGACCGCGCCCGCGCCGATCACAATGACATCGAATTCCCGCTCGAGCCGTAACGTCATGGCACCAGCCTACGCCGGGGCCGTGACGCGCTCGGGGCGGGTGCTGGGGCAGGCGCTTCGTGCACCGTCGCGGCCGGGGCCCGGCGTAATGTGCCGGGAAAAGCCCTTTGCAGGACCGGGGACCATCGATACTGTTGGGACCATACTTGGGGGAGGAGGCGGCCATGGCCGCAGGAAATATCACAGCAGGCAAGACCATACCGATGGCGAGGTTCAGTGCGCAGGCCCGGCTCCGGGCGCTTCAGGCGGACATCCTGGAGCTGATCCTCGAACGCGATCTTGTTGCCGGGGACCCACTGCCCACGGAGAGCGAGCTCACCGCCGCTCTCGGCGTCGGCCGCAATACGCTGCGGGAATCGCTGAAGGCGCTCCAGGCGGTGGGAGTCATTGAGATCCGGCACGGCTTCGGCATGTTCGTGGCCCCGAGCAATTTCGAGGCACTGACCGACGGCCTCACTTTCCGTGCGCGGTTGTCGCTGCGCCACCACGGCGAAGAAGCGATGCAGCTCGTCGATGTCCGGCAGGCGCTCGAATCCGGCCTGGTCGGTGCCGCGATGGACAAGATCACGCCCGAACAGCTGGCCACAGTGGAGGAATCGGTGGAGCGCATGGAAGCCTCGGCCGCTGCCGGGGAGCCCTTCATCGAAGCCGACGCGGAGTTCCACCGCCGGCTGTTCGAGCCGCTGAACAACGAGCTCCTGATCAGTCTCATGGATGTTTTCTGGAAGGTCTACCGCCGGATCCACCTTGAGGTCGGCAGCCTGTACGCGGTGGACCTCCACGAAACCGCCGCGCTGCACAGGGAGATCTACGAGGCTGTTGCCTCGGCGGACAAAGTCCTCGCTGCCGAGCGGCTCAACAGCCATTTCGATGGAATCCGCAGCATCATCGCCCAGACAACGGCCTGACGGCCTGGCCGCCTGATTCGCCGTCAAGCGGCGTCCACCCGCATCGATTGCTCCGTAGCCTCCCTTTTGACCCGTCAGAAGGGCGGCTACGGAGCAATCGACGGTCAGCGGACTGCGGGCCGAGGCTTAAAACAGAAGATCCGCCCCGGCGAACCGGGGCGGATCTTCTTCTTCTGTGCGCCCAAAGGGATTCGAACCCCTGACCTTCTGTTCCGTAGACAGACGCTCTATCCAGCTGAGCTATGGGCGCATTCTCGGCTCTTGGAGAACTTCTCGCTCCCCGAACCTCGAATTACTTTACGCGAGCCCGGGCCCAGTTACAAATCGAAACGGGTGTAATTTGGGCAACTAGACCGGTCTACGTGACCTTAGTCACAAAAAGTGCTACTGTTCACCGGTAAATTCCTTGGATTTCCGCGGGTTTTGATTCGCGCAGCCCTGGTCATCCCATGTCCGAGCCCAAAATCGGCACCGTGGCGAGCCCTAGCATTTAGGACACACCACTGAACCCGAGGAAGGGAACCGTAATGGGAGATCTGGCGCGACTGCCGTTGCTTGAAAAGGCACCCACCACACATGCCGGTCTGCTGGCATGGGTTGAAGAGGTGGCTGAACTGACTCAGCCGGACCGGATCTACTGGGTTGACGGCTCGGAAGAGGAAAACACCCGGCTGACCGATGAGCTCGTTGCCGCGGGCACCCTGACCCGGCTGAACGAGAACCTGTTCCCCAAGTCCTTCGCGGCCTTCTCCGACCCGGCCGACGTGGCACGCGTCGAAGAGCAGACCTTCATCTGCTCCGAGAACAAGCGCGATGCAGGGTTCACCAACAACTGGATGGCACCGGCGGAGATGAAGGAGAAGCTGCGCGGCCTGTTCGCCGGCTCCATGCGCGGCCGCACCATGTACGTCATCCCGTTCGTGATGGGCCACCTGGACGCAGAGGACCCCAAGTTCGGCGTGGAGATCACGGACAGCGCCTACGTTGTCGCCTCCATGCGCATCATGGCGACCATCGGCACCGAGGTCCTGGACAAGATCACCGCCACGAACGCGTTCTTCGTCCCCGCCCTGCACTCCCTGGGCGCACCGCTGGCCCCGGGGCAGGCCGACGTCGCATGGCCCTGCAACCCGGACAAGTGGATCGTGCACTTCCCGGAGGAGCGCTCCATCTGGTCCTTCGGCTCCGGCTACGGTGGCAACGCCCTGCTCGGCAAGAAGTGCTACGCCCTGCGCATCGCCTCGGTAATGGCCCGTGACGAAGGCTGGCTGGCCGAGCACATGCTCATCCTCAAGCTGACCTCGCCGGAAAAGAAGAACTACTACGTCTCCGCCGCCTTCCCCTCCGCCTGCGGCAAGACCAACCTCGCCCTGCTGGATCCGACCATCGAGGGCTGGGAAGTCGAGACCCTCGGCGACGACATCACCTGGATGCGGATCGGCAAGGAAGGCGAACTGCGCGCCACCAACCCGGAGGCGGGCCTGTTCGGCGTCGCCCCCGGCACCGGCTGGGGCACCAACCCGAACGCCATGCGCGCCATCGCCAAGGGCCACAGCATCTTCACCAACGTGGCCCTCACGGACGACGGCGGCGTGTGGTGGGAAGGCATGACCGACGAGGTCCCGGCGCACCTGACCGACTGGCAGGGCAACTCCTGGACGCCTGATTCGGACAAGCCCGCGGCCCACCCGAACTCGCGCTTCTGCACCCCGATCTCCCAGATCGACATGCTGGCCGAGGAGTACTACAGCCCCGACGGCGTGGAGCTTTCCGCCATCCTCTTCGGCGGCCGCCGCAAGACCACGGTTCCCCTGGTGACCGAGGCCCGCAGTTGGACCAACGGCATCTTCATGGGCTCCACCCTGTCCTCCGAGACCACGGCCGCGGCCGCGGGCCAGGTGGGCGTGCTCCGCCGGGATCCCATGGCCATGCTGCCCTTCATCGGCTACGACGCCGGCGACTACCTGAAGCACTGGATCAGCGTTTCGTCCAAGGCCAACCCGGCACGGCTGCCCAAGATCTTCCTGGTCAACTGGTTCCGCCGCACGGCCGACGGTGACTTCGCGTGGCCCGGGTTCGGCGACAACGCGCGTGTCCTCAAGTGGGCCATCGAGCGCATCGAGGGCAAGGCCGACGCCGTCGAGACACCCATCGGGTTCGTGCCGGCCGGCCACGCGCTGGACCTCACCGGCCTGGACCTGACCCACGCCCACGTTGAAGACGCCGTCCGCGTCGACCCGCAGGAGTGGGCCACCGAGCTGGCCTCGATTGAAGAGTGGTACGCCAAGTTCGGCGACTCCCTGCCCGAGGCCCTGCGTACCGAGCTGGAAGGCCTGAAGGCTCGCATGGCAGCCCAGCAGTAACAAGTACCGGTCAACGAACGGCGGCCCCGCACCTTGCGAAAGGTGCGGGGCCGCCGTCGCGCTCTCATCGATTGCTCCGCAGCGGCCCTTTTGACCCCTCAGAAGGGCAGTTACGGAGCAATCGATGAGTGTCTAGCTGGCGAGCCAAATGTCCGGGCCGAAGACCTCGTAGTGGATCTTCGTGGCCGGGATGCCGGCGTTGATGGCCTCGTTGCGGATGTTCTTCATGAACGGCAGCGGGCCGCACAGGTACAGGGACGCGTTGGCGGGCAGGTCCACTTCGCGCAGGGACATGAAGCCGGTCTTGGCGCCGGCTTCCGGCTGCTCGAGCCAGAGCTGGAGGTCGGCGCCGTCGAGGCGTTCGACGTCGTCAGTCATCTGGGAGCGCAGCGCCCAGCTGTCCAGGGTGCTTTCCGCGTGCAGGACCAGGACCTGGCGGTCCGAACCGGACTCGGCGAGGGAGCGCAGGATGGACGCCGTGGGGGTGCAGCCGATGCCGGCCGAGGCCAGGACCACGGGGCCGTCGCCCTCCTTGAGTGTGATTTCGCCGTAGGGGTTGGAGATTTCGATGACGTCGCCGACCTCCACGGTGTTGTGCAGCACGGGGGAGACCTCGCCGCCGTCGTCGAGCTTCGTGGTGAAGCTGCGGCTGGTGCCGGCGTCGCCGGAGAGGGAGTACTGGCGGACCTGACGGAGCCCGTCCGGCAGGGTGACTTTGACGCTGACGTACTGGCCGGGGAGGGCCGCGGTGATGGGGGTGTCGTCGGCCGGTTCCAGGGTGAAGGTCATGGAGCCGGTGCCGGCGGGAGTCTTGGCGGCAACCTTCCAGGGGGTCCACATCTCGCCGTTCGCCTGGGCGGCGTAGAGGCCTTTCTCGAGCTTGATCAGCGCATCCGCCATGAGCCAGTAGACCTCGGTCCAGGCCTCGGCGATTTCCGGGGTGATGACCTCGGCCAGGTCCTCGGCGATGGCGGCGAAGAGGTGCTCGTAGACCACCTGGTACTGCGGTTCGGTGATGCCCAGGGAGGCATGGCGGTGCGCGATGCGGGACAGGACGGTCTCGGGCAGGGTTCCGGGGTTGTTCACCAGGTGGGTGGCGAAAGCGGCGATGCTTCCGGCCAGGGCCTGCTGCTGGTTGCCGTTGCGCTGGTTGGAGCGGCTGAAGAGCCCGTCCAGCAGTTCCGGGTGCGCGGCGAAGAGCCGGGCGTAGAACTTGGGGGTGATCTCGCCGATGCGGGAACCGACCAGCGGCAGGGTGGCCTCGATGACCGGGAAGGACTTGTCCGAGAGCATGCTGACTCCTGAGTTAGTGGCCCGGGGTCTTCAACCGGACCGCGATGTGAATACTAATATTTGAAATGCGAGTATTTACACCTCAGTTCTACATGGCGTAGAAGAGTGATGCAAATCGGGTGGGCAGGGCCGTGACGAGGGGCCGTGACTAGAGTCCGGGACGCAGCCCGATCATTTGGAAGACCGGCGTCATTTGCCGGGAGGTCGGCAGCGAGGCGATGACGATCCCGTCGAGTTCGCGATAGAAGGCCTCGCGGGCCCGGGCAAGCGCGGCCCGGAGATGGCATTCGGTGATGAGCGGGCAGGTGCCGCCCGCGGCGACGCAGTCGGCCGGGTCCTGGCGGGTGTCGAGTTCCCGCAGCAGCTGGCCCACCGTCGCGGCGCGGCCGGCGCTGCTGAGCCGGGATCCGCCGTTGCGGCCGCGTTCGACGTCGATCATGCCCAGTTCGCGCAGCTTCGCCATCGCCTTGCTGACGTGGTTGTAGGGCGTGCCGACGGCGTCGGCGATGTTCTGGGTGGTCAGGAGCCCGCCGTCGGGAGCGGCCGCGAGCACCATCATGGCGCGCAGGCTCACATCAGCGAAGGCGTTGATCTTCATATCCCCAGCTTACGGCCGGTCTAGTCCACCCACACGGCGGGTTCGTTGGTATCGGCGGAGAGCTGGCCGAATTCGAGTTCGCGGGTCCCGGGGTTCGGGGCGTAGGGCAGGACCGCGGCGAACAGCGATCCGTCCTGGTGTTCGGCGGCCACGTGAATGGCGTCCGAGTCCTCTTCGATCAGCGTGATGTCACAGACCACCGCGGCGGCCCGGAACTCGTCCCGGTGCTGGCGGAGCAGCTCGTGGAGGTCCCGGATCATGGTGTCCGCGTCGAAGTCGGCGTCGGATCCGTCGCTCGCGTCCGCGGGGGTCACGGCAACCAGCCGGACTTCGCCGTCGTTCTGCACTACGAGCGCGAACGGCAGGAAGCCGCCGTTACGCTCCAGCTGCTCCTGCGCGGCCCCGACGCCGGTGCCGAGCAGGTTTTCCAGGTCCGTGGCGCTGGCTTCCGGCACGGACTCGCGCCAAGAGCCGGCGTCCGGGGTTTCTTCGGGATGCGCGGCCACTGCTAGCCCCGGACCAGCGCCAGGACGCGGTCGCGGACCCGCTCCATGGTGGCGGTGTCCGTGGCTTCGACGTTGAGGCGCAGGAACGGCTCGGTGTTGGACGGGCGCAGGTTGAACCAGTAGCTGCCGTCGGTGGCAATGAAGGTGCTGCCGTCGAGGTAGTCGACCTCGACGTCTTCGTCAAGGAAGTCCTCGCGGACGCGCTCGACCGCGCCGGCCTTGTCCTCGATTTCCGAGTTGATCTCGCCGGAGGACCGGTACGGTTCATATTCGCGGCCGAGTTCGGAGAGCGGGCCGTCCTGTTCGCCCAGGGCGGCCAGGACGTGCATGGCCGCCAGCATGCCGGTGTCCGCATTCCAGAAGTCGCGGAAGTAGAAGTGGGCCGAGTGCTCCCCGCCGAAGATGGCTCCTTCCGCGGCCATGACGGCCTTGATGAAGGAGTGCCCCACGCGGGTGCGGACGGCGCGGCCGCCGTGGCGTTCGACGAGTTCCGGAACCGCGCGGGAGGTCAGCAGGTTGTGGATGACGGTCGGCATGTCCTCGCCGAGGGCCTGGGCGCGGGTGATTTCGCGGCGGGCCACCATGCCGGTGATGGCCGACGGCGAGACGGGCTCGCCGTTTTCGTCGATCACGAAGCAGCGGTCGGCGTCGCCGTCGAACGCCAGGCCGATGTCCGCGCCGTGCTCGACGACGGCGGCCTGCAGGTCGCACAGGTTTTCCGGCTCCAGCGGGTTGGCCGGGTGGTTCGGGAACGAGCCGTCGAGCTCGAAGTACAGCGGCACGATCTCCAGGGGAAGCTTGGGCAGCAGCGCATCACCCAGCACGGCCGGCGTGGTGAGGCCGGCCATGCCGTTGCCGGCGTCGATGACGACCTTCAGCGGTCGTGAGCCGCGCAGGTCCACGAGGCTGCGCAGGTACTCCGCGTACCCCTTGAGGACATCATGCACGCCCACCAGGCCGCGGGTGCCGGCGGCCGGGATGGTGCCGGCGTTGAGGTATTCCTCGGCGCGGGCCTGGATTTCCTTGAGCCCGGTTTCGGAGGAGATCGGCACCGCGCCGGCCTTGGCCATCTTGATGCCGTTGTACTCGGCCGGGTTGTGGCTGGCAGTGAATGTGGCGCCGGCGGCGTTGAGGGCACCGCACGCGTAGTAGAGCTCGTCGGTGGAGATCAGGTCCAGCAACTGGACGTTGGCGCCCCGGGTGGCGGCGCCGTTGGCAAAGGCCTTGGCGAACTCGGGGGAGGAGGGGCGCATGTCCCCGCCCACGAGCACGGTCTGCCCCGTGAGCTCCAGGACGTCGACGAAGGCCGCACCGACGGCTTCGACGATTTCCGCGGTGATGGATTGGCCCACGATTCCGCGCACGTCATAAGCCTTGAACGAGGCCGAGAGGTCAAAAGTCTTTGTCTTGTCCGTAGTCACGGGTCTTATCTTACGTTGCGGCTCTGACGCTGCGGGCTGACGTGGCCGCGCCGGTGTTGTCCGCCGCGGTGTCCAATGCGTGGGTTGTCCACATAGCGGGGTGCTCGCTGTGGCGGTGTCGGAGGGGGCTGGGATACTGAATCAATGGCCAGTAACCAGAACGTCCTTTCCAGCCCAGCAGATTCCGCCACCTCAATTTCCGGCGCCGCAGTTTCCGGGGCCGCTGTCTCCCCGACCCGGGAACAGGCCCAGGCTGTGCTGCGGGAGCTTGTGGGGCACCCCGAGGCGCAGTTTCATGACGGCCAGTTCGAGGCCATTGAGGCACTGGTCGATGGCGGCCGGCGCGCCCTGGTGGTGCAGCGCACCGGCTGGGGAAAGTCGGCCGTGTACTTTGTCGCCTCGCTGCTGCTGCGCCGCCGCGGCGCGGGACCCACCCTGATAGTGTCCCCGCTCCTGGCTCTTATGCGGGACCAGGTGGCCGCCGCGGCCCGGGCCGGGGTTCGGGCGGTCGCCATCAACTCCGCGAACCAACTGGAGTGGGACACCGTGCGCGAGCAGCTTGCCGCCGATGAAGTGGACGTCCTGCTGGTTTCGCCCGAGCGCCTCACCAACCCGTCCTTCCGGGAAAACCAGCTTCCCGAACTCGTCCGCCGGACCGGGCTGCTGGTGATTGACGAGGCCCACTGCATCTCGGACTGGGGCCACGACTTCCGCCCCGACTACCGGCGCATCGCGGACCTCATCACTCAGTTGCCGGAGACTGTCCCGGTGCTCGCCACCACCGCCACGGCCAATTCCCGGGTGGTCCATGACATCGAAGAGCAGCTCGGCAAGGACGTCCTGACCATCCGCGGCGCCCTCGGCCGGGAATCGCTCCGGCTGGGCGTCCTGACACTGCCGGATTCCCGCGAGCGGCTGGGCTGGCTGCTGACCCACCTGCAGGACCTGCAGGGCAGCGGCATCATCTACACGCTCACGGTGTCCGCCGCCGAGGACACCGCCCGGCTCCTGGCCGAAGCCGGGCACGAGGTGCTTGCCTATACCGGACGCACCGACCCCGCGGACCGGGAACGCGCCGAGCAGCTCCTCAAGGACAACCAGGTCAAGGCGCTGGTTGCCACCTCCGCCCTCGGCATGGGTTTCGACAAGCCGGACCTCGGCTTCGTGGTGCACCTTGGCGCGCCGTCCTCTCCCGTGGCGTACTACCAGCAGGTGGGCCGTGCCGGGCGCGGCGCGGCGAACGCCGACGTCCTGCTCCTGCCCGGTTCCGAGGACCGCGACATCTGGCAGTACTTCGCCACCGCGTCCATGCCGTCCGAGGACAAAGCCGCAGCCGTCCTGACGGCCCTTGCCGAGGCCGGTACGGCTGTGTCCACGGTGGCGCTCGAGGCCCGGGTGGACCTGCGCCGGACCCCGCTGGAGCTGCTGCTGAAGGTGCTGGCCGTGGACGGCGCCGTCGAACGCGTCGGCGGCGGCTGGCGTTCCACGGGACAGTCCTGGAGCTATGACGCCGAACGGTACGGCCGGATCGCCGAGGCCCGGGTGGATGAGCAGGACTCGATGGTCATCTACCAGGACACCGCCGGCTGCCGGATGGAATACATCACCTCGGTGCTGGACGACGAAACAGCCCACGCCTGCGGCCGTTGCGACAACTGTGCTGGCCGCTGGTTCCCGGCCGATATCGCCGAAGCAGCCACGGAGGCCGCCGGGCAGACACTCCGCCGGGCCGGCGTCGTGCTGGAGCCGCGGCTGCAGTGGCCCACCGGCATGGACCGGCTGGGGGTGCCCGTCAAGGGCAAGATCAAGCCGGACGAGGCCCTCGCGGACGGCCGGGTCCTGGCACGCCTGACGGACCTCGGCTGGGGCGGTGCCCTGCGCGAGGCCTTCGCCGCCGGTGCGCCCGACCGGCCCGTGGACCCCGGCATGCTGCAGGCCTGCGTCCAGGTACTCAGGGAATGGGGCACCGGAGACTCGCGGGCCCCGGGCTGGAGCGGCGCCGGCCGGCCGGCCGCGATCATCAGCCTGCCCTCCCGTGGCAAGCCCGTGCTGGTGGACTCCCTGGCCCGCGGGATCTCCGAGATCGGCCGCATCCCGTATCTTGGCCAGCTGCAGCTCCACCACGGCGGACCCACCGGCGGCCGCGGCGGCAACAGTGCCTACCGGCTCGCCGCCGTCTGGGACCGCCTGGTGGTGGGGCCCGAGCTGGAGGAAGCCTTGGCCGGAATCCGCGGCCAGAGCGTGATGCTCATCGACGACCTCGTGGACAGCCGCTGGACCCTGACCGTCTCCGGGCGCGCCCTCAGGCTTGCGGGCGCCGGCGCCGTTTTGCCGCTGGTGCTGGGCCAGGCCGGCTGACCGCGGCGCCCGCATGGCGGGGGAGCGCCAGGCTGTCCAGCGTGCTCAGGAGCATCAGGACGGCGATGGCCACGAACGCCGCCCGGTACGGCGCCGCCGGGTCACCGGCCGCAGGGCCGGCGAGGGCATGGCTGCCTGACTCGAAAACCCGCAGCAGCAGCGCCCCGACGGCAATCCCCGCCGCGGTCGCGAGCTGCACGAGCGTGGCGGAGACGGCGTTCGCGGACGGCAACTGGGCCGGGACGACGTCGGCGTACTGGACGGACGCGTAGGCCGAGAAGCCGATGGAGCGGAAGGCTCCGCTGGCCACGAGGACCGCGACGATCAGCGGCTCCGGCGTGCCGGCGTCGAGCAGCGCGCACAGCGCAAAGGTGACCGCCGAGGCCAACGATGCGAACACCAGGACGGGCTTGAAGCCGAACCGCCGGATGAGCGGCGTCGTGGCCGGCTTGATCCCGATGTTGCCCGCGAACACGGCGGACACCATCGCCCCGGCGTGCAGGGGGTCCCAGCCGAAGCCGGCCTGGAACATCAGCGGCAGCAGGAACGGCACGGCGCTGATGGTCAGGCGGTACACAAAGCCGCCCGTGGCCGTCGCGCGGAACGTCCGCGCGCCGAAGACGGACAGATTGAACAGCGGCGTGCTGGACCGCCGCATCCAGGCCACGGCGGCGGTCAGGAACAGCAGGCCCGTCACGATCCCCGCGGCCGCCGCCAGTCCGGCGTCCCGGCCGCCCGTCAGTTCCAGACCCACCAGCAGGGAGCCCACCCCAAGCGTGGTCAATGCCAGCCCCAGCCAGTCGAGTCGCCGCGTGCTGTCGCCGGCGACCGCCGGGACCAGGCGCAGCGCGGCCAGGAACGCCGCCAGGCCCAGGGGGAGGTTGACCAGGAAGATCCAATGCCAGGACAGGTACGTTGTCAGGGCGCCGCCCACGAGCGGGGCCAGGACCGGGGCCAGCAGCCCGGGCCACACCAGGAACGCGGTCGCCCGCAGCAGGTCCTTCTTCGGCGTCCCGCGGAGCACCACGAGGGTTCCCACGGGGACCATCATGGCGCCTCCGGCCCCCTGCAGGACCCGGCTCAGGGTCAGCATGGTGAGGTCCTGGCTCAGCGCGCAGAGCAATGACGCGGCGGTAAAGGTTGCGATGGCCAGGCAGAACACCCGGCGTGCCCCGATCCTCTCCGCGAGCCAGCTGCTGAGCGGGATGCCCATCGCGACCGTCATCAGGTAGGCCGTCATGGTGATGTTGACGTCGGCCGGGGCGACCGAGAAATCGGCGGCGATGCTGGGAATGGCCGTGGTCAGGACGGTCCCGTCGAGGAATTCCATGAAGAACGTTGCGGCCACCAGAAGGGCCAGCCGCGGGCTCCAGCTGCCCTCGGCCGGAACACTGCTGCGGGAGGAGGCTTTCATGCTCAAGGGTCCGCCGTCGGGGTCACGCATGGCGGAGCGGCTGTTCAGCTTCCAGCACGGCCATGGCGGCGTTGTGCCCGCCGATCGCGCTGACGGCACCGCCGCGGCGGGCGCCGGAGCCGCAGAGCAGGATCTGCGGATCGTCCGTGGCCACGCCCCAGCGGCGCGCCGGCGTGTCCAGCGGGTCGCCGTCTTCCACGAACGGCCAGTCGAGCCCGCCGTGGAAGATGTTGCCTCGGGGCATGCCGACGGCGCGTTCGATATCCAGGGTGGTCTTGGTTTCGATGCAGGGGCGACCGTCCGGACCCGTCAGGAGCAGATCCTCTATGGGTTCAGCCAGGACGGAGTTCAGGGAGGCCAGGACGGCGGACTGCAGTTCGGCCCGCCGGTCCTCATTGTTCTCCGCCGTGACCAGCCGGTCCGGGACGTGCAGCCCGAAGACCGTCAGCGTCTGGGCACCTGCGGCCTGCAGTTCCGGAGACAGGATGCTGGGGTCGGTCAGCGAGTGGCAGTAGATTTCACACGGCAGCGGCGAGGGCACGGATCCGCCCGCGGCGCTGAGGTAGGCGGCGTCGAGCTGGGACCACGTCTCGTTGATGTGGAACGTCCCGCCGAAGGCCGCCTCCGGGCTGACGGACCCGTCCAGCAGCCGCGGCAGCCGTTTGAGCAGGAGGTTGACCTTGACCTGTGCGCCCTCGCGGCGATGGTTCGGGTTGTCGGTACCGTTGCGGGTTCCGCTGTCCCGGAGCCGGTCCAGGACCACCGGTGCCACATTGGAGAGGATCCACCGCGCGGTTGCCCTGTGGTCCTCCCCGCCGTGGCGGTAGCCCACGACACCGCCTGGGCGGACGGCCGTGACGTCTGCCGAGGTCAAGATGGTCGCGCCGGCGTGGCGGGCGGCCCGCTCCAGCTCACCGGACACGGCGCCCATGCCGCCGACCGGCACGTCCCAATCGCCCGTCCCGCCGCCGATCAGGTGGTACAGGAAACAGATGTTCTGCTGCAGGTCCTCGTCGTCGGCCCGGGCGAAGGTGCCGATCAGCGCGTCGGTGAGGACCACGCCGCGGACCAGGTCGCTGTGCAGGTCCTGGCTGATGGCATCTCCGATGGGACGTTCGATCATGGCCTCCCAGCCCGCGGACGCCCCGGCCCGGGCGGCGAGGGACCGCGCTTCGGACCGCGGCAGCAGCGGCGCGGTCATGGTGGGCCAGAGGGCTTCCGTGAGCTTCCGGCAGGCGGCGTAGAACGCGGTGAAGGCGCCGAATTCGCCGTCGGGCGCGCCGACGGCGGCGAAGGACGCCGCGGTGGCGGCCGCGTCCTCGTTGTCCACCAGCAGGGCCCGGCTGCTGTCCCGGGGGTCCGGGCTATAGGAGGAATAGCGCCGCCGTGCCAGTTCGATGCGCAGGCCGAGGTCATCGATGACTTGCTGCGGGAGAAGGCTTACGAGGTACGAGTAGCGCGAAAGGCGGGCGTCGACGCCGTCGAACGCGTGCGCTGAGACTGCGGCGCCGCCAGCGTTCTCCAGCTTTTCCAAGACCAGGACGTCCCGCCCGGCCTTGGCCAGATACGCCGCCGCGGCAAGGCCGTTGTGGCCGCCGCCGACGATGATCGCGTCAAATTCCGTGTTGCTCGACATGGGCCTATCCTGCCATCCGGATCCGCCGTCGGGCGCGCGGCGTCCGGCCACCGGACGGGTGCCCCGGGAACGCAAAAGGCCCCGGTCAGGGACCGGGGCCAAACGCGGAGACGGGGGGATTTGAACCCCCGGTGGAGTTGTGCCCCACACTTCATTAGCAGTGAAGCCCATTCGGCCGCTCTGGCACGTCTCCAATTGCTATTAACTAGCCAACCAAGGATACGCAGAAGGTGCCACACAGTGCAAAACGGCTGGTCCGGGACAACGCGGGGTCACCTACGGCCCATGATGGGCGGGATGTGACCCCGCGTTGCTTGTCGCCAACGGGAGTGCGGGATCAG
The DNA here is from genome assembly GCF_054062895.1 of Arthrobacter sp. TE12231. NCBI lineage: Bacteria > Bacillati > Actinomycetota > Actinomycetes > Micrococcales > Micrococcaceae > Arthrobacter > Arthrobacter sp. TE12231. The sequence goes on along the minus strand of NZ_JBSSFS010000001.1, from coordinate 3,587,899 downwards.
GCCTCCCGGCCGGCCAGGGCACGCCACAGGAAATGCTGACTCCGGCTTTGCAGGGCCGCGGCCTGCCGGTTGTCGGACGCGCCCGCGTGACCGCCCTCCAGGGCCTCATGGAACCAGACGTTCGGGATGCCCATGGCCTGCATGCGCGCGGCCATCTTCCGGGCCTGAACCGGCCCCACCCGGTCATCGGATGTCGCCGTCCAGATGAACGTCTCGGGGTAGTCCACCCCGTCCTTGAGCAGATGGTAGGGCGAGAACGTCTTGATGGACTCCCACTGTTCCGGGTCGTCAGGGTCGCCGTATTCGCCGATCCAGGAGTAGCCCGCGGAGAGTTTGGTGTACCGGCGCATGTCCAGGAGCGGGACCCCGCAGGACACGGCGCCGAACAGTTCCGGATACTGCGTGAGCATGTTGCCCACCAGCAGCCCGCCGTTGGAGCCTCCCACGCAGCCGAGCCGCTCGCGGGACGTGACACCGCGGGAGATCAGGTCCTTCGCCACGGCGGCGAAGTCCTCATAGGCGCGGTGGCGGTTGCCCTGCAGTGCGGCGCGGTGCCAGGACGGCCCGTATTCGCCGCCGCCGCGGATGTTCGCCACCACGTAGACGCCGCCCCGGCGGTGCGGGGCCCCGCCCTCAGCGCCGGCGGACGCCGCGGTGCGCCGTTCCAGCCAGGCCCGGCCGACTGCCCCGCTGTAGGCCGGGGTCCGCGAGATCTCGAAGCCCCCGTAACCGGACAGCTGGGTGGGGTTCTGGCCGTCCAGGACCAGGTCCTTGGAGCCTACCTGGAAGTAGGGGATCCTGGTGCCGTCCTTGGAGACGGCGAAGTGCTGCTGGACTTCGTAGTCCGCCTCGTTGAAGAACGACGGCGAGGTCCGGATCACCTCGTGCGTGCTGGTTGCGCCGGCGCCGGAGTCACCGCCGCGGGTGAGTGTTCCCCGGGTCAGGGTGGTGGGGGTCGTGAAACCGGTGGCGATGAGCCAGAAGTCATTCCCGGCGCCGGGCGACTCGCCCTCGGACACCGAGGCGGCGCCGCCGGTGCCGTCATCGCCGTCGTCGTCCGTGCCTTCGGCGTCGTCTTCGTCGTCAACTGCGAAGGCGTTGACGTCGTGCAAGGGCGGGCAGGCGTCCAGGACGGTGGCCTCCCATGCCGAGTCCGTTCCCGGGCGCCGCGGATCCAGGACGTGGATCTCCGAGGACACGTCCCGAAGCAGATTCAGCAGCAGGAAGTCCCGCGTCCAGCTCCAAGACTGCAGGGAGGTGTGCGGATCGGGCGAGAAGAGCACGGCCAGGTCCCGGCTGCCGGCGAGGAAGTCCTCGAAGCCGGCCGCGAGGAGGGAACCCGCGGGGTATGTGGTGCCGTTGACCGTCCAGTCGCGCTGCGGGCGGAACAGCAGCCATTCGCGGTGCGAGCTCAAGTTCACGTCCGCGGGCACGTCGATCTGCACCCACTGGCCGTCGCGCAGCACGGAGGTGTTCTTTTCGAAGAAACTGATCCAGTCGACGGCAAACGTGCGTTCGAAGCCCGGCGTGGAGTCGTGGGCCACGATCGCCATCATGTGGTCCTCGGGGATGTCGAAGAGCTTCTCGGCCTGTGTGAGGGATTCGCCCCGGCGCAGCTTCACCCCGGTCCGGGCGTAGGAGGAGGTGGTCCGCGGCAGGCCGTCGGCCGTGGTGGCGACAAGCAAGGTGTCCGCGTCCAGCCAGGAGGCGTTGCCCTTGCCGGTCGGGAGGTCGAAGCCGCCGTCCGCCGGATCCACGAAGCCGCGGGCCTCGACGTCGAACTCACGGTAGCGGTTCGCGTCCCCGCCGTCGGGAGAGAAGGCCAGCAGCGCCCGACGGTGCGGTTCGCCCGGGGCCGGGCGGAGGAAGTTGGCGCCGTGGAAGACCCAATCCTGGCCTTCGGCGGCGGCGAGGGCATCGACATCCAACAGGACGTCCCATGCGGGGGTCCCGGACCGGTAGCTGTCCCAGCCGGTCCGCCGCCACAGTCCCTTGGGGTTGTCCCGGTCCTTCCAGAAGTTGTAGTACCACTCGCCGTGCTTGCCCACCATGGGGATCCGGTCGGTGGAGTCGAGGACCTCCAGGATTCTGTTTTCGAGGTCGGTGTAGTCGGCATCCTCGAGGAGTTCTTCGGTGCGGGCATTTTGCTCACGGACCCACGCCAACTGCTCCTGGCCGTAGACGTCCTCGAGCCAGATGTTCTCGTCGATTGGTTCGGGTGCAGTCCCTGCATCCGGGGCGGCGCCGGCGGCTTGGCCGGACGCGGACGGGTGATCAGCTTCTGTGGCGGTCATTTTTCCATCCAAGAACATCGGTGCGGCAGTAGCAAGTCATGCGGCGGGTCCGGCCCGCGGCCGGGTTGCCGATACGCTGGATGCCGTGGGCATATCGCGAAGCATCCGGACGGCAGTGATTGGCGCCGGTCCCCGGGGCACGAGCGTGCTGGAGCGGCTCCTTGCCAACTGGGCCGCCGCCGGCCCTGCCGGAACCCTGCACATCGACGTGATTGACCCGTACCCTGCCGGGCCCGGGCATGTCTGGCAGCCCGGACAGTCGCGGCTGTACCTGATGAACACGCAATCGTTCTATCCCACGGTCATCCCGGAAGACCCGGCGCTCGCCGCGCCCGTGGCCGGGCACACCTTTGACCAGTGGCGCGACCTCCAGCAACGCCACCTTGATCCGTCGCTGACTGACGAGGAACGGGCCGAGGTCTCCGGGCTCGGCCAGGCGGACTTCCCCAGCCGGGCCCTGTACGGCCGCTACCTGCGCTCCACCCTCGAGGAGCTGCTCACCCGGCTCCCGGCCGGCGTCACCGTGGACTTCCACCCGGCGACGGCGACCTCCGTGCGCCACGCGGCCGCAGCGGGCGCTGACCCGGCGGCTGCTGACCCTGTTGCCGCACAGGATTCTGCGGTGCGGTTCGACGTCGTCCTCGACGACGGCACGGTGCTCACCGTCGACTCCGTGGTGCTGGCCCTGGGCCATCTGGACGCGCGGTTGAACGCCGAACAGCGGGAGCTGCTCACCGCGGCGGAGGAGCTCGGCCTCCTGTACCTGCCGCCGGCGGCGCCCGCCGACGTCGACTGGTCCGTGGTGCCGGCCGGTGAACCAGTCCTCGTGCGCGGTATGGGCCTGAACTTCTTTGACGTGATGGGACAGCTGACGGAAGGGCGCGGCGGGCGGTTCCTGGCCGCGGAGGACAACGCCGAACTGACATACGTGCCGTCCGGCCGCGAACCTCTCATCATCGCCGCCTCACGCCGCGGGACCCCCTACCGGGCCAAGGCGACGCTCACCGGCTACTACCCGGGCTCGGTCCAGCTGCGGTACTGCACCGAGGACGCGATCGCGAAGTTCGCCGAGTCCGGCATCCGGCCGTCCTTCGACTTTGACCTCTGGCCGCTCCTGCACCGCGACGCGATCTGGGCCTACTACTCGACGCTCGCGCGCTCGCAGCCCGGTGCGGTCCTGACCGATCCGGCCGAGTTCCTGCGCGCCCTGGACGAGTCACTGCGGCCGCACGCGCATTCGACCGGCAAGTGGGAAAACACCATGGAATCCGTGGTCGCCATCCATGTCCGGGCAGCCCACCGCCTGGACTTGCTCGGCCTCGCAGCTCCCCTGGCCGGGCGCTCGTTTGGCTCCCGGTCTGAACTGGATGCCGCCGTCGTGGACTATCTGCTCGACGACGCCCGGCGTTCGGCGCTCGGCGAGAACGACGCCGTGAAGATGGCCATCGGCGCCCTGCACCACGGCCGGGCGGTGCTCAAGACTGCTGTGGCCGACAGTGGCATCACGGACGAATCGTGGGTCGCGGGCCTGCGCGGCTGGTTCGAATCTTTCGTGGAAGGCCTGGCGAGCGGTCCGCCGGCGCTGCGTGCCGCGCAGCTCGCGGCCCTGGCCCGCGCGGGGGTTGTCCGCTTCGTGGGCCCGGACCCCAAGTTCGGCGTGGACCGCCGAGCCCGGACGTTCATCGCGGCGTCGCCCTGGGTGGGCTTCGGCACCGATGAAAGCGTCGACGGCGGGTCCGGCGGTGTTCTGGGCGGCGCGGGGGGTGCCGGCGCGAGCTCCCGGACGGGGAGCGGCGCGGGCGGTGCCGGCCTGGGGACCGCCTCGGGCGGTGCTGGCTTGGGGGCCGCCGTGGCGGGCGACTCCGCGGCGGGCTCCGTGGCGGCGTCGGCGATGATCGAGGCGCTTGCGCCGGCCAACCGGGTGGCCGCGAACGCCTCGCCCCTGCTGGAGCAATTGCTGGCCGAGGGGCTGGTGCGGCCGCGCCTCATGATGAGCGTGGAGGGGACCCCGGTCCAGACCTCGGGACTGGATGTCGTCCCGCATCCGTATCGGCCGCTCGGGGCTAACGGGTCCGTGACGGAGGGAATCTACGTGCTCGGGCTCCAGCTCTCCGCCGCGCAATGGGGCACGGCAATCGCCGCCGAGGCCCGGCCGGCGTCGGGCCCCGTCTACCGCAGCGGGCAGCGCACCCTGCGCGACGCCGACGAGATCGCCCGGGACATCCTGGGCCGCTGACACGCAGCTGCACGTCTCTGGCCCGCATCCGCCCCTGTGAAAAGTGGACATGCCCTCCCCTGGGGCCCGGCGGTGGGCTCTTGGTGCTTGTGTCCACTCCTGAGGCTTAGGGCTGAGCATGTCCCGTGTTGTGGCGGGCCGTGAAAATTGGGCATGCCCTCCCGTGGCGCCGGGCGGTGGACTCTTGGTGCTTATGTCCACTCGTGAGGCTTAGGGCTGGGCATGTCCCGTGATGTGGCGGGCCATGAAAAATGGGCATGCTCTCCCCTGGGGCCGGGCCATGGACTCTTGGTGCTTATGTCCAGCCCTGAGGCTTAGGGCTGGGCATGTCCCGTGATGTGGCCGCGGCATCCTGGCTCCTTGGGTTCCACCCCGACACCTCGACAAATGGACATACCCTCCCGTGGCGCCGGGCGGTGGACTCTTGGTGCTTATGTCCACTGCTGCGGGCTAGGGGAGGGCATGTTCACTGCTGCGGGAGCTACGAGCCCGGGGCTACGTGCCCCGGGCTACGGAAGCCCGGGACACGGATCAGCCCTTGAGGCACTTCCTGTAGGCGGCCATGGCTGTCCCGTAGTTCACCTGGCCCACGACGTCCGCGGGCCGCGTCGGCTTGACCGGCGGGACGCACTTCGGCGGGACGGGGGTGCTGGCCGCGATCAGCACCGCAGTCTTCACCACAGTGCCGGATTCGACGGCGGTGAGCACCAGGGTGCCCGTGCCGGCAGCCGCGGCTGCAGGAACCTTCACGTCCACCGTGGCGGCGCCGGCGGACACCGGAACTGAGCCCAGGGACGTCACGGCACCTGCAGCATCCGTGAATTCGGCGCGCAGCGAGGTATTCACCGGGCTGCCCAGCGAGGTGAGGTCCAGCTTCGAAACCGCCAAGGTGACGGACTCACCACTCTTGACCTCGGCCGCCGTCGTGTTCACGACCGCCACGGAGCGCCGTGCGAAATCAGGCGAAACGGGGTTGTGGGTCTGCAGGTACTTGATCCACGCGTCGCGGTCCACCAGCCCGGAGTCCTTGGTGCCGGCACCTTCCTTGAAGATGCGGAAGTTGTCGCCGCCGGTGGCCAGGAAGTTGAACGTCCCGATTCGGTAGGACTTCGCCGGGTCGACCAGCACACCGTTGACCCGGATCGAGGTGATCCGGTCACCGGCGGCGCGAGCGGCGTCGTAGGTGTAGTTCACGTTCTTGGACAGGCCCAGCTGCTGGTACGCGCGGCTGGGAACCGTGCCGTCCGGGTTGGTCTGCCACTGCTGCTCCAGCAGCGTCTTGAACTGCGCGCCCGTCAGGGACGTGGTCCACAGATTGTTCACGAACGGCAGCACCGCGTTGGCCTCGGCGTACGTGATGGTGCCGTCGGGCGCGTAGTACAGCTCGTTGCGCAGACCGCCCGGATTGACGACGCCGATTTCTGCGGCGCCGAGTTCCGGCGCCTTCAGCGCATCCACGAGGGAGTCGGCCACCAGGTTGCCGAGCGTGGACTCGCTGGCCCGGTCATCGCGCACGGCCGGGGAGCCGCCAAATGCCGTCGTGATATCCGCGGTGACCTTGCCGACAGGCTGGTTGCCCACCACGGCGGCCTCGGCCAGGGCCTTGTCCACGATGGTCTTGACGGCGGCGACCCGCGGGTACTGGGCCACGAGGTCCGCTGCAGGCTGCGCGGCACTCGTGGTGCGCTGGACGTTGCCGGCCTTGTAGCCGGTCACCGACATGGTCTTGGTGTCGACGGTGAGCTGGATCTGGCCGATGAACTCGCCGTAGTTTCCGGTCTGGACGATCGGGCGGGTCCTGCCGGTGGGCTGGCCCGCCGAATCCAGGACCGGCGCGTCCCAGGCGTACTGCTTGTGGGTGTGGCCGTTGAAGATCGCGGCAACATCCGGGGTGACCTTCTGGACCATCTTGGCGAAGGGGCCGCCGGCGGCGACTTCCTGTTCCAGGGTGGCGCCCTCGGGCGCACCGGACCCGGCGCCGTCGTGGTTCTCCACGATGATGACGTCGGCGAGCTTGTCCGCCTTGATCTTTGCCGCGACCCGGTTGATGGCGTCGACGGGATCCCCGAACTCCAGGTCCGCGATGCCCGACGGCGTGACGAGCGAGGGCACTTCCTGGGTCACGGTGCCGATCACGGCGACCTTGACGCCGTTCATGTCCAGGACCGTGTACTCCGGCAGGACCGGTGTGGTGGTGCCCTTGGCATAGACGTTGGCGCCCAGGTACGGGAATTTCGCGTTGGTTCCGCCGGCGCTGACGCGGTCGCGCAGGTCCGCCCAGCCGCCGTCGAACTCGTGGTTGCCCACCGCGGAGGTGCGCAGGTCCAGCGCGTTCAGCACGTCGATGGTCGGCTGGTCCTTGGCGGTCGCGGAGGCGAACAGCGAGGCGCCGATGTTGTCGCCAGCCGAAATGAACGCCGTCGCGCCCGGCGCGGCGGCGGCGCGAAGCTTCTCGATGGTCCCCGCGAAGAACACGGTGTTGGAATCGATGCGGCCGTGGAAATCGTTGATGCCCAGGAAGTTCAGCTCAACGCTGGCCGGGGTGACGGGCAAGTTCAGGCCCACCACCACCGGATCGTGATCGCTCGCCCGGAACTGGTCCGGCGTGTAGTAGTCGGTGACGTTGTTGTTGTAGCGGCTGTACTCCAGCGCCACGGACTCCACGGAGTTGATGTTCCAGATGTCAGCGCCCGTGACCGCGGCGTTGGCTGCGGGGGAGGCGAGGATGTGGTCCAACGAACCCACGAGGCCGCCGAAGAGGTAGGAATGCTTGGCGGAGCCGTCGGCGTTCTTTGCCTTCTCATCCTGGTTGACGTAGCCGGCGCCTGTGAGGACGTTGATCGGGTCCTCCTTGGCGTAGGAGTTGAAGTCGCCGATCAGGAAGACCTTGTCCGTGCCCTTGGACTTCTGCAGTTCATCCGAGAACGCCAGCAGGGACTTGGCCTGGGCGGTGCGGGCGAGGTTGGAGGCGCCCTGGCCCTTGTCGGTGTCCTCCGGAGTGGCGGCGGAGCCCTTGGACTTGAAGTGGTTGGCGATCGCGATGAACTTCTTGTCATCCGAGGCGCCGACGGGCTTGAAGACCTGGGCCAGCGGCTTGCGGGCGCTGGCGAATGCGACGGTGTCATTGTGGATGATGGACTCGCCCACCGGCTCGGCGGTGGCCTTTTTGAAGATGAACGCGGTGCGGATCATGTCCTCGTCGGCCAGCGGGGGTGCGTTGGCGGGCGTGCGGACGTAGTCCCAGATCCCCGGCGTGGCGATGTTCAGGGCATCCACGAGCTTGGCAAGGGCGTCGTCACGGTTCTTGCCGAACTGGGCCGAGTTCTCGACCTCCATCAGCGTGACGACGTCGGCGCCGGACTTGGCGATGGCGGCGACGATCTTGTCCTGCTGCCGCTTGAAGTTCTCCGCATTCGCGGCGCCGCGGACGTCGCAGCCGCCGCTGACGGTGATGGGGTTGCCCGCCCGGTCGTTGTAGAACTTGCAGCCGGAGATCGTGTCGCCCGTGGTGGGAAAGTAGTTCAGCACGTTGAAGGAGGCGAGCTTGAGGTTGCCGCCGACGGCCGCCGGGGAGTCCGCGCGGGTGGCGCCGAAGCTTGCCGGCTGCACGGTGTCCGCGTTGGCGGCCGTGAGCTGTGTCAGGGGCTGGAACTTCCAGGCGTTGTTCGCGTAGCTGAGCACCACATTGGTTTTGAACGTCACCGGCGCGCCGACCCGGACGTGGTCGTCCGTGGTCAGGTACGGGAGCACCTGGGCCTTCGTGGCGGCGTCCTTGAGGAAGGTCGTGGTGGCACCGTCGTCGAGCTTGATGCCGCGGGCGGCATTTGCCGCCACAGCGGCGGTGTATTCCGCGGAGCCGAACGGCGCGACGGCGGTGGGTTGCTCCAGCGCGGTGGTGCCGCCGGCCAGGCCGATCTCGCCGTACTGGTTCAGCGAGAAGTTGTCCGCCACGGTGACCGGTCCCTGCGGGGTGAGCAGCATGCCTTCGAGGGACTCACGGAACGCCTCGTCGGCCGGGAGGGCGAAGCCGGTGGCCTTGACCTCCGGGGCGGCCTCGGTGAGCTTCTTCAGATCGGCTGCCGCGGCAACGGTCAGCTGGGTCATTCCGAAGAATTCGCTGACGGCGCCGGTGAGCTCGACGTAGTCACCGATCCTGACGGAGTCCACCGTGGAGGGCGAGTAGACGAACACAGCGTCCGACGCCGTGTGGTTGGCCGGCGTGAGATCGCCGCCGGTGCCGGCGGTCTGGACGTAGTAGCCGGCGAAACCGCCGGTGGGGAACGTCGCGGTGACCCTACCGCGCGTCGTGACCGTGGACCCGGCCAGCGGGCTGGCCGCGCCGGTGCCCTGGATTTCGGCGATGGTCTTGGTGGCCGGGGGCGTGCCGGGGTCCGCGGGCGGGTCGACGGGGCCGGGATCTGCGGTGCCGTTGGCAGCCTTCGGCGTGATGGCTGCGTTGAGCGCGAGGTCGGCGGAGTTGTTGTTGGTGTCCGCGCCGTTGCTGCGGTTCAGGCTCTTGACGTCGGTGTTGCCCGACGGCGCCGCGGCCGCCTGGGTCTCGAAGGTGTTCGACGTGCCGTAGCCGAGCACGTCCGCGACGTTGGCCGGTTCAATGACCGAGCCGGTCAGCAGCGGGTTGAGTGCGGTGGACTGTTTGGCCAGCACGATCGTGCCGCCGCCCCCGGCCGGGTTGAACCCGGTGGCGGTGGCGTCCGCGGCCGGGAGGTCCGCGCCGGCGGTGCCGTTGCTGCCGCCCTTGAGGAGGTAGTACCCCTGGGCGGGGATGCTGCCGCTCAGGGCTGCAACCGAGCTCGGCGCTCCCGTGCCTGTGGCGGAGCGGTACTGGAGGGACCAGCCGTCCACCGAAACGGGCGCGTCGGAGCTGTTGTAGAGCTCGACGAATTTGTTCTTGAAGGCGGCGCCGGTGCTGCCGCCGCTGAGGTAGGCCTCGTTGATGACCACCGGTGAGGTTCCGGTTGCCGCCGGGGAAGCCTCCACGGCATGTGCCGGGGCTGCCGCCAGCGGAGCCGCTATGAGCGCCGCCGACAGGGCTGTGCCCAGCACTGATTTCCAGGGTGTTTGTTTCATCCGCTCTAACTCTCATTAGGGTGCCCCGGGTAAAGGGCAGGGTGCAGTGCGTCCGCCGGGTGCAGCGGACAGTGGCCGGCCTGAACTCCTGGTCAAGTCGTGCCGGGCCCATCCAAACAGGGGTGAATGAACAACGTATGGATTAAACGTGCATTCGGCGGGACGTCCCCCAGCGAGACGCGCCGCAGCCTTCCCGGAGCGGCTCGAAAGCCCCGGGCAGCGGTGACTGATGATGCAGGTGAGCGGTGTCCGGGTGCCTCCACCGGGCGCTCCACAGCAGAATACCGGCCAGTAGCCCTCGGGGAAGGGACTGGCCGGTATTTCTTACAACAATTTTTGTAATTAGGTGGCTGAGGCCTTTCGGCCCCGCCTGTCGGGGAGGCCGGGGTTAGCGGTCCCGGGCTCCGGGGCTACGCGTCCGCAGCGGGCTGGCCTCCCTGGCCGGTGTCAGCCACGATCTTGAACATCGCGCCGGTGGGGTCGGTCAGCGTCGCGAGCCGGCCGAAGGGGGTGTCCTCCGCCTCTTGGATCACCGTGGCGCCGAGGGAGACGGCCTGGGCAACCGTGGCGTCCGTGTCTTCCACGGCGAAGTAGACCTGCCAATTGGAGGGAACCTCCGCGGGCAGGTAGGCCGAAGCGTCCATGATGCCGGCCTTGGCCGCCGGTCCCGCGCCCAGCGTGGTGTAGCGGAATTCCGGGGTGTCGCTCATGACGTCGGTGTCCCAGCCGAACACGTCCTGATAGAACTTGACTGCAGTGACGTAGTCCTTGGTGTGGAGCTCATGCCAGGCCGGCGCGCCCGGTTCGGCCGCCAGCTCAAAGCCCTTCATCTCGGCCGGCTGCCACACGCCAATCGACGCGCCTGTGGCGTCCGCGATCATGGCCATGCTGCCCTGCTCGGGAACTTCCATGGGCTCCATATAGACCTGCCCGCCATGCTCCGTCGCAGCCTCGACCGTGGCCGCGGCGTCCTCAGACCGCAGGTACGTGGACCACATGTCGGGCCAGGCTGCCTGGTCCGGCCGCTGCTGCATCATGCCGGCCACGGACTTTCCGTTCTTCGAGGCGGTGATGTAGCCGCCGTACTTTTCCGCGTCGCCGGTCTGGAAGGTCCAGCCGAACAGTGCGCCGTAGAAGGACTTCGCCTTCTCGGCGTCCGATGTCATGAGGTCGATCCAGCATGGTGCGCCGTTGGAGTGGTCGGGTGTGGGCATGGGGACTCCTGCTCTCTGTGGCGGACTGGCATCGTCGTGCGGCCGCCGGACTAGTGTGCGTGTTGGAGGCGTTGTGGTGGAGACGAACTGGTGGAGACACAGCGAGACTATGACGGGGCCCCGACACTTTCAATGGGGAGGCTGTCCGCGGCGCAAATGGCAGCACGCGTGGCCGCACTCAACCCGTGCTCCGCTGCGGCCGCCGTCGTGCTCCCCGCGCGGTCAACAAGCGGTCAAGCACCGCCGCAAACGCGCACCACGCGCGCTTAGAGTGACGCGTAGAGCTTGCCCGTTGATGTCAACGTGCCGTCCAGTTTGAACAGCGAAGACGTGCCCATTTGGGGGTCGTTGATGGGGCGGTTCTTCCACGCGAACCGTTCGACGTACGGCAGCTTTCGCATGCCAGCGACGGTCTCGCGCATGAACTTCTCGACCATCGGGCGGGTGAACTCGTTCTTGTGGGTCTTGGAGACATTCCAGTCTGCGACGGCGTATTCGGTGACCCAGACGGGGCGCTGGTACTTGTCGTGGAGGCGGGCAACCTTCCTGAGGAAGTCTGCGGTGTCCGGCCAGGCGTAGCAGTGCATGGTCATGAAGTCGACGCGCAGGTTTTCCCGCTTGACCCGGAGCATGAACTGGTCCAGCCATTTGGCGTCCGGGCTGATCGTGGCCGGAGAACCGAGCCGCAGCCCGGTCGTCTGCAGCAGCGGCCACAGCCGGACGGCTTCATCGACGGACATGTTGGCCTGGAGCGGGTGGTCGGGTTCGTTGAAGCCGAGGAGGTTGGCGGTTTTCGTCTGGCTCAGCTCCCGGTTCACAAAGCCGAGCGCATCTTGTTGGAGCAGTCTCCTGCCGTCCTTGATCATCGGGACGAAGGGTTTGCCGGTGTAGGTCCGCGTGGCCTGCCAGGTGTAATACCAGTCGGGGTTGAGGCTCGTGATCTGCCTGAATGACAGGGCGTCACTGCCGCCGTTGGATGCGCCTTTGAGAGCCCGGACAGGAGTGGCCGCATTAGCCGAGCCGGCACCGGCTGCCATCAGTCCGGGGACCGCCAGAGCGGCCAGCGGGAGTGTGAGAAAGTGTCGGCGTTCCATGGGTTCCTTTATCAGGTCGTGGGGCGTTCTGCCTTGGCCCCGCTGTTCGATGGGCCTTTCGCTTCAGGGGTCAGCTTTTGTACGCAGGGTAGCTTGCGCGCAGACGCGCCAGCGCCGTGGTGTATTTCGTCCCTGCCGCCGCGAAGGCGGTGACGGTGGCCGCCAGCCGGGTTCCATTGCCGGCTACTGTCCGGGCGTATTTGGTGCGGAGCGCAGAGGTGCTGGCTTTGTAGTCGGCCACGGCCTTGGCGTGCGCGTCCGCCAGCTGGGCCCGTTTGAGGCTGTAGTCGGCCTGGGATTTGGTGTACCCGTCTTTGAGGGCGGCGACCCGCGCGTCCCGGGCGGGGGCTTCCTTGGCGTAGGCGTTCTTGAGCTGCGTCCGGGCCTTCTTGTAGTCGGCCTTGGACTGGGTGTAGGCGTTCTTTAGGGCTTCGATGCGGCCGGATTTGGCGCGGTATTCGCTGTCGCGTTGTGCCGCCAGCTGGGCTCGCGCGGCTGTGTAGGCTGCCTTGGATTGGGTGTACCCGTCGCGGAGCGCCTGGATGCGGGCGTCCCGGGCGGGGGCCTCTTTGGCGTACGCGGCCTTGAGTGCGGCGATTTCAGCGGTGTAGCTGGCTGTGGCTTTCGCGTACGTCGCTTTGGCCAGGTCCTTCGCTGCGGTGGTTTTCGCCGCTGCGTATTCCTTGGCGTAGGCGACTTTCTTCGCGGAGAGCGTCGTATTGGCTTTGGCTACTGCCGCGTCGTAGGCCGCTCTCGTGCTGGCGTATTTGGCGTATTCGTTGGCGATGGCTTGTTCGAGCGCTGGTTTGACCCGGTTATTCGCTTCGGTCAGGTCGGCGACGGCTTTGGCGTAGGCCTGGGTCTTCCGGTCGAAGGCAGCGTTTTCGGCCGCGATAGCGGCATCCAGGGCGGGCCGCTTTTTGTCTTGGGCGGTGGCGAGATCATCCATGGCTTTGATGTGCTCGGCGGCTTTCTGGGCGTACGCCGCCTTTTCCGCTGCCAGAGCCCTGTCGAGCGCGGGCCGTTGTGCGCTGTTCGCCTTGCTCAGCGCCGCGGTCGCTTTGTCGTAGGCCGCGTTGGTGGCGTCAATGTCGGCTTTTTTGGCCGCGAGTGCTTTGTCCAGGGTGGGCCGGAGGCTCGCCTGGTAGGCGTATTCGCTGGCCTGAGCGTCAACGAAACGCTGGGCGGCGGCCTGATAGTCCGCCGCCAGGAGGACGAAGGATGCATTGTATGCGGCCCTGGTCATGGGGGCTGCCGTGACCGAGGGGGCCGCTGCGCCTGCGGAGCGGGTTGCGGTGGTTTGGGTGGCAGCGCCGGCGGCTGGAGACACCGCCATGGCACCAAAGGTCAGCGCAAGGCTGAGGCCAAAGATGCTGGTGATGCTGGTGGTGTTCTTCTTCACGAGGCTGATCGTACCGCCCAGCTTTGCGTTTTGGGCATCAGAGTGCTAGTCACGCGGAAAGAATGCGCTGATCTTGCGGCATGCAAAGCGAAACCCTCGGCCGCAATGCCGGACGAGCGAGCCGGGGAACGAGTGAGGCCGGCTGGGACAATCTCTCGATTGCCTCAACCGGCCCCTGAACCGCGCAAACTTTGCGCTAACTGCATCGCGCAGACTCTGCGCTCTCGCGGAAGGTAAGAGATTCGAACTCTTGGTACGGGGTTACCGCACACTGGTTTTCAAGACCAGCTCCATCGGCCGCTCGGACAACCTTCCCTAACGAGTAGTCTTTCATAGGCAGTCGGCTGCCACAAAAAACGCGCTGCGCTTGCGGACGCGTATGGCTCCCCGCCATATTCTGGGGAGAGATGTTGATCGGACCTGGCGATCGCGGCGCAGGTGCGCGGGGCCAGTTAGGAATCGGGAGTGCTCCATGAAGGCTGTCTATATCTCTGAGCCCGGCGGACCCGAGGTCCTGGAAGTCCGTGAGGTCGAGGCCCCGGTGGCCGGCCCCGGCGAGGTTCTGATCGACGTCGTGGCCGCCGGCCTCAACCGTGCGGACGTCCAGCAGCGCAAGGGGTTCTACCCGCCGCCCCCGGGCGCCTCCGAGATCCCCGGGCTGGAGGTCTCCGGCAGGATTGCGGGCTTCGGCCCGGGCGTCACCAAGGCGTTCTCGGTGGGGGACAAGGTGGTGGCGCTGCTCTCCGGCGGCGGCTACGCCCAGAAGGTTGCCGTGCCCGCCGGGCAGGTTTTGCGGATTCCCGACGGCGTGGACCTGGTCACTGCGGCATCGTTGCCGGAGGTCGCGGCCACCGTCTATTCCAACCTGATCATGACGGCGCAACTGCAGCCGGGCGAAACCGTCCTCATCCACGGAGCCACCGGCGGTATCGGCACCATGGCCATTCAGCTGGCCAAAGCCATCGGCGCGCGGGTGGCCACGACGGCCGGGAACGCGGAGAAGGTCAGCACTGCCAAGGCGTTCCTCGGCGCTGACATCGCCATCAACTACGCGGAGGAAGACTTCCCCGCGAGCCTGCGCGCGCAGAACGGCGGCAAAGGGGCGGACGTGATACTCGACGTCGTCGGCGCCAAGTACCTTGGGCAGAACGTCGAGGCGCTCGCCGACTACGGACGTCTGGTGGTGATCGGGCTGCAGGGCGGAGCGAAAGCGGAACTGGACCTAGGGCAGCTGCTGCGCAAACGGGCGGCCATCATCGCCACGGCACTGCGTCCCCGACCGGTCGAGGAAAAGACCGTCATCATGAACGCCGTCCGCGACGCCGTCTGGCCGATGCTGACCGACGGCAGGATTCGGCCCCTCGTGGCCAAGACCTTCCCCTTGGACCAGGTCGCCGCCGCGCACACCTACTTTGATTCAGGCGACCACGTCGGCAAAGTCCTGTTGGTCATGTAGCGCCGGGCTCGGAGCGGACGCTGTGGACTAGACGCCACGGCCCCGCCGGGTCTTAATCCGCAGGTCAAACAGTAGGTCGGCAACGACTTATTCCATCAATGGCATGCGCTGTTTTGCTGTCGGTCCATGAATGACGATAATGTAATTCCATACGCGGTATACACGCGTCTTGGGGCGCGTGTATGCTGTGTGGTTTCCTGCCCTCCGGGAGTGCCATGTCTATCCGCCACAGTCTCCTCGCCCTCTTGCAGGACCGGCCGCGCTACGGCTACCAGCTCAGGACCGAGTTCGAGGACCGCACGGGAGCATCCTGGCCACTGAACATCGGGCAGGTATACACCACCTTAGACCGGCTGGAACGCGACGGACTCGTCCAAAAAGACGGCGGCGACGGCGACGGGCACATCATCTACAGCATCACCCCGGCCGGCCGAACCGAGGTCCGGGAGTGGTTCGCGCTCCCGGTCTCCCGCGCGAATCCGCCCCGGAATGAACTGGCCATCAAGCTCGCGCTCGGTCTGACGATTCCCGGAACCGACGTCGGCGCCATCATCCAGGCCCAGCGCGCCGTGTCCATCCGGGCCCTGCAGGAGTACACCAAGTCCCGGCGCGACACCGCCGCCCTCCAGCGCCCGGCCGATACCGCCAGAGTCCTGGTGCTGGACTCCCTCATCTTCCAGACCGAGGCCGAAGTGCGCTGGCTGGACCTCTGCGAGGCCCGCCTGATGCAGCTCAGCAACCCCCCGGCTTAGACCGCGGCCCCCGGCCTACCCCGCCGCCCCCGGCCGCGGCCTCAAGGGCCCTAGCCCAGCCGCGCCCCCGGACCGTTCACCGCGTCCGGCCGACCGCTCGTCGCGCGGACTGCACCGCCGGGCGCAGGTGCGGCGCCGGGGCGCGGCCGCGTTGGTAGGGTGCGGGGGGCAGTTCTGCACCGGTGGGCTGCCCAGCTGGGATTCTCGAGGAGGAGACATGGGCACAATGCCAGACGGCACACAAGGCGACAGCACACACAGAACCACGCAAGAAGTCAGCACGCACGGAACAGTACAGCTCGACGACGGGATCGTTCCGGACCCGTCCCTTCCGCGGACGTCGGTGGATGAGTCGGTCCGCGACGCCGCGGATCGCACATGGACCCCCGCCAAGATCGCGCTGTGGGCGGCCATCGCCCTGCTGGGCGGCGTCGCCTGGTTCATGCTCGCCATCATCCGCGGCGAGACCGTCAACGCCATCTGGTTTGTGTTCGCGTCAGTGTGCACGTACCTGATCGGCTACCGCTTCTACTCCAAGGTCATTGAGCGCTACCTGCTCAAGCCCAACGACCGCCGTGCCACCCCGGCCGAATACAAGGCCGACGGCAAGGACTACGTCCGCACAGACCGCAACGTCCTCTTCGGCCACCACTTCGCCGCCATCGCCGGCGCCGGCCCGCTGGTGGGCCCGGTCATCGCAGCCCAGATGGGCTACCTGCCAGGCACCATCTGGATCATCCTCGGCGTCGTTTTGGCCGGTGCCGTCCAGGACTACCTCGTCCTGTTCTTCTCCATGCGCCGCGGCGGCCGCTCCCTGGGCCAGATGGCCCGCGAAGAGCTTGGCGTGATCGGCGGCACCGCCGCCCTGGTCGCGACGCTGCTGATCATGGTGATCATCGTGGCCATCCTCGCCCTGGTGGTCGTCAACGCCCTGGGCGAAAGCCCGTGGGGCGTCTTCTCGGTGGGCATGACCATTCCGATCGCCCTCTTCATGGGCGTGTACCTGCGCTACATCCGGCCGGGGAAGGTCATGGAGGTCTCCATCATCGGCTTCGTGCTCCTCATGGCCGCCATCATCGGCGGCGGCGCGGTGGCAGGCACCGACTGGGGTGCCGCGTTCTTCCACCTGGACAAGGTCACCATCGCCTGGGGCCTCATCATCTACGGCTTCATCGCCGCAATTCTTCCCGTCTGGCTCCTCCTGGCCCCCCGCGACTACCTCTCCACCTTCATGAAG
This sequence comes from Arthrobacter sp. TE12231, assembly GCF_054062895.1. NCBI lineage: Bacteria > Bacillati > Actinomycetota > Actinomycetes > Micrococcales > Micrococcaceae > Arthrobacter > Arthrobacter sp. TE12231. The sequence continues at coordinate 3,571,126 of NZ_JBSSFS010000001.1, read as the reverse complement.
ATCGGCGTGATCGTGATGCTGGCCCTGGCGATCATCGTGGTCCGTCCCGAGATCACCGTCCCGGCGTTCAGCGAGTTCGCCAGCCGCGACAACGGCCCGGTCTTTTCCGGTTCCCTGTTCCCGTTCCTGTTCGTCACGATCGCCTGCGGCGCCCTGTCCGGCTTCCACGCGCTGATCGCGTCCGGCACCACGCCGAAACTGATCGAAAAGGAACGCCAGACCCGCCTGATCGGCTACGGCGGCATGCTCATGGAATCCTTCGTGGCCATCATGGCCCTCGTGGCCGCCATTTCCATTGACCGCGGCATCTACTTCGCCATGAACGCACCCGTGGCGCTGACCGGCGGCACTGTCGAAACCGCAGCCGCGTGGGTCAACAGCCTGGGCCTGTCCGGGGTCAACATCACCGCCGGCGACCTTGCGCAGACGGCCAAGGACGTGGGGGAGCAGAGCATCGTGTCCCGCTCCGGCGGCGCGCCTACGCTCGCCGTCGGCCTGGCTCACATCATGCAGCAGTTCATCGGCGGCACCGCGATGATGGCGTTCTGGTACCACTTCGCCATCATGTTCGAGGCACTGTTCATCCTCACGGCCGTCGACGCCGGTACCCGGGTTGCGCGCTTCATGCTGCAGGATTCGATCGGCAACTTCGTTCCGAAGTTCAAGGAGCACTCCTGGCGTCCGGGGGCGTGGCTCTGCACCGCCATCATGGTGGTTGCCTGGGGTGCGGTGCTGCTGATGGGCGTCACCGACCCGCTCGGCGGAATCAACACCCTGTTCCCGTTGTTCGGGATCGCGAACCAGCTGCTGGCGGCCATCGCCCTCTCGGTCTGCCTGGCCATCGCCGCCAAGCGCACCGCCCTGAAGTATCTGTGGATCGTGGCGGTGCCGCTGGCGTTCGCCGCCGTCGTGACCATCACGGCGAGCTTCTACAAGATCTTCTCGCCCGTTCCGGCAGTGGGCTACTTCGCCAACAACGCAGCCTTCGCCAAGGCGCTTGCGGACGGTAAGACCTCCTTCGGCACTGCCAAGACCCAGGCGGCGATGGAGGCCGTGGTGCGCAACACCATGATCCAGGGCTGGCTGTCGATCATCTTCGTGGTGCTGAGCATCGTCGTCATCATCACGGCCGTGATTGCAACTATCAAGGCCCTGCGGAACACGGCCGCGGGGCTGCCCAACGCCGAGCACGAAGACCCCGCCCAGGCCTCCCGCGTCTTCGCCCCGGCAGGGTTCATCCCCACCCCGGCGGAGCGCGAACTCGTGGCCGAGTGGAACAGCCTTCCGGCCGGGCAGCGGCTGGAAAAGTCCGGACACCACTGATGCGGAGTCGGCCATGAACGTGGTAATCGCCGGGATTCGGGGGATTGCCGGGTATCTCAGCGGGGTGCTGGGCGCGGATGCCTACAAGAAGTACTTGGAACACCACGAGGCCTCCGGTCATGCCGGTCCGGCCCTGACGGAGCGGGAGTTCTGGCGCGACCGGACCGACCGCCAGGACGCCACCCCTCAAGGGCGGTGTTGCTGAGCCGCCGCTGCTGAACACGCAGTCGTGATGTACCCGGTGGTGGCGGGCGGCATATGCCGCTGACCGGCCGAATGCGGGACGCCGTCAAGGATCCGGGGGAAGGGCGCCGTCGGGCACAATCGTGTCCGACGGCGCCCTTCCGCTTCCGGCGGACGCCGGACCCGCGCCTCCGGACGCGTGAGAGTATGAAGCCATGAGCGATCAGCACGACACTCAGCCCGGAGATCAAACTGCCGACGACGTGCCCGTCGAAGGCACACCCGTGGACGACGTCCTGCCCCTGCCCGGAGCGCCGGTGGCATTGCCGGCTTCAGTCCCGGACGGCCACGCCGGCGCTCCAGGCCCCGTACCCAGACCGCCCCGGGGGAGCGAACTTCAGGACCTGGTAGACGAACCCGCGAAGGTCATGCGGATCGGCACCATGATCAAGCAGCTGCTGGACGAAGTGAAGTCGGCACCCCTGGATGACGCGGCCAGGGTCCGGCTGGCCGAAATTCATGAGCGCTCCATCAAGGAACTCGAGGACGGCTTGGCCCCGGAGCTCGTTGAGGAGCTCGAGCGGATCAACCTACCCTTTCCGGAGAACGCCACCCCGTCCGACGCCGAACTCAGGATTGCCCAGGCCCAGCTGGTCGGCTGGCTTGAGGGGCTCTTCCACGGCATCCAGACGGCAATCGCGGCTCAGCACGCCGCCCGAGAGCACGCCTACGCGCAGATGCAGCTGCGTCAGCTGCCGCCGGGAACGGTGATCGCACCCGGCGTCATCATCGGGGAGAACGGCGAACCGGTTCGCGCCGCCGCGCCCCGCCGAGGCGCTGACCCCTCCCAGCCTCCCGAGCCCGCCGACCCGGACCACGGTCCCGGCCAGTACCTTTAGCGCGACCTTGGGCTTCTTCAGCGCGGCGCGGCAAGGGCGCAGGGACGACGCCGAACTTGGCAAGGGTCTCTGGCGGCGCGCCCATGACCGCTTCAACCGCGGACTGGACCGCTACCACCAGGTCCTCGAAGGGGTCGAGGACGAGGCACTGTACGGCGAGCTCGTCGAGGTCGCGAACCAGCTTTCCGCGCTCGCTCCCAGGGTCCGGGAGATCTGCGTGGAGGCCCAGCGGCGATATCCCAGTAACGGACTGGACATTCCCGGGCCTCTGGCAGGTGTCCACCGCGCCCTCTCCACGGCGGGCAATTCACTGGCCATGACGGCGGAAGCGGCGGCGATGCTCCGCCTGGCCGTTGGGCCTGTCCCGGCGGGCGCTGCGTCCGTGCGGCGGCGCGCCGACGCCGTACTGGAACACGTCCACGACGCCGAACGGCGGCTTGCCGAGGCAACCGGCAGCGGCCCGACGCCGGGTATTCCCGGTTAAGCGCCTAGCTTAGCTTCGCCCTGGCGCTAGCCGGACTGCACCGATGTTGGCAGGATAGTTATATGACTTTTTCACCGGACCTGACTTTCAATGACGGCAACACCATTCCCCAGCTTGGCTACGGGGTGTGGCAGGTTGAAGATGACGTGGCCGAAAAGGTGGTTGTCCAGGCCTTCGAGGCCGGCTTCCGCCACATCGACACCGCCAAGATCTATGGCAACGAAGCAGGGGTTGGCCGCGCTATCGAGCGTTCCGGCCTCAAGCCCGAGGAAATCTTCATCACCACCAAGCTGTGGAACGCGGACCAGGGCTACGAATCCACCCTGAAGGCATTCGAGGAGTCCATGGAGCGGCTGGGCCTCGAGACCCTGGACCTGTACCTCATCCACTGGATGCAGCCCCAGCAGGACAAGTACGTTGACACCTGGAAGGCTCTCATCGAGCTCCAGAAGCAGGGCCGGGTCAAGACGATCGGCGTCTCCAACTTCACCAAGGAGGGCCTGCAGCGCCTGATCGACGAGACCGGCGTGGTGCCGGCCATCAACCAGGTCGAGCTGCACCCGTTCTTCAACCAGGCCGACCTGCGCGAATTCAACGCCTCCAAGGGCATCCTCACCCAGGCATGGTCGCCGCTGGGCCAGGGCGGCGAGCTCCTCGAAAGCCCCGTCATTGCCCAGATTGCCGCCAAGCACGGTGCCACCCCGGCCCAGGTAGTCATCGCCTGGCACCTGGCGATCGGCAACGTCGTCATCCCGAAGTCCGTGACCGAATCCCGGATCCGCGAGAACTACGCGGCCCTCGATGTCACCCTTGACGAGACCGACGTCCAGGCCATCAACGGACTGGACCGTTCCGCCGAAGGCGCTGGCAGGATCGGCCCGGACCCGGCAGTCTCAGACTTCGCTTAAGCAACAGCCCTAGGGCACCGGCCCGGCGCTTCACAGCATCATGCCGGTTGACCCGGCCGGCGTTCGCAGAGGGCCTTCACCCCGCACGGGGTGGAGGCCCTTTCTGCTGCCCGGCCGTTCCCGCAGGACGGGACGGTGCCGACCCGGCGTGCGCTGTGCCGCACCGGACTCAGGCGGCGGCCCGGCGTACCTTTCCCGGGATAGCATCCACGACCGCCCAGCCGTCTTCGCCCGAAACGCACCGGCTGGCGAAGCGGTCCGCGGCGGCAGCGTCATCGAAGCTCTCGGTGCGGATCCGGCCGGAGTCTGTGTCCCAGTACGTGACTTCGAAGTACTGCGCGCCGTCCTGTGCGTTGTCGCAGTGCTGCGGGAAATGCTGCTGGAAATCCTGGTTGTTCTCCATGACTCCAGTGTGCAACCGACCTCCGACACTAAGAGTTCACGCCTCCGGCGTGTTGCCGAGCCGCAGCATGCGTTCCCGGGCCAGGACTTCCTTGCGGCGTTCCCGGTCCGCGGCCCTCGCCGTCTGCTGAGCCATGGCCGCGGCCAGCTCGTGACGCTTCCGTGCCGCTTTGAGCTCGGCTTCGGCCAGATCAAGGCGCCGCCGGAGCTCGTGCGCCTCATCGGCCAACCGCCTGGTATCGGCTGCAGCCTCCTCCAGTTCCGCCGCCGCGCCGCGTGCCTCGTCGTCGGCCGCTGCGGCGGACTCTTTGGCCTCCTGCAGCCGGGCCCGGGCCCGTTCCACCGCCGACGGCGCCGGGGTCACCTGCGCTTTCCCGGCAACCCGGAGACGGGGCTGCACCGCTGGCGGTTCTCCGTCGTCGGCTCCTCCGTGCACGGCCCGGGTGTCGGCTTCCCGGGCCGGAAGGCTGCCGGGGACGGCCACCGCGCCGGCGAGATCGACGACGTCGACCCCGTCCGCCGAGAGTGCCCGGAGCAGGCAGCCGCTCTGAACGGCTGCTGCGGCCCCGGCGTCCGTGGTGGCGGCCCGCAGTGTCTGCTCCACCTCCGCGGCCACGGCGTCGCTGATCGGCCGGCCCTGCCGAACTGCCAGTTCGCGTGCCGCCTTCACGGCACCGGAGAGCAGCTGCCGCCGTTCCTGTGAGAGGAGGCGCAGGCCCGCAGCGTCCAGGGCGGACTGCGCGGCCTGCATCGACGTCCCCAGCTCGGACAGCTCCCGCAGCATTTCGGGGCTGTGCGCCGCCATCATGTTCACCGCCCACGCGGCCAGGGAGGGTTTGGGCAAGGCCCGCACCTCGGCCGCCAGGGCCCTCTGCCCCGCGGCAGCGATGTTCTCGGAACTGAGGCGGCGGGCGGCAGCCGTTCTTGCCGCAACAAACTCGCCGTACGGCAACGCGTACAGCGGCCCGGCAATGCCCGCAAGTCCCGGGGTTCCCATGCAAGAATCATAGAAGTCCCGGCTCGGCCGCGAGCACCGGCTCGCGGCCTTGTCATGAGACCCGGCGGCGCCCCGATACTGAGGAGTATTCACTTGATCGAAATTGGCGGGCTACCGGCCCACGTCCTGCTCGTCCACGCCGTGGTGGTGTTCGGACCGCTTGCGGGTCTGGGCGCCATTGTCTACGCCGTGGCACCGCGCTGGCGGAGCTACCTGGCCTGGCCGCTGGGCGTGTTGTCGCTGATTCTGGTTCCCATAACGGTGGTGACGGCTCAGGCCGGCGAGCAGTTGGAGAAGGCCCGTCCGGCGTCGGCCCTGGTCCGCGAGCATGCCCAGCAGGGCGATGTGCTCAAGGTGTTTTCGGTGATTTTCTTCGTCATCGTCGCGGCCATGCTGGTGGTCACCTATGAGCCCTTCGGCCGGCGTCTGGCGTTCCTCCGCGGACTGCGGGACAACCGGATCGTCCGAGTGGTCCTCCTCATTGCCGGCGCCGTCGCGGGCGCTTTCTTCATCTACCAAAGCGTCATCACAGGGCATTCCGGCGCGGCGTCCGTCTGGAGCCGCTAAGTCAGCGCTTCGGCACGCCCGTGACCCGCTGACGGGCGCCGGCTTCTGTGCAGGGTGATAAGGAGCAGGACGAGGGCCGCCGCCTGAAGCGCCGCCACCGCAGCAATGAGCACCGGCCGCGCGCCGTAAAGCGATCCGTACAATACCCCGCCCGCCAACGCCCCGGCCCCTTCGAATGCCGCGAACACCCCGTAGGCGGTGCCCTGCCGGGGCTGCGGCACGAGATCGGCCACCAACGCCTTGACCGTGGAGTCCTGGATGCCCGTGGCGGCGCCCCAGACCAGGACACCGGCCAGAACGACGCCGGCACTCGGCGCCAGGGCCAGGACAGGCACCCCCGCGATCAGCACGGGAAGGCCGAGCAGCACGGCCGCCCCGGCACGGTCGTAAAGGACGCCACTGGCGAGGGCCCCGACGGCGGCCGCCCCCATGGCGGCCGCGTACAGCAGCGGAACGACTGAGACGGGAACCGCCACGTCGGCCGTCAGATGGTAGGAGATGACGCCGAAAGCCACCAGGCCGGCGCTCCAGAAGAAGGCGGCGGCGGCAAACAGGACAAAGGCGCCGGAAAACACCGACGCCGGCCGGCCGCCGTTCGCAGGGAGAAGCACGGAACCCGACGACGAAGCTGGCGAAGAACCCGGTGCCGAAGCTGGGACGGACCCGGGAGCGGAGCCCGGTGCCGCGGCGTCTGCGGGGAACTCGGTGACGGCGGCAACGGGTGCTGCCGGGACGTCGCCCGGGTCCGGCACCCTGCGACGCAACCACACGAGGATCGCCAGCGCGGCCGCCGCCGGAACGACGAGCACCGCAAACGCCGCCGACAGCGAGCCGGTGGCCACCAGCACCGCGGAGACGAGCAACGGGCCCAGGAGCGCGCCAGCGAGATCGAGGGATTTGTGGACGGCGAAGCCACGGCCCCGCCCAACCGGCCCGGCAGCGGCAGCCAGCAGGACGGTCTTTGCCGGGCTACGGACGGCTTTGCCAACCCGGTCCCCGATCAGGAGCGCGGCCGCCAGTGCCAGTCCGGCGGATCCGGCCAAGGGCGCCAACGCCAGCAGCGGGACGCACACCGCCGTGAGCACGTACCCGGCCATCGTGAAAGTCCAGTATTTCCCGGTGCGATCCGCCCAAGGACCGAACACCAGCCGCAGCCCCTGCGCCGCGGCTTCCGCGGCGCCCGTCACGAGACCCACAAACAGCGCTGATGCGCCGAGTTGGGCGAGCAGGGGACCTCCCAGCGGCCGGGCGCCGTCGGACACCATGTCCGTGGCGAGGCTGACTAGGCCGAACGCCACTACTGTGCCCCATTGCGGGCGCCCCCGCAGGCCTCGCCGTCCGCCGGTCCGTGCCGGCGGACTTTCCTGCTGCCGGGCTGGCAGCCTGCGGCCGGGCCGTTCCATTCCCTAAGGCTCGCCGACGACTCGGAAAAAGACAATACGCAGGTCAGGGCGCTGTGGCCCTGCCGTGGCGCGGGAGGAAATATTGGGCGAAGTGGACCGTTTTCGGCATCTGCTTGGTACTTTTTGAGAGCCGATCCGCATTGTGCGGGCCGGGGGGACCCACACCGACGGATTGAAAGGCTTCACAACCATGAGCTCACCCCAATACCAGGGCTACGCGCCCGCATCCGCGAAGACCAACGGTCTGGCCATCGCGGCACTCGTTTCATCCTTCTTTATCAGCCTGCTCGGGATCATCCTGGGTCACATCGCCCTGAACCAGATTAAGACCACCGGTGAAAGCGGCCGTGGCCTGGCCATCGCCGCACTGGTCATCGGCTACGCGTCGATCGCCTTTACGGTGATCTTCGTCGTTGTAATCATGGGCACTGCGGCCGCAAACCGCTAAGACTCGGCAGACGGCCCCCTCCGGCACCGGCCGGAAGGGGCCGTTTGCGTCCCGCCTGCCGCCCCGGGTCACCAGGGCCGCACCCGCGCGCCACTCTCAGGAGGAACTGTGAAGCTGCTTTCCAACCCGTCCCGCCACGCTGGCCATCGACCTTCCGTGCCTGCCGCCCTTCTTGGAATTGCGGTGGCTGCCGGGCTGGCTTTCGCCGGCGTCGCCGTGGCCGCGCCGCCCCCGGCCATCGCCGCAACAACCCCGGCGCCGACCGGCTGGCTGCACACCTCCGGCGGCACGATCCTGGACTCGAACAACGCCCCGTATACGATCAAGGCAGCATCCTGGTTCGGCATGGAAACCCCTGACTGCATGCCGCACGGGCTATGGACCCTGACCATCGACGACGCCCTGGCCAACATCAAGTCGATGGGCTTCAACACCGTCCGGCTGCCGTTCTCCAATGAGTGCCTGGCCGCGACGTCCATCAAGGGAAGCCTGAACTACTGGGCCAACCGCGCCTACGGGCTCGAAGGCAAGACGCCCTTGTTTCTGATGGACACGGTGATCGCCCGCGCCAAGGCCAACGGCCTGCACATCATCCTGGACCGGCACCGGCCGTCCTCCGCGGACCAGTCTCCGCTGTGGTACACCTCCGCATACCCGGAGTCGAAGTGGATCGCCGACTGGAAGATGCTCGCCGCGCGCTACAAGAACGATCCCACCGTCATCGGCGCCGACCTTCACAACGAGCCCGCCGGCGCAGCGACCTGGGGCGGCGCCGCCGCCACCGACTGGCAGGCCGCAGCCACCCGTGGCGGGAACGCCGTCCTGGCCGCCAACCCCAACCTGCTGATCATCATCGAGGGGATAGAGAACCAGGGCAATGGCACGTCCACCTGGTGGGGCGGCGGCCTGGCCGACGTCAAGAACAAGCCCGTCACCCTGGCCACACCCAACCGCGTAGTGTATTCCCCGCACGACTACCCGGCGTCGTTGTTTGCGCAGAAGTGGTTCAGCGATCCCAGCTACCCGAACAACCTGCCGGCCGTCTGGGATGCCAACTGGGGCTACATCCAGAAGCAGGGCATCGCCCCGGTTCTGCTTGGTGAGTTCGGGACCGCGCTGCAGACCACGTCCGACAAACAGTGGATGGAGAAGATCGTCTCCTACCTCGGGACCAACTCCATGAGCTTCGCCTATTGGGCGTTCAACCCGAACAGCGCGATCACCGGGGGCCTTGTCCAGTCGGACTGGCGCACCCCGGAGACCGCCAAACTCGCCGCGCTCGCACCGATCCTGAAGAGCACCCCGTCCCCGACAGTATCCCCGACGGCGTCCCCGTCGCCGACTGTCACGGCGTCCCCGTCGCCGACTGTCACGGCGTCCCCGACGGCGACCGCCACCGCAACACCGACGCCCACAACCACTGCGACGCCCACCATCACTGCATCGCCGTCGCCGTCGGCGTCTCCCGTGCCGACGTCGGGCGGGTCCATCAGCGCGGTCTGGAAACTGACCAGTTCGTGGACCGGTGGCTACGTGGCCAACATCGAGGTCACCGGGCTCCGTGCGGCCGCCGGCTGGAGCGTGAGCTGGCCCGATGCCAATGTCACCCGGGTGGCCAACTCCTGGGGCATCACCTGCACGGTCATTCCCAGGGTGTCGGTGACCTGCAGCGGATCGGACTGGGCCACCAAGATCGCCGCCGGCCAGAAACTGTCCGTGGGCCTGCAGGTGGACTCGCTGATGGCCCCCGTCAACCCGGTGCTGACCCTGAAATAGCCGGACCAGCCCGGCTCGTCGCCGTCGGCGTCATTATCTCGAATGCTTGCTCGGCCACCTACAAGGTCAGGGCGGTCGACCGGAACGCGAAGATCGCCGTCCGGGTCACCGGGTCGCTTCTTGGCTTCACGACCGCGTCCCGGGTCAGCGGCGCGTTCATCGCACGCTGAGCGCCGCCCTCCCTTGGTGGTTGGGCTGCCGGACGTATCGACAGATGTGCCGAAACCGGCGCATGGTTAAGGCTTGGGGCGGGCCCGAGTTTTCTCTTCTGCCAGCCTCCGTTGCCGCACTTCTTTGGGGGATAACTTGAAAAAGCGCACCACGCGCCTGCTGGGCACCGCGACCCTGACGGGCATACTCCTCACGACCGCGGCCTGCGCCGACCCGCAGGCGAGCAGGCAACCGATCTCCACAACCCCGGCTGCACCCGCTGCAACGATTACCGCTGCCGACTCTGCCCGGGCCGCAAGCGAGACCACGTCTCCGGCCCCCGCCCCGGAGACACCCCGGGCTGCAGCATTGCAGACGTTCACGTTCCCGGACGGCCACATTTCGTTCATTCACCCGGCCGGCTGGACGGTCAAGGTCAAGCCTGGTCCGGCCCTCAACGCGGAAGCCCAGAAGAACTCATTCGAAGCGATCATCTCGGATGCGTCCGGCACAGAATTGGCCCGCATGTATAGCGGCATGTACGGCGACGGCGCCGCCGGGCCGGCAAGTCGGACCATCCTGGATCACGCACCGGTGCCCGGCGTTACCAACATGGCGGGGGAAGCCACAGAGTTCGGCTTCGCCTATGACGAGTACCCGGGGGCCACCGGAGGCCCTTATTACTTCATGGACGTCCGGAACGCGAGGGAATTCCTGGCAACCACCGACTCCTCCGGTTCCAACCAGATCCGGCTGCCCAACGGCGTCCTGAGCGCCTGGGTCGTTTTGTCCGATGCGCCGTCCACACCGGCTTTTGCTTCCCCGGCCGAAGCGAAAGCCTGGATGGGCACAGAGCGCTACGCGCAGCTGAAGGCGATGCTGCTGAGCCTGCACTACGCCTAGGCAGAGGGTACCGTCAGTCCATGAGAGCTCATGTCCGCTGGGCCGACGGAGCATGGTCGTTGCTTGTCCTGTTCGCTGTTGCGGTGACGGCGTGCGGGCTGGCCGAGTCGTTCAGCCTCATCGTCAGGTCACCCACGGACGCGGAAGGGCACGGCCTGGTGTTCCTCGGATCTACGGCGTTCGCGGCGGCGGCCGTGTGGGCGAGGCTGAGGCGAAGGCCGCTCTGGGTGTCGATTTTGACGGCGCTGCCCGCAGTGGTCGTCGGAGGGTTGTCCGCGGAAAATCCTGACGGGCTCTACGCCCATTTGGCGGGGCTCTTCCTGGTCCCCGCAGCGCTGAGCGCGATGCTAGCGGACCTGCTGTTCCCCGACCCTCAAATTTTGCCGGCCTGGGACGCCGAGGCCGATCCCGCCAACTGATTCCTGTGCCACCGCTGTCAGTGCGGCCAGCAACTCGCGCTTCTTCGCGACGGACGACGGGGACGCGTTGTGAACCTGGATGATTGGCATCCGCCGAGACTCGCACGATCCCCGGCGAGCTCAAGACTGACAGCGCCCAGGGCTCTCTCACCGCCGACGCGGACGGGATCCCCCTCACCTACACCATCGCGCCCCGGGGACACCGAGCGCCAGATCGAGGCCCGGTTGCGGAGGAAGCCCGGCGCCGAGACGCTAGCCGGCTTCGCTCTGGATACGGTCCTTTACGCTTTGAGGCATGGTCGAGCACGCGTCGTCGTCGGCGCGCCGGTCAGCATGACTGTCGGCGGTGTCGGTGATACCGACCGTTGCGACGGCCGCCTGCCATCCGCCCAGACCGGTGATCTGCCGCGGCACCCAGACGTTGGCCGCCCCGTTCACCAGGTTCCAGACGGCGGGGTGGACGCCATCGCCGAGGTAGATTCCACCGTTGGGGTCTCTCCTGACCAGATCCGGCAAGGGCAGGACGCCCATCAGTTGAGCAGACTGGTAGTCGGACATGTTCCACGGCGGTGTTCCGAAGTAGTACCAGCTGGCGGCGCAGACGCCGTACAGGTGAGGGCCGAACTGGGCATAGTTCAGGTAGAGCTCCAAAGCCCGTTGGGGGCTCAGCGTGTAACTGAACTGGGTTGCCAGGACGGCCTCGATGCCTTTGCGGGCGGCGCTTTGGTCGTCCCAGAGGAAAATGTTCTTGACCAGCTGCTGGGGGATGGTGGAGCCGCTCGGGTCGGGCTTTCCCTGGAAGTACGCCTGCGCCCTGGCCTGGAAGTCTCCTAGGTCGAAAGCGCCAGAGCGGGTGCCGAGCTGTTCGTCTTCATGGGCGATTGTCGCGGCGAGCAGGTGCCGGCTGATGTGGTTGATCGAGACAAACTGGTAGACGTTGGGCTCGCCGGCCTCCAGCATGTAAGCAGTGCGCGGCAGGGTCACGCCCATGCTGAACATAAACGCAATGATCTGGACCAGAACCAGCGGGGCGATCAGAGCCAGCAGGAGTTTGCGGCGCCACCTCCGCTTAGGACGCTTGCCGGGATGACCGACCGGAGGGCCAGGCTGCTTAGCTTGATCCGGCTCCACCGCAGGCGGGCTTACAGTCGGCGACGCAGGCTCCTGAGACGTCGGGGCCCCGGGCACCGGGTAGCTGACAACTTTCGCCGGCGCTTCCTCCGGTCCCTCAGTAGTCCACAGGCCAGGCTGACCGTCCGGCGAGGTTGGGCCCGGCACCGGGTAACTGACGACCTTCGCAGGTGCTGTGCCCGGACGGCCAGATCGCGGAGGGTGGTCCGGCGGTGGCCACCGCGGCGGGGTAGGTGATGTCGGGTTGTCCATCAGTTTGCCTTCGCTGCTCGCTCCCGGATAAATCTCAAAGAGATGAAGGATGGGACGAAATTCTACCGGGCAGTCCTGGGAATTGTTCTCAGCCGGCTACGCGGTGGGCGCCGCTGCACACCTGGAGTTCAAAATCAGTCCGTGACCGGAGGAGCGCCGGCGGGGCTGGTGAGGGTCCGGCCGCACTCGGCGCGCTCGGTGCGGTCATAAGGGCATCCCACGGCCACCAGCAAAAAACCCCGTATCCCCGCTGAATCAGCGGAAATACGGGGTTCTTCCCGAGCTTCCTGCCAGAATCGAACTGGCGACCTTCTCATTACGAGTGAGACGCTCTACCAACTGAGCTAAGGAAGCAACCACATGAAAGCCCGGCGAACCGGGCGGATCATGCAAGAGATAACTGTAATAGAGTCCCGGCGTCCGGGTCAAAATGAGCGTCCGCGGCCGCCCGCCGGCCCAGCAAACCGTACCGAGCAGACGCTACCTAGCAGACGGTGTTGTCCGCCGGAGTCTTGCCGTCCACGAGGTAGTCATCGACGGCGTTGCCGATGCAGCTGTTGGAGCGGCCATAAGCCGTGTGGCCCTCGCCCTTCCACGTCAGCAGCGAGGCATTCCCGAGCTGCTTGCGCAGGGAGCTGGCCCATTCGACGGGGGTGGCCGGATCGCCAGTCGTTCCCACAACAACAATGGGGGCCGAACCCTTGTACTCCACTGGGGCCGGGGTCCGGACGTTTTTGTACGGCCAGTCCTTGCAGTTAGTTCCGCCGTATGCGAAGTAGTAACCCAGGGTGGGGGAGAGCTGGCGCAGCTTCTGGTCCTCGGCCCGCATGGAGGCGGTGTCGGTCACCATGGGGTAGTCCAGGCAGTTGATGGCGTTGAAGGCGAAGGAGCTGTTCGACGTGTAGGTGCCGCTGGGGTCCCGGTCGGCGCCGAAGTCGGCCAGTTGCATCATGCCCGTGCCGTCGCCGGCCAGGGCCTGGCCGAGCGCCCGGGTGAGGATCGGCCAGTTGTCATTGTTGTAGAGCGGGATGATGAGGCCGCTGACGAACGTCGACCCGGAGACCTTCCGGCCGTCCTTCGACGGCAGCGCGTTGGCCTCCGCGGCGTTGATCGCGTTGCGGATCTGCTGGACGCCGTCCTCGGCACTTCCCGTCATCGGGCATCCGCTGGTCTGCTGGCAGTTGGCAACGTAGGTGTGCAGGGCCTTGTCGAAGGCCACGGTCTGGCCGGCAGTCAGTTCCTCGTAGCTCAGAGACGGATCCAACGCGCCGTCGAGGACCAGCCGGCCGACGTTGTCCGGGAACAGCGACGCGTAGGTGGCGCCCAGGAGCGTCCCGTAGGAGTAGCCGAGGTAGTTCAGCTTGGCGTCGTTGACCACACCGCGGAGGATGTCGAGGTCCTTGGCCGCGCTGACGGTGTCGATCTGGCCCAGGACCGGCCCGGTATTTTCTGCGCATTTGGCTGCGATGGCCTTGTTGTCGGCCAGGGCCGCTTGCAGTCCGGCATCGGTGTCCAAGGCATAGGTCTTGGCACGGGACGCGTCACGTTCCGCGTCCGTGAGGCACGTGACCGGGGCGGAGCGCTTCACGCCGCGGGGGTCGAAGCCCACGATGTCATAGGCGGACCGGACCTTCTCCGAAATGTTGGTGTTGGCCGCGTCCCTGACGAAGTCATAGCCCGATCCGCCCGGGCCGCCGGGGTTGACCAAGAGGGTGCCCTTCTTGTTGCCCTTCGTGGGGAGCTTGATGGCGGCGAGTTCGATGTGGTCACCGTCAGGCTTGCTGTAGTCCAGCGGGACCTTGATTTTGGCGCACTGGAAGCTGCTCTCGCACGGCTTCCAGTCGATCCGCTGGGAGTAGAAGCTGCGCAGTTCCGCGGGCGCCGCCGCAGCGATCGAGGGGTCCGCCTGTCCCGATGCGGCCCCCGAAGTTGCGGCACCCGAGCCGCCGCCGCTGCCACCACCGAAAAGGCTGCACGAGGCCAGTGTCACGGCCAAGGCCGCGGCGCCGACGGCCCGCATGCCGATCGCCAGGGATCGGGATCTTGCGGACTTGGGTCGAGCAGGCTTCATGCGGATCTCCTTGGAGGATAGGAACGAAAGCGATGGTGTCGGTGGAGTGGCCGCGGCCATCAAATCAGGCTGGAGGCCATGGACTCAATCGCCAGCAGCGGAGCCACGTTGGTGGTGGTGATCCGTTTGCGGGCCTTGTTGATGGCGTCCATGCGGGCAAGGGTCATTTCGGCGGTGGAACGGGAAGCGAAGTCTTCGAGTTCGCTCCGGAGTTCAAGATTGACCAGTTCCACGGCGTTCCCCATCTGGATGATCAGGACATCCCGGTAAAAGGACAGCAGGTCCGTCAGCGTGCGGTCAAGGGAATCGGTGATCGAGCGCTTGGCGCGGCGTTTCTGGTCATCCTCGAGCTGCTTGACCTGGCCCCGCATGGCCGGCGGCAGCGTGCCGCTTTCGGGTGCCCCGAGGGTGGCCAGCAGTGCCGCCCTCTCGGCGGCGTCGCGCTCGTCATTGGAACTGGTGGCTTCCTCGGTGGCGATCTTGACCAGCTTCTCCGCCATCATGACCGCCGCCGTGACACCACGCAGGGACAGCGGAAAACGAACGGTCTCCAGGCGGCGCTCACGGGCCTCCGGGTCCCGGGCCAGGCGGCGGGCGATCCCCACGTGGCTCTGCGCCGCCCGGGCAGCGCGCTCGGCAACCGCCGGGTCCACGCCGTCGCGCTTGACCAGCAGGGCCGCGACGTCGGCGGCCGGCGGAAGCCGCAGCGCCACCGGACGGCAGCGGGAGCGGATGGTCACGAGGACATCGGCGGGGGAGGGGGCACAGAGCATCCAGACGGTGCGGGGTGTGGGTTCCTCAATGGCCTTGAGGAGGACGTTGGTGGTGCGCTCGGCCATCCGGTCCGCGTCCTCCACCACAATGATCCGCCACCGGGCCGACGACGGCCGGTTCCCTGCGGTGGACACGAGCTCGCGCGCCTCATCAATGGTGATGGTGACCTTTTCGGTGCGCACGAACGCGACATCGGAATGGGTTTCGCCGAGAATGGTCAGGCATGCCGGGCACTCGCCGCACCCGCGCTGGCTGACGTCCTCCTGGTCGCAGTTCAGGGCCGCAGCGAAGGCCTTGGCGGCGTTGGAGCGGCCGGAACCGGGCGGACCGGTGAATAGCCACGCATGCGTGAGGCCTTCGCCCTGGGCCGCCTGGCGCAGCTGGGCCACGACGGCGTCCTGGCCTTGGAGGTCGTCCCAGACGGTCATGCCGTGCTGCTTTGGGCGACGGCCAGCAGGGATTCGACGCGCTCAAAGATTCGTGCGGCGAGTTCGGTGACGGGCAGACGGGCCGGAAGCACCAGATACGCCTCGGGCCGGGCGGCGGCCAGGTCCAGGAAAGCTGCCCGGATCTTGGCGTGGAATTCGTCGGCTTCGGACTCGAGGCGGTCTTCGGCGGCATCGCCGGCGGTGCGCCGCTGCCGGCCGACGGCGGGGTCGACGTCGAGCAGTACCGTGAGGTCCGGCTGCAGGCCTGACGTCGCCCAAGCGTTGATGTCCCGCACCGCCTCCGTCCCGAGGCCGCGCCCGGCGCCTTGGTAGGCGACCGAGGAGTCAATGTACCGGTCCGTGAGGACGATCTCGCCGCGTTCCAGGGCCGGCCGGATAACCTGACTCGCATGGGCCGCCCGTGACGCCGCGAAAATCAGGGCCTCGGTATGGGCATCGATGTGGCCGTGCCCGTGATCCAGCACAAGGGAACGCAACTTCTCGCCGATCGGCGTGCCGCCCGGCTCCCGGGTCCGCAGCACCGTGAAGCCGCTCGATTCCAGGGCTTTGGCGAGTTCAGCCGCCTGGGTGGACTTGCCGGCGCCGTCTCCGCCTTCGAAGGCAATGAACAGTCCGGGCAACAGACCGGGCAACTGTTGAGGGGACGCTCCGGGGCTCTGGGTAGTCACGGTTCTAGACTACCGACAATCACCGACACCAGAGTCTGCGGCGTAACGGCTTGGGTGCCCTGAGGGGCTCACACGTACCCTGTCTCCATGAGTCTTTCTGAAGAACTGGCCGCAACGCTTTCGCCGGAATCCTTGGTCGTGGCAGCAGGGCGCCCGCCGCGCACCCGCGACGAACCGGTCAACCCGCCGCTGGTGCTGTCCTCCACGTACTTCGGCACCGGACCGCTGGGCGACGGCGACCGCGGCTACGGCCGCTATTCCAACCCCACGTGGGATCCCTTCGAAGAGGCGCTGGGCCAGTTGGAAGGCGCGGACCTGCCGGGCCTGCTCTACGCGTCGGGACTCGCCGCCGTCAGCTCGGCCCTGTCTCTGGTGCCCGCCCAAGGCGTGCTCGTGATGCCGTCGCATAGCTATGCGGGCTCGGTCACCATGGCCACCGAACTGGCGGCCAAAGGCTTCCTCGAATTGAGGACGGTGGACATCGCCGACACCGACGCCGTCCTGGCCGCGCTCGCCCCGGCCGGCGGGCGTGCCGCCAGCATGCTGTGGCTGGAGAGCCCCACCAACCCCATGCTCGGCATCGCCGACATGCGGGCCCTGACCGCCGCGGCACACGAGGCCGGCGCGATCGTCGTCACGGACAACACCTTTTCCACGCCGCTCGTGCAGCAGCCCCTCAGCCTGGGCTCCGACGTCGTGCTGCATTCGGTGACAAAGTACCTGTCCGGGCACTCCGACGTCGTGCTCGGCGCCCTCGTGACCTCCGACGCCGGTCTCCGCGCCGCGTTGCTGCACCACCGCACCATCCACGGCGGGATCGCCGGACCGTTTGAGGCATGGCTGGCCCTGCGCGGGCTCCGGACCTTGGCACTGCGGATCGAGCGATCGCAGGCCTCCGCGCAGATCCTGGCCGAGCGGCTGGCCGGTCATCCGCGGGTTGCCGGCATCCGTTTCCCCGGTCTGTCTTCGGACCCCGGCCACGAGCGTGCCAAGGCCCAGATGAAGGGATTCGGTTCCATCCTGTGTATCGAGGTGGCACCGGGACGTGGTCACGGGGGCAGCCTTAGCGGCGCGGAGGCGGCGGACCGCATGATCCGCGCCCTTCACCTTTGGCTTCCGGCCACGTCCCTGGGCGGGGTGGAGTCCCTGATCGAACGCCGGCGCCGGCACACGGCCGAGCCGGAGAGCGTGCCGGACAATCTGGTCCGGATGAGCGTGGGAATTGAAAACGTGGAAGACCTTTGGGCCGATTTGGAGCAGGCGTTGGGGACGCTGGACGGCTAGGCTGGGGGAGTGGACGGACGCTTACTCATTTTCTATGTCGAATCCGGGATCTACCTGGTCCTGGCGATCGTGGCCTTTGCCTTGGAGGCATGGGCGTTTTTCGACTGCCTCCGGCACAAGGCCAACGCGTTCGAGGCCGTATCGAAACGGACCAAGACCTTCTGGCTAGCCTTGACCGGCGGCGCCTTCGCCGTGGGCCTCTTCTCCCTGCTCGCGCAGCTGGGAAGCGGCGGCGGAGCCAGCTCGCTCGGCATTTTCGGGCTTGCCGCCGTGACAGCGGCGTCCGTCTATCTCGCTGACGTTCGCCCCGCGGTCAAGGACGCCGGCCGCGGCCGCAACATGGGACCCTACGGCCCCTGGTAGTCCCCGCCGGCCCCCTAAGCTCGCAAGCTCGCTGAGGGAACCCTGCCGCCGTGGGCCCACCCGCCGGCCCCCTAAGCTCGCAAGCTCGCTGAGGGAACCCTGCCGCCGTGGGCCCACCCGCCGGCACCAGGCTAATTCCCCGGCGCCACAGCGTCCCAGCCCACCGTGACTTCGCCCAGCCGCCACCGCGACGGGCCGTCTTGGACGGGCCAGCCGGCGTCGAGCAGCGCGCGGCACATCGCTGACCAGCGCTGGCGGTTGCCGAAGGACGCCAAGGGTGCCGCCTCCAGCCAGGCCTTATCCATCGCCTGAAGGTAGGCGTGGATCTTTTCGCGGGGCACGTTGCGGTGGATCAGGGCCTTCGGCAGCCGTTCGGCGACGTCGGAGGGCAGCGCGAAGGCGCCAAACCGCATGGACACGCTCAGGCTCAGCGGCCGCATGGCGTCGAGCGCCACCCAGGCGGCGCGCCGCCCGATTTCATCGCACGTGCCGTCGACGAACAGCCCGCCCGGGGCGAGGCGGTCCTGCACGAGCCGCCAGATGCCCGGCACGTCGGCTTCCTCGTACTGCCGAAGCACGTTGAAGGCCCGCACCAGCACAGGATCTCCGGCCACAGGCAGCTCAAAGCCGCCCAGCTGGAAACTCAGGCCGGGTCGTTCCAGTGCCTGGGCCTGCCGGACCCTTTCCGGTTCGATTTCGATTCCCACCACCCGCACGTCCGCGCGGATCGTGGAGAGTCGGTCAAAGAGTTCGACGGCGGTTGCCGGCGAGGCGCCATAGCCGAGGTCGACGGCGAGGGGATCGGCCGCGGCTCGCAGCCGCCAGGCCTGCGGGCCGGTCAGCCAGCGGTCCACGCGGCGCATCCGGTTGGGGTTCGTGGTTCCCCGGGTCACGTTGCCCACCGGCCTGCCGCCGCGGACACCGCTTTTCGCCCCGCCCTGGTTCCGGGGGGCCAGCACCCGTTCAGCCTTTTGCACCACAGCCCCAGCTTATCGTTCGGGCTTCCACCATCGTGGGGTCACCCCGCGTCGCGGTGAAACGCACGCGGTGTAACGCTCTGCGCCCCCTGCGGGGGCTCGGCTAGGATAAAAACCATGACCTACAAGCTGATTCTGCTGCGCCACGGCCACAGCGAATGGAACGCCAAGAACCTGTTCACCGGCTGGGTGGACGTTGACCTGAACGACCAGGGCCGCGCCGAGGCGGTGCGCGGCGGTGAGCTCCTCGTGGAGAACAACATCCTCCCCGACATCCTCTACACCTCAAGGCTGAAGCGGGCCATCAACACGGCGAACCTGGCCCTTGAGAAGGCCGACCGCGGCTGGATCGACGTCAAGCGCGACTGGCGCCTGAACGAGCGCCACTACGGCGCCCTGCAGGGCAAGGACAAGGCCCAGACTCTCGCCGAGTACGGCGAGGAGCAGTTCATGACCTGGCGCCGTTCCTACGACACCCCGCCGCCGCCCTTGGCTGACGACTCCGAGTTCTCCCAGGTCGGGGACCCGCGCTATAAGGACCTCGGCGACGCCGTCCCGCGCACTGAGTGCCTCAAGGACGTCCTGATCCGGCTGCTGCCGTACTGGGAATCGGACATCAAGGCCGACCTCAAGGCTGGCAAGACCGTCCTGGTCACGGCCCACGGCAACTCGCTCCGGGCCCTGGTGAAGCACCTTGACGGCATCAGCGACGAAGACATCGCCGGCCTGAACATCCCCACCGGCATACCGCTGGTCTACGAACTGGATGAAAACTTCAAGCCGCTGAACCCGGGCGGCACCTACCTTGACCCCGAGGCCGCCGCCGAGTCCATCAAGGCCGTCGCCAACCAGGGCAAGAAGTAAGTAGTTCCCGCCCTGCGCCGAGCGCAAACCTACGCACAAAGCGCAGCACGGAGCGACGCGCAAGAGCTTAAAGAACAAACGACGGCGTCCGGTCACCCCCAAGGTGACCGGACGCCGTCGTTGTATCTGCGTGTGTCTGCGGGAAAGCCGCCGTCAGATGTGTTCGATGGTGTTCGGCTGCCACGCACCGGTGACCAGGTAGGTCACCTTCTGGGCTACGGAGACGCCGTGGTCGGCGAAGCGCTCAAAGTAGCGGCTGGCCAGGGCAACGTCCACCGTGGTGGCCGGGGACTCCTGCCAGTCGCTGCGAGCGATCGCCTTGAAAACGCTCAGGTGAAGGTCGTTGACAACGCCGTTGGCCCTCATGATTTCCCGGGCAACGCCGAGGTCACGGGTTGCCAGCAGTTCGGTGAGCTTCTGGGCGATCAGCAGATCCTGTTCGGCGAAGCTCTTGAAGGTCTCCCTCAACTGCTCCGGGACTACGGTTGCGGGGTAGCGCAGTCGCGCCAGCTGGGCCAGGTGGCGGGCGAGATCGCCCATGCGTTCCAGCGAAGCGCTCATCCGGAGCGAACCGACGAGCATGCGCAGGTCGCTCGCCACCGGCCCCTGGAGGGCCAGGATGTCAATGGCGTGTTCGTCGAGACTGTTTTGCAGGAAATCGATCCGGGCATCGGCGGCAATCACGTCCTCCGCGAGGTCGATGTCGGCGCCTTGGAAAGCCGTCGTGGCCTTGTCGATGGCCTCCGTGACCAGCGTTGAGATCTCGACGAGCTGCTCCCTTACCTGGGCGAGCTCCTCCTGAAAAACCTTACGCACGTGTGCGTCCTTTCCTCGGAAATATTGCCGGCCATTGAAGTGGCGGGCCTATTTCGGTTCGCCTACCGGCGCTCCAACTGTCAACTCTTTCAGTGTCTGGTGAACTGTTACGCCCCAATAGGTGAACGTTAGCTGAACCGGCGCCGGAATCGCAGGAGATTTCGGTTTCGTCCGCTGGGCAGAGCATAAGCTGGAGCCGTGGATCCAATGCTCATCGGCGTGATCGCCGGCCTGATCGGCCTCTCGTTTGGCATGTTCGGCGTACTCGCATTCCGGGTCAGTGAGCAGCAGCGGCACATCGTCGACGTCGACGTCGAGGAACCCTCGCTGCCCGAGGGCGCCGCGGAGGTGCTCGCCGTCCTCGGCCGCGCGTTCGTGGTGGTCGATGCGATCGACGGCGTGGTCCGCGCCAGCCCTGCCGCCTATGCCTACGGCCTGGTCCGCGGGCACACCGTGGTGCATCAGCAGCTGCTGGAAATGACCGCCAAGGTGCGCCGTGACGGGGTCATCCTGGAAAAGCAGTTGGAGCTGCCACGCGGCCCGCTCGGCCAGGGCACGATCGTTGTGCAGGTCCGGGCCGCCGTGATCGCAGAGGAATATATCCTCCTGCTCGCCGATGACCGCACGGAGTTCACCCGCACCGAGGAAGTCCGCAACGACTTTGTCGCCAACGTCTCCCATGAGCTGAAAACGCCGGTCGGGGCGATCTCGCTCCTGGCGGAGGCCCTCGAATCGTCCGCTGACGACCCCGAAGCTGTCAAACGGTTTGCCAAGCGCATGCACAAGGAATCGACACGGCTCGCTGCCCTGGTCCAGGACATCATCGAGCTTTCCCGGCTGCAGGGCGCCAACGTCGCGCAGCAGGGCCGCCCCGTGGACATCAACACGGTGGTCAGCGAGGCCGTGGACCGCTCGCAGCTGCCCGCCGAGAGCAAGAACATCCAACTGGTGGTTGGCGGCCACGCCAATGCCATGGTCTACGGCGACCAGGACCTCCTCGTCACTGCGCTGCGGAACCTGATCGACAACGCCATCCGATACTCGCCGGAGAACACCAAGGTGGGCATCGGCATCCGCTCCAAGGACGGCCTCGTGGCTGTCTCGGTGACGGACCAAGGTGAGGGACTCAGCCCCGAGGACCAGGAGCGTGTCTTCGAACGCTTCTACCGGGTGGATGCCGCCCGCTCGCGGCAGACCGGAGGCACGGGGCTGGGCCTGAGCATCGTCAAGCACGTCATTTCCAACCACGGCGGTGAGGTCACCCTGTGGTCCCAGCTTGGCAAGGGTTCCACGTTCACTATTCGACTTCCCGAGATGGAAGGCCAGGACGACGCCGACGGCGCCGGGGCCGGCAAAGCCGCCGCCCACCCTTCCAGCCAGGACCCCAGACCGCAACGACGTGACGCCGCCGGCGTCCATGAGCAAGGAGCTAGCGCTTGAGCAGGATTCTTATTGTTGAGGACGAGGAGTCCTTCAGCGACCCCCTGTCCTATCTGTTGGGCAAAGAAGGGTTCGAGGTGGAGGTGGTGGACAACGGACTGGACGCCATCACGGAATTCGACCGCAACGGCGCCGACCTCGTCCTCCTGGACCTGCAGCTGCCTGGCCAGTCGGGCACCGAAGTCTGCCGCCAACTCCGGCAGCGCTCCAGCGTCCCGGTGATCATGCTGACGGCCAAGGACTCGGAAATCGACAAGGTGGTGGGCCTGGAGCTGGGCGCCGATGACTACGTCACCAAGCCCTACTCCTCGCGGGAGCTCGTGGCCCGCGTCCGCGCCGTCCTGCGGCGCCAGAGCGAGCCTGAGGAACTCGTCTCCAGTACGGTGCAGGCCGGTCCCGTCCGGATGGACATCGAACGGCACGTCGTGAGCGTCGGCGGCGAGCAGATCGCGCTGCCTCTCAAGGAGTTCGAGTTGCTGGAAATGTTGCTGCGGAACTCCGGCCGGGTCCTGACCCGCGGCCAGCTGATCGACAGGGTCTGGGGCTCCGACTATGTAGGGGACACCAAGACCCTCGACGTCCACGTCAAACGGCTGCGCAGCAAGATTGAGCCGGATGCTTCGGCGCCGCGATACCTGATCACCGTCCGCGGGCTGGGTTACAAGTTCGAGCCGTAGGGATGGGAGACGCCGCCCTGGACGAGTGGCCGGGGCGGCACGGAGTCCAGGGAATGTAAAAGACATGCAAAAAGGAGGGGCACCCGTGGGTGCCCCTCCCTTTTGCAATACTTTGGCAGTTCGTCCAGCCGCGAAGGCTGCCGGGCGGATCTAGTGGGCGGAGGCTAGTGGCCCGCGGTGCTGCTCGGCGTCGGCGTGGCCGTTTCGGTGGAAGTTGCCGTGCTGCTGGAAGTCGCCGTGCTGCTGGGGGTCGCCGTGCTGCTGGGGGTCGGCTCCGGCGTCGGCAGGTACGTCTTGTAGTCCACAATCGTGCCGTCCAGAACCGGAACCTTGAACTTGGCGTCCATGTTGGTGCCGCTCTCGGAGATCGTGACCTCGGTCATCGCGCCGGGCTTGGCGCCGGCGGGGGTCAGGAGCACCGCGGCGGTGGAGTCGTTGAGCATGGTGTGGGAGTTCTGCTTCACCGGGACCTCGGCCTGTGACCCTTCCGCGCCCTTGATGGTCAGCACCACGTCTTTGGAGGAGGTGTTGTACACGGCGCCGATCACGCGGCCCGGCTTGTCCTGGCCGTCGGCAACGATGATGAAGTTGCGCAGCTGCAGCGGGCCGAGATCAGTGCGGGTTCCGTCCGACGCCGAGTACTGCTCCGAGGTCTGCTGGGGGTTGATGTAGCTGCAGCCAGTCAGGGACAGCAGCCCGATGCCAAGTGCAGCCGTTGCCATTGCCAGCTTGCCGCGCTGGCCCCGGTTCATCGCAGTGAAACGCACGTCACGCACTCCTTGAGAGTCTTGAAACATTATTCAGCCATAGCCTAGCCGCAATCGGCCTCAAACAAGGATTCGGCGCCTACACATAAGAGCGCGGACGGGTGCGTCCGGGCAGCAGCGGCCCGTTCCACGGGAGTCCGAAACCTCTTGGCAGTTAGCGTCGAAGGCACTATTATCTGCATCCGTCAAGGGGTTTGAGGGGGTGGATTAGGGCCATTTTCCCCGGATTCATGCGGTTCCCGGCACCTTTAGATGCCAGTTGTATGCCTTAATCGTGATAAACTGGTCTGCGGGAAAGGGGAATGTCCACATGGTTTTTGAGGTCGGCGAGACAGTAGTTTACCCTCACCACGGTGCAGCCAAAATTGAAGAAATCAAGATGCGCACCGTCAAGGGCGAAGAGAAGATGTATCTCAAGCTCAAGGTGGCTCAGGGTGATCTGACCATTGAAGTTCCAGCAGAAAACGTTGACCTGGTTGGGGTTCGGGACGTAGTGGGCAAGGAAGGCTTGGAGCACGTATTTGACGTGCTGCGCGCCGAGTTCACTGAAGAGCCCACAAACTGGTCGCGTCGTTACAAGGCAAACCTGGAAAAGCTTGCTTCCGGTGACGTCATCAAGGTGGCAGAGGTCGTCCGCGACCTTTGGCGCCGCGATCACGACCGGGGACTCTCCGCGGGAGAGAAGCGCATGCTGGCCAAGGCCCGCCAGATCCTTATTTCGGAACTGGCACTGGCTGAAAAGACGGATGAAGAGAAGGCTGCAAGCGTTCTCGACGAGGTCTTGGCTTCCTAGCACAAGGCCGGCTCACCTAAGAGTCGGCGCAGATAAGAATCGAACCCCGGTGGCATCAGGCCGCCGGGGTTTCTTCTTGCCCGTTGTCGGCGGCCCCCTCGGTTGCGCTATCTGTTGTGGTCCGTCTCAGCGCTCAGAAGCGCCACAAGTGATAGGGCAACGGGGGGTGCTCGGGGGGCGCGGGGACGTAGTCTTGTGCGCATGGATACTGCACCGACGAACACGTCACCGGCCGGTCCCGTCACCGCGGTCATTGTTGTGGCTGCCGGCTCGGGCCAACGCCTGGGCTACGGCATGCCCAAGGCCAAGGTGCCGTTGGGCGGGGATAGCATCCTCACCCACGCCCTGCGGGGCGTGGCCGCCGCCGGGATCGCGCAGCAAATCTGCGTTGCCATCCCCCCAGGAGATGCCGAACTGCGTGCGTTGTGCGAGGCCTTCGCGCATGAGCTGGCGGCCGCACACCGCCGCAACGCGGCGACGGGTCACGCCCTCCAAGGTCCGGTCGTGACCGTCGTCGAGGGCGGTGCAAGCCGCGCCGAGTCAGTTCGCGCCGCGATGGCCGCGCTCCTGCCCGGTGTTGAATCAGTGCTGGTCCACGACGCCGCCCGGGCACTAACGCCGGAATCCGTCTTTCACCGGGTCGCCGCCGCGCTGGGCGCCGGCGCCGCAGCCGTTATTCCCGTGATGCCGGTGGTGGACACTGTCAAGACCGTCGAACCGACCACCGGCGCCGGCGCCGCGGTGGCCCCCGAGCTGGTCACCGGGACGGCGCCCCGGGAGTCGCTCCGGGCCGTCCAAACACCGCAGGGATTCGCCCTCGATACCCTCAAACGCGCCCACGAGGCCGCCGCCGTGTTCAACGCCGGACAGGCCGCCCTCGTCACGGACGACGCAATGCTCGTGGAACTCCTCGGCGTGCCTGTCCACGCCGTGCGCGGTGCCAGCCAGTCCCTCAAGATCACCACGCCCCTGGACCTGGTCCTTGCCGAGGGGCTCCTCGAAGGACCCCTCGGCGCACGCTGGGTAGAGGGATGAGCATGTCCACCAACCCGCCCGTCATCCCCCGGACCGGAATCGGAATCGACGTCCACGCCTTCGCCGCCGAGGACCAGCCGCAACCGCTGTGGCTTGGCGGACTCTTCTGGGAAGGGGAACGCGGGCTGTCCGGGCATTCCGACGGCGACCCCGTGGCGCACGCTGCTGCCGACGCGCTCTTCTCCGCCTGCGGGGTGGGCGATCTCGGCACGCATTTCGGGACGGACCGGCCCGAGTATGCCGGAGCGTCCGGTGTGACCCTGCTGGCCGAGGCCGCCCGGATTGTCCGGGCCCACGGGTTCGAGATCGGCAATATCGCCGTGCAGTTTGTGGCCAACCGGCCGAAATTCGGCCCGCGGCGGGAGGAATCCCAGCGAGTCCTCAGCGACGCAGCCGGCGCGCCGGTCAGCGTCACGGCCACCACGAGCGACGGACTCGGGTTCACCGGCCGCGGGGAGGGGATCTCGGCGGTGGCCACGGCGCTCGTCTATCCGGCCGGCTGATGACCGGAGGTTGAACACTGCTGGCCTCCGTCACCTACGCTTGAGGGGGGAAGACCCCGCCGTGACATCCCGTCCCGAACTGCCAGGAGACCTGCCGTGAAGAAGCTGCTGACCGCCGTCGTACTTGTGGCCGGGACCATGCTGAGCGGCTGCGCCGTCTCGACGACGGCGCCCCAGACCCCCAGCGCCACCCCGAAGATGAGCGTCGAGGACAGCTGCAAGTTCCTCAACACCGATACCTTCGTGCCCTCCGGGACCGCCAAGGAGCAGGCCGCGCAGATCGGGCAGCACTACCAGGAGGTCGCGGACAAGGTGGCGCCGGAGGTGGGCGCCCCCATCCAGCAGATGGCCGACATCATGAAACAGGTTGCCGCGAGCCCCACGGGGGCCAAGACGGACGCACAAACGGCCCAGCTCACCGAGCAGATCAACAAGATCGGGCAGTACTGCAAGTAGGGCTGCCGGACCGACGGTCCCGGACTGGCCGCAAGGCAGTAGGCGCGGCGGCAGACACGCCGGTGAGCCCGCGGACCGCCATCGGCTAATCTGGAGCGGTGACCCTGCGCTTTTACGACACAGCATCCGCCGAAGTCCGCGACTTCGTCCCCCTGGTACCTGGCCAGGTGAGCCTGTACTACTGCGGAGCAACCGTGCAGGGCATGCCACATGTGGGCCACATCCGTTCCGCGATCGCATTCGACCAGCTGACCCGCTGGCTGCAGTACCGGGGTTTCCGCGTGACGGTGGTCCGCAACGTCACGGACATCGACGACAAGATCCTTGCCAAGTCCGCTTCCTCCTTCGGCCCCGACTTTGAGGACGAACCCGGAGCGGTCCGTAACGAGGAATGGTGGGCGCTGGCCTACCGCTACGAGCAGGAATTCCTCAAGGCCTACGACACCTTAGGCGTCTCCCGCCCCACCTATGAGCCCCGCGCCACCGGCCACATCCCGGAAATGCACGCCCTCATCCAGCAGCTGATCGACCGCGGCCACGCCTATCCGGCCCTGGACGGCTCCGGCGACGTCTACTTCGACGTGCGCTCGTGGTCCGCCTACGGTTCCCTGACGCGCCAGAAAATCGACGACATGCAGGGTGCCCCGGACGCGGACCCGCGCGGCAAGAAGGATCCCCGCGACTTCGCGCTGTGGAAGGGCCACAAGGAAGGGGAGCCGACGACGGCGAGCTGGTCCTCCCCGTGGGGCGCCGGCCGCCCGGGCTGGCACCTCGAATGCTCGGCGATGGTCACCAAATACCTCGGCACCGAGTTCGACATCCACGGCGGCGGGCTGGACCTGCGCTTCCCGCACCACGAAAACGAGATGGCCCAGTCCCAGGCGGCAGGCCACGGCTTCGCCAACTTCTGGATGCACAACGGGATGGTCACCTACGCCGGCGAAAAAATGTCCAAGTCCATCGGCAACACCGTCAGCCCGGCGGAAATGCTCGAACTCGCCCCGGCCCGCGTCGTCCGCTACTACCTGGGGCAGGCGCAGTACCGCTCGGTCCTGGACTACCAGCCGACGTCCCTGCAGGAAGCGGCCGCCGCCGTCGAACGGATCGACGGTTTCCTCAACCGGGCCGGCCGGGTCCTGCCTGACGCCTCGGCCACGGTTTCGGCCAGGTCCGCCCCGCCCGAAGACTTGCCCGCCGCGTCCGTGCCGGAGGCGTTCGCGGCCGCCATGGACGATGACCTTAATGTCCCGCAGGCCCTGGCCGCGCTGCACGACGCCGTCCGGTCCGGGAATACGGCCCTCACCGCGGGCGACCTCGATGCGGCCGGGCAGGCACTCAGCAGCGTCACCGCCATGCTGGATGTCCTGGGCCTGAATGCCACGGCAGGGCCCGCCGCGGACGCGCACGCCACCACGGCTCTTGGCGTCCTTGTCGAGGCACAGCTGGAAGCGCGGGCCAAGGCCCGGGCCTCTAAAGACTGGGCTGCTTCCGACGCCATCCGGGACACCCTCGCCGCCGCCGGAGTAGTCGTCGAGGACGGCCCGGACGGGGCCAGCTGGAGCCTGAAGCGTGGCTGAATAACTGCTGCTGCGCCGTCTGACATCCAAGTCTGGCCTTGCCTCGGGCCATCCCTGATCGAGGATTTTACTCGGGTCAGTAGACTGGAGGTCAGACTTATCAACAAAGTACGTAACAAGCAGGGGTGGAACTCATGGCCAACAACGGTCGCCGGTCGGTCAAAATGAAGAAGGGCCCTACCGTCGGAACCGGCGGTCACGGGCGCAAGGCACTTGAGGGCAAGGGCCCCACGCCGAAGGCGGAGGACCGCCCCTACCACAAGGCGTTTAAGAACAAGCAGCTCGCGGAACGCTCCGAGGCCAAGCGTGCCAGCGGAAGCCGCACCACGAGCACCGCAGCCCGGACCGGCCGCTCAGGTCCGAAGGGCCGCGCCACTGAAGAGGTCGTCACCGGCCGCAACTCGGTGGTCGAAGCGCTGCGTGCTGGCATCCCGGCCAAGGCCCTGCACGTCGCCGTCCGCATTGAAATGGACGACCGCGTCAAGGAATCCCTGAAGCTCGCCGCCGAACGCGGCATCCCGCTGATGGAAACCGGCAAGCCCGAGCTCGACCGCATGACCGATGACGCCATCCACCAGGGCCTCGTGCTGCAGATTCCGCCGTACGAATACCAGGACGCCTACGAACTCGCGGAAGAGACTCTCGAGGCCTGGAAGAAGGGCCACGTGGCCAACGCCCCGCTCTTCGTGGCACTGGACGGCATCACCGATCCCCGCAACCTCGGTGCGATCATCCGCTCCGTCTCGGCTTTCAGCGGCCACGGCGTCATCGTCCCGGAGCGCCGCTCCGTGGGCGTTACCGCCTCGGCCTGGAAGACAAGCGCCGGCGCGGCTGTCCGTGTACCGGTGGCACGCGCTGCCAACCTGAACAACACGCTCAAGGCGTTCAAGAACATGGGTATCTATGTGCTGGGGCTCGACGGCGACGGCGACGTCTCGCTGCCCGATCTCGCCCTGGCCACAGAGCCGGTGTGCCTCGTCGTGGGTTCCGAGGGCAAGGGCCTCAGCCGCCTGGTCCGCGAAAACTGCGACCAGATCGTCTCCATCCCGATCGACTCCGCCATGGAATCCCTGAACGCCTCCATGGCAGTGGGCATCTCCCTCTACGAGATCTCCCGCCAGCGCGCCGCTAAGTAGTCCAAGCTTCGGCGGGATTGGGTCCCGCCGGAACTGCAGTCGTGGTCGGGTTCCGCCGGAACCGTAGTTTTGCCGTCGCTTAGCGGTCAGCCCCTTCCCAAACTTCGCAAGCTCAGTTCGGGTCCCTAGGAGCTTCTCTTCCTCTCGTCGACGCTTTCGGCCGCGGGCGGCCTTCATCGTCTCTGGTCGGCGATGCGCTCCTTAGCAAAACTCCGGTTCCGTCTCTGACGCTTCCTCGCCTTTCGCGGTAAACGGCAAAACGCTCTCACCATTAGTTCATAGTGGGGGAGCGTTTCCGTTTAACGTGCCAAACGTGCGGGAGCGTCTCTTTCAAAGGCAACCCAGCGGGCGGTGCCCCGGCATACAGCGGGCGCCGGGGTCCTGCTAAGGAGCGCATCGCCGACCAGAGCTGGATGAGGCCGGCCAGCGGCCGAAGTAAGCGGCGGGAGGTGTCTAAGCGACGGCAGGGCGCCGGTGACCGCGGGACCTAACCACCGCCAACTTGGCCGATGTTGACCTAGAACTTATGGCGGTTGGCTAGGACCGGGAGGTTGGTTCGGGCTTCCTTGACAGTGGCGGTGTCGAGCTCGGCGAATAGTAGGCCGGGGGCGCCGTCGAGCTCTTCCAGGATGTCGCCCATGGGGGAGACCACTACGGAGTGCCCGACGCCGGTGGGGGCGGAGCCCTTGACCGGGTGGCCCACGCTGGCGGGGTCGCCCTGGCCGCAGGCGAGGACCAGAGTGGTGGAGTCCAGGGCGCGGGCGCGGGCCAGGAGCTTCCACTGCTCGGCCTTGCCGGGGCCCGAGCCCCAGGATGCGCACACAATGTTCACGTCGGCGCCGCGGTCCGCGTTTTCCGTGAAAAGGTCCGGGAAGCGGATGTCGTAGCACGTGGCGAGGCCGAACGTCACGCCGTCGAGCTCAAAGGTGACGGGGTCGGCGCCGGCGTCGACCGTGTCCGACTCCGCGAAGCCGAAGGCGTCGAAGAGGTGGATTTTATCGTAGCTGGCCTCGAGGCCGCGGCCGGTGACGAGCAGGGTGTTGCGCACCTTCGCGCCGTTGCCGGCGGTGCCGGGGGTGAACATCCCCGCGACGATGACGATGTCGAGTTCCGCGGCGAGGGCGCGCAGGCGTGATGCCCACGGACCGTCCAGCGGCTCGGCGATATCCAGAAGTGAATTTCCGAAAGCCCGCATGGCGGCTTCCGGGAACACTACCAGGTCCGCGCCGCCGGCTTTTGCCTGACGTGCATAGTCCTCTATGAGGGCCAGATTCGCGGCCAGATCGCGTCCGGTGATGATTTGGGCTAATGCTGCGCGCACAATTACCTCCAACTCGGCGCTTCATTCCAGTATGCAGTGCGGCGCTTCCGTACACTGCAAAACGTCATGAAAACGAAAATGAGGGCCATTTGTTCGGCCCGGCTAAGCTTTAAGCAATGGTTATGCCCTTTATAGACACAGCTTCCACCGTAGACGCTTCGCGAGCGTTTCCGCTGGGAATCAGCGTTCCGCACACCGGGTCGCCGGCAGTGGACGATCCCCGCGGCGCGTTCGCCAACGTGGCTGTCTACGCGCCCGGCGTGACCACCCTCGAGATCGCGTATCAGCCGCCCGGGGGAACCTGGCAGGTCAAGACCCTGCCCAACATCACCGATGGTGTCCACCACGGCATTGTGGAGGGCATCCCCGCAGGGTCGCGCTACGGCTTCCGGGCCTCTCCGGAACACGAGGCCCTCCCGCTGTCCATGCCTGCCACGGATTTTGACGCCGCCGGCGAGCAGCCGCTGCTGATGGACCCGTACGGCCGGGCCGTCGACGAACGCGAAGAGCTGATCACCAGCGTCCGGGTCGGCAGCGACTTTGACTGGGGGCTGGACCGCAGCCCGCGCGTGCCGTGGCGCAACACGATCGTCTACGAGGCCCACGTCAGGGGCCAGACAAAGCTCCACCCGGATATTCCCGAGGAACTGCAGGGGACCTACGCCGGCATGGCCCACCCGGCCATGATCGAGCATCTGATCTCGCTGGGCGTCACAGCGATCCAGCTCCTGCCCGTCCACTTCCACGTCGACGAGCCGCACCTGCAGCAGCTCGGGCTGACGAATTACTGGGGCTACAACACGGCCGCCTTCTTCGCCCCGCACCCCGGCTACGCCACCGCGGCGGCCCAGGCTGCCGGCGCGCACGCGGTCCAGGACGAGTTCAAGGGCATGGTCAAGCTGTTGCACGCCGCCGGGCTGGAGGTCATCCTCGACGTCGTCTACAACCACACCGCCGAGGGCGGCACGGACGGTCCCACCTTAAGCTTCCGCGGCCTGGGCGAGATGCAGTATTACCGCAACGACGGCCACGGCAGGTATGTGGACACCACGGGCTGCGGCAACAGCCTGAACTTCGGCGAGCCCCGCGTGGTGCAGCTGGTACTGGATTCCCTGCGCTACTGGGTGAACGAATTCCACATCGACGGATTCCGCTTCGACCTCGCCGTCACGCTGTGCCGCAACAGTGCCAACGAATTCGATCCCCGGCACCCCTTCCTTGTCGCGGTGGGCGCCGATCCTGTCCTGTCCGGGATCAAGTTGATTTCCGAGCCTTGGGACGTGGGCTACGGCGGCTGGCAGACGGGCCGCTTTCCGGCCGGCTGGGTGGACTGGAACGATCACTTCCGCGACGCCGTCCGCAGCTTCTGGCTCGCCGACCGCGCTGCGATCGACGCCGGCGGTAACGGCGGCCCCGTGGCCCGCCTCGCGGATGCCCTCTCCGGTTCCGCCGGGCTGTTCGAGTCTTCGGGCCGGTCCCGGCTCGCCTCGCTGAACTTCATCACCGCCCACGACGGCTTCACCTTGGCCGATCTGACGGCCTACGACCGCAAGCACAACGAGGCCAACGGGGAGCAGAACCGCGACGGCCACGGGGACAACCGCAGCTACAACCACGGCTTCGAAGGCCCCACCGAAGACCTCGACATCCTGGCCCGCCGGGCCCAAAGCAGGCGGAACCTCATGGCCTGCCTCATGATCTCCCAAGGCGTACCCATGATTGCCGCCGGCGACGAGATCTGCCGGACCCAGCAGGGCAACAACAACGCCTACTGCCAGGACAACGCGCTCACCTGGATTGACTGGACCAACACCGCGGAATCCCATGCGATGCTGCGCACCACCAAGCGCGTCATCAGGCTGCGCAAGGAGTTCCTGGCCGGCCAGCCGCATGACTACCCCACGCGCGACACCCAGTCCTACTTCCACTGGTTCGATGTGGACGGCAACCCGATGTCGGCCGACACGTGGAATGACCCGGCCCACCGCGTCATTCAGCTCCTGCTCGGTTCCGACGACGGGCACGTGGACGGCCTGGTGGTGGTCAACGGCGGTGCCGACGACGTCAAGGTCACCCTGCCGCGGCTCAGCAATGAGGACGGTACCGGGCACCGGCGCTTCGAGCTTCGCGTCACCACCTCCGAGCTCCATGACCGGCGTCAGGGCGCCCGCGTTGCCTCCGGTGAACGGGATGTCGTCCAGGCCAACACGATCAATATTTACCGCACCTGATCATCCGCAATCTAAGGACCCCATGAAGATTTACTCGGCAGACACCTGGACCATTGAAGAACTCACAGAGCAAATCGACGACGCCGGCCGCCGCACCCTAGTGATCCCCGCCGCCGACACCAAGCAGGCGGTCCTGGAGACCTTCAGTAAAGTCCTGGACTTCCCCGAGGACGACGGCGTGGACCTGGACGCCCTGCACGACTCGCTGCACGACGTCGCCGATGCCGTGACGGACGACGGCGAGGCCCCTGTCACCTTCATCTGGCAGGTCCCGGCCGCGCTCCGCGCGGACCGCTCCTTCGGCGTCATCTGCGAAACCCTGCAGGACGCCGAGAGCTACGCCGGTACGAGCCTGGCCGTCATCGCCGTCTGCCTCTAGGCCCGGGTTCCGGGCCGCCAGCCCCCGGCGGGCCGGCGTTGAGAACGCCGGCCCGCCAGGGCAAGCTGGGCACGCTACGCGTTGACGATCAGGCCGAGCTCGGCCTTGGACGCCAGTGCCTCATGCTTGGGCAGCACGCGCACGGTGTAACCGAAGGACCCGGAACGGTCGATCACCAGCGTGCCGCTGAAGAGGTGCCGGCCGCGGCCGAGGTCTTCGGCGGCCTTGAGCTCCGCGACCGTGATGTCCGCCAGTTCGTCGGATTCTTCGGCCCGGCCGTAGGCCACCTCAACGTAGACATCGTCCGGTGAGAGCTCGCTGAGGGAGACATAGGCGTTGACCTGGAGGAGATCGCCGATCTGCGGGTCCTCGGAGACCCCCACGGAGTCGACGTGTTCCACCTGTATGTGGGGCCACGCCGCCCGGATCCGTGAGGTCCACCCCGCCAGGGCCTTGGCCTGGGCGTAGTTCTCCGCCACGGCGTGGCGTCCCGCGACCGCGGCCGGGCGGTACAGCACGTTGACGTAGTCCTTGAGCATCCGCTCCGCGGAGACCGCGGGGCCAAGGTGGGACATCGTGTGCTTGATCATGGACACCCAATGGGTGGGCACCTTCTGCGGGCCGGACTCCGAGGGCCCGGCAGCGCCGGCCCCGTCCGAGACGGTCAGCCCGTAGAACCGCGGCGCCACCTGGGTTTCAAGCAGTTCGTAGAGTGCCGCTGCCTCGATGTCGTCACGTTCTTCCGGCGACGCGTCATTGTTGGCGGTCGGGATCGCCCAGCCGTTCTCGCCGTCGTACATCTCGTCCCACCAGCCGTCCATGACCGAGAGGTTCAGCGAACCGTTCAGGGCCGCCTTCATGCCGGAGGTTCCGCAGGCTTCCAGCGGGCGCAGCGGGTTGTTCAGCCACACGTCGCAGCCCGGGAACAGGGTCCGCGCCATGGCGATGTCGTAGTTGGGCAGGAACGCGATCCGGTGTCGCACGGCTGGGTCGTCGGTGAACCGGACCAGGTCCTGGATCATCTTCTTGCCCGCGTCATCGGCCGGGTGCGACTTCCCGGCGATCACCAGCTGGATGGGATGAGTCTTGTGCAGCAGGAGAGCCTTGAGTCGTTCGGGATCCCGCAGCATGAGGGTCAGCCGCTTGTATGTGGGCACGCGGCGGGCAAAGCCGATGGTCAGGATGTCCGGATCCAGGACGGAGTCCGTCCATGCCAGCTCGGCGTCGGCCGCGCCGCGCTTCTTCCAGGCGGCCCGGAGTCGGCGCCGGACGTCCTCGACCAGGGACACCCTCATTTCGCGCCGCAACGCCCACAGGTCCTCGTCGGTGACGTTGTAGGCCAGGTCCCAGGGGCCCTGCGCCTCAGCATCGGCGCCGAACTTTTCCCGCGCCAGCGCCGAGATGCGGGAGTCCACCCAGGTGGGGACGTGCACGCCGTTGGTGACGGAGGTGATGGGGACTTCGGAGTGGTCAAAGCCCGGCCAGAGGGCAGAGAACATTCCGCGGGAGACCACGCCGTGCAGTTTGGCCACGCCGTTGGCCCGTTGGGCAAGCCGCAGGCCCATGACCGCCATGTTGAACACGAACGGGTTGCCGTCAGTGAAGTCCTCGCGGCCCAGATCCAGGATCTTTGCCACCGGGACGTCCGGTGCGAGACCGGCTTCGAAGAAGTGTTGGATCTGGGAGATTTCGAAGCGGTCGATCCCGGCCGGGACTGGCGTGTGGGTGGTGAACACGGTGGACGCCCGACCGGCGGCCAGGGCCTCGTCCCAGCTCAGCGGGGCCGGGCCGGACATCAACTCCTGGATCCGCTCGACGCCCAGGAACCCGGCGTGCCCTTCGTTGGTGTGGAAGACCTCCGGGGCCGGGACCCCGGTGAGGCGCTGGAACTCGCGCAGTGCCTTAACCCCGCCCATGCCCAGCAGGAGCTCCTGCTGCAGCCGGTGGTCACCGCCGCCGCCGTACAGGCGGTCGGTGATGCCGCGGGCGGCTTCGTCATTGCCCGGAACATTGGAGTCCAGCAGCAGCAGCGGAACACGCCCGACGTCGGCCCGCCACACATGCGCCAGCAGGCGCCGGTCGTTGGGGAGGGGAAGGGAGATCTGCACGGGTTTGCCGTTGCCGTCCGGCGACGCCTCGCGCAGGAGCGTCAGGGGCAGCCCGTCCGGGTCCAGGACCGGGTACGTTTCCTGCTGCCACGCGTCACGGGACAGGGACTGCTTGAAGTATCCGGCCTGATACAGGAGCCCGACGCCGATCAGCGGCACGCCGAGGTCCGACGCCGCCTTCAGGTGGTCTCCGGCCAGGATGCCCAGACCGCCCGAGTACTGGGGGAGGACCTCGGTGATGCCGAACTCGGGCGAGAAATAGGCGATGCAGGACGGGGCGCCGTCGCCAAGGCTCTGGTACCAGCGCGGCTGCTCCAGGTACCGGTCGAGGTCGTCGGCGGCGGCATGGACACGCCGCACCACGTCCTGGTCCGCCGCGAGGCGCTGCAGCTCTTCCCGGCTGACCAAGCCCAGGAACGTCACGGGGTCATGGGCGCTCTCCGCCCAGATCCCGGGGTTGAGCCCCTCAAAAAGCTCCCGGGTGGGCCGATGCCAGGACCACCGAAGATTGGTGGCGAGACGGGCCAACGGCCGGATGGACTCCGGAAGAACGGTTCGGACAGTAAATCTGCGGATTGCCTTCACCAGCGAAACACTAACGGACAACTCGGTGCCCCGGAACCGCTTTAAGATTCTTTCCGGTAAATGACGGATATCGGTCCGACTCGAACCGGAAACCTCTCACAAAACGTTCGAGGCCTTAGCATTCTGGCCGTTTTGTAGATAACGTCGAGCCTGTGACGAATAACTCGCGAACCAGTGCCCTGTCCAAGCAAAAGCCCAAGGCCCTGATCACGGATGGCCTTCGATTTGGCCGATTT
Organism: Arthrobacter sp. TE12231; assembly: GCF_054062895.1. NCBI lineage: Bacteria > Bacillati > Actinomycetota > Actinomycetes > Micrococcales > Micrococcaceae > Arthrobacter > Arthrobacter sp. TE12231. The sequence continues at coordinate 3,535,371 of NZ_JBSSFS010000001.1, read as the reverse complement.
CCGATCACCGCCGTGCAGCCGTCGGTAGAAGACGGAAAGTTCCCGGCCAAAGCTGTTGCGGGCGAATCCATTGTGGTGGGTGCCACCGCGTTCCGGGAGGGACACGACCAGCTCGGCGTCAGCGCCGTCCTGCTCGACCCCCGCGGCAAAGAGCGCCAGCGGGTCCGCCTCGCACCGCCGCGCGGACCGCGCGGCATGGGCACCGACCGTTGGGAAGGCCTCCTGACCCCGCCCGCCACCGGCAAGTGGTCCTTCGTCATCGAGGCATGGCATGACCGCTACGGCACCTGGCACCACAACGCCGAGGTGAAGGTGGAGGCCGGCATCGACGTCGAGCTCATGCTGGCCGAAGGCGCGGCCCTGCTGGCGGAAGCCTCCGAGGACGCCTCGCGGCCCTCTGCCGACCGCCGGACGCTACGGATGGCCGTCGTCGTGCTCTCGGACACCGCCCGGACGCCGGAGGAGCGCCTCGCCGCCGGCTTCAGCGACGAGATCGCCGCCGTCGTCGAACGCCAGCCCATCCGCGAACTCGTGACGGTCTCCGAACCGTACCCGCTGCTGGTGGAGCGTGCGCTCGCCGGCAGCGGCTCCTGGTACGAATTCTTTCCGCGCTCCGAAGGTGCCGTGCGCAACCACGACACCGGAGAGTGGACCTCCGGCACCTTCCGCACCGCCGCGAAACGCCTGGACGCCGTCGCCGCCATGGGCTTCGACATCATCTACATGCCGCCGATCCACCCGATCGGTGTCCAGCACCGCAAGGGGCCGAACAACACCCTGATTGCCGGACCGCACGATCCCGGCTCCCCGTGGGCCATTGGGTCCAAGGACGGCGGCCACGACGCGATCCACCCGGACTTGGGCACCTTCGAAGACTTCGACGCCTTCGTGGCCCGGGCCGAGGAACTGGGGCTCGAAGTCGCCCTGGACCTGGCCCTGCAGGCCGCGCCGGACCACCCGTGGGTGCAAAGCCACCCGGAATGGTTCACCACCCGGGTGGACGGCAGCATCGCCTACGCGGAAAACCCGCCCAAGAAATACCAGGACATCTTCCCGCTGAATTTCGACAACGACCCCGCGGGGCTGTCCAACGAAATTCTGCGGATCGTGCTGCTGTGGGTCAGCCACGGCGTCAAGGTCTTCCGGGTGGACAATCCGCACACCAAACCCGTGTGGTTCTGGGAATGGCTGATTGGGAAGGTCAATAAGAAGCATCCCGACGTCGTTTTCCTGGCCGAGGCGTTCACCCGCCCGGCCATGATGCACGCCCTCGGCCGGGCCGGCTTCCAGCAGTCCTACACCTACTTCACCTGGCGGAACACCAAGGAAGAACTGGAGGAGTACTTCCAGGAGGTCAGCCACGAGTCACCGGCCTACTTCCGGCCGAATTTCTTCGTCAACACCCCGGACATCCTCACCGAGTACCTGCAGTTCGGCGGACCGTCGGCGTTCAAGATCCGCGCCGCGCTGGCCGCAACGGCCAGCCCGATCTGGGGTGTGTACGCCGGCTTTGAGCTCTACGAACACGTGGCGCGTCCCGGAGCCGAGGAATACATCGACAACGAGAAATTCGAGTACAAGTCACGCGACTGGGATGCGGCGGCCGAAACCGGGCGTAGCCTGGCGCCGTACCTGACCCGGCTCAACGAGATCCGCCGCGCGCACCCGGCCCTCGGGGACCTGCAGAACCTGACGCTGCACCAGAGCACGGACACGTCCACCGTGGTGTACTCCAAGCACAAGACCCTCCCCGACGGGACCAAGGACACCTTGATCATCGTCGTCAACGTGGACCCGCACGGCACCCGGGAGAGCACCGTGTCCCTGGATCTGCCGGCGCTGGAACTGGACCCGGAGAACTTCACGCACAACGGCCGTTTCATGGTCGATGACTTGCTGACCGGCGAGAGCTGGGAATGGGGGGAGTACAACTACGTCCGTCTGGACCCGCACGTCGAGCCCGCCCACATTCTTAGCATCCGGAGGTAGTGCCAGTGAGTTTTAGCCCGCAGAACCCCAGCCAGCACTTCAGCCCGAGGGGAAGCTTTGAACTGAACGCTCCAGGCCTTCAGCACGACCCCCTCTGGTACCGCAAAGCGGTGTTCTACGAGGTCCTGGTCCGGGGCTTCGCCGACGGAAACGGGGACGGCTCGGGCGACTTTCACGGACTGATCGAGAAACTGGACTATCTGCAGTGGCTGGGCGTGGACTGCCTATGGCTCCCGCCGTTCTTCCAGTCACCGCTGCGCGACGGCGGCTACGACATCTCGGACTACAACTCCGTCCTGGACGAGTTCGGGACCATCAGTGACTTCAAGCGGCTCGTGGCGGAGGCCCATGCCCGCGGCGTCCGGGTGATCATCGACCTTCCGCTGAACCACACCTCGGACCAGCACCCGTGGTTCCAGGAGTCGCGCAAGGATCCGGAGGGGCCCTTCGGGGACTTCTACGTCTGGAGCGACACGGACGAGAAGTATGAAGACGCCCGCATCATCTTCGTGGACACCGAGGAATCCAACTGGACCTTCGACCCCATCCGGCGGCAGTTCTTCTGGCACCGGTTCTTCAGCCACCAGCCCGACCTCAACTTCGAGAACCCCAAGGTCATTGACGCGCTCTTCGACGTCGTCCGGTTCTGGCTGGACCAGGGCATCGACGGCTTCCGCGCGGACGCCATCCCGTACCTGTTCGAGGAGGAGGGCACCAACTGCGAGAACCTGCCGCAGACCCACGAATTCCTCCGCAAGTTGCGCAAGATGGTCGATGAAAGCTACCCGGGCCGCGTGATCATTGCCGAGGCCAACCAGCCGCCCGCCGAAGTGGTGGAGTACTTCGGCACCGAAGAGGAACCGGAATGCCACATGGCGTTCCACTTCCCGATCATGCCGCGGCTGTACTATGCGCTGCGGGACCAGAAGGCGTCACCCATCATCGAGACGATGAAGGACACCCCGGACATTCCCGAAGGCGCCCAGTGGGGCACGTTCCTGCGCAACCACGACGAACTGACGCTGGAAATGGTCACGTCCGATGAACGCGCCGCGATGCTGGGCTGGTACGCGCCGGATCCGCGCATGCGCGCCAACATCGGCATCCGGCGCCGGCTGGCCCCGCTGCTGGATAACTCCCGCTCCGAAATCGAGCTCATCAACGCCCTGCTGCTGTCCCTGCCGGGCAGCCCGTTCCTGTACTACGGGGACGAGATCGGCATGGGGGACAACATCTGGCTTGAGGACCGCGACGCCGTCCGCACCCCGATGCAGTGGAACCCGGACCGCAACGCCGGGTTCTCCAACGCGGACCCCGGAAAGCTCTACCTCCCCGTGATCCAGTCGCTGGTCTATAACTACAGCATGGCCAACGTGGAGGCCGAGGCCGCACATTCGGGGTCGCTGCTGCGCTGGACCCGCCAAATCCTGAGCGTCCGCAAGAACCACCCCGCCTTCGGCCTGGGCGGATTCAAGCATGTGGAAGCCGACCACGACGTCGTCCTCGCCTACCTGCGCGAGCTCCCGGAAGGCAACGCCGCCGGTGAGGACGCCGAGACCATCCTGTGCGCCTTCAACCTCTCGCAGCACCCCGTGGCAACCACCCTGCGCGTGCCGAAATTCGCCGGCCGGGGACTCCGGGACGTGTTCGGCGGCCAGGCGTTCCCGGCCATCGGCGATGACGGAACCCTGACGTTGACCCTGGGCAGCCACGATTTCTTCTGGCTGCGGATCCGCTCCGCAGCTTCCAACCCGGCATCCCCGTTCACTCAGGCGATGCCTATCCTGTCCATCGAAGGCTGAGATGACCCGACCGACCCTTGCCCCGGCCCTGAGCGCACTGCTTGGCGCCTGGCTTCCGCGCCAGCGATGGTTCCCCGTCAAAAGTGCGGAGTTCAGCTTCGAACCGGCGGGCGGTCTGCGCCTCGAGACCGGCGGCGGGGAGGGCGCTCCCGGCACGGCCGTTTGCGAGGTGTTCCTGCTGGCGGTGTCCTATCCCACCCCCGACGGCAGCCGGACCGACATCGTCCAGGTGCCGCTGAGTTTCCGCACGGAACCGCTGCCCGGTGGCGAGCGTGCGCTGATCGGTGAACTTCCCGGCACGCGCGATGACGCTGCACACCGCTGGGTTTACGACGGCGTCCACGACGCCTCCTTCGTCGCCGCGTGGCTGGAGCTCATCCGCGACGGCGGAAGCACGCCGTCGGGACACGCGACCGGCCACCTGGTGGAGTCCGGCTACCGCCTGCCGTTCGCGACGGGCAAGGTGAAGGTGCTCGCCGGGGAGCAATCGAACAGTTCGGTAATAGTGGACGACGGCGGTTCGGCCGCCATCGTGAAGTTCTTCCGGGTGCTGTCCGAGGGCCAGAACCCCGAGGTCGAAATCGGCGCGGCGCTGACGGCGGGGCGCACCGAGGAAGTCCCGGCGACCCTTGGCTGGGTTACGGGGGAATGGGAGACTCCTGCGGCTGCGCTCGGTGTGGACCCGTCCGCTGCTGTCCGTACCGTCCGCGGCGAGCTCGCCGTCGCGCACGAATTCCTCTCCGGCGGGCTCGATGCCTGGCGGCTCGCCGTCGACGCGGCCAGCCGGGGGATCGGATTCACCGCTGAGGCCCATGCCCTGGGCGCTGCGACGGCCACGGTGCACCGGCGGCTCGCCGAGGCGCTGGGGACCGCCACCGAATCCGCGCCGGGCGAGGACATCGCCCCCGGAGTAGCCCAGCGGGTGCGCCAGTCCTGGGCCCAGGCCGGCAACGCCGTCGGACCGTACGAGGACCGGCTGGACCGGCTCCTCGGCCGGCTTGAAGGCACCAGCGCCGGGCGGCTGCAGCGCATCCATGGCGACCTCCATCTCGGACAGATCCTGCAGGTTCCGGGCAGTAGCGTCCCGGGCGAGCCCGGGGCTGCGCCGCGCTGGGCCATCCTCGACTTCGAGGGTGAGCCGCTGCGCCCGATCTCCGAACGCAATTTCCCCGACGTCCCGCTGCGCGACGTCGTCGGCATGCTGCGGTCCTTCGACTACGCCGCCGGCGCCGCCGTCCGCGAGAACCCCGGTGCCGTGGTGCCGGGGACATGGGTGGATGACTGCGCGGAGGCCTTCCTGGCGGGCTACGCCGAAGTCATCCCCGGCAGCATCGACCGCGACTCGCCGCTCTTTGTGGCGCTGTGGCTCGACAAAGCACTCTACGAAGTCATCTACGAACTAAGGAACAGGCCGGACTGGCTCTCCATCCCGGTGAACGCATCGCGTCGTCTCCTCGGCAGTACAGGTTCCGGCGTCGCCGCCGAAGCCACAGCGGAAGGTATAAAAATGACAGGATCAGCACGTATCGATCGGCCCGGCGCACCATTGCCCGTGGACGGCGAGACTCTTGCGAGGGTCGCATCCGGCGAACACCACGCGCCCCACTCAGTCCTGGGTGCCCACCTTGATGACCACGGCCACGTCACGATCCGGACCGTGAAGCACCTGGCGGAGGCAGTTTCTGTCGTGACGTCGGCAGGTGCTGTGCCCATGACGCACGAATCGGGCGGCGTGTGGGTGGCTGTGATGGAACCGCTCGAGCGTGGCCACGTGCCGGATTACCGCCTCGAAGTGACCTACAAGGACCACGAGCCGCAGCTCATGGATGACCCCTACCGCTACTTGCCGACAATCGGTGAAATCGACCTGCACCTGATTGGTGAGGGCCGGCACGAGCGCCTGTGGGAGGCTCTCGGTGCGCACGTCCAGCACTACAAGTCCTCCCTCGGCGACGTCGACGGCGTGTCCTTCGCCGTCTGGGCCCCGAACGCGCAGGCGGTGCGTGTGAAGGGCGACTTCAACGGCTGGGACGGCCGGGAACACTCGATGCGCTCGCTGGGTTCCAGCGGCGTGTGGGAGCTCTTCATCCCCGGCGTTGTAGCAGGGGCGTGCTACAAGTTTGAGATCCGGACCCGGCATGGCTACTGGGTGGAAAAAGCGGACCCGCTGGCCTTCGGAACCGAGGTCCCGCCGCTGACGGCGTCCCGCGTGATCGAGCCCTCCTATGTCTTCAAGGATGCCGAGTGGATGCAGGCCCGCGCCGGCCGCGATCCTCACAACTCAGCCATGAGCGTGTACGAGGTCCACCTCGGCTCGTGGCGGGTGGGGCTGGGCTACCGTGAACTGGCCAAGGAACTGGTGGAGTACGTCAAATGGCTCGGCTTCACCCACGTGGAGTTCATGCCCGTGGCCGAGCACCCCTTCGGCGGCTCCTGGGGCTACCAGGTCACCTCCTACTTCGCCCCGACCTCACGGTTCGGGCACCCGGACGAATTCCGGCACCTCGTCGACGAACTCCACCAGGCCGGCATCGGCGTCCTCCTGGACTGGGTCCCGGCGCACTTCCCCAAGGACGAATGGGCCCTGGCGCGGTTCGACGGCGAGGCCCTGTACGAGCACGCCGACCCGAACCTGGGCGAGCACCCGGACTGGGGAACGCTGATCTTCGACTTCGGCCGCACGGAGGTCCGCAACTTCCTGGTGGCCAATGCCCTGTACTGGCTCGACGAATTCCACATCGACGGGCTGCGCGTGGACGCCGTCGCCTCCATGCTGTACCTCGATTATTCGCGTGAGGAGGGGCAGTGGCGGCCCAACCGTTTCGGCGGCCGCGAGAACCTGGAAGCGATCTCCTTCCTGCAGGAAGTCAACGCCACGGTCTACAAGACGCACCCCGGCGCCGTCATGATTGCCGAGGAGTCCACCGCATTCCCGGGCGTCACCGCACCCACCAGCGGCGGCGGCCTGGGCTTCGGCCTCAAGTGGAATATGGGCTGGATGCATGACTCGCTCCAGTACATGGCGGAGGACCCCTACAACCGCAGGTGGCACCACGGCACCATCACCTTCTCGATGGTCTATGCCTACTCGGAAAATTTCCTCCTGCCGATCAGCCACGACGAAGTTGTGCACGGCAAGGGTTCCATGCTGCGCAAGATGCCCGGCGACCGGTGGCAGCAGCTGGCCAACCTCCGCGCGTTTCTGGGGTACCAGTGGGCGCACCCGGGCAAGCAGCTGATCTTCATGGGCACGGAATTCGGCCAGGAAGCGGAGTGGTCAGAGCAGTACGGCCTGGACTGGTGGCTCGCCGACATCCCGGCACACAACGGTATGCAGCTCCTGACCAAGGACCTCAACGAGCTGTACCGTTCCACGCCGGCCCTGTACGAGCGGGACAATCAGCCGGAGGGTTTCCAGTGGATCAACGGGGGAGACTCGGACCGCAACGTGCTGACGTTCATCCGCCGCGATGCTGACGGCAACCCGCTGGTCTGCGCCGTGAACTTCTCCGGCGGCCCGCACACCGACTATGTCCTGGGCGTCCCGTCTGCCGGAGCATGGCAGGAAGTGCTCAACACCGACGCCGCCAGCTATGGAGGCTCCGGCGTGGAAAACACCGGAACTCTGACTGCCGCGGACGAGGGCATCGACGGTCAGCCGGCGTCGCTCACCGTGACCCTCCCCCCGCTCGGGGCCGCCTACTTCAAACCGCTGGCGTAGGCGCCGCCCGGCGCGAAGCCGGTGGGGGAGCGCGGTCAGCCTCGCGTGAGCATCTGGGAGAAGCCCGGAATCCCCGTGATTCCGGGCGTTTCCGCGCCCTCTTCGAGGCGGCTTTGTCAGCGGGGCCAAGTGGTGGTAGAGTTTATTTCCGCGCTGCTCCCCGGAGTTGAACGGCCACCAAGACCCAGAAGCCTATGGCAAGACTGAGTCGGGACCGCCGATTTGACAAGGGTGAAGCGGCCGGGTAAGTTTGAAAAGTTGCTCCGGAGCGATCCGCGACTGTTTGTTGGTTGTGGTGGTGCCGGGTGTGTCTGTTGTTTGAGAACTCAATAGTGTGCCAAGTTTGTTGATACCAATTTATTGTATTGAATTGGTTGAATGTGCCGGGCCCGCCACCCCGTGGTGTGGTCTGGTGTTTTTAGCTGGTTTCAAATTTTGTGCAGCGTGTGCATCCCGTTTTCCCGGGGGCGCATGTTGTGTCTGTTTTTCTTCAACGGAGAGTTTGATCCTGGCTCAGGATGAACGCTGGCGGCGTGCTTAACACATGCAAGTCGAACGATGATCCGGTGCTTGCACCGGGGATTAGTGGCGAACGGGTGAGTAACACGTGAGTAACCTGCCCTTAACTCTGGGATAAGCCTGGGAAACTGGGTCTAATACCGGATATGACTCCTCATCGCATGGTGGGGGGTGGAAAGCTTTATTGTGGTTTTGGATGGACTCGCGGCCTATCAGCTTGTTGGTGAGGTAATGGCTCACCAAGGCGACGACGGGTAGCCGGCCTGAGAGGGTGACCGGCCACACTGGGACTGAGACACGGCCCAGACTCCTACGGGAGGCAGCAGTGGGGAATATTGCACAATGGGCGCAAGCCTGATGCAGCGACGCCGCGTGAGGGATGACGGCCTTCGGGTTGTAAACCTCTTTCAGTAGGGAAGAAGCGAAAGTGACGGTACCTGCAGAAGAAGCGCCGGCTAACTACGTGCCAGCAGCCGCGGTAATACGTAGGGCGCAAGCGTTATCCGGAATTATTGGGCGTAAAGAGCTCGTAGGCGGTTTGTCGCGTCTGCCGTGAAAGTCCGGGGCTCAACTCCGGATCTGCGGTGGGTACGGGCAGACTAGAGTGATGTAGGGGAGACTGGAATTCCTGGTGTAGCGGTGAAATGCGCAGATATCAGGAGGAACACCGATGGCGAAGGCAGGTCTCTGGGCATTAACTGACGCTGAGGAGCGAAAGCATGGGGAGCGAACAGGATTAGATACCCTGGTAGTCCATGCCGTAAACGTTGGGCACTAGGTGTGGGGGACATTCCACGTTTTCCGCGCCGTAGCTAACGCATTAAGTGCCCCGCCTGGGGAGTACGGCCGCAAGGCTAAAACTCAAAGGAATTGACGGGGGCCCGCACAAGCGGCGGAGCATGCGGATTAATTCGATGCAACGCGAAGAACCTTACCAAGGCTTGACATGGGCCGGACCGGGCTGGAAACAGTCCTTCCCCTTTGGGGCCGGTTCACAGGTGGTGCATGGTTGTCGTCAGCTCGTGTCGTGAGATGTTGGGTTAAGTCCCGCAACGAGCGCAACCCTCGTTCCATGTTGCCAGCGCGTAATGGCGGGGACTCATGGGAGACTGCCGGGGTCAACTCGGAGGAAGGTGGGGACGACGTCAAATCATCATGCCCCTTATGTCTTGGGCTTCACGCATGCTACAATGGCCGGTACAAAGGGTTGCGATACTGTGAGGTGGAGCTAATCCCAAAAAGCCGGTCTCAGTTCGGATTGGGGTCTGCAACTCGACCCCATGAAGTCGGAGTCGCTAGTAATCGCAGATCAGCAACGCTGCGGTGAATACGTTCCCGGGCCTTGTACACACCGCCCGTCAAGTCACGAAAGTTGGTAACACCCGAAGCCGGTGGCCTAACCCCTTGTGGGAGGGAGCTGTCGAAGGTGGGACTGGCGATTGGGACTAAGTCGTAACAAGGTAGCCGTACCGGAAGGTGCGGCTGGATCACCTCCTTTCTAAGGAGCACCTACAACCACCGTGCCTCATGCATTTGAGTGTGGCGGGGTTGTCAGGAGTACGCCCGTTGCGCAGACGATTGTTCTGCGGCGGGTGCTCACGGGTGGAATATCAACAAATAGCGGCCGCCGGTTCTTCACCGGCACCCAGTACGGATGCTCTCTTGAGAGCGTCCTGGAACGGTGCGGGAGAGATGATCAGCGGTTTAGTGTTTGGCACACTGTTGGGTCCTGAGACAACAGGACCGGGTGGTTGCGGCTTTGGCCGTGATTGTTCCGGGACTTGTGTTTCTGGTTTCCTGGCTGCACCGATCATGCATGTATCGGCCCGTGTGGGTTGTGTGTGTGGGGTGTGTGGTACGGGGTTGTTGTTTGAGAACTACATAGTGGACGCGAGCATCTTTTATAAGAAGCAATTTCCAAGAATATGAACCTGGATCTGTCGCTGTTGTCCTTCGGGGCGGTGGTGGTGGTTTTCATGGTTCTCTCGAAAATTACTGATTGATCTTTTGTGGTCAAGTTTTTAAGAGCACACGGTGGATGCCTTGGCATTAGGAGCCGAAGAAGGACGTAGGAATCTGCGATAAGCCTGGGGGAGTCGATAACCGGACTGTGATCCCAGGGTGTCCGAATGGGGAAACCCCGCCAGGGGCGCGAGCTGCCTGGTGACCCGCATCTGAACACATAGGGTGCGTGGAGGGAACGCGGGGAAGTGAAACATCTCAGTACCCGCAGGAAGAGAAAACAATAGTGATTCCGTTAGTAGTGGCGAGCGAACGCGGATCAGGCTAAACCGTTCCATGTGTGATAGCCGGCGGGCGTTGCATGGTCGGGGTTGTGGGACTTTCCATACCAGTTCTGCCGGGCTGGTGAGGTGTGATGTGCAGGCATAGGTGAACGGTCTTGAAAGGCCGGCCGTAGAGGGTGTGAGCCCCGTAACCGAAATGTTGTGTACCGCCTGGAGAGTATCCCAAGTAGCACGGGGCCCGAGAAATCCCGTGCGAATCTGTCAGGACCACCTGATAAGCCTAAATACTCCCTAATGACCGATAGCGGACCAGTACCGTGAGGGAAAGGTGAAAAGTACCCCGGGAGGGGAGTGAAACAGTACCTGAAACCGTGTGCTTACAATCCGTCGGAGCAACCGCAGCTTGCTGTGTAGTTGTGACGGCGTGCCTTTTGAAGAATGAGCCTGCGAGTTAGTGTTACGTCGCGAGGTTAACCCGTGTGGGGAAGCCGTAGCGAAAGCGAGTCTGAACAGGGCGTTGCAGTGGCGTGATCTAGACCCGAAGCGAAGTGATCTACCCATGGCCAGGTTGAAGCGACGGTAAGACGTCGTGGAGGACCGAACCCACTTCAGTTGAAAATGGAGGGGATGAGCTGTGGGTAGGGGTGAAAGGCCAATCAAACTTCGTGATAGCTGGTTCTCCCCGAAATGCATTTAGGTGCAGCGTTGCGTGTTTCTTACCGGAGGTAGAGCTACTGGATGGCTAATGGGCCCTACAAGGTTACTGACGTCAGCCAAACTCCGAATGCCGGTAAGTGAGAGCGCAGCAGTGAGACTGTGGGGGATAAGCTTCATAGTCGAGAGGGAAACAGCCCAGACCACCAACTAAGGCCCCTAAGCGTGTGCTAAGTGGGAAAGGATGTGGAGTTGCGAAGACAACCAGGAGGTTGGCTTAGAAGCAGCCATCCTTAAAAGAGTGCGTAATAGCTCACTGGTCAAGTGATTCCGCGCCGACAATGTAGCGGGGCTCAAGTACACCGCCGAAGTTGTGGCATTCAGATATTAGCTAAGCCCTTGTGGTTCAGGCGTCTGGATGGGTAGGGGAGCGTCGTGTGGGCGGTGAAGTCGCGGTGTAAACCAGCGGTGGAGCCTACACGAGTGAGAATGCAGGCATGAGTAGCGAAAGACGGGTGAGAAACCCGTCCGCCGAATGATCAAGGGTTCCAGGGTCAAGCTAATCTGCCCTGGGTAAGTCGGGACCTAAGGCGAGGCCGACAGGCGTAGTCGATGGACAACGGGTTGATATTCCCGTACCGGCGAAAAACCGCCCATGTTGAACAGGGGATACTAACCGCCCGAGACCTGCCCGATCACCCTTTGGGTGTGAGGGTTTTGGTGGAGCGCGGGACCTGATCCTGGGAGGCAAGCGTATTAACAGGTGTGACGCAGGAAGGTAGCCGAGCCGGGCGATGGTTGTCCCGGTCTAAGGATGTAGGGCGAACGGTAGGCAAATCCGCCGTTCATGATGCCTGAGATCTGACGGGACCCCCGTAGGGGGGATTCGGTGATCCTATGCTGCCGAGAAAAGCATCGACGCGAGGTTTTAGCCGCCCGTACCCCAAACCGACACAGGTGATCAGGTAGAGAATACTAAGGCGATCGAGAGAATTATGGTTAAGGAACTCGGCAAAATGCCCCCGTAACTTCGGGAGAAGGGGGGCCCCAACCTTGAACACCACACGCTGGTGGGAGGGGATCGGGGCCGCAGAGACCAGGGGGAAGCGACTGTTTACTAAAAACACAGGTCCGTGCGAAGTCGCAAGACGATGTATACGGACTGACTCCTGCCCGGTGCTGGAAGGTTAAGAGGACCGGTTAGCCGCAAGGCGAAGCTGAGAATTTAAGCCCCAGTAAACGGCGGTGGTAACTATAACCATCCTAAGGTAGCGAAATTCCTTGTCGGGTAAGTTCCGACCTGCACGAATGGAGTAACGACTTCCCCGCTGTCTCAACCATAAACTCGGCGAAATTGCAGTACGAGTAAAGATGCTCGTTACGCGCAGCAGGACGGAAAGACCCCGAGACCTTTACTATAGTTTGGTATTGGTGTTCGGAGTGGCTTGTGTAGGATAGGTGGGAGACGTTGAAGCCCGGACGCCAGTTCGGGTGGAGTCATCGTTGAAATACCACTCTGGTCACTTTGGACATCTAACTTCGGCCCGTAATCCGGGTCAGGGACAGTGCCTGATGGGTAGTTTAACTGGGGCGGTTGCCTCCTAAAAAGTAACGGAGGCGCCCAAAGGTTCCCTCAGCCTGGTTGGCAATCAGGTGTCGAGTGTAAGTGCACAAGGGAGCTTGACTGTGAGAGAGACATCTCGAGCAGGGACGAAAGTCGGGACTAGTGATCCGGCGGTACATTGTGGAATGGCCGTCGCTCAACGGATAAAAGGTACCTCGGGGATAACAGGCTGATCTTGCCCAAGAGTCCATATCGACGGCATGGTTTGGCACCTCGATGTCGGCTCGTCGCATCCTGGGGCTGGAGTAGGTCCCAAGGGTTGGGCTGTTCGCCCATTAAAGCGGTACGCGAGCTGGGTTTAGAACGTCGTGAGACAGTTCGGTCCCTATCCGCTGCGCGCGCAGGAAATTTGAGAAGGGCTGTCCTTAGTACGAGAGGACCGGGACGGACGAACCTCTGGTGTGTCAGTTGTACTGCCAAGTGCACCGCTGATTAGCTACGTTCGGATGGGATAACCGCTGAAAGCATCTAAGCGGGAAGCTCGCTTCGAGATGAGATTTCCATACACCTTGTGTGTGAGAGGCCCCCAGCCAGACCACTGGGTTGATAGGCCGGATGTGGAAGCGAGGACTAACGACTCGTGAAGCTGACCGGTACTAATAGGCCGATAACTTACACCACACACTCTTCCCGCGAACCCGTTTCAAAAGGGGTTCGCACCACGGGGAGGGTACAAAGAAACAAGACTGCTTGCGTCCACTATGTGGTTCCCAACCAACAAACCCGCACCCGCGGCACGTTACAACAGGAACCAACAACAACATACACAACACCACAACTGCACCAGCAACACCGGTGCAGCAGGTTGTAACCACACAGATTTCCCCGCCTCCGGCAACGGACAGGCGGTGGAGCAAGGGTTACGGCGGTCATAGCGTGGGGGAAACGCCCGGTCCCATTCCGAACCCGGAAGCTAAGACCCACAGCGCCGATGGTACTGCACCCGGGAGGGTGTGGGAGAGTAGGTCACCGCCGGAACACCATTCAGGTCGAGGACCCCCAACCACAGGTTGGGGGTCCTCCCGCATTTAACCAACAAAACCCATCACCCGAGACATCACACACTCCGCGACCCACCCCCACCACCGGCACACCCCCGGGACGTGCGGCAGCACCGCAGCGATCCCTGTCAGACGTGCGGGAGCGTCGGACCGATCAGTGCGAAACGTGCGGGAGCGTCACGCGGGTAGAGTGGTTGCCCATGGATAACCTCTTCAGCCATGCTCCGTCGAGCGCGCCGGAACCTGAGCCGGCCGACGAACTTGATCCCGTCGTCGTCAGTGTTGTGGTCCCTGGCGCTGTCGCACGGGCGTTCATGGGCTTCACCGAACACACGCACCTCTGGTGGCCGATGGAGGACCACAGCGTCTATGGCCTCGGCTCCTACGTGGAGTTCGAGGAGAGCCTCATCCTGGAGACCTCGGATGATGGCAGGACAGCCGTCTGGGGCTCGATTGATGACTGGCAGCCTCCGCTGTCCTTCCACGCCAGCTGGCACCCCGGAACCACGGCCATGTGGTCCACTGAGCTCCGGGTGGCGTTCAAGGCGGTCGGTGACGGGACGGAGCTGCGTCTGGTGCACAGCGGCTGGGAAGGCGCCGAGGATCCCGCGGCAGCCCGGGCCGACTATGCGGCCGGCTGGCCCGGTGTCCTGGACCGATTCGTCCGGTTCATGGGCGGCGCCGGTGCCGGCAGCCCGGACGCCTGAGCGAGCCGTAGACGCACTCCTGGGCGACCGCACCCTCTGACGCGGCTGCGCAGCCCGATGCCTAGTTGCGCAAGGGCCCCTGGTCAACGGGGGGAACAGCAGTGCTGGACCGGATCACAAAGCGAGTGGGGTATTCGGTGTCTGCGGCCCCCGCGTCCTCGCCGCCGTCGAGCCCTGCCAGCAGGCGCCGCACGGCCAGCGCGCCCTGGCCCCGCGCGTCCTGATCGATCGTGGTCAGCCCGAAGACCTCGCCCAGCTCATGGCCGTCGATGCCGATGACCGAGAGGTCGTGTGGCACGCTCAGGCCGAAATCCCGGGCCGCGAGAATGGTGCCGATCGCCATCTCATCGGAGGCGGCAAAGACAGCCGTGGGACGTTCCGCCGAGCTGCCTAGCAACTGCCGGGCGCTGGCATAGGCTCCCTGGATCGTGAAATCGGCAGAGACCTGCCACTCCGGCCGGACGGCCAGTCCAGCATCCCGCATTGCTTTCTTAAACCCTGCCTGGCGGGTCCCCGGTAGGCGGAAGTCCTGCTCATAGGCCGCGTCGCCGGTCATGTGGGCGATCCTGCTGTGGCCGAGCTGGATCAGGTGCCGCGCCGCAGCCTCCGCGATGCCGGAGTCATTGATGCGGATCGTCGAGGCTCCGGGGAGGGGGCCGCCGATCCCCACGATCGGACGGTGGATGGCCAGCAGCTGGTCAATTTCCGCCTCGGAGAGCTCCAGGGATACCGCGATCACGGCGTCCACGCGTTTGCGCAGCAGGAAGTCGTTCAGTACGCTGTGCCGGCGCTCCTGCCCCTCGCTCACGTTGTACAGCGTGAGATCGTAGCCGGCGTCCAGCAGGGTCGCCGAGACGCCTTCGACCACCGAGGAAAAGAACCACCGGTGGACCGAAGGCACCACGACGCCGACATTGTGGTTACGCCCGGAGGCCAGGCTGGACGCGTGGTAGGAGAGGACGAAGCCGAGCTCGGCGGCGGCGGCCCGGGCGCGCTCCCGGCTGCGGGCGGAGACGTTGCCCTTGCCGCTCAAGGCGCGCGAAACGGTGGCGATGGAGAGGCCGGACCGTTCTGCGACGTCCTTGATGCCGGGCATTCCTACCCCTCCGTGTCCTCGATGTAGATTTCCAGCCAAACAGTTTCACCTGAGCTTAACTGATCCCCGGCACTGGACATGTCCCCGGCTGCGTAGCCTGCGCCCGGGGGCGTTGAACTGCGCAGCAGAACCCGTCCGGCAGGCATCTCCAGGGGTTCGGAGCCGGTGTTCAGGAGCACCAACGTGGTCCCGTTGAGGAAGGCCAGGCTCGTGTTCGTGCAAAGGTCCTCGTACCAGGACAGGGAGCCGCGGCCCATGTCCAACCCGCGGCGCAAATCCAGCATGCGCTTGTACAGGTTCAAGTGCGACGACGGCGAAGCAGCCTGCACATCGCGCGCCAGGCCCGCGAAGCTCTCCGGCTGCGGCAACCAGGGATCCTGCCCGTCGCCGAATCCTGCGTGGAGTTCCCCTCCCCGCCAGGGCAGCGGGACACGGCAACCGTCGCGGCCCAGCCGCGCGCCGCCGGTGCGGGCGAAGGTGGGGTCCTGGCGCCGGGCGTCCGGGATGTCGATTCCGTCCGAGAGGCCGAGCTCCTCACCCTGGTAGAGGTAGGCCCCGCCGGGCAGCCCCAGCATGAACATGGACGCGGCGGCCGCTCGGGACCGGCCCAGCTCCTCGTCGGGCTGCGGGTCCGAGGTGCCTATTCCGTCACCGTCACGCGGCGCCTGGCCGCTGTATCCGAAGCGCGTGGCATGTCGGACGACGTCGTGGTTGGAGAGCACCCATGTGCTGGGAGCCGCGACGGCGTCCAGCGCCGTCAGGGACTCGGTGATGACGTGGCGCATGCGGTGCACGTCGAGGCCCGCGTGAAGGTACGGGAAGTTGAAGGCCTGGTGCATTTCGTCCGGACGGACCCAATCGGCCAGGCGGGGGAGCGGGTCCACATTGGCCTCGGCGCAGAGGATCCGGTCGGGGCCGTACTCTGCCAGAATCCGCCGCCACTGGCGGTAGATGTCATGCAGGGCCGGCTGGCCGAACATCGGAGCGTCGTGGCCGGGAAAGCCGTCGCAGCTGTTGCCGTCGGCGCGGCCGCCCCACTCGGGCAGGCCCGGGGCCTTGACCAGGGCGTGCGCCACGTCCACCCGGAACCCGGAAACCCCGCGGTCCAGCCAAAAGCGCAGGACTCGCTCGAATTCATCGTGGACCGCGCGGTTGTCCCAGTTGAAGTCCGGCTGGGAGGAATCGAAGAGGTGCAGGTACCACTGGCCCGGGGCGCCGTCCGGCTCCGTAATCCGGGTCCAGGCCGGTCCGCCAAAGTGGGACTGCCAGTTGTTCGGCGGCTCTTCGCCAAACGTCCCGCGGCCGTCCCGGAAGATGAACATGTCCCGCTCGGGGCTGCCGGCGGGAGCGGCCAGAGCTGCCTGGAAGGCCGGGTGCTGGTCCGAACAGTGGTTGGGCACGAGGTCCACGATCATCCGCAGCCCCAGCCGGGTGGCCTCGGCCATCATGGCGTCGAAATCATTCAGGGTGCCAAACAATGGGTCGACGTCGCAGTAGTCGCTGACGTCGTAGCCGGCGTCACGCTGCGGAGACCGGTAGAACGGCGAAAGCCAGACGGCGTCGATGTCGAGTTCGGCGAGACGGGGCAGTTCAGCGGTGATGCCGGCGAGGTCACCGATGCCGTCGCCGTCCAGGTCCCGGAACGAGCGCGGATAGACCTGGTAGATGACAGCGGACCGCCACCACCCGGGGAGCTGGTCTGCGGCGTGCACCGGGGTCAACGGACCCGTCAGGGGGCCGGCCGGGAAGCCGGCCAGCGCGGCGGGGGAGAAGAGAACTGAATCAACGGACATGGCGGTAATCGTAAGCCCCGACCACCGAAATTGAAAACGCTTCCAGTCATATTCGGCCGAGTATTTTCGGCAAGCGATTGGACTATTGCCGGCCGCAGCCCCGGCGTCCAGGCCACGAAGGGCGGCAAACGGTAACCCCATAGCGCTGACGCGTCGTGAAGCGGCGGGACCCCGCGGCCCCGCTACTGCTCGGTAGACTGACTTTTCAAAGCCGCACTTAGCGTGTACTTTGGAAGCGCTTGCAGCTGTGAGCCACATCACCGACGATGCCACGGGGCTCTGGAATGGACTTCCAGGGCCTTATGCGTGGATGCAGGATTTTATGAAAGGGACACCAATGAAGGTGCAGAACACCCTCACAAACGGGACGACCCGCCGCGTATTCACCGCGGGCGCGATCTCCGCAGTGGCCGCGCTGGCCCTCAGCGCATGCGGCGGCGCCGCAGCCACCGCACCCGCCACCGCGACGGCCAAGCCTGACCTGAAGGCCTCCGGCGCCAGCACGATAACCATGTGGGTCGACGCCGAGCGCTCACCCGCGCTGAAGGACATTACGGCCAAGTTCCAGGCCGACACCGGCATCGAGGTCAAGCTCGTCGTCAAGGACTTCGCCGCAGTCCGCGACGACTTCATCACCCAGGTTCCCACCGGCAAGGGCCCGGACCTGATCGTCGGCCCGCACGACTGGGTAGGCAAGTTCGTCCAGAACGGCGTGATCGCACCGGTGGAACTGGGCGACAAGAAGTCCGCGTTCCAGGACTCCTCCATCAAGGCGATGACCTACAACGGCTCCGTCTACGGTGTCCCGTACGCGATCGAGAACATCGCACTGCTGCGCAACACGGACCTCGTGCCCCAGAGCGCCAAGACCCTGGATGAAGTCATCGCCAACGGCAAGAAGGCCGTGGCCGACGGCAAGGCGAAGTTCCCGTTCCTCGTCGGCATGGACCCGAAGCAGGGCGACCCGTACCACCTCTACCCGCTGCAGTCCTCCATGGGCTCAGAGGTCTTCGGCAAGTCTGCCGACGGCGGCTACGATCCCAAGCAGCTGCTGATCGGCGACGCTGCCGGCGTCGAGTTCGCCAAGAAGCTGGCCGCCTGGGGCGACGCCGGTGAGAAGATCATCAACTCCAACATCACCGGTGACATCGCCAAGGAGAAATTCCTGGCCGGCGAGTCCCCGTACTACCTGACCGGTCCGTGGAACGTGCCGGACGTGCAGAAGAAGGGCATCAAGTTCGCCGTCGACGAGCTGCCCACCGCCGGTGACAAGCCCGCCCAGCCGTTCATCGGCGTCAACGGCTTCTTTATCAGCTCCAAGAGCGCCAACGCCCTCGCCACGAATGAGTTCGTCACCAACTACCTCACCACCGAGGCAGCGCAGGACTCGATGTACAAGGCCGGAGGCCGTCCGCCGGCCCTGAAGGCCTCCTTCGAGAAGGCCGCCAGCGACCCCGTCGTGGCAGCCTTCGGCAAGATCGGCGCCGCCGGCGTCCCGATGCCGGCCATCCCGGAAATGAGTGCCGTCTGGGCGGACTGGGGAGCCACCGAGCTCGCCCTCATCAAGGGCCAGGGCGATCCCGCCGCTGACTGGGCCAAGATGGCTGCCAGCATCAAGGCCAAGATCGCGGGCTAATACAGTCAGCCCCCGCGCGGTTCCCCGGCTCCCAAGGACCCGGGACACCGCACAGCACCGGGCCGGGCGGCACACCATGCCGCCCGGCCCGTTCCTGCACCACCCCCAGCTTTCTCCCGAGGACCGTAGACAGCCATGACAGACACCGAACTCCGCCCGGCCGACGATTCCGCCCCCGCAGCACCCGGCAGCCCCGTCGGGAAACCCGCAGGGAAACAAGCAGTGCCCCGCCGCCGAACTTTCGTCCCCGACACCACCAAAGGAACGGTCGCCAAGATCGTGCTGCTGGGCCTCGTGGACGCCGTCGCCGTCTACGTGCTTATGATGCTGTTCCTCAGCCAGTCTTGGGGTGTGCTGACCGTCGCCGCTGCCGTCGTGCTGGTGATCAACTGGATCTACCTGCGCAAGGGCGGACTGCCCGCGAAGTATCTTGCCCCTGGCGTGCTGTTCCTGCTCGTGTTCCAGGTCTTCGTGGTGTTTTTCAGCGGCTATATCGCCTTCACCAACTACGGCGACGGGCACAACAGCACCAAGGATGACGCGATCGCGGCCATCCAGCTCACGGCGCAAAAGCGCGTTCCCGATTCCCCGGCGTACAAGGCGGCCGTGCTGTCGAAGGACGAGTCCTTCTACCTGCTGTTCACGGACCCGGATGGCAAGATATCCCTGGGTGGCACCGGCAAACCGTTGGAAGAGGTCTCCGGCGCCGGCACGGATTCCACCGGGAAGGCCAACGCCCTGGACGGGTACAGGACCCTGAACTTCCAGGAGATCGTCGCCAACCAGCAGCGGATCCTGGCCATCACCGTTCCGGTCTCGGCCAACCCCGCCGACGGCACCCTGCGCACCGCCGACGGCAGCTCCGCCTACCAGTTCAAACCGGCTTTGAAGTACGACGCCGGTGCCGGCACCTTCACGGACACGGACACCGGCGCCGTCTACCGGGACAACGGCAAGGGAGCGTTCGCCACGGACAGCGGCGAGACCCTGAGCACCGGCTGGAAGATCGACGTCGGCATGGAGAACTTCGCGCGTGCCTTCACCGATCCGAGCCTCCGCGGTCCGCTGCTCGGCGTCATACTCTGGACCTTCACCTTCGCCGTCGCGTCCGTGGCCCTGACTTTCGCCCTGGGACTGTTCCTGGCGATCACCTTCAACCGCGAGGACCTGCGCGGCAAGAAGGTCTACCGGATCCTCATGATCCTGCCCTACGCGTTTCCGGCGTTCCTCTCCGGCCTGGTCTGGTCCGGCATCCTCAACCCGCAGTTCGGCTGGCTCAACCAGACCCTGCTGGGCGGGGCCACGATCGGCTGGCTGACGGACCCGGTCCTGGCCAAGATCAGCGTGCTGGTGGTCAATCTCTGGCTCGGCTTCCCGTACATGTTCCTCGTCTGCACCGGGGCCCTGCAGTCCCTGCCCACTGAACTGGACGAGGCGGCCCGGATGGACGGCGCCAGCCCGTGGCGGGTATTCCGCTCCATCAAGCTGCCGCTCCTGCTGGTCTCGATCGCGCCGCTGCTGATCTCCTCCTTCGCCTTCAACTTCAACAACTTCAACGTGATCTTCATGCTCACCGGCGGCGGTCCGCGGTTCGCGGACACGGACCGGGACATCGGGGCCACGGACATCCTGATCACGCTCGTCTACAAAGTGGCCTTCGGGCAGGGCACCGGGCGCGACTACGGCCTCGCCAGCGCCCTGGCGATCATCATCTTCATCATCGTGGCCACTGTCTCGGCCATCAGCTTCAAGCAGACCAAGGCACTTGAGGAAGTGAACTCATGAACGGGCCCGCACAACGCGTCGTCTCCATCACGGACCAGCCGCTGGCCGCCGCCGCAGGCGACAACACACGCGAGAAAATCGGCGCTGAACCCGCGCTCGCCGGCGAGCTCCCAGCCCTCCGGCGCCGCAAGCCCTTCGGCGCCTGGTTCAAGGACAAGGGCTGGCGGCACGTTGTGGGGATCGTGGTCACCATCTTTGCGATCTTCCCACTGCTGTATGTGCTCTCCGCGGCCTTCAACTCCACCGGAACCCTGGTGGGATCCAACGCGCTTTTCAGCCGGATCGATTTCGGCAACTTCGCCGAGCTCATGAACAATCCCTCGCGGCCCTTCGCCCATTGGTTCGTCAACACCATGGTGGTGGGCGGCGTGACGTCGGCGGCCACCGTGTTCCTGGGCGCCATGGCGGCCTACGCATTCTCCCGCATGCGCTTCACAGGTCGCCGGATCGGCCTGCTGAGCCTGCTGCTGCTGCAGATGTTCCCGCAACTGCTCGCCGTCGTCGCCATTTTCCTGCTCCTGAGCGGGATCTCCGAGGTCATCCCTGCCCTCGGCCTGGGCAGCCAGCTGGGCCTGATCATGGTGTATCTCGGCGGCGCCCTGGGCGTAAACACCTACCTCATGTACGGCTTCTTCAACACCGTGCCGCAGTCCCTCGACGAGGCGGCGAAGATCGACGGCGCCAGCCACGCGCAGATCTTCTTCGGCATCATCCTGCGGCTCGTCACCCCCATCCTGGCCGTGGTGGGCCTGCTGAGCTTCATCGCCATCTCCGGCGAGTTCGTGATCGCCAGCGTGGTGCTCACGGATCCGGACAGCCAGACGCTCGCCGTCGGGCTCTACTCCTTCGTGGCCCAGCAGCGCTCCGAGAACTGGGGAGTCTTTGCCGCCGGCGCCGTACTGTCCGCCGTCCCCGTGATGGCCCTGTTCCTCTACCTGCAGCGCTACATCGTCAGCGGCCTCACCCAGGGCTCGGTGAAGGGCTAGGCATGCACGGGACGGGCATGACACCGCCGGGCGGCACGGGCCCCCTGCCGCACCACGACGGCTCGGCTCTCCACGCACCCGGGCACGCGGACCTGGGGGCGGAGATCCGCCTGCGGCTCCGCGTGCCCGCCGGCTGGGGGCAGGCCTCCAAGGTGTGGCTCCGGTCAATCCACGACGGCGAGCCCCGCTACGATCCCGCCAGCTCCCTTGGCGAGGCAGACGGCTGGGTCTGGTGGGAGGCCGCCACGGCGGTGACCAACCCGGTGGCCCGCTACCGATTCCTCCTGGAAGTCCCCGCCGGTGCCGCCGGCGACTGCGGTGCGGACGGCGCCGGAACCGGCGCAGAAGCCGGCGGCCGTCTGCGGTACTGGAGCCTGAACGCGCAGGGACTGTTCAGCCGGGACGTCTCCGACTACGCCGACTTCCGCCTCACGACGTTCCGGCCCGCGCCCGAATGGCTGCGCCGTGGCACGATGTACCAGATCTTCCCGGACCGCTTCGCCCGCTCCGCGTCCGCGCCCGGCCCGGCGCGCCAGGTCCCCGACTGGGCCGTGCCGTGCAGCTGGGACGACACCCCCGTGGAGGGCGCAGGCCCGCAGACCCCCTACCAGTACTACGGCGGCGACCTCCGGGGCATCACCGAACGGCTGGACCACATCCAGGCCCTCGGGGCCGACGTCATCTACCTGACCCCGTTCTTCCCGGCCCGCTCCAACCACCGCTACGACGCCGCCACCTTCAGCTGCGTGGATCCGCTGCTGGGAGGGGACGAGGCCCTCGTGGAACTGGTCGAGGCCGCGCATGCCCGCGGCCTGCGGGTCATGGGCGACCTCACGGCCAACCACTCCGGCGCCGCCCACGAATGGTTCCGGCGCGCCTTGGCGGACCCTGCCTCGGAGGAGGCCGGGTATTACTATTTCAACGCCGAGCACACGGAGTACGAGGCCTGGTACGGCGTCCCGTCGCTGCCCAAACTCAACTGGGCCTCCCGCGGCCTGCGCGAGAAATTCGTCCTGGACGACGATTCCCCGGTGGCGCGCTGGCTGCGGCCGCCGTTCAACATGGACGGATGGCGGATCGACGTCGGCAACATGACCGGGAGGCTCGGGGGAACGGACCTCAACCAGGACGTCGCCCGGCTGATCGCGGACCGGGTCCGCTCGATCAACCCGGATGCCGCGCTGCTCGCCGAGGCCACCAACGACGCCGCACCCGATTTCAGCGGCGAGCACTGGCACGGCGCCATGACCTACTCCAACTTCACCCGTCCGCTGTGGTCCTGGCTGGCCGGGGACGCCCGGCACGTGAACTTCTTCGGAACCCCGCTGCCCGGGCCCAACCGGACCGGCGCCGAGGACTTCCTGGCCACACACCTGGACCTCGCCTCCGCGTTCAGCTGGGACGTGCGGCAGCAGAACATGAACGCCCTAAACAGCCATGACACCGCACGGGCGGCCACCGCGATGATCGACGGCGGCCAACGGCTCGGCGCGCTGCTGATGTTCACCCTGCCGGGGGTTCCCGTGCTGTTCGCCGGGGATGAATTCGGGCTCACAGGCGACAACGGGGAGTTCTCCCGGACACCCATGCCGTGGAACGACCCCGGCCGCATCCCCGCCGACCTCCGGGCGGACTACGCGGCCCTCACCGCGCTGCGCCGGGAACAACCCGCGCTCACCGCCGGCGGCGTGCGCTGGCTGTACGCCCACGGGGACGCCCTGGCGTTTGTGCGCGAAACCGCGCAGAGCGCCGTGCTGGTGGTGGTGGCCCGGGCCGGCGCCGGGGTTCGGCTGGCGCCCGGCGCGCTCTCGGACATCCAGCTCGCGGCCCTCACCCGGCCGCCTGCGTACGCGACGGCCCAGGTCAGCGTGGCGCTGAGCCCGGACACGGAGGCGGACAGGGAGACCGGCACTGGACGGGCACCGGAACTGGACGCGTCTGCCGCGCAGAGCAGGGCGGACGGGGCTGCCGGGAGTGCCCTGATCTGCACCCTGGGCCCGGCGGCCGCGGCGTGGGTGCTGCCGGGGACCCGGGTGCCGGCCCCGCAGTCTTAGACTGGGAGCCGGATTCGACCGAACTGGAGACCGCATGCGCAGCATCATCGACGAGCTGACCTCTGCCCTGGGCCCGGCGAAAATTGCCGTGGACCCCGCCAGCCTGGCCGCCTACGCGGTGGACCAGGCACCCGTCCTGGACTACCAGCTCCCGCAGGCCGTGGTCCGCGCCGAATCGGTGGCCGACGTCCAGGCCACCGTGCGTGCCTGCGCCGCCCGCGGTGTCGCGCTCGTGGCCCGCGGGGCCGGTACCGGCGTCTCCGGCGGCGCCCACGCGAGCGAGGGCTGCGTGGTGCTCAGCCTCGAGAGGATGAACCGCATCCTGGACCTCAACCCGGATGACGAGACCGCCGTCGTCGAACCCGGCGTCATCAACGCGGACCTCAACGCCGCCGCCGCCGACCACGGACTCATGTACGCCCCGGATCCGGCGAGCTTCAAGATGTCGACCATCGGCGGCAACGTGGCCACCAACGCGGGCGGGCTGCGGTGTGCGAAGTACGGGGTGACGCGGGACTCGGTCCTGGCCCTCGACGTCGTGCTCGCGGACGGCACCCTGATCCACACCGGCCACCAGACGTTCAAGGGCGTCGCCGGCTACGACCTCACGGGGCTGTTCGTCGGCTCAGAGGGGACGCTGGGGATCGTGGTCGGGGTGACCGTGCGGCTCAAGTACCTGCCGCGCGAGGTCCATACGATCGCCGCCTTCTACCCGGACTTCCGCAGCGCCGCGGCCGGCGTCCTTGCGGTCGGCAAGGCCCGCGTGCAGCCGGCCATCATGGAACTGCTCGACGGCGGCTCGCTCGCCCAGCTCGACGACATCCACGGCTCGGACCTGGCGGCGCGCGGGGCGTCCCTGCTGCTGATCCAGACCGACGGCTTCGGCGCGGCAGCCGAAGCCGCGGCCATCCGTCCGGTCCTCGCCGCCGGGGGAGCGGTGGTGACCATGGAAGCCAACGCCGAGGCAGAGCAGCTTGTCGAACTGCGCCGCAACAGCCGCGGAACCGAGGTGGATGACGAATACCGGGTGGGCGAGGACGTGGCTGTGCCGCGCTCGCGGCTGGTGGATTACGTCGCAGAGCTTGAGGCCATCGCGGCCGAGCACCGGGTCCAGCTCAAGGTCGTGGCCCACGCCGGCGACGGGAACCTCCATCCCACCTTCTGGATCGACCGCGTGGACAACGCCGTGGACGCCGATGCCATGGCCCGGCTCGGCGCCGCCCTGGACAAGTCCATTGCTGTGGCCCTGGCCATGGGGGGCACCATCACGGGCGAACACGGGATCGGGCAGTACAAGCTGCGCTGGCTTGGCCTGGAGCAGAAGGAACCGGTGCGTGAGCTGCAGCGCCGGATCAAGGAGCTGTTCGACCCGGCCGGGATACTGAACCCCGGAAAGGCGATTTAGCCCGCCCGTGCCACAACGCGCCCGGCGCTGGAACTAGGCGCGTTGCCTAGTCGTCGGAGTCCGGGTATTCGGCGATGGATTCGTCGGCGCCGTAGCGTGATTCCTCGGTTTCCACCTCGAGGATCTTGAGCAGCCCGGTGTCCGGGTTGAGCATGATCGCGGCCTCGTCCCGGCGGTGGCGGAGCTCGTTGTCGATGTAGGACTGGACGGCCTCGGCCAGGGGGATGTGCCGGTTCTCCGCCTCGGACATGTACCAGCGGTGCTCCAGGACCTCGTGCACGGCCTCGGCCGGCTCGAGCTTGCCGGAGAGGTCGCGGGGGATGGCCCGCACGATCGGCTCGAAGATCTGGCTGACCCACAGGTGCGCGCTGTATTCCTCGTCCATGCCTGGGTTGTTGTCGGCCCGGAACGAGTCCATGTCATTCAGGAGCCGGCGTGCCTGGTTCTCCTGGGCGTCCAGGCCGGTCAGGCGCAGCAGCCGGCGCTGGTGGTGCCCGGCGTCGACGACCTTCGGCTGGAGCTGGATGGTGGAGCCGTTCTGCGTGGTCTTGATGGCGTATTCCTCGACATCGAAGCCGAGCTCATTGAGCCGCCGGATGCGGGCGGCCACCCGCCAGCGTTCGCCGATCTCAAACGACTCCTTGGCCGTCAGTTCGGTCCACAGCCGCCGGTAGCTGTCCATGATGAGCTCGCTGGTGGCCACGGGATCGACCTTTTCCTCGATCAGGCCGCCGTCGAGGAGGTCCATGAGCTCCCCGGCGATGTTGACCCGGGCGATTTCGAGGTCGTACTCGCGCTGCCCGGTGGAGAGATCCGGGTACAACTCGCCGGTCTCGGCATCCACAAGGTAGGCGGCGAAGGCGCCGGCGTCGCGGCGGAACAAGGTGTTTGAGAGCGAGACGTCGCCCCAGTAGAAGCCGATCAGGTGCAGCCGGACCAGCAGCAGCGCCTGGGCGTCGATGAGCCGGGTCAGGGTGTCCTTGCGCAGCATCTGGGAGAAGAGCGCGCGGTAGGGCATCGAGAACTTCAGGTGCCGGGTGACCAGCACGGGGTTCAGCGGCCGGCCCTCGGGGGTGGTGCGTCCGGTGATGACGGCCACCGGCTCCACGCAGGGCACGTCCAGCCGGGCGAGCTTGCGGAGCATGTGGTACTCGTGCCGGGCGACGTGCTCCGAGGTCTCCTTGATGGCGATGACCGACCCGCCAAGATGGGCGAAGCGCACGATGTGCCGCGAGATACCGCGGGGCAGCGCCGCCAGG
Organism: Arthrobacter sp. TE12231; assembly: GCF_054062895.1. Taxonomy (NCBI): domain Bacteria; kingdom Bacillati; phylum Actinomycetota; class Actinomycetes; order Micrococcales; family Micrococcaceae; genus Arthrobacter; species Arthrobacter sp. TE12231. Next base: position 3,509,094 of record NZ_JBSSFS010000001.1, on the reverse strand, counting down.
TACTCTGCCGGCCAGTCCTCGAGGGCAATGTGCCAGGGCAGGTCCAGGAGCTCGGGCTCGGTGGCCGCGGCCGTGATGCTCAGCGAACTGGACGCCATGGAGGCCTTGTCATCATTGGCGCTGGCGGCCTCGAACCGGGGCAGCTTCCCGATCTGACCGTAGTCGGTGGGCTCGTCGTGCCACTGGGCACTGTTTTCCTCGGTCATGTGGGGTTTTCCTCGGTCATGGGTCAATTCTTCCGTGTTTATGGTGCCGCGCCTAACGCGGAGCAGTTAAAGCCCGACGGCGGCCCTCCACTGGGGAGGACCGCCGTCGGTTGCAGCCTAGGGGGCCGGTGGGGACTAGTCGCCGAGGCGCAGACCGGTCTTGGTGTCGAACAGGTGCACGTGGCCTGACTGCGGGCGGACCCAGATGGACTCACCCTTCATCGGGGGGCGGCGACCATCGACGCGGGCCACGATGTCGTGGCTCGTGCCGTCCAGCGTGGTGTGGCCGTAGACGTAGGCGTCGGCGCCGAGTTCCTCGACGACGTCGACCTCGACCTGGAGGCCTTCGCCCTGGGCGACCGTCTCAAGGTCTTCCGGGCGGGAGCCGAGGGTCACGGTCTGGCCGTGGGCCTCTTCGAGGACGTCGCGCGGAACCGGGTAGACGGTCCCGCCGAACTGCACGCCGCCGTCGACGACCGGCAGTTCGAGGAGGTTCATGGCGGGGGAGCCGATGAAGCCGGCCACAAAGACGTTCTTCGGCTTGTCGTAGAGGTTGCGCGGGGTGTCGACCTGCATCAGCAGGCCGTCCTTCAACACGGCGACGCGGTCGCCCATGGTCATGGCCTCGACCTGGTCGTGGGTCACATAGACCGTGGTGACGCCCAGGCGGCGGGTCAGGGATGCGATCTGGGTGCGGGTCTGCACGCGCAGCTTGGCATCAAGGTTGGACAGCGGCTCGTCCATGAGGAAGACCTGCGGGTTACGCACGATTGCGCGGCCCATGGCAACACGCTGGCGCTGGCCGCCGGAGAGTGCCTTCGGCTTGCGGTCCAGGTACGGCTCGAGGTCCAGGAGCTTGGCGGCTTCACGGACGCGCTCGGCGCGCTCTTCCTTGCTGACGCCGGCGATCTTCAGCGCGAAGCCCATGTTGTCCGCGACAGTCATGTGCGGGTACAGGGCGTAGTTCTGGAACACCATGGCGATGTCGCGGTCCTTCGGCGGAACGTCAGTGACGTCACGATCGCCAATCAGGATGCGGCCGGAGTTGACGTCCTCAAGACCTGCAAGCATGCGCAGGGAGGTCGACTTTCCGCAGCCGGAGGGTCCAACGAGGACCAGGAATTCGCCATCGGCGATGTCAATGTTGAGCTTGTCAACAGCGGGCTTATCGGTGCCCGGGTACAGACGTGTTGCGTTATCAAAAGTAACTGTAGCCACAGTTATCAATCCCTTCACCGGCAGGTACGTGCCGGACGATCCGTAGTGAATGGTCTTTTTATGCAGTTGTTAATTCAATTGTGGGTTTTCATGCGCATACTCCTCGGCCGAAGCCGAGGAGTATCCAGTGACGCCGCACGGTAGCTGTGCGCCACATCACAAACAGAGTATGTCAGATTTGTGGCAATTGGGCCAAAAAGTTACGGATGTCACATGTGATGCTGCCCACCCGGGCCCGCTTGGCGGCCGTTTTTCTTGCTCCCCCGCGGTTTTAGGTTCAGGCCCCGACGGCGCGTTTGCGCTCCCGGAGGAGGGCTTCGAGCAGTTCGCAGACGTGCACCGGCGACTCGATCCGGAACTCGGCCCGGGTGAAATCAAGCCCGACTTTCACGCCGAGATCGCCCGGGATGAGGCTGGCCAGGGCGTCCTCGTCAGTGGTGTCGTCCCCGGCGAAGGCTACCGCCGTGGCTCCGGTGGCCTGCCGCAGGAAGGCGATGCCCTCTCCCTTGGAGGCGTGCACCACGGAGGTCTCCAACACGCGGTTTCCGGTCTTGAGGAAGACGCCGCTGCGGTCCTGCAGGACTGCCCGCGCCGCGGCGACGGCGTCCTCGGCGACGTCGTCGGCGGCCAGCCGTGTGTGGAGGACGACGCCGGCCGGCTTGTCTTCCAGCAGGGTCCCGGGGGCCTGTTCGACGATTCCCTCAAGCTCCTTCCGGACTTCGGCCAAGAGTTTCCGTTGGGCGTCGTCGAGCATCAGTTCCGAAGAGCCGGGGCCCATCCAGACCTCGGCGCCGTGGCTGCCGATCAGCAGGGTGTGTTCCGGCGGGGATGCAACGGCCCGCAGGCTGTCTAGGGCGCGCCCGGAGATGAGCGCCGTCGTCGTCCGCGGAAGTCCGGTGAGCTCGGCGAAGGCCGCGGCCGAACGCGGGAGGGCGCGGGCGTCGGCCGCATGGTCCACGAGGGGGGCCATGGTGCCGTCGAAGTCCATCGCCACGAGCAGCTGCTCGGTGCCGGCGATACGGCGCACCGCCTCGAGCAGTTCGGGGGAGAGGGAGAGCGGGGCCGTGTCTGAATTACTGGTGTCCGAATTCCTGCCGGTGGCATCAGGAGTCATCGCGCACCACCTTTTCGGCCAGGGCTGCCAGGAAGTCCGAGGACCAGAGGTCGACGTCGTGATCCAGGATCTGCTTGCGCATGGCGCGCATGCGCCGGGAGGCCTCGGCCGGCTGCATGTTGACGGCCTTCATGATGGTGTCCTTGAGGCCGTCGATGTCGTGCGGGTTCATCAGCAGGGCCTGTTTGAGCTGGTCGGCAGCGCCGGCAAATTCACTGAGCACCAGCGCGCCGTCGTTGTTTGTCCGGGCGGTGACGTATTCCTTGGCCACGAGGTTCATGCCGTCGCGCAGCGCGGTGACCAGCATGACGTCCGCGGCGAGGTACAGCGCCACCATCTCCTCGATGGGGTAGCTGTGGTGGAGGTAGCGGACGGCCGTGCTCTCCATGGTGTCGTAGGTGCCGTTGATGTGGCCGACGGTGCCCTCGACCTCTTCGCGGAGCAGACGGTACTGCTCCACGCGTTCCCTGCTGGGGCTGGCCACCTGGATCAGGGTTGCGTCCTGCACCGTGACCTTGCCGTCGGCGAGCAACTCCTCGTAGGCCTTGAGCCGGTGGCGGATGCCCTTGGTGTAGTCGAGGCGGTCGACGCCGAGCAGGATGGTTTTCGGGTTCCCCAGGTCCCGGCGGATCTGGCGGGCGCGCTCAATGACTTCCGGCTTCCGCGCCAGTTCGCTGATCTGCTTGACGTCGATGGAAATCGGGAAGGCCTGGGCGCGGGCGATGTGGGTGGTGTCGCCGTCGTTCCCCTTGACGTGCACCTGCTGCTGCTTGACGCTGGCGCCCAGGAAGCGACGGGCGGAGCGCATGAAGTTCCCGGCGTCGCTGCTGCGCTGGAAGCCCACGAGGTCCGCGCCCAGCAGACCGTCGATGATTGCACGGCGCCACGGGAGCTGCGCGAAGATCTCCGGCGGCGGGAACGGGATGTGGTTGAAGAACCCGATCTTCAGGTCCGGCCGGGCCTCCCGCAGCATCTTCGGGACCAGCTGCAGCTGGTAGTCCTGCACCCACACGGTGGCGCCCTCGGCCGCGTGGTGAACGACGGCGTCGGCGAACCTCCGGTTGACCTTCCGGTAGGAGTCCCACCAGGTGCGGTGGAACTCCGGCGGGGCGATCACGTCGTGGTACAGCGGCCACAAGGTGGCGTTGGAGAAGCCCTCGTAGAAAAGTTCGATGTCGGCCGTGCTGAGATGGACCGGGACCAGGTCGATGCCGCCGTGGCTGAAGGGCTTGACCGTTTCATCGGGCGCGCCGTGCCAGCCCACCCAGGCGCCGTCCGTCTTGGTCATCATGGGAGCCAGCGCCGTCACGAGTCCGCCGGGGGAACGGCGCCAGCCGTCCTCGCAGCCCGTGTCCTCGGGGGAACAGCGATCAACGGGCAGCCGGTTGGACACTACGATGAAGTCGAACTGGCCCCCCGCCCCGGCAGCAGTTGCTGCCCCGTCGGTGGCTGTTTTCGCCGCTTCAGTGGTGTCTCGTGCGCCGTGATCGGCGCTGTCCGTTGCTTCCATTGGTGCCCCCTGGGGTCGCTCGTGGCTGTCTATCAACCCTAGCTGTACGGAATCTTCCGGGCTATTCGTCCGTTGGGCAGGCGGAGGGAAACTTGAAAGCGCAAGTTCTCGGGTTTCTCCCCTAAAATGATGAAGTTGCCACTGAGTGGACCGCCCCTGGCCGAACGACCCGAGGAACCAATGAGCCCCGCAAACGAACCCCGACAGTCTAAGGCAGAGCGCACTGCCGCGGCGCGCGAGAAAGCCCGTGAGATCCGCGAGGCGCAGCTGAAAAAGGACAAGCGCAACAAGCTGCTGATCGGCTGGGGCATTGTTGCCGCCGTCGTCGCCATCATCGTGATTGTGGCGCTGGTTGTCACGTCCAACATCAAGAACAACGCCCCGGTTGCCGACGAGGGGCCCACCCCGGCCAACGGCAACATCCACGGCGGCGTCACCCTGCTGGCGAACAACCAGGTTGCCAAGACCGATCCCGCCACGGTGAAGCTGTCCGACCTCCCCGCCGCGCCGGCCACGCCGCCGTCGCCGGTCACGGCCCCGGGCGCCGAGGCTGAGGCCGGCAAGCCGGTCAAGGTGGTCCTCTATGTCGACTTCATCTGCCCCGTCTGCAAGAACTTCGAGACGCAGTACAACGAGACCCTCACCAAGCTGCGCAATGACGGCAAGATCACGGTGGAATACCGCCCGCTCGGCTTCCTCGACAGCCGATCCACCACCAACTACTCCTCCCGCGCGGCCGCCGCTGCAGCCTGCGTCGTGAACGAGTCCCCGGAGAAGTACTCGGACTTCTTCGACCAGCTGTACGCGAAGCAGCCGGCCGAAGGCAGCGCCGGGCTCTCCGATGCCGAGCTGAAGAAGCTGGCCACCGACGTCGGAGCCAAGAGCATCGACCAGTGCGTGGATGACAAGACGTTCCGTCCGTGGGTTAAGCACACCACCCAGGAGGCCGCGGTGATCGGCGTGACCGGCACCCCGACCGTCTTCGTCGAAGGCAAGCAGTGGGGCGTCGGCGACAGCGCCCAGACCCCGTTCGACCAGTACCTCCAGGCCGCGGTCGACGCCAAGAAGTAACAGGACATCACGCGGCCGCAGTTGAAACGGCTGTTGAGGGCAGCTATTAAAGGCCCGCAGTCGAGGCCCGGCCCCGGATTTTCTCGGGGGCCGGGCCTTCCTGGTGGCCGTCGCGTTGGCCGTTGCTTCGCGGCGGGGGCGTTGCGCGTTTTTCTCACCGGGCGTCGGTGGGCTACCCTTGTCTAGCGTCCTGATATCTGCCCCATTTTGCATCTGATGTGGGTAGGCTGGGCTGCAGGAATGCCTCCTTAGCTCAGTTGGCCAGAGCACCGCTCTTGTAAAGCGGGGGTCGTCGGTTCGAATCCGACAGGGGGCCCCACGAACCCCTCCGTTCCGGCGATTTTGCCCGGAGTGGAGGGGTTTTTGTGTGTGCCAACAGGGCACGACACGCTTCATTCCTAGGCCGCAAAGCGGCGACTCGGACGGCGCAGCAGTTCTTGCCGCTTCAACTCGAACTCGTCGGGCGTCAACAGGCCCTTGTCTCTAAGCCGGGCCAAGTCCTCGATCTGCGATGCGACGGTCGGCTTCGCCGTCTTGGTCCGGCTAGCCTGACTGCAGCGAATGATCGCCATGATGATGGCACTGCCAAGGAGAGGAGCGGATGCGCCTCAACTTTTACGCCACCTACCCGCCAAGGCGCGAAATGGTCATCATGGGCTGTTCCAGTGAAGCGTGCCTGAGCCAGGCCGGACGTCTGACCGTGGCCGATTGTTTGCGCATCGGGCCATTGCCCCACGGAGTCTGCCTGCCTCCGCCGTGCCGCTGCGTCTTCCAGCCAATCCCCGCCTCCCTTCTCTGGACTTTTGGCGCTTAGAGGCCGAGGCCTTTCTCGGCGGTGACCCAGTTGGCGGCGATCGCCTTCTGCGCCGCGGCGAGCGTGACTTTGTGCGCGCACACGGCCTTGTTCAGCCGGGTCTCGATCGCGTCTTTGGGGTTGGTGGTCCCCGGGGCACCGGCACGGTTCGGTTCCGGCCAGAGGTTGGAGACAGAGTTGGTGCCGCCAAGCTGGAGGGAGATCAGGTGGTCGTATTCGGTGGAGGGCGCCGTGGTCTGGCCGTACTGCTGGAGGCTGAGCTTCTTGGCCTGGGTCGTGCCCGCCCGGACCGTGGTCGTGTAGCCGGACGTGCAGATGGTGGAGGCAAGGTTGTCCTGGGTGACGGCCGGATCAATCGCACCGGGGGTGCAGGCCGGATCGGGCAGGTAGAGTCCGGCGTTGGCGTCCACGGTGCGGGCCTTGCACTGGCCGGCGGCGAGCGTCTCGTCCACGGCGACCTTGTCGGGGGAGTGCACCGACTTCACCGCAGGCGCGGGACCGGCGGACGCTGACGGGGCTGCGGAGGCTGATGCTTTCGGCGCTGCGGCGTGGGAGTTTCGTGAACTGGTGTAGAGGTAGCCGACGACCACCAGGGCGGTGACGAGGAGAGTGGCGAGCAGGGCAATGCGGCGGCGGGAGAAGGTCATGGTCCTCATGTGTTCGGCGGGTCGGAAGAGCGTGCCCGGTCGGACAGCAGAAAGGGGAGCCGAAACTCCCCCTGTTTGTTCTACCCCGCGGTTCGTGCCCGGGGCCGCTGCGCCGCGCCGGTCAGGCGGCCGTGTCCAGTTCGGCGAGCAGGTCGCTCTATGCCCGGACATGGAAGACGGTGCACCACGGTCGTTCCAGCGGGTCGTTACTGGCCGGCCGGCACGGCAGGCCAGCATCGTCGCCTAACTCGTCGAGAACGGCGTCACCGCGTCCTGCCTTGGACTGTTGCTGACGAAAGAGCAGTTCGAGGCTGACTTTACCGAGTTCGAAGAGACCTACTTCGAGTAGGCGTGAAGTTTCTGCCCGGCCGCAACGGCGTCGTCACTCATGGCAGCCTCGAAGCGGCACAGGCCGCCCTCGATGCCGTACCGGCGCTCAAGGCCTCTGGGGATTACCGGATCGTCCGGAGCCTGACCCATGAAGAAGATGGCTGGGAACTTCTTCCTGCCTGATAGCGCAGCACGCCTTCACCGTGGAGCAAGTTGCCTACCAGGTCGGCCTGTCGAACCGCTGGCCCTCCGGCCTGGGGCCTTGCGCCAGGAAGACGAGGATCAGGATGGGCCCGACTAAAGGAACCAGCACCAGGAGGTACATCCAGCCGCTCATGTTCGCATCGTGGAGCCGCCGGACGGATACTGCCAGGGACGGGACGATGATGGCCAGGGAAATGATGACGGACAGGATGAGTCCGATGATGTACCCGGGGCCAGGGACGGTGGTGCCGTCGGGTCGCAGGGTCGCGCCGGCGGATCCGCCGACAAGCGTGAAGATGTTCAGGATGAGTGAGAGGACTCCGGAGACCAGTCCCACCCACCAGTATTCGCTCCGGCTGGCCCGGCCGGAGAACGTTGCGTACTTCTTGAAGAATCTCGCCACGGCCTCCGGCAGGGAAGCGCCGTACAACGGTGCCCAGGGCGGCACCGGCCCGGATACCGAGCCCTGGTAGGCAGGCGCGGCGTACGGGTTGGACGCCCACCCCTGGGTGTGTCGCGGCTGCTCGCTCGGCCACGACTGCTGGCCGGGGCCCTGCGGAGGTTGAAGACCTGACATCGTGCTCCTTCAATGGTGTGGATAGGGCTAGATCAGCGGACGCCGGTTTCGACCGGGCTCTGCGCTGCCATCGTATCGGCGAAACATCCTCGGGCCGCGGTATCGGGCGCAGTGTTTTCGCAGGTCAGGAGACGGAAAGCGAGGACCGATGACCTGCAGGTGGACGAGGCCACTGCCAACGGCCGCCGTCCCGGTGAAGGGGCAGCAGGCCCCGCTGTCAGGGCTTCTGTCCGGCCAGGATTTTCCGGGCGGCAGTGCCCCCGGTAGCAGCTGCAGTCCCGGGTGTAGGTGCCGCCATAGTTCTTGTCGGCGCCCATCGCGTACGCCATGCAGTCGGCGAGTTGCTCCTTGCCCGCCGGCCGGCTGCCGTAGATGGCGTTCATCCGTGCGGTTAGCTGAAAGAGGCGATGTGGGCGCATTCGTGCAGGGCCACGCACTGCAGTGACTTCCCGGTCCCGTAGGTCTGGGCCATTTCGATCCGGTAGGACGGCCACCACGCGAAGCTGGTATTGCCCCCGATGTGGGAGATGACGGTGGGAGACGTGGGGTTTGAGGAGACCGGTGCCGGCGCGTTCAAGCGCCTGCCGGGAGGCTCCTACGGGGTGGGGCGGGAGAGGCCGAGCCGGGGGTAGAGGACTTCGAATCCCTTGTTCAGGCCCCCGTTCAGCGCCCCGATGACGTGTCCCCCGTTGGGGACCTCGTAGTAGGTGACGGTCATTCCCGCGGCCGCTGCCGCTGCCGAGACGTGACGGGCCGCGTCCAGGTAGACGGGGTCGTCGGTTGAGGCCGTGAAGATGGCACGGGTATCGGGGTACTTCTGTTGTTTCATGATGTTGACCGGTTTCTGGGCGTCGTAGGCTGCCTGGTTGCCGCCGAAGACATCCTGGAGGTTGCCCTCGGGGTCCTCGGCCCCCGGGTATTCTTCCCCGGATATGTCCAAGACGTTGCCCCAGATCGAGGGGTACTTGGCGGCGAAGGAAATGGCGCACTGGCCACCGTTTGAATAGCCCGCAATGGTCCAGTATTTCGGGTTGTCAATGATGTTCAGGTGGCTTCGTGCCCAGTCGACCACGTCGCGGTTGATGAAGGTTTCCGGGCGTCCGTGAAGGGGCGAGTCGAGGCACAGGTTGTCGACCATGGGGTCGCCGAGTTGGTCGGCGACGATGACGATCGGTGCCAGTCCGTCGTGGTGTGCTGCGTAGTCGTCCAGGACTGCGGCTGCGTACTGCGGGTCCGGGTCGCCGGGTTGACCCATCATCAGGACCACCAGTGGCAGGGACGGTGGATTGGGGACCCGTGCCGCCGGGGGCAGGTACAGGCCAGCCGGGCGTGAGGGAAACGCGGATATTTGGGGCGGGATGACCACCTGGGCGGTTGAACCCTCGGAGGGCATTCCGGCCGGCGCCTTCCACGTATCCCACAGGGGCTTCTGGGGTGCGGCGGCGTGGGGCGGGACCGGTCCCAAGTCAATCCTTGGGGCCAGGGAGACCCCCAGGAAGGAGGCCAGCGTCACGTTCAGTCCGTAGTAGGCGTTGATTCCCAGGGTCGCCGTGGCAGCAAAGCAGAGAGCCGCCACGGATGCGAGCACCTTCCGCCAGATGCCGGATCCCCGGAAGTTCGCCCCGCAGACGCCGAGGCCGGCGAAGAACACTATGACCCAGATCCGAACGGACCAGTCGAGGGGACTGCCGAATGCCTGCACGATCTTCTCCGCCACCACTAAGGTGCCGGCCCCGACCACGGCGCCGGCAGCACCCCAGAGTGCCGTCATGGCGACCGGCTTGGGCCCGCGTCGCACCAGAAGGGCCGCGCATAAGGCCGCGCTGAGCACGTATGCCGCGACGATCAAGGGACCGTCAACGATGTTGAGAGCCAGAATGAATTTTTTCATGTCCCCTGTCGACCATATTCTGCGGCCAGCGTCCCGCCGGAACGGCATCGTCCGGCGTGCCGGGGCCATTTCGCCCCTGAACCCATCCCGGACTGCCCGTCCGGTCACGCCGCTGATCATAGCGGCTGAGGATTGCTGCCGGCTGGGAGGACGGATTCCCAGCGTCCATGATGACTGCCGTGCTATAACGTTCCGGGGGTCGCCGCTGCCGGGGCCCGCCGTGGATCTGTCCAGACCGGGACTGCCAGCACGGGCCATGCCATACAGGAGGAGGCGGGGTGGAACAGCTTTTCAACCTCAATGTCATCGACACGTCACTGCTCTACACCGTCTATGCCCTTTCCGCTCTGGCAGCGCTCTACCTGCTCGTGCGCCCGGTGCTGTTGCCGCGGCAGCTGCGCCGCGGGACCACGGGGCCAGGACGCCGTTCGTGGATCATCACCGCCACCGCGGGTGTTGCCGGGGGCGCCCTGTCAGGCGCCGTTACCCTGTTCGTCTGCGAAGTCGTGCTGAACGTCTTCGGACTGCCACTGGATGCCGGCACCCGCACCTGGGTCATCGTTGCGTTCGCCGGCGTCGGTCTCGCCGTCGTGAACCTGTGGCGGTCGCGCTGGTGGCGCAAAGTGGCCGCCATCGCCGCCAGCCTGGTGTTCGTTGTGACGGCGGCGCTGGGGATCAACGCCGGCTACGGGCTGAACCCGACGTTGGGGGCCATGCTGGGCGTGGACCATACCAGCCATCTGGTCTTGCCGAAACTCAACCCTGTGCCGCAGGCACAAAGTGGGACAGCGCTGTGGCAGAGCTGGAAACCCCCGGCGGGGATCCCGTCAGCCGGAGTGAGCGGCTCGGTCACGATACCCGCGAACGCGTCCGGTTTCCACGCCCGCGACGCCTTCTTATATCTGCCGCCCGCGGCCCTGGTGGACAATCCGCCGGCCCTGCCGATCATCGTCATGATGATGGGCCAGCCGGGCGGCCCGGAACAGAGCAAAACCGCCGTGCAGCAGCTGGACGCGCTGGCGCAGCAAAACAACGGTCTGGCACCGATCGTGCTCACGATCGACCAGTTGGGCAATCCTTACCGAAATCCGGTTTGCGTTGATTCCGCCAAAGGCAACGTCTACACCTACGTCACTACCGACGTCGTCAATTACATCCACAAGAACCTCAACGTGGCCAGCGGCCGGACCCAGTGGGCTGTGGCCGGGTACTCCAACGGCGGGGAATGCGCCCTCTCATTCGCGGCCAAGCGGCCGGAGATCTTCGGCTCGCTGCTGGACATCTCGGGAGAGCTGAACCCCGTGGACCGCAACGCCGACAACACGGTGAAGACCATCTTCGGCGGCGACAAAGCCGCATTCACTGCGGAGAAACCCGCCACGATCCTCAAAGCACACAAATACAACGACGAACTCGCCATTTTCACCAACGGCGCCCTGGACTCCAGGTACGGGCCGGAGGGCGCCAAGGCCGAGGCGGACGCTAAGGCCGCCGGCATGACTACCAGCCGGTTCGTCGGCGACGGGATAGGTCACCTCGGGGACGCCGTTAACTTCGGCCTCAGATCCGGGCTCCCGCTGCTAAACCAAAGGTTCGGCCTCGTCCGGCCCTGAACTGAACAGTCGCTTCGCAGCCACCGCGCCGAAGACCTCGGCGTTCAAGACCCGGCACACACCCGACCGCACTCGCCGACGATGCCGCGCCGCGCGTCGCATCGCCCCGGCATCGTCCCGGCGGTCCGCGGGACGTCACCCGGGGGTGACGGCACCGGGCCGTTCATCCTTGGGCTCGTCGACGTGGTTGGCGGCGGGGACCGGCGCTGGATGGCGGAGCGCTGCGGACCGCTCTCGGGTGGGCCGGTGAACCATTCGCAGGGCCAGTGCAAGGCTTTCTCCGAAATTGATGGTGGGGAGATAGGCCCGGGTGACGGCGTTTCCGATGGCGGGCAGTGATGCCGCATCGGGATAGAGCATGTAAAGGGCTTCGTAACGGGGCTGGAATTTTGCCTTAAAGGCCAGCAGGGACCTGAACCCGTACACGGGTTCCAGCGTTGCGCCCAGCCGGTCCAGCAGCCGGTCCAGGCCGCCGACTGTCTGCGGATCCGACGGGGCGGCCAGGTCCGGTGACGTCACATTCGCCCGGGCCAGGGGCGCCCCGGACAGGCTCATGAAACCACATCCTTCGTCTTTGAAGCTGAGTGCCGCGGAGGCGATGAGGAATTCGATGCCGGCACGGAACCCCGTGCTGCGTCGACGCATGTAATCCAGGGTCCAGCCCTCGATGGTCCCGTTGCGGTAGACGGGCAGCCAGGAGAGGACGGCGTGGACCCTGTGATGCCCGTCGATGGCAAGCAGCAGGCGGACATCAGGGTCGTTGAGTTCGTCCAGGCTGCCGAGGGTAAACCCCATTTCGGGCATCTTCCTGTCCGCCACCCATTCTTCGGAGAGCTCCTGGATCTGGGCAAGGACCGGGAACGGTGCGGTGGCGTATGTCATCCACTCCGCGCGAATGCCGGCCTTCGCGGCGTTGTTCATGGCCGTGCGGATGTCTTGGAATTTCTTTCCCTTGAAGGACATCGAGTCCAGCGGCAGGACCGTCTCCTGAGCCACCTGAACGGACCGCCAGCCCCGTGACGCGGCATGGTCCCGCAGGTCCTGGGGGACGGAGTAGAAACACGGAGTCCACCCTTCTCTGGTGCAGAAGCTGGTGAAGTCCGCGAAGGCGTCCTCGCGGTCCGGCCCGGGACCGACCGGCACACCCATGGTGAGGGCGATCCCGCCGATGACGCGGTAGGCGACGAAGCTCTCTCCCGTGGCGGAGAACCAGTAACTGTTGCCCTGCCAGGTCGTCATCCAGGACAACGAGCTGCCTTCCCGCGTTTTCAGTATGTCCCGGGCGCGCGCAGCGCCGGCGTTGTGCTGGATCGGGACCGGACGCAAGAAGGTGTTCAGCACCAGAACGGCGGTCGCGGCCCAGAAGATGACGCCGATGCCCTCGTACAGCAGAACCGCTGCGGTGCTTTGGGGGAAAAACGCCGGCGACACGTCCACCATGTATCCGAGCGGCAGGAATCTGTCCGGAATATCCGCCAACAGTTCGGCCGGCCCGGGAACGGGTGCGAAGCCACCGGCAAGAGCCAGTCCCGCGAGCAGGTAGAACGCACCAAGGGACACTCCCAGGGCAAGAACCCGTGACAAGAGCCGGGTGTATGTCCCAGACGGAGCCGCCACCAAGAAGAGCCTGCGCGTTATCAGCAACAGAAGGCTCAGCGCGATTGGCAACAGCAACGGAACCATCAGGCTGAACGGGTGTGCGTACCCCGATGCTGCGATGGCGCCGATCCCCTCCATGGCCGAAGTGTCCGGTGCTGCTCGCAGGAGAACCCCGGCAATAGTGATGCCGGCCAGCAGCGAGAGCGCGAGCTGGATCAGTACGGCGCCGGTCCAAGCGAAGCGGCGCCCGCGGCTGAGGCCGTCCGCAAGCAGCAACAGCAGAAACGATGGAAGGATTCCCATGAAGATGCCACCGGCCCCGGCGCGCAGCTGCAGGTGGGCCGCGGCACAGTCCTTGGCCTGGCCGGGGTCGGAGCACAGGTTCTGGAGGTTCTGCGGATCCACCGGTTGGATGTTGGTAAACAGGAATCGCAGGACCGCCAGGGGGCCGGCGGCATGCGGGACAAGACCGGCCACGACCGGGCCGACGGCCGAAACCGCCAGCAGGAGCGCGATCAAGACCCGGCCTTCATGCCTGGAGCTCACCGGGCGCCCGAACGTGGGAAGCCTGCCCAGCAGGATCGGGCCCAGAAGAGCTCCGGTCGCCGCGGCGCCGAGCCTGACAAGGTGGGCGAACCCGCCGCTGTAGAGGGCCAGGAGTATCAGCAACGCGAAGACGACCAGGCGGACCCGGCGCCGCCACAGGGTTGGCATCATGGCGGTCCCGGCCATCAGGGCTCCCACGATCAGTGCGCTGGGCCCCAGTAACAGATGCCCGCTCATTTCCAGGGTCAAGCTCCTCAGCGTTTGCTGTGTCACGGCCAGGAAGCCCAGGGCTGCGCCGATGCCCAGAACGTGTGAAGCCAGACCTGCGGCGGCGAACTTCAGGCTTCCCATCCGAGGTTCAAGCGGAATGCCGACGGCGAGGACCAACGCCGTGCCCAGCAGGTACCCGCCGAGGCTTTGTGCCCAGAGCGCACACGTCAGCACAGCCCACCAGTTCCCCGGCAGGGAGTGCGCTGTCGCCGCCAAGTGGGTCCGCAGGGACGGGCTCGGGCCAGAGATCAGGCAGGAGGACAATGCTCCCGCAGCCCAGAACGCCAGGACAAAGCCCACCGTCACCGGAGCGGCGCGTAGCCTTTTCAAGGGCCCGGCAACGGAAAATGGCGTGCTTGCGTGATCAGGCGTCAGCACAGTCACGAGGATTCCTTTCAGGGCGGCCGGCATCAAGGGTGAGACCCCGGACCTGCCGGCCGGATGCACGTTCTACCGGCTCGCCGCTGTTCACGAGTGCCGGTGTCGAGAGCGTGCATCCTATTCAAAGTGGAGGGCTGGAACGCACGCAAGAAAGGCCGCTCCATCACCGGCGTCAAGTATGGCTGCTATTGAGGACGCGTCCGCTGACGTCGCCCAGGTAGCGCACCCCGGGTTATCAGGTTCAGCAGCGGCGCCCCTCGAAGGTCGACAACGAGCAGGAACCGGAACCAGATGCCAATGCGATGTGCGACGATGCCTGTTCGTAGGCGCCGGTTTCGACCAAATACATACCTTCATTCTCCGATGCGTGGCTGGGAAAACCATGAGCATCACTGGATAATCGACGGGCGCAGTTGACCTCCAACCGTGACACAAGAAACCTGGCCAAGACGCTCCATGTCGGTCATCGACCGACACGGCTCGTGTGTCCCTGCCGCCCACTGCGTCCCAAGGCAATCCCGATTCGGACACCGTTGTTTTCGACGCCTGATCCTAGCGACTTGGATGGCGTTCGCTTTTTGAGGGCGTGATGAATCCTGCCCGTCCCTGACCTGCAACAACATGGCCGCGCATTGCAGTCATGGCGCTACTATCATCAAGGGGCCCGGGGGACTGGCCCGAAGACTCTGGGGGAACAATTGAAAAACAAGACCATCCGTTTCGGCGCCGCCGGGGCCCTCACCGCCCTGTTGCTGGCCGGCCTCACCGTTCCGGCGCAGGCAGCCTTCGTGCCGTCCTGCGGCCCGATCGTTGATTCGATCAAGCTCTGCACGACGCCGGACGGGAGTCAGTATCCGGTGATGGTCAACCGCCCGGTTGCCGGCCCGCGGCCGATTATCGGGGGCGCCCTGCTGGTCGGCAACACCCTCACCGTTTACGACGGCGTCTGGGATCCCGCCAACGCGACGCTCACGCACCAGTGGCTACGCAATGACGTACCGATCCTGGGCGCCACCGGTAAAACGTACCGGCTGACCAGGTCGGACCTTGGAAAGGGCATCCGGGTCGCGACCACGGGCCGTGCTCCGGAGTGCAAGGCAACCACCGTCCAGTCGACCAAGACGCCTTCGGTCACGGACGCCGACGGCGCCGTTCCGACGGTCCGGGCGGGGTCTGTAGGCTTCGAACCCCTGGGCGCAGAAGACGGCGAATACTGGCCCGTCGTCGTCGCCCAACTGGGGGACTGGGGCCCGAATGGCGTCCAGCTCAGGTATCAGTGGCTCCGGGACGGCTCGCCCATCCCTGGCGCCACCGCCCCAAGATTTGATAGGACAACATGGGGCCCGACGGGGCTGCTCAGCCTCCGCGTCACCGGCTACGCCGCCGGCCTCGACCCGGTCTCCGTGACCTCCGCAGCCAGCCGCGGAACCTTCACCCCCGAGACGCCCGGCGCTGTGGTCACCGGCGGCACCGAGGTGGGGGACGTCCTCACCGCTGTCGACCTTCCCTGGTTTGACCACACAGACCGGAACACCAGCGATTGGAATGAGCACCGCTTCCAGTGGATGCGCGACGGCATACGAATTCCCGACGCCAACGAACTGACCTATACGATCACCGCCGAGGACCAGGGCCACACCCTGGAGATGGTGACCACGTCTGGCGGACCCGAGGCCAGCTCCAACGCAGTGACCGTTCCCCCGGCCGCGGGCACCGTCATCCCGGCACCCCCGGAGCCCCCGAAGGTTGAGCTGAAGCCGCTGACGAACGTCACCAAGCCTGTCCTGACCGGTGACGCCGTGATTGGCACGGCGATGACCGCGACGGCCGGCACGTGGTCCGAACCTGCCGAAAATCTGACCGTCATCTACTACTGGCAGTCCCCGGACGGGAAGGTATCGGCCACAGGCCCGACGTTCATCCCCAACATGACTCAGCTTGGGACGACGGTCACGCTCATAGCGACCGCCACCGCTCCCGGATACACCACCGCCTGGGCAAAGGTCACCGCGCCCAAGCCCGTGACCGCGCCAGACCCGACCCAGACCAAAGCCCCGGCCATCCGGGGCAACGCGACGGTGAGAGAGAAGCTCACCGTCTCCACCGGCACCTGGTCCGGCTATGCCCCGGGACTGACAGAGACCCGCCAGTGGCTGCGTGACGGCGCCCCGATCGTCGGGGCGACCGGCCTGAGCTACACCCTGGCGGGCGCCGACTACGGCAAGAAAATCTCCGTCAAGGTCACGTCCACGATGGGCGGCAGGATCCTGAAGACCCAGACGACCGATGCTACGGCGAAGGTGGCTGCTGCGGCGTTGCGTTCGGCCACGCCGACGATCGCCGGAACCGTCAAGACCGGAACAGTGGTGACCGCGAAGCCCGGCACCTGGACCTGGGGCACTGCCTTCAAGTACCGCTGGCTGCGCAACGGTGCCCCGATCTACGGTGCAACGGAGTCGACCTACAAGGTCCGGACGGCCGATAGGGACAAAAGGATCACCGTCCGTGTCACAGGCTCACGGCTCGGCTATACGACCGTCACCCAGACCAGCGGAGCGTACTTCGCCCGCTGATCGCAGTCCTCGCCTGGTACGAGGCAAAGGGTCCTGGCGTCGCCCCGGGCACCGTTGCCCTCGTTGGTGACCAGGTGAGGCTTCACCGTGAATCCTGCCCCCTGACCTGCAGCGACATAGCCGCAAGCCGGTACCGGGCGCTACTATCATCATGGGCCCGGGGGGACCGGCCCGAAGACTTGGGGGAACAATTGAAAACACGTGCCATCCGTCTCGGTATCGCCGGGGCACTCGCCGCGCTCTCGCTTGCGGGCCTCGCCGTTCCGGCGCAGGCCGATGAGGAAATGTGGGCCACTCCGAACGCAGACTCCTGCGGCCCGGTGGTCGACTCCGTCAGGTTCTGCACGGCGCCGGACGGGCATCCGTACCCGGTGCAGGTCAACGGCGGTGCCGTCGCCGGCCCGCGGCCCGGCATCAGCGGGGCCCTCCAGATCGGTAGCACCCTGACCGTTGTTGACGGTGACTGGGATCCCGCCGACGCCAAGCTCACGCATCAGTGGCTGCGCAACGACGTGCCGGTCCTGGGCGCCACCGGCCCCACCTACCTGCTCACCACGGCGGACCTCGGCCAGGGCATCCGGGTCAAGACCACGGCGGCAGCACCGAGCTATGCAAAGACGACCCTGCAGTCCACCAAAACCGCTCCTGTCACGAACGCCGGCGGCACCGTCCCGTCTGTCGTGTATGCGGGGTACGTTGGTATCTATTCATATAACACCCACCCGGATAGGCCCAGCCGCCTCGTGTCCGGTGGGGCGACTTTTAAGGGCGCGCCCGACATCCACTACCAGTACCAGTGGTTCTGCGACGGCAAACCCATCCCGGGTGCCACCACGGAAATGTTCGACCCGAGGGGCTGCCGTTCAACGGGGCTGTTCAGCGTCAGGATCACCGGCCACGCGCCCGGGTTCAAGCCGGCCACCGTGACCTCTAAACAGCGAAAGGTTTCTGACTTCGACCCGGCCCCCGGCGCCGTGGTCACCGGCGGCACCGGCCTGGGGGACGTCCTCACCGCCGTAGATGATGTTCCGTGGACGGCCTGGCGGGGCGAGGTCACCTACAAGTGGCTGCGCGACGGCGTCGCGATTCTCGGAGCCACCGCGCTGACCTACAAGATCACGGCCAAGGACCAGGGCCACACCCTGGTCCTCGAGTCCGGCACTTGGTACGACACCCACATCTACTCCAACCCGGTCGCCGTGCCGGCGGCCGGGGAGCTGAAGCAGCTGACGAACGTCACCAAGCCGGCCGTGACCGGGGACTCCGTGACCGGCTCTGTGATGAAGGTGTCGGCCGGCACCTGGTCCGTGCCCTCCGACAAGCTGACGTTCACCTACAACTGGCTGGACGTGACGGCGGCGAGCGGCCCGACGTTCACCCCGGACACGCCCCAAGTTGGCAAGACCCTCACCGTCGTCGTGACCGCGTCCGCCCCCGGCTACACCACCGCCTGGGTAAAAGTCGCCGCGTCCAAACCCGTGACCGTGCGTGAGTCGACGCGGGCCATTAGCGGGACCCTGACCGTCGGGTCGAAGGTGACCTTGACGCCCGACCCCTGGTATGACCGAGCGGGGATCTCCTCGGACGTACACTGGCTGCGCGACGGCGTCCAGATCGCCGGGGCCGACGGCTGGAGCTACATCCTGGCGAAGGCCGACGCCGGCACGAAGCTCTCGGTCAACGTGAACCCGACTACATCGGGCGGCAATGGCCAGACGCTCACCGCTTCGGCGAGGGTGGCGGGTCTGCCCCTGACGTCGGCCACCCCGACGATTGAAGGCACAGTCAAGGCCGGGAACGTCCTGACCGTGAACCGGGGCACCTGGTCCTGGGGAACTGCCTTCACGTACCGCTGGCTGCGCAACGGTGTCCCGATCTCGGGCGCCACGGAGTCGACTTACAAGGTCCGGACCGCCGACAAGGGCACCAAGCTCACCGTCCGCGTCACGGGCTCCCGGTTCGGTTACACGACCGTCTCCCGGACCAGCGCGGCGCGAATCGCCAGCTAACCCACGGCTCCCCGGGCACACGGCATGACGTGGCCCGGGGCTTTGGCCGGTCCGTCCCGCCTGCCGCGCAGCCAGGAAAGAACAGGGGTTGAACATCGGCGCGGCGGAATCGCCGGCATCAGCGTCGGCGGCCCGCACCACCGGCGCCGTGAGCCCAACCGCGGAGCCGGCATCCAACCCACATGAGGGTCCTTCACCCTGCCGCTCGATGGCGGTACAGCCCGTCGGTAACGTTTCAGTTCACCGAAGACAGACGGAGGGCTCATGAAAGTTTCATCCATTACGGCCCGGACCGCCTGGGCCGTCGCCGCGCTCGCGGGCCTCGTCCTGCTCTGTTTGGGTCTGGAGCAGACCTTCTACCTCGGAACAGTCACCAATGCCTTCGAAATCGACGGCACCGGGAATACGTGCATTCTGGCCGGCGCCGTGGTGGGCCTGGCCGCCGTCGGCTGGTCGCGGTACCGGGGCGAACACGGCGGGTCGGCGCACGCGGTGCAGGGCACCGCAGGCACAAAAACGTACGGCCCTGCTCCCGGAGTCCGGGGAGCAGGGCCGTACGGGTTTGGAAATCCGGAGGTTACTCCGGAACCACCAGGGCGGGGGTGTCCTTCCGGATGGTTTCGCCGCGGAAGAAGCCCGGATGCTTTTTCGAGGCGAGGAGCATGACCACGACGCCGAGGGCGAGGATGCCGATCCCCAGGATGAACACCAGGCCCACGCCGAAGACCTCCGAGCCGCTACCGAATTCCGGCGACCAGCTGTCCACAGCGGTCTGGAAGAAGACCACGGTGAGAACCAGGCCGCCCACCACCGGGAACAGGAGCCGCATGAAGAAGTTGCGGACGCTGGAGAACAGGCTGTGCCGGAAGTACCACGTGCAGGCGAATGCGGTGAGGCCGTAGTAGAAGCAGATCATCAGGCCCAGGGCCATGATGGTGTCGTTCAGCACGTTCTCGCTGACCACCTTCATGACGGCGTAGAAGCCGCCGGAGATTACGCCGGCCAGGATCGTGGCGTAGCCGGGGGATCCGAAGCGCTTGCTGACCGTCGCGAAGCGCGGCGGGAGCGCGCCGTAGTGGCCCATCGCGAGCAGGCTGCGGGCGGGGGAGGCCATGGTGGACTGCAGGGACGATGCGGTGCCGGAGAGCACGGCCAGGGACATCAGGATGGCCAGCGGGCCCATGACGGGGGAAGCCAGTGCTGCAAAGATGTTCGACTGGTTGTCCGGGTTGTTGAGGCCGATGCCGTCGGTTCCGGTGCCGGCTACCATCATGGTGGCCACGATCGCGACGAGGTAGAGGGCCAGGACGGCGACCGCCGTCGTGGTTCCTGCCCGGCCGGCGGTGCCCTTGCCGCCCTTGGTTTCCTCGTTCACGGTGAGGCAGACGTCCCAGCCCCAGTAGACGAAGACGGCCAGGGACATGCCGGCGGTGAACTGCTCGAAGCTGCCGATCTTCAGCGGGTTGAACCAGTCCCAGCTGAAGGCGATGGAGGTGCCCGCGTCACCCGAGGCGGCGTGGGTGAGTGCCATGACGACGAAGATGCCCAGGACCAGCACCTGGAATCCGACCATGGTGTACTGCACGAGCTTTGTGGCGTGCAGGCCGCGGTAGCTGACCCAGACGGCGAGTGCGACAAACACGAGGCACGTAATGATGTTCACGGCCGTGTTGGAGGTCAGGTCCGCGAGGTCGGGGTTGTTGAACATCTGGGCCAGGAAGAGATAGAAGAAGTCCACCGCGACGCCGGCGAGGTTGGACAGGACGATGATGTTGGCAGCCAGCAACCCCCAGCCTCCCATCCAGCCGACGAACGGCCCGAACGCCTTCGTGGCCCACGTGAAGGTGGTGCCGCTGTCCGGGGAATCGGCATTGAGCTCGCGGTAGGCGAACGCCACCAGGATCATGGGGATGAACGCGACGATGAAGATCGCCGGCAGCTGCAGGCCGACGGCGCCGACCGCCGGACCCAGTGAACTGGTGAGGCTGTAGGCCGGTGCCACGGAGGAAATGCCCAGGACGACGACGGCGAGCAGGCCCAGCTGGCCGCCCTTGAGTCCCTTGCCGCTGATGCCGTGCTTGGAACCGGCCGGATCGACGACGTCGTGCCCGGTGGTGATGCCGTCTTCGCGGCCGATAGTTTGACTCATTGGTGACCTGTTTTCTGGGAAACGGATGGTTGCTGTCGGGTGATGCCGTGGATGCCACCGCCGCGGGCGAAGAGATGGCACGCATCGAAGATGTCGATCATGGCTACTCCAGTGAGACGGGCATCACATAAATGAACTGTGTTCATTTAGTATTGGGGCGATCCCGGCTCGGGGCAAGACCTAATATGAATAAAGTTCATTTATTTATTCGGCGCTGGCCTTCGCCTGCGGCAGGGCAGCGCCGGGACGTGTACTTGCGGCCGGCCCTCGGGGCCGGCCCGCCACGGGCGAACCCTCCCCGCGGCGCGGGCCGTAAGGCCCTAGACCATGGAATGGACACAGCAGACTCTGGGCGTATGACTGAAATGAACCCGGGGTCGGCTCCGGACATCAAGACCGCCCAACTCAAGGAGCAGCCGACGGCGGTAGTACGCGAGACCGTTCCGATGAACGCGCTCCGTGACTTCTTTGGCCGTGCCTTCGGCGCCGTCACGGGCGCGGTCCAGGCGCAGCATGTCCAGCTGGCCGGACCCCCGTTCGCGCTCTATCGGGGGATGCCGACCGACGTCGTCGACGTCGAGGCGGGGTTCCCGCTCGCCGCGCCCTTCACGAACGCCGGCGGTGAGGCCACTACGGTCACGGCCGGGACTCTCCCCGCCGGCCAGGCATACGAGGCACTGCACATTGGTTCCTATGAATCGCTGCAGCACACCTACGGGGCGATCATGGAGCGGATGCGGGAAGACGGAGTGAGTCCGGGGGAGGCAATGTGGGAGTACTACCTGAGCGATCCGGGCGCTGAACCGGACCCGGCAAAATGGCAGACCCTCGTGGTCTGGCCGGTCGCCTGAAATGCCCGCCGGAACAACCGCCGGAAGGATGTCCGGAACGGCGTCTGGAAGCGAGCGGCCGGCGCTGTTGGCGCCGTGTCCAGGGCGCTGTTCAGGGCGCCGTTTAGGGCGCCGTTTAGGGGCTATGCCCCGTCGCTTCCGGTGCCGCCAATGACTCATAGTGTCTGATTGGCCACACTTTTCTTCAACTCCATGCATAATGTCCTAAACTGCTTCACTGAGGTGCCTGAAATGGCGCTGCGCAGCAACGAAAGTGAACCCCGATATGGCTACCGATTACGACGCCCCACGCAAGACAGAAGAAGAGTCTCCCGCTGAGTCACTGGAGGCCCTCCAGGCGTCCCGCGGTGGTGGCGCCCAGACCGCTGTGATCGACGTCGACGAGAACGACACCGCGGAAGGCATCGATCTTCCGGGGGCGGATCTGTCCGGCGAAGAGCTGACCGTCATTGTTGTTCCCGAGCAGTCCGATGAATTCACGTGCTCCTCGTGCTTCCTGGTCCGTCACCGGTCCCAGGTGGCCCGCGAAAAGAACGGCATGAAGTACTGCCGCGACTGCGAAGGCTAAGGAACCAGCTGGCAGTCTGGCTGCTCCCCGCAGCGGCTGACACAACACTGATGGCCCAACAATGATGGCCCAAGACTGATGGCACAGTGAAGCAACTTGAGGCGCCGGACCCGCAAGGGTGCCGGCGCTTCGCCGTTCCCGGCACGGACCGCTCGGCCTGCGATGAGGCCATGGCCTTCGCTGGTGACATCAGTCCGTGATCAGCAACGCGTCACCTTAACAGTTGGGCGCCGAAACGGTCGAGGGCCTCGCCCGCCGGTTCGGGCCCGCCTACGCTGAGAGGGTCTGATCGTGCTGGCTGTTCAGCCAGTCTCAGGGGGTGGCGGCTTTGAAGGCTTTGAAAAAGACTCAGGTCAAGAAGACCCGGTTGAAGAAGATCCAAGCGTTGTTTGGGGCAGTGCTGATGGCTGTGGGCCTCGGGGTGCTGTCGCCATCCCCGGCCGCCGCGGACCCCTACTGCGGCCTGGTATGGGGTTCACTGCTCAAGACGGATCCGGCCATGAGCCAGGCCAAGGTGGTCAACGTCCGGACCGGACAGCATTACTGTTTTGACCGGCTGGTCATTGACCTCAACGGCCCCGTGGCTGGCTACACCGTGCGCTACGTTCCCCAGGTGGTGCAGGATGGGTCCGGGCTGCCGGTTCCGCTGCGGGGTCAGGCTTTCATTCAGCTCACGGTCAACGCGCCGGCCTATGACGACGCCGGCAACCCCACCTACAACCCGGCGAACAAGAATGAACTCTCCAACGTGGCCGGGTACCAGACGTTCCGGCAGGTGGCGTGGGCGGGCAGCTTCGAGGGCTACAGCAGCCTCGGGCTGGGGGTCCGCGCGCGGCTGCCGTTCCGGGTCCTTACCCTGCCCGGCCCGGGCTCCGGCTCACGGCTCGTGGTGGACGTCGCGCATTTCTGGTAAGTCCGACGGCGGGCCGCTTTGAGTGGCAGGCTCGCCAGCGGCTGACTACAGGGAGTCGATTTCGGCCCGGAGCGGGTAGTCCCGACCGTCCAGCACGAGCTGCGTGCAGCGTCCCGTGCCGCGGTTGAGAATGATCGGAGCCATGAGGTTGACCGTCGTGGAACCGGGGGCATGGTTGACCACGATCAGCACCTGGAGTGCCTCCCGCTCGTCGAGCCCGAGAGCCTCCAGGGAGGCTGCCGGGATCGGCGGAGCGTAGCTCGGCGCGAACACGGCGGCATCGGCCAGGAACAGCCGCACCGGGGTGGAAGCGGCCTCCAGCGCGAACAGCCCTGTCGCGCCCTGGACGCTCCGAAGCGAGAAGTCGTGCAGATCCTCAAAGCCCGGCATGGGCGCGGTGAATGTGACGGGCAGGCTGGCGACGGGGGTGTCCATGACGGGGGTGCTCACCGCAGGAAGTCCATCAGGGTGGGCTGCAGGACCCGGGCCGTCGCGGCGAGAGCCACCTGATAGTTAGTCTCCTGAAGTTTCAGGTCCATGATGACACTGCCAAGATCTGCCTTCTCAATGCCCGTCTTCTGTGCATCCAAGGTGGCCTCCAAATCTGTGTTGACGCTGCTGGCGCGGTCCAGCTGGGCTTGGCGTGTTCCGACCTCCGCACGCCCGTTGACGATGTTCTGAACACCGGTCGTGAGCTGGGCCGCCAGCGCGGTCACGTCCGTGTTGTTCCGCAGCCCGTCGACGATCCCGCTGACGGTCTGGAAGATCGAGGAGGTGCCGTCGCCGAAGATGGCCGCGCCGTCGGCATCCACCCGGACGGTCTGGGTATCACTGATGCGGCGCTCCACGGAGCTGTTGGCAACGCCGTTGAACGTGGGCGGGTTGCCGGGGTTGAACGCGCTGGCGGCGTCCGAGCTTCCGGCAAAGATGTTGCGGCCCAGGTGCTTGCTGTTAGCGATCGACAGCAGGTCCTTGTTCAGGCCTTCCAGCTCGAGGGCGATCGCGTCCCTGCCCGTCTGGTTGAGCGTGCCGTTGCCGGCCTGGACGGTGAGGTCCTGCATTTTGTGGACCACGTTGGTGGCCTGCGACAGGGCTGAGTCGGCTGCCGTGAGCCAGCTGTCGCCGTCGTCGATATTCCGGCCGTACTGGGCGGCGGCGGCGATCCGGGAGCGGGTCTGGAGGGCCTGGGCCGTGGCTGCGGGATCGTCCGAGGGCCGGGAGAGCTTGTTTAGCGTGCCGGCCTTGTCCTGCAGCTCGGCGAGCTTGGACTGCTGTGCCTGGAGGTTGCGTTGGGCGGCAGAGGTCATGGTCAGGTTTGTTACCCGGTTCAGCATGGCTACCTTCCTACCAGTCCGGTGTGATTGATCAAAACATCCAGGGCTTCGTCCACGGCTGTCATGACCCGGGCGGCGGCCTGGTAGGCGTGCTGGTTGGTGAGCAGGCTGACGTTTTCCTCGTCCAGGCTGACGGACGCGGACGACGCGCGGTTGGCGAGGGCGGACGACTCCGAGGCGGTGGTCAGCGACTCATGCTGCTGGGCGCCCCGCGACTGGACGCCGATTCCCGTCACGACGCCGGCCCAGAGGCTGTCCGGTGACCCGGGCCCCGTGCCGAGCTGGGAGATCTTGTCCGCCACACTGTTGTCCAGCTTCCCTGCGCCGGCGCCAATGCCAATAGCGCTGACGTCCTGGGGCAGCACGGCGAGACTCAACGCCGCCGGCATGCCCGAGGCGGGGCTGAAGAAGTCGCCGGCCACGGCCCCGGTGGAAGTCTGGGCGCCGTTGTGAAGAGCGTTGACGGCGTCCCGCAAATTTCCGGCAAACGTGTTGTACGACGCCGCCGCCTCGGCGATCGCGCCGCCGGTGCCGTTGCTGTTTGCCGGCGCCAGGACGGACAGCGCGCCGGCGATTTCGCCGTCGGTGACCGGTACAGCCCGGCCAGGCCGGTCGGCCCATTCAAGCTGGACCGAAGACCCAAGCGAATCCCCGGACTGGGTGCCCGAGAGGGCCAGAGCCCTGACGGACGTTCCCATGACAAGGGCATTGCCGCCGACATGGATGTCCACCGTGCCGTCTGCCTGTTCGCGCACGGTCCCGCCGGTCAGCCGGGAGATCGTTTCGGTGAGCTTGGCCCGCGCGTCGATGAGTTCGTTAGCCGAACCGCCCGCTGCGGTGGTGGAACGAATGGTGGCGTTGTAAGCGGCCACTTGAGCGGCCGCCGCGTTGACGGCGTCGACGTTGTCCTGTGCCTGCCCGCGAACGCTGCTCCATTGCGCGGTGAGCGACTGGTAACCGGACGAGATCTTGGCGGTGAGCTCATTGCCGGCCTGCAGGAGCTGCCCCGCCGGAGCGGTTTCTCCGGGCTGGTTGGCCGCGCCCTGCCAGGCGGACCAGAACGTCTGCAGGGATGCGGAGATCCCGTTGTCGCCGGGTTCCTGCAGGATTCCCTCGATGCCCTGGAGCACGGAGGACCGGACGCTGGCGAAGCCGGCCTGGGCTCCCGCCGAGCGGACGCCGGCATCCAGGAAGCTGCTGCCGAGCCGGGCGATGCCGTCCACGGAAACACCGTTGCCGGACTCCGGGCGGCCTGAGCCGAAAAGACCCGGGGCCGGGGCAGCAATCGAGGACTGCTGCACGCGCTGCCGGGTGTAGCCCTCGGTGGCCGCGTTGGCGATGTTCTGGCCGGCGACGTTCAGGCCCTGCTGGGCGGCGGTCAGCCCCCGGTAGGCGGTATTCAGGGCGCCAAAGGTGCTCATGGTCGCTTCCTTAGAATTGCTTGTCGAAGAGGCGGGAGCCGGCGGTTTCCCCGGTCTTGCCATGGGAGTCGTAAGTGCCGGCGGCCGCGGCGGGCCGGAGATCGGCCAGGGACTCCTGGGTGGAGCGGACTGCGGTGCGCAGGTACTGCTCGTTGGAGTCGCGCAGTTCCTTGATGAGGGCCGTCTGGCGGGTCAGTGCGGCCAGGTGCGCGGTCAGGACTTCGGACCAGGCACCCTCCGGGGCCGCGGCAGCCAGCTCGCCGAGGGACGCGTCCGACGGCAAACCCCAGGTTTCGGCCACGACGGCGGCCTCGATGGTGCGCGCCAGGCTCGCCTTGGAGAGGTGTTCGAGGACCTGCTCGACTTCTTTGGTGCCGTGAGCCAGCCAGCGGGATTTGCCTGAGGTGAGGAGCAGTTGCTCTTCCTCCAGCTTGAAAGTGAGAACGTCCAGGAGTTCACGCTCCCGCCACAGCAGGGCTGAAAGTTCGTGGATGGCCATGTTCGGGACGGCTCCCTCATGTGTGAATGTAGCGGGCGACAGGTGCGGTGGTGCCGGGGAGGCCGATTGATCGTGCGGACGATTCAGCCACCAGCAGGGTTCGTAGAAACTATCGGCAGGGCTGCGGGATGCGTTAGCAGCAATGAGGCGGATAACAAGGGCGTTCTTGGCAATCGGGCAGGAGCGCGGACAAGAGCGCGTGAACTGGGAAAACTTTTTTCGGATTCCCCTTACCTGAGTTATCCGCCGGGCGATAACTACTCCTGAAGGCCCACGGATGGGCCGTCGCTTACAGTCCCACTCACGGAGGAAACACCATGGGCATGATGATCAACACCAACACGATGGCGAACAACGCCTACCGCAACCTCAACAACACCCAGGACGTTGTGTCCAAGTCGATGGAGAAGCTCTCCAGCGGCCTGCGCATCAACCGTGCTGCTGACGACGCTGCCGGCCTGTCCATCTCTGAAGGCCTGAAGTCCCAGGTCACCGGCTCGGCGCAGGCTTCACGCAACGCCCAGGATGGCATCAGCGTCATCCAGACCACCGAAGGCGCCCTGACCGAAGTCCACTCGATCCTGCAGCGCATGCGTGACCTCGCTGTCCAGGGCGCTAACGACACCAACAACGTGGCTGCCCGCAACGCCATCAAGGGTGAAGGCGACTCGCTGGGCAAGGAACTGGACCGCCTCACCAAGTCCACGAACTTCAACGGCATCGACCTGCTCCAGGGTGCTGCTGGCAACAGCGGCGCTACCTTGAGCATCCAGGTCGGCACCGGCGGCACCGCCAACGACAAGATCGACATCACCCTCGGTGACGTTCCCACCGCCGTTGGCACGCTGGCTGGCGCTGCCGCTTCTGCAGGCTTCCTGGTCGACACTGCGGCCAACGCCCAGACCACGATCGGCACCATCGACACCGCCATCGCTGCTGTCTCCGCTCAGCGCGCAGACCTGGGTGCAACCCAGAACCGCCTGGAACACGCCACCAAGACCCTCCAGGTCTCCGGCGAGAACCTGTCGGCTGCTGCGTCCCGCATCACCGACACCGACATGGCACAGGAAATGGTCAAGTTCACCAAGGCCAACATCATGTCCCAGGCCGGTACCGCAATGCTGGCTCAGGCCAACCAGTCCGGCCAGGGCGTTCTGTCGCTCCTGCGCTAGTCAATAGCGGAACCGTAACAACGGATTCCATGGTCGCCTGTGGCGGTTAGGTCGGGCCCATCCCGCCTGACCGCCACTGGCGTCTGACCTACGCCGCCGGTCACGGCCCCAAACTTTTCCGGAAGGAACCCCCGTGGGAACAGCAATCGACGGACTGTCCAGCGGCCTGGACACAACGTCCATGATTAACTCCCTCATGGCCGTCGAGGCACTGCCGCAGACGCAACTGAAGACGAAGCTGGCCTCCGACCAGTCGATGATCACATCGCTGCAGGGCCTCAACACCCGTCTGACGCTCCTCAACAGCACCGCCTCCGGAGATGCCACCGTCAACGCACTGAATCTGTTCACCGCGAGCACCTCGGCGCCGTCCCTCACCGCCACCGCGAACACCTCTGCGGCGGCCGGGTCCCTCGATGTCACGGTCACCAAGCTCGCGCAGACCCAGGTCGATGTCACCGCAGCGATGGCATCGTGGCCCGTCGATGCCGGGGGAGCGCCCGCGAAGCTGACAATCGTCGATGCCACAGGCAAGCAGACCGAGATCGCCCCGGCCTCCACGTCGCTCGACGACGTCGTCACCGCCATTAACGCCGCTTCCGGAGGCGCCGCCGCGGTGAAAGTCCCGGCCGGCAACGGCACCTACCGCCTCCAGCTCACCGCGACCGCATCCGGCGCAGCTGGCGCGTTTCAGATCTACCAGGGCAGCGCCGCGGACGTCACTGCCGGCACCGCCACGGACCTGATGTCCGATCCTGCCGCCGCCGTCGTGAGGACCGCCCAGGACGCCGAAGCCGTCCTGTACGCAGGCACCGCCGCCGAGCAGAAAATCACCTCGGCAACGAACACTTTCACCAACCTGCTCCCCGGCGTCTCGGTCACTGCGACGGCTGTCAGCGCCGCACCGGTAACCGTGACCGTAGCCAGCGACACCGCGGCGATATCCCAGAAGGCATCGGATCTCGTCAAAGCTGTCAATGATGCACTCGGCTTCATCTCCGACAACAGCTCCGTCACCACCACCACAACGGCGGACGGAACCTCGGCCGCCAAAGGCGGAATCTTCACCGGCAACTCCAGCGTCCGCGCCGTCGGCGATGCCCTGCTCACCGCAATGGCGGCCCCGGTCAACGGCAAGTCCCCGTCCGAGTACGGGATCGTGATCACCCGCGATGGGAACTTCACCTTCGATAAGGACAAGCTGGCGGCGGCGATGGCGAGCGACCCGGCCGGGACCAGTGCCGCGCTCCAGACAATTGCCTCGCGCGTCGCCACCTCGACGAGTAACGCCACAGACCCGGTCCAGGGTTCCGTGACGTCCCTCATCAAGGGTCAACAATCCGAGGTCGCTGACCTGAACGACCAGATCTCCAACTGGGATACGCGACTAACAAACCGCCGGGCAACCCTTCAGGCCCAGTTCACCAATATGGAAGTTCTGCTGGGTGGGCTGAAGGCGCAGTCATCCTGGCTTACGGGCCAGCTCGCCGGACTCTCCACGTCGTCCTCGAGCGGAAACTAGCCAATGTCCAGCACCGCTGTCTATCGCCGGGGCCCGGACCGCCCGCTCGGTGACGCCCCGGGGATCGCCGATACCAACGCAGTTTGGACCGCGATCCTGGACCGGCTCGAGGCCGACATCGCGGTGGCCTTTTCAGGGGCGGAACCCGAACCGTGGGCACCTCCCGCTTTACCGGGCCCCATCCCGGCCGAGCTGGAAGACCGTGCGCGCCGGGTCCTGAATGCTCAGGAGGAAAGCATTGCCATCCTCACGAAGACCAGGCAGGTCGCCGCAGCGCACCTGGAGGCCCTCAATTTAGTCCCGGCATCGTCCGGAGCAGGCCACGCACTGCTCATTGACGTCCGGGGCTGAGATGACCTCTCGTGTGGATGTGACCCCGTCTCACGGGAACCCGCAGGAGATAGTCCAGCATTTTTTGCTAACGCATGACCCCTCGCATGCCGAGAGCAGAAGGTAAGCAGGGATTACCCGAAGCACGGTCACGAAATCGGCCGTGTTGTTCCTACCCGGAAGGCAGGCCGCTATGTCCCATGTGTCCTCCTCGCAGAAGGTCTTCGTGTGGCCTTTCACCACCATCACCATCAAAAGCGAGGGCAACATCGTCACGGTCACGCCAGCCACCAGCTCCATTGACGATGTTGCCGCCGCGGTCAACGGCGCAAATGCCGGCGTTACGGCCAGTAAGGTGCCTGCCGGCGGCGGCCAGTACCGGCTGGAATTTGCGGTGTCCAAATCCGGCGCGGCTGCAACGATCGTCCCCGACTTGAACGGAAAGAGCGCCCACGTAAAATTCGGCGAGCAGGCCGGTGCTTCGGCGGACCTTCCTGCCGGCTGGGACAGCGGGCTCGTCGCCCGAAAGTCCGTTCTGCAGCGTTCGCAGGCCGCGCTCGAAGTGTCACTCAGTGAAATTAAGTCCCAGTCTGCCTGGCTCTCCTCGCAGATCTTCGGTCCCTCCACAGGAAGCACACCAGCATGACCACCACAAGCTTTGGAAGCGCAGCCCAACGGAATCAGTACCTGGCGGATTCTGTGCTCTCCGCTCCTCCCGCACGCCTCCTGACCATGCTCTACGACCGCCTTCTGCTGGATCTTGGACGGGCCGAGACGGCCCAGCAGGGCGCCAATTGGCCGGTCGCCGCGGAAAACCTCCTGCATGCACAGGCCATCATTGCTGAATTGACCTCGTCCTTGAAGGTCGACGCCTGGGACGGTGCCGACGGACTCCTCGGCATCTACAACTACGCCTTCACCGCGCTGGTTAACGCCAACATCCAGCGCGACCAGGCCCTCACACGGGAGGCAATTGACCTCCTGGAACCCCTGCGCCAGGCCTGGCATGAAGCCGCCGCGTCCGTTCCGGCGCCACCGGCAGTCCCCTCCGCAGCGGCTGCACCCGCCTTTGCCGGCACCGGGGCCTGGAACGCCCAGCCGGGAACAGGTGGCGGGAGCCTCGGTTTTGGCTAACCAGACCGAGACGGAGTCCGGCCTTGGGGAAGCCGGATCCACCAACGCCGCATCACTTCCTGCGGAGGCCATGCCCGTCGACGCCGGCTTGGCCGCTTGGATGGCTGTCTTGGACGTGCTTGAAATGGCGGTCCAGGCTGCCGAGCGCACCCTGAAGGATCCGCTGGGCCCGCTCGCCATAGCAGCAGGATCCGTGGCGGAGCCCCGGGCGGAAAAACGCTGGTCCCCACCGTCGGTGCCCGGGCCGCTGCCGGCCGCAGCACGGCGCCGCGCCGTTGCCCTGGCCGCGGCCCAGGAACGCGTTGCCCTCAGGCTGGAGGAGGCCCGGCAGGACATGGCCCGGCAGCTCCAGGCGGTGTCCTCAGTACCGGGCGTCGGAGACCCGTCCAGTGCGATCTACCTCGACGTGAACGGCTGAAGTTTCCTCGGCCCGAATCTTTCGGATAACAGTCGCATTTTCTCCTAACGCAGCGCTGACCAGTGCCGATAACCACTGTAAGAGCACGGATCGCTCGTTTACCGGCCACGGATTGGCCACCCTCACCTTTCCCAGGCAGGACTCTGTGCTCGAATCCGTGACTTCCGCCGCCCTGGCCAGCGCCATGGACGGGTTGGCATTGCGCCAGCGCACTATCGCGAACAACATCGCGAACGTCAACACACCGAATTACCACGCGAAGCGCGTCAGCTTCGAGGACGCCCTGGCGGCGTCAGTGCAGTCCGGGGACGGCCACGTGCAGGCAACGACGGCGGAATCCCTGGAACCCACCCAGCTGAACGGCAACAACGTCAACCTGGACACCGAGACCCTGTCCAACATCGACACCGTGCTGCGCTTCCAGTTCGCCGCCCGCGCCGTCAATAACGAATTCACCGCCATACGCTCCGCCCTGAGGACCAGCTGATGACCTTCGACATGATCGGCATCGCCGGCTCCGCCCTCACCGTCCACCGCAAGTGGCTCGATGCTGTCTCGGACAACCTCGCCAACATGAACAACGCCTCCGCCACCAGCGGCCCCGCTTTTCAGGCCCGGTACGTCGAGGCCGCCGAAGGGTCGGACGGCTCCGGCGTGTACGTCAAGAGCACCCAGCTCGGCAGCGCCGCGGGCCGGATCGTTTACCAGCCGGACCACCCGCTGGCTGATGCCAACGGCAACGTGAAGTACCCGGACATCGACATGGCTGAACAAATGGGCGCGCTCATCATCGCCCAGCGTGGCTACCAGGCCAACGCGCAGGTGGTGGACCGCGCCCGCGAAACGTACACGGCCGCCCTTGAGATTGGACGCTCCTAATGACTGTTGCCCCCATCACCCCCGTCCAGGGTGTCCTGCCGACCAATTACGTCGGCGGCGCCAGCCCTGTCGCCGGCACGGACGGCTCCGCCTTCGCCACCTCCCTCACCGGTGCGGTGGACAACCTCCAGCAGCTGCAGTCGACGTCGAACCAGCTGGCTGTCTCCGCCGTCACCGGCAACCTGGACGACATCCACAACGCCACGCTCGCCGCCACCCGCGCCCAGGTCACGCTGGAACTCATGTCCACGGTGCGCAACAAGGGCGTTGACGCGTTCAACGAGATCATGAGGATGCAGGCCTGATGCCTCCGCAGATAACCGCGTTCTTCCAGCGCGTCGGCACGGGCCTGAAGAGCTTCACCGCCGGCCAGCGCACCCTCGCCGTGATCGGTGCTGCCCTGCTGGTGGTGGGTATCGTGGCCCTGTCCGCCTGGCTCACCCGCCCGGCCCTGACCCCGCTGTTCTCTGGCCTGAAGAGCACCGATGCCAGCGGAATCGTGGATCAGCTCAAAAAGGACAACGTTCAGTACGAACTCAGCGACGGCGGCGCCACCATCCTGGTCCCGCAGGACAAGGTCTACGACGAGCGGCTCAAGGCGGCCTCCGCCGGCCTGCCGACCGCTGCAGCAACCGGGTACTCCCTCCTGGACAAGATGGGGGTGACGTCCTCGGAATTCCAGCAGTCCGTCACCTACAAGCGGGCGCTCGAAGGGGAACTCGCCAGCACGATCGAAGCCATGGACGGCGTGAAGACCGCCGCCGTCCGGCTCGCGATCCCGGAGAAGACCGTCTTTGTGTCCAAGACCCCCGACACCACGGCCTCGGTCTTTGTCGAAACCGCCGCGGGGACCACGCTCTCCAGCGACAAAGTGCAGGCCATCGTCCACCTGACCTCCGCCGCGATCGAGAACCTCAAGCCGGACAACGTGTCGGTGGTCGACTCCCAAGGCAATGTGCTCTCCACTGTCGGCGGCGGCGCCACAGGCTCGACCTCCAAGCAGGCCAGCGACTACCAGAACCGTACGTCCGACGCCGTGAAGGCAGTCCTGGACCGAGTGGTGGGTCCCGGGAATTCCACGGTAGCGGTCGCCGCCGACGTCACCGGGGAATCCGCCCAGCAGACGAGCGAAACGTTCTCCAACACCGCCGGCGCCCTGCCGCTGAGCGAATCATCCAAGACCGAGAAATACACGGGAACCGGGGGAGGGGCCGCGGGCGTCCTCGGCCCGGACAACATCGCCGTTCCCGGCGGCACCAGTGGCAACGGCAACTTCGATTCCACCACCGAGACCAAGAACAACGCCGTCAACAAGGTCACCGAGGACCGGGTCATCCCGGCGGGAGCCGTCAAACGCCAGACCATTTCCGTAGCGGTCAGCCAGGCCGCCGCCAACGGCCTGAACCTCGTGTCGCTGAAGAACCTCGTCACCTCCGCAGCCGGCGTCGATGCCACGCGCGGCGACGTCGTCACCGTTGAGGTGGTGCCGTTCAGCACCGCGGCCGCCGATGACGCCGCCAAAGCACTTGCCGAGGCCCAGGCCAACGCGGAGGCCGAGAGGCAGGCCGCGTTCTTCGGAACCCTCGTCACGGCCGGCAGCATCCTGCTCGGCCTGCTGATCCTGGCTCTGGTGGTCACGATCATCCTGCGGCGCCGCCAGAAGCGCGAGCCCGTGGACCTCGGTGAACGCCTGGATCTGGAGATCGTGCCGGTGGTCGCGCCCGTCACCGCCCTTCCGCCGGCCCCGGCGACGTCGGCGATCCCGATCACCGCCCTGCCGCCGCTTCCGGGACCGACCACCGAGCAGCTGGAGTCCGAGCAACGCCGGCTGGAGATCGACAACATGGTCGCCGCCAACCCGGAGCGGGCGGCAGACTACCTGCGCAGCCTCATGGATGACAGGCAGCCGGCATGAAACCAGCCGATACCGTCCTGACCGGCACCCAGCGCGCCGCCGTCGTCCTGATGCAGATGAGCCCCGAGAACGCCGCCAAGGTCATGGCCCAGCTCACTGATACGGAGGCGGAGGAGATTGCCGCCGAGATCGTCAAGCTCCGCAAAGTGGACCCGGACGTCGCCGAACAGATCATGAAGGACTTCCACCAGGCCGCGCAGACCAACTCCCGCCAGGCCCGGGGCGGCCGGGAACTCGCCGAAGGCCTGCTCGAGGCGTCCTTCGGCTCGGAAAAGGCCGCCGGACTCATCAACCGCCTCACGGTCAACATGGCCGGCAAGTCCTTCGAGTTCCTCGAAGACATCGAACCCGTGCAGATCCTGGCCCTGATCGACGGGGAACTGCCGCAGACCATCGCCCTGGTCCTGGCCCACCTCAGCCCGCGCAAGGCCTCGGCCGTCATGTCCGGGCTGCCCGGTTCGCTGCGCGCCGACGTCGCCCTCAGCATCGCCACCATGGGATCCGGCGCGCCCGAGGCGATCGGGATCGTCGCCGATACCCTCAAACTCCGCGGCGGTGCCGCCGTATCCCAGCAGGCCTCAAAGGTGGTGGGCGGCATCCAGCCGCTGCTGGAGATCATCAACCGGACCGACGCCGGCACGGAACGATCCGTGCTGGACGGCCTGGACTTGCTCGACCCCGACCTCGCGGTGGAGATCCGCGCCCAGATGGTGACGTTCGACGACATCGTGAAACTGGAACGCCGCGACGTGCAGCTGGTGCTCCGCGGCCTCGACGCGTCTGTCCTGGCGATCGCCATGAAGGGCGCCTCCGAGGCGGTCCTGGAAACCATCACCACCAACGTCTCCGGACGCAACCTCGAAATCCTCGAATCCGAGATCGCTGCCCTTGGCCCGCTGCGTGCCTCGCAGATCGAAGAGGCCCGCGCCGCCGTCGTCCGGTCCATCCGCGAGCTCGAGGCCGACGGCCAGGTCACCATCCAGCGCGGGGACGAAGAAGACTATGTCTACTGACAGCGGCGCGGCCCCTGCCCCGGCGCGCGTCGTCTTTCCCTCGCTGCGGGCGAACGGGCCGGCCGCCGAACAGGCCGGCTACACCGAGGGCCACGCCGCAGGCTACGCCGCCGGCGTGCGGGCCGCCGCGAAGGAACAGCGCCGCTGGCGGGACCGCATGGCCGCCGAACAGGCCGCCTCCCTGGCCGCCGGGCAACAGGACCTGGACCGTGCCGTGCGCGCCCTGGCCGTCGCCCGGAACGACTTCGCCCACCGCAACGTGCAGGCCCTGCAAGACGCCGAAGAGATCCTGGCACGTACCGCGCTGGAACTGGCCGAGGCCATCCTCGGCTACGAACTCGCCGAAGGCACCAGGACCGCGCGCGCCGCCCTGGCACGTGCCCTCTCCGGGAGCGACACCGCCACCGTGCTGGCGATCCGGCTGCACCCTGCAGACATCGACGTCCTTACCCGGGAAGGGCAGGAACTGCCCGCCGGGCTGCCGCTCGTCCCGGATCCCTCCTTGGGCCGGGGCGACGCGAAGGTCGAATACCAGCAGGGCTGGTTCGACGCCGGCCTGCGCAGTTCCCTGGAACGTGCCCGCACGGCCCTGCTGGGGGAGTCCGGGCAGGCCGACGCCGGTCCTGGCACCGGCGTTATTGGCGGCGGACTGCCTGCTGGCGGCCTTCCCGGCACCGGCGCCTATCGGGGCCAGGCATGATCGCCGAGTGGCGCCCGAAGGGTGCCGACTACGCCGCCGCGCTGGCCGCGGCTGCCCCGCAGAGGGTCGGCGTCGTCACCTCCGTCGTTGGGCTGGGCCTTGAAGTCTCCGGGCTCGACTGCGCGCTGGGAGACCTCGTCACGGTGGGGGAGAACCCCGGCCTCGACGCCGAAGTCGTGGCCGCGCTGGAGGGCTCCGTCCGCTGCATGCCGCTGGGCCGTCTCGCCGGTGTGGCCGCCGGAGACCCCGTCCGTGCCAAGGGCGGCGCCGTGCTGGTCCCCACCGGCCGGGGCCTCTTCGGCCGGGTCCTTGACGGGCTCGGACGTCCGATCGACGGCAAGGGTCCGCTGCTCAGCGGTCCGCGCGTGCCGATCGACAACGAGGCGCCGAACGCCATGAAACGTGCCCGCATCGATACGGCACTGCAGACCGGGGTGCGCGTCCTGGACACCATGACGACGCTCGGCAAGGGCCAGCGCATGGGCCTCTTTGCCGGGTCCGGCGTCGGCAAATCCTCCCTGCTCTCGATGATCGCCCGCGGCACCGACGCCGAGGTCTCGGTGATTGCCCTTGTCGGTGAACGCGGCCGCGAAGTCCGGGAGTTCCTCGAGGATGACCTCGGCGCCGCCGGCCTGGCGCGCTCCGTGGTGGTGGTCGCCACCTCCGACGAACCCGCCCTCATGCGGATGCGCGCAGCCTTCACCGCCACCCGGATCGCCGAGTCCTTCCGCGACCAGGGCCAGGACGTGGTCCTGATGATGGACTCCCTCACCCGAGTAGCCATGGCCCAGCGCGAGATCGGCCTCTCGGCCGGCGAGCCTCCGGCCACCCGGGGCTACCCGCCGTCGACCTTTTCCATCCTGGCCCGTCTCCTGGAACGCGCCGGCACTGCCGAAACCGGCTCCGTAACCGGCATCTATACCGTCCTGGTGGACGGTGATGACCACAACGAGCCCATCGCCGACGCGGCCCGGTCCATCCTGGACGGTCACGTCGTGCTGGACCGCAAACTGGCCGTCACGGGGCATTTTCCGTCCGTGGACGTGCTCGGATCGGTGTCCCGGGTGGCCAGCAAGGTCAATGCCCGGCCGAACCTCGACGCCGCCGCCACACTCCGCCGGGTCCTCGCGGCCCGCAAGGGCGCACAGGACCTGATCGACGTCGGCGCCTACCAGGCCGGGACCAACCCGATGGTGGACGCCGCGTTGAACCACGAGCACGAGGTCAGCGCGTTCCTCCAACAGCCGATGGACGAATCCACGGCGCACTCCGAGTCCTGGCAGCGGCTCGGCTACCTTACTTCGATCCTGGGAGCAGCAGCATGAACCGCGAATTCTCTCTGGCAGGGCTCCTGCGCCTCCGCCAGCTCCAGCAGGACCAGGC
The DNA here is from genome assembly GCF_054062895.1 of Arthrobacter sp. TE12231. Classification (NCBI taxonomy): domain Bacteria; kingdom Bacillati; phylum Actinomycetota; class Actinomycetes; order Micrococcales; family Micrococcaceae; genus Arthrobacter; species Arthrobacter sp. TE12231. The sequence continues at coordinate 3,472,320 of NZ_JBSSFS010000001.1, read as the reverse complement.
AGCCACCGGACTGGCGCGGGCCCGCTCACGCTCCAGTTCCGTCCGGGTCCGCGAAGCCGCCGCCCGCCGCGAGCTTGCCGCCACGGATGACCCCATCTCCAGCTCGGCCTCCTTGCGTGCCGTGGCCGCCGCCCGGTCCTCCTCCCACAGCATGCTCGCGGACCTGCAAAACCTCACGCACCTGGCCGAAGCCGAAGAGGCCGCCGCCCGCGCCGAGTTCATCGCCGCCCGCACGCGCTCCGTGGGCCTGGAAAAACTGCAAGCCCGCCACGACGCCGAGATCAATTCCGCGGACCTGCGCGCCGAACAGTCCGCCCTCGACGAGATCGCCTCGACGCTCTGGCACCGCGACGAACAGCAGGTGAAGCCATGAGCATGACAGAGGCAATCGGCCGGATGCAGGGCATCCAAGCGATGATCGCGGAACTGTCCCGGCCGGCGGCCACGGCGGAGACCAACGCGGCCGCGGTCAAGGCAGCCGCGGCCACCTCGCTCGCGACCGCCACGGGCACCGGCGACTCCGCTTCCTTCACGCAGGCACTCGCCGCGGCCATGGGCGGGACCGGCGCCACGGATGCATCCTCCCTCACGGACAGCTTGGGGCTCGGCAGCTCGCTGGGACTCGGCAGCACGACGGGGACCGGCGTGGCCGGGCTCACCGGCGTGGCCGGGCTCACCGGCGTGGCCGGGCTCACCGGCGCCCAGGCAACGGGCACGGTGCACACGGGCGCGGCGGCGACGGGTAACGACGTGGTGGCGGCGGCCAAGAAGTACATCGGTGTTCCCTACGTGTGGGGAGGCACCAATCCGGCCACCGGCATGGACTGCTCCGGCTTCACACAGCGGGTGTTCAAAGACCTCGGCGTGGAGATTCCCCGCGTGGTGAGCGACCAGATGCGCCAAGGCACCCCGGTGGCCTCCCTCGCCGAAGCGAAACCCGGCGACCTGCTGGTGAGCTTCGGCGGCAACCACGTTTCCATCTACCTGGGCAACGGCAAGGCGATCGACGCACCCGTACCCGGCAAGACCATCCAGATCCGCGACGCCTGGGAGCAGCAGTCCAACCTGACTTCCATCCGGCGCATAGTTCCTGCCGGGACGGCATCGTGAAGGCCGCGGCATCGGGGGATCTCGCGACCGCGCTGGCCGCCTCGGCACCGGCCCGGGCAGCACGTCAGGGAGCAGACCCGCGGCCCGGCAACGGCAGCCCGGACACTGCGTCCTTCGACTCGGTTCTCACCGACGTCCAGGGTTCGGCAGGGATCGGCCCAGCAGGCAACGGTAACCTCGCGGACCCCGCCACCGAGGCAGAGCCCGCCGCCAACCCCGAGCCCGCTACTGACAACGAGTCCAACGCCACGCCCGGACGGCCCGAGCTTCAGGGCGCCGGCCGTCCGGCCAATCAGGCATCCGGCCGACTCACGGAAAGTGCGTCCGACTGGGTGCCCGCCAACGCCGGCTTCCCCGAAGCCGCCTCAACGGCGGTCGGCGAGCGGACGCCAGACGTGCCCGTGCGTGACGGCGACCTGACCGGTGCTTCAGCGGCAGGCGCCGCTGCAAAACCGACGACGGCGGCCGACGACGAAGCCGATTCGGCGCCCTCTGCAGCAGGTTCCGCGCCGTCCGACGCCGCTTCTCCCGCCGTTGCCGGCTTTGCATGGCCGGCGCAGTATGCCTCCGCCCAGTGGGCCCCCGCCCAATTTGTCGCTTTCGCGCAACCCGGACAGCCAGCCCCGGTGGGACCGCCAGCGCAGCCCGGACAAGCAGCCCAGGCCGTGGCCTCGGACGGTCACGGTAGCCCCCGCGCTGCGGCACCGGCTTTCCCCGCCCCCGCGGCAGCGGGTCCCGCCGGCGTGCCGGCCGCCGCGGCAGAGGGTACAGCCGTACCCGCTGCCCCCGGAATGCCCGACGCCCGGCTCCAGATGCCCGGCGCGATCCCCGTTCGTCCCGTCGCGGGCGGTGATTCGTCTGCCGTTGCTGCCGCGCAGATCGCGGGCGCGGTACCGTCCTCGGGGCCGACTGCAGCCACTGGCGGATCAGCCGGTGCCGCGTCCGCTGCACCCGTTCCTGCCCTGGCGGCTGCACCGGAGCCCGGTGTGGCTGCGCTAGCGGCCTCGCCCGCCACCGGCGCGGCAGGTGCCGCGTCTGCAGCGGGTCCCGCCTCGGTGCTCACTGGCTCGCCCGCCGGTGCAGTTTCCGCCACGGCCGAGGCAACCACGCTGCCGCGCGAGGCCGCGGCGGCCACGGCTCAAGCGAAGGCGCCAACGAAGGCCACGGCAGGTGAATCGGCCCAGACAGGGCCGGGACGCAGTGCGGTGCTTGGCAGTTCGACACCGGTCAACCCGGCGGCCAGCCCTCCTGTTGCCATGGCGGGAGCTCCGCTTTCGGGCAGGGGAGAGGCCGCCGCCGTAGCGACCGTCAGAGCCACCGCCGTCGCTCCGTCAGCCGCCGGACAATCGGCGATAACCTCGGCCGGCAGCACCGCAGCCGGCAATGTCCTGGGCAGCAGAGTGGCCCCCGCAGCCGCCGTGGTGCCGCCTGGGTCCCTAACGGACCCTGCACAAGCAAAGGCACAGGCACCACGCACCGCGGAAGCGCTGACGGATCAGGTGAGTGGAGGTCCGGCTGGCGCAGTGGCGGTACCTGTTCAGTCGCTGACGGCCGGCACAACCATGCCCCAGCCGGCTGCGCAGGCCGCTGCCCAGCCGCCGTCGCAGCCGGCGCCCCAGCCCGCGGAACCCCTTCAGCCTCAGCTGGCCAAACCGCTCTTCACCCTGGTGGGGGCGCCCCGCGGCGAGCACATCATGACGCTCAAGGTCAGCCCGGAAGATCTGGGTCCGCTGACGGTACGGGCCCAGATCGACGCCGCGGGTGTGCGGATTGAACTCTTCGCGCCGGGCGAGGCTGGACGTGAGGCGGTCCGGGGAATCCTGCCCGAACTCCGCAAGGAGCTCGCCGACGCCGGATTCGGGGCCAGCCTTGACCTGTCCGATCACAGCGGTCCCATGGGCCTCGGCCAGAACGGGGGCCAGAACGGGGGCCAGCACGGCACGGCCCAGGACCGGGCGGGCACCCAGTACGCCGCCGGACGGGAGTCCGGCGGCGGCGGAAACGGCTCTGGTCCCAGCGGCCGCAACGACCCGGCCGAGCAGCGCCCCGGTCACCGCTGGGACGCGCTGGCTGATGGCCAAGCCGTGCGCGCCGCCAGGATTTTGAACGGCCCCCAGACCACCCTCGACATTCTTGTCTGACACGAAGGAACGCGACATATGACGATTCAGCCGATCGCATCCCAGCCAGTGACGCCGGCGGGAGCAGCCGCCCCGGCGTCTGCTGACCGGACACCCGCTCAGTCCATGGATGCCAACGTGTTCATGACCCTGCTCGTGGCCCAGCTCAAGAACCAGAATCCGAGCGCGCCCATGGACACCAACCAGATGATGAGCCAGACCCTCCAGCTCTCCACGATGGAAAAAATGACTGAACTGACCACCAACAGCAAGGAGGGTTTCTCCCTCCAGATGCGGACGGCGGCAGCCCAGCTGATCGGCCAGTCGGTGGGCTACACCCTCGCGGACGGCACCACCGGGACCGGCATCGCCAGCTCCGTCAGTTATGCGGGCTCGGTCCCGGCCGTCAAGGTCGGCGACATCACCGTTCCCCTCGACTCCATCACCGGGCTTACTGCTCCGGCCGCATCCTAACCAGTTCTTTACCCGTAGAAAGGCAGTTCCCATGCTCCGCTCGCTGTACTCCGGAATCTCCGGCCTTCGCGCCCACCAGACCATGCTCGACGTCACCGGCAACAACATTGCCAACGTCAACACCGCCGGCTTCAAGGCATCCTCCACCCAGTTCCAGGACACCCTGTCCCAGCTGCAGCAGGGCGCCTCCGGTCCGCAGGCCGGAACCGGCGGCAGCAACCCCGCCCAAATCGGTCTCGGCGTCCGCGTGGCCGGAGTCACCACCAACTTCAGCCAGGGCTCTTCGCAGAGCACCGGCCGCGCCACGGACATGATGATCTCCGGCGACGGTTTCTTCGTGACCAGCAAGGGCGGCCAGCAGCTCTTCACCCGCGCCGGCTCGTTCAGCCCCGACGCGGCCAACCAGCTGGTGAGCCCCGACGGCGGCATCCTCCAGGGCTGGACCGCCACCAACGGCGTGATCAACGCCGGTTCTCCCGTCGGCGACATCACGCTGAACCCCAACACCATGGTTGCGAAGGCCACGGACACGGTGACCATGGACGGGAACCTGCCCAGCGATGCCCTCGTTACCGACGCTCCACTGGACCGCGTCGTCAATGTCTACGACGCGGCCGGCGCCGAGCGCAGCCTGACAGTGACATTCGCCAAGAGCGCTAGCGGCTGGAACGTCACCGCAAAAGACGGGGCAACGACGTCGACCATTCAGCTCGCGCAGCAGTCGAACGGCCAGCTCACCCCCAGCGGGGCCTTGAGCGTATCCGGCATCACGGTGGACCTCTCCAAGGTCTCCGGCTACGCCTCCATGAGCTCCCTGACCGTCAGCGGCCAGAACGGCGCCGCCGTCGGCAAGCTCGAGTCCTACACGCTGGGCAACGACGGCTCCCTGGTGGGGTCCTTCAGCAACGGCATCAAGCAGGTCCTGGCCAAGATCGCCCTCGCCAAGTTCACCAACCCCGGTGGCCTGGAGAAGGCCGGTGGCTCCTCCTACGTGGCCACCGGCAACTCCGGCGGCGTGCAGCTGGGTGCTGCGGGCGACCCCGGCATGGGCACCCTGACCGCCGGATCCCTGGAAATGTCCAACGTGGACCTGTCCCAGGAATTCACCAACCTCATCGTCGCGCAGCGCGGCTTCCAGGCCAACGCCCGCATCATCACCACCTCGGATGAGGTTCTGCAGGAACTGACCCAGCTGAAGCGCTAGCCCCGGGGTTGCTCTATCACTTATGGCTGCTATTTGAGCGGCAAAGTCATATGGTCGCTGCAACGCTCTGATTGATGGAGCGTTTGATGGTGAATGTGTTTTCCCTGGATGCGCGTACTGAGTTCTTTGATCTGGTGTGTGGCGGGATGTCGATTCTGGCTGCGGCCCGGCGTGTCGGCGCCACGCATGGGACCGGGAGGAACTGGTGGGCCCAGTCTGGCCACATGATGACTGTGGACACGGGGCCCGTTGGGGGTCTTTCGGATCCGGCGCCCACGGCCGAAGGGCCGGAGGGCCGGGCACTGAATCTGGCTGAGCGGGGGATGATCCAGATGGGCCTGCGCAGCGGACTCAGTTACGCCAGGATCGGTGAGGTGATCGGCCGGGACAGGTCCGTGGTCTGGCGGGAGGCGAAACGGAACACCGGCGCGGACGGGGTGTATTACGCCTCGGTCGCCCATACGAAGGCACATCAGGCCAGGCGCCGGCCGAAGGCGTTGAAGCTGGTCGGGGACGAGGCGCTCTGCCGGCTGATCGGGGTGTGGATGGATGACGGGTGGAGCCCGAAACTGATCTCGGCGATGTTGGCCTTCTACTTCCCCGACGATCAGACTATGCAGGTGAGCCACGAAACGATCTACCAGGCCTTATATGTTCAATCCCGCGGAAGTCTGCGGGCAGATCTGGCGGAGAAGCTCAGCCTGAAGCGGAAGCAGCGCGTTCCCCACGCCGGGGACCGGCACAAGAACAGCCCCTACAAGGAGGCGTTCAAGATCAGTGAGCGCCCGGCCGAGGTCCAGGACCGGGCGGTCCCGGGCCACTGGGAGGGTGACCTCATCATCGGCTGCGACGGGACCGCGATCGGCACTCTCGTGGAACGCTCGACGAGGTTCACGATCCTCCTCCACCTTCCCGGGGATCACACCGCTGACACCGTCGCTGCGGCGATGATCCGGGAGATGGGAAAGCTCCCGGATCACCTGCGCCGGTCGATCACCTGGGACCGCGGCACGGAACTCGCCGCGTACGCCCGGATCCAGACCGCACTGGACACCACGCTCTACTTCTGCGACCCGCACTCGCCCTGGCAGCGCGGGTCCAATGAGAACACCAATCGGCTCCTGAGATTCTGGTTCGAGAAAGGCTCAGACCTTTCCGTCCATACCCCGGAGGACCTCCGCCAGGTCGCCGCGAAACTCAACCGCCGCCCCCGACCCACCCTGAACCTGGAGACCCCAGCCAACCGGCTGAACCAGCTGCTGCACGCAGCCTAAACCCCGGCGTTGCTCCAACCAGTTGACTTTGCCAGCGGCAAGGCAGCCATAAGTGATAGAGCAACGGGTGTTTAGCGGGCAGAACCGGTGCCAAGGGCGATCCGTACCTTGCGCACCGCGCCCCGAAAGTCGTTGGCCAGATCGTCGGCGTTCAACTTGAAGTACCGCCATCCAGCGGCAAGGAAGACTTCGTCGCGGCGGTAGTCCCGGGTTTGCTGTTCGCGCGTGCGGTGGTGGGCGCCGTCGTACTGGACGGCTATGCGCTGTTTGCGGTAGCCCATGTCCGCGGCGGGTGAGTACGGGTCCTCCGGGACAAGCCGCAGCTGCAACTCCGGTTCCGGGAGTCCGGCCGCGGTGAGCGCCAGCCGCAAGAACGTCTCCGGTGCGGAGTCGGCACCGGCACGGATCAGCTCGGCCGCCTGGCGGGCCTTCACGATCCCCTGGAACTTCGGATGATGCTTGAGCATCGACCGCAGTTCCTCGCGCGTCGCCCATGGATCGGTGCGGATCTCCAGACCCGGGCGCGGCTGACGCACGAGCTGATCGCCCACTGCCACGAGGGCTTCCAACGGCAGGACGCGGGCAAGGTCCAGCCAAGTGCGGGCCGGGGTCGAAATGCGGATACCGTCCAGCACCGTGACCTCGTCCGGGAAGGCGAGGACGGTGTGCCCCACGACGCCCTCCCGCCGGACCGGCGGCAGCGCTTTGGGCTTGCTGAGATGCAATTCCCGGCTTCCGCACAACCAAGCCGGAAGCCACAGCCCGTGGATCACTGCAGCGGTCAGATGCGAGATCCAGCCGCCCGGCGTCGCCGCCGAGAGTGCGCGTGCCAGGCTTCGGATCTCAAAGTCCCAGCCGGCCGGCAGATAGATCAACCGGCCGGCCGGGGCGACGTCGGATGCACGGAGCCGGGACCGGCTCAGGTTTGCAGCTCTCGCCTCATGCACGGTGAACGGGGCATCCGACAAATGGGAGGGCAATGGCTCGGCAGGTCGCATGCGGACCATTGTTGCCGCAAAGGCGTGATGCTGCCGGCGTTATCCACAGCCCCCCGTTGCGCTATCACTTATGGTTGCCAAAACGTCGGCAAAGTCAACTGGTTGGAGCAACGCCGGGGTTTAGGCTGCGTGCAGCAGCTGGTTCAGCCGGTTGGCTGGGGTCTCCAGGTTCAGGGTGGGTCGGGGGCGGCGGTTGAGTTTCGCGGCGACCTGGCGGAGGTCCTCCGGGGTATGGACGGAAAGGTCTGAGCCTTTCTCGAACCAGAATCTCAGGAGCCGATTGGTGTTCTCATTGGACCCGCGCTGCCAGGGCGAGTGCGGGTCGCAGAAGTAGAGCGTGGTGTCCAGTGCGGTCTGGATCCGGGCGTACGCGGCGAGTTCCGTGCCGCGGTCCCAGGTGATCGACCGGCGCAGGTGATCCGGGAGCTTTCCCATCTCCCGGATCATCGCCGCAGCGACGGTGTCAGCGGTGTGATCCCCGGGAAGGTGGAGGAGGATCGTGAACCTCGTCGAGCGTTCCACGAGAGTGCCGATCGCGGTCCCGTCGCAGCCGATGATGAGGTCACCCTCCCAGTGGCCCGGGACCGCCCGGTCCTGGACCTCGGCCGGGCGCTCACTGATCTTGAACGCCTCCTTGTAGGGGCTGTTCTTGTGCCGGTCCCCGGCGTGGGGAACGCGCTGCTTCCGCTTCAGGCTGAGCTTCTCCGCCAGATCTGCCCGCAGACTTCCGCGGGATTGAACATATAAGGCCTGGTAGATCGTTTCGTGGCTCACCTGCATAGTCTGATCGTCGGGGAAGTAGAAGGCCAACATCGCCGAGATCAGTTTCGGGCTCCACCCGTCATCCATCCACACCCCGATCAGCCGGCAGAGCGCCTCGTCCCCGACCAGCTTCAACGCCTTCGGCCGGCGCCTGGCCTGATGTGCCTTCGTATGGGCGACCGAGGCGTAATACACCCCGTCCGCGCCGGTGTTCCGTTTCGCCTCCCGCCAGACCACGGACCTGTCCCGGCCGATCACCTCACCGATCCTGGCGTAACTGAGTCCGCTGCGCAGGCCCATCTGGATCATCCCCCGCTCAGCCAGATTCAGTGCCCGGCCCTCCGGCCCTTCGGCCGTGGGCGCCGGATCCGAAAGACCCCCAACGGGCCCCGTGTCCACAGTCATCATGTGGCCAGACTGGGCCCACCAGTTCCTCCCGGTCCCATGCGTGGCGCCGACACGCCGGGCCGCAGCCAGAATCGACATCCCGCCACACACCAGATCAAAGAACTCAGTACGCGCATCCAGGGAAAACACATTCACCATCAAACGCTCCATCAATCAGAGCGTTGCAGCGACCATATGACTTTGCCGTCGAAATGGCCGCCATAAGTGATAGCGCAACAAGGAGGGGAAGGGCGGCCGCGGCGCTCGCGGTCAGCCAGCCTGCCAGGACACGGGAAGATGCTTTACCCCATAGACGATCGTGCTTTCCATCCGCTCCAGCTGCGCACCGGGGTCCACTGCCAGCCCGGGCAACCGGGAGAGCACGGCCTGCAGCGCGACCTTGGCCTCGAGCCGGGCCAGGGGAGCCCCGAGGCAGAAGTGGATGCCCTGCCCGAAGGCGAGGTGACGGTTGGGTGAGCGGCCGACGTCGAACACATCGGGATCCGGGAACTGCTCCCCGTCGCGGTTCGCCGAGCCGATCCAGGCCACGAGGGGCGACCCCGCAGGAATCGACCGGTCGCGCAGCGTGGTGTCCACGGCCGAGATCCGATACATGGACTGTACGGGGGAGCGGTAGCGCAGCACCTCTTCGATCGCCTGCGGGAGCAGGTCCAGGTCGGCGACAAGGCGCTCCGCCGTGCCCGGCGATTCGGCGAAGCACAGTACGGCATTGCCGATCAGGTTGGTGGTGGTCTCGTTGCCCGCGACGAGCAGCAGGGCGCAGAATCCGAGCAGCTCGATGACGCTGAGTTTCTGCCCGTCGATCTCGGCCGCGAGGAGCGCGCTGATCAAATCACTGCCCGGCTGGCGGCGCCGCTCCTCGATCATGCCCATGAAGTACTCCGCCATTTCCCGGTGGGTATCGGGGTGGCCGGACTCGTCGGCGCCCGGAGCTTGGCTCACGATCATGTCAGACCACTGCTTAAACCGGTCCCGGTCCGCGGCCGGGATGCCCATGAGCTCCGCGATCACGATCACCGGGAGTGGATAGGCCAGCTGATCGATCAGGTCCGTGCTGCCCGTGGCAACGACCGGATCCAGTAACTCGTGCGTGAGTGCCAGGATGCGCGGTGCGAGTGCTTCCACCGACCGCGGCGTGAACGCCTGCGTCACGAGGGAACGCAGCTGGCGGTGTCTGGGCGGATCCGTATTGATCAGGCTGGCCGCGAACAGTTGCCCTGTTTCGGTTGGATTGTCCCCGCCCATTCGGGAAGAAAACGTGGCGTGCTCGGACAGAACGCGCTGCACGTCGTCATAGCCGAAGACGTGCCAGACACCGGTCTCCTCATCCTGGAAGACGGGGTCGCTGCGCCGCATGGCTTTGTACTGGGGAAACGGGTTCAACGGCTCCAGAGCCGGAAAATGCACCATGGCTGGCCTTCCTGATGAGGCGGGCGGCCGATGCGTCGTGGGGCAGATCTAAGAGCTGTGAACGCGATGGATCAACCGCATCGGACCAAGGCTCCAACGGGGCGGGCCGCATGGCCCCGTCAGGACCCACCCTAGTACCGCCCGGCATGCGGCGCACAGGAAATCACGGGCAATCACCGGCAATTACAGTAAATCCTGTCGCCTCGGCCACCCGTCAGCGCCGGCGCCTGGCCCGGCCGCCTAACGAAGGGGCAGGGGCTGCCGACAGTACGGAGGAGAACACCCTTCCCCTCACAGAGCAGAATCGGCCCATGATCGTCGTCACACGCCTCAACGGAACGCGCTTCGCGGTCAATCCGGACCTCATCGAACGCATCCACGAGAGCCCGGATACGCATTTGGTGACGCTCGACGGCGCCGCCTACGTGGTCCTGGAAAGCCTCGCGGAAGTGGTCGAGCTCATCGCCGACTACCGGGCTTACATCCTGAGTAAGGCCCGGGACTTCCCGGCCATCACCGGTTATCCGCTGAGCCTGGTCCGGACTGTTGAGCCGGACGACGACACAGACGACACCGACGGAGCCGGAACCACGGCGCCCGTGAAACCCAGAAAGTAACCATGGATCCCGCAACAGTCATCGGACTGCTCCTCGCCTTTGGCTCAGTTATCGCCATGGTGTCCCTTGAAGGCGCCAGCCTGTCGGCACTGCTTCTCCCGGCCCCCATGATCCTGGTCTTCGGTGCCACGCTCGCCGTCGGGATCGCCGGCAACACCCTCAAAGACGTCGTCCAGGCGTTCAAAGCCCTGCCCAAAATGTTCCAAGGCAAGACGGCGAAGCCGCAGGAAAGCATCGACCAGATGGTCCGCTTCGCCGAAAAGGCCCGCAGCGAGGGCCTGTTGTCCCTGGAGGAAGAAGCGGCCAGCGTCAAAGATCCCTTCCTTGCCCGTGCACTCCAGAACATCGCCGACGGCACCGACGCCGAGGACCTCCGGATGCTGATGGAGGACGAGATCGATTCGAAGTCCCGCAGCGACCACGCCAACGCCAAATTCTTCGCCAGCCTCGGTGGCTATGCCCCGACTGTGGGCATCATCGGCACCGTGGTGTCCCTGACCCACGTCCTGGAAAACCTCTCCACCCCGGACCATCTGGGCCCGATGATCGCGGCAGCCTTCGTCGCCACCCTGTGGGGCCTGCTCTCGGCCAACTTCATCTGGCTTCCCTTCAGCGCCCGGATGAGTCGGCTCTCGGAACTGGACATCGAACGGATGACGCTGCTCATGGAAGGCATGCTGTCGGTCCAGTCCGGCGCCCAGCCGCTGCTGCTCGCCGAACGGCTCCGTGCCATGGTCCCGGAGCACCAGCTCAAGAGCACGGCTCGGGGCGGCAAGAAGAGTGACAGCGACAAACCCGGCAAGATGGACCAGGCCGCGTGAGCCCCAGGCGGCGCGGACGCAAGAAGCCGGAAGAACACCACGTCGACGAACGCTGGATGGCGTCCTACATGGACATGGTCACCGTGCTGATGTGCATGTTCATCGTCCTCTTCGCGATGTCCACCGTCGATGCCAACAAGTTCGAAAAGCTCCGCAACTCCCTGGCCACGGGCTTCGGCGCGGTTGCGTCGCAGACAGTGGACACGGCGTCGGGCACCGTGGTGCCGCCGGAACTCGTGGACAAGAACCTCGAGGCGTTCGCCGCCGTGAAGGGCGCGGCAACGGCGTCGCCCGAGAACATGGCCGAGGCGATCAAGGAAGTGGACCGGCTCAAGGCGCTGCAGGCGAAAATGCAGGCCGGCCTGGCAGCGGCCGGGCTGAGCGAAAACGTCGAGTTCCAGATCGACCAACGCGGCCTGACGGTCAAGCTCGTCGGGTCACAGGCCTTCTTCGAGCCCGACCGGCCCGAACTCACGTCCCGGGCCACCCGGGTCCTGCAGATCATCTCCCCGGTCCTGAAGCCGGCCGGGATGGAAATCATGGTCGAGGGGCATGCCGCGAACGGCATTACGGCCTACCCGTCCACCTGGGAACTGTCCTCGGCACGTGCCGTCAACGTCCTGCGTTACATGGTGGACGACGGCGGCATTGCCCCCGCGACCATCGGCGCCGTCGCCTTCGGCTCGGCCCGCCAGGTCAACGACGATTCCACCCCGGAGCTCATGGAGCGGAACCGCCGGGTGGACATCGTGGTCATTTCGGACAAGCCCGACGTCGTCCGCGCCCTCATTCCGGAAGCGTTGAAGCTGAGCGAGAAATAGGCTGTCCCTTGCTTACAGCGGATTGCACCGTATTGCCTAGGGCATACTGCTTACGCCGGCGGATCCCTTGCCGATAGTGGCAACCGTGAGTGTTCTGGATGAGCGGGAAGTGGCACGGGAGCGGACCGTCAGCGTCTATGACTTCCGCCGTCCTGCGACGCTCGCGCGCGAACACAGCCGTGTGCTGGAGCTCGCCTTCGAAACCTTCGCCCGCCAGTGGGGAACCCAGTTGACCGCCAAGGTCCGGGTCAAGTCCGTGGTGCGCCTCGAAGACGTGAGCATGCTCAGCTACGACGAATACGCCGCCTCGCTGCCCGCCGTCACCGCCATGGTCCTTTGCACCGTGGAAGCCCAGGATTCCAAGCTGGTGGTGCAGTTCCCCGGCCCGGCCGCCCTCGGCTGGGTCAACCGCATGCTCGGCGCCTCGAATGATTCGCCCATGCCGGACCGGAAATTTACCCAGATCGAGCAGGCCTTGATCAAGGGCCTCATGGACGAGGCCCTCGAAGACCTCGGCTACTCGCTGGGCCCGCTGCTCAGCGAGACCGTCCGGGTGGACACCATCCAGTACAACTCCCAGTTCGCCCAGGCCGCCGCGCCGAGCGAACTGATGATCGTCGCCTCCTTCACCATGAGTGTCGGCGACGTCAACGCCCCCGCCACCCTGGCCGTGCCGGCCGCCATCCTGCTGGGACGGCTCAAGAAGGTCAACCCCACCGACAACCGCGGCGACGCCGCAGCGCGCATCAGCGCCCAGCTGGAGCAGGTGCCGGTGGAATTGTCGGTGCGGCTTTCGACGTCGTTCGTCACCCCCGGCCAGGTCCTGGGCCTCGCCGTCGGCGACGTCCTGACCCTGCCCCACCTGGAAAACCGGCCCTTTGACCTCACCCTGGACGGAACCCGGCTGGCCACCGCCGCACCGGCCCGCAACGGCTCCCGCGCGGCCGCAGTCATTGTCACAATCGAGGAGAACCAACGATGAGCATCACCCTGACCAAGCACGAATTGTCGGCGGAGCGGCTCGTCGAGGAACTGCCCAGCCCGGTGGCCCTGAAAGTCGTTGCCCTGGTGCCCGCCCGCGCCGCTGCGGCCTACGCCCGCCAGGCGGTCACGGCGACCTTCGTCGGCGCGGTCACCGCCGACCTCGCGCTCATGCTCAGCGACCGCACCTTCCTTGACGAGGCGGCCGGCGCCGGGACCCAGCTGGGACACGTCTCCGTGACCGATGTGCTGCGCCCGGCCATGGAAAGCGCCAGCTCCGTCTTCGGGGCCGGCGTCCTGTCCGACCTGCGCGAATCCGATGTCTCCGGGCTCCTCTCGGACCCCGACACGGCTGTCTTTGAACTGTCCGACGGCAGCAACGCCGCGGCCTGGTTTGCTGTCCGGCTCCGCGAACACGGCAACAGCCAGGACCGCGCCGGGGACGTCTTCGCCGGCGGGGACACGGCGGCCGGCCGGCTCGGCCGCATCAACAACATCGAGATGGCCTTGACCGTGGAGATCGGCCGCACCCGGATGTCCGTCCGCGACGTGCTCTCCCTGGAACCGGGCAAGATCATCGAACTGGACCGCTCCGCCGGAGCCCCCGCGGACATCCTGCTCAACGGCCGCCTGATCGCGCACGGCGAAGTGGTGGTCCTGGACCAGGACTACGCAGTGCGGATCACCCGCATCCTCGACGTCGCCGAGGGGCTCAGCTGAATGGACGCACTGATCCTCGGGCTACGGGTAGTCGTGGCCCTGGGCGCGGTGCTTGGCCTCATGTGGTTCCTGCAGCGCCGGTTGGGCAAGGGCACCGGGCGGCGCCGGGCTGACCGCGCCCTGACCATCGTCAGCCGGCAGAGCCTCGGACAGAAAGCCTCCGTGGTGGTGGTCGACGCCGCCGGGCAGCGCTTCCTGCTGGGCGTCACCGAACACGCCGTGAACGTCCTGCACACGGGGGATATCCCGCCCGAACCCGAAGACGTCCCGGTCCCCGGCATCAGCCGAGGCTTCGGGGATTTCGCCCGCATCCTCGCCGACGCCCGGCCGCTCGCCGGCGACCACTTCAGCAGCCAGCCGGGCCGCCCGGCCGCGGACGGCCACAACGGACTGCTCGCTGACGGCCCGGTGGTTGACGGCCCGTTCGTTGAGAACGCCGACGGCGGCCCGGACCTGCCGCCGTCGCGACGCAGTTCCCTGCACCGGAACCCGCATGCCCGCGGCCCCGCCGGCCGTGGCAGTGCTGCCGGCGCCCCGGCCCATCCGCCCCTGCACGGGTCCATCCTTGCCGGCTCCACGTGGAAGCAGGCCGCCGCCGCTCTCAGGAGCGGACGCCGCAATTGATCCGCCCCCTCACCACCGGCACGACCCGCCTGCGTCCCGCCCGCACTGGACCCTTCCGCCTCCTGGCCCTGGGGCTCGCCGCCGTGCTGTTTGCGGTCCTCCTGCTGTGGCTGAACGCCTCCACCGGCCACGCAGCACCCATCGACCCGGCCCCGCCGGTGGCGCCGACCGATCCGGCCACTCCCGGAACCGGGAACGTCAACATCCAGATCAACGGGGTGGACGGCAAACCCTCCACCGCCGTCCTGACCCTGATCGGGATCACGCTGCTGGCCGTTGCGCCCTCGCTGCTGCTAATGATGACGTCGTTCACCAAGATCTTCGTGGTCCTGGCGATGACCCGCAACGCGCTTTCCCTGCCGTCCATCCCGCCCAACCAGGTGCTGGCGGGGCTGGCACTGTTCCTGTCGATCTTCGTGATGTGGCCCGTCATCAACGAGATGAACACCGCCGGCATCCAGCCGTACCTCAACGGCACCCTGGACTTCAACGGTGCGGTCAGCGCCGCGTCGGGTCCGCTGCAGCACTTCATGCTCGCTCACACGAGGGAAGAGGACATTGCCCTGATGTCCCGCGCCGCCGGGGCCGAGAACCCGGCATCCCCTGAGGCCGTCCCGCTGCAGACCCTCATTCCGGCGTTCATGATCTCCGAGCTTCGTGCCGCATTCATCATCGGCTTCGTCATCTTCATCCCGTTCCTCGTGATCGACCTCGTGGTGTCCGCGGCCCTGATGTCCATGGGCATGATGATGCTGCCGCCGGTCATGATCTCGCTGCCCTTCAAGATCCTGCTCTTCGTCCTCGTGGACGGCTGGGGCCTGATCATCACCGCGCTCGTGCAAAGCTATGCGGGCAGCGGATGAACGCCAACGCCGTCCTGGACATCTGCCTCCAGGCCATGATCGTGGCCGCCAAGCTCGCCGCACCCGTGCTGGTCACGGCGCTGGTGGTGGGCCTGGCCATCTCGCTGCTGCAGTCCATCACACAGCTGCAGGAAGCCACCCTGTCCTTCGTGCCGAAGGCCGCCGCCGTGGCCGTGGCCCTGATCGTCTGCGGACACTGGATGATTTCGGAGATGGTTACGTTCACGAACGACCTCTTCGCGAAGATTCCGTCCCTGCTCGGAGGCCTGTGAGGTGGGCATCCCCATCGACCCGAGCTGGCTGGAAGTCCTCCTGCTGGCCACGGTCCGGATGACCGCCTTCCTGATCGTGGCACCGCCGTTCTCGCACCAGGCGTTTCCGGGGCGCGTGAAGGCCATGCTGGGACTGGGCCTGGGGCTGGCAGTGACCCAGCGCCTGGCGGGCGGTTACACGCCCCGCGATACCGCCGGGTTCCTCACCGGAGTGGTCCTGGAGCTCGTCACGGGCTTTGCCCTGGGATTCCTGGTCCTGGTGATCTTCTCCGCCATCCAGTCCGCCGGCAGCCTGATCGACCTCGCCAGCGGTTTCCAGATGGCCCAGGCCTTCGACCCCCAAATGATGGTCAACGGCGCCCAGTTCACCCGCCTCCTGCAGATGGCGGCGCTGGCCCTGCTGTTCGCCTCCGACGGCTACCAGCTGGTCATCACGGGCCTCACCGGCAGTTTCGCGGCCCTGCCCCTGGCCGGGGGAATAGACCTGACACAGCCCGTCCAAGCCATCATCGCGGCAGTATCCGGCATGTTCCTGGCCGCCGTGCAGATCGCCGGGCCCCTGCTGGTGGTCCTGTTCCTCGCCGACGTCGGACTCGGCCTCCTGACCCGCGTTGCACCGGCGCTGAACGCGTTCTCGCTGGGCTTCCCGCTCAAGATCCTCCTGACCCTCATGCTGGCCGGCTTCATGTTCCTGGCCCTGCCGCGGATCGTTTCCAGCCTCGCCGGACAGGCGGCCAAAGCTGTGCTGGGGGTGGGCTGATGGCGGATTCACAGGAGAAAACCGAGCAAGCCACCGACAAACGGATGAGGGAGGTCCGCTCCAAGGGCCAGCTCTCCCGCTCGCAGGACCTCACCGCCTGGGTAGGCGTGGGTGCGGCCGCCCTCATGCTGCCCAGCACTGTGGAGCGGGGCGCCAACGCCGCCGCGGACCAGCTCTTCAGCATCCGCGGCATCATCTCGGCACCCGACCCCGGCAAAGCCGTCCAGGCGCTGGAGGACGGTTTTGCGTCCATCGCCGGCATTGTCGGGCCCCTGCTGGTCGTCGTGTTCCTGGCCGTCCTGGCCGCCTCCGCCCTGCAGGGCGGCGTCCACCTGAAGAAATTCCGGTTCGAATTCGAGCACTTCAACCTGCTCAGCGGGGTCAAGCGGCTTTTCGGCGCCCAGGCGGTGTGGGGCGGCATCAAAGCGCTGCTGAAGGCAAGCGTGGTGGGGCTGGTGCTGTACATGGTGGTGCAGGGGCTCGTCCCGGTGCTGCTGACCGCGGGAGGACTCCCCGTGGCCGGTGTTACCGCGGCAGCGGCCGGCGGCATCGCCTCCCTGGTCCAGTTCGCTGTGGCCGCCGGCATCGTGCTGGCCGCGGCGGACTTCTTCGTCGTCATGCGGCGCAACCGCAAGAAGACCCGGATGTCCAAGAAGGAAGTTCAGGACGAGAACAAGAACAGCGAGGGCGACCCGCTGATCCGGTCCCAGCGCAGGGCCCGCCAGATGGCCATGAGCCGGAACCGCATGATCGCCGCGATCGGTGATGCCGACGTCGTCCTGGTCAACCCCACGCACGTGGCCGTGGCCCTCAAATACGAGCCCGGCAAGTCAGCCCCCCGCGTGGTGGCCAAGGGCGCCGGCCACGTGGCCGCCAGGATCAGGGCAGAAGCCGAGCAGAAGAACGTGCCCATGGTCCAGGACATCCCGCTGGCCAGGGCCCTCCACGGAGCCTGTGAGCTGGGCGATGAGATCCCGGTGGACTTCTACCGGGCGGTGGCCGGCGTCCTCGCGTTCGTCATGGCGCTCAAGGCCCGGGGCGCCGCCGCCGGGATGCACCGCATGAGCCGCCCGGCCGCCATTGTGGGAGGCGCTGCATGAGGCACCGCATGAGGCAACGGCAGATGAAGCGCCGCGGGACAACTTTGGGAATCAGCGTCTGTGAAAGGACCGCACCATGAACAACAGGCTGAACCGGCTGGCGGTGCCAATCGGCATCGTGGGGATCGTGCTGCTGCTGGTGGTTCCCGTGCCCGCGCCCCTGCTCGACTTCCTCATCGTCTGCAACATCCTGCTGGCACTGCTGGTGCTGCTGACCAGCATGTTCGTGAAGAAGCCCCTGGACTTCTCCGTGTTCCCCTCCCTGCTGCTGGTGGCCACGCTGTTCCGGCTGGGCCTGAACGTCGCCTCCACCCGCCTGGTCCTGGGCAACGGGTACGCCGGGCAGGTCATTGAGGCCTTCGGCAAGGTGACGGTCGGCGGTTCCATGATCATCGGCGCGGTGGTGTTCCTGATCCTTGTGGTGATCCAGTTCGTCGTGGTCACCAAGGGCGCCGAGCGCGTGGCCGAGGTGGGCGCGCGCTTCACCCTCGATGCCATGCCCGGCAAGCAGATGGCGATCGACGCCGACCTCAACGCCGGGCTCCTCACCGACACCCAGGCCAGGGAGCGGCGGGCCGAGGTCTCGGCCGAGGCAGACTTCTACGGCGCCATGGACGGCGCCTCGAAGTTCGTCAAGGGCGATGCCATCGCGGGCATCATCATTATCATCATCAACTTCGTCGGCGGCATCGCCATCGGCATGATCCAGCGCGGCCTGGACATCGGCGACGCCCTGAACACCTACGGCCTGCTGACCATGGGAGACGGGCTCGTCACCCAGATCCCGGCCCTGCTCATGGCCGTCTCCACCGGCATGATCGTGACCCGGTCCAACGCCGAGTCGGACATGGGCCGGACCGCGTCCACCCAGCTGCTGCAGTCACCCAACGCGCTCATGATCGCCGGTGTCGCCGCCATGGCCATGGCCCTGATCCCCGGCATGCCGCCCATCCCGTTCATCCTGGTCGGCGCCGCACTGATCCTCGCCTCCCGCCGCACCGCCGCCAGCCAGCAGCTGGCGGAGAGGGCCCGGGAGGCCGAGTCCACCGCGCTGAATTTCCCGGAGATGGACCCCAACGAGAAACTTCTGGAGGACATGCGCATCCACCCCGTGGAGATCCTGCTGGCTCCGGACCTCGTGGACATGGTCTCGGGCGCCTCTGACGACCTCCTGGCCCGGGTCCGCTCCCTCCGGCACAAGATCGCCATGGAACTGGGCCTCGTCATCCCGCCGGTGCGCACCCGGGACAGTGTGGACCTGCCGCCGGCCACCTATTCGATCCGGATCGCGGGCGTGGAAGCCGGGCGCGGCACGGCCCCCAGCGGCCAGATGCTCGCCCTGGGCGACAACCTGGACTCGCTCCCCGGTCCTGCGATGATCGAACCCGTGTTCGGGCTCGCCGGGAAGTGGATTCCGGGGGAGATGCGCCACAACGCCGAAATGACCGGTGCCACCGTGATCGACCGGGTCTCCGTCCTGGTCACCCACCTGTCCTCGATCGTCTCGGCCAACGCGGCCCGGCTGCTGTCCCGCGAGGACGTCCGCGTCCTGACCGAGGGCGTGCGCAAGCAAAGCCCCTCCGCCGTCGACGAACTGACCCCCGCTCTGCTCTCCCTCGCCGAGCTGCAACGCGTCCTCCAGGGGCTCCTGGACGAGCAGGTGCCCATCAACGACCTCGCCCGGATCTACGAGGCCCTCACGCTGCGCGCCAAGATTTCCACGGACCCGGAATCGCTCGTCGAAGCCGCCCGGCAGGCCCTCGGCCCGGCCCTCACGGCCAAGTTCATGGACGGTCCGGTACTCAACGTCATCATGATCGACCCCGTCCTGGAGCAGCACATGCTCGAGGACATGCGGCCCGCGGAAGGCGGCAGCCAGATCGTCATGGGGCAGGACAGGCTCGACGCCGTGCTGCGGTCCGTGAGCTCCGCCGTCGACGCCGCGGCCGCCGCCAACCGCCAAGCCGTGCTCGTGTGCGCCCCGGCGCTCCGGCCGGCCATCCACCGCCTCGTGGGGGCACAGCCGGGGTCGGTTCCGGTGCTGTCCTACCGCGAGGTGACCTCTGCCAATGTCCGGATCGAGACAGTAGGAGTCGTGCGCCATGCCGAACCGCTATCGGCTTAAGGGAGCCTCGCTCGATGAGATCCGCCGCAAGGCGGAACAGCAGTACGGGCCGGCCGCCAGGATCGTGTCCGCCGAACGGGTCAGTAGTCCCGGAATCGCCGGGCTCTTCGCTCAGGACCGCTACGAGGCCATGGTTGAGGTCCTGCCCAAGCATGAAGTCGTCACCGGCGAAGTGGTGCCCGACGCCGACATCCTCGCCGGGGCCGACGCAGACCCCGCCGCCAGCCCCGCCATTGGCACGGCCGCCGGCGGGACCCGCGCGACGGCCTCCGCAGGGAAGCTTCCCGATGCCGGGAAGTTCGACGCCGGCGCTGCCGCCGGCGCCAAGGCCGCGGCGGCTCCGTCCGCGTCCCCCGCCGGGGAGCCGGGCGGGCCGCCCGAGGGCCGGCCCGCCGTCGGACCGGCCCATCACCTTCACGGATCCGCCATCGCCGCACTGCTGGAAGAGGCAGACGCTGCTGAACTGAGCTTGCACCGGCCCGCAGCTGCAGGGGTTTCCACCGAGTCGCGGGACTTCGCCGAGATCCTGGAGCAGCTCGGCGCCGGACTGCGCGCCCCGGCGGAACCGGTGGCCGGTCCCGCGGGGCGTGCCGCCGGAACCCCCGCAGGTCCGCTTTCCGCCCCCGGAACTCCGGCAACCCAAGCTCCCGCCGTTCACGGTTCCATCGTTCACCCGCCTGCCGTTCCAGCGTCTGACGCCGGGATCCCTGCCGTTAAGGTGGCTGCCGCCCGCGACGCCGGGCGCCCCGAGACGCCGCTGGCGGCGGTCCCGGTCCCGGTCCCGGTCCCGCTGAGCGGCGTCGGCGACCTCGTGGCCCTGGTCGGGCTGGGGGACGACGCCATGGATGCCGCCCTGGCGATGTCGATGGCCGCCGGCGGTGCCGATGTGCGGACCGCCGGCGACCTCTCCGCCTACGGCCACCTGCACGTTGACGGCCGCCAAGGCGCCACGGCCGCCCGCGCGCACGCTGTGGTCACGGAGCGCACCGTCCTGGTGGCGTTCGGAATCGGCAGGGCCCGGAACACCCTGGCCCGGGTGCAGTCCGTGGCCGCGCTCTCGGCCGACCAGATCTGGGTGGTGGTTGACGCAGGGCGCAAGCATGAGGACACGGCGCGCTGGGTCGGCGTTCTCGCGGCCCAGCTCAACCTGACCGCCGTGGCGGTGGTCGGCGCCTCGGAGACCGGAACCCCGGAAAGCGTCAACGCCCTGGGACTGCCCGTGGGCTGGATCGACGCGCGCCCGGCCGGCCCTGATGTGACATGGCAGAACCGGCGGGAATCGTCCGGCGCTCCCCGCGGCGAAGGGTAGATTGAGAGGATGCTGGTACTTACACGCAAGCCGGGCGAACAGATCATGATCGGCGACGGCATCGTCATCACGGTTCTGGAAGGCCGCGGTGACGGTGTTCGCATAGGCATTGAGGCGCCCCGGGGCGTGCCGATCCAGCGCCGGGAAGTCATTGAGGCCATCGCGGCGGCAAACCTCGCCGCGGCGGAAGCCGGACCGGATACTGAAGACGCGCTGCGCGGTCTCATGCCGCCGCCCGCAGCCCCCGCCGCCGACTGAGCCGGCTCCGGATCAGTCCCGTTCCATGCCCAGGTATTGCGCCAGGAGGGGCTGGGACGTGCGCCGCACCACGGCCAGGGACCGCTCCAGGTTCCCCGCCGTAGTGAGCTGATCCAGAAGCCCGGCCGTGCCCGCCGGGCCGGGACGTCCCCGCAGCGGGAGCGCCCGCAGCGCCTGTTCGTTCACGCGGGCGGCCTCGCCGAGCCGGGCCAGGAGTCCACGCAGGGCGTCCAGATGCTCGCCCAGGATCTCGGGCCAGGGCCCGGCGGGTGCGGCCGAAATCAGTTCCACGAGCGTTGTCTGTGCCGGCAGGCCCCATTCGGCCGCCACGGCCGCAGATTCGACGCTCCGGGCCAGGGCTTCGAAGCGCAGGCGGTCCAGCACGGTTTCGACCTCGGACGCCATGAAGTTCAGCCACTCCAGATTCCCGGCGTCGACGTGCAGCCGCTGCGTTTCCAGCCTGAACAGGAGCAGCTCCAGCTGTCGCCGCTCCTGCCACAGTGCTGCGGAGAGATCACTTGCGCTCATGGGCCCCATTCCCTTGCCGCCGCCTGAACCAGAGCTGAAACAGGCGATCGCGCGGTTACCGCATTTTTGGCCAAGCTTTTTCCTGAGGGTACACGCAGATCGCGGATCAAGTGATAGGTTTCCACCATGGGTGCTGCACCCCACTATCGAACGCTGACTCCTATGGGGGGAGTACCGGTCCGTTCTTGGGTGCGGCTCTCGGCGTTTTAAGGGTCTACGACCCTTCGGATCCGGTCTCATGGGGGGACACAGTAGTGAATCGCGTGGAACGCAACGAGATGGTCACGCAGCACCTTCCGCTGGTGGGGTATCTCGTCTCAGATTTGTGCTCAAAGGCGTCACACCTTTCTCGCGATGACTTGGCCTCTGCCGGCGCTATTGCCCTGATCACCTCGGCCGATTCGTTCGATCCGGACCTCGGTGTGCCCTTCGGCGCGTTTGCGCGACGGCGCATCCTTGGCGCTTTCGCGGACGAGATGCGGGCCAGTGATTGGGCCACCCGCTCCGCCCGCCGGCGGATCAAAGAAACCATGTCCGTGCAGGAAACGCTGGCGTCCGCGCTGGGCCGCACTCCGACGGTGGACGAAATCGCGTCCGCACTGGGTGTCCAGCAAAGCGTGGTGGAGGCCGCGCTGGCCGATGCGTCCCGCACGCTGACGCCCCTCGATGAGGCCGTGGTGGACACCCTCGCCGCTGAAACCCTCTCACCCGAGCACTCCGTGCTTGCGGACGAACGGCTCCAGTACCTCCGGGCCGCCGTGAAGTCCCTGCCCGAACGGATGCGCTACGTTGTCGAGGAAATCTACTTCCGTGACCGGACGGTCAAAGACCTCGCCGCGGAACTCGGATCCACGCACGCCGCAGTATCCCAGCAGCGGTCCGAGGCCATCCGGCTAATGCGCGACGGACTGACGGCCCACTACGCCGACGACCCCGAACAGGCCTTCGAACCCCAGTCCAGGATTACCCCCCGACGCCGCAACGATTACCTCAGCCAGCTCTCCGAGGCCACTTCGGGAGGCATCACCCGGGCCATTTTTCCGCAAGGCCCGGTCCTCAACGAGGCTGTCTGAGCGGGCCCTTCACGGTTAGTCAGCCTACTTAGTAAGCTGACTGAGAAATTCCTCCCGGAACCATCGCGGCGCGGCGATGCCCTGCGGTAGCGTCGAAGATACCGGCCGGAGCGCCACCAGATGGCGCACGAGGCCTTCACTGCACCGGTTCTATCGAGGAGGACGCATGAAAGCATCACCCACACTGACGAACAACCTGCAGGCGGTTCTGGTGGACCTGATTGAACTGCATGTCCAGGGTAAGCAGGCGCACTGGAACATCGTGGGAACCAACTTCCGGGACCTCCACCTTCAGCTTGATGAAATCATCGACGCCGCCCGGGGATTCGCCGACGACCTCGCCGAGCGCATGCGCGCCCTCCACGCCCTGCCGGACGGCCGCAGCTCCACGGTTTCCAAATCCACCGCACTCGCGGAGTTCCCCGCGGGCCTGATCAACACCAAGGACGCCATCGAACGGATTGTCGCGGCCCTGGAAGCGGCCGTCGGCACAATGCGCAAGGTGCACGATGAAGTGGACGAGGAAGACCCCACCACCGCAGACCTCCTGCATGAGTTCATTGCGAAGTTTGAACAGTACGCCTGGATGGTCAATGCGGAAACCATGAAGGCCACCGCCAGCGTGACCACACCTGAAAGCAAGTAGGGGTCGGCTCCCACCGCCCGCCCTTCCCTAAAACACAGTGTCCGGCGCCGGGTTGTCCCGGCGCCGGCCGTTGCGTTTAAGCGCCCTCTTGACTTCCCTCCGGACCGGCGAATACTTAACGATGTGCTTAACAATTCAGCGGTCCGCGGTCTCAGTGAGCGGGAGCTCGACGGCGTCTTCCACGCGCTCGCCGACTCCACCCGCCGCGCAATCGTGGTCCGGCTCTGCGACGGGCCGGCTTCGGTCTCGCAGCTGGCCGCGCCGTTCGGGATGAGCCTGCCCGCCGTTGTGCAGCACCTGCAGGTCCTGGAAGCCAGCGGCCTGATCCGCAGCGAAAAGATCGGCAGGGTCCGCAGCTGCAGCATCGACCCTGTCACAGTCCGGCGCGCAGAGGACTGGCTGGGCCAGCGCCGGACGCCGGGGGAGCGCCGCCTCGACCGGCTGGAGCAATTCCTGGATCCCAGCCTCCACACTGAGCAATGAGGAGTCCGTCATGAGTGTCCCCGTTACGCACGCGAGTTTTTCCCTGGAGCGCCGGCTGAACGCACCGCCGTCGCGCGTCTTTGCCGCGTTTGCCGACCATGCCAGCAAGAAGAAGTGGTTTGGCGGTCCGCCGGAGTGGTACCAGGGCGAATCCAGCCTCGACTTCCGGGAGGGCGGCCGCGAGACCGACGTCGGAGGTCCGGTGGGCAGCTGGGTTTCGACCATGCATGCCATCTACCACGACATCGTCGAGAACGAGCGGATCGTTTACAGCTACGAAATGCTGCTCGATGGACGACGCATGTCCGTCTCGCTCAGTACGGTCGAACTCGAGCCCGACGGCGACGGCACCCTGCTGACCTTGACCGAGCAGGGCGCCTTCTTCACCGGGTCCCCGGAAAGTGACGGGGCTCAGGTCGCCGGGCGCAAGGAAGGCACGGGCGAGCTCCTTGACGCCCTGCAGAAGTACGTCGACGGCAACTGAGCCTGCTACTTGGCCTTCGGCACCGTACGGAGCACGATCGCGGCCAGGACGCAGGCCCCGGACATCAGGACCAGTGCGATGGCGGCCGTGATGTGGACGCCGGAGTCGAAGGCAGTACGCGCGGCCGACGTCACGGATTCCGCCAGGGGAGCGGGGAGCATCCCGGCGAGCTCCACCGCGCCGGCGAGGGTTTCGCCGGCCTGGCTCGTCGCTCCGGCCGGCGCGAGCTCGGACACACCCGCGGGGAGCCGGAGGTTGCCCTGGTACGAGGCCGTGAGGATGGAGCCGAGGATCGCGGTGCCCAGCAGGGACCCCACCTCATAGCCGGTCTCGGAGATCGCGGCGGCGGCCCCCGACTTGTCGGCCGGCGCGGCGCCCAGGATCAGGTCGTTGGAGATGGTCTCCGCGGCACCCACTCCCAGGCAGAGGACCATCAGGGCGGCCAGGAGCAGTGACGGCCCGTGGCTGTGGTCGCCGAACGCCACCATGAAATAGCCCGCCGCGCTCAGCAGCAGGCCGCCGGCCACGACGAAACCGGGCCGGACCTTCCGCACCAGCGGGACCACCAGCAGGCCGGCAACGACGGTGGCGATGAGGGCCGGGACCATGGCGACGCCCGAGGCCGAGGGGGACTGGCCCTCCAGCAGTTGCAGGTGCTGGGCCAGGAAGAGAATGAAGCCGTTGAAGGAGAACAGCGCCAGGACGTTGGCGATGATGGCCGTGCTGAAGATCCGGTTGCCAAAGAGGCTAACGTCGAGCATCGGCGCGGTACTGTGGCCCGTCGCGCGGGCTGTGCTGTGGCCTTCGGCCAGGTTGCGCTGGCGCCGGATAAAGACATAGCCCATCAACAGGCCGACGCCGATGCTCGCGAAGGCCTCCGGCGCCGGCCCGTGCGTGGCGAGCGCCTTGATCCCATAGACCACGGGCACCATGACCAGCAGGGACAAAATGATGCTGGGCGCGTCCACGCGGCCGGGCTTCGGATCTCGGGATTCCGGGATCAGCCCCGGCCCGAGCAGCAGCAGCGGCAGGATGATCGGCACCGCGACCAGCAGGACGGCGCCCCACCAGAAGTGTTCCACGAGCCAGCCGCCGGCAATCGGGCCGAGGGCGGCACCGCCGGAGAAGCCCGCGGCCCAAATGGCCACCGCCAGGCGGCGCCGGTTGGGCTGGGGAAAGATGTTGCGGATCAAGGAGAGCGTAGAGGGCATGAGCATGGCGCCGAAGAGGCCTAGCCCCGCGCGGCCGGCGATCAGCCATTCGGCGCTCGGGGCGAACGCCGTCGCGGCCGAAACCGCGGCAAAACCCGCGCTGCCCACGAACAACAGCCTGCGGCGGCCGATCCTGTCGCCCAGGCTGCCCATCGCGACGAGCAGCCCGGCCAGGACCAGGGGGTAGGCGTCGATGATCCAGAGCAGCTGGACGCCGGAGGCGGACAGGCTGCGGGCGATGGCCGGCAGGGCGAAGGTCAGAGCGGTGTTGTCCACGGCCACGAGCAGAACGGGGAACATCAGCAGGGCCAGCGCCACCCAGTCACGCCAGGGTGCCTGGGGCCGGGTGGCCGCCGGGTTGCTGGTGGCTGTGGTAGTCGATGTGGTGCTCATGAGTCATAACTATACCGTCTGGACGGTACAGTTAAGAAATGCGGGGCCGGACGGGCATGATGGGAAGCATGCCCAGAAAACCGGTGGCCCGCGAGGCCGTCCTCGACGCCTTTGAATCCCTGCTCATCGAAGTGGGCGAACGCGCCGCGACGCTGGACGCCGTCGCCCGGCGGGCCGGCGTCTCCAAGGGCGGCCTGCTCTACCACTTCCCGACCAAGGAGGCGATGATCTCGGTCCTGCTCGAACGGCTGGACCGGCATCTGGCCGCGGATGTCGCCGCCATGGCCGCGGCTCCGGAAGGCGCGGCGGCGTACTTCATCAAGTCCTCGGTATGGGCGGACACGCCCATGGACCGGGTTTTCGTGGCGGCCACCCGGCTCGCCGAGGTGGCGCACGAGGAAACCCAGCGCCGCTTCGCCGCAGGCCAGGCGAGCTGGCTGGAACTGCTGGCGGCCGACGTCGGGCCCGCCATGGCGAAGGCGGTCCTGTACATGGGGGACGGGCTGTACTTCAACGCCATGCTCGGACGGGGGCCCGCCGGTCCGCCCGCTGAAATCGAGGCAGACGTCGAGGGCCTCCTGGCCGCCGTCGAGAAGCTGCGCCGCTGAGGCCCTGAACTGCTCGCGCTGCGACCTCCGAGTCCGCCGAAGTCGCCGGAAGAGTGCGAGTTCGCTCGAACGTTACGGCGACCCGGCACGTTTCCGGCGAATTCGCGGTGCCGCCGCTCCTCGTAACGTGGGGCCGAAGGCGGGCGGGAGTTTGCGGACGCGCGCCCGGCATAGGACAATGATTGTTGTGACTGTTGTCACCCCCGATTGAACACCCAATTGAATACGCCTTTGATCTGCGGCGGGAGAGTCCTGCAAGTAGGTACAAGCAGGCGCCGTAGGAGCAAATCCTCCCCAGGAATCTCTCAGGCCCACGTACCGCCGCGGCAAGGCACCTCTGGAAAGTGGCAGGCTGTCCTCGACACGCTGTGCTCACCGACGGTGCAAGCGAAGCCCTCTTATACGCACGGCTGCGCGGAAACTCTCAGGTCCAATACAGAGCGGGGAGGAACCCGAATCAATGTGGCGTACCCAGCGCCGCCTGAGTTATGGAGTTCCTTGTGACTGTTACCCCAGCCTCCACGTCCTTCGTCGACCGGCACATCGGTGCCCGTCGCCAGTCCGACGTCGACGCCATGCTGAAGGCTGTCGGCTACGACACCGTCGACGCCCTTGTGGACACCGCCGTTCCGAAAGACATCCGCCAGGACTCCGACCTCGCTCTCGGCGCGGCCCTGAGCGAAGTGGAAGTCCTCGCCGAGCTGCGCAAGCTGGCCGGCAAGAACAAGACGGCCGTGCAGATGATCGGGCAGGGCTATTACGACACCGTGACCCCGGCCGTGATCCGCCGCAACATCCTCGAGGCCCCGGCCTGGTACACCGCGTACACGCCCTACCAGCCGGAAATTTCCCAGGGCCGGCTCGAGGCGCTGCTGAACTTCCAGACCATGGTCCAGGACCTCGTCGGCCTGCCGATCGCCAACGCCTCGCTGCTGGACGAAGCCACCGCCGTCGCGGAAGCCGTGCTGATGATGCGCCGCGCCAACAAGAACAAGGAAGCGCACGACGGAAAGACCGTCCTCGACGCCGACTGCCTCCCGCAGACCATCGCGATCGTCAAGGGCCGCGCCGAAGCCCTCGGCTTCGAGGTCGAGGTCGCCGATCTGTCCAAGGGCCTGCCGGAAGGCGTCATCAACGGCGTCGTCCTGCAGCAGCCGGGCGTCTCCGGCCGGGTGTTTGACCACAGCGCCGTGATCGCCGAGGCCAAGGAGCGCGGCGCGCTCGTCACGGTCGCCGCCGACCTCCTGTCCCTGACCCTGATCACGTCCCCGGGCGAGCAGGGCGCGGACATCGCCGTCGGCTCCGCCCAGCGCTTCGGCGTGCCGCTGTTCTTCGGCGGTCCGCACGCTGCCTACATGGCCGTCCAGAAGGGCCTCGAGCGCTCCATGCCCGGCCGCCTCGTGGGTGTCTCCAAGGACAACGCCGGCGTCCCCGCCTACCGTCTGGCCCTGCAGACCCGCGAGCAGCACATCCGCCGCGAGAAGGCCACCTCCAACATCTGCACCGCTCAGGCGCTGCTGGCGATCGTGTCCTCCTTCTACGCCGTCTACCACGGCCCCGACGGACTGAAGGCCATCGCGCAGACCGTCCACGGGCACGCCAAGACCATCGCCGCTTCCCTGAAGGCCGCGGGCCTGGACGTGCTGCACACCTCCTTCTTCGACACCATCACCGTCTCCGTGCCCGGCAAGGCCGCGGAAATCATCGCGGCCGCCGACGCCAAGGGCATTAACCTGCGCGCCATCGACGCCGACACTGTCGGCATCTCCGCCGATGAAGCCACGACGGCGGGCATCGTCGCCGACGTCGTCGCCGCCTTCGGGGCCACCGTGGTGGATTCCGTAGATGGCTTCGTCCTGGACGCCGCCGTCGAGCGGACCTCCGACTACCTCCAGCACCCGGTGTTCAACACCCACCGCTCCGAGACCCAGCTGCTGCGCTACATCCGCCGCCTCTCAGACCGCGACCTCGCGCTGGACCGCACGATGATCCCGCTGGGTTCCTGCACCATGAAGCTGAACGCCACGGCCGAGATGGAAGCGATTTCCTGGCCGGAATTCGCCTCCATTCACCCCTTCGCCCCGGAATCCCAGACCGCCGGCTGGCGCGAACTCATCGAGGACCTCGAAGCCCAGCTGACCGAGATCACCGGTTACGACCAGGTCTCCATCCAGCCCAACGCCGGATCCCAGGGCGAGCTCGCAGGCCTGCTGGCCATCCGCGGCTACCACCTCTCCCGCGGCGACGCCCAGCGCAACATCTGCCTCATCCCGGCCTCGGCGCACGGCACCAACGCCGCCTCGGCCGTGCTGGCCGGCATGAAGGTCGTTGTCGTGGCCACCGCCTCCGACGGCACGATCGACCACGCCGACCTGCAGGCCAAGATCGAGCTGCACAAGGACGCGCTCTCCGCGATCATGATCACCTACCCCTCCACCCACGGGGTGTACGACGCCGACGTCCGCGAGGTCTGCGACGCCGTCCACGCCGCTGGCGGCCAGGTCTACATCGACGGCGCCAACCTCAACGCCCTCGTCGGGCTGGCCCAGCCGGGTATGTTCGGCGGCGACGTCTCGCACCTGAACCTGCACAAGACCTTCTGCATCCCGCACGGCGGCGGCGGCCCCGGCGTCGGCCCGGTCGCGGCCAAGGCACACTTGGCACCCTTCATGCCGGGCAACGCTGCGGACCCGGCCAACGGCGCCGACGGCACCCCGATCTCCGCCTCCCGCTACGGCTCGGCCGGCGTGCTGCCGATCTCCTGGGCCTATGTGAAGCTCATGGGCGGCCAGGGCCTCACCGAAGCCACCAAGTCGGCCCTCCTGGCAGCGAACTACATCGCGGCCCGCCTGAACGACTCCTTCCCGGTGCTCTACACCGGCGAAGGCGGCCTGGTTGCCCACGAGTGCATCCTGGACCTGCGCGAGCTCACGGCCAAGACCGGCGTGACCGCCGAGGACGTCGCCAAGCGTCTCATCGACTACGGCTTCCACGCCCCCACCCTGGCGTTCCCGGTGGCCGGCACCCTGATGGTGGAGCCCACCGAATCCGAGGACCTCGGCGAGATCGATCGTTTCATCACGGCCATGGTCGCCATCCGCGCCGAAATCGACCAGGTGGCCCACGGTGACTTCACCGTGGAGCACAGCCCGCTGCGCAACGCGCCGCACACCGCCGCCGCGGTGATCAGCACCGACTGGACCCGCGAGTACCCGCGCGAGCAGGCCGTCTTCCCGGTCCACACGCTCAAGCAGGACAAGTACTTCCCGCCGGTCGGCCGGATCGACGGCGCCGCGGGCGACCGCCACCTGATCTGCTCCTGCCCACCCCTCGAAGCCTTCGAGGACCACTCCGACGACTCCGCCTCCGCCAACTAAGGACAGCCAACGATGACTGAGAATTACACGGCCCTGTACGAAGAGCACAAGAAGCTCGGCGCCTCCTTCACGGACTTCGGCGGCTGGCAGATGCCCCTGAAGTACAGCTCCGAACTCGCCGAGCACCACGCCGTCCGCAACTCCGCGGGCCTGTTCGACCTCTCCCACATGGGCGAAGTCTGGGTCACCGGCCCGGACGCCGCGGCCTTCCTCGACTACGCCCTGGTCGGCAAGATCTCCGCCATGGCGATCGGCAAGGCCAAGTACTCGCTGATCTGCAACGAGGACGGCGGCATCATCGACGACCTCATCACCTACCGCCGTGGCGAGCAGAAGTTCCTGGTGGTCCCCAACGCGGGCAACGCCAAGGTGGTCGCAGCTGCCATGGCTGAGCGCGCTGCAGGCTTTGAGGTCACCGTCCAGGACGCCTCCGCCGAAACCTCGCTGATCGCCGTGCAGGGTCCCAAAGCGGAGGCCATCCTGCTCCGCCTTGTCCCGGCCGCGCAGCACGAGCTCGTCACCGGCCTGAAGTACTACGCCGCCGTCGAGGTGCCCTTCATGGTCGGCGGCGCCAGCCAAGACCTCTTGCTGGCCCGCACCGGCTACACCGGCGAAGACGGCTTCGAGATCTTCGTGGACAACCACGACGCCGCAGCCCTTTGGCAAGCGCTCATCGCCATCGCCGAGGACGGCGAGCTGACCCCCGCTGGCCTCGCCTCCCGCGACTCCCTGCGGCTCGAGGCCGGCATGCCGCTCTACGGCAACGAACTCTCGCTCGAAGGCGACCCCTTCGCCGCGGGACTGGGCCCCGTCGTCGCGCTGTCCAAGGAAGGCGACTTCATCGGCAAGGCGGCCCTGGCCGCCAAGAAGGAAGCCGGCGCCGGCTCCACCACGGGCCGCAAGCTCGTCGGTCTCAAGGGCCTCGGACGCCGGGCAGGCCGCGGCCACTACCCGGTCCTCAAGGACGGCAACGTGGTGGGCGAGGTCACCTCCGGCCAGCCCTCACCCACTTTGGGCTACCCGGTTGCCATGGCCTACGTCGATGTTGAGTTCACCGAACCCGGCACGGCCTTGGACATCGATCTTCGCGGCAAGACGGAGCCCTTCGAAGTTGTCGCACTGCCGTTCTACAAGCGCCAAAAGTAGCCCGGCTGGGTCGGTCCCGGAGCCGTGTGCCTCACCGGTGCCCGGCTCCGGGGCTGGCTGGCCCCAGTTTTCACGCGTGCTCGCTCGTTCCTCGCTTAGACGCACGCTTTCGAAAACCGCGGCCGGCCAACCCCTTGGGGGCACGTCACCTTTGAGACCACGCCCTGGAACCGGAGCAACGGGAACAAGCGCCTTCGAACACCAAGGGTGCTGGGGGATGAGCCGCCTACCGGGGGTCGGCTTGTTCCAACGGGTGCCCTGTCAAGCTCGAACATTGGGGGGTGAGCTTGATGACACCCTTGAAGCCAAGAAGCAGCCCGGCCCTAGAAGATTCGAACGGCCACGGTTTCTTTCCGGAGAACTGGTGGCCCGTCCGAAACTGTTGGCCCGCGGAACTGAACTAACCGAAAGCGGCAGGGGAGCGGATTCCGGAAGCGTGCGTCTAAGGGAGCGACGCGTCCGCCCAGCGGGCGCCTTCGCGACCGAGCACGCGGAGGAATTCGGTTTCCGGCCGCGTAACCCGGCCACGGTCAGTACGTAACCCAACCACAATTGAATTAGCACCAACGACCACTCCAAGACTTAGGAAAAACACATGGCAAAAGTTGCCCCTGAACTGCAGTACTCCGACGAGCACGAGTGGGTCGCGCGTGAGGCCGGGAATGTCGTGTCCATCGGCATCTCCGCCGTCGCCACCGACGCCCTCGGCGACATTGTCTACGTCGACCTGCCCGAGGTCGGCTCCGCGGTGACCGCCGGAGAGACTTGCGGCGAGGTCGAATCGACCAAGTCCGTCTCGGACCTGTACGCCCCCGTCACGGGCGAGGTGACCGAAATCAACGCCGCCGTCGTCGAGGACCCCGCGCTGATCAACAGCGATCCGTACGGTGCCGGCTGGCTCTTCAAGGTGGCCGCTGACTCGGACGGCCCGCTGCTCTCGGCCCAGGAATACGCCTCCAAGAACGGCGGCGAACTGTGAGCGCGGGAGGGGCTGTAGGAACAGAGACTCTGGCGTTTGAGCAGGTCGTCTCGCCGAGCCTGGACGCGGACCTGTCCGCCCTGGACCCGGAGATCGCCGCGAAGATCGATGACGAGCTCACCCGCCAGCGCGAGGGCCTGGAGATGATTGCCTCGGAGAACCACACCGCCAGGGCCGTCATGCAGGCGCAGGGCTCGGTGTTGACCAACAAGTACGCCGAGGGCTACCCGGGCAAGCGCTACTACGGCGGCTGCGAGCACGTTGACGTGATCGAGCAGCTCGCGATCGACCGGGTCAAGGCCCTGTTCGGCGCCGAGTACGCCAACGTCCAGCCGCACTCCGGCGCGCAGGCCAACGCCTCCGTGATGCACGCCCTGATCCGTCCGGGCGACACCATCATGGGCCTGAACCTGGCCCACGGCGGGCACCTGACCCACGGCATGAAGATCAACTTCTCCGGCCGGCTCTACAACGTCATCCCGTACCAGGTCCGCGAGGATGACCACCGGATCGACATGGCCGAGGTCGAACGCCTGGCCCAGGAGCACAAGCCGCAGCTGATCGTTGCCGGCTGGTCCGCGTACGCCCGCCAGCTCGACTTCACCGAGTTCCGCCGGATCGCCGACTCCGTGGGCGCCTACCTCATGGTGGACATGGCCCACTTTGCCGGCCTCGTGGCGGCCGGGCTGCACCCGAGCCCGGTCCCGCACGCCCACGTCACGACGTCCACCACGCACAAGACCCTCGCCGGTCCGCGCGGCGGCATCATCCTCAGCAACGACGCCGACATCGCGAAGAAGATCAACTCCGCGGTGTTCCCCGGCCAGCAGGGCGGCCCGTTGGAGCACGTGATCGCCGGCAAGGCCGTGGCCTTCAAGATCGCCGCGTCCCCGGAGTTCAAAGAACGCCAGGAACGCGTCCTTGCCGGCGCGCGGATCCTCGCCGACCGCCTGCTCCAGCCGGACGTCACCGCCAAGGGGATCAACGTGATCTCCGGCGGCACCGACGTGCACCTGGTCCTCGTGGACCTGCGCAACTGCGAGCTCAACGGGCAGGAAGCCGAGGACCGCCTGGCGGCCATCGACATCACCGTCAACCGCAACGCCGTCCCGTTCGACCCGCGCCCGCCGATGGTCACCTCGGGGCTGCGGATCGGCACCCCGGCGCTGGCCACCCGCGGCTTTGGCGAAGCGGCCTTCACCGAGGTCGCCGACATCATCGCCGAGGCCCTGACCGCCGACGCCGGCGCGGACCTGTCCGGTCTGCGCACCCGGGTGGAGGCCCTCGCCGCCGCCCACCCGCTGTACCCCTCGGTTGATAACCTCGCCTAGGCGACGTATCACTGAAGTAGACACGACGCCGGGCGGGCCGCGGCCACAAGCCGCCGCCCGGCGTCGTGCATCCGGCGGTACTGCCGCCGACCGGCGGCCGCGCCGCCTTCCGGCAAGACCCTCTGCCGGGCCACAGCAAGACCTAGTTAGGAACCGACAATGGCTGTTGGAGTCTTTGACCTCTTTTCCATCGGAATAGGGCCATCCAGCTCGCACACCGTGGGCCCCATGCGGGCCGCCGCCGTCTTCGCCGAAGAACTCAAGGCTTCCGGCGACCTGGACAAGGTGGCGTCCCTGCGCGTTGACCTCTATGGCTCGCTTGCCGCCACGGGCCACGGCCACGGCACGATGACCGCCATCCTGCTCGGGCTTGAGGGCTTCCACCCCGAACTGATCCTCCCCGAGGAAGTGGAAGGCCGGCTCGCCACGATCGCGGAGACCGGCATCCTGCAACTGGCCGGAGCTGTTTCCCTGCCGTACGGCGTGAAGGACATGGTCCTGCGGCCGCTCACCATCCTGCCCCGGCACACCAACGGGATGACGTTCACCGTCTCGGACGCCGACGGCGAGGTCCTCCACAGCGCCACGTTCTTCTCCGTGGGCGGCGGCTTCATCGTCCGCGAGGGCGAGGAAGAGGCGGCCCTGAAGGAACTCGACGAATCGAAGAAGGAACTTCCCCTGCCGTTCCGGACGGCCGCGGAACTGCTGGGCCGCTGCCAGTCCAAGGGCCTCTCGATCGGTGAGATCATGTTCGTCAACGAGCGAGCCTCGCGCACCGAGGAGGAGATCCGCGAGGGGCTCCTGCACATCTACTCGGTGATGGAGGGCTGCGTCGAGGTCAGCCTCAAGCGCGTCGGGCTGCTGCCCGGCGGCCTCAAGGTCCGGCGTCGGGCCCCCGACTGGCACGAGCGCCTCATGAAGGAGGACAAGGACCGGGACCCGAAGTACTGGCAGGAATGGGTCAACCTGATCGCGCTGGCCGTGAACGAGGAAAACGCCTCGGGCGGCCGTGTGGTCACCGCCCCCACCAACGGCGCCGCGGGCATCATCCCGGCCGTGCTTTACTACGCGCTGCACTTCGCACCCGGCATGGATAAGGCCACCCAGGCCGACCGCGACGACGTCGTGGTCAAGTTCCTGCTGACCGCGGCCGCCGTCGGCGTGCTGTACAAGGAACAGGCCTCGATCTCCGGCGCGGAGGTCGGCTGTCAGGGCGAGGTGGGCTCGGCGTCGTCGATGGCCGCCGCCGGCCTGGCCGAAGTCATGGGCGGCACGCCCCAGCAGGTGGAAAACGCCGCGGAAATCGCGATGGAGCATAACCTTGGCCTGACCTGTGATCCGATCGGCGGCCTCGTCCAGATCCCCTGCATCGAACGCAACGCGATCGCCGCGGCGAAGGCCATCAACGCCGCCAAGATGGCCCTGTGGGGCGACGGCTCGCACCGGGTCTCCCTCGACGA
Source organism: Arthrobacter sp. TE12231 (assembly GCF_054062895.1). Classification (NCBI taxonomy): domain Bacteria; kingdom Bacillati; phylum Actinomycetota; class Actinomycetes; order Micrococcales; family Micrococcaceae; genus Arthrobacter; species Arthrobacter sp. TE12231. The sequence continues at coordinate 3,437,570 of NZ_JBSSFS010000001.1, read as the reverse complement.
GGTCATCGTGACCATGCGCGAGACCGGCAAGGACATGAGCTCCAAGTACAAGGAAACCGCGATGGGCGGCCTAGCCGTGAACGTCGTGGAGTGCTAGCGGGCTAGCCGGCGCCCGCCGGGGCCACTTGCGGCGGACGCTAGTTGTGCAGGGCCGCCCACAGATTCAGCGTGGACGCGAACACGATCCAGGACAGGTAGGGCAGCATCAGCAGCCCTGCCGTCCGGCTGATGGGCCCGAAGAGCACCACGGTCACGGCCACCGCGACGGCGAGTGCCACGATGATCCCGAACGCGATCCACAGCGCCGGCGTCCCGAGGACCGGGTACAGGGCAAAGAAGGCCGGGGTCCACAGCAGGTTCAGCACCAGTTGGAGCCCGTAGGCGGTGAGCGCCGTCCTGGACCCTTCGGCGTGTTTGCGCCAGACCAGCCACGCCGCGACGGCCATGGCGGTGTACAGGAGCGTCCAGACCGGGCCGAAGACCCAGTTGGGCGGGGACCATGGCGCCTTGTCCGCCGTGGCGTACCAGCCGTTGACGTGGTTGGCCGTGGCCAGGCCGCCCAGGGCCGCAACGAGCGCCGACGCGCCGAGGAACACGAACAGTGCGATCACCTGGGAGCCGCTTCCGGCGTCTCGTGAGCGTCCGCCGGGCGCCCCGGGACGGCCTTCCAGCGGTTGTTGCTGAGCCTGCATGAGACCAGCGTAACCGTCTTGTCCGGACCGGCGGCAGGGTGCGGACCGATAGACTTGGGGCTGCATGTCCGCATGCCGCCGACGCTCGTACCGCAATGATTGGATGCCGCACCCTTGCGTGAATTCACTGCCCGCTTTGCCTCCGCCGAAGAGATTGCCAACTGGGATGCCCACGTCACCGCGAACCCCAACGGCGGCAATCTCCTGCAATCCGAAGCCTTCGCCGAGGTTAAGCAGCACTTTGGCTGGAAACCCCTGCACCTGGTCTACGAGACGGCGGACTACACGAGCTACAACCTGGTCCTGGAGAAGTCCTTCCCGCTGCTCGGAAAGCTGTGGTATCTGATCAAGGGCCCCGACGTGGCGTCTGTCGACGACATCCCCGGGATCACCGCCGCGAACGCGGACTTCGTGAAGCGGGCCAGGCTGGGCGTCTTCGCAATCAAAATCGAGCCGGACATCATCCTCTCCGACGACGCCGCCCGGGTCCTTGAAGGCGCCGGACTCGTCAAGACCCACAACCTGCAGCCGAACGACTCCACGGCGCTTCTTGACATTGCGCCGGAGGAAAACCAGCTGCTGCGCAACCTGCACTCCCGCGGCCGCAATGCCGTGCGCCGGGCCATCCGCGAGGGCGTGGAGGTCCACAACGTCGAACCCACGGATGAGAATTTCCGGGCCATGTATGCCCTGATGACCACCACGGTGGAGGCCAAATCCCAGGTCCGGGTCCGCGAGTATGAGTACTACCGCCAGTTCTGGACCAACTTCCTGAAGCGGGACCAGGGCAGGCTGCTCTTCGTGTACGAGAACGGCGTGCCTTCGGTGGGCGCGTTCGTGATCAACTACGGCCGCAAGGGCACGTACAAGGACGGCGGGTCGCTGCAGAAGCGGGGTCAGTACGGCGACTCGCACCTTGTGCAGTGGACGGCCATCAACCAGCTCAAGGACCTTGGCTGCACCGAGTACGACTTCTGCGGCACCCCGCCGAGCGACAAGCTCAAGGACACGTCGAACCCGTTCCACGGGCTGGGCCTCTTCAAGACGAGCTTCAGCAAGACCGTGACCGACTTCGTCGGCTGCTACGACCAGGTGCTGAGCCCCTTGAAGTACAAGGCCTGGATGACGGCGGGGGAGCGCGTGGCACGCCAGCTCTACACCCGGCGCACGGGCCAGCAGTTCTACTAGGCCATCGGCAAAAACCGTCAAGGACAGTGAGGAGGCCGGAATGAACAAAGAACCCGACGGCCGCCGCAGGCCGCCCACGGACGGCCTGCCCCGGACCGAACCGATGTCGCCCATGCAGGTGCGCCAGAACGTCGCCGCTAAGCGGATGCTGCGCCGGCTGGTCCAAGGTGAAAACCCGCCGACGGCGCCGCTGAGCATCGTGGACCGGCTCGCCGGCAGCCCCTATGCCAACCCCATGATCCAGGTCGGCGGGGTGGACGCCTCGGCCCGCAAGACCATCGACTTCGCCCTCAAACTGGCGGAATCCATGTTCCGGTACGGGGCCGGCGCCCTCGAGGTCGAGACCAGCATCATTGCCATCACCGCCGCGCTCGGGTTGAAGAACATCGAGGTGGACATCACCAACCAGTCGGTGGCCATCAACTATGCCCCGAAGGACCAGACCCCCATCTCCTTGCTGCGCGTCGTGCGGTCCTGGACCAACAACTACGCGGGCCTCTCGCAGGTGCACCAGCTGGTGACGGACATCGTGGCCGGCGGCGTCGGCCGCGAGGAAGCCGTGCGCCGGCTCGAGGACATCACCCGCAGCGCCAAGCCTTTCCCGCGGTGGATGGTCACGGTGGCTTTCGGCGTGTTCTCCGCCGTCTTCGTCGGCGTCCTGGGCGGAGGGCTGGGCGCGTCCATGGTCGCGTTCATCTCCAATATGTTCGTGAGCCTGCTGGCCCGCCAGCTGGGCCGCTGGCGTACTCCGGACTTCTTCATCACGGCCTCGTGTTCGTTTCTGGTGACCATCATTGCCCTGCTGTTGTGGCGTTTCGGCAGCCCGGTGGGGATACAGATTGCCCCGGCGATCGTGGTGGTCGGCGGCATCCTGCTGCTCCTGCCCACGGGACGGCTCGTATCCTCGGTGCAGGATGCGATCAACGGCTTCCCCGTCACGGCGGCGGGCCGGTTCCTGTCCACGATGCTGACCTTCGGGGCGCTGGTCGCCGGCATCGCCGTCGGCTTCGTCGTGGGCGACATGACCGGCATGGAACCGATCGACGTCACGGAAACATTCCCGCCCAGGTATGACTTGTGGGTCATCGTGGTCCTGATCGCCATTGCGGTGCTGATGATCGGCATTACGGAACAGACCAGCGTGAAGCTGCTGCTGCCGACGGCGGCCGTGGGGGTGGTGGGCTATCTGGTCCTGATCGGGGGCGACGCCGTGGGCATCGGGTCCCGGTTCGCGCCGGCCCTCGCGGCCGTGGCGATCGGCTTGCTGGCCCGGGTGTTGGCCCTCCGGATGGGTGCTCCCCAGCTGGTCGTGGCCGTCCCCGCGGCCCTGATCCTGCTTCCCGGCCTCACCATATTCCGCTCCATGTATGTATTGACCATCGAGGAATCCGAGATTCTCATAGGCGCCGGGGGGATGCTGAACGCCGGGGCGATCGTGCTCGGCGTCGCTGCGGGGATTGTGCTCGGTGACACCCTGGCACGGCCCCTGACGCGAAGCCTCGCCAGCAACGAGCGGCGCCGGGCCCGCCGCCGCTAGGCTGTCCGGCCAGCGGTGCCTTTGGATCTGGCGCCGTTAGATCCTGTGCCGTGAGATATTCGGCCTCAGATCTTGCCTATCGGCAGCTTCTTCTCCGCCTGGAAGTCGTCCTCCACGCGGCCCTTGGCCCAGTAGCCGGAGAGGGAAACCTGGGTCCGCTCCAGCCCGCGCTGCACGTAGAAAACGCTGCGCAGGCCCTTCATGTAACCCCGCTCGCCGTGGGCAAAGACCTGGACGCGGCCCTCGGGCCACTCGGCCTCGCGCACGGCCGTGACCAGCAGTTCGCTCTCGCCGGCGGGGACGCCGCTGCGCAGCAGCCAGCGCAGTTCGACGCCGGCAGGCGCCGCGATCGCCTGGATGTCGGCGTCGCTGTCCACCTCGAGGAAGGCGAGGCCGCGGGCGTCTTGGGGCAGCGACTCGATGGCGGCGCCGATGGCCGGGAGCGCCGATTCATCGCCGGCAAAGAGGTGCCAGTCCGCCGTCGGGTCCGGGTTGTAGCCGCCGCCTGGGCCCGTGAAAGTGAGGCGGTCACCGGGCTTGGCCGCTGCTGCCCAGGGGCCCGCGAGGCCCTCGTCGCCGTGGATGACAAAGTCGATGGCGAGTTCCTGGGCCGCCGCGTCCACCCAACGGACCGTGTAGGTCCGGGTGAACGGCCACTGGCTGCGCGGCATGGATTCCCGGATGGCCCACAAGTCCAGGGGGTCCGGGTAGTCGATGCCCGGCTGCGGAAACACGATCTTGACGTACCGGTCCACATAGTCGTTGTTGACATACCCGGCGAAGCCCGGGCCGCCAGCGATGATCCGGACCATGTGCGGGGAGAGCTGTTCCCGGCGCAGGACTGTCAGGTCAGTCTGGGGGCGCGAGTTCTTGTTGGCTGTGGTGGCGGCGGGGACGGAGGTCATGCAGCTAAGCCTAACCAAGAACCCCGGCCGGGAACCCCGGCGGGGAGGCCTGTTACGGCAGCGGCGGCAGTTCCCAGTCGACGGTCCCGTTGCCCTGTTCCTGCAGCAGCGTGTTGGTCCGGCTGAACGGCCTGGAACCGAAGAAGCCCCGGGATGCCGAGAGCGGGCTGGGGTGGGCGCTGGCGATCACGGCGGCGGACCCCAGCAGTGGTCTGACGGACTCGGCATCCTTTCCCCACAGGATCACGACGAGGGGAGCCGTGCCAGCGCCGTCCGCGGACACGCGATGCGCGACAGCCCGGATGGCCGCCGCCGTGACGGCTTCCCAGCCCTTGCTCCGGTGCGAACCGGCCGCGCCGGCGCGGACGCTGAGGACCCGGTTGAGGAGCAGCACGCCCTGCTCCGCCCAGCGGCTAAGGTCCCCGTGGACGCGGGGCGGGAAGCCGAGATCGGCCTCAAGTTCCTTGTAGATGTTCGCGAGGCTGCGGGGGATCGGCCGGGTGCCACCATCGACGGCGAAGGACAGCCCGACGGCGTGCCCCGGCGTCGGATACGGGTCCTGTCCCACGATCAGGACCCGCACGCCGGACAGCGGCTGCCGGAAAGCGCGCAGGAGGTTGGACGGCGACGGGAGGACCTCATGACCCGCGGCCGCGTCGCTGGCGAGGTAGTGCAGGACGTCCCGCAGCTGTGGCTCCACCGGCGCCAGCGCCTCGGCCCAGTCCTGGGCAACCAGCTCGCTCAGCGGCTGGCGTGCCAGCTCCGCGAAGCTGAGGTTGTCGGCGGCTGCGGGCTCCAGCTCGAACAGGGCATCGGAATCAAACACAGGTCCCATTCTCCCGCACGTCCGCGCGCGCCGCCCGTTCCTGGACCGCGCCCAAATGACAACCCTGTCGTTCGGCCGTAGCATGGGACTGACTTTTTACCGGATCCAGCCAAGGGAGTGTGTCGTGGCCGAAACAGCGCAAGAGCACGTGCTCGCGGGGGATTTTGACGGAATTTCCGAGTCGGGGGACAGCCTGGGGGCGGTGGCGGACGAATCGCCGCTGAGTGCCCGTGACCAGCAGATGCTTGCTTTGGAGCGGCAGTGGTGGAAGTACGCCGGGGCCAAGGAACAGGCCATCCGCGAGCTCTTCGACCTTTCCGCCACGCACTACTACCAGATCCTCAACGCCCTCATCGATACCGAGGAGGCGCTGGCCCACGATCCCATGCTGGTCAAGAGATTGCGTAGACTACGTACATCACGCCAACGTGCCCGCACTGCCCGTCGTCTGGGAACAGATTCGTAAAGTAGCGCCACGCGCAGCCGGATTCGCAGGTCCTGTTGCGCCCGCTTCCGGCCTCGGGCACCCCGTATGAAATCAGCAAGGACGTCGTTTAACCATGACCAAATACGCTCGGGATGAATTTGATCGGGTCCCCGAGACCTCTACCCGGCAGGGTGTCCACCGGACCGTCGCCGAATCGCGCCGCCGGAGCCTGGTTCCCATCCTGGCGGCGGGCTGCATAGCGCTGGCCATCGGCCTGGTGGCCTTCCTGATCCTGCCCAAGCTCGGCTTTTCTGCGGGCCAGGCATCGGCCGTCTCCGCCGGCAGCAGCGCGTCCGCCAGCAGCAGCCCGTCTGCTACGAGCCCGGCGAGCCCCAGTCCCGAGGCGACCAGCACGGCCCCGGCCAGCCCCGAAGCTGCCACGACGGCGCCGGAAGCCTCGCCCTCTGCAACACCGGGGGACACTGCCGCCGGCGTGGACAAGACGCAGCCGGTGACGATCTATAACGGGACCACCACCGCCGGCCTCGCCAGCAGGGTCGGCGGCACCGTCAGTTCCGCCGGCTGGGTCCTGGGCCAGACGGGCAACTGGCCCGGCGTTCCCCAGCAGACGTCGGTGATTTTCTACAGCAGCGTGGACCAGAAGGGCAACGCCGAGGCTCTGGGAACGCTCCTGGGCATCGACACCCTGGTGGAGTCCGCCGAGTTCAACATGCCTCTCGTCGTGGTGATCGGCCCCGGCTTCCAGTAACCCATTCCGGTTACGCCTCAATAACTATTCACCGGCGGGTCTGCCCGTCACCGGCATTACTGCGGGACGCTGTGGATACAGTGGCTGCGGATTTCTCTTCGCAGTCCGCGGCGCACATCGACGTGGGCCGCACGCAAGCTAGTTGAAAGTGTGGACACCATGGCACTGGGAACCGTCAAATGGTTCAACGCCGAAAAGGGCTACGGCTTTATCACTGTCGACGGGTCCGAGAACGACGTCTTCGTGCACTGGTCCGCGATCATCGGGGAAGGCTACCGCGCCCTGGATGAGGGCCAGCGGGTGGAGCTGGAAATCGGCGAGGGCGAAAAGGGCCCGCAGGCTGAAAGCGTTCGGCCCGCCTAGTGGCACTTCCCGCCCTCACGGACACCCCGCGGGACACCGCCCGGCGTCGCACAGGAGCTTTCCCGTTGGGCCGCGCCCTGGCAGCGGGAACGGTAACGGCCCTGGCACTGACAGGCTGCCTGGGGCCTGCGGGCAGCGCCCGCGTGGCCAGCGCCGACGCCAGTGGCGACGGTACCCTGCGCATCGGCCTAATCCTGGACAACACCGGGCGGCAGAACTTCCTCAACGCCCCCCAGCTCGCGGCCGCACAGCTTGCCGTCAAGGACATCAACGCCGCCGGCGGCCACAAAGGCAAACCCGTGGAGCTGCTGCCGGAAACCATCAGCACGGACACCGCCGCCCAGGCCAAAGCGCTCGTGGCCGCCAAGGCCGACGTCGTGATCGGTCCCACTGATTCCAGCCGTGCCCCGGCCGCCATCGACGTGCTGTCCAACGCCAAGGTAGCGCTCATTTCGCCGGCCAACTCTGCCAGCGGGCTCAGCAACTACAAGAGCGGCGGCTACTACTTCCGCACCGCGGCGGCCGACGTCGCCCAGGCCTCCGTCCTGGCCAAGCTGGCCAAAGACGGCGGCGCGAATACCCTGGCCGTCCTGCACGAGGAAGGTGACTACGGCAAGGATGTCGCCGCCGCCGTCGACAGTGCGGCCAAGCAGTCCGGCATGGACACCGTGGCGGACGCGGAGTTCAAACCGGGCCAGGCGCAACAAGCTGTTGCCGCCGCGAAAGCCGCGAATCCCGACGCCGTGGTCCTGGTCGCGCGCGATGGCGCCCAGGGCGCCATCGCCGAACTGAACAACGCCGGCCTTGCTGGGAAGAAACTCGTCCTCAGCGACGGAGCAGTCAACCAGTACGGCTCCGGGCTGGGCGCACGCGCTCTCGACGGCGCACGCGGGATCCTGCCCGGTGTGTTCCCCTCCGCCGCCTTCCAGGCGGACCTCGTGGCGGTAGATCCCGGGCTGAAGGACATGACGTTCGCCGCCGAGACGTACGACGCCGTCATCCTGGCCGCCGTCGCTGCCGCCGCGGCAGAGGACGACGCCGGAACCTCCATCGCGGCGTCCCTCGTCCCCATCTCCGGCGGCGCCGCGGCAGCAGACGGCCAGACCGCCAGCCCGGCCGCTAGCAAGGTGTGCACGAGCTACAAGGACTGTGAAGACGCGCTGCATGCAGGCCAGCGTCCGGACTACGACGGCCAGTCCGGACGGATCAGCTTCGATTCCCACGGGGACATCACTCAGGCGAACTACGTGGTCTACACCTACGGCGAGGACAACATGGCCAAGATGAGCGGCACGGAGACCGCCAGCAGCAACGGCGGCTGATCGCTCATAGCGTATTGGGCCCGCGTGGCGGGCGGTTCGGGCCGGCCACTGCTTGCACTCTCCCCGGGGGAGTGCTAATTATTGAGTTAGCACTCCAGCGCACTGACTGCTAACACGACGCCCGGTCCGCCCGGCCGCGAAGTGAGGCGGCCGGTCCAGGAGCTAAAGAAACACCTTGCTGGGGTGAGATCCCGGACCCAGCGGCATACAGAGGCCGCCGGGTTGGGATCGTCCGTCGCGGGCACCGCAGCGAAGGTTCATTCTTAACGACTGTCCCGAAAGGACTACTGCCGTTATGGCCAAGATCATTGCATTTGATGAAGAGGCACGCCGCGGTCTTGAGCGGGGCCTGAACATCCTCGCCGACGCCGTCAAGGTCACCCTCGGCCCGCGGGGACGCAACGTCGTCCTCGAAAAGAAGTGGGGCGCCCCCACGATCACCAACGATGGTGTTTCCATCGCCAAGGAGATCGAGCTGGACGATCCTTACGAGAAGATCGGCGCCGAGCTGGTCAAGGAAGTTGCCAAGAAGACGGATGACGTCGCTGGCGACGGCACCACCACGGCCACCGTGCTGGCCCAGGCCCTGGTCAAGGAAGGCCTGCGCAACGTCGCGGCCGGCGCTGACCCGCTGTCCCTCAAGCGCGGCATCGAGAAGGCCGTCGAAGCCGTCACTCGCGAGCTCCTGGCCTCCGCCAAGGAAATCGAGACCAAGGAAGAGATCGCCGCCACCGCGTCCATCTCTGCTGGCGACAACGAGATCGGCGCCCTGATCGCCGAAGCCCTCGACAAGGTCGGCAAGGAAGGCGTCATCACGGTCGAGGAGTCGAACACGTTCGGCCTCGAGCTGGAGCTCACCGAAGGCATGCGCTTCGACAAGGGCTACATCTCCGCTTACTTCGTCACAGACGCCGAGCGCCAGGAAACGGTCCTTGAGGATCCCTACATCCTGATCGTCAACTCCAAGATCTCCAACGTCAAGGAACTGGTTGCTGTCCTCGAAAAGGTCATGCAGTCCAACAAGCCGCTGCTGATCATTGCCGAAGACATCGAGGGCGAGGCCCTGGCCACCCTGATCGTCAACAAGATCCGCGGCACCTTCAAGTCCGTTGCCGTCAAGGCTCCGGGCTTCGGCGACCGCCGCAAGGCGCAGCTGGCCGACATCGCCATCCTCACCGGTGGCCAGGTCATCTCCGAGGAAGTCGGCCTCAAGCTTGAGACCGCCGGACTCGAACTCCTCGGCAAGGCCCGCAAGGTTGTTGTCACCAAGGACGAGACCACCATCGTTGAGGGTGCAGGCGACGCCGACCAGATCGCCGGCCGCGTGTCCCAGATCCGCGCCGAGATCGAGAACTCGGATTCCGACTACGACCGCGAGAAGCTGCAGGAGCGCCTGGCCAAGTTGGCCGGCGGCGTTGCAGTCATCAAGGCCGGTGCCGCAACCGAAGTCGAGCTCAAGGAACGCAAGCACCGCATTGAGGACGCTGTCCGCAACGCCAAGGCTGCTGTTGAAGAGGGCATCGTCGCCGGCGGTGGCGTTGCCCTGATCCAGGCCGGTGCCAAGGCATTCGCGAACCTGCAGCTCTCCGGTGACGAAGCAACCGGTGCGAACATCGTCCGCGTTGCCATCGACGCCCCGCTGAAGCAGATCGCCTTCAATGCCGGCCTCGAGCCCGGCGTCGTGGTGGACAAGGTCCGCGGCCTGCCCGCAGGCCACGGCCTCAACGCAGCCACCGGCGAGTACGTCGACCTGCTGGCCGCCGGCATCAACGACCCGGTCAAGGTAACCCGCTCTGCCCTGCAGAACGCGGCTTCCATCGCCGGTCTGTTCCTCACCACCGAGGCCGTTGTGGCCGACAAGCCGGAGAAGAACTCCCCGGCTATGGGCGGCGGCGACGACATGGGCGGCATGGGCGGCATGGGCGGTTTCTAACCACCCGGCTTCCAGCCACCTGAACTAATTGTTCAACGACGGCGGTCCCACCTTCGGGTGGGGCCGCCGTCGTCGGTTAAGCACATCCCCGCCCGGACACCCTCCCTCACTTAACGCACTGATCCAGCCGACGCCGCCTCAGGTATCACGGTGATCACGCGACTGCTCTGCTGAGAACGGCGGTGAGGGAGCGTTGCGTGGTGGGGGAAGGATGTGAGGGGCGCCGGGTGGTTTGTTGCCGACGTGAGGGGGCGTCGGTGGACGTCGGCGGGGTCTGGCAGGATAGATCAGTGACGATTACAGCAGCGGCCGACGGTTCGGCCTTAGGAAATCCCGGCCCGGCCGGCTGGGCCTGGTACGTGAATGACGACTGCTGGCGCGCCGGCGGATGGCCCCACGGCACCAACAACCAGGGCGAGTTGATGGCGGTGCTGGACCTGTTCCGGGCCACGGCTCACGTGCCCGGCGAAGACCTGCTCATCCTCTGCGACAGCCAGTACGTCATCAACGCCGTGACCAAGTGGATGCCCGGCTGGAAACGCAAGGGCTGGCGCAAGGCGGACGGCAAGCCGGTGCTGAACGTCGACCTCCTCAAGGACATCGACCAGGCCCTCGTCGGCCGCAAGTACACCTTCGAATGGGTGCGGGGCCACGCAGGTCACGAGCTCAACGAAGCGGCAGACGACCGCGCCCGGGCAGCTGCCACGGCGTACCAGCAAGGCGTGGCCGTCCGGCAGGGTCCCGGATTCGGGACAGCGGCAGTCGGGACGCCACCAGCAGCCCACGCGGTCTCCACGACGCCGCAGGCGGCCCCTCAGGCAGCGCAGGCAACGGCGGCCCCGTCCAGGGCGGCGGCCCCGCAGCAGGCCATGCGACCGACCCAGTCCGCGGCTCCCTCCGGCCAACAGCAACTCTTCGGCCCACCAGGCGCCTTCGACGAGCCGGACCTCTTCAGCGAACTCGAAGAAGAACCGGCCGCAGCCTTGGCGGAGACCAGCCCCGAAGCAGTGGTCGAGTCGCTCGAGCGGGAACTGCTCCAACCGGAAACCCGGGCGGACATGGGCCGCACAGCAGTCCTGCTCCACCCCGACTTCACCGAAATCGGCAGCTCCGGACGCATCTGGACCCGCGACGCCATGATGATGGCCCTGGAGGACAACCCGGGCGGACCCGCCGAACTGGAACTGCTGGGCGCGGACCGGCTGGGAGAGAAGACCGTGCTCCTGACGTACCGCAGCCACACGCGCGAGGGATCAGCCCTGCGCAGCTCCCTGTGGGTCCTTGAGGGCGCACAGTGGCGGCTGCGCTTCCACCAGGGCACGCCCGAGGCCTGACCCGCCCCGGGGCGGCCTGACCCGGACCCGGGAGGCTCAGGTGAAGCGCTGCACGTTCCCCAGCTCTGCCTGGTCATAGGTGGCGGCCGCCGAATTCAGTGCCAGGTTGATGGACGCCAGGGATGCTTCGACCCTGCCTTGGGTCAGCGCCCACTCGGCGACCAGGTTCTGGAAGTTTGTCGCCGCGGAGCCGCGCCAGCTGCCCTGAAGTTCGTCCAGCCCGTGTTTCATGGCGTGGACGTCCGCGCTGATCCGCTCCACCGTGGCCTTCACGTTGGCGGATTTCAGCTGGAGGAGTTCCGTATCGACGGAGATGATGCTCATGGCCGTGCCCTCTCAAATGTTCGAAGGAGGCAGCAGGGACCCGGCAACGTGACAGTCAGCGCTTGGAGTCAGTCGAAAAATCTACTGTGGTCTCTTCTCACAACACAGTTTTGCTGGACAAGCTTGCGGGGAGTGTCTGCCTCATCCGGATCTTCCGGACACCTCGAGCGTAGGCAGGCAGCGCACCGGGCGGACACCGCCGTCGGCTCCTATGTGGACAACTCCGGCGCGGACAATGCCGTGGCGTCTTCGTCCAGGAACGGGATGCTGACCACCAGCGTGGCGCCGCCGCCGTCGGTCTTTTCGACCCGCACGGACCCGGAATGCGCGCCGATGATGGCAGCCACGATGGCCAGGCCAAGTCCGCTGCCGCCGGTTTCCCGGGTCCGCGACGTATCGGCCCGGTAGAAGCGCTCGAAGATCCGGGCCGCCTCCTCATCCGGGACGCCCGGTCCGTGGTCTCGGACCTCGATTACGGAGTGCCGTGCGCCGTCCGGCGCGGTCCGGACCCCGACGCCAATCTCGATCGGGCTGCCCTCCGGCGTATACCGCAGGGCATTGCCCACCAGGTTGCTCACCACCTGGCGCAGCTTGGCTTCATCGCCCAGGACCGGGGCAGCAGCCGGGGCAGCTCCGTCGAGTCCGGTGAGGGTGATGGTGCGGCTGCGGTCGCTGGCCTGGGTGTCCACCACGGCATCGTTGGCCAGGAGCAGCAGATCCGCCGGTTTCTGCTGCAGCGGGCGCTGTTCGTCGATTCTCGCGAGCAGCAGAAGGTCCTCGACCATGGCCCCCATGCGCTTGGCTTCGCTCTCGATCCGTCCCATCGCGGTGGCCACGTCTTCCGGCGTGGACAGCGCGCCGTGCCGGTAGAGCTCGGAGAATCCCCGGATGGTCACCAGCGGGGTGCGCAGTTCGTGTGAGGCGTCGGCCGCGAAGCGCCGCATCTTGGCCTCGGATGCCATCCGGGCGGCGAATGCTGTTTCGATGTGCGCGAGCATGGCATTGAGCGAACTCCCGAGCCGGCCCACCTCAGTGCCCGGGTTTTCAACCTCCACGCGCCGGGACAAGTCTCCGGCGGCGATGGCGGCGGCCGTCTTCTCCACGCGAGCCAGCGGCCGGAACGACCGCGATACGGTCCACGTGGCGATGAAGAATGCCAGGACCAGCGTCAGCAGACCCACCCCCACGACCACCAAGGCGGCGTGTTCCATCACGGAATCGACGGGGTCCAGGGGCAGGCCGATCACGACGACGGCGCTGCGCTGGTTGTTGTCCACCACGTTGACCGCCACGACCCGCCAGTTGCCGCCGTCGGTGCCGCGCACCTGGAAGGGCGCCTGCTGGCGTTCCCGGGCTTCGACCGTGGAGAAAGTCTTGATGGCGGGGTGGGAGTCCTTGTCGCCGCCAAACGTGTAAGGGGGCGCGCCCGGGCTGAAGAGCATCAGCGAATAGTCGGTGGGAACGGTGGAGGTCGTTTCCTGCAACTGGCTGAAGGACTGCTGCTGACGCGCGGAATCGACGGCGGCCCGGAGCTTGTCATCCACCTGGCCCTGCAGGAAGCTGTGCAGCAGGGTCAGCGTGCCCGCACCCGTGGCCGTAAGGGCCACGAGCATGAGCGCCATCATGATGGCCACGAGCTGCGACCGCAGAGACGCCGACTTCCAGCGGTACAGCAAGGTCAGCGCTTCTCCGCTGTCCGCAGGACGTAGCCGACGCCGCGCTTGGTCTGGATCAGTGCCGGGGCATCGGGATCGATGTCCACTTTGCGGCGCAGGTAGGAGATGTAGGACTCCACGATGGAGGCATCGCCGTTGAAGTCGTACTCCCAGACGTGGTCCAGGATCTGGGCCTTGGACAGGACCCGGTTCGGGTTGAGCATGAGGTAGCGCAGGAGTTTGAATTCGGTGGGGGACAGCTCAATCACGGTCCCGCCGCGGCGGACCTCGTGGGCGTCGTCGTCGAGCTGGAGGTCATCGACCCGGATCACGGCGTCGTCGTCGACCTGGGGCTGCGTGCGCCGGAGAACGGCGCGGATGCGGGCCACCACCTCGTCGAGGCTGAACGGCTTGGTGACGTAGTCGTCCCCGCCCACGGTCAGGCCGGTGACTTTGTCTTCGGTGTCGTCCTTGGCCGTGAGGAACAGGACGGGGAAGTGCTTGCCGGCGGCACGCAGGCGCCGGGTGACGGTGAAGCCGTCCATGTCCGGCAGCATGACGTCCAGGACTGCCAGATCGGGGGCGTGCTCCTCCGCGGCGGCCAGTGCCTCGCGCCCGCTGCCGGCGGAGACAACTTCAAAACCTGCAAAACGCAGGGACGTTGACAGCAGCTCGCGGATGTTGGGTTCATCATCGACGACGAGCAGCTTGGCTTCGGGACCGTTCTTCTTCATGCTCCCATGATGCTCCCAGACTCTGGGAGTTTTCTGAATGAAAGATGGGTGTTGCATGGGCTGTTCCCGCCCTCGGGGAACTGCCGGGGCCGCACCAAGCGCGGCGCCGCCCCGGCTCAACCGGCGGTACCGACGTCGTTGGCGTCCATGATCCGGTAGGCGTAACCCTGTTCGGCCAGGAAGCGCTGACGTTTCGCGGCGAAGTCCTGATCCAGGGTGTCCCGGGCCACGAGCGAGTAGAACCGGGCGGCGCGGCCATCCTTTTTGGGCCGCAGCAGCCGGCCCAGGCGCTGGGCCTCTTCCTGGCGGGAGCCGAAGGAGCCCGAGACCTGGATCGCCACCGAGGCCTCGGGCAGGTCGATGGAAAAGTTGGCCACCTTGGACACCACCAGGGTCTGCACCTCGCCGGCACGGAACGCATCAAAGAGGCGCTGGCGTTCCTTGACCGTGGTGTCGCCCTTGATCACGGGCGCGTTGAGGCGCTCGCCGATCTCGTCGAGCTGGTCGATGTACTGCCCGATCACCAGCAGCTGTTCGCCGGCGTGTTCGGCGACGAGTTCTTCCACCACGCGGGTCTTCGTCTCCGAGGTGGCGCACAGGCGGTACTTGTCTGCGTCCTCGGCCATGGCGTAGGCCACGCGTTCGTCGCGGGGCAGGTCGATCCGGACCTCGACGCAGTCCGCGGGCGCAATGTAGCCCTGTGCCTCGATGTCCTTCCACGGCGCGTCGTAGCGTTTCGGGCCGATGAGGCTGAAGACCTCGCCCTCGCGGCCGTCCTCGCGGACCAGGGTGGCGGTGAGTCCCAGCCGGCGCCGGGCCTGCAGGTCCGCCGTCATGCGGAAGATGGGCGCGGGCAGCAGGTGGACCTCGTCGTAGATGATCAGGCCCCAGTCGTTGCCGTCCACGAGCTCCAGATGCGGGTACAGCCCGCCGCGCTTGGTGGTCAGGACCTGGTAGGTGGCGATCGTGACGGGCCGGACTTCCTTGACGGAGCCGGAGTATTCGCCGATCTCCTCCTCGGTCAGGGATGTGCGTTTGAGGAGCTCGTCCTTCCACTGCCGGGCCGAGACGGTGTTGGTCACCAGGATCAGGGTGGTGGTGGAGCTGGTGGCCATGGCGGCGGCGCCCACCAGCGTTTTGCCGGCGCCGCAGGGGAGCACGACGACGCCGCTGCCGCCGGCCCAGAAGTTCTCCGTTGCCAGCCTCTGGTAGGGGCGGAGCTTCCAGCCGGATTCGTTGAGCATGATCGGGTGCGGCGTGCCGTCGACGTAGCCGGCCAGGTCCTCGGCCGGCCAGCCGATCTTGAGCAGCAGTTGCTTGAGCTGCCCGCGCTGGGAGGAATGCACCACCACCGTCTCGCCGTCGATCCGCGGCCCGAGCAGCGGGGCGATCTTCTTGGCCCGGCTGACCTCTTCGAGCACCGGATAGTCGGACGTACGCATGACCAGGCCGTGCTGCGGGTCCTTTTCCAGCCGGAGCCGGCCGTACCGGGACATGGTCTCTTCGACGTCGATCAGCAGGGAGTGCGGCACGGGGAACCGGGAGTACTTGAGCAGGGTGTCCAGCACCTTTTCGGCGTCGAGCCCTGCAGCCCGGGCATTCCACAGCCCCAGCGGCGTCAACCGGTAGCTGTGCACGTGCTCCGGGGCCCGTTCCAGCTCGGCGAACGCCGCGATGGCGTGCCGGGCCTCTGTTGCGAGTTCGTGGTCGACCTCCAGCAGGATGGTTTTGTCACTCTGGACGATCAGGGGCCCGTCATTCACTGGAGCAATTCCTCTGTGGCTTCTACGTCGATAATCCGGTGGATGGACAGGACACGCTCGGTCTCCTTGTCAGGATCGAACACCCGGACACGCCCGCCATTCACTGCTACCGGAACAACGTTCTCGCGGCTGGCATTCCCCATACCGTCCACAACATTCATGACCACCCGCTGCTTGAGGCGGATCGCCTTCAGCAGGGTTTCCAGCCCCAGCTGGGTGGCCTCCTCGCTGCCTGGGGCAGCCGCCGGAGGATGAGCACCGGCAGCGCCGGGGGCGCGGGTCCCGTCGCTGCGCAGCACGGCCAGTTGGGCGTCGATGTCCGCCTCCGGCGGGGCCGTGCGCGGGGCCGTGTAGACCGGCCTGCCGCCGCCGGAAACCGGGGTGCTGCGGCGCAGCCGGACGACGGCGGACGAGGCGTCCTCCAGCACGGGGGCCAGGCCCAGGCCTTTGAGCACCTGGGCGGTATCCCGCGGTGCGGCGTGCGAGATGACCACGGTGGGCGCGATCCGCACGAGCCCGAGGCCGGCGGCGGCCGGGGCGTTGAGCAGATCCAGCAAGGCCGTCTCGTCCTCGCTCTGGATAAAGCTCGCCGCAGCCCCGACGCGCAGCCGGGAGTGGCGGGCGGCGGTGTCCTCGATGAGGTACTGCAGGGGCTGGGGGATGGCCGTGGCTGAATGCCGCCGCAGGAACTCCAGGATCGCCGCGGCGTCCTGGCCGGCGTCGAGGGCCCGGCGGACCGAACCAACGGAGAACCGGTAGATGGTTGCCGGTCCCTGCCCCTCGGCCGCTGCCATGGTGAGGAGCCGGTCGCTCAGTTCGGGATCGAGATAGCCGGGGGCCACCGCGGTCAGGTCCGCCTGCAGCAGTATGTGCTGCAGGGCTGCCGGCAGGTGTTCGCCTAGGATTCCGAGGGCATCATCCGGCTGCTCGGCGGCGATGGCGGCCCCAAGCTGGCTGAGCGCGCCTGAACCGATGAGGCCCAGCATCTCTGCCTCCATGAGAATGCCGCGGATCAGCGAGCTGAACCGGCGGGCCATGCGGGGCTGGGTCCACTCGGCCCGCTCCAGCACGGCACCGGCATCGAGGACGGGCGCCTGCCCGTCGGGGGCCGCGGCCTCCAGGGTGAGTTCGTTCAGGATTTCCAGGACCCGTTTGCGGACCACCGGGGCGTCGGGCCTCTGTGCCTCGGCCGAGAGCGCGTTGATAGTGGTCCCGGCCATGCCCCGGTGGCCCGCCGGCCCCGGGGCAGCAGCATTCACGGGCTGGCCCACGAGCGAGGGGGCGCGCTCGCTCGCCAGCCAGGCGTTGACCAGCCACAGCCATTGTTCCTGCCGGGGAAGCGCCAGCCACTCCAGCTGCGGCGGCTGCACCCACGCGGAGCTGTCGACATCCAGCCGGAGCAGGCCTGCCATGCCGCAGAGCTCCGCGAGCACCCCGGCCTCCTGCACGCCGATCCGCAGCGAATCCGCCAGCCGCTTCATCTCCCGTACCCCGACGCCCCCGCTGCGCAGCGTCGCCAGGGGCTGCTCACGCACGGTGTACAGCACTTCGCCCACGAGCCGCAGCGTCTCGGCGATGGCGCCCAGGGCGGCGTTGCGGCGCAGCCCGGCGCTCGTGAGGCCCAGCCGGGGTACGGGCGGCACGAGGGAGAAGTCCTCAATGACATACCCGCCACGCAGTGACACGCCGACGCTGTGCGGCAGTTCGACGTGCGCGGCGTCCAGCGGCACCAGCAGTCCCCGCGCCAGCAGCCAGTCCACCGGGCCGACGTCGGAACTTTCGTGGAGCACTGTGGCACGGCGTTGCGCCTGCGGAACGGCGCCCATGGCCCAGTTGCCGAACCGGGCCAGCAGCGCGGACGTGCGTTCCGGCGCGCTGGCCAGGATGCCCTGGACAGACTCCGGTGTTGCCGTCCAGTGCTGCAGCGCCAGGGCCGCTTCCATCGGCGTCGTGGCGGGGGAGATGGATGCCCCGCTACGGTGCAGTTCCCCCACCAGTTGCACCACGCGCTGCGCAAAAGCCGGTTGGAGCCGCACGAGCTCGGTGTAGCTGCGTCCCAGCCCGGCAGGGTAGATGCCGATCACATCCTTGAGGCTGCCGACGGGGAGGTAGTGCCGCGCCTTGGCGGCGGCGGGAGTCGCGCCGTGCGGTGGATCGGTGCGGTGGACGAGGGCCAGTTCCTGCAGGGAATGGAGCAGGCGGTCGATCGCGGCAACCGAGGAGCCATTGATCAGTTTCTTCAGCGTTGCCGCGGATGCGCTGTGTCCGGTGTCGGCGTTGGTGCACAGGTGCAAGGTTTCCAGCACCTGCATCTGCGGACGGTTGAGCCGCTCGAGTGCCCGTTGCACGCTGACTCGTCCGCTGGCGCGGGCGGCCAGGGCGGCGAAGTCCGGGACGCCGGGAGAGATCAGGTCCGGCCGCGCGGAGAACAGGGCCCGCAACGAGTCGTCGCTTCGTGCCTGAAGTTCCTTGCTGAGCGCGCGGATGAGGGACATCGATCCAACGTTACCTTTCGCCGGGCCCGCGCGGGCGGCGCCGGGCGACCGCCGCGTCGACAACAAGGGCGAGCATGAGCATAAATGCCACCGGGAGCCCGTAGAGGGCCACCGAGGTAATCCAGACGGGCGCCACGACATGGTTGAACGCCAGGGCCATGACAGCGCCGACGGCGACGAGGGACAGCACGGCAATGGCGGCCGCAAGGATCATGAAGGGCCGCCGGTAACGCGTCAGTGTCATGAGGGCAACGCTAACAGTCCGGCCTCGCCCGCGCCTCACGCCGCTAAAGTGAACAAGGCAGGATAACCTTGGAGATACAGACCAACACGGTCCGGGCAGTCATACCCTGAACCCGCGTATCCATGCGGATGCGGTGACCGCCGGCCGTGTCCCCGCAGAACGAAGAAGGTTGATTACGTGCCTACCGGCAAGGTCAAGTGGTATGACAAGGAAAAAGGCTTCGGATTCCTCGCTGGCGAGGACGGCCAGGAAGTCTTCCTGCCCAAGTCCGCGTTGCCCGAGGGCGTCACGGACCTCAAGGCCGGAACGCGCGTTGAATTTGGGGTAGCCGACGGCCGCAAGGGGGCCCAGGCCCTCGGCCTGCGGGTGCTGGACAAGACACCGTCCATCGCCAAAGCAAAGCGGCCCAGCGCCAAGGACCTTGCCCCTCTGGTCCAGGACCTCGTCAGCGTGCTGGACAACCTGTCCGGAACCCTGTCCGCGGGCAAGTACCCGGAAGGCAACAAGGGCAAGGCGATTGCAGCCGCCCTGCGTAAGGTTGCCGACGAGCTGGACGTATAAGGCTCTTGATGACTCAGGAACCTGATCAGTTGCCGGCGCCGGATGCCGGATCCAAAGTGCCGGCCGGATCCAAGGGAACCGGCCCGAAGCAGGGGCCCCGCCCTCGCGCCGGCGTGCCCGTCTGGCGCACCGGCAAGCCTGACGCCTTTCTGGCCGCCGCCGTCGACGTCGCCCGCGCCGCAGTGGAAAGCATCGCCCCCGCGGAGCAGATCGGCGAGCACCTCGGTGCCCGCAGCGAAGGCGACCGCCTGGTGACCCATCTGTTCGAATCCAGGCTGCCCGGATACCTGGGCTGGCAGTGGTACGCCGTGCTGACCCGCAACTCGCGGTCCAAAGTGGTGACGGTCGACGAGCTCGGCCTGCTGCCCTCGGAAGACTCCATCCTGGCGCCGGCCTGGGTCCCGTGGGCTGAACGGGTCCGCCCCGAAGACGCGCAGACGGACGAGACCGAGGAGGCGGCCGGCGCCCGGGCGCCGTCGCAGGCGCCCGACGCCGAGGACGACGTCCAGCACGACGGCGATGCCCAGGCCGCCAGCGAGCAGGACGACGACGAGCAGGACGCCACCGAAGACGACGCCGCCGAGTACGACGCCGAGGATGCTCGGGAACGCTCCGCCGACGAGGCCGACTAGCGGTTGGAAGCGTCCGGGAGAGTGCATAGCGAGGGCTGGGCCTGATGTCCACGTTCAAATCCCTGCACATCCTGAACTACCGGATCTGGTTCGTCGGCGCCCTCATCTCCAACATCGGTACCTGGATGCAGCGCACCGCCCAGGACTGGCTGGTGTTCGCGCACCTGACGGCGCACGACGCCGGCGCGGTGGGCATTACGATGGCCCTGCAACTGGGCCCGCAGCTTTTCCTGGCCCCTGTGGCCGGACTGGTCGCGGACCGCTTCAACCGTAAACGGCTCCTGGTCCTGACCCAGTCCGCGATGGCGCTGCTGAGCGCCGGGCTGGGCATCCTCGTGATAACGGGCGCGGCGCAGCTCTGGCAGGTCTACGCCTTCGCCCTGCTGCTCGGCGTGGTCTCCGCGCTGGATGCCCCCGTCCGCCAGACCTTCGTCTCGGAACTGGTCCAGGACGACTACCTTCCCAACGCCGTGGCCCTCAACAGCGCCTCCTTCAACGTGGCCCGGATGATCGGCCCCGCCGTGGCCGGCGTGCTCACGGCCGTCGTCGGGCCGGGCTGGGTCTTCCTCATCAACACCCTCACGTTCGCCGCCCTGCTGCTGAGCCTGGCGAAAATCCCGGCGGCGTCGCTGCGCCGGCTGCCGCGGGCAGCGGCCGGCAAGGGCAGGATCCGCGAGGGGCTGCACTATGTGAGATACCGTCCGGACCTCGTCGTGGTGCTCGTGGCCATCTTCATCGTGGGAACCCTGGGGCTGAATTTCGCCCTGTTCATCGCGGCCATGGTGGGCACCGAATTCGGCCTCGACGCGGGGGCCTTCGGCCTCATGAATTCGATCATGGCGATCGGCTCCGTCGCCGGGGCCCTTTTATCCGCCGGCCGGGGCACACCGCGCCTGCGGGTGATCTTCGCGGCGGCCGGGGCGTTTGGAGTGACCTCCGGCATCGCAGCCCTGGCTCCCAACTACTTCTGGTACGGCGTCGCGCTGGTGCCGGTGGGGCTGTTCGCGATCACCATGATGACAAGCGCCAACGGGTACGTCCAGACCACCACGGACCCTGTGATGCGAGGCCGGGTGATGGCCCTGTACATGGCGATCTTCATGGGCGGAACGCCCATCGGGGCGCCGTTCGTCGGCTGGGTGGCAAACATCGCTGGCCCCCGCTGGTCCATGGGTGTCGCGGCCGTTGCCGGCCTGCTCGCGGCCCTGATCGGGCTGCTGTGGATCATCCGGGCGAAGCAGCTGCGGCTCCACTTCAACCGCCGGGCCCGCGGGCTGCGGTACTTCCGCGTGGCAAGCCGCGCCGGCGCAATTGGAGCCGGCGGATCCGGGGCCGGTGCAGCCGGCGCGGGCCCGGCCGCCCAGCCGGAGAGCATGCCGGGATACGACGACGGCGCCGCACCGGCACGTGGCCGGGACGACGCCGTCGGACGCTGAGGCTACTTCTTGAGTTCTGCCACGACGAAGTCGATGCACTCAAGCAGCGCCGAGACGTCGTCCGGTTCGATCGCCACGAACGTGGCGATGCGCAGCTGGTTGCGGCCCAGCTTGCGGTACGGCTCGGTGTCGACGACGCCGTTGGCGCGGAGCACCTTGGCGATGGCCGCGGCGTCGATCGACTCGTCGAAGTCGATCGTGGCGATCACGTTGGAGCGGTCCTCGGCCTTGGCCACGAACGGCGTGGCGTAGCCGGACGCCTCGGCCCAGCGGTAGATCCGGCCGGCGGAATCCGCGGTCCGGGCGGAGGCGAAGTCCAGGCCACCGTTGGCGTTGAGCCACTGCACCTGCGCATCCAAGGTCACCAGGGTGGCCAGCGCGGGGGTGTTGTAGGTCTGGTTCAGCCGGGAGTTGTCGATTGCGGTCTGGAGGTCCAGGAAGTCGGGGATCCAGCGGTTGCTGGCCTTGATCCGGGCCGCCCGCTCCAGCGCCGCCGGGGAGAACAGGCCAAGCCAAAGACCGCCGTCGGACGCGAAGTTCTTCTGCGGCGCAAAGTAGTAGACGTCGGACTCCGCCACGTCCACATCCAGTCCGCCTGCGGCCGACGTCGCGTCCACCAGCACCAGCGACCCTTCGTCGGCGCCGGCCACGCGCCGGACGGGGGCGGCCACGCCGGTGGACGTCTCGTTCTGCGGCCACGCGTATACGTCCACGCCGGCCTCTGCCTGGGCGGTGGGGCGGGTGCCGGGCTCGGCCTTGATGATGGAGGATTCGGCGAGGAACGGCGCCTTGTTGGTAGCCGAAGCAAACTTCGAGCCGAATTCACCGAAGGACAGGTGCTGCGCCTTGGTCTCGACGAGTCCGAAGCTGGCAATGTCCCAGAATGCGGTGGAGCCGCCGACGCCGAGAATCACTTCGTAGCCCTCGGGGGCGCGGAAGAACTCGCTGAGGCCATTGCGGACCGAACCGACGAGGTTCTTCACGGGTGCCTGGCGGTGTGAGGTCCCCAGCAGCTTTGTCGACGCCGCGGCGAGGGCCTCCATCTGTTCCGGTCGGACCTTGGACGGGCCGGCGCCGAACCGTCCGTCCTTGGGCAGGAGGTTGGCGGGGATCGTGATGCTGGTGTCGCTCACAGTGGCTCCAATTTTCGGCTGGTTCGTAGCGTGGCTGGGAGGTGGCCTGGCCGGATGGCTACAACGGACACCCCTTGTCATTCTGCCTGTTTTATTCTGCCTGACAGCCCCCGGCGATACGGAAAAGCCTCTGTCATAGTCCGGTCATTGAGACGGCCCCGAGGGGCCGTCCGGCGGGCGCCGGGGGAGCATCCGCAGTCCGGATCAAGAATTATCCGGAGTAATTCAAAATAGGCTAGGCTGTTCTGCGAACGTACGGCGGATCTCGCCAGGGCGCATCCTTACACGCAGCCCGCACGCGGTACGGTGGGAATGACGCAAGGACTGCGCTCGAGGAGCTGAGCTGAATGACGGATCTGATCGATACCACGGAGATGTATCTCCGGACCATTCTGGAACTTGAAGAAGAAAACATCGTCGCCCTCCGCGCCCGCATCGCCGAACGACTCCGCCACTCCGGCCCCACTGTTTCCCAGACCATCGGCCGCATGGAGCGTGACGGCCTGGTGATTGTTTCCGGCGACCGGCACCTTGAACTGACCGAAACTGGACGGAAACGCGCCGTCGGCGTCATGCGCAAGCACCGCCTCGCGGAACGCCTGCTCGCCGACGTGATCGGGCTCGACTGGGCCTACGTCCACGAGGAAGCGTGCCGCTGGGAGCACGTCATGAGTGAGCGCGTCGAGCGCAGGATCTTCGAGATGCTCGACCACCCGACCGTTTCGCCCTACGGGAACCCGATTCCGGGGCTCGCGGAACTTGGCGGCGCACCCTCGGGGGCCCACGCGGACGGGGTCGTGAACCTGCTGGAGGCCATGGCCGGCTACGGTGCGGATTCGCGGATCACGGTCAACCGGCTCGCGGAGCCCATCCAGGTGGAACCGGAGCTTCTGGCCCAGCTCGATGAGGGCGGAATCCGCCCCGGTGCGCTCGTCTCGCTGGAGCGGGTGGGGGAGTACATCTCGGTCCGGGTCCCGGATATCGAGGGCGCCTTGGAGCTGCCGCCAGAGGTTGCCGCGCATGTCTTTGTAACAGTCGCCTGACCAGCCAAAACGTCACCGTCATGGGACGACCCATGAGTTCTGCACAAACGCGATCACGGATTTATCACCGAGCGGCTTAATCACCTATAGTTAGTGCCCTGTACCGATACCAAAGCGTTACCTGATCCGAAGCCGAGCCCTGCCAGCGGATCAGTCGCAGAACCACCTCCTGGCAGGGGCGGGGGAACCACTATCGGCTGCTTCTTCGGCAGCCTTGGGGTGAAGTCCGTCAGCGGCAAGCAGCTTCCATCGAACGATCCCCTAAGGACGCCTCGGTGACCGGGTGCTTGCAACGGCGGACCGGGTCTTTGATCTCTCTGACCCGAATCCGACAGCTAACTTCGCAGGCTCTCAGAGAGGAACCGTTCTTGACCACCCAGACCGCCAGGGGCCGTCGCCGCGCGACCGGTCCCGCTCCGGAGCCGCGCCCGGTCGTCGCGCATACGGCCGAACGCCCGCGTGACGCACACCGCGACGAGCGCCGCAGCCGCCGCAGCCCGTTCCGTCAGGTAACGGACTTTGCCGCCGCCAGCGGCGTGGGGCAGAAGGCCGGAATCGCGCTGGCCGCCACCGGTCTGGTCCTCACGGTGACGGTCCCCGTCACGAGTCCCGTCATGGCCTCGAACACCGACGGATCCGCAGTCTCGGCCGCAGTACAGCCGGACGTCACGGCTGCCGCCGCCGCAAAGCTTGATTTCAGCCGGACGGCCATCGCCACCAAAGGCGACCCGGACGGGAAGCTCAAGCAACTGCTGAGCGCCCAGTCCGTCGGCAGCATTACCCGCGCGGCTTCAGCCGGCACGCTGGGTCCGCCGCTGGACCAGCTGATCACGGCATCGCCCTTCGGCTACCGTGTCAGCCCCATCACGGGCGGCCCGGGGGAGTTTCACCGCGGCCAGGATTTCGCCGCCCAGTGCGGCACGCCGGTCCACGCCGCCGCCAGCGGCACCGTGACCTTCAACGGATGGCACCCCTACGGCGGCGGCAACCGTGTGGTCATTGACCACGGCAACGGTCTGGAGACCACGTACAACCACCTGTCCTCGTCCTCGGTGAAGGTCGGCCAGAAGGTCTCCCGCGGCGATATCGTCGCGCTGAGCGGGACCACCGGCGCCTCCACGGGCTGCCACCTCCACTTTGAAGTGATGGTCAACGGCGACGTTGTTGACCCCCTCGGCTGGCTCTAATAAAGACGATGGAGAGCTCTCAAATTCCCGTGACACGCCGTGATCTGAATGTGACATTGAGTCCGGAGTCCTGTAGGGTTTGAAGCACGCCAACTTTTCCGAAGTTGGCGCTCTTGAGTGGATTGCCTAGCTCTGCCACCGCTCAAGGTCCGTTCGCATTACATCGTCTGGCAGGGGCGGGGGAACCAATTTTGGCCTTCGAAAGAAGGCCTAGGGGTTAAGTCGCAACGCTTCCCAGGAAGCAGCGCGGCCGGGTGACTCCCATCCGAATCCGACAGCTCACCTCGTAGGCATTGGGAGAGGCTACTTTCGTGTCTTCACGCCACAATGCTGC
This sequence comes from Arthrobacter sp. TE12231, assembly GCF_054062895.1. Lineage (NCBI taxonomy): Bacteria > Bacillati > Actinomycetota > Actinomycetes > Micrococcales > Micrococcaceae > Arthrobacter > Arthrobacter sp. TE12231. The sequence goes on along the minus strand of NZ_JBSSFS010000001.1, from coordinate 3,412,733 downwards.
GCGTATGCGCACTGGCGCGGCTCTTTTGAGCCCGCTGACTTCCACATCACGTGCCGCCCTTGCCGGCGCCCGGATGGGATCACGTTCCGCTGGCTCATTCTCTACCGAGTCCGGACAGCATGCAGTTTCCGCTTTTGGCGCGTCTTCGCAGTACACCCTTCGCTAAGTAACCCATTTCGGGGCGATCCGGCGTACCCCCAAGATGCCGGAGCGTCCTCAGTCCGCGCCCAAAAACGCGCGGTCCAAGGATCACGAAAGAGAGAACTTAATGACTACTCGTGCAACCGTTGCACGGCACCGCGCCGAGGTCACCAAGACCAACTCGCTGGCTGTTATTGCCAAGGCAGTCGGCGACAACGCCGGCGGCATGGGCCGTCAGGCCGCGGTCATCGCCGCAGCTTCCGGTCTGGTTCTGACCAGCGGAATCGCAGCCAACGCTGCTGAGACCAATGTTCAGCGCGAATCCACCTCCGCTTCCGCATTGGAAGTCCAGTCGTCGGCTCCGGCCACGATTTCGGCTGCTTCCACCATCGCGATCTCCTACGAGAAGCCCGCCGTGACCACGTCGCCGGCTCCCGTCGTCGAGGCTCCCAAGCCCGTCGTGCAGGTCCAGACCGCCGCAGCTACCCAGGCCGGCGGCGCCCAGGCCGGCGTCAACGGCGGCGCAGCTGCCCTGGCCCCCGCCGGAATCGGAAGCGGCGCCGGTGCAACCATCGCTGCCGCTGCCTACGCACAGCTCGGCGTGGCGCAGGACTGCACCGCCCTTGCCACCAACGCCCTGGCCGCGGCCGGTATCCACTACCACGGCTGGCCGGCAGGTTACCTGTCCCTCGGCCGCACCGTGAGCGCCGCCGAAGCTCGTCCGGGCGACCTCGCCTACTACCAGAACGGTGGCGTGGGCATGGCCCACATCGCTGTCTACGTCGGCAACGGCATGGCAGTCCACGGCGGCTGGAACGGCGGCACCACCGCTCTCTACAGCGTGAACGTCGGTTCCGGCCCGGTCTTCATCCGCGTCGGCGGCTAGGCACAAGCCCCCGCACTTTCAAAGACCCCCGCCTCTTGAGGCGGGGGTCTTTCGTGTTACCGGGATATGAATTTTCCGCGCAGGAGGCCGCGCCGCCGAAAAAACATTCGGTGATCTGGCAGTTGAGTGTTTACTCTTGTCTTGTCGATCCATAGCCCGACCATGCACAGGGCAGCCGGCCCTCGTGCCCCTGGCGGGTGCGGCCGTGAAGAGGTATGCGGATGCGCACTCTCGTTCTGAATGCTGGATATGAACCGCTGGCGGTCATCACCTTCCGCCGGGCGCTCGTCCTTGTCCTGACCGGAAAGGCCAGCGTGGTGGCTGAAGGGGACGACCCCGTTGTCGGCCCGCAGGACATTCTCGGCCGCCCGTCCGTGATCCTCCTGAACCGCTACATCCGGCCGCGGTACAACACGATGACGGCGGTCAGCCGCCGCGGCGTGCTCCGCCGCGATGCCCACCACTGCGCGTACTGCGGCAAGGCAGCCCACACGATCGATCACGTCCAGCCCAAGTCCCGGGGCGGTGCTGATTCTTGGGAGAACCTCGTGGCCGCCTGCCTGCGCTGCAACAATGCCAAGGGCGACCACACGCCGGCAGAGATGGGCTGGAAGCTCGGATTTGTCCCGGGTCCCCCGAAGGGCACCATCTGGCAGATCAAGGAACTCGAGAAGCCGACCCCCGCGTGGGATCCGTTCCTGCTACCGGAATCGGCCGCCTGACCCATCGCTTGAACCGCTGCCCCGGCTGCTGCATTACGGCGGCCCCGGCCAGGACCCGGCCGTGGCGCCTGAGCCTCCGGGCAGCCCGCGCCGCGCTAGGCTGATCCGGTGGAGTTCGATGCCATCATTCTCGCCGGCGGAAGGTCGGCCCGCCTGGGCGGTGTGCCCAAGTCGCGGCTGACTTACGACGGCGCCACCCTGCTTGAGCGGTCGCTGCGCGCCGCGGGCGGGGCCCGCCGCGTCGTCGTCGTCGGTCCTGACCCCGGGGACCTGCCCGCCGGGACCCTGAACTGCCGGGAAGACCCGCCGTTCGCGGGCCCGGCCGCCGCGATCGCCGCGGGACTGAACGCGCTGGCCGCCGGGCACGCCGGCCGTTCCGACGCCGGCGCTCCCGCGCCGTTCACCCTTGTCCTGGCCTGTGACATGCCGCGCTCTGCCGTGGCGGTCCGTGCCCTGGCCGGGACGCTGGCGGAGATGCTGGCGGAGGCAGTGATTGAAACGGTGACCGAGAACCTGGCAGAGGCCGGGGACGCGGCGCCAGCCGCTGACCAGCCGGGGGAGACGGGCGACGGCGTCATGGCCGTGTCGGCCGACGGCCGGAAGCAGCCGCTCGTTGGGTTTTATGGCACAGCTGCGCTACAACGAAGTGCCGCGGACGCCGCGCGTGCGGGCAGCCTGGAAAACGCGTCCGTCTTCGCCCTTCTTGCTAGGCTGGACGTGCGGGAAGTTCGCGTTCCCCCCGGTTCCACGGATGACGTTGACACCTGGGATGACGCTTCCGCACTAGGGGTATCCGGCAGGACTTCAGACCCCGGTCCGGGTTCCGGGCCGGAACTCCGCAGCTGAACTCGACCATGGAGGCAAACGGTGAAAAGCCAGGATGAAACGCTTGAAGACTGGTGCCGTGCCCTGCTCCAGGCCCTGGAGTTGGAAGGCGTTGAGATTGACGTGAACGAGGTCCTTGCCCTGGCAGGCGTAGCCGCCCACTCGGTGGTGCGACCGGCGGCGCCGCTGACCACGTTCATCGCAGGCTTTGCAGCAGGCCTGGCCTCCGGCTCCGGGAAGGCCTCGGACGCCTCATCCATGCAGGCCGCCATGGCCGTAGCCCGCCGGCTCGCCACAGACTATGCAGCCGCCGAAGCTTCCGGGGCATGACGCCTGCGGCTCCAGACGGCAGCGGACCCACCAGCGTCCCCCGCGGGAATAACGTCGACGGCGGCGCCGGGGACAGCGGCGCCGGGGACAGCTTTGAGGACGGACTGGAGGCCGTCCCCGGCGACCCCCAAGCCGGCGCCCTGGACGCTCACACACCAGACTCTGCCGGGCCGGGCATTGCCGGTCACGATGCCGCCGACCAGGACGCCGCCGGCCAGGACAGTGCCGACAAGGACGCCGCCGACCAGGACGCCGCCGGCCAGGACAGTGCCGACAAGGACGCCGCCGACCAGGACAGTGCCGACGTCCAGCACCGGCATCTAGCCCACACGTGGCAGGAGGCCCGGCAGCTCGCCTTCGACTGTGCCACTCCCATCCCCGCAGCCCCCGTCCCGCTCCGCCAGGCACTGGGCCGGACCCTGGCAGCGGACGTGGTTGCCCTGCAGGACATGCCGCACTACGCCTCCTCCGCCATGGACGGCTGGGCCGTCAACGGCAGCGGTCCGTGGATTCTGGCCGAGCCCAACCAGCGGCTGGCGCCGCACCAAGCCAGCCGGATTGCCACCGGCGGCCTCATCCCCGCCGGGGCCAAGGCCGTGCTGCGCAGTGAAAGCGGCGTCATCGGCACCGACGAGGACGGACTGCCCGTCCTGAAGCTCGGCGGCAGCGCGAAGCCGGGGGATCCGCGCAACGGTGACCACATCAGGAAAGCCGGCGAAGAGGCGGCCGCCGGAGATGTTCTGATCAAACGCGGCGCCGTCCTGAACCCGGCTCACCTGGCCCTCGCCGCGCTGGCCGGTAACGACACCCTGCCCGTGCTCGGCAAGGCCCTCGTCCGCCTCGTCCTCACCGGCTCCGAGGTGGTGACGTCCGGATTACCGGCGCCCGGGCAAGTTCGGGATACGTTCGGTCCTCAACTGGCGGCAGTAGTGGGGATGCTCGGCGGCATCTGTACCGAAGAGGTGAAAATCGGCGATACCTACGCCGAATGGCTCGCCGCGCTTGAGGACGGGGAGCCCGTCCCCGCGGGCGGCGGCCAGCCAAGCGGCCAGTCGAGCGGCCAGCCAAGCAGCCAGTCAAGCAGCGCGTCAGACATCCCGTTCCGCGACGCGTCCGGCGGCAGGTCCGCTGCTCCGGCTGCCGATCCTGCCGCCGAAAGCCTGCCCGCCGACGTCGTCATCACCACCGGCGGCACCGGCCGTTCCGCAACGGACCATCTCCGGCGCTCGGTGGACGAGCTCGGCGGCCGCCTGCTGATCGACGGGATCGCCATGCGGCCCGGCCACCCTGCCGTGCTCGCCGAGCTGCCCGACGGCAGGTACATCCTCGGCCTGCCGGGGAACCCGCTCGCGGCCATGATGGCTCTGTCCACCATCGGAGCCCCGCTCCTCGCGGCCCTGGGCCACTGCTCCATTCCGCCGCTCAGCGAGGTCCCCTGCGGTTCGACGATTGACGCCGATCCCGGCCGGACTCGGCTCATGCCCTTTCGGCTGTTGTACGGCATGGCGTCCCCGGCGCGGCACACGGGCCCGGGCATGATGCGGGGCCTCGCCGCGGCCGACGGCGTACTGGTGGTCCCGCCCCACGGCGTCCAGTTGGGGGAACTGGTGCCCGCGTTCGCGCTTCCATGGGGCACACCGCTCCCGGACGCCGCGGCGGCCTCCGGGACACCCAAGCCGGCGGTGAAGCGGACGGCCAGGAAAACCTCGGCCAGCGACGGGCCGGTGGACTGGAGCGCCCTTCTGGGCTGAATATCGACGGCCCGGCACCCTGCTCCCGCCCCCGGCCTCTGCCGCGCTGGCTTCAGGGTCGGGCGCTTGCAATGATGGAAACAACGTAACGTCCAAAAAATCACACACCATGTTGCTTAGGAGTATCGGATGGGCCGCGTGACACAGCGCCGCAAGGTGCACAAGATTGTCCTCGACGGTTCCCCGCAGGCCCTCGAATTCCCCGTCCGCCACCGGGAAGACGTCCTCGCCGTCGAGGAACCGCTGGAGATCCGGATCGGAAGCATGTCCTTCTCCGTCACCATGCGGACGCCGGGCAACGATTTCGACCTCGTCGCAGGGTTCCTGGTCTCGGAGGGGGTCATCTGGACCCCCGAGCAGCTGGTCTCGCTCAGGTTCTGCGCGGGCGAAAACGCCGACGGTGTCCAGACCTTCAACGTTGTGGAGGCCCAGCTCCGGCCCGACGTCGTCCGGCCCGAGACGGGGCGCAATGTCTTCACGTCCAGTTCCTGCGGCATCTGCGGGACCGACTCGATCGACGCCGTGCGCAAGTCCTCCCACTACAGCCCGGCCGAGGACCCGCTGACCATTCCCGTGGAGACGCTGGCGGCCCTCCCGCAGGCCCTACGGTCCGCCCAGGACGTCTTTGACGTGACCGGCGGGGTGCATGCCGCCGGACTCTTCAGGATTTCCGACGACGGCTCGGCGGACCTGCTGTGCCTCCGGGAAGATGTCGGACGGCACAACGCGGTGGACAAGGTGGTCGGCTGGGCGCTCCGAGAGGGCCTGCTGCCGCTCCGGGGGACCGTGCTGCAGGTCTCCGGCAGGGCCTCATTCGAGCTCGTCCAGAAGGCATCCCTCGCCGGAATCCCGGTCCTCGCAGCCGTCAGCGCACCCTCCAGCCTGGCCGTCGAGCTGGCCGAGGCCAGCGGGATGACGCTGGCCGGGTTTAGCCGCCAGACCAGCCTGAACATCTACGCCGGCCAGCACAGGGTGGCGGTGCCGGCACCCGCAGCCGGCTAGCGTGACCGGCTGACGGCGGCACTTGGCCAAAAGGTTCCCCGCGACGTAAGTTTTATCCATTGACTGGAGTCAAACGGGCCCGCCAGCGCTGACCCGCCCGCGCTGAAGAGGATCACATTGCACGACGACCGCCGTCTTACGGAAGTCCGGCTGGACCGCTTTCTGCGTGACCGCATCGCTCCCGCGGTCTACCCCCGCACCCTGCCCCTGAGGCTGAGCAGCTGGGACGCACCGGACGAGCCCGTGCCGGCGCTGGAGGCCCTGCGGCACGAGTTCACGCCGCAGGAACACGGCGCGGCCTGGGGCCGGCCGTGGAGCACCAAGTGGCTCCGGCTGCAGGGCGAGGTGCCGGAATCCTGGGGAACGGCGGACGGCACGTCGGTGGAAATCCTCGTGGACCTGGGGTTCGGCGGCGACCTCCCGGGCTTCCAGTGCGAAGGCATCGCCTGGCGGTCCGACGGGACCATCATCAAGGCGATTTCCCCGCGCAACCAGTACATCCCGCTCAAGCTCCTGGGCGGCGGCATGGCCGTTGACTTCTACGTCGAAGCCGCGGCCAACCCGGACCTGTCCCAGAACTGGACCTTCGCCGCCACGCCCTACGGCGACAAGGCGACGTCCGGCAGCGAGCCGAAATACCGACTCGGCAGGATCGCCATCGCCGAGCTCAACCGGACGGTCTGGGAGCTGCAACAGGACATCCTCACGCTGAGCGGACTCATGCACGAGCTCCCGACCGAGCTGCCCCGCCGCCACGAGATCCTGCGGGCACTCGAACGCATGCTGGACATCATGGACCCTGAGGACGTGGCCGGTACCGCGGAGGCCGGCCGGGCCGCGCTCGCCGGCGTCCTGTCCCGGCCGGCCTACGCCTCCGCGCACCAGCTCGTGGCCACGGGGCACGCCCATATCGACTCGGCCTGGCTGTGGCCCGTGCGGGAGACCATCCGCAAGTGCGCCCGGACGTTTTCCAACGTCGTCGCGCTGATGGACGAGGACCCAGGTTTCATCTTCTCCTGCTCCTCAGCCCAGCAGCTTGCATGGATGAAGGAGTACTATCCGGAGCTTTTCGGCCGCATCGTGGACAAAGTCCGGGCCGGCCAGTTCGTTCCCGTCGGCGGGATGTGGGTCGAGTCTGACTCCAATATGCCCGGCGGGGAGGCCATGGCACGGCAGTTCCTCGAGGGCAAGAACTTCTTCCTGGCCGAGTTCGGCGTGGACTGCCAGGAAGCGTGGCTCCCGGACACGTTCGGGTACTCCGCGGCGCTGCCGCAGATCATCAAGGCCGCAGGCAGCCGCTGGTTCCTGACCCAGAAGATCTCGTGGAACCAGGTCAACAGGATGCCGCATCACACGTTCAACTGGGAGGGCATCGACGGCACCCGGGTGTTTACGCATTTCCCGCCGGTGGACAGCTACAACTCCGATCTCAGCGCCAGGGACCTGGCACACGCGGAGCGCAACTACCGGGACCACGGACGCGGAACCACCTCACTGGTTCCGTTCGGCTACGGCGACGGCGGCGGGGGACCCACGCGCGAAATGCTGGCCGCGGCGCAGCGCACGGCGGACCTGGAAGGATCCCCCAAGGTGCGGATCGGCTCGGCAGCCAGCTTCTTCACGCATGCCCAGGCCGAGTATGAGCCCCTGCCGGTCTGGGTGGGCGAGATGTACCTGGAACTCCACCGCGGCACCTACACCAGCCAGGCCAAGACGAAACGGGGGAACAGGCGCAGCGAGCACCTGCTCCGGGAGGCCGAACTCTGGAGTGCCACCGCGGCAGTGCGTGCGGGGCACAGCTACCCGGCCGCGGAGCTCAAGCGGCTGTGGCGGCTGGTCCTGCTGCAGCAGTTTCACGACATCCTGCCCGGCAGTTCCATCGCGTGGGTCCACCAGGACGCCGAACGCAACTACGCCGCCGTCGAACGCGGTCTTGAAGCCATCATCACCGAGGCCGCGGGTGCGGCGCTTGGCACCGGCAACCGGGAATTCCTCCTCAATGCCGCCCCGCACGAGCGCCAGGGAGTGCCGGCCCTGGCCGCTGCCGAGCCGGTTCCGTCCGGGCAACCGGTGGCCGTCACGGAAACGAACGGCGGCTACATCCTGGACAACGGCCTCATCCGGGCCGTGGTGGACGCCAACGGACTGCTCGCCTCGCTGATGGACTATGCCACCGGGCGGGAGGCGATTGCTCCCGGGGAGTCCGGCAACCTCCTGGAGCTGCACCGGGATACACCGAATGAATGGGACGCGTGGGACATCGACGCCTTCTACCGCAGGAACGTCGTCCGGCTGGTGGAGGCGCGATCGGTCACGCTGGAGCGCGGCCCCGGCCCGGAAGGCCTGAACGCCGTCGTCGTGGTGGAACGGATGGCCGGCTCCTCGGCTGTGACCCAGCGGATTGCGCTCGCGGCCGGTGCCGACTCCCTCGCGATCTCCACCGTCGTGGACTGGCAGGAAAGCGAAAAGCTGCTCAAGCTCGGCTTTGCCTTGGACGTCCGGGCGGACCGCTCTGCGGCGGAGACGCAGTTCGGGCACGTGTTCCGGCCCACGCACCTCAACACGTCCTGGGAGGCGGCGAAGTTCGAGATCTGCGCCCACCGCTGGATCCACGTTGCGGAGCCCGGCTACGGGGTGGCCATTTCCAACGCGTCCAGCTACGGCCACGACGTCACCCGCAACATCCGGGAGGACGACGGCGGGACCACCACCACAGTGCGGGTCTCGCTCCTGCGGGCACCGAAGTTTCCGGATCCCGGCGCGGACCAGGGCAGGCACGAGCTCCAGGTCACGATCCGGCCGGGTGCCAGCATCGCCGACGCCGTCGAAGAGGGCTACCGCACCAACCTGGCACCGCGGCTTGCCAGGGGAGCCCACGGGGTTCAACCGCTCTTCACCGTGTCCAACGAAGCGCTCGTCATCGAGGCCGTCAAGCTCGCCGAGGACGGCTCCGGCGACGTGATCGTTCGGCTGTACGAATCGCTGGGGGAGCGGTCCACGGGCCTTTTGACGGCGAACTTCCCGGTGACAGGAGCGCGCGCCGTGGACCTGCTGGAGCGGCCCGTCGATGCGCCCGGCGTGACGGCTGCCCTTGATTCGGCCGAGCTCACGCTGCGCCCGTTCCAGCTGGTCACGCTGAGGTTTGTGCGCTGAGGTTTGTGCGCCGAAGGCGGGGCAAAGAGACGCTTTGGTGCTGCCTGCCGGGTAACGGAAACCACCGGGGTTCCGGCTAAAGCACCGTTAAACAGGCTGAGTGGGAGCGGTCCATTTGGACCGCTACCACTCATCCCCCCAATGGCGCTTGGACGACTGCCTCTGCTTCGCACGGCTAAGTTCCGTACACAAAGCGAATGTCGCTTTCACACATTCATGATTCTTTCACGGTCTAATGATTTTGTGAATGCCCTACCCTTTGTTCTTGCGGAATGTTGCACGAGCGTTACCAGGCCCCTGTGCAGCGACCCCGGAGAACCAGAACAGGCCCAGCCCCAGGACATAGCCCACAACGGCCAAATAGTTGACCGTTTGCTGCGCGAGGGTCCAGGTTTCCGGGGCGAACGAGGCAGGGACGCTGACGGCGGTGGCAAGGGCCCCGACGCAGGTCAGGAAAGCCGCGGCACGCACCAGCCGCGGCAGTTGGCTGCGGGTGGCGGCCAGCAGCGCCGGCAGGAGGGCGAGGGAGACAAAGCCCGGATAGGTGCGCCCGGCCGCGGCGTAGAACGGGGCCAGGACGGCGTTACGTCCACCGTGGTCCGTTATGTCCAGCAGGCCGGCCGAGGACCCGCGGGTATCCATGAGGAAGAAGGTAGCCGCCACGGCGACGGCGCTCGCAGCCAGTGCCCAGCGTCCGGCCGGACCGGCAATGAGGCGGTAGCCCCGTGCGTCCGCGAGCCCCCTGGCCATCCGCAAGCCCACCAGCAGCACTGCCGCGAACACGAGGAAACGCAGGATGAGGTGGGTGAGGTTCCAGCCGCCCAGAACCCCGTCGATCGCCTCGTAGGGCCCGGCAACTGAGAGCAGGCTGCAAAGCGTCGCAATCAGCAAGATTCCGAACACTGTCCTGTTCCGGCCCTGGATCGCATCCGGCACGCGGAGGAGGAGCACCACGGTGCATATGACCAGGGTGCCCCACTGGAGGGTCGCCATCATCCCGGGTTCGTCCACATCGTTCGCCTGTTCAGCCCCTGGACATTCAGGTGAAGTTAGCTTGCTTCTTCGGCGCCCGCACCGCAAGAGTCTTCGCAATCCAGACCAGGCACAGCCCCAGGACCAGGCACAGGATGGCGGTGTAGTTGAAGACAAACCGCAAGAATCCGAGGGACGGCGGAATAACCGGGGACAGCAGGCTCAGGGAAATCGCCACGGTACCGAGCGCCAGCAACGCCGCGCTGGACCGCACCAGGACGGGGAGCCTGCTGCGGAAGGTCCGCACCATGGCGGGGAACAGGGCTGCGGTGATGAACGCCGGATAGAGACGTCCGGCGGCTCCGTAGTACTCCACCAAGGCGGCGTTGCGGTGGTCCTTGGCAGCCACCCCGACCAGCCCGGCTGAGGATCCCGCTGTATCCATCATGAGGAAGACCGCAATGACGACGAGCGATGCCGCGGCGGCCACGGAGATTCCGACCGGGCCCGTGATGAGCCGCAAGGCGTCGTTGGCGCTGAACCCCCGCGCCACCCGGAGTCCAAGGAAGAAGATGGCGGCGAAGATGACAAAGCGGAGCACCAGGTTGGCGATGTTCATGCCGCCCAGGGCCCGGTCCACCGCCAGATACGGGGCATCGATGCTGAGCAGGATCGCCAGGGTCATGAGGGCAAAAATGGAGAACAGGGACCGGTTCTGGCCCCGGAGGGCGCTTGGAATGCGGGCGAGCGTGACGACGCCGCACACCGCGAGCGTGGTCCACTGCAGGATCCCGATCATCCGAGGTTCTCCCAAATCTTCTCTGTTTGTGCTTGTTCCTGTTCCTGGCGTCGCAGCGATTTTCCGAGCGCTTGAAGCCGCTCGCCGGCCAATGACGCAAGTTCTCCGTCGGAGAGGGCATCCAACGCCGACTGCTTCGCCCCGGGCGGCCAGCCGGCTTCCTCCTCGGTGATCAAGCCGGTGGCGACAAGGCCGCCTGTGAAGCCTACGCCCGCCGCGCGGGATGTCGCGACCGCCAGTTCGGGAGACAGTCTGTTGGCGGTGAGCTGGGCCGAATAGTTTTGCGGGGCGACTCCCGTGGCGGCCGAAACACGGTGACGCAACTCGCCGTCGTCGATCGCGTCCACCCAATTTCGGACGGAGGTGGCGTGCGGGGCCGGCCCCAGCCCGGGCGTCAGTGAACTGCCGCTGTCGCCGTAGCCGCCGTACGCCGGGGACGACCGGGAAATGACGGCGCGCAACAGGTCCATTGTCGCCACCTGGCTGACGAGCTCGGCGGGGGTCGGCGGTTGCGGCGAGGTGGCCAGCTCCGCATAGTGCTCAAAGGTGGCCAGCGCCGCCAGCGGGTTCAGATTCAGGGCCCGGCTGATGCTGACCAGCGTGGTTTCGGCAACTTTCCCGCGCACCAGTTGCTGGGCAAGCGTGGTGCGCTTGATCCCGGAGATCCTGCAGATATCGGCAGTGCTCGCTGACGGGGCAACCTGATGAAGCCAGAGTTGGAACGCCTTTGCGGGTAGGGGCATCTAGGGTTTCCTGCAGGGTCGGTTGTCAGTGCAGTTGGCAGTATTGCTTTCGGTCTGCGGTGGAGCTGCGGTGCCGGAGGACCGCGTAGTGGCTTCGGGGTCTGGGATTTTGAGTAAGGTCGTGATTCAACTATGCTAAATGGTCGAACCCGCTGGTCCGTACACCCCCCAAGTCCGGACCGGCGGGTTCTTCTATGCCCGGCCCGTTTTCGGTCGGCCGGGACGACCGGTTTCTGCCCGTCGGGGCAGCCCGTCCCGGGCCGGGGTGAGAGGATGAACTAATGACTGCAACCCTTGTTGCCAAGGACCTTTCCGGTGGTCACGATCACCGCACACTCTTCTCAAAGCTCTCCCTGACAGTAGCTCCCGGTGACGTCGTCGGCGTCGTCGGTGCCAACGGCGCCGGCAAGTCCACCTTGCTGCGCCTGCTGGCCGGGGTCGACGAACCGCAGGAAGGCACCGTGAGCCTGGCCCCCGCGGACGCCTTTGTGGGCTGGCTGCCGCAGGAACACGAGCGGATTGCCGGCGAAACGGTGGCCGGCTACATCGCCCGGCGCACCGGCTGCGCCGAGGCGACCTCGGCCATGGAGTCCACCGCCGAGGCCCTGGGCTCGGGCGCCCCCGGCGCCGACGACGCATACTCCCTGGCATTCGACCGCTGGATGGCCTCCGGCGCCGCCGACCTCGAGGACCGGATCCCGGCCGTGCTGGCAGACCTGGGCCTGGAAGTGGGGCCGGACGCCGGGATGACGGGGCTCTCCGGAGGCCAGGCCGCGCGCGTTGCCCTGGCAGCCCTGCTGCTCAGCCGCTTCGACATTGTGCTCCTCGACGAGCCCACCAACGACCTCGACCTCAACGGGCTGGCCAAACTGGAGTCCTTCGTGCAGGGCCTGCGCGGCGGCGTGGTCCTGGTCTCGCATGACCGCGAGTTCCTGTCCCGCTGCGTGTCCACGGTGGTGGAACTGGACCTGGCCCAGAATTCGGTCGCGGTGTACGACGGCGGGTACGAGTCGTATCTCGAGGAACGCGCCGTGGCGCGCCGCCATGCCCGCGAACGCTACGAAGAGTTCGCCAACACCAAGGCTGACCTCGTCTCCCGGGCGCGCACGCAGCGCGAATGGAGCTCCCAGGGCGTCCGGAACGCAATGAAGAAGAACCCGGACAATGACAAGATCCGCCGGGCGGCCAGCACCGAGTCCTCGGAAAAGCAGGGGCAGAAGGTCCGGCAGATGGAATCCCGCATTGCCCGTCTCGAAGAAGTCGAGGAGCCGCGCAAGGAATGGCAGCTGCAGTTCAGCATCGGCGCCGCCCCCCGGTCCAGTGCCGTGGTGGCCACCCTCCGCGACGCCGTCGTGCGGCAGGGTGATTTCACCCTGGGGCCGGTAAACCTGCAACTGAATGCGGGGGAGCGGATCGGAATCACCGGTCCCAACGGTGCAGGCAAATCCACCCTGCTCCGGCTCCTGCTGGGAATCCAGCAGCCCGACTCCGGTGACGCCTCCATGGGTGCGTCCGTGGCCGTCGGGGAGATCGACCAGGCCCGCGGCCTGCTGGCCGGCGATCTGTTGCTGGGGGACGCCGTCGAAGCCGTCCTGACCGAGCAGACCCCTGCGGAAGTACGCACCCTGCTGGCGAAGTTCGGCCTGAAGGCCGATCACACCAACCGGCCCGTCGATTCCCTCTCCCCGGGGGAACGGACCCGGGCCGCGCTGGCGCTGCTGCAGGCCCGGGGGGTAAACCTGCTGGTGCTGGACGAACCCACCAACCACCTCGATCTGCCCGCCATTGAACAGCTTGAAGAAGCACTGGACGGTTACGAGGGCGCGTTGCTGCTCGTCACCCACGACCGCCGGCTGCTGGAAAACGTCCGTCTTGACGTGCGCTGGAACGTCGAAAACGGCGTCGTCACCGAGTTACACGCCGATGCCCCGAAAGGCAACATCACATGAGCATGGACCGGGTCGCCTGGAGCTCCCTTTACAACATCACCCGCGCCTCGAGCGGGTCCAAGCCGTTCTCGAAGGAGACGCTGAAGCGTGTCTTCAGTTTTGCCCGCCCGCACCGCGGCAAACTGATCGCCTTCGTGCTGCTGTCCATCGTGATGGCCTTCCTGGCGGTCGCCACCCCGGTCCTCGCCGGGCAGGTGGTCGACGAGATCATTGCCCACGCGGATGCCGGAACGGTGATCTGGCTCGCGGTCCTCATCGCCATCGTGGCGGTAGCCGAGGCCGGAATCGGCCTCGTAACCCGCTGGATGTCCTCCACAATCGGTGAAGGCGTCATCGTGGACCTGCGCACCAAGGTCTTCGACCACGTCCAGAAGATGCCGATCGCCTTCTTCACCAGGACCCGGACCGGCGCCCTCGTGAGCCGGCTGAACAATGACGTCATCGGAGCGCAGTCGGCCTTCGCCGGTACCCTGTCCGGTGTGGTCAGCAACGTCGTGGCGCTCGCGCTGACCCTCGCGGTGATGCTCAACAAGTCGTGGCTCGTCACCGTGCTCGCCATGATCCTGCTGCCGATCTTCCTGATCCCGGCCCGCCGGATGGGGTCAAAACTTGCCGATCTGCGGCGCGAGGCCGCCGAACACAACGCCGCCATGGGTACCCAAATGACCGAGCGCTTCTCCGCGCCCGGTGCCACCTTGGTCAAGCTCTTCGGCCGCCCCGACGAGGAGTCCCGCGAGTTCGCCCTCCGGGCCGGCCGCGTCCGGGACATCGGCGTCCGCACCGCCATGCTGCAGTTCACCTTCGTCACGGCGCTGACGCTCGTCTCGGCACTGGCCCTTGCCCTGGTCTACGGCCTGGGCGGCTTCCTGGCGTTGCAGGGGCAACTGGCCGCGGGCGACGTCGTCGTGCTGGCCTTGCTGCTCACGCGCCTTTACGCGCCGCTCACCGCACTCTCCAGCGCCCGGGTCGAAATCATGAGCGCCCTGGTCAGCTTCGAGCGGGTCTTCGAGATCCTGGACCTGAAGCCGCTGATCGAGCAGAAGCCGGACGCCGTGGCGTCCCCGCCCGGTCCGCTCTCGGTGGAGTTCGACAATGTCCGCTTCGCCTACCCCTCGGCAGACAAGGTCTCGCTAGCCTCGCTGGAGGACGTGCTGACCCTGGACACCCGCGGCGGCGAGGAAGTACTGCACGGCATCAGCTTCCGGGTGGAGCCCGGCCAGACGGTCGCCCTCGTCGGCTCTTCGGGCGCCGGGAAGTCCACGATCGCGCAGCTGCTGTCGCGCCTTTACGACGTCGATTCCGGCGCCGTGCGCTTCGGCGGAACCGAGCCCGGCGCCGGGGTGGACGTCCGCGACCTCACTTTCGATTCCATGCGCGAGACCCTCGGCATGGTGACGCAGGACGGCCACTTGTTCCACGAAAGCATCGCCTCCAACCTGCGCCTGGCCCGCCCCGATGCCACTGATGAGCAAATGTGGGATGTGCTGCGGCGGGCCAGGCTCGAAGACATGATCCGGTCCCTGCCCGATGGCCTGAACACGGTGGTGGGGGAGCGCGGCTACCGGCTCTCCGGCGGCGAACGGCAACGCCTGACCATTGCCCGCCTGCTCATCGCCCAGCCGCGGGTGGTCATCCTCGACGAGGCCACCGCCGCGCTGGACTCCACCAACGAGGCCGCCGTGCAGGAGGCGTTGGGCGCCGCCCTGGAGGGCCGCACCGCCGTCGTGATCGCCCACCGGCTCTCCACGATCCGCGCAGCAGACGCGATCCTCGTGGTGGAGAACGGTTCGATCGTGGAGCGCGGTACCCACAGCGAGCTCCTCGCCGCCGAGGGCCGCTACGCCGAGCTGTACCGGACCCAGTTTGCCGAGGCCAGCGCGGTTGCCCAGGAGGCTGTGCCCGGATACTAAGCCGGGGTTAGCGGTGACGGATCCCGACACCAAGTGTCCCGGCGAGGAAGTCACCGCCGCGAAATGGTGGCGGCCGTCGCCGCCGGGCCTGTAGTCTCTGTTCACGGTGATGGATCCCGCCGGAACAGCAGGCACGTCAGGTGCGGCTGTTCGAACCGCCGCCTGGCTAATGGTTCCTACCTTTGCTGATCCGAAGGTAGGTGAGCCTTGCCCGCACCCCGCAACCTCGTCCTGCTGCGTCACGGCCAGGGCGTCCCGAACGGTCGGGCCCGGGAGGGCATCCGGACCGCGTCGGCGACCGCCGTGCTGATCAGACCGAATCGGGCGGCCACCGGGAGCGAAACCTTCGATGCCCTCGCTGCCGCCGTCGGGGGAGGCTTCGTGCAGCTGAAATCCGGGGCGCCGGCCCGCCGTGAACGTGTGGCCAAATACAATCGGCTTCTGGAAATCACCGACGAGGACCCGTCCCTGCCGTACGGTCCGACCGGGACCTACCTCAACGATCCCAACGAGCCGACCCCATGTATCAGGAGCGCCCATGAATGAGCCCGACAACGAGACCCGGGCCGCCACCGGACCCGTCGCCTACGTCCCACGGAAGATCACAGGACCGGTGCTGATGGGTGTGGTGCCGGGCCAGCCCCTCGCGGTCGCGCACCGGGCCGCGGAACTGGCCTTCAGCCTGAACGTCGAGCTGATCTGCGCCTACGTGGATGTCACCACCTACCTCGCCGAAGAACCCGACGGGCGGGTCGAAGCCCGGCCGATTGATCCGGACGGCGTCGACGACGACATCGAAGGCATCAGCGCTGGCATCGCCGAACACCTCCGGGAGGCCCTGGGCGGGACCGGGATCCGGTGGTCCTTCCTGACCCTCGCCGGGGAACCGGCACGGGCCCTGGGGCGGCTCGCCGAGGCCAGGGACGCGTCCATCATCGTCGTGGGCACCCGCGAACGCGGCTTTGGGGCCCGGTTCGAGGAGTTGCTGGTCGGTTCCGTGGCTGTCCATCTCACCCACCGTCAACACCGGCCCGTGCTGGTGGTCCCGCTTGCTCCCCAGCCCCGGCACCATCCGAAGGAAGGCCGCTGATGGAACCGCCCGCCCCCGAGGCCGCGGCAGCAGCCGGCTCTTCCGGAAGGACCGACGCCGCAGACGCGGGGACGCTGGGTGCGGCACGCGCCCACCGCCCTGTGCACCTGCACCCGGGGTTCGTGCTGGTGGTCATCGCCGGGGGTGTGTTGGGAGCCTTGGCCCGTTTCGGGCTCAGCAGCGTCCTGCCGTCCCCGTCCGGCTGGCCGCTGCCCACCCTGATCATCAACCTGACCGGCGCGTTCCTGCTCGGCGGCCTTTTGGAGGCCCTGGTCCGCCGCGGTCCGGACGCCGGGAAGCTGCGGATCATCCGGCTGCTTGCCGGTACCGGTTTCATGGGCGCGTTCACCACCTACAGCACCCTGGCCCTGGAAACGAATGCCCTGCTTGGCGCAGGACGCACCGCCGATGCTGTGCTCTACGTGACAGCGACGCTGATCGGCGGCGCCGCGGCAACAGCGGCCGGGATCCGTGCCGCCGTCGAACACCATCGCAGGAAGGCCGCCCGGCACCGGGACACGGACCTGCACACCGGCCGGCAACAGCCCAACAAGCCCGGGAGGAACCGGTGAACGCCCTGACCATTGTCTTGCTCGGACTCGCCGGCGGACTCGGCGCCGGGACCCGCTTCGTGGTGGACGGGCTGGTTAGATCCAGACTCCGGACAGCCCTGCCTGTTGGCACCATCGCCATCAACGTAACCGGCTCCTTCCTCCTGGGGCTGGTCGCCGGCGCCGTGATCGTCCACGCGGCACCGCCCGAGCTGCAGGCCATAGCCGGCACCGGATTCCTGGGCGGCTACACCACCTTCAGCACGGCCAGCTTCGAGACCGTCAGGCTCATCCAGGCCGGCCGCACCGGCCTGGCCCTTCTGAACGGCATTGGCACCGCCTCCGCCGCGGTTGGTGCCGCGGCAGCCGGTCTGGCCGTGGCCAGCCTGTTATGAGGCCGGACACCAGCCCGACCGTAGCCGGGAACCACCGCGAGGAGCACCGTTGCCGGACATGAGCCATCAGCCCCTCGAGGCAGCCCGGGCCGGGAAGACCGGGCCGAACAGGCTCGGACCCATGGGGTTCGTGCTGACGTTCGGCGTGGTGAGCATGCTCGCCGACGTCGTCTACGAAGGCGCCCGATCCATCACCGGCCCGTTCCTGGCCACCCTCGGCGCCAGTGCGGTCATGGTCGGCTTCATCACCGGATTCGGGGAAGCCGTGGCCACGGTCCTGCGGCTTGGCACCGGCCCCCTGGCCGACAAGACCCGCAAGTACTGGCCGCTGACTATCGCCGGCTACGCCCTGACCGTGATCGCCGTCCCGCTCCTTGCTCTCGCCAGCTCCCTGTGGCAGGCAGCTGCGCTGGTCATCATGGAGCGGTTCGGCAAAGCCGTCCGCACGCCCGCAAGGGACACCATGCTCTCCCACGCCGGGGCGGACATGGGCCGGGGAAAAGCCTTCGGTATCCACGAAGCCCTCGACCAGTCCGGCGCCCTGCTGGGCCCGTTGCTCGTCGGACTGATGATCGCCGTCTCCGGCTACCAGCTGGGATTCGGCGTTCTGGCCGTCCCCGGCGCGCTCGCTCTCATCGCCGTGCTGCTGCTCCGCCGGGCCGCCCCGGAGCCAGGACGATATGACACCCATGCCATCAACGAACCCGTGGCGGCCACCGGCCCGGCACCGGAACGTGTCCCGTTGCCAGCCCGCTTCTGGTGGTACAGCGCCTTCACGGCCATATCAATGTTCGGGTTCTCCACCTTCGGTGTCATTTCGTACCACCTCGAAGTCCAAAAAGTTTTGCCCTCGGCGCTGATACCGGTCACCTACGCCGTCTCCATGGGCGCAGCGGCGCTGGCCGCACTGGCCTCCGGGGCGCTCTATGACCGGATCGGGCTGCGCGGGCTGCTCATCGCCCTACCGCTTACCGCTGCCGTCCCCTTCCTGTCCTTCACGGCCACCCCGGCCCTCGTCTGGGTCGGGGCCGTGGTCTGGGGAGCGGCCTTGGGAATCCACGAATCCACCCTCCGGGCCGCGGTCGCGGATCTGGTCCCGACTGCGCGACGCGGGACCGGATACGGCATCTTCACCGCCATCTACGGCCTCGCCTGGCTCGCCGGGTCAACCATCATCGGCGCCCTCTACACGGCGTCGTACACCGGACTCATCACCTTCACCATCGGTACCCAAGTTGTCGCGCTCATCGCCTTCATCCCCCTGTTGGGCAGCAAAGCCGCCAAGGCGAGCGAACCGGCCGAACCCGGTAAGAGCTGAGCCAACCCGAACACGGCGAAGGGGGCCGTGGATCGTGACGAATCACGTGTGATGATCCCGGGCCCTCAGGCGCTGGCGGGCCTATCCCGCGGACGGTTTGGCCGACAGTGCCGGCAGCACATGGTCCGTCAGCAGCGGGGCGAGGTCGCCGGGCAGTTCGCCTGCCAGATCCAGCCAGCGGATCTCGGCAATTTCCGCCGACGGCCGGGCGCTCCACACGCCCGGAGCTGTGAAGACGGTGGCCTCGATCTGCGTGGCCGCCTCGTTGGCGGCGTCCGCGAGCCAGCAGCCCAGCAGGTCCAGCCGGTCAGCGGCCAGGACAATCCCGACTTCTTCCCGGAGCTCGCGCACCGCCGCCTCCGCGGCGCTTTCGCCGGCCTCGGGTTTGCCGCCGGGGTGCATGAACTTGTCCGTGCCCCTTTTCCGGACGGTCAGGAGGCGTCCGGCGTCATCGAAGACGCAGACGGCGGAGACGACGATGCGGGGGTTCACTCTGAAAGCCTAGCGTTCGGCGCTGGATCGAGTTTCGTGTCCACTGCGGCGTCCAGCCGGCGCAGGACCGACTCCAGCAGCTGGTCCTTGGCCGGCCCGGTGACGTCCCAGCGGTAGCCGCATTCGTCGGGCCCGGCCACGGTGTAGGTCACGCGGTACGTGTCGGGGTCGCACCAGTGCACGTCCCGGTTGGCCTGCCCCGCAAAGCCCATGCGGTGAAAGGGACGGCCGTCCGGGAAATACACGTCCAGGACAGCCGGCGTGTCCGCCGGCCGCAGCAGATATTCCCGGCTCGCCGGCGCGGTGAACGGCGTGCCGTCAAAGGAGGCCCAGCGGACGGTGCCTTCTTCGCGCCAGTGCAGGCCGCCGTCGTCGTCGGTAAAACGGACGACGCCGGTGAAGGTACCGCGGGTTCCGGTCTTGCGGTCCAGCAGCGCGCGGTCGACGGACCAAGAGCCGCGCAGGTAGGCGCGGAGGTCAAAGTCCGGAGCCGAATCCGGGGTTTCTTCCGGGGCAGGAAAGTTCAAGTGCCCTCGATTGGAATCGAACCAACGACACCGGCTTTAGGAGAGCCGTGCTCTATCCACTGAGCTACGAGGGCGGGCATCCGCGGCCGGCCACTGGCCGGCCCAGTCGGACACGGATACAAGCATACAAGGTGAGCGGGGGTACTACGCTCGTGGCATGACCGCAGGAACCACCGAACTTTCCGCCGGAGCCATCTACTACCCGGATGTGGCCGCCACCCGGTTCTACGTCGGAGCCCTGGCGAAGCTGAGCGTGCTGCAGTATTTCGTGGCGGAGTCTGCCGTGATCGGCGCCTGGGCCGGAGCGGACCCCTACAGCCGCCGCACCGGCTACATCAGCGACCTCGGCGCCTCGGCCTGCGGGGACTTTTCCGGCCGGGACGTCTGCTCGCCGGCGCACGTGCTGATGAACGCGTCCTTTGTGGTCCAGGGTCTTGGCATGATTGTCGGCGCGCTCCTGCTCGGTTCGGCACTCCTGTGCCTTGCCGCGCGGCCCGGTGTTCCGCTCACGCGGGGCGCCGGCCGGCCGGCCCAGGCGCGTGGGAATACAGGCCGAGCGCAGAACCCGGCGCGCTGGAGCGCGGGCGTGGCCGCCGCGGCTGCGGCACGGCTGTTGACCGGCACCGCCGGCGTGGGCACCGTCATTGTGGGGTTCGTACCCGAAAACACCGGATCCCCCTGGCACGTGGCCGGTGCCCTCATGTACTTCGCGGCCGGCGCCCTGGCCCTCCTGGTGATCGGCTGGCTGTGGCTCAGGCAGACCCCGCTGGGGTGGCTCATCCTGGGTTGCGGCGCAGTGTCCCTTGCGGCGCTCGTTGCCGGCGGCGTGACGGGCATGCATGTGCCGGAACCTGGCACGCTGGAGCGGCTCATGGGCTACCCCATTACGGTGGGCGTCGCGGCGGCCGGCCTCGTCATCGCCCAGCGGGTCCAGCATGAGCGCACGCTCCGCAAGCGCGCCCGGGCCCGGGCCCGGACCCGCTGACGCTTGACGCTTGACGCTGACGCTTGACGCTGACGCGGGCCGGGCCCGGACCCGCTGAACCGGACCTTCTAGGGCGCCGGAGCGGACGCCGTCGTGCTCGGAGCCGGAGAAGCGGGCGTCGCCGACTTGGCGGCCATGATTTTCAGCAGTTCTTCATCGCGCAGTTTGGACCACGGCGAGTCTGGTGATCCCTGCAGCGAAGCTTCGGGGCTGTCGGTCTGGGTCCACCACTTTGCCTCAAAGACCCTGCCCTCGAAGAGCACCCGGTCGCCCTTGCGGTAGACCGTGCTGGGCTGCCACGCCGGTGCCGTGCCGGCCGGCGCCGTGAGCTGGGGCGTGGGCTTGTCTCCAGCCAGGACCGGACCGATGATGCGCCACGGGGTCGCTGTGCCCTGGAGTACGGGATCGTCCGGGGTGTCGGCGCGCGTCCACCACTTGGCCTCGTACACGTTGGAATGCCACACGATCCGCTCGCCCGCGTTGTACGCGGCGTTCTCAGACCACACGGGGTACGGGCTGGTGGAGGGGTTATCGCTGACGGCAGGGACCGGCGTCGGCTGAGCGGCGCTGGCCGGCGCGGCCGACGGGCTCGCCATCACCCCGGCGCCGAGGATCGTGGCGAACGATGAGCCGCCCTGGTCCACCCCGCTGCAGCCATCGGAGACCTTCGTGACGTCGGGGAAGTTCTGGCTGCAGGTACGGTCTCGGTTCAGGGACCACATCGACAGGCGGCCGATGCCCTTTGCACTTGCGTAGGCGCTGAGATCCTGCGCGTCGTTGAGCGTGAAGATTTCGCCGGCGACGTCGTTCTGGCCGATCATCGGCGTCAGGCCGACCTTCCGCCATACCGTTTCGCTGCCGAGTTCACTGCCGGCTGCCCGGTACAGGCCCGTCAGCTGGCGGTGGGTGGCTTCCGCGGCGGACACCGCGTTCTCGTACATCGAACGACCCGGCAGCTTGCTCCCGCCGTAGTCCATGGTCATCGCGTTGACCCCGGCGAGGTCGACGCCTGCGGTGATCATGTGTTTCACGGCGTCGCTGCCCGCGGTTGTGAGGCCGTTGGGATCCGCCGGCAGCGTCAGCCACACGCTGAGTCCCTTGCCGTCGCGCTGGCGGTCGTGCTGGAGCGCCGCGATGGCCGTCGCACGCCGTTCAAGGGCCGCGGGGTCGGACAGGGCCTGGCCTTCGACGTCCAGATCGATGCTGCTGACGTTGTAGCGGTCGACGACGCTCCGGTAGGCCGACGTCAGCTTCGCGGAATCGGTGCAGGCGACGGCGAGTTCCTGGTTGGTCAGCCCACCGAAGGAAACGGCCACGCTCCCGCCGAGTTGCTGAAGCCGTGCCACGCGCCGGTCCAGGTCCAGCGAGTTCGCTGCCTCGGCGAGGGAGTAGGCGGCGCCCCACGATGGCGTGCACGGATCCTTGGGATCAGCGACCACGAAGGACAGTACGACTTTTTCGGCTTCCTTGGACGCCGGGGCCTCGAAGGCATACCGCGGCGTTGCCGTGACGTCGACATATCCCGAAAAGACGGACGGGATGCTCTCGGCCGCCCGGACATCCTGGAAATTGCCCCACGCGGCGACGCCGCCGGCGGCGACTGCCGCTACGGCGGTGATGAGTACGCCCAGCCGGACCAGCGACAGCTTGCGGCCTGGGAATCGTTCGGACACAGGGCCCCCCTTGTGTGTCTTGCATGGAGCAGCCGGGCATGCGCCGGCCGCCGGTATCAGCGCGCGCATTTGCCGGAGTGTCTGATGTCCGGCAAGCGTCTGACCTTGCATTATCATAAGGGCACTCACCGGAACATTCCGGTGCGGCGTGCGGGTTTTGCCGTAGGCGCGCGCCAATATGCCGACTTTGCAGTCTTATGGGGACTAATGCCAGATCAGCTTGTCTTGCCGCGCGTAGAAGCGGAAAGCGTGACTTCCGAACAAAAGGGTGCGGTCCGGCGCCGTCAATGGGGGGCTGAGCGGCGTTCCGAGCCGCTCTCAATTGTTCATCCGAGGCCGTCCAGGCGCAAAATAATCTTGGGCCGGCTAGGAATTCTGACCACGTTGGCTGCCTGGGTTACCTACCTCATTTCCACCATTCTGAAAGAGCTCGCGGACAACCCGAATGCCGGCTTCAGGTTTCAGTTTGAGACGACTTCCTATCTTGTCGTCGTAACATTCCTGACGTTTTCGGCCCTCATGTATCTTCTGGCCCGGCAAGGGGCCCTATATCGTTTCCGCGATCATTCCAGGGTGCCCCGCGGCGAACTGGACCGCCACTTTGCCGAATACTCCGAGGGCATCACGGTGCTGGTGCCCTCCTATGCCGAAGAACCCCAGGTGGTGCGCGCCACGCTGTGGTCCGCCGCCCTGCAGGAGTTCCCGGATCTCAAAGTGGTGCTGCTCCTCGATGACCCGCCGCACCCCGCGGACCCCGGCGATCGCGCCCGGCTGGACACAACCCGCGCGTTGACTGGGGAGATCTCCGCCGCACTCAGCGCCCCGGCCGCCCGCGTCAACACCGCCCTGGCCGAATACCGACGTCGGCAAAAGACGCCCGCGGGCCCCGAGGGGCGCGAACTGGAGTTGCTGGTCTCCGAATACGAGGCAGCCGCCGAATGGCTTGAAGCGATGGCGTCGGCCGAAAAAGTTGAGGACCACGTCGACGAGTTCTTTGTCGACCTCGTCCTCATGGGCCTGGCCCGCGAACTGAGGCTCGTGCTCCTGGGCCTGAACGCCGCGTCAGTGCAGCAGGCATCGCTGCCGCTGTCCCGGATCGAAGAGCTGTACCTCCGGCTGACCTGGATCTTCAACGTCTCCACCGAGACATTCGAACGCAAGAAGTACGCGAGCCTTTCGCATGAAGCCAACAAGGCCATGAACCTCAACGCCTACATTTCGCTCATGGGCCACACCTGGAACAAGGAGACCACCGCCGACGGCGTGGTGCTCCGGAAGGTGGCCGCCGACGTCGCCCCTGACGAGCAGGGCCAGGTCATGGCAGTCCGTGACACCACCTACGTGTTGACGCTCGACGCCGACTCCCTGCTTCTGCGCGACTACTGCCTCCGCCTGGTCTACTTCCTGGAATCGGCCGGCAACGAGCGCGTGGCTGTGACGCAGACGCCCTATTCCTCCTTCCGCGGCGCCCCCACCCGCATCGAGCGGGTTGCGGGAGCCACCACCGACCTCCAGCACATCCTGCACCAGGGCATGAGCTATTACGGTGCGACGTTCTGGGTGGGCGCGAACGCCGTCATCCGCAAGCGCGCCCTCGAGGACATCGTGGAGGTGGAAACCAACGGGGCCTTCGAAATCCGGACCTACATCCAGGACCGCACCGTCATCGAAGACACCGAATCCAGCATCGACCTCGGCCAGCACGGCTGGACCCTGGTGAACTACCCGGAACGGCTCAGTTACAGCGCCACCCCTCCCGACTTCGGCTCCCTCGTGGTCCAGCGCCGCCGCTGGGCCAACGGCGGCTTGCTGATCCTGCCCAAACTGTGGGCCCAGCTCCTCCAGCACCGGTCCGACCGCCGCAAGATCCTGTTCCGGGAGGTGCTGCTCCGGGTGAACTACATGGCCTCCATCGCCTGGGCGAGCTTCGGCCTGGTGTTCCTCCTGGCATACCCGTATGACAGCCGGCTGCTGAGTCCGATCGTGTTCCTCGCGGCCCTGCCCTACTTCCTGGCCATGGGCAGCGACCTGCGCGACTGCGGCCACCGGTTCAGTGACATCTTCCGGATTTACGGCTTCAACCTCGTCCTGCTGCCGGTGAACCTGGCGGGCGTGCTGAAATCGCTGCAGCAGGCCGTCACCGGCGACAAGATTCCATTTGCCCGCACCCCGAAGGTCAAGGACCGCACCGCGGCCCCGGCCATCTACGTCCTGACGCCGTACGCGATTGTGGCGTTCTCGCTGTTGACCGTGTGGCGGGACGCCCAAGTGGGCAACTGGGGCAACGTGGCATTCGCCTCCCTGAACGCCGTCCTGGCCGCAGGCGCCATCCGCGCCTACATCGGCGTCTTCAATTCCGCCGTGGATGTTTTCCTCGGGATGGTTAACTGGCTTTATGTCAGTCCCCGCCCCAAGAAGGTGAAGGAGAGCCCCGTGATTGCCAAAACAGCCGAGGAAGTCGACTGGGAAACGATTCTCTATCACGGCGACCGCCGGCTGAACCGGGACCTCCGGGGTTCCGCGGACCGCCGCCGTCGAATTGCGATCCGATGACGCTCGAGGCCCTGGCCGGCCACGGCGAGCGGCTCCCGGACGATGAAACCGGCGCCGCCCAGGGTGCGGCGGTGACGGCCGAAGCGGCGGTGCCTTCGGAGGTGGCGGTGACGGCCGGCTCGCCTGCCGCGGACAGCGAAGCGGCCGCGATGCCGGAGACGCCTGCCACACTGGAGACAGCAGCGGCCCTTACGGCGGCCGCCGCGATGGCGACGGCCGCGACGCTTGCGGCACCCCCGGCGTCGGAAGTGCCGACGTCGGACGGGCCTTCCGCGGACGCCGGTGCCGCCCGGGACCTGGCCGGGGACGCGGCCCGCGCCATAGGCGTACGGATGATCGACGGCGCCATCATCGAGGTCCTGCTGCCCCCCAACCAGGAAATCGAGGGGCCCGAAGCGCGTATTGCCGGTGACGCCGTCCGTGCCCTCGCCGCGGGCCGGCGGATGCCGGTGCTCCTGGTGATTACCGGCGTCGTTGGTGTCAGCGTCGAGGCCCGGCAGGTCTACACGGGATCCATCGCGGCGACGGCGTTCGCCCTGGTGGGCGAGAGCCCGGTGGACCGGGTCATTGCCCACTACCTCCTGCGGTCCAGGAGCGAAACGATTCCGGCACAGTTCTTCAGCTCCGAATCCGCGGCCGTCGAATGGCTAAGGCAGTACGTCCGTGACGAGTGAAGCGCAGGACCCCAGGCTGCATGCTCTCGTGGAGGGCATTGTGCGCATCGCCGGCGGCGATCTGAGCACCAGGATCCCGCACTCAGGGGCCCGGGACGACGTCGCCGCCGTCATTGCCGGCATTAACCTGATGGCTGATGACCTGCAGACCATTTATCAGGAGCTGGAGGAGCGCGTCGAAAGCCGCACGGCGATGCTGCGTGACGCCCAGGTCGAACTCGAACGCATGGCCTTGACCGACCCCCTCACGCAACTTGCCAACCGCACAGCACTCAACGCGGTTCTGAGCCATGCCCTGGCCGAGTCCTCGCGGGGCGAGATGCCGCCGGCGCTCCTGATTCTTGATCTCGATTCGTTCAAGGGCATTAACGACACCCTGGGGCACAGCGCCGGCGACGACGTCCTGCGGGTGATCGCGCGGCGGCTGGAGGGCGCCGTCCGCGAAACTGACACCGTGGCCCGCCTCGGGGGCGATGAATTCGCGGTCATGCTGCCCAAGTCCAATCTGGTCCGCGCCCGCCGGGTGGCGAACAGGATCCTCGCCGCGCTCAACGAGAGCCTCGACGTCGGGGACCTGAGAATTACGTGCGGAACGAGCATCGGCCTGCGGATCGCGGAGCCCGGACAGTCCGTTGATGACCTTGTGATGGAAGCCGACACGGCCATGTACGCCGCCAAGGCCCAGCCGCACAGCAGCATCAAAGTGTTCGAACCGGCCCTGCTGTACGCGCGCCGGCTGCAGAGCGTCATGATTACGGAAATGCGCGAAGCGATCAGGGAAGACCAGCTGACCCTGCACTACCAGCCGGTGGTGGACCTCGCCACCGGCAGGATCGAAGGCGTGGAGGCGCTGGTCCGGTGGAACCACCCCGAACGCGGCCTGCTCATGCCGGACAGCTTCATTCCGCTGGCAGAGGAAACCGGCATGATCGTGGACCTGGGCCACTGGGTGCTGCGTAATTCCGTGCGTCAATTGCGGCAATGGCAGCAGGAACAGCAGGTGGACAGCACCTTCAACGTCCGCGTCAACATTTCCACCACCGAACTGCAGAACCTCGAACTGATCGAACATGTCCGGGACATCCTGCGGGAGACCGGGGTGGATGCGTCAAACCTGATCGTGGAGCTGACCGAGTCCATGGCCGTCAACGGCGGGGATGTGGACCAGTATTCGCTCAACGGCCTCCGGCGACTCGGCGTGCAGCTTGAGATCGATGACTTCGGAACCGGCTATTCCTCCATCAGTTACCTGCGCAAGCTGCCCGTCAACGTCGTCAAGATCGACCGGAGCCTGATCAGCGGCCTGGGCACTGACGAGCAACAGCGGGACTTTGTGGCCGCGGTGCTGCATCTCATTCACGCCTGCGGCCTCAAAGCCCTGGCCGAGGGCATAGAGACGGCGGAACAGGCCGAGATCCTGCGCGAGATGGGTTGCGGCAGCGGCCAAGGCTACTACTTTGGCCGGCCCGCGCCGGCTGCGGATATTGCGGCGTTGATGAGCCGGCGGACGTAGGCGTTTGGGCCCGCTTTCAGGTCATGCTGGTTGATCCTTGAGCTTAAACAGCGACGGCGGGTGCCGGAATTTCTTCCGGCACCCGCCGCCTGTCACTACAGTCTCCGTTACTTCTGAGTGGAGTTCGGCCACCAGCCGACCGCTACAACAGAGCCCTGGCTCGAACCGCTTGAGGCAGACACTGCTGCTGAGGCGGACAGACCGGCGCCGGCCAGCGCGCCAGCGACGAGGAGCGTTGCGAGGATTTTCTTCATTTGAACTCCTGATACGTAAGAGGCTGATGTGACTCATGTGGTGCAGGTTTAGTATATGGGGAAATCGACACGCCACAAGGTAACGATTTATAAAGAATTGCGCTGGAGTGTGATATCCGCGCTCCTGGGTGAATCTTGCGTGAAGCCTGCGCAGGTCCTTCTTGCGTGGCTGGTTCGATTCCGCTCTCGCGGCAACGGATAATTGAGGCATGCAACGAAACTCTGTTTCACCCTCCTACGCCGCTGCAGAGCTGCAGGCACGGGAATATCGAACCAGCCATGACTTCGGCCGTGCGGCTAGCAGTGCGCAGGTGGCCTCGGAAATCGCGCGGAACGATGGTGACTTGGCGGCAGCCTGGGGCATGCGGCTCTTTCAGGCCGAGAATCTGCTCGACGCCGGCGATTTCGAGGCGTGCGCCGTGATTGCAGCCGAGTTGGTGGATGGCGCTCCTGGAGCCCCGGCTGAAGATGCCCGTGGCAAAGCAAATATCCTGCTCGCAAAAGCCAGGCAGGGCGCCGGGATGCTGGGGCAGGCGGCCGACGCCGCGCGAATAGCCGCGCTTTTGTCCTCGGGTGCTGGCGATGTGGAGAATAACGTCAAGGCCCGGCAGGCCCTCATCGCGGCCCTCGCCGAAAGCGGAAGGTTGGAGGAAGCCTGGAATGAGAGTCTGCTTTTGGCCGACGACATATCCAACGAGGTCGACGACCAGTTGGTCGGCAAGGCGTACTGGGTCATCGGCAATGTTGCTTTTCTCTGCAACAAAGTGATCGAAGGGCTCGAGTATCACGAACTTGCGGCGGAGACATTTTCGCCGGCGCGAAATCTTGATGTTTGGGCAAAGTTCAACAAGGCATCGGCGGCTATGCGCCTGGCCGCCGAGGTCGCCGACGCGGACACACTCCGCTGCATTGAACGGGCGGAACTGGCCACAGACGTCATTGGCGGCTCCGACGAGGACCATATTCTGTTGAAGCTAAATCGCGGTCACTGGAATTTCCTGGCGGGCGACCCGCAGTCTGCCATCGAAATCCTGACCGAGATCAGCACGGTTGCGGAAAAGACGTCGCCGCAAATTCTGGGCGAGGCCTCACTGTTGCTTGGCCGATCCTATGCTGCCATGGGCAACGTTCCCGAGGCACGGACACACCTGCTGGAAGCCGCAGATCACTTCGAGAAGGCCGGCGCACCGCAACGCGCAGAACAGGCCCGAGAATTCCTCACGAACGTGCCCTGACTTCCCACCGAAGTGGACATGCCCCTCGTTGTCGGCGAGGACTGGACATAACGCCAACATGTCCGGCGGCCGCGGCCAAAGGGGGACATGTCCCGTCGTGGGTCTCGTGCTGCTTCGCGGGACATGCCCCGTGCAGGGACCGAGGAGTGGGCATAGGACCACTGGGCCCGCTGCTCGTGGTCATAGCTGGACATGTCCCGTGGTTGAGTCAGTGTGCCAAGGACAAGTCCAATGGCGGGAGTCAGGACTGGACATGTCCCGTGGTCGAATCAGGGTACGAAGAACAAGTCCAGCGCCGGGGACCCAGGCTGGACATGTTCTACGGGTGAAGCCGGGTTCGAGGGACAAGTCCAGGGACAGGGACTAAGGCTGGACATGTCCCGTGGTGGGGGAAGCTGCAGTGGCTTTGCGTCCGAGGAATACGGCCACGCCGCCGGCCACGAGGCTCAGCGCCAGAAGTGCCCAGCCGGCCACGGTGAGCCCGGAGGCCAGGGCCACCTGACCGGCGTCGAGAGTCCCGGCGGACATCATTGCATCGATCACGATGTTGCCCCACAGCCTGACCACGGCAAAGAGCAGCGGCAATGCCCACAGCGCCCAGCGCAGGGATTTTTTGGCCACGTTGGTTCCGATCAGGAGCAGCCAGGTGAATCCGAAGATCAGCGGGAAGAGCATGCCGGCTGTCTTGTGGACATAGCTGAGCTGGCCGCGGGCGTCGGAGTCCATGGCCGCTCGCAGCTGCTCCACGAACCCCTGGTCGAAACCGCCCACCATCGAATCCGGCATCGCCTGGCCGCCCGACAGTTGCGTGAGCTGGTTGAGGGTGAGCAGATGCAGGTACCAGAACAGGAACAGGCTGGCCACGACCCCGGCGATCACAATCAGGTGGGTGTTGTTCTGTGCCTTCTGCGGGGTCCGGTCGGTGGTCGGATTGATCACCGGCGGAAGGTGGTGTTGGGGGACCGCCGCATTGGCGCCGTGCTTCTTGATCCGCTGCGCGGGTGTCTTGGCCATGGCTCCATTATCGCCCGTCCGGCTCGGCCTCCCGCGCCGGCTGTTCACTGCCAGCGGGCGCCGATACTCTGGAACGCGTGACCGAACTAGGAAAACACCGGCTTGGCCGGCACAGCACCGCAGATCTTGACCCGTCGCTGGATGACTACCAACTGGCCGAGGCCCTGGTCCGCGAGGCCGGCACGCTCGCGCTCTTGATGCGGCAGGCAGGGCTCGAGGGCAGGCAGAAGACGTCTGTCTCCGACGTTGTCACGGCCGCAGACCACGCCGCCGAATCCTATGTGCTGGAGCAGCTGCGGCGCTGCCGGCCCGAGGACGGCATCCTGGGCGAGGAGGGCGCCTCCGTGGCGGGCAGCAGCGGCCGGACCTGGGTCATCGACCCCGTCGACGGGACGTACAACTTCCTGCATGGATCCACGTACTGGTGCTCGGCCATCGCTTTGAAGGACCCGTCCGGTGCCGGGCTCGGCGCCATCTTCCAGCCGGAGGAGGACAAGCTCTGGCTTGGCGGGACGTCCCGGGCGGCAACGCTCAACGGCGAGAAGCTCCTCACTTTCCTCCCCGGCGCGTCCGGAGGCAAGGGAAGGTCGGCCACACCGGTCTCGGAGCTCGGCGCCGCAACGTACATCCACCCGACGTGGCTCGCCGATCCGATGTGTGCCATGCCCTGGCATGCGGCAGCGACGTCGGCAGCGGCCCTTCGCATGTTCGGATCCGGCTCCTGTGACCTTGGCCGGGTGGCCGACGGCGAGCTCGGCTGCTGGTTCCAGCACAGTTGCCCCGAGTGGGACTGGCTGCCGGGCAAGGCGATCGTCGAGGCGGCCGGCGGCGCGACCGACGTCGTGCGAGTCAACGGCCTGGACTGGTTCATCGCGGGAGGCACGACGGCGGTCCGGCAGCTGCGTGCCGCACTCGTCTCCGGTAGCGTCGGCTAGCTTCCCGCCCGGTCCCCGGGCCCCGGAGCCCGGAGCCCGGGGGTCCGCGGGCTAGGGGGTCCCCTCCTCCGTTTCCGGGTCTATCGGAGGGCCAGGGACGCGGCCTATACTTCCGGACATGGGGGACCGATCACCAATTCCGGACGTGCCTGATGTGCTGCCCAGACGAGGAACTGATCGGGTGCGGACCCGCCGGCTGCGGGGAGCAGGATGAGCGGTTACCTCGCCGAATCCGTACTCGTTGAAGCTCACGGCGCCAGGCGGCTCCTCCTGGAGTCAGGTCTGGGCGCCACCCCACAAGGACTGGTGGAAAATCCCAGCTTCTTTCACGGGTTTGCGGCAAGGCCGGACGTGGTGTCCAGCGCGCTTCTCGCCGTTGCCGACGTCGCGGCGTCGAGGTACTACGACGCAGGTTTCCGGCTCAGCGATGTCGTAGACCCGGTCATGACTGCAGGAGGAGACCGCCTGCGTTGTGAGTCGTTTTCGGCATGCAATGGGGTCCAGGCGCGGCTGGACCTGCTGGGCAGCGGCCTGGATGGCGGCGAGATCGGCTTCGGAACCACCAACGTGGACATCAACAGCCCGCTTCGCTCTGCGCTCGCCAACGTGCACCGCAACGACCTGCTCCACTTCGACGTCGGCCGGGACCGGCTGGTGGTCTCCACTCCCGAAGAGAGCCACGTGGAGCGGAAGGTGGACCTGCCTGACCGGTGGGTCCGCGGCTTCGCCGAGACACCCGCCATCGCTGCCGGCATGACGCATCTGGCCGCCGTTTCCGGCTCCGGAGTCAGTCAGTTTCTGGCCTCCTTGCCGGCAGCCCAGCCCGGACGCACGGTCTTCCTACTGCCATCGGCCCGGGGATTGCGCGAGGTGGCGGCGGCGAAGCCGTCAACGGTCACGCTGGCAGGTACCGGACGGCTTGCCGCCGCCAGGCGGGTCGCCCGATTCGCCACCCGCCTGGACATCTTCCGTCACGACAACGGGGCCAGCGGCTGGGTGTTCAGGCTCCCCGGTGCCGACTTCACGCTGCTGCTGTCCCCGGCGGCCGGCCGGGGATTCTCGGGGGAAGGCGGGATCCTTGCGGCACTCGCCGCCCCTGGCGTGAAGGAAGCCGGAGCGACTGTCCTGGACTTCCTTGGATGGCAGGCGGTCATTTCGATAGAGGCGCTCCGCGCAAAGACCTGTCTCTCGTCGGAGCGCGTCAGCCAGGGGCTGGCCTGGTTGGGTGCTTCCGGGAAGGTGGGGTTCGACTTGGTGGAAGACGCCTACTTCCACCGGGAACTGCCGCTGGACCCGGGCCGTACCGTCAGGGACCACCCCCGGCTGCAGGCTGCCCGTGGCATTGTTGCCCGGGGCGGGGTATCCCCGTTGGAGGACTGCTGGGATGTCCTGGCCGCAGACGGAAAATACGCCTACCGGGTGACGGTCGGGGACGGACTCTACCAGTGCACCTGTGCCTGGTGGTACGACTTTCGCGGCTCCAGGGGTCCTTGCAAGCATGCGCTCGCCGTTCAGCTTCTGCGGCTCGAGACGGCACCCGGCCACGTACTGGAAAACACATGACGGCGCCGGAGGGCCGCGGCGACCCGCCGCTCGTGCAGGAGGTACGCCGGCTCGCCACAGCCGAAGACTGGATTGCCCTTCGCGAATACATTGCCGCGCCCCCGCCGGACGAACTCGCCGAGGCGAGGACGTGGTTCGCCAAAGGCGGCCGGACCCTGCTGACCCAGGACCTGGACTGGCGACTCCACGGGACCATCAGCCCCATCGACTCGCATTCCCGCTCAATTGTGAGGGAAATGGTCACCGTCGCCGTCAGCGCACCTGCCGATGCCGCCAGATTCCTGCCCTGGCGGGCGATGGGATGGAACCGCAACGTTCAGATCCTGACGCTGCTGGATGTTCTGGTTTCAAAAGGCGACCATTGGTGCCGGCGCTTCGTGGCCGCGGCGATCCGCCGGAACGCGAGAGCCGGGCAGGAGATTGCCACAACCGTCATCCGCTATTGCCTGCCGCTCATTCTGCACTTTGGAGTTGCCACTGCAGATTTCGAGGCCTATCCGCGGCTTTGGGCGTTCTACTATCGGGGGCTCGCGAACGGCCGGCTCCACGAGGACTGGAACGATGAGCTTGCGGCGCACTTTGAGTCCCCCCGTTGGTCCGGACTCGGGTTCCGCATCAATGCCGCCGGAAGCGCGGTGGTCTTTCCGAAAATGCAGAAATCGTTGCTGGAGTTGTGGGATCAGGACCTGACGGCTTCGAAAACTCTGTTGCGTTGCTTTGAGGCGCCTGACGCGCTGGGGCCCCTGGCCAGGGTAGGAACGCCGACGGAGTGGACCGTCGGGGCCGCAATCGGCGGCTACCTCAACCGGGAGACCTTCAGCAGCGAGGAGGTCTTCGACAAGCTCCGCACGGCGCTCGCACGCGACGATGGACTCCCGACCCAGCGAGTGTTGGCCGATGTCCTGAAGTGGTGTCCGCCCAGCCCTGGGGAGGTTGCTGCCAGCATTCCGCTCCTGCTGTCCGTGGTCGCCACAGCCCCCGGATTCCTGTCCTTCCCGGCGCTTGGGCTTCTGCTCCAGGCGCCACTGGACGGCGGTGACCTCCGGGACCTGAGTGTTGCCGTGTTCGGCAGGACGGAGAAGAAGCCCCAGGAGCTTTTGGTTCGGCACCTCAAGTCGCTCCAGGCTGCGCAGGCATACGACGGCGACGTCCTTGCCGCCTGCTGGGAGGCGGCGGCCGGATCCTCCGATCTGTTGGTCCGGACGACAGCGAAGGAGATGACGGGGCGAGGTCTGGACCCAGCCCGGGAAGAGCCGCTTTACGCCACATCGCTCTGGGGGACGGGGGTCCGACAGCCTCCAGAAATTCCCCTGTTCGTGGCTCAAGAGGTCGATTCGAACAAACCGTTACCGCGGTGGTTCGGACCGCGCGAGCATTCCATCGCCGACGAGCAGCATGTTGATCGCTTCCTGCGGACCGTCTACCGCCGCCCCCAAAACGTTCAGGACTGGTATCGCCGGAACTGGCCGCGGTCGCCGAACACCTGGCGGCACTGGGCGGCCCCGGGCCCGGAGGTTGTCCTGTCGATGTGGGCATCAGGGCAACACAACCTGGCCGCTCACCGGAATCTGATCGGCCTGGTCCGGGCATCCCTGGCCCGCTCCTCCGATACGGACGACCCTTTTGGCTGGTCGAGTCCTTTGGCCGCAGTCCACATATTTCGTCAAAGTGAGCTGGTGGTCCAGGCAGGAACCGTGCCCTACTCCCTGGCCACACCGAGTTATGACAACTTCCGTGTGGAACTGGGCAGGCTGGTGTCACTGCTCCGGCTTTTTGAACGCGAAGGCTGGGCGTATGGTGAAGCCGACCTGTTTCAGGCACTCTTGCGCCTGGGGCCGATGGATGCGCGGCTGGCAGCCGATGTCCCTGAACTGCCCGTCCTGCCATTTGACGGTCCGGACGGGCAGGAGCGGCATGCCGGTCGAATTCTGCGCGAGTGGGTCGGAGGAGGAGGATTCAGGCCCCCTCCGGTGGACGCTCCGCTTACCTTGCCGGTCCCCTTGGAACGGTTTCCGTCGATCCCCCCGGAGCTTCTGTCGCCAGAGGTGTGGAGTGGCAGCGGACGCGGACATCTGGGTACGTGGCTCGCCTCTGAGGCCTCGGCGGTGGTGCCTTTCTGGCCCGACCTGGGCGCCATCTGGTTGGACAGGCGGGTGGTCTACAGCGGGCTCGTCGCACTGGCGGCAGGCGGACCTGCGGGGGCAACGGCCGGAGAACTCGGGCAACTGACTCACGATTGGTTCATTGCCATGCTCACCAGTTCCCGCCCGGACGACAGGAGCAGCACCCTTGAAACGGTGCTGGAAATGGCCGCGAGGCGCCAGTTGTCAGCTGAACACCTGGCCATGGCTGCACGGAAGCGCGTCGAGGCCGGCGACCAATCGCTGGGCCGGCTGTCGAGGGCCATGGCGCTGGTGGCCTATGAGGGTCATCTGGAGTGTGTCTGGCCGGTGCTCACCGCCCTTGTGGTGACGTCCTCCAAACAGCAGAGGCTTCCTGCCGGGACCAGTGAACTGCTCGCCACTTGCACGGAATTCTGGGAATCCATTCCTGTTGATCACCGGACAACCGCAACAGCCCAAGACTTCGCAGTGGCCGTCCAGAGGCTGGCCGGCGCCAAGACTGCCACTAAGACGGCTTTGGAAGCGAAGCGGCTCGCGTCGCAGATGGACCTCATGCGTTAAGCCAGCCTGGAGCTTCTCCCGATAAACAGGCCGGCGCCGCCAGCCGGCAAGCTCATTCCCTAGCGAAGTTTTTCAGTGGGACATGCTCATTCTTCGTGGTCAGGACTGGGCATGTGGGGATTGTGCCCATTGGTGGCTGGTTCCGCGGGACATGCTCATTGCACAGTCCGACGTTCAGGGGACATGCTCTTTCTTGAGCTCAGGCTTCGCGGGACATGCTCACTCCACGGTCCAACCTGCGTGGGACATGCTCATTCTTCGCGCTCAGGCGTGGGCATATGGGGGTTGTGCCCATTGGTAGCTGGTTCCGCAGGACATGCTCATTCCACGGCCCAACCTCCACGGGACATGCTCATCGCGCTGTCCAATGTTCAGGGACATGCTCATCGCGCAGTCCAATGTTCAGGGACATGCTCATTCTTTAGCGCAGGCTCCGCGGGACATGCTCACTCCACGGTCCAACCTGCGTGGGACATACTCATTCTTCGTGGTCAGGACTGGGCATAAGGGGATCATGTCCACTGGCTGCGGGCGGCGGAGGGCATGTCCCGAGGGGCGGACGTGGCTGTCAGCGCCACCGCCTAGACTTAGATACACCATGGATATGTTGTTTGACCCTTATGCCGACGGACCCTTCCAAGCTGCCTCCAAGGCGGCGGCAGGCACCAAAGAGCCTTCCGGGACCGGCCTTCCGGGGCTGGATTCAGAGGCCGGCTTTGGCCTGGACGGCAACGGCTTCGGCCCGGGCCATGCTCTCGGCAGCGCCCCTGGCAACGCCTGGGACGGTCCGCAGCTTCCGAACGCGAGCGAGCTTCTGGAAGGCCTGAACCCGCAGCAGGAAGAAGCCGTGAAACACGCCGGCAGCGCCCTGCTGATCGTGGCCGGCGCCGGCTCTGGCAAGACCCGGGTGCTCAGTAACCGGATCGCCTACCTGATCGCCACGGGCCGGGCGCACCACGGCGAGATCCTGGCCATCACCTTCACCAACAAGGCCGCGGCGGAGATGCGGGAACGCATCGAGGTCCTGGTCGGCGCCCGGGCGAAGACCATGTGGATCTCCACCTTCCACTCCTCCTGCGTCCGGATCCTGCGCCGCGAGGCGAAGAACGTCGGCCTCAATTCCAACTTCTCCATCTACGACTCCGCGGACTCGCTGCGCCTGATCACTCTCGTCGCCAAGAACCTGGACCTCGACCCCAAGCGCTTCGCCCCCAAGGCCATCCAGCACAAGATTTCCGCGCTGAAGAACGAGCTCATCGACGACGACTCCTACGCCTCCAGCGCCAACTACAACGATCCTTTCGAGCAGGCTGTCGCCGAGGTCTTCAAGGGCTACACCCAGCGCCTCCGCCAGGCCAACGCGATGGACTTCGATGACCTGATCGCCCAGACCGTCTACATGTTCCGGGCCTTCCCCGCGCTCGCCGACTCGTACCGGCGCCGCTTCCGGCATGTCCTCGTGGACGAATACCAGGACACGAACCACGCCCAGTACGCCCTAGTGCGCGAGATTGTCGGCGAGGGGCCGGAGGCCTCCGAGCTCACCGTGGTGGGCGACTCCGACCAGTCCATCTACGCCTTCCGCGGCGCGGACATCCGCAACATCGTGGAGTTCGAGAAGGACTACCCGGACGCCCGGACCATCAAGCTGGAGCAGAACTACCGCTCCACCCAGACCATCCTCAGCGCCGCCAACTCGGTCATCTCGCGCAACCCCAACCGGCCGGAGAAACGGCTCTGGACGGCCGAGGGCGACGGCGAAAAGATCGTCGGCTACGTCGGCGAGAACGAGCACGACGAAGCGCAGTTCATCGCCAAGGAAATCGACCGGCTGCAGGACGAGGGCAATCTGCGTCCCGGCGACGTCGCCATTTTCTACCGCACCAACGCCCAGTCCCGCTCGATCGAAGACGTCCTGGTGCGCGTGGGCCTGCCGTACAAGGTGGTTGGCGGCACCCGCTTCTACGAGCGCAAGGAAATCAAGGACGCCCTCGCCTACCTACGGGTTCTGGTCAACCCCGACGACGACGTCAACCTCCGCCGGATCCTCAACGAACCCAAGCGTGGCATCGGCGACCGTGCCGAGGGCGCTGTCGCTGCCCTTGCCGAGCGCGATCGCACCTCCTTCATGACCGCCGCGAGGCGCGCCGACGAAGCCCCGGGCATGGCAACCCGCTCGGTCAACGCCGTGCTGGGCTTCGTGAAACTCCTCGACGACCTCGCCGAGGTGGCCTCCGGCTCGGGTGCCGCCGCCGCCCTGGAAGCCGTGCTCGAACAGACCGGCTACCTCGCGGCGCTGCGCTCCAGCACGGACCCCCAGGACGAATCGCGGGTCGAGAACCTGGCGGAACTCGTCGCCGTCGTGCGCGAATACGAACGCGACAACCCCGAAGGCTCCCTCGGCGCCTTCCTGGAGCAGGTGTCCCTCGTGGCCGACGCCGATCAGATTCCCGATGCTCCCGGGGCAGATATTGACGCCGCGGTGGCCGAGGCCAAGCGTCTGGGCGTCGTCACGCTCATGACCCTGCACACGGCCAAGGGGCTGGAATTCCCGGTCGTGTTCCTCACCGGTATGGAGCACGGGCTGTTCCCGCACCAGCGCTCCGCCACCGATCCCAAGGAACTGGCCGAGGAACGCCGGCTGGCCTATGTCGGGCTCACCCGCGCCCGGAAGCGCCTCTACCTCACTCGGTCCGAGGTTCGCAGCATGTGGGGCCAGAGCCAGTACAACCCGGCCAGCCAGTTCATCGAGGAGATCCCGGCCGAACTCGTGGAATGGAAGCGGGAAGGCGCCAGCCGCCAGAGCGGCGGCTGGGGGAGCGGCCCCGCGATCGGTTCCAGCCGCTACAGCGGATCATTCTGGGGCGCCGGAACGCCCCGCGGCGCCGGCGCCAGCCCGTCTGCGGGCTTCAACGCCGATGTTCCCGCCGCCGTGGCCAAGAACAGGGTCCAGCCGCAGAAGGAAATCGTCGCCGTCAGCGTGGGGGACAAGGTCAACCACACCAGCTTCGGCAACGGCACCGTCCTTGCCGTGGAGGGCGCCGGGGACAAGACGGTCGCCAAGGTGAAGTTCGACGTCGGGGAGAAGCGGCTGCTGCTGCGCTACGCGCCGCTGACCAAGCTGGACGCCTAGGGGAGGTGCCCGGCGCCGGCACCGCCAGCGCACGCGCCAGAAGGCCATTGCGCATGACCGCTCGCCGGCCCTCGCCGAGCACGCATCTGCCGGCCGCCGCGCATCTGCCGGCCGCCGCGCATCTGCCGGCGCCTGCGCCGGCTCCTCCCGCCTACGTTACGAAGGCGCATCTGACACGGCCTCACGGCCGGTCCGCACGCCGTCGGACACCCCAAAAACCGCGTAATCTAGCGGTTTTTCTACGCTCCATAGAATAGTGTCCTTACTCACATAACGGGTACTCTGGAACGGGCTGGTCCGATCGAAGGACTAGAGTTCCCAG
This sequence comes from Arthrobacter sp. TE12231, assembly GCF_054062895.1. Taxonomy (NCBI): domain Bacteria; kingdom Bacillati; phylum Actinomycetota; class Actinomycetes; order Micrococcales; family Micrococcaceae; genus Arthrobacter; species Arthrobacter sp. TE12231. The sequence goes on along the minus strand of NZ_JBSSFS010000001.1, from coordinate 3,374,639 downwards.
AGGAGCATTGCGCCGTGTGGCTCGTTTCCAAGCTTGTCGCAGGGTGCGTTTATTCCGCAGCCCGGTAACCGCGAATACGTGGGGTCCGGCTGTACAGAAACTACTTCGACGTAGAAGGACACTAAACCGTGGACCTGTTTGAATACCAGGCGCGCGATATGTTCGAGGCGCACGGTGTACCCGTGCTTGCTGGCATCGTGGCGCACACCCCTGAAGAAGCAAAGGCAGCTGCCGAGAAAATCGGCGGCGTAACTGTCGTCAAGGCCCAGGTTAAGGCCGGAGGCCGCGGCAAGGCCGGCGGCGTCAAGGTCGCCAAGACCGCTGACGAGGCATTTGAACACTCCACCAACATCCTCGGGATGGACATCAAGGGGCACACCGTCCACCGCGTGATGATCGCCCAGGGTGCTGACATCGCCGAGGAATACTACTTCTCCGTCCTGCTGGACCGGGCCAACCGCAACTACCTGGCCATGTGCTCGGTTGAAGGCGGCATGGAAATCGAGCAGCTCGCCGTTGAGCGCCCCGAAGCCCTGGCCAAGATCTCGATCGACCCGGCCGTGGGCATTGACCAGGCCAAGGCCGACGAAATCGTCGCCGCTGCAGGCTTCGCCGAGGAACTGCGCGGCAAGGTCGCCAGCGTAATTCTGAAGCTCTGGGACGTCTTCAAGAAGGAAGACGCCACCCTCGTGGAGGTCAACCCGCTGGTCCTGACCGGCGCCGGTGACATCGTTGCCCTCGATGGCAAGGTCTCCCTCGACGAGAACGCCGACTTCCGCCACCCCAAGCACGCGCACCTTGAAGACAAGGACGCTGCTGACCCGCTCGAGGCCAAGGCCAAGGCGCAGGACCTCAACTACGTCAAGCTGGACGGCGAAGTCGGCATCATCGGCAACGGCGCCGGTCTCGTGATGTCCACCCTCGACGTCGTTGCCTACGCCGGTGAGAACCACGGCAACGTCAAGCCCGCCAACTTCCTGGACATCGGCGGTGGAGCGTCCGCCGAGGTTATGGCAGCAGGCCTCGACGTCATCCTGGGCGACCCGCAGGTCAAGTCCGTCTTCGTCAACGTCTTCGGCGGCATCACCGCCTGTGACGCCGTTGCCAAGGGCATCGTTGGCGCACTGGCCGAGCTGGGCCACTCCGCGAACAAGCCGCTGGTCGTCCGCCTCGACGGCAACAACGTTGAGGAAGGCCGCCGCATCCTGGCCGAGGCCAACCACCCGCTGGTTACCCTGGCCGCCACCATGGACGAGGGCGCCGACAAGGCCGCCGAGCTCGCCAACGCAGCGAAGTAGAGGGACTCGACTATGTCTATTTATCTGAACAAGGACTCCAAGGTCATCGTCCAGGGCATCACCGGCGGCGAAGGCACCAAGCACACCGCCCTGATGCTCAAGGCCGGCACCAACGTTGTTGGCGGCGTCAACGCCCGCAAGGCCGGCACCACGGTCCTGCACGGCGACACCGAGATCACCGTATTCGGCACCGTCAAGGAAGCCATGGCCGAGACCGGCGCTGACGTTTCCATCGTTTTCGTGCCGCCGGCCTTCACCAAGGACGCCGTCGTTGAAGCCATCGAGGCCGGCATCGGCCTCGTCGTGGTCATCACCGAAGGCGTGCCGGTCCAGGATTCCGCCGAGTTCTGGGCACTGGCCCAGTCCAAGGTCGACGCCAACGGCAAGCAGGTCACCCGCATCATCGGCCCGAACTGCCCCGGCATCATCACCCCGGGTGAGGCCCTCGTCGGCATCACCCCGGCAAACATCACGGGCAAGGGCCCCATCGGACTCGTCTCCAAGTCAGGCACCCTGACCTACCAGATGATGTACGAACTGCGCGACCTCGGCTTCTCCACCGCCATCGGCATCGGCGGCGACCCGGTCATCGGCACCACCCACATCGATGCCCTCGAGGCCTTCGAAGCTGACCCGGAGACCAAGGCGATCGTGATGATCGGCGAAATCGGTGGCGACGCCGAAGAGCGTGCCGCCGACTACATCAAGGCACACGTCACGAAGCCGGTTGTCGGCTACGTGGCCGGCTTCACCGCCCCGGAAGGCAAGACCATGGGCCACGCGGGCGCCATCGTCTCCGGCTCCGCCGGCACCGCCCAGGCCAAGAAGGAAGCCCTTGAGGCTGCCGGCGTCAAGGTCGGCAAGACGCCGTCCGAGACCGCCAAGCTCCTGCGTGAGGTCTTCGCAACCCTTTAGTTCGAAGCACCTGCACCACGCACCAAAAGCAACGCGGGGTCACTTGCGGCCCGTCCCACTCACTGGGACGGGCGCGAAGTGGCCCCGCGTTGTTGTTCAAGTACGACGGCGGCAGTGCCACCTTCCCGGCGGAGGTGGCACTGCCGCCGTCGTACTTTGTGTTCGATGTATTTGGGGCTCCGGTTAGACCTTTGCCCCGGTGAGGACTTCTTCGAGCCGGTCGTAGCCCTCGGACATGCCGCCCTCCATCCCGGACTGCGCCATGCCGTCGCGCGCCTCCACGCTGGGGTAGACCGCGTGGCCGATGAGCCGGGACCGGCCGCCACCCAGATCCACGAAGGTCATGGAATCGAGGCTCACCACATCCGGGTAGCCGTCGAACTCGAAGGTCTGGATGGCGAAGTCGTTCTCGCGGACGGTGTGGAAGACGCCGCTGAAAACATACGCGCTGCCGTCCGGCGCTGTGTGGGTGTAGCGGTAGCTGCCGCCGGTCCGGAAGTCATAGTGGTCAATGCTCATGCGCATCCTCCGCGGCCCGAGCCACTGGGCGACGAGTTCGGGGTCCTGATGCGCCCGGAAGACCTCGGAGACCGGGAAGTCGAAGTCGCGCTCGAAGTCGATGAAGGGGAGTCCCGCGGGGACCTTCAGCGTCAGTGCGTTGCTCATGATGCGTCCTTTGCCTGTGTGCCGCCCTGCGCGGCGCGGGTTTCAAGCACGGCGTCAAGGCTGCGGTACTGGCCCTCGCGGATCAGCCGGTACTGGTCGATCCAGGCGGTGAGCGCCTCAAGCCGTGCGGGGTTCAGGTGAACGGGCCGGCGCTGGGCGTCACGGGTGCGCGTGACCAGCTGCGCCTTCTCGAGGACCTGGATGTGTTTCGAGACCGCCTGTTTGGTGATCCCGAAAGGTTCCGCCAGTTCATTGACGGTGGCCGGACCCCGGCTGAGCCGGGCAATGATGCGGCGCCGGACGGGATCGGCGAGGGCCAGGAAGGCCGCGTCGAGGTCGCCGTCGTCGCTGGAATCCATGGGGTGGGTGCCTCCTCTTCAGTAGTCACCTGCTCAGTAATCAACTAACTAATTAATCAACTAACTGCTTGATCAATCTCTAGGTTGTTAACGCTACGCCGACACTCCGAGCCGCGCAATACCCCAACACTGTGAGCCCCCGGGAATCCTTGCGCCACTCCTTCGAACTTTGTTAGTATGTCAGGACAAACTACCGAAGGAGACGCGAGTGCCTCTCGTGCGAATCGACGTCAATCAGGGCCGCACCACGGAGCAGCTGCAGGGACTCAGCCAGGGAATCCACGCTGCGATCGTGGCTGAATACGGCATTCCGGAACGGGACTACTTCCACATCCTGACGGAACATCCGGCCGGGCAGATCGTCGCCCAGGACGCCGGCCTCGGCTTTGACCGGACGCCGGATGTTGTGATGATCCAGATCTTCACCCAGGCCGGGCGCAGCCAGCCCGCCAAGCAGTCCCTGTTCGCTGCCATCGCGGAAAAGTTGGCCGCGGTAGGGGTTTCCGGCGAGGACGTCTTCATTGGCTACGTCGAAAACACGGCCGGGGACTGGTCGTTCGGCTTTGGCCGGGCCCAGTACATGACCGGCGAACTTGGGGTCCCCAGTCAGTAGCCGAGGGCCGTCCTGCCGCCGTCAGGACGGCCACTCCACGGCGCTGTTAGTGCGTCCCGTGTCAAGTTGTAAATATGTCAGTACAAACCTTTGACAGTACATGGATTCTAGGGCAAAGTAGTGGATGTGGCCCGGCTCACGCCGGCCCCTAAGCACCGAAGCTCAGGCTGCGAAAAGGTACCGAGTTCACACCAGAAAGGTCCACGATCACCGTGACCCACGAACTGCTCACGATCGGGCGAATCAGCGTTGATATCTACCCGAACGACATCGGGGTGGATCTGGAGGATGTCACGTCCTTCGGAAAGTACCTTGGCGGATCCCCATCCAACGTAGCGGTCGCCGCTGCCCGCCATGGCCGCCGCACCGCCGTTATCAGCCGCACCGGCGACGATGCCTTCGGCAAGTACCTGCACCGCGAGCTGCGCAAGTTCAACGTGGACGATTCCTACGTCACCGCGGTCAAGGAGTGGCCCACTGCGGTCACGTTCTGCGCGATCAAGCCGCCGGAAGATTTCCCGCTCTACTTCTACGGCCGGTTCCCCACGGCGCCGGACCTGCAGATCAGGGCCGAGGAACTGGACCTGGACGCCATCAGGGACGCCGGAATCTTCTGGTCCACCGTCACCGGCCTCTGCCAGGAGCCCAGCCGCACCGCCCACATCAAGGCCCACGAGGCACGTCCGCGCACCGGGCTGAAGCCAGGCCAGTTCACCATCCTTGACCTCGACTACCGGCCGATGTTCTGGGCCTCCGAGGAGGAAGCCCGGGAACAGGTCGGCAAGATCCTGCCGCACGTCACCGTGGCAATCGGCAACGACAAGGAATGCGCCGTCGCCGTCGGCGAGGGCACCCCGGACGAACAGGCCGACCGGCTGCTCGCCGCCGGCGTCGAAATCGCGGTCGTGAAGCTTGGACCGGAAGGCGTCATGGCCAAGACCCGCACCGAACGCATCGTCTCCGCCCCGGTGCCGGTGGAAACCGTCAACGGCCTCGGCGCCGGCGACTCCTTCGGCGGGGCATTCTGCCACGGTCTGCTCTCCGGCTGGCCGCTGGCCCAGGTGCTCGACTTCGCCAACGCCGCCGGCGCCCTGGTCGCCTCCCGCCTGTCCTGCGCCGACGCAATGCCGACGCCGGAAGAAGTCACGGGCCTGCTCGCCGAACGCGGCCGTCTGGCGCCGGGTTCCTACGCCACCGAAGGAGCAACACTGTGAGTGTCAACCCGGCCGCCGCCACCCTCACGCTGGGCGATGACCCCCGCCGCTACGAGCACCTGAGCATCATCCGGCTCGAAGACCCGGACGCGATCGCCCGCGCCGCGAAGGCCCGGCGCCGCCACCCCGGCGTCAAGGCCGGCAAGCAGAACTTCATCGTCGCCGCCGACCACCCCGCCCGCGGGGCCCTCGCGGTCGGCAGCGATCCGGTGGCCATGGCCGACCGCCGCCAGCTGCTGGACCGCCTGCAGATTGCGCTGGCCAACCCGGACGTGGACGGTGTCCTGGCCTCGCCGGACATCATGGACGACCTCCTCCTGCTCGGCGCGCTCGAGGGCAAACTGCTCTTCGGCTCGATGAACCGCGGCGGCCTCTCCGGCCTGGTCAACGAATTCGATGACCGCTTCACCGGCCACACCGCGGCCGCCCTCGAGGCCCTCGGCGCCGACGGCGGCAAGATGCTGACGCGCATCTGCCTCGGTGATCCGGACACCGTGGCCACGCTCGAGGCAACGGCGAGGGCGATCGATTCCCTGGCCGAGCGCAAGCTGATCGCCATGGTGGAACCGTTCCTGTCCGTCTGGGAGAACGGCAAGGTCCGCAACGACCTCTCCACCAACGCCGTGATCAAGTCCGTCGGCATTGCCGAAGGCCTCGGCGCGACCAGCGCCTACACCTGGATGAAGCTCCCCGTGGTGGCCGAGATGGAACGTGTCATGGCGTCTACCACCATGCCCACCGTGCTCCTGGGCGGAGACCCCGAGGGCAGCCAGGAGGACGTTTTCGCCAGCTGGCAGGCGGCCCTGGCCCTGCCGGGTGTCCAGGGCCTCACGGTCGGCCGGACCCTGCTCTACCCGCACGACGGCGACGTCGCCGGCGCCGTGGCAACCGCCGCCTCGCTGCTAAACAACAAAGCGTCCGTGCCCGCAGCCGCAGAGCACGCTGGGATTGCTGGGCCGACCTGGTCGGACCGCATCCCCCTGAAAGCATCGGAGTAACTTCCCATGGGAATGAGAACTGCCTCAGGAACACGCAGAATGACAGTCGCCCAGGCTGTCGTGGAATACCTGTCCAAGCAGTACACCGTCGATTCGATCGGCGGCCGGGACTTCCGGGAACGCCTGATTCCGGGCACGTTCGGCATCTTCGGCCACGGCAACGTTGCCGGCGTCGGCCAGGCCCTCAAGCAGTACCAGCAGCTCGATCCGACGATCATGCCGTACTACCAGGGCCGCAACGAACAGGCCCAGGCACACCAGGCTGTCGGCTACGCCCGGCACACCCGGCGCCGCCAGACGTTCGCGATCAGCACCTCGATCGGCCCGGGTTCCTCAAACCTGCTCACCGGCGCGGCGCTGGCCACCACCAACCGGCTGCCGGTCCTGCTGCTGCCGAGTGACACCTTCGCCACCCGTGCCGCCGACCCTGTGCTGCAGCAGCTTGAGCAGCCCTACGCCTACGACATCACCGTCAACGACGCCTTCCGGCCGCTGTCCAAGTTCTTCGACCGGGTCTCCCGGCCCGAGCAGCTGTTTTCGGCGTTCCACCACGGCCTGCGTGTCCTGACCGACCCGGCCGAGACCGGTGCGGTCACCATCTCGCTGCCCCAGGACGTCCAGGCCGAGGCCTTCGACGTGCCCGAGGAATTTCTCGCCGAACGCGAATGGCGGATCCGCCGCCCCGACGCCGACGACGAGGACGTCCGCCGCGCCGCCGACGCGATCCGCGCCGCCAAGCGCCCCCTGATCATCGCCGGCGGCGGCGTCCTCTACGCCTACGCCAACGAGGAACTCGCCAAATTCGTCGAACTTACCGGCATCCCGGTGGGCAACACCCAGGCCGGCGTCGGCGTCCTGCCTTGGGACCACAAGTTCTCCCTCGGCGCGATCGGCTCCACCGGCACGACGGCGGCCAACGCCATCGCCGCCGAAGCGGACCTCATCATCGGCATCGGCACCCGCTACGAGGACTTCACCACCGCGTCCCGGACCGCGTTCCAGAACCCGGACGTGAAGTTCATCAACATCAATGTCGCCGCCATCGACGCCTACAAACACGGCACCTCCCTGCCGATCGTCGCGGACGCCCGCAAGGCCCTGGTGAAGCTGAACCAGGCCCTCGGCGGCTACCGGATCGGCGCGGACCTCGAACAGCAGATCGCGAACGAGAAGACCCGCTGGAACGCCACCGTCGATGCGGCCTTCGACACCCGCTTCACCCCGCTGCCCGCGCAGAACGAGATCATCGGCGCCACGAGCCGCGCCATGGACGCGGCGGACGTCGTCATCTGCGCCGCCGGGTCCCTGCCCGGAGACCTGCACAAGATGTGGCGCGTGCGGGACCCGTTCGGCTACCACGTCGAATACGCCTACTCCTGCATGGGCTACGAAATCCCCGGCGGCCTCGGCGTCAAGCGTGCCGCCCTGGCCGAAGCCGCGAAGGGCGGGGCGCAGCGCGACGTCGTCGTGATGGTGGGGGACGGCTCCTACCTGATGATGCACACCGAACTCGTCACCGCCGTCGCCGAACGGATCAAGCTGATCGTGGTCCTGATCCAGAACCACGGCTACGCCTCGATCGGCTCGCTCTCCGAGTCCCTCGGCTCGCAGCGCTTCGGCACCCAGTACCGGGCCCTGGATGAGGAACACCACAGCTTCGACGACGGCGAGCGGCTGCCGGTGGACCTGGCCCTGAACGCCGAGTCCCTCGGCGTGAAGGTGATCCGGATCGAACCCGGCGAGAAGGTCATCGCCGAGCTTGAGCAGGCCATCCGCGACGCCAAGGCCGCCCCGGAAAACGGCGGCCCGATCGTCATCCACGTCGAATCCGACCCGCTGCTGGATGCCCCCAGCTCCGAGTCGTGGTGGGACGTTCCGGTCTCCCAGGTCTCCGAACTCGAATCCACGAAGCAGGCCTTCCAGACCTACGTCGACCACAAGAGCCGCCAGCGCAAGCTGCTCGGCTGACCCCCTCACCACCACGAACAGCCACAGACCAAGGAAGTCCATCACCATGTCAACGACGACCGTCACCACCATCAGCCACTTCATCAACGGCGCCGAAACCTCCGGCGAGGGCACCCGCACCCAGCCCGTCTACAACCCCGCGACCGGCGCGGTCTCCGCGGAGCTGCGGCTGGCCAACCGGGCGGACCTGGACGCCACGGTCGCCGCGGCCCGCAAGGCTGCGGACACCTGGGGCGATATCTCCCTGGCCAAGCGCACCGCGGTGCTGTTCAAGTTCCGCGAACTTGTCGCCTCCCACATCGACGAGCTCGCCGAGCTGATCACCGCCGAGCACGGCAAGGTCCTCTCCGACGCCAAGGGTGAGATCGGCCGCGGCCTGGAGGTCATCGAGTTTGCCTGCGGCATCCCGCAGCTGCTCAAGGGCGACTACTCGGACCAGGTCTCCACCGGCATCGACGTCTTCTCCTTCCGCGAGCCCCTCGGTGTCGTTGCCGGGATCACCCCGTTCAACTTCCCGGTCATGGTGCCGCTGTGGATGGCCCCGATGGCGATCGCCACCGGCAACGCCTTCATCCTCAAGCCCTCCGAACGCGACCCCTCCGCCTCCATGCTCCTGGCCAAGCTGTGGAAGCAGGCCGGCCTGCCCGACGGCGTCTTCCAGGTCCTGCACGGCGACAAGGAAACGGTCGACGGCCTCCTGACCCACCCGGACGTGGACGGCATCTCCTTCGTCGGCTCCACCCCGATCGCGAAGTACGTCCACGAGACCGCCACCAAGCACGGCAAGCGCGTCCAGGCCCTCGGCGGGGCGAAGAACCACGCGATCATCCTGCCCGACGCCGACCTCGACAACGCCGCCGACCACCTCGCCGCCGCCGCCTTCGGCTCCGCCGGCGAACGCTGCATGGCCATCTCGGTTGCCGTCGCCGTCGGCGACGCCGCCGACCTGCTGGTCAAGAAGGTCCAGGAACGCGCCCTGGACATCAAGGTCAACAACGGCACCGTGCCCGACGCCGAAATGGGCCCGGTCATCACCCCCGCCTCCAAGGAACGCATCGTCCGGATCGTCACCGAAGCCGAAACCGCCGGCGCCGCCATGGTGGTCGACGGCCGCGACCTCGTCGTCCCCGGCCACGAGGACGGCTTCTGGGTCGGCCCCACCGTCCTGGACCACGTCACGGCCGGGATGACCGCCTACACCGAGGAAATCTTCGGGCCCGTCCTGGTTGTGGTCCGCGTCGAGGACCTCGACGCCGGCATCGCCCTGATCAACGCCAACCCGTACGGCAACGGCACCGCGATCTTCACCTCCTCCGGCGCCAGCGCCCGCAAGTTCCAGCGCTCCGTGGACGTCGGCATGATCGGCATCAACGTCCCCCTGCCCGTGCCGGTCGCCTACCACTCCTTCGGCGGCTGGAAGGCATCCCTCTTCGGTGACAAGCACATCTACGGCCCCGAAGGCGTCTCCTTCTACACCCGCGGCAAGGTGGTCACCTCCCGCTGGCCCGAAACGCATCACGCCTCCGGCGCCTCCTACAACTTCCCCTCCAACTAGTCCCCACCGCCAGGGAACCCTGGCGGCGTGGGCCCACCCAACAGACACGATCGATTGCTCCGCAACCGCCGTTTTGAGCGTCCAAAACGGCACCTGCGGAGCAATCGATGAGAAGGAATGGAAATGACAGAGAACAAGCTGATCATCGGCACCGCGCCGGACTCCTGGGGCGTCTGGTTTGCGGACGACCCGCAGCAGACCCCGTGGGAACGCTTCCTGGACGAGGTCGCCGAATCCGGCTACAAGTGGATCGAACTGGGCCCCTACGGCTACCTTCCCACCGACCCCTCCCGCCTCGCTGAAGAACTCAAGGCCCGCGACCTGAAGGTCACCGCAGGCACCGTGTTCACCGCCTTCCACCGCGGCCTGCACCAGTGGGAAACCGCATGGGAGCCGGCCCGCAAGGTCGCCGAACTCACCGCCGCGATGGGCGGGGAACACATCGTGGTCATCCCGGCGATGTGGCGCGACGACGTCACCGGCGAGGCCGTCGAGAGCGGCACGCTTACCGAGAAGGCGTGGAGCGACCTCTTCACGGGCCACAACCGTCTGGGCAAGACCCTGCTGGAGGACTTCGGCCTGAAGCAACAGTTCCACTCGCACGCAGACTCCCATGTCGGCGCACAGGAGGACATCGAGACCCTTCTCGCCGCCACGGACTCCAAATACCTCAACCTCTGCCTGGACACCGGCCACGCAGAATACTGCGGGGCCTCCAGCCTCGACCTGATCAAGAACTATCCGGACCGGATCGGCTACCTGCACCTCAAGCAGATCAACCCGGACATCCTCAAAAAGGTCAACGAGGAAAACATGACCTGGGCCGCCGCCAACCTGGCCGGCGTCATGACCGAACCGCCGAACGGACTGCCGGACCTGCGCGCCGTCATCGAAGCCGTCGAGGCGCTCAACCGCCCGATCTTTGGCATTGTGGAACAGGACATGTACCCCGTGGCCTTCGACGTCCCGATGCCGATCGCCAAGCGCACCCGCAACTACCTGCTCTCCTGCGGCTCCCGCACCGCCGTCAACTAGAACTGAGGACAAAATCATGACCAAGACCCTCCGCGTAGCTGTCATCGGCGCCGGCCGTATGGGAGCAGACCACATCCAGCGGCTCAACACCCGCATCCACGGCGCCGAAGTTGCCGCCGTCGTCGACGTCGACCTCGCCCGCGCCCAGGCCGCCATCGAAGGCATCCCGGGCGCCGTCGCCCTGGCCGACGCCGACGAAGCCCTGAACAACGGCGACGTCAACGCTGTGCTGATCGCCACCCCCGGCTTCCTGCACGAGGACATCCTGCTCAAGGCGATCGCCAAGGACATCCCGATCCTCTGCGAGAAGCCGCTCACCCCGGACGCCGAGTCCGCGTGGAAGATCGTCGAGGCTGAAGAAAAGCTCGGCCACAAGCGCATCCAGGTCGGCTTCATGCGCCGCTTCGACGCCGAATACGCCGCCCTGGGCAAGATCATCCGCGACTCCGAACTCGGCGAGCTGCTCATGCTGCACCACCAGCACCGGAACCCGACCACCCCGGCAGGCTTCACCAACGAGATGCTGATCAACGATTCCGTGGTCCACGAGTTCGACGCCATCCGCTACTTCACCAGCGAGGAAATCACCTCGGTCCAGGTCCGCCTCGGCAAGCCCACCAGGAACGCCCCGGCTGGTCAGCACGACCCGCAGCACGTCCTGATCGAGACCGAGTCCGGCGTCCTGGCCGACGTCGAGATCTACGTGAACGCGAAGTTCGGCTACGAAGTGGCCACCCAGGCCTCCTTTGAGGACGGCATCGTCAGCATCGGCGGGGACAAGGGCCCGTACACCCGCAGCAACGGACACTGGGGCGGCAACGTCACCCCCGGCTTCGAGGAGCGTTTCGGGGCGGCGTACGACGTCGAAATCCAGTCCTGGGTCGACGCGGCCCTCCGCGACGAGATCGGCGGCCCCACCGCCTGGGACGGCTACGCCACCGCCGCCTGCTGCGAAGCCGGCGTCGAGGCGCAGAAGAACGGCGAAAAGGTCGCCGTGAAGCTCAACGCCAAGCCTGCCCTCTACCGCTAGGAACCCTGCCGGCCGGCCGCCTTCTGCTAACAACACGGCGCCGGCCGGCCGCGCGTCCGCCAGATCCACAATGGAGTGTTCAGAAGTGAAAATCGCCCTTGACCCCACGCCGTTCCACCACAGCCACGGACTCCTCGAGTTCCCGCGCGTGGTCGCCGACCTCGGCTACAAGTACATGCAGATGACCCCGCACGCCGATTTCATCCCGTTCTTCAACCACCCGAAGGCCGACGACGAGCTTGTGGGCAAGCTGAACAAGGCCTGCAAGGACGCGGGAATCGAAATTGCCTCGGTGCTGCCCGTGCTGCGATGGTCCGGCCCGGACGAGGACGCCCGCGAGGCCGCCGTCCGCTACTGGAAGCGCGCCATCCAGATCACCGTGGACCTCGGCGTCAGCACCATGAACACCGAATTCAGCGGCCGACCGGAGAAGGCCGAGGAATCCGAGCGTGCCTTCTACCGTTCGATGGAGGAACTGCTCCCCATCATCGAGCGGGAGGGGATTGACCTGCTGATCGATCCGCACCCGGACGACTTCGTCGAGGAAGGCCTCGCCGCGATCCGGGTGATCCGCGGACTGAACTCGAAGAACGTGGGCCTGGTCTACGTGGCCTCGCACAGCTTCCACATGAAGAACGAACCGCTGGAGATCATGCGGGCCGCGGGGGACAAGCTGCGCCTGGTCCACGTCGCCGACACCATGAACCACCACGCCTCGCATGGGCTGCGCTACATCACCAACCCGCCCGGGAACCCGGTGCGCGTGCACCAGCACCTGAAAATCGGCGACGGCGACGTCAACTGGGACGAGTTCTTCGGCGGCCTGAAGGAAATCGGCTTCCTCGACCGCGAGGACACCGTCATGGTCTCCAGCGTCTTCGCCGAGGACGACAACGCTGCCGAGGTCTCCCGCTACCAGCTGGAGACCATGATGCAGCGCGTCGAGAAGGCGAGTCTATGACGAAGTCCGACGGAACACTGACGAATTCGGCTCCGCCCACGGACGCGCCCGTTTCCGAGGCTGACTCCGATGTCCAGGAAGCCGCCGTCCGGAGAACCGGTGGAGCATCGAATCCCAAGAGGTTCATGCGGCGCGTGGCGCTCTTCTCCACGTTTGGCGGCCTCCTCTTCGGCTATGACACGGGCGTCATCAACGGCGCCCTGCCGTTCATGCAGCGGGACCTCGGCCTCACTCCGCTGACCGAGGGACTCGTGACATCCACACTGCTCTTCGGTGCGGCGTTCGGTGCCATCTCGGCGGGCCGGCTCTCGGACCGCTTCGGCCGGCGCCGGACCATCATGGGGCTCGCGTTGATCTTTGCGGTGGCCACCGTTGCCTGCTCTGTCTCGCCGAGCACTGAACTGCTCATCGCCTCGCGCACCCTGCTGGGCCTTGCCGTCGGCGGAGCATCGGTGATTGTTCCGGTCTACCTCGCGGAAATGTCCCCGGCAGCCCAGCGCGGACGCATCGTGACGCAGAACGAACTCATGATTGTCACGGGGCAGTTCCTGGCCTTTACGTTCAATGCCGTACTGGGCAACGCCTTCCCGGAGGCCTCCCACGTGTGGCGGTGGATGCTCGTTATTGCCACGCTGCCCGCCGTCGTCCTCTGGTTTGGCATGCTGGTTCTGCCGGAAAGCCCCCGCTGGCTGGCTTCGGCCGGCCGCTTCGGTGAAGTGCTTGAGGTACTGCGCCGGTCGCGCGCCACGGAGGACATCTCCACCGAGTTCGACGAAGTCCGGCAGGCCGCGAGGGAAGATTACCAATCCAAACTCGGCACATTCCGCGACCTCACGGTGCCGTGGATCCGGCGCATCTTCGTCGTCGGACTGGGGCTGGCCGTGATCAACCAGATCAGCGGCGTCAACGCCATCATGTACTACGGCACCTCCATCCTCTCCAGCTCCGGCTTCGGCGATCAGGGCGCCCTGATTGCCAACGTCGTCAACGGCGTCACTTCGGTAGTCGCCGTCGTCGTCGGAATGTCCCTCATGTCGCGTCTGCCCAGGAAGTCCATGCTGATCGCCGGCTTGATCGGCACGGCAACGTCCCTGCTGGCCATCGGCATCATCTCCATGGCGATCCCGGAAAGCATGCTCCGCGGCTATCTGGTGCTGCTGTTCATGGTGACGTTCCTCGCCTCGATGCAGTCCTGCATCGGCACGGTGACGTGGCTGACGATGGCCGAAATCTTCCCGCTGCACGTCCGCGGCATTGGCATGGGGATCTGTGTCTTCGTCCTGTGGATGATCAACTTCCTGATCGGGTTCTTCTTCCCGCAGATGGTGTCCTGGATCGGCGTCTCCGTGACCTTCTTCATCTTCGTGGCGATCCAACTGGCAGCCATCGTCTGGGTGAAGCGCGTGGTTCCGGAGACCCGGGGCAAGAGCCTCGAGGATCTGGAACACTTCTTCAAACAGGCGGCCGCCAAGCAATCCGTCACCGTATAGCGTTACCAACCGCGTAGCCTGACAAAGCAGCAAGCCCCGCCCCCGGCATGACCCAACTAGCTAGCAGCAGGGGCCGTTATGAGCCTTCATAACGGCCCCTGCTGCGAGTCACTTGGGCTGTAGCGGGGGCGGGGCTTTCTGCGTTGATACGGTTGAAGCGGTTATCGCGTTAGACCGCGGCGTGCAGCCGGGGGAGGGCGTCGACGAGCGGCGCCAGTTCCGGCACTTCCTGAGCCTCGGCCAGCGCGCGCTCCAGGGTAGCGTCGTGGACCGGCCTGCTCTGCTCGAGCAGCGTGATGCCACTGGGCGTGAGCTCGGTATAGATCCCGCGGCGGTCATCCGCGCACAGGATCCGGGTCAGCAGCCCGCGGTCCTCCAGCCGGTTGACCAGGCGCGTGGTGGCGCTCGCGCTCAACGCCGTGGCGCGGGCCAGCTGCTGCATCCTCATGTGCCAGCCGTCCTGCCGGCTCAGCGCGTCCAGCACCGTGTACTCCACGACGGAGAGCTGCGCCTCGGCCTGCAGGGAGCGCTCCAGCTCGGCTTCGATCAGCCCGTGCAGGGCCGCGAGGGTCCGCCAGCCTTGCGCCCGGACCTCGACGGCGTCGTCCTTGATGCCCATCTGGTGAATCCCTTCAGCTAGCGTGCCCGGCGGGAGTGGTGCCAGGCACATCAAATAATAGTTGCTTGCGCGCTGTATCTGCTTGTGCAAGAATAAATAACGCGTCTGCAACTACTAGCTTACGCGTCATACCCCTTTCCGTACAGCTTTGTAAGGAGCACCCCCATGCCTGTTGGCCTGATAGCCCTAGCCCTCGGCGGGTTCGGCATCGGACTCACCGAGTTCGTCATCATGGGTCTGCTGCCGCAAGTGGCCGCAGACTTCCACGTCACCGAGGCCAACGCGGGCTGGCTCATCTCCGGCTACGCGCTCGCCGTCGTGGTCGGGGCGCTGGGCCTCACCGCGGCCGTGACGCGATTCGAACGCAAGCCCGTGCTGGCCGTGCTGATGGTGCTCTTCATCGCCGGCAACCTCGTCTCCGCGCTCGCCCCCGACTACCCGATCATGATGGCAGGGCGCATCCTGGCCGCGCTGTCGCACGGAGCGTTCTTCGGCATCGGCGCCGTGGTGGCCGCCAGCATGGTGGCGCCCGATAAGAAGGCCGGCGCGATCGCGATCATGTTCACCGGCCTGACGGCGGCCAATGTGCTGGGTGTCCCGTTCGGCACCATGCTGGGCCAGGCTGCGGGCTGGCGCGCCACGTTCTGGGCGATCACCGTCATTGGCGTCCTCGCCCTGGCGGGCATCCTCGCCCTGGTCCCGAAAACCGGCTCCGGCGAGGCGGCCGCCGGTGGGCTCCGAAGCGAGCTCCGGGCCTTCCGGTCCGGCCAAGTCTGGCTTTCCATCCTGGTCACCATCCTGGGCTACGGCGGCATGTTCGGCGCCTTCACCTACATCGCGTTCACCCTCACGGAGGTCACCGGCTTCGCCGCCTCCACCGTGCCGTGGCTGCTGATCCTCTTCGGCGTCGGGCTCTTCATCGGCAATACCCTCGGCGGCAAGGCGGCCGACAAGAACGTGGACCGCACCCTGCTCGTGGTGCTCGCCGTGTTGGTGGTGGTGCTCGTGGTCTTCGCCCTGACCTCCGGCAACCAGCCGATGACTATTGCTTCCATGGTGCTGCTGGGCGGCTTCGGCTTCGCCACGGTCCCCGGGCTGCAGATGCGCGTCATGAAGTACGCCAGCAGTGCTCCCACCCTGGCCTCGGGCGCTAATATCGGTGCCTTCAACGTCGGCAACGCCCTCGGTGCCTGGCTGGGCGGCGTGACCATCACCGCCGGCCTCGGCTACACCTCGCCGATCTGGGCCGGGGCCGGGATCACCGTGCTGGGCCTGGCGGTCATGGTGTTCGCGGCAGCCGCTGCAAAGAAGCACGACGCCGGCCGGCCGGCCGCCGTCGACAGCTCCACGGCGGATGCCGCGACTGAGTTGCAGACGGCCTAACTGCCCGGCCTGCAGACCTACTGGCCGAACGGCAGCCGCGGGTCCAGGTCCTGGCCCTCCCAGGTCTGGCGGATCCAGCCGTGGTGCGGGTCGTCGCTGATGAGCCAAGCGCGGACCGGGCCCGGGCCGGCCATGACGTTGAGGTAGTACATGTCGTAACCGGGGGTGGCCATGGCGGGCCCGTGCCAGCCGTAGGGCACCAGGACGACGTCGCCGGTGCGGACCTCGGCCGAAACGTCGATGGGCCGCTCGTCGGACGCGTAGACGCGCTGGTAGCCGATGGCGTCGTCGGCGCCCGGGCGCTGCGGCGCTCCCGGTGTGACCCGGGTTTCGAAGTAGTAAATCTCCTCGAGGTTCGTCTCGCCGTCCTTTTCCTCATCGTGCTTGTGCGGGGGATAGGAAGACCAGTTGCCGGCCGGGGTGAGGACCTCGCAAACGATGAAGCGGTCCGCTTCGAGTGCGGCGGGGGTCCCGAAATTGTGCACCTGGCGGGAGCAGTTGCCCGCTCCGCGCAGTTCCACCGGCGTCTCGGCGGCCGTGATGAGGCGGGTCGGGTAGGACGCTTTGGCCGGGGCGGTGGCAACCGCCACCCGTCCGCCGTCGGCCGAGGTGATCTTCACGGCCTTGTCTGTTCCCGTGTAGAGCACATCGCTGGGGCCGCTAAAGACGCTGTCCCGCCCGGCCAGCGGATACTCCTGCCCGTCCACGGTCGCCACGAAGGAGCCGTTGAGCGGCACCACGATGCGTTCCTCCGCTGCGGCGGCCAGTTCGACGGCGCCGCCGGCGGCCAGTGTGGCGACCTTCAGTCCGGTATGGGCCCAGCCCTCCACCTCCAGTGAGGAATCGGATGTTCCGATGGAAATGTCCCACTTGCCTTGCGCGGCGGTGCCGAGCGGATAGACCCAGTTGGCCATGGAAGCTGCCCTTTCGTAGTCGCGCCGGAAGAAGGCGCGGGTGTGCGGGGTTGGAGGTGGCGGTGCTCGCTGTTGAACGCCGGTGTCCGGACTGTGGTTCTCTCGACGCCGATGTCAGGGCGCCTAGGTCGGACCGCTTGTCTCACGGCGCCGGTTACGGAACGCCTATCTCTGAACTCTTATCTCTGAACCAGTGTCATTTCAAAGCTGTAGGAATCGGCCCTGTAGGCGTGGTGGCCGGTTTCCACCATCCGCCCGGTGTCATCCACAGCCGTGCGCTCCATGGTGACGAGGGCGGAGCCGGCGGTTGTTTCGAGCAGCGGCGCCTGGTAGTCGTTGGCGATCATGGCGCCGATCCGCTGGGAGGCGAGACGGAAATTCACGCCACCATTGCGCAGAATGCCGTAGAGGCCCTGCGATGCCAGGGATGCCTCGTCGATCGTGGTGATGTCATCGCGCACCCAGTTCTCCATCAGGGCCAGCGGCTTGCCGCCTACTTTCCGGAGCCGGGTGAAGTGGTAGACCTTGGCGCCGTCGGGGAGCTGCAGCGCCTTCCGGATCGAGGCGTCTGCCTCTTCATGGGAGAAACTGAGCACGTCGGTGGTGGGTTTGCTGCCGCTGTTGCTCAAATCGTCGTAGAGGCTGGAGAGTTCCAGCGGGCGGCGGACCTGGCTGGACACCACCTGGGTACCAACGCCGCGCTTGCGGACCAGGAGGCCGGAGCGGACCAGCTCATCCATGGCTTTGCGCATCGTGGGGCGCGACAGGTTCAGCTGGGCGGCCAGATCGATCTCATTTTCCAGCCGGCTGCCGGGCTCCAGCAGTCCGGTATGTATCGCGGCCTCGATGCCCTGGACCACTTGGTGGTACAGCGGTACCGGGGACGACCGGTCGATCCGCAGATTTAGTTGATTCGCCACTGGACGTGCTCCCTTGCGCTCCGCAGCGGCCGTGATAGCGGTCTGTCTGCGTTTGTCAGGCTCATGTTCGCTTGATAGGACATACTGCCTTTTTCTGATAGTAGCAGGGTGGACAAAAGGAGCCAAGGGCTGCCGTGGGGAGCCGTGCGAGTAGGGGGCGCATTGTCAGCTTTGTGCTGGTCACGCCCGCGAAACCGGCGTTTTCATCGCTTAGCGTTACGTCAAAACATCCTAATGTCAGGACAAACTATTGACATCTGTGATTGAAGTCACCATGATCGGTTGTAGATGGCTCACAGACCGACGCGATGAAGCGGCCGGCGTGGCCCAGAATCGAAGGAGATTAATCGTGACCAAGTTCTCGTGGCGGAAGGCAGCCCTTGTGGCTGCCGTTGTACCCATGCTGGCCCTGAGCGCGTGTTCCAGCAGTGGCGGCAAGCCCGCGGATACAGGAAATGCGGCCGGTGGCGGCCAGGCCGTCTCGACGCCGCGGCTCAAGGTCGCCCTCATTACGCATGCAGCGGCTGGGGATACCTTCTGGGACATCGTTCGCAAGGGCGCTGAGGAGGCATCAGCGAAGGACAACGTCGAGCTTCTCTACACGTCCGATCCCGAAGCCGGGCGCCAGGCCCAGCTCGTCCAGCAGGCCATTGACCAGAAGGTTGACGGCATCGCTGTCACGCTCGCCACGCCGGACGCGCTCAAGGACGTCCTCAAGAAAGCCACCGACGCCGGGATCCCCATCGTAAGCCTCAACGCCGGCGAGGGTGTCTCCCAAGCTCTCGGTGCCTTCACCCACTTCGGTTCCAACGAACAACTCGCCGGCGAGGCCGTCGGCACCAGGCTCGCAGCGGAGGGCTACAAGCATCCCGTCTGCGTGATCCAGCAGCAGGGCCACGTGGGCCTTGAAGCCCGTTGCGCCGGCGTCAAAGCCAAGGTCCCCGGAACTGAAATCCTTTACGTCGACGGCAAGGACATGACCGCCGTCCAGTCCACCGCGACCGCCAAGCTCCAGGCCTCCAAGGACGCCGACGTCATCATCGGCCTCGGCGCCCCGATCACCCTCACGCTCCTCAAATCGGTCACGGATGCCGGCAGCTCAGCCAAGGTGGCAAGTTTCGACCTGAACGCGGAGCTCGCCCAGAAGATCGTCGACGGGGCAGTCCTCTTCACCGTGGACCAGCAGCCGTGGCTGCAGGGCTACATGTCCGTTGACGCGCTCTGGCAGAACAAGCGCGGCGGCTTCAAGCTCGGCGGCGGCCAGTCGGTCCTCACCGGCCCGAGCATCGTCGACAAGTCAAATGCGGCCGATGTCCTGACGTTCGCCAAGCAGGGTATCCGCTAACAGCCCGCTGGCCGGGCCGGCCGCTGGCCGGCCCGGCAGCAAGGAGAATCATCATGACCATCACCCAGACAAAGACAAAGTCGCCGGCGCCCGATGAGCGCGTCGCCAAGCGCAGTCCGTTCCAGAAACTGCTCGGACGTCCCGAGGTCGGTGCCCTCGTCGGGGCCATCGTCCTCTTCATCTTCTTCGCGTTGGTGTCCCCGACGTTCACCCAGCCCAACGCGCTGGCGACCATCCTGTACGGTTCCTCCACGATCGGCATCATGGCGGTCGGGGTGTCCTTGCTGATGATCGGCGGGGAGTTCGACCTCTCCACCGGCGTCGCCGTGATCTCCTCGGCGCTGACGGCGTCGCTGTTCAGCTGGTACTTCACCACGAACGTCTGGGTCGGTGTCGGCCTGGCCCTGGTGGTCTCGTTGTCCATCGGCTTCATCAACGGCTGGATCCTGATGAAGACCAAACTCCCATCCTTCATCGTGACCCTGGCGACCTTCCTGATGCTGACCGGCCTGAACCTGGGCCTGACCCGCCTGATCGGCGGCTCGGTGTCCTCGCCCTCGATCTCCTCCATGGACGGCTTCGCCTCGGCCCGGGCGGTGTTCGCCTCCTCCATCAACATCGGCGGCGTCGAGGTCAAGATCACCGTGTTCTACTGGTTCCTCCTCGTCGCGGTGGCCACCTGGGTGCTGATGCGGACCCGGGTCGGGAACTGGATCTTCGCCGTGGGCGGCGACGCGAACGCGGCCCGCGCCGTCGGTGTGCCGGTCAAGGCCACCAAGATCGGCCTGTTCATGGCAGTCGGGTTCTGTGCCTGGATCCTGGGCATGCACAACCTCTTCGCCTTCGACGCCGTGCAGTCCGGAGAGGGCGTGGGCAACGAGTTCCTCTACATCATCGCCGCGGTCATCGGCGGCTGCCTCCTCACCGGCGGCTACGGCTCGGCGATCGGCGGCGCGATCGGCGCGTTCATCTTCGGCATGGCCAACAAGGGCATCGTCTACGCGCAGTGGAACCCGGACTGGTTCAAGTTCTTCCTGGGCCTGATGCTGCTGCTGGCCACCATCGTCAACCTCATCGTCAAGCGCCGCGCGGAACTCAAGTAAAGGGGCACGGACTACAATGAACGCCAAAGAGATCGACCAGCAGACCCTGCTGCAGAACGAAAAAGACCCCCTCACCCACACCCCGGTGCACCTGCTCTCCCTCGACGGGATCGCCAAGCACTACGGCAACATCATCGCCCTGTCCGAGGTCACCATGGCCGTGGACAACGGCCGCGTCACCTGCGTGCTGGGCGACAACGGTGCGGGCAAGTCCACCCTGATCAAGATCATCGCCGGCCTGCACCAGCATGACGCCGGGATCCTGAAGGTCATGGGCGAGGAACGGAAATTCACCTCGCCCCGTGACGCCCTGGACGTCGGCATCGCCACGGTCTACCAGGACCTCGCCGTCGTGCCCCTGATGCCGATCTGGCGGAACTTCTTCCTCGGCTCGGAACTCACGTCCGGCTTCGGCCCGTTCAAGAGCATGGACGTCGAGAAGATGAAGGAGATCACGCTCAAGGAACTCGCCGCGATGGGCATCGACCTGCGCGACGTCGAGCAGCCCATCGGCCAGCTCTCCGGCGGTGAACGCCAGTGCGTCGCGATCGCCCGGGCCGTGTACTTCGGCGCGAAGGTCCTGATCCTGGACGAGCCCACCGCCGCCCTGGGCGTGAAGCAGTCCGGCGTCGTGCTCCGCTACATCCTGCAAGCCCGCGACCGCGGCCTCGGCGTCATCTTCATCACCCACAACCCGCACCACGCCTTCCCCGTCGGTGACCGCTTCCTGCTGCTCAAGCGCGGCAAATCGATCGGCTACTACGACAAGAAAGACATCACCCTCGACGAACTCACCGCCCAGATGGCCGGCGGCGCCGAACTCGCCGAACTCGCCCACGAACTCGAACAACTCGGCGGCCACGGCGACGTCGTCAAAGAAGTCCAGGGCGAAGTCGCCGAAGTGGCTCAGACGACCGGCAAGACCTACGGATAACGGCCATCCCCACGCTGGAAGGCCTGGGACGTTCCGGGCAGCATCCACCGTGCCCGCACTACACACGAGAGTAGAAGTATGAAAGACGTAATCCTGGGGCTCGTCGGAGTTGGGCGGATCGGCGTCATGCACGCCAACAACATCGCCGCCCTCAACGAGGTCCTGAACCCGCAGGGGATCCGTGTCCTTCTCCGGCTCACGGACGTCGCAGAAGATCATGCCCGGACCGTGGCATCCGGTCTCGGCGCGGAATTCCTGCCGTCGGTCGAGACACTCCTTGCCTCCGGGGTGGACGGCCTCGTCATCGCCACCGGAACCGGAACCCACCCCGAGCTCATCAAAGCCGGCGTGGACGCCGGGATCCCGGTGTTCTGCGAAAAGCCTGTGGCCCTGAACGTGGACGACGCCCTGCCGGTGCTCGATTACATCCGGGAGCGCAACGGCGTGGTGCAGATCGGGCATCAGCGCCGGTTCGACGCCGGCTACCTTGAGGCCCGCCGCGCCTACCAGGCCGGCGAGCTGGGCTGGATCCATTCCCTCCGCGCCGTCACGTGCGACATGACGCCGCCCCCGGTCGAATTCCTGGCCAGCTCAGGCGGCCTGTTCCGGGACTGCTCGGTCCACGATTTCGACATCCTGCGCTGGCTCACCGGCCGCGAAATCGTCGAGGTCTACGCCAAGGGCTCCAACAACGGGGATCCGGCGATCGGCGAAGCCGGCGATGTGGACACCGCCCTCGCGCTGGTGACGTTCGACGACGGCACCGTGGGCACGGTCTCCGCGACCCGCTACAACGGGGCAGGCCACGACGTCCGGCTCGAAATCCAGGGTTCCCGCAGTTCGCTGATGGTGGGCCTGGACGACAAGACGGCGATGGCCTCCGCCGAAGCTGGGACTACCTTCCCCTCCGGGAAGCCCCACCAGACGTTTGCCGAACGGTTCGACCAGGCGTACCGCTCCGAGATGGAGGCCTTCGTCGAACTGATCCTTGGTCGCCGGGACAACCCCTGCACCCCGGAAGATGCCGTGGCGGCGTCCCGGGTGGCGGACGCGGCCCAGGAATCGCTGGCCACCGGTGTCCCGGTCGAGGTGGCGGTGAGCGTCGTTAGCTGACCGGGGCCCCGTGCGGGACCCCTGGCCCGGATGGAATTGAAGGAACCGGAACCTCCGGGGCTCATTGAACTGGCCCCGGGGGTTCTGTTGTCTCCCTTAGGGCCGGTTCCGGCACACCTCGACGAAGGCCCGGAACGGTGCCAGCCGTTCCGCCGCAGAAAGTTCCAATGCCTCGGGATGCCACTGCACCGACACCACCCAGCGGTCCGGATGCTCCAGCGCTTCAACGGTCCCGTCCTCGGCGACGGCCGTCACCCGCAGTGCTCCGGCCACCCGGGCCACGGCCTGATGGTGGCCCGATGCGATCTTCACCGTCACGGCACCGGATCCGCCGCCGTAGAGGGCTGCCACCTTGGAGCCGGCCTGGACCGCTACCTCGTGCCAGGCCCACGGACCGGCCCCGTGTGCCGGCGCGGGCTCGCGGTGCGCCACCGTCCCCGGAGCCATGTCCTGGATGAGGGTCCCACCATAGAGGACATTGAGCAGCTGATGCCCCCTGCAGATGCCCAATAGCGGCAGGCCGGCGTCGATCGCCTGCCGCGCCACCTCCGCGTCCAGCTCGTCCTGGGCATGATTGACGTCGTAACAGACTCCGCTTCGCTCCTCGCCGTACAGGCCGGGGTCGAGGTCGCCGCCGCCGGGAAGCACGACGCCGTCGAGAGACTCCAGCGCAGCCCCGAGGCCGCCGTCGTCGCTCACCGCAGCGGTGAGCAGCACCGGTTCGCCGCCGCCCTCACGCAACAGCTCCACGATGTATTCGAACAATGCGTTGGCTTCCGCCACCCGCGGGTCGGGATCGGATGAGCTGGTGAGGCGGACAGGAACGCCGATGCGCGGCCGGTTGCCCGGGGTGCTGCGGAAAATCTGCATGCCTCATTCTGCAACACCATCCCCGGACTAGGATTGCCAGATGAAAGCCCGCTATCTCGTGTCCCGCAGCCGGTTCATCGCGGCCGCCCCGGATGCCATCTTCGACGTGCTCGCCACGCCCGCCCTGCACAGCGCGATCGACGGCTCGGACACCGTGAAGGGAGCCCAGCCGCGCGGGCCCGAACGGCTCTACCTCGGCGCCAAGTTCGGCATGCAAATGAGGATGCGGGTGAACTACAAGATCCTGAACAGGGTCTGCGAGTTCGAGGAAGGCCACCGGATCGCCTGGCGGCACTTCTACGGCCACGTGTGGCGTTACCTGCTCGAACCGTCCACGGGTCCGGACGGCACCGCCGGCACCCTCGTCACGGAACAGTGGGACGCGCGGCGGGTCCGCGGCAAGAGCCTGCTCCGGTTGGCCGGCTACCTTCGCCGCCATCCGGTCAACCTGGAACGGACGCTGGCCAAGCTCGACGCCTACATGGCTGCGCGGTGACTTGGGGCACGCAGGGACTTGGGTAATGTGGATGGAAGCACGAGCCGCGACTGAAGGTGGGAACTGGGATGGGCCGCAGGACACTGGTCGACGATCTCGTCGACGGCCTGCTGACCGAGATCCTCGACGGAAAGCTCCCGCCCCACACTGCGATTCCGCCGGAAGCCGACATCGCCAAGGCCTACGGTGTCAGCAGGCTGACCGTGCGTGAAGCCCTGAAGGCGCTCCGCGCGCAAAACATTCTCTATGTGAAGGCCGGCCGGGGAACCTTCGTCAATCCCACGGACAACTGGACCGGCCTCGACGCGATCTTCAGGGCGGCCTCGCACGGCAATGCGGCCGAGCAGGTCTCCGTGGGGCTGATCGAGATGCGCCGCATGGTGGAAACCGGGGCGGCCGCACTCGCCGCCACGCGCTATACCCCGGAGCACGCCGAGCGGATGCGCGAGTGCATCGAGGACATGAAGCGCTCCCACGAGTCCGGCGACCTGGACCGCTTCGTGGAGGCGGATATCGGATTCCACGACGCCGTCCTGAGGGCCTCCGGCAACCCCTTTGTCCGTGCCCTCTTCGCCCAGCTGGGCCAGCTGCTGTACATGACCCGACGGGAAACATCCGCCGTCGACGTGATCCAGCAGCACGCCATCGATTACCACCAGAGAGTCCTGGATGGCATCCTCAGCGGCGACGCCGAGCGCTCGCGGCAGGCGATGGATGCGCACATGGACCAGACCAACGCGGACTACGAACGCTACGTCCGGGGCGCCAAGTCCTGACGCCCGCCTGCGGACTCTTCGCCTGATCCAACAGACTCTTGACGTAATCCGGATCACATTCTAAGCTCGTGCCTAGTTCTTGAGTCAGATGTCTGACATCTGACTCAAAGGTTGATCCTGATTCCGCAGTCGCAGCTGCGGACAGGACCTCTCCCACATACCCACGAATCCCTACGCGGCAAAGCTGCCGGAGGGAACCGCACGTAAGAAGGTCGATGATGACTCTATTAGCCCCCAAGTCCTCCGGACTCGGCGAACTGGGTGACCGCACGCTCCGCAAGGTCCGCCGCCGCGTCATGCCCCTGATTGTCCTGCTCTACTTCGTTGCCTATCTGGACCGCAACAACGTCGGATTCGCCAAACTCACCATGAGCGAGGACATCGGCCTGAACTCCGCTGCCTACGGCCTTGGCGCCGGCATCTTCTTCCTCGGTTACGCACTCCTCGAGGTTCCCAGCAACGCGGGCATGTACCGGTTCGGGGCCCGGAAGTGGTTGGCCCGCATCCTCATCACGTGGGGCCTCTTCGCCACCGCCATGTGCCTGGTGAACGGCGAAAGCACCTACTACATCGTCCGGTTCCTGCTGGGCGCCGCCGAGGCCGGATTCTTCCCGGCGATCCTGTTCTACCTGACGCTATGGTTCCCCGCTGCGCAGCGCGTGACCGTGCTGGGCATCTTCATCCTCGCCCAGCCCGTCTCCAACGCGCTCGGCGCCCCGGTATCCGGGCTCCTCCTGCAGCTGGACGGCGTCATGGGCCTCCAAGGCTGGCAGTGGCTCTACATCATCGAAGGCATCCCGGCGATCCTCCTCGGCGTCCTGACGCCCCTCCTCATGACGGACCGCCCGCGGGACGCCAAATGGCTTGAGACTGACGAGCGCAACTGGCTGTCCGCCACCATGGACGCCGAACTGGCGGCCAAGTCCCAGTCCGGAAAGCACAACTTCCTGGCCGGGCTCAAGGACAAGCGCACTCTGGTCTACTCCGCCCTGTACTTCGGCCTGGTGTGCGGAATCTACGGCCTGGGCCTGTGGATGCCCACCATCGTCGCGGCCCTCGGCAAGTTCTCCATGGCCGAGGTGGGATTCATCGTCTTTATCCCCTATGCCGTGGCCGCAGTTTTCGTCTACTTCTGGAGCAAGCGCGCCGACCGGACCGGCAAGCGTGCCTGGCACTCCGCCGTCAGCATGGTGCTCGCGGGCGTGGGACTTCTGGCCGCCGGCTACCTGTTGCCGGTCAACCCTGTCCTGGCGATGATCGGCCTGACGGTCTCGGCCATGGGGATCTACGGGGCCATCGCCCCGTTCCTCTCGATGCCCTCCGCGGCGCTGACCGGCGCGGCTGCCGCTTCCGGCCTCGCCCTGGTGAACTCCCTCGGAAACCTCGGCGGCTTCATCTCCCCGTACGCCGTCGGCCTCCTCAAGGACGCCACCGGCAGCAACCAGAGCGGACTGCTGTTCCTCTCCCTCTGCCTGTGCCTGACCGCGGCGGCCACGTACCTCTACGCCCGCAAGCGCCCCGAAGGTGACGCCGCCCTCGACCCCGCCGTCGCAGCGGCGGCCGCCGTCGACCCCGCCAAAGTCTCCTAACCCCGAACTCCCAGAAGGAACCGTCGTCATGACATCAATTACCCCTTTCCCGACTGAACGCACCGTAGTCCTGACCGGCGCCGCCTCGGCCCGCGGCATCGGCCGCGCCGCCGCCGACCGCCTGGCCAGCGAGGGCTGGTCCATTGCGATCCTGGACATCAATGCCGAGGACGCTGCCGCAGCTGCCGCCGAAATCGGCTCCAACCGCGCGGTCAAGGCCATCGGCGTCGGCGCGGACGTTTCAGACGCCGCATCGGTAGACCGGGCCATCACGGAGATCGAAGGCTCGCTGCCCCCGATCGTTGCCCTGGCCAACCTGGCCGGCATCAGCTCCCCGACGCCGTTCATGGAGACCACGGTCGAAGAATGGGACAAGGTCTTCGCCATCAACATGCGCGGATCCTTCATCGTCTCCCAGCGGGTACTCAAGGGCATGATCGAGCGCAGGCTCGGCAGGATTGTGAGCATCTCCTCGATTTCGGCACAGCGGGGTGGCGGCACGTACTCCAAGGTCGCCTACAGCGCATCCAAGGCCGGCATCATCGGATTCACCCGCGCCCTGGCCCGCGAGGTGGGCGAATTCGGGGTCACCGTCAACGCCATCGCCCCCGGCCCCATCGACACCGACATCATGGGCGGCACGCTGAGCGAGGAACGCAAGGCCCAGATGTCCGAGGGCATCATGATGGGACGGGTCGGCAGCCGCGAGGAAGTGGCGGCCCTCATCGCCTTCCTGCTCGGCCCGGACGCCGGCTACATCACCGCGGCCACCTACGACATCAACGGCGGCCTCCAGGTCTCCTGACCGTTCCCCGCCCTCCCAACCTCCCCGTTGCGCTATCACTTGTGGCCCTTAAAACCCCGGAATGCCCGCCACAAGTGATAGAGCAACGGGGGGAGGGAGGGGCCGGCCACGGTCTAGGCTGGCTCCATGAGCGCCGCCCGCAGCCTGCACCCCAGCCCCCGGACCCTGGAGGTCGAGAGCCTGGCCGGCTTCGACCGGCTTGTCGCCGCCGGGGCGCGCAGCATGCACGGCTGGCATGTCCAGTCGCTGGACCTGCGGGGCCGCCGGCACCAGCTCGAGGTGCTGGACGTGCAGGGTGCGATTTTCCTGGGCTGCACGTTCGACGGCGGCGTGGAGGATTCGCTGCGCAACCGGGGGGCCCTGCTCTTTCCGCGGCTCGAGGCCGTGCCGTTCAACCCCTACCGCGGCAAGCTGTACACGCCGCAGGAACTGTATGCCGGCATCAACACGTCACGCTATGAGGACACTCTCGACGCGCGGATCTACCAGTGGAGCATCCGACCGGGCCAGCGCCACCGCCTCGATGCCACCCTGGCCGCGGCCCTGCATGACCACTCGATCGGCGATGCCCTCGACGAGCTGACCCGCTCGGACTTCTGCGCGGGCCGCACGATGGTGGGCGTCATGGGCGGGCACGCTGCCCGCCGCGGCACGGCCCTCTTCGAAGAAGCCGCGCTGCTGGGCCGGCTGCTGGCCCGGAACAACCGGGTGGTTGCCACCGGCGGCGGCCCCGGGACCATGGAGGCCGCCAACCTGGGCGCCTTCCTCAGTGAAGCCCCGGAGCCGGTCTTCCGGCAGGCCCTGGCCGACCTCGCTGCGGTGCCGGCCTTCCGCCCCTCGGTGTCCGCCTGGGCACGGGCGGCCGCCGCCGTCGTCGAACGCCATCCTGAGGGAACGCCGTCGCTGGGAATTCCCACGTGGTACTACGGACATGAGCCGCCCAACTTCTTCGCCACGCACGTGGCCAAATACTTCGCGAATGCCATCAGGGAAGCGATCCTGCTCGAGCTCTGCAACGGCGGCATCGTGTTCCTGCCGGGCTCCGGCGGCACGGTGCAGGAGATCTTCCAGGACGCCTGCGAGAACTACTACGGCGCCCCCGAAACCATCACCCCCATGGTCCTGGTCGGGGAGGAGCACTGGCTGCGGCGGCTCCCGGCATGGCCGCTCCTGCAGAGCCTGGCCTCCGGCCGCCGGATGGAAGGACGGATCTTCCTGGTCGACACCGTGGAGGAAGCGCTCGACGCGCTGGCGCGCTAGCTGTCCCGTGCCATCCGGCTAGAGGTCTTTGCGGCACTGGGCGTGGCCGAGCTCGTACAGCCCGTTCAGGTCGCCGGCGGCAAGCCCGTCGGGGGTTCCAATCTCCGGATACATCAGCTGGGCGGGGTCATTGACGTGTTCCAGGCCCATGACATGGCCGAGTTCGTGCAGGATCACCGCCGTGGCATACGACGCCCCGTCGGACCGGCCCAAGTCTTCCGTGATTTGCGGGGCATCCAGTTCGAGGCTGCCGGTGACGAAGCTCTTGGGACCGTCGCCGAAACTGAAGTGGGTGCTGCCGCCCGTGCCGATCACCGGGCCCTTGAGCTGCGGGGCCTGTTCCGGT
Organism: Arthrobacter sp. TE12231; assembly: GCF_054062895.1. Classification (NCBI taxonomy): domain Bacteria; kingdom Bacillati; phylum Actinomycetota; class Actinomycetes; order Micrococcales; family Micrococcaceae; genus Arthrobacter; species Arthrobacter sp. TE12231. The sequence goes on along the minus strand of NZ_JBSSFS010000001.1, from coordinate 3,346,064 downwards.
GTGGTCCAGGCAATCAGCAGCGGCGCCCACCTGTCCCCGTAGACGTCCTTCTGGTATGGCGCACGGTTTGGCGAGGGGAGCTCGCCCGTGGGGCCGTCATTGATGAACTTAATCCCGGTGGCCTCCGAGATGGTCCGGATGGAGTCGTCCACGAGCCGTTCGGACCCCTGCGGAGCCAGGGCGGCATTGACCACATAATGCAGCGGCCGGCACGGCGAGTAGCCCACCGGGCTGCCGTCCTCGTTCGTTGCGAGGAACTTGTAGGAGGTGCTGGCGACGTCCGGTTTCCGGGCCGAGCCGAGAGGTTTGTCCTGTTCCTCGAGCCCGGGCGGGGGAGTGTCCGTCCGGGACTCTCCGGCCGGAACAGCAGGCTGGCCCGACACCTGGCCGGTCCGCGGCGCCGGCTGCACGTCAGCGCCCTGGCTGTGGCCTGCGTTCTGCCCTGCGTTGTGCCCAGTGCCGCGGGAGACCTCGAAGAGCCCCGTGAACCCGGGATCGCCGTAGATGAGTCCGGCCGCGAGGAACGCCGCACCGGCGATCATGGCAGCGGCGACCAGGTTCCTGACCACCCGCAATGCCGTGGCGGGCCGGCTGTGCTGCGGCCCGCGGTCCCGAAATTCAGGACCGTCCACTAGCCCACCACGGCGCCAAAGACCATGCCCAGCAGGTACGTCACGCCCGCGGCGCCCATGCCGATGCCCAGCTGGCGCAGGCCGCGGGTGGTCGGGGACGTGCCGGACAGCAGACCTACGACGCCGCCGGTAAGCAGCAGCGCCAAGCCGACCAGGGCCGCGGAAACCACCAGCGCGGCTATTCCCGTCATGCCCAGCAGGAAGGGGATGATGGGCACGATCGCGCCGGAGGCGAAGAAGCAGAAGCTCGACGCCGCTGCTCCCCAGGCCGTGCCGACAGCCTCATGCTGGTCCTCGGCATCCGGCAGTTCCGGCTGCAGGGACAGGCTCGGATCGCAGTCGCAGTCCAGCAGGCCCATGCGCTCGGCGACGCGGTGCTCGGCGGCCTCCCGGGACATGCCGCGGGCCAGGTATACGAGCAGGAGTTCGTTGTGCTCGATGTCCAGCAACGGCGCCGCCGCCAAGGTGATCTGGGTGGGCCGGGTCGCGGCAAGGAGCTCCCGCTGCGACCGGACGGAAATAAACTCGCCGGCACCCATGGACAGCGCACCGGCCAGCAGCCCGGCGACACCGCTGAGGAGGACCACCTGGCTTCCAACGCCCGAGGCCGCCATGCCCATGACGAGGGACAGGTTGCTGACCAGCCCGTCGTTGGCGCCGAAGACGGCGGCCCGGAAGGTTCCGGCCAGGCGATTGCGGCCCCGGGTGGCCAGTCCGCGGACCACTTCCTCGTGGATCTGCTCGTCGGCGACCATTGCCGGCGTGGCAGAGGGGTCGTTGGCGTAGGGGGAGCGGCTCTCCGCGCGCTGGGCCAGGGCCAGGACGAAGACCGAGCCGAAGTGCCGGGCCAGGAAGCCAAGGAACCGGCTCCGGAGCGAGGCATGCCGGTCCTTGCCGGCGTGTTCGCCCAGCAGCTGAAGCCAGTGGGCCTCGTGGCGGCCCTCGGCCTCGGCCAGCGCGAGCAGGATGGCATGTTCCTCGCCGCTGCGGTTCTGCGCCAGATCGCGGTAGACGGATGCCTCGGCGCGTTCATCGGCGAGGTACTGCCGCCAGCGTTTGATGTCCGCAGCGCTCGGAGTTGCGGTTGGCGCGGGGCCGGGCGTCGAGGCCTGCGGCGGCGCGGGGCGCGGGTCCGTGTGGCCGCGGTCCGAAGAATCCTGTGTCGGGTGGGGCTGCTGGGAATCGTTGTGGTCCGATTCGGTGTACTGAGACACGAAAAAACTCCTGGGTTTGGTCGGGCATGGTCCGGCCCCATTGCGACTCCAGAGTACCCCGTAATTCCGAGCTTTTCCGGCTGGCAATCCTTAGCGGAAAGTTTCGGGAAGCCGTAACCGGCGAGCAGTGGCAGGGCTGCCCGCAGATAGTTTCCGCCAACGATTGCGGGCCCTTGACCGCCCGGGTTCACGGTGTTCGAATGAAACCCAGGGCGGGCCCTCCGGGGCCCTTGCCGCCACCCCTGTCACACGGAGGTTGCACCATGGACAGCACCGGATCACCCATCCCGCCGGCCCGGGACTCCCTCGAGTCCGATCCCGCTTACGACTACGCCGAGGACGCGCCCGTGAGTGATGGCGCGGAGACCGAGGAGGAGGAGCTTCTGGAGGAGGCGGACCGGCTCGTTCCCTTGGACAGGGAGGACTTCCTGGGCGAGGAGAAACCGGTAGTGCCCCTCGAAGGGGAAGAATTCCTTGAACCCGAGGAAAACGAGTGATTCTCCCACCCGGGTGACGGTTCACTAAACAACGAGCCAACAAACGACGACGGCGGCGCCCCCGGAAGGGGAGCGCCGCCGTCGAGCATTAACTTACTTTCAGTGCGTCAGAACGGGGACCTGTTCGTCCTCGGCTGCGCCGCCGGCGACCCGCCGGTGCCAGTTCTGCATGACCGCCGGATCCGTCGGCTTGGTCAGCAGCGACACCGCGATGTAGACGACCGCGGAGGCGATGAGGCCGTAGTAGATCGGCTCGTTGGCGTAGATGCCGTCCAGCGGAACTTCGGCGTTGATTTCCAGGATGATCATGGTGCCGAGAGTGATGACCGAGCCGACCGCCATGGACGCCGCGGCGGCAACGCCGGTGCCGCGCTTCCACACCAGGCCGCCGAGGATGGCCACGAGCAGGCCGCCAACAAGGATGTCGTAGGCAATGGTCAGGGCGGCGACGACGTCCTTGGTGATGATGGCGATCACGATCGCCACGACGCCGAGGCCCAGGACCCACAGGCGGTTTGCCTTGACGTCGTGCTCCGGGTTGTCGGTGTCATCGGTGTTGACGGTCTTGCCGAACCAGCCGGCGACGAACGGCAGCACGTCGGCGCGGGCCACGGTGGCGGCCGCGATCAGGGCACCGGAGGCGGTGGACATCATGGCGGCGACGGCGGCGGCGAGCACGAGGCCGCCGATCCCGATGGGCAGCAGGTGGGTGGCGACCTCGGCGTAGACAACGTCCTTGCCGAGGGCCTTGACGTCGATCTGCGGGAGGGCCACGCGGGCGCCGAGGCCGATCAGGGCACCGGCTGCACCGTAGAGGATGCAGTAGATGCCGGCCGTGGCGCCGCCCCAGCGTGCCACTTCGGGCGTCTTGGCGGTGAACACGCGCTGCCAGATGTCCTGGCCGATCAGCAGGCCGAGGGTGTAGACCACGAAGTACGTGATGATCGTCTGGGCGCCGATGCCGTCGATCTGGAAGAAGGTGGCATCCACGCGGCTGCGGATCCCGTCAAGGCCGCCGGCGGCGTTGAGCGTAAACGGCAGCATGAGGAAGAAGATGCCGACCGTCTTGATGACGAACTGGACCTGGTCGGCCAGCGTGATGGACCACATGCCGCCGATGGTCGAGTAGACCAGCACGATTGCGCCGCCGACGGCGATCGCGAGGGCGCGGTCCCAGCCGAAGAGCACCACGAAGATGGTGGCGTAGGCGCCGGTGGAGGTGGCGCAGAGCATCAGCGTGTAGGCGAGCATGACGATGCCGGAGGTCTGCGTGGCATTGCTGCCGTAGCGCAGGGTGAGCATCTGGGAGACGGTGTAGATCTTCAGCTTCTGGATGGTGCTGGCGAAGAGCAGGCTCAGCAGCAGGACGCCGGAACCGATGGCGACCACGAGCCACATGCCGGAAATGCCGAACTTGTAGCCCAGGCCCACGCCGCCGACCGTCGAGGCGCCGCCCAGCACGACGGCGGCCATGGTGCCGGTGTAGAGGAACGGCCCGAGGCGGCGGCCGGCGACGAGGAAGTCGCTGTTGTTCTTGGTGCGGGACTTGCCCCACCATCCGAACGCCAGCATGGCGAGCAGATACACCACCACAATGGCGATGTTGACGAAACTTGCGTCCATAAAAAGGGCTCCTTGGAGCTGATGGGCAGCGTGCGCGGGCATTGCCGGGCCTCAACGGTGCATTCGGCAAGTCAGCTGCTGCGCGTGACGGGGGTGGAGGAGGTGTCCGTCGGAACCTCCAGTATTGCCTCATAGGCAACACATGTTGCCAAAGGGTATGTTGTGACTCCGGTAACAGTCAAGGCGCAGCGCGTGCCGCCGCCGGTTCCGCGTCACCAACGCCCGCTCCGGCTAGGATTGCTCCAATGATGGGGCCAAGCGGCCGGCCGTGAAAGGTTCCTAAATGAAGGCTCTACCAGTTGAACCGAGCAACGTTCCCGTTGCCATCGGTTCGCGGATCCGCGCCGCCCGGCAGTCCCAGCGGCTCACCATTGAACAGGTCGCCGACGCCACCGGGCTCACCAAGGGATTCCTCAGCAGGGTCGAACGGGACCTCACCTCGCCCTCTGTCGCCTCCCTGGTGACACTGTGCCAGGTCCTGTCCATCTCGATCGGCGACCTCTTCGCCGCCCCCGAGACCCACCTCACGAAGCGGAACGAAGGCCCCCGGATCTCCCTCGGGGGCGAGGGGATCGTCGAGCGGCTGCTGACTGCCCGCTCCGAGCGCCGCGTCCAGATCATCCAGGCCGTGATCGAGCCCCGCGGGCGCGGCGAGTCCGAACTCTATGCCGTGGACTGCGATGTCGACGTCCTTCACGTGGTCAAGGGAAGCATCCGGCTGATCCTCACCAACGAGGAATTCGAGCTCAGCACAGGTGACACGGTGACGTTCCCCGGCCGGGAGCCCCACACCTGGGTCAACCCCACGGACGACGCCGTCGAGGTGCTGTGGGTGCTGGTACCGGCCGCCAGCCGGTAAGGCTGGTAAGCGTGAGGAAGTAACCACTCCGGCTCCGCCGGAAATATCTGTCGGAAATATCTGTGCCGGAACCATACAGGACGAGCGGAAGCCGCTCACACTAGCTTCAACTGGGGGATTTCATGAACCGCAACGACGTCTTTCTGTCCCTGGCGCTGGCCGCCACGCTCGCGGCCGGACTCGGCCTGAGCTCCTGTGCCGCGCCGGGCCAGCGTGCCGGCGAGACCGGAAGCGGCACGGCGAGCGCCACCGCGGCGGCCCCGACGCAGCAGGAGTCCGGCCCCGTCGCGTCGGCGGAACCCTCCGCGACCGCGGCCACGCCGGCCCCCGCAGTCACTGCCACCTCGCCGGCCACGCCGACAGCGGGTGCTGAAGCCGGCGTCAAAACCTTTACGTTCCCGGACGGACATCTGTCCTTTTCCTACCCGAGCGACTGGTCCATCCGGGTGGTCGGCTCTCCCGAGAATGCCGCCAAGCTGCGTGGCGTGCAGGCGGTCCTCGCCGATGCCACGGGCAACGAGCTGGCGTCGATTGTCAGCAGCACCAACGGCAGCAGTGCGTCCGGCCCGGTGGCCCGGACCGTCCTGGACACCGCTCCGGTGCCGGGGCTGAAAGATGTGGACGGCGAACAGTTGGCCTTCGGGTTCGCGTTTGACTCCTTCGCCGATAAGTCGGACTTCCATATGGGAGTGCGCAAAGAACGCGACTTCGCACCTTCGGTCACGGAAGCCGGTTATTCCCACGTCCAGTTCCCCAATGGCGGCGCCGAGGCCAAGGTACTGTTCGGCAGCCCGGCGTTCGCCTCCGTCGACTCCGCGAAAGCCTGGATGACCACGGAGCAGTACACCCAGCTCAAGCGCCTGCTGCTCAGCCTCAAGTACAGCTGACCCGCGCGCGGCCGACAGCTGCGAGTTTTGGTGAGATGTACGTCACATTCCGGTAACCTGCCGGAAACGGCGAATTCATGCCCGGGGCCGTCCCGTAACGCGCCCGCAAAACGAGGAAAGCCTTCCTGAAACACGCGGTGGGTAGCGTCATCTGCGGGGGGACGCACAACAGTCCCATTCGTCTCATGGTCTCGCCGAATCGGCGCCCTCGGAGCGCCGGCCCTCGAGGAAGGCTCCCGCAATGAACTTCGCTGTGCTTGCAGTAGGAATGGACGTCGATCCGCAAACCCTTGACCCTGGATCGACGGCATGGATGCTCACGGCTTCCGCCCTCGTCCTCCTGATGACCCCCGGGCTCGCATTCTTCTATGGCGGCCTCGTCAGAATGAAATCCGTCCTCAACATTATGATGATGAGCTTCGGCGCCATGGGCGTGGTCGCCGTCGTCTGGGCCCTGTGGGGCTACGGCCTCGCGTTCGGGCCGGATACCTTGGGCGGCTTCGTCGGAGACCCCTTTACGAACTTCGGACTCAGCGGGCTGACCACCAGCATCGGCACCAAGGCGGCGGGCCTGCCGGATATGGTGTTCATCGGCTTCCAGGCCACGTTCGCCATCATCACCGTCGCCTTGATCAGCGGGGCGGTAGCCGAGCGCGTCCGGTTCGGCCCCTGGCTCCTCTTTGCCGGGCTCTGGGTCACGCTCGTGTACGCGCCGATCGCGCACTGGGTCTGGGGCGGCGGCATCTTCGGGCCCACCGGCGTCATTGGCAGCAAGATCTCGGCCCTCGATTTTGCCGGCGGTACCGTGGTCCACATGAACGCCGGCATGGCAGGCCTCCTGCTGGCGGTGGTGCTCGGCAAACGGCTCGGCTTCATGAAGGATCCCAACATCCGCCCGCACAACCTGCCGTTCGTCATGCTCGGCGCGGGCCTGCTCTGGTTCGGCTGGTTCGGCTTCAACGCCGGCTCGGAACTTGCCGCCGACGCCACGGCCGCCCTGGCCTGGACCAACACGCTGCTTGCCACCAGCGCCGCCCTGCTCGGCTGGCTGTTCGTGGAGCGGTTGCGCGACGGGCATGCCACGTCGTTGGGCGCCGCCTCGGGCGCTGTCGCGGGACTCGTCGCCGTGACCCCGGCCTGCGGGTTCATCGACCCCGTCGGGGCAATCCTGATTGGTACGATCGCGGGGGCCGTCTGCGCGCTCGCCGTCGGGCTGAAGTTCAAGATCGGACTGGATGACTCCCTGGACGTGGTGGCCGTGCACTTCGTCGGCGGCCTGTGGGGGACCCTGTCCCTGGGATTCTTCGCCCTCCCGTCCGCCAAGACCGGCGGCGGGCTGTTCTACGGCGGCGGGCTGGCACAGTTCTGGCCGCAGATCCTCACCGCGCTGATTGTCACGGCTTGGAGCGCAGTGATGACCTTGCTGATCGGCTTTGCGATCCACAAGACCATCGGCATGCGCGTCTCTGAGGCCGACGAACTCTCCGGCATCGACGTGACGGAACACGCCGAAACGGCCTATGAACTCCTCATGGTTGGCGGCAGCTTCCACCCTGGAGACCCCCACAACCGGGCTGACGCTGCAGCGGTCCAGTCGCAGCCGGAAGCCCATGCCGAAGGCCAGGCCGAAAGTGAGGCTGTCCGCGGCAAGGTCTCCACGTGAAGCTCGTGACCGCCATCGTGCGGCCGGAGCGGGTCAACGCCATCAGTACGGCCCTGGAGCGGTTTGGAGTCAACGGCCTGACGGTGAGCCAGGCCAGCGGCTACGGACGGCAGCGCGGCCACACCGAGGTGTACCGGGGTGCCGAATACAACTCCGACCTGCTGCCCAAAGTGCGGCTGGAAGTGCTGGCCAACGAGGACGCCCTGGGCGGCGTCATGGCCGCCATCGAAGAGGGCGGGCGCACCGGACACTTCGGCGACGGCAAGATCTGGATCATTGAGGTGCACGACGCCGTCCGCGTGCGGACGGGGGAGCGGGGAGCCTCGGCCATCGCGTGAGGCTGCGGGGCCGGGGCGGCCGCCTCTGGCGGCGCGCCGGCGGGTCCGAAACATGTCGGACCCGCCTGGGGAAGGCTGCCGGCGGCCGGGTCCTTTGGTAAACAAATGATGCGCGACATGAAACTTCGAGTGTATGATGGCTATCACAACCGTCGGTCAATCCTCGAAGGAGAGGCTTCTTTTGGAAGAGCTGCGCATCGAGGCCAATGGCAACCTTGGCCCCATCGATTCATCCCGCATCCCGCGCTACGCAGGGGCTGCCACCTATGCCCGCCTGCCGCGGCTGGACCAGGTGGCCAAGGCCGACGTCACTGTAGTTGGCGTGCCTTTCGACTCCGGCGTCTCCTACCGCCCCGGCGCCCGCTTCGGCGCCAACCACGTCCGTGAAGCCAGCCGGCTGCTCCGGCCGTACAATCCGGCCTGGGACGTCAGCCCCTTCGAAGCCATCCAGGTGGCCGACGCCGGCGACATGGCCGTCAACCCGTTCAACATCAACGAGGCCATCGAAACCATCCAGCAGAACGCCCTGGACCTGACGGCGTCCGGCAGCAAGCTGCTGACCCTCGGCGGAGACCACACCATCGCCCTGCCGCTGCTGCGCGCCGCCGCCGAGCGCGCCGGCGAACCCATCGCCATGCTGCACTTCGACGCGCACCTGGACACCTGGGACACCTACTTCGGCGCCGAATACACCCACGGCACACCCTTCCGCCGCGCCGTCGAGGAAGGCATCCTGGACACCGAGGCCATCAGCCACATCGGCACCCGCGGCCCGCTCTACGGCAAGAAGGACCTCGACGACGACCACCGCTTCGGCTTCGGCATCGTCACCTCCGCTGACGTCTACTACCAGGGCGTCCTGGAGACCGTCGCCAAAGTCCGGGACCGGATCGGCAACCGCCCGCTCTACATTTCGGTGGACATCGACGTCCTGGACCCCGCGCACGCGCCCGGCACCGGCACGCCCGAGGCCGGCGGCATCACCAGCCGCGAACTGCTGGAAATCATCCGCGGCTTCCGCGGCATGAACCTGGTGGGCGCCGACGTCGTCGAGGTCGCCCCCGCGTACGACCACGCCGAGATCACCGGTGTGGCAGCAAGCCACGTCGCCTACGAACTCGTGACCCTCATGGCGGACCGCGCCGTCGAAGGCGACCGCTTCGGCGCGCCGAACGGCTACGCCGCCCAGGCCCTCGGCCGGGAATCCCGCCGCCCGGCCGGATTCGGCTCCTCTGTGGCTTCGCCGGTGGCCTCGCGGTGACCGGCGTGCGCAACGGCGGGGACCTCGTCGTCGAGACCCTTGAGGCTCTCGGTGCCAAGACGGTCTTCGGCATCCCGGGCCAGCACGCCCTGGGCCTCTTCGACGCCATGGGCCGCGGAAACCTGCACTTCGTCTCCTCCCGGGTGGAAAATAACTCCGCGTTCGCGGCCGACGGGTACTCCCGCGCCACGGGCGAGGTCGGCGTGCTGTTCCTCTCGACGGGTCCGGGAGCGCTGACGTCGCTGGCCGGCCTGCAGGAGGCCTACGCCACCGGCGTGCCGATGGTGGTCGTGGCGAGCCAGATCCCGCTCGAAGGACTCGGCGCCCGGCGCAAGGGCATGCTGCACCAGCTCGATGACCAGAAGGCCTCGGCCGCCAACGTCACCAAGAGCCAGCGGCTGATCCAGCACGCCTCCGGCATTCCCTCGGCGATCCAGGACGCGTGGACCGAGGCGATTTCCTCGCCGCAGGGTCCGGTGTGGCTGGAAATCCCGCAGAACGTGTTGCTGGACCCGATCGTGGTGCCCCCGGTGGAGGATGCCCTGGCCGAGGCCGCGGACAACCCGCCCCGGGTGGAGCTGGTCCGCGAGGCCGTGAAATGGCTTTCGACGGCGGAACGTCCGGCCATCATCGCCGGCGGCGGCACCCGCCGCGGCCGGGCCGAGAAGTCCCTGCTTTCGATCGCGGAAAAGCTCCGCGCCCCGGTGATCTGCACGCCCGGCGGCAACGGCGCGTTCCCCTGGAATCATGAGCTCTCGCTCCAGGCGTGGATCGAGGACCGGTACATGACCGAGCTTCTCGAGGACGCCGACGTCCTGATTGTGATCGGTTCCTCCCTGGGCGAGGTGACGTCGAACTACTTCACCTTCGAACCCCGCGGCCGGATCATCCAGATCGACGCCGAACCCCGCGTCCTGGAGTCCAACCGGCCCGGACTGGGCATCCGCGCCGACGCCGGCCAGGCCCTCGCTGCCCTCGACGAGGCCCTCGTGATCGGCGAAGCCGGCCCCGACTGGCACGGCACCGCCCCCGAGACCCTGGTCAAGGAGACCCTGGCCAAGGTCACGGCCCGGCTCGAGTCCCAGGACCTGGCCAAGGAACTGAAGTTCATGGCCGACATCCGCGAGGCCGTGCCTGCGGACATGCAGACGTTCTGGGACATGACGATCTCGGCCTACTGGGCCTGGAGCTGCTGGGACGCCCGGGACGGCCAGTTCCACTCCGCGCAGGGCGCCGGCGGCTTGGGCTTCGGCTTCCCCGCCGCGATCGGCGGCGCCGTCGGCCTGGAAACCACCGGCAAGCCCGGCAGGGTGCTGGCCGTTTCGGGGGACGGGTCCTCCATGTACTCCATCTCCGAGCTCGCCACCGCCAAGCAGCACAACATCCCGGTCACCTGGCTGATCGTGGACGACGGCGGCTACGGCATCCTGCGCGAATACATGGTCGGCGCGTTCGGCAAGGCCACGGCCACCGAGCTCTCCCGGCCGGACTTCGTCAAACTTGCCGAGGCCTTCGGCGTCCCGGCAGTCCGGGTCGCCCCCGAAGACGTCGGGGATGCCCTGAAGGCCGGCTTCGCCGCCGACGGCCCCAACGTCGTCGTCGTCGAAACCCTGCTCAAAATGTTCGGCCCCACCCACCTGGCCACCTAAGCGGGCCGGCCGTCCGGCCGCCTGGCTTGGGCGGCCAACCGGCCGCCTGGCACCGTAGGATCCTGCACGCTTACCGCGCGGACCTGGCGGGTCCACCCCTCACCGCGAGGGATGGGCCCGGCAGGTCCGCGTTTGGCGTTTAAACACCCTTCTTCGGGATCGGACCGGCACCTCACACGGCCATCAAAAAGGGTTAGTTTCCCGAAGTAACCATTTTGGTGATATGGTTGCCTAGGGCAAGCAAAAAAGGGGTGTCCATCATGTCAGTTGAATCCAACGCTGCAGCCAAACTCGTTTACCAAATCTTCGACCTCCAGCGCGCCGTCCGCTGTGTTGCCACCGCTAACTTGCGCGGGCAGGACACCGGAGTGGCGCTACAGGGCGTTCTCCGTTTTGTGGGGGAGGGCGAATCCCGGGCCACGCATCTTGCGGAGCGCCTCGGCGTTAGCGCTCCGGTGCTCAGCCGCCACATCGCCGAACTCGAAGAGCACGGCTATGTGGTCCGCCGGCCGGACCCCGAGGACGGCCGCGCGCAACTGATCGCCCTGTCCGCCACCGGTGCGGAAAAGCTGCGCGCTATCGAGGACCATCGCACGGCAACCATCCAGGACCTCCTGCAGGACTGGAGCCAGAACGACGTCGAAGAGACGGCGCGCACCCTGCAAAAACTCGCTGAGTCCCTCAGGACCTCAGCCCGGGCAACGACGGCCGGACCCACGAATACGACCGAAATTGTTGAGGAGTAGACATATGGCTAGCCACGCTGCCGCCACAGGGCCGTCCCCGGTCCCATCAGGCATTCAGCCGGGGGCGCCCCGCGCATCCCAGACCGCCGCAGAACCTGCGGCGATGACCCACCGCCAGATCATGGAAGCACTCACCGGGTTGCTCGCGGCGTTCTTCACCGCCATTCTGAGCAGCACGATCGTTGCCAACGCGCTTCCCACCATCATGTCCGAGCTCAAGGGCACCCAGACGGACTTCGCCTGGGTGATCACCGCGGCGCTCCTGGCCAACGCCGCAACCACCCCGATCTGGGGCAAGCTCGCCGACCTTTTCAACAAAAAAGTCCTCGTCCAGCTAAGCATCGTGATCTTCGTGGCCGGCTCCGTCATGGCCGGCCTGTCCCAGACCATCCCGCTGCTGCTGACCGCCCGCGTCATCCAAGGCATCGCCATGGGCGGCCTTACCGCCCTGGCCCAGGCCATCATCGGCTCGATGATCCCCCCGCGTGACCGCGGAAAGTACTCCGGCTACATGGGCGGCGTCATGGCCGTAGGCACAGCCGGCGGCCCGCTGCTCGGCGGCTTCATCGTCGACAGCCCGCTCGGGTGGCGCTGGACCTTCTTCGTCTGCGTCCCGCTCGCCGTCGTCGCCCTCATCCTGCTGCAGATCACCCTGAAGATTCAGCACGTCAAGCGCCCGGCCACGATCGACTGGCTCGGCTCCGTCCTGCTGACCTCAGGCGTCAGCCTGCTGCTCATCTGGGTCTCCTTCGCCGGCAACCCCGACTACTACGACTGGTGGTCATGGCAGTCGGTCGCCATGGTGGGCGGCGGCGTCGTGCTCCTTGGCCTGCTGGTGCTGGTGGAATCCCGCGTGGCCCAGCCGATCATCCCGCTCAAGATCATCTCGGAGCGGACCACCGCCCTCGCGATCCTCGCCTCGGTGGCCGTCGGCGTCGGCATGTTCGGCTCCTCGACCTTCCTGGGCCAGTACTTCCAGGTGGCACGCGGTGCCACCCCCACGGAAGCCGGCCTGCTCACGCTGCCCATGATCGCGGGCAACCTGATCGGTTCCGTCGCCTCGGGCATGCTCATCAGCCGCACCGGCAAGTGGAAGCGGTACCTGATCGCCGGCTCCATCCTGCTGATCGGCGGCCTCGGCCTGGCCGGCACCATGGACCACACCACCGACTTGTGGCTGACCGGCATCTACACCGCCATCCTCGGCATCGGTCTCGGCCTGCTGATGCAGAACCTCGTGCTCGCCGTGCAGAACACCGTCCAGGCCAAGGACATCGGCACGGCCAGCGCCTCTGTTGCCTTCTTCCGGTCCGTCGGCGGCGCCATCGGCGTCTCGGTCCTCGGAGCCGTCCTGGGCAACCGGGTCAAGGAACTCGTCACGGAGGGGCTCGCTTCCGCCGGCATCCAGGTTCCGGCGGGATCCTCGGGAGCCAGCATGGACCTCAAGGACATGCCTGCACCCATCCGCGACATCATGCGGGCCGCCTACGGTGACGCGATCGCGGAGGTCTTCATGATCTCGGCAATCATCGGCGTGATTGCCCTGGTGGCCATCCTGTTCATCAAGGAACGCCCGCTGCGCCGGACTGTCGATATCCGGCCCGAGTCGGCCGAGCAGGCAGGCGACGCCGCTGCTGCTGTCGCCGCCGGAGGTGCTTCTGCGACCGCACTTGGAAATACCGGAAACGACGCCGTCCGGGGCGCCTCGTCCGCCACCGGAACCGGCATCGTGGACCTGGACCGGGAATTCATCGAGGTGCTCAGCCGCGAGCGGGCCGAATCCCGCTTCCCGGACGCCGCCCGCCAGGAGGCAGGCCTGACGTCCGACCCGGCTTTCCGCCAAGGGGAGCCTCGCCAGGGGGAGTCAGCCGCAGAGCGCGCGGCCGACAGGGAAGGCGCCCGTCAACGGTCCCGGACCCTTGTGGCCGATGACCGGCCCGAGGCAGCCGACGTCGTGCCCGTACTGCTGCAGACCCAGCAGCTGCTGGCCGAGCAGCAGCTCCAGCTGGCCGAGGCGCTGCGCGCCGTGTACGACCAAGCTGCTGAGCAGCGTGCGATTGCCGCGGAACAGGCCCGTGTTGCCGAGGAGCTCACGGTCCTGCGCCGGCAGTTGGCCAAGCAGCGCAAGATGCAGCGCGCGGCGGCCGACTACATCGCCACGCACGGGCGGCACCGGACCGAGTAGCACCCGGTTCCGCGTCCGCCGCTCCGGACCCTCAAGGCTCCGCGGCCGCCCCTTGGGCAGCCGCGGGGCTTTCGGCGTATCCGCCGGGGGGCCGCCTTCTAGCCGAGGGACGGGCGCCAGCCACTAAGTACACCGTTTGGATGATATTTGGTGTCCCGTGTTCCACCCGGGCGGGGGATTTCGTAGAGTTGGATGGCTGTGGCTGTCGGACCCAAAAGATAGTCTCCAATCAGCTCTTCAACGCACTTCATTTTTCGGTCTTGTTCGGTCTCCTGATTCGTCAGACTCCCCTCATTCGGTACTCCTAAGGACTCGTGGGCATGCTCGTCACCCTCATGCGGCGTTATTCCAAGCCGTATCTGCCATATATCGCGGCTGTGGTCATCTTCCAGCTGGCGTCCACCATCGCGGCTCTGTACTTGCCCAGCCTCAACGCCCAGATCATCGACGAGGGCGTGTCCCGCGGCGACACGGACTACATCTGGCGCACCGGCGGCATCATGCTCGGCGTCGCCCTGATCCAGGTGGCCACCGCGATCGCCGGCGTGTACTTCGGCTCGAAGGCGGCCATGGCGTTCGGCCGGGACCTGCGCCGCGGGGTCTTCCGGAAGGTCAGCAGCTTCTCGGCCCGCGACGTCAACGTTTTCGGTGCCCCCACGCTGATCACGCGAGGCACCAACGATGTCCAGCAGGTCCAGATGCTCATGCTCATGACGCTGAACTTCATGGTGGCCACGCCCATTATGTGCATCGGCGGCATCTTCATGGCCGTGCGCGAGGACCTCAACCTGTCCTGGCTCGTCTGGGTTTCGGTGCCCCTGCTGGTGGTTGTGGTGGGCTACCTCGTGGTTCGCCTCATGCCCCTCTTCCGTTCCATGCAGGCGAAGATCGACCGGCTCAACGGGGTCCTGCGCGAGCAGATCATCGGCATCCGCGTGGTCCGGGCGTTCGTGCGCGAACCCCACGAGGCCGAGCGCTTTGGCGCCGCCAACAAGGACCTCACCGACGTCTCGCTGAAGATCGGTTCCCTTTTCGTGCTCATGTTCCCCGCCATCGGCATGATCCTGCACATCTCCACCGCAGCCGTGCTGTGGTTCGGCGGCCAGCGCGTCGACGCCGGCGAGATGCAGGTGGGCTCGCTGACGGCCTTCCTGCAGTACCTCCTGCAGATCCTCATGGCCGTCATGATGGGCACGTTCATGGCCATGATGATTCCCCGTGCCTCGGTCTGCGCCGACCGCATCGGTGAAGTGCTCGACGTCGAACCCTCCATCCACGAATCGCTCACCCCGGTGGCGCCGGCGGCAAAGGCCGGGCGCGTGGAATTCCGGAACGTGACCTTCGCCTACCCCGGCGCCGAAGCGCCCGTGCTGAGCAACATCAGCTTCACGGCTGAGCCCGGCCAGACCGTGGCCATCATCGGCTCCACAGGCGCCGGAAAGACGAGCCTGCTGGCCCTGCTGCCGAGGCTCTACGACGCCGAATCCGGCGAGGTCCTGCTCGACGGCGTGCCCGTCACCGAACTGGACCGTGCCGAGATCACCCAGCGCGTGGCCATGGTGCCGCAACGGCCCTACCTGTTCTCCGGAACCATCGAGCACAACCTGCGCTTCGGCAAGCCCGAGGCCACCGACGAGGACCTGTGGGAAGCCCTGACGGTCGCCCAGGCCGCGGATTTCGTGCGCGAAAAGAAGGGCGGCCTTGCGTCCCGGATCTCCCAGGGCGGCACCAACGTCTCGGGCGGGCAGCGGCAGAGGCTCTGCATCGCCCGTGCCCTCGTCACCGAGCCCAAGGTCTTCCTGTTCGACGACTCGTTCTCGGCCCTTGACGTCGCCACCGACGCCAGGCTCCGCCGCGCGCTCAAGGCCAAGACGGCCGACGCCACGGTGATCATCGTCGGCCAGCGCGTGTCCACCATCGCCGATGCGGACCAGATCCTCGTCCTGGATAACGGCAGGATCGTGGACCGCGGAACACATGAGGAACTGTTGCAAAGCTCCAGCACCTACCAGGAAATCGTCGAATCCCAGCTGAGCGCGGAGGCAGTGGCATGAGCACCAACGAGAAAGTCTCCACCGCCTCGGCCCAGGCCCCGGACGGGACAGCACCGGACGCGACAGCAGCCGCGATGCCGGCAACGGACGTACTGGACGATGATTTCCTCGAGGAGGAGTTCACTCCCGGCGAAGCCGACGGCGGCATGTTCGGCGCCGTGCCGGCCAAGAAGGCCCAGCACTTCTGGCCCTCGGCCAAACGGCTCATGGGGTTGCTGAAGCCCGAGCGTGCCGGCATCATCGCGGTTCTCGCGATGGTGACAGTCGCCGTCGTACTCAACGTCATCGCCCCGCGGATTCTCGGCCAGGCGATGGACGTGATCTTCGCGGGCGTGGTCGGCAAGCAGCTCCCGGCCGGCGCCACCAAGGAGCAGTTAATCGAAGGACTGCGCTCCCAGGGCCAGGACAACTTTGCCGACATGCTGACCAAGATGGATGTGGTGCCCGGTGCGGGCATCGACTTCCAGAAGCTCGCGTTCCTCATCAGCGTGGTGCTGGTGATGTACTTCGTCGCCAACATCTTCCTGTGGCTTCAGGGCTATGTCCTGAACGTGCTGGTCATGCGCGTGGTCCGCAAGCTTCGTGACGACACTGAGAAGAAACTCAACGAGCTGCCGCTGAACTACTTCGATACCCGCCAGCGCGGCGACGTCCTCTCCCGCGTCACGAACGACGTCGACAACATCCAGCAGGCGCTCCAGCAGGCCTTTGCGCAGCTCGTGAACTCGGCCCTGACGGTGCTCGGCATTGTGATCATGATGTTCATCGTGTCCTGGCAGCTGGCCCTCATCGCGCTGATCGCACTGCCGCTCTCCGGGGTGGCCGCCGGCATCATCGGCGCCCGCAGCCAGAAGCTCTTCGCCGCCCAATGGAAGAACACCGGCGAGCTCAACGGCCAGATCGAGGAATCCTTCTCCGGCCACGACCTCGTCCGCGTGTTCGGCCGCGACGCCGACATGCTGGCCCGTTTCGACGAACGGAACGAGGAACTCTACCGGGCCAGCTTCGGCGCCCAGTTCGTCTCCGGCATGATCATGCCGGTCATGCAGTTCGTCTCCTACCTCAGCTACGTGGGGATCGCGGTCGTGGGCGGACTGCGCGTGGCCTCGGGCAGCATGAGCCTCGGCGACGCCACGGCGTTCATCCAGTACTCGCGCGAGTTCACCCAGCCGCTGGGGCAGATGGCCGGCATGGCCAACATGCTGCAGTCCGGTGTCGCCTCCGCGGAGCGGGTCTTTGAATTCCTCGACGCCGACGAACAGGACGCCGAGACGGCCACCGAGCACCTCCCGGCCAAGACCGACGGCCACGTCGAGTTCAAGCACGTCACCTTCAGCTACTCGCCGGACAAGCCGCTGATCGAGGACCTGTCGTTCACCGCCGAGCCCGGACACACCGTGGCGATCGTGGGTCCGACCGGGGCCGGCAAGACCACCCTGGTCAACCTCGTGATGCGCTTCTACGAACTGAACGCCGGCAGCATTACCCTGGAGGCGGTGGACATCACCCGGCTGAGCCGGTCGGAGCTGCGCGCCAAGGTCGGCATGGTGCTGCAGGACGCCTGGCTGTTCGGGGGGACCATCTACGAGAACATCCGTTACGGCAAACTGGACGCCACCGAAGACCAGATCATGGCGGCAGCCAAGGCCACCTTCGTGGACCGCTTCGTCCGCGCCCTGCCGGATGGCTATAACACGGTCATTGACGAAGAAGGCAACAACGTCAGCGCCGGCGAAAAACAGCTCATCACCATCGCCCGGGCCTTCGTGGCGAACCCGTCACTGCTCATCCTGGACGAGGCCACGAGCTCCGTGGACACCCGCACCGAAGTCCTGGTGCAGAAGGCCATGGCCGCGCTCCGCACCGAGCGCACCAGCTTCGTGATCGCCCACCGGCTCTCCACCATCCGGGACGCGGATACCATCCTGGTTATGGAGGCCGGCCGGATCGTCGAGCAGGGCCGGCACGCCCAACTGCTGGCACTGCAGGGCGCGTACTACCGGCTGTACATGTCCCAATTCGCGGGCGAGGACGCAGACCCGGCCTCAGCAGAGGCGGCAGAGGACGCGACGGCGGTGCGAAGTTGAGCGCCGCAGGACACGCCGGCGAGGCGGGAGCCCCGGCAGCGGGGGAGGCGGGAGCCACCGAGCCCAGGCGCCTCGAGGTGGAGGTGCCGATGCGCTGGAGCGACATGGATGCGTACGGGCATATCAACAACGTCCAGATCGTCCGGATCCTGGAGGAAGCGCGGATCGCCGGGTTCGGGCCGCCGCGCGGAGCCGGGCTGCCCGGGACCGAACCCCTGGTGTCGCTCTTCAACGACATCCCGGAGGGGACTCTGGCGCTCGTGGTGGAGCACAAGATCCGGTACGTCAGGACCCTGGAGTACCGGAACGTGCCCGCCGTCGTCCAGCTCTGGGTCGGCGCGGTCAAGGGCGCCAGCTTCGATATCCACTACCTGGTGCAGGATCCGGTGACCCGGGAGGACTGCGTCCGGGCCACAAGCCATCTGGCCTTCGTCGACGAGGCAACCGGACGGGTCCTGCGGCTGACGCCGGAGCAGAAGGAACGGCTGGCACCCTATACCCGCGCCCACCCGGTCCAATAGCCCCTACCCCCGTTCTTGGCACGGCTCCTACAATGAACAATCCCGACGCATAAGGAGCAGTGGTCGCTGTGAACATGGGCAAGAACATGCACAAGAACATGGGCAAGGACATGCACCAGAAGATGCACATGAGGCACCCCCGCAAGAAGACATGGAAAGAGCTCTCCCCGAGGGCGAAGATCGGAACAATCGCCGGCGCGGTTATCCAACTGACGCTGCTCGTTGCAGCCCAACGCGACATTTCGCGCAGGCCCGCAGCGGAAATCCGCGGCAGCAAAGCGATGTGGAGGGCTGCCACCCTAGTGAACTTCATCGGTCCGGGGTGCTATTTCACCTTCGGCGTGAAGCGCCTTCCCGCCACGAAATAGCCACGGCCAACCACCCGCCCGGGATCTACTGGCAGGTAGCTGGAGGGCAGCGTTAAATGCGCGCGTTCAGTTTAAGCCTGTAAATTGAACGTATGACCCCAACCAAAAAGCCTGCCCTGCACCGTGCCCTCGGTATCTCCAAGGAGATTGAAGACGCGGCGTGGTTCGTGCTGGGCCCGGGGTTGCTCGGCAAGGCGTCCGCCCTGGACGGCCGCACCAAGACATGGTCTGTCCCGGCGGCCGCGGAGTTGCTGGAACGTCTCGAACGAGGCGTTCCGGACCCCAAGGCGCCGATGATGACCAACCTGCGCCAGAACTTGGAGGACGCCACGCGCGGGGCGAAGCAACTCGCAGTGGAGCTCCTGTTCCTCCAGTCCCTGCCGCTGGCCCACGAGGTCAAGTCACTCAAGGTCAAGCGGGCCCGTGTCGCCGAGGCCGCGTCCTGGCTGGAGCCCCCGCTTGAGCTCCCCGACGAGCTCTACGCCGGCATGACGGACCACGGTGTGATCCGGGACCGGACCGCGGAATTCAACTGGACCATCTGGGACCATCTGAAGTGGCTCTGCCGCTTCGTGCAGCACGTCGCCCAGCGGCCGGCCGGCGTCGTCCAGGCCGCGGTCAAGGACCCGCTGGCCTTCCACCGGCTGGTCGCCGGGACCCCGGATGACCAGCCGGCCATCCGCCGCAGCATCGAGTTCCTGGTCTGGCCCAGCTACTTCGAACCTGTCGTGGCCGACGTCGAACGGCAGGAAATCCGCGACGCCTTCGCATCCCTCGTGGGCGGCGCCAAGGGGGACAGCGACGAGGAAATTTCCGCGGACATCCACCGCATCCGCCTGCACCTGGACCAGCAGGCCGGGCAGCGGATCGACTGGTACTCCCGCCAGCTGGTAAGCCAGTGGAGGAAGGTCGGTGATCCGGGTCGTCGCGCCTGGCTGCTGCGCACCCACCACGACAACGCTGAGCTGCTGGGGGAGTGGCGGGACGAGGAAGCAGTGACGCTCGACGTCGAACACCTCCGCCTCCTGGACCCCGGCGTTACCGCCGGGCTGGTCCAGAACGCCGTTGACGAGGACTACAAGCACCTCGGCTACGTGGAGCGGGAGGACACCAAGACCGCCGTCTTCGCCTTCCTGACCGTGATGAAGCCGGGCGATCTCGCGCTTTACCAGAGTTCGGGCAAGGTCCGGATCGGTGTGGTCCTCGGCGAGCCGGAGCACGGCAAGGACAACCGTCAGCTCCGCCGCAAGGTCCGTTGGTTCGATGAGGAACACGACGTCACCGGCCTGCCCCGGCACGTGCAGCGGCAGCTGACCACGTCCGGCAACATCGTGGACATCACCCGCGTGATCCAGGCGCTTGAGGCGCTCCTGCCCGCAGAAGCCGAATCCGAGGCCGGCGACGGCGTCGAGCCGGCCGCCGCCGTCGAACCGGCCTGTGAAGGTTTCCGCCCGCTGACGGAGGAGTTCGCCGCGTCCCTGCATATGGACCTGGAGCCGCTGCAAGAAATCGCAGAACTCCTTGAGGAGAACCGGCAGCTGGTCCTCTACGGTCCGCCGGGAACCGGCAAGACGTACCTCGCCAAACATCTCGCCGCCGAGCTCGCCGGCGACACCACGGACGAGCGGGTCAAGCTGGTGCAGTTCCACCCCTCGTACGCCTATGAGGACTTCTTCGAGGGCTTCCGCCCGGACAAGACGGATGAGGGCCAGGTGTCCTTCAAGCTCGTGGCCGGTCCGCTGCGGCGGCTCGCGGAGGAGGCCGCCAAACCCGGCAACGAGAGCAAGCCGTACTTCCTGATCATCGACGAGATGAACCGGGCGAACCTCGCCAAGGTGTTCGGTGAGCTGTACTTCCTGCTCGAATACCGGGATGACCGGATCTACCTCCAGTACAGCCCCAATGAGCCGTTCACGCTGCCGGACAACCTCTACATCATCGGCACCATGAACACCGCGGACCGCTCCATCGCGATGATGGACGCGGCCATCCGGCGGCGCTTCTCGTTCATTGAGCTCCATCCGAAGACGGAGCCTGTGAAGGGCTCGCTCTTGCGATTCCTGCAGGCCCGGGACCTGGACACGACGCCGGCCTTGTTGCTGGACGCCTTGAACGACGCCATCGATGAATGGGACCGGGACCTGATGATCGGGCCCTCCTACTTCATGAAGAAGTCTGCGCAGACGCCCAAGGGCCTCCGCCGGATCTGGAAGTACGAGCTCATGCCGCTGCTGGAAGAGCACTATCACGGCCAGCTCAACCGCGCCCAGCTCGAGGAGCGGTTTGGACTGGAACAACTCCTCGGCCGCCTTGCGCACGTCTAGGCTGACGCCGTCCGGGGGCGCTGTGGCGCTGGACCGGAGTGTGGCGGACCGGAACACGGCCGGCCGGGGTACGTCCGCGCCGGGCGCACTCGGGCCGGGCGGGCCCGGACGGGGCATGCAGGCCCGGGCGGCGTCTGGCCCGGCTGTGGCCGGGCGCGGCGGCGCGGTGGCCGGGCGGCACCTTGTCATCGACGAGCTCTCCGCCGGCGTCGTGGAGCGGCTTGATCCGGACACCGCGGCCTACGTCAATGCCAGCGGCCTGGCAAAAGCCTCGCCGATGGGCATGGGCCTGTACCGGATTGAACCCGTCGGAAAGGTGGGCTCGGTGCGCACCCCCACCGTCCAGTTGGAGGTGCGGCCGAAGGGACGGCTCGGTCTGAGCCGGCTCCTGTTCCTGCTCGGCTACGCCGGGGATCAAGGGTTCCGCGACGAATCCGTCGCCGCCGTGGAGCACACCGATCTCTGGAGCGCGCTGGCCGAGTCCCTGGCGCAGCTTGCCGACCGGGCGCTGAGCCGCGGCGTGCTGCAGGGGTACCTGATGGTGGAGGAATCCCTGCGGACCGTCAAGGGCCGGATCCGGATCTCGGACCAAATTTCCCGCCGGCCGGGAATGCTGGTCCCGCTGGAAGTCTCGTACGACGAATTCACCGAGGACATCGCGGAGAACCGGATTTTGCGCGCCGCGCTGGAACGGATGTCCCAAGTGCCGCGCGTGCGGCCGGAAGTCCTCAGCCGGCTGCGCCAGCTAAAGGGAAAGCTCGACGCCGTGACGCGCCTTCAGTCCGGCGCGCCGCTGCCGCAGTGGCGGCCCAGCCGGATGAACACCCGCTACCACGCGGCTCTCCGGCTCGCCGAGCTGATCCTGCGGAACGCCTCGGCGGAGGCCGGCGACGGCAAACAGCAGTCGGCGTCGTTCGTGGTAGATATGGCGAAAGTGTTCGAGGACTTTGTCGGGACGGCCCTGCGCGAAGCCATGGCTGCCTTCCCCGGCGAGATGCGGCTGCGCTACAACGCGCTCCTCAACGAGGCCGTCCGCGACTCGGACAGGATCGTCGTGCAGCCCGGGGCAGTCCATTTCCTCGGCGGCCGGCCCGTCATGGTGTACGACGCCAAGTACAAAGCAGCAGCCGACGCCGGCGCATCGCTCTCGGGCGACCACTACCGGATGCTGGCCTACTGCACATCGCTGCGGGTGCCGACGGCATGGATTATTTACCCGGGCGCCGGGGAAATCAAGCTGCGCCGGATCCTCAACACCGACATCGACATTGTCGAGTTCCCGCTGGATTTGTCCTTGCCGCCGTCGCAAATTCTTGCCTCGGTGGCAGATCTGGCCCAGCAGTCCTGGGGCGAAGTGCTCCGGCAGGCCAGTATCGACAGGTCAGCCAGCTAAACTGCTCAGCGCGTTAGGCGGATTCGTCCTGCCGGACGCCCACGGTCAGCAGGTGGTCCAGAAGCGCTTTTTCCGGCTGGCCCGGGTTGTTGGCGACATGCCACAGCAGTTTGTCCTGCGCTTCAGCATCATCCGGGTTGGTCGATGCGAGAACCTCATTAATGATTGAGGTCGACTGCCGACGCAAGGGTTCAAGATCCGGGTCCGCTCCGCGGAACCGGCGGGGCCGGACGGCGCGGTGTGTGGAGTGGCTGAGGGGACGGAACTGCAGGACTGTGGGACTGTAATCTGAGGGACTGGAATCTGCCGGCGTAGCAGCCGTGTCGGGCTCGTCGTTGGACATCAGCAAGTGCGGCATGCGCTCTCCCGTGTTTGCAGTACGTAGTGGTACTGACCGAATAGTGCCTAAGGTCCCCGAATTCGAATAGTAGCGGAGACCACCTGCCTGAACCGGAAGCCGGGCCACGCGACACGCAGGACTTCTCATGGTTTTTGCTGATTCGAGGTGGAGGCCGATGCCGGCTTAGGCCGGACGTCGATGCCGGTTCATGCCGGCGGCGTGCGCTGCAGGAAAGCCTCGAGGCGGTCCTCCAGCGCCGATGGGTCCTTGAGCTCGCATTCCCAGACGGTGAGAACCTCCCAGCCATCGCGTTCGAGCTGGAGCCGTTGCTCGGCGTCGCGGTTCCGGGTCCGCGTGCGCTTTGTTTCCCAGAATTCCGCATTGGCTTGGGGCGCGTGCTGCCCCGCCCGGCAATCGTGGAAATGCCAGAAGCAGCCGTTGACGAAGATGACTTTATGCCGGCCGGCGAAGACGAGGTCCGGGTTGCCCGGGAGTTTGCCGCCGGCTGCGCTGCCGTGCAGCCGGTACCGGTAGCCCTTTGCGTGCAGCAGCTTGCGGACCAGCATTTCGGGCTTCGTATTCTTGCCCCGGATGCGGGACATGTTCCAGCTGCGCCGCTCGGGGGTCAGCTTGTCCGCCATCATTCAAGTCTAGGCGGCCGCCCCGGGCAGGTCCCCGGGAAGGTCCTCGGCCTCAGCGCGCGGACGGTGACCGACGGGCAACGAGACCCCGGCGATGCCGGACGCCGAACGGCGGCCGGGAGACGACGTCGGGCCTTAGATCTCCCGTTCAGGGTGTTCGCCGAACTGGAAGTGTCGGCCACTGACAGACGCTGGCGTAATTTCTACGTAGAAGTCCTTCAATGTTGGAACCCAGGGTTTCAGTCCGAGGGCCTCGGCTTCGGCGATATCGGCCGATTGGTCAAGAACGCGCGCAGTGCCTCGCAGGACCACAGACCACGCTTCCTCGGACAAAATGCCGTCCGTTTCGAAAAGCACCTTCGAATTGATGGTGAGCTCGGCCAATTTGTTTCCCGGGGCGGTGCGGAGGAACAATTTCCGGCCGCTGACCGCGTAGTTCACAGGGAAGATGTCGGGGTCTCCGGCCACGGTGACCACGAGCCTGCCGTGTTTTGTGCCCTCGATCAGTTTCCAGCTTTGCTCGTCGTCCAGCTTGAGGATGGGATTGCCGTCTTCGTGTTCGAACATCATGGGTTCATTGTTCTGAAACGAGCCGACGATTGCTAGGGGCTAAAGGACTGACGGCCCGCCGTCCGGCACGGCGAAAGCCTCGTCAATCAGGTGCCTGTGGATAACTTTGTTGCCCAAAATGTGACGTCGGTTACCCTTAAGCAATTGCTTGGCTTCGCGCGTCTTGATTTCTATCGGGGGAGTAGCTGACCATGACATCTCGCAGTTCGTTATCCGGTCCCTGGCGCGCCTGCACGGTTGCCGTGGTGTCGCTCTCCCTGATGTCGGTCTCCGCTTGTACCGGAGGTGGAGCGCCACCTCCCGGATCCTCACCTTCCGAGTCCCAAAGCTCGGCCGCATCGACCACTCCGAGCGCCACTCCGACGCCCACGGCCGCTTACAAACCCGCCGACGCCTCGGGTAGGGCTCAGAACGTCCCTGTTCCGGTACTGCCCGAGGCAGCGAAAGCGGAAACTAAGGAAGGGCTTGAGGCGTTTGCCCGGTACTGGTACGCGCTCTTGAATTATTCATACGAGACCGGTGATTTATCCGGCATCAACTCCATCTCCGGCCCTTCATGTGCCCTCTGTGGAAAAGTCTTTCCTGGGATCCAGAAATGGAATGCAGAGGGAAGATGGATAGTCGGCGCTACCGTCACCGTCCATGCGGTCCAGTCAAGATTCGTCAAAACGCCGAATGGAGATTTCCAAGTTGCCATCCAGTCTCAACAAGCGGCGGGATCGTTGAAGAATGCAGACGGAACTGAAGCGCAGGTAGTTTCCGAGTCCGCCATGTTGGGGGACTTGATGGTTGCCAGATATGAGGGGGGACGTTGGGCCGTCCAGAACGTTGATCGGCTCGGGGGCTGAGCCATGTCCGCCGGAGCTGCATTGCGGTCGATTGTGACAACTTTCCTAGTAGCGGCAGGTCTTCTGGTGGCTCCGATGTCTGCGGTGGCCAACGACTCGGACGTCTCCTGGAACAAGTCCGGACTTGGTGTGTGGCGCTACGACTCAGGCGTTGGAGTATGGGTGGATGCGCCAGGTGCTCTATCGGAAGACCCGAACACTTATCGATTTGAATACCTCTGTCTTGACCCCACAAAGAATAATTTCGACATTGCTTGCCTGGCAGGTGCAGTGCGGTGTGACCAAGGGACTGACGGGCGCCCCGTAAGGTGGTATTCATCGCTGAAAGTTTTCATTCCCCCGATATGGTCAACGATTCGTCCCGATCGGTGCGTCTATTCAGAGAATCCTGACGATGTACTCGGCAGAATCTCGGCGCAGATCCAGACTAAATTTCAGCAGCTGCCAGTCAGTCCAGGAAATGCCGTCATGCAGCCGAGTCCACACACACTCCGAGGCGCCGAGACAAATTTTTACGCGGAAGCTGTCGAGCAAACCTTTGGCGTCGACATGCTGGGCCAGAGGGTCTCCATTGTGGCGAAACCCGTCGAATACACCTGGAACTACGGCGACGGCACGTCGCTGGGTCCGCAAACGGCGCCCGGCGGACCGCTTCCGCAGTACCGGTGGGGCGAGAAGACCCTGACGAGCCACGTCTACGCCCAGACCGGCGACTTCCCGGTGGTGCTGACAACGCATTTCCAAGGCACCTACTCCGTAAATGGAGGACCGGCGCTGCCGATTCCCGGCCAAGGACAATTCAGCTCGCCCCCGCAGACCATCAGCGTCTGGCGGTCGATCACCAGGAATTACGCGGACACGTGCCTGCAGAACCCCCAAGGCCAAGGCTGCCCCGGCGTCGCGCCGCCTCCCTGAGGCGGCACCACAGCCCGTGGCTAGGCTCGCAACTCCCGGTCTACCCGGTCCATCCGGGCGCTCACCAGCTGGCAGCGGGGATCACCCGGTCCGAGCAATGCGGCCGCGGCCGCCGCCGTTGCCGTGTCGGAGGATCCCATATCGCTTGTGCACCATTGCAGCATCAGCCCAGCATCGCCGCTGGACCGTACGGAGGCCCCCACTGCCAGGTTGAGCTCGTCGCGCATAAACCCGACCGCCAAATTGGTCGAACGGGTGAGCAGTTTCGCCGGGTAAGCCGCAAAGGCTTCGGCCACACGCCCCTCCCGCAGATGGCCGGCCACGACCGAGGCATCCGTCACGACGGTGACGGTTGGCGAGAATCGGTAGGGGTTCGCTTCCACGACATCGCCCAGGATGCTGCGGATCCGGTGCATCTCGGTCCGGATCGCCGCCCCGGTTCCCGCGTCGCCATGGATCTCGTACGCCAGTTCGTCGGCACTCCAGCCCTGGTCGCGCGAGGCCAACAGAGCCAGGATCTCGGCACGGCGCAACGTCAGCGGGCGTCTGGTGCCGCCGTCGAGCGCCGCCGATGGTGAGTCTCCCAGCAGCCGCAGCAGCAGCTGTTCCCGGGCGCCGCCGTCGCGCAGTGTCCGCTCGTCACGTAGTGCCGGCTGCCCCGGACGCCGGACGCCGCCGCCGGGAGCCGGAACCGATTTCAGCAGTTCCTCCGCAAGCCGCACCCCACACCGGACCAGCCGCAGGCTGTCCGGCGTGACCGATTCGAACGGACCGGAGACGTCCAGGACGCCGACGATTTCGCCCGTCAAAGGATCGCGAATGGGGGATGCGGTGCACGCCCACTCATGATGGGTCCGCACAAGGTGCTCGGCCGAGAAGAGCTGCGCCGGGGCGCCGGTCACCAACGCCTCGCTGATGGCGTTGGTGCCGACGCCGGACTCGGACCAGTCGGCGCCCTCGACGAACTCCAGGGAGTCCGCGAGCCGCAACGCCTGCTTACTGCCAACGCGCCACAGGACTTCGCCCTCGTGGTCAGTCACGATCAGCAAATGGCGGCCGGTCACGGTCTCATCGGCCAGCAACTGCGACAGCGCGGGCATGACAGCGGCCAGCCGGTGGCCGGCACTTAGGGAGCGCGCCTCCGAGACCTCATGCCGGTGGGGCGGCCGGTGCTGGTCCGGATTGATGCCCAATGCCAGAGACCGCTGCCAGGACTTGATGAGCGACGGCGGCAGGTGCGGATCCGGATTGCCGGAAATAGTGGCCTCGTGAGCCGCCCGGAGCGTCCGGGCGTACTCCGCCGGCGCCGAAAACCTGAGGTCTGAGGGGTGCGTGATGGAGCCATTGCCCTGCCGCATGCTCATTCTCCCAACTCGCCCTCGAATCGTCGCACCCGGCCGGTTCCCCGCCGCTTCGCCGCCGCCGTCGGCTGCTGTGAGCGCCGGACAACGGCTTGAGAGCTCCGTGTAACCCGATTGTAACCCCCTGCGACTTTTACTTGTGATGCGGGTCACTGTGTGGTCTAGGGGTCACGCAACGGGAGCGACCCACTGTCAGCAATAGAAAGAGGAATCATGCCTGAGACACCAAACGGCGTCGTCGGGGCGTGGTTGGCGCAGTTCGAAGAGGCACTGCGCAGCCACAACACGGACGCCGCACTGGAGCTTTTCGACGACGATTCGTACTGGCGCGACTTCGTCTCCTTCACCTGGAACCTCAAGACCCTCGAGGGTAAAGAGGACATTCGTCGCATGCTGGAGGCGACCCTTGACGACGTGCAGCCCAGCAACTGGGCCCTCGCCGAGGACGCCACCGGGGACGCTGCGAACGCCGAGGCCTGGGTCAATTTCGAGACCGGCCAGGCCCGCGGCTACGCCCATCTGCGTCTCCGCAACGGCAAATGCTGGACCCTGCTCACCACCATGCAGGAGCTCAAGGGCTTTGAGGAAAAGAAGGGGCCGAACCGGGAGAAGGGAGTGGCCCATCAGATCACGAAGGGCCGCAAGTCCTGGTTGGAACTGAAGGAAGAGCAAGAAGCGCGGCTCGGCTACGAAGACCAGCCCTACACCGTGATTATCGGCGGCGGCCAGGGAGGGATCGGGCTGGGTGCGAGGCTGCGCAGGCTCGGCGTGCCCACCATCATCATCGAAAAGAATGAGCGCGCGGGTGACTCGTGGCGCAACCGCTACAAGTCCCTGCACCTGCACGACCCTGTCTGGTACGACCACCTGCCCTACATGAAGTTCCCCGACGACTGGCCGGTTTTCGCGGCGAAGGACAAGATCGGCGACTGGCTCGAGAACTACACCCGGATCATGGAGCTGAATTACTGGTCCAAGACCGAGTGCACCAACGCCCGCTTCGATGAAGCGTCCCAGGAGTGGGTGGTGGAGGTGGTGCGCGACGGCGAACCGGTCACCCTGCGCCCCAAGCAGCTCGTCTTCGCCCTGGGCGTCTCGGGGTACCCCAGCGTTCCCGTGTTCGACGGCGCCGAGTCCTTCCTAGGGGAGCAATACCACTCGTCCAAGCACCCGGGCGGCGGAGACTGGACCGGGAAGAAAGCCGTGGTTATCGGTTCCAACAATTCCGCGCACGATATCTGCGCGGACCTCTGGGAGCACGGCGCGGACGTCACCATGGTCCAGCGGTCTTCCACGCACATCGCCCGCAGCGAATCCCTCATGGACCTGGCGCTCGGCGGCCTGTACTCCGAACAGGCGCTCGCCAACGGCGTCACCACGGAGAAGGCCGATCTCCTGTTTGCCTCGTTGCCGTACCGGATCCTGCCCGAAGCCCAGATCCCGGTGTATGCGGAGATGGCCGAGCGCGACGCCGAGTTCTATTCCGAGCTGGAGGCTGCCGGCTTTGACCTGGACTTCGGTGTTGACGGCTCCGGATTGTTCCTGAAGTACCTCAGGCGCGGCTCCGGCTACTACATCGACGTCGGTGCCTCCCAGCTGATCATCGACGGCCGGGTCAAGCTCGCCAACGGCGAGATCGGCAAGATCACCGGGAATTCGGTCGTGATGGCCAACGGCACGGAACTGGAGGCGGACGTCATCATTTACGCCACCGGCTATGGGTCCATGAACGGCTGGCTGGCCGATCTGGTCTCGCCCGAGGTGGCCGACGCCGTCGGCAAGTGCTGGGGGTATGGATCGGAGACGCCGAAAGACCCGGGGCCGTGGGAGGGCGAACTACGCAACATGTGGAAGCCCACGAACGTGGAGAACCTGTGGATCCACGGCGGCAATCTGCACCAGAGCCGACACTACTCCAACTACCTGGCGCTGCAGCTCAAGGCAAGGATGGAAGGACTGCCGACGCCGGTCTTCGAGCTTCAGCCCACACACCACGCGCGCTGAATTGAACTGATTCGAACGGCCCGTGACAATCACAGGCACGGCAACCAGACTGGGGTTAAGGCTCCGTTGTGAGAAACCAATGACATTCCGTGGATGCGCCTTACCGGGCGCATCCACGGCCTGGAATGCAAAGGCGATACACCATGAAAGCAGCACGATTTCACGCCCGTAAGGATCTCCGGATCGAAGATATCGCTGAGCCTGAGCTGCGTCCGGGGGCGGTGAAGATCGCGGTCGCCTGGTGCGGCATCTGCGGCACAGACCTCCACGAATTCCTGGAAGGGCCCATCTTCACCCCGCCTCCCGGCAACCCCCACGTACTTTCCCACGAGGCCGCGCCGGTCACCCTGGGGCACGAGTTTTCCGGCACGGTCGAGGAACTCGGGGAAGGGGTCAGTGGCCTGGCGGTCGGAGACAGCGTCGTCGTGGAGCCGTACTTCGTCTGCAATGAATGCGGCCCGTGCCTCAGCGGACACTACAACTTGTGCACGAAGCTGGGATTCATCGGTTTGGCGGGCGGCGGTGGCGGCTTGAGCGAGAAGGTGGTCGTCGACGCCCGGTGGGTGCACGCCGTCGGAGACATCCCTCTGGATGAGGCCGCTCTCATCGAACCCCTCGCGGTGGCGTATCACGCCGTCGGCCGCAGCGGGCTCAAGGCCGGGGACGTCGCCGTCGTCGGAGGAGCCGGACCCATCGGCCTGCTCACCGCCGCGGTCCTCAAAGGCATCGGCATCACTACGATCGTCACCGAGTTGTCGACCGCCCGCAAGGACAAGGCGGCCTCGTCCGGGGTTGCCGATCACGTTCTCGACCCGAGCTCAGTTGACGTCAAGGCGCGCGTGCTGGAACTGACCGGCGGCGCAGGGGCCAACGCGGCGTTTGAATGTGCCGGCGTGAATGCCGTGCTGGACACGATGCTCGACGTCGTCAAGCCCGCGGGCGTCGTCGTCAACGTGTCGATCTGGGGGCATCCGGCCACGGTGGACATGCAGAAAGTCGTGCTGAAGGAAATCGATCTGCGCGGCACCATCGCCTACTGCGGTGATCATGCCGCCGCCATCAAGCTCGTCCAGGACGGAAAAGTCGACCTCAAACCCTTCATCACCGGAAGAATCGCCTTGGATGATCTGGTGGACCAGGGGTTCGACACGCTGATCAACCACAACGACACCGCGGTGAAAATCATCGTCCACCCGTAGTGATTCGAGTCTCATCAGGAATAGTTGCAGACGCCTCGCAGTTGCCGCCAGTGAACCCATTTCACTGTGAAAGGAATTGCGCATGCTGTTTTCCCCGATGACCCTCGGCGAGCTGGAACTGCCCAACCGTCTCGTGATGGCGCCGCTGACCCGTCTTCGCTCGGGCCGGGAAGGAATCCCGGGGCCGCTGGTTGTGGAACACTACCGCCAGCGCGCCTCGCTCGGCCTGATCGTCAGCGAGGGCACCTACCCGAGCCACGCAGGCCAGGGCTTCCCGGGCCAGCCCGGCCTGGTCACCCCTGAGCAGCTCGAGGGCTGGTCCAACGTCACTGCGGCCGTCCACGCCGAGGGTGGCCGGATTTTCGCCCAGGTCATGCACGCCGGCCGGGTCACGCACCAGGACACCAACGGCGGTCATGAGGTTGTGGCGCCCAGCGCCATCGCGATCGACGGCGAAACCCGAACCTACGCGGGCAAGCAGCCGTTCCCCGTTCCGCGCGCCCTCACCACCGAGGAACTGCCGGGCATTGTCGACGAATTCGTCACGGCGTCGCGCAAGGCGGTCGAGGCAGGGTTCGACGGCGTGGAGCTGCACTCCGCCAACGGTTACCTGCTCCACGAATTCCTCGCTCCGTCCGCTAACCAGCGCGATGACATCTACGGCGGTTCACCCGAGAACCGCGCCCGCTTTGTCCTCCGAGTGGTCGAGGCCGTGGTTGCAGCCCTCGGCGCGGACCGGGTGGGCATCCGCATTTCGCCGGAACACAACGTCCAGAGCGCCCTCGAGCTGGATGCTGCCGATGTCCGGGAGACCTACGGCCGGCTGGTCGACGGGCTGGCTCCCCTGAAGCTCGCGTACCTCAGCGTCCTCCACAAGGAGCCTACGAGCGCACTCGTCCAGGACCTGCGTGCTCGCTTCGGCGGGACCTTCCTCGTGAACACCGGCTTTGGCGTCATCACGACGCGCGACGAGGCGGTGGCACTCGTGGCCGACGGTCACGCGGACGCCGTCGTCGTCGGACGCCCGGCCATCGCGAACCCGGACCTCGCCCGCCGCTGGCGCGAAGGCCTGCCCGTCAACGAGCCCGACCCCTCCACCTTCTACGCCGCCGGCGCCGAGGGCTACACGGACTACCCGGCCTACCAGAACTAGGCAGCCACGGGGCCACCGGCTGGACATTCCTGCGGGCTCGCATCGCGTGGCACTTGCCCGCGCCACGCCCGCGGCTGGACATGTCCCGCCGGAGCACCCTCTCGCGGCTGGACATGCCCCTCGCCGCACGTCTTGGCCGCTGGACACGCCCAGCGTCGGCCACCAGCAGTGGACAGAATGCCATTCTGTCCACTGCTGGCATTTAACAACGAGCATGTCCCTCATTGACCAGGTCTAAGGCTGGACATGTCCACCGCATCAGTACACCTTGGGCTTACGTCGCGCCTTGAAGCACACCCGCTGCGCACTTTGTGCACTGCGACGGACCCCCGGCTGGACATGTCCCGCCGCGTCCCTCGCGGCTGCGCATCTCCCTCGCGGCACATCATGGCCAGTGGACATGCTCAGTTTCGGCCACGAGCAGCGGACAGAATGCCATTCTGTCCGCTGCTGGCATTTAACAATGAGCATGTCCCTCGTTGAGCGGTCCTGCGGATGGACATGCTCCGCGATGACACGTGCGGCCGGACATGTCCCGCTCCACGTCCCTGGGGCACTGGACATGTCCACTGTTACAACGCGCCACAGGACATGTGCCTTGGCTGGTCGCGTGGCTGGGCATGTCCCGTGGTCCCTTGCCGCTGGTGCAGCCCCCGGGGAGGGACATGTCCACTCGTGAGCGGTGCGAATGAGCATGTCCCGGAGGGAGCCTCCCCACGCACGCTTCCACCCCAGTCCTATAGGATCTGAACATGCAACTAGCTTCCACCGGCAGCGCCTCTGAGGGGCGTCCCGCGGGCCGCCCCGTCAGCCGGCAGGTTCTGGCGGACCACGTCTATGAAGAACTTCTGGCGTCGCTGATGGATGGCCGGCTGGAACCCGGTGCCGCGGTGAGCATCGACGGGACCGCCCGGGAGCTCGATGTTTCACCCACGCCCGTGCGGGAGGCGCTGGCCAGGCTGGAGCACACCGGCATGGTGCGGCGGGTCGCGCTCAAGGGTTACCGGGTTGCTCCGGTGTTCACCCAGGAAGACTTCGCCGAGCTCATGGAGGCCCGGCTTGCGATCGAGCCGGTCAACGCCCGCCTGGCGTGCGTCCGGCTGACGCCGAATCACCTCAAGGAACTGGAACAGGCGGTGGCGGACCTCAAGGACGCGCCGCGCGGGCCGTCCTTTGCCGAATTCCGCGGCTACCTCGAAGCCGACGAGCGGTTCCACCGGCTCATCGCCGAGCAGACCGGCAACCAGTTCATGGTGGCCGCCTATGCCGCCCTCGGCGGACAGATCCAGCGCTTCCGCCTGTTCGGGGGAGTAGGCATCACCGACGCCGACCACGCGAT
This sequence comes from Arthrobacter sp. TE12231, assembly GCF_054062895.1. Taxonomy (NCBI): domain Bacteria; kingdom Bacillati; phylum Actinomycetota; class Actinomycetes; order Micrococcales; family Micrococcaceae; genus Arthrobacter; species Arthrobacter sp. TE12231. Next base: position 3,313,393 of record NZ_JBSSFS010000001.1, on the reverse strand, counting down.
CGCCGAACACCAGGCCGTCCTGGATGCGTTGGCCTCGGGAGACCCGCAGAAGGCTGAGGCCGCCATGGCGGAGCACGTGCACAAGGTGCGCGGCCGGGCCATTGCGGACGCGCCGGCAGACTGACCACCCAGCATTCCCGGAGATCCCTTCACGCGAACGATGAATGCCTATAGGATCTTCGATTGTTGCCAATGACCCCGATGTGACCTTGACAACACCCTTTCGATAGTAAATCCTATAGGAAACAGGATTCCACGAAGGAGTGACCCATGGCTTACACCGCCGAAAACTGGCCCATCACCGCGGCGCTGCTGCAGTTCCCCGGCACCGACGCCCAGGGCACCCCCATCAACGACGCCCCGGCATCCGCCTGGGCCGACGTCCTGCAGGAAGTCAAGGACGCCGGCTTTGCCAACGCGGACCTCACGGACAGCTGGGTCCGCCCCGGCGACCTCAGCGCCGCCCGGCTTGCCGAGTTCAAGCAGACCGCGGACAACGTCGGCATCGGCATCCCCGTCATCTCGGCCATCCGCCGCAGCGTCATCGAGGCCGGCAACTGGGAAGCCAACCTGGCGTACAGCCACCGCACCATCGACGCCGCCGCCGAGCTGGGCTGCGAGGTCGTCTCGTTCGGACTGCATCAGGCCATCACCGCCGAGCAGCAGAAACAGCTCTGGTTCTGGACCGTCGAAGGCTACAAAGACCCGGTGGGGGACAAAGAAGCCTGGAACAACGCCGTCACCCGGCTCCGGGAACTGGGCCGGCACGCGGCCGACGTCGGCGTCCTGCTCTCGCTCGAAATGTACGAGGACACTTATCTCGGTACCGCGGATTCGTCCGTCCAGCTGGTCCAGGACATCGGACTGGCCAACGTCGGCCTCAACCCGGACCTTGGCAACCTCATCCGGCTCCACCGACCGATCGAGGACTGGCGCGAAATGGTCGCCAAGACCCTCCCGTACTCCAACTACTGGCACATGAAGAACTACATCCGCGACGAGGACGTCGCCCGGAACACTTACGTCGCGATGCCGGCCCCGATGGAAAGCGGCCTCATCAACTACCGCGAGGCATTCAAGGTGGCGCTCTCGGTCGGCTTCCAAGGAATCCTCTGCACCGAGCACTACGGCGGCGACGGCCTCAGCGTCACGGCCAGCAACCAGGACTACCTCCGCCGCCAGGTCCTGCCGAAGACCGACGGCTACGCCCTCGGCCAGAGTCAGGTGGCCCAGGGACGGCAGCAGCCCGCGACGGCGGAACTCGCCAGCGTCTGACCCGGCGCCCGGTGCGGCCGTCTAGCCAATTGGGGGCGGCTGCACCACCCCGTTTCACCCCAGATCCACTTCTCCAACACGGATTCAATGAGGAAACCATGACCCAGATCTTCGACAACCCCGCTGACTTTGCGGATGAGGCACTGGACGGCTTCGTGGCAGCCAATCGCGGCTACGTGGCCCGTGTCGACGGCGGCGTCGTCCGCTCCACCGAGGTCCCGGCCGGGCAGGTTGCCCTAGTGGTCGGCGGCGGCTCCGGGCACTACCCGGCTTTCGCAGGCCTCGTCGGGCCCGGACTGGCCACCGCCTCGGCCTGTGGCAACATGTTCGCCTCGCCCGCGGCCGGCCAGGTCTACCGGGTAGCCAAGGTGGCCAACGCCGGTGGCGGCGTGCTGCTGAGCTACGGCAACTACGCCGGTGACGTCCTGCACTTCGGCCAGGCCCAGCTGCGGCTCAATGCCGAAGGCATCGAGACCCGCACCGTCCTGGTCACCGACGATATCGCCAGTGCCCCGCTGGACCAGATCGAGAAGCGCCGCGGCATCGCCGGGGACCTGACAGTCTTCAAGATCGCCGGCGCCGCCGCGGAGGCGGGACTGAACCTGGACGACGTCGAGCGTCTGGCCATCCGCACCAACTACCGCACCCGCTCCCTCGGCGTGGCCTTCGACGGCTGCACCCTGCCCGGGGCGGAGGCGCCGCTGTTCTCTGTCCCTCCGGGGCACATGTCCCTCGGCCTGGGCATCCACGGCGAACCCGGCATCTCCGATCACCCCATGCCCACCGCCTCTGAACTGGCCGGCCTCCTCGTCAGCAAGCTCCTGGCCGACAAGCCGGACGACGCCGGCACCCGCGTGGTCCCAATCGTCAACGGACTCGGCACCGTCAAGTACGACGAACTCTTCCTGCTCTACGGCAAGATCGAGAAACTCCTCACCGCCGCCGGGCTCAACGTGGTGGAACCCGAATGCGGCGAACTCGTCACGAGCCTGGACATGTCCGGTCTCTCCCTGACCCTGCTGTGGCTGGACGAGGAACTCGAGCAGTACTGGGCCGCCCCGGCCGACACTCCGGCGTTCCGCAAGGGCAACCTGGCGTCCCGGGCCCGCCGCGAACTCGCCGGGCCGGAAGCCGAGGAGGCCGCCGACGTCGAACGCCCCACCCCGGCGGCGGCAGCACTCGGGCGGCTGGCCGCAGAGCTCCTCGGGCAGGTGCGCGACGTCGTCGTCGAGCATGAAGAAGAACTGGGCCGGCTGGACGCCATCGCCGGCGACGGCGACCACGGGATCGGTATGCGCCGCGGCGTCGATGCGGCCGTCGCGGCGGCCCGGCAGGCGGCCGCGAACGACGGCGGTGCGTCAGTTGCGCGGATCCTGACCGCTGCGGGGGAGGCGTGGAGCGAACGCGCCGGGGGCACCTCCGGCGCCCTCTGGGGCTCCGCGGTCATCGCAGCCGGGCTGGCCCTGGGCAACCGGGACAGCTACAGCGGCGAGGACGCGGCGGCCGCGGTCACCGCCTTCACCGACGCCATCACCGCTCTCGGCAAGGCCGCGCCCGGGGACAAGACCATGGTGGACGCCCTGCTGCCGTTCCAGGACGCCTTTTTCACGGCGTTCGACGCCGGCACCCCAGTGGCTGCCTCGCTCGCCGCAGCGGCGGCCTCCGCCACGGCCGCCGCAGACCGGACCGCCGAGCTGCGCCCGCTCAAAGGCCGGGCCCGCCCGCTCGCCGAAAAGAGCCTCGGCCACCCCGACCCCGGCGCGGTGTCCTTCGCCCTCATCGCGACGCGGATCTCTGCACACATTTCCCCTACTGGAACCTGGCTCGCCAACCCCGAGCGGGCGGAACAAGGAGCACAAGCATGAGCGCAGCAACAGGCTGGCGCGTCGTCATCGGCAACGATGAGGCCGGCGTCGAATACAAGATCGCGCTGAAGGCGCTGCTCGAAGCGGATCCTCGGGTGGCTTCCGTCCAGGACGTGGGAGTCGGCGCCAACGACGCCACGGCCTACCCACACGTGGCCGTCGACGCGGCCCGGAAAGTCGCCGACGGCGACGCCGACCGGGCGCTGCTGATCTGCGGCACCGGCCTCGGCGTGGCGATCGCGGCCAACAAGGTTCCCGGCATCCGGGCCGTCACCGCCCACGACGCCTACTCCGTGGAGCGCTCGGTCCTGAGCAACAACGCCCAGGTCCTCACCCTCGGCCAGCGCGTCATCGGCCTGGAACTCGCCAAGAAGCTCGTGAGTGAATGGCTGGGCCACCACTTCGACGAAAACTCCTCCTCCGCCGCCAAGGTGGACGCCATCTGCTCTTACGAGCCCGACTACACGAAGGCAGTCTGACCATGACCGAATCAACAACCAACGCCCCGGCTCCTGAAACGAGCACAGCACCGGACACCGCAGGCGCCATCAACGCCGCCCGCAAGATCGCCGTCGTCGGCTCCGGCTACATGGGCGGCGGGATCGCGCAGGTGCTGGCCCTCGGCGGCGCGCGCGTCGCGCTGGCTGACGTGTCCGCCGAAGTGGCGCAGAAGAACTACGAGCGGTTGCTGACGGAATCGGACGAATTCGTTGCCGCCGGGCTGTTCCCGCAAGGCTCCACGGAGCTCCTGAAGGAAAACCTGTGGCCCGCCAAGGACATTGAGGAAGCCGTGGCCGACGCCGACTTCATCGAAGAAGCCGTCCCCGAGGTCATCGCGATCAAGCACCAGACCCTGGCCCGCATCAGCGCCGCCGCCCGCCCGGACGCCATCATCGGATCCAACACCTCCACGATCTCCATCGCGGACCTGTCCGAGCCCGTCAGCCACCCGGAGCGGTTCCTGGGCGTGCACTTCTCGAACCCGTCACCGTTCATCCCCGGCGTCGAAATCATCCCTCACGCCGGCACCTCGGCGGCCACGGTCGGCGCCGTCCGCGACCTCGTGCACGCCGCCGGGAAGCAGACCGCCGTCGTCAAGGACGTGACCGGGTTCGTGCTCAACCGGCTCCAGTACGCGCTGTTCCACGAGGCGGCGCAGCTGGTGGAGCAGGAGATCGCGACGGCGGAAGACATCGACACCCTGGTCCGCACCACTTTCGGCTTCCGGCTGCCGTTCTTCGGACCGTTCGCCATCGCCGACATGGCCGGGCTGGACGTCTATAACTTCTGCTACAAGTCCCTTCAGACCGACTTCCCCGAACGCTTTGCGACGCCGCAGATCCTCACCGATCTGGTGGAGGCAGGCAAGCTGGGCACCAAGTCCGGCGCCGGATTCCTCAACGTGCCGGCCGAGCGCACACCGGAGCTGATCGCGTACCGGAACAAGGCGTACGTGGCCATGCAGCAGCTCCTGGAGGACCTTGGTCCCGCCCCGATCAACTGAACCCACTTCTTCTTTCGCACTCTTCAGGAGCAATCCCATGAGCATTTTCCCCGCCGAACGCACGGCAATCGTCACCGGCGCCGTGTCCGAGCGCGGCATCGGCCGCGCCACCGCCAGCTACCTCGCGGCGCAGGGCTGGAACGTCGGCATCATTGACCTCGACGACGCCCGCTGCAAGGCAACGGCGAAGGAACTGGCCGCGGAGCACGGCGTCAAGGCCTACGGCGCGGGCGCCAACGTCGGCGACGAGGCATCCGTCCGTGCCGCCATCGACGAGATCGAGGCCGAGCTGCCCCAGATTGTGGCCCTCGCCAACGTGGCCGGCGTCAGCTCGCCGGTCCCGTACCTGGAACTTGACGCCGCCGAATGGGACCGGGTGCTCGGCATCAACCTCAACGGTGTCCATTACGCCACCCGCCGCGTGGCTGAATCCATGGTCAAGAACGGAATCGGGCGGATCGTCAACATCTCCTCGGTCTCCGCCCAGCGCGGCGGCGGGACCTACTCCAAGACGCCCTACTCGGTGGCCAAAGCCGGCGTGATCGGCCTGACCCGGTCCACCGCACGGGAACTGGGCCCCTACGACATCACGGTCAACGCCATCTCCCCGGGCCCCATCGACACCGACATCATGGGCGGCACGCTCAGCGAAGAACGCAAAGACGAACTCACCAAAGACCTCGTGGTCAACCGCGTCGGTTCCACCCGGGACATCGCGGCCGCCATCGCCTTCCTCATCAGCGAGGACGCCGGCTACATCTCCGGCCAGACGCTGAATGTGGATGGCGGACTCTACATGCACTAAGGAAGTAGTCCCGTGGCACATCACAGCAAGACTGCCGCTCCCGCCGGATTCGCGAGCTGGAGCAAAGGACGGAAGATCTATCTCGCCATCGGGATCCTGGCCTGCCTGGCCGGAATCCTGATGATGGCCTTATCCCGTTAGCCGGCGCTTCGCCCGCTCGCTTCACCCATCTGCTTTGCACCTCTGCCTTACACCTCTGCGTCTCCACCCGTTCCATCTGCTCGTTCGACCTGTTCTACCTTCCTGATCTACTCAACTGATTCACTCAATGAGGAGTTTTGATGTCCGTAGCAACAACCTCCACCAGGGATCTCCTGGAGACACCGGTCCTGAAATCGGCCATCTCCAAGGCGTCCCGGCGGCTCATGCCGATGCTCGTCATCCTGTACGTGGTGGCGTTCCTGGACCGCACCAACGTGGGCTTTTCCGAGGCGGCCCTCGGAGTGGACAAGGGCATTAGCGCTGGCGCCTTCGCCTTGGGCGCCGGGATCTTCTTTATCGGCTACGCCTTGTTCGAAATTCCGAGCAACCTGCTCCTGACCAAGTTCGGGGCCAAGGTGTGGCTGGCCCGCATCGCCATCACCTGGGGCATCGTCTCCGCCTGTTTCGCGTTCGTGCAGGGCGAGACGTCCTTCATCATCCTGCGCTTCCTGCTGGGTGTGACCGAGGCCGGCCTGTTCCCGGGTGTCATCATGTTCCTGGCCGCGTGGTTCCCCAACAAAGTCCGGGTCAAGATGTTCGCGATCTTCTACCTCGCGCAGCCCTTTTCCCAGATGATGGGCGCACCGCTGTCCGGCTGGCTCATCAACATCGGCGACCAGGTCCCCGGCGTCCAGGGCTGGCAGGTCATGTTCTTCGTCGAAGGCATGCTGGCCGTCCTGGCCGGTGTCGCGGCGTACTTCTTCCTCATCAACAGCCCGCAGGACGCCAAGTTCCTGGAGAAGGACGAGAAGAAGGCGCTCCTGGACGTCATGGCCTTGGAGGACGGCGTCAAGGAAGAGACCGGCCCGCGCGGTGTGCTGGCTGCCATGAAGAACGGCAAGGTCTGGTACTTCACGGTCATCTACTTCTGCCTGCAGGTCGCCGTCTACGGCGTCACCTTCTACCTGCCGCAACAGGTGGCGCAACTGACCGGGCAAAAGGTGGGCCTCGCCGTCGGACTCATGGCGGCAATCCCGTGGTTCTTCGGCATCTTCGCCTGCTACTTCATTGGCAGGGCGGCTAACACCGTGGTCCGCCGCCGGGTCTGGGGCACCGGGCTCTTCATCTCCACCGGTCTATGCATCTTCGGCTCGGCTTGGGCCGGTGCCAACCACATTCCGGCCCTCGGCATCGTCTTCATCAGCCTGGCCGTCTGCAGCTTCCTGTCCATCGGTCCCATCGCGTGGTCCTACCCGACGGCGTTCCTGACCGGAACTGCGGCAGCCGCAGGCATTGGCCTGATCAACTCGCTGGGCAACCTGGGCGGCTTCGTCGCCCCGATCCTGCGGACGTCCGTCAACCAGATCACGGCATCCGACACCGGAACCATGGGTGTCTATGCCCTGGGCGTGCTGCCGTTCCTGGCCGCGGTCATGATGTTCGCAACCAAGAGGTTCCGGAACAAGGCCGACGAGCTGCTGGAGCAGTAACCGGCTTACACGTCGCAGCCCCCAACTTCGCAGTCCCTGGACCCAGCAGAAAGCACCCGCAATGCAGCAGACTTCCAGCCGCCAGACGTCCCGCCAGAGCATTCTGGTGGGCGTCAGCACCAAGATGTACCTGGGCTACCGGGACAGCCTGGCGTGGCTGGAGCAGTTGCGGAATGAAGTGGACGCCCGTCCGGCCCTCGCGGCCGGGCGGGTTGTCCCGTTTGTAATTCCGTCCTTCCCCGTCCTGCCCGCGGCAGCCCGGCTACTAGAGGGGTCGCCGCTGCTGCTCGGGGCGCAGAACTGTGGCTGGGCCGACGGCCCGTGGACCGGGGAAGTGGCTCCGTCCATGCTCGCGGAGCTGGGCGTCCGCCTCGTGGAAATCGGCCACGCCGAACGACGCCGGCACTTCGGCGAAGACGACGCCATGGTGGCCCTCAAGACTCGGGCAGCCGACGACGCCGGGCTTACGCCCTTGCTGTGCGTGGGGGAGACCGAGGCCGGGGAGTCGGCTGCCGCGGCGGACCATGTGTACCGCCAGATCGCATCGGCCGTCGACGGCGACTGGAACCGCGCCGGCCGTTTGGTGGTGGCCTACGAACCGGTCTGGGCCATCGGCGCGGCAGAGCCGGCGGCCGCGGCCTACGTGTCCGACGTCGTCCGCGGGCTCCGCGGGCGCCTGGCCACGGCCGGGGTGCCCGGGCTTCCGATCATCTACGGCGGTTCGGCCAAGCCCGGTCTGCTGCCCACGCTCGAGGGTGTCTCCGGCCTGTTCCTGGGCCGCTTCGCGCACAACCCCGCGAACTTCGGGTGCGTGCTCGACGAGGCACTGCTGCTCACGGGCGCCCGCGGGACATGTCCAGCCCTGACCGCGAGCGATGGACATGATGCCTTGATGTCCCTTGGTCACGACAAAGAATGAGCATGTTCCTTGGGGTCACGCGTGAACAATGAGCATGTCCCGTGTTGTAGCTGCCTGTGAATGAGCATGTCCCATGCTGTAACAGCCTGTGATTGGGCATGTTCTCCGACATGGCTAGCGAAGCGTGAGCATGTCCAGCCCTGACCGCGAGCGATGGACATGATGCCCTGATGTCCCTTGGCCAAGGCAAAGAATGAGCATGTCCCTCGAAATGACGAGTGAACAATGAGCATGTCCCCTTGGAGCTAGGCGCGGACTGACCTTTGGCACAGGCCGATGAACCGACCCAGCTGTTCCAGGCCCTCGGGATGTGTGGGGAGATAGTTGGTCAACTCCGGCGCGCGGACAATGACCGCACGCCACTGCCCGCGGGACACCGCCACGTTGATCCGGTTGGTCGAGAGCAGGAACTCCATTCCCCGGGGCGCCTCCGCCACTGCCGAACACGCCATGGACACGGTCACCACGGCGGCTTCCTGACCCTGGAACTTGTCCACGGTTCCCACCTTCACACGCAGCAGCCCGGCAGCATTGAGGGCCTCGCGGATCAGGTTGACCTGCGCGTTGTAGGCCGCCACCACGAGGACGTCGGTTTCCGCCAGCGGCCGGGTGCCATCCTCCGTGTGCCAACCGCGGCCCACATGCCGCTGCACCTGCCGGACCACTTCGTCAGCCTCCTCGCGCGAGGACGTGACGTTACCCTGGTGCTCGACCATCACCGTTTCGATACCCGCGGCAACACCGTCCAGGCGCCGGGCGTCGGCGGCCGGTGCCGAGACGAGCCGTCCCTCGTAGGAGAGTTCGGACACGGCCCGGCACAACGGCGACGTCATCCGCCACGAGTCCGCAAGGAAGTATCCGAGTTCGGGCGGCAGGGTGGCGTGACCGGCGGAGATCCAGCCGAGGGCCGAGGCGTCGACCGGCTCAGGGTGTGAACCCTGGCTGACCTGGGGAAGCTGCTGCGGGTCGCCGAGCAGCAGGAGCCGGCTGCTGGCCTGCGCCACGGCGAGGGTATTGGCCAGCGAGAACTGACCGGCCTCATCGATCACCAGCAGATCGAGCGAGCCGCGCGGCACGGTGGCCCCGGTCATCGTCCACGCGGTGCCTCCGATGAGGGCGCCGCCGGGGGACTCGAGCAGCCGTGCCACATCCTGGGCGGAACGCTGGCTCCAGGGCAGCGGATCCCGGTGCTTGACGTCTTTCGCGACCCGGGCGGGATCGACGCCGGCCTTTGTGACTGCGGTCCGCAACAGATTTTCGACCACCGCATGCGACTGGCCGACGACGCCAACCTTCCACCCGCGGGAGACGAGCCGGGCGATCACGTGCGATCCCACATGGGTCTTGCCCGTCCCCGGGGGCCCCTGGACCGCCACGTAGGAATGGTCCAAGGCCCCGACGGCCTCCGTGATGGCGTCAACGAAGCGTTCCGGGCCCTGTCCCGGCACCGGCAGGGGCGCCCCCGAGGCAAGCCGCGGAAGCACTCTGCGCACGAGGTCGAGGGCTGGATGCTTCCCGAACCGGCTGGCTCCGGACCGGGAAGCGCGCAAACCCGCCGCGACGTCGTCGGCCAGCGCCGCCAACGCCTCCTCCAGATTCTTGGTGGCGATGGGCTGGTCTTCGGTCAGCGCCATCGGCAGTTGGGCGTACGGCTCGATGTTCCTCTTCAGCTTGTCCCGGATGATGACCGTGTCCCGGCCGTCTTCCTCGCCAAGTTCCAGAACTTCCGTGCCGAACCAGCCGTTCCGGCCGGTCCCGTTGATGCCAGTGCCTGCGAGTCCCGCGGGGAGCGGGGGCTCGTACATGCGGAACCAGATGCTTCCTTCACGCAGATCCGAGCCGGCGGTCACGGTACCGATCAGCTTCACCCTGCGTTCGGGCAGCTTGGTCCCGTCCCTCCACCAGTCCTCGAGGGCCACAGCGTCCTCGACCAGGAACACGTTGCGGTCCTGCGGGTGGCGCGCGTCCGGTCCGTTCTCGCACCGGTCGAAGTGGGCCCACCAGAACGCCTTGCGTTCGCGACGGTGGTAGCTCACGGCCGCAGCGAGGATGGCGACCGCTTGTCGATCCGCGTCCGGCAGCCCCGAATCTGGCTCGAGGAACTCGGCCAGGGCAAGCTCAGCGGGTCCGAGGCCGGCATCTGCCTCGGCGTGATCGGCGGGGGCGCGAAGTTCGGCCGGGACCGCTTCCGCTCCGGTGCCCTGCCCGGTACCCGGTCCGATCCCGCGCTCCCGGGCCAAGCCCAAGAGCCAGTTCCGCAGCTCCAGCGTGGAGAGGCAGTCGTATTCGTTGTAGTCGGAGATCCCGGAGAGGATTCTGGCTGCCTCCTCGGGCTGATCGGAGTCGCGGGCCTCGCAGTACTGGGCGTAGGCAACAACCGAGGCTCCGGCGTCTTTCACGTCCCCCGAACGCAGGTTTGTCCCCATATACAGCGGCTCAAGCTTCTTGATGCTGTATGAGTTCTCGGAAATCCGGATGCTGTTCCGGACGGTCTGGTAGAGGTCCACCAAAAGCCCCTCACGCAGCCAGCGGTCGACGGTGTCCTCGCCGGCCACGTGCATCACGGAGAGCTTGCGGAGGGCCGTCTTCTCATAGGCGGCATAGTGGTAGACGTGCATATCCGGGTACGTCTGCCGGCGTTGCTCCACATAGTCAAGGAAATCCAGGAACGCCTGCTTCTCGGCCTCCCGGCTGTGCGCCCAGAAGGGCCGGAAAACCCCGGGGACGCCGGGCTGCGTCGGTGCTTCGATGACGCCGAACAGGTACTCCAGCCCCCAGACCCCCGTGGCGCTTTCCTGCCAGAGAGGGTCGCCCTCAAAATCGAAAAAGATGTCGCCCTCGCAGGGCGACGGCAGTTCCGCCAGCGCGTTTTCCGGAAGCACCGCAAAGCGGATGATGTGCTCTTCGCCGTCCTTGACGTACCGGACTTCCCCGTCGTAGGCGCCAACGCCGCTTTGCATTCGGGCCTGGTCCTGCAGGCGACGCAGCGCGCTGTTCGCCCCGGGAAGGTGTGCCTCGGCGAGGTCCTTGACCGTAAAGATTTTCCGTTCGTGCAGTGCCTTGCGCTGCGCGGAGTTCATCCGCGCCACGAGGAGGAGATCATCGGTGGCCTTGACCATCTCCTGGCAGTAATCGCACCGGCCGCAGGCGGTCAGCCCGGGCGCACCCCATTGCGCGGTGTTGGGCTGTGCCATGTGCGTAGAAGTCAGGGTGAGGAAGCGCTCGCGCCTCTCTAGGAACACCGGCAGGATGTCCGGCAAGTTGTGGTGGCTGCGGAGGTAGTCGAAGCCGCCGCCCGGGAGCGGGACGGTGGCGCCGAGAACCAGGGTGACTGCCGGATCCGGTGCGATGCCGGCCTTCAGGAGCTGGTCCCCATAGGCGGCAAGTTGAAGCAGTGCCGTCACCTTTGCGTGGCGCGCCAGCTTGGTGTCGAACACGGCGTAGCTTCCGTCCGGCTGCCGCACCAGGAAGTCGGAGCGGCCATGGAACTGGCCGTCGAAGAAGGCTGCTTGGAAGACGACGTCGGCGCCCGCCCGCAGTGCCTCGATGGACTCGGCGTGCTTAGCCGCCAAGGTGGCGCGATCCATGCTGTCGGCAGGAGCGACGTCGTACACTCCGCGTCCGGTGGCCGGATCCCAGGCGCCGAACTCTTCGACGAAATCCGCGAGGACCCTGCGCTCGTGGACGTCGCCCAGCTTGGCGGCGTGTTCGAGCATCTCGTCGACGCCAAAGTCCGGTTTGGGGGAGCGGCCCAGCTTCTCGTCGAGCTTGCGGAGCAGTTGGTACTCGCAGCTGGCAGCCACCACAAGATCGCTCGCGGAGTAGACCAGATCCGGTGATGATCCCGGCACTTCAGGTTCAAGGAAAAACACTGTGCCCCCGTTGTTGCTGGAATGAGCCGGGTCCGGCCTTCTGTTGTTCAAGGTATCAAAGCCCTCTGACAATCACGCCGGAACCAAAAACCACGAAGCCGGAACCAAAAACCACGAAGCCGGAACCAAAAACCACGAAGCCGGAACCAAAAACCACGAACCAGGGGAGCAGTCCGGATCTGGTTCCTGTCGCCGGTTCGGCGTAGGGTCTGAGAACTATGACTGAACAGCAACCCTATGAGCTGGTCCGGCGATACGCGCACTTCGAGTTGCGCCGCTATCCCGCGCATGTTGTGGCCGAAATACAGGTCAACGCAACCTTTGACCGGGCCGGGAATGCCGCCTTCCGGCACCTGTTCAACTACATCACCGGCAGCAATACGGCCCAACAGAAGCTGGCGATGACGGCACCGGTGATCCAGGAGCTCGGTCCTTCGCAGAAGCTGGCGATGACCGCCCCGGTGCTGCAGAGTGGTCCGCTGCCGGGAAGCAAAGATCCTGCTGATTTTGTTGTGGCCTTTGTGCTCCCCGCCGGGTTGACGGCGGAGACCGCCCCGGTCCCGGCGAACCCCGACGTCAAGGTGCGGGCCATTCCCGGGTCCCTGGCAGCTGCTCTTCGGTTCACGGGCAGCGGGTCGGAAGCCGCCTTTGAACGGCACAACACTGGCCTCCAGGCAGCACTGGTGGTCGCCGGGCTGACGGCCGTGGGCCCGCCACGGTTTGCCCGCTTTGATCCGCCCTTCAAACCGTGGCTCCTGCGCCACAACGAGGTTGTTCAGGACGTGCAGGAGCCTGTTACTCCGCTGGCCGAATCAGGCCGCTGACCCGCGTAAGGCAAAATGGACAGGGTGACCCAACTCCCGCAGCGCCCCGCCTCACCCGCCTCCAGCCCGTCGCCCAGGGCCGCGTCCACGCAGACCCAGGAATCGGGCATCGCCGCCCAGATCGCGGCCGAGCTCGGCGTGCAGGCCTGGCAGGTCAAGGCCGCCGTGGATCTGCTCGACGCCGGTTCCACCGTGCCCTTCATCGCCCGGTACCGCAAGGAAGCCACCGGGACGCTGGATGACACCCAGCTGCGCGATCTGGAGGAGCGGCTGCGCTACCTCCGCGAACTTGAGGACCGGCGTCGGACCATCCTCGAAGCGATCGCCGCGCAGGGGGCGCTGACCCCGGAACTGCAGGCCGCCGTCGTCGGGGCCGACACGAAGTCGCGCCTCGAGGACATCTACCTCCCGTTCAAGACCAAGCGGCGCACGAAGGCGCAGATCGCCCGCGAAGCCGGGCTGGAGCCGCTCGCCGACGTGCTGCTGAAGCGCCCGGAGCTGGACCCGGAGCGCGAAGCCGCCAAGTACCTCAACGCCGAACATTCGATCGGGGACGCCGCCGCAGCGCTGGCCGGTGCCCGATCCATCCTGGTCGAGCGTGTGGCCCAGGATGCGGACCTGGCAGAGACGCTGCGCGAACGGCTCTGGACGCAGGGCCGGATGGTGTCCCGGGTCAAGAAGGGCAAGGAGGCCGAGGGCCAGAAATTCAAGGACTACTTCGAGTTCTCCCAGCAGCCGTCCGGGATGCCCTCGCACCGCGTTCTCGCACTGTTGCGCGGCGAAAAAGACGGCGTGCTGGAGCTCGACCTCGCCGAGGCCGCACCGGACGACGACGCCGCCCTCACCGCGGCGCGCGGCCGTTACGAAGCCGCCGTGGCCAGGTTCCTCGGGGTCGCCGACCGCGGCCGGCCCGCCGACGCCTGGCTGTTGCAGACGGCCCAGCTCGCGTGGCGTTCGCGGGTCCTGGCCCGGCTGACCGCCGACCTGCGCAGCCGGATGTTTGCCGCCGCTGAGGACGAAGCCGTGCGCGTGTTCGCGGCCAACCTGCGCGATGTACTGCTCGCCGCACCTGCCGGGAACCGCGCCACCCTGGGGCTGGACCCGGGACTGCGGACCGGCGTGAAGGTCGCAGTGGTCGACGGCACCGGCAAAGTGGTTGCGACGGACACGATCTACCCGCACGCCCCGGCCCGGAAATGGGACGAGGCGCTGCGGACCCTCGTAGGCCTGGCGAAGAAGCACGGCGTCGAGCTCGTGGCGATCGGCAACGGCACCGCGTCGCGGGAGACGGACAAACTCGCCGGCGAACTGATCAAGCAGCTCGGCACCGGATCAGAAACCAAACCCCAGAAGATCGTGGTGTCCGAGGCCGGAGCATCGGTCTATTCTGCATCGGCGCTCGCTGCCGCCGAGCTGCCAGGCATGGACGTGTCCCTGCGGGGTGCCGTCTCGATCGCCCGGAGGCTGCAGGACCCGCTCGCGGAGCTCGTGAAGATCGAGCCGAAGTCGATCGGCGTCGGGCAGTACCAGCACGACGTCACGGCCGCGAAGCTGGACCGCAGCTTGGACGCCGTCGTCGAGGACTGCGTGAACGCGGTCGGCGTGGACGTCAACACGGCCTCGCCGGCGCTGCTGAGCCGGGTGGCCGGCGTCGGGCCCCTGCTGAGCGAGAACATCGTCGCCTACCGGAACGAACACGGCCCGTTCGCGAAGCGCAGCGAGCTGAAGAAGGTCCCACGGCTCGGCGCCAAGGCATTCGAACAGTGCGCCGGCTTCCTGCGGATCACCGGGGGAGCTGAGCCGCTGGATGCCTCCAGTGTGCACCCGGAGGCGTACCCCGTCGCCCGGAAGATCAAGGCGGCAGCGAAGGCCGGCCCGGCCTCCGCGCTGAACCCGCAGGACTTCGTCGACGGATCCTTCGGCCTGCCCACGGTGCAGGACATCATCGCCGAGCTCGAGAAGCCCGGCCGGGACCCCCGTCCGGCCTTCGCGGCAGCGGCGTTCTCGGAAGGGATCGAGAAGATCTCAGACCTCAGGCCTGGCATGGTGCTGGAGGGTACGGTGACCAACGTGGCGGCATTCGGCGCATTCGTGGACGTCGGCGTGCACCAGGACGGGCTGGTGCACGTGTCTGCGCTGGCCAACCGGTTCGTCTCCGACCCGCGCGAAGTGGTGAAGTCCGGGCAGGTGGTCCGGGTCAAAGTGCTGGAAGCCGATCCGGAGCGGAAACGCATCTCCCTCACGCTAAGGCTCGACGACGAACCGGCAGCTTCCGGCGGCAGCTCACCTTCGTCCCGGGGCCGGGCAGGCAACAGCCCCGGCACGCCTAAGCCTGACACGTCGCGGCCAGCTCAGCCGTGGGCCGGTCAGCCCCGGAGTGGACAGCAGCAGGCAGGCCAGCAGCAGGGCCGGCCGCAACAGTCCCAGCCGCAACGGTCGGCCTCCCAGCCGAGGTCCACGCCGTCGCCCGTCAACACCGCGATGGCGGAGGCGCTCCGAAAAGCCGGCCTCGGCAAGTAGGCCTCGGCAAGTAGGCCTCGGCAAGTAGCCGCCCCCCGGACGCTATTGCCACCCACTCGGCTACCGCTCATCGCTGAACAGCTACCGCTCGGCGCATAAATAATACGTTTGCTGACGATCTGCACCATGATTGCCGGAGGCAACGGTCTGTGTGAGTGGCCCTTCGCCTCAGTGTGCTGGACACCGACGTCGTTGACGAGCAGGGGGAACATTTATGGGCTGGCTGGACCGCGAACGAACCATCGCACCGCCGGGATTCAACCGGTGGCTCGTGCCGCCTGCGGCGCTCGCCGTGCACCTGTGCATCGGCCAGGCGTACGCGACGAGCGTCTATAAGACCGCTCTGGTGAAGCACTTTGGTGCCAGCCTGACCGAGATCGGCGTCATCTTCTCCATCGCGATCGTGATGCTGGGCCTCTCGGCCGCCATCATGGGCACGTGGGTGGACAGGAACGGGCCGCGCAAGGCGATGTTCACCTCTGCCGTGTTCTGGGCCAGCGGCTTCTTGATCGGGTCTCTGGGGATCTTCAGCGGCCAGCTCTGGCTCGTATACCTGGGCTACGGCGTCGTTGGCGGCATCGGGCTGGGGATCGGCTACATTTCGCCGGTGTCCACCCTCATCAAATGGTTCCCTGACCGGCCCGGGCTGGCCACCGGCATGGCGATCATGGGGTTCGGCGGCGGCGCCTTGATCGCCAGCCCCGTCTCGACGGCACTGCTCAAGCTGTACGACCCCAACTCCGGCGCCAAGGGTTGGGTGGCCAGCGGCGACTCGGTGGCCAAGCTCTTCCTGACCCTCGCCGTCGTCTACCTGGCCTACATGATGTTCGGCGCCTTCACCATCAAGGTCCCGGCCGAGGGATGGAAACCGGCAGGCTTCGACCCCGGCAAGGTCAAGGCCGCCGCTCTGGTCACGACGGACAACGTCTCCGCCCGGAACTCGGTGAAGACGCGGCAGTTCTGGCTCGTGTGGATTGCCTTGTTCTGCAATGTCACGGCAGGCATCGGCATCCTGGAACAGGCTGCCCCGATGATCCAGGACTTCTTCCGCCAGTCCGACGGCACCTCCCTGGTCAGTGCCGCCGTCGCCGCTGGCTTCGTCGGGCTGTTGTCCATCGGCAACATGTCAGGCCGCTTTGCCTGGTCAGCGACCTCCGATGTGACCGGCCGCAGGCGAATCTACATGGTGTACCTCGGCGTCGGCGCCCTGCTTTACACCGTGCTCGCCCTGGCGGGCTCGACGTCCACCGTGCTCTACGTGGCGCTCGCGTTTGTCATCATCTCCTTCTACGGCGGCGGGTTCGCTACCGCCCCCGCCTACCTGCGGGACCTCTTCGGCACGTTCCAGGTGGGTGCCATCCACGGCCGCCTCCTGACCGCCTGGTCCGCGGCCGGCGTCGCCGGTCCGTTGATCGTCAACGCGTTCCTGGACGCGCAGGGCAAGCCCGGCGCGCTCACGGCCGCGTCCTATCAGGCCGCCCTGCTGACCATGGTGGGGCTGCTGGTGATCGGCTTCGTGGCAAACCTGCTGGTCACGCCCGTGGATGCGCGATTCCACGAACCACGTCCCGGCCGTGTCCGGCCCGAAGAACCCGCCTTGGAGGCTTGAGATGAGTAATGCGCAGACACCCGTGGAATCGTCGACCGGAAAATTGATCATCGCGTGGGGCCTCGTGGGAGTGCCGCTCGCCTTCGGAGTGTACGAGACCCTGACCCGGGTGGCGGCACTGTTTGGCTGACCCCGTGGCGGCAGAAGATTCCTTGCACCGGCAGCACACTGGTGCGGCCGCGTTTACGCGCCCGGATCCGTTCACCACCCGCCCCACACTGCAGGGCACGTTCGGGATGAGCGCATCCACGCATTGGCTCGCGACGGCGGCGGCCCAAGCCGTGTTGGAACGCGGCGGTAACGCCTTCGACGCCGCCGTGGCGGGGGCGTTCGTGCTGCATGTGGTGGAGCCGCACCTCAACGGACCCGGCGGCGACATGACCGGCGTGTTTGTCACGGCAGACGAACCGTCCAGGACGGTAGTCCTGATGGGCCAGGGTCCCGCGCCTGCCGGGGCCACCGTGGAGCACTACCTTGCCGAAGGCCTGGAACTCGTGCCGGGCTCCGGTGCGCTCGCCGCCGCGGTGCCTGCCGCCGTCGACGCCTGGCTCCTGCTGCTCCGTGACCACGGCACCTGGGAGCTGGAGACCGTGCTGGACTTCGCGATCGGCTACGCGCGGGACGGCCACCCGATGCTGGGCCGGGTCGGAACCACCATTGCGGCCGTGGCCGCTCTGTTCCAGGCGCACTGGACCACCTCTGCGGAGCTGTGGATGCCCGGCGGCAGAATCCCGGCTGAGGGTGTGGTGGTCAGGAATCCGGCCTATGCCCGGACGCTGGAACAGCTCATCGAGAGCGGTGCTGGAGCACCGTCCCGCGAGGCCCGGATTGATGCAGCCCGGCGCGAGTGGCGCGAGGGATTCGTGGCCCGGGCCATGGTGGATTCGGTTCAGGCCCCGCACCGGCACTCCTCGGGCATGGACCACCGCGGGGTGCTGGCCCTGGCGGATCTGGCAGGGTTCGAGGCCAGCTACGAGGCCGCCTCCACCGCAGAGTTCCGCGGCCACACAATTGCCAAAACCGGCCCGTGGGGCCAGGGGCCGGCACTGCTCCAG
Source organism: Arthrobacter sp. TE12231 (assembly GCF_054062895.1). Lineage (NCBI taxonomy): Bacteria > Bacillati > Actinomycetota > Actinomycetes > Micrococcales > Micrococcaceae > Arthrobacter > Arthrobacter sp. TE12231. Next base: position 3,295,514 of record NZ_JBSSFS010000001.1, on the reverse strand, counting down.
ACACTCGCCATCCTGGATGGTTTCGAGGACCGTTACCTGGACCCGTCCACGGAGCTGGGTGCGCACACCATCCTGGAGGCGCAGAAGCTTGGGTTGGCAGACCGCGAGGCATACTACGGGGACACCGACGTTCCGCTGGACTACCTCCTCTCGGCCGACTACTGCGCCAGCCGTCGGGCCTTGATCACGGACCGGGCGTCCCACGCCTTCCGTCCCGGAACAGTGCCGGGCCGTGAGCCGTACATCCCGCCGCTGCGCACCGAGTACGTGCCGCCGGTGGCCGCTGGACGGTCGGGTGGCGGCGCCGCAGGTGTTGCGCTCGACGGCGGCGTGGCTGGCGGTGGCACGGCCGACGGGCGCGGGACTGGGTCCCGTCGTCACGCGGCCCTGGGCATCGGGGAGCCGACCGTGGCGCCGACAGGTGAGACCCGGGGCGACACCTGTCACATCGACGTCGTGGACCGTTGGGGCAATATGGTCTCGGCTACGCCCTCGGGTGGCTGGCTGCAGTCCTCGCCCGCGATCCCGGAGCTGGGCTTCTGTCTCGGCACCCGGCTGCAGATGACCTGGCTGGAACCCGGGACGCCGTCCACGCTGACGCCCGGCAAGCGACCGCGGACCACGTTGACGCCGACTCTCGTGCTGCGTGGCGGCCGGGCCGTGACCGCACTGGGTTCGCCCGGCGGAGACCAACAGGACCAATGGCAGCTACCCTACCTGCTGCGGACTATCGTGGGCGGGTACTCGCCGCAGCAGGCAATCGACGCGCCGACGTTCCATACGACGTCGATGCCCGGGTCGTTCTGGCCGCGCACGGGGGAGCCGGGCGGCGCCGTCGTCGAAGGCCGGCTGGGGGAGAACGTCATCGAGGGCTTGGAGCGCCGGGGCCATATTGTCACCCGGGCTGGTGACTGGACGCTGGGACGGCTGTCCGCCGTCGTACGGGATCCTGAAACCGGCGTCCTGCAGGCGGCCGCGAACCCGCGCGGTGCGCAGGGGTACGCCGCGGGCCGGTAGCGGATGGAGCGCTCCGCCGGTGCAGACTTCGTGCGGTTCCGGAGGGGCCTTCGCCTGGTTGCTGTTAGCGGCTGGCTTGGAGTTGGTCCATGAAGCTGAGCGACTCAGCGACGATCTGCTGCTGCGCGTGTTCACGGGAGATGCCCGGCTCGCCGTCCCCGGGCTGCTCGCCGTAGTCCCCGAAGAACGCGTGCACGCCGCCCACGACCGTTGCGTAGGTGGTGTTCGGCGGGAGTAGGGATTTCGACGCCGCGATCTTGGCGGGAGTGCTCAGGCCATCATTCGAGCCTGAGATGGACAGCACTGAGAGGCCGGGGGCGTCTGCCATGTTTTCGGCCGGATACGAGGCAAACAGCAGCAGCCCGGAGACATCGGAATTCGACTTCGCGAAGGAGGACGCACTCACCCCTCCCAAGGAATGACCACCGACAGCCCAGGAACCGATCTCCGGGTGCCGGTCCATGACCTCACGGGCCTGGCCGGTGTTCAGCAGGGGGATGCCCAGTGGGGTTTTCAGGATGACCACCAGGTGGCCGGCGTCTGCAAGCGGGCGCAGGATGTCCTGATAGGCGCGCGCATCGACTCTGGCCCCGGGGTAGAAGACGAGCCCCGTGGTGGCTTTGCCTTCCGGAACAAGGGTGATCGAGGTGGCGTCCTCCGTGATCGTCGCGGTTCTGGTTTTCGCGGCGCTTCCGGTGGTTCCGCCGGGTGCGGTGGTCTGGCCGGCGGTGCCGCTTGGCTGGTAGGGGAACGGGTTGAGCCACAACAACGCCGCGACGACCCCCAAGACCACGATCCTGCCAGCGAGGCCGCGAATCAGTTGCCAGGATGACACGCTGACCAACTTCTGCCCATGTTCTCTTGGATTCTGCTGTTTGTTCAGTCTCCAGCGTTCGAGCAGAGTCGAGCGTTTGACCAGGATGAACGCCCAGAGCAGACCTGCCACGGCCGCGACGATCAGCAGCACGGGCAGTGCGGGGTGGCCGCCGAGGACTGCAGGGTTGCCAATCAGCATCCAGAGCGGAACCACGATCAGCGCGGCGGCGGCGAAGGCGCCGCTCCAGTTCAGCACCGCCGACCTGAAGCCCGCCGACTCGGTTCCAGCCGCGTTGACCTGAGCGGACCTTAGGTGTGGGGACTCCAAATCTGCGGGGTCCGGCGCAGGGGCGGACGATTCAGGCCGACGGGCTCCACTCGCTGCATCCGGCCCAGGATCAACAACAGGTTTGCCGGGGTCCTTCGGCATCGCATCGTTCACAGTGCGATGTTATCTCCATGATCGAGATAACTGGAGAGGTGGCCTGGAGTCTCGTGGGCTGTTCGGAAGGTCGAGGTGCCGTGACTACCGACCGGACTCCCGTCGCTGCCGGGTCCGTGATTACACGGCCGGCACGTTAGCCCGGATGACGCCGCCACTGACCGGTCTGCCGCCATAGGCCGGGTTGAGGAGTTGCGGTGTCACTCTGCGGCTTGCGGTTATGCGGCCTGGGCGGGTCGGGCGGGTGTGAAGTAGTGGTTGCGGCGGGGTTTTTGGCCGGGGTCGATGTGGGGTGGCGGGATGAACCAGGGAATCCCGGTCCGGAGCCGGATGGTCCACGCCTCTTTGTGGATCACGTGGTGGTGATGGGAACAGAGCAGGGCCCCGTTCTCCGTGCCCGTGGTCCCGCCGCGGGACCAGTACGTGATGTGGTGCGCTTCGCACCAGGGCGCGGGGATGGTGCAGCCGGGAAAGGCGCAGCCGAGGTCCCGGGCGATGAGGGCTTTGCGGAGGTGGGGCGGGAAGATCCGGGAGGCCCGGCCGATGTCCAGGATCCGTCCCTCACCCCCGAGCAGGACGGGGATAAAGTCGGCGTCGCAGGCGATCTTCCGGATGGTGGAGGCGGTGACGGGTCCGGTGAACAGCAGCGATCCCGTTTCCCGCACCGCCCCCGCGGGCCGGAACGCCCCACCGGCCGTTTCCTGACCTTCTGTCGGGCCAGCTTGGCAGGCGGCCTCGCCGGCTTCGCCCGCCGCGCCGCCCGCGTCTGGCGCGCCGCCCGCGTCTGGCGCGCCGCCCGCGTCTGCCTCACCGGCGGCAGTGCGGTCGGGGGTGGTGCCGAGCCGGGTCAGCAGGTCCCGGTAGTCGATGGTGACCATGACCTGGGGCCGGAGCCCGCCGGCGGCGGGCAGGCCGCCGGTGGCGAGGGCGATCCCGCAGGCACCGACCAGGCCGTCCAGCAGCCGCTGGGCCCGGGACCGGGGATCCAGCCGCTCCGTCCCGGGATCCTCCTCGCACATTGACTGCCCCGCTGCTGCGGGGGCGTCATCCGGAGCGGAATAATTCCCCGGGGCCGGGGCCGGGGCCGGGGCCGGGGCCTGGGTATCCGCGTGAGTCGACACGCCTGCGGCCCGGGCATCACAGGCCCATACGCTGGCCCCGGCATCCGTGACCGGCCACTGACCGCCGGCACCGGCTGCGTTGGCGGGTCCGAGGCCCGAACGCTCGCCGGCGGCCGCACTCGGAGCCCACCCCACGGCGAAAGCCATGCCAGCAGGCTCGGCGGCCCAGCCAGCAGAAACGGGCGTGGCCTCAGCGTCGGTGGCATCACCTGCCCGGCCGTGAACGGCCGCAGCCCCGGCACCTGCGGCCCAGCCAGCAAAGGCCGCAGTGCCACCGCCGGTGGCATCAACCGTCCAGCCGTGACCGGCGACCGTCTCTGCACCTGCGGCCCAGTCAGCAGAAGCGGCGGCACCGGGGGTGGCATCAACCGTCCAGCCGTGACCGGCGGCCGTCTCTGCACCGGAGGCCCCTCGATCAGCCGCCGTACCGGTGGCGGAGCCATCAGGGGCGCCAGCACCGGAGGGCCAGCCGTGGCCGATGGCAGTCTCGGCGCTGGCCGCGGGGCCGTCGGACGCGGGCGTGCCCTCAACAGCGGCCCGGGCAGCGTTCGTGGTCCCGGCGGTGTCCGTGGTCCGGGGGTTGGTGCCGGTGTTCATGACGGTGAGGAGGTATTCGAACTGTTCGGTGGTCGCGAAAATCTCAAGATGGTGCAGGCCGTGGCGCCGGCGCCGGATGAAGGCGCCCTGTAGCTGGCGCAGCAGCTCCTCGGAGGGCTCGGCACCGTCCTGATCCAGCGCATCGGCCCAGCCCCGGGCCACCCGGGCCAGGAAGTCCGCGTCGTTCTCCGCCGCCGTGCGCGTCAGGGCGTGCTCCATCCGCGCCAGGGACCCGGCGTCACAGACGTGCCGGACCTTCTCCAGCGCCGCCGTGATGATCGTCGCGGCCCCGGATGCGACCTGCCCGGACGCGACCGCCGCACCGAGCTCCGCGTGCACGGCCGGGACGGGCTGGCCGGTGAGTCCCCGGCGCGGCAGCACACCCCCGGCGAGGGCGAGCCGGCGCTTAGCCTCCGGGGCGCTGATCCGCAGCCGCGCCCGCAGGAACTCCGCCGTGTTCCGATACCCGTCATCCACCACCGCCGCGTCACCGGCCGCATCCCACGGCACACCCTCCCCGGTCAGCGCATCGGGCGAAGCCGCAGACTCGGGCACACTGTCGATCCCACCGTTGATTCCGCCGTCGGTCACGTCATCGGTCCCGGCGCTCACCGTGCCGGACGGTGCGCCACTGGCGGCCGCGGTTCCGGGGACGTCGTCGCGCCAGCCCGTCGTCCACGACGTGCCGGCCCCCGCCGCCGTCCCCGCCGTGGCGGACTGCTTCCTGGTCCGGTCCACCGCGCCGGCCGCCACCAGCTGCAAAAACTCCAACCGGCGCGAGAGCTCCTCCACACCCCCGGCGAAGTCCGCCGCGGCCCGGAAATCCCACAACGCCGCATCCTGAAGCACCGTCGACCCCACAGCCTCCAACGCGGCCAGGGCAACACCCACCCCCGACCGCCCGGCCGGACCCGAACCGGCACCTGCGCCGCGGCCGGTGCCGGGATCCGCGCCGCAGCCTGCAGCGCGACCGGTGCACTGATCCGTGCCGTGCCCGTCGTCCCCGAACGGAATGAAACCCCTGGCGGCTTCCATGACACCAGTCTCCTCCGGGGGTGTGACAGTTTTAGCGGGAACCGTGCGAGCCAACTGCCCCCGTGGCGCCCGGTGCCCGGTCGCCAGGATTTCAGGGCACTCGGGTCAAAGCGCGCGGGTCAGGGTGCGCGGGTCAGGACCCGCGGCCGGCCAAACTGCGTGCGCACTCCGGGCGAGAAGAGCACGGACTCCGGCGCCCCGGTGACTTCAATGCCGGCAGCGCGCACCAACTGATCCTCCAGCCGGGTCACGTGCGCCTGGTACAGCGGCCACGCGGTGTGCTCGTTCGGAACATAGAGGGTCTTGCCCCTAAACCGGGAATGCAGGCCGAACCGGGCCGTCAGGTGTACTGATAACGAGTCGGTCGCCTCGACGTCGAACTCCGGGACGACGGCGAAATCGCTCCGAGCGCCTCCCCGGAAACGCCGCACCAAGTAACCGCTCTGGGGCCCCGCCATGCTGGCGGCTCCAAGCTCCCCGGGTGGCACGGCATCCCCACCGGCGAAGCTCGCGCGAGACCAGACATAGGGAATCCCGGCGGCCCGCGCAGCGAGCACCACCGCCAACCGCGACGCATCCAGACTGAGGAAGACTACTCCCCGGGTGCCGTCCGGTTCCCGGGAGTAGAGGCGCACGTTGATCTCGGTGAAGCTTCCGAAATACGGGATACCGGGTCCGCGGCCCAGACCGGCGCCTTGCATTCGAAAACCGATGAGCCCCACCCAGGCGGATCCGTCAAAGCTGTCCGGGACAACTCCCGGAGGCATGAACGACGCCGCCACCGGCTCAGGGATTCGCCAGTGCAGGAAGACAGCATCGGTCCAGCGTTGATCCATGATGATCGGGCGCGGAAGCTCGGGTGCGGCGGGCCAAGGAACTATGTTCATGTGAATTTTCCTTCCTGCAAGCTCCGTAGTTCAGCGCCCCCACCTCGAACGTCGGCTCAGTTCAGATGTCGCCTCAGTTCGGCGGCGACGTCTGGAATGGCTTTAGCCGGTCACTGAGGAGGCCGATGGACCTCCGCGCTGGCTCTGCCAGGGCCAGCGTCCGGTGATTTCCAGCTCGAGCGAGAAGCTCAGGAAGGTTCGAATGAGCACAATAATGCCCAGCACGCCGACACCCTCGAAGGTCGGAGTGACGGCGACCGACCGGATGATGTCGGCGGCGACCAGCAGCTCCAGACCCAACAGGATGGACCGGCCCAGCAGTTGCCGGTAGGAGCGGTAGACGGTTAGCGGCTCGGAGCCAGCCGGCAACCGTTCCGGCTGATATCCCCGCAGCGCCAGGGGGATGGACACGATCGCGCCGATCACCATGACGGCCACTCCCGCGAAGTCCATGAAGCTGCCGACCGTCTCAATAGTGTGCTGAAGATCCATGGTTCCCCTCATTGAAGGTGGTAGTGAAGTGTGCGGTGATCGAAGCAGGCTTTAGGGGTGCCGGACGCCGACCCCGGCAAGAATGGCCCGGTAGCCTTCGCGGAAACTCGGGTACTGGAACTTGAAGCCGGTGCTGCGGAGCCGGGCATTGCTCGCCCGCTTGTTGCCACCCCGTGACGGTTCCCCGCCCGACGTCGAAGTCCCGCCCGACGTCGATGCCGCGCCCGATGGGTCCGCCGACTCCGACGCCGGCTGGGGGAGTCCCAGCTCGGCCGCCAGGAAGCCCAGCACGTCACCGAGCTCGGCCGGTTCGTTGTCGACGCCTATGTACACGGGCCCGGGGACCGCATCCATGGTGCACAAGTGGACGATTGCCGCGGCGGCGTCGTCCCGGTGAATACGGTTGGTAAAGCGCGACGTCGCCGGAATAACGGCCGTTCCGCCGCGCACCTGGTCGATCAGTCGGGTCCGGCCGGGACCGTAGATGCCGCCCAGCCGCAGCACGACGGGGGTGATGCCGGTGCCGCTCAAACGGCGGTAGAGGAGTTCCTCTGCTTCGCGGATGATGCGGCCAGAAAACCCGCCGGGTTCCGGCGTCGTGCGTTCATCGATCCAGCCGCCGCCGGCGTCACCGTAGACCGCGGTCGAGGACACAAACAGGACCCGGCGGACGGTGGCTCCGGACGCCAGCACTGCGTCCAGCACGTGTGCGAGACCATCTACATATGCACTCCGGTACGCATCTTCCGTGGGGGAATCGGCGGCAATCGCGACGACGACGGCGGTAGTGTCCGTCGGGACGGCCGGCAGCTCGCTCGAACTCAGGTCCGCGGCGACCCCCTCAATCGCAGCCGGAAGCTTGCCCGGCGAGCGACGCCAGCCCACCACACGGTGTCCGGCGGCCGCGAAACGCAGCCCGGCCTCAGTGCCCAAATCGCCGCAACCGGCCAAAAGTACAGTCATAGGGCCAGTCTGCCAGCCTTCACGGAGCGCTGCGCACAGGCCCGGGCAAAACTTGAACTGAACTTGTGGCCCACTGAACCAGCGGACCCGACGCCAGACCCCGACGCCAGGCACCGCCCGACGTCGGACCCCGCCCGACGTCGTTCGGCTGCAGCCGCTCGGCTACCTCGCCGGAATCGGGAAGAAGGCCCGCGGGTCCTGCAGCAGGGCCGGGTAATCGAAGGCCGAGCGGTCCACGATCTCGTCGACCTGGAAGTTGCGCGCGAACTGGCCGTCCACGGTGATCGGATGGCCCAGGACCTTGCCGATGGCGAAGGAGGTGCCGCCGTTGACCGGGATGGCGACCACGGAGTTGCCCGGAAGGGTGGTGAACGCATCTTCTTGCTGCTGGCGCTTGCGGGTGGGCTTCTTGACGAGCTGCTTCGGCGGCAGTTTGCGTACCTTGGGGCGGCGGGAGCCCGAATCTGCGTAGACGAACTGGTAGTCGTCATCGGCCGCGGGCTTGGCGCGTCCCACGGGCGGCAGGCTGACAGTCTTCAGCTGCTCCGGTCCGGTGTCGCCGAGCGGCAGGCGCAGGACCCACATCCGCTCCCCGGCAGGATCCTCGGGCACGAGCTCGAGCCTGGGCTCCGGCCAGACATACTCCAGGTCCGGGTCCGTGCCCGGGAAGACCTTGGCATAGAACCGCGGATCCTTGGCGATCAGCCGGGACCGGTGGCTGAGGTGGAAATCCGGCTCGCCCAGCCACGGCGGCATCGGAATCTTGGAGGCGTAGTCGGGGTGGGCCGCCTGCGGGGCAAACTCCATGATCTTCTCGCGGGTGGTGTCCTCGCCGCCGCGGGCCGTCCATTCATCCACTACGGCCAGGCCGTACATCGTCAATGCTGGGACGTACCCCATCCACATCCGGATGGCCGGGTGCGACTGCCAGCCATACTCCGGGATCACCAGCGCACGCAGAATCTGCAGCGCTTCAACGCGCTGCTTGCCGAGCCGCTCGCGGTCCAAAACCGCGGCGCTCTGCTGGAAATCGGGGAAGGGGAGGAAAGTCTGCATCTCTCCAGTTTGAGGCCACGCGACGAATCCACCAATTGCACAGGACCGCGCGTGGGCATGTTCACATTTTGGAATGAAGCAGACAGCTCATTACGAAGGGGCGTAATATAGCAGGACCCCATCAATGCCGCCCGGAGGACACGCCATGAATCCAGCCCCTGTTATGCCGTTTGTGCCGAAATACGGCCAACTGCTCGACCCGGAAGCGAACGGCATTGTGGTGCTGGAGGAGGTCATTCTTGACCCCGTGGCAGCCCGTAAGGAACAGCATGGGTTCCGCGCCGCAATGGCATCGGTAGCGCTGACCATGCGGCGGATTCTGGCGCTTCGCCTCTTCATCGCCGTCGTGGCGATCGCCAACCTGCCCCTCTTCTTGCTCAACACGGGCTGGTGGATTTACGTCGTCTCACTGGCCCTGGTGGTTGGCGTCCACGCCGCAGTGTCCTGGCTGAACCGGAACGAGCCGCGGATCAAGCAGCGCCGCATGCTGGAACTGCACCTGCACCGCGAGCGGAGCGACAACTACCGCAAGGTCCGCGACGCCGTGAAGTACGTCATCGACGCCCCTGCGCGCGTGAACGAAAACCTCTACCTGGAACTGCTCGCCGCGAAGCGGGTGGCACTGCACCTGGCTATGGGCACCGTGGCCCTGCTGGACACGAGCGACGACGCCGCGTGGAAACTTCAGATTGTCCGCGAAATCCCGCAGGCCGCCTAGCCAGCACCGACCACCCGAGAAGCACGGGTCACTCACGCACCACGACGCCGGAGCGTCCCCTCGCGGGATTGCTCCGGCGTCGTGCTGTAACGGCGTCGTGCTTTAGCGGGTGGCCTATGCGGGAAGCTGCAGCATCTGGCCCGGGAACACCACATGGGGGTTGCTGATGATCGCCGCGTTCGCGTCGGCCAGCAAGCGCCAGCCTCCGGCAATGTTGAGCTTCTCGGCGATCGTACTCAAGGTTTCGCCGCTCCGGATGGTGTAGGTCTGGCCACTGACTGATACCGGCGCAACGTGGCGGGGTGCCGGGACGGCCGCCTTGAGCGCTACATTCCGCACAGGCACCCTCGCTGGGGCTGCAACCGCGGCGGGCTGGCGTGACGTTGTTGCGCTCTGCGGAGCCCCGGCGCCTCCGTGCAGGCCCAGCTTCGCGGCGCAGGCGGGCCATGCGCTCCAACCCTGGGCGGCCTGCACTTTCTGGGCGACGGCGATCTGTTGCTCACGGCTGGCATTGGCCGCAGAGCCTGTTCCGCCGTAAGCGGCCCAGGTGCCGGGGCTGAACTGCAGCCCGCCCCCGTAACCGTTTCCGGTGTTGGTGCCCCAGTTGCCGCCACTTTCGCATTGGGCCAGGGAGTCCCACGTGGAGGCGGGGGCTGTGGCCGGGGCGGCCGCGTTGGCTGCCGAGGCCGACAATGCGACGCCTGCAATCGAGACAGCCGCCAGTGTGATGCCGCGGCGCGCGGCAGTGCCATAGGTGGATTTCTTCATGGTTCAGATGCTCCTGAGGGCCACCGGCGCTCGGTCCGTCCCCGGACGTTGTCGCGCCACTGCCCGCCCCTGACATTAGAGGTCATTACGGTGTCTACCGGTCGGGCAGTATCTGGTGGTGGCAGCACCGGGCATTCAATACCCGGTTGCCGGGCATGCAAACCAGATTAAGGCAGGGCCTGCCCGTTATCAAGACGTTATTTTTCCCGTTTCTGCCGTTATCATCCCGCCGCTGGCTCACGCGAACATGTTCGCGTCAGACCCCGAGCATGGTGGCCAGGTAAGGCGCAGTCCGGCTCGTCCCGGAGCGCGCGACGGCGGCGGGCGTCCCGGTTGCCACGATCTGACCGCCGGCGTCGCCGCCGGCCGGGCCCAGATCGATCACCCAGTCCGCGGCGGCCACCACATCCATGTCGTGCTCGACCACGATGACGGTGTTGCCGGCGTTCACGAGCCGGTGAAGCTGGGCCATGAGTAGTTGGACATCGGCCGGGTGCAGGCCGGTGGTGGGCTCGTCCAGCAGGTAAAGGGAGTGGCCGCGCTGGGCCCGCTGCAGTTCGGTGGCGAGCTTGATGCGCTGGGCCTCACCGCCGGAGAGCTCGGTGGCTGGCTGGCCGAGGCGCAGATAGCCCAGGCCCACCTCGCGCAGCGTCTCCAGGCTGCGTGCCGCTGCAGGTACCCCGGCGAGGAACTCCGCGGCGGCGTTGACGGTCAGGCCCAGGACCTCGGCGACGTTCTTGCCGCGGTAGGTGACCTCGAGGGTCTCCGGGTTGTAGCGCGAGCCGTGGCATTCCGGGCACGGGCCGTAACTGCCGGGCAGGAACAAGAGTTCCACGGCCACAAAGCCTTCACCCTGGCAGGTCTCGCAACGGCCCCCGGCAACGTTGAAGGAGAAGCGTCCGGCGCCGAAGCCCCGGGCCTTGGCCTGGTCCGTGGCCGCAAATTCCTTGCGGACCGCGTCGAAGAGTCCGGTGTAGGTGGCGAGGTTCGAGCGCGGGGTACGGCCGATCGGCTTCTGGTCCACCTGGACCAGCCGGTCCAGCCGGTCCAGCCCGGTGACCGGGCCAACACTGAGCGGCTCGGTGGACTCGCCGGTCTCGGACTCCAGGTCCTGGGGGGCTTTCGCTGCTGCATCGGCCTCCGGATGGAGGCGGGCGCCTACGACGTCGGCGAGGACCTGGCTGACCAGCGTGGACTTGCCGGAACCGGAGACGCCCGTGACTGCGGTTAGCACGCCCAGCGGGAAGTTGGCGTCGAGGTCGCGCAGGTTGTGCCTGCTGATGTCCCGCAGTTCCAGCCAGTCCGCGGCTTCCCGGCGGGCGCCGCCAGCCGTGCCAGCGTCAGCCGAGCGGCCGCCGTCGTCGTCCCTCGTGTCAGCGCCGCCAGTGGAACCTGCCGAACCATCCGGGAATAGGAACGGCCGGGTGACCGACGCGTCCACCTCGGCGAGACCGGCCACGGGACCGCTGTAGAGCACTTCGCCGCCGCCCTCACCGGCGCGCGGGCCCACATCCACCAGCCAGTCGGCGCGGCGGACAATGTCCATGTTGTGCTCCACTACGAACACCGAGTTGCCGCAGGACTTGAGCTGGTCCAGGACCGCGAGCAGGGGTTCGGCGTCGGCGGGGTGCAGCCCGGCGGAAGGCTCGTCCAGTACGTAAATCACGCCAAAAAGGCCGGAGCGGAGCTGGGTGGCGATCCGCAGCCGCTGCATTTCGCCGGGGGAGAGGGTGGGGGTGGAGCGGCCGAGGGCGAGGTAGCCGAGGCCGAGGTCCAGCAACACGGTGACGCGCTGCAGGAGGTCCCGGGTGATCGCGACGGCCACCTCGGTGCCCTCGGCGGAGGACTGTTTGCCGGGGGTCTGTTTGCGTGAGGCGGTTCCGGCCTGTGTGAGCTCGGTGGTGGGGCGGATGATGTCCGCCAGCTCCGTCATCGGGACCGCGTTCAGCTCGGCAATCGTGCGGCCCGCGAAGGTCACCGCCAGGGCGGCGGGCGTCAGGCCGCTGCCGCCGCAACGCGGGCACGGGCCGGTTTCCATGAAGCGCAGCACCCGGTCGCGCATCGTGGTGCTCTTGGAATCGGCCAGGGTGTGCAGCACGTAGCTCTTGGCGCTCCAGAACCGTCCCTTGTAGGGCTTGGCGACGCGGTCGCGCTGCGGCGTCACCTCCACCACGGGCTGTTCCTCGGTGAACAGGATCCAATCGCGGTCCTTCCTGGGCAGGTTCCGCCAGGGCGTGTCGACGTCGTAGCCCAGGTGGGTGAGGATGTCGCGCAGGTTCTTGCCCTGCCAGGCCCCGGGCCAGGCGGCGATGGCGCCGTCGCGGATGGTGAGCGAGGTGTCCGGGACCAGGGAGGTTTCGGTCACGGTGTGCGCGATCCCCAGGCCGTGGCACTCCGGGCAGGCTCCGGCGGCGGTGTTCGGCGAGAACGCGTCCGAGTCCAGCGGTGCGGCGCCGTCCGGGTAGCTGCCGGCGCGGGAGAAGAGCATGCGCAGCGAGTTGGACAGCGTGGTGAGCGTGCCCACGGTGGAGCGCGAACTCGGGGTGCCGCGGCGTTGTTGAAGCGCGACGGCGGGCGGCAGCCCGGTGATCATCTCCACTTTGGGGTTGTGCCCCTGCTGGATGAGCCGGCGGGCGTAAGGGGCCACGGATTCGAAGTAGCGGCGCTGGGCCTCGGCGTAGATGGTGCCGAAGGCGAGGGACGACTTGCCGGAGCCGGAGACGCCGGTGAAGGCGACGATCGCGTCGCGGGGCACATCCACATCCACGTTGCGCAGGTTGTTCTCCCGTGCGCCGCGCACCCGCACAAAACCGTCCGTGGGGCTCCCCGGAGTCAGGTCCGGAACGGTGGGGCCGGGCAGTTCGGAAGCATGCTGTTTACTTTGCATTGATTCGACTCTATCGGTGTCGGAGGGGTGCGGGCGTATCGGTGCGGGCATATAGGAGCGCAGGCATATCCTTACCGAATGGAAACAAACGACGCCGGCACGGGCACCGGCACCGAAACCGCCGCCGGCACAGATGCGGCCGCGACTGGCCCTGACAGCGGCGAAGCCCCGGAACTCACCGAGGCCGCCGAACTTGCCGAGATCCCCCAGGAAGCCCACGTACTTCCCGTCGCTGAACTGCACTTGCACATTGAGGGAACGCTCGAGCCGGAGCTGATCTTCGCGCTCGCCGAGCGCAACGGGATCCAGCTGCCGTATGCGGACCTGGACGAGTTGCGTTCCCGGTATGAGTTCACCGACCTGCAGTCCTTCCTGGACCTGTACTACGCCAACATGGCGGTGCTGCAGACCGAACAGGACTTCGCGGACATGACACGGGCCTACTTGAGCCGGGCGGCGCTCGCCGGTGTTAAGCATGCGGAGATCATGCTGGACCCGCAGGCGCACCTGTCCCGCGGGATATCGCTGGAGACGTGTGTCAACGGGGTGGCCTCGGTGCTGGCAGGATCCCGCGAAGAGTTCGGTATCTCCACCCTGCTGATCGCGGCCTTCCTGCGCGACCTCACTGAGGAATCCGCCCTCGAGGTCCTGGAGCAGCTGCTTGCCATGGACGCCCCGATTGCCGGCATCGGGCTGGATTCCGCCGAGGTGGGCAACCCGCCGGCGAAGTTCCAGCGGCTCTTCGCCCGGGCCAAGGACGCCGGCCTGCACCGGATCGCGCACGCCGGCGAAGAGGGACCGCCGTCGTACATCATCGATGCGCTGGACCTGCTGGACGTGGAGCGAATCGATCACGGCATCCGGTGCATGGAAGATCCTGATCTCGTGGAACGGCTGGTTGACGAGCTCATGCCGCTGACCGTGTGCCCGCTGTCCAATGTCCGGCTCCGCGCGGTGGACACCCTGGCCGAGCACCCGCTGCCGGCGATGCTCGCGGCGGGCCTGAACGTCAGCGTGAACTCGGACGATCCCGCGTATTTCGGTGGCTACGTGGACGACAACTTCGCCCAGCTGAAGTCGGTGATCGGCCTGTCCGAGTTTGACTGCGTCAGGATGGCCGCGAACTCAATCCGCTCCTCTTTCGCCACCGACGAGCGCAAAGCCGAGCTGCTGGCCGAACTGGCGGCGTCCGGCGTCTAACACCACGGTTGCCCTATCACTTATGGTCGCTAAAACGCCCGGATAGGAGCCATAAGTGATAGGGCAACGGCGGTGGCGCTTAGACGTCGATCGTGCCCATGTTCGGGTAGCGTGCGCCGGCGGCGACGCCGGCCGGAGCGAGCTCATCCAGACGGTTGAGGTCTTCGGCGGAGAGTTCGACGTCGACGGCCCCCAGGTTCTCCCGCAGGCGGTCGCGCTTCTTGGTGCCCGGGATCGGAACGATGTGCGCGCCCTGGGCCAGCAGCCAGGCCAGCGCCAGCTGCGCCGGGGTGCAGCCCTTCGCGTCGGCCAGTTCCTTGACCCGATCCACGAGCTGCAGGTTCCGGGCAAAGTTCTCGCCTTGGAAACGCGGGGAGTGCCGGCGGAAATCGTCCGCAGCAAAGTCATCGGGGCTGCGGAATTGTCCGCTCAGGAAGCCCCGGCCCAGCGGGCTGTACGGGACGAAGCCGATGCCCAGCTCGGCGAGCACCGGGAACACCTTCGTCTCCGGCTCGCGTTCCCAGAGCGAGTATTCGGTCTGCAAGGCGGTGATGGGGTGCACCGCATGGGCCCGGCGGACGGTGTCGGCGCTGGCCTCGGACAGGCCAAGGTGCCGGACCTTGCCGGCCTGGACCAGCTCGGCCATGGCTCCGACGGTGTCCTCGATGGGGACGGTCTTGTCCACCCGGTGCTGGTAGTACAGATCGATGTGGTCCACGCCCAGCCGCTGCAGGCTTGCGTCGCAGGCGGCGCGCACGTAATCGGGGGAGCCGTTGATGCCCACCCAGGATCCGTCGGCCCGGCGTTCGTTGCCGAATTTGGTGGCCAGGACGACGTCGTCCCGTCGGCCGGCGATGGCCCGGCCGACGAGGGTTTCGTTGGTGAAGGGGCCGTACATGTCCGCGGTGTCGAGCAGGCTTCCGCCGGCGTCGAGGAAGGCTTGGATGGTGGCGATGGACTCGTTGTCGTCGCCGTGGCCGTAGAACTCGCTCATGCCCATGCAGCCCAAACCCAGGGCTGAGACGGTGAGCGAACCGAGTGTGCGGGTTTCCATGGAAATCTCCTCAAAAAGAACGGCGGGGGCGGCCTCCGGCACCTGATCCGGCACCGATCGGGCATCTGACAGGGCGGCCGGACGGCGCGCAGTGGGCAGACCGCCACTCTAGGCCCATCGGGCGAGCGGCACAACGGAACAGCGGCCGGCCCGGTTCACCCTCGCCGGAGGATGCGCCGGGCGGCGCCGAACGGCAGAGTGCACGTATGACGAAGACTGGACAGCGGCGCGTCGGATGGCTGCGCGGGGTGATGCCTGGGCTCGACGTCCCCGCCACGTACCAGAGAGAGTGGTTCGGCAAGGACATCATCGCTGGAGTCGTCCTGGCGACGTTGCTCGTTCCCCAGGGCATGGCCTATGCGGAGCTGGCAGGACTGCCGACGATCACCGGCCTGTACACCACCATCCTCTGCCTGCTCGCCTATGCGGTCTTCGGCCCGTCCCGCATCTTGGTGCTGGGACCGGACTCTGCGCTCGGTCCAATGATTGCCGCGACAGTCCTGCCGCTCATCGCCTCCGACGGCGACCCGCAGAAGGCGGTGGCACTCGCGTCGATGCTCGCGCTCATGGTCGGCCTCATCATGGTCCTGGCGTCCGTGGCCAAGTTCGGCTTCATCGCCGATCTCATCTCCAAACCCACCATGATCGGCTACATGAACGGCCTCGCAATCACCATCCTGGTGGGCCAGCTTCCGAAGCTCTTCGGTTTCAAAGTGGACAGCGATACCTTCGTCGGTGACTTCGTCGGCTTTGTTCAAGGCGTGGCCAACGGCGAGACAGTGGTCGCGGCCGCAGCAGTCGGCATCGCCGGGATCGTGCTGATACTTGCCCTGCAGCAGTGGCTGCCCAAGGTCCCTGCCGTGCTCGTCATGGTGGTCCTCGCCATTGTGGCGACGACGATCTTCGATCTGGCCAGCCGGGGCGTCTCCCTTGTCGGGGAACTCCCGCGAGGCTTCCCGCCGTTCACCATTCCCCGCGTGGAGCTCTCGGATATCGGACTGATGTTCGCCGGGGCCTTGGGCATTGCGTTGGTGTCCCTGACGGACACGATCTCGAATTCGTCGGCGTTCGCGGCACGCTCAGGGCAAGAGGTACATGGCAACCAGGAGATGATCGGCATTGGTGCCGCGAACCTGGCCGCGGGGTTCTTCCAGGGCTTCCCGGTGAGCACGAGCGGCTCCCGGACAGCGGTCGCGGAACGATCCGGGGCTAAGACCCAGCTCACCGGTGTGACGGGCGCCGTGCTGGTGCTCCTCATGCTGGTGCTGCTTCCCGGGTTGTTCCGGAACCTGCCACAGCCGGCTCTGGCGGCCGTGGTGATCACGGCGTCGGTGTCCCTGGCCGACATCCCCGGCACCGTGCGTCTGTGGCGCCAGAGCAAGGCCGAATTCAGCTTGTCGCTTGCTGCCTTCCTAGGGGTTGCGTTCCTGGGTGTGCTGCCAGGCATCGGCATCGCCGTCGGGCTGTCCATTCTCAACATCTTCCGCCGGGCATGGTGGCCCTACGAGACGGTGATCGGGCGGGTGCCGGGATACGAAGGATTTCACGATGTGAACTTCCACCCCGACGCGAAGCATCTGCCCGGACTGGTGATCTACCGCTGGGACGCACCGGTGTTCTTCGCCAACGTCAATCCATTCCGCGACAACATCCGTCAGTTGGCCCGGACCGAACCCAAGCCGCGGTGGATCCTGCTCGCGGCCGAACCGATCACGGACGTGGACACCACCGCCGCGGACGTGCTGATCGAGCTGGACCGCGAACTCGACGCGCAGGGCACGTCCCTGGTGTTTGCCGAGCTCAAACACCGGGTCAAGGACAAGATCGAACTCTACGGGCTCAAACAGGAAATCGATCCGCACCACTTTTACCCCACCCTCGACGCTGCGGTGGCGGCTTACGTGGCTCTCACGGGGGCTACGTGGAGCACGGAGGACTGAGCGGGGACTGACCCCGCGTTGCTTTGCTACTGGCGGGTACTGGTGAGTTGATCCCCCGCGCGCCCCGGTTGGCGCTGTCATAGTGGGTCACGACACATAGAGTTAACAGATCCCGCTCGCAAAAACCAACGTTTCCTTGGCAAAATGCAGGTGGATCAATTGCTTCTAAAGGAGACCCATGGGCGCGAACACCGCGGAAAACACCAACCTTCGGCTAAAGGCCGTGCTGGATGTCCTGTCAGAGGAGGTATGGACCGGCGAAAAACTGAACGCCGGAGCCGTCCTGGGCGAGGCCATCGTGCGGGTGCCCCTCAATGACCACGAACGTGAACTGCTGAGCGGCGGCATTCCCCGCGGCCACAAGACGCTGACCTCTGCCACAGCCAAGCTGGTCAAGGCCGGCTGGCTGGTCAAGGGCCGCTCCGGCTGGTCCATCACTGACGACGGCCAGCGCGCCACGGTTGCTTTCGCCGAGCCCGGCGCCTTCGCCGAAGCGCTCGACGCCGGTACTCCGGTTCCGGCCGGCACCCCGCTGCCGTCTGCGCCGGCAGAAAAGCCCGCCACGAAGGCTCCGGCCAAGACTGCTGCGAAGGCCACAGCAAAGACCGCAGCGAAGGCCGAGAAGGCGCCGTCGACAGCCGGTAAGGTCGCTGACAAGGCCGCCAAGCTCGTCGAGGAGGCCGTTGCGCCCGTCGCCAAGGCGGTGCGGAAGCGCAAGCCCGCTGCCAAGGCCCCTGCGGCAGAAGCTCCGACGGCCGTTTCGGCAGCTCCGGCAGCAGAAGCGCCGGCCGTCAGCACCGAAACCATCGAACAGCCGGAGGCCGTTGCGGTTGCCGGCGACTTCAACATCCTGCTGGGCGCCCCGGCCAACTGGGCGCCGCAGTATGACGAAGTACAGATGGAACTGGACCTTGTAGACCAGCTGTGGAAGATCGCCGCGGACATTCCCGCCGGCTTCTACACCTTCAAGATCGCCCTGAACCGCTCGTGGGACGAAAACTACGGCGCGTTCGGCACCTTCGACGGCCCCAACCACGAGGTCCACCACGACGGTGGCGTCTTGGTCATTCAGTACGACCACCGCACCCGGGACATCGTTCTGCCGTAGGCTCTGACACCCAATCTCCCGGCTGACGCGCAAATGACCCTTCGATGCCCGAATTCCGGCATCGAAGGGTCATTTGCGCGTCGCGGGCGGCTCCGCGCATCCTGAGCCTGCCCTGGGGACCCCGGGCCGGCCTAGCATTACCTCGTGGACACGGTTGAGATTGCGGGTCTGAGGATCCGGTACCAGCGTGCGGGCCAGGGGCCGCCGCTGGTCCTGCTGCACGGCGCCTACGAAGACAGCCGGATCTGGCAGCGGCAGCTCGAGGCGCTGTCGGATGAATTCACGGTTTTCGCCTGGGACGCACCCGGGTGCGGCGGCTCCGACGATCCGCCACCGGACTTTACCGGCAAGGACTTGGGCGACGCCCTGGCCGGATTTCTGCGCGAAGCAGTGCCGGGCAGGCCGCACGTCCTCGGACTGTCGATGGGCTCCGGCATTGCCCTGGAGCTGTACCGGACTTACCCGTCAGTCCCTGAGTCGCTGCTGCTGGTCTCGGCGTACGCCGGCTGGGCGGGATCCCTGCCGCCCGAGGAAGTGGAGCGCCGCTACGCGCAGGTGCTGGCCGAACTTGAGCAGCCGCCGGAACAATTCATCCCCGTGTGGCTGCCCACGTTGTTCACCGACCGTGCCGATCCCGCGGTGGTGCAAGAAGTCAGCGCCATCATGGCCGACTTCCATCCCAGCGGCATGCGGGCACTCCTAAACGCGAACGCACACGCCGACTATCGAGATGTCCTGCCAACCATAGAGGTGCCCACGCTGCTGCTGTACGGCACGGAGGACGTCCGCTCGCCGCTCAGCGTGGCCCGCGAAATGAACCAGCGGATCCCGGGCTCGACTCTCGTGACGATTCCCGACGTCGGGCACATGGCGGCCGTCGAGGCGCCGGACGCCTTCAACAGGGAAGTGCGAAACTTCCTGCACGGGATTGCCGGGTGAGCCAGCCCGAGGATTGACGCCAGAGCCGGGTGATGCCCATCAGAATCGGGTTGGGTCCGGCCGCGGCGGCATCGGGCCGGGATCCGGAATCGGGAGGGGATTGGGCGTCGGGAACGGACCCGGTGCCGGTGACGGCGTGGGCGCCGGTCCTGGCAACGGCTCGGGCCCCGGCTCAGGCCCAGGAACCGGCGGCGGCGTGATCGGACCGGGTTCGGGCGGGAACGGATCCCCGGGCTCCGGCGGCGGCGTCGTGGGTCCCGGTTCCGGCGGAAACGCATCGGGTTCTGGTGTCGGAGGAATTGTCATGTCGGGCTCCCTCAGTCTTTGCGGATGGTGTGTGTTGCGCCGGACTTCCCGTCCGGGGTCTATCGATCCGGCAGCGCTGCTCCGGCGCGCAGGACCTTCAGCTCCCAAGGCCGGAGATGCAGTAGGGGCACCGCGGCATCTGCAGGGTAGTTTCCCAGGACCAGTTCCGCGCTGTCCCAAACAGCTGGAACATCAACAACCGCAACGTCGGCGTCGTCGAGCGTCACCTCCTGGTCCTGACCGGAAAAGTTGCCGAGCACCAGGAACGTGGTATTCGGCAGCGACCGGACAAAGGCGTAGACGTGGGGGTCATCCGGCAGGAGCATCGTGAAGGTCCCGTGCGAGACCACCGGCTCCGCATGCCGCAGCGCAATCACCTTGCGGTAAAAGCTGAAGACCGAGTCCGGGTCATCCACCTGGGCGGCGGCGTTGATGTGGTTGGCGTTCGGGTTCACCGCGATCCAGGGAGCCCCGGTAGTGAAACCGGCATGCCGGGAGGCGTCCCACTGGACCGGGGTCCGCGCGTTGTCCCGGTTGAGGGGCGCGAGGGCGGCGAGGACCTCGGCGTCGGTATGGCCGAGGTGCGTGGTGGCCTCGCGGTGGTGGTTGAGGACCTCGATGTCGCGGTAGTCGCTGATCGCACCGAAGGTCATGTTGGTCATGCCGAGTTCTTCGCCCTGGTAGACATAGGGCGTGCCGCGGTGCAGGTGCAGGATGCCCGCCAGCATCTTGGCGGACAGCTCACGGTACGTACCGTCGTCGCCGAAGCGGGACACGGCCCGGGCCTGGTCGTGGTTGCCCCAGTACAGGCTGTTCCAGCCGCGCTCGGCCAGGCCGTCCTGCCAGCGTCCCAGGGTCTGCTTCAGCTCGGTGAGCAGGAGTTTCTTAGGCCGCCACTTGTCGCCCTCTTCCTGATCCAGCGCCACGTGCTCGAACTGGAACACCATGTCCACCTCGGCCCGGGCCGGGTCGGTGAACAGGACGGCTTCCTCCACCGTCACGCCGGGCATTTCGCCGACAGTGAGGAGCTCTCCAGTGCGGCCGGCGAAGACTTCCCGGTGCATCTCCTGCAGGAACTCGTGCATGCGGGGGCCGTCGATGTAGAAGGGGGTGCCGTCGCCGTAGAGCTTGCCGTCGCCGCGGGGGCCGTCCGGGAGGGAGGTGTCCTTGGAGATGAAGTTGATGACGTCCATCCGGAAGCCGTCCACACCCCGGTCCAGCCACCAGTTCATCATCTCGTAGACCGCCGCGCGGACCTCGGGGTTCTCCCAGTTCAGGTCCGGCTGCTTCTTCGAGAAGATGTGGAGGTAGTACTCCCCGGTGGCCTGATCGAACTCCCACGCGGGCCCGGAGAACGCCGAGCCCCAGTTGTTCGGCTCCGAGCCCGTGCCCGGTGTGGGGCCGGCCCCGGCAGCAGCCGCCTCGCGCGGCGGCCGCCACCAGTACCAGTCCCGTTTCGGGTTGTCCTTCGAGGAGCGGGATTCAACAAACCAGGGGTGCTCGTCCGAGGTGTGGTTGACCACGAGGTCCATCACCAGCTTCATGCCCCGCGCGTGAAGCCCGTCGGTCAGGTCCCGGAGCTGCTCCAGCGTGCCGAAAAGCGGGTCGACATTGCGGTAGTCGCTGATGTCGTAGCCGTTGTCGTCCTGCGGCGAGGTGTAGATCGGGGACAGCCAGACGACGTCGACCCCCAGGCGCTTCAGGTAGTCCAGTTTGCTGATGATGCCGCGGAGGTCGCCGATGCCATCGCCGTTGGAGTCGGCGAAGCTGCGCGGATAGATCTGATAGACGACGGCGCGTTGGAACCAGTCGCCTGACGTCGCCTTAGGTATTTCCGCGGGGGCATGTTCAACCGTCATGGGACTCCTCAGCTGGTCCGGCAGGCGATGCGGGAGAGCGCTGTTGCTGCCCCCGCCAACGTCTGATTATTGACCAGTTGGCGGGGGCTGGGAAGACCTTGCCGGGTTTAGGGCCGGCCCGGCGCTAGTTCTGCGAGGCGATGGCGTTGTCGCGGTCCTCGAAGACATCCTCGCCGGGACCGGAGAAGGCCTTGGAACGCTGGATCGCCTCGATGGACCCGGTGAACAGCTGGGAGTCGTGGGGGTCCGCGTGCCGGTGGTGCTCGTCCGCGGCGGAGACTGTGCCCGGGCGCTGGGACCCCGGGCGCTGGGGACCTGTCCCGGCGTCGGAGGCGCTGGAAGCGGCGGAAGCAGTGGCGGCCGAAGGCAGCCGTTCGAGGCGCACGTGGGGGAGCGCCGTCGGGTGGTCCTGCTGCAGGAAGAGCACGAGTTCTTCACGGATCAGGCAGCGGAGGTCGAAGAGGGAGGCGCTGTCCGCGGCGCTGACCAGGATGCGCACCCGGACGAAGCCGGCGGTGGCGTCGGTGATCTGCAGGATGCCCACGCGCTTGTCCCACAGCGGGGTGTCGGCCAGGACCTTCTTGAGTTCGGCGCGCATCGCCTCGACCGGTGCGCGCCAGTCGAGGTCGAACTCCACGGTGCCCATGACTTCGGACTGCCGGCGGGTCCAGTTCTCGAACGGGGTGGTGGTGAAGTAGGTCGAGGGCAGGATCAGGCGGCGGTCGTCCCAGATGTGGACCACCACGTAGGTCAGGGTGATTTCCTCGATCCGGCCCCATTCCTTCTGGACCACCACCACGTCGTCCACCCGGATTGCGTCCGTGAAGGCGAGTTGGATGCCGGCGAAGACGTTGACCAGCGAGGTCTGCGCGGCGAGGCCGGCGACGATCGAGATCACGCCCGCAGAGGCCAACAGCCCGGCGCCGAGGGCCTGGATCGCGGGGAACGTCAGCATCATGCTGCCCAGGGCCACCACCACGATCAGGGCGACGCCGATCCGCCGGGCCAGGATCACCTGGGTGCGCAGCCGGCGGGCGCGGCGGTTGTCTGCGACATCCACCCGGTACCGGGTCAGGACCATCGCCTCGACGATCAGCAGCATGGCGATGGCCAGCCACGCCAGAGACGCGATGAGCGCAATGAGCAGCAGATGGTCCAGGGCGTGGCGCCATTCGAGGTCCCCGGTGGAAATGGCCAGCGCGATCCGCACAGCGATCAGGCACAGGGAAAAGCGCAGCGGCAGCCGGGCCACGCGGGAGGTCTCGCGCAGTTCGGGTTTGCTGCGGTTGAGCCGGAGCACAATCTTGCGCACCAGCCAGGACAGGACGAGTCCGGCAACCACGGCGAGGGCCATGGCCAGGAACGGCATTGCTTGTGTCAGGAACTCTTGCATTACTTAAGCTCTAGCAAGCTTCCGTGGCCAACTGAAATCGGCGGAATGTCAACGTGCGTCCCGTCACGCCGGGGCACTCGGTTTCGTTCGGCGGCGCCACGGCCGCACCGGGCCCGGTTCTGTGGCCGCCGCGGCGTGGAACGGCGTGGCCGCCGCGGGACTTTTGGCTCTGGTTTCTGCGGCCCGGCGATCGAGAATGGTCGAACCACTTGAATCCCAGGGGGAGGGTGACATGCGTCGACTTTCGGCACTCGGCACGGCAGCATCGGCCGGCGTCTTGGTTGCGGCGCTGCTCGGCGCCTGCAGTTCGCCCTCCGGTTCTGGTTCGCCGTCGCCAACCATGCCGACCGTGCCGCCTTTGACCTCCGCGCCCGCCAGCAGCGGCGCCGCCGATACCGCGCCGACTGAGCCGTCGGCGGCACCGGACACGCCCGCGCCGACGGCGGCGAACTGGCAGACCCTCAAGACGCCGGACGGGAAGTTGCAGTTCGACCACCCGGCCGAGTGGACCATCAAGGACCGCGGCGCCGAGGCCACTCCCGGCGGGGTGTTCCTGGAGGTCCTCAACCCGGGCGGCAAGTCGCTGGCCACGTTGCGGACCAATGTGGCCACCAGTGCCGAATGCACGCCAAGGATCCCGTACTCGGTACTCGACCTCGTGCCCGTGCCCGCTTTGGCCCAGCAAGGGGTCACCCCTCACTTCATCTTTGAACTGCGGCTCTATCCGGCGGAGAAGGACCCCACGAAGGCCAACGTCATGGCGTACGGCCTCAGCTCGGCACCCAAACCGGCCGGCCCCGACGCCTGCCCGATCTTCCACTACTTCACCTGGCCTCCCGGCGGAGCCTCGTTCGGCGGCGTCTACAACCCCTTCGACACCACCCCCGGCAACGAGCCCAATGTGGACACCCCGGAGGCGTACATGAACACCGCCGAATACCAGAACGTCAAGAGAATGATCACCTCGCTGCGGCCGGCGGGGCAGTAGAGGCGGCCGGGCTCGTGGCAATGGGGATGAAGGGACGGGCGGCGGCGTCTTCCGCCGGTTCGGCAGTGGCTCCGGCAGCGGTTCCCGCTCCTGTACTGTCCGCGCTGACGGTCGCGGCTCTGCTGCTGGTCGGCTGCGGTTCGCCCGCTGGGCCGCCGGCGCCTTCCGGCGCCGCGACGACGGCAGGCCCGACGTCGGACACCGCGACGCCGGGAAAATCCCTTGGAAATTCACATGGAACTGAACAGGGAACAGAGCAGGGCACAGAGTCGGGGACAGCAGCCGGGACCGCGTCGCCGGGCGCTTCATCGGCAACGCCGGGAAGCTCTCCGGGAACAGCACCGGGAACATCGCCGGGAACCGCGCCGCCGGACGGCTCGGCGACGGCGGTGGGGCCGCCGTCGTCGGACTGGAAGACATTCACGACGTCGGACGGGACGCTGAGTTTCGACTATCCGGCCACCTGGTCCGTCAAGGATCCCGCCGGGCAGGCGCCGCTGGGGGGCGAATTCGTGGACGTTGTGAACGCCGCCGGGAAGCAGATGGCCGCGCTGCGCACCAACGTGGTCACAGGCACCGAATGCGGCGATCAGCAGCCCTACCTGCTGATCGATTCGCAGCCGATGCAGGCACTCACCGAGCCCGGCTCCGCGGACCAGAACGGGCCCCGCTACGTCTTCGAGGCCCGCGGTGACTTCAGTGCGGCGCAAGCGTCGCCGCCAACCATCGCGTCGTACGGAATCACCATGATGCCGCCCGAGACGGGGCCTACGGCGTGCCCGATGTTCCAGCTCTTCCTCTGGCCGCCCAGCGGAGCGTTATTCGGCCAGGCCTACAATCCGGCGAATAACACGACGCCGGGGGACCCCGGGCTGCCATACCTCGCGAAGGCGAAACTCTATGCCACCACGGCGGAGTACCAGGATGTCCGGAAGATGATCACGTCGCTTCGACCTGCAAAGGGTGCGGTGAGCGAGCCGGCGAAGTAGCCCGGCTATACGGCGGGCAAATGCCGCCGTCGACGGCTTGTCGGCCCCGGCGAGGCGCTCCTGCTAGTGCGCGGCCCTGTCCACGGGTTGCTGCGGGCCTCACTGATCAGCCCGGTGCCTGCGCACTCGCGCACAGCCATGATGCCGTCCGCCGCCTGGCGCTTGTCGCCGAATGCTGTGGAAATGGCCAATACGGTCCCGTCGGCGGCGAGAAGCCGGAACCGGACGTTGGATTCCGAGTCAGTGAAGATTTCGAACTGTCCAGCCATCGTCTTGTCCTTTCGGGCAGTTGTTGCTGCCGGGGAGGTTAAGAGCACTTCCTTGTGCTGTTGCCGGTTTTCGACAAGCCGTAGTGCTGGCAGCCAGCCTTGCGCGGACTGCAGCCACGGATAAGAGGCTAAGGTCCCTTACTATCTGGCAGGTGAGACCGCACCCGTGGGACCGCACCCGTGGAACCAGACCCCCGGGCTGTGCCGGGCGCTACATTGGGAGCATGACTGACAAGCACCCTGGGCAGTTTTCCGCGGATGCCGGGGAGCCCGTGCGGCTGAACGCGCGGGTGTCCGGCGTGGTCCAGGCGGTCGGCTTCCGGTACTGGACGGTGCGGAAGGCCGAAGACCTCGGGCTGACCGGCACTGTCAGGAACAACGACGACGGCTCCGTGGGCATTGTGGCGGAGGGGCCGCAGCCTCTGGTGCTGGAGTTGCGGCGCTGGCTGCGCTCGTCGGAGGCGCCGGGCAGGGTGGAGGACGTCCAGGAGTCCGTGTCGGCGGCGACGGGGGCGTTTACTAGTTTCCGGGTGATGTACTGAGCGTCAGCAACCCGTGGCCCAGGACGGCTTTGAGGGACAGCGTCCGGTAGCCCTCGCGGTCGAACAGCACCGTGATGAGGTCGCCGTCGTGCCCCATCACCAGGCCCGGACCCCAGAGGGCATGCTCCACTCGGGAGTTCAGCGGGAACGCCTCAGCACCGCTGGCGGAAATGTTGGCGGAGATGCGGGCCGCGGAAACACCGACTGCGGAATCACCGACTGCGGAATCACCGACGGCGGCAGACCCGCCGTCGTGCTGGCCGTCGTGCCCGTGCTCCAAGAGCAGCGCGGTGCCTTCGGTGCAGGTGTCGCAGTTCCCGCAAGGTTCGGGCAGGTCTTCACCGAAGTAGCCGAGGAGGAACTGGCGGCGGCAGCGGTGCGTTTCGGCATAGCTGCGGATCATCGCAATGCGGGACTTGTCCACGCGCTCGCGGGCCGCGGCGAGTTCGACGGCGCGTTCCACCACGCGGGCGGGCTCCGCAGCCGGGTCTAGCGCCACCTCGAGCCGGACGCCGTCGTGGTGTGCTGTGACGGCGCCGGTGTCCTGCAATTGGTTCAGCAGGCCGGTAATCCGTCGGGCGGGGAAGCCAGTCCACTCGGCCAGCGTCTGTGGCTGGAGCGGGCCGCCCGCCTCCCGCAGCACGGTGAGGACCGCCAGCAGCGAGGCCTCGTCCGGAGTGTGGGTGGCGAAGAAGCGCCGCAGGCCGAGGTCCTCGGAGCGGTAGTGGAGCACTGCGACGGCGGGCTGCCCGTCCCGTCCGGCGCGGCCGATCTGCTGGTAGTAGCTGTCCAACGATTCGGGGATGTCGGCGTGGATGACGAAACGGACGTCGGGCTTGTCGATCCCCATGCCGAACGCTGTGGTGGCAACCACGACGTCCAGGCGGCCGTCGAGGAACTGCTCATGGACGAGTTCCCGCTCGGCGGCCGTGCGGCCGGCGTGGTACGCCGCGGCGCGGAGGCCATTCCGGGCCAGCCTCGCGGCGTACTTCTCGGTGTCCTTCCGCTTGGCGGCGTACACCAGCCCGGGCCCGCGCCCGGGCTTCGCGGGGACCGGGCCGGGGACACCTTCTAGGAGGACTTCGGCGGCGTGCCCGGCGACCAGTTCGGTGACCTGGTTGACGACGGCGACACGCTTCTCCTTGTCCTCGTGGTGGCGGTGCACCTCCAGGCGGATGTTGGGCCGGTCGAAGCCGTGGACCAGGACCAGCGGGCCGATCATGCCGAGGCGGGCCAGGATTTCCTCGCGCACCGGGGGAGAGGCAGTGGCCGTCAGCGCCGCGGTGGTCGGGTTGCCGAGGCGCTCGCGGACCTCGCCGAGCCGGAGGTAATCGGGCCGGAAATCGTGGCCCCAGGCGGAGACGCAATGGGCCTCGTCCACCACGAACAGGGCGATGTTGAGCGCCGCGATCCGCTCCACCGTACTGGTCTTGGCGAGCTGTTCCGGCGCGAGGAAGAGGAACGCCGCCTCGCCGGATTCCACCGCCTGCCAGGCGTGCTCCTGTTCCCCGGCGCTGTGTGAGGAGTTGACCGCGACGGCGACGGCCGGCCCCGCGGTGTCCCGCAACCCGTCCAGCTGGTCCTCCTGCAGGGAAATCAGCGGGGACACGACGACGGTGGGCCGCTGCTGCCGGCGGTGCAGCATGAGGGCGGGGACCTGGTAGACGGCCGACTTTCCGTAGCCGGTGGGCATGACGGCGAGGACGTCCCGGCCGGCGGCGAGGGCGCGCATCCCGGTGAGCTGGCCTTCGCGGAGGTGCGCCAGGCCAAAGGTGACGTCCGCGAGGTGGCGGAGGTCGGCGTCGTCGTTCACTGGACGCTGGGGCGGAGGGAGCTGGGGCGCCGGGAGCGCTGGAACCTGGGGCACCGGGGCGGCCGGTACCGGCGGTTCCGCGCTGGGAGCGACGGCCTCGGTCATGATTGCAGCTCCGTTGCGACAGTTTGCGGTGAAGCGGGGCGGCCATGGTGCGGGCCGTTGGTTTCAGCGTAGGACGTGCCCGAAGAGTTACGAAACTCGTGCGCCCGGGATCGGTCCGGTCCGGGGCGGACGGGACAAAGGACCCTCGGCAGAGAACGTGTTTCTGAGTAGGGTGGCCCCATGCAGAAGATATCGCTTGATGCCCTTGCCCGGCAGCAGATTGCAGCTGCGGTGGCGGCCCCCAGCGGACGTGCGGCAGATACTGCGTTTGGCGGACATGAGAAAGTTCTTCGCCAGACCGTCATGGCATTCAGGGCGGGGACGCAGTTGAGCGAGCATCAGAACCCCGGCGAAGCGACCGTGTTTGTGCTCCGCGGCTGTGTCCGGCTTCGGGCCGGCAACGAATCCTGGCAGGGCAAGACCGGCGATCTGCTGATCGTGCCCGACGGGCTGCACAGCCTGGAAGCGGAAGAGGACTCGGCGATCCTGATGACCGTGGCCAAAATCAATACCTGACGGCACAGCCGCAGGCGGGGAGACCGGTCGATCGACCAGGGGCCGGATTACCGCAAGGAGCAGGATATGACTGTCATCCCTTTCGACGAAGTCCCACAGACCCGGCGGTGGTGGGCCAGGGCCGCTTACGTCGCGATCGTCTGCGCGGCGCTCGTTCCCCTGGCGGCTGCGGGTTTGGCAGGAACCATCGCGCTGCTCCTGACGGGTGCCGGCGGCCTCGTGGTGACCATGGTCGGTATCTACTGGTTCCTCATCAGCCGCGGAGTCCTGCGCTGGTGCGCACTGGGACTGGCGGTGCTCGCCCCGCTGGTCGTGTTGTTCTTGTTCGTTCAAGCCGGACTCCTGTGGGAGGTCATGGTCACCGTGGGGCTCGTGTTTGTGGCGTTGGTGTGTGCCCGCGCGGCTCTCCGGGAGAGCCGGGAAGGCTCAAAGATGCCCGAGTACCCCGCTCCCACCTGGCGGCATGCTTTCCTGGTGATGAATCCGCGTTCCGGCGGTGGCAAGGTGGTGAAGTTCGACCTCCAACGGAAGGCGGAGGAACTCGGCGCCGAGGTGGCGCTCCTCGAGGGCCCGGGCCCGGTGGATGTCGATGCGCTGGCCCGGCAGGCGGTGGAGCGCGGGGCCGATCTGCTCGGCGTCGCCGGCGGTGACGGAACCCAGGCGCTCGTGGCCGGCATCGCGGCCGAGCACAACCTGCCATTCCTGGTGATCAGCGCTGGCACCCGCAACCACTTCGCCCTCGATCTCGGGTTGGACCGGGAGGATCCGACCGGCTGCCTGGATGCCCTCCGCGACGGGGTGGAGCTAAACGTGGACCTCGGCAAGATCAACGGCCGCACCTTCGTCAACAACGCCTCCTTCGGCGTGTATGCCGAGGTGGTCCAGAGCCCGGAGTACCGGGATGACAAGGCCGGCACCGTGCTGCAGATGCTGCCGGACCTGATCAAAGGGGACAAGGGCACGCGGCTGCGAGCCCAGCTGGACGGCGTGACGGTGGACGGACCGCAGGCGGTGCTTGTGAGCAACGGCCCCTACGGCAGCAACGACCTCGCGGGCCTGGGCCGGCGGACCCGGCTGGACCGCGGCGTTCTCGGCGCGGTGACGATTTCCGCCGCGACCACCCGTGAAGCCGTGGGCCTGCTGCGCCGCGCGACCAAGCACGGCCTGATCCAACGCGCCGCCTCGGAGGTGGTGGTTGACGCAGACGTGCCAGCAATCCCCGTCGGAGTGGACGGCGAGGCCCTGCAGATGAGCACGCCAGTGCGGTGCAGCATCGAACCCGGTGCCCTGCGGGTCCTGGTTCCGCGGAAACGTCCCGGCGTCCCGCCCGCCCAGCCGGCGCTGGATCTGGTCCGGCTCCGTGAGCTGGCGTGGGGGCACCGGGACGCAGGGTCCACGGCGTCCGCGTCTTCGGCCCCGCAGGCCGAACGATAACGCAAGAACGCAACGGGAGGCCCTCATTGAAATTCAGCGACGCCAGGCAGCTTATCCAGATCAAGGCTCCCGTATTGTCCCGCCAACGGCGTGTGCTGGCCGGCGCCTACAACGTCGAGGAATACCGGAAATCGGCAAAGAAGGTCTTGCCGGCAGGGATCTTCGATTACCTCGACGGCGGATCTGAAGACGAAGTGACGCTCCGCCGCAACCGGGCTGTCTTCGACGCCTGGGCACTCATGCCCACTTGGGGCCCGGTGTCCGGACCCGATACGATGACGACCCTGCTCGGAAAAGACAGTGCCCTGCCCCTCACCTTGACCCCCACAGGGGCCACCCGGCTGTTCCATCCCGAGGGGGAGCTGGCCGTCGCTGCTGCCGCGGACCGGGCCCGCATCCCCTACGGGCTGGCCGGGCTGAGCACCGTGGCGATGGAAACGATCGCCGAGCGCCACCCGTCTCTTGACCGCTGGTTCAACTTCGGGCTCACCTCCAACGCCCAGGCGTTGAAGGACAAACTGGCGCGCTGCGACGCCGCAGGGTTCAACACCCTGATTGTCGGCGTCGATACGCGGGCGCTGGGTTCCAGGGAACGGGACCTCCACAACGGCTTCACCGCGCCTCCCGCGCTGACGCTGTCAACCATTGCGGACATCGCCCGACGTCCGTCCTGGTGGATCAACTTCCTGAAGTCGGACGGAATCAGTTTTCCCAATTTGGATCCGCGCAGTGCCGCGGCCACCTCTGTTGTTACCCCGTCCATGTGGCAGGACATCCTTGGCCACTCGGATGCGACCAGCGGATGGACGGAACTGGAAGCCTTGCGGCAGGCCTGGCATGGCAAGATCGTGCTGAAAGGCTGCGTCAACCCGGCCGACGTGGCGAAGGCCTCCCGCATTGGCCTGGACGCCGTCCAGCTGAGCAATCATGGCGGACGCCAGCTCGACCACATGCTGAGCCCCATGGATGTCCTCCAGGAATCGCGGCAGCGGGTGGGCGATTCGATCGAGATCTATGTGGACTCAGGCATCCGCCGGGGGAACGACATCCTCAAGGCGTTGGCACTCGGAGCCGATGCCTGTGCGATCGGCAGGGCCTACCTTTACGGATTGGTGGCGGCCGGCTCACCGGGTGTCGGGCGCATCATTGAGATCCTCGCAGATGAACTCCGGCGTACGATGACGTTAGTGGGCGTTTCCAGCATTTCCGAGTTGAAAGCTCGAGGTGGGGAAATTCTTCGGGACATTCGTCATTCCGGAGAAATCCTTGAAACAAGAGCGTCAGGTAACACGAATTGATGAGTTCTGAACTAGCAGTCACGTAGTGTCCTTCCGCAGCGTTGCGGGAGCCTAGAGGATCTTTGAACAGCTAAGGAAACCATGCGCATCCGATACCTTCTTCCCGTTCTCACCATAGCTACGGCGATGTCCCTCTCCGGTTGTGTCAACAACAGTGAACCAACCCCCTCCGGCGGGGCATCCGGAACAGCTGACACGATCGACGTGAAAAAATAATGACGCCATTGCCGCGTCGCTTCCGGAGAAAATGAAGAGTTCCGGCGTGCTCAATGTCGGCATGGCTAACAACTACCCGCCCAACGAGTTCAAGGACGATAACGGTGCGCCCGCTGGCTGGTCTGTGGACCTCACCAATGCCTTGGGCAAGGTAATGGGCTTGAAAGTCAATTTCGACATCGGCACCTTTGACAACATTCTTCCTGCCGTCAAAGCAGGGAAGGATGACATGGGAATGTCCTCGTTCTCGGACACACTGGAACGCGAAAAGCAGGTGGATTTCGTGAACTACTACTCTGCCGGCATCCAATGGGCCGCTCCCAAGGGCAAGACCGTGGACCCGAACAACGCGTGCGGGCTCAAAGTCGCTGTCCAGGCAACCACCTATGAGGACACGCATGAGGTGCCAGCAAAATCGAAGGCCTGCACGGATGCAGGGAAGCCGGCGATCACCATCTTCAAGTACGACGCGCAGGACCAGGCGACCAACGCCCTCGTGGTGGGACAGGTCGACGCGATGAGCGCCGATTCGCCCGTGACTCTTTATGCGATCTCCAAGACCAAGGACAAGCTGCAGACCGCCGGCGACGCCTTTGAGGTGGCGCCGTACGGCATCCCTGTGGCCAAGGGCAGTGAATTCACGCCCGTCCTCCAGAAGGCCCTTCAGGCGCTGATCGACGACGGCACGTACAACAAGATCCTGACCAAGTGGGGAGTGGAAGCCGGCGGCATCAAGACGGCGGCACTCAACGTGGCAGCCAAAGGGTGATAGTAAATGAGCGAGCCGGAATCCGGCAGGATGCTTGAGTCGGAACCTGATGGGAAGCCGCGAGCCCGCGCAAGACAGGACACGGACGACGCGCCGGCGGAGGCGATCGTTGCGATCCCGCTGCGTCACCCGTGGCGGATCTTCATTGCCGTGGTCCTGGTGCTCGGGTTGGCGGTCTTTGTGCTCGACGCTGCCCAGCGCCCCGACTACGGCTGGCCGGACGTGGGAAAGTACATTTTCGACCGCCGGATCAGCCAGGCCGCGTGGGTGACGTTGTGGCTGACCATCTACGCGATGATCGGCGCGATCGTCATCGGCCTGCTGCTGGCCATCATGCGGCTCTCACCAAATCCGGTGCTGAAGAGCATTGCCTGGCTGTATATCTGGATCTTCCGGGGCACCCCCGTCTACGTGCAGCTCGTGTTCTGGGGCATCGTGTCCCTGATCTATCCGCGGTTCACGCTGGGGATTCCGTTCATGACACCCTGGGTCACCCTCCCGAACGATATCTTCACCAACCTTTTCATCACCGCCGTGATCGGGCTGGCCTTGAACGAAGCCGCCTACATGTCTGAAATCGTGCGTGCCGGCCTGCTGTCAGTGGACGAGGGCCAGGCAGAAGCCTCGACGGCGCTGGCGATGTCCTGGGGGCAGACGATGCGGTACGTCGTGGTTCCGCAGGCCATGAAGATCATCATTCCGCCTACCGGCAACGAAGTGATTTCGATGCTCAAGACCACCTCCCTGGTGGCCGCGATTCCATTGAGCATCGACCTCTACGGCGTTTCCCGCGGCATTTCAGCCGTGACGTTCACACCCGTGCCGCTGCTGATTGTGGCTTCCCTCTGGTACCTGCTCTTCACCTCCATCCTGATGGTCGGCCAGCACTTCATTGAAAAGCGGTTCTCCCGGGGAACAGGGCGGCTCAAGGAAGGCAAGGAACCCGCGGGGCCAGAACCGGGACCGAAGGCGGGGCCCGGCGAACCGGGTGCACCGGGTGCACCGCTCAGTACTGATGCTGGAGGTAAGGGATGACGGGCGTGCCCATGGTCCTTGCGGAGAAGGTTTCCAAGAATTTCGGCTCGAACAAGGTCTTGCGCGGAATCAGCCTGAAGGTGGACCCGGGGGAGGTCCTCTGCATGGTGGGGCCCAGCGGTTCGGGTAAGTCGACGTTCCTGCGGTGCATAAACCACCTGGAAGTGGTTGATGGCGGCCGGCTTTCGGTCGACGGACAGCTGGTCGGCTACCGGCAGAAAGGAGACAAGCTCTACGAGCTCAAGCTCAAGGAAGCGGCTTTCCAACGCCAGGAAATCGGGATGGTCTTCCAAAGATTCAACCTGTTTCCGCACCTGACTGCGTTGGAGAACATCACCCTAGCGCCTATGCGGGTGAAGAAGATTTCCAAGGCCGCGGCCACTGCCCGGGCCGTGGAACTTCTGGAGCGCGTGGGGCTGGCGGACAAGGGCGATGCCTATCCGGCGCACCTTTCGGGCGGCCAACAGCAGCGGGTGGCCATTGCCCGCGCCTTGGCCATGGATCCGAAGCTGATGCTCTTCGACGAGCCGACAAGCGCCTTGGACCCGGAGCTCGTAGGCGAGGTCCTGGACGTCATGAAGGGACTGGCCAAGAGCGGCATGACCATGATTGTGGTGACCCATGAGATGGGGTTTGCCCGCGAGGTGGCGGACACGCTGGTGTTCATGGATGACGGCGTGGTGGTGGAGGCCGGGCCTCCCCGCCAGATCCTGAGCGACCCGCAGCATGACCGGACCAAGGCGTTCCTCTCCAAGGTCCTCTGACGCGTCACAAGGTTTCCAGGCACCGCCGGGTATGGGACAGACTGTTGCCGTGAGCAACTCTCCCCGGACGGGCATCGCCGTCGCCGGTCTCAGCCTCGGCACGGCCCTGAACCCGCTGAACTCCTCGATGATCGCCGTCGCCCTTGTGGTGCTGCGCGCGGACTTCGGGCTCGACGTCGCCACGGTCACCTGGGTCATCACGGCGTTCTATCTCACCTCCGCGGCCGGCCAGCCGCTCATGGGGCGGCTGGCGGACCGCTTCGGCCCGCGCCGGCTGTTCATGCTCGGCATGGCCCTGGTGGCAGTGACGTGCGCGCTGGCTCCCTTCGCTCCGAACTTTGCCCTGCTTTGCGTGGCACGTGCCTTCATGGCGCTGGGTACCGCGACGGCCTTTCCGAGCGCCGTCGTCATGGTCGCGGCGCTGGCACGGCAGGCGAACGTGAAGTCCACGCGGCCGCTGGGCCGGATCCAGATGGCGAACACCTCCGCTGCCGCCGTCGGGCCGGTGGTGGGTGGGCTGCTGGTGAGCCTGGTCGGGTGGCAGGCGTTGTTCCTGATCAATGTCCCGCTCTCGCTCGCGGCCATCCTGCTGGTCCGGCGGTTTGCGCCCGCCGACGAAGGACGGGAACGCGGCCGGGCCTCCGAGCTGCTGCGGGACTCGGACATTCCCGGGATTCTGGCGTTCCTGGGCGCCATGGTGCTGGTGATGATGGCCCTCCTGAACGTGCTGCCGCCCTACCGCTGGTGGCTGCTGGGCGGCGGGACGCTCCTCGCGGTGTTGTTCGTCCGGCGTGAGCTGCGGTTTAAGCCGCCGTTCCTGGACCTGCGGCTGCTGGGCCGCAACCGGCCGTTGCTGCTGGTCTATCTGGGCTTTGCGGTGTTCAGCGGCGTCTACTACTTCGCGTTCTTCGGCTTGCCGCAGCTGCTGCAGGAAGCCGGCGGTTACGATCCCGGCATTGTAGGGCTGCTGATGCTGCCGCTCGCCGCGATGTCGGTGGTCGTGACGCCGCTCGCAGTCCGCGCGATCGATCGTTTCGGCGTGAAGCGGGTACTGATCGCCGGCGTCGTGCTGCTGATTGTGGCGTCGGGGGCGATGTGGCTGCTGACGGCGTCGTTCGCCATTCCGCTGGTGTTTGGGCTGACCGCACTGCTGGGCGTGCCCTACGGCGTAGTGGGTATTGCCTCCAGCCAGGGCATGTACCTGTCCACCCGGATGGAGGAGCGCGGCGTGGCCGCGGGGATCTACCAGACCTGCCGGTACCTGGGGGCGATCACGGCCACGGTGCTGATCGGCATTTTCTACGGCACCGGCGTCAACCAGGAGAACTGGGGGCTGATGGTGTTCGTCATGCTGGGGCTGGGTGCAGTGGTGTTTGTGGTGTCGCTGCTGTGGCGGGAGCAGCGGAAAGCTTAGGGGCCGCCAGCGCGGACTCCGACGCCGTCTCCCCGCGGGATGGGCTCCAGCAGTCAAACTGATACTGCCGCAGGGCATTGGACCGGGACGGTTGTTTGAGCTTCTCCATCGCCGTGGCCTCGATCTGGCGTACGCGGTGGCGGGTCATGCCGAACGCTTTCGCGACGGCGTCCAAGGTATTCCCTGCACCGCCCGTCACGCCGAAGCGCATCGCAATGATCCAGGCTTCCCGGGCCTCGAGTGTGTTGAGTACGGCATGCACCTGCGCCTTCATCTGTTGGTGAAAGAGCAAATCAGCCGCCTCGGGGTCAGAAGGATCCAACAGCTGTTCGGCCATCGCTTCGGTGCCGCCCTTGCCGTCGGGCACTTGACCGTCCAGCGAATAGATCGGCTTGTCCCAGGTCAGCAGATATTCGACGTTCTCGACCGAATTGTTCGTCAGCCGGGCAAGATCTTCCCGGCTGCAAAGGGTCCCCGTCATTGCGGCCGTCCGTTGTGCTGACCTCACTTTCTGCAGCTGATCGACGACGTTCCCTGGCAGCCGGATAAGACGGGCCTGATTCACCAGCGCCCGGGTGATGGCGCTGCGGATGCACCACGCGGCGTAGGTGGAGAATCTGAAACCCTTGGTGAAGTCGAACTTGCAGATGGCCCGGTGCAGTCCGAGGTTTCCCTCCTGGATCAGGTCCAGAAAGTCGAGGCCCCGGTGGGTGTAGTGCTTGGCGATGGACACTACTAGCCGGAGGTTGGCTTGGAGCAGCGCGTCGGCAGCCCGCTTCCCCAGAAGGACGATGGTCCGAAGCTCCCTTGTGTCCTTGCCGGGCCGAGATGTGCCGTCCGCCAAGAGCTGTTCCGCGAAAAGGCCTGCCTCGATCTCTTGTGCCAGTTCCACTTCCTGCTCGGCGGTGAGCAAGTCGTATTGGCTCAGCCGGCGCAGGTAGTCCGCGACGGCGTCGTCGGTGAACTCACCGCCGGCTGCCAGCCTTTCCGGCCAGTCACGGTTATTCGGCTCGAACGATTCAGGGAGCGAGGCAACTGCTGCGTGCGGGGAAGGCGTCCTGTCGTTTGCCTCGTGGATCAGGTCAGCCATGTCATCCCCTGCCGGACGGTTCAAGCTCGTGAAGGCAGACTACGCGGCCGGTGTGACAGTAATGACGGAATTGGCCTGTGTTGCGGCGTGGCTCGAAGTGTGACTGACGCCC
The DNA here is from genome assembly GCF_054062895.1 of Arthrobacter sp. TE12231. NCBI lineage: Bacteria > Bacillati > Actinomycetota > Actinomycetes > Micrococcales > Micrococcaceae > Arthrobacter > Arthrobacter sp. TE12231. Next base: position 3,259,562 of record NZ_JBSSFS010000001.1, on the reverse strand, counting down.
GTGTGAGGGTTTGTCTTGACATTGATCTGTCCGCCGCACCACAGCCTGCAGTTGACGCGGCGGCCAGGTGGACATGACCTCATAGGAGCCTGTTCGAAGAGTCCCATTACTGTCTTGTCTGCCCACCCGGCCGGCGTGCCCTTCGTGTTTCACCGCACGCAACGGAAGGTCAGGGCAGTTTCATCATGGCAAACGAACAAACGAAAGTCATCGCCGGGATCGACACCCACGCCGATACCCACCATGTCGCCGTCATCACCGATACCGGCCGGCACATGGCCGACAGGGAATTCCCGGCCGCGGGTGCCGGCTACCAGGGGATCATCGACTTCATCACCGGATTCGGTCCCGTCCTCGCCGTGGGCGTGGAAGGGACCGGCAGCTACGGTGCCGAACTCTCACGCGTGCTCGTGCGCGAGGGCATTCACGTCGTGGAGGTGATGCGCCCGAACCGGCACGCGCGCCGGCTGCAGGGAAAATCCGACCCGCTCGATGCCTACCAGGCCGCCGAATCGGTGCTCGCCGGCCGCGCCGCCACCACCCCGGGACTCCGGCCGAATCACCGGCAACCACCACCACCAACGCCCCCGGCGCTACGACAGACGCCTCCTCCGTGTCTTCTACTTCTCCGGGCCTTCCGCGCTGAAAAGCTGCTCCGCCTCCCGCACCCACTACGACCGAAGAACGCAGCGAAGGTAAAACCCACATCCAATCCATGCTCTCCCTGGCCCGGCCCCGGCTCAACGTCCCCTGGGCCATGCTCCGCGACGCCACCCAACACACCGGTACCCGTCCCGACGGCCCGGCTGGCCGCTTGGCAAGCGGCTACAGGCCGGTGGTGAACGTGATCCTTCGAATGCGCGAAATTAGGTTGCGGGATACCGCTTCCGGGGGCGGTCATGCGGTCGGGATAAACGAATGTCCTGGGGTGGCTCCGCCGCGGTTAAGGGCGGGGGTCTGCGAACAGGCCGATCAGTCCGTCGACTTCCCTGGTCGCTGCGGCGGGGTGCCGGAAGTGCTGGTGGGGTTCAATGGCATAGCGGGTTCGTCGTCCGTCCCGGCTGCGGTGCAGGTATCCGCCGGCTTCGAGATCCTTGAGGATTTGCAGGGTCGAGCGTGGTGTGATCCCGACCGTCTCGGCGATGTCTTTCACGCGGGCGTCAGGGTCTGTTGCCACCGCCAGCAGGACATGGCCGTGGTTTGTGAGAAAGGTCCATGTTGGGCGCAAAGGTGTTGGCGGTGTTGCAGGAAGCGGTGGTTGCAGGCCATTTTCCGGAACCGGCGGCGGGATTGTCATGGTTGCTCCTCGCTGGAGTCTCCGATGGCGTCGGCATGCCTGTCGGGACGCAGGCGTTGCGCCTTCGTGATGATCGTTCCACCATCTTGCCTGATTGGAGTTACGAGGATGAAAGCGCGGATTCGCCGTGCGGCGGCCTTGATGCTTCTCAGGGAGGCGCCTCCGGTGATCCCTGATTGTGTGAAAAGACAGGGAACCGCCCGGACTTGAAAATCGCTCGCGGTACTTTCGAGCACCGGCCGGACCCGGGCAGCGATCGCATCTGCTTCGGCAGTCTGCCGGATGGCTGCGAGCCGGCGGGTGAGGGGGTTGAGGCTGAATCCGGTCCGTTCCACGGGCACCAGGAGTACCAGGGGGCTGCCCGCCATCCTGGCCACCGCCGCTGCGCGCCGCGCAGTCTCAGGGGCTCCTGCCCCATCAAGTATCAGTGCCGCCACCGGGCGGACCGGCTCATCTTTCATGCGCGTCACCCTTTGTAGGTGAGTGTGGGTCCGCGTCTGATTTCCCGGCGTCGCCCTGTTGCGGTGTTGAGGTGGCTTTCGTGCCACGGCGTCTGCCCCATAGTGGTTCCAGGGCCACGATCTCCTCGGGTGAGGCCGTTCCGAAGGGGGAGTGCGCCAGCCCCTCGGGAGCCCGGCGTTCCTGGCCGCGGGTGGCCCAGAGGCTGACGCCGATGGACACACCGAGGATAGTGGCGATGACGGCCAGGGACAGCGGGGTGGGGATGTAGTAGACGTCGATTTTGAGGAGCATTTTGATGCCGACCCAGATCAGGACGAGCGCGAGTCCGATCTTGAGGTAGACGAAGCGGTGGATCAGGTCAGCGAGCAGGAAGTACATGGCCCGCAGGCCCAGGATGGCGAAGGCGTTGGCGGTGAAGACCAGGAAGACTTCGTCGGTGACGGCGAAGATCGCGGGGATGGAGTCCACGGCGAAGATGATGTCCGTGACCTCGATGAGGACCAGCACCGCGAGCAGCGGGGTGGCCAGCAAGATGCCGTTCTTGCGGATCAGGAACCGCTGGCCGTGGAAGTCGTCCGTCATGGGCACGCGCCGGCGGAAGAGTTTCAGCGCCCGGGACCTTGCCGGGTCAAGCATGTCGTTGCGGTGGCGGATCATCCGGTAGCCGGTGATGAGCAGGAACGCCGCGAAGATGTAGAGCACCCAGCCGGCACTGGCGATGATGGCGGAGCCCGCCGCGATGAAGATGCCCCTGAAGATCAGGGCGCCCAGGACCCCGAAGAACAGCACCCGGTGCTGGTATTCGCGGGGGACTGCAAAGTACGTGAAGATGATCGCCCAGATGAACACGTTGTCCACTGCCAGGGATTTCTCGATCAGATACCCGGCGAAGTACTGCTGGCCAAACTCCGCACCGTAGACCTGCCATATCAGGACGCCGAAGCCGACACCGAGGGCGACCCAGACGGCTGACCAGAGCGCGGCTTCCCGGACACGGATGACGTGCGCTTTGCGGTGCGCGAACAGGTCCACGGCAAGCATCAGGACAATGAAGGCAAGAACGGCCAACCAGGCCCAAAAAGGAACATTCATCAGGGAGTACCCGCTTCCAGTCAGTTCAAACCAACTGGAGGTCTTTCCCGGTCCCAAGGAACCTGCCCCGCCGGGCCGCTCAGGGTCGGCCGTACTGACGACGGGACATTCGTGGGGTACTCCCCTCCACACTCAATTAGTGAAGCATACTTCATCTATTACGGCAACGGGTCGTGGCTGATCCGGCTAGGCCCGACGCCTCAGGGACTACTGCAGACTTCCCGGCCAAGACACTAGAACACTGGCTACGACAGCCGCAGCCGCAATGCAGGTGCTCCCGGGGCGGGTGACGGAGGGCCTCGTTGCCCAGCTTCGCCCAGATAGCGCCGAGGTAGTTCGCGGGCCTCCCTGTGCTCGCGCAGTACAAGCTCTTTTGTCCTTATTTACTGCTGTCCGTTGGATCTTACGTGCCCACTCCACCGGCGCAACCGTCCCGGGGAAGGCCGCGCAGCAGATGGATTAGCTTCGGCGCTGCGCTGATTTCCTGACGCAATCCATCCGCTGCTTGCACTTCGGGTTCCCCCGGTTCCGTCGGGCACAGCTACGCGAAGCTCCGCCAGCAGGCAAAAACATGGTTGGGGGAGAAGGGCAGCCGATTGTTGAGGCACCCGCCCGCCCGAGCGAAACGGAGCATCACCTCATGAGCACAGAAACCATGACCGACACGACGACCGGCGACACCGCCGAACCGGTCGCAGCCCTGGTCCGTCCCTCCGACGACTTGTCAGGGGATGGGTACGACTGGATGGATAGTCTCAACGAAGCCGTCTGGTCGGTGCTGCCGAACGGGGGCAGCGAAGGATGGAACGCCGGATCCTGGCCCTGCATCGTCTTCGCCATCGCCCGCACCCGCGATCGGAACGGGGAACTGTTCGGCTACGGCGCCTACGTCCAGGGCGACACCGCCACGCACTGGTACCGGACCCAGGACGCCTGCTCCGCAGCGATCACCGTCGAGGACTTCTTCAACTGGGCCTCCGGACAGTCCGACGGCCCGGACAACCTCCCCGCCACCGCCGCCGAACTGCCGAACCAGGACCGAAAACCCTACCCCGGCTGGACGGACTAGAAACACCCGGGTGTCCCGGCGGCTACCGGCCGGGACATCCCAAAGGCGTGCCAACATCCGTTGACAACATCATTGAGATTCCGACGGAGATTTTGAGGCCGCCCACGTTGTAATGGCCGGTACCGAACACGGGGACTTGCTGGGCATTCCGGCGACGGGCAAGACAGTCGAACTCGGCGGGACGGAAATCATCCGTCCAGGACGGCAAGATCGCCGAGCACTGGGAACCACGGACACCATGACCCCTCATACAGCAGATCGGAACCCTGCCCGCACGACGGCCCTCCCGGCCAACAGCCCGCCGAGCAACAGTCGCTAGGAGCTTAACGGTCTGATGCCACCGACGCCGCATGCTCCACAGCGGCAGCGCCATCCTGTGCCCGCTGCCGGGCGATGCCGCCGGCGACGGCCACAGCCGTGGTGAGCAGCGCGGTGAGCAGCACGCCGAAACCCGGATGCACGTGCAGCAGGGCCGCGCCGACGGCCGCGCCGGCCAGGATGAGCACGACGGCGCCAAACCGGCGGCCTGCGTGGGCGCCCTTGCCGCCGCCGAGGCGGGAATCGGCGGCCAGCCCGGTCAGCGTCGAGGTCACCACTACGGTGGTGACATCCTTGACGCTCAGGTGCCGGGCCGTGGCCGCCTGGATCCCCATAGCGACCGCCAGCGCGCCGGTGATTGCCAGAGTGACGGGGTCGCCGGCGTGCGGGGCGTGGAAGAGCAGCACGACGGCGACGGCCGCCATCGTGAGGCCGACGGCGGTCAGCAGGGCCGTCGTCCGCCGGCTCCAGCCTGCCGCTTCGGGCCGAAGGGCACGGCCGGCGATCACGGCGCCAAGCATGAAACAGCCCAAGGCAATCGACGGTCCGACGACAGGCAGGTTGTCGGCTCCGATCAGAGCCATGCCCAGAATGACGACGTTGCCGGTCATGTTGCCGGTGAAGACCCGGTCCAGGCCCAGATAGCCGACGGCGTCGATGACCCCGGTGGAGAACGTCAGCACGAGCATGAGGAACAGGTGCAGCCGGGCCTGATCGGCGGCCTTCAATCGTTTCAGCATGGGTTCACTCGTCCCGGACCGTGGTCAGCTGACGGCGGCCGCGGTCAGCGGTTCGCCATTGAGGTATTCGAGTTCCCAGCCGTCGACCGCGTGGTGGTGGACCAGGTTCAGCGCGGCGTTGTCGATGCTCTGCAGCGTGTGGCCGATCGCGCGGCCGAGGCTCAAGCGGATGAGTGTGCCGTGGGCGACCACGAGGACGCGGCGGCCGCGGAACTCCTCGGCCAGGGCTTCCAGTGCTGCCAGCCCGCGGTTGGCTGCGTCGTCGTCGCTTTCGGCGCCGCGGAAACCGTCGGGCGTGCGCAGGGCCTCCAGTTCGGGGCCGGCCTGCAGACCCTCGGCGGGCCCGAAGTGACGCTCGGTGAGCTCCGGGACGCGCTTCGCCACGCTGAGCCCGAGCCCTGCGGCGATCAGGTCGGCCGTTTCCGCGGCGCGGCTCAGCGGCGAGGACACGATCGCGTCCCATTCGTAACCGGACACGGTGGCGACGGCGTCGCGCGCCTGGCCGCGGCCGACGTCGTTCAGCGGAATGTCAGTGGATCCCTGCAGCCGGCGCTGCGCATTCCAGTCGGTCTGGCCGTGACGGATGAGCGCGAAAGTTGTGAGGGTCATGCGTCCATTCTGCCCTGAGCGGGGAATGGCCCTAGAAACCTGGGTGTCACGAAGTTGCGGAGCGGGCCGGCCAAGTGGTTCGGCTGACTAGGACGCGCGCTGCCTGGCACGGGCCGGCCGGAGCACGCTGGCCGTGAGCCAGGTGACGGTGCTGCACACCGCGACGCCCCAGGCGATGTCCGTCACGGCCACGACGGCGGGAAAGTCCTTGAGCACGGCGAGCGCGGTGAGTGCCCAGGTGGCGTAGGTGAAGAAACCGAAGAGGGCAGCTCCCGTCACGCGCTGCCGCATGGTGGCGCGGGCGTCGTTGGGCCGGATGCCGAAGTGCACGATTCCCATGACGTAGACGAGGTAGAACAGAACGGCTCCGGCGAGATTGACGCTGGGCGCAAGCAGGCCGCCGATCTGGCTTTCGTACTGCCTGTTCGCCACGGTGAGGATCCAGGCGACGTCGATGACGGCGAAGACCACGGCGGCAACCGCGTAGGCGAGCAGCCACCTTTTGACCTGGACGTTCATGCTTGGCTCCTTGGCTGGGCGTAGAGGGTGTCGACGATGTGTTGGGTGCGTTCGGCGAAGGCGGCGCGCTTGAGTTTCATGGTGGGGGTCACCACGCCGCTGGCCTCGCTGAGGTCGGTGAGCAGCAGCACAAAGCGGCGCACCCGCTCGGAGCGGGCAATCTTCGCGTTGGCGGCGCTCACGGCGTTGCCGATCACGGCGAGAAGCCGCGCGTCGTCGATCTGGAGCGCGCCGCCGTCGTCCGGCAGCCGCAGACGGGTCAGGTCGGTGATGCCTTCCCGCTCCGCCCAGGCCGCGACGGACTCCGGATCGAGCAGCACGAGTCCGCCGAGGAACGGTTTGCCCTCTCCCACCATCACGGCATGCGCCACGAGGGGGTCGCCCTCAACATAGCCTTCCCAGATGGCAGGGGAGATGGTCTTGCCTCCGGCGGTTACGATGACGTCCTTGAGCCGGCCCGTGAGGGTGAGCCGTCCCGTCCCGTCGAGGGCGCCGAGGTCCCCGGTGCGGAAGAACCCGTCCGTGAAAGCTTCAGCGTTGTCGGAGGGTTTGCGGTAGCCGGCAAAGACGCCCACGCCGCGGGCCAGCACCTCGCCTTGCTCCGAGATGCGCACGGTGGTGCCCGGCATGGGGACGCCCACGGACCCTGACTTGATGGCCCCGGGCATGTTTCCGGTCAGCGGGGCGGTGGTTTCGGTGAGGCCGTAGCCCTCAATCACCGGCAGGGAGAGGCCCCGGAAGAACAGGGACAGCTCGGCGTCGAGCGCGGCGGCGCCGGAGAGGAGGTAATCGAGCCGTCCCCCCATCAGACTCCGCAGCCGCGCATAAAACAGGCGGTCGTACAGCGCGTGCCGCAACCGCAGGCCCGGCGCGGGCCTTGCCCCCGGGTCGCCGTCGCGGGCTTCTGCGAACCTACCCCACGCCACCGCGGTGCGCTGCGCCGACGCCCACACCCGTCCGAGGTGTTTCTTCGCCGCGGCGTCCGCAGCAGACGCCTGGATCTTCTGCAGAACGCGTGGGACCACCACGAGGAACGTGGGCCGCAGGACGCCGAGTGCGTGAACCACCTCCCGGGGATCGGACAGGTGCGCGATGCGCATGCCGTTGGCCAGGCAGATCAGCTGCAGTCCGCGGGCCAGCACGTGGGCCATTGGCAGGAAGATGATGGTGTTGCCGCGCTCGCGGACCACCTCGGTGTAGGCGGCGGCCACGTTCAGCACTTGGCCCACGAAGTTGCCGTGGGTGATCAGGGCGCCCTTGGGCGCGGCGGTGGTGCCGGAGGTGTAGACGATGGTGGCTACCGCGTCGAGGCCTGCCAGCAGGCGCCGCTCCTCCAGCGCATCATCGGAGATCCCGGCGCCGAGGGCCACGAGCTCCGCCAGGTCCGCGCCCGGACGGGCATCCATCGTCCAGACCCCGAGGCCGGTCAACCCCGCCTCCTCGAATCCGCCCTCCAGGAGGACGGCGTGCTCGGCTGTGCCGCCAATGGCGAGCCGCACATCGGCGTCGGCGAGGATCGCGGTCACCTGGGGAGCCGCCGACGTCTCGTAGATCGGGACGACGACGGCGCCGGCGAACCACCCTGCCATGTCGGCCAGCGCCCACTCGTACCGGGTGGGGGACATGATGGCCACCGATTCGCCGGGCTGAAGGCCGGCGGCGATGAGGCCCTTGGCCAGGGCCCGCACCTCGTCCACGAACTGGGCGGTGGTCACCCGGCGCCAAGGTTCCGTGATCGCGGCGTCCGTGGCGCGTACCTCGAAGGCCACGTGGCCGGGGTTTGTCCGGAACCGCTGCATCAACAGGTCGGTGGCGTTCCGGTGAATGGACAGCTCCACCAGCAGCGGGGCGGTGAACTCTCTCATCGGGTGTCCTTTTCGGAAAGTGCGCGGAGGTGGCCGCGCATCAGCTGCTGGGCGGCGCCGAGGAAATCGGTCACAGCCTTCTGCTCTGCGGCGGGCAGGGCCTTGAGGTGCTGGTCCGTGGCGGTCATCAGGGGCCGCATCAAGGCCATGATCCCGTCGGAGGACGCTGGTGTGGCGCTCACCTGGACCTGGCGCCGGTCGTCCGTGCCGCGGTGCCGTACCACGTAGCCGCGGCGCTCCAGACGGTTGACGATCGCGGTGGCAGTGGCAGGCGTTGCGCCGAGTTCGTCGGCCAGCCTGCCCACCGTGACCGGTCCCGAGAGCTCCAGCGCTGACAGCGCGCGGAAGTCAGTGAGGTTGATGCCCATCCCGCGGGCGATCTCGCGCTCAGTTTCGGTGGCGAGGGTGAACAGGGTCTGCAGCGCCACTGCGGCCGGGTGGTAGGGCGTTGCACTCATGGTTCCTCCTCGATTTTGCTAGTTTATATAGTAATCAATGAAGATTGATCATCAAACAAGTTTGAATATACGGTGGTGCCAGGGTAGGACCCGGCGTGCCAGTACACGGTTCGGCGTAGGAAAGGAATGGCCTGATGAAGGATTCAGACCGCAAGGCGCTCATCGTCACTCCCGCGGTGGTGCTGCTGGCCGCTCTCGTTGCCCTGGCCGGCAGCCAGCACGGGGCTACGCTGGGCGGAGTGCCCATCTTTGCGATAGCCGTCGGGGCGGCGTTCCTCATCCAGTGGGTGGTATTCATTCCCTCGTTCAGGGCCCAGACTGAAAAGTTCTACGACCTGACCGGCTCCCTGACCTATATCGCGATCACTGTGCTGCTGGTGCTGCTGACCCCCGGGATCGACGCGAGGGCGCTGCTGCTGGCAGCCATGGTCCTGGCCTGGGCCATGAGGCTGGGGAGTTTCTTGTTCCGCCGCATCAGCAAGGCCGGCAAGGATGACCGTTTTGACGAGATCAAGCCGTCCTTTGTGCGCTTCCTTAATGTGTGGACCATCCAGGGGCTGTGGGTTGTGTTCACCGCGGCCGCCGCGTGGGTGGCCATCACAGCGGAGACCAGGGTGGGGCTGGACTGGTTCGCGCTGGCCGGCTTCCTCGTCTGGGCAGCCGGGTTCGGCATCGAGGTCGTGGCGGACGCACAGAAGAGCCGCTTCAATGCCGATCCCGCCAACAAGGGCCGGTTCATCTCCACCGGGCTATGGGCGAAGTCCCGCCACCCGAACTACTTCGGCGAGATCCTGCTCTGGCTGGGCGTCGCCATCATCGCCGCCCCCGTGCTGCAGGGGTGGCAGTGGGTTGCCCTGATCTCCCCGGTATTCGTGACCCTGCTGATCACCAGGGTCAGCGGCGTTCCGCTCCTGGAGAAGAAGTCCGACTCGAAGTGGGGCGGTCAGGCCGACTATGAGGCCTACAAGAGAAGCACCCCGGTCCTGATTCCCAAGCTCTAGCCAGCGAGGAATTCGTGCTCGGCGATGCCCTGTCGTGGCGGAAGCTACTACCAGTCTGCGGGCGCGCCACGGACCGGCGTCGTACATCGCTACTAGATTGCGGGGGAGCGTGGCCGTCAGCGGCCAGCGAGGAGGCGCTCCGGCGCCCGGTCTCGGCGGATCGCCTGAAGAGCTGGACCCACGACCGGCTCGGACGAGTCAACTGATCTCGACGGCCTCACCGCTCACGGTAATCCCGCCGGTCGGGGGAATGTCGACGGTGAGCACGCTCGGGCGGCCGACATGGCTGCCCTGGTGCACCACCACGCGGCTGGGCGGCTCCACGAGTGAAAGCAGGCGGAGGTATGCGCCGAAGGCAGCGGCGGCCGAACCGGTCGCCGGATCTTCGGTGATGGTGCCCACCGGGAAGAGGTTGCGCGAGTCGAATTCGCCCGGTCCCATCTCGTAGAGCGTCGTGACGGTGCCGGCCCAGTTCTGGGCGTCCATCAGCGTGCGCATGGGAGCCGGGTCGAACACGAACGAGTCAAAAGTCTTTCGTTCTGCGAAGACAAGGATGGGGTGCCAGTTTCCGGCAAAGGCGATCATCGGAGGGTACGCGGAGTTCAGGTCGCCCCGGCCCACGCCGAGCAACCCGAGGAGGGTGCTCAGAACATCGTCGGGGAACTCGGCCACTCGCGGCTCCACGCTCGTGAAGCTTGCCGTCACCGTTGAGCCCTGGCCTGCAGTCTCGATCGCGACCGGCCCCGCAGGGGTCTCGAAAACAAAGGTCCCGGCACCATCACGGCCTGACAGCGCTACGGCCAAAGCAATCGTGGCATGGCCGCAGAACGGCACCTCCGCAATCGGGGAGAAGTACCGCACACGGTTTCGGCGGGAGTCCCCGTCAACCGAAACCTCCGTAACAAAGACCGTTTCGGCATACCCGACGTCGGCCGCGATGGCCTGCATCCGGGCGTCATCGAGTCGGGTTGCGTCCAGAACTACTCCCGCCGGATTTCCGCCGTCGGGGGTGGTAGTGAAGGCGGCATAGCGCAGGACTTCCGTGGTCTGTTCCATTCGGACATCGTCGCACAGCGGTCCGGACGGCGGAGAGCGCCATGCGCGCCCTGCTGGCCGTACTTTTCTAGGCGTGGCCGGCAGCCGGATACCAGGCGGCCCTATTTCCGCAGACCCGTATCGGTCCATAATGGCCACATAACTTCGGGGATCCCTCACGCTGACGATGGGTGTCGCTGCGTTGAAGAGTCCCAGGTGGCTGCCCCGGCTTTGCGCAAGGGACGGTCACGGGCTCCGGACAAGGATTCCGGGGACCGAAACCGGGGGGAGCAACGCCGTCGCTGCGATCATCAGCGCACTGAAGGGAATCATCATGCTCAAGGATTCAAACATCATGGCTGTCCTCCCCGCGAAGGACATCAACAGGGCGAAGGAGTTTTACCGGGAGAAGCTGGGAATCGAACCCTCCGAATCCATGGAGGAGGGCAGCGTGATGTACAGCTGCGGCCAAGGAACCCGCTTCCTCCTTTACCAGACAGAGAATGCCGGGACCGCCAAGAACACCCAGATGGGCTGGGAAACGGACAATCTCGAACGCGAGATGGAGGAACTGCGAGGCCGCGGCGTCGTCTTTGAAGACTACAATTTTCCCGGTCTGAAGACGGAGAACGGCATTGCCACCGCTTCCTGGGGAAAGGCAGCCTGGTTCCTGGACAGCGAGGGGAACATCATCAACATCGCCCAGCGCTCGTAGGCCGGAGTCTGACACCGATCAGCGACTCCATCTCTACCGCCGGCAATGGAGCCGGAGGGAACCGGACCGCGCCTTGAGGGCGGGAGCCGGTCTCGGGCCTGACGTCGCCGCTGGACAGGGCAACCGGACAGGGCAACGAGCGCGTTCAGAACAGCAGGGTTCGCAGCAGTGGCTACCCGCACACCCTAGGTCGTGTCCGGTTTCCCGCCCCGGAGGTGCCGGTGGTGGAGTTCGTAGCTGTCGAACACATCGGAAGATGTGGCTCCGGAATGGCCGAATTTGCCGCGAAGGACCTCCGCGAGTCCGTCCAGCGCCGCGTGGAGCATCCGTCCAGCGAACTGCAGTTCAGGGCTCTCGCTACGCTGGGCCTGGGATGCCAACTCATGGGCGTAGGCCACCGTGGCGGGCAAGGAGCCGCGCTGCTCAATTTCACGGAAGTAGTAGGTTTCATGGAACGCAAGCAGGTCTATGGTCACCGTAGCCACGTTTCCGGCAATTGCCTCCAGCAATCCGGTAGCGTGACTGGGCTCCATGGCCAATACACCGGCCGGACCGGCAGCCTCCCTGAACAGAGTCAGCTGGTGGGCAAGGGCCCGGCGGCGGTTCAGGGCCGGGAAAGTCTGCAGGATCCAAGTGACCGTTGCTGTCAGCAAGCCGAAACCGGTGACGGCCTGGAAGGCGACAACCAGCCTGAGCACCGGATGTGTTGCCACGATATCGCCAAACCCCACGGTGGAAAGAGTGACCAAGGAGATGTAGAGGGCTTCGGCAAAGTCGGCCCGCAGTGGAACCCCGGCTCCGTAAGCAAAACCGTCCGTCAGATGGGGCAGGTATAGCAGGGCCCAGCCGATGGCCGCCAAGCCTGCCCAGGTACCAATGACAGCGGCCATCGCCAAGGGGGCGGCTATGAAGGAGCCCCGGCCCCGCAGTTTTCTTGATACAAGCCAGAATCCGCGCATGATCGCCCGGCCCAGAGGACCGGAACCGTGCGGATAAAGGAGTGTACGAAAGACGTCAACGAGCATCAGCAGAACCAGCCCGGTCCCCAGAACCGTCCAGAGCGTGTCCTCGAAGTCCATGCCTCATCTTAGTGGCGGCACTCCGGGCGCAGCCGGGGTGCGACCATCAAAGTGCCAGTAGCCCGTGGCAACTGAGCGGTTGACCACCTAAAGCGTGTGGTCCCGCAGCGCGGCCGCGGCACCCCTGTATCCTGAGAATGTAGTTCAAGGGCCCCAGCGGCCATCGACCAAGCCCGGTGCGCAGCCGGATGAGGGGTCTGGAAGCTGGGCCGCAGCCTTGGACGTCGTCGAATCGCCACCGCAATCGTCAGTCTGCGATCGGCTCCCGAATGCTCGGAATGGATCCTCTATCAGCATTGAAACACCAGTCCCCGTGGGAATCCCGACGCCGGTCCCCAATCCCGTGCGCGCAGCTGCGGGGGATGAGCCAGTTGTTGTGACCTGGGCCGAGGCCGGGATCAGCATGACCGCGCGATGGCGTTCGGCGAACGGCAGACCGGCGCCGACGCGCGTCGAAGTGGTCTCCGACTCCCTCACGGCCGATGATGCGAACCGGATGGCGTCACAGGGGATCGCGATGCTCTGGCACGGTGACTTCCACAACGCACGGCAGATCCTCAACGCCCTGGACCGGCGGATAGGCGTCGGAAAGAAAGAGATCGCAGCAACTCCGGCCGACAAGTTCTATCGGCACCGCCAGTCCCGCTCGCACCGTGCACGGGTTCTCGGCCTGCTGCTGATTCCTCTTGATCCAGGCCCGGTGGTGCCGCTGCGCCGCGCACCGGACATCCGGCAGGCCGCCGCTGAAGCGTACGGTGATATCGGCGAACCTTCCATTGTGTCCCTGCATGAGCTTGTCGGGGCCATAGGCGCCCACGAGTGGCGACGGAACGGCGTCTACGTCGATGCCCTGCAGGGCCGCATCCACCCGCACTATGGCACGTTCTTCCCCACCCGGAGTGAGTATGTGGATCTCATGGCCGCCGCTGCGCTGCCCTCTGACACACTGGCGTTCGACGTCGGAACCGGCACGGGTGTACTCGCTGCCGTCCTCGCGCGCCGTGGCGTCCACCGGGTGGTGGCGACGGACAATGAACCGCGTGCCATCGCCTGCGCCGCTGAGAACTTCCGGAACCTCGGTGTCCAGGACCGTGCTGAGGCCGTCCTGACCGACATGTTCCCGCCCGGGCGGGCACCCCTGATCGTGTGCAACCCGCCCTGGATTCCGGCCACGCCGCACTCCACCCTGGACAACGCCGTCTACGACCCCGGGAGCAGGATGCTGTTCCGCTTCCTGAACGGACTCTCCGACCATCTGGACCCGGGCGGTGAGGGCTGGCTGGTCCTCTCCGACCTGGCCGAGCACCTTGGCCTGCGGACACGTGAGGATCTGCTGACCGCCATCACGGCGGCCGGGCTGAAGGTGGTGGAACGGCTGGACACCAAGCCAACGCATCCGAAGGCGTCGGACCGCGATGATCCTCTGTTCGAGGCGCGCGCCGCCGAGGTCACGTCGCTGTGGCGGCTTGTTCGCCGCTAGCCCGCCACCGCAGCCTTCGCGGCCTGCGAGGTCTCCATCCATTCGCTCATCCACGGTGCCCGGACGCTGGACGTGATCCGGCAGTCGGCCACGAAGGTTCCCCTGGCGCCGGCGTCGATCCAGTCCTTGAGCGCCTCAAGGTCTGCGAGTGAGCGGATGATCGCCGACTCGGCACCGAGCGCGCGGGCGACGCCGCTGAAGTCTACTTCGGGGATCAGCATGGGCTTTTCAGTCAGGCCTTTGGAACCGTACTGGTGGATTTCAGCTCCGTAGGCGGCATCGTTGTAGATCACGACGACGGCGCTGTCCGCCGCCCCGATCAGCGATTCGAGGTCGGACAGGCCCATCAGGAAACCGCCGTCGCCGGAGGCCAGCACCAGGGTGCGGCCGTCCTCCACTGCGCGGGCTGCCCCGACGGCGCTGGCGAGGCCGAGCCCGATGGTCTGGTAGGCGGTCCCCACCATGACCAGGTCCTGCGGCCGCGGAATGTTCCAGTACATGGGGGCCCAACCGAGGAAGTGCCCGCCGTCCTGGACCACCGTGCGGCGCTCCGGAAGCACGGCATCCAATGCTGTGGCAAGGGCGCGCGGGTCCAGCCGGCCGTCCGGCGTCTCCGATGAGCCTGCCTGGTGGGCTGGTCCCTCCGACAGGCGCTTGCGGGCTTCCGCGCGCCAGGCTTCTGCGCGGCGGGCGTCCGGCGAGGCCGTGCCATCCAGCATCCCCAGGATGTGTCCCGCAGCAGACTTCACGTCCGCGCTGACGAAGGTGTCCACCCTGGGGTGCGTCGGCTGCAGGGCGGTGTCGATCTGGATGACGGTGCTGTCCGGGCCGAGCAGGTGCCCGAACCGCATGGTGAAGGGGCTCAGGCTTGCCCCGGCAACGAGGACCACATCGGCCTCACCCATGAGCCCGGCCGCGGTGTCCGTGCCGAAGCCGCCCGCGACGCCGAGATACCCGTCGCCCTGGAGGAGGTTGAGCGCCAGGGCGGTTCCGGCGGTCAGGGCGCCCAGACGGTCGGCGAGTTCCCGGAGCTCCGGGCCGGCTCCGGCGAGGTGCGCACCGCGGCCGGCGAGGATCAGCGGCCGCTTCGCCTCAGCGAGCAGGCGGGCTACCTGCCCAAGGCCGCGGTCGACGTCGTCACTCACCACCGGTGCCAGAGGCGCCGGAAGTTCCTCGTCTGCCGCCCCGAGCGACGCGAGGTCGTAGGGAATGGCAATCACGACGGCGGTCCGCTTGGTGAGCGCGTATTCCACCGCCTGCTGCGTGATGGAGCCCGCGGCATTGCGGGTGACGGTGAAGGTGGCTGCGCCGAGTGCTGCGGCGATTGCCGCCTGGTCCACGTCCCAGGGCCTGACGCCGCTGGTGGGGGCGTCCCCGGTGACCAGTACGACCGGGATTTGTGCCTGGACCGCCTCTGCGAGGGCGGTGAGTGCGTTGGTGTAGCCGGGGCCGTAGGTGGTGGTGCCCGCTGCGAGACGTCCTGACGTCCGGTAGTAGGCGTCGGCCGCGGCGATGGCGGCGCCTTCATGGCGGACGGCGGAGAAGCGGAGGCCCAGCTTTTCCGCGGCGTCCAGGAAGTAGACGTTTCCGTTGCCCATGACGCCGAAGACATCGCTGAGGTAGCTGCTGAGAACCTGCGCCACGCGGCCGGAGACGGTAAGTGAAGTCATGCAGAAATCTTGTGCGCTGGCCCACAAATAGGCAAGAGACGCGTATTACGGTGGGATATTTGGCAGGCGCGGGTGGCAGAAGTGAAAATATGCCCACTTGTGGCGTGTATCACCCGCGCTTAATCGGAGGGGTGGGATTCCTGCTCCGAGAGCCGGCTCAGGAGGCCGTCGTAGCGGGGCGGCATGAGTTCGAGAACGGAAATGGCCGTGCTGGTCCGCTGGATCCCCTCGATTTCCAGGATCTGGTTGGTGATGCGGTAGAGATCGGCCGTGCTGCGTGCCACCACCTTGGCCATGAGGTCCGCGTCGCCGGTGGTGGCGTGCACCTCGATGACCTCGGGAATGGCGGCGAGCCCGTCTTCGACCGCGCCTGTCCGCGTCTGGCTGATGGACAGCGAGAGGAAGGCCATGAGGTCATAGCCAAGCGCGGCGGGATCCAGCCTCCGGCTGAAGGAGCGGAGGGCGCCGCTGCGCTCGAGCCGTGCCAGCCGGGCGTGGACCGTGTTCCGTGCGACGCCGAGCGTCCGCGAGAGTGCCAGGGCGCTGGCTTCGGGATCCTTGTCGAGGGCCAGGATGATCCTGCCGTCGAGGGAATCCAGGGTGCGGGGGTTCGGGATGGTCATATTTTCACCACAGACGCTAGAAATTGAGCAAAAGTCCCCATGAGTTGAGGGTATCTTGCATTGTGGGCGGGGTCACAACCATGATCGGTCCTTATGACCCGTGATCAGCTCCTAACCGCACCGGACACCGCGCTCCCCGCCCTTCGTGGCGCGGTGGCTGGCCTCCCGTCCTACGTCCCGGGCCGGCGCAGCGCCGGCGTGGACATTGCAGCCCTCGCCAGCAACGAAAGCCACTACGAGCCGCTGCCCGCCGCCGCCGCTGCGGTGGCCGCAGCGGCCGGCACGATGAACCGCTACCCGGACAGTGCCGCCGTCGAACTCCGCGAACGGATTGCCCGCCACCTCGGCGTCACGGCCGGAGAGGTTGCCGTGGGACCGGGCAGCGTCGGCGTCCTCCAGCAGATCATCACCGGACTGTGCGACGGCGGGGATGAAGTGATCTTCGCGTGGCGCTCCTTCGAGGCTTACCCCATCCTGGTTGAACTGGCAGGCGCCCGGCCGGTCCGCATCCCGCTGGACGACGCTGAGGGCCACGACCTTGATGCCATGGCCGCGGCCGTCACTGCCCGCACGAAGGTCATCCTGCTCTGCACCCCCAACAATCCCACCGGCGTGCCCATCAGCCACGAAAGCGTCGAGGCCTTCCTGCAAGCCGTCCGCTCCGACATCCTGGTGGTGATCGACGAGGCCTACGTGGAATACGCCGAAGCGGGCAGCGGCCACGATTCCCTGGCGCTCTACCGCCAGTACCCGAACGTCTGCGTCCTGCGCACCTTCTCGAAGGCCTACGGCCTCGCCGGCCTGCGCGTGGGATACGCCGTGGCCGCGCCGGACATCGCTGAGGGACTGCGCCGGACCGCCCTTCCCTTCTCCGTGAGCGCGCTGGCCCAGAAGGCGGCCATCGCGTCGCTGGACGCCGGGGACGAGATGGAAGCCCGGGTGGCCGCCGTCAAGCAGGAGCGCGCCCGAATGGCCGCGCAGCTGGAAGCACAAGGCTGGAACCTGCAGGCGAGCCAGGGCAACTTCCTGTGGATCCGTGCGGAGGACCGCCTCCAGGCGAGGCTGGTGGACGCGTTTGACCGCGCGGGCATCATGGTCCGGGCATACCAGGGGGACGGTGTGCGGATTACCGTTGCCGGCCCCGCCTCCAACGATCGCGTGCTCCGGGTTTTGGAAGCCCACGCAGCCTGAGAAACCGACTGACCTGAAACCCCATCCGTTCCACCAACAAACCAGAGGACTCCTCATGGAACAACAGACAATGACGTCTGGCCGCCCACTAGGCGCCGCACTCAAACCCCGCCAGCTCACCATGATGGGGCTCGGTAGCGCCATCGGTGCGGGCCTCTTTATCGGCTCCGGCGCCGGCATCCAGGCCGCGGGGCCGGCCGTGCTGATCTCCTACCTCGTGGCCGGCACCCTCATCATTCTGGTGATGTGGGCCCTCGGCGAGATGGCCGCCGCCAATCCGGACAGCGGTGCCTTCTCCGTCTATACCGCCAAGGCCTATGGTCCGGTGGCCGGTGCCACGGTGGGCTGGCTATGGTGGCTGCAGCTGGTGGTGGTCATCGCGGCCGAAGCGCTGGGTGCGGCAGGCCTGCTGGCCACCATCTTCCCGGCCCTGCCGGTGTGGCTGATGGCCTTCGTGTTCATTGTGGTGCTCACCGCTGTGAATCTCACCAGCGTGAAGAACTTCGGCGAGTTCGAGTTCTGGTTCGCCTTGCTCAAGGTGGCAGCAATCGTCGGGTTCCTCCTGGTGGGAGCTGCCCTGCTCTTCGGCTGGCTGCCGGGCGTCCCGTCGCCGGGCCTGGCCAACTTCACCGGAGCAGGATTCGCGCCCAGCGGTTTCGCCGGGATTGCCACGGCACTCTTCGTGGTGGCGTTCGCGTTCGGCGGCACCGAGATCGTGTCCGTGGCGGCAGCTGAGACCGCGGAGCCGGCCCGCAGTGTGAAGAAGGCAGTCCGGACGGTGCTGTGGCGCATCCTCATCTTCTACATCGGCGCGATCTTCGTTATCGCCGCGGTGGTTCCCGTGGGTTCGGCGGGGCTGAAGAGCCCGTTCGCCGCGGTGCTGGACGCCGCCGGCATGCCCGGCGCAGCCACCGCCATCACCCTGGTGGCCGTCGCAGCGCTGCTCTCCGCCCTCAACGCCAACCTCTACGGGGCGTCACGGATGGCGTTCTCCCTTGCCGAGCGGGGTGAGGCACCACGTCTGCTCGCCTCCGTGTCCAAGGCCCGGGTTCCGGTTGTCGCGGTCCTGGCCAGCGTCGCTTTCGGTGTTGTCACGGTTGTGCTGGAGTTGGCCTTCCCGGAGAAGGTCCTTCCCGTCCTGCTCAACATCGTGGGTTCGACGTGCCTGCTGGTGTGGACGTCCGCGCTCCTCGCCCAGCTCGCGCTGCGTCTCCGCGCCGATCGCGAGGGAACGGAACTTCCCCTGCGGATGCCTGGCTTCCCGTGGCTGACGGGCTTTGGCCTGCTCATCCTCGCCGCGATCTTCACGGTGGGATTCATCGGCGAGGATTCCCGTCCCCAGCTCCTGAGCACTTTCTCGCTTGTGGCGCTACTGGCGGTGGCGAACTGGCTGCACCACCGGAACCGGAAGGTTGCGCCGGTTGCGGAATCTGCGGATAGTGCCAAGCAGCCGGTGCTCGTCGACTGAATCAGGTGCCTGAACCGCTTCTCGGCTCAGGGCATCTGAAGGGCGCGTCCGGTCTGGCCGGGCGCGCCCTTCGTCATGGATGCCGGTCGGCCAAGCTCGGCGACAGGCGACGGGCGGCCGCGCCGGCTGCTCCCGGTGTCGGTCTCCGTGAGTCGGGATTTCCGTGTCGGCTCTCCGACGCGAGACTAGTGAGCCGGTCCCGGCATGGACTCCTCAGCCAGCCGAGGTTTGACGCGCCGCCGCGCTCTACTTCGGGGCTTTCCTTTCATCACCCACCAGTTTCCGGCCTTCCTAGGGAGCACGGATGGACTGACGTGTCCGGGATCAGGACGTCGTGTGCGCGCCGGGACAGTGTTCTAACTCAACTTCGTGCAGTTGCACTTGAGGAGGAAGTGACTTCAGGGTGCCGTTCCTAGCGCTCCCCGACGCCATACGGATAAGAACGTGGTTGGGTCACGGCCTCTGCTCGGCGACGAACTAGGGGAGCGGAGCCAGAGTTTCCGCCAGGACGCCGCTGACGAAACTCAGGATCTCCTCGCCGGCCAGGACTCCGGAAGCCGAAGTCACCGTCAGGTTCGGCAGGCTGAACGAGTCGCTGTCGAGTTCGCCGTGCGATGGACGGATCGCGATGTCCGCCAGCTCGAGGATGCCCGCATCCAGCCGTGAGTCGCCCGCGGCTACAAGAAGACCTGATCCGCTCCGCCTCCGGACCTCGTCCACAGCGGCTTCCTTGGTGATCGGGGCCGGGACACAGTAGAGCTTGCGCCCCTGCAACGACGTCATCCAGCCGCGGGCCTCGCACCAGGCGCCGAGCTCGTCCAGGTACCCGTCAGGCAGCGCCTGCCGGTCCACGATCGAGTACACAAAGTATTCTTCGGCCGTCCGGACCCTCAAGACGGCGGGGACTGCCGCGCCGCCCCTGAGGTGGCACAACACGTCGTCCAGGGGCGCACACTCTGACCCCAGTGACCGCTGGATGTGCCGCGACCAGTCGCCGTCCGGCTCGCCGTCGTGGAGCAGCACGGCGCCGTTCGTCGTCACGGCATACCCGCGGCCCGAGCCGGGCAGCCGCACCCGGGAGAACTGCGCCCGGGTGCGGGTGGTGACGGGCACGAAGACGCTCCTCTCCACGATCCCCTCCAGCAGCTCCTCCGCTGTCCGGGTCATGAAAGACAGCGGAGCTGCGTCATACACCTCGGCGACCACCATCCGGGGCGCCAGATGGTCGCTTCCCACGAGCGCCATGGAGTTTGCCGAATAGATCAACGTGCGGTCCAGGTCGCTAGCCACCATGACCGGCGCGCCGCTTGAGTGAACGCTCATACGTCCACCACGGCCTTGCCATCGGCGCCGGTTGCTCCCGGCGTGTGCAGCGGATGGATCAGTCCGACGCAGCTGTATGCCAAGTCAGGGACCTCCAGCACCTCGACGCCGCGCTGTTCGGCCAGGTGCAGCACATGGGCGAGCTCCGGCACAGCCTCGGGGCGCACCAGCACCTTCCAAGGCACGCGCCGCAGGAGGACCCTGGTGGTTTCGCCGACACCTGGTTTGACCAGGTTCACGTTGTTGATTCCGAAGCTGCGGCTGATCTGCTCGACGGCGGACCATCCGGACCAGTCTGCTTCCGGGAGCCCGACGATGTCTGCGGGGGCGTGCGCTGCTGCCCGCAGGACGTCGTCCCGGACGCCGAGGAACTGGGCTGTGACGGCCGACAGGAAGTCGTGGGAGACGTCGCTGCCGGCCAGCTCCGAGTAGAACTTGGCCCCGTGGAAATCGCCGGGGCTGATGAGCGACTTGTTGAAGACAGTGCGTGAGACGAGACCGGAGACGGTCGAGTTCAGGCAGGCCGAGGGGACGAGATAGTCCTCCCGCGTGCCGAAGATCCGGACGCAGCGCCCGGGATCCGCGAGGACCGCGAGGTCGGGCCGGAACGCCGGCCCGTCGGTCTGTCGGAAGAGTTCGACTGCGGCGGCGAGTTCACGGGCGATGGCTCCCTTGCCGGTCCAGCCGTCGACGAACATGATGTCGTCCGGGCGGTGCCGGGACGCGAGATAGCCGAGGGCGGTCTGGTCGATGCCGAGTCCGCGCACGATGCTGATGGCATAGTGCGGCAGCTTTAGTCCGTGGACTTCCCAGGCCCAACGCTTCATCAGGATGCCCACGGGAGTTCCGGCTCGGGCGAGAGAAACCAGCACGGGGGCGTTGCCGCGCAGCTTCAGGACCTGCTCGGTGAGCGTTCCGACGGCGTGCGCGATCCGGACGGACGTGCTCTCCAGCGCGGCCTGGAACAAGGCGTCGTACTCGGGCGACGGTTTGAACTCCTGCGGCAGCGATTCGGCGTAACTGGCCTTGCCGGATTGGATGGCGGCCTCACGCTCTTCCCTCGGCGCTTCCAGCTGCGCGGAACTCAGGTCCTTCAGTAGCCATTCGACGTCCTCGGTCAGATAAGAGCCGAAGTCGGGGCCGAGCAGCGGCGTTGGGAACGGTGGCTGGGCCGGCAACATGACCAGCCGGACATCGTCGGCGCTGCCGGAGACGGCCTCGGCGATCTTGCCGGGGCCCAGGAGCCCGGACTCCGCTGTACCAGGTTCCGCCATGATGAGCACCGTATCGAAACGCCCTTCAGGGTGCATGAAGTTGTAGGCAAACCGCGGCCCGGGCCCGTCCGGGGCGTCGTCGTCGCTGCCAAAGGCAATCGCCGAACGGATCGCGTAGCCCGGTTCGTCCAGCGCGGCGATCGGTGAGCGGGTACTGGTGGAATAGCGGATGTCGGCGTCAGGGCGCAGGTCCTGCAACCGGGTGGCGACCGCCAGGGGGAGCGCCATAAATTCCTCCGTGGCGAGCACCAGCACCCGGGCCCCCGCGTCGCCGCGGCTGCCAAGGGCCGCGGCCAGAGCGCCCGCGATCCGCGCCGCCTGATCCGGATCGGGACGCCCGGCAACGCCAAAGCGGGCGCTGCGGATTGGTGGCACGATTCCGTGGAGGTCCAGCAGCTGGATCAGGCCCGGCCTGGGGGCCGCTGCAGGCGGGAGCGGGATGGCGCTAATCAGCTCCGTCGCGTCCGAAGCAAGCGTTTCCGGCAGTTGGATGCTTCCCTGCGCCAGTGCCACGGCGCTGATCCTGGCGTCGAGTTCGTGTGCCAGCGCGTCAAGGCGGTCCCGGTCTGCGGGGGAGCGCAGGTCCACCAGGGAGGCGACGACGTAATGGCGGTGCGGTGCGGTGCGGTGCAGTTCGCGGATGGTGTTGATGATCGTGGCGCCGGTGCTGAGCTCGTCATCGACCAGGACCACGGTCTCGGCCCGGTCGAGGGCGGCGCGGCTGGTCGGCAGCAACTGGTGGGAGGTTGCGTGCGAATGCATTTCCTCGAACGCGCCGTAGGGTTCCACCCCGCTGCTGCTCTGCCGGGTGGAGTGGATGTAGTAGGTCCCCAGTTGCCCGGCCACCAGCTGGCCCAGCCCGGTGGCTGTTTCCGCGTAACCGATGGTCGCGACGCCGGGAAGTTCTGTTTGCCATCGGGCGAGCAGTTCGCCCAGGCTGGCCATGTCGGCAATTCTGCTGCGTCGCCTGTCCTCGTTCGGTGCCGTGCCGCCGTCCGGAGCGGTGTCGCCCTCCAGCAGGCGAGCCAGCCTCCCTGCGGCCTCGTCAATGACGGCGGTCAGCGATCCGGCGGTGCGTGAATCGGTGCCCGCATCCGGACCGGCAGCGGCATTGGCGGGGAACTGGAGTTCCCTGCGGACCATGAGCCCCAGAAGCTGCCCCGCCGACGTCGCGATCCCGGGTTCGGTAGGGACGTGCTTGGCAAGCACCCGCGAGACGAGCAGATGGGATCTTTTGGGATTGCGCCGCAGCGCCAGCCCGACCAGGGCGCTTACCGGCAGCAGGCTGCGACTCTGGTCCGAGGCCACGTCGACGCCGAGGGCATCGCGCACGTAACCGCCGCTCCAGGGAGCATCCGTAGAGAGTTGCTTCACCGCATGCTCGCTTCCAGTAGTTCGACAAAACTAACGCCGGGCCTCGCGACCCCGAAGGCCCTGGCACGCAACAAGGTGCGCTCCGCCCATGCACGGTGTGGTTTCAACTCATTCATCTTGTTTCCATAGGACGATGCCTTCACTCCTCCGCCTAGGCTCCCGGCTATGTCCAGGGCATCGAGGTATTCCTCGTGGCTCACGACGCACATGGCGTGCACCACTGGCACGTGGCTGGGATGGATGACGGTCTTGCCCAGCAGGCCGTTCGCGAGATCCAGTTCGATCTCGCGAATCAAGCCGTCCAGATTGTCCATCAGGATGCGGTTCCGGAGTTCGCCCTCGTTGACGGCTTCAAAAGGCGTGGACCGCAGCTGGGGCCGTAGGACCCGTTCCGTGTTGACGAAGTGCTCCCAGACCGGGCCGGAGATGACCCAGCCGTCATTCGGGCGGCCGAAGATGTTCACGACGTCGCCAATGATGTTCGCGACGACCTTGACGTTGTAGATAGTCAGGTCGCGGGAACGCCGCAGGCCAAAGGCACTGGACATGTCCGTGGCACCGATCCGGACGCACAGGACCAGTTCGCGGAACTCTTCCACCAGGGCCAGGTTGTCTGTCAGCACCCGGACGCGCGACTCCAGATGAGTTGTCGAAAGGTCCTCTATGATCGGCATCGCCCTCAGGGCCTGTCCCTTTGAGTCTCCCGTGCGTCCGGCTTCTTTGTTCAACAGCTCCAGTGCCGCCAGGAAGGCACGCCCGCGCCCTGTCTCGTTCTCGAACTTGGGTAGTACGAAGCCGTAGACGACTCCGAGATCCGCACCTGCCCTGCGTCCGACGTCGAGCAACTGTTCGGGCGTACGGCACCGGATGAAGATCAGCGGGAGTTCGCCCGGATCGTCTTGGGACAGTTCAGCCAGTGCAGCGAGCAGGTTCTCCTCTGCGGCGGGCACCTCCTCGTCAGGAACGGCATCTTCGAGGCAGACGACGATGCTGAGGCACCCCGCTCCGGCTTGTTTCCGGATTCCATATGCCAGCGAGCTTCTCGTGGCGGGCGAGTACAGGGTGGCACCCAGCGCGACGGCCAGCAGGCCGGGGTCCGAGGTGCGGTGAAGGAGTTCGGGGCGCAGGTGGAAAAGCCGATCCTTGACGGATTCGGCCAAGGCTTTGAAGTGCTGCATTGTCCCCTAGTTGTTGCAGTAGTGCGCTGCCGGATCAGCGCAGGAGGACCCGTTGGTCCAGTGGAATGGTCATCGTGAAACCGAAAATAGCCCAGATCGCTGCGTCGGAGGCGTCTGCCGGGACGAATTCTGCGCGAAGCTCCAGAACCGCGCCGATCCGCGCGACGTACAGAACGCTCCGCAACCCGGCATCGTTCCGGGCAGCCACCGCTGCGGCCGCGCCGTCGAAGACTCCGACTGTCAGCGGGGTTTCCCCGGCGATGAAGAGGGCCCGGCGCAGGAGCCGGACATGGCGCAGGGACACGATGCCGGCCCCGTCCTGCACGCCTGCCAGGGGTCGGTTTCCCTGGGTAACGACGGGGGTGCCGGCCTTGTGCCCGTCCGTGTGGTGGGCACCTGTGGTGAACTGCTGGTCTTCCCATGCCACCGAGCGAACCCCGGCCACCAGGAGCGAGCCAATCGCGGATTGCCTGGCGTTCAAGCGCACCACCGGGTTGGCTTCCCCCAACTCGCGGACGCTGCCAAAATCCGGGGCCGGGAACAGCCGCTCCGACAGGGACGGAGCGTGCCGGGGCCCCGACTTGGAAGCCACTGAGGCCTTCGTGGACGGTATGCGCACCGGGCTGGCATTGAGCGTGAGGCCACCGGAACCCGCCCTGCTTGCGTCGAGGTGCGAGGACGTTGCTGCACTTTGCGCAGTGGGTCGAAGAGGCTCCGGCTGATCCACAGGCTTCCGGCGTCGGCTGAGGTATCCGATGTCGGTCCGCAGCAAGGTTCGGTTCAACGCCATTTTCAGAGCCTCAACTTGAAGTCAGCGGCAACGGCTGCGAGCCCGGCCTCATAGCCCTGGCCGAGGGCACGGAATTTCCAGCCCCCGGCGTGCCGGTAGAGCTCCCCGAGAATCATGGCGTTGATCTTGTCGAGGTTCCCCCGCGGCACCGTGAAACGAAGGAGCTCGCGGTTTTGGTCGGTGGCGACCCGCAGGTAGGCGTTTTTGACGGCACCGAAGGTACCGGGGCCCCGCACGTCCGGATCCACGTAGAGGAGCACTGCGATCTTGTGGACCGACTCGGGCACCCGGTTGAGGTCGACGTCGATCTGTTCCTGGTCTTCCGCTCCCGCGAAGGAAATGCTGCCTTCGGGGCTGGTGATCTGGTTGAAGAAAACCAGATGGTCATCCGAGATGGCGCGGCCATCGGTCCCGCACATGATCACCATGGGCACCAGCTCGGCCTGCGGGCCGCGGCTAGGGACTATGTCCCAGCCGAGTCCCAGCAGCACTTTCTCCAGCCCGGGGTTCTCAGCAGTGAGGGCGGCGTTGCTGCCCGCGACCATTGAAGCCACTAGCGTCCTTCCAGATGAAGACCATCAATATCAAACTTGTCCCTGAGGAACTGGCCGTGGACGGCCAGTTCCGTTATGGCACCCGTGCGGACCTGATTGTCCAGGTTTTGGACGGTGGAGTAGAGCGTGTCGAGCTGTTCCAGCAACACCGCCGTGTCGGCGGATTCGTCTCGCCGCGACCCAGGGGCCAGCATCAGATATGCCCGCAGCGGGGACGGAAGGTAGTCGGTGACGACGGCGTTCAGCAGGACGCCCTGCTCCGTCGATGCACCTGACCGGCCGATGTAGCCGATGAGGGCACGCAGGATGTCGGCCAACTGCAGCACCTGTGACACGACGAGGGGAGGCAGTTCGGCGCCATTGGCGAGCACCGTCCGTCGCAGCTCCTCGAGTGCGTCCCGGGTGACTGTCAGCTCGTCTGCAGCCAAGTCCGCCGGGGCAGGAGATTCGTCACCGGAGAAGGCGGCGGAGCGAGGTACCGCTCCGCCGCCAAACAGCGAGCCTAAGAATTTTGCGACCATAGCCCGTAAGCCTATTGCTCAGGGGTGACGACCACTAATTCCCTTCCTGTTTCCGCACCCTGTCCAGGTAGGGGCGGGCCCGTTCCAGCCCAGTTTCGAGCGCGTGAACGGTGCCTTCCATGCTCTTGTTGGCCTGGGAGCGGAAGGTGTCGATCGCATCCATGGTCTGGAAGACATTGTCGAACGCCTTCTGCAGCGTTTCCACGCTGACGCCGGAACTGGCCGCCTGCTGGTGGATCCGAGCGGTCTGATCCTTGAGCATCTCGCTGGTCTTCAGAATCATGTTGTTCGTCGTCGTGTTGATGGCATCGATCTGGTCGAGCACCATCTTCTGGTTGGCCAGTGCCTGAGCAACGATGACGGCCGTGCGAAGTGCGGAGATCGTGGTCGTGCGGGCCCGTTCAACGCCCTTGATCAGCTCGGTATTGTTCTTGCGGATCAAGTCGATAGCCAGATAGCCCTGCACCGAGACAGCCAGCTGGGTCAGAATGTCCTGGTGGCGCTGGCGGATCGGATACAGCACGTCAGAGTCGAGTTTGCCCGCCTCTTCGATCTGGCCCTGCATCTTCATCTCATCGATCCGGTTGGCTGTCGCCGTGTCCAGGGCCTTGGCGAATACCGCGTATTCGCTCAGCCCCTGCATCGTCTCCCACAGCTGGGTCTTTTCCTGCGCCAGGGAGGCGTTGTCCTTGAGCAGCGCGTCCTGGCCCGCCATCAGGGACTTGATGATCTTGTCGAGCTGGGTCTGGGCACTCTCATATCTCTGGAAATACTTAGCTAGCTTGTTGCCGCCCGGAATGATTCCAAGGATCTTCCGGCCGACGCCCAGGTCAGCGTTGTTGGGCGTGAGGTCCTCCACGGTGGAACGAAGCTCACCGAGCGTTGAGGCGACCTGCACTTGGGCGCTGCTGCCAGACTTCTTCGCGCCGGCCAGCGACGTGGACGACCGCTCCAGGAGCCGGCTCGAGGTGTTGGCGGATGCCACGAGCTGCTGGCCGCCAAGCCGGTTGATGCCATCGATCTTGCTGGAGTATTCGGGGCTGAACGGACTCATGGCCGACACTTCGGTGATGAAGGCACGCGCCTGGGCGTTGATCTCCTGCTGGCGTTCCGCCGGAACCGGGACCATGCCCGGGGCGTCGTCTTCCTTGACGATGCCCGGAGCCTCCGGAGGGTTCAGGACGAGGGGAGTCGATGATGACGTCTCTGGCGGAGTGAGTTGCATGCTCATAATTGCGTCTCTCTTTCTGTGGTCTCGGGGCTTAGCTGAGCTGGACGCCGAAGTCCGCGGCGATGCCAGCGAGGCCCGTCGCGTACCCTTGGCCGACGGCCTTGAACTTCCACTCGCCGTTATGCCGGTAGAGCTCCGAGAAAATCATGCAGGTTTCCGGCGCCGCATCCTCGCTCAGGTCGTAGCGGACCACTTCCGCGTCGCTATCCTGGTTGACGACGCGGCAGTATGCGGAGCGTACCTGGCCAAAGTTCTGCCGGCGGGTGTCCGCCTGGTCAATCGAGACCACGAAGACGATTCGCTCAACATCTGCGCCCACGGCCGAGAGTTCGACCGCGACCACTTCGTCGTCGCCGTCACCCTCACCGGATCGGTTGTCGCCTTTGTGGACTACCGAGCCGTCGGCTGCGGCCGGCTGGTTGTAGAAGATGAAGTCCGCAGAACTGCGGACCTTGCCGTCGGCGCCGAGAAGCAACGCCGAGGCGTCCAGATCGAAGGCGTCACCGGTGGTCGTGCGAGGATCCCAGCCCAGCCCGACGAGAACCTTGTTCAGCCCCGGATCGGTCTTGGTGAGCGAGAGGTTACTGCCTTTGGTAAGCGTCAAGCCAGCCATGGTTGTTCTCCTTGTTCAGTCTGTCGGGTGTTGGAGGGATGGCCCGAGTTGCCCGGGCCATCCGGCTTTTAGTCCAGCGCTATGCCGAAGTCCGTGGCTACGCCACGGAGGCCCGAGGCATAGCCTTGGCCCACGGCACGGAACTTCCACTCGCCGCCATTTCGATAGATCTCGGCAAAGATCATGCACGTTTCCGCTGCGGCATCTTCTGTCAGGTCGTAGCGGACAACCTCGTTGTCTGTGTCCTGGTTCACAACTCTGCAGAATGCATCGCGGACCTGGCCGAAGTTCTGACGGCGCGCCTCTGCTTGGTCAATCGACACGACAATGACGATCTTTGCGATGTCTGCTGCGACCGAGTCGAGATCGATCAGGATCTGCTCGTCGTCGCCTTCGCCCTCACCCGTGCGGTTATCGCCCTGGTGCACAATAGAGCCGTCCGGCGAGGACAGCTGGTTGTAGAAGATGAAGTCATCGTTAGAGCGGACCTTTCCGTCGGCGCGGACCAGGAGAGCTGAGGCGTCGAGGTCGAACTGTTCGCCGGCGGTGGTCCGCGGATCCCACCCGAGGCCGATCATGGCCTTGCGGAGCCCGGGATCGGCTTTGGTCAGTGACAGGTTGCTGCCCTTGCTCAGAGTCAGGCTAGACAAGAGGTACTCCTTCAGTTTGGTGATGTACGTTCGAGAGAGCTAACGACCTAGAGGGCGGATGCCGCGGCGCCGCGGACATCGCCGGGCGTGCGTCCGTTAGCCGGCGCGCCGATGGCCTGGAAGTTCCAGACGTTGCCGTTCCGCGAAAGCTTGGACATGACCATCGCTGTGTATGGTCCCGATTCGGTGAGGTCGTAGCGGGCGACTTCGGGGCTGCCTTGAGCCGAGTCGTCGATGACGCGGCAGAACGCGTTCTGGACCATGTCGAAGGTCTGCTGGCTGTAGCTGGTGATAACAAACACGATGTGCGCGACGGCCGGGGACACATTCGGCAGATTCACCATGAGGGTCTCGTCGTCGCCGTCCCCTTCGCCCGTAAGGTTGTCCCCTGTGTGGCGGATGGAACCGTCTTTGCTGGTCAGCTGGTTGAAGAAGACAGTGTCGAGGTGCTGGCCCTGCGCGTCAAACAGGATGGCTGACGCGTCCAGGTCGATTTCCACCGTTTTAGTTCCGCCGAAGAATCCTTTTTTTGCGGGGACAGCAGAGTCCCAGCCGAGGCCCAGACGGACGTTCGTCATCGAATCGCCGTTCTGCTTCGTCAGTGACAGCGTCTGGCCTTTTTGCAAACTCAAACCCATTTAACTGCTCGCTTTCTTAGTGGTGGCTGTTGCCTTGATAAGTGATGTAGAGCTAGCTGTTTGCGTCCGCCGACTCGCGCGTTTGAGGCTGCTCAGCGACACGATTCCTCTTATTGCGTTGCACCGATCCGATAAATGCCGCACCGATAAACACGACGCCGATGAGGCCGGTAACGATCTCGTTGACGGGAACCACGATCGTAACCAGCAGGATTACTGCCAAGGCGCCGATGGCCCAGTGTGCGCCGTGGTCCAGGTACTCGAATTCGTCCAGCGTCCCCTGCCGGACCAGGAACACGGTCAGGGAGCGGACGAACATGGCTCCGATGAAGCCCAGTCCGAGCGCGATGATGATCGGGTCCGCGGTAATGGCGAAGGCTCCGATGACGCCGTCGAAGGAGAAGGATGCATCAATGACTTCCAGGTACAGGAACAGCATGAGGGCGGCCTTGCCGGCGAGTTGAGCCGTACCGGAAGGGCCCGAGTGCACGACGAGGTCCGCATCCGCGGCATCAACGTCGCCGTCTTCATCGACGTCGAAGAGATTTCCGAGGCCGTTCACGAGGAAATAGGTGATCATGCCAAGCAGGCCCGCGAGAAGGACGATGCCCTGTTTCTCGCCGGATACAGCCCCGGCGATGGCCAGAGCGGCCAGGCCGATGATCAACGATGCGCCTTCGAGTTTGCCCAGCCGGGCGAGCGGGATCTCCAGGAACTTGATCCATCTAATATCCCGGTGGGCCAGAATGAAGTCCAGGAACAGCATCAGAAGGAACATTCCACCGAAGGCCGCGATCTGCGGGTGGGCCTCGTGCAGCAGGTATCCGTAACTGCCCGGGGTGTGCGGGTCACCCTTTTCCATTGCGAGGCTGACAGCTTCCACCGGGTTCAGGCCAGCGGTGACTCCCACGATCAGCAGGGGGAAGAGGATGCGCATACCGAACACGGCGATAATAATGCCCACACTGAGGAACATTTTCTGCCAGAACGGGTTCATCCGCTCAAGGATTCGCGCGTTGACCACAGCATTATCGAAGCTCAGGCTGATTTCAAGAATGCCCAAGATGAGGCAGAGAATCAGTGCCTGAGGGCCGCCATAAAGAAAAGCGACCACCAATGCGATGAGGGTGACCGCGAACGACCAACCGAAAGTCTTGAGAAACACGCTGGAACAACTCCTGGAAACGACAGGTCCTGTCCAGTCAACGACGGCAGGACGGCGAAAATCGTCCCGGAAGTTATCCCCCAAGACTTCGTGCCAACATCATATGCGGCGGGTGCGACGCTTTGTCCTGCGACGCCCCAGTGTTTCTGGATTGTGATCGTACTCGTCCCGCCATAGCCCTGGTCCGGCTGCGAGGGAGGCTTTCCCGCGCACTAGCCGGACCAAGAGCGGGCGATAATTGTTACTCGCAGGCGACGCCGTCGCCATCACGGTCGAGCTTGCTGCTGTACCCGGGCTGGCCTGCATAGATCGGCGCGGCCCCTGCTTGTCTCGCCGCGGTGCAGTTGGCGTAATACGCTGCCGCCGGTGCGGGCGCCGGCGGTACATACGGTGCAGGCGCCGGTGCCGGTGGAACATACGGCGCAGGAGCGGGCGCGACGTAAGCGGGCGCCGGAACGTACGGATCGGGCGCGGGTGCCACCGGTGCCGGAACAACCACGGCCACGTTTGCCGAGGGTTCCGGCTCCGTTGTCGCTTCGGCGGACGCTACCACCGTCACTTCCTTCTCACTGGTCGGAACCAACTGGTCGACGCAGTCTGCTAGTACGCGGGCCATCGCGTCGTGCTCGGCCTGCGTCACCCACAGCCCGTACGTCGCCTTAACGGAAATCTGCCGTGCAACGTACGCGCACTGGAAACTCTTGTTCGCCGGTAGCCACGCCGCAGCGTCACCATCCCCCTTCTGAACGTCGGTCGGCCCGTCTGTGGCCTGAAGGTTCAGGGGATCGTTGGCAAACGCCATGCGCTGCGCTCCCGTTAACTGCTGGGCGCCCGTAAGCCATGCGTCACCCAAGGCAACCACATGGTCAATCTGTACAGCACTGCTGGTGTCAGGGCCGCGTTGGAAGTGGATCGTTGTTGCCGTGTAGGGGTCCGCGAGGGTCCCGCTCTGCACTTTGCAATGCCCATCATCTGCGAACGTGACGTCCGAAAGATCCCGCTTGAGAATATCGTTGCGGGTGTCGCAACCGTTCCTGTCAGTGTCGGCCCATGCTTGGCCGAACATGGCGCGGTCATCGTAGCCCGGCGTCGGCGCCGTTGCCTTGACGGGGAGACTAGCGAGGAGGTCGAGCGCCTTCGTTGCGTACGCCGGCTGGGATTTAGGAGCTGTATAGCTGACGCCCCTGGCGAGTTCGGTGACGTTCTCAGGGTCCATCGGCTCCCCGGTATCCGTCGGGGACGGGGAAGGGGAGGGTGAGGAAGCCTGTGACGAAGCGGCGGAAGCGCGGGCCGCTTCTTCTGCTGCTCGCTTTTCGTTCGCGGAAGCCGCCTCGGCAGCGATGCTTTCTGCAGACCGAGGCGGGACGGTCAGCCCACCGACGACGAAGAGCACCAGAGAGGCTGCAAGGACGACACCCCCGGCTTTTCGGCTGCCGGGCAGCCGTGCCCACGAGCGGCGGCCCGTGATCACGACGTAGAGGCCGGTAAGTGCGGCAAATATGGCGAGGAAAATCAGTGCCCCACCGAGCCCGCTGGTTGCAGCCCCCATCGCCATGAATGCCAGCGTGATCGCTCCGACCACGAATGTTGAAACTTTCGGCTTCCGCGGCGGTTTTGGCGGCTCGACGTACGAACCCTGCGTGCCTAGGAGCAGTTGGTAGCTATTCAATTTGTCATCCCCATGTTTTTGGCACCTCAGCATTTCCCTGGGTGTCAGGCCTCGGCGCTATCCTGCGTCAAAGGGGATTGTATGGCCTTGCAAACAGATATCAGGATTCCTGTCACATTGTTTCGGCGATCGAGGCGTGGATTCTCCTCCACGTGGTCCAGAGATCGCTCTCAATCACCTCTTAAGGAATCCTGCAAGGAAATCGACGCGCCGCCAAATGAACTCGGGACACGTCAGCTATATGGTTGGCACAACCCAACGAAAAGGAACCGATATGGCACTTTCCCTCGACAAGATCAGTGAACAGGCCCCGGGCCTCCTCTCACTGGCCAAAACCGCGTCGCAGGCCGTTGATCTCTCCGGGCTGAACGGCCAGAAAGCCAAGGTCGCCGTCGCCCTAGACTTCTCCGGCTCCATGAGTCGGGCCTACAAGTCAGGGTCTATGCAGCGCCTTGTCGAAAAAGCGCTGGCCCTGGCAACTCAGTTCGACGACGACGGAAACATCGACTTCTTCATCTTCGACTCCAAAGCGGCGTACTTGGGCGAAATCAGTATCGATGACTTCGCCGGCTCCGTGGACCGCCTGACCAACGGCCGGCGAATGGGCAGCACAAACTACGCCGATGCCTTCCTCACCATCCGTGACCACTTCGGGTTCGCCCCGCCTGCACCGCAGGCCCCGCCCGCCCCGCCGAAAAGGGGGTTCTTCGGACTTGGCAAGGCACAGCCAGCGCCGATCGCTCCGGCGCCGACCACCCCCGCAGACATTCCTGTGTACGTACTGTTCTTGACCGACGGCGCCCCGGACAACCAGTCCAAGGCCGTCCGCGCTCTGACTGAGGTGTCGACGGCGCCGATCTTCTGGAAATTCCTCTCCATCGGCAGCCAATCAATGGCATTCCTCGAGAAGCTGGATACGCTCACGGAGCGGTTCGTGGACAACGCCAATTATGAGCCGATTGGCGATGTGGACGCGATCAGCGACGCCGTCCTGTTCAAGAAGATGCTGACGGAGTTTCCGGACTGGCTCAAGGAAGTCCGGACGAAGAACCTCATCCAGTAGTACCTCATTTGGAGGCACAGTAGGTTCATGCTCCCGAACGGAGAGGCGAAAGGGCCGTCCACGTTCCCGAAGAATCGTGGACGGCCCCGCAGCCGAAGCCTCAGCCGCGCAACACCCAGGCCGCGTAGTTCGACTGCAGCCAACCGTCCTGTTCTGGCGGGTTCGCGTTGAGCCGGACCGTCCGGCGGGCAGTTGCACGCGTTCGGTGCTCATCGCGACAGCGACGGGCGCCCCGCGAGGGCGGCCCGCGAGGGCGGCCCGGCCATTGTCACGTTGGCGACGATTAGTTTCGGATGCCGCCGTGGCCGTGGCAGGCGCCGCGGCGGGTCGGGTTTGGCCAGGCGTAGCCGTCGTTGCAAATGATCCCGCTGTAAACGGGCGGTGCCACTGCAGGCGGAGCCTTGACAACGGGCGGCGCCACCGGCGGTGCATTTACTACGGGTGGTGCCACGGGCTGTGCCTTCACGACCGGCGGCGCCACAGGAGCTACAACCTTTGCAGCGGCCTGGGTGGGTGGGGGAGTGGGCGTCGGCGTCGGCGTTTCATCCGTGAGGTGCTTGACCCCTAGTTTCACGGTGGAACCCTCGGCGACCTTGGCGTGGGCGAGAGGGTCCTCGCTTACCACCTGCCAGTTTTTCTCGATGATGATCGTTTTGCCGTCGGTCAGATCCGTGGCGTGGGCTTTCAACCGGAGGTCTTTGAGCTGGTCAGTGGCCTTGTCGAGGGTAAGGCCGACAACGTCGGGGACCTCGATGGTGTTCTCGGCGACAGCCGTTGCCTTGGCGGTTTCCGTTTGGGCGGATGCCTGTTTGCTGCCGCAGCCTGTCAGTATGAGACCGGCGAGCATTACTAGAGCGAGTGTTTTCTTCAAGATTCCCCCTGCTTGCAGCGAGGCCGCAACTGTCGGGAAGGGCGTGGTTGCCAGATGCTTCCGATGGGCTCGCTGGGAATAAGCTACCAGTTCCCTGGGAAGACTATGGCAATTTGACGGCGTGTGTGCCTCTCTGCCGGAGACCCTTCCTTCGGTCATCTCGACAGCCTTCCAAGCGCCGCGAAGCCGGGCGAGCCGCTTTCGGTCAGCTCGGCCAACCCTCAGCCTTTCAGCACCCAGACGGCGTTGTTCGGCTGCAGCCAGCCGTCCTGGTCCAGCGGGGA
Source organism: Arthrobacter sp. TE12231 (assembly GCF_054062895.1). Taxonomy (NCBI): domain Bacteria; kingdom Bacillati; phylum Actinomycetota; class Actinomycetes; order Micrococcales; family Micrococcaceae; genus Arthrobacter; species Arthrobacter sp. TE12231. The sequence continues at coordinate 3,225,673 of NZ_JBSSFS010000001.1, read as the reverse complement.
GGCGCTGAGCAGAACCGTGCCGGACGGGAGCGGAACCGGTTCTGTTCCCATCGCGACGGCGACGAGGAAGTGCTCGTTGCGTTCGCAGATGAGGAGGTTTCCGGCCTCGACCCGCCAGGTGCCGCCGTCGTCCGCGGTGAATACCTCGTTCTTCCACAACTGCCGGCGCAGCTCCAAGGCCGCTTTGGTCAGGTTCAGGTCGGATTCGGGGTCCTGCTGCTGGCGTTCAATGGCGTGCGTTCCCCAGCCCGCGGGGACCGGCAGCCACGTATCCGCGACAGGTTCAGTCAGGGAGAAGCCGTGGTTGAGCGCCGTGTTTTCGGTCCAGGGCAGCGGGACGCGGGCGCCGTCGCGGCAGACGCCGCCGCGGGCCCACATCGGATCCACCCGGGCCTCGACGGGGACGTCGACCTCGGGCAGGCCGAGTTCCTGGCCCTGGTAGAGGTAGGCGGCGCCGGGCAGTCCCATTAAGGCCACGAGTGCCGCCCGGGCCCGGATGCCGCCGAGCTCGCCGCCGCCGAAGCGGGTGACGGAGCGGACGATGTCGTGGTTTTCCAGCGCCCAGGTGGGGGCGGCGCCGTGGAGCTGCCGGGCGGCCTCGAGCTCGTTGCCGACAGCTGCCCACGCCTCCGGGTCCCAGCCGAGTTTCACGAACGCGAAGGCGAAGGCCTGCTGCATCTCGTCAGCTCGGGTGTAGCGGGCGGCGCGGGCCGGCTCCAGATTGACCTCGCCCACCAGCAGCCGGTGCGGCTCATAGTTCTCCGCGATGGTGCGCCAGCGGCGGTAGACCTCGTGGACGTCCTCTTGGTCCGACACCTGCGGGTTGGACCGCAGCCCGTCCACCACCCCGCCCGTGGAGGGCGAGTCCGGCAGCCCGTCGGCCTTGAACAGCGCGTGCGCGACGTCGATCCGCAGCCCGTCCACGCCCTTGTCGAACCAGAAGCGCAGCACGCCGTCGAAGTAATCGCCGACGGCGGGATTCCGCCAGTTCCAGTCGGGCTGGCCAGCCGAGAACAGGTGCAAGTACCAGTCCTTGTCCGTCTCGGACTCGGGGTTGGCGCGGCTCCAGGCCCGGCCGCCGAAGACGCTTTGCCAGTTGTTCGGCGGGACGTCATCGGCTGAAGCGTCGTTGGTCGAACCGTCGGCGGCGTCAGATGCAGAACCGGCGCCGCCGTCGTCGGACATGCCCATGGGACCCGGCACAAAGTGAAACATGTCCCGCTCCTGCGAGCCCGGGCCGGCCGCGAGGGCCGCCTGGAACAGCGGGTGCTCGGAGGAGCAGTGGTTGGGGACGACGTCTAGCAGGATCCGCAGGCCCAGCGCGTGGGCCTGCTCCAGGAGCGAGTCGAACTGCTCCATGGTGCCGAACAGGGGGTCCACGCCGCAGTAGTCGGTGACGTCGTAGCCCTGGTCCACCTGCGGCGAGGGCTGGAACGGGGTCATCCAGATGCCGTCGACGCCGAGGGAGGCGATGTACGGCAGCCGGGCGATCAGCCCGGCGAGGTCGCCCACGCCGTCACCGTCGCCGTCGGCGAAGGAGCGCGGGTAGACCTCGTAGATGACGGCGGACTGCCACCAGTCAGCCGCCTGCGCGATCGCAGTTTCCTCGACAGAGCTCATTTGCTCGCGCCCGCGGTGAGGCCTTCGACGATCCGCCGCTGGAAGATCAGCACCATAATGACCAACGGTACGGTGACGATCACGCCGGCGGCCATCTGCTCGCCGAAGGGCGCCTGGAATTCGGTGGCGCCGGTGAACTTGGAGATCGCCACCGTGGCGGTCTGGATCTTGGGGTCGTTGATCATGGACAGCGCGATGATGAACTCGTTCCAGCTGTGGATGAACGTCAGGATCGCGGTGGTGAAGACGCCGGGCGCGGCGAGCGGGAGCAGGACCCGGCGGAACGCCTGCCACTTGGTGCAGCCGTCGATCATCGCGGCCTCCTCGAGGTCGAACGGCAGGGCCTTCATGAACGTGGTGAGGTTCCAGACCGCGAGCGGGATCGCGAAGGACAGGCTGGGCACGATCATCGCCTGGTAGGTGTTGATCCAGCCGAGGTCCGTGAAGAGGCGCAGCAGCGGCACCACGACAGAGATGCCGGGGAACATCGACGTCGCGATGATGACGCCCAGGATCACCGACTTGAAGCGGAAGTTCAGCCGCGAGATGGCGTAGGCGGCGAAGACGCCCAGCAGCAGCGCGAACACGGTGGTGGTGCCGGCGACGATCAGCGAGTTAAGTAGGGCCTGGCCGAACATGGTGGAGCCGTCGAACACCTTGGCGTAGTTCTCCAGCGAGAACGGCGCCGGGAGAAGGGTGTTGTCGAAAATGTCGGCGGTGCGGCGGAGGCTGGAGACCAGCATCCAGTAGAACGGGGCCAGGCAGTAGGCGAAGATCAGCGCCAGGCCGAGGTACACCGAGTAGGAGCGCCACGTGCGCGGCGCTTTCGGCTTGCCTGTTTTCGGATTGCCGTAATGGCCGACGGCGGCGGTTGCGTCGGGCGCGATGGCGCCAGGTGCGCCGGAGGACGCTGCGGCATTGCGGAGGTTGGAGATGGTCATCGGGTGGCCTCGGCCTTCTTCTGTTCGGCGGTTGCCTGGTCAGTGTTCGCCAGCGTGCGGGTTGCCTGGGTGCGATTCTTCTTCGAGATCAGCTTCAGTTCCTTGGCGCCGGTGACGTCGGCGCCGAGCACCTTGACGAAGACGATCGCGACGACGGCGACGTACAGGAAGAGCATGACCGCGAACGCGGAGGCGGAGCCATAGCGGAGCTGGTTGGATTCGTCCCAGGCCAGCATGGAGAGGGTTTCCACGGATTCCTTGCCGGGGCCGATCAGCACGAAGGGGAGATCGAACATGCGCAGGGCGTCGAGCATGCGGAACAGCACGGCGACCAGGAGGGTGGGCTTGACCAATGGGAGGGTGATGGAGCCGAGCTGGCGCCACCAGCCGGCGCCGTCGATCTTGGCGGCCTCGTAGACTTCACCGGGGATAACCTGCATGCCGGCGAGGACCAGGAGGCCGATGAACGGGGCGGTCTTCCAGACCTCGGCGATGATGATGGCCGCGCGGGAGGCGTTACCCTCGGCGGTCCAGAGGATTTCGCTGCCCAGCAGGGTGTTGGCGATGCCGTCGGACTGGAAGATCCAGCGCCACAGCAGACCGGACACGGCGGTGGGCACGGCCCACGGGACCAGGATGCTGGCGCGGAGGAAGGACCGGCCGCGGAAGGCTCGGTTCATGGCCAGGGCCAGGCAGAGGCCCAGGGCGGTCTCAAGGAACACCGTGGTGACGGTGAAGAACGTGGTGTTGCCGAGCGCGTTGAGGAAGCGCCGCCCGGTTTCCCCGACGAAGAGGTCGGCGTAGTTGGCCAGGCCCACGAAGGATTCGACGTCGGCCACGAAGCCGTCCGCGTCCAGCCCGGATTCGGCGCGGTAGAGGGACTGGTGCACTGCGGCGAGCAGCGGGTACGCGATCACCAGGGCCAGCACCAGGATGGTGGGGGAGAGCAGCAGCGCTGCCATGCGGCCTTCGCCGGGGGTGCGGTTGGCGCGGTTGGCGCGGTTGCCGCGTTTGCGCAGGCTGGCAGGTTGGGGCGTGCCGGGCTGCGCGCCGGCGGGCGGGGCGGTCGTCGTCGTCGTCATTCTGGGAACCTCACTGGGGTTGCAGCTGCCGGGCCGGCCGGGGTGAACCGGCCAGCCCGGCAGGTGCTATGGGGCGGAATTACTTGGCGGAGAGCTCGGTGAGCTTGGCCTGCATGTCGTTCAGGGCCGTGTCCGTGTCCTTCTTGCCGGTGATGGCCGCGTACGCCTCTTCCTGGATGGCTTTGGTGGTGGCGCCGTACTGGACCACCTTGGGGCGGGGCTGGGCGTTGTTCAGCGAGGTCAGCAGGGTGGGGAAGAACGGTCGCTTGGCGACGACGGCGGGGTCCGCGAAGAGGGAGGCGTACACCGGGGCACGGGAGGACAGGGCCAGGCGCTTCTGCGCCTGCTCTTCGCTGGTGAAGAACTTGACGAACTCCAGGGCAGTGGCCTTGTTCTTGGTGAACGGGGAGATGGCCAGGCTGCGGCCGCCGAGGGTGGAGACGCCGGGGCCGTCGGTGCCGGGGATGGAGGCGATGCCGAACTTGCCGGCCACCTTGCTGGAGCCGTCCGTGGCACTCAGGGAGGCGTAGAGGAAGGGCCAGTTGCGCAGGAAGACGAGCTTGCCGTCCTGGAACGCGCGGCGGCCCTGCTCCTCGAGGTACGTGATGGCGTCGGAGGGGAAGAGGCCTTCCTTGAAGCCGTCCACCAGCAGGTTCAGGCCCTTCCGAGCCTCGGGGGTGTTGACGGTGGGCTTGCCGTCGGCGTCCACCACGGTGCCGCCGGCGGAGGCCACGGCCTCGGAGAAGTTGACCGTGAGGGCCTCGTTCTTGTCGAACTGGCCGGCGTAGCAGGACATGCCCGCCGCTTCCGGGAGCGCCAGGATGGCCTTGCAGGCGGTCTTCATTTCGTCCCAGGTCTTGGGCTGGGCGGCGATGCCGGCGGCCTTGAGCAGGTCCGAGCGGAAGTAGAACAGCGCGCCGTCGGTGTAGTACGGGGCGCCGACCAGGGTGTCCCGGTAGGTTGCGGCGTTGACGGTGGCGGGGATCATCTTGTCGGTGGGGATCGCGTCCTGGGGCAGCGGCAGGATCCACTTGTTGGCGGCGAACTCAGAGGTCCAGACGACGTCCAGGTTCAGCACGCTGAAGGTGTCCGACTTGATCTGGGCGTTCTGGATGAGCTGTTGGCGCTGCTGGTCCGCGGAGTCCGGCAGTTCGATGAACGTGACCTTCTGATCCGGGTGGGCGGCGTTCCATTCCTCGATGCTCTTGTTCGCGGCGCCGGAGGCATCGCGGTTGGAGACATAGTTGATGGGGCCCTTGCCCTCGAAGGACGCGGCGGCGGCGTTCGGGGTGCTCTTCGCGTCCGTGGCGGTCCCGCCGCAGCCGGTGAGGGCGACGGCGGCGACGGTCAGGGATGCGGTGGTGGCGAGAATAGTCTGCCAGGTGCGGCGGCGCTGCCTCATGTGTTGCTCCTTGTTTCTAGGGTGTGCGATGGGTTGGTGCGGGTGGTTTGGTGCATGCGGAATCGCGGCGGGTTGCCTGGTGGCACGGGGGAGTGCCGGCTGCCGCCGTGGGTGGTTGGTTTGTTGGGTTTAGCTGGAGGGTTCTGGGGTGCCGGGGGGTGCCGGGTCCGCCGGTGTTGAGCTCGGCGGCGCGGTGGAGCCGCGCTCGATCAGCCGGTGCGGCATGATCTTCGGCCCCAGGTCGCGGGAGCGGAGCAGCTTTTTCACGGCCATCCGTCCCATGTCCTCGAGCGGCTGGGCCATGGTGCTCAGCGGCGGGTTGACGTGCAGGGAGGTCGAGGTGTTGTCGAAGCCGAGGACGGAGACGTCTTCCGGCACCCGGAGGCCGCGCCGCTGCAGTTCATTGACGACGGCGGCACCCATCTCGTCGCTCATCGCGAAGATCGCGGTGAGGCCGGGTTCCTGCTGCAGCAGTTCGTCCGTGCCGGCGGCGCCGCTTTCGTAGAAGAAGCTGCCGGTGGCCGTGATCGGGGTGCAGCCGGCTTCGGTCATGGCGCGGAGGTAGCCGCGTTTCCGGGGCTGGGCGACGTAGATGGACGCCGGATCCCCGGTCAGCAGACCGATGCGCCGGTGGCCGAGCCGCAGCAGGTGACGGGTCGCGTCGTAGGCTGCCTGCTCGTCGTCGATGGCCACACTGGGGGAGCCCGACTTGTCGCTGATGGCGACGGAGATGATGGGGACGTTGGGCCCCAGCAGCTGCCTGGTCTCCGGCGTGATCACCGCGGAGATGAGGATGACGCCGGCGGCCCGGTAGGTGCGCAGCGTCCGCAGGTAGCCGGCGATGTAGGCGGACTTGGCGCCGGTGCGGCCGAGCATCACGGCGTAGCCGCGTTCCTGTGCTTCCTCCTCCACGCCCTGCATCACCTGGGAAGCCAGGGCATCGGAGACCATCGGCGCGAGCAGCCCGATGACGGACGTCTGCCGGGTCTTGAGGCCCCGGGCGAGGTAGTCCGTTTCGTAGCTGAGGCTCTTGACGGCAGTTTCGACACGTTCCCGGGTCTCGTCGGAGTAGCCCACCAGCCCGTTGACAACCCGAGAAACGGTGGCAGGAGAAACGCCGGCGTGCTTGGCGACATCGCGGATGGTGACCACTGTTCCTCCTCCCTGAGGGTGTCTTGTTTTCTGCTGCTCTGATTGCGTAATCGGTTTCGGAAAACGGTTTACGTAAACGGTTTCGTTGCGTGCAGGATCAACAGTAGAGGGTGGGTGTGGGATCGCGTCGCGTTTCGTAAACGGGCGGCCGGAGAAGGGCGGGGGCTAGGAACTATCCAGGACGCTTTCGCATCGTGATTCGGTAGCGGTGGTGCGTTCTGGATATGAGATCTCGGGTATGGATTTGATTGCTCTTTGGCGGCGTTCTGTAATCCCGTGGTGTCGCCGCCAAGGAGCGTGCGCCGCGGCTAGTCCTTGAGTGCTGGCAACCGTCCAAAAGCGTTGCTCGGGACCGACCCGCTACCTTGGGCCGCACGTGACTGCGACAGGTTTGGACGGCCCCGGTAGGACGGCTATTTCTGGCCCAGCTTCATGACCAGCCGGACAGCTTGTGACGGATAAGTGCGGCCCCGTTTTCAACGTCAGCGCTCACCGGACGTTGAAGGCTTGTATCTCTTAAGTACCCCCTGTTGAGGTGGGTGGCTGTCAGTTTACGGTGGCTGTGGGGAGGGGCCGGGTGGTGGCGGTTTTCGGCTGGGCGTGGTGGCCGGGAAAGAGATCGTCACCCCTGGCCTGTCTCCCGGGCAGACCCGATTGAGGGATTTGGTGGCCTAAGGAAAGCGGCGCGCAGCGCCGGCCCTTCCTCGGGCGAGGCACCGGATGACTCACAAGCGCGGAAGCTGTAGCCGACGCTTCCTCAGCAGTTGCGGGGCCGTGCAGGGGAGGCAAGTCTCAGGCGCCGGACAGATGACGCATGACGGCGTCAGACGCGGACGCACCGCTCTTGAAGCTCGGAGATGATTGCTTTCTCGAGCGCGTTGACGGCACCATCCACAGCGGCCACCCGGTTGGCCACGTCGAGGATTTCACTCAGATCCCCTGACTCGGCGTCTAGGCGTCGCCACACCTCGGCGGGGTCGATATCGACGAGGCGAGCGAGCTGCTCATCGACCACCTGATGCTGGTCCCGGACCAGCCTCACCAGGTGACGCATCAACAGGGCCTCTTCGTCGGCGATCTTGCCGTCCGCCATGATGACGAGCCACGCGACCCACAGTGTCAGCTGCGGGTGCTGACTCCGCTCGCACAGATTCTCGGCGAGTTCAATCACCCGCGCCTCACTCCGGAAGACGGCTTGCGCGTGCCGTCCCGCGACCAGCGTCGTGTAGCGGTTCAGCACCACCGCGAGCGGAACGCCGACGAGTGGGATTCCGATCTTGATGACGGTGCGCTGCAGGAGGAACTTTCCGACGAAGGGAAGCCCCTTCGCGGCGGTCAGGACCGCTCCGGAATAGAAGCGCTTGATCACCGGCCGCATGATGGCCGGGACCGCCTTGGCCACGCCCCCACGCACGAGTTCCCCGCTCTTGATCGTGAAGGCCACCCGGATGAGTTTCCACATGTCATCGGGGTCGGACAAGTCGAGCGGGACCCTATAGAGGACCGCGACGTCGTAGGCCAGACGGAGCTGGAGCTGGGTGATGAACGCCACATCAACCATGACGGTCGCGACGGCGGCCGGGACAGTTGCCGGCGAGGAACCACCAAGGGTCCCCAATGTGGAGATGATGGCCGCCGAATAGGCGCCGGCGGAAAGCCCACCTTCGAGCGCGGCGTACCGAGTCGCCATCTTGATCCGCTGATCGACGATGGCGTCTGCGGGTACGCCCTCATACTTCTCCTGGAAGTACTGCCAGGTGACCTTGCCGGTGTAGGAGCTCAGGGCCTGGGCAACGAGCTTGGTGAACCATCCGCCAGACTTGATGTCGTCCGGGCTGAGCCCCTTGATGAAATCCCGCAGCTCGGCTCGCTCATCCTCGACGACCTTCCGGTCGGCATCATTGGCGTCGTCGGTGTTGACAGCGTCGACGGCGTCGACAACGTCAATCGGATCTTGAGGCATGGCAAGTCCTCCCAAAGGGGTTCAGTGTCTAGCTAGCTTCGCGGGTCTCAGAATACGTGAACAGTTATGTGACGCTTGTTGGCGGCGCGCCCGTGACTTTCGGCGTTCTTTGGCGGCATTCTGTGATCGCCAAATGGCTTCGGCCTAGCTCGCTGGAGACGAAAAAGTACGGCTGGGACGGGCTGAAGGCTCGCTGAGCGGGCCCCAGCCGTCGGCGGTCCGGCGTTCGCTTTGGAGCAGCAGTTTCCGGAGTCCCTGTCCTGCGAGCAGACCCGGTTCGATATGTTGGGCCTGCCGGCGTGTCTCGTCAGTCGGCGTCGAGAGTGGCCTGAAGCAGCCGGTCGAAGCTGGCGGTTCCATAGTCGGGTGCGGTGGCAACGACAGTGACCCGAGTTGTTCGGACCTCAGCAGCCAGCCTTTCGCTGCCGACGCGTAGCTCGAGTCCTGCCACTCCGTTTACGGGCAGCGGTACGTGCCGGCCGGAATTGTGCAACCCCCTCAGATCCTTGGCGGACAGACTGACATTCGGGTCACCGGTGAGTTCAATGAGAGCGTCATTGACATCTTCCATGAGCTCATTCACAAACTTCTGGCTGGGCTTGTCCCCGGACACTAGCCACTTGAACACAATTCCTAGCACGCCGAGTGTCAAAATCACGGCACCGAAAGTTCCTAGGCCCAGGAGGATGACGAAAACAACGAGACCGACTAATAGCCGCTTCCGGCTGAACCTCTTCAGAATATGTACTGGTCCAGGGTTGCTCCTGCCGTCCCACTGCTCAGAAGTGAAACTTCTGATGACAAACTTCTCTGATGGGGATTGCGTCACGGTCACTTCCCTTTCAGTTCCAGGAGAGCTTCGGCCAAGATGATAGCCCGTCGCGCTTCGTTGAGGTCATCGCGAAGGCCGAGATCCGCCGAGGCCGCGCTTGCGCCCTGGGGTGTGCCAGCAAGGCCTGCGACAGCTCTGTTGAGATTCTCGCGATCGCGCGACAGCATTCGGGACGAATGGAGTTTGAGCTTGCTCCTGTCAAGATCGAGAAGTGACTTATTGATTTCCTCGAAGCGGCCCTTGACAGCGGCTTGTTGCTCCCCGATGCGTTGCGTGCGGAGCAGAAACATCGATTCCATCCTGAGCGCGACCTCATGGAGCTCGCGCAGCGAATTTTCTTTGTCTGGCGACTTCGTTTCTTTGGCAACCAACTTGCCGAGCCTGGTTCGCCGTTCTTTCCATAGAATGAGGCCGAGCTCATTTTGATTGAACAGCACGCCCACCATTGCAAGCGTTCTGTTCAGTGATGCGTGACGCGCGCGTAGGTTCTTCGAGGCGGCATCCAGCTGCTCGATGAACTGCGCATAGTTGTCCCTGAGCGTCTCGGGCCCCCGTTTGCGGCCGATCACGAGGCGAGATTCCGCTTCCCGTGCATCCAGAGCACGATATCCATGACGCGAATATCAGAAATCGGATCTGAGATTCCTGAGACCCTGCGAATTTCTCGGAGCCGCTGGGGAAGGCCTGCGCCATTGGTTAACGCCGTGTGCCACTTTTTCCACTGGCCCACCGACCCGGTCTCTAGTTCCATCAGCGGACCTACGATCGAATCGTAGATGGGGATGAGCCTGGGACGCTTCCTGGCAATTAACTTGCTCGTGCGAGTCTCGCCCATGCCCCAGCGGCCGGTGTCGCGTCCCCGGAGAACGTGCCATAGCTGAAGCGCAGGGCTGTCTTCGCCGAATAGTTTGTCGAAGTTGTTCGTTTGAATGTCGGCCATGTCGAGGTCGGCCGGAATCTGCGCCAGAAGGTCGGAAATCAGAGCTGCATGAGTCTCCAGAATTCCGAAGGCTGCTTCGCCGGGGACGTCCAATGCAAGAAATGAGACAGCGATGAGGTCGTCGGACGTTACGCAGTCCACGACGTCCGGCGCATCTCCACCGCCGGCCCAGCTGGTGAACAGGCTTCCCGTGTAGGCGGGCAGATCGGCAGTTGTTCGACGGTAGTATGCGCTGAGAAGTTTGGCTGCAGCATCGATATGGTCGTCATCCAGAATGTCCGGAACTGTCATTTTCCCCCCTGTTTGGCCAAGCTTGGCATCACGATTGTCATGCCGTCTGGAATTCTTCAATCAGCCCTGAAATCTCCGGAAGTCTATCCCCAAGAAGACGGAAGGCGACGGACAACTGGTCACGTCCGGTAGCATGCGCGATTTGGGGGAGAGGAGACCCGGCTCTGAATAAGTCATGGACGGTGTCGACATCACCTTGGGTCCAGTCCCGCTTCGCGAGGTGAGGATCTTCAAGTGGACCTTGCGGCTCAAGGACTATGGACGCCAGGGCAATAACGACGGCGCGGCTCGTGGTGCGGAAATGTCGAGCCAGTTCGAAGATCTCCATGTCTTCGTTGTCGCCATACAGATTCAGCAATCTCCCCAACTCCATCGGCGACCAATGGCGATTGTCATCTGAGTCGTTATCTGGGTCGAGGCCTCCGACGATTGTCTCGGGTGGCAACACGACTTCTTGACGCTGGACAGCGACTTTGGGAGGAAGAAGTACGGCAGGTATTGGCATTTCAGAAATGCTTATAGCCTCAGGTGCCGGCGCTGGCGGTGCGGGGTTCGTCGTCTCGAAGTCGAGAGGCAGCGACGGTTCAGGCGTAGGACTCGTATGTGCCTTGCGTTTCTCTGCTGGAGTCGTAGGAGCCGCTGGCAACTGCGGAATGTGGTTCTCGAAAAGCCTGAAGGCTATGCCCAGCTGGTCGCGCTGCATTTTGCGGGCAATGTTCGGGAGGCTGATGCCAGTCGAGTAAAGGTCCTTAAGGGTCCGCTCTTCCCCTGAACTCCAGTAGGCTCCGAACCTCGCGGCCGTGGGATCGACCATCGAACCTTCTGGCTTTAGCCACAGCCGGCTGAGCTCGAAGACGACTGCCCGATGGGTTGTGCCGACGCGCGTCGCGAGCTCTGCAATCGTTGCACCTCCCACGTAGCCAGCCACGAGCTTCCCGCGTTCAGCGTCGTTCCAAGGACGGGTCTCATCGACGTCATTTTCAACTGTCACTGCCGGGGCCGGGGTAGTCGCAGCGGTAGACAGCGAGGCAGGCGCGTGCGGAAGGCCGGGCGAAGCAGTCCCTACTGCTGCCGGCACTGGAGCAACTGGGCCTGCTGCTGGCTGCTGCGCTGGCGTCGCAATCGAAGGACGGGCGGCTGCTCGACGCTCGTCCAGCTCCTGGATGAACGCATCGGCATGTGCGGCAAGGATCAAGATGCGGTAATCATCCCGCTCTATCCAGCGGGCTTCCCTCTGGAGAGTGTCCCTGTTCTCGACGACAAACAGCAAACGCTCCGACTGCGTCACATAGAGCTGCCACTGAAGCTGATCCCTGTACGTGCCCAGCGCCTGGTCCAAAGGCCGGGTGGACGTCTTGATCTCGGCGACGACACCGGCACCGATACCGTCCGGTGTGGCCAGATGACGTGGGTTGTCGCCACGACAAAGCAGGCTGTTGGGCTGGATCCCGTAGTTCCCGGCAACCCAGGCGGCAATGATGGGTTCCCTGTCGATGCCGTGCTGGTAAGCGGGCAGGAACGGACCTTCTTGACCGCTCAACTTTGCTTCCAGGAGGGCAGCTCGTTGCTCGCTGAAGTGACCGTTGAGTTTGACGATCTTTCCGACGTCGGTAGCTGTCACCCCATTCAGCCGAGCCTTTAACCATGCGGCCCGATCTCCAGAGCCTATTGGCGCTCCCGAGGTGTCAGTGAGTAGCTGAGCGTGAAAGCGGCGCACGACTTCAGGCTGCGACTCGGTCGGTGCCTTAGCCTGCCCCAAACCTGTGGTTGGCCGTGGTGGTCGGCCCCGTTCCGGCGGCGATGGCGCCCGGGGCGGGATGGTGTCTGCCGTCGGCTTAAGTGCCCTGTCGCCCGGGCGGTCTTTCGCACTATTTCGACGCGTTACCCATACAACGAAAATACCGATGACTGCAAAGGCACCGAGTATCACATCCGTTTCAAGATTCACTTCGTTCCCTATCCCAGTCGGGGTCCTGTCTCCTGTAGGAAGTCATACTTCGCGGCACTGACAATATTGGCGGAGCCACCCCGTCCCCTCACCGATCGGCCGGAGTTGCAGGCATCCACGTGTCGGCCCGGGCGAGTGCTGCCTTGAGGTCCCGCCCGCCAGCCTCTTCCAACAAAGCAGAATCGCCAACCACCACCAGCAGGCTCCTGGCCCGGGAGAGGCCAACGTACAGTTGCTCCGCTGCGCGGCCGAGGTCCTTGAAGCCGTTGACGCAAAGAACCACCGCGGATCGTTCGAGGCCTTTGAATCCCAGGACGTGGCCGTAAAAGACGTCGTTGTTCGCATGGAAGTCGAGCCAGTACTCGGCAATGGAATCGTTGTCGAAGCGCTCCTGATGCACCGGGTGCCGTGACTTGGTGGTCAGGAGAGCTATCTGGTTGTTGGACCAGCCTTCGTCCATGAGCGCTTCGACACATTCGTCGGCGGTGTCGAGGGCGTCGTCCGTCAGGCATTCGACTCGCCGTACAGGCAGGCCCGTGCCGCCCCGGGGAGTGAAGTGCTCGCCTGCGAAAGACCTAAACGTCTCGGCGATTTTCCTGGTGTTGCGGAGGTTCTCATCGATATGAATCGGCACCAGGTCTGCCGTCGGATGCTTGCCGATGGCGACAGTCCCGCCCCACCTTTGGTAAACGTCCTGCCGGTCGTCCATGAACGCGTAAACCTCACCGGCCTCGGCATCGGTGGTGCAGGCGAGCAGCGATTCCCACCACAGCGGGGCAAAGTCTTGCGCTTCGTCGACGACGACGGCGTCCAGACGCTCGTGCGGTTCCATGCGGCCCGCCAGTTCCATGAGAAGGCGGGGCATTTCCTCCTCGAAATAATCCTGCCCGGAACCGTTGGGGACACCGAGCGCCCGGACGTACTCATGAAATTCGCCCGTAAAAATGGGTTTGGCCTGCCGCCAGCCGGAGACTTGCTGCTGCAAGTACTGGCTCAGCCCTCTGTTGTAGCAGAACAGGCCCACGCGTTTGCCTTCCCTGCACAGCAGCCGGGCCTTTTCCACGGCCAACCAGGTCTTGCCGCTGCCGGCCCCTCCGGTGAACCTGATCCGGGGGACCGACCGGGTTGCCCGCAACAACACTGATTGACGTTCGGTGAGGTGATCCTGCGCGTCCTCGGCTTCCTTATGGTCCTGAGTCCGAGCCTCGTCCTCTCCCAGCTTTCCGCTGAGCACGCGGACGATTCGATCCATGAACGCCGGCACCAAAGGGGTTGAGCCACTGCCTTCCTGTTCTATGGCCGCGCGGACCAGTGCGGCGGGGGAAACGGTGTCTGCCTTGTCCAAGACGAGTGCCCGAGGGCAGCCGGCCATCTCCCAATCTTGCCGGACGTCCGTGTACGGGAAACTGACCATGTAAGCGAAACGGCTGGTCAGTCGACTCCCGAGTCGAGACTCGATCCAGTTCTTGAAGGCGTGTGCGGATCCCTGGGACTGCACCACTGGGCTTTTGAGAGGGCGTTTCTCGGAGCGGTCTGATTGGTACCACTGTCCGTCCGCGACGCCTACCTTGCCGCCTTTGACCTCAATGGCGGCCACACCCACTCCTGGCCACAGGACGAGGATGTCGATCTCGTGTTCCGCGCGCCCGTCTCGAACTTGGACTGAGTGAGCAAGTACGACGTCGTCCGGCAGGCTCTTCTTCAGCGTATCCCAGAGCACCTTCTCCGCCAGCTGGCCGTCACCGAAGTCCGGTTCTTCCGGAATGCATTTCATCGCTGCCCCCTTGCTGCATTTCGAATACGTTCGATGTCATCGGGATACTGGGTCTCCAACATTGCGGACCCGCCGCGCGCTCCCGGGTGCTTGACGAAGCACACAAGCCTCGTGCGCCCGCCGATTTGAAGCTGGAAGACGTTGTGGTTTGCGTCAGGCAGTCCATTGAGACTGTGTTTGCCGAAGTTAGGCTTGCTCCCGAGCGGCTCGGCATAGGCGACGCGAAAAGCGTTGGCTGCCTGACCACCAACGACGACGACCAGTCCGGCCGATGACAATTCGAGGATTCGACCCATATGACTTGTAGAACAGCGCAGCGCTGCTTCAGGAACGCCGTACTCGTTGTTGGATTTGCAGTGGACGACTTCGGTCATCACGGCGGCGTCGTACCAGTCGACGTCTGGACCCAGCAATGACTTCGTCTGTTTCTCGACCCAGCCCCAATACGGCTCCGGAGAACCGTACGCGGGGGAGCCGTCGACGGCCGCGGAATCCACCTTACGATGTCGTCGTCCCACCACCCACCCATGCTCCGAATCGAACCTGTTGACCATGAAGTCAGCGATGTCAGAATCTGCCCAGTCGACAGTGGGGTACTTTTCAGCATATTTTTTCGACGCCCACTTGGCGTTCGGGTTGCCGACGCTAATGGCGGGGTTTGACGAAAGAAAGACTACTCGTGCGGCTTCAAGGTTGCCGGCCCACGCTTCCGGGACTTGAACCGGACCTTTATTGGCGTCTTGGGACCTGACAATCTTGTGGCAGGGGTGCCCGTGGCCCGTTTCCGGATCATTTGCTGCCGATAGTTCATCGCACCGGGCAACGCTCAGGGCGAGCTCTTCAAGGTAAACGGGCACTATCTTCCCCCTGCATTTCCGCGAACCGCTATTTGGACTCCGAGACCCACAATTTGCTCATCTTATGGTGCTGTTTGAGCATTCTTCAGCACCTTTACGAACAATCCGTTCGGATTCGCGCCAGACAGCACCCGACGCACATCGTCCAGCGCCTCCAGCGGCGTAATCCCCGCAACCCGCGCCCCGTACAACGCGGCCACGGTAGGCGTCCGCGACTCCGCCCGGACGCAGTGCAGCAGCACCGTCTTGCCCTCCGCCCGGAAACGTTCAACGGCGGATGCCGCGTCCCGCAGCACAAACGCGGCGTGGGCGTTGTCGTGCTCAACAGGGGAGTCGATGATCCAGAAAGTCGCATGGTCCTCCGGCGCAACGGACGGCACATCAGCAGTTCCCAGCCGGCACAGGGAGACGACGGCGTCGATCCCCAACTCCGCCACGCGCGCGAGGGACCCGACGCCGCCCAGCCACACTCCGTCGTCGTGCGGGTGCTGGACCAGCGCATCGGTGCTGCTCCACATGCTGTAGTCCTGGTGCTCGGCGCGCGGCCAAGACGCGGGCCGGCGGCCCTCACCGCGGCCGAGCTCCATGCCAAGCATCATGAGGTCGCGTGCCCCCAGCCCGGGCCAGCCGTGCAGGCGGCGCCGCCACTCGAAAGGCACGGTCGTGTAGCCGTAAGCGGCGCCCACCAGTCCGCCCGCGATGGCGGCGACGGTGTCCGTGTCCCGGCCGCCGCGGACGGCCTCTTCCAGTGCTGCCCGTAGGTGCGCCGGGCCGGACGCCGACGCGCCCGCTAAGTGGATGGCGCTCCAGGCGCCCTGGAACGCCTCGACCACCCAGCCGTTGCGCGTGAAGTCCCGCGGCCGGGACCGCTCCGCCGTTTCGATCCGTTCCAGCCACAGTGCCGCCCGGTCGGCGGACAGCATCGGCAGGCCGGTCCGGACGTCGAGCCTCCCGGTCAGGACCGCTGCACGGATGGCCACGCACCAGAGGCCGCAGGCTTCCCGCGGGTCCGGGTCGGCGTGCGTCAGCGCGCTGAGCGCCCCAGCGGCAGCCATCAGCTCGGCCGGGTCACGGTCGAGATAGGCCAGGGCCAGCGGTGCCGTGCGCATGAGTGAGCCGTTGCCCGCGCTGCGGCCGGTGCGGGCGTGGAAGTCCGCGGCCGCGGCGCTGAAGTCAGCGGCATGGACTTCGCTCCTGCCGGCAGCGGAAGCGAGCCGTCGGGCGGCCGCGATGACGGAATTGGTCTGGGCGCCCACGTCCTTGGCCTCGGCGGCCCATGCGGTCCAGGCCCGGACAATCATGGTGAGCGCCGCGGAGGAGGAGGACCCCGCGTTGGACGCTGCCTCCAGCACGGCCTGGGCGATCGGGATGGCCATGGACGTGTCGTCGGTCCACTCGGCCGGTGCGAACCCGAAGGGCCCGCCGCCCTTCATGGTGACCTCGGCATCGTCCGGCAGCGGCGTGCCGAATTCGTAGCCGGCTCCGAGGGCATCGCCGGCGGCCAGGGCGACGAGGACGCCGGCCGCGCGGTCATTCTGCAAGGGGGTCAGTTTCATGCCATCTCCATCAGGGGGTGTTGGGTGTTCCAGCCAGTCAGGTGGGCCAGCTGGGGGCGACGCTTGGCGAGCTCGACGGCGATGCCGGCGGCGGAAACGGTTCCGGCGGCGCGGGAGACATTGCGGCTCCGGAGTGAGCCGTGGTTCCGGACTTCGACAGCCGCGGCGCCGTCGTCGAACGTTCCGAAGTCCATCGCTTGGACGTGGGCGGCGAAGTCGCGGGCACGCTGGCCCGGCATGGGGCCGGACGCCAGCGCTTGGGGTGAGAGGAGTTCCAGGTCCAGCAGCGCGGAATCGATCAGCTGGCGGTAGTGGCGGCGGAAGAGGGTGTTGGTGCCGAAGACCTCCAGGAGCAGCGGCTGCTGGCCGAGTCCGATCACGACGCCGCGCTGGCCTTCCAGCGCGGCCGGTGCGTCCGCGGCGTCGAAGCGGTTGTGCACGTCCTCCTTGAACCGGTCCATGTGGTCGAGCAGGGAACTGGTCACCGAGGCGCCGCGGGCGGTGTCGAAGCGGCGGACGCGGTCCCAGATGCGGCCCTGCCGGTTGGTCCCGCGCAGGCTGTTGGGACCACCGTTGGCCAGCTCGGACCGGACGTTCAGCGGGGCGCGCCGTGCCTGCCGGCGGTGGCTGGTTTCTCCGGCTTCCCAGCAGCCGGCTTCGACGCAGAAGGTGTCGATGTCGCGGGTTTCGCCGCGGCCCAGGACGACGTCGCGGGCGCAGGTCCGGTGCTGCTGTCCGCCTTCGAGCAGTTCGCCTTCCAGCAGCAGCGCGGGGTGGGGGCCGTTGTTGGTGACGGTGAGCCGGTCGACCTGGGCGCCGCTGGCGAGTTCGGTCACGGCGACGTCGGCGTGGGTCCCGGTGCTGATGCCGAGGCTGCCCAAGCCGGAGGTCCAGACCGGGAAGATGCCGAGGGGCCCGAGCCTGCTGCCGGCGCCGACGTGGAGCTGTGGAATCTTCATGATGGACCTCCAATTGATTTAATGCATTTCTGCGCTAATTGACTCCAGTATGCATGGCTTGCATCTTTAGCGCAAGACTGCGTTAAATAATCGTGTGAAGGATTCCAAGAACAGTCCCGGTCCGTCCCTGCTCGACTACCCGCGCCCCTCGGTGGCGGTGGATACGGCGGTGCTGACGGTGGCGGACGGCAGCGTGTGCGTGCTGCTGGTGCGGCGCGAAGAGGAGCATCGGCACGGAATGTGGGCGCTGCCTGGCACGTTCCTGCGCGAACGCGAGACCCTCGCGGACGCGGTGCTGCGGTGTCTGGGAGAGAAGGCGGGCATCTCCGGGCGGGTGCCGCGCCAGTTGCAGGTCTTTGACGAGCCCGGGCGCGATGACCGCGGCTGGGTGCTGTCGGTGGCGCACGTGGATGTGGTGCCGCTGAAGGATCTCGAGGAGGCATTGAAGTCCGACGGCGTCCGGCTGGCTTCGGTGACCGGGGAACCGGAGCTGATCGCCGGGCTGCCGTACGGCCACGCGGACATTGTGGCGAAGGCGGTGGAGTGGCTGCGGGCTGCCTACCGTGAGGCACCGGATCCTGGCGAGCTGCTGGATGAGCCGTTCACGCTGCGGGATCTGCGGGAGCTGCACGAGGCGGTGGCCGGCGCGACTCAAATGCGTGACACGTTCCGCCGTTTCATGGAGCCGAAGCTGACGGGAACGGGGCAGATGTCCGACGGGACGCGGGGGAGGCCGTCGCGGTTGTGGGTGCGGGGCACGGCAAACATTTCCGCAAGGACCAAGAGGTAGAACGGAGTTTTTAGCTCATGGCCGCCCAAATGCCCACCGGATGAAAGCAACGGAATTGCTGTGGACGGTTTAACCGCAGGCGCTGGATCAAGGAGAGCTACTGGACGAGCCCTTACCTTGATGGAGACAAATTCCGGCCGTTCATGAAGCCTCAACTGGCAGGGTTGGAGCAGACATCGGACGGGACGCTGGGGAGGGCCTGCGGTTGTGGGATTAGATAGGAGGTATGGGCAGGTTGGTCCTGCCTCGCTGAGGCCCACTCGCGCGGAGCACGCTCAAGGTGCTCGGGGTGCCTGGCGGGTCCAACGTCAGAATATCCAGTTGTCCGAACTAGCCGACACCCTGGCGGAGGCCGTGTCCCAGCGCGGCGGACATTCACCAACACAAGCCCGGCCCCGGTAGCTTCATGCTAAGCTCGTTGACGCTACTTCGGAGAAATTGATACGCCCAGTGGCGAAAAATATCGCGAATTACCACCCGCGCGGGTGGCGGAATGGCAGACGCGCTAGCTTGAGGTGCTAGTCCTCGAAAGGGGGTGGGGGTTCAAGTCCCCCTCCGCGCACCAGTGTGGTGAGACGAGACATCCATCACGGATGTGTCGGGTCATCCGAAACACCCCGGTCTTCGGACCGGGGTGTTTCTTTTTGCCCTGATAGTTCTTTGTCGGGTCCAGGGTGAATTCCGCGAGGATTTCGGGTTATAGGACAAAACGTGTGTAAATGCCGGGCGTGTCAGGTGCGTCCAGCCCAGCCCTTGCGGGCCCAGAGGCCTTCGTCTGCGCTGGCCGCGGTGCCGTATTCCTCGGGTCCGTGTGGTTGCTCGGGTGCTGGCTGTGCCGGCAGGCGTGCGGTTGTGTGGTGCTCTGGCCGGATTAGCCGGGCGGGCTGGACCGGGTTCTCGCTGTGCAGGTAGAGGTACCACTCGATGGCCCGCTTCTGGTGCTCTTCGTTCATCCCGCGGTGGGCCCTGAGCAACAGTCGTAGCTGGGCGTTCGTGCCGCCTTCAATCCGATTGGTCGTGGAGGCGATGCCCAGGCCGGCGAACTCGGTGCGCAGGTAGGTGAACAATGTCCCGGCCTGGCTTAGCCGTTCCAGGAGCCGGTAGGCCTTGCGCAGCCGGTCATGGGTAACCCACCAGGTCTGATTCGCCCGCACCCACGCCGGCGCCAGGGTGTTGTTACTGCGGTAGGTCCGGGCCCGGACCAGCTGGCCGTGGACCCGATGCCAGTCGTTCAGGCCACCAAGCCATGCCGCGGCCTCGGCCGCCGTGGTGATCCGTGTCAGGGCCCGGCCCAGGCGCAGGAGGGCTTTGCCGGCCTCGGTCCGGGGGCGGCCGGTCAGGTAGGTCCGCACGTTGCGTGGGACGTGGACCAGGCAGCGCTGCACGGCGGTATCGGACCAGCAGCCAGATAACGCGGCGGCGATCCCGGATCCGCCGTCGGTGATCACGACCCGCGGTGCGGGGAACCGGTCCAGCAGGGCCGCCCACGCGGCCTTCTTTTCGGTGTCGCACCACTGCCAGCCGATCACGTGGTCTCCGGCGATCGCGATCAGGCAACACCACGAGCCGGCATAGATCCCGTCGACCTGGATCTGATCGTGGACTTCGCCCGTAGCCGGTATCCCGGGGGCGACATTCCAGCACCACGCCGTGCGGCGCCGGAACGACCGGGGCGTGCCGAACGAGACGGTCCCTGCCTGGCTGCCGGTGCCCAGTAGCCAGCCCAGAAACGCCTCAAGCTCCGCCCGACGGCTCACATCAGGGCGTTCACCCGAGCGGCTCGCCCCGCGATCCAGGCACCGGTAGCGCTGCTTGCCCGCAGCCGTTTTACCGTTCCGAACCAGCCCCCGGCCGCAAACCAGACATTCCAGAGATATACAAGCACCCCAGCCACCCTAAGGTCCCAAAGCTTAGCTACCCCTAATTTCGCCCGCCAGCACCGGGAAGCAAGTCCCTCCCATACACACGTTTTGTCCTATAACCCAGGATTTCCGCGGTGGCCGGGTCCATGACGACGGCCTCCCTTTCCTCGGTGAGGACCAGGACGGCGGCGCCGGCGTGGGCCCGGCCGATGCCGAGGTGCCGGAGGTAGCCGGCGAAGCGAAGGCTGACTTTCCCAGTGGTGTCGATGCGGTCGGTGCTGGCACGGAGGTGCGTCCGGTCGGGGCCGGCGCCCGGGACTGCGTTGGGTGTGGCCGCGTAGGCGGCGGCCGGGGTGCGCCGGTTCAGGGCACGGTGCGGGCGTTCGGGGTTGTAGATGTGCCGGAATTTCCGGAGCTGGTCTTTGAGCTCGGCCAGGGTTTGGGCGCGGTTGTCCGTGCAGTCATTTCTTGGGTGTCTGGTGGCACCGTTCTATCTTTCCCTGGGTCTGCGGGGGCTGGGTGAGTCGTTCTGCCGGATGCCGAAAGCTGCAAGGGTGCGTTCGA
The DNA here is from genome assembly GCF_054062895.1 of Arthrobacter sp. TE12231. NCBI lineage: Bacteria > Bacillati > Actinomycetota > Actinomycetes > Micrococcales > Micrococcaceae > Arthrobacter > Arthrobacter sp. TE12231. The sequence goes on along the minus strand of NZ_JBSSFS010000001.1, from coordinate 3,205,140 downwards.
AGGCGTTCCGGCCGCCCTTTCCGCCGGAGAACCTGCTTGTGTAGACCATTCGGTTGTCTGTCAGCGTTGAGGCCTGGACGCCGTGCGTTTCGATGCTGGCGAGGAATTCCGCCACGACCAGCGGCCCTGTCATACGGGCACGGGCGGTGCAGGACAGCAGGTGAGGGGAGTGGTCATCGAGGAAATTCAGGATCTCGGTGCCCGTGCCGTCAGCCAGCGGCCAGCGCCAGTGGGTGAAGTCCGACTGCCAGGTCTCGTTGGGCTGGGCTGCAGCGAATCGTTGCAGGGAGGACCGGGGCCGCTCCCGGGTGCCCTCGCGAGCCGCCCCGCTTGCCATCCAGGCGGCCACGGACACGAAAGCTACCGGGCTGGGTCAACGTCCAGGCCGGTTCCTACGTTTCTCTGACGGACAAGGCTTCTTCTATGTCGGAGAGCGAAATGGCGCGGCCGATAGAGAATAGGTCGCGCAGCGCGTCGCGGCCGGACTCGTGTTGTGTGTCTTCATACTGCAGTACCAGTTCGATGAACGTGGCTATGTCGATTGCAGAGCCGCCGACACCCGTCTGTTCGATGATGTTGGAGAGACCCCGGTTAATGGTCGGTTTCAGTCCCGCGGCGATGTACATGAAGAACGCCAGGTCGTGCCCATCGTTGCTAAGGTATGCAGGGATATAGGTGTTGGCCATGACCGATTCGGCAGTGTGGCTGATGGAGAAGTCCTTGATCGCCTTGTTGTCGATGATGCCGGAGTACCCGTTTGCCGGATCCTTGACCCAAATGTCCGGCTGACGTCCGTGCTGGCCAATCTGCTCCGCTTCGAAGCCAAAGACCTTGCGGAACACTTCAGCGGTGGCCAGCTCGAAGTCCCGCGCGTCCTCACGACCCTGATGAGCCATCTCGTTGAGCTTAGTCAGGAACGGTCCCAATTCGCCGTTAGGATGCAGTTTCTGAAGGGTCTTCTGGACGAAAGCCTCATCGAAGCCGGTAATGTCTCTAATCTCTCGGACAAGCCCTGCATCGACGCCCGTGATGATCCGAGTTGTAGAAAGCTTCACGAACTGAGCATTGACTTCGGATGCCATTACAGCTTGGAGGGTCACTGTGGCTTCGCGCGTTAGGTTCCGGTTGTCGCGAAAGGTTCCAGGAGCTAGGCCATAGGCCCGCTGGAACTTCGCCTCGTCGGTGTGGTCCCGGAGCAACGGTTTCGACTGGTAATTGTTCACGTACTGTTGTGCCTTCGCCACCTGGCTGGGAATCAGGCTGACAGACGAGGGCCGGAGTTCACGTTGCGTCAGTAATGTGTATTCCAACCAGTTCAGTGCGGTATTGGCCACATCGAGGAGGTGACCAAACCGGTTTCCCGCCCGTGACTGTTCCCAGCTAGTTCCGAACTTTTCGTCAAAGTCGGCTTCCAGAGACGAGTCGCCGTCAGCGCGAAACTTCAGAATTCTGTCAACGACGTCATCGACACACTTCGGGCTATTAGACTCACCGTACGTTATGACAAGCTTGGCGGTCTCTTCTTGGGTCAGGTTCCCACTCAATTGGGGATGCAGGAGTAGCTGCAGGATGAAGACGAATGGGCGCACTTTGAATCGAGGTGCCATTTCTTTGAGGCCCCGGGCGCCGCTGTACTGGTAGCAAGGGAATTGGTTCTTCATGACTTGTTCCGTGAGTACCGGGATCGGGTTGGACCCCTTGGCCAGCGCGTCGCCGGCAAGAGTGGTAAACAGTCTCCTGACCCCGTGCTGGTCCGTGCCGTTAAACACGAGGCCGAGCGTCTTGAGTGCGGCCTGGTGTGTTCGGCCGCCACTTCCAGAGCCGTCCCGCCGTTCTCCCGGACGCTTAAGTCCTTCTAGTTCCAAGGCCTCTTCGAAATTGACTTGAGTCTGTCGTTGGCCTGCCCATTCCCTCCCGAGCGCCAGCTTCACGCTGACCGCCACTAGCAACGGAACCCCCGTGAGTTTGCGGAAGGGCCTCGGGAACATCCAGTAGTTCAACATGCCGGGGGCTACTCCTCGAAGACGAAACGACGTTTGCAACTTAACGAATGCTATATCCTGGCGGCATGCTTACGGGGGAGACGGGAAAACCGTGGACGGTGGACGAGGTCGATGCCACGGTCGCAAAATACTTCGACATGTTTGTCTTGGACCTTCAGGGGCACCTGTATCGCCTTTATGGGTTCGGATCCAAAACGGGAACAGGCCTGTACCGGCTTCAGGGAAACCTGGAGGAGGCATGCAGGCTTGACGCAGTGAGCTTCGAAGCCGTGCCACGTCGCCGGCCGCCGATAACGGTTATGTAAACGTTACTGTTTTGTTGCCCGGGCCACCACGAGTCCGTCGAAGCTCAGTGCGATGACCGCCCGAGCAACGTCTTATGACGTCAACTTGAGCGTTACATGCCAAACAATCAACAATTAAATGGGGATCATGCAAATGACCGAGCTAGGAGCGTCAGAGGCGTACTCGTGGTATTTTCCCACCACGGGCGGTGGGGATGAGGACGGTATCAACGACCCCCTACGAGAAACTTTCGAGGGCCAGCATGAGCACTACATCGCTCGTGAAAGTATCCAAAACTCTCTAGACGCCCGTCTGGATGATTCCACCCCAGTACGCGTTTCATTCGACCTCATGGACGTTGACAAGGCTGACATTCCAAAGCTTGATCAACTTCAAGTGATCATGACGCGAGCCTATGACTACGCCGAAGGCCAAGAGCGCGCCGCTGCGTTCTATGAAACGGCGATTGGTCTTTTGTCGCGGGATACCCTCGCGGTGCTCAAGGTTTCTGACTTCAACACCTCTGGGCTCGACGGTCAGGATGACGACAAACAGGGCGGCTGGTACAGGCTAATCCGGGCCTCCGGTTCAAATTCCATGCATGGGGTCGGCGGCGGTTCGTTCGGTATCGGCAAGGGGGCCCCGTTTGCTGCTTCCCAACTCCGAACCGTCCTGTACGGAACCGTCAACGGTGACGGCGAGTCGGTCTTCCAAGGGAAAGCTCGGCTGTCGAGTTACATAGCCGGAGACCAAGACGTCAAGCGTGGGGTTGGTCAGCTTGGATTCCTGGCCAGCCCGGGGGTCAAGTCCGTCCGCAATCCAGATGCTATTCCCTCACCCTTTAGACGAACCCAACGCGGGACGGACCTGTTTGTCCTCGGGTATCGATCAGCGTCCGACGTTTGGCACCAGGCGCTGCTCAAGTCCGTACTCGCAAATTTCTGGGCTGCGGTGCATTTCGGCGATCTGGTTGTCGACTTCAGGAAGAACGGTCAGGAGATCCTCCAGCTCAATGCCGCCACTTTGGGTGAGATCATTTCATCCTCCCCCGAGTTCGCGGGTGTTCGGCCCTACTTCGATGCGGTCAATGACCGGACCCGCCACTTCAAGGGTGATTTGCCGCTCCTTGGGCAAGTTCATCTGTACGTCAAAACGGGAGCCAATCTTCCTCGAAAAATCCAGATGATGCGCCGGGCGAAGATGACGGTGTTCGAGAAGAACGCATACGCGCTTAGTGAACCTTTTGCTGGGGTTTTCATCTGTGACGACCCTGAGGGCAACCGACTTCTTCGCGGGCTGGAGCCACCCGCGCACGACAAGTGGGACCAGAGTCGAGACAGGGAAAAGGGGGCCAGGATCTTGCGCTACATCACAGACTGGATCAAGCGCGAGCTGAAGACGTTGTCGCCTGTAGCCAATTCCGATCCGGAGGATATACCGGATTTGGCTGGGTATCTCCCAGAGCGGGCGCAGCGCGATGATCAAGTCGGTAGGACTACTTCGTCCGAGCGGACCCAAGAAACGTCGCCTGTTGAGAGCGGGGCCGAATCCGCAAAGGCAGGCGAAGCGGAAGTATCTGGACCGAACAAGCCAACAAGGCGAACCGTTGAGGTCACGAAGCCGAGGCAAAAGGGCGGAGGCAGCGGCGGGCGAGCCGGCGAACCAAAGAACAAGAAGAAGTCAAGCACGCAGCCGCCCAAGGGGGGCGAGGCGAACACGTCTCCGGCACTGGACACATCCAAACTGCTTTTCCGCTCGCGGGAGGTCGTCTCCGGGGGCCGACGTCGATATTCGGCTACTCTCCACCCGGAGACCACGCAGTCCGGGGCGCTCGAGATCGTTGCAATTGGTGAGGTGGTCTCTTCGACTATCCCTGTGGAGTCAGTGCAGATGGAATCGGGTCAGTTGCTGGAAATCGAGGGCTCTCGAATTCTAAATCTGGAATTGGAGCAGGACGTCCCGATGAAGCTTATGATCACCCTGAAATCCACAGGTCGCTACACCCTGGGGGTGGCTTGAGATGAGTGACCTCCGGATCAGCTATCCGTACCCGGTTCTCGGCAATAGCGACGACCTTCAGGGGACATTCGAGCCAACGCTGGAATGCACGCCCGACGATGACCGGTACAAGCTGGACATCGTCATGGGTTTGAACCACTCCACCATCGCTGAACTAATCCTGGACCGCAATGCGACGTATTCTGTGGAAATAGTTTGTCGCAAAACCTTCTACCGACGAACAGTCCTCACGCACGAACCGGGTCTCTCCATCTCCATCCCAGCTGAGGAGCTCAGGGACCTGGTCGAGGTTTCATTTGACGTAGTGGCGCTAAGTGGGGCTACAGACTATCTCCCGGCTGGCACTCATGCAGATCTGGCCGGTGACCCCTTCACGCTTGAGCCGGGTGATGTGATTGCGACGGGCGGAACAGCTTCTTTCGTGGCAGACCCAGCCTTCGACCCAATGCACAATTCGGCCGCATCCTTTGTCAAGATTCACAAGGTCCCGACGCAAGAGGAGGCCATGTCTGTTGATTATGAAGGCGATTTCCTGGTTATCGGTCTATCGTCCAGCGCCTTCGATGATTACATGAAAGCGCGTGAATTCGCCCCCGAAGTAGTCCACGCAGCAGTCGTTTTACCCGTACTCGTAGCAGCGCTCGAACAGATTGACAACGGCGAGACCGACTTCGCCGGGTACGGATGGTTCGACCGTCTGCAGGAGATGCGTTCCACGCGAGGGCTGACCGAGGAGACTCCACTTCGGGCAGCGCAGGACCTCCTAGGAGACCCCGTTGATAGATGCCTGGCGGGATTGGCGGCCAAGCAAAGCGATGCAGAGTTCCACGATCTGATGGGGGAAATCCTGTGACCAGCGACAAGCAGTACGTGTTTACACGGGCCCACACAGAGGAACTTTTGGACCTTGTAAAGCGGGAGCATAAGGTCGAACCATACGTATCGTCGAACTTCGACCTCACTGACGTGTCCAGGCTTGAATCCCCGATTGTGCTCCACGGAGTGCAGCCGCAACTTGACGGGCGCCGGGAAGACGACTTTAGAGATGCTGTCCGGTTGCACCAATATCTTCGTCTCACGAGATTGCAAGCGTCCGACCCGCGGCTGTGGACCTATCTGACACATGTCACCTTTCGTCAATACGTCCAGTCCCGATGGCCATCCGGACTGGCGCAGATTGCCTTTGGCATCACCAGCGAAGAAAGGGCCAAGTTCGCCCGCCAGGTCGAGCGGCGATGGTTTACGGATGGGAGCCCACGTACTCTCGGTCGAAACGCACTATCCCGACTCTGGTGGGCGACGGAGCTTACCGTATCGCCGTGGAACGATCCATCGGGGCGCTTTGAAGGGCTCCGCCGAGATGATCCCTACCACTTCACGAAGCTCATGTTTTCCAACCAGCGGCTACTCCAAGAACTTCTAGACAGAAAGATCGGTTGGTCAAGGGAAGTTCTGATGACCATGTTGCAGGCGCTTGACGACGAAGGCGTTTTCGACAGCAGGGGGAAGAACATCACAAGGACGTTTTTCAAAGAGACGAACTTCATGATGGGATATCGGCGGCTTAGTGCACTGCCCGTCGCAGACGCCGTCGGCGTCTTCCGGGCGCTGGCGGAATCCCTGCAGCCGGAGGACGACATCGATCTGGCGCCACTAGACCAGGATGACGACCTGAGCCTGCTGGCGGACGAGTCGCCCGTCAGTGACATGGATGCTCACGCGACCTAGTGCGGCGTGTTAAAGGGTGCGGTCATTGCGCGTGGGGACTGGTGTTTGTTTCCCGCCACGTGAGTCCCCGCGCGCGATCTCTCTCGTCGTCGTAGGCAGCTGCTAGACTGGCGCAGTCGAACATACATTCGTAGTTGCGATGAGACGCGAATTCGCAGCGCGGGCCCCGGTCCGCGCTCAGCCGTTAGTTCCCAAGGGAGATGCAGTGAAGTACAGACTCGGTGAGTTGTTTTCAGGCCCAGGCGGTCTCGCGTTGGGCGCCAAGCTGGCGGGAGTCAACGTACCTGGACACGAAATAGTCCACCAGTGGGCGAGCGACTATGATCGCTCCACTTGCGACACTTACATTGCGAACATCCCGGGGGCATCCACCGATACCGTGCACTGCGAGGATGTCCGGACCCTTGAGACACACTCACTGCCTGAGATCGAGGGATTTGCGTTCGGGTTTCCCTGCAATGACTTCAGTATTGTCGGGGAGCAGAAAGGAATTGACGGCACCTTCGGACCCTTGTATCAGCATGGTATAAGCGTCCTAAACTCTCACCAGCCGCTATGGTTCGTGGCGGAAAACGTCGGTGGACTCCGAAGCTCTAACTCCGGAGACACCTTTGGGCTCATTCTTGGTGAAATGATCCAGGCCGGGTACAACGTTGTTCCTCACCTGTACAAATTCGAGCAGTATGGAGTGCCGCAGGCACGACACCGGATTCTGATCGTGGGTATCCGAAACGATCAGGATGTTGAGTTTAAGGTCCCTTCGCCGGCGCTCTACAGCGACCTTGATGTCAGTTCCCAGGCGGCCATTGAATGCCCCCCTATCGCAGCTGACGCTCACAATAATGAACATACAAAGCAGTCGCCGGTCGTGCAGGAGCGGCTGTCTCACATCCTGCCGGGCCAGAATGCGTTCACTGCAGATCTGCCCGAGCACCTGAAGCTAAATGTAGCCGGCGCGACTATGAGCCAGATCTACAAGAGACTTCGCCCTGACATGCCCTCCTATACCATCACCGGATCCGGGGGCGGTGGCACTCATGTGTATCACTGGTCGGAAAACCGTGCGTTGACAAATAGGGAGCGAGCTAGGTTGCAGACGTTCCCCGACTGGTACCACTTCCAGGGATCCAAGGAAAGCGTACGCAAGCAAATCGGCATGGCTGTGCCGGTGGCAGGAGCCCGCGTTGTTTTTGAGGCCGTATTGCGTACTTTCGCCGGGCTGGCTTACGATTTTGTGGAGCCCAATCTAATGAAGCGGGTTCCGGTCTTTTCGAGCTAAGTGCTCGACCTAATGGGGTCTAATGTTTGCCACAGAGCTTTTCGAACGAGTCTTGATCCAGCCGGTTTTAGCCGGTGCTGACACCTTGACAATTGTTTCCGGCTACGCATCACCGGCCACGATCATTGAGCATATAAGTCGCCTCAAGGTTGCCCTCGGTATCTCGGGTTCAGCATTGCCCAAAGTGTCTATCGATCTTCGCGTCGGCATGTTCGCGGCCGGCGGTACCACGCGGCCGGAGCACGACGCGTTCGTGCGCCTGACAGAACAAAAGCTCTTGGACGGAAACCTGAAGGTTTCCTATTTTCCAGGGCCACACGTCGTGCATTCCAAGGTGTATGTGTGGTCAGCCAAAGGCTCGCCCGTCGACGCGTTCGTGGGGTCGGCCAATTACACCAATCCCGGGTTCGGCCTGCAACGCACGGGACAGCAGAATGTCATGACCCACGTGTATCCTGAGGTGGCAGATGACTACTGTGAGTCCGGCGTGGGTCTGCTGCTTGCCTGTGCCGACGTTGACGAAGTGACACGTGATCAGTTGCCCTTGCGTCATCAACGACCGTCCGAATTGGCCCTGGCGAGGTTGACTGAGCGTAGACCGGGGGAACCTTCAGGCGACGGTGAGTGGGTAGGCATTACGCGTAGCTTGTCTCTGCTTAAGTCGAATGGTGATGACTATGCTCCCGGAGGGGGCATTAACTGGGGCCTGAGCCGTGGTCGGGCAAGCGAAGATGAGGCGTATATTTCTGTCCCATCTGCAATCGGACAGAGCGGCTTCTTTCCGCCACGGAATGTAACTTTCGATATGGTGGGGGATGATTTGGAGCTCCTGTCGGTGAGAATAGCCAGCGGTGACAACCCTTACGGGAAGGACCTAACAACTTCTGCGCCAAACTCGCACTTGGGGTCTTACATTCGCCGTCGTATGGGCCTTGCATCAGGGGCGTTCATTGGAAGGCAACAACTCGATCATTATGGGCGCTCGGACATCGACGTGACCTACCTCGGAAACGGTCAGTACGCCCTCGACTTCTCTGTCCACTAGTACAAACCTGTATTGCTATGCCCGCTGGGCTTGGTTTGAAACGGGTTACGCCGGATCTCGGCGGTGGAGCCCGGCCGGTGACGATACGGCCGGGCTTCCGGGTTGTCCTGTACTTGAAGATTGAATGCACTTTCTATGTGGATGACGGTTGCTGGGCTTCGATGAATTCAGTGAAGTGGCCGTCGGTGGTGTTCACCGACCTCGGAAAATGTGCTTCTCAGGTTGAGAATCCCGTTCCACCTGGCGGCCGGGTGGGCAATCCAAGCTGGCTGGCGTTTAGGGCTCCGTGCCGGCCGCAAGGACCGCCTATGCAACGTTCGGTCGCATCTCGCGTACTTTGGCTACGCGACCCAGTTCCACGTTAGCGATCGCACGATCAGATCTCGGGTATTGTTCCCCCAGGGCCCACTGCATGAGTTGGCTCATACGATGAGGTCTGTTTTTCGTTGACTGCACGAAGGACGTCAGGAGTCCAAGGGGGACGGTAGGCAAGTGCAGGACGAGGTTCTGGTGCCTGGAGTAGAACTGCTGGAATCGATGCGCTCGGTCGGGTATTCATTCGAGTCCGCTATCGCCGACCTGGTAGACAACAGCATCACCGCTAAGGCGAAACGCGTAGACATTGTCGGCGATCCGGTAGAAGCAAAGTTCGTCACCATCACCGACGACGGCGATGGGATGGACCCGGCGACCGCCCGGGCAGCCCTAAGACTCGCAGGGTCTGTGGGAAACGGGGTGCGGGACAGTCAGGACCTTGGGCGATTCGGTCTAGGTTTGAAGACTGCTTCACTGTCTCAAGCTAGGCAACTCACCGTTGTTACGCGTAAATCGGGAGTAACGACTGCCCTTCAGTGGGACATCGACCATGTGAAAGCAACGGGTCAATGGTCACTTCAGGTCTTAGATGATGTAGAGCTCGAGGGTATTCCCGGAATAGAGGCCTTTAGCGGGCGGGACGCTGGAACGTTGGTCGTCTGGCGGAACCTGGATTACCTCTTGGGTCGAGCGGAAGATGCGGGGGGAGTGATGGCCGAGCGGTTATCCGGCCTGCGTGAGCACCTGAGTCTGACCTTTCATCGGTTCCTTGAGGGGCGTACCGCAGAGCGCCTTCGGATAAGCGTCAATGGCGTTCTCGTTCCGTCTTTGGATCCGTTTTTGTTAGCCAACCCCAAGACGCAGCGGACACCTTTGGAGCGCATTGTTGTCGATGGACACAAAATAGAGGCCACCGCTTTTACGCTTCCCCATGCATCTGGAATGACCGCAAAGGACCGCAAGCGCGCCGACTTGGGGGTCGACATGCGTGAAGCCCAGGGCTTCTATGTCTACAGGAATCGGCGCTTAATTTCTCACGGCCACTGGTATGGACTGGCGAAGCGAGACGAACTAACTAAGCAGGCGAGGATCCGAGTCGACCTGCCAAATACGCTGGACCATCTGTGGCAACTGGACATAAAGAAGTCACGTGCCGAGCCGCCGCAGGTTTTTAAAACGCATCTACGCCGCATCCTCAGCGGCGTGATCGCAAAAAGCAAGCGTGTGCATACCTTCAGGGGGCGGAGGGAAACCGACGTAGAGATCGTGCGGATGTGGCAGAAGATTGTTGATCGGGACGGCTACCGCTACGAGGTAAACAAGGAGCACCCATTGGTTCTCGCACTGAGCGAGAACATTGATGCAGAGTCCAAGGTCACCCTAGCCCGCTTGCTTGCTGACCTTTCTGCAACCTTCCCCGTTTCAGACCTTTATGTTCACGCAGCCCAGAACGACCATCCCGTGCAAGCCACTGCCGATGTCGACGATGTGCGTGCCCGACTGCGAGGACTGCGAGACACTCACGCCTTTGCCGGCGCACCGGATCAGATTGTGAAGGTCCTGGCAGCGATCGAACCATTTGACCGCGTAAATGACCTAGAAACCCTTGTTGATGCCGTTTGGAAGGAAGATTCGTGATCGAGCTGGACGCTGAGAAGCGGAAACTGTTGCGTGCGCTGAATGGCACCATGATCGATGATGAGACGATCGACCTAGACGAGGTACGGGCGCGGGCTGTCGGAATGGCTCCATTCGTGTCGAAAGGGCTCGGCCCGGTGGATATCCAGTGGGTCGTCGACAGAGTGCTCGAGCTTCATGCCGTTGAACTCAAAATAGGTATTGGCGTCATCAACAAGTTGACATTCCAACCTTGGGTCGAAATGCGGAAGGAGACTGTTCCCCGTGCCCGCTGGGATGCCTATGAGGAACTTCTCCTGCGACGGGAGTGGAGCCCCCGAGTTGTGGACAAATTGGATGCTCAAACTGACAAAATTGTGGACTTAATGGGTGATCCCACAAAGACCGGCGAATGGGCTAGAAGGGGTCTGGCCATCGGGGAAGTACAGTCAGGAAAGACCGCTACTTATATTGGAGTTCTAAACAAAGCGATAGATTACGGGTACAAACTAATCGTTATAATTGGCGGTCATACGGAGGATTTGAGGCGGCAGACTCAGCGCCGAGTGGACTCCGATCTAACTGGACTTGACTCACTATTCATGAGCGAGAATATTGCTCAGGAAGCCACCATTCGAGTGGGCGTAGGCCAAATAGATGAAACTCTCCAGGCAAATGTACTGACTACAGCTCGCTCAGATTTCAATGCCGCAAGCAAAAGAGCCGGAGTAGTCGCTTTTGGTGACACACCAACAGTGTTTGTCATAAAAAAGAACGCCAAAGTGCTCGCTAACCTCGCGGCTTACCTGAAACGACAGGCTCACCAGGGACAACACACGCTACCCTTGGTGGTCATCGACGACGAGGCGGATTGGGCTTCAATTAACACAAAATCGGAAGATGAGGTTGCAGCGGTAAATAAAGGCATACGGCATCTTCTCTCCGCCTCGTCACGCAATTCCTACATGGGTATTACGGCAACTCCTTTCGCCAACGTACTTATCGACGACGAAGTTGAGGACGACTTGTTCCCGCGTGACTATATCCAGTCACTGGAGAGTCCTTCTAACTATCAAGGGATCGAGACCTATCTTGGCGGTGAACCTGGCGCAACCAACCACCGTTCAATAATCACGGATGTATCAGACTGTCTTGAAATATTGCCTTTCTCGCACAAGCGCACGCGGGTGGTCGATGCCCTGCCCGAAAGCATGTTGGAGGCATTGTCGGCGTTCTACGTTGGCACGGCAATCCGGTTAACCCGCGAGGATGGACCACGTCCAGCCGCCATGATGATCAATGTTTCGCGCTTCAACGACGTGCAAGCCAAGATAGCGAGCTTGACTGAACTCGCCGTGAGTGACATAACTGCTGCCGTTCTTGCAGAGTTTGCGATGCCGGAGAATCGTGCCGAATCTATAGCCACTGGGCGATTGCGCAGGATGTTTGAACGCGAGTACTCACAGTCTGGAGTTACCTGGTCCGAGGTTCGCACCCATGTCCTCGCCGTTGCCGAAGACATCCGTGTGGAACTTGTAAACGGTTTGACCATGGCGGGACGAAACAAGCGGCTGAGCGGAATGTCGCGCGATGCCCGCTTCCAGGAGTCCCTGAGACCGACAGTCTTTATTGGTGGCGACGTCTTGGCGCGCGGACTGACGTTGGACGGACTGCACATCAGCTACTACGTGCGCCGAGCAGGTGCGGCCGATACACTCCTCCAAATGGGACGCTGGTTTGGCTATCGGCCCCGGTATGAAGACCTAGTCCGAATCTGGATCGACGACGACGTTGTGAAACTCTTCAAATACGTCGCCGAGCTCTCTGCGGACCTTCGTGCGTCGCTACGGGAAATGAATGCCCTTGAACTTACTCCCAAGGACTTCGGCCTGAAGATGCGTCGACATCCTGAATCATTCATGATCACTGCGGCGAACAAACAGAAGCACGGTGTTGCCTTCGAAGGCTTGATTTCTATACATGGAGCTACGTTCGAATCTCACGTCCTGTCGTCCGAGGCCGGGGATCGGGCACGAAATCTGGAGGCTGTGAAGAAGTTTGCCGTCGAAGTTCATGAATTGGGACATGCGGAAGACCCCGAGTTGCGTTCCGGGCACCTCCAGGTGTGGAGATCAGTACCGGCGGACCTCATAGAGCGTCTCTTCACCAAGTTCCGTGGGTACGACCACGAACCATTCTTTGGGCGAGCTACAGGAGGGCAGGGGTCGGCCCAACTTGCGGCGTACCTCGCCGACGCTAAGAACGGCGACCTCTGGGACGTAGCATTCGTTAGCGGCAGCGGGGAGAATGCTTCGTTCGGCCCTATCACCGTCAAAAGTAGCGTTCGTGACGGTATCTCTGCGGAGCACGGAGCCAAGGTGTTGCGAATGGGTAATCGGCGCGTGGCTGCCGGTAGCGACCTCAAGAACGTGCTCACAATTGAGCGTGTCCGGCATTTGGAGCAGGAGTTGTCTGAGGATGAGAAAGTCACCGAAGGAACGATCGCCCGCAATGCCCTTGAACGTCCAGTCATCCTGATCTACGCAATTACTTCCCGATCCACCGACCTGGAAGAGTGGATATCCGAAGACGACCCGCTGGTCGCTCTCAAAGTGGCCTTTCCAGGACTTACCGCGGAAGAAGAGTTGGTCGAGCTGGAACAGGGACATGGCGCCAAGTTCATTGTCAACAAGGTCTTCGCCCGAATTAACTTCGGTATGCCGACTACTGAGGACGACGATGAGGTCGAGGAATGAGAATTGAGGAGAAGCTGGCTGGAGTGTTGGCGAAAGGCGACAACCAGATACTAGCCATAGAGCACAGATGGTTCACCGTATTTGCCCAGAATGTCGGAGGCCGTCCGGCGATTGTTTTGGAACTGCGCGAGGCTCTGCCACAGTTCGTTGACGGGGCCAGGGGATTCACAGTCTTCATTGAGGCCCGGGACGATGGAACCAACTACTTGCAAATCGCATCGACGGAAAAGGGGCTCCGGCCGGCTTTTTCAGCATTGTGCCGGCATTTACTTAGCGAAAGTGGTAAAGCTGCATCATTTAGCGGTGCCTTGGAAACATTCCTGAATGCCCTGGAAGGGTTCCGTAAACTCCTGGCGCGTCAGGTGGGTCGGTTGAGTGAAGAAGGAATCCGTGGCCTCTTCGCCGAGCTCATCATGTTGCGCCGCATGCTCGAGCTGGGCCTTGAACCAATAACAGCCCTTCGGGCTTGGAATGGCCCCTATGGAAATAGCAAAGACTTCATCTTCGTCTCCGGACACTGTGTGGAAGTGAAATCAGCACATCGCCCGGCGACTCGGGTGAGGATTACCAGTGTGGAGCAACTCGAGACTCCGGATGTCACGCTACAGCTTGCCGTCGTTCCGATGGAGCGGGCTAACCCCAATGACGACGGTGCTATTAGTCTCACGTCGCTCATAGGCTCGCTGACGGGGCAGGTAGACAGTTCGTTGGAAGGCCAGGCGTTGTGGGCGGATGCGTTGGACGCGACCAAGATCGACCTCACTGACGACTACTACGGCGAGTGGTGGTTCGTGCCAACAAATGAACTGGTGTTCGACGTCTTGGGAGATTTCCCGCGTGTCAGTGAGACGTCGGTCCCGGTGGGTATATCGGACGTGTCTTATAGCCTGGATCTTGGCGCTCTTGAGCCTTACCAGAGCACGCTGAAGCTGGAAAACTAGTTGGAGCATTGGGGGCGTAATGAACGATTTTGAGAACGAGCTTCGCAACAACATTGCCTTGAGGGCTGCGGGAGAATCCGAATTCCAGCTGTATGCGTTTGCCGATGAGCTCGCGGAACGACTAGAGGCGGCAGAAGTAGTGTTCGACGTCGCTATCGAGCCATTGCGTTGCACGGGCCGCCGTGGTCGAGTGTTGGAAATACTAGGTTACGCAGAGGACCATGCTGACGATTCCCTGGTTGTAATAGTGGGACTGCACTATGACGAGCCAGGGCGAGTCTTGACGATGACCGATGCAAAACGAATCTTCGCGTCTGGCGCTTCTTTCCTCGAGCATGCGGCGGACGGCTGGCTGACTGAAAATCTCGAACCAAGTTCCCGCGAATCCGAACATGCCTCCTACTTCGCCCAGCAGTTGAAGCGTGCGGACCGTCTCAAGTTCATCCTCGTGACGGATGGGACTATGAGCCAGCGCATTCAGACCATCCCAACCAATCAGGTGTGTGAGAAAGCTGCGTCGTACACAATTTGGGATGTTCGTCGATTTGAGGAGCTCTCGCTCTCCGAAAGCGGCCGTGACGAGCTTGAAATCGATCTCACGCGATGGATGCCAGATGGTTTGCCCTGTCTCGTGGGAGCGCAGAGCGGCGAACACGCCAAGAGCTATCTGGCCGTTTTGCCGGGCAAGTTGTTAGCCGAAGTCTTCCAAGAATTCGGAAGCCAGCTACTTGAGTCCAACGTACGTACGTTTCTGAGTGCGCGTGGCAAGGTCAACAAGGGGATTCAGTATACACTTGCGCACGAACCCGAGATGTTCCTGGCCTACAACAATGGGCTTACGACCACAGCCACAGATATCGACGTCGTCACCTCGGCCGGCAGCGTGAGAATTCGTTCCATACGGAACTGGCAAATTGTGAATGGAGGGCAGACCACCTCATCACTGCTGTACTTCCTGAAGCAGCAGGGACGTGAATTGGACGACGTTTTCGTGCAGATGAAACTGGTCACCGTCGACGCGGATCAGGCCGGGAGTCTGGTCGCCAACATCTCTCGCTTTGCGAATAGCCAAAACAAGGTTAGCGAAGCTGACTTCTTCTCGAATAGTGAGTTCCATGTGCGACTTGAGCAGATAAGCCGACGGCTTAAGGCACCCGCGCAGGAGGGTGAGCAGTACCAAACCAGATGGTTCTATGAACGCACACGCGGGCAATATGAAAACACTCGAAATGGTGGTTCCGCCAGCGAGAAGAGAAAGTTCGACCTGGAGTACCCGAAGCGCCAGAAGGTGACGAAGACCGACTGGGCAAAGTATGCCTTCTCTTGGTCTCAGAAGCCACACCTCGTGAGCAGAGGGGCGCAGAGCAATTTCACTGCATATGCCGTTCTGGCAGACAAGGCTTGGGGTGAAAAGCCTGACGAATTCGGTGACGCATACTTCCGGACGAACATAGCGAAAGCCATCATGTACAACGAACTGCGTTCATCCATCGTGAAGGAGCCGTGGCAGGGCACTGGCTACCTGGCCAACGTCGTGACGTACGCGATGTCTAAGTTCTCATATGAGGTAGAGCGCCAATTCCCGGGGTCCAAGTTCGACTTTGAGGCAGTATGGCAGCGACAAAAGCTGAGCAAGACAACACTGGATACGCTTATATCCACCGCGCGCGCGATGCACGGCGTCCTGACGGACGAGGATCGGCCTCAGGACAACGTAACCCAATGGGCGAAGCAGGAAGCCTGCTGGAACCTTGCAAAACTAGCGCGAACTGAGTTGCCAGATGAACTGGCAAGTGACTTGATTGCTGGCGTGAGCCTCAGCAGTCGTCAAGCAGAGGCACGAAAGCAACGCCGTATGGACACTGGCTTTGAGATGATCGAACGGATGCTCAACGTTGCACCGCACGTTTGGGAGGAAGTCCTTTCCGAGGGCAGGCACGCAGGAGTGATCAGCCCCACAGACAGGGATATCATCTTGACAGTCGCGCGACGAAAGCTGGTTCCGACTGAAAGGCAGGCCGCACGCCTTCTTAGTGCTCTGGAAAAGTGCGCGAGTATGGCCCTAATCAGCCGTGCAGATTTCTGAACGGTTGGAGGATAACAGGGCCCTATGCCGTGCCGCGTTGGGAAGCTATATGCGAGCCAGGGGAGAACAGTCCAGACCTCTTGTTAGGACTAGGGATAGAGCTCTTGCAGTATCTCAAGCAACTTTCGGCCTTCACGCTCACCCAGCTGGATGACCTGACTGACTTTAGGCGCGGATGCACGATTGTCGGATCCGTAAGTTGCGAGGTGCAGCACCCGTCCGCGGGTCTCGTCCTCGAATATTTGATATGTGCAGTCGACTTCGGTTGGATTCAATCGCACCGAAAAACGGCCGGGCTCTAAGCTACGAATAATTGCCATGACTTGAACACTAGCGTGTGCGTTAGATTCCAGCCATTTGCCACCATACGCTAGCGTACGAGTTTATCGGCTATCGTCGGGCCCGGCGTTGGGTGTAAAAGTCGTGCTCGGTACTACGTAGTTGAGTATCAGATTTGTCAAAGACAATCGAAAGGCTTTGCGATGGACAAGGCGGCAAAGTTACGTGAGAGTGGGTTTGCTTCTATCCATGTCCAACTGGCCAATGACCTGCGCGAGAGCGTGCTCAAGAGCTTGGACGAACGTAGCGGCGCACAGGAACTCGTCAGGCAACGGAATTCGGGGCGGTACCCTTTCGAACTGCTTCAAATGCAACGTGGCCCGCCCCGCGGACACACCTTCCAGAATCGAACGTGAATACTGCGCGCTGTGAAGTCAATGGTGCACACTCACTAGGAAAATCGCATCCACAGATCAGGACCGAAAATGGCATCTCCCAATGGAAACATCTCTCGATCGCGGCTTATTCTGCAACTCTTGGCGGAACATCCCGAGGGCCTCTATAACAAGCCGGGAGACGATGGCATAATGGCGCTCGCCGCGGATCGATCACCATGGACCGAGCACGAACTGGAGTTGTTACCGAGCGGCGGCATACGGGGAACTGCCAATCTCTCGTGGGCATCCGAGGATCTGTCCAAGGCAGGGTGGCTGTGGAAGAACCCCGAGAGCGACGGGCTGTGGAAGATCACTGAAGCGGGCCGATCCGCCTTGGTCGATTTCCCCGACGACGAGTCTCTGGCTCTCGAGGCTCGCTCCCTGTACAACGAGTGGAGCAAGCAGAACCGGCAAAAGAAGGCCGAGCTGCTGAGGACAACGATAGTTGCCCGTCATGTCAGTGAGGAAAGGGTGCGAACGGCGGCTCAACTCTTTCGGGAGAGAGGTCTCGCTCAATCCAGTTCAGTGTTTTCCCCAGGGCGCTCGGTCTGGACCAAGCCGAATGTCGATGTCCTGCTCACGCATTTCGTCAGTGCCGTGAACGTGGAGGGAACCGACTTCCTAACAAAGATTGAGGTCCAGTTGGCTGGACTCGATGACGACGCAAAGCTGTTGCTGGCCGAACTGACAACTTGGCAGCTGCTTCCGCTCCACAAGAGTGCGATGGGGGAACGTGCGAAGCTGGCTCGTATAGGGAAAATTCTCGGTTCCATGAATCACCCGGTCGAAGTGCCAAGGGAGATCCGTGAAGCACTGAAGGACGGGGTCTACCACCCCGGCCCGTGGATGGTGGGTCAGGCTCATCCTGCCATCAGCATTCACATCCGACTGGTTCAGGAATGGCTCCAATTGGACGCTGAGGATCAGGAGAAGATCCTAGAAGATTCCCAGTCCTGGAAAAATTTCACCGCATCTGTCCGCGGAAATACATATCCGACTCAGCGAAATTCACTGCTGTATGTGGGTCGTCCTGACTACTTCACATCCATAGTTCCGGATGTAGACAAGAAGGCAGTTCGCGACAGATTCCTCGGTGAAATCGGGGAATCTACAGGCGACATTGACGAGGACCTTTTCCGGATCGTCCTGGCGATGCAGCAATCGGAAACGGGCCCGATCGATTTTTACAGCGATGCCTTGCTTCCCAAATGGCGCGGTCCCGGCTCGATTCAGGAGCCTATCGATGAACAACTTCCGCCGGAGACTGAGCCAGTAGATCGCGGAGTTTTCCGAAGGGCGACTGCCGAACTTTCGCAACGCCTCCACATCGACGGGGACTGGTTGCAAAAGCTACTCAATCTAATTTCACGTCGTCGCCAGGTCATCCTTTACGGTCCTCCCGGTACCGGAAAAACCTACGTTGCCATGGCTCTGGCCGAGCATATTGCGGGCGACGCGAAGTACACGGAACTTGTTCAGTTCCACCCGAGCTACTCATACGAGGATTTCTTTCAGGGCTACCGTCCAGTCACGACTGATTCCGGCAACTTGAGCTACGAGCTCATGGATGGACCCTTGCGACGGATAGTGGACCAGGCAGTCGGGAATCCGGAATTCAACTACGTGCTCGTGATCGACGAGATCAATAGGGGTAATCTAGCCAAGATTTTCGGTGAGCTTTATTTCCTCCTTGAGTATCGAAATCGGCCCATAAAACTGCAGTACAGCCGTGACAACGACGACTTCTTCGAACTACCATCCAACCTTTTCATAATCGGTACAATGAACACTTCAGATCGCTCAATTGCGCTCCTCGACGCGGCGATGCGCCGGCGGTTCTCATTCGTTGAACTGCATCCGGATAAGTACCCAATTCAACAGGTTCTTGAAAAGTGGCTGCGGCACCACGATCTGGACGCTGAACCTGGACGACTGCTGTCACGTCTCAACCAGCGCATCGGCGACGCTGATTTCAAGGTGGGACCAAGTTATCTGATGCCCCAGCAGCTAGCATTCGAACCGGGCCAGCTCGAGGAGATCTGGGAGTACGACATCCTGCCGTTGTTGGCCGAATACCACTTTGGTGAAGGCCTGGATATCGAAAAAACGTACGGCATTGAAGCCCTGCGCCACCGCGTCGCGAAACCATCACTGCCCGCTGAGGCGCCGGTCGAATAAGACATGGAACATCTAGTTCTCAAGGAGGGCGGGTACGAGGCATCAGTCTCGGTTCCTGCCCGTGTCGCGGCCGCCATCTCCGGTCTGGGCGTGGCCAACGTCGTTCCGCTTGGTAACGGGGACTGGACGATCTCGGGTGTCAGCAAAGTCGGGGTCGTTCATGTTGACGGCTGGCAGGTGGAAATCGTCCCTAAGGTTCCTATTGCTCGGCTCTTCTACATGATGGGCTTCTCACGAGACCAGAAATTCTGGCAGGAACAACCCATCGTCCTTGGAAGCGATGCAACGCTTCTGGACACGATTGCGCATTCGTTCATCCGTCAGGTTGGAATCGCCCTTGCCCAAGGGATGCACCAAACTTACGAAACGTTCGACGACGCAGTGCCTATGGTTCGAGGGCGCCTGGACATCTCGGCACAGATCGGCCGTCGCGGCGGACTGGCGCTGCCGGCACAGATCATTTTCGACGAGTACACGGTTGACACGGCCGAAAATCAATTGCTGCTCTCTGCATCGCTGAGGCTTCTGGCCCTACGATCATTGAATGCCGGCAATAGGGCAGCCATCATGAAGCTGACTCAGCGGTTTGAAGGCGTAACACCCATACGACGCGGTAGCTCGTTGCCACGCGTGCATTTCCAGAGATTGAATGGACGGTACAAGGGTGCCGTGGGGCTGTCGAGACTAATCTTGCGCAACTCATCCCTAGAGCACCGCCAAGGGGACAGTACGGCTTCGGGCTTCCTGTTCGACACTTGGCGAATCTTCGAAGATTTCGTCTCGACGGCTCTTCGCATCAGCCTGTCACAACACGGTGAAAAAGTTGATCTGCAGTCTTCCTCGTACCTTGATCAGGGATGCGAGCTCGCAATAAAGCCTGACATCCTGGTGCGGTCGAGGGGCTCCGTCAGGGCCGCTGTCGACGCCAAATACAAGGCAGAGAAGAACGGACGCTTCCCGCACGCTGATGTCTACCAGATGCTGGCCTACTGCCTAAAATTTGGCCTAACCGAAGGTCATCTCGTGTATGCCAAGGGCGAAGAAGACGTGAAGACGTATGTCATTGACCCGCCTCGCGTAGCGATTCACTGCCACGCCTTGAACTTGGATCAACCCCCAAACCAGCTGCTGGCTGAGGTGGACTTGCTCGCCGCCCGGATCGCTGGACCCCTCATTGCAAAAGCGCAGGCACGCAGTGTGACTGGCTAGGGACAATCCTTGGCGCGATCTTTGAGACCGGCAGCGCCGTCCGGACGGCGGCCTGACACTCACCCAGGAATCCATTTTCCCCAAGAACCGCGACGAAGTGTCAATGGCCAATAGTTTCTGCCCACGGGCGGCCAGTTGATGTGCCCGTTGGTGGCCGGTAAAACTGCCCGGTGATGGCCAATAGATCTGCCCACTGATTGGTTCGGCGGGTTGGCCATCGTTGGGTTGGTCAGTTCAGTCGGGTTACTCCTTCCGGCGAGGGCCTGGGTGAGGCGGACGGAGTCGCCGCTGGTCTGGCAGACGTGGGCGTGGTGCAGCAGCCGGTCCACGGTCGCGGTGGCGAGGGTCTTGGGCATGAGTTCATCGAAGCCGGCGGGGGGCAGGTTGGAGCTGATCGCGACGGAGCGTTTTTCGTAGGCTGCGTCCACGACCCGGTAGAGGCCTTCGGCGGCGTCCGTGGCCACCGGCAACAGGCCGATGTCATCAATCACCACGAGCTCGGCGCGCAGGATCCGGGACACTGCCCGGGTGACGCTGTCATCGGTGCGGTGCGCGCGGATCAGGACGCCGAGGTCCTCGAGCCGGAACCATGCGACCCGCATTCCGGCTTCGACGGCCTGCTGGCCGAGGGCTTCGAGGAAGAACGTCTTGCCGGTCCCGGACGGGCCGCAGACGACGAGGTTCTCCCGCCGGGTGATCCATTCCAGGGTCCGCAGTGCCTGCTGGGTCGGGGCGGGGATGGAGGACGCGGCGGGGTCCCAGGCGTCGAAGGTTTTCCCGGTCGGGAAGCCTGCGGCTTTGCGGCGGGAGGCGAGCATGGACCGGGCCCGGCCCGCGGCTTCCTCGGCGAAGAGGGCCTTGATGACTTCGGCCGGTTCCCAGCGCTGCGCGCGGGCGGTCGCGATCAGTTCCGGGGCCAGTGCCCGGGCGTGGGGCATTTTCAGGGACCGCATCAGCGCTTCGAGGTCCGCCGGCAGCGGCGGGGCGGCGGTGTTGGTCGTGGTGACGGGGCTCATCAGGCCTCCTCCGCTGCGGTATTGCCGGCCGTGGTGTTCAGGGCGGGGTTGCCGATGGCGGCCCACGCGCCGGTGCCTTGGGTCAGGGAGGTGGCTTCGTTGGCGGCGTGGGTGGTGGTGCGTCGGATGTTGGCATTCAGGATCGAGGTGAGGTCCGGGTGCGCGAAACGGCCGTGCAGGGCCGCGTCGCCCAGGGCCCGGTCCACGTGGTCGGTGCCGGCGATTTTGGCCAGCGTGACGGCTTCGGCCATCTTCATGTTCATCCGTGCCGTCCCGGCAGCGGCGGCCTCGACCAGCCAAGTTCTGGCGCCTTCCCCGATGGCCAGGAACGCGGCTTCGTCCGCGCTGCGGGCCCTGACCTCGTAATCGCCCGGGAGCTTTGTCCGGGTTCCGGGGAAATGCTCATCGTCGATGGCGGGGCTGCCGGGCCGTGCCCGGTCGTGGCGGGCGACTTCGACCGGGCCGGAGGCGCCGTGATGGACGATGATGACCTGCTCGCCGGGCCCGGTCCCGTGGGTGCGCACGAACACCCGGGCCCCGAGCAGGTGGGAAGGCACGGAGTATTGGGCGTTTTCGAAGGTGACCATCGGGGTGTTCTCCGGGACCGTGCGGGCCAGCCCGAACGCGACGGTGTGGGCGGTGTCCGGGATCCGGTGCAGCCGGGGCGCTTCCTCGGCGAGCATGGCCGCCGGTTTGCGCCGGGTCACCCGGTGCTCACGGTTGTTCACCTCGTCCATGAAGGCCGCGCAGGCAGCCTCCAGTTCCGCGAAGGTGCCGTACTCGCCGCGGAGGTTGGTGTCTTTTGGCACGATGTCGGCCTTGGCGAGCTTCACGGAGGCTTCGACGCCGCCTTTGGTGGCCGGATCCGCGGGCTGGCAGGTCAGCACGGTGACACCGTAGTGCCGGGCGAAGTCCAGGGTCTGCTGGTTCCGCACCGGGACTCCGGCAACATGGGCGGTGGTGACGGTCTTCTCGTTGTCCGTCAGCACATACGTTGGTGCCCCGCCCAGGATCCGGAAGCACCGGTCCAGGGTCGCGAACACGCTCGGCGCGGTCCGGTCTTTGAGCGGGATCACGATCCGGAAGCGGGAGAACGCCAGCCAGGCCACAAACAGGATGGTCTTCACCCCGCCGATCCGGGGCCCGTCGCCGAAGTCGTACTGCAGCCACATGCCCGGTTCAGTGATCCAAGGCCTGTGCACGCGGGTATGGCCCAGCCGCCACGCCGCCTTGACCTGCGCGATCGCGCGGCGGGTGGAGCGTTCCGAACCCGTGTAGCCCAGGGCGAGGAGCTTTTCGTGGGCTTTGTCCGCGCGGATCCGGCCCTTGGATCCTTCGATCCATTCTTCGATCTTGGGCAGAAACACGTCCGTGACCCGGCCCCGGGCCGCGGGTTCCCCGATCGGCCGGCCAGCCTCCCTGGCCTGGACATGTTTGGCAACAGTGTGGTGCGAGCAGCCCGTGAGCTCCGCGGCGGCGCGCATCGATCCGGCCAGATCGTAGGCAGCAAGAATTTCCATGATTTCTCCGTCAGACTTCATACAGGGCCTCTTCCTGGTTCGCTTTTGGTGCGCTTAGACACCGTCATCAAACCCCAGGGAGAGGCCCCCACCGTTTAAGACGCGGTTGGTTTAGTAAGGAAGTGGGCAGATCTCATGGCCACCGGCGGGCAGTTCCACTGGCCGCCAGTGGGCACGTTCGTGGCCGGCTATGTGCAGTTTTTCATGGCCGCTAACAGACCACGTTCTCTGCCATGAAGCGCCCGCCGGCGGTCGCCACGCTGAGGTGGCCGCCCGCCTTGGCGATCCGGGTGGCCTCCGTGCCCAGCTGTGGCGATCCTGTGCGCATCGTCGCGGAACAGGTCAATGACGGCGTCGCGGGGGAGGAAGGCATCGGGCTCGGGACCCTCGTACGTCAGCCCCGGCAGCATGAACGAGAAGTTGGGTGTGTTCAGGTAGAACGAGTCCCACCGGTCCTGACACCCCCACCCAGAGCATCCCGCCGCTCCAGGACCTGGTGCTCCACGCCGCGCCGGGTGAGCCAGTAGCTGGTAGCCGGCCCCGCCTGCCCGGCCCCGATCACCAGGGCGTTGACCCTCTGCGGAGCCTGACGTTGAGCGGCTGCGTCGGGGATTGCAGGAATGGCTTCGCACCGAAGCGGCGCGGGCTGGCCGGCTCCTTAAGCGCCGAAGGCCCGGTTCCCCCAAAAGTGCGGGACACTGGAAGTCCCGAGCCATGAAAGCGGGCCACCTTGATTAGTCTCCAGCACGATGCCGACGGCTTCACCTGGCTGACGCCATGGGACTGAGCGGGGCCGGCGGGGCAGGACATCTCGATCCGCTGCTGTATCCGTGGGACCCGCCCGTGGCCTCGGGGGTCACGGACGGCAATGAATTCCGGCCCCTTGAGCTTTCAGCCGGACTGGATGAAGCCCTCGCGCAAGCCGGCGCGGCACCGCTGGAAGCCCGGTCCCTGGTGGTCTCCATCGGCTCGAATTCCAGCGCCGACGTGATGCGGCGAAAATTCGCCAGCTACCACCAGCCTGTCAGTGCGGTCTTGCCGCTGGTCCGGGGGCAGCTCTGCAACATCGCCGTTGGCCACTCCGCCCACGTGAGCAGGGCCGGCTACATCGCCGCCGCCCCGTATCCGCTGATGGGAGAGTGCACGGCGGTCTGGCTGTCGTGGTTGGACGATGTGCAACTGATGGCTCTCGACGAAACGGAGCCCAACTACCGGCGTGTCCAGCTCGACGGCGAAGCCTGCCCGCTCGTGGCGGAGCATGGGGAACGTCCGGAGGAGTTTTCGCTGTTCACCTCGCGCTGGGGCGTGCTGACCGACGGCGACGGCGGGAAGCTTCCCTTCCTCGACCAGCCTGCCCTCTTCGGGCTCCTCGCCGGCAGCGGCAGCGGGGACCTCCTGGAGGAGGGGAAATCCGTGTTCGACGGGCCGCCGGAGCTTGTTGCCGAACAACTCGCGCTACCCTCGGTCCAGGCATGGGCCAGGGAGTGGTTCAGCTCGGCCGGCCTGGCCGCGCCGGTGGACTTCGACGGGCCTTGCGCGGGGTAGCCTCCCGTCTGGAACGTCGCCTTCACCGGGCGGTGCTGTTCTCGGCGATGTGCTGGGCAATGTATTCGGTGACGCCGCGGTGGTGCCGGGGGTAGTTCCATTCGTCCAGCACCGGGATGTCCAAGATGCTGAAGTCCAGCCGGTAGCCCGTGGCCCAGAGGACCGACGTGACGTTGGCGGCTTCGAGGTTCAGGCTCGCCGGTTCCGAAGGAAGCCAGTCGTCCTTCCGCGGCGGCTCCGGCTCCGGTGCCGACATGCCGGTGGCGGCAATATAGCTGTCGAACATCGGCTTCATCCGCTGGTAGAACGCCGCCTCCACCAGGGAAAGGCGTTCCGGAAGGTCATCACTGAAGACGAGGTCGCCGTCGTCGGCTGCTTCCAAATGGCCGTGCAGCCGGACGCCGCGGCGGCCGAGGTCCCGCAGGTGGATATCGTGGCCGCCGTCGGCGCCGGACACCAGCGGGTTGCAGGCGAACCTCGCCGCGGGGGAGGGCAACTGCCCCACGGTGAGGCCGTTCAGTCCGTAGTCGGGGCCGAACTGTGCAAGCTGCATCATCCAATAAATAAGGTCCTGTCCGCGGTACCGGCGCGGTGCTTCCCGGCACGTGGACACCGCCAGGTGGATTTCGCGGCCGGCGGCGAGGAGTTCCTCGGCGATCTGGCCGCCGGACTGGCCGGTGCCCACGATGAGCACGACACCCTCGGGCAGTTGGCCCGGGTTGCGGTAGCTGTCGGTGTGAAGTTGCAGGATGCGGCTAGGCAGTTGCGCCGACAGTGCGGGGATTTTCGGCTTCTGGTAGCCGCCGGTGGCGAGCACCACGTTCCGGGCCCGCCAGCTGCCCTGGGTTGTGGCCACGTCGAAGCCGCCGCCCTCCGCGGCCGCGATACGCGTGACCTCCGCACCCGTCCGGACAGGGGCGTCGATGCTGAGTCACGGTCGATGCGGACTAACGCTTCCCGGCAAGCCAAAGGCAGGGCGGCTGTCAGAGCCGTCCTGCCTTTGGTGCGTACGGGGTTTACCTGCGCCCGTCTATCGGGTTTCCTGTTGCGTTGGAGTGCAGGGTTTTCCCGTGCGCTTGCCGGAGTCGGTCCGGCAGTCCTACGTGCCGGCGCGGGGCCCCGGGATCCGGGCGTCCCGCCTACATAACCCCGGTCGGTACCAGCAGCACCCAGGCCAGGGCGGGAGCGACCAGGACCACGCCGCCGGCGTACATCATGAGCTGGCGGTAGACGCGCTGGCGGTCGTTGTCCCGGGCGTTGGCCACCACAAGGGCGCCGTCAGTGGAGAAGGGGGAGACGTCCACCACGGTGGCCGCGATGGCGAGGGCCGCAACCGTGCCGGAGGCGCTCAGCGAGCTGGTGGCCAGCAGCGGGCCGGCCATCGGGATGAACGCGGTGAGCAGCGCCGTCGAGGACGCGAAGGCGGAGCCGACGCCGATCACGTAGCAGAGGACCAGGGCGATCAGCAGCGGCGCCCCCAGGGCCAGGGCCATCTCGGCGAGGGTGTCGATGACGCCCACGTGCTGGAGCAGAGAGACGTAGGTGATCATGCCCGCCACCAGCAGGACGGTGGACCACGACACGCCCCCGATGAACGTTTTGTGTTCCTTGATGTTGACGAACGCCAGCAGCAGGCCGGCGGAGAGGGCCACGAAACCGATCGGCAGGTGGAAGCCCAGGGTGCACACCAGGATCGCGGCGATCAGCACCAAAGTGAAGATCTGCTGGCCGCCGGGGCGTCCGGTGCGGGCCGTGTCCAGGCCGGCGTAGTCATTGGCGTGCTTGTCGCGCAGCTTGCCCAGTAGGGCGAACAGCCCGATGGTCAGGGCGGAGAGGATGAAGTTCAGCGCGAAGCTGGCCAGGAAGAGCCCGCCCTGCGAGATGGGGAAGCCGTTCTTCAGCGCGATGTCGTGCACCAGCACCCCGGCGACGGACAGCGGGGAGAAGCCGCCGGCGTGGGCGCCGTTGATGACGAAGGCGCCCATCAGGACCGGGTGGATGCGTGACTCGTAGGCCAGTCCGAGGGCCGCCGGCGCCAGCAGCGCCACCGCAGCGGGGGAGAAGGTGCCCAGCGACGTCAGCGCCGCAGCCAGGAGGAAGAACACCCAGGGGAGCAGCATGGTTTTGCCCCGGACCAGGCGCACGCAGGTCTGGACGATGATGTCGATGGACCCGTTCCGCTGGGCCATGCTGAAGAAGTAGGTCACGCCGATGATCGTCAGGACGATGCTGGCCGGGAACTCCTCCAGGATGTCCTTGTCGCTCATGCCGAGCATGAAATAGCCGACGCCGAAGGATGCCACCAGCCCCATGACGCCAATGTTCAGCGGCCATTTGGTGGCGACGACGAACATCACCACGAGGATGACAAGCGGGATGATCTGGGTGGCGGTCATGGTCGGCTCCGATTCAGAGGCGGCCGCGGGGGTGAAAAGACCACCTCCGAACAGGAGGGCCAGGAGACCCAGGACAGCAATCGTGGCCACCGTCACCAGCAGGATACGGCGGCGGCGGTCCGGACGCCGGGAGGGCTGGACCCGGGTGTCGCCGGGGGCGGTCCGCGCCTCGGTCTGTTCTGAGGCTTGTTCTGCGGTTTTTTCTGAAGTCTTTTCTGCGGTGTTCGTCATGATGCTGTCTCCTCATCGAGTAGCGCTGGCAAGGGAGGCGTCGACGGCGGTGCCGAGGGCCTCGGGAAGGTGGATGGTGGTGGTGGCGATGGTGCGGGCAGTGCGGTCGACGCCGACCAGCAGTTGCCCGTCCCGTTCCTCACTCCAGGTTTCAATGACCCCGGCCGGGGTGCGCAGCCGCAGGGTGGGGCCGGCGGTGCCGCCGGTGATCTCGCCGAGCAACGTGCCCGGCGTGCGGGCCGCGAGGGTCAGCGCGATGCTTCCGGTGATGGCCAGGGCCGGGTGCGGCTTGCCCATCGAGAGCATGACGACGGCGACGTCGGACTCGCCGTCGGACGGCGCCGGCGCGGCCACGACGGCGACCTTGGGGACGGCGCGGGCAGCCTCGGCGGGCGTCGCCGCGAGCCCCATCCGCACCGCTGCCTGGCGCCGGATGTGCTCCAGGGTGTCCAGCTGCAGTTCCAGACCGGCGGTCCAGCTGGCGTGGCGCTCCGGGTCCAGGCCCAGGTCCTCGGCACGAAGCATCACGACCGGCGCTCCGGCGTCGACCATGGACACGGTCCAGCGGGTGCCGCCGGCGGTGATGGTGTCGGTCGCCGCTCCGGTGGGCAGCAGCGTGCCGGTGGTCTTGCCGGCCGGGTCCAGGAAGCCGAGCCCCACCCGGTAGCCCGGGAACGGGACGCCGGGCATCTGGGCCTGCGGAACGATCGGCAGGGCGCCGGCCGGCGTCGAGACCCGCTGGATAATGATCTGGCCGGTGTTGGTGTTGCGGGTGACGATCCGGGTGACGTCGCCGGTGGGGACCACCCAGCCCTTTTCGATGGCGTACAGGCCGACGACGGCCGAGCAGTTGCCGCAGTTGCTGCCCCAGTCCACGGCGGCCTCTTCGATTCCCACCTGGGCGAAGGTAAATTCGACGTCGACGCCGGCGTCCGCGGGGCGGTGGAGGATCATCGCCTTGCTGGTGGTGGAGGTGGCGCCGCCCACCCCGTCGATCTGCCGGTGGTCGGGGCTGCCGAACAGCCGGGGCAGCAGGACGTCCGGGCTGGTCCCGGTCTCATCCAGCTGGCCGGTTTCGAAGACCCAGCATTTGCTGGTGCCTCCGCGCATCCACTCCGCTTCGATCTTCATGGTCTGTTCCTTGCTTCGGTTCTGCCCAATCGTGTTCACGGGCTTGATTCGAGATTGATCCAGATCACAAATGAAGACAAGGTTGGATATCTGCATAGGACTGTAGTAATGCTTCATTCACTCTTAATGAGGCTCGCACGATCCCGCGTCCGGGGTTACCGCCGTCGGAAATTGCTCCCGCAACCCGGCGAACTGGAGCGTGAATGTATAGAATTAACGGATTCAACAGAAGGGCCAAGCGTTGCTTAACGATCCTGAGCAGGAATTGTTCGATATACGGCGCCTTGCCCTGCTGGTGGAGGTGGTGGAGCAGGGATCCATCACCGCCGCGGCCGAGCTGATGATGTACACGCCCTCCGCCGTTTCGCAGCAGCTGCGGAAGCTGGAGCAGGAAGTCGGCCAGCCGCTGCTGAACCGCCGCTCCCGGGGAGTGGTGCCTACCGAGGCGGGCCAGGTGCTGGCCGGCCACGCGCGCAAGGTCATCGGTCAGATGCGCGCCGCCCAGTCCGACCTGGACCAGATCGCCGGCCTCAAGCGGGGCTCGCTGACTGTTGGTACGTTCCCGACGCTCGCCGGCTCGTTTCTGCCGGTGGTCATCCGGGCCTTCAAGAAGAGGTACCCGGCAATCGGCCTGTCCCTTCGCAGTGCGCGCTTTGATAACCTGGTGAGCGACCTGCAGTCCGGGGTGACCGGGCTCTGCCTACTCTGGGACTACCCCTGGAACCGCTTTCATGACGATTCCATCCGGCTCACCGAGGTGTTCCAGGAGAGCACGGTCCTGCTGGTGTCCCGCAGCCATCCGCTGGCGGACCGGGACGAGATCCGGATGGAGGAGCTGCGCAAGGAATCGTGGATCGTGCGGGCCGAGGCGCATCCCGTCGTCGAGGTGCTGCAGCGTTCCGCCCACGAGGCCGGGTTCGAACCGGCCATCGGCTTCCTGGCCAACGACTACCAGGAGGCGCAGGCGATGGTGAGCGTGGGGATGGGCGTGGCCCTGGTGCCGAAGACGGCGGTGGCCCTGCAGCACCCGGACGTCCGGGTCATCAGCCTGGGCTCCGCCGCGCCCCTGCGGCGCGTGCTGCTGGCCCAGCGCCAGGACAAGGTCTATGCCCCGGCGGAGGTCGCCTTCCAGTCCACGCTGCTCGAAATCGCCCGCGAACGGGCCGGGGACTACCTATAACGACGGCGGTCCGCTCCGCGGGCCTCGCGGCGCCAGTGGACGTCGACGGGGCCTGCGCGGGGTAGCCACCCCACTGGAACGTCGCCGTCACGGAGCGGCGGTGTCCTGCCCGGTGTCCTGCGCGATGTTCTCGGCGATGTGCTGCGCAATGTATTCGGCGTCGCGGCCCACGCCCGCCACGATGGACGAGCCGTGCCCGGTCAGCCACGGCAGCCCGACGGCGTACAGGCCCGGGTGCTCGGTGACGCCGCGGTGGTGCCGGGGGTAGTTCCACTCGTCCAGCACCGGGATCTCCAGGAAGCTGAAGTCCAGCCGGTAGCCCGTGGCCCAGAGGACCGACGTGACGTTGGCGGTCTTGAGGTTCAGCCGCGCCGGCTCCGAGGGAAGCCAGTCGTCCTTGCGCGGCGGTTCCGGCTCCGGTGCGGCCATGCCGGTGGCGGCAATGTAGCTGTCGAACATCGGCTTCATCCGCTGGTAGAACGCCGACTCCACCATCCCCAGGCGTTCCGGAAGGTCATCGCTGAAGACGAGGTCGCCGTCGTCGGCTGCTTCCAGATGGCCGTGCAGCCGGACGCCGCGCCGGCCGAAGTCCCGCAGGTGGATGTCGTGGCCGCCGGCGGCGCCGGACACCAGCGGGTTGCAGGCGAACCTCGCCGCGGGGGAGGGCAACTGACCCACGGTGAGGCCGTTCAGTCCATAGTCGGGGCCGAATTGTGCAAGCTGCATCATCCAATAGATGAGGTCCTGGCCGCGGTACCGGCGCGGTGCTTCCGGGCACGTGGACACCGCCAGGTGGATTTCGCGGCCGACGGCGAGCAGTTCCTCGGCGATCTGGCCGCCGGACTGGCCGGTGCCAACGATGAGCACGGCACCGTCGGGCAGCTGGTCCGGGTTGCGGTAGCTGTCGGTGTGAAGTTGCAGGATGTGGCTGGGCAGTTGCGCCGACAGTGCGGGGATTTTCGGCTTCTGGTAACCGCCGGTAGCGAGCACCAGGTTCCGGGCCCGCCAGCTGCCCTGGGTTGTGGCCACGTTGAAGCCGCCGCCTTCCGCGGGCGCGATACGGGTGACGTCCGCACCCGTGCGGACAGGAGCGCCGATGCGCTCCGCATAGTGCCGGAAATGGCGGATGAGGTCATCCCGCAGCATGAATGCTTCCGGGGCGGGGCCGTCATACGGCATGCCGGGCAGCGCGAGCGAGAAGTTCGGCGTGTTCAGGCAAAACGCGTCCCAGCGGTCCTGCCACGCCCCGCCGAGCGTTTCGCGCCGTTCCAGCAACTGATGTTCGACGCCGGCCCGGCTTAGCCAGTAACTCGTGGCCAAGCCAGCCTGCCCGGCCCCGACGATAAGGGTGTCCAGAATCGGTCCCATGTAAAAAACCTTACGCCCGGTCGGACAGCATTCAAGGAGTGGAGCCGACGGACTTCCCTGCTGATGGCGGGGTGGAGCTCAGCGCTTCGCGGCGGCGTTCTGCGTGGTGTCGCTTAATGGGTTTTGAGTTGTCTTGCAACGCATGCGTTTCGCGACCCTGAGTTTTCGAGACACCAAGTCGGGTTGGAAGAAGGGGCCTGCCCGCCTGCAAGGTGATCGTCAACCGGACGCTACGCCCATGACCGGGCCAACGGAAGCGGCTGGGTAAAATGATCAAGAACAAGACCTACGAGGGGGATGTGGATGAGTAACCTGGGCGGCTACCAGACAATAACGACGATCTTCAAGGCGCTCGGCGGACCCAGAAAAGCCGTAGGTATCATCCTCGGAGGCACGTTTGCCGTTGGCAGTTTCGCGGGCTCATTTCTGCCGAGTGCCGTCAGGCATGCGAAAGCCGCCATCGAGAAGCGCACCTCACCCAGCCCGACGACGGGTCAGATGTTCACAGTCCACGCCGACCGCGATGGTGACAACCGCAGCGAACCGAAGCTCCGGGTCGGCGACCAGTACCGTGTCCTCGAGCGCGACGGGGACGCGGTCCTCATCGAAGTGCTAAACAATGCCGGCAACCCCTACTTCGTATCCGGAGAGATACTGGCGAGGATCTCCGACTTTCCAGTGAAGGAGGCACCAGGGGGCAAGTAGCCTCCAGCTCCTACTACGTTACGCATCGATTTCCGGCTTGGGTGACCTGTCCGCTGAGGGTGACCTGCGAGCTGCGCTCCCGGTCGTCTCACAACCTAGGGTTTCGATGCCCAGAGGATTCGGGACGCGGAATAGGGTTGGCGAAGGAGACGGCGGCCCTCAGAAGGAAGGCCAAAGGGAGCATAGGGCCCGCCAGCCAGTGGGACCAATGGTGTAGTCTCGGCGCCCTCCGCTGAAATGATGGCCAAGGTGCCGAGGGAACGACCCAAGACGGTCTAGCTCTTTAAGGAGATGGTCGAGTCCAGCGCTTTCACGGCACCCCTGAGCTGGTTGATTTCTTCGGCGACAGCGAGTTGTGCGAGTACCTGTGCCTTCGCTGCAGGATCGAGGTCGCCGAGGAGCCCTATTGTCTGCTCCGCGAAGGGGTTCGGCTGCGGAGCCATGCTACTAAGAAACCCTTGCGCCATGTCTTTGAATTTGCTCATGGGGCTAAGCCTGCCAGATTGCGCGCCAGTATTTCTCCGGCGGTGCCCTGCGACAGCCGACGGCCTTCCTGGCGGTGCCTCTCCACGCCTGGTGTTCGTCAAGGTTGTTCTGGTTCAGTGCGGACTGACCTATCTTTTTCCTATGCCTTACCGAGGACCTGGAAACCGGCAGCCGGTCCGAACTCGTGAATGTGGTAGTGCCTTAGTCGTCCAACTTTTTGGGCCGGGGTTTAGAAACCTTCGACGCCTTCGGCGGCAGCCGGGCCACATGTTCGAATGCTTTCTCCACCCAGGCCTTGGCCCGCGCCTCATCGCCGTCGCCCTCGGCATTCCAGATCTCCGGCAAGCCGGTATAGCCGCCCATGGGGCGCTCCGGCGGCCCGAACGGAACAGTCCGCTCGGTACTTTCGAGCACTTCCTTGTCTTCGTCGCCCAGCTTCACGCCGATGGTGGGCCCGAACAGGCCGGCGAACATGTTGCCGTTCACGAACGCCCCGAGGTTCCCGAACATGGGCTTGATGACCACCTCGGGACGATCCGGGAGCACCGAGCGGAAGTGCTCCTTGTCGGCGTCGGACGCTTTCGGCATTTCCATGGGTCTTCCTCCGGTAACTGATGGTCGCGGACTGGTCTTCCTGCAGGATATGCCCGCGGCCGGGCACGGTACAGGCGGTCTGCCCGCAGGCAGTCGGGGCCGGCGCCGCCCGGGAGCCGCAGCGGACGGTGGCCCCGTATATATCGAGAAGTTGGGACTGTGGTAAATGGCGTCCGGAATCTCCTGTACAGTTGATCTTGTTGTTGTGTTTATGCAGTTCGTAGTTCAGGCAGTACGCAAGGTTGCAAGACCTTGTTCTTCTGAAGCAGCGGTTTTGAGCACCCCAAACAGGAGGACCCGAAAGTCGGGACAGTTCCTCCACCTTCACGAAGGACAAAAATAATGGCTACTGGTACCGTCAAATGGTTTAACGCTGAAAAGGGCTTCGGCTTCATTTCCCCCGATGACTCCTCACAGGACGTTTTCGCACACTACTCTGCGATCAACTCCTCCGGCTTCCGCTCCCTCGAAGAGAACCAGAAGGTCTCCTTCGAAACCGAGCAGGGCCCCAAGGGTCCCCAGGCCACCAACATCCAGGCTATCTAATTTCCTAAGATACCCGGAACCGTTAGGTTTCTAGCAGGGCCCGTCTTCGGACGGGCCCTGCTTTTGTTTAACCCACCTGTGCTGTGTCGGGTCAGCTGCCCAGCTCCAGTTGAAGTACGACGTCGACCTCGTCTCCGGCGCGGATCCCCGCCGCCGTCCTGACGCTCTTCTTGACCGGCAGGAAGTACGAGCCGCTCTTGCTGTCCGGGAAGACCGAGGTGGACCACCGCTGCCCGGCGATGGAAGCGGTCACCTTGACCGAACCGAAGGCCTTGGCGAACGGGGCGGCGTCGTCCCGGAGCTCCTCGGCCAGGTCCGGCGGCAGCGTAATGAAATGCCACCCGGCTTCCTCGGGATAGTGCCATAGCTCGCCACGGAACGCGTACGACGCCGTCACGTCTCGGCCAGCCTCATCACAGCGAGACGCCGTGGCGCCGGTCCAGGAACGCGGTCAGCGCGGGGTTGTCGATCTCCCGGGCCAACCAGGGCACGGACTGGGCCGCGGCCTCGTCGCCGAGGACCGCACGGTGGGACTGCGCACGGACCACGAACTCCCGCATGCCGCTCCGGCTGGCCAGTGCGGCCAGACGCTCCACGAACTCGGACGCACGCGGAGACCCGGTGGCGATGGCGACTTCCGCCGCGACATCGAGCAGCCGGGCCGAATACCAGAGATACCAGGGCGTGGGCTCGAGGCCCCGGTTGATCCAGTGTTCGGCGGCGGCGAGGTCGCCGTGCGCCAGGAACAGCCGCGCTTCGGCGCCCGCCGCCAGGGCCATGTAGCAGTGGTCGCCGGCCAGCTCCGCCATGACCCAGGACCGGTCAATCAGGTCCGCCGCCGCGTCCAGCCGGCCCGCGGCAAGGTAGGTTTCGCCCCGGACTCCGGCGACAAACGGCTCGAACGCCGTCCAGTGTTCCCCGGCGACCCAGTTCCGGGCCCGGTCCAAACAGGCGGCCGCCTGCTCCAGGTCTCCGCGCAGCAGATGCACGCGACCCAGCAGGGCCTCGCTGAACGCCTGCTGCCGGCGGTTCCCGACCTCCCGGGCTAATCTTCCGGATTCGGTGAAGGCCGCCACGGCGTCCCCGTAGTGCGCGGTGTCCGAGGCCAGCATGCCTTGGATCGCCGGGATCCGTGCCTGCTCGTCCGGGATTCCCTGGGCCGCGCGCATCGCCCGGTCCAGCCAGCCGGCCGCGCGGTCCGGAACGCCGCGCTGGACCGACAAGTAGCCCAGCTCGCGGAAGGCGGTCGCCGCAGTCCGGGAGGCGCCGTCGGGCCCTTCGGCGGACAGCGCGCGGTGCAGGAGATCCGCCACCTCGGCACCGCGGCCGCCGGCCTGGTGGATCATGGCCCCGGACAACGTGACCAGGGATTCGGCGAGCAGGTGGTGATCATCGGTTCGCTGGGCGAGCCCGACAGCCAGCCGCAGCTGCTCCAGCCCGCGGTCCACCGAGCCGGCCGAGAGCGACGCCCTGGCGGCGTCGAGGTAGGAGCGCACCGTGGCCGCACTGGCCGGCATCCCGGGCTCGGCCACGGGGTCCGCGTCCGCCAGGGCCCGGCGCACCTCCGCGGGCAGGCCGAGCCCGAGCTCCCGGCGGTAGAGGTCCCGGCACTTGTCGGCCTGCTCCCGCGCCCGCCGGTACTCGCCCAGGGAGAGCAGGGCCTTGATCAGCACGGCGTGGCAGTCGGCGTTGAAAGGGTCCAGGCGCAGCGCGCGGGTGGCGAGGTCGACGGCGTCGTCCGCCCTTCCCGCCGACAGTGCGGCGAGCGACGCCTCGTAGAGCAGCGCCAGCATGCAGTTCTCGAGCCGGTGCCGCTGGTCCTCCAGCCACGACTCGAACACGGGGCAGTCCGCGAAGGCGAGACCTTCCAGGAGCTGGCCGTCGAAGGCCCGGGGGTCGGCGTCGCCGGCGGGGTGCAGGGCTGCCAGCACATCGCAGTTCCACCCGGCCGGCAGCACCAGCCGCAGGGGATCGCCGCCGACGGAGTCCGCGCCGAGGGTCCGCCGCAGCTCAGAGAGGTTCCAGCGCAGGGCGCCGAGGAGGTCCTCGGCGTCGGGGAACAGGAGGGCTGCCGTCCGGGCCCGGCCGGTGCCGTCCGGTTGCAGCGCGAGGTAGGCCAGCACAGCCCAGGCCTTGCGGCCCCGGGGCTGCCTAAGTGGGGTGCCAGCCGACTCGATCCTGGGCGGACCGAGGAGCCGAATCCATGTGTCGGCCATATGAGTCATGCTACGCCGGGGGACCGGCGGCGGCGGCTGGCGGAAAACGTGTGCTGAGACGAGCGCGCATCGCAAGTGTTCGAAATGCGAGACTAAGTGTCTTGAATCGTGGACGGCATGATTACCATGGGCCATGGAATCGACTCAGGCAACCCGTGGCTTACCGCCCGTATTCGTTGACGCGATGTGGCTTCGGGCGAACCTCGGCAACGTAGTCGTGGTCGACGTGCGCTGGTATCTCGACGGTTCGTCCGGGCGGACGCAGTACGACGGCGGGCACATCCCGGGCGCGGTGTTCGTCGATCTCGACGCTTGGCTGTCCGGCGACACCGGGCCGCGCGGACTCAATCCGCTGCCGGATCCCGCAGTGTTCGCGCAAGGAATGTCCTCGCTCGGCATCGGCGACGACTCGACGGTCGTCGCCTGCGACGACGCCGGCGGAGTCATCGCAGCACGGCTCGTGTGGATGCTGCGAGCCCTCGGAAAGCGCGCGGCCCTGCTCGACGGCGGAATCGCCGCATGGCCGGGCCCGCTCGAGAAGAATCCGGCACGTCCTTTCCCAGCGACATTCACCGCTGCCGACTGGCCCGAGGAACGCCTGGTGCAGGCCGAAGACCTCGACAGGTGGCACGGGGCGATCGTCGACGCGCGCAACACGGATCGCTTCGACGGCAGCCTTCAGCTACCCACCGATCCTCAGGCAGGGCACATCCCCGGGGCCGTGAATGTGCCCTGCCGGGAGAATCTCGACCAGCACGGGCGCCTGCGCCCCATCCCGGAAGTGCGCGAGGCGTTCGCCCGCGCCGGGATCCGAGACGGTTCCACCGTCGTCTCCTACTGCGGATCAGGCATCACGGCATGCCACAACCTGCTGACCCTTGAACACGCAGGCCTCGGCCAAGGCCGGCTCTACGCCGGCGGCTGGTCCGAATACGCCGCAGACCCCCAACGCACCGCAGCGCGATGAAGCATCCATTCGACGGCGGGAGGCCGGCAACGCTGCCGGCCGCCTGCCGTCATGCTGGTGTCCGCGGCGGACTGTTCGGACATGTGGCCGTTATTTGGCCTTGGGGATGAGGACCCACAACGCGATATAGACCAGCTCGCCGACGCCGAAGAAGCCGAAGAATACGAAGCCGAGGCGGACCAGTGTCACGGAGATGCCGAAGCGCTGAGCAATAGCCGCGCAGACTCCCGCGAGGATCTTGCGGTTCCTTGGCCTCATCAGAGATCGTTCCATCCAGTCAAGGTAGCAGTGCGGCCACGCCAGCGGAACAGCCTCTTCTTCGGGCAGGTAGGACATAACGGCGTCGGCGTCTTCGCGGGAACGGACCCAGCCCGAAGCCAAAACGGGCGCGAAACCGCTCACACGCTGGCTCACACGGTGACCGCGGAAACTGGACATGTCCCCCAAAGGGACCGGAAATATGGGGTCCGGAAACCCGACCACAACTGCAGCCCTCACCGCACCGATTACCCCGGAATCCGGCCCCAGCAACCAGTTTCATCACTCGCCCCAACAACCGGATTCATCAATCGCCCGAGGTGTTTTTCCATGGAATTTGCCGCCATCCTGCTCGTAGCACTCATGGTCTACGCAGCCGTCGCCACCATCGTCGCGGTCGTCCGCGACGGCCGGGGCCACACCCCGCTCGAGCGGTCTGCCCGCCCCTGGACGGCAGGTACCCTCCCCAGCGAACCATACGCGTCACTGCGCTCCCTCCGTTGACCGCACGCCAGTAACGCAGTCCAGTCATCGCACGGGCCTAACCGCCGATTTCAGCGTTGGAGCGTCGGTCAAGGCGATGCCTGCCCGGGACCGGGCAGGCATCGCCGGATTCATCGACGGACTTCGAGAAGGAGCCTGCCTCTGCTCTGGGGTCGCTATGCCCCCTCACGCCGCCATTTAACCGGTCGCCCACCGGTCAGCTCGCCACCTTCATGCCTTCCGACGGTTCCGCTTACCGCCCGTATCGAACGTGGTAGGGGTTTTGTGTGATGCTGCCTCCATTGGTGGTGAAGTAGCCGAACCCGTCGAAGTGGGCTGGAGTTACTTGAGACCGGTGTGTGCGGAGGAAGTCACCCCACCGGCCCTCGGTCGCGGTCGATCCGTCTTGGTACCAGACGACGAAGTCACCGAGGATCCCGAACGCTGCGTCTACCTCGGCGCTCGGGCCACCCCATGCCACCGCGATTCCGACCTCGTTGTTCGAGTTCAGCGACAGCGCGCTGTAAGCGAATGCGTAGTCGGGATTCCACACCTGGAGCTCGCTGTCCCTCTTCCACGTGGACGTGTTGATGCGCACCACTCGGGTATAGGGCTGCGGGTAGTTGGGGCTTTCACCGGCACCGCTGCGCGGCGCCATCCATGAGAACCAGAGACTCTCGTCCTGCCAGGTCGATCCGCTGAGCCGAGCTCCGCAGCGACTGCTCCAGTCCACCCCTGACGGCGTGGTCGACGAGAAATCGCCGGAGTCGGAGTACTTGTCGACAGCGACGTCATGTTCGTGAAAGTTCGGGTCGCCGTCGCGCCACTCGATCACCCGCAACGTGGAGGTGTCCACGTGACCGGCAAGGAAAGCGCCGGGCGGTCTCTCGCCGCAGGGGGCGGAGAACTGGTAGCTGATGCCCGAGAGCGGGGGTGTGTAATCCCATCCCACGCTGCCGGTCCGCAGATCCGTGAGCGGGATCCGGACGACGACGCGACCTTTCCCTTGCGCGTCCACGGCCACCAGCAGGTTTCGGTTCGAGTAGGACAGGTGCGGCTGGTCCAGGAAGGCCGCGGCCACGTCGAGGTCGGAGGCGACGAAGTCGACGAAGGTCCACGCGGACTTCGGCTTCGAGCCAACGTCGTCGGCAGACCCCCAGGCGATCCGGAACGCGCCGTCCGCAGTGGCAGGTACAGGGTTGTGCAACATAATCCATACGAACAGGTCAAACTCGGGGACATAGATCATTTGCTGGTCTCCGACCAGGCCGCCGGCAAACGACGGGAAGATGGTGGTCGGGTCGAAGTATCGCCAGGTGGCACCGTCGTCCTTG
The DNA here is from genome assembly GCF_054062895.1 of Arthrobacter sp. TE12231. Classification (NCBI taxonomy): domain Bacteria; kingdom Bacillati; phylum Actinomycetota; class Actinomycetes; order Micrococcales; family Micrococcaceae; genus Arthrobacter; species Arthrobacter sp. TE12231. The sequence continues at coordinate 3,166,987 of NZ_JBSSFS010000001.1, read as the reverse complement.
GAGACTGCGAGGTAGACGTTGCCCACCATCGCCACCACGCGTGACGGCGATGCCGCCCCCGAAGGGTCGACCGGGATCTTGACGTTGGTCAGCTGGGTCGGATCCAACGGCGAGTATGAAGTGAAGGTGACGGGTTCTCGTCCAGGTCCCTCCGGCCCCTCGGTGGAAGCGGTCCCGGTCGGTTCGCTCTGCTGCTCCGACAACGGGCCAACGCCGGGCGGCACTCGGCCCGGTTCAGCCTCCTCCTCGAATCGCTCAGGGATCTTCTTGGGCCGGTAGCCCCGCCGGCCGACCTTGCGGGCTTCCTTGTCAGCGCCGCGACGTGCTTCTGGCATGGGACACCTCCTTGATCTGATGTGGCCCGGTTTATCACAGTTGATCCAAGCGCGACAGTGGGCTGCTGAGCCTGCCTGCACCGGCTCTGCACGCCGTCGATTGCCCTACTCGCTCACGCGGCGACGCGAACAATCCACGTTCAGGAGGCTGGCTCGCTGGTTGCTGAACAGACTGTGATCGGTTCAGGCAACACGGACCCAATCCGTCATGCCTGCGCAGTCCGCCTCCGGAGCACCGCCGTCCGAGTGCCGAGCCCAGCTGCAACAATCGCGAGCACACCAAACGACGCCACGATTATCCACTCCAACGCGCCGCTTCCCCGGTCCGGATCGATACCGAACACCGTCTCAATCCACTGCGGGTTCGCCGCGGTCACGATCGCAAGAAGCACGAAGATCCCCGCCAGAACGAACTCAACGATTATTCTTACCATTCGCGTTCCTTCCACATTCGTTTCTCACCCAAAGTCGTACTACTCGCGCCAACGGATGCTGTCAACCGCAACTCCTGCAATCGCATGGCCGGACGACGGCTCGTCCCCACCGGCCGGACGACGTCGAGGCGGGCGAACGCGCGCCGGATCGTCGACTTCGTCGGGCGCCCACGGCACCTGGAGTGGCCAGCGGCGCCTTGGGCACGCCCGGCAGCCAGCTGGATGATCCGTATAGACACCCGCAGTGACGCGGGAGCATCCTAAACGTGTGCGCGTTTCGGGAGGAGAGCGGCAACGGGGCGGGAGCTTCCGCCCGGCTGGGGGATTCCGGGGAAGCAGGCGGGCCGCCAGCAGACGGTTCTCACTTTCCGGGCGTGCGGACACGATCGGCGAGGGAAGCTGGTACCAGATCATGGACGAAACATCCGATACGAGGCAAAGGCTGTCCTCCCGCATCGACGAGAAGCAGCAGGCCCTCCGTTCCTATCTCAGCAAGGAAAGACCCCGGCGCACCCGGCTGGCCAATATCAGCATCGTAGGCAGCGCGCTGGCCGCCGCGCTCACTGCCGGTCCCGCCTTCGGAGGCACAGGGTTCACCGAATCGGTGGCGGCAATCTTCAACCTGAGCGACGACTCGCTGGTGTGGCGCGTGCTGTGCCTGTTCGCGGTGATCTTTTCCGTTGCCGCGGCGCTGGCCACAAATTTTGCCACGTCCCGTTCACTGGCGGACCGTGTGAGCGCGGCCGAGACCTGCAGCGCCCAACTGGAGGGGCTGCAAGTCGCGTTGAACTTCGGCCACATTGAGATCGACGAAGCCGTCAAGCTCTATCAGCAGTATTCGACGCAGGTGGCGTTCGTGGAGGGACTGCCGGCGGGGTGAGGCTTTCTTCGCCCGGCTCCTCTACGGGTTTTTGTCGCGGCTCCTTGCGCCGCTCACTACAGCCGAACAACGTCGGGTTCGAGCCGTCGAGTAGGCCAGGAGTTGTCGTTGCTACCCAATTCCGTCGGGCGGCGGAGAATTCGGGGCATTCGGGCGATTGAGGATCAGATGAGGGAACTCCGAGGAAGAGCTCCCAGTCCCTGCTAGTCAAGTCCCGAAGGAGTCCCGGCGGGTTTGGCTAGTTTGGAGGCTTGCAGCTCAGTCCGCCTTGTAGTTGAACGTCAGCTCGGCCGGGGGAGGGCCCTGCAGCATCTCCGGGGTCAGGCCGTGAAGTTCCACGAGTTGCTCCCGGAACCACACGTCGTAGGGATCGTCCGACGTCGACAGGGCCCGGAACGCCTTGCCCAGATCCTCGGCCTCGTGGAACAGGCAGACGAAGTCCCCTTGTGGGGTCTGCATGAGGCTGGCAACCTCGCGGGTCATGCCCATGCGCTCGCGCGAGCGTTTGTGTTCTTCCGCCCGGGCCCCGCTCATCTCGGCGTCCAGTGCTTTCCACGCCTCCAGTTTCCCGGGCAGGATCGGTGCGAACCACGTTATGCATTCCATGGCAGATGTCCTTCCACGCAACGGTTTCAGCACGGTGGCAATCCCATCGGTGCAGCTGGAAGTTTAGTCCCGCGGACGACGGCGGGACAGAGGCTGCGGCAAGCTCACCGGATTGTGCGGCAGGCCGAGCCGTTCGCAACGGGAGGTTCACGCCCCGCGCTCAGCCAACCAGGTCGGCGAGGATCGGTGCACCGGTCCGGGCGCCGGCGGCCCTGCGGAGGCGGTCGCCGATGTACGCCGCGGCCTTAAGGTGGCTCTCGGACGCCAGCAGGGCCGCGAGGGCAGCGCTGATCTGTTCCGGCGATGACGTGCGGTTCAGTAGCACACCGGCGCCCGCCGTGCTGATGGCCTTGCCCACCATGTGCTGGTCCATCATGGGGTGCATCGGCAGGACCATCACCGGCAGGCCGTGGGCCAGCGCGCGCATGGACGTGGCGTGGCCGCCATGGCAAATGACCGCACTGCAGCCCGGCATGATCCGGTTGTGGTCGACGTAGTGGTGCACCGTGGCGTTTTTCGGCGCGGATAGGCTCGCCGGATCCACTGCGGGGCCCGTGGTCACGATCAGCTCCACGGACGATCCGGACGCCGCATCCAGGATCTTCTGCAGCACCTCCTGCTGCCCGGGGAACGCCGTGCTGCTCAGACTCACCAGGACGCGCGGAGGTCCGGGAGGCGGTCCGGCAGTCAAGACCCCTGACGACGGCGCCGCGGACGGGGGCCGTGCGGGAACCAGTTGCTGGGCAGACGGCGTCCCGGCACCGGCCAACACGACGTCGTCCACCACGGCCCCGGACCACACCACCTTGTCCGGGTGGCTCTCCCAAGAGACCCTGTCCCAGGAGCCTGCCGGGTCCAGGAGCGGGTCCGCGCAGACCAGTACCCGTTCCGCATGCCGCATCACGCGGCGCGGAGGCAGCCCATTCAGCGTGAGCGCGGCGCCCATGGGGCCATGCCGGAACGGGCCGTCAAAGAACGCGAAGAAGCTGTGGACCAGCACCACGTGCCGCAGCCCGGCTTTGGCGGCGGCATCGATCGCGCCCAGGAGCAGGCAATCGATGACGACGACGTCGGGCGGCTCCCGTCGCGCCTCCTCCACGAGGTCCCGGCCGATGCCGGCGTCGCTGAATGCGGACAGCATGGCCGAGAACTGCCGGTGCGCGGGGGCCGGCACGGCGAGATCCAGCGGGGCCGCCTGTCGGTAGGGAATGAATTCCGCGCCGGTGGCCTCCACCGCCGTCGCCTGCCGGGCGTGCCCGAGGATGCGGACCCGGTGTCCCTGCTGCAACAGCTCGCGACCGATGCCCAGGGCGGGCGGGAGGTTGCCGCCGGCGTCGAGCGTGGCGAAGAGGAAGTTCGACAACTCTTCCTCCTTAAGCCTCAACCCGCTGGGGTTCCTTTAGGGTCCTGCGGTCCTGATTCCAGACAGCTCTGTTGCCCGGGTTCCTGCAGCGCTCCGCCGTGTCCTGCGGGAAGACAGCAATACCGGGTTCTCAGGGCACCGGTACTGCTGAATGCTAGCCGTTCGGGCGCGGCCGGGACAGGTGACGTGCCGGGAACCAGTCCTGTGACGCCTTCAGGTGAGCAGAATGGGGTCCGCCGACCATCAACCCATGCTGGTCACGAGCTCCGCACTCCGGGCCCGGATCGCAGCAAGGCTGTCCGCCAGGCCGCAAAGGACTATGCCGGCGTCGGCCGCCTGCAGTGGTGACTCCGGTGTGTTCAGCCCGTCGGCCCGGAGGCTAACAAGCGACTCCACGAGCCGGAAGGCCAGGTCCCCGTTCTGGCTGGTGCCGGCCCACCCGGTCGCGGGGAGTTCCGCCCCCAGCCGCTGGTACAGGCCCCGGAGCTCCGTCCTGTCGGCCATGAAGCTGTGGAACCGCTGGCTGCGCGCCTCCGGCAGGTTGTAGAGCACCCCGAGGTTCCAGCGCGCAGTGCACAACTGGGTCCCGTCATAGAGCGCGACGGCGTGCAGTCGCGCCGCAGCCGCCACGGGACTACGGTCCCCGTCACCCAGGGCGCAGACTGTGCGGGCGAAGGCGAGACCACCGGCTACCGTGCCCGCCAGGAGGACCTCAAGGATGTCGTCCTTGTGGCTGAAGTGGTGGTAGAGCGACGACTGGCGGATCCCCACGGCCTCCGCGATGGAGCGGGTTGAAGTGTTGGCATACCCCTGCGTGGTGAAGAGTTCGGCGGCGGCGTCAAGGATTTCGTCACGGGCCGTGGCGCCGGGACGTGAAGGCTGTTGCTTGCGGGGGCGCCCCGGGCCGGTTGTTGTCACGGCATCATTCTTGCACCCCTGCGGAGCCCTGCTCTTGCACCCCTGCGGGGCCCGCGGTGCGGCCCAAAACCCGGTGAGATTCGGGAAACACCGCGGAAATATTCCGTCAATCCACCTTTTACACGGGCGAAACGAGTTCGGGATGTCCGGCTGGAAAACTATCAAGTGACCGGTATTCCGCAGCGTTGGGCCCAGTGCTGCATTTGCCGGAACGCATCAACCCCAACGCCGTTCCAGCCCCGGAGATTCCGATGACATCCACAGTTCTTCCCTCATCCGCGCAGACGGATGACGCAGACCTCACGTCGCTTGGCTACGAGCCGTCCCTGCACCGCAAGCTGGGCCGATATGCCTCTTTCGCGGCAGGCTTTTCCTTCGTGTCCATCCTGACCACCATCTTCCAGCTCTTCGCGTTCGGCTACTCCTTTGCCGGCCCGGCCTTCTTCTGGACCTGGCCGGTTGTGCTGATCGGCCAGCTGCTGGTGGCCCTGAATTTCGCGGAGCTCGCAGCACGCTACCCGCTCTCCGGGGCGGTCTACCAGTGGGCCCGCCGCGTCGGCGGTGAAACGGTGGGGTGGTTCGCCGGCTGGTTCATGGCCCTGGCGCAGGTGGTCACCGCCGCCGCCGCGGCCATCGCCATGCAGGTGGTGCTGCCCCAGCTCTGGGATGGATTCCAGCTGGTGGGAGGCGACCCGGCCCTGAACACCACCACCGGCGCCGCGAACGCCGTCGTCCTCGGGGCCATCCTGCTGGTGGTCACCACGGTGATCAACTCCCTGGGCGTCAAACTGATGTCCCACGTGAACTCGGTGGGCGTGACATGCGAAATCGTCGGCGTCGCCGCCGTGATCCTGGCGCTCATCACCGCCGCTCAGCGCGGACCCGACGTCGTGATGGACACCACCGTCCTGGCCGGATCCGACCTCGGCGCGGTAGGCGCGTTCATGGTCTCGGGCCTGATGGCCGCCTACGTCATGGTGGGCTTCAACTCGGCCGGTGAGCTCTCCGAGGAGACCAAGTCCCCGCGGCAGACGGCACCCCGGACCATCCTTTCCGCCCTGATCATCTCCGGCATCGGCGGGGCGCTCATGATCATCACGGCGCTGATGGCCGCGCCCAGCCTCGACGACGGCCGGCTCGCCACCGAGGGCCTGCCCTACGTGCTGACCGCCGTCCTGGGCACCTTCTGGGGCAAAGTGCTCCTGGTCGACGTGGCCGTGGCCATCTTCGTCTGCACCCTCGCCATCCAGACCGCCGGGTCCCGCCTGGTGTTCTCCATGGCCCGCGACGGCAAACTCCCCGCCTCCGCCCTGCTCTCCTCCGTGCACCCGACCCGCGGCACCCCGATGTGGCCCTCCATCGCCATCGGCGCACTGGCCGTGGGCGTGCTGGCCATCAACGTCGGCAACGCCGCCCTCTTCACCACGCTCTGCAGCGTCTGCATCGTCATGGTCTACGTGGCGTACCTCCTGGTCACCGTGCCGCAGCTCCTCAACCGCCTCCGCGGCGACTGGGACCGGGTGGGCCAGACCATGCCGGCAGGGCTGTTCTCCCTAGGACGCTGGGGCCTGCCCGTCAACATCCTCGCGGTGCTCTACGGCGCCGTCATGGTGGTCAACCTCGCCTGGCCGCGGCCCGAGGTGTACGACCCCTCCGGAGAAAACGGAATCCTCCTCTATTCCGCCCCGCTCATGGTGGGCATCGTGCTCCTGCTCGGCCTCGGGATCCGGCGCACCAGCGCCCGGTCCGCGAGCCGCAGCGAAGACCCCGCCGACGCCTGACCGCGCAACGCCTGACTCCCAGGCCGCCTGACTATCTGCCCGCGCCACTCAACGCCCCACTCCAGGATTGACATGACACAGACCACCGAAACACCAGCCACCGCCACATCCACCACTTCAGGCGCCCGCGCGCACGCCCGGAAACAGCACGGCCGCACCGCGGACACCATGCGGCACGTCCCGGCCGCCTCCGCCCCGGCGCGGTACACCGCCGGCCTGCCCGAGGCCGCCAAGGAACGCCTGAGCTGGGCCGAATCCGTGGCCTTCGGCCGCTACACCGCCCTGCCGCTGGCCCGCGGAACCCGGATCCGGCTCACGGACACCGACGGCGACGCCTGCGTCCACGTCCTGCTCTACCGGAGCGGGGCTCTGCACGAACGGCTCAACGTGGCGGACACCGTCAAGGTCCCGTGGCAGGCGTACCCCACGGCGGGACACCCGCTACTCTCCGACGCCGGCCGGCTGATGGCCACGATCGTGGCCGATACCTCCGCCCGCCACGATGCCCTGACCGGCACCACCACGCTGGCCGGGAACACTGCCCGCTACGGCGCCGGGACCGCCCACAGCAGCTCGCCCGCCGGGCGGGAACTCCTGACCCTGGCCGCACTGAAGCAGGGGCTGGGCGCACGGGACGTGGCGCCGTCGCTCTCCCTGTTCAAGGGCATCGGGGTTGACCCGGACGGCAGCATCCGGTTCACCGGTGCCGCCGGCGCCGGTGCCGCCGTCGACATCCTCTTGCACATGGACGCCGTGGTGCTCCTGGCGAATACCGCCCACCCCCTGGACCCCCGGCCGGACTTCAGCGGAACCGCCGTCGACGTCGTCGCCTGGCACGCCCCGAACGACCTCGGCCTGCTCGCGGAGGGCCTCCTGACCGGACCACTGTCCCCCGAACACCGGCAGGCCCTGAACAACACCGACCACGACCTCATGGCAAGGAACGCACGATGAACACCGCCATTGAAACCCTGAAACCCCCGGCCGCCACCGCCAGGGAAACAGCGCTCGCGGACGGCGCCGTCATCCTGGATGAATACGTCGAAGCCCGCGGTCCCTGGTCCGCCGTCGTGTGCGCCGGGGACGTCCTGACCATCGTGGATCTGGAAGGCAACCAGGCGGTGGACTGCCTGCTCTACGCGGCAGACGACAGGGACGTGCGGTACTCCGCCGCCGTCACCCTCGCCGCGCAGCGCTCCATCGTGCTGACCACCGGCTCCGTGCTCCGCTCCGACGCCGGCCTGCCGCTCATGACCGTGGTGGCGGACGAAGTCGGCGTGCACGACACCATCGGCGGAGCCTGCTCGCAGGAATCCAACACGCTGCGATACGGGCAGCACACCCGCGAACAGCACGCCTGCGTGGAGAACTTCCTGATCGAGGGGTCCCGCTGGGGGCTGGGGAAGCGTGACCTGGTCTCCAACATCAACTGGTTCATGAACGTTCCGGTGGACACCGACGGAGCCCTCGGGATCGTGGACGGCCTTTCCGCCCCGGGCAAGCGGGTGGCCCTCCGGGCCGAGGTGGACACCCTGGTGCTGGTCTCCAACTGCCCGCAGATCAACAATCCGTGCAACGGCTTCAACCCCACGCCCGTCCGCATGATCGTCACCCGCCCGGAGGCTGCCCTGTGAACCGCTTCGACACCCTGCTGATCGCCAACCGCGGCGAAATCGCCTGCCGCATCATCGAATCCGCCCGGAAAATCGGGTTGCGCACCGTGGCCGTGTACTCCGAAGCCGACCGGGGCGCCCGCCACGTCAGGCTGGCGGATGAGGCCGTGCTCCTGGGCCCGGCCCCCGCCAAGGAGTCCTACCTCAAGGTCGAGGCCCTGCTGGCGGCGGCCGCGGCCACGGGTGCCGGCGCCATCCACCCCGGCTACGGCTTCCTCTCGGAGGACGCCGGCTTCGCGGAGGCCGTGGAGGCCGCCGGGCTGGTCTTCGTGGGACCCACCCCGGAACAACTCCGGATCTTCGGCACCAAACACACTGCACGGGACGCCGCGCGGGCCGCCGGCGTGCCCATGATCGCCGGATCCGGCCTGCTCCCGGACGTGGACGCGGCCGTGCTTGCCGCCCGCGACATCGGGTTCCCGCTCATGCTCAAGGCCACGGGCGGTGGCGGCGGCATCGGCATGACCGTGTGCCGCACCCAGGATGAGCTCACCGAGAGCTACCCCCGGGTGGCGCGGCTGGCCGGCGCGAGCTTCAGCACCGCCGGCGTCTTCGCCGAGCGCTACGTCGAGCACGCCCGGCACGTGGAGGTGCAGATTTTCGGCGACGGCGACGGCAGGGTAGTCAGCCTGGGCGACCGTGACTGCTCGCTGCAGCGCCGGCACCAGAAAGTGTTGGAGGAGGCGCCCGCCCCGGATCTGCCCGACGCGCTCCGCGACGAACTGCACCGTAGCTCGCGGGCGCTCTGCGGATCGCTGGACTACCGCTCGGCCGGGACCGTTGAGTTCGTCTACGACCCGGCCCGCCAGGAAGCGTCCTTCCTGGAGGTCAACGCCCGGCTTCAGGTCGAACACCCCGTCACCGAGGCCGTCACCGGCGTCGACCTTGTGGAATGGATGCTCCGGCTGGCCCAGGGCGGGACTGAGGCCGCCGGCGTGCTGGCCGGGCGCCCGGACAGCATTCCCGTCTCCGGCTACGCCGTCGAAGCCCGGCTCTATGCCGAGGACCCGGCCCGCAACTTCCAGCCGAGTTCCGGAACCGTCACCAACGCCGCCTACCCCGGAACTGACGGCGTGCGCGTGGACGCCTGGGTGGAAACCGGCAGCGAGGTCTCCACCAACTACGATCCCCTCCTGGCCAAGATCATCACCACCGGCACGGACCGGAACCAGGCCTTCGACCGGCTCGGCGCCGCGCTGAAGGCCACCCGGATCGACGGCATCGAGACCAACCTCGGGATGCTCCGGGCCGTGACCGGCCTAGACGTGGTCCGCGACGCCACCCACTCCACCGGCACCCTGAACGACCTCGGCGACCCGGAACCCCGGATCACCGTGGAGCGGCCCGGCCTGCAGACCTCCGTCCAGGACTGGCCCGGCCGGGCCGGGCTGTGGCAGGTGGGCGTGCCGCCCAGCGGCCCGATGGATGACCTGTCCTTCCGGCTGGGCAACCAGGCACTCGGCAACCCCGAAGGCGCACCCGGGCTCGAGTTCACCATGACCGGCCCCTGCCTGCACTTCACCCATGCGACGACGGTGTGCGTCGCCGGCGCCGACACCACGCTCACCGTGAACGGCGCGAACGTGCCCGCCTGGGAACCGGTGACGGTGCCCGCAGGAGGCACTCTCGACGTCGGCACCGCCGAAGGGTCCGGGCTCCGCGGCTACATCCTGTTCCAGGGCGGACTCGACGTGCCGCAATATCTGGGCAGCGCGTCCACCTTCACCCTGGGCCAGTTCGGCGGCCATGGCGGCCGCGTCCTCCGGTCCGGGGATGTGCTCCGCGCCGTGGCCCCGGAGACTGCCACGGTGGCTGCCGCGGACCCTGCCGCGGAGGATCCGTCGCCGGCAGCGCCTGGCCAGGCCGGTCCCGTTCCGTCGGACAGCAGGCCGGTGCTGACCTCCGCGTGGGAACTGACGGTCGTGGAGGGCCCGCATGGCGCCCCCGAGTTCTTCCAGCGCGAGGACATCGAGGACCTCTACGCCGCTCGCTACGAAGTGCACTTCAACTCCGCCCGCACCGGCGTCCGCCTCATCGGGCCTAAACCGCGGTGGGCCCGCAGCGACGGCGGCGAGGCGGGACTGCACCCGTCGAACATCCACGACACCGCCTATTCGGTGGGCGCCCTGGACTTCACCGGCGACACCCCCATCCTGCTCGGCCCCGACGGTCCCAGCCTCGGCGGCTTCGTCTGCCCTGTGACGGTGGTGACGGCCGACCGCTGGAAGCTCGGCCAGCTCCGTCCCGGCGACACCGTCCGATTCGTGCCGGTGGAGGCCCGCCAGGCACCGTCGGCCAAGGACCTGGGACCGGGGCGGCAGCTGGTGCTGCCGGGCGACGCCGGCTGGTCCCGTTCCACAGCCGGTGCCGGCGTCTTGAAATCTGGCACGGCCCTGCCGTCCGCCGGTATCCGCCGGGGAGACGGCGACGACGGCGTGCTGGGCCGGGTGCCGGAAGGGCGCGGACGGCCCGCGGTCACCTACCGCCGCTCCGGCGATGACAACCTGCTGGTGGAATACGGCGACATGGTGCTCGATCTCAGCCTGCGGGCCCGCGTGCACGCCCTGCACCAGCACCTCGAAGAGCTGCGCATGCCGGGGATCGTGGACCTCACACCCGGGATCCGGTCCCTACAGATCAAGATCGACCCGACGGTGCTCCCGGCCCCGCGCCTCCTGGGCCTGGTGCAGGACATCGAAGCCGCCCTCCCGGCGAGTTCAGAGCTGGTGGTGCCCAGCCGAACCGTCCGCCTGCCGTTGTCCTGGGACGATCCGGCCACCCGCGAAGCGATCCAGCGCTACATGGCCGGCGTCCGGGACGACGCCCCCTGGTGCCCGTGGAACATCGAGTTCATCCGGCGCATCAACGGCCTGGAGTCCGTGAACGATGTCTTCGACACGGTCTTCAACGCCGAATACCTCGTCCTGGGCCTGGGCGACGTGTACCTGGGCGCCCCGGTGGCCACACCCCTCGATCCCCGCCACCGCCTGGTCACCACCAAGTACAACCCGGCCCGGACCTGGACGCCGGAAAACGCCGTGGGAATCGGCGGAGCCTACATGTGCATCTACGGCATGGAAGGGCCCGGCGGTTACCAGTTCGTCGGCCGGACCACCCAGGTGTGGTCCCGCTACGCCGATTCCGCGCCGTTCGAACCGGGTTCGCCTTGGCTCCTGCGGTTCTTCGACCGCATCTCCTGGTACCCGGTCAGCCCGGAAGAGCTGCTGGACCTGCGGGCGGACATGGCCGCGGGCAGGGGACGCGGCGTCGAAATCGAAGACGGCACTTTCTCCCTTGCCGACCATGAGGACTTCCTCGCCAGGAACAGCGAGTCCATCGCGGTGTTCCGCGAGCAGCAGGCGGCGGCCTTCGCCGTCGAACGTCAGGCCTGGGCCGACGCCGGCGAGTTCGACCGCGCGGACGCGGCAGCCGCCGTCGTCCCGGAGCCTGAAGAGCTGGTGGTCCCCGACGGCGGCACCCTGGTCTCCGCGCCGTTCGCCGCCAGCGTGTGGAAGGTGGATGTCACCGCGGGGGACCACGTGGTGAAGGGCCAGCCGCTGGTGTCGCTGGAGGCGATGAAGATGGAAACGGTGCTGGCCGCCCCGTGCGACGGTGTGGTCCAGCAGGTGCTGCCGGTGGCTGGATCCCAGGTAGTGGGCGGCGAAGTTCTGGTGGTTCTCGGGCTGCCTGTGGAGACCTCCGCGGAGGAACTAATCAAGGAACTGGACGCCAAGGAACTGGAAGAGGCCACAGTATGAGGACGACGTTTGAAGGACCGAGTGCGATCGCCCGGGTGCGGGCGGCGCTGGCCGCCATCGAAGCCTCCGGCCGGCCGGAAATCTGGATCACCGTGCGGGGAGCGGACGAACTGCTGGCCGAGGCGGCGGCCGTTGATGACGCGGTGGCCGCGGGCGAGGAGCTGCCCCTGGCCGGGCTGCTCCTCGCCGTGAAGAACAACGTCGACGTGGCAGGGATTGACACCACCGCGGCGTGCCCCGGCTTCGCCTACACCCCGGCGCGGGACGCGGAGACGGTGGCCCGGCTGCGGGCGGCGGGCGCGGTGGTTGTGGGGGCGACAAACCTGGACCAGTTTGCCACCGGGCTGGTGGGAACACGCAGCCCGCACGGGGCGGTCCGCGATGCGCGGCGCCCGGACCGTATCTCCGGCGGCTCCAGCTCCGGATCCGCCGTGGCCGTGGCCCTGGGGCTGGCGGACATCGCCATCGGCACGGACACCGCGGGATCGGGGCGCGTCCCCGCCGGGCTCCAGGGGATCGTCGGCATCAAAGCCACGCTGGACGTGGTGTCCACCGCCGGGGTAGTGCCGGCGTGCCGCTCTTGGGACGCCGTGACGATTTTCGCAAGGGACCTGGGCTCGGCTGAGTTGGCCATGGGGATTATGGCCGGCGGGGCTCGCCCGTGGCCCGCCGATGTCCGGCTCGCGGCGCCCGACCGGCCGCGCGTCGCCTATCCGTCCAGCCTTCCGGAACTCCCGCAGACGTGGGCGGCTGAATTCGGCCGACAGATCGCCAGGCTTCACGCCGCTGGCGTGGACGCCGAGCCGATCGAGTTCGAGGTCTTCCTGCGGGCCGCGCGTCTGCTGTACGACGGCGGGCTCGTCGCCGAACGCTACGCGGCCGTCGGGGCCTTCGTTGACGCCGCCGGCGACACCGCAGAAAATCCTGCGGGGCTGGATCCGACGGTCGCCGGAATCGTCCGCCGCGCCGGCCAAGTGCCGGCACCCAGCTATGTTGCGGACACCGCCCGGCTGGACGGACTGAAGCGGCAGGCGATGGCGCTCCTGGAAGGATTCGATGCCTTGGTGGTCCCCACCGCGCCGTTCCACCCGAGCCTGGCGGACGTCGCGGCCGACCCTGTGGGCGTGAACTCGCGCATGGGCACCTACACGAATTTCTGCAACCTGTTCGATCTGTGTGCCGTTGCCGTACCCGCGGGAGAGGTGGAGGGAGCCCAGTTCGGGCTCACCGTTGTGGGTCGCACGTTCGACGACGCCGTGGTGGCCGACATCGCCCGCACGATTGAGACCGCATCGCCGCCCCCGACGCTGTTCGCGGCCGGGGCCGCTCCTTCCCGGCAGTTGCCCGCGGGAAAGCCGTGGCCCGTCCGTGCCGGCGCGTCCTCGGTACCCCTGGTTGTGGTGGGGGCGCACCGCAAGGGCCAGCCGCTGGCGCACCAACTCGAAACCCTGGGAGCCTCCTGGGCCGGGCACGTACGCACGGCCGCACGCTACCGAATGGTCTCGCTGGACACCCAGCCACCCAAACCCGGCGTGTACCGCTCGGAGGACGGGGCGGAACTGGTGGCCGAGCGCTGGCTTCTCTCCGAAGCGGCGCTGGGTCAATTCCTGGCGGCGTTGCCCGAGCCGATGCTTCTTGGCTCCGTACGCCTGAGCGACGGGTCCAGCGCCGTCGGCTTTGCCTGCGACGCGGTCGCCGCCACGAACGGCACGGACATCACCAGGTACGGCGACTGGCTGGTTGCGATGGCCGCCTCTCCGGCCGGGCAGGCGGATCCGGACTTGGAAGTGCTTGGTGAGGGACCGCGCGGTCAGGAACCCCGGGGGGACAGATCGCGAAGTCAGGGATCGCGCGGCACCCTCGCCGACGTGCTGCTGACCGGGTTCACACGAGGGATGCAGCCGGGTACCAAAAGGAGGTAACCGTGAGTCGGCACTTGGCCAGATTCACGGGGCAGGCTTCATGGGGCCGCCCGGGGGAGTGCCTGCGGGGGGAGTGCCTCCCGGGCGGGCGCCCGGCGGAGGTCTGCACGGCCGGCTGGTCCTGACTTTCCGGGTCTTCGAGCCCGTCGCAATATCGATCGAAAGGAACGGAAGTGCTGAACGTTAGGACATGGTGGGCCGCGATGCGCGCTACGTCAGCCCCGCGTCCCGCAGGGGAGGTGACGGCCTCCACCCGTGACGCGGAACTGCAGTATTGCTGGCTGCTGCCGGGAGACGTCACGTATTCCGCAGTTCCGTCAACACCCGAGACTTAAGCAGCCCTGGAGTGACGCGTCGGGCAGCCGCTGCCCGACGCTATCGTGGCGCCGGGCACGGAGTAGGTGACGCAGGCCATAGGGGCAAGGCTTGGTCTTTGGGGTTTTGGAAGGGCCGGTGATGCGGCCGGATTCCGCGTGGATCCGGGGAATATGACGCCAGGGGACACCTTTGCGAGCCGATTTGTGCAGGGTCCTCCCGGCGTGTAAAGTAATTCGAGTCGCCGCCGCTGATGCGGAAAGAAAGCGACCGACCCCCTTCTAAACAGCCTGAAAATGGTTCGCAAATTAGCGTGCCGAATAAGGGTGGGGACCTTCTCGAGAGAATGTAGATCGCAGAAATGCGAATTTGCAAACGCTCCCGAGATCGGGTAAGTTTGAAAAGTTGCTCCGGAGCGATCCGCGACTGTTTGTTGGTTGTGGTGGTGCCGGGTGTGTCTGTTGTTTGAGAACTCAATAGTGTGCCAAGTTTGTTGATACCAATTTATTGTATTGAATTGGTTGAATGTGCCGGGCCCGCCACCTCGTGGTGTGGTCTGGTGTTTTTGGCTGGTTTCAAATTTTGTGCAGCGTGTGTCTCCCGTTTTCCCGGGGGCGCGTGTTGTGTCTGTTTTTCTTCAACGGAGAGTTTGATCCTGGCTCAGGATGAACGCTGGCGGCGTGCTTAACACATGCAAGTCGAACGATGATCCGGTGCTTGCACCGGGGATTAGTGGCGAACGGGTGAGTAACACGTGAGTAACCTGCCCTTAACTCTGGGATAAGCCTGGGAAACTGGGTCTAATACCGGATATGACTCCTCATCGCATGGTGGGGGGTGGAAAGCTTTATTGTGGTTTTGGATGGACTCGCGGCCTATCAGCTTGTTGGTGAGGTAATGGCTCACCAAGGCGACGACGGGTAGCCGGCCTGAGAGGGTGACCGGCCACACTGGGACTGAGACACGGCCCAGACTCCTACGGGAGGCAGCAGTGGGGAATATTGCACAATGGGCGCAAGCCTGATGCAGCGACGCCGCGTGAGGGATGACGGCCTTCGGGTTGTAAACCTCTTTCAGTAGGGAAGAAGCGAAAGTGACGGTACCTGCAGAAGAAGCGCCGGCTAACTACGTGCCAGCAGCCGCGGTAATACGTAGGGCGCAAGCGTTATCCGGAATTATTGGGCGTAAAGAGCTCGTAGGCGGTTTGTCGCGTCTGCCGTGAAAGTCCGGGGCTCAACTCCGGATCTGCGGTGGGTACGGGCAGACTAGAGTGATGTAGGGGAGACTGGAATTCCTGGTGTAGCGGTGAAATGCGCAGATATCAGGAGGAACACCGATGGCGAAGGCAGGTCTCTGGGCATTAACTGACGCTGAGGAGCGAAAGCATGGGGAGCGAACAGGATTAGATACCCTGGTAGTCCATGCCGTAAACGTTGGGCACTAGGTGTGGGGGACATTCCACGTTTTCCGCGCCGTAGCTAACGCATTAAGTGCCCCGCCTGGGGAGTACGGCCGCAAGGCTAAAACTCAAAGGAATTGACGGGGGCCCGCACAAGCGGCGGAGCATGCGGATTAATTCGATGCAACGCGAAGAACCTTACCAAGGCTTGACATGGGCCGGACCGGGCTGGAAACAGTCCTTCCCCTTTGGGGCCGGTTCACAGGTGGTGCATGGTTGTCGTCAGCTCGTGTCGTGAGATGTTGGGTTAAGTCCCGCAACGAGCGCAACCCTCGTTCCATGTTGCCAGCGCGTAATGGCGGGGACTCATGGGAGACTGCCGGGGTCAACTCGGAGGAAGGTGGGGACGACGTCAAATCATCATGCCCCTTATGTCTTGGGCTTCACGCATGCTACAATGGCCGGTACAAAGGGTTGCGATACTGTGAGGTGGAGCTAATCCCAAAAAGCCGGTCTCAGTTCGGATTGGGGTCTGCAACTCGACCCCATGAAGTCGGAGTCGCTAGTAATCGCAGATCAGCAACGCTGCGGTGAATACGTTCCCGGGCCTTGTACACACCGCCCGTCAAGTCACGAAAGTTGGTAACACCCGAAGCCGGTGGCCTAACCCCTTGTGGGAGGGAGCTGTCGAAGGTGGGACTGGCGATTGGGACTAAGTCGTAACAAGGTAGCCGTACCGGAAGGTGCGGCTGGATCACCTCCTTTCTAAGGAGCACCTACAACCACCGTGCCTCATGCATTTGAGTGTGGCGGGGTTGTCAGGAGTACGCCCGTTGCGCAGACGATTGTTCTGCGGCGGGTGCTCACGGGTGGAATATCAACAAATAGCGGCCGCCGGTTCTTCACCGGCACCCAGTACGGATGCTCTCTTGAGAGCGTCCTGGAACGGTGCGGGAGAGATGATCAGCGGTTTAGTGTTTGGCACACTGTTGGGTCCTGAGACAACAGGACCGGGTGGTTGCGGCTTTGGCCGTGATTGTTCCGGGACTTGTGTTTCTGGTTTCCTGGCTGCATCGATCATGCATGTATCGGCCCGTGTGGGTTGTGTGTGTGGGGTGTGTGGTACGGGGTTGTTGTTTGAGAACTACATAGTGGACGCGAGCATCTTTTATAAGAAGCAATTTCCAAGAATATGAACCTGGATCTGTCGCTGTTGTCCTTCGGGGCGGTGGTGGTGGTTTTCATGGTTCTCTCGAAAATTTCTGATTGATCTTTTGTGGTCAAGTTTTTAAGAGCACACGGTGGATGCCTTGGCATTAGGAGCCGAAGAAGGACGTAGGAATCTGCGATAAGCCTGGGGGAGTCGATAACCGGACTGTGATCCCAGGGTGTCCGAATGGGGAAACCCCGCCAGGGGCGCGAGCTGCCTGGTGACCCGCATCTGAACACATAGGGTGCGTGGAGGGAACGCGGGGAAGTGAAACATCTCAGTACCCGCAGGAAGAGAAAACAATAGTGATTCCGTTAGTAGTGGCGAGCGAACGCGGATCAGGCTAAACCGTTCCATGTGTGATAGCCGGCGGGCGTTGCATGGTCGGGGTTGTGGGACTTTCCATACCAGTTCTGCCGGGCTGGTGAGGTGTGATGTGCAGGCATAGGTGAACGGTCTTGAAAGGCCGGCCGTAGAGGGTGTGAGCCCCGTAACCGAAATGTTGTGTACCGCCTGGTGAAGTATCCCAAGTAGCACGGGGCCCGAGAAATCCCGTGCGAATCTGTCAGGACCACCTGATAAGCCTAAATACTCCCTAATGACCGATAGCGGACCAGTACCGTGAGGGAAAGGTGAAAAGTACCCCGGGAGGGGAGTGAAACAGTACCTGAAACCGTGTGCTTACAATCCGTCGGAGCAACCGCAGCTTGCTGTGTAGTTGTGACGGCGTGCCTTTTGAAGAATGAGCCTGCGAGTTAGTGTTACGTCGCGAGGTTAACCCGTGTGGGGAAGCCGTAGCGAAAGCGAGTCTGAACAGGGCGTTGCAGTGGCGTGATCTAGACCCGAAGCGAAGTGATCTACCCATGGCCAGGTTGAAGCGACGGTAAGACGTCGTGGAGGACCGAACCCACTTCAGTTGAAAATGGAGGGGATGAGCTGTGGGTAGGGGTGAAAGGCCAATCAAACTTCGTGATAGCTGGTTCTCCCCGAAATGCATTTAGGTGCAGCGTTGCGTGTTTCTTACCGGAGGTAGAGCTACTGGATGGCTAATGGGCCCTACAAGGTTACTGACGTCAGCCAAACTCCGAATGCCGGTAAGTGAGAGCGCAGCAGTGAGACTGTGGGGGATAAGCTTCATAGTCGAGAGGGAAACAGCCCAGACCACCAACTAAGGCCCCTAAGCGTGTGCTAAGTGGGAAAGGATGTGGAGTTGCGAAGACAACCAGGAGGTTGGCTTAGAAGCAGCCATCCTTAAAAGAGTGCGTAATAGCTCACTGGTCAAGTGATTCCGCGCCGACAATGTAGCGGGGCTCAAGTACACCGCCGAAGTTGTGGCATTCAGATATTAGCTAAGCCCTTGTGGTTCAGGCGTCTGGATGGGTAGGGGAGCGTCGTGTGGGCGGTGAAGTCGCGGTGTAAACCAGCGGTGGAGCCTACACGAGTGAGAATGCAGGCATGAGTAGCGAAAGACGGGTGAGAAACCCGTCCGCCGAATGATCAAGGGTTCCAGGGTCAAGCTAATCTGCCCTGGGTAAGTCGGGACCTAAGGCGAGGCCGACAGGCGTAGTCGATGGACAACGGGTTGATATTCCCGTACCGGCGAAAAACCGCCCATGTTGAACAGGGGATACTAACCGCCCGAGACCTGCCCGATCACCCTTTGGGTGTGAGGGTTTTGGTGGAGCGCGGGACCTGATCCTGGGAGGCAAGCGTATTAACAGGTGTGACGCAGGAAGGTAGCCGAGCCGGGCGATGGTTGTCCCGGTCTAAGGATGTAGGGCGAACGGTAGGCAAATCCGCCGTTCATGATGCCTGAGATCTGACGGGACCCCCGTAGGGGGGGATTCGGTGATCCTATGCTGCCGAGAAAAGCATCGACGCGAGGTTTTAGCCGCCCGTACCCCAAACCGACACAGGTGATCAGGTAGAGAATACTAAGGCGATCGAGAGAATTATGGTTAAGGAACTCGGCAAAATGCCCCCGTAACTTCGGGAGAAGGGGGGCCCCAACCTTGAACACCACACGCTGGTGGGAGGGGATCGGGGCCGCAGAGACCAGGGGGAAGCGACTGTTTACTAAAAACACAGGTCCGTGCGAAGTCGCAAGACGATGTATACGGACTGACTCCTGCCCGGTGCTGGAAGGTTAAGAGGACCGGTTAGCCGCAAGGCGAAGCTGAGAATTTAAGCCCCAGTAAACGGCGGTGGTAACTATAACCATCCTAAGGTAGCGAAATTCCTTGTCGGGTAAGTTCCGACCTGCACGAATGGAGTAACGACTTCCCCGCTGTCTCAACCATAAACTCGGCGAAATTGCAGTACGAGTAAAGATGCTCGTTACGCGCAGCAGGACGGAAAGACCCCGAGACCTTTACTATAGTTTGGTATTGGTGTTCGGAGTGGCTTGTGTAGGATAGGTGGGAGACGTTGAAGCCCGGACGCCAGTTCGGGTGGAGTCATCGTTGAAATACCACTCTGGTCACTTTGGACATCTAACTTCGGCCCGTAATCCGGGTCAGGGACAGTGCCTGATGGGTAGTTTAACTGGGGCGGTTGCCTCCTAAAAAGTAACGGAGGCGCCCAAAGGTTCCCTCAGCCTGGTTGGCAATCAGGTGTCGAGTGTAAGTGCACAAGGGAGCTTGACTGTGAGAGAGACATCTCGAGCAGGGACGAAAGTCGGGACTAGTGATCCGGCGGTACATTGTGGAATGGCCGTCGCTCAACGGATAAAAGGTACCTCGGGGATAACAGGCTGATCTTGCCCAAGAGTCCATATCGACGGCATGGTTTGGCACCTCGATGTCGGCTCGTCGCATCCTGGGGCTGGAGTAGGTCCCAAGGGTTGGGCTGTTCGCCCATTAAAGCGGTACGCGAGCTGGGTTTAGAACGTCGTGAGACAGTTCGGTCCCTATCCGCTGCGCGCGCAGGAAATTTGAGAAGGGCTGTCCTTAGTACGAGAGGACCGGGACGGACGAACCTCTGGTGTGTCAGTTGTACTGCCAAGTGCACCGCTGATTAGCTACGTTCGGATGGGATAACCGCTGAAAGCATCTAAGCGGGAAGCTCGCTTCGAGATGAGATTTCCATACACCTTGTGTGTGAGAGGCCCCCAGCCAGACCACTGGGTTGATAGGCCGGATGTGGAAGCGAGGACTAACGACTCGTGAAGCTGACCGGTACTAATAGGCCGATAACTTACACCACACACTCTTCCCGCGAACCCGTTTCAAAAGGGGTTCGCACCAGGGGAGGGTACAAAGAAACAAGACTGCTTGCGTCCACTATGTGGTTCCCAACCAACAAACCCGCACCCGCGGCACGTTGCAACAGGAACAAAACCACAACAACATACACAACACCACAACTGCACCAGCAACACCGGTGCAGCAGGTTGTAACCACACAGATTTCCCACCCCGGAACGAAAGAACCAGGGTGCGGACACAGGGTTACGGCGGTCATAGCGTGGGGGAAACGCCCGGTCCCATTCCGAACCCGGAAGCTAAGACCCACAGCGCCGATGGTACTGCACCCGGGAGGGTGTGGGAGAGTAGGTCACCGCCGGAACACCATTCAGGTCGAGGACCCCCAACCACAGGTTGGGGGTCCTCCCGCATTTAACACCTGCATCAATTTCGATTTAGAACCCGCACCAGTTTCGGGAAACTCCCAGCAGACTCCGGGGAAAGCCCCGGCTCCAGCGGAACGTTCTCCGAGTTGGGATCGTTAGAATTCGACGGGGCTGGATTCCAAAAGACCAGCCGGCCGCTTTCGTTCTAAGGACACGTCAATGCCCGAGCGCACTATCGTCATCACCGGAGCCAGCGACGGCATCGGTGCCTCCGCCGCACGGACTTTCGCCCAGCAGGGGGACCGCGTGGTCGTCGTCGGGCGTTCCGCGGAGAAGACCGAGGCGATCGCGAAGGAAATCGGCGCCGACTTCTTTGTCAGCGACTTCGCCGAGCTCGCACAGGTACGCACCCTGGCCGCGCAGCTGACGGAGAAGTACCCGCGGATCGACGTCCTGGCGAACAACGCCGGTGGCATTATGGGACCCCGAGAGCTCACCGTGGACGGCCACGAGAAAACCTTCCAGGTGAACCACCTTGCCCCGTTCCTGCTCACCACCCGGCTGATCGACGTTCTCACCGCCAGCCACGCCACTGTCATCAACACCTCCAGCGTGGCGAATTCAATCTTCGGCAAACTGGACATCGACGACCTCGACGCGGCCCGGAGCTACTCCACCAACCGCGCCTACGGCAACGCCAAGCTCGCCAACATCCTCTTCACCACCGAGCTCCACAACCGCTACAACGCCGAGGGGATCTCGACGGCGGCCTTCCACCCCGGCGGCGTGGCCACAAACTTCGCGGCCGACTCCACGAGCCCCATGCGCTTCGCCTACAAGTCGTTCCTCAAACGCTTCATGCTGACCCCGGACCAAGGCGCGGACACCCTTGTGTGGCTCGCCAACGCCACCCCGGGCCACGACTGGATCTCGGGCACCTACTACGCGAAGCGGACGCTCTCCAAGGCCAACAAGCAGGCCTACGACGCCGGCCTGGCCAAGGCGCTGTGGCAGCGCAGCGAAGCGATGGTGGCCCGGGACAGCGACACGCTGGACCCCCGGCAGTAATTCACCAGGGCGGAGCCTCACGGGAAACGGCGAATCGGTGGGGTAGCATTTTCCTGCCCCTCGCCGAGACGCGGCCGAGGGCTTCTATTTGGGGGAGTGCTGTCTACCGTGCGCCTGAAGAAATTGCTTGTCTCGTCCCTGGCGGTAACCGCCGTCGTTCTGAGCGCCACGGCCGTGCCGGCATCCGCTGCGCCCGCGTCGAAGTCGTACAAGAACTGCACGGAGCTGAACAAGGTCTACCCGCACGGCGTCGGCCGCGCTGGCGCCCGCGACAAGACCAGCGGAAAGCCGGTCACCAACTTCCGCGTCGACAACACCGTCTACAGCTACAACGACGGCGGTGCGCGCCACTGGGGCGAGTACGACCTCGACCGTGACAACGACGGCATCGCCTGCGAAAAGCGCTAGAGCGGGGACCCCGCCGGGACCCCGACTTCTGGGGCTCCTGGGGCGGGCCCGGACGATCCAACGAAGTGCCAAAAACGGCCGCTAAGCCATGATGCTTAGCGGCCGTTTGGGTCCAATGGCGGATTGCGGCGGAGTGTGGGGGCGCCAACGCGCGCCGACCTGGTGACGCCCGGCAACAGGGGGCACACGCAGAGTCACCGCCCGGCGTCGACCTTGTCCAGGGCGGTGAGGGCGCTCTCCATGGTCCCGGCGAGGTCGCTGGCGGGGGCGGGCTTCGCGAAGAGGTAGCCCTGCAGGGAGTCGCAGCCGCGGTCCATGAGGTACTTGGCCTGCGACGGGGTCTCGATGCCTTCCGCCGTGACCTTCAGGCCCAGGGCGTGCGCGGCGTTGACCATGGTGCCGAAGAACGGGAGCTGTTCCTGTCCTGTCTTGATCATGGCCACGAAGGAACGGTCGATCTTGACCATGTCCAGGGGCAGTTCCCGGAGCCGGCCGAGCGTGGAGTATCCGGTGCCGAAATCGTCCATCGCAATCCGGACGCCGGCCTCCCGCAGGTGACGCAGCTGGCCCAGCACGTCCGAGGACGCATCGAAGAACACGCTTTCGGTCAGCTCAAGCGTCAGCTGGTGCGGGTCAACGCCCGTGGACGCGGCAATCGCGAGCACGTCCGTGGCGAAGTCCCGGTGCTGGAACTGCAGGCCCGAGACGTTCACCGCGACGCTGTACGCGGCGTCGCCGGCCAGCCAGGGCCGGATCTCGGCGCAGGCGCGGCGCAGGACCTCATCTCCGATCTCGCGGATGAGGCCGCTTTGCTCCGCGACGGGCAGGAACTGGTTGGGCGGCACGAGCCGGCCGTGCCGTTCCCACCGCGCGAACGCCTCGAACTGCACCACCGAGCCGATGCCGGGGGACACCACGGGCTGGTAATGCACGGAGATCTGGCCGAGCTCGACGGCGCGGCGGAGCCCAGTCTCGCCGTCGGCCTTGTGGGCGGCGGTGTTCAGCATCTCCGGCCGGAACCGCAGCCAGTTGTCCTTTCCGGCGGCTTTGACCGCGGTCATGGCGGCGTCGGCCTGCCGCAGCAGTTCGGCCCCGTCCAGGGTCTGCGCGGACTTGGACGCCAGGCCCATGCTCACGCCGGGGCGGACCATGGTGCCGCCGACGCGCAGCGGTTGGTGCAGGGCCTCGGTGATCCGCTTGGCCACGGCGTCGGCGTTGAGGCATTCGGTCAGGAGCACCGCGAATTCGTCGCCGTCCAGCCGGGCCACGGTGTCGTGCGGACGGACGCAGTTGCGCAGCCTGCTCGCGACCTCCACCAGCAGCTCATCGGCCGCCGAGCGTCCCAGCATGTCGTTGAGGTGCTTGAAGTCATCGATGTCCAGCAGCAGGACGTCCACGGGATCCGGCCGGCGCAGCGCCGCGGCGAGCCGCT
Source organism: Arthrobacter sp. TE12231 (assembly GCF_054062895.1). Classification (NCBI taxonomy): domain Bacteria; kingdom Bacillati; phylum Actinomycetota; class Actinomycetes; order Micrococcales; family Micrococcaceae; genus Arthrobacter; species Arthrobacter sp. TE12231. Next base: position 3,143,915 of record NZ_JBSSFS010000001.1, on the reverse strand, counting down.
CGTTGAAGAACGGACCGTTGGGCAGCGCGGTCAGTGGATCGCGGAGGGACCCGGCCTTGAGTTCGTCGTCGTGCCCGACGAACGCCGCGGGAGCCGCCCCTGCCGCCCGTGCGGCGCCCGGAGCGCCCGCAGCACTAGGGGTACGACGGCGGAAGTCGCCGCTGAGCGAACTGCCGGCGCTGCCGTGGGTCGCGCCGCCACCCACAGCGCTGCTGAGGGCGCCACTGCCGGGGGTGGCTCCGGCCACCGGGCCGGTGCCTGCAATCCGGTGGCCGGCGTCGCGGACCGCGAGGGCGACGGAGGTTCCGGTGTCGGGCGCTGCTGCTGGGGCGGGGACCAGCGAGCACGTGATTTCGACCTGGAGTTCGGTGCCGTCGGCCCGGCGCCCGGAGCCGGCGAACGGAGCGTGGGGACTGGGGGCCGCGGCCAGCCCGGCCAGGACGCCGTGGAATTCTTCCCGGGAGGACTCGGCCAGGAGCAGGCTATGGTCCGCACCGAGGAGTTGCGCGCGGGAATAGCCGAAGAGCCGCTCCGCTGCCGTGTTGAGGAAGGAAATGGATCCGTCCCGGCCGACCAGCAGCAGGGCGTCCGGGCTGTACTCCAACAGTTGCTGTGCGAAACCGGCTTCCACGATGTTTGACTGCCCCCCAGGCGACGGATGATGATATCGGGCGCCCGGCGGAGAACCGGGCGCTGCGCTCACTGAATCATATGCGGTGCGTGCCCGCCGAGGGCGGTGGGCATCATGCCGCGAGCGAATGTGTCGAAAGTGCTGAATAGGCCAGAAATGCGGGGCACCAACAGCCCGGCGGACCGCGGCGCACCGGCTACCCGGGCAGCGGTACGCCCTCCAGTTCCGCGATGGCCGCCACCGAGTTGCGGACGGCCCGCTCCCTGGCCGCAGCGGGCTCGGGGCGGGAGAAGAGGAATCCCTGCAGGGCATCGCAGCCGTGGTCCATGAGGTAGCGGGCCTGGGCCGGCGTCTCGATGCCTTCGGCCGTGACCTTCAGCCCCAGGCTATGGGCCATGTGAATCATCGAGGTGAGGATGGGCAGCTTTTCCGTACCGGTCTGCAGCATGGACACAAAGGACTTGTCGACCTTGACCACGTCCACGGGCAGGTCCTGCAGCCGGCCCAGCGAGGAATAGCCGGTCCCGAAGTCGTCCAGGGCCACGCGGATGCCGGCTTCACGCAGGGTCTCGAGCTGGCCGATCACGTGGGAGTGGGCATCGAAGAACACACTCTCGGTCACTTCCAGCACCAGCTGGTGCGGGTCCACGCCGCTCCAGGCCGCAATGTCCAGGACGCGCTCGGCGAAGTTCCGGTGCTGCAGCTGCACGCCCGAGACGTTGACGGCGACGCTCCGGAACGGATCCTCGGCCAGCCACGGCGCGAGCTCGGTGCAGCTGCGCCGCAGGACCTCGGCCCCGATCTCCCGGATCAGGCCGCTGCGTTCGGCCGTCTCGATGAAATCGTCCGGCGGGATCAGCTCGCCGTCCCATTCCCAGCGGGCCAGCGCCTCGAACTGCACGACGTCGAGCCGGTCGCTGGAGATGACGGGCTGGTAGTGGACCATGATCTGCCCCAGCTCCACCGCGCGCCGCAGCCCGGCCGTGAGCTGGGTGCGTTCCAGCAGCGCGGCGAGCATCTCCGGGCGGAAGTGCACATAGCAGTTCTTGCCAGCCTCCTTGGCCGCGTACATGGCCAGGTCCGCCTGCCGCAGCAGCTCCGAGGACGTCTCCGTCCCGGCGTCCCGCGAGGCCACGCCCAGGCTCAGGCCGGGCCGCATGAGCGTGCCTTCGATGGAGACGGGGGCATTCAGAGTGCTGACCACCCGCTGGGCCACGCCGTCGGCGTCCCGGCAGCCGACCAGCAGCACGACAAACTCGTCGCCGCCCAGCCGGGCGACGGTGCCGTGCGGGCCCACGCAGTTCTGGAGCCGGCGGGAGATCTCCACGAGCATCTCGTCGCCGGCATGGTGGCCCAGGACGTCGTTGACTTCCTTGAAGTCGTCCAGGTCCAGGAGCAGGACGTGCACAGGGTCCGGCGTGAGCAGCGCCGCCGCGGCCCGCTCATTGAAGAGCATCCGGTTGGCCAACCCCGTGAGCGGGTCCTGGAAGGCCAGCGCCTTGAGCTTTCCGGCCTGCTCGGCCAGTTCCTCCATGGCGCGGCGGGCCTGGTCCTGGGCGCGCCGGCGCGAGGTGATGTCGCGGAAATTCCAGATCCGTCCCACGATCCTGTCCGCCACCTTCTGCGGGCGCGAGTGCAGCTCCACGGTGCGGCCGTCGGCGAACTCCAGGACGTCGTGGCTCTGCATCACCGTGTCCGCGTAGAGTGCTGACACCTTTTGCAGGAAGTAGTCGGGATCGGTCAGTTGGTCGGCGATGAACCGGACCAGCGCGGTGGGGTCTTCGGCCGCGATCAGCTCCGGCGGCATGCCCCACATCTTCAGGTATTGGTCGTTGATCCCGGTGATCTGGCCCTCGCTGGAGACCACGACGATACCATCCGACGTCGTCTCCAGCGTGGCGTCCAGGAGGGAGACGGCCAGCCGCCGACCGGCGTCGGGGTCGTTGCGGTGATCGGCGTCCCGGACGGCGACCGCCATGGCGGTGCCGGCGTCGACCGTCACGAGCGAGCACGTGATCTCCACGGGGAGTTCCGTCCCGTCCCGGCGGCGTCCGACGGCGGCGAACGGCCGGCTTGCGGCCCGGCTCTTCCGGCCCAGCCGGCCAAAGACCCGCAGGAAGCCGCCGCTGCCTTCCTCCGTGAGCAGGACGGCGTGGTCCACGCCCAGCAGTTCTTCACGTGGAAATCCGAACAGGCGTTCCGCAGCCGAATTCACGAAGGCGATGGTGCCGTCCGCAGTTAACAGCAGAAACGCATCAGGACCCTGCTCCAGCAGGGCTTCACCAAACCCAGTTCCCACGACGATACCGGCCCCCAAAGCGACGGAAGTTCATAGAGCGATGATGTTCCCGGCCAAGGTGCCAGGGTCAATGCGTTTCACTGCATCATAGGGTCGTTCGGCCCAATGTCCAGTACATCTGTCCAGTACATTCCAGTACGTTTGTCCAGTTCATCCGTCCGGCACATCGGACCGGTGATTTGCCGGTCACCGGTGATTTGCCGGTCACCGGTGACCGGGGACCCGGTCGCCCCGCAGTGCGGCGATGGCCCGGGCCGCCTGCTCCAGTCCCTGCTGCAGCCCGGACTCCGGCTGCGGGCCCGAAAACAGGAAGCCCTGCAGGGAATCGCAGCGCAGCTCCATCAGGTACTCGGCCTGCGCGGACGTTTCCACGCCCTCGGCGGTGACGGTGAGTCCCAGGCCGTGGGCCATGCCGATCATGGCGTTGAGGATGGGCAGCTGTTCCGCGCCGGTGCGGATCATGGACACGAACGACTGATCGATCTTCAGTGTGTCCACCGGCAGGCCCTGAAGCCGCCCGAGCGAGGAGAAGCCGGTGCCGAAGTCATCCAGCGCCACGCGGACGCCGGCCGTGCGTAGGTTCATGAGCTGGCGGATGACGTGGCAGTCGTCGTCGAAGAACACGCTTTCCGTGACTTCCACGACCAGTTGGCGCGCATCCACCCCGCAGGACTCCGCCACGGCCAGCACCAGTTCGGCAAAGTCCCCATGCTGGAGCTGGATGCCGGAGACGTTCACGGCCAGGGACCGGGAGGCGTCCTGATCCAGCCAGGGCTTGAGCTCGGTGCAGCCGCGCAGCAGGACCTCGGTTCCGATCTCGACGATGAGGCCGCTGCGTTCCGCCGCCGGAATGAAATCCTTGGGCGAAACCAGCACCCCGTCACGCACCCAGCGGGCCAGCGCCTCGACCTTGACCACGGTCCCGCGGTCCGCCGAGACGATCGGCTGGTAGTGCACGGCAATCTGCCCGTTGTCCACCGCCAGCCGCAGACCGGCCTCGAGATCGTTGCGGTCCACCAGGGCCTTCATCATCTCCGGCCGGAAGCGCATGTACCGGTTCTTGCCGGCGGCTTTGGCGGCATACATCGCGACGTCGGCACGGCGCAGGAGCTCGGAGGCGTCCACGGCGTCCTCGCTGATCGAGGCGAGCCCCAGGCTGAGGCTGGGCCGCAGCATGGTGCCATCAATCCACACGGGCACCCGCAGCGAGTCGACGATCCTGGCGGCGACGGCTTCGGGATCCAGCGAGCCGACCAGCAGCACCACGAATTCGTCGCCGCCCAGGCGGGCCACGACGTCGTTCGGCCGGACGCACGTCCGGAGCCGCCGGCCCACTTCAATGAGCATCTGGTCCCCGGCGTGGTGGCCCAGGATGTCATTGACTTCCTTGAAGTCGTCAAGGTCCAGAAGCAGGACGTCGACGGCGGTGCCGCACGGGCCTGCGAGGGCGCTGGCGAGGCTGTCGTTGAACTGCTGCCGGTTGGACAGGCCGGTCAATCCGTCCCGGAACGCCAGCGCCTTGAGCTGGGCGGACTGCTCGGCGAGGTCGGCCATGGCCCGGGCAATCCGGTCCTGGGCCACCTTGGCCGCGGTCACATCGCGGAAGCTCCACACGCGTCCGACCACGTGGTCCGCGACCTTCTGCGGGCGGGAATAGCGTTCAAACGTCCGGCCGTCGCGGAATTCCAGGACATCGTGGCTTTCGGCCGCGGGATCGGCGTAGAGGGCAACCACCTTTTCAATGAACTGGGCGGGATCCTGCAACTGGTCCAGGACGAAGCCCATGACGGCCCCATCGTCGCGGGTGGCCAGCAGCTCCCGCGGGATGCCCCACATGGTGACGAACTGGCTGTTGACGCCGGCGATCTCGCCCTCGCTGCTGACCACCAGGATGCCGTCGGCTGTGGATTCGAGCGTCGCGCTCAGCAGCGACATCGCCTCGCGGAGTCCGTCGTCGGTCTCCGCGCGGTGCGAGGTGTCGCGGATCGCGACAATCATGCCGGCCGTCCGGGCGTCGGCGTCGGCGCCTGCATCGGCGTCGGTACCGCCGGCGGCACCGGAGTGAGGCCCGGCATCGGTGACGACGAGGGAGCAGGCCACCTCGGCCTGGAACTCTGTGCCTTCCCGCCGCAACCCGTATACCTCCATCGGCACGTGGGCAGCAGCACAGGCAACGGCAGTTTCGGCGTCTGCGGCTGCTGTGCTGTCCGCTTCACGGCGAAGGGTGAAGAACATCCGCTGGAACCCGTTCCTGAATCCCTCGGCCAGGAGCATGCGGTGGTCCATGCCCGCGAGCTCCCCACGGGGGTACCCGAACATGCGCTCCGCGGCGGCGTTGACCATCCTGATGGTGCCGTCCTCGGCCAGCACGAGCAGGGCGTCGGGGCAGGATTCCACCAGATCCTCGTACTGTGGGGCCTTGCCGGATGCTCCCTCCGGGTTCGACGGCGCCGTCACCCGGTTACCGCCGTGCACATCTGAGACCAATCAGTCATTTAGAACCCTCCCATCGGGAAATCATAGGCGTCCCGACGGTCCCGGAGGTGTCACCACGAGCGCAGGGCGGGTCCGGCCCCCGTTGGCCCCGCCTCCATTCTTCGGGTTGCTCTATCACTAATGGTGCTTAAAACCCCTGTTTAGCAGCCTTAAGTGATAGGGCAACGAGGGGGGAGCGGGCGACGGCGGGTTCCCGGGTGACGGCCTTGTAATGGCCCACGAGCTCGGCCCCGAGGGCCGACCACGTCCTGCCTTGAACCGAGGCATGCGCGGCCTCGGCGAACGCGCGGCGCTTGGCGTCGTCGCCCATCAGGTCCATCACGCGGGCCCGGAGCCCGGCGAGGTCGCCGGGCTCGTAGAGCCAGCCGGTCCGCGAATTCTCCACGAGGTCCAGCGGCCCGCCCCGGCCGGTGGCCACCACCGGCACCCCCGAGGCCATGGCCTCCTGGATGGTCTGGCAGAAGGTCTCGAACTCGCCGGGGTGCACGAAGAGGTCGAAAGACGCCACCGCCCGGGCCAGTTCGTCGCCGCCGAGGAACCCGGTGAAGACGGCGTCCGGCAGGGCAGCCTCCAGGGCCGCCCGCTGGGGCCCGTCGCCGACGATCACCAGACGGGTTCCGGGGATATCCGCCAGCACCGCCAGATCCTCCACCTGTTTCTCGGCCGCCAGCCGGCCGACGTACCCGATCAGGCGCTCGCCGCCGGGGGCTACGGACGCCCGCCAGCCGGCGTCGCGCTTCTCCGGGGTGAACCGCTGCGTGTCCACGCCTCGCCGCCACATGTCCACGCGCGGAATGCCGCGGCCGCGGAGCTGGTTGAGCGCGAAGGTGGAGGGGACCAGGGTGCGCGAGGCCAGCAGGTGGATATGTTCCACCCGGTTCCAGGCCCAGTTCTCCAGGAACGGGACGCCGTAGCGCGAAGCGTAGCCGGGCACCTCGGTCTGGTAGATCGCGACGGTCGGGATGCCGAGCTGGTGAGCGGCCTGCGCTGCACGCCAGCCGAGCACGAACGGGGACGCGAGGTGGACGACGTCGGGCGCGTAGTCGGCAAGGATTCGCTTGACCCGATACACACCGCCCAACGCCACCCGCACATTCGCATAGCCGGCCAGCGGGACCGAGGGGAGCCGATGCACGTGGGCGCCATAGACCTCGTCCGGGACGTCTGTGTCCTGCGTGGACGGCGCGATCACGAGCACCTCATCCCCGCGCTCCTGCAGATGCTCCAGCACGCGCAGGATGGAGTGGGTAACTCCGTTCATGAGCGGCAGGAATGATTCGGCGACGATTGCGATCCTCACTCCTCCACGGTGCGGGCGCCGCCTTGCGGTGCGGGGGAGCGGGCGTTGCCGGCAGGGGAAGACTGGGTTAACAGGTGGGCACGGTCAGCCGAGTGCCGCGAGCAACGGGGCGAGGCTCAGAGAGGGGGCCGACGGCGGGAGCGTGCGGCTAAGAGGGCGCGAATCATCGAGGCCATGTGTTCACGGCACACTCCGACTCAACGGCGGTGCCGGACGGCATGGCGGAAGGACGGGCTACAGCGGATCGGGCCAGTTGCCGACCGGGCCGCGGGCTTGCATGCCGGAACCACTTACGAACCTGGCGGCCGGCCCGAGACGCTCACGCATATTGCCTTCCATCTGAAATACCTCCAGAGGCGACGGAACTTCAGAATACGCCCGTCGCCTCCTAGCGTCCAGAGGCCGCGTTGACTCATGGAAAAGGTCCGTGGAGCCGGGTACGTTGCCTCATCTGAAAAGGTCCGGGAACGACGGGGCCGTGGACATCCTTGAGGGATGGGACTGACGATGAGCCAGCGGAAGGCTGTCACGGTGATCAAGGCCAGGGCGTATGCCCGGGCCGGCCGGCCGGAGAAGGTCCGGATCCTCGATGAGCTGGTGGAGCTCACGGGCTGGAACCGGGACTATGCGCGCCGGGCCCTGCGGCAGGCGCTTCAGCTGCGGCCGGTGCGGGCCCGGGAGCCGAGGCCGCCGGTGTATGGTCCGCGGGTCGTCGAGGCTCTGGTGGTGTGCTGGGCGGTGCTGCGCGCTCCGGCCGGCAAACGTCTGGCCCCGATGCTGCCGGTGCTGGTGCCGTTGCTGCGCCGGGACGGGGAACTGATGCTCTCGGATGAGGAGGCGGAGCTGCTGATGCGGATGAGCGCGGCAACGATTGACCGCCGGCTGGCCCCGGAACGGAAGAAGCTGGTGCTGCGGGGCCGTTCCCACACCAAGCCCGGATCGCTGCTGAAGTCCCAGATCCCGGTCCGGACCTGGGCGGACTGGGACGATGCGGTGCCCGGGTTCGTGGAGATCGACCTGGTGGGGCACGAGGGCGGGGTGGCCTCCGGGCAGTTCTGCTTCACGCTGACGGTCACGGATATCGCCACGGGATGGACCGTGAACCGGTCCGTGCCGAACAAGGCGCAGAAATGGGTGTTCGCGGCCCTGAAGTACGCGCTGGCACGGTTCCCGTTCCCGATCGTGGGGATCGACTCGGACAACGGCACCGAATTCATCAACGACTACCTCTTCGCCTACTGCCAGGAGCACCGGATCACCTTTACCCGGTCCCGTCCGGGGAACAAGAACGATGGCGCCCACGTGGAACAAAAGAACTGGGCCAGGGTCCGGGAGCTGGTCGGCTACTACCGCTATGACACCGCCGCGGAACTGGAGAAGCTCAACGAGATCTGGGAGCTTGACGGGCTGTTCACGAACTATCTGCTCCCGCAGCAGAAGCTGGTGTCCAAGGAACGCCACGGCGCGAAAGTCATCAAGAAACATGATGCCGCGCTCACCCCGCACCAGCGCGCCGCCCGCCACCCGGACACCCGCAAACGCCCCGTCATCACCATGAACGCCCAGTTCAAACGCCTAAAACCCGCGGTGTTGTCCCGGCAGATCCTGGGACTGACAGGTGAACTCGAAACCCTCGCCCAAGCCAAAGCCGCACCCCGCAACTACAAAGTCAACACCTCGTTCAACCCGCCCCTGAACCGGACCTTTTCACGTGAGGCAACGAATCAACCCTCCCGGACCTATTGACGTGAGGCAACAGGGAGGCCGTCATTCTGGTTTGAGAACGTCCGGAAGCTCGTCCACGAAGACGGTCTGGGGCGGCTCAAAATAAATGACCAGGACCCGCTCGCCCACGGCGAAGACGCTGCTTTTGTCGAACGGGTGAGCGTGGAACGCGCTGGTTCCGCCGCGGACCGGCAGCATGACCTCGCCGATGGTGCCCGGGCCGATCCGTCCGGTGACGCGCCCAATCTTTCCGGTCAGGCTCCGGTCAACATCCTTATGCATCACGATCCCCTGATCCCTGCACGCACGCCGGCCCTATGCCTCCGGAGCCTTCCCGTCCCGTTTGTGGGCGTCCCGGCCGTTCTTGAGCGCGGTCGAGAGCGCCGGAAGGTAGTCGCCCACCTGTGCCAAAATCCCGCCGATCATCCGGTTGACCCCTTCGCCGCCATTGAGCACGGTCATCTGGCCGACGTGCGCAAACGGCTCGGCTGCCGCCGCCACGATGGCCGGCATGTTCTCGGCGAGCTGCTGGGAGATGACGGCGTCCTGGTTGGTTCCGAGCGCCTCCGCACGGGCCTTGATGCCGTCAGCCTCGGCCAGCGCCTTGGCCTTGATGGCGGAGGCGGCAGCATCGCCGCGCGCCTTCGTGGCAGCAGCCTCGGCCTCGCCGGTGACCTTGGTGGCTCCGGCTGCTGCTGCCGCGGCGTTGGCGTTTGCCTGGGCCTGCAGCTCGGTCCGGCGCGCGTTGGCCTGGGCCTCAAGCTCGGTGCGCCGGGCCAGTGCCTCGGCGGCGCTGATGTCCGCGGCTTTCTGGCCTTCGGCATCGGTGCGCTTGGCGTAGGCCCTCGCGTCGGCGGGCTTGCGGACGGTGGTCTGGAGCTTCTGTTCCTCCCGGTCGGCCTCGAGCTTCGCCACCTCGGTTTCCTGGACCACCACCTGCTGGCGCGCCGAGGCATCGGCCAGGGGCCCGGCCTGGGCCGCGTTCGCCTTGGCCCGCTCGGCATTGGCCTGCGCCACGGACTGCCGGATCGCGGACAAACTCTGGGCGTCGGCGATCATGGCCTCGGCCTCTGCTTCCTTTTCCGCCGCCTCGCGGTTCCGGGTGGCCTCCGCGATGCGGGCCTCCATCTTGACCATGGCAATGTGCGGCTTGGCGATGTTCTGGATGTAGCCAGTGGGGTCCTGGAGGTCCTTGATCTGCAGCGAGTCGACCACAAGCCCCAGCTTCTCCATTTCGACGCCGCTGGCGCTGCGGACCTGGGAGGCCAACTTGTCGCGCTCGCGGATGATTTCCTCGACCGTCATGCTGCCGATGATGGAGCGAAGATGGCCTTCAAAGACGTTGTAGACCTGGCTTTCCATCTTGGGCTGCTGGCCCAGGAACCGCCGTGCGGCGTTGGCGATGAACGGCGGGGCATCCCCGATCTTGTAGATGACCACGCCGTCAACAATGACCTGGATGCCCTGGGAGGTCACACAGGAGACCTTGAGCTCGGTTTCATTCAGTGTCAGGGACAGCGGCCGCACGGTCTGGAGCCCCGGGAGCACCAGGGCCCCCTTGCCCGTGACGATCTTGAAGTCCATGCCCTCCCGGGTTTCCAGCGTGCCGCGCGTCAGCCCGGAGATGATGAGGGCCTCGTTCGGTTCAGCCACCTTCCACATCAGTTTTGTTGCCACCCAGATGACGCCGATGACCACGACCGCCCCGAGGATGATCGAAATGAGCGGGTAGAAAGCTGACAAGTCCTGCATTACCAGGTCCCTTCACGGTGGTGGAAAAGGTGTAAAAGCAAAGCCCCAAACGATGCTGCTGGTAGTCCCCGGCCTGCCTGGAAAGCAGGAACTGCGACGCCGCCCAGCCAGCCGTTGTACACAGTCTGTGGTGCTACCTGCCGGTAAGTCCAGCAATTCGACAGTGTCCGGGCATACGCCCAAGCCCCGCCGGTGCCGAAAGCCCCTGTTGGGGCGGTCGCCGCCGTGCCAACGTGGTGTAGCGTGCCAGCGTGGAATAGCACAAGCGCGCAAGCGTGGGAGGGCGGGCAGCAGATGTGCCGGGCCCGCGAAAGGGTGATGGGTGATGCGCGGCTCTCCTCTCGGGATGACACGGACGGCCGGGATGACCAGTATCGCGTGGGACATCTGGCGGGCCGAGCATGCCGGCCAGGACGCGATCGCCCGCCGGCAGCGGGACCGGCTCGCGGCGCTCGTTGACCACGCGCGGTCGGCGTCGCCCTTCTACCGCAGGTTGTACCGGGACGTCCCGGAGACGCTCACGGATCTTGTCACGAACCTGGGGGAACTGCCTCCCGTGGGCAAGCGCGAGCTCATGGAAAACTTCGATGACTGGGTGACCGACCCCCACATCACCCTCGCCGGACTGAAGGCGGACCTCCTTGACGACCCCTCGCGCGTCGGCGGCTTCTACCGCGGGCACTACCTCGTCCTGACGACGTCGGGGACCACCGGGGAGCCAGCGGTCCTGGTCCATGACCGGACCTCGTGGCTGGTGGCGAACCTCCTCGCCCGGATCCGCGAACGACGGACGATGGTGACGGCCGCGGAGACCCGGGCCTTCCTGCACCGGGGGCTGCGGGCCGCGGCACTGATCGCGGACGGGGACCATTTTGCCGGCGTCGTGCTCACCGAAACCGTGCGGCGCCGCAGCCCCACGATCGCGCGCCACGTGCGCGTGTTCTCCGTGCTCCGGCCGCTCCCGGATCTCGTGGTGGAGCTCAACGAGTTCCAACCGACCATGCTCTACGGGTATCCGAGCGCCATGCTGCAGCTGGCCGCCGAACAATAAGGCCGGACGGCTCAGGATCCGGCCGATCCTGGCCGTCGCGTCCGGGGAAAGCCTCGCGGCCACCGGAGCGGCGGAGATCGAAGCGGCCCTCGGCTGCCGCGCTACTGTGCGGTACTTGGCCTCGGAGGCGCTCGCCCTGACCAGCCGGTGCCGGCAGGGGCAGTTCCACGTCAACGCGGACTGGTACATCGTGGAGCCCGTGGACAGGACGTTCCAGCCCGTTCCGGCCGGTGAACTCTCCCACACGGTGTTGGTCACCAACCTGGCCAACCGGGTCCAGCCCCTCATCCGCTACAACCTGGGCGACCGGGTGCAGATGATTCCCGGCCCGTGCGCGTGCGGCAGCCCGTTCCCCGCGCTTCGCGTCGAAGGCCGCAGCGGCGACGTGCTGACCTTCAATGCCGCGGACGGGCGAACGGTGACGGTGCTGCCACTGGCGCTGGGGACGGTAATCGAGGAAACCGCCGGCGTCCGCCGCTTCCAGGCGATCCGCACCGGGATGCGGCAGCTGACCGTGCGGCTCGAGCTCTACCCGGAGGCCACGACGGCGGCCGTGCGGACCGCGGCACAGGAACGGTTGGGTGCGTTCTTCGCCGCCCAGGGCGCCGACGGCGTGGAGGTCCGGTTCGCCGACGAGCCGCCCCGTCCGGACCGCAGCGGCAAGTTCCGCGAGGTGTGGTCCGCCTGAGAGGTGTGACTGCTAATGCTGGTCGAGGATCCGCCGGGCGTCCTGCTGGGCCTGGAGCTTTTTCACGGTCAGCGTCTGTCCCGCCAGGTAGCCCGCGTCGGCCATGATCCGGCGCAGCTCCGCGACCGTGCGCGGCGTCCGCACCCCGTGGTGTGCCATGGCGTGGCAGTTGGCGCAGAGCGGCACGAGGTCCGTGACGGGATCCAGTTCGTAGTTGCTGCCCAGCTGCGACGCCGGGACCAGGTGGTGGACCGGGATGAAGTCCTTGCCGAGCTCCCCGTAGGCAATTTCAAACGAGAACCCGCACACGGCGCAGCTGGTTCCGTGATGGGCGATGCATACGCGCTGCGCGTCCGGGCTGTGTTCGTACCGGTTTACTTCCACGCGGCTGACCGTTGCCGCCGGGACGGTGCCGGGCACGGTGTGGGTGGGGTCGGCCGCGGGCTGCCGGCCGTATTCGCTCCAGATCCCGTGGAGCAGCGGTTCGGCGGACGGTTCGACGGCGAGTCCGGAACCTTGAAGAGCTTCCCAGTCGATGCCCGGCACGGCGTCCGTGAGGGTCTCGAACGGGATCTGGTCTCCGGCGGCCAGAAGGGAATCAAAGGCCACGCGGACATAGAGCGGGGCAGCGGCCGGCGCTGCGTCCCCGGCGCCGGATGTTTGGCCGCCGGATGTTCGAATGGCCGGCGCTTCACCGCGGAGCGTTTGAAGGTCGGGAGCCGGAAAGCGGGGAGCCGGTCGCTCCGAGACGATGACGCCGTGACCGATCAGGCCGCGCCCGTGGCGGCCCTGGAGCACGAGCCACGCCTCCGCACCGGACGCGGCGTCCCCGCTTCCGGCGTCCCGGTTTCCGACCTCCCAGCTGGCTAGGAACCAGCCTGTGTCCGCGACTTCTTCCAAGACCGCCGGGTAGGTCCAGTTGTTCCGTTCGTCGGGGTTCCAGACGAGGATGATCGCGCTCATGTGCCCATTGTCCCAGTGCCGATCGTCGCAATGCCTATTTGTCGCAGTGGCCGCCACACCTCGCGCAAATTCAGCCCGGACTGCCGGCAGCAACCTTGACGCCCTCTGACGGCGCGGCCGGGCACGTGGCGTTGAGGGAGTCCTCGGCGATGGCTTCCATTTCGCGCAGGATACGGGTGGCCCCGGACTGGAGCGGTTGCGGGGGGTAGGCCACGGCCATGGCGAGCTGCCGCGTGCCGTCCGCGCTGGTCATGGCGATGGTGCCGTAGCCGGGCACGTCGCCGGGATGGCCGTAGTAGAAGTCGTTGGTGCAGAGGTCGTTCCAGCGCACGACGCCGAGGCCGTACCGGGCATAGAGAGGGCTCTGCATCTGCATGATCGTGTCGGCCTTGAGCAGCCGGTCCTGCAGCAAGGCGCGGTAGAACGCATTCACATCCGCCATGGAGGACACCATGCCGCCGGCGGAGTTGTCGATCTGCGCCGCGGGATAGGTGACGTCGAGCCGTTTGCGGTCCAGCGTGATGTAGCCGTGGACCATATCCGAGGGCGGAAGCCCGGACGCCGTCATCTGGGTCCCGCCCAGGCCCAGCGGCTCAATGATGTCGGTGCGGATCACTTCGCCGATCGGCCGGCCCCGCAGGCGTTCGACGATCAGCGCCAGGGCGATGTAGTTCGAGTTGGAGTACTCAAATCCCTGGGCCAATTTTGCCTGCCACGTGATCCGGCCCGCCATGGCCAGCAGGTCCGCCAGGCTCACCCTGGTGGTCAGCGCCTGCTGCACCGTGGCCGGATCGTACAAGGGGCCGTCCACGGACGGCATGCCGGAGCGATGTTGCAGCAGTTGGCGGACGGTCACGGGTCCCGGCGGGTGCATGACCTGGTCGAACTCCGGCAGGTACGTGCTGACCGGCGCGTCCAACTGGAGCATGCCCTCCTCGGCCAGCTTAAGCACGGACACCGCCACCATGGACTTGGTGATGCCGCCGATGTGGACAGGGTCCGTGATTTCGGTGCGGGAACCGCTGTCCAGGTTGCGGACGCCGTACGCCGCGGACCACTCGTCCGCCCCCACACGGAGCTGGATGAGCACCGCGGGGGCGCCGCCGTCGAGCATTCGCTTGCTGAACTCTTCGAGCATGGTCCGGTAGACGGGATCGGACGACGACGGCGGCTGCGCCGGCGGTTGCGGCCCGGGAGTGCACCCGCCCAGGGCGACCGTGAGCACGACGGCGACGCTGGCGGCCGTGAGCCGGAAGGATGATGCGCGAATCCAAGCCACCGACATGGCGGGTCCTTCTTGCGGGTCGGGTCTGTAGCCGGGGCAGGAGGATGCCCCTGGCCGAGCACAGTCCTGACCCTTGTGATGGTCCTCAACCGTGCCCCGGGCGACTAGAGCCATAAGTCACGGGCACACGGCAACGGCCGCCAGGCAGTAGTGCTGGCGGCCGTCGTCGGCAACGGGGTGCGGGAGCGGGGCAGCCCAGGATGCCGTCGTCGTCACCGCCGCCGTCGTCGTCGTGCTCACAAAAGGAAGCTGGTGCAGCCGCCGCGTTTCCGCTAAGCCACTGCACCAGCAGGTAGTACGAATTTTTTCGAATGCTATGAAACGTTACTCATTCGCGGCTCCCTTAGGTCCCGGGGGTTGATGACCGGGTCTTCACGTCTTCTTCAAGATGCCTTGTCATGAGCCAGCCTGCGCCAGCCATTACGATGCCCATGACCATAAAGGCCCAATTGTCCATGGTGTTCAGCGACAGGAAGTTGGCCGCCGAATTCACGCCGACGATAAACCCGTAGATGCTCAGGACGATGTAGAGCAGGCCGGAGCCCATGAGGAAATTCCGGGCGCCCACGGCGGTCCGGGACATCGTCAAGCCGGTGGCGCCGATCGCGAGCTGAACAATGTTCAGCAACATCGACACCTGGAACAGGTTCAGGAACAGGGCCTTGGAATCGGGCCCGAAGAACCTGAGTTCGCTGTAGTTCGTAGTGATGCCCGGGATGAACCCCAGGATGCCCACGACGATAAGGACGATACCTACACCCATGCCTACGTTCTGTACATCCGTCCGACCAAAATGAACGCCATGGGCATGAGGAGATGCGGTAGTCATTTGCTGCCTCCAACCACTGATTGCGGACATTTACAATTTTACGGCCCGGGTGTGGAAAAAGCGCCGGCAGCCGGGGGACGCGAATTCCGCGGATCCGCGCGTTGTGCCTGTCGGTAACCGGCCGGATGCCGGGCTCGTGGCACCATGGAACTCGATGAAACTGCGCGCTGATCAGACCGGACAACGTGGCCTTCCCATGCCCTTGTGGCTGCAGGGTGCCCTCGAGTCCGCCCAGGCCGCCGTTATCTCCGCCCTTGTGGTGGCGGCGCCGATCGTCACGGTCTGGGCCACGGCCGGATTCCAGAACAGCGGGTTCGACCTCCTGGCCCGCCTCGCCGGCCAAGCCTGGCTGCTGATCCACGGCGTGCCGCTGCTGCTGGACACCGCCGGCGCCGGGTCAGCGGCTCACCCTGATTCCGGCACGCTCTCACTGATTCCGCTGGGGCTGACCCTCATCCCGTTCCTGCTCGCCTGGCGTGCCGGGCGTCGGCTCGCCCGCGCCTCGTATACGGACCAGCTCTGGCAGGCCCTGCTCGGATCCTGGCTGATGTACGCGGGGTTCGGAATCGCCACGGGGTTCGTTTGCCGCACGTCCGACGTCGGCATCAGCTTGTGGTCCGCCGCGCTGATCCCGCTCATCCCGTTCGGACTGGGCATGGTGGTGGGCGCGCGCCGCGAGGCAGGCTCCTGGAGCCGTCTGATCGGCGTCGACGCCGTGGCCTGGCTGTCCCGCACCAGTCAGCACTCCCGCTGGGCCGGGTCCTACCTTGGTTCCGCCATCAAGGCCGGATCGGTGGCGCTGATGGCGACCCTGGCGATGGCGGGGGCCCTGCTTGCCGTCGACCTCTTCATCCACTGGAACCTTGTGGTGGCCGTGTATGAGGGGCTCGACGCCGGTGCCATCGGCGGCGCTGTCCTGACCATTGTGCTGCTGGGCTTTCTGCCCAACCTCGTTGTGTTTGCCCTGGCCTGGATCTCCGGCGCGGGGTTTGCGCTGGGCGTCGGCTCGGCGGCCGGCCCGCTCGGAACCGCCGTCGGGCCGCTGCCGTCCATCCCCGTGTTCGCGGCGCTGCCGTCCGGGTCGCTGGACTTCGGCTTCGTGGCCCTCGTGGTGCCGGCGCTCGCCGGGGTGCTGGCCGGCTGGTGGTTCCTGCGCGAAGGCGAGAACCACTTCGACGAATGGCTGTCCATCAAGGTCCGGGCCCGCTGGTTTACCGCCGCGGCGTCCACCCTGGTGCTGGGCGCGGTAATCGGCTCGGTCGCCGGGCTGCTCGCGGCGGGGCTCGCCTGGCTTGCCGGCGGGTCCGCCGGAATCGGCAGGCTGACGGAGATCGGCCCCGACCCGCTCCGCACGGCACTGTTCGTGGCCGCGGAGGTGGGGATCGGCGTCGTGATCGGCTACGCGGCCGGTCCCTGGCTGGAACGCCAGCAGAAGCTGCGGGAAGCCGATCTCGAAGCGGTCAACGGCCGCTAACGGAACTGCGTGGGCATGGAGTTGTTGAGCTGCGTCCTGCACTCGGATGTTGCCTGCTCCGTAAGGGCATGCCGGACGCACTGCTGGTAGTCGCGGATCTGGCTGAAGAACAGTGACGAGGCCAGGACCACCAGCAGCATCACTGCCGAGGCCATCAGTCCGGAAATCGCGCCGAACAGGACCAACCGCGGTGCTTTGTACTTCACGGCCCGGATCAGCACCATAATGCCCAGCACAATCCCGGCCGTGGTGAGCAGGGCCGTCAGCCACAGGTAGCTGACGTCGAGCTGGAAGACAAAGAAGGCGCCCAGGACCGCGACGATGAACAGCCGGAACAGGGTGTGGGTCAGCTGCTGGGGGTCTTTGACCGCCGCGCCGCGCGGATGCCGGCCGGGCTGGCCGCCGCCGGAGTCCGTGGGGGAATTCATGGTTTCCAGCCTACGCGAGCGGCCCCATAAGCTAGGACCATGCGCATCGTAGTCCTCGTTTCCGGCACCGGCTCCAACCTCCAGGCAGTGATCGACGCCGTGACCGCCGGCGCGCTCGACGTCGAGATCGCCGCCGTCGGCGCCGACCGGCCCGGAACATTCGGGGTGGAGCGCTCCGCGGCCGCCGGAATCCCGACGTTCGTGGTGGACTTCAAGGCCTACCCGGACCGGGCTGCCTGGAACGCGGCCCTGACTGAGACCGTCGCCGCCTACGCCCCGGACGTCGTGGTGTCCTCGGGCTTCATGCGGATTGTCAGCGCCGGCTTCATCGATGCGTTCGGCGGCAAATACCTCAACACGCACCCGGCCCTGCTGCCGTCCTTCCCGGGCGCGCACGGTGTCCGCGACGCCCTGGCCTACGGCGTGAAGGTCACCGGCTGCACGGTCCACTGGGCCGACGCCGGCGTGGACACCGGCCCCATCATCGCGCAGGAGGCCGTGGCGATCGAGGACGGCGAGACCGAAGAGTCCCTGCACGAACGCATCAAGGTGGTAGAGCGCCGCCTCCTGGTCTCCACGCTGGCGTCCCTTGCCGCGGCCCACAACGGACGCAAGTAGCGGCACTCCCAACCCGACCAAGTAGTCGGACCCCCAAAAGCGAGTACTCCGCCGCAAAAGTCGGGTAGTGCCGAGGCAAAGACAGGTATTTCTGAGCCGGTGCAAGTAGTGGGATGGCCCCGTAGTCTGGCGCAGTCTCATTCGTTCGTTGCGTCATTCGGGGGTATTCCATGGCTCGATTCAGCCTTGCCAGAACAAGTCCAAAGATCCTTTGTCTCACTGCGGCGCTCGTTCTCGGAACGGGCGCCCTTTCTGCGGCCGTCGCGGCGTCCTCGACGCCCGCCGGCGAAATCAAGGGCTGCTACAACAACAACAACGGCGGCGAGCTGCGTGTGCTCGCGGCCGGTGCATCATGCGATTCAAAGAAGGAAACCGCGATCTCCTGGAACATCCAGGGCATCCAGGGCATCGCCGGTGCCCAGGGCATCCAGGGGCTTGCCGGCATCCAGGGACTGCCGGGCCTCAAGGGCGAGACCGGTGCGACGGGTGCCACCGGCGAAACGGGGGCCGCCGGAGCCGAAGGAGCTCAGGGCGCCCAGGGCGACAAGGGTGACACGGGCGCGACGGGTGCCACCGGGGAGACCGGCGCCCAGGGCGCCCAGGGCGACAAGGGTGACACGGGCGCGACGGGTGCCACCGGGGAGACCGGCGCCCAGGGCGCCCAGGGCGACAAGGGTGACACGGGCGCGACGGGTGCCACCGGGGACAAGGGCGACACCGGGGAGACCGGTGCCCAGGGTGTTCAGGGCGAGACCGGCGCAGTCGGAGCGACCGGCGCCATCGGCCTGACGGGTCTGACCGGCCTGCAGGGCGAGACCGGCGCCGCAGGTGCTACCGGCGCTGTCGGGCCCATGGGACCTGTCGGACCGGTCGGCCCCGCAGGTGCAACCGGAGCGACCGGCGCAACCGGTGCCGCGGCGTCCACGAGCGTGACCGTCGCGTCGGCCAGCGCCTCCACACTCACTGTCGTGGCCAGCTGCGCGGCCGGCCACGTCGCTACCGGTGGCGGTTTCTCGTCCCTCAGCAATAACGGCAACCAGGTTACGGCCAGCCAGCCGGTCGTGGGGGCATCGGGCCAGCCGACGGGCTGGTCCGTCACCCAGCTGAAGACGAACACCCTTTCGGTCTACGTGACCTGCATCCAGTAGCAGGGCTGGACGACCACGACGACGGCGCCTCCCACCTTCCCAAGGTGAGGGGCGCCGTCGTCGTCTGTTTGCTCGCGCCCCAACTCCCTGATGTCATTCCCCGGATGCGCCATCACTTATGGCGGTTTCGGCGGCTCAGAGAGACCACAAGTGATAGCGCATCCGGGAGTAAGGAGAGCGCGCTAGTCGAGCCGGCGCTGCTTGGTTTCGGGGGCGAAGAACGCCATCCACAGCACGGACAGCAGCACCAGGCCGCCGGCCAGCGCAAACGACGTCGCGAGCCCCAGCTGCGGCCACAGGACGGCCGCGAAGACCAGCGGTCCGAACCCGGCGCCGAGGCGAGAAAACGTCGAGGCCCAGCCGAAGCCGGAACCGCGCAGCTCGGTGGGGTAGAGCTCGGAGACGTAGGCGTACAGCACGGGGATGGCCACCTGCACCACGAAGCCGAAGACCAGGAGCCAGAACACGGCCGCCGTCGGGATGTCCACCACGATTGCCACAATCACGAGCGTCAGGGCCGAGAGCGGGCCGGTGATGGCCAGGATCCACTTGCGGCCCACGCGTTCGACGAGCAGGGCGGCCACCACCACGCCGAGGAGACCGACGGCGGCCATGGACGCCGTGGTCAGGAAGGCCTTGTACTCCTCGAAGCCGGCGCCGATCAGGATCCGCGGCATCCACGTCAGGGACAGGTAGTACACCAGCAGGATGCTGAAGAAGAGGGCCCAGGCCGCCGTCGTGATCTTCCAGTTGAACTGCCAGAGCGCACGCAATTGCGTCCACGCGCTGCCGGCGGAGAGCCGGGGTGCGTCCTGCGGTGCGGGCAGGCTGTAGACGCGGGGCTCGGCGCCGGTGGCCTCGACCAGACTGTCGATCACCTTGGCGGCCTCGTCGCGGCGGCCCTTGCGGATCAAAAAGAGCGGGGACTCCGGCACGCTGCGGCGGATCCAGAACACGAGCAGTGCCGGGAGCACCATGACGAGCATGGTCAGGCGCCAGTCAGCGAAGGCCGCGACCAGTCCGGCGGAGACAAAACCGCACAGGGCGGCGCCGATCGGCCACCAGCCGTCCATCGCGGTCAGTACCCGGCCGCGCTGTTTGCGGGGTGTGAACTCGCCCACCAGCGCATAGTCCACGGGGATGCAGCCGCCGAGGCCGAAGCCGGCCATGAAGCGGAACACGACGAACCACATGAAGTCGGGGGAGACCGCGCCGAGAACGGTGAAGATGGAGAAGATCAGCAACGTGGCGGTGAAGGCCTTCTTGCGGCCGATCGTGTCCGCGATGGTGCCCCAGACGAAGGCACCGAGGGCCATGCCGATCAGGTTCGCCGTGCCGATCCAGGCGGCATCGCCGGGGCTCAGGGACCAGTGTTTGGACAGCAACGGAATGAGGATGCCGTTGAGGGTGACGTCCCAGGCGTCGAACATGAAGCCCAGGCCGCCGATCAGGAAGATCCGGCCTTGGACCTTCCACCGCCACGGCAGTTCCTGGACCACTTGTTCGCCGCTGGGCACAGTGGTGTACGTGTTCATCTTGGCCTCCTGTGTGAAAACTCTACGTGGCCCGGGCACGGCCGGTGCATGCTTCACACTCCGGCGCGCGGGCAGCCCCGAGGGAAGGCGGAGGGCCGGGACGCGATAAACTGGCCGCATCCCCACCACCCGCGGCCCGCCGCGATATAAGACGGAGACTTTTTGTGAGCTTCACGCAGCTTGACCGTGTATCCATCGACCGAGTGCCCATCCGCCGGGCACTGATTTCGGTCTACGACAAGACCGGTCTGGAGGAGCTCGCCCAGGGCCTGCACGACGCCGGCGTCAAGATCGTCTCCACCGGCTCCACGGCCAAGAAGATCGCCGCCGCAGGCATCCCCGTGCAGGAAGTCGAAGAAGTCACCGGCTCCCCGGAAATGCTGGACGGGCGCGTCAAGACCCTGCACCCGCGCGTGCACGGCGGCATCCTCGCGGACCGCCGCGTCCCGGCCCACATGCAGACGCTGGCCGACATGAACATCGAGCCGTTCGACCTCGTCGTCGTCAACCTTTACCCCTTCGTGGAGACCGTGAAGTCCGGCGCGGCGGCGGACGACGTCGTCGAGCAGATCGACATCGGCGGCCCGGCGATGGTCCGCTCAGCCGCGAAGAACCACGCCGCCGTCGCGATCGTGGTGGACCCGGCGTCGTACGGTGCCGTCGTGGAGGCGGCCGCCTCGGGCGGCTTCGACCTGAAGACCCGACGCCGGCTCGCCGCCAAGGCGTTCGCGCACACCGCGAGCTACGACACCGCCGTGGCGACCTGGACCGCCAGCCAGTTCCTCGACGAGGACGGCGACGGCCTGATCAACTGGCCCGCCTACGCCGGCCTGGCCCTGGAACGCTCCGAGGTGCTCCGCTACGGCGAAAACCCGCACCAGCAGGCCGCGCTGTACGTGGACAAGGCCGCCCCGGCCGGCATCGCGCAGGCCGACCAGATCCACGGCAAGGCCATGAGCTACAACAACTTTGTCGACGCCGATGCCGCCCTGCGCGCCGCGTTCGACTTCGCCGAGCCCGCCGTCGCTATCATCAAGCACGCCAACCCCTGCGGCGTGGCTGTGGGCTCCGCGTCCGCGGCGGACCCGATCGCCGACGCCCACGCCAAGGCCCACGCCTGCGATCCCGTGTCCGCGTTCGGCGGCGTCATCGCCGCGAACCGCACTGTCACCGCCGGCATGGCCCGCACTGTGGCGGGAATCTTCACGGAGGTCGTCATCGCGCCGGGCTTCGACGAGGAGGCCGTGGAGATCCTGTCCAAGAAGAAGAACATCCGTCTCCTGGCGCTGCCCGAGGGCTACGGCCGCTACCCGACCGAGTTCCGCCAGGTCTCCGGCGGCATGCTGGTGCAGGCCACGGACAAGGTCGACGCCGAGGGTGACAACCCCGCCAACTGGACCCTTGCCGCGGGCGACGCCGCCGATGCCGACACCCTGGCCGACCTCGCGTTCGCCTGGACCGCCTGCCGCGCCGCCAAGTCCAACGCCATCCTGCTCGCGGACAACGGTGCCGCCGTCGGCATCGGCATGGGCCAGGTCAACCGGCTTGATTCCTGCAAGCTCGCCGTGGAGCGCGCCAACACGCTCGGCGTCACCGTGGAGTCCGACGTCGACGCCGCCGGCGGTGCGGCCGGCACCGACGCCAGCGAGGCTCCCGAGCGTGCCCGCGGTGCGGTGGCGGCATCGGACGCGTTCTTCCCGTTCGCGGACGGCCTGCAGATCCTGGTCGACGCCGGCGTGCGGGCCGTGGTCCAGCCCGGCGGCTCCGTCCGGGATGAGGAAGTCATCGCCGCGGCCAACGCCGCCGGCATCACGATGTACTTCACGGGAGCCCGCCACTTCTTCCACTAGGAGTCCGCGGTTCCAGCTGCACACATCCGCGGTTCCCGCTGTACGCAGAAGCCGCCGCAGTAGAAGCCGCACAAAGAATGGGCATGTCCTCCCTTATCCGGAGGACATGCCCATTTTTTGTGCCCTCCGGGTCCGTCGGCGAGCAGGGCTGCGGGACATGCTCATTTTTCGCGGGCGGGAGCGGGCTGATGGCCGAGCCCGTAGGTCATGCTCATTCCTTGTGGCGAGGAGTGGGCTGGTGGGCGAGCCCGCGGAGCATGCTCATTCCTGCGGGGGACATGCTCATTTCTCAGGCCAAGGGCTGGACATAGGGGGATATGTCCAGGCCTTGGAGTGTTGGGAGGGCATGTCCGGTGACCTCTGTCGCCGTTGGAGGTCACCAGCCAGGCCAAGGGACATGCTCATTCTTTTCGCGGGACATGCTCGTCCGTTGTGCCATGGTGTTGGTCGGTGGGCAGGCTGTGGGACATGGTCATTCTTCGCGGCCAGGAGTGGGCTGATGGGCGAGCCCGTAGGTCATGTTCATTCCTTGTGGCGAGGAGTGGGCTGATGGGCGAGCCCGCGGAGCATGCTCATTCTCGCGGGGGACATGCTCATTTTTCAGGCCAAGGGCTGGATATATGGGGGATATGTCCAGGCCTTGGCCTGTGGGGAGGGCATGTCCCGTGGCGGACCGCCGTCGCATGTTCAACTGTTCAACGCCGACGCGGGGCCACCGTGGGCCGTCCCCACTGCTGGAGACCGGCTGCAGGTGACCCCGCGCCGGGGTAGGCGAAACTGCAGGGGTAGGTGAAACCGGGGCTCGTGCGGTCCGGGTCAGGAACGCCGGTCAGGCTAGGAAGCGGCCGCCGTCGTGTAGGCCTGCTGGATGACGCTGCCCCAGTACGGGCCGTACATGGTGGTGGAGTTGCTGCCGTAACCGTAGCTGTTGATGGAGTTCTGGTAACCGGAAGCGCTGGTGCCGATGAACCACGGACCGCCCGAGGAGCCGCCGGTCATGTTGCAGGGGATTCCCTGGGTGTTGAACTGCGGGTTGTAGGGGTCGTTGGTGGCAGTGCCGGAGCAGCTCTTGAGGGATTCGCCGTTGAAGGGCGCCGCGGCGGGGTAGCCGAAGGACTTGTAGCTTAGGCCGCGGGCGGCGTTGAACTGCAGCCCGGAGCCGCCGACCACATCGGTCAGGTACTGGCCGTTGAGTGTGGACATCACGGCGAACCCGGTGTCGTACGTCATGTCGCCGGCGGAGCTCCACTGTGTGGGAGCGTAGAGGGCCTTGGCCGTCCACTTGCCGTAGGGGGCTGCGCCATTGAGGTAGGCCGGGACGAATGTGAACTTGGTGGCGAAGGCGCCCGGCCCCTCGTTGACGCAGTGCCCGGCCGTGGTGACAGTGCTCTTGTTGCCGGAGGAGACCGAGTTGCCGGAGCAGACGTAGTTGGTCCCGCCGAGGGTGAAGAAGACCTTCCCGATGTGCGGGACGGGGTTCTCGCTTGCGTTGGCCTTGGTCTGCAGGGTCTGCGACTGCTGCGCTTGGGACTGAAGCGTCGGAGCCGCAGCCTCGACAGTGCTCGGGGCGGCACCCTCCAGCGGTGCCGCCGCGGACTTCGAGGACTTGCCGCGCTTCATGGCCTTGTCCGCCAGGACGTCACCGGGGACCGCGTTCCGCATGCGTTCCGCGGTCCAGTAGTCGGCCGTCCCGGTTTCGGTGACGGTGTGGCTTGTGACGTCGGAGGCGGAGACCGGTGCCTTGGCCGGTGCGGGGGAGGCGGTGGCCGCCCCCGCGGCACTCAGGGCCAGCAGCGCTGCGGCTGAAAGAGTCAGCAGGCTGGTGGCCAGAGTCTTGGGTGTTCTCATGGGTGTCCTAACCGGTGAAAAGCGGGGCGGCCGCCTGTGGCGGCCGCTGGATGGGAACGAAACTACGGCAGTTTGACTAATCTGTAAAGTGACTTGTCAATTCTTGTTATGCCGTTTTTGGGTGTCATGCTCCCGTCCGCGCACGACGCCGGTAGGCGTCAAAGGGGGCACCTCGGGTAAGTTAGGGGTGTTGAGATAACACAAGATTCCGGAAATACCCAGACCTTCAGGGAGACGCCCGAGCAATGGCAAAGATTATCTATACCCACACCGACGAAGCGCCGATGCTGGCCACCTATTCGTTCTTGCCGATCATTGAGGCGTTCGCCTCGACGGCCGGTGTGGAAGTGGAGACCCGCGACATCTCGCTGGCCGGCCGCATCATCTCCGCATTCGGCGACTACCTCACCGAAGAGCAGCGCGTCAGCGATGCCCTGGCCGAACTTGGCGCGCTTGCCAAGACGCCGGAAGCCAACATCATCAAGCTGCCCAACATCAGCGCCTCCGTCCCCCAGTTGAAGGCGGCTATCGCCGAACTCCAGGGCCATGGCTACGCGCTGCCGGACTACCCGGACAACCCCGCCTCGGATGAGGAAACGGACATCCGGTCCCGCTACGACAAGATCAAGGGCTCCGCCGTGAACCCGGTCCTGCGCGAAGGTAACTCGGACCGCCGCGCCCCGCTCTCGGTCAAGAACTACGCCCGCCAGAACCCGCACAGCATGGGCGCGTGGTCTCCAGAGTCCAAGACCAACGTGGCCACCATGGCAGCCGACGACTTCCGCTCGAATGAGAAGTCCGTGGTGATCGATGCGGACACCAACATCAAGATCCAGCTCGTCAAGGAAGACGGCACGGTGAAGGTCCTCAAGCGCGCCTTCCCGGTCCTGGCCGGCGAGGTCATCGACGGCACCGTGATGCGCGCCGCCGCCCTGGATGCATTCCTCATTGACCAGGTTGCCCGGGCCAAGAAGGAAGGCGTGCTCTTCTCCGCCCACCTGAAGGCCACCATGATGAAGGTTTCAGACCCCGTCATCTTCGGCCACGTCGTCAAGGCCTACTTCGCCGATCTCTTCGCTACCTACGGCGAGCAGCTCGCCGCGGCCGGCCTGAGCCCCAACAACGGCCTGGCCTCCATCCTCAACGGCCTTGAGGACCTCCCCGAGGAGATCCGCGGCGACGTTCAGGCAGCCATCGAGAAGGGCCTCAACGAGGGCCCCGAACTGGCCATGGTCGATTCCGACAAGGGCATCACCAACCTGCACGTGCCCTCCGACGTGATCGTCGACGCCTCGATGCCGGCCATGATCCGCAGCTCCGGCCACATGTGGGGCCGCGACGGCCAGGAAGCCGACACGCTCGCCGTCCTCCCGGACAGCAGCTACGCCGGCATCTACCAGGTCGTCATCGACGACTGCCGCGCCCACGGCGCGTTCGACCCCACCACCATGGGGACCGTTCCGAACGTCGGCCTCATGGCCCAGGCCGCCGAGGAATACGGCAGCCACGACAAGACGTTCGAGATCCAGTCCGCCGGCACCGTCCAGATCGTCGACGACGCCGGCACCGTGCTGATCGAGCACCAGGTCGCCCCGGGCGACATCTGGCGCGCCTGCCAGACCAAGGACGTGCCGATCCGCGACTGGGTCAAGCTGGCCGTCACCCGTGCCCGCGCCTCCGCCACGCCCGCCGTCTTCTGGCTGGACAAGGGCCGCGCGCACGACGCCCAGATGATCGCCAAGGTGGAGGAATACCTCAAGGACCACGACACCGAGGGCCTGGAGATCTCCATCATGTCCCCGGACGAGGCCACGGCCTTCACGGTGGAACGCCTTCGCAAGGGCGAGGACACCATCTCGGTCACCGGCAACGTGCTCCGCGACTACCTCACGGACCTCTTCCCCATCCTCGAACTCGGCACCAGCGCCAAGATGCTCTCGGTGGTTCCGCTGATCAACGGCGGCGGCCTGTTCGAGACCGGCGCCGGCGGATCCGCCCCGAAGCACGTCCAGCAGCTGCTCAAGGAAAACCACCTGCGCTGGGACAGCCTGGGTGAATTCCTTGCCCTGGCCGTTAGCTTCGAGCACCTTGCCACGAGCACCGGCAACGCCCGTGCCCAGGTCCTGGCCGACACCCTGGACCGCGCCACCGGCACGTTCCTGCTGGAGGACAAGTCCCCGAAGCGCAAGGCCGGCGAGCTGGACAACCGCGGCAGCCACTTCTACCTGGCCAAGTTCTGGGCCCAGGAACTGGCCCGCCAGAACGACGACGCCGAGCTCGCCGCCGCTTTCGCTGCCGTTTCCGGCGCGCTGGACTCCAACGAGGAAGCCATCACTGGCGAACTTCTGGCCGTGCAGGGCTCCCCGGTGGACATCGGAGGCTACTACCGCCCCGATGAGGCGAAGGTCTCCGCCGTCATGCGTCCCTCGGCGAAGTTCAGCGAAGTCCTCGCGATGCTGACGAAGTAGGCTCCAGCCGCAACGGCCGCGCAGCACTCCCGCAGCGCGCAGCCGGTTGTGACGCAGAACGCCCCGCTTCCCGAAAGGGACGCGGGGCGTTTTGCTGCCCGATGAGGCCGCAGGACCACATGTCGATACCCACGGCGACGGCGGCGCGGGCACGCCCTGATCCTGCCCCAGAGGTGGCGGCCGGCGGGCCTCGGGTCAGCCCTTGCCCTTTCCCTTTTCCTTCGCTTTCCCGGCGGGTGCAGGAGCCGGCGCGACGGCGGCCGGTGCAGGCTGTGCGGCAGCTGCCGCCGCCTGTGCCGCAGCGGCTTGATCAGCCGCCGCTTTTTCAGCCGCCGCTTTGTCCGCCGCGGCGCGTTCGGCGGCCGCCTGCTGCGCGGCGAGATCAGCCCGGACGGCGTCGATCGATGACTTGATGCTCTGGTGGCGTTTGAAGGACACCTCGCCGTTGGCGGCAGCGGCATCCAGTCGGGTCAGAAGTTCGTCGAGCAGCTTGAGGGAGCCCGCGGGGTCATTGGCGGCGGCCGCCTCGCTGACGGCCAGGACTTGGGATTGTAGCTGCGTGGCCGCATCGCGGCCCAAGTCGGGTGCGGGGGAGCCGCAGCCCGCCATCGATCCGGCCAGCACCCCGGCCAGCAGCACTCCGGCGAGGCGCCCTGCGGCCCTCCGGTAGTTGGAACCGCTGCGGTCCCGCCACGTGATTCGCCGGCTCATGGTTCCACGCTCTTCTGCAGATCCTTCAGGTGGTCCCCGAGCGGTCCCGTGACAGTGGGGTAGGGGACGACGTCGACGGGGGCCGGGGTGGAGAGCGCCACCGCGATCACAGCCCCCACGGCCAGGACGGCGACGACGGCGAGCACCAGGGCCACGCGGGTACGGAGCCCGGCACGGCGGAACCAAGCGGTTCCTCGCGAAAGCGAGGGGCGGCGTCGTGGCCGGGGCGGCACAGCTGCCGGGTCCAGCAGATTCAGGGGGCGCGTTCCAGTTGTCCCTAATGCGCCGGTGCCGGGGGCAGCCCCGGGCCTCGGCGGCCGTGCCGGCCTGGCCGGCGGCGACGGGAGGACCCGGGTATGGTCCTCTTTGATGGGCCCGGGCAGGGATCCCGGGGAAACCAGGGCATAGCGCAATGCCGCCTCGAGTTCGGCGGCCGAGGGACGGTCCAGGGGGTCCAGCGCGGTCATGGCCCGGATGAGCCGGGCCCACTCGGCGGGGACTTCGGCCGGAATGGCGGGGGCGCGGTGCAGGCGGGCTACGGCGGATTCGACGGCGCTGCCCGGGTATTCGACCTGGCCCTTGAGGCATTCGAGCAGGACCAGGCCCAGGGAATAGATGTCGCTCGCCGGTCCGAGATCGGCGCCGCGGGCCTGTTCCGGGCTGAGGTAGGCGGCGGTTCCCACCGTGGTTCCCGTAGCCGTCAGCCGGGTCCCGTCGATGATCCGGGCGATGCCGAAGTCGGTGAGTTTGGGACGGAGCGGCTCGCCGGGCCGGACCGGCACCAGGAGGATGTTGGCGGGCTTGATATCCCGATGAACGATGCCCAGCCCGTGGACGTAGGCGAGGGCGTCGGCGATCCCGGCGCCGACGACGGCCAGCTCGTCCAGGGGCAGGGGACTATGCCGGATCCTGGTCCGCAGATCCTGGCCGTCCACGAGTTCCATGGTCAGGAAGGGCCTGGGCTCATTGGGAATCCGGGTGTCCGTGCCGGCGTCGAACAACGTCACCAGGCTTGGATGGTTCAGGGTGGCCAGCAGTTCGATCTCGGCTTCCTGGCGGCGGAGTTCATCCGGGTCGGCCGACTGCGGTGCGAAGAGCTTCAGCGCCACGTCCCGGCCCAGGTTCAGGTCCTTGGCAGTGTAGACCGATGCCATGCCGCCCCGGCCAATCACATCCCCCAGCTGATAGCGGCCGCCCAAGGGCTCCGCCATGATGCTGTTGGGCGAACTGTCCACGATGTCCCCGTATCTTCCCTGTGCGCCACGGCGGCGCTCCACAAGAATAATACGGGGACGGGTATCGGCTGCCGTCACCCTGGGCCTGTGTCGGATGCGCCGTGGCCGGCAGCGGGCCTCTTTTGTTGACGGGTTTGTGTTGACGGGCCGCTCCTTCGAAGGCGCCCTACCGCCGGAGCCAGTGAATGCCGTTGGGTCCCCCAGCGGACCCAACGACCTCGCTCCGGCGGTCACAGGACCTCGAGGGGAGCGGGGCAGTGCATTACGGCGGGCGGGCCTTGCATCCGGCGCGCGGATGCTGGCCGGAGCGTTCCGGATGCGCGGGTGCGGGCAGCACTTCCGACGGCCCGGACATTGACGGTGCCGGCTCTGACTGTGCGGACTTTGGCGGTGCCGGGTTTGATGCTGCGGGCTTTGGCGGCGCAGCCGGTGACGGCGCTGACGGGATCAGCCCGTTGCGAATTGGGGTGCCGGCAACCCGGCGGCGGACGGTTGAGTCCATTGGGAAATCTCCTGGGTGACAGTTAACGGGCGCCAAGGCAGCCCGACGGGCCGTGCTCTGTGGAGACAGAGACGGCCCGACTAGTCAGGAGAAGAACCGGGATCAGCGCTAACGGCGGCGTATTCGTGCTGGAGCGGACCGGTGATGGGATCGGCTCCTGTTGTGGGCAGGCAGAAGTACAGGCCGGGCATCCAGGCAGCCGTTCCGACAGGCCCGTTGGCGGACTGACCGCTGCCGCACCCCGAGCCCGGAGCAGCCGGGAGCGCGTCAGGGGCAGGCAGGCCCGTGCCGCCATGCCAGGGGCTCGGACCGGGGGTGCCGGGGGAGACCGGCGGACCACCGGTGCCGGCAGGAGGTTCGGCAGGTGGGGCAGCGGCCGACTGGACGGGTGCCGCCGAAACGGGTTCCGACATCAGCAAACCGGCATAGGTGACCGGGGCAACCGCAGGGCGGTATGTCTGGAGCGGGCCGGGAGCCGGAGGACCTGCCAGAGCGGCGGGCGCTGGCGGTTCCTGTGATGCTGCCTTCACGCTGTTCGCTGGCGGGGAGGTGCCGACGACGGCCGCCGGCGGTGCTGCCGCTGTGCCGTCACCCGGAACGGCGGCGCCCGGAAGCACGCCCGGAACGATGGCGGCGGGGTCACCTGGTTGCAGTGGGGCCGGATCCACCGGAGCCGCGGGGACCCCGACCGGCGGAACAGTGCCCGTGCCTGGAACGGCCGGGTCCACTACAGGAGCGGCCGGGTCGACGGCGGGCGGAACCACCCCGGTGCCAGGAACTGTCGGATCCACTGCCGGGACGGCGGGATCCGCGGCGGGCGAAGTGGAAGGCGGGGCGGCGTCTGGCGCGGGGAGTGGAGGATCAGATACCGCCGGATCGGAGGCAGGAGGTCCGGGATCAACTGCGGGCGGTGGCGCGTCCGGAACTGGCGCGGCACTCCCAACGGCACTCCCAGCGCCTCCCTTAGCCGCCTTGTCAGCAGCGACCCGCGCGTCATCTGCGACGTCGTTCGAGGCGACGGTACGGGAAGCGTCCGCCGGGGCTACTGCCAGCGCAGGAACGGCGCCCGCGGTCCACGTGCCCGACGGGGCCGGGTCGGACTCCAGAGGCACCTGGGAGCCGTCGAGGGCGGGAACGGGGAAGTCGTCGGAATCCGCGCATTCGGCAGCTGCTACAGTCCCGTGCTCGTCGCCGGCCGGCCCGTAGATCGTGCACGCGTCGTCCGCCTGCGCGGCGGTGCCTGAGAGCGTCAGCCACGCGGCGCCGGCTAGGGCCGCCAAGACGACGCGGCGCAGGGGGCGGAGGCTGCGGCCCGCGCGGGAGGGCGACGCTGCTGGATCCATGCGCGCACCCCCGCTCCGGGAAGAGTAGACAATTGCCTACAGGGTAAGTCGGCCCCAACGGGCGAGTCCAGAGCAGCGCCGAAACTGTAGGCATACCGAGACACTGGGCCCCGGCCGGGTTCGCGGCCGGCGGGGGGGTCGTCAGTGGGCGTCGTTCGGGTAACTCACTCCGAGTTGCGCGCGTACACCGTCGAAGAGCCGCATGGTGTTCAGGGAGTCCTCCAGCGGCATGACCGGGCTCTCAGTGAGCCCCTGCTGGATGCAGCGCGTGACCTCGCGGAGCTCGTAGGTGTAGCCGCGACCCACCGTCGTGAACTGCTCCGTGCGCGGATCGTCGAAGCCAACCCTGACCAGCAGCTCCTTCGGGTTGTTGATGGAGCCGGAGGTCTGCAGGAAGCCCTTGCTGCCGGCGACGGTGGCAGTACGGGGCCCATGCGCGAGCAACGAGGAGGTCAGCTGGGCCTGCGCGCCGTGGTGGTAGCCGAGCGTCAGAGCGTTCTGGGCGTCCACGCCGTCGTCGTTGAGCCAGCCGGTAGCGCTGACTGTTTGCGGGAACCCCAGCGTGCCGAGCGCCCAGAGCAGCGGGTAGACCGTCAGGTCCAGCAGGGCGCCGCCGCCGTCCTTGGGCGCCCAAAGCCGGGAACCCGGCGAGTACGGTGCCGGGAAGCCGAGGTCGGCGCCGACCCACTTGACCTCACCGATCTCGCCCGAGGCCGCGATCTCGAACGCCCGCTGCATGCTGGGCAGGAAACGGCTCCACACCGCCTCCATAAGGAATAATCCGTTAGCCCGGGCCACCGCGATCAGCTCGGCGGCTTCCCGCGCGTTGATGGTGAGGGCCTTCTCGCAGAGTACGTGCTTGCCGGCGTTGAGGGCGGCGAGGGCGATCTCGTGGTGGTGGGCGTGCGGCGTAGCGACGTAGACGACGTCGACGGTGTCATCCGCCAACAAGCGGTCGTAGCCGTTCGCGCCGTCGTGGTCGCCGTAGGCGCGGACAAAGCCGTAGTCGGCCGCAAAGGCGTCGGCTGCCGCCTGGGTGCGGGAGCTGACAGCATGCAGTTCCGCATCCGCCAGAAGTTCGAGGTCGCGGGTGACCGCTGCGGCGATCCCGCCGGTGGCGATGATCCCCCAGCGCAGCCGGGCGCCGGTGGCGGTACGGGGGTCCTGGTCCGGCTGGCTGAACAGCCACGGCTTCGCGATGAGGGCAGACATGGTGCCATCTTCTCACCCACCTGCGGGAGGGATTGGGTTTTGGGGGCGGGATCTGCGGGAGGGATTGGTTCTTGGGGGCAAAAGCTGCGGGAGGATCGGAAGGGACCCGCCCGCAGCGCCGCCGTTAGCCGGTCACGGCCGCGGTCGCACGGGTCCGGGTCGTTTCCTCCGTGAGCCGGCCCTGCTGAAGCCGGAACCGCCGCTCGGTCTTGTTGGCCAGGGACCGGTCATGGGTGACGACCAGGATGGTGGTGTTGTGGTCCCGGCAGAGCGCGCTGAGGAGCTCGATGATGTGCTCGCCGGTCTGCTCGTCGAGGTTACCCGTGGGTTCATCGGCCAGGATCAGCTTCGGTTCGTTCGCCAGCGCCCGGGCGATCGCCACCCGCTGCTGCTCCCCGCCGGAGAGCCGGTTGATGCGCCGCACGTGCTTGTCCGGGTCGAGCTGGACCTGTTCGAGCAGCTGCCGGGCACGCTCGAGCCGGGCGGCCTTGCGCACCCCGGCAAACTCCATCGGCAGCATCACGTTGTCCACGGCCGAGAGGTTCGGGATCAGGTTGAACTGCTGAAAGACGAATCCGATGTCCCGGCGCCGGTAATTCGTCAGCTTGGCGTCCGGCATGCTGGCCAGGCTCACGCCGTTGACCACCACGTCGCCGCTGGTCGGCTTGTCGAGCGCGCCGAGCAGGGACAGCAGGGTGCTCTTGCCGCTGCCGCTCTTGCCCACGATCGAGGCCAGCGTGCCCTGTTCGAGCTCGAAGCTGACGTCGTTGACCGGCTTGATGGTCCGGTCACCGGATTTGAACGTGCGGACCAGGTTCTTCACTTCGATCATGGCTATTCTCCTCGGAGGACTTCGATGGGGCGGATGCGTGCGGTGAGCAGGGCCGGAACCAGGGCCCCGATGATGGCGACGCCGAATACCGCGGCGATGCCCGTGGCAATGATCTCGGGGGAGGCGCTCGCCGTGACGGAGGTCAGCAGCTGGCTGGCCCCGCCGAAGGCACCGCCCGGGCCGCCGGGGAAGCCTCCGGGGCCGCCGCGCTGGCCGGTAGCCGCAGTCGTGCTGCTGCTTGAGCTGATGAGGGCGCTCGCGATCCCGCCGCTGGCAAAGGACGCGATGGCCGCGCCCACCACGCTGCCCATGGCCACCAGCACGAGGGCCTCCAGCACGAACTGCAGTCCGATGGTGCGGTTAGGCGCTCCGATGGCCTTCAGGACGCCGATCTCGCGGCGGCGTTCGCGGACCAGCATGACCATGATCAGCAGGATGATCAGGCCGGCAGTGGCGAGGGCCGCAGCGAAGGCGATGAAGGAGATGTTCTTGACGCTGTCCAGCGAGCTGACGGCGGTCTGCAGGTTCCGCTGGCCCTGGGTGACGTCCGCCTTATCGGAGCCGAGTGCGGCCTGGAGGGCGGTCTTGGCGGCGTCGACGTTCTCCATGCTGTTGACCGTGACGATCATGGTGGACAGTTCGCCCGGCAGCGCCGCGAGGGTCTGGGCGGTGGGGAGCGTCACGTAGAGGGCGTTGTTGCCGAAGGCGGTGCCGGCGTCGAAGAGTCCCTTGACGGTGAAGGTCTGGTCCTTGATGGTGAATGTCGAGCCCACGCCCAGGCCGTTCTTCGTGGCCAGTGTGGTGCCCAGCAGGGCGCCGGTGGATGCGGCGGTGTAGTCGCCCAGGCCGGTGCCTTGCGTCAGTTGCAGGGCCTTGCCGGTGGAGTCCACCTCGGCGCCGATGCCCGTTGCGGTGACCGGCAGCGAGAACGACGGCGCGGCCTGGGTGGAGCCGGCAGTGCCGCTTCCGGAGGCCCCGGAGGCGGCCTGGTTCCGGTTCCCGAGCGTGCCGGCGTCGACTGCGGCGGTGAGGCTCGTGGTGACGGAGGTGGCCGACTGGCCTCCCGGGCCGCCCTGGCCTGTCCGTCCGGACGCGGCCTCGGCCGCGGCTTCGGCGGCGTTGCGCAGGCGCAGTGCCTTGGTGCCGACCACGCTGGTGACGTTGGGGACGGCGGCCGCGGTGGCCGCCTGCGCTGCGGTCAACGGCTCGCCGCCGCCTTCGAACCCCTGGCCGCCGGCCGGGTTGACCGTCAGGACCGTGCCTACGGAGGCATTGAGCTCGGCGACCTTGCCGGTGACAGCCTGGTTGGCTACGAGCATGGCCAGGGCAAGTCCGATTGCTACGGCCAGCACGGCCACCACAGCGGCGGTCCTGACCTTGTTTCGAAAGGCGTTGCCTACACTCCGGGCAAGAACGCTCACGGTACTCCTAATTTTTCTTGGGTGTCTCTTGCCGGACCCACTGTCCGGCGGCTGGTCCCACAGTGGTACGGGCTGCTGTGCGAACCTCCCGGTGAAGCTATGGATCCGCTGTGAAGCTCTCTGCCGCAGGCAAAAGGGAGCAGGCAAAAGGGAGCAGGCAAAAAAAGTAGAGGCAAAAGGGAGTGGCAAAACGCCGCAGGCAACACGAGAGCCCCGGCCCTCCCTTGCGGGGGAGCCGGGGCTCTCGTGTCTGGCTGGCGCCGGTGGAACCTGCGCCTAAGTCAGGAACTGCTGGTCAGGAACTACTGCTTGGTGATCGGTCCAAGTACCGGATCGTTGACATAGGCCGTGTGGACGTTCTCGGCGGTCACGATGACCGGCTTCAGCAGGTACGCGGGAACAACCTTGACGCCGTTGTTGTAGGACTTGTCGTCGTTGATCTCCGGCTTCTTGCCTGCCTGGATGTCGTTGACCATGGTGATCGAGTGCTCAACGAGCGCGTTGGTGTCCTTGTTGATGGTGGAGTACTGCTCGCCCGCCATGATGGACTTGACTGACTCAACCTCGGAGTCCTGGCCCGTGACAACCGGGATCGGCTTGCCGGCGGCCTTGACGGAGGTGATGATCGCGCGGGCCAGGGTGTCGTTCGGGGACAGCACGCCGTCAAGCGCGGCGCTGCCGTACGTTCCGGCGAGCAGGGTGTCCATGCGCTTCTGGGCGTTCTCTGCCTTCCAGCCCTGGGTAACGGCCTGCTCGAAGCTCGTCTGGCCGGAGAGGACCTTCAGGGTGCCGTCGTCCATCTTCGGCTTGAGGACGCTCATGGCGCCGTCGAAGAAGACCTTCGCGTTGGCGTCGTCGGGGGAACCGGCGAAGAGTTCGATGTTGTACGGGCCTGCCGGCTTCTTGGCCTTCATGCCGTCCAGCAGCGCCTGGCCCTGGAGTTCGCCGACCTTGAAGTTGTCGTAGGCCACGTAGTAGTCCACGTTTTCGGTGTTCAGGAGCAGCCGGTCATACGCGATGATCGTGGCGCCGGCGTCCTTGGCCTGCTTGAGCTGGGTGCCCAGCTGCGCACCGTCGATGGCACCGACGATGATGAGCTTGTCGCCCTTGGTGATCATGGCACTGATCTGGTTCTGCTGATCCGAAACGCCGCCGTTGGCGAACTGCACATCCGGCTTGTAGCCGGCCTTGGTGAGGCCGTCGTTGAACAGCTGCTCAGCCAGGACCCAGTTTTCTGAGGTCTTCTGGGGCAGCGCGACACCGATAGAAGAGCCCTTCGGGAAGGCCTCGCCCCCGGAGGAAGAACCGCTGGTGGTTCCGGTGTCGGAACGGCCGCAGGCTGTCAGCGCCAGTGCCGCAATTGCAGCGATTGCTGCTGCCTTTCCTGCTTTACCAATCATTCGCATTGCTTGGTTCTCTTTCTTTTGGTGGTGTGCGGAGAATTGTGGGATTCGGGATTCGGGGTAGCGGATCATATCCCCCTGGAGATGACCTCTTTGGTTTGGGTGGTCTCGTCGGCCTTGATCTCGCTGCTGCGGCCGAAGTTCTTCATCAGCATGCCGATGATCGACCGCTTGCCCTGCGACTTGTTGTAGACGTCGAACGCGACGGCGATCAGCAGGACCAGGCCCTTGATGATCTGGGTGAGGTCAGCGCCGACGCCCAGGAGCTGCAGGCCGTTGTTCAGCACGGCCATGACCAGGCCACCGATGATCGAGCCGATCACGGTGCCCACGCCACCGGTGACCGCGGCGCCGCCGATGAAGACAGCCGCGATGGCGTCCAATTCCCAGCCGACGCCGTCGAACGGGCCTGAGGCGGTGGACCGGCCGACGAAGATCATGCCGGCGAGGCCGGCCAGCAAGGACATGTTCATCATGACCAGGAAGTTGACCTTCTTGGACTGGACGCCAGAGAGCTCGGCGGCGTGTCGGTTCCCGCCGACGGCGTAGATGTGGCGGCCAATCACGGTCTTGGAGGAGATGAAGCCGTAGATGAGGATCAGGACGGCGAGGATCAGGCCCGGGATCGGGAAGGAGGTGCCCGGCCGGCCGGTAGCGAAGAGGTAGGTGGCGTAAAGGATGGCGCCGCAGACCAGGACCAGCTTGAGAACGCTGACCCAGACTTCGGGGACCTCGGCGCCGAGTGCCTTGGCGTTGCGGCGGGAGCGGATCTCGCTGAAGATCACGAAGGCGACGCCGAGCAGGCCCAGGACCAGGGTGAGGTTGTTATAGCCGGTTTTCGGGCCGATCTCGGGCAGGTAGCCGGAGCCGAGGTACTGGAAATCCGTGGGGACCGGGATGGTGTTCGACTTGCCGACCAACTGGTTGGCGCCGCGGAAGATCAGCATGCCGGCCAGCGTCACGATGAACGCTGGAATGCCGACGTAGGCCACCCAGAATCCCTGCCAGGCTCCGATCAGGATGCCCAGCCCCAGCCCCATCAGGACGCCGATGTACCAGGGTAGGCCCCAGTCACGGATGAAGAGGGCCACGCAGACGCCCACGAAGGCGGCGACGGAACCGACCGAGAGGTCGATGTGCCCGGCGATAATGACCAGAACCATGCCGATGGCGAGGATCAGGATGTAGGAGTTGCCGTTGAAGAGGTTGATGACGTTGCCCGACGTGAGCGTGCGGCCCTCCGTGAAAATCTCGAAGAACACGATCAGCGCAACCAGGGCGAAGATCATGCCGAATTGGCGGGTGTTGCCGCCAAAGAGCTTCTTGAGCGCGTTCATTGTTTCAGTCCTTGTGTCCGGGGTGTTCGGCTAGTTCTGGATGGTCTCAGAGGGTGAGGCGGTCTTGCGGGCGGACGTCATGAGTTTCATGAGGCTTTCCTGGCTTGCTTCGTCCTTGTTCAGCACGCCGGTGATGGCGCCTTCGAAAATCGTGTAGATCCGGTCCGAGAGGCCCAGCAGTTCGGGCAGTTCCGAGGAAATGACGATCACGGCCTTGCCCTGGTTGGCCAGGTTCTGGATGATGCCGTAGATCTCGTACTTGGCGCCGACGTCGATCCCGCGGGTGGGCTCGTCCAGGATCAGCACGTCCGGGTCGGTGAACATCCACTTGGCCAGCACGACTTTCTGCTGGTTGCCGCCGGAGAGCTTCGCGACGCCTTCCTCGACGGAGGGCGTCTTGGTCCGCAGCGACTTCCGGTACTCCTCGGCAACCATGTACTCCTTGTTGGTGTCCACCACGAAGTGCTTGCTGATCTTGCGCAGGTTCGCCGAGACCGTGGTGGCCTTAATGTCGTCCAGCAGGTTCAGGCCCAGGGACTTGCGGTCCTCCGTGACGTAGCCCAGCCCGGCGTCGATCGCCTGGCGGACGTTCTTGAGCTGCAGTTCCTTGCCATCCTTATAGACGTGGCCCGAGATGAAGCGGCCGTAGGAACGCCCGAACACGGACCGGGCCAGCTCGGTGCGTCCGGCGCCCATGAGGCCGGCGAACCCGACGATCTCGCCGCGGCGGACGAAGAAGCTGGAGTTCTTGCAGACCAGGCGGTCCTGGATCTGAGGGTGCCCGACGTTCCAGTTCTTCACTTCGAAGAGGACGTCGCCGATCTTCGGCTCGTGGTCCGGGAACCTGGATTCCAGGGTCCGGCCCACCATGCCCTTGATGATGCGGTCCTCGTCGACGCCGTCGGCCTTGACGTTCAGGGTCTCGATCGACTTGCCGTCGCGGATGATCGTGATCTCATCCGCGATCTGTTCGATCTCGTTGAGCTTGTGGGAAATGATGATCGAGGTGATGCCGCGGCCCTTCAGGCCGAGCATGAGATCCAGCAGGTGCTGGGAGTCGGACTCGTTCAGCGCGGCCGTGGGCTCGTCCAGGATCAGGAGCTTGACCGACTTGTTCAGGGCCTTGGCAATCTCGACCAGTTGCTGCTTGCCGACGCCGATCTCCTTGATGGGGGTGTCCGGGTCTTCCCGCAGCCCCACCCGGGCCAGCAGTTCGATGGACCGCTTCCGGGCCTCGGTCCAGTCGATCACGCCGCGCTTGGTCGGTTCGTTGCCGAGGAAGATGTTCTCCATGATCGACAGTTCCGGGATCAGCGCGAGTTCCTGGTGGATGATCACGATTCCGGCGTGCTCGCTGGCGCGGATGTCCTTGAACTCCTGGACTTCGTTCTGGTAAACGATGTCCCCGGTGTAGGTGCCGTACGGGTAAACCCCGGACAGGACCTTCATCAGGGTGGACTTGCCGGCGCCGTTTTCACCGCAGATGGCGTGGATCTCGCCGGCCTTCACCCGCAGGCTCACATCGGCCAAAGCTTTAACGCCGGGGAATTCCTTGGTGATGGAACGCATCTCGAGGATTAGCGGATCACTGTGCGTGTTGAGGGACGTCATCTGCCCTTACGCCTCCAATGCATGACTTCGTTGTCCGCCCCTGCAAACCGCAGGGCCGTCTGATGGAAAAGTAAACTGGATCACAGGCCTTGTCGTCAAGTCTTTAACGCAACGGCCCGATAACGAATGGTTAGTTCCGCCGGATTCCGGCGTGCTGGAACACCAAAGCCGTGGCCCCGAGAGCCTCCGCCCGGTCGCCCAGGGATGACATCGTGAGGGTAGTGGTCTCCCCGATGACCGGCACCGCGTGGCGGATCAGGCCGCGCCGGATCGGATCCAGGAGGAGCTCGCCGAGCCCTGCCAGCGGACCGCCCACCACAATGACTTCCGGGTTGATCAGGTTCGCCACGTTGCCCAGGGCGCGTCCGACGGCGAGACCGGCGTCGTCCACCACACGGAGTGTCGCGGAGTCCCGTTCCAGGGCTTTCCGGACGATGTCTCCGGGCGTGAGGGGCCGATCCTCGCCACGGCTCAGGAGTTCGATCATGGTGGTGGTGGAGGCGATGGTTTCCAGGCATCCCCGGTTCCCGCAACGGCAGATCAGCCCATGTTCGTGGATGGTGGCGTGGCCGATTTCGCCAGTGATCCCCACGTTGCCGTAGTACGGGACGCCGTTGAGGATCAGACCCGCGCCGATGCCCGAACCGATCTTGAGGAACATCAGGTTGCTGACGCCGCTGTGCGGCCCCCAAGTGACCTCGGACAGGGCGCCCAGATTGGCGTCGTTGTCCACGAAAACGGGCAGGTCAAGGGCTTCCTCGAGGCGTTTGAGGATGTTGATGCCCACCCATTCGGGCAGAATCGCGCCCTGCGCCACGGTGCCGGTGCGCCGGTCGATCGGGCCGGGAATTCCGACGCCGGCACCCACCAGGGCGCTGCGTTCCACGCCGCTGCTGGCGAGCAGCCGGTCCAGTACACCGACGGCGGCCTGGATGCCCTCCTCCGCGTGGTGGCCCAAGGGAAGCAGGACCGATTCCTCGGCGATCACGTGATAACTGAGCGAAGCCAGGACCACGCGCAAGTGGCGGCGGCCAAAGTCGATCCCGACGGCGACGGCACCGTTGCTGTTGAGCCGTACGTTCAATGCCCGTCGCCCGGAGCTGGTGATCGGCTCGGTCGAGGCCAGTCCGGCGTCCTGCATGATCTTGACGATGTTGGAAACAGTCGCAGTGGAAAGGCCGGTCTGGCGGGCCAGTTCCGCCTGGGTGGAAGGACCGGCGAGGAGGCATTCGATGATCCGCTGCTGGTTCAGATGCCGGAGCGCGGACTGCGATCCCGGGTTCTTGGTTCGGCTCCTCGTTGAGCGCGTTGGTGAGGGCATGCTATGAAGCGTGACGCATCCGCGGCTTGTAGTCAAGAAGTTAACGCATTGATAACGGTGCCGCAGGATTCCGGCGGCGCGAGCGGCCCTTAGCGCTTCCACGCTCCGCTGCCGGGACGTTCTGCCCTGCCCGCCGGACGGCCGGGCGGAAATGCACCACTGCAGGCCGTGTGGGCCGAAGCTACGCTGGGACAAGAGAGTCCGCAGCGGTCCTGCGGAGGTGCCCGGAAAATCTTGAGGTGGTAATGGTGCTGCTGGCCCTGATGCAGGCGAACTCCGCCGTGCTGGACATAACGGCGAACTGCGCCGCGGTGGATGACGCGGCGCGCACGGCGGCGGCCGCGGGGGCGCAATTGCTGCTGACCCCCGAGCTCTTCCCCGTGGGCTACGCGCCGGGCCGGCTGCGCACGGACTTCGACCCCGCCACGCTGCCTGCGCTCCGGGAGGCCCTGGCGGGGATCGCCCGGCGCCATAACATCGCCCTGGTCTACAGCCTGCCCGCCGTGACGCCAGCAGGAGGGTGGCACATCTCAGCGACTCTGGTCGACGAGTCAGGAGACGAACTGCTCAGCTACGGGAAAGTGCACTTGTTCGGCCCCGATGAGCGGGCTGCGTTTGCGCCGGCCGCCGCGGCCCCCGGCGTCGTGGAGTTCCACGGGCTCAAAACGTCGCTGGTTATTTGCTACGACATCGAATTTCCCGAGTCCGCACGGGCCGCCGCCGTGCGCGGTGCCGAACTGCTCCTGGTGCCGACGGCCCTCGCCGGCGGGTTCGACGCCGTGCCGAAGGTGCTGGTCAGGGCCCGGGCCCTGGAGAACCAGCTCACGGTCGCCTATGCCAACCACACCGGCGTGGAGGGCAGCTATGACTTCCACGGCGGCAGCATCGTGGCGGGTCCGGACGGAGCCGTCCTGGCCGAGGCCGGCCCCGGGGCGGAACTGCTGTTTGCCGAGCTTGGTGAACCCAGTAACGCCGCCGCGGACCCTGCCGAAGGGGCCGGCAGCGCAGACAGGGCGGACGATCCGGAGGCCGCCGTGGCGTATCTGCGCGACCGCCGCCCGGACATCTACCGTTCCTGGGACGTCTGACCGGCGGGCGTCCGGCCACGGGTCTGGGCGGCGGGGGAGCCAGCAGCCGGCGCAACGACGTCGGACGCGGCCGGCACCGCCGAGCCAGCCGGGGCGCCGGGCAGCTCCAGGCCGCCTAGGTACTGGAACGCTATCCACAGCTCCGCGCGGGCCTGCGCCTGATTGAGGTCAAGTCCCAGCAGATCGGTGATGATGCCGATCTGCCGGCGGACGCTGTTGCGGTGCAGGCCCGTGGCCTTTGCCGTGGCGTCCCAGCTGCCGTTCTCGCCCAGCCAGGCCCGCAGGATGCCGAGCAGGTTGTCGCGGCGTTCCGGCTCAAGCGCGAGCACGGGTGCCAGCAGGCGCCCCGCCAGCTGGGCCCCGGCCTCGGCGCCCAGCAGGCCCGTCACGGACCACGTAACGTCGTCCTCCCGGGCGCTCCGGCGGCTCGTGAGCACACGTTTCCGCAGCGAGGAGGCGCGCTGGTAGGCCTCCGCCAGGCCGGCGAATTCGGTGCTGCTGCCGATCACCAGGCTCCACCCGAGCCGTTCGACCTCGGCGAGCAGGGCGTCGTCGACCTTCAGGCGCGTTATGGCGGCAAAGCCGTAGTCGGTGAGCTCCACCAGTTTGGTGTCGAACAGCCTGCGCCACTCGAGCAGCTCCCGGACCGGGCCCTCGCCCGTGCGGCGCGGCGCGTCCGCCGTCCTGCCGCTGCCGGCGGCGGTGTCCAGCCGGAGGCCCTGAATGACGCGCAGCTGACCGGACCGGGTGGAGGAAATGCTTTGTGCCAGCAGGTCCTTCAACCCGGTGACGTGCCGTGCCGTTCCTGACGCCACGCTTTCCGGATGCAGGAGCAGCGCCGTGGCCAGCTGGCTGGGGGCCAGGGAACCGCTGGTGCGCTGGCGGACCAGCAGTTCCAGCAGGCCGACGGCGGTGGAGACAACACTGTTCTGCGCCGGGGTCAGCGCGGCGTCCGTGCCGATGACGAGAGCGCCGAGGTTGGCGTCCCGGGTGCTGCGCAGCGGATGCCCGAAGACCAGCGACGAGCCGGCGGCGTCGAACGAATCCATCTCCACCCGGGGACCGCTGCCGGCGAGCAGCCGGGTCAGCAGCGGCTGCAAGGCGGCTGAATCAACGCCCGGGGCGGCCGGGCCGCGGGCACGCACCCGGCCGTCGGCGCCGACCAGCACGGCCCAGACCGGGACGCGCTGCACGAGGGCGGCGAGGAGTTCATGTTCGGGGCGCGCAGACAGGACCGCGCGCATCAACTGCCGGTTGGTGTCCGCCAGTTGGCGGAAGGTCTTGGCGTTGTCCGATTCGAGGAGCCGGGAGAACTCGAGCCCCAGGGCGGCGAACGGGAGGTTCCCCGGGATGGACACCAGCGTCAGCTCCTGCCGCCGGCAGGCCTGGACCACGGTATCCGGCACGGCATCGAAGTAGGGTTCCAGGCCAAATCCGAGGGCACCGACCCGGGCCTCAACCAGCCGCCGCACATAAGCGTCCACCGCATCCTGGCTGCCGCCGTCGCCTACGAACGGCAGGCCGGCGGTGAGCAGGAACTCGCCGTCGAGCAGGTAGGGGGTCGGGTCGTCCAGCTCACTCGGCTCAACCCAGCGCAGCCGCCCCTCTCCGTTGCCGCCGTCGTGCAGGACCTTCAGCGCCGGAAGCTGGCCCAGGAACTGCGCCAGAGTGACGAAGCCGAGCCGCTCGGAGCCCTCAGCAGCCACGGCCGTGGATCCCGGTCTGGCCGCCCGGACGCCGGGCCCACCACCGGGTCGGCAGTGCATTAAGTCTCATGACTGAAGACTATAGGTCATTTTGCACACCCGTGAGAGGTGGCTCACAAGCCTAGGGTGGGTCAGGGGAAACCGACCACTACTGAAGATAAGGACGTCAACGATGACTGTGCCAACTCTGATCGGGGAACGCCCGCCGGCTGCCGCCGGCCGTCCCGGGCTCGCCGCCCAGCTCCTGCGCCGCAAGCCGATCGGGCAGCTGGTCAGCGAGGCCGAGACCGGGCACGGCGGCACGCGGCTGGTCCGCAGTTTCGGGGTACTGCAGCTGACCATGATCAGCGTCGGCGCCACGCTCGGCACCGGCATCCTGGTCATCCTGGGCGAATCCGTGCCGCTCGCCGGACCGGCCATCTGGATCTCCTTCGCCATCGCCGGATTCGCCGCGCTGCTCTCCGCCGTGTCCTACGCGGAGATGGCCGGCCTGGTGCCTGCCGCCGGGTCCAGCTACTCCTACACCTACGCGACCATGGGCGAGGGCATGGCCTGGATCTGCGGCTGGTGCCTGGTTCTGGAATACGCCGTCTCCGTGGCCGCCGTCGCGGTCGGTGCCGGCCAGTACGTCAACGAGGCCCTGGCGGTCTTCGGCCTCACGCTTCCGGACGCGATGTCGCAGCCGCCGGGAGCCGGCGGGGTGCTGAATGTCCCCGCAATCATCATTGTGGTGCTGGCCATGGTGCTGCTGGTCCGCGGTGCCAAGGAAAGCGCCTGGATCAACACCGCGATTGTCCTGATCAAGGTCGGCATCCTGCTGTTCTTCTGCGCCGTGGCGTTCACCGCGTTCAACGGCGGACACTTTGAACCCCTCATGCCGATGGGCGCCGCCGGGGTCTCGGCCGCGGCCTCACGGGTCTTCTTCTCCTACATCGGCTTCGACGCCGCCTCCACGGCCGGCGAGGAAGCCCGCAACCCCAAGCGCGACCTCCCGCGGGCCATCCTGCTCTCCATGCTGATCGTCACCAGCATCTACGTGCTCGTCTCCGTCGCCGCCATCGGCGCCCGACCCTGGGGCTGGTTCGACGGCACCGAAGCCGCCCTCGTGAAGATCCTCGAGGAAATCACCGGTCAGCCGTGGGTCGGCGTCGTGTTCGCCGTCGGTGCCGTGCTTGCCATCGCCAGCATCGTGCTGACCGTCCTCTACGGGCAGACCCGGATCCTGCTGTCCATGTCCCGCGACGGCCTCGTCCCCAAAGTCTTCGGCCGCGTCTCGCCCCGGACCGGCACGCCGGTTGCCGGAACCCTGATCGTGGGCACCGCCGTCGCGCTGACCGCCGGCCTCGTGCCGCTGGGCGCCCTCGCGGACGCCACCAGCATCGGCACCCTGTTCGCCTTCGCGCTGGTCAACGTGGCCGTCCTCTACCTGCGCCGCAACCGCCCGGAGCTCAAGCGCAGCTTCCGCGTCCCGCTCTTTCCGCTGACCCCGATTCTCGGCGCCCTCATGTGCGCCTACCTCATGGCCAACCTCGGCGCCGAGACCTGGGCGGTCTTCGGTGTCTGGATGCTCGTGGGCCTTGCCGCCTACTTCGGCTACGGCCGCAAGAACTCCAGGGTGGCGGCCCTGGGGCACGAGGAATACCGTGAACTATCAAGCCGCCAACCCGCCAACACCACCACAACCGAGGAACTGAAGGCAGAGATCTCATGACCACCGCCACCGAACTGCCGGCTACCACTCCGGCTACCACTCCGGCTTCCACCCCGGCCGAGGCGCCCATCACCATGCTGAACCCGGATTTCCCGTTCAGCTACGAC
This sequence comes from Arthrobacter sp. TE12231, assembly GCF_054062895.1. Taxonomy (NCBI): domain Bacteria; kingdom Bacillati; phylum Actinomycetota; class Actinomycetes; order Micrococcales; family Micrococcaceae; genus Arthrobacter; species Arthrobacter sp. TE12231. The sequence continues at coordinate 3,099,987 of NZ_JBSSFS010000001.1, read as the reverse complement.
CACTATCTGGCCCACCCGGACGGCCTGGGGTCCGTGCCGCCGGAACTGTACGGGACGGAGGTCGCCGTCGTCGGTGCCGGCCTGTCCGGGCTCGTGACCGCCTATGAGCTCATGAAGCTGGGCCTGCGGCCGGTGGTCTATGAGGCCGATCAGATCGGCGGCCGGCTGAGGACCGCCAGCTTCCCGTCCGCGCCGGGCATCGTGGCGGACCTCGGCGGCATGCGGTTCCCGGTCTCCGGGAAGGCTTTCTACCACTACGTGGACCTGCTCGGGCTGGACACCCAGGAGTTCCCCAATCCGCTGGCGCCGGCGACCTCCAGCACGGTGATCGAGCTCGCGGGCCAGAAGTACTACGCCGAGACCGCGGCGGACCTGCCCCCGTTCTTCCTGGAGGTCGCGGACGCGTGGAAGGCGGCCGTGAACGACGGCGCCCGGTTCGCCGAGATGCAGGAGGCCATCCGGGCCCGGGACACGGCCCGGATCAAGGAACTGTGGAACGCGCTGCTGCCGGAGCTGGACGAGCAGACGTTCTACGGTTTCATCGCCGGCAGCGACTCCTTCAAGCAGGCCGGCTTCGCCCACCGCGAGGCGTTCGGGCAGGTGGGCTTCGGCACCGGCGGCTGGGACACCGACTTCCCCAACTCCATCCTCGAAATCCTCCGGGTCGTCTACACCGACGCCGACGACCAGCACCGGCTCATCGCCGGCGGCGCGCAGCGGCTCCCCGAGGCGCTGTGGGAGCACGCGCCGTCGGGCATGGCGCACTGGCCGGACGGCACCTCCCTGGCGTCGCTGCATGCGGGTGCCCCCCGCGGCGCCGTGGAGCGCATCGCCCGCGACGGCAGCGGCGACTTCCGGATCCGCGAACGCTGGGGACGCGAGTCCGCCTACCCGGCGGTGGTGACCACGTGCCAATCCTGGCTGCTGTCGACGCGGATCCACACGGACGAAACCCTGTTTCCCGCCGAGCTGTGGACGGCGATCGAACGCTCGCACTACATGCAGTCCTCCAAGACCTTCGTCATGGTGGACCGGCCGTTCTGGAAGGACATCGATCCGGAGACCGGCCGCGAGGTCCTGTCGATGACGCTGACCGACCGGTTGAACCGGGCCACGTACCTGCTGGACAACGGCCCGGACCAGCCCGCCGTGATCTTGCTGTCCTACACGTGGAACGACGACGCGCTGAAGTGGCTCTCACTCGACGCGGACCAGCGTGCGGAGCTCATGCTGCACTCGCTGGAGCAGATCTACCCGGGCGTCGACATCGCCAGCCACATCGTGGGACAGCCGATCACGGTCTCGTGGGAGGCCGACCCTAACTTCATGGGCGCTTTCAAGGCCAACCTGCCGGGGCACTACCGCTACCAGCAGCGGCTCTTCACCCACTTCAAGCAGGACGGGCTGCCCGCCGAACAGCGCGGGATCTTCCTCGCCGGCGACGACGTCTCCTTCACCGCCGGCTGGGCCGAGGGTGCCGTCACCACAGGCCTCAACGCGGTCTGGGGCGTGGTCAACCACCTCGGCGGCCGGACACCGGCCGGGAACCCGGGCCCGGGCGAGCTCCTGCCCGAGCTGGGCCCGATCGCCCTCGACTAAGCAGCTCTGTGGACTAAGCGGCGCCTGGACGCAGCAGCCCCGTGGCTCAGGCGCTGTGGAGTTCGCGGTGGGCCCGCGCCAGCTCCTGGTAGTGCGCGGCATTGCGCTGGACGCCCGCGAACTCCTCGTCGCTGAGCTCGCGCCGGACTTTCGCGGGCACCCCGGCGACGAGCGAGCGCGGCGGGATGACCGTACCCTCCAGCACCACGGCACCGGCAGCAACAAGCGAGCCGGCGCCGATCACGGCCCCGTTGAGGATGGTGGCGCTCATGCCGATCAGGCAATCGTCCTCGACGGTGCAGCCGTGCACCACGGCGCTGTGGCCGACGCTGACCCGGGCCCCGACGGTGCAGGGGAACCCGGGATCGGCGTGCAGCACCACGTTGTCCTGCAGGTTGCTGCCGGCCCCCACCGTGATGGCGGCGGTGTCGGCGCGGACGGACACGCCGTAGAAGGCGCTCGAGTTCTCAGCCAGCGTGGCGTTGCCGATCACCGAGGCCGTGGGCGCGATGAAAGCGGAGTCATGGACGGCCGGGGTCGTGCCGGCGAATGCGTAGAGGGGAGCCATGCCTCCAGCCTAGGACACCTGCCCACCCCGTTGCCCTATCACTTATGGCTGCTCTGAGCGCTCAGAGCAGCCATAAGCGATAGGGCAACGGGGGTTTGGGTCAGCCGGGGGAGCGGAGGACCGTAAAGCCGCCGTCGCCGCTGCCACCTTTGCTGTCACTTGCGGCTTCTCCGCCCCTGTCGCTTGCGCTGCCACCTTTGCTGTCGCTTGCGCCGTCGCTTCCCCCGTCGCTTGCGTCGCCTTCGCTGCGCGGGGCGGGGGACGGGAGGACGACGGCGATCGGCGCGCCGGGTTCGGCCACCCGCCCGAGTTCGCGGACGACGTCGTCCCACTGGTCCGGCGGCAGGCCCGCCAGGGCGTCCACCGCCCAGACCGAGGAGAACGCGGCGTCGGCGAACGGCAGCGATTCCGGGCCCGCAACGGACGCCTCCAGCCCGTGCGCCCGTGCGGCATGGATATTTTCCTCGGACGGGTCGACGCCGGTGAAATGGATGCCGGACTGCACAAAGTGCAGCCCGTCGGTGCCCGAGCCGCAGTCGAGCCCCAGCACCGCGTGCCGCCCCTCTGACTTGAGCAGGGCCACAAATGATTCGAGCCGGTCCTTCCGGATGGAGTCCATGGCTCTAGTCAAGGACCGGAATCAGTTAAAGACAACCGTCCGGTTGCCGTCGAGCAGGACGCGGTGCTCGGCATGCCACTGCACGGCCTGGGCCAGGGTGCGGCCCTCCACGTCGCGGCCCATCTGGACGAACTGCTCGGCGGTGCGCCGGTGGTCCACGCGGATGACTTCCTGCTCGATGATCGGTCCCTCATCCAGGGCTGCCGTGACGTAGTGTGCCGTGGCCCCGATGAGCTTCACGCCGCGGGCGTGCGCCTGGTGGTAGGGCTTGGCACCCTTGAAAGAGGGCAGGAATGAGTGGTGGATGTTGATCGCCTTGCCCGTGAGTTCGCTGCAAAGCTCGTCGGAGATGATCTGCATGTACCGGGCCAGGACGGTGAGCTCGATGTCGTGCTCCTTCATCAGGAGACGAAGGGCGTCCTCGGCCTGGACCTTGGTGTCCGGCGTGACGGGGATGTAGTGGAAGGGGATGCCGTAGAACTCCGCCAGGCCCTCAAGGTCCCGGTGGTTGGAGACAATGGCCGGAATGTCGATCGGCAGGGTGCCGGAGCGCTGCAGGAACAGCAGGTCGTTCAGGCAGTGGGCCGAGGTGCTGGCCATCAGCAGGGTGCGGACCTTCCGGCCGGCCGGGTTCAGGCTCCACTGCATGCCGAAAGCCTGGGCCACGGGCTCCAGTGCCGCCTGCAGCTCGGCCCGCTCGGCGGCCGTCGTCGCCTCCACCCGCATGAAGAAGGTGCCCGTGCCGTGGCTGCCGTACTGCTGGGAGTCCGTAATATTGCAGCCCGCCACGAGGAGGGCTCCGGCGACGGCGTGCACGATGCCGGGCCGGTCAGGGCAGGACAGAGTCAGGATGTAGGAAGCAGTCAGGTTCTCGTCAGTCACGAAGAACAGCCTACCCGCGCTTCAGGGGCAGTTTTGTAAGCGTTTTGGTAGTGTTAACCCGTCGCAACTGGCGTTGGATGGCTAACCATCAGGGAGCGGCACTCACGAAGACCACGGATCGTACGCCTGGGCCGAGGGTCATGTCTTACCGGTTGGCAGCTTCACCGCTGTCAGGCCGTTGCCGGCGCCCGTTCAGGGTGCCAATCGCCGACGTCGCGTCCCGCTGTCCAGGGGTCCGTCATCAAGGGGCGGTGCAACGGGCCAGCCGGTAGCCTGACCATTAGCCGTACCCGTTGCCTACCAGGAGTTCCTCGTGACTACTACTACCGCCACCTCAGCCGCCGTGAGCAACCAGCCGCTGGCCGAACTCGACCCGGAAATCGCCGCCGTTCTGGCCCAGGAGCTTGGCCGCCAGCGCGGCACCCTGGAAATGATCGCCTCCGAGAACTTCGCCCCGCGCGCCGTGATGGAAGCCCAGGGTTCCGTCCTGACCAACAAGTACGCCGAGGGCTACCCGGGACGCCGCTACTACGGCGGCTGTGAATACGTCGACGTCGCCGAGCAGCTGGCGATCGACCGCGTCAAGGAGCTCTTCGGCGCCGAATACGCCAACGTCCAGCCGCACTCGGGTGCGCAGGCCAACGCCGCCGCGCTCGCCGCCATGATCACCCCCGGTGACAAGATCCTGGGCCTCTCCCTGGCCCACGGCGGTCACCTCACCCACGGCATGAAGCTGAACTTCTCCGGCAAGCTCTACGAGGTTGCCGCCTACCAGGTCGAGGAAGACAACTTCCGGATCGACATGGACAAGCTGCGCGAGCAGGCCATCGCCGAAAAGCCCCAGGTCATTATCGCCGGCTGGTCCGCCTACCCGCGGCACCTTGATTTCGCCGCGTTCCGCTCGATCGCCGACGAGGTCGGCGCCCTGCTCTGGACCGACATGGCGCACTTCGCCGGCCTCGTGGCCGCCGGGCTGCACCCGAGCCCGGTCCCGCACTCGGACGTCGTCACCTCCACCGTGCACAAGACCCTCGCCGGCCCGCGCTCCGGCGTCATCCTGGCCAAGCAGGAATGGGCCAAGAAGCTCAACTCCGCCGTGTTCCCCGGCCAGCAGGGCGGCCCGCTCATGCATGTGATCGCCGCGAAGGCAGTGGCCTTCAAGATCGCCGGTACCGAGGAATTCAAGGAACGCCAGGAGCGCGTCCTCGAAGGCGCCAAGATCATCGCCGAACGCCTCGGCCAGACCGACGTCGCCGACGCCGGCGTCTCGGTCCTGACCGGCGGCACCGACGTGCACCTGGTCCTGGTGGACCTGCGCAACTCCCAGCTGGACGGCCAGCAGGCCGAGGACCTCCTGCACTCCGTGGGCATCACCGTCAACCGCAACGCCGTGCCGTTCGACCCCCGCCCGCCGATGGTCACCTCCGGTCTGCGCATCGGCACCCCGGCCCTGGCCACCCGCGGCTTTGGCGCCGAGGAATTCACCGAGGTCGCCGACATCATCGCCACGGCGCTGAAGTCCGGCGCGGCCACGGATATCGAGGCCCTGCAGGCCCGCGTGGACAAGCTGGCCGCCGATTTCCCGCTGTACCCCCAGCACGAGCAGTGGTAATCGATGACTTCTGCAAAAATGGCTGAAACCGCCCAGATCCTTGACGGCAAGGCTACCGCCGCTGCCATCAAGGCTGAGCTGAAAGAACGCGTGGCCGCACTCAAAGCCATGGGCGTCACCCCCGGACTGGGCACCATCCTGGTCGGCTCCGATCCCGGCAGCACCTGGTATGTCGGCGGCAAGCACAAGGACTGCGCCGAGGTGGGCATCACGTCCATCCGCCGCGACCTGCCCGAGGAAACCACGCAGGATGAACTCCTGGCCGTGGTCCGCGAGCTCAACGAGAACCCGGAGTGCACCGGTTACATCGTCCAGCTGCCGCTGCCCAAGCACATCGACCAGGACGTCATCCTGGAGGCCATGGACCCTGAGAAGGACGCCGACGGCCTGCACCCGATGAACCTGGGCCGGCTCGTGGCCAACGTCAGCGGACCCATGAAGTCCCCGTTGCCCTGCACTCCCAAGGGCTGCGTGGAACTGCTGACCCGGCACGGCATCAGCCTCAACGGCAAGCGCGTCCTCGTGGTCGGCCGCGGCGTCACCATCGGCCGCCCGGTGGGACTCCTGCTGACCCGCAAGGACGTCAACGCCACGGTCATCCTGGCCCACACGGGCACGGTGGACCTGCCGGCCGAACTCCGCCAGGCCGACGTCGTGATTGCCGCCGCCGGCCAGCCGCACATGATCAAGGCCGGGGACCTTAAGCCCGGGGCGATCGTGCTCGACGTCGGCGTCAGCCGCGTGGACGACGGCACCGGCAAGGCCGTGGTTACGGGAGACGTTGACCCCGCCGCGGCCGACGTCGCCGCCTGGCTCTCGCCGAACCCGGGGGGAGTGGGGCCCATGACCCGCGCCATGCTCCTGGCCAACGTGGTGGAAACCGCCGAGCGCCAACTGGCATCGAAAAGCCACGCCGGGCTCGCCTAGGAATCCGAGCTGATGACAGGGCACCTGCTTCCCGCGAAGCAGGTGCCCTGTGGCTTTAAGAGCGGGGGCTTGAATCGGGCGGAACGCCGCACCTGCCCGCCGGGACGCATAACAGAACGAATACGTCAGGAGTTTTTACGAAAAGACTCTTTCATACTTTGCGGGGATCCACTACCGTGGTGCGGGTGTCCGAACTTGTCTCGAAAGAATCCCCCGTGAGCAGCCCCTCTGATGCCGCTCCGCAGTACGTCATCACCGCCGAAAACCTCACCAAACGCTACGGCGAGGTCACCGCCGTCGACGGCATCTCCTTCCGCGTCCCCGCCGGGGAAGCCTTCGGCCTGCTGGGCCCCAACGGCGCCGGGAAGTCCACCACGATGAAGATGATCGGCGGGGTCTCCCAGCGCACCTCCGGCAGCCTGAGCATCATGGGCCTGGACCCCGAGCAGCACGGTCCGGAAGTCCGCGCCCACCTGGGCGTCGTCCCGCAACAGGACAACCTGGACGAGGAATTGAAAGTCCGGGACAACCTGCTGGTCTACGGCCGCTACTTCGGCCTTCCCATGAGCTACCTCAGGCGCAAAGCCGACGAGCTGCTGGAATTCGCCCAGCTCACGGACAAGGCCAACGCCAAGGTGGACGCCCTGTCCGGCGGCATGAAGCGGCGCCTGACGATCGCCCGCTCCCTCATCAACGAACCCCGGATCCTGCTGCTGGACGAGCCGACCACCGGCCTGGACCCGCAGGCGCGGCACATCCTCTGGGACCGGCTGTTCCGGCTCAAGGAACAGGGCGTCACCCTGATCCTCACGACCCACTACATGGATGAGGCCGAGCAGCTGTGCGACCGCCTGATCGTGGTGGACAAGGGCAAGATCATGGCCGAGGGCTCTCCGGCCAGCCTGATCCGCGACTACTCCACGCGGGAGGTGCTCGAACTGCGCTTCGGCTCGGACCGCAACGCGAGCGTCGGCGCGGAGCTCGAAGGCATCGGCGAACGCCTGGAGACCCTGCCGGACCGGGTGCTCATCTACGCCCATGACGGCGAGGCCGCCCTGGAACAGGTCACCGCCCGGGGACTCCGGCCGGTCACCTCGCTGGTCCGCCGCTCTTCGCTGGAAGACGTCTTCCTGCGCCTGACCGGCAGGAGCCTCGTTGACTAAGCCAACGACGACGGCGACGCCCGCCCTCCGCGCCCACTCGCCGGAAGTCTCGGCCGCCCGTGCCCGCCGCTGGGGCGCCTTCTACTACGCCGAACAGGTCCTGCGTGTCATGAAGGGCTACGGCTGGACCATCGTCATGTACGGCGTGGGGCAGCCGGTGGCCTATCTGTTCGCGATGGGCGTCGGCCTGGCCACACTGGTCGAGGCCAACGGCGCCGGCGCCTTCGGCGGCGTCAGCTACCTGACGTTCATCGCGCCCGCCCTGCTGATCTCGGCCGCCGTCATGACGGCCGCCAACGAGTTCACCTTTCCGGTGATGGACGGCTTCAAGTGGCGGCGCGTTTACTACGGCCCGCACGCCTCGCCGCTGACGCCGGAGCAGATCGCCGGGGGCCAGGTCATCGCCGTCACCGTCCGCTTCCTGCTGCAGTCGGCCCTCTACTTCGCCGTCGTCGCCCTGTTCGGGGCCGCACCCGGCACCTGGGCCTGGGTGTCCATCCTCATCGCCACGCTCGCCGGCCTGTCCTTCGGGCTGCCGCTTATGTCCTACGCGGCGACGATCCGGAATGACAGAGGCCAGTTCGCCATGGTCATGCGGTTCATCGTCATGCCGCTGTTCCTGTTCTCCGGCACGTTCTTCCCGCTGGACACGCTTCCGCTCGGCGTCCGCTGGATCGGCTGGATCTCGCCGATCTGGCACGGCACCGAACTTGGCCGCGTGGTCAGCTACGGCTACGAGGAAGAGCCGTGGCTCACGATCGTCCACCTGGTCTTCCTGCTGGGCCTCGCGGCCGCCGGCTGGGTCCTGTCCAAGCGCCAGTTCGCCAAAAGGATGGCCTCATGAGCGTTCTTACCGGAAGTTTCAATGCGGGGGACCACAGCGTCACGGACGCCGCACGCCGCCGGCGTTTCGGGCCCATGTACTCCCGCAACGTCCGCGCCGTCGTCGCCCGCGGGCTCATGGCCACCAAGAGCAGCAACTGGATGGTCATGGTCTCCGGGTTCTTCGAACCCGTGCTGTACCTGATCTCCATGGGTGTGGGCCTGGGCGCAATCGTGGGGTCCGTCCAGGGCCCCGGCGGGCAGGAGATCAGCTACGCCGCGTACATTGCGCCGGCACTCTTGGCAGTGTCCGCCATGAACGGCGCCGTCTACGACTCCACTTGGAACGTCTTCTTCAAGATGAACTTCGCCAAGCTGTACCAAGGCATGCTCTACACCTCGCTGGGGCCGCTGGATGTCGCCATGGGCGAGATCTTCCTGGCCCTCCTGCGCGGGTTCATGTACGCCACCGGCTTCACCGCCGTGATGGGCGTGATGGGCCTCATCACCACGCCATGGGCCATCCTCATGATCCCGGCCTCGGTGCTGATTGCCTTCGGCTTCGCGAGCTTCGGCATGGGGGTCACGAGCTTCATGAAGACGTTCCAGCAGATGGACTGGATCAATTTCGTGATGCTGCCGATGTTCCTGTTCAGCGCCACGTTCTACCCGGTCAGCGTCTACCCGCAGTACATCCAGTGGCTCATCCAGGCCATGCCGCTGTGGCACGGCGTGGAACTGCTGCGCCAGATCAGTGTGGGCGTGTTCACCCCGGCCACCGCCGTGCACGTCGGCTACTACCTCGTCATGATCGCCCTCGGCGTCACGCTCACCACGGGCCGCCTGCGCCGGCTGTTCCTCACCTAAGGAGATCCCATGATCGGACAATGGCACGCACTCGTCATCGACTGCGAGAACCCGGACACGCTCGCAGGCTTCTACCAGGAGCTGCTGGGCATGATCCGGGTGCAGGAGGACCCGGACTGGATTTCGATCGGCGACGCCGCCGACCGTCCCGCCGTCGCCTTCCAGCGCGTGGACAGGCTGGTCCGGCCGCAGTGGCCCGACGCCGAGCACCCGCAGCAGATGCACGTGGATGTGAAAGTCACCGACCTCGACGCCGGCGAGGCCGAAGTCATCCGGCTCGGCGCTGCGCGCCTGGCAGGCGGCGGGGAATCCTTCCGGGTCTACACCGACCCCAGCGGCCACCCGTTCTGCCTGGTTCTTTCCTGAGTCGCCTGAAGTGGGCTGCGTGGCCTGAACCGCCTGAACTGGGCCGCGCGGCCTGAACCGCCTGAACTGAGCCGCGTGGCCTCAGCCGCGCCGTGCGGGGCGCCTCTCCGGGGCCGCTTCGCCTATCTCCGCGGCGGGGGCGGCGTTCGCCCGGGGTGGAAGCGCCGCGGGCGGCCTGCCCCGTTTGCGATAATAGGCTCATGCAATCTCTGGGTAGCCCCGCGTCCTCGTCCACCACGGCCACGGGCCGGTTCTCCACGTTCCGCATCAGCGGACCGGGGATGCTGGTCTTCATCATCGCGTTCACGGTCGCCGTGATCTTCGCGGCCAACCAGAACGACGTCGTGGGCTGGGTCGTGGCGATCATCGCCGGCGCCTGGCTGGCGCTGGCCTCGTTCGTGGTGTTCAGCATCCAGCGGGCCGCCAAGCGGGCCGCGGCCAGGCTCGACGAGGCCCAGAACGCCTTCAACGCCGCCACCGGGCGGGCGCCGACCGCCAGCAGCGTGGACCATGGCGGCACCCGCGTGGTCAGTGAAGGGCTCCCTGCGGAGAGCGTACGCGACATGAAGCTCGACCACTCCTTCAAGATCGTCCAGGTTCAGGTGCGCGTCGTCGAACAGGAACGTGCCAAGGGCGAGGCCGCGGACCAGGACACGATCCGCCGGGCCCTGGAGACCATCGAGATCACCTCGACCAACGCACGGGACATGATCAAATCCTCGGCCGGCGGCGACGAACCCGTCAGCGGAACCATCATCGACTAGAGTGGATCGGGTGAGCTCGGCATTGAAGAAGGACCACCTTCGCATCGCATCAGTCAACGTCAACGGCCTGCGTGCCGCCTATAAGAAGGGCATGGCGGAATGGCTTGAACCGCGCGAAGTGGACATTCTGTGCCTCCAGGAGGTCCGCGCGCCCGATGCGATCGTCCAGGAGCTGCTCGGCGAGGGCTGGTTCATCCTGCACGCCGAGGCCGAGGCCAAAGGCCGGGCCGGCGTCGCCATCGCTTCGCGCGAAGAGCCGCTTGCCACCCGCGTGGGCATCGGGGATGACTACTTTGCCACCACCGGACGCTGGGTCGAAGCCGACTACACCGTCCGCAACGCGGAGGGCGAGGCATCGCAGCTGACCGTCGTGAGCGCGTACGTGCACTCGGGCGAGGCCGGCACGCCCAAGCAGGATGACAAGTTCCGTTTCCTTGACGTCATGATCAAGCGACTGCCCGAACTCACCAAGCACAGCGACCACGCCCTCGTCGTCGGTGACCTCAACGTCGGCCACACAGAGCTGGACATCAAGAACTGGAAGGGCAACGTCAAACGTGCAGGCTTCCTGCCGGAGGAGAGGGCGTATTTTGACCGCTTCTTCGGCGAGGAAATCGGCTGGAAGGATGTTCACAGGGGCCTGGCGGGTAACGTCGACGGCCCCTACACTTGGTGGTCGCAACGGGGCCAGGCCTTCGACAACGACACCGGCTGGCGCATCGACTACCACATGGCCACGCCCGCTCTCGCTGCTGCCGCAGTGTCAGCCGTTGTTGACCGGGCATCGTCCTGGGACACACGCTTCTCCGACCACGCCCCGCTGGTAGTGGACTACCGGCTCTAGTTTTAAGGCTTCCACGAATGACCTCTACTTCCACTGTGACCGACGCCGGCGTCGCTCCTGACCCTGAGACAGCCGCCGGCAAACCCGCTCCGGCTACCACCGGGGCCCGGCACCGCATCCTCTCGGGCATGCAGCCCTCCGCGGACTCCCTGCACCTGGGCAACTACCTCGGAGCCCTCGTGAACTGGGTCCGGATGCAGGATGAGTACGACGCCGTCTTCTTCATCCCGGACCTCCATGCGATCACCGTTCCGCAGGACCCCGCCGAGCTGGCCCACCGCACCCGGGTCACGGCCGCGCAGTACATTGCCGGCGGCGTGGACGTGGACAAGTGCACGCTGTTCGTCCAGTCCCAGGTGCCGGAGCACGCCCAGCTGGCGTGGGTCCTGAACTGCATCACGGGTTTCGGCGAGGCGTCCCGGATGACCCAGTTCAAGGACAAGGCCCACAAACAGGGCTCAGACCAGGCCAGCGTCGGCCTGTTCACCTACCCCATCCTCCAGGCCGCGGACATCCTGCTGTACCAGCCGCACGGTGTCCCCGTGGGCGAGGACCAGCGCCAGCACGTCGAACTGAGCCGTGACCTCGCCCAGCGGTTCAACACCCGCTTCGGCCAGACGTTCACGGTGCCGCAGCCCTTCATCCAGAAGGAATCCGCGAAGATCTACGATCTGCAGCACCCCACCGCCAAGATGTCCAAGTCGGCGGAGTCGCCTGCAGGCCTGATCAACCTGCTCGACGATCCCAAGGTCACCGCCAAACGGATCAAGTCGGCCGTGACGGACGCGGAGACCGAAATCCGGTTCGACCGCGAGGCCAAGCCGGGCGTGTCCAACCTCCTGACCATCTATTCGGCGATCACCGGGCAAACCGTTGACGCCCTGGTCGGCGCCTATGAGGGCAAGATGTACGGTCACCTCAAGGTGGACCTCGCCGAGGTGGTCACCGAGCACCTGACGCCGATCCGGAACCGCGCCAATGAGCTGTTGGACGATCCCGCGGAGCTGGACCGGCTGCTGGCCCTCGGCGCGGACAAGGCCCGCGAGATCGCCTCGGTCACCCTGCGCGACGTCTACTCCAAGGTGGGTTTCCTGCCGTACGCCGGCGCTCACGGAGTCCGCTAGGTCAATGTCCTCCGTCAGCAAAGTCACCGCGAAAGCCGCAACGTCAAACGGGCAGGCACGCAGCGAAGGCATTAGCATCGGCGTGATCCTGAGGTTCCCGGCGGACATCGCCGAGGAGCTTCAGCGCTGGCGGGCGTCCTTCGGGGACCCGATGGCCTCCGTCGTCCCGGCCCACATCACGCTGGTCACCACCACCATGACGCAGGACTGGGACGCGACCTGCGCCCATGTCCGGGACGTGGCCCGCCGGCAGGAGCCGTTCACGGTGACCATCGCGGGGACCGGGTCTTTCCGCCCGGTGTCCCCGGTGGTCTTCCTGAACGTGGAGGACGGCTTCGGCGAATGCGTGAACCTGCACCGTCAGCTGCAGTCCGGTCCCCTGGAACGGGAGTTGCCCTTCGACTACCACCCGCACGTGACCGTGGCCCACGACGTCGCCCCGGAAAGCCTCGATGAGGCCGAAACGGTCCTGAAGGATTACTCGGCCACGTTCCCGGTGGCTAGCATGGGACTTTACGAGCACGATGACAACGGCATCTGGCAGCTACGGGAAGAGCTTGACTTTGGGACCAAACTCGACGACGACAGAGGCCAGGACGGCACCGCAGACGCCCGCTAAGCCGCCGCTTCCCACCGACCTGGCCGGGCTGAAGCTGGAAGTGATCCGGAAAAGGGTCGACTGGGGCCGGGTACGACGCTCCGGCGGCGGATGGATGGCTTCGCTCATGGCGATGGTGGCGTGGCTGCTGGCCAAGGTCAACGCGCTGCTGCCCGTGCGGGCCTACACGCACTACCTCCGCCAGCGCGGCCCGTTGTTGAGTGCCGGCATCGGGTTCCGGATGTTTTTCTCCGTCACGGGTCTGTTGGCCACCGGATTCTCCATTGCCGGCCTCGTCCTCAGCGGACATCCGGCTCTGCTGGACACGATCATCAGGAGCGTGGACGCCGCCGCGCCCGGCCTGTTGCAGGTCGACGGCAGCGCGGGGCTGGTTGATCCCTACCAGCTGCTGAACCCCGCCAGCCTCGGCTGGGCCGCCGGGATTGCCGCCATCGTCACGGTATTCACCTCCCTGGGCTGGATCAGCGGCATCCGCGACGGCGTGCGGGGCATGATGCGGCTCGGCCCGCTGGTGATGAATCCGATCCTGCAGATACTCAAGGACGTCGGCACGCTGCTCCTGATGGGCGTGGCCCTGGTGGTCAGCTCGGCAGTCTCCCTGATCTTCGGCACGGCGGCTGGCTGGGTGGCCCAGCAACTGGGCCTGGACCCGGTAGTGGCCGGGCCTTTGACGACGTCCATCACAATCCTCGTGCCGCTGCTGCTCGGCTGGGGCACCGCCCTGATCATGTACCGGGTGGCCGCGGGGCTGAAACCGGCCCGCCGCTCACTGCTCGAGGGGACCACCCTCGCCGCGGTAGGCGCCACCGTGCTGCAGATCTTCAGCACCCAGCTGCTGGCCAGTGCCGGGAAGAACCCGATTCTGGCGCCTTTCGCCATCATCATCGGCCTGCTGATCTGGTTCAACCTGGTCAGCCAGGTTTACGTGTTCTGCGCCGCGTGGGTGGCGATCCGGGAGGAAGACCTTAAATCGCAGCCCGTCTCGACGACCACCGGGTGGGGCGCCCGGCGGGTCCAGCCCGGCAAAACACCGGTGGAGTCGCCGGCTGAGCCGCGGGCACGCCGCAGGGCACTGCCCGCCGTGTTCAGGCGTCGAGGTACTGGTCGGCCCACGCCGAAATAATCTTCGCGGCACGCGCCGCCTGCCCCTTACCCGTCAGGAGGTGGTCGCTGCCCTCCAGCGAGACGAAGCTGCGCGGGTGGCGTGCCGTCCGGAAGATGGTGCTGGCGTTTTCGATCCCCACCGTGTTGTCGGTAGGGGAGTGCAGCACCATGAGCGGCTTGTGCAGCTGCCGGATGCAGTCCGTCAGGTCCGCGTTTTCCAGATCCTCGACGAAGTGACGCCGGATCTCCACACGCTTGCCGCCAAGATCCACCTCGGCGCTTCCCTCCTCCAGGATCCGGTCCAGCGCCGCGTCAAAGACGTGGGCCACGTGCTTGGGCGAGAACGGGGCGCCCACCGTGGCAACAGCTTTGAGCTCCGGAATCTGCCGTGCCGCGGACAGGACGGCAGCGCCGCCGAACGAATGTCCCACCAGCAACGACACCCGCCGACCCGAGTCCCGCATGAACTCGGCGGCCTTGACGGTGTCGGCCACCTTGTGGCTGAACGAGCCCTCCGACCACATCCCCGCCGACTCGCCGAGCCCCAGGTTGTCGAACCGGAGCATGCCCACGCCGTTGTCCGCCAGGGCCTTGCACATCCGCGACGCCGAGGGGCTGTCCTTGCCCAGGGTGAAGCCGTGCGAGAACACGCCCCAGCCCTTCACCGGGCCTTCGGGCAGGTCCACGACGCCGGAGAGCAGTTCGCCGGTGGAACCCTGGAACGAGACTTTTTCTGAACGGGACACGGTGTCCCCTTTCGTGTGAGCGCGAAGACGACGACGGCGCCCCCACCCATAAGGTGAGAGGCGCCGTCGTCTGTTTCTCGTGGTTCTGGAGGAGTCGCTAGACCTTGCGGGACAGGATGGCCTGCTTGACCTCGGCGATGGCCTGAGTCACCTGGATGCCGCGCGGGCACGCTTCGGTGCAGTTGAAGGTGGTGCGGCAGCGCCACACGCCTTCCTTGTCGTTGAGGATCTCCAGGCGCATGTCGCCGGCGTCATCGCGGGAATCGAAGATGAAGCGGTGTGCGTTGACGATGGCCGCCGGGCCGAAGTACTGGCCGTCGGTCCAGAACACCGGGCAGGACGAGGTGCACGCGGCGCACAGGATGCACTTGGTGGTGTCGTCGAACCGCTCGCGGTCCTCGGCTGACTGCAGGCGTTCCTTGGTGGGCTCGTGGCCGCGGTTGATCAGGAAGGGCATGACTTC
This sequence comes from Arthrobacter sp. TE12231, assembly GCF_054062895.1. Classification (NCBI taxonomy): domain Bacteria; kingdom Bacillati; phylum Actinomycetota; class Actinomycetes; order Micrococcales; family Micrococcaceae; genus Arthrobacter; species Arthrobacter sp. TE12231. The sequence goes on along the minus strand of NZ_JBSSFS010000001.1, from coordinate 3,084,898 downwards.
GCGGAAGGACTGGAAGAAGGGCTCCATGTCCACGATCAGGTCCTTCTCCACCGGCAGGCCCTTGATCGGCTCGACCGTGATGGGCTTGGACGTGTCCAGGTCCTTCAGCAGGGTCTTGCAGGCGAGGCGGTTGCGGCCGTTGATGCGCATGGCATCGGAGCCGCAGACACCGTGGGCGCAGGAGCGGCGGAAGGAGACGCTGCCGTCCATCTCCCACTTGATCTTGTGCAGGGCGTCCAGCACGCGGTCCGTGCCGTACATGGTGACCTTGAAGTCATCCCACGTGGCGTCCTCGGAGACCTCGGGGTTGTAGCGGCGCACGCGCAGCGTGACGTCAAAGGACGGGATTTCCCCGCCCCCGCCGACGCCGGCGGGCAGTTCGATCTTGGATGCTGGCTCAGCGAGTTCAGCGCTCATCTTAGTACTTCCTCACCATCGGCTCGTAGCGCGTAAAGACCACCGGTTTGGTGGCAAGCCGGATGCCGGCAATAGCCTCGGCAGAACCATCCGCCGGAGCATGCTCATCCTTGTACGCCATGGAGTGCTTCATGAATTTTTCGTCGTCGCGCTCGGGGAAGTCCTCACGGAAGTGTCCGCCGCGGGACTCCTCGCGGTGCAGGGCCGCCACGGTCATGACTTTGGCAAGCTCCAGCAGGAAGCCCAGTTCCACGGCCTCGAGCAGGTCCAGGTTGAAGCGCTTGCCCTTGTCCTGGACGCTGATGCGCTGGTACCGCTCCTCGAAGGACGCGATGTCCTTCAGGACCTGGTTCAGGGTATCGGCGGTGCGGAACACCTGCATGTTGGCATCCATGGTGTCCTGCAGTTCCTTGCGGATCGCAGCGACCTTCTCGGTGCCGTTTGAGGTGCGGACGTGGTCCAGCAGGTTCAGCGTGTACGCCTCCGGATCGGCCGGGAGCTCCACGAAGTCCGCGGTCTTGGCGTATTCGGCGGCGGCGATGCCGGCGCGCTTGCCGAACACGTTGATGTCCAGCAGCGAGTTGGTGCCCAGGCGGTTGGAGCCGTGGACGGAGACGCAGGCGACCTCGCCGGCGGCGTAGAGGCCCGGAACCACGGTGTCGTTGTCCTGGAGGACCTCGGCGCTGATGTTCGTGGGGATGCCGCCCATGGCGTAGTGCGCCGTCGGGAACACCGGGACCGGCTCCGTGTACGGCTCCACACCCAGGTAGGTGCGGGCGAACTCGGTGATGTCCGGCAGCTTGGCGTCGATGTGCGCGGGCTCAAGGTGCGTCAGGTCCAACAGGACGTAGTCCTTGTTCGGGCCGCAGCCGCGTCCCTCGCGGACTTCGTTGGCCATGGAACGGGCCACGATGTCGCGCGGGGCGAGGTCCTTGATGGTGGGCGCGTAACGCTCCATGAAACGTTCGCCCTCGGAGTTGCGCAGGATGGCGCCTTCGCCGCGGGCGGCCTCGGAGAGCAGGATGCCCAGCCCGGCAAGGCCTGTCGGGTGGAACTGGAAGAACTCCATGTCCTCCAGCGGGATGCCCCGGCGGAACGCGATGCCCATGCCGTCACCGGTGAGGGTGTGGGCGTTGGACGTGGTCTTGAAGACCTTGCCGGCGCCGCCGGAGGCGAACACCACGGACTTGGCCTGGAAGACGTGCAGTTCGCCGGAGGCGAGGTCGTAGGACACGACGCCGGCAACGCGCTTCTGCTTGTACGGGGTGCCGTCCTCGCGGACCGCGTCTTCCTCGACGGTCAGCAGGTCCAGCACGTAGTACTCGTTGTAGAACTCAACGTTGTGCTTGACGCAGTTTTGGTACAGGGTCTGCAGGATCATGTGTCCGGTGCGGTCCGCGGCGTAGCACGCGCGGCGGACCGGTGCCTTGCCGTGGTCGCGGGTGTGGCCGCCGAAACGGCGCTGGTCAATGCGGCCCTCGGGCGTGCGGTTGAACGGCAGGCCCATCTTCTCCAGGTCCAGGACGGCGTCGATCGCTTCCTTCGCCATGACCTCGGCGGCGTCCTGGTCAACCAGGTAGTCGCCGCCCTTGATGGTGTCGAAGGTGTGCCACTCCCAGTTGTCTTCCTCGACGTTGGCCAGGGCCGCACACATGCCGCCCTGCGCCGCGCCGGTGTGGGACCGCGTGGGGTAGAGCTTGGTCAATACTGCTGTTCGGGCGCGCTGACCTGATTCGATCGCCGCGCGCATCCCGGCGCCACCGGCACCGACGATCACGACGTCGTACTTATGGACCTGCATACCAGACGCTCTTTCTCTCAAAATTCGCTATAACCTACCGGCAGGTTCGCGCCTGTCCGGTGAAGTCTCGTGCAATCTGCGCCTGCGCTCGGCAGGCAAGATCAGTTGCCGTGACGGACCGTCCCTGCCCGCGGGGGCAGCGATCCGCGGCGGCTCCGCTGTTATGGCTGAGCCGTGGCGGCTGCGCCCCTAAGGTGCGGGGCAGAATCCGCCGGGAAGCTGGACGCCATGGACCACGGGGCACGGGTCGAACGTGAAGATGACCAGGGTGCCCAGGATGATGATGACGGTGGTGGCCGCGTAGAGCACGATCTTCAGCCAGAGACGCGTGGCGTCCCTCTCGGCGTAGTCATTGATGATCGTGCGGACACCGTTGGTGCCGTGCAGCATGGCGAGCCACAGCATGGCCAAGTCCCAGAACTGCCAGAACGGGTCGGCCCACTTGCCGGCCACAAAGCCGAAGTCGATCGCGTGGATGCCCTCGCCGACCAGCAGGTTGACGGTCAGGTGACCGAAGATCAGCACCACCAGCACGACGCCGGAGAGCCGCATGAAAAGCCACGCGAGCATCTCGAAGTTGCCCTTGGACCCACCGCCGCGGCGGTACTTGGGCTGGATCTTTCCGCTGCGCGGACTCTGAATGGTTGCAGTCATGGCTTAGTGACCTCCAAGGGCGAGGGACAGGTGGCGGATCGCGAAGCCGGCCATGACAACAACCCAGAGGCCCAGGACCGTCCAGAGCATCTGACGCTGGTACTTGGCACCCTTCTTCCAGAAGTCGACGGCGATAATCCGCAGGCCGTTGAAGGCGTGGAACACGATCGCTGCGACAAGGCCCGTTTCACCCAGGGCCATGAGGGGGTTCTTGTAGGCGCCAATCACGGCGGTGTAGGCCTCGGGGGACACACGCACCAATGAGGTGTCCAGCACGTGGACCAACAAGAAGAAGAAAATCACTACACCGGTAATGCGGTGTCCAACCCAGGACCACATGCCTTCACGGCCGCGGTACAAGGTGCCAGCTGGTTTTGTCGGCACTGAATAAACCTCCCTGCAACACAGCGGCGCTGGCATGGGATCCACGCGGGGGGAACGCCTGCTGCGAGAGCACTCGTAAGCTCAAGCCTAAATCTAGGCTTCGCTCACAGCTTATTCAATTTAGGGACAGGTTGTTGACAAGCCCCGGCGCGGTTTTTCGTCTCTTTTGAGACGAACGCCACATTCGGCTGCGGCTGCGGCCGTGACCGCGGCCCCGACTGCGGGGGCCGCGGGGGCGGGATTCCTTCCCGTTCGGGGGTGATGTGGCCGCCGTCGGCTAAAGTAGCGGTGATGACTACAGACAAAGTGACAAGCCAGGATTCACCGCTGGACCGTTTTATTGCGGTCATTCCGGCGGGCGGGGTGGGGACCCGTCTTTGGCCCCTGTCACGGGCAGCGGCCCCCAAGTTCCTCCATGACCTGACCGGTTCGGGCAGCACTTTGCTGCGCGCGACCTACGACCGCCTCCAGCCCGTCGCCGGCAAGCACGTGCTGGTGGTGACCGGTGCCGCCCACCGGGCCGCCGTCTGCCGCCAGCTGCCTGAGGTCCTGGAAGCCGACCTCGTCCTGGAAAGCGAGCCCAAGGACTCCGGCGCGGCCATCGGCCTCGCCGCGGCCATCCTCCATGAGCGGGATCCGGACACCATCATGGGCTCGTTCGCCGCGGACCAGGTCATCAGCCCAGACGCGCTCTTCCAGGATGCCGTCCGCGAGGCCGTCTACACCGCGGCTGCGGGGAAGATCGTCACCATCGGCATCAAGCCCACCCACCCGTCCACCGGATTCGGCTACATCCGCTCCGGCGCGAACCTCAACATCCCCGACGCCCCCAGCGCGCAGTCCGTGGTGGAGTTCGTAGAGAAGCCCAGCGAGGAAGTGGCCCAGCAGTACGTTGACAGCGGCGAATACGTCTGGAACGCCGGAATGTTCGTTGCGCCGGTCTCGCTGATGCTCAAGCACCTCGAAGCCAACCAGCCCGAGCTCTTCGCCGGACTGCAGGAAATCGCCAAGGCCTGGGACACCCCGGAGCGCGACGCCGTCACTGCCCGGGTCTGGCCCACCCTGCCCAAGATCGCCATTGACTATGCGGTCGCCGAACCGGCCGCGGCCGCGGGCGACGTCGCCGTGGTGCCCGGAACGTTCCGCTGGGACGACGTCGGGGACTTTGCCTCCGTGGGCCGGCTCAACAGCGCCAAGGAAGTCGACGAAGTCACGGTGCTGGGTGAAGGCGCACGCGTTTTCACCGAGAACGCCAGCGGTGTGGTGGTCTCCGATACCAAGCGGGTGATCGCCCTCATCGGCATCAAGGACGTCGTGATCGTGGACACCCCGGACGCTCTGCTGGTCACCACGAAGGAACACTCGCAGCGGGTCAAGCAGGCAGTGGACGCCATCAAGGCCAAGGGCGACACCGACGTCCTGTAGGCGTGCGGGCGGCTTTTCGGCCATCCCGCGTTCAGCAAACCGTAACGCGCCGTACGCGATGCCGCTATTCGTTGTCGGCTGGATAGAGTTGTTCCGTGCGCAACTACTCTACTGAAGCTGAGCCCACGACTCTCGTGGGGCCGTGGCTGGAGCCCCTCCTGCCGGAGCTGATCGCTTTCCGCCGCGACCTCCATGCGCACCCCGAGCTGTCGTTCAAGGAATTCCGCACCACCGACAAGCTCGCGAAGCGGCTCGAGGAAGCCGGCCTCAAGCCCCGGCGCCTTGAGGGAACCGGCCTGACGGTCGACGTCGGACAGGGGCCCATCGCCACGGCGCTGCGCGGTGACATTGACGCCCTGCCGATCATCGAGGAAACGGGCCTTGAGTTCGCGTCGAAGAACCACGGTGTGACCCACGCCTGCGGCCACGACGTCCACACCACCACCATGCTCGGCATCGCCCTGGTCCTGCAGCGCATGCATGAGCAGTCCCCGCTGCGCGGCACCGTCCGGATCATCTTCCAGCCTGCCGAGGAGACGATGCCCGGCGGCGCCACCTCGTGCATCGAACAGGGTGTACTCGAGGGCGTGCCGCGCATTCTTGCGCTGCACTGCGATCCCCGGATCGAGGTCGGCAAGATCGGCACCCGGATCGGGGCCATCACCTCCGCTTCGGACACCATCAAGATTGAACTCTCCGGCCGCGGCGGGCACACCTCGCGCCCGCACCTGACCGAGGAACTGGTCTTCGCCCTCGCGCAGATCGCGGTCAACGTTCCCGCCGTCCTGTCCCGCCGCGTCGATGTCCGCAGCGGCGTATCGGTGGTCTGGGGACAGATCTCGGCAGGCTCGGCCCCGAACGCCATCCCGGGCAGCGGCTACATGGCCGGCACCATGCGGTGCCTGGACCGTGACGCCTGGCACGATGCCGGTGAGCTGCTCGACGAGGTCGTCCGGCAGATCGCCGAGCCGTACGGCGTCGACGTCCACCTTGAGCACACCCGCGGCGTGCCGCCGGTGGTCAACTCCGAGCACGAGACCGCGCTGATCGAGGCCGCCGCCCGCGCCGAAATCGGCGAGGGCGCCGTCGTCCTGACCCCGCAGTCCATGGGCGGGGAGGACTTTGCCTGGTTCCTGGCCGAGACCCCCGGCGCCATGATGCGCCTCGGCACCAAGACCCCCGGCGGGGAAGAGTACGACCTCCACCGCGGCGACTACATTCTCGATGAGCGGGCCCTCGGCCTCGGCATCCAGGTGCTCACGGCGGCGGCCCTGCGCACCATCCGCGACCTCTAACCCGGCCCCGCTCGGTCCGGACCTCCGCGGTGCCCGCCGTGCGGGGGTTTCCCCACCTCTGGCGGCACGACGCCGGGACGCGCCTGACGTTCGGGCCGACACGGCGTCGGCGCCCGGCGAACATGGGGAAATTCGGCGACGCCGGTATTGGCATCGATGTCCCATCGCTGATCGGCGGCACGGTTGGAGTCTCCACAATTCAGTTGTGCACAATTGAATTGTGCGCAACTGAATTGTGGAGTAGGCTAAAGCTATGACCACGCCAGAAGGGGCCCGCCCGCACGGGCCCGAAGCGCTCCGCCTGAATCGGCAGGTGTGCTTTGCCATGTACTCGGCCTCCCGCGCCGCCACGGCCGCCTACCGGCCCATGCTGGAGGAGCTCGGCCTGACCTACCCGCAGTACCTCGCCATGCTGGTGCTGTGGGAAGCGGAGCCGCGCAGCGTCCGTGAACTGGGGGAGGAGCTCGGGCTCGACTCCGGGACACTCTCGCCGCTGCTCAAGCGGCTCGAAGCCCTCGGCCTCGTCCGGCGCCGCCGGTCCACCGAAGACGAGCGCCGCGTGGAGATCTTCCTGACCGACGCCGGAGCTGCGCTAAGCGCCAAAGCCAGTGGCATCCCGCAACGGCTCGCCGACGCCGCCGGCCTCACGCCGACCGAACTCGACCAGCTGCGCGAAACCCTGGGCCGGCTGGCCAGTGCACTCCAGGCCTCCCACTGAGCTCACCCCGGCAGACGCGTCCGACGTCGAAATCGCCGGTGGCGTGCCGTCTCGCCGGAAGTCCACGGCGACTCCGCTAGCTTCCGGCGAGTTCCCCGCTGGAGCCCTTTTGTCTCAACCACTTTGTCCCGCCGACAGAACGGAAACCCCATGAAAACCCTTTACACAGCCGAGGCCCTGGCCTCCGGCGAAGGCCGCGACGGCACCGCCGTCACCAAGGACGGCAAACTCAACGTGGCCCTGGCCAGCCCGGTCGAACTCGGCGGCAGCGGCGAGGGCACCAATCCCGAGCAGCTCTTCGCCGCCGGTTACGCGGCCTGCTTCCACTCGGCGCTGCGCCTCGTCGGCCGCCAGCAGAAAGCAGACCTGACCGATTCCGCCGTCGCCGCGAGGATCCACCTCGGCACCCTCGACGGCGGCGCCGGCTACGGCATCGCCGCCGAACTCGAGATCGCCCTGCCCGCCGTGGACCGGGAAACCGCTGAGGCCCTCGTGGCCAAGGCCCACGAGGTCTGCCCCTACTCCAACGCCACCCGCGGCAACATCACTGTCGACATCAAAATCCTGGAGGTAGCCGCATGAGCACCCACACCGAAACTCCCACCCTTCCCGTCACCACCCGCGAGATCCAGCTGGCGTCCCGTCCGCACGGCCGTCCCGTCCCGGCGAACTTCCGCCTCGCCGAATCGCCGCTGCCCGAACTGCAGGACGGCCAGGTCCTGGTCCGCAACCTCTACATCTCGGTGGACCCGTACATGCGCGGCCGCATGAACGACGTCAAGTCCTACTCCGCGCCGTTCGCCCTGGATGCCGCCCTCGACGGCGGCGCAGTCGGTGAAATCATCGCGTCCCGGGCCGAAGGGCGCGCCGTCGGCGATACCGTCGTGCACAGCCTCGGCTGGCGCGAATACGCCGTCCTCGACGCCGCGGCCACCACCCCGGCGCGCACGGACCTGGCCCCCGCCTCCGCGTTCCTCGGCGCCCTCGGCATGACCGGCCTGACGGCCTACGCGGGTCTGCTGAAGGTCGCCGAATTCAAACCCGGCGAGGTCGTGTTCGTCTCGGGCGCCGCAGGTGCGGTCGGCTCCCTCGTCGGGCAGATCGCCAAGGCCATGGGTGCGTCCCGCGTGATCGGCAGCGCCGGCTCGCCGGAAAAGGTGGCACGGCTCCTGGAACTCGGCTTCGACGCCGCGTTCAACTACCACGACGGCCCTGTGGCCGAGCAGCTCGCCGCCGCCGCGGGGGAGCGCGGGATTGACGTCTACTTCGACAACGTCGGCGGCGAGCACCTTGAAGCGGCGCTGTCCGCGCTCACCGTCGGCGGCCGGGTGGCCATGTGCGGCGCCATTTCGCAGTACAACTCCACCGAGCCGACTCCGGCGCCGCGGAACCTCATGCAGGCGATCGGCAAGCAGCTGACGCTCAAGGGCTTCCTCGTCAGCGGCTACTGGCAGCACATGGCCGAGTTTGTCGAAGCCATGTCCGGCTGGCTGGCCGACGGAACCGTCCGCTACGACGAGACGGTGGTGGACGGCCTGGAGAACGCACCGCAGGCGTTCATGGACCTGCTGGACGGCGCCAACACCGGCAAGATGCTCGTTCGGCTGTAGTCCGGCGTCGGCGCGCCACCAAACAGGCAGCCGCCGCTGTACTCCGTCGCCTCCGGCACCGGTCCCCGCGGGGACCGGTGCCGGAGGCGTCTGCGCGCAGGGGCCGGTAGGAAGATTCGGGCTACTACTAGGTAACAAGTTCTCAACAATCTGGGTAATTGCTGTGAAGTCTGCTACGTGCACGTGTCGCAGGACACTAAAGTAACTTCATCAGTGCGCCTCGGCGCAGTGCTGCGAATCCATCAGTGACAAACAGAGTTCAGCGGAACACCGCGGACAGACACTCATTGAGCTCCGTCGTAGCGCCTACTCTTTCTTCCTGGAGGAAAATTGAAGAACTCCCTGCGTGCCACCCTCAAGCGCGGATCAATGGCCGGGGTCGCCACCGCGGGCGCGGCTGCACTCCTGTTGACCGGCTGCGGAGCTGCCCCGGAGGCCAGCACCGCCACCCAGACTGCCAGCAACTACAAGGGCTGCATCGTGTCCGACTCGGGTGGATTCGACGACCAGTCGTTCAACCAGTCTTCCTACGAGGGCCTGAAGAAGACCGAGAAGGATCTCGGCATCCAGACGAACCAGGCCGAGTCCAAGACCAACAACGACTTTGAGCCGAACCTGCGCGCCATGGTCGCCGCCGGCTGCAACCTGACCATCACGGTCGGCTTCCTCCTCGGTGACGCCACGAAGGCCCAGGCCACCGCGAACCCGGACAAGCACTTCGCCATCATCGACTTCGGCTACGACACCCCGATCACCAACGTCAAGCCGATCATCTACGACACCGCCCAGGCCGCGTTCCTGGCCGGCTACCTCGCGGCAGGCACCACCAAGACGGGAACGGTCGCCACGTTCGGCGGCATCAAGATCCCCACGGTCACCATCTTCATGGACGGCTTCGCCGACGGCGTGAAGTACTACAACGACCAGAAGGGCAAGGACGTCAAGCTCCTGGGCTGGGACAAGGCCAAGCAGGACGGCTCCTTCACCGGTGACTTCGAAAAGCAGGACAAGGGCAAGCAGTTCACCCAGAACTTCCTGGACCAGGGCGCCGACATCGTCATGCCCGTCGCCGGTCCGGTCGGCAAGGGTGCAGGTGCGGCCCTGAAGGAAGCCAAGGCAGCAGGCAAGGACGTCAAGCTCATCTGGGTTGACTCCGACGGCTTCCTCACGGCACCGGATTACAAGGACATCATGCTCTCCTCCGTCATGAAGCTGATGGGCGAGGCCGTCGAGACGGTCGTCAAGCAGGACAAGGACGGCCAGTTCACCAACGCGCCGTACGTCGGCACCCTCGCGAACGACGGCGTCCAGCTGGCTCCGTTCCACGACATGGACTCCCAGGTTCCGGCGGACGTGAAGTCCGAGCTGGACCAGATCAAGAAGGACATCGCCTCCGGCAAGCTGAAGGTTGAATCCGCAGCAAGCCCGAAGTCTTAACTTCTTCCGCTGAGCGCCACGGCCCGTCCGGTCACCACCGCACGGGCTGTGGCGCTTTTCGTTTCGCGGCCCGCTGCGCCTGCGACCGCAGGCACTAAGCTGGTGCTGCGGCCCCCACTTCGCGTCCGGACCAAGCCTTCCGGACACTTCGAGATTGGTCAGAGTTTTGAAACTTGAACTCAAGGGGATTACCAAACGCTTCGGCTCCCTGGTAGCCAACGATCACATTGATGTGGTTGTTGAACCCGGGCAGATTCACTGTCTGCTCGGCGAGAACGGCGCTGGCAAGTCCACGCTGATGAATGTCCTTTACGGACTGTACGAGCCCACAGAGGGCGAAATCCTGATCGACGACAAACCGGTCACCTTCCGCGGCCCCGGCGACGCCATGGCTGCCGGCATCGGCATGGTTCACCAGCACTTCATGCTGGTCCCCGTCTTTACCGTCGCGGAAAACGTCGCCCTGGGAGCAGAAACCACCAAGACCGGCGGATTCCTGGACCTTGACGACACCCGCCGGAAGATCCGGGAGATCTCGGACCGGTACGGCTTCGACGTCGACCCCGATGCACTGATTGAAGACCTGCCCGTGGGCGTGCAGCAGCGGGTGGAGATCATCAAGGCACTGGTCCGGGACGCCAAGGTGCTCATCCTCGATGAGCCCACGGCCGTCCTGACCCCGCAGGACACCGACGAGCTGTTGGACATCATGCGCCAGCTCAAGAGCCACGGCACGTCCATCGTCTTCATTTCGCACAAGCTCCGTGAGGTCAAAGCCGTTTCGGACACCATCACCGTGATCCGGCGCGGCAAAGTAGTAGGCACGGCCGATCCCGACGCTTCCACCACCGAGCTGGCGTCCATGATGGTCGGCCGCGCCGTCAGCCTCACCCTGGACAAGGCTCCCGCCAAGCCGCAGGAGACCACCTTTGAGGTCAAAGACCTCACCGTGATCGCCCCCAGCGGCCAGCATGTCGTGGACGGCATCAGCTTCGGGATCGCCCGCGGCGAGATCCTCGCCATCGCGGGCGTCCAGGGCAACGGCCAGACTGAGCTGACCGAAGCCGTCCTCGGCCTCCACAGCAGGGTCCACGGCTCGATCGTGCTCGACGGCGAAGAACTCGTGGGCCGCAGCGTCAAAGAGGTCCTGAACGCCGGGGTCGGGTTCGTCCCGGAGGACCGCTCCCTCGACGGGCTGATCGGCACGTTCTCCATCGCCGAAAACCTGATCCTCGACCGGTACGACCAGGCACCGTTCGCCAAGGGCATCAGCATGAGCCCGGCCAAGGTCCTGGAGAACGCCAAGACCCGGATCGAAGAATTCGACGTCCGCACCCCGTCCGGCTCGCTCGCCGCAGGCACCCTGTCCGGCGGCAACCAGCAGAAGGTTGTCATGGCGCGGGAACTCTCCCGGCCGCTGCGGCTCTTCATCGCCTCACAGCCCACCCGAGGCGTGGACGTGGGATCCATCGAGTTCCTGCACAAACGCATCGTCGCGGAGCGGGACAACGGCACGCCCGTCATGATCGTCTCCACCGAACTGGACGAAGTGATTGAACTCGCCGACCGGATCGCCGTGCTGTACAAGGGCAAGCTGGTCGGGATCGTCCCGGCCGGCACCGGGCGCGACGTCCTGGGCCTGATGATGGCCGGGGTATCCGCGGAAGAGGCCCTGACCGACGCCGCAGGCAAACACCCGGCGCCTGCACCGGCGCCGGAATCTGCCGAAAACCCAGCCGACACCCCAGCAGCGTACCCGGCGCCCGCCGCCCCGTCCGTGCAGGAGCCCAGCTCCGGCGCCGTAGGAGACCACCATGACTGAGAACACCGAGCCGCGGCACGCGGCCGCGACGGACCCGGACCCGATTCCGGCTGACCAGGCCACGGCGCCGGAACTCGAGCCGCTTGAGGACGACGAGGCCTTTGTCACCTCGCTGGACACCGCCGGCGGCGCCATGCAGCCATCGGCGGTTCCGGTTTCGACCCAGAGCGGCCACCTGGGCGCTCCGGAGGAATCCGAGTCGGTGATGCGGAAGATCTTCACCGGCAACGGCATGGTGACCATCCTGGCGGTGCTGCTCGCACTGATCCTCGGCGGCCTGCTCATCGCCCTGACAGACAAGGTGGTCGGCACCACGGCCGGCTACCTCTTCGCACGTCCCAGTGACTTCCTCACCGCCGTCTGGTCCGCCGCCACGAGCTCCTACGTCGCCCTGTTCCAGGGCGCGGTGTTCAACCCGCACGGGACCGGGGTGGCCGGACAGTTCGCCCCGCTCATGGAGACCCTGACGATCGCCACCCCGCTGATCACCGCGGGCCTCGGCGTCGCTCTGGCCTTCCGCGCGGGTCTGTTCAACATCGGCGCCCAGGGCCAGATCATCATGGCCGGCATCCTCGCCTCGTGGGTGGGCTTCGCTCTGCACCTGCCCGTGGGGCTGCACCTGCTGCTCGTCCTCGTGGCCGGCGTCGTCGGGGGCGCCGTCTGGGGCGGCATTGTGGGCGTGCTCAAGGCCCGCACAGGTGCCCACGAGGTCATCGTGACCATCATGTTCAACTACATCGCCCTGTATCTCCTGCGCTACCTGCTCGACACGGACCTGTTCCAGCGTCCGGGAGAGTCCACCCCGATTTCCCCCATCCTGGACCCCAGCGCCGTATACCCGCTGCTCTTCGGCAGCCAGTACCGGCTGCACGTGGGCTTCCTGCTGGCCATCGCGGCCACGGTGTTCGTCTGGTGGCTGCTGAACCGCTCCACGATCGGTTTCGAGTTCCGTGCCGTCGGGGCCAACCCCAAGGCAGCCCTGACTGCCGGCATCAACGTCCCCCGGGCCACGATCCTGGTGATGACCATCGCCGGCGGCCTGGCCGGCCTGGCCGGCGTCGCACAGGTGGCCGGCACCGAAAAGGTCCTCACCGACGGTGTCGCGGCAACGTATGGCTTTGACGCGATCACCGTGGCCCTGCTCGGACGTTCCTCACCCTGGGGCACCTTTGCCGCAGGCCTCCTGTTCGGGGCCTTCCGTGCCGGCGCCGTGCAGATGCAGATCCAGACCGGAACCCCGATCGACATCGTGCTCGTGGTCCAATCGCTCATTGTGCTGTTCATCGCGGCGCCGCCCCTGGTCCGGGCGATCTTCGGACTCAACCCGCGCAAGAAGAAGACAGCAACCGCCGGCGCATCCAAGCAGGCAGCAACCACCGGAGGTGCCGCATGAGCACAACAGCAACCTCGCCCGTAAAACCGCAGCCGGACGAAAGCCACACACCGGCGCATTCCGCCAAGCCCGTGACCTGGAAACTGCCGGTCACGCTCGCCGTGCTCGCCGTCGTCGCCTTCATCTTCTTTGGCCTGCTGGGCCCGCAAGGGACCGCCAAGTTCGGGGTATCCTCCGGCGGGGACTTCTTCCAACTGCCCGCGATCGAAGTACCCGCGTTCCTGTCCGGGATGGTGCTCTCCGTGATCCTGCTGGGCCTCACCGGCTACGCCCTGGTCCTGAAGGCGAACCGGAACCAGCGGCCCCCGCGCTGGCTGCCGGTCGTCTTCACAGTGGTGTTCGTGGTCGCCTTCCTGATCTGGGTGGTGGGCGGCGCCCGGACCCCCAGCATCTCGCTGGCAGGCCTCATCGCCGGGTCTGTGACGCTCGCCGTGCCGATCGTCTTCGGTTCCCTGTCCGGCGTGCTGTGCGAACGCGCCGGCGTCGTGAACATCGCCATCGAAGGGCAGCTGCTGGGCGGCGCCTTCACGGCCGCGCTCGTGGCCAGCCTGACCCACAACCCCTACGCGGGCCTCCTGGCGGCGGCCGTGGCAGGCGCCCTCGTCTCAATGGTCCTGGCCCTATTCAGCATCAAGTACGTGGTCAACCAGATCATTGTCGGCGTCGTGCTCAACGTCCTGGTCTCCGGACTCACAGGCTTCCTGTTCAGCACCGTGATGCAGTCCGATCCGGAGAAGTACAATTCGCCCGGCCGGCTGCCCATCATCGATATCCCGGTCCTGTCCAGCATCCCCGTCATCGGGCCCATCCTGTTCAAGCAGTCCGTGGTGGGCTATCTGATGTACGTGGCCGTCATCGTGATCTGGATCGCGCTATTCAAGACCAAGTGGGGCCTGCGCGTCCGTGCCGTGGGCGAACACCCGCAGGCGGCCGACACCCTGGGCATCAAGGTCAACGCGACCCGCTTCTGGAACGTCACCCTTGGCGGCGCCGTGGCCGGAATCGGCGGATCGTTCTTCACCCTCGTGGCGATCGACAGCTTCACCAAGGAAATCTCCGGAGGCCGCGGCTTCATCGCCCTCGCCGCCATGATCCTGGGCCGCTGGAATCCGATCGGGGCGTTCTTCGCCGCGCTGCTGTTCGGCTTCGCCGACAACCTGCAGAGCATCGTGACGATCATCGGCACCCCCGTGCCGAGCCAGTTCATGGCCATGCTGCCGTACCTCGTGACCGTGTTTGCCGTGGCCGGACTCGTCGGCCGCTCCCGGCCGCCGGCCGCCGACGGCATCCCGTACGTCAAGGGCTGACCGTGGAGACTACCGAGGTTGACTGGGCCGCGCTCGAAGCCGCGGCAGTGTCCGCCATGCAGAACGCCTATGCGCCGTATTCGAAGTTCCCGGTGGGGGCCGCAGCCCTCACCGGGGACGGGCGGATCGTCAGCGGTTGCAACGTCGAAAACGCCAGCTACGGGCTGACACTGTGCGCCGAGTGCGCCCTGGTGGGCAACCTGCAGATGACCGGCGGGGGACTTCTCCGCGCCTTCTACTGCGTCGACGCCGGCGGCAACGTCCTTATGCCTTGCGGGCGCTGCCGCCAGCTGCTCTACGAATTCCGGGCTCCCGACATGGAGCTCATGACCACGCAGGGAATCAAGACCATGGACCAGGTCCTTCCCGATGCCTTTGGCCCCCAACACCTGGAGGAACCCCGGTGACCCAATCGACACAGACCACCAGCACCACTGAAGCGTTCGACGCCGTCGACATCATCCGCATCAAGCGGGACAAGGGCGTGCTCAGCCCGGCCCAGATCGACTGGACGATCGACGCGTACACGCGTGGCGCCATCGCCGACGAACAGATGGCCGCCCTGAACATGGCGATCCTGCTCAACGGCATGGACCGGGCCGAGATCTCCCGCTGGACCGCGGCCATGATCGCCTCCGGCGAGCGGATGGACTTCTCCAGCCTGCGGCGGCCCGACGGCGGCGTGAAGGTGACGAGCGACAAGCACTCCACCGGCGGCGTGGGAGACAAGATCACCCTGCCGCTGGCGCCCTTGGTGGCGGTTTTCGGCGTGGCCGTGCCGCAGCTCTCGGGCCGCGGCCTGGGCCACACCGGCGGCACCCTGGACAAGCTCGAAGCGATCCCGGGCTGGCGCGCGGACCTGAGCAATGAGGAAATGCTGGCCCAGCTCCAGGACGTCGGCGCGGTCATTTGCGCCGCCGGCGCGGGGCTGGCCCCGGCGGACAAGAAGCTCTACGCGCTCCGCGATGTCACCGGGACCGTGGAGGCCATCCCGCTGATTGCGTCCTCGATCATGAGCAAGAAGATCGCCGAAGGTACCGGATCGCTGGTGCTCGACGTCAAGGTGGGCAGCGGGGCCTTCATGAAGGACGAGGCGCGTGCCCGCGAACTCGCCGAGACCATGGTGGCCCTGGGCAAGGACGCCGGCGTCAACACCGTTGCCCTGCTGACCAACATGAACACGCCCCTGGGCCTCACCGCGGGCAACGCGATTGAGGTCGAGGAATCCGTGGAGGTCCTGGCCGGCGGGGGCCCGGAAGACGTCGTCGAACTCACCGTCCGGCTCGCGGAGGAGATGCTGGCGTGCGCCGGCGTCCGCGACGCGGATCCGCGCGCGGCCCTGCGGGACGGCCGGGCCATGGACGTCTGGAACCGGATGATCGAGGCGCAGGGCGGCGACCCGCGCGCCAAGCTTCCGGTGGCCCGGGAATCCGAGGTCATCTACGCCCCGGCCGACGGCGTCCTGGTGGAGCTTGACGCGATGGCCGTCGGCGTCGCGGCCTGGCGTCTCGGCGCCGGACGGGCCCGCAAGGAGGACACGGTCCAGGCCGGAGCCGGGGTGCGGATGCACGCCAAGCCGGGCGCCACGGTCCGGGCCGGAGAACCGCTCATGACCGTTCTGACGGACACCCCGGAGAAGTTCGAGCGGGCCAAGGAGGCGCTCCAACACGCCGCCGTGATCGCAACGGAGGGCTCCCGGCCCGCCCAGAAGCTCATTATCGACCGCATCGCTTAACCCCCGCCGCCCACCCTCCGTTGCCCTATCACTTATGGTCCCCAAACCCCGGGTTTAGCCGCCATAAGGGATAGGGCAAGTGGCGGCGGGGACCGCCGGCGGTACACTGACTCCACATCAGGATCTTTCAGGCCCCGCCGTGCGTTAGGAAGCTGTGCAGGCAATCAACGACTTCATCCTCGCCGCCGCAGGGCAGCCCTGGGTTCTCGTCCTTGTTTTTGCCTGCTGCGTGATCGACGGATTCTTCCCGCCGATCCCGAGCGAATCGGTGGTGGTGGGCCTGGCCGCCGTCGCCGCCACCGCGAATGTTCCCAACCCGGTCCTCCTGATCCTCACCGCCGCCGCCGGGGCCTGGGTTGGCGACAACCTCGCTTACCTGATCGGCCGCAGAACCGGGACACGGCGGTGGGCCTGGCAGCGTGGTGCGAGGACGCAGGCGGCCTTTGCCTGGGCCGGACGGGAACTGCGGAAACGGCCCGCGTCGCTGATCCTCGTGGCACGCTTCGTCCCGATCGGGCGTGTGGCCGTCAACCTGACCGCCGGGGCCACGCACTACCCGAGGCCCAGATTCATGATCTTGACCGTGCTGTCGGCAGTCCTGTGGGCCGGCTATTCGGTCGGAATCGGATTGTTCGTCGGCCCGTGGTTTGAGAAAAACCACGTACTGGGTGCGGCCATCGCGATCGTCTGCGCGATCGTCCTGGGTGTCGCCGTGGACTTCACCATCAGCAGGCTGCGCGGCCGCACTCCGGAGGAGTCCACGCCGTCCATTCCGCCGGTTGAATCCTAAGTGAACCGGACAGGCTGCCCCCGTTGTTCCTACCCCCACAACAACGTGAACTGCAGACGCGACCCGTCCCGGACGCCGGATCATCGCCCGCACCAGCGGCCCCGTCCGCGTCCTAGTCACCGGACGCCCGACCGTAGCGGACCGTGCCCCGCCCGTGGGACACTTAGGAGCGATTTGCATCACGTTTGTTTGCTGCAGTTCGTTGCAGGTTCCACCCACACGCCCATCGCATGTTCGTCACGGCTTAGTTGTCCGTTCCTCATCATCAAGGAGCACCGCCCGCATGGAGTTCATTAACCAGGCCGTGCTCCATGCTGCCGGCCAGTGGTGGATCTACCCGCTGCTGCTGGTTTTCTTTTTCGTGGACGGCTTCGCGATGGTGGTCCCCAGTGAGACCCTCATCGTTGCTCTCGCGGCGTATTCCCTGCACAGCGGCCAGCCCAACCTCTGGCTCCTCGCCCTCACGGCGTTGGTCGGAGCCATGGCCGGCGACAACATGGCCTACATGCTCGGGCGGAAGATCGGTCTTGAGCGGTTCCGCTGGATGCGCAAGCCGAAAGTCCAGAAGGTCTTCGCCTGGGCACACTACGAGCTCGAGAAACGCGGCGCCGTCCTGATCTTCACGGCCCGGTACATCCCCTGGGGCCGTGTAGCCGTCAACTACGTGTCGGGCACGACGTCGTTTCCGCACCGCAGATTTTTCTTCCTGGACGCCATCGCGTGCGTCACGTGGGTCGGCTACTCGATCGGCATCGGCGTGTTGGCCAGTTCCTTCCCGTGGCTGCACCACAACCCGCTGCTCAGCGCGGGGATTGCGGTGGTGTTCGCGATAGTGCTCGGCGTCCTCATTGACCACCTGCTGCGCTGGTGGCACAAGCGCCTTGGACGCAACGACACCCGGTCCGCTCCGGCCGGCGCCACGTCCGGCGGCACGTCCGTTCCGGGGACCGCGCCCCAGGACCCTGCTGCCCAGGAGTCCGCTCCCCAAGGGCACGGCACGATGCTGGCCGGCCCGGCCACTGAGGCCGGAGCTTCCAGAAAGTAGCATCCCGCGCCCTGCGACCCTATGGTTGGAACGTGACTGAGACTAATCCTGACGCTGCCCCTGACCTCGACTTCGACCTGACGGTCCTTCCCAAGGTTTCCCTTCACGACCACTTGGACGGCGGGCTCCGCCCGGCCACCATCATTGAGCTTGCCGAGGCCGTGGGCCACACGCTGCCCTCGACCGATCCCGTCGCACTGGGGGAGTGGTTCCGCGAGTCCGCCGATTCCGGCTCGCTGGTCCGTTACCTGGAAACGTTTGACCACACCATCGCCGTGATGCAGACCAAGGAAGGCCTGTTCCGCGTCGCGAAGGAATTCGTCGAAGACCTGGCCGACGACGGCGTCGTGTACGGCGAAGTTCGCTGGGCCCCCGAGCAGCACCTGCAGAAGGGCCTGAGCCTGGACGAAGTGGTGGAGGCCGTCCAGGCCGGGCTGGAAGCAGGCGTGGACGCCGTCGCCGAGACAGGCCGCGATATCCAGGTGGGCCAGCTCATCACCGCCATGCGCCACGCCGACCGCGGCCAGGAGATTGCCGAACTGGCGGTCCGGCACCGGAACAAGGGCGCGGTGGGCTTTGACATCGCCGGCGCCGAGGACGGCTTCCTGCCCTCCCGCTTCAAGGACGCCTTCACCTACCTGGCCGAGCACAACTTCCCGGCCACTGTCCACGCCGGCGAGGCGGCCGGCCTGGAGAGCATCCAGTCGGCCCTGGTGGACGGCCGGGCGCTTCGCCTGGGCCACGGTGTCCGGATCGCCGAGGATGTCACGATCGAATTCGAAGAGGACAGCGAGGCCTGGGAGGACGCCGACGGGTTCGGCGTCGAGGTCAGCGACACCATCGGCATGGTGACCCTGGGCGAGCTGGCCAGCTGGGTGCGCGACCGCGGCATCGCGCTGGAGATCTGCCCGTCGTCGAACCTGCAGACCGGTGCCATTGCCGGCTTCGGTGAGGGGATCGAAAGCCACCCGCTGGACATGCTCTACCAGCTGGGCTTCAACGTCACCATCAACACGGACAACCGGCTCATGAGCGGCGTGACCCTCACGGACGAGTTCGAGCTCCTGGTCGAGACCTTCGACTACGACCTCGACGACCTCCTGGAGCTGACGCTGAATGCCGCCGAGGCCGCCTTCCTCCCGCTCGAGGAGAAGGAAGCACTGGTGGAATACATCAACGAGGCCTACGCCGACCTTGGCTAGCCGGGATAACGCGGTGGGCGCGCCGCTCGGTGACTTGGTGCGAACGATCGCCGAGCTGCGCGCCCATTGCCCCTGGATGGGTGCCCTCACCCACGAGTCTCTCGTCGAATACCTCCTCGAAGAGGCGTACGAGGTGGCCGAAACCATCGAGACGGAGGGCGGCGACGCCGACCTGAAATCCGAACTCGGGGACGTGCTGCTCCAGGTGGTCCTGCATGCCCGGCTCGCGGAGGAACGCGGCGCCTTCGACCTCGACGACGTCGCGCGCTCTCTTAACGCCAAGATGATCCGGCGGAACCCGCACGTCTTCCGCCCCGACGGCTCACTGCAGGATTCCTTCCCTGCAACGGTCGAGGAGATCGTCCTGACGTGGGATGCCGTCAAGAAAGCAGAGAAACCGGAAGGCGGCCACGGCTTCGACGGCGTTCCCGGCGCGCTTCCTGCCCTCGCGCGGGCCCAAAAGCTCCTGGACCGGGCCGAGCGCGCCGGCCTGCCGACGGCCGCCGGCGTGACCGGCGTAGACATCCCCGGCACCGAAGAGGAGCTCGGAGAGCTGCTGTTCGGGATCGTGGCGGCCGCCAGGGCCGGCGGGCTCGACGCCGAGCGCGCCCTCCGCGGAGCCCTCCGCCGCTTCCAGGACAGTCACGGCCCTGTGTCGCCGGCATCATAGCGCCGGCACGGTAGCGTAGGCCTCATAGTGCCGGGCAAGTGGCGCCGGCATCATGACGTCCGGGGATTGGATAGGTTTCCGTAACTTATCCCGCTCTCGACTAGGCTAGTAGCGACGACGACGTCGGCTTATCAGCTTGATGTACAGCCAGATTCCCAGCAGTCAGATTCCCTGCAGATCGCTTCACCCAAAGGAGCATATCCATGGCGCTTATCGATGCCATCCACGCCCGCGAGATCCTCGATTCCCGTGGCAACCCGACCGTAGAAGTTGAAGTCCTGCTCTCCGATGGCCAGATCGGCCGCGCAGCAGTTCCCTCCGGCGCCTCCACCGGCGAGCACGAGGCTGTTGAGCTCCGCGATGGCGACAAGGGCCGCTACCTCGGCAAGGGCGTCCAGAAGGCCGTCGACGCCGTCATCGACCAGATCGCCCCGGCCCTGATCGGCTTCGACGCGACCGACCAGCGCAGCATCGACCAGGCCATGATCGACCTCGACGGCACTGCCAACAAGTCCAAGCTCGGTGCCAACGCCATCCTGGGCGTGTCCCTCGCCGTCGCCAACGCTGCCGCGGCGTCCGCCGACCTGCCGCTGTACAAGTACCTGGGCGGCCCGAACGCCCACGTCCTGCCGGTGCCGCTGATGAACATCCTCAACGGCGGCTCGCACGCCGACTCCGATGTCGACATCCAGGAATTCATGATCGCGCCGATCGGCGCCGAGACCTTCTCCGAGGGTCTGCGCTGGGGCGTCGAGGTCTACCACAACCTCAAGTCCGTGCTGCAGGCCAAGGGCCTGTCCACCGGCCTGGGCGACGAGGGCGGCTTCGCCCCGAACCTGCCCTCCAACCGCGCTGCCCTGGACCTGATCCAGGAAGCCATCAAGAACGCCGGCTACACCCCGGGCAAGGACATCGCCCTGGCCCTGGACGTTGCCTCCTCGGAATTCTTCACCGACGGCGCCTACCAGTTCGAAGGCAAGGCCCTCACGGCCACCGAGATGAGCAACTACTACGCCGAACTCGTCGCCGACTACCCGCTGGTCTCGATCGAGGACCCCCTGGACGAGAACGACTGGGAAGGCTGGAAGACCCTCACCGACGCCATCGGCGACAAGGTCCAGCTCGTGGGCGACGACCTCTTTGTCACCAACCCGGTCCGCCTGCAGCAGGGCATCGACTCCGCCACGGCAAACTCGCTGCTGGTGAAGGTCAACCAGATCGGCTCCCTGACCGAGACCCTGGATGCCGTGTCCCTGGCCCAGCGTGCCGGTTACACCACCATCACCTCGCACCGCTCCGGCGAGACCGAGGACACCACGATCGCCGACATCGCGGTTGCCACCAATGCCGGCCAGATCAAGACGGGCGCACCGGCCCGTTCCGAGCGCGTCGCAAAGTACAACCAGCTGCTGCGCATCGAAGAAGAACTCGACGACGCCGCACGCTACGCCGGACGCAGCGCCTTCCCGCGTTTCAAGGGCTAGTTAGCCGCGAAAACCGGTAACCGGTGGCTATGGTTGAAAGACCATGGCCACCGGTTCTGTTTTTGGTCCGCTTTTGAAGGAGTGACATGGCTACCCGACGTCCCAATGTTCCCCGGGCTACGCCCGCGGCCCCCAAGGCTGCTGCCGCCAAGCCTGCGGCCACGGGCTTGGGTGCAACAGTCGACGGCGGCGACGTCATCCGGGCGGACTTCGGCGGCTCCCGCAGCAGCGCGGGCACAACGACGCCGGCCAAGTCCTCCGGCGCCGGGCCGGCATCTTCCCAGACGGCAGCACGTGCTGCAGGCAAGCGCGGCTCCGACGGCCGAACCCCCGAAAGCCCAGTCCCCGAGTCCCCCGACGTCCCGGCCACCGGCCAGAAGCGGCCGACGGCAACGCCAGGATCCCGGCCCTCGCCCGGGAAGGCGCCACGGAAGTCGCCAGGGAAGTCGCCCGGGAAGGCCGGCGGCAAAGCCGCGCGCCGGGCCGCCGCGCGGGACACCGACGATTCACTGGATCCGGTACCCGCCAAGGCGTTCTCGGGCCGGTTGCTTGCGCTCGGCGTGGTCATGATTGCCATCACCATCCTGCTCGCGCCCACGGTCAAGATCTTCCTCGACAAGCGCGCCGAGATCGCGGCGCTTCAGGCGGATATCGCGGCCAAGCAGTCAAAGCAGGAGGACCTCAAACGCCAGGTCTCACGGTGGCAGGATCCCAACTACGTGAAACAGCAGGCCCGCGATCGCATTAACATGGTTATGCCCGGAGAGACGGGCTACTGGGTCTTCGGCAGCGATCTTCCTGCCGCGCAGTCCAGTGGCACGGCGGGTGCAGCATCAGCACAAGACCCGGCCAACCTGCCCTGGGTGGACGCCCTCTGGGAGTCCATCAGGCGATCGGCAACAGACTAGAAGCGGCGCCCGCCGCCGAGGTTGTCCCGAGGACACCCGGAACAGGGCAGGAAGGTGCCACTCCCGTGGACGATAACCGAGTGGACCAGAACCGAGCGGACGAGAACCAGCCGCAGGCACCGCAGACCCCGGCGCCACTTCCCGCCTCAAGTGCACCGGCGGCCTCCCGCCAACCCTCACCGCACGACCTCGAGGTCCTCAGCCGCCAGCTGGGCCGGCCGGTGCGCGACGTCGTCGAGATCCCCGCCCGCTGCGTCTGCGGAAACCCGCTCGTGGCCGCCACTTCGCCGCGGCTGAGCAACGGCACGCCGTTCCCCACCACGTTCTACCTCACGCACCCGGTGATCACGTCCGCGGTGTCGCGGCTGGAGGCTGCCGGGCTGATGAACGAGATGAACGTCCGGCTCGCCGCCGACGTCGATCTCGCGGCGCGCTACCGCGCCGCCCACGAGGCGTACCTGGCCTCACGCGCAGAAATCGGCGCCCGGTCCGGCATTGGCGCCGTGCCCGAGATCGACGGCGTCTCCGCCGGCGGAATGCCGACGCGCGTCAAATGCCTGCATGTACTCGTGGGCCATTCGCTGGCCGCCGGAGCGGGCGTGAACCCGCTCGGTGACGAGGCGATCGCCGCCATCGCCGAGTGGTGGACCGCGGACCGCTGCTACTGCGACGGCGCCTGGGACACCGGGGGAGAGGTCCCGTCCCGGGACCTCAGCCGCCACGGACCGCAGGGCCTGCCGGAGATCGTTGGCCGGCCCGCCCCCGTGCGCAAGTCCCGCGGCGCGGAAGCCGCCGGTGCTGCAGAAGGCGCGGAAGCCGCCGGTGCTGCAGACGGCGCGGAAGCCGCCGGCACCGCGAGCACGGAGGAGACCAAATGACCCGGGTCGCGGCCGTGGACTGCGGCACCAACTCGATCCGCCTGCTGATCGCGGATATAAACGCAGACATAGACACGGGTACCGGCACGGACGCCGCGACCGGGCAGCCCGCCCCGCGGCTGACCGACGTCGTGCGGGAAATGCGCGTGGTCCGGCTGGGGCAGGGCGTGGACTCGACGGGCGAACTCGCCCCGGAAGCGCTGGAGCGAACGTTTGCCGCGACCCGGGACTATGCCGCCCTCATCCGCGAGCACGGGGTGGAAAAGGTGCGCTTCGTGGCCACCTCCGCCACCCGCGACGCCAGCAACCGGCAGGTCTTCGTCGACGGCATCCGCGCCATCCTCGGCGTCGAGCCCGAGGTGATCACCGGCGATGAGGAAGCCGCACTGTCCTTCGCCGGCGCCAGCAGCGTCCTGCCCTCCCGCGGCGACGACCCCGTGCTCGTGGTGGACCTCGGCGGCGGGAGCACGGAGTTCGTGCTCGGCAACGCCGGAGGCGTCATCGCCGCCCGCTCGGTCGACGTCGGCTGCGTCCGGATGACCGAACGGCACCTGCGCAGCGATCCGCCCACCCCGGAGCAGATCGCAGCGGCGGAGGCCGACGTCGACGCCGCCATCAGCGAGGCGGCACGCACCGTGCCGCTGGAACGCGCCACCGCCGTCGTCGGCGTGGCCGGATCCGTCACCACCATCACGGCGCATGCGCTGCGCCTGCCGGAGTATTCGCCGGCCGCAATCCACGGCACCGAACTGGACCTGGACGCGGTGCGGAAAGCCTGCACCGAACTGCTCGACATGACCCGGGAAGAGCGGGCCGCGCTGCCGTTCATGCACCCCGGGCGGGTGGACGTGATTGGCGCCGGCGGCCTCGTGTGGCGGCGGGTCCTGGAGCGCCTGGCCGACGTCACGGCCGGCCGCATCACCACGGCAGTGGCCAGCGAACACGATATTCTTGACGGAATTGCCCTCAGCATCAGCTGATGTCGCACCAGCAGTAGTGCACTAGCCGTTGTGTACCGACAGAGTGCTTGTGCCACTGGCGCATCCGCCGATAGGACCTGTATGACCAGAGCAACAGCCCGGCACCGCCGGACCGCCTCCGCGTTGATGGCTTTGGCCCTTGCCGGCGGCATGTCCGCGGCGGCGCTGACCTCAGCCGCGCCCGCCCACGCCGACTCCTGGCGGGACAAGGAATACTGGCTCGCCGAATCGGGCATCACCAAAGCCTGGGAAGTGTCCAAGGGCGCCGGTGTCAAAGTCGCTGTGATTGACAGCGGCGTGGACGGCACGCATCCGGACCTAGCGGGCGTGCTTGCCGGCGGCGCCGACATCTCCGGCGCCGGCGGTGCCAACGGGCAGGAGAGCATCGGCGCCAAACCCGAACACGGAACCCTCGTGGCCACGATGCTCGCAGGGCGCGGACACCAGCCCGCCAGTGCGACCGCCAAGCCGAGTGCCGGTGCCTCCGCGGGCCCGGCCGCGGGCTCGGACGCCGGCCCGGACGGGGTGGTCGGCGTCGCCCCTGAGGCCCAGATCTTGTCCGTCTCGACCTGGCTCGGTTCCGCCAACCCGGGCGGCAAGAGCGACCAGGACCAGATTCCGGAGGCCGTGCGCTGGGCCGTCGACAACGGCGCCCGCGTCATCAACATTTCACTCGGCAGCACGTCGCCGGAGTGGCCGCAGAGCTGGGACGCGGCGTTTCTCTACGCCGAACAGAAGGACGTGGTGATCGTGGCCGCCGCGGGCAACCGCGTCGGCGGAAACGTCCAGGTCGGCGCCCCGGCCACGATTCCGGGTGTCCTCACGGTCGCGGGCCTGGACCGCAACGGAACGGCCAGCATCGACGCGTCCTCCCAGGGCATCAGCATCGGCGTCGCCGCTCCCGCTGAAGACCTGATCGGCGGCATGCCCGGCGGCGGCTATGCCGAGTGGGCGGGCACCTCCGGCGCCACCCCCATCGTGGCCGGCGTCGCGGCCCTGATCCGCTCCAAATGGCCGGAGATGTCCGCGAGCCAGGTGATCAACAGGATCGTCAGCACGGCCAAGGACGCCGGGGCTCCGGGAAAGGATCCGCTCTACGGGTTCGGCGTCCTCAACGCCGAGGCCGCCCTCAAGGCCGATGTGCCCGAAACCAAGGTCAATCCGCTGGGGTCCATTTCGGACTGGATCCGGGTTCAGCGGCGCGGCAACCTGGCCACGACGGCGCCTGCTGCGACGCCCGCGCCCTCCAGCGCCGCCCCCACGCTGCCTGAGGCGACCGTGCCGGTCGCGGAGAAGCCCTCGCAGCTGGACAGCGCCGTGCCGGCCGCCGTGGTCCTGGGCTTCGGATTCCTGTTTGTGGGCATCATTGCCGCCGCCGCCTTCCAGTTGCGGGCCGCGATGCGCAGCTCGCCCAAGGAAGGCGCTGACACGCCCGAACGGCCGGACCGGCCCGGCCCGGGAGCCGGGCCGGGAGCCGCCGATTCGGTGGATTCCAGCCACCCGTCATAGTTAGTGAAGGTTTTCACAAACTACTGTATTCTTGACGCATGGCATCCTCCCTTCAGCTCCAGGACCGTCCCCGGGTACTCGTCGTCGGCGGCGGGTACGTCGGCCTGTATGTAGCCCTCAAACTGCAGAAAAAGATCGCGAATGCAGGTGGCATCGTCACCCTCGTTGATCCGCTGCCCTACATGACCTACCAGCCCTTCCTGCCGGAAGTTGCCGGCGGAAACATCGAGGCCCGCCACGCGGTGGTCTCGCACCGCATGCACCTGAAGCAGACCGAACTCATCGAGGGCCGCGTCACCTCGATCGACCACGCCAACCGCACCGCCGTCGTCGCCCCCGCGGACGGCGGCGACACCTTCGAGGTTCCCTACTTCGACGTCGTGCTGGCTGCCGGCGCCATCACCCGCACGTTCCCGATCAAGGGCCTGGCGGACAAGGGCATCGGCCTGAAGACCATCGAGGAAGCC
The DNA here is from genome assembly GCF_054062895.1 of Arthrobacter sp. TE12231. NCBI lineage: Bacteria > Bacillati > Actinomycetota > Actinomycetes > Micrococcales > Micrococcaceae > Arthrobacter > Arthrobacter sp. TE12231. Next base: position 3,058,967 of record NZ_JBSSFS010000001.1, on the reverse strand, counting down.
GTTGCCCTGCGCAACAAGGTCCTCGAACGCATCGAGACCGGCTCGCTCATGACCGACCCCGTCGAGCGTGCCCGCGCCCTGACCTTCGTCGTCGTCGGCGGCGGCTTTGCCGGCATCGAGTGCATCACCGAAATGGAAGACCTCGCCCGCGCCGCGGTCAAGAACAACCCCCGCGTCAAGCAGGAAGAAGTCCGCTTCGTCCTGGTCGAGGCCATGGGCCGCATCATGCCCGAGGTCACGGCGCAGCAGGCCGAATGGGTCGTCGGACACCTCCGCAGCCGCGGCATCGAGGTCCTGCTCAACACCTCGCTCGACAACGCCGAGGGCTCCCTGAAGCTCATCAACCTCCCGGACAAGACCCCGGCCCAGGAATTCGAAACTGACACCCTTGTCTGGACTGCCGGCGTGCAGGCCAACCCGATGGTCCGTTCCACCGACTTCCCGCTCGAACCGCGCGGCCGCGTCCGCGTCCTTGCCGACCTGCGCATCGCCGGCGACGAGGGCATCATCGACAACGCCTGGGCTGCCGGCGACATCGCTGCCGTTCCCGACCTCACGGGCAGCGGCCTGCCGGACGGCACCTGCGTGCCGAACGCCCAGCACGCCCTGCGCCAGGCCAAGCGCCTGGCCAAGAACCTGTGGGCCTCCCGCTGGAACAAGCCCCTCACGGACTACAAGCACAAGAACCTGGGCGCCGTCGCCGGCTTCGGCGAATGGAAGGGCGTGGCGAACATCAACCTGATTGGCCGCATCGGCCTCAAGGGCCCGCTGGCCTGGCTGGCACACCGTGGCTACCACGGCATGGCCATGCCCACCGTTGAGCGCAAGATCCGCGTGATCTCCGGCTGGTTCTGGGCCTTCTTCCTGGGCCGCGACACCACGCAGCTCATGGACCTGGACAACCCGCGCGGCGCCTTCGTGACCGCAGCGACTCCGGCTCCGAAGCCAGCCGCTGTCCCGGCCCCGGAAGCAGCCAAGCCTGCGGCCGACGCCAAGGCAGAGTCGAAGGTGGACGCCAAGGCATCGGTCCCGGCAGACGCCAAGTAGCGTACTTGCCGTAACTGCTGCCAGCTAGCTGGCAGTTGGCCTACGACGGCGGCTGTTCCCCCAGGGGAGCAGCCGCCGTCGTTTTTTGGTTCCGCCACCGTGGTGGCTGGGCGGTGCAGGCCCGCGCCTAGACTGAAGTCCATGACCGGTGAAAAGGATCTCCCCACGCTTCTGGCAGCCATGCATCCCGTCCGCCGCGGAGGCGAGTTCGTCTATGTCCTGTGGCCGCACGGCAGGCCGCTGGCCGGCGGAATCATGGCCGCCGTCCGGGAAGCCGAGGGGCTGACCGTTGTGATGCCCCGGGCCGACGCGGACAGCATGGGGCTGTCCTACGACTTTGTCGGGGCCTGGATAACCCTTGAGGTGCATTCCTCGCTGGAAGCGGTGGGTTTGACGGCCGCCGTCGGCGCCGCCCTGACCGAGGCGAAGATCAGCTGCAACGTGCTGGCGGGCTTCCACCATGACCATCTCCTGGTGCCGGTGGCCGACGCCGACCGGGCGCTGGAAGTGCTGCACGAGCTGGCGGCGGACAACCGCCGGGAAGGCCCCGCGCCGACGCTCGTGCTGCGCACGGAGCAGCCCGAAGACCGTCCCGCCATCCTGGCCCTGACGGCCGCGGCCTTCGCCGTTTCCCCGGTGACCGGACTGCCTGTGGACGGCGAGCCGGAGGAAGTTGGCCTGCTCCGGCGGCTCTTCGACTGCCCCGAGTACCTGCCGGAGTTCAGCATTGTCGCGGAACTCGACGGCGAGGTGGTGGGCCACGTCATCAGCACCCGCGGGTGGGTGGGGGAGCTCGAGCTCCTGGGACTCGGGCCGATCAGCGTCCTGCCGCGGCTGCAGCGCCACGGCATCGGCACCGCGCTCATGAAGGAGACTGTGGCGCGGGCCAACGCCGCGGGGGAGCGGGGGATCGCGCTACTGGGCAGCCCCGAGTACTACTCCCGCTTCGGCTTCGTGCCGTCCACGTCCCTCGGGGTGGAGCCGCCGGAGGCAGGCTGGGGCGCCCACTTCCAGCTTCTCCCGCTCGCCGTCTGGCCCGGCGGCGTGAGCGGCACCTTCCGTTACGCAGGCCCTTTTTCGGGCTGATCCGGCCCGCGACGGGATACCATGGACCGGGCGCCCCAGTAGCCCAATTGGCAGAGGCAGCGGACTTAAAATCCGCGTGTTGTGGGTTCGAGTCCCACCTGGGGCACATCTTTACGCTACGCAGTGTTGTTGTCCCTCGACGCCGCACGTTGGCCCCACGCCGCGCCGCTCCGCTGGCGGCCCGTTTCCCGGTTCTGTCCTGTCCCTTGATGCCTCCGCCGCGCGCCAAAAGACCGCAGGGAACCGTCCAGATTTCCTCTATGCAACGAGTGTTATAAGGATGTGACCGTAGTCACTTATTTTCGCGTCAAATTTGCACTAGCTTGAAGTGGAATCAGGAACACCTGATCTTTCGCGTCAAAGGCCGTTCGCACCTTTAGATCGAGGAGCTTGTACATGACTTCACTCCCCCAGGTTGCGCCCCGCATCGCTAAGCTGACAGCGCTTAGCATCGGCGTCGCCCTTCTGGCTACGGCTTGTGGTGGTTCGTCCACCCCGAGTTCGTCGGGCTCCAGCTCAGCCGCGGCCGCCGGCATCGCTTGCCCGGCCCCCAGCGCCTCCGGCGCCGGAACCACCGCCGCTAACGCGGGCGGGTCCGTCCCCGCCTCGGCCACCACCACCGAAACGCCCCTGAAGATCGGCTCGCTCCTGCCGACCACGGGTTCCCTCGCCTTCCTCGGCCCGCCCGAAATTGCCGGCGTGAACCTTGGCATCAAGGAGATCAACGACGCCGGCGGCGTCCTGGGCAAGCCGGTCGAGGTCATCCACCGTGACTCCGGTGACACCAAGACCGACATCGCCACCCAGTCCACCACGGCACTGCTCGGGCAGGGCGTCAGCGCAATCATCGGCGCAGCCTCCTCGGGCGTATCCAAGACCGTGATCAACCAGATCACCGGCGCCGGCGTGGTCCAGTTCTCGCCGGCCAACACGTCCCCGGACTTCACCACCTGGGATGACAAGGGCCTCTACTGGCGCACCGCCCCCTCGGACGTGCTCCAGGGCAAGGTCCTCGGCAACTACATGGCGTCCTGTGGAGCTCAGACCCTGGGCATGATCGTGCTCAACGACGCTTACGGCACGGGCCTGGCAAAGAACGTCCAGGCCGCTTTCGAGGCAGCCGGCGGCAAGGTTGTTGCCCAGGAACTCTTCAATGAAGGCGACTCCCAGTTCAGCAGCCAGGTGGACAAGGTTCTCGCCGCCAAGCCGGACGCCATTGCCCTGATCACCTTCGACCAGGCCAAGAGCATTGTCCCCCTCATGACGGGCAAGGGCGTCAAGCCCAACCAGATCTTCATGGTGGACGGCAACATGTCCGACTACAGCAAGGATTTCCAGCCGGGAACCCTCAAGGGCGCCCAGGGCACCATCCCGGGCACTTTCGCCAAGGATGACTTCAAGAAGAAGCTCCTGGCGATTGACCCGGCGCTGAAGGACTACAGCTACGCAGGCGAGTCCTACGACGCAGTGAACCTGATCGCGCTGGCGGCCGAGGAAGCCAAGAGCACCAAGGGCGTCGACATCGCCGCACACCTGAAGGACGTTTCCCAGGGCGGCGAGAAGTGCAACGACTTCCCGTCCTGCGTCACCCTGCTCCGTAACGGCAAGGACATCGACTACGACGGCCAGTCCGGTCCAGTCACGTTCTCCGACGCCGGCGACCCCACGGAAGCGTACATCGGCATCTACGAGTACAAGGATGACAACACCTACGTCCCCGTCAAGGAAGAATTCGGCAAGCTGTAAGCCGCTTCCCCTCGACACACCGAAGACCCCCGTCCTTCACCGGGCGGGGGTCTTTTGCGTCTCCGGAGACCCGGGGCAACAGCTCCGGGTCCGTGGAACCAGGCGGGGGCTACGGAGCCGGCTGGGCGCCACGGAATCGGCAATACGCTACGGAACCGGACGAGGGCTGCCCGGATCCGAGGGGCGCTGGTCCGGAACCGGTGCGGAAACGGGACCTGAGGACGCCGGGAGTGGACCGGCTTCGTGGGGTCGGCTCCGGCGGGCGAAGCGCTGGGAGGGGTGCTGTGTGCCATAGGGAGGCCGCGGAACTGGCAATACGCTACGGAATCGGCAATACGCTACGGAACCGGACGAGGGCTGCCCGGATCCGAGGGGCGCTGGTCCGAATCCGGTGCGGAAACTGGCTCGGGTGAGGGGCCCGCCGGGTGGGCCCACGGCGGCAGGGATCTCTGTCCGGGCGTGCCTGGGGAGGGAGCCGCCGGGGAGCGCGATGCGCAGGCGCCTGGCAAGTGGCTGCGGAGGCGCCCGGTGGGGCTAAGTGCGCCCGGAGCCTCCAGCGGGTGCAACTTCCCGCTACCGCGCACGCCGGGCATGCAAAAGGGCCGCCACCGGCTGGTGACGGCCCCTCTGCTCGGGATACTGCCCGAAGCAGAACTACTCGACGGTGTCCGCGAGCGTTCCCAGGTAGAGCTGGATGACCTTGGGATCCTTCATGAGCTCCCGGCCCGTGCCCGTGTACGCGTCCTTGCCCTGGTCCAGCACGTAGCCGCGGTCACAGATCTGCAGGCAGCGGCGCGCGTTCTGCTCCACCATGATGACGGAGACGCCGGCCCGGTTGATCTCGTGGACCCGCAGGAACGTCTCATCCTGCTTGACAGGGGAGAGGCCGGCCGACGGCTCATCGAGCAGCAGCACGGCCGGATCCATCATGAGCGCCCGGCCCATGGCCACCATCTGGCGCTCGCCGCCGGAGAGCGAACCGGCCCGCTGCGCGCGCCGCTTGCCCAGCTCCGGGAACAGGCTGGTGACGAAGTCGAAGCGCTGGGAGAAGTCCTTGGGCCGCTGGAACATGCCCATCTGCAGGTTCTCCTCGATGGTCAGGGCCGCAAACACGTTGTTGGTCTGCGGCACGAACCCGACACCCCGGCTGACGAGCTTGTTGGCCTTGAGCCCGGTGATGTCCTGCCCGCGGACCACCACGGAGCCGGAGTGGACCTTGACCAGGCCGAACATGGCCTTCAGCAGCGTGGACTTGCCGGCGCCGTTGGGGCCGATGATGCCGATCAGTTCGCCCTTCCGGGCCTCGATGCTGCAGCCGTTGAGGATATTGACACCGGGAATGTAGCCGGCCACGAGGTCGGTGACCTTGACGACCGAGTCCCCTTCGAAGGCGGGATGGGCGGAGGGTGCCGCGCTGGTGGCGCTCATTCTGTGTCCTTCTCTGTGCGGTTCGGCTGCGCTGTGCTGCCCGACTCATCAGTGCGGTTCGGCTCCTCGGAGCTGCGGCGGCCGTGCGCTGTCCCGTTCGGCTCCTCCGCCTCCGTGGTGAGGACGTCGGCGGAGATGATGCCGGCGTTTTCAGTGCCGACGATCGAGTCCTCGTCGGCCACCAGCTCGGCGGCCAGTTCCTTGATGCCCTCAGCGTCGCCGAGGTCGACGTCGTGGTGGGCGCCGAGGTAGGCGTCGATCACTGCGGGGTTCTTCATGACCTCGGCGGGCGGGCCCTCGGCGACGATCTTGCCTTCGGCCATGACGACGACCCAGTCGGCAATGTGCCGGACCATGTGCATGTCGTGCTCGACGAACAGGACCGTCATGCCCTCGGACTTGAGGTTCTTGATGTGATCGAGCAGCGACTGCGTCAGGGCCGGGTTCACGCCGGCCATCGGCTCGTCCAGCATCACGAGCTTGGGCCGGACCATGAGCGAGCGTGCCATTTCGAGCAGCTTGCGCTGGCCGCCGGACAGGGACGCCGCGTAGTCGTCCTTTTTGGCGTCCAGCTTGAACTTCTCCAGCAGCACGTTCGCTTCCTGGGTGATCTTCTTCTCCTGGCCGCCCCAGATGCCCTTGAACAGGGCCTTGGAGAGCCTCTCGCCGGACTGGTTGGAGGCGCCCAGACGCATGTTCTCCATGACGGTGAGCTTGCCCATGACCTTGGTGAGCTGGAAGGTGCGCACCATGCCCATCCGGGCGACCTTGTAGGAGGAGACACCCGCAATGCTCTGGCCTTCGAACTGCCAGCTGCCCGAATTTGGGGTGTCGAATCCGGTCAGGAGGTTGAACAGGGTGGTCTTGCCGGCACCGTTCGGGCCGATTAGCGCCGTGATCTTGTGACGCGGGATCTCGAGGTGCTGGACGTCGACGGCGTTGATGCCGCCGAAGCTGCGGGTGACGTTTTCGGCCACCACGATCGGATCACGCTTCTTGCAGCCGGGGGCGATCTCTCCGGCGGCGATCGGACGGGTGTCCGTCATGTAGTCGGTCTCTTCCGACATGCGGGGTTCGCCGCGCGACTCTTCGCTTGGAATGCTCATGCGAATGCCAGCTCCTTCTTGTTGCCGAGGACGCCCTGGGGCCTAAAGATCATCAGCAGCATGAGCGCCACGCCGACCAGGATGTAACGCAGCTGCCCGGCCTGGACCGTGTTCAGCCAGGTGATGGTCCCGGACTCGATCAGGCCATAGAGGATGCCCTGGGTGAGCGAAAGCACCACCCAGAAGATCATGGCGCCGACCACCGGGCCAAGGACGGTGCCCAGACCGCCCAACAGCAGACAGGTGTAGAGGAAGAAGGTCAGTTCCGTGCCGTAGTTGGCAGGCTGGACCGCGCCGCGGGGGATCGTGAAGATCATGCCCGCCAGGGCACCGAGCACGCCACCGATGATGAGGGCCTGCATCTTGTAGGCGTAGACGTTCTTGCCGAGCGACCGGACGGCGTTCTCGTCCTCGCGGATGCCCTTGATGACCCGGCCCCACGGGCTGCGCATCAGCAGCCAGACCAGGAGGCAGAACACGGCCACAACGGCCCAGGCAACCACCCGGATGAAGAAGTCGCGGTTGTTCATGCCGATATAGGTCCCCGGAGGGAAGGGGTTCATGGCGTAGAAATCGCCCTCGAAGGCCGCCAGGCCGTTGGCCGAACCGGTGACGGCGGTCAACTGGTTGGTCGTGACGACATAGCGCACAATTTCCGCCGCCGCGATGGTCACGATGGCCAGGTAGTCAGCCCTGAGCCGCAGCGTCGGGATGCCCAGCAGGAGGGCAAAGATGGCCGAACAGACGACGGCGACGAGCAGTCCGACGAAGAACGGCACGTGGAACGTCAGGGTGGAGATGGCGAAGCCGTAGGCTCCCACCGCCATGAAGCCCGCCTGGCCGAAGTTGAGCAGGCCGGCATAGCCGAAGTGGACCGCAAGGCCAAGGGTGGCCAGGGCGTAGGCAGCCGTCGTCGGGCTGAACAGTTCGCCGGCGGCGCTGGAAAAAATGAATCCGAAATCCATGGCTGTCTCCTAACCCACGCGCTCGCGGCGGCCCAAAATGCCCTGAGGCCGGAACAAGAGGACAACAATCATGATGAACAACGCTCCCACGTATTTGAGGTCGGCCGCGAGGCCGAACACGGTGGTCAGCTCAACGAAGATGCCGACGATGATGGAACCGACCAGGGCGCCCCAGACCGTGCCGAGGCCGCCGAGCGTGACGCCGGCGAAGATGAGCAACAGGATCTGCGACCCCATGTCGAAGGTGACGCCGGGCCGGTAGTAGGCCCAGAGGATGCCGCCGAGGGCGGCGAGCATGCCACCGACCACCCAGACGATCCGGATGACGGAGTCGACGTCGATGCCGGAGGCCGCGGCCAGCGCCGGGTTGTCGGCCACCGCGCGGGTGGCCTTGCCGAGGCGGGTCTTGAGCAGGACGACGCCGAGGGCGGCGATCACGGCGGCACTGATGAGGAGGGACCAGAGGTTGTTGGGGGAGATGGAAACCGGACCGATCAGGATCTCAGCACTCTGTGCGAACGGCAGCTGCTGGGTGGCGCCGCCGAAGTAGAACTGGATCACATAACGCACGGCCAGAGCCAGGCCGATGCTGACGATCATCATCGGAACAAGCCCGGTTCCGCGGCGCCGCAACGGTTTCCACAGTCCCGCATCCTGGACGTAACCGAACAAGCCGCCGCCTATGATGGCCAGGATGATGGCCAGCCAGAACGGCAGGTGCATGGCGTTGAAGGCGAACACCAGGACGGCGCCCAACGTGACCATCTCACCGTGGGCGAAGTTCGTCAGACCCGTGGTGCCGAAGATCAGCGAGAGGCCGACGGCCGCCAGGGCAAGCAGCAGGCCGAAGCTCAGGCCGGCCACCAACCGGTTGAGCAGGTTCTGCCAGAAGTTCTGCTCCTCGACGACAATGCCCTTGCCAAAGGCGAAGATCACCGAAAGGTTCGAGGTCTGACTGAAGGTGACCTTGCGGGGGTTCTCCTGGCCCTCGGCGAGCTTGATACCCTTCGGGAGCGTCGAGTCATCGAGTTTGACCACGTAGGTTCCCTGGGTGGGGACTCCGATGGTCCAGGCGCCGTTGGCTCCGGATTTTGTGGTTCCCGTGAAGTCGCCGTTCGTGGCGGTGATGGTGACCCCGGCGATCGGCGCGCGGTCGTCGCCGCGCAAGAAGCCGCTGATGCTGTTGGTGAACTCGGTAGCCGACGGGGATGGTGTCGGCGAGGGGGTCGTAGCGCTGGATGCCGGGGCAACGATGAGCAGTAGCGCGGCTATGGCGGCACATACGGCCCCCACAGTCCTCAATAGTCTGCCGCGCCGTCGCTGCGACAGGCCGCTCGTTGTGCTTCTCAAATTGAAAACCTCCACATGGGGGTGCTGTGGGTTGCGCCTTTGCAACCGCTGCGAACGGTCAGGGATCCGGCTTGTGATGTCCGTCACCCTGTGTGGCCTATGCTACAGCCCGGGCGGCCTAATGAATGCCGCTGCGAGCAGGCAGAACGTCGCGATCGGGTAACAACCGTGAAGTCGCGCCGGAGCCTCACTTTAGGGTTGCTAAAGAAAACTTTTGTTGAGTCCGAGTATGCCTAAACAGTGGGACAACGGGGCTCCGATCCGCGCGGCCCGGCCCGGGACGCGTGCCGTCGCCGGGCGGGGGTCAGCCGGGCCAGTTCAGCCAACTCGCCGGAGCCGGGGCTCCAAGCTTTTTCCAAGTGCTCCCGGGTTATGGTGCGAAGAGCGCCAGAACCTGGAGCCCAGTGCGGGAGTCCAGTGCCGAGGTCCAGAACCGAAGTCCGGACGCCACGTCCGGGTCCCTCAGTCCGGAACCCGGGTCCGGTGCCGATAGCAGGGGCCGATCTTGGAGGGCCGACCGATGAACCGGGTGGTCAAGCTATGCCTCGCGGGCTCAGTTGTGCTGGCGATTCTGGGTATTCCCGCGCTCAGCCTCGGCCCCGTGACTGCCGGGGCACAAGCCTGCACGCCGTCTGTCGGGCCACCTTCCGTTCCTTATCCGGGGACGGCAGCGGCAGCTTCCAGTTTCGAAGCGGGCACGCTGGACGGGTTCGGCGTTTCCACTTCCGGGACAGGTCATGTCTCGGTGTCCGCCGGGCTGTCGCACTCCGGAAACTGCGCCGCCGTCCTGCACACCACCACGGCGCCCGGCTCCATGGCCAAGATGACGGTGGGCCTGACGCCCGGGACCACAGAAGCGTATGCGGACGGCTGGTTCAACATCGCTGGAGAGGGACAGGTGGGGAACAACGTTCCCTACTTCCGGTTCTTTTCCGGCCGCCTGCGCGTCATGGATGTCTTCCGTCAAAACGTCTCCCATGAGCTGATGCTCCGGATTTCTACACCCGAAGGCTTCACGTACACCACCCTGCGGCAGGATGTGCCCACGAATTCCTGGCACCGGCTGGTCATGCATGTTGTCCCGAACGGTCCCGGGACGAACGTCCAAATCTGGTGGGACGGGCGTTCCGTCTATGCGGGCACGGTCAGCATTCCGGCGACGACGGTGGATATGGTGCAACTCGGCTCCGAACACGACCAGCAAATGGCCGACATCTACGTCGACGACGTCATCGTCACCAGCGGCACGGGAACGCCGGCGCCGGTTCCCGGCCCGCTCCCGGAGTCAAAGGGGGATCCGTCGAAGCCCTTCAACGACTTCCGCGGGGACGGACAGGCGGTTGTGCTGGCCGCGGGGACTCTGGCCGCGGACACCGTTGTCCGGCGTGGCCGGCGCCCCGTGCGAATGGCCCGGGCCTGATCCGGCACCGCCGATCCCTCGCCTTCAGGTCACGGTTCGGTTGCGGCGGCCGCAAGGGGGAACTATCCCTCCCTGCCGCCCGTGGGAATTGGTAGCGTGACTATGTACAGTCCCATTCGTATTGTCCGCATTTAGTTATCCGCACCGTAATAATTCGCACCGTAATTATCCGCATCGCACCGGATCAACCCCGCACCCTAATCTTGGAGGACACCCGTAATGGCACCTGGCGGAAACCCGATCTTCAGCGGAAAGAATTTCCGCGAAGCCACCCAGGCACCGCCTGCCCCGCAGGCTCCGTACGGTCAAGGCTCTTACGGCCAAGGCCCCTACAGCCAGAACTCCTATGGCCAGAACGCCTATGGGCAGGCCCCGCAGGGGATGACCCAGGAACAGCTCCAGGACCTGTACAACCGGCCGGCGGCCGGCCCCGCTGACATCGGCCGGATGACGTACGACGACGTCATCATCAAGACTGCCGGGTGCCTCGCCGTTCTGGTGGTCGGCGCCGCAATGGCGCTCGCGGTCCCGCAGGGCACCGGGTCCATGCTGATGATCCTTGGCGCGCTGGGCGGCTTCGCCCTCGCCATGGTCAACACCTTCAAGAAGCAGCCGTCTCCGGCGCTCATCCTGGCCTACGCGCTGCTGGAAGGCTTCTTCCTCGGTGGCCTGACCCGTATCCTCGACAACCTGTACCCGGGAGTCGGCATCCAGGCCGTCGTCGGGACGCTTTCCGTCTTCGCGGTGACGCTGGTGCTGTTCAAGAGCGGCAAGGTCCGGGCGACGCCCAAGCTCATGCGGTTCTTCATGATCGCGCTGATCGGCTACGCGGTGTTCGCGCTCGTCAACCTCGTCATGATGTGGACCGGGGCCGTGAACACGCCGTTCGGCCTGAGCACCAGCGTGGAGATCTTTGGCATCCCGCTCGGCGTCTTCATCGGTGTGCTGGCGATCGGCCTGGCCGCGTTCTCGCTGATCATGGACTTCACCAGCATCGAGGCGGCCATCAGCGCCGGAGCCCCGCAGCGTTTCTCATGGACCGCCGCGTTCGGCCTCACGGTCACGCTCGTCTGGCTCTACGTCGAAATCATCCGCCTGCTGTCGATTCTCCGCGGCAACGACTAACCGCCGTCGTTTCCGGAACGCACTGGTTGTCCAACCTGCTTTCCGAGTAAGGGCCCCGCCGCTGGCGGGGCCCTTCGATTTTCCCGGCCGGCGGCCCCGGCCGGGTGCTCCCGGCAGCGCCGCCTTAGCGGGACAGCGTCAGCTGAGCCGTTCGAACACTACCGCCATGCCCTGGCCGCCGCCGACGCACAGCGTGGCGAGGCCGAGGGAGGCGTCCCGGGCGCGGAGCCCGTTGAGCAAGGTGATGGTCATTCGTGCGCCGGTCATGCCGAAGGGGTGTCCGAGGGCGATCGCGCCGCCGTGGACATTCAGCTTGTCCTGATCGATGGCCAGCTCCCGCGCACTGGCCACGACCTGGACGGCAAAAGCCTCGTTGAGCTCCACGAGATCGATGTCGCGGACGGTCAGCCCGGCGAGGCTGAGCGCCCGGCGGGTGGCCTCGACCGGGCCCATGCCCATCAGCTCCGGGGACAGGGCGCTGACACCCGTGGAGACGATCCGGGCTCCCCATCATTGAGCGGGCACGCATTGCCGGCCGTCACGGTGCCGCCGTTGCGGAAGACCGGCTGCAGGGCGCTGACGGCCTCGGCCGTCACGCCGGGCCGCGGTGAATCGTCGCGATCGACCACCGAGCCGTCGGCACGGGTGTAGGGCGCGATTTCGCGGGCGTAGAACCCGGCGGCGATGGCCGCCTCGGCCCGGTTCTGGCTGAGCACCGCCCAGGCGTCCTGCTCCGCGCGGCCGATGCCATAGCTCGTCGCAACGTTCTCCGCCGTCTGGCCCATGGCGATGTATACGTCCGGCATCCGGCCTCCCAGCCGCGGATCGGTCCACGGCGTGTTGGCGGCCGCGGTGGCCGCAGAGCGTTCCCTGGCCGCCTCGAAGCGCGGGTTGTGGGTGCTCGCGTCGGTCTCGCCGGCGCCGGCCCAGTCCCGGTAACGGGACACCGACTCCACGCCGGCGGCAACGAACGCCTGTCCCTCGCCGGCTTTGACGGCGTGAAATGCCATCCGGAGCGTCTGCAGGCTGGAAGCGCAGAAACGGTTGATGGTGGCCGCGGGAACGTGGTCCAGCCCGGCCAGGATGCTGACCACCCGGGCCATGTTGGAGCCGGCCTCGCCGCTCGGTTCGGCGCAGCCCAGATAGATGTCATCCAGGCCGCGGCCCGGCCCGGCAGCCGCGTCGAACGCCGGGATTCCGGCGAGGGCCGTCGTGACCATAGCGGCGGCGAGATCGTCCGGCCGCTCGTCTTTCAGCGAGCCCTTGAAGGCACGCCCGATGGGGCTTCTGGCAGTGGAAACGATGACGGCCTCTGGCATGCGCCCAGACTACGCCCCGCCTACGCCAGTCGCATGGCCCCGGCCGCGGGGCGGACGCCGAAGATCTCCGGTGCGGCATACCCCGCCTGCGCGAAGGCCCGTTCGACGGCGGAACGCACCCGATGCGCCGAGCCCGCGGGGGTCAGGGCGATCGCGGAGCCGCCGAAGCCGCCGCCGGTCATGCGCGCGCCGATCGCGCCGGCCGACCGCGCCGTATCCACGGCAAGGTCCAGTTCGGCGCAGGAGATCTCGAAGTCATCCCGCATCGAGGCGTGGGAGGCATCCAGCAAAGGGCCGATGGCGGCCGGGCCCAGGGAGTCCAACAGCTCGACTGTCTGCAGCACACGGTCGTTCTCCGTGACCACGTGGCGGACGCGTCGAAACGTCTCCGCGTCGAGGAGCCCGCTGGCCTCCTCGAGGTCCTCCAGTCCGACGTCGCGCAGGGCCGCTACGCCGAGCACTTCGGCGGCAAGTTCGCACGATTCCCTCCGGGCCGCGTACTCACCGTCGGCGTGGGAATGCGAGACCTTGGTGTCGATGACCAGCAGCACCAGCCCCGCGGCGTCGGCGTCGAACGGCACCAGGCGGACGCTCTGATCCCGGCAGTCGAGGAAGACGGCGTGGCCGGCCGTGGCCCGGAGCGAGGCCGACTGGTCCATGATGCCGGTGGGCGCGCCGACGAAGTCGTTTTCGGCCCGCTGGGTAGCCAGGACCATCTCCTGGGCGGAGAGCCCGGCGGCCGTGAGCTCGTTCAGCGCGGAGATCACGGCGCATTCGATCGCATGCGAGGACGACAGGCCGGCGCCGCGGGGGACGTCGGAATCCAGAAGCAGGTCCACGCCGGGGATCGGGAGACCCTGCTGCTGCAGGGCCCAGATGACGCCGAGCGGGTACTTGGTCCAGCCCCGGGCGCCGGCGCGGGTCAGGGCGCCGATGTCCGCCGTCGTCAGCCCCTGGTTCCCAAAGGTGGACAGCATGCGCACGCTGGAGTCCGGCCGGACCCTGACGGCCACCCGGGCTGCCCGGTCGATCGCGAACGGCAGGACGAAGCCCTCGTTGTAGTCCGTGTGCTCGCCAATGAGGTTGACGCGTCCGGGTGCCCGCCACACGCCGTCGGGCCGGGCGCCAAAGACCGACTCAAACCGCGCGGCAAGCCCGCCGCTGTCCAGGGAAGGGTTCATGGCCTGGCACCTGCGCTTCTGGAAGTCATGGATCCAAGGTATACGGGTTGCCGGGTGGTCTGTACGGTGGTCACCATGGATCTCACAGCGACACATTCTGCATCCGGCACTGCATCTTCCGCCAATGGCGCCGTGCGGCGGTACGCGTCCGGGCGGCAGTACGAGCTCCGGCGCGGCGACGCCCTGGCCGTCGTCACCGAACTCGCCGCCGGGCTGCGCCTCTACAGCCGCGGCGGCACGGCCCTGACCGAGACCTACGGCGACGCTGACATCCCGCCCGGCGCCACCGGGATCACCCTGGCGCCCTGGGCCAACCGGGTGGAGGACGGCGTCTGGCATCTAAACGGCAAGAAACTGCAGCTCGACATCACCGAGGTCTCCCGCAACAACGCCAGCCATGGGCTGCTGCGGAACTCTTCCTACGAACTCGTGGACGAGGACGAATTCTCCGTCACCCTGGAAGCGGCCGTGTTCCCGCAGCACGGCTACCCGTTCCTGCTGAGGCACCGGGTCCGCTACGAACTGGCCGAGGACCTCGGGCTGGTGGTGCGCCAGACCCTCATCAACGACTCCCAGGATCCCGCGCCGTTCGTGCTCGGCGCCCACCCCTACCTGCGGCTGGGGGACGTGCCCAGCGAGGAGCTCACGGTCAGCGTGAATGCCCGGACCCGGCTTGTCGCCGATGACCGCCTCATTCCGCGCAGCACCACGCCGGTTGGCGGCGAGTTCGATCTGCGCGACGGCCGGCCGGTGGGGGACCTGGACCTCGATTCGGCCTATACGGACCTGGAGTTCGACGGTGGCGTCGCCCGGCATACGCTGCGGGCACCTGACGGGCGGACGGTAAGCCTCTGGCAGGACGCGAACTGCGCGTACGTCCACGTCTTCGTGACGACGGAATTTCCGGGCCGGACGAAGGCGGTCGCGATTGAGCCGATGACCGGGCCGGCCAATGCGTTCAACAGCGGCGAGGGACTTCGCTGGCTGGCGCCGGGGGAGCAGTTCTCCATGAGCTGGGGCATCTCCTCCTCGCTGACGGCCGCTGCGGACTGACCCGGAGAGCCGGACGCCGTTTGCTGGTTTCCACTTGCCCGTTGCCGGTTTCCTATTGAACGGCTGCTAGGGAATTATGGGGCTATGACGCCAGCTGAGGACGCCGCACCCGCCACAACACCCGCCATTTCCGCGGCCGGGGCCGGATCCCGTGCCGGGGCCCGGGTGCGGACCGACCGACAGATTGACCAGGACATTCCCTACGGCGTGCGGATCGCCGCCGCCTGGGCGTGGCGCGCCGGGCTCATCCTGCTGGTGCTAGGGGGCCTGATCTGGCTGCTCAGCCATGTCAGCTTCCTCATCATCCCGGTGATGGTGGCCGCCCTGCTGGCGGGGCTCCTCAGCCCTGCCGTGCGCTGGATGGCCAAGCGGAGCGTGCCCAAAGGGCTCGCCGTCGCCATCACGGTCCTCGGTTTCATCGGCCTGATCATCGGCGCCCTGACACTGGTGGGGCGCCAGCTCGCCCAGGGGTTCGGGGAGCTGTGGTCCCAGGCACTCACGGGCGTCCAGCAGGTCCAGACCTGGCTGTCGGAAGGCCCTCTGCAGCTGACGGCCGCCCAGATCGACAAATACGTCCAGGAAGGCACGGCCGCGCTGCAGAACAACAGCAGCAGTATCCTCAGCGGTGCCCTGACGTTCGGGAGCACGGCCGGGCACTTCGCCGCAGGCCTGGTACTGGCGCTGTTCGTGCTGATCTTCTTCCTGCTGGAAGGTGAGAGGATCTGGGCCTTCCTGGTCAGTCTCATGCCCCGGAACGCGCGCCGCGCCACCGACGGTGCGGGCCGCCGCGGCTGGACGTCCATGGTCAGCTACGCGCGCATCCAGATGTTCGTCGCGTTCGTGGACGCTGTGGGAATCGGCGTCGGCGCCGCCATCATCGGCGTGCCGCTCGCGCTGCCGCTGGGCGTGCTGGTTTTCCTCGGTTCCTTCATCCCGGTGGTCGGCGCGCTGGTCACCGGCGCCATCGCCGTTCTGCTGGCACTTGTCGCCAACGGACCGGTCAACGCCCTGATCATGCTGGCGATCGTGCTCCTGGTCCAGCAACTGGAAAGCCACATACTGCAGCCGCTCGTCATGGGCAAGGCCGTATCCCTCCACCCCGTGGCCGTGATCCTGGCGGTCGCAGCCGGTTCCTACCTCGCCGGGATCCCCGGTGCGCTCTTTTCCGTTCCGCTCCTCGCCGTAGCAAACTCGTCGATTCGCTACATTGCCGGCAGAACGTGGGAACATGATGAAGTGCTGGCAACCGCGGGACCAGGGCGAAGCCCTGCCCCCGAGCCCGGCGCAGATACCACCTTCACAGACGTCCACCTGCCGGGCCGAACGCCCGGCCGCGAGGGCGCCGCACCCAACAGCGGTGCTCCGGGCAGCGATGCCGGACGGGGCACCGACGCCTGATCCGAAGAAGGAGAACAGTTCGTGAATACCCTTGAGAGCCTGCCCGTCACGCTGGACGATGTCCTGGAGGCGCAGAAGCTGCTCGACGGGATTATTACGCGGACACCCGTGGAGTCATCGCGGGCCCTCGGCACCATGGTGGGCGGCGAGGTCTTCCTCAAGTGCGAAAACCTGCAGCGCGCCGGGTCGTTCAAGGTCCGCGGCGCCTATGTGCGCATGGCCAAGCTCTCTGACGCCGAGAAGAAGCGCGGCGTCGTGGCGGCCTCCGCCGGAAATCATGCCCAGGGCGTTGCCGTCGCGGCCAAGAGCCTCGGCATCAAGGCCCGCATCTACATGCCGCTCGGCGTCGCACTGCCCAAGCTCGCCGCCACCCGCAGCCACGGCGCCGAAGTGGTGCTGCACGGCCACAACGTGGACGAGGCGTTGGCCGAGGCCAAGCGCTATGCCGATGAAAGCGGCGCGGTCTTTGTCCACCCCTTCGATGACGTCGACGTCGTCGCCGGTCAGGGCACGGTGGGGCTGGAAATCCTGGAGCAGGTCCCGAACGTGGACACCATCCTCATGGGCGTCGGCGGCGGCGGACTCCTCGCCGGCGTTGCCGTCGCCGTGAAGGCCCGTGCCAAGGAGCTCGGACGCGAAATCCGCATCATCGGTGTCCAGGCCGAGAACGCCGCCGCCTACCCGCCCTCGCTCGCCGCGGACGCCCTCGTGCCGCTCAAGAAGGTCTCAACCATGGCGGACGGTATCGCCGTGGGCCGGCCGGGTCAGCTGCCGTTCAGCATCATCCGCGAGCTCGTCGACGACGTCGTCACCGTCAGCGAAGACGCCCTGGCCAGGGCGCTGATCTTCCTGCTGGAACGCGCCAAGATGGTGGTTGAGCCCGCCGGGGCCGTCGGCGTCGCGGCGCTCATGGAAGGCAAGATCGAGAACCCCGGCACCGTGGCGGTGGTCCTCTCCGGCGGCAACATCGACCCCATGCTGATGCTCAAGGTGATCCAGCGCGGTCTGTCCGCTGCCGGCCGCTACATGACTGTGCGGATGATGCTTGATGACCGTCCGGGCTCGCTCGCGACAATTGCCCGCATCATCGCCGAGAACGACGCCAACGTCACCGGACTGGACCACACCCGGGTGGGCGGCTCCATCAGCATGGGCGACGTCTCCATCACGGTCAACCTGGAAACCAAGGGCCACGAGCACTGCAGCCAGGTCCTGGCGGCGCTCCGGGCCGAGGGCTTCCAGCCGATCGTGGTGCACTAGGGGCCGGGGTGCTGGACGCGTCTCCCGGCGGGCAGCCGGGAGCAGGGGACTCTCCCGGGGCGCGGGCCCGCACGGGCCTGCTGGTGGTGGGCTCCTTCGTGGTGCTGCTCTACCTGATCGAGATTGTCAACACCGCGTTATTCCATTCCCTGAACCGCATATTCGGCCTGCGGCCGCGCAGCATGGACGGGATCCTGGACATCCTGACGTTTCCGCTGCTGCACGCGAGCCTCGCCCATCTGATGTCCAACACGCTCCCGTTGATCATTTTCGGGTTTATCGTGTTCCTGTCCGGGCGGCGGGTCTTCATCACGGCCCTGGCCGCCAGCTGGCTGGCGTCCGGAATCGTGGTGTGGCTCATCGGCGGAACCAGCGTCACCGTCGGCGCGTCCGGACTGGTGTTCGGGCTGTTCGCGTTCCTGCTGGTCCGCGGCTTCTTCAACCGGAACTGGTGGCAGATCGTGCTGTCCGTGGTGCTGTTCATGGCCTACGGCGGGATCCTCTTCGGCGTGCTGCCCACCGTGGCAAGTTTCGTCTCGTGGCAGGCGCACCTGGGTGGGGCGATCGGCGGCGTCGCAGCGGCCGTGCTGCTGAGCACACGGCGCCCGCGGTCGCTGCCCGCCGGGCGCTAACCCGCGCACACTGACCTGCCACACCGACCTGCCACACTGATCCGCAATGCTTAACCGCCGTGCTGATCCACCAAGCAGGCAGAAAAAGGCGACGCCGGCCTCCCCGCGAGGGGGAGACCGGCGTCGCTATTTTTCGTAAAGGTGTTCCGTGCGGGAACGTGTGCTGCGGTGCTAGCCGGCGTACGGCTTGGCGGACATGATCTCCACCGTGATGTCCTTGCCGTTCGGGGCGGTGTAGCTGAGCTTGTCGCCCTCCTTGTGGCCGACGATCGCCGCGCCGAGGGGGGACTTCTCGCTGAAGACGTCCAGGTCCGAGTCGCCGGCAATCTCGCGGGAGCCGAGCAGGAAGGTTTCCTCGTCGCCGGCAATCTTGGCCACGACGATCATGCCGGGCTCCACG
The DNA here is from genome assembly GCF_054062895.1 of Arthrobacter sp. TE12231. Lineage (NCBI taxonomy): Bacteria > Bacillati > Actinomycetota > Actinomycetes > Micrococcales > Micrococcaceae > Arthrobacter > Arthrobacter sp. TE12231. The sequence continues at coordinate 3,040,451 of NZ_JBSSFS010000001.1, read as the reverse complement.
ATGCCGTCATCGGCCGGGGCTTCGCCGACGTGGGCGTCCCGCAGAAGGGCCGTGAGCTGGCGGATGCGGGCCTCGATCTTGCCCTGCTCCTCCTTGGCGGCGTGGTAGCCGCCGTTCTCCTTGAGGTCGCCCTCCTGGCGCGCGGCTTCGATCTTCTGGACGATTTCTGCCCGGCCGGGGCCGGAAAGGTGGTCCAGCTCTGCCTTCAGGCGGTCAAAAGCTTCCTGGGTAAGCCAAGCCGCAGTTGCGCTGTTGGTGGTAGACACGGACTTCTCCTTTGGGTGGTCATACAAGCAAAGACCCCGCCACGGTGGCCACTTTTATGACGCAGTAACCAGCTCAGCGGGGGAAAGGTATTGATCCATTGTAGTCAATCCTGTGGATAAACCAAAGAGGACTGCGGCGTGGATCACATCGTGTTGCCATCTGGCACGGTTTGTCCCGCTGGTGCCGCCACCCGGGGCGGCTGGGGCTGGTCACGGCCGCGAGTTGAAGACGTCGGGTCCAAAACCGTCGACTCCGGGGGCACCGGCATACGCGAGGCGTGGTAGCGAGAAGATGTCTTCGATCGTGGCCAGAAGGCTGTAGTGGCTGTACGTCTTGTCCGAGATTGTGCCGCCCCGGACGAAGGGGGAGAGCACTAAGGCACCGACGCGGCCCCCGGCTGTTCCGCCGGGAACGCCCTCTGGGCCTTGTCTGGCACCGTCAGCTTCGTCAAAGGTAATGACAAGCACTCCGTCCTGTTTATAGGCCGGGGAGTCCAGAATCGCGGGTATCTGTTTCTGCAACCAGACGTTGGAGCTGACCAAGCCTCCCTCCCTGCCGTCCGCGCAGGGACTGTCATGCCCGTCATTGCATAAGTTGGGGCTGATGAAGGAAAGGTTGGGGGTGGTCGCCGCGGACTTAAGGTCCCCGGCAAATTCGGTGAAGTCGACCACGTTCTTCTGACAATCCGGCGAGGATGTGATCGCCGCGAAGTAGACAAAGGGGTTATGCCGGGTCGCGTATTGATCATCCGGTGAGGCGTCCTGGTTACCGTCCTCGGCGCCGGTCTCAGGATGCCGGCATGGACTTTTCATCCCCTCCATGTAGCCCTTCCAGGTCTTACCGGCCGCACTGAGTTGGCCCGCGACGGTCGGTACCGACGCGGGATAGATGCAGCCGGTACCTTTCACCTGCCCCGGCTCGGCGGTGCCCTCTGGTACGAAGGGGACATATGTGCCGCAATCGTTCCGGGTCATGGGGTTGGAGGCCTGCCCCGAAATCTGCGCGATGTAATTGGGAGCGGAGTGATGGGCGATTGCGTAGTAATTGGAAAGCAACACGCCCTTGGAACGAAGCGTCTCCGAGAGGTAGGGAGCGTCCGAGTCAGCGCCCCAGGCCTTGTCGAATCCTTCATTCTCGAGATTGATCACAAACACATGCCCCGGGCGGTCGGCGCGGGCGCCCGCGGCGGGCGCCTGAGGATCCGCGGCTCGCCATGGCTCGCAGCCGGAAACTGCCAGGACTATTGCCGCTGCCAGCACCAGCAGGGCGGCCGCGCCCCGGCCGATGGTTCCTTTCGACTTTCCGGGGTTCATGCGCATCCCGCTTTCTTGTTGAAGCGTGCAGCAGGGGGCCCGGCACCGCTTCGGTCACTGCCCTGCTCTCGAGACCGACGAGTCGCTGGCACCAGCATAGGTCTCCGGTCCAAGGATGTCCCTCCGCGGACACCTTTTGAGTTCATTGATTGGCGCGGCGTCGCGGTGAATGACCAGCTCCCCGCAGCCCGGCGGGTCCCGGGTGGCGCATATGCGGAGGCGTTGGCAACGGCCGGACGGGGCGCTGCGGCCAGCGGGGGGCCGCGGCCTACTTTCCCGCGTCCGGAATCCAGCAGTTGTCCACGACGGCGGAGACAGCCTGGGATTCGGTGCGCAGCTGGGTACTGTGGCCGGTGGTGTGTCCGCCGTCGGTGCCGGCATCGGTGGGGTTCGGGCCGATGTCCACGACTTTCCAGCCGACAATCGCGAACTTGGAGTCCATGGCCTTGACAGCGCACTTGGCATCCGCGGCGGGGTCCTTGGTCACCTGGAAGTCAACCTCCGTCAGGGTGGCGTCGGTGGTGCTGTAGCCGATGTCCTTGAAGCTGACGCTGGTAGTGGCCGCCGACGTCGTCACCCAGGCAAGGAAGGCGATGCCCACGGCGAGGACGGCGATCAGGATGTTGCGTTTGCCCTTGCGTGTCAGTGCGCGCTTTTGGCCGCCGTAACGATTGGCTAGGCTGGTAGGTGCCGGCGCGGCATGCTGATCCTCGGAAGTCACCAGTCCAGTTTAGTGTGGATCGGACCGGGATATATCCGCGGCGGCGGCTGACCCTGCAGGCTACGCCATGGACGGCCGGCCCGCCTGCGGGTGGCCGTGCCGTAGCAGCTCCGCAGCGTCCGGCACAACGGCATGTCCGCCACACCAGCAAGTCCGCCAGAACAGAGAACAGCAGAAAGAGGAGCCGTCCCCTGATGACAGCATCCCCCAGCCCGTCAGCACCGCTTCGTCTGCTGGCGGTCCATGCTCATCCCGACGACGAATCCAGCAAGGGTGCCGCCACCATGGCCATGTACGCCGCCTCGGGCGTGGATGTCCTGGTGGCCACCTGCACCGACGGCTCGCGCGGCGACATCCAGAACCCCGCGATGGAGGGCCAGCCGCACCCCAAGCGCGACATGGCCGGGGCCCGCCGCCTTGAGATGGACGCCGCCGCGAAGGTCCTCGGGGTCCGGCAGCGCTGGCTCGGATTCGTGGATTCCGGACTGCCGGAAGGCGATCCGCTGCCGCCCCTGCCGCCGGGCTGCTTCGCCCTGCAGCCGCTGGAGCGGGCGGCCGCGCCGCTGGTACGGCTGGTCCGGGACTTCAGGCCCCATGTGATCGTGAGCTACGACGAGAACGGAGGCTACCCGCACCCGGATCACATCATGGCGCACCGGGTGGCCGTCGAGGCTTTCGCGGCTGCCGGTGATCCCGCCCGCTACCAGGGCATCGGGGAGCCGTGGGCGCCCAGCAAGCTCTACTACGACCGCGCCTTCAGCCCGGACCGCTTCCGCGCGCTCCACTTTGCGCTGGAAGAGGCCGGCCTGCAGTCCCCGTATGCCGAGCGGCTGGCCACCTGGCTTGAGGCGGACGCCGAGGGGCACACCCCGCCGCCGCCGACGCACCCCACCACCACCCAGATCGAGTGCGGGGACTTCTTCGAAGCCCGCGACGACGCGCTCCGGTCCCACCGCACGCAGGTGGACCCGGAAGGATTCTTCTTTGCGGTATCCGCGGCCATGCAGCGCAAGGTCTGGCCGTGGGAGGACTACTCCCTGATCGAGTCGCGGATCCCGGTCGAACTGCCCGAAACGGACCTCTTCGCCGGGTTAAGATAGACGGGATAGACTTCTTCTATCCGGCGTAGAAAAGGCCCCGTAGAATTGAGGCCCCGTAGGATTAACGCCCCGTAGAAGAGGCGCCGTAGAAGAGGCGCCGAAGAAAAGACACCGGTTTCCACAGAAGGTTTTCACCGTGCATTCCTTGCTCATCGCTCTGGCAACAGCTCCGGCGCCCACCCCCACGCCGTCGCTGCGACCGGGCCTGTCCGAGGACCAGGTCACCCCGGGTTTTCTGGGCTTCCTGCTGACAGCCTTCATCGTGGTGCTGACCGCGCTGCTGATCGTGGACATGGTGCGGCGCATCCGCCGGGTCCGCTACCGGGCCCAGGTGGAGGCCGAGCGTACGGCCGCCGAGGAGGCAGGGACCTCCGGCGCCGACGGCACCGAGGACACCCGGTTCCCGTCCGAGGGCGGGGCTGCCCGGCCGGAAGTCAACGGCGATGCAGGACCAGGAAACCGCTAACAGCGGTTCCCCCCGCCCGCTGCCAGGAGGCTCGAACGCCCTGGCGGCGGAGCCCTCTGCGTACCTGCGCCAGCACGCCGGCAACCCGGTCCACTGGCAGCCGTTCGGCGATGCGGCCTTTGCCGCCGCGGCCACCCGGGACGTTCCGGTGTTCCTCTCCATCGGCTACGCGGCCTGCCACTGGTGCCACGTCATGGCCCACGAATCCTTCGAGGACCAGGACACGGCCGACTACCTGAACACCCACTTCGTCGCCGTCAAAGTGGACCGCGAGGAACGCCCCGACGTCGACGCCGTCTACATGGCCGCCACGCAGGCGATCAGCGGCGAGGGCGGCTGGCCGATGTCCGTCTTCCTCCTGCCCGACGGCCGGGCCTTCCACGCCGGCACCTACTTTCCGCCCCGGCCCATGCCGGGGCGTCCCTCCTTCCGGCAGGTCCTTGAGGCCGTGAGTGAGGCCTGGACGGAGCGCCGCGGCGCTGTCGAAGCTAATGCCGCCACCTTGGCCCGCGGCATGGCCGCGTCCCAGCCGGCCAGCGCCGTCCGGCTCGACGGGCCGCCGGAGCCCCTGGACGCTGCGATCCAGGGGGAAGCCGTTCGTGCCCTGTCCCGGTCCGAAGACCAGAGCCACGGCGGCTTCGGCGGAGCGCCGAAATTCCCGCCGTCGGCCGTGCTCGAATTCCTGATCCGGCACGCCGCCGTGCCCGGGGCCAGACTGCCGTCGGCAGCCGCTGAACTCGATACTGCCGGCCCGGACGCTGTAGGAGCTGACACCGCGGCGGCGGCCCGCGATATGGCGGGGCGCGCGCTCGCGGCGATGTCCCGGTCGGCGTTGTTCGACCAGCTCGACGGCGGCTTCGCCCGCTACTCCGTGACCCGGGACTGGTCCGTTCCGCACTTCGAGAAAATGCTCTACGACAACGCCCAGCTGCTGCGCGTCTACGTCCACTGGGTACGGCTGGGCGGCACGCTCGACTACCCGGCGGCCGAGGCGGCAGCAGTGGCCGGGCGCACCGCGGACTGGCTCCTCACCTGCCTCGGGCTGCCGCCGGACCAAGCCCCGGCGCCGGGCGGGGGAGCGGCGCAGGCGGTGGCCCTGGCGTCCTCGCTGGATGCTGATACCGTCGTCGACGGCGTGCACGCCGAGGGCGCCAGCTACCTGTGGACCCCGGCCCAGCTCCAGGAACTCTTGGGTCCCGCCGACGGCGCCGCCGTGGCGGCCCTCATGAACGTCCGCACACCCGGGAGTGTGACCGCCGACGGTTCACCGCTGCATCCGGGCCGGGAGATCGCCGGCGACGACGCTGTGCTGTGGCAGCGGGTGCGCCCGGTGCTGGCGCAGGCGCGCTCCGGCCGCCCGCAGCCAGGCCGGGACGACAAAGTGGTGGCCGGCTGGAACGGACTGGCCGTCGCGGCACTCGCCGACGCCGGGGCCGTCCTGGCCCGGCCGGAGCTCGTGGCCGCCGCGGAACGTATTGCGGCGTATCTCGAACGGGTGCACTGGCAGCCGCCCGGAGACGGCCCCGGCCGGCTCATCCGCGTCTCCCACGGCGGGACGGCACGCGGAATCGGGGGCCTGCTGGAGGATTATGCCTTTTGCGCCGAAGGACTCTTCGCGCTTTATGGGGTGACCGGGCACACCCGCTGGTACAACCTGGCGGCAGCCGTGCTGGATGCGGCCTGCGTACGGTTCGCGGCCGACGGCGGACTGAAAGACGCTGCCGGGGAGTCGGCGCAGGTCACCGCGGCCCAGGGCGGCCGGGACGGCCTGGACCTGTTCGACAACGCCGCCCCTAGCGGTGCCGCCGCGCTGGCCGGGGCGTTGCTGACCCACTCGGCGCTGTCCGGCTCCCCGGAGCACCGCACCCTGGCGGCCAACATTCTCTCCCTGCTGCCGCCGCTCGCGGTCCGGGCGCCCCGCGTGGCGGGCTGGCTGCTGGCAACCGCCCAGGCGGCGCTCGCCGGACCCGTCGAGGCTGCCGTCGCCGGGCCGGACACGCCCGGGCGTGCCGCGCTGCACCGGGTGCTGCTGATCTCGCCCAGCCCCGGGCTGGTGGTCGCGGTCCAGGACGACGGCGCCGCCCTGCCCGTGCCGCTACTGCGCGGCCGCGGTGCGGGTCCGGACGGCGCCCCGCAGGTGTTCCTGTGCCGCGGAATGGTCTGTGACCGTCCGACGGGTTCCGTCGCAGGGGTGCGCGAGCGGCTGGCTACAATGGCCCGATGACTTCTGAGCACGGCTTTGAGCTGGTGGTGTTCGACTGCGACGGCGTCCTGGTTGATTCCGAGGTAATCGCCGTCCGGGTGGACCAGAAGGTCCTGGCGGACCTCGGCTGGGACCTGGAGCTCGATGAAATCGTGGAACGGTTCGTCGGACGATCCGAGGCCCACTTCGTAGCCTCCGTGGAACAGCACCTCGGAATCCGGCTGGCCGACGGCTGGGATCAGGAGTACGGACGGTGGTACCAGGACGCCTTCGAGCGCGGGCTTGAGGCGGTCGACGGCATAGAGGAGGCGCTGGACCGGCTGCCGCTTCCGCACTGCGTCGCCTCCAGCGGCAGCCACGAAAAGATGCACCGCACCCTGGGCAAGACCGGGCTGCTCCACCGCTTCCAGGGCCGCCTCTTCAGCGCCACGGAGGTGGCCAACGGCAAACCGGCGCCGGACCTGTTCCTCCACGCCGCCCGCCGCCTCAGCACGGCGCCGGAGCGCTGCGCCGTCGTCGAGGACAGCGCCTACGGCGTCCAGGCCGCCCGGGCAGCCGGAATGCACGTCTTTGCCTACGCCGGAGGCGTGACCCCGGCCGCCCGGCTGGCCGGCCCCGGGACCACAGTCTTTTCAGACATGCGGCAGCTGCCCGGGCTCATCGCGGCGGGGCGGCCCGCCTGAGCTGGTGGCCAATTGGCTGAGCTTCGACGTCGGAATTTCCCCACCTTTGGGGGGCTCGCCCGGCGTGTCGGGCAGAAGGGCCGGTGAGTCCCGTCGTCGTTGTCCCAATGGTGGGGAGACTGGGCAGGGTGAACGGCCGGGAAAAACCGCAGCCCGGTTGTGCGCCGGCCCTCGACGTCGGAATTTCCCCACCTTTGGGGGCTCGCCCGGCGTGTCGGGCAGAGGGGCCGGTGAGTCCCGGCGTCGTTGTCACAATGGTGGGGAGAATTGCCGCTGACGGGCACGAGGGCAGCTGGTACGGGCCGGGGGAGTATCGGTGGTCGAGGGCCATCCGGACCCTCAGTGACCCGGTTGGCGCTGAGAAGTGCGGCGGACTGCATGGTCTGGTTGACGCGCCAAGGCCGCCTGAGCTTCAGCCCGGCCAGACTCGGCCCTCGGCCCGGCTCAGCCTCGGCCCGCGGGGTCAGCCCAGGACCGCGATCGCAATGGCAATGTAGTGCGCGGCGAAGGCGACCACCGTCAGGGCATGGAACAGCTCGTGGAAGCCGAAGTGCTCGTAACTGAAGTTCGGCTTCTTCAGGGCGTAGAAGACCGCTCCGGTGATGTACAGGACGCCCCCGACGCAGATCAGCACGGCCGAGGCCACATTGGCGGCGAAGAAATCCGGGAGATAGAACAGTGCCCCGCAGCCCAGGGCGATGTAGATCGGCACGTAGAGCCATCGCGGGGCGTGGGTCCACAGCAGGCGGAACAGCACACCAAGAATGGCCCCGGACCAGATGACCCACAGCAGCAGTTCGGCCTTCTGCCGCTCCAGCAGGGCCCAGGCCAGCGGCGTGTAGCTGCCGGCGATCACCAGCATGATGTTGGTGTGGTCCAGGCGCTTGAGGACAATCTTGACCCGCGGTGACCAGTTCCCGCGGTGGTACACGGCGCTGACCCCGAAAAGCAGCACCCCGGTAACGGCGTAGACGGCGCACGCAACCTTCAGATCTGGCGGAGCCAGGAGCACCAGCACCAGCCCGGCGACGAGCGCCAGCGGAGCGGTCACGGTGTGGATCCAGCCCCGCCATTTGGGCTTGATCATGAGCAGCTCGGCAAGCTTCACCGCGGCGTCGTCCACCGGGGTCCCCTTTTTTGCCGGAGGCTCCGGCCGGGGCTCCAGACTGTTGCTTTCCATGCCGCAATAATAAACTACGCACTGGTAAGTTACCTGCGGGTAACTATGGTTCGGAGGCTAGCCGGCGGCAGTCCTGCGCGCGGCCGGGCGCTCCGGCAGGTAGCCTAGGATGTGCACTGAACCAAGGATCTCAAGGAAGCCAGGTGAATCTCCGGATGGAAATGCCCGGGTTCCTCTACGGCTTTTACGAGCGCAAACTGCAGCGCTCCCTGGACCCGGAGCGGATCCCCCGGCACATCGGCGTCATGGTGGACGGCAACCGGCGCTGGGCCCGCCAGTTCAACGCCCCCACGAGCCAGGGGCACCAGGCCGGCGCGGACAAGATCCACGAATTCCTTGGCTGGTGCCAGGAACTCGGCGTCAGAGTGGTCACCTTGTACATGCTCTCCACGGACAACATGAACCGCTCCGGCGAGGAACTGGACCTCCTGATGGGCATCATCGCCAACACCCTGGACCGGCTGGACGAGGACGCCGACATTTCCGTCCACGCCATGGGCGCCCCGGAACTGCTGCCGGACTATCTGGCCGAGCGGCTGAACAAACTCACGGCCCGCACTCCGGCGCACGAAAAGCTGCACGTCAATGTCGCCGTCGGCTATGGCGGACGGCGGGAGATCGTCGACGCCGTCCGGGAGCTGCTGCACGACGCCGTCAGCCGGGGAGCGGACATCGGAAAACTGGCCGATGAACTCACCGTCGATGACATCTCGCGGTTCCTCTACACAAGGGGCCAGCCGGATCCGGACCTAGTGATCCGGACCTCCGGGGAGCAGCGGCTATCCGGGTTCCTCATGTGGCAAAGCGCCTACAGTGAGTTCTACTTCTGCGAGGCCTTGTGGCCGGCGTTCCGCAAAGTCGACTTCCTGCGCGCCCTGCGCGATTACGCCGGCAGGCAGCGCCGCTTCGGCGCCTGAACCGTTCACGCGGAGTTCACAAACCGGCAACAAGAATCGCCGTCAAATTGGCGGACAAACCCACCCCTTGAGACGTACGTTTATCCCATCGGCGGGCAATTCGCCGGCCGATCGGGGAGGCCAGTACATGGAGCGGAAGTTCGCACCGGGTGTATGGGAGGCCGCGTGCGGCCTTCAGGCCGAGCCGCCTCACCAATAACAAATCCGGGCATTGCCCCGGGGCTGGAGTCGATGTGGCTATTTCTGAGCAACTGCCCGATGTCATTTCCGACCAGGGACAGAAAGCTACCTCTCGCGCCAAGCGAGCCACCTCAAAGACCGGTGCAGCGGATTCCGCCGCGGCCGGTCTTGCTGTTTCCGGGGAAGGAACAGGAATCCGGGGCACGGCCCGCAGTTTCGTGATCGACACCTCCGTGCTGCTCTCCGATCCGCGGGCCCTCCTGCGCTTCGCCGAGCACGAGGTCATCCTGCCGATCGTCGTCATCACCGAACTCGAAGGAAAGCGCCACGACCCTGAACTGGGGTACTTCGCGCGCAAGGCGCTCCGGCTCCTGGATGACCTGCGGCTTGAGCACGGCGGCCTGGACCGTCCCATCCCGCTGGGCCGCGACGGCGGCACGCTCATGGTGGAGCTGAACCATATCTCCGCGGAGGTGTTGCCGGCCGGCTTCCGCGGGGCGGACAATGACAGCCGCATCCTCGCGGTGGCCAAAAACCTGGCCAACGAGGGCCGCGACGTGACGGTGGTGTCCAAGGACCTGCCGATGCGCGTCAAAGCCTCGGCCATGGGGCTGATGGCCGACGAATACCGCAATGAACTCGTCAAGGACTCCGGCTGGACCGGCGTCGCCGAGATCGACGCGGGCGAGGACGAGGTCGCCACCCTCTACGGGCACGAGCCGGTCTTCATCCCGGCCGCGGCCGAAATGCCGACCAACACGGGGCTTGTCCTGCTCTCCAGCCGCGGCTCGGCCCTCGGCCGGGTCGGGTCGGACAAGCAGGTCCGGCTCGTCAAGGGTGACCGCGACGTCTTCGGCCTCCACGGCCGCTCGGCGGAGCAGCGGCTCGCGATCGACCTCCTGATGGACCCGTCCGTCGGCATCGTGTCCCTCGGCGGCCGCGCCGGCACCGGCAAGTCCGCGCTGGCCCTGTGCGCCGGTCTCGAAGCCGTCCTCGAGCGCCGGGAACACCGCAAGGTGATCGTCTTCCGGCCCCTGTACGCCGTGGGCGGCCAGGAACTGGGCTACCTGCCCGGATCCGAGGCGGAAAAGATGAACCCGTGGGCGCAGGCCGTCTTTGACACGCTGGGCGCGCTGGTCAGCCAGGAAGTCGTCGAGGAAGTGATGGACCGGGGCATGCTCGAGGTCATGCCGCTGACGCACATCCGCGGCCGCTCGCTGCACGACGCGTTCGTGATCGTCGACGAGGCGCAGTCCCTGGAGAAGAATGTGCTCCTGACGGTCATGAGCCGGATCGGCCAGAACTCGAAGATCGTCCTGACCCACGACGTCGCCCAGCGCGACAACCTGCGGGTCGGACGGCACGACGGCGTGGCCGCGGTGGTCGAGACGCTGAAGGGCCACCCGCTGTTCGGCCACGTCACCCTCACCCGCTCGGAGCGCTCGCCGATCGCTGCCCTGGTGACGGATCTGCTCGAGGGGGCGGAGATCTAAGCCCGCCCCGGTCCAAGGCCGTGGTCCGGTTAGCCGGGCCACGGCCCTTCGCTGTGGTCGGGTAACCGCGGTCGGGTAACCGTGGTTGGGTTCGCCGGGCAGCGGCGTCCCGCCGTCGGCGGGTAATCGTGGTTGGGTTCGCCGTAGTTGGGTTTGCCGGGCCACGGCCCTTCGCTGTGGTCGGGTAACCGTGGTTGGGTTCGCCGTGCCGCGGCCTTTCGCCGTCGCTTAGACACGACGCATATGGACCCCTGCGGTCGCTGAGCGACCTCCGGGGATCCGATGCGTCGCGATGCGCTCCTTTACGAAAGACCGCGTCCCGGCAGGTTTGTCCCTCACCTTGCGGAGGAGCGCGTCCCGGCTGGTGAGCGTCCCACCTTCGCGGGGCTGCGGCGTCCCGCCAAGGAGCGCATCGCCGACCAAAGCGAAGCGAAGGTCGCCCAGCGACCGCAGCGCAGCGACGGGAGGTGTCTAAGCGACGGCGGGGCGCCGCTGCCCCGAAACCCAACCTCGGCAACCCAGTGAGGGGCGGCGGCGGTCTAAGCGACGGCGGGGCGCCGCTGCCCGGCGGACCCAACCACGGCAATTCAGCTACGTCGGGTGCTAAACGGGGATACCCAGGTACTTTGCTGTGGCGGGGTGGCCTTCTACCTGCAGATTCCATTGGGGGCGCTTGAAGGTGGCCGGGGTCAGGCGGACCTTTTGGACTTCCTGGGGCTGGCCGCCCCAGACGGCGCGGGTGACGCCGTTGGGTTCGTAGCCGAGGGAGCGGGAGACGCCGAGGGACTGCTGGTTCCAGACGGCGGCTTCGGATTCTGCGAGTTCGGCGCCGAGGTAGTCGAAGGCGTAGAGCGCGACGGCGGCACGCATTTCGGTGCCGAGGCCACGGCCCTGGGCGCTTTGGCGGAGCCAGGATCCCGTGCTGACAGTCTTCAGGGTGCTGAAGTCCTTGGCCGCGACGTCCTGGCAGCCGACGAAGTCGCCGTCGTGCCAGATGCCGAGCAGGAGGGTCCAGTCCCCGGGCGTCATGCTGCTGCGGCACCGCCAGTACCACTGCGCCATGTTGGTCCCGAGCTCGTGGGGCGGGGCGTCGGTCCACGGGGTGCTGAAGGGGCTCCGGCCCGGCTCGTGCACGCCGCTGAGGGCGGCCCCGATAGCGACCGGAATGTCCTCGTCCCGGACAGGGCGCAACGTCAGGCGCGGGGTGGTCAGGGTCAGTCCGAACGGGGGCCAGTAGTCGGCGGGCGAAGTCATCGCAGGAAGCCTAACGGTACCGGGCCGGGGATGCCAGTCACGCCGCGGCACCGGCACTGCTACTCTGCCGGAACGTCCCAGCTGATGTGGCGGCGGACGTCCGTGAGGTTCATGGATTCGGCGAGGAACAGGTCATCGAGCATGTATTCGTCCACGCCCAGGATCCTGAGCCAGTGCCCGTAGGCCGGCTCGGCGCCGGTTTCCGGTGCGTCCAGCCAGCGGCTTGCAACGCAGACGCCGGTGCCGGCGTCGACCCGTAACAGCGTGCGTCCCGGGCGGCAGATCGGGGTTGCAGGGTCGGCCGGACGGTACGAGGGGTTCGGACTGACCGTGGTTTCGAGGGCGGGCCGGCCCTCGTGGTCGACCTCCGCGATGGGACCAAGCGCCACAGCGTTGAGGTTCGGGAACTCCAGCGGGACGGGGGAATTCCCCGCGAGCTCCACCGGGTCCAGGACGGCGGCGAAGCGGCCGTTCCCGAAGGACGGTTCGCCGTAGGCTGCCTCCGGGCGGCGGCGCACCAGCCCGTCGTCGTCGTACACCGGGGTGACCAGATGCGGCGGCAGGAGCCAGGTCTTCCGCGTCGAACTGACGTAGAAGCCGCCGCGTGAATCATTGATGCCGGTGGTGCTGGCGATCACCAGTCCGTCGACGGTTTCCAGCCGCAGGGCGCCGGGCCTGCGCAGCCACGCCCGGACGAGGTCGTCGGGGACGGCGGCTGGCGCGGAGCCCGCGGCAGCCTTCACAGGCCGGTCCACGTACTCGAACCTCAGCGACTGCCACTTCCACGGCGAGGACCGGCACAGGTGCCGGAAGGCCGCAGCCTGGTCCGCCGGGCCCCGGGGCGCGAGCGGCCCGCGCCGGTTCCTGCTGTCCCATGCGGCCATATCCACAGTTTACGCGCGGGGACCGACGGGCCGGGCGAATATCCAGTAGCATCCGAGAGTGATCGAACGACTCGGCACCCTGGGCGCCGCCAACCCGCTGGCCTTTTGGCTGGCCCTGGCCGCGTGCGCCTACTTTTTCGTGATGGCCGTCCGGCTCACCGTGATCGATGTCCGGCACCACCTGCTGCCGGACCGCATCGTCTTTCCCTCCTATGCCATCGCCGGACTTCTCCTGCTGGGCGCGGCCGCCAGCCAGTTTCTTCCCGCCGGGCAAGATGTTGCCGGCACACCGGATGCCGGGCTGTTCGGCGTGCCGGGGCTGCGTGTCCTCGCCGGCGGGGCATCCCTGTGGCTGTTTTATTTTGTCCTGCACGCGGTGTATCCGCCGGGCATGGGATTCGGTGACGTGAAGCTTGCAGGCGTCCTGGGAATGTACCTGGGATTCCTTGGCTGGGGGCACGTCTTTGCGGGGACCTTTGCCGCGTTCATCCTCGGCGGCCTGTGGAGCCTCGGATTGCTCGTCGCACGCCGCGGGACGCTGCAATCGGCCATTCCCTTCGGGCCGTTCATGCTCGCCGGAACAGCGGCAGCCATGCTGCTGATCCCCGCCACGTAGGCGGCCGGCATGGCGACCCCGGAGTTCATCATGAGACTGCGCGAGAAGATCGGGCACGAGCCCCTCTGGCTGCCCGGAGTCAGGGGAGTGGTGTTCGACGACGACGGCAGGGTCCTGCTCGGCCGGAGGGCCGACAACGGACAGTGGGGACTGATCAGCGGGATCCTGGAACCGGGCGAGGAACCTGCGCCGGGCCTGCTGCGGGAGATCCTGGAGGAGACCGGTGTGGTTGCGGTTGTGGAGCGGCTGGTTTCTGTTGATGCCGTGGGCCCGACCCGGTATCCCAACGGCGACGTGTGCCATTTCCTGACCCTGGTGTTCCGGTGCCGCTTTGTCTCGGGCGAGGCCCGGGTTAACGACGACGAATCCCTCGACGTCGGCTGGTTCCTGCCGAAGGACTTCCCGGAGCTCATGGCCGGACACCTGGAAACGATCCGCCGGGCCAGTGACCCCGCCGCCGACGTCCACTACCGGCGCTGACCCGGGCCAGTCTTCCGGTACTGACGTGCACGGCATGCAGCAGGGGCGCCGCAACCCCCAAAGATTGCGGCGCCCCTGGCTGGCACCGGCCAGCGGATGCGGCCGGGTTCGGGAACGGAGTCCGGAAGATCAGCCGCGCTGGCGGGTGAGCTCGTCGTCGTTCCTGGCAGCCGCGGCTCGTTCCGCCTCGAGCCGCTCGGCTTCCTCGCCGCCGACGGCCTCTCCGCGGGCCACCATTCCGGCGGTGTCCGAGAGCGGAATCTGCTTGAGGGTAATAGCCAGGATCAGGGCGATGCCCAGGAACGGGAGCAGGTACCAGAAGACGGGCGCGAGCGAATCCGCGTAGGCGTTGACGATCGCGTCCTTGAGCTGCGCCGGGAGCTGGCTGAGGGTCTGCGGGTCCATCGTCCGGGTGGACTGCGACGCCTGCTCGGCGGACGCCCCGGCGCCGGTGAAGGCATTGGTCAGGGATTCGGCGAGCCGGGTGGTGAAGATGGAACCGAACACGGCGACGCCCAGGGATGCGCCGACCTCGCGGAAGTAGTTGTTGGTGCTGGTCGCGGTGCCGATCTGGTCCGCCGGCACGGAGTTCTGCACCACCAGGACAATCACCTGCATGATCGAGCCCAAGCCGGCGCCGAAGATAAACAGCTGCACACAGATGACCCAGATGGGGGTGGCGGCCGTGAGCGTGGTCAGCCACAGCATGGCGGCGATGGTCAGGGCCGCCCCGAGGATCGGGAACATCTTGTACTTGCCGGTCTTGGAGATCCGGATGCCGGAGAAGATGGCCGTGCCCATGAGTCCTACCATCATGGGCAGCATCAGCAGGCCGGATTCCGCGGCGGAGGTCCCGGAGGACATCTGCAGGAACGTGGGAACGAAGGCGATGGCCGCGAACATGCCCAGCCCGAGGGTGAAGCCAATGGCCGTCGAGTTCACGAAGATGCGGTTCTTGAACAGGCTCAGCGGAATGATGGGGTCCTCGGCCCGGCGCTCCACCATGACGAAGGCGGTGGCGGCGAGCACGAGTCCGGCGCCGAAGGCCCACGTCAGCGGCGAATCCCAGCCTTCATCCTTCTTGCCGCCGAAGTCGGTGAAGAAGATCAGGCACGTGGTGGCGGCGGAGAGCAGCAGCACGCCCAGGATGTCGATCTTCTTCTCGGCCTTCTTGTTTGGCAGTGTGAGGGTGAACCAGGCAATCGTGAACGCAGCGATGCCGATCGGGATGTTGATGTAGAAGGCCCACTCCCAGGTCAGGTGGTCCACGAAGAAGCCGCCCAGCAGGGGGCCGGCGACGGCGGAGAGGCCGAAGATGGCGCCCAGCGGGCCCATGTACTTGCCGCGTTCCTTGGCCGGAACGATGTCGGCGATGATGGCCTGGGACAGGATCATGAGGCCGCCGCCGCCCAGGCCCTGGATGGCGCGGAACACCACGAAGCCCCAGAAATCGGTGGCAAAGGCGCAGCCCGCGGAAGCGAGCGTGAAGAGCCCTATCGCCACGAGGAACAGGTTCCGCCGCCCCAGGATGTCGCCGAACTTCCCGTAGATCGGCATGACGATGGTGGTGGCCAGCAGGTAAGCCGTGGTGATCCAGGCCTGGTGCTCCACCCCGCCGAGCTTGCCGACGATCGTCGGCATGGCGGTGGAAACGATGGTCTGGTCGAGGCTGGAGAGCAGCATGCCCGCGATGAGGGCGGAGAAGATGATCCAGATGCGTTTCTGGGTCAGCAGCAGCGGCTCGGCTGCTGGCTTGGTGCTGAACGCGCTCATTGCGCTCCTTCGGAAGGGGTGGACTGGGGAGAATGCGACTGCGAAGAACTGGGCAGCGCAGAACTCGACTGAGAGGTGCTGGACTGCTGGATGTGGGGCCGGGACATGCTCAAGGGGGTCGGCCCGGCCCGGGAGGGATCGAACGGCAACGCAAAGAGCGTCCGGGCCGCCGCAATGTTTTCCAGCAGCATGTCCTTGTAGGTGCGCGTGTTGCCTTCGGAGAAATAGCCGGCGCTGGTCTTCCTGGCGATGTTGCCCAGGAGAACTACGGCCATGCGCACCACGGGGTGGTCCGTCGGGACGCCTTCCCGGGCCGCGAGAAGCCGGGCGAACTCGGCCTCGCGTTCCTCGGAGGCGCCGATGATCCGGAGCATCAGCTGGGGCTCCTTCTTGATCACGCCGATCAGCTGGCGGGTTTCTTCCTCGGAGCCGCTCATCCGTTCGGCGAGGTCGAGGGACAGCCGCACGAGGTCGGCCAGGAGCGAGTCCGATATTTCGCCGGCGGGCGAGCCGGCGCCGCCTGCCATGAAGCGTTCGACCACCTCTTCGGGAAAGTCGTCGTCGACGTGGCCGAGGATTGCATCTTCCTTGGCTGGGAAATAGTTGAAGAACGTCCGGCGGGAAATGCCCGCCTGCTCGCAGACTTCCTCCACGGTGTAGCCGTTGAGGCCCCGTTCGGCGGTCAGTGAACGCGCGACGGCGGTGATTGCCGCCCGTGTGGCGGCACGCTTGCGCTCGCGGAGGCCGCCCTCATTAATTGCACTGTTGCCCATAGAGTGTATTTTTGCACTTAACTGCAATTAGTGCAAAAGGTGTCGGGGTGCCGGGGCACGACGGCGGCCGGCGCCTTTCGCAGGAAAGACGCCGGCCGCCGGAGTTGGTTGCCGTGGTGACCGGTGCGGCGCACCGGGCGTTGTTTAGGCTTTGTGCGGCGGGCGCGTCATGGACATGACGTCCAGTGCGGTGTCCAGCTGCTCTTCGGTCAGTTCGCCGCGCTCCAGGAAGCCCATGGAGACGACCGTCTCGCGGATGGTCAGGCCCTCTGCCACGGCCTTCTTGGCGATCTTGGCGGCGTTCTCGTAGCCGATGAACTTGTTCAGCGGGGTGACGATCGACGGTGAGGCCTCGGCGAGGAAGCGGGCGCGCTCGACGTTGGCCGTGATGCCGTCAATCATCTTGTCGGCCATGACACGGCTGGTGTTGGCCAGCAGCCGCACGGATTCGAGGAGGTTGGCGGCCATGACCGGGATGCCGACGTTCAGTTCGAAGGCGCCGTTGGTGCCGGACCAGGCGATGGCGGTGTCGTTGCCGATCACCTGGGCGCAGACCATGATGGACGCTTCGCAGATGACGGGGTTGACCTTGCCCGGCATGATCGAGGAGCCCGGCTGCAGGTCCGGGATGGCGATTTCGCCGAGGCCGGTGTTGGGGCCGGAACCCATCCAGCGGAGGTCGTTGTTGATCTTCATGAAGGAGATCGCGATGTTGCGCAGCTGGCTCGACGCCTCGATGAGGCCGTCACGGTTGGCCTGGGCTTCGAAGTGGTCGCGGGCCTCGGTCAGGGGCAGGCCGGTGTCGGCTGCCAGGAGTTCGATCACGCGCTCCGGGAATCCGGCGGGGGTGTTGATGCCGGTGCCCACGGCGGTGCCGCCGAGCGGGACCTCGGCGACGCGGGGGAGAGAGGCGTTGATGCGCTCGATGCCGTAGCGGACCTGGGCGGCGTAGCCGCCGAATTCCTGGCCCAGGGTGACCGGGGTGGCGTCCATAAGGTGCGTGCGGCCGGACTTCACGACGTCCTTGAACTCCACGGCCTTGCGCTCCAGCGACTCTGCCAGGTAGCCGAGGGCCGGGATCAGGTCATTGATCAGCGCGGACGTCGCGGCCACGTGCACCGACGTCGGGAAGACGTCGTTGGAGGACTGTGAGGCGTTGACGTGGTCGTTCGGGTGGACAACTTTGTCGCTCCCGGCGGACTTGAGGGCGCGTGAGGCGAGCTCGGCGATGACCTCGTT
Source organism: Arthrobacter sp. TE12231 (assembly GCF_054062895.1). NCBI lineage: Bacteria > Bacillati > Actinomycetota > Actinomycetes > Micrococcales > Micrococcaceae > Arthrobacter > Arthrobacter sp. TE12231. The sequence goes on along the minus strand of NZ_JBSSFS010000001.1, from coordinate 3,022,909 downwards.
GGTGTTCATGTTCGAGGACGTGCCGGACCCGGTCTGGAAGACGTCAATCGGGAAGTCGCCGTCGAACTTGCCGGCTGCAACGAGGTCGGCGGCGTCGGCAATTGCCTGGGCGAGCTCGCCGTCGAGCACCCCCAGTTCGGCGTTGGCCTGGGCAGCGGCCTTCTTCACCCGGGCCAGGGCCTCGATGTGGGCGCGCTCCAGCGTCTTGCCGGAGATCGGGAAGTTCTCCACTGCCCGCTGCGTCTGTGCGCGGTACAGGGCGTTCACGGGAACGCGGACTTCGCCCATCGTGTCGTGTTCAATGCGGAACTCTTCGGTGTTCAACTCATCTGTGGAAGTCATGGGGCTAGCTTATTGGGAGTGGGCGTCCCACCGAAAACCGTGAACGGCCGCCGCAATCGCATCCGCGGCGGAAGGGGCCGGGCCGGACGTGCCGGGCTTAGAGCTCGCCGATCCCGGACACGAGGTCAGCCTTGCCGTCGGCCAGGCTGTACGCGAGTCCAATGACGGCGGCGCGTCCGCCTTCCACTGCGTCCGAAATCACACGGGAGCTGTCCACGAGGCGCTGTGAGGTCTGCTTGACGTTCTCGATCACCATGTCATTGACGTCCTCCTGATTGTTACGCAGCGAGGTCAGCACGGAGGGGGTGATGCGCTCGACCAGGCTGCGCATGAAGCCGACCGGCATTTGGCCGGTCTCCACGGCAGTCTTGGTGGCCGTAACGGCGCCGCACCGGTCGTGGCCCAGGACCACAATCAGCGGCACGCCGAGGACGCTGACGCTGTATTCGAGGGAGCCGAGCACGGCGTCGTCAATCACCTGGCCGGCGGTCCGGACGACGAACGCGTCGCCCAGGCCGAGGTCGAAGATGATCTCGGCCGCGAGGCGCGAGTCGGAACAGCCAAAGATCACCGCGAACGGGTGCTGGTTCTCTACGAGGGACGAGCGCCGCGATGCATCCTGGTTGGGGTGCGAGGATGCGCCGGAGACGAAACGTTCGTTGCCTTCGCGGAGACGGCGCCAGGCAAGTGCAGGAGTGAGATAGGTGGCCACGCCCCCGACTTTACTGTGTTGCCGCGGCCGAAGGGGAATCTGTTGCGTCCGGGGTGCTCGCCGGAGCCCCGGCAGGCGGATTGCTTTCGAGCGACTTCACCACGGCCGCGGCCAGGGTGGAGAACTCCTCCAGGGTCGCGGATCCGGACAGGATGACGGTGGTGCCGCGTTCGGCCAGCACCATGGATTTCTCGCCCGTGCCGGTGTCGCGCAGCTCCCAGTCCCGGCCGCCCGCGTTCCGGGTGCCGGTCATCGGCGCGTTCTTGGTCTGCTGCAGGAGCCAGGTGGGGTTGGCCTGCCGGGTCTGCACCAGACCGATGAAGGACTCCTTGGGCGTCAGGTAGCCGACTTCCCAGGCCGGGACGCCGCTGCCCGCGCCGGACTCCCAGCGGGCGTAGTTGGGATGAAATGTGTCGCCGGTATCGGCTGCCACGGGTGTGAATCCCGCCACATCGGCGGCGTTCTGCGCGACGGCGCTGACGTTGATGTTCGGGTGGTACCCGTCGGTCTTGGGCGAGGGATTCATGAGGACGATCGGCAGGAACGCTGCGATGCTCACTACCAGGGCGATAATCATGCCCATCACGGAAGCGTTGGCGCGTTTGGCTGCCGCGGCGGCGATGACGGGCCGGACCGGTGGCTGTCCGGAAGCGTCCGGGGCGGCCGTGGGGGCGCCGCCAGCCGGAGAACCGGGGGCTGCGGGGGAGGTGTCCTGCAATTCACTCACCCCTCTATAGTCGCCCATGTACGGGCCGATCTCACATTCGCGCCCCGGCGGCCGCCTGTGGGTGAAGTGCGTCACGCACCGGTCATCCCATGACCTGGCTAGGTTGCCGCGACTATGATCAGTAGCAGACGAATCACCGCGACGGATCGATCCTGGCCGTACGGGTTCAACGACCGCCACTCGAAGAAGAGGTTCACGTGACACCAGCGCCTATGTCCCAGAAGTACTCCACGCTTTCCCCCTCGCTCGCCGTCGGGATCGACGAGCCTGACCGCAACCTCGCACTGGAACTTGTCCGCGTCACCGAGGCCGCGGCCATCGCCGGCGGTCACTGGGTGGGCTTCGGCGACAAGAACAAGGCCGACGGCGCCGCCGTCGACGCCATGCGCTCCTTCCTTCAGACGGTCCACTTCAACGGCGTTGTGGTCATTGGCGAAGGCGAGAAGGACGAAGCCCCGATGCTCTTCAACGGGGAACACGTCGGAGACGGCACCGGCCCCGAGTGCGACGTCGCCGTCGACCCCATCGACGGCACCCGCCTGACCGCGCTCGGCATCAACAACGCCCTGGCCGTTCTCGCCGTGGCCGAACGCGGGTCCATGTTCGATCCCTCCGCCGTGTTCTACATGGAAAAGCTCGTCACCGGTCCCGAAGCGGCCGACATGGTTGACCTGCGCCTGCCGGTCAAGCAGAACCTGCACCTCATCGCCAAGGCCAAGGGCGTCAAGGTCAACCAGCTCAACGTCATGATCCTGGACCGCGACCGGCACCGCCCCCTCGTGGAGGAAATCCGCGAAGCCGGCGCCCGCACGAAGTTCATCATGGACGGCGACGTCGCGGGCGCCATCGCCGCGGCACGTGCCGGCACCGGCGTCGACGCCCTCATGGGCATCGGCGGCACCCCGGAAGGCATCGTCGCGGCCTGCGCAATCAAGTCCCTCGGCGGCGTCATCCAGGGCCGGCTGTGGCCCACGAGCGACGACGAGAAGCAGAAGGCGATCGACGCCGGCCACGACCTCGAGCGCGTGCTGTCCACCAACGACCTCGTCTCCAGCGACAACTGCTACTTCGCGGCCACCGGTATCACCGACGGCGACCTCCTCAAGGGCGTCCGCTACTCCAAGGACAAGGTCCTCACCCAGTCCATCGTGATGCGCTCCAAGTCCGGCACCATCCGCTTCGTGGACGGCGAGCACCAGGCCAGCAAGTGGGAAGGCTACGCCCGCAAGAGCTAGCACCTGCGCAGCCGCACTGCGCTGCACCAGCATTGACGACGAATCCCGGGGCCGCATCCGCGCCCCGGGATTCGTCGTCTTAACCCCGGTGTCAATTGCCGTGTCAGTTACCGCAGGGCGGTGGCAGCGCCGGCGGATTCGGTAGGGTGGAGCCATGACGTGGCTCGTAACTGGCGGTGCAGGATATATCGGTTCTCATGTGGTTTCCGCTTTGCGCGGCGCCCGGATCCATCCGGTGGTGATTGACTCCCTCTCCAGCGGGCACCGTGAGTTCGTTCCGGCCGATGTGCCGTTCGTCCACGGCAGCATCCTCGACGCCGACCTCGTGGCCCACACCCTGCGGAACCACGCGGTGACCGGCGTGATCCACCTGGCCGGGTTCAAGTACGCCGGGGTGTCCGTCCAGGAGCCGCTGCTGACCTACGAACAAAACGTCACGGGCACCGCCCAGCTGCTCAAGGCCATGGAGCTCACCGGGGTCGACAAACTGGTCTTCTCCTCGTCCGCAGCCACGTACGGCACGCCCACCGGCGACATCGTCACCGAGGCCACCCCCACCAACCCGGAATCCCCCTACGGCGAGAGCAAACTCATCGGCGAATGGCTCATCCGGGACCAGGGCCGGGCCCGGGACCTGAAGCACACCTCGCTGCGGTACTTCAACGTGGTCGGCTCAGGGGCGCCCGAGCTCTACGACACAAGCCCCCACAACCTCTTCCCGATCGTGCTGCGGGCGCTCACGGCGGGCAAGACGCCGCGCATCAACGGCATCGACTACAACACCCCGGACGGCACCTGTGTGCGCGACTACGTGCACGTGGCCGATCTGGCGACCTCGCATGTGGCGGCCGCCCAGGCCCTTGCCGCCGGGACGCCGCTGGAGCGCGTCTACAACCTTGGATCGGGGGACGGGCTTTCCGTGCGCCAGATCATGACGGCGATGGCCAAGGTCACGGGAATCGATTTCGAGCCGGAGATCGGCCCGCGCCGGGCGGGGGATCCTGACAGGATCGTGGCCGACGGCACGCTGGCCGCCCGCGATCTGAACTGGAAGATGCGGCACTCCGTGGAGCAGATGGTGGCCAGCGCCTATGACGCCCAGCGGCACGCGATCACGACTGCCGGCTGACGACGCCGGCCGGCGGTGCCAACTGGGGGCGGTGCGTTCTCCCGCCGTCGGCTGCTGCCGACTAACTGTTCGTGAGGGGGCGGGACCGGGCGCGCAGCTTCTTCGCGAGCTGGGCACCCTTGCGGGCCAGCTGGTAGCTGCCGTAGCGGACCTTCCGGACCGGCAGGTCCCACGTTCCCGGATAGGCGATCTCGCGGCCGCCGAACGATTTCTTGAACGCCGTGAACCCGGCCCACTTGTGGTCGGGCTGGTCCGCGGGTGCCACGCCCCAGAGGTCCACGTGCTTCAGGCCCTTTGCCTGGGCATCCGCGATCAGGGTGACCAGCAGGGGAATACCCGCGCTGAGCTTGCGGTGCGTGTCATCAAGGGCCGCATGGGCGTAGGTCCGGGTGTCGGCCGAATCGTAGGCCAGGGCGGCGGCGATGGGGTGGCCGTCGAGCTCGGCGATGAACAGCGTCGCGGCGCCGGCCGGCATCAGTGAGCGGGCCACCTGGCCCAGGTACTCGTCGCTTTGCGGCTTGAAGCCGTTCCGGGCTGCCGTCATGTGCAGGAACTCCAGGAGGACGGAGATTTCCGCCGGGTCCTGGCTGGAGCGGAAGGTCACGCCCTTCTTGTGGATGTTGCGGAACAGGTTGCGGTTCACCGGCTTCATGTCCGCCAGGACGTCCTTGAAGTCCCGGTCGAGGTCCACAATCCAGCTCAGCTCCGGTTGCTGGTTGACCGGAGCCGGCTGCAGGCCGCGGCTGCGGAGGACAGCGTCGGCCTCGGCGGCCTCAAACCCCGCGGTGACGGGCTCGACCCGGACGAACACTGCCCCGCTGTTCCGGGCGAGGTCCGTCAGGGCCGCCAGCGCGGCGTCGAACGCCGCCAGCGATTCAGCGACCGGACCGTAGGGGGAGTACAGCAGCTTCCCGGCCGGGTTGGATTCCTCGACGGCGAGGAAGCGCCACCCGGGTCCGGACTGTTCGTGGACCGTGCGTCCCAGCGCACGCTGGAACTCTGCCCACTGCGGGCTCTGCAGGAAATAGTCCATGGTGTCAGGCTTCCAATCCGGTCGTGACGGCAAATGCGAGGGCGGTGCCGGTGGCCCCGGAGACGGCGTGGACGTTGACCGGGGCCTCGGCGGCGGCCAGGAAGGCGCTGGCGCCGCGGTCCAGCCGGAGCTCGCCCTTCGGGGAGTCGAGCCGGACGGAGCCGGCTGTGACGATGATGACAGCGGCACCGGACTGCGCCAGCGGCACGGGCTCCGCACCAGGCGCCAGTTCAATCCGCTGGAGCTGGAATTCCCGGAACGGCGGCCGGAAGAGTTCCTGGCCCAGCATGGTGGTCTCGGCGGGGAGCATGGGCACGGCGACTGCCTCGAACGCGACCGTCTTGAGCAGTTCCGGCACATCGATGAACTTCGGCGTGAGCCCGCCGCGGAGCACGTTGTCCGAGGACGCCATGACTTCGATCCCGAGGCCGCGGAGGTAGGCGTGGACGTTTCCGGCCGGCAAGTAGACGGCCTCGCCCGGCGCCAGCGAGATCCGGTTCAGCAGCAGCGAAATCAGGACCCCCGGGTCGCCCGGGTACTGGCCGTTGAGCGTGAGCACGGTCGAGAGCGCGGCCTCGTGCTCCGCCATGGGAGCGCCGGAGGTCAGGACGGCGGCAACCCTGGCCGTCGTGTCGGAGACGTCCTCGCCGCCGGTGATCAGCCGTTCGAAGGCGGACCTGAGGGCCGTCGGCTCGTCCGGCTGCGCCAGGTCCTCGAGCAGTTGCGGGATCAGCGGCGGCAGTTCCAGCCCCGCCAGCTCAAAGCAGGCCGCCACGTGCAGGTATACGGCCCGCGATTCCGCCGCCGGCCGGAAACCGCAGAGCGCTTCGAAGGGCGTGAGCGCGAAGATCATCTCCGGCTTGTGGTTGTCGTCCTTGTAATTGCGCTCCGCGGCGGCATGGTCGACCCCGGCAGCCTCTTCCCGGGCGAAGCCTTCCCGCGCCTGTTCGAGCGTGGGGTGAACCTGCAGGGACAACGGTGTCGCGGCCGCGAGAACTTTGAGCAGGAAGGGCAGGCGCGGGCCGAAGGCGGCCACGCTCCCGCTGCCCAGGCAGTGTTCCGGATCCTCGGCGATCAGCGCGTCCAGCGCCAGTCGTCCGCCGTTGTGCGATACGGGGGCATGCCGGCCCTCTCCGCCGGGCGCCGGCGTCAGGGCGACGGACGGAGAGTCCGGGTGGGCGCCGATCCAGAGCTCCGCTTCGGGACCGCCGGAGGCTGGCCGGCCCAAGAGGTCGGCGATGGCCGTCGGGGAGCCCCAGGCGTAGGGCCGGAGGACGTTCTCAAGTTCGTACATGGCCTGGAACCTATCTGGTCAATGAAGGGTTGTCACTCTGATCTGGTCGCTCTGATCTGCGCGCCTCCGGCGCGGGCAGCAGGCGCGAGCAGCCGGCATGGGCCGCCGTGCGGCCGGGCCCTAGAGCGGCGTGCACTGGCCGTTGGTGGCGACGAGGTCGCGGATGGACTGTTCGTCGCCGTTGCGCTTGAACTGGTTGAGCATCTCTTCGGTGATCGGCTGGCCGTCCGGGGTCGTGGTGACCGGGGTGAAATCCGACGGCGAGGGCTGGGCGGCCGGCGCTGCTCCGGCTGGCGCTGCTGCGGTCGGTGCTGCTCCGGCGGGCGCTGCTGCGGCGGAGGGCGGCCCGGCGGCCGTCCCGTGCTTCGCGGCGCTGCCATCCGCTCCGGCGGCCCCGGCGGCTCCCGCCGACGTCCCGGCCAGCAGTTTGGCGACCCGCGCGTGGATGACGTCGAAGTCCGGGGTCGTGGAGAACGCCGCGTCGAAGTCGGGCGGACCGATGGTCAGGCGGCTGACATTCTGGCCCTTGGCCTTCATGGCCAGGTCCACGAAGCTGCCGAGCTGGCCGGAGGAGATGTTCGATTCGACCACTTTGGTGCCGGCCTTGGCGATGTCCTCGAACTTGGTCAGCAGGGTTGCCGGGTCGAGCTGTTTGAGCATCGCCTGCTGCACGCATTGCTGGCGCTGGATGCGGGCGTAGTCGTCCACGAACTCCCGGGACCGGCCGTACCAGAGCGCGTGGAAGCCGTCCAGCGTCTGGTCGCCGGCCGGAATCCAGCCGTCCGGCATGCCATGGATGCCGTTGGCCTCATCCACCACGGGGCCGCTGATGGGGACCCAGCCGCCGGCCTTGATCCGGATGCCGCCCATGGCGTCGATGAGTTTGGAAAAGCCGTCCATGTCCACCAGCACGTAGGCCTGGACCTTGATGCCGAGCGTGCCGGAGACCGCCTCCAGGGTTGCCTGCGCCCCGGGGTCCGCCACTCCGGGATAGAGGTCCTGGTGTTCGTTGGTGACCTCGGTGTTGATCGCGTTGATCAGGCATTCGTCGCCGCAGTTGTACCCGTCCGGGTACACCTTGCGCATGGGGGATTCCGCGCTGAACTGGGCGTTCTGGAGGTTGCGGGGAACGGAGATGATCGCCGTGCCGCCGGTCTTGGCGTCGACGCTGATGACCGAGAGGCTGTCCGGCCTGCGGCCCGTGCGGTCCGCCCCGGCGTCGCCGCCCATCATGAGGAAGTTGTACCGGCCGTCGGAGGGCTCCAGGGTGGGGCCGGAGCCGGAGAAGATACTTCCGATGGCGTCCCGGCTGACGTTGAGCAGATAGGCCGCGTATCCCAGGGAACCGCTGATGAGGATCATGGCCAGCACGAGCGTCAGCACCACCGCGGGGCGGATCCGGGGGGTGAGCAGGCCGGGCCGGATCAGCCGCAACGTGTTCAGGAACAGGGCGGCCCAGCCGAGGGCCAGCAACGCCAGGCCGAGCACCAGCAGAAGCGAGGGGACCGGGCCGGTGAGGATGTTGATCAGCGTGGATCGGGAGACGAACAAGAGCAGCACGGCAAGCAGGGCCAGTGCCCACAGCGTCACGGTCACGCGCAGCGCGGCCCGTCCCAGCCGGCGGTTGCCCGCGACGATCTGGGCGCTGCCGGGAACCAGCAGCGTCATGATGATCAGCACGAACGCCCGCTTGGTCAGCACCGGGGCCGGGGCGCCGGAAGGATTCCGGACCGGGTCGCTCGGTGCCTGCCGGGACTGCCCGGGGCTCTCGGTGCCGCGCGCGGGGGCGTAGCCGTTGCTCATGTGGAGATCCCTAATGGCTGCCTTTTTGGCTGCTACGCGGGGCGACGTTTCCTTCGGCGAACACTTCGCTGACCTTCTCCCGCAGGCTCGCGCCCTTCCGGGTGGCGACGTCGTTGAGTTCCTGGGCGAAGTCGATAAGGTCCGCCCGCAGCTGGAGCGCGAGCTCGTCCGTGCCCGAGGCCAGCATCCGCACGGCCAGGAGGCCGGCGTTGCGCGCCCCGCCGATCGAAACGGTGGCGACCGGGACGCCGGCGGGCATCTGCACGATGGACAGCAGCGAATCCATGCCGTCGAGGGTCTTCAAAGGCACGGGGACGCCGATCACAGGCAACGGCGTGACCGAGGCGAGCATGCCGGGCAGGTGCGCCGCACCGCCCGCACCGGCGATGATGAGGCGAAGGCCGCGCTCGTGGGCACTCTGGCCGTAGCGGATCATCTCCGTGGGCATCCGGTGCGCGGAGACGACGTCGGCCTCGAACGGGATCCCGAACTCCGACAGGGCTTCCGCGGCGGCTTCCATGACCGGCCAGTCCGAGTCCGAGCCCATGACGAGGCCCACGATCGGGGTGACCGAACCGGCGCCGGCGAGTGGGGCTGCTGCGTTATCGGGTGCGGTGCTCATGCGGTCTCCTCGGGGGTTGGCGCGCTTGTGCCGGCGTGGGCCCGGCCGTTCCGGATGATGTCGGCCACGGTGGTGGCCCGCTGCCGCACGGAGTCGACGTCGGCGGCGGAGGTCCCGACAAGGTTGACGTGGCCGATCTTCCGCCCGGGCCGGACGGCCTTGCCGTAGCAGTGCACCTTCGCGGCCGGTTCGCTCGCGAGGGCGGCCGGGTAGGCCGAAAAGAGGTCCTGGTTGGCCCCGCCGAGGAAGTTCTTCATGACGACGACGGGCCCCAGCAGGTCCGTCGCACCCAGCGGCAGGTTGAGGATGGCCCGCAGGTGCTGCTCGAACTGGCTCGTCACCGAGCCGTCCTGGGTCCAGTGTCCGGTGTTGTGCGGGCGCATGGCGAGCTCGTTGATCAGGAAGCCCGCACCCACGCCCGGCGTCTCGAAGAGCTCGACAGCCATGACACCTGTCACGCCGAGTTCGTTGGCGATCCGGATGGCGGCGTTCTCGGCGGCCGCGGCCACATCGAGGGAAATGTCCAAGGCGGGGGCAATCACTTCATCGCACACCCCGTCCACCTGGATGGTGTGCACCACCGGCCACGCGCGTGATTCACCGTCCGGGGTCCTGGCGACCATGGCCGAGAGCTCGCGGCTGAATTCCACCTTGGCCTCGGCCAGCAGTGGAGACATGGCCTCGAACCAGTCGGCGGAGCCGCCCGCGTCCTCGGCCGACGACACGATCCGCACGCCCTTGCCGTCGTAACCGCCGCGGGGCATTTTCAACACCACCGGCCAGCCGGTCTCCTCACCGAAGGCGACGAGGTCCGCGACATTGGCGACGGCGGCCCACCGGGGGTTGGGCAGTTCCAGCCGGTCGATCGCGGCCCGCATCACCAGCTTGTCCTGGGCATTGACCAGGGCATCCGGACCGGGATGGACGTTGACTCCGGCCGCGATCAGGGACCGCAGGTGGGCCGTGGGGACGTGTTCGTGGTCGAAGGTCAGAACATCCAGGCCGCGGGAGAACTCGAGCAGGTGGTCGAGGTCCTTGTAGTCACCGACCGGGGCGTTGGCCACGGCAGAGACGGCAGAGACGTCCTCGCCTTCGGCGAGAACACGGAGCTCGAAGCCCAGGGCGGTGGCGGCAGGGGCCATCATGCGGGCAAGCTGGCCGCCGCCAACAACACCGATTACAGGAAAAGTCACAAGTCCCAGCCTACCGAAAACCTCGCGGGAACCCGGCTTTTGGCCACTGGAAGCCCGGGAAGAGCCCCGGAAGAGTGCGGGAACAGCGCCGAATCGATGCTTCGGGGCCCGCCGGGACTCAGTCCGGCGTCGGGTGCGCAGGCCGCCGTCGCGACGGTCCGCGAGGGCGGTCTCCCGGGAAACGGCGCTAAAATGGGCGTTTGGCCCAAAGGCCGACAGTTCCAAAAGGCCACGGAGGGTCATGATTACTACACTTACAGAGCGCATGCGCGGACTGGCCTCGCTGTTCTGGCGCGAAGTGGCCAAGTTTGGCGCCGTCGGCGGCATCGCGTTCGTCATCGACAACGGACTGACGTATTACCTGATGCACGGTCCCATGACCGACAGCGAAGCCAAGGCCCGTTTCTTCGGTGCCAGCGTCGCGACGGTGTTTTCCTGGGTTGCCAACCGATTCTGGACCTTCCGGCACCGCCGGCAGGCCAATGTGCTGCGTGAATTCGTGATGTTCATCATCATTAACGGGATCGGCATCGGCATCTCCACCGGCCTGACTGCGCTCGCGAAGTACGGCATGGGAATTACCGACAAGAACATGTTGTTCCTGGCCGGCGTCGTCGGCATTCTGGTCGCGACCGTGGTCCGGTTCTTCGCGTACCGCTTCCTCGTGTTCAACCAGGAACTCGACGAAGAGCCGGAGTTCTCGCACGACCACGAGATCATTGAGCGGCATCCGCACATGCAGCATGGTCAGGAGCCCGGCGCCAGTGTTTCCGCGACGGCCGTAAAAGAGGCCGTCAAAGATCCCGAGCTGCCCGGCCCGGCCGCCTGACGCACCGGCCTGATGCCCTAGGCAGAACAGGCCGGCCTGGTGCTTACTTTCCGCTGAGCGCGCTCAGATTCCGCTGATGCGCTCCGCGGAACGCAGCTTGCCGGTCACCTCGACGTCGGGGTGCACCAGGACCACCGAGCCGTCAGCCTTCCAGCTCCCCAACGACTGAGCAAGGGCCATCTCGAGGCCATCCTCGGCCGGAACGAGCAGCCGCAGGCCGGCCTCGTGCTCGGCAGCGAAATCGTCCAGGAGCGCCCCGTGTGCGTGGGTTGTCCCGCCCGCGGTGCGAACCGCGGGGCGTTGGGCTTCCGGGTCAATGTGGGGCATGAAGAAGTCTCCGTGGGAGCGGACCTCGGCCGCGTAGTCGAGGACGCCGGTGGGCAGCTCGCCCGGCCACCGCATCGCCAGTGCCGGCAGCGACACCGCGAGGACGGCATCGAACCCGCCTGCCGCGGCGCCGGGGCCGGGATCCGCAGTGGCCAGCAACTCCGCCTCCGCGTCGTCGAAGACCACCTCCATGCCCAGCTGCCAGGCAGCCAGTGCCAGGATCACGGACTTCCAGTGGGCGGGCAGGTCCAGCCGCAGCCGCATGCCGGGTTCGGCATCGAGCTCGTCCTGCAGCAGGTTGGACGTCTTCGCCACCCAGTTGTCCAGCACGCGGCCGGACAGTTCCACCCGCTCGGAATCGGGGCCGTACCAGGTCAGCCGGGGCGCCGTGGACTGGCCGGACCGCAACGCTGTCATCAGTTCGATTGCCGGAATGCTCATGCCTTCATCTTGCCACGGCCCCTCCGTCCGCCCGCGGTGTGATGTCCGTCATGCCCGGGATCCTGCCGCCGGCTACCCCTCGGGCTGCGGCACGGAAAATTTCCCGAAAATTCAAGGAATACCCCCAAAAGTGCTCAGTACCCTGATTATTTCGCGGGTTTCTGCGGGCGGCGCGGGAAAAATACCGGGCGTGGCGTGCCTCCCTTTTGTGTTTCAAGTTGATTATTATCTCCGCCGTGGCTTGACTCCCGGATACTTACACACGTGTAATTAGTTATCTATAGCCACTGCGCATAAACCGGCACTCAACCGAGTGTCCAAGGGGGTCTTGCAGTGGCTGCAAATCAGGAGGGGGACGCCATGGGGCTAGCAGAGCGTATCCATGAAGATGCCGTAGTTGCCGGCCAGGCCACGGCGAAATACCGTTCACGAGGTGTGCCGAGTGACTGGTATGTAGATCCGGCCGATCCGGACGCAGCTGACCGCTACAACGAACACACCAAAGATTCCCTGCAGGACGCGGCTACCGCCTTCCTCGCAGCGCACGATGAACTCCTTGCCGGCCCGGACCAGGACCACGATCCCCTCGACCCGCCCATGGAGCTCCATTCGCCCGGCGCCGGCACCATCGCGCAGCCGGTCTGGATCGGGCTGCCGTCCCGGCAGGACTTTGACGATGAGGGCGAGCTCGGCTGGCAGACCGACGCCCTGTGTGCCCAGACAGATCCCGAAGCCTTCTTCCCGGAAAAGGGCGGCTCCACCCGCGACGCCAAGAAAGTCTGCGGCGCCTGCAACGTGCGTTCCCAGTGCCTCGAATACGCCTTGTCCAACGACGAGCGCTTCGGGATCTGGGGAGGCCTCTCCGAGCGCGAGCGGCGCCGGCTTAGGAAGCGAGCAGTCTAATTCTTCAAGAAGTACGAGTCACCGCCGTCGTGGTCTCCCACGACGGCGGTGATTTTCTCCCCAGGACCCTGGCGGCGCTGGCGGCCCAAACACGGCCCGCCGACGCCGTCATTGGTGTCGACACCGGTTCCCGCGACCACTCCGCAACCCTTCTCGAGCAGGCTCTGGGCAAAGCCAACGTCACCGTGTTCGACCACCCCAAATCCGGCATGGGCGGGGCCGTCATGGCCGGGCTCAAGGCCCTCGCGCCGTGGCCTTCGACCGGAGCGGCCGGCATGGCAGGGGCCGCCGGGACAGGCAGTACGGCCGGCGGAAACACCGACGGCGACGCCGGCCGTGCGCCGTGCGCCGACTGGATCTGGCTGCTGCATGACGACGCCGCACCGGCCCCCGAGGCCCTAGCCGAACTCCTCCACGCCGTCGAGCGCGCGCCGTCGGTCACGGTGGCAGGCTGCAAGCAACTGGACTGGCACGCCGAGCGGCGGCTGATCGACGTCGGACTCTCCACGAGCCGCTGGGCCGAGCGCCTGACGCTGATCGACGCCGACGAACTCGACCAGGGCCAGTACGACGGCCGCAGCGACACGTTTGCGGTGAATTCCGCCGGCATGCTGGTCCGCCGCGACATCTGGGAAGAACTCCGCGGCTTTGATCCGGCGCTTCCCGGCAGCGGCGACGACGTCGACTTCTGCTGGCGCAACCGCCTCGCCGGACATCGCGTCGTGGTGGTCCCCAGCGCGAGGATGTTCCATGTGGCGCACCGTCCCCATGCCCTGGGCAACGCGACTGCCGCCCGCAAGGCGCAGGTCTACTTGCGGCTCAAGCACGCTGCCGGCTGGAAAGTCCCGCTGCACGCCGCCGGCGCCCTCCTGGGCAGCCTCTTCAAACTCGTCCTGAGCATCGCCGTCAAGGACCCGGGGTACGGGTTCTCCCAACTTCTTGCCACCTTTGCCGGGCTGGGTCGCCCTGCCGCGGTCATCCGCGGGCGGCGCACCGCAGCGCGCACCCGCAGGATCCGGCGCTCGGTCATGAAAGGGCTGCAGACGCCGCGCCGTGAGGTCTGGGCGCACCGGCGCTCGCTCATCGAAGCGCTGGGCGCGGATGACCTCGGCGACAGTCTCACCGGCCCCGACCCGCTGGCCGACCAGCCCACCGGCGACGCCGACGACTTCGCCGCGATCGCCACCCCTGAGCGCGGCTGGGTGGGCAACGGCGCCCTGCTCGCCGTCCTCATTACGACCGCGGTCTCCCTGGCCGGGCTGCTCAGCCTGTTCCGGGCTCCGGCAGTTTCCGGCGGCGCGCTGATCCCCGTCTCCGTGCGTCTCTCTGAGATCTGGAACCACGCCTCCACCTGGTGGATCAGCCTCGGTGCAGGCCTGCCGGGCCACGGCGATCCCTTCGGCTACCTCCTGTGGGTGCTGGGTGTGCTCGGCGCCGGGGACGCCAACGGTGCCGTTGGCTGGCTGTTGATCCTTGCCATGCCGCTGTCCGCGCTTGGCGCCTGGTTCGCTGCCGGCGCCCTCACCCGGCGCCGCCGGCTGCGCCTGGCGGCCGCCCTGGTCTGGGCCGGGGCGCCGGCACTCCAAGTGGCCCTCAACCAAGGCCGGCTGGGTGCCTTGCTGGCGCACGTCATGATCCCGGTCCTCGTCCTGGCGCTGCTCCGGGCAACCGGCACGGCGGCAGGCCACGGCGTCCACGCCGTCCCGGCGCCAGGCCAGCGGCGGCTCACGCCCGCGCCGGCCGCCCGCCCCGGCGTCAACGGAACCCCCTCATGGACGGCCGCGGCCGCCGCAGGCCTCGCCCTGGCAGTGGTCACCGCCGCGGCGCCGTCCCTGCTGGTGCCATCGGTGGTCATCATTGCCCTGTGCGGCATACTCCTGGGCCGCCGCGGCCGCACGGTGTGGTGGGCGCTGCTGCCCAGCCTTGCACTGTTCCTGCCGTTCGCCTTCTCTGTCCTGGATCGGCCGCGGGCGCTCCTGGCCGATTCCGGCATGCCGCTCGGGTTTGACGCCGCTCCGCTCTGGCAGCAGGCCCTGGGCCAGCCGCTGAGTTTCGACGCAGGCGCCGGGCTCACCGGACTGAGCGCTTTCGGCGGGTCCGCCACGGGCTCTGCCGGTCTCGCCGGCGCTCCCTGGGCCCTGCTTTTAGCCGTGCTGCTTGGGCTGCCGGTGCTGCTCCTGGCTCTCGCCGCCTTGTTCATGCCGCGCAGGGTTGTCCTGGCGGGACGCACCTGGACTGCCCGCGGCCTGTGGGCGGCGGCGCTCCTGATGCTGGGCGGCGGCTGGCTCGCCGGGCATGTGGCCTCCGGTGCCAGTGCCGACGTCCTGGTCACGCCGTTCCCCGGCCCCGCCGTTTCGGCTGCGGCCTTCGCGCTGCTTGGGGCAGCCCTCATCGCGGCAGAAGGACTTCTGGACGCCGCGGACCGCGCGGCCGGCACCGGACTGGCCCGGACGATTCTGCTCCGCGGCACCGCGGTGGCCGCGATGACCCTGCTGCTGGCGTCGCCGCTTGCGGGGTTGGCCGTGTGGACAGCGCAGAACCTGCTGCAGTCCACGACATTGTCGCCTGCACCGGCAGCCACCCCGGCTGCCGCCGGCCTCGGCACTCCCAGGCTCATCCAGCCGGCCCCGGCCCGCACCCTTCCCGCCACGGCGGTGGACCGCGGCGAGGGGCCGGAGCAGGCCAAGACGCTGATCATTGCCAGCAACGAGGACGGAAGCTTCGATGCGTCCCTCATGCGCGGCGCCGGCACCACCCTGGACGGACTGTCCACCATCGCGGCGGCCCGCAACATCATGGGGGAGCCGGGCAAGGAAACAGTCCGCGACGACGACGCCGTGGCCGGGTCGCTCCGCAACGTCGTGGCCACCATCGTGGCCGGCGACGGCGTGGACCCGCGGGCGGACCTCGAAGGACTCGGCGTCGGCTTTGTGGTGCTCCGTGTCGCGGACTCTGCCTCTGAACTGACGGCCAGCCGCATGGACGCCGTTCCCGGCCTGGTCGCCGTCGGCCAGACCGGCGCGGGCTGGCTCTGGCGGGTCACCCCGCTGGGCGGACCCGGGGTCAAGGACTCCGACGTCGCGCACCGGGTCCGCGTGGTGGACGGCACCGGGGCGGTGGTCGCACTGCTCCCTTCGGAGGAAGTTTCGGCAACCGGCACCGTACCGGCCGGCCCGGAGGGCCGCCTGGTGGTCCTCGCAGACCGCGCCGACCCGGGCTGGAGCGCGTGGCTCGACGGCCGCCGCCTGACCTCGACGACCTCGGGATGGGCCCAGGCGTTCACGCTGCCCGCCCAGGGCGGTCAGCTGAGCATCCGCTACGAAGCGCCCTGGGCTGTCCTGGCCGGAGTCGTGCAGGCCGTTGTCATCGGCCTGACCATTCTCCTGGCCGTGCCCATGCCTGCCCGCCGGTCCAACACCGGCCTGTCCAGGGACGAAGCCTCCCTGCGTAAGGAACATCAGCATGTCTAAGGGCGACACCCCGACCGGCCCGGCCACCGACACCATTGCGGCCGAACCTTCCACGGCCGAAAGCCCGGCCGCCGGCACGTCTGCGGCTGGTCCGGCCACTACAAGTCAGGCCGCTGCTGGTCCAGCCACTTCTGGTCCGGCTGTCGCCGGGGCGAGGCTGCGGAAGAAAGGCGGGCCGCGCGGCGGGGTGATTGGCGGTATCCTCTCCGCCGTCGCCCTCGCGGCCGCGGGCGCAGGCCTGGTATCGGCGGCGTCGCTGACACCGCAAAGCCCCGCCAGCCGGCAACTCGCGGCCCCGGTTGCCTCCGTGCCGGCCGGCAGCAGCGTCGGGGTCTGCCCCGGCCCTGCCCGGCTGCTTGAGGGCACCCCCGTGGGCACCGACCCCCAGTTCAGCCCGGAATCCGCCACCGCGAAGACCACCGTCAGCGCCGCCGTACTTGGCTCGAGCGCGGGCGTCATTCCCGGCAGCCGGCTTGCCCGGCTCACGGGGACCCCCCTCGTGGAGATCGCCAAGGGCGCCGCGCCCGGAGCCTCCGCGCCCGCATCCCGCACTCCCGTGCTGCTCGCCGGCGTCGTGGCCCAGCGTGAGGTGGACAACGTCAGCGTCCTCAGCGCCGATGCGCAGGACAACCGCCAGGCGGCTGCCGGCGCGGTCCTGAGCTACGCTGCCGAAGACGGAGACCTGCAGGGCTCCGCGGCCACCGCCTGCCAGCAACCGGGCAACGATCTCTGGCTCGTCGGTGCCAACACGGCCCTGGGCCGCTCGGCGGTCCTGAACCTCACCAATGCCTCCAGCACGCCGGCCACGGTGAGCCTGGACCTCTTCGGCACCGAGGGCCAGATCCAAGCCCCCGGAAGCCGCGGGCTGCTGGTAGCGCCCGGCAGCACCCGGTCCATAGTCCTGGCCGGCCTCGCGCCGGGACAGGAACGCCTCGGCGTGCGGGTCCGCAGCGCCGGCGGCCCGGTGGCTGCCGTCATCCAGCAAAGCGTGCTCCGCGGCCTCACGCCCGGCGGCGTCGACTTCATCACCCCGGGCGCCGGGCCGTCCGACCGCCAGGTGGTCTCCGGCCTGGACATTCAGGATCCGGCAGGCCTGGCCGCGCTCACGGCGAAGCCCGGTTTCGCCGACGCCGGGCCGGCCCTGGAGATCACGGTCCCCGGGGCGGCCGACGCCGTGGTCGAGATCAAGTTGTACGGGCGCGACGGCCAGAAGGCCCTGCCCGGCGGCGGAGTGGTCACGGCGAAGGCGGGCGCGGTCACGGAAGTCTCCCTGGCCGGGGTCCCGGCCGGGACGTACACCTTGGCGGCCACCTCGGATATCTCCTTCGCGGCCGCAACCCGGCTCACGCGGGGGCTGCAGCCGGAGGACGCCGCGGACATCGCGTTCTCCGCCGCGTCAGCCCGGCTGGGCAGCCAGCACATCGTGCCGGTTCCCCGCGAGGGCGACCGGCAGCTCGTGTTCGGCGCGCCCGACGGCAACGCGAGTGTCTCCTATACTCCCGTCACCGCGGACGGCAAGATCCGGACCGCCGCCACCGCCGAGATTGCCGGCGGAACGACCGTGTCCATCAAGATCCCCTCGGACGTCGGCGGTTCGCCGCTGGTGGGCTATGTGGTGTCCGCGGCCGGGGACCCGGCTTACGGGGCACTGCTCCTGGGCCGCGACGGCCGGCAGGACATTTCCACGGTAGCCGTGGCCCCGGAAGCGGCAGGACAGCGGCAAGTCCCCGTCACGCTCGGGTACTAGGACCGCTGGGTACTAGGACCGCTCGGGTACCAGGACCGAGCGGTATTAGTACCGATCCGGTGCACGGTGCCGGGCGGATCGGCGGCGTCCGGTCCCGGGGCGCGGCTAGTACCGGCGGCGGTAGACCGGGTCGAGGGACTCGGGAGGCACGCCAAGCATCTCGGCCGTGTATTCCACGACGACGTCGTGCACCAGGTCCTGGAGTTCATCCCGGGTTCCGCACGCCTGCTCCACCACCCGGCGGTACAGCGTGATGACCGGTCCCTCCTCGGCCGTCGCGGCCGTGAAGGCGCCCATCGGAGCCGGGGTGCGGTCCGCCACGAGCTGTTCCAAGCCCGGAGGGATCTCGTCGACGGCAAAGCGGACGCCGTCGAGGGGTTTGCCCCAGATGTCGTGCAGCCGCTGGGCCGAGTCCAGGACGAAATCGTCGAAGCGGTCGGAGCGGGTCCGGTAGCCGGGCAACGTCGGGAGCATGAGCTCACCGCGAAGCCCCCGGCCGTGCCGGTTTCTGCGGCGCTGCCGGAAGCTCTTTCCCCGGACAGCGGGAGGCGACCCGGTCGCGGGTGCGCCAGCGGGGGCGGAACCGGCGCCTGTGTCTCCGGCGTCGGGGTCAGCCAACCGGACCGTGAAACCCGAATCGTGGTGCGATGACTGCATATCTTGACTCTAAACCCGTGGAATGATTTACGCGATATGGGCCCATCGGCGAGCCGCCACCGCCGCCCAACGCACTCCTGGGACAGCCCTACGGCACTCCCGCGGCATTGCTGCGGCACACTTGCGGCACTCCGAAGGGTGGTTCAATGCGCGGCCCCCGGCCTCAGGGGGAGTAGTCTGTGATGTCGTGGGTGCTATTCGTCTTTGTTCGAGGTCTGCCTGCCGCAATTCCGCGGTGGCCACTTTGACGTACGTCTACGCCGACTCCACGGCAGTCCTGGGCCCGCTTGCCACCTACGCCGAACCGCACTGCTACGACTTGTGCGAACAGCACGCTGACTCGCTGACGGTCCCGCGCGGCTGGGAAGTCATGCGCCTGGCGATGCCGGCGACGCCGGCCGGCCCCGGACCGGACGACCTCCTGGCCCTCGCCAACGCCGTCCGCGAGGCCGCCTCCCGTCCGGCCGCGGCGGAACCGGTAAAGGGGCAGCGCACCCTGCATCCGGCCCTGGAAGCCCCGGCCCCTGCCGAAGGCACCCGGCGCGGGCATCTGCGCGTCCTGCGAGAACCTTCCTAACGCCCCAACTGGCGGTAGGGTGGAAACTGCAAAAAGCCGTAAGCCACCGGCGCCTTCCGCGGCGCCCTTCAGGGAGCGTCCACTATGCCCAAGCTCAGTCCCGAACTCTTGTCTGTCCTGCGATGCCCCGTCACCGGGTCCGCCTTGGAGCAGGAAGGCGACGAGCTCGTCACGGTCGGCGGGTCCGGGGACAAGCTGCGGTACCGGATTGAGGACGGCATCCCGCTGCTGCTGCCTCCGGAACTCCTGCCCGCCGCCGCGGCGGCTCCCGCTGATCAGCACGACGCCGGCCAGCACGGCGCGGCCCCGCGCCACGCCGCCGAATAGCCAATCCGCACGAAACGGCCCGCACCAGCAGAGAACTAAAGACCTGCCGGACACCCATCGGGGACGCCTCCGGCCGCGAATGACTGCTTAGAGCCAGAACTGCCCGTAATTACCCAGCTTCAGACACGCAACGTCACCGGCCACAACAAAGGATGCACATGACTTTCGATTACAAGATTGCGGACATTTCCCTGGCCGAGGCGGGCCGCCACCAGATCCGCCTCGCCGAGCACGAGATGCCCGGACTTATGTCCCTGCGCGAGGAATTCGGCGCCAGCCAGCCGCTCAAGGGCGCCAGGATCGCCGGATCGCTGCACATGACGGTCCAGACCGCGGTGCTGATCGAGACCCTCACCGCCCTCGGCGCGGAAGTCCGCTGGGCTTCCTGCAACATCTTCTCCACCCAGGACGAGGCCGCGGCCGCCGTCGTGGTCGGCCAGGGCACCGTGGAGGACCCGCAGGGCGTCCCCGTCTTCGCCTGGAAGGGCGAGACGCTGGAGGAATACTGGTGGACGGCCCAGCAGATCCTCACCTGGCCGGGCGCCGACGCCAACCCGGAGCTGGGCCCGAACATGATCCTGGACGACGGCGGCGACGCCACCATGCTCGTGCACAAGGGCGTCGAATTCGAGGCTGCCGGTGCCGTGCCCGCCGCCGCCGAGGACGAGTCCGAGGAAGGCCGGGTCTTCCTGGACGTGCTGCGCGCCTCCCTCGCAACCGACCCGCAGAAGTGGACCCGCATCGGCTCGCTCCTGCTCGGCGTCACCGAGGAGACGACCACCGGTGTGCACCGCCTGTACCAGCTCGCCGAGCAGGGCAAGCTGCTCTTCCCGGCGATCAACGTCAACGACTCCGTCACCAAGAGCAAGTTCGACAACAAGTACGGCATCCGCCACTCCCTGCCTGACGGGATCAACCGCGCCACCGACGTCCTGATGGGCGGCAAGGTCGCCGTCGTCTGCGGGTACGGCGACGTCGGCAAGGGCGCCGCTGAGGCCTTCCGCGGCCAGGGCTCACGCGTGATCGTGACCGAAATCGATCCGATCTGCGCGCTCCAGGCAGCCATGGACGGTTACCAGGTGGCGAAGCTCGAATCCGTCCTCAGCGAGGGCCACATCTTCATCACCACCACGGGCAACAAAGATGTCATCATGGCCGAGCATATGGCGGGCATGCGCGACAAGGCGATCGTGGGCAACATCGGCCACTTTGACAACGAGATCGACATGGCCGGTCTGGCCCGGATCCCGGGCATCAAGAAGGTCGAGATCAAGCCGCAGGTGCACGAGTGGGTCTTCCCCGCCGATTCCGAAACGGGAAAGAGCAGTCGCTCCATCATCGTCCTCTCCGAGGGCCGCCTGCTGAACCTCGGCAACGCCACCGGACACCCGTCGTTCGTGATGAGCAACTCCTTCGCCAACCAGACGATCGCCCAGATCGAACTGTTCACGAAGGCAGGCCAGCCCGAGGGCGAGCGCGAATACGAGAAGCAGGTCTACGTCCTGCCAAAGATCCTGGATGAGAAGGTCGCCCGCCTGCACCTGGGCGCCCTCGACGTGGAGCTGACCGAACTGTCCAAGGAACAGGCCGAGTACCTGGACGTCGAGGTCGCCGGGCCGTACAAGCCCGAGCACTACCGCTACTAGAAACCCCTCCGAAGGGTCCCGGACAAACGGTCCGGGGCCCTTTGTTGTGACCGTTTTGGGGGCCCTTTTGTAACCGGATCGTGGTGTAACCGGACAAGGGTTCCAAGGTAACTCCCTTATGCTGGCAGGATGACGTGTGGAAACGCCCGGGTCCTGTGATGGCCCTGAAAACCTGGAGTACCGGCCGAAAAATCGCCCTGGTGGGGGTGGTCTGCGCCCTGGCAGCCGGCGGCGGGGCCTTCGCCGCGGCCGCCCCGGGGCTGGCCCAGTCGGGGATTTACTCCGAGGCCGGATCGCCGGCACGGACGACGCCGGGCCTTGCAGATCCGGTGGTGGCTCCGGCGGAACTCGCCGTCACTCCCGACGACGGCGCCAAGCAGGTCAACCCCGCGGCGCCGGTGTCCCTGAAGGTGACGAACGGCCGGATTGATCGGGTGGCCCTCACGAGCGACGACGGCGAGACCATTGACGGGACCCAGAGCGCGGACGGTACCGCCTGGACCTCAGCCGGCAACCTGAAGTTCAACACCCGGTACAACTACACGTACTCCGTGCTGGACGGCGCCGGACGCACCACCCACAACACCCGCTCGTTCACGACCGTCTCCACGGCCAACGAGGCCGACGCAGCCATCTACCCGCTGGACGGGATGAAGGTGGGCGTGGCCCAGCCCCTGCAGATCACCTTCAGCGAGCCGGTCCTCAACCGGGACGCCGTCGAAAAAGCCATCAAGATCACCTCCACCTCCGGCCAGGTGGGTGCTTTCCACTGGTACAACAACAACACCGTCAGGTACCGGCCGGAGGCCTTCTGGACCGCCAACAGCACCATCACGATGGACATGAAGCTCTTCGGCGTCGAACTGGGCAACGGGCAGGTCGGCAACTTCAACAAGACGGTGACCGTCCACATCGGGGACAAGAAGGTGGCGGTCGCCGACGCCAAGGCCCACACGTTCTCGGTCAGCATCAACGACAAGCCGGCAGGGCAGTGGCCGGCGACCATGGGCGACACACGTTTCCCCTCGGCCCGCGGCTACCTCGTCCTGATGGAAAAGCACCGGGTGGAGCACATGGACGCCTCCACCATCGGACTCAAACCGGGGGACCCGGCCTACTACGGCCAGCTGGACGTCAACTACGCCACGCGCCTGACGCCCAGCGGAGAGTTCATCCACCAGGCCACGGACTCCGCATTGCCCTTCATCGGCAAGACGAACCTCTCCCACGGCTGCATCGGCCTGGGCCCGGACGGCGCGCAGTGGGTCTTCGACAACATGACCACGGGCGACGTCGTCCAGGTGGTCAACACCGAGGGCGACTTTGCCAACTTCGATGACGGCTTCGGGGACTGGAATATCCCGTGGGCCCAATACGCCAACTGACGGGGTGGCATCTCGCCGAGCCTCATCCCCTGACGGTAGGCTCGGAGCCAGATAAGTTGCGCAGCCGGGCGCAGGCCGGGCGGCGCGGAAGCCTACGGAAGCGAAGCTCCACGTGACTGACACAAGTCCTACCCCTCCCGACCGGCCGGATCCGAACCTGGATCCGACGGATGACACCGACGAGCCGGCTTTTGACTGGATGAAACCGGCCGCTGCAACCAAGCCCGCCGGAGGCTCCGCAACCACGCCCGCCACCACGGCTGCGGCTGCGGGCACGTCCGCCGCGAAGAAGGACGACGTCGGCGGGGGAGCGGCCGCCGGGGCGGCAGCGCCGTCCACAACAAGCCAGCCGGAGAGCCGCGCCGACCGCAAGGCGGCCGAGGCCGCCGTCGTCCGCCCGGGCACCGCGTCCGATGAGCTGCTGCAGACCTCGGCCCTGCAGATCCGTCCTCCGCAGGAGGAGGTTGAGCGCCGCAATGCCGAACGCGAACAGGCGGCCAAGGCCAAGCCTGTCCTCCCGCGGGTGATGCAGGTGATGCTCGCCGTGTTCTACCCGGTCATCCTGCTGGTGCTGGCCGTCCGCGCCGTCACCAGCCCCTTGTTCCTCTGGGTGGAATACAACCGCCCGGGCTTCCCCGGGGACGGCTACGGCTTCAGCACCGATGACCGCATGACCTACGGCTCCTACGCCGTGGACTACCTCAGCAACTGGTCGGGCCCGCGCTATCTCGGCGATCTGGTGGGCCAAAGCGGGGACCGTCTGTTCAAGGACGGCGAAGTCAGCCACATGGCCGACGTCAAGACCGTCATCCTGTCGACGTTCAGTGCAGGCACCCTGTTGATCCTGCTGAGCCTGGTCGCCGTGATTTACCTGAAGCGGCGCCACAACGGGGGAGTCCGCCGCGGCCTGTTCGCCGGCTCGATCATTTCGCTCGCGATCATCATCGGCCTCGGAACCCTCGCCGTGCTCGGCTGGGAGCAGTTCTTCACCGACTTTCACCGTATTTTCTTCGCCAACGGGACGTGGACCTTTACGCTCCAGGACACCCTGATCCGGTTGTTCCCGGGTCAGTTCTGGATGGACGCCGGGATGGTCATCGGCGGCCTGGTCCTGCTCGCTTCCCTGGTGACCCTGATCCTGACCTGGCCCACACGCCGGCGCCGCGGCCTTGGCCGGAAAGCAGCCGCCGGGTCCAAAGACACCGGCGTCGGGGCCTCAGGCAGCACGGCAGACAGCCCCGCAGGCAGCCCGGCGGACGCACCGGCCGGCAGCGACGGCGACAGTTCGGGCGACGGGGCATCGGAGACGGAGCGCACCCGCCACACCGTCTGAGCAGCAGAAACGGCCGGCACCTTTGTGCCGGCCGTTTCGCTGTCCCGGCTGGTTAGGGGCGGCGCGCGTGTGTGGGCTCAGCCGTAGATGCGGTTGATGTGCTCCTCGTAGTCCCGCACGACGGCGGCCCGCTTGAGTTTGAGCGAGGGTGTCAGGTGCCCTGATTCGACCGTGAAGTCGGCGTCCAGGATGACGAAGCTGCGGATGGATTCAGCCTTGGAGACCAGCAGGTTCGCCTCATCGATGGCGCCCTGGATCGAGGCCCGCACCATCCCGTCCGCAGCGGCCTCGGCCGGAGTCATGACGGGCACCTTCCGGGCGGTGCACCAGTTGTGGAGCCCTTCCGGGTCCAGGTTGATCAGGGCCGACACGAACGGCCTGCCGTCACCGATCACGACGGCCTGGCCTACCAGCTGGTGCTCGCGGATCTTCTCCTCGAGCGGGCCGGGGGCCACGTTCTTGCCGCCGGCCGTCACCAGCAGGTCCTTCTTGCGCCCGGTGATGGTCAGGAAGCCGTCCTCATCGAGGGAGCCGAGGTCCCCGGTGCGGAAAAAGCCGTCCACGAAGGCTTCCGCGTTGGCGGCCGCGTTGGCGTGGTAGCCCTTGAAGACCCCGATGCCCTTGACCAGGATCTCGCCGTCGTCGGCCACCCGGATGGTGGTTCCCGGCACCGGGATACCGACCGTTCCCACCTTGGTCCGTGCCGGCGTGTTGGCCGTGCACGGCGCCGTGGTTTCGGTCAGGCCGTAGCCTTCCAGGACGGGGATGCCGGCGCCGCGGAAGAAATGGGCGTCACTGGAGCTCAGCGGACTGGCCCCGGAGACCGTGTACCGCAGCTGGCCGCCGAAGGCCTCCCGGAGCCTGGGGTAGAACAGCCGCTCAAAGAGTCCGTGCCGGATCCTCAGGATCCGTCCGGGGCCCTTCCCGTCGCCCCGGGAGGCGGCGTCCAGCGCCCTGGAGTAGTCGACCGCGGCCGCCGCCGCGGCCGTGAACACGCGTCCCTTGCCGGCCGCGGCGGCCTTTTGCGCGGCGCCGGCATAGACCTTTTCGAAGATCCGGGGGACCACCAGCAGGAACGTGGGTTTGAAACTGGCCAGGTCCTCCAGGAGTTCCTTGGCGCTTGCGGTGTGGCCGACGGTGGCGCCGGCGCTCAGGCAGATCACCTGGACCGCACGGGCCAGGACGTGCGCGAGGGGTAGGAACATCAAGGTCCGGGAACGCGGTTGCATGAGGATCTCGGGAAGGAAGAGGACGATGTTCTTGGCGACGAGGGCGAAGTTGGCATGCGTGATCTCGCAGCCCTTGGGCCTGCCCGTGGTGCCCGAGGTGTAGACCAGCGACGCAACGTCGGCGAGGGACGCGGCGCTCCGGTGTCGCTCGAGTTCGGCGTCGGTCACCCCGGTGCCGGCTGCGGCGAGACTCGCCAGGTTCGGTGCGGCGCCGTCGTTCTCCATCCGGACGACGGCGACAAGCCGGTCGCCGAGGACTGTGGACGCGTCCAGAACGCCCTGGACCAGGGCCGCCTTGGCCTGGTCTTCAACGAACACGCGCCGTGCCCCCGAGTCGTGGAGGATCCACTCGACCTGGCTGGCGGAGGAGGTCTCGTAGACCGGAACCGTGACGCCGCCGGCAAACCAGATGGCAAAATCCACCACTGTCCACTCATACCGGGTCGCTGACATGACCGCCACAGTGTCGCCCGGGGTGAGTCCGCCGGCAATCAGGCCCTTGGCCAGGGCGGTGACCTGGTCGAGGAAGTGCTGGACCGGTACGTCGGTCCAGCCGCCGGGACCCTTGCGGGAGTAGAGGGCGTGCACGGGGTCGTTCGCGTGCTGCTCCAGGAGCAGGTCGGTCACGTTGCTCTCCGGGTCCAGCTCCACGAGCAGTCCGGTGCTTGCTTCTCTCACAGCCGAGTCTCCATTCCTGGTCCGCCCGGAGTTCGGCGGACTTTCCCCTGCAATCCTGCCTTAGATCCAGGAAGGCATCCACATCCGCAGGCGCCATTCCTGGTACGGGATCACCTCGCCGGTCCAGACCGGGTAGAAGAACGCGGACACCAGCACGGCGGCCACCACAAACAGCGCAACCAGGCAGAACCCGGATCGCCGCCGCCAGAGGGGGTCGCTGCGCTGGCCAAGGACCAGGCCCAGGCAATAGACCAGCGCCAGCACCAGGAACGGTTCGAAGGACACGGCGTAGAAGAAGAAGGTGGTGCGCTCCGGGTACATGAACCAGGGGAGGTAGCCGGCCGCCACCCCGGCCAGGACCGCGCCGGCGCGCCAGTCGCGGCGCCCCGCCCACCAGAACAGCAGGATGACCAGAGAGACGGCCGCGCCCCACCAGATCAGCGGGTTGCCTACCGAGAGGATGGCGGAGGTGCAGTTGCTGAGGTCGCAGCCGGGGGTGCCCTTGGCGGGGGATTCGTAGAAGAAGGACGTCGGCCGGCCCATGACCAGCCAGGTCCAGGCACTGGCCTCGTAGGGGTGGTCGGAGCTCAGGCCCTGATGGAACTTGTACGCCTCCAGGTGGTAGTGCGCCAGGGACCGTACGGCGTTCGGCAGCCAGCCCCACTCGGCCGAGGGGTTGGCCTCGGCCCAGTGCCGGAAGTACGCGTCCTTGGACAGGAACCAGCCCGTCCATGTGAAGCCATAGACCACCGCAGCCACCGGAACGATGGTCAGGAAGGCCGGGACGCCGTCTTTGAGGATGCCGCCGCTGATCCAGGCATGCACGCCGGCGATGCGCCGCGCGCTGAGGTCCCAGAACACGGTAAGCAGGCCGAAACCGGCAAGGAAGAACAGCCCGGACCATTTCGTCCCCACGGCCAGGCCCAGGCAGACGCCGGCCGCGACGCGCCACCAGCGGATGCCGAGCCAGGGCCCGGACGTGAGCTGCAGCGCCAAGGGGCGTCCCGTGGGAGAGGCTGCGGCCTGCCGGCCGAGCCGGGCCGCCAGACGCCGCCGGCCGTCGTCGCGGTCCATCAGCAGGGCACCGAACGCGGCAAGGAGCCAGAACATGAGGAAGATGTCCAGCAGCGAGGTCCGGGACATCACGAGGTGGTGGCCGTCCACGGCCAGCAGGACGCCGGCAACCGCGCCCAGCGTCAGGGAGCGGAAGAGTTTCTGCGCGATCAAAGCCAGCAGGAAGATGGAGAGGGTCCCCGTCAGGGCCGCACCGAACCGCCAGCCGAAGGGGTTGTCCGCACCGAACAGCCACATGCCCGCGGCAATCATCCACTTGCCGACCGGCGGGTGCACCACATACTCCGGGGAGTTCAGGAGCACGCCGGGGTTGCCTGCAATGAAGGAGTCGTTCGCCCGGTCGGGCCAGCTGCGCTCGTAGCCGCTGACCAGCAACGAATACGCGTCTTTGACGTAGTAGGTTTCGTCAAAGACCAGGTTGCGGGGTGTGTCCAGCCGGACGAACCGCAGGATGCCGCCCAGCGCCGCCGTGAGGGCGGGAATGAGCCAGTACCAGAGCCGCAGCGACGCCGGGTAGTCCCGCCAGCTTTGGATGCTGCCGATCAGGCGCTCCTTGAGGGCCTCCGTGGTGAAAGCCTCGGCGGGGCGGCTGATCCAGCGGTGCCCCTCAAGATTGCGGCCGGTGCGGACGCGGCCGCGGGCCTGGCTGCCGGCGCTGCCGCTGTTCGGCCCTGTTGACGGCGATGCGGCGGCGCCGGCCTCGGGCGGGAGCGTGGGGGTCTGGGTCACGTTGCCCATGCTACCTTTCGCGGCTGTGCTCGTCGGGCCGTGCCGCGGCGGCAGTAGGCTGGTCATGTGGACCACGAACCGAGTACTTCCCCCCATCTTGATCTTCGCTCCGAAGACAGCACCGACGGCGCCCTTTCCGTTGACGAAGCCGCGCCCGGCAGTGTTCCGGCCGCTGGCGGACCCGGCCGCATCGTCCTCGCGGCGACGCCGATCGGAAACACCGGCGATGCCTCGGCGCGGCTCGTGGAGCTGCTCACGACGGCGGACATCGTCGCCGCCGAGGATACGCGGCGGCTGCACCGGCTCGTGCAGACCCTGGGCATCACGGTGGGCGGCCGGATCATCAGCTATCACGAGCACAATGAGGCCGCCAAGACGGCTGACCTGCTGGACCAGGTCCGGTCCGGCAAGACCCTGGTCATGGTGACCGACGCCGGCATGCCGTCCGTCTCGGACCCGGGGTTCCGGCTGGTTGAAGGCGCTGTGGCGGCCGGGCTCACCGTCACCGCTGCCCCCGGGCCCTCCGCCGTGCTGACCGCCTTGGCCCTGTCCGGCCTGCCGACCGACCGCTTCTGCTTCGAAGGATTCCTGCCCCGCAAGGCAGGCGAACGCTCCTCGCGGCTGGCGGACCTCGACGCGGAGCGGCGCACCATGGTGTTTTTCGAGGCGCCGCACCGGCTGGAGCCGATGCTGAGGGCGCTGCGGGAACGCTTCGGCGCCGACCGCCGGGCCGCCGTCTGCCGTGAACTCACGAAAACGTATGAAGAAGTCATCCGCGGCACCCTGCGCGAACTGCTCGAATGGGCGGAGACCAACGAGGTGCGCGGCGAAATCGCCGTGGTGGTGGGCGGTGCTCCTGAACGCGAACCGGGCCGCCCCGAGGACCACGTGGCCGCCGTCAACGGCCTCATCGCCCAGGGCATCCGGCTCAAGGAAGCCGTCGCCGCGGTGGCCGAGGACGCGAAAGTCAGCAAGCGCGAACTCTACTCCGCGGTGCTCGCCGCGCGGTGATCGCGTGGGCGGGTTCCGGGGCGACCCGGGGCCTCGCCAGCCGCAGCGGGCACGGTTCGTCACGGGTTGTGCAGCTGCACAGCATTATCCGGATCGCGTAGTGCGCGCATGCATAGACTTGCCCGTGAGCGCGGCAGTACCGTGGCAGTAATCCAGGCGGCCGGCCCTACGGGAACGAGCGCCTCAACCGGCACGCAGTGCCAATAAATCAGTGCCAACAAACTAGAGCCAAAAAGCTAGTGCCAACAAACTAGTGCCAACCGAATTGCTGACGAGGGAGTCGTTGTGACTGTAACTGCCCAGCCTATTGTTTCCGCGGAGCGGGAGAAGGCCCTGCTGGCCTCGGTCCCGACGGGCCTGCTGATCAACGGCGAATGGCGTCCGGCCGCGTCCGGGAAGACCTTCCAGGTCGAGGACCCGGCCACCGGCCAGGTGCTGCTGAGCATCGCCGACGCCGGCCCCGAGGACGGCAAGGCGGCCCTGGACGCCGCCGCCGCCGCGCAGGAGTCCTGGGCCAAGGTCCCGTCCCGGGAGCGCGGGGAGATCCTGCGCCGCGCCTTCGAGATGGTCACCGAGCGGGCCGAGGACTTCGCGCTGCTGATGACCCTGGAGATGGGCAAGCCGCTGGCCGAGGCCCGCGGCGAGGTCACCTACGGCGCGGAATTCCTGCGCTGGTTCTCCGAGGAAGCCGTCCGCGCGTTCGGCCGCTACTCGGTCTCTCCGGACGGCAAGTCCCGGCTGCTGGTGACCAAGAAGCCGGTGGGCCCGTGCCTGCTGATCACGCCGTGGAACTTCCCGCTGGCCATGGCCACCCGCAAGATCGCCCCGGCCGTCGCCGCCGGCTGCACCATGGTACTCAAGTCCGCAAATCTGACCCCGCTGACTTCCCAGCTGTTCGCTGCCGTGATGCAGGAGGCCGGCCTGCCCGCCGGTGTCCTGAACGTCATCCCGACCTCCACGGCCGGCGCCACCACGGGTCCGCTGATCAAGGATTCCCGGCTCCGGAAGCTGTCCTTCACCGGCTCCACGGAGGTCGGCCGCCGGCTGCTCGCGGACGCCTCCGAGACGGTCCTGCGGACCTCGATGGAGCTGGGCGGGAACGCCCCGTTCGTTGTGTTCGAGGACGCCGACATCGATGCCGCCGTCGCCGGTGCCATGCTGGCGAAGCTGCGGAACATGGGCGAGGCCTGCACCGCGGCCAACCGGTTCATCGTGCACGAGTCCGTCGCGGACGAGTTCGCGGAGAAGTTCGCCGCGAAGATGGCGGACATGACCACGGCCCGCGGCACCGAGGCCGAGTCCAAGGTCGGCCCGCTGATCGATGCCAAGAGCCGGGACAAGGTCCACGAACTCGTGACCGACGCCGTGAACTCCGGTGCGGTCGCGGTGACCGGCGGCTCCGCCGTCGAGGGCCCGGGCTACTTCTACCAGCCGACCATCCTCAAGGGCGTCACCGAGGGCACCCGGATCCTGTCCGAGGAAATCTTCGGCCCCGTCGCCCCGATCATCACCTTTGACACCGAGGACGAGGCCGTCCGGCTCGCGAACAACACCGAATACGGCCTCGTGGCCTACGTTTTCACCCGGGACCTGAACCGGGGCATTCGGATGGGCGAACGCCTCGAAACCGGCATGCTCGGCCTGAACGCCGGCGTCGTCTCCAACGCCGCAGCCCCGTTCGGCGGCGTCAAGCAGTCCGGCCTGGGCCGCGAAGGCGGCCTCGAGGGCATCGAGGAATACCTCTACACCCAGTACATCGGCATCGCCGACCCCTACGCCGGCTAGGCACAGGGAACAGCCGGGCCGGATCCGCGGACGCGGGCCCGATGACGCGGGCCCGATGACGCGGGCCCGATGACGGCGGCAGGCTAGCCGCGACGCACCCGGCGGACGGTATTGCGGATCTTCCCCCAGGATCCCGCGATGCCCCGCCGGGTGCTTTCTGCTGTCCGGGACAGGACCCGGCGGGGCAGCGGGAGGGCCCGCCGCCACCCGGACAGGACCGACGGCGGCAGCCAGTCCGCACGCAGCCGCACCAGGAGCTTCGCGTTGGCCCGCAGCGCGGCCTGCACCAGTGCAATCCTGGCCGCGGCGCCCGCGGCGCCCGCGGGTCCGGCGTTGCCCGCGGATGCGGCGGCGTCCGCAGGTCCGGCGGCTCCGGCCGGGCGGCCGTACCGCTCCCGTTCAAAGTCCTCCGTCAGGGCGGCCGCTGCCCGCTGGCCGGGCGTCTCCGCTCCGCCGGGCTGTCCCAATGCCGCCGAGGCGCGCAGCCGCTCGGAGAAATGCCGCGGCGTCTCGCTGGCTCCCGGCGCCACGCCGTAGTCCGTGGCCAGGTCCCTCAGTTCGGCCCAGGCCGGAACGGCCGTTCCTGCCGGCGCGCCGCCCCTGCCGCGGGCCGCCGTCGTCAGCCTGCGGCGCCGCACCCCGCTGCGCACCAGCCGCGGGCAGGCCGCCAGCAGTGCGAGCAGCAGCACCGCTCCCAGGCCGTAGAGCGCCTGTGCCGGGTGGGCGTCCGCAGGGGTCCGCGCCCCGGCCGCCGGAAGGGGAACAGGGGCCAGGGTGGGGAGCGGCGCCGGCGTGGAACGGTCCCCGGGGGTCAGGGCATCGTTGCGTTCATTGGTGCTGGCGCCGCTGGGCGTGGCGGCCGCCGTGGCGTACGCCGGAACCACGCCGCGGGAGGGCGTCGGCTCAAACGGGACCCAGCCGATGCCCTGGAAGAAGAGCTCCGGCCACGCATGGGCGTCCCGGGAATCGACCTCGTACTCGGGCAGCGGGCCCTGGCCCGCGACGGACACGGAGGCGCCGGTGGAGCGGCCCGGGGCGTAGCCCACGGCGATTCTGCTGGGAATGCCCTCCAGCCTGGCCATCACGGCCATGGCCGAGGCGAAATGAATGCAGTAGCCGCTCTTCTGGGTCAGGAAGTCCGCCAGTACGGACAGGCCGTTGCCGTCGTAGCCGCCCTGCACGGGGGACTGCAGGGAATACGTGAACTGGAGTGAACGCAGGTACGTCTGGATGGCCATGGCGCGCGCATACGGCGTGGCGGCTCCGGCAGTCACGGTATCGGCCGTGGTGCGGACGATTTCCGGAACGTTCGAGGGCTGGCGGAGGAACAGCTCGGGGATCCCGCCGGCCGGCTGTGAGGCCTCTGCCAGTACCCCGGCGGTGAGCTGCGGGCTGACGGAGGTGACCACGTACTGCTGGTCGCGGGAGTTTGTGTCGACCCCCTTGATGCTGAGCGTGGCCGGATCCCAGCTCCAGCGCCCTGTGAGCCCGCTGACCGACTCCGGCGCGTAGGGTGCGGGGAGGTAGGGACTAGTGAACTGGCCGGTGTTGACGGCGGTGACTACGCGAAGCTCCGTTGCGGCGCTCTCAAGCCCGGAGTCAAGCCTGCCGGTACCCAGCTGGCGGGTGGACTCCCGGTCATCCGGTGCCCAGGTGTCGCCGTCGAAGTTATCCACTGTGACCGAGCGCAGGTACGGCGTCGTCGGCGCGTTCGTGGCAAAGGTGATCCGGCCCTCGCCCGAGGGGCTGCGCAGGCTGCTGCCGAGGCTGATCATCGGATTCAGGCCGGTTGCGCTGCCGAACGGGTTCAGCCGCGAGCCCTGTGGAAACGTGCCCTGGTCGAAACCCGGGATGACCGGCTGCAGCAGCAACGTCAGGGTCAGCGCAATGCCGGCCGTGACCGCGCCGCGCCGGATTTGTCCGGGGTCCCGGGCAGTATCGGCGCCGGTGCGGGCATCCGGTGTGAACCAGTGGCTGCAACCCAGGATCAGCAGATAGCCGACGGCGGCCCCGAGGAACCCGAGCACGCCCACGCTCTGCGGCTTGACCATGGCCGGCACCACGAGGATGGCCAGGATCCCGAGCCCGCTCGTGGCCGGGAGCGCCAGCGGGAACGCGAGGGCATCCACGAGGATCACCAGCAGCCCGAGCACGGCGCAGATCAGCATGACGATTCCGGCGTTGGGAGCCACCGGCGTGCTCTCGGCGAGCACGGTTTCGCCGGCCCGGCGGAGGAACCTTCCCAGGTAGTCCATGGTCTGGGCCGACGGGATGAACCCGGCAATGCTGTGCTGCCTGAAGAAGGTGAAGGTCAGCACCAGGATGAGCGCCGCCAGGCCGCCGGCAGCCACGAACCACGTCCGCGCGCGCAGTGACCGCAGCGTCGCCATGCTGAAGGCGACGGCAAGGACGGTGGTGAACACCGGGGAGTACCAGGCCCACCCGCGCAGGACGCCGTTGAAGCCGAGGGCGGCACCCGCGACGGCCACCGCGACGGCGGTCCCCATCACCCAGGGTTGGGCGCCGGGTCCGGCCCTGCGGGATGCGGTGCCGGGGGACAGGACCGTCGGTTCTTCTGTGCCGGAGGGGCCGGCGTCGGATCCGCTGCGGCGCTGCGGTGTGAGGGTCATGGCCTGCCCCCCGCGCCGCGGCGGACGTCGGCGGCACCGGCCACGGCCGGGTCCGTCTGGTCGAAGGCCGCCCATGCGTCAGGCAACGATGTCCGGGCCGATACCGCGACGGCCCGCCATCCGCCCAGCCGCAGTGCCTCCAGTGCCCCGGACACTTCGCCGGAGTCGTCTGACTGGTCCGTGACCAGCAGCGCGAAGGCGTTCGCGCCGAACGCTGCCGCCGGGGACAGCGCCCGGGCCTCGGCGTGCGTCAGGCTGCCCAGGACGGCCAGGATCGGACCCCGCAGCCGGTGGGCGGAGAGCTTGTCCAGCAGGGCGTCACCGAAGGCCTGTGGCACGGACCCTGAGGGTTCCCCGGTGCGGGCTGCCTCCTGCCCGGGGATGCCGCCGTGTTGCGGGCGGGGGCCGTGGGCGCGGTTGCGGTGCAGGTGGGTGTGGTGCGGGCCGGAGAGTTGGATGGCGGCCAGGCTTTCCGCGATGGACTGCAGTCCGGATGCTCCCGTGTACTCTTCGGCCTCGGGATCGGGAGCGGACGGCGACTGCCGGAAGGCGGGAGCGCCCGCGCTGTCCAGGAACCGCAGGGAGTAGTTGCGGTCGGCGAGGTGCGCGCCGATCGACATTGCCGCTGTGACGGCCCATTCGAAGGCGTCGCAGGTCAGCAGCTCATGGCTGGACCCGTCCCCGCCTCCGGGGTGCCCGGAGTGGGAGCGGCCGGCCGCAGAAAAGCCGCCGTGACCCAATACTCCGTGCGGGTAGGCCGAGAGGCGCTGGTCCAGGATGATGGTCGCCTCGGGGGTCGTGACGGATTCCTCCTGCCGCACCATGAGGGCCCCGTGGCGGGCGGTCGCGGCCCAATGCACCCGGCGCATCGGATCCCCGTGGCGGTATTCGCGGGTCATGACGTCGTCATCGCTCGGATTGGCCCGGACCCGGGTGGCCGTAACGCCGTCGTGTCCGCGGGCACCGGCGAGCCCCGTCGCGGGAAGCTCGACCGCGGCGGGCGTCACGGTGAGGAGGTCGCCGTCGTCGATTGCGTGGCGGTGGACGGACAGGCCGAAGGGGTCGCTGAACTCTGCCGTGACGGGCCCGATCCGGAACTGGCCCCGCTTGGTCGAGCGAAGGTGGTATTCATAGCGGCTGGTGCCCCCGGCCGCCGTGCGGGCGGGGAAGTGGAAGACGGGGGACTCGCCGAACCGGGCCGGCAGGTGTTCCTCCATGATCGCGTGGCCCGCTCCCGGCCCGCTCCGTGCCACGGCCAGACGCACCGTGGCGCGCGCGGACGTCTCGACCGGCGACGGACTGAACTCGCGGTAGACGCGAAACCTCGGCTTCAACACTCGGGTTCCGGCCAGCGACAGGAGCGGCAGGATCAGGAGCAGCACGGCCAAGGCCAGCAAATCCCGGCGCCCCATGATCTGCGCGGCCAGCAGGAAGATCGCACCCGCGCCGAGCAGTCCCCAGCCGCGGGTACTGAAGATATGTCCCGGGAACCGATCCCTCCACGCCACGGCGGAACCGTTGCCTAGCGCGGATTCGGCTGTTGGGGCGGCGGCGCGGCTGCCATGGCCGAGGCCTTGTTCCGGCCGGGGCGTCCGGTGCCGGTGGCTTCGGCCGTCACCTCCGGGGTGACAGGGATTTTGCCGATGATGGCACGGATGACGCTTTGCGGCGTCTCGCCCGTGCTGGCGGCCTTGCGGTCGAGGATGATCCGGTGGGCGAGCACGGCCTCGGCGACGCTGATGATGTCGTCCGGCAGGACGAAGTCCCGGCCATCGAGTGCGGCCGTGGCCTTTGCCGCGCGCAGGAGCTGCAGCATGGAGCGGGGGCTGGCGCCGAGCCGGAGCAGACCGCTTTCACGCGTGGCCCGTCCCAGGGCCACCGTGTACTCCTTGATGGGCCGGGACACGTAGACCTGCTGCACGGTGGCAATCATAGCGGCCACTTCCGCGGCGGTGACCACCGCCGTCACGCGGGCCAGCGGGGAGGACGCCTGATGGGTTTCCAGCATCTCCATCTCGGACTCCCGGTCCGGGTAGCCCATCGAGATCCGGGCCATGAAACGGTCCCGCTGCGCTTCGGGAAGCGGGTAGGTGCCCTCCATCTCGATGGGGTTCTGCGTCGCCACCACCATGAATGGCTCATCCAGCCGGTAGGACGTGCCGTCCACAGTGACCTGGTGCTCCTCCATACACTCCAGCAGGGCGGACTGGGTTTTGGCGGAGGCGCGGTTGATTTCGTCCCCGATCACGATGTTCGCGAACACGGCGCCGTGCCGGAATTCGAAGGACCGGGTCGCCTGGTTGTAGATGGATACGCCCGTGACGTCGGACGGAAGCAGGTCCGGGGTGAACTGGATACGGCTGACGGAACAGTCGATGCTGCGGGCCAGGGTCTTGGCCAGCAGGGTCTTGCCGACCCCCGGGACGTCTTCCAGGAGCAGGTGGCCCTGGGCCAGGAGCACCGTGAGCGCCAGCTTTGCCGCTTCGGCCTTGCCGTCGATCACCGTATTGATGGCAGAGAGGATCCGGGTGCTGGCGGAGTGGAAGTCGCCGGCATCCATGGCTGCCGGCACCTGCGGGGAGGAGCGGTGTCCGGCTGGCGCTGCGTCAACGGCGTCGGCATCCACGGCGGGGCGGCCCGGGAAGCTCCGTCCTTCGGGGAGAGCGTCGTCTAGGGAAGTGCGGTGGTAATCCATCGGCAGCCTTTCAGCCCTGGTGGGTCCCGGAACGGACCGGCAACGGCCGCCGGGCCCCGCATTGGGGTTCGCCTGTTTCCTTACGGTGAAATAACAGAGTACTTACAGACTACTAACACAACTGCCGGGCCTGACAGAGAGTTCCGGGTAATTCCGGGCGCCCGTTAGGGTGGAAGAATGCTCCATCCCCTCACCCCCGTCCCGTTCCGGTCGCCCGGAAATGACGGCACCGGACGCAGCGGCTATCCGCCGGCACCGGAACCGCTGCCCGTCCCGGTCATGGACAACCACACCCATCTGGACTTTCCCGACGCGGAGCTGTCCGTGAGCATCACGGACGCCCTCGACGCCGCGGCTGCCGTGGGCGTCCAGGGGGCGGTGCAGGTGGGGTGCGACCTCGAATCGTCACGGTTCACGGTCAATGCCGTCGAACTCGATGCGCGGCTCCTGGGCGCAGTCGCGCTCCACCCCAACGATGCCCCCGACTACGCCCGCCGCGGCGAACTGGACAGCGCACTGGCCGAAATCGAGGCCCTGGCCGCCCACCCGCGGGTCCGGGCGATTGGTGAGACAGGGCTGGACTTCTTCCGGACCGAGGGGGAGGGCCTGGCCCACCAGCGCTATTCGTTCCGCCGCCACATCGACATCGCCAAACGGCTCGGACTGACGCTGCAGATCCACGACCGCGACGCCCACGACGACGTCGTCCAGGTGCTGCGCGAAGAAGGAGCGCCGGAGCGTGTGGTGTTCCATTGTTTCTCCGGCGACGAGGAGCTCGCCAGGACGTGCAACGCGGAGGGCTGGTACATGTCCTTTGCCGGGACCGTGACCTTCAAAAACGCGTCCAACCTGCGGGCCGCCCTGGCCATCGCGGAGCCGACCCGGATCCTGGTCGAGACGGACGCGCCGTTCCTCACGCCGCACCCGCACCGCGGGCGCCCGAATGCGAGTTACATGGTTCCGTACACGGTTCGGGCGATGGCCGATGTGACTGGATCGGAGCTTTCCGGACTGTGCGCGCAGATCGCCGAAAATTCCCTGCGGGCATACGGATCCTGGGCCTAAAACGGTCACTTTCGGCCTCCGCCGAAGCATACCCGGTATGCACAAATTCTTGGCTGCTTTATAACGCTACGGTTACAGTGGTCAACTATTAGCCGGGGTCGGGGAAGGCCTACGGATAATTTCACTGAAGCAGGGCGTGCATCGTGGCAAACAAACCACATGTGCGCTCTCGTTTTGGGTGAGGCAGTGCACGCATCTTCCGTGACGCTCCGGACCCTGTCCGGAGCCGCCCCTGGCGCGCTCACGGGGGGTGGTCGCGTGCATTTATCCCCGTGCCCGGAAGGTCCAAGAGATTCGGGCAATCGTGGTCAAGTTCTTCACATCGGACGGCAAGATCAGCTTCGTCAAAGTTGGCTCACAGCTCGTAGTGCTGGTGGCACTGGTGCTGGGCCTCGTGGCCTTCGTCGGCAACAACAAGACGATCACACTCAACGTGGACGGCAAGGTTAGCTCCGTCCAGACCTTCGGCGGAACCGTCGCAGAGGTCGTCAAGGGTGCCAAGGTTGAACTGCAGCCAGCCGACCGGGTGTCGCCTTCGGCGGACTCCCACGTGCAGGACGGATCAGTCATCAACGTCAACCTCGCCAAGGCCGTTAAGGTCAGCCTCGACGGCGCCGAACGGACCATCAACACCACATCGCCCACCGTCGAGGGGCTCGTGACCGAACTCGGCGTGGCCAGCGCCTCTCAGGTGTCTGTGCCCAAGGACGCCCAGCTGGCCGTCTCCGGTTCCTTCGTTTCCATCTCGACGCCGAAGACCGTGAGCATCGTCGCGGACGGCAAGGCGGCCAAGACCACCACGACGGAGGCCACCGTGGCCAAGGTGCTCGAGGACGCCGGGCTGTCGCTCGGAGCCAGCGACCGCGTCTCCCAGCCCGGGAACGCGCCGGTGGTCAACGACATGGTCATCAAGGTCTCCCGCGTCGATGTCAGCAAGACGGCCAACACCACCGAGCCTGTCGCATTCGAAACGCTCACCACCGAAAGCGCTGACATGTTCAAGGGTGAGAAGACCGTCACCCAGGCCGGCGTCGCCGGTACCACCACCAAGAGCTTCAAGCTGGTCCTCGTAGACGGCCGCGAAGCCGCCCGGACCCTGGTCTCCGAGACCGTGAGTGCTCAGCCGGTCACCGAGAAGGTCACTGTGGGCACCAAGGAAAAGCCCCAGCCCGCAGCCAACACCGGTGCCGGCGCGCCCGCGATGATGAACCAGGGCATGTGGGACAAGATCGCGCAGTGCGAGTCCGGCGGCAACTGGTCCATCAACACCGGCAACGGCTACTACGGCGGCCTGCAGTTCGACGTCCGAACCTGGCTCGGCGCCGGCGGCGGCGCCTACGCCCCCAACGCCGCTGCGGCCACCAAGGCCCAGCAGATCGACATTGCCAACCGCGTCTACGCGCAGCGCGGCCTTGGCCCCTGGGGCTGCGGCTGGGCCGCCTCCAGCTAAGACGCCCAGCTGGCCTTCCCTGCCAGCACGCCCAGCCGGCTCGTGACTGCCGGCTGATGACCGCCCGCTCCCGCGGCGGCTGACCACGGCCGCGGTGAGACGCACAGGCCGGGTCCGGATCCCTCCGGGCCCGGCCTGTGGCGTGCCGGCGCCGGGATAGGATACCTAGGTGACTGAACCGAGCCCCTCCGCCCCCGAAAGCCTGCCGTCAGCGGCGCCCGCACCGCTGATGGGCGCCTCCGATATCCGCCGGCTGGCTGAGGAAATCGGCGTGCGGCCCACGAAGACCCTGGGCCAGAACTTCGTCATCGACGGCAACACCATCCGGCGCATCGTGGCCGCCGCGGACATCCGGGCCGATGAGACGGTCCTCGAAGTGGGGCCCGGTCTCGGGTCGCTGACCCTGGGCCTGCTGGACGCCGCCCGGACCGTGGTCGCCGTCGAAATCGATCCGGTCCTGGCCGGGCGGCTGCCGGCCACGGTGAACCAGTGGCGGCCGAACGCCGTCGGAAATTTCCACCTCGTCCTGGCTGATGCCATGAGGGTCACGGAACTGCCCGCGGAACCGACCGCGCTCGTGGCGAATCTTCCCTACAACGTGGCCGTTCCCGTGGTCCTGCACCTCCTGCAGCACTTCCCGAGCCTGCAGCACGGCCTCGTCATGGTCCAGGACGAGGTCGCCGACCGCCTCGCGGCGGGGCCCGGTTCCAAAACTTACGGCGTACCCTCGGTCAAGGCCGCCTGGTACAGCAGCATGCGCAAGGCCGGCGTGATCGGCATGAACGTCTTCTGGCCGGCCCCCAAGATCCATTCCGGGCTGGTTGCTTTCACGCGCCGCGAACCCCCTGTCACGACTGCCACGAGGGAACAGGTCTTCGCCGTGATCGACGCCGCCTTCGCGCAACGGCGGAAGACGCTGCGGGCGGCACTGGCCGGCTGGGCCGGCAGCGCCGCCGAGGCCGAACGCTGCCTGCGGGCCGCCGGCGTCGACCCCTCCGCCCGCGGTGAAGTGATCGATATTGTGGCGTTCGCGAGGATCGCCGAAGCCCACGCGCAGCCGGAGTCCTGAGTTCCCGCTGAGTTCCTTTGGAGTCCTTTGTGAATCCTTTGTGAGTCGCTTGTGAGTCTCAGGGGAGCCGTCCCGTGCTTGGAGCCGGGGCCGGGATGCCATAGCGTGGAGCCATGAACGCAGTGAGAGGGCGCTTTGCCGCGAGGACTGTCCGGGTCAAGGCTCCAGGCAAGGTCAATGTCTCACTGGACGTCGGACCCCTGCGGCCGGACGGCTACCACTCGGTGGCCAGCGTCTACCTGGCCGTTTCGCTCTACGAGGAAGTGGCCGCCACCAGCACCGATACCGGCGGGATCACCGTCAGCATAAGCGACGCCAGCACCCTGGACCTGGATGGCGTGGACATCCCGCTGGATCACCGCAACCTGGCTTACAAGGCGGCAGCGATCATGGCCGATGTCTCCGAGCACGCCACCGGGGTCCATCTGGAGATCACCAAACGCGTGCCCGTGGCCGGCGGCATGGGCGGGGGGTCCGCCGACGCCGCGGCCACGCTGCTGGCCTGCGACGCGTTGTGGAACAGCGGGCTGTCCCGCGATGAGCTGGCCCATCTGGCCGCCGAACTCGGCGCCGACGTCCCGTTCTCGCTCCTGGGCGGCACCGCCGTCGGGTTGGGACTGGGCGACGACCTCTCACCGGCCCTCGTCAAGGCCCAGACCGACTGGGTCCTGGTCGCGGCCGACTTCGGCCTGTCCACCCCGGAGGTCTACCGGACCCTGGACCGGCTGCGCTCGGCGGAGGGCGTCACGGTGGAGGAGCCGGTCGCCGTCGACCCCGGCGTCCTCACAGCCCTGCGCAGCGGCGACGCCGACGCCCTGAGCCGCGTCCTGGTCAACGATCTCCAGCGCGCCTCGATCGAACTGGCTCCGGGCCTGCGCGACACATTGGGGCGGGGCGAAGCATGCGGCGCGATCGCGGGAATCGTCTCGGGCTCCGGACCCACCGTCGCCTTTCTCTCGCACAGCCCCGCCGCCGCGGCCGGGCTCGCCGAGGACCTGCGCCACCATGGCCTGGATGCGATGGCGGTCCACGGCCCGGTGCACGGCGCCCGCATCATCTCCGATACGCTCCTTTAGGAGCTTTTGACGCACCGCATCTCTTGACTTCACCGCAACACTTCACCGATACACCTAAGAAAGCAGTTCCCAGTGGCACACCTGCTCGGCGGCGAGAACCTCACGGTCTCGTATGCAACCCGCACCGTCCTCGACGGCGTAACCCTAGGCCTGGAAGAGGGCGACCGGATCGGCATGGTGGGCCGCAACGGCGACGGCAAGTCGACGCTCATGCGCCTGCTGGCCATGCGCGCCACCCCGGATTCGGGCCGGGTGACCAAGCGCAGTGAAGTCAATATCGGCTACCTGGACCAGAGTGACGTCCTCGACGGCGACCTCACCGTCGGTGCGGCAATTGTCGGCGACAAGGCCGACTACGAATGGGCCCGCAATCCGCAGATCCGCGAGGTGATGGGCGGACTCGTGTCCGACGTCGACTGGCACGCCAACGTGCATGCTCTCTCCGGCGGGCAGAAGCGGCGGGTGGCCCTGGCCAAGCTGCTGATCGAGGACCACGACGTCATCATGCTCGACGAGCCCACCAACCATCTCGACGTCGAAGGGGTCGCCTGGTTGTCCCGGCACCTGAAGACCCGCTGGCGGCCCAACCAGGGCGCCTTCCTCGTGGTCACCCACGACCGCTGGTTCCTCGACGAAGTGTGCAACAAGACCTGGGAAATCCACGACGGCATCATGGATCCGTTCGAGGGCGGCTACGCCGCGTACGTCCTGGCCCGGGCCGAACGCGACCGCTCCGCCTCCGTGATGGAAGGCAAACGCCAGCAGCTGGTCAAGAAGGAACTCGCCTGGCTGCGCCGCGGCGCCCCGGCCCGCACCGCCAAGCCCAAGTTCCGGATCGAGGCCGCCAACGCCCTGATCGCCGACGTCCCCGAACCGCGTGACTCGATGGCGCTGAGCAAGATGGCCACCGCCCGGCTCGGCAAGGACGTCCTGGACCTGGAAAACGTGTCTCTCGACTTCCTCGGCGGCGAACCCGGGCAGAAGCTCTTCGACAACATCACCCTGCGCCTCGCTCCCGGCGAGCGGCTGGGCCTGGTGGGCGTCAACGGCGCCGGCAAAACCACACTGCTTAAACTGCTCAATGGCGAAATTCAGCCCACCTCGGGCAAGGTCAAGCGCGGCAAGACCGTGGTCACCGCCGTCCTGACCCAGGAGGTCAAGGAGCTCGACGACGTCGCCGACCTGCGCGTCATCGAAGTGATCGAGCGGGAGAAGCGCTCATTCAACGTCGGCGGCAAGGAGTTCACCGCCGGCCAGCTCGTCGAGCAGCTCGGTTTCACGAACCAGAAGCAGTGGACCCCGGTCAAGGACCTCTCCGGTGGCGAACGCCGGCGTCTGCAGCTCCTCCGGCTCCTCGTGGGCGAACCCAATGTGCTCATGCTTGACGAACCCACCAACGACCTCGACACCGACACCCTGGCCGCCGTCGAAGACGTCCTGGACGGCTGGCCCGGCACCCTTGTGGTGGTCAGCCACGACCGCTACCTGCTCGAACGCGTCACGGACCACCAGATGGCGCTCCTGGGCGACGGCAAGATCCGCGCCCTGCCGCGCGGCGTGGACCAGTACCTCGAGCTGCGCGAGTCGGCGCTGGCCGGCTCCACCATCACCGGCGGCGGGAACCCCGTCACGGCCGCCGGCGGGGGCTCCGGTGCGGGCTCCGGCTCCGCGTCGGCTGCCGGTGGCGCCTCCGAAGCGGAGAAGCGCGATGCCCGCAAGGCCAAGAACCGGATCGACCGGCAGTTGGGCAAGCTCAAGCAGCAGGAAGACAAGATCCACGCCCAGATGACGGCCGGGGCCGGGGACGCCAGCAAGTTCGATGAGCTTGCCGAGCTCAACAAGAAACTCCAGGAGCTCGCCGGCGAACGCGAAGCCCTCGAACACGAATGGCTCGAAGCCCTCGAGGTGCTGGGGGAGTAGTTCCTGACGGCCCGGGGGACATGCCCAGTGCGTTGGTGCTCAGCGGGTTCCGGCACGGCTGG
Source organism: Arthrobacter sp. TE12231 (assembly GCF_054062895.1). NCBI lineage: Bacteria > Bacillati > Actinomycetota > Actinomycetes > Micrococcales > Micrococcaceae > Arthrobacter > Arthrobacter sp. TE12231. Next base: position 2,980,704 of record NZ_JBSSFS010000001.1, on the reverse strand, counting down.
ACATGTCCCTCGGGTCACGACAAACCCTGAGGACATGCCCCTTGGCGCAGGCCAGGGATGAACATGCTCTCCGGTGCGCTCAGAGCCCTCGGGACATGTCCCGTGGTCCAGGCCAAGGCTGGGCATGTTCTCTCGTGTGCTCGGAACCCTCAGGACATGCCCCTTGGTGTCAGTCAGGGATGGACATGTTCCCCGGTGTGCTCCGAACTCTCAGGAGATGCCCCTTGGTGTCAGTCAGGGCTGGACATGTTTCACGGTGTGCTCGGAACCCTCAGGACATGCCCCTTGGTTTCGGCAAGGAATGGACATATTGGCCTCATGTCCACTCCCCGGAGCCAGAGGAGGGCATGTCCTAAGGAGCACTCGACGGCATCGGCGCATTTCCCGTGAAGTGCTCAGTTGTTTCGCAGCCAGCTTGAATTGGCCATATCGCTAAATCCTGGGCACGCGGCTGGATAGGTCCCTTGTGAGGGCCAAGTCCTGTGCGAAGGCCACGGCCGGACATGTTCCCCGGTGCGCGCGTTCAACCGTCAGGACATGCCCCTTGCTGCAGGCCAGAAATGGATATCTTGGCCTCATGTCCACTCCTCCGGGCCGAGGGAGGGCATGTCCAGTGGAGTGGTCGATGTCCTGCTGCCAGCCGGGGTGGGCAAGACCTTGGGTCCTGCCCGGACTGAACATGTCCCGCGGAGCGCTGAGAACCCGCAGGATATGCTCCGTGGTGTAGGCCAAGGATGGGCATGCTGGTGTTATGTCCATTTCTCCGGGCCGGGACTGGACATGTCCCGTGGGGCGCTGAGAACCCGCAGGACATGCTCCGTGGTGCGGGCCAACGATGGACATGCTGGTGTTATGTCCATTTCTCGGGGCCAGGGCTGGGCATGTCCCGTGGCGGCCAGCGAGCAGGGGGCGATCCCGGACCTCAATCCAGCGCCGGACCTCACTCCACCCCGAGCCCTCACTCCTGGCTTCGGAGCTCAGGGTCCTTCTGCAGCCCGGTGAGCCCGTTCCAGGCCAGGTTTACCAGGTGCGCGGCGACTTCGCGTTTGTCCGGCGTGCGGCTGTCCTGCCACCACTGTCCGGTCATCGCGACCATTCCCACGAGCATCTGCGCATACATGGCCCCGTCCGCCGGGCTGAAACCGCGGCGGGCGAGTTCGTCCTCGAGGATGTGCTCCACGCGGGCCGTCACATGCGATAGCAGCGTGGAGAAGGCGCCCTCCGGCTGGGACGGCGGGGCGTCGCGCATGAGGATCCGGAAGCCGTCCGTCCGGTCCTCGATGTAGGTCAGCAGGGCCAGGGCCGCCCGCTCCACGAGGACGCGCGGCTTGGCGTCCTCGGACAGGGCATCGTTGACCGAGGTCAGCAGGATGTGGAACTCGCAGTCCACCACCTGTGTGTAGAGGCCTTCCTTGGAGCCGAAGTGCTCGTAGATCACCGGCTTGGAGACGCCCGCGGTGGCTGCGATTTCCTCGATCGTGGTGCCGTCCAGGCCGCGGAGTGCGAAAAGGCCCCGGCCGATGCCGATCAGCTGCGTGCGGCGCTGCGGGCCCGTCATACGGGGGCGGGGAACGTAGCCGGGCGCGCGGACAGGCCTGCCGCTGCCGCCGTCCGCCCCGCCGGCTGGGCCTGCACTCTTGCTCACAGCACCATCATGCCCTACCGCGGGCCCGTACCAGCCCGCAGGACCGCCCGTGCTTCGGACCCTGAGTCGCACGAGCATCAACCTTCGTGGCAGAATTGGTTCTCGTGCCACAGGTCAAGCCCGGGCACGGTCCGCTCTGGTGTAATGGCAGCACCCCGGCCTTTGGAGCCGTGGAGTATAGGTTCGAGTCCTATGGGCGGAACTGGCGAGACACACTGCGCAACCAAGCAAGGAGAGCCAACACGTGAGCCCCGAGAACACTGGCCCAGCCGCCGTGATCGTCCTAGCTGCAGGGGCCGGTACCCGGATGAAATCCCGTACGCCGAAGATTCTCCATGAGATCGGCGGCCGCTCGCTGGTGGGCCACGCCCTCAACGCCGCCCGCAGTGTCCACCCGCGCGACTTGGCCCTCGTGGTCCGTCATGAACGCGACCTCGTGGCCGCCCACGTCGCAGCCCTCGACCCGGACGCCCTGATCGTGGACCAGGACGACGTCCCCGGCACAGGCCGTGCGGTCGAAGCCGCGCTGGAAGCCCTCGATGCCCTTCACCCCCAGGGACCGCTCAGCGGAACCGTGGTTGTGACCTACGGCGATGTCCCGTTGCTCACCGGCGGCTTGCTCGCCGAACTCGTCGCCACCCACGAATCCGAGGGCAATGCCGTCACGGTCCTCACGGCCGTCCTCGATGACGCCACCGGTTACGGACGGATCCTCCGGGCAGCGGACGGAACCGTCACTGGCATCCGCGAGCACAAGGACGCCACCGAGGCCGAACGCGGAATCCGCGAAATCAACTCCGGCATCTACGCCTTTGACGCCGCCGTGCTGCGCGACGCGCTGGTCCACGTCACCACCGACAACGCCCAGGGCGAGAAGTACCTCACCGACGTCCTGGCCCTGGCCCGCGCCGCAGGCGGCCGCGTCGCCGCCGTCGTCACCAAAGACCGCTGGCAGGTCGAAGGCGCCAACGACCGCGTCCAGCTCTCCGCCCTCGGCGCCGAACACAACCGCCGCACCGTCGAGGCCTGGATGCGAGCCGGCGTGACGGTCGTCGATCCTGCCACCACCTGGATCGACTCCACCGTGACGCTCGACGAGGACGTCCGCCTCCTGCCCAACACCCAGCTGCACGGTGCCACCACGGTGGCGCGCGACGCCGTCGTCGGCCCCGACACGACCCTCACCGATGTCTTGGTGGGGGAGGGCGCCACGGTGATCCGCACCCACGGCTCCGGCTCCACGATCGGTGCACGCGCCAGCGTCGGCCCCTTCACCTACCTGCGCCCCGGCACCGTCCTGGGCGAAACCGGCAAGATCGGCGCGTTCTATGAGACCAAGAACGTCACGATCGGCCGCGGCTCGAAGCTGTCGCACCTCGGCTACGCCGGAGACGCGGAAATCGGCGAGGACACCAACATCGGCTGCGGCAACATCACCGCCAACTACGACGGCGAGAAGAAGCACCGCACGGTGATCGGCTCCGGCGTCCGGACCGGCTCCAACACGGTCTTCGTCGCTCCGGTCCGGGTGGGCGACGGCGCCTACAGCGGCGCTGGCGCGATCATCCGCCAGGACGTCCCGGCCGGCGCCCTTGCCCTCTCCGTCGCCAGGCAGCGGAATTCGGAAGGCTGGGTTGCGGCCAACCGCCCCGGGTCCGTTTCCGCCGCACTGGCCCGGTCCGCCGCCGCGGTCGAAACAGCCGCCGCGGGCGCCGCCCCAACTTCCTCCACTACTCCGGCACCGACAGAAGAGGGCTAGCAATCATGAGCGAAATTACGGCACACGGCGAAAAGAAGCTGGTGCTGGCCGCGGGGCGCGCGCACCCTGAGCTGGCGAAAGAGATCGCCAAGGAGCTGGGCACCGAGCTGCTGCCGCTGGACGCCTACGACTTCGCCAACGGCGAGATCTATGTGCGCGCCGGCGAAAGCGTCCGCGGCACCGACGCCTTCGTGATCCAGGCCCACCCCGCCCCGCTGAACAACTGGCTCATGGAACAGCTGATCATGATCGATTCGCTCAAGCGGGCCTCCGCCAAGCGCATCACGGTCGTGTCCCCGTTCTACCCCTACGCCCGGCAGGACAAGAAGGGCCGCGGCCGCGAGCCCATCTCGGCACGCCTCGTTGCCGATCTGTACAAGACCGCCGGCGCCGACCGCATCATGAGCGTGGACCTGCACACCTCGCAGATCCAGGGCTTCTTCGACGGCCCCGTGGACCACCTCATGGCCATTCCGCTCCTGGCCGACTACATCCGCACCCGCGTCGGCTCGGACAAGGTTACGGTCGTCTCCCCGGACACCGGCCGCGTCCGCGTTGCCGAGCAGTGGGCCGAGCGCCTCGGCGGCGCGCCGCTGGCCTTCGTGCACAAGAGCCGCGACCTCACCGTGCCCAACCAGGCAGTCTCCAAGACTGTCGTGGGCCAGATCGAAGGCCGCACCTGCGTCCTGATCGATGACATGATCGATACCGGCGGAACCATCTCCGGCGCCGTCCAGGTGCTCAAGAACGCCGGCGCCAAGGATGTCATCATCGCCGCGACCCACGCCGTGTTCTCCGACCCGGCAGCCCGCCGGCTGTCCGAGTCCGGCGCCCGCGAGGTGGTGGTCACCAACACGCTGCCGATCACCGCGGACAAGCGCTTCCCGCAGTTGACAGTGCTGTCGATCGCGCCGCTGATCGCGCGCGCCATCCGTGAAGTGTTCGACGACGGCTCCGTCACCAGCCTGTTCGACGGACAGGCCTAAGCCGGCCGGCGGCGGGCCCGGTTTCAGAAACCGGGCCAGCCGCTGGTAGCCTTGTACCGAAACCTTGGCGAGGGAGAGCGCCGGTCAACCGTATACACGGAGAGCCGGAGTGCTGGTCTCCGTTATCGACTGGGTCTGAATCTCCTTCTGAAGGTCAGCTGCACGGCAGCCCGGCGTTGAAGGTCGCAGACAGACCTCCGCCCTTGCTGAACACCGTTTAGTCCCACAGCTTGAAATCCCACGAGGAGATATCCATGTCTGAGCAGAAGCTCGCAGCAGAAGTACGCACCGAATTCGGCAAGGGCTTCGCCCGCCGCGCCCGCATGGCCAACCTGATTCCGGCCGTCATCTACGGCCACGGCGCCGAGCCGATCCACATCACCCTGCCGGCGAAGGCCACCACCCTGGCCGTCCGCAAGGCTAACGCCCTGCTGACCCTGGACATCGACGGCGAGCAGCACCTGGCCCTGGTCAAGGACATCCAGCGCAACCCGATCAAGCAGATCATCGAGCACCTCGACCTGCTGACCGTCCGCACCGGCGAGAAGGTCACCGTCGACGTCCCCGTCCACCTGACCGGCGAACTGGCTCCGGGCAACGTGTACAACCAGGAAATGACCACCGTCTCCCTCGAGGCCGAGGCAACCCACCTGCCGACCGCCATCGAGGTCAGCATTGAGGGCCGCAGCGCCGGCGAGCACATCCACGCTTCCGACCTCGTTCTGCCGAAGGGCTCCGTCCTGCTGGCCGACGTCGAGGCTCTCGTCGTTCACATCTCCGAGGCCACCGAGGTCTCCGAGGAAGAGGCTTCGGCCGACACCACCGAAGGATCCTCGGTCGCCGCCGAGTAATTCCGGCGATTTCACCGGCGGCCGGGTCCCTCAGGGGCCCGGCCGCCGTCGTCTCTGAACCCGTCGTATTCCGCGCCGGAGCCGGCACTCCCGCCTGACCTGGCCCACCGAAGGACTGATCCATGACCGACACCTGGCTGATTGTAGGCCTTGGCAACCCCGGACCCGAGTACAGCCACAACCGCCACAATGTCGGCCAGATGGTCCTGGACGAACTCGCCTCGCGCGCCGGCGGCGGCTTCAAGTCCCACAAGGCCCGTGCCCAGGTCCTCGAAGGGCGCCTTGGCATTGGCGGCCCCCGGATCGTGCTGGCAAAGCCGCTGTCATATATGAACGTCTCCGGCGGGCCGGTCTCGGCCCTGGCACAGTTCTACGGGATCGACCCCGCCCACGTCATTGCCGTCCACGATGAGATCGATATTCCCTTCGATACCGTGAAGCTGAAGCTCGGCGGCGGCGAAGGCGGCCATAACGGACTGCGGGACATCTCGAAGGCCCTGGCCACCAAGGACTACCTGCGCGTGCGGGTGGGCGTCGGGCGTCCGCCGGGCCGGATGGACACCGCGGACTTCGTCCTGCGTGACTTTTCCGCCCCGGAGAAGAAGGACCTGCCCTTCCTCATCGATACCGCGGCCGACGCCGTCGAAGTCCTGGTCAAGGACGGCCTGCCCGCCGCCCAGCAAAAATTCCACCCGGCCAAGGCCCCATAAATCAGGCTTAAACACGCACCAGCCCGGCCCCGTATCAGGGGCGGGCGGGACGCGAGTATCCGAATAGTGGGTTTTCTTCCCAAGCTTTCGGCATTCCAGCTATGATCTGTCTACTCTCATGTCGGGGGATAGGGATACGCTACTTCTAAGTGGGCAGTCTGGGGTTGCTGTCTACAAAGCGGTACGAAGGAAACTACATGTCGAGGGATTCGCTGGGCTGGGGGAATGTTTCCACTACATTGGCACCCGCCGAAGAAGAACATGCCGCCGGTCCGGTCGCGAGGCACGGATGGTCCGGTTTGGCGCGGAACGCCGATGCCGAGCGCGTCCGGACGGAACTGCTTGCGCAGGACCGGATGGGCGTTGTTATCACCGGCGACCGCGGCGTAGGCAAGACCCTCGTCGGCAGGACTGCCCTCGCGGGGTTCGGCCCCGAGGTGTACACCATCCAGCTCCGCAGCTCAGGACCGGGGTCGGCAACGCCGTACGGCTGCCTCGCCTTCACCCTGGCTCGGCTCCCGCAGAGCTCCCTTGGCTCGCCGACCGCCATTCTGCACGGAATTACGTCCCTGATCCGCGACGACGCCGCCGGCCGCCAGTGCGTGATCCTGCTGGACAACGCCGGCGCCCTCGATGAACTCAGTACCGGGGTCCTGCTGAACCTGCTGCAGACCCGCACCGCCCGGCTGATCGCCACGGCCCAGCGCACCACGGACCTTCCGCCTGACTTCTACTGGCTCATCACCTCGGGCCAGCTTGCCGAGGTCCGGCTCGCCAACCTGACCGAGCTCGAAACGCTGGAGGTCCTGCAGTCAGCCCTGGGCCACCGGGTCTCGACGGCACTGGCAAGCCAGCTGCACCAACTGGTCGGCGGCAGCCCCACGCTCCTGCAGGCCGTCGTGTCAGAACAGATCGAACGCGGAAACCTTGTCCTGTCCGGATCGGTCTGGACCCTGGTCGATGAGGTCGTGCTCGACGGCCGGACGGCGCTGGAAGACATTGTCCGGGCCAGATACGCCAGGGAAACACCCGAAGCGCGGGAGGTCATCGACGTCCTCTCCTGCGCCCGGACGCTGCCCCTGTCACGGCTCGCCCGGATGTACAGCCCCGGTATCATCGCCGACATGGAAGAGGCCGGCCAGATCGTCGTGGACCGCACGGACCGGCACCTCGTCACCCTGGGCGACCGCTACCTCGGCGATATCGTCCGGAACTGGCTCAGTGTGGAACGCCGGCTGGAGCTGCGGGACAAGGTCCCCGGACACCAGGAACAGGAACTCGACGAACTCACCGTCGAGGACCTGCTCGCCTATGCGGCCTGGACCCACGACTGCCACGCCCAGCTGGCACCCGCGCACGCGCTGGCGGCCGCCAGCGCCGCCGTCAAGCTCTTTGACCCGAAGTTTGCCCTCAAATGCGCCGGGAGCCTCTCTCCCTCGGACCCTGAATGGGCCGAGGGACAGCTCCAGAAATCGGCGGCCTACCTCCAGCTCGGCCTGCCCCTTCAGGCCATGTCGGCGCTGGACGATGTCTCGGAGCGGCAGGTCAACGACCTCGAGGCCGAGACCTTCGCCGAATTCATTGCGGCGAAAGCCGACTGCATGGCCTGGCTGGAAGACCGCTCCGGCAAGGTCCCCGAACTCCTCCGGCAGGCCCGGGTCCGGCTTCAGGACTTGAGCCTGGACGAGCCAGCCGCCGGCCCCGCCGCACTCTCGCGGGCCGCGCTGCGGCTGGATCTGTGCGAGTTCAACTACTTCTCTTTCATCGGGGATTTCGAGCCCATGATGGCCCGCCTCACCGCCGCGGCCACCACAGACGTCCCGGGCGCGGACCCCGTGCACCGGCTCCGCTCGGCCATCATCCTGATGGAAGCCTTGTCCATGACGGGTCGGGAACTCGACGCCAAAAAACTCATGCGGGAACTCGGCGGGCAGCTGGGCGAGTGGTCCAACGTGCCGCGCATCCGCGAAAACTTCGCCTGGCGCTCCTACAACGTCCTGCTCCTGTCCGGCCTGTGGCGCCAGGCCATCGACATGCTCAAGGACGCGAGCGGCCGGGCCGGGCACGGACTCCATTCCGGCAGCGCCGCCACCGACCTCGCCGTCGGTCTCGCGTACGTCTATGCCGGCCGCGGCTACATGGCGCTGGACCCGCTGCTGGCCGCAATCGCCCAGCTTGAGGTCCGGGCGAGCCTGCAGTCCCTGCGCCAGGCCTACGCCGCAACCGCCTTCGCCTACGCCCAGACCGGCAACTCGGTCCAGGCAACCATCTACCTGGACCGCGCCCGCTCGGCTGACGGACCGGCCCGCTTCGCCGTCAGCAGCTCCACGGAGTTCTGCATGGACATGGCCTCGCGGTGGCTCGGCGACCCGGAGGCCAAGGACCGGCTGGTGCGGTCCGCAGAGGCACATTTCCGGAAAGGCCGCTACACCCTCGCCGGCATCTGCATGCTCGGGGCCACCGTCAACGGAACCGTCAAGGATTATCTCTACATGGAGGAAATCGCCGGGCTGAGGCAGGGGCCGCTGGCCGAACTGTCCCGCACGGTCGCCGTCGGCAGCCGGAAGAAGGATGCCGCGATCATGCTCCAAGCCGCCGAGCAGGCCGCGGCCCTGGAGCTGGACGCCGTCCAGGCCAGGTGCGCGGCGCTCGCGTTCGATTTCGCCAAGGGCGCCGGACTGACCGCCAGCGCCAACACCGCCTACAGCATGCTCGAGAGCCTCTCGGAGTCGGTACCGGCGCTGCCGATCATGCCCCGCAACAAAGGCCCTCTGCTCACGGAACGGGAGCGGCAGATCGCCACCCTTGCCGGGAACGGGGTTTCGAACAAGGACATCGCCCTTGAAGTGGGCATTTCCGTCAGAACAGTGGAGGGCCACCTGTATCAGGTGTTCACGAAGCTCGGCGTTTCTTCGCGAAGTGATCTGCTTGGACTCATCTAGGGGCACGGCGGGAGCCCCCGGCACCGAGGCGTCCCGCGCCTTGACCGGGAGGTCGGAAGATTTGATGTCGGCCGTGGAGTCCCTTCAGGGCGGCAGCCATGTGGCGGTATTCGTCCTAGGCGAAAGCGGGATGGGCAAGTCCAGGCTCATCGAAGCCGTGGTCGCGGAGCTGGGCCCGGACGTGACGCCGGTGCGGATTCACGGCAGTGCGTCGCTGACGAAGGTTCCCTACGGTGTCCTTGGCCCCTTCATCGTCGAACTCCCGGTCCAGGAGGCGACATCGCAGCTGGCCGTGCTGAGGACGCTGTGGTCGCACCTGGAAGAAGAGAAGCGCGCCACCCAGAAGCCCCTGCTGCTCATCGTCGACGACGCCCACGACCTCGATGAGGCGACGGCGGGAATCCTGGCCGAGCTGGCCGCGGCAGGCTGGGCGAAACTGCTGGTGGGCGCCGCCGCCCGGCCCGGACTGCCGGAGCCGCTCCTGCAGCTGTGGTTTGAAGGCATCGCCGAGCGGCATGACCTGCGGCCCCTCACCCTGGCTCAGACCACAGAAATGCTGGAGGGCGAGCTCGGCTCGCAGGTGCTGCCCAACGTCGCGGAGATCCTCTGGGAGGCCTCCGGCGGCAACCCGATGCTCCTCAACGGGCTCCTCGACGACGCCAAAAAGGACGGGACGCTGCTGCGCCGCAACGGTGTCTGGTTGTTCACCCGGCATCTGAACAGCCACGGGGACCGGCTGACCGACGTCGTGCGCCGCCAGCTGCTGCTGCGCTCGCCGGAAGAGCGGCAGGCACTGAACCTGGTGGCCCTGGCCGAACCCGTGTCCCGTGAACTGATCGAGTCCGTGGCCGGGGAAGAGGCCGTGGGGTCGCTGATCGACAGCGAACTGATTCGTGTCACGGGCTCCGCCGGCGGTGAGCTGCGGCTGTGGCACACCGTGTACGGGGACACCCTGCGAAACCTGATCTCGCCGGCCAGGAGCCTCCAGCTGCGCCAGAGCCTGCTGCGCCGCATGGACAGCGAGCCGACGTCGGCCGAAGGACTGTTGCGCCACGTGAGCTGGTCGATCGAATGCGGCGCGGAGGTCGAGGACCGCCAGCTCCTGAGGGCCGCCGTCCTGGCCAGCCGGCTCTACGAGGACGATCTCGCCCGCAAGGCGGCCGCTCTCGTCAAGGACCCGGACCTGCAGATGGCGGCCCGCGCCGTGATAGCTCGGACCCGCTACAACGCCTCCGACTACGTTGCTGCCTGGGAAATCCTCGACGCCGATTTCGGCCAGGGCGGCAACCTCACCAGCCTGCTGACCGGATCCCTCCTGTGGGCCGCGGTGATGTGCGCACTGGGGTACACGCCTGCCGAGATCATGCAACGGGCACAGGCGCTGCAGCCTGCCGGTGAACACCTGGCCGAGGCCCAGCCGGAGAACGCCGAAGCCATTCGCGCCGCCATAACGGAGCGACTGAACACCATGGAAGCCATGGTCCTGGCACTGGCAGGCGAGTACCCGCAGACCCCTGCCACGGCGGACGCGGCCGCTACCCGGCCGGCGGCCAACAACCTTGAGGCGGCGTTCCGGCTCTCCCTCGACGCGGAGCGGCTCCTGGCCACCGGCAAAGGACTGAGCGCCTTTGCCGTGATGTCGCAGGCAGTCGAGGCCGCCGGAGCCGACCACGATGAGCTGTACTTCCTCACGGATTTCCTCGTGGTCCGGTCGGCCGCCGCCGCGATCCAGGCCGGGGACTGGCAGGCCGCGGAAAACCTCCTGGCCGCCTTTGTCGCCGGGTCAGGGCCAAGCTTGATTTCGTTCGGCGGGGGAGTCCACGCGGCCCACGGCATCATCCTCCTGTACCAGGGCAAGGCCGCGCAGGCGCTGAACACCCTCAGCGCCGCGCTCGAAGCGCTGCGGCTCACCGATCCCCAACAGCTGTTCGCCCTCACGGCGGCCATGGCTTTCGCGGCGGCCGCCGAAGTCGGTGCGCAGACGAAAGCGGAGCTTTTCCTTGCCGACTTCGAGGCCGCCCCGGCGGCGCTGCCGCGGTACATGCACTCCCTGGCCATGATGGCCGTGGTCTACGGAAAAGCCCGGCTCGGGAACTACCCCGGCGCCATCGCCGAACTGAAGCGCCTCGGACGCCCGCACCCGGAGATGAACACAGCCGGCCTCGAACTCGAGGCTCTGGCCCTTTGCCTGGCCTTAGGGGACACCGACTCGGCGCCCCAGCTACTGGAACTGCAGGCCGGGCTCGAGGGCCCCCGGCCGGCCGCGATCTGCGCCTATGCCGCAGCCATCAGCACGGACAACGCCGCAGACCACCTGGAGGCCGCGAAGACCTGTGAGGCTGCGGAACTGTGGACCTTCGCCGCCCTTGCCTACGACGCGGCGGCGCACGCCTACCGGGCCGCGGGCGATACCCTTAGGGAGCGCATGGCGAACTCGCAGCGGAAGCGGTGCCTGGACCGGGCCGACGACCTTCCCGGTGAGGATACGGCCAAGAACGACGACTCGCTGGGCATCCTGACCCGCCGGGAACGCGACATTGTGGCGCTCGCAGTACGCGGCCTGACCGACCGCCAGATCGCCGCCGAACTCCAGGTCTCCGTCCGGACGGTTGAAGGCCACCTCTACCGCAGCTACGCCAAGCTCAACGTCAAGGGCCGTGAACAGCTACCCGGAATTGGCGGTCGCTAAGCCCGGAGGCAGCCGTTTATCCGGGGCTCCGGGAGACTACGCTCAGGGACACGTGAGGCTGGGTTCCGACTACTTGGTTTGGACCCGGCAGCCGTGCGGCCGCAACTGAGTACAGCTACGTAGAGCCGGCCGAATACTCGCTGCGTAATCGAGTACTACTTACGCATACCGAAAATACGCGTAGTCAATACGGTGGAGGTATCACCGCTCAAACTTTGATTGCGAAGGTCTCTCATATGTTCCAGCAAGACGCCGGCTTGCCTGCGGGCAGCGGCCAGACAGAAGCAATGTTTCCGGCGCAACGAAACGGCCACGGCCGGAACAAAGACAGACCCTTCACCCGCCAACAGCTCGTTGCCGACGTCGTGCAAACCCTGACGTCGGGTTCCGGGTGCGGCATAGTCCTCGTGGGCGACCACGGGGCCGGCAAGTCCTTTATCGCCCAGCGCGCCATTGAGCAGCTCGGCGACGAGTACCTGGTGGTCCAGGTCAGGGGCAGCTCGATCTCCTCCAAACTTCCCTACGGTGCCCTGAGCGTCCTCCTGAACGACCTCGACGCCTCCCACCTCGAGCACCCCCTGATGGTGTTGCGCGGGCTGACCCAGCTGCTGCACAACAAGTCCGAGGGGCGGCAAATCGTCCTTTTCGTGGACAACGCCCATGACCTCGACGAGCTCTCGAGCATGATGGTGGCCCAGCTGAGCGCAGGTGCCCATGTCACGCTGCTGGCGGCGTGCGTGGACATGCCTCACGTCGGCGGCGACATCATGGGCCTGTGGAAGGATGACCTGCTCCGGCGGGTGGACCTTGGCCCGTTTGACTTCGCCGAGACGGCCGCAACACTGCACCATGAATACGGCGGTCGGTTCTCCCTGACGGCCGCCCGTGCGCTCTGGAGCGCGAGCGGGGGCAACGCCCTGTTCCTCCACTCCCTGGCCCGCGAACAGATCAAGCTGGGCACAGTGGTCCGCCAGGACGGCGTATGGTTCCTGGGCAACGGCCCGATCGCCTTGACGGGCGAGATCCGGGACGTCGTGAAGGCCCGCCTGAACCGGCTCGGCACCGGCCAGCGCGACGTCTTTGAACTGCTGGCCCTTGCCGGGGCGGTCCCGCTGCAGACCCTCATGCTCATCGCCAACCCCCAGGATATGGACGCGCTCCAGGAGCGGACCCTGATCCGGGTGACCCATGACCATCCGCCGATGGTCAGCGTCGCCAACCCGGTGACGGCCGGAATCGTCGCGAGCGTTGTCCCGCCCGGACGCAGCGCCGAACTCCGCCGCCGGCTCACCGCCGTGCTCCAGGAGTCCGACGCCCTGGACGCCGGTGGCTCCACCGGCGTCGCCTGGGCGCTGGACTGCGGGGAGCAGGTGAGCCCGGAGGTCGCCCTGGCGGCGGCCCGCGCAGCCAACAGCGCGTCCGACCCCGCAGCCGCCCTGCGGTTCGTCCAGGAGATCGACGGCGGCGAGCCCGCCGTCCCCCTGGCCATCGAATCCGTGACCGCCCACATCTCGGTAAACAACGATGAGTCCGCACACCGGGTCCTGGAGTCGCTGGACAAAGAAGCCCGCGGGGAGCTTCCGCTGGCCGAATGGACGGCCCTGCAGCTGCTGCGCGCAGAGCTGGAAAAACGCAGCACTGCTCCGGGAACCGATCCCCGGGCACGGCTTCGGGAACTCGCGGAGCGGCTCGCTGCCGAGCCTGCGGAGCTCGGCTCCGCCGTCAGCGCGGCGCGGGAGCAGCTGCGCCTGGCCGAGGCCGAGCTCGCCGCGTTCCAGGGACGCTACGCTGATGTCCTTGCCACGACCGACAGCATGGACACGGCGGACCTGGGCAGCGAACCGCGGCTTGTGACCGCCAGCGTGCGCTGCGAGGCCCTGGCTGTCAGCGGCAACGTCGTGCACGCGATGGTCCTGGGCAAGCAGATCCTGGCGGCCACCGCGAACGTGCGGCTCACGGACCGCGCGGTCCGCGAGATCCGCGGCAGGTTCCTGCTCCTGCTGCTGCTCTCGGCCAAGTTCAGGGAGGCATCCGCCTACCTCGAGGAGACGTATGCCGGCGGAGAGCCCCAGACCCGGCTCGGGGGGATGTTCGAGATCGGGCAGGGCGTCATTGACCTGCACTCCGGACATCTCGACGATGCCCTGTCCAGGCTTCAGGCGGGCAGGTGGCAGCTCCTGGCCCAGGACCCCGACGCTTTGGCGGGCCTGGCTACCGCGGTCTGTGCCTATGCCGCCGCCCTGCAGGGCGAGGAGGAAACGGCTGCCGTCCTGCTGGGCGACCTTGCCCAGCCCGGGACACCGGCGGCGTGGCTGGTTGGACGGCTCACCCGTTACTTCGAACTCTCGGCCCAAGCCGAGCTCGGGCAGAGGGCCATGTCCATCCGCGCCCTCACGGCCGAGGCAGACAGCGACACGGAATCCTCGGCCCTGGCCCCGGCGCTCCTGTTCCTGTCCGCGGCCGCCCGGCTGGGAGACCGCCAGATGGGCCAGAAGCTGGACAGCCTGAGCAGCCGGGTGACCGGACAATTCGCGGCCCTGTGCTCGCGGCTCGCCGAGGGCATGAGGGAGGCCGACAGCGAACAGTTGCTAGGGGCGTCCAAGGACGCTGACGCATCCGGCAACGCGGTCTTCGCCAGGGATGCGGCCCGGAAAGCCGTCAGCTGCGCCAACGATGCCGGCAACCGGATCGCGCTGCGGATCGCCCAGCGGGCGCAGCAGTCACTCGATGACAAGTTCGGCAGTCCCAAAAACGGTCTGCATTCGCTCACCACCTCGACCCTGACGGCGAGGGAATGCGAAGTCGCGGTCCGCGCCGCTGCCGGCACGTCCAACCGCAAGATCGCGGAACAGATGCACGTATCGGTCCGCACGGTCGAGGGACACCTCTACCAGGTGTATTCGAAGCTGCATGTCGCCAGCCGATCGGAACTCAAAGATGTCATCTCAACTCCGGCAGACAGCTCCCGGCTCGGCTGACGCCAGCACGGTCCGGGCAACTGCCCGGACGGCTGACGCCGGCACGCTCCGGGCAGCTGTCCCGGGCAAGCAGAGGACGGCAGGAAGAACCGGCGATGGAAAGCCTGACTGAGACCGCCCCGCTGATCGAGCGATCGGCGCTGGTCAAGGACCTGGTGCGTTGCCTGCGCGACGACACCAGGTCAGGTGCACTCGTGGTCGGCGGGGCCGGGACGGGCAAGACCGCCATCGTAAAGGCCGTCATCCGCGAACTCGGTCCCCGCAGTCACATCATCCGGCTAACAGCCACCCCGGCTCTGGCCGCCGTTCCCTTTGGCGCCCTGGCGCCGTACCTGTCCCGGCTTCCCGACCGTGAACTCGACTCCTATGCCGCCGTCGTGGAGGCGATGGCGGGCAGCCTGAAGTCGGAAGCGGAACGCCCTCTGTTCGTCGTCGACGACGCGCATTGCCTCGACCACGGGACTGTCCGGCAGCTGGCGCAGGCCGCTGCCACCGGCGCCGCAGGTATCCTGGTGGCATGCCGGCCCGGGCCGATGATCCCGGAAGAATTCCTGTCCTTGTGGGACGACGGAATCATTGCCAAATTCGATCTTTCCCCGCTCAGCCGGACCGGAACGCACCAGCTGTGCGAACAGGTCCTGCGGGCCGACGTCTCCCCGTGGGTCAGCGCGCTGTTTCATGATGCGGCAGACGGGAACCCCCTCATGCTGATGTCCCTGATTCAGCATGCCCGTAGCAGCGGCGCACTGGGTTTCCGGCACGGCGTATGGTTCCTCCTGGCCAACCCGGACATGGCCCAGGTGCCCGCCGCCGATGTCGTTGACCGGCAGCTGCGCTCCATGACGCCGGAGGAGAAGACCGCAGCCACGATCGTTGCCCTGGCCGGACCGCTCTCCCTGGCCCAGATCCTGCGGATCAGCGGTCCGAAAGCCGTCGATGCGCTGGACACGGCAGGAATCATCGCTGTCTCAGCCGGGCACGACCGGCTGGTACGGCCCGCGAGTCCGATTGTCGGCGAGATCATCCGGCACCGGGTCCCGGCCGGCCGCAGTTCGGCCCTGCGCTCAAGCGTGCTGTCGTTTCCCTCGGCGCGGGCCGCCGTGCCGGGAGCGGCCCTGAACCGGTTGCGGTGGTCCTTGGACTGCGGCGTGGAGATCCCTCCGGTCCAGCTGCTGCACGCCGCTGTCGCCGCGAACACGGCCTTGGATCCTGTGACTGCCGCCCGGGCGGCCGGGGCCATCCGGGACGTCCGGTTCCTCTCCGAAGCACGCATCCAGCTGGCGTATTCGAACTACATCCTCGGGCACCCGGAGGCCGCCGTTGCATCCCTGGAGTCCGCGCAGCCGCTACGCGCCGGACGGTCGTCCTATCTGGCCGCCCTGCTCGCGGCCCGGATCGGGTCCGCGACGCCGGCCCGGAGGCTGCCCGCCGACGCGGGGAACCCGCCCCCGGGCTCTGTTCTGGCCCTTGAACCGCTGTCCGCTGGGGAACCGCCGTCCGCTGTGGATTCGTCGGCGGTGGATTCGCTGGCGCTGCCAGCCGTGCCGTCGACGCAGCCTTCGACACTCGATCCGGAGGAACAGCTCCGGGACGGGGCCGCCGCCGCCGGACTGGCCGCAGAACTGATGAGCCGCACGTGGGACAGCCGCTTCCTGGGAGCCGGAACCGGGTTGCGCGAACTCATTGAATCGGCCGGCACCAACCCCGAAATCCGTGTCCCGGCAGTTTCCCGCCTCGCCGAACTCCTAACGGCTCAGGGCCGCCTGCGGACAGGGCTTCGCCTGGACGGCGAGGCATGGAACGGCGCCCGCAGCGCGAGCGTGGCGCTGCCCCTGGTGTATGAGGACCTTGTAGTACGCCACTGCCTCAACCTGATCCGGGCAGGGGACTGGGACGGACTGGGACAGGTCCTGGACGATTACGCGGCCCGCGAGCCCGGACGGCTGCTCTACAGCGGCGGCATGCTCCACCTCATGCGGGGTTATTCGAGGCTTCGCCAGGGCAGGATGCGCGAAAGCCTCGCCGAGGTGCGGCTCGGCGTGGAAGAACTCACCATAGCCGACCCCCTCAACCTCCTGCCCTTTGCCCATGCCGTCGCAGCCTACGCGGCTGCAGCCGTCGGACGCCACCGTGAGGCCGGCCAGCATTCGCTGGCCTACCGGCTTTCGGATTACCGGGAACCGACAACCCTTCGCCTAATGGCGGAAGCGTACTGCCTGGCGGCGGACCCCGGAGACGGGCCGGACGGGAACAGTGCCCGGGCCCTGGCCCGGCTGGCGGATGAGGCGCTGCGCGAGGGTCTGCGGGGCGTTGAAACCGATATCAGGCGGCTCGCGTTCCGCAGCGGCGACACCTCGGGAGCCGAAGCCCTCGCGCTCAGCAGCAGGGCAGTCGAAGGCCCGGAGGCGCGCCTGCTGGAGTCCTATGCGCGAGCGGTTTCGGCCTGCGACGCTGCCGACCTCATTGGCATCAGCGACGACGCGCTCAACGGCGGCCACGGGCTCCTGGCCCTTGAAGCCGCCCAGCAGGCGGAGCGGATCCTGGCCGACGATCCGGACCGGTGGAGGCTTACCGCAGTCCAGCGCAGGGTCCATCACCGCCTCGTCGAGGCCGGGATGTCGGCGCAGCTGGAGCTTGTCCATAACGATCATGGCGCCGCGCTGACCCCCCGGGAGGCCGAAGTTCTGGAACTGGTGTCCGGCGGTGCCACGAACGGCGAGATCGCCACCGCCCTGTGTGTGTCGCAGCGGACCGTGGAGGGTCACCTGTCCCGGATCTTCGCCAAGCTCGGCGTCGGCCGGCGCGCGGACCTCCTGGACCTCGGCACGCCTCACCCCTGACACTGCACTCCCTGGCTCCCGCCACCTCTGACCGGCCCGCTGACGCCTCTGACCGGCCCTCGTGAGGCCATGACGGTCTGCCGCGCCCTCGGGCACACCCCTCCGGCACTTGCGCCCACACCTGGGCCCCCGGCTGCGCGGGCGGCCGCGTACAGCACGGGTGGCCCGGAGTGCCGGCGGGAGTATCCCCAAGTAGTGCGGCCGCAAACTGGCCGACAGAAGTCGGGTAAACGCTACTCGTGTGTAGATCCGGTCCTGGCGATTGACTTAAGTCAGTCCCACGAACAACTCACAAAGGTCTCAAAATGAGGAACTTCAGGGCGGTAATCGACCGCGGGTATGACCTGCAGGAAAGTGTGGCCTCAAAATCCATCTTGCTTGCTGGAGCAGCCACTGCCACCATTAGAGGTGGTCGTGCCATTACCTCCCTACACCGAACTCCTTCATTGGAATCGTACGGTGCCTTTACCGGCAGCCGTGCGCCAAGGTCGGAGCCGGCGGCGTCAGAGCCTTCTGAGACCGAGGCTCTCCCCCCAGCCGCCGCCGGCTCCCTTAACCGGTCTGCACCCGGGTCCGCGCCGCTGAGAAACGCGGACCCGGCATGAGTGCCGTCGATGAGCGCCGCCGGGGATACCGGTCACGGGGGAGCCGCCTGACGCGCCGGACCCAGCCGGTCCTGGCCTCGAGCGCCGGACCGCTCGGCCAGCCCTGGGCCGCCGCCGACGCAGGCCTCAGCCCGAACGCTCCGGCCGCGCTGGCGGACGCGGAGCTGGTGGACTCGGGCAAGTCCTGGGCCAAACGCTACCGCCGCTGGCTCCGCATCACGGACGCCGCCATCGTCGCGATCGCCGTCGCCGCCGCCTACGCCTTCCACTTCGAGGAAGGCGGACCTGTTTTGTCACGCGGCGGAGCGGGAGGGTCGTACCTCGCCGTCAGCATTGCCTTCGTCGTGGCCTGGGTCCTGGCGCTCGAAGTGCACCGCACCCGTGAGGAGACCGTCCTCGGCATCGGCTCCGAGGAATACAAGCGGGTCCTCGACGCCACCCTCGGCGTCTTCGGCGGGATCGCCATCATCGTGATCGTCGCGGGCATCGATGTGGTCCGCAGCCACTTTGCCCTCGCGCTTCCGGCCGGTGCCCTGCTGCTGCTGATCAACCGGTGGCAGTGGCGCGGCTGGCTGAACCGCCAGAGACTCTTCGGCCACTACCTGTCCAAGGTGATCGTCGTCGGGGAACCGTCGGACGTCGAGTACGTGATCCGGCAGTTCGGCAAGGTCTCCGGTGCCGCCTACGAGGTCGTGGGGGCAGCCCTGCCCGCCGGCTACACCGAAAGCCACGTGCAAATTTCCGCCCAGAGGGTTCCTGTCCTGTGCGACGTCGACTCGGTCGCGGAAAAGGTCGCCGAAACAGGCGCGAACGCCGTGGTGGTGGCGGGACGGCTCCAGGGCGGTACCCGGTCCATCCGGCAGCTGGGGTGGGCCCTGGAAGGCACCCGCGCCGGCCTCGTGCTGGCCTCGAGCCTGACCGACGTCGCCGGTCCCCGGATTCATTGGCGTCCCGTTGAGGGACTGCCCCTCATGCACGTGGAACTGCCCCGGTTCACCGGCGGCAAGCACACGCTCAAACGGCTCGTGGACATCGTGGCATCCGCCGCGGCCCTCCTGATCCTCTCACCCCTGCTCGGCGCCCTGGCCTGGATCATTGTCCGCGACAGCAAAGGACCGGTGTTCTTCCGCCAGGAGCGGGTCGGCCGCAACGGCAAGCGGTTCAAGATGGTCAAGTTCCGTTCCATGGTCACTACCGCCGAACAGGACCTGGCGGCACTGCGGGACCTCAACGAGGGAGCGGGGCTGCTGTTCAAGCTCAAGAACGATCCCCGGATCACCACCTGCGGCCGCTGGCTCCGGAAGTACTCGCTGGACGAGCTGCCGCAGTTCTGGAACGTCCTGAGGGGGGACATGAGCCTGGTCGGGCCGCGGCCTCAGCTTCCGTGTGAAGTCGAGGGGTATGAGGGGGACGTGAGCCGGCGGCTGCTGATCAAGCCGGGCATCACGGGTCTGTGGCAAATCAACGGCCGGTCCAATCTGGGCTGGGACGAGAGCGTCCGATGGGACCTCTACTACGTGGAGAACTGGTCTTTGACCGGCGACATCATGATCCTGTGGCGAACGTTCAGGGTCATTCTTCATCCGGTGGGGGCCTATTAGACGAACTAAACGCCGGTACTGGGCCGGCGTCGAACGGGAAGGTAGCAGTACACAATGGGTCTCAAAATTGGATATGCCCCGGGGGCGTTCGATCTCTTCCACATCGGGCATCTCAACATCCTCAAGCACGCCAAAAGCCAATGCGATTACCTAATTGCGGGAGTCGTGTCCGATGAAATCCTCGAGCAGGTAAAGGGCAGGTTGCCCTTCGTCCCCCTCGCCGAGAG
This sequence comes from Arthrobacter sp. TE12231, assembly GCF_054062895.1. Taxonomy (NCBI): domain Bacteria; kingdom Bacillati; phylum Actinomycetota; class Actinomycetes; order Micrococcales; family Micrococcaceae; genus Arthrobacter; species Arthrobacter sp. TE12231. The sequence continues at coordinate 2,960,871 of NZ_JBSSFS010000001.1, read as the reverse complement.
GATGGAGATCGTCGGCAGCATCGGCTACGTGGACAAGGTCTTCGCCGAAGTCGTCCCGGACAAGCTCCAGGTTTGGGAGGAACTTCGTTTCAACGTCTTCTTCAAGGGCGACGACTGGAAGGGCACCCCCCAGGGCGAACGGCTGCAAGCGGCCTTTAGCGCCGTCGGCGTCGAGGTGGTCTATTTCCCCTATACCGTCCACACCTCCAGCTCGGCCCTGCGCACGGCACTGGAACTGATCAATCAGTCCGCAGCGCCGTCGCAGCTGCGGCATGGAGCACGGCGGTGAGCGGGCTACACGTGGCCATGGTCGGGACGCGTGGCGTCCCCGCCCGCTACGGCGGCTTCGAAACCGCGATCGAGGAAGTCGGCCGGCGCCTGGTGGAACGCGGACACCGCATTACCGTGTACTGCCGGGACCGGGGCGAGGGAACGGACAAGCCCGCCGAGCACCTGGGCATGGAGCTTGTCCACCTGCCGGCGATGCACAGGCGGTCCCTGGAGACGTTGAGCCACACCGGTCTCTCCGTCGCGCATCTGCTCCGGCACCAGCCGGACGCGGCAATCCTCTTCAACGCCGCCAACGCACCCTACCTGCCGGCCTTCCGGATGGCGGGCATCCCGGTGGCCACGCACGTCGACGGGCTGGAGTGGAAGCGCGCCAAGTGGGGCAAGGGCGGCCAGAAGTACTACCGGACGGTCGAACGGCTCGCCGTCAGGATGTCTGACGCGCTGATCGCCGACGCCGTCGGGATCCAGGACTACTACCGGCAGAGATTCGACGCCGACACCGTCTATCTCGCGTACGGCGCACCGTTGCTGGCCAAAGGCAGCGCGGAGAAGCTCGCGGCACTGGACCTCACACCGCAGGGCTACCACCTGGTGGTGGCCCGGTTCGAGCCGGAGAACCACGTCCACCTGGTCGTCGACGGGTTCGTCCGCAGCGGATCGACGCTGCCGCTGATCGTGGTGGGTTCGGCCCCGTATTCGAACCGCTACACGAGTGCCGTCCACGACCTCGCGGACGCCAGGGTGCGCTTCATCGGCGGGATCTGGGACCAGGAACTGCTGGACCAGCTGTATGCCAACGCCCTGGTGTACTGGCACGGCCACTCGGTCGGCGGCACCAATCCCTCGCTCCTTCGCGCCATCGGCGCAGGAACGGCGACCAACGCGTTCGACGTCGGGTTCAACCGTGAGGTCCTGGAAGGCTCCGGCCGGTATTTTTCGGACCCCCAGGACGTCGCCGAGCTGGTTGCGGACGCCGAGGGCCCCCACTCCGATGTGGCCGCGCGGGGACAACAAGCGCGGCTGATCGCGCACCGCTTCAACTGGGACCTGGTCGCGGACGGCTACGAGGAGCTCTGCCGTGACCTCGCGCGCCTGCGGGTCCCTTCGTCCCGCGGCGCCTACCGGCTCCCGGCGTCAGCCCAGCAAAGCATAGGGGCCGGCCAGTGACTGCCATCGATCCGCACGTCGACCGTGCTGCCGCCGGGTACTGGGAGACGGTCAGGACCCTGGCTGCCGGCCAGAAGACGGCCGCGCGCAGCGCCCCGGCCTATTCGCGCTACATCAACCGGCGGCTGGGGCGGCTCCTGGCTGCGGCCGCGCTGCGGGCAGGGCTGAGCCCGAACGCGGTGACGGGCATCAGTGCGGTCTTCACCTTCACCGGGATCGCCCTCCTGATGGTCTTTCCGCCATCGGGCGCGCTGGGCATCGGAGTGGCGCTTTGCCTCGTGGCCGGCTACGCCTTTGATTCGGCTGACGGCCAGGTGGCCCGGATGCAGGGCGGCGGCTCGCCCGCCGGGGAGTGGCTGGACCACATGGTCGACGCCGTCAAGACCACCATGATGCCGCTGGCGCTCGCCGTCGGGCTCTACCGCTTTGGCGCCGTCGAACCCTGGTGGCTCCTGGTTCCCTTGGGCGCCGCGGTGGTGTCCTCGGTCCTGTTCTTCGGAATGATCCTGACCGAACAACTGCGGCGCCAGGCCGGACGGGCGTCCGTGGCGGACCCCGGCGGCCGCTCCTGGATCCGTTCGCTGCTCGTGATCCCGATGGACTACGGCGTCCTGTGCTTGTCCTTCCTCAGCTACGGCGTGCTGCCCGTCTTCGTCACCGTCTACACCCTGATCTTCGCTGCCACGGCGGCGTTCCTGGCGCTGGCGTCAGTGAAGTGGTTCCGTGAACTCGCCGCCGCCCAGCCGGTTTCCCGGCCTGCGCCCGAGCAGCCCGTTACGAAGGGAGCCCGGCCATGAACAAGCCGGCCAACACCCCCGCGGACGCGCCGAAGACCACCCGCCGCGCGCGCCTGGTGGCGACGTCCCTCGGGGTCTGTGCACTGCTGGCGATCGGCGGCGTCGCCTGGGCTTCAGGACTGAGCTATTCCGCCGGAAGCGGAGCGTCGCCGGGAGCCCGGCCCGGCACCACGGCCGGCACTCCCGCAGCTGGATCCCCGGACCCGGCTGCCGCTTCGGGCGCACCGGCCGCCGGCGCACCGGCTGCCGGTTCAGGTGCACCAGCCACGGCGCCGACCCCGTCCGGGCCGCCGGAGGTCAACCCCGCTCCCGTGAACCGGACCGGCAAATCGGACCAGGAGCTCGCCGCCATCGCGCAACCCACCGCCGCCCCGGTGGAACTGACGGCCAAGAAAGCGGTCAAAGCCGGCGTGTCGGCGACCATCACGGACATGACGGCCGTCCAGGGCGTGGCCACCGGCATCGGCGAAGTGGCCGGGCCCGCCGTGCGGTTCAAAGTCACGGTGGTCAACGGCACCGCGGCGCCGATCTCACTCGACCGGGCGCTGGTGGATCTCAGCTACGGCAAGGACGACTCACCGGCGAGCCAGCTCAGCGGACCGGACCCTGTGGCCTTCCCGGCGAGCCTTGCGCCGGGCGCCACCGGCACCGGGGTGTTCATCTTCGCTGTCCCGCTCGACGCACGGGACACCGTCAAGATCCACTTCAACCTGGAAGCCGAGACGCCCATCGCCACGTTTGCCGGCCGCGCCCCGTCCGGGAACGCTCCGTGATGCCGGCACCCGGCGGGCTGCCCGCGACGGCTCACCGCCGTATCGTCCGGCGGGCACGCAAGGCAGCCAAACGGGTGCGGGCCGCGTGCGCCCTGGCCTACCTGCGGGGGCGCAATCTTCTGGCACGGGGGCCCCTCACGGGGTCCGCCGGCGTTGTGGTGTCCCTGACCAGCCATGGCGACCGGATCCGCACGGTGGCGTTCGGGATCGAATCCATTGCCCGGGGCACGGTCCGGCCGCAACGCCTCATCCTGTGGCTGGATTCACCTGAGGATATCCAGGGCTGCCCGGCGTCGCTGCGCCGCCTCGAACGCCGGGGCCTGGAAATCCGGGCAGCGTCCAACGACGGGCCGTCCACCTTCGGCCCGCACACCAAGTACTACCCCTACGTCTCGTCCGTGCCGCGGCATACCGTGCCGCTCGTGACGGCCGACGACGACATCCTCTACCCGCCGACGTGGCTGGCGTTGCTGGTGGACGCCGGCGAGCGCCACCCGGATACGGTGAGCGCTCACTGGGTCAGCATCATGGGGACCGCGGGGGACACGGTGGCCGGCTACGCGACCTGGACGCGGGCCCGGGACACCGCCGTACGCGCGGCGAACTTCGCCGTCGGCGTGTCCGGGGTCATCTACCCGCCGGCGATGCTGGAAGAACTGCGGCTGCGAGGAGAGGGCTTCCTGCAGTCCTGCCCGCGCGCCGATGACATCTGGCTCAAGTGGGTGGCGCAGCGCGCCGGCATTCCGGTCCGCCAGATCGGGCCCGTGCCCCGGCACTTCCCGATCATTCCTGGCAGCCAGGGCCAGGCGCTCATGAGAACAAATGTAGGAGAGAACCACAACGATCACTGCATCCGCGGCCTCTTTTCGGCCGGGGATGTGGCGGCGCTGGGTGCCAGTGCGGCCAGTCATCAACTGAACTAAGGGGACAAGACAATGCTCAGGAACGCAACGCTGGGGAGCGCTCGGGGGAGAGGGGCAAGGCCGCCCGCCGGCCCGGCACCGATGCCGGCAACCGCCACAACCACGACTGCCCACATCACCGCCTTTTACACCACCGTGGGGACTGCTGCGAAAACGACGCTGGCACTGCTGCTGGCCGCCGCGCTGGCCCTGTCGCTGGGACTCATCGGAAGCCAGTCCGCCGCGGCAGACACCGCTCCCGCGGATCCGGCCAGCCCGGCCACCCCTGTCACGGTCTCCGCCGATGGCCTGCCCACCGCCCAGATCAACGGCGTCGCCTGGACTCAGGTGATCATCGGCAACACGGTGTTCGTTGGCGGTAATTTCACCGAGGCCCGGCCCGCCGGTGCCGCCGCCGGCACAGGAAGCGTCCCCCGGAACAACATCCTGGCCTACAACCTCACCACCGGAGAGTTGCTGACCACCTTCACCCCCAGCTTCAACGGGGAGGTCACGGCCCTTGCAGCGTCCCCCGACGGGTCGCGGTTGTATGTCGGCGGGGCGTTTACTGCCTACAACGGCTCCACTGTGTGGCGGGCCGTCGCCCTGAACCCCGCCAACGGTGCCCTGATCACCAGCTTCCTGCCGCGCATGTCAGCGTCGGTCCGCTCGATTGTGGCAACCTCCACCACCGTGTACCTCGGCGGCCTGTTCAACGCCGTCGGCTCCGTCACCCGGGACAAGCTCGCCGCGGTCAGCGCCTCCAACGCCGCGCTCCTGCCGTGGAACCCGGTGGCCTCCGGCGGCCGGGTCAACGCGATGACTCTTTCCCCGGACGGCGCCAGCATGGTGGTGGGCGGGGCGTTCACGTCCATCAACGGCTCCAGCAACCCCGGGTACGGCGTGGCCAAGGTGGACACGTCCCTCGGCGCGGTCCTTCCCTTCAAAATCAACAACATCGCCCGCAACGGCGGCACCACCGGCGCCATCACCACCCTCGCCTCCGACGGCGTCAACGTCTACGGCGCCGGCTACACCTTCGGCCGCAGCAGCACGCTGGAGGGCATGTTCTCCGTCACATGGACGGACGACTCCACCAACTGGCTCGAGGACTGCCACGGGGACACCTATTCGATCCAGCCGCTCGGCGACGCGATCTACCTGGCCGGCCACGCACACTTCTGCGGCAATATCGGTGCCTTCCCGCAGGCCGAACCCTGGCAGTTCAACCGCGGCATCGCCTTCAGCAAGAAGGCCACCGGGACGGTGACCGCCGAAAGCCACGGCTACACCGACTTCGCCGGGAACCCGTCGCCGTCACTGCTGACCTGGTTCCCGATCCTGGACGCCGGGACCTTCACGGGCCAGGACCAGGGTGCCTGGACGGTCTCCGGCAACAACGACTACATCGTGATGGCCGGGGAGTTCACCACCATCAACAACCAGCCGCAGCAGGGGCTCACCCGCTTCCCGCGGACCGGCCTCTCGCCGAACCTGCGCGGACCGCGCCTGAGCGGCGTGAACTCCAACCCGACGCTCTCCAGCCCCGCGGCCGGTACCGTGCGGGTCCGCTGGCAGGCGAACTGGGACCAGGACAATGAGAACCTCACCTACGAGGTGCGCCGCAACGGCGCCGTCATCTCCACCGTCAAGCAGGCCTCCACCTTCTGGAAGCGGCCCGGCATGACGTTCCTGGACACCGGCCTGACCGCCGGCCAGAGCTACGGCTACCGCATCTACGCCCGGGACGCCTTCGGCAATGAGTCCCGCAGCGAAACCGTCACCATCACGGTTCCAGGGTCCGTCACAGCACCGGGAAGCTACGCCCAGCAGGTCCTGGCCGACAAGCCGGGCAACTACTGGCGCCTCGGCGAAACCGGCGGGGCCACCGGCGTGGATCTCGCGGGCAAGGACGACCTCATCGTCCGGCCCGGCGTCAGCTTCGGCGCCGCGGGCGCGGTGACCGCGGATTCCGACACGGCCGCCACCTTCAACGCCACTTCTGACGGAGTCGCCGCCAGCCCGACACTGTCCCTCCGCCCGCAGGTCTTCAGCACCGAGGCCTGGTTCCGGACCAACACCACCCAGGGCGGCGAGATCATCGGCTACGGCAATTCGCAGACAGGCGTTTCGGCAGACTTCGACCGGAACGTCTACATGGACAACAACGGCCGGATCTACTTCGGCGTCCGCCCCACCGGCTCCAGCGGAACCGGCGCCCGGATCACCGTCAACACCACAAAGTCGTTCAACGACAACCAGTGGCACCACGTCGTGGCGACCCTTGGCCCCAACGGGATGCAACTGTTCCTCGACGGCGTCGTATTGGCCGGGCGGACCGACACCACATCCGCGTGGCCGATCGACGGCTTCTGGCGCATCGGCGGCGACAACCTGACCAGCTGGCCCAACCGTCCGACGAGCCGGTACCTGAACGGCCAGATCGACGACGTCGCCATCTACCCGACCGTACTGCCGCTGTCCCGGGTGCAGGCCCACTTCGTGGCCTCCGGCCGCACCGTCAACGCCCCGCCCGCGCCTCCGGTGGCCGGGTTCACGTCAACGGTCAACGGACTCACGGCGTCGGTGGACGGCACCACGTCCTCGGACGCCAACGGTCCCATCGCCGCCTACGCCTGGGACTTCGGCGACGGCGGAAGCGGCACGGGGGTCACGGCGCAGCACACCTACGCGGCAGGCGGCACCTACACGGTCCGGCTGACGGTGACGGACAACACCGGCAACACCGCCAGCGTCGTGCATACCGTGACCGTGGTGGCCCCGCCGGCCAACGTGGCCCCGACGGCGGCGTTCACTTCCACGGCCAGCAACCTCGCCGTCACCTTCAACGGGTCCGGGTCCGCGGACCCGGACGGGACCGTCACCGGTTACGCCTGGGACTTCGGTGACGCCAGCACCGGAACCGGGGCAACGGCGTCGCACACCTACGCCAATGCCGGCAGCTACACCGTTAGCCTCACAGTAACCGACGACGACGGTGCCACTGGCACCGCCAGCCGGACGGTCAGCGTCACGGCCCCGGCATCCAACACGGTCGTCGCCGCGGACGCCTTCGGACGGACCGTCACCGGAGGCTTCGGCACGGCGGATACCGGAGGGGCCTGGACTGTCTCAGGAGGCAGCACCAGCTTCGCCGTGAACAACGGCTCCGGTGCTGTGACCCTCGGGGCCGCCGGAGCCAGCCGCAGCGGGTTCCTGAACTCGGTGTCCACGGCGGCGTTCGACGGAACCGTTACGGTCTCCGCCGACAAGATCGCCGACGGCGGCGGAATGTTCGCCTCCCTGCTGGGCCGGCGGGCGAACAACAACGACTACCGGGCCAAGGTCAAGGTCGGCAGCAACGGTGCCGTGTCGCTGTACCTCACCCGGGTCATCAACAACGCCGAGACGACCGTTGCCGGGCCCCTGGCGATCGCCGGCCTGACCATGGCCGCCAACGACCCCCTGATGATCCGGCTCAGCCTTACGGGCACGGCGCCGACGGCGCTCAGCGCGAAGGTCTGGCGGGCATCGGCGGCCGAACCGGCGGCCTGGCAGCTGAGCGCGAGCGACTCGACGCCGGAACTCCAAGTGGCCGGCGGGGCGGGCCTGGTGGGCTACCTGTCCGGTTCGTCCACCAATTTCCCGGTGGTGTTGCGTTTCGACACCCTCGCCGTGAAGATCCCTTAGGCCCGGGGACCCGGGGGAGGCCATGACGATGCTGAAGTCACCGCAAGGGGCCGCCGACGGCCGCCGGGCACCGCACCGGCTGCTGGACAAGCTTGTGGCGGCCCTGGCGGCTTCAGCGCTCGCATTCTCCCTGGGGTTTGCGGCAGTGACTCCGGCGGCGGCGGACAGCGCCCCGCCGGAGCCGGCCAGTCCCGCCACCCCGGCCACGGTGACGGCGGACGCCCTGCCGACCGTCCAGATCGACGGCGTCGTCTGGCAACAGGTGGTGGTCGGCAACACCGTCTACGCAGCCGGAAGCTTCGGCACGGCCCGGCCGGCGGGCTCCCCGGCAGGGAGCAACACCGTGGTCCGCCGCAACATCCTGGCCTACAACCTCACCACCGGTGAACTGCTTCCGTTTGCCCCGGCGCTGAACGCCCAGGCGTACAGCATCGCCGCGTCCCCGGACGGTTCGCGGATCTATGTGGGCGGTGACTTCACGTCCGTCAACGGGACGAGCGTCTGGCGGGTCGCCGCGCTCGATCCGGGCACGGGAGCGCTCATTCCCTCCTTCCTGCCCAAGGTCGCCGCCAGTGTCCGGGCGATCGTGCCGACCGCCGGCACCGTGTACCTTGGCGGGCTCTTCACCGCCGTAGGTTCCGTGGCGCGCAGCCGGTTGGCCGCCTTCCAGGCCGCCAACGGGGCGCTCACGGCCTGGGCTCCCTCGGCGGAAGCAGGCCGGGTCAATGCCCTGGCCCTGTCGCCGGACGGAACCCGCATGGTGGTCGGCGGCGCGTTCACCACCCTCAACGGCTCCGCCAACCCGGGCTACGGGCTCGCCGCGGTGGACACGGTCAACGGGGGTCTGCTGCCCTGGGCCGTCAACGACCGCGTGCGCGACGCCGGAGTCAACTCCGCCATCACCAGCCTGAGCGGGGACGCCGATAACGTCTACGCGACCGGCTACGTCTTCGGCACAGGCGGCAACCTCGAAGGAACGGTCGCGGCCGGCTGGAACGGCGGCCCGATCACCTGGCTGGAGGACTGTCACGGTGACACCTACGCCGTCTACCCGGCCGCCGACGTCGTCTACAAAGTGGGCCACGCCCACTACTGCGGGAACGTCGGCGGCTACCCGCAGACCGAGCCGTGGGGCTTCCAACGCGCCCTGGCCTTCAGCAAATCCGCCACCGGCACCATCAACCGGGACCCGCTCGGCTACCCCAACTGGGCAGGACTGCCCTCGCCCTCCCTGCTCAACTGGTTCCCCACCCTCGACACCGGCACCTACACCGGCCAGAACCAGGGGGCCTGGGCCGTCACGGGCAACGGCCAGTACGTGGTCCTGGGCGGCGAATTCACCACCGTCAACGGCACACGCCAGCAGGGCCTCGTCCGCTTCGCCGTCCGGGACTTGGCCCCCAACACCCGCGGCCCGGTCCTCAGCGGGGCCCGCAGCATCCCGACCCTCAGCTCGCCCGCTGCAGGGACGGTGCGCATCCGCTGGCAGGCCAACTATGACCAGGACAACGTCCGGCTCACCTACCGCGTCATCCGCGACGGAGTCACCGCCGTTCCCGCCTACACCGTCACGCAGGACAGCACCTTCTGGCAGCGGCCCGGCATGAGCTACCTCGACTCCGGGCTGGTGCCCGGCCAGACGTACAGGTACCGGATCTTCGTCACCGACCCGCTGGGCAACGAGTCCCGGTCCGACACCGTCTCGATCACTGCGGCGGCCTCCACACCGGCCAGCGGCTACGCCGACGCCGTCCAGGCCGACCACCCGGGGAACTTCTGGCGCTTCAACGACGCCACGGGACCCACCCTGGTGGATTCGGCCGGCGCCGAGGACCTCGCCGCCGGCACCGGTGCCGGGCTGCGGGCCGACGGCGCCGTGGCAGAAGCGACGGGCGCCGGGACTTTTGACGGCACCGTCAACGGCGTCGCCGCCGACACCGGGTTCCAGCGGGCGCCGGATGTCTTTACCGCCGAGGCCTGGGTCCGCACGGCCACCACCGCGGGCGGGAAGATCATCGGATTCGGCAACGTTGCCAGCGGCACGTCCCGGGTCACCGACCGCAACGTCTACATGGACGACGCCGGACGCATCTACTTCGGCCTGTGGAACGGAGCCGTCCGGACCGTCAACAGCGGCACCGGGTTCAACGACGGCCAATGGCACCAGGTCATCGCCACCCTCAGCGGCGGCGGCATGTTCCTCTACATCGACGGCGCCCGGGCGGCCTTCCGTACCGACGTCACCTCCGGCCGCGTCTTTGACGGATACTGGCGGATCGGCTCAGACCTCGCGGGCACCTGGCCCAGCCAACCCAGCAGCGGCAGCCTCAAAGGTGACATCGACGAAGTGGCACTCTATCCCGCGGCCCTCGGCCTCCAGCAGGTCCAGACCCACTACCGCGCCTCCGGGCGCACGCTCGCCACCCCGGCGACACCCCCCACGGCGGCCTTCGCCTCCTCCATCACCTACCTGACCCTCAGCGTCGACGCCTCCGGTTCCTCGGACCCGAACGGCCCCCTCGCGTCCTACAGCTGGGCGTACGGCGACGGAAGCACCGGCACGGGCGTCACCACCCAGCACGTGTACGCGGCGGCCGGTTCCTACACTGTCCGCCTGACCGTCACGGACGGCGACGGCAACTCCGCGAGCACCACCCGCACCGTCACGGCCACGGCCCCGCCGGGCAACCAGCCGCCCGTGGCCGCGTTCACGTCCACCACCAGCCAGCTCACGGCGACCGTGGACGCGTCCACCTCGACCGACCCCGACGGCACCGTCGCCTCCTATGCCTGGGACTTCGGCGACTCAACCACGGGAACCGGGAAAACCGCGTCCCACGCCTACGCCGGCGGCGGGACCTACACCATCACCCTGACCGTCACCGACAACATCGGAGCCGTCAGCACCAGCACCGCACAGGTCTCGGTCCAGCCGAACCAGCCGCCGTCCGCCCAGTTCACGGCGACAGTCAGCAACCTCACGGCAGCCTTCGACGCCGGGGCCTCCACTGACCCCGACGGATCCGTTGCCTCCTACGCCTGGGACTTCGGCGACGCATCCGCTGGAACCGGCGCCACGCCGTCGCACACCTACGCCGCGGCCGGCAACTACGCCGTCTCCCTGACGGTGCTGGACAACAACGGCGCCGCCGGTACTTTCACGAAGACGGTCACAGTGACTGCCCCGCCGCCGAACTCGGTCATCGCCGCCGATGCCTTCGGGCGGACCACGGCCCAAGGCTGGGGCACGGCGGACACCGGCGGGGCCTGGACCGTCAACGGCACCGCGGGAAACTTTGCCGTCGGCTCCGGTGTTGGGTCCATGACGCTGGCAACGGCCGGCGTCCAGCGCCTCGCCTACCTCGCCGGGGTCTCCGCCCCGGCGGCGGACCTCCAGGTCAAGGCCTCGACGGACAAGATCGCCAGCGGCGGCGGCATGTTCCTGGGCATCATCGGGCGGAAGGCAGGGGCGGACGAGTACCGGGCCAAACTCAAGATCTCTTCGACCGGGAGCACCACCCTCTACCTGACGAAGCTCGTGGGCGGTGCAGAAACCACCCTGCAGTCGGTCACGGTGCCCGGCCTGACCGTCGCCGCCGGCGACCAGCTCCGGCTGCGGATGACGGTGACCGGTACCGCGCCGGCCGCCCTTCAGGCAAAAGCCTGGCGGGACGGTGCCACCGAACCCGCAACGTGGCTCGTGACAGCCGGCGACGCCTCGGCCTCGCTCCAGACTGCCGGCTCGGTGGGGCTGATGTCGTTCCTGTGGAGCACCGCGGCCAACGCGCCGGTGCAGGCAACGTTTGATGAGTTCAATGTGCGGCTCAACTGAGGGGCACGCCGGCTAAGGAGACGCAACCCGTAAGGCCACAGGAAGGGGTCATGCCATGACCTGGCGAAGAGAATGGGACGCCGGAACCGTCACAGGGACCGGCGCCACCGGCACCGGCGGTCCGCGGCGGGCCCGTCCGGTCTCCCGTCGCGCCGCCGCCGTGGCCCTTTCCCTGGCTCTCGCCCTGGTCCTCCTCCTCGCCGCGGCGCTCGCGGGGGCACCCGGCGGCGTCACGGATTCCGCACCCCTGGACCCCGCCGACCCAAAGACCCCGGTGACCGTCACGGCGGACAGCCTGCCCACCGCCCAGCATGACGGCGTCGCGTGGCAATCGACCGTGATCGGGAACACGGTCTACGTGGTCGGCCAGTTCAGCAACGCCCGCCCCTACGGCGCCGCGCCCGGGACGCAACTGAGCGCCCGGCCCAACATCCTGGCCTTCGACATCACCACGGGGCGGCTCATCACCGGCTTCGCACCCGTCCTGAATGCCCAGGCGCTCGCCGTGGCGGCGTCGCCGGACGGATCGCGGTTGTACATCGGCGGGGATTTCACGTCGGTCAACGGCGTGCAGCGGTGGCGGGTCGCCGCCCTGGATCCCGTGTCGGGGAGCCTGATCGGGTCGTTTGCGCCGAGGATGAACGCCAGCGTCCGGGCCATCACCGCCTCGGCCGGGACCGTGTGGATGGGCGGCACCTTCACGGGCGTCGGGTCCGCTGCCCGCTCCCGGCTCGCTGCCGTCAGCGCCGCGAACGGTGCGCTGCTGGCGTGGGCGCCGGTTGCCGCAAGCGGCAAGGTCAACGCCCTGGCCCTTTCTCCCGAAGGCACGCGGGTGGTGGCTGGCGGGGCGTTCACCACGTTGAACAACTCCTCCCGCCCGGGCTACGGGCTCGGCATGGTTGACGCCGTCACCGGCGCCAACCTGCCGCTGCAGGCCAACGACGTCGTCCGCGATGCCGGAACGGACTCGGCGGTGCTGTCGCTGTCCACGGACGGCACCAGCTTCTATGGCACCGGCTACATCTACGGCACGGGCGGCAACCTGGAAGGCGCTTTCGCGGCCAACTGGTCGGACGGGCGGATCAAGTGGGTGGAGGACTGCCACGGCGATTCGTATGGCGCCTTTGCCACCGATACCGCGGTCTATGTCGCCGGCCATCCGCACTACTGCGGCAACCTGGGGGGATTTCCCGAAGTCACCCCGCGCGTCTGGCACCGGGCGGTCTCCTTCGGCAAGGCCGCAACCGGGACGCTCGTGAAGGATCCGCTCGGCTACCCGTCGTTCACCGGGCAGCCCGCACCGTCGCTGTTGAACTGGTTCCCGGACATGGATACCGGAACGGTCAGCGGCCAAAGCCAGGGCCCCTGGGCCGTGACCGGCAACAACACCTATGTGGTGATGGTGGGGGAGTTCCGCAACGTCAACCAGCAGCCGCAACAGGGCCTGGCCCGGTTTGCGCGCCGGGAGGCGGCGCCCAACCTGCAGGGCCCGCGCGTCACCGGGGCCGCGTTCGTGCCCACCCTCTCCAGCCCCGGCGCGGGGCAGGTCAGGGTGCAGTGGCAGGCCAACTGGGACCGCGACAACTCGAACCTCAGCTACGGCATCCTGCGCGACGGAAATCCCGTCCCGGTCCACACCGTCTCGGCGCAGTCCACCTTCTGGCAGCGCCCGGATCTGGCGTTCACCGACGCCGGCCTTGCTGCCGGCCAGCACAGCTACAGGATTTCCGTCCGTGACCCGCTGGGGAACACCGTCACGGGAGACAGCCGCAGCATCACCATCGCAGGCTCCACCGGCACCCCGCCGACCGCCGCGTTCACGGCCGGCACCGCCGGGCTGACGGTCAACGTCGACGCGGCGGCGTCGACGGACCCCGACGGCACCATCACGGGCTACTCGTGGGCGTTCGGCGACGGCGGCACCGGCACCGGCGTCACGGCGTCGCACGGCTACGCGGCCGCCGGAACCTACACGGTCACGCTGAGCGTGACCGACAACAGCGGCGCCACCGGCACCACAAGCCAGGCCATCACCGTCACGTCCGGCGGGGTCCTGGCCCAGGACGCCTTTGCCCGCACGCTGGCCACCGGCTGGGGAACGGCCGATGCCGGCGGAGCGTGGTCGCTGAACGGCTCGGCGTCGTATTTCTCGGTCAGCTCAGGGCAAGGGGCCATGAGCCTGGCCGCAGGCCGGGGTCCGTCCGCTTTCCTGCCGTCGGTTTCGACCACCGCGAGCAACTCGCTCGTGACGGTGTCGCTGGACAAGATCGGCAACGGAGGAGGCTCCTACCTCGGGGTGACCGGCCGTCGCGTGGGCACGTCCGAATACCGCGGCAAGGTCAAGGTGGCGGCCAACGGGGTGAGTACCCTCCAGCTGACCCGGCTCTCCGGCGGCGCGGAGACCGTGCTCGGGCAGTTCACGCCGGGAATCACGCTGACGGCCGGACAGCAGCTGCAGCTGCGGGTGGAGGTCGCCGGGACCGCGCCCACCACCCTCCGGGCGAAGACCTGGCGGACGGGATCCCCGGAGCCCGGAACCTGGAGCGTCACGGCCACCGACGCCACCGCCGGCATGCAGGACGCGGGATCCGTCGGGCTGCTGGCCTACCTATCCGGTTCCGCGACCAACGCGCCGGTGCTGGCACGGTTCGACAACCTCGATGTGCGCTCCGGCTGAGGAGACAGGGAGATATGGGACCAGGAAGGCCGGGAAGGGGACGCCGTCACCGGGATATCACTCCAGGAATGACGACGCCGAGCGAAGGAGGGCACTGATGTCCTGGAAAGTTGGGGGAGCGTCCGCGCTTCATCGCGGAGGACGGCCCGGGAGCAGTCACCGCTTCCGTCGTTGGCGTAGCCGGTTGCCGGCCGCTGCCCGGGCCTGGAAGGCGGGTGCCGGCGCCGTGCTGGTCACGGCCTTGGTCCTCGCGGCCGCCCCGGGCGCCGCCGCGGACTCGGCGCCGGCCGACCCCGGCCTTCGCTCGAGTCCTGTGACGGTCACGGCGGATTCGCTGCCGACAGTCCAGATTGACGGGGTGGTGTGGCAGCAGGCCGTCATCGGCGACACGGTGTACGCCGTGGGCAAATTCAGTACTGCCCGGCCCGCCGGTGCACCGGCCGGGACACAGACGACGCCGCGGAAGAACATCCTGGCGTTCAGCCTGAGTACGGGCAAGCTCATCACCACGTTCACGGCATCCCTGAACTCCCAGGGCCTTGCGGTGGCCGCGTCCCCGGACCGCAAGAGGCTCTATGTGGGTGGCGATTTCACCCAGGTCAACGGCCACGCTGTACGCAAGGTGGTGGCCCTGGACGCTGCGACCGGGGCCGTGATCCCCGGATGGGCCCCGCCGATGTCCGGGTCCGTCCGGGCGATCGTGGCCACCCCGGACACCGTCTACCTAGGCGGCGCCTTCACCACCGTCGGGTCCGCCTTAAGGTCGCGGCTGGCGGCGGTCCGTGCTTCCGACGGCGCCCTGCTGGCGTGGCAGCCCGCGGCCCACGGCGGACGGGTCAATGCCCTCGTGCTCGCCCCTGACCGCAGCAAGATCGTCGTCGGCGGTGCTTTCACCACGCTGAACGGCAGCAGCGACCCAGGCTTTGGCCTCGGCGCCGTGGACGCGGTCAGCGGAAGGAACCTGGCCACCCCGGCCAACAAGCTCGTGCGCAACGCCGGCACCTACGCAGCCGTCACCTCGCTCTCGAGCGACGGGACCAGTTGGTACGGGACGGCGTTCCTCCTGGTCTCCGGCGGCGGCACCGGAAATCTTGAGGGGTCCTTTGCCGCGAACTGGCAGGACCTCGCCATCACGTGGATTGATGACTGCCGCGGCGACTCACACAGCATCTTTGCCAGCAGCACCGCCGTCTACAAGGCGGGGCACTCGCACGACTGCGGGAAGATCGACGGCTTCCCGGAATCCGACCCACGCTCCTGGCACCGCGCGCTCGCCTGCAGCAAGGCGGCCACGGGGACCTTGACCCGGCCCAGTTCACGGCTTCCAAGCTTCCTCGGCCAGCCCATGCCAACACTGCTCGTGTGGTTCCCGGACCTGGACACCGGTACGGCCACCGGCCAGAACCAGGGCCCGTGGACCGTTGCCGGTAACGATCAGTACGTGGTGATGGGCGGCGAGTTTCTGAACGTCAACCTGCGCGGGCAGCAGGGGCTGGCACGATTCGCCGTGAGCAGCCTCGCCCCCAATAGGGAGGGGCCGCGGTCCTCCGCCGCGTCCACCCAACCCGTCCTGGCTTCGCCGTCGACCGGCACGATCTCCATCAACTGGCAAGCCAACTGGGACCGTGACAACTCCAGGCTGACCTACAAGCTGTACCGGGACGGGAAGATCATCAGTACCCGGACAGTCTCGTCCAGGTTCTGGCACCGGCCCGCGATGCAGTTCCTCGACTCCGTGGCGGCCGGAACCACCCACGACTACAAACTCGTGGCCAACGATGCCTTCGGCAACGCCATGACGTCGCCGACCGTGAGCCTGAAAGCCAAATGACAGGCACGGCACATGGCAGACAAGCAGGACCGGATCCGTCACGGATCCGGTCCTGCACCTGCACGTTAGTAGTTGTAGCGGATGCCGCCGGTCTTGCCTTCCACCAAGAGGGCCTGGGTGTCGGCCCAGTGGTTGCTCGTGGTCAGGCCACCCACGGTGCTGGCAGCGCGGCTGATGACCCGGATCGGATACTTCGAGCCGTTGCCGAAGTCGAACTGATTGCGGCCGAGCTTGTTGTTCGAGACCGTGACGGTGATCTTGGAGTACTTGCCGTTGTCAATGTTGATCGATGTCTGGCCGTCGTCCACCCAGTTTTTGTCGACCACCACATTGGCGAGTTGGGCAACGTTCTGCTGCAGCATGATCCCGGTTCCGGCATGGGTTCCGCGGGGATTCGGCGCGCTGCCCGTGCCCGGCTTGGAGTTGGCGACGATGTTGTTGCCGACGATCCGGATGTTCTGGCCGCCCTGGACCTGGATGCCGTCATTGTGCGTGCCGTCGCTGTGCGCGGGGTCGTAGGACCAGTACGTCAGTCCGTGGATGTAGTTGCCTTCGGCCGTCACGTTGGCGGTAACGGGGCCGCCGGGGCGGTTGAAGATGCCGAGCCCGTCGTTGGATCCCTGGATGTGGTTCCGCCGGGCCGTGTAGTCGTGGCCGACGATCCCGTCGCGGTAATAGGACGGGCTGTCCGGGATGATGGTGCTGTCCTGGACCACGAGGTTGGCGACGGAGGCGCTGGTGGCGTCGACGACTCCGGTGTTGGACTTCGGGATCGCCTTGCCGCCGTGCAGCCGGCTGTTCTTGATGACCACGTTCTTGGCCCGGACCTTGATGTCGCCGTAGATGTCCAGCCCGTCCAGGACGGTGCCGTCCGTCGTGATGACAAGGTCCGTGCCCGAGGTGTTGTAGGCCTTCAGGGCCGTTCCGGCCGGAACGCCGGTGGTGGACGCGCTCGGCTGGTACGAACCGAGGGTCAGCGCGGCGGGCGCGAGTGCGGGCGCAGCCTGGACAGCCGGAGCCGCGGTCAGGGCGAGGGCAGTGATTGTCACCGCCGCAGCACCTGCGGCGTACGTTGCGCGGATGTTTTTGCGCTGGATCTTTTTCGAGCCAATGGCCATCGTGTCATACCTCTATTGTCTTGCTCTCCGGGCACGGGGGATCGCACGGACATAGCGGAACTGGCGGGAGGCCCTCGGGCCCGTCTGCCGGCGGCGTGCAGGCCGCGCCGGTATGTTGCTTGGTGCATTGTCAGCGCGAGGGTGTTCTTGGGGCCCAGGGTGACTTGGACCTGGGCGAGGTGTGGGCGGACCCGCGGCACTCGCGACTGACTTCCCGGGAGGTGTCCCCGATCCCGGCTTCTGAGCCAACACGCTAGCCGAGGTCCTACAACGTTGCAAATTGATAACGTCCATTCGCGGGGTGTTCCAACTTGATCACGCCCGGGCGCGTCGCTTGCGACACGCCACAAAATTCCCCGCGAATCCGGAGTTCCTGGCAGCCGGACCGACGGTGAAGAAAGAGCGCGAAAAACTATTTTCTGCGGTATTCGCTGTAAACATAGCCGAAGGCGCCGGCGGCCATGCCCAGGCCCCGGGCGGCCGTCCGCATTCCCCGGGCCTGATGCCGGGATGATCCGCTGACGAGGCCGGCCGCCAATTGTGCCGTGCCGCCTGCCAGTCGGATCGAACCGGATCCCGCGGAAACGCCCCTGGCAGCCAGCCGGGCCGCGGCGCCGGCGGCAAGTTCCAGGCTGACCCGCGCGGCGGAGTTGCCGCTGCGCAGGGCGCGGCGCAGTACCCAGCTGCGGGTCAGCCGCGACGACGGAACCCGGTCCACCACCACGGCCTCGTCGCACCAGAGCATGGCCCCGCCGCGCTGGACGAGTTGGCGGGTGAACAATGTGTCCGAGCCTCCGCTAAGGCCGAAGCGTTCATCAAACGAGAGCCGCAGGGCCCGGACCTGCCGCAGGTCCACGAGGAGATTGTTGGTCGCGGCCACATCCAGCCGGGTCCCGGTGGCGAGCCTGCGGCGGTGGAAGAAGTTTCCGGCTTCGATCCAGGGCTCCGGCTCGTGTTCATATTCGCTGATCACAGGACCGACGACGGCGGCGGCGCCGGTGGAGCGCTGCAGCCCCACCAGCTGCTCCAGCCACTGTTCCGACGGCACCTCGTCGTCGTCAATGAAGACAAGCAACGCGCTCGACGCCGCTTCCCGGAGGGCGCGGTTCCGTGCCGCCGCGATCCCGGGCTTCGGCTCATGGACGTAGCGGACCAGCCCCGGCGGGAGGGCGCCCGCGAGCTGCTCCACGATGGGGCGGGCGCTCGCCGCAGGGTCGTTGTCGATCACCAGCACCGTGGCGGGCCGTTCCTCCGGCAGGCCGTTCCGTGGACGGCCCGCTCCGGCCTGGCGCATGCCGGCCTGGCCGGCCAGCCGCGGCAGCGCCAGGGCGATGTCGTCCGGCCGGCGGTATGTCAGCACCGCGATGACGAGGCCGTCCGCCGGGAGTCCGACGGCGGACCCGTCCTCCGCAGGGCGGGCGCCGGGATGGGTCATGTCAGCCATTCTGGCCTTTCGTCGTCGGGGCTTGCCGGGCGGCAGGCCGTCCTAGGAGCGTCCGGGCTTGTTCGACGTAACCGGAGAGCGTGTCCCGGTGGAAGACCCGCAGCGCGGCGAGCGCGAGGGCGGCAAAGACCGCGAACCCGCCAAACAGATGCCACACGCCCGACATGCCGGCCAGGGCCAAAACCCAGTACCCCGCCGCGCCCCAGGCCGCGGCATGCACCGCGGGGATGATGGCCGCCAACTGGGACTTCAGGCTCACCCCGGTCAGCCGGGACTGGATGCGCAGGAGCACGGGCGTGAGGAGGAAACCGGCGGCAGAGTACCCGACGGCGACGCCGAGGACGCCGAACTGGAGTCCGATCACGATTCCTCCCACCTGCACGACGGCGGCCAGGATCTCATACCGGACGATCAACCCGCCCTGGCCCAGGCCCTTCATGAGGGAGGGCGTGACGTAGAAAATGGTCTCGCGTGCGCCCCCGATGGCGAGCACACTGACCAGCCCCGCTGCGGGCAGCCATTCGGGACCCAAGACCAGGCCCACGAGCTCCGGGGCGGCGCAGGCCACGAAGGTCATCAGCGGAACCGCCGAGATCGCCAGCAGCCGCGTCGCGGACACGAGGCTTGCGGCCACCTTCTCCGGGGTGCCCGCCGCCCGGGAAAAGGCCGGAAACATGACCCTGTTGACGGTTTGCCCGATCAACTGCACGGGGATGACGAGGATGCGGTAGGCCATCCCGTACAGCGACAGGGCGGCGACGCCGAGCACGCGTCCCACCAGGATGTTGTCCAGGTTCCGGGAGAAGTAGGCCAGGCAGTCCGTGGCAAAGACGCTGACGCTGAACCGGAATAGCGGCGCGACGGTCCGGAAGGCGAAATTGGGGACGGGCCCCCGGCTGGCCGCCAGGAGCAACGCGCTGCAAACAAGGTCCGTGGTAACCACCTGGTACACCATGGACCACGGGCCGGCCCCGGCAAGCGCCGCGCCGATCCCGGCCGCGCTGCCCGCGGCGGCCGCGGCAATATCCGCCGCACCGACCTTGTGGAGGGCCAGCTCCCTGGACAGCATGGCCCGCGGCGTAATGGCCAGGGCTTTGACGGGGATCGCCAATGCCAGCAGCCGAAGGATCGGCTCGAGCTCAGCGACGCCGAAGAACTGGGCGATCCCTGGAGCGGCGAACCAGGTCACCATCCCGAGCAGGACCGCCACGAGCAGGTTCAGCATGGCGGTCGCCCCCGCCATGCGGCGGGTGACCTCGGCGCGCTGGACCAGCGCCGCGGAGAGGCCCTGGTCCAGCAGCAGCGCCACGAGGCTGATGTACACCGTGGCTGCCGCGATGACGCCATAGCTCTGCGGTCCCAGGAGCCGGGCCAGCACCACGGCGCAGAGCATCTGGAAACCCTGCCGGGCCAGCACTGCTCCGAAGCTCCACCGGACGCCCCGCGCCGTTTTGGGCTGCGTGCCCGGACCTGTGGAGGTGCCGGGGGCGGCGCGGCTGATCACAGCAGCCTGCCCGCAGCCTGCGCCAGGTGCCCGGCCATGAGGGTCCCGTAGCGTTCCGGGCTGTGCCTGCGGCCCGCTTCCACGGCGTCGGAGCTGGCGCTGGACCGGTAGTCCTGCCACTGGCCGGCGACGCGGGCGAGCGCGGCCGCGAGCTCCACGGGGTCGCCGGGCTCGACGAATTGCGCCGACCGGTAACCCGCGGCGGCCTCCCGCAGGCCCGAAGTATTGCTGACGACGACGGGCCGGGAGGCCAGGACGGCTTCGACGGCCGTATTGCCGAACGGCTCGTCGAGCCGGGAGGGCACCACCACGACGTCGGACTCCGCAAGGAACGGCCAGACATCATTTTGGAAGCCATGGAACCTGACGTGGTCGTCGGCGCCGTGGGCGCGGACCTGGCTCCGGAGGCCGGCCTCGTAGTCCTCGTATCCCGGGAATACCGCGCCGACCACCGCCAGCCGGGCCGGCACGCCGTCCCGGCGCAGCCGCAACAGCGCGTCGATGGCGACGTCCACTCCCTTGCGGTGGGACAGCCGTCCGACATACAGGATGCGGAGCCCCCCGTGCAGGTCCGGCCGGGGCGGTGCGGGATGGGCCGGCCCGGGGACCCCGTTGTAGAGCACTCTTGAGCGGCCGAGGAGCGCAGGGAGTGCCGCAGCCAACGTGTCGGAGCTGAACTGGCTGTTGGTCAGGATGCCGCGGGAGAACAGGAGAGGCAGCGCGAGGGCCGCGCGGAGGGCCCGCGGGGCGTTGGCCTCCGCCTCATGGACGTGGGTCACCACCGGTACACCCGTCAGCCGTCCCGCGGCCGTCCACAGGGGGACCGTAATGGTGTTCGCCAGGATGACGTCCGGGCGCGCTCCGCGGATCACGCCGATGCTGCGGAGGAGTCCGTGCACTGAGGTGCCGGCCAGCTTCACCAGGCCCGGGGCCGTGAGCAGGCTCTTGCGCAGCACCGGCGTCGGGGACAGGATGACGGCTGCGCCCCGGCGCTCGAGTTCGGGCACGAGGGGCCCCGGCGACGGCAGGGCCACCAGGACGCGCGCACCGCTCCGGTGCAGCCCGTCGATGGTTTCCAGCAGCACCCGGTCCGAACCGTAAAGGTCCGCGCTGGGGTGTGCCACCAATACCGAGAATTGCTCCCCGCCAGTCCTCATCGTGTGCCCCCTCGATTGGTACCGCGGCGGAAGGCACCACCGAACAGGACCGGCGCCGCTGCTGATGCAGGAACACCGATCCGGCCACGGGGACGTGTCCCCGGGACCTGTTGTTGAGACCCGCCACTGAGACCTGCCGCCAGGACCTGTTTCCGTTGCTGCCCGGAGTCACGTGGTGTCCGGACCTGCAGGACCGTCCTAGCTTAGGGAAAAGACTACGGCCGGTCCCGGAGTTTGGCTAGGAATCGGGCCCTGCCGCCAAAGACACAGAAGCAAAAAGCTTCCGCATGGCACGGACGCAGTCAATAATGGTGCGTCAAGGGACCATGAAGAACCGTGCCGCTACAGGCACGGCGTGGTGGCCGTATGGGGGGTTCGCTTGGAACTGTCTGAGTACGGACGCGCAATCGCGCGGGGCTGGCTGGTTGTGCTCGTATGCCTGCTCGCCGGCACCGGCATTGCCTGGGGTGTCACAGCGACGGCGAAGCCGGTGTATCAAAGCACCGTCAAGTTCTATGTCGTGTCGCCGCCGTCCGCGGGGCAGTCATCCCTGCAGTCACTCGAGCTGTCGCGGGGACGCATCGCCTCCTACGCGAGCCTGATCAAAAGCGACAAGTTTGTTGAGCGGCTGGTCAGCAGCAGTTCCACCGGCCTGTCGGCGACGGACATTGCGGAGAGCGTCACTGCCTCGGCGGACCAGGACACGCTGATGCTGACGGTCGTCGTGAGTCTTCCGGACCCCGCCAAGGCCAACCAGGTGGCCCGGGAGATCGTCTCCGGCCTGAACCCGGCGCTGGACAACGTCGAGGCCAGGACCCAGAGCGGCGGCGGCCAGACAGACCTGAACGTGGTGGCCGGGCCCACCGCTGAGACGGACCCCGTGTCCCCCCGGCTTGCGTTGAACCTTGGCCTCGGCGCCCTGCTTGGCCTCGGCGCAGGCATCGCGATCGCGGTCACGCGCCGGATGATGGACCATACGCTGCGGACTCCCGAAGAGGTCGAAGACGCGTCCGGGCTGCCGCTGCTGGCGCGCGTCCCGGCCAGCTCCGAGGCGGGCACCATGTCCGACATCCTGAACAGGCGGCAGTCTTCCCTGCTGGACGAGGCGGCACGCCGGCTCCGCACCAACATGGACCACCTGTCCGCGCTGCCGGCCTCCGGCGTCGTGCTCATTTCCTCGGCGCGGGCGGGGGAAGGCAAGACGACCGTGGCGCTCATGCTGGCCCGGGCCTGGGCAGATGCGGGCGAGAAGGTCCTTGTTGTTGAAACGGACCTGCGCCGGCCCCGGCTGGCAACAGAGCTCAAGCTCGGCAACGCACTTGGCCTCGCCGAGCTCCTTGCCGGCCGGGCGGCCCTGTCCGGCGTCATCCAGAAAACGGCCAGCGATCGCCTTCACATTGTGGCCGCGGGCTCGGTTCCCGAGAACCCGACCGAACTTCTGGCGGGCCAGACCATGACGGCCGCCCTGGGCGAGATGCGCGGCAGCTATAGCCGCATCATCCTGGACGCCCCGGCCATGCAGCCCCTCAGCGACGCTGCCTTGCTGGCGGTGCAGGCCGATACCACGGTGCTGGTGGTCAGATACCAGAGCGTGACGCGCGAACTGCTGAGCGCGTCCCTGCGGAACCTTGTGCTGGTCAAGGCGACGGTGGCGGGTGCCGTGCTGAATGCCCTTCCGCTCCGCCTGTCCGAAGGCCGCAATCAGCCCCCCGGGAAACCAGGCAAGCTGCGAAAGCAGAACAAGCCGGGCAAGCTGCGCAAGCCGAGCCAACGCGCCAAGGGCACGCCCCCGGCGGTGCCCGCAGAACCGGCACCGGTCAAGCACTCCGCCGCCCGGCGGTGAGCGTGTACGCCGTCGTGGTGCCGGGCCCGGTCGGTCTGCCCGGCAGGGTGGCCTGAATGCAGCTGGCGGCCTGGATCGGACTGTGCCTCGCGGCGGCGTTCTTCTTCCGCAGGAAGGTCAGGGTGCCGGCGGCGGCGGTGCTGGCCCTATGGCTGCTGGTGCCGGCCATCGGGTCCGCGACCGTCACCGGAGTGTCCTCCGGCCCGCTGTCCGTCCACGCCGCGACCTGGCTGGTGCTCTCGATCTTCCTCGTCCGGCTGTTTCACGACCCGGGCAGCATCCGCGTGGTCCTGGGCCGGCATTTCCCCCTGTTCCTGATTCTGGGCGTTGTCATGGCGGCGGCGTTCCTGGCCACGTCCACCTCAGACACAGGGGGTGGAATGGTGGTGCTGGTGGACCAGATCGCGGCGCCGGTGCTGTTCTTCCTGCTCCTGCTCTCCGACGCCGTCCGGGGCGGAAGGCTCGTGGTGATCCTCCGGTCCGTGCTCCTGGCGCTCGTTGCCCTCGCGTGTGCCGTCGCCGTCGCGCAGTGGCTGACGGGCCGGGTCCTGTTCTACGAGTCAGGGTTCAAGACCCAGTACTGGTTCGCGAGGGACTACGGGCGCTGGATGGGGACGCTGGACCAGCCGCTCGCACTCTCCCTCGCCATCGCGGTTGCGGCTCCGCTGGTGGCAGGCCTCACGCGTCAGTGGTTGCAGGCCGGGCTGCTGGGCCTCATGGCGGTCGCCATGCTGATTTCGCAGTCCCGCGTGGGACTTGTGGCGCTGGCCGTGGCGACCGTGATGGTGGTGCTTTTTGTGCGCCGGCCCGTCTGGGTCAAGACGGTCATGCTCACGGTGATGACGGGAGCCGGCATGGCCATCATGGCGTCCCCGCTGGTGGCCGGCGTGGCGGCGCGGGTTGCCAACGACACCGGGTCCGGCGAGGCGCGGGGCGTTGCCGTGGAGTACTTCCTGAGCCGCTGGAGCGACTTCGCGGTGGCCGGACAGGGGATCGGTTCCAGCTTCCGGCTGGCGGCCCAGGCCGGGCTGAAATCGAGCTTCGAGAACCCCACCCTGATGTACGGCATCGACTTCGGGCTCCTGTTCGCCCTGCTCTACTTCGGTTCCATGGCCGTTATGGTGCTCCGCGGCCTGCGGACCGGGTACCCGGGCCTGGCGCTGGCCGGCGTCATGGCAGTGGTCATTCCGCAAACGTACAGCTCCCTGGCCACGCGTTCCGCCGCCGGCATCGTGATCTGGACTGTGCTGGCCATGGTGGTCATCGCCACCGATGAGGCCCGGGCACGTACGGCGCCTGCGACTGCCCCCGTGAAGGCCCCGGCCCTCGCCGCGGCGAACCTGCCGGACGCCGGCTCGTCATGATCGGCCGGCGGCAGTTCCTGGGCCTCGCCGCCGCCGGGACCGTACTGGGTGCGGCCGGCTGCGCGGGCTGCCCCGGAAGCCCGGCGGCCGGGGTCGCTTCCCGACCGCGGCCGGTGATCGCGCCGGCGGCGTCCGCGGCCGGGGTCTTCGTCACGGAGGGCGCCGTCGCGGCGCCGGGGGACAACGGGCCCTTCACGCTCGCCACGCTGCTGGCATCGCCGTCGTTCTTCGTCGCCCACCGGGGCTCGGGGGACAACTGGCCGGAGCACACCATGCGGGCCTACCAGGGAGCCGCGGACGCCGGGCTGAAGGCGATCGAGGTCTCGGTGTCCGCCACCCTGGACGGTGTGCTCGTCTGCCACCACGACCTGAACACCCGGCGGCTGACCGGCACTGACCTGACCATCGCCCGGGCACCCTACGCCGCGCTGGAGCGGCTGCGCAACGACGCCCGGGCCTGGCTGGGACCGGCCACACCGCTGGAGCCCATCGCGCTCCTCACTGACGTCCTGGACACCTTCGCGGCCAGCCATGTGATCTTCTTGGAGGACAAGCCCGGGACCAACGCCGACAAAATCCTGACCCTCCTGGAGAGCTATCCCGCGGCCCGGGACCACGTGGTGTGGAAGCAGCCTTCCGCGTCGCCCGGTCACGCCCTCGCCGCGGCCCGGGGCTACACCACCTTCGGCTACATGACCGCGCGGGACCAGGGCAAGATGCCGGAGCTCATCCCGCGGACAGACCTGCTGGGAGTCCACTACAACGTTCCGGAAGCGATGATCCGCCAGGTGGTCGCCTCCGGCAAACCGGTACTCGCCTGGGAACTGCATCGGCGCAGCGAGTACGCCCGACTCCGGGACCTGGGCGTCCGGGGGTTCATTTGCGCCAACGTCCGCTATGTCCTGCACCAGGACGGCCCGCTCCAGCAGGACGGCTTCGCCGCCGGGCGCCGCGGAACCGGCGATCTGCCGTGGGCCGCCGACGCCGTCTGGGATGACCAGCCGGCTTTTGCCGACGGGGCCGTCCGCATGTCCGGCCCGGATAAGTCCGGCTATGTGCTGGGCTCGCTCGCCGGGGCCGTGGATTCCCAGGACTGGGAGTTCGAGTTCGAGCTCCGCTGGCCGTCCGGGCTCCCCGCGGCCGGACCCGGGGCGGGCGTGGCCTTTGGCCAGGACACCGACGCGCCGAACCGTCCGGGGTCGGCCCCGAAGGTCCCCGGCTACGCTTTGGACGTCGTCGCGGACGGCACCATGGCGCTCTACCGGCAGGACGCCGGGCCGGCGGCCCCCGTCCGGCTGGCGGAAACCGGCTCCCCGGCGCCGCGGTCCGGGGAGTGGATGAAGTTCGTGGTGTCGGTGGGTCCGTGGCGCGTTGGCGTCCGCCGGGACGGCGGCGGAACCTCCGGGTGGGAGGTCTCCTCCGGGGACACCCGCTACGGCGGGGCGTGGCTGACCCTGCTGAAGAATTACGACGCCGGACCTCCCGTAGAGTTCCGCGGCGTGCGGCTCCGCGCGGTGGCCGCGCAGGAGGGCTGCGGGAACGTGGGATAATTAGGTTTAATCTGTGTGACGTATTTCCTGCGGCCGGCTGCCCGGCCGGCCGGGGTGCGCCGCAGCGAACGCCGATCCAGGAGTCCCCGCCATGGTTGCCACCCCAGCCCACCTCCGCCGCTCTGCCGCCGCGCTCGGAAACGACGAGGTCCTGAGGATCCGCAACGACTTCCCGATCCTGCAGCAGCAGGTCAACGGCAAACCGCTCGTCTACCTGGACTCCGGGGCCACCTCGCAGAACCCGCTAAGCGTGCTCGAGGCCGAGCAGGAGTTCTATGAGCAGCGGAACTCTGCGGTGCACCGCGGGGCACACCATCTTGCCGTCGAGGCCACCGAGGTTTTCGAAAACGCCCGGGAGACCGTGGCCGACTTCATCGGAGCGGAGTGGGACGAACTCATCTGGACCTCCAACGCCACGGAGGGCCTGAATCTGCTCACCTACTCGTTCCTGAACGCCTCCCTGCCCGGCGCGACTCCCGACGCCGCCCGGTTCGCGCTGGCCCCGGGCGACGAACTCGTCGTCACGGAAATGGAACACCACGCCAACCTGATTCCCTGGCAGGAGCTGGCGGCCCGGACCGGCGCAGTCCTGAAGTTCATCCCCATCGACGACGCCGGAGCCCTGGACCTGGAGGCCGCCGCCGGCATCATCGGCCCCCGCACCCGTGTGCTGGCATTCACCCACGCCTCCAACGTCCTGGGCACTATCAACCCCGTGCCGGCCCTCGTAGCCCTGGCCCGGTCCGCGGGGGCGCTCGTGGTGCTCGACGCGTGCCAGTCCGCGCCGCACCTGCCCCTGGACGTCAAGGCGCTCGACGTCGACTTCGCGGTGTTCTCCGGCCACAAGATGCTCGCGCCCACCGGAATAGGGGCCCTCTACGGCCGCTCGGAGTTGCTCAACGCCATGCCGCCGTTCCTGACCGGCGGCTCCATGATCACCACAGTCACGATGGAAAGGGCGGGCTTCCTGCCGAGCCCGCAGCGCTTCGAGGCCGGCACCCAGCGCATTTCGCAGGCCGTCGCCCTCGCCGCGGCGGTGAACTATCTCAGCGAAACCGGTATCGACCGCATCCATGCCTGGGAGGCAGAACTCGGGCAGCGGCTGGTGCAAGGCCTGGGCTCCATCCCCGGAATCCGGGTCCTGGGCCCCGCGGCGGGGGAGGAACGGATTGGCCTTGCCGCGTTCGACGTCGCGGGCGTCCACGCGCACGACGTCGGCCAGTTCCTGGACAGCCGGGGCATTGCCGTGCGAGTGGGACACCACTGCGCCCAGCCGCTGCACCGCCGGCTCGGACTGACGGCCACGACCCGGGCCAGCACCTACCTGTACAACACCACGGACGATGTGGACGCGTTCCTCAACGCGGTCGCCGATGTCCGTGCCTACTTCCAAGCCTAGGACGGACATCCATGAGTCTTGACCAGCTCTACCAGCAGATCATCCTGGAACACTCCAAGGCCCGTCACGGCAGCGGCCTGGCCGCGGCCGAGGCACCTGCGGGGGCCAGCAGCGGGCAGTCCCACCAGCTGAATCCGACCTGCGGCGACGAGATCACGGTCCGGGTGTCCGTGGCCGGCGGGAAAGTCAGTGAGCTGCGCTGGGACGGCGATGGCTGCTCGATTTCGATGGCCTCGGCCTCCGTGCTGACGGACCTTGCCGAGGGCATGACCGTCGAGGAGCTGCGCGCCGTGATTGACAGCTTCCGCGAAGTGCTGCGCTCGCGCGGCAAGGTGGCGGCCGACCCGGAGCTGCTGGGCGACGCCGCCGCATTCGAGGGCGTATCCCGCTACGCCGCCCGGGTCAAGTGCGCCATGCTCTCCTGGGTGGCCGCGGAAGACGCCCTCGGCCAGGCGCTGGCGGCCTGAGCTCAGGGTGTCATGGCGTGTTCGTGGCGTGCCATGAACACGAGGGCCAGGAGGGCGCCGACCATGGCGCCGAAGGTGTTCGCGGCGACGTCCGCGACCGAGGGGAATCGCGCCGGGAGGAAGGCGAGCTGGGAGAGCTCGATCAGCGCGGAGAGCACGAAGCCGGCCGCAGCCCCGCACCACCAGAGCCGCTGGCCCAGGATCCGGGCGACCAGGGCGCCCAGCGGAACGAACAGGATCACGTTTGAGGTGAATTCCACCACGCCGTAGTCGAACCACGGCGGGACGCCCCACCGGTGCAGTTTCCGCAGTGAGCGCATCAGAAAATCGGACGCGTCCCGGTCCACGGGAACAGGCCAGAGGGCGATCAGGCCAAGGACAAAAATGTAGGCGCCCAGCCCCCAGACGGCCGCACGGCGGGGTGACAACGGCGTCCCCTTTCAGCGGTCCACCTTTTTGCTGATTCTAGCGCCCGTTCGTCACCGGGGCAGGACGTTCGGCACGCCGGCGGAGGCAACCGCCGGCGTGCCGAATGCTAGCTGACCAGCCCGGCGATGCCGATTGCCGCCGTCGCGGCCCCCAGCACCATGGAGATGCTGACGAGGACCACATGGACGGTCAGGAAGCGCGTGGCCTTGCCGTTGGCGTCGCGGGCCCGCGGGTCCTTCATGACGCGCCGCAGGAACTGCGGCCAGACGACCAGGGACCAGACGCCGGAGACAATCAGGACGACGGCGAGGAACGCGGGCAGCTGCATGGTGCTAGTGGCTCTCGAGCCAGGCCTGGGCCTGCTGGGACTGCAGGTTCAGGGCCTTGCCGACCATCGGTTCTGCGGCATCGGCGATCTTGCCGCCAAGGAACGGCACCGAGGAGGTCACGTTGCCCTCGAGCTCGATCCGGGTGCTGCCGCCGTCCGACACGAGACGCTGGACAGCGTTCACATCCAGCGGTGCGCCGGCGACCTTCAGCGAGATCTTGCTCTGCCGGGAACCGTCGGCGGCGGGCGCCTCCCAGGCTTCCAGCTGCGTCACCTTCAGGCTCTCGCCGACAAATTTCCGGGCGATATCCGGCATCCGGGTGGTGGGGATGGTCCGTACGGTGGTCGTGCTGAACGCGCCGGCGGGATCTCCGTCGAGGGCGAAGGATTCCAGCGTGCCGCCAACGAGCTCGCTCGTGTGGCGCAGGAAGTCTTCATCGACGAAAACCGCGGTAACGCGGTCGACGCTGTGCGGAACGGTAGTGGATGCACTCAGGGCCATTGGGGGGTCCTCCGTGGTGTGGAAGTGGACGTTTCGGGCTCCAACATCCTACGTGGTGTGGCTGGCAGGCTCCGATTCGAGGTTTTCCAGATCACGGGCAGCGGCGGTGATGTTCCGCGACATCGCGGGAAAAATGACGCTGTGGAACGGCAGTACGGCGAGCCAGTAGAGGCGGCCGCTCAGGCCCTTGGGGAAGAAGATGGCGCGCTGGCGGTAACGGCTGCCGGTGCCCTCCGGCTCCACGGAGAGCTCAAGCCACGCCCGGCCCGGGGCCCGCATTTCGGCCCGGAGCCGCAGGAGCCGGCCGCGGTCGATCCGCTCGACCCGCCACCAGTCCACCACTTCGCCCTCCGCCAGCAGGTGCGGGTGCCGGCGCCCGCGCAGCAGCCCTGCCCCGCCGGTGAGCTTGTCCAGCCAGCCGCGCACCTGCCAGGCCAGCGGCAGCGAATACCAGCCGTTCCGGCCGCCGATGCCCTCAATGACAGTCCACACGTGCCTGGGTTCGACCTCGCTGTGGAAGCTGCGCTCGTCCAGGTACACCGTGTGGCCGGACCATTCCGGGTCGCTCGGCAGGGGATCGGCGTCGACGCCGGCGCTGGCCCACGTGGTTTCCACCTGGCCGTCGCGTTCCTTGCCCAGGGCGAGGGCGACGGCCTTGCGGTAGGGCGTCAGGCCGCCCTCCGGCACCGGGATGTAGGCATCGATGTCGTGCTCCCGGGCGACGGCGTCGTGCTGGAGCGATTCGACGAGCGGCAGGGACATGGCGAGCGGGATCGGGGTGGTCAGGGCCACCCACATGCCGGCCAGCTTGGGCGCGGGGACCGGCAGCGCCAGGACCACCCGGTGCGGCAGGCCGGCCTCGGCGGCGTACTCCTTCATCATGCCCGCGTAGCTGAGCACCTGGCGGCAGCCGATATCGAACGTCCGGTTGATGGGTCCTTCCAGCGACGCCGCGGCCACGAGGTAGTACAGCACGTCCCGGACGGCGATCGCCTCGATCTTGTTGCGCACCCAGCTCGGGGCGGGCATCAGCGGGAGCGTCTCGGACAGGTGGCGGATCATTTCGAACGACGCCGAGCCGGACCCGATGACGACGCCGGCCTGGAAGACCACCGCGTCCACCGGGCTGTCCAGGAAGACTTTCCCCACCGCCTCACGGGAACGCATGTGGGTGGACAGCTCGGCGCCGGCCGGGTGCAGCCCGCCAAGGTACACAATCCGGTCCACCCCGGCCGCGGCCGCCGCCCGGGCCGCCGTCGCGGCCATCGCCTGTTCCTTGGCCTCAAAGCCGGCGCCGGCCGCCATGGAATGGACCAGATAGTACAAGACGTCGACGCCGTCGAGCGCCGCCCGCAGTGCCTCGCCGTCGTCGAGGCTGCTTTGGACCACTTCGACGTCGTCCAGCCACGGCACCCCGGCGATCTTGGCCGGCGTCCGGACCAGGACTTTGACCCGGTGCCCCGCTTCCAGCAGCCGGGGGACCAGGCGGCCGCCGATGTAGCCGGTGGCCCCGGTGACGAGCACGGACTTGTTCATGGTGACTCCTTCTCATCCAGCAGGTTGGCGGGTGGCCTACCAAGCCATTCGGAGCGGGGGCCGCGGCGGATGGCCGCCGCCGGTCCCTTTCGCCAGCCTAGCCCCATGTGACCTTCCGATGGGGCCTTCCGGGGACCGGGGAGCGTCCGGGGACGGCCCCAGCCCGCGGGGCCCGGTGCGGCCGCCCCCGGGCTCCGCGGTAGGCTTGGAAGACCCGGGATTCTTGCGAATTTCGGCTATTCGTGTTGCCTGCATTTCCGTGATCATCTCAGGAGCAACAGCTATGAGCCTCAACGGCCCCTCTCTCACCGGCCTGCGCCGCGTCCTCGCCGAGGACCGCACCTACGCCCGCGTCCGGGCCGAGGCCTCCCGCGGATTCGCCGGCCGCAGCGAGGACTACCAGATCAGCGCCCCGGCCGGCCTCCGGGCGACGCTTCTCGCGGAAGTGGCCGACGGCATCTCGGCGGGTCCTGACGCAGGTGCCGGCCGGGCCCCGGTCGTCCTGGCCGTCACGGCCACCGGCCGGGAGGCCGAGGACCTGACAGAGGCACTGCGTGCCTACCTGCCGGCCGACGCCGTCGCCGAGTTCCCCAGCTGGGAAACCCTCCCGCACGAACGGCTCTCGCCGCGCTCGGACACGGTAGGCCGCCGGCTGTCCGTGCTCCGCCGCCTGGCCCACCCCGAAGCGGGTGGCGCCGGCGCGCTGCGCGTCGTCGTCGCCCCGGTCCGGGCCGTGGTCCAGCCGATCGTGGCAGGCCTGGGCGAACTGGTCCCCGTCACCTTGACCACCGGCCAGGAGGCCCCGTTCGGCGACGTCGTGAAGAGCCTTGCGGCGGCCGCCTACGCCCGGGTGGACATGGTCACGCGCCGCGGCGAATTCGCGGTGCGCGGCGGCATGCTGGACGTCTTCCCGCCCACCGAAGACCACCCGATCCGGGTCGAGTTCTTCGGCGACGAAGTCGAACAGATGCGGTGGTTCGCCGTCGCCGACCAGCGCTCCCTCTCCGCGCCGGGCGTCCACCATCCCACCGAGCTCCACGCCCCGCCCTGCCGCGAAATCCTCATCACGCCCTCGGTCATGTCCCGCGCGGCGACGCTGAAGTCCCAGCTGCCGGCCGCGGCGGACATGCTGGAAAAGATCGCCGGCGGCATCGCGATCGAGGGCATGGAGTCCCTGGCGCCGGTGCTGGTGGACGCCATGGTCCCGTTCCTGGACCAGCTCCCGTCCGGCTCCGTTGCCGTCGTGATCGAACCGGAAAAGGTCCGCACCCGGGCCCACGACCTCGCCGCCACGAACGAGGAATTCCTCGAGGCGGCCTGGTCCACGGCCTCCGACGGCGGGACCGCACCCCTGGACCTGAGCTCCGCGGCGTCCGAGGCCCTGCATTCGGCCAGCTTCCGGTCGCTGACAGACACCCGCACCACGGCCCTGGCCCACGGTGTCTCGTGGTGGTCCATCACTTCCCTGGCCACGGACGAGGACCTGCTGCCCGACGTCGATGTCCTGAACCTGCATGCCCGCGAACCCCGCGGCTACCAGGGCGACGTGGCCGAAATGATGGACTTCATCGGCTCCCGAGTGCGGGACCAGTGGCGGATCGTGGTGGTCACCGAGGGCCCGGGCCCGGCCCAGCGGCTCGCCGAACTCTTCCATGACAACAACATCCCGTGTGCCCGGGTGGACAGGCTCGACGACGAGCCGCAGGCCGGCCTGATCGAGGTGACCACCGCCGCCGTCGGACGCGGCTTTGTCCTGGACCCGCTGAAGGTGGCGCTGCTGACGGAGGCGGACCTGCTGGGCCGGACGTCCGCCGGGTCCACGAAGGACATGCGGCGGATGCCCTCCAAGCGGCGGAACGCCGTGGACCCGCTGCAGCTCGTGGCCGGCGACTCGGTGGTGCACGAACAGCACGGCATCGGCCGGTTCGTGGAACTGATCCAGCGCAAGGTGGCCGGGGGAGGGGACGGGGTGCGCGAATACCTCGTGCTGGAATACGCCCCGTCCAAGCGCGGCGCCCCCGGCGACCGGCTCTTCGTGCCCACCGACCAGCTGGACCAGGTCACCCGCTACGTCGGCGGGGACACCCCCGCGCTGAGCAAGATGGGCGGGGCGGACTGGGCGAGCACCAAGTCCAAGGCCCGCAAGGCCGTCAAGGAAATCGCCGGCGAGCTCATCCGGCTGTACTCGGCCCGGATGGCCTCGCGCGGACACGCGTTCGCCCCGGACACCCCGTGGCAGCGCGAACTGGAGGAAGCCTTCCCGTACGTGGAAACCCCGGACCAGCTGACCACCATCAACGAGGTCAAGGCCGACATGGAACGCGAGATCCCCATGGACCGGCTGATCTCCGGCGACGTCGGCTACGGCAAGACCGAAATCGCCGTGCGGGCCGCGTTCAAGGCGGTCCAGGACGGCAAGCAGGTGGCGGTGCTGGTGCCCACCACGCTGCTGGCCCAGCAGCACTACGAGACCTTCACCGAGCGGTTCTCCGGGTTCCCGCTTCGGGTCAAGCCGCTCTCCCGCTTCCAGGGCTCGAAAGAAGCCAAGGAGACCGCCGAAGGGGTCAAATCCGGCGCGGTGGATGTCGTCATCGGCACGCACCGGCTGCTGTCCAAGGACTTCGCGTTCAAGGACCTGGGCCTCGTGATCGTGGACGAGGAGCAGCGCTTCGGCGTCGAACACAAAGAGGCGCTGAAGAAGATGCGCACCAACGTGGACGTCCTGGCCATGAGTGCCACCCCGATTCCGCGGACCCTGGAGATGTCCCTGACCGGCATCCGCGAAACGTCCACCCTCGCCACGCCGCCGGAAGAACGCCACCCCGTGCTGACCTACGTGGGGCCCTACACGGACAAGCAGACCTCCGCTGCTATCCGCCGGGAACTCATGCGCGAAGGGCAGGTGTTCTTCGTCCACAACCGGGTCTCAACGATCGACAGCACCGCAGCCAAGATCCGCGAGCTGGTCCCGGAAGCCCGGGTGGAGGTCGCACACGGCAAGATGACCGAGAGCAGGCTTGAGCAGATCATCGTGGACTTCTGGGAGAAGCGCTTCGATGTCCTGGTCTGCACCACCATCATCGAAACCGGACTGGACATCTCCAACGCGAACACGCTGATTGTCGACGGCGCGGACAAGTACGGGCTCTCGCAACTGCACCAGCTGCGCGGGCGCGTGGGCCGCGGCCGCGAACGGGCGTACGCCTACTTCCTGTACCCCTCGGAGAAACCCCTGGGCGAGGTGGCGCTGGAGCGGCTCAAGGCCGTCGCAACCCACAACGAGCTCGGCGCCGGCATGCAGCTGGCCATGAAGGACCTCGAAATCCGCGGCGCCGGCAACCTGCTGGGCGGAGAACAGTCCGGCCACATCCAGGGCGTCGGATTCGATTTGTACATCCGGCTCGTGGGCGAGGCCGTGGCAGAATACCGCGGCGAGGCCGAAGAGAAGGCCGCCGAGATGAAGATCGAACTGCCCGTCAACGCGCACCTGCCGCACGATTACGTGCCCGGCGAACGGCTGCGCCTGGAGGCGTACCGCAAACTCGCCGGCGCCATCACGTACGAGGCGATCGACGAGGTCCTCGCCGAGCTCGTGGACCGCTACGGCGAACTGCCGCTGCCGGCGAAGAACCTGATCGACGTCGCCCGCTTCCGGGTGGGCGCCCGCGAGGCCGGACTGTCCGACGTCGCGCTGCAGGGCAACTTCATCAAGTTCTCCCCGGCCCAGCTCCCGGAGTCCAAGCTCATGCGGCTCACCCGGATGTACCCGGGCGCGCAGGCGAAGCCTGCCCTGGACGCCGTGCTCATCCCCAAGCCCAAGACCGCGAGGATCGGCGGCCGGGACCTGCAGGACGCCGAAATCCTCGAATGGGCCAACGGTGTTATCCGCAACATCTTCACCGACGTCCCGCTGGCGGTGAAGTAAAGAGTGATGGGAGGACACCACGCCGCGTCGGGAGCCGCGGCGTGGGTAGCTATTGCCTCGACCGGCCCCTACGCCCTGGGCTGGTACCCGCTGGACCCCACGGGGATCGTGATCGGCGCCATGGCGACGGCGGGGACCGCGCTGGTCTGCGACTGGGACCACCGTGCCAGCACCGTGGCGCACGCCCTGCCGCCGCTGTCCAACATGGTGGCGCGCGGCATCGAGAACGTCAGCGGCGGCCACCGGCAGGGCACGCATTCGGTACTGGGCGCGGCATTCTTTGTGCTGCTGGCCACGATCGCCGGGCAGTTGCAGGTGCAGACCCGGTGGGGGCTGCTGTCCGTCGGGGCCGGCCTGCTGTGCATGTTCATGATCAACATCGCCGCGAAGGCACTGAAGCTCTTTCCCAAGTACGGCTGGATCAGCAACTGGGTCTTCGCGCTGGTCATGGCGGGCCTGGTGACGTGGTTCGCGCCGCACCAGTGGACCTGGCTGCCGGTCTCGATGCTCACCGGCGTGCTGGTGCACATTGTGGGTGACATGATCACCACCGGGGGAGTGCCGTTGCTCTGGCCGCTGGTGATCAAGCCGCCGAAGGTGCTGCGGAAACTGCCGCTGCTCAAGAACGTCTGGAAGGCCAACGGGGCGTTCTCCATCCCGCTGCTGGGCCGGGCGGGCTCGCGAAGGGAATGGCTGGTCCTGATCCCGGTGAGCGGCTACGCGATGGTGGGCATGTTCGGTGCGGGACTGGCCGTGGCGAAGGCGCACTTCCCCGCGGCCCTGGCGCTGGGCACCGGACTGGTCAAAGGCCTGTTCGCGCTGGTGCAGGCAGCTTAAATGACTGAAGCTCCGGACATCCGGAGCTTCAGTCATTTAAGGATCGGGAAAGCCTAGTTTTCGCCGGCCGAATCCGAGCGGCCCAGCAGCGTCTGCGGGATCCAGAAGGCGAGGGCGAAGAGGACCAGGCAGACGGCCATTGGCCAGGGGTTGTCCAGAGTGAGGAAGGTCAGCGAGTAAATCGCCCCCAAGAACAGGACCATCATCGGCACGAACAAGGCGATGCTGGATCCGAGGCTGTTCTCGACCCGCCGGGACTCGGTGTTGTTGCTGGACATTCGTTCCTCCTCGGCCCCTGGGGGCTCAAAACTGTGGGCACTGCCGGCGCGGATCAGTACGCGGACGAACCCTGTTCACCCGTGACGATCGCGATGCCGGAGCTGGCGCCAATACGTGTTGCACCTGCAGCAATCATAGCCTGTGCATCGGCCAGGGATCGCACGCCCCCGGAGGCCTTGACGCCAAGGTCCGGGCCCACGGTGCGGCGCATCAGGGCGACGTCCGCGGCCGTGGCACCGCCGCCGTTGAAACCGGTGGAGGTCTTCACGAAGTCCGCCCCGGCCGCAACCGCAGCCTCGCAGGCGAGCACCTTCTGCTCATCGCTCAGCAGCGCCGTTTCGATGATGACCTTCAGGATGGCGCCGCCCTCGTGGACGGCCTCCGCGACGGCGGCGATGTCATCCACCAGCGCGCCCTTGTCGTTGGCGCGTGCCGCGGCGATGTTGATGACCATGTCCACTTCTTCGGCACCGTCCAGGACGGCGCCGCGGGCCTCGAACGCCTTGACGTCGCTCGGGGTGGCGCCCAACGGGAAACCGACCACGGAGCACGTCAGCACGCCGGAACCCTTGAGCGCGGTCTTGACTGTCTTGACCCACACCGGGTTCACGCAGACCGACTTGAAATGGTACTCGGCCGCCTCGGCGCAGACCTTGAGGATCTCGGCCTCGCTGGCCTCCGGCTTGAGCAGGGTGTGGTCGATGTAGGAGGCAATGCCGGGCGTGCCCTCGGCGGCGGCTTCGTGGCTCATGGTGGTCCCTTTCCTGGCGGGCCTGGGACGCGGCGGTCCTTTACCCGGGCCTTGTGGGCCTGCGGGCCCTGTCGGCGCCGCACGGTTCGCGGCTTATCAGGTGACCATCTTGCCATAGGACCGGCCCGGCGGATGTGCCCGCCGGGCCGGCCACTCACGATCAGGCAGCCGCGGCGAGCGGGCTTCCCATGGTGGCCTGCAGCAGCTGGGAGGCGCACACCGACGCGGCGGAGCCGGACGCCACGAGCAGTCCCAGCCGGACGCCGTCGTACACCGCGGCGTCCCCGATTGCCCAGATGCCGGGCACGGAGGTGCGGAAGTCCTGGCCGATGACAATTCCGCCGCCGGGTGCGGTGGTGAGTCCTGCCGTGGCGGCCAGTTCGTCCCGGGCGATGCGCTCCTCGGCGAGGATCACGAGGTCGCCGTTCATGCTGGAGCCGTCCTCGAACACGATGCCGGATGCCGGCAGGACCGACCCGGCGAGGGTGGGAACGACGGCGGCGGGCCGGACAGTGGTGCGGACGGGACGGACGCCGCGGGACCGGAGCACGGCCTCGGCCTGGCCGGCGGCGGAGCCGGTGCCGACCAGGATGCCCAGGGGGCGCCGGCCCAGGACCCGGGTGACGTCCTTGACGGCGTCGCCCAGCCGGGCGGCGTCGTCGATCGTGGAGTAGCTCAGGCACCGGGCGGCGCCTTCCACCGGGGCCTCGGCGGGGGCGGACCCGGTGGCGATGACGAGTTCGTCGTAGCTGAATTCCATGCCGTCGGCGGTGGTCACGAGGCGGTTCCCGGCATCGATGTAGCTGGCCGGCTGGCCGAAGCGGACGGACACCTGCGGCAGGACGGCGAGCTCCAGCAGTTCCTCGGGCGCGTCATCGCGGTTGCTGAGCACCGTGATGGCACCGGCAAACGGGGTCCGGGTGAGCTGGCGGACCAGGGCCAGGGCGGCCGGGCCGGCGCCGGCGATGACGATCCTGGGCCGGGCGGCCGTGGTGGCTGTCGTCGGAGAATCGGCGGTGGATGCAGCGGCTGACTTCGAGGAAGACGTGCCGGAGGTGGGAGACAATGCCGGAGCGGACATGTGCTGGCCCTTTCGCTGGGGTGGCCATCGTGTGGCCGGTGTGCTTGATGAACCCCAGCCTAGGCGCCCGATTTTTCCGGGGTGTTTCCCGGGTGTTGCCTCTTCGGCCCTGTCCGTTCGCCAGTATTTACCGGCCGGTAATGCCGTGCGTCACATCCCGGCGGCGAGCCCTCCGCAGAGACGCCTCCGCCGCCGGCATTAGACCCGGATCCGGTAGCCGCGCTTCACCACGGTTTCGACCAGACGGGTGTCCGGCAGCGCCGACCGCAGCCTGCTGACGGTCATGTCCAGGGCGTGCACGGAGCCGCGCAGTTCCAACAGGTCCGAGAGCGCTTCGCGGGACAGCACGGCCCCGCCGGCGCCGATCAGCGCGCGCAGCAGCAGCAGGGGCGCGGGCGCCATGTCGACGGGTTCGCCGTTGATCCGCAGCGAGCGGCCGCGCAGCTCCACGCTGCCGGAGACGGTGTCCAGCCGGCGGACGTGGTTGAGGGCGAGGTGCTCGCACACCAGCCGGATCAGGGCGCCCATCCGGAACCGTTCCGGGATCAGCGGTTGCAGGCCGGCGTCGATCAGCGGCTGTGCGGTGATGGGACCGACGACGGCGGTTGCCACAGTGGTCTTCAGGCTCTCCACGAGCTGCTTGTAGACGCCCATCTCGTGCGCCGTGCTCCACATCGCATCCACGGCGGGGGCGCTCGTGAAGGTCAGGACATCCAGGTTGCCGCTGCACGCGGCCTCGATGAGCTTGGGCAGCCGGTCGGCGCCGTCGGGTTTGACCCAGCGGTACGGGGTGACCGTCAGGACGGTGGCGCCGGACATGCGCAAGCGCTCGAGCTGGCGGACGTCGGTGTAGCCGTGCAGCTGTACCGCGACAGTTTTGCCCCGCACGCCCTCGGCAAGGAGCATGTCCACCAGTGTGGAGGTGGTTTCGTCGCTGCTGATCCCGACGTCGGCGAGCCCGGCCGCACGGACGGCGCCGCGCGCCTTGGGTCCGCGGACGAACATGCGGGTGGAGGACAGGGTTTCGAGCAGCTGTTCGCCAATGCCGAAGGTGTCCGCCGCCTCGCACCAGCGGCGCATGCCGTAGGCGGTGGTGGCGATGCAGAGGTCGGGCCGGGCGGCGATGATCGCCCGGGTGTCCTCGACCAGGCTCTGGTCCTCCCGGACCGGGGCGATCTTCAGCGCCGGGGCGTGGAGCACCTCGGCACCGCGGCGCTCCAGGGCCTCGATGAGGTCCTGGGAGCGGCGGTGCGAGGTGACGCCGATCCGGAAGCCGTCCAGCGGAAGGTCCTTCTCGGACCCATCCTCGGCGATGGCGTTCAGTGCGGTCATGAAAATCCCTACGCTTCCATCAGTGATGCGGCCAGGCGGTCGAGCTCTGCCGCGGCCTCGGCGCAGCCCCGGTTGGCCTCGGCCACCCGGACGACCTCACCGATCACCAGGACGGCGGGGTTGCTGCAGCCGGCGGCCGCGGAGGTGATGGTGCCCAGCTCGGCGATCGTCGTGCGCTGGCCGGGGCGGTAGCCGCGCTCGACGACGGCCATCGGCATGTCGGACCGCATTCCGGCCCGGCGGAGCCCGGCGGCGAGGTGGTGCAGGGTGCCGATGCCCATCAGGACCACAATGGTGCCGCCGAGCCCGGCGAGGTGCTTGAGCTCGTTTTCGGTCAGCGGGGCGTGGCCCGACACCACGGTGAACATGTGGCTGACTTCGCGGTGGGTGACGGGGATGCCGGCGGCGGCCGGCACCGAGATGGCGCTCGTGACCCCGGAGACCACGCGGACCGGAACACCGGCAGCGACGCAGGACGCGACTTCCTCGCCGCCGCGGCCGAAGACATAGGGATCCCCGCCCTTGAGACGGACCACATTGTTGCCGGCCAGCGCGCTTTCCACCATGAGCTTTTCGATGTCGGCCTGGCTGACCTTGTGGTGGCCGGGTTTCTTGCCCACGTCCACGAGGTCCGCGGACGTCAGGGACGGCAGCTCCTGGTAGGGGGCGAGCCGGTCGTAGAACACGACGTCGGCATCGCGCAGCGCCGCCACGGCGGCGACGGTCAGCAGTTCGGGGGTCCCGGGGCCGCCGCCCACCAGCGTGACGTGTCCCGCCGGGCCGGCAGCCGGCTCGGCCGCGACCGGAATGCCCGCGGCACGGCAGCGGTCCAGGAGGGTCTCCCAGCCGGGCTGGCCGTCGTCGACCGCTGCCACCAGGAACGGGCGCTCGGGCAGCGGACCGTCGTTGCCGGCACCCTGCGGGGTGCTGAGGCGGTACACGACGGCGCCGGCGGCTTCATAGCGCCGCGCGGCCTGTCGCGCGGCGTGCTCGGAGCCGGTGACGAGGACTTCGCGTCCGGTGAGATCAATGCTGAGCTGCATGGCTATACCTCGTTCTCATCAAGCTGTCCCGGGGTGGTGGCACGGACCGGAATGGACGCGCCGATCAGCACTTTCCCTTTTTCCTCTGCCGTGGCGGGGCGCATCTGGCCGCGCTCGTCGGGGACGAAGGTGATGGAATCGTCCTTCTGGTCGGGGGCATTGACGAAGGAGCGGAAGCGGCGCAGGCGCTCGGGGTCCTTCAGGGTGTCGGCCCATTCGTCGACGTAGGTGTCAACGTGCTTGGCCATGGCGGCCTCGAGGTCTTCAGCGATGCCCAGGGTGTCGTGCACCACCACGTCCTCCACGTGCTTGATGCCGCCGTCGAGCTCTTCCTGCCAGCGCGCGGTGCGCTGCAGGCGGTCGGCGGTGCGGATGTAGTACATGAAGTAGCGGTCGATGTACTTGATCAGGGTTTCGTCGTCGAGGTCCTTGGCGAGCAGCTGGGCGTGCGCCGGGGTGGCGCCGCCGTTGCCGCCGACATACAGGTTCCAGCCGTCCGCGGTGGCGATGACGCCCACATCCTTGCCCCGGGCCTCGGCACATTCGCGGGCGCAGCCGGAGACACCCATCTTCAGCTTGTGCGGGCTGCGGAGGCCCCGGTAGCGCAGTTCAAGCTGGATGGCCATAGCCACCGAGTCCTGGACCCCGAAGCGGCACCAGGTGGAGCCGACGCAGGACTTCACGGTGCGCAGGCTCTTGCCGTAGGCCTGGCCGGATTCGAAGCCGGCATCCACGAGTTCCTTCCAGATTTCCGGGAGCTGCTCCAGCCGGGCGCCGAACATGTCGATCCGCTGGCCGCCGGTGATCTTGGTGTAAAGGCCGTATTTGTCGGCGACGGCGGCGATCACGCCGAGCTTCTTCGGGGTGATCTCGCCGCCGGCGATGCGGGGGACCACCGAGTAGGTGCCATCCTTCTGCATGTTGGCCAGGGCGCGGTCGTTGGTGTCCTGCAGGGTTCCGCGGCCCGCGTCCAGGACGTAGGCGCTGTTCTGGCTGGCCAGGATGTTGGCGATGGTCGGCTTGCAGATGTCGCAGCCCGCGCCGGTGCCGTACTTGGCCATGATCTCCTCGAAAGAGGTCAGCTCCAGGACGCGGATGGCATCGAACAGTTCCTGGCGGGACAGCTCGATGTGCTCGCACAGTGCCTTCGAGACTTCGACGCCGGACTTCGTGAGTTCGCTTTCCAGCAGCTTCTTGAGCATCGGCACGCAGGAACCGCAGCTGGTGCCGGCGCGGGTGCAGCCCTTCAGCTCGCCCAGTTCCTGGACGGGCGCGTTGCCGTCGCAGGCACCGCAGCCGTTGACGGTGTCACGGATGGTTCCGGCCGTCACGTTGTTGCAGGAACAGAGAATGGCATCGTCCGGCAGCTCGGTCTCCGGGGCCTCGCCTCCGCCGGCCGCGGTAAGGTAGGCGCCGGGCTCGGCGGACAGCTCGCGTCCCAGCATGGGGCGCAGGGACGTATAAGGGGCGGCGTCGCCGACGAAGATGCCGCCGAGGAGGGTCTTGGCGTCGTCCGTCGTGACGATCTTCTGGTAGACGCCGCGGGCGGGGTCGGCATAGACGATTTCGAGGGAGTGTTCCGTGCGGGCGAAGGCGTCGCCGAAGCTCGCCACGTCGACGCCGGAGAGCTTGAGTTTGGTGGCCGTGTCGAAGCCGGGGAAGGTTGCGTCGCCGCCGTGCAGCCGGTCCGCGACGATTTCGGCCATCGTGTTGGCCGGGGCCACGAGGCCCAGGCACATGCCGCCGAAGTTGGCGACCTCGCCGATCGCCCAGATGCCGGGAACTTCCGTGGAGCAGTCGTCGGAGATGACGACGCCGCCGCGCTGGCCGAGCTGGAACTGCTGCGCTTCGCCCTCAGCGGCGCGGAACAGCTCGTCGCGGGGCCGCACGCCGATCGCGACGATCACGATGTCGGCGGCGATGATCCGGCCGTCGGCCATGAGGACCCCGGTGACCTGGCCGTCGTCGTCGGAGAGGACCTCGGAGGGGAACACACCGCCGTGGACGGTGAAGCCCTTGGCCTCGATGAGCCGGCCGAGCGCTTGTCCGGCGCCCTCGTCCAGCTGGGTGTTCATGAGCCATGGG
Organism: Arthrobacter sp. TE12231; assembly: GCF_054062895.1. Lineage (NCBI taxonomy): Bacteria > Bacillati > Actinomycetota > Actinomycetes > Micrococcales > Micrococcaceae > Arthrobacter > Arthrobacter sp. TE12231. The sequence continues at coordinate 2,918,937 of NZ_JBSSFS010000001.1, read as the reverse complement.
GAGCCGTTGATGACGATCGGGGTGGCGCCGAGCTGTTCGGTGCCGGCCGCTGATTCGAGGCCCAGAAGACCGCCGCCGATGGTGACCGCGTTGACCTTGCGGCCGAGCTTCTCGGTGAGGTCCGCGATCGCCGTGTTGATGGACCAGACGTCCTCGAGGGTGCGGTAGACGTGGGTGAGTTCGGCGCCCGGGATGGGAAGACGGGCCGCGTCCGAGCCCGTCGCGACGACGAGCTCGTCATAGGGGTAGACGGTTCCGGCCGCGGTCCTGACCGTCTTGCCGGCGGCGTCGATGCTGGTGACGCGCTCGCCGGTCTTGAGGTTGAGGGCCGCGTGGTCCCACATGGAGGCGCTGCCCAGGGTGAGGTCGACGTCGCTGTCCGTGAGTGCCTTGCTCAGTGCGACGCGGTCGTAGGGGAGGTGCGCTTCCTCGGTGAGGACTGTTACGTGCCAGCCATCGAGTCCGCGGGCGTGCATGGCGTCGGCGAAACGGTGCGCCGCGGGGCCGCCGCCGGCCACCACAATACGGCGCGGGGCGGCGCTGGCAGCGCCCTGGTTCGGGTGGCTTGAGGGGTGTCCGGTCACGGTGGGCCTTTCGCATGGGCCGCAGACGGTGCTCTGCAGCTTGTCGTTCCAGACTAGGCAACGGGAATTTCGCTTCAGTTTCCCTTATGTTTCGTGGTCTTAACTTCTGCATCACGAATGGATTTCCGGCCGGGTGAGCTCTCTTTTACGCGTTGGACACATCGGGCGCGCCCGGATGAAACACCGCGGGCCTAGCTTGAATATGTGGCCGCAGCAGCGGTTGAGCCCGTAAGGGATGCATCAGAGAGGGGCCGGGATGACCGCCGTACTTGAAACCGCAGTACACGACCTTGAGGGTCAGACCGCAGAGCAGGATGTTGTGAACGTAGCCGGCTGGCACCGGGTATGCGCCGTGGCGGACCTGGAACCCGCGTGGGGCGAGGCCGCATTGATTTCCGGGCGCCAGGTCGCAATGTTCCGGACCGTGTCCGGTGAGGTTTTTGCCGTCGCCAACGAGGATCCGGCCACCGGGGCGAATGTCATGGCCCGCGGCATCACGGGCTCACGCGGGGACCGCCCGACGGTGGCTTCGCCGTTGCACAAAGAGGTCTACGACCTCGTTACGGGCGAGTGCCTCGGCAGCCCGGAACTGCGCATCGCAACCTTCGGTACCCGGATTGTGGGCGGGTACATTGAGGTTGAGCTCTAGACGCCCAGAGCTCTAGAGGCCCAGGGCCTCGCGGACGTCCGCGAGGACGCTGTCCAGCGCGGCGCGGGCCTCGTTCCGTGCCGCCGGCAGTTCGGCGGCCGAGCCGACGCTGCGGATGACTTCGAGGTAGCACTTGAGCTTCGGTTCGGTGCCGCTGGGCCGGATGATGACGCGGCTGAGGTCCTTTGTCAGGTACAGCAGGCCCTCGGTCGGCGGCAGTTGCTCGCTGCCCGCGGCCAGGTCCGTGACGGACTCGACGCCTGAGCCGCCAAACGATTCCGGCGGGCTGACGCGCAGCCGGTTCATCATGGCGTCCAGCAGGCCAAGGTCCGCCACCCGGATGCTCAACTGGTCGCTCGCGTGGAGCCCGTGCACCAGATAGAGCTCGTCCAAGGTGTCGAAGATGGTCTTGCCCCCGGCCTTTGCCGCCGCCGCGAGTTCGGCGATCAGCACCGCGGCCGAAATTCCGTCCTTGTCGCGCACCAGCGACGGGGCAACGCAATAGCCCAGGGCTTCCTCGTAGCCGTAGACCAGGCCGGGGACGCGCGCAATCCACTTGAAGCCGGTCAGGGTTTCCTCGTGGGCGTAGCCTGCCGCGGCCGCGATCCGCGCCAGCAGCCGGGAGGACACGATCGAGTTGGCGAATACGCCGGCCGGTGCCTTGCCGGCGGCGGCCTGCCGCGCCACGATGTGGGCCCCCAGCAGGGCGCCGACCTCATCGCCGCGCAGCATGCGCCACGCGCCGGTGGCCGGGTCCTTCGCCGCCACAGCCGCCCGGTCAGCATCGGGGTCGTTGGCGATCACAATGTCCGCGTCCACGCGCGCCGCCGTCTCCAGGGCCAGGTCAAGGGCTCCGGGCTCTTCCGGGTTGGGGAAGTTCACCGTGGGGAAATCCGGGTCCGGCTGCGCCTGTTCCATGACGAGCGTGACGTCGGTGAAGCCGGCGGCGTTCAGCACGGCCACCGCCGTTTCCCCGCCCACGCCATGCATGGGGGTCAGGACGATCTTCAGCCCGCGGGCCGGGAAATGCTCCGGGGCCGCAAGGGCCGCGACGGCGGCCTTGTAGTCGGCGGCTATGGAGGTCTCCAGCACGGTCCAGCCGTCCGCGGCCAGGGCGATGGTATCCAGGGCGCCCACGGCGTCGATCTTCGCCGCAATCAGGGCATCGTAGGGCGCCACAATCTGAGCGCCGCGGCCGCTGTCCTCGACCGCGTGACGGCCCAGATACACCTTGTACCCGTTGTCCTGCGGCGGGTTGTGGCTGGCGGTGACCATGACGCCGCCGTCGCAGTCCAGCGCCCGCACCGCGTAGGCGAGCAGCGGGGTGGGCAGGGCGGCCGGCATGAGGAAGGTTTCGACTCCGGCAGCGGTGAGGATCGCGGCGGTTTCTTCGGCGAAAACATCGGAGTTGTAGCGGGCGTCGAAGCCGACGACGGCGCGCGGCCGGGTGCCGGGGGAGGCCTCCTCGACGGCGCTGGTGAGGAAAGCGGTGAAGCCCGCCGCGGCGCGGCGCACCACCACCCGGTTCATCCGGTTCGGGCCGGGGCCGAGGGCCGCCCGGAGTCCGGCGGTGCCAAACTGCAGAGTGCCGCTGAAGCTGTCGGCCAGTTCCTGGCCGGCCACCGCGACGCCCTCGTCGGCGAGGCGGACCAGCTCGGTCAGGGCTGCGGCAGTGGCGGGGTCCGGGTCCTGGTCGGCCCAGTCGCGGGCGTCGCTCAGGAGTCGGGCGAGTTCGGCATCAGAAGACGTCATAGGAACCAAACTATCGCCAATCGTGTGCGTTTCCTCCCCTGACAATCGGGAGTTGGGGTTTCAGTTGCATCACGCCCGGCGCGGAGAGCAGGCAGGACGGCCGGGTCCGGCCAGCCCGGGCGCGCTGGCAACGGCCCTTGACACCCAAATTTCCGGACACGTAGCGTCTGGAATATGAAGATGGGCCGTGGAGTGGAGTGGGCGGTGCACAGTTGCGTCAACATGGCATGGACACCGCCGGGCGAGCCCGTGAACAGTGCACGCCTCGCCGAGTTCTATAAGCTCCCCGCCGCCTACCTGAACAAACAGTTCCAGTCGCTGGTCCGGGCCGGGGTGCTGGACTCGGTCTCGGGACCCCGCGGCGGATTCCTGTTGGCGCGCCGGCCGGAAAACATCACTGTGCTGGACATCGTCCTGGCCCTGGAAGGCGCGGATCCAGCCTTCCGGTGTGAAGCGATCCTGGGGAACGTCCCGGAGCCGGCCCTGCAGGAGAACTTCGCGCGGACGTGCCTCATTTCCCAGACCATGCGCCAGGCCGAGCTCGCCTGGCGGCAGGCGCTGGCGCGCCAGAGTATCGCCGGGATAGCGGACTCGATGGAGCGCCGGTTCCCGGCGGACAAGGTGAAGGTCCTGGACTACCTGGCGGCGGAGTAGCCTCGGCTGACAGTCCAGGACCGTGGAGAGGCACGGTCCGTCACCGGAACCGTGCCGCGAACACACGGATCAGAGTTTGGCGATGATCTCCGCGAGGAGCTTGGAAATGCGCGGTCCGGCGGCCTGGCCGGCCTCGAGGACTTCCTCGTGGCTCAGGGGCACGGGGCTGATCCCGGCGGCGAGGTTGGTCACGAGCGAGATCCCGAAGACCTCCATGCCCGCGTGACGGCCGGCAATGGCCTCGAGCGCGGTGGACATGCCGACCAGGGACGCGCCGATCCGCTTGGCGTACTGCACCTCGGCAGGGGTTTCGTAGTGCGGTCCCGTGAACTGCGCGTACACGCCCTCGTCCAGCGAGGGGTCAACCTCGCGTGCCAGGCCGCGGATCCGGGACGAGTACAGGTCCGTCAGGTCCACGAACGTGGCGCCTTCCAGCGGTGAGGTGGCCGTGAGGTTGATGTGGTCGCTGATCAGCACGGGCGTGCCGGGAGCCCAGCCCTCGTTCAGGCCGCCGCAGCCGTTGGTGAGCACCAGGGTCTTGCAGCCGGTGGCCGCGGCGGTGCGCACGCCGTGAACCACGGAGCGGACGCCCTTGCCCTCGTAGTAGTGTGTGCGCGCGCCCAGGACGAGGGCCCGCTTGCCCTCCTTGGTCAGCACCGAGCGGATGGTGCCCACGTGCCCCTCCACCGACGGTGCGGTGAAACCGGGGATTTCGCTGGCGGACAGGGTGGCGGTGGTCTCGCCGATCAGTTCGGCGGCGTCGCCCCAGCCCGATCCGAGGACCAGCGCGACGTCGTGGGAATCGACACCCGTCTCTTCGGCGATGTAGGCGGCGGCGTCTCGCGCGGCGTCGAAGGGGTCCGCGTTCAGGAATTCTGTATAGCTCACTGGTACAAGCTATCGCGTGCCGGGCCCGCTGCCCAGCACCCGCGCCGCCCGGGCGCCATAGCGGGCGGCCGCACCCGCGGCGCCCCGGATTCTTGGTGGCTCCGGTTCGGATGGTGGACAATGGTTGATTGTGACTACGCATCCTGACTTCAGCTCACCCCGTATTGCAATTCTCGGCGGAGGGCCTGGCGGCTACGAAGCCGCCATGGTCGCCGCCTCGCTGGGGGCGCAGGTCACCATCATCGAGCGTGCGGGACTCGGCGGATCCGCGGTGCTGACCGACGTCGTTCCTTCCAAGACCCTCATTGCGACGGCGGACCTGATGACCCGCGTCGGCGAGGCCGGCGAGCTCGGCGTTAAATTCGACCTCGACGGCGGCGACTGCAGCCCGACGATGCGCGCTGACCTCAAGCACATCAACGACCGCCTGCTGCGGCTGGCCCGGAAGCAGTCGGAGGACATCCAGTCCGGGCTGGAACACCAGAACGTCCGCATCCTGATCGGTTCCGGCCGGCTGCTGGACAACCACACCATCGAGGTCCTGACCGCCGACGGCACCGAAACGGTGGAAGCCGACACCATCCTGCTCGCTGTCGGAGCCCACCCCCGCGAGCTGCCCACCGCCCGTCCGGACGGTGAGCGCATCCTGAACTGGGCCCAGATCTACAACATGGACGAACTCCCCGAAGAACTCATCGTGGTTGGTTCAGGTGTGACGGGCGCGGAGTTTGCCTCCGCCTACAACGGGCTGGGCTCCAAGGTCACCCTGATTTCCAGCCGCGACCGGGTGCTCCCGGGCTCGGACACGGACGCCGCCGAGGTGCTTGAGGGCGTCTTTGAACGCCGCGGGCTGAAGGTTCTTTCCCGTGCCCGCGCCGAGACCGTCGAACGCACGGACGACGGCGTCGTGGTCACCCTCGGCGACGGTTCGAAGGTGACCGGCAGCCATTGCCTCGTCTGCGTCGGCTCCATCCCGAACACGGCCGGCATCGGCCTGGAGGAAGCCGGCGTCGCGCTCACCGAGAGCGGCCACATCAAGGTCGACGGCGTCTCGCGCACCACGGCGCCGAACATCTACGCCGCCGGTGACTGCACCGGCGTCCTCGCGCTGGCGTCCGTGGCCGCCATGCAGGGCCGCATCGCGATCGCGCACTTCCTAGGCGACAGCGTCATGCCGCTCAAGCTGCACCAGGTGGCGTCCAACATCTTCACCTCGCCCGAGATCGCGAACGTGGGCGTCTCCGAGGCTGAGATCGACTCCGGCCAGTACCAGGCCGACGTCATCAAGCTGTCCCTGCGCAGCAACGCCCGCGCCAAGATGCGCAACCACCGCGACGGCTTCGTCAAGATCTTCGCCCGCAAGGGCTCCGGCACAGTGATCGGTGGGGTCGTCGTAGGCCCGAACGCCTCGGAGCTCATCTTCGCGATCTCGCTTGCGGTCACCCAAAAACTGCACGTCGACGACGTCGCCAGCACCTTCACCGTGTACCCGTCGCTGAGCGGCTCCATCTCCGAAGCGGCGCGCCGGCTCCACGTTCACATGTAGCAAAACGGAGGCCGTAGCCATGCAAAGTCCTCGCACCGCTGTTGAGTCCGCGGAACAGAACCCCGGGCTGCCGTCCGGCCCTCAAGAACGGTTTGCCGGCTACGGCGTGATGGGCGTTCCTTTCAGCTCCGGCTACATCCTGGCCCTGCGGCATTTTCCTGCCTCCTCCGTCGGCCCGGGCTACAACTCGGTCTGGATCCGCGATCCTGCCGGCGTCTGGACGATGCACAGCACCACCAATCCCGGGTCCTCATGCCCCCGCTACTTCGGCAGCGCCCTCGGATCGGCGTCGACGGGCGGGATCTCCATCCGGTGGCGTGACGACTACTCTTTCCGCGTGGAAGTCGGAGACGAGGTGGACCTGGGCTGGGACGTGACGCTGGCTGCAACGCCCATCACCCGGCTCATGTCGGCGGTGGCCGGGTCGGTCCCGGAGCAACTGTGGCGCAACCGGACGTTCCTGCGCGCCATGGGGGCTGTTGCCGGCCCGGTGCTCGGGGCCGGGCACATCGGGCTGACGGGCAAGGTGCCCAACGGCCAGACCTTTGGGGCGCGCCCGCGGCAGATGTGGTTTGTCCGCGAGAGCGAAGCGCACCTGCAGGGGCATAATCTGGGGCAGGCTTCAGCACTGCCCGTCCAGGACAGGCTCGGGGACTTCTGGATCCCGCAGCGAGGCATCTTCATGATCGGCTCGTCAGTGTTCGAGCCGTTCGACCCCGCCACGCACCTCGCCGCGGGGCACTGAACCTTTCTCCTCTAGAACGGGTACGGTGCGATATCCGGCCGAACGGTCAGCCACTGGATTTCCGTGAAGGATTCCATGTTGGCGTGATGCCCGCCGATCCGCGAGCCGTTGCCCGAGTTCTTGACCCCGCCGAAGGGCGAGTTGGCCTCGTCGGATACGGTCTGTTCGTTGATGTGGACCTTGCCGGAGTCGAGACGGTCGGCGATCGTCATGGCCATGCCGACGTCGCCGAGAATCCCGATGGAGAGCCCGTACTCGTTGTCGTTGGCCAGGGCCACGGCCTCGTCCACGGTGGAGAACTTCATCACCGGCGCCACGGGGCCGAAGATTTCGTCCTTCCACGCCGGACTGGCGAGATCGAGGTCCGCGAGCACGGTGGGCCGGTAGAAGCGGCCGTCGTGGCTGCCGCCGGCGGCCAGCCGCGCGCCGCCCTGCACCGCATCCTGGACGATCGTGTCCACGCGGTGCAGCTGCTTCTCATCGATCACCGGGCCCAGCGCCACCGTTCCGCTCTTGGGATCGCCCACCGGCAAATGACTGGCCTTCTCGGCAAGGGCGCTGACGTAGTCCTCGTAGATGTCCTCGTGCACAATGTGCCGGCCGGACGCCATGCAGATCTGTCCCTGGTGCATGAAGGAGCCAAACGCGGCGGCCGAGACGGCCTTGGGAAGGTCGACGCCGGGCAGCACGATCATCGCGTTGTTCCCGCCGAGTTCCAGATGGGCGCGCTTGAGCAGCCGGCCGGCAGCTTCGCCCACCTTGCGGCCTGCCGCCGTCGACCCTGTGAAGGCGATGACGCGGACCTCGGGCGCCTCGACGACGGCCGCGCCGATCTCGGCACCGCCCGGCAGCAGCGACAGCAGGCCCGGCGGAAGGCCGGCCTCCTCGAACACCCGGACCAGGGTGACGCCGCCGCAGACCGCCGTGCGCGGGTCAGGCTTGAGCAGCACGGCGTTACCGAGGGCCAGGGCCGGGGCGACGGCGCGGATCGAGAGGATGAGCGGGAAGTTGAACGGCGCGATCACCGAGACGACACCGACGGGGCGTCGTCGGGCGAAGGACCAGCGGTTCTCGTTCGAGGTCAGCACGTCGCCGGCCGGGAGCGAGGGCAGCGCCGAGGCGTCGTAGCATTCGTTGGCCGCGATGTGGGTTTCCAGCCCGGCCTTGGGCGGGATGCCGCCCGATTCGCGGACGATCCAGTCCCCGATTTCCGCGGCGTGTTCCTCCCAGAGCTGTCCCGCGCGGCGCAGCACCGCGGCGCGGTCCTCCGGGTTGCGGGCGGCCCAGTCCTTCTGCGCCGTCGCGGCGACGGCAGCGGCTTCGCGGACATCCTCCACTGAGGCCACGCCATAGTGGCCCAGCGTCTCGCCGGTTGCGGGTTCGACGGCGTCGCCGATCCCGCCCCGTCCGGGCCGCCAGCCGTTGAGGTGGATCTTGCCCTCCCAGAGGGCGGAGTCGAGCAGGGACATGTCCTGTCCTTTCGTCGTGAGGTCATGCTTCTGGACCGGCCGGTCGAATCCGAACCGGACCGTGCCTTCGTCCATCTCATGTCGGCGGGCCGCTGCCGTCAAGGGTTCGGGCGTCAGGAGTGCTGGAGTTGGGAGTCCCGTCGCCAAGAGTGCGTGTGCGCCCGGCCCCGGGGGACCTTCGGCCGTATCGCGACGCGGCCCGGCGCGGACACCATGGAACATGGCCAAGATCTATATCCCGTACGGGACCGTTGAAGGACAGACAGCACAGATCGCCGACTACATGGCCGAACTGATCCGGGCGCACGGGCACCAGGCAGAGACGGCGGACCTCAAACATTCCGGCGACACCCTTCCGGGCGGCTACGACGGCGTGATCGTGGCGGCCTCGGTTCACATGGGCAAGCACGAGGGGCACGTCAAGGACTTCGTCAAGAAGAACCGCGCCGAGCTCGAACGGTTGCCCTCCGCCCTGGTTTCGGTGAGCCTGGCCGCCCACGGGGACGAGGAGAACGCGGAGAGCTACGTGGCGAAGTTCGAGGAAGACACGGGCTGGCGGCCCTCGCACGTCGGATTGTTCGCCGGCGCGCTGCTCTACAGCCACTACGGGTTCATCAAGAAGCACATGATGAAGAAGATCGCCAGCGACAAAGGGTCCCCGGACACGGACACCACCCGTGACTACGTCTACACGGAATGGGACGGCGTCCAGCGCTTCACCGAGGACTACCTGGCATGGCTGGCCAAGCTGGGCAGTCAGAAGTAGGACCTTGTTAAGGCGTAGGGCTCAGGAGCGGGCGTAGGGCGGAACAGCGTCGCCGGGCGCGAAGGGCCTGAACCACCGTTCGAACGCCAGACTACCGGAGTCGGCGTCGGCACGGTTCTGGCTGTCGGCGTCGTCGTCGGGGTAGAGCGCGTCGCTGTCCGCGTCCTCCAGGAGGACTTCCTCGACGTCGGCCCGCCAGCCCTCCGGAAGGTCCAGTTCGTAGATGTCCTCGGTGATTTCGGCCTGATCGAGGAGGCAGCGGACGGCGAGCTCCGCGGCGAGGCAGCCCGGCGCGGTCCAGCCCCGGACCAGGGATGCGGTGACATCCGCGGCGACGACGATGAATTTCTGGGTGAACTTCGCGTCGTAGCTGTCCGCGAACTGCGGCGGCAGCGAGGACAGGACCGAGGTCCCGGCGATATCGGCCGGCGTGACAACGTCCAGGGTGCCGAGCGTTCCGAGATCGCGGAACAGCTGGTCAATCAGGATGCTCGACGAATTCCACAGGAGTCCGGCCAGCAGGCGGGTCTGGCGCACGGATTTCTGACGGTCCTCCGGCGGGACGGCGGCCATTTCCTCCAGGTCTTCGGGATCGAACTGGAGCCGCTGTTCGGCCGTCATGTCGTCCGGGTGCGGATCGAGTCCGAGCAGTTCCAGGCTCAGCCCGGTGAGTTTTTCGGCGTCGGCCAGTAGTTCTTCCGTGATGTCGTCGTCGTCGGCGCTCATGCCCCCGATGCTACCTGCCGTTTGTTCCTGGCCCGATTCGCGTTACGCGGCAGGGGCTTGCCGGGTTCTAGGCGGCGGCTGCCCGGGGATGCTCTGACGTCGAGCTTCCGTGCGCCATCCGGACCGCGGCAAGGTAGCTGATTCCCGCGATCAGGGGGACCACGCTGGCCGCGGTGAGCGATGCCAGCGGCCCGGACCGCGCGATGAGCGTGATCAGGAGCGGCAGCACGCCTAGGGCCACGAGCAGCCAGCCGGCCAGCGCGGTGCGTTTCAGGCCGAGCACGGCGGCCGGGAATGCCAGCGCGACGACGCTGACGGCTATGACAGGTCCGTTGTCACTGAGGAAGCTGCGCAGGGCCGCCGGGTCGAAGGCGAGCCAGATGCAGGCCGCGATGAAGGCGGAGGACAGGGCGAGCAGCAGGGGAGAGGTCACCGCCGGCCAGAACCACGCCGCGACCGCGAGGATGAGCATCGGCACCACCCAGGCGAGCGTTATCAGCGTTCCCGCCGTTCCGCCAGGATCCTGCATGGCGTCGCCACCGATGAAGATTCCCGCGAGGACCGTGAACACGGCCATGACGGCCGCCCCGGTCCGTGTCAGCGCCGTGGCGCGCCGCTGTGGATCCTTTTCACGTGCAAACACAACACCCATCACGACGGCGACCACAACAATCGCGCCGAGCGCCAAAATGACCGGAACGTTCATGGGATGCCTCCTGCAGACGAACGGGGCTTACGTCCATTGGATTCCTGCCCCAGCGGCTGTGCCAAGGGGAGAAAGGCCCGTTTCGCAGGGGCCCGGTTGCTCCGAACGGGTCGCACTGAAGTTCGGGCTTCCAGAGTTTTATTCGATCCACGCAAACTCGGCGCACCGTGGAGCGCGTTCTAGCAGACATGCATGCTGAGCACTCGTGTTGCCAGTGTTACCCGTGTGGCTATACTCATGCTTGGGGGCGCCTTAGCCGGTGTATGTCGGAAGCGTTCAGCAGTCACAAGATATCTGCCAACGAACCGACAGGAGGTACGGGGAACCGTGCCAGCATTGAAACGATCAATCTTCCGTAAAGCGGCGGCCGCTGCCGCCCTGTCCGTTGCCCTGGGAGCCGGAGCGGTCACCGTTGCGGCCCCGGCCAGCGCCGCAAGCTGTGAACCGGCATTCATTTGGTGCCCCGCGTCATGTGCTGAAACTACCGCGAGTTGCACAGCCGGCGTGTCCACCGTCTACGTCACTCCAGGAACAATCCTGGGGGCGAACACGTATGGCTGGGCCAAGGGCACCAAGCTGGAATACCGCTGGTTCCTGAACGGCGAAGTCTTTGCGGGCGGCTGGCATGAAACCACTAGGGTCTGGGGGCCGCCGGGCAGGGACAGCAAAGGCGACAAGTACGTCGTGCGCGTCAAGGGCACGTTGGCGGGCAAGGTCAGCTATCGGTTCAGCAGGACGTACGTCGTCCGCTACTAATCACCACACGCAGAAGACCCCGTCAGTCGTCACGACTGGCGGGTTTCTGTGTTCTGGTCAGGCCGCGCCCAACGCCTCAAAGGCACGCTTGCCAGGCCCACAGACAATGTAGACGCCCTGTGTCGTCTGGGCAACGGAGCGGCGACCTTGCTAATGCTGCTCAATGTAGTTCGACGGTAGCAGCCACTCTCCGGGTGCCGAGTCTTTAGGGCGCTGCGGCGGCCGCCTTGAACGGTGTCTGAGTAATTTCCGGGCTGGCCGATTTGAAGGCAAAAGCGCCCCCGGCAACTGCCGGGGCGCCCGCGTTTGTCGGGGGTTGCGGCGCCAGCAAGCGGCAGACGTCGGTCACAGTGCCCGTGCCGGAGAACAAAGTTCTTTGGACGCACTGTACCGGGCGTGGAATGGGATGTACCTCGTCCGCAGGGTGATCCGTGGGTTCATGAATGCGCTTCACAGCATCCGGCGGTACTGATGTTCCTCTTCCGGGGAATGGCGACAGCCAGCTCCAAGTAGGCCGGCCGGCTCTACAGACGATTAAACTCCTGCTGCCACAGTGCCTTATCCCATCTCTCCTGCAGCTTTCGGTCCATGGTCCATTTGCTCTCCCATGTGTCGAAGTTGGCTTTGAAGGTGGGTACGTAGTAATCGGAGCCCTTGCGGCGGGTTCTCTTCTTGAGTCTCAGCAAGAGGCCGAGCAGGATCCACACTGCGGTGAGAATTACGACCAGGAAGAATATCGTCTCCACGGGCAACCAGTCCTCGAAGGGGTTTAGTGCCCCCAGTTTAATCCAACTAGCGCCAGATAACTAAGCGTTCCACTTCCCACCGGCAATGCCACTCGCCATGCAACCGTTCGGGTTCGTCCGCGGTCTACGGTGAAGCTTGCTTCGTCAAGCGCCACCTGCCCCAACCTTGCGAAAGGCGACTTTTCTGGCAGCAGACCTATCCGCAACCTACAGCCCCGCCAGAACCCGCTAACTGGGAGAGTCGTCTCTTGGCCGGATGCTTAGCGCGTCCACCTTGCAGAGCGAGCGCATCGTTGCGTCGGTACTGCAGTGTGTCTGAACAATGCCGGGGCTTCCGTGCCGTGGCCGACAACTCCCATGCGGGTGATCAGGGAGTAAACCCCTTTCTCCGGGCGTGTCGCGCGTGTAATAGTGTCGTTATGTTCATTTTCGTGCTATTGGCGATCGTGCTACTGGTCTTGTTTTGGCAATACATCGTGGCGGGGCTCGGTCTTTGGGTGCTCGTGCTCCTTTTGCGCGCCGTGATCAACTGGACGGTGGCCGACCCGACGCCGGGCTACCGCCGGAAGGCCGTTCAGACCCGGCCCGTGGCCAAGCCTGTCCAGACCCGGCCTGTGCCCGCGCTGAAGCCTTCCCGCGAGCTGCCCGCGCCGGACTATCTGCCCAGGTGGACTGCCAGCCGCCGGCTAGACGCCGGCCGCGAGCATGCCCAGTGGCAGAAGATGTTCGATAACACGGCGCAGTAGAACGCTGCCGAGCCGGCCTCCGGGGCTTCAGAACCTCGGTCCCGTCCAGTGATGCCTCGCGGGCACCGGTGGTGGAAATCGCGCGGCTAAAGTTCGCCGCCATGCTAGCCTTTTGCGCGTTCAAAGCGTGACGTCGTCCCCGCGGTCAGGCAACCGCCCCCTGAAAATGGGCCTCGATGATTCCTTTGATGTCGTCGTGGCAGCCGCCGCAGCCCGTGCCGGCACGGGTCGCCGCGGAAACCTCGGGCACCGTGGAGCAGCCGTCGGAGGCCGCGGCGGCAATGGCCGTTCCGCTGACGCCGGCGCACCGGCAGACCGTCCGGGCAGGGTCGGCGGCTCCGGGCGATGCGAGCTGGTCCGGCCCGTCCAGGCGCAGCAGCAGCGAGCGGTCAGCGGGGAGTTCGGCGCCGCGCTCGAACAGCTGCACGAGCTCGGCCGAAGTGCGGGGCATACCCACGGCCACGAGACCCTCAAGCACGCCGGCGCGGGTGATCATCTTCACGTAGCGGCCGTGTTCCGGATCGGCCCACTGGGCAATCTGCAGCCGGGCGCGGCCGTTCACTGCTCCCGCGGTGAGGGCTTCCTCGTCCCACGGCTCGGCGGACACATCCCCGGCCACGGCCATGTTCATGCCGCGGGCCTTGAGCACGATCACGCCCGGCAACTCCGCGGCCAGCGCCGGCAATGCTTCCGCCTCGGCAGGAGCGCCGGACGCCAGCAGGGTCAGATACTCGGCGAGCCATTCGGCCTGCCGCCAGCCCGGGCCCACCAGCCCGGACGGGCCGCGCGCGGTCCGGCACTCCACGCATTCGGGGTCCGGGCAACGGACCTCCGCGCAGTCGCCGATCGCAAAGATGTGGGGCTCGTGGTGGGCGCGGAGCTTGTGGTCCACCAGGATTCCGGCGGCCGTGGAGAGGCCGCAGCCTTGGGCCAGTTGGGTCCGCGGCCGGACGCCGCAGGAGAGGACCAGGAGGTCGCCGTCGATCGCGGAACCGTCATCCAAAAGCAGCGCGGAGAAACCGCCGTCGGGGGCGTTGTGCTCGACGCCGGTGGAGCGGGCGTTGCCGGCCACCCGCACGCCGCAGTTCCGCAGCGAAGCCGCGAGCACGGCGCCACCGCCGCGGTCGATGTTCCGGCCCAGGGGATGCGGGCCGTTGTGCACTACGGTGACCGTGGCGCCTTCCTCGGCCGCAGCCAGTGCGGTCTCCAGGCCCAGGACGCCGCCGCCCAGGACCACCACGCGCTTGCCGCCGGCCACCGCCGAGTGGAGCACGGACGCGTCGCGGAGATCGCGCAGGGCTGTCACGCCCGGCGGCAGCACCGGGGCGGCCGGGTCCGGGTTGAGCCCGGTGAGGTTCGGGATGACCGGCCGGGAACCGGTGGCGAAGACCAGCCGGTCGTAGCCCGGGGTGGATCCGTCGGTGAGGACAACCTGCTGGCGGGCGCGGTCCACGCGCCGGACGCGGACGCCCAGCCGGACGTCGACGCCGTCGGCCACCAGCGCGGCCGGGTCCGCGAGGGCCAGGGCGGCCTGCGTGGTCCGGCCGACGCCGAGATCCGCCACGAGGACCCGGTTGTATGCGGCCTCGGACTCTTCGCCGATTACCGTCAGGTGCGCGATTCCGCTGCGCACGGCCGGCAGCAGCTCGTCGATCAGCCGCGCGGCGACAGGCCCGAAGCCCACCACCACAATCCGCTCAGTCATGAGGTCTCCTCTGCTTGAAGAACGCGGGCTTGAACACCGCTGTGATCACCGGCCGGGACGTCCCCGGACACTGCCGGGCGAATCCACACTTTGCTGGTCTTGAACTCAGGCATCCCGGAAATGGGGTCCGTGGCCGCCTCGGTGAGCCGGTTGGCGCTCTCGAGTTCCGGGAAGTGGAACGGCAGGAACACCGTCTCCGGGCGGATGTCCGTGCTGAGCTCGGCACGGCAGCTGACCTCGCCGCGCTCGTTGGAAATCGAGACGTAGTCGCCGTCGGCGATGCCCTGGGCGGCGGCCGCGGCGGGGTGCAGCTGCAGTCGCGCCTCCGGCCGGGCCTCGACCAGCGCGGCCACCCGGCGGGTCTGCGCCCCTGACTGGTAGTGCTCCATGAGACGGCCGGTGATCAGCGTCATCGGCTTGCCCAAATGATCAGCGCTGCCGCGCTCCGCCGCGGACGCGGAGCCCCGAGAAACAGAACGACGCCGGGGCGTCACCGCCGTGAAGACGGCCCGCCCGTCCGCATGGGCAAAGGCGTCCAGGAAGAGTCGCGGCGTGCCGGTGCCACCCGACGGGTACGGCCAGTAGGCGGCCTCGCCGCGGTCCAGCATGGCGTAGTCGATTCCGGAGTAGTCGGCCAGGCCGCCGGAGGACGCGAGCCGGAGTTCCTCGAACACCGTCTCCGGGTCCTCGCTGAAGGTGGAGGGTGCGTGCAGGAGCTCGGCCAACCGGGTCATGATCCACAGCTCGCTGCGGACACCGGGCGGGGGAGTGAGGGCCCGGCGGCGGCGGAGCACGCGGCCTTCGAGGTTGGTGAGGGTTCCCTCTTCCTCGGCCCACTGGGTCACGGGCAGGATCAGGTCCGCCTCGGCGGCGGTTTCGGAGAGGAAGAAGTCGCACACCACGAGGAAGTCCAGGCTGCGCAGGCCCTCGATCACGGCGTTGGCGTCCGGGGCGGACACCGCCACGTTGGCGCCGTGCACGAAGAGGCACCGGACGCCGTCGGGCTGTCCCAGGGACTTCAGGAGCTGGACGGCGGGGAGGCCGGGACCGGGGATCAGGGTTTCGGGCACACCCCAGACTTTTGCCATGTAGGCGCGGGCGGCGGGGTCGGTGATTTTCCGGTAGCCGGGGAGCTGGTCGGCCTTCTGGCCGTGTTCCCGGCCGCCCTGGCCGTTGCCCTGGCCGGTGAGCGTGCCGTAGCCGCTCCGCGCGGAGCCCGGCAGGCCCAGCAGTAGCGAGAGGTTGATGGCGGCCGTGGCGGTGTCAGTGCCGTCGACGTGCTGTTCGACGCCGCGGCCGGTGAGGATGTAGCTGCCGCCCTTGCGGGCGCCGTCGGCCAGCCGGCGGGCGGTGTCGCGGATCAGTCCGGCCGGGACACCGGTGATCGACTGGACCCGTTCCGGCCAGAAGCTTCCGACGCTGCGGACCACGGCGTCGTAGCCGGCGGTCCGTTCCGCGATGAACGCGGCGTCGGCCAGGCCCTCGTGGATCACCACGTGGGAAATGCCCAGGAGGAGGGCGAGGTCGGTGCCCGGCAGGGGCTGCAGGTGCAGGCCGCCGCCGTCGGAGGTAAACGCGGCGGTGGCGGAGCGCCGGGGGTCGACGACGATCAGCCCGCCGGCGTCGCGTGCGCCTTGCAGGTGCTGGACGAAGGGCGGCATGGTCTCGGCGACGTTGGAGCCGAGCATCAGGATAGTGCTGGCGGCGTCGAGGTCCGCGAGCGGGAACGGCAGCCCGCGGTCCAGGCCGAAGGCGCGCATGCCGGCCGCAGCCGCGGAGGACATGCAGAACCGTCCGTTGTAGTCGATCCGCGAGGTGCCCAAGGCCAGCCGGGCGAATTTGCCGAGCTGGTAGGCCTTCTCATTGGTGAGGCCGCCGCCGCCGAAGACTCCGACGGCGTCCGCTCCGTGTTCGGCGCGGGCCTTCTTCACGGCGAAGACGATCCGCATGAGGGCCTCGTCCCAGCTGACCGGGCGGTGGACGCCGTCGTCGTCCTTCAGCAACGGTTCCGTGACGCGGCCCGGGTGGTCCAGCAGTGACGCGGAGGTCCAGCCCTTGCGGCACAGGCCGCCGCGGTTGGTGGGGAAGTCCCGGCCGGTCACAGTGAGGAGAGGCCCGTTTGCGGGTGACACAGCGGCGGCGGGTGCCGGCGCCGGTGCGGCGTCAACGGGGTCTGACCCCGGCTGGGGAGCCGGGGTCAGAGCCGCTGGAGAGGTGAGCGTCATGGCGCACTGCAGGGCGCAGTAGGGGCAGTGCGTGTCGGCGCCGGCGGTCATGTTAGACGTGTCCCATCGCGTTTCGGTTGGCGTTGCGGATGTAGCAGAACCAGCAGACGGCCAGCATCAGGACGTATGCCCCGACGAATCCGTAGAAGGCCGAGGTGTAGGAGCCGCTGGCGGTGTTGGAGGCGTTGAGCACCTGCGGGATGATGAATCCGCCGTAGGCACCGATGGCCGAGATCAGGCCGAGGGCCGAGGACGCGAGCCGCTGGGTGGTGTGCGTGCTCGCCCCGGAGCGGGCGGCCCGGCTGGAGGTGGCGAAGATGATCGGGATCATGCGGTAGGTGGCGCCGTTCCCGAAACCGCTCGCGGTGAACAGGAGCAGGAACAGGAACAGGAAGAGCCAGAAGTTCTTCATGGGCAGCGTCCAGAGCATGGTCAGGGTGATGACGGCCATGGCGGCGAAGGCTGCGACGGTCATGCGGGCCCCGCCCATCCGGTCCGCCATGCGTCCGCCGTAGGGGCGGGCCAGGGAACCGACCAGCGGGCCGAGGAAGGCCAGGGACAGGGCCACGGTGCCGACGGAGATCGAGGAGAATGCCGGGAAGTAGTCCTTGATGAGCTTGGGGAAGACGCCGGCGAAGCCGATGAACGAGCCGAAGGTGCCGATGTACAGCAGCGCCATGATCCACAGGTGCGGTTCCTTGAGCGCCGCCAGCGAACCCGCGACGTCGCCCTTGGCGCTGGTGAGGTTGTTCATGTACTTCCAGGCGCCGAAGGCGGCCAGCAGGATCAGAGGAACCCACATGAACCCGGCGACGGGCAGGTTCACGGTGCCGGCTGCCAGCAGGGTGATAGCGATCGGCACGGCCAGCTGTGCGACGGCGGCGCCGAGGTTTCCTCCGGCGGCGTTCAGGCCCAGGGCCCACCCCTTTTCCCGGGCCGGGTAGAAGAAGGTGATGTTCGCCATCGAGCTGGCGAAGTTGCCGCCGCCGAATCCGGCCAGGGCCGCCACGAAGAGCATGACGCCGAACGGGGTGGCCGGGTTGGCGACGCACAGGCCCAGTCCGATCGTCGGGATCAGCAGCAACAGTGCGGAGACGATGGTCCAGTTGCGGCCGCCGAAGCGCGGCACCATGAAGGTGTAGGGGATCCGCAGCGTGGCGCCCA
The DNA here is from genome assembly GCF_054062895.1 of Arthrobacter sp. TE12231. Classification (NCBI taxonomy): domain Bacteria; kingdom Bacillati; phylum Actinomycetota; class Actinomycetes; order Micrococcales; family Micrococcaceae; genus Arthrobacter; species Arthrobacter sp. TE12231. Next base: position 2,901,110 of record NZ_JBSSFS010000001.1, on the reverse strand, counting down.
CGAGGCTTGGCATGGAGATCAGCCAGAAGATCTCGTTGGTGGAGAACTTGAAGCCTGCGGCGGGAAGCTGGACCACCACGATCGACCACAGCTGCCAGACCACGAATCCCAGGAACTCGGCGAAGATGGACCAGTTCAGGTTGCGACGGGCGATCCAGCGGCCGGCCGATTCCCACTGTTCCTTGTTTTCCGCATCCCAGTTGGCGATCCAGCGGCCGGGCCGGTGCTCGAGGGTAAGGGTGTCGGCAGTGCGGGCGGCGCCGGCATCTGCGGTGCCGATTTCGGCGGTGCGTTCAGCAGTCACTTAGGAGACCTCCTTGGGGGGTGTTGTCCTTCAACGGTAGGTACGCCGCGTTTCAGGGACGGTCGCGGTTTATTAACGTGCTGTGACGTTTGCCTATCGGGGCTTATGTGACGGTGTGAGAATCGCTGTGACGACCACCACGTGAGACGAACCAAAATGTCCAAATAGTGGAACGTTTGTCCATTGGGTGGACGATGGGAACTATTATCAGACATATACGAATCCCTAGCCGGCGGCCCGGGGCATCGGGCCCTGGGGAACATCCGTCCGGTCATCATGAAAGCGTTACTACATGTCCTCCACTGCAACCTCCGCGGAGCATGGGTCTGCCAAGCAGGTGAACTCGCGCGGCCGCGTGATCGTCGCCAGCCTGATCGGCACCACCGTCGAGTTCTACGACTTCTACGTGTACGCCACCGCCGCCGTGCTGGTCTTCCCGAAGCTCTTCTTCCCGGGGCAGAACGAGACCACGCAGCTCCTGGCATCCTTCGCCGTGTTCGGCGTCGCGTTCATCGCCCGGCCGCTCGGCTCGATCGTCTTCGGCCACTTCGGTGACAAGTTCGGCCGCAAGGGCACGCTCGTGGCCTCGCTGCTGACGATGGGCATTGCCACCTTCCTGATCGGCTGCCTCCCGACGGCGACCGTTCCCGGCTGGACCTTCTGGGCCCCGGCCCTGCTCGTCGTGTTGCGCTTCGCCCAGGGCCTTGCCCTTGGCGGGGAGTGGAGCGGCGCGGCGCTGCTCGCCACCGAGAACGCCCCGGCAAACAAGCGTGCCATCTACGGCACGTTCCCGCAGTTGGGTGCGCCCATCGGCTTCATCATCGCCAATGTGCTCTTCCTGATCTTCAGCTACACCCTGACCCCGGCGGCATTCGAGGCGTGGGGCTGGCGCGTGCCGTTCCTGGCCAGCGCCGTGATGGTGATCATCGGCCTCTACGTCCGGCTCAAGCTGATCGAAACCCCCGCCTTCACCAAGGTCCTCGAATCCAAAGAGGTCGCCAAGCTGCCGCTGGCACGGGTCTTCAAGACCAGCTGGCGCCCGCTGATCCTCGGCACGTTCATCATGCTCGCAACCTATGTGCTCTTCTACCTGATGACCACATTCACGCTGACCTACGGGACCCGGGCGGCCAGCCTGGACGCGGCGAAGGCCGCCGCCGTAAAGGCCGGCAAGCCGATGACCGATGCCGCCGCCGCGGCATTCGTTCCGGGTCTGGGCTACACCCGGAACGACTTCCTCTGGATGCTGATCGCCGGTGTCGTGTTCTTCGGCATCTTCACGCTGGTCTCCGGCCCGCTGGCCGAGAAATTCGGCCGCCGCAAGATGCTGATCGCCGTGACCTTCGGCATCCTCGCCTTCGGCCTGCTGTTCGTTCCGCTGTTCAGCGCCGGCTTCGTGGGCGCCATGGCACTGCTGGTCATCGGCTTCTCGCTTATGGGCCTGACGTTCGGCCCCATGGGCGCGCTCCTGCCGGAGTTGTTCCCGACCAACGTCCGCTACACCGGCTCCGCGATCAGCTACAACGTCTCCAGCATCCTTGGCGCGGCCGTGGCTCCGTTCATCGCCGTCTGGCTCTGGGAACTGGCGGGCGGCAGCACCGTGCTGGTGGGCGTCTACCTCGCCTCCATGGCCGTGCTGACACTGATCGCCCTGTTCGTGAGCAAGGAAACCCGGGACCTCGACTACGAGAACAACGTAGCCTGACGTTCCAGGCCTGCCGCTGACGGAAATGCCCGGCGTGTTCGCTGAACACGCCGGGCATTTACGCGTCCGGCACTTCCTTATCTCGTCGGTCCGTACCTGGTGACTGCCGGCGGGACTAGCTCGCGTAGCGCTCGACGAAGTTCCGGAGGATTTTCATCGGTTCGGTGGCCGCGAACTGCCGGGCGTCCTCCATCAGCATCTCGGCCGATTCCGGCGGGAAGTATCCGGCATGGCGGTAGATGTCGATCCTGGTGATCAGCCCCTCGGCGTCGAGTTCAGGATGGAACTGGGTGGCGTAGAGGTTGGTCTTGATCCGGAACATGTGCACCGGGCAGGCGGCCGAACTGGCCAGGAGCACCGCGTGGGCAGGCAGGACGGTGCAGGCTTCCTTGTGGCCGGTGAAGGCCGTGAAGCTCTCCGGCAGCCCGTGCAGGAGGGGATCCGCGAGCCCCTCGTCCGTCAGCTTGATGGTGACGCCGCCCAGGCCTTCGCCGTAGGTGCGGTCGATCACGGCGCCCTGGTGCCGGCCCAGCGTGCCCACCCCGTAGCAGGCGCCCAGGAACGGGAAATCCTCAGCGACGATCCTGTCCAACAGCGCGGCGAGCTCACGCTCCACCCGGTGCTGGGTGTCGGTCTTGTGCTCGGAAGGGTCGCTGGAGGTGAACGGGCTTCCGCCCACAATCACTCCGGAGTAGCGCGACAGCTCCAGCTCAAGCAACGGTCCGGCTTCCATCCGGACGCGGTGCAGCTGCCCGGGTTCCAGTCCGCCGTAGCGCAGGTAGGCCCGGTATTCGTCCTCGGCGGCCTCGTCCTCGGCGCGGGAGGCGAGGAGCAGAAATGGCTTCACAGACCAAGTTTGCACGGGCGGGACGCGGGGGCGCCAGAGGCGCGCCTGCGTCCCGCCCGGGGGATGCTGAGGGCCGAAGCTACTCGGCCGCGCCGTCCTCGATCAGGGCGATGATGGCGCCGGCGGAGACCGTCTCGCCGGCAGCGGCGGAGAGGCCGATGACGATGCCGGCGCGGTGCGCGGTGAGCGGCTGCTCCATCTTCATCGCTTCGAGCACGACGACGAGATCGCCTTCAGCGACGGCGTCGCCCTCGGCGACTGCCACCTTCACGATGGTGCCCTGCATAGGCGAGGTCAGCGCGTTGCCGCTCGCGGCCACGGCTGCGCCGCCGCTGCGGAGGCGCTTCTTGGCCTTGGCCGGCTTGGCGCCGGCCGTGGTGCTGACCGAGCCGAGTGATGCGGGGAGGACGACTTCCAGGCGCTTGCCGCCGACCTCGACGACGACGCGCTGGCGGCCGCCGGCGTCGGCCGCTTCAGCCTCGGTGCCGGTGGGGGCCCAAGCGGGAATGTCGTTGACGAAGGCGGTCTCGATCCAGCGGGTGTGGACCTTGAAGGGGCCCTCGGCCGGTGCGAAGTCCGGGTTGGAAACCACCGCGAGGTCGAACGGGATGACGGTGGGGATGCCTTCCACCACCATCTCCTCGAGCGCGCGCCGGGACCGCTGCAGGGCCTGGGTGCGGGTGGCGCCGGTCACGATCAGCTTGGAGAGCATGGAGTCGAAGTTGCCGCTGATGACATCGCCCTGCTCCACGCCGGAATCGATGCGGACGCCGGGGCCGGTCGGGTTCTTGAGCGTCGTGATGGTGCCGGGGGCGGGCATGAAGTTCCGGCCCGGGTCCTCGCCGGTGATGCGGAATTCAATCGAGTGGCCGCGCACTTCCGGGTCCCCGTAGCCGAGCTCCTCGCCGCGGGCCAGCCGGAACTGTTCGCGCACGAGGTCGATCCCGGTGACCTCCTCGGAGACACAGTGCTCTACCTGCAGGCGCGTGTTGACCTCAAGGAAGGAGATGGTGCCGTCCTGGCCGACGAGGAACTCGCACGTGCCCGCGCCGAGGTAGCCGGCCTCTTTCAGGATGGCTTTGGACGATTCGTAGAGGCGCCGGTTCTGCTCCTCCGTCAGGAAGGGGGCCGGGGCCTCCTCGACGAGCTTCTGGTTGCGGCGCTGGAGCGAGCAGTCGCGGGTGGAGACGACCACAACGTTGCCGTAGGCGTCGGCGAGGCACTGGGTTTCGACGTGCCTCGGGGCGTCCAGGAAGCGCTCAATGAAGCACTCGCCGCGGCCGAAGGCGGCGGTGGCCTCGCGCACGGCGGATTCGAAGAGTTCGGGGATTTCCTCGCGGGTGCGGGCCACCTTGATGCCGCGTCCGCCGCCGCCGAAGGCCGCCTTGATGGCGACGGGCAGGCCGAACTTGTCCACGAAGTCGAGGATTTCCTCGGCGGAATTGACCGGATCGGCGGTGCCGGGGACCTGCGGGGCGCCGACCTTCTCGGCGATGTGGCGGGCCTGGACCTTGTCGCCCAGGGCGGAGATCGCCTCGGGGGAGGGCCCGATCCACGTGATGCCGGCGTCGATGACCTTGGCGGCGAAGTCGGCGTTTTCGGCCAGGAAGCCGTACCCCGGGTGGATGGCGTCCGCGCCGGACTGGCGGGCGACGTCGATGATCTTGTCCATTACGAGGTAGGACTCAGCGGCGGTGTTGCCACCCAGCGCGTAAGCCTCGTCGGCGAGCCGGGCGTGCAGCGCGTCGCGGTCAGGATCCGCGTACACGGCCACCGAGGCGATGCCCTCATCGCGCGCGGCGCGGATGATGCGCACCGCAATTTCTCCGCGGTTGGCGATCAGCACTTTGCTGAGCGGGCGGCTGCCCTCTGCTGCAAGTGACTGCGTTGATCCCGGCACGGTGGTTGCGGACTGCTCCGAATTTGCTGACAAGGCGTCTCCTTCTTTCCTTCAGGGAGCCTAGCGCGGTTTTGAGGGTTCCGCCGATATTACTTGCGGATTCCGCGCGTAAACGGCCCTTCCTTTGTAGGGTTGCCACAAAGGGCGGCGAATTGGCTCATTCCGCCGTCGCTGGCCGTCCCTCTGCTCTCACTCGGCACGGACGTCCGCCGGGTCAATGGCCCCGCCCGTCCAGAGCTCGGTGATTCCCACATTTGCCTGGCTGAGCAGCGCCCGGAGCGTGGAAATGGAAAGCCCGACGACGGTGTGGGGGTCGCCGTCGACCTTCCGGATGAATGCCCCGCCGTAGCCGTCGATCGTGAAGGAGCCGGCACACTGGAGCGGCTCGCCGGTGGCGATATAAGTCTCGATCTCCTCGGCGCTCATGTCCATGAAGTGCACCTCGGCCGAGGACACCGAGCCCAGCGTGGCGCCGGAGCCCCGGGCGGTGATGTCCCCGCCGCCGTCGTCTGTGTTTCCGCCGTCGGTGTCGCGGCAGTCCACGAGCCAGTGCCCCGTGTGCAGGACGCCCATGCTGCCGCTCATACGGAGCATGCGCTCACGGGCGACGTCGGCCGTGTAGGGCTTGCCGTGGGCCTCGCCGTCGAACTCGAAGACCGAATCGCAGCCGATGACGAGGGCGCCGTCGGCCTCCGGCAGCGAGGCGACGGCCTCGGCCTTGGCCCGGGCGAGCAGGAGGGCGGTGTCATGCGGGTCCGTCACGCCGTAGCGGGCTTGGACGGCGTCCTCGTCCACGTCGGAGACAAGGACCTCGTGCCGGATCCCGGCGTGGCTGAGTAGCTTGGTGCGGGCGGGGGACTGGGAGGCAAGAATGAGGCGGGTCACGGATCCAGCCTAATCCACCGCAGCTCAGCAACGCGGGGTCACTTACGGCCCATCCGGAGGCCTCCAGGGGCGCCAGGTAGCGCCGTCTGTTAGCCCTCGGCCGGGGCGAAAGACTCTGGCTGCGGATACTTGATCATGGTGTGGTTGCCTCGGGACACTACAGAGAATCGAGCAGCCCATGACCGGATGGCTAGTGGCAAGCGTTGGCAGCGTTGGGGACGGAACATATTTTGGCTGGGACGGCTTCACCATCCAGTCGGGAAACCTGATAGTGATCGTCGTGATGATCGTCCTGTTTGTCCTGGCTCTGGTCCTGCCTTTTCCCGGCGGGAAGCGGCGGAAATGACCGCCCAGGCGACACCGGGGCCTGGCACTCCGGTCGAGGAACCTGACGCCCACACCTGGACGGGCAGAGCCCGCCGGTGGCTCCTTAAGAAGCTTCCTCCGGACAAGCTCTTGCCCGAGGACCAGCCGAGCTATGTGGCATCCTGGGCGTACGTCTTCGGCATGGGGGCGATCGCTTCACTGCTGTGGATCGTCATTTCGGGGATCGTGCTGGGACTGAACGGACCCCAGTGGTACCACGTTTCATCGCTGGGGCACTTCGTCAACAGCACCCATCTGTGGAGCGTGGAGCTCTTCTTCATCTTCATGGTGGTGCACCTGTGGCTGAAATTCTGGATGGCGGCCTGGCGCGGGGGCCGGGTCCTGACCTGGATCACCGGCGTGATCTCCTTTGTCGTTTCCATCGTGGCGGCCTTCACCGGATATCTGCTCCAGACGAACTTCGATTCCCAGTGGATTGCCTTCGAAGCCAAGGACGCGCTGAACGCGGTCGGAGTAGGCGCCTGGTTCAACGTCGCCAACGTCGGGCAGCTCTTCACCTGGCACATCACACTGCTGCCCCTGGGCGTGGGCGCCGTGGTGATCCTGCATGTCCTGCTGGTCCGGGTCCACGGCGTTGTCCCTCCGCTTGAGGCCCCGGAGTCCGACGCCCAGCTGCTTCACAACCGCCCCGAGCCCGCGGAACCTCCGGAGCCCAGCGCACCACCGGAGACCGCGGAATCCGGGGGCGCAGTGCGATGACCAGGAAAACCAACAGCATGTCTTGGCGGAAGACGGACGACGTTGCCAGCCGGCCCTGGACGGGCAGCGTCCGCGAATATGACCTCATCAAGGAACTGATCATCGGTGTTGTGGTGGTCGGGCTGCTCGTGCTCGGCGTATCCGCCCTCTTCGGGTCCCCTGATGAGCCCAGCGTCAGCTTGAAAGCGTGGGCCACGGCCGCCCCGGCGGATTTCGTTGGCACCGCGGCAAAAGAACTGGCCGGTACCAGCGACTCTGCGGGGTACGGCCCGCCCTACAACTCGACTCCAGGTGCGTCGCAGACGATCGGCCCCGTGGACCTGCAAAGTCTCTCCGGCGTCCGCCTTCCCGTAGACACCGCCAATGACTTCGTGATCGTCCCGCTGGCGACGCTGCCGTCTCCGCCGGCAGACCTGGCACGTTGGATGGCGGCCACGGATCAGCAGCGCTCAGGCTGGGCAGCCGCCTATTCCGACGCCCTCGCCGCCGCGCCCGATAACGACCCCGCCAAGGTAGCCGACGGTGATTACGGCCCGGTCCCCGCGCTGACCGGCGCGTTGCTCGCCATGGCGCGCCAAGGCAATTTGGACGGCGTGCTGCAGAACGGCGGAAACTTCTACAACACGGACTACACGCGCAGCCTCCTGTTCCTGGGGGACGGCAGCTACTTCCCGGGTCTCGCAGCAAGCCAACACCTCTCCGGGGATCAGTGGGGCGTGATGAACGAAACCGGCGATACGCCGGGGCAGTCCTGGTTGTGGCTCTTCTCGCTCCTTTATCAGGTGGAACCGTTCAAGTCCGCCCCGAATGCCGATGCGCTGGTTGTCGTCACAATGTTCGTGCTCACGGCATTGCTGACCCTGCTGCCGTTCATCCCCGGTCTGAGGTCGCTGCCGCGTTGGATCCCCCTTCACCGCTTGGTCTGGAAGGACTACTACCGCAATCGCTGAGTGACCCCGCGTTGCTCTAGCGGGCGGCGCATTACCGTCGTACCGCGCTGGCGAACGTCAGCGTGCTGCGACCTCTTCAGACTCGGCTTCGGGCTCGGCTTCGGGCTCGGCCTCAGTGGAGGCCGACGCGGCGTGTGCCGGCTGGTGGAGCTTGGCGCCCTCGACGTCGACGTCCGGCAGGATCCGGTCCAGCCAGCGGGGAAGCCACCAGGCCTTCTCGCCGAGCAGGTACATCACGGCGGGGACGATCGTCATGCGGACCACGAACGCGTCCACCAGCACGCCGAAAGCCATGGCGAAGCCCAACGGCCGGACCATGTTCAGGTGCGAGAAGATGAAGCCGGAGAACACGCTGACCATGATGATGGCGGCGGCGGTGACCACGGACGCGGCATGGCTAAAGCCGGTGCGGACCGCGTGCTTGGCCGATTCACCATGCATGAACGACTCGCGCATGCCCGAGGTAATGAAAACCTGATAGTCCATGGCCAGGCCGAACAGCACGCCGATCAGGATGATCGGTAGGAAGCTCAGCACGGCACCCGGATTCTCGACGCCGAATACGCCCCCCAGCCAGCCCCACTGGTAGACGGCGACGACGGCACCGAACGCGGCGGCGAGCGAGAGCAGGAAACCGCCGGTGGCCAGCAGCGGCACCCAGATAGAGCGGAACACGAGCAGCAGGAGGATCAGCGAGAGGCCCACCACGATTGCCAGGTACGGCGGCAGCGCGTCACCGAGCTTGGTGGACACGTCGACGTTGCCGGCGGTCTGCCCGGTGAGCCCGATGCTGACCCCGGTGGAGTCCTTGATCTGGGCCTTTTCGGCCCGGAGTTCGGAGACCACCTGGACCGTGCTCGCGCTGGCCGGACCCTCGTTCGGGATGACCTGGAATACGGCGGTGCGGCGGTCCTCGCTCAGGGCCAGGGGCACGGCGGCGGTGACGTTCTCGGTCTTGCGCAGGATGTCCGCGACGTCGAACTGCTTGGCCGTGGCGTCGGTTTCGCTGAGTCCTTCGGGGAGGTCGCCCACCACGATGATCGGGCCCGTCATGCCCTCGCCAAAGCTTCGCTTGGTCACGTCATAGGCCCTGAAGGCTGGCGAGGCGACCGGCTCGGAGCTGGCATCGGGCAGGGCAAGCCGCAGTTGGCTCGCCGGCAGCGCCACGATGCCCAACAGCAGGACGCCGGCCAGCAGGGTCAGGACCGGGTGCCGGGTGACGAGGCCACCCCAGCCGTGGGTGCTGCGGCGTTCGTCGCGGGCCCGGTCCTCGGTCTCGTGGCCCGGGGCGGCGTTGTGCTTCTCTGCCTTGGCCCAGGCTCGCTTGGAGATCAGTTTCCGGCCCACAAGGGAGAGGACGGCGGGCGTCAGGGTCAGGGCAACGACGACGGCGACGGCTACCGTCGCGGCGGCCGAGAGACCCATGACGGCCAGGAACGGAAGGCCGGGGACCACGAGGGCTGCGAGGGCGATGATGACAGTAAGGCCAGCGAAGAGCACAGCGTTGCCGGACGTGCCGGTGGCCAGCGCCACGGATTCCTCGGGGTCCATACCGCCGAGCAGCTGGCCGCGGTGGCGGTTGACGATGAACAGGGAGTAGTCGATCCCGACGGCAAGGCCGAGCATCAGCGCCAGCATCGGGGAGATGGAGCTCATATCCATGGCGCCGCTGAGGGCGAAGGTGCCGCCCACACCGACGGCGACGCCGACGATGGCCATCAGCAGCGGAAGTCCGGCAGCGATCAGGGTTCCGAGCATGATGATCAGGACCAGGGCTGCCACCGCGATGCCGAGAATTTCGGCGGTGCCGAAGATCTCGGAAATGTCCTCGCTGATCTCCTTGCTGGGCAGGGCGGTCACATTGGCGGCGGAAACCTCCTTGACGATGTTCTGGACTTCCTGCCGGACCTCAGGCTTGAGGCCGTTGATGGAAGTCTTGAACTGGATCTGCGCGATCGCGGCCTTGCCGTCCTCGGAGACGAAGCGCAGGCCCTTCGATGCCTCCAGCTGACGTGTGCCCAGGGCCAGCTTTGCCTGGCCGGCTTCCAGTTCCTTGGTGCCGGCGTCGAGCTTTGCCTGACCTTCGGCGAGGGCCGCCTTCTGCTGGCCAAGCTGCGCCTCGATGACGGCGGCCGGCATGCCGGCCGCCGTCATCTGCTGCTCGGCAGCGTCCAGCTTGGCCTTTCCTGCGGCCAACTCGGCCGCGGCCTGGTCCAGCCGGGCTTTGCCGGCAGCGGACTGCTCCTTGCCCGCGGCGAGGTCGGCGGCGGCCTTGTCCAGTTGCGCCTGGGTGGCAAACGGGTCAACTGTGCCCTGGACATCGGGTAGCGTCTTCAGCTTTGCCAGCGCAGCCGTGACCGCATCCTTTCCGGCCTGGCTGAACTGGGCATCGTTGGCTTCGAACACGACGCTCGCGGAGCCGCCGGAGGACGAGGGAAGCTCGCTCTTGAGCTTGTCCGCCATCTGCTGGGTTTCGGTGCCGGGAATCTGGAAGTTATTGGACAGGGTGCCGTGGAAGGCGGCTGCCGCACCACCGACGGCCACCATGATGGCGAGCCAGAGGGAGATGACGAGCCAGCGGTGACGGTAGGAGAACTTGCCGAGACGGTAAAGCAATAGGGCCATGTCAGTGCCGATCTGGGGAAGGGGTGGCGGGGGAGTGGGATGCGAAGCCGGAGCCCAGCAGGCCCATGGATTCGATCAGGAGCTGGCGCAGGACGGACAGGGAATCCGGGCTGAGGTCGCCGCCGCAACGGGCGAACCACACGTCCAGGGCTGCTTTGCCGCAGGAGATGACCGAACCGGCGAGGGCACGCAGATAGAGTTCGTCGATGTCGTGGCCGGCCGTCCGGGCAAAGCGTTCGCGGGCGGCCTCGATGATTTGTTCGGTGCAGTGGTCCCAGGCTTCCAGTTCGGAGCGGCTGAGCTGGGGATTGGTCTGGCCCAGGCTGTAGATCTCGGCTACCGGTGCAACCGTCATGGGATCGGCCAGTTCAACGAGGGCTGCCCGCGCCGAGTCCAGGATGGGTTCGTCGGCCGGACGCAGCCGGAACTGCTGGAGCGCCGTGTCCAGAAATCCGAATGTCACCGAGGCCAGCGCCGCCTCGGTGCTGCCGAAGTAGTTGAAGAAGGTGCGGCGGGATATCCCGGCGGCGTCGGCAATGTCCTCCACCGTGAAGTTTCCGGGGCCCCGCGACCGGAGCAGGTTTAGTGCGGCATCAGTGATGGCCTGCCGGGTGGCCGCCTTATTTAGTTCGCGGCGTGACGGGACGCCGGGTTCACCGGATGCGGCAGCCTGGCCGCCGGCAGAGGATGGTAGTGAAGACACGCCCTTACACTACGTGCATGTTTGCACTCTGAGCAAGTATTTTCAGGGCTTGAGGCTCAGGGTTTGAGTTCGCCGGCCGCGTCGCCGGAACCGGTCAGGTAGATCGACTGGCCCGTCGCTCCGGGCTCGTTGTGTGAGAGTGGAATGGCAAAGACGGCCGTGCCGTACGCGCAGATCTCCGTCCAGTTGGGCCCGATCGCTGACGTGTCGAAGCGCATGGCGACGATGGCGTTGGCGCCGCGCTGCTCGGCTTCGGAGACCATCCGGGCCATGACCTGCTGCCGGCTGTCGTAGAGGGCCCGGGTCATTTCCCGCACCTCGCCGCCGCCCAAGGAACGGAAGCCCGCCATGACCTGGGCGGTGACGTCCCGGGAGCGGACGGTCAGGCCCATGACTTCGCCGAAGACGGCGTCGATCCGGTGGCCCGGGATGTCATTCGATGTGACGATCAGCATGCCCAGAGCCTATCCATTTTTGGGGCCTGGGCGAGGGCAGCCATGCAGCGGGATTCACGTCTGCGCCAGGGCCGGGATCCGTTGCCGGATTCACAGCAGGATTCACAGGAACCTGAAAGCTGGGAGACAGCTATCTCTGCTCAGGCGGGTGCAGACTGGAAACGCTGGTGGTACCGACTTCCCAAGGAGAGCCGTCAGCAACAAAAAGCCGTCACCGCGCGGCAGATCCAGGAGACACACATGTCACGCACAACCAAAATCGCGCTCGGCCTTGGGGCCGCGGCGGTGGCACTCGGCGCCGGGCTCGGAGTCGCCGGGATGGCCTCTGCCACGACGACGCCGAGCCCCACCCCGTCCCCCAGCTCCAGCGCCCCGGGTGGCACCTTTTCCGACGGGCACGGCATGCACGGTGGGCGCCACGGCCATGGACCTGCGGGCGCCGAGCTCGGCACCCGTGTCAAGGACCTCGCCGCCAAACTCGGCGTTGACGAGGCCAAGGTCACCGACGCCCTGAAGGCCTTCCGCGACGCGAACAAGCCGACCACCCCGCCGGCCGAAGGACAGAAGCCGGACCGCGCCGCGATGGAGAAGGCATTGGCCGCATCCCTGGCGAAGTCCCTTGGCATCGATGAAGCCAAGGTCACGGCCGCCCTGGAGGAAATCCGGACCGCGGAGCAGGCCCAGCACGCCGCCGCGCTGAAGCCCCGGCTGGACCAAGCCGTCAAGGACGGCACCCTGACCCAGGCTGAAGCGGATGCCGTCACCAAGGCGGCGGAAAAGGGCGTGATCGGCGGGCGCTAAGGGCCAGCTCCCTCTGGCCCGTTCAACGGCAGAAACGGCGAAGTCCCCGGGAAATTCCGGGGACTTCGCCGTCGCACTTTTGCCTGTCCGACCGGACCGGCTAGGCCGTGGCGTCCGCCAGTTCGCGCTCCGCCGTCGGCCGCGCTGAGGCCGGATCAGCAGCCGGCGCGGCCACAAGGTCGGCGGAAGCGTCGGCGAGGTCGTCGCTGAACGGATCGCCGTTCCGCGGCGCGTTGTAGAGGGTCTCGTCCAGGATGCCCTGGCGCTTGGCCACGATTGCAGGGATCAGGGCCTGGCCGGCCACGTTGACGGCGGTGCGGCCCATGTCCAGGATCGGGTCGATCGCCAGCAGGAGCCCGACGCCGGCCAGCGGCAGTCCCAGCGTGGAAAGCGTCAGCGTCAGCATCACGACGGCGCCGGTGGTGCCGGCGGTCGCGGCCGAGCCGAGCACGGACACCAGCGCGATCAGCAGGTACTGGGTGAAATCAAGCTGGATGCCGAAGAACTGGGCCACGAAGATCGCAGCGACGGCGGGGTAGACCGCGGCGCAGCCGTCCATCTTGGTGGTCGCGCCCAGCGGCACCGCGAAGGAGGCATAGGCGCGCGGGACGCCCAGGCTCCGTTCGGCCACCCGCTGGGTCAGCGGCAGCGTGCCGATCGAGGAGCGGGAGACGAAGGCCAGCTGCACGGCGGGCCACACGCCGGAGAAGTACTGCTTGACGGACAGGCCGTGGCTGCGGATCAGGACGGGGTAGACCACGAACAGCACGAGCGCCAGGCCGATGTAGATTGCCACCGTGAACTTGCCGAGCGAGCCGATGGTGTCCCAGCCGTAGACGGCCACGGCGTTGCCGATCAGGCCGACGGTGCCGATCGGCGCGATCCGGATGATCCACCAGAGGACCTTCTGGATGACGGCGAGGGCGGAGGCATTGAGGTTCAGGAACGGATCGGCGGCCTTCCCCACCTTGAGTGCGGCGATTCCGACGGCGATCGCGATCACGAGGATCTGGAGCACGTTGAAACTGACCGCGATGGTGGCCACGCCGTCAGTGACGGTGGTGGTCGCGCCCAGGCCCAGGAAGTTCTTGGGGAAGAGCCCGGAGAGGAAGGCCCACCAGTCGCCTGACTTGCCGGCGTACTTGGCTTCCTGGTTGATGCCGGTGCCGGCCCCGGGCTGCAGCAGCACGCCGAGTCCGATCCCGATCAGCACGGCGATCAGCGAGGTGATGGCGAACCAGAGCAGCGTGTTCCAGGCGAGCCGGGCAGCGTTGGAGACCGCGCGCAGGTTGGAAATGGAGCTGACGACGGCGGTGAAGATGAGGGGAACGACGGCGGTCTGCAGCAGCGAGACGTAGCTCGAACCGATGGTCTGCAGGGTGGTGCCGAGGGCATTGGGGTTCGCCTTGGTGCTGCCCGTGTACTTGGCGAGAAGGCCAAGGCCGAGGCCCACGATCAGCGCGGCGATGATCTGGAAACCGAACGAGCCGGCCCATTTGGGTAGCTGGAACCCGGTCTTTCCAGCGGGTGCGGGGGTGCTTGTCTGAATGCTCACCGGAACACGCTAGGACCAGCGCCGATAGCACGGCGAAAGGATGTTGAGAAATATTACGCGGCAAGTTGTTAGGTCCGGTCGCGCAATCCCAGGAAATACGCCGGAAGACTACCCGATTGTGAAGTTATTCCAACCTCCGGTGTGGCCTTTATCTCCCCTGGGGGACGGTGGGGTGTTCGAGCGAGCACGCCTGGGCCCACGCCATCTCCCTGGCCGGGCTTGCGAGGCTAGGGAGATGGCGGGAGGATGGCTGCTCCCGGGAACCGCCCTACCCCAGCAGCGCGCGCTTGAGGGTGTCGAGGCCCACCGAGCCGATGTTCAGGGCCTTGGTGTGGAACGCCTTGAGGTCGAAGCCGGGGCGGGATTCAAGCTCGGCCCGGATCTGCTCCCACAGCCGCTGGCCCACCTTGTAGGAGGGTGCCTGTCCCGGCCAGCCGAGGTAGCGGGTGAACTCGAACTTCAGCTGCCCCTCGCTGATCGGCAGGTTGGCGCGGAGGAAGTCAAAGCCGTTCTCCGGGGTCCAGGTGCCCGACCCCCAACGCTCGGGCACCTCCAACTCCAGGTGCACTCCGATGTCGAACACCACGCGGGCGGCCCGCATGCGCTGCATGTCGAGCATGCCCATGTGGTCGCCCGGATCCTTCAGGTAGCCCAGTTCCTGCATGAGCTTCTCGGCATAGAGGGCCCAGCCTTCGCCGTGGCCCGAGGTCCAGCACACGCTCCGGCGCCACTTGTTCAGCAGCTCGCGGCGGTAGGTGGCGGTGGCGACCTGCAGATGGTGGCCGGGCACTCCCTCGTGGTAGACGGTGGTGGTTTCGGCCCAGGTAGTGAAGGTGTCCTCACCGGCAGGCACGGACCACCACATCCGGCCCGGACGGCTGAAGTCCTCCGAGGGGCCGGTGTAGTAGATGCCGCCTTCATCGGTGGGGGCGATCTTGCACTCCAGCGTCTTCATGACGTCCGGGATCTCGAAGTGGACGCCGGCGAGCTCCGCCACGGCCTTGTCGGAGAGTTCCTGCATCCAGGCCTGGAGGGCGTCGGTGCCCTTGAGCTGGCGGGCGGGATCGTTGTTCAGGATCTCCTTGGCTTCCTCGATCGTGGCGCCGGGCCGGATTTCCCCGGCCACCCGTTCCTGTTCGGCGATCAGGCGGTCCAGTTCCTGCACGCCCCACGCGTAGGTTTCCTCCAGATCCACGGTCGCGCCGAGGAAGGACCGTGAGGCCAGCGCATAGCGGCTGCGCCCGACGGCGTCCTTGGCCGGGGCGACGGGCAGGAGTTCGGACTCGAGGAATCCCGCTAGCCGGGCGTAGGCCACCCGGGCGGCCGCCGTGCCGGCGTCGAGCTTGGACTGCAGTTCCGGCGGGAGCGGGCCGTCCGCAGTCGTGGCGCCGGCCGTGAGGTTCGCGAAGAAACCGTCGTCGGCTGCGTGTTTGGTGGCCTGCTCGATCACGATCGATACCTGGCGGGCTGCGGCCACCTTGCCGTCCTGCATCGCCGAGCGCAACGATTCGATGTAGCCGTCGATCGCGGCGGGGACGTTGTGGGCCCGGCCGGCGATGTGGTCCCACTGATCGGCCGTGTCCGTCGGCATGAGGTCGAAGATCGCGCGGATGTCCTGCGACGGCGAGGCGATGTTGTTCAGGTCGGCCGCGTCCCAGCCCGATTCGTGGATTTCCAGCTGCAGGCCCAGCCGCTCCCGCATGGCGTCGAGGGTGACGGCGTCGACGTCGTCCACCGGCTCCAGACCGTCCAGCGCCGCGAGTGCCTCGCGCGCCGCGGCCGCGAATTCCTCGTGTCCGGCGGGGGAGAAGTCCGGGTATTCGGTCTCGTGCCCGGGCAGGCCGAGCTCGGTGGCGAAGCTCGGGTTAAGCCGGATGAGGGTGTCCGTGTAGGCGTCCGCGACGGCGTCAATAGCTGTCTGCTGGCGCGCGGGGGCCGAGTTGTCTGAGGCTATGGTTTCGGTAGTCACCCGACGAGACTAGCCCGGCCGTCGCGGTTATGAAAGACTCGCTGAACTTTTTTCGGTGGCGGCCCAGCCGGGCCGCTTAGCCGGACGGCTAGCCGAGGCTGCGGCGCCAGGCGTCCGGACCCGGCTTGGGTGCGAGCCGCAGCTGCTGCCGGCGGACCCAGTGCCGGACGCCGGGAGCTTCCGGTGCCGCCTGCGGGGCCTGCCCCATGGACAGCACGACGGCGGTCAGCGCCGCCAGCTCCTCCGGCGTCGGCTCGCCCTTGACGACGGAAAGCAGTGCCGGCGACGCATCGCTGCCCGGCTGCTCAGCCGGTTCCAGCGGTTCAGCGGGTTCGTGCACGGGGGTCACAGCGGGATGTTCCCGTGCTTCTTGGCGGGCAGGGCGGCCCGTTTGTCCCGGAGGGCGCGCAGCCCCTTGATGATCTGCACCCGGGTCTCGGACGGGGCAATGACCGAGTCCACGTAGCCCAGCTGGGCCGCCTGGTAGGGGTTGAGCAGCTCTTCCTCGTACTGGCGGATCACCTCGGCACGCTTGGCCTCGACGTCGCCGCCGGCCTCGGCCACCGCGGCGAGTTCACGGCGGTACAGGATGTTGACCGCGCCCTGGGCGCCCATGACGCCGATCTGGGCGGTGGGCCAGGCGAGGTTGAGGTCCGCGCCGAGCTTCTTGGAGCCCATCACGATGTAGGCCCCGCCGTAGGCCTTGCGGGTGATGACGGTCAGCTTGGGCACGGTGGCTTCGGCGTAGGCGTAGAGCAGCTTCGCGCCGCGACGGATGATGCCCTGGAACTCCTGGTCCTTGCCCGGCAGGAAGCCCGGGACGTCCACCAGGGTGATGATGGGGATGTTGAAGGCGTCGCAGTGCCGGACGAAGCGGGCGGCCTTTTCCGACGCGGCGATATCCAGGGTGCCGGCGAACTGCATGGGCTGGTTGGCAACGATGCCGACCGTGTGGCCCTCCACACGGCCGTAGCCGATGATCACGTTCGGGGCGTAGAGGGACTGCATCTCCAGGAAGTGGGCGTCGTCCACGATCTGCTCGATGACCTTGCGCATGTCGTAGGGCTGGTTGGCCGAGTCTGGGATCAGGGTATCGAGGGCGAGGTCGTCGTCGTCGATCTCCAGCTCCTGCTGGTGGTCGAGCACCGGGGCCTCGGCGAGGTTGTTGGAGGGCAGGAAGTCCAGCAGTTCACGGACGAACTCCACAGCGTCGGCCTCGTCGGAGGCCAGGTAGGTCGACGTGCCGGTGTTGGCGTTGTGCTGGCGCGCGCCGCCCAGGGTCTCCATGTCCACGTCTTCACCCGTGACCGTCTTGATGACGTCCGGGCCGGTGATGAACATGTGCGAGGTCTTGTCCACCATGACCACGTAGTCGGTCAGGGCGGGGGAGTAGGCCGCACCGCCGGCCGAGGGGCCCATGATGAGGGAGATCTGCGGGACCACTCCGGAGGCGTGGACGTTGTTGCGGAAGATGTCCGCGAACATCGCCAGGGAGGCGACGCCCTCCTGGATGCGGGCACCGCCGCCGTCGAGGATGCCGACCACCGGGCAGCCGTTGCGCAGTGCAAATTCCTGGACCTTGACGATCTTCTCGCCGTTGACCTGGCTCAGCGAGCCGCCGTAGACGGAGAAGTCCTGGCTGTAGACGGCCACCGGGCGGCCGTCCACGGTGCCGTAGCCGGAGACGAGGCCGTCACCCAGCGGCTTCTTCTTCTCCATGCCGAACGCGGTGGAGCGGTGCACGGCCAACGCGTCGAACTCGACGAACGAGCCGGCATCCAGCAGGAGGTCGATGCGCTCGCGGGCGGTTTTCTTGCCGCGTGCGTGCTGCTTGACTACTGCCTCCGGGCCGGAGGGCTGCTCGGCACGGGCCTGGCGGTCGCGGAAATCTGCAAGCTTTCCCGCAGTCGTGGTCAGATCGTGGCTCATCAAGTGTCTCCGGCTCTGTTGCTAGGTTGTTCGGTGCCCGGCCCGCTGGCTCCTTTGGCTGGAATCCACAAAAGCAGGGCTCTGCTGGCAAGTCTAGTGACGGTATTGGCCGGTGCCGCTGTAGGGAACCTACAATTTTCGCGCCGCAACGCTCCCGCGTCTCCTTGTTACCGGCCAGTAACATTGGTCGGCTAGAGTGGGCTCATGACTTCAAGCAATGATGCTTCGGGCGCCGCTGCAGGGCCGTACCAGGCCGCCGGTTCCCTTCAGGACCGCACCATCCTCATCTCCGGGGGCAGCCGCGGCATCGGGCTGGCCATCGCGCTCCGCGCGGCCCGGGACGGCGCCAACATCGTCCTGATGGCCAAGACCGGACAGCCCCACGCCAAGCTGGAGGGCACCGTCTACACCGCCGCCGAACAGATCGAGGCCGCCGGCGGTCGGGCGTTGCCGCTGGTGGGCGATGTCCGCAACGACGCCGACGTCGCCGGCGCGGTTGCCGCCGCCGTCGAACGCTTCGGCGGGATCGACATCGTGATCAACAACGCCTCGGCGATCGACCTGTCCAAGACCGACGCCCTGGACATGAAGCGCTACGACCTTATGCAGGACATCAACGTCCGCGGCACCTTCCTCATGAGCAAGCTGGCTCTGCCCGCGCTGCGCGAGTCAGAGGCCGGGCAGATCCTGACGCTCTCGCCGCCGCTGAACCTGGATCCCAAATGGGCCGGGATGCATTTGGCCTACACCATGGCCAAATACGGCATGAGCCTAACCACTCTGGGCCTGGCCGAGGAACTCAAGGTGGACGGCATCAGCGTCAACTCGCTCTGGCCCTGCACCTTGATCGACACCGCCGCGATCCGCAACATGCCCGGCGGCGACATGATCGTCAAAGGCGCCCGCGGCCCGGAGATCATGGCCGACGCGGCCCACGCCGTGCTGACTGCCAGCAACGCGATACCGGAATCCGGCAGCTGGAGCGGCAACTTCTACACCGACGAGCAGGTTCTCGCGGCGGCCGGCGTGACCGACTTCAGCCCCTACAGCCTCGGCGCGCCAGAGGGCAGGCTGGTCTCGGACATCTTCCTCTGAGCTTGCTGAGTGTTTTCGGCGGCATCCCCCGCGGAAATTCCCCTCGTTTGCGGACCCGACGCCGGGAATCTCCGGTGTGTCGGGCCGACACGCCGCGCGCGCCGGCCAAAGGTGGGGAGTACCAGCGGAGGTGCGTGAGTGAACGTGGCCGGAGCCGGGGCGCGCTTTCCTCGGTAGGATTCAAGGATGGAAGCCGTGCAGGAAACCCCGGACCGTCCGCCGCTGGACCTCAACGCCCTCAGCGATGAGGCTTTCCTGTCCGCCAACGGGATTCCGCGCCTGACCGTGGTGGAGACCACCGGCTCCACCAACGCCGATCTCCTCCGCGGCGTGACCGAGGATCCCGGCGCCTGGCCGGACCTGTCGGTGCTCACCGCCGAATACCAGACCGCTGCGCGCGGCCGGCTCGACCGGCACTGGGAGGCCCCGGCCCGTAGCTCCGTCTCCGTCTCGCTCGTGCTGCGTCCGGTCAACGCGACCGGCCGGCCGCTGCCGACCCACAGCTACTCGTGGCTCTCCCTGCTCGCCGCCCTTGCCCTGCGGGAAACCCTGACGGAAACCGCCGGCATTCCGGCGGAACTCAAGTGGCCCAACGACGTCCTGGTGCGCGGCAAGAAGATCGCCGGAATCCTGGCCCAGCTTGGCCCGCTCGGCGGCGTCGGCACGCCGCCGGTCATCCTCGGCACCGGTCTGAATGTCACCCTCACGGAGCCGGAACTCCCGGTGCCCACCGCCACGTCCGTGCTGCTGGAGAACCCGGACACGGTGGACCGGACGGAACTCCTGAAGAGCTACCTGTCCCGCTTCGCCACCTTGTACCGCAGCTTCTGCAACGCCGACGGCGACCCCGCCGCCGGGATGGCCGGCGGCCCTTCGTTGCACAAGAGGGTGGAACACCTGCTGACGACCCTCGGCAAGCAGGTCCGCGCCCAGCTGCCCGGCGACCACGAGATCATCGGCCACGCCACGCGCCTGGACGAATACGGTTCGCTCCTGGTGGTTGACGCGACGGGCCATGAACATGTGGTGACCGCCGGGGACGTCGTGCACTTGAGGCCGTGGAACCCGGCGGCAGCAGACGGAAAGGGTGGAGGCGGCCGCGGCGGAGCAGAAAGCGGTTATGCGTAAAGTGCTCCTGCCGGGTGAGCAAGTGATTGTTGTAACCCGGCCCCAGCCCAGGATGCTGATTGTCCCGGCGCTGTTGTTCATTGTGGTGCCGGCACTGGCCGCGTACGCCTGCGCCTGGGTCGTCAAGGGCGGCCCGGCGAAGCTTGTGCCCCTCATCCCCCAGGAATGGACGCCCTGGCTGATCGCCGTGTGCCTGGGGCTGGCGGCGTGGGTCCTGCTCGGTTATTGCCTCCCGCGGGTCATCACATGGCAGGCCACGCGCTACATCCTGACCAGCCAGCGCTTAGTTACCCGCTACGGCATGTTACGGCGGCGCGATCAGCAGATCCCGCTCGCCGCAGTCCGCCATGTGGCCATTGAGCAATCGTTGTTGCAGCGCCTATTGCGCTCCGGGAATATATCCTTGGAGACCGGGTACCCCTTGGGAACCAAGGTTCCCGACGTTCCAGAGGTCGCGACATTCCGAAACTTCATTCTTGACGCCATCGGCGATCTCCCCAGGGGCGACGCCTTCGGGGCCGAGGGCACGACGAACAACCCGGGCGAGGACTTGCCGTGGGAGATGAGAGAAGGTGGAAGAGATGAACGCTGAGAACGTCCACCAGGACACCGAACTCGCCGCCCCGGATTTGCCCCGGGAACCCGAAGACGTCATCTCGGAGCCGGCAGCCGTCACCCCGGCGTCAACGCCTGAGGCCACCCACGACGGCGGCTCCGGACCCGGTGCCGCCGGCATCGACGACGCTCCCGCCGTCGTAGAGCCCGCCGACGCCAGCTCGCACGTTGACCCGGCCGCCGAACCGGCCGCGGCCGATGCCGCTGAACCCGTCGCTCCGCCCACCGGAACCATGTCCGCCGAACGGCTCGCCGCCAAGGCCCTCGAAGCCCGTCTGCTGGGCGGCGAACGCAAGCTCAAACGCCGTGAAGTCGCCGCCGGTGCCGGGCTCTCGCTGCTGTCCGCCCGGAAACTCTGGCGCGCCCTCGGCTTTCCCAACCTCGGTGATGAAGACGTCGCGTTCACCGAACGCGACCAGTCCGCCCTGTCCACGATCGTGGACCTGGTGCGTGCCGGCAAGCTCACGGAGGAAGCCGCCATTTCCATCACGCGGGCCATCGGCCAGATGACGGACCGGATGGTGGTGTGGCAGATCGAGGCCCTCGTCGAGGACATGGTCCAGAAGCAGGGAGTGCCGGATGCCGTGGCCCGCAAGCGCCTTGTCAGCGAGCTGCCGAACCTCATTGACGCCCTTGAGGAGATGCTCGTCTACTCCTGGCGCCGCCAGCTCAACGCGGGCGTCCAGCGCCTGGCCGTCCGGGCCGAAGCCGGGCTGCAGTCCAGCGAAGAGGGCCGCGAAGGCGACGAGGACGACGCGCCGCTGCCCCTGGCGCGGGCCGTAGGCTTCGCGGACCTGGTGTCCTACACCAGCCTGTCCCGGCGGATGAATGAGAAGACGCTCGCCCAGCTGGTGCAGCGCTTCGAGAACAAATGCGCCGAGATCATCTCCGTCGGCGGCGGCCGGCTGGTCAAGACGGTGGGCGACGAAGTCCTCTACATCGCCGAAACACCAGCGGCCGGCGCCGAGATTTCGCTGGCCCTGTCCCGCGCCTTCACGGAGGACGAGATCCTGCCGCAGGCGCGCGTGGCGATGGTCTGGGGCCGAATCCTGTCCCGTCTGGGGGACATCTACGGACCCACCGTCAACCTCGCCGCCCGCCTGACCGCCCTCGCAGATCCCGGCACCGTGCTGGTGGATTCCATGACCGCGGCCGCCCTGGACGACGACGAACGCTTCGTCCTGGTGCCCCGCCCGGCCGAGGACGTCCGCGGCTTCGGCGAAATCCACCCGGTGCAGCTGCAGCCCGGCAGCGGCCGCGGCCTCGTCCTGGACTGAACGCAGGACTAAGCGCAGCGCTAATCACCCGCCACGCGCAGGACTAAGGGCACGGGCTTCTCAGTTGTGCGGCGCATATGCAATAGTCGGACCGGCAGCTGCCACCCGGCCGGGTGTGTGACCGCCGCCAACTTTCGCGAGCACCACTTCAGCTAGGACGGCCATGAACCCTACCTCAGACGCCCCGCTTCCCGCTTCGGACGGGGCGCGGGGACCGCGCCTGCGCTGGGGCTGCGGCACGGACCGGGGCCTGCGCCGTGAGATGAACGAGGACTCCTTCATTGCCGCCGAGCCCGTCTTCGCGGTGGCCGACGGCATGGGCGGCCACGAGGCAGGCGAAGTCGCCAGCAGCATTTGCGTGCGCACCCTGGCGGAGCTTCCGCAGGTGAAGACCGGCAGCCGGGACGCAACGGCAGGCCTCGTCCAGGACTATCTGCTCATAGCTGACGAGGGCATCCGCCAGGCCACGGACTCCCGCGCCGGAACCACGCTCTCCGGCGTCATAGTGGTGGAGCAGCCGGACGGCCCGTACTGGCTGGTCCTGAACATCGGCGATTCCCGCACCTACCGGTTCAGCCACGGTGGCCTCACCCAAGTCAGTGTGGACCACTCTGAAGTGCAGGAACTGGTGGCCGCCGGCCAGATCACCGAAGCCGAGGCCGCCGTCCATCCGCGCCGGCATGTGGTGACGCGCGCGCTGGGCACGGGAGACGAATCCGAGGCCGACTACTGGCTGATACCGCTCGAGGACGGTGACCGGATGCTGGTGTGCTCGGACGGGCTCAACGGGGAACTGAGCGACGAGCGGATTGCCGGCATCCTTGGATCCGAGCCGGACCCCCAGGCGGCGGTCGACGAACTGATCCAGGCCGCCCTGCGGAGCGGCGGACGGGACAACGTCACCGCGATTGTGGTCGATGCCCGGACCGCCGTCGGGGATACGCCCGTCTG
Source organism: Arthrobacter sp. TE12231 (assembly GCF_054062895.1). NCBI lineage: Bacteria > Bacillati > Actinomycetota > Actinomycetes > Micrococcales > Micrococcaceae > Arthrobacter > Arthrobacter sp. TE12231. The sequence continues at coordinate 2,878,330 of NZ_JBSSFS010000001.1, read as the reverse complement.
ACCGGCGGGCTGCCGGCCGGACAGCCTGCTGATCGGACAATGGCAATGATCTAGGGCAGGATAGGTCTGTGAGCACAGGAAAGACCGCAGCAGAGACTGAAAAAGCAGCCGACGAAGCCCAGGGGCACGTCACGGATCCTGAACGCCCCGCGGGGGAGCAGGTCCCGTCCGGGGATGTCCGCGCGGAGTACGAAGACCTCGTGGAGGAGGTCCGCAAACATCGTTTTGCGTACTACCAGGAGGACGCGCCGATCATCTCCGACGCCGAGTTTGACGAGCTCTACCGGCGGCTGGAAACCCTCGAGGCCATGCATCCGGAGCTTGTGGCCAACGATTCGCCCACGCAGGAAGTGGGCGGCGAGGTGTCCGCCGCGTTTGCCGCCGTCGAACACCTGCAGCGCATGTACAGCCTGGAAGACGTCTTTTCCCTCGAGGAGCTTGAGGCCTGGATTGCCAAGGCCGAGGCGTCCGTCGCCAAGATCGGCAACGGCGGCAACCCGCCGGCGTGGCTCACCGAACTGAAGATCGACGGCCTGGCCGTCAACCTGCTTTACCGCGACGGCGTGCTGGTCCGGGCCGCCACCCGCGGCGACGGCACCACCGGCGAGGACATCACGCACAACGTCCTGACCATCAAGGAAATCCCGCAGCAGCTCAGCGGCACGGGCTTCCCGGCGGAAATGGAAGTCCGCGGCGAGGTCTTTATCCCGTCCAAGGCGTTCGCGGAGTTCAACGAGGCCCTGATCGAGGCCGGCAAGGCGCCGCTGGCCAACCCGCGCAACGCCGCCGCCGGTTCGCTGCGGCAGAAGGACCCGGCGGAAACCGCCAAACGGCCGCTGCGGATGTACGTCCACGGCATCGGCGCCCGAGAGGGACTCCAGACGGTCAGCCAGTCAGACTCCTACCGCCAGTTGGCCGAATGGGGCCTGCCCACCAGCCCGTACTTCGAGGTCCTCGCCGGGCTGCAGGACGTGCTGGACTTCATCAAGCGCTACGGGGACAAACGGCATAGCCTGACGCACGAGATCGACGGCATTGTGGTCAAGGTGGACGACTTCGCCACGCAGCGCGCCCTGGGCTACACCTCCCGCGTGCCGCGCTGGGCCGTGGCATACAAATACCCGCCGGAGGAAGTGCACACCAAGCTGCTGGACATCGCCGTCAACGTCGGCCGCACCGGCCGGGTCACCCCCTACGGGATCATGGAACCGGTCAAGGTCGCCGGCTCTACCGTGGAAATGGCCACCCTGCACAACCAGGAAGTGGTCAAGGCCAAAGGCGTTAAGATCGGCGACATCGTGGTGCTGCGCAAGGCCGGAGACGTCATCCCGGAAATTGTGGGCCCGGTCTTGGCGCTCCGCGACCAGCAGGACCCGCCCGTCCGCGACTTCATAATGCCCACCGAATGCCCGGCCTGCGGCACGCCGCTGGCCCCCGGGAAGGAAGGGGACGTGGACATCCGCTGCCCCAACTCCCGATCCTGCCCGGCGCAGCTGCGTGAACGCGTCTTCCACCTCGCCGGCCGCGGCGCCTTCGACATCGAGGCCCTCGGCTGGGAAGCCGCGATCGCCCTGACCCAGCCCGCCGAGCCCGAAACGCCGCCGCTGACCACCGAGGCGACACTGTTCGAGCTCACCCCGGAGCAGCTCGCGGACGTCCGCGTCCGCCGGGAGAAGCGCTCCAAAGGCGTGGCCACCGGCGAATTCGAACTCGTGCCCTACTTCTATACCAAGGCCACCACCAAGACCCCGTCCAAGCCCACGGCCACCACGGACAAGCTCTTCCGCGAACTTGAGAAGGCCAAGTCCCAGCCGCTGTGGCGTGTCCTGGTGGCGCTGTCCATAAGGCACGTCGGCCCGCGCGCCTCCCGCGCCCTCGCCACCGCGTTCGGCAGCATGGACGCCATCCGGCAGGCCTCCGAGGAAGAGCTCGCCAGCGTGGACGGCGTGGGCCCGGTGATTGCCCAGGCGTTGACGGAATGGTTCGCCGAGGACTGGCACCGCGACATCGTGGACCGCTGGGCCGCCGCCGGTGTCCGGATGGCCGACGAGCGCGACGAGTCCACACCCCGGACCCTGGAGGGGCTGACCGTCGTGGTCACCGGAAGCCTCGAGGGTTTCAGCCGTGACGAGGCCAAGGAGGCCATCCTGATCCGTGGCGGCAAGGCGGCCGGCTCGGTCTCCAAGAACACCAGCTACGTGGTGGCCGGCGACAACGCAGGCACCAAACTGGACAAGGCAGAACAGCTCGGTGTCCCGGTCCTGGACGAGGACGGCTTCCGGGCCCTGCTGGCCAACGGCCCGGCCGGTGCGGCCGACAGCGACACGGATCCGGAGCTTGACCCGGACCTTGACTCGGAAGACGACGACGGCGACACCCCCGGCTTCGACTCGGCGGCGGCTCAATGAGCTCCCACCCCTCCGTCCCGCCCGATGCCGAGCCCGGCACGGCGGCGCTGCTGGAACTGGCCAAATCGGCCGCAGCCGCGGGTGCCGCGGTCCTGGCCACCCGGAAGGCCGCCGCCCTCGACGTCAGCAACAAGGGCGACTCGGGAGACTGGGTGACGGCCTTTGACCTCGCCGCCGAAGCCGCCGTCCGGGACGTCATCACCGCCGCCCGGCCGCACGACATCATCACGGGGGAGGAGGGCGGGACGGTCCTGCCGACGGAGCCCAGCGGCTACCGCTGGTCCATCGATCCCCTCGACGGCACCACTAATTTCATCCGCAACATCGTCTACTACGCCACCTCCGTGGCGGTGGCCGACCCCGACGGCGTCTGGCTGGCCGGCGTCGTCAGCGCCCCGGCGCTGGGCCGCACCTACTTCGCCTCCCGGGGCGAGGGGGCCTGGCTCGAGGAGCAGGGCCGGCTGACGGCCCTGCTCGGTCCCGTCCCCGGGCGCACCGGACAGATCCTGGCGACGGGCTTCAGCTACGATGCCGGGGTCCGGGCCGAACAGGCCGGCGGCCTGGGCGGCCTGATGGACGGCTTCGCGGACATGCGCCGCCTGGGCTCGGCGGCGCTGGACCTGTGCCTCGTGGCGGACGGCACCCACGACGCCTACGGCGAACGCGGGCTCAACGAGCACGACTTCGCCGCCGGTGCGCTGATCGCGGAGGAGGCCGGCTGCTGGGTGCGGCGGCCTCGGCTCACCAGCCCGCTGGCCGGCGGGCCGTCCGACGACGAGCGTCTGGCAGCCTGGACGTGCGCCGGTTCGCTGGAACTCTCCGGTAAGTTTCCGCTCTGACGGGTGCTCCTCACGCCGGGTCCCGGCAATAGTGATAGTTCAGTCACGGAAACAGCCCTTGCGCACGTAGCCGGTGTCGGCCACCCGTACCATTGACAGGTGCCTTCGCAGATCCTCATTCGCCCCGCCGTTCCGGCCGACTTCGACGCCATAGCGCGCATCACCCGGGACGCCTACTTGGCGGCGGGCTACTTTGAGAGCGCCGACCACCCCTACATGCGGCAGATCCAGGACGTCACCACGCGGGCGGCGGACGCGACGATCTGGGTGGCCGAGCGCGACGGCCGCATCCTCGGATCCGTGACACTGGCGGTCGCGGGGGAACCCTATGCGGACATCGCCCGGAGCGACGAGCTTGAGTTCCGCATGCTCGTGGTGGACCCGGCTGTCCAGCGCAGCGGCGCCGGCAAGGCCATGGTCCAGGCCATCATCGAACACGCCAGGTCCCTGCCGGGAATCCACGCAGTGGCCCTCACTACGGGCATCAGCTGGGAAAGCGCCCACGGCCTCTACCGCAAGACCGGCTTCGTCCGGGCACCGGACCGTGACTGGCTGGTGCCGGGCACGGACATCAAACTGCTCGTCTACCGCCAGGCCCTCTGACACAAAAGCGCGCGTTTTATCGGCCTGCCGGCCATCCGCCCTAGAGTTGTGCCGATCCCTGCGGCAACTGCGAAAGGCACCCCATGCGCAAAACCTTCGGCACCGGCTCCACCTGGGAACAGACGCTCGGCTATTCCCGGGCCGTCCAGGTGGACAACACCCTCTACATCTCCGCCACCGCCGCGAGCGGCGAGGACGGCATCGTGGGCGAGGACTTCTACACCCAGACCAGCTACATCCTGCAGAAGCTCGGGGCAGTGCTGGCCGAGGCCGGCTTCGCCTTCGAAGACGTGGTGCAGTCCAAGCTGTACCTGACGGACATCAGCAAGTGGGAAGAGGCCGGCCGCGCCCACGGCGAGGTCTTCGGCGACATCCGCCCGACGCTGTCCCTGGTCCATGTGCTGCCGTTCCTGGACCCGAAGATGCTCGTCGAGATCGAACTCGTCGCCCAGAAGAGCGCCAGCTAGAAGCGCTCGAGCCCGGGCCGGGCGGGACTCTGGCGGAACGGCCGGACTTGGGGTAAGACTGGCGCATGACCAGGGCGCACGGACAGGGCCCCAGCCGGGTCCCCATTTTAGGCCAGCTCCGTTCCTATGACCGGGCATGGCTGCGTGGCGATCTGATCGCCGGCGTCACCGTCGCCGCCCTGATTGTCCCGAAGAACCTGGGGTACGCCGGCATCGCGGGGATTCCGCTGCAGAACGGACTGTATGCGGCTGCCGCGGGCGCGCTCATGTACGGGATCTTCGGCAGCTGCCGGCAAATTTCGATGGGTCCCAGCTCGGGTCTGGCGGCGGTGGCCGCGAGCGCCGTGCTCGCGGCAGGCATTACCAACGACGTCGATATCGCCTCGTTCGTCGCCGGTATCACCCTTGCCTCAGGGGTCCTGTTCCTGCTCCTTGCCGTCCTCAAGATGGGCTGGATCGCGCAGTTCCTCTCCCGTGCCGTGGTCACAGGCTTCCTCTTCGGTGCGGCGATCGACGTCGTGATCGGGGAGCTCCCCAAGCTCACCGGGACCGAGGTCACCGGCTCCAATCCGATCCAGGAACTGTGGTCCTGGCTGGGGACGCTCGGCGAGGCGCACCGGGCGACGGTGATCGTCGGCGTGATCGCGCTGGCCGTCGTCTTTGGGCTCAAGGCAATCGCTCCCAAGGTCCCCGGCGCCCTCGTGCTCGTGGTGGGCGGACTGCTCGCGGCGGCATTGTTTGATCTCGGCGCCAAGGGCGTGGCGCTGGTGGGTGACGTCCCCCGGGGGCTCCCGGCGCTGAAGATCCCGGACGGCCAGCTCATGTGGGACCACGCGGGCACGGTCGCGGTCGCCGCCGTGGCGTTGGTCCTGATCGGCTTCTCCCAGACCGCGGGCGATGCGCGCGCGTTCGCCGCCAAGCACCGCTACCAGATCGACATCAACCAGGAATCGACGGCGCAGTCCCTCTCCAACCTGGCCGCGGGCGTGTTCCAGGGGATGCCGGTCTCGACAAGCCTCTCAGCGAGCTCGCTGAACGACCACTCCGGGGCGAAGACCGGGCTCGCCTCCCTCACCTCGGGTGTCACGGTCCTGCTTACACTGCTGTTCCTGGCGCCGCTCTTTTCCAACCTGCCCAAGCCCGTGCTGGCGGCTCTGATCATCGAGGCCGTCGTCATGGGCATGATGAACGTGCCGGAGATGCGGCGGCTGGCCCGGGTACAAAAGGTGGACTTCTGGATCGCGGTCGCCGCGATCCTCGGAACCCTGGTGTTCGGCGTACTCGCGGGAGTCATCATCGGCATCGGACTCTCGCTGATCTGGCTGGTCGCGGTGGCCACCCACCCGGCGATGCCGTCTCTTGGCCGCGAACCGGGCACGCAGGTCTTCCGCGAAGCCGACGGGCACCCCGGCGACGAGATCCTCCCCGGCGTGGCCGTGATCCGGTTCGACGGCGGCCTGTTCTTCGCCACCGCCGACGCCCTGGAGGATCGCCTGCGCGACGTCATCCATGCAAAACCGGAACTGACCGGGATCGTGATCGACTGCGGGGGGATCAACTTCGTAGATTCCCAAGGCGCGGCAAAGATGGCGGACGTCGTGACCCTGGCCCGGGACGCCGGCGTCAACCTGCGCCTCACCCGCCTGAAGCCGGCGGTACGGGCCATCCTCGAACGCGACGGCGTGATCGAACTCATCGGGGCGGACAAGATCCACGGCAACATCCACAGGGCAGTCGAGGCGGAACAAGCGGCCGCAGAACGGGGCCGGGCGGACACCGGCTAGAACCGACGCGGGCACTTACGGTCCATCGCGGCAGCCCTGCTGGGGCCCCGCGTTGCTTTGCGGAGGCCTAGGGGCCGGTTCCGGCGGGGAGTCCGTAGCGGTGCTCGGGGCGCCCGGTGGTGCCGTAGCGCAGCTGGATGTCGACGGCGCCGTCGTCCGCGAGCGAGGACAGGTACCGTTGGGCGGTGGCCCGTGACACCCCCACCCGGGCAGCGACGTCGGCGGCCGAATACTGCTCACCGGGAACCAGGGATTCGAGCACCGCGGCCTCGGTGGCGGACCGGGGCCGCGCGGAGGGGGCGACGTCGCCCGCGATCAGGGCCCGCTTGGCGCGGTCCACCGTCTCCTGGTTGACGGATCCCGGCTGGGCCAGGATACGGCGGTAGCGGGCATACGAGCGCAGCTGCTGGGACAGGGCTTCGGCCGTGAAGGGCTTGAGCAGGTAGCCCAGGGCGCCGCGGCGGAATGCGAGCCGGAGCGAGGCCGTGTCCGAGGCGGCGCTGAGGATCACGGTGTCCACGTCCAGCTGGTGCAGCAGGTCCAGCCCGGAAGCATCCGGCAGGTAGACGTCCAGCAGCACAAGGTCCGGGCGCAGGCTGTGGATGGCCTGCAGCGCCTGCGACGCCGAACCGGCCGGAGGCAGCGCGAGGAAACCGGCCACGGAATCCACATAGGCGGCGTGCAGCTTGGCGACGTGGAAATCGTCGTCGACTATCAGCACCCTGAAATCCTCAGACATCGGTGTCCTTTCCGGTTGGTTCTGTTGTCCCGGGCAGCGTGGCGACGAACACGGCGCCCGGGCCGCCGGGGGAGCCGGGGTCCAGCACCCGGACGTCGCCGCCGCGCCGGCGCGCGAGCTGCCGGGACAACGCCAGCCCCAGCCCCTGCCCTGCGCCCGCCCGCGCCGGCCGTTCCGACGTCGTATAGCCTTCCGTGAACACGGCCTCGGCCCCTGCGGCTGCAACCCCGGGTCCCAGGCCGTCGCCGGAATCCGCGACGACAATGTGCAGGGTGCCGGCGCCGCCGTTGACGCCCGGTTCGTCCAGCACTTCCACTTCCACCCAGCGCTCGGACGCGGAACCGGCGACGGCGGCATTCACGGCGTTGTCGATCAGGTTCCCCAGGACGGTGGTGACATCCTGCGGCTCAGCGACGCGGCCGCGGACCACGGATTCCGGGCCGAGGCGAAGGCTCACGCCGCGCTCGTCCGCCTCAACGCCCTTGGCCCCGAGGAAGGCCTGCAGATACGGGTCCTGGAGCAGCTCGGCCTGGTCCACCGGGAATGTCAGCGGCCCGGTGGCTGCCAGCCTGGCCAGATAATCCTGGGCCTGCTGGGGCTTGCCGATGCTCATGAAGCCGGCGATGGTGTGCAGCTGGTTGGCGAACTCGTGGCGCTGCGCCCGCAGGGCCGCGGACATCGTGCCGACGGCATCGAGCTGCCGGGTCAGCTGCTGCAGTTCGGTCCGGTCCCGCAGCATCACCACCCAGCCCAGGTCCTCGCGACCATGCAGGGCCTTGCGCGCGCTGGCCACCAGTACCCGGCCGCCGGCCACGAGTTCCACGGCGTCGCCCTCGGCCGCGTCGGCCCGGGTCAGGGCCTTCAGCTGGGCCGGCACCGGCGCGGTGCCCCAGGCGCTGCCGGCGAGGTCGGGAACACCGAGCAGCCGCTGGGCGGCGGCGTTGAAGACACTGACCCGGCCGTCGGCCGCAACGCCGATCACGCCGTCGTCGACCCCCTGCAGTACCGCCACCTGGTCGTGTACGAGGGTGCTGATTTCCTCAGGCTCCAGCCCGAGCGTGAGCCGCTGAAGCCGGCGCCGGAGCAGGAAGGACGCCAGTACCCCGGCGAGGAGTGCCCCGGCGGCCGTAGCGGCGATGGGAGCGATGTCCCTGGCCAGGCTCTGGCTGATCGTTTCCGTCGAGTAGCCCACGCTCACCTCACCCACCACTGCCGTGGACTCCGGGGCGAACACCGGGACTTTGGCGCCGGCGGAGGGCCCCAGCGTGCCCGTGTTCCGGGTGGTGACCTCCTTGCCGGCCAGGGCTTCGGAGGGGTCGGTGCTCACTTTCTCGCCCAGCCGCTCCGCATCCGGGTGCGCCAGGCGTATGCCGGTCTCGTCCGTAATGACCACGAACAGCGCCCCGGTGCGGGTGCGGGCACCCTCCGCGGCAGCCATGAGCGGCCCGGCCAGCAGCTCGGCCGCCGGGGGAGCAGCGGGAAGGGCGCTGATGGACTGGACCTCTGCCCGCACGGACGGGTCCGAAGCGACGGTCCGGGCCAGGGTCAGCGCCTGGTTCTCCGCCTCGCGCCCCAGCCGGTCATACGTCAGCCAGGCATGGACGGCGCTGCTCAGGAGCACCACCAGCGCCACGACGCCGAGCTGCAGGAGCAGCGTCTGGGTTGAAAAGCGCAGGGCGGGCAGGGCTGTGCGGCGCTTCATCGGGCTCCTGCCTAGGGTTCGTACGGACTGGTTGAGGACGTGAGCAAAATGCGCAAAATGCATCCAACAAGCAGTATGCCAATCAATTGAGCCAAAGACCCAGCCGTGACGGACGCCACTCTAACGTCTGTAGTGCGCATCACACCGGAGTGGTGTCATTCAATGAAGAAGGAGCCGGCCGTGCTGGTATTACTAGGATTCGCCATGATCGCGGTATTCATGGTGCTGATCATGACGAAGAAGTTGACGCCTGTTTTGGCGCTCATCATCGTTCCCACGATTTTCGGACTTTTCTCCGGGGCGGGCCTCGGTATCGGCCCCATGGTGCTGGACTCGATGAAGTCCATGACGTCCACGGCCGCGCTGCTGATGTTCGCCATCATCTACTTCGGGCTGATGATCGATGTCGGCCTCTTTGACCCGCTGGTCCGGTTCATCCTGCGCAAGCTGGGCAACGACCCCGCCAAGGTGGTCCTCGGCACGGCTATCCTGGCCGCCGCGGTGTCCCTCGACGGAGACGGCTCCACCACCTTCATCCTCACCACCGCGGCGATGTTGCCGGTCTACCTGCGGCTCAAGATGAGCCCGGTGGTCCTGACCTGCGTGGCCGGCCTGGCCAACGGGACTATGAACATCCTGCCCTGGGGCGGTCCCACGGCCCGCGCCGCCTCCGCCCTGAAGATCAGCGTGTCCGAGGTCTTTGTCCCGATGATCCCCTCCCTCATCGCCGGCCTGGTGGTCGTGTTCGCCTTCGCCTGGCTGCTGGGCCTGCAGGAGCGCAACCGTCTCCGCGCCGTCGCCCCGGAAATCTGGGGCACCGGGGACGCCCGGATGCCCGACGCCGGCCCCTCGCGCGGCGGCACCGGCACCGGCCGCTTCGGCTTCGGCCGCAAGGTGACCGGCCCCGCCGGCGGAACTACCGCCGTCGGAAGCCCTGCAACCGGAGGTTCCTCCGTCGCCGTCCTGGAACGCGCCGAGGACCTCGTGGACGAGCGCGACTCGGCCATGGCGGACACCGCCCTGGACCCCAACCGTCCCACCCTGCGCCCCAAGCTCCAGTGGTTCAACCTGGGCCTGACGGTCGCCATCATGGTCCTGCTGGTCGCGGACCTCGTGCCGCTGCCGTTCGTGTTCATGGTCGGCTCGGCCATCGCCCTGCTGGTCAATTTCCCCAAGGTCAAGGACCAGAGCGCCCAGCTGATCGCCCACGCACCGTCGATCGTCGCCGTCGTCAGCATGGTCATGGCCGCCGCGGTCCTGACCGGCGTCCTCAATGGCACCGGCATGGTCAAGGCCATGTCCACCTGGCTGGTGCAGATCATTCCCGCGGACATGGGACCGCTCATGGCCGTCATCACCGGCGTCCTGAGCATCCCGATGACGTTCTTCATGAGCAATGACGCCTTCTACTTCGGCGTCTTGCCGGTCCTCAGCGAAACGGCAGCACACTACGGCATCAGCGCCGCCGAAATGGCCCGTGCTTCCATCACCGGCCAGCCCTTCCACCTGCAGAGCCCCCTGGTCCCGGCCATCCTGCTCCTGGTCTCCCTGGCCAAAGTGGACCTCGGCGACCACCACAAGAAGGTCCTCTGGCGCACGGCAGTCATCTCCCTGGTCATGCTCGGCGTAGGAGTAGCCACCGGAGCCATCGGCATCGGCTGACACTCTCCGCGGCATCACGCGGACATTCTCCGCGTGCTCGCTCGTTCCTCGCTTAGACGCACGCTTCCGAATGCCTGCGCGCTGCCACTGGCAGCCAACCACGGCAGGCGGGGAACCCAACGACGATATCGAGCCTGCCTGGTTCGGAGATTCTCCGGACCAGGCAGCCGTCGTTGGTGAGCGGCGCACTCCGGTGGTGGGACGGACATCCTGCCGGCTGCGTCTAAGCGAGGGACGAGCGAGCAGCCAAAGGATCGTCCGGCCCGGCGCCGGGAAGGTGAGGCGGTTAAGGAGACCGTGCCGGGCGGTAAGCGGAGTTCAACCCACGTAGACTGGGACGGAAAATAATCCTTTACTTGCAGGGGAGATCCATGGCTGCGATCAACCGCGACGACGTCGCGCATCTCGCGCAACTCGCGCACATCGAGATGAGTGCCGAAGAGCTCGACAGGATGGCCGGCGAACTCGCCGTCATCGTCGAATCAGTGAAGTCCGTCAGTGAAGCTGCCGGTGATGACGTCCCGGCCACGTCGCACCCGATTCCGCTGACCAACGTGTTCCGCGAGGACGTCGTGGGGCACACGTTCACCGCCGAGCAATCCCTCTCCGGTGCCCCAGACGCGTACGAAGGCCGCTTCAAGGTCCCGGCAATCCTGGATGAGGACTAAGACCATGACTGAGAACAACGAACTGATCCGCCTCTCCGCCGCCGCGCTCGCCGACAAGCTGGCCGCCCGCGAAGTCACCTCCGTCGAGGTCACCCAGGCCTACCTGGACCGGATCGCCGCCGTCGACGGCAAGGTCCACGCCTTCCTGCACGTCAACACGGAGGAAGCCCTTGCCGTGGCCGCCGAAGTGGACGCGATCCGCGCCGCGGGAGGCGGCGCAGCCGAGGAACTGCACGCCCTCGCCGGCGTGCCGATCGCCGTCAAGGACCTCATCGTCACCATTGGCCAGCCCACCACGGCCGGCTCGAAGATCCTCGAAGGCTGGTACAGCCCCTACGACGCCACCGTCGTGGAGCGCCTGCGCGCCGCCAAGATGCCGATCCTGGGCAAGACCAACCTGGACGAATTCGCCATGGGCTCCTCCACCGAGCACTCCGCGTACGGACCCACCCACAACCCGTGGGACCTGGACCGCATCCCCGGCGGTTCCGGCGGCGGTTCCGCTGCCGCCGTCGCGGCCTTCGAAGCCCCGCTGGCCCTCGGCACGGACACCGGCGGATCCATCCGCCAGCCCGGCGCCGTCACCGGCACCGTCGGCGTCAAGCCCACCTACGGCGGCGTCTCCCGCTACGGCGCCATCGCCATGGCCTCCTCGCTGGACCAGATCGGCCCGGTCTCCCGCACCGTGCTGGACTCGGCCCTGCTGCACCAGGTGATCGGCGGCCACGATCCCCGCGACTCCACCTCCCTGCCGGACCCGCTCGAGGACCTCGTGGCCGCGGCCCGGACCGGCAACGTCCAGGGCATGAAGATCGGCATCATCAAGGAACTCCACGGCGAGGGCTACCAGGCCGGCGTCGAGAACCGCTTCAACGAGTCCCTGGAGCTGCTCAGGGGAGCCGGTGCCGAGATCGTCGAGGTCTCCTGCCCCAACTTCAAGTACGCCCTGGGCGCCTACTACCTGATCATGCCCTCCGAGGCCTCCTCCAACCTGGCCAAGTTCGACGGCGTCCGGTACGGCCTGCGCGTCCTTCCCGAAGAGGGACCGCTAACCATCGAACGCGTCATGGGCGCCACCCGCGCCGCCGGCTTCGGCGACGAGGTCAAGCGCCGCATCATCCTGGGCACCTACGCGCTGAGCGCCGGATACTACGACGCCTACTACGGCTCGGCCCAGAAGGTTCGCACCCTGATCCAGCGCGACTTCGAGGCCGCGTTCGCCAAGGTGGACGTGCTGATTTCCCCGACGGCCCCCACCACGGCCTTCAAACTGGGCGAGAAGCTCAACGACCCGCTCGCGATGTACCTCAACGACGTCGCCACCATCCCCGCCAACATGGCCGGCGTCCCCGGGCTCTCCCTGCCCGGCGGTCTGGCCGACGAGGACGGACTGCCGGTCGGCATCCAGCTGCTGGCCCCGGCCCGCCAGGACGCCCGGCTGTACCGTGTCGGCGCCGTGTTGGAGTCCCTGCTCGAGGCGCAGTGGGGCGGCCCGCTCCTGGACCGCGCCCCCTCACTGACGGCCCCTTCACCGACTGATTCAGCACCGGCGGTTGCTGCTGGCGCCCCCGCGAGCCACGGAGGTTCACACTAATGACTGACGCAACCCTGAGCTTCGAAGAGGCCATGGAGAAGTACGATCCCGTCCTGGGGTTCGAGGTCCACGTCGAACTCAACACCAAGACCAAGATGTTCTCCTCCGCGCCCAACGTTTTCGGCGACGAGCCCAACACCAACGTCAACGAAGTGGACCTCGGCATGCCCGGCGTCCTGCCCGTGGTCAACAAGACCGCGATCGAATCCTCGATCAAGATCGGCCTCGCGCTGAACTGCAAGATCGCCGAGACCTGCCGCTTCGCCCGGAAGAACTACTTCTACCCGGACACTCCGAAGAACTTCCAGACCTCCCAGTACGACGAGCCCATCGCGTACGACGGCTACCTGGACATCGAGCTCGCCGACGGCACCGTGTTCCGCGTCGAAATCGAGCGTGCCCACATGGAAGAGGACGCCGGCAAGCTGACCCACATGGGCGGCGCCACCGGCCGCATCCAGGGCGCGGACTACTCCCTGGTGGACTACAACCGCTCCGGTGTGCCCCTCGTGGAGATCGTCACCAAGCCGATCGAGGGCGCGGGCAGCCGCGCGCCCGAACTCGCCAAGGCATACGTTGCCGCCGTCCGCGAGATCGTCAAGAACCTGGGTGTCTCGGACGCCAAGATGGAACGCGGCAACGTCCGCTGCGACGCCAACGTTTCGCTGCGCCCGCACGGCCGCGAACGCTTCGGCATCCGCTCCGAGACCAAGAACGTCAACTCCCTGCGCGCCGTCGAACACGCCGTCCGCTACGAGATCCAGCGCCACGCCGCCGTCTTGGATTCCGGCGAGCCGGTCATCCAGGAAACCCGGCACTGGCACGAGGACACCCGGACCACGACCTCGGGCCGGGCCAAGTCCGACGCCGACGACTACCGCTACTTCCCGGAACCGGACCTCGTCCCGATCACCGCGTCCCGCGAGTGGGTCGAGGAGTTGCGCGCCACCCTGCCCGAGCCGCCGGCCGCCCGCCGCAAGCGCCTGCAGGCCGACTGGGGCTACTCCGACCTGGAGTTCCGCGACGTCGTCAACGCCGGCGTCATGGACGAGATCGAGGAAACCATCGCCGCCGGCGCCACCCCCACGGTGGCCCGCAAGTGGTGGATGGGTGAGATCGTGGGGCGCGCCAAGATCGCCGACGTCGATCCGGGCCAGCTCGGCGTCAACCCGGCCACCATCGTGGAACTGAACAAGATGGTGGAAGAGGGCAAGATCAACAACAAGATGGCCTCCGAGGTCCTGGACGGCGTGCTTGCCGGCGAAGGCACCCCGGCGGAGATCGTTGAAAAGCGCGGCCTCGCCGTGGTCTCCGACGACGGCCCCCTGCTCGAAGCCATTGACGCGGCCCTCGCCGCGCAGCCCGACGTCGCGGACAAGATCCGCGGCGGTAAGGTCCAGGCGATCGGTGCGATCGTCGGCGGCGTCATGAAGGCCACCCGCGGGCAGGCCGACGCCGGCCGCGTCCGCGAACTGATCCTTCAGCGCCTCGGCGTCGAAGGCTAAGGGGCCAAAACCCTAACGCTCCACCAATTCGGTCATGATGGTCTGCAGTGCTTCGCAGACCATCATGACCGAAGTGCGTTTAAGGTTCTCCGGCCTGGCCAGGACATCGATCCTGCGCCGGGTGCTGATGCCTTCCAGCGGCCGCAGCACGATGCCCGGATTCAGCACGGGCCGCGCCGTATACCGGGGCAAGAGGCCGATCACCCCGCCGGCCGCGACGAGAGCCGCCACGGTCGAATAGTCGTTGATCCGGTGCACAATGTTCAGCTCCCGGCTGGAGACGGCCGCGACGGCGGACAGCACGTCGGCGGGGGAGTAGCCGGCGCGGCTGGTCACCCACGGTTCGCCCACGACGTCGTCCGCCGTCACCGCGCGCTGGCCGGCCAGCCGGTGCCCGGCCGGCAGCGCGACGTCCAGCGGCTCATGCGCGAGCGGGATCACCGCGACGCGCTCCTCGGGCCACCGCGGGCTGTGATCCATCCGGTGCGCCAGCACAAGGTCATAGCGGGCCGTCAGGGCCGGGAAATCCTGCTGGGCCACGTCCTCGTCCGAGAGCAGGATCCGCGGCTGTCCAGGTGCGTCCAGGAGCCGGGCCAGCGGCGCGAAGAGCGCCTGCCCCGCGCTGTGGAAACCGCTGAGCGTCACCGGCGCGACGGGCGAGCCGTGATAGGCGCCGATCGCCATCTTCGCATCCGCCATCGCGCTCACGACGGCGGCCCCGGCGTCCGCGAGCACCTGTCCGGCCTCCGTCAGCACCAGGTTCCGGCCTTCCTTGCGGGTCAGCGGAACCTCCACGGTCTTCTGCAGCGCGGCCAGCTGCTGGGACACGGCCGAGGGCGTCACGAGGAGGGTTTCGGCGACGGCCTTGACGCTGCCCAGGGCGCCGAGCTCACGCAACATCTCCAGCTGGTGGATTTCCATGCCAGCCATTCTATGCAACAGCTATTTCTAAATCGTCGATTGAGAAGAATTCGGTTGTGCTAATGCTTTTTCGGTGGGTCTAATGGGGTGAGTTGTCCCACATGCCCGCGCCGCACGGCGGAATAGACCGCGCGGGGCAATACACGCGGAGCAAAACACAGTTAGGAAAGTCCATGAAGGCTCTCTACAAGGCCGGTGCCCACGCAGGATTCGAACTCGTCGACCGCCCGGAGCCCGAGGCCGGCCCGGGTGACGTCAAGATCCGGGTCATGACCACCGGCATCTGCGGCACGGACCTGCACATCCAGTCGTGGGACGCCTGGGCGCAGGGCATCATCAACGCCCCGTTGATCGCCGGCCACGAGTTCTACGGCGAAGTCGTGGAGATCGGCGAGGACGTCCTGGACGTCAAAGTGGGGGACCGGGTCTCCGGCGAGGGCCACATCGTGTGCGGCATCTGCCGCAACTGCCGCGCCGGCCGCAAGCAGATGTGCATCAACACCGTCAGCGTCGGCGTCCAGCGCGACGGCGCCTTCGCCGAGTACGTGGTGATCCCCGAGACCAACGTCTGGGTCCACCAGGATCCCTCCGTCACCCCGGAACTGGGCGCCATCTTCGACCCCTTCGGCAACGCCGTCCACACCGCCCTGAGCTTCCCGCTGGTCGGCGAGGACGTCCTGATCACCGGCGCCGGGCCCATCGGGCTCATGGCCATCGCCGTCGCCCGGCACGCCGGCGCCCGCAAGATCGCCATCACCGACATTTCCGCTCCCCGGCTGGAACTGGCCCGGAAGCTCGGCGTCGACCTCGCGATCGACGTCTCAAAAATGCGGGTCAAGGACGCCCAGCGCGAACTCGGGATGCGCGAAGGCTTTGACATCGGCATGGAAATGTCGGGACACCCCACCGCGCTGCCTGAGATGATCGACAACATGAACCACGGCGGCCGGATCGCAATGCTGGGACTGCCCAGCCAGTCCATCGACATCGACTGGGGCAAGGTGGTCACTCACATGCTGACCATGAAGGGCATCTACGGCCGCGAAATGTTCGAGACCTGGTATGCGATGAGCGCCATGCTCTCCTCCAACCCGGTCCTGCACGCCAACATTTCGGCCGTCGTCACCGACTCTCTGCCTGCCACCGACTGGGAAAAAGGCTTCGAGGTTGCCCGCGCCGGCGTCGGGGGCAAAGTGGTCCTCGACTGGACCGTCTTCTAGGCCGCCCTCTCCAGGCCCCCCTTTCCGAACCCGCATTTCGCCCCCGCATTTCGCCCCCGCATCCAACCAGCTGAGGAGCCAACCTATGTATTCGACCATCAAGGACCAGCTGCAGCACGAACTCGACGAGATCCGCAGCGCCGGACTGTTCAAGACCGAGCGTCACATCGACTCGCCGCAGGCCAACCACATCAAGGCCGGGCAGATCGGGGAGTCCAGCGCGGACGTCCTGAACTTCTGCGCCAACAACTATCTCGGCCTCGCGGACCACCCGGAGATCATCGCCGCCGCCAAGGCCGCGATGGACGAGCGCGGCTTCGGCATGGCCAGCGTCCGCTTCATCTGCGGCACCCAGGACCTGCACCTGGCCCTGGAAAAGCGCGTCTCGACGTTCCTCGGAACCGAGGACACCATCCTGTTCTCCAGCTGCTTCGACGCCAACGGCGGCGTCTTCGAATCCCTCTTCGGCCCGGAGGACGCCGTCATCTCCGACGCCCTGAACCACGCGTCCATCATCGATGGCATCCGGCTCTGCAAGGCCCAGCGCTTCCGCTACGCCAACCAGGACATGGCGGACCTCGAATCGAAGCTGATCGAGGCCACCACGCAGGAGAACCCGGCCCGCCGCAAGATCATCGTCACGGACGGCGTCTTCTCGATGGACGGCTTCCTGGCCCCGCTCGAAGCGATCTGCGACCTCGCCGAAAAGTACGACGCCATGGTCATGGTGGACGACTCCCACGCGGTGGGCTTCATGGGCGCCTCCGGCGCGGGCACCCCCGAACACGCCGGCGTCTCGGACCGCGTGGACATCTACACGGGAACCTTCGGCAAAGCCCTCGGCGGCGCCTCCGGCGGCTACGTCTCCGGGCGCCGCGAGGTCATCGCCATGCTCCGTCAGAAGGCCCGCCCTTACCTGTTCTCCAACTCGCTGGCCCCGGCCATCGTCGCGGCCACGCTCAAGGCCCTGGACCTCGTGGAGAACTCCGGTGAACTGCGGACCAAGCTCTTCGCCAACGCGGAACTGTTCCGCAACCGCATGAGCGAGGAAGGCTTCGAACTGCTCCCCGGCGAGCACGCGATTGTCCCGGTCATGTTCGGCGACGCCGTCATGGCGGCCAAGGTGGCCGACGCTATGCTCCACAACGGCGTCTTCGTCACGGCATTCAGCTACCCGGTGGTGCCCAAGGGCGCGGCCCGCATCCGCGTCCAGCTCTCCGCCGCCCACAGCGCCGAAGACGTCGAGGCCTGCGTTCAGGCGTTCGTCCGGAGCCGGGCCGCCGTCGCGGCCTAGGCGGATCCCTGAGGCCGGGCCCCTTCAGTTCATCTAGGGGCCCGGCCCGGTCCAGGGGTCCAGCCCGGTCCAGGGGTCCGGCCTTGCTCCAGGGGTCCGGCCCTGCTCGTTCATCCCGGCTTCTTCCACTGGCTTTTTCCGCGGGACATGCCCAGCTCCGGCCGCGAGGACTGGACATGATGCCACTATGTCCAACGGCCGCGACCAAGGAAGGGCATGTCCCGGGCCTGGCCGCCGCAACGAGGGACATGTTCAGTCGCGTGGATCAGGGGAGGGCATGTCCCGGGTCTGCCCGCCGCAACGAGGGACATGTCCAGCGGTGCGGACTAGGAAGGGACATGTCCAGGGGCCAGAACCGACATGACCGGCTCACGCCTCCCCGAATGCTGTTCCGCGGGACACCGGCGACGCCCGCCCGCCCTGGTGCAGGTCCCGGCGCGACTTGACGCGACAATCTGCAAGGATGGGACCATGTCAGCAACTTACGATGTCGTGATTGTCGGCGGAGGCATCGCCGGCCTGTCCCTTGCCTCCGCCTTGGCCGGGCGCTGCTGCGTGGCCCTGGTCGAGGCCGAGCAGACCCTGGCGTACCACACCTCGGCCCGTTCGGCCCGGCAGCTGATCCCCAGCTACGGCCCGCCCGTCGTCCAGGAACTCACCGTCCGGACGCTGGAGCTCATCGCCGCCGGCGACACCGAACGCCCGGCACCGGTGCTCACGCCGCGCGGCTTCATGCTGATCGGCGACGACGCCACCGTCCGGGCCAAAGCCAGCGGCCACATGCACCGGATCACCCATGCCGAGGCGCTGGAACTGTGCCCTGTCCTGGTCCCGGAATCCTTCAGCGCCGCCGGCCTGGACACCGGATCCTTCGCCTGCAACGCCCCGATACTGCTCGAGGACCACCGGCAGCGGGCCGAAGCCGGCGGCGTGGACATCATCACCGGGGCCAGGGTCCATTCGGCGCAGCGCCTGGGCACCGGCTGGGAACTCGGCGCCGGACAGGAAGGCTTCGAGGCCGCCGTCGTGGTCAATGCGGCCGGCGCCTGGGCGGACGAGCTCGCGGTCCTCAGCGGCGTCGAGAAGCTCGGCCTCCAGCCGTACCGCCGCACCGCCGCGATCGTCGACGTCGGACATCCCCTCCCGGCAACCTGCCCCATGGTGGCGGCGGCCGATGACAGCTTCTATTTCCGGCCCGACGACGGCCAGGTCCTGATCTCGCCCGCGGAGCACGTCCCGAGCGGAGCGGAAGACGCCCGGCCCTACCCCGGCGACATCGAAGGTCTCGTCGCCCGGCTCAACACGATCACGACCCTCGGGATCCGCGGCGTCAGCAAAGCCTGGACAGGTCTGCGGACCGAAGCCGCGGACGGTGTCCCGGTGGTGGGATTCGACGCCGAGGCCACCGGATTCTTCTGGCTCGCCGGCCAGGGCGGCTACGGCTTCCAGACGTCTTCGGCCATCGCCGAACTCGCCGCCGGGCTGATCCTGGCCGGGCAGGGTGCCCCCGCTTCCGGCACGGCCGCAGGCACGGTAGCAGGCACGGCCGCGGAGGCCAGTCCGGCATCCCGGACAGCGGAGGCGCTGGCCGCGACCCGCTGGTCCATCCGGCGCTGAAGAATGGATGCATGAGCACCCTGATCACCAACATCGCCGAACTCATGACCCAGGACGCGGAACACCGCGTCCTCCGCGACGCGGCGGTGGTGATCGAGGGGGAGCGGATATCCTGGCTGGGTCCCGCGGCCGGCGCGCCGGCGGCGGATGAAGCCGTGGACGCCGGCGGCCGGGCGCTCCTGCCGGGCTGGGTCGATTCCCACACCCACCTGATTTTCGCGGGGGACCGCACGGCCGAGTTCGAGGCCCGGATGGCCGGGGAGAGCTACAGTGCCGGCGGGATCGCCGTGACCACCGGCGCCACCCGGAGCACGAGCGACTTCGAGCTCACCCGGCTGGCCATGGGCCGCATCGCGGAAGCCGTCTCGCAGGGCACCACCTACCTCGAGACCAAAACGGGCTACGGCCTGGACGTCGAGAACGAAGCCCGCAGCGCCCGGATCGCCTCCACGGTCGCGGACGAGGTCACCTACCTCGGGGCGCACCTCGTGCCCGCCGGCATGGACGCCGAGGACTACACGGAGCTGGTCTGCGGGCCGATGCTCGCCGCGGTTCTGCCCTACGTGCGCTGGGCCGATGTGTTTTGCGAGCAGGGCGCCTTCAACGAGGACCAGTCCCGCCGGGTGCTGCAGGCCTGCAAGGACGCCGGGCTGGGACTGCGGGTCCACGGCAACCAGCTCGGCGAGGGCCCGGGTGTCCGGCTGGCCGTGGAATTCGGCGCCGCGAGCGTGGACCACGTGAACTACCTTTCGGCCGCGGACATCGACGCCCTCGCCGGCAGCTGGTCCGGCTGGGAGGACGCCGGCGGCACCGGTTCTCAGGTCGCCGACGCTCGGCGGACGGGACAGCGCGGCACCGTCGCGACCTGCCTGCCGGCCTGCGATCTCTCCACCCGGCAGCCGCTGGCCCCCGGAAGGGAACTGCTCGACGCCGGCGTGCAGCTCGCGTTGGCCTCCAACTGCAACCCGGGCACGTCCTACACAAGCTCGATGGCGTTCTGTGTCACCACTGCCGTGCTGCAGATGCGGCTCAGCGTCCACGAGGCGGTGCGCGCGGCAACCTACGGCGGCGCGCTGGCCCTGGGGCGGGAGTCCGGGAAAGACGTCGACGGCGAACGGGCCGTGGGCTCGATCGCCGTCGGGCACCGGGCGGACCTGCACCTGCTCAACGCGCCCTCGGCCACACACCTGGCCTACCGGCCCGGCATTCCGCTCACCCGCGCCGTGTGGCGGGCGGGCGTACGCGCCCGGTGACTCTGGTTTCAACCTAATGCTTTCGACCCTGTCGGCTTACCCCAGGAGGTAACTGTGGCAAGGCTGTTGGAGGAACTGGGCTTCGCTCTCGATCAGCTGTGGGCCCAGGGCCAGGGGCCGGCTGGCCTGGCCCGGCGCCGGGACGCCCGGCTGGCGGCGCTCGTCGCTCACGCCCGGATCAGTTCGCCTTTCTACCGGCGCCTCTACCGGGACGTGAAGGGCGCCCTGGCCGCCGACGGCGTCGTCCTGACGGAGCTGCCACCGGTCACCAAACAGGAGCTCATGGCCAACTTCGATGACTGGGTCACCGATCCCGCCGTCACCCGGGCCGGAGTCGAAGCCTTCATCGCCGACCCGTCCTTGGTCGGAACGCCATACCTGGAACGGTATTTCGTCTGCACAACGTCGGGCACCACCGGGCACCCCGGTATCTTCGTGCACGATCCCCGTTCCCTCGCGGTCTCCCAGGCCTTCACTCTGCGCATCGACCTAGCCTGGCTGTCGCCCGCGGAGTTGCTGGCTATGGGCCGCCGCGGGTTGCGCTGGGCGGCAGTTGTGGGCACTGGCGGACACTACGCGGGGGCAGGCTGGGTGCAATGGCAGGGCCGGCGCAGTTGGTGGCGCCGGCGCGCGTTCCGGGCTTTTCCGGTGCAACAGCCGCTGGCGCGGCTCGTGGCAGCCCTCAATGAGTTCGACCCCTCAGCTATCACCGGCTATCCGAGTGCCCTCGCGCTGCTCGCCGAGGAGCAGGCAGCCGGCCGGCTCCACCTGAAACCCGTGGTGGTGGAGTTGGCAGGCGAGTCCAGCGGGCCGGACGTGCGGGCCCGCATCGTGGAGGCGTTCGGGGGCGCCCTCCACGACGCCTACGCGGCCTCCGAGTTCACACCGCTGGCGTTTGACTGCGCCCGCGGCTGGCTGCACGTCAACAGCGACTGGGCCATCCTGGAGCCGGTCGACGCGGACTACCGGCCTACTCCCCCGGGGGAGCCGTCCCACACCGTGCTGCTGACCAACCTCGCAAACCGGGTCCAGCCGCTGATCCGCTACGACCTCGGCGACTCAGTGCTGGCAAAGACCGGTCCGTGCGAATGCGGCAACCCGCTGCCCGCCATCCGGGTCGCCGGCCGCCGCGACGACGTCCTGCGGCTCGTTGCCGCCGACGGGACCGCCCTCCTTGTTCTTCCGCTCGCCATCGGATCCGTCGTCGACGAAACGCCCGGATTGCACCGCAGCCAGCTGGTTCAGACGGGACCGACAACCATCCGCCTCCGGCTGGAACCCGAACCCGGTGCCGATGCCGGAGTGGTGTGGCGCGCGGCCTCCGCGAGGCTGTCGGAGTACCTCGCCGGGCTGGAACTGGGGAACGTCGACGTCGTCCGCGCGGCCGAGCCGCTAGAGCAGAGCGGCACGAGCGGGAAGTTCCGGCAGGTGATCGCTCGGGTTCCTGACTGAATGGCGGCAGCTAGAAGAACATCGGCGGGGCGTCCAGGACGGTCTCGTCCACGCGCCGCTTTTCCCACTGCGTGAACGGCTTGTCGAGCTCGTACTTGCCCCGCGCGGTGCGCAGCAGGGTGCGGACCTCGGCGTTCTCCGGGTTGTTCAGGGATTCGAAGTACTCCACCGACCAGTGGAACCAGCGCATGCAGAAGAGGCGCATGGTCAGCCCGTGCGTCACGAACAGCGCGTTCGGGGCGTAGCTTGGCTTTGACCAGTGCCGGTAGAGGGTCTCCATGAAGGAGGAAATCCGGTCATACACATCGGAGCCCGACTCGCCCTCGCGGAAGCGGTAGAAGAAGTGGCCGTAGGCGTTGCGGAGCTCCTTTTGGTCCTCGATGTCGCCGGCGATCTGAAAGTTCGCCCAGTCCTGCTCCCGCAGCCGCGGTTCCTCGATCACCCGTTCCACGAGCGGGCCGAGGTTGAGCGCCTCGAGGGTCTGGTAGGCACGCAGGTACGGGGAAACGTAGACGCACACCGGGCGGCCGTCCAGTTGGCGCCGGACCTCCTCACCGGCCGCCGTCGCCTGTTCCAGTCCCAGGGGCGTCAGCGGAATCCGGTAGTCCGGGACACGGTTGTAGATCGAGGTGTCGGCATTGGCGGCGGACTGGCCGTGCCGGATCATGATGATTTTCCGGGGCGCACTCATAAACCCCAAGCATAGGGCTCCCGGAAGCGGGTGCCGCAGGCAAAACCCCGCACGGCCGCACCTCCTGGGCAATAGGTGGGGCACCAGCAAACTATCGGCAACGGCAGGCAAGATAGGAACATGTTGGTTCCCTCCCGCCGTCGGCTGCGGTTCGAAGTGTTGATTGTCCTGGGACTGTCGCTGGGGCAGTCCGCGGTGTACTCCGTGGTGCAGCTGCTGGACAAAATGACCACGGCGCCGCTGGCCCAGGGCACGTCCACGCTGAACCGTTCGCAGAGCGCGCGCGAATACTTCGACCTCACCTACCAGCTGCTGGACATCCTCTTTGCCCTGGTCCCGGTGGCCCTGGTGATCTACTTCCTCACCGAGCGCTGGCCAGCCGGAGAACACGGCACCTCGGCGTTCCGGAGGATCGGCTTCAACTTCGCCCGTCCCGGCAAGGATCTCCTGCAGGGACTGGGACTCGCCGCCGCCATCGGCATCCCGTCCCTGGCGCTCTACGCCGCCGGCCGGGCGCTGGGGATCACGACGGCGATCATCCCCAGCGCCCTGGACGCCTACTGGTGGACGGTGCCGGTGCTGGTCCTGTCCGCGATCCGGCACGGGATCGTGGAGGAAGTGATTGTGGTGGGCTATCTCCTGGACCGGCTCGGGAAGCTGGGCTGGAGCACGCCGGCGGCCATCGCGGCCAGCGCCCTGCTTCGCGGCAGCTACCACCTCTACCAGGGGTTCGGGCCGTTTATCGGCAACGCGGTGATGGGCGTGGTCTTCGCCCTGGTTTACACCCGCACCAAGCGGGTGATGCCCCTCGTGATCGCCCACGCCATCCTGGATACCGTGGCGTTCGTGGGATTCAGCCTGTTCGGCAAGGCCGTGGGCCTGGGCTGAGGCGCCCACAAAGCAACGCGGGAGAGTCGGCACTTAAAATATATCGGCCGCCATCTCGCGGGTGACAACGTTGGCACCCGCGGGATGGCGGCCGAAGTGTGGGGCAGGTGGAGCGTTAGATCGTGACCGCCCCGGAGGCGGTCTCGAAGGTGACGGAGAGGATTCCGGGCGTGCCGTGCGGCGCGAGCCAGTTCACGGCCACGTCTTCCAGCGGCTTTTCCACGGGCTCGCCAAGCCATTCCGTGACGCGCTCTGCCGAACCGGCAATGGTCAGCGCGGACATCTTGACGTCGCTTGCGTAGGCATTGGAGGGGTGAAGCTCCGGGTCACCCTCCCACTTGAGCATGTAGGGCACCTGCGGGTCGGCGATGAGGCCCAGGATGCCGATCTGCTTCCAGACCAGTTCGCGGCCGTCGGGGAACTTCCGGTTGCCGTTCACGGCGGCGCGGCCCAGCCGCTCCTCGAACGGGCCGAGGTCGTCAACTTCGACGCACCAGCCCATCCAGCCGCCGCCGGCCTCGGAGCGTGCCCGGACTGCCTGGCCGAAGGGGGCCTTGTCCGATGCCGGGTGGTTCAGGACCTCCACGACCTCGACATACTTGTGTCCCGCGAGCGGGATAATCATGTTGCGTGTCCCGAAACGGGGGTGCACTCCACCCTTCACGGCTTCGACGCCGAGGGCAGACGCAATACGTTCAGTGGTGGCTGCCAAGCCATCGTGTTCACAGGCGTAAGAAACGTGATCCATGCGCATGCCCTCATCTTGGCACTTTGTGATGGACCTCTCAGCTTAGGCTTGCCTTACCATGATGGGATGTCTCGGGGTGTCTGGAGGCCGGCGTGCCCGTCGTCTTCATGTTCGTCATAAAGCTATCCAGCGGCCTGCCGCCATTCCTACACTGAACCAAGGTCATGAGTGCCAGCGCAAAGCCCCGGCTTGCTGGCCGGCAACCCTCGTATCGCGGTGGGGTGCCCCGGGTGAAGACCTGGCCGTCCGGCGCCCGCCGGAGGGCAAGCGCGGCGCCTGTGCCGGCCTGGGCCGATGGCCCGGGCGGTGCTGTGCCCAGTCCCGACAGGAGCAATAATGTCCACTGCCTGGTCCTTCGAAACCCGCCAGATCCACGCCGGCCAGGAGCCGGACTCCGCCACCGGCGCCCGGTCCCTCCCGATCTACCAGACGACGTCGTTCGTGTTCCCGAGCGCCGAAAGCGCCGCGAACCGCTTCGCCCTCGCTGAACTTGCCCCCATTTACACCCGGATCGGCAACCCCACGCAGGACGCGGTGGAACAGCGCGTGGCCAGCCTGGAAGGCGGCCTCGCCGCCCTGCTGCTCAGTTCCGGCCAGGCCGCCGAGACGTTCGCGATCCTCAACATCGCCGAGGCCGGGGACCACGTGGTCGCCAGCCCCAGTCTCTACGGCGGCACCTACAACCTGCTCGCGCACACGTTGAAGAAGTTCGGTATCTCCGTGACCTTCGTTGCGGACCCCGACAACCTGGACCAGTGGCGCGAGGCCGTCCGGCCCAACACGAAGCTGTTCTTCGGCGAAGTGGTCTCCAACCCCCGCCAGGACGTGCTGGACATCGAGGGCGTTTCCAAGGTGGCCCACGAGGCCGGCGTGCCCCTGATTGTCGACAACACCCTGTCCACCCCCTACCTCATCCGGCCGATCGAGTGGGGCGCGGACATCGTGGTCCATTCCGCCACCAAGTACCTCGGCGGCCACGGCGCCGCGATCGCCGGCGTGATCGTGGATTCGGGCAAGTTCGACTTCGGCAAGGACCCCGAACGGTTCCCCGGCTTCAACACCCCGGACCCCACCTACAACGGACTGGTCTACGCCCGCGACCTCGGCGCCGGCGGCGCGCTCGGGGCCAACCTCTCCTACATCCTCAAAGCCCGGGTCCAGCTCCTGCGCGACCTCGGCTCCGCCGTGTCCCCGTTCAACGCCTTCCTCATCGCCCAGGGCATCGAGACCCTTAGCCTGCGCGTTGAACGCCACGTGGCCAACGCCACCAAGGTGGCCGAATGGTTGGAGGCGCGGGACGACGTCGAATCCGTCGCCTACGCCGGGCTGCCATCCAGCCCCTGGTACGAGCGCGGGCGCAAGTACGGGCCCAAGGGGACCGGCGCCGTCGTCGCGTTCAACATCGCCGGGGGAGCGGAGGCCGGCAAACGCTTCGTTGATGCCCTCGAGCTGCACTCGCACGTCGCGAACATCGGCGACGTCCGCTCTCTCGTGATCCACCCGGCGTCGACCACCCACAGTCAGCTCTCGCCCGAGCAGCAGGCCGTGGCCGGCGTGAACCCCGGCCTGGTGCGGCTCTCGGTCGGACTGGAACACATTGACGACATCCTCGCGGACCTCGACGCCGGATTCCGTGCGGCCAAGAGCGCCTAGCTCCACCGGACAACCGGCGGCCGGCCTCCCGCGGACGGGGAGTGCCGGCCTCCGGCTGTCACACGGAAGTCACAATCTTCGTCATTTCCGCACGCTGTTTCGTACACTCATACAAGGTCATGAGTGCCAGCGACAGCCCCGGCTTGCTGGCCGGCAACCCTCCATTTGCGGCGGGGTGCCCCGGGTGAAGACCTGGCCTGCCGGTCAGCTGACGGCAGGCAAGCGCGAAGTTAGGTCCTCATATGACGATTGCCGTCACCCGCAGTGGTGAACCCGAAACCAAACCAATCCGGAACTCCGTTTCCGCAAGACCCGCCGCCCAAGCTGCCCGGGTGCCGGACGGGACCGTCCAGTACCTCAGGATCGGTGACCTGCAGCTCGAATCCGGGGTCCAGCTGCCGGATGTGGTCCTCGGCTTTGAGACGTGGGGGACGCTGAACGCCGATGCCTCCAACGCCGTCCTCATTGAACATGCCCTGACCGGCGACACCCATGTGACCCGCGGTGCCAGCGAGGAACCCGGCTGGTGGGAACAATTGGCCGGACCCGGGGCCCCCGTGGATACGGACAAGTACTTCGTCGTATCGATCAACATCCTGGGCGGCTGCTACGGCTCCACGGGACCCTCCACGCCGGCCCCCGACGGCCGCCCCTGGGGATCGAGGTTCCCGCTCGTGACTCTGCGGGACACGACCTCCGCCGAGGCGCGGCTGGCCGATGCCCTGGGCATCGACAGCTGGTACGCCGTGCTGGGCGGTTCGCTCGGCGGCGCGCGCGCCCTTGAGTGGGCCGTGACCCACCCCTCGCGGGTCCGGCGCTGCGCCGTGATTTCCGTCGGCGCCAGCAGCACCGCAGAACAGATTGCCTTCGCTCAGGCCCAGACCCTGGCCATCCGCCAGGACCCGAACTTCAACGGCGGGGACTACTACGGCGGCCCGGAACCCGAAGCGGGGCTCGCCCTCGCCCGCCGGATCGCGCACATCACCTACCGCTCCGCGGCCGAGCTCGACGGCCGGTTCGGCCGGAACGCCCAGGAGTCCGAGGCGCCCCTGCAAGCCGGATCGCTGGCCGGGCGCGGACGCTATCAGGTCGAAAGCTACCTGGACCACCAGGGCAACAAACTGGTCCGGCGTTTTGATGCCAACAGCTACATCGCCATCACCGAGGCGCTCATGAGCCACGACGTCTGCCGCGGACGCGGAAGCCTCCGGGACTCCCTGGCCCCGGCCACGGCCGAGTTCCTGGTGGCGGCCGTGGACTCGGACCGCCTGTACTTCCCCGCCCAGTCCCGTGCACTGGCCGAGGCCCTGCCGGGGGGCCCCGAGCTGCACATCATCGAGGCGCCGATCGGCCACGACGGCTTCCTCACCGAAATCGGGCAGCTCAGCGGCCAGTTGCGGAGCAATTTCTTCGCCTAGCCGCCCCTCACGGCTGTGCATTTTTGCAGATGCTCCCTGCACTAATGGTCGTTGTGGCTCAGGGCTCCGGGAACCATACTCGTTGGGAATAACGCTGTGTGTGCTAATTCACACAACATCTCAGCCCAATGGTCCACGGGGTGTCGAAGGCGACACCGAAGGAGTTCTCATGAGCACGGAAAACGCTGCCGCGACGCGCGCAGGCGAGCCCGACGTCAAGACGTCCGGCTTGAAGAAGGTGGTGGCGGCCTCCATGGCCGGCACCGTGGTGGAATGGTACGAATTCTTCCTCTACGCATCCGCGGCCACGCTGGTCTTTGGCAAGGCCTTCTTCCCGAATTCGCAGACCGAACTGGACGGAATCCTCGCGGCGTTCCTCACGTACGCCGTCGGCTTCGTTGCCCGCCCGATCGGCGGGATCGTCTTCGGCCACTTCGGCGACAAGTTCGGCCGCAAGCAGCTGCTCCAGCTCAGCATCATCCTGGTGGGCGTGTCCACGTTCCTGATGGGCTGCCTGCCCACCTTCGCGCAGATCGGCTACTGGGCCCCGGCGCTGCTGGTCTTCCTTCGCTTCGCCCAGGGCTTCGCCGTCGGCGGGGAATGGGGCGGCGCCGTCCTGCTCGTCGCGGAACACAGCCCCAGCAAGTCCCGCGGCTTCTGGGCCAGCTGGCCGCAGTCCGCTGTTCCGCTGGGCAACCTCTTCGCCACCGCGGTGCTGTTCATCCTGTCCTCCGTGCTGTCCTCGGCGGACTTCCTTAGCTGGGGCTGGCGGGTCGCCTTCTGGCTCTCCGCCGTGATCGTCCTCATCGGTTACTACATCCGCACCAAGGTCAGCGACGCCCCGATCTTCCTGGAAGCACGCAAGGAAGTTGAGGCAGGGCACAAGGGCTACGGCGTTGCCGAGGTCTTCCGCCGCTACCCCCGCGGCGTGTTCACCGCGATGGGCCTGCGCTTCGCGGAGAACATCCTGTACTACCTCGTGGTCACCTTCTCAATCACCTACCTCAAGACGGTGGTCCACGCCGACACCGCCCGGATCCTGCTGCTCCTGCTCGTGGCCCACTTCATCCACTTCTCCGTGGTGCCCATGGTCGGCCGGCTCTCGGACAGGGTGGGCCGCAAGCCCGTCTACATGGCCGGCGCCGTTCTGGGTGCGACCTGGGGCTTCTTCGCCTTCCCGATGATGGACACCGGAAACGATCTGATCATCCTCGCCGCGGTCATCATCGGCCTGCTCTTCCACGCCCTGATGTACGCCGGGCAGCCGGCCATCATGGCCGAGATGTTCCCGACCCGGATGCGGTACTCCGGCGTGTCCCTCGGTTACCAGGTGACCTCGATCGTGGCCGGTTCGCTCGCGCCGATCATCGCCGTCGCGCTGCTGGGCCAGTACAAGTCCTCCGTCCCGGTGGCCATCTACCTCCTGATCGCCTGCGCGATCACCGCCGTCGCCGTGTTCTTCCTCAAGGAGACCCGCGGCGTCTCGCTCCACGACGTCGACGCCGCCGACGCCCAGGGCACCGCAGACCTCCTCGCCGCCGGCAAGCGGTAGGCCGCCGGCCCGGGGAAACACGGCCCGGGGAAACCTGTTGAGTGGCCGTCGGCCCGGATTCGCGCACGGCGCGGACCCGGGCCCTCGGCGTTAACGCTGCTCATGATCTCAGCGTTGCTTGGGCCGCGGGGATTAGAGTGGGCAGGCAGACAAGCCCAGGATCCGGGAGGCATTGTGACCACGCTCGTCAACCGACCCAACACGGCACTGGTCGTAGTGGACATGCAGCTCGGCGTCGTCGCGGGGGCCTACCGCCGCGACGACGTCGTCGCGACCATTGCCGTCCTCGTGCAGAGGGCACGCGACGCCGGGGTGGACGTCATCTGGGTGCAGCATGGCGGCGAGGAGCTCCCGCGGGGCAGCGACGCCTGGCAGTACGTGCCGGAGCTCGTGCGGTGTGATGCGGAGCCGCTTGTGCCCAAGGAGTACAGCGACGCCTTCGAGGCTACGGACCTGGAGTCGGTGCTGGCAGACCGCGGGATCGGCCGCTTCTTCCTGGCCGGCGCGCAGACGGACGAGTGCATTCGCTCGACCCTCCACGGCGGGATCACCCGAGGCTACGACGTCACGCTGGTCGCGGACGCCCACACCACCGAGGACCTGAGCGAATATGGCGCGCCGCCGCCGGAACTCGTGGTGGCCCACACCAATCTGTACTGGCAGAACCACAAGGCCCCGGGGCGGACGGCCGGAACCGTCAACGCGGCCGATATCGACTTCGCCAGCCTTTTGTGATCCTAGCCCTTCATGATTTCAGCGCGCTGGGACATGTAGTCCTCCATGGACAGCTTGCCGTCGCTGTACTGCTGGTCCAGCTCGGCGAGCTTGCGGGCCCGGTAACCCTGCGGGGCCGACGGCGTCTCGGGCGCCTGCGGCTGCCCTGCACCCGGGTCGGGTTCGTGCCGCTGCGGCTGGGGCGGGTTGTTCAGGTACTCCGGGCTGTCCTCGTAGGGAACGGGTGATCCGTAGCCGGCCGGGCCCGGATACTGCTGTCCGGGGTACGGCTCGGTCGGGAACGGCTGGTCCGGGAACCGCGGGCCCGGGTACGGCTGGCCCGGGTTCTGCGGGTTCGGGTACTGCTGGCCCGGGTACGGCTGGCCCGGGTTCTGCGGGTTCGGGTACTGCTGGCCGGGATACGGCTGATTGGCTTCTCCGGTCTGCTTCGGCGCGCCCAGTTGGCCGAAGCCGCCAAAGTAGTCCTGCTGCGTGTACCCGTCCCGCGGCTGGTTGCTCTGGTTTGGCGGGTTGCCTTGGTTTGCCGGGTTGCTTTGGTTTCCGGGGAACCGGCCGAACTGGCCCGGCACGTTCTGGTTCCGGCCGCGGGCGGACCTCCGGTAGAGGCGCACTCCCATGGGAATCAGGAACGACAACACAATGATCCAGAAGAACATACTGCTCACGGTACGGGGCCTTTCAGCTGCTGGGCCTCTTCATTTGCGGGGCCTGAGGAGTGTGCCTCCAGCTTAGGCCCCGCAGGCTCAGGACCGTACCGCGTCCTCGGTGCCCGGCGGGCCTTCGCCCGAGCCCAGCGGTACGCCGGGCCCGAACACCGGCCCCGGCAGGGGCCGCTTGGCCGTCACGCCGTCGCCCGAGGAACGGTGCCGCAGCCGCCGCACCACCCACGGAACAAAATATTCCCGGGCCCACACAAGGTCCCCGCTGCGGGCCTCCCGCCAACTGCGCTGCGGCATCGGCTTGGGGGCGAGCGGCTCCAGGGTGTGTTCGACGTTCAGCGAATCCAGGACCATCGCCGCAATCGTATGGTGGCCCAGCGGCGAAAAGTGCAGCCGGTCAACATCCCACATCTGCGGATCATTAAGCTGGCGCAGAGACCACATGTCCGCGATCACGGCGTCGTGGCGCGCGGCGATCGTGCGCAGGTTTTCGTTGTAGATGGCCACCTTGCTGCGGATCCGTCCGAGCACCGTGGATCCTGTGTCCGGACCGTTGAACAGGACCACGGTGGCGCCGCCCAGGCTCAGGATCTGCACCACCGAGTCCAGCCTTTCGGCCAGGACGTCCGGATCCCCGCCAGGGCGGATGAGGTCGTTGCCGCCCGCGGAGAGCGTGATGAGGTCCGGCTTGAGGGACAGGCAGTGCGCCAACTGCTGGTCGACGATCTGCTGCAGGAGCCTGCCGCGGACGGCCAGGTTGGCGTACGCGAAGTCGTTGTGGCCGCGGCTGAGCTCCTCGGCCACCCTGTCGGCCCAGCCCCGGTGGCCGCCCGGGCTCGCCGGCTCCGGATCGCCGATGCCTTCCGTGAACGAGTCGCCCATGGCCACGTAACGGGTCCACGGGTGGGTCACGACGGTGTCCGCTGACGTCTCCGGTGAATTTTCCATGGCTTCGGTTTCGCTCACGTTCTTATCCTGCACTCTTCCTGTCAAGCTACGCCACCGTAGGTTGTTACCGCCGGGTAACTGTAAGAATGGTTCCATGACTCACGCTGATGCCTTCCCCGCCCCTGTCGTCGAATGGTCCAAGCCGGAGCAGGAACGTGCGGGCAAGCCGCTGATTGTCCTGCTCCACGGCTACGGCGCCAACGAACAGGACCTGCTCAGCCTGGCGGACATGCTCCCGCAGGAATTCGCGGTAGCCTCCGTGCGCGCCCCGATCGCCATGGGACCGGGGTTCACCTGGTTCCCGCTGACGGCGTCCATCGACTATTCGCTCGACGCCGTCAAGGCCGCCGCGGCGTACGTGCAGGACTGGATCGACTCCATCAAGGCCGACCACCCCTCGGTGACGCTGCTCGGATTCTCGATGGGCATGGCCATGGCCACCACGCTGCTGCGGCAGCGGCCGGCGGACTTCGCCGCCGTCGTCGGGCTCTCAGGTTTTGCCGTCGACGCCGGCGGTGACCCCAGCTTCCGCGATGCCGAACTGGACGGCACCGTGCCGATGTTCTGGGGACGCGACCAGCAGGACCCGGTGATCACCCCGGACAAGATCGAGTTCACCATGGGCTGGGTGCGCAAGCACGTGAAGCTCACCAAGGTCCTGTACACCGGCATGTGGCACGGCATCAACCAGCAGGAAATCGGTCACGTCTCCGAGTTCCTCACGCACGCGGTCCTCAACTCCAGGAAGTAGCCGCCCGGACGGCTGGCCAGGGGTAAGCCGGCTAGGATCCTGCGGGCGCGCTGATCCGCACGGTCTGGCCGTTCACCGTGACGGTGTCGCCGTCGTGAAGCTGCCGCCCGCGGCGCTCATCAATTTCGCCGTTGACCTTGACCAGCCCGTTCTTGATCAGGTCCGCAGCCTCCACACCGTCCTCCACCAGATTCGCGAGCTTCAGCAGCTGGCCCAGCCGGATCATGGTGTCGCGGATGGTGATGTCTTCAATTTCCGGATTGCTCATATAGGCAATGATGCCTGACCTAAGGTGGCACCAATGACGCACACACCCCGGCTCCCGCTCATCGCGGGGCTGCCTATGGCCGTCGCGGCGGGGTTGTTCATACCGTTGCAGGGCCGGATCAACGGCGCGCTCGGGGTGCAGCTCCGCGACGGCATTGGTGCCGCCGTCGTCAGCTTCAGCACCGGGTTAGTGGTGATGGGCGTCATTTCCGTGGCACTGCCCAAGGGCCGGGCAGGGCTGGCCCGGATCCTGCCGGCCGTGCGCGAACGGCAGTTTCCGCGTTACTACGTCCTGGCCGGCTGCATCGGGGCGCTTTTCGTCTTCGCCCAGTCCTTCACCGTGGCACTGCTCGGCGTTGCCCTCTTCACTGTGGCCGCCGTGACGGGGCAGACCCTCAGCGGTCTGTTGGTGGACCGGATGGGAATCGGGCCCGCGGGGAAGAGGCCCATCACCGGTATCCGGGTGCTCGGCAGCGTGCTCACCGTCGCCGCCGTTGCGTGGGCGGTGTCGCCGAGATTCAGCGCCGGAGAGTCCGTGCTGCAGCTGCTTCTTCCCGTGCTGCTGCCGCTTCTGGCCGGGTTCCTGATGAGTTTCCAGCAGGCCATGAACGGCACCGCCACCGTCCACTACGGGTCCCCGATCGCCGCGACCCTCGTGAACTTCATCGCCGGGGCCGTCCTGCTATGGGCGGCGTGGCTGGTCAAGCTTGCCGTGTCCGGTGCCGGCAATCCTCTGCCGGGGCAGTGGTGGTACTACCTTGGCGGGCCGCTCGGGTGCGTCTTCATCGGCGTCGGCGCCCTCCTGGTCCGCAGCCTGGGCGTGCTGGTCACGGGCCTCGGGATGATCGCCGGGCAGCTGCTGGGATCCCTCGGACTGGACCTGGTTTTCCCGGTCCCCGGGACCGTCGTCGCGGTGCCCACCGTCCTGGGCACCCTGCTGACGCTCGGTGCCATCATCCTGGCCACCCTGCCCTGGCCGCGGGGCGCACTGAAGCGGTAGCGTGCCGGTAGGCTTGGAGATTGCATCGCCGTGTTCGTATCGCACACTTCGCATCGCACTGTTCGTATCACCCCGTCCGGCAACCAGCCGGCGACCCGGGCCTGACACCGCGGACCGCACCCAGCGGCCCTGTAGAAATTGGAGTTACCATGGCAGCAAAATCCGTCCTCGACCAGATCATTTCCCTCGCCAAGCGACGGGGTTTCGTTTTCCAGGCCGGTGAAATCTATGGTGGCTCGCGTTCTGCCTGGGATTACGGGCCCCTCGGCGCCGAGCTCAAGGAAAACATCAAGCGCCAGTGGTGGCAGTCCGTGGTCCGCGGCCGCGAAGACGTCGTAGGCCTCGACTCCTCCGTCATCCTGCCCCGCCAGGTCTGGGAAGCCTCCGGCCACGTCGAGGTCTTCTCCGACCCGCTGGTGGAGTGCCTGTCCTGCCACAAGCGCTACCGCGCGGACCACCTTGAGGAAGAGTACGAGGAGAAGAAGGGACGTCCTGCCGAGAACGGCCTCAAGGACATCGCCTGCGCCAACTGCGGCACCCGCGGCCAGTGGACGGAGCCCCACGAATTCTCCGGCCTGCTCAAGACCTACCTCGGCCCCGTCGCCAGCGAGGAAGGCCTGCACTACCTGCGGCCCGAAACCGCCCAGGGCATCTTCGTGAACTTCAGCAACGTCCTGACCACCTCGCGGAAGAAGCCGCCGTTCGGCATCGGCCAGATCGGCAAGTCGTTCCGCAACGAGATCACGCCGGGCAACTTCATCTTCCGCACCCGCGAGTTCGAGCAGATGGAAATGGAATTCTTCGTCGAGCCCGGCACCGACGAGCAGTGGCACCAGTACTGGATGAAGGAACGCATGTCCTGGTACACGGGCCTGGGCATCCGCGAAGAGAACCTGCGCTTCTTCGAGCACCCGCTGGAGAAACTCAGCCACTACTCCAAGGGCACCACGGACATCGAATACCGCTTCGGTTTCCAGGGCTCGGAGTGGGGCGAGCTCGAAGGCATTGCCAACCGCACCGACTTTGACCTCTCCACCCATGCCAAGGCTTCCGGCGCGGACCTGAGCTACTTCAACCAGGCCACCAACGAACGCTACACCCCGTACGTGATCGAGCCCGCGGCCGGCCTCACCCGCTCGTTCATGGCCTTCATGATCGATGCTTACACCGAGGACGAGGCCCCCAATGCCAAGGGCGGGGTGGACATCCGCACGGTGCTCAAGCTGGATCCGCGCCTGGCTCCGGTGAAGGCAGCCGTGCTGCCGCTGAGCCGCAACGAGGACCTGTCCCCGAAGGCCAAGGACCTCGCAGCCCAGCTGCGCAAGAGCTGGAACATCGAGTTCGACGACGCCGGCGCCATCGGCCGCCGCTACCGCCGCCAGGACGAGATCGGCACCCCGTTCTGCATCACCGTGGACTTCGAGACCCTCGAGGACCAGGCCGTCACCATTCGCGAACGCGACACCATGAGCCAGGAACGCGTCTCCCTGGACAAGGTGGAGGGCTACCTGGCCGCGCGGCTGATCGGCGCCTGATCATGGCCATCGAATACCGGGAATGGCGGGAGGGCGACGACCTTGCGCTGCTGGAAATCTGGGGCGGCCCGGAGACCGTGCAGGCCGGGCAGTTCCGCGGCACCCTGGCGCCCTCGGGCAATGCGCCGTGGCGCCGCTGCATTGTGGCCGAGGACGTCGTCGACGGTGTCGCCATTCCCGTGGCGGCGGCCGTGGTCCACGAGGCCTCGCTGCACCCGGAACGGCTCTGGGCGTATATCGAGGTCGCCCGGGACCACCGCCGCGCCGGCATTGGGTCCACCCTGCTGACCATGCTTCGGCACGAGGCCGCCAAGTCGCCGTCGGGAGTGTCCAAGCTCCGCTGCAAGGTGGAGCCGGGCACGCCCGGGGCGGCGTTTGCCGAGGCCGCGGGCATGGCCTCGATCCAGCGCTCCCGCCTGATCGTCGTGGACCCTGCGCCGCTGAAACTGCCGGTGTTCGGCGACGGTTCCGAGTCGGCGGCCAGCGACCAGGTCGAAGACCTGGCCACGGGCTCGGTGGAGCTCAGCGACGTCGTTGGCCGGTACTACACGGCCGTGCACACTTGGGACAGCCCGGGGGAGTTGAGCGTTGCCATGGTGCAGCGGTTGTTCCTGGATGACCTCAGCGGCGCCCACGGCGCGATTGTGCTGCGGGCACCCAAAGCCAGTGCCTTCGGGCACGGCATAGCGGCGAGCCGCAAGGGCCGGCTGGAGGGGTTCGCCATCAGCTACGCGCAGGGCACTCCAGGCGCCGGAGCCGACGTCGATGGTGCCGGTTCTGCCGGACCCGCTGCGCCTACCGAGGTGTTCCTCGGGCACGAGCCCAAGCTCGGCGAGGACGAGGCCCGCGCCGCCGTGCGGGATCTCCTGGCCCTGATCGCTTACCAGCACCCGGTAATGCTGGAACTGGACGATGCGATGACCGCCCTGCGCGCCGTCGTCGAACCGCTGCTCGAGACCGGCAAAGCCCACGTCCAGGGCTCCGAAACCCTCGTGGTTGCGGACCCGGCCTAGCCCTTAACCCGACTGACTCGCAGTTGCGGCCGTTTTGAAGCGTGATAACGGCCCCAGCTGCGAGTCAGTTTGCGTTGAAGGCCCGATCTATCGGCGCCTGGCACCCGGGCGCCGCGGGCCGTCGGCCGCGTCGAGGCGGCGCCGTTCCTCCTCGGTCGGGGCGCCGCCGCCGAGCGCGGCGGGCATCCACCAGGCCCCGGGGTCCGGTTTCAGCGGGAAATCCGCCATACCGACGTCGATCCCGTGCTGGAGGGTCCTGGCCAGCTGCGCGGTGGCCGGCTGCGCGTCCTGTGCCGGGTCCGGGAGCGAGTCCGGCAGGATCGGCTCGCCCACGTGGATACGCACCGGGGCGCGCCAGGCCCGCCGCGGCGAGAACCCATGTTGGCGGGTCATCAGCCGGTGCGCGCCCCAGATGGAGACCGGGATGATCGGCACACCGGCTTCGGAGGCCATCCGTACGGCGCCGGTCTTGCACTCGCGCACGGTGAAGCTGCGGCTTACCCCGGCCTCCGGAAGGATGGCAATGTACTCGCCCGCCAATAGCCGGGCGACCGCGGCGTCGTAGGCGTGGACTCCGGATCCGTAGCCGACAACCACGTGGCCGGCCGCGCTGACCGCGGGCCCGGCAAACCAGTGGTCGGCGGCTCCCTGCGTCACGAGGAAGCGCATCTGGGCACGGTTGTGCCACCACAAGATCATCTCGGCGAAGGCAAAGTCGAGATAGCCGAAGTGCGTGATCGCGACGACCGCGCCCTGGCCGGGCACCACCCGGCGGGACGGGCCGCGTCGGGAAGCCTGGGGGGAATCATTGAGCGGTCCGGGCTGGGGCAGGTGCTCCCGCCCCGTGACGAGGACGCGGATCCGGAACAGCCAGCGCAGGGCGAGACCGGTGCGGACGATGAACCGGTAAAAGCGGTCGCTGGGCCCTGGTCTCCACTTCATCGGCCGCCGGCCCATGCCGGCACCTGCCATGCCGGCGCCCGCCACGCCAGTCCCGCAGCGCAAGTGCCGGCCATATCAGCGCCCGCCATATCAGTGCCCGCCGGCGCGCCGCCGGGGCGGCAAGGGCAGGAACCCGGACGTGGATTCGATGTATTCCTTGTAGCCGGGCCGTGCAGACATCGCTTTTTCCGTCAGCGGCTTCCCGGTGCGGCCCGCCAGTGCCCAGATCATCAGGGCGGGGGAGAGGATGGTCAGGACACCGGGCCACGAATCGGCGGTCACGAGGAAGAGGCCCGCCCAGACCGCGGCGTCGCCGAAGTAGTTCGGGTGGCGGGTGTAGCGCCACAGACCGGTGTTGAGGACCGTGCCGCGCTTGGCGGGATCGGCCTTGAACTGCGTCAACTGCCAGTCCCCGACCGTCTCGAACACAAAACCAAGAACCCAGAGCAGGACGCCGAGGAACGCCAGCCAGCCCAAGCTGCCGGTGGCGAACATGCCGACCTGGATAGTGAGCGAGACGAAGAACATCACCAGGCCCTGAGGCAGGTAGACCCGCCGGAGCGCGTAGACGTTGCGTGATCCGGGTGCGGCGGAGAGCATGTCCACGTAGCGCGGGTCCTCGTGGCCGCCGCGTGCACGCACACCGATGTGGACCGCGAGGCGAATGCCCCACACCGCAACCAGCGCCAGAAGCAGCAGCCGGCGGCCGGCGTCGCCGTGGCCGGCGGAGAGTACCCAGGAGATGGCCGCGACCACCACGAACCCGAGGCCCCAGACGGTGTCGATGACGGAATGGCGGTTCTGCCGCACGGCAACGGCGAAGGTCAGCGCCAGCAGGACCGCCAGTCCCGCGATGACCCACGGCAGGCTGGCGAGGAAGGCATCCAGCGGGAACGGCTGCATCACAGCACCACCGGCATGCGAGTTCCGGCGGCCGGCAGAATGCTGCGCAGTGCGTCCGTGGCGCCGGAGACGTCAGCCCCCGTGCTTTCCCCGAAGGCGTCCAGGATGAAGTCATCGGCGAGTGAGTTCCACAGCGCTACCCGGCGGAACATGAAATGCCCGGCACCCGTGAGGGAGACGTACTCAACAGAGGCGGCCACGCCGTCGGCCCGGCGTGCGTAGTCCAGCGAATTCGACGGACTGGTCCAGCGGTCCTCCGTGCCGTGCACGATCAGGACCCGGCGGTCGGCGACGGGTTGGACCGGCGTTTTGTGATTGAGCCACGGGGCGAGCGCGACGACGACCTCCACCTGCGGATCGTCAGCCACGCAGAGTGCCGTGAGGCCTCCCATGGAGTGGCCCAGCAGGTACACCGGTACGCCGGGATGTTCCTGACCGATCCGGGAAAGCGCCCAGCGGGCGTCCTGAACGGGGGACATGTCCTCCCCGTTCCAGCCCCTGTACCGGTTGCGCAGGGTCCAGACGGCGAGCCCGTGCGGTCCGCCTTGCCGGTTCAGCGCCCGGGCGAAGGGCAGCATCCGGGCCGGGCTCAGGTGCCGGCCGCGGACGGGATCGTAGCTGTCCGCGCGTCCGCCGTGCAGGACCAGGGCGACTCCGCGGGTCTCCCCGGCCGCATCGGCGATGGACAGCACGGCCTTGGCGGCAGGTCCGGGGCGGCCCGCCTCCGGTTCGCGGTCATCTAGTTTGCGCTTGGCCACGCGTGTCCTTCCCGTTCTTCGTCCGTCAATTACCAACCATAGGTTGCAGCCTCCGC
The DNA here is from genome assembly GCF_054062895.1 of Arthrobacter sp. TE12231. Classification (NCBI taxonomy): domain Bacteria; kingdom Bacillati; phylum Actinomycetota; class Actinomycetes; order Micrococcales; family Micrococcaceae; genus Arthrobacter; species Arthrobacter sp. TE12231. The sequence continues at coordinate 2,840,085 of NZ_JBSSFS010000001.1, read as the reverse complement.
CCGTCAAGGGAATCACTGCCTAGTGTGGATTCGGAGCCGGAGCCCCCGGCGATGGGTTCGGGTGATGCCGGACCCTTGACGGGGGAATGCGGGAGGAGTATGCCTGTGCACGTAAACCTCCGGGCGCCACGCCGGCTGGGAGCGCAGAGAACCGTCCGGGTCGAATCTCACGACGAAATCGACGGTACTGAAAATGAACGGAATAAAGTTCGATACCCTGCGCGAGCAAGTCCGCGGGCCGGTCGTCACGCCCGGCGACGCGGACTACGACGCGGCCCGGGCAGTGCACAACGGCATGATCGACAAGCACCCGGCCGCTGTGGTCCGTGTGTCCCAGGTGGCGGACGTTATGGCGGCCGTCAACTTCGCCCGCGACAACTCCCTGGATCTGGCCGTCCGCGGCGGCGGCCACAGCGGTCCGGGCTTTGGCACCTGGGATGACGCTGTTGTCATCGACTTCTCCACCACCACCGGCGTCCGGATAGATCCGTCGAACAAGACGGCGAGGACCGAGGCCGGCGCAACCTGGGCCGATTTCAATCACGCCACGCACGCCTTCGGACTGGCGACCACCGGTGGCATCATCGGCTCAACCGGTGTCTCCGGACTCACGCTCGGCGGGGGCATTGGCTATCTCTCCCGGAAGCACGGGCTCAGTTGCGATAACCTCCTCTCGGCCGACGTCGTCACCGCGGACGGGAAATTCCTCACTGCGAGCGAAAGCGAGAATGACGACCTTTTCTGGGCGCTGCGAGGCGGGGGCGGCAACTTCGGCGTCGTGACCTCGTTGGAATACCGCCTGCATCCTGTGGACATGGTCCACGCGGGGATCATCATCTACCCGGCCGAGCACGCCGAAACCGTGGCGAAATTCTACCGCGAGCACCTGGCGGCAGCCCCTGAAGAGTTCGGCGCGTTCCTCGCCTTCCATCAGGGACCGCCGGTTCCGTTCCTTCCGGAACAGTGGCACGGGAAGCCGGTCTGCATTGTGGTCGGGATGTGGACGGGCGACCTCGCCGAAGGGCCGGCCCGCTGGCAACCATTCCTCGACGTCGCCCCGGTGGCCGGATCCATGGTGGGGCCGATGCCGTATCCGGCCTTGAACTCGGCGTTCGACCCGATGTATCCCAAGGGGCTGTTGGCCTACTGGAAGGCGGCCTTCCTGACCGAACTCAACGACGGCGCCATCGACGCACACCTTGAGTTTGGCCGACGTGTGCCCAGCCTGCAGACAGCCGTGCACATCTATCCAATCGACGGCGCTGTGCACCGTGTGGGAGTGACGGATACGGCCTTCCCCAACCGGAACGCCAAGTTCTCCCCGGTTATAGCCTGCCACTGGGAGGACCCGGCGGACAGCGAGGCGAACATCGCCTGGGTACGGGATTACGCGGCTGCGCTGCAGCCGTACTCCGAGACCGCGGGCTACATCAATTTCATGGACGGCGATGATATGTCCAAGGTCGCGGAGAACTACGGACCCAATTACAGCCGCCTGCGGGAGATCAAGGCCAAGTACGATCCGCAGAACCTCTTCCACGTAAACCAGAACATCACCCCGGCCTGACCAGCCCGCCTCCGCGGCGCCGGAGCTCCGGGCACCGGGCTCAGGGCGGCGGGAGCGTGCGGCGTCATCTGTCCGGAGCGGTGCCGACAGCGCCGTAGAGTTTTCGGCATGAGGTTGAACTGCTGATGGGCGCCGGACATTCGCACTCCCACGCCGGGCACCCCAGCGCCGGTCACGCGGAGCCGACGCCCCGCATGCGGGCGGCACGGAAGAAGGCCAACTGGATCCTGGCCGCCATCCTGATCCCGCTGACTTTGCTGACCCTGGCGGCCATGGCCTTGCTGTGGCCGTCGGGGAGCAAAGAGGGCATCACGCTGGCCAGCCCCTATGCGGCGGCCCCGGGCGTGACGTTCGATACCGGCAAGATCCAGCAGGTGGTCGTCGGCAGCTGTTCGGATGCGCAGACAAGCGGCGATCCCGCGGCCCAGGGCGCATCCGGGGCCGACGCCGCCGTCCAGCCGCCGCAGGCGGGCTCACAATGCACGTTTGCCTACACCGAGCCGGACAAGGGCGGCAACCCGGTGAAAGTGGTCATCAACCCTGACATCGCGAAATCCCACGGGGTGAAACCCGGAGACAACATCCGCTACCTCAACCTCTCCAAGGCCCAGGGCGCCTCAGAAGCCCAGGGCGCGCCCGCCTACGTTTTCGTCGACTTCGTCCGGACTCTACCGATCATCTTCCTGGCCGTGCTCTACGCCGTCGTGGTGATTGCGGTGGCGCGCTGGCGCGGCCTGCGGGCCCTGATCGGACTCGTCGGGGCCTACGTCGTGCTCGTCTCCTTCATGCTGCCCGGACTGGTCGAAGGAAAGCCGCCGCTGCTCCTGGCACTGGTGGGGTCCACGGTGATCATGATCGGGGTGCTGTACTTCGCCCACGGTTTCTCCGCCCGGACCTCGACGGCGCTGCTGGGGACCATGTTCGGCCTCGCCATTACGTCGCTGCTGGCCGCCTGGGCCACCGACGCCGCGAACCTCGCCGGCGTGGGCAGCCACGACGCCGCCACGCTCACCAACATTTCCGACAACATCTCGATCTCCGGCATCATCCTGTGCGGGCTGATCATTTCCGGCCTGGGCGTGCTGAACGACGTCACGATCACGCAGTCGTCGGCGGTCTGGGAACTGTGGGAACTCGCCCCCGACACCAGCGCCCGGCAGCTCTTTGCCTCCGCGATGCGGATCGGCCGGGACCACATCGCCTCCACGGTCTACACGATCGCGTTTGCCTATGCCGGCGCGGCCCTGCCCGTCCTGATCCTGGTCATGCTCTACGAGCGCCCGCTCGGGGACGCCCTGACCAGTGCAGAACTCTCCGAGGAAGTCATCCGCACCCTCGTCGGTTCGGTGGGACTGGTCCTGGCCGTGCCGGTCACCACCCTCATTGCCGTGCTCGTCGTCAAGGCCACCGGGATCAAAGGCAGCACCGCAGACCCCGCGGCCGCGCTCGCCGGTGCACCCGACGTCGGAGTGCCCGCGCTCGCCGGCGTCAGGGACGGCGGCCGGGCCGGGCTCTCCGTTGGGGCCGACGTCGGCCGGTACCCGGGCGGGTCCGCCGGGCGCCGGTCGGCGGACAGCGCGCCCGGCGCACCGGGAGGGACCGAACCGGACGACGCCGGGCCTGCCACGCGCCGGGGGCGGCGTGCCGCCCTGCGCGATTGATACGGCGTTTGGCGGCGCCCGGATTTTCCACACAGCCCGGCCTTTCCACATAACCGACGCCGGATCCGACCGATTTGCCCGTCTTTGAGACAATGGTCGGGTGACTGTTGTAGCAACGCCTCCCGCCCCCAAGCTGGAACTCCCGCCCCTGAAGCTGGGCCCGATCACTGTGGACACCCCCGTGATCCTGGCTCCCATGGCGGGTATCACCAACTCCGCCTTCCGCCGGCTGTGCCGTGAATACGGCGGCGGCCTGTACGTCGCGGAGATGGTCACCTCGCGCGCCCTCGTGGAACGCACGCCGGAGTCGCTGCGCATCATTTCGCACGACGACGACGAGAAAGTCCGCTCCGTCCAGCTCTACGGCGTGGACCCCGTGACCGTCGGCCAGGCCGTCCGGATGCTGGTCGAGGAAGACCGGGCGGACCACATCGACCTCAACTTCGGCTGCCCCGTCCCCAAAGTCACCCGGCGCGGCGGCGGCTCGGCCCTGCCCTGGAAGATCGACCTCTTCACCTCGATCGTCCAGACCGCTGTCAAGGAAGCCTCCCAGGGCAACATCCCGCTGACCATCAAGATGCGCAAGGGCATCGACGAGGACCACCTGACATACCTCGACGCCGGCCGGATCGCCCGCGATTCCGGCGTTGCCGCCGTCGCTCTTCACGGCCGCACGGCCGCGCAGTTCTATTCCGGCCAGGCCGACTGGTCTGCCATCGCCCGGCTCCGCGAGGCGCTGCCGGACATCCCGGTCCTCGGCAACGGCGACATCTGGTCCGCCGAAGACGCGGTCCGGATGGTCCGCGAAACGGGAGTGGACGGCGTTGTCGTCGGCCGGGGATGCCAGGGCCGGCCGTGGCTGTTCGGCGATCTCATGGCCGCGTTCGAAGGCAGCGACCAGCGGCACCGGCCGGATCTGGGCCAGGTGGCCGAAAGCGTCTACCGGCACGCCGAGCTCATGGTCGAGACGTTCGGGGACGAGGGCAAGGCCCTGCGCGAAATCCGCAAGCACATCGCGTGGTACTTCAAGGGCTACGTGGTCGGGAGCGAGCTGCGGACCAAACTCGCGCTCGTCACCAGCCTCGAGGTGCTCCGCGCAACCCTGGATCAGCTGGACCTCGACTCTCCGTACCCCGGGGTCGATGCCGAGGGCCCGCGCGGCCGCGCCGGCTCGCCCAAGAAGCCCGCCCTGCCCAAGGACTGGCTGCTGAACCGGACCCTGGATGACGAGCAGAGCCGCGACATCTCCTTCGCCGAGCTGGATGTCTCCGGTGGCTGAGACCCGGACCACCGCCCCCGTCCTGGACGGCTACACCTCCCGCGACTCCGCCCGGTGGGTCGAAGAGCCGCCCAAGACCACCTACCGGTCGGACTTCGAGCGTGACCGTGCGAGAGTCCTGCACTCCTCGGCCCTGCGCCGGCTCGGCGCGAAGACCCAGGTGGTCGCCCCGGATACTGACGACTTCGTCAGGACCCGGCTCACGCACAGCCTCGAAGTGGCCCAGGTGGGCCGCGAACTCGGCCGCGCCCTCGGCTGCGATCCCGACGTCGTGGACACCGCCTGCCTGAGCCATGACCTCGGCCACCCGCCCTTCGGCCACAACGGGGAAGCGGCGCTCAACGAGGTGGCCCACGCGATCGGCGGTTTTGAAGGCAACGCCCAGACGCTGCGGCTGCTGACCCGGCTTGAGCCGAAGGTCCTGGCCCCCGATGGCCGTCCGGCAGGCCTGAACCTGACCCGGGCGAGTCTCGATGCCGCCGCCAAGTACCCGTGGTCCGCCGTCAACGCGCCCGTCATCCACGGGGAGCGGACCAGCAAGTTCGGCGCCTATGAGGACGACCTCCCCATCTTCGACTGGATTCGCGAAGGCGCCCCGGAACGCCGGTCCTGCCTCGAAGCGCAGGTCATGGACCTGGCGGACGACATCTCCTACTCGGTGCACGACGTCGAGGACGCGATCGTCGCAGGGCACTTCCAGCTGCGCTGGATGGACAACCCGGACCATCGTGCCCGCGTCGTCGGGTACGCGAAGCAGTGGTACCTGCCGCACAACGACCCCGCCGCGATCGACGCCGCGCTGGCGCGGCTGGAGGCCACGAGCGTCTGGGTGCGCGAGGCCGACGGCAGCCGCAAGGCCATGGCGGCGCTCAAAGACATGACCAGCCAGTTGATTGGCCGGTTCTGCCAGAGTGCGCTGGAAGCCACCCGGGCCGTTTACGGCCCGGAGAACCTCACCCGCTACCACGCGGAACTGATCGTCCCGGACGAGACCGTCATGGAAATCGCGGTGATGAAGGGCCTGGCCACCACATTTGTGATGACCACCGAGCACCGCCAGCCCATCTACGAGCGCCAGCGGGAGGTCCTGCACGCCCTCGTCACCGCCCTCAGCGCCACGGAGGACCGCCACCTGGAGCCGATGTTCGCCGCCGACTGGCTCGACGCGGGGGACGACGCCGGGAGGCTGCGCGTCGTGATCGACCAGGTCGCGTCGCTGACGGACGGCTCGGCGCTGGCCATGTACGAGCGTCTCGTGGGCAGCCTGCCGTCGCTGTGGTGACCCAGCCAGCCGCCTGGAGGCAGGACCACCACCCAATAGACAGGAATGTCTAAGGGTTTACAAAGGAACTCCGGGGATCATGGGAACACAGGCCTAACCGCAGAGGAAGGGGACACCCGTGGATACCCGGGACAAGGGCAGGCGACTGGCCAGCGGCATCACCGCGGCAGTCGGCATCGGCAGCCTCGCGGCTGCGGGCGTCGCCGCCGCCGTCGTGTATTCCGCCACGCCCTCCAGCGCTTCAAAGACTTCTCCTGCGACCGCCAGCTCGAACTCGTCCGGACGGTCAGCGCGCCACGGCTCCGGCACGGCGGACGGCGGCAGCACCACGCAGAATAACGGCACGAGCCGCTCGCACGGATCAACCCCCGTCCGGCCGGGCAACGGCAGCGTCACCCACGGTCAATCCTCGGGGTCCTAAGGTGGAGGCGCAGGCAGCTTGGACCGTCTGGGGCCTTGACGCTTCCCTCGCTGTTACCGACGCCGGAATGCTCGCCGCCGCCCAGGAGATCGTCCAGAGCGTCCTTGCCGACGTCGAGCTCGCATGCAGCCGCTTCCGGGACGACTCGGAACTCACCAGGCTCCAACCGCAGCTGGCTGCCGGGGCGATCGTTAGCCCGACACTCCTCGACCTCGTTGAGCGGGCCCTGGCCGCCGCCCGGTGGACGGACGGCGCCGTCGATCCGACCCTCGGCACGGATCTGGCCGCCCTCGGGTATGACCGGGACATCGTCAGCGTGCAGGTGCTGCCGGACGACCCCCGTCCGCAAGGTTCGCACCTGGTCCCGCCGGCCGGTTCGGTCAGGGCACGGCGCGTTCCCGGATGGTCACGGGTCAGGATTGACGGGCGGACGCTGACCGTTCCCGCCGACATCCGGCTGGATCTGGGCGCCACCGCCAAGGCAGCCGCGGCGGACCGCGCTGCAGCCGAGGTGCATTCGCAACTGGGATGCGGGGTGCTCGTCTCTTTGGGCGGCGACCTGGCGACCGCCGGCCCGGGGCCGGGAAGCCCCGGCGCTGCGGCCCCAGGCGGGGGCCCCGGAGCCGGCCCCGGAGCGACAGAGCCGTGGCAGGTTCTGGTCCAGGACCTTCCCACGGACCCGAGCCAGCACATCGCCCTGGACCCCGGATCCGCCGTGGCCACGTCCAGCACGCAAAAACGCCGGTGGAAGCACGCGGGAGCGGACGTCCACCACGTTCTTGATCCCCGTTTCGGGCTGCCCGCAGAGGCCGTGTGGAAGACGGTGACGGTGGCGGCTCCGACGTGCCTGGAAGCCAATGCCTTCAGCACGGCCGGCATTGTTCGCGGCTTCGCCGCCGTCGAATGGTTCCGTTCCGCGGGTGTCACGGCCCGGCTGGTGGATCAACGCGGACGCGTTGTCACCACCGGCGGCTGGCCGGCGGAGAGCAACAGCGTGGAAGTGCGTGCGTCCCGTGGATGAGGCAATGTGGGCGTTCGGCCGGGTGAGCGGCTTCATGTCCCTTGCCCTGTTCACGGTGTCGGTCCTGTTGGGCATCCTCACCCGCTCCGGCCGGCCCTTGCTGGTGCTTCCGAGGTTTTCCGTCAGCATCCTGCACCGGAATATCGCCTTGTTGGCCACGGTGTTCCTGGGGCTGCACGTTGGGTCCCTATTGTTGGACTCCTTCGCGAAGCTGCGGCCTGTCGACGTCGTCGTGCCGTTCCTTGGCTCGTTCCGGCCGTTCTGGCAGGGCCTGGGGACCGTGGCACTGGACCTCGTCGCGGCCGTCATCGTGACAGCCCTACTGCGGCAACGGATCGGGCACCGGGCGTTTAAGGCCGTGCACTGGCTCGCCTACGCGGTCTGGCCGGTGGCGATGGCCCATGCACTCGGCAACGGCACGGACGCCGCCGGCCAGTGGTTTCTCCTGCTGGCGGCCGCGTCCGGCGCAGCGATCGCCGGTGCCCTGCTGTGGCGGCTCTCTTCAACGTTCCTCGAAACCGCCAGAGCCCGTGGAGGTAACCTCCAATGAGCTCGATGCCCGGCGTGCTCCCTCAACCGCCGCTGCCCAATGCGCAGCCGCTGGCGCGTCTTTTGGCCGCCGGCGCGGAGGCCGGGTACGCCCGGCACGTGGACACTTTCGGGCCTCTTGATCCCGACGCCGTCGCACCCGGGCTGCTGAACCTGCTGGACGCGTCGGGGCTGACCGGACGCGGCGGCGCCGCCTTCGCGACCTGGCGCAAGGCGCTGGCAACATCACAATCCGGGCGGAAGCGCCTTGTTCCCGCGCGGCCCGTCGTGATCGCCAACGGCGCCGAAGGGGAGCCGCTGAGCTTCAAGGACCGTACGCTCCTGGCGCACGCCCCCCACCTGGTGATTGACGGTCTGCTGGCCGTGACGCGGGCGGTCTCGGGCACGCAGATGTACCTCTATGCGCCTGCTGCCAGCCTTCCCGGGGTGCAGGAGGCCCTCTCCGGACACCCCGGGGGCCGCCGGACCCAGCTCGTGGAGTCACCGGAAACGTTCATCTCCGGCGAGGCGAGCGCCGTCGTCAACAGCATCGCCACCGGCTCCGCGATCCCGCTCGACAAAGGCCGCCGGCTCAGCGACACCGGGCTCAAGGGGCGCCCCACCCTGGTCCTCAACGTCGAAACCCTGGCCCATGTGGCCCTCATCGCACGGTTCGGCGCGGACTGGTTCCGCGAAGTCGGGACGCCCACGGACCCTGGCACGCGGCTGCTGTCCGTGTCCGGCCCAGGGCCCGGCCCGGACGTCGTCCTGGAGGTGCCCGGCGGCGCAAGGCTCACCGACGTCGTTCAATCCGCCGGCATGGACCCGGCCTCCCTGTCGGCCGTTCTCGTCGGCGGCTACCACGGCCGCTGGGTGCGGCCGGCGGCCTACGTCCTCTCGCCCGGCGGTCCCGCCGGCCACGTGGTCCGGCCCGGAGCAGGCGTCATCCACGCCTTGGGGGCGCAGCAGTGCGGGCTTGGAGCCACCGCGGGGATCGTGGCGTACCTGGCCGGGCAGTCCGCCCGGCAATGCGGCCCCTGCATGTTCGGGCTGCCCGCCATGGCGGGAATCTTCAACCGGATCGCAGCAGGAGAACAGGACCCGCGGCTGCCGGAGGAACTGGGCCGGCTCGGCACGCTTGTCTCAGGACGCGGGGCCTGCCATCACCCGGACGGAACAGCGCAGCTGATCAGCAGTGCGCTGGAGGTCTTCGCCGACGACGTGCGGTCCCATCTCACCGGGCGCTGCTCCGGATCCGGAAGCTGGACGCCATGACCGCCACCCTTCACATCGACTGGACCAGGTGCGACGGCCGCGGCCTGTGCACGGAGCTGCTCGCCGGGGTGCTCATACGGGACGACTGGGGGTACCCGGTGGCCCGTGGAAGGCAGGGTCCTGAGCGCACCGACGTCCCCATCAGGCCCAGCGACGCGGACGCCGCGCGCGACGCCGTCTCGCTCTGCCCGAAACTCGCCCTCAGCCTCCGGGACCCTGCTTCCGGAGGCCCGCAGCGCCGGCGCTAGTCCCCGGCCGGGCCGGTCCGTGTCGGCCCGGCGTACTAGGATGGCACTGTGGCCGGCCTGATCAAACGTGAAGATATCGACGAAGTACGCCAGCGCACCGACATCAAAGAAGTTATCGATGGCTACGTGACGCTCAAGGGAGCCGGGCTGGGTTCCTACAAAGGCCTGTGCCCCTTCCACGACGAGCGCTCACCCTCCTTCACCGTGCGACCCCAGGTGGGCCGGTACCACTGCTTCGGCTGCGGCGAGGACGGCGACGTCATCTCCTTCGTGCAGAAACTGGACCACATCTCCTTCCACGAGGCCGTGGAAAAGCTGGCCCATCGGATCGGCTTCGAGCTCCACTACGAGGACGGCGGCTCCGGACCCAACCGGGAGGACATCGGCCGGCGCCAGCGGCTGCTGGATGCCCACAAGGTGGCCGACGAGTTCTTCCGGTCCCAGCTGCTGACCCCGGGCGCCGCAGAGGGCCGAAATTTCCTCTACGGCCGGGGCTTCGACCGTGCGGCAGCGGAACAGTTCGGGGTAGGGTATGCCCCGCAGGGCTGGGACGCGCTGCTCAAGCACCTGCGCGGCCGCGGCTACACCGACGCCGAACTCAAGCTGACCGGCATGTTTTCCGAAGGCAACCGGGGCATCTACGACCGCTTCCGCGGACGGCTGATCTGGCCCATCCGGGACATTGCCGGTGACACCATCGGCTTCGGCGCCCGCAAGCTCTACGAGGACGACCAAGGCCCGAAGTACCTGAACACCCCCGAAACCGCACTCTACAAGAAGTCCCAGGTCCTCTACGGCATCGACCTCGCCAAGCGCAACATCGCCAAGGACCGCCAGCTCGTGGTGGTGGAGGGCTACACCGACGTCATGGCCTGCCATCTGGCCGGCATTCCGACGGCGGTGGCCACGTGCGGCACCGCGTTCGGCACGGACCACATCAAGATCGCCCGCCGGCTGCTGTCCGACGACGGCAGCGGGGGAGAGGTCATCTTCACCTTCGACGGCGACGCCGCCGGGCAGAAGGCGGCGCTACGCGCTTTCGAAGAGGACCAGCGTTTTGTCGCGCAGACGTTCGTTGCTGTGGAGCCCAGCGGCGCGGACCCGTGCGAGCTCCGTCAGTCCAAGGGCGACTCCGCGGTCCGGGACCTGATCGGAAGTCGCCGTCCGCTGTTCGAGTTCGCCATCCGCGCCACCCTCAAACGGCACAATCTGGACACCGTCGAGGGCCGGATCGCGGCCCTGCGTGAATCAGCGCCCGTGGTGGCGCAGATCCGCGACGCCGGTATCCGGCCGGCCTATGCCCGCGAACTGGCTGGCTGGCTGGGGATGCCCGTCGAGGAGGTCAGCAGGGCCGTCGGTGTGGCGACCAAACGCGCCGCACAAGGTGCCCCAGCCACTCCGGGCGGCGGCCCGGGCCGCAGCCAGGGCGGCGCCCAGGCCGGCGGACCCAGCACCGGGCATGGCCCGGGACAGGCGGGAGCCCCGGGCTATGCCGGGTCCGGCCGCGGCTACGCGGGGCCGGGACCCGGCGTGGCGCCCTTGCCGGCGTCGGCCGTTCTTCCGTCCTTCAACCGGCCCGATCCGCGGGACCCGGTCGCGGCGATGGAGCGTCAGGCCCTCGAGGTCGCGCTCCAGGAACCCGGCATGCTGGAGGGCGAGACGTGGCAGCGTTTCTCCGAGGCACGGTTCTCCACGCCCGCCTATCTCGCCATCCACGAGGCCATCCGCGCCACCGGACTCGGGTCCGCGGGGGACCCGGTGCGCTGGGTGGAGCAGTTGCTGCGGGAGGTTCCCGAGCCGCTGCGGCCGCTCGTGTCCGAACTTGCGGTGGTGCCGTTGCCGGCAAACACGCCTGAGGGCGTCCTGCGCTACTGCAGGGACATCCTGGCCCGCCTGTTTGAGCTCCAGATCACCCGCGTGAAGGCGGAGAAGATGGGGCAGTTGCAGCGCCTGGATGCCTCGGCGGATCCCGAGGAATTCCAGCGGCTGAATCGCGAACTCATGCAGTTGGAGATGCAGCGGAGATCGTTGCGCTCGGACGCCTGAGGCGCCGATTTCGTTTCCCGGGCTGGTGTTTGCTAGGCTTATACCCGCTTCATTCCTCCTTAGCTCAATTGGCAGAGCATTCGACTGTTAATCGAAGGGTTGCTGGTTCAAGTCCAGCAGGAGGAGCGCGCAGTCCCCGTTCCGGGTTTCCGGGACGGGGACTTTTTTTATACCCGGAGGGGGTATTTCGCGGGCTGCTTCCACGGGTTCTCCGGCCGATTTCCCTACCGGCAAAACCTTTGCTAATGTCATACCTGCTTCATTCCTCCTTAGCTCAATTGGCAGAGCATTCGACTGTTAATCGAAGGGTTGCTGGTTCAAGTCCAGCAGGAGGAGCGGACAGGTCCCGCGGCCGGTGAAAACCAGCCGCGGGACCTTTTTTATTGCATTCTTTTCGGGTCCTGTCTCTGATCCCTTCGGGGACCCGGGTGGCCCGGGGCCTACGGTGGCCCGCGGCCTACGGTGGCCCGAGTCTTGGGTGGCCGCACTGTTCAGGGGCCGAGCGTTCAGGTGTTCCGAGTATTCAGTGACGCCACGGGCGTTCAGCGACGCCGGGCGTGAAGTCTCCACGGCCTCAGTGACCATGACCTCGGACGCTCGGACGCTCGGACGCTTGGACGCTTGGACGCTTGGACGCTTGGACGCTTGGACGCTTGGACGCTTGGACGCTTGGACGCTTGGACGCTTGGACGCTTGGACGCTTGGACGCTTGGACGCTTGGACGCTTGGACGCTTGGACGCTTGGACGCTTGGACGCTTGGACGCTTGGACGCTTGGACGCTGGGACGCTTGGACGCTTGGACGCTTGCCCGGACCTCAGACGAAGTACATTTCCACCTGGAGGAAGCGCTGGGCCTCGGCGACCGCGGCCTCGAACGCTTCTTGCTCCGTGGGGGACTTCCTCGGCTCACGCGGATGCCATTCATGCGGCGCAGAGTGCACCTGGGTGAATCCGCCCCCCGGCGGGGCATAGAAAATGCCGAACCGTTGCACGGGCCACTCCGGGGAGGTCTCGGGCGCCACCAGTAGGGCGGAGTCGGAGGCCGGGTTGTACCACTGGGCAATCGGGCGGCGCCGGTCTTCGGTGAACAGGCCTGCCGCGTACATGGCCGCCGACTGCGGGCTGGTCTGACTGCACAGGCGATCCCACCACAGGGGCAGGATTCCGGTGTCGCACCGCTGCCACGTGGCGGGGAGGGGCTGAGGTTCCTGCCAATCGGGCATGAAACAACTTTATCTCCCGCCACGGGCGCCGAACAGAGTGCCACTGTGCCCAGTCTTGGGCGGGAAGAATGAGCATGTCCCGTGCCTGCAGCTGCACCCTGGGCGCGCCGTGGGACATGCCCAGCGCTGGCCCTAACGGGTGGACATAGTGCCCGTATGCCCACCCTCCGGCGCGAAGAATGAGCATGTCCTGCCGGGCGGGCACGAATAATGGGCATGTCCCGCGGGTGAGGCTTGAAGGATGGGCATGTCCCGCCGGGTGGGGCATGAAGAATGAGCATGCCCCCGGCGGGCACGAATAATGGGCATGTCCCATCGGGGGGCGTCTGTAGCGCGGGGTGGCCGGGGGGCATGCTCAGTGCTGGCCCTGGCGCGTGGACATAGTGCCCCTATGCCCACTCCCGGGCGCGAAGAATGGGCATGTCCCGCGCGGGTGGGCTTGATGCAGGGGCATGTCCCGCGAGGGTAGGGCTCGAAGGATGGGCATGTTCCCTTGGAGCAGGCGCGGGCCTACTGAATCGGCGGCACCGTGCTGGGGCGGACGATCAGCCACAGGGCTGCGGCGGCCATCAGGATGCAGGCGGCCTGGACGGCGCCCATGGGGGTTGCGGAGCTGACGCCGAGCCAGCCGACCACCGGGGAGATCAGGCCCGCCATCATGAACGTCGCCGCGCCAAGCAAGGAGGCGGCTGTTCCGGCCTGGGCCCCATGTTTGGCCAGTGCCAGCACCTGCACGGTGGGGAAGGTGAAACCGGCACCGAGTATGTAGAACCACAGGGGCACCAGGACGCCCCACAGGCCGAAGCCCAGCTGGTCGAAGATGACAATCAGCACGGCCATAAGGAACATCCAGGCCGTGGAGCAGGCCAGGATCCACTGCGGCGGCACGCGCCTGACGATCCTTGCGCTGGTCTGGACGCCGGCCACGATGCCGAGGGAGTTGATGCCGAAGAGCAGCCCGTATTGCTGGGGCGTGAAGCCGTAGACACTCTGGAACAGGAACGGCGACGCGGACAGATAGGTGAAGAGGCCCGCGAAGTTCATGCCGCCCACCAGCAGCAGGCCCACGAAGATCCGGTCGGAGAACAGCACTTTGTAGCGCTGGCGCGCGGTCAGCCCGGTCTTTCCGCGCAGCTCCGGCGGCAGAGTTTCGCGGATCACGAACAAGGCCGCGATGATGACGCACGTTCCATAGGCCGCCAGGAACAAGAAGATGCCCGGCCACGGCATCAGCAACAGCAGCTGTGAGCCGATGACCGGGGCGAGGATCGGGGCCAGCCCGTTGACGAGGGCCATGCGCGAAAACATCCGCACCATCGCGTAGCCGCTGAACAGGTCGCGGACCATGGCCATGGCCACAACACCGCCGCCTGCGGCCCCGACGCCCATGAGCACACGGAAGAGGCCCAGCGTGGCGATATCCGTGGACTGGGCGGCGCCCAGGGAAGCTGTGATGTGCACCGCCGTCGCCAGAATCAGTGGCATCCGCCGGCCAAACTTATCGCTCAGCGGCCCCACCACGAGCTGTCCCAGCGCGAACCCTAGGGTGGTGCCGGTCAGCGTCAGCTGCACGGCCGCCGCGGAAACACCAAGGTTCTCCTCCAATGCCGGAAACGCGGGCAGGTAGAGGTCCACCGTGAACGGCCCAAGGGCAGTCAAAGCGCCCAGCGTCAGGATGTAGAGAAATTTGCGACGGCGACTCAGGGAATCACCGGGATTGGGGGGTGTGCTCACAGAGGTCCATCCTAGGGCCCGCCGAGACGGCCGGCGGGTGGTTGCGCGGGCGCGCCACGCCTTGCCCGAAAAGGCCCCCCAAGAGCCGAAATGATAGTTTTGACCCCGGGGTCTGTGCGAAGCTGTCCAGACCCGGCAAGCCCGCGGGAGCGGAACGACGGATGGCACCAGTTAGGCAGGACCGATGAGCGGACGTCACAGCGGCGGGACAGGCGGCGGGCTGCGCATTTCCGCGTTGCCGAAAACCCTGAAGATGATCTTCAAACTCGCGCCCCGGCAGCTCAATGACGAGATTGCTCTGGCCAAAGCCGAAATCAAGCGCAAGGGGATCCAGCTCGGCGTTGCCGGCGCCTTCTTGGCCGTCGCCCTGATCTTTGTCGCTCTGCTGGTGATCGGACTGGTCGTTGCCGCCATCATGGGTCTGGCCACCATCATGCCGGCCTGGCTTGCCGCACTGCTGGTCTGCGCCTTCTTCCTGATCATCGCCGCGATCGGGGCGCTCATCGGCGTTAACAAGTTCAAGGCCGCCATGCCGCTGGTCCCCGAGGACACACTCCGGGGACTCAAGCACGATCTCGGCATCGCCAAGGAAGGGTCGGCCTTCGACGCGGCCGTCCTTGACCCGAACTCGGAACAGTACAAGGCCGCAAAGGCCGCCAAGGAAGCCGCCGCCGCCAAGGCGAAGGCCGAGAAGGAAGCCAAGGCTGCCGCCAAGCCGGACTTGGGTCCAGCCCCCACCGAGGCGGAACTCCGACGCCGGCTGGATCAGCGCCGCACGCATCTCACCGGCGTGCGGGACGAACTCGGCCGGGAACTCGACGTCAAGACCCAGGCCCAGGGGCTGGTGGCCGCCACCCAGGCGCGGCTGCAGGAAAGCAAAGAGCAGCTCGAGGACAAAATCGCGGGCTTCCGCGCGGCCCGTGCCTCAGCCCGTTCCTCGGCGGGAGCGCCGACCACAGCCGCCGACGGGCAGAGCCTGGCCGGCCAGATCAAACAGCGCTGGAAGCCCCTTGCGGTGCTGGCAGCGTCGGGGGCCGCACTAGCGGTCCTCCTGCGCAAGCTGCTCAAGGGCTAGGCAGATCCCTGAACCCACACGCCAAACCGTTGCCGTCCACGGAAAGGGGGAATCGATGAAATTCATCGGCGCTGGTGCCCGCCCCGGGCAGCCCCTCGTCCACCGCGACGCGGTCTTCACGGTTCCCAACATCCTGACCGTGGTGCGCTTCCTGGGTGTTCCCCTCTTCATTTGGCTCGTCCTCGCGGAGCAGGAGTACGGCTACGCTGCCCTCGTGCTCGCTGTCATGGCCAGCACCGACTGGGTGGACGGCTACATTGCCCGCCGCTTCAATCAGATGTCCAACCTTGGCCGGGTCATGGACCCCATTGCCGACAGGCTGTCGCTGATCGCCGTCGCCGTGACCCTCGTGATCGCCGGCGTCGTCCAGTGGTGGTATCTCGCCGCGTTGCTGGTCCCGGATGCGATCCTGCTGGCCCTGTCACTGTTCTACTTCCATGGCCACCCGGACCTGCCCGTGAGCCGCATCGGAAAGATCCGCACGGGTCTGCTGCTGGTGGGCACGCCGCTGCTGGTGCTGTCCAAACTCCCGGTGCCGGCCGCCGAGGTTTACGCCACGGTCGCCTGGATCTTCCTGGGCCTCGGCCTGGTGGGACACTGGATCGCGGCCTACAACTACGTCTGGGCCATCATTGGCAAGGGCAGGGAACTGCGGACGCACGACGGCGGCTCCGACTGATGGTCTGGCTTGCGGTTTTGCTTGCGGTACTTGGCGCCTTCTGCCTGGCCTTCGGCGCCCAGCGCCAGGGGAGCGCGGTCAAGGCCGACAC
Source organism: Arthrobacter sp. TE12231 (assembly GCF_054062895.1). Lineage (NCBI taxonomy): Bacteria > Bacillati > Actinomycetota > Actinomycetes > Micrococcales > Micrococcaceae > Arthrobacter > Arthrobacter sp. TE12231. Next base: position 2,823,954 of record NZ_JBSSFS010000001.1, on the reverse strand, counting down.
CGGCGGCCTGGCGCTGAGCACCCATGGGTTGCTGCGGCTTGTGCGCAATCCGCGCTGGGTCTTTGGGTTCCTGCTGCTCTGCGTCGGTATGGCGATGAACGCCGTCGCCCTCGTCATGGCGCCCTTGACGGTGGTGCAGCCGATTGGCGCGATCGCCTTGGTCATCACCACCGTGGTCAATACCAAGGACCAGGGCCTGAGCATGAACCGGGCCACCATCGTCGCCATCTCAGCCTGCGTGACCGGCTCAGCAATGTTCGTGGTGCTGGCCGTCAACGTGACCCAGGAAAACCACAATGTGAGTAGCGAGGACGAGTTGACCATCGTCCTGCTCCTGGCCCTGGCGGTGGGGCTCTTCGGCACGCTCGCCCTCCTGTTCAAGCACCGCATGAGCGCCTTCGTCTACATCCTGGGCGCAGGGGTTCTCTTCGGCTTCGTAGCGGTCCTGACCCGCATCATCGGCAGGCATCTGCTGGACCCGAACGGATTGTTCCTGCTGAATGTGCCGTGGTACAGCCTTGTGGCGATCGTTGCTGCCGGCGTTCTGGGATCGTGGTTTGTGCAGAACGCCTATTCCGGCGGACCGCCGGACCTCGTGATCGCCGGGTTGACCGTGATCGACCCCATTGTGGGCATCGCAATCGGCATCGTCATATTGGGAGAACTGCGTCCCGACGTACAACCCGTTATGGCCATTGCCATGGGGACGGCGGCATCCCTTGCTATCGTGGGAGTAATAGCCCTTTCCAGGCACCACCCGGAAGTCACCAAGCGCAAGAAGGAAGCGCGGAAGGCTGCGGGCAGGTCCTAGGGCGTCCGTCCAGACTTAGGCTACAGGCCCGGTGCGCCTGCACCGACCGCCAGCCGGCCACCTTTGATCCAGCTGCCCGCCAGCGACCACCAGGAGCTCTTCACGTGACCATGTCCGACAACCAGCCTCCGCTGACCATCCTGATTGCCGCTGACACGTACCCGCCCCACGTCAACGGGGCCGCCCAGTTCGGCTACCGTCTCGCTAAGGGGATGACAGCCCGCGGACACAATGTGCACGTACTGGCATGCCGCCCGGGCAAGGGCCCGAGCTTCACCGAGTTCAGCGAAGAGGCCACCGTGCACCGCTTGCGCTCCCACTCCGTGCCGACGCACGAGTACTTCCGGATCACCTTCCCTTGGGAGATCAAGAAGGAAATCGCGCTCTTGTTCGACCGCATCCAACCGGACGTGGTGCACATCCAGAGCCACTACATGATCGGCGAGCACGTCCTGTACGAGGCCGTGAAGCGTGGCATCCGCGTGGTGGCGACGAACCACTTCATGCCGGAAAACCTGAACCCGTTCCTGCCGTTCCCGCAGTGGTTCAAAGACATCATCGGCCGGATCTCCTGGCGCGACATGGGAAAGGTCATGAGCCAGGCGGACGTTGTGACCACGCCCACACCGCTCGCTGCCAGGGCCATGCACCAGCACGCCTTCCTCCGCAAGGTCCTGCCCCTCTCCAACGGCATCGACGCCGCCGCCTACGAGCTGCGTCCCGACGAAACGATTGAACGCCACGCCAGCCCCACCGCACTTTTCGTCGGCCGGCTGGCCGAGGAAAAGCACGTGGACGTGCTGATCGACGCCGTCGCCAAGACGCCCAAAGACCTGGACATCCATCTGGAGATCGTCGGCGGCGGCGAAGTGCGCCCGGCCCTCGAAGCCCAGGTCGCCCGGCTCGGGCTGACAGACCGGGTCAAGTTCCTCGGCCTGGCCAGCGACGCCGAACTCCGCGAGGCGTACATCGCGGCGGATGTGTTCTGCATGCCCGGTACGGCGGAACTTCAGTCCCTCGTGACCCTGGAGGCGATGTCGGCGTCGACCCCCGTCCTGCTGGCCGACGCCATGGCGCTGCCGCACTTGGTGCGCGAAGGTGAGAACGGCTACCTCTTTACCCCCAACGACAGCGATGATCTCGCCGCCAAGCTGGCGCGCGTGCTCTCGCTGCCCGAAGACCAGCTTGAGGCGATGGGGAAGATCAGCCGCGAAATGGTAGAGAGCCACGGCATCGAGCGGACGCTGCAAACGTTCGAAGACATCTACCGGGGCGCCAGCTACGACGACCTGGTCGTCTAGGCAGGCTGCATCTGCTCTGCCGGTGCCCCGTCTCGCTGTGTCCTCCGGCCTAGCAGTGTCTTCCGGCCTCGTCCTGCTCCAGCTGAGTCAAGTCCCGGCGCAGGCCGGCCATGGCCGGCGGAGACGTCGGGCATCAGCAGGCCGCCAGCCGCAGTGGCGGCCTGCACGTGGGTTGCGTCTACTATTGCTAGAGTGTTTTTGCCCGGAAGCAGTCCGGCCCCCACGGGTCTGGCCTGGCTCCGGGCGCAAGGGGCTATAGCTCAGCTGGTTAGAGCGCGGGACTCATAATCCTAAGGTCCTCGGTTCAAGTCCGAGTAGCCCTACATTTGTGCGGATACCTCCTCTCCGGGTCCGCACCCACGGGAGCCGTGGCTGACGTCCGACGTCGGCCGCGGCTCCCTTTGCGTGGCGCCGCTGCTTGCAGCGGTCTCCGAACTGCGGTAAGTTACTGATGAGTAACATAGCGCAGGCGCGAAGCCCGTGCCCTTTTGGTCGCTGCTGATCACGAGTGAAGGAACATCATGTCCAAAGCTGGAATCGACATCCACAACCTGCCCTACGCCGACGGTGACTTCTTCGCGTTCGAGCAGCTTCTCAGTGCTAAGGAGCGGGACAGGCTGGCCGAAGTTCGCGAGTTCCTCGCCCGCGAGGTCAAGCCGATCGCCGTCGATTGCTGGAACCGCGCCGAGTTCCCCATGGGCCTGATCCCGAAGCTCGCCGAAATCGACCTCGTCAGCCCGGTCAAGCGGCAGGGCTACTCGAACCTCTTCGCAGGAATCCTGCATGCCGAGGCCACCCGCGCGGACACGTCGATCGCGACGTTCATGGGCGTCCATGACGGGTTGTTCACCGGCTCCATCGAAGCCCTTGCCTCGCAGGAACAGCAAGATGCATGGCTTCCGGACATCTACTCCCTCAAGAAGATCGGCGCCTTCGGCCTGACCGAACCGCTCGGCGGCTCCGACGTCGCCGGCGGCACCCGCACCACAGCCCGGCGAGAGGGTGACCGCTGGATCCTCAACGGCGCCAAGCGCTGGATCGGCAACGCCACTTTCTCCGATTGGGTGGTCATCTACGCCCGGGACGTCGACGACAACCAGGTCAAAGGATTCCTCGTTGACACCAAGACCGAGGGGTATCGCGCCACGAAGATCGAGAACAAGATCTCGCTGCGCACGGTTCAGAACGCCGACATCACCCTCGACAACGTGGTGGTGCCCGACTTCTTCAAACTCGCCAACGCCAACAGCTTCCGCGACACCAACAAAGTCCTCAAAGTCACCCGCCTCGCCGTGGCCTGGCAGGCGGTGGGGCAGCAGCTTGCGGCCTTCGACGTCGCCCGGCGCTACGCCGTTGAGCGCACCCAGTTCGGCCGCCCGATTGCCTCGTTCCAGCTGATTCAGAACCAGCTCGTGCAGATCCTTGGCAATGCCGTCAGCTCCATGGGCATGATGGTCCGGCTTTCCCAGCTGGAGGACGCCGGCGAGGCCAAAGACGAGCAGTCCGCACTGGCTAAGGCGTTCACCACCGCGCGCATGCGTGAAAGTGTGGCCCTGGGCCGGAGCATCCTCGGCGGCAACGGAATCGTGACGGACTTCGAGATGGCGAAAGTGTTTGCCGACGCCGAGGCGATTTACTCCTATGAAGGTACGCACGAAATCAATACCCTCGTGACCGGCCGCGCGATTACCGGAATTTCCGCGATCGTCTAAGGCACCCCGGCTCCGCGTCGGCACCGGGCAACCTGCACCGGGCACCCTGCGCCGGGCAACCGGTACCGGGCACCCTGCAGCGTACAACCGGCGCCCGCCCGCCTGCCCCTCAACCGGGGCCGGTCACCAGGGGCGGGAGCAGGACTGAGGGCCTCAGATCCATTACGAAGGCCAGCGGGTTCACGTAGTCTTCGCCTCGGCGGACGCCCCAATGGAGGCAGGGCGGCGCAGGACCGCAGTGGCCGATCTGCACGCGGCCCAGGATGTCGCCCTTGGCCACCGCGGCCCCCGCCGTCAGGGCGCTGGCCACCGGTTCGAAACTGCTGCGCAGCCCGTTGCCGTGATCGATGGTGATGACCGGCCGGTCCACCACGACTCCGACAAAGCTCACCGTCCCGGCCTCCGGTGAGAACATCGGGGCGCCGTCGTATGCCGCCTCAATGTCGACCCCGCGGTGACCGCTGAGCCACGGCTTTGCCGGGGGATCGAAGCCGCGTAGAACAGCCGGCCGCGGACTGAGCGGCCAGTCCCAGGTGGGTGCCGGGACAGCCGGTGCCCCCGGGGAGCCCCGGACACTGGACATCGAAGCCTCGGGACCGGCGGGGCCCGACCCGGCGGCGACGAAAGCCTCGGGTGCAGGACGCTGGGGGACCGGAACTGTGAGCACCGTGGGCAGTGCCAGGAGCAACGCCGTCAGGCCGATGGGGATCTTCATGCCTCCAGCCTGCCGCGGCAGCTCGCCGGGCGGAATCGTCCTGGGCTGCTATGTGGAAAAGCGCGAGCGTCGCCCGGGCGGCAGTTTGGCGGGCGCCGGGCGGGGCTTAGGCCGCCGGTGCCCGTCGGCCCCGGTCCACGTCCCGACCCCGGCGACTGCGCGTTCCCCGGTCCACGTCCCGACCCCGGCGACTGCGCGTTCCCCGGTCCACGTCCCGACCCCGGCGACTGCGCGTTCCCCGGTCCACGTCCCGACCCCGGCGACTGCGCGTTCCCCGGTCCACGTCCGGACCCCGGCGACTGCGCGTTCCCCGGTCCACGTCCGGACCCCGGCGACTGCGCGTTCCCCGGTCCACGTCCGGACCCCGGCGACTGCGCGTTCCCCGGTCCACGTCCGGACCCCGGCGACTGCGCGTTCCCCGGTCCACGTCCGGACCCCGGCGACTGCGCGTTCCCCGGTCCACGTCCCGACCCGGCGCCCACCTGTCCTCGTTCCGAGTCCCGGGCGGGCCCCCTCCACCCCCCGGATCCCGGCCCCGGTGCCCGGCGAAAGCGGTCCTTCGGGGCGGGGCTGCTGTAGTACACTTGGTGGAGCAGTTTGCTGTGCCCTCACGCTTGTGATGATCACCGCGATAGTCACTGCGACAGTCACCGTGTTAGGCATTGTGATGGTCGTCGCGGCCGTCGTGATTGTTCAAGCCGGCACGCCTCATTCAGGGGTGCGGGGGAGCAGCAGCTGACTACGCGTATCCAGCCCTCCTCAAAAGAAGCCTCAAACTTCCGCCGCGGAGGACTGCGCCTCCTGCGGTCCGTTCCCTCCGGCACGGATGGGAAGCGCAGTGGATGCCAGGAGCAACGCCCATCCCGGGTGATTGCTAAATAACCGTCAACTATGGGCAGGGTAAGAGAGCCATGGGCTCTCTCATGAATGACCTGCCGGAAGGAGCGTCGGCATGCCCGTCGTAACTATGCGCCAGCTGCTTGACAGCGGCGTCCACTTTGGACACCAGACCCGCCGTTGGAACCCGAAGATGAAGCGCTTCATCTTCACGGAGCGCAACGGTATCTACATCATTGACCTGCAGCAGTCGCTGTCCTACATCGACCGTGCCTACGAGTTCGTGAAGGCCACCGTTGCACACGGCGGCACCGTTCTCTTCGTCGGCACCAAGAAGCAGGCGCAGGAATCCATCGCCGAGCAGGCCACCCGCGTTGGCCAGCCGTACGTCAACCAGCGTTGGCTCGGCGGTATGCTCACCAACTTCCAGACCGTCTCCAAGCGCATCCAGCGCATGAAGGAACTGGAAGAGATCGACTTCGACGACGTCGCCGGTTCCGCATACACCAAGAAGGAACTGCTGCTCCTTCGCCGCGAACTCACCAAGCTGGAAACCAACCTCGGTGGTATCCGCAACCTGACCAAGGCGCCTTCCGCGCTGTGGATCGTTGACACCAAGAAGGAACACCTTGCTGTCGACGAAGCCAAGAAGCTGAACATCCCGGTTGTGGCCATCCTGGACACCAACTGCGATCCCGACGAAGTCGACTTCCCGATCCCGGGCAACGACGACGCCATCCGCTCCGTCAACCTGCTGACCCGCGTTGTCGCCGACGCCGTTGCTGAGGGCCTCATCGCCCGTAACCAGCGCGCCACCGGCACCACGGAAGCTCCGGAAGAGCCGCTGGCCGAGTGGGAGCGCGAACTCCTCGAGGGCAACAAGGCTGAAGCTGCTGCAGCGCCCGCCGCTGAAGAAGCACCGGCTGCTGAAGAAGCTCCGGCTGCAGAGGCTGCTCCGGCCGCCGAAGAAGCACCGGCTGCTGACGAAGCCAAGTAGGCAGACAAGTAAATCTGGATCTCCCCTCACGCTGCATGCAGCTGCCTGCGGCGCAGGGGGTACCGACAGGATGGCCGCTCACTCGGTGAGCAGCCGTCCTGTCGGTCCGTACACCACATAAATTTCTAGACAGAGGGGTTCACATGGCGAACTACACTGCCGCTGATATCAAGGCTCTGCGCGAGCGCACCGGCGCCGGCATGATGGATGTCAAGAAGGCTCTTGACGAAGCCAACGGTGACGCCGAAAAGGCCATCGAAATCATCCGCATCAAGGGCCTCAAGGGCGCCACCAAGCGCGAAGGCCGCTCCACCGCTGAAGGCCTGGTTGCTGCCAAGGTCGCCAACGGCGTCGGCGTGATGATCGAAGTCAACTGCGAGACCGACTTCGTCGCCAAGGCTGACAAGTTCATCCAGCTGGCCGACAAGGTCCTGGCCGTGGCTGTCGAGTCCGGCGCTGCTGACCTCGAGACCCTGCTGGCCACCGAGGTTGACGGCAAGCCGCTGTCCGAGGTCGTCATCGAAGAGGGTGCGGTTCTGGGCGAAAAGGTTGTTGTCCGCCGTCTCTCCCGCATCGAGGGCGCTACGGTCGACGCTTACCTGCACAAGACCTCCAAGGACCTCCCGGCCCAGGTCGGCGTCCTGTTCGCTGTTGACGGCGAAGGCGAAGCAGCTGCCACCGCAGCCCACGACGTTGCCGTCCACATCGCCGCCATGGCTCCGAACTACCTCACCCGTGAGGACGTTCCGGCCGAGCTCGTCGAGTCCGAGCGCCGCATCGCCGAGGAAACCGCAAAGGCCGAGGGCAAGCCCGAGGCTGCGATGACCAAGATCGTCGAAGGCCGCGTTACCGGCTTCTACAAGGGCGAGGTCCTCGTTGACCAGGCATTCGCCAAGGATGCCAAGAAGTCCGTCGCCCAGGTCCTCGAAGAGGCCGGCGTCAAGGGAACTGCCTTCACGCGCTTCCGCGTCGGCTCCTAGTCAGACAACAGTCAGGCGCTGGTCAGACATACGTCGGACAATAGCCAGACATGCTAAGGGGGTGGTCACCACGGTGGCCACCCCTTTTGCATGCATGCACGAGGTACCCGTTTCGGCCACCGCCGGAATGCCGCCTTGGGCCCCCAGCACGATAACCTAACTCAGAGTTCACCAACGGGAAGGCACCATGGAAACCGTCACCACTTCAGCCCAGCCAAAGAAGAACAGGCGCCGCGTCCTCTTGAAGCTCTCCGGCGAGGTCTTCGGCGGCGGGAAACTGGGCGTTGACCCGGACACCGTCCGTGGCGTGGCCAAGCAGATCGCGGCCGCTGTTCCCGACGTCGAGGTCGCCATCGTCGTCGGCGGAGGCAACTTCTTCCGCGGCGCCGAACTGTCCCAGAGCGGCATGGACCGTTCCCGCGCCGACTACATGGGCATGCTCGGAACCGTCATGAACTGCCTCGCCCTCCAGGACTTCCTGGAACAGGCCGGGGTGGAAACGCGCGTGCAGAGCGCCATCACCATGGGCCAGGTCGCCGAGGCCTACATTCCCCGCCGCGCCATCCGTCACATGGAAAAGGGCCGGGTTGTCATTTTCGGTGCCGGCGCCGGCCTGCCCTACTTCTCTACGGACACCGTGGCCGCCCAGCGCGCCATGGAGGTCCACGCCGACGTCGTCCTGATGGCCAAGAGCGGCGTCGACGGCGTCTACACCGCCGACCCCAAGAAGGACCCGACGGCGGAGAAGCTCCACCGACTCAGCTACGACGACGCTCTGCGCCGCGATATCCGGGTCATGGACCAGACCGCGATGACCATGTGCAAGGACAACAAGCTCACGATGGTGGTCTTCGGCATGGAAGGCGAGGGCAACGTCACCCGCGCCATCCGCGGCGAAGACCTGGGCACCGTCGTCACCCCCTAGCAACGGCTAGGATGTTTTCAGGACCTTTCCGCTGCTAGGCGGAAAACACAGGCGCCAGGCGGAATGCACAGGCGCACAAGAAAACGTGCCGCGCCCCGGCCGCCGGGACGCACCAATTTCTGAGGAGAGACCGTGATCGAAGAAACCTTGCTCGAAGCCGGGGACAAGATGGACAAGGCAGTTGAGGTAGCCAAGGAAGACTTCGCCTCGATCCGGACCGGCCGCGCAACGCCTGGCCTGTACAACAAGGTCATCGTCGAGTACTACGGCACCCCGACGCCGCTGCAGCAGCTGGCCTCCTTCGCGGTGCCGGATGCCCGCACCATCCTCGTCACCCCGTACGACAAGACGGCCCTGCGTGACATCGAGCGCGCCCTGAGCGACTCCGAGGTGGGCGCCAACCCCTCCAACGACGGCAATGTCATCCGGATCACCATTCCGGAGCTGACCAGCGAACGGCGCAAGGAATACGTCAAGATCGTCAAGTCCAAGGGCGAGGACGCGAAGGTGTCCATCCGCAACATCCGCCGCAAGGCCAAGGAAACGCTGGACCGGCTCGTCAAGGACGGCGAAGCCGGCGAAGACGAGGGCGCCCGCGGCGAGAAGGAACTGGACGCCATGACCAAGGCGCACGTGGACGGGATTGACGAGCTGCTCAAGCGCAAGGAAGCTGAGCTGCTCGAGGTCTGATGAATCAGGCACAGGAGGCCTCCGGGCCGCGCGCCCGGAGGCGGGGGAAACCACGCGAAAACCCGACGCCCAAGGCGGGCCGGAACCTGCCCGCCGCTACCGTGGTGGGCGTTGGCATGCTCGTGTGTGTCCTCGGCGGACTGCTTTTCCTCCCGCTGGGCTTTGTCCTGATCACCATGACCTTCGCGATCTTCGGCGTCTGGGAAGTCTTCCGCGCCCTGGAGGCCGCCGGCACCCGCGTGCCGATCGTCCCGGTGATGGTCGGCACGGTGGCCATGCCCATCGCCGCCTACTTTGGCGGCCTCGAGAGCCTGCTTTTTGCCATGCTGGCCAGCAGTGTGGCGGTGCTGTTGTGGCGGACCCTTGAAGGCGCGGCCGGATCGGCGCGCAGCATCTTCGCCGGGGTCTTCACCCTGTCCTGGGTGCCGTTCATGATCAGCTTCGCCGCTCTGCTGCTGCACACTCCCGAGGGCGAGACACCGGTCGGGCTCTGGCCCGGCGGCGTGATCCCGCCCGGCGCCTGGCAGATTGCGACGCTGCTGCTCCTCGTGGTTGCCAACGACACCTTCGGCTACCTCGTGGGCGCCTCCCTCGGCAAGCATCCGATGGCTCCCAAGATCAGCCCCAAGAAGACCTGGGAAGGCTTCGCGGGTTCGATCGCGGGAGCGGTGATCATCGGCGTGCTCGCCACGGTCTTCGTACTGGGCAAGCCGTGGTGGGTCGGCGTCGTGCTTGCCGTGGGCATGGTGGCCGCCGCCACCGCCGGCGACCTCGCCGAATCCATGGTCAAGCGCGAGCTCGGCATCAAGGACATGAGCAGCATTCTTCCCGGCCACGGAGGCGTCATGGACCGCCTGGACTCGATCGTTTTCGCCTCCCCGGCAGCGTTCATTCTCTTCTCCGCCGTCGCTGGCGCATAGGCGCATCCCGGACCAGCCCTTCCGGCCCCTAGAATGGTGCCGAGCAAACCAGCCGAACGGCATCGAAGGAACAAAGTAACAGTGGACATTCAACGGCAGATTCCTGCGTCTTTTGACCGCGTGCAGCGGAACCAGTACGGCTACAACGCCAAGCAGGTCGACGATTTCCTGCAGCGCGCACGGGTGTCGTTCGAAGCTCCGACGTCGGCCGCACGCGCCATCAAGAGCGCCGACGTCCGCGCTGTCTCCTTCGACCCCGTGAAGGGCGGCTACGCCGCCTCCGGTGTGGATGCCGCGCTGGACCGGCTTGAGGACGCCCTCGCCCGGCTGGAGCGCGATGAGCTGGTGGCCGAACGCGGCGAGGAAGCCTGGCTGCGCGAAATCGGCCGGCTCGCGGGGGTCCTGCGCGGGCGCCTGCACCGCCCGGACGGCCAGCGGTTCCGGCGTCCGTCCAAGCCCAAAGCCCGCAGCTACAACACCACCGACGTTGATGACCTCTGCCACGAGCTGATCGGCTACCTCGAGGAGGACCAGCCGCTGAGCGTGGACAACGTCCGGCGTGCGGTGTTCCGCCCCGCCATAGGCCGGGACGGCTATGAGGAAAGCCAGGTGGACGCGTTCCTGGAACGCGCCGTCGAGCTCATGGCCGCCATCGACTAACCCGCCCCAATGGCCCGACGTCGGATCAGCGTTCCGTCGCGAGCGGCCGTTCCGGGGTGTGCAGCCGGGTCATGACGCGTGTCATGGTCCGCGGCACCCGGCCCTGCGTTGCCCGCGATACCAGCACCATGACGGCGAACGCGACAGGGACGGTCCAGGCGGCGGGCTGCGCCAGCCACGACGGCGTCGCCGCCGCGCCCAGCACCGAACCTGCCACCATCGCGCTGCCGCAGAACACCCCGCCCGTCACCATGCCCGCGATCGCCCCGGCATCCGTCAGCCCCCGCCACCAGATGCCCAGCAGCAGGACCGGGCAGATTGTGGAGGCGGTAAAGGCAAACACCAGACCCACGCTGCCGGCCAGCGCCATCGATTCGGTCATCGACGCGATCCCGAGCGGGACCAGCGCAGAGATGAGTGCGGCCAGCCGGAAGCCCCGCACACTGCCGCCAAACACGTCCTGGCTGATCACGCCCGCCAGCGAGACCACCAGGCCCGACGTCGTCGACAGGAACGCGGCAAACGCCCCGGCCACCACCAGCGCCGACAACAGGTCGCCAGCCATCCCGCCAACCACCCGGCCAGGCAGCAGGAGCACCAGGGCATCGGCCTGGCCGCTTTCGGCGAGGTCGGGAGCCACGACGCGGCCGATCATGCCGTAGGCCGTGGGGAGCAGGTAGAACACCGAGAGCAGGCCCAGGACAATCAGGGTGGTCCGGCGCGCCGACTGCCCGTCCGGATTCGTGTAGAACCGGACCAGTACGTGCGGCAGCCCGAGGGTTCCAAAGAGCAGGGCCACGAGCAGCGAAATGATCTGATACGGGCCCGCGGGAGCCAGTGCCGACGGATTCACGGCGGGGGGCGCCGCGGGGGCGGTTGTGCCGGTGGCGCCCCCCAGCACCAACAGGATGAACACGATGGGCACCGCCAGCGCGGTCAGCTTGAGCCAGTACTGGAAGGCCTGGACAAACGTGACGGAACGCATCCCGCCCGCCACCACGGTGATGCAGACGACGGCGACCACCGCCACGGGTCCCACCCACGCCGGCAGGCCCGTGGTGATCCGGATGGCCAGGGCCGCGCCGTGCAGCTGCGGGACGATGTAGAGCCAGCCGACCACCACCACCACCAGGCTTGTGACCCGGCGGACGGCACTCGAATCAAGACGCGCCTCCGTGAAGTCCGGAATCGTGTAGGCGCCCGAGCGGCGCAGGGGAGCGGCGACGAACAGGAGCAACATCAGGTACCCGGCCGTGTAGCCCACCGGATACCAGAGGGCATCGGTGCCGGAAAGCAGGATGAGCCCGGCGACACCCAGGAAGCTCGCGGCCGAGAGGTACTCCCCGCCGATCGCCGAGGCGTTCCACCACGGCTTGACCGTCCGGGACGCGACGTAGAAGTCCCCGGTGGTGCGCGAGACCTTCAACCCGTAGAAACCGACAACGGCGGTGGCGAGCGTGACAGCGGCGAAGGCGGCCACTCCGACGACGGGGTTCACGTTCCGCCGGCCCGTCCCGGCAGGTGCCCCGCCGCCCGGCCGGTCACCTGCCCCGTCGCCGGCCCCCTCATGCGTCCGGACATGCGTGCCGTCACTTGTCGCCGGCGAGGTCCCGGTAGCGGGCCTCGTTCCTGGCAGCGGTCCGCACGTACAACCAGGCGCTCAGACCAATCACAGGATAGATCCCGGCGCCCAGCAGGACCCAGTCGAAGGGAAGGCCGGCAATGGTGGAGTCTGCCAGGCCCGGGACCAGACCCAGCATGAGCGGAAAGGCCAGCAGGATCAGCAGGAAGCCCAGGGCCACGACGAGCGCCAGCCGGAGCTGGGACCGGATGAGTGAACGGACAAACAGCTGCCCGGCGTCGGACTCTTCCGCCGCTTCGCGCAACGCGGCGGCGGAGCGCCCGCCGGTCAGGACGGCGGTCGGCGTGAGGCTGCGGGGCGCCGTGACGCGGACCCGGGTCATGCCTGCGGCCGGATGCGGGTTGCCTCGAGCTTTTCCCGGACGGGCGGCAGATGCCGGCGGCTGATGGGAAGCTCGGCGCCGGCCACGGTGACGCTGGGCCGCGCGGCGGCGAGCTTCATGTGGCCGACATGGCTCAGTGCGATCAGGTAGGAGCGGTGGATGCGCAGGAATCCGGCGTCGGCCCACTGCTGCTCGAGGTCGGCCAGCGGAACCCGGATGAGGTAGCTCGCGTCCGCGGTGTGCAGCCGGGCGTAGTCGCCCTGCGCCTGGACGTACGTGACGTCCTCCCGCCGGATCATCTTGGTGGTTCCGCCCAGGTCCACCGTGATCATCTCCGGCGCCGGGGCGCCGTCCTTGAGCAGTTCGCTGATGCGGCCGATCGACTTCGCCAGCCGCTCGGCGCGTACGGGCTTAAGAAGATAGTCCACGGCCGCGAGCTCGAACGCCTCCAGCGCGCAGTCCTCGTCTGCGGTCACGAAGACGACTGCGGGCGGACGGGCACTGCGGGAAATGGCCCGGGCAATATCCAGCCCGGACAGCGCCGGCATGTGGATGTCGAGGAAGACGGCGTCGACGTCTTCGGCCGCCAGGGCACGCAAAGCTTCGGCGCCCGAGGAGGCACGGTGGATGGCGCCGATCCGGTCATCCTTGCCGAGCAGGAAGGCCAGTTCCTCAACGGCGGGGAGCTCGTCGTCGGCGACGAGGACGTTAATCATGGCAATAGCCTACTGCCGCAGGCATTTCCGAGAGCCTGGGGCCGGCATCAGGCGTCGTGGCGGGGCTGGGACTTGGGGACGCGCATCGTGATCAGCGTCCCTTCGCCGGGCGCCGTCTCGATCACCAGGCCGTTGTCGTCCCCGTACACCTGCCGCAAGCGGGCGTCGACGTTGCGCAGGCCCACGTGCTCGCCGTCGCTGTGTCCGGCAAGAACAGACCGCAGTTGTTCCGGGTCCATGCCCACGCCGTCGTCCTCGATCGTCACTTCGGCGAATGCGCCGGAGTCGTTCGCCGTGATGGAAATATGGCCCGGGCCCTCTTTGGCTTCAAGGCCGTGCCGGACCGCGTTTTCGACGAGCGGCTGCAGGCTTAGGAAGGGGATCACGGTGCTGAGGACCTCCGGAGCGATCCGCAGGCTTACCTGGACGCGGTCCCCGAAGCGCGCCCGCTCCAGGAGCAGATACCGGTCGATGCAGCGCAGCTCCTCGGCCAGGGTGGTGAAGTCGCCGTGGCGTCGGAAGGAGTAGCGGGTGAAATCGGCGAATTCCACTACGAGCTCCCGCGCACGTTCGGGGTCCGTGTTGATGAAGGACGCGATCGCGTTGAGCGAGTTGTAGATGAAGTGCGGGCTGATCTGGGCGCGCAGGGCCCGGACCTCGGCCTCCATCAGGAGGGTCCGGGAAGCGTCGAGTTCGGCGAGTTCCACCTGGGTGGCCACCCAGTCGGCCACCTCGCCGGTGGCACGGACGAGTCCGGCGCCGGCGGCCGGCGCGAAGGCGGCCACGACACCCACCACCCGGGCGCCGGTCTTGATCGGTGCGATCACGACGGCGCGCTCCACCTCCGGAGCCAGCGTCCCGCCGCCGGCGGCCAGCAACTGGAGTTCACCCGCCGGAATGACAGCGAGGTGGCCGCCGTCGAGCACCTTTGACGCGAGCCCCATCAGGGCCGGCCTGAGTTCCTCGCCGGCACCGTCCCACGCGAGCACACCGGTTGTGTCGGTGATGGCGAGGGCGTCGCAGCCCAGGAGGCCGCGTAGCTGCCGGCTGGCTTTGGCCGCGCCGGCGGGGTTCAGCCCGGTCCGCAGGTACTGGCCGGCACGGGATGCGGCATGCAGCGTCTTGTAGGTGGCGCGCTCTGCATCGGTGCCGAGGTCGCGGAAGGAACGCAGCACCTTGAGTCCGACGGCGACGACCACCGCGATCGCCATGGCGATCACCGCTACGGCGGCGGCGGTGAACAGGGGAGAGTCCGGCATGGTGCTCAGCCTACCGTCGGTCCCGGGCCCGCCGGCGCTGGCCTGCATGGAGGCCAGGGGAGACGACGTCCTGGAGCGTTTGGCTGCCGCTTGGCGCAGCATGGCGACCGTTTGGCTACGCGGACCCCGTCGGCACTGGAAGGTAATGCACGTCACGGTACACAGTGATTGCAGTCACATTGGCCGGAAGGTTGTTCCGAGTAGACCACGGCAGCCGGTGTGGACTCACCAGTCTCAATGAGGAGGAACCGATGGGTCACGACGCCCAAGAAACGGACGCAGCGGCGGCCGTGGACTTCAAGGAAGTCCAGTCGACGACGCAGTTCAAGGAACTGCGCAAACGTCACCGCAGCTTTGTCTTCCCGATGTCCATTGCATTCCTGCTCTGGTACTTCGCCTACGTCCTGCTGGCCGACTATGCGGTGGGATTCATGTCGACCAAGGTCTGGGGCAACATCAACATCGGCCTGATCCTGGGCCTGCTGCAGTTCGTCTCCACCTTCGCCATCACCGGCTGGTACGTCAGCTACTCCAACCGCAAACTGGACCCCATCGCCTCCGAGATCCGCCACGAAATCGAAGGGCATGAATTCGACAAGCACGGCAACCCGGTAGGGGGAACAGCAAAATGACACTCATGGTCCCCGCGGTCAATGTCACCGACCTCAAAGACACCACCCTGCTAAACATGGGCATCTTTGCCGTGTTCGTCGCCATCACCATGGTCATAGTGATCAGGGCCAGCCGTAACAACAAGACGGCTGCCGACTACTACGCGGCCGGCCGTTCCTTCACCGGCCCGCAGAACGGTACGGCGATCGCCGGCGATTACCTCTCCGCGGCGTCCTTCCTGGGCATCACCGGTGCCATTGCCATCAACGGCTACGACGGCTTCATGTACTCGATCGGCTTCCTGGTCGCTTGGCTCGTCGCCTTGCTGCTCGTCGCCGAACTGCTCCGCAATACCGGCAAGTTCACCATGGCCGATGTGCTCTCCTTCCGGCTCAAGCAGCGCCCCGTGCGCATCGCGGCGGCCATCTCAACGCTGGCGGTCTGCTTCTTTTATCTGCTGGCCCAGATGGCCGGTGCCGGCAGCCTGATCTCCCTGCTCCTGGGTATCAGCGACTGGGGCGGACAGGCCCTGGTGATCGTCGTCGTCGGCGCCCTGATGATCATGTACGTCCTGATCGGCGGGATGAAGGGGACCACGTGGGTCCAGATCATCAAGGCCATGCTCCTGATCGCCGGCGCCGCCGTCATGACCTTCTGGGTCCTCGCGATCTACGGCTTCAGCCTGTCCGACCTGCTGGGCGGCGCGGTGGAAACCTCGGGCAACCCGAACATGCTCAACCCGGGACTGCAATACGGCAAGACCGAGACCTCCAAGCTTGACTTCATGTCCCTCGGCCTGGCCCTCGTGCTCGGCACGGCAGCCCTGCCGCACGTGCTCATGCGCTTCTACACGGTTCCGACCGCAAAGGAAGCCCGCAAGTCCGTGGTGTGGTCCATCTGGCTGATCGGCATCTTCTACCTCTTCACCCTGGTGCTCGGTTACGGCGCTGCTGCTCTGGTGGGTGCCGACACCATCAAGGCGGCTCCCGGCGGCGTCAACTCGGCCGCGCCGCTGCTCGCCTTCCACCTCGGCGGCCCGCTACTCCTGGGCTTCATCTCGGCTGTGGCCTTCGCGACCATCCTGGCCGTCGTCGCGGGCCTCACCATCACCGCGGCGGCATCCTTCGCCCATGACATCTACGCCAGCGTCATCGCCAAGGGGAAGGCCGACGCCGACACTGAGGTCAAGGTTGCCCGCCGCACCGTGGTGGTGATCGGCCTGCTGGCGATCGCCGGCGGCATCTTCGCCAATGGACAGAATGTCGCGTTCCTCGTGGCGCTCGCCTTCGCCGTTGCTGCCTCCGCCAATCTTCCGACCATCCTCTACTCGCTGTTCTGGCGCCGGTTCACCACCCAGGGAGCCTTGTGGAGCATGTACGGCGGCCTGTCCGCGGCGATCATCCTGATCGTGCTCTCCCCGGTGGTGTCGGGGTCCAAGACCTCGATGATCCCCGGCGCCAACTTCGCCATCTTCCCGCTGAGTAACCCGGGCATCGTTTCCATCCCGCTCGCGTTCTTCCTTGGCTGGCTCGGCACCGTCCTGGACAAGCGGAAGGAAGACCCTACGAAGCAGGCCGAAATGGAGGTCCGTTCCTTGACCGGCGTGGGGGCCGAAAAGGCCACCAACCACTAGGACCCGCGCCCGACGCGCCCGGCCGGTTCCACAACTCCGGATCCACAGCTCCGGTTCCACAACGAAGGAGCTCACGTGCAGCAGCACGGGAGCTCCTTTGTTGTGGGGCGGCGGGCTGCAGCAGGGAGCGATGACCCGGGTCAGCGCTGCGGCCGCAGCCGGATATTGACCATCTTCAGCTCGTCGCTGCCCTCGAAACGGTAGACCAGCTCCACGCTCTTGGTGTCGCAGTCGATGGAGCCGGCGACATCGGCCGCGTTGGTGCCGTTGCTGGAACTGACTTTGAGGCTTGTGTAGTTTGCCTTGCAGCTGTCGTCCAACCCCAGGCTGTGCACCCCGGCGGCGAACTCTTCCCGTGAAAGCTTCTGCATGAGGGCGGGGTCCAGGTACTTGTCGTAGGCAGTGTCGACGTCGCCGGCGATGATGAGCTTGTTGAAGTCGTCCGCGAGGCCCCGCGCCTGGTTCGTGGTTCCGCCCACCACATTGAGCAGGATGACGACGCCGGCAGCCGCCAGGAGCAGGACACCGCCCACGATCCCCAAGACGATCCACAATGCCTTGTGGCTCTTTTTCGGGGGAGGCTGGGCCGGGCCCCCGTAGAATGGCGGACCGTAGGGCGGGGCGTAGCCGGGCGGCGCGGCGCTGTTCGCGGGAGGGCCGTACGGAGGGCCGTACGGCGGGGCGCCGCTGGCCGGGGCGCCGTACGGCGGGGCGCCGTACGGCTGCTCGTCCGGCGGAACCCCATTGGCGGGAGGACCGTAGGGCGGAGTTCCGGCAGGCGGAGCCGCATAGTACTGAACGGGCGGCTGCCCTGGGGGGGCGGGTGTTTGTTGCTGCGGTGCGGGTGGTGCCGGGTGGCCGACCGCGGGATCATGCCCGGGCTGTGGCGGTACCGGGCGGTGCGATTCCTCGGGACTGCTCACTGTTCAAGCCTTTCCGGCAGTCCAGACATCCACCGCCTGTTGTGCAGGGCCGCGTGCGCGGCCCCAAGGGCTCAAGGGGGACCCAATGGACACAGCCTAGCGCCGCGGCCGCCGACGGCACAGAGCAGGGGCGCAGAACGTCAGCGCGGACCATTAGCCCAGATCAGGTGCCCGGATCAGGTGCCCGGATCAGGTGCCCGGATCAGGCGCACGGAACGGCATTGCGGAGGGCAGCCTCGCCGGGGCCCGGAGATGCAGAAGATCAGGTGTCGGCGGATCCGCGTTCCAGCAGTGGCTGGATCCGGAACGGGATCAGTTCGCCCATTGCCAGGGCCGTATCGGTCCGGTCCACGCCGTCGCAGGCAAGGATCTTGCCGTTGATCCGGAACAGGTCCTCGGCGTCGAGGGCCACCACGCGCAGGAGCAGATCGGCCGAGCCGGTCAGGCCGTAGCCCTCCAGGATTTCCGGAATGCCGGCGAGCTCCACTGCGAGGCTGCCCAGTTTCTGCTGCTGGACATGGACGGAGATGAAAGCCATGAGCGGGTACCCCAGGGACACCGGATTGATGCGCCGCTCGAAGGAGAGGAAAACATGCTTCTTCTCCAGCTGGGCCATCCTGGCCTGCACCGTATTGCGCGATAGTCCGAGCTTCTGGGCCAGGGCCACCACGGTCCGCCGCGGGTCCCGGGCCATGGCCGAAAGCAGGCGGGTGTCCGTGCCATCCAAGGGTTGCATAATGCGCAAGATTAGCACGGTCCGCCGGTGCCAAACAGTGCATAATGCTCAGTATTTTTACGGGTGGTTGTACCCGATGAGCATTGTGAGTAGGGTCACAATTATCCGGGGCAACGGCGCCCGGGCGGCTGGCGCGCCGCGGGATCACGAGTCCTGCGAGCTCCGGTCAGACGACGTCAGAAGGTGCGGACAACTGTGTTTACCGACGACGCGGGCAAGGGCGGTATTTCCGCCGGGGGCCCCGGAAACAGTGAAGATACAACGAGGCGGACGGGCGGCGATCTCGTCCAGCTCATCACTCCCGAGGGTGAGCGCATCAGCCATCCCGAGTTTGATTCCTGGCTCCAGGATGTCAGCGACGAGCAACTTGGCTCGCTCTATGAGGACATGGTGGTCATCCGCCGGATCGATGCCGAGGCCACCGCGCTCCAGCGGCAGGGCGAGCTCGCCCTGTGGCCGCCGCTCCTCGGCCAGGAAGCATCCCAGATCGGCTCGGCCCGCGCACTGCGCGAGGACGACTTTGTCTTCCCCAGCTACCGCGACAACGGGGTGGCCTACTGCCGCGGAGTGAAAGTCGAAGACCTCGTCCGTGCCTGGCGGGGCAACGCCTCCGCCGGCTGGGACCCGTTCACGGTCAACGTGGCCACGCAGCAGATCATCATCGGCGCGCAGAGCCTGCACGCCACCGGCTATGCCATGGGCATCCAGAACGACGGCGCCGACTGCGTCGCGGTGGCCTACTTCGGCGACGGCGCCACGAGCGAGGGCGACGTCAATGAGGCGATGGTCTTCGCCGCAAGCTTCCAGGCGCCGGTCGTCTTCTTCTGCCAGAACAACCACTGGGCCATCTCGGAACCGGTCCGGGTACAGTCCCACATCCAGCTTGCGGACAGGGCTTCCGGCTTCGGCATCCCCAGCATGCGGGTGGACGGAAACGATGTCCTCGCCGTCATGGCCGCCACCCGCATTGCCCTGGACCGTGCGCGGCACGGCGGCGGCCCCACCTTCATTGAGGCCGTCACCTACCGGATGGGCCCGCACACGACGGCGGATGATCCCACCCGCTACCGGGACGCCAACGAGCTCGAGGACTGGGCCGCGAAGGACCCGATCAGCCGGCTGAAATCCCTGCTGGACCGCAAGGGACTGCTGACCGCGGAGCTCGAGGCCGCCGTCGCCGCCAAGGCCGACGCCGTGGCCGCGGAACTCCGTTACGGCACCATCAACATGCCCGAGCCGGCGCCGCTGGATATCTTCAAGCACGTCTACAGCACGCCCAACTCCTGGCTGGACCGCCAGCAGGACCACTACTCCCGCTACCTGGCTTCCTTCGGCGATCCCGCAGAAGCCGCTTCTGAAGAAGGTGCACGCTGATGCCGCAGATGACCTTTGCCCGAGCCATCAATTCGGGCCTGCGCAAGTCCCTCGAAAACGACCCCAAAGTGATCCTGATGGGGGAGGACATCGGCGCCCTCGGCGGTGTCTTCCGCGTCACCGACGGCCTGCAGAAAGACTTCGGCAAGCACCGCGTCGTGGACACGCCGCTCGCGGAGTCCGGCATCATGGGTACCGCCGTCGGCCTGGCCTACCGCGGCTACCGGCCGGTGGTGGAGATCCAGTTCGACGGGTTCATCTACCCGGCGTTCGACCAGATCGTCAGCCAAGTCGCCAAAATGCACTACCGCACCCAGGGTGCGGTCAAGATGCCCATCACCATCCGCGTCCCGTTCGGCGGCGGCATCGGCTCTCCGGAGCACCACTCCGAATCGCCCGAGGCCTACTTCACTCACACCTCGGGGCTGCGCGTCATCAGCGTCTCCAACCCCCAGGATGCCTACACGATGATCCAGCAGGCCATCGCCTCGGATGACCCGGTGCTGTACTTCGAGCCCAAGCGGCGCTACCACGACAAGGGCGAGGTGGACGAGTCGATCGACCTGAACACTGCGCTGTCCATGGAAAAGGCCCGCGTAGTCACGGAGGGCAAGGATGTGACCCTCGTGGCGTACGGTCCGCTGGTCAAGACCGCCCGCGATGCCGCACTGGCGGCCGCCGACGAAGGCATCTCGGTCGAGGTCATCGACCTCCGCTCGCTTGCCCCGCTGGACTTCGCGACCCTGGAGGGCTCGGTCCGCAAAACCGGCCGGCTTGTCATCACGCACGAGGCCGCCCAGTCCGGCGGGCTTGGCGCCGAAGTTGCCGCGAGCATCACCGAGCGCTGCTTCTACCATCTTGAGGCCGCCCCCGTCCGGGTCACCGGCTTCGACGTCCCCTACCCGTACTCGAAGCTGGAAATGCACCATCTGCCGGGCCTGGACAGGATTCTCGACGGCGTCGACCGTGCCCTGGGCCGCCCCAACTCCCTCAGCGGGATGGAAGGATGAGCGCCACCATGATTAAGGAATTCAGGCTCCCGGACCTCGGCGAAGGACTGACGGAATCCGAAATCGTCGCCTGGAAGGTCGCGGTGGGGGACACGGTCACGCTCAACCAGATCATCGCCGAGGTGGAGACGGCCAAGGCCGTCGTCGAACTGCCCTCCCCGTTCGCCGGGGTGGTCGCGGCCCTGCACGAACAGCCCGGCAGCGTCGTCGAGGTCGGCAAACCGATCGTCTCCTTCGAGATAGAGGGCGACGACGGCGGCTCCGGTTCCGACACGGGGGCCGCCAAGCGCGAGCCGAATCTCGTGGGCTACGGCGCCGTGCTCGAAGCTTCCGGCCGGCCCGCCCGCCGCGCCCGCACCTTCGCCGCCCCGGCGGCTGTCCCGGTAGTCGAGGTTGCCTCCGCCGAGACGGTGACGCCCGTCCGGGCAGCCGAACCAGTCCCGCCTGTCCGGGTTGCTGAGCCGGTTGAATCCAAGCCTGTCGAAACCAGGCCGGCCGAGCGTCCGCGGTCCACGCCGCCGGTGCGCAAGCTGGCCAAGGATCTCGGCGTCGACCTCGAAGCCGTCACCGGCACGGGAGAGCACGGGCTCATCACCCGCGAGGATGTCCGGAACTTCGTCGGCGGCGGGGACCTGCCCGCAGCCGCTCAGGAACTGGCCGGCGCGCAGGTTCAGGCCGCCGGGCTCCCCCAGGCCCCGGGCGAGCGGGAAACCCGCACGCCGATCAAGGGCGTGCGGAAGTTCACGGCCGCCGCCATGGTGGCCAGTGCCTTCACCGCACCGCACGTCACGGAGTTCCTGACCGTTGACGTCACCCCCACGATGGAGCTGCTGGCACGCTTGAAGGCCAGCCGCGCCTTCGCCGGGTACAAGCTCACCCCGCTGACACTGGTGTCCAAGGCCGTGCTGATCGCGCTGCGGAACCACCCGACGCTCAACGCCCGGTGGGATGAGGCTAATCAGGAAATCGTCCAGTTCAACTACGTGAACCTGGGCATCGCGGCAGCGACCCCGCGGGGGCTGACGGTTCCGAACATCAAGGACGCGGACCGGATGTCCCTCCTGGACCTCTCCACGGCACTGACCGAGCTGACCGAGACAGCCCGGGCCGGCAAGACCAGCCCCGAAGCCCTCTCCGGCGGGACGATCTCCATCACGAATATCGGCGTCTTCGGCATCGACGCCGGCACGCCCATCCTGAACCCGGGAGAGGCCGCCATCCTGGCCCTGGGCGCGGTCCGGAAGATGCCGTGGGAGTACCAGGACGAGGTCGCCCTGCGCCAGGTCATGACGCTCAGCCTCTCCTTCGACCACCGCCTGGTCGACGGCGAACAGGGCTCGCGCTTCCTCCAGGACCTCGGCACCATGCTGGCCGATCCGGGCATGGTCCTCGCGATGGTCTAAGCACCCCGATCACAGCTGCCGGCTGCCCTTCCCGCCAAGGAGGGGCGCCGGCAGCTCTATTGGGTGCTGGGTTACCGCCGTCCGGGGGCACTTTGGGCGCAAAGTTCGACGTCGGCGCCATAGTTGACGGCGTGTCTGCGCCAAAGTGCCCCCGGAGTGCCGGGGCAGGCGAGCGGTCAGCCGAACGGTTCGGGCGGCGCGGCCGGTGCCAGGAGCGCCGCCAGCGCCATGCTTTCCAGTAGCGGCCTGGCGCGCCGGACCCCCATCCGCCGTCCCGAGCTCCGCACCGAGTGCGGGGTGGAGTTGATCAGGCCGAAGGTGGCATGCGCCCGCATCCGCAGCTCGGCGGCCTCCGTGCCCTCGTGCAGCCCGGCCAGAACGTCCACCCAGAGTTCGACGTAGTTGCGCTGGAGCGTGCGGACCTCGTCCTGGTCCTCGCCGGCAAGGTTGCTAAAGTCCTGGTCCTGGACCCGGATGACGTCGGGATTACTCAGGGCAAAGTCCACATGGAACGCCACGAGGCCGCCCAGCGCCGCCAGGGCGCCGTCGGAGTCGGTAACCACGCGGCGGCCGCCGTCGAGCAGGTCCTGGCTGACGCTGAGCAGCAGCGCGCCGAGGACCGCCTGCTTGCCGGCGAAATGACGGTAGACCGCAGGACCACTGACCCCGGCCGCGGCGCCCAGGTCCTCCAGGGAGACGCGGTTGAACCCTTCAATGGCGAACAGCGTGGCGGCGGCGGACAAGAGGGCCTGGCGTCGGTTCGCCTTGGCCTGGCTCCGCTGCGTTGAAGGGGCAGGCGTTGAAGGGGCTGCGGCGGAGGGGGCGTGAGCCGGCGGCGTTTGGGTAGTCTGGCTGGGCTCGGTCACCGGCGCATCCCCTCGTTGCAGATGGTTCCTGTGTTGGACATCACAGTTAATAGAGACTAACCTAAATTTCAGTTATGCGGCACTAACCGAAATAGTCGGGCGGCTTCTGAAGCCGGTCCGGCACGCAGGTCAGGGAACGGAAGCAGTCAATGGAGACAATCGCCAGCCAGGTGGATGCCACGAGCGCCGCCTTCGCCGCGAACCGCGAGGCCCAGCTGGGGCTGGCCCGCGAGCTTAAGGAACGCCTCGCCACGGCCGCGCTGGGCGGTCCGGTGAAGTCACGGGAGCGCCACGTGGCCCGCGGCAAGCTGCTGCCGCGGGAGCGCATTGACCGGCTGCTCGACGACGGCAGCCCGTTCCTGGAAATCGCCCCGCTCGCGGCCAACGGCATGTACGACGGCGACTCCCCGGGCGCAGGCGTGATTGCCGGGATCGGCCTGGTCCACGGCCGGCAGGTCCTGGTCATTTCGAACGACGCCACGGTCAAGGGCGGCACCTATTACCCGATGACGGTGAAAAAGCACCTCCGGGCGCAGGAAATCGCGCTCGAGAACCGCCTGCCGTGCATCTACCTCGTGGATTCCGGGGGCGCATTCCTGCCCAAACAGGACGAGGTCTTCCCGGACAAGGAGCACTTCGGCCGGATCTTCTTCAACCAGGCGAAGATGTCCGCGGCCCGCATCCCGCAGATCGCCTCCGTCATGGGCTCCTGCACCGCCGGCGGCGCCTACGTGCCGGCGATGAGCGACGAGACGGTGATCGTCCGCAACCAGGGCACCATCTTCCTGGGCGGCCCGCCGCTGGTGAAGGCCGCTATCGGCGAGATCGTCACCGCGGAAGAGCTCGGCGGCGGCGACGTGCACTCGAAGATTTCCGGGGTGACGGACCACCTGGCCGAGAACGATGAGCATGCCCTCCAGATCGTCCGCGACATCGTCTCCACCCTGCCGCGCCCGGCCGCCCCCGTCTGGGACGTCGACGCCGTCGTCGAACCCCTGGCGGACCCGGAGGAGCTCTACGGCGCCGTCCCCACCGACGTCAACGCCCAGTACGACGTCCATGAGGTCATCGCCCGGCTGGTGGACGGCAGCCGCTTCCACGAGTTCAAGAAGAACTACGGCACCACCCTGGTCACCGGCTTCGCGAAGCTGCACGGCCACCCGGTGGGCATCGTGGCCAACAACGGCGTGCTGTTCAGCGAGTCCTCGCTCAAGGGCGCTCACTTCATCGAACTCTGCGACCAGCGCGGCATCCCGCTGATCTTCCTGCAGAACCTCTCCGGCTTCATGGTCGGCAAGGACTACGAGCAGGGCGGCATCGCCAAGAACGGCGCCAAGATGGTCACCGCCGTCGCGACCGCCCGGGTCCCGAAGCTGACCGTGGTGATCGGCGGGTCCTTCGGCGCCGGGAACTATTCGATGTGCGGCCGGGCCTACTCGCCGCGCTTCCTGTGGATGTGGCCGGCGTCGCGGATCTCCGTGATGGGCGGCAACCAGGCCTCCAGCGTGCTCGCCACGGTCAAGCGGGACCAGTACGAGGCCCGCGGCGAGGACTGGTCCGCCGCGGACGAGGAAGCGTTCAAGGCCCCGATCAAACAGCAGTACGAGGACCAGGGCAGCCCCTACTACTCCACCGCCCGCCTCTGGGACGACGGCGTGATCGATCCCGCGGACACCCGCACCGTCCTGGGACTGGCGCTCGACGTCGTCTCCCGCACCCCGCTGCCGGAGACCTCCTTCGGCCTGTTCCGGATGTGAGCCAGCAATGACCACCACTTCAACGCCCACTACTTCTTCACCCACGACTTCACCAGCGACTGCACCGTTGGCTTCTTCGCCGGCCGCCGCCCCCGTAGCCGGGACGCCGCAGGCCGGGGAGCCTCTGTTCGGCACGGTCCTGGTCGCCAACCGCGGCGAGATCGCCTGCCGCGTCATCCGGACCCTGCGCGCCCTGGGCATCCGTTCGGTGGCGGTCTATTCTGACGCCGACGCCGGTGCCCGCCATGTGCGCGAGGCCGACGTCGCGGTCAGGATCGGCCCGGCCGCCGCGACCGAGAGCTACCTGAAGATCGAGGCCATCATCCAGGCCTGCCGGGACACCGGGGCCGAGGCCGTGCACCCGGGCTACGGCTTCCTGAGCGAGAACGTCGACTTCGCGCGTGCGCTGGCGGACGCCGGGATCACGTTCATCGGCCCCGGCGTGGAATCCCTGAACGTCATGGGCGACAAGATCCGCTCCAAGAACCACGTCACCGGCTACGGGGTCCCGGTGGTCCCGGGCATCGCCGAACCGGGCATGAGCGACGCGCAGCTGATCCAGGCCGCGGCCGGTGTCGGCTTCCCGCTGCTGATCAAGCCCTCCGCCGGCGGCGGCGGGAAGGGCATGCACATCGTCGAACGGCCCGAGGACCTCGAAGCCACCCTGGCCACCGCCCGGCGCGTCGCGGCCAGTGCCTTCGGCGATGACACCCTCTTCCTGGAACGGCTCGTGACCACCCCGCGGCACATCGAGGTCCAGGTCCTCGCCGACAACCACGGCAACGTCATCCACCTCGGGGAGCGCGAGTGCTCCCTGCAGCGCCGCCACCAGAAGGTCATCGAGGAAGCCCCGTCCCCGCTGCTGGAATCCCTGCCCGACGGCGCGGCCATCCGTGCCCGTCTCGGCGAAGCCGCTTGCAATGCCGCGCGCAGCGTCAACTACTCCGGCGCCGGCACTGTCGAATTCCTGGTCTCTGACAACGCCCCGGACGAGTTCTTCTTCATGGAAATGAACACGCGGCTGCAGGTCGAACACCCCGTCACCGAGATGGTCACCGGCATCGACCTCGTCGAATGGCAGGTCCGCATCGCCGCCGGCGAGGAACTCACCGTCCGCCAGGACGACGTCGTCCTCACCGGCCACTCGGTCGAAGCACGCGTCTATGCGGAAATCCCGGAAAGGAACTTCCTGCCCTCCGGCGGGCGGGTCGTGCTTCTGGACGAACTGCCCGCTGACTCAGCAGGTTCAGCAGGCCGCGTCCGGGTGGATTCGGCGCTGATCGAAGGCCTGGAAATCTCCTCCAGCTACGACCCCATGATCTCCAAAGTCATCGCGTGGGGAGAGAGTCGGGCCGCTGCCCTCGACACGCTCGACGAGGCGCTGGCCGGGTACACCGCGCTGGGGATCGACACCAACGTCGAATACCTGCGCCTGCTGATCAACGACGCTGACGTCCGCGCCGGCCGGCTCGACACGGGCCTGATCGAACGCAGGATGCCGGAGTTCAGCTTCCGCCATGCGGGTGACTTCGAGGTGGCCGCCGCTGCCATTTACGTCGCTTCCCTGCAGGAACATGATGCCCAAACCGAGGGGAAAGGCCCGTGGGACCTCCGCGACGGGTGGAGGCTTGGCGCTCGCGCCCCACGGCGGATCAGCCTGGGAACACCCGACGGCGGTGTCGCCACGGTAGAGGTGTTCGGCGTGGTGGGGCAGGGCACGGCGAGGGTGAGTATCGACGGAGGGGCGCAGCGCACGGCATCACTCCGTTTTTCCGCCCGGGACCACGCCGAGTTGGTTCTCGGCGGCGAAGCCCTGGTCTACTCGCTTGCGCCGGTGTTTACCGGACCCGTTCGGGACAATGCGACGCCCGCGGAGATCTTCCTCGGCAACGAGGGCTGGTCCTGCCGCCTCGAAGTACTTACCCGCGAAGCGCGGCTGGCCCGCGTGCTGGCAGCGATCGAGCGCGAGGAAGGCGCCGCGGACCCCGCAGTGCGCTCACCGATGCCCGGGACCGTGGTGTCCGTGTCCGTCAGTAACGGCGACACCGTGGAGGCAGGCCAGGTTCTGCTCGCGGTGGAGGCCATGAAGATGGAACACCAGCTCGTGGCACCCCTGGACGGCACCGTCCACATCAGCGTCGGGTCCGGCGACCTCGTGAAGGCAGACCAGGTGCTCGCCACCATCCACCCGCCCGAAGCCTCCCGAGCCGAGGACACCATCGAGGAAGCCGTCATCGCGATGGGCGCGGCGGAATAGCTGCCACAGCTTCAACACCAGGCCACAGTTTTTAGACAGCAACACAGACAAAGGAGTCACCCCATGCCAGATTTTGAGCTCAGCGAGGACTACCAGGTCCTCAGCGACACCGTCCGCGAATTCGCCGACGAAGTGGTAGCCCCGGTCTCCGCCAAGCACGACGAAGAACACAGCTTCCCCTACGAAATCGTCTCCCAGATGGCGGATATGGGCCTGTTCGGCCTGCCGTTCCCGGAGGAGTTCGGCGGCATGGGCGGGGACTACTTCGCCCTGGCGCTGGCCCTGGAACAGCTCGGACGGGTGGACCAGTCCGTCGCGATCACCCTGGAGGCGGGGGTGTCCCTCGGAGCCATGCCGATCCACCGCTTCGGCAACGCCGCCCAAAAGGAGGAGTGGCTGCCGCTGCTGGCCTCCGGAAAGGCCCTCGCCGGCTTCGGCCTGACCGAGCCCGAGGCCGGGTCCGACGCCGGCGGCACCAAGACCACCGCGAAGTTGGGCGGAGGGGAGTGGGTCATCAACGGCAACAAGGAGTTCATCACCAACTCCGGCACGGACATCACCAGGCTCGTCACCGTCACCGCGGTGACCGGCCAGGATGAGCGCCCGGACGGCAGCATCAAGAAGGAAATCTCCACCATCCTGGTGCCCACCAACACACCGGGTTTCAAGGCGGAGAAGGCCTACAACAAGGTCGGCTGGAACGCCTCGGACACCCACCCGCTGACGCTCGACAACGTCCACGTCCCTGAGGAAAACCTGCTCGGCACCCGGGGCCGCGGCTACGCGAACTTCCTGTCCATCCTCGACGAGGGCCGGATCGCGATCGCGGCACTGGCCGTCGGCGCGGCCCAGGGCTGCGTGGACCAGTCCGTGAAATACGCCAAGGAACGCAGCGCATTCGGGCAGAACATCGGCAAGTACCAGGCCATCGCGTTCAAGATCGCCCGGATGGAAGCACGGGCCCACACCGCCCGCCTTGCCTACTACGACGCGGCCGCCAGAATGCTCGCCGGCAAGCCGTTCAAGACGCAGGCGGCCATCGCTAAGATGGTCGCAGGCGAGGCAGCCATGGACAACGCGCGGGACGCCACCCAGGTGTTCGGCGGCTATGGCTTCATCAACGAATTCACCGTGGCACGCCACTACCGCGACTCCAAGATCCTCGAAGTCGGCGAGGGCACCACGGAGGTCCAGCTGATGCTGATCGCCCGCGAACTGGGTCTCTGACCCGCCCGCTGGCCGCAACCGTCGAGGGAAGGATCACTGATGATCAACAAAGTTGTTGCCAGCGCTGCCGAGGCCGTCGCGGACATCCACGACGGCGCCTCGCTCGCCGTCGGCGGTTTCGGGCTGTGCGGCATTCCGGTCGCCCTGATCGAGGCCCTGCACCGGGGCGGCGCCACGAACCTGGAGACCGTCAGCAACAACTGCGGGGTGGACGACTGGGGCCTTGGGATCCTGCTCAAAGACGGCCGGATCCGGCGCACGATCAGTTCCTACGTGGGGGAGAACAAGGAGTTCGCCCGGCAATACCTCGCCGGCGAACTGGAGGTGGTCCTCACCCCGCAGGGAACCCTGGCCGAAAAACTGCGCGCCGGCGGCGCCGGCATTCCCGCCTTCTACACACCGGCCGGCGTCGGAACGCAGGTGTCCGACGGCGGGCTGCCGCAGAAGTACGACGCCGGGGGCAACGTCGCGATCGCCTCAGCTCCGAAGGAAGTCCGCAGCTTCCACGGCACGGACTACGTGCTGGAGGAATCACTGACCCCCGACTTCGGACTCGTGCACGCCTGGAAGGGTGATCGGCACGGCAACCTCGTCTTCCACGCGACCGCCATGAACTTCAACCCGCTGTGCGCGATGGCCGGGAGGATAACGATCGCCGAGGTCGAGGAACTCGTGGAACCAGGGGAGCTGGACCCGGAGCACGTCCACGTCCCGGGAATCTTCGTCCAGCGCGTGGTGCTGGCCCCGCACGGCGAAAAGCGCATTGAAAAGCGGACGGTGGCAGTGGCCTCCGGCGCCTCCGGCGCAACAAGACAGTTACCAGAACAGGCAGGAGCATAGTCGTGGAAACGAACAACGCCCAGGGCGCCCCGCCCCGTCCCGAAGCCGTCCGCCACGAATACCGGCCCGCGGCCGTCGAACATCCCGCCGGTGTTGAGAGCAAGGGCTGGACCCGCAATGAACTGGCCGCCCGGGTGGCGCAGGAACTGCACAACGGGCAGTACGTCAACCTCGGCATCGGGATGCCGACCCTGATCCCGAACTACATCCCGGCCGGGGTCGAGGTGGTGCTGCACTCCGAGAACGGCATCCTCGGTGTCGGGCCGTACCCGGCGGACGAGCAGGTGGATCCGGACCTGATCAACGCCGGCAAGGAAACCGTCACGGTCAACAAGGGCGCCGCGTTCTTCGATTCCGCCGCTTCCTTCGGCATGATCCGGGGTGGCCACGTCGACGTCGCCGTGCTCGGCGCCATGGAAGTCGCCGCGAACGGCGACCTCGCCAACTGGATGATCCCCGGGAAAATGGTCAAAGGCATGGGCGGCGCCATGGACCTCGTCTTCGGTGCCAAAAAGGTGATCGTGATGATGGATCACGTGGACCGCAACGGCAAGCCGAAAATTGTGGAGGCCTGCACGCTGCCGCTGACCGGCAAAGGCTGCGTGGACCGGATCATCACCGACCTCGCCGTGATCGACGTCGTGACCGACGGCGGGCAGTCCCGGCTGGTGCTTCGCGAACTGGCACCGAACGTGTCCGTGGAGGACGTCGTGGCGGCCACCGGAGCCGAACTCTTCGAGGAAGACCAGGAACTGACCGTATGAGTGACACCGGCACGACATCGCCAGGCACTGGCACAAGCACAGGCACCGGCAACCCCCGGGTGATTGAACAGCGCGGCCTCTATTTCGACGAGCTGGAAGAGGGCGTGGTCTACGCACACCGGCCCGGCCGGACCGTCACCGAGACGGATAACGTCCTCTTCACCACCATGACGATGAACACCCAGGCGCTGCACCTCGACGCGGCCTGGAGCGCCGGGCAGCCGTTCGGCCAGCGGCTCATGAATTCGATGTTCACCCTGGCCACCGTCGTGGGCCAGTCCGTGCCCCAGCTGACCCAGGGCACCATCATCGCCCAGCTCGGCCTGACGGACGTGTCCTTTCCCCGCCCGCTCTACCACGGGGACACCCTGTACACGGAGACGGTGGTCACCGCGAAAAGGCTGTCCGCGTCCCGCCCCGGCCAGGGCATCGTGACCATGCAGCACACCGGGCGCAACCAGCACGGCGACGTGGTGGCCCTCGCCGCCCGCAGCTGCCTGATGTGGACACGCGAGGCTCACGCCGCTGCCGAGCTGGAAGCGGCGCGAAAGGGGACAATAGAGACATGAGTTTCCTGATGGGTCCCGCCCTGCTGTTCTGCCCCGCCGACCGCCCCGAGCGGTACCAAAAAGCCGCCGAGCGCGCCGACACCGTGATCGTGGACCTCGAGGACGCCGTCGCCCCCGCCGACAAACAGCGGGCCCGCGGCGCCATCCTCGCCCAGCTCGGCGCCGCCGGCGACGTTCCGGAACTGGATCCGAGCCGCACGATCATCCGGGTCAACCCGGCCGGCACGGACGAGTTCGAAAAAGACATGCACTGCCTCAAGCACACGCCCTACCGGCACATCATGCTGGCCAAGGCCGAGAACGCCGCACAGCTGAAGGAACTGGAGGGGTACAGCGTCATCGCCCTCTGCGAGACGGCCGTCGGCGTCCTCAACGCCGCCGCCATCGCCGCCGAACCCAACGTGGTGGCGCTCATGTGGGGTGCGGAAGACCTTCTGGCGTCGCTCGGCGGGACCTCCAGCAGGACGGAGAACGGTGATTACCGGGCCGTCGCGCTGCACGCCCGTTCCACCGTGCTCCTGGCCGCCGGCGCTTTCGGCAAGGACGCGATCGACGCCGTCTACGTCAACATCCCGGACCTCGCCGGGCTCGCGCTCGAGGCCCGCGACGCCGTGGCCTCGGGATTCTCCTCCAAGGCCTGCATCCACCCTGACCAGGTGGCCGTCGTCCGTGAAGCCTACGCCCCAACCGAGGCCGAGGTCGCGGCTGCCGCCGAGCTGCTCGACGCTGCCGCCGCCGCAGGCACGGGAGTCTTCCAGTTCAAGGGCAAAATGATCGATGGCCCCATCCTCAAGCACGCCGAGTCCACCCTCCGCCGGGCCGGGCGCACGGTCTAGGAACTCCCGCAACGACGTGGCGGGTGCGTTCCGGGATTCGTCCCGGGACGCACCCGCCACCTCATGTGTGCCTGGGTATCCTTCCCCAGTTTCCCCGGTCCGGCTGCCTCTGGTTCGCGGCCGCTACTTCCGAGGTGCTACTTAGGAGCCGCTACTTCTCTGCCGGGACCTTGTCGGCAAACGCCGTGGTGTAGGTCTTGCTCAGGTCGATGGATGAGCCTTTGCCCTTGACGTTGGTGGAGTATTTGTCCAAGATGCTGAGCACGTTCTTGGCGCCGTCGGCGTCCATCTTTCCGTCCTTGTTGAACATCGTTTTGGTGTCGTTGATGGATTTCTCATAGAGCGCCTGTCCGGCGTTGGCGTATTCCTTGGGCATCTTGGCGGCGATCTCCGCGGCGCTGTGGCTATTGATGAACCGGAGGGCGCCCACGAAGGCGTTGACCACCTTCTGGACCGTTTGCGGGTTCTTCTGCACGAAGTCGCAGCTCATGTACACCGACGCGGCGGGATAGAGGCCGCCGAGCGCCTTGCGGGTTCCCTCCTCCGTGCGCATGTCGATCATCACTTTGCCCTTGCCGGTTTCAACGAGCTGGGCGATGGTGGGATCGGTGGTCATGCCCGCATCGATGCCATTGTTGTCCATGGCCGCGATGAAGGTCTGGCCGGCACCGACTTTGGCCGGGGTATAGCTCTTCACACCGGCCTGGCCGGCGAGGGCCTGGGTCAGGAAGTCGGTGGAGGACCCCAGCGACGTGATGCCCAGGTTTCGGCCCTCAAAGTCAGCCGCCGTCGTGATGGTGCCGGCCTTGCTGGTGGAGACAACCTCGGCCTCGCCGGGGATGTTCGCCAGCTGCACCACGGAGGTGATGCACTGTCCCTTGGCCTGCAAATCGATGGTGTGGTCATAGAACCCCTCAACGCCTTGTGCATTGCCGGTCAGCAGCGAGTTCTCCGCAGTGGCGCCGGATTGCTCGCCGAGGAGGTTGACTTTGACCCCTTCCTTTTCGAACAGGCCCAGTCCCTCGGCAAGCTTGGCAGGCATGTAGATGACCTTTTCCAGGCCGCCCACAATGATGTTGACTTCCGGTGTGCTGGCGCTGTCCACCGAGGCCGCCCGCGAATCCTGGCAGCCGCTGACTCCCGCGGCGACCGCGATGGTGAGAAGGACGGCTGATGCCTGGACACTACGTCGCTGTAGTTTCGTTTTCATGGTTTAGATTCCCTTGATCTGAGTCTGGGCCTGAGACGGCCGCCATTTGAGGAGCTTGTTTTCTGCAGTGGTAATGACGGATTCCGCCAGCAGCGCCACCACGGTGACGATGATCATGCCGGCGTAAATACCCGCCGAGTCGAACGTGCCCTGGGCGTTGGCGATCAGCATGCCCATGCCGTGCTTCGCCCCGGCGTACTCGCCCACGATCGCGCCGATGAGCGCGAACCCGAATGCCGTGTGGAGTGAGGAAAGAATCCAGGTGGTGGCACTGGGAAGCACGATCGACGTCAGGATCTTGCGTTTGCCTGCTCCGAGGATCCGCGCGTTGTTGACCACGTTGCCGTCCACTTCCCGGGCGCCGGTAAAGGCGTTGAAGAACACCGCGAAGAACACCAGGACCACCACCGTGGCAATTTTGGAGCTGATGCCGAAACCGAACCAGATGATGAACAGCGCGGCGAGGACGATGCGCGGGACGGCGTTGGCGGCCTTGATGAACGGTGAAAAGACTTCCGCCATGTAGTGGCTTCGGCCCAAGAGGACGCCGAGCACGATTCCGGCGACCGTGCCAATGGCGAAGCCGGCCGTGGCCTCCAGCACGGTATAGCCGATGTTCTCCCACACCGAGCCGAACTGGGTGCCGGAGGCAAACCATTGGATCAGCCGGTCCCAGATCAGTGACGGCTTGGAGTAGAAGAACGGGTCGATCAGATAGGTGGCAGTCAGTTCCCAGCTGCCAAGCCACACTGCGACGATCACTGCGCGCAAGGCCCACACCTTGTAACCGGCATTTCGTCTGGACCTGCGGGCACCGGCGAGCAAGCCGGCTTCGTTCTCGGCGCTGAGCTCCTGCCCCCGTGCGGCGGGCGGGGCGCTGATGGTGGGTGACGTCATCGTCGTTGTCCTAACTGGTTGCGTTTACTTTGCATCGGGTTGCCCGGCGGTGGCCCTGGCCTGTTCCACTTCGTCGCGCAGGCTGTCCCAGACCTGGCGGTAGATGGCCAGGAACTCGGGCGTGAGCCGGACCTCCTCCACATCGCGGGGACGGGGAAGGTCCACCCTGAATTCCGCTTTGATGGTGGCGGGGCTAGCCGTCATGACCACCACCCGGTCAGCAAGGGCAATGGCCTCTTCGAGGTCGTGGGTGACGAAAACAACGGCGGCGTCGCTGCCGCCCCAAAGCCGCAGGAGTTCCTGTTGCATGAGCTGGCGGGTCTGGACGTCCAGGGCGCTGAACGGTTCGTCCATCAGCATGATCTCGGGTTCGTTGACCAGCGTCTGGGCCAGCGCGACCCGCTTCCGCATGCCGCCGGAGAGCTGGTGCGGGTAGTACTTTTCAAACCTTCCCAGTCCAACCCGCTCCACCCATTCCCGGGCCTGGATGCGGGCGTCGGCCTTCGACGCTCCCCGATAGCGGGGGCCCGAGGCCACGTTGTCCAACACTGTCTGCCACGGAAGGGTTGCGTCGGCCTGGAACATATACCCGACCCGGGCCGGGATGCCGGTCACCAATTCACCCCGAACATACGTTTCGCCTTCCGAGGCGGGCTGCAGGCCGGAGACCAAGGACAAGGTGGTGGATTTGCCACAGCCGGTGGGGCCGACGACGGCGACGAACTCCCCGGGGGCAACAGCCAGGTTCACATCGCGGATGGCCGTATGGATGCCCCCGCCGTTCTTCGGGAATCTCTTCGTCGCCGCCCTCAACTCAATCAGCGGCGCCTTATTGGCTGGCATGGTGTCTCCTTCGTCACTTTGCGTTGCTGCGGCGCAGGCCCGGAATTCGGTTGCCTGTGCGCCACGTCACACGACGCTACGGCGTGAAATCGACGTCGTCGCCCTTTAGCTCCATTGCCGCTAAACAACCCTTTATGCACCTTGTGCGCTTTGTGCTCACGCGCCAGTGGTGCCCGGGGGGCAATGGCCCTAACGTTGTCCCGGGTCACCGGGGTCCGGTGCGGAACGTGAATGAGGAGCCGGTGGAAGCAGTGGACAGTGTTGTCCCGGAGGTGGGGGACCGCCGGGCGGTGCACCGGTCAGGGTTGGCGTTTTCGACCAGGATGCTGGTCCTTCAGCTCGCCGTTGTGGCTTTGGTGATTATCCTGACCGCGGGCGTCTATGGCTGGCTGACCTATCAGCGGCTCAGCGATGAGATCGGATCGAAATCCCTGGCGGTGGCGCAGAGCCTCGCGGTGGAGGAACCCATCCGCAAGGAACTTGGCGCTGTCGCCACGGCTGACCTCATCCCGGGGAACTCCACGCTGCGCACAGGGCCCGTCCAGCAACTGGCCGAAGTCCTCCGGGACCGGACTGACGCCTTGTTCGTCGTGGTCACGGACAGGTCCGGCCTGCGCTGGTCACATCCCAACCCGGCCGAGCTCGGCCGGCCGGTGAGCACCAGCCCGGATGCCGCCCTCTCTGGACAGGAGATCACCGTCCAGGAGACCGGAACCCTCGGGCCTTCCGTTCGCTCGAAAGTCCCGGTCTGGTCCGCCGACGGCCGGTCCATTGTCGGCGAGGTCAGCGTCGGTTTTTCCACCCGAGACGTGCTCGCGGGCTTGCAGGCCGCCATCCTCCCCATCCTCGGAGTTGCCGCTGTGGCCCTGACACTCGGCACTGCCGGAACGGCCCTCCTGAGCCGGCGGCTGCGGACCGACACACTGGGCCTGGAACCTGCTGAGATCGGCGAGCTTGTGCAGGACCAGGCAGTGGTGCTCTACGGTGTCGACGAAGGTGTGCTGGGCATCGCTGAAGACGGTCGTGTCACCATCTGCAACGGGAAGGCCCGCCGCCTTCTGGGCCTGGCGGGAACATCCGGCCGCACGTTGGCGGAACTCGGACTCCCGTCCAGGGTGCTGGCTCTGCTCGAACCCGCCAACGCCGACGGAAACAAGAGCGTTCAGATGATGGTGAACGGCTCCGTGCTGATCATGACGGCTCGCAAGGTGGTGCGGGGCCGGCGGAAACTCGGCTGGGTCCTGATGGTCCGGGACCGGACGGACGTCGAGGCACTCAGCCGCCAACTGGATGCCGTGGGGGCGCTCTCCACCGCGTTGAGGGCCCAACGCCACGAATTCGCCAACCGGTTACATGCCGTTTCGGGGTTGCTGAACGTCGGCCGCGCGGACGAGGCGGCCAGCTACCTGCAGGCAACGCTGAAATCGGGCCCCTTGAAGTACCCGGTGGACTTTGCGGGCAAGCTTGAGGACACCTACCTCCAGGCGTTCATTGGCGCGAAGGCGCTGCGGGCGGCGGAGCTGGGCGTGCCCCTCCGCCTGGGCGACGCCACCTTGATCACGGGGACGGTATCCGATCCGCAGAACGTCACGACGGTCCTGGGGAACCTGGTGGATAACGCGGTGGCGGCCGCCGTGCGGGGGGCGTGCCTGGACCGTTGGGTGGAAGTCGAGCTTCTCAGCGAGGACACCACGCTTCATCTCACGGTGGCTGATTCCGGGGACGGGCTGCAGGGGGTGGACCCTGAGGCGCCGTTCAAGGAGGGCTACTCGACCGCCGGACGGATGCTGGGCCAGGACCCGGAGCGGAACCCCGACCAGGGCCCGGCCGACTGGCTGGAAGCAGGAAACGCCGGGCAGGGCGAAGGGCTCGGGCTGACCTTGTCCCGCCAGATCGCGCGCAGCCGTGGCGGCGATGTCTGGGTGATTTCCCTCGGCGAGCCCGGCGGGCCGGGTGCCGTGTTTTGTGCCCGATTGCCTCGGGTCCTGGCAGTTAACGACGAAAGGACACGAATTGAAGGATGACCTGAGGGTCCAGATTGTCGACGACGACTTCCACGTGGCCCGGCTCCATGCCACCTACGTCAATGCCGCGCCCGGCTATCTGGCACTGGAACCGGTGGGGACAGGGGGAGCCGCCCTGGAGGCCATCCACGCATTCCGCCCGGATCTTGTCCT
Organism: Arthrobacter sp. TE12231; assembly: GCF_054062895.1. Lineage (NCBI taxonomy): Bacteria > Bacillati > Actinomycetota > Actinomycetes > Micrococcales > Micrococcaceae > Arthrobacter > Arthrobacter sp. TE12231. The sequence continues at coordinate 2,787,533 of NZ_JBSSFS010000001.1, read as the reverse complement.
GGTGGACATCTACCTCCCGGACGGCAACGGGCTGGATATCCTGCGGGGGCTGGATATTGACGCCTTCGTTCTCAGCGCCGCGTCGGATCCTTCCTCCGTCCGCAAAGCCATGCGGAGGGGAGCCTTGGGATATCTCATCAAGCCCTTTTCGGAGAAGCAGCTCGCCGAAAAGCTCCGCGGCTATGCCCGTTACCGTCGCCTGCTCGCTTCGGAATCCGCATTGGACCAGGAGGTCCTGGAACGTGCCTTGCGCCAGCTGCACGCCTCGGATGCGCAAACTGCCAAGGCCCGCACCGTGACGGAGACCGCCGTCCTCGGTGCCCTGGGGAACACCCCGGGAGCCCTGACCGCGGTGGATGTTTCCGCAAGCGTCGGCATCTCCCGGGCAACAGCGCAACGTTATCTCTCCGCCCTGGTGGAGGACGGCTCCGTCGACGTCAACCTGCGCTATGGCACCACCGGACGACCGGAACACCGCTACAGTCTCCGGGCAACGTAGCGCCGCTGAGCCCGCCGGCGTCAGTCGTCCGGCGGCAGGGACAGCGGCGGAATCGATTCGTGCAACGGGATCCGGATCCAGCGCTGGCCCGTCTCCCGGAACTCCGCCCGGGTGGAGAAGCGGTACAGGTAGCTGCGGACCCGCACCCAGTGGGGGCGTTCGCCGTCGAACGGATCCATCCGCAGCAGGCGCAGGGTGGGGCGGTCGGCCTCCAGCAGCTTGGCCAGGAACGCGTAGAACCACCGCTCGTGCACGGTGCGCAACGGCAGGAACCACATCAGCCAGTCGAGGCGAAGGTGATAGGGCGCCCACTGGCGCGGGACCCGTCGGACATCCCCGGGCTTGCCGCGGAAGCCGTACTCCCGCCACTCCGCCGTGTCGTCGGGCTCCGCGGCGAGGGTTCCTTCCACCGCGATTTCAATCCGCTGCTTCGTGACCGTTCCGAAGGCGCCGTAGGCGTTCACGAGCTGCCAGCGGTTGAAGGCGGCGTTCATCAGCTGGTAATGGGAGAGCAGGTTCTCGATCGGGCGGTAGCTGAGCACGAGCAGCAGGACGGTGCCAAAGAGCACCACCACCAGCCACGCGACCGGCGCCTGGCTGCCGACGCCGGCGGGAGCGCCGGCTCCCCAGGCCTCCGAGTGCCAGTCGAGCGGAATCGCCGGGATCACGGCATGCGCCACCGGATCACTGACCGCGGCGAAGGCGAGCAGGATCGCCATCCAGTTGAGCCAGGCGAAGTTCCCGCTCGCCACCAGCCAGAGCTGGGTGAAGACAATGATGCCCGCGGCCACGCTGGCCAGCGGCTGCGGGGCAAAGAGGAAGAACGGCACCACCAGCTGGGCGAAATGGTTGCCCAGGACTTCCATCCGGTGCCACGCCTTGGGCAGCAGGTGCGCCTGCCGGCTGAGCGGGCCGGGCATCGGCTGGGTCTCGTGGTGGTAGTACAGGGCAGTCAGATCCCGCCACTCCCGCCCGCCCCGGATCTTGATCATGCCGGCACCGAACTCAAGACGGAACACCAGCCAGGCCAGCAGGATCAGGATGGTCCTGGGCGGGGGAGTCTGGTCGGAGCCGAGGAACGCCACGGTAAAGCCGGCCTCGAGCAGCAGCATCTCCCAGCCGAAGCCATAGAACGTTTGCCCCACGTTGACTATCGACATGTACAACAGCCACAGCGCCAGGAACGCCAGCAGGGGAACCCAGGGCGGCCCAAGCTGCGGCAACCCGAAGACAAGGGAGGCGGCAATCGCCATCCCGCCCCAGCACACCGCGCGCAGCAACCGGTCCGAGTAACGCCAGCTAAACAGGGTAGGCCTGCGCAGCCGGTTGGAACCGGCCAGGAAATCCGGGACCGGCAACAGCCCGCGCTCGCCGAGGAGGGCCGGGAACTGGTTGAGTGAGGAAAGGAACGCCACGAAGTACAGGGTGGCGACGCCGCGCTGCAATACCTGCCGGGCGAACTCGTACTCCGGCGCGTCCAGCCAGGCCGTCCACTCCACGATCCCCACGTTACGCCTGCGGTTCCCGGCGTCAACGTCCTGTCGCAGGCAGAACCATGCGGGCGCCGACTGCGCACTTCGCGGCAGTGTTGCGCGCCGGGACTGCCGTGACATGCCAACCCGATACTGGCCGCGGCGCAACTTGAGCACGAGCGCGGTACGGGATACTTGAATCATGCAGCCGCGCAAGATCGTCATCCTCGGGTCCACCGGTTCCATCGGCACACAGGCGATTGACGTCGTCGACGGCGCCCCGCACCTTTTCGAGGTCGTCGCCCTCAGCGCCGGCGGCGGCAACCTCGAACTCCTGGCCCGGCAGGCCGTCCACACCCGCGCCCAGGCCATCGGCGTTGCCTCCGGGGACGCCTCCGCGCTCCGGGACATGATCCACGACGCCGCCCGCGCGGCAGGGCTCCTCGGGTACAGCCCCGAACTCATCACCGGACCCGACGCCTCCACCCGGATCGCGGAAATCACCGCTGACGTCATCCTGAACGGCATCACCGGCTCCATCGGGCTCGCCCCCACCCTGGCCGCCCTCAGATCCGGTGCCACGCTGGCCCTGGCCAACAAGGAGTCCCTGATTGTCGGCGGCTCGCTGGTCAAGGCCGCTGCCCGCGAGGGCCAGATCGTCCCGGTGGATTCGGAGCATTCGGCGATTGCCCAGTGCCTGCGCTCCGGCTCCGCAGCGGAAGTGGACCGGCTCATCCTCACGGCCTCGGGCGGGCCGTTCCGCGGCAGGACCCGGGACGAGCTCCACGATGTCTCGCCGCAGGACGCCCTGGCCCACCCCACGTGGGACATGGGCCTCATGGTCACCACCAACTCGGCAAGCCTCGTCAACAAGGGCCTGGAAGTGATCGAGGCGCACCTGCTCTTCGACATCCCGCTGGAGCGAATCGACGTCGTGGTCCACCCGCAGTCGGTGGTGCACTCCATGGTCCAGTTCGTCGATGGCTCCACGATCGCCCAGGCCTCGCCGCCGGACATGCGCCTGCCCATTGCCCTCGGTCTCGGCTGGCCGGACCGCGTCCCCGGCTCTGCCCGGGCCTGCGACTGGACCCAGGCCACCAGCTGGACCTTCGAGCCGCTGGACGCCGTGGCGTTCCCCGCAGTCGGCCTCGCCAAAGACGCCGCACGGCAGGGCAGCACCTTTCCGGCCGTGTTCAATGCCTCCAACGAGGAAGCCGTGATGGCCTTCCATGCCGGGCAGATCCGGTTCACCGACATCGTCGATACCATCGAAGCCGTCCTCAGCGAACACACAGGATCCTCCGGGCTGACGGTGGAGTCGGTACTGGATGCTGAAAGATGGGCACGCGCCCGCACCCACGAACGTTTAGCCGTCAGAAGCGTCTAGGAAGCAGCAGATCACGCACATGAGCCCCGTCCTCCTCTTCATCCTCGGTGTCGTCTTCGTGGCGATCGGCATCGCCGTGTCCATCGCCCTGCACGAAGTCGGGCACCTGCTGCCGGCCAAGCTGTTCAAGGTCCGCGTGACCAAGTACATGATCGGTTTCGGACCCACCGTCTGGTCCAGGAAGCGCGGCGAAACCGAGTACGGCCTCAAGGCCATCCCGCTGGGCGGCTACGTGTCCATGATCGGGATGTACCCGCCTAACAAGGAAGACGGCACGGTCCGCACGTCGAGCACCGGCATGTTCCAGTCCCTGGCCTCCGATGCCCGCTCCCTGGCCCATGAGGAAATCGGCCCGGGCGACGAGAAGAGGGTCTTCTACCGTCTGCCGGTCTGGAAAAAGATCATCATCATGCTCGGCGGCCCTGCAATGAACCTGCTGATCGGCGTCGTGCTGACCGGGGTGCTGCTGATGGGATTCGGCGTTGCCAGCCAGACCACCACCATCGCCGACGTCTCCAAATGCCAGGTCAAGGCGGGCGAGACCGTGGACCCGAATTCCGCCGCCTGCAAGCTCACCCCCGCGGCGGCGGCCGGGCTCAAGCCGAACGACACCATTACCTCCTTCGACGGCAAGGCCGTCACCAGTTGGGATGAACTCACCGGCTGGATCCGCGCCTCGGCGGGCAAACAGGTCAGCATCACCGTGCAGCGCGGCGGCGCCACGGTCACTGCCACAGTCACGCCTGTGCTCTCCTCCCGCCCGGTGATCGGCGCCGACGGCCGGCAGGCCAAGGACGCCGGCGGGAAGCTCCAGTACCAGGATGTCGGTTTCCTCGGCATCGGCGCCCAGACGGCACTCGTCCAGCAGCCGGCGTCTGCCGTGCTGCCCATGGCGGGGGAGAACATCAAGCAGGTTGCCGGGGTGATCGTGAACCTGCCGGACCGCGTGGCCGGCGTGGCCAAGGCGGCCTTCAGCGAGGAACCCCGGGACCCCAACGGGCCCATCAGCGTGGTGGGCGTGGGCCGCGTGGCCGGCGAGGTCGCCGCCATGGAGGACGTTCCGCTGCAGTCCCGCTTCGCCGCCCTGGTAGGTCTGCTGGCCGGACTCAACTTCGCCCTGGCCGTCTTCAACCTCATTCCCCTGCTGCCGCTGGACGGCGGCCATGTGGCCGGCGCGCTGTACGAGGGAGGCCGCCGCCAGGTCGCCAAGCTGTTCGGCCGTCCGGACCCCGGCGCCTTCGATATCGCCAAGATGCTCCCGGTGACCTACGTCGTGGCCGTCCTGCTGATGGGCATGGGCGCCCTGCTGATTTACGCGGACATCGTCAAACCGGTCAACCTCTTCGGGTGACGCGGCGGCCCCCGCGGCTGCGGAAATGTCCCGCGAGGTTCACTGGCTTTGTCCGCGTGCTGAGCCCTGCGGTCCGGGGGCACTTTGCCGCGGTCCGGCGGCGAAATGGACGAGGTCGCCCGGCGCTTCGTGTCGAAGTGCCCCCGGATGGTGCGCGGTCAGTCCAGGCCTGGCCGCCCGGCCTCGCCTTCTCAGCCCGCTTCCGCTGATTTTCCTTCATTAGCTTATTTCGGCTGATTATTAGTAATCAGTTGAAAATGATTGATTATTGAGAATCACCTCTCTAGGCTGGGGCCATGTACGTCATGACAATCGACCAGCGCGGCAGTACGGGCGACGTCGACCGGGTCCCCGACCTCCTGAAGGAATTGGGCGCGCTCTCCACCGCGGGGCGCTTTGAGCGCTCGGTGGGCGACGAGGTCCAGGGCGTCGTGGAACAGCCCGACGAGGTAGTGGAGATTGCCCTGCACGCCCTGCGCAGCGGTCGCTGGTACGTCGGGATCGGGGTGGGGGAGGTGGACCAGCCGCTGCCCGCCAGTCCGCGGGAAGGCTCCGGCCCTGCCTTCGTGGCAGCCCGGGCCGCAGTTGACCGGGCCAAGGCCGCGGCAGCCCACGTGCCGCTCGCCGTGGTCGCCGGCAGCGGCCGGCGGCCTGGTGCCTGCGCCAATGCGGAGGCGGTGCTGCGGCTGATCGGACGCCTGGTCCAGGACCGGACCGTGGCGCAGTGGAAGGTGGTGGATGTGCTGCGTTCGGTGCGGGACGGACAGTCCGGCAGTTCCGGCACGCACGGCACACAAAAAATCGCTGCGCAGAAACTCGGAATCACGGAGCAATCGGTGAGCCGCGCCGTCTTGCGCTCCGGCTGGCAGGAAGAATGGGCGGCGAGGCCGGCGGCCGCAACGCTGCTGTCCTTTGCCGACGACAGCACGGAAGGAGACCGGTGAACGCCCTCTGGATCACCCTGGCCCTGCTCACGGCCGGCTTCATCGGCTGGCCGGTCACCGCCTTGGTCTTCCGGCTCGCGCGGACCATTGACGACCGGGCCGACTCCGCGGGCGTCGCCGGCACTGGTGCCGGCGACGCTGGGGTCGTGGATCCGGCCGCAGACTCAACCGCCGACGGCGAGAGCTCCCAGCGCCCAGTGGACGCCGCTACTGCAGCAGACGCTGCCGCGCAGGCCGCCGCGGACGCTGACACGATCAGCAACGCGCGCATCCTGCGGGGCGGCGCCATTATCGGAGTACTGGAACGGTTCGCAGTGTGCCTGGCCATTCTCGCCGGCCAGCCCGTCGCCATTGCCTATGTCGTGGCCATCAAGGGCCTTGGCCGTTTCGCGGAGTTGAAAGCCACCCCGGTGGCCGCCGAGAGGTTCATCATCGGAACGCTGACGTCCCTGCTCTGGGCATCCGGCGTCGCCGCCCTGACCAAGGTCCTCTTCCTCGGCTGACCGGGTGCAGGACGGCCCCGGATGGGAACCGGGCAAACTGGGCGATAGTGTATCCATATGACTGTTTTTGCTGTGGAGTATGTGTACGACGCCGAATCTTCCGAGGTCCGCGATGCCAGCCGCCCGGCGCACCGCGCATGGACCGCGGAACTTGCCCGCGAGGGCGACCTGCTCGCGAGCGGCCCCTACGGCGATGGTGCGGGTGCGCTGCTCATCTTCAAGGCGGCCGACGAAGCGGCCCTGAATGACCTCCTGCGGCAGGACCCGTTCGCCGCCGCCGGTGCCATCTCGGGCACCCGCACCACTGTGTGGGCGCCGCTGACCGGTCTGCTGGCCGAGCACGCCGCCTAGCCCGTTCCGCCCCCGCCTTCGATACCTCGATACCAAAAAGGGAGTCCACGTGACCTCGGTCAGCCTGGGAATGCCGTCAGCACCGCCCCCCGTCCTTGCCCCCCGCCGGAAGACGCGCCAGATCAAGGTCGGATCTGTGGGTGTCGGTTCCGACTCGCCCATCAGCGTCCAGTCCATGACCACGACGCCGACCACGGACATCAACGCCACCCTGCAGCAGATCGCTGAGCTCACCGCGTCCGGCTGCGACATCGTGCGCGTCGCCTGCCCGTCTGCCGACGACGCCGAGGCGCTGCCGATCATCGCCAAGAAGTCCCAGATCCCGGTGATCGCGGACATCCACTTCCAGCCGAAGTACGTCTTCGCCGCAATCGAGGCCGGCTGTGCCGCCGTGCGCGTGAACCCGGGTAACATCCGCAAGTTCGATGACCAGGTCAAGGAAATCGCCCGCGCCGCGAAGGACCACGGCACCTCCATCCGGATCGGCGTCAACGCCGGATCCCTGGAACCCGGCATCCTGAAGAAGTACGGCAAGGCCACCCCGGAAGCCCTCGTCGAATCCGCCGTCTGGGAAGCCTCGCTCTTTGAAGAGCACGGATTCCACGACTTCAAGATCTCCGTCAAGCACAACGACCCCGTCATCATGGTGGCCGCCTACGAGATGCTGGCTGAAAAGGGCGACTGGCCGCTGCACCTCGGCGTCACCGAGGCCGGACCGGCATTCCAAGGCACCATCAAGTCGGCCACCGCGTTTGGCGCCTTGCTCTCCCGCGGGATCGGCGACACCATCCGCGTCTCCCTCTCGGCCCCGCCGGTCGAGGAAATCAAGGTGGGCAACCAGATCCTGCAGTCGCTCAACCTGCGTCCCCGCAAACTGGAAATCGTCTCCTGCCCGTCCTGCGGCCGCGCCCAGGTGGACGTCTACACGCTCGCCGAACAGGTCACCGCAGGCCTGGAAGGCATGGAGATCCCGCTGCGCGTGGCCGTCATGGGTTGCGTCGTGAACGGTCCCGGCGAGGCCCGCGAGGCCGACCTCGGTGTCGCCTCGGGCAACGGCAAGGGCCAGATCTTCGTGAAGGGCGAGGTCATCAAGACTGTCCCCGAGGACCAGATTGTTGAGACACTGATCGAAGAAGCCATGCGTATCGCTGAAGAGATGGGGGACGCCGATGGCGAAGATGCTGTCAAGGGTAGCCCCGTGGTTAGCGTCTCGTAGGGACGGCGCCACTCCCGGCGTCGTAGTCCGCGTCCTCGGTGGCGCGGACACCGGACAATTGCTGGCGCTGGCTCATCGGGACGCCGTCGCCAATGTCTTTATCCTGTCGCACCTGGAGTCCGCGGGTACGGCATCCCCCACGGCAGGGGGCGCCAGTATCTTTGGCGTGTTCGACGGCGGCACGCTTCTCGGCGCCTGCTGGGCCGGCGCCAACCTGGTGCCGGTGCAGCTGGACCCGGACCTCGCCGGTGTCATGGCCATGGCCGCGCACCGTTCCGGGCGCCGCTACGCTTCGATTTTTGGCCCCGCCGAGACCGTCCTGGCCCTCTATACGGCCCTGGAGCAGCTCGGCCAGTCAGCCCACGAAATCCGCGACGACCAGCCCCTGCTGACCATCCAAGGCCCGCCCGCCGTCCGGCCCGAGCCCGCGCTGGGCTTTGGCCAGTTGGCCGACTTCGACAAGATCCTGCCCGCCTGCGCCGCGATGTTCGAGGAAGAAGTGGGATACTCGCCCTACCTTGGCGGCAGGGAGTATTACAGCCGTCGCGTCAAGAGCCTCATCCGTCAGGGCCATTCGCTCGTGCACCTCAGCGCCGACGGCGAGGTGATCTTCAAGGCTGAACTGGGCGCCGTCACACCGGAAGTCACCCAGGTTCAGGGTGTCTGGATGAATCCCGAGTTCCGCGGCCTGGGCCTGAGCGCGGGCTATATGGCTGCCGTCGTCGTCCTCGCGCAGACCCTGGCGCCGGTCACCAGCTTGTACGTCAACGAGTTCAACACCAAGGCGCGCGCCACCTACGACCGTGTGGGCTTCCGCCAGGTGGGCACGTTCGCTACAGTGCTCTTCTAGCGTTCGGTGCGCCGCGGAGTTTCCACACTTTCAACGGCAGTCGCCGGGCCCGGAAAGAATTTATCCGGTTGCAGACTCTTGATTCCCGGCCCTCTGTCACATAGGTTCTACCTAGCCGTGTCGCATAGGCGCGCACACTCCCCGGCGCAAACTCCGGGGAGGGCAACGCCTGGAGGCGACACCAAGTAGCTCACAGCCTGAGATCTGGGGGTGCTGGGGCCACGGAGCCACGCCATGACGGGATGACCAGCTGGAAACGGCCAGGGGCTTCCATCAGTCATGGCGTGGCTCTTCCACGTTCTTGCATGTCATGAGCGCTGCCGCCGCAGGGCGCTGCGGTAAGCGGGGGCCATCCGGACGGTAGATTAGTATCTAGATGCTTTTCCGGTTTTCCCGGCTATGCCCGCACTTCCCCAGAAACGGATACCCCACCTGTGGTCCTTCGACTCTCCCAGCTGTTCCTGCGCACCCTGCGCGAAGATCCCGCCGACGCCGAGGTGGCCAGCCACCGGCTCCTGGTCCGGGCCGGATACATCCGGCGGGCCGCGCCGGGCATCTACACCTGGCTGCCGCTGGGGCTGAGCGTGCTGCGCAAGGTGGAGCAGATCATCCGCGAGGAAATGTCCGCCATCGGCGCCCAGGAAGTCCACTTCCCGGCACTGCTGCCCAAGGAGCCCTACGAGGCCACCAACCGCTGGACCGAATACGGCGAGGGCATCTTCCGGCTCAAGGACCGCAAGGGCAACGACTACCTGCTGGCCCCCACCCACGAGGAAATGTTCACCCTTCTGGTCAAGGACCTGTACTCCTCGTACAAGGACCTGCCGCTGAGCATCTACCAGATCCAGAACAAGTACCGCGATGAGGCGCGTCCGCGGGCGGGCCTGCTGCGCGGCCGCGAATTCATCATGAAGGACTCCTACTCCTTCGACGTCGACGACGCCGGCCTGGACGCCAGCTATGCGGCGCACCGCGGCGCTTACCTGAAGATCTTCGAGCGTCTCGGCCTTGAGGTCATTCCCGTCGCTGCCACCGCCGGCGCCATGGGCGGGTCCAAGAGCGAGGAATTCCTGCACCCCACCGAGATCGGCGAGGACACCTTCGTGCGTTCCGCCGGCGGCTACGCAGCCAACGTCGAGGCCGTCACCACCGTGGTCCCCGCGGAGATCGACTTCAGCAACGCCCCGGCCGCGGAAGTCCGGGACACCCCGGATACGCCCACCATCGACACCCTCGTGGATGCCGCCAACGTGCTGGCTCCGCGCAGCGAGGCCGACGGCGGCGCCTGGACAGCCGCGGATACGCTCAAGAACGTCGTGCTCGCCGTGACGCTGCCGACCGGCGAACGCCAGATCGTGGTCATCGGCGTGCCCGGTGACCGCGGCGTCGACCTCAAACGCGTCGAAGCCAACATCGGTGCGTTCCTGCCCATCGCCGGTGAGATCACCCTTGAGGCCGCCGGCGAGGAAGACCTCAAGAAGCAGCCGCTCATCGTCAAGGGCTACCTTGGCCCCGGCCTGTCCCTCGAGGCCCCGCTGCTCGGCACCGAGGGTGCCGCAAAACTGCTCTACCTCGTGGATCCCCGTGTCGTCAGCGGTACGGCCTGGGTAACCGGCGCCAATGAGGCCGGCAAGCACGTCTTCGGCCTGGTCGCAGGCCGCGACTTCGGCTGGGACGGCGTCATCGAGTGCACCGAGGTGCGTGCCGGCGACGAGGCGCCCGACGGCTCCGGACCGCTCGAAACCGCCCGTGGCATCGAAATGGGCCACATCTTCCAGCTGGGCCGGAAGTACGCCGAGGCACTGGACCTGAAGGTCCTGGACCAGAACGGCAAGCAGGTCGTGGTGACCATGGGCTCCTACGGTGTCGGCGTGACGCGTGCCGTCGCGGCCCTCGCCGAATCCAACCACGATGACAAGGGCCTGGTCTGGCCGCGCTCCGTCGCCCCGGCCGATGTCCATGTGGTGGCCGTGGGCCGCGGCGAGGAAATCTTCGCGGCCGCGGAAAAGCTGGCCCTGGAGCTTGAAGCCGCCGGCCTCGACGTCATCTACGACGACCGTCCCAAGGTATCCCCGGGCGTGAAGTTCGGCGACGCCGAACTCGTCGGCGTGCCGACCATCCTCGCCGTCGGGCGGGGACTCGTGGACGGCGTCGTGGAGATCAAGGACCGCCGCAGCGGCAATGCCGAAAACGTGGCCGTTGACAAGGCTGTTGACTACGTGGTCAACGCCGTCCGCAACAGCTGACGCCGCGTAGGTAGTGGTCTCAGGACTCGAGTCGATCCAGCTCGGTACCGTCATCCTGATCGTCGTGGCGGGTCTGGCGGCGGGCTGGGTCGACGCCGTCGTGGGGGGCGGCGGTCTCATCCAGCTTCCGGCCATGCTGCTGGTACCGGGCATCAGCCCGGTGCAGGCGCTGGCCACGAACAAGATGGGCTCCATCTTCGGCACCACCACGAGCGCTGTCACGTACTACCGCCGCGTCCGACCCGATTTGCGTACCGCCCTGCCCATGGCGGTGATCGCGATGGCGGGCAGCTACGGCGGTGCGGTGCTGGCCGCCAACCTGCCGGCAAGCGTATTCAAGCCGATCATCGTGGCGGCGCTGATCGCCGTCGCGCTGTTCACCGCCTTCCGGCCCAACGTCGGTGAGCTGACCAGGCTGCGCCATTCGGGGCACCGGCACTACGTGGTGGCCTGCCTGATCGGCGGCGTGATCGGCTTCTACGACGGGCTGATCGGTCCGGGCACCGGCTCCTTCCTGATCATCGCGCTGGTCTCCGCCATGGGCTACGCCTTCCTGGAAGCCAGCGCCAAGGCCAAGATCGTGAACATGGCCACGAACGCCGGCGCCCTGCTGTTCTTCATACCGCACGGTGCCGTGCTGTGGGGACTCGGGTTGCTCCTGGGCATGGCAAACATGGCCGGCGGCTACATCGGAGCCCGGACAGCCGTCAAACAGGGGAACAGATTCATCCGGATCGTGTTCCTTGCCGTGGTCGGAGCACTGATCGTCAAGCTCGGTTCGGATGTCTGGCAGGACAACTTCGCCTAGCACCCACGCCCGCGCGCACGCCTGCGCGCGGGCCGGCACGCGGGAGCCCCCTCCCGCGGGGGACTCCCAGTCCGGTGGCCCCGGGCGTAGCATGCAGCTATGTCAGCAGGCGAGGAACGCTATCGGGATGCCCTCGAGGCCGCGGCCGGGCACGCACGCCAGTGGCTCGAGAGCCAGGGAACACGCCGAATCGGGCCGCAGGCCACCGCGGCCGAGCTCGCGGCCGATTTCGGCGGCCCGCTGCCCGAACAGGGCATGCCGGCCGCAGAAGTGGTGGACTATCTCGCGGCCAAGGCCGAACCGGGGCTCATGGCGATGCCGTCCGGGCGGTTCTTCGGCTGGGTCATCGGCGGCACTTTGCCGGCCGCGCTGGCGGCGGACTGGCTGGTCAGTGCCTGGGACCAGAACGCGGGGCTGCGTTTCGCCACCCCCGCCACGGCCGCCATCGAAGAGGCCGCCGGCAAATGGATCCTTGAGCTTCTGGGCCTTCCCGAAGAGTCCGACGTCGGCTTTGCCACCGGCGCCACCATGGCCAACTTCACCGGGCTCGCCGCCGCCCGGTGGCGGCTCATGGCCGACGCCGGCTGGGACCTCGACGGCGACGGGCTCGCCGGTGCGCCCCGGATCCGCTGCTTCGTGGGGCAGGAACGGCACGACACCATCGACCTCGGCCTGCGCTACCTGGGCTTGGGACGTCCCACAGTGGTGCCGTCGGACCGCCAGGGACGCATCATCCCGGCGGAGCTGGATTGCGCCCTGGACCTTGCGCTCAGCGCGGGGGAGGGCGGTCCGGTCCCGGCCCTCGTGTGCCTGCAGGCCGGCAACCTGCATTCGGGCGCCTTCGACCCCTTCGCCGAGGCTATTGCCGTCGCAAAAGCGCATGGCGCCTGGGTGCACGTGGACGGCGCCTTCGGGCTCTGGGCTGCGGCCGTGCCGGAACTATCCGCACTGACTGCCGGGCTCCGGCTGGCCGACTCGTGGGGGACGGATGCGCACAAGACCCTCAACGTGCCCTATGACTGCGGGATCGCGATCGTGCGCGACGCCCGGGCGCTGCGTTCGGCGATGGGACTGCACACGAGCTACCTGATCCAGGCCGCGGACGGTGCCGGGGACCCGTTCGAGAGCGTGCCGGAGCTGTCCCGCCGTGCGCGCGGCGTGCCGGTGTGGGCGGCGCTGAAATCGCTGGGCCGCGACGGCGTCGCCGGCCAGGTCCGCACGCTCGTGCTGCGGGCCGCGCAATTAGCGGAACAGCTTGCTGCGCTGGAGGGCGTCGAGGTGCTCAACGACGTCGACTACACCCAGGTTTCCCTGGCCTTCGGGGACGACGCCGTGACACGCGCAGTGACGGAGCGGATCATCAGCGACGGCCGGGTCTGGATGTCCGGTTCGCGCTGGCAGGACCGCGATATCCTTAGGATTTCGGTGAGCAACTGGAGCACGGACGACGCCGACGTCAGAGTTGCCGTCGACGCCGTCCGCGACGCACTGGCGGCCGTCCGGGGCTAACCGGCCGCCGTTCCGGCTGCTTCCCCGGGCACTTCTCCAGGCCCTTCCCCATGCGCTTCTCCGGGGGCTGGGAGTTCCTGTGGAGCGGGGAGCCCGGGAAGGGTCCGGCCCGCCAGCGTGCTCGCCACCCACAGCGAACGCGCCAGATCGCCTTCATGATGTCGCTTAGAGGCATACCAGAGGGCGTTATCGACCTCGCGCGCCAGGCTCCACTGCCGGGCGGCTTCGGCGTCGAGACCGGCTGCCTGGCTGAAATCCCGGCAGCGCGCGAGCAGCGCCCGTCCCGGATCCTTCTGCGGTAACTCCCGGAGCCTGTTCCATAACACCGGGGCCACGGAATACTCCGCCTCGCCGATCATGGGCTGCGGATCGATCGCGGCGTAACGCTCCGCTAGCCCTGCCGGTCCCTCCTGCCCGATGCCGGCCTCCGGGATGCCGGGCCGGGCCAGAATGTTCAGGTAGTGCAGGTCCGCATGGACCAGCACGTCCGTGCCGGACCGCCTGCCCACGGCGCCGCGCGTCTGGCAGACCTCAAGCGCTGCTTCGAGCAGCCAGCGGGGGAACGGCTGCGCCAAGTGCTCCCACGTCTCGGGGAATTCATCGCTCCACTGTTCGGCCCGCGCCGCCACGTGGTCGATTTCCTGCCACTCGGGCCGATCATCGGGGACGACGCTCAGTTCGCGGACCACCGCGCCCCACACCGGCACCGCGGTTTCGAGCGGGCCGTCCTGGAGGGAGCGGCCGGCGTCCAGCCGCTCCAGGAGCAGGGCGCAGGATCCGGCGTCGGCGGCCAGCAACCGGACGGCGCCGCGGCCTCCCCACAACGCGAGGGCGTGGCGTTCCCTCGTGGCTTCCTCATGAGGGAAAGCCACCTTGAGGACGGCATCATTGCCGGCATGGCCGGCGTTGCCATTGCCGGTGGACTCATCCCTGTGCCGGCGCCGCACGGGGATGGCGACGCCGCCGTGACCGCTCCAGGGCAGGGCGCCCGGCGCCAGGTCCGGCACAAGTTCCCACTGGTCCAGACGTTGTCCGATCAGCCCGGGAAGGGATGCCAGCCAGTCGCGTCCGGCAGCCGTGCGGTTGTAGCGGCGGGAAAGATCGGGCGGAATGGGGACGTCTGGGATCGGGCTCACGGGACCTATCGTAGATGCCCGGCGTGGGGCTCCGGACGTGGGGCCCGGGGATTAGACGACGCCGCTCGCGCCGAGCCAGTTGCCGATCACGAATGTGGCCACGAGTGCCAAGGCACCGCCAATCACCACGCGGACGGCTGCCTTGAGTTTCGAGCCGCCGCCGATCCACGCGCCCACAGCACCGGTGGCCGCCAGCGCCACAAGCACGGCCACGAAGGTCAGCGGGATCCTGATGCTTTCCGGCGGCAGCAGGATGGCCAGCATGGGAAGGATCGCGCCGGCCAGAAATGCGATGGCAGAGGCGAAGGCCGCATGCCACGGGCTGACGATGTCTGTCTCATCGATGTGGAGTTCGGCTGAGAGGTGGGCGCCAAGGGCATCGTGGGCCGTGAGCTCCCTGGCTACCGTGCGTGCCGTCTCGGAGCTGAGGCCCTTGCCCTGGTAGATCGCGGCGAGCTCTTCGAGTTCCTCCTCCGGTTGTTCCTCCAGCTCCCGGCGTTCCTTCTCGATCAAGGCATGCTGGCTGTCTTTCTGGCTGCTGACGGAAACGTATTCACCGAGGGCCATCGAGATCGCACCGCCCACGACTCCCGCGGCGCCCGCGATCAGGATCGGCCCGGTTTCAGTCGTGGCGCCGGCGACGCCGACGACGATAGCGGCGACGGAGACGATGCCGTCGTTGGCTCCCAGGACACCCGCACGGAGCCAGTTCAGGCGGTGCGCTATGTCGTTGTGGTGGGGCTCGTTCTCATGAAGGGTCGGGGTGCCTGTCGTGTCCATGACTACAGCAAATCACCCGTGGGGCGGGCTGGCCAGTATCCCAAGGCTAAGCAAAATAAGCCGAGGCTTGCCTGCGGCGCTCAGTTTGCCGGCAATGACGGTAGCGACGCCGGGTCCAAGCCAGGCAGCGCGCCGGGATCCGCACCCCAGAGCACTGCGCGTTTCGCGGAGCCGAGCAGGGCTGCGAGGGCCCACTGCCGGGTCTCTCCGTCGCTTAGCGCAATAAGGTCCCCGTAGACCGGCAACGCGGCCGCTTCGACGTTGCCGAGGCCTGCGGCGGGAGAGCCCAGGAAGGACTGGTTCAGCGTGTAGCCCGCCTCGCGCGGCGGAACGGTGGAGCAGTGCAGCCGGGCCCGGGTTTCGGCGCCGCTGAGGAGCGCGTCGTGGCGCGCCAGTCCTTCGGCCGCAGATTTCGCAGCGTCCCCGTCCAGCCGGGGGAGGGCCACCTGATAGGCGTAGATGGCCTGAGCTTCGGTCCGTGCGACCGCCGCCAGGGCGGCTCCCACGGCCGCATCTGACCCGGGAGAACCGGCTACGCCGCGTGTGCCGCCCGCCCCGCCGTCGGGCGCGGCAGGGGTATCCGCAGCATCAGGAGACGCCTCCGGGGACTGGGCGCCCGCGGACTCGGACGGGCAGGTGCCAGACAGCTGCGGGGCAGCGTCGTCGGGCGGCGCCGGCGCCGCTGTACCGGTGCCGGCCGCGAGCTTGGATGCCTGCAGCAACTGTGCGGTCCCCACGGCGGCCAGCAGCCGCGCCATGCCGCCGTCGGCGCCGGCAGCGTCCGCGAGGCGCCGGCGGCCGCTGTCCGCAAGGGCGGTCACGAGCTCGGCGGCGGTCGCCGGCTGAGCCGCCGTGGGCGGTCCTGAAGTGGGCGTTCCGGCGGTCGGCGACTCGGTGGCGGAAGGCACCGGTGCGGCGGGGGAAGGCGTCGGACCGGGGGGCGTTGACGGGGCGGACACTGTGGGCGAGGCGCCAGACGCGCCCGCGGGGCTTTCCCCCGGCAAGAGGAGGGCCTCGGCCTGGGTTGTCAGCAACGTCACAGTCCGCTCGACGGCGGCATTTCCGGCACCCGCTGGGCGGTCTGCCGAACCGTCCGGGGACCCGGTCCCAAGCCGGCCGCCAGCCGCCAACAGCTGCAGGGTTTCGGTCAACGCGGCGGCGCGCGCCCGTTCGGAAAAGGGCGTCTCCATGGGTTCCGGCGGCCGGGCCGGCGTCAGAACCACCCCCAGGCTCACCACCACCAGGGCGAGGCAAGCCAGGAGCGCATAGCGGGGGAGCATCCGGGGAAAGTGGTCCTGCCATCGCTTTTCCCGGGTGTCGTCGTTCACAACAGACCATGTTGTCATGCCGGCCCGGAACTCCGTGCACCACACCGCCCGGAAAATCGCTAGGCTAGTACTCACAACATCATCTAGCGGGAGGCGGCCGGCATCATGACCAACGCAGAAGCCACGACTTCAACAGACCGGACCGGAACGGGGAAGGCTGAAGCCGCACCCGTTCACAATGTGGAGGCCGAGCGCCTGCATGCACTCCTGGAACCCGCAGTGCTGGCGAACAGATTGTATCTGGAGGACGTCTCCATCCACGTCGCCGGTGCCAACCGGGTGGTCCAGGTGGTGGTGGACCTGCCGCAGGAGGAGACCGGCGGCGTCGGACTCGACGTCATCGCCGAGATCTCCAAGACCCTTTCGGACACCCTGGACAACGACCCCAGCATGGACGCGCGTCCTTACGAGCTGGAAGTTTCGTCGCCCGGCGTCGGACGTCCCCTGACCGAAGAACGCCACTGGCACCGCGCCCGCGGACGAATGGTCAACGTCAATGTGATCCAGGGTGACAACGTCACCGGCAGGATCCAGTCCGTGGATGATGAAGGCGTCACCCTCGTCCCCGAGATTGCCGTCAAGAAGGGTATGAAACCCAAGCAGGGCGAGCCCGTCAAGCTTCCTTTCGACAGGATCCGCAGCGGAAAAGTCGAGATAGAGTTCAGCCACCTCGAAGAGGCCGGTCTGGAAAAAGTAAACAATGGACCTTCTGAGGAGGCCTAATGGATATTGACATGAGCGCGCTGAGACTCCTGGAGCGTGAGCGTGAAATCCCCCTGGATCTCCTGATTCCGACGATCGAGCAGGCCCTCCTGGTGGCCTACCACAAGACGCCGGGCGCCTTCGAGAAGGCCCGGGCCGAGCTGGACCGCAAGAGCGGCCACGTGACCATCTGGGCCACGGAGATCGACGACGACGGCGCCCCGATCGGCGAATTCGAGGACACCCCGGCGGGCTTCGGACGCATCGCGGCCAGCACGGCACGCCAGATCATCCTGCAGCGCCTCCGGGATGCTGAGGACGACAACGTGCTGGGCCAGTTCAAGGGCCGTGAAGGGGAGCTCGTAGCCGGCACCATCCAGCAGGGCAACAACCCGCACATGATTCAGGTGAACCTGGGCACGGTAGAGGCGCTGCTGCCCCCGCCCGAGCAGGTTCCCGGCGAGAAGTACATCCACGGCAACCGGCTGCGTGCCTTCGTGATCGACGTCCACCGCGGCACCAAGGGCCCGTCCATCACGCTGTCCCGCTCGCACCCCGGGCTTGTCCGGAAGCTCTTCGAACTCGAAGTTCCCGAGATCGCGGACCGTTCCGTCGAGATCGTGGCGCTCGCCCGCGAAGCCGGCCACCGCACCAAGATCGCGGTCAAGGCAAACATCCCCGGCGTGAATGCCAAGGGTGCCTGCATCGGCGAAATGGGGTCTCGTGTCCGGGCCGTCATGACCGAGCTCAACGACGAAAAGATCGACATCGTGGACTACAGCGACGACCCGGCGACCTTTATCGCCAGCGCCCTGTCGCCGTCGCGCGTGAATTCGGTCACCATCACCGATGAGGCGACCCGTTCCGCGCGGGTGGTTGTTCCCGACTACCAGCTTTCCCTGGCCATCGGCAAAGAGGGCCAGAACGCCCGTCTTGCCGCCAAGCTCACGGGCTGGCGGATCGACATCGTCTCCGACGCCGCCGTCAACAGCAGTAAATAGCGTCCAGGCGCACGCGCGCGCCCGGGCACGACGACAGACAGCGGGCCGCCGTCGCGGCCCGCTGTCTGTGTGTTGCCTCACGGGCCTACTCTGGTTTCGTCACTACCGGCACGCCCGGGTTCCGGACCCGGGCGCCGGAGGGGCTAGAATAGACATGACCGCGCCTCACGGCCGGTATCCGTGTGTCTTTGGCGCGTCCGGGTTTTTCCGGATTCCCTGAGGACGCAGATTTTCACCAAACAGATGTACTGGCAGGAAGATACTCGAACGTGGCACATGTGCAACACCTCGGGAATCAGCCGCAGCGCACCTGCATCGGATGCCGACAAAAGGGATCGCGGTCGGAGTTACTCCGGCTCGTCGCCGGCGCCGGCGGTTCGTCCGCCGTCGTGGTGGATGAACGACGCCGGATGGCTGGCCGGGGAGCATGGCTGCACCCCAGCGAGAAGTGCCTGGCACTGGCGGTGAAACGTCGAGCATTCGGCCGCGCCCTCAACGGCGCAGCCGGTACTGCCGACGTCGAACGCCGGATCACTGCCGGCACGCAAGCCGTGGGCACTACGGTGACCGCAGCAACAACCGTCCAACCTGAAAGCGGGTCAGAAAACTGATGGAAACCCGATGAGTTCCCAGCGATGAGCGCGCAACGATGACAACTTTGTTGCGCTCTGCAATGGGCCTTTCAGCTGCATTCGCGGCGGAGGCCCGCAGTAAGAAGTAGACGGTTCGTGCCTGGCTCGGTGCGGACCGAGACAGGAGAAATGTGGCCAAGGTCCGCGTACATGAGCTTGCTAAAGAGCTCGGTATTACTTCCAAAGATGCAGTAACCAAACTGCAGGAACTGGGCGAATTCGTTCGCTCCGCCTCGTCAACTATCGAGGCTCCCGTTGTGCGGAAACTGCGCAACGCTTACCCCGACGCCCCCGCAGCCTCGAAGTCCGAAGCTCCGGCGTCCGCCCCCCAGGCAACTGCCGCCCCGGCAGCGACCCGCCCGGCGCCTGCGCCCGGCCCCGCTGCGCCCAAGGCTGCAGAACCCAAGGCTGAAGCTCCGGCTCCGGCCGCTGCGGCACCTGCCACCGCGCCCGCCGCTCCGGTTGCCCCCGCCGCCCAGGCGCCGGCAGCCCCCGTTGCCCAGGCCCCGGCTGCTCCCTCGACGGGCGTCAAGCCCGGTGCGCGTCCGGCCCCCAAGGCTGAAACTCCGGCTGCTCCGGCACGCCAGGGTGGTTCCGCACCGCGTCCGGGCGGTCCCCGTCCCGGCAACAACCCCTTCGCCACGTCCCAGGGCATGCCCCGAGGCCGCGGCGGCGATAGCGAACGTCCCTCGCGTCCGGGCAACAACCCGTTCGCCCCGTCCCAGGGCATGCCGCGTCCAGGCGGAAGCCGCACCGAGGGCGAACGCCCCGGCGGCCCGCGCCCCGCAGCAGGTGCTGGCGGCCCCCGTCCGGGTGGTCCCCGTCCGGCAGCCGGCGCAGGCGGCCCCCGCCCCGGCGCCCCGCGTCCGGCTGGCGCTCCCGGCGCTGGTCGTCCGGCAGGAGCCGGCGGAAACCGTCCGACTCCGGGCATGATGCCTAACCGCACCGAACGTCCCGCACCCGCAGGTGCAGGCCGTCCCGGTGGCGGCGGCCGTGGTCCGGGCCGTCCGGGTGGCGCTCCGGGTACCGGTGCTCCCGGTGCCGGTGGCGGCGCTCCGGCCGGTGGTGGCTTTGGTAAGGGCGGTCGCGGTCGCGGCGGCACCCAGGGCGCCTTCGGTAAGGGCGGCGCAGGCCGTGGCAAGCAGCGCAAGTCGAAGCGTGCCAAGCGTCAGGAACTGGAGCAGATGAGTGCTCCGTCGCTGGGCGGCGTAAGCGTGCCCCGCGGCGACGGCAACACCGTAGTCCGGCTCCGCCGTGGCTCGTCCATCACGGACTTTGCCGACAAGATCGAGGCAAACCCCGCAGCACTGGTGACCGTTCTGTTCCACCTCGGCGAAATGGCCACGGCCACGCAGTCGCTGGATGAAGAGACGTTTGCCCTGCTGGGTGAGGAACTTGGCTACAAGCTGCAGGTTGTTTCGCCGGAGGACGAGGAGCGCGAGCTGCTCTCCACCTTCGACATCGACTTCGAAGCCGAGCTCGAAGCCGAAGGCGACGAAGACCTCGAGGCACGTCCTCCGGTCGTCACCGTCATGGGTCACGTTGACCACGGTAAGACCCGACTGCTCGATGCCATCCGCAAGTCCGACGTCATGGCGGGCGAGCACGGCGGCATCACGCAGCACATCGGTGCTTACCAGGTCACGCACAACCACGAAGGCCTCGATCGCAAGATCACCTTCATCGATACTCCGGGCCACGAGGCGTTCACCGCCATGCGTGCCCGTGGTGCGAAGGTCACCGACATCGCCATCCTGGTGGTCGCAGCGGACGACGGCGTTATGCCCCAGACCGTTGAAGCCCTCAACCACGCCCAGGCGGCCAACGTGCCGATCGTCGTGGCCGTGAACAAGATCGACAAGGAAGGCGCCAACCCGGACAAGGTCCGCGGCCAGCTGACTGAGTACGGCCTGGTTCCGGAAGAATACGGTGGCGACACCATGTTCGTTGAGGTCTCTGCCCGCCAGAACCTCAACATCGACGAGCTCCTCGGCGCCGTCCTGCTCACCGCAGACGCTGCCCTGGACATGCGCGCCAACCCGAACAAGGACGCCCGCGGTATCGCGATCGAAGCCAACCTGGACAAGGGCCGCGGTTCCGTGGCCACCGTCCTGGTTCAGTCCGGTACCCTGCACGTCGGCGACACCATCGTGGCAGGCACGGCCCACGGCCGCGTCCGTGCGATGTTCGACGACGACGGCAGCGCCCTGACCGAGGCCGGCCCGTCCCGCCCCGTGCAGGTGCTGGGTCTGTCCAACGTCCCACGTGCCGGTGACACCTTCTTCGTGACCGCTGACGAGCGCACCGCCCGCCAGATCGCCGAGAAGCGTGAAGCCGCTGACCGCAACGCCGCCCTGGCCAAGCGCCGCAAGCGCATCAGCCTGGAAGACTTCGACCAGGCCGTCGCCGAAGGCAAGATCGACACCCTCAACCTCATCCTCAAGGGTGACGTGTCCGGTGCCGTGGAAGCCCTCGAAGACGCGCTGCTCAAGATCGACGTCGGCGAGGGTGTCCAGCTCCGCGTCATCCACCGCGGTGTTGGTGCGATCACGCAGAACGACGTCAACCTGGCAACGGTCGACAGCGCCGTCATCATCGGCTTCAACGTCAAGCCCGCCGAGCGTGTTGCCGAACTGGCAGACCGCGAAGGCGTGGACATGCGCTTCTACTCCGTCATCTACGCAGCAATCGATGACATTGAGGCAGCCCTCAAGGGCATGCTCAAGCCGGAGTACGAAGAGGTCCAGCTTGGCACCGCCGAGGTTCGCGAAGTGTTCCGTTCTTCCAAGTTCGGCAACATTGCAGGCTCGATCGTCCGCTCCGGTGTTATCCGGCGCAACGCCAAGGCCCGTATCACCCGCGACGGCAAGATCATCGGCGACAACCTCACCGTTGAGACGCTCAAGCGCTTCAAGGACGACGCCACCGAGGTCCGCACGGACTTCGAGTGTGGTATCGGTCTTGGCTCGTACAACGACATCAACGAAGGTGACATCATCGAGACCTTCGAGATGCGCGAAAAGCCGCGCGTCTAGGTTGGTTTAGCAGTTATGGCGGGGAGCCTCCGAGTTTTGGGGGCGCCCCGCCCCTACGCTGGGCGGCACTGGATCTGCGATCCTGTGCCGCCCAGCTCCGGTAGGCCCGATGCCACTCCCGGGCGCCCCCAAAACTCTCCGGCATCGTCATAGACTCACCATAGGCGCGTGGCAGCAAAGGCAATTCAAAAGGCCAAACCGCAGCCCCGCCGTCGTACATCCAAATTTTAGGAGTGGAAATGGCTGATCCCGCACGGGCTGCCAAGTTGGCGCAGCGGATTAAGGTTGTCGTTGCTGAGGCCCTGGGCCGGCGGGTGAAGGATCCTCGCCTTGAGGGCGTCACCGTGACCGATTCGCGGGTGACCAACGACCTGCAGCACGCCACCGTCTACTACACGGTGTTCGGTGACGAAGTGGCCCAGGCTGATGCTGCCAAGGGGCTCGAGAAGGCCAAGGGCGTGCTGCGTCAGGAAGTCGGCCGGAACATCACCGTGCGGCTGACCCCGACCCTCGAATTCGTGGCGGACCAGATTCCGGTCAACGCCTCGAACCTGGAGGAACTGCTCCGGGCGGCGAAGAAGCGCGACGCCGAGGTGGCGGCGCTGGCCGAAGGCGCCAAGCACGCCGGGGACGCTGATCCTTACAAGTCCGACACCCCGGAGGACGTAGAGCTGGATGAGGACGACTTCGATGAAGAGGACCTGGATCTGATCGACAAAGACCAGATCGACGAGGACCGCAACAAGTAGTACCGCCCTCAACAGCTGTGGCCGGACCCCGCCAAGGGTCCGGCCACAGCTGTTTCCGGTGGCGTTCCGGTTTCCTGGTTCCGGCTGCGGGGGCCGGCCGCGGGACCTTTGACTCTACGCCCGTTCAGGGGCGGGGAGTCCCATGGAATCATGACTGCGGGTATGCGGGAAGGCGACGGCGCGTCGTGGAATCCAGCCTGATGAAGTGCCCGCACTGCGGGAAAACCAACCGGATTCCTGCTGTGGCTGCCGGGCATCCGCGTTGCGGCAACTGCCGCCGGGACCTTCCGTGGATTGTCGCGGCGGGCGACGCCGACTTCCCCCTGGTCGCGGAGAAGTCCTCCGTGCCGGCTCTCGTCGACTTCTGGGCGGCCTGGTGCGGGCCGTGCCGCATGGTCAGCCCGGTGCTGGACAAGCTGGCGATGGAACGGGCCGGGGAGTTCAAGCTCGTGAAGGTCGACGTCGACACCTCTCCGGGGCTGTCCAAGCGGTTCGATATCCAAGCGATTCCAACGTTGCTTGTCATCAAGAACGGCGCGGTGGCAGCCCGCCAGGCCGGAGCGCCGCCGGCCGCGGCCCTCCGCAGCTGGCTCGACGCCGCGCTGTCCGCAGCCCCGAGGTGATCGTCCGGCCCGCATTACCCGGCCGCGTTGTACAGCCCGCACAGCGCGTTGATATGGAGGAAGAAATGACCGAGATCCTGCGTTACGAAGTCGGGTCGGGGACAGTGCTGGTGGAGGTCGAGGACAACAGCTTCGGCGTTGAGCGGCCTTCCCGCAACGAGCAGGGGATCCTCGACGCCGGTCGGCGCCTCGAGGACGCACTCTCGGCAGTCCGGCCGGCGGCCAACGCTGCCGCCGAGGTGATGAAGGAACTTGGTCCGGAACACCTGGAACTCCAGTTCGGCGTGAAGCTGGCGGGCGAGGCCGGAGCCATCATCGCCAAGAATTCCGCCGAAGCGCACTTCGTTATCCGGATGTCCTTCACCAAGGCTCCGGTGGCGGCTTTAGCGCCGGAGGAAGAGATCATGCTCTGATTCCCCGTCGGTGGGCCGCGGGCGGCGCCGGCTAGCGTCGCCGGGAACGCCCCCGGGCTCCCAGGCCGCCGCCCAGCACGGGAGATCCCATGCCCAGGAGGTAACCGAAGTCGTACCAGTTCCCCGCGCGGGCGGAGTTGTAGAAGGGGAACTCATTCCAAAACCCGAAGACATGGGCGATCAGGACGATCCATGCCGTCAGCCCGTTCCAGAAACCCCACAGCAGGTCTTGCCACCACACGATGTACTCCCTTGGCCGGAATCCACAGCGCCCGGACGAACCAGGACAACCCGAAACAAAGTCGGCCGCGCGGGCTCGGGGCGCCGTGTGCTCAGGCTATGGCGCCGGCAGTTCCGGCGATAGGGTCTGTGGACCCGGCAGCTCCGCCGGATGGGCCGGTTGCGGCCCCGCGTGCGGGGAGGCGTCCGAGGCCCTCCACGAGGTCGGCCTGGCTGCCGCAGAGGGCAATGCGGATCCAGCCCTCGCCGATCGAACCAAACGCCGTGCCGGGGGCGAAGGCCACACCGTGGTCCGCCAGGAAGCGGCGCGTCCACGCCCGGACGTCCCCGCCGCTGACGTGGGACACATCCGCCCACAGATAGAATGCGCCCTGGGCCGTGAGGTACGGGATTCCATGGGAGTGCAGCACCGCCGAGGCCGCATCGCGGTTGGCCCGGTAGTGGGCGCGCGCGTGGCTGACATAGTCCTGGGGACCGGTCAGCGCCGCCAGCGCGGCGTACTGCGACGGCGACGCCACGCAGGACACGATCGCCTCCATGACATTGTTCATCTTCTGCTCGAGCCCCGGCGGGCAGATCAGCGCGCCGATGCGGAGCCCCGTCAGCCCATAGGTTTTGGACAGCGTGAGCGAGGTGAACACCCGCGCTTCTCCCGGGACCTCACTGTCGAACCTGGCCGGACTGACGTGCGCAACATCGTACGTGAACGCCTCGTAGCATTCGTCCGAGATGATCCACAGATCGTGCCGCCTTGCCAGCTCCACGAGGCGGCGCGTCAGGTCCTCGCCCAGGACAGCGCCGAGGGGGTTGGACGGGGAATTTAGGATCAGCACTCTAGTCCGCGGCGTGATGAGGGCCTCGATGTCCTCGATCCGCGGCTGGAAGTCGTGCTCCGGGTAGAGCGGATACCGGACGGGGACGGCGTGCAGGAGGCAGCTGGTCATCACGAAGGTCGGATAGCCAGGGTTGGGAATGAGGATCTCGTCGCCGGGGGAGAGCAGCAGGCTCATGGCAAAGTGCAGGCCCTGCTGGGCGCCGTCGACCACGTACACGCGGTCCGCGCCGACCGGCGTCGCGTTGTGTTCGCGGAACCGCGCGGCGAAGGCCTCGCGCAGGGCCGGGATCCCGGCGTTGGGCGTGTAGTTGGTCTCGTCCCGCTCGAGGCATGCCATTCCGGCTTCGAGGACGTGGCGGGGGACGGCGAAACCTGGCTCGCCGATACTCAACACGATCGCACCGGGCGTTCCCCAGGCGGCTTCGGTGATCTCCCGAATCTGGTTGATCGGGACCTCGCGGACATGTGCGGCAAGCTCGGGCATGTCTGCCATCCTAACGGGCGGCCTTCGCGATGGGTGCTTAGGCCGGGCGCCGGTCCGCGGCCGGTCCGTGGGCGGTGGGGCACCGCTGGCCCGCATATACTGGGAGGCGTGCTTTCTGGACTGGTGATAGTGGACAAGCCGCAAGGCTGGACCAGCCACGATGTGGTTGGACGGATGCGGCGTATCGCCGGTACCCGGAAGGTCGGCCACGCCGGGACACTGGATCCGATGGCCACCGGCGTTCTTGTGGTCGGCATCAACAAGGCCACCCGGCTGCTGACCTACATCGTGGGCACGTCCAAGACTTACACCGCCACCATCAGGCTGGGCGAATCCACCGTGACGGACGACGCCGAAGGTGAAGTCACTGCCACCCGCACCACCACCGGGATCACCGAAGACGCCATCCGCGCCGGCGTCGCCGCACTGACCGGAGAGATCCAACAGGTTCCCAGCAGCGTCAGCGCCATCAAGGTCAACGGCGAACGCGCCTACGCGCGAGTCCGTTCTGGTGAAGAGGTCAAGCTGGCAGCCCGGCCCGTGACGATCCACCGCTTTGAGGTCCACGAGATCCGCCGCGTGGGCGCGGGGGACGCGGGCGAGGCTGCCGGTGAGGCGGTGGATGTGGACGTCACGGTGGAGTGCTCCTCCGGAACCTACATCCGCGCCCTGGCCCGCGATCTCGGAGAAGCTCTCAGCGTTGGGGGTCACCTGACAGCACTCCGCCGGACCCAAGTGGGTCCCTACACGCTTGACCAGGCGCACACGCTCGAAGAACTGGCGGAGAAGCTGGACGTCCTGGAGATGTCGGACGCGGCCCGCGCGCTCATGCCGAACCGTGAACTCAGCGAGGCCGAAACCACCGAGATTTCCTTCGGACGCAGGATCGCCGCCGGAACCGCTGCCGGCACACCGGACGCGGCGACCGCCGACAAACCGGCAGCGGCGTTCGCGCCCGACGGAACACTCGTGGCCCTCCTGGCCGACGCCGGAAGCTACGCGAAGCCGGTGCTGGTGTTCGCCCCGGACAATGAAAAGCACGGCAACGCCAAACAGGGCAACGGCAAGCAGGCCGGCCAGTAGTGGACGCGTATTTTTACATCATCCTGGTGGTAGGCCTGCTGTCGACCATCATCTGCGTGACCGCAGGCCTCCTGAAAAAGGCGCCCAACGACACCACGATCCTGTCGGTGGCCGCCGTCGAGCTTTCCCTCCTGGTCTATCTGGTCGGGTCGATTGTCCGGGTGGCCAGCGGGGAGCGGATCGCGGGGGAGCCGTGGGAGTTCTGGGGCTATATGGCGACGGCGCTGCTCCTCCCGATCGGTGCCGCGTACTGGGCCATTCTGGAGCGGACCCGCTGGAGCAACTTCGTGCTGGCCGCCGTCGGCGTAACCGCCGTGGTGATGGCGGCCCGCATGAACCAGATCTGGTACTGACATGGAAGAGGCAGAAAACGTGAGTGCAAAATCCTCGCAGGACGGAACCGGCACCCCGGAGGTGTCCTCCCGGATGACCGGGCAGGCGGACGCTGCACCGGCGTCGACCGATACCCGCAACACCGGGCCCGGCCGCCTGCTGATTGCCGTCTACGCCGTCTTCGCCATATCTGCAACGGCCCGGGCCGGCTACCAGATTCTGACGAAGTTCTCCGAGGCGCCTCTGGCGTACCTGTTGTCCGCATTCGCCGCGGTGGTCTACGTTGTGGCGACGGTGTCCCTCGCGAGGCCGGGCCGCACCGCCTTCAAAGTCTCCGTGGTCGCGGTTCTGGTGGAACTCGTCGGCGTCTTGGTAGTGGGGGCACTGAGCGTGTTCGACTCGGTGAACTTCCCGCACGAGACAGTCTGGTCCTTGTTCGGACGCGGCTACGGGTTTATTCCGCTCCTGCTGCCGATCTTGGGGCTCATCTGGCTGTACCGGCGGCGGCCTGCTGCTCGGAAGGCTTAGAGCGGGCCGCGTCCCGGGCGGATTGGGCCGGCCGCGGTTTTCCGGCGTGGCACGTTACGCGTTGACGAGCGTGGACCGTACGTTACGCCCGGAGGGTGATGCGTGGATCCTCCGCGAGCCGGCTCCGTAGCCCGGGCCAGGCCGCCGCAAAGCCCGGGTGCAGTTCCTTGCCGGCGACGGCGTCAATCCCCACCCATTGCAGTTCGAGGCTTTCCGGGTCACTGATCTTGGCCTCGAAGGGCTGCAGCGCTTCGGCAACGACCGTGGTGTACGTCCAATAACCGACGTCGAACACCGACGTGAAGAGGACGCGGACGTTCTCCGGGGGCACGGCCGCTTCTTCCTGAGCTTCCCGTAAGGCCCCGTGGATGGCCTCTTCCCCTTGGTGCAGCGCGCCGCCGGGGAGTCCCCAAGTGCCGCCCTGATCGCTCCAAAGGGCGCGGTGCTGGAGCAGGACGCCCTTGGCGGGGTCGTGGACCAGGAGCCCGGCGGAACCGAACCGTCCCCAGAACCGGCCGCGGTCGCCCTCCACCCAGGCATCACCCGGATCGCGGGGACCCAAGGGGCGGCGAGGCTCGCCCGATACGGGCCCTACGAATGGTGAATCCCCGGGTTGGGGTACGACTGTGCTGTCCATTCCTACAGCTTGCCACGTGCCGCTTCGTAGGACCGCGGGAAGCGTACGCAGTGTTACGGGATGTTGGTAAGGGTGGCTGGGTTCCGCTGCTGGTTCGGGCGGCTGGGTGCTGCTGGGTGAGTGCTGAGGGTGGGTGCTGGGGGTGGGTGCTGGGCCCAGGGCTCAGGTGGGAATTCACTGACACGGGCGTGGGGATCGTGGATCTCAGCCCGCAGTTCAGCCCTTGTCCTGAGGATCTCGCACCGAAGGCGTTGGCCCGAAAACCTCCAGCAAACCTTGCGGTAACCGCTGGCCAAGTCCTTGTTGAACCCCTCGACCAAGCCCCGTAGACAAATCCCTTGGAGGGCGTCACAAGACGCGGCAGCAAGTCAGTCAATACTGTCGGACCCCTCTGGGATCGTTGAGACATGGAAGGCGTTGGAGCGTTCATCCCGGAGTTGGCCCCGTGGGCCGGCCCGGCGATGTCCTCGCGGCTTCCCCGTCTGGCCGGCGTTGGTAGCCGGGGCGGCAGCCGGATGCGGCGCCACGTCGGTGCGGAACCGGTTCGGTCTTTTTTGTCGGACCCCTCTGGGATCGTTGAGACATGAAAGCCGTTGGAGCGTTCATCCCGGAGCTGGCCCCGTGGGCCGGCCCGGTCACGTCCTCGCGGCGTTCCCGCCCGGCCGCCGCGGCCGGGGAGTCTGAAGCATCACACGTCGGTGGCGCAGACCATGCCGGGAACGGTACTTTGGGCCGCGCCGCGACTGCTGCCGCCAACGGCGCTGCGGGCCATGGTGGCGGCGGCGCGGTGGAATCGGCGCTGGCGTTGCTGCGATCCTTGGGCCCGGCGGCCGCCGAGGCGGCCCGGTTCTCCCTGGTCGAAGCCGCGGACTTCGCCGGCCGCGTGGAGGAACTCTCCCGGACGGTCGAATACTTCCAACTCATCGCCGCCGCCGCGGTGGACCGGACCCGCAAACAAACAGCCTGGACCCGGCCGGCGCCGGCGGGCCGGGCCGCCGAAACGGCGGCGCCGGCGGGCTGGCTCACCGGCTGGACACAAAACACCCCCGCCGGAACCGGCGGCGGGACCGACATAGGATTCGACGGCGGATCTGAGGCCGGCGCCGGGGCCGGATCTGAGGTGGGGACGCACGGCTGGACGGCATTTGACCGTAGCGGCGGGCCGGCCGGCGTGCGCGCCGCGGCCGACGACGGCTACAAGAATGCCACCGAGTTCCTGCGGGCACGGCTGCGGATCAGCGCCCCCGAAGCCCGGCGCCGGCTCACCCAGGCCGCGGACCTGCTGCCCCGCCAGGGACTCACCGGAGCACCGGTGCCGGCCGTGCACGAGGAACTCGGCGCCGCCGTCGCCGCCGGGCAGATCGCGTCCCGGACCGCGACCATCATCACCACCGCACTGGACCGGGTCCGGCACCTGTGCCCGCCCGGGACCACCGCCGCGATGGAACACGCCCTGACCCTGACCGCGATCGAGAACGACCCCGATTTCCTGACCCGGATCGCCCGGCGCTGGACCGACGCCCTGGACCAGGACGGCGCCGAACCTACCGAGGAAGCCCTCCGCCGGCTCCAGGGCGCCTTCATCCGCAAACCCCGGCACGGCCTGCACCACCTGGAAATCTTCGCCACCACCGACCAGTTCGAACACCTCATCACCGCCATGA
The DNA here is from genome assembly GCF_054062895.1 of Arthrobacter sp. TE12231. Lineage (NCBI taxonomy): Bacteria > Bacillati > Actinomycetota > Actinomycetes > Micrococcales > Micrococcaceae > Arthrobacter > Arthrobacter sp. TE12231. Next base: position 2,758,194 of record NZ_JBSSFS010000001.1, on the reverse strand, counting down.
ACACCGCCACCAACCCCCGCACCAGCGCAGCAGCCGATCCCGGCCCGGACGCAACAGCCGACCCCGGCACCGGCGACGGCGCGGCCACCGACGCGGCGACGGACGTCTCCTCTGCCGGACGAGCCGGCGGGGTTTGCGTGGAAACGGACGACGCGGTCACTGACGTGGCCGCGGCCGGCGGGATCCGTGACGGTAGCGGACACGCCGCCGGAGCGGCCGCCCGGTCTGACGCGGCCGTAAGCACCACGGCCGGTGCGGCCGACGTCCTGGACCGCCGCTCGCGGCCGCAACGACTGCTCGACGGCCTGGTCGGCGCCTGCGACGCCGCCCTCGCCGCCGGGGCCCTGCCCGCCGCCGGCGGACTCCGGCCCCAGGTCATGGCCACCATCGACTACCGGGACCTCCTCGGCCGCCTCGACCGCACCGGCACCCCCAACGACCCCGCCGCCACGCCCGGCCCGGGCACGGGAACGCTGATGTTCACCGGACCCGTCACCGCCTCCACCATCCGCAAGATCGCCTGCGACGCCGACATCATCCCCGTCCTGCTCGGCGGAGAAGGCCGGATCCTGGACATCGGACGCACCGCACGGATCTTCCCGCCCCACATCCGCAAAGCCCTCACCGCCCGGGACCAGGGCTGCGCCTTCCCGCAATGCACCATCCCCGCACCCTGGTGCGAAGCCCACCACATCACCTACTGGTCCCGCGGCGGGTCCACAAGCACGGACAACGGCACCCTCCTGTGCTCCCACCACCACCATCTGATCCACAAGGAACAATGGACCATCCAGATGCGCAGCGGCATCCCCTGGTTCATCCCGCCACCCCACGTCGACCCCCGCCAAACACCCCGCCGCAACAAATACTTCCGCCCCGATATGCCCCGGCAGTGATTGCGTCACGCGAGCGAGTCACCCTGTGCCGGGACGATTCAAAGCGGAGCGGGCGGGACTAGAACGCCGGGCGGGACCTGGGACGCCGGCCGGGACCTGGGGGCCAGCTGGGACCTGGCGCCCGGGCGGGAGACCGGACAGGAGTCCGGAGGCCAAACGTCGGCCCGAGGGAGTTCCCGGCGCGTTATCGTATTCAGGCGGCCCAGGGCATTGGAAACGTGGCTGGCAGAAGAAACCGCGGCCCGGGCCGAAAGCCTCTGAGCCACATCGGCCGATAAGTGTCTAGGGTGGAGGCATGGACCAACGCCGTCTGCTGCTGCGGGCAGTGAAGTCGTTCCACACCATCGCCTGGTTCACGATCGAGGCATGCATGGCCTACGTCCTCTATACGGGTATCAGGGGCCGCACCGACCGGAAAGCGGGCGCTGCCGCCGTCGTGGTCGCGGTAGAGACGCTGATCTTCGCCGCGAACGGCTTCCACTGTCCGCTGACCGCCGTCGCGCGGGACCTCGGCGACGGCAAAGGCTCGGTCACGGATATCTACCTGCCGCATTGGTTCGCGCGAAACCTGCCCGGGATCCACGTCCCGCTCATCCTCGCCGCCGCACTGCTGCACTGGCGGAACTGGCGCATCCACGCGGTCCGGGACAGCCAGCGCAGGCTCCTGCTGGGGCGTTAGGCCCCACGCGCGCTGACGCCGTCGCCACGCCGCCTTTGAATCGGCTTCCCGCCGAACGGCGCACCGGCCGTGCCCGCGAGGCTGCCCCGGAAGCCCCGTGCGCCGTCCGGAGGCTGCCCGGATTGCGGGTAATCTTAGAGAGTTCCGGAGCCGGCACGGTCCCTCCGGAAGAGTTCATGGCAGGCAGCAAAAGGCGAGGTTGATGGTCCACATCTGGAACGATCTGTCCGAAGTCCCGTCGGACTTTGGTCCTTCGGTTGTCACGTTCGGCAATTTCGACGGCGTTCACCGCGGACACCAGCAGGTGCTGTCGCAGCTCATCCGCACCGCCCGCTTGAACCACGCCCGCGCCGTCGCGATCACCTTCGATCCGCACCCCGCGCAGGTGCACCGTCCGGAATCGGCTCCCGAGCTGATCATGGGGCTGGAGGACAAGCTCGTGGCACTGGGTGAGCTCGGCCTCGATGCCGTGCTGGTGATGAAGTACTCGCTGGAGCTCGCCAGCCATACACCTGAAGAATTTGTCTCCACGGTCCTTGTGGACGCCCTGAAAGCGAGCCACGTGGTGATCGGCCACGATGCCCGGTTCGGCCGCGGCAATTCCGGCGACCTCTCCACCATGCAGGAACTGGGCAGGAAGTTCGGTTTCGAGGTGCTGGTCATCAGTGAGTTCGGCTCTGAAGGCTTCCCCATCCACGACGACGCCGGCACGGACCGCCGCTGTTCGTCCACGTGGGTGCGCGAGGCCCTCCGCGCCGGCGACGTTGCCACCGCCGCTGCCGTACTGGGGAGACCGCACCGGATGCGCGGCGAGGTGGTGCACGGTGCCGCACGCGGCCGCGATCTTGGCTTCCCCACGGCAAACCTGGCGTCGACGGCGAGCGGGTACATTCCCGCGGACGGAATCTACGCCGGCTGGCTCGTGGACCAGGCCGGGACCCGCTGGCCTGCGGCCATCTCCGTGGGCTCCAACCCCACGTTCGACGGCGTGAGCCGTCAGGTAGAAGCCCACGTCATCGACCGCCCGGAGGAGTCCGTAGAGGACTTCGATCTGTACGACCAGACAGTTGTGGTGGAATTCGTCTCCAGGCTGCGCGGCATGGTGGCGTACCGTGGGCCTGAGGCATTGGTGGAGCAGATGCGTCTGGACGTCGTCCAGGCCCATGACATCCTGTTCGCCCGCTGACAACGGGGCCAGACCGGCGTCCAACCCCGCGCCGACGGCGTTCTGACTCACTGGAGCCGCGCGCTGAATCACAGCCAGGCGGCAAGGAAGGCAAGAGACGTGACCATCGAGAAGAACACGAGGGAGCTGGACAGGGACATCGTCCGCGACTTCAGCACGCGGATGAGCTACGCATCCTATTTGCAGTTGCCCACCCTGCTCAGCGCCCAGCAGCCTGTCAGCACCCCGGAACACCACGACGAGATGTTGTTCATCATCCAGCACCAGACCACGGAGCTGTGGCTGAAGCTGGTGCTGCACGAGCTTCGCAGCGCCGCCGCCTGGCTGCGTTCTGACGACCTCGGCTCCGCCCTCAAAGCGATCGCCCGCGTCAAGCACATCCAGAAGACCCTTACCGAGCAGTGGTCCGTGCTGGCCACCCTCACGCCCACCGAGTACTCGCAGTTCCGCGGCTTCCTCGGCAACTCGTCCGGGTTCCAGTCCAGCCAGTACCGGGCGGTCGAGTTCCTGCTCGGCAACAAGAACGCCAAGATGCTTCCGGTCTTCGAATCGGACCCCGAGGCCCACGAAATGCTGCGCGAACTGCTCGACGCCCCCAGCATCTACGACGACTTCCTGGCGTATCTCAAGCGCCAGGGCTTCGACGTCCCGGCCTCCGTGCTGGAACGCGACGTCACCAAGGCCCACGAGTTCTGCCCGGAATTGGTTCCGGTGTTCAAGTACATCTACGAGAACGCCGCCGACAACTGGGGTGCCTATGAGGCCTGCGAGGAACTCGTGGACCTCGAGGACAACTTCCAGCTCTGGCGCTTCCGCCACCTGCGCACCGTCCAGCGCACCATCGGCATGAAGGCCGGCACCGGCGGGTCCAGCGGGGCCGCGTTCTTGCAGAAGGCCCTGGAACTGACCTTCTTCCCGGAGCTCTTCGCAGTGCGGACGGAGATCGGCCAGTGAACGCGATCAATGCGGACACCGCAGGCACCGACGCCCTGTGGCAGCGCGCCCGCGACCTCGACGCCGCGGATCCGCTCGCAAACTACCGCGAACACTTCGTCGGCACGGACACCGACCTGTCCTACCTTGACGGGAACTCGCTCGGACGGCCGCTCAAACGGACCATCACCGACATCAGCACCTTCATCCAGGACAGCTGGGGCGGCCGCCTGATCCGGGGCTGGGATGAGGAGTGGCTCGAACTGCCCCAGGCCATCGGCGACCAGCTCGGCCGCGCGGTGCTCGGTGCGGCGCCCGGACAGACCATCATTGCCGACTCCACCACCGTGGTGCTGTACAAGCTGATCCGCGCCGCCCTGGCCGCCGTCACAGATCCGGCCCGGACCGAAATCGTCCTGGACACGGACAATTTCCCCACCGACCGCTATCTGGTGGAGGGAATCGCCCGCGAACAGGGCCTGACCCTGCGCTGGATCGACGCCGATCCCGCCGCCGGCGTCACCGTCGAGCAGGTGCGGGCCGCGACGGGGCCGGCCACCGGCGTCGTGGTCCTGAGCCAGATCGCCTACCGTTCCGGTTTCCTCGCCGACCTGCCGGCCGTCACCGCCGCAATCCACGACGCCGGCGCCCTGGTGGTGTGGGACCTTTGCCACTCCGCCGGATCTGTGGAGATCGCATTGGACGACGCCGACGTCGACTTTGCGGCAGGCTGCACCTACAAATACCTGAACGGGGGACCGGGCTCGCCCGCGTTCGCCTACGTCAACGACCGGCACCTGGCCGGGCTGCAGCAGCCGATCTGGGGCTGGATGGGACGCAAGGACGCGTTCGAAATGGGTCCCGGCTACGAGGCCGCTCCCGGCATCCGCGGCTTCCTCAGCGGCACCCCGGCCATCTTCGGGATGCTCGCCATGCGCGGCACGCTGGACCTGATCGAGGAAGTGGGCATGGCCGCGCTCCGCGCGAAGTCGCGGGTGCTGACGGCCTTCGCCCTCGAACTCTACGACGCCTGGCTGGCACCGGCCGGCGTGCAGCTGTCCACCCCGCGGGACCCCGAACTGCGCGGCAGCCACGTGACGATCGACCACCCTGCTTTCCGTGAAATGACGGCCGCCTTGTGGGATCAGGACGTGATTCCCGATTTCCGTGCCCCGCAGGGCATCAGGATCGGGCTGTCTCCGCTCAGCACCTCCTTTGAGGAGCTGTACCGCGGCCTCGCTGCCATCCGGGAGCTGCTTTCGGGCCCGGAGAACTGAGCCCCTTCGCCGGCTGGCACGGCAGGCGGTTTCGACAAGATCGCGGACGTGCCACTAAACTAAACGTTGGATCCGGCTGCAGTCCGTGGCGGCTGGTTCCTGTTGTGTACGGGATACCTGGCTTCGGCAGGGTGTTCCGGGACGGCACCCCCGGCAGTGAAGTACTGTTTTCGGGCCTCACGGCACATCTCTAGGAGTTAACGTGGCACTTGAAGCCGCTGTAAAGCAGTCCATCATCAAGGAATTCGCAACGTCCGAGGGCGACACCGGTTCGCCGGAGGTCCAGGTTGCAGTCCTGACTCAGCGGATCAAGGATCTCACTGAGCACATGAAGGTGCACAAGCACGACTACCACACCCAGCGCGGTCTGCTGGCCATGGTTGGTCGTCGCAAGCGCATGCTCACCTACCTCAAGAACACTGACATCACCCGCTACCGTCAGCTCATCGAGCGCCTCGGCCTGCGTCGCTAGTCAGCTTTAAGGGGCGGCCCCTTCCGGACCGGAAAGGGCCGCCTTCTTCAGGACAAAACTAAACAGGAGGATCAACCGCATCACGCATTCGCGGTCCTCGGTAGTGATTCCCGGGAACGGCTTCAAGGATTGAAGCCCGGCCCGTGGGTCTCGATCGATGACCGGGTGCAGTGCAGGCCAGTAGACAGATGCTGGGCTGGGTTGATGCGGCTGGGCTCCGTGAACCATGAAACGGAGGTGACTCTCTTGGAGGGTCCCGAAATCCAGTTCTCAGAAGCAGTCATTGACAATGGCCGCTTCGGCAAGCGTGTAATCCGCTTCGAAACCGGCCGTCTTGCCAAGCAGGCCGCCGGCGCAGCGATGGTCTACATCGATGAAGAGACCGCACTGCTGTCCGCCACCACCGCCGGCAAGCACCCGCGTGAAGGCTTCGACTTCTTCCCGCTGACGGTCGACGTCGAAGAGCGCATGTACGCTGCCGGCCGTATCCCGGGCTCGTTCTTCCGCCGCGAAGGCCGCCCTTCCACGGAAGCCATCCTGGCCTGCCGCCTCATGGACCGCCCGCTGCGCCCGGCATTCGTCAAGGGCCTGCGCAACGAGGTCCAGATCGTCGTCACCGTGCTGTCCATCAACCCGGACGAGCTCTACGACGTCGTGGCCATCAACGCTTCCTCGATGTCCACCCAGCTTTCCGGCCTGCCCTTCTCCGGCCCGATCGGCGGCGTCCGCGTTGCCCTCGTCGCCGACGAGCACGGCTCGCAGTGGGTTGCGTTCCCGAAGCACTCCCAGCTCGAGAACGCCGTCTTCAACATGGTCGTTGCCGGCCGCATTGCTGGCGATGACGTCGCCATCATGATGGTTGAAGCCGAAGCTACCGACAACTCCTGGAACCTCATCAAGGAACAGGGCGCCACCGCCCCGACCGAAGAAGTTGTCTCCGAAGGCCTCGAGGCCGCCAAGCCGTTCATCAAGGCCCTCTGCGAAGCACAGTCTGACCTGGCAGCCCGCGCGGCCAAGCCGACCGTCGAGTTCCCGGTCTTCCTGGACTACCAGGACGACGTCTACGCCGCCGTCGAATCCGCTGCCGCCGAAAAGCTGGCCGCCGTCTTCCAGATCGCCGACAAGCAGGAACGCGACACCGCCTCCGACGAGCTCAAGGACGAGGTCACTTCTTCCCTGGCCGGCCAGTTCGAAGGCCGTGAGAAGGAGCTGTCCGCAGCCTTCCGCTCCGTCACCAAGCAGGTTGTGCGCCAGCGCATCCTCAAGGACCAGATCCGCATCGACGGCCGCGGCCTGACGGACATCCGCCAGCTCACCGCCGAGGTTGAGGTCCTGCCCCGCGTTCACGGCTCTGCCATCTTCGAGCGCGGCGAGACGCAGATCATGGGTGTCACCACGCTGAACATGCTCAAGATGGAACAGCAGATCGACTCGCTGTCTCCCGTGACGCGCAAGCGCTACATGCACAACTACAACTTCCCGCCGTACTCCACCGGCGAGACCGGCCGCGTCGGTTCCCCGAAGCGCCGCGAAATCGGTCACGGAGCCCTCGCAGAGCGCGCCATCATGCCGGTGCTGCCCTCCCGCGAGGAATTCCCCTACGCCATCCGCCAGGTGTCTGAGGCCCTCAGCTCCAACGGTTCGACGTCGATGGGTTCCGTCTGCGCGTCCACGCTGTCCCTGCTCAACGCAGGTGTGCCGCTGAAGGCCGCTGTTGCCGGTATCGCCATGGGCCTGGTCTCCGACCAGGTTGACGGCCAGACCCGCTACGCTGCCCTGACCGATATCCTCGGCGCCGAAGATGCTTTCGGCGACATGGACTTCAAGGTTGCCGGTACCTCCGAGTTCGTCACGGCCATCCAGCTGGACACGAAGCTCGACGGCATCCCGGCCTCCGTGCTGGCAGCCGCCCTGAAGCAGGCCCGCGAAGCCCGCCTGCACATCCTGGACGTCCTGAACTCCGCGATCGACACCCCGGACGAGCTCTCCGAGTTCGCGCCGCGCGTCATCGCGGTCAAGATCCCGGTAGACAAGATCGGCGAGGTCATCGGCCCGAAGGGCAAGATGATCAACCAGATCCAGGAAGACACCGGAGCCGACATCTCGATCGAGGACGACGGAACTGTCTACATCGGCGCCACGAACGGCCCGTCTGCCGACGCAGCACGGTCCGCGATCAACGCCATCGCCAACCCGCAGATCCCGGAAATCGGTGAGCGTTACCTGGGCACGGTCGTCAAGACCACCACCTTCGGCGCCTTCGTTTCCCTGACCCCGGGCAAGGACGGTCTGCTGCACATCTCCGAGCTGCGCAAGATCGCCGGTGGCAAGCGCGTGGACAACGTCGAGGACGTCGTCTCCGTCGGCCAGAAGATCCAGGTGGAAATCACCAAGATCGACGACCGCGGCAAGCTCTCCCTGTCGCCCGTTGTGGCCGACGAGGCAGGCTCCGAGGACGCAGACAGCGCTGAGGTCTCCGCGGACGCCGCAGCAGAGTAGTCTCTCCCGACCAAACGGCGGGGCCGGTGGATCATCCACCGGCCCCGCCGATGGTTAAAGCCCTCGTGGATGCCCTCGTAGGTATCCCTGCAGATGTTCCTGCTTATGTCCAGGGAGCAGCCGCCGGGGGAGTGGCCCGCTGGTACGATGGCAGGCAGATTTGACGCATTATTTTGATGGTTTATGGAAAGGCCTTGATGACAGTCGTCCCCCTGCCGCTTGAGCAGAATCAGCACGCAGACACCCTGATCCACGGAGCCGACGGCGGTTCCGAGGTTCGCCGCTCGGTCCTTCCCGGCGGTGTCCGCGTGCTGACCGAAGCCATGCCCGGCCAGCGGTCGGCAACCATCGGTTTTTGGGTCGGTGTGGGCTCACGCGACGAGGCCCCCGGGCAGCACGGCTCCACCCACTTCCTGGAACACCTGCTGTTCAAAGGCACCAAGCGCCGGACCGCCCTGGAAATCGCCTCGGCCTTCGACGAGGTCGGCGGGGAATCAAACGCCGCCACCGCGAAGGAAAGCACCTGCTACTTCGCCCGCGTCCTGGACACTGACCTCCCCATGGCGATCGACGTCATCGCCGACATGATCACCGGGGCCGTCCTGGACCCGCAGGAGATGGAGCAGGAACGCGACGTCATCCTCGAGGAAATCGCGATGGACAGCGACGACCCCACGGACGTCGCGCATGAGCACTTTGTCGCCGCCGTCCTCGGATCCCACCCCCTCGGCCGCCCGATCGGCGGCACCCCGGCAGCCATCCGCGCCGTGGCCCGCGACTCGGTGTGGGACCACTACCGCCGTTACTACCGTCCCGACGAGCTCGTGGTCACCGCCGCCGGCGGGCTGGACCACGACGTCGTCTGCGGGCTTGTGGTGGATGCCCTGCACTCCGCCGGCTGGAACCTTGAGCCCGCCGCCGCTCCCGTGCAGCGCCGCTCCACCGAGCGCGCGGACATCACCGGCACCGCCGGCCTGCACGTCGTCAAGCGTCCCGTGGAACAGGCCAATATCATCATGGGGTGCCCGTCGCTGGTCGCCACAGACGACCGCCGCTTCGTCATGAGCGTTCTCAACGCCGTCCTTGGCGGCGGCATGTCGTCCCGGCTGTTCCAGGAGGTCCGCGAGAAGCGCGGACTCGTCTACTCCACCTACTCTTTCGCCTCCTCGTACGCCGACGCCGGCTATTTCGGCATGTACGCCGGCTGCACGCCGTCGAAGGTCCGGCAGGTTATCGGGCTGCTCGGCGCAGAACTGGACAAGCTGGCCTCCGACGGAATCTCCGACGAGGAACTCCGCAAGGCAGTGGGACAGCTGTGCGGCGGCATCGTGCTGGCACTGGAGGACACCGGTTCCCGGATGTCCCGGCTGGGCCGCGCGGAGCTGGTGTCCGGCGAGTACCAGGACATCGACGAGACCCTGCGCCAGATCAAAGCCGTCACCGCAGCGGAAGTCCAGGAGCTCGCCCGTCAGCTCGCGGCCGCGCCGCGGACCGTCACGGTGGTGGGTCCGTTTGAGGAAACCGAGACGTTCGGGCTCTAGCTTTGTAAATCGCCGGTCTTTACACCGGCGCAGGCACGGCGTGATGATGGTGGCGGGGTCACTCGGGAGGAACTCCGCATGGGAGGAACTGTAGACCGGCCGCTGCCAGGCAGTGCATGCGCCGTGCTTGAGCCATTCCTGGGCCGTTGGACGGGGACCACACACTGGGAGGCCACCGCATGGGGTCCGGCGCGCAGCGCGGAATCCGAGATCATCTTCTCTCCGGCGGCCGCCGGGCTGGCTGTGACACAGAGCTACCGCCACACGGATGAAGACGGATCCCGCTCCGAAGGTCATGGCGTCTTCACAATGGACCCGGATCGCCCCGACACCTTCTGGTACCACGTCAACAGCATGGGGCTGCCGCCCGAGGCGCCCGCGCGCGCGAGCTGGGAAGCCGGCACCCTGACCGTGGAACGACGCAGCGACCGCGGCACCGCGCGGCACACCTTCCGGGTGGACGACGGCGTCCTGACGCACGCTGCCGGGCTCCGCCTGGGCAAGGCGAGCGAGTTCACCACCTTTATGACCACCGTCTGCCGTCGCGTCCCTGAAGGCGCCTCCGTCCCGGCCTGAGGTTAGCCGATGCGTCGCGCCGTTGAGGCCTAGCCGCCGGCGAACGGCGGCAGCACGTCCACGACGTCGGCCTGCTGGAGCGTCTTTGCATGGTCACGCACGGCCACCTCGTTGAGCAGGAAGCTGGAACGGGACAGGACGCGTGCCAGCGGCGGTGTACCGGCCGGCGGCTCGGGGCGTTCGACGGCGAGGATCGCCTCAAGCAGCGAGGCGAGGGTGTCGCCGTCGGCGAGGTCGAAGCGTTCTTCATCCACGCCGGCGGCAGCGCGCGCGGCAGCGAAGTAGCGTACGTTCACGAAAAAGTCAGCCTCCGATGGCGCTCATGCTGCGGTCCGGCTGGACAAAGTCGGGGGCGTCGAGCCCCACATGGTCCATGCCGTGGGCCTTGGGCTTGATCCACATGGCATCCTGCCAGCGTTCGGCCAGTTGTTCGTCGCTTGCACCCTCGCGCAGCAGCCCCAGCAGGTCCACTTCCTCGCGCGAGAACAGGCAGCTCATGATCTTGCCTTCGGCAGTGATGCGCGTGCGGCGGCAGTCTGAGCAGAATGGCTCCGTAACGGAGGCGATGATGCCCACGGTGCCGAGCACGGGGCCGGTGGCCTCGCCGGTGCCGGGAACGCGTGCACGAACTTCGAACCGTTCCGCCGGGGCGCCGTCGCGGTCCCGCGGGTCGGAACTGAGCACGTAGTCGGTGGAGAGCAGCCCGCGGATCTCCGCAGCGGTGATCATGTTCCGGCGGGTCCAGCCGTGGTCCGCATCCAGCGGCATCTGCTCGATGAAGCGCAACTCATAGCCGCGGTCCAGCGCCCAGGCCAGCAAGGCCGGCGACTCGGCGTCGTTGATGCCGCGCATGAGCACGGCGTTGAGCTTGACCGGACCCAGGCCCGCAGCCCAGGCGGCGTCCACGCCGGCGAGGACCTTGTCCAGGAAGGGGCGGCGGGTCAGCTTGGCGAAGGTTTCCTCGTGCAGGGAATCGAGGGAGACATTGATCCGGGAGAGTCCGGCAGCCTTGAGCCCGGCAGCCTTCTTGTCCAAGCCGACGGCGTTGGTGGTCATGGAGATCGGCAGCTCAGGGTGGGCCCGGCGGAGCGCGGAGATAATGTCCAGCAGATCCGCGCGCACCAGCGGCTCGCCTCCGGTCAGCCGGAGTTCGCGCACGCCCAGCATGTCGACGCCGATCCGCACAATCCGCACGATCTCCTCGGCGGACATCACCGCCTGTTTGGACAGCCACTCCAGGCCCTCGGCTGGCATGCAGTACGTGCAGCGCAGGTTGCACTTGTCCGTCAGCGATAAGCGCATGTCCGTGGCACGGCGGCCGTAACGATCGACGAGCCCGGCAGGCAGGCCGTGCGGGCGCCCGGACAGCGCGGCTGCGGCAGGCGTGCCTGTTCCGGGACTGCCTGCCTCGCGGGGCTGGGGCATACCCAGTTGAACTGTCATAGAGTCAGGCTACGCCACCCCGCGGCAGACGTCACAGCCGCGTGACGGCAGGGATATTACGTCTTCGGGAACGATGTCCGGCAGGGCTTCGGATGCCTGCCCGCGGCGCGGCCGCGAACCTATGCTGGAAGCGTGAACACGACCCAGCAGGCCTTGGATGCAACGGAGTACCGGCGCATCCTCCTCGTCGAAGACGAGCCGACCATCGCCGGGGTGGTCCGCGACTATCTCGTCCAGGCGGGATTCCAGGTGGTCCTCGCCGCCGACGGGTTCACGGCCCTGCGCTTGGCCGCGGAACGCAGGCCGGACCTAGTCCTGCTGGACCGGATGCTGCCGGGCCTGGACGGCGTGGAAGTCTGCCGCCGGCTGCGGGCAGCACATAGTGTCCCGGTCATCATGCTCACGGCCTTGGGCACCGAGGACGATCGGATCCTGGGCCTGGAAGCCGGCGCGGACGACTACGTCACCAAACCGTTCTCGCCCCGCGAACTGGTCCTGCGCGTCCGCTCGGTCCTGCGCCGGAGCATTCCCGAATTCAGTCCCGAGCCCTCCATCGAAGTGGGCGGCTTCGACCTCAGCCCGGCCGCGCGCACGGTCACCCGCCACGGCCGGCCCCTGGCGCTGACCGCGCGGGAATTCGACCTGCTGGCCTTCATGCTGCGCCGTCCCCGCCAGGTCTTCAGCCGCGAAGAGCTCATGAAGGCCGTGTGGGGCTGGGATTACGGTGACCTCTCGACGGTGACGGTCCACGTGCGCAGGCTGCGCGAGAAGATCGAGGACGACCCCACCCGCCCCGCCATCCTGAAAACGGTCTGGGGCGTCGGCTACCGACTGGACCCCAGCGACGAGGAAGAAACCGCCGGTGCAGACCTCTGAACTCCTGACCATCATCGGCTGGGCCGTGGCATGGGGCGCCGTGATCGGGGCCGCATCCCTGCTCGTGCTGAAACCGCTGCGCAAGGCCTCCTTCGCGGTGCAGATCTGTGTGGTGGTCCTCGCCGCCGTGGCGGTCCTGGTCGCCGGAATGGTCAGCGCCTTCAACGCCATGTTCATCTCGGCCCGGGACCTCGAGGTCATGTGGTACGTCCTGGCCGTGGCCTCTGCGGTGGCCGTTGCAATCGCCCTGGTGCTGGGATCGCGGGTGTCGCGGAACGCCAGGCACCTGGTCGAGGCCGCTCGGAGCATCGGCCGCGGTGAGAGCCCGGGGATCCAGTCCCCGGTGATGAGCCACGAACTGGCCGCCCTCGCCGCGGAGCTCGACTCCAGCAGCCGGAAGCTGGAGGCGTCCCGGCAGCGGGAGACCGCCGTCGAGAACGCCCGCCGCGAACTCGTCAGCTGGATCTCCCACGACCTCCGGACGCCGCTGGCGAGCATGCGGGCCATGACCGAGGCGCTGGAAGACGGCATGGCATCGGATGTCCCCGGCTATTACCGCAAGATCATCGCTCAGACGGACCTCATGGCGGGCATGGTCAACGACCTCCTGGAACTGTCGAAGATCCATGCCGGGACTATGCGGCTCAAAGCCGAGCCGCTGGACCTGTACGACGTCGCCAGCGACGCCATCGCCGACCTCGCCGCGCTGGCGCAGCAGCATGGCGTCACGCTCGACGGCGGCGGCCGGCGCGAGTGCCTGGCTCTCGCCGACGGCCCCTCGATGGGACGCGCCATCCGGAACGTCGTGCTGAACGCCATCGTCCACAGCCCGCCGGGCTCCCGCGTCACCGTCCAAGTGGGGCGGGAAGGGGACCGGGCCGTCGTCGCCGTCACCGACGGCTGCGGCGGGATCCCCGAAGAGGACCTGCCGCATGTCTTCGAGACCGGCTGGCAAAAGGATCCCGCCCGGCGCCCGGCGAGCCGTCTGCCCGCTCCGGACGACGCGGGAGTGCCAGGGTCGGACGAGCCGGCAGGCACCTTGCGCTACAGCGGGGCCGGGCTTGGCCTGAGCATCGTCGCCGGAATCGTCCAGGCCCATGAGGGGACCGTCACCGTGGAGAACGTCGACGGCGGATGCCGCTTCTCGCTGCTGCTTCCCGGCCAGGAGGTCTCGGGCAGGGAGGTCCCTGCCAGGGAGGCCTCCGGCCACGAGACGGCGGTGCCGGCATCCCCGGCGGACGTTCCGTCCGCTGGCGGCCTCGCTCCCGGCGCGTCCTCGGCGGGCGGGGAACAGGACAGTCGTCCGCCGGACCCGGCGGACGAGACGCTCCACACCGGACGCGCGCAGTGAACCGCGGCGCGGGCCTGGACGAACAGGGGGCCGAAATGGACAAGGACATGCACAAGCGGTTGGACCAGTACACGGCCCAAGCAACGGATGAGGACACGGGCAAGGCCATGGATAAGGAAATCACCGGTCAGGACCAGCAACGCGCTGGAACGCAGGTGCAGAAGTCCACGCAAAGCCGGCCCAGGAAAGACCGTTCGAAGGACCGGCGGACGCGGGACCTGTGGGCCGCCGCGGCCGGACTGGTGGCCGTCGGGACCGCAGTGGTGCTCGGCGAACTCACGGCCAGCCTGGTGAGCCCCACAGTTTCTCCCGTGACGGCCGTTGGCGGGGCAGTGATCGATGCCGTCCCGCCGGGCGTCAAAGAATGGGTCATCTCCGTCTTTGGTACCGCGGACAAACTGGCACTCCTCGGTGGCATGGCACTGGTCATCGCCGCGCTCGCCGCCTTGTCCGGGGTCCTGGAAGTGCGGCGCCGATTCGCCGGGGTGGCCATCATCGCGGTCTTCGGCGCCGTGGGCCTCGTGGCCGTCCTGAGCCGGGCCGACCTGACTGCGAACGCCATCCCCGTCCCGGTGCTGGTGGCACTCGTGGGGATCGCCCTGCTGCGCTGGCTCATCCGCAAACTCGAGACGTGGCTGCCCGACCCGAACGGAGCCCCGGACGGAGCCACGGACCGGGAGCCGGCCGCGGCGGCGGTCCCGCCGGAGCCCGACCCGTCCGAAACCCGGGCCGCGGCGCAGTCTGTCCCGGTGGTGGCCCCGGCCGCGGAGACGTCCCCGCCGGAAACCCCTGCCGCCGCGCGGGCCGCCGAGCCTCCGGCCGCCGAGCCTCCGGCCGGCGAGGCCGGACCTGCCCGGCGCCGCTTCCTGCTGGCCCTCGGCGGAACCGCCGCGGTTGCCGCCGTCGCGGGTGTGCTCGCGTCCACCCTCAGGGGAGCCGCCGCCGTCGTCAGTGACGTGCGCAGCAAGCTGGCCATCCCGAAGGCCGCCTCACCGGCGCCGCCCATCCCCGCGGGCGCAGAGATCCGGCTGGACGGCCTCGGACCGCTCGTGACCCCCAACAAGGACTTCTACCGGATCGACACCGCCCTGCGCGTGCCTCTGGTGGACCCGGCGCAATGGACGCTGAAGGTCACCGGCCTGGTGGAACGCGAGATTGAACTCGACTTTGCCACCCTCCTGGCCAAACCCCTGACAGAACGCCATGTGACCATCGCCTGCGTCTCCAACGAGGTGGGCGGAGACCTGATCGGCAACGCCAAGTGGCTCGGCTGGCCGGTCCGCGAACTGCTCGCCATGGCCGGACCCAAGCCCGGAGCGGACATGGTGCTCTCCCGCAGCACGGACGGCTGGACGGCCGGGACGCCGCTGGAGGCCCTCACAGACAGCCGCGACGCGCTGCTGGTCGTGGGAATGAACGGCGAGCCGCTCCCGCTGGAGCACGGTTTCCCGGTCCGGATGATCGTGCCCGGGCTGTACGGCTACGTCTCGGCCACCAAGTGGGTCACCGAACTGAAAGTGACCCGCTACGCGGACGATGTCGCCTACTGGACGCCCCGCGGCTGGAGCGAGCGCGGGCCCATCAAGACCTCGTCCCGCATCGACGTGCCGCAGGACGGGCGCAGCGTGACGGCAGGGACCGTGGTGTTCGGCGGGGTCGCGTGGGACCAGCACACGGGCATCGGCAAGGTGGAGCTGCGGGTCAACCGGGGCGACTGGAACCAGGCCGAGCTCGCCCCGGGCATTTCGAAGGACACGTGGTACCAGTGGAAGCTGGCACTTCCGCTGACTCCGGGCCGGTACGAGGTCCAGGTCCGGGCCACGGACCTCGAGGGCGTCCCGCAAGTGGAGGAGTCCGCCCCCGTCGCGCCGAGCGGGGCCACCGGCTTTCACACGGTTAGAGTTGACGTGAAATCCTAGTGAGCTGAGCAAAGGTCAGGACACGCATGCACCGCACCGAGACAAGGCACATCAGCGTGGAAGCGCACCGGGACAAGGTCCGCGCCCTGCTCGCGCCGCTCCGCACCGATGACCGGGTGGAACGGCTCCCGCTGCTTGAAGCCTTGGGCCGGGGACTCGCTGTCGACATCGCGGCACCGCTGGATCTTCCCCCCTTTGCCAACTCCCAGATGGACGGTTTCGCGATCCGCAGCGGCGACGTGCCCGACGGCGGCACGGAACTGCGCGTCGTCGCGCCTGTTCCGGCCGGCGCCGCACCGGCGGAACTGCCCGTCGGCACCGCCGCGCCGATCATGACCGGAGCCATGATGCCGGCCGGAGCCGACGCCGTCGTGCCCATTGAACAGGCGGTGCCCGATTCGTTCCCCGCGCCCGGCGAGCCCGCCACGGTTCGCCTGCCGGCCACGGCTGCGGGAACTTTTGTGCGCGACATCGGCAGTGACATCCACTCCGGCGAGCCCGCCCTCGGCTCCGGGACATTCCTTGGCCCCGGCCAGCTGGGACTCCTGGCGGCCATGGGCTTCACGGACGTGCCCGTCCGTCCTTCGCTGCGTGTCCTGCTGGTCACCACCGGCGACGAAGTCGTGGAACCGGGCAGCCCGCTGGGACCTGGCAAGATCTTCGACTCCAACGGCACGCTGCTCGAAGCCTCCATGCGCCAGGCCGGCCTCGAGGTCACCAGGACGGGCATATCCACGGACCGGCCGGAGGAGCTCGCCCTGCTGCTGCGCCGGCACGCCCCGGACGTGGACCTGATCGTCACCACCGGTGGTGTCAGCAAGGGCGCCTACGAAGTGGTCCGCCAGGCCATGGCCGGACACGACGTCGACTTCACTGCAGTGGCCATGCAGCCGGGCGGACCGCAGGGGATCGGCAGCTTCGACGGCGTCCCCGTGCTGGGGTTCCCCGGTAACCCGGTGAGCTGCCTCGTGTCATTTGAAATGTTCCTGCGCCCCGTCCTCACCGAACTCTTCGGCGCTCCCGCGCCGCGGCCCGCCGTCCGGGCCCGGCTGGCCGAGGCGCTGACCTCCCCGCCGGGCAAGCACCAGGTCCGGCGCGGCACCCTGGCTCCGGACGGCACGGTCCGGCTGGAGGGCGGTGCCGGCTCACACCTGGTGCACGCACTGGCCCGTTCCAACGCCCTGGTCCACGTTCCCGAGGGCACAGCGGCTCTCGCTGCGGGCGATGAAGTGGAAGTATGGATTCTGTGAATGAAGCAGAGAACGCTGAGGCAACTCCCGCGCCAGCGGAAAACAGCAAAGCGGAAGATAGCGCAGGGGACAACACCCGCCTGACCCACCTCCGCCACGATGGCACGGCCCAGATGGTTGATGTGTCCAACAAGGCAGAGTCCACCCGGGAAGCCACGGCCACCGCGACCGTCCGCAGCACGGCGGAGGTCCTCGCGCTCCTCGGCGGCGGCGAGCTCCCGAAGGGGGACGCCCTGGCCGTTGCCCGCATCGCCGGGATCATGGCGGCGAAAAAGACACCGGATCTCATCCCGCTCTGCCACCCGCTGCCGATCGCCAAGGTCACCATCGACTTCGAGCTCGACACCGCCTCCGTCACGGTGTTTGCCACCGTCAAGACCCGCGGCGTCACCGGGGTCGAGATGGAGGCCCTGACCGCGGCGTCGGTTGCGGCACTGAGCGTCTACGACATGATCAAGGCCGTGGACAAGCACGCGGTCCTGACCGATATCAAAGTGCTCGCCAAAAGTGGCGGCAAGAGCGGGGACTGGACCCTATGAACATGCCCGAACCGCACCGCCACGGCGAAGCCACCGGCCGGAAGGCCGGCGTCGTGATCGCCTCCACCCGCGCGGCCGCCGGCGTATACGAGGACCTCACGGGGCCCGTCATCGTCGACTGGCTCACCGAACACGGCTTTGAGCCGTTCCCGGCCCTGGTGGTTCCGGACGGGGCTCCGGTGGGAGCCGCGCTGCGTGCCCTGCTGAGTCAGCAGCCGGCCGTCATCATTACCAGCGGCGGCACAGGCCTCAGCCCCACCGACGCGACCCCTGAGGAGACCCTGCCCCTGCTGGACCGGGAAATCCCGGGCATCATGGAAGGCATCCGCAGTGCCGGGACAGCCAAGACGCCCATGGCCATGCTCAGCCGTGGCCACGCGGGCGCGGCCGGCCAGACCTTCATCGTGAACCTGCCCGGATCACCGAAGGGCGTCATGGATGGCCTGAGCGTGCTCGATCCCATCCTTGGACATCTTTGCGACCAGCTGGAAGGCAGTCATGGGCACTGAAACAGGATTTGAAGTGGTGCACGCCGTCCTGAGCGCCGAACCTATCTCGGTGGAGCAGGCCATTGCGGCCGTCGAATCGGACACCGCCGGCGCGGTGGTCAGCTTCAGCGGCGTCGTCCGGAACCACGACGGCGGCAAGCGGGTTTCGCGGCTCAGCTACAGCGCCCACCCGACGGCGCACCAGGTGATGGCCGACGTCGTCGCCCGGCTCGTGGCGGAACACTCGGTCCCGGCCGGTGGCCCGGCGTCCGACGGATCTTCGGATGACGGCGGCGCTGAACAGCGTCAGCAGCCGGTGCGGATCTGGGCCGCGCACAGGATCGGCATGCTCGAGATCGGCGACCCCGCCCTGGTCTGCGCCGTTTCCGCAGCGCATCGCGGCCAGGCCTTCGAGGTGTGCGCCGAACTCGTGGACCGGATCAAGGCCCAGGTGCCCATCTGGAAAGAGCAGTTTTTCGCCGACGGCACCGTCGAATGGGTCGGGGCCGGCGAGTAGGCGCACGGCCCGTGTAACTCAAGGCCGCCGGTTCCAGAGGGCAACGGCCCCGGCGGTAGGGTTGATGGCATGACCGAACAACTCTCCGTCGCCGTGCTGGGCGCCAACGGGCGCATGGGCGCCGAGGCCGTGAAGGCCATCGACGCCGCCGCGGACCTGACGCTCGTCGCGGCCCTTGGCCGCAACGATTCCCTCGAATCGCTCGTCAGCTCGGGCGCGCAGATCGTGGTGGACCTGACCGTTCCCGAAAGCACCGAAGCGAACGTCCGCTTCGCCGTCGAACACGGCATGCACGCCGTCGTCGGCACTACGGGCTGGGATGCCGGCCGGCTTGCCCGTCTGGAGGAGCTCCTCGCCGACCGGCCCGGAGTCGGCGTCCTCATCGCCCCGAACTTCGCCCTCGGCTCGGTCCTGGCTTCCGCCTTCGCCGCCAAGGCGTCCAAGTACTTCGAGTCCGTCGAAATCATTGAACTGCACCACCCTGACAAGGTGGATGCCCCCTCCGGAACGGCTGTGCGCACGGCGCAGCTGATCTCGGCCGAGCGCACCGCCGCCGGCGTGCCTTCCAGCCCGGACGCCACCACCACGGAACTCGAGGGCGCCCGCGGCAGCGACGTGGAGGGCGTCCGGGTCCACAGTGTCCGGCTCAGCGGCCTCGTCGCGCATCAAGAGGTGCTGCTGGGCGGCCCGGGGGAGCAGCTGACCATCCGCCACGACTCTTTCGACCGCGCCTCCTTCATGCCCGGCGTGCTGCTGGGGATCCGCAATGTCGCCGCGCACCCCGGCCTCACCGTGGGGCTCGACGGCTACCTGGACCTGGGGCTCTGAGCCCGATGGCCGCAGCCTTGAGCGCCCTGAAAGCGAACCGGACCAAGATCTGGGTGGGAGCCGTCACCCTGCTGCTCGTCTTCTACCTGGTGGTGTCATTCGAGCGCTCCCTGCTCCTGATGTCGGACCAAAACCTCGTGGCGAAGGCGATCGGTGTGGCCTACCTCGTGTTGCCGGTCATCGGAGCGTGGGCCCTGGTCCGGGAATTGCTGTTCGGTGCCCGCACCGAGCGTTTGGCGAAGATCCTCGAAGCCGAAGGCGGACTGCCGGAGGACACACTGCCGCGCACGCCTGCAGGCCGGATCATCCGCGAAGCCGCCGACCTCGAATTTGAGAAATACCGCGCCGAGGCCGAAGCTGCGCCCGACGACTGGCGGTCCTGGTTCCGGCTCAGCTGTGCCTACGATGCCGCCGGCGACCGCAAGCGCGCCCGCGCTTCGATGCGCGACGCCGTACGGATGTTCCGTGCCGGGGCGCAAAAGCCCTAGCCGGCGCTGAGCGTTCCTCCCATATCGGGGAGGAACTGGATAGGATCGGGCGCTATGGCGCTGCCCCTTGTTCAGGTGAATTTCAAGGCTCGGGACGACTCCGCGCTCGGTCGGTTTTGGGCCGAGGCGCTCGGCTGGGGTGTTTCCAGCGAGGGCCCCGGTGTGACCAATGTTGAACCCGTGGGCTTCGTCTGGCCGGACCCCGTCGCCATCTGCGTCGATGTCGTCACCGTCCCGGACCCCGAGACGGTAAAGTACCGCGCGCACCTCGAACTCACCTCCACCTCCGTGGCCCATCAGGCGGAGCTGGTCGCGGACCTGTTGGAGCTCGGCGCGACGCCCGCCGACGTGGGCCAGGGTGATGTGCCGTGGACGCTTCTGGCCGACCCGGAGGGCAACCTGTTCCGCGTGCTGGAGCCTCGATCGATCTACCGGGATACCGGGCCGATCGCCGCCGTGGTGGTCAGCTGTGCGGATCCGCGGGCCATGGCCCGGTTCTGGAGCGAGGCGATGGACTGGACCCTGCACGAGGTGACCGACGATCATGCGAGACTGCGTTCCGCCACGGGTGTCGGGCCGTATCTGGAGTTCCTTCGCACGCCCGACGTGAAGACCGTGTGTGGCCGCGTCCATCTAGACCTGATGCCTTACCCCGGTGATGATCAAGCGGCAGAAGTGGCCCGGTTGCGGGCTCTGGGCGCCACTGACGCCGACGTCGGCCAGGGCGATGTGCCGTGGGTGTGCCTCGCCGACTCAGAGGGCAACGAGTTCTGCGTCCTCACCCCGGGCTGACGCAGGGCCTCAGCCCTAAACGCGCGTTCAGGCGATGCAGACGCGGAGAACCCGCTTGGCGATCATCCGGCGCGGTCCACCGCCCTCATGGGTGAGACTCCCTAGCGGAAACGGGCAGGCTGACGCCCGCGGGCGGGCTGGTAGCGGCCCACCTGGTTGGCGGCGTGGGACACCCACTCCAGCGGCCCGCGCCAGATCAGGGCCGCGAAGACCCCGCCGACTACCAACATGCCGACGGCCTGCGCCCAGTACACGCCCTCCACGGTCCAGCCGGGCGCCAGCGGTTGATCGTGCAGGGCCGCCATGATGCACAAATGCGCCGTGTAGAGGGTCAAAGTCATGGACCCGATTCCGCGGAGCGGTAGCAGCAGGTCCAGCTCCACCCATTCGCCCAGCCGGCCCAGCAGCAGGCACACGCCAATCACGGCGGCGGCGACTCCCGAGGTATGAAGCAGGTCCAGCGTGGTGCCCGCATGCGGTGCGCTAGTGGCCAGCCACCACACTGAGCCTGACTGGTCGACACCCGCGAGGTTGACCTGCAGCAGACTCCCCAGCGGGTAGGCGGGATCGCCGATCTGCGACTCCAATGCCTGCCGGCCGCCCCAGTCCTCCATCAGGACTGCCCCGAGCCACTTGGCAAAGACCGCCACCGTTGTCCCGGTAGCCAGCAGCAGGAACGGCGTGGCTGCCTTCGACAGCGCCATCCGGCCGATCGCCAGTCCCACCAGGAGATAGGCGATCCACTGCAGGACGGGATAATAGCCCGTGAGGAAGAGGTCGCCGAGGAGTCTTGCGGGTGTGGCCAGGTCCTCCCAGCCGGGGTTATGTCCCAGCCGCAAGGGCGGATCTGCTGACAGCAGCCAGGGCCGCAGCAGGTAGGCCAGCACAGGAGAAGCCAGTATCCATGCGGTCGCGAGGACAAGCAGGCGGTTGACCCCGAGACCGACGAACGGCAGCACGCACAGGAACAGGAGCGCGTAGTGGACCAGAATGACGGCGATGCTGACGTCCAGGCCGCCCAGCGAGAGTCCGACGGCGCCTACCACCAGCGCCCTAAGTGCGATGCCGCGGCGGGCGGCCCAGAGCGCGGAACCCTCTACGGGCTGCTGTTTCCCGGTGGACAGCGCCAAGCCGACGCCGGCCAGCACGGCGAACAGTGCCGAAGCACGCCCGGAAAACGCGAGCCCGATCCATGTGGGCGTGAGCTGCGCGTTCGACTCGAAGGTCGCCAGCACGTGCGTGGCCATCATGGCCAGTAACGCGAGCCCGCGGGCGGCGTCAATGCCGGCCAGGCGGACGCCGGCGGAGGTGGCCTTGGCGGTCCGGGAAGCAGTGGTCATTCCGCGCGGGGTCATCGTTCGATCGTCTCATGTTAGGCCTGCCCACAGCGTCACGCAGTCCCCGACAAAGCCTTGTGTTCGAATATATGTTCGAATAAGATGAGCGCATGAACAACGCCTCAGAGCCCGCCTTCCTGACTCCGGATTCACCAGGCCGGAAACCTTCGGGCCGGGATTCCGGCAACACTCCGCCCGGCGGCCGTCGGGACGGCTGTGAGGCAGGAGCCGGCGTTCTCAAAGCCATGAGCCCGGGCGTCGTGGACTTCCTCTTCCGGCGGCTGGTCGCCGGAGAGCCGGCAGAGGATGTCCAGTGGGGCCAGGAGGGCACGGCGTTGGCTGTGCAGCCGCCGGGGGCGGAGCTGGCGCGGCGGCTGGCGGAGACGGATCTCGACGCCCTCACTCCGACCGAGTTGTTCCACTACGTGCGGGCGGCCCAGCGGCTCGCGGCCTGGGCGGAGTCTTTGCGCGAATCCGCTGTCGGGCGTTACTGCTCGGCGCCGCGGGAGGAAGGGAGATGCCTAGGATGGCAGAGTGACCACTGGCTCCATAACTGCTCTGACGCTGTCCGCGATCCAATGCGAGGCCCTTGACGGCGGCGTTGCCGCCAATGTGCCCGAACACATCCGCCTGATCGAAGACGCCGAGTCTCACGGAGCCCGGCTGGTCATCTTTCCCGAACTCTCGCTGACGGGGTACCGACTGGACCTGCTGGAGGGGCCCGAAGAGTGGCTGAGCGCGGCAGACCGACGGCTGGACGGCATCCGGGAAATCTGCCGCCGGACTGGAATTACCGCCGTGGTCGGGGCCGCTTTCACGCAGGACGACGGTACGCCGCGGCTTGCCTCCCTGGCAATTCACCCATCAGGCGCCATCGAGCCCAGCTTCAAGACCTGGCTGCACGGTCCGGAGCAGGGGATCTTTGTCGCCGGCAGTCACCCCGCGGTCCTGGAGATCGACGGCTGGAAGATCGCATTGGCGATCTGCTTCGACGCCGCCCGCCCCGGTCACGCGGAGTGGGCGGCTGGGGCAGGGGCGGACGTCTATGCCGTCTCGGCCGTCTACACGGCGGGGGAGGACCACCGGCTGGGGCTGCATCTTGGCGCCCGCGCCATGGACAACCGGATGTTCTCCGTCCTGGCGAACCTGGCGGGCGCCACGCCACTGGGTCCCTCGTGCGGGCTGAGCGGATTCTGGGGTCCTGACGGACTCCCTTTCCGGCAGGCGGCCGGTACCGGGACGGAAGTGCTGACGGCGAGCCTTCAGCACAGTGTCCTGGCCCGGTTTCGGCGGCCCTGAGCCCGGCCGGAAGACCGAAACGTGACGCGCGGCCGGGCAAGTTTGACGTTCCTCACACCGCCGCCATTGTCCTAACATGCCGCAGACAAGGTAACGTTTTTCATATGGCTGACTCTGATATTCGCTCTTACACGTTCGGTACCCTCGTGACTGCCATGGTTACGCCTTTCACGACGGACGGTGAGGTCGACTACAAGCAGTCGGCGGAACTGGCGAGCAAGCTTGTCGACGACGGCAATGATGCCCTCGTCATCTCCGGCACCACCGGGGAGACCTCCACGCTGGAGGACGACGAAAAAGAGAAGCTCTTCCGCGTCATTGTCGAGGCCGTCGGCGACCGTGCCAAGGTCATCGCCGGAACCGGGACCAACCACACCTCGCACTCGATCGAGATGGCCAAGCGCGCCGCCAAGGCGGGAGCCCACGGCCAGCTGATCGTCACCCCGTATTACAACAAGCCCAGCCAGGCCGGCATCCAAGCCCACATCGAAGCCGTAGCCGACGCCGCCGACCTCCCCGTCATGGTGTACGACATTCCGGGCCGCGCCGGGGTGCCCATCCTGCCCGAGACCATGATCCGTCTCGCCGACCACCCCCGGATCGTTGCCCTCAAGGATGCGAAGGCTGATTTCGCCGCGCTCACCCAGGTCCTGGCCAACACCGACATTGATGTCTACTCCGGCGACGACGGCCTCACTCTGCCGTGGATGGCCGCAGGTGCCGTCGGCCTGGTCAGCGTCTCCGCGCACGTCGCTACGCGGCAGTTCCGCGCGCTGATCGATGCCGCACTTGCAGGCGATTTTGCTACCGCCCGCACCCTACATTTCGAACTGGACCCCGTGGTCCGCGCAGTGATGACCCACATTCAGGGTGCTGTCGCTGCCAAGCAGGTTCTTAAGTGGCAGGGAGTCCTGCCCAACTCGGTTGTCCGTTTGCCCCTCGTGGAGCCGGACGAGGCCGAGATCGTAATCATCCGCGAGGATTTGGCGGAAGCGGGGATGGTCTTTTCCTGAGCAGGAGCCAATCCTGATCGTGAAAGTCCAGCCCGGTTTCCGCCTGGAAAGTAGTGCACTATGACCCAAACCGCCCTTCCCGGCCTTGTCACGCCGCCCCGCCTCCCGAACAACACCCTGCGGATCGTGCCGCTCGGCGGGCTCGGGGAAATTGGCCGCAACATGACCGTCTTCGAGATCGGGGGCAAGCTCCTCATCGTTGACTGCGGCGTGCTCTTCCCCGAGGAGACCCAGCCCGGCGTCGACCTCATCCTGCCGGATTTCTCCTACATCGAGAACCGTCTCCAGGACATCGTCGCCGTCGTCCTGACCCACGGTCACGAGGACCACATCGGCGCCGTTCCCTACCTCCTGCGCCTGCGCGCCGACATCCCCATCGTGGGCTCGCAGCTCACCCTTGCCCTCATCGAGGCCAAGCTGCAGGAACACCGGATCAAGCCCAACACCAAGATTGTCGTCGAGGGCCAGGTCGAGAAGTTCGGGCCCTTCGAATGCGAGTTCATCGCCGTCAACCACTCCATCCCGGACGCCCTGGCCGTGTTCCTCCGCACCGCGGGCGGCACCGTCCTGCACACCGGTGACTTCAAGATGGACCAGCTGCCGCTCGACGGCCGCATCACCGACCTCCGGCACTTCGCCAAGCTGGGCGAAGAAGGCGTGGACCTGTTCATGTCGGACTCGACCAATGCCGACGTCCCCGGTTTCACCACCGCGGAGAAGGAAATCGGGCCCACCCTGGACCGGCTGTTCGGCCAGGCCTCCAAGCGGATCATTGTCGCGTCCTTCTCCTCCCACGTGCACCGGGTCCAGCAGGTCCTCGACGCCGCCGCCAACCACAACCGCAAGGTTGCCTTCGTGGGGCGCTCTATGGTCCGGAACATGGCCATCGCCGCGAAACTGGGCTACCTGGAAGTCCCGGCCGGGATCCTGGTCGATATCAAGAACATCGACAACCTGCCGGACAACCGGGTTGTGCTGATGTCCACCGGCTCCCAGGGCGAGCCCATGGCAGCCCTGTCCCGCATGGCCAACGGCGACCACCGCGTCGTCGTCGGCGAGGGCGACACCGTCATCCTCGCCTCGAGCCTCATCCCGGGTAACGAGAACGCGGTCTTCCGCATCATCAACGGCCTGCTGAAGCTCGGCGCAGATGTCATCCACAAGGGCAACGCCAAGGTGCACGTCTCCGGCCACGCTGCCGCCGGCGAGCTGCTTTACTGCTACAACATCCTTGAGCCGCTCAACGCCATGCCGGTGCACGGCGAAACCCGTCACCTCATCGCCAACGGCAAGATTGCGCTGGAATCCGGTGTGCCGGAGGAAAGCATCCTGCTCGCAGACAACGGCACCGTGATCGATCTCCGCGACCACCAGGCCGACATCGTCGGCCAGGTCGAGGTCGGGTTCGTCTACGTTGACGGCTCCAGCGTGGGTGAAATCACCGACGCCGACCTCAAGGACCGTCAGGTCCTCGGCGACGAGGGTTTCATCTCCATCATCACTGTCATCCACCGGGCCACCGGCAAGGTGGTGTCCGGGCCGGAGATCCACGCTCGCGGCGTGGCCGAGGACGACTCCGTCTTTGACGAGATCATCCCCAAGATCAACGAGGCCCTCGAAGAAGCAGTGCAGAACCGAACCGACCACACGACGCACCAGCTCCAGCAGGTCGTCCGCCGGGTCGTGGGGACCTGGGTGAACCGCAAGCTGCGCCGCAAGCCCATGATCATTCCGGTGGTCCTTGAGGCGTAAGCCTCAGTTGGTTCACCGGGCGTAAGCCTCAGTTGGTTCGCCGGGCGTAAGCCTCAGTTGGTTCGCCGGGCGTAAACCTCAGTTGGTTCGCCGGGCGTGAGCCTCAGTTGGTTCGCCGGGCGTAAACCCCTTCGCGCACACCGGGCAGATGCCCGGGGAACGGCCTTCCCGGCCCGCTCGCAGCCTCAGGGCTACAGCGGGCGGGGGAGGCCGTTCGGCGTTGGAACCAGGAACAACATGATCCCGGGCGGCCCGGAAATTCGGGGTTTTAGAGCTGGCATCCGGTACCGTGGCGGGTATGGCGACTCGTACTTCTCCCGCGCCTAGAGGAAACTCAAGCGGCAAATCAGGCAGTTCTCCCGGCCGGGGGTCCAGTCCCGCCGCATCCAAATCCGCCCGGCCGCGGGGCGCCGCAGGTGGGACCGCAGGTAGAACCACCGGCACCGCCCGGACCCGTCAGCTGGCCGCCGTTGAGCCGCCCCAGCCCTGGATTGTCCGGGTGCTCGCCGGTGCATGGCTTGGCATTGGCCACGTGGTCGGCGCCGGCATCCGGCGTGTCGGCCACGACGTCAGCGACCTCGCCCCCGAGGACCGCCGCGACGGTGCCGCACTGTTCAACCTGGCCCTGGGCGTCTTCGTCGCCACCTTCGCGTGGTGGGGGTTCCAAGGCTGGCTCCCGGACCTCGTGTTCGCGGTCATCAACGGCACGTTCGGCTGGATGTCTCTGCTGCTGCCGCTCATGCTGTTCGTGTGCGCCTTCCGCCTGTTCCGCCAGCCCGACGACGGCCGCGGCAACAACCGGATCGGCATCGGCTTCCTCATCATGACCTTCGCCGGCTCCGGCCTGGCCCACATCATCGGCGGCCAGCCGACGGTGGCCGACGGCTTCGACGGCCTGCGCAAGGCGGGCGGCATGCTCGGTTACCTCGCCGCCGCCCCGCTGGCCGCGGTCCACCCCGCCGTCCCCGTGGCGGTGTACAGCCTGCTGGCCTTCACCTCACTGCTGATCGTCACGGCGACACCCTTCGGCGCCATCCCCGGCCGCCTCCGGGACGCCTACGAGCACCTGATGGGCATCGACCTGCAGGACGACGACGGCGGGGACCGTCACGACCGCAGCTACCTCTACGAGAACGACGCCGCGGCGGCGCCCAGGAAGAAGCGCAGGCGCCTCTTCGGCAGGGACCATGACGACGACGCCGGCCTGGAAGGCTACGTCGGCGACGAAGCGTTCGAGCGGGCGCTCATTGCCGACGCGGAAGCAGCTGACGACGCGCCGCCCGCCAAACGGGCCAGGGGCGCCAAGGCGCTGGCTGGTGCCGGCCCCGACGTCGAACCCGGTGCCGAGTCCGGCGTCGCACCCGGTGTCCGCCGTCCCACCCAGGCCGAGATCGCCGTTGAGAAGATCAAGGCGGCCCAGGGCCTCGGCGCGGCCGCCGGATCGCCGGGAGACTACGCCACCGAGGCCATCCCGCTGGTGACTCCCGGAATGGTGGCCGCGGGCTCGCTCAACCCCGCCGCCGCGGCAGCCCCGAAGGTCCCCGCCAACCCGGTGGCGCCGGCACCGCTGCCCACCCCGATTCCGCAGCGCACCGAACAGCTCTCGCTGGCCGGCGACGTCACCTACACCCTGCCGGCGTCGGACATGCTGACGCCCGGCTCCATCCCCAAGGAACGCACCGAGGCCAACGACGCGATCGTCGCCTCGCTCACCGAGACCCTGAACCAGTTCAACGTCGATGCCCAGGTGACCGGCTTCAGCCGCGGCCCCACCGTGACCCGCTACGAAATCGAACTGTCCCCGGGCACCAAGGTGGAGCGGGTCACCGCCTTGTCCAAGAACATCTCCTACGCCGTCGCGAGCTCGGACGTGCGCATCCTGAGCCCCATCCCGGGCAAGTCCGCCATCGGCATCGAGATCCCCAACACGGACCGCGAGACCGTGTCCCTGGGCGACGTCCTCCGCAGCCAGAACGCCCGCCGCACCGACCACCCCATGGTCATGGGCGTCGGCAAGGACGTCGAGGGCGGGTACGTCGTGGCAAACCTCGCCAAGATGCCACACCTGCTGGTGGCCGGCGCCACCGGCGCCGGCAAGTCCTCGTTCGTGAACTCCATGATCACCTCGATCCTGATGCGGGCCACCCCGGACGAGGTCCGTATGGTCATGGTGGACCCCAAGCGCGTGGAACTCACGGCCTATGAGGGCGTCCCGCACCTCATCACCCCGATCATCACCAACCCGAAGAAGGCCGCCGAGGCGCTGCAGTGGGTGGTCCGGGAAATGGACGCCCGCTACGACGACCTCGCCAACTACGGCTTCAAGCACATCGACGACTTCAACAAGGCCGTCCGGGCCGGCAAGGTCCACCCGCCCGTGGACTCCAAGCGCGTCATCAAGCCCTACCCGTACCTGCTGGTGATCGTGGACGAACTCGCCGACCTCATGATGGTCGCCCCGCGCGACGTCGAAGACTCGATCGTCCGCATCACCCAGCTGGCGCGTGCGGCCGGCATCCACCTCGTTCTCGCCACCCAGCGTCCTTCCGTCGACGTCGTGACCGGCCTGATCAAGGCGAACGTGCCCTCCCGCATGGCCTTCGCCACGTCCTCCGTCACCGACTCCCGGGTGGTCCTGGACCAGCCGGGCGCAGAGAAACTCATCGGCCAGGGCGACGCCCTCTTCCTGCCCATGGGCGCCTCCAAGGCCATGCGCGTCCAGGGCGCGTGGGTCACGGAGTCGGAGATTCACAAGGTGGTCGAACACGTCAAGGGCCAGCTCAAGGCCGTCTACCGGGACGACGTCGCGCCCGAGGCACAGAAGAAGCAGATCGACGACGACATCGGGGACGACCTCGAAGTCCTCCTCCAGGCGACCGAACTCGTGGTCACCACGCAGTTCGGCTCCACCTCGATGCTGCAGCGCAAGCTCCGTGTCGGCTTCGCGAAAGCCGGACGCCTCATGGACCTGCTCGAGTCCAGGGGAGTGGTGGGACCCTCGGAAGGGTCCAAGGCCCGCGACGTGCTGGTCAAGCCGGATGACCTCGCCGCGGTACTGGCCGCGATGAAGGGGCTCGACGCGCCCGCCGTCGCGGATTCCCAGACGGCGGCGCTCAGTGAGAACGCAAATGCGAACATCGCCCAGGGCGGATACGCGGAGGACCTCGTGGCGGCTGACCTGGCCAACCGCACCCAGGCGATCGACTACCACGACGGCGCCGACGGCGGCTCCGATGACGAGGACGGCTCGGAGGACGCTTGGTCCCTCACCGGACGGTAGTCCGGGAAGACGGGTAGCCTAGGAAGGTGAATAGCGACGAAGCCAACGCCGGATCCGCCTCGCGGATCTGGAACCTGCCGAATATCCTGACGATGCTGCGGATAGTGCTGGTGCCGTTCTTCGTCTGGTTCCTCGTCCTCGACGCCCCCGGGCTCCAGGCCCAGAACGGCGTCTGGCGCTGGGCGGCCTCCGTCGTGTTCGCGGTCGCTATCTACACGGACAAGCTCGACGGCGACATCGCCAGGTCCCGCGGACTCGTCACCGACTTCGGGAAGATCGCGGACCCGATCGCCGACAAACTCCTGATCGGCTCGGCCCTGGTCATGCTTTCGCTGCTCCAGGAACTGCCGTGGTGGGTGACGATCCTGATCCTGCTCCGGGAGTGGGGCATCACCGCCCTGCGGTTCTTCGTTATCCGCTACGGCGTCATTCCGGCCTCGCGGGGCGGGAAGCTCAAGACGGTTGTGCAGACGGTGGCGATCTTCCTCTACGTCCTACCGCTGGCATCCATCGCCCCGTGGCTCGGAGTTGTGGCGTTCGTCGTCATGATGGCTGCGCTGGCCATCACGTTGTGGACCGGCGGCGAGTACGTTATCGAGGCCCTCAAACTGCGGGCCGCCGGCATCAAGGCAGAGAAAGCACGGGTAGGGGAGAACAAGCCATGACTGATTTGAACGCCAAGCCGGACCCCAATCTTCATCCCAAGCTGCACCCCAACCTTCACCGGCTGGCGGAGCAGGCCGTCACCGGCGCCATCGGCCGTGGGGTGACCGCTGCCACCGCCGAATCCCTGACGGCCGGAATGGTCGCGGCGATCCTGGCCGACACGCCGGGTGCCTCCGCGATGCTGCAGGGCGGCGTCGTGTCCTACGCCAGCTCGGTCAAGACCGACGTCCTGGGCGTCCCCGCCGGTCTGCTCGACGCCGTCGGTTCCGTGGACGGGCAGGTCGCCGCGGCGATGGCCGACGGTGCCCGGCGCGTCTGTCGCGCCGATATTGGCGTGTCAACCACCGGTGTGGCCGGGCCCGAACCGCACGACGGCAAGGCGGTGGGCACGGTCTTTGTCGGCATCGCGACGGCGGAGGGCTCGACGTCGTACCCGTATTCCTTTGACGGCAGCCGCGCCGAGATCCGCGCCCTCGCGTGCGGCGCGGCCTTGGAACGCCTGCTTGAGGCCCTATCTTCCGAAGGCTACCCGGCGTAAAGTTGCCGGGAACAAAAGTTGATTCCGAATAGTTGTTACATTGTGTCGCTTCCAAATAAGGGAGGCGCCTAGGATGAAAACATCAGCAGAGTCCGCCCCCACCGGCGGACTCGACAGTACGAGGAGCAAGGCGATACAGATGGTAAAGCAGCCCGTATCCGTAAACGGCGTTGTCCGCTGGAAGGATGTGGGCCTCGCCGATCAGGCAAAGAGCGAACAGAAGGAGCGCAAGATGGTAGTACTTCGTCACGAAATCGGTGATGTCCTGCGCGATGTCCGCCAGCGCCAAGGCCGTACCCTCCGCGAAGTTTCGCACAGTGCCCGTGTGTCCTTGGGCTACCTGAGTGAAGTGGAGCGCGGCCAGAAGGAAGCCTCCTCGGAGTTGCTGTCCTCGATCTGCTCGGCCCTCGATGTTCCGCTCTCGAGCATGCTCCGCGAAGTCAGCGACCGCGTCGCGGTCGCCGAGGGTGTCGCGGTTCCGGACACCGTCCCGCAGGAGTTCGCGCAGCGCTACGGCCGCGACCTCGACCGAGAACTCAATTCCGACCTCAACGACGAGCTGGCGAAGGGCCTCCTTTCCGGAGCACGCTAGACGCCAACTCACAGACGTTAGAAAAGGACCCCCGGCTCGGCCGGGGGTCCTTTTCGAGTCTCAGGCGTGTTCGTCCCGGGGGAAGCCATCGCGTTCGTAGGTGGCATTGAGCTTTGCCATGTAGGTGGCGAGAGCCTGTAGGTCTTCGGCCGGCCACTGCGCCAGGCGCTTCCGGAAGACCTCACGCCGGGCGTCCTGGACCTGGTGCATCCTTTCCTCGCCCTCGGGCGTCAGGCGGATGGCCTGCGCCCGGCCATCGAGGGGGTCCGCTTCCTTCGACACGAGGCCGAGGCCCTCGAGGAACGCGATTTGCCGGCTCACCGAGGGTTTGCCGACGCCGATGCTGGAGGCGAGGTCGGTCAGCCGGATAGGTCCTTGCTTGCGGATCACGGTGAGCAGTCCATACGCAGCGGGTTCCACGTCCGGGTGGACCTCGCGGGAGAGCTGATTGGAAATGGACCGGCCGCGACGCCAGAGCAGGCTCAGCTGGTTTTCGACGGCGTTCAGGGCCGCATCGGCGTCAACGACGGCGTCAACGCCGGTGTCTCCAGGGGAGGAATCTGCAGCGGCCTCGGGTGGGTTGCTCATGGCAACCATTCTAGAGTCCCGCGCCGTGAGAGACTTTACTGGTGCGAATCAGTGACTTTTGGCGGCTTATGGACGACGAGTTCGGTGCCGGGTACTCCCGTGTCCTGAGCAGCTCGCTGGTTCTGGCCGGCGTCGGCGGACGCACCGCGGACCAGGCCCTCAGCGCCGGCATCCCTCCCCGCCAGGTGTGGCTTGCCCTGTGCGACGTCCAGGACGTCCCGCCGGAACGCCGTCTCGGCAGGGACATCAAACCCCGCGACAACGCCGGGCCCAGCTGACGCCTGAAACTCCGCCCGGCATGCCGCCGGATGCGCCGCCGGGCCTCCTGCCGTCAGGGGCCGGCGTCTGACACGCCGCATTATTGTTCGAATATCTGTTCGGATAGGGATATGCTTTTTTTGAGCGTTTTCCACATACGGCGTTTTCCACATAAGGGGTCCCCAGCGACAACTTTGTCGGAGGGTGCCAGTAGCGTCAGTGATGACAGACGAAGGGCCTACACGGCCACTCCACAGCGAGAAAGTATTAGAGGTGTGAATCATGGCCGCAGCCCCGGATCGCCAGAAGGCGCTCGACGCAGCGCTTGCCCAGATTGACAAGCAGTTCGGCAAAGGCTCGGTTATGCGCCTCGGCGACGAAGTCCGTGCGCCCATCGAGGTTATCCCCACCGGTTCCATTGCCCTGGACGTCGCTTTGGGAATTGGCGGCCTGCCCCGCGGCCGTGTCGTGGAAATCTACGGTCCGGAATCCTCCGGTAAGACGACCGTGGCGCTGCACGCCGTTGCCAACGCCCAGCGCCAGGGCGGCATCGCCGCCTTCATCGACGCCGAACACGCCCTCGACCCGGAATACGCCGCCAAGCTGGGCGTCGACACTGACGCCCTCCTGGTCTCCCAGCCGGACACCGGCGAGCAGGCCCTGGAAATCATGGACATGCTCATTGGTTCGGGATCCCTTGACGTCATTGTCATTGACTCGGTTGCCGCTCTGGTTCCCCGTGCCGAAATCGAAGGCGACATGGGCGACAGCCACGTCGGCCTGCAGGCCCGCCTGATGAGCCAGGCCCTCCGCAAGATCACCGGCCGACTGAGCCAGACCAAGACCACGGCCATCTTCATCAACCAGTTGCGCGAAAAGATCGGCGTCTTCTTTGGCTCCCCGGAAACCACCACCGGTGGTAAGGCCCTGAAGTTCTATGCCTCAATCCGCATCGACGTCCGCCGGATCCAGACCCTCAAGGAGGGCGCGGACTCCGTCGGCAACCGCACCAAGGCCAAGATCGTCAAGAACAAGATGGCACCGCCCTTCAAGATCGCCGAGTTCGACATCATCTACGGCCAGGGTATTTCCCGCGAGGGCGGCATCATCGATATGGGTGTCGAGCACGGCCTGATCAAGAAGTCCGGTTCCTGGTTCACCTACGATGGCGACCAGCTGGGCCAGGGCATGGAGAACTCCCGCCGGTTCCTGCGCGACAACCCGGAACTGGCGGCCGAACTCGAGCGCCTGATCAAGGAAAAGCTCGGCGTCGGCGTGAAGGCCCCCGCCGAGACCGAGGAATCACCGAAGCTGAAGGCCGTTGACGGCTTCTAGCCCCGGCGCCGGCAGCGGGTCAGGGTTCCGGCAACGGAACCCTGACCCGGGCGCTGGCGACCCCGGCATGGGGTCGACCCGGCGCGGTTCACGAGGAACGCAGGGCTCGCGCAGTTCCCGGGGGTCGAACGGGTCCCGGGGAACCACGGCGCCGTCACCGGAACTGGACCCGGACGCGGATCCTGCGGCGGTGGCGCGTGCCATCGTGCTGCGCCAACTGACGAATTCGCCCAAGAGCCGTCTGCAGCTGTCCCGCAAGCTGGCCGAGCGCAACGTCCCCGAGGACGTGGCCGAGGCCGTACTGAACCGCTTCGAGGAAGTGCGGCTGGTTGACGACGCCGAGTTCGCCGACATGTGGGTCCGCAGCAGGTCCCAAACGCGCAAGCTCGCCAAAGGGGCCCTGCGCCGCGAACTGGCGGACAAGGGGATCGACCCGGATACCGCTGCCAGCGCGCTCGATCAGCTCAGCGACGCCGACGAAGAGGCGGCCGCCCGTGAGCTCGTGGAGCGCAAACTGCGGGGATTCACCGGCGACGAGGACCGTGCGGAGCGGGACAAGATCACCCGCCGCCTGGCGTCGATGCTTGCCCGCAAGGGTTACCAGCCCGCACTGGCCTTCCGGATCGTCGCCGAGGCGCTCGATGCCGCGGCCGCCGGAGCCGGCGACTAAGGGCTCGCAGCCGCCGTCCCTTCCCGCGTCCGCGCAGGCCCGGCCACAACCGGTTACCCCTAACCGTTACCCTTAACAGGTGAGTTTTACCATTCCCTCCCCAGCGGCCGGCACCACTTCTCCCACAGCATCTTCGGCAGTCAGCGCAGATGCAACTGCCACGGAGCTCAACTCCGGTTCGGCTCAGCCCCGCACGTACCAGGTACGCACCTTCGGGTGCCAAATGAACGTGCACGATTCCGAGCGTATGGCCGGCATGCTTGAAGCCGCGGGCTACGTACCGTCCACCGGCGAGCTTGCCGACGTCGTGGTCTTCAACACCTGCGCGGTCCGGGAGAACGCCGACAACAAGCTGTACGGGAACCTGGGCATCCTGGCCCCGGTCAAGGCAGCCAATCCCGGCATGCAGATCGCCGTCGGCGGGTGCCTCGCGCAGAAGGACCGGGAGACCATCCTCAAGAAGGCGCCGTGGGTCGACGCGGTCTTCGGCACCCACAACGTCGGTGCCCTTCCTGCCCTGCTGGACCGGGCCCGCCACAACAACGAGGCCCAGCTGGAAATCCTCGAATCGTTGGACGTCTTCCCCTCGACCCTTCCGACCAAGCGGGACTCCGTCTATTCGGGCTGGGTGTCCATCTCGGTTGGCTGCAACAACACCTGCACCTTCTGCATCGTGCCTGCCTTGCGGGGCAAGGAAAAGGACCGCCGCCCGGGGGAGATCCTGGCCGAGATCCAGGCCCTTGTGGACGACGGCGCCATTGAAGTGACCCTGCTGGGGCAGAACGTGAATTCCTATGGCGTCGAGTTCGGCGACCGGCAGGCGTTTTCGAAGCTCCTGCGTGCCTGCGGGGAAATCCCGGGCCTGGAGCGTGTCCGCTTCACGAGTCCGCACCCCGCGGCCTTCACCGACGACGTCATCGATGCCATGGCCGAGACGCCCAACGTCATGCCGCAGCTGCATATGCCCCTGCAGTCCGGCTCGGATAAGGTCCTCAAGGACATGAAGCGGTCCTACCGCTCTGCGAAGTTCCTCGGCATCCTGGACAAGGTCCGTGAGAAGATCCCGCACGCGGCCATCTCCACGGACATCATCGTCGGCTTCCCCGGCGAGACCGAGGAAGACTTCCAGGCCACGCTCGACGTCGTCGAGAAGTCCCGCTTCGCCACCGCCTTCACCTTCCAATACTCCAAGCGGCCCGGCACCCCCGCCGCGGACCTGCCGGACCAGCTCCCGAAGGCCGTGGTCCAGGAGCGCTTCGAGCGCCTCACGGCCCTGCAGGACCGGATTGCTGCCGAGGAAAACGCCCGCCAGCTCGGCCGCCGCGTCGAGGTCATGGTGACCGCCCAGTCCGGCCGCAAGGCGGAGGAAACCCACCGCCTCTCCGGCCGGTCCCAGGACCAGCGGCTGGTGCACTTCTCGGTGCCCGAGGGCGCCGACGTGCCCCGGCCCGGCGACCTCGTGACCGTC
This sequence comes from Arthrobacter sp. TE12231, assembly GCF_054062895.1. Lineage (NCBI taxonomy): Bacteria > Bacillati > Actinomycetota > Actinomycetes > Micrococcales > Micrococcaceae > Arthrobacter > Arthrobacter sp. TE12231. The sequence continues at coordinate 2,722,848 of NZ_JBSSFS010000001.1, read as the reverse complement.
ACCATCACTGAAGCGGCCGCGTTCCACCTCGTCGCCGACCCCGCCTCGGCGGCGGATTACAGCCTGCGCCGGTCGCGTGCCGGTGACGCCTGGGACCGGTCCCAGGCCGATTCCTGCGGTGCCGGCCCGACGAGTCCGGCGGGCAAAACCGGCGCGTCGGGCAAGGCCGGCGTGTCGTTGGGCATGCCCAGCCTCCCGGTCCGCGGCCGTTAGCGCCGTGCCGGGACCTCAACGCAGCGCCGTCGCGCAGGTGCACGGCCAGCCGGCCACGGCGCTGCAGACGGCGGCAGCGCCGCCGGTGATCGCCGTCGTCGGGCCCACCGGTTCCGGCAAGTCCGACCTCGCCGTTTCGCTGGCGCTGGAACTCAACGGCGAGGTCATCAACGCCGATTCCATGCAGTTCTACCGCGGCATGGACATCGGCACGGCCAAGATCACCGACGCCGAACGCAGGGGAGTCCCGCACCACCTCCTGGACATCCTGGACGTGACCGAGGAAGCGAGCGTCTCGGACTTCCAGCAGCAGGCCCGCGCCCTGATCGGAGACATCCACGCCCGCGGGAAGCGGGCCATCCTGGCCGGCGGCTCCGGACTGTACGTCCGTGCCGCGCTCGATGTCCTGGAGTTTCCCGGCACGGATCCAGATATCCGACGGCGCCTGGAGGTCGAACTGGAAACGGCGGGCCCCGCGCCGCTGCGGCAACGGCTGGAAGCCGTGGACCCCGTGTCGGCCGGCAGGCTCGGCGATGCCCGGCGCATCGTCCGCGCCCTGGAAGTCTTCGAACTCACCGGACGCCCGTTCAGCTCCTTCATGCCCGCCCGCGAGTACTTCCAGCCTGCCGTCCAGATCGGGCTCGAAGTCGACAGGGAACTGCTCCGGGAGCGCCTGGCCCTGCGGGTCCACGCCATGGTGGACCGGGGGCTGCTGGAGGAAGTCCGGCGGCTCGACGCCGCGGGGCTCCGCAACGGCAGGACCGCGCCACGGGCCCTCGGCTATGCCCAGTTCCTCCGGGTTCTCGACGGCACTTCCAGCCTCGAGCAGGCCACGGACGAAACGATCATCGCCACCCGGCAGTTCGCGCGCCGGCAACTGACCTGGTTCCGTGCCGATCCCCGGGTCATCTGGCTGGACTGGCAGGATCCCGCCCTGGTGGCCAGGGCCGCGGCCCTGTGCCGGACGGCGCCCGTTCCGCCGCCGCCGTAGCCTTCCCGTCACGGTGCCGGAGCTCTCCATACGGAACGGTAACCTTGGAGCATGGACGCATCCCAAGCCGTAACCGCCGCCCCTGCCGCCGGCGATACCGCATCCCTCAGCGGTCTGAAGTTTTCCAAAGGCCACGGAACAGGCAACGACTTTGTCCTGATCGCCGACCCCAACGGCGCACTGTCGCTCAGCCCCGAGCAGGTCGCGGCGCTCTGCGACCGGCACCGCGGCATCGGCGGCGACGGCCTGATCCGTGCGGTGCCCTCGCGGCTCCTGCCCGAGGGGCAGGAATTGCTGACCGCCCACCCCGACGCCGAGTGGTTCATGGACTACCGCAATGGCGACGGCTCACTGTCTGAGATGTGCGGCAACGGCGTCCGCGTCTTTGTGCACTTCCTCATCGCCGAAGGCCTCGTGAACCTGCCGGCCGGCGAATCCCTCGTCATCGGCACCCGGGGCGGCGTGAAGACGATCGTCCGCACCGCTGCCGGCTACGCCGTCGACATGGGGCCCTGGGCGTTCATTTTCCCGGGCGAGGCGACCGCGCGGGCCATGGATTCGCTCGTCAGCGCCGAGGGGCTGGAGGTGGCCAGGCCCGCACTGTCGGTCAGCATGGGCAACCCGCACACAGTGGTGGCCCTGGCCGAAATGGCCGAACTTGAGGCCACGCAGCTGTTCACCGCGCCCAAGGTGGATCCGACGCCGCCGCACGGCACCAATGTTGAATTCGTGGTGCCCTCCGAACCACTCGTCCACGACGGCACGGGCACCATCACCATGCGGGTCCACGAGCGGGGGGTGGGGGAAACCCAGTCATGCGGCACCGGTGCCTGCGCCGCCGCCGTCGCCATCCGCCACTGGGCCGGGCAGGGCGCGCCGGACGCGTGGAACGTTCACGTTCCCGGCGGAGCGGTCGGTGTGAAATTCTTCGTCGGCCCGGAGGGACACGAACACGTCGAGCTCAGCGGCCCGGCCGTGATCGTGGCTACCGGGACGCTTTCCTGACCCGAAGGATCCGGAACGACTTCGACGTGCTCTCACGGGTCACGGTGAAGCTGGAATCGAGCTCCGCCGCGAGCCAACGTTGCAGCGAATCCGAGCCGAGATTCTTCTGGACCACGAGCCACGCCGATCCGCCCGGCGCCAGCCGCGGAATCCACAGGCGCAGGAGCGCGTGAAGTTCGTCCTTGCCGATCCGGATAGGCGGGTTGGACCAGATGGTGTCAAAACGCAGTTCGGGGTCCACCGCCTCCGGCGTGCTGGCGGTGACGTTGGTGAGTCCCAGCAGTGCGGCGTTTTCGTTGGTCAGGGTCACGCAGCGCTCGTTCACGTCCACCGCGTAGACGCGGGAGTGCGGTGCCCGCAGGGCCATGGTCAGGGCAATCGGGCCCCAGCCGCAGCCGATATCAAGCAGGTTCCCCTGCGGAGCCGGAGCCGGGACATCGGCCAGCAGCACGGCCGTTCCCTTGTCGATCCCGTCCGGGCTGAAGATCCCCGAGGACGTCTGCAGCCGGCGCGTCTCACCGGCAAGGTCCACGGTGAGCGGCTTGCGGGTGAAGGGCCCGGCGGGCTGGGCGCTGAAATAGTGTGCAGACTCCATAATGGGCCAGATTAGTTGGCGGTCCACCCGAATGGGAAACCGGACGGGACGCGGAACGGCGTCCGGGCCCGGGTACGCAACGGAACGGCCGCGGTGCCAGGAAGGAGCGGCCGCCAAGCCTTGGAACGGGGCGTGAACGGTCCCGGCGGCCCGCCCCGAACGGCGCACCCCGGGGAGCTGACCGCGTGAACCGGGCGAGCTTCGGCGTCTGCTAGGCTTAAAAGCATGATCTTGATCTCCAAGTAGCCGGCACGGGTCTCATCCCGTCCCCACAGCGACGCAGGTAGACGCCTTCCGCTCAGTGCTCCATCGCCACGTCGAGTTATCTCGCCGGCAGGTGCACGAAACACTTGGAATCCAGCCGCTTTTCTCGACAACGCCTTGACGGCGGCCCTTCTTTCCTTGATACCGTGCCTGGCCCGCTTCCGGGCCGGCCCGGCGGACGGCGATTACCTCACTGCGTTCCCCGCAGCCGGGCGCCTCGGGCGCCTCTCCCACCGAGCCGCTCTCTTCACCTAGCTGTTCTCTTTACCTAGCCCTTCTCTTTACCCAGCCAGCGCTCCGCCCGGAGCCGGCCCTGCCCCGGCACCGTTGCCGCGGGCATTCCAGGAGGCCTGCATGACCCCTCGCCGTCAGCCCAGCGCGAATACCGCTCCACAGAGCACCAATCGGCACTATTCTGAAATAGCCGAACCCCTAAAGGAGACCATGACCAGCCAGCCCAACACCGGACCCGATTCAGCCGCCCAGGACATGAGCCCTGAGGAGATCCAGGCTGTTATCGACCGGATCCTCTCCAAGGACGCCCCTGCCCCGAACGCGGGCCGCGGCACCGGAGCCCACGACGCAGCCGGCACGAGTGCCGGCGGCCAGAAGGCGGTGTTCGGCACGGCACAGGCCATCTCGCGCCTGGACGACGTGTACACCAACTTCGACGGCGACCAGCAGGACCTCGAGGAACGCCACGCCCTGCGCCGCAAGGCGGGCCTGTCCACCGAACTCGAGGACGTCACCGAGGTCGAATACCGTCAGCTGCGCCTCGAACGCGTCGTCCTGGCCGGTCTCTGGAGCGAAGGTACCCTCGCCGACGCCGAGAACTCCCTGCGTGAACTTGCGGCCCTCGCTGAGACGGCCGGCTCCGAGGTCCTGGACGGGCTCGTCCAGCGCCGGGCCAAGCCCGACCCCGGAACCTTCCTCGGCTCCGGCAAGGCGCAGGAACTCAAAGCCATCGTGATGTCCACGGGCGCCGACACCGTAGTGGTCGACGCCGAGCTCGCCCCGTCCCAGCGGCGCGGCCTGGAGGACATCGTCAAGGTCAAAGTCATCGACCGCACCGCGCTCATCCTGGACATCTTCGCGCAGCACGCCAAGAGCCGGGAAGGCAAGGCACAGGTGGAACTGGCCCAGCTCGAATACCTGCTCCCGCGCCTGCGCGGCTGGGGCGAGTCGATGTCCCGCCAGGCCGGTGGCCAGGTGGGCGGCGCCGGCGCCGGCATGGGTTCCCGTGGTCCCGGTGAAACCAAGATCGAACTGGACCGCCGCCGGATCCGCACCCGCATGGCCAAGCTGCGGCGCGAAATCGCCGCCATGAAGCCCGCCCGGGAAACCAAGCGCGCCAACCGCCGTCGTAATGCCGTGCCGTCAGTAGCGATCGCCGGCTACACCAACGCCGGGAAGTCCTCGCTCCTGAACCGCCTGACCGACGCCGGGGTGCTGGTGGAGAACGCCCTGTTCGCCACGCTGGACCCCACCGTGCGCAAGGCAGAAACCGCCGACGGCCTCGGCTACACGCTGGCGGACACCGTGGGATTCGTCCGCTCGCTGCCCACCCAGCTCGTGGAAGCATTCCGCTCCACCCTGGAAGAGGTGGCCGACTCGGACCTCATCCTGCACGTCGTCGACGTCTCGCACCCGGACCCCGAGGGCCAGATCGCCGCAGTCCGGGCAGTCTTCAGCGAAGTCGACGCCCGCAAGGTTCCGGAAATCATCGTCCTGAACAAGGCCGACGCCGCCGACCCGTTTGTGGTCGAACGGCTCAAGCAGCGCGAACCGCGCCACGTGGTGGTCTCGGCACGCACAGGTGAAGGCATCCCGGAACTGCTCAAGGCCATCAGTGACGGCATTCCGCGCCCCGGCGTGAAGCTTGAACTGTTGATCCCGTACAACCGCGGAGATCTGCTCAACAAGCTCCACGAGACCGACGCTGAGATCCTCAGCCTCGAGCACGAGGAAACCGGCACCCGGGCCGTGGTGATGGTGCGCGAAGGACTCGCCGCTGAACTGGATCCCTTCATCAGCAATGACTGAGGCTGCGGTGACCAAAGCCAAGGCCGGATCCCCGGACGCCGGGGCCGCTGACGCGGAACCGGCCGATGGCGGGACGGGCGAGGACGCAGCGGGCGGCAACACGGCCGGCGGGACCGGCGAGGAGTTCGTGATTGAGCTGCTCGACCGTGCCGTGTCCGGCATGGGTGGCCAGAGCCGCGACGGCCAGCACGAAATGGCCCGGCAGGTGGCGCGCGCGATCGACAGCGGCGACCACCTGCTGGTCCAGGCCGGCACGGGCACCGGCAAGTCTCTGGCGTACCTGATTCCGCTGATCGCCCACTCGCTGACCAGCAACAAGCCCACCCTGGTCTCCACCGCGACCCTGGCACTGCAGACCCAGATTGTCGGCCGCGACCTGCCCCGGCTGCTCAAGACGATCACCCCGGCCCTGGAGCGGCCCGTCAAGGTTGCCTTGGTGAAGGGCCGGTCCAACTATGTGTGCCGGCACAAGATCGAGGGCGGCTTCCCGTCCGAGGAACCGTCTGAGGGACAACTGTTCTCCCTCGGCGAGGACACGTCCGTGCCGCACTTTGCCGCCGCGCTGGGCGGGCCGTCCTCCCAGCTCGGCAAGGAAGTCGTGCGCCTGCGCGAATGGGCGGAGGAGACGGTCACGGGAGACCGGGACGAACTCATGCCCGGTGTCACGGACCGGGCCTGGCGGCAGGTCTCCGTCACGTCCATGGAGTGTCTCGGCGCGCAAAAGTGCCCGCTCGCGGCCGAATGCTTCAGTGAACTGGCCCGGCAGAACGCCGCCGATGCCGACGTCGTGGTCACCAACCATGCCATGCTCGCCGTCAGCGCGTTCGAAGGCCTGGCGGTCCTGCCTGAGTACGACGTCGTGGTGGTGGACGAGGCCCACGAACTGCAGGACCGCGTCACAGGCGCAGTCTCCGGCCAGCTCTCCGTCGCGATGGTCCACGCCGCTGCCTCCGGGGCCCGGAAGCACACCGGCATCACCGTGGACGCCCTGAACAATGCCGCCTCCCACCTGGAACTCGCCATCGACGGTGTCCCCAGCGGGTTGATGCCCAACGGCCTGAACACCGAGCAGCTGGACTGCATCGACCAGTTGCGCGACGCCTGCCGCGCCGCGCTCTCCGATTCCAAGGGGGACAGCTCCACGACGGCCGACGGCGGTCGCCAGCTCGCCCGGTCCCGCCTCATGGTCATCCTGGAACTCTGCGAACGACTCCTGGCCGCGCGGGAAAACCGCGAAGTCGTGTGGTTCTCCCGCAATAGCAGCTTCGACCCGGCGCAGGGCTACTCCCAGCCGGACGAGACCGCGCCGGCCTTGATCAATGTGGCTCCGTTGAGCGTCGCGGGGCGGTTGCGTGAAGGACTGTTCGCGGACCACACCGTCATCCTGACATCCGCCACGCTCGCCATCGGGGCGGCGTTCGAGCCGGCCGCCGGAGGCCTCGGCCTGGTCGGCAGCGGCGCCCCGAGCTGGACCGGCGTCGACGTCGGGTCCCCGTTCGACTATCCGAAGCAGGGCATCCTCTATGTCGCCCAGCACCTGCCCAAGCCCGGCCGCGGCACGTCCCCGGAGGCCCTGGACGAACTCGAGAAACTGATCCGTGCCTCCGGCGGGGGCGCCCTGTGCTTGTTTTCCTCCCGGCGGGCGGCGGAGGAGGCCGCCGAGGCGATGCGGCCACGGCTGGGCCTCAGCATCCTGTGTCAGGGGGAGTCGAGCATAACGGCGCTCGTGCGGCAGTTTGCCGACGAGCCGGACACATGTTTGTTCGGCACGATGTCCCTGTGGCAGGGTGTCGACGTTCCCGGGGTGTCCTGCCGCCTGGTGGTCATTGACAGGATTCCGTTCCCGCGGCCGGACGACCCGCTCATGACAGCACGTTCGCGTGCGGTGGCACAGGCCGGCGGCAACGGCTTCATGTCCGTCTCGGCCACGCACGCCGCAATCCGCCTGGCGCAGGGCGCCGGCCGGCTGATCCGCTCGACCTCGGACAAGGGTGTGGTGGCGGTGCTGGATTCGAGGCTGTCCACGGAGCGCTACGGCGGGTTCCTCCGCGCCGCGCTTCCGCCGTTCTGGCCCACCACGGATCCTTCGATCGCCGTGGCCGCCTTGAAGCGCCTGGCGAAGGACTCCGGAAAGGACTAAAAAGCAGGGGCCGGAGCCGTGGCTCCGGCCCCTGGAAGCCGTTCCGGGGGTGGCTACCCCGGGAGGCCTGCCACGGGGTGGCTAGAGGGAGCGGAGCACCGAGACGACCTTGCCCATGATCACGGCGTGGTCGCCGAGGATGGGCTCGTACTGGGTGTTTTGCGGCAGCAGCCAGGTGTGGCCGTCGCGCTGGCGGAACGTCTTGACCGTTGCTTCATCATCGAGCAGCGCGGCCACGATGTCGCCGTTCACGGCGTCGCCCTGGCGGCGGACAACCACCCAGTCGCCGTCGCAGATGGCGGCATCGATCATCGAGTCGCCGGCCACCTTGAGCATAAAGAGTTCGCCGTGGCCCACCAGCTGGCGCGGCAGGGGCATGACGTCCTCCACCACCTGGTCGGCGAGGATCGGTCCGCCGGCCGCGATGCGTCCGACGAACGGCACCATTGCCGTGTCGGTGGCGCTGGCGAGTTCCGTCACGGAGAGGCCACCTACGGCCCGGAGGCCGCTGGACTTCTCGACGCCCGAAATGGCCCTCGTACCCTCGTCCAGGGTCAGCGGCATGAGCACTTCCATGGCCCTTGGACGCTTTGGGTCGCGACGCAGGTACCCGAGCTTTTCCAGTTGGGACAGCTGATGGGTCACGCTCGACAGGCTGGCGAGTCCGACGGTGTCGCCGATTTCGCGCATGGACGGCGGGTAGCCGTTGTCACTGACGGAGCGCTGGATCGTTTCCAGGATTTTCTTCTGCCGAACGGTCAGGCTCTTGGGGGCCCGTGCAGGCTGGGCGCTCCGTGAACTGGCCCGGCCGCCGGTGGCTTGTGCTGCCATGTTCGCCAACGCCTTTCCGTTCCACCCGGCCGCCGTGGCTGCTGTCACCGGGAACTTCCGGCCTGAAATGTCAGACCCTCCTGATCAACTACCGATGAACGAGTTCACAAGCTGTTGTTCTTTCCCTCAAAAGTAGGCCAGCGGCAGAGCTTTTTCAAACATTTGTTCTAGCGAGTCTCGACATCGTTCGTTACTAAGTGCTAAAACAGAACTAGCAAAGTTCGAATATGTGTTCGATTCAAGGATTTGCGAGTCGAGTGCATTCTTCGGTTCTATGTTCGAAGGTTCGGCCGGTTGGCGGCGAGTATGTGGAGAACGCCGGCGGCACCGTATGGTCCAGGAGGGCTCAGTTCATGTCAGCAGCAAGCGCGTTTCACAGCACTTTTGATCACAGCATCACGGACCGCGGGGTCACCCGGCGGCCGAAGCAGGCGCCGCTGCGGCTCACCCGGCGCGGACGGTTCGTCTTCTTCGGGATCCCGCTGATCCTGCTGGCAGCGCTCATCTTGTCGTTCAGCGGATTCCTCAACGCTCCGGCCAAGGCGGCGGATTCCGCGGACCAGCTCAATGTGACGCCCACTGTTTCCGTGACGGTCCAGCCGGGGGAGTCCCTCTGGGCCATTGCGGGGACCGTCGCGCCGGAACGCGATCCCCGGGACGTCGTGGCCGATATCGTGCAACTGAACAACCTTGACGCTGCGCGTGTAATGCCGGGCCAGCAGCTGTTCGTTCCGTCCAAGTAGGTACCGCCGGCGCCCGTCCCGGGCGTCACAGTTTCAGCGCCCGTCCCGCTTCCACTTAAACTGGTCACGTGACTGACCAGCTTGAGCGCCTCAACCGACTGCCCCTCCGAACCAATCTGCGCGGCCTGCGACCGTATGGCGCACCCCAGCTGGACGTCCCCATTCTGCTCAACGTCAACGAGAACACCCATGGTGTCCCGGCCGACGTCCGCGCCGCTATCACTGAGGCTGTCAGCGCCGCCGCAGTCGGGCTGAACCGGTATCCGGACCGGGAGTTCACCGAATTGCGGGAAGCCCTGGCCGAGTACCTTGGCCACGGTCTGGGCGCGGAGAACATCTGGGCCGCGAACGGCTCCAACGAAGTCCTTCAGCAAATCCTCCAGGCCTTTGGCGGCCCCGGCCGGACGGCCCTCGGTTTCCCTCCCACATACTCGATGTACCCGCTGCTGGCCGCCGGCACGGACACGGAGTACATCGTCGGCGCCCGCGCGGCGGACTACGGGCTCAGCGCGGAATCGGCTGCCCGCCAAGTCCGGGAACTGCAGCCCAACATTGTCTTCCTGTGCTCCCCGAACAACCCCACCGGTACCGGACTGGGTCTTGATGTCGTCGAGGCCGTCTATGACGCCGGCCAGGCCAGCCAGACCATCGTGATCGTCGACGAGGCGTACCACGAGTTTGCCCACGACGGCACACCCAGCGCGCTGACCCTGCTGCCCGGCCGGGAACGGCTCATCGTCTCGCGCACCATGAGCAAGGCCTTCGCCCTCGCCGGGGCGCGGCTCGGGTACATGGCCGCCGCTCCCGAGGTCACCGACGCCCTGCGGCTGGTCCGTCTGCCGTACCACCTGTCAGCTATCACCCAGGCCACGGCCCTGGCCGCACTGCACCACCGCGTGGCCCTCATGGCCGACGTCGAGGACATCAAGCGCCAGCGCGACCGGATCGTGTCCGAGCTGACCCGCCTGGGCCTCAAGCCGGCGGCTTCCGATTCGAACTACGTGTTCTTCGGCGGACTGGAGAGCCCGCACGACGTCTGGCAGGGCCTGCTGGACGCCGGCGTCCTCATCCGCGACGTCGGCATCCCGGGGCACCTTCGCGTGACCGCGGGCACTGAGACGGAAACCACAGCCTTCCTCGAAGCCCTTGAACGCATCCTGACCAGCCACGCAACGCCGCAGGCCTAGACTTGACGGGGAGCCAGTGCGCCCCGCCAGACTGCCCAGCACCCTGCCTTCTTCCAAAGGACACATCTACATGAGCAACACCGGAGCCACCGCCGCCGAGGGCCGGACCGCACGCATGGAACGGACCACCAGTGAGTCCTCGGTGCTGGTCGAGATCAACCTGGACGGCACCGGGGTCTCGGATATCAGCACGTCGGTCCCGTTCTACGACCACATGCTGACGGCCCTGAGCAAGCACTCGCTGATTGACATGACCGTCAAGGCCACCGGCGACACCCACATCGATGTCCACCACACCGTCGAGGACGTGGCCATCACCTTTGGCGAGGTTCTGCGGACCGCATTGGGCAACAAAGCCGGAATCCGCCGCTTCGGCGAGGCGACCGTGCCCCTGGATGAGGCGCTCGCGCAGGCCGTCGTCGACGTCTCGGGCCGGCCCTACCTTGTGCACGCCGGCGAGCCGGCAGGCCAGGAATACCACCTGATCGGCGGCCACTTCACCGGCTCGCTGACCCGCCACGTGTTCGAGGCGATCACGCTCCACGCCGGGATCTGCCTTCACATGAACGTCACGGCCGGACGCGACCCCCACCACATCGTCGAGGCCCAGTTCAAGGCGTTCGCCCGGGCCCTGCGCGCAGCCGTCGAACCGGACCCCCGGGTCGAGGGCATTCCGTCCACCAAGGGCGCACTGTGACCGGCCCGGTCCTGCGCGACGGGGCCATCATCGACCCGGCCGCCGGAACCAAACCGGTGTCTCCGGAGGGAAAGCCGACCGTCACTGTGCTGGACTACGGTTCCGGCAACGTCCGCTCTGCAGTCCGTGCTCTGGAGCGCGCCGGCGCCGAGGTCATCCTCAGTTCCAAGCCCGAGGACGTCCTCAACGCCGACGGCCTCGTGGTCCCCGGCGTCGGCGCCTTCGAAACCGTCATGCGCGAGCTCAAGTCCGTGGATGCCATCCGCATGATCGGCCGCCGCGTCGCCGGCGGCCGCCCCGTGCTTGCCATCTGCGTGGGGCTCCAGGTGCTGTTCGAGGCAGGCGTCGAGCACGGCACGGAAGCCGAAGGCATGGGTGAGTGGCCCGGCAAGGTCGAGTTGCTGCCCGCCGACGTCGTGCCCCACATGGGCTGGAACACCGTCTCCGTCCCGGAGGGATCCAAGTTGTTCGTCGGCGTCGAGGGTGAGCGCTTCTACTTCGTGCACTCCTACGGGGTCCAGCACTGGGACTTCGACGTCATCCAGCCCCGGATGGCGGCGCCCCTGGTGACCTGGTCCGAACACGGTGCCCCGTTCATTGCGGCCGTGGAGAACGGCCCGCTGTGCGCCACGCAGTTCCACCCGGAGAAGTCCGGCGACGCCGGCGCCCGGCTCCTGCGCAACTGGGTCGACAGCCTGCGCCCCGCGGCACCGGAACAGACCGCCTAGATGTGGTCCCTGGTCCTCATGGGCGTCGCCGGCCTGCTGGTCGGCGGCGCAATCTCCTTCCGCCAGCAGAAAAGTCCGCGCTGGGTGGAGGTCGTGTTCTACATCCTGGCCGGCATGTCGCTGCTGGCCGCCTATCTCCTGACCCTGCCGGCGTCCTGACGACCGTGCCGCGTTCCTGACCCACCATCCCGAGCTGAGGACACCACGATGACCACCGAAACCCCGCTGCCCGTACTCGAGCTTCTGCCCGCCGTCGACGTCGTCAACGGCCAGGCCGTCCGGCTCGTGCAGGGCGAAGCCGGCAGCGAGACGAGCTACGGCACTCCGCTGGAGGCCGCCCTCAACTGGCAGCAGCAGGGGGCCGAGTGGGTGCATCTGGTGGACCTGGACGCCGCATTCGGGCGCGGCTCCAACGCTGAACTGCTGCGCGAGGTCGTGGGGCGGCTGGACATCAAGGTGGAACTCTCCGGCGGCCTGCGCGACGACGAATCCCTCGAAAAGGCGCTCGACCTCGGCGTGGCCCGCGTGAACCTGGGTACCGCGGCACTGGAGAACCCGGAATGGACCTCCCGGGTGATCGAGCGCTTTGGCGATAAGATCGCCGTCGGCCTCGATGTCCGCGGTACCACGCTCGCCGGCCGCGGCTGGACCAAGGAAGGCGGGGACCTCTGGGAGGTGCTCGGCCGCCTCGAAGACGCAGGCTGCGCCCGGTACGTCGTCACCGACGTGACCAAGGACGGCACCCTCCAGGGCCCCAACGTCGAACTCCTGCGCCAGATGGTCGAGAAGACGGGCAAGCCGGTGGTCGCCTCAGGCGGCATTTCCAGCCTTGAGGACCTGCAGGTCCTGCGGTCCCTGGTGCCGCTCGGCGTTGAGGGCGCCATCATCGGCAAGGCCCTCTACAACGGCAACTTCACACTGCCCCAGGCCCTCGACGTCGCCGGCCGCCGCTAAGCGGTCACCGGTCATGACGCACACCCGCGAGCCCGGCGACACCCACGACCCCCACAACGCAGGGCAGCCGGACGCCGGCGCGGCTCCGGTCCGGCATCTGCCCGGACATATCGCGGCTGCCCTCGCCGGCGCCGGCGGCGCCACGGACTCCGCTGGCCAACCCTGGGCGGGCCGCAGCCTGTCCGGGGAAGCCGCGAAGATCCACAATTTCGAGGACGACGACGGCGCTGCCGACGCCGGCTACCTAGCGGCCGTGGCCAACCTCGCCGCCGGCACCGGCGACGAGGCAGCCGTGGTGGCCGCGCTCGCCACCGCCCGGGTCTTCGTGCCCATCCTGGCCCAGCTCGCCGAGGAGGGGGAAGGCGCCGGCGGCCTCCATGCCGACAAGCAGGCCGATATGGCCCTCGTCACGCTCAAAGCGCCGGACGGGCGGACGGCCATGCCGGTCTTCACCTCGGCGGCGTCACTGGAGGCCTGGCATCCGGAGGCCAGGCCTGTGGCGGTCTACGCGGCCCGGGCGGCCCTGTCCGCCGTTGCGGAAGGTGCCGAGCTGCTCGTGCTGGATCCCGGCGCGGACCTGACGTTCGTGGTCCGCAGACCGGCGGTCTGGGCACTGGCCCAGCAGCAAACCTGGACGCCGTCGTATGCCGATCCGGAACTCGCGCGCGCCCTCGGGGACAGCGCGGTTGGCTTTCCGGCGGTCCGCCGTGTTGAAATTCATCCGGGGGGTGGAATTGCCTCGGCTACAGCCGATGGCAGGCGGCTCCCCGGCGGGGGATCCGGCCCGGAACTCCGCGTGGTCCTGTACCTTGAGGACGGACTCGACGCCGCCGGCGTGCAGTCCATCGTCGCCGGCCTCAACAACGACTGGGCCCGGAATGAATTCTTTGCCGAGCGGGTTGACTCAATCGAGGTCAAGCTGCAGCGCGCAGCACCATAGCTGACGGCCCAACGGGGGGACCTCCCGGTGCTGCCGTGGGCAGTACCAGAAGGATGTAGTGTCGTGAATTTCGCGCTTTACCGGGAGCTGCTCGCCGTCCGGCCCATCAGGCGGCTCCTGCTGGTCGGGATGATTGCCCGCATACCGCACTCGGCGGCCGGCGTCCTGCTGACCCTGCACATCGTCCTGACCCTCGGCCAGGGCTACGCGGCCGCCGGCGCGGCGGCCGCCGTCATGACGATCGGAATCGCCGTCGGGGCGCCCTGGCGCGGACGCCGGGTCGACACCGTGGGACTGCGCAAGGCGCTCATCCCGTCCGTCATCTCCGAGACCGTGATCTGGTCCATCGTGCCGCACGTCTCCTACGAGGTCCTGCTGCCGTTGGTCTTCGTCGGCGGCCTGCTCACGCTGCCCATCTTCAGCGTGGTGCGGCAGTCCCTGGGCGTACTGGCCACCGGGGACCAGCGCCGCACCGCCTTCGCCCTCGATGCCATCGCCACCGAGCTGGTCTTCATGATCGGCCCCGCCGTCGGCGCCGTCGTCGCCACCAGCGGGCAGTCGGTCCTGGGCCTGACAATAGTCGGCGTGGCCACGTCCGTCTCCGGACTTTTCCTCATGTGGTTCAATCCGCCCACCCGGAGCGCGGCCCCCGACGCCGGGCTCGAGGCGGAGGAGCTCGAGTGCGCGGAGGCCGCCGTCGTCGCCGCCGCGCCGGCCCACCTCCAGGAGGCCGCGGCCGAACTGGCGCCCCTGGCGGCCGCGGCCGAGGAACGGCGGCAGCGGCGCTCTGGCCTGCGCCACCGAGTCATCCACAATTTCAGTTGGTTCACCGCCGCCGTGGGAGCCGTCTTCGCCGTCGCGGCCGGTGCCGGCATGGTCCTCAGCGGCACCGACGTCGGCATCGTCGCAGCCCTCCAGACGGGCGGGCACGAGGGCGAAATCGGGATCGTCTTCGTCTTCTGGTGCGCGGCCTCGGTAGTGGGCGGCATAGTCTACGGCGCCATGCACCGGCCCGTCTCTCCGATCCTCCTGCTGTTGGGAATGTCAGCGCTGACGGTCCCGATGGCGTTCGCGACCGATACCTGGACCCTCAGCCTGCTCTCGCTGTTGCCGGGGCTGCTGTGCGCGCCGGTGCTGTCCGCGGCCTCGGAAAAGGTGGCCGAACTCGTTGACGAGAGCCGTCGCGGCGAGGCGATGGGCTGGTACGGGTCCTCGCTCACCGGCGGCGTGGCTCTGGGCGCGCCGCTCGCCGGGCTGTTCATCGACGTCATCGGCCCGTCGGCCGGCTTCGTCGCCGTGGGGCTGGCTGGCGTGGGCCTCTGCCTCGTAGGACTCGTCCTACAGCAGATGCGCCGCCGCCGCCTGGCCCACGCTTGACGCCGGGCCGTCCCTGTCAGGGGGACCGCGCCGTGCCCGGGCCCGGGGCCGCACTGAGTCCCGATGGATCGAAGCAGAGTTAACGACGCCGGCGGGCGGACCCGGAGGGTCCGCCCGCCGGCGTGTCATAGCTGACGAAAGTGCTGAGGTGGCCGTGACTAGTTGACTGTGACTAGTTGACGGGGCCGGTGTACTTCTCGCCCGGGCCCTTGCCCGGAGCGTCGGGGATGATCGATTCCTCGCGGAAGGCCAGCTGCAGCGAACGCAGTCCGTCGCGCAACGGCCCGGCGTGCTGTGAGCCGATTTCCGGTGCCGCGGACGTCACCAGGCCGGCGAGGGCGGTGATGAGTTTGCGGGCCTCGTCCAGGTCCTTGAGTTCCTGGGCATTTTCCTCGGCGGCGAGGCCCAGCTTCACTGCGGCGGCACTCATCAGGTGCACGGCGGCCGTGGTGATGACCTCGATCGCGGGGACTTCCGAGATGTCGCGAATCTGCTGCGAGACGTCGGCCTGTGCGGCTGCGGGCTCGAAGACATGGGAATTACTGTCTGAAGTGCTCATGCTGGTAAGCTTGTCACAGACCGACTGAATGTCGTTATTCTGCAGTGCTTCTTACCTGTGGTGCCTGTTTTTGACTGGTGCTTCCCGGTGTAGGCGGTGCCCGGCGACGCACACGTGCGTTGAGCGGGTATCTTTCTGTAGAATTGGCTTTTAGTTTGCAAGCGGAGTTCTCTCCCACCCGCGTCAGCCGCGAAACTTCCTTCGGGAAGCCCCTCCCTCACGGGAGTCAAGGTTGCCGGGTACCTGGTCGGGCACAACCTCGGACTCCGGTCCGGCGAAAGTGCATGCCGCCTCATTGAGGGCGGCAGTTCCGATCTTGAGGCCTTCGATTGCTCCGGCAATTGGGGGCCTTCTCTTTTTGCCGGTGGAATACCCCTCACGAACACAGGAGCTTTAACATTAGCGAGCCAAGAATCAATGAGCGTATCCGCGTCCCCGAGGTGCGGCTGGTCGGCCCTGCAGGCGAACAGGTAGGAATTGTCCGTATTGAGGATGCCCTGCGTTTGGCTGCCGAGTCCGATCTTGATCTCGTTGAAGTTGCACCGCAGGCCAAGCCTCCGGTGTGCAAGCTGATGGACTTCGGCAAGTACAAGTACGAGGCCGCTGTCAAGGCGCGCGAGGCCCGGAAGAACCAGACCAACACGGTCCTGAAGGAAATCCGCTTCCGCCTGAAGATTGACACCCACGACTACGAGACGAAGCGCGGCCACGCGCTCCGCTTCCTCGGCGCTGGTGACAAGGTCAAGGCCATGATCCAGTTCCGCGGCCGTGAGCAGCAGCGTCCCGAGATGGGCATCCGCCTGCTCCAGCGTTTCGCGGACGACGTCGCCGAAGTTGGCGTTGTGGAGTCCAGCCCCCGGATCGATGGCCGCAACATGGTCATGGTGGTGGGCCCGCTGAAGAATAAGGCTGAAGCCAAGGCAGAGGCCCGCCGCGCAACGCAGCGTGCGGAAGCCAAGGCTGAGAACGAAGCCAAGGCATCGGGCCGCGTCGACGTCTCCGGCGGCAACGCCCCGCTCACGCAGACGCTGTCTGACCTCCTGCCCGAAGGCTACGTCGTAGCGACGGAGGCTCCTGCAACGGAGGCTCCCGCGGTCGAAGAAGCCAAGGTCGAAGAGACCACGGCTGAAACGGCGGCAGCCACGCACGCCCCGGTCGAGGAAGCCAAGGCCGAGGAGGCTCCGGCCCAGGAAGCCCCGAAGGAAGCTGCTCCCAAGGCGGCCGAGAAGCCGGCAGCAGCCAAGGCTCCCGAGGCTCCGAAGGCGGCCGAGAAGCCGGCAGCAGCCAAGGCTCCCGAGGCTCCGAAGGCCGCTCCGGCCCCGGCTCCCGTGGCTAAGGCCCCTGTGGCTAAGGCTCCGGAGGAGAAGGCTGCGGAATCCGCTCCGGCCGCTCCGGCAGCAGCACCGAAGCCGGTCGCTGCTCCGAAGCCGGTTCCGAGGCCTGCAGCTCCGAAGCCCGCCGCACGGCCGGCCGCCCCCCGGGCTGCCGCCAAGCCCGGCAGCAAGAAGACCAACTAGTTCACGGCTGCCGGACAGCAATGTCCGGCAGCAAGCAACCAGCATGCCGCCCGCAGGGGCGGCTGCACGAAAGAGCTGCAGACTTTTCTGCGGATACGTAAGGAGATCGGTTCCCATGCCGAAGATGAAGACCCACAGCGGTGCTAAGAAGCGCTTCAAGCTGACCGGTAGCGGCAAGCTGCGCCGTCAGCAGGCCAACCGCCGTCACTACCTCGAGCACAAGTCCTCACGGCTGACCCGTCGCCTTGCCGGCGACAAGATCGTCTTCAAGGGCGACGCCAAGGTCATCCGGAAGATGCTCGGCATCTAAGTTCCAAGTTCTCTGATTGCCGGCCACCTGGCGGCAATCAACTACCAAAAAGGCTTCTCAGGCCAGCCGGACTTTTCCGGCAGTAGACGCTTGGGATCAGAATTCTGAAGGAGTACGCACGTGGCACGTGTGAAGAGGGCTGTAAATGCCCACAAGAAGCGCCGGGTTATCCTCGAACGCGCAAAGGGCTACCGCGGACAGCGCTCACGCCTGTACCGCAAGGCCAAAGAGCAGCTGCTGCACTCGTTTGTGTACAGCTACGGCGACCGCAAGAAGAAGAAGGGCGACTTCCGCCGTCTTTGGATCCAGCGCATCAACGCTGCATCCCGCGCCAACGGCCTGACCTACAACCGCCTGATCCAGGGCCTGAAGGCCGCTGAGGTTGAGGTTGACCGCCGCATGCTGGCCGAGCTCGCCGTTTCCGACGCCAACGCCTTCGCCGCGCTGGTCAAGGTCGCCAAGGACGCGCTGCCCGCCGACACGTCAGCTCCGGCTGTCCAGGCTGAGGCCGCTCCGGCTCCGAAGGCCGCCAAGAAGGCTCCCGCGAAGAAGCCTGCTGCCAAGAAGGCCGCCGACGAGGCTGCAAAGTAGTTCCCGCAGCAGTTGAAAAACTGCAGCGTTCAAGAACCGGCTGCGAGAGCAACTAAGGTTCTTATATGAACGAATCCGGGCGCCCGCAAGATCTTCCACTTTCCAACCCCCGAGCTGATCGGGTGAGGAAGGTGGCACAACTTGCCGGGCGCCCGGCCCGTTTAAAGCGACGCGAGTTCCTGGCGGAGGGGCCGCAGGCGGTCCGGGAAGCCCTCGTCCTACACCAAAAGAGGCTCGCCGCGGGGCAACCCGGCATTGTCTATGAGGTCTACGCGAGCGAGTCGTGCCTGGACCGGCATCCGGATCTGGAGACACTCGCGGAGGGCACCACCGCCTACCTCGCCACCGACGAAGTGCTCGCCGCGATGGCGGACACGGTCACCCCGCAGGGCGTTCTCGCGGTCTGCGGTTTCCTGGACGTTGGCCTCGATGAGGTGCTGGACGCCGGGCCGCGGCTGATCGCCGTCCTTTGCCAGGTCCGCGACCCCGGCAACGCCGGAACCGTCCTGCGCGCCGCCGACGCTGCCGGCGCGGACGCGGTGGTCCTGACCGGATCCAGCGTGGACATCTACAACCCCAAAGCGGTCCGTTCGACGGCGGGATCCCTCTTCCACCTGCCGATCGTCCTTGGCGCCGATGCGGCTGACATCGTGGCCCGCTGCAAGGAACGGGGGATCGGCGTCCTCGCCGCCGATGGCTACGGCCAGCTGAACCTGGACCGTCTCCAGGACGAGAATGCGGCCCGCCGGCTGGGCGCGTCCGCCGCGGGATCGGTCTACGCGCTGGAACAGCCCACCGCCTGGCTTTTTGGCAACGAAGCCCAGGGCCTGTCCGAGGACGAGATTGCGCTGGCCGACCACCGGGTGGCCGTGCCGGTCTATGGGCAGGCGGAGAGCCTCAACCTCGGCACCGCGGCCACCGTCTGCCTCTACGCCAGCGCCCGGTCCCAGCAGGTGCCCTAGAGACCCGGCTGCCCGAAAAGGCATCCCGGCGGATGCAGGCGCAGAAAAAAGGCGGGGCCCGCCAAAGGTGGGCTCCGCCGTCGTACTGTTCTGTCGAAGTGTGCCTAGGGCCTCACTCGAAGCGTGAGGTCAGCCGTACAGAATTATGATGTGGTCTTGTTGCGTCCTGTAATGGCGCCGTAGGCGAGGGCAACCACCAAGCCGCCGACGATGGCCAGGAGCCAGGAACCGAGATTCCAAAATTCCATCTTGCCGCCGCCAAACAGAAGGTCGCCGATCCAGCCACCGACAATGGCTCCGACGACGCCGAGCACGAGGCTGGTAACCCAGCCGCCGCCGACCCTGCCGGGCATGACTGCCTTGACGATTGCACCTACTATGAGTCCGAGAATGATCCAGCCAAGAAAGCCCATGTCTCCTCCTACATATTCGTCGGTATCCAAATTGTGAATCCCGAATATGGCTTCAAGCTAACATAGGCCGGATTACTTGTCAGCAGGGAAGTGCCCAATCGTTACGTGGCGGTATCGGCCCTGCCGCGGTTCGGAGGCCGCCCGGAAACAGGTAGCGTATTCCTTGCGGGCGCCGGGTTCTTCCGGTGTCCGCTTACACCCCGGAAGAACCCCGTTAAGGAGAAGCTCACGTGGCTGCAAATGGCGGTACCAAGGCGATTATTGCGGCGCTGGCTGCCAACCTGACCATCGCCGTTTTGAAGTTCGTCGCCTATTTTTTGACGCTGTCGTCATCCATGCTGGCCGAAGCCATTCACTCGCTCGCAGACTCCGGCAACCAGTTGCTGCTGCTGGTCGGCGGCAAGCGCGCGGAGCGGGAAGCCAGCCAGGAACACCCCTTTGGTTACGGCCGTGAGCGCTACATCTACGCCTTTATCGTCTCGATTGTGCTGTTCAGCGTCGGCGGTCTCTTTGCGCTCTACGAGGCGTGGGGAAAGATCCAGCACCCGCATGGCATCGAAGGTGACTTCTGGTGGGTGCCGCTGGCTGTGCTGGTGGGCGCGATCATTGCCGAATCCTTCTCGTTCCGGACGGCGATCGCCGAATCCAACCCCCTCCGCGGGAAGCAGAGCTGGGTCAAGTTCATCCGCAACGCCAAGCAGCCGGAACTTCCCGTGATCCTGCTCGAAGATTTCGGCGCCCTCGTGGGCCTCGTCTTCGCGCTCTTCGGCGTAAGCCTGACACTCATCACCGGGAACGGCATCTGGGACGCCCTGGGCACCGCCATGATCGGCCTCCTGCTCGTGGGGATCGCCGTCGTGCTGGCCATGGAAACAAAGTCCCTGCTCCTGGGCGAGTCGGCCACCCGGGACGACGTTGCCAAGATCCGCAGCGCGATCGAAGCTGGCGGCACCGGCATCATTCACCTCAAGACCATGCACCTGGGCCCCGAGGAACTGCTGGTGGCGGCGAAGATCAGCATCGGCCGCACGGACTCCGGCCAGGACATCGCGAAGGCGATTGACGCCGCAGAGGCCCGGATCCGCGAGGCCGTCCCGATCGCCCGGGTCATCTACCTGGAGCCGGATGTGCAGCGGGTCAGTGCGTCCTAACCGGTGGCCGCCGTCGACGGCAGCGCAGTAAAAGGCAGGGCAGTAAAGGCAGCGCCGTAGAAGACAGCGCAGCTAGAAGTCAGCAAACAAGAACGGCAGCCCGGTCCAGTACATCACTGGATCGGGCTGCCGTTCTTCGTGGGCGGCGGGTCAGCGGCTACGAGGCCAGCGGCCGCCGGCGTTCCACGGCGCCGCTGATGGCGGCGACCCCGAGGCCCAGGATGGCCAGGACGGCACCCACGAGCGCGGGGGCGACGTAACCCCAGCCCCAGGCGATCACGAGTCCGCCGAGGAAGGCGCCCAAGGCGTTGGCGACGTTGAGCGCCGCATGGTTGAGGGATGAGGCCAGCGACGGGGCATCAGGCGATGCATCCAGGAGCCTGGTCTGCAAGGCGGGAACCAGCATGGACCCGGCGGCACCGACCACGAACACCATGATCAGCGCCGACCATGCCCAATGGGCCGCAACGGCATAGACCACGAGGGCCACGGCTGTCGCCGGCAGCACCCAGTAGATCGTCCCCATGACGGACTTATCGGCGATCCGGCCGCCAACGATGTTGCCTGCCACCATGCCCACTCCGTACAGCGCCACGACGAGCGGCAGCCACGGCGCCGGGACGCCGGCCACGGATGTCATGGTGTGCGAAATGTAGGTGTAGGTCGCGAAGAAGCCGCCGAAGCCGACGATGCCGACCAGGATGGCGAGCCACACCTGGAGCCGCTTGAGTGCCCCGAGCTCGCGGCGGAAGCTGGCATCGGCGTGCGGCTTCTGGAACGGAACGAACTTCCACAACATGGCGAGCGTGATGATGCCGATCAGGCCGACCAGCAGGAACAGCAGCCTCCACCCGTAGCTCTGGCCCAGCCAGGTAGCGAAGGGAACGCCGATGACGTTGGATACAGTCAGCCCGGCCATAACCATCGAAATGGCCCAGCCCCGCTTGGTCGGCGCCACGAGGGACGCGGCAATCACGGCCGCGACGCCGAAGAAGGCGCCGTGCGGCAGCCCCGCCGCGAACCGCGACACCAGCATGGAGCCGTAGTCAGGGGCGAGGAAGGAACTGAGGTTGGCGATGCTGAAGAAGAGCATGAGCCCCAGGGCCAGATGCTTGCGCGGCAGTTTGGCTCCGACGGCGGCCAGCACGGGCGCACCGACGACGACGCCGAGGGCGTAGGCGGAGATGAGGTGGCCGGCCTCGGGCGTGCTGATGTTCAGGCCCTGCTCAATCTCCTTGAGCAGGCCCATCATGGTGAATTCTGTGGTGCCGATCCCGAACCCGCCCATGGCGAGGGCAATGATGGCGAGGGCAAGGTGACGGGTGCCGGTCTTGGACGACGCCGGAGCTTGTGTGGTGGTTGTCATTCGTCTTTTCGGGTGATTTCCGGGAGATGCCGGGAAGAGTCGGCCAGATAAATATGCTTTATAGAACTGAGAGCGCGCGCCGAATATTCCGCAGGCTGCCCGGCAACGCCTTCACCATTGTCCCTTACCCGTTCCCAGCGGCGACGCCCCCGCGACGCCGGCCGCCGACGTCGATCCCTGGCGCCCGCCTTAGACTGGGGAGCGTGACTGGACTCATCAACGTCGTCGGCGGCGCAGTAGTGGACTCCCTGGCGGAACCGGGCAAACTCCTTGTGGCGCGGCGCACGGCGCCACCGCAGTTTGCCGGTATGTGGGAGTTCCCGGGCGGAAAAGTGGAGCCGGGCGAAGCAGCCGAAGACGCCCTGCACCGCGAGCTCCGGGAGGAACTCGGTGTGCAGGTCCGGCTCGGAGCCGAGCTGCCCGCGGCGACCGCGGCGGGCTGGCCGCTCAACGAGAAGGCTGCGATGCGGGTCTGGTTCGCCGAACTCGAGGACGGGGAGCCCCTGCCGCTGGAGGACCACGACGAACTGCGCTGGCTTGACCTCCGCAATTCCGAGGACGTCCTGGGCCTGCCGTGGATCCCGGCCGACTTCCCGATCGTCGAAGCGCTCCTGGCCGCCGTCCATGCCGCCAGGCTGCGCGGCGGGGGAGCCGAACTGATCCGCTGACCCGGACACGCCGACCGGCATACGCCCGGCCGCCTCTCGCCAAACGGTCAGGCATGTGCCTACTCTGAACGCAATCGAGAGGAGCAGCCCGTGCAGGTCGGTGTCGGACGAGAACAGCGCGCCGGAGAACGCCGGGTTGCGGCCACGCCGGAAACGGTGCAGCAGCTGACGGCCCTCGGGCTCACACTCGTGGTGGAGAGCGGCGCAGGAACCGAGGCAGGGTTCGCGGACGCAGCGTTCAAAGAGGCCGGCGCCACGGTGATCTCGGAGCTCCCGCTCTCGGCCCTGGACGTCCTGCTGCATGTTCGTCCGCTCGCGCCGGAAACTGCGGCCCGGCTGCGGCCCGGTGCCATCACTGTCGGCCTGGCGTCGCCAGCCTCCGAGTTGCCGACCGTCCGGGCGCTGGCCGCCGCCGGGATCACCTCCTTCGCCCTGGAGCTGCTTCCGAGGATCTCCCGGGCCCAGTCGATGGACGCACTCACTTCGCAGTCCCTTGTCACCGGGTACCGCGCCGTGCTGGAAGCCGCCGTGCGGTATCCGCGGTTCTTCCCGCTCTACATGACGGCCGCCGGAACCATCCCCCCGGCGAGGGTACTGGTCCTGGGAGCCGGTGTCGCCGGCCTGCAGGCCATCGGCACCGCGAAGCGGCTGGGCGCCCGCGTTTCGGCCAACGACATCCGCGCCGCCTCCGCCGACGAGGTCGCCTCGATGGGCGGCACGTTCATCAATCTGGACCTCGACGCGGCGGCGGAAGGAACCGGCGGCTACGCCCGCGCCCTCGGCGAGGACCGGGCGCAACGCCAGCGCAGCCTGCTGGCCCCGCACGTCGCGGCCACGGACATCCTGATCACGACGGCGGCCATCCCGGGCCGGGCCGCTCCCTTGCTGGTAACCACCGACATGGTGACCGGCATGCGGGCAGGGTCCGTCGTCGTCGACCTCGCCGCGGAGTCCGGCGGCAATGTGGAAGGCGTGATCGCCGGCCAGGACATCCAGGTGCCGGTTGAGGGCGGATCTGTCACACTCGTGGGCCTGCAGGACGCCGCGTCCGCCATGCCGTCGGACGCGTCCCGGCTCTTCGCCCGGAACGTCAGCAACTTCCTCGCCCTCATGACCGACGGCGGCACCGTTGCCCCGGACTTCGACGACGACGTGGTCGCCGGAACATGCCTGACCCACGGCGGCGCCGTACGGCATTCCGCCACCGCCGCAGCCCTGGGAGAGGACATCTGATGGGCCCCGTTGCGCTGCTGACAGTCGTGGTGCTTGCCGTATTCGTCGGCTTCGAAGTCGTCTCCAAGGTGACCAGCAAGCTGCATACACCGCTCATGTCCGGCGCCAATGCCATCCACGGGATCATCCTCGTCGGCGCCATCATCGTGGCCGGACAAGCCGGCGACCCCTGGGTGCTCGGCATCGCGCTCCTGGCAGTGGTCCTGGCGACCGTGAACCTGGTAGGTGGCTTTGTGGTCACGGACCGGATGCTGGAGATGTTCAGCGTGCACAAGCCCCTGCGCAAATCGGCGCAGAAGCCCTCAGGAACCGGTACTGCCAAAGCCGGCGGAACGGCGGCCGAAGGACTCGCCGGTGACGGCACCTCCGGCGGCGGCGCAGGGGAGGCGAGATGAGCCTCCTGACCCCGGAATGGACAGCCCTGCTGTATCTGGTGGCCGCCGTCTGCTTCATCCTGGCGCTAAAGGGCCTGAGCTCGCCAAAAACCGCCCGCCGCGGCAACGCCATCGGTGCGGCCGGGGCGCTCGTCGCGGTCATCACGGTGTTCTTCTCTGCCCGGCTGGAGAATATTCCGCTCATCCTGGCCGCCATCGCCGTCGGCTCCGCGATAGCCGTCCCCGTGGCCCGGCGGGTGCAGATGACGCAGATGCCCCAACTGGTGGCACTGTTCAACGGCGTCGGCGGCGGCGCCGCAGCGCTGGTCGCCGCACTCGAACTGAGCCACAGCGAGGATCCGTGGGTGCGCCTGGCGGTCGTCTTCACCATGCTCGTGGGCGCCGTGTCCTTCGCGGGCTCCGCGGTGACCGTGGGCAAGCTGCAGGAACTCATCAGCACCCGTCCGCTGCTGTTTCCCGGGATGCCCTGGGTGATGGGGGCCGTCATGCTCGGGGCGGTCGTCTCCGGGGCACTGGTCGTCCTGAGCGGGTCCGTCGGCTGGTCGCTGGCGCTGCTGGGCCTGGGGCTCGCGGCAGGTCTGCTGCTCGTGTTGCCGGTGGGCGGGGCGGATGTGCCGATCGTGATCTCGCTGCTGAATGCCTTCACGGGCCTGGCGGTGGCCGCGTCCGGCGTCGTCCTGGGCAACGTCCTGCTGCTCGTCGCCGGAACTCTGGTCGGCGCGAGCGGCACCATCCTGACCAAGGTCATGGCTTCTGCCATGGGGCGCGGAGTCACCGGAATCATGTTCGGCGCCTTCAAGGGCGGCTCGACGGCGGGTTCCACCGCCGTGAGTGCCCGGCCCGTACGCTCATCCTCCCCGGAAGACGTAGCCGTCCAGCTCGGCTATGCCCAGCGCGTGGTGATCGTTCCCGGGTACGGGCTCGCCGTGGCACAAGGCCAGCACACCGTGGCGGAGCTCGCCACAGCTTTGGCCGACCGCGGCATTGATGTGGTGTTCGCCATACATCCCGTGGCGGGACGCATGCCGGGCCACATGAACGTGCTCCTGGCCGAGGCCGATGTGCCGTATGAGTCCCTGCGGGAGCTGGCGGAAATAAATCCCGAGTTCGCCAACACGGACATCGTGCTGGTGGTCGGCGCCAACGACGTCGTCAACCCGGCGGCCAAGTCTTCACCTGGTTCGCCGATCTACGGGATGCCGATCCTGGACGTGGTGCAGGCCCAGCAGGTGGTCTTCCTGAAGCGGTCGATGCGTCCGGGCTTCGCGGGCATCGAAAACGATCTCCTGCACGACCCCAAAACCACGCTCCTGTTCGGGGATGCCAAGGATTCGCTGTCCAAGGTGCTCGGTGCGGTCAAGGCGCTCTGAGGTCAGGGAGCTGGCGCGTTTCAGAACAACGTCGGCTGCGCTGCCGGGTGGCCGGCATGCACCGTGCCGGGGTGCCGGTTAGTGGCGTACCGGGATGTGTCCGGGATGCTTCCAGCCGGGTACTGGGCTTCCTCTTCCCGGGCATCATCGCTGAGGTCCGCGTTGCCGCTGAGGTCCCTGTGGCTGAAGCCCTGCGAACCGGAAAAGCCGTGCAGGTCCTTGAAATAGCGGATGCGACCGGCCAGCCACGCCCGGTATTCCTTTGAGGCATAGGACCCGCTGCCGTACAACCGGCGGTACTTGCCCGCCAGGTGCGGATGTTCGCGGGCAATCCACTGCATGAACCACTCACGCGTCCCCGGCTTCAGGTACAGCGCGCCGGCCGTGACCCCCGTGGCGCCGGCCGCTGCCAGGGCCGCGAAGAGGGAGTTGAGGGCGTCGTCACCGTCGGAAAGCCACGGCAGGATCGGCATGGCCATGACGCCGCAGGGCAGGCCTGCTTCCCTGAGCCGGGAAATGAGCTTCAGCCGTGCCCGCGGACCCGGTGTACCGGGCTCCACGGCCTCGGACAGGTGCGCGTTGGTCATGGCCAGCGAGATGCCCACCCCGACCGGCACCTGGGCCGCGGCATGCTTCAGCAGCGGGATGTCCCGGGCCAGGAGCGTGCCTTTAGTGAGGATGGACAGGGGCGTGCCGGAGTCGGCGAGGGCGCCAATGATGCCGGGCATGAGCTGGTAGCGGCCCTCGGCGCGCTGATAGGGGTCCGTGTTGGTGCCGAGGGCCACGTGCTCGTGCCGCCAGGAGGGCTTGGCCAGTTCCCTGCGCAGGACCTCGGCAGCATTGATCTTGACCACCACCTGGCTGTCAAAGTCCAGGCCGGCGTCGAAGTCCAGGTACGTGTGGCTCTTGCGGGCAAAGCAGTAGACGCAGGCATGGCTGCAGCCGCGGTACGGGTTGATGGTCCAGTCGAACGGCATCCGAGAACCGGCGACCACCTTGTTGAGCACCGATTTGGCGGTGACCTCATGGAAAGTGATCCCGGCAAACTCCGGGGTGGAGACAGACCGAACCAGTCCGGCCAGGGGCAACAGGGCATCGGGGGACAGGGGAGTGGCGGACCTGATATTGGCAGATTCCGTCGTGGTGGACGGGTCTTCCGTCGAGACGTCGCTTCCGGAGCTGCCGCGCTTCAGTGCTTGTGCATCCCATCTCATGCCACTATTCGAATATATGTTCGACTCAATGTCAAGAATGCCGTCGGGCCATGCGGATGAGATTCGCTGTCTTGGCGGCTGACCCCAGGCGCTTCTCCTGGATGCCTCCAACGCAGCTGCGGGATTGAGGCTTACGAGGCCAGCCGCTCGCGTGCGTTGTGATCGGAGCTGATCGGCTCAGCGCCACGTTTGGGCTGGTTAACCTCGGCCCACACAGCATCGAGGGAAAGTCCCAGGACCTCGGCGATCGCAGCGATAGTCGGGAAGGCGGGGGTCGCGACACGGCCCGTCTCGATCTTCCGGAGGGTCTCCGGTGAGACGCGTGCATCGAGCGCGACGTCGAGCATCGAGCGCCCTCCCCTGGCGCGACGCAGCAGGGCGCCGAGGCGCTGTCCGCGCTCGACCTCTTCGAATGTAAGCGGCAACCTGACCATGACCCCGATTATACCGGGATAATATGGCCGGTATAGTTATTGGATGCGTGAGAAAGGCGCCGCATGATCGAGATCCTGAACCCCGCCGAACTGGCCCGAGCAAAAGAAACAGGCGCCCTCGTCGCCGACATCCTGCAGACGCTGAAGAGCCGAAGCACGGTCGGCGCGAACCTCCTGGACCTCGACCGGTGGGCCCGGAGCATGATCGTCGACGCTGGAGCGCAGTCCTGTTACGTCGACTACGAGCCATCCTTCGGGCGCGGGCCGTTCGGACACTACATCTGCACGGCCGTCAACGACGCCGTGCTCCACGGGCTCCCGTACGACTACGCGCTCGCCGACGGCGACCTGCTGACACTCGACCTCGCCGTCTCCAAACGAGGAGTCGCTGCGGACTCTGCCATCAGCTTCATCGTGGGCGACTCCAAGCCCCCGGAGAGCGTCGCAATGATCACCGCGACCGAGCGCGCATTGAACGCAGGGATAGCCGCTGCCCGACCCGGGGCTCGCATTGGCGACATCTCCCATGCCATCGGCTCGGTCCTCAGCGAGGCGGGATACCCGATCAACACCGAGTTTGGCGGTCATGGCATCGGATCGACGATGCACCAGGACCCGCACGTTCCAAACACCGGACGGCCGGGCCGCGGATACAAACTGCGCCCAGGGTTGCTGCTCGCACTGGAGCCGTGGGTCATGGCCGACACCGCTGAACTCATCACCGACGCTGACGGGTGGACGCTCCGAAGTGCGACAGGCTGCCGGACAGCACACAGTGAGCATACGATCGCCATCACCGGCGACGGAGCCGAAATACTCACCTTGCCGACGCAGGCGCACCCGTGAGATCGGAGCCACACCTGCCCCGTGTGCTGCATCTGATGCAGGATCCGCTGTACGGAGACTGTCCAAAGGGCCGAGCCTGGATTACGCGACGAAGGAATGCTTAGGCGGCCGGTTGGATCATGTCGTGTTCCCCCGGATCCCGGGGTGCTTCACTGGAAGGTACGACGCCGGCCATGCCGCCTTTCGCCGCGACAAGCGCCGGTGCGCGCAGTGTTGGAGCGATCTGCCGGAGCGAATCGTTAGGCCGCATCGTGGTGGCGCGTTGTTAGGCTGGGGCGATGATTCTCCTGACCGGATTCGAGCCCTTCGGCGGCGAAACAACCAACCCGTCCTGGGCCGCGGCCCGTTCGGCGGCGCGGTTGCTCCGGTCGGAAGGACTCGACGTCCGGGCCGTGGAACTTCCCTGCGTCTTCGGGACATCGGCGACGGTGCTGGAGGAAGCTCTGGAGCGCTTCCGGCCGGAACTCGTGCTGTGCACCGGCCAGGCCGGCGGCAGGGCACGCATCTCCCTGGAGCGCGTGGCCATCAACTGTGACGACGCCCGGATCCCGGACAACGCCGGCAACCGGCCCGTGGACGAACCCGTGGTCAGCGGCGGACCGGCAGCCTATTTCACGTCCCTGCCGGTCAAGGCGGCGCTCGCGGCCCTGGCCGCAGAACAGATCCCGGCGGAAGTGTCGCAAAGCGCGGGGACCTATGTGTGCAACCACACCTTCTATGCGCTCATGCACGCACTGAGGCTGCGGCCGGGCACCAGGGGAGGCTTCGTCCACGTCCCCTACGAGGACAGCCAGCTTCCGGCCGGGAGCAGCACGCCGTCGCTGCCGGCGCACCAGATGGCGGCGGCGCTCGCCGTCGTCGTCCGCACCGCGCTCGCGACGACGGCGGATCTCAAGATCGCAGCCGGCACAACGCACTAGCGGGCCGAGCGCCAGGCAGGCCGCCAGCGGCTCAAGCGTCGACAGGATGACTCAGTCGAGCAGTTCCCAGACGACGCCGACCGTGGCGGTGACGCTCGACTCACCGGCCTCAACGGTGAGAGCTTCCGCCGCCACCGCGCGCTGCATCTTCGCGACCGGGACCGGCGGCTGGAACCCGGTGTGCTGGGTGAGGGAAAGAACCCTGCCCAGGCCTGTCCCGGAGAGGGCGGCGTAGTGCGCGGCGGTGGTGCGGGCATCCTGCCACGCAGCCTCCCGCGCCCGGACCTCGACGCCGGCGGAATCCGCGAAGCCGAGCGTCAGGCCGTTCAGCCGGACGTCGTCCCCGCCGGCGGCAACGGCCGCGGCAATGATCTCCGAGGACGCAGACAGCGTTCGGATCCTGATGGTGAGCGTGCTTGAGGCCAGATAGCCGGTGACGGTCTGTCCGCGGCCCTCCTGCCAGTTCACTTCGGCCCGGACGTTCAGCCCGGAGGTGGACATGTCGGGGCCGTCCACCCCGTGCTGCCGGAGCGCCGAGGTGATGGCGGCCGAGCGTGTTCCGGCGTCGCCGTAGGCCTCGGCCACGGTAGCCCGGCGGCATTCGACGCCAACTGACAACGTGAGGAGGTCAGGCACCGCCTCCGCGCTGCCGGTTCCGGTGACCGAAATGCTTCTGGGATTGTGTGTCATGTCAGGCCTCGTATCGCTCGGGGGCCGTCACGCCCGTGTGCGGTTTGTTCGCGGATCGGTCGCCGGGGCGCTCGCGCGGGGATAGCCGCCTGCTTCCAGCCCGGCGTGGCGCTCGAAGAAGTTCGCGCTGCCCGGGTTGCCCGTCCGCCAGAGCGACCAGCCCGCGGCGATGAAGTACAGGGGCAGGAAGGGCAGCCCCAGGCACCAGGCGTACTGGGTGCTGTGGCGCTCCTCGTGTCCCAGCAGTGCCGGATTGGCGCGGGCGGCTTCCGGGCCGGCACGGAAGAGGATCACGTTGCCCACCGTGAAGGCCCCGGCCAAGGGAAGCCGCCAGCGGTAGCGGCTCGCGATCAGCAGCCCACGCGGACCCCTGCCGACGTTCGTCCCGGCACAGACCGCCAGCACCAGCCCCAGGAGGGTGGTGCCGTTGAGCATGTTGGCGATCTGCCGCAGCCGTTGACCGGACGTCATGAGGCCATGGTAGCCGGGGACATGTCCACGGGTCAGGGGAGCGGGGGACATGTCCGGTGGTCAGGCAAGCCCGACCCCGGGGGCGCGCCGGGGACCTTAGGAGAGCCGCCGTGATGTGTCACGTCACGCGGGCGTTGCCGTGCGGCCGACGGCCGTCTACTAGACTGAAGGAAGTGCCCGCCGGAGGGATTTCGGCTGGCCTGCACTATGAATTCAGCACAATGAATCCAGCACAATGAATCCAGCACAATGAACTGTGACAGCGAACAGTGATCAGGAACAGTGATCACGGGCTGTGACAATGAACTGTGACAATAAGCCTTGCCGACAACTCGCGCCCTGCGTGCGTGCCGCCGGCATGATCCGACTCGTAGCTAAGAACAGTAGATGACTGAAACTTTGCCGGGCGCCGCCGTCCCGAATCCTCTGGATGAAGCCGCCATTACCGCTGCCGTAGACCAAGCCGTTGCCGCCATCGCCGCTGCCGCGACCCTCGATGAACTCAAGGCCGTGCGCCTCGCGCACACGGGTGAGAAGTCCGCGCTGAGCCTCGCCAACCGCGAGATCGGCGCGTTGCCCAAGGACCAGAAGGCCGCCGCCGGCAAACTCATGGGAGCCTCCCGCGGACGCGTCAACAAGGCGCTCGCGGACCGTACGGCCGAGCTCGAAGCCGAGAATGACGCGCGGATCCTCGTCGAAGAGACCGTCGACGTCACGGCGGCGCCCCGCCGGCGCCGGGCCGGTGCACGCCACCCGCTTTCCACGCTGCAGGACCGCGTCGCGGACATCTTCGTTGGCATGGGCTGGGAGATCGCCGAGGGGCCCGAGGTCGAGTCCGAATGGTTCAACTTCGATGCCCTGAACTTCAAGCCGGACCACCCCGCCCGCGACATGCAGGACACGTTCTTCGTCGAGCCGCCCGAGGCGCACCTGCTCATGCGCACTCACACCTCACCGGTGCAGGTTCGCTCCATGCTGGAACGCGAACTGCCCATCTACGTGCTGTGCCCGGGCAAAGTGTTCCGCACGGATGAACTCGACGCGACGCACACCCCGGTCTTCCACCAGTTCGAGGGCCTGGCCATCGACAAGAAGCTGAGCATGGCCGACCTCCGCGGCACCCTGGAGCACTTCGCACGGCAGATGTTCGGCGGCGAAGCACAGATTCGGCTGCGCCCGAACTACTTCCCGTTCACCGAGCCCTCCGCCGAGCTGGACATCTGGCACCCGGGCGCCAAGGGCGGCCCCAGCTGGATCGAGTGGGGCGGCTGCGGCATGGTCAACCCGAACGTCCTGCGCGCCGCCGGCATCGATCCGGACGTTTATTCAGGTTTTGCCTTCGGTATGGGCATCGAGCGCACCCTCATGTTCCGCAATGAGGTTGGCGACATGCGCGACATGATTGAAGGCGACGTACGTTTCAGCGAGCACTTCGGGATGGAGATCTAACAGTGCGTATCCCACTTTCCTGGTTGCGCGAATTCGCGCAGGTACCGGCCGAAGCAACGGCCGAAGACGTCATGGCCGAGCTCGTCAAGGTCGGACTCGAAGAAGAAGCGGTCCACCGTCCCACGGACACCATCCAGGGTCCGATCGTGGTGGGCCAGGTGCTCAGCATCGTCAAGGAGCCCCAGACCAACGGCAAGACCATCAACTGGTGCCAGGTCCGCGTGGTCCCCGAAGGCCAGCAGCAGACCCTGACCGGTGAGGGCATCGACCCCTCCGGTGTGCAGGGCATCATCTGCGGCGCCCACAACTTCGTCGAAGGCGACAAGGTGGTTGTCACCCTCCCCGGTGCCGTACTGCCGGGCGACTTCCACATCTCCGCACGCAAGACCTACGGCCACCTCTCCGCCGGCATGATCGCGTCCGTGCGTGAACTCGGCATCGGCGAGGATCACGACGGCATCCTGGTCCTGTCCCGGATCGGCCTCGACCCCGAACTGGGCACCGACGCCATGGAACTCCTGGGCCTCTATGACCAGGCCGCCGAAATCAACGTCACCCCGGACCGCAGCTACTGCTTCTCCATCCGCGGAGTGGCCCGTGAATACGCGCATGCCACCGGCACCGAGTTCACAGACCCGGCATCCAAGGTCCACGCCCCGCAGGTGCTGTCCGGCGGCTACGGCGTCAAGCTCAACGACGACGCCCCGATCTACGGCAAGCCCGGCTGCGACCGCTTCGTGGCCCGCACCGTGCGCGGCGTGGACGCCACCCGGCCCACCCCGCCGTGGATGACGTCCCGCCTCCGGCTCGCCGGCATCCGGTCCATCTCCCTGCCGGTGGATATCTCCAATTACGTCATGCTCGAGCTCGGGCAGCCGAACCACTGCTATGACCTGGACAAGCTGTCCGGCGACATCGTGGTCCGGAGGGCCGCGGCAGGGGAGAAGATCACCACCCTGGATGACAAGGAGCGCACGCTCGACGCCGAGGACCTGCTCATCACGGACGCCTCCGGGCCCATCGGGATCGCCGGCGTCATGGGCGGTGCCCACACCGAGGTATCGGACTCCACCACCAACGTCCTGGTCGAGGCCGCGCACTTCGACGAAGTCTCGATCGCGCGATCGCGCCGCCGCCACAAGCTCCCATCCGAGGCGTCCAAGCGCTTCGAACGCGGCGTGGACTGGCAGGTTGCCGACGTCGCCGCCCAGCGCGTGGTGGACCTGCTGGTCGAACTCGCCGGCGGCACCGCCGACGAGGCGGGGACCGACGTCGGCACTGCACCGGACGCCGTCACCATCGAACTGCCGGCAGGCTACGCTGCCGCCCGGATCGGGATCGACTTCACCGAGGACCACATCGTGACCTCGCTCGAGGACCTCGGCGCCGTCGTCGAAACGAGCGCCGCCGGCCACACGGTGACCGCCCCGAGCTGGCGCAACGACCTCGAAACCAAAGACGACCTCACCGAGGAAATCGCCCGGCTGGTCGGCTACGACAAGATCCCGGCAACCCTGCCGGTTGCGCCGCCGGGCCGTGGCCTGACCCGTGTCCAGCAGCAGCGCCGACGCCTGATCCAGGCCCTCGCCGACGCCGGACTTACCGAAGTGCTGGCCTACCCGTTCGTGTCCAAGGCCGCCAACGACACCTTCGGCGTTCCTGCCGAGGGTGCGGCGCGCACGGCCCTCAAACTGGCGAACCCGATCAGCGAGGAGCACGGCTTCCTGCGGACCTCCATCCTGCCGGGCCTGATCGAGGTGGCCAAGCGCAACCACTCCCGCGGTTTCCGCGACCTCGCCCTCTTCGAGGCCGGGCTCGTGTTCCTGCCCGGCGAGCAGCTGGGCACCGCCTCGATTCCGCCGCTCGGCGTCAAACCCGGCGACGAGGTGCTGGATGCCCTGTACGACGGCGTCCCGGACCAGCCGCTGCACCTCGCCGCGGTTCTCACGGGGCACGACTCTCCCGCAGCCCCGGGCCACGCCCCGCGGGCGTGGGACTGGGCCGACGCCCTGGATATCGCCCGTGTCGCCGGCGACGTGCTCGGCGTCGACCTCGTGGTCACTCAGGGCCGGCACCAGGCCTTCCACCCGGGCCGGGCCGCGCAGATTGCCCTGCGCACCGGCGAGGTAGTGGGCTATGCCGGGGAGCTGCACCCGAAGCTGCTGGCAGCCTACGACATGCCGGCCCGCTCCGTGGCGCTGGAACTGAACGCCGACGCCCTGTTCGAGGCCGCCGCCGATGTGATCGTGGCCCGGCACATCTCGACGTACCCGGTGGCGACCCAGGATGTGGCCCTCGTGGTCCCGCAGGACGTCCCGGCCGGAGAGGTGCTTACGGCCCTGCGTGAAGGCGCCGGCGAACTGCTCGAGGACGTCGCACTGTTCGACGTCTACGCGGGCAAGGGCATCGAGGACGGCAAGAAGTCGCTCGCGTTCAGCCTGCGCTTCCGCGCCGACGACCGCACCCTGACGGCGGACGAGGCATCGGCGGCCCGCGAGGGTGCCGTCGCCGCTGCCCACGAACGCTTCGGGGCTGTGCAGCGCTAACTGCGGCACTGAGCTGACGACGGCGCTGGCGAGCTGAAAGGGCGGGTCATGGCATCACACCTTGTTGTGCGTGCCTGCCCGCCCTTTCGCGTCCCCGTGAGCTCCGGCGATCCCTTGGACCCCGCACCAGCCGCGGCAACGGCGGCAGCTGCCTCGCTCCTGGAGAGCGACGCGCGTTCCCTTCTGGACGGACCGGAGCTGGACCGGGCACGGGCCATGACCGCCCGGACACGGGAGGACTTCCTCGCCGGACGGCTGGCGCAGCGGAGGTTTGCCGCCGGGCTGCTGGGTGTGCCGGCGTCGGCCCTCACAGCCTGGTACAGCTGTCCGCGCTGCGGCACCGGCACGCAGATCTCCCACGGCCGTCCCGGCTACCTGATCGGGGGAGCAGCGGCGCCGTTGCTGCTCAGCCTGTCCCGTGCGGCCGGCTGGACGCTGCTGGCCGGAATCGTTGACCCGGACCCGGCCCTGCGCCTGGGGATCGACGTTGAGGATCCGGCCAGGACCGACTTCGAGGGTTTCGACGCCGTAGTGCTGACCCCGGCGGAACGCGCCCACCTCGCGGCCCTCACCGGCACCCAGCTGTTGCGCGCGCGGGCACGGCTGTGGGCGCGCAAGGAGGCCTGGCTCAAGATGACCGGCACGGGACTGCAGACGGCTCCGGACACCGTCGACGTGTTCGATGACGCCCCGGATGACGTGCTGGAGGGGGACGTCAACGGCCGTGCCGGGCTCCGGGACCTGCCGCCGGCAGAGGCCGGGCTGCCCGCATACCTCGTGGCCGCCGTCGCCGTGGCGGTCTATCCCTAGGCGCTTTCGGTCTGTACGCGGCCAGTGTGTCTGCGACCGGTCTTTCTGCGGCGCCGGCCGCCGTCAGGGCGTTGGCGGCGCTGACTGCGGCAGCGGCGGGAGGGCATCTTCGTAGAGCCACGGGTGCAGCAGTGCCTCGGCATCGAGGCCTGTCGCGTGGGCCGCCGTGAGGATGAAGTCGGCCGTCGTCACGGTGCCGTGGCGGAAACGGTCCGTCCAGTCATGCAGCAGGGCGAAGAACGCGAGGTCGCCAGAGCGCACCCGCAGTGCGTGCAGGGCCAAGGCTCCGCGCTTGTAGACGCGGTCGTCAAACATCAGCTCCGGGCCGGGGTCGCCGACCATCAGGTCCTGTGGGAGGGCGGAAAGCTTGCGCCAGGCAGCCCGGGCGCGGCCGGCCACCGACATCACGCCGGCCTCTTCGGACCAGAGCCATTCGGCATAGCAGGCAAAGCCCTCGTGCAGCCAGATGTCCTTCCACGTGGCCGTCGTGAGCGAGTTCCCGAACCACTGGTGGGCGAGCTCGTGGGCGACCATCCGCTGCGACTCCCAGTCCTGCCGCAAATGGTTGGGACCCAGGATGGACAGCGTCTGTGCCTCCAGCGGGATTTCCAGCACGTCCCCGGTCACCACCACGGTGTACTCCGGGAACGGATACGGCCCAAAGCAGTTGGTGAAGGTCCGCATCATGTCGGGCTGCCGGGCCAGGGCGGTCCGGGCGTCCGCCGCCTGCGACGCCGGAACGGCCACATACTGGGGAACGTGACCCGACGGCCGCTCGGCGTTGAGCGTCAGGAGCTCATAACGCCCGATCTGGACCGTTGCGAGGTAGGTGGCCATGGGTTCGGCCTGCTCGTACACCCAGGTCTCGCGGCTGGCCCTGCTGGTGCGGGACAGCAGCACGCCGTTGCACACCGCCCGGTAGTTCGCCTCGGTGGTCACCGTGATGCGATAGCTCGCCTTGTCCCGCGGGTGGTCATTGCACGGGAACCAGGAAGCGGCGCCGTTGGGCTGGCCAGCCACCAGCACGCCATCGGAGAGCTCTTCCCAGCCCACTTCGCCCCAGAGGCCGCGGCGGGGTGCAGGGTATCCCTCGTAGCGGATATCCAGGCTGAACGCCTCATCGGCGAGCAGCGGCACTTCCGGGTATACGACGAGCTGCTCGGCGCGCTGGGTGAACCGGCGCACCTTGCGGCCGTCGAGCTGGATCTTGGTGGCCCGCAGCCCGGTCAAGTCCAGGACGATCGCCGACGTCGGAAGTTGTGTCATGGCGTGCAGGACAGCACGCCCGTTCAGGCGATTGCTGCTGACCCTGTAGTCCAGCTCGAGTTCATACCGGGTGACCCGGTAGGCGTGGGTCCCGTGACCAGGCATGTAGGGGTCCGGGGAGCCAACAACCCGCGCCGGTGCCCTGGCTGTATCCCTGCTGATTTGCCTGGCAATATCCCCGCCGATTTCTCCGGCAGTATCCCCGCCGGTGGCAGAGGCGCCGCTGCTTGGTGCACTGGTACTCAATGGACGGACCTTCGGATTGTGGTGCTGTCGGACATACGGGCCGGGCCTACCGGGACTTGGCGGGCGGTGCGGGGCCGTCCCAGGGGCTGACGGGGTTGCCCATCCAGTACGTGCCGGCAGGGACGGTTTCGCCCCGCATGACGAGGGACGCCGGCCCCACCGTGCCGCCGGTGCCTATCCTGGCCTGCGGCAGGATGACGCCATGCGGTCCCATGGTGGCTCCGTCATCGAGCGTAACAGTGTCGATGCTCATGACGCGGTCATGGAACAGATGGGTCTGGACGACGCACCCGCGGTTGACGGTCGAGTTCCTGCCGAGGGTCACGAGGTCTGCCTCGGGCAGCCAGTAGCTTTCGCACCAGGTTCCCCTGCCGATTTTCGCGCCGAGTGCCCGCAGCCACCAGACCAGCGCCGGTGTGCCCGTGGCCGCGCGCGCGAACCACGGGGCGCTGACCATCTCGATGAAGGTGTCCACCACTTCGTTCCGCCAAATGAAGGAGCTCCAGAGCGGGTGTTCACCGGGGCGGATCCGGCCGACCAGCAGCCATTTGGCCGCCACCGCACTGGCTGCGGCCGTGGCACCGGCCAGCAGGATCACCACCCCGCCCAGGACGGCGGCGATACCATAGTTGAAGATGGTTGCGATCGCGTCAAATGCCAGCATCACGGCGACGGCGATCGCGACCGTG
This sequence comes from Arthrobacter sp. TE12231, assembly GCF_054062895.1. Classification (NCBI taxonomy): domain Bacteria; kingdom Bacillati; phylum Actinomycetota; class Actinomycetes; order Micrococcales; family Micrococcaceae; genus Arthrobacter; species Arthrobacter sp. TE12231. The sequence goes on along the minus strand of NZ_JBSSFS010000001.1, from coordinate 2,686,024 downwards.
AGCATGACAGGGACGAACCGGCACAGCTCCCACAGGGTGCGTGCGACCTTCAGCCGCCGGGGCGGCTGGTAGGTCCGGGTGTCGTCGGAGGCGATGGCGGTGCGCCGCAGCCGCACGGGCGGGCTGCCGAGCCACGACGTCCCGGACTTCGCCTTGGCCGGGGTCGCGGAGAGGACAGCCACGAGGGAGTTCTTGGGCACGTTGCGGCCGGCCGCCGTCATGCCCGAGTTGCCCAGGAAGGACCGCTTGCCGATCTTTGCCGGCGCAATCCGCATCCAGCCGCCGTCGAGTTCGTAGGACGCCACCATGGTGTCGTCGGCCAGGAACGCGCCTTCTCCCACAGTGGTCATGCGGGGGATCAGGAGCACCGTGGAGGCTTCCACGTTGCGGCCGATCTTCGCGCCGAGAAGCCGGAGCCAGACAGGGGTGAAGAGGCTGGCGTAGATCGGGAACAGCAGATCCCGGGCCAGGTCCAGCACCCGCTCGGTTGCCCACACCTGCCATCCGATCCGGCTGCGGACACGGTAGTAGCCCTCGGCGAGGCCGATGCTGAGGAGCCGTGTGGTGGCAAGTATCAGCAACAGGTTGGTCAGGAACCACACGAGTGCCGCAAGGGGGATTGAGAGCACAAGTCCGGGCAGGGCTGCGGACAACGAGGAGTGCCCCTTGATGAACAAGAACATCACAAAGGCCGCAGCGGCGGCGGAGGCGTAGGGGATAAGAGCCAGCACAGCGGATGCCGCGGCGAACCCGGCAAACCACAGCCGGCCGATCAGCCGGTGCTCGGCCGGGGATTCCGGCCACGAGTGCCGGGCCTTGCCGCGTCGCTCGGCCGGTGACCCTGCCACCAGCTGGCCGGCTTTGACCTTCCCCATGACTGCGGAGCCCGGCTCTACCTGCGCTCCTGCGCCCACGATGGCTCCCGGCATGAGTGTGCTGCGCGCCCCAACGCTTGCGCCGGGGCCAATTCTGATGGCGCCGATGTGGACGAGGTCGCCGTCGATCCACCAGCCGGACAGATCAACTTCAGGCTCGATGTTGGACCCGGCTCCGAGGGTCAGCAGCCCGGTGACGGGCGGGAGGGAGTGCAGTTGGACGTTCTCGCCGATCTTGGCGCCCAGGGCTTTTGCGTAGTAAGGGACCCACGGCGCGCTGGCCAGGCTGATAGCGCCGGCGAGGTCCTGGATCTGCTCGGCGAGCCAGAGCCGGATGTGCACCTTCCCGGACCGAGGGTACGTTCCGGGCCCGACGTTGCGGAGCAGGATCCGGGCCGCGGCAATGGAGATCATCATCCGCCCGGCGGGGCTGACGAAGACGAGCCATGAGGCGAGGACCCACCACCACGAAATTGTTGGCGCCGCGCTGAATCCGGCGAAGGCCGCCAGAAGGTTGTTGGCGGCCATCAGGTAGGTCAGCCAACGCATGCCGACGAGGATGTGCAGGGGGACGCCCATGAACGTCTGGAAGGCCTGGGACCTCCGTGCCGTGGGCCGGACGGTCCGCTCCTGTGCGGGAACAGCCCCGCCCTCGGGTAGCGACTGGCGGGCCGTGTCCACCAGCGCGCCTACCCTGGGGGTCGCGTAGATATCGGCCACCGTGATGGTCGGGTAGCGCACGCGCAGGGCGGACACGAGTTGCGCGGCTGCCAGCGAGCCGCCGCCGTAGGCGAAGAAATCAGCGTCCAGGCTCGTGACGGGGCTCCCCAGCACGGCGCTCCACTGCTGCACGATCCATTGCGCGTCCTCGGGCAGGTTGAGCGGGGCGCCTTCGGCCTCGACGGCTCCGGTACCGCTGAGCGGCCAGGGCAGGGCATGGCGGTCCACTTTGCCGCTGGTCTTGGTGGGCAGCGAATCGACGAGGGTCAGGAGCGGGATGAGCGGTGCCGGCAGGTTCTCGCCCAGCAGTTCGCGCGCGACAGCGAGGTCAATGTCCTGGCCAGCCACGGCGGCAAGGTAGCCGACCAGGATCTGGTTGCCCGCCGCCGTGGTCTGCACCGCGGCGGCGGCACCGGCGACATCCGGCAGCGACTGCAGGGCGGCGTCGATTTCGCCCAGTTCGATCCTGCGGCCGCCGAGCTTGACCTGTTCATCGGCGCGGCCCTGGAAGATGAGTCCCTCGGCCTCGTACTTGACGAGGTCGCCCGAGCGGTAGGCGCGCTCCCAGCCCAGCGTCGGCATGGGGGCGTACTTTTCCGCATCCTTGACCGGGTCAAGGTACCGGGCCAGCCCGACGCCGCCGATGATCAGTTCGCCCACCGCGCCTTCGGCGACCGGGAGTGAATCGGCGTCGACGACGGCGAGGTCCCAGCCGTCCAGCGGCAGGCCGATCCGGATGGGGCCGGGCGTGCCGAGCGGCGCGGCACAGGCGACCACGGTGGCCTCGGTGGGACCGTAGGTGTTCCATACTTCCCGGCCTTCGACGGCGAGCCGCTCGGCAAGGTCCGGCGGACACGCTTCCCCGCCGAAGATCAGCAGGCGGACGCTTTCCAGCGACTCGACGGGCCAGAGTGCGGCGAGCGTGGGGACGGTGGATACCACTGTGATGCTGTGGCTGATGAGCCAGGGGCCAAGGTCCATCCCGGTGCGGACCAGCGCCCGGGGTGCCGGGACGAGGCAGGCGCCGTTGCGCCACGCGAGCCACATTTCCTCGCAGGAGGCGTCAAAGGCAACGGACAATCCTGCCAGCACCCGGTCCTGCGGGCCCACCGGATCATCCTGCAGGAAGAGGCGGGCCTCGGCGTCCACGAACGCGGCGGCCGAGCGGTGCTGGACGGCAACGCCCTTGGGAGTGCCGGTTGAACCGGAAGTGAAGATAACCCACGCGTCGTCGTCGGGGCCCGGCTGCCTGGCCGCGGGGAACGGCCGGGGGTGTTTGCTGTCCGTGACGATCTTCGCGCCGGCGCGAAGAATGCCGGAAACCCTGGCTTCCCCGAAGACGAGTTTGGCCCGCTCGTCGGGGTCGTCCGCGTCGACCGGGACGTACGCCGCCCCGACGAGCAGCACCGCCAGGATCGAGATGTAGAGCTCATTGGTGCCGGACGGGATCCGGACGCCGATCTTGTCGCCGGCACCCAGTCCGGCCATGTGCAGTTTCCGCGCGGTTGCCCGGACTTCGTGCATTAGCTGGGCGTAACTGAGCGAGCGGTGGCCGTCGTCGAGGGCGGATGCATCAGGGAATCGGTCGGCAGTAGTGCGGAGGATGTCTATGAGCGTCCGCTCCGGCGGGGCGGAGAGCGCGCCGGGCAGTTGGGGCGCGTGGACGGGGGTGTCGTCCGCCGCCACACGCTGTGCCGAACCGGCGTCGGGGGCTTTACTCGGGGTCAGTTGTTGCTCGGTCACTGGCGCATTGTCCCTGCAAGAGATGAACGGATGGTGTTGCCGCGTGGTCTAGGCGCCCGCGCGGCTTTAGGGGACCAGGATGACTTTGCCCGTGGTGCGGCGCTGTTCGAGGTCATCATGGGCCTGTGCTGCTTCGGCGAGGGAGTAGCGCGCGCCGATCCTGACCTTGAGGCTGCCCGCGGCAGCGGCGGCAAAGACTTCGTCCGAGCGCCAGCGGCGTTCCCGGGCGTCGCGAAGGTAGTGGCCCATGGTGGGCCGCGTGAGGTACAGCGAGCCGCCGGCATTGAGCCGCTGCGGGTCGAACGGCGGGACCGGGCCGGAGGCTCCGCCGAAGAGGACCAGCATGCCCCGGATGCGCAGCGACGCCAGGGACCCGTCGAAGGTGTCTTTTCCGACGCCGTCGTACACCACGTCCGCGCCGTTGCCGCTGGTCAGGTCGCGGACGTGCTCCGCGAATCCGTCGTAGCGCAGCACGTGGTCTGCCCCGGCGTTCCGGGCCAGCTGTTGTTTCGCGTCCGTGGAGACGGTGGTGATGACGTGGGCGCCCTTGGCCTTGAGCAGTTGGATCATGAGGAGCCCGACACCACCGGCGCCGGCGTGGACCAGCACCGTGTGGTCAGGCTCGACCTTGAAGGTGGAATTGATCAGGTAATGGGCTGTGACGCCCTGTAGCGGCAGGGCCGCGGCGGTGAAATCGTCCAGACCGTCCGGAACCGGGAGGGCCTTGTCCCCGTCGACGAGGGCATAGCCGGCGTAGCAGTTGATGCCTTCCGCCGTCGCCACCCGGTCGCCGGGAGCGAACCCGGTGACGCCGTCGCCGACTTCCTCCACGGTCCCCGAGGCTTCGGAGCCGGGTGTGAAGGGGTAGGCGACCTTGTAGACGCCGCTGCGCTTGTAGGTGTCGATGAAGTTCACGCCCGCGGCGGCGACTTTGATCAGAAGCTGGCCCGGTCCGGGAACGGGACGGGCTGTTTCGTCGAGTTCCAGGACCTCGGGGCCCCCTGCCCGGCGGGCGACGATAGCGTGCATCATATGGCTCCTTTTCCGGGCGGGAATTTTATGTCCCGGTCCCATGGACCATCCTAGGGACACCGGCGACAACCATGAAGGGGCCGTCCGTAACTAGCCGTCACGTGGTGCGGCCATGAACAGACCAGCGCATGATGGTCCCACACCTGCCCGGTCCGCCGGCGGAGCCTGCGCCCGGGCGGCGGCAGAGGCGTTGCGCCCGGCTAGTAGCGGCGGGTGACGGTCGCCATCGGGCACTCGAAGTGGCGTCCGGCGGAGAGGCCGACGTCGTTGAGGTAACGGACAATGATGCCGTAGGACTGCCGGAGCGTGGTTTCCGTGTAAGGAACTTGGTGCTTCGCGCAGAACTCGCGGACGATCACGGCGGCCTTGTCCAGCTGCGGGCGGGCCATGTCCGGGAACAGGTGGTGCTCGGCCTGGCGGTTGAGGCCGCCGAGCAGGATGTCCATGAAGCGGCCGCCCGAGATGTTCCGGGAGGTCAGGACCTGGCGGCTGAAGAAGTCCACGCGGCTGTCGGCAGGCAGGACCGGCATGCCCTTGTGGTTCGGGGCGAAGGAGGCGCCCATGTAAAAACCGAAGACGGCGAGCTGGACCGCGATGAACGCGAGTGCCATGCCCCACGGCAGGAAAGTGAAGGCGAGAACCGGCAGCAGGCTGAGGCGGACCACGAGGATCGGGATTTCAACCCAGCGGTGCGTGACCTTGGCGCGCTGGAAGATGAACTTGATCGAATCGATCTGCAGGCCCAGGCCCACAAGGAACAGGAGCGGGAAGAAGAACCAGCCCTGTTTGCGGGTGAGGAACGAGAACCGTCCCTGCCGGGTGGCCGCGGCTTCCGGGAAGAAGGCGATCGCCCCCGTAGCGATGTCCGGGTCCTTGGAAATGACGTTCGGGTGGTTGTGGTGCGCGCCGTGCTTCTGCTCCCACCAGGAGTAGCTGATCCCGGCGACCGAGGTGGCAAGGAGCCGTGCGGCCCAGTCGTTGGCGCGGCGGGAGGCGAAGATCTGCCGATGCCCGGCCTCGTGGGCCAGGAAGCTCAGCTGGGTGCAGAGGATGCCCAGGGCCGCGGCGATGAGGAGCTGGAACCAGCTGTCACCGATCAAGGCGAAGCCGAACCAGGTGGCGGCCATCAGGAGGGCCAGGACGGAAAACACCGTGATGTAGAAACCGACGCGGCGTTCGAGCAGGCCCGCCGCCTTGACGGTTTTCAGGAGTTCCGAGTAGCTGAGGACGACGGCATTGGGCTGCCGGACGCGCGATTTCGGTCGCTCCGTCGTTGCGGTGGTGAGGGTCATGGAGCGCTTGCCTCGTAACTGTTACGGGCAACGCGCCAACTGACATTCGCAGCTGCACGGTCTGTATTACCCTTTACCCAGCATACGCCCCGGTGTCTACACGGACCGCCGATCCACACCGTCATCCTCTGCCGGCGGAACTCGCCTGACGCCGGCACGCTTCTTCCGGAGCCGTGCTCGGAGGACAGGCTAGGGGGCCGTAGCCGTACGCATTCCGGGGTTCATCCGGACACGGAAGCATCGATGCATAAATATCGGCACCTATGCATACTCTTGCTGTATAGTCGTGCTTATGACTATTTCTGTTGCCGTTTCCGGGGCGAGCGGTTATGCCGGCGGCGAGGTCCTGCGGATCCTTGCCGGTCATCCCGACGTCACCATCGGCGCCATCACGGCCCACAGCAACGCCGGTTCCAGACTAGGGGAATTGCAGCCGCATCTCCATGGCCTGGCAGACCGGATCCTTGAAGACACCACGGTGGACAACCTGGCCGGGCACGACGTCGTGTTCCTGGCACTTCCGCACGGGGCGTCCGCGGAGATCGCGGCCCGGCTTCCGGCCGGAACCGTGGTGATCGACGCCGGCGCGGACCACCGCCTCGAGGACCCGCACGCCTGGGAGAAGTTCTACGGCTCCGCGCACGCCGGCACCTGGCCCTACGGACTCCCCGAGCTGCCCGGCCAGCGCGACGCCCTGCGCGGCGCCACCCGGATCGCCGTCCCGGGCTGCTACCCGACGTCGGCCCTGCTGGCCCTCACGCCCGGCTTCAGCAGCCACCTCCTGGAAGGCGACGACGTCGTGATCGTCTCCGCTTCCGGCACGTCCGGGGCCGGCAAGGCCGCCAAGGTGAATCTGATCGGCGCCGAGGTCATGGGCTCCATGAGCCCCTACGGTGTGGGCGGCGGACACCGGCACACCCCGGAGATCGAGCAGGGACTGTCCAAAGCCCTGAACGCCCCGGTCACCGTGTCCTTCACGCCCACGCTCGCTCCGATGAGCCGCGGCATCCTCACGACGGCGACTGCGAAGGTGCGTTCGGGCGTCACCGCCGAGGAGTTGCGCCGCGCCTGGAGCGAGGCCTACGACGACGAACCGTTCGTGCACCTGCTCCCCGAAGGCCAGTGGCCCTCCACCAAATCGGTCCTGGGATCCAACCACACGGCCATGCAGCTTGCGTTCGATGCGCACACCGGCCGCGTGATCGTGTGCTGCGCCATCGACAACCTCACCAAGGGAACCGCCGGCGGGGCCGTGCAGTCCATGAATATTGCCCTCGGCCTGGCGGAAGACGCCGGCCTCAACCTCCAGGGAGTCGCACCGTGAGCATCACCGCACCGCAGGGATTCCGCGCCGCCGGCGTCACCGCCGGCCTCAAGACCTCCGGCAAACCGGACCTGGCCCTCGTGGTCAACGACGGCCCGTCCAAGGCCGCCGCGGCAGTCTTCACGTCCAACCGCGTCGCCGCGGCACCCGTGCACTGGTCCCGCGAAGTGGTCAAGGACGGCCGCGTCGACGCCGTCATCCTCAACTCCGGGGGAGCCAACGCCTGCACCGGGCCCCAGGGCTTCCAGAACACGCACACCACGGCCGAGAAGACCGCCGAGGCGCTGGGCGTCTCGGCCACCGACGTCGTGGTCTGCTCCACCGGACTGATCGGCGAGCAGCTGCCCATGGACAAGATCCTGGCCGGGATCGGTTCCGCCACCGCCGGCCTGGCCGACGACGGCGGGGCAGCAGCGGCCACCGCAATCATGACCACCGACTCGGTGTCCAAGCAGGCCGTCTTCACCGGCACGGACGCCGAAGGCAACGAGTTCACCATCGGCGGCATGGCCAAGGGCGCCGGCATGCTGGCCCCGGGCCTCGCCACCATGCTGGTGGTCCTCACCACGGACGCCGACGTCCAGCCGGAAATGCTCGACGTCGTCCTCCGCGACGCCACCCGGGTCACCTTCGACCGGGCGGACTCCGACGGCTGCATGTCCACCAACGACACCGTGGTGCTCCTGGCCTCCGGTGCCTCCGGTGCCGTGCCGTCCGCCGTCGCGTTCGGCGCAGGACTGACCGAGGTCTGCGCCGAGCTGGCACGCAAACTGATCGGCGACGCCGAGGGCGCCAGCCACGATATTGCGATCCGGACGTTCAACGCTGCGAGCGAGCGGGACGCCGAGACCGTCAGCCGCGCCGTCGCCCGCTCCAACCTGTTCAAGACCGCGATTTTCGGCAAGGACCCCAACTGGGGCCGCGTGCTGTCCGCCGTCGGCACCACCGACGCGGCGTTCGAGCCGGACCAGCTCAATGTGACCATGAACGGCGTCCAGATCTGCCGCAACGGCAGCATCGGCGACGACCGGAACCTCGTGGACCTGGAGCCGCGCGAGGTCCTCGTCGAGATCGACCTGCAGGCCGGCGAGGCCGAGGCCACGATCCTCACCAACGACCTCACCCACGACTACGTCCACGAGAACAGCGCCTACTCAAGCTAGGCCCTTCCGGGAAGGGACGAACAGCATGAACACCCAGACACGCGAGACCACCTCCATGTCCGAGGCCCGCGACAAAGCAGCCACGCTGATCGAGGCGCTGCCCTGGATCCAGCGCTTTGCCGGCACCACCATGGTGATCAAGTACGGCGGCAACGCCATGGTCAACGACGAGCTCCGCCGCGCCTTCGCGGAAGACGTCGTCTTCCTGCACCACGTCGGCATCCACCCCGTGGTGGTGCACGGCGGCGGCCCGCAGATCAACACCATGCTCAGCCGGCTCGGGATCGAATCCGAGTTCAAGGGCGGCCTGCGCGTCACCACCCCCGAGGCCATGGACGTGGTCCGGATGGTCCTCACCGGCCAGGTGGGACGCGAACTCGTGGGCCTGATCAACTCCCACGGCCCGTACGCCGTCGGCATGTCGGGTGAGGACGGTGGCCTGCTCCGCGCCGTCCGTACCGGCACCGTGGTGGACGGCGAAGAGGTGGACCTGGGCCTGGTGGGCGAGGTCGTCGGGGTCAACCCGGAAGGCATCCTGGACATCGTGGCCGCCGGGCGGATTCCCGTGATCTCCACCGTCGCCCCGGAAATCCACGACGACGGGTCCACCACCGGGCAGGTACTCAACGTCAACGCGGACACGGCGGCGGCCGCGGTCGCGTCGGCGCTGGGTGCATCCAAGCTGGTCATCCTGACCGATGTCGAAGGCCTCTACGCCAACTGGCCGGACCGGTCCTCGCTCATCTCGTCGCTGACGGCTTCGGAGCTCCGCGAGCTGCTGCCGCGCCTTGAGTCCGGCATGATCCCGAAGATGGCGGCCTGCTTGAAAGCAATTGACGACGGCGTCGAGCGCGCCCACATCGTGGACGGCCGGCTGCCGCACTCGATGCTGCTGGAAACCTTTACGACCGCGGGTATCGGCACCCAGGTGGTCCCGGACGAGGAAAGCAAATGAACCAGATCGAAACAGCACCTTCCACGGATCTCGAACACTCTCCGGTAGGGGAGCTGGTCCACTCGCACGCCACTGGCGCGCAGTGGCTCTCCCGCTACTCCTCCTCCCTGTTGGGCGTCTTCGGCACCCCGCAACGGGTTCTGGTCCGCGGCGCCGGCTGCCTCGTGTGGGACGCCGACGGCAAGGAGTACCTCGACCTGCTCGGCGGAATCGCGGTGAACGCGCTGGGCCACGCCCACCCGTTCGTCACCTCGGTGATCTCCAGCCAGCTCGCCACCCTGGGCCACGTCTCCAACTTCTTCACGAGCCCCACCCAGATCGCCCTGGCCGAAAAACTGCTGGAACTGTCCAAGGCGCCGGCCGGCTCGAAGGTGTTCTTCGCCAACTCCGGCACCGAGGCCGTCGAGGCGGCGTTCAAGCTGGCGCGCCGGAACACCGGCGCCAGCCACGCCGCAGCCGCGGAGAGCCCAGCGAAGCCGCGCACCAAGATCATCGCGCTCGAGGGCGCCTTTCACGGCCGCACAATGGGCGCCCTCGCGCTGACCGCCAAGGAGGCATACCGGGCGCCCTTCGCGCCGCTGCCCGGCGGCGTCGTGCACGTTCCGTTCGGTGACATCGAGGCCCTTCGCGCCGCGGTGGACAACACCACCGCCGCGGTCTTCCTGGAACCGATCCAGGGCGAGGCCGGCGTCCGGCCGCTGCCCGCCGGCTACCTCAAGGCTGCCCGCGAGGCCACAACCGCCGCGGGCGCGCTGCTGATCCTCGACGAGGTCCAGACCGGCATCGGCCGGACCGGCAAGTGGCTGGCCAGCGAGGACGCCGGGATCGTGCCCGACGCCGTGACCCTCGCCAAGGGGCTGGGCGGAGGCTTCCCGATCGGCGCCCTCGTGACCTTCGGCCCGGAAAACTCCGCGCTGCTGACCGCCGGCCAGCACGGGACCACGTTCGGCGGCAACCCGGTGGCCACCGCGGCCGCCCTCGCCACCCTGCACGTCCTCGAAAGCCAGGACGTCCTGGCCCACGTCCGGGCCGTGGGGGAGCACCTGCGCGCGGGCCTGGCCGGGATCGACGGCGTGACCGAGGTCCGCGGGGAGGGGCTGCTGATCGGCTTCGACCTCGACGCCGACGTCGCGCCCGGCGTCGTTGCCGCCGGGCTCGACGCCGGGTTCATCGTCAACAGCCCGGGCCCGCGCACCATCCGGCTGGCACCGCCGCTGATCCTGACCACCGATCAGGCCGACCGCTTCCTCGCGGCGCTGCCCGCCCTCCTCCAGACCGCAAAGGACGCCCAGTGACCGCAACTGAAATTTCGACAAGACCCGTCCGCCACTTCCTCAAGGACACGGACCTCAGCCCGGCCGAACAAGCCGAGGTCCTCGAGCTCGCCGCCCGGATGAAGGCCGCGCCGTACAGCGTCCAGCCCTTCGCCGCGGCGGCCAGCGGCCGCAAGACCGTGGCTGTCATCTTCGACAAGACCTCCACCCGGACCCGGGTCTCCTTCGCCACCGGCATCGCGGACATGGGCGGCAACCCGCTCATCATCAACCCGGGCGAGGCACAGATCGGCCACAAGGAATCGGTCGAGGACACCGCCAAGGTGCTCGAACGCATGGTCTCCACCATCGTGTGGCGCACCGGCGCGCACGCCGGCCTCGTCGCCATGGCCGAAAACTCGCGCGTTCCGGTCATCAACGCCCTATGCGATGACTACCACCCGTGCCAGCTGCTCGCCGACCTCCTGACCATCAAGGAACACAAGGGCGAACTCAACGGCCTGACCATGGCGTACCTGGGCGACTCCGCCAACAACATGGCCAACTCCTACCTGCTGGCCGGCGTCACGGCGGGCATGAACGTCCGCATCGCGGGCCCGGACGGGTACCTGCCGTCCCCGGAGATCATCGCCGCCGCCGAGGACCGCGCCGCCGAGACCGGCGGCTCGGTGCTAGTGACGATCGACCCCGCCGAGGCCCTCCTCGGCGCCGACGTCGTCGCCACCGACACGTGGGTGTCCATGGGCCAGGAAGCGGAAAAGGAAGCGCGGATGAAGCTGTTCCGCAACTATTCCGTGGACGCCGAGGCCATGAAGCTCGCGGCGCCGGACGCCGTCGTGCTCCACTGCCTGCCGGCCTACCGGGGCTACGAGATCGCCGCGGACGTCATTGACGGCCCGCAGTCGGTGGTCTGGGACGAGGCCGAAAACCGCCTCCACGCCCAGAAGGCACTCATGGCATGGCTCATGCACCGCTCAGGCCTGGCGGTTGTTGACGGGCTCGCGCCGGTCGATGGGCTGGCGCCGGTGGGCCCGGCCTGATGTCCGTCCAGCCAGCCTCTCCGGGGGCCAGCCCGGCCACCAAAACGGCCCGGCAGGCTCGGATCACGGCGATCCTCACGGGCGAATCGGTCCGGTCGCAGGCCGAGCTCGCGGCGCTGCTCGCGGACGACGGCGTCCAGGTCACCCAGGCCACGCTCTCCCGCGACCTCGTGGAACTCGGCGCGGTCCGGGTCCGCGGCAAGGACGGCGTGCTGGTCTACGCCGTCCCGGGGGAGGGCGGCGAACGGGCCGCCAAAAGCGGTGTCACCCAGGAAATCCTCGACGCCCGGCTGAGCCGGCTGTGCGGGGAACTGCTCGTGACCGCCGAGGCCTCGGCCAACCTCGTGGTGCTCAGGACCCCGCCGGGGGCCGCGAACTTCCTGGCCCTCGCGATCGACCACTCCGTGATGCCCTCGATCCTGGGCACCATCGCGGGGGACGACACCGTCCTCCTCGTCACCCGGGACCCCCTGGGCGGCGCCGACGTCGCAGCCCGCTTCCTGCAGTTCGCCGAGGAAGCCGGCAGCCAATAGCGCCGCGGCAAACGCAGGATTGGGTCTGCGGTGGGCCTGTGACAGGCTTTCAACAGACACGATTTCCGCAGTAGTTTTCCCGACAGTTCTTCCACATTCTTCCCAGACAACTGCATCAACCAAACAACTAAGGAGCATTTCAAGTGACTGAGCGTATTGTTCTGGCCTACTCCGGCGGCCTGGATACTTCCGTAGCCATCGGCTGGATCGGTGAAGCCACCGGCGCCGAGGTCATCGCCGTGGCCGTCGACGTCGGACAGGGCGGCGAATCCCTGGAAACCATCCGCCAGCGCGCGTTGGGCTGCGGCGCCGTCGAGGCCTACGTGGCCGACGCCAGCGACGAGTTCGCCAACGAGTACTGCGTCCCCACGCTGAAGGCCAACGCCCTCTACCAGGGCCACTACCCGCTGGTCTCCGCCATCTCCCGCCCGGTGATCGTCAAGCACCTGGTCAAGGCCGCCCGTGAATTCGGTGCCACCACCGTGGCCCACGGCTGCACCGGCAAGGGCAACGACCAGGTCCGCTTCGAGGTCGGCATCCAGACCCTCGGCCCGGACCTGAAGTGCATCGCCCCTGTCCGCGACCTCGCCCTGACCCGTGACAAGGCCATCGCCTTCGCCGAGGAGAAGGGACTGCCGATCGAGACCACCAAGAAGAACCCGTACTCGATCGACCAGAACGTCTGGGGCCGCGCCGTCGAAACCGGCTACCTCGAGGACATCTGGAACGCCCCCACCAAGGACATCTACGACTACACCGCCACCCCGGAATTCCCGCCGGCGCCGGATGAAGTCACCATCTCCTTCGAGGCCGGCGTGCCGGTTGCGATCGACGGCGTCAAGGTCACCCCGCTGCAGGCCATCAAGGAACTCAACCGCCGGGCCGGTGCCCAGGGCGTCGGCCGGATCGACGTCGTCGAGGACCGCCTGGTGGGCATCAAGTCCCGCGAAATCTACGAGGCCCCCGGTGCCATGGCGCTGATCACCGCACACAAGCACCTCGAGGACATCACGATCGAGCGCGAGCAGGCCCGCTTCAAGGCCACAGTCGGCCAGCGCTGGGCCGAGTTGGTCTACGACGGCCAGTGGTTCTCCCCGCTCAAGCGCTCGCTCGACGCCTTCATCGAAGACACCCAGCGCTACGTCTCCGGCGACATCCGCATGGTCCTGCACGGTGGCCAGGCGATCGTCAACGGACGCCGCTCCGAGACCTCGCTCTACGACTTCGACCTCGCCACCTACGACACCGGCGACACCTTCGACCAGTCGATGGCGCGTGGCTTCATCGAGCTGTGGGGCATGTCCGCCAAGGTTGCCTCCGGCCGCGACATCCGCGTCGCCGGAAAGTAGCCCCTGTGGCTGAGCAGGAAACCACCAAGTCCGAAGCTACCAACACGGGAGCGCTGTGGGGCGGCCGGTTCGCCGGCGGCCCCGCGGACGCCCTCGCAGCGCTGAGCAAGTCCACGCACTTTGACTGGCGGCTGGCCCGCTACGACATCGCCGGGTCCAAGGCGCACGCCCGCGTGCTGCACAAGGCCGGGCTGCTGGACGACGCCGAGCTCGAGGGCATGCTGGCCGCCCTGACGCGGCTGGATGAGGACGTCGCCTCGGGGGCCTATACGCCGGCCGAGTCCGATGAGGACGTGCATGGTTCCCTGGAGCGCGGCCTGATCGAGCGCGCCGGGACCCAGCTCGGCGGCAAGCTCCGCGCCGGCCGGTCCCGCAACGACCAGGTGGCCACCCTGGGCCGGATGTTCCTGCGGGACCACGCCCGGATCATCGCGCGCGGCGTGCTCGCCACGATCGATGCTCTCGTGGACCAGGCCAAGGCCCACCGTGGTGTGGCCATGCCCGGCCGCACCCACCTCCAGCATGCCCAGCCGGTGCTGCTCAGCCACCACCTGCTGGCCCACGCCTGGGCGCTGCTGCGCGATGTGCAGCGGCTGGCCGACTGGGACAAGCGCGCCGGGGTTTCGCCCTATGGCTCGGGCGCCCTCGCCGGCTCCTCGCTGGGCCTGGACCCCGAAGCCGTTGCCGCGGAACTGGGCTTCTTCTCCGCCACGCACAACTCGATCGACGGCACCGCCTCCCGCGATGTCTTCGCCGAGTTCGCCTGGATCACGGCCATGATCGGGGTGGACTTGTCCCGGGTCTCGGAGGAAGTGATCCTGTGGGCCACGAAGGAGTTCTCCTTCGTCACCCTGCATGATTCCTACTCCACCGGCTCCTCGATCATGCCGCAGAAGAAGAACCCGGACGTCGCCGAGCTCGCGCGCGGTAAGGCCGGCCGGCTGATCGGCAACCTGACGGGCCTGCTGGCGACGCTCAAGGGCCTGCCGCTCGCGTACAACCGCGACCTGCAGGAAGACAAGGAGCCGGTCTTCGACGCCGCAGACACCCTGGAAGTGCTGCTTCCGGCCGTGTCCGGCATGATCGCGACCCTGAAGTTCAACACCGAACGGATGGAAGCGCTGGCGCCGCAGGGCTTCGCGCTGGCCACGGACATTGCCGAATGGCTGGTCCGGCAGGGTGTTCCGTTCCGCGAGGCGCACGAGCTCTCCGGTGCCGCCGTGAAGCAGGCCGAAAGCCGCGGCGTCGAGCTCTGGGACCTGACGGACGAGGAATACGCCGCCATCTCGGAGCACCTGACGCCGGAGGTCCGTACGGTCCTGTCCACGGAGGGTTCGCTCAACAGCCGCAACTCCCAGGGCGGCACGGCACCGGCCGCCGTCGAGCGCCAGCTGCTGGCCCTTGAAGACGAGCTGGCCGGCGTGCGGGAGTACGCGGGGTAGCAACTCTCGCCACCCGGGCGTCTACCACCGAGTTGGCATTTCGCGGCAATGTTTTTCGAAAACACTGCCGTGAAGTGCCAACTCGCGGCGCTTAAGGTGGGTGCATGAGCGAATCCTTCCGCCAGTACCTGCGTGCGCTGCCCGATTTCCCCGATGTCCTCCCGGAGTTTGATCCGGCCGCCGCCCCGGCAGATCCCGCCGAACTCTTCCGGCAGTGGCTCGCCGAAGCCCTCGAGGCCGGGGTGCCGCAACCCAACGCCTGCAGCCTGGCCACGGCCGACGCCGACGGCCGGCCGTCCTCGCGCATGCTGATCCTGAAGGACATCGACGCCGACGGCTGGCACTTCGCCACGTCCCGGGAGTCCCGGAAGGGACACGAACTCACGGCCAACCCGCACGCGGCGCTGAACTTCTTCTGGCAGCCGCAGGGGCGCCAGGTGCGGGTGGCAGGGGACGTCGTGGCGCTGTCCGCCGCGGCCTCGGCCGCGGACTGGCACGCCCGGCCCGGGGCGGACGGCACTGAGAACCCCAACTGGCAGCTCTACGCGGTGCGTCCGCGGGAGATCGAATTCTGGCAGGCACGGCACGACCGCCGGCACATCCGGCACCGCTACCCGACCCGCTGACCTGACCCGGCTCAGTTAATCGCTGCTAATCCGGTGGCTCCGTTAGGATGGGCGCCATGACCGCAATCACACCAGAAAAGCTTCGGGAAGAACTGCACAGGGCCGCCGACACCGTGACGGGTATTGCCGCTTCGCTCTCGGAACAGGACATCAAGGCGCCGTCCGAGCTGCCGGGCTGGACCCGCGGGCACGTGCTGGCGCACATCTGCGGCATCGCCAACGCGATGGCCCGACAGCTCGAACATGC
The DNA here is from genome assembly GCF_054062895.1 of Arthrobacter sp. TE12231. Lineage (NCBI taxonomy): Bacteria > Bacillati > Actinomycetota > Actinomycetes > Micrococcales > Micrococcaceae > Arthrobacter > Arthrobacter sp. TE12231. The sequence continues at coordinate 2,670,409 of NZ_JBSSFS010000001.1, read as the reverse complement.
CGCCCGCGGCGAGAAAATCGAGCTCTATGACGGCGGTTTCGAGGGGCGCACCCGTGCCATCGAAATGGCGGCCGGCCACAGCCTCGCGGAGCACCGTGCCGACCTCGCCTCGTCGCTGGAACGGGCTCTGCGCGCCTTCGATTCCCTCGACGCGGCCGGCTGGCGTGCGCCCATTGCCTACCGCGGGGGAGTGGCCCTTGACGGCGGACTGGCGCTGTGGCGAGAACTCGTCATCCATGCCACGGACCTCGGCACCGGGCGCGGACCGGAAACCTGGAGCCGGCCCTTCTGCGAGCACCTCTTCGACTTCCTCTCCGCCAGGGTCCCGGACGGCCAGCGTTTCGTGCTGCAGCCGCTCGGGTTGCCCGACCGGGCCATTGGCAGCGGGGGGAAAATCCACCGTCATCAGCGGCATGCTGACCGATATCGCCGCCTGGCTGGCCGGCCGCACCCCGAGCCTCGGGAGCCTGCGCGCCACGGCAGCGGCCGACGGCGTGGACCTTCCGGAGCTGCTGCCCTGGCCCGCGGGCGTGCCCGTCAACAACTGAGCGGGGCCCGCCTTTCGCCAGGCGGCGCTCCCGGGGCCCGCAGCCCTACGGCCGCGACGCCGTCAGGGCCAGTTCGCGTTCCCGGTCCAGCAGGCTGCCCTTGACGGCCAGCCCCCAGCGGAAGCCACCCAGGGTCCCGTCGGTCCGGATGACCCGGTGGCAGGGAACAAACAGGGCCGCCGCATTGAAGGCGCAGGCACTGGCCGCTGCGCGGACGGCCTTGGCGTTGCCGGAAAGCTCCGCATACTCCGTGTAGGTCACAGGGCGTCCCGGTGCGACGGTGCGGAGCACGTCCCATGCGTGGCTGCGGAAGGGACCGGATTTCTGCAGCACCGGCACGCCCATGGCCGGTTCCGGATCGCCGGAGTAGAACGCCTCCACCGCCTCGGAGATGGCGCCAAGGCCGGTAACGGTCTCGAATTCGGCCGGCAGCAGGTCCGCGTGGATCTGACCGGTCAGCTCCCCGGGAACGGCGGTCCAGCCGGATGACAGCACGGCGCCGTCGCGGGCAATGATGGTGAAAGGACCGTCCGGGGTGGACATGGTCAACAACTGGGCTTTCATGGTTTCGCTTTCTTCGGAGTCTGCGGCGGTCACTGCGACCGGGTACGAGATGCTGTGCGCGCCGCGGCCTGGGCAGCAGCTGCCGCGCGCCAAAGGTGCATCGTGGCGTAGGAGCGCCACGGACTCACCTCACGGAAATCGGGGGAAGGAGTGGTGCCGTCTGCGGCCGGAGTGAGGAACCGGATGCCATTGCGGACCGCGGCGTCGTTGGCCAGGAACACGTCCGGGGCCCCGATGACCCGCATCGCGACGTATCCCACCGTCCACGGCCCGACGCCGGCAAGCGGCAAGAGCTTGTCCTCAAGTCCGCGCACGTCATCGCCGTAGCCGAAGTCAAGGTCCCCGGAGGCCATTGCCGCGGCCGCTGCCCGGACCGAGTCGATGCGGCGTTGCGGCCCGCGGAGCAGTTCGAAGCCTGTTTCCGCGATCTGGGCGGCCGTGGGGAAGAGCCGGTGGAGACCATCGGCGGGCACCAGGCTCTCGCTTCCGGCCGCAGAGAGCTGGACCAGGGCGGTCCGCGCGGCAGCCACGGTGATCTGCTGGCCGATCATGGCCCGGATCAGGAGTTCCTGCGGGTCTACGGCACCGGGCATCCGCATGCCCGGCGTGCGTGCCACGGCGGCGGCAAGGCGGGGATCGGCCGCGAGGGCGGCATCGATGGCGACGGGATCGGCGTCGAGGTCCAGCAGACGCCGGACCCGGCTCAGCAGAGAGGCCAGGTCCCGGAGGTCGACGGCGCCGATGGTCAGCACCAGCGGACGGCCGGGCGCGCCGGCGTCGTACTCCACCCGGAACCGGGCATCGCCGTGGGCCAGCCGCAGGGTCCGGGCATAGGAGCCGGAGCTGCCTTCCTCGATCCCGGGGATGGCACGGACGGCGAGGAAGTCGAACACGCCGGGATTGAACGGTTCCCGGTACGGAAGGTTGAGCGTGAGCGCCGTGGTGGCAGCGGGGGCACGGTGATGCCGGGCCGTGGCGCGGAGGGCGGAGGGCGTCATGGCAAAGACTTCGCCGATGGTCTCGTTGAACTGGCGCACGCTGCTGAATCCGGCGGCGAAGGCGATGTCCGAGACCTTCATTCCGGTGGAGACCAGCAGGGTGCGCGCGGTCTGGGCGCGGCTGGCCCGCGCGAGGGACAGCGGGCCGGCGCCGAGTTCATGGCTCAGTATCCGGTTGAGCTGGCGCGAGGAATAGCCCAGCCGGGCCGCCAGCCCCTCGACGCCGTCGCGGTTGATCACGCCGTCGTTGATGAGCCGCATGGCGCGGCCGGCGATGTCCGAGCGCACGTTCCAGGCCGGCGTGCCGGGCACGGCCTCGGGCAGGCAGCGCTTGCAGGCCCGGTAGCCGGCCTCGTGCGCGGCGGCCGAGGTTTCATAGAACGTGACGTTGTCCGCTTTGGGGGTCCGGGCCGGGCATGAGGGCCGGCAGTAGATCCCGGTGGTCCGGACAGCGGTATAGAACTGCCCGTCGAATCGGGTGTCCCGGGCGTCGATTGCCCGGTAGCGCTGCCAGAAGTCCATGACCCCATCCTGCCAGCTCCGCCGACCACCTGCTAGCGGAATTCGGACACGGCCGTGGCGTGCGGTTCAGTGTCCGGCGGGCGTTTGTTAAAGTCGGAGCATGACGTCCAGCTCGCTTCCCGCCAGGTCCGGTGCCGTGTCCGGGGCGGGAACAGTGCCGGGTGCGGTACCCGGCGCATCGCCCGTTGCGGCCGGGTTGCTCCGGGAGCTGCTCTCGGCGGACGCCCGGCACGTGGCGCCGCTGATTCTGGGAGCCGTCTTGACGCATGACGGGCGCGACGGTTCCGTCTCGGTACGGATCACCGAAGTGGAGGCCTACCTTGGCCCGCATGATTCACTGCACCCTGACCCGGGCTCCCACACCTTCCGCGGCGAAACGGCGCGCAACGCGCCGATGTTCGGGCCGGCCGGCCACCTCTACGTGTATTTCACGTACGGGATGCACCATTGCGCCAACATCGTCTGCGGACCCGCCGGCACGGCGTCGGCCTTGCTGCTGCGGGCCGGCGAAGTTGTCGCCGGACACGAGTTGGCCCGGAGCAGGCGCCCGACGTCGAAATCCGACAACGACCTCGCAAGCGGGCCCGCCCGGCTTGCCACCGCGCTGGGGCTGACGACGGCGGACAGCGGGCGGGACGCCCTCGTTGCACCCTTCCGGCTGGAGCTGCCCGCGACGCCGCCGGGCGCGGCCGCCGCGGACATCAGCTCGGGTCCGCGCGTCGGCGTCTCCGGCGCCGGCGGCAGCCACGACTACCCGTGGCGGTTCTGGCTCAGCGGCGACCCCACCGTGTCCCGCTACAAGGCCGCCAAAGCGCCAAACGCGAGGAACGCGTAGCCGGAGGGACCCCTGATGCCGGGCACCCGCGGTGGGGCATGATGAAGCATTATGGGCGAGGGAAAACGGGGAAAGCCAAGCAGCGAGCTCGAACGCCTGCAGATCTTTGCGCAGCTGGCCACCGAGTACTTCCGCATGGTTGAGCTGTTCTCCGCAGATGGCGGCCCGGTCCCGAGCGAGCCGGCGGAGCCAGCGGAACCCGTCGATTCCGTCGACGCTGCAGCGGCGGAGCGCACGCACTGGATCGAGCTCTTCCGTGCGGTCTTGCTGCGCAAATTCATCGTTCCGGATGAACACGTGTCGCTCAAACTCGTGGTGCGGGCCCTGCGTTTGTGCAATTACGCGGCGGACGCCCGGATAAGCGAGGGCGCAGACCAGGCGGCCACCTTGTTCACCGACGGGATGATCCGGGGCCGCCAGAAGTTGATGTCCGGACTCGCCCCGGATGATCAGGATGATGCCCATGACCTCTTCGAGGACGTGCTCTACGGGCGGCTCCTGCATGGCGACGCAGACAGGTTCCGCCGGTCCGGCTGGGCGGAGGACTACGCCAGGCTGAGCACTGTGGCGGCCGGACGGTTCCATGCCGAGCACGCGCTCAGAAAGGCGCTCGACGTCGTCTCCTTTGGGCTCGCCCAGGACCTCCTGCGCTCACCGGACCCGGGCGGCGACGCCGGGGGCGCCTCCTGTGCAGATGCAGGGCCTGGGGCGTAGGGAGTTCTACGGGCCTGCGAAGGCGCGGAGTGCGCAGTCGGCTCCGACAGCGAACGGGGCAAGCCGGCGCCGGAGGTCTTCGCGCACCTGCGGCCACTCCTGCGAGAGGATCGAGAACACGGCGGTGTCCGAGCGGCCCCCGCCGGGCGCTACGCGGTGGCCGCGCAGGATCCCCTCGAAGCGGGCGCCGAGCCGCTCGATCGCCGTCGCGCTCCGGGTGTTGCGGGCATCGCAGCGGAACGCCACCCGGTGGACTTCCAGTACCTCAAAGGCGTGGGCGAGGAGCATGTGCTTGCTCGCGGGATTGATGTGGCTGCCCCAGAACTGACGCCCGAAGAACGTTCCCCCGATTTCCAGGCGCTGTTGGGCGGGGACGTAGTCACACAGGGACGTCGTGCCAAGGAGGGCGCCGGTCCGCCCGTCCGTCACAGCGAACGGGATGGTTGCAGGATCGTCCAGCCGGGACTGGAACAGCGCCGCCAGCTCGCCGCTGGTTCCGGGCATCGGCGCCGCCATGCCCGCCCACATGCCGGAATCCACAAAATCAAAGAGACCTTCCGCATGCTCCGGGGCCAGCGGAACCACGTGGACGCCATGGCCGGAGAGGACGATTTCGTGTCGCATTGGAGCATTCAATCACCGCGGGAGTGGACGCAACGGTGGAATCCGGCACCCCTGAGGTGAACATTCGGTGACCGCCAGGTTGCCCGGCACGGGGCAGGCCCGGCGGCGCATGGCTACCAGCCAGTAAGGTGGATGGGTGAATCCAAGCGAGCCGAACCAGATCAAGCCAGCAAAGCCCGTGGGCGAGCTGATCAACAGCCTCTGCGCCACCATCCCGGACTACCCCCAACCCGGAATCAGCTTCAAGGACCTGACCCCGGTGTTCGCCGACGGGGCGGCACTGAAGGCGGTGGTCGACGCCCTCGTTGAGTCGTTCAGGGGCCAGTTCGACGCCGTCGCCGGGGTGGAAGCCCGCGGCTTCCTTCTTGCCGCTGCTGCCGCGTATGCCACCGGCACCGGCGTCATCACCGTCCGGAAGGCGGGCAAGCTGCCGCGCGAGGTCGTCTCCGAGGACTACGCCCTGGAATACGGCACCGCCACCCTCGAGCTGCATACGACCGATCTGGCGCCCGGGAGCCGCGTGCTGATCCTCGACGACGTCCTCGCCACCGGCGGTACGCTCGGCGCCGCGGCACGGCTGTTTGAGCGCTGCGGCATCCACGTGGCCGGCGTCGGCGTGGTCATGGAACTGGACGATCTTGGCGGCCGCGCGGCCCTGACCGGCCACAACGTCCGATCCTTGTTACGGCTCTAACGGGAGGTCCGGGGCTGGACCATTCGGGACGTGTCGGTAGAATTCCCTGACGAAGACTGCCTTGGCATTGTTCGACAGACCGGCGAAAGCTGAGTCTGCCGAAATGGCTGTAGAATGGTGGGTCTGTCTTTTTCGATAGGGGAACGTTCGATGCACGACGCTGATTTGGCCCATGAACGCGACTATGTGGCCGGACTTTACGCCCGGCTCGATGAGTTGCGGGCAGAGAAGCGCACCCAGCTGGCCCAGGTGCGCCGTGCCGGTGCCGTGGGCACCATGCAAAACGTCTCCGAACGCGATGCCTTCGCGGCCCTGTACGAGGACCGCCTCGCCCAGCTCGACGCCGTCGATGACCGCCTCGTCTTCGGCCGCCTGGACCTGGACTCCGGGGAGGCCCAGTACATCGGCCGCATCGGGCTGACCACCGAGGACCTGCAGCGGCTCATGGTGGACTGGCGGGCGCCCGAGGCCGGCCATTTCTACCAGGCCACGGCTTTTGACCGGCAGGGCGTTCGTCGCCGCCGTCACCTGATCCTGCAGGGCCGCGAGGTCAAGGCGATCGAGGATGACGTGCTCGACGCCGACATGCTCGCCGACAACGACTCCCTCCAGGGCGAGGGCGCCCTGCTGGCTGCCCTGAATTCCAAGCGGACCGGCCGGATGTCGGACATCGTCGGCACCATCCAGTCCGAGCAGGACCGGATCATCCGTTCCTCCATCTCCGGCGCGCTCGTGGTCCAGGGCGGACCGGGCACTGGCAAGACCGCCGTCGCACTGCACCGCGCGGCCTACCTGCTCTACACGCACCGGGACCGACTCAAGAGCGCCGGCGTCCTGCTGGTGGGGCCGACGTCGTCCTTCATGAAGTACATCGAACGTGTGCTGCCCTCGCTGGGTGAGACCGGCGTCGTGATGGCGAGCCTTGGCCGGCTTATGCCGGGCATCACCGCCGTGGCCGAGCCGGACTCTGCCGTGGCCGCCATCAAGGGCCGGCTGGACATGGCCGACGTGGTGGCCAACGCCGTCGCCAACCGGCAGCGCCTCCCGGCCGGAAACCGCGTCCTGGAGGTCGACGGGCGCAAGCTGATCCTGACGCCGCGGCAGGTCCGCCGCGCCAAGGAGAGGGCACGGGCCACGGGCAAGCCGCACAACGAGGCCCGAGTCTCCTTCGTTAAGATTCTGCTCCGCGAACTGACCGAACAGATGACGGAGCTGGTGGAAGCCGGCAACATCGGCAACAACGCCGACCGCTCCTACCTGGCGGAGGATGTCCGGTCCGCCCGGGATGTCCGGATCGCGCTGAACCTGTGCTGGATGCCCATGACCCCGGAGAAGCTCGTGGGCGAGTTGCTGAGCAAGCCGGCCATTCTCGAGGCATGCACCCCGAACCTCACCCCGGAGGAACGCGCCCTGCTGCTCCGCCCGGCCGGTTCGCCGTGGACGGAGTCCGACGTCCCGTTGCTCGACGAGGCCGCCGAATTGCTCGGCGAGCTTGATGCCGCTGCCGGCCGGGGACTGGCTCAGCAGGAACAGGACCGCGCCCGCGATCTCGCCAACGCCAAGCAGACTCTGGTCAACATGGAAACCGCCGGGGTGGATGTCCTCGTCACCGCCGAAGACCTCGTGGACCAGAACCAGGAGCGCGAGACGCGGCTGACCGCTGCCGAGCGTGCCACCACGGACCGCAGCTGGGCGTTCGGGCACATTGTGGTGGACGAGGCGCAGGAGTTGTCGCCCATGCAGTGGCGGCTGCTCGTCCGCCGTTGCCCGCTGAAGTCGTTCACGATCGTCGGCGACATCGCCCAGACGAGTTCAGTCGCCGGCGCCAACTCCTGGCACAGCGCGCTGGCCCCCATGTTCGGCGACCGCTGGCAGCTCGAGGAACTTACCGTCAACTACCGCACGCCGTCGCAGATCGCCGAGGCGGCCGCCCGGATGGCCAATGCGGCCGGCCTGGTGGTTTCCGCGCCGAAGGCAGTCAGGGAAGGACGCTGGGCGCCGGTGATCGACCGCGTGGACCAGAGCCAGATTGTCACGAAGCTCGTCGAGGTACTGCCGGAGGAACTGGACGCGATCGAAGGTGGCCTGCTGGCGGTCATTGCCGACGGCGAGCTTCTCCCGGAAGCCAGCGCTGCACTCCGGGCCGTGTACGGGCACCGCGTGGGGACCGGTGCGGGAAGCTACGCGCAGGACATCGTGGTTATCAGCCCCCGCGAGGCAAAGGGACTGGAGTTCGACGGCGTCGTGGTCCTTGAACCGACGGACATGCTCAACCATGAGCACGGCCGGGTGGGCGACCTCTATGTGGCCATGACCAGGCCCACGCAACGCCTGAGGCTCATCGCCGCCTCCGGCGTCCCCGCCGGCATCGAGGAGTAGGCCCGTTCCGGCCGCCGCGTTGTACGGCTGCCGGACGGCGGCTCCCCGTTGCCGAACGGCGGCGGGGAGACAGCGGCCGGCAGGGCGTCACCTGCGATGCGGATGTGCTGATCCTGCTACCTTAGATTCCGTGTCCCAGCTAAATAATCTCGATGCCCAGCAGAACGACCCCAGCTTCGCCAATATCTGGCAGGAGCTGAAATGGCGCGGCCTTGTCCACGTCTCCACGGATGAGGCGGAGCTCGAGAAGCTCCTCGCCGGCGAGCCTGTGACGTATTACTGCGGCTTCGATCCGACCGCGCCGAGCCTGCACCTGGGCAACCTCGTCCAGCTGCTGCTAATGCGCCGGATCCAGCTGGCCGGCCACAAGCCGCTCGGCCTGGTCGGCGGCTCCACGGGGCTGATCGGGGATCCGCGTCCGACGGCGGAACGCACCCTTAACACCAAGGACACCGTCTCGGAGTGGGTGGGCTACCTGCAGGCGCAGGTCCGCCGCTTCCTGAGCTTCGAGGGCGACAACGCCGCCCGGATGGTCAATAACCTGGATTGGACGGCGCCGCTGAGCGCCATCGACTTCCTGCGCGACATCGGCAAGCACTTCCGGGTCGGGACCATGCTCCGCAAGGATGCCGTCGCGTCCCGCCTTGGCTCGGATGAAGGCATCAGCTACACCGAATTCAGCTACCAGATCCTGCAGGGCATGGACTACCTCCAGTTGTTCCGCGACTACGGCTGCGCCTTGCAGACCGGCGGCTCGGACCAGTGGGGCAACCTCACCAGCGGCACCGAACTCATCCGGAAGGTTGAGGGCAAGCACGTCCATGCCCTGGGAACGCCGCTCATCACCAACTCTGACGGCACCAAGTTCGGCAAGAGCGAGGGCAACGCGATCTGGCTGGATCCGGCGATGTGCAGCCCGTACGCCTTCTACCAGTTCTGGCTCAACACGGCAGATGCCGACGTCGCGGCCCGCCTCAAGGTCTTCACGTTCCTGACCCGTGCGGAGATCGAGGCACTGGAGCTGGCAGTCGCCGAACGGCCGTTCGCTCGCGAGGGCCAGCGGAAACTGGCATACGAGGTGACCTCTCTTGTCCACGGTGTTGACGCCACGGAAAAGGTCATTGCGGCGTCGGCGGCGGTGTTCGGCAACGGCGATCTGACTGTGCTGGATGAAGCGACCCTGAAGGCTGCCACCTCCGAGCTGCCGTCCGCCACCGTGGACGCCGGCGGTCTGGGCATCGTCGAACTGCTCGTGGCCTCCGGCCTGTCCGAGAGCAAGTCCGCCGCCCGCCGCACCGTGGGGGAGGGCGGGGCCTACGTGAACAACGCGAAGGTCTCCGACCCCGACGCCGTTATTGCGGCCAGCCAGTTGCTGCACGGGCGCTACCTGCTCCTGCGGCGGGGCAAGAAGAACCTGGCAACGGTGGAGGTCGCGGCGCCCTGATCCGCTGCTGGTCCGTACTGAGAACGCACGCTGCACGCTCCTTCCTGGCTGATTTGCACGGCCGGGGAGGAGCGTGTATTGTTTTCTGAGTCGCCGCCGCTGAGCGGAGACAAACCCCCACAAATGAGAAGCAATTCTTCATGCGCTAGGCGCGGATAATGAAAATTGCTTCAATTCTGCTGGGCGGATTCGCTCCACAGAGTGAAATTCGGATGAAAATCGCGAATTTGCAAAGTGGAAATGAATGAAATAAGCTGTAAACATCGCAGCGAAGAAAAGCGAAATAAAAGAATTCATTGAAATGAATTGTTTCGACGAGTATTCGAATGTGTCTGTTGTTTGAGAACTCAATAGTGTGCCAAGTTTGTTGATACCAATTTATTGTATTGAATTGGTTGAATGTGCCGGGCCCGCCACCCCGTGGTGTGGTCTGGTGTTTTTAGCTGGTTTCAAATTTTGTGCAGCCTGGTTCCGCGTTTTCCCGTGGTGCCTGGTTGTGTCTGTTTTTCTTCAACGGAGAGTTTGATCCTGGCTCAGGATGAACGCTGGCGGCGTGCTTAACACATGCAAGTCGAACGATGATCCGGTGCTTGCACCGGGGATTAGTGGCGAACGGGTGAGTAACACGTGAGTAACCTGCCCTTAACTCTGGGATAAGCCTGGGAAACTGGGTCTAATACCGGATATGACTCCTCATCGCATGGTGGGGGGTGGAAAGCTTTATTGTGGTTTTGGATGGACTCGCGGCCTATCAGCTTGTTGGTGAGGTAATGGCTCACCAAGGCGACGACGGGTAGCCGGCCTGAGAGGGTGACCGGCCACACTGGGACTGAGACACGGCCCAGACTCCTACGGGAGGCAGCAGTGGGGAATATTGCACAATGGGCGCAAGCCTGATGCAGCGACGCCGCGTGAGGGATGACGGCCTTCGGGTTGTAAACCTCTTTCAGTAGGGAAGAAGCGAAAGTGACGGTACCTGCAGAAGAAGCGCCGGCTAACTACGTGCCAGCAGCCGCGGTAATACGTAGGGCGCAAGCGTTATCCGGAATTATTGGGCGTAAAGAGCTCGTAGGCGGTTTGTCGCGTCTGCCGTGAAAGTCCGGGGCTCAACTCCGGATCTGCGGTGGGTACGGGCAGACTAGAGTGATGTAGGGGAGACTGGAATTCCTGGTGTAGCGGTGAAATGCGCAGATATCAGGAGGAACACCGATGGCGAAGGCAGGTCTCTGGGCATTAACTGACGCTGAGGAGCGAAAGCATGGGGAGCGAACAGGATTAGATACCCTGGTAGTCCATGCCGTAAACGTTGGGCACTAGGTGTGGGGGACATTCCACGTTTTCCGCGCCGTAGCTAACGCATTAAGTGCCCCGCCTGGGGAGTACGGCCGCAAGGCTAAAACTCAAAGGAATTGACGGGGGCCCGCACAAGCGGCGGAGCATGCGGATTAATTCGATGCAACGCGAAGAACCTTACCAAGGCTTGACATGGGCCGGACCGGGCTGGAAACAGTCCTTCCCCTTTGGGGCCGGTTCACAGGTGGTGCATGGTTGTCGTCAGCTCGTGTCGTGAGATGTTGGGTTAAGTCCCGCAACGAGCGCAACCCTCGTTCCATGTTGCCAGCGCGTAATGGCGGGGACTCATGGGAGACTGCCGGGGTCAACTCGGAGGAAGGTGGGGACGACGTCAAATCATCATGCCCCTTATGTCTTGGGCTTCACGCATGCTACAATGGCCGGTACAAAGGGTTGCGATACTGTGAGGTGGAGCTAATCCCAAAAAGCCGGTCTCAGTTCGGATTGGGGTCTGCAACTCGACCCCATGAAGTCGGAGTCGCTAGTAATCGCAGATCAGCAACGCTGCGGTGAATACGTTCCCGGGCCTTGTACACACCGCCCGTCAAGTCACGAAAGTTGGTAACACCCGAAGCCGGTGGCCTAACCCCTTGTGGGAGGGAGCTGTCGAAGGTGGGACTGGCGATTGGGACTAAGTCGTAACAAGGTAGCCGTACCGGAAGGTGCGGCTGGATCACCTCCTTTCTAAGGAGCACCTACAACCACCGTGCCTCATGCATTTGAGTGTGGCGGGGTTGTCAGGAGTACGCCCGTTGCGCAGACGCAAGTTCTGCGGCGGGTGCTCACGGGTGGAATATCAGCAAATAGCGGCCGCAGGGGTTTTCTTCTTGCCTAGTACGGACGGTTCCTTCGGGGACTGTTCCTGGAACGGTGCGGGAGAGATGCCCGGGCGGTTTAGTGTTTGGCACACTGTTGGGTCCTGAGACAACAGGACCATGGCATCGTTTCCGGGTTCCCTTACGGGGGAGCGTGGGGGGTGGTGGTGTGGGACTTGTGTTTCTGGTTTCCTGGCTGCATCGATCATGCATGTTCGGCCCGTGTGGGTTGTGTGTGTGGGGTGTGTGGTACGGGGTTGTTGTTTGAGAACTACATAGTGGACGCGAGCATCTTTTATAAGAAGCAATTTCCAAGAATATGAACCTGGATCTGTCGCTGTTGTCCTTCGGGGCGGTGGTGGTGGTTTTCATGGTTCTCTCGAAAATTTCTGATTGATCTTTTGTGGTCAAGTTTTTAAGAGCACACGGTGGATGCCTTGGCATTAGGAGCCGAAGAAGGACGTAGGAATCTGCGATAAGCCTGGGGGAGTCGATAACCGGACTGTGATCCCAGGGTGTCCGAATGGGGAAACCCCGCCAGGGGCGCGAGCTGCCTGGTGACCCGCATCTGAACACATAGGGTGCGTGGAGGGAACGCGGGGAAGTGAAACATCTCAGTACCCGCAGGAAGAGAAAACAATAGTGATTCCGTTAGTAGTGGCGAGCGAACGCGGATCAGGCTAAACCGTTCCATGTGTGATAGCCGGCGGGCGTTGCATGGTCGGGGTTGTGGGACTTTCCATACCAGTTCTGCCGGGCTGGTGAGGTGTGATGTGCAGGCATAGGTGAACGGTCTTGAAAGGCCGGCCGTAGAGGGTGTGAGCCCCGTAACCGAAATGTTGTGTACCGCCTGGTGAAGTATCCCAAGTAGCACGGGGCCCGAGAAATCCCGTGCGAATCTGTCAGGACCACCTGATAAGCCTAAATACTCCCTAATGACCGATAGCGGACCAGTACCGTGAGGGAAAGGTGAAAAGTACCCCGGGAGGGGAGTGAAACAGTACCTGAAACCGTGTGCTTACAATCCGTCGGAGCCAGTCTGATTCTGGTGACGGCGTGCCTTTTGAAGAATGAGCCTGCGAGTTAGTGTTACGTCGCGAGGTTAACCCGTGTGGGGAAGCCGTAGCGAAAGCGAGTCTGAACAGGGCGTTGCAGTGGCGTGATCTAGACCCGAAGCGAAGTGATCTACCCATGGCCAGGTTGAAGCGACGGTAAGACGTCGTGGAGGACCGAACCCACTTCAGTTGAAAATGGAGGGGATGAGCTGTGGGTAGGGGTGAAAGGCCAATCAAACTTCGTGATAGCTGGTTCTCCCCGAAATGCATTTAGGTGCAGCGTTGCGTGTTTCTTACCGGAGGTAGAGCTACTGGATGGCTAATGGGCCCTACAAGGTTACTGACGTCAGCCAAACTCCGAATGCCGGTAAGTGAGAGCGCAGCAGTGAGACTGTGGGGGATAAGCTTCATAGTCGAGAGGGAAACAGCCCAGACCACCAACTAAGGCCCCTAAGCGTGTGCTAAGTGGGAAAGGATGTGGAGTTGCGAAGACAACCAGGAGGTTGGCTTAGAAGCAGCCATCCTTAAAAGAGTGCGTAATAGCTCACTGGTCAAGTGATTCCGCGCCGACAATGTAGCGGGGCTCAAGTACACCGCCGAAGTTGTGGCATTCAGATATTAGCTAAGCCCTTGTGGTTCAGGCGTCTGGATGGGTAGGGGAGCGTCGTGTGGGCGGTGAAGTCGCGGTGTAAACCAGCGGTGGAGCCTACACGAGTGAGAATGCAGGCATGAGTAGCGAAAGACGGGTGAGAAACCCGTCCGCCGAATGATCAAGGGTTCCAGGGTCAAGCTAATCTGCCCTGGGTAAGTCGGGACCTAAGGCGAGGCCGACAGGCGTAGTCGATGGACAACGGGTTGATATTCCCGTACCGGCGAAAAACCGCCCATGTTGAACAGGGGATACTAACCGCCCGAGACCTGCCCGATCACCCTTTGGGTGTGAGGGTTTTGGTGGAGCGCGGGACCTGATCCTGGGAGGCAAGCGTATTAACAGGTGTGACGCAGGAAGGTAGCCGAGCCGGGCGATGGTTGTCCCGGTCTAAGGATGTAGGGCGAACGGTAGGCAAATCCGCCGTTCATGATGCCTGAGATCTGACGGGACCCCCGTAGGGGGGGATTCGGTGATCCTATGCTGCCGAGAAAAGCATCGACGCGAGGTTTTAGCCGCCCGTACCCCAAACCGACACAGGTGATCAGGTAGAGAATACTAAGGCGATCGAGAGAATTATGGTTAAGGAACTCGGCAAAATGCCCCCGTAACTTCGGGAGAAGGGGGGCCCCAACCTTGAACACCACACGCTGGTGGGAGGGGATCGGGGCCGCAGAGACCAGGGGGAAGCGACTGTTTACTAAAAACACAGGTCCGTGCGAAGTCGCAAGACGATGTATACGGACTGACTCCTGCCCGGTGCTGGAAGGTTAAGAGGACCGGTTAGCCGCAAGGCGAAGCTGAGAATTTAAGCCCCAGTAAACGGCGGTGGTAACTATAACCATCCTAAGGTAGCGAAATTCCTTGTCGGGTAAGTTCCGACCTGCACGAATGGAGTAACGACTTCCCCGCTGTCTCAACCATAAACTCGGCGAAATTGCAGTACGAGTAAAGATGCTCGTTACGCGCAGCAGGACGGAAAGACCCCGAGACCTTTACTATAGTTTGGTATTGGTGTTCGGAGTGGCTTGTGTAGGATAGGTGGGAGACGTTGAAGCCCGGACGCCAGTTCGGGTGGAGTCATCGTTGAAATACCACTCTGGTCACTTTGGACATCTAACTTCGGCCCGTAATCCGGGTCAGGGACAGTGCCTGATGGGTAGTTTAACTGGGGCGGTTGCCTCCTAAAAAGTAACGGAGGCGCCCAAAGGTTCCCTCAGCCTGGTTGGCAATCAGGTGTCGAGTGTAAGTGCACAAGGGAGCTTGACTGTGAGAGAGACATCTCGAGCAGGGACGAAAGTCGGGACTAGTGATCCGGCGGTACATTGTGGAATGGCCGTCGCTCAACGGATAAAAGGTACCTCGGGGATAACAGGCTGATCTTGCCCAAGAGTCCATATCGACGGCATGGTTTGGCACCTCGATGTCGGCTCGTCGCATCCTGGGGCTGGAGTAGGTCCCAAGGGTTGGGCTGTTCGCCCATTAAAGCGGTACGCGAGCTGGGTTTAGAACGTCGTGAGACAGTTCGGTCCCTATCCGCTGCGCGCGCAGGAAATTTGAGAAGGGCTGTCCTTAGTACGAGAGGACCGGGACGGACGAACCTCTGGTGTGTCAGTTGTACTGCCAAGTGCACCGCTGATTAGCTACGTTCGGATGGGATAACCGCTGAAAGCATCTAAGCGGGAAGCTCGCTTCGAGATGAGATTTCCATACACCTTGTGTGTGAGAGGCCCCCAGCCAGACCACTGGGTTGATAGGCCGGATGTGGAAGCGAGGACTAACGACTCGTGAAGCTGACCGGTACTAATAGGCCGATAACTTACACCACACACTCTTCCCGCGAACCCGTTTCAAAAGGGGTTCGCACCAGGGGAGGGTACAAAGAAACAAGACTGCTTGCGTCCACTATGTGGTTCCCAACCAACAAACCCGCACCCGCGGCACGTTGCAACAGGAACAAAACCACAACAACATACACAACACCACAACTGCACCAGCAACACCGGTGCAGCAGGTTGTAACCACAGTTTTCCCCGCCACACCCCCAGGGTGAAGGCGGCGGAGCAAGGGTTACGGCGGTCATAGCGTGGGGGAAACGCCCGGTCCCATTCCGAACCCGGAAGCTAAGACCCACAGCGCCGATGGTACTGCACCCGGGAGGGTGTGGGAGAGTAGGTCACCGCCGGAACACCATTACAGGTCGAGGACCCCCAACCACCAGGTTGGGGGTCCTCCCGCATTTAACCGCACCCCGCGAGCGGAGGCCCGATCTTGTGTCACCGTTCGCAGTGGACTTCTTCGCGTACCCGCTCAGATCGGTCAACGGCGCACCCGATAGCGCAGGTGAAGCACCCGGTTGCCCTGAATCACCACATCAGGATCCTCCAACAGGTGCTGCGCGTGGACCGACCCGAAGTAGCGCTTGCCGGACCCGAACACGACGGGTACGACGTCCATGCGCACCTCGTCGACCAGGCCCGCGGCAAGCACCTGGCCACCGACGTCGCCGGCGGCGACCTCGACCATGCGGTCACCCGCAAGCTTCTGCGCCTTGGCCACGGCTGCCTCGACGCCGTCGACGAAGTGAAACGGCGCTTCGGAGTCCCAGCCGTCAGGCTCCGGCCGGTGCGTCACGACGACCACGTGGTCGACCCCGCCCGGAGGTTTCCCGTCCCAGCCGTCCGTCATGTCGAAGACGTGGCGGCCGACGACGGTCGCCCCGATCTGGTCCCAGTACGGCCGGGTGTAGTCGTAGGACGTCTGCGACACCTTCAACTCGCCGCTCTCGTCCAACGGCACGTCACCGCTGGACAACCAGTCGAACAGGGGTCCGGGCTGGTCGTCCTCGTCCGCGATGAAGCCGTCCACCGACACCGAGCTGTACATGACCACCGTGCCCATGGGTCTCTCCTCTGTTTTGGGTGCCCCAAGATTAGCGGCTCTTCGCGGTTCGTGGCGGGTTGACCTGCTGAAGGGTGTTCACGCTGCGCCCGATGTCGAGGTTCACGATCGTCGACATCCACGGCCACGAACCTTGAAGACCCCAGAAAGTACTGCCCAGGCCCGGAGCCGGACCGTTGATTCCTTGTTTCTTGCCACCTTGCGTTACGGTGAAACGCATGGGACTGAAGGCGAGCGGCGGCAGTTATCCGACCGGGGTCCGGCGTCGCGAAAAGATCATCGACGTGGCGACGAAGATGTTCGGTGCGGACGGCTACTACGCGACCCCCATGTCGGCCATTGCGGAAGCTGTCGGCATTAGTGAGAGCGGTCTGGCCCACCACTTCCCGAGCAAGAACGTGCTGCTTCAGGCAGTGGCCGAGCGGCGCCTCATGGAGACGGCGTCCTGGTGGGAATCCCTGCCCGGCTCGGATTCCGGGCTGGACGCCCTCGACGAAATGGTGGAAGCCACCCGTCGCTTCACCGAACAGCCGGGCCTGATTGAACTCTTTGTGCTGTCCATTTCAGAGGCGGCAGACACGCGAAGCCCCGCCCACGCCCGGCTTGCGGCGCAGTACGAGGGCGTAGTGGCATCACTGGTTGCCCGGTGGCAGAAAGCCGTCGACAAGGGCGAGATTCGCCATGACGTGGATCTGGAGCTCGTGGCCAGGGAGTGCATAGCAGTCAGTGATGGACTTCAGGTTCAATGGGTCCTGTCCAACGGCAAAGTCGACATCGTCGCCGGCGTCGCCGAATTCTCCGAAAGCCTCAAGGAACGCCTCCGGGCTGTGTGAATTTGTTGAGGCTGTGAAGTTGCCTAGTACGGGATTTCGAACGCCGGGGGCACTGTCTTGGGGGGCTCCTCGATGAGGACCCGGCCGAACCGGGCAGCACCACCGTTTGATCCCTCATCGACGGCGATGAGCGCAAAGTTAACGTTCACGAACCACTGTGCCGCCTCGGCTGAGAGGAGCCGGGAGTTACCGGACCCTAGTTCCCAGCTCTCGTGCCCCACCGTCGCGGTGAACGTGTACCTGCCGCCGGTTGCCGTGACAGTGAGCCGGAGATCGCCCTGAGCAGGAACAACTGTCTCCGTCTCCGTGAGCATGTCATCGACCACGCGGCGGAAGGAGACGGCCCTGCCCGATCCGACCGGCCGCACCAGTGCCGAGAAGAAATGCATCGAGTTGGTATACACGGCGACTCCCGCGGCAACGGCATCATCACTATCCACCGTTGCGGAGAACGTCTGGTCGAATTCACTTTGCGCCCTGAAAAGGGCCCCGACGGGCGGGCGTTCGGTGAGGTCGGGGCCCGCCGGGACTTCGATGAAGTCGTCGGTCTGTTTCCCATTCACGCCAGGTTCGCCGGCCTGCAGTGTGCGCCAGCCCCGCAGCCACAGCGAGTCGGCGACGTCGATCCGGGTTCCCCTGTCCGTGGGGGTCGGAACGTCGTCGAACGCTTCTTCCGTGTGTCCGTCGTGGCCGACGACGGGCCAACCGTCCTCCGTCCAGGTGACGGGTGCGAGGAAGGTTTCCCGTCCCAGCGTGTGATGACTGGAGAAGCGGTCATGGCGCGTTCCCAGGGACACGGCCCACCAGTTGCCGGATGCGTCCTCGACGAAATCGGCGTGCCCAACGGATTGGATCGGGTGTGCCACCCGGTCGCGGTGGGTCAGAATCGGGTTGTGGGGTGCGGGTTCGAACGGGCCCCATGGTGACCTGCTGCGGCCGATGGTCTGCATGTGTCCCTTCCAGCTGCTGCCCTCGGCTCCGGTGAGGTAGTACCAGCCGTCGCGGGTGAACAGGTGGGGTCCCTCGATGTCGTTGCTGGAGAATCCCCGGTTGTTCGCGGTCAGTGGGCGGAACTCGCCCAGCGTGCCCGTTGCGATGTCGATGGGCGCTTGGACGATGGGACCAAGGTTGCCGTCCGGGCGGAACTGAAGGGTACGGCGGGTGTAGTACCAGCGGCCGTCGATGTCACGGAACAAGGAGGGATCGAAGGCTTCCTGGTCGAGCCAGACCGCATCCGACCACGGACCTTCCGGGCTGGTTGCCGTGACGAAGAAGTTGCCCTGGCCCTTCGCCTGGTTGGTGCAGACCAGATAGAACACTCCTTCTTCGTGGCGAAGGGTGGGTGCGAACAGGTTTATGGACCCGGGTTGTCCGTCGCGACGGTACTGTCCCGGTCTCGTCACGGCGAATCCTATGGTGCGCCACGTGACCAGATCGGTGGAATGCGAGATCGGAATTCCCGGGAGGAACCCGAAGCTCGAATTGGCCAGGTAGAAGTCATCACCAACACGAACGACGCTGGGGTCCGGAGCGTGGCCGCGGAGGACGGGGTTTGTGAAGCTGTTCATGCTCTTCCTTTGCTAGGCGCGGACTGTGTCAGGCACGGACACTCTGCTGAAGTGGAACGCTGAAGGTTCGCTGGCCGCCTTCTGCCGTCAGGACTGTCCCGTTCGGCAATTCGACGCGGGCACGGGTTCCGGGCGGGAGCGAAACGTCGAGGACGAAGTCGCCGCCGACGATGCGCCAGGCTGAGGACAGCAAGCCCTGAGGAGTGTGCAGTGATGCCTGTGCCCAGTCGAGTCCGCCGCCGGGGACAGGGGCGATCGTGACGTGACGGTAAGCCGCTTCGTCCGCCGTGGGGTGTTCGGAGAGCCGAATGCCTGCCACGTGCGTGTAGAGGAAGGAAAGGACGGCGGCTTTGCTGTAATGGTTGAGCGAACCCCGGACCTCGCCCTGGGCGACGCCGTCCCACCACTCCCAGACCGTGGTGGCGCCGTTCTCGAGCATGCCGAGCCAGGAAGGGGTGCCCCTGGAAAGCAGGACGGCGTACGCTTCCTCGGCTTTGCCGTGGTCGGCAAGGGCGGGCAACAGTTGCCCGGTGCTGAGGAACCCGGTACCCAGGCGTCCGTTGTTCTCCTCAATCAGCTCGGCAAGTCGCCCCGCGGCGGCCTCCCGGGCCCCGGCAGGGAACAATCCGAAGGCTAAACCGCGGGCATAGTGGGCCTGGGTCTCGATCGAGAGGCGCCCGTAACCGGTGAGGAACTCGCGTTGCCATGCCTCGCGGGCTCCGGCTGCGACAGTGCTGTATTTTGCCTCAAGTTCCTTTTCGCCCAGCACCTTGGCTGACGCGGCGAGGAGTGCGGCTGACCGGTGCAGGAACGCGGTCGCCACAATGCTGTGGTCGGTGGCGGGATTCGGAGCGGGAGGTACGCCGGGTTCGAGCCATTCTCCGAAGTGGAATCCGGAGTCCCAGAGGAACGTCTCCCAGGCGGCGGGGACAGGCCGGCGCTCTGCCCGGGCGGGGTGCCTGTTGCCCGCCGCGGAACGGGCGGCGTAGTCGACCCAGGCCTGCATTGAGGGCAGTTGGCGGCGCAGGATGCCCTCGTCGCCGTAGGCGCGCCACAGTTCCCAGGGGACGACGACGGCGGCGTCGCCCCATCCGGCCGACCCTGCCGAGAGGTCCTCGAAGAGAACGCCCGAGGGTTTGCCGCCCGCGGGGTTGGGCGTGATGGTGGGAACCCGGCCATCGGCCCATTGATCGGCGGCGAGATCGGCGAGCCACTTGTCCGAGAACGCCTGGACGTCGTACAGAAAGGCCGCGGTGCCGACAAATACCTGCCAGTCGCCGGTGAACCCGGAGCGCTCCCGCTGAGGGCAGTCGGTAGGAATCTCGCAGGCGTTTCCCCGGAAGCTCCAGACCCCTGCCGTGTGAAGCGCGTTGAGGGCGGCGTCACTGCAGGAGAACGAGCCGGTGGGCAACAAATCCGTGTGCACGACGACGGCCCGGATGTCCTCGGGATCGAGGGCCCCCGGCAGGCCGTCGATCTGGACGTACCGGAATCCATGCGTCGTGTGCCGGGGCTCGAAGGTTTCACCAGGGCGGCCGGAGGAGATGACTTCGTCAATCTGTCCCGCCGGCAGGAGGTCGCCGGTAGCGAAGATGAAGGACCGCAAGTTCTCCGTGGAAACCAGGCCTGATCCGGCGAGCACTTCCCCGTGGGTCAGCACGAGGTGGGTGTCGCGCGGGCCCAATGAGGTCAGGCGCACCCATCCGTTGAGGTTCTGCCCGAAATCGACGACGGCGGTGCCCGGCCGGGGCGACGACACGCCCACGGGCGGGAGGGTGTCGATCCGGCGCACAGGCTCCGCGCTTGTAGGGATCAGCCGTGACCCGTCGTCGTAGAGGGCGCCGGTTCCAATGCTGACCGCTGACCACGGTCCGTCGACGCCGCCGTCGCCGTCGAGCCGGCGGAAGTCGACGGACTGGCCGTCCATCAGGTCAGCCCGAATGATGTGGCTCGGAGCCGAACTCCAGGTGCCGTCCGACACGACATGGAACGCTTCGCCGGAACCGGAGGACCCTTTGAGTCCGAGCAGCACTGCGGTTTCGATGCCGAATCCATCGGCACGGCGTTCGAAGCCGTGCCGTCCGCGGAACCATCCGTCACTTAGAAGCACCTCGACGCGGTTGGTGCCACCGTGAAGGTAGCCCGCAACGTCCCATTCGAACACCTGCAGCCGCTTCCGGTAGGCGGTGAACCCGGGAACGAGTTCTTCGTCCCCGACCCTCCGGCCATTGAGGAAGACCTCGATGATGCCATGGGCCGTCGCAGCGAGAGTTGCCGCTGCCACGTCGGCGGGCAACTCGACGTCGAGGCGCACAACATACGCCGGCCGGGAACCGGGGCCCGGGTCGACAGGTTCGCAGGGGCGGATCCATGCCGCGCCGTCCAGGAGTTCTGTGAACGCGGGTTCGGGAGAAGAGTGCGGCATGGTTCAGCGGACCTTTACAAAGAGGATGGTGACGGCAGACAGCAGTGCGATCCCGCCGAGGATGCAGAAGAACGGGACGTAGGCGGCGGCTGACGTGAGCACGAGCACGCCAAGAAGCGGCACCACAATGGCGGGCGCCGTCGTCGAGACCTGGTACACCGCCATGGCCTTGGCTGTTTGGGCAGAATCCGGGACGACCGAGGCCGCGATTGCCACGTCGACCGTCAGATAAAAAGCCAGGCCGATCGAGAACACGATGTACGCGACCAGAAATCCGTCCGCGCTCTGCAGCAGGGCGGCGATGAGGATGCCCGCGGCAGCGATCACCGCTGCCCCGACGACGAAGATCTTGCGGCGGTTCATCTTGTCCGACAGAAATCCGGCGGCAACCGTGAATACGAAGCCGATGGGGGTGGTGATCAAGGTGACGAATGTGTAGCGGGCCGTTGCGTCCTGAAGCGACAACCCGGTCACGTCAGTCAGGAAATAGGTGGAGTAGGTCTGGAGACCGACCATGGCGATTCCAAAAAGGAGCCGGCTAATCCAGTTCCAGGCGAAGCTCGGGTGATGCAACGGGTTGATGAAAAAGCTCCCCGCGAACTCGCGGACGGAATAGCGGGGAAGCGCCGCCGCGTCAGCAGGAATGACATCAGCTTTGGCAATCACCATCGACAGGCCCAGCACGAAGAGCACGGCAACGGCGGCCGGGGCGACCATCATGGTGACCGGATCTGCAACGTTTGCGCTGGCGAAGGCGATGCCGCCGAGGACAACGAGGCCCGTCACGACGCCGATCCCGGCGGACGTCCGGGCGCGCAGTCGTTCGGGTATGAAGTCGGGCACCAAGGCCAGGAAGGCGGCGATGACCGCGCTGAAGCCCAGCTGTGAAATCGCCCAGCCTGCGGCCACTATGGCGACATTGGATGCAGTCCCGACGACGATGGCGCCGGCAAGCACGGTCAGCGACCCGCCGACGAGCCACGGGCGGCGTCGGCCGAAGCGCCCTCGGGTGCGGTCAGACAGGCTGCCGAACAGCGGCAACATGACGACGGAAATCAGCGCGCCGATCAATATGACAGTGGAGAGGCCCAACGCCTTGCCTGTCGGATCGACCCCGAAGATCCGAATGGAGAGGCTCACGATCGACGGCGTGAGGAACGCGAAGTAGATGGCGGCAGCCGTCAGGATCAGGGTCGCAGCGAAAAGCCCGGGCCGCTTCAGGGGGAGCGTGGGGTGCCCGGCTACGGGAGTTAAGGCAGTAGCTGCCGGCGCGTCCGCGCCAATGCTGGTGGTCACAGGAACTCCTTTGTCTGTGTGGTTTCAGTCGGTTGCCAGACGGCGCCGGCGGTCGCTGGGCTCTTTCGGCAAGAACATTAGCGAAAGTATGACATAAAAAACCAAGGATTCACTGTTTTTTCTCGTGAGGTGATGGACCCGGCAACCCGGGACGGAACTGCACGGCAGGCTGCTGTGAGTCCTGCCACCGCGGGGCCCTATTGGTGCGATGCCGTTAGTCCGTGACGGGTTGCTCGCCTAGAATTGGGGGAGATGTACGGACTTCGAAGCGCTTGATTTCGGGTTGCGTAGGAAACGAAACACGGAAAAGAGCGGCTGCGATTGCGCCAGTGGTCAGCTCGCAACAGGAGGATTCCAGCATGGCTGAGCACAACGACGGAAACCGCGGCGGCAAAGCCCGCGACAACACTGGCGGGGCCCCGTACCGCGGCACGAGCAACTCGGGCGGCGATCCTCGCGGCTTCCGCGCCAGGGATGACCGTAAGCCGTATGGCGATCGTGCTCCGCGTGAGGGTGGCGAACAGCGCAGCTATGGCGGCGGCGACCGTAAGCCGTATGCCGGCGGCGGTGACCGCAAGCCGTACGGCGATCGCGCCCCGCGTGAAGGCGGAGCGGGCCGTAGCTATGGCGGCGGTGACCGTAAGCCGTATGGCGATCGTGCTCCGCGTGAGGGTGGCGAGCAGCGCAGCTATGGCGGCGGCGACCGCAAGCCGTATGCCGGCGGTGACCGCAAGCCTTACTCCGGCGGCGGTGACCGTAAGCCGTATGGTGATCGTGCTCCGCGTGAGGGTGGCGAGCAGCGCAGCTACGGCGGCGGTGACCGCAAGCCTTATGCCGGTAGCGGTGACCGTAAGCCGTATGGTGATCGTGCTCCGCGTGAAGGCGGAGCGGGCCGTAGCTTCAGCGGCGGCGACCGCAAGCCTTATGCCGGTGGCGACCGTAAGCCATATGGTGATCGTGCCCCGCGTGAGGGTGGCGACCAGCGCAGCTACGGCGGCGGTGACCGCAAGCCGTACGCTGGCGGCGACCGTAAGCCGTATGGCGATCGTGCTCCGCGTGAAGGCGGAGCGGGCCGCAGCTTCGGTGGCGGCGATCGTGACCGCAAGCCGTATTCCGGTGGCGGCGATCGTGACCGCAAGCCGTATTCCGGTGGCGACAACCGCAAGCCCTTCGGCAACCGTGAAGACCGTCCGGCACGCAGCTTCGACCGCGGCGACTCGGGTCCCCGCCAGTTCGGCCGTGACCGCCCCGAGGATCGTCCCGTGCGCGTGCCGAACGCCGCCGATCTCCGCAGCGCCAACCGTCCCGACCGTGAGCGATCACCGCAGATCGACGAGGACGTCACGGGCAAGGAACTTGACCGCGCCACGCAGCACCAGATCAAGACCCTCGAAGGTACCAGCGCCGAATGGGTGGCCCGCCACCTGGTCATGGCGGGACGGCTCCTGGACGAGGAGCCGGAACTTGCCTTCCAGCACGCCCTCGCAGCCAGCCGCCGTGGCGGCCGCCTTGCGTCCGTCCGCGAAGCTGTCGGCCTGACCGCCTACGCCGCCGGACACTATGGTGAAGCCCTGCGGGAATTCCGGACCTACCGGCGAATCAGCGGCTCCAACATGCACCTGCCGGTCATGGCCGACTGCGAGCGGGGCCTTGGACGCCCGGACCGTGCCCTGGATATGGCCCGGTCCGAAGAAGCCAAGGACCTCGACGCCCCGGGCAAGGTGGAACTGGCTATCGTCGCCGCCGGTGCCCGCACCGACCTCGGGCAGCTCGATGCCGCGGTATCCGAGCTGGAGATCGCGCAGCTGGACATCAACCGTGCCTTTTCCTACAGCCCTCGTCTGTTCCGTGCATACGCCGAAGCCCTGACGGCCGCCGGCCGCGCGGCCGAGGCCGCCAAGTGGCAGCGGCAGGCCGTCGTGGCCGAAAACGCGCTGGGCCTCGGGGCGGAAGAGGAACCTGACATCATCGACCTCGGCTGGGACGAGGAAGAAGAAGCGCGTGAGGAAGAGCGCCAGCGCCGGCTCCGCGCCCAGGAAGCCCAGGAGGTCGCAGCCGCGCACGCCGGGGCCGACGAGCGTGCACTACGGGTCGCCGGCGCCGCTGTAGCCGCGGAAGTCACCGGCGCCGCTGCGGCGGAGACCGCCCTGAACCCGATCGACGAAGTCTCCGACGACGCCGAAGCCGGCCACTTCGAGTCCGACGACGCCGAGTCGGACCAGGATTCCCTCGAAGCCGACGTCCTCGATGAATCCGACGAAGAAACCGACGAAGAGTCGGACGCCATCGCGGATCAGGAAGTCGTCGAAGACTCCGAGACGGCCCAGCGCGAGCGGGTGGAGGACTAGTCGCATGACCGGACCCGCACTGATCTCCACCTTCGATGCGCTCCTTTCCGACCTGGACGGTGTGGTCTATGCAGGACCCCACGCCATTCCCGGGGCGGTGGAGTCGCTGCGCCGGCTGGCCGGTGTCGGCGTCGGACTTGGCTACGTCACCAACAACGCGTCCCGCTCTCCCGCGCAGGTGGCGCAACACCTGCGCGAGCTCGGCGCCCCCGCCGAGGACCACCAGGTGGTGAGCTCCTCGCAGGCGGCGGCAGCGCTGCTTGCCTCGATGCTGCCGGCCGGGGCGCACGTGCTCATCACGGGCAGCGCCGCGCTGGCAAAGGAGATTGAGCTGGTGGGCCTGGTTCCCGTCCGCAGCGCGGCGGAAAATCCCGTCGCCGTCGTCCAGGGCTTTAGCCCGGACCTCGGGTGGAAGGATCTTGCCGAGGCGTCGTACGTCGTCGCTGGCGGTGCGCTGTGGGTGGCGACCAACACTGACATGTCCATTCCCCAGGCGCGCGGAATGGCCCCGGGCAACGGGACCCTCGTGGCGGCCGTGGCCGCCGCGACCGGCAAGGCCCCGATCGTGGCCGGCAAGCCCGAGGCGCCGTTGTTCCATACCGCCGCCAAGCGGCTGGCCGCGGACCGGCCGCTCGTCGTCGGCGACCGCCTGGACACCGACATCCTGGGCGGCAACAACGCCGGATTCGCCACCGTGGCTGTCTTGACCGGCGTGGACACCAAGGAATCGATCCTCGCCGCACGGACCAGGGAGCGCCCCGATTTCCTCATCAATGACCTGACCGGCCTGTACGCTCCGTACCCTGCTGTGGAGCACGACGCCGGGCGGTTCCGCAGCGGCATCGCCTCGGCGATCGTCCGTGGCCAGTCCGTCCACATCACCGGCGATCCCGCTGACCTCGATTCATGGCGTGCCGCCTGTTCGGCCTGGTGGGCCGCGAACCCCGAGACGACCAGCGCGCTGGCTCCGGTCCTCGAGTGGCTCGATCACTAGACTGGACCCATGACCGAGCAGAACCAGCAGCCACACCCGGCGCCAAACGTGGAGCCTGCCCAGGCACCGCATGATGCGCCGGACCGCGACTTCGGGCCCGGAACGGCGAGTGACGCCGCTGGGGAAGCGCCGGCACTCGCGGCCGACATCGACTGGCCCGCGCTGCCACCCCACCAAACACAAGGGCGGCAGGCGCAGATCCAGGACCCGGCTGTCAGCGCCGTGCTGGACCGGCTCGCCGCCGTACGGCTGACGCCGGTCTCCGAGCACGGCGAGGCCTATGCCGGCATGCACGATGCCCTGCTGGAGGCCCTGAACGAAGACGTGGCTTCCGGCGCCGGCATAGCGCGCCGCATCCATGGCGCGGGGGACGGGGGATCGTGAGCCGGCTTGACCAGGCCCTCGTCAGCCGCGGGCTGGCGAGGTCCCGCACCCACGCCGCCCGCCTGATTTCCGAGGGCAAGGTGAGCTCCGGCGGCGAAGTCCTCGCCAAAGCCTCCCTGCAGATTCCGGAAGACGCCGCGCTGGACGTTGCTGCCTCCGCCGAGGACGGCTATGTCAGCCGCGCCGGGCACAAACTGGCCGGCGCCCTGGACGCCTTTCCCGCCGTCGACGTCGCGGGCAAACGGTGCCTCGACGCCGGCGCCTCCACCGGCGGGTTCACGGATGTGCTGCTCCGGCGCGGAGCCGGCCACGTGGTCGCCGTCGACGTCGGGCACGGCCAACTGGTCCCGGAAATCCGGAACGACGCCCGGGTCTCCGTCCATGAAGGCCTCAACGTGCGCTACATGACGCCCGCGGAGATCGGCGGACCGGCCGCCTTGACCGTGGCGGACCTGTCCTTCATCTCGCTGACCCTCGTAGTGGCGCCCCTGGCAGCCTGCACCGAACCCGGCGGCGACCTCGTCCTCATGGTCAAGCCGCAATTCGAGATCGGCAAGGATCGCCTGGGCCGGACCGGCGTGGTCACCTCGGAGCGGGAACGCCGGCTCGCCGTCGGCAAGGTGGCCGCCGCAGCGGTGGACGCGGGCCTGGACCTCAAAGGCCTCGCCCAAAGCCCGCTGCCGGGCCAGGACGGCAATGTCGAGTACTTCCTGTGGATAAAACGCGCGATGTCGGAAGTCCCGCCTAAGATCGAGGAGCGGGACGCAGCCGTTGCTGCGTTGCTCGGAACAATCTGGCCGAACCACTAGTACCACCAGAAGGCGGAACCCGATGAGCAGGCGTGTCCTCATCCTTGCCCACACAGGGCGCGAGGAGTCCCTCAAGGCTGCCTGGGAGGCGTGCGCCCAGCTGCATGGCTCCGGCCTGATCCCCGTGATGCAGAAGACCGAACTCGGGGACATGGTCCGCTTCTTCGGCCGGCTCGACCACCCCGTCGAGGTCCTCCACGACCACGTGAAGCTGCCCGACGTCGAACTCGTCATGGTGCTGGGCGGGGATGGCACCATCCTCCGGGCCGCCGAGCTCGTCCGCGAAGTCGACGTCCCGCTGCTCGGCGTGAACCTCGGCCACGTGGGTTTCCTGGCCGAAAGCGAGCGAGCCGACCTCGCCCAGACCGTCGAATGGATCGCGAGCCGTGAATACACGGTGGAGGAGCGGATGACGATCGACGTGCAGGTCTGGGTCCGCGGCCAGAAGATCTGGCACACCTGGGCCCTCAACGAGGCGGCGATCGAAAAGGGCAACCGGGAACGGATGCTCGAGGTGGTCACGGAAGTCGACGAACGCCCCCTGACCTCTTTCGGCTGCGACGGCGTCGTCCTGGCCACTCCCACCGGCTCCACGGCGTACGCGTTTTCCGCCGGCGGCCCCGTGGTGTGGCCCGAAGTCGAGGCCTTGTTGATCGTGCCCATCAGCGCCCATGCCCTCTTCGCCAAACCACTTGTGGTCTCGCCCCGGTCCAGGCTCGCCGTCGAGATCCTGAACCGGACCGACGCCCAGGGCGTGCTGTGGTGCGACGGCCGCCGCTCCGTGGACCTGCCGCCGGGCGCGCGCGTCGAAGTGACCCGCTCCGCCACCCCGGTGCGGCTGGCCAGGACGCACCAGACGCCCTTCTCCGGCAGGCTGGTACGCAAATTCGAGCTGCCGATTCAGGGCTGGCGCGGTCCCATGCCTCAGGCGGAGGCCATCCACACCGGACCCGTCCCGATTATCCGCACACCCCGTCCCATGCCGCCGCTGCCCTCGCCGCGCCACGCAGGGCACGGCGACGCACCCGATCCATCGCCAGACCCCTCAACCGAGAAGTGAACCATGCTTGAAGAACTGAGAATCCGCGACCTCGGCGTCATCACCGACGCCATCTTGCCGCTGGGCCCGGGCCTCAGCGTGGTGACCGGTGAGACCGGCGCCGGCAAAACCATGGTGGTCACCGCCGTCGGCCTTCTCCTCGGCGCCAGGTCAGACGCCGGCGCCGTCCGCAGCGGCGCGAAGAGCGCCTCCGCGGAGGCCGTGCTGAAGCTCGACGCCGGACACGCCGCCATCGCGCGGGCCCGCGAGGCGGGCGCGGAGATCGAGGAGTTCGACGGCGGCGCGGAGCTGTTGCTGGCCCGCAGCGTCGGCGCCGACGGCCGCAGCCGCGCATACGTGGGCGGACGCGCCGCGCCGGTCGGCGTGCTCGCCGAAATCGGCGAAACGCTTGTGGTGGTGCACGGACAATCGGACCAGATCCGGCTCAAGAGCCCGGTGGCGCAACGCGGCGCTTTGGACAAGTTCGCCGGCGACAGCCTCGCCAAGACACTGGCTACCTATCAGGAGCTCTACGCCCACTGGCACGCCAGCCAGGGTGAGCTGGATGCCTTGCGCAGTGCCGCCCGGGAGCGCCTCCGCGAGGCCGAGTCGCTGCAGGCTGCTCTCGCCGAGATCGACGGCGTCGACCCGCAGCCGGGGGAGGACGAGGCCCTGAAGGCCGAGGCCGTGAAGCTGGCCAACGTCGAGGAACTGCGGATTGCGGCCAGCACCGCCCACCAGGCGCTCATCGCCGAGGACTTCGGCGAAGACGCCGACGCCACCACCTTGGTGGATGCCGCCAAGCGCACCCTGGAGCACGTGGCCGAACACGACGAGGAGCTGGGCTCGGCCGCGGCGCGCCTGGCAGAGGTCGGTTTCCTGCTCAACGACATCGCCACCGAGCTCGCCAGCTACCAGGCCGCCCTGGACACCGAGGGTCCGGAGCGGCTCGCCGAGATCGAGGACCGCCGGGCGGTGCTGGCCAAGCTGGTCCGGAAGTACGCGCCGAGCATCGACGAGGTTCTGGTCTGGGCCGAGCAAGCCCGCGCCCGTTACGACGAACTGCAGGACGACTCCACCCGGATCGAGGCGCTGGATGCCGAGGTCACCCGCGCCGAAACCGGGCTCCGGAAGCAGGCCGCCGCGATCAGCAAGGCGCGCACCAAGGCCGCGAAGGACCTCTCTGCCCGGGTCAGCGCGGAGCTGGCGGCGCTGGCCATGGCCGACGCCACCCTGGTCATCAATGTGGAACCAACAGAGCAGCTGGGACCGTTCGGCGCCGACGAGATCTCCTTCCTGCTCCAGCCGCACTCCGGGGCCCCGGCCCGGCCGCTGGGCAAGGGGGCCTCGGGCGGTGAACTCTCCCGCGTCATGCTCGCCATCGAGGTGGTGCTGGCCGCCGTCGACCCCGTCCCGACGTTCGTCTTCGACGAGGTCGACGCCGGCGTGGGCGGCCGCGCCGCCGTCGAGATCGGGCGCCGGCTGGCGATGCTGGCCCGGCACGTCCAGGTCCTCGTGGTGACCCACCTGCCGCAGGTGGCGGCCTTCGCGAACCAGCACATCCGGGTCACGAAGACCTCCGTCCGGGGCGCAGACGGCGCCACCGCCACCGGCTTCACCTCCAGCGACGTTCAGCTGCTGGACGAGGCCGAGCGCGTCCGCGAGCTGGCCCGCATGCTCGCCGGCCAGGAGGACTCGGAATCGGCCCAGGCCCACGCCCAGGAGCTGCTGGACGACGCCAAGCTCCTCCCGCAGATCTGAGGGGCCCGCCAGTACCGCAGCAACGACCGCCGCTAGGACAACAATCACATCGGGATCCCGCCAAAGAACCCGTGGAAGGCCGAATTGATGATAAGCTCAAACCCCGTGGTGCAGCGATCAAACTCTCGTGTAAATTCCCGGTTTCCGGGCTCGTCCAAGACGACCAAACACATCTTCGTCACCGGTGGTGTAGCGTCCTCGCTCGGTAAGGGACTGACGGCTTCGAGCCTCGGCCACCTCCTGCGGGCTCGCGGTCTGTCTGTAACAATGCAAAAGCTCGATCCCTATCTGAACGTGGATCCGGGCACGATGAACCCCTTCCAGCACGGCGAAGTCTTCGTCACTGACGACGGCGCCGAAACGGACCTGGACATCGGCCACTACGAACGCTTCCTCGATGAAAACCTCGAAGGCTCGGCCAACGTCACAACCGGCCAGGTCTACTCGACTGTCATCGCCAAGGAACGCCGCGGCGAATACCTCGGCGACACCGTCCAAGTCATCCCGCACATCACCGATGAGATCAAGCGCCGCATGCGGCTGCCCGCCGAGGGCAAGAACGCCCCGGACGTCATCATCACCGAAATCGGCGGGACCGTGGGCGACATCGAGTCCCAGCCGTTCCTCGAATCCGCCCGCCAGGTCCGCCAGGACATCGGGCGCAACAACGTGTTCTTCCTCCACGTATCGCTCGTGCCGTACATCGGGCCGTCCCAGGAGCTCAAGACCAAGCCGACGCAGCACTCCGTTGCCGCGCTGCGCTCCATCGGCATCCAGCCGGAGGCAATCGTGATCCGTTCGGACCGCGACGTCCCGCAGCCGATGCGCGAGAAGATCGGCCGCATGTGCGACGTCGACATCGACGCCGTGATCGGCTGCCCGGACGCGCCCAGCATCTACGACATCCCCAAGACCCTGCACTCCCAGGGCCTGGACTCGTACATCGTCCGTGCCCTGGACCTGCCGTTCAAGGACGTGGACTGGACCAGCTGGGACAAGCTGCTCGACGCCGTCCACAACCCGAAGCACGAGGTTGAGATCGCCCTCGTCGGCAAGTACATCGACCTGCCGGACGCCTACCTGTCCGTCACGGAGGCCCTGCGCGCCGGCGGCTTCGCCAACGACACCAAGGTCAAGATCCGCTGGGTCCCCTCCGACGAATGCGAAACCCGCGAGGGCGCCGTGCAGTCCCTCGCCGGCGTCGACGCCATCTGCGTTCCGGGCGGCTTCGGCATCCGCGGCCTCGAAGGCAAGCTGGGCGCCCTGAAGTATGCCCGCGAAACCAAGCTCCCGGTCCTGGGCCTCTGCCTGGGCCTGCAGTGCATGGTGATCGAGTACGCCCGCAACGTGGTCGGCCTCGAAGGCGCATCCTCCTCCGAGTTCGAGCCTGACTCCAAGTACCCGGTCATCGCCACGATGGAAGAACAGCTGGACATCGTTGACGGCAAGGGCGACCTCGGCGGCACCATGCGCCTGGGCCTCTACGAAGCCAAGCTCGATGAAGGCTCCGTTGTTGCCGAAACGTACGGCGCCACCAAGGTCAGCGAACGGCACCGGCACCGCTACGAGGTCAACAACAAGTACCGGGATCAGATTGCCGCCAAGGGGCTCTCCTTCTCCGGAACGTCGCCCGACGGCAAGCTGGTCGAGTTCGTGGAACTTCCCCGCGACGTCCACCCGTACTACGTGGCCACACAGGCGCACCCCGAGCTCAGCTCGCGGCCCACGCGCCCGCACCCGCTCTTCGCGGGCCTGGTCAAGGCGGCCCTGGATCACCAGCACGCCGCCGACGCTGCGCCGGCGGCAAGTGCCGGCGCTAGCGCCACGGCAGAAGCCCCGGCTACCGCCCCGGCCGCTGCCGCCAAGCCCTCGTCGGCAGCAGTGTCCAAGTAATTTCCAACTGAATCAAAGGACGGCGCGATGCCCGGTATGTCTGAGACCCCCAATGCTGCACGGCAGGTTTCGGATGAACCGAGCCCGCGCCGTCTTTTGTCTTCCCACAAGGTGTACGAAGGCAGGATCTGGGACGTCGTCAGTGACAGCTTCCAGCTCAACGACGACGGCGACACCCTCGTCCGGGACTACATCGACCATCCCGGCGCGGTAGCCGTTCTCCCGATGAACGACGCCGGCGACGTCCTGCTGCTCCGGCAGTACCGGCACCCCGTCGGCATGGATCTCTGGGAGATCCCGGCAGGGCTGCTCGACGTCGAAGGCGAGGACTTTGTCGTCGGCGCCGCCCGCGAGCTCGCCGAGGAAGCGGACCTGGTGGCGGACCGCTGGAACGTGCTGGCAGATTTCTTCAACTCCCCGGGGTCCTCCAGCGAGGCCATCCGCATTTACCTGGCCCGCGGCCTGCGGGAGGTGCCGGGACACGAGCGGCACGTCCGCACCGAGGAAGAAGCCGAAATCGAACTGCACTGGACGCCGCTGGACGAGGCCGTGCAGGCAGTGCTGGACGGCCGCCTCCACAACCCGTCCGCCGTCGTCGGCGTCCTTGCCGCGGCCGCCGCCCGCGCCGACAACTTCGCAAGCCTCCGCCCGGCCGACGCGCCCTGGCCGGCCCATCCCAGCCAGCGCCGATGACCGACGCGCTGATCGCCGGCCCGCAGACGCTGGAACCGCGCTCCCCGGCGCCGACGGTTCGGCCGCAGACGGAGATTGACCGCGCCGTCACTGACTACCTGCAGCACATGGGGGTCGAACGCGGACTGGCGGCGAACACCCTCGCCGCGTACCGGCGGGACCTTGCCCGCTACGCGAGCTACCTCGCCCGTTCGGGCCGCCAGCGCCCGGCGGACGTCACCCGGCATGATGTCACCGGCTTCGTCCAGGCCTTATCCGACGGGTCCGACGGAGGGTCCTCCCTCGGCGTCCGGTCCGCGGCACGCACCGTCGTGGCAGTGCGCGGTCTGCACAAGTTCTGGGCGCTGGAAGGCATCACGCCCACCGACCCGGCCAGCGACGTCCACCCGCCGATGCCCGGCAAGCGCCTGCCCAAGGCGATCAGCGTCGGGGAGGTCACGAGGATCCTCGAGGCCGTCGGCACGGATACGGCCACCGGACTGCGTGACCGTGCCCTGCTTGAGTTCCTCTATTCCACCGGAGCCCGCATCAGCGAGGCCGTGGGCCTTGACGTCGACGACATCTCCTTGCATGCCTCGCGCAGAGCCGGTGACAGCGAGGGTCCCGCGATCGTGAGGCTCTTCGGCAAGGGGTCCAAGGAACGCCTCGTCCCGCTGGGATCGTTCGGGGCACGAGCCCTCGACGCCTACCTCGTCCGCGGCCGGCCCCTGCTGGCCGCCAAGGGCAAGGGCACCCCGGCGCTGTTCCTGAACGCCCGCGGCGGCAGGATCAGCCGGCAAAGCGCCTGGACCATCCTTAAGTCGGCCGCGGACAAGGCCAACATCACCAAGGACGTGTCACCGCACACCCTGCGGCACTCCTTCGCCACCCACCTGCTGGAGGGCGGTGCCGACGTCCGCGTGGTCCAGGAGCTGCTGGGGCACGCCTCGGTGACCACCACGCAGGTCTACACCCAGGTGACGGCCGATACGCTGCGGGAGATCTACGCCGCCGCGCACCCGCGCGCCCTGGGCTAGGACGGCCACCCGGGCCAACCGCGGCGGGGCGACCCCAGCCACCGTGGCCGGGCGCTAATGTTGATCCATGAATTCGACAGCTGTCACTCTGTGCTTCCTGCTACGCGACGAAGCCGCCGGGACGCACGTCCTGCTCGGTACCAAGAAGACCGGGTTCGGCGTCGGAAAAATAGTGGGTCTCGGCGGCCATGTGGAACCGGGGGAGTCCGACGCCGAGGCCGCCTGCCGCGAAGTTTTCGAGGAGGCCGGAATCGTGGTCAGGGAGCACGATCTCCGCGTCGCCGGACTGATCGAGTTCGTCTTTCCCGCCCGGCCGGAATGGAACATGTCCACGAGCCTCTTCACCGCGCGCCGCTGGACCGGCGACCCGGTCGAAAGCCAGGAAATCATCCCGGAATGGTTCCCGGTCACGTCGCTGCCGTTGGCGCGCATGTGGCAGGATGCCGAACACTGGCTGCCGCTGGCATTGGGGGAGGGCGCTGTGGACGCCGTCATCATCCTGAACGATGACAACGAGACCGTGGCCTCGGCGGAATATTCTTTGCGGGGCGTGTAACCCCGGCCCGGAAGCCGGAAACAATACAGTTATCCAGCAGTTCGGACATTTGATTTTTGGGGGATGCGTGCTTTCGGAGCGCGAGTTGGCGTTTATCGCCATTCATAAAGACAACTATCCGCAGGTCTACAGGTTTGTCCGACGGCGGGTGGAATCGGTCGAACTGGCGGAGGAACTCGCCGCGGATGTCTTCCGGGTGGTGTGGCAGAAGTGGGACGACGCGCCCCGGACGGATACGGCGTGGCTCCTGACGGTCGCCCGCAACCTGATCGGGAACGCCTACCGGAGCCGGGACCGGCAGGAGGCGCTCCAGGACAAGCTGCGTTCCGCGGCCGTGGTGCGGTTCGGCGGCGATTCGGACAACGTGGCGGTCCAGGACGCCCTGGCCGCTCTTCGGGAGAAGGACCGGGACATCCTCCAGCTCGCGTACTGGGATGAATTGAGTATCGCGGAAATTGCCGGTGTGCTGCACTGCAGCGAGTCCGCCGCCAAGGTCCGGCTGCACCGGGCGCGGGCCGCCTTTCGCAAGCACATTCCGGCAGGCGCTGAAACGATGACACAGAAAATGGGTGCCTGAGATGGATCCGATCAAGAACATGATTTCCGGGATCGACCCCGTACATAACGATTCGTCCGTGCCCGACGGCGAGGCCGCCCTGCGCAGGATACTCACCGAGCCCGCGGAGTTTAGCGACAGCCTGCCGCACAATGTCTTGTCCCTCGCGGACCGGAAGCGCAGGCGGACCCGGCTGGCCGGCGTACTGACACTGGCAGCGGCGGCCGTCACGGCCGGCGTCCTCGTGGCCACCAACCTGGGTTCCCTCACCACCGCCCCCGTACCGGCGGCCACCGTCACTACGACGGCGACCGCTTCTCCGACGGCCTCAGCGACAGTTTCGGCTAGCGTGACGCCGTCGGCGACCCCGACGCCGACGGCAGCGGCGAGCGTGCCGGCAGCCACCGGACCTGTCGCCTGCACGAAGGACAGCGTGGTCGGCGTTCAGAGCTGGTTTGCTGACCAATTGCCTGCCGCACAGGTTGCGGGCTGCGCGGGAGACTGGATGGCCTTGAGCATGAAGGTCTCAGGCGGCCAGACGGACACCGGCAGTTGGTTCTGGATGGCCAAGCTGACTGACCGCAAGTACGTCATCGACGCTGACCAGCCGTGGGCGAACATGCCCGGCTGGGATCAGGCGGCGGCGAACAATGAGCGGCTGACGGCGGAACAGTACATGGACGGGCAGTTCGCGTCCAAGGGAATTCCCGTGGAGCTCCGGAAGGCTCTCGTAGGCACCCCGGCGCCGGGCAGCTTGGCGGCGCGGGGGATCAAGACGTACGAGTACTGGTCGACGGGCTATAAATTGGCCTTCAACTACCCGGCTGCCTGGCAACTCGCCGGGACCGCGGAGAGCAACGCCCTCTCAAACGGTGAAGGAACTTCCCTCACGGATTCCGCCGGCAAGGAAGTGGCACGGCTGGCCTTCGGCGATACCAATGACTGGACCACCAGCGGGTGTCTTAACAACGCACCCTACAAGGTCCTCGACAGCCAGCCGATGGCAGGACTCCCGGTCGACCCGGCAGCGCCGGCACAGGGAACCCCGAGGTTCGCTTACGTCGCCATGACCTCAGCAGCAAATGACGGAGGTCCCGTCCAAGCGGGGATAGGGATCACGAACCGCATCGCCGGACAGGACGGGATCGGCTGCGTCCTTGATTTTGCGGTACAAGGCCCGGACTCTTTGAAGTTTTACAGCTTCGCGGATCGTCGTCCCCTTGGCGGAGCCACGTGGGGTCTCTACAAGTTCCAGACCATGGACGATGCCCTGGCCTTCACCCGCACCCAGGCCTACAAGGACCTCAAGACGGTCATCACCTCGCTGACCGTCACTAAGGTCAGCTAGGACCAGTCCGCGGGCACAACGAAGCGGGCCGGCCACCTGAAAGGTGACCGGCCCGCCGTCGAGCGTTGTTCGAAAGTTACGGCAGGTGCCGTTCTTCGACGCCGTTGTACTCGCTCAGCGGGCGGATTAGGGAGTTCGATTCCAGCTGCTCCATGATGTGCGCCGTCCAGCCTGTGATGCGGCTGGCGACGAACAAGGGAGTGAAGGTGGGGGTGTCGAAGCCCATGAGGTGGTAGGTCGGGCCGGCCGGGTAGTCCAGGTTTGGCTTGATCGCCTTGGCCTCGTCCATCGCAGTTTCCAGGCCGTTGTAGAGGCCCAAGAGCTCCGGGCGGCCGTAGTGCGCGATCATCTTATCCAGGGCCGCCTTCATGGTGGGCACCCGCGAGTCGCCGTGCTTGTAGACACGGTGGCCGAAGCCCATGACCTTGCGCTTGTGGGCCAGGGCATCCTCCATCCAGGCTTTGGCCCGTGCGTGGGCCTCGTCCAGCGACTCCTCCTGCCGGATACCGATCTCGTCGAAGGTGTGCATGACGGCCTCGTTGGCGCCGCCGTGCAGCGGGCCCTTGAGCGCTCCGATCGCCCCGGTGACGGCCGAGTGCAGGTCCGAGAGCGTTGAGGTGATCACGCGGGCCGTGAAGGTCGAGGCGTTGAACGAGTGCTCGGCGTAGAGGATCATCGAGACGTTGAAGGCGTCCACGACTTCCTGGACCGGTTCCTCGCCGAAAGCCATCCAGAGGAAGTTCGCCGAGTAGCCCAGATCGTCGCGGGGCGCTACGACGTCCTGACCGTGCCGGCGGCGCTGGTCGTAGGCCACAATCGCCGGCATCGCCGCGAAGAGGTCGATAGCCTTAGCCATGTTGGCCTCGCGCGAGGAGTCCTCGGCGAGCGGGTGCCGTGCGCCCATGACGGAGGCTGCCGTGCGGCAGACGTCCATCGGGTGCGACGTGGTGGGCAGCGCGTCCACCACTTGTTTCACGACCGGATCGATGGGGCGGCCGGCGCGTTCCCGTGCCGTGAACTCGGCCAGCTGCTCCGCGGTGGGCAGTTCGCCGTTCCAGAGCAGGTAGGCGACTTCCTCGAAGCTGCACTTGGCTGCCAGTTCCTGGACGGGGTAGCCGCGGTAGAGCAGCGAGTTGGTGTCCGGGTTGACCTTGGAGACCGCGGTGTAGTCCACCACGACGCCGGCGAGGCCCTTCTTAATGTCCTGTTCAGCCATGCTGAAACTCCTTTGTTCCTAACGCCTGTATACCGGCACGTGCCGGCGGTTCCATGCGGGGCTTACTGACCTGGGATATGGAAATTAAAGACTCCGGTATCGAATCGGTTGTAAGCCTCATAATCAACGAGATCGTACAAACGCGCACGGGTCAGCATGCTCCCAACCTGTGCCTCTTGGGTTCCGTCGGCCTTAATCGATTCCAGAGTACGCTCCGCAGCCCCCATGGCACTACGGAGAAGGGTGACCGGATAGATCACCATGTTGACGCCGACCCCAGCGAGCTCGTCCACCGTGAACAGGGCGCTCTGGCCGAATTCGGTCATGTTGGCCAGGATCGGGACGTCGACGGCGTCGCGGATCGCCTGGAATTCGCTCAGGTCCTTCATGGCCTCCGGGAAGATCGCGTCGGCCCCGGCCTCTACGAGGGCCTTGGCCCGGTCCTGGGCGGCCTGGAGACCGTCGGTGGCCCGGATGTCAGTCCGGGCCATGATCAGGAAGTTCGGGTCGCGGCGGGCGTCGGCCGCGGCGCGGATCCGCTTGGTCGCGGTCTCGAGGTCCACCACGTTCTTGCCGTCGAGGTGGCCGCAGCGCTTCGGGTTGAACTGGTCCTCGATATGGCAGCCGGCCAAGCCGGCATTCTCGAGTTCCTGGACGGACCGCGCCACGTTCATCGGCTCGCCGAAGCCCGTGTCGGCGTCCACGATGGACGGCAGGTCGGTCATCCGGGCGATCTGCCCGGCCCGGGTGGCGACCTCGGTGAGCGTGGTCAGCCCGATGTCCGGCAGGCCGAGGTCGTTGGCCAGGACGGCGCCGGAAATGTAGATGCCGGCGAAGCCCTTTTCCTCGATCAGCCGGGCCGAGAGCGGGTTGAACGCGCCCGGGAACTGCTGGATGGTGCCGGAGGCCAGGAGCTCCCGGAACCGGATCCGCTTCTGCTCCGGCGTGGTCTTCGAGTACAGCATTAGAAGAGTCCCTTCGGGGCGGCGGCGAGGTCGATCACGCCGTCGGCCGCCTGGATGTTCAGCTGGTCAAGCTCACCGGCGGCGAGCTCCGGAAGCCGCGCGGCGGCGGCGAGGAAGCGCTCGATCTCCTCGTCGGCCACGAGGCCGGCGGCGAGGGTGCGGAACTTGTTGACGTACTGCTCCCGCGCGAAGGGCCGGGCACCCAGCGGGTGGGCGTCGGCGACGGCGATCGACTCCGTGATGACGGTGCCGTCCTTGAGCGTGATGACCACGGTGCCGCCGAACGCCTTCTCGGCGATGTCCAGGGAGTGGTAGCGGCGGGTCCATTCCGGGTCCTCGACCGTGGTGACCTTGTGCCAGAGTTCCACAGTGTCCGGGCGGGCGGCGCGTTCCGGGGCATAGGAATCGACGTGGTGCCACGCGCCGTCCTGCAGGGCGACGGTGAAGATGTACGGGATGGAGTGGTCCAGGGTTTCGCGGCTGGCCGTGGGGCTGTACTTCTGCGGGTCGTTGGCGCCGGAGCCGATCACATAGTGCGTGTGGTGGCTGGTCTTGATCAGCACGGAGTCGACGTTGGCCGGGTCCGTGACCTCGGGGTGCTCGCCGTGCAGCTTGCGCGCCAGGTCGATCCACGCCTGCGCCTGGTACTCGGCCGAGTGCTCCTTGGTGTAGGTGTCCAGGATGGCGCGCTTGGCCTCGCCGGCCTCGGGCAGAGGCACCATGTACGAGGCGTCCGGGCCATCGAGCATCCAGGCGATCACGCCGTCTTCGCCCTCGTAGATCGGCACGGGGGAGGTCTGGCCGCGCATGGCACGGTCAGCGGATTCGACGGCCATCTTGCCGGCGAACGCGGGGGCGTGCGCCTTCCAGGTGGAGATTTCGCCCTTGCGGGACTGCCGGGTGGCGGTGGTGGTGTGCAGGGCCTGGCCGACGGACTGGAAGATGGTCTCGACGTCGAGACCCAGCAGGGTGCCGATGCCGGCCGCCGCGGAGGGGCCGAGGTGGGCCACGTGGTCGATCTTGTGCTTGTGCAGGCAGATGGCCTTGACCAGGTTGACCTGGATTTCGTAGCCGGTGGCGATTCCGCGGATCAAATCATGTCCACTGGAGCCGACGTGCTGGGCGACGGCGAGGATCGGCGGAATGTTATCGCCCGGGTGGGAGTAATCCGCGGCCAGGAAGGTGTCGTGGTAGTCGAGCTCACGGACCGCGACGCCGTTGGCCCAGGCGGCCCACTCCGGGGCTACGCGCTCTTCGATGCCGAAGACCTTCGATCCCTTGCCGCCGGTGGTCGGGCCGTGGGTGAGGGCCTGGGCCCGGGCCGCGACGATGGGGGCACGGTTCAGCGAGGCGATCGCCACCGAGGCGTTGTCGATGACGCGGTTGATCACCATGTCGGTGACGTCAGCGGTGACGTCCACGGGATCCGCGGCGACCTTGGCGATCTTGTAGGCAAGCTGGTCCTCGCGGGGCAGGTTTTCCTCGCTCTTGTAAACGCGGACGTGGTGTTCCTTGACCATGTTGCTCCTTCTAGTGAGGTGTGTGCGTGGCTTTGACGTGGGAAAGGCTGCGGTGCAGGTGAAGCGTGGTGGCGGCCTCGGCCAGCCGCGGGTTGCCGGCGGCGATTGCCTCGGCGATCGCGGCGTGCTCGGCAGCGGCGGCGGTGAGCCGGGCGGCGTCGTCGGCGGCCAGGCGCCGGACGCGCACGAGGTGGACGCGGAGGCTGCGCATGGCCTGGGCGAGGTACGCGTTGGAGATGGCTGCGTCGATGGCCGCGTCCAGCCGCCCGACGAGCTCGTAGTACTCATGCAGGGCCGGGTCCTCGCCGCCGATCAGTTCCGGGGCTTCGAGCAGCTCCCGCCGGAGCTGGTCGAAGGTCGCCCGGTCGCCGCGCTCGGCGGCCAGGGCGGCGGCCTTCCCTTCGAGGGTTTCGCGCAATTCGAACAGTTCGTCGATGTCGTCCAGGGAAATATCGGTCACGACGACGCCGCGGCCGCCCGCCGTCGTCGTCAGCCCTTCGGCCGTGAGCCGGCTCAGGGCCTCGCGCAGCGGCGTGCGCGAGATGCCGAGACGCTCCGACTGTTCCACCTCCGCGAGGACTGTGCCGGGCAGGAGGCGCCATTCGATGATGTCGTCGCGCAATGCCGCGTAAGCCCTATCGCTGGCTCGCATCCTGCCTCCTTCGCTGCTGGGCCCTTTGGGGGTGGCCACAAACCAGTGTATACACGCAAGGGCACTTTGCCCAGTAGTCGGCGGATAAAGCGCAGAAATCGGTCGTTCTTGTATACATAAGCCTTGTGGTGGCCGTCCGCCACGGTTTACCATGGGCTGCATCACACCGTCGTGGACAGGATGTATCTCATGGTCACCAAGAGCTACCGGGACGCCTACAAACGTAGCCTCGAACAGCCCGCAGAGTTCTGGCTGGACGCTGCCCGGGGGATCTCCTGGTCCACCCGGCCCCAACAGGCCCTCGATGCCAGCAGGGCGCCGCTCTACGACTGGTTTCCTGATGGCGTCCTGAACACGTCCTACAACGCGCTCGACCGGCACGTGGCGGAGGGCAGGGGCGCACAGGACGCCCTGATCTACGACTCCGCCATGCTAGGCACGCAGAAACGCTTCAGCTATGCCGAACTGACGGAGCTTGTGGCCCGGTTCGCCGGTGTCCTACGTCGCAGCGGAGTCGGCAAGGGCGACCGTGTGGTGATCTACATGCCGATGATCCCCGAGGCCGCCATCGCGATGCTGGCCACGGCCCGGCTCGGCGCCGTGCACTCCGTGGTGTTCGGCGGCTTTGCCCCGAAAGAGCTCGCCGCCCGCATCCGGGACGCCGCCCCCGCGGCCGTGGTGACGGCGTCGGGCGGTATCGAACCCTCGCGCCGGATTGAATACCTGCCCGCCGTCGCGGAGGCCCTCGGCATCGCCGGCGCCCCGGACACCCCGGTGCTGGTCAAGGCCAGGGATGGCTTCGCCGCGTCGGTGGCCGACCACCCCGGGTGGCTCGACTGGGACACCGAGATGGCTTCGGCCGAGCCCGCCGCGCCTGTCGATGTGAAGGCGTCTGATCCCCTCTACATCCTCTACACCTCGGGCACCACGGGCGCGCCGAAGGGCGTGGTGCGGGACAACGGCGGCCATGCCGTGGCCCTGAGCTGGACCATGGCGAACATCTACGACGTCGCACCGGGCGACGTCATGTGGACGGCTTCGGACGTCGGCTGGGTGGTGGGGCACTCCTACATCGTGTACGGGCCGCTCCTGGCCGGCGCCACCACGGTGCTGTACGAGGGAAAACCGGTGGGAACCCCCGACGCCGGCGCATTCTGGCGGGTGATCCAGGACCACAAGGTCAACGTGCTGTTCACCGCGCCCACCGCTCTGCGGGCCATCCGGAAGGCCGACCCCGAGGCGCAGCTGCTCAAGAACTACGACATCTCCAGCCTGCGCACGCTCTTCGCCGCCGGCGAGAGGCTGGACACCGACACCTTCCACTGGGCCTCCCGGGTCCTCGGCGTCCCCGTGGTGGACCATTGGTGGCAGACCGAGACGGGCTGGGCCATCTGTGCCAACCCGCGCGGCCTGGACGGGCTGCCGATCAAGGCAGGATCGCCCAGCGTCCCGATGCCCGGCTTCAGGCTCAACGTCGTCGACGGCGGGGGCGAGGACGTCGAGGCCGGCACGGAAGGAAACATCGTCCTGGAGTTGCCGCTCCCGCCGGGCACCCTGACGACGCTCTGGCGCAACGACGAACGCTACATTTCCTCCTACCTCCAGGCATTCGAGGGCTACTACGCCACGGGCGACTCCGGCTACCGGGACGAAGACGGCTATCTCTTTGTCATGGGCCGCACCGATGACATCATCAACGTCGCCGGACACCGGCTCTCCACCGGCGCCATGGAACAGGTGATCGGCCAGCACCCCGCCGTCGCGGAATGCGCCGTGATCGGCCTCGCCGACCCGCTCAAGGGCCAGCGGCCCAGCGGCTACGTGGTGCTCAAATCCGGGGTGG
This sequence comes from Arthrobacter sp. TE12231, assembly GCF_054062895.1. NCBI lineage: Bacteria > Bacillati > Actinomycetota > Actinomycetes > Micrococcales > Micrococcaceae > Arthrobacter > Arthrobacter sp. TE12231. The sequence goes on along the minus strand of NZ_JBSSFS010000001.1, from coordinate 2,628,599 downwards.
ACATCCCGGAAGAGATTCTGGTCAAGGACCTCATCGCCCTGGTCCGGCGGGACATCGGCGCCGTGGCCGACTTCAAGCACGTCACCGTGGTGGAGGCCCTGCCCAAGACCCGCTCGGGAAAGATCCTGCGCAAGACCATGCGCCAGATCGCCGACGGCGACGAGTACGTGGTGCCGTCCACGATCGAGGACGCCGGCGTGATTGACCGGCTGCTGGGCACCCTGCGCCCCGCCGCTTCGGAGTAGTGGCAAAGGCCCGCGGCCCCAGTCCCGCGTCACGCAGGGCAGGTCTTTGGGCTCCTCCGCAGGCCGTTCCCAAGGCACGACGGCGGGAATCCGCCGTCGTGCCGAAATAGCCATCCTGAAACTCTGCGCTGCGTGACGCCCGGTGCGGGAGTGGCCGCGGGGCAGTGCTGGTTATGGCCGCGCGGCTGACGACGGCGGCCGGTTCCAGCGGTATTCGTTCTCCGGGCGGCCGGGAGTGCCGTAGCGTGCGGCGCGGGAAACCGTGCCGGCGTCGGCAAGGTACTCGAGGTAGCGCCGCGCGGTGACTCTGGACATGCCGAGCGCCGCCATGACCTCGCTGGCTGACACCGCCCCGGACTGCCGCTCGATGAAGTCCTTGACGGATTCCAGCGTGGAGACGGACAAGCCCTTGGGCAGCGACACTTCGGAAGGGGCCCGCAGGCTCGCAAATGCCTGGTCCACATCACTTTGGGAGGCGCCGGCCCCGGGCTTTCCCGTCCGGGGGCCGGCGAGCTGTTCCCGGAACAGCCGGTAGCTGGCGAGTTTGTCCGCGAACGTGGCGTAGGTGAAGGGCTTGATCAGGTACTGGACCACGCCCGTGGCCACCGCGCTGCGGACGATGTTCAATTCCCGCACGGCGGTGATGGCGATGATGTCCGCGAAGAGTCCGGCCGCCCGCATGCGGCGTGCGATGTCCAGCCCGTGCAGGTCCGGGAGGTTCATGTCCAGCAGCACCAGTTCCACCGGGTTGCCCGCCGCCGCGAAGTCCGTGAGCAGGCGCAGGGCGGACTGCCCGTCGGGCGCGGTGCCGGCCAAGGTGAAACCGTCAATCCGCTCGATGTAGGCGGCGTGCGCCGCGGCGGCGATGGGCTCGTCTTCGACGACGAGCACCCGGATGTCGCTCATGGCTGTTCCTCTGTTGTGACCGGCGGTGTTGTAACCGGCAGCGTGACGCGGAATAGAGCTCCGGCGGGGCTGGTGATTGTCATGGTACCGCCCAGTCGATGCACGGCCTGGCGGACCAGGGCCAGGCCCAGGCCCCGCCCGAAGGGTCCCGGCGTCTTTGTGCTGAAGCCGTGCCGGAAGACGTCGTCCACGGCCGCGGGGTCAATTCCCGGTCCGCTGTCCTCCACCGTGATCTCGAGGGCGGCCCCGGTGGTCACGACGGACAGCTCCACGAGCCTGGGAGGCGGTGCCTCGGCCGCGGCGTCGATCGCGTTGTCCAGCAGGTTCCCCAGGATGGCCACGAGGTCCTGCACGGCGAGCCCCGTCACGGCCGTGGATCCGCTGGTGTTGAGGGTCAGTTCGACGCCGCGTTCGTGCGCTTCGGCTGCCTTGCCCATGATCAGGGCGCCGAGTACCGGTTCCTCGATGGAACCCACCAGGTCATCGGTCAGGCGCTGGCTCAGTTCCAGGTCCTTCGTGGCGAAGTCGAGGGCCTCGGGGGCCCGCCCCAGTTCCATCAGGGAGACGATCGTGTGGAGCCGGTTGGCGTGCTCGTGGGTCTGGGCGCGCAGCGCGTCCGAGAGCGTACGCATCGTTTCCAGTTCGCTGCCGAGGGATTCAATTTCGGTCCGGTCCCGGATGGTTGCCACCGTCCCGTAGACGTGGGCGCCGTGGACGGGGGCGCCGGCAGCCGCTCTCCGCTGGCGGCCCGCGGCCGATGCAGGGCCAACCGCCGGCCCCTGGTTTACCACCAGGACCCGGGACCCGGTCAGGTGGATCTCATCGTGGGCGGTCCGTCCCGATTCGAAGAGTTCCTTGAGGCTGGCTGCAAGCGGCATATCCGAGAGGGACGGCGCCGCCTGGCGCCCGCGTCCTGCGGTGCCGGCAGCGGGATGGCCGTCGGAAGACTGCTTAGGCAGCCCCAGCAGCTCGGCGGCCTGGTCGTTGTACATCACCACTTTGCCCTTGGGATCGATCAGGATCACGCCCTCACGCACCGAATGCAGCACCGATTCGTAGTAGGCGAAGAGCTGGCCCAATTCCTCGGGACCCCAGCCGCGGGTCACCCGGCGCAGGTAACGCCCCAGGAGCCACGACGCCACAGAACCGACCACCAGCAGCGCCAGGGCAATGGCCAGCAGCGCCGGCAGCCTGCTGGAGACCGCCACATCCACCGTCCGGACGGTCACACCCGCGGCCACGAGCGCCCGGACCTTGCCGTCGGCATCCTTGACCGGGGCGATGGTGCGCACCGACGGGCCGAGGGTGCCGGCCACGACCTCCGTGAACACCCGTCCGCTGAGGGCCTCATCGATCGACCCGATATAGGGCTTGCCCAGTTCCTCGTCCCGGGGATGCGTCCACCGGGTCCGGTCCGGCGCCATGATCGTGATGAAATCCGCGTCGGCATCGTTCGTGACCTTCAAGGCATACGGCTGGAGCAGGGCGGACGGGTCGGCGGCGCTCGCCGCCTGCACGACGAAGGGAGCGTCCGCCACCGCGGTGGCAATGCCTTCCATCCGGCGTCCGGCCTCGTCGTAGGCATGATCGCGGGCGTCGACGAAGGTGGCCGTTCCCACGATCGCCGTCAGCGCCACGATGAACAGCAGTTGGGCCACAAACAGCCTCCGCGCGATGCTCCAGCGGTGGATCATCAACACCTTCCATGACCAATATGAACGCAAGGGTGATGTGCGTCACCCCGTCATCAATGATGGGTTACACACACGAACGGCCGCGAGGACCACAGCCGGGACCGCGCGAAAGTCCAGCCTATCCAAGGAGAACACCATGGCCTCTCAACGAGGAGAGTCAGTAGCACCGGCGGCAACGCCGGCCAAGAAGCGCAAAGGGCTCGATAAGTCCCACTACCTGTACATTGCAGTCATCGTCGCCGTGATCGCAGGTGCCGTCGTCGGGCTGCTGTTCCCCGAGGCCGCCAAATCCCTCAAGCCGCTGGGTGACGGTTTCATCAAACTCATCAAGATGATGATCGGCCCGGTGATCTTCTGCACCATCGTCCTGGGTATCGGCTCGATCGCCAAGGCCGCCACCGTCGGCAAGGTCGGCGGCTTGGCCCTCATCTACTTCATGGTGATGTCCACCTTCGCCCTGGCCATCGGCCTGGTCGTCGGTAACCTGATCCATCCGGGCGCGGGCCTCAACCTCGCCCCCTACGATCCGAACAAGAAGGCGGCCGTCGACAGCACCGTCGACTTCCTGCTAGGCATCATCCCGGGGGACATCCCCGTCCTGCCGACCCTCCTCGCCGCGATCCTGGTGGGCTTCGCCCTGCAGAAGATGGGCCCGCAGGGAGCCCCGATCCTCAAAGCCGTCGGCTACGGACAGGCCCTGGTGTTCCGCATCCTCATCATGATCATGTGGCTGGCCCCGGTCGGCGCCTTCGGTGCGATCGCCTCCGTCGTCGGTGCCACCGGCGTGCAGGCCATCTTCAGCATGTTCACGCTCATGGCCGCCTTCTACATCACCTGCGCACTGTTCATCGTGGTGATCCTCGGTGGCCTGCTCAAGGTGGTCGCAGGCGTCAACATCTTCCGGCTCATGAAATACCTCGCCCGTGAGTACCTGCTGATTTTCTCCACCTCATCCTCCGAAGCTGCGCTGCCCCGCCTGATCGCGAAGATGGAACACCTCGGTGTGTCCAAGCCGGTCGTGGGCGTGACGGTTCCCACCGGCTACTCCTTCAACCTGGACGGCACGGCCATCTACCTGACCATGGCATCGCTCTTCGTCGCCAACGCCATGGGCACGCCCCTGGACCTGGGCGCCCAGATTTCGCTGCTGATCTTCATGATCATCGCCTCGAAGGGTGCCGCCGGTGTCACCGGTGCCGGTCTCGCCACCCTGGCCGCCGGACTGCAGGCACATGCCCCGCAGCTGCTGGGCGGCGTGGGCATGATCGTGGGCATCGACCGCTTCATGTCCGAGGCCCGGGCACTGACCAACTTCACCGGCAACGCTGTGGCCACCGTGCTGATCGGCACCTGGGTCAAGGAGATCGACGGCGGCCGGGTGGACCGCGTGCTTGCCGGTGCCGAGCCGTTCGACGAAGAGACCATGATCGCCGGCCACGGCCCGGCCCCGGAGCCGCAGGCCGAGCCGGTCCCGACCGCCCCGGCCTACGCGTAGCCGGGTACGCCTGACCCGCCAATCACGGAATACTGCCCGGACGCCCACCAGCGTCCGGGCAGGTTCTTTGCCGCTGCGGACCAGGGGTCCCGCCGCGGCGGCCCGGCGTCCCGCTCGACGCTGCCATTCCATTTCCGGCAGTAACCTTCGACTTCTACCGGAAGGTCAAGGCTCAGATGACGGTGGTTGTCAAGGTCCGCCGAATACCGTGTCGGGCGCTGTAACCTTGGGAGGAAACACGCTCGGCTCCGGAGCCTAGTCCGGGAGCTTGGCGAGCAATACCGAGCACGACAATCACCGTCATCGAAAGTGTGGATAGATACGTGAGCAGCGAACAGGGTTCAGCAACTCTGGAAGGCACCGAACTCGATCTGGACGACGCCGTCATGGGCCCCACCGGGCGCCCCCAACGCGACTTTCCGGAGCCCGCGCCGCTGTCCTCCCACGGCCCTGCGCGGGTTATCGCCATGGTGAACCAGAAGGGCGGAGTGGGTAAAACCACGTCCACCATCAACCTCGCCGCCGCCCTGGCCGAATACGGCCGCCGCGTGCTCCTGGTGGACTTCGATCCGCAGGGTGCCCTGTCCGCAGGCCTGGGCACCAACCCGCACGAGCTCGACCTCACCGTCTACAACGTGCTGATGGACCGCAAGGTGGACATCCGCGACGCCATCCAGAAGACCGGCGTGGAGAACGTGGATCTGCTGCCGGCCAACATCGACCTCTCCGCCGCCGAAGTGCAGCTGGTCAACGAGGTCGCCCGCGAGCAGGTCCTGGACCGTGCACTGAAGAAGGTGGAGGACGACTACGACGTCGTCCTGATCGACTGCCAGCCCTCGCTCGGGCTCCTGACCGTCAACGCGCTCACCGCCGCCCACGGCGTCATTATTCCGCTGATCTGCGAATTTTTTGCCCTGCGCGCCGTCGCGCTGCTCGTGGAAACCATCGACAAAGTCCAGGACCGGCTCAACCCGCGCCTGCAGGTGGATGGCGTCCTCGCCACGATGTACGACGCCCGGACCCTGCACGGACGCGAGGTGATCGCCCGCCTCGTCGAGGCCTTCGGCGACAAGGTCTTCGAAACCGTCATCAAGCGCTCCATCAAGTTTGCCGACGCCACGGTGGCGGCCGAACCCATCACTACCTACGCGGGCAACCACGTCGGTGCAGACGCCTACCGCCGCCTGGCCAAAGAGTTGATTTCGCGCGGCGGCGCGCCCTAGCCAGGAACATGGCAGGCGCCTTCTCTCCGCCGGCGGAGCTCGACATGCCCGTGGAACCCGCGGATCCGGCAGTTGCTGCGGTTCCGGAAGTTGCCGAGGTCCCGGACGGCCCCGCCGGGAAGAAGCCCGGATTCGAAGTGCGCCTCGCTAACTTTACAGGCCCCTTCGACCTCCTGCTCGGCCTGATCTCCAAGCATCAGCTGGACATCACCGAGGTGGCGCTGTCCACCGTCACTGACGAATTCATCAAGTACATCAGGGGCCTGCAGCGGCTGGGGGAGGAGTGGGCCCTCGATGAGGCCAGCGAATTCCTGGTGATTGCGGCCACCCTCCTGGACCTCAAGGCGGCCCGGCTGCTGCCCGCGGGCGAGGTCGAGGACGAGGAGGACATCGCCCTGCTGGAGGCCCGCGACCTCCTGTTCGCGCGGCTGCTGCAGTACAAGGCCTTCAAGCAGGTGGCCGGCATGATCGGCTCGACCCTCGAGCTCGAAGCCCGGCGCTTCCCCCGGCAGGTCGCCCTGGAGGGGCACTTCGCGGCCCTGTTGCCGGAACTGCTTTGGCGGCACACCCCGGAGCAGTTCGCCGGTTTGGCCGAAGCCGCCCTCAAGCCCAAGGAAGCGGCCCCCACTGAAGTGGGCCTGGCGCACCTGCACGGCACGCCCGTGAGCGTCAAGGAACAGGCCGAGCTGCTGGGAAACAGGCTGCGGCTGGGCACGCCGCTGACGTTCCGGGCGCTGATCGCCGACGCCGAATCCACCCTGGTGGTGGTGGCGCGCTTCCTGGCGCTGCTGGAGCTGTTCCGCGACCGCGCAGTGGGCTTTGACCAGCTGCTGCCGCTCGGGGACCTGACCGTGCACTGGACGGCCGATTCCCACGGGTGGAGCAGCGAAAATCTGAGTGAAGAATATGAGGACCAGCCGTGAACGAACGACTCCCTGAGGCGCCGCGGGGCGAAGCCGAAGACGCCGGACCGGACGCAGGGCCGGACACGGGACCCGACCTCGCCAGCCTGCCCGGCGGCGCCCGCGCGGCCCTCGAAGCTGTCCTGATGGTGATCGACGAGCCGGCCACCCCCACGGCCCTGGCGGCCGGACTGAACCTGACGGTCGACGTCGTCGACTCCCTGCTGGCTGAACTGCAGCGGGAGTATAACGGCTATACTGTTAATGCCCCGGATGCGGACGTCGCCAGCCAGACCAGTAGCAACACTGGCAATACTGACGGCAACAATGCCGCCCCCCGGGGTTTTGAATTGCGGAATATCGCCGGAGGCTGGCGGATCTATTCCCGTGCGGAGTTCGCCGAGATCGTGGGCGGGTTCGTGCTGGAGGGCCAAACAGCCAGGCTGACGCAGGCGGCGCTCGAAACGCTCGCCGTCATCGCTTACCGCCAGCCCGTTTCAAGGGCGCGGGTGTCTGCAATTCGAGGAGTCAATGTTGACTCTGTCGTGCGGACGCTGACGCAGCGTGGGCTGATCGAGGATTCGGGAACCGATCCCGAGTCCGGAGCCATCCTGTACCGGACGACATCGTATTTCCTTGAGCGGATGGGAATCGGCTCGACGGCTGAATTGCCGCAGCTTTCCCCCCACCTTCCAGGCTTGGAAGGCATCGAGGAGTTTTACGACGCAGGAAGAATGTAAGCAGTATCAGTGCAGGCAAACGCCTGCACACGAGTATCCACCGGGCAGAACAATTTGCCCGGCCGGCGGGTGTTGTCGGGAGACAGCGGCCGCAGGCCACCAACGTAAGGACGGGTCATGACACAGGCGGGACGCCAGGGTTCACCACGTAACAGTTCGGGACGCAACAGCGCCGGACAAAGCAGTGCCGGACGCAGCAGCGCCGGTCAAGGCAAGACCGGCCAGGGCGGCACCGGCCGCGGCCCGGTCCAGGGCGGCGCCCCGCGCGCAGCCGGCGGCAAGGGGGGCCGTGACTTCTCCAAGGGTGGCGGCGACCGCCCCTTCAAGCACCCCAAGCCTCGCGAAGAGGCCTTCATCGATCCGGACCTGCAGGCTCCCGGCGCCCCGGCGTCCCGGCCGGCCTCCGGTGACTGGAAGTCGAAAGGTCCGACCGGCACGGGCGCGGCCCGCAAGCCCGGAGCCAGGAAGCCCGGTTTCGGCAAGGAGCCCGGCACTCCCGGTGCGCTCAAGCCCAAGCCGCGCACCGGCGCCGCCAGGGCTGCCGGCCCCCGCGCCTTCGGCAGCGAACGTTTCGGCCAGAACCTCGGACCGGTGCGTAAGCCCGCCCGTAACCGCGGACCGCGCCGCGAGGTGCCTCAGTCTGAGCTGCACGACGCCGACGGCATCCGCCTGCAGAAGGTCATGGCCTCCGCCGGCGTCGCCTCGCGGCGTGTCTGCGAGGAAATGATCGCCGAAGGCCGCGTCGAGGTCGACGGCCACGTCGTCACCGAGCTCGGCATGCGCGTTGACCCGAAGACCGCCGTGATCCACGTCGACGGCCTGCGAATCCAGCTGGACGAGAACATGGTCTACATGGTCTTCAACAAGCCCAAGGGCGTTGTCTCCACCATGGAGGACCCGGACGGCCGCCCGTGCGTCAGCGACTTCGTGCGCAACCACCATGGCGAACGCCTCTTCCACGTGGGCCGTCTCGACGTCGCCACCGAAGGGCTGCTGCTCCTGACGAACGACGGCGAACTCGCCAACCGCCTGACGCACCCCTCCTACGAAGTGCCCAAGACCTACCTTGTGCAGGTCCGCGGTCCGTTCCCGCAGGGCATTGGCGCCGAACTCAAAGCGGGCGTCGAGCTCGAAGACGGCATCGCCTCGGTGGATTCCTTCAAGCTCGTGGACTCGACTCCGGGCCACGTGCTGATTGAGGTCGTGCTGCACTCGGGCAAGAACCGCATCGTCCGGCGCATGTTCGACGCTGTCGGCTTCCCCGTGCTGCGCCTGGTCCGCGTCAAGGTTGGTCCCATCGGGCTGGGCGACCAGCGCCAGGGCAGCATTCGCAACCTCGGCAAGCAGGAAGTCGGCCACCTACTGGCATCTGTGGGGCTGTAGGCATGTCCGCCTTTCGCATGCACGGCCGCGGACACCTCAACGGTCCGGTGGTCGTTCTGGGCGCCGGGCTCCTGGGCACCAGCATCGGGCTGGGGCTGCGGGGGCGCGGCGTTGCCGTGTTCCTCTCGGACCCCTCGCCCACCAACCAGGCCGTCGCCGTCGACATCGGCGCCGGCCTGCCGTTGGCGCGCCTTGACGGGGAACAGCCGGAGCTCGTCGTGGTGGCTGCGCCGCCGGACGTCACGGCCGACGTCGTGGCCAAAGCGCTGCAGGACTACCCGGACGCCGTCGTGGTGGACATCGCGAGTGTGAAGGCAGGCATCCTGGCCGACCTCCGCGGTCGCGGAGCCGACCTGGGCCGCTACGTGGGTACCCACCCGATGGCCGGCCGCGAGAAATCCGGCCCCGTCGCAGCCCGCGGCGAGTTGTTCACATCCATGCCGTGGGTTGTGTGCCCGGCGGAAGAAACGCTGCCGGAGTCCCTGCAGGTGGCGCGTGCGCTGGCCGTCGACCTTGGCGCCGTCGTGTCCGAATTCGCCGCCGACGAACACGACGAAGCCGTGGCGCTGGTGTCCCACCTGCCGCAAGTGATGTCCTCGCTCGTGGCCAGCCGACTGCAGGGCACCCCCCTGCACGCGCTGTCTCTGGCCGGAAACGGCCTGCGGGACGTCACCCGGATCGCCGCGAGCGATCCCACGCTCTGGGTCCAGATCCTGGGTGCGAACGCGGACAAGGTGGTTGCGATCCTGCACGGGGTCCGCGAGGACCTCAACCGGCTGATCGCCACGCTGGAGGCACCGACCGCCCCCGGTGCCCGGCTGGACCTTGCCCAGCTGATCAGCGAAGGCAACGCCGGCCAGGCTCGGATTCCGGGCAAGCACGGCGGACCCCCGCAGGCCTACTCGTGGCTGACGGTCCTGGTGGACGACACGCCGGGCCAGATCGCGAAGCTTCTGACGGAGATCGGCGAGATCGGCGTCAACGTCGAGGACCTGCGTCTCGACCACTCCTCGGGACAAAACGTGGGCATGGTGGAAATTTCCGTCCTGCCGAACAAGCACGACCTCCTGATAGAAGCCCTTAACGACCGTGGATGGCGGGTACTCCAGTAATGACCCAGGAACTCATCGAAACAGTGACCGTGGTCCGCCCCGGAAAAAGCCTTGTGGTCGCCATCGACGGACCCTCCGGCTCCGGCAAGTCCAGCGTCAGCAAAGAGGTGGCCCGACGGCTCAAGCTGGCCTACCTCGACACCGGTGCGATGTACCGCGCCCTGACATGGTTCTGCCTGCAGAACGGCATGGACCTGGAGGACCGCGCCGCGGTGGAGGCCGCGTCCAAGGCCCTGCCGCTGGAGGTCAGCACGAGCCCCCAGGAAGAATATGTCCGCGTCGGCGGTGACGACGTCACGCTCGCCATCCGCGAGCCCGCCATTTCCGCCGCTGTCAGCGCCGTCGCCACCACCCTGGGCGCGCGCACGGAACTCATCCGCCGGCAGCGCGAACTGATCGAAAAGCACCACCGCCGCATGGTGGTGGAGGGCCGGGACATCACCACCGTCGTCGCGCCCGGAGCCGAGGTGCGGATGCTGCTCACCGCCAGCGAAGAAGCGCGGCTGCGCCGCCGCGGCATCCAGCTGGGCGGGAGCCAGAATGCCGAGCAGCTGGCGGCCCAGGTCACCCGCCGCGACGCCAAGGATTCCACCGTGGTGAACTTCACCACGGCCGCCGACGGCGTCGTCACCCTGGATTCCTCGGACCTGGACTTTGACGAGACGGTTCAGGCCGCCCTCGACATCGTGGACACCGTCATCAACCACCCGGCCGTCAAGCCAGGCGGCGTCCAGCCAAACAGCGTCCAGCACAGGGCCGCCCACGGTGACTGACGGGCGCACCGGAACGCCGGCGACACTGCAGGCCTCCCTGCCCGGCCGTTGGACGACGGCGTGGAGTCGGCCCGTGGGCTGGCTCCTGGACCACATCGTCTACCGCACCTCGGTGACGGGCCGGTCCAACGTCCCGGCCACCGGACCTGTGATTTTCGCCGGCAACCACATCAGCTTCCTCGACGGGCCCGTCATGTTCGGCGCGTCGCCCCGGGCCATGCACATCCTCGTCAAGCAGGAGATGTTCACCGGGTTCCTCGGCCGGGTGCTCACGGCGTCGGGCCAACTGCCCGTCGACCGCCGCGGCGGCCGTGCGGCGTTGACCGCGGCCCGGAGCCTGCTCGACGCCGGACGGTGCGTCGGGATTCTGCCCGAAGGCACGCGGGGGAGCGGTGCGGCGGCCGCGATCAACAACGGCGTCGCCTGGCTGGCGCTCAACTCCGGCGCCACCGTTGTGCCCGTGTCCATCCTGGGCACAAGGATTGGCGGCGAACACTTGGACAGCGTTCCCGCACCCCGCCGCCGGCTGCACGTCAGCTTCGGCGGGGCCATCAACGTCAGCCGCAGGCCCGGTGAGACCGGGCGTGTTTCAATGGACAGGGCGGGAACCGAAATCCGGGCCGCGCTGGCCCGCCATGTCCAGGACTCGATCCAAAGAACCGGGCAGCCCTTGCCCCACGCGGAATCCCCGCACCAACGTCATGAAGCAGTAGCCGGGACGCCGGCAGATCACCACCTAAGGAAAGTGCAATGAGCGATACGACTCAAACCTCCGGCAATTTCGGCGCCGGCGAAGACGAATACACGCCCACCGGCACCGACCAGGTGGCTGAGCACCTCGCCGCCCTGGACGACGAGGAGGCGGAGCTCCGCGCCGCCTCCCTGCGGGCCGGCCTGGACGACTACGAGCTGGACGAGGACGATGCCGCCCTGCTGAGCGGCCACTTCGACGACGAGGACTTTGACGGTCCGGTCAAGCTCGATCCTGTCCTGGCCATCATCGGCCGGCCCAACGTCGGCAAGTCCACCCTGGTCAACAGGATCCTGGGCCGCCGCGAGGCGGTCGTCGAGGACACCCCCGGCGTCACCCGCGACCGCGTCATGTACTCGGCGCACTGGAACGGCCGCAACTTCACCGTGGTGGACACCGGCGGATGGGAACACGACGCCCGCGGCATCCACGCCCGCGTGGCAGAGCAGGCCGAGATGGCTGTGGAACTCGCGGACGCCGTCCTGTTCGTCGTCGACTCCGCCGTGGGCGCAACCGCCACCGACGAAGGCGTCATGAAGATGCTGCGCAAGTCGAAGAAGCCGGTCATCATGGTGGCCAACAAGGTCGACGACTTCGCGCAGGAAGCCGACTCCGCAACCCTCTGGGGCTTGGGCTTCGGCGAACCGTACCCTGTCTCGGCCCTGCACGGCCGCGGCGTGGCCGACCTCCTGGACCACGTCATGGACACCCTCCCGGAGTTCTCCACGATCGAAGGCCTTGAGCGCTCCGGCGGACCCCGCCGCGTCGCCCTCATCGGCCGCCCGAACGTCGGCAAGTCTTCCCTGCTGAACAAGCTCGCCGGTTCCGAGCGTGTGGTGGTGGATAACACCGCCGGCACCACCCGCGACCCGGTCGATGAGTTCATCGAACTCGGCGGACGCACGTGGCGGTTCGTGGACACCGCCGGCATCCGGCGGCGCCAGCACATGGCCCAGGGTGCCGACTTCTACGCCTCCCTGCGGACGCAGAGCGCGCTTGAAAAGGCCGAGGTCGCCGTCGTGCTCCTGGCCGTGGATGAGGTGCTCAGCGAGCAGGACGTGCGCATCCTGCAGCTCGCCATCGAATCCGGCCGCGCCCTGGTGCTCGCCTTCAACAAGTGGGACCTCCTCGACGATGAGCGCCGCCGGTACCTCGAACGCGAAATCGACCAGGACCTCGCGCACGTGGCCTGGGCCCCGCGCGTCAACATCTCCGCCAAGACCGGCTGGCACAAGGACCGGCTGGTCCCGGCCCTGGACACCGCACTGGAAAGCTGGGACAAGCGCATCCCCACCGGTCGCCTCAACGCGTTCCTCGGCGAACTCGTGGCAGCACACCCGCACCCGGTCCGCGGCGGCAAGCAGCCCCGCATCCTGTTCGGCACGCAGGCTTCCAGCCGGCCGCCGAAGTTCGTGCTCTTCACCACCGGATTCCTGGATCCCGGATACCGCCGCTTCATCACCCGACGGCTCCGCGAAACCTTCGGTTTCGAGGGCACGCCGATCGAAGTCAACATGCGTGTTCGCGAAAAGCGTGGCAAGAAACGTTAATTCCGACACACCTTGCCGTGACAGCGCGAAATTGTCACGGGCACCCTCCGGGATCGTGTAAGCTTTTGGAGGTGGTTCGGCCGGACTGCTTGGAAGAAATCCTGGAGATAAACCAGGACGCCTTCCGGGCGGAGAACGGTGGAACCAGCGGGCTGTAGCGCAGCTTGGTAGCGCACTTGACTGGGGGTCAAGGGGTCGCAGGTTCAAATCCTGTCAGCCCGACCAACAGAAAGAACCCCGCCATTCCTGACAAAGGAATGGCGGGGTTTTCTGTTTCCCGGAGTAGTTCCGTGTCCAGCCCGTGTCCAGTCCGTATTCAGGCAAGTTTTCCCAAAGGTGAGGCTCGGTAACCTGCACTCAGCATCGCAGGAACAGCGCCATCGGGGCGGCGGTCAGGCCGCATCCCGGGCCGCCGGCAACTGCAGACGAAGGATCGGGTCTTTCACCCGACATGAATACCTCGGCTGGGCGGGTAGACGAATGAACACACTGTTGCGGGCCGGCGTGATGGCCGCGCTGAATGTCTTGGTTCTGGGACTGGTCGTTGGCGCGAGTCCAGCTTCCGCGGTTACCTGTCAGCCCGGGACGCCGGCGCCCACCAACCAGTACCCGGGAAAGACCGTGGTGGCCGCCAACTTCGAGTCCGGCAGCATCACCGCCGAAGGGTTCGGCACACCCGTCACAGGCGGGACCGGCACGGCGGACGTCTCCTCCGCCCAGCACCACTCCGGACTCTGTTCGGCGTACCTGCACGTGACCACCGATCCGACTTCCCTGGCCAATTTCTCGGCCCCGCTGCCGTCCGGCAGCGATGAGGTCTACACGGACGGCTGGTTCAACATCACACGGGCCGGTCTGGCGGGCAACGATGTCCCCTATTTCAGGTTCTTCAATGGCAGCACCAGAATGCTGGATGTGTTCCGCAGCAACGACAACGGCGACCTGGTGCTGCGGGTAACGTCGCCCACCCAGGCCGGAGTGTTCTCCTACCAGACGCTGTCGCCCAACGTGCAGCTTGGCACGTGGCACCACCTGGTCATGCACGTGGTGGCCAACGGGGGGTCCTCCACTGTGGAGGCGTGGTTTGATGACCTGCCGCTCTATTCAAGCAAGACTGTCGCCACGGGCTTTAATACGGTCACCCGGATACAGCTGGGCGCCGAGCACCTGGAGCAGTCCGGCGACAGCTACATCGATGATGTGGTGATCAAGGCAGGCACAGCGGGTGCGACCATCCCGCAGCTTCCGGGGACGTACACCCCGGTCTCCCCGACCCGGGTCCTTGATACCCGGAACAGTTCGGCTGTGGGTGCGAATTCCGCGGTGTCGTTCCAGGTCGCGGGGGTCAACGGGATCCCGGCGAAGGTCTCGGCGGTGGTGTTCAACCTGACGGTGACCCAGCCCCGGTCCGTCGGCTTCATCACGGCCTACGCCTCGGGCGCCGCCCGTCCGAACGCGTCCAACCTGAACTTCTCTGCCGGCCAGACGGTACCGAATCTGGTGACCGTCCCGGTCGGGGCCGACGGCAAGGTCGCCCTGTTCAACAGTTCCTCCGGGTCCTCCCAGCTGATCGCTGACGTGACGGGCTATTACGTCACCGGAACGCCGGCGACGGGCGGTTCCTTCAAGAGCCTCTCGCCGGCCCGGCTCCTGGACACCCGGAACTCCTCGGCGGTCGGCGCGAATTCCGCGGTGTCGTTCCAGGTCGCGGGGGCCAACGGAATCCCCGCCTCGGTCGCGGCCGTGGTGTTCAACCTGACGGTGACCCAGGCGAAGTCCCTGGGCTTCGTGACCGCGTACGCGTCCGGTGCGGCCCGGCCCAATGCGTCCAACCTGAACTTTTCCGCCGGTCAGACGGTCCCGAACCTGGTCACGGTCCCGGTCGGGTCCGACGGCAAGGTGACGCTGTTCAACAGTTCCTCGGGCACGTCCCAGCTGATCGCCGACGTCGCCGGCTACTACCTGCCCGGCACACCGACCGCGACCGGCGCCTTCAAAGCGGCCGGCCTCACCCGGATCCTGGACACCCGGAACACCGCACCCGTCGCAGCCAATACAGCGGTATCCGTTCAGGTCGCAGGCGCCAACGGCGTCACCACCGGTGCCCTGGCAGCAGTGTTCAACCTCACCGTCACCTCGCCCACGTCCTTCGGCTTCATCACCGCCTACCCGAACGGCTCCGGGCTGCCGAATGCGTCCAACCTGAACTTCTCCGCCGGACAGACGGTACCGAACCTGGTCTCGGTGGCGCTCGGCCCGGACGGCAAAGTGTCACTGTTCAACCGGTCCTCCGGATCCGCCCAGCTCATCGCCGACCTCGCGGGGTACTTCCTCCCCTAGAAGCGCGTACAAACAGTTGCCCCGCCGTTCCCGGACATGACTGGTAACGGCGGGGTTTTCTGTTGCCCGGACACTTCCGGATCGGCCTATACTTTCAGCGGCGGATAGAACAAACTGCTGCCGCCGCCACAGGTGATTGACCCGACGAAAGGCCCGTCATGAGCATCATTCCCGAAGAACTGTCCTACACCGCAGAACACGAATGGGTTTCGGCCCCCAACGCCGACGGGGTTGTGCGCGTGGGCATCACCGATTTTGCCCAGGACGCCCTCGGGGATGTCGTGTACGCCCAGATGCCCGAAGTCGGGACAACCATCAAGGCCAACGACGTCGTCGGCGAGGTCGAATCCACCAAGAGCGTCAGTGACATCTACGCCCCGGTGACGGGTGAGGTCGTGGCCCGGAACGAGTCCCTGGACACCGATTCCGCCCTCATCAACTCCGATCCCTACGGAGAGGGCTGGCTGATCGAAATCAAGCTCGCGGAGGCCGACGCGATTGAGTCGCTGCTCAGTGCATCCGAGTATGAACAGCAGGTAGGCTAAAGACATAGGTCGTTCGGGCCGGGTCGCGGGGGAGTGTTGTTGGGATGACAAGACACAGCCCCGCCCCGCCGAAAGGCTGATTACCGGGACTGCGAGGCTTTCCCGGACGGCATGCGTTGTTTGCAGGGGGGACACCTGCAACGAATGAGGAGGACTCAATGTTTGGGCACGAACGGAACGACACCGGTGACGGTTACGGCACGGGTGGAGTGAAAGCTTCGGAGACCACGTCGATCAACCTCACTCCAGTGCGCGACGAACCCACCTTCACCCCGAAGCTCTCCGCAGAGGAGCGGGCCGCGGTCGAAGCCCTGCCCTTCGGATCGGCCCTGCTCGTGGCCCACAGCGGCCCCAACGCCGGAGCGCGCTTCCTGCTGGACTCCGACGTCACGACGGCGGGCCGCCACCCGGACGCCGACATCTTCCTCGACGACGTCACCGTGTCCCGCAGGCACGTTGAGTTCCGCCGCACGGCGCGCAGCTTTGAGGTAGTGGACACCGGTAGCCTCAACGGCACCTACGTGAACCACGACCGCGTCGACGCCGTGGAACTGAAGTCCGGCAACGAGGTCCAGATCGGAAAGTTCCGCCTCACCTTCTATCTGAGCCCTGCCCGCGCAGCAGGCAACGTCTGATTCCGGGGTAGCTGCCTGTGGCCACGGCACATGCGGATCGGCGCGGACCCCAGGTTCTGAACATCGGGGAAGTCCTGGCTCAGCTGAGCGACGACTTCCCCAGCATGACGGCGTCAAAAATCCGGTTCCTTGAGGAAAAGGGGCTCATCAACCCGCAGCGGACGCCTGCCGGCTACCGGCAGTACTCCGAGAACGACGTCGAACGGCTGCGTTTCGTCCTGTCGCTTCAGCGCGACCAGTACCTGCCGCTGAAGGTCATCAAGGACTACCTGGACGCGATCGACCGCGGCGAACGGCCGGAGAACCTGCCGGCCGGCGTCACGCTCTCCCCGCGGATCGTCTCCGAAGAACTCGCCAGCGAGCTCCAGAGCCGTGCCCGCAGGCTCAGCGAGGAACAGCTCCGGGCCGAATCCGGGGCGAGCGTCCCGCTCCTGGAATCGCTCCTGAGCTACGGGCTGATCGGGCACGTCAACGGCAAGTTCGACGAGCACGCCCTGCAAGTGGCGCGGGCCTGCGTCCAGCTGGAAAGCCACGGCCTGGAGCCCCGGCACCTCCGCCCCTTCCAGGCGGCCGCCGACCGTGAATTCGGGCTGGTGGAACGCGCAGTGGCCACCCTGACCTCGCGCAAAGACGCAGCCTCCCACGCCCGGGCCGCCGAGGCAGCCCGGGAAATCAGCGACCTCTGCCTGTCACTGCACCAGGCGCTGGTCCACGACCGCATCTCAAGGATGGACATCTGATGATTGAGGTGGAGATTGTGGGCGTGCGGATTGAGCTGCCGTCCAACCAGCCGCTTGTCCTGCTCAAGGAAATCCATGGTGAGCGCCACGTGCCGATCTGGATCGGGACCCCGGAGGCCAGTGCCATCGCCCTGGCCCAGCAGGGGGTTGTCCCGCCCCGGCCGATGACCCACGACCTCCTGGTGGACGTCGTCGAAGCCTTGGGACACACCATCGTCAGCGTCAACATCGTGGCGGTGGAGGACAACATCTTCTACGGACAGCTGCAGTTCGAGAACGGAACCACCGTGAGCTCCCGCGCCTCGGATGCGTTGGCCCTGGCCCTGCGCGCCAAGTGCCGGATCTGGTGCGCCGACGCCGTCATGGACGAGGCCGGCGTCCGGATCACCGAACACGACGAGGGCGAGGACACGCATCCCGGTCCCGCCGTGGATGAGGAAGGGGAACTGCGGCGCTTCCGCGAATTCCTCGACGACGTCGAACCCGAAGACTTCGGCGGCTGAACGCCCGCCGCAGCAGGGGCCAGTGAGGCGGCTGAGACTGCTGAAACGCCTGTGACGGATGGGGTTTTTGAGACGTCTGGGGCCGATGGAAAGACGCTAAAGGTTAAAGCCGAGAATGAAACTTTCGACACGCCCGCGGAATACCCCTAACGTCTTTGACCTTGGGCCCTGGCAGGCCTAACGTCGGAGGTACAAGTTCCCATTGCATACGGTAGCCGCGCAAGTCACACTGGAAAGTGCAGCCCCGGCTGAATTACACGGATGGAATCATCATCCTGTGTCATGCAGCTATTCACATACATTGCTGCCGATGCAACTTACTCAGGGGAACTCACGACAAGGAGGATCCACGTGAGTCCGAAAGGCGAAGCAGGCGAGCTCAAACAGGCCGCGACGGCTGGCGTTGCTGTGCCCGCCAGCGGTGCCCAAGGCCTGCTGTTCACCGAGGATCTTCCCGTTCTGGACGAAGACGCGGGCTACCGCGGCCCCACCGCCTGCAAGGCGGCCGGCATCACCTACCGCCAGCTCGACTACTGGGCACGCACGGGACTTGTTGAGCCCGCCGTCCGCGGCGCGGCCGGCTCCGGTTCGCAGCGACTCTACGGCTTCCGCGACATTCTGGTCCTCAAGGTCGTCAAGCGGCTTCTGGACACCGGCGTCTCACTGCAACAGATCCGCACCGCCGTCGAGCACCTCCGTGAACGCGGTGTCGAGGACCTTGCACAAATCACGCTCATGAGCGACGGCGCAAGTGTCTACGAGTGCACTTCGGCCGACGAAGTGATTGATCTTGTCCAGGGCGGCCAGGGGGTGTTCGGCATCGCCGTCGGCCGTGTTTGGCGCGAGGTTGAAGGCAGCCTCGCTGCCCTTCCCAGCGAACACGCCGCGGACCAATCCTTTCCCGACGACGAACTGAGCAAGCGCCGCGCGGCGCGTAAGATCGGCTAGCGAACTCTTACAGAACAGTCTGAGGCCGCCTTCCCTTGTGGGAAGGCGGCCTCGGTTCTGTCTGCTGTGGTTCTTTGTTCGGGAGCGTCGTCGCCGTGTTCAGCGCTGGCTGCGGTCGCGGACGGAGCCAGCGGTGGCCAGGCCATTGGGGTGCAGGAGGTTCTGCAACAGGGTATCGAAGAGTCCCGCCGCGTTCTTGGCCGAGTCCCCGGGCCAGTGGTGGATCGAGTGGGCGGCGCCCTGGATCTGCTGCCAGTTGGCCTGCTCCGGGATGTGCGGAGTCAGCAGCAGCTCGCCGAACATGGACTCCATCTCCGATAGCCGGAAGGCGTGCTCGGCCGAGCCGCTGCGCACCCGGTTGGCCACGATGCCGGCGGGGGACAGCTTGGGAGCGAATTCCTGCCGGAACAGTTGGATGGCGCGCATGGTGCGCTCCGTGCCGGCCACAGAAAAGAGCCCGGGTTCGGCCACCAGGGTCACCTTGTCGCTCGCTGACCACGCCATCCGGGTGAGGCCGTTCAGCGACGGCGGGCAGTCCACCAGGATGAGCTCATAGTTCTCGGCGCCGGCCAGAACAGCGGAGAGCCTGCGGAGGTCGCGGCGGCCGAGGTCGGGCCGGTCGTATATACCGGTGTAGGCCGAGCCCACAGCGACATCCAGAACGGAGGGTGAGGAGGCGGACCGTGCAGCGCCGGCCTGCAGGGCGCCGGTGGAACTGCCGTTGATTCTGGCATGTTCCACCCAGCCGCTGGGAACCACGTTGTCCGCCAGGCGCGCGCGCCGCGGAGAGCGCAGCATCCTGCCGATATCGAGCTGATCGTCCGGGCTGACGCCCAAGGCCGTGCTGGCGTCAGCGTGCGGGTCAAGGTCGACGACGAGGGTCGGGATGCCTGCGGCCAATGCCGCCGACGCCAGTCCGGTGGTCACGGATGTCTTGCCGACACCGCCTTTGAGGCTGCTGATGCTCACTACTTGCACTTGAAAAACCAATACCTAACGCCGGTTGCCGAGACGGGGTGGTGCCGGCTCCCGCGTTCTCCGGAGCCGGGGCGTGCATGCGCCACGCACCCACTCATCATATGTTGATGCTCCGACGAAACCCGTTTCATCCGGCGACGAGGACGCAGAACCCCGCAAACCGGCCGGGGCGGGAGACAAGCGAAAAGCCGCAGGCCCTGCCCAACGCCGCGTCCGTGACGGATAATGCTGTGACGGTGGCCACAATGATTTGTGTTTGCCCGCACGGGTCTTAGACACTGTGAGCACTTACCGATACGCCCGCGATGAAGCAGGAGAAGTATGTTTTCTAAGATTCTGGTGGCCAACCGCGGGGAAATCGCGATTCGCGCTTTCCGCGCGGGCTACGAGCTGGGTGCCAAGACTGTCGCCGTGTTTCCCAACGAGGACCGTAACTCGATTCACCGCCAGAAGGCCGACGAGGCGTATCTGATCGGCGAGGAGGGGCACCCGGTCCGGGCGTACCTTGACGTTGACGAGGTGGTGCGCGTAGCCAAGGAGTCCGGTGCGGACGCCATTTACCCCGGCTACGGCTTCCTCTCCGAGAACCCGCGCCTGGCCCGGGCCGCCAAGGAGGCCGGCATCACGTTCGTCGGGCCGCCGGCGGAAGTCCTGGAACTTGCAGGCAACAAGGTGGCCGCCCTCGAGGCCGCCCGCAAGGCCGGTGTCCCCGTGCTCAAGTCGAGCCAGCCCTCGAAAGACCTGGACGAACTGATCGCCGCCGCGGATGAAATCGGCTTCCCGATCTTCGCCAAGGCCGTCGCCGGCGGTGGCGGGCGCGGCATGCGCCGCGTCGACACCCGCGACGCTCTCCCGGAGGCCCTGCAGGCCGCCATGCGCGAAGCCGATGCCGCGTTCGGCGACCCCACCATGTTTCTGGAGCAGGCCGTCCTGCGCCCCCGCCACATCGAGGTCCAGATCCTGGCCGATGCCGAGGGCAACATCATGCACCTCTTCGAGCGCGACTGTTCCATCCAGCGCCGCCACCAGAAGGTCGTTGAGATCGCGCCGGCCCCGAACCTCGACGAAGGGATCCGGCAGGCGCTGTACCGCGACGCCGTGAAGTTCGCGAAGGCACTGAACTATGTCAACGCCGGCACGGTCGAATTCCTCGTCGACACAGTCGGGGAGCGCGCCGGCCAGCACGTGTTCATCGAAATGAACCCGCGCATCCAGGTCGAGCACACGGTCACGGAGGAGGTCACCGACGTCGACCTCGTTCAGGCACAACTGCGCATCGCCGCCGGCGAGACCCTCGCGGACCTGGGCCTCTCACAGGACACCGTCCAGCTCAAGGGCGCGGCGCTGCAGTGCCGCATCACCACCGAGGACCCGGCCAACGGTTTCCGGCCCGACGTCGGCAAGATCACCGGCTACCGTTCTGCCGGCGGTGCCGGTGTCCGGCTCGACGGCGGCACCGTCTACTCGGGCGCCGAGATCAGCCCGCACTTCGACTCCATGCTGGTCAAGCTGACCTGCCGTGGCCGCGACTACCCTGCCGCCGTCGCCCGCGCCCGCCGCGCCCTTGCCGAATTCCGCATCCGCGGCGTGTCCACCAACATCTCCTTCCTGCAGGCCGTCCTGGACGATCCCGACTTCGTCGCCGGGGATGTGGCCACCTCGTTCATCGACGAAAGGCCCCAGCTGCTGAAGGCGCGGGTCTCCGCAGACCGCGGCACCAAGCTGCTGACCTGGCTCGCGGACGTCACGGTCAACAAGCCCAACGGCGAACTGACGGTCCACACGAATCCGGCCGACAAGCTTCCGGCCCTCAGTGACGCCGCAGCCCGGCCGGGGTCTCGCCAGCGGCTCCTGGAGCTGGGCCCGGAAGGCTTCGCCAGGTCCCTGCGCGCCCAGGACGCCGTTGCCGTCACGGACACCACCTTCCGCGACGCGCACCAGTCCCTGCTCGCCACCCGGGTGCGCACCCGCGACCTCGTCGCGGCCGGACCGGCCGTGTCCAAACTGCTCCCGGAGCTGTTGTCGGTCGAGGCCTGGGGCGGTGCGACCTACGACGTCGCCCTGCGCTTCCTCGGCGAAGACCCGTGGGACCGGCTCGCCGCCCTGCGCAAGGCACTGCCGAACCTCTGCCTGCAGATGCTGCTCCGCGGTCGCAACACCGTGGGCTACACGCCCTACCCGGAGGAGGTCACGGTGGCGTTCGTCAACGAGGCCGCCGCCACGGGCATCGACATCTTCCGGATCTTCGACGCCCTCAACGACGTCAACCAGATGGCCCCGGCAATCCGCGCCGTCCGCGAGACCGGCACCGCCGTCGCCGAGGTCGCCCTCTGCTACACCGCGGACATGCTGGACCCGGAGGAGACCCTCTACACCCTGGACTACTACCTGGAGCTGGCGCAGAAAATCGTCGACGCCGGGGCACACATCCTCGCGATCAAGGACATGGCCGGGCTTCTTCGCCCTGCCGCCGCGGCGCGCCTTGTGACGGCCTTGCGGGAACGGTTCGACCTCCCGGTTCACCTGCACACCCACGACACCGCAGGCGGCCAGCTGGCCACGCTGCTCGCGGCCGTGGACGCCGGCGTCGACGCCGTGGACGTGGCATCGGCCTCGCTTGCCGGCACCACCAGCCAGCCCTCGGCCTCCGCCCTCGTCGCCGCACTGGCCCACACGCCGCGCGACACCGGCCTGAGCCTGGCGAACGTGTGCGCCCTGGAGCCGTACTGGGAAGCCGTCCGCCGGGTCTACGCACCGTTCGAATCCGGCCTGCCGGGCCCCACCGGCCGGGTCTACCAGCACGAGATCCCCGGCGGGCAGTTGTCCAACCTGCGCCAGCAGGCGATGGCACTGGGCCTTGGCGAGCGTTTCGAGGCGATCGAGGACATGTACACCGCGGCGGACCGCATCCTGGGCCGCCTGGTCAAGGTGACGCCGTCCTCCAAGGTGGTGGGCGACCTCGCCCTGCACCTCGTGGGCCTAAACGCCGATCCCGCGGACTTCAACGAGAACCCGCAGAAGTACGATGTCCCGGATTCCGTGATCGGCTTCCTCTCCGGCGAACTCGGCGACCCGCCCGGCGGCTGGCCGGAGCCCTTCCGCACGAAGGCCCTGCAGGGGCGCACCGTGAAGGTCCGCGACGTCGAGCTCAGCGCCGAGGATAGCGCTGCGCTGCAGGGCGACTCCAAGACCCGACAGCGCACGCTCAACCGCCTGCTCTTCGCCGGTCCCACCAAGGACTACCTGAAGAGTGTTGAGTCCTACGGCAACCTTTCGGTGCTGGATACCCGCGACTACCTCTTCGGGCTGCAGCGCGGTGCGGAACACGAAATCGAGCTCGAGAAGGGCGTCCGGCTGATCGCCTCCCTTGAGGCCGTCTCCGAGCCCGACGAAAAGGGCATGCGCACCGTCATGTGCACGCTCAACGGCCAGTCCCGGCCCGTCGTGGTCCGCGACCGTTCCGTGGTGAGCAACGTCAAGGCCGCCGAACGCGCCGACACCACGCAGCCTGGCCAGGTGGCTGCGCCGTTCGCCGGCGCCGTCACGCTGACCGTCAAGGCCGGCGACACTGTCAAAGCCGGCGACACCGTTGCCACCATCGAGGCCATGAAGATGGAAGCCTCCATCACGACGCCGGTGGGCGGCACCGTCTCGCGCCTCGCCGTCGGCGCGGTGGAGCAGGTCCAGGGCGGCGACCTGCTGCTCGTCGTCGAATAGCGGTAACAACGAAGGGTCCTTCCGGCAGGAGCTGGAAGGACCCTTCGTTTTTGTGGCGCGGGAGCTGCCTAGGCGAGGGTGGGGCGCTTGGCGTTGTACATTTCCTCGATCACGGTCTCGAAGTCCTTGAGCACCTGGGCCCGCTTGACCTTCATGGAGGGGGTCAGATGGCCGGAGGCTTCGGTGAAGTCGGCCGGCACGATCCGGAAGGACTTGATCGCCTCGGCCTGGGACACCGACTGGTTGGCGTGGTTGATGAGTTCCTGGACCGCGGCCTTGACGGCCGGGTTCTCGGCCGCGTCAGCGAGCGAGGTCGACGCCGGGAGTCCGTGGCGCCCCAGCCAGCCGGGGAGGGCTTCCTCATCGAGCGTGACCAAGGCGCCGATGAACGGGCGGTTGTCGCCCACCACCAGCACCTGGGAGACCAGGGCGTCTGCCCGGATCTGGTCCTCTAGCAGGGCCGGGACCACGTTCTTGCCGCCAGCCGTGACGATGATTTCCTTCTTGCGCCCCGTGATGGTCAGGAATCCCTGCTCATCCAACTGGCCGATGTCCCCGGTGCGGAACCAGCCGTCGTGGAAAGCGTCGGCGGACAGGTCATCGCGCTTGTAGTAGCCGCGCATGACGCACACGCCCTTGGCGAGGATCTCGCCGTCGTCCGCGATCCTGACGGCGTTCCCCGGAATAGGAGCACCCACGGTGCCGATCTTGATCAGGTCCGGGGTGTTCACGGTGACCGGCGCGGTGGTTTCGGTCAGCCCGTAGCCTTCCAGGATCTGCAGGCCGATGCCCTGGAAGAAGTGGCCCAGGCGTTCGCCGAGCGGGCCGCCGCCGGACACCGCATGCGAGACCTGGCCGCCCATGGCGTTCCGGAGCTTGGCATACACGAGCTTGTCGAACAAGGAGTGCTTGAGCTTGAGGACAAGGCCCACCTTGCCGGCCTGCCGGGCCCGGGAGTATTCGATCGCGGTGTCCGCGGCGCGGTGGAAGATGGCGCCCTTGCCGCCGTCCTCGGCCTTGGTCAGGGCTGAGTTGTAGACCTTTTCGAAGACGCGCGGGACGGCGAGGATGAAGGTCGGCTTGTAGCTCTGCAGGTCCGGCAGCAGGTTCTTGATGTCCGGTGTGTGCGCCACCGTGACGCCCGCGGCAACCGCGAGCACGGAGATGA
Source organism: Arthrobacter sp. TE12231 (assembly GCF_054062895.1). Classification (NCBI taxonomy): domain Bacteria; kingdom Bacillati; phylum Actinomycetota; class Actinomycetes; order Micrococcales; family Micrococcaceae; genus Arthrobacter; species Arthrobacter sp. TE12231. The sequence goes on along the minus strand of NZ_JBSSFS010000001.1, from coordinate 2,604,251 downwards.
AGCGGGCGAAGACGTGGGCCAGTGGCAGGAACATGATGGTCCTGGCCTGCTCGTGGACGATCGTGCCCAGCGACGTGGCCAGGGCGTTCTCGGACAGTTCCACGAAGTTGCCGTGGGTCAGCTCGCAGCCTTTGGGCCGGCCCGTGGTGCCGGAGGTGTAGATGATCGTGGCGACGTCGTTCAGGGACGCCTGGCGGCGCCGCTCCTCGAGCTCGGCGTCGCTGATCCCGGTACCGGCGGCACGGACCTCGTCCAGGCCGTCGCCCTCGAGCTGCCAGACGTGCTGCAGGGCGGCAAGGCCTTCGGAGGTGGCCGCCTGCCGGATGATGTCTTCGTGGTGCGCGGATTCGCCGAAAGCGGCCACGGCACCGGAGTCGCCGAGGTTCCAGGCCACCTGTGAGGGGGAAGAGGTCTCGTAGATCGGGACGGAGACGGCGCCGGCGAACCAGATGGCGAAGTCGATCAGGGCCCATTCGTAGCGGGTGCGGGACATGATGCCCACCCGGTCGCCGGCAGCCACGCCGCTGGCCATGAGGCCCTTGGCGAGGGCTGAGACGTCGGCCAAGAAATCCGTGGCGCGGACATCCTGCCACTGGCCCGCTGCGTCGAGCCGCGAGAACAGCGCAGGGTTCGAGGCCTTGGCCGCCTGGCGTACCACGAGTTCGGTGACGTTGGTGTCCGGATCGACGTTCACCAGGGGCGGGACAATGATTTCTCGCACGACAGCTCCTTTGGTATCCATAGGCCCGCAACGGGTAGGCCTAAGCCTAGTATGCGGTCCCGCGAAGGTGTGTTCTGCGACACCTACTGGCGAGTAACTTTACGGTCGGGCCCGTCATTCCGCCAGTCAGGAGCGTCGGGGAGACCGGAGCCGGGGTGGGGCGCCCGGCCTCCGAGGCTGCGCCGGCGCCGGCGAATAGAATGGGGAATCATGCAGACACCAACACCCGGCCGGCAGCCCGGCCTGCGCCGCCGGACCGCCTCCTGGCGCAGCAAGGCCCTGGCCGGAGCGGCGGCCACTGCGGCCACCCACGACTTCCGTTCGCAGCTGCGGCTGGGCCGCAAGGGCCTGGCAATCGGCGTCGACATCGGAGGCACCAAGGTTGCTGCCGGCGTCGTCGATGCCGAGGGCCGGATCCTCAGCCAGGCGAAACGCTCCACCCCGGGCAACGACCCGCGCGCGGTGGAACAGGTCATTGTCGAACTTGTCGAAGAACTCGGCGCCGGGCACCGGATCTGGTCGGTCGGAATCGGCGCCGCCGGCTGGATGGACCTGGACGGCGCGACGGTTCTCTTCAGTCCGCACCTGGCCTGGCGCAACGAACCACTGCGAGACAACCTGCAGCGGCTGCTGCGGCGTCCCGTCCTGCTGACCAACGACGCCGACGCCGCCGCCTGGGCGGAATGGCGCTTCGGCGCCGGTCAGGGGCAGAACCGGCTGGTCTGCATCACCCTGGGCACCGGGATCGGCGGTGCCATGGTGATGGACGGGCGGCTCGAACGCGGCCGGTTCGGTGTGGCGGGGGAGTTCGGCCACCAGATCATCATGCCGGGCGGCCACCGCTGCGAGTGCGGCAACCGGGGCTGCTGGGAGCAATACGCCTCAGGCAATGCGCTGGGCCGCGAGGCAAGGGAGCTGGCCGCCGCGAATTCACCAGTTGCCCAGGAGTTGCTCAAGGCCGTGGACGGGGACGTCTCACGCATCACGGGCGCGATCGTCACGGAGCTGGCCAAGGCCGGCGATCCGACGTCGCGCGAACTCATCGAGGACGTCGGGGAGTGGCTGGGCCTGGGCCTGGCAAACCTTGCCGCGGCCCTGGATCCCGGAAAATTCGTGATCGGCGGCGGACTGTGCGACGCCGGTGAGCTCCTCGTCGGCCCAGCCCGGAAGGCCTTCGCACGGAACCTCACGGGCCGCGGTTTCCGACCCGCCGCGGAGATCGACCTCGCGGCCCTCGGACCCAACGCCGGCCTCATCGGCGCCGCGGACCTCTCCAGGGTCAGCAGCCGGATGCACACCTAACGCAGTGAAGGCACCGGCGTGAAGGCACTCGCAATAACTGACCGCGCAGGCTAGACGCGCGCCCCGTCGTCATGTTCATCCTTTTCGCCCGGCAGCTTCATGATCAGGAACACCACCGAGGCCGCGAACGCGACCACCATGCCAAGGATCGCCAGCATCGGGGCCGAACGCCAGAACATCGCCGAGAGCACGAGCGCAATCGGGCCGCCCACGGCGCCAAGCCACGCCAGGACCGTCATCGGATCAGACCCGGCCAGGCTGGGCGGCTCCTCGGGGACAAACGCGCCGTCGTCGTCCTCGGGCTCATAGTCGCGGGGGCCGGACGCGGCCTCCGGCACCTCGATGCCGCCCGTCGGCTGGCCGGGGGCAGGCGCGAGCCGTTCCGCGGCGGAGAGCTCGATCGGCGCGGTGCCGGCGAGGCCCAGCGGGTCAAAATCACGGAATGTCCTGGCCCCGGTGCCGGGGCTGCCGCCGGTGCCGTCCGTTCCGCCGGAGGACGGTCCGCCGCCGTCATGCGTGTCGCCTCCGAGGCTCTCGGGCGCGCCTTCCCCGACCCCTTCAAGCCGGGCGACGAGGTCCAGCCACACGGCGTCGTCGTCGGCGGACAGTGCGCCTGCGGCGAGGGAGTCCGGCGACTCTGGGGGCTGGGACACATGGGCATCGGACCCGTGCGGCGGCAGGGGACCGGCGGAATGGGCGCCCGCGGGGTCACGTTCGCCCACTGCACCACTTGAACCCGATGCACCGCTTTCCTTCGAAGCTCGACCGCCGGGGGAACCGGGGTCTGCAGGGTCCGGAGCAGGGGTCTCGGGGTCCGGGGTCTCCGGGTCCGGCATACTGGGGTCCGGTTTAGTCATTGGCCGTGTCCTTCCGGCTGGCGCGGGCGGCGTCCGGACCGGCCGGGGGTGTCACGGACCGCACGAACTCGGCCGTGCCACGGAAGATCTCGGGCGCGTCGTTGTCCATGGTGGCCACGTGGTAGCTGTTTTCCAGCCGGATAACCTCAAGCTGGGCGTTGGTCAGTCCATGGCGCAGGGCTGCCATGCTGGATTCGGACACCACATGGTCCACCGTGGAACGGTAAACCCGGACGGGAGCGGTGATGCGCGGCAGCAGTCGCACGGTGTCCTTGAACATCTTGTTGAGCTCGTGCGCGGCGGCCACCGGCGTCCGCGGGTACGCGCCTTCATCGGTGTCCGGTTTGAGGATGTCGTTGGCGATTGCGGGGGTGCTCTTGAGGACGTATTTCAAGACGCCGGCCAGCGGGGCTCGCGGGTCATCGATGACCAGGCCGGGATTGACTGCTACAACTCCTGCCACGGGGCGTGTGGCGGCAATCCGCAGCGCCAGCGCGCCACCCATGGACAGTCCCGCCACGACCACGACGTCGCATTCCTCCGCCAGCTCAAGGTAGGCGGCGTCCAGGGCCGCGTGCCAGTCCTGCCAGCGGGTCCGGGCCAGCTCCTGCCAGCTCGTTCCGTGCCCCGGCAGCAGCGGCATCCGGACTGCGAATCCGGCACCTGCCAAGGACAGCGCCCACTCCCGCACGCTGTGCGGGCTGCCGGTGAAGCCGTGGGACACCACGACGCCGGTCCGGGGGCCGGCTCCAGTGAACGGGCTGCTGAACGGCGAGTGGTCCGGGAGGATGCTCATGGGGTCTCCGAGGGGGCGGTGGGCGGCGTGGTGGAACGGGCGTGCAGAAGAAAGAATCGGACTGATTCTTCAAAGATTAGCGGCGCATCGGCGTCCAGGGTCGCAACATGCCCGCTGTGCGGGAGGCGGACGACCCTCAGGTCCCGGGACCCCAGGCGCCTGCGCAGCAGTTCCAAGGACGAGGGCGGGACGACGGCGTCGGTGTCGGACTTGAAGACTAAGGTCGGTGCCTGGACGGACGGCAGGTCCCGGAACGTCGCGGAGAAAAGCCGGCGGAGTTGGTGGACCGCCGCCAGCGGCGTCAGGGAGTAGTCGCCGTCGTCGGTGGTGGATGCCGTGGGATTCTCCTCCTGGATCGGCGTCGTGGTCCGCTGGAAGTACTTGAGCAGTCCGACAATCCTGACCCTGCGGTCGTAGAAGCTCAGGCCGGGGTTCACCGCCGCCACACCGGCGACGCTGTGGCGGGCCGCCGTGCGCAGGGCGATGGTGCCGCCCATGGACAGCCCGGCGACGTAGCAGTCACTGGTTCGGGCGGCCAGGTCGAGGTAGGCGGTTTCGAAGCTCGTGTACCAGTCCTGCCAGCCCTTCCGGGCGAGGTCCCGCCAGTGGGTGCCGTGGCCGGGCAGCAGCGGGACCGAGACCGCGAACCCCTGGGCGGCGAGGTGCCGGGCCCAAGGCAGGACGCTGAGGGGGCTTCCGGTGAACCCATGGCAGATGGCCACGCCGATCCGGGCGTTGGGGCCGTGGCCGGGGTAGCTGAAAGCGGCTGGCGCCGTGGACGTGCTGCTTTCGCTCATGAGCCCATCGTGTCACCCTTGGCGACAAAACTCACTAGAGTAAGGTGTCCATTGAAGTCCTGGCCGAACCGGATTCGGGAGGCCCGCCAGACGCCTTCCGGAGAGGTTACCGAGTGTTTTATTGGTTCATGAAGACGTTTGTCCTGGGACCGGTGTTGAAGCTGCTGTTCCGGCCCTGGGTCAAGGGCCTCGACAACGTCCCGGCCGAGGGCGCCGCGATTCTGGCCTCGAACCACCTCTCGTTCTCCGACTCCATCTTCATGCCGGTCATGGTGCCGCGGCCGGTAGTGTTCCTCGCGAAATCCGAATACTTCACCGGCACCGGGATCAAGGGCAGGCTCACCGCGGCCTTCTTCCGGCTCACCAACCAGCTCCCTATGGACCGGTCCGGGGGCGTCGCATCCGCGCAGTCCCTGGATGCCGGCATGGACGTGCTCAAGAACGGCTCGCTCCTGGGCATCTATCCCGAGGGGACGCGGAGCCCCGACGCGCGGCTGTACCGCGGCAAAGTGGGCGTTGCCCGCCTCGCGCTGCAAGCCCGGGTCCCGGTAATTCCGGTGGCGATGATCGGAACAGACAAAGTCCAGCCGATCGGCAAGCGCGTGCCCAACATCCGCCGTATCGGCATGATCTTCGGCGAACCGCTCGACTTCAGCCGCTACTACGGGATGGAAGATGACCGGCTGATCCAGCGCTCGGTGACCGACGAGATCATGTATGAACTCATGCGGCTGTCCGGCCAGGAATACGTGGACGAGTACGCCGCCGTCGTGAAACTCCGTATGGCGGGCAAAGCGCACGACGTGGTCCCGGACCCAGCGCCAGGCAAGGGCCAGGCGGCAGCCTCGGAATCAGTGCAGGAATCATCCCCTGACGACGTCGAGCCGACGGTGGCAGGCGAGGACGGTCCGGAGGTTCCCGGGGGTTCCTGAATCCCCTCCGGTTGCCATATGACGGAAACCGGGCTGTCAATGACAGGCGGGACCGCCGAACAGCCACGGGACAACTATCCTTAGATAGTGACCGAGCTATCTGAGAAACCAGTTTCCCCGCTGACCAGCACCGCCCAGAGCGGAGCCGCCAACTATCCCGGACTGGACAACTGGCGGGAACTCCCGGCCTCGCAACAGCCCACGTGGTCGGACCCGGCTGTCTTCGAAGCGTCCGTCAAGGAACTTTCCGTCCTCCCGCCCCTCGTGTTCGCGGGCGAAGTGGACATCCTTCGCGAACGCCTCGCTGCCGCCGCGCAGGGCAAGGCGTTCCTGCTCCAGGGCGGCGACTGCGCCGAGACCTTCGAAGCGGCGACGGCGGACAAGATCAGTGCCCGCGTCCGGACCATCCTCCAGATGGCCGTTGTCCTCACGTACGGTGCGGCCATGCCGGTCATCAAGATGGGCCGCATGGCGGGCCAGTTCGCCAAGCCCCGCTCCTCCAACGACGAAACACGCGACGGCGTCACCCTGCCGGCCTACCGTGGCGACATCGTCAACGGCTACGACTTCACCCCTGAGTCCCGCGCGCATGATGCCAGCCGGATGCTCAAGGCCTACCACACCTCCGCCTCCACCCTGAACCTGATCCGTGCGTTCACGCAGGGCGGCTTCGCGGACCTGCGCCTGGTGCACCAGTGGAACAAGGGCTTCACCGAAAATCCGGCGCACGCCCGTTACGAGTCGCTGGCCCGGGACATCGACCGTGCCATCAAGTTCATGGCCTCCTGCGGCGCCGACTTCGAGGCACTCAAGCGCGTGGAGTTCTACGCGAGCCACGAGGCCCTCCTGCTGGACTACGAGCGCGCCCTGACCCGCATCGATTCGCGCACCGGGCTGCCCTACGACACCTCGGCGCACTTCCTGTGGATCGGGGAGCGCACCCGCGAACTGGACCACGCGCACGTCGACTTCCTCTCCCGCGTCCGCAACCCCATCGGCGTGAAGCTCGGCCCGTCGACCACCGGCGACGATGCCCTGCGCCTGATCGACAAGCTGGACCCGGAGCGGGAGCCCGGCCGGCTCACCTTCATCACCCGCATGGGCGCCGGCAACATCCGCGAGAAACTGCCGCCGATCGTCGAGCGCGTCACCGCCTCCGGCGCACAGGTCCTGTGGGTCACCGACCCCATGCACGGCAACACGGTCACCTCGCCCAACGGCTACAAGACCCGCAATTTCGACGACGTCATCGACGAAGTCCGCGGATTCTTCGAGGTCCACCACGCGCTCGGCACCGTTCCCGGCGGCCTGCACGTGGAGATGACGGGCGACGACGTCGCCGAATGCCTTGGCGGGGCCGACCCGATCGACCAGGAAGCCTTCCTGGACCGCTACGAATCGGTCTGCGATCCGCGCCTGAACCACATGCAGTCGCTCGAAATGGCGTTCCTCGTGGCCGGTGCGCTGTCCAAGCGCTGACCCGCTGCACTGTCTGAAGTCCTGACAAAGAACTGAAGTCCTGACACAAAAGCTCCGCACGGCTGGTCCAGCCGGGCGGAGCTTTTGTGTGTGGGTGCTGCTCCGAGGGGGCTGCCGAATCGGGTCAGACCACGGTGAGCGTGATGACCGAGCCTTCGGGGACGGCTGTGTTCACCGGATCCTGGGCGCGGACCGTTCCGAAGAATCCGCCCAGGATGTTGTCGATCTGGACTTTGAAGCCGAGGTCCTCTAGGGCTTTCTGGGCGTCCGAGGCCTGCTTCCCGATGAAGCTCGGTACCTGGACGAGCTTCGGTCCCTTGGAAATCGTCAGCGTCACGGATCCGCCCTTGGTCAGGTTGCCGGAGGCAGGGTCCTGGGCCACCACCGCCCCCTTCGGGACGGTCCGGTCATTGACCGGATCCGGGGCCACGACGGCTTTCAGCCCGGCGGCTTCAAGGGCCTTCACAGCGGCACCCTGCTCCTGGCCGCGGACATCCGGAACCGGAATGGGCTGCGGTCCCTTGGAGACCGTCAGGCTCACCGGAGTCCCGTGCCTCACGGGATTGCCGCTGCGCGGCGCCTGGGCCAGGACAGTCCCGGCCGGCGCCGTCTCATCGAACGTCTCGGTGATCGGACCCAAGGCCATTTCGGCGCCGTTGAGGGCGGTCTTGGCGTCGTCCAGGGTCTTCCCCGTGAGGTCCGGCAGCGGGAACAGCTCCGGGCCCTTGGACACGGCAAGGGACACTGGCTGGAATTTCCGGATGACCTCGCCTGCCTTGGGCTCGGAGCCGACCACCAGGCCCGGCGAGACGTTGTCATCGAACACGTCCTTGACGGTGGATTGGAACCCGGCCGTGCGGAGCAGGTCCTGGGCCTCCGCCACAGTTTTGTTGGCCACCGGGGGAATCGTTCCGGGCGAGCCGGGGCCCATGCCGAAGAACCAGCCAGCGACGGCGGCGAGGAGCGCCGCGACCACAAGGAGGACAATCCAGACCAGCCCGCGGCGTCGTCGGTTTCCCTCATGCAGGGTCTTGGTGGGCGTGGCCGCGGCGCGCTGGCGCGCCTTTTCCTCGTCCCGGTCCAGTTTGCGCTGGGCGCGCTTGCTGGTGGCGGTGCCGACGTCGCCGGGTTCGTCGTACCCTGCGGCGCCCTGATAAGCCCCGTCTTCCGGGGTGGACAACGGCCCGTAGGCGGGACGCCTCGGTCCGTTCGTCATCACGGTGGTCGGGTTGCCGCCGCGGGAGATCATCTCCGTGGGCTGCTGGAGGCCGCCGTACACCTCGGTGGGCATGTCGTTGGGGGGCCTCACGTAGGCAGTGTCCTGCACGGCCGACGCCGGTACGGCACCGGCTGGCGGGCGGCTCGGCGGGGCGGCGACGGCCGGCAGCGGGCGGTGGACGGCCGCCGGCGGTTGGAGGTCGAGTTCGGCGTCGCTGAGGTTGGTCCTGATGTGCCGGAGTTCGGACAACAGCGCGTTCCCGTCGACGGGGCGCTTGTCCGGGTCCCGGTCCGTGCACCACTGGACGAGTTCGTCGATCTCTGCGGCCAGCCCCGGCACCTGAACGGACGGTGCCTCCACGGTGGAATTGACGTGCTGGTAGGCGACCTGGATGGGCACCTCGCCGTCGAACGGCTGCCGGCCGGTGACCATTTCGTAGAGCATGATCCCGACGGAGTAGATATCGCTGCGGGCGTCCGCCTGCTTGCCCAGCACGAGCTCGGGGGAGAGGTAGGCGACAGTCCCGATCAAGGCGCCGGTGCTGGTGGACGTCGAAATGGCGCGTGCCAGGCCGAAGTCGCCGAGCTTGATCCGCCCGTCGTCGGCGATCAGGACGTTTTCCGGCTTGATGTCGCGGTGGATCATGCCGGCGGCGTGCGCCGCGCCCAGCCCCTCGACCACAGGGTCGATCAGCGCCAGGGCCAGCCGCGGTGAGAGGGCGCCCTTCTCGTTGAGGACGTCCCGCAGGGTGTGGCCCTTGATGTACTCCATGACGAGGTAGGCAAGGGGGCCGTCTTCGCCCTGGTCCAGGACGCCCACCACGTGGGGATGGGAGAGCCGGGCTGCGGCTTTGGCTTCGCGTCCCAGCCGATCCAGGAACTGCGGATCGTCGGCCAGGTGGGGATGGAGCACCTTCAGGGCGACATCGCGCTCGAGGCGCTGGTCCGTGGCGAGGTACACGGTGGACATCCCGCCGCGGGCAAGCTTGGATTGAACCCGGTAGCGATTGTCCACCAGGTTCCCGACGAGAGCGTCCGACACGTATTCCTGCACCATACAATCCTAGTCGGTGGACAGAAACGGGCCCGGACCAACATGCGATCCGGGCCCGTAGCGAAGAGGTCCGCCGTGCGGGAGCCTGTATTTAGCGGAACCCTGTATTTAGCTGAACAGCGTCCGGTTGGCGTTGATGGCGGCGACATAGGCCTTGGTGTCCTCGTACATGCCGTTCTGGCTGACCGAGTACTGGCCCTGGTAGTAACCGGCGATCGCATTGTCCAGATCAGAGCTGGTGCGCACCAGCTGACGGATGATCGCAACGCCTGCCGTGGCGTTGTCGTACGGATCCAGCAGGTTCAGCTTGCGGCCCACCAGCTCCGAGGCCCACTCGCCCGAGGACGGGATGACCTGCATGGTGCCGATCGCGTTGGCCGGGGACACTGCGCGCTGGTTGAAGCCTGATTCCTGGTACGCAAAGGCGAGGGCCAGGCTGGCGTCGACGCCCATACGCCGTGCCGTGTCCGCCACGATCGACTTCATCTGTTCGCGGGTGGGGACGGGGGAAGCGTTGAGCAGCGCCTTGTTCTGGTTGGCCGAGCTGACCACCGCAGCCGGGTAGGTGAACCCGAGGAACGTGCTGGGCACGAGCGGCGTCGTTGCGGCAGGCTGGGTCGCGGCAGGCGTCGTCGAGGCCGGGGAGAGGGTGGACGCGCCCGGGATGACAAGCTTCTGGCCCGGGTAGATAATGCTCGACATCGTCAGCCGGTTGGCGGACAGGACGTCGGAGAGCCGGACGCCGTTGCGAGCCGCGATGCCGGAGAGGGTGTCGCCGGACTTGATGGTGTAGGAACCGGAGCTGGCCGGCGCCGTTGCGGGCTTCGACGGGGCTGCCGGGGCCGGTGCCGCGGGAGCGGACGGCGCCTGCGTGCTGGAACCGCCGCCAACCTTGACCTTCTGGCCGGGATAGATGACGGAGCCCATACCGAGCCCGTTCCACTTGAAGACCTCGGACAGCCCAACGCCGTGGCGGGCGGCGATGGCGCTCAGGGTGTCGCCGGACTTCACGACGTAGACGCTGGCCTGGGCCGACGTCACTGAGGCGGAAGCGGCCGGCTTTGAAGCGGTCGGTGTGGCTGCCGTGGACCCCGTGAGCTTGATCTTCTGCCCGGGGTAAATGATGGTGTTGGCCTGCAGATTGTTCAGCTTGAGCACGGCGTAGGTGTCCAGGCCGTAGCGGCCGGCAACGGCGCTGATGGTGTCGCCGCGGGCGATCGTGTACTGGGCGGGAACCGCCGACTGCGCCGGCCGCAGGGCGCTGGGCAGCGTGACCGGCACGGAAGCGGCGGGAATCACTGCCGCCTTGAGGGACGTGGCCACCTCAGCTTTCGCCTGTGCACGCATGGCGGCCGCGAGGGTTGCCGGGACCGCACGCGCACGGGGTTCGGCAGCCGCAGGCTGGGCGATCGCCAGGGAGGAAAGCACGACGGCGGGAAGCGCCGCCGTCGTCGCCGCGATCAGCGGCAGGCTGGGCCTCGGGTGGTGCTGTGGCGCACGTGAGGTTGTCATTGGAAAGATCCTCTTCTCAGCGGCAACGCTGCGGTCAGGCCGGTACAACTGGTGTTACCAGTGTGACAAAAGTTATTTCTGTTACAAATGTGATCTATGTGAATGTCTCATGAATTGGCAATTAGCACAAGAACTGTTTGATATTCCGCAAAGCGATTTTCGCCGTGTCGGCACGTCGGCCTCCGCACGCAGTTGCGTCGGACACCCAGGGGAGCCCCTTGTCAGTCCCTTATACGGATCCTGTTGGTGCTGCGGGAGCGCCCGGGCAGTCCGGCGGAGTTCCGGAGAGTCCCGGCGGGCCTTCGGGTGGAGCGGAGCAGCATTCCCGGCGTGGCCGGTTGGCTATGACGGGCTGGCATTTACCCGGACCCCGACTAGGCGGCGGGCCCCCCGCCGTGGCAATCTTTATCCGTGAGTAATGTAGAAAGCCTCGTGGGCGAATGGCTGCCCCTGCCCGATGTCGCACAGCTTCTGAACGTATCTATTACCAAGGTCCATGCACTTCTGGACGAGCGTGCGCTGGCGGCCGTGAGAATCGGCGACCGGCGCATCCGGTCCGTACCGGCGGCTTTCATCCAGGACGGCCACGCAGTGGAGAGCCTGAAGGGCACCATTGTTGTCCTCTCGGACGCCGGATACTCGGACGAGGAACTGATCAGCTGGCTCTTCACTCCGGACGAATCCCTGCGGGGCCGGCCGATCGATGCCCTCCGTGAAGGCCGCAAGACAGAAATCCGCCGCCGGGCACAGTCCCTGGCCTGGTAGGAGCACCCTGGCAGTCATGAAGTGATCGCACCGGCATCCTCAACGAGGTCCGGTCGTCTTCATCACTGCCAGTCCTGTTTAACATGTAATTAACGCGTATTTAACACGTCGTGTTTTGGCGTTTGCGGGCCGTGTACAGCGCATGTCGCTGTGCACGGCCCGTTTCGCGTCTTCCCGGGCCCGGGTCAGGCGGCGCGGCTGACCGTGGCTTCCGCCAGCTTGCGGAGCGCCGTCTTGGGCAGCTCCTCCAGCGGCAGGAGGTCCAGGGCGGCAAAGGCCGCCTTCCCGAACTCCTCAATGAGTACTTCCGTGGCCTGGAGCGCACCGCAGTCCACGATGATCCGCCGGATCTCCGCAATGTCGGCATCGCTGAGCTCGGGGTTGCCGAGCTTGGCATCGATGAACTCTGATTCGGCCGGCGAGGCCTGGTCCAGGGCGAACGCGACCAGGACCGTGCGCTTGCCCTCGCGCAGATCGTCACCGGCAGGTTTGCCGGTGGTGACAGGGTCGCCGAAGACGCCAAGGACGTCGTCGCGCAACTGGAACGCTTCGCCGAGCGGCAGGGCAAAAGCGGAATAGCCGCGCAGCAGCTCGTCGCCGGCACCGGCAAGGGCGCCCCCCAGCGCGAGCGGGTGCTCCGTGGAGTACTTGGCCGACTTGAACCGAATGATGGACTGGGCCCGGCTGACCGCACCGGCGCGGTCCCGCCGCGGCCCGGCGACCTCTTCGAGGATGTCCAGATACTGCCCGGCCATCACTTCGGCGCGCATGAGGTTGAAGATCAGCCGCGCGGGGCTACCGGACGCGGCGCGGTGTCCGATTTCCGTGAACGATTCCTCGCTGAAGGACAGGCAGAGATCGCCGGTCAGGATGGCGGCGGCATGGCCGAACCGCTCACTGTCCAGCGCCCAGCCCTGGGTCTCGTGCAGTTCGCTGAATCGGCGGTGGACGCTGGGGCCGCCACGCCGGGTATCGGAGCGGTCAATGATGTCATCGTGGATCAGGGCCGCGGCCTGGAACAATTCCAGGGCCGAGCCCGCCGTCACCACCTCGGCCGCGCCGGCCTCCCCGCCGGCGCCGCGCCAACCCCAATAACACATGAGGGCCCGGAGGCGCTTGCCGCCGGTGACCAGGTTGGAGATCGAGCCCATGAGCGGATCGATGTCCTGCGAGATCGAGGACATGACCGCCTGGCGGCTGGTCAGGAAATCCGTGAGCTTGCCGGCGACGGCGGCCACGAAGGCCGTCTGCTCGAGTCGCAGCTGTTCGGCGAGGGTCACTTGACGGACTCGGCAGCGACGTTCGCGCCAATGGTGAACGTGGACACGCCACCGGTTTCCATGACGGAGATGTTCACGGTCTCGTTGTCGCCGCGAAGGAAGTCCTTGGAAGGCAGCGTGCCCACGGTTTCACCGGGAACGGCCTTGAAGCCCTGCGCCTCCAGCCCCTTGGTGTAGAAGGCCAAGACGTCGGCGGCCGGCGCCGTAATGCTTCCGACGAGTGCCACGGTGGCCGGCACGGTGGTCTTGTCGAAGCTGCTGGACACCACCTTGGCTGCGGGCATGAGCGGCAGGAGCGTCTGCGGGAAGCCGGGAACCAGCGCGCCGACGGTGGCTGAGGTGCCAGGCTCCGCGGAGGGGCTGGGCGGAGCCGTAGTGGAGGATTGCGGCGATGCCGCAGAGCTCGACGTTGACGTCGACGACGCCGCCGGAGTCCCGGTGCTGGCCGGCGTGCATGCGGCCAAGGCCAGTAACGTGCCCGCCGCCGCGATGGCCGCCGTGGCACGTTTGCGCTGTCCAAATACCTTCACAGGGACTTTCCTCCTGGTGTCGACGCGGAATCAGCCTCCAGTTTAGTCAGTCCCCGGGCATAGGATTGAAGACGTGGGGCCGGACGCAGACAAACACCAGGGAGCAAGGGGCGGAGTGCAGCCAACTGTGCACGCCAATATGCAGCCCCAGGCGCGTCTTAGCGACGAATCACTGCGCGACCTCCGGCGCACCAGCATCCTGCACGTTGACATGGACGCATTCTTCGTCTCGGTGGAGCTGCGCAGCCGTCCCGGGCTGAAGGGAAAGCCCGTGATTGTCGGCTATCCGGCGGACCGGTCCGTGGTGCTCTCCGCCTCCTATGAAGCCCGGGCGTTCGGCGTCAGGTCAGCGATGCCCATGGCGGTTGCGGCACGCATGTGCCCCTCGGCGGTCATCATCGAGCCCCGCCACAAGCTCTACTACGAGGTGTCCGGCCAGATCATGGCCATCTTCGGTTCCATCACCGACCTCGTGGAGCCGCTCAGCGTGGACGAGGCGTTCCTGGACGTCGGGGGAGCCATCCGTCGTCTCGGCCCGCCGCGGGAGATCGGCGAACTGATCCGCGCCCGTGTGTCCCGGGAATTGGGAATCACGGCCTCGGTGGGCATCGCCGCCAGCAAGTTTGTGGCCAAAATCGCGTCCACCCGCTGCAAACCGGACGGGCTGCTGCTGATCAGGCCCGAAGACACCGTCCCGTACCTGCACAGCCTTCCGGTCAGTGCGCTCTGGGGAGTCGGCGGCAAGACCGTCGAGGTCCTTGCCCGGAAGGGTATCCGGACCGTGGCCGACGTCGCGGCGGCACCCCTGCCCACGCTGCGGAAACTGCTGGGAGCCTCGGGGGAGCACGTTTACCGGCTCTCCTGGGGCATCGATCCTCGGCCCGTGACACCGGTCCGGCTGGAAAAGAGCATCGGGGCTGAAGAGACGTTCGTCACGGACACCGCCGACGACGTCCTGCTCCACCGCGAACTGCTGCGGCTTTCGCACCGGACGGCGGAACGCCTCCGTGGCGCCGGCATGCACGCCCGCACCGTGGCCCTGAAGCTGCGCTACGCGGATTTTTCCACCATTACCCGCAGCCGCACCGTGAACACCCCGATCGACAGCGCCCAGCTGCTCTACGCCGTGGCGGTGCAGCTCCTGCAATCGGTAGGCGAGCGGCCCATGACAGTCCGGCTCATCGGCATCCGGGCGGAACAGCTGGAAGAGGCCGCCCACGCGCCCCTCCAGCTCAGCCTGGACCGCCGCGACGACAACTGGCGCGCCGCCGAACAAGCCCTCGACGCGGTCACCCGCAAATTCGGGAATAAGTCGGTTCTACCCGCGCGGCTCCTTGATCCCGGGGGCTCGACCGAATGAGCCATCCGGCCCGTCGCGGCACCAACGCCCATGGCCTTGAGAGCGCAGACAGGGCCTTAAGACTGTCTTTCAGAACGGGCCGCAACAATCTATCCTTATTAATACCTAGGGTTTAGGACGACTGGATCGATCGTTGGGGTGACGACCTCGCCGCCTGAGGCCGGCACGGGACTTTTGAGTCGCCCCTTTCACCAATGGCGGTGAACGGGAACCACTTCGGAATCCCGGGCGTTAGGGGTTTAGGGCAATGGCCACGTCAAGTCCCGACGTTGGCAGACTTGAGGAGGTCGTGATGCCGCTCTCGGAGCACGAACAGAAGTTGCTTGAGCAACTTGAGAAGCAGCTGAATGAGGACGATCCCAAATTCGCCAGTTCGATGGGATCAGTCTCCGGCCGCTCTTGGTCCACCCGTCACCTCGTCATCGGAGTGCTCGCGACTCTCGCGGGCGTCCTGTTGTTGCTGACGGGAGTCTGGACGCAAATCATCCTCGTCGGCGTAGTGGGGTTTGTGGTCATGGGCGCCGGTGTGTACTACGCCACGATGCGCAGTACGGGTGTTGGCAAGGGCAGGGGCGCCGGTAAGCAGGGCAAACCCAGGAGTTCGTTCATGAGCAATCTCGAACAGCGCTGGGACGAACGGCACCGGGGGGAATCCTGAACTGCTCCGTGAGGGCTGCGTAAGCCCTCCACTTTCCGCCACCGGTCTGCGGGCGGACGGCGAAAGACCCGCTTCGGCGGGTCTTTCGCCATTTAAAGCGGCAATTTCCCTGTGGCCGGGATGCAAAACGGGCTCCCCGGAATTGTTTCGGGCCGGAGCCAGGCCTGTGGCCTTAATCTCCAACGCCGCCTGAGGTACTCCAAGCAAAATCCCTCCACTTTCACCCACCAATCTTGTTTCCCTGCAAATGCTGGGAAGAAAGGGGATAAACATCCGCATATTTGCGTAAACATCCCGGGCGTGTCGTTGACTGTGGAGCGATGTGGAGTAATGTGGAGGACGTAAGAGGGTAGTGGCAGCACAGGGGACGTTGGGCTTCCTAGAACAGACAGGCGGTGGGCCGTGTTTCTCGGCACACATTCGCCACGTCTGGACGAAAAAGGTCGAATTATCCTCCCCGCGAAGTTCCGTGAGGAACTTGCCGGCGGGCTGGTTCTCACAAGGGGCCAGGAACGTTGCATCTACGTCTTCAGTGAGGCGGAATTCGGCCGGGTTCACGAGCAGATGCGGGAGGCTCCAATTTCCTCCAAGCAGGCACGTGACTACATCCGTGTTTTCCTCTCTGGAGCCTCGGACGAGGTACCTGACAAGCAGGGGCGCGTGACGATTCCGCCGGCGCTCCGGGAGTATGCAGGTCTTGGCCGGGAACTCGCCGTCATCGGCGCAGGATCCCGTGCGGAGATCTGGGACGCCCAGGCATGGAGTGAGTACCTGGCCGAAAAGGAAACCGCCTTCTCGGAAACCGACGACGCCATCCCGGGGATTCTCTGAACCCCCAATAGACCTACAGTTCACAACGTTCCTTGATCGAGATCTCCAGCCGCCCATCCGGTTGTTGTCCTGGCTCACTTCCCCGGAGCCAGGCCGGCGCAGGGTAGGCGCGGATGGGGATCTGGACCAAGGAACGTTGCGTAAGAGCCGCAATTGGCAACGAGCAACCAGCAACGCGCAACCAAGAAGGTCAACGAAAGGACGAAGGTATGACTGATCCCGACCAGGCGAAGCCTACGTCCGAACGCCATGTGCCGGTCCTCAAGGACCGGTGCATCAATTTGTTGGCCCCCGGCATCGAAGCTGCCCGGAGCCGCGGCGAGACCCCTGTGGTCATCGATGCGACTCTTGGCATGGGCGGCCACTCCGAGGCCCTCCTGCAGCGCTTCCCGGACCTCCACCTGATCGGCATTGACCGTGACGAGGAAGCCCTGGCCTTGGCGGGGGAGCGCTTGGCGCCCTTCGCGGACCGGACCGACCTCGTTCACGCCGTCTACGACGAAATCCCTGACGTCCTTGAGGATCTGGGCTTCGACGAGGTCCACGGCGTGCTCATGGACCTGGGCGTCTCTTCCCTGCAACTGGACGAGCGGGAGCGGGGTTTCGCCTACTCGTTCGACGCACCCCTGGACATGCGGATGGACACCAGCCGCGGCCAGACCGCCGCTGACGTCGTCAACAACTACAGCGAAGAAGACCTCGTCCGGATCATCCGGAAATGGGGCGAAGAAAAGTTTGCCGGCCGCATCGCGAACAGGATCGTGGCCGCACGCGCCGAGAAGCCCTTCACCACCACCGGTGAACTCGTCGAGCAGATCCGGTCCGTGGTGCCTTCCGGTGCAGCCAAGACCGGAGGCCACCCCGCAAAGCGCACCTTCCAGGCGCTCCGGATCGAGGTCAACGAGGAACTGGATGTCCTGGAGCGCGCCATCCCGGCCGCCATCAACGCCATCGCCCTGGGTGGCCGGGTCGTCGTCATGTCCTACCACTCGCTGGAGGACAAGATCGTCAAGGGGTTCTTCCAATCCGGTTCGAAGTCCTCTGCCCCGCTTGGCTTCCCGGTTGAGCTCGAAGAGCACAAAGCCGAACTAAAGACCCTCACGAAGGGCACCGAGGTGCCCACCCCCGCTGAAATCGCTGAAAACCCACGCGCAGCTTCCGCCCGGTTGCGCGCCGTCGAACGCATCAAAGCCAGGAGAGCAGCATGAGCAACGCCGCCGTCAACAGCTACCCCGTTGCCCAGGGCGCCACCGCCCGCGCCCTGCCGGGCCTCCGACCCGGCCAAGACCAGACCCGGAAGTCGCGCACTCCGCTGTCGGTGGTCCGTTCCTCACCCCGCAAGCGCCGCGCGCCGTTCGTGGTCCTCTGCTTCGGCTTCCTGGCGATCGCCCTCATGGCCGTGCTGGTCCTGAACATCTCCGTCTCCTCCGCCCAGTACCAGCTGGTCCAGCTCCGCAGTGAGCAGACCACCCTAACGAAGCAGAACCAGGACCTGACGCAGCAGGTGCAGAACTTCGACGCCCCGCAAAACCTCGCGGCCAAAGCCACCGAGCTGGGCATGGTTGCTTCCCTTGCGAAGGGCCAGATCGACCTCTCTACCCTCAGCGTCACCGGCAAGGCCAAGCCGGCCGTCAAAGGCGATGCCACCGGCGCCGTCATCGCCGCGCCGGCTGTCGCCGGGCAGCTCACGGTCGTTCCGCCGGTCTCGGACAAGGAACCGCTCGCCCAGCGCAAACCGGCCGACACCAAAACGACGGACGGAGTCCCGGCCGACACCAAAACGACGGACGGAGTCCCGGCTGGCACAGCTCAGGCACCGGCGGCCGGGGCGACCGCACCCGCCGCAACAGCTCCGGCCGCGGAACTCCACGGAGGTTCGGTTCCGGCCCCCGCGCAGAAGGTTCCCGGACAGTAACGTTCACTGACCACCAGCAAGGCAAGCAGCAAGGATTCAACGTGGCGCAGAACTCCGGCAAGGCAAGCAAGGCGAAAGCCCCAAACGCCACCCGGCGGCTCCGCGTGGGACTCGGCATCATGCTGACGCTGCTGCTGGTGGTCGGCGGGAAGCTGTTCATGGTCCAGGGGCTGGACGTCGGGGGCATGGCAGAGGCTGCCCTCAATAACCGGCTCACCTCCGTTGAGCTGCCCGCCGAGCGCGGCAGCATCCTCGATTCGTCCGGCACAGTCCTGGCCAGTAGCGTCATCCGCTACAACATCGTGGTGGACCAGACCGTCAACACCAAGACCGATTCCTTCCGCCGGCTCCAAACGGTCAACGGCAAGGACGAACTCGTTACAGTCACCCGGGATCAGGGCATCTCCGAACTCGCGTCCGTGCTCGGCATGGACCGCGATGCCCTGCGCGATGCCCTCACCGGCACCAAGCGCTACTACATCGTGGCCAAGGACTTGAAACCCGATGTCGAAGACAAGATATCGAAGCTGCAGATTCCCGGCATTGTCACCGAAGGCACCAGCAAGCGGGTCTACCCCAACGGCTCCGTGGCCGGCGGGATCGTCGGGTTTCTCCAGGACGGCACCACCGGACAGGCCGGGCTCGAGCAGACCCAGGACGACATCCTCAAAGGCGCGCCCGGCAAGCGCGTCTTCGAAATAGGGGCGGACGGCCTGCGTATCCCCGTCGGCGTGGACCAGTTGACGCCCGCGGTCAACGGCAAGGACATCAAGCTAACGCTGAACTCGGACCTGCAGTACTTCTCCCAGCAGGCGATCCAAAGCCAGAAGGACAAACTCGGCGCCGAGTGGGGCGTCATCGTTGTCTCCGACGTCAAGACCGGCAACATCATTGCCATGGCGGACACCGACGCCCCGGATCCCAACGACCCCGGCAAGGTCGGTCCCCAGGACCGCGGCGTCCGGGCCGTCACCGCCGCGTACGAGCCCGGTTCCGTGGAGAAGATGATCACCGCCGCGGCCGTGATACAGGAAGGCAAGTCCAGCCCGCTGGATACCTTCACGATTCCGCCGACCTACACCGTGGACGGGCAAACCTTCAGCGACGCGTTCGAGCACGGCACCGAGCAACGCACACTGGCAGGAATCGTGGGATATTCCATGAATACCGGCACCGTCATGGTGGGCCAGCGCCTGAGCAAGGACCAGCGCTATGACTGGCTGCGGAAGTTCGGCATCGGCGAGGCGCCGGACATCGGCCTGCCGGCGGAGTCCAAGGGCATCCTGACCCCGGCCGACCAGTGGGACGGCCGCCAGGAGTACACCGTCCTCTTCGGCCAGGGCGTCGCCCAATCCACCCTCCAGACCGTCCGGGCCTATCAAAGCATCGCCAACGACGGCGTGATGCTCCAGCCGAGGCTGATCGACAGCTACATCGACCCGGACGGGACCGAAGAAAAAGTCCCTGCCAAGGACCCGCAGCAGGTCGTCTCGAAGGACACCGCAAAGCAGGTCCGCGACATCCTGGAAAGCGCCGTGACCGAAGGCGAGATCAAGGAAGCCGCCATCGACGGGTACCGGGTGGGCGCCAAAACGGGTACGTCTGAATCGCCCTGCGACGACGGCAAATCGGGCTTTTGCGGCTTCACCGCCTCCATCATCGGAATGGCGCCCATGGACGATCCGCGGTTTATTGTGGAGGTGGTCCTGCAACGGCCCAAGGGAAGCATCTACGGAATCACCAACGGACCGGTGTTCCGTTCGGTGATGAGCCAGACGCTGCGCACGTTCAACGTCCAGCCCTCCACCGGCGAACCCGCCCGGCTGCCGCAGTACGCCAAGTAGCCCCTGTTCCACCCGGCACCCGGACGTCCCCGTCCGGCGCCACACCCCAGTGCCTGCGGGCCGGAGTTTGTCTCCGTGCGCAGCGCCCGATCCAAAAGCGCCCGATCCACTAGCACCACAACGGAGATCCACTTGTCTGAGCTCACCGCCCCCGACGCTTCCGCGCCGTCCGGCCACGACGCCACCCCGGGCTTCCGGCCCGCTGCTGTTGCCGCAGTGCCGCTGGCAGCCATCGGTGAGTCGATCGGCGTCGTCGTTCCCGGGGCATCCAGCGCCGTCCCGGTCACCGGGATCTCCCTGAACTCCCGGGCGGTCCGCCCCGGCGACCTGTACGTGGCCCTGCCAGGCGCCACGCGGCACGGCGCCGACTTTGTGGCCGACGCCGTCGACGCCGGTGCCGTGGCGGTGCTGACGGACGACGCCGGGGCGCGCCTGCTGGCGCTCTCCAACGACATCCCCGTTCCCGTGCTGCTCGTTGCCGAGCCGCGCAACGTGGTCGGCCGGCTGTCGGCGCTGATCTACCGGAGCCGGCCCGACGGCGCCGGCGCTCCGGCCCTCTTCGGGGTGACGGGCACAAACGGCAAGACCACCACGACGTACTTCATCAATGCCCTCCTGCGGGCACTGGGCAAGCGGACCGGACTGATCGGGACGATCGAGATCCTGGCTGGCGGCGAGCCGATCCCGAGCCTGCTCACCACCCCGGAATCCACGGATGTGCACGCCCTGCTCGCCCTGATGCGTGAGCGCGGGCTCGATGCCGCGTCCATGGAAGTGTCCTCGCACGCGATCTCCTTCCACCGCGTGGACGCCGTGGTCTTCGACGTCGCCGGGTTCACCAACCTCACCCAGGACCATCTGGACCTGCACGGAACCATGGAGGAGTACTTCCAGACCAAGGCCCAGCTGTTCACCCCGGAACGCGCCCGCGCCGCCGTCGTGACCGTGGACGATGACTGGGGCCGCAGGCTTGCTGCCGCCGCAGGCATCCCCGTGACGACCCTCGCCACCAGCACTGCCCCGACCGGCGGCACGACCGGCGGTACTGCCAGCGGTCCCGCGGACACCGGCTGGACCGCCGATTGGACCGTGGTCCGGACCACGCCGCGGGGACTCGGCTCCGACTTCATCCTCCGCCACCGCGACGGCGCCGAGCTGCGCGTCCACACCGGCCTGCCGGGAATATTCAACGTCGCCAACGCAGCCCTGGCCACCGTCATGGTGCTCGCGGGCGGCCACGAGCCCGCCGCCGTGCAGGCCGCCCTCGACGCCGGCGATCCCTTCACGGTGGCCGTGCCCGGCCGGATGCAGCTCGTGTCCACGGCCCCGGCAGCCGTGGTGGACTTCGCCCACAACCCCGACGCCCTGGAACGCGCCCTTGAGGCCGTCCGCTCCCCGGAACCCGGGTCCAAAGTGATCATCGTCTTCGGCGCCACCGGGCAGCGCGACCAAAGCAAGCGGCCCGCCATGGGGGCCATCGCGGCCCGGCTGGCCGACACCGTGATTGTCAGCGACGACGACCCCCACGACGAGGACGCGGCGGCCATCCGCCAGGACGTCCTCGCCGGCGCCCTGGCGGCCAAGGACGGCGAAGGCCTGGACTGCACCGTCCTGGAGGTTTTCCCGCGCGACGCCGCCATCCTGAAGGCCGTGGAGCTCGCCGGAGCCGGCGACACCATCCTCGTCGCCGGCCGGGGCCACGAGGTCTGGCAAGAGGTCAAGGGCGTCAACCTGGCCCTGGATGACCGGGTGGAGCTCCGGAACGCCTTGACAGCACGGGGATTCACCGTTCTTGAAGACCACCGGATAGAGTCCTAAACCGAGATGATTGCACTTACAGCGGCGGAAATCGCCGACATAACCAACGGCCGGCTGGCCGCGGAACCGGGCCTTACCCCCGCCTCCGTGGTGACCGACTCCCGCGAGGCCACGGCGGGTTCCCTCTATGTGGCCAAGCCCGGGGAGAGCGCCGACGGGCACGACTTTGTCGGCGCCGCCTTTGACAGGGGCGCCGTCCTTGCGCTCGTGGAGCGCGAGGTCGCCGACGCCGCCGGGGCAATGTACCCGGCAGTCGTCGTCGAGGACGCTGTCCTTGCGATGGGCGCCCTGGCCGCTGAATCCGTCCGCCGGATCCGCGCCCACCGCGCGGCCGCCGGTGCCGCGTTCACCGTGATTGGCATCACGGGATCGGCCGGCAAAACCACCACGAAGGACCTGCTGGCAGGCATCTTCGCCGCGTCGGATGCCGACGGCGCCACCGTTGCGCCGCAGGGGTCCTACAACGGCGAAGTGGGCGTGCCCCTGACCGTTTTCAAGGCCGATTTCGGCACCCGCTACCTCGTCATCGAGATGGGCGCCACGGGCATCGGCCACATCCGGTACCTCGCGGACATGGTCCGGCCGGAGATCGGTGTGGTCCTCGGCGTCGGCTCCGCGCACGCCGGAGAATTCGGCGGCATCGACAACATCGCCGTCGCCAAGGGCGAACTCGTGGAGGCGCTCCCTGCCGAAGGCACAGCCGTGCTGAACCTCGACGACGCCCGCGTCGCCGCGATGGCCGCCCGGACCCGGGCCCGTGTGCTCGGCTACACTTCCCGCCCGGCCGACATAGGCCAGGACAACGGCAGCCAGCCGGACGTGGCCCCATCCGATGTGGTCAGGGCCGAGGGCATCGAACTGAATGCCGAAGGCCACCCAGAGTTTGCGCTCTACCTGCCCGGCGAGAGCGCCCCGCAAGGAACAGCAGAGCAGGAACCAGTACAGCAGGGCACAACAGGGCAGGGGATCACCCGGTACCACGTCAGCGCCAAGCTGATTGGTGCCCATCACATCGCCAACCTCCTCGCGGCCGCGGCCGCGGCGCACGCCGCCGGCATTCCCGGCGCGCAGATCGCCGCCTCACTCAGCGCCCAGACTGCCGCCAGCCGGTGGCGGATGGAACGCACGGAGCGCCCCGACGGCGTGACCGTCATCAACGACGCCTACAACGCGAACCCGGAGTCCATGCGCGCGGCGCTGCGGACGCTGGCCGAACTGGGCCGCGGCCGCCGCACCTGGGCGGTCCTCGGCGCCATGCTGGAGCTTGGCCCGGACTCCATCCGCGAGCACATGACGGTCGGCACCCAGGTGGTGCGGCTCAACATCTCCCGTCTCGTGGTGGTGGGCCGGGAGGCCCGCTCGCTCTATGTCTCTGCCGTCAACGAAGGCTCCTGGGGCGATGAATGCGTTTTCGCCGAGACAGTGGACGAGGCCTACGACCTTCTCCAGGCCGAGCTCCAACCGGGTGACCTGGTCCTGTTCAAGTCCTCGAACGGCATCGGGCTGCGCCACCTGGGGGATCGGATAGCATTACCTCCACAAGCCCCCAAGACCTCTCCCGAGCGACCTGCTGAGGGACCTGCCGCAACCGCCACCGAAGGGAGGGCACAGCTGTGATTGCACTGCTGATGGGCGCTGGAATGGCGCTGCTCCTCGCGTTCGCGGGCACCCCGCTGTTTATCCGGTTCCTGGTCCGCAAGGGCTACGGACAATTCATCCGGGACGACGGACCCACCTCGCACCACACCAAGCGCGGCACGCCCACCATGGGCGGCGCCGTCGTGGTCCTGGCGGTCCTCGTCAGCTACGGGCTGACGCACCTGGTCATGTGGATGATGAACCCGCACTCCCCGGGGCCGAGCGCTTCCGGGCTGCTGCTGCTGTTCCTCATGGTGGGCATGGGCTTGGTCGGGTTCCTGGATGACTTCATCAAGATCACCAAGCAGCGCAGCCTCGGGCTGAATGCCAAGGCCAAGCTGATCCTCCAGGCGGCGGTCGGCATTATTTTTGCCATCCTGGCGCTGAACTTCCCGAATGCCGCCGGCCTGACGCCGGCTTCCACCCAGATCTCGCTGGTGCGCGACATCCCGTGGCTCAACCTGGCCTTCGCCGGAACCGTGCTCGGCGCCATCCTCTTCGTCCTGTGGTCCAACCTGATCGTCACCGCTGCGACCAACGGCGTGAACCTCACCGACGGCCTCGACGGCCTGGCCGCCGGCGCCTCTGTGATGGTGTTCGGGGCATACACGCTCATGGGCATCTGGCAGAGCAACCAGGCCTGCGGCTCCCCGCGGCAGGCCGGCGGCGGCTGCTACTCGGTCCGAGACCCAATGGATCTGGCCCTGCTGGCAGCCATCCTCAGCGCGGCAATGGTCGGATTCCTCTGGTGGAACACCTCCCCGGCGAAGATCTTCATGGGCGACACCGGATCCTTGGCCATCGGCGGCGCCGTGGCAGCCTTCGCCATCCTGTCCCGGACCGAGCTGCTGCTGGCCTTCATCGGCGGGCTCTTCGTCCTCATCACCCTCTCGGTCATCATCCAGGTGGGCTACTTCAAACTCACCAAGGGCAAACGCTTCTTCAAGATGGCGCCGCTGCAGCACCACTTCGAACTCAAGGGCTGGGCCGAAGTCACCGTGGTGGTCCGGTTCTGGATCCTGTGCGGCCTGTTCGTCGCCGCCGGCCTTGGCATCTTCTACGCTGAATGGGTGGTGCTCCTGTGACCAGTCCTATCCCCGTCCCGCTCACCACTTCACCCCGGCTGCAGGAGCTCACCACCTGGGACTCCGACTGGGCCGGCCTGCGCGTCGTGGTCACCGGGATTGGCGTCTCCGGCTTCGCCGCCGCCGACACCCTGATCGAGCTCGGCGCCCGGGTGGTGGTGGTTGACGCCGCCACGAGCCCCAAGGCGCTGGCACAGGCTGACACCCTGCGGATTGTCGGCGCGGCCGACGTCCTGCTGGGCGAGGAGGCAGTGGAGTCCGTTCCGAAGATCGACGGGCAGAAGCCGGACCTGGTGGTCACCTCGCCAGGCTGGCGCCCGGACCAGGCCCTGCTCGCCGCCGCGGCGCGCGCCCACATCCCGGTGTGGGGCGACGTCGAACTCGCCTGGCGGCTCCGCGAACGCAAGGGCCGCAAGACGGCCGACTGGCTGACCATCACCGGCACCAACGGCAAGACGACGACGGTCGGCCTGACCGAGTCCATGCTCCAGGCTGCCGGGCTCAAGGCGATCGCCGTCGGCAACGTCGGGACCCCCATCCTGGACGCGCTCCGCGACCCCGTGGACTACGACGTCTTTGCTGTCGAACTCTCCAGCTTCCAGCTGCACTGGAGCCACTCCGTGTCGCCGGTGGCCAGCGTGTGCCTCAACGTCGCCGAAGACCACGTGGACTGGCACGGTTCCTACGCCTCCTACCTGGCGGACAAAGCCAAGGTCTACGAGAACACGCAGAAGGCCTGCATCTACAACGCCGAGCAGATCGAGACCGAACGCATGGTCGAGGACGCCGATGTTGTGGAGGGCTGCCGGGCCGTGGGCTTCACCACGCTGACGCCGGCCGTCAGCATGCTCGGCGTCGTCGAGGGGCTCCTGGTGGACCGTGCGTTCATCGCCGAACGCAAGGACAGCGCAGCCGAACTTGCTTCCACCGCCGACCTCGGCCCGGTGGCTCCGCGCCACATGGTGGCCAACGCGCTGGCGGCGGCAGCCCTGGTTCGCGCCTACGGGGTGGAGCCGCAGGTGGTCCGCAAGGGCCTGCTGAACTACCTCCCCGGAGACCACCGGATCCAGCTCGTGGCCCGCCACGAGGGTGTGCTCTGGATCAATGACTCCAAGGCCACCAACCCGCACGCCGCCGCCGCGTCGCTGTCCGCATTCCACAACGTGGTGTGGATCGCGGGAGGCCTTTCCAAGGGCGTGAACTACGACTCCCTGATCCAGGAGCACGCCAACCGGCTCAAAGCCGTGGTCCTGATCGGTGCGGACTCCAGCGATCTGCAGTCCGCCCTGAAGCGACACGCGCCGGATGTCCCCGTGATCGGGCCGACGAAGGGTGAGACTGAAGACGTGCAGACTGCCGGAACGGCCAAAGCCGACGCAGGCCCTTCGCCGATTTTCAGCGAGACTGTGATGGCCCAGGCCGTTGCCTCGGCGGCGCAGCTGGCCGCCTCCGGTGACACTGTGCTGCTGGCCCCGGCGGCTGCCTCCATGGATCAGTTCTCTTCCTATGCTCACCGTGGCGATGCCTTCATCGAAGCTGTCCGCGAGCTCGTGGAAGGGCAGGCTCAGACCAGCGAGGAGTAACAATGGTCAGCACGCCCACACGTACGACGGCGGCCCGGCCCGCCGCGGGCGGGGCCACCAGCGGCAAGTCCGCCGGCACCGGCACCCTCCCGGTGCACGCCGTCACTCCCGCAGCGAGGGTGCGGGCCTGGTACCGCCGATTCTGGTCCGCGCTGGAAGGCAACGGCAAGTCCCGCAACGGATCCACGTACTACCTGATCCTCGGCTCCACCCTGGCCCTGACGGCGATCGGCATCATGATGGTCCTCTCCGCCTCCAGCGTCGAAGCCATCGCGGCGGGGGAGTCACCCTACTCCGCCGCGCTCAAGCAGGGCGGATTCGCCGCGTTCGGCGTCTTTGCGATGTTTGTCCTCTCGCGCGTCAACGTCGTCTGGCTCAGGCGCTTCGCGTGGCCGGCCATGTTCCTGGCCGTTGCCCTGCTGGGCCTGGTCCTCCTGGTAGGCCGCAGCGCCCTGGGCAACCAGAACTGGATCGACGTCGGCCCGTTCACCTTCCAGCCCTCCGAAGCAGCCAAACTCGCGCTGGCGCTCTGGATGGCCACGGTGCTGGACCGCAAAGCCAAGCTCCTCCACGAGTGGCGCCATGCGCTCATTCCCGTCGCGGTTCCGGGGGCTGCGGTAGTCCTGGGGCTCATCCTCGCCGGAAACGACCTCGGCACGGCGATGATCGTCATGATCATCGTGGCGGCCGCGCTGTTCTTCGCCGGCGTCCGGCTCTACCTCTTCGCGATTGCCGGTGCGGCGCTGGCCGTTTTCACGACGATCCTTGCCGTCACCAACCCGAACCGCATGTGCCGCATCCTGTCATGGACCGGCCAGACCTGCGCCGACGGCTCGGACTTGAACTACCAGTCGACCAACGGACTGTACGGGCTTGCCTCCGGCGGCTGGTTCGGCGTCGGACTCGGCCAGAGCCGGCAGAAGTACAGCTGGATTCCCGAAGCCCACAACGACTTCATCTTCGCGATCATCGGCGAGGAACTCGGACTGGTCGGGACACTCGTCGTCCTGGTCCTCTTCGCCATCCTCGGCACCGCCATCTACCGCGTGGTCGTCGCACAGCACGATATTTTCCACCGCGTCCTGGCCGGCGCGATCATGGTCTGGCTCCTCGGCCAGGCGAGCGTCAACATGGCCGTGGTCACGGGGCTGGCGCCGGTGATCGGCGTCCCGTTGCCGTTCATCTCCTACGGCGGCTCGGCCCTGCTGATGTCGCTGTGCGCCATCGGCGTCGTCCTGTCCCTGGCCCGGGCCCAGATGGACCCGGGCATGCAGCCCAAGAAGATGCTCAGGTTCGGCCCGGCCGCCTTCGCAAATTCGGTGCGGCGCGCCCGCGCTGCCCGGGCGGCCACCAAGGCATCCAGCCAGGGCGCCGCGCGTCCGGCCGCGAAGGCCGCCGGAAAATCACCCGCGAACGCCAAGCCGAACAGCACCAGGAGCCCGGCGCGGAGTGCACCCCGGAACCCTTCTCCCAAGAACCCGGCCCCCAAGACACCCGCCCCCAAGAACCGCACGAAAGCGTAACAGCCCTTCATGAACACCGAGTCGCCTTTGTCCGTGGTCCTTGCCGGCGGCGGAACCGCCGGTCACATCAGCCCGCTGCTGGCCATCGCCGGCGCCCTCCGCCAGTCCCGGCCGGGAGTGCAGCTCCTGGCCGTCGGCACCCCCGGCGGGATGGAAGCGCGGCTGGTCCCGGCAGCCGGGCTGGATCTGGTCACGATCAGCCGGGTCCCGCTCCCGCGCAGGCCCTCCGTGGACCTGCTCCGGCTTCCCGGCCGGATGGCCGGCGCCGTGAAGCAGGCGGGCACCATCCTGGACGAGGCGGGGGCCAACGTCCTGGTAGGCGTCGGCGGCTACGTGTGCACGCCGATGTACCTCGCGGCCCGGCGCCGGAAGATCCCGATCGTGGTCCATGAGGCGAACACCCGCCCCGGCCTGGCGAACCGGGTCGGCGCCCGCCTTGGAGGCCACGTGGCGGTTGCCTTCGCCGCGACCAAACTCGGCCGCGCCCGCCACGTGGGCATGCCGATGCGTCCGGAGATCTCGGGCCTGGACCGCGCTGCTGCGCGGGCCGGGGCGCGGCAGGCGCTCGGACTGGACCCGGACAAACCGACGCTGATCGTCACGGGCGGCTCCTCGGGCGCCCAGAGCATCAACCGGTCCCTCACCGCGGCGGTCGGGGCCCTCGCCGAGGCCGGCGTGCAGACCCTGCACATCACCGGCCACGGCAAGTCCGTGCACGACGCCGACGGCAAACCGCTCGAGGCCGCCGGCTACCGGCAGGTCGAATACGTGGACGGCATGGAAACCGTGTACGCGGCGGCGGACCTGCTGCTGGCCCGGGCCGGCGCCGCCACGGTAAGCGAGGTCGCCGCCGTGGGAGTTCCCGCCGTCTTCGTCCCCTTGCCCATCGGCAACGGCGAGCAGGCACTGAACGCCGCGGGCCTCGTCGCCGCCGGAGGCGCCTTGATCGTGGACGACAAAGCATTCTCCGCCGACTGGATCCGCGACAACATCATCCCCCTGCTGCTGGACAAGGACAGGCTGGCCGGGATGGCCGCCAGCTCCGAAAGCCTCGGCATACGGGATGCGGACCGGCGCATGGCCGATCTCGTCCTCGAGGTCGCGACGTCGAACCAGCACAGCAAGAGCCAGCACAGCAAGAACCAGCACGGCATGAACCAGCACAGCAGGAAGCGGTAAAGCTATGACCCAGCCCCAACACGGCACGCCTTCCCTGGCATCGCTCGGCCGCGTGCACTTTATCGGCATCGGCGGCGTCGGCATGTCCGCCGTCGCCCGCATCATGGTGGCCCGCCGAATCCCGGTGAGCGGCTCCGACGCGAAGGCGCTCCCGGTCATGACCGACCTCGCAGCCGCCGGTGCCCGGATCGCCGTCGGCTACGCGCCCGGCAACCTTGGCGACGCCCAGACAGTGGTGGCCGGCTCCGCGATCCGGCCCGACAACCCCGAACTCGTCGCCGCCCGAGCCGCCGGGCTCCCCGTGCTGCACCGCTCCGAGGCCCTGGCCGCCACCATGGCGGACGACACCGTGGTTGCGGTCGCCGGAACCCACGGAAAGTCCACCACGACCTCCATGATCACCGTGCTGCTGCAGGGTGCGGGACTCGACCCGTCCTTCGCCATTGGCGCGAACGTCCCGGCCCTCGGCGTCAACGCGGCAAACGGCGCCTCCGGGATCTTCGTGGCCGAGGCGGACGAGTCGGACGGCTCCTTCCTGAACTACCGCCCGGCGATCGCCGTGGTGACCAACGTCGAGCCGGACCACCTGGACTTCTACGGCACCGCGGACGCCGTCTATGCCTCCTTCGACAGCTTCACGGCCCTGCTCCCCGCTGACGGCGTGCTGGTGGCCTGCGCGGATGATCCCGGCGCCAGGGCCCTCGCCGAACGCACCGCGGCCCGCGGCAACACCCGTGTGGTCCTGTACGGGACGCGGGCGGACGCCGCTGTCCGGCTGCACGACACCGGACCGGGGCGGATCGGAATTACGACGGCGGCGGGCACCTTCGACGTCGAACTCCAAGTTCCGGGCAGGCACAATGCGCTCAACGCCGCCGCAGCGTTCGCGGTCGCGATCGAACTCGGCGTCGCACCGGAAACCGCTGCCGGGGCACTCGCGCACTTTTCCGGCGCCTCGCGTCGCTTCGAGTTCAAAGGGGAGGGACGCGGCATTCGCGTCTACGACGACTACGCCCATCACCCGACGGAAGTCCGCGCCGCCTTGTCCGCCGCACGCTCCGTGGCCGGGCAGCACAAAGTCCACGTGCTCTTCCAGCCCCACTTGTTTTCCCGGACCCGCGAATTCGCCCGTGAATTCGCCGAGGCGCTCAACACGGCGGACACGGCCTTGGTCCTGGACATCTACCCGGCCCGGGAAGATCCCATTCCCGGCGTCACCAGCGGGCTGATCGCCGAACACCTGGGCTCCGGCGGCAGCCTCGTCGGTCCCGGCGCGGAAGCAGTGCAGGCGGTGCTGGCGGCCGCCGCGCCGGGGGACATCGTGCTCACGGCCGGCGCGGGCGACGTCACGGCCTACGGGCCGCAGATCGTCGATGCCCTGACGGTCGAGGCCGCCGGTGGCTAGCACGCGGCGCCCCACCTACCGGGGCGGGACCAATGCCTCCGGGCCGAATGCCTCCGGACCCGGTTCCCGGCCGCCGTCCGGCGGGGCCGGCACGGACGTCATTTCGGCGTCCAAGAGCGCCGGCGACACGGCGGGCGGATACGCGCCGAAGCCGCAGACCCCCCAGAATTCCCGGAATCCTCAGAACCCACAGTCCCCCCAGGGCCCGCAGGGCATGCCGGACATCGGCGCAGGCAAGGTGCTGTCCTTCCCGGAACCCAAGGGCAAACGGCGCAAACGCATCCTGCTCAGCACCATTGGCATCATCGCCGTGCTCATCGCCGGGATCGTCGCGGCCGCCATCTATTCGCCCGTGCTTGCCCTGCGGACGGTCACCGTCGAGGGCACCAGGCTGTTGGGCGCGGATCAGGTCCAGACCGCCCTGGCGCCGCTCCAGGGCAAGCCACTGCCGCAGATCAGCGAGGACGACGTCGTCGCACTCCTGCAGCCGCTGGTCCAGATCAAGGACGTCAGCGTGAAGGCCTTGCCGCCCTCCACCCTGCAGGTGCACGTCACCGAGCGCATTCCGGTGGCCCTGGTCAAGCAGGGCGACACCTTCCAGCTGGTGGACGTGGACGGCGTCCAACTCAGCACCACCAAAGATCCCACCTCGGTTTCGCTCCCGGTGATCGACGGCGGCAGCGGCACCCTGCCCAAGGACCTGTTCCAGGCCATCACCGCCGTCCTGGGAGCGCTGCCGGCGGATGTGCTCGCACGGCTCTCCAACGCCTCCGCCCCCTCCGCCGACGCGGTCGAGCTCAGACTCGTCGACGGGCAGACGATCGTCTGGGGCAACGCGGGGGAGAAGGAGCTGAAGGCACGGGTCCTTGCAGCCCTCCTGAAGGTCCCGGCAGACCCGGCGAACCCCGTGAAGGTCTACGATGTCAGCGTCCCCCGGCACCCCGTCACGCGATAGCCAGCCATCGCTTCCACCCGGCAGGACTACATACAGGGGCTATTTGCCCGGTATTACCGCGACACGCGGCCCCGGTTATTGAATGTCCCCGGCATAGGAAATACCGTCACAGACATGAGTTACTTGACATAACTATAACCTTCAACTCGAAGGTTAAGGTTCAAAGCTTCAAGCACCGCTCGATCAGTTTTCGCATTAGTACACGAACAAGGGACACGTAACGTGGCAGCTCCGCAGAATTACTTGGCCGTCATCAAGGTCGTCGGCATCGGCGGCGGTGGCGTGAACGCAGTCAACCGCATGATCGAGGTCGGTCTTCGCGGCGTCGAATTCATCGCCATCAACACCGATGCCCAGGCATTGTTGATGAGCGATGCCGACGTCAAACTCGACGTCGGGCGTGAACTGACCCGTGGACTCGGTGCTGGCGCGAACCCTGAAGTGGGCCGGCAGGCCGCGGAGGACCACGCCGATGAAATCGAAGAGGTCATCCGGGGCGCAGACATGGTCTTCGTCACCGCCGGCGAGGGCGGCGGCACCGGCACCGGCGGCGCGCCCGTCGTAGCCCGGATTGCCCGTTCCCTGGGCGCCCTGACCATCGGCGTCGTGACGCGTCCCTTCACGTTCGAAGGCCGCCGCCGGGCCGGCTCCGCCGAAGCCGGGATCGACGCCCTGCGCGACGAAGTCGACACCCTGATCGTGATCCCGAACGACCGTCTGCTCTCCATCAGCGACCGCAACGTCTCCGTCCTGGACGCGTTCCGCTCCGCCGATCAGGTCCTGCTCTCCGGTGTCCAGGGCATCACCGACCTCATCACCACCCCGGGCCTGATCAACCTCGACTTCGCGGACGTTAAGTCCGTCATGCAGGGCGCCGGTTCCGCGCTCATGGGCATCGGTTCGGCCCGCGGCGAAGACCGGGCCGTCAAGGCCGCGGAGCTCGCTATCGCCTCCCCGCTGCTCGAAGCATCGATCGACGGTGCGCACGGCGTCCTGCTGTCCATCCAGGGCGGCTCGGACCTCGGCCTCTTCGAAATCAACGAAGCAGCACGTCTGGTCCAGGAAGTCGCCCACCCCGAGGCCAACATCATCTTCGGCGCCGTGATCGATGACGCCCTCGGCGACGAGGCACGCGTCACCGTCATCGCCGCCGGCTTCGACGACGTCAAGGCCACCTCGCCGTCCATGGACCAGTCCCTGCCGGCCGCGCCGCAGCGACCCACGTCCGCGGCCCCGGCTCCGGCGCAGGCACCCGCCTCCGCCCAGGTCCAGCCGCTGCACGCCACCGTGGGCGCTTCCGGCTACGGCGGCTGGGGCCAGCAGCGTCCCTCCGCGGTACCGGCCGACTCAGGCTTCGACGTCGACCTCCCGGCCGTCGTAGAGCCGGACCTGTCCGGCCGCCACTCCGATGACCTGGATGTCCCCGACTTCCTCAAGTAAATCGTTCGCCTTCAGCATGGCACTGCCGTCCGGCGGTGCCATGCTGCTTTTCGCCGGGTTACGGTGGAACGTATGAACGCAAGAATTCCGGACACGTTGACGGCGGTGGTGTGATTGTTTTCCTGGCAGGCTGAAGTCCGGCCCGGCGTCTGGGTGGCCTTCACCGACGCCCGAGCCGGGAACCTGGCACTTCACGTTGGTGACGACCCCCGCGCGGTCCGCCGCCGGCGCAAGGAGCTCGAAGCGGCCGCGGGACTCGGCGGGCGCGTCTTCCGGTACATGAACCAGGTCCACGGCGCTGACGTCGCCACCATCAGCGGCGGCACCGCGACGGGCGATGCCCGCCCGGCGGCAGCGGACAGCAGATCGGACACCGCAGCGGACAAACCGGCCGCCCCCACCGCCGACGCGATGGTCTCCCTGACCGAGCCGCTGGCGGTCATGGTGGCGGACTGCGTGCCGGTGGTACTGGTCGGCGACGGTCCGGCCGGCGCCCCCGTCCTCGGGGTAGTCCACGCCGGGCGCCCCGGTGTGGCCGCCGGAGTGGTGCCGGCCGCCGTCGCACGCCTGCGTGAGCTCGGCGCGGACAGTATCAGCGCCTGGATCGGCCCGTCCGTCTGCGGCCGCTGCTACGAGGTCCCCGACGGTCTGCGCTCCGAGGTTGCCGCGGCCGTCCCCGCCACGTGGTGCACCACCTCCACCGGCACGCCGGGCTTGGACCTGCCGGCAGGCGTCCGGAGCCAGCTGGAGGCGGCGGATGTCGCGGTGGAATACTCCGGGGGCTGCACCCTCGAGGACGGGAACCTGTTTTCCTACCGCCGAGACCCCCGCACCGGCCGCTTCGCCGGGCTGGTGTGGACGGACACGACACACGGAAAGAGAGCACAGGGCCATGACTGAGCCGGTTGAGGGCCGTCCCACAGGGCTGGCTGGTCCTCCGGGGGAAGTACCGGGGGAAATATCGGGGGAGCGGCCGGGGGAGAACCGTGAGGACGCGCTGGAAGGTCCCCGGCTGGTTCAGCTTGAGGCAAACCTCTCTGCCGTCCGCCGCAGGATCGACGCCGCCGTTGCGGCCGCGGGCCGGCAGTCGACGCCGCCCCGTCTGATTGTCGTCACCAAGTTCCACCCGGCGCAGGACGTCCGGCGGCTCGCGTCGCTGGGGGTCACCGACGTCGGGGAAAACCGGGACCAGGAAGCCGCCGGGAAGGCAGCGCAACTGGAAGACCTCAGCCTGAACTGGCACTTCATCGGCCAGCTCCAAAGCAACAAGGCCAAGTCCGTGGTGAGATACGCCGGGGCCGTGCACTCCGTGGACCGGGCCGGCCTCGCCACGGCCCTGGCCAAAGCGATGGCGGTCGAAAGCGATCGCACAGGGCGGCCGCCCCTGGATTGTTTCATCCAGGTCAGTCTTGAGGACGACGCCGGCGTGCACCGCGGCGGCGCAGCCCCCGAAGACGTTCCCGCACTGGCCGAACAACTGGCCGGAGCCGCTGGACTCCGGCTCGCGGGCGTCATGGCCGTGGCCCCGCTCGGTGCGGACCCGGCCGCCGCCTTCGAGAAACTGGCCGGCATTTCCGGGCGGCTGAGAGAACAATTTCCGGAGGCCGCCGGAATTTCCGCCGGCATGAGCCAGGACCTCGAGCAGGCGATCCGGTTCGGGGCGACACACCTGCGCATTGGCTCCGATATTCTCGGTCCGCGTCCGGGCCTGCGGTAAGTTCGACGTATTGGAAGGTATCGGCGGGGATTCCAAGGCTGTCTAGTCATTAAGCGGCCCGCTTACGGACAAGATTAGGAGTCGAGCATGGCTGGCGCTCTGCGCAAGACAATGATCTATCTTGGGCTCGCCGACGGCGAAGAACACTACGAGTCTGAGCACCCCACACCGCACAAGGATGAGGACGAATCCATGGAGCAGGACCGCGAGGAACGACGTGCGCCCGCGCCCGTCCGCGAGGTCCCCCGGGAAGAGCCCTACGCCGCTGAAGAGGAATATCGCGCACCTGTGACACCCATCAAGCGTGCGGCATCGAGCCGCGAAGAGACCACCGGCCTCCGGCAGATCACCACGATCCATCCGCGGTCTTACAACGACGCCAAGCTCATCGGCGAAAGCTTCCGCGACGGCATCCCCGTCATCATGAATGTCACCGACATGGGCGAGGCCGATGCCAAGCGCCTCGTGGACTTCTCCGCCGGCCTTGTTTTCGGTCTGCGCGGCAGCATCGAACGGGTGACGAACAAGGTCTTCCTGCTCTCGCCGTCGTACATCGAAGTCATTGGCGATGACAAGAAGGTCAGCGAGACGCAGGCCAGTTTCTTCAACCAAAGCTAGAGACGATAATTCCGCACGGATGCCAGGCGGGGACACCCGCCTGGCATCCGTGCGGAATTATTCGTGTTGAAATAGAAGCGGTACTTTCCTTAGGACACTGCGGTATCCGGAATGAACATGGAGATATGAGTTAGCTCATGGGAATTGTTTTCGGGCTCGTCTATATCGCACTGTTGCTTTTCTTCGTGGCCCTGATCATCCGCCTGGTTTACGACTGGGTACAGATGTTTGCCCGGAACTGGCGGCCGCGCGGTGTGGCGCTCGTCGCTGCCCATGCCGTGTATTCGGTCACTGACAAGCCCCTCGGGCTCCTTCGCCGGCTCATCCCGCCGCTCCGGCTGGGCGGTGTTTCGCTCGACATCGGGTTCCTGCTGCTGTTCGTTGTCGTGAGCCTGGCAATGGGGATCGTGAAGAGCCTGGTGTAGGCCCGGCCGACCGCAGCATAAGCAGCCGCCGCGGCCACGCAGGCGACTGACCCGGGCCAAGGCCCGAACTGCTAGAAACTCCGGTTTGACACTGCGGTGTTGAATTAGAGGAACCAGACCATATTTAGGTACCGTAGTTTTGACGGCCGGAAGGCCTACTGACTAACTAGACCAACGAGGTGACCAGATGGCTTTGACGCCAGAAGACGTTGTCAACAAGCGCTTTCAGCCGACCAAGTTCCGCGAAGGCTACGACCAGGACGAGGTAGATGACTTCCTGGACGAGATCGTCGTCGAACTCCGGCGCCTGAACCAGGAGAACGACGAGCTCCGTAAGAAGCTCGCCGAACTCGGCGCCGGCACGCCTGCCAGCTCCGCAGCCGCCGCCCCTGTGGTGGAAAAGGTCCCGGCGCCCGTCAAGGCCGAAAAGGAAGACGCCGCCAAGGCTGAGGCTGAGGCCAAGGCAAAGGCGGCCGCTGAAGCCGCCAAGAAGAAGGAAGCCGAGCAGGCCGCCAAGGCCGCCCAGGCAGTCGAACCGGCCCGCACCGCGGTCACCCCGGCTTCCGAGTCAGCCGCCGGCCTGCTCGCCATGGCACAGCAGATGCACGACAAGCACATCGCCGACGGCGAGCAGCAGCGGGACAAGATCATCGCTGAAGCACAGATCGAGGCCAGCAGCCTCGTCAACGATGCTCAGGAAAAGTCCCGCAAGATCCTTGGTGCCCTCGAGCAGCAGCGCTCCGTGCTGGAACGCAAGGTCGAGCAGCTACGCGGCTTCGAGCGCGACTACCGCTCACGCCTGAAGGCCTACATCGAAGGCCAGCTGCGTGACCTCGATGCCCGCGGCTCTGTTGCCGCCGCTGAGGTTGGCGAAGCCAACTAAGGCAAAAAGCCAAGTATTCTGAAAGTCGGTGGCTGGGGACTCCTCGGCCGCCGGCTTTTCCTTTTTCCCGCACTGTTTCATTCCTGCACGGTTCATTCCCGCACGGTGCCGCCACCGGTTCCGGTGCCGGCGTGCCGGGCACCACACCCCGGTCTCCGTACTGGCTCCCGAACGAAAGCCCTATGACTGACGCACCATCACCAGACGCCACACAGCCTGCCGCGGCCGTACAGCCCGTGCCTACCCGGCGGCGCCGGGCGAAGCTGTTTGTCCTGTTCGCTTCCTTCGCGGTGTTCGCGTACGTGTTTGACCAGCTGACCAAGCTCTGGGTCACCACCACCATGACAGAGGGCGAGCGGATCCCCGTGTTTCCGCCGCTGCTGCACTGGTTCTACATCCGCAACTCCGGGGCGGCGTTCTCGATCGGCGAAAACGTCACCTGGGTGTTCACGATCATCATGGCGGCGGTGTCCGTCGCGATCCTGATGCAGCTTCGTAAGCTTGGCTCGCTTTGGTGGGCGCTGGCGCTCGGGCTGCTGCTCGGCGGTGCACTCGGCAACCTGACGGACCGGCTTTTCCGCGAGCCGTCTTTCGCGATGGGCCATGTGGTGGACTTCATCCAGCTGCCGAACTTCGCGATCTTCAACATCGCCGACTCCGCCGTCGTTTCCGCCGTCGTGATCATCTGCCTGCTCACGCTGCGCGGGATCTCGCTGGACGGTTCGCGCCACACGAAGGAAGCGGTGGCCAAGGATGTCTGACCCCGAGATGTCTAACCCCGAGGACCCGGCCGGGGAGTCCGGTTCTGCACCTGCAGGGCACCGGCAATTCACCGTCCCGGAGGACCTCGCAGGCGCCCGGGTGGACGCCGGCTTGTCCAAAATGATGGACATCTCCCGCTCCCAGGCTGCTGTCCTCATCGCCGAAGGCCATGTCAGCAGCAACGCCAAGAGGGTCGGGAAATCCCTCAAGCTCACCGCCGGCACCGTGCTCGACGTCGTGGTGCCGGACCGCCGGGACCCCCTGGAAATCGTGGAGGAAGTAGTGGACGGCCTAAAGATCCTGCTGGACGATGACGAGTTCGTTGTCATTGACAAACCGGTCGGCGTGGCAGCCCACCCGTCGCCCGGTTGGGTCGGTCCCACGGTGGTGGGAGGCCTCGCCGGACTCGGCTACCGGATTTCGACGTCGGGCGCCCCCGAACGCGCCGGGATCGTCCACCGGCTCGACGTCGGCACCTCCGGCGTCATGGTGGTGGCCAAGACCGAAAACGCGTACACCGTCCTCAAACGGGCCTTCAAAGAACGAACCGTGGACAAGGTGTACCACGCCGTC
Organism: Arthrobacter sp. TE12231; assembly: GCF_054062895.1. Lineage (NCBI taxonomy): Bacteria > Bacillati > Actinomycetota > Actinomycetes > Micrococcales > Micrococcaceae > Arthrobacter > Arthrobacter sp. TE12231. The sequence goes on along the minus strand of NZ_JBSSFS010000001.1, from coordinate 2,566,796 downwards.
GTCCAGGGCCTGCCGGACCCGCTGGCGGGCACCATTGACGCCCCCATCGGCCGCCACCCGGGCCACGACTGGCGGTTCGCCGTGATTGAGGACGGCCGTGACTCCGTTACCCACTACGAGGTCCTGGAAGCCTTCGGGAAGGCCTCGCTCGTGGAGGTGCACCTCGAAACGGGCCGCACCCATCAGATCCGGGTGCACTTCTCCGCGCTGCGCCACCCCTGCGCCGGTGACCTCACCTACGGCGCGGACCCGCGGCTGGCCGCCACCCTGGGGTTGACCCGACAATGGCTGCACGCCCGGTCACTGTCCTTCGATCACCCGCGGACGGGGGAGCGGGTCACCGTGACCAGCGAGTACCCGCAGGATCTGAAGTATGCCCTCGAGGTCCTGGAATCCGGGCAGGCCTGAGCCCCGCCGTCGCGGCTGCACGCCGCTGCCGCGGCACGGCACTAGAATGGTGCGGTGACTTCCAGCAACGACTCGTTTGTCCATCTCCACAACCACACCGAGTACTCGATGCTGGACGGCGCCGCCCGGCTCGGTGAACTGTTCGACGAAACCGAGCGGCTCGGCATGCCGGCCCTCGCCACGACGGACCACGGCTACCTGTTCGGCGCCTTCGACTTCTGGAAGCGGGCAACGGACAAGGGCATCAGGCCGATTATCGGCGTCGAGGCGTATGTGACTCCCGGGACCGCCCGCACGGACAAGAGCCGCGTGCGGTGGGGCGAGGAGCACCAGCGCAAGGACGACATTTCCGGCGGCGGCTCGTACACGCACATGACCCTGCTCAGCTACAACAACGTGGGCATGCGGAACCTCTTCCGGGCCTCCTCGATCGCTTCCCTGGACTCGGTTTTCGGCAAGTGGCCGCGGCTGGACCGGGAACTGCTGAACACGTACTCCGAAGGCCTGATCGCCACCACCGGCTGCCCGTCCGGCGAAGTCCAGACGAGGCTCCGGCTGGGGCAGTACCGGGAAGCCGTGGAGGCCGCGGCCGAGTTCCGCGACATCTTCGGCGCTGAGAACTACTTCTGCGAGCTCATGGACCACGGCCTGGACATCGAGCGGCGGGTCACTGGCGATCTGCTGCGCCTGGCCAAGGAACTGAACCTGCCGCTCGTGGCCACGAACGACCTCCACTACACGCACGAGCACGACGCGAAGGCGCACGAGGCCCTGCTGGCGATCCAGTCCGGTTCCACGCTCCTGGAGCCGACCTATGACAACGGCGGTTCCCGCTTTGCCTTCTCCGGCAGCGGCTACTACCTGAAGTCCCCGCAGGAAATGCGGGAGCTGTTCCGCGACCACCCGGAGGCGTGCGACAACACGCTTCTGATCGCCGAGCGCTGCGAAGTGTCGTTCAATACCGGCGCCAACTACATGCCACGCTTCCCCTGCCCCGAGGGCGAGGACGAAACGTCCTGGCTGGTCAAGGAAGTCGACAAGGGACTGCAGTACCGCTATCCCCAGGGCATCCCGGACAAGGTCCGCAAGCAGGCCGACTATGAGCTGGAAGTCATCACTTCCATGGGCTTCCCGGGCTACTTCCTCGTGGTGGCTGACTTCATCAACTGGGCCAAGAACAACGGCATCCGGGTGGGTCCCGGACGTGGCTCCGGCGCCGGTTCCATGGTGGCGTATGCCATGCGCATCACCGACCTCGATCCGCTGCACCATGGCCTGATCTTCGAACGCTTCCTGAACCCTGACCGCGTTTCCATGCCTGACTTCGACGTCGACTTCGATGACCGGCGCCGTTCCGAAGTGATCGACTACGTCACGCGGAAATACGGCGACGAACGCGTGGCGATGATCGTCACCTACGGCACCATCAAGACCAAGCAGGCCCTCAAGGACTCCTCGCGCGTGCTGGGCTACCCGTTCAGCATGGGCGAGCAGCTGACCAAGGCACTGCCCCCGGCTGTGATGGCCAAAGACATTCCGCTGGCCGACATTCAGAACCCCGAGGCCAAGCGTTACAGCGAAGCCGGCGACTTCCGGCAGCTGATCAGCACCGACCCCGAAGCCGCCAAGGTTTTCGAGACGGCACTGGGCATTGAGGGACTGAAGCGGCAATGGGGCGTGCACGCCGCCGGTGTCATCATGTCCTCGGACCCCATCATCGACGTGATTCCGATCATGCGCCGCTTCCAGGACGGCCAGGTCATCACCCAGTTCGACTATCCGACGTCTGAAGGCCTCGGCCTGATCAAGATGGACTTCCTGGGCCTGCGGAACCTGACGATCATTTCCGACGCCCTGGAAAACATCAAGATGAACCGGGGCATCGATCTCGACCTCGAAACCCTGGCATTGGACGACACGGAGTCCTACGAACTGCTGGCCCGAGGCGACACGCTGGGCGTCTTCCAGCTCGACGGCGGACCCATGCGGTCCCTGCTCAAACTGATGAAGCCTGACAACTTCGAAGACATCTCCGCGGTGCTGGCCCTCTACCGGCCCGGTCCCATGGGCGCGAACGCGCACACCGACTACGCGTTGCGCAAAAACAAGATCCAGGAAGTCATTCCGATCCACCCGGAGCTCGAGGAGCCGCTCTCCGAAATCCTCGGCGGCACGTACGGCCTGATCGTGTACCAGGAGCAGGTCATGGCCGTGGCGCAAAAGCTCGCCGGCTACACCCTCGGCCAAGCCGACATCCTGCGCCGCGCCATGGGCAAGAAGAAGAAATCCGAGCTGGACAAGCAGTTCGCCGGTTTCTCCCAGGGCATGCAGGACAACGGCTATTCCATGGCCGCGGTCAAGACCCTCTGGGACATCCTGCTTCCGTTCTCCGACTACGCCTTCAACAAGGCGCACTCGGCCGCCTACGGCGTCATTTCGTACTGGACCGCGTACCTGAAGGCGCACTACGCGCCGGAGTACATGGCCGCCCTGCTCACGTCCGTGGGCGACGACAAGGACAAGTCGGCGATCTACCTCAACGAATGCCGCCGCATGGGCATCACCGTGCTACCGCCGGACGTCAACGAGTCGGCGCTCAACTTCACCCCGGTCGGCAACGACATCCGCTTCGGCATGGGCGCCATCCGCAACGTCGGCGTGAACGCCGTCGAGGCCATGGTGGCGGCGCGCGAGAAGGAAGGCGCGTATACGTCCTTCAAGGACTACCTCATGAAGGTCCCCGCGGTGGTCTGCAACAAGCGCACCATTGAATCCCTGATCAAAGCAGGTGCCTTCGACTCGCTGGGCCACCATCGCCGCGCCCTGGCCATGATCCACGAAGAAGCGATCGACTCCGTCATCACCCTCAAGCGCAACGAGGCGATCGGCCAGTTCGACCTCTTCGCCGGTTTTGAGGACCAGGAGCCGGAGGCCTCACTCAGCACGGAAATCCCCGATCTTCCCGAATGGGAGAAAAAGGACAAACTGGCCTTCGAACGGGACATGCTCGGCCTGTATGTCTCCGACCACCCGCTGCAGGGGCTCGAAGGGCTCCTGAGCCAGCACGCGGACCGGTCGATCACCTCGATCATCGCCGAAGACGGCCCGCAGGACGGCGCGATCGTGACCATCGCAGGCATGATCACCTCGCTCAGCCGCCGGATCGCCAAGGCCAGCGGCAACGCCTACGCCCGCGCCGAAATCGAGGACCTCGCCGGTTCCATGGAGGTCATGTTCTTCGGCCAGGTCTACGGCCCCATCGCCTCGGTGCTGGCGGAGGACCTGATCGTGGTGGTCAAGGGCCGCCTGCAACGGCGCGACGACGGCGCCGTCACCTTGAACTGCATGGAACTGTCCGTGCCGGACCTCAGCGACAGCCAGAACGGGCCGGTGGTGATCACCATGGCCACGCACAAGGCCACCGAGGCCGTCGTCACCGAACTTGGCGACGTCCTGCGCACCCACCGCGGAAACTCCGAGGTCCGGCTGCACCTGCAAGGTGACACCCGGGTGGAGGTCATGGGCCTGCCGGTGCACCTGCGCGTGAACCCAAGTCCGTCCCTGTTTGGCGACCTTAAGGTGCTGCTCGGCCCGACGTGCCTGGATAACTGAAATGCAGGTGCGGGTAGCCACTAGGCAAGGCTGAGAGGTCCAGGACACCCTGGGGCCGCTCGCCACCTCAGGGTTCACGCATGGTATCCGAGGATCAGTTTTGAGGGTTGAGGGTTCCCCGGGCGATGCTGTCGGCGGAATGGGCCGGGTTCCCGTTGTAGGGCTGGTTGGACACGTCGACGATGGGGTATTGGGCAAGGTCGACGCCGGCGGGGATGGTGAAGGTGCCGGATTCATTGTCGAGGACACCCAGGCTGACCATCTTGGATAGGTCGGCAGAGCCGACCCACACTCCCCGGAATCCGGTGATGTGGTCGTTGGAGAGTCGGATGATCAGGTGCCGGGTTCCATCGGGGAGTTGCTCCACCAGGGCATCTCCGCTCCCGGTGTGCGCGGGCAGTGGAGTCAGGGACGTTTGGGCGACGACTGTCGATGTCGGACCCGACTGGGTGGAGGTGGGCGCAGTAGTGCCGTTGTGTCCGAGAACTCCGGCGGCGGTCCATCCGGCGGCCGTGCCGAGAACGATTCCGGCGGCAACCGCGGTAATCCAGAGACCGGGACGGGCGTGCCTGTCTTTGGCGCTGGGCCGCAGTAGTGTCGGTGCCGACTCTGTGCCGCTGCCGTGGTTCAGGGGCGCTTGCGCCCTGGCTGGCTTCGTCGGTGGGACAGGGGGCCCAGCGCTGGGCTGGGTCAGGGGATCCGTCGCGAGGGTCGGCGACAGGCCGAGGGCCTGATGGATGGCGGCCCAGTTCTGGCTGCCGGGTTTCTCGAGTTCGATGCCTGCGGTGTCGAGGGTGGCAATGTGCACCGCATGTTGCAGGCCTCGGAGGGTTTCGCTGCACACGGGGCAGCTGGCGAGGTGGTCGGCGTCGGTGTCTGTGCCGAGGGACTCGCCAAGGGCCAGCAGACTGAGAAGTTCGGCGTCAAGGTGTTCCATGTTCCACCTCCAGGCGGGTGCGTAAGCGGGTGAGGCTGCGCCGGATGTGGCTTTTGACGGTCCCGAGCGGCAGGTTAAGACGGGACGAAATCTGGTCGTGAGTCAGATCTTCATAGAACGCCAGCCGCATTATTGTCTGCTGTGGATCCCCTAAGTGCTCCAGTTCTTCGTCCAACGTCAGGCGGTCGGCGACCTCTTCGACGTCCCCAGCATCTGGGCGGGAAACGGGGGCAACTGCCAGGAGAATGGCCGCTTGTTCGAGATGGCGCTGGCGGGAGCGGGCGGACAAAGCGTCGGAGACTGCGTTGCGGGCAATCCCGATCAGCCACGCCGGCAGCCGCGCCGCCTCGGGGCGAAAAGTGGTCCGTGATTTCCAGGCCCTAATGAAAACCTCCTGGGTGACGTCGTCGGCAGCGGCACGCTCTCCCAGGGATCTCAGCGCCAGCGTGTAGACCAGCGGACTAAACCGTCGGTACGCCTCCGCGAGGACGCGTTCGTCGCCGCCGGCAAATGCGTGATCGAGATGGGCGTCCCAATCATGCGATGCGGCAGCCTCCATCAGGTGCTCCTTTGAGCGGCAATGGGCCTTGTTGAACCACATTATGCCGCTCCGGCGGGGGACTCCGCCATGGTCGAACGGGGTCAGCTCTCCGGGATGTCACGGTGCGCGTGCCGGTGGGGCCACGGTCGATGTGACCCCACCGGTCGACAGAACAGGACGTCTGCTCGAGCTACGGATGGCTTACTCGTGGTGGCCTTTGTGTCCACGCGATGAGGAGTCCACTACCTGTACGGCGACCCCAAGGTTGTTGTCCGCGAGGCTTCCCCAGGCGTAGACGATGGTGTTTTTTCCCTCGGTGACCTTGACGTCGGCGGGGCCGATCAGCGGGTCAGTGGTTCCCTCTGCTGCGACCGACGCGGAGACGTTTCCGGCCTTGAGGGTGAGGATCTTTTGATGCCGGTTGGTAAGTCCCTCAATGACCGCGGTCCCACCGGCCAGGACATCGACGGCGGGGGCCGCAGCGACGTGCCGGACGGTCAGCTTGCCCTTTCCATCCGGGCTGGTGGAGGTGTCATTGGTGAAAAGGGTGGCCGTGGGGGTCCCGTCAGCGGCCAGATGAGCGACCGCTGTATAGTCCCGACCTGCTTCGAGGTCCACTGTGACCGGGCCTATCACGGGGTTGTCGGCGCTGGTGGCGTCGGCACCGGTGATCGCAATCTTGTGGTCTCCGTCCGGGACGTTCAACGGCCCGGCCAATGTGCCCGGTGTGAAGTTATCCAGGGTGAGCTTGCCGTCGACCCAGACGTCGACGGTAAGGCCCGGAACGCCGTGGAGGACGGACAGTTTTGCTGTTCCATCGTCGCGGTGGTGCCAGGTCGCGGCCTGGGCCGGGGCGGCCAGCGACAGTGCTGCCAGTAGCGTCATTGCTCCGGTGGCTGCAGAAAGTGTCTTGCGCATTTCCAACTCCTCATCGAGGCCCACATAGGGCGGTGGTTGTGCTTACACCCTTACTACCGGCCAAAGGCCGTATCCGGATGCACCACCAGGGAAGTTTTAATGTGCCGTGGCCCGCCGCGGCCTCTGTCAGATCTCGTAGTCGAGCGGAACCGGCTGGCTGTAGGCCCCGGAGTGATAAAGCAGGGGAGCGCCGTCTTCGCCGACCTGACCCTCCACCACTTCGACCACCACCACGGCGTTGTTCTCGAACGACAACCGCATCTGGACCTGCCCGATCAACCAGCCGGTGACGCCCTTCAGCACGGGCACTTCGTGGGGTCCTAGCTCCCAGTGGTCCCCGTCGAACCGGTTGCCGGCCCGGGCGAAGCGGTCTGCGAGCTCCTGGTTCTCCAGCCCGAGCATGTGGACCCCGATGTAGCTCGTGTTCGCCACGGCCGGCCACGAACTTGACGTCCTGGCCATGTTGAACGTGAAGCGCGGCGGCTTGGCAGACAAGGAAGCCACGGAGGTCGCGGTGAATCCGAAGGGGACGCCGTTGTAGTTGGCGGTGATAATCGCCACGCCGGCCGCGTGCCGGCGGAACATTTCCTTGAATGTCCCCTCGAAGATTCCGTCATCTGTGGCCACTGCGATCCAACTCCCTGCTGCACGTATGTGTCATGGTTCCTACTGCCAGCGTATTCCGCCTCCGATCAAGTGGGAGATTTGTTTACCCCCGTCGTCATGTGCTGCCACGCGGCGTCATGTGCCGGGCCGGGGAATCCTTGTTACCGTTTGTTGCATGACACAGCCCGCAGTAGACGGCCCCGTTCAGCACACCGGGGAGCCCGCGCACCCGGACCGGCCCCTGCCCTTGCCCGCCGAGATGAAAGCCGTGCAGCAGCCCGGACACGCCGGAACCCCGTGGCGGAAAGCGGCGGTCATCGCCGCGGCCGGCATTCCGGTGGGGCTGCTTTGGTGGCTTCTGGCGCCGTCGGGACTGAACCTGCTGACCCGGAACCCGGACCTTGCCGCCGGCACCAATACGGCAACCTGGCTGCCCCGGGACCTCGTGCTGGCAGGGCTGTGCCTGCTCGCCGGCTGCATTGCCGGGTCGTTCGTCGCAGGCTCCAAACATGCACAGCCGGCGCCCGGCGCCGTAATCCTGGTGGTCCTGGCCGGCGCTGCCGGCTCGTTCCTCGCGTGGGGAACCGGTTTGCTCAGCGCCCAGTGGTGGGGAGCCCCGGCCGATACCTCGGCCAGCGCCAGCGTCGCCTTTTCCCTGCGCTCCTACGCGGTCCTCGCCATCTGGCCGGCGGCGATCGCCCTGGCCATCTTCCTGAACAGCCTCTTTCCGGGCTCCGGCGGCAAAGCCCGCTCCTAAACCCCACGCCTGGCGCCTGGTGCCCGGCGGCTGGCGCCCGGCCAGGCTTCAGGCCGGCGGCCGCGCGCCCGGGCCGCGTCACAGCGTCGGAGTGCCCCGGCGGGGCACGTAAAATGATCGGGTGAGCCTAACTCCTGACAGCCCTGTGACCCCGATTCCCGCCGCCCTCAACTTCCGCACGGTGGACGTGCGCGGCCAGCACCTGTCCCTCGCCGGGCTGCGCGCTGCCGTACCGCGGGCACAGTCCGGCACCATGGCAGATGCCGAGGACAAGGTCCAGGACATCATCTCCGCCGTCCGCACGCGGGGCTTCGCCGCACTGCGGGAACTGGCACTGTCCTTCGACGGCGTCGAACAGGCCCACCCCCGTGTCCCGGCCGAGGCGCTGCGCGCGGCTTTGGAAGGTTTGGACCGCGCTGTGCGATCGGCACTCGAGGAGTCCATCCGGCGGGCCCGCAGCTTCGCGGATGCCCAGCGCCCGGCGAACGTCGACGTCGAACTCGGAGAAGGCGCCGTCGTCAGCCAGAACTGGGTGCCGGTGGCGCGCGTGGGGCTCTATGTCCCCGGCGGACTGGCGGTCTACCCGTCTTCGGTGATCATGAACGTCGTCCCGGCCCTGGCAGCGGGCGTCGAATCCATTGCGCTGGCCTCGCCGCCGCAAAAGAACTTCGGCGGCCTCCCGCACCCCACGATCCTGGCGGCCGCCTGCCTGCTGGGCATCGAGGAGGTCTACGCGATCGGCGGGGCGCAGGCCATCGCCACCTTCGCCTATGGCATCCCCGCCGGGGCCTCCGACGCCGGTGACCTTCCCGGGATCGATCCCGTGGACGTCGTGACCGGTCCGGGCAACATTTTCGTGGCCACCGCCAAACGGCTGGTGAAGGGGGTCGTGGGGATCGATTCCGAGGCCGGCACCACCGAGATCGCGATCCTCGCCGACTCGACCGCCAGTCCGGCCCTCGTGGCGGCGGACCTCATCAGTCAGGCCGAACACGACCCCAAGGCGGCATCGGTCCTGTTCACCGACTCCGAGGCCCTTGCGGCCGAAGTCCGCGTGGAACTCGAACGCCAGGCCGCTGCCACCAAGCACTCCAGCCGCGTCCTCGAGGCCCTCTCCGGCCCACAGTCCGGCGTCGTCCTGGTGGAGGACCTGGAGCAGGGCATTGCCGCCTGCGACGCGTACGCCGCGGAACACCTCGAAATCATGACCGCGGATGCCGCCCGCGTGGCGGCCCGGATCCGCAGCGCCGGGGCGATCTTCGTGGGGGACTACAGCCCCGTCAGCCTTGGGGACTACTGCGCGGGATCCAACCACGTGCTGCCGACCAGCGGCACGGCGGCGTTCTCCTCCGGCCTGAACGTAACCACCTTCCTGCGGGCCATCCAGGTGATCAACTACTCCCGCTCCGCGCTGGAGCAGGTCAGCGGGCACATCGTCAGCCTCTCCGGCGCGGAAGACCTGCCGGCCCACGGCGAGGCAGTCACGGCGCGCTTCGCCGCCCGGTAACCACCCGCCCAGACCACTACATGTAGTAATTACAGGCTTGTTATTCAGCTATATCTAGTCGTAAACTGATCGCGGGGGCACACGGCGCTGTGCTCCGTTCAGGCTTGCGACCGGGGAGGAACCGACATGTATTGCCCGTTCTGCCGTAACCCTGATTCGCGCGTGGTGGACAGCCGGATCGCCGACGACGGCTCAGCCATCCGTCGCCGCCGGCAGTGCCCCGAATGCGGCCGCCGCTTCACCACGGTGGAAACCACCAGCCTTACCGTCATCAAACGCTCCGGTGTCGGCGAGCCCTTCAGCCGCAGCAAGGTCATCAACGGCGTCCGCAAAGCCTGTCAGGGCCGTCCGGTCACCGAAGACGACCTCGCCATGCTGGCGCAGGAGGTCGAGGAGGCAATCCGCGGCTCCGGCGCCGCCGAAATCGAAGCCCACGAAGTCGGGCTGGCAATCCTGGAACCGCTGCAGCGCCTCGACGAGGTTGCCTACCTGCGGTTCGCCAGCGTCTACCAGGCCTTCGAATCGCTGGAGGATTTCGAAGCCGCGATTTCCCTGCTTCGCCATGAGGCCGAGTCCAAGGGCAGGGACGGCAAGAACCCGAAGAAGAGCCCGCTCCAAGCGCCGTCGTAAATTTGTCGTCGTAAATTCTTGGCCCGGTGGTGGCGTCCCCCTCACCAGGTCCTAGAACCCGCCATAGACTCCGGTGGTGGCAGCGGAGGGGAAGCCGCAGCCACCACCGGCTCCACCAAAAATGAGCTATCACTACGGGTCGTTCCCAGCGTTCAGAACGACCCGGAGTGATAGCTCATTTTGGCTATCCGGCGATGTGCTACTTCGCGAGCTTGTGCTTCAGCGCAATCTCGATGGCTGCGCCCACGATGCCCGCGTCGTTCTTCAACTCGGCCGGGACGATCGGCGTGCGCAGCTTCATGTGCGGCAGATACTCGTCGGCACGCTTGGAGATGCCGCCGCCGACGATGAAGAGCTCGGGGGAGAACAGGAACTCTACGTGGGAGAAGTAGCGCTGCAGCAGTACGCTGTACTGTTCCCAGCTGAGGCCGTCACGCTCACGGGCCACGGCGGATGCCTTGGTCTCGGCGTCAAAGCCGTCGATCTCCAGGTGACCGAGTTCGGCGTTGGGAACCAGCTTGCCGTCGAAGATGAAGGCCGAACCGATGCCGGTGCCCAGAGTGATCACCAGCACGGTGCCGGCGACCCCTTCGCCGGCACCGAAGCGGGCCTCGGCGAGGCCGGCGGCGTCGGCGTCGTTGATGACCTCGACGGGGCGCCCGAGACGCGCCGTGAGCATGGCGTCGATGTCGGCCTCCAGCCACGACTTGTCCACATTCGCGGCCGAGTGAACCACACCGTGCTGGATGATGCCCGGGAAGGTGACGCCCACGGGGCTGCTGGCGTCGGGCGCGTCGGGACGGGCGGTGAGCTCCGCGACGACCTGCGCGACGACTTCGGCCACGGACTCGGGGGTGGAGGGCTGCGGCGTGGGGAAGCGCACGCGGTCGCCGATCAGTTTGCCCTTCTTCAGGTCCACGATCCCGCCCTTGATACCGGTCCCGCCGATGTCAATGCCGATCAGGGGGGCGTTCTTCTTCGACTTCTCGTCCTTCTTGGCCAATATCATTCCGTTCGTGGCAGGGGCGGGCTAGGGGACCGGCCAGGGCCGGCGGGTGAAGATGTGGATCTTCCGGGAAGTGCCGTGTGGAGCAGGGTCAGGGCAATGTGAGGATCTCGGCGCCGGACTCCGTGACGAGCAGGGTGTGCTCGAACTGTGCGGTGCGCTTGTGGTCGCGGGTCACAACAGTCCAGTCGTCGGCCCACATGTCCCAGTCAACGGTGCCCAGGGTCAGCATCGGCTCGATCGTGAACACCATACCCGTTTCCATGACGGTGTTGTATGCGGGGGCGGCATCGTAGTGCGGAATGATCAGCCCCGTGTGGAAAGCCTCGCCGACGCCGTGTCCGGTGAAGTCGCGGACCACGCCGTAGCCGAAGCGTTTTGCGTAGGACTCGATGGTCCGGCCGATCACGTTGATTTCGCGTCCCGGGGCTACTGCCCGGATAGCGCGGTTCAGCGATTCCTGGGTGCGCTCGACGAGGAGGCGGGATTCCTCGTCGACATCGCCGACCACGAAGGTGTAGTTGGTGTCGCCGTGCACACCGCCGATGAACGCCGTGATGTCGATATTCAGGATGTCGCCGTCCTGGACCACCGTGCTGTCGGGGATCCCGTGGCAGATGACCTCATTGAGCGAGGAGCATAGTGACTTCGGAAAGCCCCGGTAGCCGAGGGTGGAGGGATACGCCTTGTGGTCCAGGAGGAACTCGTGGCCCACCCGGTCGAGCTGGTCGGTGGTGACGCCGGGGGCGATGTGTTTGCCGACCTCCACGATGGCCTGTGCCGCGATTTTGGCGGCGATCCGGATCTTCTCGATGGTCTCCTGCGACTTGACCTCGGATCCCGTGAACTTTGCAGGAGCCGGTTTGCCCACATACTCCGGACGCGGGATGGACGGCGGTACTGGAAGTTGCGGGCTCACTGTCCCCGGGACAAGCGTGCCGATGGGTGCAGTTGAGGCTAGAGAAGGCATAGATTGATCATATAAGCCGTCGGGCGAAGCCCGTAAAACACAGCCCAGAAAAACAGAGACCGTAGAACACAGTCGGAAAAATATGGAGCCCGGAGAACAAACTGAACGACGCCGGGCTATCTTCCGGAGCTTCTACCGGGACTAGAGCCCAGGGACTATCCGGGGCACGAAGGAGCACCAATGCCCGAATACTGGTACAACGTCAATACTCACGAGATCGAGGAAGACGCGATGTCCGACTGGAGCCAGCTGATCGGACCGTACAAGACCCGCGAGGAAGCCGAACACGCGCTCGAAAAGGTCAAGGCGCGCAACGAGGCGTGGGACAAGGGCGAGGACGACTAGCCCGTCCCGGCGGGTGCGCGGCAGCCGTGCCCTGCCGTCTCCGCAGCCGCGTCGCGTCGCGTTGAATCGCCGAGAGCGTCCCGTGGCAATCGCTGAGCGGACGCCGCGGCTGGCGGACTGATCCTTCTCACCGTCATTCTCACCCCGTGAGGGTGAGTGCCGGACAGGTCCGTCCGGCCATACTGGGACAATGCCGACGCGCGATACCCGCACCCGCGGCGTCCGAATCGCCGACCTGGCGAGGCTGGCCGTTGCCTGGGGCGGTTCGACTGTAGCCTTGATCGTCACCGGCGCGCTGCTGCCGGGGTTCTCTGCAAGCAGTTGGTGGGCCTATGCCGCCGTCGCAGCAGTGGCCGGCATCGTCGGCCTCGTCCTCCGCCCGGCCTTGGTGGAGATCTCCGCCCGGGTGGGCTGGCTGGCGGTGCTGCTTACCGCGCTGGTCGGCCAGGCCCTGATCATGTACGTCGCCATCCGACTGGTTCCCGGCATCGAGTCGACCGCATGGACCGCCCTGGCGGCAACCTGGATCAGCGCGGCCGTGGGCACGATCATCTCGTGGGCTACTACAGCCGGTACAGATGACGGCCTGATCAGCTCGTTGGCCGGCAGGGCACGCCGGCAGGAAAGCGTGCCCGATCCGGAGGTTGACGGCATCTTGTTCGTCCAACTCGACGGTGTTCCCTTCCCGGTGCTGCAATGGGCGGTCCAGTCCGGGGCGGTGCCCAATATCCGGCGCTGGCTGGCGACGGGGGATTACCAGCTCCGCGAATGGACGCCCCAGCTGCCGTGCACCACGCCGGCCAGCCAGCTGGGCATTCTGCACGGCACCGTGGACGGGATCCCGGCCTTCCGGTGGTACGACCGTGAGCTTAACCGGGTCCTGGTGGCCAACCGCCCGGCAGACGCCCGGGTGATCGAGGAGAGGCACAGCACCGGCAAGGGCCTGCTCTACGACGACGGCGTCTCCATTTCGAACCTGTTCACCGGGGACGCGCCCCGATCGCTATTGACGATGAGCCGGGTAGGGGTCGGGCGCGGCTCCGCCCAGACCCGCCGGGCGTTCGCCTGGTTTTTCACCTCGCCGAGCGGGTTTATGCGCAGCTTCACACGAACGGTCGGGGAGATTCTTAAGGAGCGTTGGCAGGCCCGACGACAGGTCAAGCGGGACCTTGACCCGCGAGTGCATCGGGACTGGACCTTCGCCCTGCTGCGGGCGGTCACTAACAGTCTGTTGCGTGACCTGAACACGGCGTTGGTGGCAGAGGAGTTGCGGAGAGGCACGAGGAGCATCTATGTCGACTACGTCGACTACGACGAGATCGCGCACCACGCAGGCATGTTCCGGCCCGAATCGCTTGCCGCCCTGGATGGCTTGGACCGCACGCTGGGATCGTTGGCTCAGCTGGCCGGGTCCGCTCCCCGCCGCTACCGGCTGATCGTGCTCTCGGACCATGGCCAGTCCCAGGGCACCCCGTTCGCCGACCGGTATGGCCAGACGCTCGGTGACCTGTGTGCAGACCTCATCCACGCCCACGTCCAGAACGTGGACGCTTCGGTCGAAGGGCTGGGGCGCGCGGACTCCATCGCCGGCGACATCTCGGCCCGGGGGATGACCGGGAAGCTCGCCGGCCGTGCCGACGAGGTTCTAACCAAGGCACAGCAGACTTCGGCGCCCGGCGACGCCGCCGAGGAGCCGGTTGTGGTGCTGGGCTCGGGGAATCTGGGCTTGGTTTACGTCCGGGGCGACCGGCGATGGACTCTCGAGGCCCTCGAGAGTCGGTGGCCGGCCCTAGTCCCGGGCCTGGCGGGCCATCCCGGCGTCGGGTTCGTCGCCGGCGTCGATGAAGACGGCCGGGCATGGGCGATCGGTAGCGGCGGACGCCTCAACCTGGCCAGCGGCGCAGTGCACGGCACCGACCCGCTGGCCCCCTTCGGGCCGCACGCGGCGCTGGTGCTCCGACGGGCGTTGAAGCATCCCGAGGCACCGGATCTCTACGTCAACAGCACGATCAGCCCCGTGACCGACGACGTCGCGGCGTTCGAAGGACTCGTCGGATCCCACGGGGGCCTCGGCGGTTGGCAGGACCGGGCCGTGCTGCTCGGCCCGGCCGATCTCATGGCGACGCTGCCGGAGCGGATAGAAGGTGCCGATGAACTCCATCGGTTGCTGGTGGCGATGCTCGAGTCCTGTGGGCAGCGTGCCACGACGGCGTCCCGCGGTTAAGCGACTGGAATTAGGCACCTGGACTGGGTGAGTGGCAACATGCCGCATCGCTGAGGACGCCCCGTTGGGGGGCGCAGTTTCGGGTCCTCGGCTCACACAGGCTCTACCCAGGACTCGCCGGGGGCGAGGACCACCGCTGTGCAGTCGGGAGCCTGCTCCGCCACGGCGGCCGCAAACCGGAGCCCGGGCTGTTCGAGCCAGTTCCGGGCAAAGTGTGCGATCAACGGAGGGTGCAGCGTTCCCCAGTGCACCGGCACGGCGAATCTCGCGCCGCTCATAGCGACGGCCCGGGCGGCAGTCTCCGGAGACAGGTGTCCCGCCGAGAGCCTCGGTCCCCACCCCCAGACCGGCACCAGGGCGACGTCGATCGTCCCGCCCGCCATGGCGGACATCGCGGCCATCTCCGGATACAGCCCAGTGTCACCGGCTATCCAGACGCTGCCGGACGGCCCTCGAACCAGCTGGCCGTTGGCGTCGTTGGGACGATGCGGCATGGGACGGCTGCGGTGCTCGGCGGGGACCTGGCGAATCTCGACACCGGCGCCTACCGGGGTCCAGCCGTCCCCCAAGGGGGCCGTGTCCGGCAGCCTCCGGCGACGCAACCAGGCGACATTCGCCGGGGCGCTCATCAACGTTGCTCCGCGCAGCATGCGGAGGGAGCCCAACTCGGCGTGGTCGTGGTGCAGGTGCGAGACCAGCACCACGTCCGGGTGGCTCCACGACACCGGGTCCGGCCGCGGTGCCAGGCGTCGTAACAACCCGGCATGAGGGCGGAGCAACGGATCCGTCAGGACCCGAACCCCGTCGAGATCCAGAACCACCGAGGAGTGACCCAGCCAGGTGATTCTCACACGGATCGGCCCCCACCCGGGCGTAGTGCGTTGTCAGGCGAGGTCTGGTCGCCTCAGGCCAGAGCCTTTGCCTTGAGGGAGTCAAACTCGGTCTGGTTGATGGCACCGGAATCGAACAGCGCCTTGGCATCTGCGATCTGGGCGGCCGGGGTGGATGTTGTGCCTGCGGCCTGCTTGATGTACTCCTGCTGGGCAGCTTGTTGCTCGGCCATTCGCGCCATCTGCCGCTCCGCCATGCTGCGCCCCCTGGCGATCAGGTAGATGAAGGCGCCGAGCCAGGGCAAGAAGATCATCAAGATCGCCCAGCCGGCCTTGGCCCAGCCACTGAGCGTGTGGTCGCTGAACATGTCAAACAAGCAACGGAAATAGACCGTCAGTGCGGCGACCCAGATGAAGAACCAGAAACTCCACACCAAGATGTCCCAGAAGCTAGTGGTGCCCATCGATACTCCTCCCATCGTGTCCGCCGGAGCCTGACGCAGCTCTTCCGGCACGACTACGGCCGGAACGGCGGAACATCCACTGAGGTCTGATGCAGACCTCAATGGTCAGCCTGCCCGGAGTGGAGACGCGACACATCACCTGCGAAGGATGAGGTGTCGGCTGCAGCCGCCTAGAAGGAGTGCTCGGGGCCGGGAAAGTGGCCGGAGCGCACGTCGTCGCCGTAGGCCTTGGCGGCGTTGGTGAGCGAGGTCCGAAGGTCGGCGTACTGCTTGACGAATTTCGCCATCTTTCCGCCGCGCAGGCCCGCCATGTCCTGCCAGACCAGGACCTGCCCGGTGGTGGCGTTGCCGGCGCCGATGCCGACGGTGGGGACGTCGACGGCGGCGTCGACGGCGGCCGCCGTGGCGGCGGGGACCATTTCCATGAGCACGCAGAACGCGCCGGCGTCGGCCAGCGCGACGGCGTCCTCGATCAGGCGTGCGGCGTCATCGCCGCGGCCCTGGACCCGGTAGCCGCCGAGGGCGTGCTCGCTCTGCGGGGTGAAACCGATATGGGCCATGACCGGGATCCCTGCCTGGACCATGGCGCGGACGGTGTCGGCGTAGAACTTTCCGCCTTCAATCTTGACGGCATGGGCCAGGCCTTCCTTAAGGAACCGCACGCCGGTGGCGACGGCCTGCTGGGCGGAGACCTCGTAGCTGCCGAAGGGCAGGTCCGCGACCACCAGGGCGCGCCGCGCGGAGCGGGCCACGGCCCGGCACAGCGGCAGGAGCTCGTCCACCGTCACGGGCAGGCTGGTCTCGTTGCCGAAGACGTTGTTGGACGCCGAATCGCCCACCAGCAGGACCTCGATGCCCGCCTGGTCAAAGATCTCCGCGGTGTACTGGTCATAGGCGGTGAGCATGGCGAAATGCTCACCCTTGGCCTTGGCCTGGTGCAGATGGTGGATGCGGATCCGTGCCACCGGCTTCCGGGAAACCTCCGGTGCCCCGGCAACGCTGGCCGCGGCGCCCGCGGAAGCCGCCGTCGGGCCGCTGCCGTAAGGGGCGGGAAGTTCTGCGGGCGTGCTGGAATCGGAGCTGTTGCTGGTGGCCATGCCACGAGCGTAATGCGATACCGGGCACCACAGCTACCGGGCAACCGGCCGACGCCGGTGAATCACGTCACACGGGCCGCCGTGGCGACTGCGCACTCCCGCCAGGCGGCGCGAAATTCTCCGACTTTGTGTTAACGGTGTGTTACGCGGAGGGCCGGCTTCAGCAATCGGTGCCAATGCTTAGTAAAGTGAACCGTGAGCAGCCGCGGGGCCCATGAAAGGCGGGCCTGGGGCACGGATGGAAGAACCGGAAAGAGGCCAGTATGGACCGCCAGCAAGAGTTTGTCCTGCGGACGATCGAAGAGCGCGATGTGCGGTTTGTGCGTCTGTGGTTTACCGACGTCGTGGGATCGCTCAAGTCCGTGGCTCTTGCCCCGGCCGAGGTGGAAGGCGCCTTCGAAGAAGGACTCGGCTTTGACGGGTCCTCGATCGAGGGCCTGGCCCGCGTCTTTGAATCGGACATGCTCGCCCAGCCTGATCCGGCCACGTTCCAGATCCTGCCCTGGCGCGGTGAGACGGAGGCGACCTCGCGGATGTTCTGCGACATCCTGACGCCCGACGGCGAGCCCTCCGCCGCGGATCCGCGCAACGTCCTCAAGCGCACCCTCGCCAAAGCCGCGGACATGGGCTTCACCTGCTACACCCACCCCGAAATTGAGTTCTACCTGCTCAAGTCCCAGGAACCGGGCCCCGATGGTTCTCCCGTCCCGGTGGATGAGGGCGGGTACTTCGACCACGTCCCGGGCGGCGTCGCGCAGGACTTCCGCCGGACCGCCGTGACCATGCTCGAATCCGTGGGCATCTCGGTGGAATTCAGCCATCACGAGGCCGGCCCGGGCCAGAACGAGATCGACCTCCGCTACGCGGACGCCCTGCAGACCGCGGACAACATCATGACGTTCCGGACGGTAATCAAGGAAGTTGCGTTGCAGCAGGGCACCTATGCCACCTTCATGCCCAAGCCTTTCACGGCCCACCCGGGCTCTGGCATGCATACGCACTTCTCGCTCTTCGAAGGCGACACCAACGCCTTTTACGAGGCCGGTTCCGAGTTCCAGCTCTCCGAGACCGCGCGCCAGTTCATTGCCGGCATCCTCAAGCACGCGCCCGAATTCACGGCCGTCACCAACCAGTTCGTGAACTCCTACAAGCGGCTGTGGGGCGGGGGTGAGGCGCCGAGTTACCTGAGCTGGGGCCACAACAACCGCTCCGCGCTGGTCCGTGTCCCGTTGTACAAGCCCGGCAAGGGCCAGTCCGCGCGGATCGAATACCGTGGCATCGACTCCGCCGCCAACCCCTACCTGGCCTATGCCGTGCTCCTCGGCGCCGGCCTCAAGGGCATCGAAGAGGGCTACCAGCTCCCCGCCGCGGCGGAGGACGACATCTGGTCGCTGAGCTCGGCCGAGCGCCGCGCCATGGGGCACGATCCGCTGCCGGCGAGCCTGCACGACGCCATCCGGACCATGGAAGACTCCGAACTCATGCCGCAGATCCTCGGCGAGCAGGTCTTCGAGCACTTCCTGCGCAACAAGCGTGCGGAATGGCAGGACTACCGCCTCCAGGTCACGCCCTACGAGCTGCAGCGCAATCTCGGCATTCTGTAGGCGGCCCCGGTGAGCCTGGCACGACGCCTCATAGCCGCCGGCTTCAGTGATCTCGACAAGGGGGAACGGTTCCTGGCAGCCCGGGAACTGGAGGGGCTCGACCAGGACGCCCTCTTTGCCGGGCTGCAGCTGGCGGCTAACCCGGACACGGCCCTGCAGTCCCTGGTCCGGCTGATCGAGAAGCACCCGCAGCTGCGCAAGCTCGCCGTCGCGGATCCGGAAGCCAGCGAACCGCTGTACCGGGTGCTGGGTGCCTCCGAGGCGCTGGGCGAATTCCTCATCCGCCACCCCGAGCATCTTGACGCCTTCGCCGCCCGTGTCAGCCCGGAACCGCTGGCCGCGGACCCGGCAGCCCTCCGGGCCCGGCTGCTGCAGTCAGTGCGGGCGGATCCGAAGTCTGCCCGGCCGGTGGCGGCCCTCAGCGGGCAGGAAGCCTACGCCGCCCTGCGGACGGCATATCGGCGCGGGCTCGTGGAACTCGCCATCAAGGACCTGTGCGCGGCCGATCCCCTCGATTTCATGCCGGCCGCCGGTGCGGAACTGGCGGACCTTGCCGGCGCCGCCCTGGAGGCGGCCCTCGCCGTGTCCCGGGCCGAGGCGGCGGAGAAGTTCGACGCCAAGGAGGTCGCCGACGTCGGGCTTGCCGTGATCGGCATGGGCAAGTGCGGCGCCCGCGAACTGAACTACATTTCCGACGTCGACGTCATCTACGTGATCGATTCCGGCACTTTGGAGGACGTCCGGGCAACCATGATCGGCACGGCCCTCGCCTCGGGTATTTCGCGGGCGATCATGTCCACGAGCCGCGAACCAGGGCTGTGGGAAGTGGACGCGAACCTGCGGCCAGAGGGCAAGTCCGGCCCACTGGTCCGGACCCTGGCCTCGCACGAGAGCTACTATGCGCGCTGGGCCGAGAGCTGGGAATTCCAGGCCCTGCTGAAGGCCCGGACCATCGCCGGCGACGCCGCGCTGGGGGCACGCTATGAGGCCGCCGTGACGCCGTTGATCTGGTCCTCGGCCGGCCGGGAAGGCTTTGTCGAATCCGTCCGTGCCATGCGCCGCCGCGTCACCGAGCACATCCCGGCCGATGAAGAACAGCGGCAGATCAAGCTGGGCCGCGGGGGATTGCGCGACGTTGAATTCACGGTGCAGCTTCTGCAGCTTGTGCACGGCAAGTCCGATGAATCGTTGCGCTGCCGGGACACCACGTCCGCCATCGCCGCCCTGTCCGCCGGCGGGTACATCGGCCGCTCGGACGCCGCGGAATTCGACCGCGACTACCGCTACTTGCGGCTCCTCGAGCACCGGATCCAGCTCTTCCAGCTGCGCCGGACACACCTCATGCCGGTCAATGAAGCGTCGCTGCGCTCCCTTGCCAAGGCCGTGTTGGGTCCGTTCTCCACCGAGCGGCCCAAACCGGACGCCCTCGTAGGCGCGTGGCGAAAGACCAAGCGCTCCGTCCGCGAACTCCACGAACGCATCTTCTACCGCCCCCTGCTCAACACGGTTGCGACGCTGAGCAGCGAAGAGGCCCGCCTCACTCCGGAAGCCGCCCAAGGCCGGCTCGCGGCCCTGGGCTACCTCGATCCCCGCGGCGCCATGCGGCACATCGAGGCCCTCACCGCCGGGGTCAGCCGCCGCGCGGCGCTCCAGCGCCAACTGCTGCCGATCCTGCTGGACTGGCTCGCCGACGGCGTGGATCCCGACGGCGGTCTGCTCGCCTTCCGGCGCGTCAGCGAGGCGCTCGGCACGACGCACTGGTACCTGGGCATGCTCCGCGATTCGACGGCGGCGGCAGAGCGGCTCTGCCATGTGCTCGCCAACTCCCGGTTGATCGCGGACCTGCTGGAGGTCTCGCCGGAGTCTGTGGCGTGGCTCGGTACCGACAAAGAGCTTGTCCCGCTTAGCTTCGAATCCCAGTGGCTCGAGATCGCCTCGAAGATGTCCCGGCACGCGGACCCGGAGAGCGCCATGCGGCTGATCCGGCTGATCCGGCGCCGCGAAATCCTCCGCATCGCCATCGCGGACAGTGCCGGACTGCTGGATCAGGACCAGGTGGGCGAAGCCCTCGCCGACACCGACCGGGCAGCCGTCCTGGGGGCGCTGCGCGTGGCGGAGACGATCATCACTGCCGAGGAACCGCTTAAGACGCACGTGCTGGTGGTGGCGATGGGCCGGCAAGGGGGCCGGGAGATCGGCTACGGCTCAGACGCCGACGTCATGTACGTACACCGGGGATTGCCCGGCGTCCCGGAAGAGGAAGCGCAGGCGCAGGCCTCGCAGATCGTGGGCAAGCTCTCAAGCTTGCTGACCCAGCCGCTCAAACCGGCGATCTTGGCCGAACGCGTGCTGTCCGTCGACGCGGACCTGCGCCCGGAGGGCAAGAGCGGGCCCATGGTGCGGTCCCTGGAGTCCTATGCCGAGTACTACCGCCGGTGGTCTCTCGTCTGGGAGGCCCAGGCGCTGCTGCGGGCGCGCCCGATGGCCGGCGACGACGCCCTGGCGGAGGACTTCATCGCCCTGATCGATCCGATCCGCTACCCGGAGTCGTTGTCGGACCAGGACGTGCGGGAGGTCCGGCGGGTCAAGGCCAGGGTCGAGGCGGAGCGCCTGCCGCGCGGCGCCGACCCGGCCCGGCACCTGAAGCTGGGCCGCGGCGGCCTGAGCGACGTCGAATGGCTGGCCCAGCTGCTCCAGCTTCGGCACGCCGGCACACACCCGGAACTGCGAACCACCTCCACCGTGGAGGCCCTCGAAGCGGCCGCGGCCCTGGACCTGATCGACGCCGGCGACGTCGTGATTTTGCTCCGGGCGTGGCGGCTGGCGAGTCGGATCCGTTCGGCCAATGTCATCTGGACCGGCCGGACCTCGGACCTGCTGCCCTCCTCCCGCCGCGACCTCGAGGCCGTGGCACGGTGGTGCGGCTATGGGCAAGGCAACGCCGCGGAGCTCGAAGAGGATTACCTGCGGCTGAGCCGGCGTGCACGGTCGGTTTTCGAAAGAGTCTTCTACGGTCAGTAGCGCCGATCGGCGGCCTGCCGGTCACTGACACACGCCGTACTGACACATGCCGCCGCCCGGTGCTACCTTGGGCGGATGGCCAGGCAACTGTTTGTGAACCTCCCCGTCCGGAATCTCGATACGACCGTTGAGTTCTTCACCGCACTGGGTTTCTCCTTCAACCCGGACTTCACCGATGAGAACGCCACCTGCATGATCGTCAACGACGGCGCGTACGTGATGTTGCTCGTCGAGTCCTACTTCAAGACCTTCACCTCCAAGTCGGTGGCCCTCACGGCGGACGCCGCCGAGGTCATCATGTCCTTCTCCTTGGAGAGCCGTGAGGCCGTGGATGCGGTCATCCGGACGGCGCTGACCTCCGGAGGCAAGGCATCAGAGGAGGCCCAGGACTACGGCTTCATGTACACGCACAGCTTCCAGGACCCGGACGGCCACCTCTGGGAGGTCTTCTGGATGGATCCGGCCGGCCCGCCGAAGGACGCCGCACTGTAGCTGACTTCAGCCGCAAGCCGCTCGCGGCGGCAGGCGCTGCCGGCATGGGTACGCTGGCTACATGGCTGAACACGTGTGGCTGCTGCCCATCAAGAACCTCGATGACGACGCCCGGGCCGTCAAACTGGGGGAGATCGCGCTGCTGGAACTCGGCGAAGGCCAGCGAAAATTTGTTGGCGACCCGTTGCGGATGATGCTGATTGCGCTGGAAGAAGAGTCCCGGTACCCGTTCGCCGTGGACGTCAACGGAACGGCCGTGGGCGTGCTCACGCTCCAGCGGGGCGCCGCGACCCTGGCGGGCTGGCCCGACGACGACTCTGTCTGGCTCCTGCGGGGCTTCCTGATTGGCCGGCAACAGCAGGGCAAAGGCATCGGCACGCTCGCCGCCGAGGCCGCCGTGCGGGAGGCAGCCAAACTGACGGCCGGCCTCGGAACCGGCCAGGCCGGCGTCGTGCTCTCCGTCAACGAGGGGAACCCCGGCGGCCTCGCCGCCTACCGCAAGGCCGGCTTCGAGGACCGCGGCCGCTACGACGGCGGCGACGCCGGCCCGCAACGCATCATGTACCGGGCGTTCTGACCGGAAGCGCACCTTGACCGGTACGCCGGGTGCGTCAGTTGATCGAAAGCGCTGATTTGGGGAGTGCGCACCCCGCACGATGCTACTGCGCCACCTTGGTGCCGGCGGAGGTCCTGGAGGTCGTGGTGTAGCCGGTCTTGGAGCCGGTGACCTTGACGGTGATGGTCCGTCCCAGATCGCCGGAGGGGACCACATAGGTGGCAGCCGTGGCGCCAACGACCGCAGTCCCGGAGTGGTACCACTGGTAGCTCAGGGTAACCGGGGACACGGCCCAAGCGCCGGGCACGGCGGTGAGGGTGGAACCCACCTTCGCGGTACCGGTGATGATCGGTACCGGGCCGTAGGTGATTTTGGCTGCCCGCCAAAAGGCGGTGAGGTACGTTCTCCCCAGGAACTCGTCGCCGGTCCGGGAGAAATGGAACGCGTCACCGTCGTTCACACCCCCGGCCATGGACGGTGCGAACGCGGTGTAAGCGACTCGTGAGGGGGTTCCCTTGTGTGACTTGTCAACGTTGGCTAAACCCGGTTGGGCCGCGATTCCCTCCGGCGCCAGGCCCCCCACCACAAAGGGCAGTTGAGGGGCGGCCAGTTGGGATCGGAAGTACCCTATGAGCTCGTCAAGCTTCGCACTGTATGCCGAGGTCGACATCCACCAATTGCCTTCGCCTTGGTGCCAGAGGATGCCCTTGAGCTTCACGGTGTAGCCCGCCGCCACGGCCGCCGCGATCCCTTCGCGGGTCTGTGTAACTGCCAGCGCGGGGAGGTCGAATTCCGGGGCGGAGGCGGTGCCTACATTCCAGGTCGGGGTTCCCACGCTGTTGGTAAACGCAGTGGCGCCGCGCGCCGCGGGGATGATGAGAACTCCGACGTTGGCGGGCTGGTTCTTCACGTACCCGCGGGCAAAGGTCGTTGCGGGGGATATGCCTTTGGCGACGTCGAGCATGTCCAAGGGGATAGTGGCATTCCGGAATGTGCGTAGCTTCGCGCCGTACTGGAATATCCTCGGGTCCGCCGGATCATCTGTGGTGCCGCTGGGGAGGCCGCGGCCGGACATGTTTGACTGCCCGACAGCTAAGAACACATCCAGGACGGTGACCTTGGTCGCTGCCTGCGCAGGCGTCACGCCCGCGAGCATAAGGGCAGAAACTGTGAGGCCGACTAGTAGTCCTTGAATCCAGGTTGTAAGTCTTTTCACGGATCTCACTTCCCACGCTAGGCAGGGACGGCCAGCACCGACAACTAGCCACCGTTCGGCAACAGCGACGCGACCCGGGCCAGCCGGGAAGGCCATTGTGGCCCAAGAACCTTCGGCTTTCCTTGAACCTCCCGGCAACGCCGACTGTGGACCGCCGCAGAACTCACGCAACAAAAGGCCGGCCCCAGGTGGTGAACCTGGTGCCGGCCTTTGATGTGTCCAGGGTCTTGCGGACCCCTTGCGGGCTAAACGCTGTCTAGCCCTGTGATCTGGCTAGACGCCGTAGTAGAGCTCGAACTCGTACGGGTTCGGGCGCAGCGAGAGCGGACGGATCTCGTTCTCATACTTGTACTCGATCCAGGTGTCGATCAGGTCCTGGGTGAAGACGCCGCCGGCCTGCAGGAACTCGTTGTCCTCGGCCAGTGCCTCCAGGGCTTCCTCGAGGGTGCCCGGAGCCTTGGGGATGTCCTTGGCTTCTTCGGCGGGGAGCTCGTAGAGGTCTTTGTCGATCGGAGCCGGGGGTTCGATCCGGTTGCGGATGCCGTCAATGCCGGCCATCAGCTGGGCAGCGAATGCCAGGTACGGGTTGGAGGAGGGGTCCGGAGCGCGGAACTCGATGCGCTTGGCCTTCGGGTTGGAGCCCGTGATCGGGATGCGGATACCGGCGGAGCGGTTGCCCTGCGAGTAGACCATGTTGACCGGGGCTTCGAAGCCCTTGACCAGGCGGCGGTAGGAGTTAACCGTCGGGTTGGTGAAGGCGAGCACTGCGGAGGAGTGCTTCAGCAGGCCACCGATGTACCAGCGGGCGGTGTCGGACAGGCCGGCGTAGCCCTTCTCGTCGTAGAAGAGCGGCTCGCCGCCGGTCCACAGCGACTGGTGGCAGTGCATGCCCGAGCCGTTGTCACCGAAGACCGGCTTGGGCATGAAGGTCACGGACTTGCCCCAGGCGTCGGCGGTGTTCTTGATGACGTACTTGAACTTCTGCAGGTCATCAGCCGCGTGGGTCAGGGTGGTGAACTTGTAGTTGATTTCAGCCTGGCCGGCGGAACCGACCTCGTGGTGGCTGCGCTCGACCTCAAGGCCGGCCTCGTCCAGCGCAACACACATGGCGTCGCGGAGGTCGGCCTGCTTGTCGGTGGGGGAGACGGGGAAGTAGCCGCCCTTGACCGGGGTCTTGTAGCCGAGGTTGCCGCCCTCTTCCTCACGGCCGGTGTTCCAGTGGGCTTCCTCGGAGTCGATCTTGTAGAAGCTGCCCTGCGGGGAGGACTGGTACTGGACGTTGTCGAAGACGAAGAACTCGGCCTCGGGGGCGAAAAAGGCGGTGTCGGCGATGCCGGTGGAGGCGAGGTAGGCTTCGGCCTTCTCGGCCACGCCGCGGGGGTCGCGGTGGTACGGATCGCCAGTGCGGGGGTTCACGATCGAGAAGTTCAGCGCAAGGGTCTTTTCCATGCGGAACGTGTCGAGGAATGCCGTGGTCACGTCCGGGATGAGCTGCATGTCAGACTCGGCGATGCCCTGGAAGCCGCGGATCGAAGACCCGTCGAAGAGCTGGCCATTGACGAAGAAGTCGGCATCAACGCTCTTGGCGGGCACGTTGAAGTGCTGCTGAACGCCAGGAAGATCGGTGAAGCGGATGTCGACGAATTTGATGTCTTCGTCTTTGATGAACTTGAGGACTTCGTCCGCAGTCTTGAACATTATGCTCCTTACGCATATGAAAGATCTGGCCGTCAGGCACATTGGTCCAGGGCAGTCCAACAGCGGGAAGGCAAAAAAGCATCCCCGCTTCTGAACCACTAGCAACTGTTACCACCCTAAGGACATGGGGTTTCCCCGCAGTGTCCGTATTGTTTCGGGGAGGTTACAGAACGCCCTGACAGGTAAACGCTAGTCGCCGGTCCACAGTGTGACCTATCCAGTTCCACAGTGTGACACAGGGCCGCCCGCACTGTGGACGGCCTTGACCCGATAAGCTTGGACGGTGGTAGATCGCAAAGACATCGGTTCATGGCTCAGCGGGCCGGACACATCCGGCATCTCCAAGTACCCGGGGGAACGGCTTGGACTGCCCGAGGCCGGGCCAGGCTCGATCGCCCGCGCGGGCCGCCGCATTTTGGCGATCTGCATCGACTGGGGCATCGCGCTGCTGATCAGCAATTTCGCCTTCGCTGGCGACTCCTGGGCCACGCTGGCCGTGTTTGCCGTCGAACAGATCCTCCTCGTCGGCACCCTCGGCTACAGCATCGGCCACCGGATCGTAAGCATCCACGTGCTGCGCTTGGGCGGCGGCCCGGCGGGCCCGCTCGCGGCCTTGGTGCGCGCGCTTCTGCTGTGCCTCGTCATTCCGGCCGTCATCTTCGACCCGGACCAGCGCGGACTGCACGACAAAGCCATGAATACCGTGCTCGTCCGGATGTAGCTCCTGCCCGCGTCCGACGGCGGTCCCAGGCTGTCAGTGCGGGGCGTTCCCTCGTCGTTTGCGACGTATGGCCGGTCGGCCGCCACCTCTTGGCTGCGGTTCTCCACGAGTGGCCGTCAAACGTCCCCGGATAGCGGTCATATGCGTCAGATGAGCGCAGCGATGTTGCCAGGGCGCACAGAACCCGAGGTCCCGGGCGGAACTAGACGCCCGCCGTCTCCTGGGCCGGCGTCCGCGCAGCCTCGCCGACCTGCACCCCCAGGTGGCCGCGGCGCCCGGCCCAGCGTTCAAACCAGACCGTCGCGAAGGGGAAGACGGCGGAGACGCCCGCGAGCACGGCAACCTTGAACGGCCAGCGAAGCATCGCCCACAGACTCAACACCGCGATGGCATAGCCGATGAAGAACGCGCCGTGGATCGGACCGGCAACCTCCACGCCCAGTTCCGTCGTCCGCGTCACCCACTTGAGGACCATGCCCGTCAGCAGTGCGGCCCAGCTGAACGCTTCGGCAACCGCCAGCCCCCGGAAAACGCGGATCATGGCGGCGGTCGATGGAAGTTTCATGCGGGTCTCCTGGTTCCTGAAGTTCTTGGTGCTGACGGTCGTGGTGCGGGCGTCGTGGCCGGTCGCCGTCGGGCGGTCATGGAAAAGCCCCGGCTGGCGGCCTGAAGGGGGCGCGAACCGGGGCGATCCTGTACAGCCGGCGTGCAGTGCTGCCTATGAGGCTGCGGGCAGGGCCTAGCGTCCGCGGGTCGGGCGGGCCTTGTAGGGATCGATGCCCTTCGGGATGGGGAGGCGACCGCCGAGCGAGGAAATACGCTTGGACACGGCACTGACCTCGGTCTTTGTCAGTTCGCCCTTGAGCTTGTTCATCTTCTTGGCGAGCTGGCTGAGCGGCACCTGGCCCTCGCCGCGGCCACTTTCGATCACGTGGATTGTGACGTTGGGCAGGATGCGTGAGAGCCGCTTGCGTTCGGCGTCGACCAGCGGCTTGACCCGGTTGCTGGGACCTTCGCTGACAAGCACGACGCCGGGACGGCCGATGGCGCGGAAGACGGCGTCCTGCGTGCGGGGGTTGACAGCAACGGGCTGATCCTCGGTGATCCAGCCGCGCTTGAGCGTGCCCAGCGCGGCACCTGAGGCGCCCGGCTGGCCCTCGATCTGCGCGAACGCGGCGCGCTCGGCGCGGCGGGACAGGATCAAGGTTGCGGCAATGGCGCCCAGCGCGATGCCGATGATCAGGCCGGTGATCCAGTTATCGAGCAGGAAGCCGACCAGGAGGCTGGCGGCGACAACGCCCAGGAACGCCAGCAGCATGAGCCACGGAACCATGGGATCGTGGCGGCGCGTCATCTGGAAGACCTCGCCGATCTGCTTCAGCCGGCTCGGCTTCTTGGCCTTTGCTTCCTTGGGCTTGCGGGAGAAAAGACCGCGCTTCGGAGCATCGGAAGCCGGGCTGGAGCTGCTGGAGTCAGGGGAATTCGCCATAGTGCCTTAATTCTACGTGATTCATGGCTAAGGGCCGGACGCCGGAATCATCCGGTGCCGGCCCCTAAGTGGAAGGGTTCTGGAACAGGATTCAGGAATGCGCCGCGAGCAACGAGCTGGCTTCCTGGCGGGTGCTGCCGGAGCTTTCGATGTGGGCGAGTTGGGCCGGGATTTCCCAGCCCTTCTTGCGCATCGCGGTGGCCCAGAGCCGGCCGGCGCGGTACGAGGAGCGCACCAGGGGTCCGGACATGACGCCCAGGAAGCCGATCTCGTCCGCTTCCTGCTGCAGGTCCACGAATTCCTGCGGCTTGACCCAGCGGTCCACCGGCAGGTGCCGTTCGGACGGGCGCAGGTACTGGGTGATCGTGATGAGGTCACAGCCGGCCTCGTGCAGGTCCCGCAGGGCCTCGGAAATCTCGTCGCGGGTCTCGCCCATGCCCAGGATCAGGTTGGACTTGGTCACCATGCCCAGCTTCCGGCCCTGGGTGATGACGTCCAGGGACCGCTCGTAGCGGAACGCGGGACGGATCCGCTTGAAGATCCGCGGCACGGTTTCGACGTTGTGGGCGAAGACCTCGGGCTTGGAGTCGCAGATCGCCTCGATGTGCTCGGGCTTGCCGGAGAAGTCCGGGATCAGCAGTTCGACGCCGGTGCCCGGGTTCAGCTCGTGGATCTTGCGGACCGTCTCGGCGTAGAGCCAGACGCCCTCGTCGGCGAGGTCATCGCGGGCCACCCCGGTCACGGTGGCATAGCGCAGGGCCATGGACTGCACCGAGCGGGCCACCTTGGTGGGCTCGAAGACGTCCACCGGGGAGGGCTTGCCGGTGTCGATCTGGCAGAAGTCGCAGCGGCGCGTGCATTCGGAGCCGCCGATCAGGAAGGTGGCTTCCTTGTCTTCCCAGCATTCGAAGATGTTGGGGCAGCCGGCCTCTTCACACACCGTGTGGAGGCCTTCCTTCTTGACGAGGTTCTTGAGCTGGACGAACTCGGGGCCCATCTGGACCTTGGCCTTGATCCATTCCGGCTTACGCTCCACCGGTGTGGCCGCATTGCGCTGCTCAATGCGCAGCATCTTCCGGCCTTCTGGTGCCAGTGTCACAGTAGAGCTCCTTCTGGGGTTGCAACTAGGGCTTCTTCATTGTTGCGCAGTTCTTCGATGATCCGCGACACGAGGTCGGCCGGGGTGACGTCCCTGCCGGTTTCCTGGGCGATCGTGGTGACTCCGGCGTCGGTGATGCCACAGGCGATGATCTGGCCGTAGGGCGCGAGATCGTTGTTGCAGTTGATCGCGAAGCCGTGCATGGTGACGCCCTCGGAGACGCGGATGCCGATGGCTGCGATTTTGCGGTCCGGGCCCTTCGCGTCCTGCTCGATCCAGACACCGGCGCGGCCCTTGATGCGAACGGCCTCGATGCCGTAGTCCGCCAGGACTGCAATGATCACCGCTTCCAAGCGCTCCACGTAGTCGCGGATGCCGGCCTTGTTCTTAAGCTTGATGATCGGGTAGCCCACCAGCTGGCCCGGGCCATGCCAAGTAAGCTTGCCGCCGCGGTCCACCGCCACAACGGGAGTTCCGTCAAAGGGCCGTTCATGGTCTTCGGTGCGCTTGCCGGCGGTATAAACGGCCGAGTGTTCGAGCAGCAGTACGGTGCTGGGAGCGGTGCCGGCGAGGACTTTTTCGTGCAGTTCGCGCTGGATCTCCCAGCCGCGGGTGTAATCGATGAAGTCCGGGGCGAGACCCAGCTGGTTGAACTCAAGAGTCATGGCATCAAGCTTAGACCCCGCCGGGCGTCGTTCCCGATTGTGTGCTTAAGCTCTCATGCCTGTGGATAACTTCTGCGGCATTCCGCCGGATCGGCTATTCCTTGGGTATGGAAGATTCCGCAATGGCCGGAAGTCCGGCCCCCATAGTGAGAGGCTACGACGTCGGCCGTTGCCTGGGCGTCGGCGGCAGCGCCACGGTCTGGCTCGTGACCGAACAGTCCACCCGCCGCGACTTCGCCCTCAAATGCTTTGACACCGGCGCCGGCACCGCGGCGGAGGACGCGGAGACGGAAGCGGCGATCCGGCGTGAAGTCCGTATCCTGTCCGCACTGGAGCATGACCACCTGGTCCGCGCCCACGCAGTGGTTCGCCTACGGCGGCCCCATGAGGCGGGCGAGGGCGGCCTCGGGCTGGCGCTCGACTACGCTCCCGGCGGCTCGCTGGCGGCGCTCGTCGCGGGCCGGGGACGCCTGGGGTCCGGCGAGACGGTGACAGTCCTGACGCCGATCGCTCAGGCCCTGGCGTACCTTCACGGCCAAGGGTTCACCCATGGCGATGTGGCCCCCGGCAACGTGCTGTTCACCGCCTCCGGCAAACCCCTGCTCGCCGATCTGGGGGTCGCACGAATGGTGGCCGACGCCACCTTGACCGTGGAAGTCGGCACCGATGGATTCCGTGATCCGGCCCCGGCGGACGCGGTGCGGGCCGGCCTTCAGCCGGAACGGGACGTTTACTCGCTCGCGGCCCTGGGCTGGTACTGCCTAACCGGACGGGCTCCAGAGCCCGGTGCGCAGCGGCCGCCCCTCCGCCTCCTCGTCCCTGAGGTTCCGGCCGCGTTGGTGGCAGCCCTCGAGGCCGGACTGAACGAGGACCGGAGGCAGCGTCCCTCGGCCGCAGACCTGGCCGCCGCGGTCTACCGCAGCAGCACGGCAGAGCCCGTGGACCTCTCTGTCACCGTCCATCCGACGGTCATCCCACAATTGCTCACCCGCCGGGATGTGCAGCCCGGGCCGCGCAGGCGCCGGCCGGGGAAGCTCCGGCGGCACGGGCGCGGGTTGGCACCCGCCGGGGGCTTCCTGCGCAGGAAGCAGCCCGGTTCAGCACCGGAACAGTCATGGCGGTCCCGCTCTGGAACGCCCGGTCCGTGGCGGCGCCCGGGCGCCACCGGGGCGGCCGGAGCCCACCGAGGCTTCCGAAGGACCCCCGCACGACGGGCGGTTTCCCTCAGTCTCGTGGCTCTCGTTCTGCTGGCCGGCACGTGGCTGCTGGCCGGCGGTGCGCCGGCACGCGACGCCGTCGCCGGACTATTTTCCGCGCTCGGGGCCGACGACGGTGCGGGCCCCGGCTCGCCGGTGCCGGCGGAACCCACCGGCGCTGCAGGGACGGCGGCTGAGCCGTCGCCCGGCCCGGCAGACGAGACACCGACGGCCGGCGGCGGGGAAAGCGCTGTACGCCCGGATCTGGAGGCGCTGCTGGCCTCGGCGGACCCCGCGGAGGCCGTCCGCGGTCTCGCCCGGCTCCGCTCGCTCGCGTTCACGTCCGGGGATTTCGGCCTGCTCGACGCCGTCAACGCCCCGGCGTCGGCCGCCGCCGCTGCCGATGCACGGATCAGGACCCAGCTCAGCGGGGCCGGCCATGTCCTGGCCGGATTCTCGACCGCCTTGACCAGGGTCGAAACCGCCGCGGACAGCAGCCCCGACCGGGCCGTGGTGGCAATCACGACGGAGTCCTCCGGGTACAAGGAGCTTGACGGCGGCGGGAACGTGGTGGGACAGGTTCCCCCGGCCGCCGCACAACAGCTTGAGCTTGTCCTCGTGCCGGTCGACGGACGCTGGCGGATTACCGAGATCCTCCCCGGGGATCCTGACGCCGGCTAACCGGAGGAGGCCTGCTGCCTCCGGTTAGCTCCGTCCGATGAGCCGTGTCCGGCCAGCAGGGTTGAGGTCAGTCCCGGCCGGCCACCCACGCCGTGGCCTTGGCGAGTGAGGGGTGCTGCCATTCGAAGCCGTTCCCGGCCAGGACAGCCGGTTCCAGCCGCTGGCTCGCCAGCAGCAATTCCTCGGCCAGCTGGCCCATCACCAGCCGCAGCACCGGCGCGGGAACCCGCAGCACCGCAGGGCGGTGCAGCGCCTCCGCCAGTTGCGAGATCAGGGAGTTCACATCGGCGGTTTCGGGGGCGCTGACGTTCACCGGCCCGGACACCGGGGATCTGAGCAGGAAGGACAGGGCGCCCGCCACGTCCGGCAAGGTCACCCACGGCCAGTACTGCCTGCCGTTGCCGAGCGGGCCACCGACGCCGAGGCGCAGCAGCGGCATGAGCCGGCCCAGCGCGCCCCCGGAGCGGCTGAGGACGACGCCGGTTCGGGGCGTGACCACGCGGATGCCCGGGGGAGCCTCATGTGCCGCGGCCTCCCAGTCGACGCAGATCCGCGCGAGCGTGCCCGTGCCGGCAGGCGCGGTCTCGCGCAGCACCACGGACCCTGCGTTGCCGTAGTAGCCGGATGCCGACTGGCTGAGGAAGACTGCCGGAGGCATGTCCTGCCGGGCCATCGCCGTCGTCAAAGTTTGCGTCGCGCCCAACCGGGAGCTGCGAAGCTCCTCAATCCGTGCCCGCGTCCAGGGCCGGTCGCCTATACCGGCGCCGGAGAGGTTGACCACCGCGTCCGCGCCCTTCAACGCGGTGTCATCGATCCGGCCGGCGGCCGGATCCCATCGGAACTCGGCCGGCGAGGCGGGGGGACGCCTGACCAGGGCGACGACGTCGTGCCCTTCGCTGCGCAGTGCGTTGGAAAGGGCGGTTCCGATCAGCCCGGAGGCTCCGGCAACAAGGATTCGCATGATCCATCTCACCACGCCCGGCACGGCGGCGAAACCTTCCGGGCCGTACGGGCCGTTGTAGCTATGATCGAACGATGACCCCCTCGAGTTACTTCCGTTTCCCGCATCTCCACGGCGATCTGGTCACCTTCGTGGCCGAGGACGACGTCTGGATTGCACCCGTGGGCGGGGGCCGTGCCTGGCGCGTCTCCTCCCTGCAATTGCCGGCCCGCAACCCCCGTTTCAGCCCCGACGGCAAGCGTCTGGTGTGGACTGTCGTCCAGGGGACTGCCCCGGAAGTCGTCATTGCCGACGTCGACGGCGGCGGCTACCGCCAGCTGAGTTACTTCGGCCACAGCTCCACCCGGGTCAAGGGCTTCACGCCCGACGGCGACGTCCTGGTCACCAGCGCGTTCCGCCAGTCCGACAGCCGCCACACCCATGCCTACAGCCTCCCCG
Organism: Arthrobacter sp. TE12231; assembly: GCF_054062895.1. NCBI lineage: Bacteria > Bacillati > Actinomycetota > Actinomycetes > Micrococcales > Micrococcaceae > Arthrobacter > Arthrobacter sp. TE12231. The sequence goes on along the minus strand of NZ_JBSSFS010000001.1, from coordinate 2,534,107 downwards.
TCGCAGGCGGCTGGGCGGATGAACTTCCGTTCGGCCCGGTGGAATCGGTGGCTTTCGGCCCCGTCGTCGGCGACGAACGTCCCGTGGTGCTCGCCAGCGTGTTGTCGCGTGAGCCGGCATGGTGGAAGCGCTACCGTGGCGGCGCCGCGGGCAAGCTGTGGATCGACGCCGACGGAAACGGCGAATTCGAGCGGCTCGCCGCCGGGCTGGACGGCAATCTCACAGACCCCCTGTGGGTCAAGGGCCGGATCGTCTTCCTGTCCGACCACGAGGGCTACGGAAACCTCTATTCAGTACTGCCCAACGGCAGTGACCTGCGGCGCCATACGGACCACGAGGACTTCTACGTGCGCCACGCCTCCACCGACGGCGAACGCGTCATTTTCGAATCTGCCGGGGAACTCTGGCTGCTGCCGAGCCTGGACGCGGAGGCGGTCAAACTCGACATTTCGCTGGGCTCCGCCTCGCAAGCCCGCCGTCCCGCCCCGCTGAAGCCCTCACGGCACCTCGGCGACGTCATTCCGGACCGCACCGGCGCCTCCAGCGCCGTCGAATCCCACGGAACCCTCCACTGGCTGCGGCACAAGGACGGCCCCTCCCGCGTCCTTGAGGCCACCCCGGGCGTCCGGGCACGGCTTCCCCGGCCCTTCGGCGAGGGCCGGATCGCCTATGTCGCCGACCACGACGGCGTCGAGGCCTTGTACCTCAAGTCCATTGCGGCCCCCCTGCCCGGCGGACTCGCTGCGGCCCCGAAGGCGCCGCAGCCTCTTCAGTCAGTCCAGTCTGAAGAATCCGGGTCCGGCATCCCGCTGCCGAAGCCGGTGTCCGCGGCCGCGCTGACGGGCACGGGAACCACGCCAGCGGTGGCAGGCGGCTCTGTGTCCAGCCCCGCCGCGGCCGCCGCGACTCACGCATCCTTCACCGGCACATCTGGCACCGCCGGGACCGAGACGCCGACATCCGGCGGTCTCACGCGGATCGACTTCCCCAAGCCCAGCCGGGCCAGCGCCATCGAAGCCAGCCCCGACGGGCGCTGGCTCGCCGTAGGCACCGCCTTCGGTGACATCTACCTTGCCGATACGCGCACGCGCACCATGTCCCTGCTCAGCAGCATCGGGGAGGGCAGCATCGAAGGATTCACCTGGTCCCCGGACTCCGCCTGGCTCGGCTGGTCCGAGCCGGTCACGTCCTTCGGTTCCCGCAGCCGGCTCCGGATCGCCAGGACCGACGGCGGCACGCAGACTGCGATCATTGACGTCACCGACGGCAGGTTCCGCGACGAATCGCCGTCGTTCACCCCGGACGGCAAATACCTCGCCTTCCTTTCCAACCGCAGCTTCGATCCGGTCTACGACGGACACTCCTTCGATCTGTCCTTCCCGAGCCCGATCAAGCCCTACCTTGTGGCCCTCGCCGCGGACACCCCGTCCCCGTTCGGCCCGAGCGTCGACCTGCAGATTGATGCAGACACGGACGCAGACGCGGACGGTGGCGCGGTGACCGGTGCCGGACCCGCGGCGTCGCCCGCAGCGAAACAGGTGTCGGCCGTGCGGGTCGACGCCGAAGGCCTGGCCCACCGCGTCATCGGTGTCCCCGTGCCGCAAGGCAACTACTCCACACTGACCGCCGCTTCCGGCGCCCTGCTCTGGCTGGACAATGAACTCTCCGGCACCACGGGCGAAGGCCGGGCCAGCCTTGAGGACAAGGGCGCCGCACCCAGCCTGGTCCGCTACGACCTCGCCAAGCGACGCACCTCCACCATCGTGGAGGCACTGGACAGCTACCGGATCTCCGGCGACGGGGAAAAGATCGTGTTCATCCAGGACAAACAGATCCGGGTCACTCCCGCGGGCGCCAAGGCCGACGAGGAATCCGGCCAGCTCGTCAAGGTGGACCTCGGGCGCATCCGCGTGCAGATGGACCCGCTCAGCGTGTGGGGCCAGGCCTTCGACGAGGCATGGCGGCTCCAGCGCGACTTCTTCTGGACCGAAGACATGGCCGGCCAGGATTGGGAATCCATCCACGCCCGCTACCGTCCCGTGGTGGAGCGTCTCGGCTCGCACGATGACCTCGTGGATCTGTTGTGGGAGCTGCACGGCGAACTGGGCACGTCCCACGCCTATGTCCGCCCGATGGCTGTCGCCGAGAACGGCAGTAGCCCCCAGGGCCGGCTCGGTGCGGACCTTGAGTTCACCGGCGAGGGCTGGGAAATCACCCGCATCCTGGCGGGGGAGTCCTCGGATCCGCTCGCTACTTCTCCGCTGACCCGGCCCGGCGCCGACGTCAAGCCCGGCGACGTCCTGCTGGCGATCGACGGCGTCGTACTTACCGAATCGCTGACCCCGGCCATGCAGCTCGTCGGCGCGGCCGGCCGCGCCGTCGAACTCACCCTGCGCAACGGTGCCGGCCACGGCGAAGCCGCGGGCGGTCAGCGCCGCGTGGCCGTGGTCCCGGTCAAGGACGAGGAACGCCTGCGGTACCAGGAATGGGTCGCCGGCAACCGGCGGACCGTCCGCGAAGCCTCCAACGGAACGTTCGGCTACCTCCACATCCCGGACATGATGGCCAATGGCTGGGCCCAGCTGCATCGCGACCTCGACACCGAAACCGCCCTCGACGGGCTGATCGTCGATGTCCGCCGCAACCGCGGCGGCCACACCTCCCAGCTCGTGGCCGAACTCATCGGACGCAAGGTCACCGGCTGGAGCATGCCGCGCGGGGAAAAACCGCGGACCTACCCGCACCACGCACCGCGCGGACCGGTCATCATCCTGACGGACGAGTTCGCCGGGTCCGACGGCGACATCATCACCCAGGTCTCCAAGCTGCGGGGGATCGGACCCGTCATTGGCACCCGCACGTGGGGCGGCGTCGTCGGAATCGACAACCGCTTCGCGCTGGCCGACGGCACGGGCGTGACCCAGCCGCGCTACGCCACCTGGTTCGCCGGCGGCGTCGGCTGGGGCGTGGAGAACTTCGGCGTCACCCCGGACATCGAAGTGACCTTCCCGCCGCACGCCTACGCCGCCGGCACTGACCCGCAGCTGGAATACGGCATCGGGGCGTTGAAGGAAATGATCCAGGAACTGCCCACGGACCGTCCCCCGCTGCGCGAGGGCTACCGCCGTGTCCGGCCCGCCCCGTTGCCTGCACGCCGGCAGGGCAGCTAGTCCACCGCGGCTAAACGCCAAAGGCCCCCGCTGCCCTGGAAAATCCAGGGTGGCGGGGGCCTTCGCTTTGCTGCGTGAAGAACTAGGAGGCCAGGGTCGCATCCAGGGTGATCTTGATGCCGGTGAGGGCGGCCGAGACGGGGCAGCCCACCTTGGCTTCCTCAGCAATGCGCTGGAATTCGTCCTCCGTGATCCCCGGGATCCGCGCGCTCACGGTCAGGTGGCTGTCCGTGATGCCGGTGCCGGGCACGAAGGTGACATCCGCCTTGGTGTTGACTTGCTCGGGCGTGTGGCCGGCCTGGGCGACAGCGAGGCTGAACGCCATGGAGAAGCAGGCCGAGTGGGCCGCCGCGATGAGCTCTTCGGGGCTGGTCTTGCCCTCGGATGCCTCGGCGCGCGCCTTCCAGCTGACATCGAAGTTACCCAGTCCGGAGCTGTCCAGCGTCGTGTTGCCGGCGCCCGTCATCAGGTCGCCATTCCATACAGTGTGCGCGGTGCGTGTTGCTGCCATGTCCACTCCTCAAGATCGTTGTCATCCCACAGATCCGGCCAGCCGCCGGATCATCCGTGTCCATCCTAGGGATTCGGGGCCGCCTGCGCACGGGGGTTCCGCTGTCAGTGGATTATGACCGGGTCTGGCGGGTACTGCTTAACGACGGCGGCGCCGCACCCCTGTCTAGGGGTGCGGCGCCGTCGCCGTCGTTGACGTTGGGGACTGCTAGTTCCAGAGCGTGGCGACGGCAATGTTGATCAGCGCCATGCCGCCGACGGCGTGCGCCAGACCCTTGGGGACCTCAGCCCCGGAAGCAGCCTTCCGGTACCCGATGATGGCGGCCACCAGCACAACGATGGCGATCACCAATTTGACGGTGATCTTGAAGTAGTTGACCGGTTCGTGGGTGGCCCCCAGGATCCCTACGAGCGCCAGCCCCGTGACCAGCTGGGCAATAGCGCCGTACAGCTGAACCGGCAGGACGGTGGGCTTCTTGAAGGTGGCGAACCAGCCGCCGACGATCGCGGCGGCGCCCAAGACGTGCAGGAAGATCAGAATGTATTTAATAATGTCCATGGCACCAGCTTAGCGACAATCTGTCGGCAAACGACGGAGGGCACCTTCCGTCATGGAAGGTGCCCCCGGTTCACCGTGTTTCAGGCGGGCTGTTGCTCGTCAGAGGCCCAGGTCCGCTTCGAACGCGCCTTCTTCGAGGCGTGCCTTCAGCGTCTGCAGGAAGCGTCCTGCATCCGCGCCGTCCACCAGGCGGTGGTCGTACGTCAGGGAGAGGTACATCATGGAGCGGATGGCCAGCGAGTCATCGCCGTTCTCGTCCGAGACCACCACGGCGCGCTTGACGATCGCGCCGGTGCCCAGGATGGCGACCTGCGGCTGGTTGATGATCGGGGTGTCGAAGAGAGCGCCCACGGAACCGATGTTGGTGATGCTGAAGGTTCCGCCGGAGAGCTCGTCCGGGCCGATCTTGCCGTTGCGGGTGCGGTCCGCGACGTCGGCGATCTTGCCGGCCAGGCCGGCGAGGTTCAGGTTGCCGGCGTCGGCGATAACCGGCACCAGCAGGCCCTTGTCGGTGTCCACCGCAATCGCCAGGTGTTCGGCGTTGTGGTAGGTGATCTCCTGCTTGTCCTCGTCGTAGGAGGCGTTGATCTTCGGGTGCTGCTTCAGGGCCTCGGCGACAGCCTTGGCGATGAAGGGCAGGAAGGTCAGCTTGGAGCCGTTCTGGGCCTGGAAGGAGTTCTTGGCCTTGGCGCGCAGCTTGGCTACCTTGGTCATGTCAACCTCGTGGACCTGCGTCAGCTGGGTCGAGATGTCCAGGGACTCGCGCATGCGGCGGGCGATGACCTGGCGGATGCGCGGGGCCTTCTGCACGGTGCCGCGCAGGGAGGACACTGCGGCGGCCGGAGCGGCAGACGGGGCTGCGGCAGCAGCTCCCGCTGCAGCGGGGGCTGCCGGTGCGGCCTTCGCCTCGGCGGCGGCCAGCACATCCTGCTTGCGGATGCGGCCGCCGACGCCGGTGCCGGTCAGGGACGCGATGTCGACGCCTTGCTGGTTGGCCAGCTTGCGGACGAGGGGAGTGACATAGCCGGACTCTGCCGGCGCGGCAGCTTCTGCCTTAGCCGGAGCGGCGGGAGCTGCAGCGGCGGGCGCCGCGGCCGGTGCGGGAGCGGCTGCGGGAGCCGGAGCTGCTGCGGGAGTGGCTGCCGGAGCCGGGGCTGCTGCCGGAGCCGGGGCGGCTGCGGGAGCGGCTGCCGGAGCCGGGGCGGCTGCGGGAGCCGGTGCGGCGGGGGCTGCTGCGCCGGAACCGATGACGGCCAGGACGGAGCCGACCTCGGCGGTTTCGTCCTCGTTGACGCGGATTTCCAGGAGGGTTCCGGCGACGGGGGACGGGATTTCGGTGTCAACCTTGTCGGTGGAAACCTCGAGTAGCGGCTCGTCGACCTCCACGGTGTCGCCGACGCTCTTCAGCCAGCGGGTGACGGTGCCTTCGGTGACGCTCTCGCCCAGGGCCGGAAGCGTGACGTCGTGTCCTTCACCGGCGGGAGCAGAAACCGGGGCAGCGGCGGCAGCGGCAGGCGCCTCGGCCTCGGGGGCCGGAGCTTCCGCGGCCGACGGGGATGCTGCGGGGGCCTCTTCGGCGGGGGCTGCGGCCGGAGCTTCTGCGGCGGCCGGGGCGGCGTCGCCGGAGCCGATGCGGACCAGCGGGGCGCCGACTTCTGCGGTCTCGTCTTCGGCGACGAGGATTTCCTCAATCACGCCGGCAATCGGAGAGGGGATTTCGGTGTCTACTTTGTCGGTGGAAACCTCGAGCAGCGGCTCGTCCACCTCTACCCGGTCACCGACCTGCTTGAGCCAGCGGGTGACGGTTCCTTCGGTGACGCTCTCACCGAGGGCGGGCAAGTTAACGGATTCAGACATGTCGTCCCCGTTCTCCTTATTGATCTTTAGTGCGGATGATTGCTGCCTTGTTCGAGCTTAGTGCACCCGGCATTTTGGGCCGGGCGCACTAAGCACGGAGTTCTTGCGATGGTGCGGGCGGAGATGCCTAGCCGTGGAGGGGTTTGCCCGCCAGCGCCAGGTGCGCCTCGCCCAGGGATTCGTTCTGGGTCGGGTGGGCGTGGACCAGCTGGGCCACGTCCTCGGGGTAGGCTTCCCAGTTCACGATCAGCTGGGCCTCGCCGATCTGCTCGCCCATGCGGGAGCCGATCATGTGGACGCCGACGACGGGGCCGTCCTTCTGGCGGACCAGCTTCACGATGCCGCTAGTGCCCAGGATGGAGCTCTTGCCGTTGCCGGCGAGGTTGTATTCCTGGGTTTCGACCTGGTCGTCACCGAACTTGGCCTTGGCGGCTGCCTCGGTGTAGCCGACCGTCGCGATTTCGGGCTCGGCGTAGGTGACTTTGGGGATGTTGACGTCTTCGACGACCACCGGCTTCAGGCCGGCGATTTCTTCGGCGACGAAGATGCCCTGCTGGTAGCCGCGGTGGGCCAACTGGACGCCCGGGACGATGTCGCCGACGGCGTAGATGTTGCCAACACCGGTGTGCAGGCGCTCGTTGGTGATGACGAAGCCGCGGTCGATGGTGACGCCGGCCTCTTCGTAGCCGAGGTTGGCCGTGACGGGGCCGCGGCCCACGGCCACGAGCAGGAGATCGGCCTCGAAGGTCTTGCCGTCGACGAGGGTGACCTTGACGCCCTCGGCGTTCTGCTCCACGCCCTGGAAGAACACGCCGGTGGAGAACTTGATGCCGCGCTTCTTGAAGGCGCGCTCAAAGTTCTTGACGATGGCGGCGTCCTCGTTCGGGACGAGGGAGGGCAGGCCTTCGACGATGGTGACGTCGACGCCGAAGGACTTCCAGACGGAAGCGAACTCGACGCCGATCACGCCGCCGCCCAGGATGATCGCGCTCTGGGGGATGTAATCCATGGTGAGGGCTTCGTCGGACGTGATGACCTTGCCGCCGATTTCCAGGCCCGGCAGGGTGCGGGAGTAGGAGCCGGTGGCGAGGACGATGTTCTTGCCCTTGTAGGCGGTGCCGTTCACGACGATGGTGTCGGCGCCCTGGAGCTTGCCCTCACCCTCGATGACGGTGATGCCCTTCTTGGACTTGATCAGTCCCTGCAGGCCCTTGAACTTGCCGGCAATGATGCCGTCCTTGTAGGCGTTGACGGCCGTGATGTCGATGCTGTCGAGGGTCACGTTCACGCCGTACTTTGAGGAGTCACGGGCGTGGTCTGCCAGCTCCGCGGAGTGCAGGAGCGCCTTGGTCGGGATGCAGCCGTTGTGCAGGCAGGTGCCGCCGAGTTTGGCCTTTTCGATGAGGCCGACGGTGAGGCCAAGCTGGACGGCACGCAGAGCGGTGGCGTAGCCGCCGCTGCCGCCGCCGAGTACCAGGATGTCGAATTCTTGCGCAGTTGCCTGATCGGCCACTAAAACGCTCCCTCGCGTGAACGATGACGCGAGAGTACGCATCATCTGGTCTTGAAACTTGCCTGCCGTGATTATGCCAGCAGGCCCGTTCCCTTTCATTTGTGACTACTTCTTGGGGTCTATCGTCGTTCACCTTAGCGAACCACTTATACATGCTCCACCTTGTCGCGGTGTTTGTGGAGCGCTTGTGTCCAGTGTCACGCGGCTTTGTGGCCGAGGCATCAGGGCCCCGGCCACAGAGCGGCGTGGGTGCGGACCGCCGTGGTGTCAGGCGGTGCTGTTGGACGGTGCTGTTAGGCGGAAGCCTTCAGCAGGTCTTCGACGTACGCCACCAGAGTGCGGACGGTGCAGCCGGTGCCCTGCTTGTGGTTGTAACCGTAGGGGCTGCCGTTATTGAACGACGGTCCGGCGATGTCGATGTGGGCCCAGGGGATCTGTTCGCCGTCCTTGCCCTTGCCGACGAATTCGCGCAGGAACACGGCAGCGGTCATCATGCCGCCGTGGCGTTCGCCGATGTTGGCGATGTCCGCGACCTGCGAGTCGAGGCTGGGGCGCAGTTCTTCGGGCAGCGGCATGGGCCAGACGAGCTCGCCCGCACGGTCCGCGGCGGCCTTGATGGCGCCGGTGACGGAGCCGGAGCCCATGACGCCGGCGGTGCGGTCTCCCAGGGCGATCAGCTGCGCGCCGGTAAGGGTGGCGACGTCAATGATCGCGTCCGGGAACTCCTGGCTCGCTGCAACGATGCCGTCGGCCATGACCAGGCGGCCCTCGGCGTCGGTGTTCAGGACCTCGACGGTCTTGCCGCCGAACATCGTGAGGACGTCGGCGGGACGCTGGGCAGCGCCGGAGGGCATGTTTTCCGCAATGCACAGCCAGGCGGTCGCCTTGACCGGCAGGCCGAGGCCTGCGATGGCCAGCACGGTGTTAAGGACGACGGCGGCCCCGGCCATGTCGCTCTTCATGTCACCCATGCCGAGGGCAGGCTTGATGGAAATGCCCCCGGTGTCAAAGGTGATGCCCTTGCCCACGAGGGCGATCTTGGCCGTGGCCTTGGCCGGGGCGTACTCCACCTTCACGAGGCGCGGCTGGCGGGTGGAGCCCTTGCCGACACCGAGGATGCCGCCGAAGCCCTCCTTCTCGAGGCGCTTCTCGTCCCAGACGGTCACCTTGACGGGCAAGCCCTTGGACAGCTCCTTGGCGGCGTCGGCGAAGGACTCGGGGTAGAGGTGGCTCGGCGGCTGGTTGACCAGGGTGCGGGTCGCGTTCACGGCCGTGCCGATCAGGGACGCCCGGTCCAGGACCGGCTGCAGTGCCTTGTCCGCGGCGAAGTCGGTCAGGATGGCGACGTTCTTCACCGGGTCCTTGAGCCCGTTCTGGGAGGACCGGAACTCCGTGTAGGAGTAGGCGCCCATTGCCGCGCCCTCGGCGACGGCGGCGACCTCGGCGAGGGTCGTCGTCGGAAGTGCCAGGGTGACGGTGGTGACGCCGGCCAGCTGGCGGACCGCCGAGCCGGCGGCGCGGCGCAGCGCCTCCTCGCTGAGCGGCTGCTTCGCTGAACCCTTGTTCGCGGGCAGCTTGCCGACGCCGGCGAGCAGCAGAATGGTGGCCCCCGCCTCGGGCAGGCCGGGCAGGCGGTGGGCCTGGTCGGCCGCGCCGGTGATGCCAAGAACGCTCAGTGATTCCGCCAGGGCCTCAGCGGCCTTGGCCGTCAGCGGATTGTCGAGCAATACCGGGCCGTCCGGACCCTGCCCGACGCCGATGACGAGGGCATCGCTGGGGGACTTCTTTAGGTCCCCTGCGACTGCACTAAGTTTGACTTCACTATTCTTGACCACGAGGACAGTCCTCAATTCTCTGTGATGTTTCTCGGTGATATTCGGCAGGAACTGCATGTTCGGCGCCCTGCCGCGGATCCCGGGCCGCCGTCGTTCTGGGACGCAACCCGGTGTCTGCAAGCAAGCCCTAGGGCCAGTTCCGATCGTAGTCTCTCCCGAGTCCGGACTTTCAATCGAATGAGAGCTGGAGCACACCCGGGGCAGGAATTAGCCCGGACGCCGGGGCGTTGTACTGTTAGCGGCGCTGCCGTGCGGTGAGTGCCCTGTGGACTGGCCGTCGGGTTCTGCATGATTCCGCGGGCTCTGCCTGATCGTCCGGAACCTGCGTGGCTGTCCGGACGACGGACCGCGACCCGCAACTCCTGCCGCCGCCATCGTGAAAGGAACACGCCGTGATTGAACGGATTTCCGGCTCTCTGCTGGACCCCCAGTCGCTCTATATCCGTGATGACGCGCTGTTCTCCAGCCCCGAACTGCACGGACTCAACCTCGTCATGGGGTTCACCGGCTTCGCTGACGCCGGCCACGTGGTCCGGCAGATCACCGCCGAGCTGTTGGACACGCTCGATTCCGAGATGATCGCCCAGTTCGACGCCGACCAGCTGATCGACTACCGGTCCCGGCGTCCGCAAGTTAGCTTCGTCGAGGACCACCTGCAGGATTACCAGGCCCCGAGCCTGGCGCTCTACCGCCTGGTCGACGGGCTGGGCAGCCCCTTCCTGTTCCTTGCCGGGTTCGAGCCGGACCTGCAATGGGAGCGCTTCGCACGCGCCGTCGTCGGCATCGTCGAGGAACTCGACGTCAACCTCGTCGCCTGGATCCATTCGATCCCGATGCCCGTGCCCCACACCCGGCCGGTCGGTGTGACCGTGCACGGCAACCGGCCGGAACTGATCGAGGGAATCTCCGTGTGGAAGCCCACCGTGGAGGTTCCTGCCGCCGTGGGCCACATCCTGGAGCTGCGTCTGACGGAGGCCGGCCGGAACATCGCCGGCTATGTCATCCATGTGCCGCATTACCTGGCCGAAGCCGAATACCCCACGGCCGCCGTTGCCGGACTCGAGTACCTGGGCGCGGCCACCTCCCTCATGCTGCCGACGGACCGTCTGCGCGAGGCCGGACGTGAGGTGGGCCGGCAGATCGCCGAGCAGATTGAGGCGTCCGAAGAGGTCCAGCAGGTGGTCTCCCGGCTGGAGTCCCGGTATGACGAAAAGGCCGAGGGGACTGTCCGGCGGTCGCTGCTGGCCGACGAGAACGACCAAATCCCCAACGCCGATGCCCTGGGGGCCGCCGTCGAGGCGTACTTGGCCCGTAAAGAACCCGGCGAATAAATACTATTTATCAACAAGCCGGGCATAATAGGGGAGTGACCTCCCCCCGCGCCTGGCTGATTTGGATCATCGGGATCTTTGCGTATCTCGTGGCGGTCAGCCAGCGCACCTCGTTCGGGGTGGTCGGCCTGGAGGCCACGGAACGCTTCCATGCCAGCGCGGCCGAAATTTCCTTCTTCACTGTGCTGCAGCTCCTGGTCTACGCCGCGCTGCAGATTCCGGTGGGCATCCTCGTGGATCGGTACGGCTCCCGCGCCATGCTGGCAGGCGGCGGCATCCTGATGGGGCTCGGCCAGCTGCAGCTCGCGTTTGCCGACAACATCCCCGGCGGTGTTCTGGGACGTGTCCTGGTGGGTGCCGGCGACGCCATGACGTTCATCTCCGTCATCCGGCTTATTCCGCTCTGGTTTGCGCCGGGGCGCGTGCCGCTACTGACGCAGCTGACGGGCATGTCCGGACAGCTGGGCCAGCTGTTCAGCGTGGTGCCGTTCGCCATGATCCTGCACTCCGCGGGGTGGACGCCTGCCTTCCTGACGCTCGCCGGGATGTCCGGCATCGCCGTCGTGCTGGTCCTGCTGTTGCTTCAGGACCTCCCGCCCGGGCACCCGGCCCCGCCGCCGTCCCAGGGCCTGCGCGCCACCGGAATTTCGCTGGGGCACGCCTGGCGGCAGCCCGGGACCCGGCTGGGGCTGTGGAGCCACTTCACCGTCCAGTTCAGCGGCACGGTGTTTGCCATGACCTGGGGCTACCCCTTCCTGATTTCCGCCCAGGGGCTGGACCGGGGAACCGTCTCCGGCCTCATGTCCCTCTACGTGGCCGCCGCCATTGCCGCCGGCCCCCTCATGGGCAGGTTCGTTGCCCGACATCCGCTGCGCCGTTCCACGATGGTGCTCCTGATTTCCGGCTGCACCGCTGCGGCATGGGCGGCCGTCCTGCTGCTGCCGGGACGATCTCCGCTCTGGCTCCTGGCTGTCCTTGTGGTGACGCTGGCCGTCGGCGGGCCCGGTTCGATGATCGGCTTCGACTTCGCCCGGACCTTCAACCCGGCGCACCGGCTCGGGACCGCCACCGGAATTGTCAACGTGGGCGGCTTCATCGCCGCCCTGGTGTCCATCTACCTCATTGGGCTGGTCCTCGACGTCCTTTACGCCAGCGGTTTCTCCCGGGGCGAGCTCTACGGCCTGGATCCCTTCCGCGTCGCCCTCAGCGTCCAGTTCCTCCTGCTGGCCGGGGGAGCCTGCGCCACCATCGTTACCCGGCGGAAGGTCCGGCGCCAGATGGCGGCCCGAGGGGTCACGGTTCCGCCGCTGCTGAAATCCCTCGCCAAGCAGCGCAAGCTCGTCGCGGAGCGCCGCCGCACGCCCTGAGTAGCGGTTTGGTGTGTTGGCTGCCCGGCGCAACGCCCTGAAGTTATCCACATAGCGCAGAACGGGACTCCCGCAGCGATCCGGCCGTCGCGAAGCTTGGCTTATGACAGCTCCCGATCATTTGAGAATTTCCGGCCCTGAAGACATCCTTGGCTTCATCCCTCACTCCCTGGGCTACTGGCCCGAGAACAGCCTCGTGGCCATGACCATGGAAGGCAAACGGCTCGGAGCCACCTTGCGGGTCGACCTCCCCACGCTCGGCGGTGGCGTCGTCGGCGGCCGCAGCGGCGGAGGAGGGGGCAATACCGCGGCCCCGGGACGCGCTGGCGCCGGGTCCAGACGGCGTTCCGGCTCAGGCCGGAGCGACGCGCTGGCCGGCTTTGCGCGAAATGTCGTGTCCTACTTGCAGGCGGACGACGCCGCCGATGGTTCGCTGCTGGCCTTCTTCACTGATACGGATACCAACAGCGACGACGGCCGCCTTGGGTTGGCGGTCCTGCTCAAAGAACTCGAACTTGCCCTGGAGGCGGCCGGAATGCCCGTGAGGGACGCGTGGGTAATTGGCGCGGAGTTCTGGCGCAACGCCTACTGCAGCGATCCGGACTGCTGTGTGCCGCCCGGCCGGCCGATCGAGCAGATCACGAACAGCAAACTCAATGCCGAGATGGTTTTCCGCGGCAGCAGTGTAGGCGAGGCCCCCGGAGCGCAGGACACCAAGCCGGCGCCGCGGCCCGTGGACCCTGCGGTCCGTACGGCCGAGTTCGGCTGGGCTGCGCAATTCTCCTCGCGACGGCGGGACCGGGCCCAATTCGCCCAGGTGCTTGATGTCTGGACGATGGTGATGCAGGCGGCCGCGCAGTCGCCCGACCTGACACCGGAACTGACCGGCTACCTACGGGCCAGCCTTTGCATCCCGTCATGGCGGGACGCAGTGCTCGTGATGGCGGCGGCCGGCCGGCCGGCGGCCGAACGCGGCGCTGAAGACTTCGGCATGTTCGACCCGGAAGCCGGATCAGCCTTCCGGCCCGGAACCAACTCTTCTCCAGGGCCAGGACCAACGCCCAGTCCCATTCCAGGACCGACGCCTTCCGACGGCCAGCCGGCCGGTGGCGCCGACGCTGGCCCAGTCCCGGATGCCGGCCCGGGCGCCGACACGCTTCCCGGCTACGGGGAGGTCCTGCTCGGGCTGGCCCCGTCGGTCCCGGACTGGGCCCTGATGGTCGGGCTTGAGCGGGTCCTGCAACTGCTGGGAAGTCTCGGCGGCGGTGAGTCGACCGCAGCCGCCGTGACGGCAAGGGGCTGGATTGAATGGTGCCGCGGACGGGGTTCCTACGCCGACGCCCTGTATCGGCAGGCACTGCAGGACTATCCGGGATACAGATTGGCGGAACTGCTGGCAGAACTTGGCCGGCGCGGCACCCTTTGCGGCTGGGCAGCCAGACGGGAGGCAGCATGGCAGAAGTTTGCGCCGGACGCGGCGTGAGGAGTCGCCGCAATATTGTGGACCCGCCGCCCCGAAAGGCACCTCCGGAGAAAACCGTGAGACAATAGTTGCCGAGACCCGGTTGGGTCCGTGTATCAAGTGCCCGCAATGAACCTTGGAAACAGGGAACATTCCGGCCGCCCCAGCAGTTCTACTTAGTGGCTCTGCTGGTCGTGGTTGCATCTGATGTTGAACACGGACTTGACAGGGTCATAGTGGTGTTGCCCGTATGGCGATCCGCAGACCGCAGCTAGAAAGGTTTTCAGTGACCCCGTCTTCCGCGAAGAAGGAACCCGCCGACCAGGCCGAAATGTCCCCCGACGAGAAGAAGGCGGCGACCAACGCCAAGCGCGCCGCCACGCGTGCAGCCAACAAGGCTGTCAAAGACGCCGCTTCCGCCGAGGGCGGCGACACCGTAACCGGAGTCGCCAAGCCTGAGCCCAAGAAGCGCGGGCCCAAGCCCGGCGCCAAAGCCGCGGCAGAGGCCGCCGGCAAATCAGCCAGTGAGCACGGCGACGACGATGACGTCGACGTCGAAGAGGACCTCGACGACATCACGCCCGATGCTGCCGAACTCGGCGACGAGGTAGAAGGCGAAGAGGCTCCCGGCAAGGCCGCAGCGGCCACCGGCTCCGGCTTCGTCTACTCCGATGCCGATGACGACGACGCCCCGGTGCAGCAGGTCATGTCCGCCGGCGCCACCGCCGACCCCGTCAAGGACTACCTGAAGCAGATCGGCAAGGTCGCCCTGCTGAACGCTGAGCAGGAAGTGGACCTGGCCCTGCGGATCGAGGCCGGCCTCTTCGCCGAGGAAAAGATCGCCGCCGACGACGGCACGATGGATCCGAAGCTCAAGCGTGAGCTTGAATTCGTCATCCACGACGGCAAGCGTGCCAAGAACCACCTGCTGGAAGCCAACCTCCGCCTCGTGGTCTCGCTGGCCAAGCGCTACACCGGCCGCGGCATGCTGTTCCTGGACCTGATCCAGGAAGGCAACCTGGGCCTGATCCGTGCGGTCGAGAAGTTCGACTACACGAAGGGCTTCAAGTTCTCCACCTACGCCACGTGGTGGATCCGCCAGGCGATCACCCGCGCCATGGCCGACCAGGCCCGCACCATCCGCATCCCGGTGCACATGGTGGAAGTCATCAACAAGCTGGCCCGCGTCCAGCGCCAGATGCTGCAGGACCTCGGCCGCGAACCCACGCCGGAGGAGCTGGCCCTCGAACTGGACATGACCCCGGAAAAGGTCGTTGAGGTCCAGAAATACGGCCGCGAGCCCATCTCCCTGCACACTCCGCTTGGCGAGGACGGCGACTCCGAATTCGGTGACCTCATCGAGGACTCCGAAGCCGTGGTTCCCGCGGATGCCGTGAGCTTCACCCTGCTGCAGGAACAGCTGCACTCGGTGCTGGACACGTTGTCAGAGCGCGAAGCCGGTGTGGTCGCCATGCGCTTCGGCCTCACCGACGGACAGCCGAAGACTTTAGACGAAATCGGCAAGGTCTACGGTGTGACGCGCGAGCGCATCCGCCAGATCGAATCCAAGACCATGTCCAAGCTGCGGCACCCGTCGCGCTCACAGGTCCTGCGCGACTACCTGGACTAACGGCCGCACACCAGCCGCAGGCTGGGAGCAGTCCACACCAACGCGGGGTCACATCCCGCCCGCCGCCTGGCGGGCCGGATGTGACCCCGCGTTGGTGTCTTGCCTGAGTGGTTTTGCAGGATCAGGGGTCCCTTCGCACTAACTCGCGTTTAACGAACGAGGACCCCTCCGAATCGGAGAGGTCCTTGTTCACTAGTTGTTCAGTAGTCCCAGAGTTCAGTAATCTCAGGTCGCTGAAGACCCGGCCAGGCGCCGAGCCGGAAACCGGGGATCTAGTCGACCGGAACCGGGGCCTTCTGGTGAAGGCGGTCTGTCTCGTCGTGCCAGTCTGAGCTGAGCGGCTTGAGTGTCGGCTCTACGGCGCGTGCGTGGTGGCCGCAGAAAAGAAGCTCACCGCCGGAGGCTCCGAGAACAACCCGGACATATGCCTGTGCTCCGCAACGATCGCACCGGTCTGCGGCGGTCAGTGTGCGGTCCGCAACTGCTGTTGTCATGTTCGGCCTCCTTAGTAGATCGGTATATCTATATAACCAGTATTCGTGGCCAAACCATCGCCGGGATGGCCCACTTTCGCTGTCCGCGTATCACGTCTCAGTAACGGGGAAGCCCCGCACGGTCCTTCCGGGGAGTGGCAGATCGGCGAGGACCCTGACTCCGACTAACCTAGGAAGAGCGCTAAACACTGTGACAGCCGGCCTGCGCACGCTGCAGGGGCCGTCCCCGTCTTGTAAGGAGTTCACGACCCGTGGCACCCAGTTCTGATTACACCGCCCGGCACCTTTCCGTGCTGGAGGGCCTTGAGGCCGTCCGCAAGCGCCCGGGCATGTACATCGGCTCCACGGATTCCCGCGGACTCATGCACTGCCTCTGGGAGATCATCGACAACTCCGTCGACGAGGCCCTCGCCGGCTTCGGCCACGACATCAAGATCATCCTGCACGCGGACAACTCGGTGGAGATTCACGACGACGGCCGCGGCATCCCCGTGGACGTCGAACCGAAAACCGGGCTGACCGGCGTCGAAGTGGTTTTCACCAAACTGCACGCCGGCGGAAAGTTCGGCGGCGGTTCCTACACGGCTTCGGGCGGCCTGCACGGCGTGGGCGCCTCCGTCGTCAACGCCCTGTCGGCACGCCTCGACGTCGAGGTGGACCGTGGCGGCAAGATCTACAAGATGTCCTTCCGCCGCGGCGAGCCGGGCCGCTTCAAGGACCCGGGCACTAAGCCGGATCCGGCCTCGGTCTTCGAACCGTTCGTGGACGGCTCCGTGCTCGACGTCGTCGGCAAGGCCAAGCGCGGAATGACGGGAACGCGGATCCGTTACTGGGCCGACCGGCAGATCTTCACGCCCGACGCCAAATTCTCCTACGAGGACCTCGCCGCGCGTGCCCGCCAGACCTCGTTCCTGGTCCCCGGGCTGAAGCTCACGGTCCGGGACGAACGCAGGCTTGCCGGCACCCCGGGCGAAGCGGGCCCGCATGAGGAAGTCTTCCACCACGACGGCGGCATCGCCGAGTTTGTCGACTTCCTCGCCGCTGACCCGGCCATCACCGACATCTGGCGCCTGCACGGCGCCGGCAAATTCAAGGAAACAGTGCCCGTCCTCGACGAGCGGGGGCACAGCCAGCTCGCGGAGGTGGAGCGCGACTGCGAAGTCGACGTCGCCCTGCGCTGGGGGATCGGCTACGACAGCACGGTCCGCACCTTCGTCAACATCATCTCCACGCCGAAGGGCGGCACCCACCAGTCCGGCTTCGAGCAGGCACTGCTGAAGACCTTCCGCAAGGCGATCGAGACCAATGCCCGCAAACTCAAAGCAGGCAACGACAAGATCGAAAAGGACGACATCTTCGCCGGCCTGACGGCAGTCCTGACCGTCCGGCTGGCCGAGCCGCAGTTCGAGGGCCAGACCAAGGAAATCCTGGGCACGTCGGCCGTGCGGGCCATCGTGGCCAAGGTGGTGGAGCAGGAGATCACCGCACGGCTGACCTCCTCAAACCGCAACGACAAAGCCCAGTCGGCGCTGCTGCTGGAAAAGGTCGTCAGCGAGATGAAGTCCCGCATCTCGGCGCGCGTCCACAAGGAAACCCAGCGCCGCAAGAATGCACTGGAAACCTCCTCCATGCCGACCAAGCTTGCCGACTGCCGCACGGACGACGTCGCGCGGTCCGAACTGTTCATCGTCGAGGGTGACTCCGCGCTCGGCACTGCCAAACTGGCAAGGTCCTCAGATTTCCAGGCCCTCCTGCCGATCCGCGGCAAGATCCTCAACGTCCAGAAGGCGTCCGTCGGGGACATGCTCTCCAACGCCGAGTGCGCGGCCCTGATCCAGGTGGTGGGCGCAGGCTCGGGCCGGACGTTCGACATCAGTGCGGCCCGGTACGGCAAGGTGATCCTCATGACCGACGCCGACGTCGACGGCGCCCACATCCGGACGCTGCTGCTGACGCTCTTCTTCCGCTACATGCGGCCCATGATCGATGAGGGCCGCGTCTTTGCCGCCGTCCCGCCGCTGCACCGGGTGGAGGTCATCAACGCCGGCCAGAAGGCCAACGAGATGATCTACACCTACTCCGAGGCCGAGCTCCACGTCCTGCTGGCGAGGCTCGCCAAGGAGGGCAAGCGCTACAAGGAGCCGATCCAGCGCTACAAGGGCCTGGGCGAGATGGACGCCGAGCAGCTGGCAGAAACCACCATGGATCCGCGCCACCGGACGCTCCGCAAGGTCGGAATCGACAACGCCAAGCAGGCCGAAGAAGTCTTCGACCTCCTCATGGGCTCCGACGTGGCACCGCGCAAGGACTTCATCATTGCCGGCGCCGCAAGCCTGGACCGGGAGCGCATCGACGCCTGACCGGACCCGGGACACAAAAACCCCGTTCGTCGTCGATCATCACGTCAGCCATGGCGATCGTGAACGCCTCCGACGTCCGCGGAGGCGGCTCCGAACCATGTCGGCAGGTGGTGGAGCAGGTCTTTTTGGTCATCGCCGATCCATGCGACGTGGCCGTCTGGCCGGAGCAGGACCGCGGGCGCGTCCAGTTCACCGCTGACGTCCACGACGTGGTCGATCCGATCCTGCCATCCCGCCACGGAGAGTTCGCCGGTCTGGTCCAGCAGGAGCCCGCGGCCTTCGCGGGTGAGCTCGTAGAGGCGGCCCCGCGACAGAGGGATGTCGCGCAGTCGCCTGCCGAGAAGCTCAGGTCCTTCGCCGAAGTCGTAGCGGACCCCGATCGCGGTGACCTTCTCCGCCAGGAAACGGCGGACGTCCTCAAAGTCCATCAGCGCAGTCAGCAGCCGGCGCACGGCCTGCGGGCCCGGCTCGGGGGAGAGCAGTTCGCTCTGGGCGCGGGTGATGGTGAGCACGTCCTCGGCGACCGGGTGACGCTCGGCGTAATAGGTGTCCAGCAGCCCGCCCGGTGCCCACCCGTTGACCTCGGCGGCGAGCTTCCAGCCGAGGTTGAAGGCGTCCTGGATGCCGAGGTTCAAACCCTGCCCTCCCAGCGGCGGGTGGACGTGCGCCGCGTCGCCGGCGAGAAGTACCCGGTCCACTCGGTATCGTTCGGCAAGCCGGGTGGCGTCGCTGAAACGGGATAGCGAGCGTGGTGAGTGGACGCCGAAGTCGGTGCCCGCGTACGCCCGCAGCTGCGTCCGGAACTCCGCCAGGGTCGGCGGGACCGAGCGATCCTCGGCCACGGTCGCCGCGGGTACGACGGCGCGGTACAGGCCGTTTCCGGCGGGGCCGATGCCGAACCCCTTGTGGGTCTTGCGCACCTCGTCCGCCACTTCAGCCAGCTCGTCCGGCGGCGCGGTCACCTCGACCTCGCCGAGGAGCCACTCCGTGTTGGCGGGCTCGCCGGGGAAGCCAACGCCGAGCAGCCTGCGCACCAGGCTGCGTCCCCCGTCGCAGCCGACCAGCCATCGGGAGCGCAGCCGTGTGCCGTCGGCGAGCCCGACGCTCACCCCGTCCCCGTCCTGCTCTACACCCGTCACCTCGGAGCCGCGGCGGATCTGCGCACCGAGCTCGACGGCGCGCTCGGCCAGCAGGCGATCGGTGACCGGCTGGGGGATGCCGAGGACGTAGCCGTGTGCGGTGTCCAAATTCGCCGGCCGGGGTTTATCGATCGCGGCGAAGCGGCCTACGCCGCCGGGATACTGCTGCCCGTGTGCGAGGAAACGGTCCAGCAGCCCGCGTTGGTCCATGATCTCAATGCTGCGCGGGTGCAGGCCAAGCGAGCGGACAGTCTCGCTCGGCTCCGCGTCCTTCTCCAGCACGAGCACGTCCACGTCGTACAGCCGCAACTCGCTGGCCAGCATCATCCCCGTCGGCCCGCCGCCGCTAATGATCACGTCGAACATGTGAAACCCCAATCCAAGAAATCACCTTCCGGCCTGCGGCCCCGAATCGCGGAATCGCCCGGAGCAGTCCCCATTTCCTCGGGTATTTTGGCCGCGACTCACTATTCTGGCCGTTGGCAGGGGCCTTGCGGCAAGTCCCCTGGCGAGCTATAACCTGAAAAGGGCAAGGAGATTAATTCTCCTTGCCCTTCGCATGTGCGGGAGCGGTGTTGCGAGGACGCTGCTCATCGCCCGCATGCCTGCCACGACGCCTTCCGTGCAGACGCCTTCCGAAAATGACAGAGCTTCAGCCGAGCAGGCCGGGGACCAATAACAGAGCCGTCGGCAGGGCCAGCAGCAGTACGCAGGCTGCCAGGACGGCCGCGCGCAGGGCATCCGGAAGCGGGGGCTGGGGCGAGAGCAGGCGGCTGACGCGGGACGCCGTCGTGCCTGCCGAGCCGGTGCCCCCGGTGGCGCCGGGCTGGCTTGGGTCGGCGTCGGGCAGGCCGGGTTCGCCGAATGCCAGGCGCGTCGCCGGGGCCGTCGGGGAGCCGCTGGCCACGATCGCGATTGCCTTGATGAGAGTGGCTTTGCTCTCGGTCTTGAGGGCGACGTCGTCGGCCAGCATTTCGATCAGGGAGTTGACCGAATCCTGGGCCAGCCGAGTGGTGGGGAGCCACGGCAGGGCCTGGCGCCACGCGGCGAAGGCCCACAGCAGGAGATGGTGGCGCTGGCTCAAATGCGCGTTCTCATGGATCAGGACCGCACGGAGCTCAGCGGGTTCCAGCGCGGCCATGAGCCCGTCGGAGAGAACAGTCACGGAGCGTGCGCCGCCGGGCAGGCAGTAGGCCACGGGGGAGTCCACGTTGAGGACCACCGTTCGCGGCCCGTCGGCGGACGGCGAGGCGAGCAGGTCCAGCAGTTCCCGGTGGCGCCGGCGCTGGCGCTGGATCTTGTAGTAGGTCAGCAGCAGCGTGAAAACGAGATGCGCCGTCAGCAGGGCCGCGGCGGAGAGCGCAAAGATGTGCCAGAAGCCCAGATCCGTGGTGGGGGCATTGTTGAACACCATCCCCGCCAGTGCGCGCAGGCCGGAAAGCAGGTTGTCCCCGACCGGCTCAAGCCCGTAGACGAGCATCGCGCCGATCATGGACAGGCCACCGGCAAGGGCGATCGCCTGCCACAGCAGCATCGCCGTGAAGGGGGAGCGTGCCGGCCACTGGGCACGCGAGAGGAGGATAGGCACCGGCCAGGCCAGTGCTATCGCCAGGACCGCCAGAAAATATGAGGTCCAGAACATCGGGCGCTAGCTGCGGCCCAGCAGCTTGCGCAGGGTTTCTGCCTCGTTGTCCGTGACGGAACCAATGAACCGGGCCAGGACGGCCTCGCGGTCCGGGGCCGAGCCGAGGACCTCGTGCATGAGTTCCGCGGTGTGGTCCGCGCGGCTGGAAACGGCCTGGTAGCGGTGCGGTCGGGTGCCGCGTTCGCGCTCCACGAGGCCCTTCCGCTCGAGGCGGGAGAGCACGGTCAGCACCGTGGTGACCGCTAGGTCCTTGCCCTCGTGGCCGGCGGTGCCGTCCTGGGGGTGGGTGCTCTGCGCGAGGAGATCCCGCAGGGTATTGGCTGTCGCAGCTTCTTGACCTGCCCAGAGCAGGTCCATCACTGCCCGTTCCAGTTCACCGAGACTTGCCATTCCGTACATCCTTCTATGCCTGCCGCACCGGCGTCGTGCTGGGGAAAAGCTGGTGCCTGCCGGGGCGGTGTATGTGAATACGTTGTTATAAATTTACCGTGTTTTGCACATTCTTTCTACATGAAGTAGAACACGGCCGTCCGGCGTGTCGGGTGGCGCGCCCGGCAGCACCGACGGCGGCGGTCCAACGGCGGCTTGCGGCCTCGGATGTCGGCCGCCGGTGGCGGCCCCCAACGGCGGACCGAGGGTGCCGGGCCCGCCGCCGGAGCGGGGGCTGTCCGGCCCATTGCGGGCCATGACGCCCCGTGGGAGTCTGGTTTACGACGAAGTGCCGATGTGTTCTACACTCTGTAGAAGTATCACTTCTACAGAGTGTAGAAGTTGCTCGAGCCTAGCTAAAGTAGGGACTGCCTTGGACGCCTTGGAAATCGCACGCTGGCAATTCGGAATCACCACGGTCTACCACTTCATGATGGTGCCGCTCACGATCGGCCTTGGCCTGGTGGTGGCTGTGATCCAGACGCTCTGGTACCGCACCGGCAAGCCGGAGTATCTCCGCATGACCAAGTTCTGGGGCAAGCTCTTCCTGATCAACTTCATCATGGGCGTCGCCACGGGAATCGTGCAGGAATTCCAGTTCGGCATGGCCTGGAGCGAGTACAGCCGCTTTGTCGGCGACGTGTTCGGCGCCCCGCTGGCCATGGAAGCGCTCTTGGCCTTCTTCGTCGAGTCGACATTCCTGGGCCTGTGGATCTTCGGCTGGAAGCAACTCAAGCCCGGCCTCCACCTGGCCTGCCTCTGGATCGCCGTGATCGGTTCTGTCTTCTCGGCGTACTTCATCATCGTGGCCAACAGCTGGATGCAGCACCCGGTCGGCGTACAAATGGTCAATGGCCGGCCCGTCATGACCGATGCCTGGGCCGTCTTCACGAACAACACCGCCCTTGTTGCCGTGCCCCACACCCTCTTCGGTGCCCTCGCCGTCGCCGGAGCCTTCCTCCTCGGCATCGCCTGGTACCACCTGTGGCGCCGCCGCCACGACGGGATCGACACCATCGGGACCGACGGCAAAGTGATTCCCGGCGAAGCCCCCGGAATCCCCGGACGGGACCGCAACGACCACACTGTGTGGATCCGCTCGCTGCGCATCGGAGCCGTCGTCGCCATGATTTCCTTTGCGGGCACCGCTGTCACCGGGGATCTGCAGGGCAAGCTCATGTTCGAACAGCAGCCCATGAAGATGGCCGCCGCCGAGGCAGCCTGCCACGACGGCACCGGGTTCTCGGTCCTCAGCGTCGGCAACCTCGGTTCCAAGAACTGCAACGACATCGTCGCTGTGATCGAGGTTCCCGGCATCCTGTCCTTCCTGGCCAAGGGCGACTTCAGCACCGAGGTCAAGGGCGTCAACAGCCTGCTGGACGAGTACAAGGCCAAGTACGGCACCACCCTGCCGGACAACCCCATCTACGGGGACCGCGCGGGCCAGCCCATCCAGTACGTTCCGGTCATGGAAGTCACCTACTGGGGCTTCCGCATGATGATCGGCTTTGGTGGCATCGCCGCCCTCGCGGCCCTCGTGGCCCTCTGGGCCACCCGCAAGGGAACCGTGCCGGCCTCCCGGGGCCTCATGCGCCTGGCGGTGTTCGGCATCCTCGCACCATTCGGCGCCAATGCCGCTGGCTGGATCTTCACCGAGATGGGCCGCCAGCCGTTCGTCGTCGCCCCGAACCCTGACCCCAGCGGCATCGATCAGGTCTTCATGTTCACCGCCGCCGCTGTCTCACCGGGTGTGTCCGCCGGCGAGATCCTGACCTCCCTCGTCGTGCTGACCACCATCTATGCCGTGCTGCTGGTGGTCGAGGTCAAGCTCCTGGTCAAATACATCCGCGGCGGTGTGGCCGCGGCTATGCCGGAACTCGCACACGCCCCGGCGGACGAGTCGGAGGGCGGCACGCCCCCGGGCGGCACACCGGGCACGCCCGAGGGCGACGACGTCCTGGCGTTCGCCTACTAAGCGCCCGCTCAGCAACCCACCTATTCAGCAACCCCACACGAAGAAGCGCAGAGGATTCTCAGCATGGAACTGCTACCCACCATCTGGTTCATTGCCATCGCGGTGCTGTGGACGGGCTATCTCTTTCTCGAGGGCTTCGACCTCGGCGTCGGCATGCTGATGAAGGGTTTCGCCCGGAACAACACTGAGCGCCGCGTCCTGATCAATACGATCGGCCCGGTCTGGGACGGCAACGAGGTCTGGCTCCTGACCGCCGGGGGTGCCACCTTCGCGGCCTTCCCGCTGTGGTACGCCTCGCTGTTCTCCGCGCTGTACCTGCCGCTCCTGCTGGTCCTCGTGGCGCTCATCTTCCGTGCGGTCGCCTTCGAATACCGCGGCAAGGTGGACAACCCGAAGTGGCGCGCCCGCTGGGACTGGGCCATCTCGGCCGGTTCCTTCGTCGCGGCCTTCGGTGTCGGCGCCGCGCTGGCGCTGACCACCACTGGGCTGCCGATTGATGCCAACGGCGACCGCGTGGGCGGACCGTTCGCCTGGTTCAGCGGTTATGCCGTGCTTGGCGGTCTCGCCGTCGTCGGGTTCTCCCTCCTGCACGGGCTCGGGTTCCTGGCGCTGAAGACCGACGGCGAGGTCCGTCACCGGGCGCGGGCGTGGTTCGTCCGGCTCCTGCCCGTACTGCTGCTGCCCATCGCCGGCTGGGCCGTGAGCCTGCAGCTGCTCAGCGGCGAGGCCTGGACCATGGCCGCCGTCGTCGCAGCCGTCGTGGCAGCAGTACTCGCCTGGAACTTCGCCCGCAAGGGTGCCGAGGGCCGTGCCTTCATGTCGCTCGGGGCGTTCCTCCTGCTCGGCAGCGCATCCATCTTCGGTGCCGCGTTCCCCGTGGTGATGCCGTCCACCCTGGATCCCGCATTCAACCTGACAGTCACCAACGCCTCGTCCTCGGACTACACCCTGGGCCTGATGAGCATCGTGGCCTGCATCGGGCTGCCACTCGTCCTGGCATACCAGGCCTGGACGTACTGGGTGTTCCGGCGCCGGGTAAGCGCCGCACACATCCCCGAGGCCCACAGCTTCCTGCCCGCGATTGCCGCCAAAGCGCTCGCACCGAAGGACTAGCTGCCTGATGAAACCGTTCCCCGCCGGCCCCGCAACCCGTTCCGCGCTCTACCTGCTGGGCCTGCTGGCCGCACTGAAGGCCCTATCGCTCGTGCTGATGGCGCAGGCTGTCGCATCGATGCTCGCCGGTCTCGCGGCGCATGATCCGGCCTGGGCCGACCAGCTCGTCCTCGGGGTGGCCGGAGCCGTGCTGCGCTCACTGACCGTGTGGGCCCAGTCGGTGGCCTCGCGCCGGGCGGCGCTGGGGGTGAAGGAGGAGCTCCGCTCGCAACTTCTGGAGCGGGCGCTGAGGAGCGGGACACGGTCGGCGGGCCCGGCCGACGGCGGCCTCGCTGTCCTCGCCACCCGGGGGCTGGATGCCCTGGACAACTACTACACCCAGTTTCTGCCCGCGCTGGTGAACTGCGCGGCCATCCCGCTGCTGCTGGGGGCGCGCATCCTGTTCGCCGATTGGATCAGCGCAGTGGTGATCGTGTTGACGGTGCCGTTGGTGCCCCTGTTTATGGTGCTGATTGGACGGTACACCGAGGACCGGGTCCGGGAAGCCCAGTCGGCGCTGGCCCGGCTCTCCGGCCACATGCTCGAACTCGCCAAGGGCCTGCCCGTCCTGGTTGGCCTGGGCCGGGCCACGGCCCAGCGCAAGGCACTCGAGGATATGTCCGAGGAATACCGTTCCCGGACCATGGGGACTTTGCGTACGGCCTTCCTCTCCGCCCTGGCCTTGGAGCTCATCGCGACGATTTCCGTGGCAGTGGTTGCCGTGTTTATCGGCGTCCGACTGGTGCACGGCGACATGGCGCTGGAGGCCGGACTGCTGGCGCTCATCCTGGCCCCCGACTGCTACCTGCCGCTCCGGGAACTCGGCACTGCACACCACGCGAGCGACGAAGGCCGGGCCGCGCTCGCCGAAACCACCGCGGTCCTCGCGGATCCGGGAGCCTCGCCGCTGATGCCGACTCCGGCCGCTGGAGCCGCCGCAGGAGCTGAGGGACAGTCCGCTGACCTGACCGCGGCTGGCGTCCCGGCCGGAGGGCCGCCTGCCGTCGCCGTGGACGGGCTGACGGTCCGTTTCGGCGGACGCACGGAAGCCGCCGTCGGGCCGCTGAGCCTCACCGCAGATGCCGGCCGTATCACGGCCCTTGACGGGCCCAGCGGCGCCGGAAAGAGTACGGTGCTCGGTGTCCTCGCGGGTACTGTCGGGACGGGCGCAAGCACCGTCGTGTCGGGGCACATCGGAGGATTCACGACGGCGGAGGTCGCCTGGGTGCCACAGCACCCTGTCATGGTGGCACCCACCGTACTGGACGAGGTCCGCCTGTACCTCGGCATTCCCGCCTACGGACCCGACGCCGCCGCGGCCGGCACTCCGGGCAGTGCTGCTACGGCCAGAATGTCCGTGAGGACTCCGGCGGGTACTTCTGCCAATCCTCCGGCTGGGTCGGAGGGCGATGCGGCGGCACTGCGGTGCCTTGCCGCCGTGGCCGCGGAGCATCTGGCGGCCAAACACCCGGCCGAGTTGAGCCCGGGGGAGCTGCGGCGGGTGGCGCTGGCGCGCGGGCTGGCGCGGATCGAAGCCGGCGCCACCGTACTACTCCTGGACGAGCCGACCGCCCACCTGGACCGGAGTTCCGCCACAGTGGTTACCGGGGCCCTCGCCGGGCTCCGGGGACGGGTCACCGTGCTGCTCGTCGCGCACGACCGGCAGACCCGGGAGCTGGCCGACAGGCTCGTCGCGGTTGCTCCACACGGCGGAGGACACCGCGGCATTGAGCATACGGACCGCGTGGCGCTGACGGCATCCGCGGGGGGAGACACGGACGTGCACGCTGCAGCAATCGTGCCGCCGTCGACCGTCCGTGCTGCGGCGGCAGCGCCTGTTGCGGTATCGGCGTCGACTGCGGCGACTGTGCCGGACCGGAGGACCGTGCCGGCCGCAGCAACTAGCGTCGGACGGGCCCCCGTCGCTGAACCGGACCCGATGCGGACCGGAGCGGCGCCCGGGACGCCGGCCGCCCCATCAGCCGAGTCAGCCCCGCACGCCGGCTCGGTCGTGGCCCGGCTGGGCCGGCTGCTGGCACCGGTGGCGGGCCGGTTTGCCGCCGCCGGAGCCGTGGGCACGCTGGCGGCCCTCTTCGCCGTCGCCCTCGCCGGCCTGTCCGGCTGGCTGATCATCCGTGCCAGCGAACAGCCACCCATTCTCTACCTGCTGACGGCGATCGTCGGCGTGCGGTTCTTCGGAGTCGGCCGGGCGGGCCTGCGGTACGCCGAACGGCTGCTCCTGCACGATGCCGTCTTCGCCGCCCTAACCAGGCTCCGGGGCCGGCTTTGGGAATCGCTGAGCCGCCGCGCCCTGTCCTTGCGCCGGCTTCTGCAGGGCGGCAACGTCCTGGGCACGGTGGTGGACGACGTCGATACCCTCCGTGATCTCCTTCCCCGCGTCGTCCTGCCGCCCGTCACCGCTGTCGCTGTCGCCGTGACCGCAGTGGTCGGCATCGGCTTCCTGCTCCCGGCGGCGCTTCCGGCCGTGGCCGCAGCGGCGCTGCTGAGCATTATCGTGGCCCCCGCCCTTGCATTGGCGGCCGACCGCATGTCCGCCGGCACCGAACAGCAGCTCCGCTCCGGCGTGCTCCGAGACGTCGCCGCCGCCCTGGACGCCCGCGCAGAACTTCACGCCAACGGAGTGACCGCTCCCGTGCTGGGTGCCATCAGCAGGGCCGACCGGTCGGCGACAGCGGCCTCGCAGCGGTCGGCCTGGGCGGAAGGCCTCGGCCAGTCGCTGACCGTCCTGGCCTGTGCCGGCGCAGCGTTGGCCAGCGCCGTACTGGCCGCCCCGCTGGCTCTTAGCGGCGCGGTCGAACCGGCGACGGTCGCCGTCGTCGTGCTCGTGCAACTCGCTTTGGTGGACCCCTACGCGGCCATCACAACGGGCGTGCGGCAGTTCCCGGCGCTGCGCGCCGTGTTGCGGCGCATCAGCAACGCAGGAGTCCTGGACGCGGGGGCTGACAGCGGACCGGAAGGCGGCGAAGTCGCCGACGGCGGGCTGGTTCCTAGGGCGGCACGGCCCGACGGGGAGCCCGGGATCGAGCTGGTTGACCTCGCCGCCGGGTGGCCTGGCGGCGGCAACGTCTTTACCGGGCTCACGGCCGCGGCCGGCCCGGGACGCTGGCTTGCCGTCACTGGCGCATCCGGATCAGGCAAGTCCACGCTGCTCGCTGTGGCCCTGGGTTTCCTCCCGGCAACCAGTGGCCACCTGTTTTTGACCGGCCGCGCGGCCTGGTGCCCGCAGGAGGCCCATCTGTTCGACTCCACCATCCGAGGCAACCTTCTGTTGGCGCGGCCAGGGGCGGCTGTGGAGACAGAGTCCGGCCGCGGCAACACGTCTGGAGATGCCGCGCGGGCCCGAGATGCCGCGCGGGGCCGGGAAGCCGCCGCGCCCTCAGGAGGCGCCGCGGCCGCCGGCGGCGGAGCGCCAGCCGGAAGTGACGAGCAGATGCGGGCTGCGCTCGACGCCGTGGGGCTCGGCCCGGTGCTGGCCCGGCTTGAGGACGGCCTGGACACCCGGATCGGACCGGGCGGGGCGTTCCTCAGCGGCGGGGAGCGCCAGCGCCTGGCCGTCGCACGGACGCTCATGACCGGGGCCGATGTCATCCTGCTCGATGAACCGACGGCGCACCTCGACGCGGAGGCCGGACGGCTCATGCTGGCCGAGTTGCGGGACGGCCTGAAGGACCGCACGGTGGTCCTCGTAACGCACAACCCGGACGATATCGACGTCGCTGATATCTGTCTGGACCTCGACGCCGCGGCTGCCCTTGGCACGAATCCGGCTGCGGCGGCGGTGCTGGCGCGGGGGTAGGGTGCCCGTTAGCCTGTTGCCATGAACCGACAAGGCGATACCCTGCACCCGCTGGATTCCCGGCTGGTTTGGCGGGCGGCAGAACAGCAGGACCTCGATGAGTGGGCCGGACTGATCGCCCGGACCGCCGCCGTGGAGCAGCCCGTCTGGTTCGAGCGCCGCGCCGATCTGGAGCAGATCCTGGAGTCGAAGAACAACCCGGTGGCGGCGAACACCATCCTCGGGTTCGATCCGCAAGGCATTGCCCGGGCGTACGCCAGGGTCACCAAGAACCGCGACGGGGATAAGGCGACAGGGTCCGGTTGCGTGGATCCTGCGTGGCAGGGGAGTGGAATCGGCACCGGGCTGTTGGGCTGGATGGAACAGCGGACCAGGGAGCGCTTCGTGGAGGATGCTGCAGCGGCAGGCGGCGTGGCGGAGGCCGGAGCGGTGGAGCCGCATCCGAGGCTGCGGCTCTACATGGAGGAGAAACATCAACACCAGGCGGCTTTGTTCGCGGGCTCCGGCTACAGCATTGTCCGCTACTACAACGAGATGCACCGGCCACTGAACCAGGCGTTGCCCGATGGTGTCCTAGACCCCGGACTGGAGCTCGTGACCTTCGGGCCAGCGCTCCACGAGCCCGTGCGGCTGGCGCACAATGACGCATTTCGGGACCACTGGGGCAGCGAGCCCCGGGACGAAGAGGGATGGGGTTTTGTGGTGAACGATCCGCAGGCCCGGCCGGACCTCAGCGGCGTCGTGCTTGAGCGTTCCACGGGAACGGTGGCGGGCTACCAGTTGGCCACCTACGACGCCGAGGGCGCCTTGGCCCGTGGCTACCGCGAGGGGTACACAGAGCTGCTGGGAGTGCGGCGGGATTTCCGCGGCCGTGGCATCGCGCAGGTCCTCCTGGCGGATGCCATGCGCCGATTTGCCGCCGCCGGAATGGACGTGGCCTCCTTGGACGTCGATTCAGAAAACCCCACCGGAGCCCTCGCGCTGTACATCAAGATGGGCTATTCGGCAGTCAACCGCAGCATGGCGTGGGACAAGGATCTGTAGTCGGCTGTGGGTTAGGGGGCGTCTGCTCGGGGGACTGCACTTGGGGCCGCTAGCTAGCGGACCGGGGGATGAAGGACTGCAGGCTACCGGGCTGCAGGCTACCGGGCCGGCAGCCTGCAGTCCACGCGCTAACCGTCGAGGGGCTAACCGTCCACATCGTGGAGGTGATGCACGACGTCGTGCAGGAAGTACTGCGCAAAGGTCAGGACCGTGAATACTGAGCCGTTGCTCCGGGTCCCCTTGCGGTCCCAGTCCTCCTCCGTGACGCGGGCGAAGGACGCAGCAATCTGTTCGCCCTCGGTGGTCAGTTCGGCGCCAACTTCGGCAGGATCGGCGTTGGCGTAGTCCTGTTCGATGGCTGTCCGGTCCTGGTCCCAGTCATCGAACCGGGCGTCGTCCTCGCCCAGCATGAGCGCCAAACGGTGATCGAAGAGTGTGAAGACGTCCCGGACGTGGCAGCCGTACTCGAGAACGGACCAGGTGGCCTCATCGGGCCGCTCCGCCGCGTCCGGCCGGCGGAGGGCGGCGCGCCACCGCGGGAGCATGGTGGTGATGATCCCGGGCACGGTGGCCGGGGTCGCAACGGAGGCATCGAAACCGCACTCGGGGCAGGGCCGCGACAGGACCCAAGTCCAGTCCTTGGTATCCGGGATGATAGGCATTCCAGCAGTGTAAGTGCATTTGTGCCGTCGGGCATCCCTATCACGTGCGGCATCCCGAAGCCTTGCAGCCTCCGGGGCAAAGCTCGGAAGAATCGCGATCCACTCGTGGAGTTGGAATTTGGGTTCGCGCTAAGAATGTCAGACCCCCGGAGGAGAGTGGTGTCATGGAAGCCGCCAGGGGTTTCATTGGGTTCGGGGACGACGGGCAGGGCACGGATCGGTGCACCGGTCGCGCTGCGGGCTGCGGCGCGGATCCCGGCACGGGCCGCGACTCATGTCAAGGTTTAGACCTGGCCCGGCGGTCGGGTGTGGATGTTGCCCTGGCCGCGTTGGAGGCTGTGGGTTCGACGGCGGTTCAGGATGCGGCATTATGGGATTTCCGGACCGCGGCGGACTTCGCCGGGGGTGTGGAGGAGCTCTCGCGCCGGGTGGAGTTTTTACAGCTGGTGGCGGCCGGTGCGGTGGACCGGACCCGGACGCAGGCCTCCCCGGCAGCCGGGGCGGGGGCCGGCTCGTCGTGGACGACGGGCTGGCGCGACGACGCCCTCGGAACCGCGGCGGCTGAGGCGTCGCCCGGTTCTGCGGCTTCGCCCGATGCGCTGACCGGGGAGGGTGTGCCGTGGGATGCGGCCGGTGACGCGGCGGTGGTGGATGACGGGTACCGGAGCACGGCGGAGTTCCTGCGGGCGCGGCTGCGGATCGGTGCCCCGGAGGCTAAGCGCCGGCTGTCCCTGGCCGGGGGCCTGCTGCCCCGCCGGGGACTCACCGGCCAGCCCGTCCCGGCCGTGCACGCGGAACTCGGTGCGGCGGTCGCGTCCGGGCAGGTCGCATCCGGGGCCGCGACGATCATCACGGCGGCGCTGGAGAAGGTCCGGCACGCCTGTGACGCCGGGGCCCTGGCCCGGATGGAGCACGCCCTGACCCGCACGGCCGCGGAAAACGACGCGGACTTCCTGGCCCGGGTCGCCCGGGGCTGGGCGGATGCGCTGGATCAGGACGGTGCCGAGCCCTCCGAGGAGCTGCTGCGCCAGCTGCAGGGCGCCTTCATCCGGCGCCCGCGCCACGGCCTGCACCATCTTGAGATCTTCGCGACCACCGAACAGTTCGAATACCTCCTCACCGCCATGAACACCGGCACCAACCCCCGCACCGCCACCACGGACACCGCCGCCGCCGGGACCACGAAAGCCGCCGCCTCTGAGGGATCGGCCACCGCCGCCGCTTCTGAGGGCCCCACGGCTGGCGCTGAGGACTCCGCCACCGGTGTCGCCGCCTCTGATGGCTGGGCGGCGGGTGCCGGGACGGTCGCCGGTCACGGCTGGACGGTTGATGCCACCGGCGGTGGCACTGCTTCTGCTGGCTGGGCCGCCGAGCCCGCCGGCGCCGCTTTCGCGGTGGGGTTGGCCGCCAATGAGCCGGCCAGTGACGGCTGGGGCGTCGGCACACACGCTGGCGACGTGGCCTGTGACGCCAGGGCCGGCGGCGTGTCGGCTCACGCGGATGCCCAGACCCCGGCCCCGGCTCCGGCCCCGGTGACTCATGCCGTTCTGGATGACGCCCCCGCCGTATCGGGGCAGCGGGTGTGCGAGGAGGATCCGGGGGCGGCGGGGCTGGATCATCGGTCCCGGGCCCAGCGGCTGCTGGACGGCCTGGTCGGTGCCTGCGGGATCGCCCTCGCCACCGGGGGACTGCCCGCCGCCGGCGGGCTCCGCCCCCAGGTCATGGTCACCATGGATTACCGGGACCTGCTGGCCCGGCTCGGCACCACCACCGACGGCCAAGCTGGCCCGGCAGAAGCCCAGGAAACGGCCGGTGCGGCGTTCCGGCCCGCGGGGGCGGTGCGGGAAACGGGTGCGCTGCTGTTCACCGGACCCGTGACCGCCTCCACCATCCGGAAGATCGCCTGCGACGCGGACATCATCCCCGTCCTGCTCGGGGGTGAGGGACGGATCCTGGACATCGGCCGGGCGTCCCGGCTCTTCCCGCCCCACCTCCGCAAAGCCCTCATCGCCCGCGACCTCGGCTGCGCCTTCCCCGGCTGCACCATCCCCGCGCCCTGGTGCGAAGCCCACCACATCACCTACTGGTCCCGCGGCGGGACCACGGGCACGGAGAACGGGGCCCTGCTGTGCTCCCATCACCACCACCTGATCCACAAGGAAGCGTGGACCATCCGGATCCGGACCGGGATTCCCTGGTTCATCCCGCCACCCCACATCGACCCCGGCCAAAAACCCCGCCGCAACCACTACTTCACACCCGCCCGACCCGCCCGGGCAGCATGACCGCTGCCCGGAGAGTGGCGGCCTGATCGCGGCGATGATGCCAGCCGTGTAATCACGGACCCGGCAATGACGCCAGCGCCCGCTGCCGTTCGCGGTGGCCACGGCCCCATGACGGCGACCCGGTTGGCGACGGCGGCTCCTCATGACGCCCGCACAACCGAGTCCCGCCCGGTGGCCAGGGATCCTCACCACGGCCGCATGACGGCGGCTCGAGCAGTTTAATGAACCGGCCCTCGGGGCGCGCGTGGCGGACGCGGCGAGACGCTGACGGTCACCGGAATCCTGCTTCAGTTTCACGGGTACGCGCGGCGCCCGGAGGAGTAAGATTCCTTCCGGGGGGCGGGCCTGGAAAGAGAATAGCCATGCTCAAGGATCAGCAAGTCGGCGCTGTGCTACCGGCGGCGGATATCGCCCGTGCACGGGGTTTCTACCGCGACAAGCTCGGGCTCGAACCCGACAACCCGGATGCCGAAGACAACCTGCAGTACACGTGCGGCGGCGGAACCCGGTTCCTCCTGTACCAAACGCCTAACGCCGGCACCGCCAAGAACACGCAGATCGGCTGGACGGTCGACGACCTGCCGGCGGCCGTTGCGGAACTCCGGGCCAACGGAATCGTCTTCGAGGAATACGACTTCCCGGGCCTGAAAACCGAGGACGGAATTGCCACCACTCCCGACGGGAGTTCGGCCGCATGGTTCCTGGACACCGAGGGCAACATCTTGAGCCTCAACCACATGGCGTAGCCCCTACTCCACGGAACCTGGAATGGCGCCTGCGGAAAGAAAGATTGCCGGACGCCGATCCTTCAGGTCAATCCTTCACGCCGGGTCCGGCGACGGCGCCCGAGCTTATGGATCGAACGTAAAGCCCGATTGCAGGGAGCGAGCACAAAGCCCGGTCGGGCCGCGAAAACGCGGCCCGACCGGGCTTTGTGTGGTCAGACGGCTACACATCTGTCCCGGACTGCTGACATGCGGCCTACGAAACCACGGCCCTCGGAAACTGCGCGCATCCTGCGAACCAAGACGGCTACGCGTCCGTCCCGGCCGGCGTCCCGGCGGAGGCCGCATGCGCGGCCCCGGCCTCCGGTTCCTCGGACCACGCCATGCTGGGGCCAATGGCGTCGATAGCCTGGGACAGGGGGAGCCCGGAACCGTCGCGGCGGCCGTGCTCGCCCGGGAGGGAGCGCGCCACGCCCGCCGAAGAGGAAGCCTTGGCGGGACCGTGGCCGGCCCAGCCGAGGAGCAGCGTGTCCTCGCCCTTGAGGAAGCGGTGGGCCCGCACTCCGGCCGTGGCCCGGCCCTTGGCCGGGTATTCGGCCAGCGCGGTGACCTTGGCAGCCCCGGGGGCGGTGCCCGGAAGGGCCCCTTCGGTCCCAGCGATGGTCACGACTACGGCGGCGGCGTCGGCGGCGTTGGCGGTCCCGAAGAACAGAACCCGGTCCCCGGCGGCCAGCTTGATTCCGGCCATGCCGCCTGCGGTCCGGCCCTGCGGGCGGACCGCGGAAGCACTGAAGCGCAGCAGTTGGGCCTGGCGCGTGATGAAGACGAGATCGTCGTCGTCGGACCCCGCGGACGTAACACCCACCACGGTGTCCTTGTCCTTGAGCGCGATCACTTCCCAGTCCTCGCGAATCAGCGGATAGTCCGGCTGCACCCGCTTGACTACGCCCTGGGCGGTTCCGATTGCGAGGATTTGGTCCAGGGGAACGAAAGCCACAAGCGACTCGCCCTTGAGGAGGGTGATGAAGTCCTTGGCCGGCACGCCGCCAGCCATGTTCGGAGTGCCCGACGTCGGCGGTAGCACGGGCATGTCCATGACCTGAAGGCGCAGCATGCGTCCCTGCGACGTCACGGCCGCGATCTCGCCGCGGGCTGATGTCTTGACCACGGAGGAGAAAACGTCATGCCGGGTCCGGGGGCCTGCCTCGGCCAGGCTTTCCTGGTTGGAAGTGCGCGCGATCTGACCGGACGCCGTGAGGATGGCCCAGCAGGGATCGTCCGCGATCTCGAGCGCCAGCGGCGCCGCCTTGCCCTTGGCCCCGGTGACGGCGCCCGCGGCGGCCGCGACGGTGGGGGAGACGGCCTCGGATTCCAGCAGCACTGTCCGCCGCGGGGTGCCGTACTTCTCCGCGATCTCGCCGAGTTCGTCTGAGACGAGGCCACGCAGCAGCGCGGGGGAGCCCAGGATGGCCTCGAGCTCGGCGATTTCCCGGCGGAGCTCCTCCTGCTCCTTCTCCAGTTCGATCCGCGAGTACTTGGTCAGCTGCCGCAGCCGCAGTTCCAGGATGTAGTTGGCCTGGATCTCGGTGAGGTCGTAGATGGACATCAGCCGGGTCCGGGCCGCGGCAACCTCGTCGGAGGACCGGATGATCTGGATGACCTCGTCAATGTCAACGATCGCGATCAGGAGGCCCTCGACCAGGTGCAGGCGGTCCTTCTTCTTGCCCAGCCGGAAGGCCGTGCGGCGGCGTACAACGTTGATCCGGTGGTCCACATAGACCGAGAGCAGCTGCAGCAGCCCGAGGGTCTGGGGCTGCCCGTCCACGAGCGTGACGTTGTTGATGCCGAAGGAGTCTTCCATCGGGGTGTAGCGGTAGAGCTGCTGGAGTACCGCATTGGGATTGAAGCCGTTCTTGAGCTCAATGACCAGGCGCAGGCCGTGCTTGCGATCCGTGAGGTCCACGATGTCGCTGATGCCGGTGAGCTTCTTGCCGTTGACGGCGTCCTTGATCTTCTCGATCACCTTCTCCGGCCCCACCATGTAGGGCAGTTCCGTGACCACCAGGCCGGTGCGGCGGGCCGAGAGTTGCTCGATCTCCACCTTGGCTCGGGTCTTGAAGGAGCCTCGGCCCGTGGCGTAGGCGTCGCGGATGCCGTCCAGGCCAACGATCCGGCCGCCCGTGGGCAGGTCCGGGCCGGGGACGAACTTCATGATGTCCTCGAGCGTGGCGTCCGGGTTTTCGATCAGGTGCCGCGCGGCGGCGATGACCTCCACGAGGTTGTGCGGGGCCATGTTCGTGGCCATGCCGACGGCGATGCCCGTGGCGCCGTTGACCAGCAGGTTGGGGAACGCGGCCGGGAGTACGTCCGGCTGGGTCAGCTGGTTGTCGTAGTTCGGAACGAAATCGACGACGTCCTCGTCGAGGTGGTCCGTGAGGGTCAGAGCCGCAGCCGCCAGCCGGGCCTCCGTGTAGCGGGGCGCGGCCGGCCCGTCGTCGAGCGAGCCGAAGTTGCCATGTCCGTCGATCAGCGGCAGCCGCAGGGAGAAGTCCTGCGCCATGCGGACCATGGCGTCGTAGATCGCCGCGTCGCCGTGGGGGTGCAGCTTGCCCATGACCTCGCCCACGACGCGGGCGCTCTTGACGTGGCCCCGGTCCGGGCGCAGCCCCATGTCGCTCATCATGTACAGGATGCGGCGCTGCACGGGCTTCAAGCCGTCGCGGGCGTCCGGGAGGGCCCGCGAGTAGATCACCGAATAGGCGTATTCGAGGAACGAGCCTTCCATCTCGGACGTGACATCAATATCGACGATGTTCTCTACGAATGTTCCTGCGGAATCTTGGCTGGCGTCCCCTGCCGGGGGCGTGGTTTGGCGGCGTGCCATGGGGCTGGTGGGTCCTTCTGAGGGGGTGCTGAACGGGTACTGCGTAAGTTTATGACTAGGCTAAGCCTATGGTGGATCAGCCCTCGGACGGCGTATATCCGGAATATTGGGAAGCCGATGTTGTCCTGCGCGACGGCGGCACAGCACATTTGCGCCCCATCCACCCCTCCGATGCGGACGCGGTCCAGGCCTTCCACGTGGGCCAGTCCCAGAAGTCCATCTATATGCGCTTCTTCGCCTTCAAGTCCCGGCTGACCGGCAAGGAACTCAAGCGCTTCACCGAGGTGGACTATAAGGACCGGGTTGCCCTGGTGATCACCATCGGCGGCGAGATCCTGGGCATCGGCCGTTACGACCGGCTCAACGACCCGGAAGAGGCCGAGGTCGCCTTCAACATCGCCGACGCCCACCAGGGCCGCGGGATCGGCTCGATCCTGCTGGAACACCTCGCGGCCGCCGCCCGCGAAAACGGGATCCGCAAGTTCAGCGCCGAAGTGCTCCCGGAAAACCGCAAGATGCTCATGGTGTTCTCCGACGCCGGCTATGACGTCAAACGGCACTTTGACGACGGCGTGGTCAGCCTCGAGTTCAACATCGATCCCACGGACAAATCCCGGGCCGTGATGGAATCCCGCGAGCACCGCGCCGAGGCCCGCAGCATCCAGGAACTGCTGGCCCCGTCCTCCGTGGCCGTGATCGGGGCGAGCCGCAAATGGGGAACCGTGGGCTACCAGTTGCTTGAGCACATCATCGAAGGCGGGTTCCACGGCCCGGTGTATGCCATCAACCCGGAGGCCCTGGAACTGGCCGGCATGCTCTCCTTCGCCCGGCTCTCTGAGGTCCCGGGTCCGGTCAAGCTCGCCGTCATCGCGGTCCCGTATGACGAAGTCCCCAAGGTCGTCGAGGAATGCGGCGCCGCCGGCGTGAAGGGAATCGTGGTCGCCACCGCCGGGTACGCGGACGACGGCGAACGCGGACTGGCCCGCCAGCGCGAACTCGTGCGGCAGGCCCGCGCCAACGGCATGCGCGTGATCGGGCCAGCCTCGCTGGGCATCGTCAATACCAACCCGGCCGTGTCCCTCAACGCCTCTATGGCGCCCACGCTGGCCCGCCGCGGCGGCCTGGGGCTCTTCAGCCAGTCGGCCGCCATCGGCGTAGCCCTTTACGCCGCCTCCAGCCGCCGCAGGGTGGGCATCTCGACCTTCCTCTCCGCCGGCAACCGCGCCGACGTCTCCGGCAACGACCTGATGCAGTACTGGGAGGACGACGCCGACACCACGGCGGTGGGGCTGTATCTGGAATCGATCGGCAACCCGCGCAAGTTTTCCCGGCTGGCGCGACGCCTGGCCCGGATCAAGCCCGTTATTGTGGCCAAGTCCGACGCCATGGGCCTGAACTTGCCGCCCGGGCACGCCGTCCGCACCACGCAGGCGCCCCCTGAAGCCCTGGACGCCATGATGCGGCAGGCCGGCGTGATCCGGGTCGAGACCATCGAAGAACTCATGGACGTCGCCCAGATCGTGTCCAGCCAGCCGCTGCCCAAGGGCCCCGGCATCGCCGTCTTCAGCAATTCGCGTGCCCTCGGCAAGGTGGTGGCGGACAGCGCCGCCGGGCAGGGTCTCGGCGTGGACCGGATCGTCGCCGACGTCGACCTCGACGCCGGCATGTCCCGCGCCCTGCCGGCCCTGCGGCGGAGCCTGCAGGAAACGCTGACGTCGGACTCGGTGCACGCTGTGGTGGTGGCGCTGCTTCCGGCGCGCGGCCTCACTGTCGAAAAAATCGCCGGCGTGCTGGCGGAATGTTCCGCGGCTGCCGGCAAGCCCGTGGTTGCCGCGTTTAGCGGAATCCTTGATCCTTCCATTTACGTGGAGGGCATGGTCGGGGCCGAGCCGGAGCAGCCACAGCAGGCTCTGCTCACTCCGCCGGTACCCTGCTACTCCAACCCCGGCACGGCGGTGGCGGCACTGGCCGCCGTCGTGCGCTATGCCCAGTGGCTGGACCGGGACCAAGGCCTGTTCGTGGAACCCGAAGGCTGCCACCCGGACGCCGCCCGCGAAGAGCTGGAACAGCTGCTGCACAACGTGGGCGGGGAGCAGCTGGTCCGGCTGGACCAGGACACGGCCGCGCGGCTGCTGGGCCACTACGGCATCCGGGTGGTCCCGTCTGTCGGGTTCGAAACGGTGGAGGAGGCCGTGGCGGCGGCCGAGCGTCTCGGCTGGCCGGTGGTGCTGAAGACCACGGATCCGGCCCTGCGGCACCGGCTGGACCTTGGAGGCGTGCGGCTGGACATCCATGACGCCGATTCGATGCGGCGCAACGTGCTGGAGATGCGGAAATCGCTGGAACGGTACGGCTCGCCGTCCCTGGAAGTGCAGACGATGGTGCCGGTGGGGCAGGCCTGCACCTTCCGTGCCATCGAGGATCCGTTGCTGGGGCCGGTGATCTCCTTCGGCCTGGCCGGCGACGCCGTGAACCTGCTCGACGACTGGGCCCACCGTGTGCCGCCGCTTTCCGGCTCCGACGTCCACGACTTCGTCCGGGCGCCCCGGGCCTCGAGGAAACTGTTCGGGTACCAGGGCCTTCCGGCCGTCGACGTTGCGGCGCTGGAGGATCTTGCCGCCCGGCTTACACGGCTCAAGGACAACCATCCGGAGGTCGCGCTGGTGCACTTCAACCCCGTCCTCGCCGGGCCCGACGGCGCGTCCATCCTGGCTGCCGACGTCAGGATCGCCAACGCCGCCCAGCGGACGGACACCGCGCGCCGCGCAATGCGCAGTTAGGCCCCCGCCCCCATCCCCGAAGCCCCTGTTCCGGACCGCGCAGTTAGCAAGTCCCCAGCCGATCTGTGAAAATGGAGACCATGAGCTCCCAGCCTCCAACACCCAAACCCCTGGCGACTGCCCCCGGACGCCAGACCGCGCACCACCATGGCCTCCATGACCACAGCGCGCAGGGCCAGAGCCTGGAAGGGTCCCTCCAGCAGGCCGGGTTCTACCCGCGCCTCGTGGCGGACGTTGTCGCCGATGCCCTGGACGGCCGCGATTGCGTGGCACACCTGGTGCACCTCGAGACGCACTTCGACCGTGCCGAGGTCCGCCGCCACATCACAGTCCTGGTGTTGACGGAGGACATGCTGGTCATCACCCATGTTGACGACCAGCAGCTTGACGAAGCCGGCGAGCAGACCGTCGCCCAGGTCTCCACCGAGTCCGTCCCGGTGACGCAGATCCGCTCGGTGGTCCTCAGCTACGTCTACGCCCAGCCGCAGGACTACAAGCCCTCTGACCCGGTCCGTGAGCTGACGCTGTCCATTGCCTGGTCCGGCGGCCAGCGCCTGGACATGGGGCCGGCCAGCTGCGGGGACCCGCAGTGCGAGGCCGATCACGGCTACAGCGGCACCATCGCGCAGGAGGACATCGTCCTGCGGATCAGCGCCGAGGCCGACGGCCTGCAGGCCGTGCAGGATGCCAAGCTCTTCGCGCGCGCCCTACGTGCCGTCAACACCGGCTCCGCGGCACCGGTCCCGCACACCGGGCCCGGTCTGCCGCCCCGACCGCGGATGGGTGTGTTCGGAAACCGCCTCAGCCGCGGCCACCAGCGCTGACATGGCTCACGTCCGTGAGCCAGAGGCTGCCCCGGTGACGGCCGCCGCCGGGTCCTCCCCGCTCCCGCCGGCCCCAGCATTTGGTCACCGCTCGATCGCCGAGGTCCTGACAAGTGCCGCGGCCAGCCTGGGGGTCCCGGGTTTCGAGAACAAATTGCACCTGCCGCCGGCCCAACGGGTCTGTGTGGTGCTGGCCGACGGTCTGGGACGCAACCTGCTGAAGCAAAAGACCGCGCACACGCCGTTCTTGCGCTCGGTCCTTCAGGCCGGGCAGGGCAGCGTCCCGGTGTCACTGGACTCGGCGTTCCCGTCCACCACCGCGGCGTCCCTTGCCAGCTTTGGCACCGGGCTCCCGGCCGGCCAGCACGGCATGGTCGGCTACGACGTCCTCGACCCCGACCAAGACCGGGTAGTGAACATGCTCGGCAACTGGGACGCCGGCGTCGACCCCCAGACCTGGCAGCCGTTCCCCACCGTATTTGAAAGGGCTGCCGACCACGTCGACGTCACGACGGTCAGCCTCCCGCAGTTCAGCACCTCGGCCATGACCCAGGCTGCGCTCCGCGGCGGACGATTCGTCACCGGCATCACCTCACACGCCCGCACCGGCGCGGCGGCCGAGGCTATGGCCGGCGCCGGGCCCTCGCTGATGTACTTCTACGTCAACGAACTGGACAAGGCCGGGCACCGCTACGGCTGCCAGTCACCCCAGTGGGAACACCAGCTCGAAGAGCTCGATGCCACCGTGCGCCGGCTCAACGCCACTTTGCCGCCCGGAACCACCGTTCTGCTTACGGCGGACCACGGCATGGTCGATGTCCCGGAGTCGCAGCGGATCGACTATTCCGCGGATCCGGCGCTCATCGCCGGAGTGCGGCACACCGCCGGCGAGCCGCGGATGGTTCACCTGTACCTTGAGGACGGAACGGACGACGTCGCCCGTGCACGCCTGCTGGAAAGCTGGCGGTCCCGCTTCGGGGACAGAATCTGGGCCTTCACCCGTGAGGAAGCGATCGCAGGCGGATTGTTCGGTGACGTGCGCGCGGAAGCAGCCCTGCGAATCGGGCACGTCATGATCGCGGCCCGGGATTCGCTGGCGCTCTACGATACGCGCCGGGTCCGGCCCACGGCCCTGGAAGTCGTAGGCCAGCACGGGTCCCTTACCAAGGCCGAACGGGAAGTTCCGCTGCTGTGCTTCAAGGCCGACGGTAAGAAAGCGCCCCGCCGCTAAAGCACAGCGGTTGTCCTACTGGTCGTTGCGGGTCCCAAAGACGATTTCATCCCAGCTGGGAACACTCGATCTTTTCGGCTTGGCCGGCTGGCGCTCCGGCTGGTCCGTACCGGCGTCGTTCCGGGTGGCGCCCTGGGACTCGCGGTGCTGCCGGCGCGAGCTTCCGCCGCCGATCAGTTCGTCCAGTCCAGGGCTTGCAGTCGGGTTCTTGGCCGCCGGGCGAAGTTGCGAGGCCGCAATGGTAACTTCCCGCGTCTCAGTGCTGACGCCGTCGTGCAGCTTCAGGACGTCGTCCTCTTCGGGGATGCGCGGTGCCAGGGTCAGACGCGAGAGCATCGACGGCCGGCCGTCGCGGCGGCGCGTGAAGGCATCGGTCTCGACCGGGGCGGCCGCCTCTGCCGAAGGAGTTGCTGGCTGCCCGGGGTCGCTGATATCCGGATTGACGTCGTCAGACTCAACGGCCGCGGGGACGGACTCCGGTTCAACATCCTGCGAAATCTCAGACGCCTCGGACAGCTCCGCCAGTTCGGCTATTTCGGGCACCTCGGCGGGCCGGGGATGGGCCGCGGGGACCCCATTGGTCAGGAGCATGGCGAGGGCGTCGTCGGCGTCCTCGTCCACCCCGATACGGTGACCCCGGCGGGAACGCAACATGTCCAGCAGCCCGTCGGCGTCCTGTTCCTGGTGGATCCGGTCCTGCTGAAGCAGCATCTGATGGATGATGCTGTGCTGGCCTGTCGCCGTCCGGGCTGCGGCCTCGGCATCGGTTTCAAAGTCAAAGGGCCGGTCGGAAACGGCGGTAAGCCGGCGCGTCGGAACGGGGCCTTCGAGAGGCTCGAGTTCGCTCAGCTGCTGGGCCCAGCGGTTCGCGTTGTGCAGCGATTTCCGGGCGGGGTGGAAGGTCCACATGGCCGGCGGTTCCTCGCCGATCCCGGCCGGGCCGCCGGGCTTCGGCTCGAAGCGGGCCACCACGTTCCAGCTGCCGTCGGGACGCCGCCACGAGTCCCATTCCAGACTTGAGGGTTCGACGCCGTAGGCCTTCAGACGGTGCTCGACCATGTCGCTGAGCGAAGCCGGATTGTCCCCGAATACGGACCGGTAGATGTCGTGGCCCGGGGCCGGGGAGGCCACCTCAACCTTGCGCGCCTGTTCGGCGATGTACTCGCGCTCGGCGAGGACCGGCCCTTCATAGCGCTGAACCTTTTCCAGCGGAATGCCGGACAGTTCCGCCACTTCGGTGGCGGTGGCTCCGTTCCGGATCCTGGTCTGGATATCCCGCGGAGACATGGCAATGGGTGCCGCGGCCGCGCTGGAAGCGGCCTTGGCCGCCGTCCGGCTGGCTGCCGCCCGAAGTGCTTCATCGATCGGCAGCTGGAACATCTCGCCGCCGGTGCCACTCAACAGGAGATGCTCTCCGTCGTCGTGGACGCCTACAAGCCGTAGATCCTGCATACAAATCCTCCACCCTGGCATTACTAACAATCGAAACTCTGCCACCAGCGGGACGCATTTCGGGTTAGGACGGCTGGCGCGCCGTGATTTTCCGCGACTTTCCGGCGGTTTTGGCCGGTCTGCGGAAGATAACGGCAGGAAGGGAGCAGCGGGCTCTGGTGTTCGGCAGGAGCTTAAGCAAAAATGACCGACACCGGGCACAAAAACCGCATGTCCGGCGTTGACATCGGAGAACCGCTCCGGGAGCCCGAGGCCACAAGCCCGGCAGGGCTGCCGGGACTGGCGAACCATTTGATCAAATTGAGCAAAATGGTCACATCGATCGAATCGAACGAATGCGGAGTGTGAGCAACAAATAATGGCGACTGATTACGATGCGCCGCGCAAGACCGAAGAAGACCTCAGTGAGGATTCCATTGAGGCTCTGAAGGTGCGGCGTACGGAGAAGCCTTCCGCTGTGGTGGATGAAGACGAGTCCGACCTCGCCGAAGGCTACGAACTTCCCGGCGCTGACTTGTCCGGGGAGGAACTGCTGGTCCGGGTCCTGCCCGCCCAGGCAGACGAATTCACCTGTGCCTCCTGCTTCCTCGTCCGCCACCGTTCGCAGATTGCCCGAGAAAAGGACGGCCTCAAGTACTGCAAGGACTGCGAGGGCTAGGCTCCCGGCAACGGGTGCAAGTCAGGAATTGAGTGTGGCAAGCAGCTGCTCTGGGTGGCGGGTGGATGTGAGCCAGTAAGGGGTGCGGTCCGAGGGGTCCTCGATCTCGATCCGGACCACCGGATCCACCCAGCCGCGGATACATAGGAACGCCAGGCCGTTAAGGCGTGTGCCGCGTTCCGCCGTCGCCTCCTTGCCCCGGAACGCCGTCGCCTTTCCCAGGAACC
Source organism: Arthrobacter sp. TE12231 (assembly GCF_054062895.1). Taxonomy (NCBI): domain Bacteria; kingdom Bacillati; phylum Actinomycetota; class Actinomycetes; order Micrococcales; family Micrococcaceae; genus Arthrobacter; species Arthrobacter sp. TE12231. Next base: position 2,491,090 of record NZ_JBSSFS010000001.1, on the reverse strand, counting down.
CGCGTTCGATCGTGGCCCGGCCCACCTTCAGGGTGGTCTTCGTGACGGTGATCGACGGCGTGGAGAGCACCAGAAGTACAGAGATGACGACGAAGAGCACAATGGCTGCGGTGATGCCGGCCCAGATGCTGATGGGCGCCAGCATGAGGATTCCGGCGCTGGAGAGCCCCGCCGACACAAGCCAGATCCAGAAGTTCGGCCAGAGCTTCTCGGCGTACAGGACAGTGGAGTCGCTCGGGGCACTCTTGGGGGCAGGCGCAGCTGCGCTGGATTCGGGCATATGCCCAGCTTTCCATCTTTCGCGGGCTATTTCATCTCGGCTTCACCCGGCTCGAAGTCCATGCCAGCCCCGCTCCTACCCGGCGGCCCGCACGCGCGGCCGGTTGGCAGCCCGCGGGCGCGCAGGCGGCTAGGACGATACTCGTTGCTGGCGTTAGAGTGAGGGACTGTGACTGAAGAAAACACCGCCGTCGCCGGGGCCGCACCAATGGCCCGCGATGCAGAGTATGGAACGCCCACCTTGACGGTACAGCTGAAGATGCTCGACGACGGGCTCGAACCGCCGTCGTACGCGCACCCGGGCGACGCCGGCGCCGACCTTCGCGCCCGCGAGGACGTGGTCCTTGCGCCGGGGGAGCGCCGCCTGGTTCCAACCGGGGTTTCCATTGCCCTCCCTGACGGCTTCGTTGCGCTCATCCACCCCCGGTCCGGCCTCGCCACAAAGCACGGTCTGACCGTTGTGAACGCCCCCGGCACGGTCGACGCCGGCTACCGCGGAGAAATCGCGGTGACACTGCTCAATACGGACCGGGACGAGGCGATCGAGCTGCGGCGCGGCGATAGAATTGCACAAATGGTCATTCAACGCGTGGAGTATGCACGGTTCCTCCCCGTCGAGGAACTGGACGGCTCGGTCCGGGGCGGAGGCGGCTTCGGCTCCACCGGCGGTTTCGGCGGACCGGCCTGAATACAGGTTCCGGCCTGGCCATGAGGGTCATCCGGGATTCTGCAGTGCCGCACACGGCGCTGCAACAAGATCAGCGGTGCAGGGAAAATTGAGCAGGCGGCTGCCGGGTAGCGGACGGCCACGCAGGCAGGCGCCAGGATGGCGCCGCGCGGCGGCACAGGATCACAACTAAGGAGACAACCCCATGGTTTTTGGGCGTGGCAAGAAAGCCAAGCAGGAACAGCTGACAGGGCCCGATACGGACCAGGAGGCTGTTGTTGACGGCACTGCGACTGTGGACGGCACGAAGCCTGCCGGCAACGCAGCCAAGACCGCGGGCCGGGCCTCTACGGGTCCCTTCGACGTCTCGGAAATCGAGGGCCAGGACGGCTACGTGGACCTTGGTGCGCTCCTGATCACCCCCCGCGAGGGACTCCAGCTCCGCCTGGAAGTTGAAGAGGCCACCCAGCGGGTCGTAGCCGTCACGATGGACCTGGAGGGGTCGAGCCTTCAGCTTCAGGCTTTCGCTGCCCCCCGTTCAGAGGGCCTGTGGGACGAAATTCGTGAACAGATCGGCCAGTCGGTCGGCAGCCAGGGCGGCCAGGTCGAAGAGATCGAGGGCAGCTTCGGCACCGAGCTCGTGGCCAAGCTCCCTGCAGGCGGCGCGGACGGCAGCCAGGGCTACCGCGTGGCTCGCTTCATCGGCGTCGACGGCCCGCGTTGGTTTCTCCGCGGCGTCTTCGGCGGCGAGGCGGCACTGGACCGCGACTCCGCGGCCGGGCTGGAAGGGCTCTTCCGGCAGATTGTCGTCGTCCGCGGCGAGAACCCCATGCCGCCGCGCGACTTGCTGCAGCTCCGCCTTCCCAAGGACACGGCGGCCGCGCCCTCCCCGCACGCGGCCCCCGAATTCGAACAGCCCGAACGCGGACCGGAGATAACCCAGATTGGCTGAAGCCGCCGGCAAGAAAGCTACCGCCGCCGTGCCGGTCCGGGACCTGCCGGACCGCGGACGGGTGCTATGCCACGGCTTCATCGAGTCCGTCACGTACGTGCCGGCCAACCAGGTGGCCGCCTTCACCGCCATCGTGATTGATCACGACGCGCCAGCCCCGGTCTCCCGCTTCCTGGGAGCCGGCGCGAAGGGCGGCGCCGGTGCAGAAGCGGCCGGCAGCCTGCCTGCCACCGTGTCCACCCACCGCGTGCGTCCCGGCGCGCAGCGCCAGCGGCCCGCGGGCCCCAAGGACCGGCTGCGCGTCGTATGGCTGGGGCGCCGACGGATTCCCGGTGTCGACGCCGGCACAGAACTCCGGCTCGAGGGCATGGTCACCATCCGTGACGGACTGCCCACCATCTTCAATCCGCGCTACGAAATACTGTCCCGCCAGGAGGAGCAATGACCTTGCCCGAACACCCCGAGCGGGCCCCCCGGCGGGAAGACAGGGAATTGGACCCGCGGGAGCCACGGGAAGCCGCCGGCACCGACCAGGACATTTCCCGCCCCGTCGCGTCCCAGCCGACAGTCTCACAGCCCGTCGCGTCCCAGCCCGTTGCTTCGCAGCCGACCGTGGCCCAGCTTGCCGGCGACTATGCGGCAAAGGCCGGCCTGCACCGGTCGAGCAACGGCAATATTGACGTGCTTAAGAGCGCCGGCGGCATCCAGGGCATCGCGGAGAGCATCCTGCCGGGCCTCGTCTTCCTGATCGCCTTCACCATAGACCGCGAGAACCTGTCGCTGGCCGTCATCGCTTCCGTGGCGGTGGCCGCCGCCTTTACCGTGGCCAGGCTCGTCCAGCGCAAGCCTCTGACGCAGGCACTGGCGGGGTTCATAGGCGTCGGGCTTTCCGCCTGGCTCGCCACCTCGACGGGAAAGGCGGAGAACTTCTACGTCCTGGGGTTCTTCACCAACATGGGCTACATCCTCGCGATGTCCATCTCCGTCGCCGTGCGCTGGCCGATCGCCGGCCTGCTCTTCGGCTTCATCCGCAACGAGGGCCTGGACTGGCGTAAAGATCCGAAGCGGGTAAAGGCCTACGGGATCGGCACGTGGGTGATTGTTTCCGTGCTGGTCCTGCGGCTCGTGGTGCAGGTTCCGCTTTACTTCATGGGGGAAGAAGGCCTCGCCGCCCTCGCCACCACCCGGCTGCTCATGGGTGCCCCGCTCTACATCCTCGGCGTCTGGATTGCCTGGCTGCTGACCCGGCCCGCGCCGGTATTGGCCGAAACAGACGCAGAAGCCGAAACAAAATAGCTCGACCAACCGCTTGAGCTATCAGTTGTGGCTGTTCCCAGTCCTGAGAACAGCTGTTGAGTCTCATGACTTAATGGACATTTCTGTCTCAGGACATCGTGGACAGTGTGTCTCAGGACATCGTGGACACTCGGGCCGGTTTTGCTCGGATCATGAGCAAAATGCAGCCCGATATCAAGATCCGGCACTTGGTGGCGACATGGCCTGACGACGCTGAGAGGGGTGCGGTCACACAGTTCTGCCGACGTCATAAGGTGTCCCGGGCCTGGTTTTACAAGATCCGGGCCGCGGCTGCAGCCGTGGGTCCGATCAAGGCCCTGGAAACGGCCTCGACCAGGCCAACTACCAGCCCGGCTAGGATCGACAACTCATTGGCGGAGCTAGCTCTCTCGACGCGGGAGTCCCTCAAGAGGCTCGGCTTTGATCATGGACCGCTGAGCGTCGCTGCCAAACTGCGGCGCCAAGGGGTCCAGCCGCCATCACGTGCCACCCTGGCCCGGATCTTCACCCGGGCCGGGGCTGTGGTCCCGGAACCGAGGAAGAAACCGCGCAGCGCCTACCAAAGATTCGTCTATCCGGAACCCAACGGATGCTGGCAGATCGACTCCACGCAGTGGCTGCTGGCCGGCGGAACCAAGGTGGCCATTTTCCAGCTCATCGATGATCATTCCCGCCTGGCACTGGCATCTTTGGTCGCAGACGCAGAGACATCCGAGGCGGCCATCCAGGTGGTGCGAGTAGCTATCGATCGCCACGGAGTGCCCCAAAAGTTCCTGTCGGACAACGGGGCAGCGTTCAATCCCACCCGGAGGGGCCGCACCGGCGCCCTGGTGGAATACCTCAAAACCCTCGGCGTCGAGCCGATCACCGGCAAACCCTACAAACCCACCACCCAGGGCAAGAACGAACGCTTCCACCGAACCCTGCACACCTACCTGAACCGCCATGCCCAAGCCGCGACCATCGAGGAACTGCAGGCCCGTGTCGATGTCTTCGACACGTACTACAACACCGAAAGGGAGCATCAGGCGCTGCCACCCGGCACAACCCCGGCCGAGGCCTGGAACGCCACCGCGACAGCCCTGCCGCCCGAACCCCCGACGCCCGAGACCCGCAAACCCACCCCGCGCCAGAGCGTGCAACGGAAGGTAGGGCGTCAGGGCGAAGTCACGGTCATCGGGATGCACTTCTACATCGGTACGAGCCACGCAGGCCAACAGGTCCACGTCCTCTACGACGACGCAACCATCATGTTCTTCGACGCCCGGGGAACGGAAATCATCAGCCACCCGCGCCCGGTCAAAGGAACCGTCTACATCGGCCTCAGCGGCCCGGCCGAGCAACCGTCCACGAAGTCCTGAGACACGAACTGTCCACGATCAGTTGAGACATGAAGTGTCAACGATGTGATGAGACATCACAGTCCTGAGAACAGCCACAACTGATAGCGCAACTGCGGTTTAAAGCCAGTCAGCCGTCGAAGCCGTCGTCTCCGGCCGGCTGGGTCACGTGGCCGTGCTGGTCCGAGGTCACCGGGTGCTGATCATCGAGCGGGGACTCGGGTGCCAGCAGGGCGCGGAGGTCGTCCTCGGCCGCGATAGTAGTCACGAAGAACAACTCGTCGCCGCCGTCGATCACGTCGTCGCGGCTGGGCGTGAGGGGTGCCTGGTCGCGCAGGATCGCCACTAAGGTGGAGTCCTCGGGCCACTGGACATCGCCCACGGTCAGGCCGATCACGTGGGAATCATGCGGGACCGTGAACTCCACCAGCGAGGACACCCCGGTCTGGAGCGTCAGCAGCCGGACCAGGTCGCCGATCTCCACCGCTTCCTCCACCAGTGCGGTCATGAGCTGCGGGGTGTTAACCGCCACGTCGACGCCCCAGGAGTCATCGAACATCCAGTCGTTCTTCGGGTTGTTGACCCGGCCGACGGTCCGCCCCACGCCGAATTCCGTCTTGGCCAGCAGTGAGACTACAAGGTTGACCTTGTCGTCACCGGTGGCGGAAACCACGACGTCGGCGTCCTCGAGTTTGGCGTCCTGCAGCGTGCTCAGCTCGCAGGCGTCACCGACAAGCCAGTGAGCGCCGCGCAGTCCGCTGCGGCCGATGACCTCCGGTTTCTCATCGATCAGCAGGATTTCGTGCTTGTGGGCCAGCAGTTCACGGGCGATCGAGGATCCGACGCTTCCGGCACCGACGATGACGACTTTCACTTAGGACTCCTTGGCGGGGGACTTGGCGAGAATATGGCCGACCTCGGAGCTGCGGTCCACGTTCAGCATGGCGTGGACGGTGTCGCCGTCCTGGTAGGACATGCCGGCGGCGGGCAGGGTCCCCTCGCCGAACCGGGTCAGATACGCGACCCGGATGCCGGCCGCTTTCTCGATCGACGCGAGCGGGTGACCGATCCAGCCGGGGTTGAGGTCCACCTCGGCGAGGACCAGGCGGCCCGAGGGCTCGCGGAAATCGCCGGCGACGTGCTGTTCCGGCAGGATGCGGCGCAGCACCTGGTCGGCGCTCCAACGGACCGCGGCCACCGTGGGGATTCCGAGGCGCTGGTAGATTTCGGCGCGGCCCGGATCGTAAATCCTGGCCACGACGTGGGGAACGTGGAAGGTCTCGCGGGCTACCCGGGTGGCGAGGATGTTGGAGTTGTCGCCGCTGGAGACCGCCGCGAATGCGTAGGCTTCCTCGACGCCGGCCCGCTTGAGGGTCTCGCGGTCGAATCCGACCCCCGTGACCTTACGGCCGGTGAAGCCCGCACGGAGCCGGCGGAAGGCACGGTCGTCTTGGTCGATAATGGCCACTGAATGGCCGGCTTCCTCGAGCGTGTGTGCCAGGGTTGCCCCGACACGGCCACAACCCATGATCACGAAGTGCGCCACATGGGCCTCCTCTTGGTTCTGCGTCTGATACTGCGTAAAACTCTACCGGCCACGGGACGCACGAAGGCCAAGGCCGCGGGCCTCCGGGCGGATCATTGCGCACGCCGACTTCGCCGTCATGACATCGCGTCCGAATCAGACTAGCTTTGTGTGGTGCTGACAATTTTCAATGCCGTGAAGCGGGTGCTGGTAGGCAAGCCCTTCCGGAACGACCGTCTGGCCCACACGCTCTTGCCGAAGCGGATCGCGCTACCCATTTTCGCCTCGGACGCACTGTCTTCCGTGGCCTACGCGCCGGATGAAATCCTCCTGACCCTGGCCCTGGCCGGCGTGAGTGCCGTCGCTATCTCGCCGTGGGTGGGCCTCGCCGTCATGGTGGTGCTCCTGACCGTCGTGGCCTCCTACCGCCAAAACGTCCACGCCTATCCCTCCGGCGGCGGCGACTACGAGATCGCCAACGTGAACCTGGGCAAGTATGCGGGCCTCACCGTGGCCGCCGCGCTGCTGGTTGACTACGTGCTGACCGTGGCCGTCTCCATGTCATCGGCCGCGACCTACCTGACCACCGCGGTTCCCTCCCTGCATGGCCAGCAGGCCGCAATTGCCACCATCGGCGTCGTGATCCTGGCCCTCGTGAACCTTCGCGGCATCCGGGAAGCCGGCAGCGTCTTTGCCGTACCGACCTACATCTTCATGGCCTCCATCCTTGGCATGACCGCCGTCGGCATCTTCCAGGCCGTGACCGGACAGCTGGGCCAGGCGCCGTCGGCGGCCTTCACGATCGTGCCGCAACCGGAATTCGATCAGGGTCTCGTCGGGCTGGCCGGCGCGTTCCTACTGCTGCGCGCCTTCTCTTCCGGCGCCGCGGCCCTGACCGGCGTCGAGGCCATCAGCAACGGCGTGCCCAACTTCAAGAAGCCCAAGAGCAAGAACGCGGCCACCACACTGCTGCTGCTCGGCGTCATTGCCTCCGCCATGCTCGCCGGCATCATCTACCTGGCCAACGCCACCAAGGTGCACATCGTGCAGGATCCGGCCACGGAATTCCTCCTGAACGGCAAGCCCCTGGAGGAGGGGTACATCCAGAATCCGGCCATCAGCCAGATTGCGCAGACCGTTTTCGGCGCGGGTTCCATCCCGTTCTACATCGTGGTGGCCGCCACCGGCGTCATCCTCGTGTTCGCCTCCAACACGGCGTTCAACGGCTTCCCGGTGCTCGGCTCCATCCTTGCCCAGGACGGCTACCTGCCGCGCCAGCTGCGCACCCGCGGCGACCGGCTGGCCTTCAGCAACGGCGTTCTGGCCTTGGCGGCGGGTGCCCTGGTACTGATCATCGCGTTCAACGCCGACGTCACAAAGCTCATCCAGCTCTACATCGTGGGCGTCTTCATCTCCTTCACGATGAGCCAGCTGGGCATGATCCGGCACTGGGGCCGGGAACTGAAACTGTCCAAGGACTCCGCCGTCCGGCTGCGCATCATCAAGTCCCGCACCATCAATACAGTGGGCTTCGGCATGACCGGCCTGGTTCTGGTGATCGTCCTCATCACCAAGTTCACGCAGGGCGCCTGGATCGCGCTGCTCGCCATGTTCGTGCTGTTCCTGATCATGTGGAGCATCCGGGCGCACTACGACAACGTGGCCAAGGAACTCGCCGTGGACGAGGACTCCTCGCCGCGCGCCCTGCCCACCCGTGTGCACGCAGTGCTGCTCGTCTCCCACGTCCGCAAACCCGTGCTGCGCGCCCTCGCCTACGCCCGGGCCTCCCGCCCGTCGCGGCTGGACGCCATCACCGTGGACATCAGCCCGGAGGAGACCGAGGCGACTGTCGCCGACTGGGAGAAACTCGAAATCCCGGTGCCCCTGACGGTGCTTGCCAGCCCGTTCCGCGAAACCGTGACTCCGATCATGGAGTACATCAAGAACATGCGCCGCGATTCGCCGCGCGACCTGATCGTGGTCTACATCCCGGAGTACGTGGTCGGCAAATGGTGGGAGCAGCTGGTCCATAACCAGACCGCCCTCCGCATCAAGACTCGGCTGCACTTCGAGCCCGGTGTCATGGTGGCCAGTGTGCCGTGGCAGCTGAAGTCATCCGAAGAAGCCAAGAAACTGCAGGACATCCAATGACCCAGGACGCCCGGACGCACACCCACACCGAGCTCGTCGTCGACGTCGGGCCTGTCGCCCACGGCGGGCACTGCGTGGCCCGGCATGAGGGCCGCGTCGTGTTCGTCCGCCACGGCATTCCCGGCGAGAAAGTCCGCGTCCGGCTCACCGATGACGGCCCGTCCGCCAAATTCTGGCGTGCCGATGTGGTGGAGGTCCTGGAACCGTCGCCGGACCGCGTACCGCATTTCTGGGACCTTGCCGACTCCGGCCGTTCATGGTCTCACCGTCATCCGCCGGTCGGCGGTGCCGAACTTGGCCACATCTCCCTGGCACGCCAGCGCAGTCTCAAGGCCGAGGTTTTGGCCGAACAGCTTAAGCGGCTGGCCGGCGTCGACCTTTCGCCCTCAGGGCAGATCACCGTCGAAGCCGTCGGCACTGCCGCCGGGGGCCACACCGCGGAAGGCGCAGCGGAGCGCACGGGACCTGACACAGGGGACGGCGATGCCGCCGTGGCCGGCCTGGGCTGGCGGACACGTGCCGCCTTCGCCGTGACCCCCGCAGGCAAGCTCGGCATGCACGCCCACCGCTCCGACGCCATCCTGCCCGTACGGGAGATGCCGCTGGCCGTGGATGCCATCAACGCACTCCAGCTCTGGGATATCGACCTGCAGGGTATCGACCGCGTCGAGGTCGCCGCCCCGGCGAACGGCTCCCGGCCGCTCGTGCTGCTGGTGCCCGCACCGGGGACCAGGTCCAAGCGGCTCAGCAGCATCCTGGCGCAGCTGCCCGACGACGTCTCGGTGGCCAGTTTGCACCCGACCACCGGCGAGGTCCTGCAACTGCGCGGCCGCACCTATGTTCAGGAATCTGCGGCCGGCCACGACTACCGGGTCACGGGCGACGGCTTCTGGCAGATCCACCGGGACGGCCCGGACACGCTCGTCGGGGCCGTCACCGGCTTCCTGCACGACGGCGGTTACCTCGCGCCTGGCTCCGTGGTGGCTGACCTCTACGCCGGGGCCGGGCTGTTCACGGCGCCCCTGGCCGATGCCGTGGGCGTGACGGGCTCCGTACTGTCGGTGGAGGGGGCGCCGGGAACCAGCCGCGATGCGCGCAAGAACCTGCACGACGCCGCCCAGGTGGAAATTGTCCAGGGCCGCGTGGAGCGGGTGCTGCGGCAGAAACCCCGCAACTTTGACGCCCTGATCCTGGATCCGCCGCGTGCCGGGGCCGGCAAAGCGGTGGTCAAACAGCTGATCGACGCCGGTCCCCGGGCCATCGCGTATGTGTCCTGCGATCCGGCGTCGTTCGCCCGCGACCTCGGCTATTTCCGGCAGGGCGGCTGGGGGATGGCGGCGCTGCGCGCCTTCGACCTCTACCCGCACACCCACCACATGGAGACTGTGGCGTTACTGACTCCCCAACCGTGATGCTACTAGGATGGGCGTAGTAGTCCGTCGTCGCGCTCCATCACACCTGCTGTTAGTGAGACGGCTGTTCCCTGCGTTCCGTACCTGCATCGCCTACAACCATGTACTGATGCCTGTATTAGTTAGGCAGACCTAACTAGCAAGGGTTCAGCGGCGCGACAAAGATGAAACTGTTGCGAGAGGAGTCCTGCGATGAGCATTGTGGACAGCTTCGGTTCAAAAGGCAAACTTAATGTAGCCGGAACCGAATACGAAATTTTCCGGTTGAACTCCGTCGAAGGTGCAGAAAACCTTCCGTTCAGCCTCAAGGTATTGCTAGAAAACCTGTTGAGGACCGAGGACGGTGCCAACATCACGGCCGACCACGTCCGTGCACTGGCAGGCTGGGACCCCAGCGCCGAGCCCGACACCGAAATTCAGTTCACGCCGGCGCGCGTGATCATGCAAGACTTCACCGGCGTGCCCTGCGTCGTTGACCTCGCCACCATGCGTGAGGCTGTCAAGGAGCTCGGCGGTGACCCGAAGAGGGTCAACCCGCTGGCACCGGCGGAAATGGTCATTGACCACTCCGTCCAGATTGACGCCTTCGGCAACTCCGGCGCACTGGAGCGCAACATGGAGATTGAATACCAGCGCAACGGTGAGCGCTACCAGTTCCTGCGCTGGGGCCAGACGGCATTTGATGACTTCAAGGTTGTCCCCCCCGGCACCGGCATCGTGCACCAGGTCAACATCGAATACCTGGCCCGCACCGTCATGACCCGTGAAGTTGACGGCGTGGTCCGGGCGTACCCGGACACCTGCGTCGGCACCGACTCGCACACGACCATGGTCAACGGCCTGGGCGTGCTGGGCTGGGGCGTTGGCGGCATCGAGGCCGAGGCTGCCATGCTCGGCCAGCCCGTCTCCATGCTCATCCCGCGCGTCGTGGGCTTCAAGCTGACCGGCTCCATCCCGGCCGGCGCCACCGCCACCGACGTCGTCCTCACCATCACCGAGCAGCTGCGCCAGCACGGCGTGGTGGGCAAGTTCGTGGAGTTCTACGGCGAAGGCGTCGCGGCTGTGCCGCTGGCCAACCGCGCCACCATCGGCAACATGAGCCCCGAGTTCGGCTCCACCGCCGCGATGTTCCCGATCGACGATGTCACCCTCGACTACCTGCGCCTCACCGGCCGGTCCGAAGAGAACGTCGCCCTCGTCGAGTCCTACGCGAAGGAACAGGGCCTCTGGCACGATCCTTCCAAGGAGATCAAATTCTCCGAGTACCTCGAGCTGGACCTGTCCACGGTTGTTCCGTCGATCTCCGGCCCGAAGCGCCCGCAGGACCGCATCATCCTCACCGAGTCCAAGGCTCAGTTCCGCGAGGACCTGCGCAACTACGTGAAGGAAGACCTCGCTGGCGGAAGCGTCGACGAAGCAATCGACGAGAGCTTCCCGGCGTCCGACTCGCCGTCCTTCACGGGCTCGGCAAGCCACGTCACGGACCAGGCCCCGCACGCCCACGGCCCGAAGTCCAACGGACGCCCGTCCAACAAGGTCAGCGTCACCACCGCCGACGGCCGCGAGTTCGAACTGGACCATGGTGCAGTCTCGATCGCCTCGATCACGTCCTGCACCAACACGTCCAACCCGTCTGTGATGCTGGCCGCCGCACTGCTGGCCCGCAACGCCGTCGACAAGGGCCTGACCTCCAAGCCGTGGGTCAAGACTTCGGTCGCCCCCGGTTCCAAGGTTGTCACGGACTACTACAACAAGTCGGGCCTGACCCCGTACCTGGAGAAGCTCGGCTTCTACATCGTCGGCTACGGCTGCGCGACGTGCATCGGCAACTCCGGTCCGCTGGACGCCGAGATCTCCGAGGCCATCCAGGCCAACGACCTCTCGGTCACGGCTGTGCTCTCCGGTAACCGCAACTTCGAAGGCCGGATCAACCCGGACGTGAAGATGAACTACCTGGCTTCCCCGCCGCTGGTCATCGCCTACGCCCTGGCCGGTTCCATGGACTTCGACTTCGACAACGATGCCCTGGGCCAGGACGAGGCCGGCAACGATGTCTTCCTGAAGGACATCTGGCCGAACCCGGTCGAGGTCCAGCAGGTCATTGATTCCTCGATCGATAAGGAAATGTTTGCCCGCGGCTACGAGGGCGTCTTCGAAGGCGACGACCGCTGGAAGGCACTCGACACCCCGGCCGGTGACACCTTCGCCTGGGACGAGAAGTCCACGTATGTCCGGAAGCCCCCGTACTTCGAGGGCATGAAGGCCCAGCCGGAGCCGGTCCAGGACATCACCGGTGCGCGCGTGCTGCTTAAGCTCGGCGATTCCGTCACCACGGACCACATCTCACCGGCCGGTTCCTTCAAGTCGGACACCCCGGCCGGACAGTACCTGCTGGCCAACGGTGTGGAGCGCAAGGACTTCAACTCCTACGGCTCACGCCGTGGCAACCACGAGGTCATGATCCGCGGCACGTTCGCGAACATCCGCATCAAGAACCAGCTCCTGGACGGCGTCGAGGGCGGTTTCACCCGCGACTTCACCCAGGCCGACGGCCCGCAGGCCTACGTCTACGACGCCGCGCAGAACTACCAGGCCGCGGGCACCCCGCTGGTGGTCCTGGCCGGCAAGGAGTACGGCTCCGGCTCGTCCCGCGACTGGGCAGCCAAGGGCACGGCACTGCTGGGCGTCAAGGCTGTTGTTGCCGAGAGCTACGAGCGCATCCACCGCTCCAACCTGATCGGCATGGGCGTCCTGCCGCTGCAGTACCCGGCCGGCCAGAACGCCGCCAGCCTGGGCCTGACCGGCACGGAAACCTACGCTGTTGAGGGCGTCACCGCCCTGAACGAAGGCACCACGCCGAAGACACTCAAGGTCACCGCCACGGCCGAGGACGGTTCCGTCACGTCCTTCGACGCGGTCCTGCGCATCGACACCCCGGGCGAAGCGGACTACTACCGCAACGGCGGCATCCTGCAGTACGTGCTGCGCCAGATCTCCGCGAACTAGCGGAGGTCCTCCCGCCGGGAGACACAGCAGTAGCGGCCCCGGCCGGTCATTGACCGGCCGGGGCTTCTGCGTTCCTTCGGTGTTCCTGCGCCGGTCCGGCAGCGGGCGTTCCCCGGAGGCGTTAGAGTTAAAAGGCATGTCTACCACCCGAAGGAGGGGCCGTTGGGAATCTTGGACACCATCCGGAATCCGCAGGACCTGAGTAAGTTGTCCGGGGCGCAGCTGGATCAGCTGGCAGCCGAGGTCAGGGATTTCCTGATCGGCAACGTCTCCCAGACGGGAGGGCACCTGGGCCCGAACCTCGGCGTCGTCGAGCTCACCATCGCGGTACACCGGATCTTCGATTCCCCCCGCGACAGCATTGTCTTTGACACCGGTCACCAGTCCTACGTCCACAAACTCCTCACCGGCCGCCAGGACTTCAGCACCCTCCGCCAGCAGGGCGGCCTCTCGGGCTACCCGGACCGCGGAGAATCCGAGCACGACATCGTGGAAAGCTCGCACGCGTCCTCGTCACTGTCCTGGGCCGACGGCATCTCCCGCGCCCGGCAACTGACCGGCGACGGCGACCGCTTCGTCGTCGCGGTGGTGGGCGACGGTGCCCTGACCGGCGGCATGGCCTGGGAGGCCCTCAACAACATCGCGGCGGACAAGAAGCGCCGCGTCGTCATTGTGGTCAACGACAACGGACGCTCCTACGCCCCGACCGTCGGCGGGTTCGCCGACTACCTTGCATCCCTGCGTCCCACCATCGATTCCCTCCGCGCCGCCCCCGCCTATGAAGGCACGCTCGAATGGTGGAAGCGCAGGCTGCAGAACGGCGGCCCCGCGGGACAGTTCACCTACAAGAGCCTGCACGCCATGAAGAAGGGCCTCAAGGACTGGTGGGCTCCGCAGGGCATGTTCGAGGACCTCGGCATGAAGTACATCGGCCCGGTGGACGGCCACAACCTCCAGGCCATGGAAAACGCCCTCTCCACGGCGAAGAACTATGCCGGGCCCGTGATCGTGCACGCCATGACGGAAAAAGGCCACGGTTACGCTCCGGCCCGCGCCCATGAAGCGGACCAGTTCCATGCGGTCGGGATCATCGACCCGGAGACCGGCGCCCCCGCCGAGGCCGGTGGCGCCAAGTCCTGGACGGCCGTGTTCGCCGATGAGATCGCCGACATTGCCGACGAGCGCAAGGACATCGTCGGCATCACCGGGGCCATGCTGATCCCGGTCGGGCTGCACAAGTTCGCCGCCCGGCACCCGGACCGCGTGTTCGATGTCGGCATCGCCGAGCAGCACGCCCTCACCTCGGCGGCCGGAATGGCGTTCGGGGGACTGCACCCGGTGGTCGCCGTCTACGCAACGTTCCTGAACCGTGCCTTCGACCAGCTGCTGATGGACGTGGCCCTGCACAAGGCAGGCGTCACGATCGTCCTGGACCGGGCCGGGGTCACCGGGCCCGACGGCGCGAGCCACCATGGCATGTGGGACATGGCCATGGTCCAGATCGTCCCCGGCCTCCACCTCGCCGCACCGCGCGACGCCACACGGCTGCGGGAGGAACTGCGCGAGGCCGTGGCCATCGAAGACGCCCCCAGCGTGATCCGCTACTCCAAGGGCAGCGTCGGCGCCGAGGTCGAGGCGCTCGAACGCCTGGGCGACGGCGTCGATGTGCTCGCCCGCCGCCCCGCAGGCTCCACGGAGAACGACGTCCTGATCGTGAGCGTCGGCGCCATGTCCGAACTCGCGCTGGACGTCTCCAACCGGCTCGGCGCCCAGGGGATCAGCTCCACGGTGGTGGATCCCCGCTGGGTCCTCCCGGTCCGGCGGTCCATCATCGACCTCGCCGCGAACCACCGCCTGGTCATCTGCATCGAGGACGGTGTGCGCGCCGGCGGCGTCGGCTCGCGGATCCGCCAGGAGATGCGCGCCGCCGGAGTGGATACCGCCCTCAACGAGGTCGGCCTCCCGGTCGAATTCCTCGATCACGGCACCCGCAAACAGGTCCTCGAACGCGTCGGGCTGACCGCCCAGCAGATCACGCACGACGTCGTCGCCCAGGTCCTGGGCACCAAGGTGCCGTTCGCGCGTCCCTTGCCCGGGCACGAACACCCCAGCACCGGCAGCCTGCCGCTGCTGTAGCCAGCACGTCTGTTGAGCACGACCCCGTACGGCCCCACCCTTGGCGGCGCCGTGCGGCCCAGGAAGGAACTGGCATATGAGTGGAATTATCCGGGTTTACAAACGCGACGAAGAGGGCACCCTGCAGTTCAGGGAGGCCTGGTTTGACGAGGACTACAGCCAGTTCGTGATGAACCACGGCGTCGTCGGTCACCAAAGCAAAACCGACGAGACCGACGTCGAAGACGCCGAAGTTGCCGAGCGCCTCATGGACGCCTTCGCGGTGCAATGCGCCGAGGACGGCTACGCCGAAATTCCGGACGAAGAACAGTTCTGGGTGGTGGCCCAGTACGCCCTGAAGACCAAGGAGGGGACCAGCCGCGACAAGTACCTCGAGGAGAAAGCCAAGGATGCCCTCATCAGCCATCTGGCCTGGCGGGGCCTGGGGATCGTGGACCGGAGCGAGTTTTCAGATGGCCGGCTCAACATCTTCTGCCTCACCCCGGACGTCAACAAGACGGTCAACGCCATCAAGGTCTGCATCCGGGGCGAGGACCTGGACTTCACCAAGCTGAGCATTGGGGCCGCGCCGTTTGGCGAGGAGACCTTCAAGCTCAAACACTCACCGAAACCGGCCAGCAGCTTCACGCTCTAGCCAACACCGGCAAGGAGCCCTGCACGGCTCGCATCAGTTTGGGGGCAACCGACTGAAAGGCAACGCAATGACGCGAAAATCCTCTCAACCAGGCAGCACACCGCTCCCCGCGGGACTGGCGGCGCCGGCGCGCAAGTCGCTCGCGCACGCGGGGGTGGAAACCCTCGAGCATCTCGTGGAGCTTGGCCGTCGCCGGCTTGCCGGGATGCCGGGCGTCTGCCCGCGCACCCTCGCGCAGCTCCAGGACGCCATGGACGAGCACGGCCTGGAACTGCCCGCGGGATAGCCGTGACGGCGGCGTTGGACGGGACGCCCGACCGGCCGTTATAGGGTAAATCCATGACTGAATACCGCCGTGTGGGAAATTCCGGACTATCCGTCTCGGTCGTGGGACTTGGCTGCAACAACCTGGGCCGGCCCGGGACCGTGACGGAATCGCAGGAGGGCACGGACGCCGTCGTGCATGCCGCCCTGGACGCCGGGATCACCTTCTTCGACGTCGCGGACACCTACGGCCGGGAACCCGGACTCAGCGAGACAATGCTGGGCAGGGCCCTTGGCTCACGCCGGGACGACGCCGTGATCGGCACGAAATTCGGCATGGACATGCGCGGCGCCAACGGCGAGGACTTCGGCGCCCGCGGATCCCGCCGCTACATCATCAAGGCCGCGGAAGCCTCGCTGCGCCGGCTCGGCACGGACTGGATCGACCTCTACCAGTTCCACACCCCGGACCCGCTGACGCCCATCGATGAGACGCTCTCAGCCCTCGAGGACCTCGTGACCAGCGGCAAGGTCCGCTACATCGGGCACTCCAACCGGGCTGGTTGGCAGATCGCCGAGGCCGAGTTCGTGGCCCGCGCCCGCGGGGGAGTGCGCTTTATCTCCAGCCAGAACCACTACAACCTGCTGGACCGCCGTGCGGAGCTTGAGGTGACCCCCGCCGCCGAGGCCTACGGCCTGGGCGTCCTGCCGTATTTTCCCCTCGCCAATGGCCTGCTCACCGGCAAGTACTCCGCCGGCCGCGCTCCCGAGGGCTCCCGGCTCAGCCACACCCGCACCAACCTGGTGAACGACGCCGACTGGGAACAGCTGGGTGCCTTCGGCGACTTCGCTGCCGCCCGCGGTCTCACCGAGGTCCAGGTGGCGTTCTCCTGGCTGGCTGCCCAGCCGTCCGTCAGCAGCGTCATCGCCGGTGCCACTACGCCGGAGCAGGTGCGCCAGAACGCCGCGGCCGTGGCCTGGAAGCCCAGCCCTGCCGAGCTCGCCGAGCTGGACGACATCTTCCCGCGCACGCCCAAGGTGGCACTGTTCTGACCAATCAAGCCTCGAGCGATCCGGCGCTGAATACCCAATCGATCCTCATGGACGTCGACACCGGGATCGACGACGCGCTGGCACTGGTCTATCTGCTGTCCCGGCCCGACGTCCGGATCCAAGCCATCACCTGCACCGCCGGGAACGTCGGGGCGCGGCAGGTGGCGTTGAACAACCTGGCCCTGCTGGAGTTGTGCGGCCGCCAAGGCATCGAGGTGGCCATCGGCGCCGAAGTTCCGCTGGAAATCCCGCTGGTCACCACCGAGGAGACCCACGGGCCGCAGGGAATCGGCTACGCCGAGCTGCCGGCGCCGGTCCAACACATCTCGGCGCGGCACGCCGTCGACGTCTGGGTGGAGGAGGTGCGGGCACATCCGGGGGAGATCACCGGACTGATCACCGGCCCGCTGACCAACTTTGCTCTCGCCCTGCGCCGCGAACCGGAGCTCCCTCTGCTGCTGAAGGGGCTCGTCATCATGGGCGGCAGCTACTACTACCAGGGCAACACCACCCCGACGGCCGAATGGAACACCTCGGTGGACCCGCACGCCGCTAAGGAAGTGTTCGCCGCCTACCGCGGGCTGCCCGAGGACAAGCTGCCGATCGTCTGTGCGCTGGAGACCACCGAGCGGATCGAGATGCAACCGGAGCACTTGCGGCGCTTGAGCGAGGCCGCGGGCGCGCCGGAGCCTGAACTGGTCCTCCCGGAGCAGCCCGGGGGCCTGCGCAGCCGGTCCGGGAACCCGCTCGTCGCCTGTCTGTCCGACGCCCTGCGCTTCTACTTCGAATTCCACCGGCTCTACGACCAAGGCTATGTGGCGCACGTGCACGACGCCTTCGCGGCGTGCGTTGCCGCGGGACGCACACCGTTCACCACCCGCCCGGCCACGGTCGACGTCGAATCGGACTCTCCGCTGCTGATCGGCACCACGGTGGCAGACTTCCGCGGGCTCTGGGGGCTGCCGCCCAACGCCAGGATTGTGTCCGATAACCACCCCGAGCGCTGCTTCGACGAACTGATTTCCTCAATTGGTGCCCTTGGACGCGCCGTGGGTGCGCGGTCGCCGGGCACCTGAGGCGTTCCGCCTGAGGCGGGGCGGCCAGTGGGTTCCCGTGCGGGTCCGCGGATCGCTAGGATGGTAGCTGCGCCGAGGTGACATGAGGCGGATGTTGTCGCACCCACCCAAAGGAACACCTCCCATGTCACAGCCAGCTCTTACGGTCACGGACCCTGGACAGGCGGCCGGCCGCGGTCGCCGCCTGCTCGAAATCGCCGGCGCCGCATCCATCGCCGCCACCTACGTCTTCCTGGTGCTGACCCAGCCCGCTGACATTGCCAACGGCCCGGCAAGTTTCTCGGCCCTCGTGGCCCTCGGGGGCTTCCTGCTCGGCGCTGTGCTGCTGATTGTCGCCGTCCTGCCGGTCCTTCCCACTTCCACTCTGGTCCTCATCCCCGTGGCACTTGTCCTGAACGTGGTCCTCGGACAGCTCATGGGCAGCACCGGCCTGCCGTTCTACATCGACGCGATCGGCACCGTGCTGATCGGGGTCCTCGCCGGCCCGGCCGCCGGCGCCGCCACGGGTGCGCTGAGCAGCATCGTCTGGTCCTTCTTCAACCCCACGGTCCTGCCGTTCGCCGGCGGCGCCGCCCTCATCGGCTTCCTCGCCGGCATGGCTGCCCGCGTCGGCCTGTTCCGCCGCTTCTACCTCGCACCCGTGGCCGGCTTCATCACCGGCATCCTCGCGGGCGTCGTCTCCGCCCCGATCGCAGCCTTCGTCTTTGGCGGCACGTCCGGCCTCGGCACCGGTGCGATCGTCAGCGCCTTCCGCGCCATGGGGGACACCCTCCTGGCCGCCATCACCAAGCAGGCCCTGATTTCGGACCCCATGGACAAAGCGATCGTCTTCACCATCGCGGCGCTGCTGGCCTACGCCCTGCCCCGCCGCACCACGTTCCAGTTCCCCTTCGTCCGGCGCTTCCGCGTACTCGCCGGCAAAGCCCCGTCGGCGCCCGACGCCTGAACAATGACGCTGTGACACTGCGGCCCTGATCCTATGACCCTGCGCCTTCACCCCTTCACCGCGCTGACTGCGGCGGCCTGTACTGCCGTCATCACGACGGCGGCAGCCAGCTGGCCGTTGTCCGTCGCCGTCGGACTCGCCTCCGCGGTCGTCGCGGTGCGCCGTGGAGTCGCGGGGCGGGTCCTGTCCGCCGCGGCGGTGATCCTGGTGCCCCTGTTCCTGTCCTTGCTGGTGCTGCACGGGCTCTTCTTCCCCGAAGGCCATACTGTCCTCGCTGCGTGGGGACCGGCACGGGTCACCGCCGAGGGCCTGCGATTTGCGCTGGAGCTCGGAACCCGGACCGCCGCCTGCGTCCTGGTGTTCCTCCTCTTTTCCTTCACGGTGAGCGTTCCGGACCTCGTCTCGGCCCTCTCGGCCCGCCGGATCCCGCCGCAGTTCGGGTTCGTCCTGGCCTCCACCCTGACCCTCCTGCCTGCCGTCGCGGGCCGCCTGGACCGGATCCGGCAGGCCCAGGAAACGCGCGGGATGGTGATCCGCGGCGGCCTGTGGTCGCGCGCCGGCGCGCTGCGCCTGCAGATGATTCCGCTGGTTCTGGCCCTAATGGACGACGCCGGCAGCCGCGCCCAGGCGCTCGAGGCCCGCGGGTTCGGCAGCCCGGGACCCCGCACCAGATACCGCGACGTCGCCGACCCGCCTGCCCAGCGGCTCTTCCGGGCCGCAGCATTCGTGCTCGCTGCCGCAGCCGTCGCTGCGCGGCTCGTTGTCTCCTGGCCTGCCGGAGGCCCGTCGTGACGGCGGCCACCCGCACGGCTCTCCGGGCGCGGATTGATGCCTTCACGTTTCATGGCGAGAGCCAGCCGGCGCTGCGCGATGTAACTCTTTCAGTCACGCCCGGCTCCCTGACCGCCGTCCTGGGCGGCTCCGGGAGCGGAAAGTCCACGCTCGGAAAACTGCTGGCAGCCTGGCTGCGTGCCGGCCAGGCGGGGGAGTTCCGCGGCAGCCTCGAGCTCGACGGCACCCGACTGGAGTTCGCAGGCGCGCCCGGCGACCCGCGGATCAACCCGGCCGAATGGTCCCGCCGCGTGGCCTTTGTCCCGCAGGACGCCGCCTCGATGCTTTCCACGGTGCGCGCCACAGTCGCCGAGGAGCTGGCCTTCGGCCTGGAACTCCGCGCGACGCCACGGGAGGACATGCTCCGCGCAGTCGAGCGCACTGCCGCGCGGACCGGCCTGTCCGGGCTACCGGACCGCGACCCGGCCACCCTCTCCGGCGGCGAGCTGCGCAGGCTCGCCGTGGGCTGCGCCGTCATCACCGAACCGGACATGCTCATTCTTGACGAGCCGCTGGGATCGCTGGACGCGGCCGGAGCCGCCCGGATCGAGGACTTGGTACGCAGCCTCTGTATGGCCGGGACCGGCGTCGTCCTGCTGAGCCAGTCTGCCGACCGGCTTGCCCGCGAAGCCACGCACTGGACCGTCCTCGACGCCGGGACAGTCACCGCCGCGGGGGCGCCGGCACAGCTGATCGGCTCGGCCGAGCTGGAACACGCCGGGGTGCTTGTGCCCGGAACTCACCGCCCTGACGCCGGCGCAGTCCCCGGTCCGGGCCCGGCGTCTCCCGCCGTACCTGGACCCCGGTCGGCAGCGCTCGAACCATGCCTTGAACTATGCGGCGTCGGGTTCGGCTACGGCCAGGACCAGCGGCGGCGCGGGACCGGTCCCCGGCAACGGGTCCTGCGGGACGTGGACCTCGCCGTTCACCAAGGCGAGATCATCGCCGTGACCGGTCCCAACGGAGCCGGCAAGTCGACGCTATTGCGGCAGTTCAATGGTCTGTTACGGCCTTCGGAGGGGGAGGTGCTGGTCTGCGGGCGCAGCATTGCCGGCGTGCCGGTCGGAACTGTCGCGGCCTCGGTAGGCCTGCTGTTCCAGCACCCCCGGGACCAGCTCTTCGAACGGACTGTCCTGCGGGAAGCCGCCTTCGGCCTCCGGCAGCTCTTCGGCAAGGCTGAAGCCGAGGGCAGGGCACGGGCGGCGCTGGACGCCGTCGGGCTTTCCGCCACTGCCGGGGCGGTCCACCCGGCCGAACTGTCCGCCTCACAGCAGCGGCTGCTCGCCCTGGCCACGGTCCTGGCCCGCGAACCGGCAGTGCTGGCCCTGGACGAGCCCACCGTGGGGCTGGACCGGCACGGACTCGAACGGCTCGGCAGAGCCGTCGACGCCGCGGCGGCGCGGGGGACCGCCGTCGTAATGGTCACCCACGACCTCTCCTACGCTCGCGCCACCGCGCACCGGATCCTTGAACTCGACGGCGGGAGCCTGCGGGAGCTCTGACGGGCGGGGCTTGTGACCCTACCGGGCGGTCGGCCAGTAGCCGAGCATTGGGCCATGACCACCACACCGGACGCCGCCCCGGCCACGAGTGCCGCAGTGCCGGCCGTCCTGACGATTTCGTCCGGTATATGGCTGGTGATCGGGGCAGTAGGAACGCTCTGGACACTGATGGGGTTGCTCATGATCCTGGCCTTCGGCGGGATGGTCGCCCCGGCGACGTACCTACCGGCCCTGGCGCTCAACGTTGCCAGTGCCGCAGCGTTTGTGGCCGGTGCTGTGTTCGCCCTGCTCCTGAGACGGGGCCGGCGGCTGGCACGCGTCGTCCTGTCGGCGTATCCGGTGATCCTTCCGGCGCTCTTCTTCGTCCGCGGCGGTCCCTCAGCCGGCGAAGTGCCATGGGGGGACGTTCTGCTGTCTCCCATCGGTGCGATGGGTGTGGTTGCGGTCGTGGCCACGGTACTCATGTGGCTGCCGCCGGCCAACGCCTATTTCACGCGCTGCGCTGCGCAGACGCTGGAAACATCAGCCGGTTCGGAGCCCCCGCCCTACCGCGTGCCGCCAACCGTGGTGGCATCGGTCTGGATCCTGGTCGTCGCCGGCGTTGTTGCCGCGCTGCAGGCGGTGCTGGGGCTGGTCCTCCTTGCGGGAAGTATTGGTTCAGGCGGAAACACGACTCCGGCGCTGGTGCTTTGGCTGACGCTTGCCTCGGTGGCGGCTGCAGACCTCGCCTGTGCCGGGGCGGTCCGGAGTGGAAGACCGTTCGTTCGGCCCATCGTGACCCTTATTCCGCTGGCGGGCCTCGCCCTTGTCGTACTGGCCACGATCGCCGGCTTTGCGTCCTTATCCGCCCAGAGTCCGGCCGCCCCGGGAGGCCTGCTGTCAGGGATCCTCCTGACGGTCTCCACCCAGGGTCTGCCGCTCATCGCCGGCCTCGTTCCTGCGGTCCTTGTCTGGCTGCCCTCTGCCGGTCGACACTTCCACCGCGTCGCGGTGGCTGTTCCGGCCGGCACAGGAGGCCTTGATGCGGCGCCGCCACCGCCCGCACCCGGGTAGGCTGCGGACAGCGGCGGCGGCTCTGCGCGCCCTTGGGGGCCGGTCAGGCGGCGGGCTCGGAGGCTACGCCCGGGGCCAGGAACTTCTTGCCGTTGACTCGCTCCGAGGCGCCCACCCGGTCCAAATACGGGGTGATGCCACCCAGGAACATCGGCCAGCCTGCGCCAAGGATCATGCAGAGATCGATGTCCTCCGGACCGGCCACGACACCCTCCTCGAGCATGAGCCCGATTTCCTCCGCAAGGGCGTCTTGCGTGCGGCGCAGGACTTCCTCCGCGGTGGACGGGCTGCTGCCGAAGGACATCAGCGCGAGGGTCTCGGCCGGGATGACTGGCTTGCCGTCCGCACCCGGAGCCCAGATGGACTTCACGCCGTTGTCGATCAGCGCCTGCAAGTTCGCCGAAACCCGGAACCGGTCCCCGAAGGCCGCGTGCAGCGACTCCTGGACGTGCTGGGCCACCGGCAGGCCCACCATGGCGCCAAGCACAAAGGGAGTCATCGGCAGGCCCATCGGCCGCAGCGCGTTGTCTGCGACCTCCGCCGGGGTGCCCTCGTCGAAGGCGGCGGTTACTTCGCCCATGAGGCGCAGCAGAACGCGGTTGACCACGAATGCGGCGGCATCCTTGACGAGAACGGCGGACTTCTTCAGCCCCTTGGCGAGCTCGAAGGCGGTGGCCAGCACTGCGTCGTCGGTCTTCGGTGCGCGGACAATTTCCAGCAGCGGCATCACTGCCACGGGGTTGAAGAAGTGGAACCCGACGAGCCGCTCCGGGTGTTCGAGGTCCGCGGCCATTGCCGTGACGGACAGCGACGAGGTGTTGGTCGCAAGGATGCACTCGGGCGACACGATCGCCTCGACCTCCTTGAAGACCTGCTTCTTGACGTTGAGTTCCTCGAAGACAGCCTCGATCACGAAGTCGGCGTCCGCGAAGGCTTCCTTGGACACCGAGCCGGTGACCAGCGCCTTGGTGCGGTTCGCGGCGTCGGGGCTGATCCGCTTCTTGGTCAGCAGCTTGTCCACCTCGGCGTGCACGTAGCCAACCCCCTTGTCCACCCGGGCCTGGTCGATGTCCGTCATCACCACCGGCACCTTGAGCTGGCGGGCGAAGAGCAGGGCGAGCTGGCTTGCCATCAGGCCGGCGCCCACGACGCCCACCTTGCCCACCGGGCGGGCCAGCTTGCGGTCCGGGGCGCCGGCAGGGCGCTTCGCGCGCCGCTGCACGAGGTCCAGGAACGCGTAGACGGTCGAGCGGAACTCGGGGGTCTGCATGAGGTCCGCGAGGGTGTCGCACTCGAGTTCGGCGGACTGCGCCTGCGTCAGGGTCCGGTTGGCTTCCATGACATCGAGGACCTTGGCCGGCGCGGGGGAGGCATTGGACGTCTTGGCCTCGACAAAGGCCCGGCCCTTCGCGACGGCGGCCGCCCAGCGCGCTGCGACCTCCGGAGCGGCGGGGTCGACGGCGTTGGCCCGCTCCGGCGCCACGGCGCCGGCAATGACCTTCGCGGCCCAGGCGACGGACTGCTCAATGAAGTCCGCGGGCTCGAACATGGCGTCCGCCACGCCGAGCTCAAAGGCCTGCGGGCCGGTGAGCGTGCGGTTGTTGCTCAGCGGGTTTTCGATCATGACCTTGAGCGCGTTCTCCGGCCCGATCAGCCGCGGCAGGATATACACCCCGCCCCAGCCCGGAATCAGCCCGATGAAGGCTTCCGGCAGCGCCAGCGCGCCGGCGCCCGTGGAAACGGTCCGGTAAGTGGACTGCAGCGCGATCTCCAGGCCGCCGCCCAGGGCCAGGCCGTTGATGAACGCGAAGCTCGGGACGCCGAGATTGGCCAGGGTGGCGTAGACGTCGTGGCCCAGCTGGGCCATCCAGAGGCCCTGTTCACGCCCGCTGACCGACTTGACCGTGGACAGGTCCGCGCCCGCCACCAGGAAGTACGGCTTGCCTGTAACGCCCACGCCGGCAATCTCGCCGCGGGCAGCGCGCTCCTTCAGCCCCTCCAGGACCGTCCCGAGTTCCACGAGGGTGTTGGGCCCGAGCGTGGTGGGTTTGGAGTGGTCCAGGCCATTGTCCAGCGTGATGAGCGCAAAGGTGCCGGGGCTCTTGCCATCATTTGTCTTCCCGCCTGCGGCGGGGAGCTCGATGTCCTGGACGTAGGAGTGTGTGACCGTCTCGTTCGGGAAGAGATCGGCAAGCTTGCGGAAATCAGCGGCGCTCATGCTGTGGCTCCAGTCGTGGTGGTGGCGGATTCGGAGATTGTGTATTCCGTGCCGTAATCCGGGTGGTGCGGGTTCTCCCAGATGACGGTGGCGCCCATGCCGAGGCCAATGCACATGGTGGTCATGCCGTACCGGACCGTGGGGTCTTCTTCGAACTGCCGGGCCAGCTGGTTCATCAGCCGGACCCCGGAGGACGCCAGCGGGTGTCCCACGGCGATCGCGCCGCCGTAGCGGTTGACGCGGGGGTCGTCGTCGGCGATCCCGAAGTGGTCCAGGAAACTGAGGACCTGGACGGCGAAAGCCTCGTTGATCTCGAAGAGGCCGATGTCCCCGATGCCGAGGCCGGCGTTCTTCAGTGCCTTCTCGGTGGCCGGGACCGGGCCGATGCCCATGACCTCGGGTTCGACGCCGGCGAAGGCGTAGGACACCAGGCGCATCCTGACCGGCAGGCCGAGTTCCTCCGCGGCGTCCGCGGAGGCCAGCAGGGCGGCGGTGGCGCCGTCGTTGAGTCCGGCGGCATTGCCGGCCGTGACCCGGCCGTGGGCACGGAACGGGGTCCGCAGCGCGGCGAGGTCCTCCACCGTCGTGCCCGGGCGCGGCGGCTCATCCACCGTGTTCACCGTCCAGCCCTGGCCCGGCTTCATCGTGGCCACCGGCACGAGGTCGGGCTGGATCTGGTCCTTGGCGTAGGCAGCGGCCAGCTTGTCCTGGGAAGCGACGGCGTAGGCGTCGGTGCGTTCCTTCGTGATGGCCGGGAAGCGGTCGTGCAGGTTCTCGGCCGTGTTGCCCATGTTCAGGGCCGCCGGGTCAACGAGCCGCTCCGACATGAAGCGCGGGTTGGGGTCGGCGCCGGCGCCCATCGGGTGGTTGCCCATGTGTTCCACGCCGCCGGCAATGACGACGTCGTACGCGCCGAAGCCGATTCCGCTTGCCGTCGTGGTCACGGCGGTCATGGCGCCGGCGCACATGCGGTCGATCGCGAAGCCGGGCACGGTCCGCGGGAGCCCGGCGAGCAGGGCGGCGGTGCGGCCGATGGTCAGGCCCTGGTCGCCCGTCTGGGTGGTGGCGGCGATCGCGACTTCGTCGATCCGTTCCGCCGGAAGCGAGGGGTTGCGGCGCATCAGTTCGCGGATGCACTTAACCACGAGGTCATCGGCGCGGGTTCCGGCATAAATGCCTTTTTCGCCCGCGCGGCCGAAGGGGGTGCGGACGCCGTCGACGAAGACGACCTCGCGAATGGCGCGGGGACCCACGGTGCGGGGACTCGCGCTGTTGGTTTTCCCGCTGCTGGTTGTTCCGCTCGTGCTGGCTGGGCTCACGTGGTGCTCCTCATTGAGACATGGGTGCCGGATCCGCGCCTGCGGCAAGGCCTGGTGCAGGCCTTGCCGCAGGCAGGAGGAATCCGGGCGACATCATGCATCATGTTACTCGCCAGTAACATAGCTGGCAAGGAGGCGGGGGAGCCGCGTTCGAGGTCTACCGTGAGGGGTGGACTATCCGGCGGAACCGGATGGCACCTCCGCGGCGGCTTTCGGCTCCTTGGCGGGCAGCGGCTCGGGGTGCAGGAAGGCCTCGGTGATGAGCGGAGCGGTGATTTCGATCTGCCACTGGCGTGCTCCGAGGTTCGCGAGCTCCTCGGCCACGCCTTCCTCGCTGAGTTCGGCCGGCGGACGCCATGCGACCCGGCGGAGGTAGTCAGGCGTCAGGAGGTTTTCCACGGGCAGATTCAGTTCCTCGGCCCTGCCCTGAAGCTTGGGGCGGGCCGTGGCAAGCCGCGCGGCGGCCTCAGGGTCCCTGTCCGCCCAGACGCGCGGCGGCGGGGGAGCGTTGGTGGGCAGGTGCAGCGGGGGAAGGTCTTCCAGGGCCCTGGCGGTGGCGATGCAGCGCAGCCAGCGGGGCGCCTCGCGCTGAGCGGCGCGGCCATGGAACCCCTTGGTGCCAAGGAGCTGCGGGACCGTGGTGGGCATGGCCTTGGCGGCGGCGACGAGGGCGGAGTCGGGGATCAGCCGGCCGGGGGCGACGTCGCGCTTCTGGGCCAGGGAATCGCGCTCCAGCCACAGCTCCCTGACCGCGGCCAGCTGGCGGCGGTCCCGGATCTGGTGCAGCCCGGAGGTCTTGCGCCACGGGTCAACGCGCGGCGGGGCCTGTCCGGCCTCAAGGATGGCGGCGAATTCCTGTTCGGCATACTCCAGCTTGCCGTCCGCGACGAGGAGTTCGATGAGTTCCTCGCGCAGCTCGGTGAGTACTTCGACGTCGAGGGCGGCATAGCGCAGCCAAGGTTCCGGCAGCGGTCGGGTGGACCAGTCGGCGGCGGAGTGTTCCTTGGCCAGACCGAAGCCCAGGAGCTGTTCGATCACGGCGGCGAGGCCCACCCGGGGCAGTCCGGCCAGCCGCGCGGCGAGCTCGGTGTCAAATAGCTTGTCCGGCCACATGCCGAGTTCGGACAGGCAGGGGAGGTCCTGGCTGGCGGCGTGCAGGATCCATTCGACGCCGCGCAGGGCGTCATTGATAATGCTCAAGTCCCCGAACGGTTCGGGATCGATCAACCAGGTCCCGGAGCCTTCGCGCCGGATCTGGACGAGGAAGGCGCGCTGGCCGTAGCGGAAGCCCGAGGCCCGTTCCGCATCCACGCCCGCGGGCCCGTGGCCGGCGGCGAGGGCCGCGGCGCAGCGTTCGAGTCCGGACTGGGTTTCGATGACCAGAGGCACGCCGTCACGGGGGGCGTCGAGGTCGATCACTTCAGGGACCAGGCTGTCGAAGCCTTCCACCGTGATGTGGGCTGTGGTGTCAGTGGCCTCTGTCGTATTGTGAACGGCGCCGGCCGTGCTGATTTCCGGATTTTGAGGGGTCATGGTCTCTACAGTTTACCGACAACATGGCGTATAAGGCCGTGACCGTGGCCGAATAAACGCCTCACGCGTGTCCGCGGGGGCGCCGGGGAAGGGGGGTGACACCCTCGGGCAGGGGCGGCAGCCCGGCGAAGGTGCAGACCATGTCCGACCACGCCTCCAGGTGCGAGGTGATGTCCGGGGTGGCGGGGGTCCAGGAAGCCCGGAGTTCGATGTCGATCGAATCCGGCCGGTCCGACAACGTTCCAAAGCTCTCTGAGAGCACCCTGGTGGCCGTGCCGCCGGCGGAGCGGTAGGGCGCCTGGTGGTTGTCCAGCGCCTCGACCAGCCAGGTCCACGCCACCGATCCCAGCAGTTCGTCGTTGCCCATCTCAGGTTCCAGCTGGGCGCGGATGTAGGTGACGATCCGGAACTCCCCGTCCCACACGGCCGAGCCATCGGGATCGTGGAGCAGGATGAAGCGGCCGGTGGCGAGTTCGACGTCGTCGCTGCCGGACGCACGCGCCAAAGCCGCAGCGGCCGGGCCGTGGACCGCACCGCCGGCGGATTCGCCCGGGCCGATCACTTCTGCGCCCAAGGCGACGGCGAACGGTGCCAGCCGCGACGGCGCCGGAATTTCATCCAGGTGAAGTTCGCTGCGGCACCGAGCCTGTCGAAGGGTCCCCAAGGCGAAGAGGAAATCTGCCGGAACCTGATCGAGGGAGCTCACCATGGAAGATTATGCAACGGCTGCGCCCCTGCCCGGCAGGCTCGCCGCCGGACACGGGAAGCAGTGCAGGGCTCAGGCAGCTGCGAGTTCGCGCTTGATGGCCGCAATGAACGAATCAACGTCTTCCTCGGTGGTGTCGAAGGAGCACATCCAGCGGACCTCACGGGCCGCCTCATTCCAGTCGTAGAAGCGGAAGGACGTACGCAGCCGGTCTGCGACACCGGCAGGCAGGATGGCGAAGACGCCGTTGGACTCGGTCTTCTGGCTCAGCGTGACGCCGGGGATCGACTCGACGCCGGCGCGCAGCCGGGTGGCCATGGCGTTGGCGTGCGAGGCCGACCGCAGCCACAGATCCCCCTCGAGCAGGGCAATGAACTGCGCTGACATGAAGCGCATCTTCGAGGCCAGCTGCATGTTCATCTTGCGCAGGTAGATCAGGCCGTGGGCGGCATCCGGGTTCAGCGCGATGACGACCTCACCAAACAGCAGGCCGTTCTTGGTGCCGCCGAAGGAGAGGATGTCCACGCCGGCATCGCGGGTGAAGGCCCGCAGCGGAACGCCGAGGTGCGCGGCGGCGTTGGCCAGCCGGGCGCCGTCCATGTGCAGTTTCATGCCCTTTGAGTGGACATGCTCCGCGATGGCCCGGACCTCCTCCGGGGTGTAGCACGTGCCGAGTTCGGTGGTCTGGGTGATGGAGACGGCCAGGGGCTGGGCGCGGTGCTCATCGCCCCAGCCCCAGGCTTCCTGGTCGATCAGGGCAGGCGTGAGCTTGCCGTCGGTGGTGGGGACCTGCAGGAGCTTGATGCCGCCGATCCGCTCCGGTGCGCCGTTCTCGTCCATGTTGATGTGGGCGGTGGAGGCGCAGATTACGGCACCCCAGCGCGGCAGCAGCGACTGCAGGGACAGGACGTTGGCGCCGGTGCCGTTGAAAACGGGGAAGCACTCGATGCCGTCGCCGAAGTGGTCTTCCATCAGCTTCTGCAGGCGGGCGGTGTACTCGTCCTCGCCGTAGGAGACCTGATGGCCTTCATTGGCGGCAGCCAGGGCCGCGAGGACCTCCGGGTGCACGCCGGAGTAGTTGTCCGAGGCGAAGCCGCGGACGGAGGGATCATGGAGCCGCACCGCAGTGCTGGCAGGGGCAGTTTCAACTGTGCTGGTCATCGCTTTGCTCACGCTTTCAGTCTAAGAGGTCGGCCCGCAAGGGCTAAGTCCGGTCGCTAAGTCCGGAGACGGCGCTAAGTCCGGGGGGAGTTCAGTGGCTGAGCAGCAACCGCTGGCCGTTCAGTTCCCCGGCGGGAGTGCTGAAGAGCCCGACGGCGGCAGCCGCCAGGTCTGCGACGTCCGTGAAACCGGGGAATTTGCGCTCGGGGGCCTTGGCCCGCATCGCAGGGTCAACGAGGGCCTTCACCACGAAGATGACGGCGGCGCTGCTTAGTCCCGTTTTGTCTTGGCCGGTGGCGTGCTGCACTGGGCCGGTTGGCTCGGTGCTTCCTGTGCCGTCGGCCGCGGGCCGGGCCCGTCGAAAGCCGTCCGCGACCGCCAGCGTCCAGGCTTCGGCTGCAGCCTTGGCCGCGGCGTAGCTGGCGCCGCCGGCCGTCGGGGCGCTCACGGCCGTTGAGGACACCATGGCGAAGCGCCCGGTGTCCGAGGCCGCGAGGTCATCGAAGAAGACACGGCTGACGTTCCGCAGCGTGGTGACGGCGTTGCGTTCCAGGAAGTCCCAGTCCTCATCGCTCTGGTCCGTGATGCCTTTCGCGCCGCGCCAGCCGCCCACGAGGTGGATGACGCCGTCGACGCTTCCTGCCAGGCCCGCGACGCTCGACCGCAAGGCGCGGACGTCAGACAGGCTGGCGAGGTCGCAGACAAGCGGCGTGACGCCGCTGCCGGCGTCGGCAGCGGCGGCCTCGATCCGGGCGGCGTCCGAGCCGACGGTGAAGACCGCATGGCCCGCGTCGCGCAGGGCGCGGGCCGTCGCGATTCCCGACGGCCCGCTGCCCCCCGTGACCAGCACGTTCAAAGTGCGTCCGGCACTCATCCGGCGTTCAGGGCCTCGGCGCCGCTGCCGCTGGTTTCTCCGGTGTCAGAAGACCCCGTGATGCCGGCGGTGGATTCAATGACCGGCCGCATCTTCTTCTCGAGGGCCTCGTAGAACATGGAGAGCGGGAACTCGTCGTCCAGGACCTGGTCCGTGAGGCCGCGCGGCGGGCCGGCCAGCGGGAGGGCGTCCGGACCCTTGGCCCAGACCGACGCCGGGTTGGGCGTGACCGTGCCGGAGATGAGTTCGTAGGCGGCGAGCCAGTGGGCCATCTTCGGACGGTCGATCGAGCGCCAGTACAGTTCCTCGATGCGGGCGCCGAGTTCAACCACGACGTCGGCAACTTCGTCCCAGTCGATGCTGAGCTTGCTGTCGGTCCAGTGCAGGACGTGGTGCTGGTGCATCCACGCGAAGAGCAACTGGCCGCCGAGTCCGTCGTAGTTGCGGACGCGGGTTCCGGTGATCGCGAAGCGGAAGATGCGGTCGAAGATCACGGCGTACTGGACGAGCTTGGCGTGACGGCGTGCCTCAGGGTCGGCGTCCTCGTCCTTCTCGATCTTGACCGACTCGCGGAAGGCGGTGAGGTCACAGCGCAGTTCCTCGAGCGAGTAGAGGAAGAACGGCATGCGCTGCTTGATCATGAACGGGTCGAAGGGCAGGTCGCCGCGCATGTGGGTGCGGTCATGGATCAGGTCCCACATGACGAACGTTTCCTGCGTCAGCTTCTGATCCTCCAGCAGTGCTGCCGCGTCGTCGGGAAGCTGCAGCGAGGTGATGTCCGCAGCAGCGCGCAGGACGCGGCGGAAGCGGGCAGCCTCGCGGTCGGCGAAGATCGCGCCCCACGTGAAGGTGGGGGTCTCGCGGACGGCGACGGTCTCGGGGAAGAGCACGGCGGAGTTGGTGTTGTAGCCCGGGGTGAAGTCGAGGAAGCGGATCGGGACGAAGAGCTTGTTGGAGTATTCGCCCTGTTCCAGGCCGCCGATGAACTCGGGCCAGATGACCTCGATCAGCACGGCCTCGACCAGGCGGTTGCTGCTGCCGTTCTGGGTGTACATCGGGAACACGACGAGGTGCTGGAGCCCGTTGACGCGGTGCTGCTGCGGCTGGAAGGCCTGCAGGGAATCCAGGAAGTCCGGCACGCCAAAGCCGCCATCGGCCCAGCGGCCGAAGTCGGTGACGAGCAGTTCAAGGTAGCGGGCGTCGTGCGGGAAGGACGGCGCCAGGGCCGAAATCGCTGCGGTGATGGTTGCGACGTACCCGGCCGCGGCTTCGTGGGCCGTGGGTTCCGGGACGGATCCGTCCTGGATCTGAAGGGCCTGCAGCGCGGTGGCGGCAGCCTTGAGCCGCAGCCATTCCTGGTTGCTGGCCGTGATCTGGGCGGGGGCGGTAAGAGCGGTCGTGGTCATCGTCGACGGTCGCCTTTCTAGTAGCTGTGGTGCGTGTCGCTGGATCTAAATCGAGCGTAGCAAGCAAACAGCAGCTCTAATGCAAAATTGCCTCGAGCATAAGAAAGACTGTGGCAAGTGATTCCGAAAGACTGTTCCAGCGGAAGAAGAGGGAGGGCTGCGGGGCCCGTCGGCGGCGTTTCGGCACCGGCGGGCCCGGCAGGCGGGCTTACTTCCCGGCGTCGTCCGCGGGTACTAGCTTCAGCGAAACGGAGTTGATGCAGTACCGCTGGTCCGTGGGGGTGCCGTAACCCTCGCCGTCGAACACGTGGCCCAGGTGGGAATCGCACGTGGCGCAGCGGACTTCCACCCGGTCCATGCCCATGGTGCGGTCGTGGATATAGCGGACTGTGCCGTCGGCAAGCGGCGCCCAGAAGGACGGCCAGCCGCAGTGCGAGTCGAACTTCTCATTGCTCGTGAAGAGCTCGGTGCCGCACGCCCGGCACTGATACACGCCCCGGGTGTGGGTGTCCCAGTATTCGCCGGTGTAGGGCCGTTCGGTGCCGGCCTGGCGCAGCACCCGGTACTCCTCAGGGGTCAGTTCCTCGCGCCACTGGGCATCCGTCTTTTCGACCGGGTTGTGTTCGACCTGGTTGTGTTCGAGCGGCGTGGTGGCGGTGCCGGCGTCGGGCTCGGCGGAGGGCACTGCCAGGGTCATGGGTTTGGGCCTGTTCTTGAAGATGCTCATAGCCTCAATAACGCTTAGGAGTCCCCGATAAATCCCGAACCGGCGTACAGATGCAGGACGGGCAGGCCCAGCTTGTCCTGTGCCTTGGTGGCCCAGTCGGTGTGGAAGGTGTCGGCGACAGCGTGCGGGCGGGTGATCACCACGGCCTGCCCGGCGCTGAGTTCCTTGACCTTGGCGACCAGGCCATCCACGGCCTTGCCCTCGACGATTTCGCCCGAGACTCCGCCGCCGAGGCCGGCCAAAGCAGCAAGGGACGCTGCCAGGGTGTCGGCGGCTTCGGCCCGCTCCTCGGCGGGGTCGGAATGCGCCGTCAGTTCGCGGAAGGCTTTGGAAACTTCGAGCATGGAAAGGTTTTCCAGGAAATCCACCATCAGGTGCCGCTCGGTATTGGCCGGGACCAGGATCAGCAGGGGCGCATCGCCGCCCGCAATCAGGGTTTCGATGTTGACGCGGTCATCCGCACCGAGGGGCTCTTCTGTCAAAATGACGATTGGATCACTCATGACCCCAGCCTAGTCGCGCTCGTGTCGCCGTGCATGGTTCCGTCCCGGCGCGCATCATGCCGTGTCCCGCTGGCGTGTCTCCGTCGCGTGTCGGCCCGGCCCGTGTGTCCGCTCCGCCGTGTCCCCGCTGGCGGGGAACTGCCTGCGCGGTGCTGCGGGAGCAACCCCCTTCTTCGTGAAGGGCCATAATGCCGTAGTTGTCGGACAGTTCAGTCAGAATGGTGCCATGGCATCCTCCTTGCGCCTCCCGCCGGATCTCTCCCGGACCGCCACACGCGGAGCGGCAACCACTGTTGCCGCAGCCTCCGCAACGGTCCCTGCTCCATCCGCCGCTGCCGGGCCGTCCGGAAGCGCCAAGTGGGCGGTCGGGGGGATCATCGGAGGCAGCGCCGCTGCGGGCGTACTCGCCGCCGGATCATCCGCCCTCGCGCTGTATTTCGCCCGCCGTGTCATCACCCCTGCCAGGTTCCGCGACGCGGACCAGGAAGTGCTGGCCGTGATCCGGGAGGGCCGCGGGCTGCAGGTCATCCTGGCCGCAACCCCGGACGCCACGGTGGACGGGGTGTACGGGTTCTTCTTCGACGGCGGCCGGGGCCACGCGCGGATCGGCCGGATCCTCTCCTACTCGCCGGCCGAACGCACCGTGCTGCGGGAAGTCGAGACCGTCTACAGTGGAGACATTTCCACCGCCCGCCGCGGCTGGTGGAGCGGGGCGGCCTATCCGGATCCGGCCGCCATCGGACTTTCGGCGGACGACGTGCTGATCGACGTCGAGGGCGGAACCGCGCCGGCATGGCTGGTGCGCGCCGTACCGGAGTCGGAAGACACGGTGTCGGACGTCTGGGCGATCATGGTGCACGGGCGCGGCGCCTCACGGCAGGAGGGCCTGAGGGCCGTCCGGACTGCTCGGGACCTGGGCATGCCCAGTCTGCTGATCTCCTACCGCAACGACGGCCTGGCTCCGTCAGCCAGCGACGGGCGCTACGGGCTGGGCTCCACTGAATGGCGCGACGTCGAAGCCGCCATTGACTTTGCCTTGGAGCAGGGCGCCCGCGAGGTCGTCCTGTTCGGCTGGTCGATGGGCGGCGCGATCTGCCTCCAGACGGCCGACCTCTCGCGGCATCGGCAGCTGATCCGGGCGATGGTCTTGGACGCCCCCGTGATCAACTGGGTCAACGTGCTGGCCCACCATGCGGAGCTGAACCGGATCCCGTCGTCGGTGGGGCGGTACGGGCAACTGATGCTCAGCCACCCTCTGGGCCGGCGGCTGACCGGGCTGGCCGCCCCGGTGGACCTCAAGGCGATGGACTGGGTGTCGCGGGCCGTGGAACTGCGGACGCCGACCCTCATTGTGCACAGCGTTGACGACGAATACGTCCCGTATGGGCCCTCCGCCGAGCTGGCTGAGAAGAATCCCGAGATGGTCACGTTCGAGTCCTTCAACACCGCTCGGCACACCAAAGAATGGAATGTGGATCCGGAGCGCTGGGAGCGGCAGGTCATGGCCTGGCTCCGGCAGCAGCTGGCGCCCCGTGTCAATCCCGGGGACCAGGAGCCGGCGGCCGGGCAGTCCACACCGGGCTGACAGATGGCGGCGGTGATTCACGCCAACACTGCCGTGATGTGCCGCGCGATCGCCGGGAGAGTCAGTCGTGCCGGGTGCCGATCCTCGCGGTGCGGGCGGCCGTAAGCCGAATGAGCTCGGCCGGATCCAGTTCGATGTCCAGGCCGCGCCGGCCGCCCGAGACCAGGATGGTCGCCAGCGCCAGGGCACTGTCATCCACCACGGTGGGGGAGGACTGGCGTTGCCCCAGTGGCGAAATGCCGCCGAGCACGTAGCCGGTACGTCGCTGCGCGGCGGCGGGGTCCGCCATTGCGGCCTTCTTGCCGCCCAAGGCCGCAGCCATCGCCTTGAGGTCCAGATTTCCGCTCACGGGCACGACGCCGACGGCGAGCCGGCCGTCGACGTCGACCATCAGGGTCTTGAAGACCCGGGCGGGGTCGATGCCCAACATCTCCGCGGCCTCAAGGCCATAGCTCGCTACGGCAGGATCATGCGCGTAGGGGTGCACGACAAAGGGAACCCCGGCGGCCGCGAGTGCCGCGGTGGCCGGAGTTCCCTGGGATGCCTGTTTTCGGGCCATACCGACTGATTGTCCTTAGCTGATTGTCTAAGCGCCGCAGGTCAGGACTGCGCCGGCGCGTGCTGGGATCCGGAGGCGGCGACTTTGCGCTTGATCCGGCCCAGCATGGCGGTCATTCCGCGCATCCGCAGGGGAGTGATGGCCCGGGTGAGGCCGAGCTGTTCGGGCATATCGTCCGGGACGGCCAGGATTTCCGCAGCGCTGAGGCCGTCGAGTCCTTCATGGAGCACGCCGGCGAAACCGCGGGTAGTGGGGGCTTCCTTGGGCGCCTTGAAGTAGAGCCGGACGCGCTCCGGCGCGCCGCCGTCGGCCGGTTCTGTCTCAATGGTGAGGAAGAGCGGCGTCTGGCACTCCACCACCTGCTCGAGCAGTTCCGGGTGGTCCTGGAGCCGCTCCGGAAGCTCCGGTAGTCCCTGCGAGAACTCAAGGAGCAGTTGAAGCCGCTCGGGTTCAGTCAAGGCCTGGAAGTCGTCAACAATTTCCGCCAGTGCGGCGGGGAGGGCAGAAGTATTCATCA
The DNA here is from genome assembly GCF_054062895.1 of Arthrobacter sp. TE12231. NCBI lineage: Bacteria > Bacillati > Actinomycetota > Actinomycetes > Micrococcales > Micrococcaceae > Arthrobacter > Arthrobacter sp. TE12231. Next base: position 2,455,859 of record NZ_JBSSFS010000001.1, on the reverse strand, counting down.
CTCCCAGCTTACGCACGAGCGGCAATTGTGTCCCGGTCGCAACCGCCGGCGCCGAACCTAGCGACCGGCCGGGACCGTGCCGCGTTCGGCGCCCTTGACGATCGGGACGCGCACGGCGTTGCCCCATTCGGTCCAGGAGCCGTCGTAGTTGCGTACGGTGTCGAAGCCCAGCAGGTACTTCAGCGCAAACCAGGTGTGGCTGGACCGCTCGCCAATCCGGCAGTACGCCACGACGTCGTCGCCTTCCTTGAGCCCGGCCTCGCCCAGGTACAGGGCCTCGAGCTCGCTGCGGTCGCGGTAGGTGCCGTCCTCGGCGGCTGCGCGGGCCCAGGGGATGGAGGCCGCGGTGGGGATGTGCCCGCCGCGCAGGGCGCCTTCCTCCGGGTAGGCCGGCATGTGGGTGCGCTGGCCGGTGTATTCCTCAGCGGAGCGGACATCGATCAGCGGCTTGCCGAAGTGGGCAAGGACGTCCTCCTTGAAGGCGCGGATCGGGGCATCGTTGCGTTCCACCACGGGGTAGGTCCCCGGAGCCGGAACCGTGGTTTCGGTGGTGAGGGCACGGCCCTCGGTGATCCACTTGTCGCGGCCCCCGTCCAGGAGCCGGACGTCCTCGTGGCCGAACAGGGTAAAGACCCACAGGGCGTATGCGGCCCACCAGTTGGACTTGTCGCCGTAGATGACTACGGTGCTGTCCCGGGAAATTCCCTTGGCCGCGGCCAGGGCGGCGAAGGCTTCACCGTCAATGTAGTCGCGCGTGACCTCGTCGTTGAGATCCGTGTGCCAGTCGATCTTGACGGCGCCGGGGATGTGGCCGGTTTCGTACAGCAGCACGTCCTCGTCCGACTCGACCACCACGAGCTTGCCGCCGTCGAGCGCGCCGGCATCAATTGCAGCGGCGAGCCAGTCGGTGGATACCAGGCGCTCGGGGTGTGCGTACGCGGCGAACTTTTCGTTCTGCTCAACGGGGTAGGACATGGTGATGGCCTTTCACTGAAACGGTCAGGAGGCCGGGCGCGGAAAAGAGTGCGCGGCGCCAGCCTGTTACAACACTAGTCACGGCCCCGCGGGAATGCTCCACCGGGTTCACACGGGGAAATGTGGTCTTGCTCACGCCGGCCGCCCGTTCGCATCCGCGCACACGGGGCGGCCTTCCCTTGCCGGTATTCTTGCTGGGGACAAGAGACCAGCAGAACGGACCACCTTGGTACACATCGAACAGCTCGCCGCCCGCACGCCGGCAGTTTCCGTGGACGAACTCCTCAATGGGTTCTATCCTTCGCCGCGGTTTGGTGAGGTGTCGTTTTCGAGCTACCGTCCCGACCCCGCCCAGCCCAGCCAGGCGCACGCGGTCCACGCCCTTCAGCACTTCGCCGCTGGTGTGGGCGCGCGCGACGGCGATGGCCTGTTCAAGCGGCTCTTCGGCAAGAAGGACACCTCCCGGGCGGGGATCTACCTCGACGGCGGATTCGGCGTCGGCAAGACCCACCTGCTGGCATCGCTGTGGCACGCCGCCCCCGGCCCCAAGGCCTTTGGCACCTTCGTCGAGTACACCAACCTCGTCGGCGCGCTGTCGTTCCGCAAGACCGTGGAGGCCCTGAGTCACTACAAGCTCGTGTGCATCGATGAGTTTGAGCTCGACGATCCGGGCGACACCGTGCTGATGTCCCGGCTCATGCGCGAACTCGCCGACGCGGGCGTCAAGCTCGCCGCGACGTCGAACACCCTACCGGGTTCACTCGGCGACGGACGCTTTGCCGCCGTCGACTTCCAGCGCGAAATCCAGGTGCTCGCAGACCAGTTCGACGTCGTAAGGATTGACGGCGAGGACTTCCGCCACCGCGGCCTGCCGGCAGCGCCCGCTCCGCTGCGCAATGATGACCTGACCCACCACATGCAGGCCGAATTCGACGGCAAGACCGTGGCCCGCGACGAGTTCAGCACCCTGATCAACCATCTGGCCGGCGTGCACCCGAGCCGCTACCGCCAGTTGCTGGACGGGATCGAAGGCGTCGTGTGGAAGAACGTGCACACGATCACCGAGCAAGCCGTGGCACTGCGGTTCGTGGTGTTGGCAGACCGGCTGTACGACAAGGACGTGCCCATCCTGGCCAGCGGCGTGCCGTTCGACAAGCTCTTCACCGAGGAAATGATGACCGGCGGGTACATGAAGAAGTACTTCCGCGCCGTTTCCCGGCTTACCGCGCTTGCCCGTGAGGGCCAGAACCACGAACCGTCTTAGCCCCCAATCGGCTTAGTCGAGGACAGGCGTAGGCGTGGACCCGCCTGGGCCGGTATCGTCTCGAGTCTGAACCGTCCGCAGCCGGAACGCGGCGACGTGGTGACACTCCGACGTCGAAACCCCGCCAAGGCGAACCCCTCCACGCAAAGCAACGCGGAGTCACTTCGAGCCCATCCTGAGCTTCCGGATGGGCTCGAAGATCCCCGCGTTGCTTCGTTCGGCGTCGTTAAACGCCGAAGGTGCCGGCGCCGCCTCTCGGCGGGACCGACACCTCGCTGACGTACCTGGGTCAGAGGCCCTGCTGCCGGGTTTCCCCGGCTACAGGAGGCTCATCCGCGACGAGGGGCCGCTCGACGACAGGGGCCGTGGTCGGCCTGTCATCTGCTTGATCCACGAAGTCGGAAGCACCCTTCTGCACTGCATCGACCTTGTCGGCGTACTTGCCGTCGGTCTTCGTGTCGACGAAATCGCCGGCCTTTTCGATGCCGTCCTTGATGGCCTGTTCGTTGCCACCAATGACGTGCTGAGCCTTGCCCTTCAGATCGTCAAGTAAACCCACGGGCACCTCCCTTCGGTCGCGGAGCCAGATCGCTCCTCCGGCTTCCGATACTAACGGCCCGTAGGGGTCATGCCAAGAGTCAGCCCGTTCTCGGGGAACTCCTGTCAAGGGCCTTGTGGCCCGGTCCGGCAGGGCCCGCCCAGATCAACGCCCGATACCGATAATCCAGCTAACATCCAGGACGCACAAGGGCACGAAAAAAGCAGCTCCAGGGGAGCTGCTTGATGGTGGGCGATACTGGGATCGAACCAGTGACCTCTTCCGTGTCAGGGAAGCGCGCTACCGCTGCGCCAATCGCCCGCAACCGGAAGAATCCGGAGTGGATTTGTGTCAATCATTTACACAAGAGAGCGGACGACGAGATTCGAACTCGCGACATCCACCTTGGCAAGGTGGTGCTCTACCAGCTGAGCTACGTCCGCAATATGAAGTCCATGCCGGCTTGGCCGGTGGTACTGCATCAAGCAAGTTACCTTGCTTTGGTGGGCGATACTGGGATCGAACCAGTGACCTCTTCCGTGTCAGGGAAGCGCGCTACCGCTGCGCCAATCGCCCATTTCATCCGGCCTAAACCGGAAACCATGGTTTTCACCGAGGTGGGTACGGGATTCGAACCCGTGTATACGGCTTTGCAGGCCGCTGCCTCGCCTCTCGGCCAACCCACCGTGTAAGCAGGATTCCGAAGAACCTTTGCCGTGACAGTGTCCTGCGAGCGGACGACGAGATTCGAACTCGCGACATCCACCTTGGCAAGGTGGTGCTCTACCAGCTGAGCTACGTCCGCATTATTGGGGTGCATTTCCTTGCCGCATTCGGCATTTCCTCGCGTTCCAACGAGTAAGAACTCTATAGGAGGTTCTGGGAATCTACAAATCGAGGCCCGATGGCCCCGACTCAATGGCCCTACTTCCTTGATTTCTAGGGAATTTTACGAATTACAGGGCTGTAATTAGCTTCGCAGGCATGCCGTGGCGGCGATGGAAGGCGGTCCACCGTTTGGGCTCGGGCTTGGGCTTGGAGTCTCCGGGTTGGGAATTGGGTGGGCGGCTGCGTGCTCGTGGGGGACTCCGTGCCTGGAATCCGGGTGTGGGTCCCAGGGTCTAGGGGGACCCGGCGTGCGGAGTTTCAGGGTGCAGGGGGACCCGGCGTCCGGGGCCCGGGCTGGTAAGGCGACGCTGCAGTCGGGGAGTAAAGGCTCGCCTGTGCTGGGGACGCGTTGCTGGGAGCCGGGTGAGGTGCTGCTCGCGCGGGCAGTGGTCTGGCGTAGTGGCCGACCCTTGGTAACGACGGGCGTGACCCCGGTCGAGGGGTCGTCATCGGCGCCGATTTCTAAAATCCGGCCGGGTGGGCTAGCATTCAATGTCGTTGGGGCGATTGGCGCAGTGGTAGCGCGCTTCGTTCACACCGAAGAGGTCACTGGTTCGAACCCAGTATCGCCCACCAACGAAATGGTCCGTTCCGCTGACATGCGGGGCGGGCCATTTTGCTTTTCATCGTTGTCCGACCCCCGTGAAAGAGTCTTTACATGACTGCTCCACTCCTCGCCCACGCCACTGACTATGGCCGGATGTACGCACGCTCCACATCGGCACAATTCTCCGTCCCGTCAATCACTACGGTGATTGGCCAACAGCCCCATGGACTCGATGGCTGGTTCGGCTACATGGGGGCCAACAGCCTTGCCCAGGATCCCGAACTTCCCGGCATTCTGGGGAGCCCAGGCAAGCTGCGGCAGGCAGTCAGCCGGGCAGCCAAGGCAGCGGAGAGCTACCGGGACGAGGCCGCCAAGCGCGGCGACCGGGTCCACAACTACTGTGAGCAGGTTGCGCTGCGCGCGCTCGGCCGGCCGCACCAGATGAAGGAAACCCGCGAAGCCCTCGCCGCCAATGGTGAGGAAGCCTTCGCTGCGCGATTCGATGAATGGTGGGAGCTCTTCCAGGTTGAACCCATCGCCCCAGAGATTACGGTGTGGAACAAGACGGTCGGCTATGCCGGCACCCTGGACCTCGTGGCGAAGATCAACGGCCGGACCTGTCTCATCGATTACAAGACCAAGGGCACCAGCCGGGACGGCACCGTCAAACCGCTCGATGACAAGGTCGTGATGCAGCTCGTCGCCGGTATGAAGGCGGAAGAAAGCCTCGTGGATCCCGTGGCGGGGGAGTGGGAAGCATGGCAGCACGGCGAATCGCCGATCCTCCTGGCTGTGGCAGTAGGCGAGACGGAAGTCCGTCCGCAGCGGGCCAATCCCGACGTCCTGAAACACCACTGGTGGAAATTCTGCGCTCTGCGCCGCGTCTGGGAAATGTCTGCCGACACGGCCACTGCCGGGGCGGCACTGCTCCCGCTCGCGCCTCCCGTGAAGCGCTGAGCCGGCGCTGCTGAGCCGGAGCCTGAGCCCGAGCTCTCTCGGGCTAACTCTTCCTGTCGGGGCACCCCCATGCAGAAGTAGCTCATGGCTCGCCGCCGTGTCACTGCCCCGGCTCCAGCACAGCGCCAGCAACTGCCACCGCCGGTAATTTGCCCGCTGGGGCGCGGGGTCGCATGACATGTTGCCTTGCGTGGCAAAGATGGCATTTGCGGAAGTCTCCCGCGCGCTGGCGTCGTTCCGGCGCCCTCTTGGCTGGGAAACCGCAGTCGCATCCCGGTTTGCTGTCGAATAGCTGCGATGACGTGTTGTTGATGTTTTGTCGGGATGCCGAAACCTAACCGCCGGGCGGGATGCCGTTGTCATCAGGGCTTGCGATTTCACCGCGCGCACCTTGGCCCGGGTGATGCAGCCAATGCCCCAGACTGCCGTAGTGGAACCTGGCCAACTGCCCGGGATGCCGCGCGGGCGTCCGTCAGACGGCCGTAACCGGGAGCCGCCTTCGCTGCCCGGCTACCGCGACCGCCTGGTCTGCGATTACGTGGTCGTAACTCGGCCCGGGTAACGCCGTGACTGATCCTGCTCGCCGTCGTGCGGCAGTGCCAAGAAGCCGTGGCCACCGCGGACGGCAGCCGTGCTGTCGTTACCCCTTGGTGTGCGATCACGTGGTGGCACGTTGGCCTGTATAACGCCGTCGCTGCCCGAATCACGCCGTGATTGCCGGGTCCGTGATGACACGGCTGGCATTATCGCCGCGATGAGGCCGTCTCTGTCCGGGTTGCGGTTATGCGGCCTGGGCGGGTCGGGCGGGTGTGAAGTAGTGGTTGCGGCGGGGTTTTTGGCCGGGGTCGATGTGGGGTGGCGGGATGAACCAGGGGACCCCGGTCCGGACCCGGATGGTCCACGCTTCTTTGTGGATCAGGTGGTGGTGATGGGAACAGAGCAGGGTTCCGTTGTCCGTGCCCGTGGTCCCGCCGCGGGACCAGTAGGTGATGTGGTGCGCTTCGCACCAGGGCGCGGGGATGGTGCAGCCGGGAAAGGCGCAGCCGAGGTCCCGGGCGATGAGGGCTTTGCGGAGGTGGGGCGGGAAGATCCGGGACGCGCGGCCGATGTCCAGGATCCGTCCCTCACCCCCGAGCAGGACGGGGATGATGTCGGCGTCGCAGGCGATCTTCCTTACCGTGGAGGCGGTGACGGGTCCGGTGAACAGCAGCGCACCCGTTTCCCGCACCGCCCCCGCGGGCCGGAACGCCCCACCGGCCGTTTCCTGACCTTCTGCCGGGCCAGTCTGGGCGTCGGGGGTGGTGCCGAGCCGGGTCAGCAGGTCCCGGTAGTCGATGGTGACCATGACCTGGGGCCGGAGCCCGCCCGCGGCGGGCAGGCCCCCGGTGGCGAGGGCGATCCCGCAGGCACCGACCAGGCCGTCCAGCAGCCGCTGGGCCCGGGACCGGGGATCCAGCCCGGCTGCCCCCGGATCCTCCTCGCACACCGGCTGCCCCGCTGCTGCGGGGGCGTCGTCCGGAACGGCATGATTCCCCACGGCGGGAGCCTGAGCCGGGGCCGGGGAGGCAGCCTGGGCATCCGCAAGAGTCGACACACCGCCGGCCCGGGCATCACAGGCCCACACGCCGGCCCCGGCACCCGTGACCGGCCACTCACTGCCGTCACCGGCCGCGTCGACGGGTCCGAGGGTCGAACGCTCGCCGGCGGGAGTGCCGACGACCCAGCCTTGACCGTCGGACAGGCTGGGAGCCCACCCCACGGCGAAGGAAGCTCCGGCGGGCTCGGCGCCCCAGTCAGCAGAAGCGGCGGCACCGGAGGTGGCATCAACCGCCCAGCCGTGACCGGCGGCCGTCTCTGCACCGGAGGCCCATCGATCAGCGGCCGTACCGGTGGCGGAGCCATCATGGGCCCCGGCTCCGGCGGCCCAGCCATCAGCGGCGGCACCAGTGGCGGAGTCCTCAGCGCCGGCCGTGGGGCCCTCAGAAGCGGCGCCGGCGGCCGATACCTCAGAGGCGGCGGCTTTCGTGGGCCCGGCGGCGTGTGTGTTTGTGGTGCGGGGGTTGGTGCCGGTGTTCATGACGGTGAGGAGGTACTCGAACTGTTCGGTGGTCGCGAAAATCTCAAGATGGTGCAGGCCGTGGCGCCGGCGCCGGATGAAGGCGCCCTGCAGCTGGCGCAGCAGCTCCTCGGAGGGCTCGGCACCGTCCTGATCCAGCGCATCCGCCCAGCCCCGGGCCACCCGGGCCAGGAAGTCCGCGTCGTTCTCCGCGGCCGTGCGCGTCAGGGCCTGCTCCATCCGCGCCAACGCCCCGACGTCACAGACGTGCCGGACCTTCTCCAGCGCCGCAGTGATGATCGTCGCGGCCCGCGACGCGACCTCCCCGGACGCGACCGCCGCACCGAGCTCCGCGTGCACGGCCGGGACGGGCTGGCCGGTGAGTCCCCGGCGGGGCAACAGATTCCAGGCCAGGGAGAGCCTGCGTTTAGCCTCCGGCGCGCTGATCCGCAGCCGCGCCCGGAGGAACTCCGCCGTGTTCCGATACCCGTCATCGACCACCGCCGCGTCACCGGCCGCATCCGACGGCACACCCTCCCCGGACAGCGCATCGGGCGAAGCCGCAGCACCGGGCGCTGTCACGCCCGTGAGGGCGTCGGGCGAAGCTGCGGAACCGGGCACACCGTCGATCCCACCGTCGATCCCACCGTTGATTCCGCCGTCGATTCCGCCGTCGATCCCGTCATCGGCCACAGCACCACTCACCGCGCCGGACGGTGCGCCACCGGCGGCCGCGGTGCCGGCGGCCGCGGTGCCGGGGGCGTCGTCGCGCCAGCCCGTCGTCCACGACGTGCCCGCCCCCGCCGCCGTCCTCGCCCCCGCCCCGGCTGCCGCGGCGGACTGCTTCCGGGTCCGGTCCACCGCACCGGCCGCCACCAGCTGCAAAAACTCCGCCCGGCGCGAGAGCTTCTCCACCCGCCCGGCGAAGTCCGCCGCGGCCCGGAAATCCCACGACGCCGCATCCTGAAGCGCCGTCGACCCCACAGCCTCCAACGCGGCCAGGGCAACATCCACACCCGACCGCCCGGCCGGACCCGAACCGGCACATGCGCCGCGGTCCGTGCCGGGATCCGCGCCGCAGCCTGCAGCGCGACCGGTGCACCGATCCGTGCCCTGCCCGTCGTCCCCGAGCGGAATGAAATCCCTGGCGGCTTCCATGACACCAGTCTCCTCCGGGGGTCTGACATTCTTAGCGCGAAGCAGGAGTGATGAACTGAGGGCGGTTTCAGATTTTCGGAGCTACGTCCTGCGGCCGCTTTCAGGGGACGGCGGTCGCCCCTGAGGCCGTTTTCCGTCTACCGTCGGGCCCCAAACGTGAAGACACATGCTGATCTCATTTGACGCCCCAAATGAAGCGAGAGGTCCGGCGCTGCGAGCCTTATAGGCGTGCGCTGCGAACCGTGCGGACCCTACAGGCCGGCCCCACAGCCCGGCCGTCCGGCGCGGCGAACACTGCAGCCCGGCCGTGCGGGCCGGCGCCGCGACCGCTGCGGACAGGCCCTGCGGACACGCCGTGTGGTCCGGCGGCCCGGTCCCCGCGAACCGAACGCCGGCGTTCCACCAGCCCGGCGCACGCGGATCCCCGCACTCGACTCCCCGGACGCCTATCCGGCTGAAGTCCAGGACTCTACGGAGTGCAACTAAACTGGACTGGATCCCTAGCTGCCCACCGTGAGGAAAGACTGCACATGGCCATTTTGAATATCCGCATCATCGGCGATCCTGTGTTGCGCACAGTCGCCGATCCCGTGACGGAATTCGGGCCTGAACTGGCAAAGCTGGTCGCTGACATGACCGAAACCATGGAGGACGTGGAGGGCGCAGGCCTGGCCGCCCCCCAGGTCGGCGTGAGCCAGCGCGTCTTCACGTACCGGATCGGTGGCGTTGAGGGTCACATCATCAACCCCGTGCTGGAAAACAGCGAGGACTTCCAGCCGGACCAGGTCGAAGGGTGCCTGTCCATCCCGGGCCTCGGCTTCCCCGTTCGGCGGCACCGGCATACCCGCGTGACCGGCGTGGACCTCCACGGCAATCCCGTCACTGTGGAGGGCGAAGGCATGCTGGCGCGCTGCTTCCAGCATGAGACCGACCACCTGGACGGCATCCTCTATACGGATCGGCTCGAGGGCGACGACCGCAAGGCCGCCCTGCGCGCCATCCGCAATGCCAACTACGACGCCATTACCGAACAGACAACAACGAAGCGCGCGAAGACGGTCGGGACGAGCTTTGGCGGGTCCAGCTTCGGAATCACCCCGTGAGGGTTCTTTTCGCGGGGACCCCGGCTGTCGCGGTCCCGTCCCTGGACGCCCTGATCGAGGCCGGGTTCGACGTCGTCGCCGTCCTCACGCGCCCGGACGCCCCGCTGGGCCGCAAACGGATACTGACGCCGTCACCCGTGGCAGCCCGGGCCGCCGAGCTCGGGATCGAGATCATCCACGCCGCCAAGGTGGACGCCGAGGTCACTGCCCGCATTGCCGCCGTTGCGCCCGACGTCGCGGCCATTGTTGCGTACGGCGGCCTGATTCCCCGTGCGGCCCTGGAAGTTCCGCGCCACGGCTGGGTGAACCTGCACTTTTCCCTGCTGCCGGCCTGGCGTGGAGCCGCCCCTGTGCAGCGCGCTGTCATTGCAGGGGACGACGTCACGGGCGCAGTCACCTTCCGTCTTGAGGAGGGGCTGGACACCGGACCCGTGTTCGGCACGCTCACCGAAACGGTGCACCCCGGCGATACCGCCGGCGCCCTGCTCGAACGGCTGTCCCGTAGTGGCGCGATCCTGCTGGCCCAGACCCTGTCCGCCATCGACGCCGGCAAATCCGTCGCGCTGCCGCAGCAGGGCGAGGTCAGCCTGGCCCCCAAACTCAGCCTCGAGGATGGCCGGCTTGACTGGCGGCAGCCTGCGTTGGCGATCGGGAGGAGGGCCCGCGGGGTGACGCCCGAGCCCGGCGCCTGGACCATGCTGGAGGGCCAGCGGATCAAGCTCGAGCCGGTGCTGCCCGCGCCGGAAGCTTCCGCGCTCCCGCCCGGACAGCTGGCCATGGACGGCAAACGCGTCGTGGTGGGCACGGGCTCGCACCCGGTGGAATTGACCCGGATCCAGCCTGCGGGCAAGAAAATGATGGCCGCCGCTGATTGGGCGCGCGGACAGGCAACACTTGAAAGCGTGGTATTCGAATGAGCGAGTCCGGAACCAGCGGCAGCGGCCGCGGCAGGGGCCACCAGCCCGGCGGCCAGGGCGGCGGCCAGTCCGGCTCCCAGCCAGGCGGCCAGGGTGGTGCCCGCGGCGGCAGCCGGCGGAACGCCCAAGGCCGGGAACGCAACCGCGGCCCGCAGCGCGGCTTCACCGAGAGTGCTCCCTCGCAGCGCACCCGCCGGGCCGACCCGGCCCGGCTAGTAGCCTTCGAAGTGCTCCGTGCCGTGGAAGCCGAGGACGCCTACGCGAACCTCGTGCTGCCCGCCCGGATCCGGCACCACGGACTGGATAAGCGCGACGCCGGTTTTGCCACCGAGCTCAGCTACGGCGCTCTCCGCGGCCAGGGTACATACGACGCCATCCTGGCGCGCTGCGTCGACCGGCCGCTGGACCAGTTGGACCCGGCAATCCTGGATGCCCTGCGGATTGGCGCGCACCAGCTGCTCGCGATGCGGGTGCCCGCCCACGCCGCCCTGGACCAGACCGTGGGGCTGGCCCGCGCCGTGATCGGGGCCGGCCCGTCGGCCCTGATCAATGCGGTGCTGCGCAAGGTCTCGGCCCGCACGCTCGAAGAATGGCTCGACCTGCTCCTCAGTACCGAGACCGATCCCACCACGATCGCGTCCATCCGCTACGCCCACCCGGAGTGGATCGTGCGCGCACTGCGCCAATCGCTCGTGGCCCACGGCCGGCCGGCCACTGAGATCGATGAGCTTCTCGAAGCCGACAACGCCGCGCCCGTGGTGAACCTCGTGGCGCTGCCCGGCGTCGGCAGCCTGGACGAGGCCCTGGAAGGCGGGGCCACTCCGGGCGAGCTCGTGGAGGGATCCGCGCTGTCCAGCGGTGGTGACCTCGGCCGGCTCGCCTCGGTTCGTGACGGCAGTACCCGCGTCCAGGACGTCGGTTCGCAGCTCGTGGCCCGCGCCATGGCCGCTGTCGATCTCGGCGCGGAAGCCGCGCAGGGTAGCGAAGGCGCGGGGGAGCGCTGGCTCGATCTGTGCGCCGGCCCCGGCGGCAAGGCTGCCCTTCTCGGTGCCCTCGCGCGGCAGCGGGGTGCCCACCTGCTGGCCAACGAATTTGCTCCGCACCGGGCCAAACTGGTCCGCCAGGCCCTGTCCGCTGTGCCTCGGGACGCCTGGGAGGTCAGGACCGGAGATGGCCGGGACCTCGGCACCGAGCAGCCGGAGTCCTTCGACCGGGTCCTCGTCGACGTCCCGTGCACCGGTCTGGGGGCCCTGCGCCGCCGCCCGGAGTCGCGATGGCGGCGCACGCCCAAGGACCTCGTGGACTTGGGCCCGCTGCAGCGCCAGCTGCTCAACTCCGCTATCGACGCCGTCAAGCCCGGCGGCGTGGTGGCGTACGTGACGTGTTCGCCGCACCCGGCGGAGACGACCGCCGTCGTCAGTGACGCCCTGCGTAAGCGGGAGGACCTCGAACTCATCGACGCCGGCGCCGCGCTGGACAGCGTCAGCCTCACCGGCCACCTTGAGGCCGGGAACGAGCTCACCGCCCAGCTCTGGCCCCACGTGCACCACACAGACGCCATGTTCCTGGCCCTCATCCACAAGAAAGCCTGAACGCCGGGCGATACTTGCCCATAGCCCCGTTCCGCAGGACATGCCCGTTGGACTGAATTTTGGCAGGACCGATTTTCAGCAGAACGGCATGTCCGCACAGCGACTTTCCATCAGACCGATAGACCGACAAGGAATCCCGCATGACCAAGTGCTGCATCAACCCGAGTATCCTGTCCGCCGACTTCGCCAACCTCGAGGCGGAGCTGAGCCGGATCAGCAACGCGGATGCCGTGCACGTCGATGTCATGGACAACCACTTCGTGCCCAACCTCTCGCTGGGCCTGCCCGTGGTGCAGCGGTTGCAGGAAATCAGCCCCATCCCGCTGGACGCGCACCTGATGATCGAGCACGCCGACCGCTGGGCCCCTGCCTACGCCGACGCCGGCGTGGCGTCCGTGACGTTCCACGCCGAGGCCTCGATTGCCCCTATCAAGCTGGCGCGCGAACTGCGGGCACGCGGGTCCAAGGCAGGGCTTGCGCTCCGGCCGGGGACCGGCGTCGAACCGTTCCTGGACATGCTCGGCGAACTCGACATGCTGCTGATCATGACCGTGGAGCCTGGCTTCGGCGGCCAGGAGTTCCTGGACCTGACCCTGCCGAAAATCCGGCGTGCCCGGGCCGCGATCGACCGCTCGGGCCTCAAGGTGGCTTTGCAGGTGGACGGCGGCATCACCGCGGACACGATTTTCCGGGCCGCCGAGGCCGGAGCAGACGTCTTCGTGGCCGGCTCGGCCGTGTACGGCGCAACTGACCCCGCGGACGCAATCGAACGGCTCAGGGTTGCCGGCAGCCGCTGAGGACGGCCCGGGCCGGGCAGCGGCGCGGGGCGGTACGGGGCCGGACTGCCGTAAAGATTACTCGGACCGTAATGTACGCGGCCGGGAATAGCCGGAGACTAGCCCGGGTTGTGTCAGAATAACAACACACATACGTGCTCCGGGGTCGGTGTAAGTCCGAACCGGCGGTGATAGTCCGCGACCCGCGCGCCAGTGCCTCTCTTCGGAAAGGTGCCGGCAGACGGTTGAATCGGTGAAATTCCGATACCGACAGTTAAAGTCTGGATGAGAGAAGCACGTACAGCTGTTACTGCGGCGCCCAGACGGCGCCGCATAATTGTGCTGTCGTATACCCCCGGAGCCATCGCGGTTCTAGAGGGAAGGAACGACACACATGAACTTTCTGCGATGGCTCTTCCAAGCACAGGTCCCGGTAATCGGATCTGTCCTGATTCTTTGTGAAGTGCCTGGCAACATCTCTGGGCTGGCCCCGGCCCTCGGCGGCATGCGCCGCCGGGTATGGGCAGCCTCTAAGATGACCGTCTCCACTGTGGCCGTCCCCGACGTAGGGGTGATGGCATGAGCGGCAGTCACCTGGCCACCGCAGCTCCTTTGGGCGAGCCCGACGCCGGAGCCCCCTTCAGCGCCGCGGAACGTGCGGCCATGCAAGCTGCCCTCGCTGCCGCGGCGCAGGGTCCGCGGGGCGCCAACCCGCTCGTGGGCGCCGTCGTCCTCGGAACGGACGGGTCGCCCCTCGTCACCGGGTACCACCGCGGGGCAGGGACTGCCCACGCCGAAGCTGACGCGATTGCCCAGGCGCAGGCGGCGGGTTTGGATCTCCGCGGTGCTTCGATGGTGGTGACCCTGGAACCGTGCAACCACTGCGGACGCACCGGCCCCTGCGCCCAGGCGATCATCAACGCCGGCATCACCGACGTCATCTACGCCATCGATGACCCCCATGACCCGGCCGCCGGCGGCGCCGTGACGCTCCGCGCCGCGGGTGTCCGCGTCCGGTCCGGGCTGGCGGCCGACGCCGCGCTGGATTTAAACCGGCGCTGGTTCGACGCCGTCGCCGCCAAACGGCCCTTCGTCACGCTGCATATCGCACAGACCCTCGACAGCCGCATTGCTGCCGGCGACGGCACCAGCCAGTGGATCTCCAGCCCGGAGTCCCTCGCCGACAACCATGCGCTCCGGGGCCGGATTGACGCCATCCTGGTCGGCACGCAGACGGTGCTGGTCGACAACCCCCGGCTCACGGCCCGGAATTCTGACGGCGAGGAGTCCGGCAAGCAGCCGCTGCGCACCGTGATGGGCTACCGAGGCATACCCGAGGACGCGGCCATCCACGGCGCGGACGGCAACGTCCTGCACCTGGCGACCCGTGATCCGCGCGAGGCTCTGGACCAGCTGTTCCAGAGCGGCGTCCGGCACCTCATGGTGGAAGGCGGTTCCCGGATCCTGAGCGCATTCCTCACCGCCGGTCTGGTCGATGAACTCATCGTCTACCTGGCGCCGACGCTGCTCGGCTCCGGAACGCCCGCGCTCGACGACCTGGGCATCACCACCCTGGCCGATGCCCAACAGTGGGAATGGGACTCCGCGTCCGGGGGCGCCGTCCAGATGCTCGGCCGCGACCTCCGGCTGCATCTTCGCCCGGCGGGCCCCGCCAGCGCGCCCGGCGTGGAGAGCCCGGCCGCCACCTCTACTTCATCCGATACAACCCCGCACCGCAATGGCGCGGACACCGCCGCAGGAGGCAATTGATGTTTACCGGAATTATCGCCGAGCAGGGAAAGGTGCTTTCCGTTGAGCGCAACGGCGACGTCAGCGCCACCGTTCGGCTCCACGCGCCCGGCACCACGGACGGCCTCGCCCTGGGTGGTTCCATCGCGGTCAACGGCGTCTGCCTCACGGCCACGCAAATCGACGGCAAAGACTTCAGCGTCGACGTCATGGGCGAAACTCTCAACCGTAGCACCATCGGTGAACTCACTGCCGGCGATCCCGTCAACCTGGAGCGCTGCGTCCCGGCCGGGGGACGGCTGGACGGTCACGTCGTCCAGGGGCATGTCGACGGCGTCGGGCAGCTTCTGGAACGCGAGGGCCTTGGCAACTGGGACCGGCTCCGGTTCGGTGTGCCGGCCGGACTGGCACGGTATATCGCCGAAAAGGGCTCCATCGCCGTCGACGGCGTCTCCCTCACGGTCACTGCCGTGAGCCCCGCGAACGATCCGGCGCCCTGGTTTGAAGTCGGGCTGATCCCCACGACCCTCACGGAGACCGGCCTGGGCAGCAAGCCCCTCGGCGGCCGGGTGAACCTTGAAGTTGACGTGCTGGCGAAATACACCGAACGCCTCCTGTCCTTTGCCAGCGGAACGTCGCCCGCAGCGCACCGGGCGTCCGCGGCGCCCGCCGAAGAAGCAGCCCAAGAAGCAGCACTCACGGACGGGGCAGCGAAATGAGCCGCGTCAAGGACCAAGCAGGCCATATCCTGGCTGAAGAACTCCGCCCCGTCGCGGAAGGCGCCGCGGCGGACTCAGCCGCACACCCGGCTGCAGACCCCGTTGCAGACTCAGGCAGGACGGGCCTCGACCCGATCGGGGACGCCATTGCCGCCATGGCCGCCGGGCGTCCCGTCCTCGTAGTGGATAACGAGGACCGCGAGAACGAAGGCGATATCATTTTCGCCGCCCAGCACGCGACGCCGGCACTGATGGGCTGGACGGTCCGCTACAGCTCTGGCGTGATCTGCGTACCGCTGGCCGCCGACCGGGCCGACGCCCTCGCGCTGCCGCCGATGGTGGCCGTTAACGAAGACGCCAAGGGCACCGCCTACACCGTGTCCTGTGATGCCGCCGTCGGAGTCAGCACCGGAATTTCTGCCACGGACCGCGCCTTGACAGCCCGGATCCTGGCCGACCCGCAAAGCCAGCCGAAATCCCTGACGCGTCCCGGGCATGTTTTTCCCCTCCGCGCCGTTAAGGGGGGAGTGCGGGAACGTCCCGGCCACACCGAAGCGGCCGTGGACCTGTGCCGGCTGGCGGGACTGGAACCCGTGGGAGTGATTGCAGAGCTGGTGTATGACAACGGAGAAATGATGCGGCTGGACGGACTACGCGGCTTCGCCATTGAGCATGGCTGCCCCCTGATTTCGATTGCGGATCTGGTGGCCTACCTCGAAGCAGGGCAGCACGACAGCTACGCAGCGGATCCCGTCTGATGGAGGAGAAACAGTGACGACTTCTAAGACACGAGAAGAAACGGCCATGGCAGGTCAGCCGCATCCGGTCAGCGCAGGACCCATCGTCCAACTGCCCACCGCATTTGGCGATTTCGTGGCCCAGGCCTGGACCGATCTGGCCACTGGAGCCGAGCACCTGGCGGTCAGTTCACCGATGCAACCTGTGGACGGGATGGCCCCGCTGGTCCGCTTGCATTCGGAGTGCCTCACCGGAGACGTGTTCGGCTCCTACCGGTGCGACTGCGGCGAACAGCTGGCCTATGCCCTCGAGATGATCAACGAGTTCGGCGGTACGCTGCTCTACCTGCGCGGCCAGGAGGGACGCGGAATCGGCTTGGCGAACAAGATGAAGGCCTATGCCCTGCAGGAGGCCGGATTCGACACTGTGGAGGCCAACGAGCAGCTCGGGTTGCCCGTCGATGCGCGCTGCTACAAGGCGGCGGCCCAGATCCTCGCCGATATGGGCCTCCACGAGATCCGGCTCCTGAGCAACAACCCGGACAAACAGGACCGGCTCGCCCAGGCAGGCGTCACGGTGGTGGAGATGGTCCCCACTGAGGTTCCTTCCAGGGAACAGAACATCCGCTACCTGCAGACGAAAAAGGACCGGATGGACCACCGCCTGGTTCTGGACGTTGAACCGGCTCCGGCCGGATTCGAGCACGACCAGGACTGACCCGGCGGCCCTCCGGGCCGTTCCGCCCCGCTTCACCCGCCAGCCCGCCGTGCCCGGCAGCCTAAGCTGCCCGGCAGGGCGGACTGGCGGCGGACCAACCACCAGACTCAACAGCAAGGAATTCCCATGAGTGGCCACGGCGCCCCCCAGATCGACCTCAGCACGTTCAAGCCGGAGGAAACCTCGCGGCTCAAACTGGCCATCGTGGCCGCGAGCTGGCACACCCAGATCATGGACGGGCTCCTTGACGGCGCCCTGCGTGCCGCGAAGGACGCCGGCATCAGCGAGCCGACCGTCCTGCGGGTGCCGGGCACGTTTGAGCTCCCCGTCGCGGCTGCCCGGCTGGCACCGCACTTCGACGCCGTCGTGGCGCTCGGCGTCGTCATCCGTGGCGGGACGCCGCACTTCGAATATGTCTGCGAGGCAGCCACCCTGGGCCTGACCGAGGTCAGCGTCCGCACCGGCGTCCCCGTGGGCTTCGGCGTGCTGACGTGCGATACCGAACAGCAGGGCATCGACCGGGCCGGCCTGCCGGGTTCCACCGAGGACAAGGGGCACGAGGCCGTCACCGCCGCCCTGGCCACGGCAGTGACCCTCAAGCAGTTCGGCTAAGTACCGCTTCACCCAGACAATTCGCTCCAGACAATTCGCCCCGGACAACCGGAGCCCGCACAACTGCAGCTCCAGGCGGGGCGGCCGGCAGCCCGCCGGCCGCCCCGCCTGTGATTGACATGGTGTGCAATGCCTCACATCCCGTTCGTCATGCAAGGGCCCGGCAGGCGTTCCCGCGCCGGGAGCAAGTAGGCTTGGGGGCGTGAAGAATTTCGAGTCGCTGTTCGCAGAACTGAGTGAAAAGGCAGCCGTCCGCCCGGAAGGCTCCCGCACCGTCGCCGAACTGGATTCCGGAGTCCATGGCATCGGCAAGAAGGTCGTGGAGGAAGCAGCCGAGGTCTGGATGGCTGCCGAGTATGAATCCGATGAAGCCGCCGCTGAGGAAATTTCGCAGCTGCTGTACCACCTGCAGGTTCTGATGCTCGCCAAAGGACTCACCCTGGAAGACGTCTACAAGCATCTGTAGCCGCGCCCGCACGGAAAACGCCAGGACTCATCCGGCGGAACCCGCGCACCGCGTGGCCGACGTGCCCAACAGAGACCTTCCACACCCAAGAGAGACTTTCCCATGCTTAGAGTTGCCGTCCCGAACAAGGGATCCCTGTCCGAAGCCGCCTCCGCCATGCTTGCCGAGGCTGGCTACCGCCAGCGCCGCGACACCCGCGAACTGGTCATGGTGGACCCGGACAACGACATTGAGTTCTTCTTCCTGCGTCCGCGCGACATCGCCGTGTACGTGGGCCAGGGAACACTCGACGTCGGCATCACCGGCCGTGACCTGCTGCTCGACGCCGAGGTCGAGGCCGAGGAACTGCTGCCGCTGGGCTTCGCCGCGTCCACCTTCCGCTTCGCCGGCCCCGTGGGCGACTTCACCACCATCGAACAGCTCGAGGGCAAGCGCCTCGCCACGAGCTATGACGGTCTGCTGCGCGGCTACCTGGCCGAGCGCGGCATCAAAGCGAAGGTGGTCCGCCTCGACGGCGCCGTAGAATCCTCCGTACGCCTCGGCGTCGCGGACGCAATTGCCGACGTCGTCGAGACCGGCACCACGCTCAAGGCCGCCGGCATGGAGATTTTCGGCGAGCCGATCCTGAACTCCGAGTCGGTGCTGATCGGCCGCAAGGGCGAGCAGAACCCGGCCACCGAGGTACTGATCCGCCGGCTTCAGGGCGTGCTCGTGGCCCGGCAGTACGTGCTGATGGACTACGACATCCGTAAGGAGCTCGTAGAGCAGGCCGCCGGACTCACCCCGGGCCTGGAGTCGCCGACCGTCTCGCCGCTGCGCGATTCGGACTGGGTGGCCGTCCGCTCGATGGTGCCCAAGCGGGAAACCAACCGGATCATGGACGAGCTCTACGACCTCGGCGCCCGCGCCATCCTGGTCAGCAGCATCCACGCCTGCCGCATCTGAGCGCCCACCTGCCGAGTCCCTCCAGCAAACATCAGGAGAAGTCATGACTGTTGCCGTGCGCGTCATCCCGTGCCTCGACGTCGATGCCGGCCGCGTGGTCAAAGGCATCAACTTTGAAGGGCTCCGCGACGCCGGTGACCCGGTGGAACTGGCGCACCGCTACGACAACAGCGGCGCCGACGAGCTGACCTTCCTTGACGTCACGGCGTCGTCCGGCAACCGGGAGACCACGTTCGACGTCGTCCGCCGCACCGCCGAGGAAGTTTTCATCCCGCTCACGGTCGGCGGCGGTGTCCGCGGCGTGGCCGAGGTGGACAAGCTCCTGCGCTGCGGCGCGGACAAAGCCGCCATCAACACTGCCGCCGTGGCCCGGCCGGACGTGATCGACGAGATCACCCGGCACTTTGGGTCCCAGGTCCTGGTGCTTTCCCTCGACGCCCGGCGCACCCGCCCGGGTTCGAAGCCCACCCCGTCCGGCTTCGAAGTCACCACCCACGGCGGACGCCAGGGGACCGGGATCGACGCCATCGGGTGGGCCCGGGAAGCTGCCGACCGCGGCGTTGGGGAGATCCTGCTCAACTCGATCGACGCCGACGGCACCAAGGACGGCTTTGACCTGGAATTGATCCGGCTCGCCCGTGCGGGGGTCAAGGTGCCGCTCATCGCCTCCGGCGGCGCCGGCAAACCCGAGCACTTCCCGCCGGCCGTGGCAGCGGGCGCCGACGCCGTTCTCGCGGCGTCGGTCTTCCACTTCGGGCCCCTCGACATGATCGCCCAGGTCAAGGCCGCGATCCGGCAGGCAGGCTTCGAGGTCCGCTAGTCCCCACCCGCCCCCTATCCTCGCAAGTCCACACCGGCTCCCTGCCCTCGCAAGCTCGGGCTGGGGCCCTCGCCGGAGCGGCTCCACGGACAGGGACCCTGCGGGCGTGGGCCCACCACCCGCCCCCTATCCTCGCAAGTCCACACCGGCTCCCTGCCCTCGCAAGCTCGGGCTGGGGCCCTCGCCGGAGCGGCTCCACGGACAGGGAACCCTGCGGGCGTGGGCCCACCACCCGCCCCCTATCCTCGCAAGTCCACACCGGCTCCCTGCCCTCGCAAGCTCGGGCTGGGGCCCTCGCCGGAGCGGCTCCACGGACAGGGAACCCTGCGGGCGTCGGCCCACCGCCCGCTTACAACAACGCGGGGTCGCTTGTCGCCCATCCCGGAGGGGAATATGGGCGGTAGGTGACCCCCGCGTTGCTTTGTTGTGGGGGAGTTAGAGGCCGACTTCGGCGGACTGCAGGAGCGCGACAGCATCCGGCTGGCCTTCGAAGGTCACGAGGGCGTGGCGTGTGCGGCCGTGGGCGTGCATGAGGAGTTCCCCGGGCTCGCCGACGATGGCCACCGACACGGGGGCTCGCTTGGCCACGTGCCGCGGGCCGGAAGGGCTCACCAGCACAATGCCCAGGTCCACGCCGCGGTACAGGATGGCCGCCCGCTTGACGAGTTCGTCCCACAGAGCGTCCGAGTAGGCCTCGTCCAGGGCCCGCGGTGCCCAGCGGTCCACGGCGCGGCGCACGTCTTCGGTGTGCACAAAGTATTCGATCAGGTTGGAGCTCTCGTCCAGTGCCTTGATCCGCAGCGGCGACAGCGCCGGGGGACCGGCCCGGAAGGCGTTGACCAATTTGGCGTAGTCCTCGGGGGTCTTCAGCGTGCCGGCGAGTTCGGCCGTGGCCTGGTCCGAGGCCTTGGAAAGGCGTTTGATCAGCAGGCCAAGTCCGACGGCGATTTTCCGCTCGCGCAGGTATAGGTGCGCGGCAAGGTCGCGGGTGAGCCACCCCGTGCAGAGCGTGGCGGCATCAGGGCCGGCTGCCAGCAGGGTTTCGGCCAGGACTTCTCGGGACGGTTCGACGAAATGCATCACTTGTGAAACTAGCACGAGACGGCCGCGCGTGGGCACAGGAATCGCCGCCGCAGGGGTGCGTGACGGCTTCATCCGGTGGGGGAGCGGCGGGGGAACGCGGAAGGCGCGTCGAAGAGCGGCCAAGTGTTAGGCGGGAGTGTTAAGCGACGGCGTGGACCCGCAGGCCAGCGGCCTGCCCGGAGGCACTAGACTTGATCTGATGTCTGAGCAGCCCGCCCCCGCCACCAGCCCCGCCAACGCTGTCCCCGGCGACGCCGTCGACACCGACGCCGTCGTATCCGGCGACGCCGCATCCAATGCAGCGCCGTCGGCCCCGGATTCCGCGGCCAGCCCCCTGCCGGCCGGACTGGCGGACGCCCTGAAGCGCGACAGCGCCGGCCTGGTGGCCGCGATCGTCCAGCAGTTCGACACCCACGAGGTGCTCATGCTGGGCTGGATGGACGACGAGGCGTTGCACCGCACCATGACGAGCGGCCGTGTGACTTTCTATTCACGGTCCCGCCAGGAGTATTGGCGCAAGGGCGACACCTCCGGGCACGTCCAATGGGTCAAGTCGCTCGCGATGGACTGCGACGGCGATGCCCTGCTGGTGCGGGTCGACCAGGTGGGCGCGGCCTGCCACACCGGAACCCGGACCTGCTTCGATGGCCGCGAGATCGACGCCGTCGTCGGCCATGGCGGCTAAGCGCCCCCGGCGCGGAAACCCGGCACAGCACTCCGGCACCCCCACAGCTTCACTGACCGGACCACCGGCAGGATCCCACGACCGGATCCGCTACGGGTCCCACTAAAGAACAGGCGGAAAGCACAGCCATGCAGGACCTTGGAATCATCAGCCCTGGCCTTGAAGAGTTCCGTGAACTCGCAGGCCACAGCCGCGTCATCCCCGTCCGGCTCAAGGTGCTCGCTGACGCCGAAACTCCCATCGGGCTCTACCGCAAGCTCGCCCACGGCCAGCCCGGAACGTTCCTGATGGAATCGGCGGCGGTCGGCGGATCCTGGTCCCGCTACTCCTTCATCGGCTCCCGCTCCCGCGCCACCCTGACCACCAAGGACGGCCAGGCGTACTGGCTCGGCGAGCCCCCGGTCGGCGTGCCGCTGGACGGCAACCCCGTGGACGCCATCCGCGACACGGTGGCGGCGCTCCGCACCGACCGTTTCGACGGCCTCCCGCCGTTCACCTCCGGCCTGGTCGGATTCCTGGGCTGGGAAACCGTCCGGCACTGGGAGAAACTGACCAGCCCTCCGGAGGACGACCTCGAACTGCCGGAGCTGGCCCTCAACCTCGTCACGGACATGGCGGTCCACGACAACATGGACGGCACAGTCCTGCTGATCGCCAACGCCATCAACTTCGACAACAGCTCCGAGCGCGTCGACGACGCCTGGCATGACGCCGTCGCCCGCGTAAAGGCCTTGCTGGAAAAGATCAGCAGCCCCGTCAAGCAGCCCGTCTCCGTCCTGGAAACCGCCGCGCTCGACTTTGCCTCGAGCGTGCAGGAACGCTGGGACGAGGCCGACTACCTCGCCGCCCTGGACCGCGGCAAGGAGGCGATCGTGGACGGGGAGGTCTTCCAGGTGGTGATCTCGCGCCGCTTCGAAATGGAATGCGGCGCGGACCCCCTCGATGTGTACCGGGTCCTGCGGAACACCAATCCCAGCCCGTACATGTACCTCTTCAGCTTCGAAGATGCCGCGGGCCGCGAGTACACGATCGTCGGCTCCTCGCCGGAGGCCCTCGTCACCGTGACCGGGGACGAGGTCATCACCCACCCGATCGCCGGATCACGCCCGCGGGGCAAAACGGTGGAAGCGGACAAGGCGCTGGCCGAAGAACTGCTGGCGGACCAGAAAGAGCGTGCCGAGCACCTGATGCTGGTCGACCTGTCCCGCAATGACCTCTCCAAGGTCTGCGTTGCAGGATCGGTCGATGTCACGCAGTTCATGGAAGTGGAACGCTTCAGCCACATCATGCACCTCGTGTCCACGGTGGTCGGCAAGCTGGCTCCGGAGGCCAAGGCCTACGACGTCCTCAAGGCCACGTTCCCGGCAGGCACCCTCTCCGGGGCCCCGAAGCCGCGGGCACTGCGCCTCCTGGACGAGCTCGAACCGCACCGGCGCGGAATCTACGGCGGCGTGGTGGGGTACCTGGACTTCGCCGGCGACATGGACATGGCGATCGCGATCCGTTCGGCCCTGCTCCGGGAAGGCCGCGCGTACGTCCAGGCCGGTGGCGGGATCGTTGCCGATTCGGTGAACCCCACCGAGGCCCAGGAAACCGTCAACAAGGCCGCCGCGCCGCTGCGCGCCGTCCACACCGCCGGTTCGCTGCACAACATCACCGCCGACCAGGTGCCCGACGCCGCTGCTGTGACCGACGCCGCGTCTGTGACCGACGCCGGGGCGGACAACTGATGGGGGAGCCGGGAGCCATCGTCAAGACCACCGCAAGGCCGGCCGTTCCTCGCTGGGCCCGCAAGTCCACCCTTGTCCTGGTGATCGCCGCCCTGGCGCTGGCCGTCTTCGGGACCACCACGCAGACCTGGCTGACGGTGCACCTCGATCCCGCCCAGCTCGGCGGCGCCGTGGCCAGCCAGAACGGCCTGCAGGTCCAGGGCAGCAAGGCCGCCACGACCGTCACGGCCCTGGCCCTCGTTGCCCTCGCCGGGGGTCTCGCGGCCTCCATCGCCGGGCGCGTGGCGCGCTGGGTCATCACGGTCATCATCGTCCTGGCCGCCGCGGGCATCGTCGCCGCGGCTGCCGTCGTCCTGGCGGACCCGCTGGCCGCGGCCCAGGGATCCATCGCGGCCGCCACCGGAATCAGCGGCAGTAACGTCCAGGTGGACGTCACCGTCTTCCCCGTCCTGGCCGTCGTCGCCGGGTCCCTGCTGGGGATCTGCGCCCTCGCGATCGTGCCGGCCGGCCGGTACTGGAAGAGCCGCACCAAATATGACGCGGCAGCCGCCACGCGCGCCGACGGCGGGACCGCAGTTGGTGGTACTACCGCCGCAGCGCCCGCGGACGAGATTGACAGCTGGGACCGGTTGTCCCGAGGTGACGACCCCACCTGAGCCGATGCCGCGGGCGCGCCCAGCAGCGCCGCCAGTAACGCGACCAGCAAGGCGGCCAAAACACACAGCCAAAAAATGGCAGAATGTAAGCAGTATTCATCCTGAGGAGATTTCAATGAGCAAAGCCACTGTTTCCGCATCCACGTCCGCTGCTTCGAAGGGCGTCTACGACGACGTCGATCACAGCGAAGCGCCGGGGCACGGCAACAGCCCGGCCGCGTGGACCTGCGTGATCGTGATGCTGATCGGCGCCCTCATTGCGTCCATCGCCTTCGTCATCGCCAACACGCCCGTCTTTATTGCCGGCGCCGTCGTCATGGTGATCGGCCTGCTGGCCGGCTGGGTCATGCGCAAGGCCGGCTACGGCGTCGGCGGCAGCAAGCTGAAGAACTCCGGCCACTGAGCGTGAGCGTTCTCGACGACATCAATGCCGGTGTCAGGGAGGATATGGAGACGCGCCAGCGCCTCGTCACGCTCGCGGAACTGAAGGAGCGCGCCGCAGCGGCGCCACCTGCCCGCGATGCCTGGGCAGCCCTGGGCGGGAACTCAAGCCCGCGGGACCAGCTCAAAGTGATTGCCGAGGTCAAGCGCCGGAGCCCGTCCAAGGGCCGGCTCGCGGAAATTGCCGATCCCGCTGCCCTCGCCGCGCAATACGCAGACGGCGGGGCCGCCGTCATCAGCGTCCTGACCGAGGAACGCCGCTTCGGCGGCTCGCTGGCCGACCTCGACGCCGTCCGGGCGGCCGTGGACATTCCGCTGCTGCGCAAGGACTTCATGCTCGACGAGTACCAGATCTGGGAAGCCCGTGCCCACGGCGCCGACCTGATCCTGCTGATCGTGGCCTCGCTCTCGGACGCCCAGCTGCGCGAGTTTACGGCCCTCAGCCGCGAACTCGGCATGAACGTGTTGGTGGAGACCCACACGGCTGAGGAAATCGAGCGCGCCGTGGCCGCCGAGGCCCGGATCATCGGCGTCAACGTGCGCAACCTCAAGACGCTCGACGTCGACCGTTCCGTCTTCGCGGAGCTGGCCGGCGGGATTCCCGCCGGTGCGCTCGTGATCGCCGAGTCCGGGGTGCGCGATGTCCAGGACGTCAGCCACTACGCAGCCCGCGGCGCCAACGCGGTCCTGGTGGGCGAGGCGCTGGTCAGCGACACGACCCCCCGCGAACGGATCGCAGAATTCATGGCCGCCGGCGCAACGGCAATCGCCGCCCGCGCCTGAGGCAGGCCGGTCCGGGCGTTTGCGTCCGGGCCGCGAGCGGTTCCGGGCCCGCAGTTGCCCGGACAACGAGCGGATCTCATGTGCAGATCCCCGAAGCTAGCAGTGGAACAGGATGGTGAGACTGATGGTCGATGCGCCAGCAACCGGCTCAGACGAAAGTGCCGTGGACGCGTTCCTGCAGGGCGACCGCCCCCAGGAACATCCCACGCAGGGCGAACCGTCCCTGCGGCACGCCCCGGGACCCTACTTCGGGAACTACGGCGGCCGATGGATGCCGGAGTCGCTCATCGCAGCCCTGGACGAACTCGAGGACACCTTCGAGAAGGCCAAGGCCGATCCTGAGTTCACCGCCCAGATCGCGGACCTGAACAAGAACTACTCGGGCCGGCCCTCACTGCTGACCGAGGCCAAGCGCTTCGCCGAGCACGCCGGCGGAGTCCGGATTTTCCTCAAGCGCGAAGACCTCAACCACACGGGCTCGCACAAGATCAACAACGTCCTGGGCCAGGCGCTGCTGGCTAAGCGGATGGGCAAGACCCGCGTCATCGCCGAAACCGGCGCCGGGCAGCACGGCGTGGCGAGCGCCACCGCGGCCGCCCTGCTGGGCTTGGAATGCGTTGTCTACATGGGCGCCGAGGACTGCCGCAGGCAGTCCCTCAACGTGGCCCGGATGGAACTCCTCGGCGCGACGGTCATTCCGGTGACCAACGGCTCCCAGACCCTCAAGGACGCCATCAACGAGGCCCTGCGCGACTGGGTCGCGAACGTGGGCACCACCCACTACCTGCTGGGGACCGCCGCCGGCGCGCACCCGTTCCCGGCGATGGTCCGCTACTTCCACGAAGTCATCGGTGAGGAAGCCCGGGCCCAGATCCTGGACCAGACGGGCCGGCTTCCGGACGCCGTCTGTGCCTGCATCGGCGGCGGCTCCAATGCCATCGGCATCTTCCACGGCTTCCTCGATGACCCCTCGGTCAAGATCTACGGCTTCGAAGCCGGGGGCGAGGGCGTCGAAACCGGACGCCACGCAGCCACCATCACCCTCGGCAAGCCGGGCGTGCTGCACGGCGCACGGTCCTACCTCATGCAGGACGACGACGGCCAGACCATCGAATCGCACTCCATCTCGGCGGGCCTGGACTACCCCGGGGTCGGCCCCGAGCACTCCTACCTGGCCGACATCGGGCGGGTAAGCTACGAGCCCATCACGGACAGCGAAGCCATGGAGGCCTTCCGGCTCCTCTGCCGCACCGAGGGCATCATCCCCGCCATCGAGTCCGCGCACGCCCTCGCCGGCGCCATCAAGGTGGGCCAGCGGCTCGCGGCCGAGGCCGGCCCCGAGGGCAAAGCAACAGACAAGATCGTGATCGTCAACCTCTCCGGCCGCGGCGACAAGGACGTGGCCACCGCCGCGGAATGGTTCGACCTGCTGGACAAGGACTCACCCGAAGCCGAAATCGCCAAAGAGGGGGAGCAGCTGTGAGCACCATCCACGACGGCGCCAACCAGGCCGCCGCACAGCACGCCAGCAAGTCGGCGGCCGCCATTGACCGCGCTCGGGCCCAAGGCCGGGCAGCTCTGATCGGCTACCTGCCGGCCGGCTACCCTAGCGTCGAAGACAGCATTGCCGCCGGCATCGCCCTGGCCGAGAACGGCGCCGACCTCATCGAAATCGGCATCCCGTACTCGGATCCGGTCATGGACGGCCAGGTCATCCAGGCGGCCACCACGGAGGCCCTCGCGAAGGGCTTCCACGTCCGGCAGGTCTTCGACGTCGTCCGCGGCATCACGAGCAAGACTGACGCCGCCGTCCTGGTCATGACCTACTGGAACCCCGTGGTCCGGATGGGCGTGGACGAGTTTTCCCGCAGCCTTGCCGAGGCCGGGGGAGCCGGACTCATCACTCCGGACCTGATCCCCGACGAAGCCTCCGAATGGATGGCGGCCTCGGACAAGTACGGACTGGACCGCGTGTTCCTCGTGGCGCCCTCGTCCTCTCCGGAACGCATGAAGCGGACCGTCGAGGCCAGCCGCGGCTTCGTGTACGCCGTCTCCATCATGGGCGTCACCGGCGCCCGGACCTCGGTCAGCTCCGCGGCCAAGGACGTTGTGGCCGCCGCGCACGCCGCGGGCGCCGAACGCGTCTGCGTGGGCCTGGGCGTCTCCAATGCGGACCACGTCCGCGAGATCGCCGAGTACGCCGACGGCGTGATCGTGGGCACCGCCCTCGTCGCGGCCATCCGGGACGGCGGCGTGGATGCGGTAGCCGCCTTGACGAAAGACCTCAGCACTGGCCTTACCAAGGAAGAAGCGTAAGCAATGCAGTCAGTCCTCCACGCGGCGGCGATGATTCCCGCGAGCATTCCGAGCCCTAGCTGGTCCGGATTCGACATCCCGCTGCCGTGGGGGTCACTGCGCATCCACGCCTACGCCCTCTGCATCCTCGCCGGCATCGTTGCGGGCCTCTGGCTCACCTCCGTCCGCTGGGCGCGCCGCGGCGCGCCCGAGGGCAGCGTGTGGGACATCGCCATCTGGGCCATTCCGTTCGGCATCATCGGCGGACGGCTCTACCACGTGTTCTCCTCACCGGATGCCTACTTCGGCCCCGGCTTCAACGGCACCGGAGACCTCTCCCTGATTCCGCAGATCCAGCGCGGCGGCCTGGGCATCTGGGGCGCCGTCGTCCTCGGCGCGGTGGGCGCCTGGATCGGGTGCCGGCGGGCCGGGGTGAAGCTGAGCGCCTTCATGGACGCCGCGGCCCCCGGGCTGCTGCTGGCCCAGGCAATTGGCCGGTGGGGGAACTACTTCAACCAGGAGCTCTTCGGCGGCCCCACCACGCTGCCGTGGGGGCTCCAGATCGACCCCAACAGCCCTAATTTTCCGGCCGGTATGCCCGCCGACACACTCTTCCACCCAACGTTCCTCTACGAGTCCCTGTGGAACCTGGCCGGCGTCGTGATCCTGCTGGCCCTGGACCGGAAGTTCAACTTCCGCCGCGGCCGTCTCTTCTGCCTCTACGCCGTCTACTACACCCTGGGCCGGGTGTGGATCGAAGCCATGCGGATCGACGACGCCGAGCAGATCAGCCTGTTCGGCATTACCACCCGGCTCAACGTCTGGACCAGCATCTTTGTTCTCATCGGTGCCCTGATCGCCTTCATCCTCCTCGGGCTGCGCAAGCCCTCAGGTCCGGACACCCCGTTCCTCCCGGGCCGGGAACCGGCAGCCGAAACCGCCGACGTCGAAACCGCCGGGACGGCCGGGAAGCCTGACGCCGAAGCGGTTCCCGCGGCGGTCTCCGCCGTCGAAACCGGTGCTGCCGCCACTGCCGATAAAGGCACTGCTGACGCTGTTCCCGCCGGCGCAACATCCATCCGCCATGCGGACACACTTGTCTCAGATAGTGAATCCCGTGGTAATCTCCGAGATAACCAAAGCGGACCAGGTCCCGCACCCGCGTCTGTCTCCGCACCTGCGGACGAAGATGCTGGCGCGAGCAAGGACTCCACCGGCGGCACCAAGCCCGCCACCGGAGATCCGGCAGCCGGAGTATCCGGCCGCCAGGCAACCGAAACCGCGCCGGAGGCCGAGGGCACCAAGTAACTCGGCACCGGCAACTCGGGTTGCGGAGCCACCGCTCGCAGGACCCGACACCACAGCGTCGTGGCAAGAGGGAATGTTTTGGACAGCAGATAGGCGCTGTCCACGCAAGCCCTGGCCAGTACCTGCGTAACTGTTACTACAGAAGGCCGGGCTGGCCTACAATTCCAGTTAGAAAAACACTCTGTTGCGCCCATCACACCGGCGTGCCGAGTGGGGCCAATGTTGTCCCTCCCATACGCACGATCAGGAGGAAGGACGTCTCCAATGACCCAAACTCTTCACAGCCCCAGCTGGTCCGATCCGGACCAGTCGACGGCCGCAACGTCACCCTTCGCCCGTTTTGCGTCGATGCCGGCCGCGGCCGGGCTCTACAACCCGGAGAACGAGAAGGACGCCTGCGGCCTGGCCATCATCGCCACGCTGCGCGGTGAGCCGGGCTACGACATCGTCGACGCGGCCCTGACCGCACTGCGCAACCTTGAGCACCGCGGCGCCGTGGGCGCCGATGAGGGCACCGGCGACGGCGCCGGCCTCCTCATGCAGGTCCCGGACGAATTCTTTCGCGCAGTCACCGACTTCGAGCTTCCCGCCCCCGGCCAGTACGTGGTGGGAACCGCCTTCCTGCCGGCCGAGCAGCGCGAATCAGACGCCGCCCGGGCCGGAATCGAAAGCCTCGCCGCCGATGAGGGCCTGACGGTCCTGGGCTGGCGCGAAGTCCCGATTGTGGCGGACCTCGTCGGGGCAATGGCCCGCGCCTGCATGCCGCACTTCTCCCAGCCGTTCTTCGCCTCCAGCACCGGGGAAACCCTCGAACGCAATGAGCTCGATTCCCGCGCCTGGCGGATCCGAAAGCGCGCCCAGAACAAGTTCGGCGTGTACTTCCCGTCGCTGTCCTCGCGGACGATCGTCTACAAGGGCATGCTCACCACCGCGCAGCTGGAACCGTTCTACCCGGACCTTTCGGATAAGCGCTTCAAGACCAAGCTCGCGATCGTCCACTCGCGCTTCTCCACCAACACGTTCCCGTCCTGGCCGCTGGCCCAGCCGTTCCGCACGATCGCGCACAACGGCGAGATCAACACCGTCAAGGGCAACCGCAACTGGATGCGGGCGCGGCAGTCGCAGCTCGCCAGCCCGCTGCTGGGCGACTCGCCCGAAGAGCTGTTCCCGATCTGCACCCCCGGCGCCTCGGACTCCGCCTCGTTTGACGAGGTTGCGGAGCTGCTCTGGCTTTCCGGCCGGCCCATCACCCACTCGATCATGATGATGATCCCGGAGGCGTGGGAGAACCACGCCACCATGGATCCGGCGCGCCGCGCCTTCTACGAGTACCACTCCATGCTCATGGAGCCGTGGGACGGGCCCGCTGCTGTTTCCTTCACGGACGGCAACCTGGTCGGCGCCACGCTGGACCGCAACGGGCTGCGCCCGGGCCGGTACTGGATCACCGAAGACGGGCTCATCGTCTTCGCCTCCGAAGTCGGCGTGATCGACGTCGAACCCTCCAAGGTGGTCAAGAAGGGCCGCGTCTCGCCGGGCAAGATGTTCCTGGTGGACACCGGGGCCGGACGGATCATTGACGACGCCGAGGTCAAGGCCGAGGTCGCCGCGGCGAACCCCTGGGCCGAATGGCTCAAGGACAACCTGATCGACCTCAAGAACCTCCCCGAGCGCGAGCACGTTGTCCACACGGCCGCGTCGGTCAACATCCGCCAGCGGACCTTCGGCTACACCACCGAGGAACTGAAGATCCTGCTCGGACCGATGGCGCGCACCGGCGCCGAACCGCTGGGTGCCATGGGCTCCGACACCCCCGTGGCCGTGCTGTCCAAGCGCCCGCGGCTGCTCTTCGACTACTTCGTACAGTCCTTCGCGCAGGTCACCAACCCGCCGCTGGATGCCATCCGTGAAGAGCTCGTCACGTCCCTGACGTGCGCGATCGGCCCGAACGGCAACCTGCTGGACACCAAGCAGGTCCGGCAGCCGCAGGTCTCGCTGCCGTTCCCCGTGATCAACAATGACCAGCTCGCCAAGATCGCGAACATCGAGAGCGCCGACGGCGACAAGGTCGCCATGAAGGTCCGCGGACTCTACCGCCCCGAAGGCGGCGAGCACGCCCTCCGCGCCCGCCTCACCGAAATCTGCGAGCAGGTCTCCGGCGCGATCAACCGCGGCGTCCAGTACGTAGTGCTCTCGGACCGCGACTCGAACGCCCAGTGGGCGCCGATCCCGTCGCTGCTGCTTGTCAGCGCCGTGCACCACCACCTGCTGCGCAGCGCCAACCGCACCAAGACCGCCCTCGTGGTGGAGGCCGGAGACGTCCGCGAGACGCACCACGTCGCCGTGCTCATCGGCTACGGCGCCTCGGCCGTGAACCCCTACCTGGCCATGGAATCCGTGGAACAGCTCATCGCCTCCGGTGACGTCGTCGGCGTCACCCCGCAGGACGGCGTGTACAACCTGATCAAGGGCCTCGGCAAGGGCGTCCTGAAGATCATGTCCAAGATGGGCATCTCCACTGTGGCCTCCTACACCGGTGCCCAGACCTTCGAGGCGCTCGGCCTCGGCCAGGATCTGGTGGACGAGTACTTCTCCGGCACGCATTCCCAGCTCGGCGGCGTGGGCCTCGATGTCGTCGCCGCCGAAGTCCTGGCACGCCACCGGATGGCCTACCCCGAGAACGGGATCGAACTGCCGCACCAGCCGCTGCTCGGCGGCGGCGAATACCAGTGGCGCCGCGACGGCGAACCCCACCTGTTCAACCCGGAGACCGTCTTCCGGCTGCAGCACGCCACGCGTGAACGCCGCTACGACATCTTCAAGGCCTACACCCGCGGCGTGGACGACCAGTCCGAGAACCTCATGACCCTCCGCGGCCTGCTGAAGTTCAAGGCCGGCCTGCGTCCCGCGGTGCCGCTTGAGGAAGTGGAGCCCGTCTCCAGCATCGTCAAGCGGTTCTCCACCGGTGCCATGAGCTACGGCTCCATCTCCCAGGAAGCCCACGAGACCCTCGCGATCGCCATGAACCGGCTGGGCGGCAAGTCCAACACCGGTGAGGGCGGCGAGGACGTGGACCGCCTGCTCGATCCCACCCGCCGTTCCGCTGTCAAGCAGATCGCCTCCGGCCGCTTTGGCGTCACGAGCCTGTACCTGTCCAACGCGGACGACATCCAGATCAAGATGGCGCAGGGTGCCAAGCCCGGCGAAGGCGGCCAGCTGATGGCGCAGAAGGTCTACCCCTGGGTGGCCCGGACGCGGCACTCGACGCCCGGCGTCGGCCTCATCTCGCCGCCCCCGCACCACGACATCTACTCGATCGAGGACCTCGCGCAGCTGATCTACGATGCCAAGCGCGCCAACCCCTCGGCCCGCGTGCACGTCAAGCTCGTCTCCGAGGTCGGGATCGGCACCGTGGCGGCCGGCGTCACCAAGGCGAAGGCCGACGTCGTGCTCGTATCCGGACACGACGGCGGTACCGGCGCCTCGCCGCTGAACTCGCTCAAGCACGCCGGCGTCCCGTGGGAACTCGGCCTGGCCGAGACACAGCAGACGCTCATGCTCAACGGCCTGCGCGACCGCGTGGTGGTGCAGGTGGACGGCCAGCTCAAGACCGGCCGCGACGTCGTGATCGCCGCGCTGCTTGGCGGCGAGGAGTTCGGCTTTGCCACCGCCCCGCTGGTGGTCTCCGGCTGCATCATGATGCGCGTCTGCCACCTGGACACCTGCCCGGTGGGCGTCGCGACCCAGAACCCCGAGCTCCGCTCGCGGTTCAGCGGCAAGCCGGAATTCGTGGTGAACTTCTTCGAATTCCTCGCCGAAGAGGTCCGTGAAATTCTCGCGGAGCTCGGTTTCCGCAGCATCGAGGAGGCGATCGGCCACGCCGAGATGCTCGACTCCCGCGACGCGATCAACCACTGGAAGGCCGAAGGGCTGGACCTGGATCCGATCCTGCACGGCCTCGAGTTCGACGACGACGCCCCGCTGCGGAACCTCACCGGACAGAACCACGAGCTCGACAAGCACTTCGACCAGCGCCTGATCGCCATGGCGGCCGAAGCCCTCAGCGACCGCACCCCGGTGAAGATCTCGGTGAACGTCATCAACACAGACCGCTCGGTCGGCACCATGCTCGGCCACGTGGTCACGAAGACGTTCAGCACCGACGTGCTGGCGACCGACACCATTGACATCACGCTCAACGGCACCGCCGGCCAGTCCCTCGGGGCCTTCCTGCCGGCCGGCATTACGCTGCGCATGTTCGGCGACTCGAACGACTACGTCGGCAAGGGTCTTTCCGGCGGCCGCATCATCGTCCGGCCGGACCGCACCAACGTGTTCCCGGCCGAACGCAACGTGATCGCGGGCAACGTGATCGGCTACGGCGCCACGAGCGGCGAGATGTTCCTGCGCGGCCAGGTGGGCGAACGCTTCCTGGTCCGCAACTCCGGCGCCACCGCGGTGGTCGAAGGAATCGGCGACCACGGCTGCGAATACATGACCGGGGGCCAGACGCTGATCATCGGCCGCACCGGGCGCAACTTCGGCGCCGGCATGTCCGGCGGTACGGCCTACGTGCTGGACCTGCAGACCGAACGCGTCAACAAGCAGGCCCTCGAGTCCGGCGAGCTGCAGCTGCGTGAGCTCGACGCCGAGGACCGTGACATTGTCCATGGACTGCTGGTCAAGCACGTCGAGGAAACCGAATCGCTCAACGCGGCCCGGCTCCTCGAGAACTTCGACGACACCGCAGCCCGCATTACCAAGGTGCTGCCGCGCGACTACGCGGCCGTCCTGCAAACCCGTCTTGACGCCATCGAAGAGGGCCTTGACCCCGACGGCGAAGAAGTTTGGTCTCGAATCCTGGAGGTGACCGGTGGCTGATCCACGCGGATTTCTGAAAGTACGTCAGCGTGAAACCCAGCCGCGCCGTCCCGTTCCGGTCCGCATCATGGACTGGAAAGAGGTCTATGAAGCCCAGGAGAAGGGCGTCCTGAAGGCCCAGGCCGGCCGCTGCATGGACTGCGGCGTGCCGTTCTGCCACCAGGGCTGCCCTCTGGGCAACCTCATCCCGGAATGGAACGACCTCATCTGGCGGGACAAGGGCGAGGAAGCGATGGAACGGCTGCACGCCACCAACAACTTCCCCGAGTTCACCGGCCGGCTCTGCCCGGCCCCCTGCGAGGCGTCGTGCGTGCTGGGCATCAACCAGCCCGCGGTGACCATCAAGCAGGTCGAGGTATCGATCGTGGACCAGGCCTTCGAGAACGGCTGGGTCAACCCGCTGCCGCCGGCCCGACTGACCGGCAAGACGGTCGCCGTCGTCGGCTCCGGCCCGGCCGGACTCGCCGTCGCGCAGCAGCTGACCCGCGTGGGCCACACCGTTGCTGTGTACGAGCGCGACGACAAGATCGGCGGGCTCCTGCGCTACGGCATCCCCGACTTCAAGATGGAAAAAGAGCAGGTGGACCGCCGCCTGGAGCAGATGAAGGCCGAGGGCACCCGGTTCCGCACCGGCGTGGCCGTCGGCACCGACGTCACGTGGGAGCAGCTGCGCCGCCGTTACGACGCCGTCGTGGTCGCCACCGGCGCCACCGTCCCGCGTGACCTGCCGATCCCGGGCCGCGAGCTCGAGGGCGTGCACTTCGCCATGGACTACCTTGTCCCGGCCAACCGGGTGGTGGCGGGGGAGACCGTCGAGAACCAGATCAACGCCGCCGGCAAACACGTGGTGATCCTGGGCGGCGGCGACACCGGCGCGGACTGCCTCGGCACCGCGCACCGGCACCAGGCCGCCTCCGTGACCACCCTGGCCATCGGCAAGCAGCCGCCCCTCGAGCGTGCCGGCCACCAGCCGTGGCCGACGTTCCCCACCCTGTTCGAGGTCGCCAGCGCGCACGAGGAAGGCGGCGAACGCACCTACCTCGCCTCCACCGTCGAGTTCGTCGGAGAAAACGGCAAGCTCACGGGCGTCAAGGTCGCAGAGACCGAATTCGTCGACGGCAAGCGCCTCCCGAAGGCCGGCACCGAGCGGATCATTCCGGCGGACCTCGTCTTCCTGTCCCTCGGCTTCACGGGAGCCGAGCCGGCCGGGATCACCGAGCAGGTCAGCGCCGACTTCGACGGCCGCGGCAACGTGGCCCGCGACGGCTACTACATGACCAACACCGAGGGCATCTTCGTTGCCGGGGACGCCGGCCGCGGGCAGTCGCTCATCGTCTGGGCCATCGCCGAGGGGCGCGCCTGCGCCGCCGCGGTGGACAAGTTCCTGATGGGCAGCACCATCCTGCCGGCCCCGGTGGCACCGACCGACCGGGCGATGGCCGTCCTGTAGCCCTTCCGGTCACTGGATTTCGGTCATCAGGGATTCACACTCGCTTCAACTTCATCCATGCAACAGACCACTAGGGTAGGTATATGAGACGCGCTAAAATCGTGGCCACGTTCGGACCGGCAATCGCAAGCTTCGAGAACACGCTTGCCGTGCTGGAAGCCGGCGTCGACGTGGCACGCATGAACATGAGCCACGGTGATTACTCCGTGCACGACAACACCTACGAGAACGTCCGCAAGGCTGCCGGGCAGCTTGGCAAGGCCGTGGGCATCATGGCCGACCTGCAGGGCCCGAAGATCCGCCTGGGCCGCTTCGTGGACGGACCGCACCTCCTGGAGGTCGGTGACACGTTCACGATCACCACCGAGGACGTTCCGGGCACCAAGGACATCTGCTCCACGACGCTCAAGAGCCTCACCGAGGACGTCCAGCCGGGCGATGCCCTGCTGATCGACGACGGCAAGGTTGCCCTGCGCGCCATCGAGGTCGACGCCGTCAAGGTCGTTGCCCAGGTGGTTGTCGGCGGCTGGGTTTCGAACAACAAGGGCATCAACCTGCCCGGCGTGGCCGTCAACGTGCCGGCGCTGAGCGAAAAGGACGAGGACGATCTGCGCTGGGCGATGCGCCGCGGCGTGGACATGGTCGCCCTGTCCTTCGTTCGCGATGCCTCGGACATCGTCCGGGTCCACGAGATCATGGACGAGGAAGGCCGCCGCGTGCCGGTCATCGCCAAGATCGAGAAGCCGCAGGCCGTGGAGCAGCTGCCCGAGATCATCGACGCCTTCGACGCCATCATGGTGGCCCGTGGCGACCTCGGTGTGGAGCTTCCGCTGGAGGAAGTGCCGATCGTCCAGAAGCGCGCCGTCGAACTGGCCCGCCGCTGGGCCAAGCCCGTCATCGTGGCCACCCAGGTCCTCGAGTCCATGATCGACAACCCGCGCCCGACCCGCGCCGAGGCCTCCGACTGCGCCAACGCAGTGCTCGACGGCGCCGACGCGGTGATGCTCTCCGGCGAGACCAGCGTGGGCAAGTACCCGATCGAGACCGTTAAGGTCATGGCCCGGATCATCGAATCCACCGAGGTCCACGGCCTGGAGCGCGTCCCCCCGCTGGGTACCAAGCCCAGGACCCGCGGCGGCGCCATCACCCGTGCCGCCGTCGAGATCGCCGACCAGCTGGAAGCGAAGTACATCTGTACCTTCACCCAGTCCGGTGACTCCGCCCGCCGCCTCTCCCGGCTGCGGCCGATCCGGCCGGTCTTCGCCTTCACTCCGGTGGAGCACGTCTGGAACCAGCTCGCGCTGACCTGGGGCATCCAGCCGGTCCTGGTCCCGATGGTGGGCCACACCGACGAGATGACCGCCCAGGTTGACCGCAGCCTTCTGGAACTGGGCTTGGTGGAGGACGGCGACATGGTGGTTATCGCCGCCGGTTCGCCTCCCGGAAAGGCCGGTTCCACGAACCTGCTGAAGGTCCACAAGGTGGGCGACCTCGCCGACGCCGGCAGCCACGGTGCAGCCGCCGTGACCAAGGACAAGCTCGGCCCCTGGCCGGAAAAGAAGAAGAAGAACCGCGGCCAGGGCTAGTCCTGAACGCGTGAACGCTTGAACACAAAAGGGAGGATCTCCGCCGGTTGGCGGGGATCCTCCCTTTTTGTTGCTGAGTTGCTGAGTTGCTTGCGGCCGCGGTTGTGCGGCCGGGGTGCGGCTAGTTGACCTGGTTGATGATGGTTTCGGCGACCTCGCGCATGCTCAGGCGGCGGTCCATCGAGGTCTTCTGGATCCAGCGGAAGGCTTCAGGCTCCGTCAGGCCCATCTTGGTGGTCAGGAGGCTCTTGGCGCGCTCCACGAGCTTGCGGGTGGCGAACTGCTCCTGCAGGTCGGTGACTTCGCTTTCGAGGGCCTTGATCTCCTCGTGGCGGGAGAGCGCGATCTCCAGCGCCGGGATGAGGTCCGCCGGGGTGAACGGCTTGACCACGTAGGCCATGGCGCCGGCGTCACGGGCCCGCTCCACAAGTTCCTTCTGGCTGAACGCGGTGAGCAGAACCACGGGGGCGATCCGGGCCTTGACGATCTTCTCTGCGGCCGAGATGCCGTCCATGACAGGCATCTTGACGTCCATCAGGACGAGGTCGGGCTTGAGCTCCTCGGCAAGCTGCACGGCCTTTTCGCCGTTGTCTGCCTCGCCGACGACGTCGTAGCCTTCACCGCGCAGGATCTCGATGATGTCCAGGCGGATGAGAGTCTCATCCTCGGCGACAACTACGCGGCGCGCCGGCTGGGAAGTGGGTGTTGACTCCGTCTGTTCTGACACGGGAACTCCTTGGAAAGGTACGGCGGGAACTACACCATCATAGGTTTCGTCCGCCGATGTACTTGGACCGGTTTGGTTCGATGCGGCGTCACTGGCGCGATTCTGGAATTCAGCCTATCTGCATGTAGAGTAATTTCGCGCACTGGAAGCGATCGCGTTGCTCACAGCACTGTGGTTGAGTGATTGTTACACTGGTGTACTCCGCGCCCGAGTGGCGGAATTGGCAGACGCGCCGCACTCAAAATGCGGTATCGAAAGGTGTGTGGGTTCGAGTCCCACCTTGGGCACGCAAGCCCCCTCGTCAGAGGGGGTTTTTGCTTTAACGTGTGTACAAAGCTGGTGGGGCGTCCCTCTGACGCTTGATGCGCGGGCTGTGGCCTGGCTGCCGCGGTGGCCCGTGAAGTTGTGTGGGTGGCGGGTTCAGGGCCTTGGCTGGTGGGTCTTCCGCCTGCTGAGGTGGGGTTATTCGATTCCTCGTTCCGGATTGGTCGGGTGGGCCCGGGGTGGCCTGCACCTATTCATGGGCCGGGGGAGCGGGGACGACATGACGAAACGGGCAGTAGTGCGGAATTTCCTGAAAGGCTTTTTCGGGATGTCCGGCGAGCTGTCGGCGCTTCGTTTGTCCTGCCAAAGCGGGTGTTGACACTGTCAACACTTATGTCCGCAATTTGGCGGACGCCGTGCAAAATGCCGTCAGTCGGTAACGTATCGATTGGCGACGCCGGCAACGGTCTTTGCGGCGGCATGGCAGTTACGGTCGCTGCCCTTTGTATTGCCGGTTTCCAGCCGCCGCCCGACACCACTGTGCGGACACGATTGTCGCCGGGACGGCCCATGACGCGACCTCCCGTGGCGGCGGCTTCGTCGGCCGGGGAGTAATCGAACGGGCCCGCAACGCAACCGCCGCGCCGGCCTTCGGTCTGGTCCTTCTCGCCGCGCTCGGGGCTTTGAACGAGGGGTGGAGGTCCATGCTCCGGTTTCGTGCCGGGCCGGCCAGGGCGGCGGTGCCCGCGGCGCCGGCCCGGCGGCTCCCCGGACCCGGCCTGATACGAGGATTACCCCGGTGGGCCGCACCGCAACGGCCCTGCGCGTGCTAAGTTGGCGGACAACGCCGCGGTTCGACCCGGCAGTATCCGATGCCTGGGGGAGAGCTATGGTCCCGAACCACCGGCAGATCATTGGCCTCCTGGCCGCCGCCGATCCGGTTTTCCTGGCCGGCAGCTTCGTCACTGGCTTCCGCATCTCGTCAGGGCCGGAGGGGGAGCGCGGCGAGTTCCGGTATTTCGGGGACGGCTGCTGGGACATCGCGATAGACGGGGGCGCGGCCTTCCAGCTCACCCCGTACGGATCGAGGGTTGTCCAGGCCGACGGATCTGCCGGGGACGGGCCGGCCATGACGAATCCGCCGCG
Source organism: Arthrobacter sp. TE12231 (assembly GCF_054062895.1). Lineage (NCBI taxonomy): Bacteria > Bacillati > Actinomycetota > Actinomycetes > Micrococcales > Micrococcaceae > Arthrobacter > Arthrobacter sp. TE12231. The sequence continues at coordinate 2,417,287 of NZ_JBSSFS010000001.1, read as the reverse complement.
TCGGCCGCCCTGGTCGCTGGTGCTGCCCCGCCATTCGACGTTCCTGGGCCGTGCCGGCGATGACTGGCAGCCGGATGCAGACTGGCCGATCGCGGAGGCTGAAGGGTCCTGGAGCGTGCCGCTGACGCACCTGGAAGCGCCCGGGCTGAAGGGGACGCTGGTCGTGGACGCCACCAGGTGCATCATCACGCGGGCTGACCTGGGCCACCTAGTGCAGACGCTGTCGATCGACCGGACCGACCCCACCGACGAGGACCTGACGGCCCTGGAACGCCTGAAGACCACGGTCAAGCATTTCAGCGGAACCATCCGGTCGCCAGAAAGGAGCGGGCCATGACGGCGAAAACCACGGCGCCTTCGACGCTTGAGGACGGCGGCGCACTGGAGCTCGTCCATATCCCGGCATGGGAGGCCCGGTACACACTTGGCCAGGACCCGGACGAGCTGGCGCACATGGTTTGCTGCCGGGACCTGGACTGGCGAAAGACCTTCTGCGGGCATCAGGAGGCCGAGCCGGTGATCTTGCAGGAAGCCACGACGCTCTGCACTATGTGTGTGGAGGCAGTCGGCGGTCCGGGGAGCCCGATCTTCTCGCGAAGCTGCCCGTTCGATAACCAGCCGTGCCCGGACGAGGAGGAGCTCGACCGGCCAGGTGCGCGGCGAGCAGCTCTGCCTGCTCGACATCGGCCTGGTAGGTGAACTGCAGGGCCGGTTCGTCAAAGTGCTGGCGGTGCAGCCACAGCCGGTGTTCCTTCGTCCACCGGGTGTCTTTGGGGTAACGGATCCCGTGCCGGAGCACCGGGCCTGGATGAGGGTTTCGGACGCGGTGCCGAGGATCCCGTCGGCCCTGAACTTGTCGCCGCCCGTGTAGCTATCCCAGTCGCCGTCGAAGCGGGCTTCGGTTTCGGGGAATTCGCCGTCGTTCAGCTTCGCCAGCACCATGGTGGCGCCGTTGGCCATCGTGATCGTCACACCAGGAAATGCCGTGTAGTCGGAAACGGCCGGGTCGCTGGTGTAGGCGGCCTGCTGTTCGACGACACCCAGTTCGATGCTGTGCGGATCCTCGACGCCCTCGGGCCACTGTTCCATCGGGTGCGGGTAGGCGGTGTCCGGGTGCGGGAACCGGTCGCGGCCGGCCGGCGGCAGCGTCGCGGGCGACGCGGTGTGGGCGACACTGAGGAACTGGCCGCCGCTGGGTCCGGCTCCGCGGTGCTCTTGCTTCGGGCTCATGCTGGGTCTTTTTTGGCGGGTGCCCGGGCGGGCCCGGACGCTGTTGACCTTGCAGTGTGCGGCGCCGCGGCGAAAACGCCGGGACACGACAACACCCCCAGCCAGTCCCCGGGGGCGCGGGGCCGGATGGGGGTGTTGTCGTGGGGCGGATCAGACGGCCGCGGGGTCCTCCACCGGCGCCGTCGGGGTGGCCGGGTCGGTCGGCGCGGGCGCGGGAGTTTCGGGGGCCGGGGTCACGACGGGGGTCTCAGCCGCGGCTTCATCAGCCTTGGCGGCCGCTTCCGCGGCGGCTTCGGCGGCTTCCTTGGCCGCTTCGTCGGCGGCTTCCTGTGCGGCCTTGGCCTGGTCGACTGCCTTCTCGGCGGCACGCTTGGCGGCTTCCGCGGCACGCTTCTCGGCCTGGGTGGCCTTCTTGGCGGTCTTCTTGGCCTGCTCGGCAGCCTTCTCCGCGGCACGCTTGGCGGTTTCGGTGGCCCGCTTCGCTGCCGAGGCCGTCTTCTGGGCTTCGACCTTGGCCTTGACGGCGGCGAGCTTCGCGGCGGATGCCTGCTTCTTCAGCTCCGCTCTGGTCTTCGCCTCGGTGGCCTTGGCGGAAGCCTTCGCGCTGACCGCGTGTTCGGCCTTGTTCGGGGCCGCGTTGGCGACGCCGGCGCCAGCCCCGGTGAGGAGGGCGGCGGTCAGGGCGACAGCGCCCAGCTTCTCTGCAATCATGCGTCATGCTCCAATGTTGTGGGGTCCGGGCCGTGGTCCGGGGCCCGGTGGGACCGGCTGCCGTCAGCCTAAAGTGGAAGCACGGCACCGCTCAACCGGATCCGGTGATGCTGGGCTGAAGCTTGGCCAATACTGCGGTTTCAGTCGTCCAAGGCCCAGGCGGTGCCGGACGCCTTCGTGATGGCGGCCCGCCAGTCCTCGACGCCGGCGACGAGCGGGTACGGCAGGTCGGGATGGAACTGCCGGGCGGTGTAGTCGATGACGAACATTCCGTCCTGATCTGCGGCGAGGATGGCGACATGCCGGCCGCCCAAGCGCCGGCGGGAGATCGTGATCTCGTCCACCCGGTCGACGTCGACCCCGGCGGCCCCGGCTGCCTCGATCAGTTCGTTCGTGGCGGCCCAGCAGTTCCCCAGGGCCAGGGCCGGGTCGCCGAGCTCATCCAGTCGAACGGTGTCCTGCCGGGCGGGGGAGTGGTTGGGGATTTCCAGGTCGGCGTATTCCTCGAGGACGTAGCGGGCGCCGTCCAGGCGGCGGGCATGGACTTGCTCCTCGGTCAGGCCAAGGGCGACGGCGGGCGCGGCGTGTGTTGCCGTGATGAACCGGCCGGCGGCGTCGCGGGGGTGATCTGCAAGGTTGAAGGCCATACCGGCCTGTGTGCGGCCCGGTCAGGGCGTGGCGAAGCGTCGCCGCCGGGATGGGCGACGGGGCTTCGGGCGGTCGTGCTTTAGGGCCTCATGAGTAAGCGCGCCTATTTGCGGCCGTCAGCCCGCAGCACCGCGACGACAACGCCCCGCAGCAGCCCAGCCCCAGCCACACAGCCCCGACCAAGCCGGGACCGAAAGTGAAGAAGTGAGCACCATAACCCAAGCCCTCCAAGACAGGACCTTTCTGGAACCGGACGCCGGCTGGTCGGCCGACCAGCTTCCAGACAGGCCTGGCACCGTCCTGCAGTATCTCAACGCCCGCGATGAGCGGATCATCGCCGTGCTGTGCGACACCGGCCTCTGGCGGGTCACCGCCGTCACCGGGCGCGGTGCCGTGCACCAGCTCTCCTGGACCCCGGCGGCCTTGGCCGCCGATCTGTGGCGGGTGACCTACTACGATGTCGTCCCGGAGCCCTGACCAGCGGTAACACGGCGACAATCGCCACGCCAGGCACTACGATCTGCTATGGGGCAGCCGGGGACCGGCTCGAAAACTTGGGGGAACAATTGAAAACACCTGCCGTCCGCCTCGGCATCGCCGGAGCATTCGCCGCGCTCTTGATGGCCGGCCTCGCTGTCCCGGCCCATGCCGATGAAATATCCCAACCTGCCCCGCCCGTCACGACCTACCCCACGGCGCTGGCCGGGCCTGCGGCCGCGGACGCGGAGCTGAAGCCGCTGACGAACGACACCGAGCCGGTCGTTACCGGGACCTTCATCACCGGCTCTGTGATGAAGGTGACGGCCGGCACCTGGTCGGAACCGTCCGACCCGCTGACGTTCACCTACAGCTGGTTTTCCCCGGACGGGAAGGTGCTGGCCAGCGGCCCGAGGTTCACGCCCGGCGTGTCCGACGTCGGCGCGACCGTCACAGTCCTCGTGACGGCCACAGCACCGGGTTACGACACCGCCGAGGTGCGGGTCACGGCACCCAAGCCCGTGACCTTGCGTGACCCGGCCCAGACCAGGCCGCCTTACATCCAAGGGACGCCGACCGTGGGGAAAGCCCTGACCGTCGTCCCCGGCCTCTGGGCACGTAATGAAATGAACGTGGTGCGCGAATCCTACCTATGGATGCGCGACGGCGTGACGATCCCCGGGGCCACTGGCCGCCACTACACGCCTGTGGCTGCCGACTTGGGCAGGAAGATCGACATCTGGGTCACCTCGACGCTGAATGACAGGATCCTGAAGACCCAGGGGGCCTTCTCTTCGGCGAAGGTGGCTGCCGGGACTCTGACTTCGTCCACGCCGACGATCGTCGGCACCGTCAAAGCCGGAAATGTCCTGACCGTGAAGCGGGGCACGTGGACCTGGGGCACGTCCTTCAAATACCGCTGGCTGCGCAACGGCGTCCCGATCTCAGGCGCCTGGTATTCGACCTACAAGGTCCGGACCGCCGACAGGGGCACCAAGCTCACCGTCAGCGTCACCGGTTCCAAGGCCGGCTACAAGACCATCACCACGACCAGCAGCGAGTATCCCGCCAGCTGACCCGGGCCGCGCCGTTCAACGGCAGCGTCCGAAGGGGGCTGCCAGACATTACGATCATCTGCGGGGCCGGGGGACCGGTCCGAAGACTGGGGGAAGAATTGAACAAGAAGACTGTCCGCCTCGCCGCGGGCGGGGCATTCGCCCTGTTGCTGGCCGGGCTGGCCGTTCCTGCGCAGGCCGATACCGGGGTGTGCGGCCCGGTGGTTGACTGGGTCAAATACTGCACCGCAGCGGACGGCTCCGCCTACCCGGTGTTGATCAATGAGGCGGCGACCGGTCCCCGCCCGGTCGCCGCCGGCGCGCTGCTGGTCGGCAACACGCTCACCGTCTTCGACGGCGCCTGGCAACCGGCTGACGCAACACTTACACACCAATGGGTCCGCAACGATGTTCCCATCCTCGGTGCCACGGGGGCCACGTACACGCTCACAAGGGCGGACGCCGGCAAGTACGTCCGGGTCACGACCACCGCGACGGCGCCCGGCTACGCGACGTCAACCATGTGGTCCCTCAAGGGCGTGCCTGTTTCGAATGCCTCCGGCCCCATCAAGTCACTCCAGCCGGCCGTCACTTTCAGGGTCGAGCCCGCGACCACGTACCCGGCCCTGCCGAGCCCCGTCATGGTTGCCCGCACGGGCAGATGGATCGACTGGGGTCTTGCCCGGGACGTCCAGTTCAACTACCAGTGGCTGCGCGACGGCGAGCCCATCCCGGGTGCCACCGGCCGAACGTTCGACCGCACAGGCTGGGGACCGACGGGGTCGCTCAGCGTCCGGGTCAACGCCTACGCCGCCGGCTACGATCCGGTCACCGTCATCGGACACGCCGGATCCGGCTCATTCTCCCCGGCGACTCCCGGCGCCGTGGTCACCGGCGGAACCGGCCTCGGGGAAGTCCTGACCGGCACCGACGATGTACCTTGGCATGACAGCATCCTGGGCCCGAACCGGTACCCGCATGCCTACCAGTGGCTGCGAGACGGTGTCGCGGTTCCCGACGCGACCGGCCGGACCTACACCATCACGGCCGAGGACCAGGGCCACACCCTGGTCCTGTTCACTGACACCGATAAATACGACGCCTACTCCAACGCGGTGGCAGTACCGGCGGCCGCAGGAGTCGAGCTGAAGCAGTTGACGAACGTCGCCAAGCCCGTCCTGACCGGCGAAGCTCTGATCGGGCGGGCCATGTCCGTGACGCCCGGCACTTGGTCCGCGCCGTCCGAAACCCTGACCGTCACCTATAACTGGCTGTCCCCGGACGGAAAAGTGTCCGGCACCGGCTCGACCTACAGCCCCGACGCGAACGACGTCGATACCACGGTCACCGTCCTCGTGACCGCCTCAGCACCCGGCTACGCCACCGCCCGGGTCAGGGTCACCGCTCCGAAGCCCGTGACGCTTCCTGAACCGACCCAAAAGGTGCCACCGGCTATTAGCCGAGGAACGTTGAGGGTGGGGGGAATTCTCTACGTCGGATTCGGCGTCTGGGCCGATTCTCGTCCGGGACTCGCCCAGTCCTACCAGTGGTTGCGTAACGGCGTCCCGATCAACGGCGCCACCAACGCCGGGTACCAACTGAAGCATGCGGACTTCGCAACGAATATCTCCGTCAAGGTCACTTCCACGCTGGAGGGCCGGACCTTGAAGACCCAGACCATCAAGGCCGCGCAGAATATAGGGCCCGCCACCCTGAGGGCCTCGACGCCCACGATCGCCGGCACAGCCAAGGCGGGAAGGATCGTGACGGCGAAGCCGGGGCTCTGGACGCACGGAACCAAATTCACGTACCGATGGCTGCGCAACGGGAGCCCGATCTCCGGGGCGACCGCTTCGACCTACAAAGTCCGGACTGCTGATCGGGACAAGAAGATTTCTGTGCAGGTCACGGGCACCCGGTACGGGTACACGACCGTGACCACGGGCAGTGGGGTCCTATTCGCCCGCTAATTGAGGGCCGCCGGCCTGCGGTAACGGCGCCCCTCCAGAGCAGGGATGAGCCGCTCAGGCTGCCGCCCGGGCTACGATCCTGCTTGCCAGATCGCGGTCTGCTCCGCCGATCTGTTCCACCGTTGCGCGCGCCTCAGTGTCATCCACCCAGTCGAACACCGAACCTCCGGCATCCCGCACTGCCACGGTGAGTTCCCCGTAGCGCCCGCCGAGGACCTGGTCCCGGCCTGTGAGGGCCCGGATGCCGCGGCGCAGCTGCGCGAGGTCGTCCTTGAGCTGGCCGTCCAAGGTGGCCGGCGGGTTCCGGCGCACGAAGGTGCGGACCAGGTCGGTGCCGAGGAGGTGGTTGTCCTTGGCATAGCCGAGCCGGTCCAGGGAGATCGCGAACCGGGCGGCCGGGTCGGATTCGCCGCCCGGTAACAGTTTTGGAAAGCATCGACGCTCTCGCTTACACCCACCCGCGGATGGACTCCGTTCCGGTCACCCATCATCTGGAAGAACTGCCGCCAAGCACCAGCCACGACCAGGTTCCGATTGGGAACGCACCGCGAGACATGATCGGCCGGACGATCGAACGGGACTGAGATGTGCCACCTTAGGGCTATGGCGGCTCCCTGCCGTCATGACGGCCAATTCCGTTAGCCGGCCCCGTTGTTGGTAGCCGCGGCGGGGACTAGGATCTGGTCCCATGGAGCCTACCCGCGTACTCCTCCTTCCCGGCAGCGTGCTCCCGGCGGAGCTTGCCTACGGTGCCCTGCTAGCCTCTCTAGGTCCCGGTGTCGATGCGGTCGCCAAGGATCTGGAGGTGTATGCGGGGCCCCAACCGCCCACCGGTTACACCCTGGATACCGAGATCGACGGCGTGACCCGGTTTGCCGATGAGAAAGGCTGGGACGCCTTCCACTTTGCAGGCTACTCCGGCGGCGGCGCCGCCGCCCTGGCCTTTACGGCCAGATATCCCGAACGTGTTCAGAGCCTGGCCCTGTTGGAGCCGGCCTGGGCCGGAAGCTGGGACTGGAGCCCGGAACACCGACGGGTCTGGGAACGATACCGACAGCTGCGGACGCTACCCCCGGACGAATTCATGGCGGGCTTCATGCGGCTCGGACTCAGGGACGGGGTGGACGTGCCGCCCCCTCCCGGCGGTGATCCGGCACCCTGGATGACGAAACGACCTGCCGGGATCGCCGCGTTCCTGGACACCTTTGAAACCTACGATTTGAACCGCTCCGCCCTGGCGGCCTATACGCGTCCTGTCTACTTCGCCCTGGGCGCGCTCAGCAACCCGCATGACTATGGTGAAATCGCGCAGCGACTGGCCGAGGTCTTTCCGGATTTCCGGCTGGAGGTCTTTGCAGAGCGGCATCACTTCGATCCGCCGCACCGGGTCGAGCCGGACCGGCTTGCCGCGTCGTTGCTCGCCCTGTGGAAGCGGGCCGAAGCGCAGTCCCCGGACGCCTGAGGCAACATTGGGCCGGTCCGTCGCGTGAGCCCCGCGTGTCGGTGGGCCACGCGGCGCGGCGCCAAACCAGCGACCGGGCGTCGTAGGTCGAAGTTAACAGTCACATGCACCAGGTCGCTCCACGGCGTTTCGCAACGGGCGTCCGTAAAGAAGCGACGCATCGCCCCGTAAGCCGGCCGAGCACGGGCGCCACCGCGCCGCTGCACGCCCGATGCCTGAACCGGACGTGGCGGCACGGTGTGCACGGATCCAAGGAGACCGGCAAGATGACGGCCGTGAAGTCCACCCGGCGCAGCACCGAACTCCTGGGCCTGCAGGCGCTCATGGCGCTGCTCACCCTCGGTCTCTACGCCGTGACGCTGACCATCATCCCGCTGCTCATGGAGAAAGGCGCCGACCACACCGTGGCCGCGCTCGGCCTCGGACTCGTCGGCGCCGGACAGGTCGGCGGCCGGTTGCCCATCGCCGCCATCCCCGCCACGGCACGCATCGTCATCATCAGCGGAACCGCCACCAGGGACGTCCTTCTGCTCGCGCTCCTGCCAGGACCGGTGCCCCTGGTCATTGCCGCCGGCATGCTCGCCGGTGCCGGCCGCGGCTGCAGACCACCATCGTCGCCGACCGCTGGGGCGGGATCCGTCTCGGCACCCTGCAGGGCGTCTTCGCCGCGCCCCCGTTGCTCCGGAGCGGGGGCAGTGGCATTCTTTGGCGCAAGAAATGGGCAAAGGCGAAGGTGTTGACAGTGTCAACACCTTGGGCGTCGGATTGGGTCCTACAACTGTGGGACTGGCCCGGATTCCGTATGTTTCCGTGGGTTCTCAGTGTTTGCAGGGCCGGGAATGCAGTTCGAGTCCCACCTCGGGCACGTGTTTTCCCTGTTCAGGGGCTTGTGGGCCGCTGAGCGTGTACAAATTTCCTTTTATGGGCTCCTGCGGGGGCCCATTTCTGTTGGTGGCCGTTGCGGTTTGGCGGCTCCTTCCCTTGGCTTGGACAGTGGTGTTGCTGCGTACTCCTTCATGGCCGGGAGGGCTTGGAACTGCATGACTTGCTGTGGCTTGGGGCCACTCGCGCGTCCTTTCTTGCTGTATAGGTCGGGCGTGGTTGGCCTTGTACCTGTTCATCTCCCGGAGTTGTGGTGATGACATGACCTGCGGGGAGTTTCTGGGAGATTTTTCTGGTCCTCGATTCGCTCCTCTTGTTGGCCGGAGAGAGGTGGGCGGGCGTTGGTCCGTCAACGGTTGTGTGGACATCGTCCACGCCGATGTAACGTGATCCCGTAGAACACCGGTGACCTTCCTGCCCCGGTTCAGGCACGAGCCGGAAAGAAGAGGCGATGAACACCCCTCTACACCTGCGCTGGGACGAATCCGGCCGGCAGCAGCTCCTCGCCCGGGCTGAAGCGCTGCTCCAGTGGCGAAGACGGAGCCTGCTCGGAATAGCCGGGCCGCCTGGTGCCGGAAAATCCACGATCTCCGAATGGCTGCTGGAGCACCTGCTCACCAACCATCCCCGGCAGGTAGCCCTGGTCCCCATGGACGGATATCACCTGGCGCAGTCGCTGCTCGAGTCCCGCGGGCTGGAGCACCGCAAGGGCGCTCCGGACACCTTCGACGGTGTCGGGTACGTCGCGTTGCTCCGTCAGTTGCGCTCGGAGACCTCGCGGGAAATCTTCGCACCGGTGTTCCGCCGCGAAGTCAACGACGCGATCGCCGGGGCCATCCCCGTCCCGCCGGAAACACGCCTGATCATCACCGAGGGCAACTACCTGCTTTTTGACGAGGCCCCCTGGAACGAGGTCGCAGCCCTCTTGGATGAAACCTGGTTCGTCGAGCTCGAACAGGACGAACGGGTGCGCCGGCTCACCGCCCGGCACCTGAGGTTCAACAAGGACGCCGCTATCGCCGAATGGCGCGCAACCGGCAACGACGAACGCAACGCCCGCCTGGTAGCAGCAGGAAGCCAGCGGAGCACACTCGTCATCGAGCACACACCCGCGACCGTCTAGAATCAAGCGGCCCCGCTTTCGGCTTGGGTTCGTGTTTCCAGCATCTTGTCCAGGGGCTTGGCGTATCGCTCCTGGACAATCCTCAGGTGCAGCCAGGACTCGACGCTGGCCACGGAGACCATGGCGCGCACGTGGTCCAAGATTTCATACATTTCGTCCAGAGAGCTCACGCCAACGGTAGCCACCAGGTCATGCCGTCCGAAGCAGCTGGCAATGAATTCCACGCCGGGGGTGGCGGAGAAGAAATCGATGGCTTCCTGGGTCCCAGAAGACGTCGAGATGCCAAATCCAAAGGCCATAGCACGCGAGGAACCTGAGCGGCTGCGGATTGGCCCGATCTGCATCACGCGCGCGTCCAGGAGGCGCATGACCCGGTTCCTTGCGGCACTGGCGGAGAGTCCGATGCGTTCCCCGAGCGCCTCGAAGCCCAGCCGGCCATCGAGCTGAAGCTCGCCCAGGATCAGCAAGTCCGCATCGTCCAGTTCCAGCCCCGGATCCGGCGGCTCCTTACCGAGGAAGAGGCTGCGGACGACCTCTTTGTACATGAGGACGTCCACGGCGGCGACGCCTTCGGAGAGGCGGATGGTCTCCACGTCCTCGTAGAGCCGTTCCACGGTCGGCAGGCGCAGCTCGGCGATGATGCCGTACTTGCCGGTGGTCAGCGAAGCGAAGACGGCGCCGTCCATCTGGCTCAACTTGTCCAGGGCCGGCTGGGCGGAGCCGTGGAGTTGGATAGAGACGTGCGCGACAGCGGTCAGTCCGAGTAGTCGCGGGTGGACGGCGGCGACGATGCGCAGCTCGCCCGAGGATATGAGTTCGTTGACCTTGGCTGTCGCCACTGAGCGGGTCACGCCCAGCTGCTTGGACAGGTCGCTGAATGACGCGCGGCCGTCGGCCTGCAGTAGTCGGATCAGCCGATTGTCCAGATCATGCATGGTCTTCACAATAAACGCCTCTTGTTGATGGGCGCGGTTGCGGCGCACCCGGGGCAGCTTGGCGCAGGTAGTCTTGCGTCGAATCAATTGTCCCACGAAAGTCCCTCTAGGCAGTGGATTTGACTGATCTTCCGGTCATAATCATGCAAATACCGTGTTTTGAAGCAATTTGACGACGGATTCGTTTGCAATTGGATGGAACTTGGTTAGTATCGTGACCACCGCCACATCGGCTCCGCCCGCTTTTCGCGCCCGTTCGCGAATCAGATGTTCATTGGAGATCTGCACATGCCTAAGTTCACGAAGGCCGCCATGGCTGCGGCCGCCCTGGCCCTGCTATTGAGTGGCTGTTCCGCTGCCGCGTCCACGAGTTCCGAAGGGAAGGCCCCGGCTGCTGCCGAGGCCCCGAAGGGGCTGGCGACGAGTGGCAAGCTCACGCTCTGCATCGACCCCGAGTACGCGCCTTTGGAGTACTACGCAAACGGTTCAAGCGGCAACATCGTCGGATTCGACGCCGACGCGGCCAGGGCGCTTGCCAAGCACTGGGGGCTTGAGGCCAAGTTCGCGGTAACCACTTTTGACGGGCTGATGCCGGGGCTCCAGTCCCGCCGCTGCGACGCCATTTTCGGTGGCCTGTACATGAGCGAGGCCCGTCTGGCAGTGGCCGACGCCGCTCCGGTCATGAACGCCGGACCATCGATTCTTGCCGGGCCGGCCCTGGCAGGGCAGTTCAAACAGCCGCTGGACCTCTGTGGCCGTAGCGTCGCTGCGCAGACCGCATCATCCAACGCGGCACGGATCGGCAAGCTGAAAGAGGAATGCAAGGCAGCCGGCAAGGACGAGCCGAAGCTCACCGAATACCCGAAGACGGCGGAAACCGTGCTCGCCGTCATGAACGGCAAATCAGATGCCCTCATCGAGACCAATGTCGCCGCTTCCTATATGGCGGCCCAAAACGAGGGCAAGCTGGCCGTCGCGCCGGATGTTTTTGAAACGGACACCACGTTCGGGGTCTTCACCCGCAAGAACGATCCGATCTCCCCGGTTCTCGCCGAGGCCCTGAAAGCCCTCCACAAGGACGGCACGCTGGCCCAGATCGCGAAGGACAACAAGCTCGACCCGGCCATCGTCGACGTTCACTAGTTATCGCGCCGGGACCACGGTGCCGTGGTCCCGGCCCCACCCGAAAGGAGAGTCCGATGGAATTCGATGTCGGTATCTTCGTCCAACAGCTCGTGAACCCGAGCTACCTCTACGGTGCCTTCCTGTCGGTGGCCGTTGCCGTGCTGGCGCTGGTCCTGGCCACCGCCGTCGGGTTTGCCGTGGCACTGGGTCGTACCTCGACTAGCCGCATCGCTCAGGGTGCGGCGGGGTTGTACACATGGTTCTTCCGCGCCATCCCGGCGCTGCTTGTCCTGCTCATCATCTGGAACGCGTTGCCGCAGCTGTTCCCTGTGTTGCGCCAGGAATGGTTCACCCCGTTCATTGCCGCGTTCATCGGTCTGGGTATCGTGGAAGCCGCCTTCATGGCGGAAATCATCCGCTCCGCGCTGCTGAGCGTCGACGAAGGACAGAACCTGGCCGGTCGTGCCCTGGGGATGTCGCCGGCGAAGGTCATGCTCAAGGTCGTGTTGCCGCAGGCCATCCGCATCGCGCTTCCGCCGACGGGCAACGAGTTCATCGGCCTGGTGAAATTCTCCTCCCTGGCCTCCGTCATCTCCCTGCAGGAACTGCTGACCACCGCTCAGGTAGGGGTCAACATCACCTTCCGCTACGCCGAGTACTACGCGGCCGCCATCATCTACTACCTGATCATCGTGAGCCTGCTGACATTGCTCCAGAACTACGTTGAGAAGAAATTCCTATGGACCTCGCGCTCAAAATCCAAGAAGCCATCCACGCTGGAACCGATCGGCCAAGGAGTTCACGCATGACCCAGATGCCACAGCCTACGGAGGCCCCGGTGTGGACACCTGCAGACCCCGTGCTGCAAGTGCGAAACCTGCACAAGAGCTACCAGGACCAGCACGTTCTCCGCGGCGTTGAATTCGACATCCACCAGGGCCAGGTGAAGGCCGTCCTCGGCCCCTCGGGCTCGGGAAAGTCCACAATGTTGCGCCTCATGGCACTGCTGGAACCGGCCAACGACGGTGAGATCCTTCTTCGCGGCCGCCGCCTCGGCGTCCGGGAGCGCGGCGCCACCACCGTTCCGCTGCCAGAGCGGGAGCTCGCCAAGGAACGGCGGGACATCGGCATGGTGTTCCAGAAATTCAACCTCTTTCCCCACCTCAGCGCCTGCCGGAACGTGATGCTCGGACTGACCTCGGTCCAGAGCGTCCCCCACAAAGAGGCTGAGGAACGCGCCATGGCCATGCTCGAACGGGTGGGTTTGTCCCACCGCGCCGGGCACTACCCCTCGGAGCTCTCGGGCGGCCAGCAACAGCGCGTGGCCATCGCCCGCGCCCTGGTCATGAACCCGTCCGTGCTGCTCTTTGACGAGCCGACGTCGGCCCTGGACCCGGAGCTGGTGGGCGAGGTCCTCGACGTCATGGAAGGCCTGGCCAACGATGGCATGACCATGATCGTGGTCACCCATGAGGTCCGTTTCGCCCGCCGGGTCGCGGACCAGGTCACCTTGTTCGACAGCGGCGTGATCGTGGAGCAGGCCTCGCCGGACGAATTCTTCGACAACCCCCAGCACCAGCGCACCAGAAAGTTCCTCAGCCATGTCCACTAACGCCATCTTCACCGACGCGCGGCTGCCCGTCCGGCCCGTGGCCGTCTACACGGACATGGAAGACATCGACTATTCCGCCGGCGTCGCCCTGTTGGAGGCGAACGGCTACGACGTCCGGTATCTCGGCAGCCAGGACCCTTCCGCCATCATGGAACAGGCCAGGGACGCCGAAGCCCTGCTGGTCGGCTACGCCCCCGTGACGGCGGAGGTTATGGACGCCATCCCGGGTTTGAAGATCATCGCCCTGGTTTCCATGGGCTTCGACAACATCGACCTGGACGCCGCCAAGGAGCGCGGCATCTGGGTCAGCAACCTTCCCGGCGTCGCCACCGAGGAAGTCGCCTCCCATGCGCTGGCCCTTGCCCTGGCGGTCACCCGCGAGATCCCGTTTTTCCAGGGCCGGGTGGCCGAAGGCGACTGGAACGGACGGCCGGAAACCACGGTGTTCCGGCTCAGCCAGGAGCGGCTCGGACTGATCGGCCTCGGCAGGATCGGCAGCCGTTTCGGGGAGCTGGCTTCCGGCGTCTTCGGCGAAGTCATCGGCTACGACCCCTACCTCCCGGACACCCCGGCCACCCGGGACATGCTGGCCAAGGCAGGCATCCGCCGGACAAGTCTGGACGAAGTGCTGGCGGAGTCCGCCGTCGTGTCCCTGCACATGCCGCTCACGGAGGAAACCCGGCACCTCATCAACACAGAAAGCCTCGCGGCCATGCGGCCGGGCAGCTATTTGGTGAACGTGAGCCGGGGTCAATTGATCGACAACAGTGCCCTCCGCGCAGCCGTCGACTCAGGACACATCCGTGCGGCGGCCCTGGACGTGCTCGACGTCGAGCCTGCACCGGCCGACCACCCGCTCATGGGTCACCCCCGGATCCTCGTAACACCGCACATCGGTTTCCTCTCGGACCATACCCTGGCCGAGTACATCAGGATCCAGGCCCAGAACGTCATCACCCGTGCCCGCACCGGTGCCCCGGACACCCCGCTGTTCGAACTGGAACCCGCCGGCTAAGGGCCGGCTGGCTCGCCGCGGCACCGCACTACTCCTACACGTAAAGGTCACTCCCATGTCATTGCCGACATCCCATGAAACGTCCGCCGCCGCACCGCCGGCAACCCTGTTCTTTGGCGGCCCCATCCGTACGGTCGACGCCGAGGATTCCGTCGCAGAGGCGATGCTGGTGATCGGCAACCGCATCGCCGCCGTCGGGACGCCCGAGGAATGCCGCACTGCGGCCCGCGAACTGAGCACCTCGGTCCCGGAGGTTGTGGACCTCCAGGGCCGGACCCTGGTTCCGGGGTTCGTGGACCCGCATGCCCACCCGCTGATGTACGGGCAGCTGCTGTCCTGGGTGGACTGCGGGCCTGTTGCCGCGCCGGACATCCCCACCATGCTCGAACGCCTGGCACGGGCCGCGGCGGAGAATCCCGGCGACGGCCCGATCCGGGGCTACGGGTATGAGCACCGCAACCTGGCCGAGCAGCGCCACCCGAGCCGGCAGGAACTGGACACGGTCTCCACCACCCGCGAGGTCTACGTCATGAACGCCAGCGGCCATGGCGGCGTCGTGAACTCGTTTGTCCTGGACAAATCCGGGATTGACTCCGCCACCCCCAACCCGCCGGGCGGCACGTTCTTCCGCGACTCAGAGGGAAACCTGACCGGTGAGCTCTCCGACGCCGCCTGCGACATTCTCACCGGCGAGGACGGAGTGAAGCTCGGCCACCATGGCCCCAATTTCCACCTCGCGGACAGCAGGGAACAGCACCGCGGTCAGCTCCTCCACGCCCAACGCGAGTTCCTCAGCCACGGCGTCACCATGATCGGCGACGCCCAGGTCACCAAGCGCGAATTCGCTGCCTACCTGGACCTGGTGGAGCGCGGGGAACTGGTGACCCGCATCAACGCCTACTTCCTTTCCAGCCTCCTGGATGAAGTCCTGCAGCTGGGCCTCGTGGACCGCTTCGGCGATTCGCTCCTGTCCTTCGCCGGCATCAAGCTCTACGCGGACGGAACCCTGGGCGGCTGGACGGCGTACTTCCCGGAGGGCTACCGTGACGACCCGTGCCGCACCGGTTCGCTCTACCACGAGCCCGCGGAATACCGTTCACTGGTGGTCAGGGCCCACAGCGCCGGGCTGCAGACGGCCACCCACGCACAGTCGCCCACGGCCATCCAGCTCGTGATCGATGCCGTGAAGGAAGCCACTGCCGCCGCGCCACGGACAGACCATCGCCACCGGATCGAGCACTGCGGCCTGCCCACACCCGAACAGATCACCGAAATGGCCCGCCTCGGCATCCTGCCGGTCAACCAGCCCCAGCACTACTTCAACTGGGGCCCGGGTGTCCTCGACGCGATCGGCAGCCCGGGGGAGCGCTTCAACCCCTTGGGCGAATTCGTCGCCGCGGCACTTCCCGTCACCATGAGCTCAGACGCCCCCGTAGCCGACCCCCGCCCCCTCGAGGCCATCCAGACCGCCGTGACCCGCAAGACCCGCTCCGGCGTGCAGCTCGGCTCGGACGGACTGAAGATCGACGCCCCCGCCGCGCTCCGGGCCCACACCATCAACGGCGCACGGGCCATGGGACGTGAAAAGGACCTGGGTTCCCTGGAACCGCAAAAGCTCGCTGACTTCGTGATCCTCGCCGAGGACCCGCTGGCGGCGCCTGCAGACCGAATCAGCAGCATCGACGTCGTGGAGACCTGGGTGGACGGTACCCGAGTCTACAAGCGCTAGCCGCCCGCCCGCACAATCAAAGGACCCAGCCGTGACCAGCACCATCCCCACCAACAACGTCGGCCTCGCCGTCATGACCACCCTGCGGAACTACGGGATCGACGCAATCTTCGGTATCCCCGGCACGCACAACCTCGAGTTCTACCGGCACCTCAAACCGCTCGGCATCCGCCCGGTCACCACCCGCCACGAGCAGGGAGCCGGATACGGCTCCGACGGCTGGAGCCAGCTCAAGGGGCTTCCCGGCGTCGTGATCACCACATCCGGACCGGGACTACTGAACGCCATGTCAGCCGCCGCCACCTCGTACTGCGAATCCCGGCCCATGATCATCCTGTCCCCGGGCGCACCGCGCGGCAGCGAATTCTCAGACATCGGACTCCTGCACGAAACCAAGGACCCCACCGGCGCCGTCCGGGCACTGATCGGGCGCAGCACCCGCGTTTCCAACGGCACCGAGGCCGTGGAACTGATCCACGAGGCCTTCGCGTCCTTCGCCCACGGGCGACCGCGCCCTGTCCACATCGAGATCCCGCTGGACCTGCTGGAGTCCGCCTCAGACGTCCCGCCCGCCGTCCTGGAGGCACGGCCGCTCGGCGCCCCGCAGAAAGCTCCCGACGACGCCGTCGCGGCCGCAGCGGAAATACTCCGGAACGCGTCCAACCCCGTAATTCTGGCCGGCGGCGGATCCCTGGGAACCGGCGCCGCCCTGCTCCAGCTCGCAGAGCTCCTGCAGGCCCCGGTGATCACCACCATCAACGGCAAAGCCGCCATCCCGGAAGTACACCCGCTGTCCCTCGGCTCGGAGATCCGGCTCACCGCGGCCCAGGACCTCTGCAACGCCTCCGATGCGTTGCTGATCGTCGGCAGCAAGCTCGGCGAGTCAGAAATGTGGGGCGGAAAGATCCTCCCGCAGGGTCGCTGCATCCGGATCGACATCGACCCCGTCCAGCTGCACTGCAACCTCAGCCCCGAGCTGGAACTCCTGGGCAACTCGGCCGCCGTAGTGCCCCAGCTGCTCACGGCACTCGCCGGTCACGAGCCGGCAGCGACGCCGGACCTGGCCCCCCTGCGCGCCGAGTTGCAGGCCGAAGCCCGCTCCATGGCGCCCGTGCTGGCCAGGATCAACGAGATCCTCGCCGGCGCACTGCCCCCGGATACCGTCATCGCCGGCGATTCCTCGCAGATCACCTACTTCGGCACCACATCCTTCTTCCCCATGCAGCAGCCGCACCAGCTCCTGTACACGCCGGCCTACGCCACACTGGGCTACGGGCTCCCAGCCGCGATCGGCGCCAAGGTGGCCGCACCGGACCGCCCCGTGGTCGGCCTGATCGGCGACGGTGCACTCATGTTCGCCGTCCAGGAATTCATCACCGCCGTCGAACAACGCGTGGACCTGCCCATCATCTGCATCAACAACGGCGGCTACGGCGAAATCCGCCAGAACATGGAGGACCGCGATCTGCCTCCTGTCGGCGTGAACCTGACGCAGCCGAACTGGATCCGCCTGGCCGAAGGCTTCGGCCTCACGGCCTTTAATGTCGAGTCCCTCGACGACCTGGCAGAGACCGTCACCAAGGCACTTGCCGTGAAGGGCCCCAGCCTCATCCACATGAGCATCCAGTGAGCGCCACAGCCACGGCCGGCACCGCGTTCCGCGTGCTCAATCCGGCCACGGGAGAGGTCCTTGCGGAGTACGCGGAGGCCGCAGCAGCGGAGGTTGATGACGCCGTCGAATCGGCGCGCCGCGCCTTTGCCGGCTGGGGCCAGACGACGGCGGAACAGCGGGCTGCGGTGCTGGGGAGGGCGGCCGGGCTGCTGCTTGAAAGGAAGGAGACGCTTGCCCGGCTTGCCACCGAGGAAATGGGCAAGCTGCTGCGCGAAGCCGCCGCCGAAGTGGAGTTCTGCGCCGAGATCTTCGCTTACTACGCCGGGCACGGGCCGGGATTTCTGGCGGACGAGACGCTGGACTTTGCCGACGCGGTACTGCAGCGACGACCCCTGGGGCCGATCCTTGGCATCATGCCGTGGAACTACCCGTACTATCAGATCGCCCGCTTCGCGGCGCCGAACCTCATGCTCGGCAATACGCTGCTGATCAAACCGGCGCCGGCCTGCCCGCGTTCGGCCCTCGCGCTAGAAGAGCTGCTGCTCGACGCCGGCCTGCCCGCAGGTGCGTACCGCACCGTACTGGCCGGCGGGGAACAGACAGCCGTAATGGTGTCCGATCCCCGCATCCAAGGGGTCTCGCTCACCGGTAGCGAACGGGCCGGCGCTGCAGTGGGCGCCCTGGCCGGGGCCGGACTCAAGAAGCACGTCCTGGAGCTGGGCGGCTCGGACGCCTTCATTGTGATGGACAGCGAGGACCTAGACTCCGTGGTTGACCTTGCCGCCGCGGCGCGGATGGAAAACGCCGGTCAGGCCTGCACCTCGCCCAAGCGTTTCATTGTGGCCGCTCCCCTGTACGAGGACTTCGTCGCCGGGCTGCGCACGAAACTTGCGGATTTCGTTCCGGGGGATCCTTTGGACCCCGGCACCACTCTGGCCCCCATGTCCTCCACAACAGCGGCCCGGAACCTGATCGCCCAGATTAATGCCGCAGTCGCCTCCGGGGCCAAACTACACAGGGGCGGCAGGCTGAGCGGGACGGCCTTCGTGACGCCGGCACTCCTGACAGACATCCGCCCGGGCACGCGCGCCCACCGCGAGGAGCTCTTCGGCCCGGTGGCCGTTGTCTACCGGGCCGAAGACGAGGACGACGCCGTTCGCCTTGCCAACGATTCACCGTACGGGCTGGGAGCCGCGGTCTTCACGCAGGATCCCGAGCGGGCCGCCCGTATGGCCGAGCGGCTGGACGTCGGGATGGTCAGCGTGAACCGGCTGGCGCCCTCCTCGGCTGCGCTGCCCTTTGGAGGGGTCAAGAACAGCGGCGTCGGCCGCGAACTGGGGCCGCTTGGCATGGACGAATTCGTGAACCGGAAACTGCTGGTCCGCTGAAGCAGACGCAGGAATCTTTGAACATTGAGGAAGGAACGCAATGAACGACATCAAGAATGCCGGGCCGAAGTCCACCGCGTGGGAGTGGGTTGAGGAGCAGAAGGAACAGCTCTCCGCTTGGCACACGAACATCTGGGAGCTTGCCGAGCCTGCCTGGCGGGAGTACGAGTCCTGCGCCTGGTACGTGAAGACCCTGCGCGAGCACGGCTTCACGGTGGAGGAAGGCAGCGGCGGCATGCCCACGGCCTTCTACGCCGAATGGACCAGCCCGGCAGGTCCGGGCGCCCGGATTCTTGGCTACGCCGAATACGACGCGATCCCGGGCAACTGCCAGGCGGCGTCCACCAAGCGTGAGCCCCGCACGGGGATGTCCCGGTTCGCGCCAGGCCACACGGATCCCCATTCCGCCTTGGGTATCTCAACCCTGGCCGGTTTCCTCGCGGCGAAGGACGCCATGAAACGCCACAGCATTCCGGGCACCCTGGTGTACACGGGAGAGCCGGCCGAGAAGGTTCAGGGATCCAAGGTGGTCCACGGCCTGCGCGGCTATTACGACAACCTCGACGCCATCATTTCCTACCACCCGTTCTACATGATGCCCCTGTGCAATACCGCGCGCTGGGACACCCACTGCGGCTCGTACTACAGCAAGATCTACACCTTCACGTGCGACAACCCCGAGGGCTGGAACAACACCTACGGTGACAGCCCCATCCCGTCCTCGCACTCCGCTGCCCGGGCTCCGGGCGCCGACGCAGCACTCTTCACGATGTTCTCGCTGACCAAGACCACCCAGGATTCCATGCTGCCGCAGGCCGGCGGCTGGTCGCTGTCCGAGGCGATTCTCACCGCCGGACAGGCCACGGCCGACAACCAGCCGGCAGGCCTGGCCCAGATCCAATACTCCTGGCGCTGCCCGAGCCTGGCAGAAGCTGACTCGGTGCTGGCCGTGCTGGACCGCAACGCCGAACTCGCCGCCGCCGCCTCGCACTGCACGGTCAGCTCGCGCTGGGTGGCACGGAACCGGCCCGGCATTGCCAACCACACCGTGGCGCAGGTGGCGTGGGAGAACATCGCCGCCGTTGGGGCACCCGTCCTGGACGAACGGGCGCGTGAAATCGGGCGCGAAATCCAGGCCTCGTGCGGGGTGGAACCCATGGAAGATCCTTTCCACCCGGCAACCGCCAAGCTCATCAACCCGCAGGACGCCGAGGCGGAGCTGCGGCGCCACATCCCGGCAACCCAGCAGAACTGGACCAGCGACGACTACGTGGAGATGACCTGGTACGCACCCACCATCCGCTTCTACACGGCCCGGCCCACGCTGGCCCCGGATGGAAAGGGCACCGCGTACCCCGGCTGGGCCATGACGGCCATGGGCGGCATCCCCGAAACCATCGACCCCACCATCACGGCCACCGGCAAGATGATCGCAGGCATGGTGCTGGACCTGGTGACCCAACCGGATATCCTTGCCGCGGCGAAAACCGAATTCGAATCCGAGAAGATCCGGCGCGGATCCCTGGCACCGCTCCTGCCCGCCGGATTCAGTGCGCCCACGGACTTCCGCTGGCCCCAATACATCGGTGAGGGCGATGCCCGTGACTGGTGGATCCCCGTTTCCGAGGAAGGGTGGAACACCGCGGTCGGCAGCTAGTGTTCCGCGCCTGAAATCCGGATCCTGGCATGGGGAGTGCCCCATTCGAGAAGGGAGTCTTAGTAGTTCGCAAATATTCAGAGCTGCCAAACACTACCAAATGCATCGCGGGAACCCTTAAAGGAAGAGAGCCGAGGACAGGCCCCACGATGTCGGGGATGCCGCAGGGCGGCGCACAATGTGAGCGCTACCGCCGGGCGCGACGCCCTCGTCCACCGGCCGATGCAGCGGTATCGTGCCCACGGAATTTCAAACCTACAGAGTCTGGAGGCGAGAGTGACTGTTACTAGAGCTTGCGGAATCGGACTTCGCCTGCAACGAGAGTAAGGACTTATGACCATTCAAACGCGGTTCCCCATTTCCGCTCGGTCGTGTTTACCGACTGTATCTGCCGGCACGGGCGGCTCCCTGCACGGTGTCTTCCTCGCGCCGACCAACAGTGTCGCTGATGAGTACGAGTCGGATCGGGTAGCGTCATTGACCTTGTTTCGTTGTCTGCCGCGCGATGGGGGAGTGCCCGCAAAGAGTGTCCCTGTTCCTTGGCAGTGGGACTACGAGGGCCTTCAGGTTGAGTTGACCTCAATGCCAAGATCCGACATTCATCACCGGCTGGAACGACCGATGCCACCCCTTCGTCTGGCCCAAGACGAACGAACAGATCCTCCCGAAAGTCAACCGTCCCACAGCTTCAGAAACGCGATACTGGATCCGAGGGACCCGTATGCGGGACTCCGGCCTGGCTCGTTTACATGAGAGCATCCGGGATGCCGAATCGCCTCCCAATGAGTACGCGAATGGCCGCAAGTAAAGGCTGATCTTCCAGCTCAACGCCCTCGCCTCCGTAATACACGCCGCCCGTTTCGTCGGCCACTGCATCAATGTCTGAAAGCCTGAGAATCTCGCTCACGCGAAACTGATACTCGACGGGGGTCATTTGGCGAGACACACGAACTGGAATTGTGCTGAGTTTGCGCGCGACCTCAGCATCGGTGGATTCGGTCATGGGCGCTCGTCGCGCTAACTGGTTCCGGTGCTGTCCGTGGGAGAAGATGACTTCCTGGTTCGCATCCAAGCGAAGGTCATCGGTGGTGACGCCGGCCAGCGTC
This sequence comes from Arthrobacter sp. TE12231, assembly GCF_054062895.1. Lineage (NCBI taxonomy): Bacteria > Bacillati > Actinomycetota > Actinomycetes > Micrococcales > Micrococcaceae > Arthrobacter > Arthrobacter sp. TE12231. The sequence continues at coordinate 2,395,550 of NZ_JBSSFS010000001.1, read as the reverse complement.
AACAGAACGTGCGTCTCGAAGATCCGGATCGCACCGATCTTTCCGTAGATGACCTCGGCACCCTTGGTGAGGCCGAAGTGGGCCCCGATGAAGGATTCGTTCAAATCCCTCGCCGGAACCGCGTACTGATCGATGCTGCCGCCTGGGAAGATCATGTGTTCCTTTCGTAGGTGGACCTTGTCGTGCCGATCCTACGGGAGCGGCAATATGCGGCGTCGGGCTTGTTGCTTGCCCTCTACAGCATGATCGCCGAGGGTATGTGAAGCAGATTTTCTGAGCCTTGGCCGAACGATCGGCTGCCGGACTCTAAAAGTGGGTCAACGAGAGCAGATGGTTGTTCCACTCCTTGTCGGCATATCAGCGCAGGTAGGGCGACCGGCCCTCGGGCGTTACAACGCCTACATATGCCTCGTGTGGACCGCTCCCGACGTAGGCAGTGCCCTATTTGACGTCGATCCATTCGAGGGTCCTCGCTGCGAAATGCGGCGGCGAGCCATAGAGGCAGGAACATCTCCACTGGAACCCCTGGCCAGGGAGCGCAACGCGCACAATATGAATTAATCCTGATCAGGCCTCAGCCGGGGAAACAGCGCCTCGGAATTGCCGCGGTCTATCGCCGCGCGCAGGGAGGGATCCAACGGATAATTCTCATATTCCATATTCAGGAAATCGATCGCCGCAGAGGGTGCGAACGGGAAGTCAGTTCCGTACGTGATGCGGCCCGGGTCAGCTACCTCGAGCAGGCTGGGCAGCGCCGCCGGGCTGGCGGACAGGGCCACGTCGTAATAAAATCGCCGCAAGACGGACTGCTTCTTATCTCCCAGCGCGGCCAGCGCGCTGAGGGCCAGGTCCTTATCGTTGAGCATCGTCAGCAGGATCCTGTGGGCGATGTAAGGCACGAAGCCGCCCGCGTGGGCGAGGATGAACTTGATTCCCGAGAACTTTTCCATCGCACCGGACAGGATCAGGCTGATAGCAGTGCGGGTGGTGTCGAGCATGAAATCTGCGGCAAAGGCGGGTATGCCCGGCACCGCCGGGGCCGGCAGTTCAGCGGGGTGGATGAACACTACGGCCCGGCGGTGGTGCAGGAACTCCAGCAGAGGCTCAAAGCCAGGATCGCCCAGATAGCGCCCGGCGTTGTTGGCCAGCAACACGATCCCGTCCGCGCGCAGGGTGTCCAGGGCGTACTGGGCCTCCGCCAGGGCGCCTTGTACGTCCGGCAGCGTGAGCGTCGCGAAGAACCCGAACCGCTCAGGCCGGGCCGCGACCACCTCTGCACTGTATTCATTGATCTCCCGGGCCCGCCGCCGTGCCTCCGCAGCGTCCCCGAAGTACACGCCGGGCGTGGACAGGGACAAGATGGCGGTCTGCACGTCGTGCCTGTCCATGAACTTTAACGCTGAGCGCTCGGACCACGACGGCAGGCCAATGCCACCGGGGCGGATACCCTTTTGATGCATCCAGCGCGCATACCCAGGCGGAACGATGTGCTGGTGAGTGTCAATGCGGTACGGACGGGCCATCCGGATCCTTGTCCACGTGCTCGTTTCGCTGATACGCGGGACCCTCAGCGGATGTGAACAATCTACTCCCAAATCCGACCCATGAGCAGACCACCGGACCGTGCCAGGGACTCAGCCAGACCGTCAGTGGGCGCTCTTCACAATCGTGTGCACCAACCGCCGCGGGCGCTGGGGGCCGTTCACTTAGTCGCCCTGCTGGTGCTCCGCGGTCAGCGTGCGTCCGGGGGTGTCCCTATGCTTTTGGTCAAGCGGCCTGGAGTGCCTTTTCTTGGTAGAGGGTGCCGTTTTTGAGCATCGCGTGGATGACGTCGCAGCGCCGGCGGGCGAGGCAGATGATGGCGGCGTTGTGTTTCTTTCCTTAGGCGCGTTTCCCGTCGTAGTAGGCATTGGAGAGCGGGTCGTGGCAGGAGGCTATCCAGGAGGATCTGAAGAGCGCATTTTTGAGTTGTTTGTTGCCGGAGCGGGCAGGGAATTCGCCGCGGATGGAGGTGCCGGACCGGCGGGTGACGGGCGCGATGCGGAACGACGACCGGCAAGTACCTTGATCTTCAACGACCCAAGGAATCCGGCGCACAGGACGGCATCCAGTCCCTCCGCCATTGAACCTGTGCTGTCAGTCAATGTGCCTCCCGATTGTGGCCGCCTGAACTGGACCGGATGGCACTTGTTGTCCATTCTTCCGCGGCCTGTGAGCGCCATGGCCCCGTTCTTTGGCGCCTACCGTCCTGATTCGCTGCCAGACAGAATAGGTGTGTTGCCCCGGATCCTGGTGGCGCCATCCTGTCAGAGCACTTTCCAGGAGGCCCGTGATGCGAGGCAACCCCACGATCGGTCAAGCGTCCACCCATCCGTACCAGCGGTCCGGGCCCATCACAGATGTTCCGCGCCTCGGACACAGTCAACCGGATGCGGAGCAGCGGGGCCAGCAACCTGATGCCGGCCGGGCGTGGCCGCCGTCGACGTCGGCCCTGGGTCTCGAGGAGCTCGCCGCCGAGCTGGCCGGGTTCCTGGGAAGACGGCAAAGACCGGGTCTGAACCGGCCGCCATCTGCCACTGGTCTTAGAAGCAGCGTGCAGGATTCTGGCGTTTGGCGGGACCAGCTGCTGGCAGAGATCGAGGATCTCGCCAGGGACCTGAAAAGAAAGGTCGCCCGGTATGCGTCGTTGCGGGCAGCCCACTCCGGCGCGAGCACGGCCCCGGCCGATGCCGCCGCCGTGACGTGCATCCACCAGGCTCTGGAAGATATCGCCGCGACTGCCCTGGGAGTGGAGACCGCATTACGGGAATTGTTCCTTCGGGCAGGGATGAACGCCGGGCGGGCTTTGAAAGTTGGGACAGCACAGGAATAAACGGCAGCAACCGCAGAATAATCCGCCGCATCGGAGTTAGACAGACCTATCCTCGACGCCACCAGCCCTTTCTGGGTCGACGCCCTCACCGGGCTCCGCGGTACCCCCGGGTCTATGGGGCGTCATGCTGGCAACGACCGAATCGGCCACCAGGCCACGGAGAACTGTGACCGGATCGACGGCACGACCCCCGGTCATCCTCCTCGTCGAGCCGCCACTGGCATTGAGGAAGCCAACGACGCGAAGGCCCAGGTTGCCGTCCGCCTTGCCTTTGGCTCGGGTGACTTCCGCCGCGACACTGGCATGGCGGCCACCCCGGAAGCCATGGGCTACCCGCGCCAAGCTGGTGGTAGCCAGCCGCGTCGGCAACCTACCCGGCCCCATCGACGGCCACGGCCGGCACGAGGACGCCGCCTAAAAGGGAATGACCGGCAACTTGTCGTCACACAGGAAACGCTGAAGAAAATGTGGTGATACACGGGCTGTTCCCTCGCCTCGGTGACATCCATTGCTTCTGTACGCCATGAGGGCCCAGTCCTGACTCCGTTCACAGGTCGATAGCATCGCAGTGACCCGGCCTGCACCAGCCTCTGAAGGTATCTCGGATGAAGATAACAGTTGTCGGATGGAAACTTGGTCCTCTGCCCCAGCACTCCGGCGCTATGGGCATGGGCGTGTCTATTCGGGGCCGCGGATGTCGAGCTGGGGGTCCTCGGGTTGGGCTTCCGATGCCACCCGGTTGGCTGGCCGCTTGGGCGGAATCTGGGCCGTCACCAGCCTCCGGGTTCCACTCCAAAGTGCCGGGGGTGCGTCGATGAAGTAGGCCAGTCGGTAGGCAACTGCCTCATAGTTAAGCCTCCACCCCCGGAAGTGCGGCCACGCCTGTTCCGCCGAATGTTCCACCGGGTACCCGACCGACCGGAGCATATCCACGGCCTCGTTGAATTCGGCAAACGTCAGCTCGGTCTCCGCGTCCGGGTCGACGTCCTCCACGACGGGAATGGAAAGCGCGTAGGCGATCTGGTTCAGGCAGGAAAATCCCATCCGTATGAGACGCCGGCGTTCATGACCTTCCCGGTCGATGCCGGTCTGCCGGGCAGAACAGGTTCCGCGGCCTAGTACAGCTGGATGGTGATGGTGCGGAGGACAGCTTTGCTGGCGAACACCGTGACGGCGGGGGGTGCCTCTATGGTTTTCGTCAAGCGGCTGAGGGTTGTCGTGGTTCGCAGAAGGTGCCGTCTCTGAGCATGACGTAGAGGGTGTCGCATCGGCGGCGGGCGAGTGCGATGAGGGCCTGGTTGTGGCGTTTGCCCTCGGTTCGTTTCCGGTCGTAGTAGGCCCTCGACAGAGGATCCTTCAAGGCGGCGAATGCGGAGAGGAACAGGGCGCGCTTGAGAATCTTGTTTCCTTTCCGGGATGGGTGGTCACCGCGGATGGAGGACCCTGATCGCCAGGTCACCGGTGCCAGGCCTGCGTAGGACGCCAGGTGGCCTGCGGAGCCGAAGTCTTTGCCGACGATCTCGGTGAGGATCCGTGCTGCGGTCCTGACGCCGACCGCCGGCAGAGACGTCAGGACCGGGTGAACAGGGTGGGCCTCCACGAGGGCTTCGACCTGGGTGAAGACGGTCTCCGGGACTCGCGGATGTCGGCGAGCATCCGGGCCAGCTGGGGCAGCACGATCGTGGCCGCGTTGGTCCCCACGACGGTGACTGTTTGCTGGTCCAGGGCTTCGATGATCTCCCCGCCAAGGCGCTTACCCATCCGGGGTGCAAGCTTTGTCAGCCGGGTCTCGATCCGGCGCCGGCCCGCGTGGCGCAAGGCTTCGGGGGTCGGCCGGGTCCGCAGCAGATCCAACACTGCCGGGTGGTCCAGTCGCGGGCCAAGGACACGCTCCAGTGCCAGGTGGATCTGGGTGAGCAGGCCGCGGATCCGGTTCGACGTTGCGGTGGCCTGTTTGGCCAGGTCGTCGTAGAAGCCGCAGAGCATGGTCAGCTCGGCGCGCGACACGATGATCGAACGCACCAGGGCCGGGCTCGTAGCGGCCGCAGCCAACAACCGCCACGGTGGGAGGCCCCGCAAAATAGACGACGCTGCCGCTGCCCGGGCCAAGGCGCTCAAGGGCAAAGGCATCAGCGCCTCTGACATCGGCAAGATGCTCGGAGTCTCCCGCGCCACTGTGTACCGATACTTTCTCTAAGCGGTCTGGCTTCTAGGGTTGATAGACGCCCTGGACTGTAGCGCTTAGGGCACGTTGACCGGGCTTTTGTGGGCCGGGCATAGGGGGATCAGAGGTTCGTGTATTACGGGCGCTTCGGACATCCGGTAGGGGTCATCGGTGGCTCCCGAGGACCCGGTCGCTAGCCAGCCCTGACGAACGAGGTCCCATGGATCCGCGGGCACGGCACCCCTCCGCCCCGCTGGACGTACGCCGTGTGGTGTGGTCAGGTTAGGGAATGGAGCGTTGGGACGGCACGACCAACCGGATCACGGTCCTCCACGACGCGTTCGGGAACCGACCCGGCCTGATCAAGGACTGGGGATTCGCCGCACTCGTCGAGTTCGAGGGGCGTCGGATCCTTTTCGACACCGGAAACGACTCGTCGACGCTTGCCGCCAACGCCGACGCCCTCGGTGTTGACCTGCGCGCGATCGACCTTGTTGTGGTCTCGCATCGGCACGGCGACCACACCTCCGGGCTCGGTCACCTCCTACACATAAACCCCGACGTCCCTGTCTACGCCCCGGCCGAGTTGTACGGCGTGTTCGGCTCGCGCCTGCCCGGCCACTTTTACCCGCGCCGTCCGTCGCTGCCAAGGTCCATGCAGTACTACGACGGCGAACCTCCCGACGTCATCCACCACGGCACGCCGTGGCCCGGCGCACGATTCAGCTGGGTCGAGGAATTGACCCCATTAGGGAGCAACGCGTGGCTGATCCCCGTCGTCTCGGAGGTGCCGGGAACGCGTGAGCTGCGCGAGATCACCCTCGCGCTGTCGACATCGCAGGGACTAGTGCTCGTGGTGGGATGCTCCCACCCGGGGATCGAGCGGATCCTGGAGGCCGCTGCCGCGATCGACGACCGTGTCTACTGCATCGTCGGCGGCCTCCATCTAGTCCTCGCCGACGAGCCCGAGGTGCGTCGCGTCGCGCACGCACTTCGCGACAATTGGCACGTGCAGACCATCGCCCCGGGACACTGCACGGGTGAACCTGCCTTCCTGACACTGAGCGAGGCGTTCGGCGACCGCTACCTCTACGCCGGCCTGGGGGAATCGGTCCCAGTCCCGCGACCCGCCGCGATGTGACGCGGATACCACTGATCTGCGGTCGCCCGTCGCCCGCGCAGCCACGATCAAGGCATCGACACCCGCACGGTGACGTGATCGACTGGGTCAACGCTGCTTGACATGGAAAAGGAGCTCATCACCGCCGAGCCGAATGCCGGCCACATGGCGAGGCCGTGTCGGCGACTCAATCAGTCTGTAGCGAATCCGGCCTGCTTGAGCTCGCGGCGCCACACTTCCCGCCATTGAGAGTCGTCGGCGTACGGGATGTAGACGAGGCCATTGATGGCTCTTCGGACATTCGGTGGCGTGTGGGGCTCGCCGGGTTGATGCTGGGCGGGTAGGGGTCGAGGTCCCCGAGGATCAGTAGTGCTAACTCCCTGATTCCGACCGAGGACCTCGACGTGCTTCACCTTACTTCGGGGTGCGCTGACGCGCGCTCTGCCACCGCCCCGTGTTCCCGTTGTGACCTGCTTGTTGGTCTCGATGGTGTTCATGTCGAGCATGTCGACCGCCGTGAGGACGTGCTAGTCGTGACGGTATCCAGCCCGGCCGCCCCGACCGGATGCCCGGCGTGCGGCGTGATCGCCGTGGGCCGCGGACGACGCCGACGGGTCCTGCACGACGTGCCCAGCGTGACGCGGGTGCGGATCGTGTGGCGGCAACGGGTCTGGCGGTGCACCGACGATGCGTGCAGCGAGAAGACGTTCGTGGAGCAGCTCCCATCGATGGTCGCTGCGCGGGGTTCGATCACGCAGCGCACAACCGCGTGGGCGGTCGGTCAGTTGCGTCGCCAACACGCGACCGTGCACGGTCTGGCCCGGCAGCTGGGCACGTCGTGGAAGACGGTGTGGCGTGCGATCGAACCCGAGCTGGTGCGGCTCGCCGCCGACGAGTCTCGGTTCGAGAACGTCACGACACTCGGGGTGGACGAGCATGTCTGGCATCACGTCGACTCGCGAAAGCGGGGCCCGAAGGAGCTGACCGGGATGGTCGACCTCACCCGCGACGCGAAGGGGAGAACGCGGGCCAGGCTGCTGGATCTCGTGCCCGGCCGGTCCGGGGCCGTCTATAAGGTCTGGCTCGACGAGCGTGGCGACGCGTTCCGGGAGGGCGTCAAGATCGCCGCGTTGGACCCGTTCGCTGGCTACAAGACCGCGATCGACGACAAGCTGCAGGACGCTGTCGCGGTGCTCGACGCATTCCACGTGGTCAAGCTCGGCACCGCAGCGGTCGACGAAGTCCGCCGCCGGGTGCAGCAGGACACGCTCGGGCATCGGGGACGCAAGGGCGACCCGCTCTACGGGATCCAGACCATCCTCCGTGCCGGGGAAGAGAACCTCACCGACAAGCAAAGCGCCCGCCTGCACGCCGCGGTCGAGGCCGACCCCGCGCACGACGAAGTGTTCGTCGCGTGGCAGTGCGGCCAGCTGTTCCGCTCCGCCTACCACCAGAAGAACCTGGCCGACGGACGACGAATCGCGCAACGCGTTGTAGACACGTTCCCCACCTGCCCGATCCCCGAGATCGCCCGCCTTGGCCGCACCCTGCGCCGATGGAAGGACGCGTTCCTGGCCTACTTCACCACCGGGCGATCGCCGGCGTGCAGAAACGCGACGTCTTCGCCGACGTGACCCCGGGAACCAAGACCGCGATCGAGCGTCCCGGGATGAAAAAGCTCCTCGAGTACGCCGAGGATGGCGACACCGTCGTGGTGTGGCGGGTCGACCGGTTGGGCAGGTCACTGATCGACGTGCTCAACACCGTGACCGTGACCGTGCTGCGCGACCGCGGGATCCATGTTCGCTCGATCGCCGACGGCATTGACCCGGCAACCTGGACCGGGCGCATGATGCTGAATATGCTCGCCACCCTTGCCGAGTATGAGCTCGAGCTGATCGTAGAGCGGGTCACCGCCGGCATTGCAGCCGCGAGGCAGAACGGCACACGCTTCGGCCGGCCGGTGTCCGACCCGAACGTCATCGCGGACAAACTGGCGATCGCCCATGACGCCCGCGCGAAGGGACGCACCGCCGAAGACGCCGCCCGCCTCGTCGGCTGGAGCCGCGCAACGCTCTACCGCCACCAGCAAGCCATCGCTGCACGCGAGAGCACCACAACATAGGTGCTCCTGAACGGCGGGTGACGGAGGCCTTCATTTCCATCCTCACCCAGGTAGCGCCCGAGTTAGGCCCTCGGACCTCGCTGCGCTCGGGCTGTAGAAGCTCTTTTTCTTTTTTGCTGCTGTCCTTCGGCCATTGGACTGACCACCCGGAGTCCGGCACGCGCAACGCGTCGGATGCGCTGTTGGAGGGGATCGACCTCGCGGTCGCGGCCGAGGAGTTGGGGGCGGATGGCGCTTACTTCCGTGTCCACCACTTCGCGCAGCAATACGCCTCCCCGTTTCCGCTGCTCGCTGCGATCGGGGCACGGACAAGCGGCATTGAGATCGGTACCGGCGTGATCGACATGCGCTACGAGAACCCGCTCTACATGGCGGACGACGCCGGCGCGGCCGACCTGATCTCGGGCGGACGGCCGCAGCTGGGCATCAGTAGGGGTTCACCCGAGCAGGTCGTCGACGGGTGGCGTCACTTCGGCTTCGCCCCCGGCGAGGGCGAGTCGGACGCCGATATGGGCCGCAGGCATACTGAACGTCTGCTCGAGGTACTCACTGGCGAGGGCTTCGCGGCGCCGAGCCCCCGCCCGATGTTCCCGAACCCTCCGGGACTGCTGCGCGTGGAGCCGTACTCGGAGGGCCTGCGCGAGCGCATCTGGTGGGGTTCCGGTTCGAACGCCACGGCTATCTGGGCGGCGAAGCTCGGCATGAACCTGCAGAGCTCCACGCTCAAGGATGACGAGAGCGGCAAGCCCTTCCACGTCCAGCAGGCCGAGCAGATCGAGCTCTACCGGCAGGCCTGGAAGGAGTCGGGGCACGAGCGGGAGCCGCGCGTCTCGGTCAGCCGCAGCATCTTCGCACTGACGGACGAGTGCGACTGGCAATATTTCGGCCGCGACCGCCACAGCTCCGACCAGGTGGGCAACATCGACGAGAAAACGCGCGCGGTCTTTGGCCGCTCCTACGCCGGCGCCCCGGATGAGCTGGCGGCGAAGCTGGCGGAGGACGAGGCGATCGCCAGCGCAGATACCCTACTGCTCACGGGCCCCAACCAGCTCGGTGTCGACTACAACGCCCACGTCATCGAGTCGATCCTGAAGTATGTGGCGCCGCAGCTCGGCTGGCGCTGACCCCGCATGGCAGATTCCCCCTAGGAGACTGCTGAATTAGGGGCTTGGTTGGCCAATGCATGGGCGCCTGAGGCGTGTCGGGATAGGTTTAGCCTTCTTCCACCGGCGATCCGGAATCCGGTGCCACCGTGTCGTCGGCCAAGGCTTTACGCCGTCGGTAGATCTGGATGCCGATGGCTGCCGGTATCACGGCTAAGGCAGCTGCCCGCATCCAGGGCCGGTCCAGGACGTGGCCGGTCAGCGAGTCCAGGGAGAAGGGTCCGGGCCCTCCGATGGTGAACGATGCTGCCGCCAAGCCCAGCACCGCGGGGTACTCAAGGCCGCCCTCTGTCGCGAAGAAGCCGTTAGGGGCATGGACGCTGGCCGCGACGCCCATCGTGGTGGCAGCGGCGGCGCCGGCGACGGGAGTGGCCAGCCCCAGGGCCAGGGCAACACCGGCTCCTGCTTCACCCACGCCTGCGAGGATGGCACTGGGTTTTGCTGGGCGAAAGCCCATGGCGTGCATGCCCTTGCTGGTCCCTTCGATGCCTCCTCCGCCGAACCACCCGAAGAGTTTCTGGGATCCGTGAGCGATGAGCACGCCTCCGAGGGCGACCCGGAACAGGGTTTGTGCGGCGGCGGCAGCCTCAGGGCTGGTTGTGGCATGGCGCATAGGGTCCTCCTTGGATTGGCCGTGGCGCTGCGCCGCCCGGCGCTCCTTGTCCAGCACGATTCTACGTCGGCGGGACGAACCGGTCACGGGAAGGAACGTTCAGGAAGACTCTTCTCCCGCCGCAGGCGTCAACAGGAGTCACCGGTACTGCAAGAAGTCGTGCAGCAACATGACAGCTCCTGAGCGGGTTTGGCGCGCCCGGCGGTGGTGTTCCCCTAGTCGTTGAGTTCGAAGGCGGGATCGAGGTCCTGCAGTGTTCTAAGGCGTGGCCAGGTTGAGGCGACCCGGGCGGTGGGCAAGGTTGACGCGATGGGCATCCGGGCCCCGGCGGAAGTCAAACACCACGCCTCAGGCATCCCGCCTGCCATGATCCGGGCCGTCGTCGGGGTGGCGCACATCGAGGGCAAGCAGGCGCTGTTCTTCGCGAGGACCGGACACACGGAGGCGTCGATTGAGTTCGCCGACCGGGCAGGCGCGGCCCTCTTTGTCTACGACTTCGAGCGCAGCACACTGCAAGCCCGGACCGAGGCCGCTCAGCGCGCTCTTGCCGGCGGCCTCCCTGCCATCGTTCCCGGGCGCTAGGTGTGGCCTGGAGGAGAGGATAGCCGAAGGCCCGATTCGACGCCCGGTATTTGGTGGAATCAAAATAGGCCAAAAACTCGCGTTCCCGGCACACTAATTCTTGAAGTGACAGGTGGGTCCTCGACTTGATCGGCGACCTGCTGCCCGGATTAACGTCATCGTGCCAGATGTTTACTCTGGCTCCCGGGCAGAGCAAGAGACTGGCCGGCCGCATCGGCTGACCAGTCTCTCGGGGACTGTTAGAGCGGCTGGATGTTCTCAGCCTGGGGGCCCTTGGGGCCCTGAGTGATGTCGAACTGAACCTTCTGGTTCTCGTCGAGCGAGCGGTAACCGCTGGATGCGATTGCCGAATAGTGTGCGAACACGTCAGCGCTTCCGTCGTCAGGGGCAATGAAGCCGAAGCCCTTTTCGGAGTTGAACCACTTGACAGTACCTGTTGCCATGCTTGATTTCCTTCACGGGTCGCTGGGCGGTTCCGCTTCTCGGAATACCGTCCCCGCCACTCACATGGACGAGCCTATGTGCGATCGTTTGCAGGGGCAACAGTTGGTGTCGGCAATCTGGTTGACCTGCGCTCCTGGGACTTCGGGATGTGGAGTGCCCCGCAAGCCCGGTCGGGTGAACCGGCCAGTGCGGGGGCCATAGGCAGTGCACTGCTGCCGGTCTGCCTCAGCGGGTCTGAGAGGTGATCCGTTGCCGGGCATCCGGCTCTCCGATCCGGCGGTGCAGGGTCGCGCGGGACATGCCCAGGTCACGGGCCACAGCTCAGAATGGCGGTTATGCACGCACCGGTCGTCTTGCATGGCATGGGTTTCGAGACACCGAGGTTTCGAGACGCCGAGTCGGATTAGCAGAAGGAGTCTGCCTGCCCGCAAGGGGAACCCTCAGCGGGACGCGGTAGGAAATTTCAGCCGGCAGTCAGTTCCTCGTCGTTGGCGACAGCCTCGATCCAATCCACAGCCTCGTCGGAAAGCCGGGGACCGTCTGCTGGTTCGCCAGCCCACCACTCAGAATCGGTCGTGCCGCCCGTAACCGCCATGATGCCTGCGATTACATTCGGTGGCAGCGGCTCCCCGTTGTGCTCAAGGAGCCAGTCGCGTGTTTCCGCATCGACCAGAGGCCACCACTCTTGGATGTTCATGAACGCAGTATTGCATCGACGAAGTCGTGCGTACACATTCCCAGCGGGCCGAACTACGGTGAAGGTACCGGCTAACGAGCGCAGCTTCCCCCGCTAACGACGCCCTAGGGATCCCTCAACGGGTGCCTTGTGGGTGGCGAGTTCGGAGCCGTGGGGATCGGTTTTCGCGAAGGCTCACGCTGTTTTTGCTGGCGTGAGCTGGATCAGCTTCGCGAGTTCGTAGGCCGTGTGGCGGTCATCTTCGTTGGCGACGAAGACCCGACCGATCAGCAGGGCGGAGTTGTGGGGCACGTCGATCCGGGTCATGCCGTGTGGCGTATCCCCGTGCCATTTGGGTTCGCAGAGGAGGAAGTCGCCGTTAGCGGTTCCAGTGGTGCGTTTGCCCACGTAGGCAAAGTTGGCGCCGCTGGTCGGGTCGGTGAACTGCACGCTGTAATAGCGTTGTTCCATCTCGGGCACGTGCAGCACTTGTGGTCCGGCGGTGACATCCAACCAGCCGCCAAAGTACAGGACGTCGTCGGTGCCGGTCGCGATGACACTGCCGGACAAAGCGGACTGAGACGGGCTCTCTGGCACGGCACAGATCGTGTTCACAGGGATCGGTCCGCCACCCAGCCCGCGCCGGACAAATATTCGTTTGAAGCCGCCCACTGTGATCCGCGGCCAGAAGTAGATGAAGACGATTGTCCCGATCACCCAGATGGCCACAGTTGTCGCTGCCAGCAGAGTGATCGAGCCCAAACCGCCGGCCGCGATTCGCCTGTAGGTGACCCACGCGAAGATTGCCAGGATGGCGATGGTCGCCGGAGTGGCGTGTTTCAGGATCAGGCGATTCATGACTGCACCTGTACGACCGGCGGAGCCTCGTACCAGCCGTCTAGGATGGCCGCTCCGGGTAGATAGACGCGGAGCATGAGCTTGAACCGGCCGGGCGGTGTCGCTACCCAGTTCTGCGCTGTGCCGGATGGCTGATTCGGTTGGAGCAGAATGTCGACTGAGCCGTCGGCGTTCGTCACGAGACCAGAGTGGTCGTTCACGCTTGCCCGCCCGGTTGGGGCGTTGACCATATAGCCGACGGTGTCCGTCGCGGTTAGCGACCAGAAGGCATCATGCGGTGGAAGCTGACCTGCCGAGAAATGAAGGCGATACGCATGTTCCCCACTGAGACGCTTCCCCGCGTCATCACTGGTCGCTGTCCAGTAGGCGGCCTCTTCAAACACGCTGACAACCGGGAGCGCCTTCTGCAAGGCCGCACGAACCAGTAGTCCGTTGCCTGGACGGCCAGCTTTGCGAATCGCGCTCCAGCCATTGACGGTCTTCGTCTCCGTCTTCGCCACGGCGTTCAAGACCAGGACTGTGGTGAGGTACGCGAAGGTTAGGCCCATGATCAGACCCTGGACTATGCCGGAACCCGCGACCCAGGCAAGGAAGCCGCTCACGATGACATCCGCATCACAGCACCCCAGTTCTGAACAGCACGACAACGGTGACCACCGCGGCGACGATGACGCCAGTGGTCAGCCCGCCCTGCAACGAACTGGGATGCCAGCCCGCGTTGGACTTGTTTGGTCGGAACCACGGCTTCGGCGCTTTAACATCCATGAGTGAAAACCTAGCCTGATTCCCATCGCATGAGAGACCAAAGGGCCAGCGCTACGCACGCGTTGTTAGGGCCTCCAGCAACAATGCGACCCGCGCCCGCTAGCCGGTCCCTCAACGGCCCCGCCACTTTCATGGCGTCCTTCCCGTTCTCCACGGCATCAGCCCCACCGTATTCCCGCGTCCGGCGGACTGGCGATCCGGGCTCACCATGACCGGCTACTGGTGGTCGGAAGGTGAGCCGGGCTGGCAGCCACCTGCGGAGCTGGTCGAATACCTCGCGGATGGACCGCCCCCCGGTGTTCATCGGCTTTGGTAGCAGTGCGGCCCTGGACGCAGAATTCATGCTCGACGCCGCGCGCCGTGCCGGGGTTCGCGCGGTACTGCAGGGCGTACAGGGTGTCGCCGGGCCCGATGCCATCAGCATCGGTGCTGTTCCGCACGAATGGTTGTTCCCGCAGACGGCCGCGGTCGTCCACCACGCCGGAGCAGGAACCGCCGCGGCGGGGCTGCGCGCCGGAGTGCGGACGGTCTGCGTGCCGATATATACGGACCAACCGTTCTGGGCCGCACGGATCACGTCCCTCGGCGCGGGCCCGCAACAGGTCCCCTACAAGGAACTCACCACCGAACGGCTGTCCGACGCCATCATGCAGGCCGCCACGACGCCGGCCTGCGCCGCACGAGCACGCCAGCTGGCAGCCACGCTCGCAACGGAAGACGGAACCGCGCCCCTCGCGACAGCGCTGCGGGCCGCTGCTAAGTAGATGTAGCGCGTTCCAAAAACGACCGTATCTGCTACAAATGAGCAAACTCATCAAAGAGATTCAATGATCCCTCGATCTTTGTAGCGAAACTAAGTGCCGGTTTCTATGTGCCGGTTCTTCTGCTTGTTGACGGGTATTGGTACATTTGGGCGCATGGGACATCTGTTGGGCTATGCCCGGGTATCGACCGGCGATCAGGACGCGGCCCTGCAGCAGGACGCCTTGAAGGCTGCCGGCTGCTACCGGATCTTCACCGACACGGCTTCCGGGTCTCTGGAGTCCCGGCCTGAACTAACGAAGGTTCTGGATCAGCTCCGTCCCGGGGACACGCTGGTTGTGTGGAGACTGGACCGGCTCGGCAGGTCCATCCGGCATCTGATCGACCAGCTGGCCGATCTTCAGGATCGGGGGGTTGGGTTCCGGTCCGTGCAGGAGGCAATCGACACTACCTCCTCAGGCGGACGTCTCGTCTTTCACGTGTTCGCGGCACTTGCCGAATTCGAGCGGGATCTGATCCGTGAGCGGACCAACGCAGGCCTTCAGACTGCGCGGGCGCGCGGGCGCGTTGGTGGTCGGCCCCCTTTGCTGACGAAGGACAAGCTCCGGACCGCCCGCCGGATGTATGAGCAGAAGGACATGACGGTCGAGAAAATCGGCGAGGTCCTCGGCGTCAGCCGGACCACCGTCTACCGGGCGCTCCGGCGCGAACCGGGCCCTGTTGCGACGCGGCGGCGTTCAACAGCGGCACAGAAAACAGTCCGATGACGGCCGGAGGCAGCGGCACCCTCACCGGTGACACTGCCTCCATGCCTGATCAGACAGCGTTGGTGCGCTGGCAGATCCTGCGCCGGCATATCGAAGAGGGCGTGCCGCTGACGACTCTCTCCGCAGACGAAGGCATCGGACTGCGGACGCTGCAGCGCTGGCACGCAGCCCACAAACGCGACGGAGGAGTGAACGCGACGGGCGGCAGCGGAGTTCGCACCGGGACGCTCCGGGTACGAACGCCTAACCATCCACAGCCCGAGTCATAGTCGGTGTCGTTGCCGGCACGGAGCGGCCGTTGACTGCACCCCACCTCTCAGTCCGTCGATGTCGTACCAAACTCCCGCGACGCCACTCACACAGAGAAGAGCACCTCATTATGACCACTGTCCTCGTCGCCGGAGCCACTGGTGACCTCGGCCACCGGATCGTCCGAGAGCTGCTCGCCGCCGACCCCGAAGCCTTCGTTCGTGTTCTGACCCGCCCGGGCGGCGGAACCGCCCAGGCGATGTACGGGGAGCGGGACCGCGTTGAGATTCGCGAGGCCGCCTATACGGACCACGTCGGCCTCGTCGACGCCCTCTCGGGAGCCGACATCGTTGTGTCCGCAGTCAGCGGCGGGCGCTCCGTCATCCTCGACGTCCAGCAGGCGCTGCTAGCTGCGGCCGTTGAGGCCGGTGTGACACGCTTCATCCCGTCCGACTACTCGGCTGATTATCGCCGGGTCACCCCGGGCAGCAACCGCAACTTCGAGCTGCGCAGGGAGTTCGCCGCCGACCTCGATGCCAAGCCGCTCCACGCCACGTCCGTGCTCAACGGAGCCTTCGCGGACATGCTGACCGGACAGGCTCCGATGATCCTGTTCAGGCGGCACAAGATCCTCTACTGGTCCTCGCCGGACCAGCTGCTGGACTTCACCACCAAGGACGACGTCGCCCGCACCGTCGCGCACGTGGCACTGGACGACGCCGCGCCACGCGTCGTCGAGGTGGCCGGGGACCGCGTAACAGCCCGAGGCATCGCGCGGATCATGACTGAGCTCACTGGCGCTGCGTTCACCACCCAGTGGGCAGGCACCACGGGAATGTTGTCCGGCATGGCCCGGATCGGGCGTCGCGTATCAAAGGACGAGGAAGCGGCCTTCCCTGCCTGGCAGGGTATGCAGTACTTCGTCAGTATGTTCAGTGGCGAGGCTGAACTGCATCACGTGAACAACGACCGCTACGGGCCGCAGGCTTGGACGAGCGTCCGTGACGTCCTTGAGGCGCACATAAAGCACGGCGCGACCTAGGGCTGAGGACGGCGAAAGCTACTCAGCTTGGCCCGCAGCCACCCAACTCGCACCCTGCGTCCGCCACCCGGTGTTTGTTACTTCCATGCCCGAGTCGGTGCAGCGAGTACACCCGAGCGGTCCTGAACGTTAAAGGATCCGCAAAGGGCACCCGCGCGTCTCGTGCCCCCGCTTGGAAACAGGGTGTCAGGCGTGGTTTTTGAGGCGGATGGTTCGTGCCTGATGAATGGCAGCCAGGGCCGTGGCGCTGGCGGTGAGTCTGAGCGCGTGGACCCTGTACCAGCGTTGCAGCAGGGGCTGGCGGAGGCTTTCGCTGAGTGGTTGTGGGCTGAAGAACAGCTTGGGGTTGATGTTCCGGAGCAGGTACGCGGTCGCGGCCGCACCGGTTGTGGAGCTGGCGGCGGCCACTATCAGCCAGGGCCTGCTGTCGGCGTGCTTCCAGCCGGCCACGAGGGCGGCGATGGCGGCAGGGGCGATGACCGGGGCGATCGGGGCGTAGTACCGGCCCGGGCTTCCGGCGCCGAAGGGGGACCGGGGGAGTTCACGGCTGGCTTCGGCGGCCGCGACCCGGTGCGGGACTTTGACGATGGCCTCGTAGAGATTGCCGAAAAACCAATGCGCGTGGCTGAACTCCGCGATACCCAGGAGCCGATCAGTGAGCACATCCCGATGGTCTGAGGAATTCTGTCCCATGGCGACAACCTACCGCCGATGCCCGGGGCCCGGCTACCGGTCCACGTGGACGGTCGACATGATCATGGCATCCGCATCCGCATCCGCATCCGACTCTGGACCCGGGCCGTGGGGGACTCCGTACGACGGACTGCGTCCAAGAAACGGGGTGTTTCGACGTTTTCAAGACCGCGACTGAACGCGGCGGCTGTCACCGGTGGGCGTAATGTCCAGCGGTCACAAGAGATGCAGAAGGTCGGGTGCTAGTCCTTGGCGCCGGCGATGTTGACCAGCCATGCCACACCGAATTTGTCGTTGCACATGCCGAAGGTGTCGCCCCAGGGCGCGGTTTCGAGTGGCATGGAGACGGCGCCGCCGTCGGCGAGCTTCTCCCAGTAGCCGCGGAGTTCGGCGTCGTCATCACCGCTGAGGGAAACGCTGTAGGTGTTGCCGGGCTGGAACTCCATGCGGGCGGGCGTGTCCGACCCCATCAGTGTCAGCCCCGAGGGCGATTCCAGCTGTGCATGCATCACCAGATTCTCTTCGGCAGGATCCTGGCTCGCCTGAAAGTCGGCAAAGGTGCTGATGGTCAGCTCGCCGCCGAAGACGTCCTTGTAAAACTCCATGGCTTCGCGGGCATTGTTGCGGAAACTCAGATAGGGATTGAGTCGGGTCGTCATCGGGATTCTCCTTGGCTCCGGGTGGGCGATTACGTCACCACCGGCCCATGCTAGCAGTGCGCCACCGGCCCGCAACAGGGGCCCGGCACGACGGTTCAGAGTTCCCTTGTTCTCTGAGATTTACATCGGAGTGCTGCGCTTTAACGAAAGATCAGCAGGAGGAGTAGGAGGAAGAGTCCGGTGAAGAAGAGTACGCCGCGGAGCCACGCGCCGACGGATTGGGCGGTCCTGACCAGCGCCGGGTCCGCGGGGATTTGGACGTTGTAGAGGGCCGCTGCCACCCTCACCTGGTAGCGGACTACCTCCTGGCGGAAGATGAACCAGTTTCCCGCCAGGAGTAGCATCCCGAGCCCAAGGTCCAGACTGATTCCTGTTCCGGCTGAATCGATCCCTACCCCGGGCACCAAGACGACGTATAGGCCACCGGTAGCCAGGAATACGCACCCTGCGCGAGTTAGCTGCCTGCTCTGCCGGTGGCCGCCGTCGCGGTTTCGCTGCAAAGGGGAACGACCGGCTATGAACCCCAATGCCAGGGCCAGTGCGACAAGCGAGGCGCCGGACAGAACCAGCAGTGGCTCGCGCACGGAAATCCTCTCCGAAGATTCAATGAGGCCAGATTATGGTTGGCGCCGGTTTGAAACCAGCATCGGCAATACTCCCGGTAGTTCAGTTCCCAAGGGTATTGGAGGTCAGGTTTTAGGGTTGAGTGTTCCGCGGGCGATGCTGTCGGCGGAGTGGGCCGGGTTCCCGTTGTACGGCTGGTCGGAGATGTCGACGATGGGGTATTGGGCCAAGTCGACGCCGGCAGGGATGGTAAAGACGCCGGATTCATTGGCGAGGACGCCCAGACTGACCATCTTGGATAGGTCGGCAGAGCCGACCCACACCCCCCGGAACCCGGAAATGTGGTCGTTGGAGAGCCGGATGATCAGGTGC
Source organism: Arthrobacter sp. TE12231 (assembly GCF_054062895.1). Taxonomy (NCBI): domain Bacteria; kingdom Bacillati; phylum Actinomycetota; class Actinomycetes; order Micrococcales; family Micrococcaceae; genus Arthrobacter; species Arthrobacter sp. TE12231. The sequence goes on along the minus strand of NZ_JBSSFS010000001.1, from coordinate 2,377,060 downwards.
CGGGTTCCATCGGGGAGTTGCTCCACCTGGGCGTCACCGCTGCCGGTGTGCGCGGGCAGTGGAGTCAGGGATGTTTGGGCGAGGATGATGGCGGCGGGACCCGACTGGGTGGGTGCGGGGGCAGGCGTGCCGGTGTGTTCGAGGACTCCGGCGGCGGTCCATCCGGCGGCCGTGCCGAGAACGATTCCGGCGGCAACCGCGGTAATCCAGAGACCGGGACGGGCATGCCGCTTTTTGGCGCCGCGCCGCAGTGGAATCGGCGCCTGTGGTTCGGTGCCGCGCTGCTGCGGTGTGTCCGCTGCAGCAGGACCGGTGGCCGGCGTCCCTGATGCCACGGGAGGCCAGTCGCTTCGCCGGGTTAGGGGGTCCGTCGCGAGGTCCGGGGAGAGCCCGAGGGCTTGATGGATGGCGGTCCAGTTCTGGCTGCCGGGTTTCTCGAGTTCGATGTCCGTGGGGTCGAGGGTGGCTATGTGCACGGTGTGCCGCAGGTTTCGGAGGGTTTCGCCGCACTGGGGGCAGTTGGCGAGGTGGTCTGCGTCGTTGTCTGTGCCCAGGGGCTCGCCAAGGGCCAGCAGACTGAGAAGTTCGGCGTCAAGGTGTTCCATGTTCCACCTCCAGGCGGGTGCGTAAGCGGGTGAGGCTGCGCCGGATGTGGCTTTTGACGGTCCCGAGCGGCAGGTTCAGCCGCGATGAGATCTGGTCGTGGGTCAGGTCTTCGTAGAACGCCAGCCGCATTATTGTCTGCTGTGGATCCCCTAAGTGCTCCAGTTCTTCGTCCAACGTCAGGCGGTCGGCGACCTCTTCGACGTCCCCAGCATCTGGGCGGGAAACGGGGGCAACCACCAGGTGAATGGCCGCTTGTTCGAGATGGCGCTGGCGGGAGCGGGCGGACAAAGCGTCGGAGACTGCGTTGCGGGCAATCCCGATCAGCCACGCCGGCAGCCGCGCCGCCTCGGGGCGAAAGCTGGTCCGTGATTTCCAGGCCCTAATGAAAACCTCCTGGGTGACGTCGTCGGCAGCGGCACGCTCTCCCAGGGATCTCAGCGCCAGCGTGTAAACCAGCGGACTAAACCGTCGGTAGACCTCGGCAAGGATGCGTTCGTGGCCGCCGGCAAACGCCTGATCGAGACCGGGGTCCCAATCATGCGCGGCGGCAGCCTCCATCAGGTGCTCCTTTGAGCGGCAACGGGCCTTGTTGAACCACATTATGCCGCTCCGGCGGGGGACTCCGCCATGGCCGGACGGCGTCAGCCGTCCGGGTGGTCACGGTGCGCGGGCCGGTGGGGACGCGGACAACGCGTCCCCACCGGCAGAACGGGCTGGGCTGCAGGAGCTGCGGAGGGCTACTCGTGGTGGCCTTCGTGTCCGTGCGATGAGGAGTCCACGACCTGTACGGCGACGTCGAGGTTGTCCGCGAGGCTTCCCCAGGCGTAGACGATGGTGTTCTTCCCCTCGGTGACCTTGACGTCCGCGGGGCCGATCAGCGGAGCTGTGGTTCCCTCTGCTGCGACCGAGGCAGAGACGGTTCCGGCCTTGAGGGTGAGGGTCTTCTGATGCGGGTTGGTGAGTCCTTCAATGACTACTGTCCCGCCGGCCAGGACATCGACGGCGGGGGCCGCAGCGACGTGCCGGACGGTCAGCTTGCCCTTTCCATCCGGGCTGGCGGAGGTGTCATTGGTGAACAACGTGGCCGTGGGGGTCCCGTCAGCGGCCAGATGAGCGACCGCCGTGTAGTCCCGGCCCGCTTCGAGGTCCACTGTGACCGGGCCTATCACGGGGTTGTCGGCGCTGGTGGCGTCGGCACCGGTGATCGCAATCTTGTGGTCTCCGTCCGGGACGTTCAACGGCCCGGCCAATGTGCCCGGTGTGAAGTTATCCAGGGTGAGCTTGCCGTCGACCCAGACGTCGACGGTAAGGCCCGGAACGCCGTGGAGGACGGACAGTTTTGCTGTTCCATCGTCGCGGTGGTGCCAGGTGCCGGCCTGGGCCGGGGCGGCCAGCGACAGTGCTGCCAGCAGCGTCATTGCTCCGGCGGCTGCAGAAAGTGTTTTACGCATTTCCAACTCCTCATCGAGGCCCACATGGGGCGGTGGTTGTACTTACACCCTTACTACCGGCCAAAGGCCCTGCCCGGATGCACCCTTACCAAAGTTTTCTTTGGCCCTGGCTTAGCCTCTCGGCGGATTCGGATTCGGATTCGGATTCGGATTCGGATTCCGGGCGGAGGGCTGTGGCTCCGCGGACCACGGCGCAGCCGGGCTGGTTCATCAAGGGCATGCTGACTGTGCACGGCTTTACGGGATACCCGTGTCCGACGGCGCAGACGCCAGACTGGCTCCATCGTCAATGGACGATGGAGCCAGTCTCTGGGGTTGCGAATCGTCATTCCGAGCGAGAATGACGCTGTGGCGTGCCCCTATGCGGGCTGCTGTGCCACGGCACAAAAGTATGCGTCTGACCTGCGTTTTTCCTTGGCCTCACCCGAGCAGGCCGGCACCCCGAAATCCCAGCTCGCCGCGACTACGGACTGAGCCGGGAAACGGTCTACCAGGACCTGCGGCGGGCACCCGCAGTGCTGGCCGAATCGCCATCCACGATGGAGGATTAGCCGCTATGCGTGTCGACGAGCCTGGCCCGTTTCTGCAGGGGTGTGCTTTGCATGTTCCCGGAGGCTTTCAAGGTTCGGGGCTGGGCGTAATGGTGGCGCTGCGTTCTTCGGGGTTGATAGCGGGCTGGCGGGGCGGGACCCGCGCATCGTAATGATCTGGGGGGAGGCATCCAACGGTGTCATCGGCCGCGGCGGCACCATGCCCTGGCATAAGTGCCGGGACGGGCGCCCTAAAGTCTGACATAGCCGCTATTCCCTCCCGATGCTGCGCGGGCCATCATAAGGATCGAGGGCAGCGCCCCATCCGCGCCAGGTGAAGCCCGCAATAGGAGTGGTTAGTACATCAACCGACAGATCCGAAACTTGGTGCCGCTAGCTGTGACACTGGCCAGCAGCGGTGAGGATCTCTTGATCAGGTCCTTGTCCGGGAACGGTGGCCCATATCCTGCCTGCAAGAGCGCGTGCGTGGATGATTTCAGTTGTCATCCGTACGGAGGTGCTCCTGCTATCGCCTCTGGCCGTTTCGTTGGAGCTCGGTCTGCGGGTCACGCCTGGGTGGTGATCCTAGACCGGATTGGTGTCTGCCGGCGGTGGAACAAGTGCTCTTTTGGCGTATGGTGCTGGCAGGCGGGGTGGGTTTCCTACGGTTCGAACGGGTCCGGAGCCGGTCCATCCTGTGCAATGACATTGGGAGACGGTAGATTTCTGCTGTCGGAGCTTGAGGCAACGCTCAGGTCTTGATCGCCCAGTGTCCGCCGGCATGCGGGCGGCGCCGGAAAGGTTCATGATGTTGGTCCGTTTACTGGGCGAAATCTCAGTTATCACCGATGAGTCGCCGTCCTTTACTCCGACGGGTACGTCGGCTTCCGTCCTTGCGTTTCTGGCGCTTGCCGAGGGCCGTCTCGTCGCGACAGAAACGCTCATAGACGCGGTGTGGGATATCCCGCCCGAGACTGCACGCAATGCCATTCAAGTGGCCGTATCCCGTCTCCGGCGGGGGCTGGGAAGCGGGCTGCTCCTCGGGAACCGATACGGTTACAGACTGAGTGCTGCGGTTCTCAGAATCGACATCGTGGAGGCCGGGCAACTGTTGAAGCAGGCGCTTGTTCATCTCGACGAAGGCAGATTCGGATCTGCCTATGACCTCTCTGAGAAGTCCGCGCAATTGTTCGTGGGGGAGCCCTTGGCGGGTCTCCAATCATCCGCCGCCGTCGCGGCGAAGCAACGTGCCAAGGAAGTCAGAAGCGCGGTAGCCATCGTTCAAGCACAGTCCTCACTAAGGCTTGGTCAGCCTATGGAGGCAACAGCCGTACTGAGGGACGAGATTTCACGCGAGCCCCTGAATGAGGCAGCCTACGCATTGCTAATGGAAGCCCAAGTATCGGCAGGGCGTGGGCCGGATGCACTGCGCTCATATGATTCCTTGCGTCAGGCTCTCGCCGACGAGCTCGGGGTCAGCCCGTCTCGGGAGGTGGAAGAGGCCTTCCTCCAAATCCTGAATGGGACGAATAGGCCCGGTGCCCACTCTTTGGATATAGCGCCGACCCCCGTTTCTTCCCCTAAGGTGGATCTCCCGTTCCCTTCCAGACCCTTGATCGGTCGTCAGGCCGAAGTGCGCTCAACGGCACAAGTTATCGAAGACGGCAACCGGGTCGTTACGCTGGTAGGACCGGGAGGAATAGGGAAAACCAGACTCGCCATAGCTGTTGCAAGGGAAGCGGCGCGGTCGGCTCTCCGTCCCGTGGTGTTCGTCGATCTCGTACCGGCCACAAACGCAGACGAGACACAGAGGGCAGCTGCCCAGGCCGTCGGCTTCGAACCCGCTGATTTGCTATCAGCTCTGGAAGGTTCAGAAGCCCTGCTCGTCTTGGACAATGCCGAGCATGTTCTGGTTCATGTCAGATCCATGGTCTCGTCGCTCCTTGCACGCACGTCGGTAAGTGTCTTGATAACGTCCCGATCGCCGATCCGTGTGCCTGGCGAACGGATCATAGAGGTCGGCCCCCTGGACGTGGGAACCCTGGACAGCCCGGGAGTCCAGTTGCTGTTGTCGCTGGTGGGACCCGAAGCGGACCAGAACCTGGCGCCGCTAGATCTCATTCCACTGGCCCGCGCGATCGACGGTGTTCCTCTTTTCCTCGAGCTCATTGCCGGGGCGCTGCGATGGAATTCAGTCGCAGAGGTGTTGGGCCAACTACCCGAATATCTCCAGTCGCAGGATCCTGGCTTGACCGAACTCCAGAATCAACGGCACCTCAGCGCAGCCAATGTCATCAACTGGAGCATCGATCAGTGCAGCTCAAACTGCAGAGCAGCTCTGGCTGCCCTTGCAACAATCCAAGGCGAATTTTCTGAGCCGGCAGCACACGCGGTCATAGATGCAGCCGCGCCTAGTCTTCTTAGCCGGTCCATCCTCAGCGAATTGCTGGATCTGTCTTTGGTCATGAGAGTGCCCTACCCAGGAATCATAAAGTTCCGTCTTCTGCAACCGGTCAAACTGTATGCCCGAGAATCGGGACGTTTACCGGCCCCCGGATGGGAGGTGCATCGTGCACGCTCAGAATACTATTTGTCGGCCTTGACACGGGTGCACCAGGGCCGGGGACCCTGGTCGGACGCATACACGGAAATGATAGAAGCTGAGGACTCAAATCTGTCCCCGGCACTCGAATGGAGCTTTGCCAATGACACTTCCCTGGTGATGGAATATGGCGCAGCTGTACTGTACGGATGGGGAATCAAGAGCAGGCATGCGGAGGTGGAGAACGCGGTCCGTGGCGCTCTCGGCCTGTCGGGCGGAACGGCCCTGCAAAGGACCCTGCTCAAGCTGTCATGGCTGTCTTCCCTGCTCATGCAGGAGGGTTCGGACGGCCGCCTTCTCGATCAACTTTCGAATGACATAGAGCCAGAAGCATCCGGCTTCAGCGATTACTGGTTTAACGCCTGGGTCGATACCCAGGAGACGCGAATGCGTCTGGAAGGCAATCTCAAAGCAGCCCTTGCCTGGACAGATTCCTACAGAATTACCGGCGGACCGGACTACCGTGCGACATCCCGTGCTGCGATATTTGCCAGTCTCGGCCATTGGAAGAACGCCGCACAAGAACTGCAGAGGAGCGTGGACCAGGGAGCGTTTCCTGACTATTCCTGGAACGACTTCTACAAGAAATCAGCGCTGGGATACCTCTATCTGGTTCAGGGGGCCCTGGAACTGGCAGGCCCGCTACTCGATGACGCGTTGATTTTGGCACAACGTAAGAGCTTGGTGATTCCACGGATAGAGGTGTCGATCAACAAGGCGTGGCTCTCGTTGGCCTCGGGCGCACCCAGGGACGCCTTGCGCTCGGTTCACTCGATTCTCACAGAGCCGATCGGCCTTAACCGTCCCGGATTTTTCATCGAGCTTATGACGCTAAGCGGCCTGTCCATCCTGGAGTTGGGAAACTCTGCAGAAGCCGCACTGATCGCCCGGGAAGTCAGCCGGCGCGCTCCCGCGATCCGCGGAATGCTTGATGCATACGTGAACACCGCTGTGGACCGGTTGCTGGAGGCGACCCGCGCCGAGGCCCCCTCTGACTGGCTGGAAACCATTAACGCCTCCCGGCTGAGCCAGATCATCGACAGCCTTCTTCGCCAAGGACAGCCGAAATCCTGAACTGGGCCTTCTTTCCCAGAGACAGCATCAACGATCTTCATCCGGTGGACTAAGGGCTTCGCGCTGGACACACGGGCATTCGGGCCCAAATCGAAAGGTCCAAGGTTCCTTGTCCACGGAAGAACTGTCGCGTGGACGCGGAAGACCAAGGAAGATCTGTCGCCGCGGGCGCAAAGCGCCAGCAACGGATCCCTCGGGACTCCTGCAGGTGGCTGCACGCGCCACTACCCTAGAGCCGCGCATTAGGACCGTGCAATTCTCGCCAGCCGCTGGCGCTCGACTCTGAGCAGCGCGACTACGCGGGCCGCGCGCAGGCAGGGAGGTAGGCACCTGGCTTCGCAGGCTGCCATTTGGCTCCGGATAAGCGATTGGTAAGCGGTCAGTAAGCGCCCCGGAGGAGATTGGTCCCCATCGAACCATCGCTCCTCCGAATGAAAGCAGCTGATTTCCATGAACAGCAGCATCCGCAACCAATACCGCGCCTTCCTGACAACACTCGCGCTGATCGGGACTGCCTTCGCCCTCAGCCTTCCGGCGACACCGGCATCTGCATACACAGAATCGACCACAGGTTCCCGGCCCGGCAGCGTCTATATGCCCAAGGTGCAAGCCCTGCATTACAACGCCTGTGCCAGCACCCTTTACCCGTGCTACAACCCTGAAATCTTCGTCCCCGCACCATATGTCTACAGGTCCTCTGCCACCACAGGGCAGCAGCGCCTGAACGCCGTCACCGTCTTGTCCCGCTGGAACGGATCGTCCTGGGTTCAGGTCGCCACCAAGAGCGTGACCCGGGTTCTTGAGGCAGGGCAAAACGGCGGCTACCTCACCGACACGGACTTCCGGCTCAGCTCGGCGGGCTACTACCTGGTCTCCATAGGAATCGGCTGGACGAATCCCGGCGAGACGGCCGACTTCGGATCGAGAGTGATGGTCTTCAACACTGCGGGTGACTACACCTGCGTCGGACGGTTTACGGCATCCTGCAACGCCAGCGGCGGCTACGTCTATCTGAGATCACCGGGGCTATAGGTCCCCATTCGTCCCGGGGAGTCACTCGGCTCTCCTTGAACAAGCGGCATCATTCCATACACTGCAAGGAGAAGATCATGAATCACACCCAGAATAAGTTCTCATGCGTCGTCCTGATCACAGTGCTCGGCCTATGGGCGACAGGATGCGGAACGGCGGCGGCATCCCGCCCAGGGTCGGCGTCAACGGCCGAAGTGTCGGCACCGCCGGAAGTGTCCTCGGCCAGTCCCTCACCAAGCCAAACCCCGGATTTCAGGGGCCAGTCTGTCCAACCATCCGCTCCACAGATCCAGTCCAGTGCACCCCAGGGATCGCCTGTGCAGTCACAGGGTTCCTCGGTTGGGAGTCCAATGGACCAGGCGCCGGCCGGGGCAGCACCGCCTCAGATCAAGGTGTCGCCCACGGACGAATTCGGCTACACAGTCGAGGAGTACCTCGATTTCATCATTAGGGATCTAGACAAAAAATGGTCGAACTGGTTCGTATCGCAACAGCTCCCCGAGCCATGGATCACCATCGAGAAAGTCGAACCCGGAACCACGGTGACCACAAAGTGTGATGCGAACCCGATTCCGGCAGATTACAACAATGCCTTCTATTGCGCGGCCGACGCTGATGGCAGAAGCGACGGGTCGCTCGTCTTGCCGGTATCGACATTCCAGAAGATGTGGGTCGGCGACATTTTTCAGAACAACAGCAAAGAATTGGGCGATTTCGCCGCCGCGATCATCACTGCCCACGAGTTCGGTCACCACGTCCAGAATGCGATCTATCTGGAAAACAACGCGGCGCACCCGGACGCCCAATTTCCGGTCCTTGCGCACGGCAACGTCAACAAGGAGCTGATCGCTGACTGCTTCGCCGGTGTCTGGATGGCCTCCACCTACTACGACGGGCTCCTGCAGCCAGGAGACTACGACGAAGCAGTGGCCGCGCTCGAATCCATCGGCGACACCGTCGCCAGCAACGATCCTCATGGAACGCCGGAGCAAAGGAAGGAGGCACTGCTGGCCGGGTACAACGGGATAGAGGGTCAAACGAACTCAGGCGACCCGCTCACTTGCATAGCGACCTACTGGAAGTAGGGGGCGGTTGGAGTTCGAACTGGCGGGCAGCCTGACAGGCTGCCCGCCAGTTCTGCACGGTCCTGCGGGCGACCGCCGTGGCGTTGGGGAAGTCCGGATTTCTGTGCTATCGCATATTGCATTTGTAGAAAGGGCCGTGAGGTCCAGGAATGTGGGCTGGCGAATCAGCAGACGGTCCCACCTTCCGACGAGGCAGTTAGAAGGTGTTGACACTGTCAACACCTTAGTCTTCGTATCGAGTCGCAGACCGGTCGGGTCGGGCCGGTTCGGTGATGTTTTCTCGAGTTCCCAGTGTTTGCAAGGGCTGGAACCCGGTTCGAGTCCCACCTCGGGCACGCATTCCCCCTCGTCAGAAGGGGTTTTGCTTTGACGTGTTGACAAAGCTTGTGGTCGCGTCGCTGACGGCTGGTTCGCGGGCTGTGGTCTGGCCGCCGCGATGGCCTGTTCAGGTGTGTGGGGTGGCGGGTTCAAGTCCCTGGCTGGTGGGCATTCCGCCTGCTGGGAAGTGGGTTCTGGCGTTTCCTCGTTCCGGTTCTCGTTGGGTGGGCCCGGGGTGGCCTACACCTATTCATGGGCCGGGGGAGCAGGGACGACATGACCACAGCGATGTCGACGCATGGCTTCAAGGTGAGGGCTCGGGGGACCGTTCGAGAAGCCCCGTACCTGTGTTTGTCCAGCCAAAGAGGGTGTGGACATTGTCCACACTTATATCCGCTTTATTGAGGGTGCGGGTGGCAGGGCCGCGTCCGGTGTCAGGTTTGGACCTCGGAGTTCTATGCGGCTGTGTCAGAAAAGAACGAAACCGAGCCAAATCTGACGAGCTCTGACCACAGCCTGACGTCAGCTTGGGGTGTACTTCAACCTGACAAGGGTAGTGACCAATGCCGAAATTTGGCATTGGCTCCCGCTGGCCCGGGACCCCCCGAGGGTTCACGGATGGACCTGTTCCGATGTCAAAGGATTGGACCGTTCTCTGGAGGCCCTGCGGTCGACAAACGCCCCGGATGCCCGCCGCGTCGTCCGGGAGCTCGACGGGACCGACGGGCTGGATGAAACCATGACGTTTGGGAGAGTTTGTCGCCGAGGAACTCATCGTTCAGGTCATTCCCAGGCCAAGGACGAGTTCATCTGCCATTCCTGTTTCCTGGTCCGGCACGGGTCCCCACTTCCCGCGAAAGGAACGGCCACTCGTACTGCATCGAATGCGAAGACTAAGACGCTTCTCCTTCACGGCATCCGACCAACAACAGCCTTATCGGCGACCCAGTCCACGCTCTCGCTATTGGCTGACCTTCAATAGAGCCTCAGGCCAAGGGCGAACCGATGAGTGGGCGTATCAGGCGACGCGCCTTTCCTCGCTGAATGGTTCGAACCAGCGCTCCATTGCCATTGGTGCCCGACGAAGCTGGTCGCTCGGAGAGGGTCGCCCGCGGAGGTGCTGGCCGGCGCGGGTGCCGGCGAAAAGCCAAGGCGTATTGGCCACGGCAAAGCCGAGTTCACCATCCGCGGTCTGCGCAAGCATCCACGACCCGACGAAAGCGCTTGCAGGACCGGGCCGGCGTGAGGGGACTGACGGCGGCCTTGGCCCGCGAACGTTATCATTCGCGAAACCCCTACCAGTATCTCAATGCAGACGGCAAGAAGCACCGGGTTTAGCCGCCACGAGCCGTGCGGCGGGACCGCGAGTCAGGTCGCTTCGGGGTCGAAGGCCATCCTCTTAGCCTGCCGGGAGATGTTCGGTCGGGAGGGCCGCAGGAGGTGCTGCAGTTGCCGGTCCGGTGGCGGGAGTGTCGGATGGCGCTGGCGGGATGTCGTCGGTCAGTGCCTCGCGGATGATCCGGCGCGGATCGTACTGTCGGGGGTCCATCTGCCCCCAGTCCAGGTCCTGGAAGTCGGGACCGAGTTCCTCGTTCAGCCGTTCCCGGGCGCCGGATGCCATTCGTCGTACCTCCCGCACGAGGTGGCCAAGCTTCGCCGCGTACTCCGGCAGCTTGGTCGGTCCAAGGACCAAAGCAGCAATGATGAGGAGAACAACGAATTTCTCAGCGCCAATCCCAAACATATCCAATCCTTTGAGTCGGGGAACCGGCACTGCGCGGGCTCCGGTGGGGATTCATAACGAAGCCTAGAGATTCTCCAGCTCGGAACTTGGTGTGGCCTGGTCCGCGGTGGCTTCGGTCTCGGCGGCGCGTTTGACGGCGCGTCGTTCGCGCCGGCGGTCGTTGAGCATGCACAGCCCGATCGCTGCGAAGAACAGGGCCAGCATGGGGACGGCGAGGTAGAACATGCTCGTGGCGTCGGCGCCGGGAGCCGCCATGGCGGCGAAGAGGCAGACCAGGAACACGGTGATCCGCCAGCTTTTGAGAAGTTGCTGGCCCTTGACGATGCCGGCCAGGTTCAGCCCGACCAGGACCACCGGCAGGAGGAAGGCGATGCCGAAGGCCAGCAGCAGCCGCAGGACAAAGGTCAGGTAGACCTGGGCGCTGATGAAGTTGGAGCCGCCCGCCGGCGTGAATTCGGTCAGCACGCGCACCGCGTTGGGCAGCACGAGCCAGGCCAGCAGGACGCCGCCGACGAACAACGGCACGGCCGCTGCCACGAACGACAGGGCGATGCGGCGTTCCTTCTTGTGCAGCCCGGGCACGATGAAGGCCCAGAGCTGGTAGAGCCAGACGGGGCTGGCGATGATCAGGCCCAGGAACACGGATACCTGGATCATGAGGTCGAACGAGCTCGCGACCCCGTCAAAGTTCAGCGTCGCCTGCCGGCCCTGCTGTTCGTTCAGGTCTCGGATCGGCTTGGTCAGCGCAGCCAGAAACGGCTGGTAGACGAGGAAGCCCGCCACCGTCCCGATGACGACGGCGATTGCCGCCCTGAAGAGCCGGTTGCGCAGCTCTTTCAGGTGGTCAAGGAGCGCCATCTTCCCCTCGGGGTTTGATCGACGGCTCATGGTTACTGCCATGCGGTCTTAGGCGCGGGTCGACGGCGGAACGTCGGTTCCGTCGCCCGTGCGGCTTTCCGGGGCGGCGGCCTGCGGGTGGTTAACAACCCGGCCCTCGACCGGCTCGGAGCCGTCCTTGGCGTCGGAGGTGCCGTCCTTCTTCATTTCCCGGACTTCCGACTTGAAAATGCGCATCGACTGGCCCAGGCTGCGGGCCATGCCCGGCAGCTTCGGTGCAGCGAACAGCACCAATGCCAGAACGATGATGATGATGAGATGCCAGCCTTCAAGCCTCATGTCAAGAGGTCCTTTCGTTTGAATAATGTCTATGTCTTGCCGTCTCCCACGCCCGCCCACTCACCCGGGAGGGCCGGGATCCTCGAGCGGGCCGAAGCCCTTGCCGCGGAGCCCGGTGGAAAAGGCGCGGAACCAGTCGGCGAGGCCGCGGACGTCGCCGCTGCGCAGGAAGTAGCCGAGGTAGCCGCCTACATCAGCGATGAAGGACTTGACCCGGAAATGGCGGCGGATCATGTAGCCGCGGTTCCGGTAGTAGAAGTAGCGCTTGAAGGCGGAGTCCGGAACGATCACGTGCCACCGTGCGCCAAAGACGTGCTTGGTTTCGGAAAACGCGTGCGGGTGGGTGATGGCCGCGGTGGTGACCGTGCCGAAGCGGATCCCGGCCTTCCGAAGCCTGAGCGTGAAGTCCACCTCGTCGCCGCGGATGAACAGGCGCATGTCCGGCAGGCCCACCTTGAAGAAGACATCGGAACGGATCAGGGCGCCGTTGAAGAAGTGCCCGTCCCCGGGCAGGAACCCGGCCTTTTCCACCTCGGCGCGCTCGTGCGTGACCTTGCCGTTGAGGCGGAAGAAGAAGGACAGCCGGTCCGGGTGGCCGGGGGCCACCACGAGCGGGACCACGGCGTCCAGGTCCCGGTCCTGCGCTTCGCGGAGCAGCGTGGCGAGGCATTCCGGGTCGGCGGGCTCGGCGTCGTCGTCCATCATCCAGATCCAGTCAGCCCCGCTGGCCACGGCCTTGAGGATGGCCAGCGAAAAACCGCCGGCGCCGCCGAGGTTGGCCTCGGACCGGACGTAGTCCACGTTGGCGTGCCGGTCGGCGACATCCTTGGAGGGCACGGTGCCGCTGTCGACGAGGCAAATGGAGCGGACCGCAGCGGTCTGGTTGTTGATGGCATCCAGCAGGACTGCCAGCTCCCGGGGGCGGTCCAACGTCACGGCAGCGACTGCAACCGAGGGGGTCATCGCGGGGTCCTTTCAGCACTAACGTCAGTGGTCTTCCCTCCGGCGGAGGGCCGTGTGACGCGAAAACAGGTGGCCGTTGGCATTAGTCTCGTGACGACAGCCCACGGTAATACAGCCCAGTCAGGCACTACGCACCGGTGCCCGGGGGTGACCTCCTACGCTCGCGTAACCGCGGAGGAACGGTCAGGTTGAACCGTCCCGGATCGTGGTTTGGTTCTGAGGCGGCACGGGTTGCTCCCTGGGGTGAGCAACCCGTGCCGCTGACTCGGTGCGTCGTTTCTAACCCAATTTCCGGCTCGGTCTGCCTGAAATTATTGGTGGGTGTTGAGTTTCATACCTCCTCATCCGTTTCCGTTGGCACGTGATTAATGTGTGAGGACGGCGATCTTGGCTGAGTCGGTCAGCCGCTGGGCAATATCGAGTACTGTCGCAGCTTCCATAGCCGTGGTTCCTTCCGACGGCCCGCCCGCGGCGTGCCGGGCGAAGGCTTCAGCTTGGAGGCGCAGCGCCTCCAGTTGCGGGGCTTCACCGCTCTCGGGCGATACGACCTCTATGCGGGAGTGCCCGTTCGAGCCGAATACTTCCGCGGTGACGACGTCACCGCCGGGGTAGAAGCGTCCAAGGGAGACGATTGCGGTGGCCCCCTCCGAGAGGGAGATGAGCGCCTGTGCGCTGTCGACATCGTTGGCCGCGTCCGGGTCTTCCGTGGCGGGCCCCGCCACGGCAGTCGCGTCGCACACATTCTGGTCAAGGAGCCAGAGCATCTGATTGATCTCGTGAACACCCATGTCGATGTAGATGCCACCGCTGTGGTTCCGGAAACTTGCGGGCGGCGGCGCTTCATCCCACTGCGAGCACACGACAAGATGGATGTTCCCCAGCTTCCCGGACGCGATATCCTGGCGGAGCGCAACCAGTTCGGGGATGAAGCGACGCCAATACGCGATCTGCAGAGCGACGCCGCGTTCAGCGGCCAGCGCGGCAGCCTTCCGCGCGTCCTCGGCGGAGATACCGAAGGGCTTCTCACAGAGGACGGAGACGCCGGCTTCAATGACCTGGGTGGCCAGCTCGACATGCTGATCGGTGGGTGCGGCGATAATGACACCGTCAAGGCCGCCGGCAGCGAGCATCTCGTCCACGGTCGGGTATACCGCCAGGCCCATTGATCTCAGTTCCCGTGCGGACGGTTCGAAGGGCTCCGCAACGGCAACGCACTCCACGAGGGCTGAATTCTTCAGGGCCCGCAGATGGGTGCGTCCCATCCGGCCGCCACCAATGAGTCCGAGGCGAAAGCGCGGGCTCACAGTCCACGCTCCGCAAGGAAGGTCCTGTTGGCCTGTTGGTCCGCGATGGCGCGCTCGAAGCGCTCCGCAGTCTGGGGCAGGATGTCCTGCTCAACAACCAGCCAGCCCGAGTACCCGATGTCTTTCAGTGTGGAAATAAATGCATCGCAGTCAAGGTCGCCTTCGCCCAGCACAGGGAACACTTCCCGTTCCCAAATTGCTGTCGTAGGCAGGCTCTCCGCAACGACTTCATTGAACCGGGCGATACTCGCGCTCTTCAGATGCACATGATTGATTCGGTCGGCCCAGGTGCGGAGATATTCCACGGGGTCGCCGCCGCCGATGAGGAAATGTCCGGAGTCCAGGCACAATCCGATGTCCGAGATTTCCAGTACCTTGGCGATCTCCTCCGGCGACTCGACATATGTACCGGTCTCGTGATGGAACGTCGGCTCGTAGCCGCGCTTGCGGCAATGTTCAACCACACGGGCAAGCCCGACGGCGAAGGCGTCCCATTGCTCCGGGCTGTAGCCGCTCGTGGGGTTCCTCTGACCGGAGCCAGGAGCGTTCCGGCGGTGTTCCGCACCTGCATCGGCGATGGTCGGTTTCGGCGGCAAGCCCCGTTGGAATTCGGAAATAGCATCGAAGGTGTCCAGCATGGCATCGAGTTCGGGCATCATCGCGTCCAGCTCGGAGGCGTCTGAGAACGGCAACTCAAGGTAGGCGCCGGTCAGACCAAGACCGTGCGCGGCGAGGCCTTTGCCTAGCTCCGCCCCATCACCCAAATAGCCGACAGGACCGAGATCGATTCCGGCGTACCCCGCCGAGCTGACCGCCTCGAGGATGGCAGCCCCGTCGGGGACATTCGGATCGATCCCGACTGTGACTTCAAATGCTCCGTAGCTGATGGGGGCGTTGGCCACCACGATGCCGGTGTTATTGCTCTGCATGATCAGAATCCTTGATTAGTTAACGAACGCGGGTGCGTCAATCGAGCTGGGGTACGCAATGGACTCTCCCTGCTGGATGTATCGAATGATGGACTGGCAAAGAGCCAGGTCGTGGAGTGCATCCTGAGCGTTCGTGAGCGGTTCGGTGCCCTCGACGACGCAATCGTGGAAGGCTTGGAGCTCCAGCTTGAATGAGCTTTCGTACGACACGGTCTCGCTGATGTTTCGGGATTTCGCCGTGCCGACTTCGCCGTCAATGATCTCGACGGTTGCCGGCGCGCTGCGCAGGAAGGGTGACGGGAAGCTCAGCGTAGTGCGGGATTCCGGCCCGTAGAGCGCGAACTCCATCTCGTAACGGGTGATTCCCGGGAGGTCAAGCCAGTGGATCGCCGCGGTAAGGTCCTCGAATTTGAGCACGACGGTGAGGCTTCCGGCCGTCAGGTCGACATATTCCAGGCTCGTGGGTTCGCCCAATACGCCGCGAATGGTGTTCAGTTCATGCACCAGGGTGTCCAAGAGGACCGCGTGGTAGCTCTCGCGCAGGAACGGGTCGGCATCCCCGATGGCCCGGGTGATGCTCTCCTGGGTCTGGGCCTTCCACAGGGCAATTGCCTCGGCGGGAATGGGGGACACCGGCGCCAGGGAGTAGTGCTGGACGTAGGGCAGGAAGGGTGATTCGAAGGTCGTCACCCGGAGAAGACGAGGATCCACCGTGTCGATGGCCAAGTCCCGGAAGCGTTCATAGGCCGGATCGTACCGTTTGGGATAGGCGACCATGAGCACGGTGCCGGCTTCCTGGGCGGCCGCCTGCATTTCCAGGCCTTCTTCGACCGAGAAGCACATGGGCTTCTCGACCAGGACATGCTTGCCCGCTTTCGCCGCGGCGATGGCGATGGGAGCGTGGCTTCCCGACGTTAGGATGAGGACCGCATCAATCGGTTCCTGGAGCATTTCGCGCCAGTCGGAGAAGGTCTTCGGAATGTTGTACCTCTCGGCATTGTTCTTGGCGTTTTCCGCCGAGATGTCGCACAGCGCGGCAATTTCGTACCGGTCAGATAGCTCTCTGAGGTAGTTGAGGTGCATCACTTGGGCGATGAGGCCGGCACCGACGACACCAACTTTGAGTCGACGAGTCATGATTTGGTTCTCCTTGAGATGAAGTAGTTAGGGGGTGAGGTTTGCAAATTGGGGAGACGCGTTTGGCCAGGTGGCACTGAGGGCGCGGTGTATCAGCCCTGCGGCTTCCTTGACGCCTGTCTTGGCGTCCACGAAGGGGTCCTCATGTTCGATGGAAATGCTTCCGACGGGAGAGTCAGCGAACTGGGCGATGAGCCCGCGCCACCAGGCTTCGTCGTGGCCGCGACCCGGTACCGAAAAGTTCCATGGCATGTCCGCCGGGCTGGCCGGCCACCGGTGGTCGAGCAGCCCGTTCAGGGCAAGCGCTTCCTCGTTGAATGAGGTGTCCTTGGCATGGACGTGGCCAATCCTGGGCAGGATCCGCTCGACAACCTTGTTCGCGTCCATGCCCATCCAGAAGAAATGACTAGGGTCCAGGTTCGCGTAGAGGTTCGATCCAAGGGCCGTGAATTTTTCGAACGTCTCCACGTTGTACACCGTCGTTCCAGGGTGCAGCTCGATGCACAGGTTGACGTCGGGGTTCTCCCTCTTGGCGAAGTCGGCGATTTCGGACCAGTACGGTGCGACCCGGTCCTCCCACTGCCGGTCGTGGACGCCCTCCAGATACGGGAGCCAGCCGCCGGCACCGAAAGAAGCAGACACGTCAGCTGCAGTGGCGCCTGGACATCCGGACATTGCCACGATCGTGTTCGTACCGAGGGGCCCGGCAAGACGGATGGCCCGTCGTAGTGCATGGTCGTGGGCGCGGGAGATTTCGGGGTCAGGGTGCAGGGGGTTGCCCCACACGTTGAGCGCATCCAGGCTGATGTCGTGCCGTGCCAGTGTGGAGAGCCACTGCCGTCGGCTCGAGTCGCTGCCGAGCAGCTCCTCCGGAGCGCAGTGCGGGTGCGGCGCGTACCCGCCGGCCCCGACCTCGACAGCGGTTACTTCGGGAACCTCCCGGCTCAGCCAGGAAAGCACCTCTTCCAGCGGGGTGTCGGCGAATGCCTCCAGGACGACTGAAATTTCGCAAGACTTTTTCATGCAGGCACTCCTGTTTGTTCTTCTTGCCTGCTCTTTGCGGTCAACATTTTGATCAGGCGCAAACCCAGCGCTGTGACAACGACCAGAGCGATCGTTCCCAGGAGCATGAGAGAGGCCAAAGCGTTAACTTCCGGGGTAATCCCGAATTTGAGCTGACTGTAGATATAGATCGGAAGCGTCTGATCGCTGCCGATGATGAAATTGGTGACAACGAACTCATCCAGCGACAGCGTGAAGGCCATGAGGGCCGCGGCCACGATCCCCGGGTAGACCAGGGGCAGGACAACAAAGCTGAATCGTTGCACCGGCCCTGCGCCCAGGTCCGATGCCGCGCGCTCGAAGTTTCGGTCCAGGCTCTCCAGCCGCGAGGACACCACGAGGATGACAAACGGTGTTGCCAGGACTGTCTGACCGATCACTGCGATCGGCAACGACGGCTGCAGATGCAGGATATTCGTCGAAAGCACGAGGATCGCGACGCCGATGAGGAGCCCGGGAATCATGATGGGCAAGGTGATGAAGACCCGGACTGCGCTGCGGTACTTGATCTGGGCACGCACCAGCGGGAACGCTGCAGCGGTGCCGATGACCGTCGCGAGTACCGTGACCGCGACTCCTACGGCGAGGGACTTCCCGAGCGCGTCCTGAATGATCAGGTTTTGTGTGAGCGACGCATACCAGTCCAGGGTAAGCCCTGTCATCGGAAAGCCGACCACTTTCGATTTGTTGAACGAAAGCAGAATCATCACGGCGATGGGAGCGAAGAGAAACAGGTAGATCAGGACCCCGTAGGCCGTGAGGATGACTCGAAAGAGCCCGGCGCGGGGGTTTACGACTTCCATGTCATGAGCCATAGAGATCCTTAGTGTCGAGTCCTCGGCGGAAGAGGACAAGGAGGGTGAGAATCACCAGTGCAATCAATACGCTGGCGGCCGATCCGAGCGGTAGCAGATATCCCGCGAAGAAGTTGGCAATGAGGTTCCCCATGAGCACTCCGTTGGTCCCGCCGACGATCGACGGTGCGACATACTCTCCCAGGATGGGGATGAAGACGAAGATTCCGGCTGTGACCATGGCCAGTTTCATCTGGGGGAGCAGGATTGTCATAAGGCTTCGCATGGGCGAAGCGCCCAGATCAACGCCGGCCCGGAGCAGGCGCCAGTCGAAGCGGTCGAGCGAGGAGTACAGAGTGAGGGCGGCAAAGGGAAAATACAGGTAGACAAGGACGATGAAGACGCCCGGGGTGTCGTACAAGAAGAGTCGCACCGGTTCGTCGACGAGCCCCAGGTTCTTCAAGAGAACGTTGATAGCGCCGTTGTCGCCAAGAATCGCGACCCATGCGTAGACCCTCAGCAGGTAACTGGTCCAGAACGGCAAGATGACGAGAAGGAACAGGACTCTCTGCAGCCGCGGCGGAACGTACCTGACCAGCCAGTAGCAGAACGGGAACGCGATCGCCAGCGTGGTTGCGGTGGCGAGGAACGCCATCAGGATCGTCTTGCCCAGTGTCTTGATGTACGTGTCCGTTGTGGCGATTGCTTCGTAGTTCTTCGTGGTGAAGCCTGGCACCAGGGTGTAGTCCTTGGTTTGCCAGAACGAGTAGACAACAATCAGGCAGAGTGGCGCGATAAAGAAGACGCCGAAGACGACGGCGGCAGGGGTAAACCCGACGTATTGCCGCCAGTTCTTGCGTTCGCGCCGGGCGACTCGCGAGCGGGGGTTGGCCGGTCCTGGTCCGGCGTCCGGGACCCTGGTGGCGGTCTCAAGGGTCGCCATCTTAGGCGCCAAAGATCTGGTTGAAGGCCTCCGTGTAGGACTGCTGGTTTTCAGCCGGTCCCTTGAGCGTCATGGCGAGGGCTTTCTCGGGGTTCCCCATGAAGAGGCGCTTGGCGTCCTGGGCGGTCTTCGGATCGTTGAGCAGGATGTTGGCGGCTTTCTCGTTGAACAGTGGCCGGCCGTTGGTCTTGAAGTTTTCAACGATGTACTCGGATGTCTCCATGGCGTTCAGGAAGGGCCGTACCAGCTTCTGGTTGGCGCCCTTGGACGTGATCATCTCGGCGTCGATGAAACCAATCGTGCCTTCCGTCGGGTAGGCCGCCTCAATCTGCGGGCCGCCGGCGGACTTGACGCGGAGATCCGTTCCCAGGTTTGAGATTCCGATCGCGGCCTCACCGCTGGCGAGCATCGAGATAATTTCGTTGTTCTGGCTCGCCAGCTTGAGCACGTTGGGTTTCAGGGCCTTGAGGAAGTCTGAAGCCTTCGTGAGGCCATCGCCCTTAAGCGCATACGGATCCTTGGAGCCGGTGGCAATTCCGCCAATGGCAAGCAGGTCGGTCGGAATGTTTTCGGCAACGATCAGGCCCTTGTACGCGGGGTCAGTGAGCGACTCCCACGAGGTGGGGGGAGTTTTGACCAGTTTGGGGTTGAAATAGATCTGGACACTCGACCAGGAGAAGGGGTATCCCAGGTAGCCTTGAGGGTCTTTGAGGAAGGAGAAGTCCCGGGCTGCCGAGTACAACTCCTTGCTCACTGGGATCTCGTCCATCTGGAACGGATCGATGAGGCCTTCTTCCCTGTACTTCTTCACCCACAGTGCGTCGCCGGAGACAATGTCGAACTGGCTGCCGGTCTGTTTGATCTGCAGGAGGGCATCGGCGTTGTCCGAGAACAGTTTGGGTCCGCCCGTGATTTTGGAGGAAGCGGCGACCTTCTGCAGCTGGTCATTTGAAAAGTGGTCTGACCAGGTCAGCCAGTTAACCTTTCCTCCGGCTGCACCTGAGTCACTGGCACCGGAGGCACATCCCGTCATCACGAAGGAACTCGCGCCCAAAGCCAAAGACCCGAGGAGCAGCGTGCGGCGGTCAAATTTGGTGTTATGCAGACTTGCCATTGTGGTTTTCCTTCTTCTCAAGCTGTTCTACGAGTGGGTGGGCGGCCTTGGTAGACCATGCGAGCTTCACCGTCTGGCCAATCTCGAGCCCGGTTCCGTCATGGTCCTCGAGCGCATGGTCACTGAGCGATGACACGACAAGTTGTTCACTGCCGGAAAGCCGCATCACGATCCGCGTGGTTGATCCGAGGTATGCGCGGGAAACGATCTCGGCGTCGATGAAGCCGTTCGCGGCTATCCTGAGGGATTCGGGGCGGATCACAATCGACGTCGTGTCTTCGGGTGCATTGGCCGAAATGGGCACTGGTGCACCGTTTTCAAGATGGAATACCCCGCCTTCCTTCCGGCCGGCCAGGATGTTGGATTCGCCGATGAACTCTGCAACATAGCGGCTGCAGGGCCTCCGGTAAATTTCCTCTGGCGTCCCGATCTGCTCGATCCGCCCGCCGTTCAGGATCGCGATGCGGTCCGCGAGACCCATTGCCTCCTCCTGGTCGTGAGTCACGAACACGAAGGTTGTCCCGACCTGGCGCTGGATGATGGAGAGCTCGGTCTGAAGCCGTTTCCGGAGCTTGAGATCCAGCGCGCCAAGCGGCTCGTCCAGGAGCAGAACTTTGGGTTTGTTGACAAGGGCTCTGGCAACAGCCACGCGCTGGGCCTGTCCGCCGGAAAGCTTGGTGACGGCGCGGTCGGAGAAGGTGCCAAGGCCGACCAGATCCAGGGCCTCTTGCGCCCTCTTGAGACGCTCGGGTTTTGACACCTTCGCCATCCGCATTCCAAACGCAACGTTTTCTATGACATTCAAGTGAGGGAAAAGTGCGTAGGACTGGAACACGGTGTTAATCGGTCTGCGGTTGGGCGGAAGTTTGGTCACGTTCACCCCTGCAACGCTGACCACCCCTGCCGTGGCTCCGACAAAACCGCCGATGATGTTCAAGGTGGTGGTCTTGCCGCACCCGGACGGGCCCAGCAGGCAGAAGAATTCGCCATCAACGATGTCCAGGTCAAGTTCATGGAGAGCGACTTCGTCCCCGTAACTCTTCCGGATTCCCCTTAACTCAATGGCATTTTTTGCCGTCCCGCCGATTATTGGCCGGGAGCTGGCCGGGCTGTCTTCTACGAGGAGATTAGTCAATGTCGATCGCCTTCCGGGTTTGAGCGCTTTCTTGAATTGCGTGGACCAGCGAAACCAGCCGTTGGCCGTCGGCGAAGGTCGGGTAGGCCACGCCGCTGCCTCCAATGGCCGAATACACGTCACGGATGAGGTTTCTAAACGCGTCACCAAATCCCTCTGCGTGCCCTGCAGGAGTGAACGCGATTCGTCCGGCGTCGACAGAGAGCTGCTCGGGATCCCGGGTAATCGTCAGGACCGAGGCATCAGAACGCCGATGCCGAAGTACGTTGGGGTCGTCGGCCTGCCAGTGGAAGCCGCCATCCACTCCGTCCACGTCGATGGAGCAAGCGTTAGGTTCCCCGGCGCATACGCCCGAGAAGACTGCGGATCCGGGGGTGCCGTCCGAAAGCTGAAGGAACACCCTGACGTAGTCTTCGGCTTCGACGTCGATTTCAACCCCGTCCTTGAAGCGTTTGGGCCGCAGGGTCGAAAACCGCGCCTCCACCTGGCTGATTTGCGAGCCTGTCACGTACTCGACAAGATCCAGCCAGTGGACACCCAGGTCTGCTGTTGCGTAGGAAGTGCCGGCAATCGCCGGGTCGAATCCCCATCCCCAGTTGTCGTGGTTAGAGTCCCAGGACAGGAACGCCCCACGCACTGCCTGTACCTTCCCGATCTCTCCGGAAAGAATTCGGGCGCGCAGCTCGGCAACCATCGGATAGGAACGCTGGATCAAACACACGGCTGCGTGTATTCCTGCGGCGTCGCTCGCCTCCACCAGACGTTGTGCATCGTCAACGGTGGTGGCCAGTGGTTTTTCGCAGATGACATGGATGCCCCGTTTGATGGCTTCGAGCGCATGACCGGCATGGAAACCATGCGGTGAGCAAACGTGAAGAACATCCGGCCTGGTCTCATCAAGCATCCGGCCCAGATCATCGAACGAGGCAATGCCGTCCCCTCCGCGGACGCCGGCCCCCCGACCGGCGGGCTGCAGATCGGCGGCAAGAGCCTGAGCCTTTGAAAAGTCCCGGCCGCAAACCCCGACCACTTGAGATCCCAAGTCGTGGATCCGCTGGCCATGGATCCGGGCAATGCCGCCGGTCCCTACGATGGCGGCCCGAAGCTCGGGCGGGTAGTACGTCTTTGCAACTTCATTCCTGTCCCCGGGCCGGGGCACACGAAGCCGCTCAAGCGTTGTTTTTTGCACGCAATTCTCCATTGAATAAGGGGCAGGGAGCCTGACGCGAATAACCGGCTACTCAGCCTGGTTTCGCCTCCAGTGATCCGTATGTCGACCAACTCTGGACATCGTTTCGCGATTTGTCAAGACATGCTGACAACCGCATTTTTTGGATTGGGCCGTCCCGGCGCAGGTCCGTCAGCACCCCGTTGTACCGAACATTCCCGGTACCCGGAGCTGAGATCTGGCGCCTGAACGTGCACTGTTCCTCGTAGATCGGAATGACGCAATTTGTGGAATTACGAGGATTTGTTAGTAAAAGCATGGACTTGTGGGCGCGCGAAGTCAAGGGGTTTCTGTGGCTGTCATCACATCGTCGATCGTGCGGGCGAGTCCAGACTCCCGCCGCCCCTCCCTGCTTGAAGATCCAAGGGGTGCTTCGCGGGCCACCACCGCACGGAAGGTGGTTGGAATGTTGAGTTGTTTTGTGCAATCTAGGTATGATCTGAAGCGCAGGGTTGGCAGCTTCTCGCTGAGAGGCCGTCAAAGCCGTGGATTTACTCAGGTGTGCCAGCCATAGATTTGCCAGCCGTTAGGGTGTGGAGACCATGATCCGTCCGATGAAGCAGCCGGCCGCCGTGCGGCGCCGCAGGATTGTCGAGCTTGTTGGCCAGGGCGAATATCTCCGGCCGGCCGACATTGCCGCGCAGATGTCCGTGTCCGGGGAAACGGTCCGGCGTGACCTCATGGCATTGGAACGTTCCGGCGAGCTCAAGCGGATCCATGGAGGCGCAATGGCCCCCGTGCGGTTGGTCGACACGGAACCGGACCGCGCAATCCGCTCCACGGAGAACCGGGCGGAGAAGGAAGAAATCGCAGCCGTTGTCGCATCCATGATTTCGGATACGGACACGATCTTTCTCGACGTCGGAACAACTGTCGAGACCGTTGCGATGGCGCTGCCCGGAACCTTTCACGGGATCGTCGTTACGAACAGCCTCTCCGTCGGCTCGATCCTGGGAGGCCGGCCAGGTATTGAACTCTACGTACTGGGCGGAAGGGTCCGCACAGGCGAAATGACGACCTACGGGCCCGAAGTTCTGGCCCAGGTGCGAAGCTTCAACGCGAACTGGGCCTTCCTGGGCGCCGGCGGCGTTGATGTGGCTGCCGGGTTCACCGACTATGCGAGCGAAGACGTACCGATCAAGCAGCTGATGATTCAACAGTCGGCGAAAGCCTATGCCCTCGCAGTCGGCGAAAAACTCGGCCGCACCGCCTTTCGCCACGTATGCGGGCTGGACAAGCTGTCGGGCATCATCACCGACAGCAAAACCAGCCGTACAGACATTGAGGCGCTCCGGGAGGCCGGAATCGAAGTGCTCCAACCCGAGTCCAAAGCACGTGCGAGTTGGCGGGGGGATGGGGAGCCTGCAGTTCGAAACCACAAAACCTGACGGGAAGTTCGGCCGTGCCCGGTCAGAAAGCTGGTTCAAAGACGAAGACGGATTCCCTGTCTTGGTCGGCATCTCTCGATAAAGACGACTGCCAGCGGTTAGTCAGGACGAGGGTGGGTTCATCGGTGCTGAGAGTCCGGTAGTGGTGGGCAAAGCCGATGCGGCTGCAGCGCTGGGGTAGCGGGGGAGGCGTTTTTCGATGCCGGGGGATGCCGAAAAGGATGACTCCCATGGTGTGGCGGTCGTAGTAGTCCCTGACATGCTCGAGCGCCGGAGGTTTGAGTCGGTCGGCCTCAGGAGGTCAAGGCCCTCGTGCCGGCGGGCATTCTGGGGATCCACCCTCCGGTCCTTAGTCGAGGCAACCCGACGAGTCAAGATTTATTCTGACATTCTTACAAATCCATCGCGCCGGTTCATGAAATCGGATGGCACGCCTCCCCGGCACCACCGGTGAGTTTATCGAAATTCCCCGCCGGCGCGGCGGCGCGCCTTGACGTCATTGCCCACATGGCGGCGGTTGAGGCTCGAGTCGACCTTCCGGTCGCGACACTTCAGATTTGCACTATGTCCTGACAAACGTTTGACAGGACATGACTTATGACGGAAAGTGGATGTGGCCCGGCTCACGCGGGCCCCTAAGCACCGAAGCTCAGGCTGCGAAAAGGTACCGAGTTCACACCAGAAAGGTCCACGATCACCGTGACCCACGAACTGCTCACGATCGGGCGAATCAGCGTTGATATCTACCCGAACGACATCGGGGTGGATCTGGAGGATGTCACGTCCTTCGGAAAGTACCTTGGCGGATCCCCGTCCAACGTAGCGGTCGCCGCTGCCCGCCATGGCCGCCGCACCGGCGTCATCAGCCGCACCGGCGACGATGCCTTCGGCAAGTACCTGCACCGCGAGCTGCGCAAGTTCAACGTGGACGATTCCTACGTCACCGCGGTCAAGGAGTGGCCCACTGCGGTCACGTTCTGCGCGATCAAGCCGCCGGAAGACTTCCCGCTCTACTTCTACGGCCGGTTCCCCACGGCGCCGGACCTGCAGATCAGGGCCGAGGAACTGGACCTGGACGCCATCAGGGACGCTGGAATCTTCTGGTCCACCGTCACCGGCCTCTGCCAGGAGCCCAGCCGCACCGCCCACATCAAGGCCCACGAGGCACGTCCACGCACCGGGCTGAAGCCAGGCCAGTTCACCATCCTTGACCTCGACTACCGGCCGATGTTCTGGGCCTCCGAGGAGGAAGCCCGGGAACAGGTCGGCAAGATCCTGCCGCACGTCACCGTGGCAATCGGCAACGACAAGGAATGCGCCGTTGCCGTCGGCGAGGGCACCCCGGACGAACAGGCCGACCGGCTGCTCGCCGCCGGCGTCGAAATCGCGGTCGTGAAGCTTGGACCGGAAGGCGTCATGGCCAAGACCCGCACCGAACGCATCGTCTCCGCCCCGGTGCCGGTGGAAACCGTCAACGGCCTCGGCGCCGGCGACTCCTTCGGCGGGGCATTCTGCCACGGTCTGCTCTCCGGCTGGCCGCTGGCCCAGGTGCTCGACTTCGCCAACGCCGCCGGCGCCCTGGTCGCCTCCCGCCTGTCCTGCGCCGACGCAATGCCGACGCCGGAGGAAGTCACGGGCCTGCTCGCCGAACGCGGCCGCACCATCCCCGGTGCTTCCACTCTTGCAGCATCCACTCTTGAAGGAGCAGTGCGTTGAGCCTGAACACGATTCCCGGCGTTGCCGGTGTAAACGATGATCCCCGCCGTTACGAGCACCTGAGCATCATCCGGCTCGAAGACCCGGACGCGATCGCCCGCGCCGCGAAGGCCCGGCGCCGCCACCCCGGCGTCAAGGCCGGCAAGCAGAACTTCATCGTCGCCGCCGACCACCCCGCCCGCGGGGCCCTCGCGGTCGGCAGCGATCCGGTGGCCATGGCCGACCGCCGCCAGCTGCTGGACCGCCTGCAGATTGCGCTGGCAAACCCGGACGTGGACGGTGTCCTGGCCTCGCCGGACATCATGGACGACCTCCTCCTGCTCGGCTCGCTCGAGGGCAAACTGCTCTTCGGTTCGATGAACCGCGGTGGTCTTGCCGGCTTTGTCGGCGAGTTCGATGACCGCTTCACCGGCCACACCGCGGCCGCCCTCGAGGCCCTCGGCGCCGACGGCGGCAAGATGCTGACGCGCATCTGCCTCGGTGATCCGGACACCGTGGCCACGCTCGAGGCAACGGCGAGGGCGATCGATTCCCTGGCCGAGCGCAAGCTGATCGCCATGGTGGAGCCGTTCCTGTCCGTCTGGGAGAACGGCAAGGTCCGCAACGACCTCTCCACCAACGCTGTGATCAAGTCCGTCGGCATTGCCGAAGGCCTCGGCGCGACCAGCGCCTACACCTGGATGAAGCTCCCCGTGGTGGCTGAGATGGAACGTGTCATGGCGTCTACCACCATGCCCACCGTGCTCCTGGGCGGAGACCCCGAGGGCAGCCAGGAGGACGTTTTCGCCAGCTGGCAGGCGGCCCTGGCCCTGCCGGGTGTCCAGGGCCTCACGGTCGGCCGGACCCTGCTCTACCCGCACGACGGCGACGTCGCCGGCGCCGTGGCAACCGCCGCCTCGCTGCTAAACAACAAAGCGTCCGTGCCCGCAGCCGCAGAGCACGCTGGGATTGCTGGGCCGACCTGGTCGGACCGCATCCCCCTGAAAGCATCGGAGTAACTTCCCATGGGAATGAGAACTGCCTCAGGAACACGCAGAATGACAGTCGCCCAGGCTGTCGTGGAATACCTGTCCAAGCAGTACACCGTCGATTCGATCGGCGGCCGGGACTTCCGGGAACGCCTGATTCCGGGCACGTTCGGCATCTTCGGCCACGGCAACGTTGCCGGCGTCGGCCAGGCCCTCAAGCAGTACCAGCAGCTCGATCCGACGATCATGCCGTACTACCAGGGCCGCAACGAACAGGCCCAGGCACACCAGGCTGTCGGCTACGCCCGGCACACCCGGCGCCGCCAGACGTTCGCGATCAGCACCTCGATCGGCCCGGGTTCCTCAAACCTGCTCACCGGCGCGGCGCTGGCCACCACCAACCGGCTGCCGGTCCTGCTGCTGCCGAGTGACACCTTCGCCACCCGTGCCGCCGACCCTGTGCTGCAGCAGCTTGAGCAGCCCTACGCCTACGACATCACCGTCAACGACGCCTTCCGGCCGCTGTCCAAGTTCTTCGACCGGGTCTCCCGGCCCGAGCAGCTGTTTTCGGCGTTCCACCACGGCCTGCGTGTCCTGACCGACCCGGCCGAGACCGGTGCGGTCACCATCTCGCTGCCCCAGGACGTCCAGGCCGAGGCCTTCGACGTGCCCGAGGAATTTCTCGCCGAACGCGAATGGCGGATCCGCCGCCCCGACGCCGACGACGAGGACGTCCGCCGCGCCGCCGACGCGATCCGCGCCGCCAAGCGCCCCCTGATCATCGCCGGCGGCGGCGTCCTCTACGCCTACGCCAACGAGGAACTCGCCAAATTCGTCGAACTTACCGGCATCCCGGTGGGCAACACCCAGGCCGGCGTCGGCGTCCTGCCTTGGGACCACAAGTTCTCCCTCGGCGCGATCGGCTCCACCGGCACGACGGCGGCCAACGCCATCGCCGCCGAAGCGGACCTCATCATCGGCATCGGCACCCGCTACGAGGACTTCACCACCGCGTCCCGGACCGCGTTCCAGAACCCGGACGTGAAGTTCATCAACATCAATGTCGCCGCCATCGACGCCTACAAACACGGCACCTCCCTGCCGATCGTCGCGGACGCCCGCAAGGCCCTGGTGAAGCTGAACCAGGCCCTCGGCGGCTACCGGATCGGCGCGGACCTCGAACAGCAGATCGCGAACGAGAAGACCCGCTGGAACGCCACCGTCGATGCGGCCTTCGACACCCGCTTCACCCCGCTGCCCGCGCAGAACGAGATCATCGGCGCCACGAGCCGCGCCATGGACGCGGCGGACGTCGTCATCTGCGCCGCCGGGTCCCTGCCCGGAGACCTGCACAAGATGTGGCGCGTGCGGGACCCGTTCGGCTACCACGTCGAATACGCCTACTCCTGCATGGGCTACGAAATCCCCGGCGGCCTCGGCGTCAAGCGTGCCGCCCTGGCCGAAGCCGCGAAGGGCGGGGCGCAGCGCGACGTCGTCGTGATGGTGGGGGACGGCTCCTACCTGATGATGCACACCGAACTCGTCACCGCCGTCGCCGAACGGATCAAGCTGATCGTGGTCCTGATCCAGAACCACGGCTACGCCTCGATCGGCTCGCTCTCCGAGTCCCTCGGCTCGCAGCGCTTCGGCACCCAGTACCGGGCCCTGGATGAGGAACACCACAGCTTCGACGACGGCGAGCGGCTGCCGGTGGACCTGGCCCTGAACGCCGAGTCCCTCGGCGTGAAGGTGATCCGGATCGAACCCGGCGAGAAGGTCATCGCCGAGCTTGAGCAGGCCATCCGCGACGCCAAGGCCGCCCCGGAAAACGGCGGCCCGATCGTCATCCACGTCGAATCCGACCCGCTGCTGGATGCCCCCAGCTCCGAGTCGTGGTGGGACGTTCCGGTCTCCCAGGTCTCCGAACTCGAATCCACGAAGCAGGCCTTCCAGACCTACGTCGACCACAAGAGCCGCCAGCGCAAGCTGCTCGGCTGACCCCCTCACCACCACGAACAGCCACAGACCAAGGAAGTCCATCACCATGTCAACGACGACCGTCACCACCATCAGCCACTTCATCAACGGCGCCGAAACCTCCGGCGAGGGCACCCGCACCCAGCCCGTCTACAACCCCGCGACCGGCGCGGTCTCCGCGGAGCTGCGGCTGGCCAACCGGGCGGACCTGGACGCCACGGTCGCCGCGGCCCGCAAGGCTGCGGACACCTGGGGCGATATCTCCCTGGCCAAGCGCACCGCGGTGCTGTTCAAGTTCCGCGAACTTGTCGCCTCCCACATCGACGAGCTCGCCGAGCTGATCACCGCCGAGCACGGCAAGGTCCTCTCCGACGCCAAGGGTGAGATCGGCCGCGGCCTGGAGGTCATCGAGTTTGCCTGCGGCATCCCGCAGCTGCTCAAGGGCGACTACTCGGACCAGGTCTCCACCGGCATCGACGTCTTCTCCTTCCGCGAGCCCCTCGGTGTCGTTGCCGGGATCACCCCGTTCAACTTCCCGGTCATGGTGCCGCTGTGGATGGCCCCGATGGCGATCGCCACCGGCAACGCCTTCATCCTCAAGCCCTCCGAACGCGACCCCTCCGCCTCCATGCTCCTGGCCAAGCTGTGGAAGCAGGCCGGCCTGCCCGACGGCGTCTTCCAGGTCCTGCACGGCGACAAGGAAACGGTCGACGGCCTCCTGACCCACCCGGACGTGGACGGCATCTCCTTCGTCGGCTCCACCCCGATCGCGAAGTACGTCCACGAGACCGCCACCAAGCACGGCAAGCGCGTCCAGGCCCTCGGCGGGGCGAAGAACCACGCGATCATCCTGCCCGACGCCGACCTCGACAACGCCGCCGACCACCTCGCCGCCGCCGCCTTCGGCTCCGCCGGCGAACGCTGCATGGCCATCTCGGTTGCCGTCGCCGTCGGCGACGCCGCCGACCTGCTGGTCAAGAAGGTCCAGGAACGCGCCCTGGACATCAAGGTCAACAACGGCACCGTGCCCGACGCCGAAATGGGCCCGGTCATCACCCCCGCCTCCAAGGAACGCATCGTCCGGATCGTCACCGAAGCCGAAACCGCCGGCGCCGCCATGGTGGTCGACGGCCGCGACCTCGTCGTCCCCGGCCACGAGGACGGCTTCTGGGTCGGCCCCACCGTCCTGGACCACGTCACGGCCGGGATGACCGCCTACACCGAGGAAATCTTCGGGCCCGTCCTGGTTGTGGTCCGCGTCGAGGACCTCGACGCCGGCATCGCCCTGATCAACGCCAACCCGTACGGCAACGGCACCGCGATCTTCACCTCCTCCGGCGCCAGCGCCCGCAAGTTCCAGCGCTCCGTGGACGTCGGCATGATCGGCATCAACGTCCCCCTGCCCGTGCCGGTCGCCTACCACTCCTTCGGCGGCTGGAAGGCATCCCTCTTCGGTGACAAGCACATCTACGGCCCCGAAGGCGTCTCCTTCTACACCCGCGGCAAGGTGGTCACCTCCCGCTGGCCCGAAACGCATCACGCCTCCGGCGCCTCCTACAACTTCCCCTCCAACTGATATGTAGGTTCGGTTACCACGAAAACGTAGTTGAGCGGCTCCTGGCTCTTTGGTTCTGGGGGCCGCTCACTGTGTGTCGGTCGAGGTGGTGATCGTGCTGGCGAGCCGTTCTTCGACTGCATTGTCAGACTGAGCGTTCTATGGGTGAAATCAAGCCATGGATCGCGTTGACTCTGCCGCGTTCGCCGTTGACAAGGACCACGAAGTCGCCCAGGTAGCTGAATCCGGCCCGCCGCAAACGCTCCAACCCCCGCGTCGTCAAACGCAAAGTCCTCAAATGGGCAGCCAAATGCACCCGCCACAGCCAATGGCCACAACCGGAGCACAGCCCACACATCCAGATCCAAGCTCTTAACTGAACGGTATTGGGGCTAGCCAGGAGCCCCTGGCCGCGCGTTCACGGCGCTGACCACGCAGGCCGTGGCGCGCCGGGGCGCACCACGGGCTGGAAAACCCTCAGGCGGCCCACGAGCACACGGCTCGCCGCCCTGCACGAAGGAGGGTATCTCATCCTTATGCTGACGCGCTCGTTGCTCACGTCTCGATCGTCAAACCCTGTGACGCGAAGGACCGAAGAAGAGGGCTCCATCGTCAGACGACGTGACCGACCCGTCGTCAAATAACGTGCGCGGTAACACCTGGAACCAAAAGCCAGGAGCCGCTCAACTACGCCTCTTGACAACCAGGCCTAAATATCAGCGTCGTGCCTCTACTTGCCTGCCGGGCCGTTTTCGAGGTCTTGGCCAGCGACGGTTTCTGGGCAACGGCGGCCCAGGTGTGGTGCCCTGGGGCTTGTCTGCCAGAGCCGGGATTTTACGGCTTCGCGATCGTAGGCATTCCATACGGTGGCTGTCTCGTGTGCTCGTTCGATCATTTCGGGAGTGGCCTTGTCCTACCAGTCCTCGGGGCCGTCTGCGCCAGCTGGGCCCGGGCAGTAGTGCGCTGAGCCTCAAAGCGCGCTCCCGGATCTCACGGGCGTGCTGTTCCTCTGCT
Source organism: Arthrobacter sp. TE12231 (assembly GCF_054062895.1). Lineage (NCBI taxonomy): Bacteria > Bacillati > Actinomycetota > Actinomycetes > Micrococcales > Micrococcaceae > Arthrobacter > Arthrobacter sp. TE12231. The sequence goes on along the minus strand of NZ_JBSSFS010000001.1, from coordinate 2,346,215 downwards.
GCGGCGATGTTGCGTACGCCATAGAAGTTCGGGCACGCAGACACGGCGGAGGCCGGCCGCGCCAACGGGCGCCCATAGGCAGCGTCGATGGATCTGCGCAGGCCGTCCATCTTTGGGGAGGGCCATGGCAGGATGGGGCCATCATGGACCGGCGGTCCGGCGCGCACCGAACGCCGAATGGGCGCTGATGTACCGGCTAGAACTGGGTCGGCAACGCATAGCTGCCCTCGTGCGCGCAGAGGCCGCCGGCCGATATTCCTGCGGTGAATGCTGTCAGACGAATTCTGGGCGCATAAAGGTTTTGCCAATTGTACCAATTTGCTCACAGCATGGTGTGGGACGAATTAGCTGCGGAATCCATGACCTCTTCGCTTTCGGCTGGCTGCTCGTTCAAAAGCGGCTCCGCGAATTACCGACTCCACCCGGCGGCAGGCCTTTTTTCGATAAGGGACGGACCGACAGGAACGGCCGGCGCCGGCGCAGTCACTGACCGTGAACCAAGGTCATTGTGAATGCGTATGAATCGGCCACGTAGGCATGGCGACCGATTTCTAATCTGCGTCCGGATTCGTCTATTGCGGTGCGTTCCATGGTCACGAGTGCTGAGCCCGCGTCGGCCTGCAGAACGTTTGCCTGGTAGTCATCCGCGACCGTAGCGCCTATTCGTTGGTTGACCACGCGGATGTCGACTCCCGATGAACGGAGAATCTGGTACAGGCCCCGGGACCCAAGGCTGACTTCGTCCAGGTTCACGATATCGTCCCGGACCCAGTTCTCCATCAGGGCCTGAGGCCGGCCCCCAACCTTGCGCAGTCGCATGAAGTGGTAGACGCGTGCGTTGACAGGAAGATTCAACGATTCCCGGGTCGCGCTGTCTGCTTCCAGATGCGAAAAACGCAGCACCTCCGACGTCGGATCGTTCCCGAGGCGGTGCATGTCGTCAAAGTGACTCAAAATCCCGCGGGCGGGAGTAGCCTGGGTGGCGATCACCTGGGCTCCTACCCCCCGCTTTCGAACCACGAGTCCGGACTGGACCAGTTCCTCAATGGCTTTATGCAACGTCGGGCGGGAGAGGTTCAGCCTGGTGGCCAGATCCATTTCGCTGTCCAGCCGTGACCCTCCCGGAAGCGCGCCAGCGCGGATCGCGGCCTCTATGCTCTGAGCCACTTGATGGTAAAGGGGGACAGGCGATGCTTTATCAATGACAATGTTCAACGAGGATGCCACCGGCATCTCCTCCTATATTGGTCGGTTTGAGCTCGATCGACACGCACCTCGCCTTTGACGCGGATGCCGATCGATATAGCAAGGAATTCCCGCGACTCTTGAACAGCGGGAGCTAAGACGGCGACTCCGCTTTGAGGTGAATTTCGTCTTTCGTCGGGGACGTCTCTTATCTCGTACGTGTGGCCAGCTGCCACTTCGTCGTCCGTGAAGGCCTCAGGGAGAGGCAGCGCATTCATCGGATCCCTTGCATCGGCTCCGTTAGCTGTGTTTTTCGCCTCGGCAAAGCCCGGCAGGCGGGGCCACGGCCTTCACGAGTCCCGAAGCGCAGGGTTCCCAGATTTGATGCCGGCCAGTTTCGCTGCACTTGCGCGCCGCCCCGAATGGGAGCAACGAACCCGCGGGTCTGACGTAGGCCGGGGGTGATTTGTTTCCGATGTGTCCTGTGATGAACAAAGGATGGTTTCCCCGCGCGGGGCCAACGTCATCGTGCGCGATCCTCCCGTGGCTCAGCTGTTCACTGGTTCACCACACAAGTCAGGCCCGAATTCCTCCATCCAGTGGCGGGAATTCGACGGGACCTGGACTGTTGGCACCCGTGATACCAAGCACGACCGCAGGCGTGCCTCATCTTTGGACGTACTGCCCCTACGGCATCACCGGGTCCCGCTGTCCGCGAACGTTCATCCGCGCGGCAATCTCGGCCGGCCGGAGACATTCGCCCCGGCCGACAAGCTCGACAATCCTGCGGCGCCGCACTGCGGCCGGCTGCTTCATCGGACGGTTTATGGTCTCCACACCCTAACGGCTGGCAAATCTATGGCTGGCACACCTGAGTAAACCTACGGCTTTGACGGCCTCTCATCGAGAAGCTGCCAACCCTGCGCTTCAGATCATACCGAGATTGCACAAAAAAACACAACATTCCAACCACCTTCCGTGTGGCGGTGCCCCGCGAAGCGCCCCCTGAATCTTCCTGCGGCGGGTGGCTGGACTCGCCCGCACGATCGACGATGTGATGACGGGCACAGAAACCCCTTGACTTCGCGCGCCCACAAGTCCATGCTTTTACTAATAAATCCTCGTAATTCCACAAGTTGCGTCATTCCTATCTACGAGGAACAGTGCACCTTCAGGCGCCAGATGATCATCGCGGCTTGCACTGAGGGCTCCCGCCAGCACGGCGACCCGCAGTCTTAGTCCTTTCCAGGGGAATACATCGAAGGAGATTCGTCCCCATGACACACAACTCAGTGCCGGGAACTCCGGCCGGGGCGGCCGATGACATAGCCGTCCTCGAGTTCGGCTACGAGCAGGAAATGAAACGCGGCACGGGCCGCTTCGCCTCCTTTGCGGTGGCCTTTGCCTTCGTGTCGATCGCCACGGGCATCTTCACCACCTACGGCGCGGTGCTGAACAGTTCCGGCCCCGCGGGCATTTGGACCTGGCCCATTGTCGTGGTGGGGCAGCTCGCCGTGGCGTTGATCTTCGGTTCGCTGGCAGCCCGCATCCCCGTGACCGGGTACTCCTACCAGTGGATGTCCCGCCTCGCCAACCCCGTGCTGGGATGGATCATGGGCTGGATCTCCTTCACCTTCCTCGCCGTCGTGGTCGTCGCCGTCGACTACACGATCGCTTCCACCGTCTTGCCCGCGCTCCTCGGCTATGGAGGCACACCGGCCAATGCCTGGGTGATCACAAGTATTGTGCTGGTGCTACAGGCCTTACTGGTTGCCTTCTCTACCCGCTGGACCGAACGGGTCAACAACTTTGCCGTCTCGGCCGAGCTGATCGGCATGATCCTGCTGGTTGTCCTGCTGATCGTTGTCGGGGCCGTGGCCAAGGAACTGAACTTCGGGAATCTCTTTTCCACCGGTGCGATCCCGTCGGAAAACTATTTTGGTGTGGGAAGCCTGCTGCATGTCGGCCCGTGGATGATGGGCACGCTGCTGGGCGGCTTCACGATCGTCGGTTTTGAGTCCGCTGCGAACCTGGCCGAAGAAACGAAGGATCCGGCACGGGTTGTGCCCCGTGCCATGTGGCAGGCGGTTCTGGCCTCGGGCATCCTGGGATTCCTGTTTCTCCTGGCCATTACGCTTCTCGCCGGTGACCCGGTGGCGCTGGCCGCATCCGGCACTCCGGTGGCTGACGTCATCGACCGGGTGCTCGGGCCGGTCGTCGGGACCGCGCTGCTCGTTATGGTCGTCGTGTCAATCTTTGCCTGCGGCATGGTGATCCTGATGACCGGTGTCCGCCTGGTTTGGGCCATGTCACGGGACCGGCGCTTCCCGGGTTACGCGCTCTGGCACTACGTGTCACCGCGGTTTGGAACCCCTGCCGCGGCGACCGGGCTGATGTTCGTACTCGCCCAACTCATTCTCGGGGTCTTCGCCCTTCGGCCCGACGCCCTGTTCAGCCTGTTTGGTGCCGCAACCCTGCTGCCGGCGGTCATTTATGCAGCGACCGTCCTGCTCTACATCGTCAAGCGAAAGCACTTGCCCGCCAGCCAAGGCTTCAGCCTGGGCAGGTTCGAGGTTCCGGTGATCATCGTCGCCTCCGCGTGGCTGGTCTTCATACTGATGATCTTCCGGGACGCATCCTTTATCAGCTCATGGGTGTACGTGGCGATCATGGTGGCCATCGGCGCGGTCTACCTCGCGTTCCTCCTCATCAAGCGAGGGGGACCCTCCGGGCTGGCCATGCCCGGCCTGCACTCCATCGATGCGGAACTGGACACGAATGTCCGCCACAAGGAAAGGAACCACCGGAGGTGACCACCGTCCTTGCCATCGACCAGGGAACATCCGGGACCAAAGCCGTCGTCGTCGCCGCCGACGGGAAAATCCTGGGCCTGGCGGAACAGCCGGTCCGCCCGCACTATCTGGACGGCAGCGGAGTGGAACAAGACCCGCAGGAGCTGTTGGACTCCGTCCTGGCCACCGGCCGGGCCGCAGTTGCACGGTCCGGTGCCCTGGTCGACATTGTCACCATCGCCAACCAGGGCGAGACCGTCCTGGCCTGGGACCCGGACACGGGAAAGCCCCTGTCCAACATGATCGTCTGGCAGGACCGCCGGGCCGAGGCCATCTGCGCCTCGCTCGCCGGCTTCAAAGAGGACTTCGCCAAACGCACAGGGTTGGTCCTTGACCCCTACTTCTCGGCACCGAAGCAGGCCTGGATCCGCAGGAACGTCACTCGGGAAGGCGTTGTCACCACATCGGACAGCTGGCTGGTCCACCAGCTGACCGGCGAGTTCGTCACGGACGTCTCAACCGCGAGCCGGTCCCTGACGACCGACTTGGACAGTACCGAATGGGACCGCGAGCTCCTGGAGCGCTTTGGACTGGGAGATGAGCGCCTTCCCCGCATTATCCCATCGGACGCCATCGCCGGATCCACCACCGCGTTCGGCGGGATGATGGCGGTCGGCGGACTCATCGTGGACCAGCAAGCAGCACTGCTGGCCGAGGACTGCCTGCAGCCCGGAGAAGCCAAGTGCACATTCGGCACCGGGGCCTTCCTGCTGGCCAACACCGGCAGCAGCGCCGTACGCTCCACGGCCGGGCTCGCAGCTTCGGTGGCATGGACCGTCCGGGGCCAACCGACCTACTGCTTCGACGGACAGGTCTACACCGCAGCCTCGGCGGTCCGCTGGCTCCAGGACATGGGCTTCATCAAGCACGCCGCCGAACTGGACGTCGTCGCAGCGGCAGATTCAGGCGGAGTCCTCAGCGTTCCCGCGTTCGCCGGTCTGGCAGCTCCCTGGTGGCGGCCGGAGGCCAAGGCCTCGCTGACGGGAATGAGCCTGTCCACCGGACCGGCACACGTGGTTCTCGCCGTCCTTCAAGGCATCGCCGCCCAGGTAGCCGAACTCGGAACCCTCATAGCCACCGACACCGGCCGGCCCCTGCAGCGGCTGCGGGTCGACGGAGGCCTGACACAGAGCCGGGTGCTCATGCAGGCCGTCGCCGATCTCATGCAGATCGAAATCGACGTCTACCCGTCCCAACACGCCACGCCCCTGGGAGCAGCGGCATTGGCCAGAATGGCGCTGGAACCATCACGGACGCTGCAGGACGCTATCGTCCCCTGGAAGCCAAACACAGTTTATGAACCGAAATGGTCGGGAGGCCAGGCAGCCGAGTTCCGGACCCGGTGGACCTCCGCCGTCCAAGCAACCCGGTGAACAAGGAGAAACAAGGATATGTGTAATACCCAGACCAGGACTTACGACGTAGCAGTGATCGGCGCCGGGATCGTCGGCTCCGCCATCGCACGGAAACTCGCCGGCTACCAGCTCAGCATCGCCCTCGTGGACGCGCGCGACGATGTCGGAGACGGCACCAGCAAGGCCAACACCGCCATCCTCCACACCGGCTTCGACGCCAAGCCCGGAACCCTTGAATCCCGCATGGTCCGGGAGGGCTACCACCTCCTCTCCGAGTACGCGAAAGCCACCGGTATCCCGGTGGAACACACCGGCGCTATCCTGGTCGCCTGGGATCAGGAACAGGTCAACGCCCTGCCGGGGCTAAAGGACAAGGCCGAAGATAACGGCTACGACAAAACCGAAATCATCGACGCGGCCGAGGTCTACCGGCTCCTGCCCCACCTCGGCAAAGGCGCCCTTGCCGGGCTCAGCGTCCCCGATGAGTCGATCATCTGCACCTGGACAACCAACCTCGCCCTGGCCACCGACGCCGTGCAGCGCGGGACCGAGCTCCTGCTGGGACGCCGGGTCTCCGGCATAGAGACCGACACGGCCAACCGCATCACCCATCTAAACACCAGCATCGACCGTGTCAGCGCCCACTGGGTGATCAACGCCGCCGGACTGGGCGGGGACACCATCGACCAGCTGTTCGGCTACGACAGGTTCCACATCACGCCCCGCCGCGGCGAGCTGCTCGTCTACGACAAGCAGGCACGCCCGCTCGTGGACAAGATTGTCCTTCCCGTCCCGACCGCGCTCGGCAAGGGCGTGCTCGTCAGCCCGACCATCTACGGGAACGTCATGCTTGGACCCACCGCGGAAGACCTCACCGACCGCACCGACACCGGAACCTCCGAAAGCGGATTTTCCTTCCTGCGCGGCAAGGGCGAGAAGATCATGCCCCGACTCCTCGAGGAGGAAGTCACAGCCACGTACGCCGGGCTGCGCGCGGCCAGTGACTACCCCGACTACCTCATCGAGGTCGACACCGAACAGCAGTACGTGCTCGTCGGAGGTATCCGCTCCACCGGCCTGACCTCGGGGATCGCCGTGGCCGAATACGTCGACGGGCTGCTGAAAAATTCCGGAGCCATCAAGCTCGTCGAACGCGTTGACGTACCGGAAGCGCCGCACATGCCCAACATCGGAGAAGCGTTCCTGCGCCCCTACCAGGACGCCGCACGGATCGCGAAGGACCCCGCCTACGGCAAGATCGTGTGCTTCTGCGAACGCGTCACCGCCGGCGAAATCCGCGACACCTTCACCTCACCCATCCCGCCGCGGACCCTCGACGGGCTCCGGCGCAGGACCCGCGCCCAGAACGGCCGCTGCCAGGGCTTCTTCTGCGGCGCCGAAGTCGCCGAACTCCTTGAGACCCGAGGTAAAAGCCTCACCCCGGCAAACACCGCCGCCACACGCCTTTCCACCCTGGGGACCGCAAAATGACAACGAACGGAAACACCCTGACCCCGCCAGTCGTCACCCCGACCGTTCTCACCCCCACTGTCCTCATCATCGGCGCGGGTCCCTCAGGCCTGCGCGCCGCCGCAGAACTGGCACCCCGGGTGCCAGGCGAGGTCCTGGTCCTCGAACGCGAGAGCACAGCCGGAGGGATACCCCGGCACAGTGACCACCCCGGATACGGCATCCGCGACATGGGAACGTTCATGGGCGGCCCGAAGTATGCCGGGATCCTGCGCGACCGGGCCCTCAAAGCAGGTGCGCGAATCCTCACCAACGCCACGGTCACAGACTGGGCCGGCGACCGGTCGGTCAACGTCACCATGCCCGAAGGGCGCGTCCGGGTCGACGCCGACGTCGTCGTTCTCGCCACCGGAGCCAGGGAACGGCCGCGAACCGCCCGGCTGATCCCCGGAGACCGGGGCCAAGGCGTCTACACCACCGGACAGCTGCAAAACACCGTCCATCTCAAACACGGCACCGTCGGAAAACGCGCCGTCATCGTCGGCGCGGAACTGGTCAGCTGGTCCGCGGCGATGACGCTTCACCACGTCAAGTGCAAGACGGTGCTGATGACCACCGAATACCCGAAACCGGACGCCTACCGCCTGTTCAGCGGCCCCGGAAAGTTCTTCTTCAACACCAGAGTCTCCACACGCACCCGGGTCACCCGCATCATCGGCAAACCCCAAGTCCAAGCGGTCGAAATCGAGAACATCGACACCGGCCAACGACGGACCGTTGCCTGTGACACCGTCATCCTCACCGGCGACTGGATCCCGGACAACGAACTGGCCCGCGCCGCAGGAATCGACATCGATACCACCAGCAAGGCGCCCGTCGTCGATGCCGCGCTGCGCACCAACAAACCGGGCATCTTCGCCATCGGCAACGCCCTCCACCCGGTCGACACCGCCGACGTCGCAGCGCTCGACGGCGCCGCCGTGGCCGACCACGTGCTCGCCCACCTTGGCGGAAGCCGTCCCTCCGGCACCGCGATCAGCCTCAAAACCGAAGCCCCGTTCCGATGGGTCGCCCCGGCCATCCTCCGCCAGGACGACCCCGCTCCACCGCGAGGCCGGCTACTGCTCTGGACCGACACATATGTTCCGTTCCCCACGGTCGTGCTGCGCCAAAACGACCGGGTCATTGCCCGCAAACGCCTGTGGTGGCCCGCAGCGCCCGGGCGTGTCTTCCGAGTCCCATCCAGCATCCTCCAACACATCAACTGGGAAGCCGGACCCGTAACCATCGGCCTCGTCAACTAAACCAATCCCAACCACACCCGTCCGAGTCCCAAGGACTGCCCCGGGACTCCACCCGAACACGGGCGGCACCACCGGTCCTTACGCTGGCCATGCGTCAACTTAGATGGAAACGGACAGGGGCTTTTTGACCCCTTTTGGACCACCCGTTACATTTATTGGGTTCCCGACCGCCGGGGACATGGTCGCTGGACCCGGTATGACTTTCCTGCCCTGTCACTGATGATCCGGGGGGTGTTGTCGCCGGGTCCGGAGGCACTTGTTGACCGCTGATAGGGACAAGGCCGGACCAACGGGTTCAGGTCTCTTCGTAACGTGGGTGCCGGCAGCGGGTGTCGTGACTGCGGCCATAGAGTGGTGCGAAGGAGCGCCAGTATGGATCAGGGATTCGACGTTTACTGCGGACTTGATGTCGGCAAGAGCGAACACCACGCCACCGCGCTGAGCCGCGCCGGCGAACGCCTTTTTGATAAGCCGCTGCCGCAGGACGAAGCCCGGCTGCGGGAGCTTTTCACGACGCTGCAGCAGCATGGGAACGTGCTGATGGTCGTGGACCAGCCCAACACCATCGGTGCCCTGCCCGTGGCGGTGGCCAGGGATTGCGGCTGCGAAGTCGCTTACCTGCCCGGGCTGGCCATGCGCAAAGCGGCGGATCTGCATCCCGGTAATTCGAAAACAGATGCCCGGGACGCATTCATCATTGCCGAGACAGCCCGGGCGATGCCTCACACGCTGCGGGCCGTGGACCGGGACAGCGAAGTCCTCTCCGCACTGAAAGTCCTCTCCGGGTTCGACGCCGATCTGACCCACGAATGCACCCGCGCCATCAACCGGCTGCGGTCCCTGCTGCTGCAGATCTTCCCGGCCCTGGAACGTGCCTTCCCCGGCACGGTCCTGACCCGTCCCCTCGTCCTGGACCTGCTGATCAAATACGCCGGTCCCACGGGCCTGCGCGCCGCAGGCCGCACCAACGTGCTGCGCTGGGCCCGCCACCACAGCCGGAAAGACCCCGTCCAGCTTGTAGATGCAATCTTCACCGCGCTCGGAGAGCAGACGGTAACCGTCGCCGGAACCGAAGCCGTCGAACTCGTCATCCCGCGCGTCGCCGCCCAGATCAAGGAACTCAAACACCAGCGCGCCATCGTCGCCGACGAAGTCGAGAAACTCCTGGACGACTTCCCTCTTTCCCGGGTCTTGATGTCCATGCCGGGAGTCGGCATCAAGACCGCAGCGACGATACTCCTGACCATCGGCGACGCAAGCAGCTTCAAAACCGCCGGGCACCTCGCCGCCTACGCCGGCATCGCGCCCGTCACCCGCCGGTCCGGCACCTCCATCCGCGGCGAATTCCCGGCCCGCTCCGGCAACAAACAACTCAAGAACGCGCTCTTCCGATCCGCCTGGATCGCCTCGTGCCATGACCCGCTCTCCAAGGCCTACTACGACCGGAAACGCGCCCAAGGAAAGAAGCACAACGCCGCCATCATCTGCCTCGCCCGGCGCCGCTGCGACGTCATCCACGCGATGCTCCGAAACGGGACACTCTACGAGGAAAAAGCTCCCCAGGCCGCTTGACCAAAAGCATAGGGACACCCCCCCGGGATTTCAAACGCCGATAAGGGACCTTCTGTCTCCCGCGGCAGAGGGCGCCTCGTGCTGCGGCTGACCGGAATTCCATTCCGTAGGGCACCTGATGTATGAATCAGAAGAGCCTCACCTCTGCGACGTAGATGCGGCTGATGGCTGCATGCCTTGAGCTGGCAAATTTCCGGCGACCCACCGCGTTATCCAGGTGACCATGGGCTGAGTGAAGCTGAGGAAACATGAAGTGGGCAAGGTGCAAAGTAGACGGACGAGACTGGAAGGCAAGTGAGTTCAGCAGACTTGATGCCGCCCGACGCCAGGCAAGGAGGACCGACTTGGTCTGTCTGGGCTGCGGCGGTCCAGCGTTCTTCCGGTCGCCGTCCGACAAGAGGCCCGCCACTTTCGCTGCCAAGCATCAAGCTGATTGTGCCGCGGTGGCAGTGACGTGGACGGTGTTCCGTTATCTGCAGTAATCTCCCCTAAGCCGGGAACTGCGGTGCAGCCGCCGGGCCTCAAGCGAATGAATTCGCGGCACGCAATAGCTTTGGCCGTGTCTGATCTGTTTCACCGGTGCTCTTTTTGGTGTGGACTACTCGGCGATGTCCTCGGCCCATAGTTCAGGGAGTTCATCCTGGAAGGTGCGCATCATCTCGACGCATCGGGCATCGTTCAACACGACTACTTCGACGCCGCGTGCGCGGAGAAGTTCGAATTCGCCGGGGAATGTCTCGGCTTCGCCCACCACCACGCGCGGAATCTTGAACTGGATGATGGTCCCGGTACACATCGCACACGGTGCCAGGGTGGTGTAGAGGGTCGTGTCCCGGTAGCTCTTCTGGCGTCCGGCAGCCCGCAGCGCAGACATCTCGCCGTGGGCGATTGGATCTCCATGCTGGACACGCTCGTTGTGGCCACTGGCAATCACTTCCCCGCCGCGGGCCAGGGCAGCGCCGATCGGGATGCCGCCCTCTCGGAGGCTCTTTTGTGCTGCCTCGTAGGCGGCCTCGAAGACCGGGTCTGTGATGGTTCGTTCAGTTTCTGACATGGGTGCAGTCTAAATCGCACGTGGAAGATATGTTGTTGGCCATCGACGGCGTGACATCGAGGCTATGTGACCGGGGTCCGACCAACGGGAACACTGTCCGTGGCATCAGGCACCTGCCGGCCCCGCGTCCCACGTCTGGTGACAATCCGAACCTGCCCGCTCACCATAGGGGATGATCAAATGCGGCTAGCCACTCCGCTACCGGCCTGCGTACCCTAACTCACAGACTCAGTCCTCGGTCCCGCCTCCGTGGATGCCGGCAAGCTGGAGGGCATAGCAGCAGCCGCCCTGCAGGACCCGGCAGCGGAGTTGCAGTCAGCCAGCGCCACAAAGTTCGCCGATGTTCAGCATGAACACTGGCGGCCTCTGGCGGGTCGAAGGCACAGCACGGACCCGAGACGGCGCCGGCGGCCCCCGCCCGGGTCGCAGCATTCAGCACCGTCGTTCAGCTGGTTCAATCCCCGTTGCTGTGGAGCGGCATCAGGCAGGTTCCTCCGAACGTCAGAGACGACTTGGTCCGCTACTATCCGCTGCGCACCGAAGTCGATGTTCATGCCTCTGGCCTGGCGGAGGCCATGCCAGCCGGCGGCCGGCTATCCGACGTCTACCGAATCGACGAACTGGACGGCCAATGCACCGCCATCTGGATGGAGGACATCCCCGAAACTCCGGGTGGAGAGTGGTCTGCGGGCCGGTTTCGGGACGCCGCGATGCTTCTCGGCAGGCTGGCCGGCAGCAGTGAGGTGTGGGATGGCGGCCCCGGCATTTCCTCCGCCAGAGACGCTGCCAGGATGCGGTTCCATCTGGCTACCGCGAACTCTTCTCCCTAGAACCTGATAACGATCCGACAGTACAGCCAACCGCATTCAATGCAATACCGCCGTCCATGAACGCGGATGCATCCGATGGTCAGTCCTACCGCCTCGGGATGGCCAGGTTGCACGAGCACCAGAGTCTGCCCCTTGTGATCCTCGTTGGTTCCAAAATCTTCAGTACCACCGACCCACGTAATGGGCTCTCGCTGCCAGCCCGTTGGCGCTGTCAGACCCAGTTCTTCGACAACATGGCTGACATCTTCGCCAGGCTTGAGTCGGCGAACCGTCAACGCACGGATGAAGTCATGCAGAAAATTTTGGAGCTCAATCACGTCCAGCAGAGAATCGTTAAGACGATCACCCGTGTCCATCGGAACCTCCCTCAAGTACGCCCAAGTCTACGATCGATTTGGGAGAATTTCATTTGGTTTCGCGGCCGGAGATGCGCGTAGCTGGGGTCAGGAAGATGTGACGCGACCACATTTGGGTTAGCCGCAGCCCAGACGAAGCTCGGGGATATCGTTGGCTCCTTGACAGCGCGCCTGATCAGGCGAACCATGTCGGGTAATTGGCCTACAGTCGGGAGAATTCCGCCGCCGGCGGACTGGCGCAGGCGCTGGCGAGCATCGGACTCGCGCCTCCGGTTTGGGCCATTTGGGGAGGGTTTGAATCATGACAAATTTCACGCGGGTGGGCGACAGCGGAGCATTGGCTGGTGCCGCTACTGATATAGCGGTTGAGCAGCTCGGGTTTTATTCGCTGACGGCGGTAAGAACGGGGTCGGGCAATCTGAAACTGATCAATTGGAGCACTGGCGGCCCGGGCGCTGTTACTCGGAACTCGGACAGCGACGATCAGGCAGGCGAGGTAAGCGCGATTGCCGTCGCAAGAAATCGGAACCTTACCGTCACCGCCGTCCGCGACGGCAGCGGAGATCTGCTTCTCATTTCTTGGGATGACGGGATCGGTTCGGGCCCCATCTCTCGTCTCAAAGACACTCATGGCAAAGCTGGGGCAGCCAGCATTGTCACCATCGTGCCGGGGCCGCCGAAGACAGCAGCGGACCTGGTGACGGCGGTTCGGGCGGGCAATGGCTCTCTGAAACTCATCAGCTGGGCTCTCGACAACGCCACGGGAACGATCACGCGTCTGGGCGACAGCGATGACCAGGCGGGCGCAGTAAGCCTCATCGCGGTCTCGGTGCCGTTGCCGAATGTTGTGCTCACCGCCGTTCGGGCCGGTAATGGCAAGCTCAAACTCATCAGCTGGGGCTTTTCCGAAGACGGCAAGAATATTTCCCGCCTGGGCGACAGCGGTGACCAAGCCGGTGAGGTGAGTGAAATCGCCATGGCGGGGCTGGCCACGGCGGTCCGGGCTGGCAACGGCTCGCTGAAGCTCATCAGCTGGTCGCTGTCACCGGACGGTACGCAGATCCAGCGGCTCCACGACAGCGACAACCATGCCGGCCCCGCAACCTGCATCTGCATCTCGCGTTTAGGCGACGCGCGATACGTGACGGCGGTGCGCGCCGGCAACGGCTCCTTGAAACTGATCAGTTGGGATGTCGATCCGAACAGCGGAATTATCCAAAGAACTGGGGACAGCGATGACAAGGCGGGTGCTGTCAGCGAAGTCGCTTTGGCAGTTCCCAGTGGAAACAACATCACGACTGCGGTGCGCGCCGGCAACGGGACGTTGAAGCTCATTACGTGGCGGATGGAGGACTAGAGGCCATATGAAGCGCGCGGGTGGGCTGACATAGGACTGGAACCAGGGTGCAAGGAGGTTCGGGGGTTATCCGGTCCGCGGCCTTGAACTGGACTGGTCCTGGCAGAGAATCCCGGGGAAGGCATCGGGAAGCTGTCCCCGGAGCAGGCCGAGATCCCACGGTTGCGACGTCAACTGGAGGTGAGCGAGAGCCGGTTGAAACGATCCGACGCAGCCCTTGGTGTGATCGGTAAGATACACGCCCCCTCGTGCTGTGCTTATTCGGGGCCGGTCGTATTCCGGAGGTCGACTCTTACTGCCGGAATGAAATCGCCAGTCAAAACTGTTCCGCACGGACGGCCGTTTCGGCAGCCCGGTTGGGGCGCCGAAGTGGGCCAGAAAGAGGGTGTGCACATTGTGCACACCCTGGGCTTCGGATCGGGTCGTATGTCGGCCGGATCGGGTCGGATTCCGCATGTTTCCGGGGGAGCCCAGTGTTTGCGGGGGAGGGAATGCAGTTCGAGTCCCACCTCGGGCACGTTTTTTCCCTGTTCAGGGGCTTGTGGGCCGCTGAGTGTGTACAAATCTCCTTTTATGGCCCCTGCGGGGCCCATTTTTGTAGGCGGCAGTTGCGCTCTGGCGGCTCCTTCTCTTGGCCTGGGACAGCGGTGTTGCTGTTCACTCCTTCATGGCCGGGAGCGCCTGAAACTGCATGACTTGCTTGGACTTGGGATCAAACCCTCATGGTCATCGCTGTTGGCGGCCGGAACCCTTGGGAAACTCTCGTCATGTCCTCGATGATGATTTCGAGCACCGGACAGGGGCCGGGCGAACGGATCGAGTTTGGTGACGACCAGGGTGCCCCCGGCCCGGTAGCCGCCCCGCTTTGTTGACTCCCGACCGTTCCCGTCGCGCCGAGGTGACCATTGATCCGGTCCTCGGGGACGCCCAGACGCGGGGCTATTTCATGACGCGGGCGCCGTGGGATTCCTGTACCGCCACTACGGATCACCTTCCCCGGATGAGGTCCAGACACACGGTGCGGGCAGACAAAAGTCGGACTCGCGCATGGCAGGCCCGCCTGCCGCAATCCATTTCGAAAAGGAGCCTCCAGTGTCCAGACCACACACGGTCCTTGCAGGAGCGATCGTAGCCGCGGCAGCCATCGCACTGCTCACGAGCTGCAGCACGTCCAGCCCCGGCACCAGCGTCAGCAGCGCCAGAGCGGAGAAGAACGTTTCGCAGGCCTGCGCTGCTGCCAGCGCCTTCGCCGGGTCCCTGACAAATTTCAAACAGACACTAAAGCCGGGCGCCACGATAGAACAGATCAAATCGGCAAGGGAACAGGTCGCGAAGACCTACGACGACCTGGTCAAGGCCAGCCAGGAGGTAGCCAAGGACGAGATGGACGCCGTCAAACCGGCCGAAAACAAGTTCGACGCAGCCGTCAGAGCCGTCCCGGATGACGCCTCGCTGACCCAGGCAGCAGCATCCCTGCGGGACGATGAAGCTAACGTCCAGGCCGCCATCAGTGACCTCCAGACGGCGACCAAATGCTGATGCCCAGGCTCCTCCGGGGGACCTGCGCCCAGCTTCGGCACGGTCCAGGATGCATCCCCGTACAACACCGCTCCCATCGAAAGCAGCGAAGCTGACATGAATTTCTTGGAAGACTTTTGGGACCCTCTTGTGGTGGTTTTTCTGCCTGTATGCCCTGATCGCCTTCCTCTGGGCGTTGTTCGCAGTCATCGGCGATCTCTTCCGCGACGACAAGCTGAGCGGCTGGTCGAAGGCCCTCTGGATCCTCTTCCTGGTCTTCGTGCCCTTGTTGGGCGTGCTGGTGTATTTTGATTGCCCGCGGAAAGGGCATGGCGGAGCGGTCCATGGAACGGGCGCGGGCCAACCGGGAGTCCTCGAATGCCTACATCCGCAGTGTCGCGGCAGCTAGTCCCAGCGAGGAGATCTCCGAAGCCACGGCTGTTCGGGACTCCGGAACCATCAGCGCTGACGAGTTTGAAAGGATCAAGACCTAAGCCCTGGTCTGAGAGCGCCATCGACCGGCGCCGCGAGGCAGCAGAGATGCAGCACTCCTCGGCCGACGCTGTAGTGGCTGTCCTTTCGTGGCCTGTCGGGTCAGTCAGCTAGTTTGCAGGCGCCGGGACCGGCGACGAGGTGCCGGGGCGGTCCCGTGGGTGTGTCCGATGGCCTCGAGCACCACGGCGGGCAGGCTCTGGGTGCTCATCATGATCTCGCGCTGCCGGCGTGCGCCCGTGCCGGTGGTCAGGATCCGGGCCACTTCCGAGGTCACTTGCTCCTCGTCCCCGCTGTCGGCCAGGGCTGGCCGGATATGGGAGAGGAGGACCTGGACCACTTCGGCGGCCGGGCATGGAGCGTTCAGCAGGGGGTGCAGGAGGGTGTCGTCGACTCCTGATTGACTTGCCTTCCACGCCGCCAGGCGCAGTTGCCCGGCGGATAGCGGGGGCGCAGAAATCCCGGCGCGCCATTCCTGGGCGGCCCGTTCAACGAGTGCCCGCACGATCGCGGCAATGGCGGCCGCGTGTGAGGCCTCCATGCAGACGTCGGCAATGCGCACCTCCACCGTCGGGTGATTCCGGGAGAGGCGCGCGTCGAAGTACACCATGCCCTCGTCGAGGAGTACGCCCGTTGTCAGCAGGGATTGCACGTACCGGTGGTATTCCCGTTCTGATCCGAACCTTTCGCTGGGCCCGGCGGTCGGCCAGCGGTTCCACACCTGGTAGCGGAAGCTTGCGTATCCGGTGTCGGCGCCCTGCCAGAAAGGGGAGTTCGCGCTCAGCGCCAGCAGCACGGGCAACCAGACCCGGATTCGGTCCAGGACTGCCACCCCTTCCTCACCGTCGGTGATACCGACATGAATATGGAAGCCGCAGGTGAGTTGCTCCCGAAGCGTCAACCCGAACCGGGTTGCCATGTTCAGGAAACGGGGCTGCGGTACGAGGGTAGGACTGGCCGGGACGGGACTGGTGGCCACGGCGGCCGCTCGTGCGCCCACCGAGCGGGCCGCCTCGTCGGCAAGCCGCCGGCCCTCTCGGATCCCCGCAATTACTTCCTGGAGCGTGGAACAGACAGGGCCAACGGCCTCGAGCTGCTCTTGCTGGACCTCCAAAGCCAAGAATGGGCCGCCACTCGTTCCGGGGTGCTGTGGGGCCTTGGCCAAGCACGCTTCCGCGGCGGGTACGGGCTGCCCCGTCGTGGCATCGACGAGCAGGAATTCCTCCTCGACGCCGAACGTCCTCTGAGCCCCGCCGCCAGAACGGTTGGGTGGTCTCGTCATTGAAGAATTCAAGGCAGCTCCTAACAGGAAGGCCTCCAGCCCTGCTGCGGCAGGGCGGCTGCCAATGACGCTATACAGCCTCCTCCACGAGCCATGACCACCGGCTCGCTCGCGCTGCTGATTTCCCCAGAATATCCCCGACAAGAGCCTGCCGGAAGGAAAAGCCTGTTGTAAGACGGTCATCCAGACGCAAGTGCCCCAACGGGCCCCACCTTGCGGGCAACGGGACGCGTAACGGAATGTCGGGGCAGTGATGCGGGATTACCGGAGGCTCGTCCCTCCGCACTGGCAGCGGTCGTAGGCGCGATGGGTTGACCGGTGATGCTCCGCGCACGACAATGCGAACCATGAGTGATCATCGCAGCTTTTCCGAGCCGGCTCCGTTCACCGCCGGTGACTTCGCCGAGCGGTTGCGGCGAGCAGCTCACGCCGCCCAGGATGCCGGGCTCGACGGCATCCTGGTCACTCCTGGACCGGACTTGCTGTACCTCACGGGGTATGCGCCCGTGGCCATCACCGAACGCATCACCATGCTCGTGGTCCCCGTCGACGCGGAGCCCGCCATGATCGTTCCGAGGCTCGAGAGGCCCGACGCGGAAGCAGCCGCCGGCGCCTCGATGCTGAGGATCACCGACTGGACAGACGGGAGCGACCCCTACACGGAATCTGCGGCGCTGATGGCTGGCACCGGACGTTATGCCGTCTCTGACTCGGCCTGGGCCATGCACCTCCTCGGCCTGCAGGACCGACTGCCCAAGTCGTCCTACGTCTCGATGACGTCCGCCCTGCCGATGCTTCGGGCGATCAAGGATGACGACGAGATCGAGCGGCTGGCGGCGGCTGGCGCGGCCGCAGACCAGGCGTACGAGGAGATCGTCACAGTGCGGTTCGCTGGGCGCAGCGAGGCTGACGTCGGCTCTGATCTCGCGGACCTGCTTCGCCAATTCGGTCATTCGCAGGTGGACTTCACCGTCGTCGGTTCGGGTCCGAACGGCGCCAACCCTCACCACGAGATCGGCCCGCGGATCATCGAGGACGGTGACATGGTGGTGCTTGACTTCGGCGGCCTCAAGCACGGCTATGGATCAGACACGACGCGGACTGTGCACGTCGGCGAACCCACCGCCGAGGAGCGCGAGGTTCACGACGTTGTCAAACACGCACAGCAGGCCGGGTTCGAGGCCGTGCGGCCAGGAGTCGAGTGTCAGGAGATCGATCGAGTGTCCCGGGCGGTGATCGCTGAAGCCGGCTACGGCGACTACTTTATTCACCGGGTCGGGCACGGAATCGGATTGACGACCCATGAGCCGCCGTACATGGTCGAGGGCGAAACCCAGATCCTCCACCCCGGCATGTGCTTCTCGATCGAACCCGGAATCTACCTGCCGGGCAGGTTCGGCGTAAGGATCGAGGACATTGTGACGGTCGTTCCTGACGGCGGACGGCGACTCAACCAGACCTCGCACGAAATGAGAATAGTCCACTAGTCAGCCGACGTGCTCCACACACTGACGTGGACCCGGAACGAGATCGCTCCTGAGAGTCCTCAGGAGCGATCTCGCATTGGCCAGGCCGAGCGCTGGGCAGAACCCATGCGACCCACCGATGCCGCCGGCAGGCGCGATTTGGCCGATGCAGGCAAGCAGGTAGTCCGGCTTAGCGGCCACGGCCGAACCGCGGCCGTTGCCCCAGTCACAGAGCGTGACTGGTTTATGCGAACCTCATCAACGCGGTGGTGGTCGTCCACCGGTACGGGCGGGGGCGGCTAGCCGGACAGGGTGGTGTAGTGCTGGAGGAAGAGGGCCAGGGACTCGGCCAGGGCGCTGATTTCGCCCGGATCGACGCTCTCGTTGGGTGCGTGGATGAGTGCGAGCGGTTCTTCGACGCCCAGCAGGATGATTTCCGCGTCCGGGTAGGTGTCGGCGAAGACATTGCAGAGGGGGATTGATCCGCCCTGGCCCAGGGTGGTCATCGGCTGCCCGTATGCCTCGGCCATTGCGGCACTCATGGCATTAAACGCCGGCCCGCCAACTGCCGCCTTGAAGGGTGACCCGATGGCCTCCAGGTCCACGGCGACGTGGACTCCCCAGGGGGCGGTGGCCTTGAGGTGGTCGACCAGCGCTGTGTGGGCGTCAGCGGCTGCCATGCCGGGCGGGACGCGCAGGTTCAATCGGGCGGCGGCCCGCGGTACGATCGCCGCGGTCGACCCCGTCACCGGCGGGCAATCAATGCCTAGCACGGTGACGGCCGGACGCGCCCAGAGCATGTCGGAAACGGTGCCACTGCCTAGCAACGTGACGCCCTCGAGCACCCCGGCGTCGGAACGGAACTGCTCGGGCGGGTAAGGTGCGCCCGTCCAGGTCTGGACGTTGTCCAACCCGGTGACAGTGGTGTTGCCTCGCGTGTCGCGCAGCGATGCCAGCATCGAGATCAGAGCGGCGAGGGCATCGGGCGCTGCGCCGCCGAACATGCCTGAGTGGAGTTCGGATGTCATCGCCTCCACGCTCACCACGACGTTGACCATGCCGCGGAGGGTCACTGTGGCCGCAGGGTGTCCCACGGCGGCGTTGCCGGTGTCGCAGACCAGGATGGTATCGGCTCTGAGCAGCCCGGGGCGGCTCGCCACGAATGCCTCGAGCCCGCCGGTGCCCTGTTCCTCCGATCCCTCGACAACGAGCTTCAGATTCACCAGTACGTCGTCGCCGAGCGCCCTGAGTGCGAGAAGGTGGGCGAGGATGTTGCCCTTGCAGTCGGCGGCGCCGCGGCCGTACCAGCGGCCGCCCACTTCGGTGAGTTCGAAGGGCGGGGTGCGCCACGCGGCATCATCGAGGGGTGGCTGCACGTCGTAGTGCGCGTAGAGGAGCACGGTGGGCGCCTCCGGATCGGGGCCCGGTCTTGAGCCGACGACTGCGTCGGAGCCGTCCGGCGTCCGCTCGAGATGGGCATCGGAAAATCCGAGCTCAGCGAATTTTTCGAGCACCCACTGAGCGGCCCTGGCACACTCCTCGACGGGGAACTGCCGCGGGTCCGCCACAGACCGGATGGCGACGAACTCGGCCAACTCCTCCCGTGCCGGTCGCATTAGTTCGGTGATGCGGTCTCGGAGGTCCACGGCTCACGCACCACCCGTGCGGTACGTCTTGAGGGCATTGATGAACTGCTGGAACTCAGCGAGCTGGTCCGGGCAGTAGACCTTGATAATCGCGACCTCGCCGATGGCGATGCGGGCGTTCGCGATCACGGGCCTGTTGCCTGGCCCGGTGGCCCCGTTCGTCAGCTGGCTCAGGAAGGTGGCCCGGCTCAGCGCATTGTTCGGGTTCGCGCAGACCGCGCCGCCGTCGTCGCCGAGTACACGGGCTATCTGTTCGCGCGAGGGGGCCGTCCCACCGGCCGATTCGATCGTCGCGATCAGCTGGTCGGCCTTCGTCAGGGACTGTTGCGTCTCCCTCGCCTGCCTGAAGTTCAGCAGTGCGACAACGGCGAACACCACGAGCAAGGTCATGGCAACGATGTAAATGACCGAGCGGCTGCGCTTGGTCGAGGACTCAGTCTGCGTGCTCATGACTTCGGCACCTCCGTCTGCGTTTGTTGGTCGGGCAGCTTCCAGGAGGGCTTGCGGAACCTATAGAAGAGGAACGGCACGAGCAGGCCGAGCCCCAGTGCGCCGCCGCCGACGATCAGGAAATAGACAAGCGGATCCCCGTTGCCGAATTGCGACGGCGGGACGAACCCGACAAGCAGCGCGGCCAGGGAGGCTGCGAATCCTACGCCGCACAGCGTCAGCAGCATCGGCGCTCGGAAGCCACGCGGGTGCTCAGGGTCGTTGCGGCGGAGCCGGACGGCGGCCACGAACATGAGCAGGTACATGATCAGGTAGACCTGCGTGGTGATCACCGAGAAGATCCAGTACGTGCTCGAGACGTCCGGGATCAGCGCATATCCGAGAGCGATCACGGTGGTGACGAGCCCCTGGATGACCAGGAGGTTCTGCTGGATGCCGTTCTTGTTCAGCTTTTGCAGGAACGGCGGGAGGTAGCCTTCCTCACGCGAGATCAGCAGCAGGCCCTTGGACGGACCGGCCAGCCAGGTCAGCATGCCGCCGAGGGAGGCCGCGACGAGCATGATGCCCAGGATCGGCGTGAGACCTTGCATGTTGAAGGACGCCAGCACCGCGTCGAAGGCCTGCATGACACCCGCGGTGAGGGAGAGCTCATCGGCCGGGACGATCCAGCTGATCGCTAGCGCCGGCAGGATGAAGATGAGCAGTACGAGTCCCATGGCCAGGAACATCGACTTCGGGTACTCCTTGGACGGGTTCTTCAGGGAGGACACGTGCACCGCATTCATCTCCATGCCGCTGTAGGACAGGAAGTTGTTCACGATCAGCACGAGGCTGGCCAGTCCGGCCCACTCGGGGAAGAAGTTTGCCGCGGTCATCGGAGCGGCGGACGGATTGCCCTGGCCGAGGAAGACCACACCCAGGATGACGAGCAGGGCGCCCGGGATCAGGGTGCCGATGATCAGGCCACCGCTGGCCAGGCCTGCCACGCCCTTCGTGCCGCGAGAGGAGACATACACGCCGGCCCAGTAGAACACCACGATCACCAAGGCTGTCCACACGCCGTTGCTGGCCAGTGCCGGGTTGAAGACGTAGGCGAGCGTGCTCGCGACGAATCCCAGCAGGGTCGGATAGTAGAAAATCGTCATTGCGAACTGGCACCACACCGCCAGGAAGCCCATTGGTTTGGAGATTCCGGACGATACCCAGTTGTAGATGCCGCCCTTCCATCCGG
The DNA here is from genome assembly GCF_054062895.1 of Arthrobacter sp. TE12231. Taxonomy (NCBI): domain Bacteria; kingdom Bacillati; phylum Actinomycetota; class Actinomycetes; order Micrococcales; family Micrococcaceae; genus Arthrobacter; species Arthrobacter sp. TE12231. Next base: position 2,324,795 of record NZ_JBSSFS010000001.1, on the reverse strand, counting down.
AGGCCAGCTCGGCGGACACGAGGGAGGTGGGCAGCAGGAAGACGATCGCGGGAACCACGTAGAGGAAGACTGAAGCGAGGCCGTAGACGGCCATGGTCGGGGCCGCTCGGAGACTGGCGACCGAACTGGTGGTCATCAGCGCCAGGGCCACCCAGGAGATCCACACGGCAGGGGGCGCCTTCGGCCGGGTCAGTGCCTGTTCGCTCACGGGAGCCACATCCCGGGGCGCCCCGTGGTCTGTGCCACGGGCCAGGCGGAGCTATACCGCCTGGGGCGAGTAGTCGACGGTTTGAACATGCCACTGCCCCCTTATCACACAAAGTTCTCGGTGCCTACAGCATGGACTTAGAAATTAGCAGGGAACAGTCCCTAACTCCCCTATGCGTCAGGTCTGCGGGGTGCTAATTTGCGCGGTTTCGGGTGCGTTTCCAGAGCAGGTCGGTGATCAGGGCCAGGGCGAGGATAACCGCCAGCGCGGCGGCGGTGGCGGGTTCGTTGACGAGCGTGGTGGTGCAAAATACGACGAACGTTCCCAGGGTCGCGATCAGGGCGATGATGAGCATGAAAAGCAGGGCACCGGTCTCCCGGTACACCTTGAAGTGGGCCAGGGTGACGGCGGAGAAAATGAGCAGTGCTACCGCACTTCCGAGCGATGCGATGCTGTTCAGGTTGAACAGCAGCACCATTACTGCCGCGAGGCCGGCCATGACCAGCAGCCCGACCGGTACTTGCCGGCGGCCCAGGGAGCGGCCGAAAACCGGTGGGAACTGGCCCACCGAGGCCAGATGCCGGGTCATCCCCACAGAGGGGTAGAGGCTGGCGTTCACCGCCCCGGAAGTAGAGAGCAGGGCCGTGATGACCATCAGTACGTAGCCGAACTGGCCGAGCGTGGGCTTGGCGGCCTCGGCCAGCGCCGTGGCGCCGTAGGCGACGACCTGGTCGGCGGTCAGCGTCCCGAAGACGCCCAGGGAGACGGCTACGTACACCGTGGTGGCGATCGCCAGCGCCAGATACATGGCGCGGGGCAGTTGACGCGACGGGTCAGGCAGATCCTTCGCGGTGAAGGTGATGACACCGAACCCGAGGAAGGCGAAGAACGTCAACGCCACGCTCGCGACGATCTCGCGAACGCCTGGGTAGCCCGCTGGGTCGAGGAGCGTCGGGTTCCAGTTAACGATCGTGACGATCGCGAACACGGACAGGATGCCCAGCACCACCTTCACGATCACGGACTGGACTTTTGCCACCGCCGTGGACCCGACGGCGTTCAGGAAAGTCATGACCGCGATGAGCGCGACGGCGAACACCTTGGCCCAGCCTGGGTCACGATTGGTCAGCACTGCACTGGCATAGCCGCCGAAGGACGACGCCACCATTGCTCCGACGATCGCTCCGGTCACATAGAACAGCCATGAAACGATCCCGGTGACGTGGCCTTCTCCGAACCCTCGGGCCAGGTAGGCGAGCATGCCCCCACCGGAAGGATAGGTGGCGCCAAGCTTTGCAAACGAGTACCCCTGAAGACCTGCGATGGCTCCGGCGACCAGAAAGGACACCCACACGGCCGAGCCGGCGACGGCGCCCGCTGCTCCTAAGAGGGCGAAGATTCCCGCGCCCACCATCGAACCCACGCCGATGAAGGCCGCTTGAATGACGGTCATCTGCTTCTTCGGAACCCTGGTCGACATGGTGGCCCTCCCCGTCGTTGGGCCCTCGCGAACGGCCCCGCCTGGAGGCTACCACTGTGCCTCCGGTCTGCGGAACCGGTCAACGGCCTGGATGCGGCACCGGAGGGCAACATGTCCCGCCAAGCTCCTCAAATAGTCCGACGCGCGGGTGAGAGGTCAGCTAGCCTCTGACCCCGGGGCGAGGGAGCAACTCCGGGCGCCAGCGGCACGAGGTGATGTTAGCCAAGGACCCACGACCGGGAACGGCAAGGCTGGGAAACCCGGCGGCACCGGCGGCTACCGGGCGTTGAAGACGTCCGGGCCGAAGCTGTTCTGGCCGGCCGCCCCCGCGTATCCGAGCCGGGGTACTGAAAAGATGTCCTCGATGCTGGCGAGCAGGCTGTAGTGGTTGTACATCCTGTCCGATGTTGTTCCCCCTTTGGTGAACGGCGAGATCACCAGCGCGCCGACCCGCCCGCCAGCCGTGCCTCCGGGGACTCCCGACGGACCGGAGGTCTTGCTGTCGGCTTCGTCGAAGGTAATGACCAGCACCCCGTCCTGTTTGAAGGCCGGTGAGTCCAGGATGCCCGGAATCTGCTGCTGCAGCCAGCTGTCGGCACTTTCGAGGCCGCCCGGCCTGCCGTCGACGCAGGGGCTGTCGTGCCCGTCATTGCACAGGTTGGGTGTGATGTAGGAAAGGTTCGGTGTCGTGTCCGGGGACTTCAGATCATTAGCGAAATGGGTGTAGTCCACGACGTTTTTCTGGCAGTCCGGGGAGGACGTGATTTCCTCAAAGTACACGAACGGGTTGTGGCGCGTTGCGTACTGGTCGCCGACTTTGGCTCTCTGGCGATCGTCCCTGGAATCGAGTTCGGGATGCTGGCAGGGAGCGCCCATGTCCTCCATGTAGCCCTTCCAGGTCTTGCCGGTAGAACGATCGCTGGAGCTCCTCTTCTCCCGCAGTCGTCCCCCCGTGTTGGAGGCTTTCGCAGCCCAGTTGGACGATCAGTTGACGGGGTTGCCGAGTTCGCGCAGCGGGGTCTTGCTGGTTTCGCGGGCCCATGCGGCGCCGGCGACGGCCAGGAGTGAGGAGGCGGCGACGATCCAGGCGGCCGGGCCCCAGTTGGCTTTGTCCCCACCGACCAGCGCGGTGCCGAGCAGCGGGGTGAAGCCGGCGCAGAGGATGCCGATCTGCAGGCCGATCGCCATGCCGGAGTAACGGACCTTGACGTTGAACAGCTCGGAGAACCAGGCCGGGTAGACGGCGTTCGAGGCGGCGTAGGTGCCTGCGGTGATCAGCGTGCTGGCCACGAAGATCATGGGGATGTTGCCGGTGGAGATCACGGAGAAGTAGACGAAGATCATCAGCCCGGACCCGATGACGCCGGTGATGAAGACAATGCGGCGTCCGAACCGGTCGGAGAGGCGGGCCGCGAGCGGCTGCGTGACGATTGCGATCACGTTGCCGAGGATGCTGACCGTCAGCATGGTCGATGCACTCACCCCGACGGACACTGCGTAGGCCAGGCCGAAGGACTGCATGAAGGTGTTGGTAACCACTTGGAAGGACATGAGGGCGACCTGGAAGAACTGCGCCGGGTGCGTCTTGAACATCTTGGCGAAGGGCAGCTTCACGAGTTCGCCGTGGTCGTGCTTTTCTTCGAAGACCTCAGGTTCTTCCAGCGTGCGGCGGACGAGGAACGCGACGATCAGGACGAAGATGGAGAGCCAGAACGGGATGCGCCAGCCCCAGGCGAGGCGGTCGGCTTCGCTCATGGCGGCAACCGGCAGGAACGCCAGCGAGGCCAGCACGATGCCGAAGGAGATGCCGCTCATCGCGAAGCTCGCGAAGAAGCCGCGGCGGCCGGTGGGGGCCTCTTCCATGGTCAGGGCGGAGGCTCCGGCGGTTTCGGCGCCGGCGGAGAGGCCCTGCATGAGGCGCAGCAGCACCAGCAGGGCCGGTGCCCAGTATCCGGCGGTGCTGAAGTCGGGCAGCATGCCGATGAGGAAGGTTGCAGCGCCCATCATGACCAGGGTCAGGACCAGTGTGGACTTGCGGCCGATTTTGTCGCCGAGGTGGCCGAAGAGCACCGCGCCGAAGGGCCGTGCCACGTAGGCGACGCCGAAGGTCGCGAAGGATGCCAGCAGGGCGGCCGTGGGGTCGCCGGGCGGGAAGAAGATCTTGGAGAAGATCAGCGATGCCGCGGTGGCATAGATGAAGAAGTCGTAGTACTCGAGGGCGCCGCCCAGAAACGCGGCCAGGGCCGCCTTCTTGGCTCGCTTGAGCTTACGCTCCTCCTCGACGACCGTGGGGATGGTTGCGAGTTTGGTCATGGTGCTGGTCCTTCCGCACTGAAAGACGGGGATTTGGAGATGGGAGATTTTTAGTGTGTGCGCATACCGCGCATCTGTGCGGTATGCGATTATGGAATAGCATACCGCAGCGTGAGGTGCCTCACAACGATTGATTGCTTCGCCCGGCGGCTTCCCCTCCCTGAAAGGCGGCACCATGGACAACCAGACACCGGCCTCCCGGCTGTTCCTCATCGGCTCGGAAGCCTCGCAGGCCATGTCGCCGGGGCTGTGGAATCCCGTCCTCGAACAACTCGGCAGTAGCTGGGCCTATGAGGCCTGGGATGTGCCTCGCGACGTGCCCATGGCCGGGGTCCGCGCCCGGCTCCTGGAATCCGACGTCGTCGCCGCCAATGTCACGATGCCCCACAAGAAGTGGGCCGCGCAGGCCGCCGACGTTGCGACCGAAGCGGTCCGGCTGGGCGGCGCCTCCAACTTGCTCATCCGGGACGGGCGGAGGCTGGCCGCGTACAACACCGACGTTGCCGCCGTCGCTGAACTGCTCGGTGGCCGGCACCAGCGGCATGCGGTCATGCTGGGGGCCGGCGGCGCGGCCCGGGCAGCGCTTGTGGCGCTCAAGGGGCTGGCCGGGCGGGTCACGATCTCCGACCGGGACCCGGGGGCCGCGCGGCAGCTGCTTGCGCTCGGCGCGAGCCTGGGCATGGACGCGGAGGCGGCCTCGTGGGCGGAGGCGCAGGAACAGGCGTCCCGGGCCTCGCTGATCGTCAACGCGACGCCGGTTGGCAAAGGAAGCGACGACGCGCCTGTCTGGGGCGGGGGCCGGCTGGCCGGGGACGCGTTCGTCTACGACTTCGTCTACGCCGGACACGTGACCGGCACAATAGCCGCCGCGAGGGACCAAGGACTGTGCTGTGCCGACGGCTGGGACCACCTCCGAGCCCAGGCGGCCGCGATGATTCCGCTCCTGGACCTGGCGCCGCAGGCGGATGCCCTGATACAGCGCACGCTCGCCGCCATCCGGACGAAGAGCTGACATACAGCCCGACGCCGGGACGCACGCGCCGCCGTCGTTGTCCGGGGCCTTATATGATCGTAAAAGCCTGCAGCCTTTCGGTATCTGCGGGCCCTAGTGCAGGTTCAAGAAGACAGGGAGTCCATGGAGGAGCAACCGGCGTATTTTGTGAAGTCGGTGGAAAAGGCCTTCGACGTCCTGCTCGCCTTTACCGCGGCCTCTCCGCGGCTGACCGTTTCCCAGGTCGCCGTCAAGGCGGACATGACCCGGGCCTCCGCGCGGCGGTTCCTGCTGACCCTGACGGATCTGGGCTACCTCCGCGCCGACGGCCCGCAGTTCGAGCTGACGCCACGCTCGCTGGACATCGGCCAGTCATTCCTGGCGAACCTGACGCTTCCCAGGGTGGCGGAGCCGCACCTGAAGTCCCTGGCAGCGCGGCTCAACGAAACAACCTCGCTGTGCATCCTGGACGGCACCGACGTCGTCTACGTGGCTTGCGTGCCCTCTCCGCGGCTGCTCAGCGTCTCCATCAGTGTGGGCACTCGGTTCCCAGCTTGGGCGACGTCGATGGGGCGCGTCCTCCTGGCGGCGCTATCCGAACCGGAACTGCAGGCCTACTTCGACTCGGTCCATCTGCAGCGCTTCACCGAGCGTTCCATCGGAAGCGTCGACCAGCTCCGGGCAGAAATAGACTCGGCCCGCGTCAAGGGCTGGTCGATGGTGTCACAGGAACTGGAGGAGGGCCTGCGCGGCGTGGCCGTGCCCGTGTGGCGCGGCAACGACGTCGTCGCGGCCATCAACGTCTCCTTGCAGACGCACCGGGCCCCCGCGGAAGCCATCGAGAAAACGGTCGTTCCGCTCCTGCAGGACGCCGCGCGGCAGATCGGCAACGACTTCGGCGGCCGGCGGGCAGGATTGTCCAAGGCTGCAGGGCAACGATAGTGCGGACCTGGTGGACCGAGGCGACCTTGCTGCGGAACAGCGATCTGGACTCGTCGCACGCTCGCAAGTGACGCCTGCCAAGCCGAAGCCCCAGTGCTGGCGGCCCCGGTTCACGGACGAGCTGCAGCCGGCGCCTCGGTAGGTCCTGCTTGAGCCTTTCCAGTTTCCTGACCCACAGGGCGACCGGTTCAGTGGGAGTGGACGGTGGGTGCGGTCCAGCTGGCGAGTATTCGCATGGCGTCGGCGGTCGCGGATCCGGGTTCGACGGTGTAGACGAGCATGACCAGGCCTGGGTCTGTGGAGAGTTCGAATGATTCGTAGCCGAATTCGAGGTCGCCGACGGCCGAGTGGGTGAGCATTTTTCCTCCGGACCGGTAGCGGAAGACGTCGTGGGAGGCCCAGAGCGAGCGGAAATCATCGCTTTGGGTCGAGAGGGTGCCGATGATCTCGATCAGTTCCTTGTCGTAGGGGTCCTTGGCCGTTGCGGCGTGCAGGAGCGCGACGACGTTGTGTTTGGCGGTGTCGAAGTCGCGGTGGAACCGTTGGGCTCGTGAGTCCAGGAACAGGTAGTGCGCGTAGTTGAAGCGGTCGCGGGATCCGTCGTCAGGCAGTGAGTAGAGTGCCCGGCCGATTCTGTTGGAGGCGAGGCGGTCAAGTCGGGCGTTCTGCACGAAGGCGGGGGCATCGATGGAGTCCAGGACACTCTGGATACCTGGCCTGACGGTGCTGCGGTTGGAGGGTTTCCGTCGCGGCGCGCGCCGTTGGGTGATCCGGGTGAGGTCGAGCAGGTGGTCGCGTTCGTCTTCGTCGAGCTGCAGGGCGCGGGCTATTGCTTCGATGACTTCGCGGGACGCACCGGAGATTTTGCCGCGTTCGAGACGGGCGTAGTAGTCGACGCTGACGCCGGCGAGGTGCGCTACTTCTTCGCGTCGCAGGCCGGGGACGCGGCGGGCTCCGCTGTAGAGCGGGACACCTGCCTGCTCGGGGGTGAGTTTGGCGCGGCGGGACGTGAGAAAGCTGCTGATCTCGGACCGGGAATCCATATCTCCAAGGGTAGGCGAGCAGCCTTGGGTGCTGACAGGACCTGTCAGGTCCCCCCAACGCTCAGGTGCGTTCATCGCCGCGGCAAACGGGTGGCGAGGGGTGCCATTGCCAGGGCGAGACCGGCCGCTATCAGCAGGCTGGTGGAGAAGCCTTGAAGGAAGGTGGTCGAGCGGGCGAGCAGGGAGCCGAACACCGCGACCGCCAATGCCCCGCCAATCTGACGGCTGGTGTTGAAGATGCCGCTCACGGTACCCGCACGCTGTGGATCGAAGTTGTTCAGCAGGACGGCGGTGATGGTCGGGATGACCAGGGGCCCCGCGAGACCCACAAGGATCATCACAGTGGCCACTACCCAGACCGGTATGGCCGCCGGCAGGAGGGCGATAAGGGTGAGTCCTGCGGCCATGAACGTCATTCCGCCGGCGATGAGTGTGCGTGCGCCGAGTCGTTCCGAGAGCCTGGCGATGAAAGGCGTGAGGACCGCACCGGCGAGCATCATGGGAACGAAGACCGCTCCGGTTTCCACCGGTGAGAGGCTGCGTTCCTGCTGCAAGTAGAGGCTCATGACAAACGGCAGGCCAAAGTAGCCCACCATGTAGGAGAAGCCAATCCCGATGGACACGGCCATCGTGCGGTTACCCAGCAGCGGCAGCGGCACCATGGGGTGCGCTCCGCGGCGCTGCGAAACGACGAAGTCTGCACCTGCAAGGACGAACAAGCCAAACGCAACGATCGTTGGCGGTGCCGTGATGCCGGCCGCTCCGGCTTCGATGGCACCGTAGGTGAGGGCCCCCATGGCGGTGATCGCGGTGACCTGTCCGGCCCAGTCGACAGGGACGGACAGTTGCGGCGACCGTGGAACGCGCCGCAGCAGCAGCAATGCCCCCGCCCCGACTGGAAGGTTGATAAAGAAGATCAACCGCCAGTCGACGAGCGAAAGCAGACCGCCCAGCACGGGTCCGGAGATTGACGCCAGCGCTCCTCCCATGGCCCACATCCCGACGGCGCGTGCACGCTTGATGGGGTCGGGGAAGGCTTCGCCGATCAACGCCATCGACGCGGGAAGCATCACTGCCGCCGCAGTTCCCTGCAGGATCCTTGCCCCGAGCAGCACAGTGACTGTGGGCGCGAGTCCGCATCCCAGCGAGGTGACCACGAACGCGGTCATGCCGATTGCGCATGCACGCCTGGCCCCGACCCGGTCAGAAAACGCTCCGGCCGATAACAAGCACGAGGCGAACAACAACGTGTATCCGTCAACGATCCACTGCAAACCGGTGATCGTCGCCCCGAGGTCGAGGCTGATTTGGCGCAGAGCAACGTTGACCACCACAGCATCGAGCGTGATGACGAAAAATCCGGTGACGGCGGCGAGCAGCGCTGCCCTTGAATGACGGACTCCCGCTGGAGTGAGTGTGGTGGTGTTCAAAGACGTTCCTTCTCAAGGGGTCGGCGTTCTCGAATGGGCCGCCTTGCTGACGTTACGAGGAACGGAAGAGACGAAACAGGACCTGCCAGACCATGTCTCAACAGGGCCTTCTCCGCGCAGGGCAGGTACGGGATCGTCAAAGGGCCGGAACCTATCGGTTCCGGCCTCCACTCCACCGAAAGAAGCTTTGCGCGTATGACGACATCCACTACTCCGGCAGTGCCGACACGGCAACGGCTCCCGTTCGTCGTTCCGCTGCTTGCGTTGGGTACATTCTTGATCACTACCGAGTACATCGTCGCGGGACTTCTCCAGGAGATCGCGGCCGATCTGGGTGTCGGTCTTGCCCGGGTCGGGCTCCTGATCACGGCCTTCGCGGTCGGAATGATCGTTGGTTCCCCTGTCATGGCTCTGGCGACTCTGCGCCTGCCGCGGCGCGCCACGCTCGTTTTCGCGCTGGTGGTCTTCGCGGCCGGACACGTCATGGCGGCGCTGGGAAGCGACTTCGGGATCGTTCTCCTCGCGCGTGTCATCACTGCCCTGGCGGCAGGGTCATTCTGGTCCGTGGCCGCTGTCGTCGCCACGCAGGCGGCCGGCCCGGCCAACAGCTCCCGTGCCCTGGGTGTCATGATGAGTGGCGTCGGCCTTGCCACCGTTGCCGGCGTCCCGCTCGGATCCTTCGCCGGCCAGCTCCTTGGCTGGCGAGGGACATTCTGGGCCCTGGCGATCCTGTCTCTCCTCGCAGCTCCCGTTATTGCGCGGTTCACGCCCGCAGACACCCGCTCCCACGTGCCATCCGTGCGTGCCGAAGTAAGGGCGATCATGACCGGCCGGATGGCCATTCTTGTCATCGCGACCGTTCTTGCCACCGGCGGCTACATGACAGCCTTCAGCTATCTTTCCCCGCTGGCCACCGACCGTGCAGGAATGCCGACCTGGGCAGTGCCCTTGATCTTCGTCGTCTTCTCATGTTCCTGCTGGGCATGGCCGGTATGGGCATACCACCGGTCGGAACCGGCCTCGCCGTCCTCTTTGCCCACGGTGCGCCAACAATGGCTGCCGCAGTTTCCGTGTCTGCGTTTAACGGTGGAACGGCAATCGGCACCTGGTTTGGCGCGTCGGCGCTCGAATCGACTCTGGGCGTCCTGGGCCCGCTGACCATCGCGATCATCATGGCAGTCCTCGGTTTGCTGACGCTCCTGGTCCTGGCCCGTACCCGGGCAACGTCCCAACAGGACGCCGAAGCCAGCCTGTAAGTCCGTCCACGATTCCGGCAGGAATCATGGCGGACGCTTTCCAGCCAACACCGACCAGAAGGACAACCCTTGGAGTCAATAACTGCACCGGCGCCGGCACGAATCAACCGGGCCATGATCCTGCTCTTTGCGGTCGCAGGTGGAGCAGCCGTGGCGAACCTGTACTGGGCACAGCCGCTGCTTGAGGAGATAGCGTCGTCGTTCGGAACCTCGCTTGGGGCCGCCGGGCTGCTGGTGACGACCGCGCAGGTCGGTTACGCCGTCGGCACCTTCCTGATCGTTCCGTTAGGTGATGTCGTGGACCGTCGACGTCTCCTGCCGCTGATGATGCTCCTTTGCGCCGCCGCCCTTACTGCCGCTGCGGTAGCTCCGACCTTTGAGGTGTTGCTCTTCGCACTGGTCCTGGTTGGCTTCACAACAGTGTCCGGGCCCCTGCTGACGCCTCTTGCCGGTGACCTTGCCGGGCCCGGGCAGCGCGGTCACGTGATCGGAACCGTCGCCTCGGGGCTGATGATCGGAGTTCTTGCTTCGCGCACGATCAGTGGCCTTCTCGCCGAAGCGTTCGGGTGGCGGGCGCCGTACGCCGTAGCTGCCGCCCTGGCCCTTGTCTTGGCGGTCCTCCTGCGACGGACCATTCCACCGATGGATCCACGGGCCAAGCTGGGTTACGCCGCCCTGCTCGGCTCCACCTTCGGCGTGATCAAACGACACCCCTCCGTTCGCATGTCACTGTTCGTCGCCGGAACTGCCTTCGGCGTGCTCACGCTCTTCTGGACGGCGTTGACGTTTCTGCTCGCATCCCCACCGTTCTCGTACTCCGTCACCACGATCGGCCTGGTCGGGCTTGCGGGAATCGCCGGCGCCGTCGCGGCACAACGATCCGGGCGCCTGCACGATCGAGGCTTGTCCACGCCCGCCATCAGCGCAGCTCTGGCGCTGACCCTGGTGTGCTTTTTCCTCGCCTGGATCGGGGCCACATCCATCATCGTGCTGCTCGCAGTGATCATCCTTTTGGACATTGCGGTGCGGGCGGTCTCGACCTTGACTCAGGCCCGTGTTCTTGCCGTCGACCATGGGGCACGCAGCCGTCTCAATACGGCGTATGTGGTGAGCAACTTCATCGGCGGGGCCGCCGGTTCGACGCTCGCGACCGCTCTCTGGCAGCTCGGAGGATGGACAGCGATCATGATCGGCGGGGCTGTCGCGACAGCCATCGCGCTAATCCTCTGGGTCGCTTCTTCAAGCAGAAGGCGTGACAACGCGGAACACCCGATATCGGCACAAACGACCAGCCAAGAAACAGAGTGAACTGCCGTTCTGACGGGACAGATGACCACATCCTCGCGGCCGAGGACGCGGGGTCGTGGTTATCGCTGAGGAGTTCCAGGGCGGTCATGACAGCCAATCCGTCACAGCGAGACCTCAGGGCGCGCCAAAACTATGCAAAGACTTGATAGACGCCGCGAGGTCGGAGCGGAAGAAGGCCAACAGCTCCGCCGCGCCCGCCGCGTCGCTGGAGGATGTCGCGACAGCACCCGCGAAGACCGTGCTGATCGCGCAGTCGGCGGGGAGGACGCCGAGGATGCGCACGCCGGGCTGCCCGACCAACTCGCTGAGCTGCTGCAGGCCGAGATCGACCTCGCCCTCGGCGAGCAGGCGCGCCACGGGCACGCCTGGACGGGCCTGCACCAGCCGGTCGCGGACCTCATCGGTCATGCCCCATTGGTCGATCATTAACAACAGTTCGGTTCCGCTCGGACCGGTGGAATAGCCGATGCGGGATGCCGTGCGCAGGGCGCTGCGAAGCTCATCGGCATTAGCAAAGGCCGTGCCTTCGGGACGTTTGGCTGCATCGGGGCTGCGTGTGGGCACGCCTACGGCTACCTCCGACAGGACGACCGGGGTGATGGAGGCCGGATCGACGTGCCGCTCGGCAGCGAGGCGTTGGAGAGCGTCCACGGCGAGGAACACAAGGTCGAACGGCTCGCCGCCGGCAACCCGCCGGGCGGCGTCCACTCCGCCGACGGATTCGATCTGTAGAAGCGGTAGCCCGGCCGCGGCGGCAGCTTCAGCGAGGTCGGCGAGAACGTGGCGGGTGGCCATCGACGAGATCGCCTTCATGCGGCATCCTCGAAGGTCTCGGCGTCGACTTCGGCGGCAGATGCCGGTGCATAGCGCGCGCCAGAGATCGTGGCCGTGCCAATCAGCCCGCCGGCCCGCGCCAGCAGCGCGCCGTCGACAGAGATGCCGGCCGCCGCCATGTTCTCACGCAGGTGCGCGATGCTCGTTGTTCCCGGGATCGGCAGAACGTGATCGCCGCGGGAGAGCAGCCAGGCCAGTGCGAGCTGTGCGGGCGTGCAACCGGCCTCCGCGGCCAGCTCCCGCCAGGATTCCAGCAGTGCCGCATTCGCACCCCAGTGCTCGGGCTGGAAGCGCGGCATGCTGCGGCGGATGTCGTTCGGGGCCATCTCGCCCGGGTCCTTGATCGCATCCGCGAGGAAGCCACGTGCGACCGGCGAAAACGCAACCAGAGTCACGCCGTCCTCGCGAGTGGCGTCGAGCATGCCAAGCTCGGCATTGCGACTCCACAGCGAGTACTCGTTCTGCACGGCCGCAATAGGGGCGATTGCCTGCGCCTCGCGCAGCCGCGCCACCGACACCTCGGACAGGCCGATTGCGCCGATCTTGCCCGCGGCGACCATCTCGGCCAGCGCGCCGACGCTGTCGCCGATCGGCACCTTCTTGTCCCACCGGTGCAGGTAGTACAGGTCGATGTAGTCGACACCGAGCCGGCTCAGCGAAGCATCGACCTGTGCGCGCAGCGTATCGGGGCGTCCATCGATGACTTTCACGCCGTCGACGGACGCCATCCCGCATTTGCTCGCCAGGAACACCTCGTCACGGCGCCCCGCGATCGCGGCACCGACAAGTTCCTCGTTGCGGCCGCCGCCGTAAAGCGTCGCCGTGTCGAGCATCCCGATGCCTTCATCAAGAGCCGCGCGCAGCATCGCCAGCCCCTCGTCACGCGACGGGGGGACGCCGTACGCGTGGCTCAGCGACATGCAGCCGAGCCCGGTGGAGGGCAGCCTCACGCCAGCTGCTTCTCAAGCGAGCCGAGCACGCGGTAGCAGTCGATCACCTGGCGAAGCGACGAGTTCGGCTCGCGTCCCTCGCGGATTGCCGAGATGAACTCACGATCCTGCAGCTCGATACCGTTCATGCTGACAGCGACGTGCGACACGTCGATCGACTCCTCACGGCCGTTGTAGAGCTCGTCGTAGCGCGCGATGTAGGTCTCGGTGTCGCCGATGTAGCGGAAGAACGTGCCGAACGGCCCGTTGTTGTTGAACGACAGCGACAGCGTACAGATCGCGCCCGACTCGCTCTTGAGCTGGATGGACATGTCCATCGCGATGCCGAGTTCGGGGTGGATCGGGCCCTGGATCGCGTTCGCCTGCACGATCTTGCCGGCCTGGTAGGCGAACAAGTCGACGGTGTGCGCAGCGTGGTGCCACAGAAGGTGGTCGGTCCAGGACCGGGCCTCGCCCTTCGCGTTCGTGTTGGTGCGGCGGAAGAAGTACGTCTGCACGTCCATCTGCTGCACGTTGAACGAGCCCTCGGCGATCCGGTTGTGCACGAGCTGGTGCGAGGGGTTGAACCGCCGCGTGTGGCCCACCATGGCGACGCGGTCGGAAGCTTCGGCCGCGGCGAGCGTCGCCTCGGCGTCGGCGAGCGAGTCGGCGAGCGGGATCTCGACCTGCACGTGCTTGCCGGCCTTGAGGACCTCCTGCGTCTGCGAGGCGTGCAGACCTGTGGGCGTCGCGAGGATCACCGCATCGACGTCGTCGCGCTCGAGCACGGCGTCGAGCCCGACGACGGCGTTGGCGACGCCGTATTTCGCGGCGACTGCCTGGGTCGGTTCGAGCCGCGTGCCGCTGACGACGGTCACCTCGGCATCGGGGATGTTCATCAGGCCGTCGAGATGTTTCATGCCGAAGGCGCCTGCGGCGCCGACGACGGCCACACGGATCTTGTCAGTCATGGGGGCTCCTATGTTGCGGATGCGGTCAGTCGGTCGGGTTCGTGAGAACAAGGTGGCCGACGGCGGTGTTCGACGCCGGCACGTGGTAGAACCGGTGGTCAACAGAAGGCGCCTCGCCGCCGAACTGGTCGTCCATCGCGCCGCGCGCGATCAGCCAGTCGACGAGCTCGATGCCCTCGGAGCCCGCCTCATCGACGTACTCCATGTGATCCCACTCGGTCAGGCCCAGCGGGTCGGCGATGAGGTGGTCGAGGAACGCGTTGTCCCACTCCTCGTTGATGAGGCCGGCACGCGGACCCTGGAGCTGGTGGCTCATGCCGCCGGTGCCCCAGATCTGTACGTTGAGCTCCGGGCCGTCCCACTTGTCGAGCGCACGGCGGAGCGCACGCCCGAGCTCGTAGCAGCGGCGGCCGGAAGGCACCGGATACTGCACCACGTTGACGGCCAGCGGGATGACCTTGCATGGCCACTCCTCGACGTCGCCGAAGACGAGCGAGAGCGGCACGGTGAGCCCGTGGTCCACGACCATCTCGTTGACGAGGGTGAGGTCGAAGTCGTCCTGGATGACCGACTGCGCGATGTGCGCGGCGAACTCCGGGTAGCCCTTCACGTCGGGCACAGGGCGGGGGCCGTAGCCCTCGTCCGCGACCGGGTACTCTGCCCCGGTGCCGAGCACGAAGGTGGGGATGATCGACGAGTCGAAGGCCGTGGCGTGGTCGTTGTAGACGAGGATGACGACGTCGGGCGTATTCTCCTTGGCCCACCTGCGGGTCCACTCGTACCCGGAGAACACCTTCTTCCAGTACGGCTCCTCGGTTTTGCCGAGGTCCATCGCGGCACCGATCGCCGGGACATGCGAGGTGAACAGCGCCGACATGTACTTCGCCGGGGCGTTCTCGCGCATGGTCTCGGACTTCTCGCGCGGCGCCGGCGGGGCCCAGCCGTCGAGGTCCTTAAGGCGGTTGCCCTCGGGGCGGCGTCCGCCGCCGATCATCATGTCGCGGTAGGCGGCCTCGGACATGCCAGTCATGGAGCCGGCCATCTGCTGGAAGCTCAGGCCGTGCGTGGCGCCGATCTTGCTCAGGAAGTAGATGTTGCCGCCCTCGGCCATCATGGCGTTGAGGTCCATGTCCAGCACAGCCTGGCGCTGCTTGGGCGAAAGGGGCCACTCATCGAGGTACGCCTCGCGGTCGGCCAGGTAGCGCTTGCGGTTCTCGGGCTTCATCAGCGACATCGAGAACTGGTTGAGGTGGTATCCCTTGCGGGCCATCTCCGCGTCGAAGATGATCGTGCCGGGAACGTCCTTGTACGGCTTGTCGAGTGCCATGTCATGCTCCTTCGGGCCAGTAGAGGCGGCGCGGATTGTCCACGAGCAGCTTCTGCTGGAGCTCGGGCGTCGTCGCGATCTGTGGGATGTAGTCGACCAGCAGCCCGTCGTCGGGCATGTGGTCCTTGAGGTTGGGGTGCGGCCAGTCGGTTCCCCAGAGGACGCGGTCGGGGAACTCCTCGACCACGCGGCGGGCGAACGGCACGACGTCGCGGTAGGCGTGCTGCTCGCCGTCGAGAGCGCGAGGTCCGGTGACGGACAGACGCTCGGGGCAGGAGACCTTGGTCCACACGTTGGTGTTCTCACGCATGAACCGCAGGAACAGCTCGAACTCGGGACCGTCCGGGTCCTTGGTCACGTCGGGCCGTCCCATGTGATCGACGACCACGTCGGTCGGGATCGACGAGAAGAAGTCGTACAGCTCGGGCAGGTCCTCGGCCTCGAAGTAGATCACAACGTGCCATCCGAGTGGCGCGATCTTCGCCACGATCTCCTCGAGCGAGTCGGTGGGCACGCGGTCGACCAGGCGTTTGACGAAGTTGAACCGCACGCCCCGTACCCCGGCCTCATGCAGCTCGGCGAGTTGCTCGTCGGTCACGTCACGGCGGACGGTCGCAACGCCGCGGGCGCGACCTGCGCTGCGCTGCAATGCGTCGACCAGGGCTCGGTTGTCGGAACCGTGGCATGTCGCTTGCACGATGACGTTGCGGTCGAAGCCCAGATGGTCTCGCAAGGCGAACAGCTGGTCCGCCGAGGCGTCGCACGGGGTGTACTTGCGCTGAGGTGCGTAGGGGAACTGTCCGCCCGGCCCAAACACGTGGCAGTGGGCGTCTACAGAGCCCTCTGGGAGCCGGAACGTCGGGGTGCTCGGCCCGTCGTACCAGTCGAGCCAGCCCTCCGACTTCTCGAAATCTCCGGTGGTGTCGCCGTGTGTC
The DNA here is from genome assembly GCF_054062895.1 of Arthrobacter sp. TE12231. Taxonomy (NCBI): domain Bacteria; kingdom Bacillati; phylum Actinomycetota; class Actinomycetes; order Micrococcales; family Micrococcaceae; genus Arthrobacter; species Arthrobacter sp. TE12231. The sequence continues at coordinate 2,308,828 of NZ_JBSSFS010000001.1, read as the reverse complement.
ATCATCAGTTCTCCACGTATTCCAGGCCGGCCTTGGCGAGAGGCTCGCGCATGCCGTAGATGTCCAGGCCCAAGACGCCCTCGCGGAACTTTACGCGTTTGGCTTCCTCGTTATCCTCGCGCTTCTGGCTGGCGTCTGCCACCGCTCCGACCAGCTCGCGCGGGACAACCACGACGCCGTCGACGTCGGCCACGACCACATCGCCCGGGTTCACCACGGCGTTCGCGACCACTACGGGGATGTTCACCGATCCGAGGGTGGCTTTGACCGTGCCCTTGGCGTTGACAGCGCGGGAGAACACCGGGAAGTCCATCTTCTCCAGATCGGCGACGTCGCGGACACCGCCGTCGATCACCAGGCCCTTGCAGCCGCGGGCGGTCAGCGAGGTGGCGAGCAGCTCGCCGAAGAAGCCGTCCTCGCTTTCGGTGGTGCAGCCGGCGACGATCACATCGCCCTCCTGCACCTGCTCGGCCGCGACGTGGAACATCCAGTTGTCACCGGGCTGCAGCAGCACGGTCACTGCCGGACCACAGAGCTTGGCCCCGGTGTAGGCCGGCCTGATGTAGGGACGCAGGAGCCCGACTCGACCCATCGCCTCGTGGATGGTGGCGACGCCGAACTGCGAAAGCCGTTCGACGTCCGTGGGATCCGGCCGTTCGATGTTGGTGCGGACGATGCCGAGGTTGTTCAGTCGCATGGATGGTCCTTTCAGAGTCCGCGCGCAGTGAGGGCGCGGTCAAGCCGTGGGTAGACACGGCGGGCGTTGGCTTCGAACACCTGCGCGCGCTGCGCGTCGTTCAGGTTCGTGGTGGCGTCGACGTACCGCTTGGTGTCGTCGAAGTAGTGTCCGCTGCGCGGGTCGATGTCGCGCACGGCGCCGATCATTTCGCTCGCGAAGAGGATGTTCTCGGTCGGGACGACGTTGGTGAGAAGGTCGATGCCCGGCTGGTGGTACACGCAGGTGTCGAAGAACACGTTGTCCAGCAGGTGCTCCTCGAGTTCAGGCTTGCCCAGCGCCATTGCGAGTCCGCGGAAGCGCCCCCAGTGGTAGGGAACGGCGCCGCCGCCGTGGGGGATTACCAGCTTAAGCTCGGGGAAGTCGCGGAAGAGGTCGCCCTGGAGCAGTTGCATGAACGCGGTGGTGTCGGCGTTGAGGTAGTGCGCTCCGGTCGTGTGGAAGGCCGGGTTGCACGACGTGCTGACGTGCACCATGGCCGGGATCTCGTACTCGACGAGTTTCTCGTATATCGGGTACCACGAGCGATCGGTCAGCGGCGGGGACGTCCAGTTGCCGCCGGACGGGTCGGGGTTGAGGTTCACGGTGACGGCGCCGAGTTCCTCGACGGCGCGAGTAAGCTCGGCAACGCTCGTCGCGGGATCCGCACCGGGGGACTGGGGGAGCATCGCCCCCATCAGGAAGCGTTCGGGGTAGAGCTCGCTGACGCGGGCGCACAGGTCGTTGCAGATCCGGGCCCAGGTCTCGCTCACGGCGAGGTCTCCGATGTGGTGCGCCATGAACGAGGCACGAGGGCTGAATACGGTGACGTCGCTGCCGCGCTCGTTCATGAGCTTGAGCTGGTTGGCCTCGATGGTCTCACGGATGTCGTCATCGCTGATGCGCAGGGTCTCGGGATCAGGAGCGTCCGCGCGTCCTTCAGTAAAAGCGATCTGCAGGTCACGCCAGGCTCCGAGCTGCGCTGGAGCTGTGGTGTAGTGGCCGTGGATGTCGATAATCACGCGTGTCGTCCTTGTCACTGAGTGTAAGCGGTGCGAGAGCAGCTGCACGTTGTTGAATCGGTGCTGCCTAAAACTGACTTTAGGGGATGTGGGCCACTGTGATCCAATAGATATGCAAAGACAGAGCCATAGATGGGATCTATGAGATGACGTTCACCGACCTGAACCTGATCCGGACATTCGTCACGCTGTACGAGCTGCGCAGCGTCACGGCCGCCGCCGGCCGGCTGCACGTAACACAGCCCACGGTCAGCTACTCCCTGAAGCGGCTCAGGGAACGGTTCGGCGACGAGCTCTTCCGTCGGGAGGGGAACGACATGGTGCCGACCGCGAAGGCGACGCAACTATTTGGGCCCCTGCACAACGCCCTGGCACAGATAGACGCGACCGTCATCGGATCGGAGGTGTTCGAGCCGACCGGATTCAGCGGCGAACTCGTCCTCGGACTCACCTCGATCGGCGAGCAGACCTTCCTCCCGCCGATCATGACCGCCCTCAGCCGGGTCGGCGCCGATCCGCGGCTTCAGGTGGAACGTCTCGATTCGGACGAGGTCGAGGGCGGTCTGATCCGCGGAACCGTCGATCTGGCACTGACAGTGTCGCGGATCACCACGCCGCGGCTGTGGCGGACGCACGTGCGTTCGGTCGAATACGTGGCGCTGTCGTCCGGGGCGCATCCGCTGCCCGCGACAGGGCCTGACATGTTCGCGGGGCGGCGCTTTGTGCGGGTCTCCGCCCGGGGCGGGCACGTGTATCCCGTGCAGACGCTGACCGAACACGACCTGATGTCCCAGGTCGTGCTGACCATGGAGGAATACGGCACCGTGCCCGCCGTACTCGAGGCGACGGATCTGGTCGTCCTGCTGCCTCGACATGTAGCGGGGGTGTTCTGTGGCTGGTTCCCCCGCCTTCGCATCGCCGAGCTGCCCTGGTCCGGGCAGAGCACGCCGGTGGAGTTGTACACGCGGCGCGAGGCCAGCCTCTCCCAGGCGCAGCGATGGTTCCGCTCGCTGGTGCTTGATGCGGTTGCGGCGGATGAATACAGGTCGTAGTGGCTACTGTCTGCGGTCGTCTCAAGATCGGACGGGCCCTTCATGCTGCGTCGGCGCGACTGAAGAGGTCTGTGGGGACCGTGCGACCCGGCGTCGCCAGTCGACCTAGAGATTGTGAGGTTCTTTTAATGAAGGCGGCTGTTATCCACGGCACGGGCAGCATGACCTGGGAGGAGGATGCCACGACTCGCTCTTGTGAATCGGCTGGGTCCTAGGCCACCTCATCGACACTGCATAGGCAGGGTAAGTCAGGGCTCCCATCGCCGGCGGGCTCAAGCGGGAGGCTAGCGTTTCGTCCTGTTCCAGCTGGCCTTACCCGGAGCGAACGGGCTACGCACGTGGATCGACCACGACGAGTGCGGGTGGATCGTCAGAATCGCGTGCTCCCACCAGGCGCGGGCTTCGTCTGAGAGCTCCGGTAGCACCGCATCCTTGTCGGCGTCGTCCTCCGGGCGGGGACGCAGCGCCTTCCAGACCAGCTGCACCTCGGGCGCCCCGGTCGGGATCCCGTCGACGTCGATCACGGCACGATCCCACGGCAGCTGCAGTCGCGGATCTCGGCGGTAGACCCAGACGCGATCCGTGCCGTCCTCGACGTCGATCTGCAGTACCCATGCGCCCGTCGCGTCGTCGTGGATACGGACCGGCTGCAGATCGGCATCCATATCGGCCTTTGCCCAGGGGATCACGCCGTCGCCTGACGGAACCCAAGCGCTAAACGGCGCCGGAATGTCGTGCACCAGCCGGGGCAGGTCGGCAGCCGTCGTGCTGACATCGGTATTGTGGTGCTCGCGAGTGCTCGTGCCGAGCCAGTGGTCGAGTGCCACCCCGCCGGAGAGCCACCAGCGCGCCGATGACAGACCGAGCAGCTCGGCAGCGGCGCGCGGGGTCAGCGGATCCCAGCGCGTCGCGAGGGTGGGTGCGGATGAGGCCATGAACCAAGGCTACCCGCCGACGGCGGCGGTTTGTCGAGGTGGTAATGGGATCGAGACCGCAGGAGTGCGCATAACGCCGACGACCGCGGGGAGATCCGGGGTGAATGTGAGTGATCAGAGCAGATCAAGGGAGTCGGCTGATGACATTCTTCGAGGACACCCCCGTGCGCGGTTGGGGCGTACATCGGAGGTCCCTAATCCAATGACGGCCTGCACTAACTGGCATGCACGGGTAAAGACGGGTCGGGAGTAGCCGCCCCATGAGAGTCTGCCCCAGTAGTGGCGACTACGCCCGGAGGCTCACAATTTTCGGGCGGACAGCAAGTCTCGGAGTACTTCGACGGCTGCAGTCAGTTCCTCACTGGGATCTAGGGTGAGTTCCCCTGGGCCACCCATGTGCTCGGCCTTCGAACTGCGCGAGCTCGAAGGAGAGCCGGACGTGTCCATCCCGCAGCAGGTTCCCGAAACGGAACGCTTCGGATCCGTTCTGTCTGCGGGCGGGGCCAGCTAAACTCGCTGGTACTAACGAGGTTGGGGGAACCGAAATGAGTACGCCTATAGTGCCGGCTCGCACGTCAACTGCTCGACTGAACAAACTGGCCGTTGCGGCCATCATTTTCGCCGCCATCGCTGCATCAGGATTCTGGGTATTTGGCGTCGCGGTTCTCGCTGTATTTGCAGTGGGGGCAGGACACGTTGCCCTCAATCAGATCCCACTGAGAGGCGAACGAGGCCGCGGGCTAGCCTTTGCTGCCCTGGCCATTGGGTATGGCATAGCCACACTGGCATTGATCAACACTCTGGGGTTCATACCGAGCGCGGTCCAGCAGATCTCCATGTAGTACTGCGGCTGACGAGCCTAGCCTCCAGCCTTGACCCTACTTCCTCGGGACTACGGCAAAGACTTACACGAAAAGGGTTGCCGTAACAGGATCCATTATCGGACGGCCGCACGCTCGGCACGGGCGGGAAGCTTTTGCGCATCGGTAGGCTAAGCCCATGGCATTGGGGGATGCGGCGCAGCCGCAGGCAGTTCGGTCACACAGGGTGGTCCTGGATGCGTACGCGTTCATCAAGGGCTGGCTCATCGCCACCTCGCTCTGGGTGGGCGTGCTACTGCTCCTGGTTGCGGGAGGCTATGGCGTACCCGCCGCGCGGGACGGCGCTGACGCCGGCCACGTGTGGGGCTTTTTGGGCATGGTGATTTTGTATGGCTTCGGAGGTTCTTTGGTGGTTGCGGCGCCATTGGCCTGGGTGTTGGCCTATCTTTTGGGACCGGTCCGGAATCAGTGGATCCACATCGGGGCCTTTTTCGCGGTGCCCACCCTCGTGTTCTGGCTGCTGGGAAGCGTCTTGGGCTTCGGCTGGCAACCCTGGCTGCTGATCCCATGGGCCACTGTTGGCGCAGCGGCAGCCATCGGCCGTTGGGCAATCCACAAAGACGTCCTTGCCTCGAATTCTGCAGCTAACCCGGCCTGACCGCCCGTTGCACGATCCCCAACGGTAGACCCCTGGGGCGTCGCTATCGGGGTTGGCCGCGCTCGTTGACCGGTGCCTCCGCCGGAGTTACTCCCACTGCGGACTGTGTGCGCACGATTTCGTCGGTGCAATACTGCGTTGATGAACATCTTCGAGTGGTGGCCTCTGGTCGATGCGGAATCACGCGACTGGCTCATTGAGCACAACGGCGAACCGCTGCCGCCGAATGTAATCGCCGACATCATGGCAGTTACGGGCGGCACGACCGATTCTGAGTGGTGGGCTGGCGAATCAGCAGTCGGTCCCCAGCTTTCCGACGAGGCGGTGGATTGGATCGAGGCTGTCGCTAACGACGAGGAGCCGACTGCCGACTGAAATGTTCTGCTGAGTTCTGCTGAGGGTTCCCGATAGGGACCTGTAGTGGCCGTGCAGACGACTCTGGACATTTCGTGCAGACGACTTTGGAATTACGTTGCCACGGCGGCGGGACTGGACCGCCCTACCAGTTGCCGTGGCCGTCGGACATGGCTAGCGTGGCGATTAGGAAGTGGCCCGAGGTAACTATTTATTGGGGGTGGGCCGGTTCCCCTCGCACCTTCCCTGAGGAACCAACGAAAGCCCCCAACTATCCGGGATCATCCCCGGACGGTTGGGGGCTCTTCTGTATGCGTCAGCGATGAGCCGGCCCTTCCGCCCTTAAAGGACCCGCGCCGGACAAGGCTCCCCGCTTCGCCGCCCCGGTTAGACGGCGGATTCTTCCAACCTCAGCCGAACCGGCAGCCGGCACAGCCATTTCCCCCTGACGGTGCGGCCTTGGGATGACGGTACGTGCAGGAGGAATGGCTTGATCCGGAGCTGATCATGAGGCCGGTGAGCCTGGCCAGTCGGTTGGCGGGCTGGCTTCGAGGGCGGGTTGTAGGAATTGGTAGGCCTTGCTGCTATGGTCTTCCCACCTCTTAACCCACCGCCGCAGCCATTATTTTCGCCCTCATCGCCGTCTGCATGTTCGGCGCGCGACCAGGTACGGTTCACACCGTCGTCGAGCGGGTGGTTAGGGTGGGTGGATGGCGACAGTTATTCTCGTGCGGCACGGCCGCACCACAGCCAATGCCACTGGACTGCTGGCCGGTCGGGCCGTCGGCGTCAGCCTGGACCAGATCGGGCGGGACCAGGCGGCTCTGACCGGAGACCGGCTCGCGGCCGTGCCAGTGGTCGGGGTGGTGTCGAGCCCTCTTGAGCGTTGTCAGCAGACCGCCCGGCTCATCCTCGATCGCCAGGCTGGCACGCCGTACGCGCCGGTCGATCTCGATCTCACCGAGTGCGATTACGGCCACTGGCAGGGCCGCAGGCTCAGTGATCTCGCGACCGAGGATTTGTGGCCGGTCGTGCAGTCGCAACCGTCCGCCGTCGTCTTTCCCGGCGGCGAATCCATGGCCGCGATGCAGGCTCGGTCGGTGGCAGCGATTCGACGCCACGATGCAGCCTTCGAAGCCGAGTACGGGCCAGGGGCCGTGTGGGTGGCGGTGAGTCACGGTGACATCATCAAGTCAATCCTCGCCGACGCGCTCGGTATGCACCTTGACCTGTTCCAGCGTATTAACGTGGGCCCCGCCTCCGTGTCGATCGTGCGCTACGGCGCTAGTCGACCGAGCGTCTACGCGACAAACACCGACGCGGGTGATTTGTCGTGGCTCTCTAACGGCATCCACTCCGGCGATGCGCCGGTGGGCGGCGGCGCGGGACAAAAGGCGCCATGAACCTCATGTGCCTAAAATACTGACATGCCTACACGCGTTCACGAGTTTTCCTGGCCTGATCGGGTCGTCGTTGGCACCATTGGCCTTCCGGGGGCGCGCACGTTCTACCTGCAGGTGCGCGCAGGGACGCAGATCGTGAGTATCGCCTTGGAGAAGCAGCAGTCGGCTCTGCTCGCGGAGAAAATCGACGACATTCTCGATCAGCTCATCACCGTCGAGGGCAACCCCTTCAGCGTTCCCTCGAGTACGCCCATTGAACTTGTCGACAATGACCAACTCGAGGCCGTTCAGGAGCGGTTTCGCACCGGCGCCATTAGCTTGGGTTGGGACCCAACCACGGCCCAGGTCGTTATAGAGGCCTACCCCATCACCGATGTCGATGCTGATGCTGATGACGAATCGCTCGATGAGGACGGCGCTAACGAGCCCGAAGAAATGCTGCTGGTGCGAATGCCGGTCGGGACCGCCCGCGCATTCGCCAAGCGCACCCTTGAGATCGTGGGCGCCGGGCGTCCGACGTGCCCGCTGTGCGGTTACCCCATAGACGCCGACGGGCACATCTGCACCCTTCCCGAGGTCTGATGCCAGCGCCGGACCTAGTGACCGCCGCTCTGACGCTCACCGGCCGCATCACGACGGCTTCAAACGCGACATTTCTGGGCAGCATCGGCGACGTGGTGGTCGTCTATAAGCCGATAGCAGGCGAAAGTCCGCTGTGGGATTTTCCCGATGGCAGTCTGGCTTACCGGGAGGTGGCCGCCTACCTGGTCTCGCAGGTCTTCGGCTGGGACGTCGTGCCGCACACCTGGCTGCGCGATGGTCCGATGGGTGAAGGAATGGTGCAGCTCTGGCAGGAGCAGGACCCGGCCCAGAATGCTGTGGACCTGGTCGCGACGGACCACGTGCCCGAGACGGGCTGGAAACAGGTTCTCGAGGGACGGGATGAGAACGGACGGATGGTCACCCTCGTTCACGAAGACTCGCCAGCGCTCCGACGCATGGCGGTGTTCGACCTGGTCGTCAACAACGCCGACCGCAAAGGCGACCACATTCTTGCCATGACGGACGGACACCGGTACGGCGTGGACCATGGGCTCACCTTTCACCGTGACCACAAGCTGCGCACGGTGCTGTGGGGATGGCTGGGAGACACTCTGACCGCCGAGGAACGCGACGGCATAGATCGTGTCAGCGAAGGACTGCACGGTGGGCTGGGCCGAGACCTGGCGGACTTGCTCAGCGCCGAAGAAATTGCATCGCTCACCGCGCGCTGCGCCCGGTTGCGCTTGACAGGGCGGTTTCCGGCTCCGAGCGGTGAGATGTCGGCGGTGCCATGGCCGCTGTTCTAAGGGAATTACGGCTACAGGCTTCGCAGGCTGTGTCACGTTGATGGCATGGAGCTTAAGGTAGCGACGGAGCTCATCATTCCTGAGCGCGAGCTCGGCTGGCGAACTTCCCAAGAGCCAGGCCCCCGGCCGGCAACCCTCTGTTCCGAAGGTTTGGGCGACGGGAGTGACATCAACTGTCACCGGGAGTCCGGTGGAGGGGAGTTGGGATGGCGAAATTAGGGTGTGTACATTGTGCGCACCCTGGCCCGCGGATCGGGTTGTTGCGTCTTGTTCTTGACGGTCATGGCCGAATCGGCCATGGGAATGCTCTGGCGCATCCCCAGCCGTGGGCATCAATGGTGATGGGCGGGCGCGATTGACCGGAAGTCAGGGCGCCGGTCGCCGTCGTCGGTCATTCCCGGCGTCGGACGGCCCGAGCCTCGGAAAGGGTCGACATGCTGTCGGCGTTCTTCGAGTTTGATTGACGCCGACCCGATGTTTGACGGGATGAAGCTGATCGCTGAACCGTGGACCGCGACCCCGGCGGCTACCAGACGATCTGCCTCGCCATGGCTTCCAGGGGCGCCGGAGGCGCCGGCCCTCGCTGGCATCCCTTCCGGACACGGTGCCCGGAACGGCGTGCCCGTTTGCCGTGCGGGTTGCCTCCGCGGACAAGTCGTCGGCATCACGCGGTGTTCTCTGCGGAAACCGAAGGCAAGGTGTTCCGGCGGTGTCCTTCGGCTCGACGGGTCGCCCTGTTAGAATGCCGTCACGGTTGGTCGAGGCCGGAAGGAGAGCCGGATGTCGCAGGCCGCGCAGTGGACACCAGGGGACCAATCGTGGGTCAGGGACAATCTGCGCCACGCCATAGACCATCTCGTTGAGCTCGGTTACTCGGTGCGCGGCGGACAGGGCGAGGACCCGGAACTGATCGATCCCGGCGGTTCGGCCGTGGAGACGTGGCGGGAGGGCTACCCATACGAGGAACGGATGTCCCGTGAGGACTACGAGCTGGAGAAATACCGGCTGCAGGTTGAGCTGCTGAAATTCCAGTACTGGGGCCAGGACCAGGAGCACCGGCATGTGATCGTCTTCGAGGGCCGGGATGCGGCCGGCAAGGGCGGAACGATCAAGCGCTTCACCGAGCACTTGAATCCCCGCTCGGCCCGGGCGGTGGCGCTGGCCAAACCCTCCGACCGTGAACAGGGCCAGTGGTATTTCCAGCGCTACATCCAGCACCTGCCCTCGGCCGGGGAGATCGTGATGTTTGACCGCTCCTGGTACAACCGGGCGAATGTCGAACGGGTCATGGCCTTCTGCTCGGAAGAGGAGTACGCGACGTTTATGGTTCAGGCACCTCTCTTCGAGAGGATGCTGGTGGACTCCGGCATTCACCTGACCAAGTTCTGGTTCTCGGTGACCCGGCATGAGCAGCGCACCCGCTTCGCGATCCGGCAGATCGATCCCGTGCGGCGCTGGAAGCTCTCGCCGATGGACCTGGCTTCTCTGGACCGGTGGGAAGAGTACACGGCGGCCAAGCAGGAGACGTTCCTGCGCACCGACACGGACCATGCTCCGTGGATCACGATCAAGTCCAACGACAAGAAGCGGGGGCGGATCAACGCCATGCGCTTCTTCCTCAACCAGTTCGACTACGACGGCAAAGACACCTCGGTAGTCCACGACGCCGACCCGCTCATCGTGCGACGCGGCCGCGAGGCCGTCGGCGACTGAGCCGGCCAGCTATTCGCGGGAACCCGCATAGCGTTTGCGAGGCTCCCAAACATCGCCCGCATAGCGATCGGGCGGCGCGCACGTTGTCCAGACCGGAGTGAGTTTCCTGCCGTTGCTGCCTTGTGGCTCGCTCCTTGCCTGCTTCCCACGAGACCGGCAGGAAGATCCCCGGAAACCCGGGGATCTTCCTGCCTCAACTCACGCAACTTCAGGTTAGGGGCGCGGGCTGTCAGGTTGCTTCCCGATCCTCGGTCGATCATCCACTTCTCACGCAGGCAGTGCTGTCACACCGTGGGGGCGATGTTCTGGTTCAACCGGAATAGATTGGTGGGGTCGTATTCGTTCTTTAGTTCCACGAGCCGCCGGTATGTGTCCGCCGGGTACGACGCCCGGACGAGCGCCGTATTCGCTTCACCTGTGAAATTCACGTAGGCCGCCACATCCGGACCGAGCGCGGACGTCACGCCCCGGGCCCATTCGACGACATCCGCGAAACCTTCCGCCGTCGGCGTGCGCGCAATAACATTGATGACGAATTCCTGGTCGCGGAGTGCGAAGGCCGTTGCTTCGGCCGGAACCCGGCCGACCGCGCCGCCAAGGTGGTGCAGGTGAATCTCCGTCATGGCGTTGGGAAATGCGGCAAACGAGTCCAACAGCACGCGCACGGACGCGTCGTCGGCGGCGCGAAGAAATGCCGAGCGGAAATAGTTGTGCACGCCCCGCGGGTACAGCGGATCGAGCGCCTGTTGCCACCCCGCGTACGGGTTGGCCCCGAACACATCGGCGATGACCGTGCCCAATGACCGGAAGGGCGCGGTGGCGGCCTCGCCGGCATCGAGATCGCCGGACCAGCAACCTCCCACAGCGATGACTGGCTTGCCGTGCACCGATTCTGGCAGGAACGGGACCGGCGGCGCCGTGGTCAGGTTGACCAGGGTGGTCAGCTCATCGGGGGCCGCCGCGCAGGCTGCCCGATAGCCGCGCAACACCTGCTCCGCCTCTTCTGCGGGGTAGAAAACCAGGCCGGAAAGGACGATGGGCCCCACTTCGTGCAACTGATAGTCGAAGGACGTCACCACCCCGAAATTGCCGCCGCCGCCGCGCAGTCCCCAGAACAAATCGGGGTGCTCGTCGGCACTGGCGTGAATAAACTGCCCGTCAGCGGTGACGACGTCGGCGCCGACCATGTTGTCGCTGGCCAGCCCGTGCTTGCGCACGAGCCAGCCGATGCCGCCGCCGGTGGTGAAGCCGGCGATGCCGGTCGAGGACACCAGGCCACCGGTCACCGCAAGCCCGAATTGCTGTGTCTCTGCATCCACGTCTTTCCAGGTACACCCTGCCTGTGCCGCCACGCGGCGGCGGGCAGGGTCTACCTGGACCCCCTTCATCAGCGAAAGGTCCAGCACGATACCGTCGTCGACGGTGGAAAACCCGGGGATCGAATGGCCACCGCCGCGAACCGACAACGGCAACCCCTCGCTGCGCGCGAGATCGACCGTGCGGATCACATCTGCCACACCCGCACAGCGTGCGATGAGCGTCGGGCGGCGGTCGTGCGCCCCGTTCCAGATGCTGCGTTCGCGGTCGTAGTCCGCGTCCCCTGGCCGGACGACCTTGCCGCGCAGGCCGGCGGCGAACTCGGCGATGGTGGCCTCGCCGATGCGGGTCGGCCCAGTCTGCGTCGTTGTCACGATGCGTTCCTCCTGATTGCTGTTTGTTTGTCAGACCCATTTGCCAGATCCAGGAATAACGCTAGTGAACCGTCCTCAACGAGAACTCAACACCGTCTCAACATCATCATCCGAGCCCCGCCTACGCAGTGCGGCGAGCCGCTGACCGGCGATGAGGCATCTCGTTCGGTCGAAAATCGCTCCAGCTCTGTCAATTTCGCGGGCCGCCCGATGCGGATCGCCGAGTTCATTGGATAGCTCTGCCACCATCAATCGCTGCCAGCCAGCGTGCCGCCGCCACGGGTCGAGTCTTTCCGCTGCTTGCCTGTACATTTCCCGCGCCGCCCGGACCTCCCCGGAGATCAGTTCGGCGGCACCGAGAATGGTCAGCGTGGCGCCCATCCCCACCTGATCTCCCGCGGACTCGAACCCTGAAAGGCAACGCCGAGCGTCTGTCAGGCCACGGTCGATATCACCACCCATGGCGCGGAGCAGGGCGATATTAATCTCCGTCAGCAGCTCGCCGCGCCGGTCGCCCAGGCCGAGCCGAAGCTCCCGCGCCAAGGACAGGGCCTCATCGGCCTTGCTGTGGTCGCCACAGTCGCGCAGAATGCAGCCAAGTTGGTGAAGTGTTTGCGCCCTAGCCAGGTCATCTCCTAACTCGGCGAAATGTTCGGCTGCATCCGTGATGACGGATATCGCAGACTGCGTGTCTCTCGAAAGCCTGGCCGCGTAGCCGATAGCGGACAGCACGTAGCCTTTGGCTTGGATGACGCCAACCCGCCGGCCCAACAGTAGGGTCTCCTCGAGGCAGGGGACCAACCGTCCGGCGATGGGTACCAGTTGCAGGCTGGGCGTGATCACCGGCAGGAAGGGTGGAGTGCTGGTCTCAGACTGTGCGAGTTCGCTCAGGCAGGTGTTTAGGTGACGGGCGGCGAGTGGTCCGTCCTCCCGGGACAACGCGCATTGGCCGAGCAGCCAACTGCTGGCAGCGGCATGTTCGGGTCTGCCGCACTCGGCTGCCTCGGTGTGGACGTCGGCTGCCAGCTGTTCGGCCTCGTCCAAGTCGAAAGTGCTCCAGGCGAGCGAGGTCTCAATGAGCCGGGCCATCGTCACCTCGTCGGGGTTGCCGATCTCCCGCATGATTGCCAGGGCCTCCGCGCCGAGCGCCCGATGCCGATCGCTGCGGCCCTGCCGGCTGTCCAGCCCGGTCAGGCCGATCAAAGCGGCCGCGCGCGGCCGGGTCGGGTCGGGAGCCACCGCCAAAGCACGCTCGACCCACCGTGCTCCCTCGACCGCGTGACCGCGGACGAACCAGAACCGCCATAGGCTGGCGGCGAGCCGGAGCGCGGTCTCGGGCTCGCGGGCGCACGACCAGCGCAGCGCAGCGCGCAGGTTATCGTGCTCGCGGTCGAGCAACTTCGGCTGTTCGATGACCACCCCGGTGGCCTGTTCGGGATTGTGGGATTCGGCGACGGCAAGGAAATAGGCGCAATGCGCAGCCGCCAGTTGAACCGCCTCACCTGCATGATCGAGATTCTCGTGGCCAAACTGGCGGACGGTCTCCAACTGCCGGTATCGGGTCCCGGCGCCCCTCCTTTCGGTGATCACCAAAGATTTGTCCACCAGCTTGGCCAAAAGGTCGAGCATTTCGATCTGCTGGAGGGGCGCGTCAGCGCAGACTGACACCACAGCGTCGAGGGTGAAACCTCCCGCGAACACTGAGAGCCGGCGCAGCAGAACCTGCTCCGGTTTGGTGAGCAGTTCGTGGCTCCATTCCAAGGTGCCGCGCAGCGTCTGGTGCCGCGTGACGCCGCTGGTTCCCCCGCCGAGCATGGACAAAGCATCGCCCAATCCCTGGACGATCTCGGCGGGTTCGAGTACGGCGGTTCTGGCCGCGGCCAATTCCAGGGCCAGCGGCATCCCGTCGAGCCGTCGGCACAACTCTGTCACCCCCTGCGCGTTGTCGGCATCGAGCGCGAAACCCGGCCGGACCTGCGCTGCCCGCTCAACGAAAAGCCGGACAGAGGGCAGACGGCCCAGCACGTCCAGGTCGAGAGCGTCGGTCCGCTGGGGCGAGGGGACGGCCAACGACGGCACCCGGTAGGTGTACTCCCCGTCGGCATGGAGTGGCTCCCGGCTGGTGGCCAGCACTTTAACCCCCGGGGATCCATCAAGTAGTGCGACGACGAGTTGCGCACTGGCCGCGAGCAGGTGTTCGCAGTTGTCCAGCACGAGGAGCAGCGAGCGTCGCCGCAGTTGGTCGACCAGCGCTTGCACGCGGCTTGGTGCCGCGCCGGAATCCAACCCGAGGACCTCGGCGACGGCATCGGCCACTAGCAGCGACTCGCCAACGGCCGCGAGGTCGACTAACCAGACTCCGTCCGCGTACTGACGACGAACTGCCTTCGCGGCCTCCAATGCCAGTCTGGTCTTGCCGCTGCCGCCAGCCCCGGTGAGGGTGAGCAGACGGGCATGGCTCATCAGCCGCTGGACGTCGACGAGTTCACGCTCGCGCCCGATGAAGCTTGTCAACGGGGACGGCAGGTATCCGATGGCATGGTCTTTGCCGGTCTCGCCGGCGGGCTGGTGGAGGCGCTCCTCGGGCGGCGAGCCGGTCAACAACTCGCGAAACAGCGCCGTCGTCCGGGGGTCCGGGTCGGTCCCGAACGCGTCGAGGAGTTCGTCGACCAGCCGCTCATATCGTGCCAATGCTTCCGACCGCCGGCCCATTCGAGCCAGCACCACCATCTGCGCGCGCACGGCTGCCTCGTGGACGGGATCGGATTCGAGCACATGGGTGAGAATGACCAGCGCTTCCTCCGGTGCGCGCTGCGCCACCGTGGACGCCAGTTTCACCAGTACTTCGCGATGGATTTCCCGGAGCTCATCGCGGCGTGTCGTCAGCCAATCCGCATCCGGCAGATCCGGTAAAAGATCACCACGGTACAAGTCGGCGGCATCGCGTAGGCTTGCCTCGACACCGTCAGCCAACGCTGCCACGGCCGAACGCTCGAACTGCAGGGCATCGACGTCGACCGGGCCCGTGTCATCCAGCACGACCACTTCACCGCGGATGGCGAGCAGCCCGTCGCGGCCTGCTCCAGCGCCAGCGAGCGTACGGCGAGCGACGTACAGGGTCTGATGCAGATTCCGTGCGGCGGCCACCGGCTCCATGTCAGGCCACAGGTGGTCCAGTACCTGCTCGCGACGGCCACGCTGACCACGCGCCAACGCCAGCATCGCCACTACGGCCTTTGCCTTCTGCAGCCGCCAGTGGCTGTTCTCGACGGCGTTCCCGTTGACGTACACGATGAACGAGCCGAGAAGCTGGATGCGCAACCCGCATTGGGTAGGCTTCATGGTTCTTCAGTATCCGCTCGCCAACCGGCGTTGTCGAACAAAGTAATTTCCCACACGATCGCTGCCTTGGCGCACTCTGTGAGCGGCCCATCACCAGCAAGCAAACCACCAGAACCACAGCAGCAAATCGCCCCCATCCGGCTCGATTCAGCAGTTTGGGTCGACTGTGATGAGACAGCGTGGGAACCGCGCAGGTTAGGGATTGGTTCGCAGCGCGTCCTGTCAGGTCAGGGGTGAACGCCTGTGGGTGTCGGGCTGGGATGGAGCGCGGAAAGAGAGTCCGTCTGTGGTTGTTGGCGGCACCATAGGGCGGTGGCGTCGGCCTATTCTTGGCGGCTGAAGACACTTTCTCCATCCACCCAGGTCGATTCGATCGGGAGGTCAATGAGGTCGTCGGCGGAAACCAGAAGGGGATCGTCGGCCCATATCGCGAGATCGGCCTTGTTCCCGGGCCGGATGGTTCCCTGGTCATAGTCTCCTTGGGCCTCGGCGGCCCAGACCGAGAAGCCCTTGAGCGCTTCGAGCGCCGTCAACCTTTGTGAAGACTCAAAGACAGGCGCATCGGTCTGGCCCGGGATGCGACGCAGGCGGGCCCATGCCATGCCGATGCGTGCGTCGTATTGAGCCACCGGCCAATCCGAGCCCAACGCGACGGGAGCACCTGAATCTATGACGTCACGGATCCTCCAGGCCCGTTTCGATCGCTCGGTCCCCAGACGGCTGGACCATGAGTCCGATCCGTCCGGCTTTCGCCATTGCATGTGCAGGGGCTGCATCGATGCGGTGATTCCTGCCGTGGACAGGCGTGCGAGGTCCCTGTCCGCAAGGCACTCCAGATGCTCAATCCGGTGCGGGGCTCCCCGCCGGGACCTCACGCCGGCCGAGACGTATGCGTCGATCGCAGCACCAATGGCACGATCACCGATAGCGTGCGTCGCGATCTGAAATCCTGCGTCGCCATATTGTTTGACGGTTGCCGCATACTCAGCCGGATCGGGCCAGAATGATCTCAGTCCGCCGCCCAACGTGTCCGGTTCATAGAGCCAGCCGGTTCCCGTATCGATAACACCATCCAGGAAGAGTTTTACGAGCCCGCCGCGCCAACGGCGACCCCGTCGATCCCTTGACAGGACGTAGGGCCGGGCTTCTTCAGCAGTCAGGCCGGGCCGATGCTCGAGTGCGGAAACCAGCCTGACCGGCAGCCCCGATCCGGTGCTATCGATCTCGTCGATGAAATCGAGCGAAGCAAGGTCACCATCCATGATCGTTCCTGAGGTAATGCCGGTTCTCGACAAGCAGGAGATCAGCTCCCGTGCCCTCTCAACGGCCTGCGCTGCAGAAAGAGCCGGCGCGACGGCTCCAACCAAGTCGTAGGCGGTGGCTTCCCGCAGTTCCCCGGTGGGGTTCCCGGCGTCGTCAACAACTATCTCTGAGTTGTCGCAAAACCGGCGACCTCCCGTGATGCCACTCAGTCCCAGAGCTTCTTTGCTCGCCAGTGCGGTGTGAAGGTCAAAGAGCAGAATGTACGTCGGGAGGCCGTAGACCGACTCCTCAATCAGGTCAGCGGATATTCGTCTGCCTTCAAAGACGCCGTAATCAAGGTTCCATCCGCGGACCCACCCCTTCGAATCCTCCGAAAGCACTCGAAGTGCTTCGGTGCGCAGGACGGCGAGGAAACCGGCAAACGTTGACACTGGGCCGAAATCGACACCGACCGTGATTTCCGAACCCTGGATGGGGTGGATGTGCCCGTCGATGAGTCCCGGCGTGATGGTTTGGCCCTTGGCATCGTGCACTCGTGTTCGTGGACCCCGGTGCTCACCAAGAAGGTGGTTGCCGCCAGAGGCGAGGATCCTGCCGTTCGCGATGACGATTGTGCTAACAGATGGTTGTCGTGCATCGAGGGTGTAAACCCTGGCATTAACGATGACAGTGTCCGCGGATTTGAGGTTATTGGGCATCAGACTTCCCCTGATCTTGAATGTTGCGCACGCGCCTAAAACGTTGGCGGCAAGGGTCACACCGCTTCACAGCGACCGACAGCTGGCGGGTGCGGATGAGATCGTGCCGGCGATGGTCGTTTCTGGCAACGAGTGCGTACCTCCGGGACCGGAGGTACGCACTCGTTGTGGTGGTGGGGCGCGGCCGTGGAAAAGCGGTCAGGCCGTTGAGGGGCTGAGCTGGTTCACGCGTGAACCGTCCGGGTCCGGGGTGCTCCACGCCGGGGGCTGGAAATGTGCGCCGCCGTACATCGGGTAGCGCAGGATTCCTTCCTGGTCGTGGAGCTGAGCCCATGGCCGATTGATGCCGTGGGTTCCGTAGCGGCGGACCTGTGTGACCCGGTCGAGGTCCAGGACGCCGAAGAGGATTTCCTCGCCTCCTCTGGCCTGCTGCATGATGGTGCCCTCCGGGTCCACAATCACGCTCTCCCCGACGGCTGACGGGTCGGCGCCGTTGACGTTCACGACGTAGATCTGGTTTGCGAAGGCGTTGGCCTGTGACATCACGATTTCCATCGCCCTGTCCCGGGTTGTGGTGAGGGTGGGCTGGATGATGACCTCGGCTCCGAGCCATGCCAGTTGCCGGGCGACCTCGGGAAAGCTTCCATCGAAGCAGATGGCGAGGCCTACGCGTCCCCGGCCGGGGATGTCGAAGGTCACGAACGAGTCGCCCGGCGTCGTTGTTTCGAAGGGGCGCCAGGGAAAGAGCTTCCGGTACCGGGCCACGATCTCGCCGTCGGGGGAAACGGCGATTGCCGTGTTGTAGGTGTTCCCGCCGTCGGTTTCCAGCAGGGATCCGGGCACGAGCCAGACCCCCAGACGGCGGGCCAGGTCCGCGATCCGGTCGGTGAGCGCGCTGGGGATGGGCCCGGCGGACCGGGTTTCGGCCTCAGGGTCCGGGACCAGGAATTCTCCGGGCGCTGCGAGCAGAAGTTCGGGGGCGACGATGATGTCGACCTCGGGGCCAAGGTCCTTGGCCGTTTCGGCCTGGGCGGCGAAGCGTTGCCAGGTTGCTTCGACGTCGTAGGGTACGGGTTTGGTCTGGATTGCTGCAATGGACAGGACGCGCATTTATGCCTCGGTTTCGCTGCTCAGGATGGATGGCAGTTCGTGTCGGGTGGAGAAGGTTCCGCGGGGGATGGTTTGTCCGGCAAAGTACGGCCGGAGACCGGGCCGGATGATGGCGATGACCAGGACGCCGAGGGCGAGGGCGCCGATGCCGATCCAGAACACGCTTCCGATGCCGAGCCAGGAGAGGCCGGCGTAGTCGGGGGACAGCATGTCGACGGCGGTGTACGCAAAGGCTCCAGTCATCAGGAGGGCGCCCATGCCCGGGAGGATGCCCTTGACCACAAGGGCGGAGGCGGAGGTGCGCATCTGGGGAGCGAAGTACACCACGCAGGCCAGCGCCGTCGCGGCGTAGTAGGCGGCGATCATCAGGCCGACGGAGAGAATGGCCAGGCCGATGAAGTCGGCGCTGATCGCTGTCAGGACGACCGTAACGGCAATGCTGAGGAGCGCCCACCAGATGATTGACGTGGTGGGTGTCCCCCTGGAGGGATGCATCTTCGTGGTGGCGGCGGGCAGTGCGCCGTACGTGCCCATGCTGAGCCAGGACCGGGGGTTGCTGATCGCGACGGTCATCAGCGCCGCCAATGCCGAGGTGCCCACGGCGAGGATGATGACCTGCCCGAAGAGGCCGCCGGTGGCTTGGGGGCCGAGCACGGACAGGACGTCCGAGACGGTTGCGGGATCCGTGATGCCGGCGGTTCCGGCAAATCCGACGGCTGCCGTCGCGGTCACGACGTAGAAGAACAGCAGGATCACCGTCGTGATGACCACGGCCCGCCCGGGTGTTCCCTTGCGGTCGGTTGTTTCCTCATTGACCGCTATCAGCGCGTCCCAGCCCCAGTAGATGAACAGGCACAGGATGACGCCGTGGACCAGGCCGGAGAGATCTCCGGAGGCAAAGGGGTTGAACCAGTCCAGCCGTGGCCGCTCGGCGCCCGCCGCCGCGGTGCCGGCGGCCATGGCGGTAAAGGCGCCAATGCAGAAACCGCCCAGGGCAAGCAGTTGCAAGGCAATGAGCGCGTATTGAAGCCAAGCGGAGAGTTCGATACCCCGCGCCGCCACGACGCCGCTCATGGCGATCAGCCCGCACGCGATGGCCGTGACGATGACCGGTTGCGAGGCGGCCCAGCCAAGCCCCAGAAAGGTCAGAAGATACGTCGTGGCAACCTGTGCCAGGGCCGCGCTGGAGATGAAGGTGGCAATCTGGGGGACCCAGCCTCCGAAGAACCAGCCCGACCACGGGCCGAAGACCCGTGAGATCCATACGAAAACCCCGCCGCAGTCAGGCATTTCCCGATTGAGGTCCCGGAATGCGAAGGCCGTGAAAAGGATGGGCACGAAGCCCAGAAGGAATGCGGCGGGAGTGCTCGACCCGACCGCCAGGACAACGAAGCCCAGGGTGACGGCCAGGCTGTACGCGGGGGCCACGGCGGCTAGACCCAGCGCCACGGTGGGGCCGATGCCGATCGAGCCGGCCTTCAGTCCCTTGCTCGCAGCGATGGCCGGAAGGGTGGCTGCCGGAGGGGTGGCGGGCGGAGCGGCGGGGGGTGGAAGGGGATGTGACACGGAGACTCCTTATCGAATCAAAGTTATTTGAATCACATTCAAATTTGAATGCCATTCAATACGGGTCTAGACTCGTTGTCAATAGGCATCGGGCCAGGGGGAGGAATGGCAATGGCAGATCTCAGCAAGAGGGAAGTGCGCCGCAGGGAAATTGCGGCAGCAGCACAGGCCGTTGCGGCCCGGGACGGCGCGGAGGCTGCGACACTGCGGGCGATTGCGGCGGAGGCGGGCATGGCCGCCAACGCGGTTCTGTACTACTACGGAAGCCTTGCGGAGATCACCGCTGCGGCCGTCCAGGCCTCATCCGACCGGTTCCTCGCGCGTCTGGCGGAGGCAGCGGACCCCGCCATGAGTCCCACCGTCAGGCTCGCCGCCGTCATCAGCGCAGGCACCACTGCGGGACTGGACGACGACGCGTCCCGGATACTCTACGAATACTGGACCCATTCGCTCCGGGACCTGGAACACCGACGGATACAAGCGGAACTCACCCGTACCCAGCAAGCTACGTATGAACGAATCATTGCCGATGGCATGCAGGCCGGTGAGTTCTTTCCGGTCCTGGAACCTGCGAAGATTGCGCGGACTTTGGTGGCCCAGGAAGACGGCCTGGTCATGGATGTACTGGCCGGCACCGCCAGCAGCGAGGACGTGCTTGATCTGGTCGCCAGTCTCGCCTCGGCCCTTCTGGGCCTCGACCGCGACACGCTCCTCGACCACATCGGAAGCCTCACCTTCTCCCATCCCGGCCAATAGCGGCCGGATCGGGTCGCCGACAATAGCAGTCGAACATCGTCCCATCTCTGGTGAATGAGACGAAGGCCCCTTCAGTCGCGGCCACGGGCTTCCATGCATCCAGCGCCCCGTCCAAGGATGCATCTAATGCCAATGCGGGTGATCGGGCCGGAATTTGTTGGAGGTGCCGTTCGCGCCCTGCCAATGGGATTGTCGGGGCTGAACCGTTCACCACCAGCTCGCTCAGCGGCGATCGCCAACCAGGTGCGGGTTCGGTCCCGCCAATAAGACTCCACCTAGCGTTTGCGGAACAGCGAGGACCGGTCTGGGACCACGACAGGCGCACGAGTGCCGAACGTGAACTGGCGCATCCTCGACGGCGGCGGCTGGCGCGCCCACGGCCGTTCAGAGCAGGTCAAGGGACGCGGGGATTGGATACGACTACGTCCATTCGCATAGGGCGCCTGATTCGATCCCCCGGAAGACCGGGCCCTACGCTAAGGCGGCGGCGGACCGGTCGGTGCTTGGACCTTTGGTAAGCGGTGTTCTCCGTGATGGACATTTGTATAGCACTTCCTGCGCGGGCGTGCGCTTACGGTGGCAACAGATGATTTCCATCGCCTCCGCACCGTAGAAAGAGAAGACTGTGTCTGATAGCAACGAACTGCAGGTTGTCCCGCACTTTGTCGGCGGCCAGGAGATGCCCTCGTCGGGTGACCGCACGGCCCCGGTGTTTGATCCTGCCCTCGGCAAGGAGTCAAAGCTGGTCGGGCTCGGCTCCGCCGCGGACATCGAGGCGGCAATCTCCTCGGCCCACAAGGCATTCCCCGCATGGCGGGACCTGTCCATCACCAGGCGCCAGCAGATCATCTTCCGGTTCCGGGAGCTGCTCAATGAGCGAAAGGGCGAACTGGCCGGGATCATCACCTCGGAGCACGGCAAAGTGGTTTCCGACGCCCTCGGCGAAATCACCCGCGGCCTGGAAGTCGTCGAGCTGGCCACCGGCTTCCCGCACCTGATCAAGGGCGAGCACTCCGAGAACGTCTCCAGCGGCGTAGATGTCTACTCCACCAAGTCACCGCTGGGCGTCGTGGGCATCATCAGCCCGTTCAACTTCCCGGCCATGGTGCCGCTCTGGTTCTTCCCCATCGCTATCGCGGCAGGCAACACTGTTGTCCTGAAGCCCAGCGAGAAAGACCCGTCCGCTGCCAACTGGCTCGCTGCGCTCTTCACCGAAGCCGGCCTTCCGGAGGGTGTCTTCAACGTCCTGCACGGCGATAAGGAAGCCGTGGACGGACTGCTGGAGCACCCGGACGTCAAGGCGATCTCCTTCGTCGGTTCCACCCCCATCGCCCGGTACATCTACGAATCCGCGGCCCGCCACGGAAAGCGCGTCCAAGCCTTGGGCGGCGCCAAGAACCACATGCTCGTTCTCCCGGATGCCGATCTCGAGCTCACCGCCGACGCGGCCATCAACGCAGGATTCGGCTCGGCGGGGGAGCGGTGCATGGCCATCAGCGTGATTGTCGCCGTGGAACCGGTGGCGGACCAGCTGATCGAAAAGATCACCTCCCGCATGGCCGCGCTCAAGATCGGTGACGGACGCAGGAACTGCGACATGGGCCCCCTGGTCACCCGGCAGCACCGGGACAAGGTCGCCTCCTACATAGACCTTGCCGAGACCGACGGCGCCAAAGTCGTGGTGGACGGCCGGAACATCAAGGTCGACGGCGACGAGAACGGCTTCTGGCTCGGCCCGACGCTGATCGACGACGTGCCGGTGACCTCGCGCGTCTACCAGGAGGAGATCTTCGGGCCGGTCCTGTCCGTGGTCCGCGTCAGCTCCTACGAAGAGGGCCTGGAACTGATCAACTCCGGCGCATTCGGCAACGGAACAGCTATCTTCACCAACGACGGCGGCGCGGCCCGCCGCTTCCAGAATGAAGTCCAGGTGGGCATGGTGGGCATTAACGTGCCCATCCCCGTCCCGGTGGCCTACTACTCCTTCGGAGGGTTCAAGGCCTCCATCTTTGGAAGCGCCAAAGCCTACGGCATCCAGGGCTTCCAGTTCTTCACCCAGGAAAAAGCGATCACGTCCCGCTGGCTCGACCCCAGCCACGGCGGAATCAACCTGGGCTTCCCCCAGAACTGAGTCCCGGCGTCACCGACTGAGGGGCACGCGGCGCGTTCAGCGCTCCGGGTGCCCCTCGTCTATCTCCAGGAACTGGAGCGCCGTGAACAGTTCCAGCCGGTCCCGCAGCCCGTCCAGGTTCAGACCCAGGATGCTGCCCGCAGCCGCAACCCTGTTCCGCAACGTGTGCCGGTGCACGCCCAACTGGCGCGCGGTACGGTCCCAGACACAGTTATTGGCCAGCCACGCAGCAACTGTCGGCAGCAGCTGTGACTGTTCCACGTCGTCGTGCTTCACCAGTGGATCCACGAGCCGGCGTGCCACCGATTCAGCTTCCTCCCGCGGGAGCAGCCCAAGCATGCCGCCACCGGCAATATCCGCGAAGGTGACCACCGCCCGTGACAACTCGGTCGCCCTGGCCAGGGCCTTCTCGCCTTCCTTCACGCCCCGCAGCAGGCCATCAAAGGCAGTCTCTGCCGACGTCCCGGCCCTGGCGCCATATCTTCCCAGGACCGCCTCCACCTTCTGTTGGTGCACCGGATTGGCAAGCACGACGACCTTTTCGCCCCGCTGTGCGTAGAAGACCGCGCCGCGGTGGTCATCGGAAAGCAGTTCGAGGGCCTCGAGCAGGTTTTGTCCCTGCCGCGGCGGCTGGGCCACCGTCACGATGACCGGTTCGCCGGGCAGCTTTCCCCACACCTGCCGTGCCGTCCGCGCGGCCACCTCGGTGTTTCCGGAGAGCATCTGCTCAAACACGCCCGAGCGCAGGTGCCTGCGCGCCGTGTCCAGTGTCCGCGCCTGCTCCAGCGCGAGGCTGGCCAAGGCGATCACACTGTTGATGATGTCTGTGCGGGCCGGATCCAGCGGCTCGATGGCGCCCAGGGCCAGGACCCCCCTGAGACTGTGCCGCCGGCCGAGGGTCTGCAGGGTGACCTGCTGGTCTTCCACCGTCAGCTGGGCCACGGACCTGTTGCCCTGCTCCAGTGCGCGCAGTACGGCTTCCCGGACCGCCGGCATCAGATCCGACGGCACCGGGCGGCTGTTGGGCATCAGGAGGTGGTTTCCCGCTGCATCAAACAGGGCAACCCAGCAATGAAGCTGCCGCTCCAGCTCGGCAAGTATCGACCGCAGCCCGTCCGGGCGCAGGGCCGCCCGGGCGATGGCCCGCTGCGCCTGGAGTGACCACTCGGACCTGGCGTTCTGCTCCTTGGCCAGCCAGTCCGCCACGGTGCGGATAACGGCAATGAACGGCGTGCGGTCCGGCACCTCCAGCAGAGGCAGGCCCTGCTCGCGGCAGGCCGCTACCAGTCCTTCCGGAAGCACTCCATGGATCACCTGGGTGGCAAAGCCCAGGCCACAGATTCCGTGGTCCACCAGGCGCCTGACGTAGCTGCCGTATGCGTCGGCGGCCGCTTCGCTGAACGGGAACTGCGTCCCGTCGGTCAGCAGCAACTGTCCCGGGTCTAGAAACGGCGTCGGGTCATCCAGATCCGAACTGTGCACCCAGGACACAGGCGCGTCCAATGCCGGACTGGCCGGGTCGGGGACCACGAGCCGCAGATTCAGGGCCCGGGTGTGCAGCAGGGCGGTAATGGTGGGCAGCACTTAGGCCACCCCTGCCGGATCGTCGAAACTCATAGCCACGAGTATACAAATGTACAAGGACATGACTGGATGTTGCGGCGGACTATGAAGGGGAACGCACTACACCGTCCCCGAGAGGAACCATCATGGCCCACAGCCGGACCGCTCTAGCCGCACCTATCACCAACTCGGACGTGATCGCCCTGGACCGGGCGAATGTCTTCCACTCGTGGTCGGCACAAAAAGCCCTGAATCCGATGGTCATTGCCGGCGGTTCGGGGAGCACTGTCTGGGACCATGACGGCCGGACCTACCTGGATTTCTCCAGCCAGCTGGTCAACACGAACATCGGGCACCAGCACCCCCGCGTGATCGAGGCGATCAAGGAGCAGGCCGACGCCCTGGTTACCGTTGCCCCGGCCCACGCCAACCACACCCGCGGGCTGGCCGCTGAGCGGATCCTGGCCCACGCGCCGGCAGGCATGAACAAGATCTTCTTCACCAACGGCGGCGCCGACGCCAACGAGAACGCCATCCGCATGGCACGCCTGCACACCGGACGGGACAAGGTGATCTCCCGGTACCGGTCCTACCACGGCAACACGGGAACGGCGATCGTGGCCACCGGCGACTGGCGGAGGATCCCCAACGAATACTCCCGCGGCCACGTCCACGTCTTCGGACCCTACCTGTACCGCTCTGAGTTCTGGGCGGAGACGCCGCAACAGGAGTCCGAGCGCGCGCTGCAGCACCTGCGCCGGACGATTGAACTCGAGGGACCGCAGTCCGTGGCGGCAGTGCTCCTGGAAACCGTTCCCGGCACCGCCGGCATCCTACTCCCGCCGCCCGGGTACCTGGAAGGCGTCCGCGCCCTCTGCGACCAGCACGGCATCATGCTGATCCTCGACGAAGTGATGGCAGGGTTCGGCCGCACCGGCGACTGGTTCGCCCTGGACGCCTACAACGTCAAGCCGGACCTGATCACCTTCGCCAAGGGCGTCAATTCAGGCTACGTCCCCGTCGGCGGTGTCATCATCTCCGAAGACATATCTGCCACGTTCGATGAGCGGGTGTTCCCCGGAGGACTGACCTACTCCGGCCACCCCCTCGCGGCCGCCTCCATCGTCGCCTCCATCGATGCCTTCGAAGAGGACAACATCGTGGAAAACGCCGCACACATCGGCCGCGACCACCTCACGCCAGGCCTGGCCGCCCTCGCCGCCCGCCATCCGGTCATCGGAGAAGTCCGCGGACGCGGCGTCTTCTGGGCCCTCGAGCTCGTCCAGGACCAGCAGACCCGCCAGCCCGTCACCCCCGCCTTCATGGGGCGCATCAAAGCTGAACTCCTGAACCGCGGGCTCTTGCCCTTCATCGCCGACAACCGCATCCACGTCGTCCCGCCGGCAGTCGTCACACCCGAGGAAGTCCGGAGGGCCCTGGACATCTACGACGAAGCACTCTCCGCAGTGAACTAGCCCCACAAACCGAGAAAGTGCAACGCCGGCCGATCGCCTTAAGTGGCGACCGGCCGGCGTCGGGGTTGCTTTCGGGCCGGGACGGTCAGTTGCGAAGAGCCGCGGTGCGCTTGGCCGAGCGAAAATACGCGGCCTGTCTGGATTCCGTCAACGGACTTGACGTAGGCCTGGCCTACTTCTTCCGCCGGGATCCGCGCGAAACCGGGAAAGTAGCTGTGGTAACCGGTTGCTTCCTCCAGGACCGAGGGACTCACAGCGTTGATGCGCAGACCGCGGGGAAGCTCGGCAGCCGTGGCCATCACAAATGATTCGAGGATCCCCGTGCATGCTACGACGGCGTCCACCTTGCCGACGCGGTCGAACATATCCGCGATGGACGCTGAACTTGCCAGATCCACCTCGACTTCTCCGGACCTGGGGCCGGGAGAACCTCGTGGCGCCCTTCCAGCGCGCTGGCAGCGGCCGTTCCCGGAAGCCCGCTCGCTCCGATGACCAATATCCTCATACTGTTTTGCCATCTCCGCTCAGCAGCGCAATCAGTTCCTCGGCGCTGTCCATGGTGTGCGTCGTGAAGGCCGCTTCCATGGCCGCCATATCGCCGGTCCGCAAGGTGGCGACGAGTTGTTCATGCACTTCATGTGCGCGGACCGTATCCGCACGCGTGGCCTTGTCCTGGGCCAGGGCAATCGTCAAGTGCGCTTCAGTGACCGGCCACAGGCGAAGCAGCAAAGCATTCTCCGACGCTTCCCAGAAGCTGCGGTGGAAAGCAATGTGCGAATGCCGCCGGGGAATGGCCGACGACGTGGCGGAACGGTGGGACGCCGTGGCGCCTATGGAGCGTTCGGTGCCAGGTCCGCGTGGCCGGCCAAAGCACCCGCGACCGACCCGACGGCCTCCTTGTTCCGATGAGAACCGTTTCGTCAACCAGTCACGGAGCTTGGATGGTTTGATTAGTCCGTGCTCCGTCTAAAACGCCTTATGGTTTTCAGCCTGTTCGCGGTTTGCGTCATCACCGCGTTCTCGTTCTGGGCAACTCGGCAGCCCGGCGCAGACGTCCGCGGCGCCCTGTCTCCACCGCCGCGCGCGGGGGCGAAACTCGAAGTGTTCTCCACCGGCATCACCACCGCCGTGAACGTAACCCGGAGCCCGGATGCCCAGTGGCTCATCCGGGCTGCCGCGCAGACCGGGATCCCTGCCCGCGCGCTCCGGGCCTACGTTGCTGCGGCAGCCACGGCCAACGATTCCGCTCCGATGTGCGGGATCGGTTGGAACACCGTGGCAGCTGTCGGCTTCGTCGAATCCGCGCACGGAACCTACGGCGGCGGCAGCCTTAATACCGCAGGGCAGGCGAGCGGCCCAATTGTGGGCCCGAGCCTCAATGGCGCCGGATTCGCCGCCATCGCCGACACGGATGCGGGCGCCCTGGACGGCGACGCCCGCTGGGACCACGCCGTCGGACCCATGCAGTTCATTCCCTCCACCTGGCATCTTGTAGGGCGGGACGGGAACGGGGACGGAAAAGCCGACCCGTTCAATATTGACGACGCCGCCCTCAGCGCGGCGACCTATCTGTGCGCCCACGGACGTGACCTCACAACCGCGCAAGGGTGGACGGACGCCATCTACTCCTACAACCAGTCCGATTCCTACATTCGCCGGGTGCGGGCCCAAGCCACTGCATACGCCGCGAAGACGGGCACCGCCGAATGAGTTCACGGGCTGAAGGCCCATGGCGGTGAATGCCAGGGGGCGGCGAATCCAGGTGTTTCAAGCGGCTGGCGAGTTTGGCCCTGTCTTCGACACCCAGATTCCTCTGGCGCGTCATCGTACGGGCGGCCGGGCGCAACTGGTCTGAAGCGAAGGCGCCGGTCGCCGTCGTCGAGGATTCCCGGCGTCGTACGAGGTCGGTGAGCGCCAACGGGGCTGGGTGGATATTGGACCGCCAGGCGACAGGCGCATGATGTCGCGGCACACGATGGCTTTGGCACGGTCGCGACCCCTTTCACCGTTGTTCCTTTCTGCTGCTGATTACTCGGCGATGTCCTCCGCCCACAGCTCAGGGTGTTCGTCCTGGAAGGCGCGCATCATCTCGACGCATCGGGCATCGTTCAATACGACTACTTCGACGCCACGTGAGCGCAGAAGATCGAATTCGCCGGGGAACGTCTCGGCCTCGCCCACCACCACGCGCGGAATCTTGAACTGGATGATGGTCCCGGTACACATCGCACACGGTGCCAGAGTGGTGTACAGGGTAGTGTCCCGGTAGCTCTTCTGGCGTCCGGCAGCCCGCAGCGCAGACATCTCGCCGTGGGCGATTGGATCACCATGCTGGACACGCTCGTTGTGGCCGCTGGCAATCACTTCCCCGCCGCGGGCCAAGGCAGCGCCGATCGGGATGCCGCCCTCTCGGAGACTCTTTTGTGCGGCTTCGTAGGCAGCTTCGAAAGCCGGGTCTGTGTTGGTTCTGTGAGTTTCGTTCATGGGTGCAGTCTAAATTGGCGTGCGTTCTAATTGTCGGTGGGCGCTCGTAGCGTGGCATCGAGGTTCAACCACAGCAGCTAGTGGACCCTCCGCCTGCTGGGGGGAGCGGGCGGCGGACGTTTGTCCGGCCAAGAGGGGGTGTCCAAGGTCCACACCCGTGTCCGTGTGATTCCGTGGCTCATCCGCGACCCTCGCGTTGCCTACTTCTGCTGACACGAGTTCATGCGCCTATGCAGTCTGTGTAACATGCCTTTTCGAAGAATCTGGCGGGACGTCCGCATGTAGTGTGTCAGGACTGTTCGCGGCACGATTGAGAACCAGGGCAGCTGTGCTGTCTACACCGATTGGCAGTGTTGCGGCAGCTGACCTTGAGCGCTGCAGTGGATCGCCTTGCGGCGGCGAGCGGATCCGGCCAGGCGACATTGCTGACAGTGTCGCCCGTATCCTTAATAGATGAGTGACATCGCGCATTCAACCGTCACATTTGATGGCCGCTTCGCCCGGGAGTTCAAGGAGATGGCCATTCCTTGGCGCGCGCAGGAGGCTCCCGACCCGCACCTTCTGGTACTCAACGAGCACCTCGCCACCGAACTAGGTCTCGATCCGGCCTTTCTCAGGAGCCCTGAGGGTCTGCGTCTGCTGATCGGCAACGCCATCCCTGGGGAGTCCAGCCCGGTGGCACAGGCCTACGCCGGCCACCAGTTTGGCTGGTACGCACCCCGTCTCGGCGACGGGCGCGCACTGCTGCTCGGCGAGATCGGGCACGCGGACGGGCAGCTCCGCGACATCCATCTCAAGGGATCAGGACGCACGCCGTTTGCGCGAAACGGCGACGGCCAGGCAGTGGTCGGTCCTATGCTGCGCGAATACATCGTGAGCGAGTCAATGCACGCGCTGAACATCCCCACCACGCGATCCCTCGCCGTCGTCGCGACGGGGCGTTCGGTGCAGCGCGAGACGCTCCTGCCAGGCGCCGTTCTTACCCGGGTTGCCAGCAGCCACCTGCGTGTGGGGAGCTTCCAGTACGCCCGGGCCACGGGCGACGTAGGACTCCTTCGCCGCCTCGCCGAATACGCGCTAACCCGTCATTACCGGGTCGCCGCGGACGCCGAGAACCGTTATCTCGCACTATTCCAGGCGGTCATATCAGCCCAGGCTTCACTGGTGGCCCGGTGGATGCTCGTAGGGTTCGTTCACGGGGTCATGAACACCGACAACATGACGATCTCGGGCGAAACACTCGACTTCGGGCCGTGTGCCTTCATGGAAGGCTTCGACCCCGCCGCCGTCTATAGTTCGATCGACGAGACCGGACGGTATGCCTACCGCAATCAGCCGGTGGTGGCGGAGTGGAACCTTGCCCGGCTCGCAGAGTCTCTCCTGCCTCTGCTCCACGATGACCAGGAGCAGGCGGTGGAGCTCGCGATGGAAGCACTTAGGGGGTTCCGCCGGCAGTACAGTGAAGCCTGGTCGGCAGGAATGAAGGCCAAGCTGGGGTTCCGTGAAGGGCTCGACGATGAGGTGACCTCGCCTCTTGTGGACGAACTGGTGGCTCTGGTTCAGGAGTCCAGGGCGGACTACACAACGTTTTTCCGGCATCTCGGCCAAGCCGCCCGCGGCCAGGCCGAACCTGCACGCGGCCAGCTTCTGAACCCGGCAGGGTTCGATGCCTGGGCGAGGCGCTGGCGTGCCTTCGCTCCGGACGCAGACGCCATGGACCGGGTCAACCCCGTCTACATCCCGCGGAACCACCTGGTGGAGGAGGCCCTGGCTGCCGCTACCGGCGGGAATACGGGTCCGTTGGAACGGTTGATAGACGCAGTAGCCTCACCCTTCGACGAACGGCCCGGTCTCGAACACTACGCCGACGCCGCCCCGGAAAGCTTCGGCCCTTACCGGACGTTCTGCGGAACCTGAACCGCTGAAGCAGGATGCGGCACGACCCCTGCAGCTGGGTCCGCAGGCACAATCTACGACAGAACGCTTTCTTCCAACACCGGGGAGCTCATCATGGACACCGAATTCGCTGAGGTCATCGATCATGACGTCACCACCATCACCTGCGTATGCGGCAATACCGTCAGTAACCAAGGATTGATTCAGGCCAACTCACAAGGCATTCCCGTTCACAACGACGCAAACACTCCCGTGCCCGCGGGGCTGGCTGCATGGCCTGAGGACGAGGATATCTACACCCTGTGTCCCTCATGCGGCCGCGTTTACCACGACGCGGTTATCGAAGAGACAGGGACCGCGCCCGTTGCTCTGCGAGTCGAAGTCACGGCCGGACCGATTGCAGAGGCAATCCGTGTCCACTGGGACCTCAACACGTAGCCCTGTAACCGTATCCAGGATCAGTAACGGTGTGCCGGGGACCGCCGGGTGAACCTAGAGACCACGCCCTCCTGGGATCTGTCCGCGTTCACGATTCCGGCTGGCGGGCACGGCAAATCCCGGTCCGCTGCGGGATCCGGTTGATCGCCACGTCTGCGAGAGTCCTGAACCCGGCAGACTCGTCGTCCTTGGGCGAGCGTTTGTTGATCGGCATTGGTACCTTGGCTCCGGGCAATGTGTGCCTTGGAAGCCTACGGAAGACGTTCCCGGAGGCCGGAATCAGCCACGGGTGAAGGTGCCCAGTCCGGTCGGATCGTAGAAGTCGAGCCTCACGCTCGACGCCGTGCCGCCGGCACCGGGCGCCGCACCTGCGGCAGAGGCGAAGATTGCCCCTGCGAGGCCGTTGGCGTTCTCCCCGATGGATTCAAAGCTGAAGGTATCGCCGTCGAAGTGGTTGAGGGGGAACCTGGTGGTGCTGCCAGCGGGGCCGAGCTCCATGAACAACCCGCCGTTCTCCACCGCGACGCTGAGCGGGCCGTAGTAGGGGTTCGCATAGCTGCCTATGTAGAAGTCGCTGCCCCGCGCCGGTTTGGCCTGTGCGGGCGCCTGGGAGTAGTCGACTTTTGGCTTGTCCGCCTCGTCGATCTTCTGGAAGACGCCCGCGGTGAATCCGAACCAGTCAACTGTCGCGGCGCCGTTCTGGGCGGTGTCCAGGAATGCGGCGCAGATGGCTTCCGGAATGCCCTGCGGACGGCCGTTCGTCAGGGCCACGATGCCCAGCTGCTCGCCCGGCAGCATGGAGACGGCGGTCGCGGCACCGAGGTTGAAGGCTCCTGAGTGCCCGAGTTGGAGCCGGGCGAAATCGTCGTAGGAGACGTTCCAGCCGAGGCCGTAGAAGCGGGTGCGGGCGGCCGGTGCCGCGGGAAGGCCCGACACTGCGTGCGGGACATGCGTGACGCCAAGCTCGTCAGGGTCCACAACGTCCTTGCCTTCAAATCTGCCGTTGGCGAGCTGCAGGCGGATCCAGCGGGCCAGGTCATTCACGGAGGAGCTGGCGCCGCCGGCGGGTGCTTCGGCGTCGGCGTCCCGGCTGTATTTGGCGACCCAGGTCTTGTTGCCGGCGGGCACATGGATGAGAGCCCTGTTAGACGCTTTTCGGTAGTCCGCATGGCGGTAGCTGGTGGAGGTCATGCCAAGGGGCTTGAACAACACGTCTTCGGCGAGGTCTGCCCATGGCATATTCATGGCATCGGCAGCGGCCTTGGCGCCGGAGGTGTAGCCGAAGTTGCTGTAGTTGTAGCTTGACCTGAATGTGTCGAGCGGTTGCTGGTTGAGGTGGCTGAGAATGTAGGACTGGTCGAATGCGAGGTCTTCCAGCAGATCACCTGCTCCCGTCCGCAAGCCGCTTTGATGGGACAAGAGGTCCGCCATCGTGGCGTTTGCCGTAACGAAAGGGTCTTTGAGGGCGAACCCCGGACTGTGCATGATCACCGGGTCCGTCCAGGAGATGGCCTTGCGGCCCACGGCTACGGCCGCCACCGTGGAAGCCAGTGGTTTGGACACCGAGGCCAGTTGAAAGACCGTGTCCGCGTCGACTGTCTCGGGCTTGCCCGACTCCCGCACGCCGAAGCCCTTGGCGTACAGCACCTGGTCCCGGTAGACCACTGCCACCGCGATTCCGGGGACTCCGGTGCTCTCCATTGCCCCCTGGACTATCCCGTCAAGCTTGGCAACGGCGTCATTGACCTTCTGTTGGTCCAGGAGCGGTTTGACCTGTGGTTCCGGTGCCGGCAGGAGCGAGGCCGACGGCGTGCCGGAGGCGCCAGATTGACTGGCTCTTTGGTCGGTGCAGGCGGCCAGCAGCGGCATCCCTGCCATGCCCGCAGCTCCGACGCCGACTGCCTTCAACAGCGAGCGGCGGTCAGCTGGCACCGAGCTGATCGGCAGCACGAATGAATTCCTGTGGTTCATGGACATACCCCCAACGCGTCTGGAACGCCGAGCTGACGCCTTCTCCCCATGATGGACCCAAGCCGACGTTCGAGACGAGTATTTCGGCTGATGGATCCGCGGGGCGGCCGGGCCGCCAAGTCCGAGAAGATCGCCACCACCACACTGTTTCCTGGCCAGCGACGACTCCTCCTAGATCACCGGGACAGACATCGTCGGCGGCTTCCTTAAGCACTTCCAATAAAGGATCCGAGGCAGCACATCTCAGCCGTCCGCAACCGCCACGACGGTCAGGGGCAGGCGCTCCAAGCCCTCGTGCAGACGGCGGTTCAGGTCATATGGTCGAAGTCTCCTCGCGCCCAAGCAGCGTGCCGTTGGGCTGAATCGTGCAGAATGGCCTTTGCGCCGGAGGCGATTACATTGTTGAAGTTGCCGTAGATCCGGTCGAACTTGAGCTCTCCCAACTGCGCGGCGAGCCGCAACGCCACCGCGCCGGATAGCGGCAAATGATTCGGGTAGCTGCGCATGAAGGCGATGGAGCGACGGTCCGGATTCGGATACACGCTGTCACCGGTCAGCAGAACTCCTCTGCCGCCAGCCCCTGCGGCCCAGTTCACCACCGCGCTGCCCGGGAAGTGTCCGCCGGTCTGGTGCAGTGTCAACCCTTCGGCGATTGCTTGACTGCCGGACCAGCATTCGATGACCGGATCATCGCGTCCCAGCCATCCCCGGTCTGCGTCGGCCACAAGTACAGGGACGCCACCGAGCCGATGCGACCATTCGACCTGCACACCAAACATGTGTGGATGGCTAGCGGCGATCGCCAGGACCGGGCCCCGCTCGAGGACTGCCTGCACAGCGCTGTCATCGACATATCCGACCGGATCCCACAGCAGCGAACCCTCGTGTGTCACCACAAGCTGGGCGGTCTGGCCGATCCCGACTTTGGGCTCCGTCGTGATCCCGGTCAGTCCCGGCTCGTTCTCCTTCAACACTGTCTGCTGGCCCTCCTGCGCCAGACCGTCCAGCGTGAGCCATTTTTGGCCGTCCTCGGGCACGTACTGCCGCTCATCGGCGCAAATCGGGCAGACCTCCGGGGTAGGTTCGTCGCGTTCGACGCCGCAGGTTGCACAGAGCAGCATGGTTGGTCCCTTCTACGCGTCTTCTGTCCTGCTTTCCGCCCTTTTCACCTTCGGCCGCAGGCTGGCGTGCCCAGACTATGGCACGCGAAAGTCTCCTAGGAAGAGAGCTCAGGACCTTATTCCGTCTCATCCAGGTTGTGGGCGGGGAAGTGTGTACAACGTACACACTTTGAGCTCCGGACGTGGTCGCACGGGAGTTGGATCGGACCGGATTCCGCGTGTTTCCGGGGGAGTCCAGTGTTTGCAGGGGAGGAAATGCAGTCCGAGTCCCACCTCGGGCACAGCACACCTCGTCAGAGGGGTTTTTGCTTTAGAGTGTGGGCATTGCCCCTTCCACCCTGCGCGGAGGAACCCGAGTGCCTACTTGGATCCTCGTACCGCACGGCGAATGCGGCGACAGGAACAGCCGCCTAACCGGGAGTACCTGGGCGGACGTTCAAGCGTAGGGGCCGAGGTTGATCCCGCGCGGGGCAGCTAGGCCCCGGCTTCATTCGGCGTCGGGCACGCCGTCCCCTGACGCCTGCGCTGACTTGAGCTTCCGGCGTCTGCGCCGGCGCCAGACGATCACCAGGCCAAGCACGACGATGGGGACCAGCACCCAGCCGCCGATGTCGAGAGCGTCACCGATGGCATGGGCCAGCGCCCCGGCCAGATAGGCGAGAACGCTGAGGCTCGCGACCCACGCAATGGACCCCGTGATGTTCCACAGCAGGAACTTGGGCCACGGCATCTTGGCAGCCCCCGCGGCAATGGCACCCCAGAGCCGGACGACAATGACCCAGCGGCCGAAGAACAAGGCTGTTCCGCCGTGCCGATCGAAGAACGACTCCAGCTGGACGATGCGATTTTCGTCGGCGTGGAAGCGCCGTGCGAGTCGCAGCATCAACGGACGGCCTCCCACCCGCCCAAGTATGTAGCCAATAGTGCTGCCGAGCATGGCGCCCAGGCTGCCGACCGCGATAACGGCAGCAAGGTTCAGATCTCCGTGGCGCGCCGAGGCGTAGGCCCCAAGCAGTACGGCCACGGCGGGAAGCGGTACACCGGCGCACTGGGCCAGCACAATCACGAAGACGCCGAAGTAGTACGCCCATTCGTCCGCAGTCCCTGCTTCCGCGGCGACGAAGCCTGCCGAGCCGAGCGCCACGAAGCGGAGGGCGGCTAATCCGGTCATCGCTCACACCTCACTTCGCTGCTCCGCCACGGTTCATAATGACGGTCCCCGCGCCGCCCGAGTTTGTTCCACGGTCATAACCCCCGCGACGACACCGAGATGGCCCTTGTATACGCTTGTGGCCGCGCCGCGTCAAGACCACGCTGCGGTCACGGCACGGCACGGCACGGCCCGCGGCGGCACAGCGCCCCCTGACCTCACCGTGCAACAGATTTAGAAGGATCAACGCGTCAATGAGGCATTTCGGGAGCCAGTGAGCTCGGCGAGTAGGCCGTCCGCGCCGCCGCAGCGCTCAGCTGTGTGCGTGAGACATCCGATGATCCCCGCACATGCTGTTCGGCGCTTTGCGGGACACCGCTTCCATTGAAAAGCGCGCCGCGGCCAGGTCAGGTGCCCACCTGGCAGGCAGCCCGGTTCGCCGGATAAAACCGGGCCGGGTATTCCTGCGCCGGCCTCAAGTCCGACCATGAGCCAAGGCATTGCGGCCCTGATGCCTGCCAGAGGGTTCTTCGCTGAACCAGTGACTTAGGGCCCTGCCGGTGCGAGCCTGCCGGGGCAAGAGTTGGACCTACCCGACGACCGATGTGCGTACGGCGCCGGTCCGGGCGCGACAGGCCTCTTGCAGCTGGGGCGGTTCTGTCTAAGACCGTCCGGAGACAGCATCCAGTAGGAAGCGGGGTGGCCGTTACGCCGGCCAGAACCAAATGGAGGGCACACCATGGCAGAGCACAACTACATCTTGTTCGTTTCGTCGTACGCCGACACGGGCTCGGCGGCGGACGATTTCAAGGCGATCAAGAGCATGGACGACGCGGCTGTGGCGGCTGCGGTCGTACTGTCGCGTGACGCCTCGGGCAAGACCGAGGTCAAGGAGCATGGGGGCGGACTGGTCGCCGGCGGCACCAAGGCCGGCGCCATCGGCGGGCTGGTGGTCGGACTGTTCGCTCCGCCGCTTCTGCTGTCCGGCGTGATCGGTGCTGGGATCGGCGCAGGTGTGGGGGCCATCGCGAAGCGTCACGAGGAGAAGTCCATCGGCGTCGACGCGGAGGAGTGGCTGCCTCCGGGCTCCTCGGCGATCGTTGCCGTCGTCGACGACCTCTACCTCGACCGCGTCGACAAGGCGGTCGACAAGGCCACCAAGAAGGTCAGCAAAGCCATCGAAACTGGTGACTACGACGCCGTGGTCAAGGCCGTGAACGAGGGCGACGAGAAGATCATCGAAGCCGCTTCGTCCTGATCGGCCGACGCAACCGCCCCTGAGCGGGCCGCTCAATATCGACGATCGCCTACCGCGTGGGCGCCGGAGCATCGAACCGGGGAACGTCGAAATCCATCCTCGACATCATCGTCCTGGTCCTCCTGCTGGCCGCAGCGGTGCGTAAGGACGAGACACCAACGCCGTCCGCGCCCCTAAATGGATGGGCAGGCTTGAAGAGGTCCAACCGGAGGACTCGTTCCGGCTCGGTTTCCTGCTCTTGGGTGTTCCCGTCGGACATCCTCACCTCGGTCGCCGTCGGCGGTTCGGCATCGGCCCACCAAGTTTCGTGGTGGGCGGTGATGTCTTTCGTGCTGACGCCGCTGCTGCTCGTCGCAGTGTTCATCGCACTCGCCGTGAGCAACCTCGTTTCAAGTTAGGACTCCTCCACGCCGACGATGCCACACACCGCAGGGCGATGACGGGACACGGGTCCGACCGAACGTCGCGATGCACAAGGTGACCGGCCCTGACACGTCTTGGGAGCGCGCTCGGCGTTGACCTTGTTGCGGGACGATTCATTTTGGTGCTGGCGCCGTGTCTTGCTGGTTGTGCAAGACACCCGAGATCCTGGCGGGGAGATGGAGAAAGGACGGGGTGCGTGCGTGCTTACGGAACGGGCCGAACTATGTTCTGACGTCCGCGCAGGCCTAGAGATTCTCCAGTTCGGAAGTTGGTGTGGCCTGGTCCGCGGTGGCTTCGGTCGTATTGGACGATCTTCGCGGCCACGAGAGACGCGCGAACCCGAAGCCGTGAACGCTCATGTCACCATCAGCGTAAAGACCAAATTGCTTCCCGGTGCCGTGTCGTATGACCCCCGGATCGTACTAGGCTCCACCTTGTGATCCCGAGCCCTGTCCCCGGCTTGTCGGCGGCCGCACCACGGCGCGTCCGGGTGGGGGCCGTGGCGGGCATGGCGGGCGCCGTTCTGTTTGTATCCGTCTTCACCGTTTACGGGTGGCTGTACCCCGGCTACTCCTGGACGGGTATGTTCGTCAGCGAGCTGGCTCTTGGCCCCTATGGGTGGGTCCAGGTCCTCAACTTCGTGCTGACGGGCGCCTTGGTGTTGATGTTCGGCCGCGGTCTGGCCGCTTATTTCAGCGCCGGCGCGGTTTCCCGGGCCGGGCCGTTTCTTGTGCAGGGGATCGGCGTCAGCCTGATTGCCTCGGGGCCGTTCGTCACCGACCCGTCGGCGATGTTCGGCCAAACCAGTCCGCATGGCATGGTGCACGGTATCTTCGGCGCCATCGTCTTCACGTTCGCGCCGTTCAGTTGCTTCGTTTTCTACCGGCGCTTCCGCAGGGACCCGGCCTGGCGCCCCCTGGCGGGGTGGACACTTCTCAGCGGCGTGGTCCTTACTCTCGGGATCGTTCTGCTCAAGATTAGCCAGCAGCCCGGTAGCGGACTCTTCGACTGGAAAGGGCTCGTGCAACGGGCCATTCTGGTCACGTTTATGGCTTGGATCTTCGCGGTCGCATTCCGGCTGCGCCACCTCTGCCCCCTCCCGCAACACAGCCCATCAACGAGGGCGTAGGCCTGGGCTCGAGGACGCGGCGGAGCACACTGTGGCCTCGCGGCCCCGTTTACACCGGGCCGGTCGGACCTGCCACGGCCGGCCCGAAGGGTTTGGTCTAGCGAGGGCCGAAGGTTTCGAGGCCGCGCCGCAGGGGAGCAGGGCCGCCCTCCGGCCCTACCGGGATGACGCGGGACGGCCTATCGTGGTCCTGACACAGCCCGAGGGAAAGGAACGACGATGTTCACCCTGCAGATTAGCTATCCGGTCCGGGACTACGAGGCATGGAAGAAAGTCTTCGACACCGATCCCGCAGGCCGCGCCGCCTCGGGCGCCCGGTCTATCCGGGTTTTCCGGGACACGGAGGACCAGAACAGCGTGGCCGTGCTCCTCGACTTCGATACCAAGGACGCCGCGACCGTCTTTCTGGAAACGTTGCGCAGCCAGGTGTGGGACAAACCCGAGGTGATAGGGCAGCTGATGACGGCAGCGCCGACGGCCAGGATTCTGGAAGAGGTGGCCCGCGAGGGCCAGGGCGCGGGCTGACCGCTGAGGGGCTGAGTCGGTCGTCTTGAGCCGTGTTTCGCTGCGTACTGTGGTGGCTCAGCTGGCGAGTAGGTTGAGTGCGTCGTGGCCCGTGGTGCCCGCTTGTGCGCTATTTGCAGAGTCCCCATCCGTGCCTGCCCTCATTGCAGGAACTGGATTTGCTCAGAGGCGGCGGAGGAATGCCGACCGGCGGCCATACAGGGTGAGCAGGAGGGCTGCGATCCCGAGGGCGATCATGACTACCGGTAGCGCCAGCCCGTCGAATGGCGTCAGGAGGAGTGCGCCGAGGATGCCGGCGCCGAAGATTGCTATGTTGAAGGCGACCGGGAGGAACGCGTTGGCGACGTCGGCGTTTTCGCCTCCTGCGGTGGTCAGCGGGCCCTGCAGCTGGGCTGACGCGCCGCCGAAGGCGACGCCCCAGAGGGCGGCGGCGATCACAATGGCCAGGGCCGATGTGTGTCCGATGAGCAGGATGACTCCGGATGCGACGAACGCGGTGACGCTCAGGTGCAGGAGGGGCCGGGGGCAGCGGTCCAGCAGCGCTCCGGTGATGGCCACGCCGATGACCGATGCGATGCCGTAGATCAGTAGGACGAGGTCGGCGGAGAGGCCGGTTTCTGTGGCGCGGAGGTAGGGGGCAATGTAGGTGTAGATGGTGCTGTGGGCGAGCATCCAGACGACGATGACGGTGAGGATGAGGGCTACTCCGGGGATCCGGAACACGCGCCCCAGGGGAAGCCGCAACGTGGCCGGTTGCCCGGGGGCATCAGGGACGAATGCGATGATCAGTGCGCCGACGACGAGTGCGAGGACGGAGAGCGCGCCGAAGGACCATCGCCAGTCGAAGGTCCTTCCGATCCAGGCGCCGAGGGGGGTGCCGAAAGCGAACCCGAGGGGAGCGCCCATGGAAACGATGGCCAGGGACAGCCCGGCGTTTTGGGGCGGGCTGATGCGGCGGCCGTAGGCAGCGAGCATTCCCCAAATGGTTCCCGAGAACGCGCCGGCGAGGAATCGTGAGACGAGAGACAGTGTCGCCTCAGGAGAGAACGTGGTGAGCGTGTTGGCCATCACGAGTCCGGCGATACTCGCGAGCAGCAGAGGCTTTCGTCGCATGCCGCGGGTGAGGGTGATCGCGGGAATGGTGGCGAGGACCGTCCCGAGAGCGTAGGCGCTGACGAGCAGACCGACAGTTCCTTCGCTTGTGTGGAGGCCTGCTGCGATGACGGGGAGCAGGCCGGCTGGCATGGTTTCGGTAGCGACGAGGATGAATCCCATTGCGGCCAGGACGACGAGGGCGAGCAAAGGCAGCTTTTGCTGTGCCCTGACTTCTGGTGCAGGTGTTCGTGTGGGGACGG
Source organism: Arthrobacter sp. TE12231 (assembly GCF_054062895.1). NCBI lineage: Bacteria > Bacillati > Actinomycetota > Actinomycetes > Micrococcales > Micrococcaceae > Arthrobacter > Arthrobacter sp. TE12231. Next base: position 2,269,461 of record NZ_JBSSFS010000001.1, on the reverse strand, counting down.
TTGTCATGTGGCTCCTTTCGTGCGGGGCGGTGATGCCGGGGATCGGGCTTGGAGATCGGACGCGGCGGGAGGTCTATCCCACGGGCCGTGGGATAGACCCCTTGGCGCCGAGCTGCTTGGCGGCGAGGATCGCCGAGAGTCCGACGGCGCCGTACATGACAACACCACGCATAATTTGCTCTCCTGTTCATCGGGTCCAACCAGTCCAACTTTCTTTCCGTGCGCGGGGGAGTCTCTGTTGAGGGGTGTACCGAGAGGGAACCCCTCGTTCCTCCCTGCCGATTTACCCTTGAACCATGGATAACCGGGCTGAAGTGCGAGAGTTCCTGATGTCGCGGCGCGCACGACTCACACCGGAAGACGCCGGCATTGCCGCGGGGTCGAATCGTCGGGTGGCCGGGCTGAGGCGCAGCGAAGTCGCGTTACTCGCCGACGTCAGCGTGGAGTACTACGCGAAGCTCGAGCGCGGTTCCATCGCGGGCGCGTCCGCGTCCGTGCTCGAATCCGTCGCCCGCGCCCTTCGTCTCGATGACACCGAGCGGGCGCACTTGTTCGACCTGGCCCGGGCGGCAGATGGCATCCCGACCTCCGGGAGGCTCCGCAAACGCGCCACCGCCCAAGCCGGGGCCCGCTTGAGCCTGCAGTGGGCGCTGGAAGCGATCACCGAGGGTGTCGCATTCGTCCGCGACCCGTACCAGAACCTGCTCGCGACAAACGCCTTGGGGCGCGCCTTCTACTCGCCGGTGATCGGAGACAGTGGCCGCACCCCGAACCTCGCGAGGTTTCAGTTCCTGGACCCGGCTTCGCGCGACTTCTACCCCGACTGGGAGCAGTTTGGCGAGATGTGCGTGGGCATCATGCGTGCCGAAGCGGGCCGGGACCCTCACGACCGCACAATGCAGGACCTTGTCGGAGAGCTCTCGACACGAAGCGAGACCTTCCGTGCACTATGGGGCGCGCACAACGTACGCACCCATGGCTCCGGAACAAAACGCTTCCATCACCCCGTGGCCGGGGAACTTACCCTCGCGTACGAGGAACTCGCGATCACCGCCGAGCCAGGCCTCGTGCTTATGGTTTACACCGCAGAGCCAGGCTCCCCTTCAGCGGAACGTCTCCGCCTCCTCGCAAGCTGGGGAGCGAGCGAGCACACACCCACTGAAAGGCACCGAACCACGAGCTGACAAAAGTTTCACCGGCTCTGGCTCCTGAAAGCGTACGGGATTTTCCCTTCTCGAGCTATTTGTGAGCAGCCCTTCGGCCAGACGCTCATGAACTCGTTTCCGGAATTCGCTCCAAACATTTCCGGGATTTCACCCGCAGCGGGTGAGGTCCATGCCGGGCTTAGCGCCAACAATAGTCATACCCTCCACGGGTAGGGCTGAGGGACAGGCCGTCCCGGAAACGAGACCGCGTCTTTGAGAGCAGGTAACACAAATGAGTTTCTGGGAAAACTCGTGGGATATTTTCTGGCGGTTCTTCGCTGCGTCCGTTTTCTTTGCCTACCTGTTTGGTGTTTTTGCGATCATCGGTGACCTTTTTCGCGATCAGTTTGAAAGAATCAAAAGCCGGGTGCTGGTTTGACGGCCTTCGCGGCATCGAAGTAGGCAGCCGTGCGCGGATTCTTCCAGGACGCTGAAACATTTGCGTTGCTCCTGCTTGCGGCCCACATATTGCTCGTGACCGTCGCAGCTGTCCTCGTGTCGATGAATCGCCGTCCGTCCTCGGCTATTGCCTGGGTGCTCGCCATAATTTTCATACCGATCCTGGGTGCAGTCGCGTATTTCTTTGTCGGTTACTCGAAACTGCCCAAGGCGCGCCGGGACAAACAGCGCGAAGTCAACGCTCTGGTCCTGGCGCGGACTGAAGGCAGCCCACTGATCAGCCGCGGCCTTGACTGGCCGGAGTGGCTCCATTCGGCGGTAGTGTTGAACAGCAACCTTGGGGCGCTCCCTATGGTCGCGGGCAACAGTGCGACCCTGTTGGGCGACTACAACGGCACTTTCGATGCCATGATCGCTGAGATCGATTCGGCCACCAGTTATGTGCACGTGGAGTTTTACATCCTGGTGTTGGACGCAACGACGGCGCCGTATTTTCAAGCGTTGGCCCGAGCAAGATCACGCGGCGTTGACGTGCGGGTTCTGTCCGATCATCTGGCTGGCCTAAAGTTCCCCGGCCGGAAAGAAACCTTGGACTTCCTCCAGAAGATAGGGGCGGAATATCGCCCCATGCTGCCGGTGCGGCCGTGGCGCGGCGAATGGCAGAGGCCGGACCTGCGCAATCACCGGAAGATCTTCGTCGTCGATGGCCGCGTGGGATTCACTGGGTCCCAGAACGTCATCGACGCGAGCTACGACACGAAGGGTAACCTGAAGCGCGGGCTCCAGTGGCATGAGCTGATGATGCGCGTCGAGGGACCTGTGGTCCGGGAGCTGGATGCGGTCTTCGCAACGGACTGGTACAGCGAAACGGGTGTGATACTGCCACTGGATTCAAGCCCCCTAGGAGTCAGCCAACGTTCCGCGCTCGTTGACGCACAGGTCCTGCCCAGTGGTCCCAGCTTCGACAACGACAACAATTTGAAGCTCTACGCGACGCTAATCCACAAAGCTGAGCGTCGCGTCAGCATCACCAGTCCATACTTTGTCCCGGACGAATCCATCCTGATGGCTATTGTCACGGCAGCCGCGCGGGGGCTAAGCGTCGAGCTCTTTGTTTCCGAGGTCGGAGACCAGAGCATGGTCTATCACGCGCAGCGTTCCTACTACGAGGCACTGCTCCGCGCCGGCGTCAGGATTTACCTTTACCGGGCGCCAAAGGTACTGCACTCTAAGCACTTCACCATCGATGAGGAGGTTGCGGTGATTGGGTCCAGCAACATGGATGTCCGTTCTTTCAGCCTCAACATGGAAGTTTCCGTCCTTGTGCACGGCCGCGGTTTTGTGGACGCAATTCGCCGGATCGAAGACGGGTACCGCGTGGAAAGCCGTGAGCTGCAGCTCGAGGACTGGATCCGGCGGCCCATAGCCCAAAAAGTATTCGACAACCTGGCGCGCCTGACGGCGTCCCTCCAATAGGGAAATTGGTCCAGACCCGACGGCGCTGAAACACCGAAGCCCTTGGGGGGAAAGCCGCGGTTAGCGGCCGTTGTACTCGTCGTCTGTTATGTGCTCGCGCCAAGTGGTGGTCTTGGACGGGTCTTCGCCGTTTTGGATCATGGCAATGTGTTCCATGAAGCAGCCCGGGGCGGCGGCGTGCCAATGCTCCTCGCCGGGCGGGGTGTAGAGCGTCTGGCCGGGATGGACTTCGATGATCTTTCCGTCTCGGGTACCGAAACGGCCTACACCTTGGGTGACGCGCAGATATTGACCGTGCTGGTGGGAGTGCCAGGCTGTGCGTGCTCCGGGCGCGAAGCGGACGGTCGCGACGACCATCGTCTGGTCAGACTCGTGGGGGAGCGCGATTGGGTCGAGCCAGACGTCGCCAGCGAACTGGGCCGCCGGGTTTTTCGTGGTGGGCACAAAGGGTTCGATGTTCATGATGTTCCTTACTTGTTGTCTGTGAAGAGCTGTTTGGCGACGCCCATGGCAGACATGCCCTGGGGCCAGCCCGCGTAGAGCGTGACGTGGGTGATGGCTTCGATGAGCTCCTCTTGGGTCACACCGTTCTCGATGGCGCGGCCGAGGTGGAAGCCCAGCTGGGCGGTGTTTCCGCCAGCGGTGAGCACGGCCACGGTGATGAGGCTGCGGTCCCGTGCGGAGAGTTCAGGCCGGTTCCAGACGTCTTCGAAGAGGACGTCGTCAGTGAGCGCGGCAAGCTTTGGCGCGAAGTCGCCGAACATCTTTCGGCCGCCACCGAGCTGCTTGGGTTGGTTAGTCATGATGATCCTTCTTTCGGTTTGGAATCTTTCGTGCGTCAAATGGACGGGCTGCGTGGGAAATACCAGGTGGATGCGACGGTGCGTGCTATGACCCAGTCGTCTCCGTGGGGTTCGAACCAGGAACGCAGCGTCAGGCGCCAGGTGGACCTGGATCCCCAGATCGTGGCGTCGGTGAGTGTGCGGGCGGTCAAACCGGGCGTGGTCCCTTCCGTTCTGATGGCGGCCTCGACTATTTCCATCCGGTGGTACCGCATCTGGCCGGTATCGATGGCACCAAGCCATTCCGCCTTCGACTGCACGTATCCGGTCATGTGGGTAAGCGTGAAGTCGTCGGCGAGGATGCTGTCCAGCTCCGCCACGTCACCGCCCACCATCGCCTCGCACAGGGTGCCATGGAGCGCTTCTACCGCCGCGGCGGTCACGCCTGTCACCGTCGCCGCGCCTGCGCCGTGAGTTCGTGGGTACCGTAGCTGTTGTCGTCAGGGTTGACAGTCACGCCGGGGGCGACGAGTTCGTCGATGCGGTCCAAAACGTCGCTGGACAGAGTGATGTCGGCGGCGGGCAGGTAGGACTCGAGCTGTTCCAGGGTGCGCGGTCCGACGATCGCTGCCGTGACGCCGGGGTGGTTGATCACGAAGGCTATGGCGAGCTCAATGAGGGTCAAACCGGCCTGTTCGGCCAGGTGGGCGAGATCTTCGACGATGTCGAGTTTGCGCTGGTTGGCCGGGCTTGTCATGTCGAACCGGGCATTCGGACGTGCGGAAGAGGCGGGTGCGGACGCCGAGTCTTTCCGCCAGCGCCCGGAGAGCCACCCGCCGCTGAGCGGGCTGTAGGTGAGGGTACCCATGCCGTGGCGCTGCACCGTCGGCAGGATGTCCTCTTCGATGCCGCGGACCAGGATCGAGTACGGCGGCTGCTCGGTGACGAACCGCTCCAGGTTCCGTGTACGCGACGCCCACTGGGCTTCCACGATCTGGGATCCGGAGTACGACGAGGAGCCGATGTAACGAACCTTCCCCTGACGGACGAGGTCGGTAAGGGCGCCGAGGGTTTCCTCGACATCCGTGTCGGGGCTGGGCCGGTGGACCTGGTACAGGTCGAGGTAGTCGGTGTTCAGACGACGGAGGGAGTTTTCGACCTCGCGGATGACCCAGCGGCGGGATCCGCCGCGCTGGTTGGGGTCCTCGCTCATGGGCATGAAGAACTTCGTCGCGAGGAACACGTCGTCGCGGCGTCTCTCGAGAGCCTGCCCAACGATCTCCTCGGATGCCCCGCCTGAGTAGACGTCGGCGGTGTCAATGAAGTTGATGCCGGAGTCGAGGGCGCGGTGGATAATCCGGATGGCGTCCGTACGGTCGTCGTTGCCCCAGGGGCCGAACATCATCGCTCCGAGGCATAAGGGACTGACCTGCACGCCGGTGCGGCCAAGTGGGCGATATTCCATGGTGGTGTCTACTCTCTGTCTCAGGCTTCGGGGATGACCATGGCGAAGCGCTCTTCGCGGGCCTCGTCGGGGTCCGGTCCGTTGCGCACGCCCGTATCGAGCGCGTCGACGGCGGCGAGTTCGTCGGCACTGAGTTCAAAGTCGAAGACGTCGAAGTTCTCGGCGATGCGTGCGGGGTTGGTCGACTTCGGGATGGCTGAACGGCCCTGCTGCAAGTGCCAGCGGAGCATGACCTGGGCTGGGCTCTTGCCGTGCGTTTGTCCGATGCTGGTGATCGTCGGGTCTTCCATCACGTTCCTGCGGTCCTCGCCCCATCCCGGGTAGAAGGTGATGCCGCCGATCGGTGACCATGCCTGGGTGAGGATCCCGTGTTCGGTGTCGGCTGCCTGGACGTCCGGCTGGGTGAAGTACGGGTGCAGTTCGATCTGGTTCACGGCCGGGACGATCTCGGTGGTGGCCAGCAGCTGCTCGAGGTGGTGCGGCATGAAGTTGCTGACGCCGATGGCCCGCACGCGCCCGTCAGCGAGCAGGCGCTCAAGTGCTTTGTACGCGGCAATGGTTTTCTCGAACCGGTCCGGGGCGGGCTGGTGCAGGATGAGCAGGTCCAAGTAGTCAACGCCGAGCTTGCCCGTCGCCTTGTCCCAAGCATGCAGCGTCTCGGCGTAGCCGTAGTCGCTGACCCAGACTTTGGTCTCGATGAACACCTCTGAACGGTCCAGGCCCGAGTTGCGGATGCCCTCACCGACCTCCCGCTCGTTGCCGTACGCGGCGGCGGTATCGATATGCCGGTAGCCGGCAGCAAGCGCGGCCTCGACGGCGGCCGTGGTCTTCTCGGGGGCGCTTTGGAAGACGCCCAGACCGAGGGCGGGCATCGTAATGCCGTTGTTGAGAGTAAGTTTCATGTCCATGCCTTTCACGGTATTCAGAGGTGGGGAGTTGTGGGAGGGCACATCATTACCTCCATCGAGCGGGAGGCGGCACCGCGAGGGGTGCCGCTCGTTGGTGTTGCCCTGGGCTTGCCGGCCGGCCAGCTCAGCGGACGCGCTCGGCCTCCGGTACGGGCACGGCTATCCGGGGTGCCCTGGTGCGGCGGGCAGCCAAGTCTGCTGGCAGGATGAGGGTGGCGGTGACACCCAGGGCAAGGAACAGTAGGACGCTGCCCGTGGTCAGCGCAACGCTGACCTGCGCGGCCAGGTGGGCTACGGCAGAGCCCGGGGTCGGGACGGTGGCTGCGGCAGCGACCGCGATACCAAGCCCGAGGCAGGTGCCGACCTGGTGGAAGGTGTTCACCAGGCCGGATGCGGCGCCGGCGTCGGACGCGGGGGCGCCGGTGATGCCGAACGAGGTCAGTGGAGCAAAAGCGAGGCCCTGACCGGCCCCGATGAGGATCATCGGCAGAGCCACCCCTGTCAGGTATGCGGAGTCGACTCCGGCTCGGCTGAGCCAGAACATCCCGGTCAACGTGAGCAGGATCCCGGTCAGGAGCGGGACCGAGCCCGGCATCCGGCCTACGAGCCGGGGGATGCTCATCGCGACGGCGAAGTTGACCGCCGTCATGGGTAGGAATCCGATGCCGGCCCGCAGCGGGTCGAAGCCGAGCACTTCCTGCAGGAACTGGGTGGTGAAGAAGAAGAACCCGATCATTGCGCCCAGATACAGGAAACGTGCCAGGTAGGCGCCGGTGCGGCGGCGGCTCGCGAACAGCCGCAAGGGCATGATCGGCTGGGCCGCCCTGCGCTCGATCAGCACGAACACGACCAGGAGCACGACGCCGGTACTGACGGCCGTGATTGTGACCGGTGAGGTCCAGCCGGCGTCGGTGGTGTTGATGATGCCGAACACGAGAGCTCCGACGCCCAGTGTGGCGCTGAGCGCCCCGAGCACGTCGAAGCGGCCGCGGGCGCGGCCTGTTTCCGGGATGAACCGCGGCGCGAGCGCGATCATCGCGGCGCCAATGGGTACGTTGACGAAGAACCCGGCGCGCCAGGAGATCCAGTGGGCCAGCGCGCCGCCGATGACCAGCCCCAGGCTTGCGCCGATCCCCGCGGTAGCACCGTACAAGGCGACGGCACGGGTGCGTTCACGGCCCTCCGGGAAGCTCGCGGTGAGTAGGGACAGTGATGCGGGCGCGACGATCGCGGCTCCGATACCCTGGACGGCGCGGCCGGCGATCGCCCACCACCCCGCCGGGGCGACGCCGATCAGCAGGGACGCGATCGAGAACACCACCAGCCCGAAGACGAAGACACGCCGCCGTCCGAGCAGATCGCCTGCACGGGCGCCAAGGAGGAGCAGGCCGCCGAAGACCAGCGTGTACGCATCCTGAACCCAGGAAAGCTCGCTGGTCGTCAGCCGCAGATCGGCCTGCAGGCTCGGCAGCGCGGTGAAGATGACCGAGTTGTCCAGCAGGATCATAAAGTAGCTGACGAGGATGATCGCTAGGATCGCCGCCGGGTGCGGAGCGGTTGCGGGTGCAGGTTTCATGCTTTCAATGCAACCTTGATTCCTTACGGGCCGGGAGTCACTGTCGTTCCGGGTAATGCCAGTCCCTCCCTCGTCCCATCGACCGCGCGTAGCGTGGATGCCATGACACACAGCGACGACGTGCGGAAATTCCTGACCTCCCGCCGTGCAAGGATCACGCCCGAGGAGGCCGGCCTGCCGGCCTATGGCGGCAACCGGCGCGTTGCCGGCCTGCGCCGCGAGGAAGTCGCCATGCTCGCCGGAATGAGCATCGATTACTACATACGCCTTGAGCGGGGAAACCTCTCGGGCGCCTCGGACGGTGTCCTTGAAGCCCTCGGGCGTGCCCTGAAGCTCGACGACGCCGAAACGGCCCACCTTTTTGACCTTGCCCGCGCCGCGACCGCCTCCCCCCGGGTGCGGCGCAAGCGCAGCCCCCAGACGGTGCGGCCGAGCGTGCAGCGCGTCATCGATGCGATCACGACGGCGCCGGCCTGGGTCCGCAACGACCGAGGGGATGTCCTCGCCTCCAACGAACTGGGGCGTGCCCTTTATCTGGACATGATGGCAGAGGGGCCCACTCCGCCGAACAGCGCACGCTTCACCTTCCTGAATCCGAAAGCGCGGGAGTTCTTCGCTGATTGGGAACGAGCAGCGGACGACGTCGTCGCAGTCCTGCGCTCCACGGCCGGGAAAAACCCGTACGACAAGGACCTCACGGATCTGATCGGTGAACTCTCAACCCGCAGCGAGGAGTTCCGCACCCGGTGGGCCCGTCACGATGTGAAGTACCACCGCGCCGGCCGGAAGCGGCTCCACCACCCGATCGTTGGCGACTTGGACTTGAGCTTTGAAGCACTTGAGCTGCCCGCAGACCCGGGACTGCGCATCAACGTGTACACAGCAGATCCCGGGACACCCTCCGAAGACGCTCTGAAAGTCCTCGCCAGTTGGGCCGCGACCCAGCAGCCCACCCCGCAGATCCCCGTCAAGGAGAAGAAGTGATCGACCGTCCCTCCACCGTGCTCATCGTTGGCGCCACCGGCAGCATCGGCCGCCACACAGTGGCCGAGGCGCTGCGACAGGGTTACGCGGTCCGGGCGCTCGTGCGCGACCAGACCCGCGCCGCCCGCCTACTCCCCGAAAGTGTGGACCTGGTGATCGGGGATCTGACTCGTCCCGAAACCCTCGGGCCGGCCGTCGACGGAGTCGACGCAATCGTGTTCACCCACGGATCCACGACCAGCGAACGCGACGTGCGGGATAACGACTACGCCGGCGTCGCCAACGTCCTGAAAGCCTTGGGCGGCCGCCGGCCACGCATCGCGCTCATGACCGCCATCGGGATAACACGACCAGGCGTCGCCTACGCCCAGTGGAAGCTGCGCAGTGAGCGCCTCATCCGCGGCAGCGGTAACCCGTACACGATCGTGCGCCCCGGCTGGTTTGACTACAATCAACCCGACCAGCGGAAGGTCGTCATGCTCCAGGGCGACAGGCGACAGTCCGGCTCACCCTCCGACGGCGTTATCGCCAGGGAGCAGATCGCCCGCGTCCTCATCGACAGTCTTGATATTGATGCCGCCGACCACAAGACTCTCGAACTCGTCGCCGACCACGGACCCGAACAAGACGACCTCACCGCCGTCTTCACCTCCCTGACACCAGACTCAGTCGAATCTCTCGACGCAGCCGAAGACATCGTGGACCTCCCTGTCGCCAACGAGCCCGAAATGTTCCGAGACGACCTCGCCACCGTCACAGCAGGAAGCCTCAAAGCCGGGGACTAAATCGGGGCTTCGACTCCGCATGACGGCCAAAGTTTGCCGATGCAGCAAAGAATCCGGTCATCGATCCCAATTCTCCGGAGGTGGGTGGATTTGCTCCCGGCCGGGAGCAAGTGATCGCAGCGGCTCTGTTCGCGTATGCGGCCAAGGCGAGCAGTTCGTCCGGGCCAAGGTCTTGCATGCGTGATCTGGATGCGGCTCCGAGTAAGTCCATTTGCGCGAGTCCGGAGATCAGTGCGGCCATGAAGGAGTCCCCTGCCCCGACGGTGTCGGTCACGGTGACGGACTCTCCCGGCATCTCCACACGGCAGCGCCGGGTGAGGATCACCGGGCCCTGGGCGCCACGGGTCAGTGCCACCAACGATGGTCCGAGCTCCAGCCACGCTGCCATCGATTCGTCCTGGGTCCTGCCGGGGTAGAGCCAGCGGAGGTCTTCGTCGCTGGCTTTGACGATGTCGGCGACGGCAACGAAGTCTTCTGCCCGTTGGCGGGCGGCAGCCGTTTCGGGGCTGATGGCGGGCCGGCAGTTGGGGTCGAAGCTGATGGTGGCGTGGGGCCGGGCCGCCTCGATCAGTCCCCGTACCGACGTGCCGCCCGGGGGGAGCGCCGTCGCGATGGAGCCGGTGTGGACATGGAGTGAGCTCTCCACTGCAGCCAGGGCCGGGATGGAGGCCGCGTTTATATCCCAAGTGACGGAGAACGAATATTGCGCGGCTCCGGTGGCGTCCAGGGATGCCAGCGCGGTTGATGTCGGCAGGGAACCGCCGACGATGGCCCGGACGCGGTTGCCGTCCAGATGCTCGGCGATCATCCGCCCATGGCGGTCTTCGGCGAAGTGCGTGATGAGGCTGGTTCGGAGGTCCAGGCGGGCGCAGCCGACTGCAACGTTCAGGGGGCTGCCTCCGGGGTGGGTTTCGGGCGCGGTGGTTCCTCGGCGCGGGTCATCGATGATGTCGACGAGTGATTCGCCGATGACGGTGACCAGGGGGACGTTGTCAGAGAGGTCTGGCTGGGGACCGTTCTCGGGTGGTGGCATGTCTGCTTCCTTGCAGGTTGGTGCTGAGAGTGGTTGCTGATGTCCCGGAGCCGCGGAGCCTAGCGGCCCGGGTAGACGACGGCTTTGAGCTGGCCGGTCTGCTTTCCCGCCTTCAGGGCTTCTTCGGATTCGGCGAGGGTGAACTTGCCGGTGACCAGGATGTCCAGGTCCACCTTGCCGTCGGCGATGAGCTGGATGGCAAGGGGCCAGGTGTTGGTGTAGCGGAAGACGCCGGAGAGCCAGATTTCGTGGTTCTGGATGTAGGAGACGGGGAGTTCGACGTCGTCGGCTCCGAGCCCGACCAGGATGACCCTGCCGGCGGGGCCCACGGCTTTGATGCCCGAGCGGACGGCCTGCGGGGCGCCGGAGGCGTCGATGAAGGCATCGACGTCGAGCCCTTCGACGCTGTCGGTCCTGGCGTTGAGGGCGTGTGTGGCGCCGTGTTTCAGGGCGAAGGCCAAGCGGTCTTCGGCGATGTCGCTGATGTAGATTTCGGCGGCGCCGTAGGTGCGGGCGGCCTGGGCGGCGATGATGCCGATGGGCCCGGCGCCGGCGATCAGGACGCGGCTGCCGGGCTTGATACCGGCGCGTTCGCAGGCCCAGAGGCCGACGGAGAGCGGTTCGATGAGGGCGGCTGCCTCGTCGCTGACGCTGTCCGGGATCTCGTAGGCGAAGTCGCCCTGGATGGTCACGTATTCGGTGAAGGCCCCGTCGACCGGCGGGGTGGCATAGAACTCGATGTCGGGACACAGGTTGTACCGTCCTGCTTTGCACTGCCTGCATTTCCGGCAGGGCCGCTGCGGTTCGACGGCGACCCTCTGGCCGATGCGGCCCGGGTCAACATCGCTTCCGACGGCGGCGATCCGGCCGGAGAGCTCGTGGCCGAGGATCAGCGGGTGGTCCACGACGTAGTCGCCGATCCGGCCGTGCTCGTAGTAGTGGACGTCGCTGCCGCAGACGCCGACGGCGGCGACCTTCACCAGGACCTGGTCCGCTTCCAGCTTCGGGACGGGCAGGGTTTCCATGGCCATGTCGCCCTGGCGTTTGAGGACGGCGGCGCGCATGGTGGCCGGTACTTCAGAATGCCCGGAGGCGCGGGACCGTGCGGTTGACGTTGTCATTGAAGTATTCCTTTGAGAGTCGAAGGGGGCCGGTTACTTGACGGCGCTATTTGACGGCGCCGAGGGAGAGTCCCTGGACGAGTTTGTCCTGGGCGGCAAAACCGGCGAAGAGTACGGGCAGGGAGATCACGACGGCGGCGGCGCAGACCTTGGCGAGGAACAGTCCTTGTCCTGAGACGAAGCCGGTGAGGAAGACCGGGGCGGTGCCGGCCACGACGCCGGTGAGGACCCGGGCGAGGAGGAGTTCGTTCCAGCTGAAGATGAAGCAGATCAGCGCGGTGGCGGCGATGCCGGGCATCGCGACGGGGGCGACGACCTTCCGGAGCGTCAGCAACAGGCCCGCGCCGTCGATCTGGGAGGCCTCGAGCATTTCGACGGGCACTTCGTCGAGGAAGGAGCGCATCATCCACACGGCGATGGGCAGGTTCATCGACGTGTACATCAGGCCCAGGAACCAGATGTTGTCCAGCGCCCCGGCGGTTTTGGCGAAAAGGTAGAGCGGCAGGACGGCCGCGACGACGGGCATCATCTTGGTGGAGAGGAAGAAGAACATGACGTCGGTCCACTTCTTCACCGGCCGGATGGACAGGGCGTAGGCGGCCGGGATGGCCAGCAACAGGACGAGGACGGTGGAGAAGATCGAGGCGGTGGCGGAGTTGATCAGCGACGGCCACGGGCTGACGCCGGAAGTTGCCCCGAAGAATTCCTTGTAGGCGTCCAGGTTAAGGTCGGCGGCGATGGAGGGCGGGTTCGTCGCGGCGTCCGTTTCCGAGTGGAACGAGGTCAGGATCATCCACAGGACCGGTACCGCGAACAGCAGGGCCAGCAGCCAGGCGGCGATGCCGGCGGCCGTGTTGTTGCGCGTGGGGTCCATGCGTGACTTGCCCCGGCGTCGGGAACCGGTAGTGCGGGCGGGCGGGGCGGGGACTGATGCCCGGGGTTCGGCCGGGGTGAGCGTGCTCATCGTGCTGCCTCTTTCTTGAAGAGCGAGAATACGGTGCGGAGTGCGAAGGTTGCCACGATGATGGTGCCGATGACCACCACGACGCCGGCGGCGGACGCCAGCCCGTATTCGTTGGCGTAGTAGAACGTCTCATAGATGGCGTAGGGCAGGTTGGCCGTGCCCAGGCCGCCGGAGGTGATGACGAAGGTAGCGTCGAAATTCTGCACGATGTAGATGGCCCCGAGCAGTCCGCCGAGTTCCAGGTACTGCCGCAGGTGCGGCAGCGTGAGGTGGCGGAAGATGTCCCAGGGGCTTGCGCCGTCCATCTGGGCGGCTTCGACGGTGTCCATCGGACGGGACTGAAGGCCGGCGAGGAGGATGAGCATCATGAACGGAGTCCACTGCCAGACCAGCGAGACGATGATGGCCATTAGGGGCGCCTGGGACAACAGGTCCGGCTGGGGCGGGGCGTCGCTGCCAAAGAGCGACCAAATCCAGGTGAGGGCGCCGTTGATCAGGCCGTAGACGGGGTTGAGGATGGCATGCTTCCAGATGAGCGCCGCGGCAACCGGAACTATGAGGAACGGTGCGATCAGCAGGGTTCGGGCCAGGCCGCGGCCAATGAACTTCTTGTCCAGGAGCAGGGCCAGGCCAAGGCCGAGGACCAGGCTGGCCAGGACAACCGAGACGGTCTCGACAATGGTGGTGACGATCGCCTGCAGCATGTAGGGATCGGTGAGGACCTGGATGTAGTTCTCAATGCCGGCGAACCCGGTCTTGTCCGGGCTCAGGCTGTTCCAGTTCATGAACGAAATGATCAGGGTCACCACGAACGGAAGCTGGGTGACGATGATGAGGAAGATCAGTGCCGGCAGCAGCGGTGCACGCCGTGCCCAGGCCACGGCGCGTTTCCGCGCCCTGGCGTTCTTGGAAGGTTTGGCTGTGCTGCTCCCGTGCCGGGAGACGCGCGCCGTTGCGGTAGTCATGATGTTCTCCTGCGGTTCGGTTGTTGCTACTTGTACTTGTCGCCGACTTTTTGTGCGGCTTCCTGGCCCTTGGCCACGGCATCGGCCACGGAGCCCTGGCCGGCGATGGCAGAGCTGACACCTTGGGACACTCTGGTGCCTAAGGCGGCGAACTCGGGGATACCGACAAATTGGATGCCGACAGCCGGCCGCGGCTGGACGCCGGGGTTTTTCGGATCGGCGTTTTCAATGGCAAAGCGTTCGGCTTTGAAGAATGGCGCTGCCTGCTGGAAGTCGGCGTTCTCGTAGGTGGAGATGCGCTTGCCGGACGGGACCTTGGCCCAGCCGAGCTTGGCAGCGACCAGTTCCTCGTACTTCTTGGAACTGGCCCAGGCAATGAACTTCCCGGCAGCGTCCTGCTTCTTGGAAGCCGCCTGCATGGCCCAGGACCAGGTCCACAGCCAGCCCGAGGACTTAGTCTCCTTCACCGGGGCCTGGGCGTATCCGATCTTGCCCTTCACAGGGGAGGCATCCGCTTCCAGAGCCCCGGCCGCCGAGGTGGCGTCGTACCACATCGCGGTCTTGCCCTGGCTCATGTTGTTCAGGCACTCGGTGAACCCGGCCTGGGCGGCCCCTGCTTCGCCGTGGTCGCGGACCAGCTTGGTGTAGAAATCGACCGCCGCGGTGAACTCGGGAGCGTTGACCTTTGCGTTCCAGTCCTTGTCGAACCAGGTCCCGCCGAACGTGTTCACCACGGTGGTCAGGGGTGCGAAGACCTGGCCCCAGCCGGGCTCGCCGCGCAGGCAGATGCCCTTCATCCCTGGCGCTGCCCCGTCGACCTTGGCGGCGAGGGCTGCGACCTCGTCCCACGTCGGTTTCTCCGGCATCGTTAGGCCCTTGGCGTCGAAGATGTCTTTCCGGTACATCAGGAAGGAAGACTCACCGTAAAACGGTTCACCATAGAGCTTGCCGTCCTTGCCGGTCAGGGAGGCGGTGTAGGCCGGCAGGATGTCCGCCTGGTTGAACTCGGCATCCTTGGCCACGTTGTCCAGCGGTGCCAGCCAGCCGTTGGCGGAATAGAAGGGGATTTCGTAGTTGGACAGTGAGGCAATGTCGTACTGGCCGGCCTGGCTCGAGAATTCCTGGCTGATTTTGGCGCGGACGTCGTTTTCCGGCAGGACGGTGTAGTTGACCCTGATGCCGGTTTCTTTGGTGAAGTTGTCCGCGGTGAGCCGCTGCAGGTCCTCCATTTGGGGGTTGTTCACCATCAGGACATTGATGCTGTTGGGGTCGCCGGCGGAATTGCCGCCACCGGCGCCTGCGCAGGCCGAGGCGCTGAGTGCCACGCACAGGGCGCCTGCCGCCAACGTGGCGACGCGTATTTTTGCGCGCATTAAGGACTCCTTTGTTCTTCAGGGGGTGCGATGCTGCCCATTCCGACTGCTGCGTCGGGGTGCGGGGCCGAAGACGGGCGACCGGCTCGAGGCCGGTTGCCGTGCTGCTGTTCCTCAAGATTAGGCCTGTGGGGTATGACACAACTAGCGTCCTGGTTGCCAATTTCTGATACTAATTTTCGCCGCTCTTCTTCCAAGAAGCCGCTAACCTAGGGGACGGCGCTTAGGTGCCGTCCAGATTTCATAACCACTCACCAAACGGAGAATTGCAATGACTGCCGCGGAGCCTCCCGACGGAGCAACTGCCAGGCTGGCCGAACGGCTGCTGGGAATGCACGCCAACCGGGAGGTTATCCCGCCCGACCCTAACCACTCGGTCCGGTGGCATGAGCACGACTACCCCAGCCCTGTGGCGCGCTGGAATTATCATCCCGAGTACGAGATCCACCTCATCCGCAAGGGCACCGGAAAATTCATCGTCGGAGACCACATCGGCACCTTCGAGGCCGGCCAGGTGTCTCTCGTGGGGTCGGGGCTGCCGCATGATTGGGTCAGCGACCTTGAGCCCGGCGAAGTCCTGGAGAAGCGGGACGCCGTCATCCAGTTTGACGGAAAATGGGTCGAGCAGACCGCTGCCCTGGTCCCAGAACTGGCCGAACTCAAGCCCCTGCTGGAACAGTCCGCACGCGGCGTCGAGTTCCTGGGCCGCTCAGCCGCGTCGGCCGCAGCGTCCATCGAGGCGATCGGTGCGTCCACCGGCTTGGATCGGCTCCGCCACCTCTTGGAGCTATTTACAATTCTGGCGCGGGCGCCCCAGGAGGAACGGCGCTACCTTGCCGACGAATGGTTCAGGCCGCAGCTGGACGGCCAGGCCGCGGCCGTGGTGGACATGGTTCTCGAGTACGTATTCAGCAACCACGCCGGCAGCGTCAAGATGTCGGAGGCCGCAGCCATGGTGGGGATGCCGGAGCCGACATTCTCGAAGTACTTCAAACGTGCCACAGGCCAGAACTTCAGTGACCTGGTCCGGAAACTTCGACTGGCCCACGCACGGCGCCTGCTGGAGCGGAGCGAAAAAGCGATCTCCGAGATCTGTTACGAAGTCGGCTTCTCGAATCTGTCCAATTTCAACCGGCACTTTCTCAACGACGCAGGGGAAACTCCGCGGCAGTACCGGCAGCGAGTCCAAAGCTGACCACTGCGCGCCATTCCAAGCTGCGACTTAGCCGCCGGCGACGTCAATGTCCAGCTGATCGATGATCTTTCTGGGGAGGATGCCGAGGAAACCGTGCGGTTCTCAACCGAGGGCACCGACTACGGAATAGACCTGTCGGCCGGGAACGCGGCCGAACTGCGCTGTTGCCCGGAGGCTGTTAGGACTAAGCGGGTATTAGGTCTAGCGTGGGGAGAAAGGACCTGCGCGCATGGGTGCGCGCCGGCAGGGGGCCGGATGGGGATCCGGGTTCGTCTTCGCATCAGTGGGGCCGGCGTCAGGGATTCACTAATAACGCCTCTGGGGTCTCAAAGGCGAAAGAACGGAACAGCAATGATGGCTGACCCGGAAAACCACCCGCACAACAGCTTTGCTGGCCGAGGCGTGTATCTGCTGGACGACCATGAGGTCGTGAGGCGGGGCCTGCGTCAACTGATCGAGTCCGATGGCCTGAGCGTCGCCGGGGAATCAGGATCCGCCCGCGAAGCAGTCCGGCGGATCCCTGCCCTTCGCCCGGAGCTGGTCATTCTTGACGATGATCTTCCCGACGGTTCCGGTGCCGACGTGTGCCGGGCCATCACCGCGGCCGACCCGGGCATCCGCTGCGTGCTGATGACCGCGGACACCGACGAAGCCGTGCTGATCGAATCCATTCTGGCGGGCGCTCGGGGGTGCCTGTCCAAGCAGGACGACAGCAGCGAACAACTCAGGCTCATCCGCCGGGCCCTGGCCGGGCATACCGCGTACAGCGCCCGGTTCCATCCGGCGCTCGTGGCCCCGTTCTCCCTGCTCGGGCCGCAAGGGAAGGACGAGAGACTCCAGAGACTCTCAAAGCGGGAGATGACTGCCGCCATCGGCCTGGCGAAAGGGCTGAGTAACCGCCAGATCAGCCAGGAGATGTTCCTGGCAGAAAAGACCGTGAAGAACATGGTCTCGACCATCCTGATGAAACTCGGCATGGCACGCAGGACCCAGGCCGCCGTGCTCGTCACCAGAGCCCTGGGCCACGTCGAAGACCCCGCCGACGGCGGCTACCGGTTCAGCCGGTTCCCGGATCTGGTCGCCGAAGTCACGGCCGCGCTGCTGAACTGCACCAGCGAGGCCCCCACCGTGCCGCCCACAGACGGCGTGCGGGCAGGGGATGCCCTCCGGCTTGCCGATGCCCTTGCCGCGACCGGGGCCGTACGGAGGGTCATCCACCCTCAACCAAGCCGCACGTAGGAGCCAGGGGCGCGAACGGCGTTCCCGGGTCCGGGCAAGCAGGAAAACCGGCTCCCGGAGTAGCCATTGGTGGATGACCCGTTCTCTTTCACCCGCGTTGGGTGACGACTGCCCCCACCGGAAGCGTTAGCGTGAAGAACACGTGATTGACCAGTCTCTATCGCTTGTGCGACCTCACTGAACGCTCCCGCCGTCGAGCGGAGGGCCAGCGGAAGGAGCAGGGATGCTCAACTGGTACCACGGGCGCACCGCACCCGTTCTCCAGGTCCTATCGGCGCCTCCGTTTGCTGGGGGCCGTCTTTCGGGCGGACGATGGAGATTCGGGTTGACCCGAATCGTCACAGTCGCACCGGGTTGCCCGGAATGAGCGAGCCTGCCGCGTCGCCGCCCAGTATCGATCCGACCGTCGTGATTCGTTCCAGGCCATACATCGCTGCGCTCGTGCTGGCAGCGGTCTTGGGCGTTCCCATCTCGGTCATTGCCTACGGTTTTCTCGCTCTGGTCGCGGCGGTCCAGCGGTTCGTCTTCGTCGGGCTGCCGAGTCAAGTCCTCGGGGGTCCTGCTCCTGCGTGGTGGCCGGTTCCGTGGTTGGTGCTGTGTGGGCTGTTGACGGCGTTGACCATCCGGTATCTGCCCGGAACCGGGGGCCACTCACCCGCGTTCGGATTCAAGACAGGCGGCGGTCCGCCCAGCAGTCGGGAACTCGTGGGCATCGTTCTCGCGGCACTGACTACGCTCAGCCTGGGTGCCGTGCTCGGGCCCGAGGGGCCGCTGATCGCGATCGGTGGCGGCCTCGGGGCGTTGGCGGTGCACCTCGTGAAGAAGGACGCTCCGCCGATGGCCCTGACGATCATGGCGTCGGCTGGCAGCTTCGCAGCGATCAGTACACTGCTCGGCTCGCCCGTGCTCGGTGCATTCCTGATCATGGAGGCTGCCGGGATCGGGGGAATGACGCTGAGTCTGGTGGCCCTGCCCGGGCTGATCGCATCTGGTGTGGGGGCGCTGGTGTTCGTCGGCTTGGACGGGTGGACCGGGTTGGGCAGCTTCTCGCTGGCGCTGCCCGCGGTGCCGCCTGCGGTGCCGCCGACGTTGGCGACGATGGGCTGGGCGGTGATCATGGGCGCGGCCGGCGCGCTGTTGGGATGGTTGATCCGCTGGGTCGCGTTGTCGCTTCGTCCGGTCGTGCATCTGAACCGGGTGTTGGTGACGTCTGCGCTGGGCTTGCTGATCGGTCTTACCGCGATGGCGTACCAGCTGATCTCCGCGCACAGCTTCACGCAGGTGTTGTTCTCGGGGCAGGACGCACTTCCGGAGCTGGTCGCAGACGCCGCAGACTACCCGCTTGCTGTGCTGGTCCTGCTGATCTCCTGTAAGACCCTGGTCTATGGGCTCTCGCTGAGCGCATTTCGTGGTGGGCCGGTGTTCCCGTCGATGTTCATCGGTGCGGCGCTCGGTATTGCTGCGAGTGGGTTGCCCGGAATGAATCTCGCGGCAGCGATCGGCATGGGCATAGGAGCCATGTGTGCAGCTATGCTGCGACTGCCGTTGACGTCGACGCTGCTGGCCACGCTGCTGCTGGGAGTGGACGGTGTGGCCGTAACACCCCAGGTGGTGGTGGCTGTGGCGGTGTCCTTCGTGATCATCAATGTGCTCCCGGTCCCGGGCCCCAGGGCGCCCGCGGCGCCTGACGATCCAGGCAGCGTCCAACATCGGGCTTCCTCTGGGGTCGACCATGACTGAGATCTCGAGCGCGCGCCGTTCGACCATACGGGACCGGTGGATCGCATGGTTGTTCATCATTGGCTCGAGTCTGTTCGCTTTGGGGGCGGTGCCGTCATACTCCGAGGCCGTGGGATTGCGCTGGTGTGCCGCCACATTCTTCGTCGGTTCGCTGTTCTTCACCTCTGCGGCATTCCTGCAGTACCGCGAAGCCGCTGACGCGCTTCCGGCCGTGCGTGCCACTGCGCGCCACTCGCCTTGGGTCTGGGCGCCGCGGAATCTCGTCTGGCTCGCTGCCGCGGTTCAACTTGCCGGCACACTGTGGTTCAACTGGAGTACGGGAAACGCAGTGCGGGACAATCTCAGCGCGGCGCTGGCCGAGCAGCGGGTGTGGCGACCCGACGCTCTGGGATCAGTCGCCTTCCTCGTTGCAAGCGGTGTGGCATTGCTGGATGCCGGTCGCGCCGTCGTTGCCGGCCGGCCCAGGCCCCGGACATGGAAGATCGCCGTCATCAACGTGGCCGGTTCGGTTGCGTTCGGCATCTCGGCGGTCGCGGCCTTCGTCATACCGTCGAGCGGCGACGTCTGGAACGCCGAACTGTCCAATCTCGGCACACTCGTGGGAGCCCTGTGCTTCCTCACCGGTGCGATTCTCATGCTGGGTCCGGAATCCACCGACGTCTCGGTTCAAACGGACCGGGGAACTCATCCGTAGCCCCCTTTCAACAGTTTCTGAAGGAGAAGTGATGTCAGTAAATTCCCAGCCGGCGGATGCCGACGTGGCGCTGTTCGGCAACCGATTTATCACCCAGGAGGTTCCGAGCCGGGAGTTCCCGGAGACCGGCATTCCTGCTCAGGACGCTTTGCGGTTGGTGTCGGAGGACTTGGCGCTGGAGGGTGATCCCGCCCGGAATCTGGCGACCTTCGTGACGACATGGATGGAGCCACAGGCCCAGGAGATCATTGCAGCGAACCTGCACCGCAATTTCATCGACCACGCCGAGTACCCCCGCACGGCCGAGATCGAGCAACGCTGTATCCGGATGCTCGCAGACCTCTTCCACGCACCCGGCGAGACGACGGGAGCCCGAACCCAGGGATCGTCCGAGGCGATCATGCTCGGCGGTCTGTCCCTGAAGTGGAACTGGCGCAAGCGCCGCGAGGCCGCCGGCGCGTCGACGTCGAGCCCGAACCTGGTGTTCGGCGGCGACGTGCACGTCGTGTGGGAGAAGTTCTGCCGCTACTTCGACGTTGAGCCGCGGATCGTGCCACTGCAGCCGGGGAAATACACGATCGGCCCCGACGACGTGCAGGCCCATGTCGATGAGAACACCATCGGCGTCGCAGCCGTGCTGGGGACGACGTTCACCGGTCACAAAGACGACATCGTCGGCATCAACGACCTGCTGGTGCAGATCAAGAATGAGCGCGGCCTTGATGTGCCGTTGCACGTGGACGCGGCCAGCGGGGGGTTCGTCTGGCCCTTCCTCTACCCCGACTCGGAGTGGGACTTCCGGCTCGAGCAGGTCCGCTCGATCAATGTCTCCGGGCACAAGTTCGGCCTGGTCTATCCCGGCATCGGCTGGCTGATCTTCCGGGAGAAAGCGGACCTCGCCAAGGATCTCGTCTTCGAGGAGAACTACCTCGGCAAGACCGACTCGACCTTCACCTTGAACTTCTCCACCGGCTCGTCGATGGTTCTCGCCCAGTACTACAACTTCGTGCGCTATGGCCGCGCCGGTTACACGTACATCATGCAGAACATGCAGACCAACGCCCGCGTCCTGGCTGAGAAGCTGGACGCCATGGGCCGGTTCGAGATCATCGGCGCCGCCGAGGAGCAACTTCCCCTGGTGGCGTTCCGGCTCGCCTCCGACCCCGGGTACGACGAGTTCGACATTGCCTGGCAACTCTCGGCCGAGCGCGGCTGGATGGTGCCGGCCTACACACTGCCGCCGAACGCCCAAGACGTGACGATCATGCGCGCCCTGGTCAAGGAAACGTTGAGCCGCGAGCACGTCGACACGCTCGCCCGCGACATCGAAGAGGCGTGCTCCACGCTGGCGAAGAAGGGCGGCGCGCACGAATCCGAACGAAACAAGATCATCATCGGACCCGGTCATTGACCCAAGGCAACGGTGACACCCCGGGCCTGACCGGCGGGGAGAGGTCCTCAGCGGCGTTACTTTGGCTTCCACCTTCATGCGGCACGGCCTGATCGACGAAGTCCCTCTTGGCTGCGCCGCGGTGTTGCCGGACGTATGAGGAAGCCTCCGCGCGAATCCAGGACTCAAGCGCGGAGGCTCCCGGCTCTCCAAGCTGGGGGGAACTGGAGAGCCGGTCTGAGTCTACTAGCACGCCTGACGTCCCGGCCGATCGCGTGCGGCGCGGCCTTCGGGTCAACGGAGGCGGAGGCTGATCAGCGCTCGGATGCCTTCGCGGCTTTAATAGCGGCCTTGGCAGCCTGCTTGCTGGCGCGCACTTTTATCAGCGACTCGGGGTCCACGATGTCTGCGACAGAAAGATATGTGCTCTCCTGGCCATAGGGGTCCGCAGCCTCACGCCAGCCTTGTGCCTGGAGTCCGCACTGCTTGCCGAGTAGTGCGAGGAAGATCTTTGCCTTTTGCTCTCCGAAGCCGGGCAATCCCTTCAACCTGCGAAGCACTTCCTGGCCATCAGGGCTGTCCTGGTTCCAGATGGCAGTTGCGTCCCCATTCCAATCGTGCTGCACGGTCGCGGCGAGGTCCTGGACGCGGCTGGCCATGGAGCTAGGGAAGCGGTGGATGGACGGACGCTCCTTGAAGATCTCAACGAAGCCTGCGGGGTCATATTCGGCGATTGCGGCCGGGGCCATGGACCCGATGCGCGTCCGGATCTTTTCGGGTCCGGCAAACGCAGACTCCATGGTCACCTGCTGGTCAAGCAGCATGCCGATGAGGAGTGCGAACGGGTCATTGCTGAGCAGTTGGTCGGCGGCGGGGTCGCCAGTGATGTGCAGTTCCATGCGCCCATCCTCCCACCTGCTCCGAGCTGCGTCATGGCACCTACGGGGATTGATGAGGACCGGGAACCGCCGGTGGCCGACGACGAATTGCCCGGTCCCGGCTCGCCAGTTCACTCAGAGGCCGCGGCGCCCTAGCCATAGCCCGTGCAGCAGCGGAACGACTGACACGATCATTAGCACGCTGCCGAGCACCGTGTCGTCCGCGCGGACCACGGAACCGGCGATGAGCAGGGCGCCGAATATCAGCGCCGATGCCGCTCGCTGCGCCGTGCGGTCCAGCCGTGCCATTTGCCGCTCGAGACGCGGATTAGCCACGGATACTGCGCCGTCTTCGATGCGGCTGACAAGCCCATCCAGGCGTTTCGGCAGACGCAGGGCGACCCCGGCGGCGTCGAGCGCCTGCTGAGCCACGTCCTGCACGATGTTGCCACGCTCGTCGCGCAGCAACTGCGCCGCATAGGGTTCCACCGCGTCCCACAGATTGAACCGGGCGTCCAGCGAGCTGCACACACCCGAGGTCAGTGACATCGCCCGGATGATGAGCAGGAAATTCTCCGGCAACTGGAACGGCAGCGAGCGAACCAGGTCGCCGAACTCCACCGCAAATTCAAGGAACTCCCGCTGGTCCACCTCGCGAAGTTCGGCGAAGCCCATCCCACCAAACCGGGCGAACAGGTGCGTCATCGCCCGCTCAAGCTCGGCTTTGTCGGCCGATGGCACCAGCACTCCCACGTCGCTGATTGCGCTCACGAGGCCCTTGCCGTCACGCGAGGCGGCCGCGATCAGAAGTTTCCGCAGGCCGCTGCGAGTGCTGGGTGGAACCTCGCCCATCATG
This sequence comes from Arthrobacter sp. TE12231, assembly GCF_054062895.1. Classification (NCBI taxonomy): domain Bacteria; kingdom Bacillati; phylum Actinomycetota; class Actinomycetes; order Micrococcales; family Micrococcaceae; genus Arthrobacter; species Arthrobacter sp. TE12231. Next base: position 2,246,433 of record NZ_JBSSFS010000001.1, on the reverse strand, counting down.
CCGAAGTCGATGAACGTCAGCTTCCAGGGGCGCCCTGCGGATGAACCGGTAACCGGAGTGACAAAGATGTTTCCGGGGTGCGGATCTGCATGGAAGAAGCCGTTGGTGAACATCTGGTCGAACATGACCGACGCGAAGACCGGGGCAACCTGCGCCGGATCGATGCCCGCCGCAAGAAGTGCCTCCGAGTCCGTGATCTTGATCGCCGTGACATCTTCGAGGATGAGCACGCGGCGGGTGCTCCACTCCCATGCCACGTCGGGTACATCCACGCGGTCGTCGTCGGCGAAATCAGCCGCGAAGCGCTCTGCATTCGCTGCCTCATGCAGGTAGTCGATCTCCTCAAGACTGGTTTGCGCAAACTCCTCGACCAGGGCGGCCATGTCGGCCCGATCGGACACCAGTCGCACGTGGCTGAGCCAGCTGCCCACTTTGCGCAGTGCCGCCAGGTCGACGTCGACAATCGCGTCGATGCCCGGGCGCTGCACCTTCAACACCACCCTGTCGAGCCCCGCGTCGGCGGCATTGGCGGGAAGGAGCCGTGCCAGGTGCGCCTGCCCGAGCGATGCGGCGGCGATTGGGGTCTCCTCGACCGAGGCGAAAACCTGGTTCAGGGCCACACCCAGCTCGGCCTCGGCAAGTGCACGGATCGCGGGGAACGGGACAGGGGGCACCTCGTCCTGCAGTCCCTCAAGCTCCTTGGTGATCTCGGGCGGAAGTACGTCGAGCCTGGACGACAGGAACTGACCGACCTTGATCATCAGGCCGCCCAGATTTACCGCGAGCACGTGGAAGTGCTGCGCGAAGCTCCGCATCCTCTTCGCCCGGGTGCGCTCGGCAACTCGGCCTAGCCCGATGCGGGGGAGGAACAGCTCAAACCACCAGGTCAGGGCGAGATGCCACGCTGCGAAGCGCAGGATGCGACGGTAACGGGCACGGGTGTCTCCGGCGCCGGGGACCGGATCTGCTCGTTCCCGACGAACCGACGTCACCCCCGTCAGTCCTGGGCGAGGATCGAATACAGGCGGCGACGTGCCTCGTGCAGCACCGCCACGGCCTGCTGCACCTGCTCCGGAGAGCCGGTGCGACCCACCTGAGATGCGGCCTGGGCGAGCTCGACGCCGGCCTTCGGCAGGGCCGCGAATCCGGTGCCAGATGCCGGGCCTGTTGACTCCCATGGTGCTGACGCATCGGCATGGGCTACATCCTCCCGGCCTGCTTCGGTCAACGAGTAAATCTTGCGACCGTTGGACTCTTCGGCACGGATCAACCCCTCATCGGCCAGCAGTTGCAGCGTGGGGTAGACGGAGCCGGCGCTCGGCTTCCAGCTGCCATTGCTCCGCTCCTCGATTTCACGGATGATCTGATAGCCGTGCATCGGCCGCTCCGCCAGCAGGGCCAGCACCGCGGACCGCACCTCGCCTCGCCCCGCGCGGGTGCCCGAGCGCTTCTCAAATCTTGAACGCAGCTCTTCGACGGCCTGCCACATGCCGTCGATGTTGGGACCGCCAAATCCGCCAGCCGAGTATGAATTACGCATACTGCTCTCCTTAGTGAATCCCGAACGATACTCAACGATACATTCCGATATACGCGATAACCAGCAGCGCGAGAAGCCGGGGGAGGGAGGCCGGATTGCCCCAACATCGAGCGCGGTAGTTGGACGGCGCCTGTGCCGGAGCTCGACCCTGGCCGCGGTGGCACAGAGGGCGTGCGCAAAATGTGCCCACCCTGGCCGTCGGACTTTCTACGCCGGTCCGTGATGACCTCCGGTGCGGGTTCGGGCTGCGGCTAGGTGGGTGGCCGGTGCCCGATGGCGGCGGTCAGCCCGTGAGGCGCTGGCTGAAGGACACGAGACGCGATTGCATCTCCCAGTATGGAGTGGCGGCCGGCGCCTGCTTGCCGTCGCGCAGGGCGCTGACCACGTTTACCGCCGCGTCAACTGCCGCGCGGTACGGCAGGGAACCGGAACTCACCCGCCGAACCCCCAGATCACCCAGCTCGGCAACAGTCAGCGAGGGATGGGCCAGCACGTTGACCGGCAGCCCGATGCCGGCGGTGACTATCTGGATGTCCTCCGGCACCACAAGTCCCGGGACAAAGATCCCGTCCGCCCCGGCGTCGGCATAGACACCCGCCCGGAGCAGGACGGCATCCACAGTGGCCTGTTCGCCGAACCATATGTTGTCCACCCGCGCGTTGACGAACACAGCCGGGCTGCGCCGCTTGACGGCGGCAACCTTGTTGGCAAAGGCTGCTGGATCGACAAGATGCCCGGCCGTGCTGTCCTCCAGGTTGACCCCGGCCACGCCAAGGGTAGCCAGTTGGGCCACAAGTTCCGCAACCTCGGCGGGGTCATCGGAGTAGCCGTCCTCGATGTCCGCCGTGACGTGTACAGGCAGGCGGCACAGCTGCGCCATCAGTGCGGTGGTTGCGGCTTTGCTGGACCGGCCTCCGTCCGGCAGGCCGGCACTTGCCGCAATGCCAAAACTGGTGGTGCCGACGGCGGTGAATCCCGCTGTCGCAAATGCCAAGGCTGATCCGACGTCCCACGCATTGGGCAGCAGGAGCGGTGCCGTCGTGTGGTGGAGTTCCCGAAAAGTGGCCATTTTCATTCCCATCCCCTGCCAACCGAATAGGTGAGTCCCTGCTCAGTGTACAAACGCGGCCGGGCGCCGCAAGGGATCGACGTTTCGGACGCCCGCGCAGCACGTCGTCACGTTATCGTTGGTCCCATCACATCTGACCAGGAGGCCGCATGCCGTACGTCGTTGACTTTGAGAACGTTTCCACTGTCGGCCTGGAATCGTCTCCCGTTGCCGAGGCGCTCGCCGGGTTGCGCGCCAACGAGGGCCGCTACTACCGGAACAAGTACGATCACGTCTTCACTGTTAGCCCTGCGACCGAGCTTCCGGAGGTGGTCGAGAGGGTGAGCCGCATCCTCAAGGAGGAGCGCGACATCGTCATCGGCTCACGCCCGCTCGAAGCGGCCGCCTTCGAAGTGGACGGTTTGCGGATGGCTTACGTGTTCTACGAGTCGGGGCTGTCCATCAACGTCATGTACAGCATCGAGGGCGGCGGGAAGCGAGCGGTCGGATTCAAGCTTGCCGAAGGCATGGAGATTCCGGAGGAACTGGCGACACGCTTCAAGTTCGCTCGCCAGAAGTCGAAGCTGGCAGGCGTTATCCGCGGCTCCTTCTTCGTGATCAAGGGCGAGTACTGACCGGTTGACGTTGCGCGCCCGGTGGGGCTTCGGCCGGAATCGCACTGCTCGTTCGCGGTGCCAGGGATGACGGTCAGGGTTACTTAAGGCTAATGAGTTTGGCCGTACTCAAAGTGATCCATTCCTTTAGGGAGATGCTCTGGTGGCTGTCCCAGCGGGGGTAGGTGATCCAGACCCTGCCTTTGCGGTCAAAGTCGACATTCACCAGGTTGTCGAGCGCGGTCCGGGGCCAGCGCGCTACGGCACGGTTGCCGGTGAACTCGACGAGGCGCTGCGGAGCGGTCATCCAGGCCGGCTCTTTGCCCGGTTTGCGGGCCGGCAGGGAGATCACGCGGCCGGACTCCGGGACCAGAGCTTTGGGGTTGACCAGTTTCTTGATGGCGCTGCCGCCTTCGAACGTGCTCAGGACGGTGTCAGAGGTGAGGAATTCGTCGCCGCCGAAGGTTGTGGACCGGCGGTAGAAGCAGATGCGGCCGTCGACGCTGAGGAAGGCAGTGCCGTCGTCTCGTTTTCAAGGGGCCAGCCGAGGGACAGGGCGACGAAATGCCACGTGGTCCAGTCGGTGCCGCTCGTGACGGCGGCGAGGCTGGTCGGCACGGAGCGCTTTAGTAGTCGCTTGCTGGCCCGTCCCAGGATACGTTCCATACGGTCCGCGGCGGCGCGGCGTGCCGACTCATAGATCCCGGGGACGGTCTCATTGGCGGCGCCTCCGGCGACGAGAGCGTGGGTTATCTCCGCTTTCGGTCTACGCCCCGCATGTTCGAACGACATCACAGCTCTCCACTGTTGGTGCTTCGCCCTCCGGTCACCTCGCGGCGCGAAGGCTTCCGCATCAGCTTATGTCGCGCCCGAGGGCCTGAAGCGGGCGGACGCCCAATGTTCATCGAACGATCACCGAGCCCGCTCAGTCCCGGGCGCAGCCGTCATCACGTCATACGCAAGAGGACGACGGCGGAAGCTGCCCGCCGTCGTCCTCTTGCTTTTGGTTTTTGACGTCTATCGCTGTCCGGGTTACTTGGTGACTTGAAGTCCGGTGTCCCAGTTGAAGTCGGCGAACTCCGGGTTGGCCTGCATGGTCATGAGGACGAACTGGAAGCCTTCGAGTTCGCGGGAGCGCTTGAGCGGGCCGACGACCAGGGGGCGCATGCCGCCGGCGCTGACGAAGCTGCTGACCGCTGCGTTGGCGTCCGCGTTGTCGCCGGCGATGAAGACGTCCAGCGGCTGTCCGCCGGATTCGCCGGCGACGAGGGTGCCGGCGAAGGTGGTGTTGAATGCCTTTACGACGTGGGCGCCGGCGGGGGCAAGTTGTGCGATTTCTTCGGCGGCGGAGGTGCCGGGTTCAACGACCAGGGAATCGAAGGTCTGGAAGTTCACCGGGTTGGTGATGTCCACGATGGTCTTGCCGGTCAGGGCCTCGCCGTAGGTGCTGACTACGGACTTGGCGGCGTCGAAGGGGACGGCCAGGACCACGATGCCGCCCTGCGGGGAGTCGGCGGTGGTGCCGAAGGTGACGCCGGTCCCAAGCTCGGCGGCCAGTTCCTTGGCCTTGGTGGCGTCCTGTCCGAGGATTTCGACGGTCAGGCCGCCAGCGAGGGCACGGGTTGCGATGCCACGGGCCATGTTGCCGTTGCCGATGATGGTGAGGTTCGTCATGGGAGTCTTCTTTCCGAGTATGCGGGCCAGGAGGGTCTTCATCAGGTTCTGTTCTCTTGGAGGAGTAATCATTGAAGCTGCAACTAAATGTACGCCGCGAAACTTGAAGCGTCAAGTAATTTTGCAATGAGAATCTGTTCCGATGGAGTGCCATGCCGCAGAATGTTGGTATGAAGCGCCGCCGGCCGCCGAAGGGCGGGGGCCTTGCGGCTATGTGCGCTTAGGTGCCGCGCCAAGGGCGTCGTGAGCGAGCAGTTCGCTGGTTCGCACAACGTAGGCGCGCCTGCGTTCCTCGTCCGGCGTTCCGGTGATCACGAGGGCGACGTTGGGGCTCGAGACCCAGGCGTGGCATAGCGTGACGATTGTCAGGAGCAGGTCTTCCGCCGCCGCTTCGCTCAATGCCGGAAGGGCATGTCGGAGCTCGGTGACCTTGTTCGCTGAGCGGAGGGTGCGGGCCTCGGCCGCTACGGGATGCCCCTGCTCAAGGCCCTCCCAGAAGGTGAGCCGGGCGAGGCCGGGGTGGCTCCTGGAAAAATCAAAATACCGTCCCGCGAAATCGGCAACAGCCCCGGGCCCGGAGCCGACGATCGGAAGATCGTCCAGTGCGGTGGCAAGCTGGCGGGTGAGTGCCGCTTCAAAGAGCTGGGCCTTGCCGCCAAAGTAGAAATAGATGCGCTCGCGGTTGCACCCCGAGTTCCGCGAAATCTGGAGGATGCGCGCACCGGAGAACCCCCGATCTGAAAACTCGGAGATTGCGGCATTGAGGATTTTCTTCTGCGTCGCGTCAGTGTCCCAGGCCATGGGAAAATCCTAACTCCAACCGTTCGTTTGCTTTTGCGTAGTGCCGCTCCGTAGCATCAATTCCAACCCGACGTTTGGAGACTGAGTGGAACACGAGGGCAGAGCACTCGCGGCTGACGAAGCGGAGGCGCATCATCACCGACCCGTCGGTGTGGCATCCGTCCATGTAAGGGCGGTCATCACCTGGGCGGCCATCTTTCCGCTGGCCGCGCTGGGGATGAGCGTGTTGGCCGGCGTGGCGCCGGACTGGCCTCCGGTTCTGCGCGCTTTTACGCTCACGCTTGTGGTGGTTCCCATTGCCGTCTACTTCGCCGTGCCCCGCCTTTTGATACTCCATGCGCGGCTGAGCCGGGCGGCGACGGGAAGTCGGGCGCGCCGGAGCGCCAGACGCGCGACGCGGGGGCGCTGAGGCTACTCGGGGTGACTTCCCGGTTGGGCCGCGAAAGCGGGAAGCAGGGTGGTGACGGGCCGCTTTCCGAAACCCTTGTCCATGGGGGAGCCGCTGAGGAAGAATCGGCGTCCCCGCTCTCGGATGGCGCTTCCGAGGCGTGGCTGGGATCCGAGAGGGCCGCAGGGCTGCTGGGGATGGACCCGCTGGCCCGGATCGCGGGGCGCGGCGCGTACGCGAACGATCCCCAGTTCTTCGGCTACGCCCCGGTCGAGGCCGCGAACAAGGCCCTCGCGAAGGCCGGGATCAGCTGGGACCAGGTCGGCGCCGTGGAACTGAACGAGGCGTTCGCCGCGCAGTCCCTGGCCTGCACCGGCGTCGGCCTGGGCCTAGCCGTCGTCCTCGACAACGTCACCACCGCCGCATCGGCATAACCCGCCGGCATAACCCGCCGGCCTAGGGCGAACGCAGCCATGCCCGCGGTGCGGTTCTCCGGGATGAGGCTGTCCGGCGCCGGTTGCGCCGCCAGGTGCCCGTGGCGTGACGGGCCATCTGGCGCGCACCGGCGCGGGGGACGAGAATGGCCTCGTGCTTCCCGTTCGCCCTGGCGGGGGCGGCGACGGGATGACCGCCGCCGCCCGAAAGATCCAGCGCATCTTTCTCACGTTGACGCTGGGCAATACCCTTGCGGCCTCGTTCATTTGGGGGATCAACACCCTCTTCCTGTTGGATGCCGGGCTCAGCAATTTCGAGGCGTTTGCCGCGAACGCCTTTTTCACGGCCGGCATGGTGCTGTTCGAGGTGCCCACCGGGGTGGTTGCCGACGGCTGGGGGCGCCGAGTGTCGTTTCTGCTGGGCACCGTGACCCTGGCCGGATCCACGTACCTTTACTACCTGCTGTGGCAGTTGTCCGCCCCGTTCTGGTCGTGGGCCGTGGTGTCGGTCCTGCTCGGCCTGGGCTTCACTTTCTTCTCCGGTGCGGTCGAGGCCTGGCTCGTCGACGCCTTGCGATTCTCCGGGTATGAAGGCGGGATGGAGGCGGTGCTCGGGCGGGGGCAGATGGTCTCCGGCGTCGCGATGCTCGTCGGCTCGGTGGCCGGCGGCGTGATCGCACAGGCCACTAATCTGGGAGTACCGTTTCTGCTTCGCGTCGGCGTGCTGTTGGCCATGTTCGTCGTCGCCTTTGGGCTCATGCGCGACGTCGGATTCACCCCCGAACGCTCCACCCATCCGGTTAAGGCGACCCGTGCCGTACTGTCGGCCTCGATCGAGAACGGCCTGAAAAATCCGCCCGTACGCTACGTGATGCTGGCCGCACCCTTCAGCGCCGGCGTCGGAATCTACGTGTTTTATGCCCTGCAGCCGTACCTGCTTGAGCTGTTCGGGGACCCTCACGCGTATTCGGTGGCGGGCCTTGCGGCAGCAATCGTGGCCGGAGCACAGGTGCTCGGCGGCTGGATGGCGCCCCGCGTCCGGCGTCTCGTGGGAAAGCGCACGACGGTGTTGATTCTGAGCAGCATCCTGGACGCCATGATCCTGGCCGCGCTGGGGTTCACCCGCGTGTTCTGGGCCGCTTTGGTGCTCCTGGCGCTGTGGGCCCTGATTTCCTCGGCCGGCATTCCGGTGCGGCAGGCGTACCTCAACGACATGATCGCCTCGAAACAACGCGCAACAGTGCTTAGCTTCGACTCGCTCATGGGCTCCAGCGGTGGCGTGGTGGTGCAGCCCCTGCTCGGCCGGGCAGCTGACGTGTACGGCTACCCGGCCTCGCTCGCGATCGGAGGCGCGATTGAGTTGATCGCTGTGCCCTTCCTGCTGGCGAGCCGTCGGCAGCATCACGACGCCGATGCGGCCAATGCCCCGACCCGCAGGTCGACCGCAGGACCGCAGCCGGCGTAGCGCCCCTCCTCAATATCACTTCCACCGGAAGCCTTACCCGGCGGGGCCTTCCGGGCCTACAGTTGGGCGTGTAGCGCCGTCGACAGGAGAGCCCGCGTGATTACTCTGCAGATCGAACACCAGGTCCGGGACTTCGACATGTGGAGGAGGGCTTTTGACAGTGATCCGCTGGACCGCTTCGCGTCCGGGGTGCGGTCATACCGGATATCGCGTCCGCTCGGCCAGCAGGATTACGTGATGCTGCAGATGGATTTCGACACGCAGGAGGCCGCCGTCGAATTCCTGGCCCGGCTGCAGAACGACACGTGGAAAACAGGTGTGACGGCACCGGCGCTGGTCGGCGAGCCATCGACCAGAATCATCGAAACGGTCTCGATCGAGAACGTGGTGGCCCGCTGAGCCTGGAAGCTCAGCTGTTGGCCCGGCAATCGCCGGCTTGGATGAATTAGTGCTGCCGGCTCGGCCCGGATGCGGCCATGGCCCTGTACAGACATCCCGCGCAAAGATCTTGTGCAACGATCACGCGCTGCGACGTGACCGCTCCGGTCGAGCCTTCTAGGTGCCGACGGACTCGGCGGCCAGGTTCCGTTTGAGGATCTTTCCGCTGGGCCCGAGGGGGAGCTCCTCGAGCAGCCTGACGACGCGGGGATACTTGTAAGCGGCGAGTTGGGCGCTCGCGAATTCCATCAGGTCTGCCTCGGTGGCCGTGGCTCCGGCGTCGAGCACGATCGCGGCGGCAATTTCCTGGCCGTGGACGTCGTGCGGAATTCCGTAGACGGCGGCGCTGACGACTTCCGGGTGGGTGAGGAGGATTTCCTCTACCTCGCGGGGGTACACGTTGTAGCCATTGCGGATGATCATGTCCTTCTTGCGGTCAACGATTCTCAGGTAGCCGTCGTCGTCCTTCGTGCCAAGGTCCCCGGTGCGGAACCAGCCGTCGACGATCGCCTCGGCGGTGGCCTCCGGCCGGTTGAGGTAGCCCTTCATCAGGAGGTGTCCGCGGATGACGAGCTCGCCAAGCTCGCCGCAGGGCAGCAGTTCGATGCTTTCGACCGTTTCGGCGCGGGCAATTTCGATGTCGACGCCCCAAATCGGGACGCCGATGGTGCCGGGCCGGGGCGCTGTGCCGACGTGGTTGAATGCGGCGACGGGAGACGTCTCGGTCAGTCCGTAGCCTTCGTGGATCTCCACGCCGAAGACGTCGCGGAACTTGTCCATGACTGCCAGCGGGAGGGATGCACCGCCGGAGATGCCGTAGCGCAGGGCGGCCGGACGGACGTCGACCGTCTTGGCCGCTTCAAGGAGCGCCACATACATGGTCGGCACACCGACGAAAATGTTCACCTTGTGCCGTGCCATCAGGTTCAGGGCGCCATCGCCGCTGAAGCGGGGCATCATGACCACAGTGGCGCCCGCGCGCAGTCCCGTGTTGAGAACGACGGTCTGGCCGAACGTGTGGAACAGCGGCAGTCCGCCGAAGAGGACGTCGCCGGGCTTGAAGTCCATGACGCTGGTCAGCAGGACACTGGTCTGTTCCACCAGGGCGAAATGCGTGCCGAGGGCGCCCTTTGGCTTGCCGGTGGTGCCGGAGGTGTAGAGGATCGTGGCGGTGTCGGAGGGCCGGCACGGGACGTAGCTGTCGATTGGCCGGGACGCGGCGGCCTCGTCCTCGAGCCGCGGCAGGCCGTCGTCGTCGGGCGCCATCACGGTCAGGAGGTCGGTTCCGGTGGTGGCGGCGCCCGCAGCACCTTCCGTCAGCAGGGATGCGGCACAGATCAACATCCTGGCGCCGCTGTCCTGGAGCACGTATTCGATTTCGCGTGCTTTGAGCAGCGCGTGCACCGGAACGACGACGGCGCCCAGGGCCAGGATTGCGTAATACACCCGGGCGAAGTCCGGGACGTTGGGGATCAAGACGGCGACGGCGTCTCCGGGGCCGATGCCCCGGGCGCGCAGCGCCCCGGCGTAGGCGCGGGTCTCACGCCAGAGGCTGGCGTAGCTGGTCTCGTCCTCGCCGACGATCAGGGCGATGCTGTCTGGCGTCCTGCGTGCGGATTCGGCCAGGATGGCTGCGATGGAGATGGTTCCAAAGCCGTCGTCGTGGTTGGTGGTTTTCATGGCCTGCTTCTTCGTTGTGATGGTCATGCCTTGAGGATCAGGGCGTCGCCCTGGCCGCCGCCGCCGCAGAGGGCGACGACGCCGATGCCTCCGCCGCGGCGCTTTAGGGCTAGCGCCTGATGCAGGACCAGGCGCGCGCCCGAGGCCCCCACCGGGTGCCCGAGAGCGATGGCGCCTCCCTCGGCGTTGACAGCGTCCGGCTCGATGCCGAGGTCCTTGGCGGATTGGAGGAGCACGGACGCGAAGGCCTCGTTGATCTCGAACAGATCAAGTTCCTGTGCCGTCAGGCCCTCGCTCTTGAGGGCGCGTTCTATTGCGCGGGCGGGCTGGGAGTGCAGGGATCCGTCCGGTCCCGCTGTCTGGCCGTGGGCACCGATTTCCGCGATCCACTCGAGCCCTGCAGCTTCGGCTGCCGCCTTGCTCGCGATCACCAGGGCCGCGGCGCCGTCGGAGAGCGGCGACGAGGATCCTGCGGTGATGGTTGCCGTTGCGGCTTTCGAAAAGGCCGGACGGAGTTGCGCCAGGGATTCGGCGGTGGTCTCGGGGCGGATACCCTCATCGTGCCGGAGCGTCAGTGCTGGCCCTTTGCGCTGGGGGACGTCGATCGGGGCGATCTCGTCGGCGTATAGGCCGGCGGCGCGCGCCGCTTCGGCCCGCTGATGGGACCGGGCTGCGACAGCGTCCTGCTCGGCCCGGGTGATGCCGCGCTCGGCGTTTCCGGCGTCGGTGGCCTCGCCCATCAGCAAGCCGCTCACCGGATCCTGCAGCCCGTCGCGGTTTAGCGAGTCGAGCATAGGAGCGTCCCCGATGACGACGCCGGCCCGGAGACCGGGCACCAGGTGGGGTGCGTTCGTCATGGATTCCTGACCGGCAGCAACGATGAAGTCTGCCTCACCGGCGCGGATCATTCGAGCCGCGTCGATCACGGCTGTCAGCCCGGAGAGGCACAGCTTGTTCACCGTCACGGTGGGCACATCCCAGCCGATCCCTGCGGCCAGGCTGGCCTGGCGTGCGGGGCCCTGGCCTGCTCCGGCCTGGATCACCTGGCCGACGATGACGGCGTCGATCTGCTCGGGGGCGACGCCGGTGCGGTCCAGCGCGGCGCGGATGGCGTGAGCACCCAGCTCGCTTGAGGAGAAAGCCGTGAGGCCGCCGCGGAAGCGGCCGAAGGGGGTCCGGGCGCCGCCCAGGATGACAGGGATGTGGGCATTTTGGTTCAAGAAAAGTCCTTTCGGGGTGACAGGCACAGTGTGGGCCAGGCAAGTGGCCAAGGCAGGCGGCTCAAGGCCGGTGGGTTAGGCGAAGGCGGAGATGCCGGTGATCCCGCGCGCGATGATGAGGGCCTGCATCGTTTCGGTGCCTTCGTAGGTGTGGATGGCCTCGATGTCGGCGAGGTGCCGGGCGACGCGGTTTGCCAGCAGGATGCCGTTGCCGCCGAGGAGATCCCGGGCATTGGAGGCTATGGACCGGGCGGTGCGCGTGCACGTGTATTTGGCAAGTGATGCCTGTTCGGGCGTGAGTGCCCCTTCTTCGTCGAGGCGGCTCATCTGAACCACCATCAGCTGCATCGTGGCCAGTTCGCTGAGCATCCGGGCCAGCCGTTCCTGCACGATCTGGGAGGCGGCCAGTGGCCGGCCGAACTGCTGACGCTGCTTGGCGTATTGGACCGCGGTTTCGTAGCATGCGGTGGCATGCCCGACGGCGGACCACGCGACGCCCAGCCGTGTGGCCAGCAGGACCCGTGCCGTGTCTTTGAAGGACCGTGCCCCCGGCAGCACGTTCTCGTGGGGGACAAAGACGTTTTCCAGCCGGATGTGGGCCTGCCAGATGGCCCGCAAGGCGAGCTTGCCTTCGATTGTTGTGGCGGTGTATCCGGGGGAGTCCTGCGGGACCAGATAGCCGTGAACCTGGCCGTCGTCGCCGCGGGCCCAAACGACGCTCACTCCGCCGACGGAGCCGTTGCCGATCCATTTCTTCTCGCCGTTGAGAAGGAACCCGCCCGCCGTCCTGGTGGCCGTGGATTCCAGGCCCACGGCGTCCGAGCCGTGGGTGGGTTCCGTCAGCGCGAACGCGGCGAATTCCTTGCCGCCGGCGATCCCCGGAAGCCATCGCTTCTTCTGCTCGGCCGACCCGCACTCCGCGATGGACCGCAGGGCAAGACCGCCCTGCACCGCGATCATGGTTGCCACGGAGCCGTCGCCGCGGCTGATTTCCATGGTCACCAGCCCGGCCGCAGTCCTGCTCATCGGCGCGAACCCGTCCACCTGAACTCCGTCGCGCAGCAGGTCCAGTTCGCCGAGGCGGCTGACCAGGTGCGTCGGGTAATCGGCACGCTCCCAGTAGCCGTCAATGGCGGGAAGGACCTCGTCCTGGACGAAGTGGCGGGCGCGTTCCCAGTAGCCGCGATCGGCGCCGCTGATATCGGCGAATACGGCCGCGGGGTCGGTGCCCAGTGCCTCGGTCAGGACATAGTCCGGTTCTATGGTGCCGACGGGAAATTGGCCCGCCGGCTCTGCGGCGGTGAACCCGGTAGCGGGTGACGTCGTCGTCATCTGTTCGTCCTCTGTCTCGCGTCGGGCCTGGGCGCCCACGTGCCGTGGCTCACACCACGTCGACTAAGGATGCATTGAAACGCAGTTCCACGTCAAGGAACTCAGTGTCAGCCGGTGCGTGTCAACGTCGGGACAGTGCGTCAGGACAGGGCGTCGCGGACCGCCTGCACGATCGCGTCGTTGTCTGCGCCCGCCGTCAGCACGGTGACTACAACGGCGGGGGACGCCTGGGATGCCGGAACCGGCGCTGGCGGGCCGTACAACGCCGGCCGGAAGATCCCGGAGAGAGCCCGGAGTTCGTTCGCAAGCGCAGTTGATCTCTCCCGGTCTGCCGCTGCGGTTTCCGGGGCAGTTGCTGTTGTGCGGAGCCATCGCCGGAGGAAGGCGTTGTGCACGGCGACCGCGGCTGCGGCGAAGGCAACAGCTTTGTATTCACGGTGCTCGCCGTCGGGGATCTTATCCAGCAGGTGCAGCAGGAACGCCCTCTCGTACCGGTGGGAGGTGACCAGCTCCCGGTCCCGTAGGGCCGGCACGGTCTGCATCAGCTCATACCGGGCTCGTGACGTTTCCGGGTTCCGTACGTGGTGGTTGAAGACCAGCAGCGCCGCGTCCTCGATCGCTGCGAGCGGTTCCTGCATCGATTCCGCCAGTCGTTCGGTCACCTGCCCTAGGATCCGCTCGTGGTCCGCAAAAACAACGTCCTCCTTTGATCCGAACTTCCGGAAGAAGGTGCTGCGGCTCATGCCCGCGGCGTCCGCAAGTTCGTCAACGGACGTTGCGTCGTAGCCTTTCGACGCCAACAGCCCGATGGCGGCGGCTGTAGGTCCGTCGGTATCGTGGCTTGGCGGGTGCGAGATCATGCGCCGAAATTTAGCATAACTACGGGGCCCGTCCCGACGGGCGACGTCAGCGCGGCCACCCGACCGGTGCAAAGGCTCAAACGGTTCAGGGCTGGGTGGATTCCACCAGGGGGTCCACGAAGGCCTCGGCGGCGGGGTGGGTGTCGCGGACGCCGTGCAGGCCGATGAGGGTGAGCAGGGCCGCGGCGGCCGCCGCGACGGCGCAGACGATGAAGGCATCGGAGAAGCCGTTGCCCAGGGACTGCAGGGCGAGCTCGTGGGCTGCGGAGCCGGGTGCTCCCGGCGGCAGGCTGTTGAGCGCGATCGGGCCCCCGGCCTGGAAGATCGCGTTGGCCGGACCGGCCTGGTCGGCGGGGAGCGTGGAGGTCTGCAGCGAGGCGCCCAGGCTGGCGCCGGCGGTGCTCAGGGCCACGGCGCCGGCCAGCACCGGGCCGAGGGCGAAGCCGAGGTCGCGGAGCAGGTTGGTGGTGGCGCTGGCCATGCCGGCCAGGTGCAGGGGGACAGTGTTCAGGGCGATCGCGGTCATCGGGCTTAGGGTCAGGGCGAAGCCGACGCCGAGCAGCAGGGCCGGGGCGATGAACGGGGTCATGGACATGTTCGTGACGTCCAGGCCGGAGGCCATCAGCGCGCCGGCGGCCATCAGGAGGAAGCCCGCGGTGAGCATCCAGCGGCCCGCGACGCGGGTGAGCAGGCGGGAGATCAGCGGAACCAGCACGAACGTCGGGCCCTGCAGCAGGATGAACAGCAGGCCGATGTTCATGGGGTTCTGGTGCTGGACCGGGCCGAGCCACATACTCAGCGAGAAGAGGCTTCCGAGGAACGCGAACATCCCGACGACGGCGACGATCGAGGAAATGGTGAAGCCGCGGTTGCGGAACAGCCGCAGATCCAGCAGCGGCGATTCGACGCGCGTCTCAATGAGGACGAACGCGAGCAGCAGAGCGATGCCGGCGACGAACGAGAAGATGACGTGAGGGGCGCCCCAGCCGTCTTCGGGGCCCTTGACGAGGCCGAAGAGGACAAGGATCAGGCCGAGGGCAAAGGTGATCTGGCCCCACCAGTCCGGCTTGCGGCCTTGGGCCGCCTTGTGCTCTGCCGCGACCAGCAGCGCCAGGATCACGGTCAGTACGCTAAGGACGGCAACCGTGCCGTAGGCGCCCCGCCAGGAGCCGAAGCTGGCCAAGGTGCCGCCGAGCAGCGGCGACAGCGCCGCACCGACGGACAGGAATCCCGCCCACATGGCAATTCCCCTGGCTCGCGCCCGCGCATCGTGAGTGACGGCGGCAACGAGGGCGAGGGAGGCGGGGAAGATGGCTCCCGCGCCGAGGCCGTTCAGGGCCGAACCGATCCACATCGCCTCAACGGTCGGAGCCAGGGTGCAGACCAGTGAGCCGATCGCCATGAGCAGGGAGCCGCCCATGACAAGCTTCTTGTGGCCGAGCTTGTCGCCCAACAGGCCAAAGGTCAGCTCGAACACGACGACGGGAATCATGAACGCTGCCGCGATCAGGGTCAACTGGGACCCAACGGCGTTGAAGGTCGTCTGGAACTCGCCGTTGAGCGAGCCGGGAAGCGCGTTGGCGATTTGCGCGACCATCACGGCGACGGCGGCCGTTGCCAGCGTGCCTTTTACCCGCAGCCGCGGAAGCGCCAACCGGGCGGCATCGGTGGCAGCTTCGGCAGGGGACTGCGCCGCAGGCGGTGCCTGCTGCGGCGGGTAGGTCTGGGGTGGAACGGTTCTGGGATCAGTGCTCATGGAAAACTCCTTTGTCTGATACGAGCAATCGGGTGGAGCGGGGTGAAGAACGAGGCGTCCGACGGCGGTCAGTGGTCGGGGAGGCGGCGCCGGGTCACGATGGCGGGGGCGGTGCCGCCGGAATCAAGGTCCTGAAGCACGGCACGTTGTCCTCTCTTCGCGTGGTCGCGATGGCACCCGAATGTGATGTCGGTAACAACATAGCCATTGACTATACAAAGTGTCAAGTCAAATTACATGGTGAACCTTGCATTAGTCTGGGGGAGTGGCAAGCATTCGAGAAGCTCAGAAGCAGATGACCCGCCGGCTCTTGCTCGAGAAGGGGCTGGAGCTTTTTGAGGAGAAGGGGTACGCCGCCACCACGGTGGATGACATCGCCGCTGCCGTAGGCACCACCAGGGCCACCTTTTACTCGCATTTTCCGTCCAAGGGCCAGCTCATGCGGTCGCTGGTCGAGCGCTCCAATCAGATGCTGACCGAGGCGGATGTCCCGCCGCTGCATTCAGTGGTGGAATCCGGGGACCGTGAGCTGATCCGGACCTGGCTTGCGCGCAAATTCGACCAGTGGGCGGAGATCCGCCCTTACGTGGTGGCGGCGCATCAGGCGGCGGCCAGCGAACCCGATATCCAAACGGCTCTTGATCAGTGGTTCGACTCGGCGATCGATGACATGCAGGCGGGCCTTGACCGGGCCGGGCGGTTTGACCCGATCAGCCGCCGGGTGCGGTGCGCGCTGGCCTTCGGGGAACTGGAGTTCTTTTCCCGGCGCTGGATGCGGCTCGGCTGGACGGTGGACCGCGATACTTCGCTGGAGCTGATGGTCCAGAACTGGTGCTTCCTGCTGGCTGAGTGAGCAGGAAGCACCAGATGACCGTTAGAGTCAGTTCGCCCGGTGCCCCGCCGCCTTGCCCGTGGTGAACGGCAGCACCAGCCTGGACTGGTGGGCGGCGTCGCGGTAGATCTTATGGGTCACGGGCCGGCCCACCGGCAGGTGGAAGGCATCCGGCGGCAGCAGCGAATTGTGCTCGTCGGCCAGGGGCTCGCCGTTCGAGAGTTCCACCGTCAGCTTGTGGCCGGGTTTGAACGTGTTCGCGAATGGGTAGAGGCGCAGCACATACTCCTCGACCGTTCCCGGTTCCACGGGAACGGAGCGGGTGTGCGGGTGGTACGGGTTGCCCTCGGTGGTCCGACCGTCGAGCTCGCGGTGCGAGGCCTTGAGGTAACCGCTGGTGATCAGCTGGCGTTTGCCGTTGGGGGCGTAGTCCCACAGGCGCAGGATGAAGTTGGTGTCCGGCTGGTCGATCTCCGCGAAGATGTGCGCGGCGCCGGTGCCGATCAGCTCCGTGTCCGCCTCGAACGGCTCCGTGCTCCAGCTCAGGATCTCCACCTTGTCCGTCACCGTCAGCGGCGCCTGGTAGAAACCGTCCGGGGCCGCGTACTCCGTCCCCATCGGCTCCGGCTCCCTGGACAGCTTGTGGCGCGGGCGCAAATACAGGGACGTGTATTCGATGTCCTTCGGCGGCCACTGGTCCGCGGTCACCACCTCGCGGGAGCCCTCCACGAAGACACTCACGGCGGGCTCGTCCATGACGCGGTTGTCGATGCCCTTGATCCAGTAGTCGTACCACCGGAACATCTTGTCGTGTTCCTCGATGAACGGGCGCGACTGCATCGGCGGGTAGGGACCGATGTCGAGCTTCTTCGGGCCCTTCAACTCGTTGAAAAGCTCGATGGTGCCGTCCAGGGTCCAGCCGCGGCCCTGGTCCAGCTGCAGCCACACCGGGATGTCGATGTTCGGGGCCAGCGTGATCGGGTTGCGCTCCTCATACCAGTCCCCGTCCAGCTCGTTCATGACGATGTCGAACCAGGCTTCGTGGTTCTTCGGGTAGTTCAGGACGTGGACCAGGTTCGGCCAGGCGGCGACGTCCGGGTCCTGCAGGCGCTTCTGGACGAGCTTCTTCAGCTCCTCGGGGGAGTGCTTCTCGATCATGCGGGACTTGACGTTGTCGGTGAACGCCCAGCCGGAATCGCCGCCGCGGCCCTCGCGGGCGGCGCGGGGCATGAACCACATGATGCCACCGTGGTAGGTGGTCTCGTAGAAGTCGTAGTGGCCGCCGGAGACGAAGATCGCCTTGAGGTGCGGCGGGCGCTCGGCGGCAGCGAGCACCTGCATGGAGCCGAAGTAGGAGATGCCCACCATGCCGACGTTGCCGTCGCACCACGGCTGCTCCGCGACCCACTCGATGAAGTCGTAGGCGTCCTGGCCGAGCGAGACGCCGCCGGCGTTGTAGTTGCCGATGTGCTCACCGCCGGAGTGGCCGGAGCCGCGCAGGTCACCGATGACGTGGACGTAGTCCTCCTTGACGATGCGGGCAATGTCGCCGGCCTCGATGCAGCCGTCCCACATCGGGCTGGGGCGCCGCTGTGGCGGCGTAGTGAGGGCCAACGCCTGCAGTTCCTTGCCGTACGGGCTCAGTGCCACCAGCGCCGGACGAGGCTTGTCGTCGGTGCCCTGGTAGGCGTCCGCGGCGAGCTCGACGCCGTCGCGCATCGGGACCCGGAGGTCTTTGCGAACGGCAATCTTCCCCCCGCCGGCGTTCAGTAACTGGAAGTCATCCATGAGTGCTTGTCTCCTCATCTTCGGTCAAATGGTCCGACGCCGTGCGGTAGCCGTGGAGCGTCGTGAAGAACGGGGACGGCTCCAGGGTGGGGTCCCCGGCGTAACCAAGGTCCTCGGCTACGCGGGCGAAGGGTGAGTACGGCGAGTCCGTATCCTGCAGTCCGGCAGCCAGGCAGCCGCAGGCCGCATTATTGACGCGGGCCTCGATCTCCAGGCTCCCTTGAAGCGCCTCCCGGGCCCGCCCGGCGTCGAGCTCCACGCCGTAGGGTGTGCCGTCCGCGCGGCGATACGGGTGCCCCAGGTAGAGGTGGCGCGGACGGATCTCATCGCTGAGGTACTGCAGGCTTGAGCGGTAGCCGGCCGGGTCCACGAATCCGGGGAATCCGTTGGCCGCACCGTGGACCTGTACGGAGTCGCCGACGAACACGTCGTTTTGTCCGTCGATGACATAGGCCACCGACCCGGGAGTGTGGCCCGGAATCGAGTGGACCGAGACGCTGACGTCACCGCCAAGGGAGATGGTCTCACCGCCGCGCACCACCATCGTCGGCTCCATCTCGCCGGAGATGACCGCGTTCGTGGCCTCGGTAAGTTTCGCCTCGCCGTCGGGGTCGTTCAGATACTGCCCCCGTCCGGACAGGTATTCGTCCACGTGGGCCCGGCGCGAGCGCAACAACGGTGCGTCGGCCTCGTGAATCACCACCTGCGCGCGCCGGCCGGTGAGCTCCCACAGGGCGTACGCGCCGCCGATGTGGTCGATGTGTCCGTGGGTCAGCAGAATCCAGCGGACGTCCTCGATCCGGCGGCCGATCGCCTCCAAGGCCGGCACCATGCCCTCGGCGGGCGAGGACGCGATCCCCGTGTCGATGATGGCGGGCTCCGGGGCGTCGATGTAGAAGCTGTAGAGACCGAACCGGCCCCATGGGGAGACCATGGGATGAACAGCGACTGACTTCGTCATCGCCCGGCCCTCGCGTTCAGGAATTCACCTGTCTCCTCGAATGCCCGGTAGAACTCCGGGATCCAGGAGAAGTTCTGGACGAAACCGTGGTTGGCCCCCGCGTAGCGGCTGACTGTTGCGCCGACGCCGGCCTCTTTCAGGCGCCGCCCGTAGAGTTCGCCCTCGTCCCGCAGGGGATCGTGCTCTGCCGTGATGACGAGGGCAGCAGGCAGGCCGGCGAGGTCCTCGCGTTTGATGGGGGAGACGAGGGGGTCCGCCGGATCCGCCCCGTTCCCGAGGTAGAACGAGTTGAACGGCAGCAGGCCCGCCGTCTCCAGTCCGTACCCCTCCGCATTCTCCCGCAGCGACGCATAGCGGTCGACGTCGAAGTCCAGGTCCAGGGAGGGGTAGAACAGCACCTGGTGCGTGATCGCGGAGAACCCGTCGTCGTGGGCCTGCGCGGCGACGGCGGCCACGAAGTTGCCGCCCGAGCTGTCGCCCGCGATGGCGAGGTTCATCCCGTCCCAGCCCAGGCTGTGGCCCCGCGCGGCGGCCCAGCGGACCACGCCGTAGCAGTCGTCGAGGCCGGCCGGGAAAGATGCTTCGGGGGCCAGCCGGTAGCCGACCGAGATGACCTTGTGGCCGGTTTCCTTGGCGAGTGCCCGCGCCACGTGGTCATGGGTGTCCAGGCTGCCCAGGAAGAACGCTCCGCCGTGGAAGTACACCAGCAGTCCGTAGGCGTCAGCCTCCACCGGTGTGTAGATCCGCACCGGCACGTCGCCCGAGGGCGCCACTGCCGTGGCGTCCTCGACGCAGTACAGCCGAAGGCGGTCCTCGAGTGCGGGAACCTGCGCGGCCTCGCCGGCCCGCATGGCCTGCGGATTCAGCGGCGAACCATCGGGCGCCGGCAGGGTGCTGAGGATCTTGGCAATTTTGGGATGAATCGTCATGGCATCAGACCTGTGCCTGAGCCGCGGGCTTCTGGGACGCGGGCTTCTGACCAGGGAAGACGTCGTTGACTTCTTCCTCGGACCACCCCTGACGCGAGATGCGCTGCAGCTCGTCCGTCACCGGCTTGCGGGTCGCCTGGAACAGGGCCAGCGCCTCCCTTGACGGAGTCGGCCTGCGCGAGGGCGTCGGCCAGTGCTCCGGCATCCTCGATCGCCGAGTTCGCACCCTGGCCCTGGTGGTGCAGCATGGAGTGCGCCGCATCGCCCATGAGGACGACGGAGTCGGTGTGCCAGGAGTCGACTGGGTCGATGTCGTAGACGGCGCGGATGTTGACGGTGTCCATGTCGAGGTCGCGGGCGATGCCCACGATCCGCTCGTCGAAACCTTCCACAGTTTTCAGGAGTTCTTCCTTCGTGATCGTGGGTGCCCAGGTGCCGTCCGGATTCAGGGCGGTGATGTCGAAGGACATCTGGTTGCGGTGGCGCAGCGGCAGGAGGTAAACCTTGGTGCCCCTGCCCATGTACATCCGCAGGTTGTCGTCGACGGCCATCCCGTGGGCGTTGTCGGCGGAGATGACCACGCGGTAGGCGTGTTCGCCGGAGAACACGGGGCCCTTGTCGCTGAAGAGCTGCTCGCGCACCGCGGACTTGATGCCGTCGGCACCCACCACCAGGTCGGCCTCCACGGTCTCCCCGTTGGCAAAGGTCAGGACAGAGCGGTCGCCCTTGTCCTCGATGGTCTCCAGCCGGTGGCCGAGCTGCACCATGCCCTCGGGAAGCACGCCGAGAAGGGCCTCGATGAAGTCGCGGCGGTGGATGAGGTACGTCTGCTTCTCATCGCCGAACTCGGGCCAGGTGTCCTTCATGATCGGCTCACCGGTGGCCGTGAGGATCTCAAAGTAGTCGCTCGCCGAGCTCACCTTGGCGATCGCGTCAAAGATTCCCCACTGGCGGAACCGGGCCATGGTGGCCGGACGCAGGCCAATGCCGGCGCCGACCTCTCCCATCTGGGGAGCCTGCTCGTAGACCTTGACGTCTGCACCGAGCAGGCTCAGGGCCTTGGCCACCGCAGCGCCGCCGTAGCCCGCGCCGACGATGGCGATCTTGAGGTTCTTGATGTCTTCAGCCTTCATGGTTTCATCTCTTTCTTGGCTCTTTCTTGGCCCGGGCCGTGTCTGGTGGAACGGGTAAGTTGTGGTGGTCTGTCCGGGGTCAGGCGTGCAGCGACAGGAAGTCGGCCGGGTTGTCCTCGAGCAGGAGTTTGAGCGTGGCGTCGTCGATGCCGGCCGCCCGCATGTCCGGGATCATGTCCTCGAAGATGTAGTTGATGGTGTGGCCCTTCACGCCAGGCCAGCCCAGGGGGCTGCAGTTGGCGTCTGCCGAGACGAGGAGCTTGTCCGCATAGCCCTTGTTGACGAGCTTGACGAAGTGCTCCATGCGTTCGTCGCGCTTGCGGCCCCAAAACGGCGGATCCGGCAGCTCGAGGTCGTACCCGAACGTATCGAAGCCGATCCGGCCGCCCTGCTCGTAGATCCAGTCGTGCGGGGTGATCGGAGCGTTCAGGCCGTCGTCGGCGTGGCCGAAGAGCACGCGGTCGAGGGACAGGCCCTCTTCGTTGAAGATGGTCACCGCCGGCTCGGGGTCGATGGCCAGATGGGTCAGGATCGGCGCGCCGGTCACGACGGCGGCACGGGCCGCGGCCCGGTAGATGCGCTTGTCGAGGTCCGTCATTCGTCCGCCGCGGCTCACACCGACCTTGATGACGCCGGCCTTGGCGCCCGTGTTGCCGATGCCGACGGTGATCTCGTGGATGAACACTTTCGCCAGGTAGTCCACGGTGGCGCGGGAGAAGTGAGGCAGGGCGGTGTCGCCGCCGACGAAGCCGGTGCAGGCCACGATATGCACGCCCGTCTTCCGGGACAGGGATTTGTAGTAGTCGACGTCGCGCCCGTTGCAGATACCGGTGGCGTCGACAAAGGTACCGCCGCCGTATTCGCGGAATTTCCGCAGTTTCGGCACGGTTTCCTCGTAGGCCTGCTCGGGCGACTTCCACCACATGGTGTCCAGCTCGGACCCGGGCATGCCGTAGCCGATGTGTTCGTGGACCGCCACGATTTCCAGTTCTTCGGCCGGGATGGTTCCCAGCACGGTGTTGACCTTGGTCATTCGTTCACCTCAGGGGTCGAAAGCTTGTTGTGGGAGGGCCGACGCGTGCTTAGCGCACGGTCAGCAGGTTGCGCGGGTTGTCCACGAGGATGCGCCGGGCGTCTTCGTCGCTCAGGCCGTGGGTCTTGAGGTAGGGCACGAACGTGGACAGGACGTGGCTGTAAGGCAGGTTGTACTCCGGCAGCCCCTTGGCCACGCCGATCGAGTTGCCCGAAAGGATGATCTTGTCGGCATGGCCGGCCTTGACGAGCTCGAACACCAGCTCGGCGCGATCGTGGTCGGTTAGGTAGTCCGCGTGGTCGTTCAGGCCCACGTGGTCGATGCCGACGAAGGCTCCGCGGCCGGCCACCTTGATGGCGGAGCCGGCGGCCTCCTTGCGGTCCAGGTCGCCGACGAGCACCCGGTCGGCCCCGATCTGCTCGTCCAGCACGATGTCCAGATCGTGCAGGGCATCGGCGCCGAACCGAATCGAGACCGGGATGCCGGTGTTCCTGGCGGCGCGGGCGGAGCCGCGGAACAGGCTCTCCTCGGTCGGGGTCATGCCGGCGCGGTCGGCGATGGTGGCCACAATGCCGGCGGCGGCGCGGCGCTCGACCCGGGGTACCACCATCCCCTCAGTGACCTCCCTGCCGAAGAGGTCGCCGAACTTTTCGGCCGGCCAGGGGGTGGGCGGGTTGGTCTGCGGGGTCAGGAAGTATCCGCCGAGTTCTTCCTCCGGGCCCAGGCCCGTGGAGGCGACGATGTGGACGCCGGTGGAGCGGGACAGGGCCTCGTAAAGCCTCAGGTCGCGGCCGTGGAACATGCCGGTGCTGTCGACGATCGTCTGCCCGCCGTGCTCGCGGAAGTCCTTGAGCTTCGCGGCCAGTGCCTCGAAGATCTCCGCCCGGTCCATCGTGATGTCCGGGGCGTACTGCGCACCCGGGAGCACCGACAGCAGGGCCTCGTGGACCGCGACCACACCCAGTTCATGAGCGGGGACGGGGCCAAGGACCGTATGGACGGTGGCTCGATCGACGGTGCCGGCGAACGCGTCGCCGGTGTCGACGGAGGTGGGGTGAATCACTTGCTTCTCCCTTGAAGTTCGGGTGCTGAATGCAGGGGTGCCGCCGGGCCTGGCCAGACCATCGCTCCGATGCGGTGTATCTAGCGTCACATCTTTCTTTACAGTATGTCAAGTAAATAAACGCAACGTATACCCGGAGCTTCGGGGCGTTCGTGAAACCGACGACTCGTAAACTGTATTGACATCATGTAAACCTTGGCGTAAAGATGTGTGGAGCGCCACATCCGCCTCCGGCCTTGGCAGGAGCCCGGTAGAGCACCGGGGAATGCGCCGCAGCTATCGTCCAGGCTGACGGGCCTCACACCCTCGGCCCACCCCCCATCCGCAAGGAGAATACTGTGACTGCACCCGCAGAATCCGGCATCGATATCTGGGACGACGACGTCCTGGTCGACCCCTACCCCACGTACGCCGCGCTGCGCGAGCAGGCCGGCGTCGTCCACCTGCCCAAGAACGACCTTTACGCTCTGACGCGCTACGACATCATCCGCGACGTACTCGGCGATCCGGCGACGTTCTCGTCCACCACCCTTGGCTTCAACCCGATGGTCAACGAGGCGCTGCAAGGCACCTCGCTTGCCTCAGACCCGCCCTTGCACACCCAGCTGCGCGCGACGCTCTCTGAGAACCTCACGCCCCGCGCACTGCGCGGCCTGAAGATCATCATCGACGAGAAGGCGGACAAGCTCGTCGCCGACCTCGTCGCCGGCGGAAGCTTTGAAGCCATCGACTCCCTTGCGCGAGCTTTCCCGCTTGAGATCGTCGCCGACCTCATCGGCTTCAGCGGACACGTCAAGGACAACATGATGCGCTGGGGGCAGGCCGCGATGCAGGTCATCGGGCCGATGAACCAGCGCACCCAGGAGAGCTTCCCGATCGCCGGCGAACTTTACGGCTGGTGCTCGTCAGTTACCGCCGGCGACCTCGCCCCCGGCTCGATCGGCCGCGGGATCTTCGACGCTGAAACGCGTGGCGACATCCCCGAAGGCTCCGCCGGGCACATCATCCACCAGTACCTCGGGGCAGGCGTCGATACAACGATCGCCTCGATCGGAAACATCATCGCCCTGTTCGGCCGCCACCCGGAACAGCTTGAGCTTGTCCGCGAGAACCTGGACCTGGTGCCTGCAGCCTTCGCGGAAGTGCTGCGCTATTGGGCCCCCGTGCACATCTGGGGCCGCACAACCACCCGCGAGGTTGAGATCGACGGAGCCACCGTTCCTGCGGGCGCTCAACTGGGCATCCTCTTCGGCGCCGGCAACCGGGACCCGCGGCACTACGAAAACCCCGACACCTTCGACATCAGGCGCAACCCGGTGGACCACCTCTCCTTCGGCTACGGACCGCACGGCTGTGCCGGCCAAGGCCTGGCCAAGCTCGAGGCCCACGCGATCATTGACGCTCTTGCCCGTCAGGTGAAGTCACTGTCCATCGCGGACGGGATCCGGGTGCCGAGCAACATCACGCGGAGTTTCGAGAAGCTTCAGGTCGTCAAGGTGGTGGCATCGTGAGGATCGAACTCGACCGGCCACGATGCGAGGGGCACGGCCTCTGCGAGGAAGCCGCGCCCCGGCTGATGCACCTCGACGATGACGGCCAGCTGGTCATCGATGCCCCGGAGGTTGACGGGGCCGACCTCGACGCCGCGAAGGCGGCCGTGAGGGTCTGCCCGGTCGCCGCGCTCCGGCTGGAGGCTGCATAACGGGGCGCGGGCCCGGCGTCGTCGGCAACGGCATCGCCGGGCTCACGGCGGCGAGTCACTGCGCTCTGCCGGCTTCGACGGCGGGCTGACGCCGGTCCTGCCGCCCCGGGACCGGCGTCGCCCGCCCGGGCCTGACGCCGCACAACAAAGTTAGGATTGATCCATGTCGACGTTGCGAGAAGCCCAGAAAAAGCTCACCCGCGACGTGATCGTGGAGCGGGCTCTCGAGCTTTTCACCGACAAGGGGTACGCCGCGACCACTATCGATGAGATCGCCGCGGCGGCCGGCACCACCCGGGTGACTTTCTACACGCACTACCCTTCACGCAGCGATCTGATGAGGGACTTCATGGTGCGCGTCAACGCGGTGCTCGACCGTGCGGACGGCCCGGGGAGCGGCTCTACCGCGGCCGACCTCGTCGACGTGGTGCGGGCAGGCGAGCTGCCGGGCATCCTGGCATGGCTGGAGTCGCGGGCAGCGCTCTGGCCGGTCTTCCGCCCATACCTCGATGTGCTCGAGGAGGCCGCCGCCGTCGATCGCGACGTGCGCGCCTTGGTCGAGGGATGGCATGAGGAGGTCATCTCCGACCTCGTCCGCGGAATGAAGCTCGCAGGGCGCTTCTCGGAGGAGACGCACCACATTCGCGGCACTCTGGCCTTCACCTCACTCGACTACGTCGCCACGCTCTGGACCCGACGCAAGTTTGAACCAAACCGCGAACACGCGCTCGAGGTGCTTGCCGATAACTGGTACCACCTGCTCTGCGACGAAGGCTGAACCTGGGCGCTGGTGTTCCTGGCTCGCGCGCAGTACATGGTGGTTCTCGATGGCACGATCGTGAACCTGGCAGTGCCGCGGCTCCAGATCGGGATGGGCATCAGCGACTCGACGCGTTCCTGGGTGGTCACGGCCTGCGCCCTGCCCCCTTGGTGCCTTCCTGCTTCTTGGCGGACGAATCGCGGTCTTCTGGGGCCGCAAGCGGACGTTCATCGTGGCGGCCGTCGGCTTTGCCGGGGCGTCCCTGATCGGCGGCATCGCGCAGCAGGCGCGGGAACTCATCGGCGCCCGTGCCCTGCAGGGGTATTCGCTGCGCTGCCGGCCCCTGCGGCCCTTGCCCTCCTGACCGTCGACTTTCCGGGCCGAAAGGACCGCGGCACGGCGTTCGCGATCTTCGGCTCCAACACCGGGGTCGGTGCCGCCGCCGGCCTCCTGCTTCCGGTGCTGTTCTTCGCCGTCGAACGTAAAGTCCGGCACCCGCTGCTGCCGCTGCGGGTCGATCGTCCACCTGGGCTAACCCGGGCCGGCGTCGCTGCCGCGGCGGTCCGGGGGCACTTTGGCGCGGACACGCCGTCAACCAGGGCGCCGGCGTCGAACATTGCCCTGAAAGTGCCCCCGGACGGAGGCAAGCGCGCACGAAAGCGGGAGGCCCCTCGCCGAGGGGCCTCCCGCTTTAGGATTGTTTAGCCGGCTCTCAGATCCACTTCGGGGCGGGGGGAACCGTCCCGGTGGTGGCTGCAGCGCCCGGCCCGGCGGCGGTGACGCCGCTGTTGCCGCGGCCGGCGGCCCATTCGACGACGGCGGCGAGCGGTCCGGAGACCACCGTGGGGGAGTCCGACGTCGCGTCCCCGAAGGTGAGGTCGCGGTCCGTGACCTTGACGACGAGGTCTTTGTCGGTGCCGCGGGTCGTCCAGGCGCCGGTGATGTCCTTCAGGAGCCGTTCCAGGACGGGCGCCGGGATGTCGTGGAAGGCGGCGCCGTTGTCCAGGTCCACGGCGTGCATCCAGACTTCGCGGCTGCGCATCCAGACCGTTTCCGTGGCGGGCACTTCGCGGCCCTGGATGGTCCGAACTTTGTGGTGCCACGCGTCCTCGGGCAGGTCCCGCCATTCGACGTTCAGGTGCACGGCCGAGTGGTCGAACAGGTGCCGCAGCGCGATCGGACTCAGCGTGGAGCCGAAGTCGATCTCGTGGTCCCGGACGTCCGTGGAGGCATACATCGGGGTCTCGACGCCGGTGGCCGCCCACTCGATGAGCCGGGCGATGGCCCGGGCGTTGTAGCCGATGTGCGCGGTGATGTGGCGGCGGGTCCAGCCCGGCAGCAGGGAATCGCCGTCGAGCTCCGTATCGGAGAGCTCGTTGAGCTTGCGGGCGAAGAACGCCGTGCCGCGGCGTGCCTGCAGCAGGGCCGCGAGCAGCTCCGGGTCCGTCGTCTGGTCGTGGCGGGCAACCATCAGGCTTCCTTGATGACGCGGTTCTTCAGCTGTCCCAGTCCCTCGATGGTGGTGACCAGGAGCTGGCCTTCCTGCAGGTAGCGCTTGGGGTCCTGGGCGTGGCCGACGCCGCCGGGGGTGCCGGTGGCGATGACGTCGCCCGGGTTCAGCGTGATGATCGTGGAGATGTAGGACACCAGGTATTCGGGGGTGAAGACGAGGTCGCCCGTCGGGGTCTGCTGCTGGATGTCGCCGTCGACCGCGGAGGTCATCAGCGGGCCGGCGGTGAACTCGTCCTTGGTGACCAGGGCCGGTCCGAACGGGGTGGACTTTTCCCAGGTCTTGCCCTGCAGCCACTGGATGGTGCGGAACTGGTAGTCGCGCATGGACACGTCGTTCAGGACGGCGTAGCCGGCGATGTGGGCCGGGGCGTCGGCTTCGCTGATCCGGCGCCCCTTTTTGCCGATCACGACGGCGAGTTCGGCTTCCCAGTCGACGGCGTCGGATTCCTGAGGGAGGGCCAGGTCATCGTTGGGCCCGATCAGGGATTCCTGGTACTTGGCGAACAGGGTGGGGAATTCGGGGACTTCCCGGCCCATTTCCTTGATGTGGTTGCGGTAGTTGTGGCCCACGCAGATGATCTTGCCGGGGGAGGGGACGACGGCGTCGAGGTCCGCTCCCTCGAGCGGGTGCGTGGCGCCGGCCGCTGCCTTCGCGGTGGCTTCCCAGTCCGGGGTGCGGAGGAGTTCTCCGACGTCGGTGAAGCCGTCGATCTCGGTCAGGGTGTCGCCGTCCTGGCGTACAGCCTTGGTACCGTTTTCAGTGCGGAGGGTGAGGAGTCTCATTACTTGGTGCGTCCTTCGATGTAGGTGCGGTTGAAGTTCAGCCGTTCGAAAATGGGGGCGTCGCTGAAACGGAACAGGTCAAACTCCGTTTGAGAGTCAGTTTCGGCTTGCAGGTCCGCCCGAAGGGACCATTGTGCCCAGGACGGGACGACGAAGAGGTCGCCCTTGGCCAGGGTCCTGGTTTCGCCGTTGAGGACCACGGAGCCGGTCCCTTCGAAGACCTGCCAGACGCTGGAGCCGACCTCGCGGACGGTTTCGGTGGTGGCGCCGGCGCGGAGCCGGTGGAATTCGGCCCGGATGGTCGGCATGACGTCCCCGCCGGTGGTGGGGTTGGTGTAGCGGACGGCGGCGTGGCCCTGGGACACGGTGGCCGGGTGGCCCTCGTCCTCGAGGAGGAGCTGCTCGGTCAGGGCCCGGTCCGTGTATTCCCAGCGGTACGCCGCGATGGGGGAGCTCGTGGTGTCATCCAGTCCGGAGAGCGGGCGCAGGCCAGGGTGGGCCCAGAGGCGTTCGGAGCGGGAGATGTCCGGCGTGGCCTCGTCGGTGACACGCTCGGTGCCGAACTCGAAGAACCCGGCATCGGCGTAGTGCACGAATGGGATGTCCAGGCCGTCGATCCAGGCCATCGGCTCATCGGTGTCGTTGTGGTGGCCGTGGAAGTTCCAGCCCGGGGTCAACAGGAAGTCCCCGCGGGACATCCGCACCGGGTCCCCGTTCACGACCGTCCACACGCCCTCGCCCTCGACGACGAAGCGGAACGCGTTCTGTGAGTGGCGGTGTTCGGGGGCGGTCTCGCGGGCACCGAGGTACTGGATGGCCGCCCACAGCGTGGGGGTCGCGTACGGCGTACCGGCCAGACCGGGGTTCGCCAGGGCGATCGCCCGGCGTTCCCCGCCGCGGCCCACCGGGACCAGATCGCCGGCGCGGGCGGCCAGCGGGTACAGATCGCTCCACCGCCAGACGTGGGCCACCGCCTTGGGGGTCGGCACCATCGGCATCAGGTCCGCGATCTCGGTCCACAGCGGGATCAGGTTCTCCCGGTCAAAATCCCGGTAGAGCTCCTTGAGCTGGGCGGCTTCTTCGGGCGTCGGCTCCGGAGCAGTATGCCCCGCGGCCACTGATTCATGAGTCGTGTTCTCGGCGCTGATGGACACGTGGGCCTCCTCGGTAGGTCAGAACAGTTCTTTGGCGTAGTTCGACTCTACGGATGTGGAGGTGTGACCCCCAACATATTCTGCCAGTCAGAATTTATGGATTGTTGCCCCGGGTGCCCGGCGGGGTACCCCGCTGTGTGCCCTGCCGCGCACTCGGCGCGCACTCAGTCCGGCTCGGCCGGATTAGCCGCGATGTCGATTTCCAGCTGCCGGCAGGTTTCCCGCAGCGCGGGGACGAGTCCGGCGTCGAAGACCCGGCGGAAGCGGGTCGAGGGAGTGGCGACGCTGAGTGCGCCGACGACGTGCCCGTGCCGGTTGTGCAGGGCAATGCCGAGGGCGCTCACCCCCTCCTCCGTCCCCTCGAAATTGGCCGCGAAGCCGTTGCTGCGGATGGACTCAAGCTCGCGCAGGAACGCCGGGTACTCCGCGGCGGGAATGGTGTCCCCGCCAATCTCGGCATTGTTGCTGCGAAAGAGTTGGTCGATCATGTGGGGTTCCAGTTCGGCGAGCATGGCCTTGCCGCCCGACGTCTTGTTGGCGGGCATGACCGTCCCCTGCCGGTCACCAACCCGCAACACGTTGTTCCCTTCCACCGTGGCCAGGAAGCGCACTTTGGTGCCCACCCGCACCATAAGGTTGACGGTCTCGTTCAGTTGCGCAGAGAGCAGCTCCATGTGCGGCTGGGCGAGCGAGCGCAGCAGCCTGGTCCAGCTCAGGCCCGCCGGACCGACCCCCATCGCCGCCCCGGGAACATAGCGGCGGTTTTCATCCTGCACGGCAAAGCCCCGGTAGACCAGCATCGCCAGGAGCCGGTGCGCGGTGGAGGGGGCTACGCCGAGCTCGGCGGCGGCGTCCTTGAGCCGCAGCGCGCCGCCGTCGCGGAGCAGCTGCAGGAGTTGCAGCGCATTGTCCACCGCCTCGATGGAATAGGTCGGCCGCTTTTGGACGGGCTTGCGGGTGGACTTGGCTGGCGGGTTGTTCTGCACATCAGAATTGTATTGTTGTTCGCCTGCAATCTCTATGACAGTAGTGGGATGAATCACACACCTTCCGCTGCAGCGCCGGAGCGGCCGACACCGGGTCTTCCCGGCCCCGTTACCGCTGATGGGCCTGCATCACGGTTCTCCAAAGGCTCGGCAGCGGCCGTCCTCGTCTGCTGGCTCCTGGTGGTCTTCGACGGCTACGACCTCATCGTCTACGGCACCGTCCAGTCCTCACTGATTTCTGAGACCGGCTGGGGCCTGAATAAGGCCACCGCCGGAACGATCGGCTCCATGGCCTTCGTCGGCATGATGATCGGGGCGATCTTCGCCGGACGCATGGCCGACTCGTGGGGCCGCCGCCGGACCATCCTGGGCTGTGCCATCGTTTTTTCGATCTTCACGATCCTCTGCGCGTTCGCGCCTAGTGCCCCGGTCTTCGGCGTCCTACGGCTCCTCGCCGGCATCGGACTCGGCGGGCTGGTGCCCTCGGCCAATGCGCTCGTGGCCGAACTCGTCACGCCCAAATGGCGCTCCACCGTCGCCACCCTGATGATGTCCGGTGTCCCGATTGGCGGATCCATCGCCGCCCTCGTCGGCATCCAGCTGATCCCCGCGTTCGGCTGGGAGTCCATGTTCCTGGTCGCCGTGGTCGCCCTGATGGTTGTGGTGCCGCTCGGAGTGAAATACCTTCCGGAGACCCTGACACCGGCCGGCGCCGCAGGCAGGGCCGTCCGCAAGGCAGCCGGGAAGGGGCATGCGGTCAACGAGCCGTCCGGCTTCTCCTCCCTGCTCCGCGCCCCGTACCTGGGGGTGAGTGTGCTGTTCGCCCTGGCAACGATCGCCACCCTGTTCGCCTGGTACGGCCTCGGCACCTGGCTGCCCAACCTCATGCAGCTGGCCGGCTACAACCTGGGCTCCGCCCTGACCTTCGCACTCGCCCTCAACCTGGGTGCCGTGGCCGGCTCGGTCATCACGGCCTGGGCGGGCACCCGCTTCGGTCCGATCCCGACGGCGATCGCCGCGGCCGCCGTCGCTGCCGGAGCCCTCGTGGTTCTTGTGAGCGGGCCGCCCGTCGGCGTCGTCTACTTCATGCTGGTCCTCGCCGGCGTCGGCACCCACGGCACGCAGTGCCTCATCATCGCCGCCGTCGCGAGCCACTATCCCGGACACCTGCGCGGAACCGCGCTGGGCTGGGCGCTGGGGACGGGCCGTATCGGCGCCGTCGCCGCACCCCAGATCGGTGGCCTCCTGCTGGCCGCCGGGCTGGGCGTCAATTCCAATTTCCTCGCCTTCGCCGGTGCAGCCGCCATCGCCGCGGTACTGCTGGCCGCCGTCGGCCTCAAACTCAAGTCCAAACTCTCAACCTCACCCTCACTCACATCAACAGGAGCAAGCAATGTCTGAGCACGCCACGTCCACCGATGTCCTCGTCATCGGAGGGGGAATGGCCGGACTGGCCGGAGCCCTCGCGCTGCGTGAAAACGGCGCCAACGTCACTCTCGTGGAGCGGGCCCCTGAGTTTGGCGAGGTCGGCGCAGGGCTGCAGATGGCCCCGAACGCCTCCCGCGTCCTGCGCCGCTGGGGCCTGCTGGAAAAGGCGCTTGAAATCGGCGTCCAGCCCAAACACCTGGTCTTCCGCGACGCCGTCACCGGCGAGGAGCTCACCCGCCAGACCCTCGGCGGGGAATTCGAGGAACGCTACGGCGCGCCGTACGTCGTGATCCACCGCAGCGACCTGCACCGGGTCCTGCTCGAAGGCTGCGAGGCGGCGGGCGTCAAGCTCGTCAACGACGTCATGGTCGAGAGCGTTGAAACCGTCAACGGCCGCGGCGTGGCCCACACCGCAGCGGGCGTGGACTACGAGGCCGACGTCGTGATCGGCGCCGACGGACTCAAGTCCACCCTGCGTCCGCTCGTGGCCAACGATGAGCCCGTCCCCTCGGCCTACGTCGCGTACCGCGGCACCGTCCCGATCACCGAAAACACGCCCAAGGCCGACCTCGAAGACGTCATCGTCTACCTCGGACCCGACTGCCACCTTGTGCAGTACCCGCTGCGCAAGGGCGAGCTGCTGAACACCGTGGCCGTTTTCAAGTCCGCCTCGTTTGAACGAGGCGAAGAGCAGTACGGCGGTGTGGACGAGCTGGAGGCCGCGTACAAGGATTGTGTCCCGGCCGTTCAGGAAGCGCTCAAGAACCTGGCCACCGGCATCCGCTGGCCCATGTACGACCGCGATCCGATCGAAAACTGGGTCGCCGGCCGAATGGTGCTGATGGGCGACGCCGCGCACCCGATGCTCCAGTACCTCGCCCAGGGCGCCTGCCAGGCGCTCGAAGACGCCGCCGTGCTGCAGGATGCCACCAACGGCACCGTCTTCACCGCGGAAGGCGTCAACCCGGACGCCTGGGACGGCGCGATCAAGGAGTTCAATGACATCCGCGCCGGCCGCACGGCCCGGGTCCAGCGCACCGCCCGCGTCTGGGGCGAATCCTGGCACGTGTCCGGACTGGCCCGGACACTGCGCAACCTGCTCTTCAAGAGCCGGAAGGACAACGACTTCCAGTACAACGACTGGCTGTACGGCCAGGACGGCGACGGCGTCCCGGCCGTCCGTGAGGCCAGCTCCAGCCTGACGGAGCGGATTTCCGCCTGACGTTTAAGCCAGGTCAAGAGCGCGAGGTGCGGACCTTGTCCGCACCTCGTGCTTTTGGCTGTGCGCGCGCGTGAACTGCTTGTGGATTTAGCCTACGAGGGCGCGGGTGTGGTCGTTGAGGAACATTCCGCGGGGGTCGAACTCCCGGCGTATCTGGATGAAGGTGTCGAGCTCCGGGTAGAGACGCTCCAAGCGGCTCCTCGTCATGAAATGGATCTTGCCCCAGTGGGCACGCGGCTCGAATTCCTGCAGCAGCGCATCTGCATCCCGGAAGAAAGGCCAGTAGTCAGTTCCAGGTTGAGTGGTCAGGGTAATGACGGTGGTGTCGCGTCCTTGGAACTGGGACATGTACCCTTGGTCGGCCTTCACCCAGCGGACCTCAACGGGGTACTTCTGGTCCGGATGCTTGGTGCGGATCAGGTCCTGGACAGCTTCGACGGCCTCCAGGCCGTGCCGGCTGGGAACGAAGTACTCGAGTTCATGGAACTGTGTGGTGAACCCGCCCGGGTAGATGCGGTACGACCGGTCCAGCCGGGCACCCTCCGTGCGGGAAATTTCACGGTCGTCCTGGATCTGCGCGATGTTGTACCGCTTCGTGTAGCTGCGGTTCGCCATGTTCTGGTCCGGTGAACCGGGGAGGTCCAGGAGCTCACATGAATCGTCGTCCGGGCACCACAGGAACGAGTAGTGCCTGTTCGCGTCGATGTCGGCCTGCCAGGTTGCCGCGGTCTCCGCCCACGTGGGATACGTAATCTCCTCCTGCAGGTAATAGCGGTCCTCGACCGCCAGTTCGACCTCCAGGAAGACTCCGAGCGTGCCCAAAGCGACCTGGGCGGCCCTGAGTTCGCGGAGTTGCCCTTCACCGATTTCGACGATTTCGCCGTAGCCGTTGATCAGCCTGACCCAGCGCAAGGCGGACGAGAAACTGCCCAGGTTCTTTCCGGAGCCGTGGGTGCTGGTCGCGAGTGCGCCGGCGATCTGCTGCTTGTCGATGTCGCCCTGGTTGCCCAGTGCCAGCCCCTGTTCCCACAGCGGATCGCCAAAGGCGTTGATGGTGGTGCCGGCCAGGGCCCTGGCGCGGCGCCGCCCGCGGTCGGTTCCGGTGATGGCCGAGAGTGCGGACATGTCCATCAGGACGCCGCCGGTCTGAACCAGGGGAGAGGATGAATGTCCTGAGCCGACCGCGCGGACGGGCAGGCCCTCGCGGATGGCGAACCGGACGGCGTCGAGCGCTTCTTGTTCATTCCGGGGCCGGACCGTGAAGGCCGGTGTGGCGCTCTGGTTTCCGCCCCAGTTAGTCCACGTGACGTCCGTCCCGAAGGGAGCGGACGGGGTCGCCGCGCGTGCCGACGACGCGGCCTGGGAATGATTCGTGGTGGTCATTGCTGAGCTCCGATGCTGGTATCAACGCTCACGCGCTGTGGTTGATCATGACGTGCTTGGTCCGGGAGTAATCGTCCAGGGCATAGAGTGAGAGGTCGCGGCCGTAGCCGGATCCTTTGAATCCGCCCCACGGAACCTCGCAGGCCAACACCAGGTGTGAATTGACCCAGACGGTGCCGAAATCGAGTTGCTTCGGAATGCTCAGCGACAGGCTCGAATCCCGCGTCCACACCGAGGCAGAAAGGCCGTAGGGGCTCTCGTTGGCCCGGGTAATGGCCTCGTCAGTGGTGCTGAAGGACTCGATGGTGACGACGGGGCCAAAGATTTCGTGGGTAGCGATATGGGCCCCGGCCGGCACGTTGCTGATCACTGTGGGTTCAATGAAGTAGCCGGGACCTTCCAGTGCCGAGCCGCCGATGGCCACCTGAAGACCCGCATCCTTTGCCTCGGCAAGTGATTCCTTCACGCGTTCGAAGTGCGGGCGCGAAATCATGGGACCGATTTCCACGTCGTCCCCGGCGCCCGGGGCGCCGACGACGAGCGTGCCGACTTCGCGCACCAGGTGCTCGGTGAACTCCTCAGCCACGGATTCGTGGACCAGCACGCGGCAGGCGGCGCCGCAGTCCTGGCCGGCATTCCAGAAGCCGGCGTTTCGCACGCCGGCGGCGGCGGCGCGGAGGTCGGCGTCGGGGAAGACCACAACAGGGGCCTTGCCGCCGAGTTCGAGGTGGACGCGCTTAACGGACTTGCCCGCGGTCTCCGCCACCGCCTGTCCGCTGACGACGCTCCCCGTCAACGCAATGAGGGCGATATCAGGGTGTTCGGCAAGTCGCTGCCCAACAGTCCGGCCTTGTCCCGTCACGACGTTGAGGATTCCATCGGGGATGCGTCCAGCCACAAGTTCCGCCAGCTTCAGTGTCGAGAGGGGAGTCTGTTCGGAGGGCTTGAGGACGATGCTGTTTCCGGCGGCCAGGATGGGCGCGATCTTCCACGCAGCCATCAGCAGCGGGTAGTTCCAAGGGGTGATGACGCCGACGACGCCGACGGGTTCCCTGAGGATGACTGAGGTGTGTCCGGTGGCGTAATCGCCGCCCGCCATAGACGTCAGCGTGCGGGAAGCTCCGGCCATGAATCGGAAGGTGTCGATGGTGCTGGAGACATCGTCCTCCGCGACGGTTCGCGGTTTACCGGTATTGGCGGATTCGATGAGTTCGAATGCTTCACGGTTGTCTTCAATGATGTTGGCGATCAGCGAGAGCACCTCGGACCGTTCCTTCGGCGTCGTGGCGCCCCAGGACTTCTGGGCCGCCACGGCCGCCTCGACCGCAACGTCCACATCCGCAGCCGTGCCGGCCTGTACTGACGTGATGACCTGCTCCGTGGTGGGGTCTACGACGTCGATGAGCTGAGTCGAGGAACCGGGGACAAACGTTCCACCGATGAAGTGTCCCGCGGGCGGCAAAACGCCGGCGCAGCTTTGCTCGGAGGAAGAGCGTCGGACTGTGAACTGCTTGATGTCTGTGAGTGTCATGATAATTGGCCTTTGTTTTCTGCGCCGATCTCGGCGCCGGGAGTTTGTGTGAGTGCGGGCCGCAGATGCCCGGGGTGGACGTTACGTCTGCGGCGCCTCAACCAGGTCTGTTGCGAATGCGGGCGACTGAAAGGGGACGGCATCCGGCGTCTTCCGGAACACGCGTGCCGCAAAGTAGTACAGGGGTGCAACGACCACCAGGCCAACAATCCAGGAGAGGTCCACGCCGTTCATCGCTGCGGCGACCGGCCCCGTGAACATCGCTGTTGCCGAGAACGGAACCTGGATCAACGCGCCGGCAAGATAGGCTCCGATCGCAATCCAGTTGAACCTTCCGTACACTCCACCGTCACGCTTGAAGAAGTCCTCTACCCTGTAGTCGCCGTGCCGCAGAAGGTAATAGTCGACCAGGTTGATGGCCGTCCACGGAACCAGGACGTACATCAGGAAGGAGAGGAAGTTCGTGTAGAAGAAGATGAAATTGTCGCGTGCGAACAGCGAGATCAGGAGGGCGAAGGTGAAGATGAGGATCGCCGCAATGGTCCGGGTCTTGGCGTGGGGCAACCAGGTTGGCCTGAACGTCTGGCCAATGGTGAGGGTGCAGAGGACCCCGCAGTAGAGATTCATGGCGTTCGACGCCGCAACGCCGAGGCAGAAGATTCCGATGACCACCATGGTCCATGGCCCGAGCAGGGCTCCCAGGCTGCCCACTATTTCGACGCTGCTGCCATCGTTGACCAGTGCCAGGGCGAGCGTTCCCACCAAGGCACCCAAGACCATCGGGAAGAGTGTTCCCAGGACGCAGCCTGAGTAGGAGGCCCAGAACGCCGGGGCCGAGCCGGTGCCCTGAGGCATGTAGCGGGAGTAGTCCGAGACGTAGGGAGCGTAGGCGAGCTGCCACAGGGCGGAGACGGAGATGGTGGCCATGAAGCCCACCCAGTTGAAGTTTCCCTGGTTCAGGAAGCTGGACGGCAATCCGTGGACGGCCAGGATCCAGACGAAGGCCAGCACCAGCGCCAGACCCGCCACGATGCTCAAGAAGCGTGCATAGGCGTGGATGAGCCGGTAGCCAAAGATGGTGGCGACGACGCTCACGACGCCAATGACAATGATGCCTCCGTCAACACTGATGCCCGGGCTGACTGCGGCCAGTGCTTCGCCGCCAAAGACGAGGTTCGCCGCAAAAAACCCTACGTACATGATCACCACGATGACCACGATGAGCAGCGCCCCGTACGAACCGAACTGGCCGCGGGTCTGAATCATCTGCGCCACGCCCAGTTGCGGGCCTTGGGCCGAATGCAGGGCCATGAAGATGCCACCAACGAGGTTCCCGATGATAATGCCGACGATGGCGGGTACAAAGCTGAGCCCGAACACCGTCGTCGCGAGGCCCCCGGTCACGATGGTCATGATCATGATGTTGGAACCGAACCAGATGGTGAAAAGGTCCCGGGCTTTTCCGTGGCGTTCGTGGGCGGGGATGGGTTGAATGGTCTTGTCCTCGAGCCGGGGCACTTCGGCCGCGACTGCGTGAGTGGGTCGAGCGTTCATGATGCATTCCAGGAGTACATGGGAACCTCTTTGTTCTGTCCCGGCACTTCGTCGAGCACGGGATCTGTTGTATCAATCATTCGTGACTTTTGTCACAGTGAGAATCCGGCGATTGAACAGTTGCCGTAAACCTCTTCATACATATGTACAAATCAGCCGCGACTGACCGGCAGTTGCGGCTCAAACGGTGGCCGATTCCAGCTGTTGGGCGACGTTGGCGGTGGCCTTGCTGCGGTTCACCATCAACGCCAGGAGGTCGAAGACGAGGGTCGCCGCGGCGACTGTGGTGATGTCTGCGTGGTCATAGGCCGGAGCGACCTCGACGACGTCGGCGCCCACGATGTTGATGCCGTTCAATCCGCGGAGCAGCGCCAGCAGCTCGCGGGAGTGGAGCCCGCCCATTTCCGGGGTGCCGGTGCCCGGGGCGTAGGCCGGGTCCAGAACATCGATGTCGATGGAGACGTAGACCGGGGTGTCGCCCAGCCGCTCCTTGACGCGCTGGATCGCGGCCGGAACCCCGATGACGTCCAGGTCCGAGCAGCGGATGATCTGGAAGCCGAACTCGTGGTCGCGAAGGAAATCGTTGCGGTCGTAAACCGGGCCGCGGATGCCCACGTGCATCGACCTGTCCTCGACGAGCAGGCCTTCTTCGAAGGCCCGGCGGAAGATGGTTCCGTGCGTGACCGGCTGCTCGAAATAGGTGTCCCACGTGTCCAGGTGTGCATCGAAGTGGAGCAGGGCCACCGGGCCGTGGACCTTGTTCAGGGCCCGCAGCATCGGGAGCGCGATGGTGTGGTCGCCGCCGATTGAGATGAGCCTCTTGCCGGAGCCGGCGTCGCCGAGGAGCGGGAGGGCCTGCTCTTCGATCTCGCGGACTGCGCGGGCGATGTCATACGGGGTGCAGGCGATGTCGCCGGCGTCTACAACCTGGGCTTCGTACACGGGCTCGACGTCGAGCTCCGGGTGGTAGCCGGGGCGCAGGAGCCGCGACGCTTCGCGGACGGCAGCCGGACCGAAGCGGGCGCCCGGGCGGTAGGAGGTGCCGCCGTCGAACGGGACACCGACAATCGCAATGTCGTAGTCCGGGACACGGTCGATCTGAGGAAGCCGGGCGAAGGTGCCCAGGCCCGCGTAGCGGGGGACTTTCGTTGCGTCGACGGGGCCGATTGGCTTGTGTGCGGTCATGACAGGGATCCTCCGGTTGCTTTGGTTTCCGGCAGCCCCGCAGATTTCTTCTCCGTGCCGGGCATCTGCGCGGTTGCTGCTACCTCCACTATTAGTGATCTGCGTCACGGCGTATATGCGCAGATTGACTACAAATAACAGAGGGGTTTATACATGTGTATAAGCGGCTTGGGGGCGGCCTCCGCACTCATGAACAGGAACCGCGCATGGCGATCACCGTGGCCGAACTGCTGGCCGAACCCCAGTTGGGCCTGAGCCTTCTGGCGGGGTCCGCCGGTCTGGGCAACAGGGTCACGTGGGCCCACACATCCGACCTCCCGCGGCTGTGGGAATGGGTCACCGGCGGCGAGCTCATGATGACCAACGGGCTCTCCATCCCGGCGGATCCCGCGGGGCAGGTTGAGCTTGCCGAGGCACTGGTCAACGCCGGCGCGAGTGCCCTGGCGATCGGCGAGCAGATGCATGCCCCTAAACTGCTTCCCGAGTTCTTCGAAGTCTGCGACCACCTGCCGTTGCCGGTCATCAGCATCCCTTACCCGCTTCCGTTCATCGCCATCGCACGTTCGGTCGCTGAGGCTTCGTTGCTTGAGGAGTCCCGAAAACTGCGTCAGACGGCTCGTATCTATGACCTCCTTCGGCTGGCGGGGCCCTCTGACGACAACTGGCTAAGCTTGATCGCCGGCATCGAAGCCGAACTCGACGCGAGCCTCTTCGTGGTTGATCGACGGTGCCTGCATGCCTGGCATCCCGGAGGCCGGTCGTTGCCGCCGGAGCTCAGGCGTGACCTTGAACCGCTGACGAGCAAGTCACCGGTGGCCAGCAAGAAGTTCCAGTGGCACCGCGTGGGGGACCGTCACCTTCTGATGATGGATATTCCGACGCACGCCAATGCGCTTCTGGTGGTGCTGCCGAAATCCGAGCCGCTCCCGGATGCGGTGGTGCTGCTTCATGCCGCCACAGTCCTTGGGCTGGAGCTATCGCGGACGGTTCTGTCGCTCGAGAACCAGCGCCGGCTGGGTGCCGAGTTCCTTGTGCAGGCCTTTGACGGACGCCTGGGCATAGCCGAGATTGAAAGCCGGCTGCCTGAATTCGGGATTACTTCACGGGAATTCCTCATCATCTCCATGTCCAGCGACGACGGTGAGGCCCTGGCGGGGATTCACGTCGATTTATGGCGACACGGCTATCCGACGGCCTGCCAGCGCAGGTTCAATACGTTGCATCTGGCTGTCGCCTCAGACTGCACCGACGATCTCCTGCGGCACGTCGTTCCCTTGAATGTGAAGATCGGGATCAGCCGGCCTTCCGCGGCCGCCGGTGCGCAGAGGGCCCTTCAGGAATCGATGTGGGCGCTTGGGACCGCATCAAGCACCGGCGAGCGGCTGGTCCGCTATGCCGAGGGACCCTCCTGGCTGGGACTCACCAGCTTTGAGGAAGGCAACGCACTGGTACAGCGGCTCCTCGGACCCATTTTCCAGTATGAACAGGGAGAAAATGGGGACCTCATCGTCACGCTGAAGACCTTTCTTGACACGCAACGGTCCTGGCAGAAAACCGCGGCTGCCCTGTTCGCGCATCGCCAGACCATCATTTATCGCATCCGGAAGATCAGTGAGCTGACAGGCCTTGATATGACCGAAACCTCCACGCTGGCGCAATTGTGGTTTGCCCTGCAGATCCACGAAGCCATGGACCTCCAAGGCAATCCGCGGCAGAAGAGGCCGGCCGGCTTCTGAAACGCAACGGCACCGACCGGATGCCGCGCCAGGAGACGGCAGGGAGACGGTCGTGATGTGGACGGCCGATGAGGCGTTGGCACCCTGCCGTTACCCCGGTCCTTTGCCTGGTGTGCCGTCGCCGTGGTCACTGTTGGTTTCGCCCAGGCTCCGGGCCAGCTGGTCATTGAGCCTATTGACCTGGGCAGTGAGGCGGGCAAGCTCGTCGTTGCCGGAGACTTGGTCGGCTTTCGTCCGTGAAGCGGTTGCGGCGGTCACACTTTCAACCAGCCAGGAGGACACGGCTGCCGTGACCATGCTCAGGACTGCAAACCCGCCGACCATCAGCGCGGCCGCAGCCCATCGGCCGGGAACGGTTACGGGGTAATAATCGCCGTATCCGATCGTTGTGATGGTGACCACCGCCCACCACAAGGCGTCGCCCATCGTGGTGATATTCGCGTTCGGAGCGCCCTTTTCGAAACTGAGGACGCTCAGGGCAACGGTGTAGATCAGAAGGACGGCCGAGGCAATGACATAGGCCATGACGCGCGTTCGGATGGCGGTGCCCGGGGCCCGGTCCATGACTTTACGCAAGGTGAAGGGACGCAGGAGCCGCAAAGGCCGCGCTACCGGAAGCACCACCATGAGCAGGTCCATAGGGTGGCGGATGAACCATCGGCCCCGGTGGGGCGCCAGCACCAATTTCACAATGTAATCGACGCCGAAGGCAGCCCACGTTGACCAGATGACCAGTGTCAGAAGGGTGGCGTAGGGGGCCGGCGGTTCGACAATGACCAGGATGGAGTAGGCCGCCAGGAAAAGAAAGGCCGCACCGACGAGGGGCCACTCGGAATACTTCTGCCACGTCTGAAGCGTCATGGCTGAATCGTAGGACTTTGTTCCCCGGATGTCCTTACGAAATTGCCGCCCCTGTTCTTTCGGATGTTCGCGCCTTTCGAGTGTTAGCGGGCGCCAGCCCCGTCCTTTCCCCGAATCGACTGCACCCTTACCGGCCGTGGCGCGTGACGGATGGATCTCGCTTCATTGGCCGGCCGACAACTCCTGGAGGGCCATCTGCGCAACGCTGACAACCGGCTCCGGCAGCGGTACATTTGGCTTCTCAGGTGCCGCCCCGCTCTGTGCCAACAGATTGGCAATCAGATTGGCACGGCACGATTCCATAACCGGCGGAGGCGACACGCCATGGCGGAAAATCAGGGCAAAGACGGAATCGGACGCGCGGGCGCGCGTCAAGACGAGGCGCACAATCACAACCTTGCCAGCGAGCTGGGAGTTGTCGAGCAGAACATCCTGCTGCGAATCCAGGATTTTAATGATCCGCGCCAGGAATGGCGGCGGCTGTTCTCGGAGTTTTACGGCACATTTCTCCTCGTCATTGTCGCGGCCGGGGGTGGAATGATGAGCCAGGCCTTCCCCGGTGTCATCAGCCGCACGGCGGCCGTGGTGGCCCCCGGCCTGATGGTGATGGGGATCATCCTGTTCATGGGCAAAATCTCCGGCGCGCATCTGAATCCTGCGGTCAGCTTCGCGTTCGCGCTCCGCGGTGACTTCCCGTGGCGCCGGGTGCCGGGCTACATCGTCGTTCAGCTCATCGGCGCGACGCTTGCCTGCCTGCTGCTGCAGGCCGTGATCGGTGTCTCCGCCACTTACGGTTCGAACTATCCGGCGGGAGGGTATTCGGCGGGCGCCGCGTTCTGGATGGAGACACTGCTCACGTTGGTGCTGGTCAGCGTCATTCTGGGAACCGCCTCCGGGGCTCAGAACATCGGATTGCTCGGGGCGTTTGCAGTGGGCGCGTACATCGCGGTGGCCGGACTGTGGGGCAGTCCCATTTCCGGCACATCGATGAATCCGGCACGAACGTTCGGGCCCGATCTCGCAAGCGGCAATTTCGCCGACTACTGGGTGTACGTCGCCGGGCCACTGGCCGGCGCAGCGGCCGCCGTCGGTATCGCCTTCATTTTGCGTGGCGCGGGCGGCGGGAAGTCGGGTTCCGGGGCCGCGCAGGGAGCCCTCTTCACCGAGACCGCCAAAGAGGAGAAACCTTAACGGTCGGTGGGGGCATTTTCCCTCCGCTCCCGGTTTTGCCCTGCCATGACGCACTGCCCGTGATGCTCCAGTAGATTGTCGGAGGGAAAAGCCGCTTTTTGGAGCGAACGACAGGGGAGTAGCGTGAGCAAGCTGATCAAGAGTCCGGCCGGAGCCGATGGAG
Source organism: Arthrobacter sp. TE12231 (assembly GCF_054062895.1). Lineage (NCBI taxonomy): Bacteria > Bacillati > Actinomycetota > Actinomycetes > Micrococcales > Micrococcaceae > Arthrobacter > Arthrobacter sp. TE12231. Next base: position 2,204,293 of record NZ_JBSSFS010000001.1, on the reverse strand, counting down.
ACTTCGCGGCCAAATTAGCCGCTACCCCGGCGTATCCGCAGCTGCGGCTCAACAGCGAGGCCCTCGACAGCAATATCCGGGTCATGGCCGAGTGGTGTCGCGAGAGGGGTGTGGAGCTGGCCCCGCATGTCAAGACAACGATGTCGGCACCGATCATCGAACGGCAGGTGGCCGCCGGCGCGGTCGGCGTAACCGTCGCCACCGTGGACCAGGTCGCTTCGGCACTGGATTGGGGACATGTCCGCGTTCTCGTCGCCAACGAGATCGTCGACACCTTCGGACTACTGCGTGTCCGAACGTGGCTGGAGGAGGATCCGGCCCGGGAAATCCGTTGTTTCGTCGACTCGGCGGCTGGGGTCAAAGCAGCGGCGGCGGCGTTCGACGGCGCGACGGTCGCCCTTGAGGTGCTGATCGACGTGGGAACTCCCGGCGGACGCACCGGAGTCCGCGGCGTGGGCGAGGCCCTGCGCCTGGCCGGGCTGGTCCGTGCCACGCCGGGCCTGAAGCTGGTCGGCGTCGCCGGCTACGAAGGCGTCGTGCCCAACAGCAGGGCCGAGGATACGGTCACGGCGGTTGACCGGCACTGCCAACTGGTAAAGGACACCTATCTGGAAGCCGCGACGTACTTTGAGACCGCCACGCCCATCTACTCCATGGGCGGTTCCGCGTTTCCGGACCGCGTCATCGCGTTCCTTCCTGACCTCGGCGAGGTGCCTGGAACCAGGACAATTCTCCGATCAGGGTGCTATGTGACCCACGATCACGGCACGTACGCCGCCGTCAGCCCCGTGCCTGGTCTCATTCCCGCGCTTTCGGTTCGCGCCGTCGTCCTGTCCACCCCGGAAGAGGGGATCGCCGTCGTCGGCGCGGGCAAACGGGATCTTCCGTACGACGCCGGGCTGCCGAGCTTTTTGTCGGCCCGAACGGCTGACGGTGCGACGAAGACCGGCGCAACCGCAGCGGTGCGAAATCTCTTCGACCACCACGCAGTCCTTACCGGCGCGACGGGTCTGGAGGTCACGGATACCGTGGATTTCGGGATATCCCATCCCTGCTCGGCGTTTGATCGCTGGCCCGAATACGTCGTCACGGACGGGGACGGGCAGGGCCTCGACGTGTGGAGCACCGACTTCCGCCGATCCTCGCTGGCGCCGCACTCCTGACTGCGGCGGTCCTGGCTGCGGCGCTCACGCACGAAAGCGCCCTCGATACGGGAGGGCGTTGATCCGTTGCGGAACCCCTGTGCCCGAGGTGAGCCGCGAGGCGGGGGTATATCTGGAATAGGGGTTTTGGTTTAGCGTGTCCCTCATGACGGACATTGCGATCACCGTTCTTGTCCTTGTCGTCGCTGTAGCGGCGTTCGTCTGGAACCGGTTGCCGGTCGAGATTGTTGCCCTCGGTGTGGCCCTGGCCCTGCTGGGAACCGGTGTGATCAGCATGGAGGAAGCATTCTCCGGCTTCGGCAGCGCAACGGTTGTGCTGATCGCTGCGCTGTTCGTGGTGGCTGAAGCCATTGACGCCGCGGGAATCACCACATGGCTCGGGGGTCTGCTCGTCCGGTTCGCAGGAACGAGCCGGGTTCGGCTCGTCCTGCTCATGATGGGCATCACCGCCGTGTTGACGGCGTTCATTAGCGTCAACGGGGCGGTCGCCGCGCTGCTGCCGATGGTAGTGGTCCTTGCCGTACGGCTGGGCCGCCGCCCGGCGCAGCTACTGATGCCGATGGCCTTCGCCGCCCATGCCGGGTCCTTGCTGGTGCTCACCGGTTCGCCGGTCAACATCCTGATCCTCAATGCCGCCATGGAATCAACCGGTCACGGCATCGGGTTCTTTGAGTTCGGGCTCGTGGGCCTTCCCCTGCTCGTGGGTACCATGGGGCTGGCCGTCTGGCTCGGGCCCAAACTGCTGCCGGATCGCAGCCCTGATGCGCTGCCTAAGGACCTGAGTTCCCACGGGGACACGCTCCTGCAGCACTATCTGGGCGATGACCAGCTGACCAGGCTCCGGATCCCGCCGGATTCGGCCCTCATCGGCCTCCCCACGGCTGACCCCCTCGCGGAGCACCCCGCAGGGCTGCACCTGATCAGCGTGCAACGCCCTAGCGGCAAACCGGTGCGCGCGGACGAACTTTCGGCCGGGGACCAAATCATCGTGCGCGGTGATCAGCAGCTCATCAACGAATTTGCCACCGCGCATGCGTTGGAACAAACCGACGGCGCCACGTGCGGGCTGATCAGCCGATCTTACGGCGTGGCCGAAGTGGTGGTCGCGCCCCGGTCAAATCTGGTTGGCACCGTCGTGTACCCCGGCATGATCACTGCCAGCGGTGCATTGGTGGTCCTTGCTCATCAGCGTCCGGGGGACCAGCTGTCCCGGGAACGCGCCACTGTCGCTGCAGGTGACATGATGCTGCTCCAGGGAGCCTGGTCCGCGCTGGACAAACATACGGTGGACCACGATGTGATGCTGGTGGATTCTCCTGATGCGATCCGTCGACAGACTGTCCCGTTGGGGCCGGGGGCCGTTCCCGCCCTGATCGTCCTGGCCGCGATGGTCATCATGCTGTCCACGAGCATTGTTCCGGCCCCCGTTGCCGCGCTGTTGGCCGCCATGGCCATGGTGGTGCTCAAAGTGGTCACACCCGCTCAGGCGCACCGTTCGATGGCGTGGCAGACCCTGATCCTTGTAGGGGCCATGATCCCGCTGTCTTCAGCCATCACCAAGACAGGTGCCGCGAGCATGATCGCCGACGGCATGGTCGCCGTCATCGGAGGTTCCGGCCCCCTGTTGCTTCTGGCGGGCATTTTCGTGGTCACGGCGGTCCTCGGGCAGCTGATCAGCAATACCGCCACGGCGTTGATCATCATTCCGATTTCGTTGTCAGTTGCGGCCGAGGCTGCGCTCAACCCCATCACGGTCCTCATGTGCGTCGCGGTCGCCTCGTCGGCCGCACTCTTGACCCCCGTATCCACACCGGCCAACATGATGATCATGCAGCCCGCCGGATACCGGTTCGGCGACTACTGGAAGTTTGGTTTGGCGGTCATGGCGCTCTATGCAGCAGTCGCGATTCTGTTGGTCCCCGTGTTCTGGCCCGCCCATGTTCTCTAACACACGGCAACATCCCCCACGACGTGGCAGGAACCGGAGGGGTCCCGGAACTGCGGGCCCGGCTTCATCCAGATGATCCTGAGGCAGTTCCTCACAACTGATCCCCACTAAGGAGCACGGAATGTCCCAAACTATCCCGTCGGCGTCGACATCCGCTGCCGCAAGAACGGCTTCCTGGTTGCCACTGATCGTGGTGGTGCTGACACAAATCCAGGCCTCATTCGCAGTGAACGCGCTGACCGTTTCGATGCAGGGTATCACAACCGACCTCGATACACCGGCCACCTCGGTGGGCACGGCAATTACCGCCGGTACGTTCTCGATGGCTGCCTTCATCCTCCTGGGGGCAAAGGTGGGCGCCCGTTTCGGCACCCGCAAAGTCTTCCAGATTGCGGTCGGCATTCATGCCGCCGCGATGGCGTGTGTCGCACTCAGCCTGAGCCCCGCCATGCTGTTCATCGCCCAGGCGTCCTCCGGTGCTGTGATTGCACTGATCGCCCCCGCCTTGACCGTCTTCATTGCCACCAACTATCACGACGAGCAGCAGGCGAAAGCCATCGGCCTGCTCGCCGCGGCCATCCCGGCCGCAGGTGTCCTGGCCCTGTTGATCGCCGGCTGGTTTGCCACCACCATCGGCTGGCGCTATTCGTTTGGACTGATGGTGGTCCTTGGCGCGGTGAACCTGCTGTTGAGTTTCAGGCTCAAGAGCGTTCCCGCGCAGCCCAATCTGAAGATTGACTGGACCGGCGCCATCATGGCCGCGGTTGCCATCATCCTGCTCAGTTTCGGCTTCAGCGGGTTGTCGAGTTGGGGTGTGTGGTTCGCCACCGATCAGGCACCCTTCCAGATCGCGGGCCTCTCCCCGGCGCCGCTACTGATTCTGCTGGGCCTGATCGCCGGCGAGCTGTTCTTCCGGTGGATCCGCAAGCGCCAGGACGCAAAGCGCTCGCGCATCTTCGACCTGCGGGTACTCGCGTCAAGCTCTGAGTTGGCGGTGACCGCGTGCATGGGCCTCATGTTGTTTGTGGGCACCGCGGCGAACTTCCTGATTCCGCTCTACATGCAGATGGTCCAGGGCCTCTCAAGCATCGAAACGTCGTTCTCGATCATTCCGTACACCCTGTCGATCTTCCTGGCCAGCACTTTCGTGGCCTTCCTCTACGCCAAGTTTCCGCCCCGGACCATCGCGCAGGCGGGCTTCGTCGTCGTCGCCGGCGCCCTGACACTGATTGCCTTCACCATCCGCAACGACTGGGGACAGGTCATTGTGGTCCTCGGCCTGATCCTGCTGGGCCTTGGCCAGGGCGCGATCGTGGCCCTGGTCTTCAACACGCTGCTCAGCGCGGTGCCCAAGCCATTGGCCGGCGACGTCGGCGCCTGGCGCGGCCTGGTGCACAACCTCTCCGGCAGCGTTGGCATTGCTGTGGCCAGCGCGTTTGCCGTCGGCATGCTCGCCTCGCTGATCGCCAGTGGAGCGGCGGCGCACCCTCAGGTCTCCGATGAGTTGATCTCCAAAGTGAACATCAACGACGCCAACTTCATGACCAATGAACAACTCGTAGCCGCCATCGGCGACCGGGCAAGCGGTCCAGCGGAACTTGCCGCCGCCGTCGAAGTTAATGCCGAGGCACGGCTTCGTGCCCTGCAGTACTCGCTCCTGGGACTCGCAGGTCTCGCACTGCTGGCAATCGTCCCCGCCGGGGCCATGCCCGGCAGGATGCGCGGGGACCTGCCCGAACAGCTCGAACCGGATGATCCCGACGCCCTGGAGCTGGGATCCACGGATACCGCCACAGAGGGAAGGGCATGAACATGACCCGCGAACCGTACAAACTGATCCCCGAGAGCTTCACCGCCATCCCGTCGTTGGAACGGGACGAGGCCACTATTGAATGGGTGGCAGAGTTCGGCGAACTCGACGCGCTGGGCGTCGTGGTGACCACCGACGGCGAGGTTCCCGCCGTTCTCGGACTGGACCGAGAGGCACTGGCGCGTGCCGGCTTCACCGCCGCTGCCGGGACCACGCTCCTGCTGCCGGCTGCCTCGGGGTCCACCCTTTTGGTGGCAGTGGGCGGCGGCGCATCCGGGGGCCTGGATGCCGCGAGGCTGCGCAACGCCGTCGCCGTACTGCTGCGCGCCACCGCACGCCACGCCCGGATCGGCCTCGATCTTCCGGCCGTCGCAGGGATGGACGCTGCAAGCCTAGGCCAGGCATTGACCGAGGGGGCGCTGCTGGGCCGTTACCGCTTCGATGTGCTGCAGAGCAAGCCCAAGAACGTTCCGCTGGCGCTGCTGCAGCTGCGCGCCCCCGGGATCTCCATGGCCGCGGCCGCCGGGGGTCTGGCGACAGGGCGCGTCACCGCGCGGGCCGCCAACATCGCCCGCGATCTGTGCAACGCCCCGCCCAGCCACCTCACGGCGGCGGATCTCGGCGCGATTGCCAAGGACCTGGGGTCACGGTTCGGGTTCGTAGTGGAGGAGTTCGACAAACAGCAGCTGATCGACCTCGGCTGCGGCGGACTGCTTGGTGTCAATGCCGGCAGCGCCCAGGAGCCGCGCATGCTCAAGCTCACCTTCATGCCCGACGGCGAATCCACCGGGCACCTGGGAATGGTCGGCAAGGGCATCATGTATGACTCCGGCGGGGTGAGCCTGAAACCCAGCGACCCCATGCACCTGCTCATGAAGATGGACATGGGCGGTGCCGCCGCCGTGCTCGCGACATTCACCGCGCTGCGCGAGCTCGGGGCCTCCGCCAAGGTCACCGGCTTCCTGATGTGCACCGACAACATGCCGTCCGGCTCGGCCTACAAACTCGGCGATGTCCTCACCGCCCGCAACGGCACCACCATAGAGGTCAAGAACACCGACGCGGAGGGCAGACTGGTCATGTGCGACGCACTGACATTGGCCGTGGAGGAGGGCGCGGACGCCATCGTGGACATCGCCACGCTCACCGGAGCCTCCTTGATGGCGCTCGGGCAATTGACTGCCGCGCTCTTCGGCAATGATCAACTGCTGGTGGACAGGCTGCGGGATGCTGCCGCCCGCACCGATGAGCAGGTCTGGCAACTGCCGCTGGAGCCCCAGTACCGCAAGCAGCTTGATTCGGACATCGCGGACATTTCCAACCTCGGCGGAAAGTACGCAGGGGCCACCACCGCCGCGCTCTTCCTCGCCGAGTTCGCGGGAGACACACCCTGGGCCCACCTGGACATCGCGGGCACTATGCAGTCGGATACCGACGACGTGTGGCGTTCGAAAGGCGCCACCGGCTTCGGCACCCGCACCCTGATCGAGCTCGCCCGCAGCTTTACTCCGGTTCGGGCCGCGTCTGCTGCGGCTTCAGCTCAACCTTCAGCCGAGTAGCGGGAGACGGTTACCGTGTTCCGCGCCCGCAGTAGCCAGACGGAGAAGTGTGCTTGAGCTGGTCGCGGAGCTGATGCCGCAAGCCATCGGCCTTGCGGCCAGTCCGCTCCCGCTGATCGCGGTGCTCCTGATGGTCCTGTCCCCGAACGGTCGGGGCAGGAGCATCGGCTTTGCCGTGGGCCGGGTGCTCGGGGTCCTCGCGACGGTGATTGCAGTGGCCGCCCTGTCCGAACTCGTCACACAAGGATCCGGCGGGTCACGAATCGGCGCCGTCATCCGCCTCGTGTTCGGGGTGGCGCTGCTCTTCCTGGCCCTGACCAAGGTCCGCTCACGGCCCCGGGGGTCCGCCGAACCGAAGACCCCCGGGTGGATGCAAGCCTTGGACGACATGCCGCCCGCGAAGGCTCTGAGGACCGGCTTCCTGGTGACCGTGATCAATCCGAAGGAACTGATCTTCGGCCTCGCGGCAGGTGTCGTGATCGGAAGCTCCACGCTCCCGCCCGGCGTGCTTGCCGCAGCCGTGCTCATCTACACGGCGATCGCCACGATCACCGTCGTGGTCCCGGTGGTGGCGTATCTTTTCCTCGGTGCCCGCGTGCGCGGAGTGCTGGAACCGGTCCGGACATGGCTGGTTCGCTACTACAACATCATCATCGCGGCCGTGCTCGCCATTATTGGCGTCGTGATGATCGGCAAAGGCCTCGCGGGCATTTAGGCGGTCCCGCAGCTGCCCGCACCGCCGGTCAATCCTTGAGGTGCCGTGTGAGCACGTCAAATTCCTCGACGCCAAGGATCTGCATGTGTTGCTCGGCGCTGGTCTCCGAACGGATTCTAGCCGCAGCTTCCGCGCTGCCGGCGAGGGCTTCCTCGTCCTCCCACAGCGTGATGGACAGCGACTTGTTGTCCTTCCCCAACAGGTAATAGATGCCAAGGCACCCCGGCAATGCCAGCACCCGGTTGACGGTGTCCTCTGTGAGTGCCCCCGAGCTGTCAGGGCCTGGCTGATAGGTGCTGACGCGAGCGAACATGTCCATCCTCCTAGATACGTGAGAGTCGGAGTGCCTGCCGCTCACGCCCTTTAACAGGGAGACGCACCTTCATGATTGGCGGTCCTGGTGAGCGCTGGCCTGTTCCCCTCCCACCAGTAAGGACCAGGCGGCCTGGATGCACAAGGGGGAAATACTTGCCGGGCGCCCGGCAGGCAGGATCCGGGGAGGGCGCCGGCAGGCGACACGGAAGGCGTGAGCTGTGTAGACAGGGCCGCTCACGCGCCGTCGCTGGCGGATCCGCTACGGAAACGGACACATGACGACGAAAAGGTCCGTCGCTACGCGGATCCGGGCAGCGCCGGACATATTGCATGGCGGCCGTCCGAAAACATGGCGAAAACGGTGCGTGGAAGACACGGGGCCGGTTTCGCAGGGTAGGCAGACGCATCCACGACGGCGCCGCCCGGGTGCGGCGGGTACGAAGGCCCTGTCCCGTCGCCCGTGAACGGTGGGACGATCCGTAGATAAGCACCAGGACCCATTCGCCGCTTCAGGCGCGCGGCGTGACAGAACGGTCGCGCCGATTGGACGGGTCCGACGAGGAGGTTCTGATGATCACTGCCACGATGGTTGTAGCCACGATTCCGGTCACGGACCTGGAGAGGGCCAAGTCGTTCTACGGCGATATCCTCGGCCTGACATTCTTGTGGGAGACCCCTGCCGGAGTCCGGTTCCGTTGCGGAGCCGCCAGCGAGATCTCGATCTTCAAGCGCCCGCCCGTCACGACGGAGCACACCCTGGCCCATTTCGAGGTGCAAGATATCGAGGCCTTGGTCCAGGACCTGAGCGCGAAGGGCGTGGAATTCCTGGACTACACCGAAGGCCCCCTGGTGACGACGGGCCACATCGCCCAGCTCGGCCCCGCGAGGGCTGCGTGGTTCCATGATCCTGACGGCAACACCCTCGGGCTTCGCCAGGGGTAGAACCAGGGCGGCAGGCAGCACCTCCCGCCCGGTCCCGGATCAGGCCGGGGATCCATCCGAATGCGGGCACCGGGCCTGATCGCGGGCCTCGCGGGCCGCTGCGACGTCCGCGGCGCTTCGCATGTCACCGCGTGCCCGCAGCCCCGCGACGACGCCGTCAATATCGGCGTCGGGCCGGTTCTGGCTGAGCTTGTGCTTCGCCTCGATCCGGGTGATGAGCAGCTCGACGCCGACGATCGCGCGCAGCTGCCCGGCAATGTAGCGCTCGGGCGCGTCGTCCACGGTCCAGGGCCGCTCTGAGCGGGCTTCGTTGTGGTCGCTCAGCCGCCTGACGTGGCGGGCAAGCCAGGCCGGATCATCGTGGATGACCAGGGTGCCGTAGACGTGGGCCGTGGAGTAGTTCCACGTGGGAACGACGCGCCCGTGCTCTGCCTTGGACGCGTACCACGACGGTGAGATGTAGGCGTCCGCCCCCTGGATGATGACGAGCGATTCGCCGAGGGCGGGTTCGGACCATTGGGTGTTGTTCCGGGCGAGGTGTCCGTGCAGCGCACCATGCTCACCGGCCGCCGGGTCATAGACAAAGGGCAAAAGCGTGGCGAGCATGCCGTTCGCCGTGGAAGTGATCAGGTTGGCCGCGGCCGCCCGGGTGAGCAGGTGCTGGACTGAATCGGAGCTGGCGGCAAAATGTGCGGGGATGTACACGGGGGTTTCCCTTCGGATCGGGGGCCTGGGGTCGGGGATCGGACGCGGGGCGGGGCATGCGGGGTGCGCTCAAGGGGCCGGGGGAGACGGCTGCCGGTCAGGGGCCTGTCTTCGTGCCGCCGTCGCGGTTGCTGTTGCCGAAGCCGGCGCACCTGTTGTCGCATGCATACTGGTACTCCCTTTCACCCTCGGGGTACCGGGCCGGGAACGGACTGCCAAGCCGGCGCAAAGTATCACCGCGGCGCCGCCGATGATGGTGGTCCAGCTCAGGTTCTCGCCCAGTATGATCCCGGCCCAGCAAATGCTCAACACCGGCTGGACCAATTGGATCTGGCTGACCTGCGCCATGGGGCCGATGGCCAGGCCGTGGTACCAGGCGAAGAAGCCAAGGAACATGCTCACGATCCCAAGGTAGGCGAAGGCCGCCCACTGCGCGGGGGTGCCGGCGGGTGGTTGCCCGGCGATGGAGAGCGCCGCCAGGCACACCATGAGCGGAGAGGCGAGCACGAGCGCCCAGGACACTGTCTGCCAGGCCCCGAGTTCGCGGGCCAGCTTGCCGCCTTCGGCGTAGCCGATTGCCGCGCACGCCACGGCGCCAAAAAGAAGCAGGTCCGCCAGATGCAGCTGCCCGATGCCGCCGGATTGAGCGGAGGCGAAGACGATGGCCGCAACCGCCCCGACGCCGGTGATGACCCAGAAGATGACGGGCGGGCGTTCGTGGCCGCGAAGCACTGCCATCGTTGCGGTCGCCGCGGGGAGTAGCGCGATAACGACCGCGCCGTGGCTGGCGGGAACCGAGGTGAGGGCGAAGGAGGTCAGCAGCGGGAAGCCCGCAACCACGCCGCCGGCGACCACGGCAACGCGCGCCCACTGGAAACCGCGGGGCGCCCGCTGGCGGGTCAACGCGAGGGCGCACCCGGCGAGAACGGCCGCGACGACGGCCCGCCCCGATCCGATGAACAACGGCGACAGCCCCGCTACGGCCACGCGGGTGAACGGAACTGTGAAGGAGAAGGCGGCGACGCCGAGCAATCCCCACCACAGTCCTGTGGCCGGCCGGGACGATAACGGTTGTTCAAATAGTGCAGTAGCGCTACTCTTATCTCTCATGTCCAACGATAGCACCTCAAGAATCACGGCACGCCTCCGGGAGTGGATTGCCGGTGCCGCGCCCGGCGCCAGGCTGCCCTCGACGCGGTCCCTGGTCGCCGAGTACCAGGCCAGCCCGGTCACCGTGCAGAAGGTGCTCCGCACGCTTGCCGCACAGGGGCTGATAGAGAGCCGCCCGGGCGTCGGAACCTTCGTGCGGGCCGTCCGGACGGCCCGGCCTGCGGACTACGGCTGGCAGACAGCCGCACTGGGCTCACCCCAGGCTCCGCTCCGCCCCGTCTCCACAGCGATGCGCAGCGCGCCGAACGATGTCATCGCCTTCCACTCCGGCGACCCGGACCGTGAACTCCTGCCCGAGCGACTGGTGCGGGCGGCACTGACCCGGGCAGCCCGGGGAGACGCCGCCTTGTCCCGGCCGCCCGCCGCGGGCCTGCCCGAACTGCAGTCCTGGTTCGCACACGAACTCCGGGCCTCAACGCCGGCCGGTGTTACGCCGCCGACGCCCAGCGATGTGATCGTGCTCCCCGGCAGCCAGAGCGGGCTCAGTTCCGTGTTCCGGGCGCTGGTCGGCAGGGGACAGCCGCTGCTGGTGGAATCCCCGACGTACTGGGGAGCCATCCTGGCCGCAACGCAGGCCGGCGTCCGGGTTGTTCCCGTGCCGAGCGGTCCCGAGGGCCCCGACCCGGAGGAGTTGGCCCGCGCCTTTGCCGAGACCGGTGCACGGCTGTTCTATGCGCAGCCGAACTATGCCAATCCCACCGGTGCGCAATGGGCCACGCGCGTGGGTGAGCAGGTGCTGGAGGCAGTGCGCGCCCACGGCGCGTTCCTCGTCGAGGACGACTGGGCACATGATTTCGGCATCACCACCGATGCCTCACCCCTGGCCGCCCGGGACGATTCCGGCCATGTCGTCTACCTGCGCTCGCTGACCAAGAGCGTGTCCCCGGGCATCCGCGTCGCTGCGGTGATCGCCCGCGGACCCGCGCGCGACCGCATTCTGGCCGACCGGGGTGCCGAATCGATGTACGTCAGCGGCGTGCTCCAGGCGGCCGCCCTCGACGTCGTGACGCACCCGGCGTGGCAGACCCACCTGCGCGGCCTGCGCCACCAGCTCCAGGACCGCCGGGATCTGCTGCTCGGCAGCCTGCGGGAGCATGCCCCGCTGGCCCACGTTGAGCACGTGCCCAAGGGCGGGCTGAACCTGTGGGCCCGCCTGCCCGACGGGACCGACGTCGATCAGCTCGTCCGTGACTGCGAGGCCGCCGGGGTCATCATCGCCGCCGGGACCGAGTGGTTCCCGGCCGAACCGGCCGGACCGTTCATCCGGCTCAACTTCGCCGGCCCCAATCCGGGCGCCTTCCGGGAAGGCACGCGCATCCTCGGCCAGGTACTCGAGCACACAACCGGCCGGTAGGGCGGGCTGGCGGAGGAGCGGCGGTCCGCTTTAGCCCGCGTCGCGGGGCGCGAACATGATGACGGCGACCCCGAGCAGGCAGACCGCCGAACCCAGGATGTCCCACCGGTCCGGCCGGAACCCGTCGAAGATCATGCCCCAGGCCAGAGAGCCTGCCACAAACACGCCGCCGTACGCCGCGAGGATGCGCCCGAAGTGCGCGTCGGGCTGCAGCGTGGCCACGAAGCCGTAGATGCCCAGCGCCACGACACCCAGACCGGCCCACCACCAGTCCCGGCCTTCGCGGACGGACTGCCAGACGAGCCACGCCCCGCCGATTTCGGCTGCCGCGGCCAGGATGAAGAGCACGATGGTTCTTGCGATAGTCACGCCATCATGATGGCACCCGCCGCCGCGTCATCCGTGCGGGCACGCGCCGAGGCTTCCGCCGGACCCGTCACACGGGGTCATGGCTTGCATCGCCGGCCGCGCCTCCCTATAACTTTAAGTTTCAAGTAAAGTTCTGCCGGGAATGCCGCGGACCGCAATGTCGTATGGCCGGTCGGTCCCGCTCCGGCGCAACGTCTGCACCTTCCTGCCGAATGCCTGAGGACCTGAGATGACCCTTGTGTCAGAGACCATCGAACACGCTGCACCCGCTCCAGCGGCCGCCGTGCGCCGCCGGGTTTCCGTGCCGCTGCGGTTCGCGGACGGGTTCACCGCCGACGCCGAGGTGCTGACCTTCAGCGGACTCACCGACGGAAAGGAGCACCTGCTCCTCGCCCTGGGCGACTGGGAGCAGGCGCTGCTGGAAGCGGCGCGCGGGGGCTCGGGACCCCTGGTGCGGCTGCACAGTGAATGCCTCACCGGGGATGTGTTCGGGAGCCAGCGGTGTGACTGCGGTCCGCAGTTGCGGGAGGCTGTGGAGCGGATCGCAGCCGCCGGCGGGTTCCTGCTCTACCTCCGTCAGGAAGGCCGCGGCATCGGCCTGTATTCCAAGCTCGATGCCTATGCCCTGCAGGACGGCGGCCTGGACACCTACGAGGCCAACCTCGCCCTGGGGCACGGCGAGGACGAGCGGGACTACACGGCTGCGGCGCAGATGCTCGGCGCCCTGGGCGCCGGGACGGTGCGCCTGCTCAGCAACAACCCGGACAAGGCGGCCCAGCTGGGCGCCCTCGGCGTCGACGTTTCCGCGCAGATCGCCACGGGCGTCCACGTGTCCCCGGCCAACCTCCGGTACCTGACCGCCAAGCGCGACCACACCTCCCACACGCTCCGGCTCCCGCCCGGCCCCGGCCGTGATGAGCCGCGCAGCGGCATCCTCGCCGGGACTGCCGCCCGGCCCGCTGCCGCGGTGCCCGTCGTCGTCCCCACCCACGATGAGATGCTGGCCCGCGCTCAGGGACTCATTACCGGCCTGCGCGAGCGGGCCGCGGAAACAGAGCGGCTTCGCCGTGTACCCGACTCCACCATGGCGGAGCTCCGGTCAGCTGAAATCTTCCACATGCTGTCCCCCAAGGCTGCCGGGGGATTCGGCATGGGACTGGAGACCTACGTCGAGGTCGTGCGCCGGCTTGCGAGGGGGTGCGCCTCCACGGCATGGAGCGTGGGCCACCTGGTCGAGCATGTCTGGATGCTCGCACGCTGGCCCCGGGAAGCGCAGGACGAAGTCTTCGCGAACGGTCCGGCACCGTTGGCAGCCGCCACCGGCGCACCGGCCGGGGTGGCGGAGAAGGTACCGGGAGGCTACTCCCTCTCGGGCCGGTGGACCTTCGCCTCCGGGGTGATGCACTCCGAGTGGGCGCTGCTCGCGGCGCAGCACGGCGGGGTGCGCCTGCAATGCCTGGTGCCCCTGGCCGGCGTCGAGGTTCTCGATGTGTGGCACACGGCCGGGCTGAGGGGAACCGGGAGCAACGACATCCTGGCCCGGGACCTGTTCGTCCCGGAGCATCGGGCGCTGGACTGGGAACTCCTGGCAGCCGAGGCCAATCCGGGCAGCGAACTCCATCAGGATCCGCTGGTCCACACACCCATGGGCGCGCTGCTGAATATGGTGGCCCCTGCCGCCGCCTTGGGGTCAGCCGAGTACGCGGTCGAACTGTTCCGGGAGCTGTTGATGGTGCGCAAGGTCAAGCACACAGTGGAGACGCGGCAGGCCGACTCGCCGCTCGCGCAGGTCCGCTATGCGCAGGCCTACGGCCTGGTTGCCGCGGCACGGCTGCATTGGCAGGAAGCTGTCCGGGTGGTCTCGGCCTCCCATGCGCGCAGGCCCTCAACAATGACTGACCGGGAGCGCGCTGACTACCGGCTGTCCCTCGCGCTGAGCGGTGAGGCCTCGGCCGAAGCGGTCCGCCTGGTCATGACGGGGTCCGGCGGGAGTGTCCACCGGCTATCGCACCCGCTCCAGCGGATCCAGCGCGACGTCAACGTCCTGCTGAACCACGCGGCGCTCACCAGGGACCCGGTGCTCGAGCAGGCCGGCCGCGGCCTCCTGGGCCTCGGGTTCACCGTACCCACGTTCTGACCGGAGCCCGCCGGGCGCCGGACGGGGACCGGACCGGGGGCCGCAAGAAGCTTGAAGCTTCAATAAAAACAGGGTACAGTAATGCCATGACTCAGACCACTGACCGCCCTCCGGTTCTCTTCCTCAGCCACGGTGCGCCACCTCTGGCCGACGACTCCACATGGACCCGCCAACTCAACGACTGGTCCGGCACCTTTGGCAAGCCCAAGGACATTCTCATGGTCTCTGCGCACTGGGAGAATGCGCCGGTGACGCTCAGCGCCACCGGGCGCGATCCTGGCCTGGTCTACGATTTCTGGGGCTTCCCCCAGAAGTACTACGACGTGGCGTATGACGCCCCGCAGGCACCTGAGTTGGCAGCCGAAGTGGAGAAGCTCGTCGCCGCCCACGGCCACCACGTGGAGCGCGATGAAAGCCGCGGCCTGGACCACGGCGCCTACGTTCCGCTGAAGGAGATGTACCCCGCAGCAGACGTGCCGGTGGTGCAGATGTCCATGCCGACGCTGGATCCGCAGGGACTGTTCGAACTCGGCATGTCGCTTGGGCCTCTGCGTGACCGGGGCACGCTGATCGTCGGATCCGGTTTCACCACACACAACCTGCGCTGGTTCAATCCCGCCGGCGGCCCGGACACCGCCCCGCCGGCAGCATCCAGCGAATTCGACCACTGGGCCGAGGAAGCCATGGCCCGCGGCGACGTCGACTCCATCCTCGATTTCCTGAACAAGGCGCCGGCCGCCCGCGAGGCGCACCCCCGGAGCGAGCACTGGGCTCCGCTCTACGTTGCCCTCGGGGCCGCATACGGCTCGGGAGACATCCGGGCGAAGACGGCGATCGACGGGTTCTGGTTTGGGCTGTCCAAGCGCTCGTGGACCCTGACATAGGCGTCTGGTACAACACGGTACGAGACGCGGGCCGGCGCCTGCACCGGCGCGCAGACAGCCGAACGATGGAGGGCGTCGCACAACGTAACACCGGAATGCCCGGAGCCGGGCACCGGTTGTGATCCCCGGTGCCGGTTCGCCGGCACGGCAACGACTTGACATGAACTTCACCTCAGATTCCAGGAGCGCAACATGACGATTGCAGTAACGGGTGCCACAGGACAGCTGGGCCGATTGATCCTCGAGGACCTGCTCAGCACCCAGGAGCCGGGTTCCCTCGTGGCGGTGGTCCGCGACGCCGCGAAAGCTGGTGATCTGGCGTCCCGGGGCGTCCAGGTGCGCGTGGCGGACTATTCCGATCCTGCCGCGCTCGAGGCCGCTCTCGCCGGCGTTGAGAAGCTCCTGCTGGTCTCCGGCAGCGAGGTAGGCGCACGGGTGGCACAGCACGCCAACGTGGTCAGCGCGGCCAAAGCGGCAGGTGTCCGTTTCATCGCCTATACGTCCGTCCTGGCCGCGGACACCACAGAGCTGATCCTGGCGCCCGAGCACAAGGCAACCGAGGAACTCATCCGCGCATCGGGACTAGAGTTCACGCTCCTGCGCAACGGCTGGTACTCCGAAAACTACGCCCAGACCGTGGCCACGGCCCGGCAGACGGGCGCCGTCGTCGCCGCTGCCGGTGACGGCAGGGTGGCCAGCGCCGCACGGGCGGACTACGCGGCCGCCGCCGCGGCGGTGCTCACCTCCGCCGGGCACGAGGGCCGCACCTACGAGCTCTCCGGCGATTACGCGTGGGACTTCAAGGAACTGGCGACGGCGATCGCCGGGATCGCCGGACGGGACGTCGTGTACCAGCCCGTGTCCGCTCCCGAGCTGATCCAGGTCCTGACTGCTGCCGGGCTCGACCAAGGGACCGCAGGATTCCTCGCCGCCCTGGACACGGACACCAAAGCTGGTCTTCTGGCCACCGTCACGGGCGAGCTCTCCGGGCTGATCGGACGGCCCACGACGCCGCTGCTGGAGGCGCTGACGTCCGCCACCGCAAGCTAGAGGCTGCGGTCGCGCCGGGCGTCATCATCGACGGTTTCATCCGTTCCGGGTGAGGGCCCGCGGCCGGGCCGGACATAGCGTTGGGTTATCGCCGGCGGAGGACCGCCCGGGACCCAAAGTTCCGGAATCGGATTCGAATTTGGGACTCGGCCCAAGGCCTTTTCCTGGAGCGGAACGGGTGGCCTGTGCCGGCGGGCCAGTACCAGCCGCAACGCCAGCGAATCGAAGTGAGCGATGTTAGTCCGGAACAAGCATGCCGCCGTCACGTCCGAGGCACGCGCGCTCTTCGTCGGCAGCGTGGGCTTCGTAGTCCTCGGCGGCGTCGCACTTCTGCTCGTCGGGCGGGAACCTGTGGCGTTGTCGGGACGAGGATCGGCCGGTGACATTGCGGCGATCGGCACGGCGGTTCTTGGTGCCGCGGCGGTGGTGGCCGGTTGTCTGCAACGCCCGACGCCGGTGTCACCGCAGTTCCGCGGTGGCCGGACGCGTAGTGCGATCGACGTCGGCGCCCTCGCGCTGGCCCACGCGTGTATGTTCCTGCTCGGCTGGCTGGCGCTCTTTTGGATCTTCCAGCAAGCGTTTATCGGCGCGGTCCTCTACCCGGTGGCGGCCGCCGTCCTGGTCGGCGGTGCGGGGGCCATCAGCGCCTACGTCGCGTACCTGTCCGCGCTCGGCATGACCGCCTACCGGCTCGCCGCACTCCTCGCCGGTTTCCTCGTCACTGGTGTCCTCACGAGCATGCTGACGGCAGCGGACCCCCTCTGGTGGCAGAAGCACCTCAGCGCCCTCGGCATGAGCTCGGACGTCTCCGGGGTGACGTTCAACTTCACCTTGATCGTCGGCGGTGTCGTGGTCACCACCCTGGCGGGATATTCGACGGCGACGCTCGCTGCGAGCGCCAACACCCCGGCCGCACTTCACCGGGTAAGACTGCTCGAAGGCGGCATCGTCCTGATCGGCGTGTTCCTCGCCGGCGTGGGAGTGTTCCCGGTCGATGAGCGCTTCGGGATCCACACCCTGGTTGCCTCCGGCATGGTGGTGGTGTTCGCGTCGCTCATTGTCCGCATCCGGGCCCTCATTCCCTCCATCTCGCCCGCCTTCGTGGCGCTCGGGTGGGTG
This sequence comes from Arthrobacter sp. TE12231, assembly GCF_054062895.1. Classification (NCBI taxonomy): domain Bacteria; kingdom Bacillati; phylum Actinomycetota; class Actinomycetes; order Micrococcales; family Micrococcaceae; genus Arthrobacter; species Arthrobacter sp. TE12231. Next base: position 2,187,053 of record NZ_JBSSFS010000001.1, on the reverse strand, counting down.
TTCCTGGCAGCCATCATTGTCGCCGCGGTGCTGTGGTTCCCGGTCGGCTATTACAACCTGACCGCGGTGGAGCTCATCGCCGGATTGTTGATCTTCTCGTGGCTCATCGTCCTGATCCGCAACCTTGCCGCCGTTGACGCCGACCGGCTCGGCGCGGACCTGTTCGAGGCCGACCGGCCGGCCGGGCCGCAGATACAACGCTCCGGATCAGGCCAGCCTGTTTCGAACGCAACGGACGGGACGGCGGCCGAACCGTGAGTGCAGCCGGGCGGTCCTGCGGCCGGCCCTTGTTCACGCGGCAACCGCCAGAAGATGCCGCGGCCATCCAATCCGTCGCAGACGGCGGGGGAGAGACTCCCTGAAGGCCGGCGGTCAGGGGGATTAGACTCCGTTCATGCGCCTGGCGATCGTTGGAGCCGTATTGCTTGTGGCCGGTGCCGTGGCGATTGTCGCCGGGGCGCTGCCTTTGGCCGACGTGGCCGCCCTCATCGACCGGGTGGCTCCAGTCCTGCTTTTCGTCGTCGCCATGACTATCGTGACGGAGCTGGCCAGCGAGGCCGGCGTCTTCCTCAGGACCGCCCGCAGGCTCCGGCGCTGGGGCCGCGGGCGCAGCATTATCCTGTGGCTGTTCCTGGCCGCATTCGCGACGCTGAGCACCATCTTCCTGTCCTTGGACACAACAGCGGTGCTTCTGACGCCGGTGGTAGTCAGCGTGACCCGGCAGGCAGGCCTGCCGGCGCTGCCTTTCGCGCTGACGACTGTGTGGCTGGCAAACACGGCCAGCCTGCTGTTGCCTATTTCAAATCTGACGAACCTCTTAGCCCAGCACAGCCTGGGCGGGACCAGTCCCGCCGCCTTCGCTGCCCTGATGTGGGCCCCATCCGTTGCCGCCATCGTCGTGCCGCTGGTATTCGTCGGCATCGTCTTCCGCCGCGACCTACGCAAGCGCTATTCGAGGATACGGGTCGGGCGGATCAGGCCTGATCAGCCCGCCGGCGGAGGATCCGGGGCCGCAGCGACCGACCGGGTTCTGCTCGGCGTCAGCGCACTCGTGCTGGCACTGCTCCTGCCAGCGCTCGTGTCAGGAGTCCCGGTCTGGATCCCGGCGCTGGCTGTCGCCGTCGTACTGGCAGTCGTGTTCGCGCTCCGGCGGCCGCGGGTGCTCAAAGTCTCTTTGGTTCCCTGGTCTCTGCTCCTGTTCGCCTCCGGCCTCTTCCTAGTGATGGAAACCATCCGGCATCTGGGCGCTCCCGCGTTGCTGAGTCAACTGGCCGGGCAAGGCCAAGGGACACCGGACTTGCTTCGGCTGGCCGCGACGGGTGCGGTCGGTTCCAATCTGCTGAACAATTTGCCTGCCTACCTGCTGGCCGAGCCACTGGCGGAGACGCCGCAGCGAATGGCGGCGTTGCTGATCGGAGTCAATGCCGGCCCGCTCATCACCCCGTGGGCGTCGCTGGCCACCCTGCTCTGGCACGAGCGGCTGGTGCGGATGAATGTCCTCATCACGTGGAAGGGCTACGCCATCTTCGGTCTGATCGTCGCACCCCTGACAGTAGTCGCCGCAGCCTTGGCACTGGCCGCAGTCCAGCCGTGAACCGGCCGGTGCTTGGACCAGGCACCGGTCAGGTACCGGATCTGCACTTACCGGATCGGACCAAACCGGCAAGAATGAAGTGCGGCCGCCACGGTATCCCGGGCCTGCGCTAACGACAACGGAGGTGCCTCCATGCTCAGCCTGCAGGACATCGACAACATCGTCCTCAACGGAGGCATCGTGGTGGACGCCAACGGGGAGAAAATCGGCTCCGTCGAACAGATCTTCACCAGCGGCGATTCCGGTGATCCGGCGTTCGTCACCGTGCGGACCGGTTTGTTCGGCATGTCCGAGTCCTTCGCCCCGCTTTCCGGGGCCAGTCTCGAGGAATCCGTGATCAGGGTTGCCTTCGCCAAGGACACGATCAAGAACGGCCCGCGCATCGACAGCGACCGCGGCATCATCACGGAGACCCAGGAACAGGAGCTCTACCGCTACTACGGGCTGGTGGCCGACACCGCTGGCGAGGGATCCGCCGTCGGAACAAGCCCGGGCGTTTCCCCGCCGTCAACCGGGGAGACCGCGGCGGCACAATCGACGGCCGACTCCGCGGCCGACGAAGGAGTGACCGATGCCGCCGGGGCGAGGCACGCGGGGCAGCTTCCCCCGCAGCCTTTGCCGCAAGGCGCCCCGCCACCGCCTCATGGTGGGCTGGCGCACCAGCCACCACCGCCTCATCTGCGAAAGCATGTGCCTCCGCACCCCATGCCGCGTCACGGGCCACCGCCACCGCCCCCGCCCGGCCCCCCGCCCCCGCAGGAACAGGCTCCGGTGCGATAAGCGCGGTTGTGCGGAGCTGCCCAGCTATGGGGTAACGATGTTGAACGCCGGGTCTCCGGAGTCCAGTGCCCCCAGCAGTGCCGGCAGGACGGCGCTGCTGCCACTCAGGCTGATGCCCTCCGAAGTGGTGTCCCGGCCGAGCAGGGCCAGCAGCCTGTTCTTCGTGAGCCGGATCTCGACGTCGGCAGCCGTGCCGGCATAGACGTTCTCCGAGACAGCGTGCTCCACAAAGCCCTCCGGGGCGATCACCGCGATGCCCCCGGCGTCGGCATCTTCCTGGGTGGCAACGCCGAAGACGCCGCCGAAGTGGTCGACGTGGCTGTGTGTGTAGATGACGGCGACAACAGCCCTCTCACCCCGGTTCGACCGGTAGAGCTTGAGCGCCGCCGCCGCCGTCTCGGTTGAGATGAGTGGATCGATCACAATGACCCCGGTGTCACCTTCCACAAAGGTGATATTCGAGAGGTCGAGGCCGCGGACCTGGTAGATTCCCTCCACCACCTCAAAGAGGCCCTGCTTCGCAACCAGCCCCGACTGCCGCCAGAGGCTCGGATTCACGGTGGTGGGGGCCGCCCCGCTAAGGAACGAATATTTGTCGTTGTCCCACACCAGCCTCCCGTCGGCAGCGTGGACCACTGCGGGACTCAGAGCCGCGATGAAACCGCGTGCCGCGTCGTCGGTATCGGATGCGTCCGCGAACGGCAGCGTCTCGGAAAGCTTCTGGTGAGCGGCCACGATGGCCCGCTCGGCTGGTTTGTGGGTCAAAGGATTTCGCCATCCCCTCCGAAGGACCATGGGCGTTCATCGTGGCATACCGCCGAAGCGCCGGCCATCACCCGTTTCGGGTGACCCGGTGACCGTGACCTGTGCCTGTGCCTGGGTCCGTGCCTGTGCCCGTGCCCGTGCGGGGGCGCGTAGACGCGCCCGTGCATGTGGGCGGTCGGGCTAGGCGGAGGCCAGCGTCTTTGTCAGTATTGTGCCGCCAACCCCCACGAGGACCGCGCCCGAACCCGCGACGATGATCCGCTTGGTCCGGGGCCGGGCCAGGAATGCAGTCACTTTCTTCAGCCCGCTGAGGAGAAGTACGTACCAGGCCAGGGCGATCAGCAGGAAAATACCCGCCATCACGGTGTGCTGGGCGAGGGACGGCAGCGGGGCGAAATTGAATTGCGGGAACAGCGACAAATAGAAGACGGCGACTTTCGGGTTGAGCAGGTTGCTCACCATGCCCTGTACGAACGGCGAACTCCCGCCAAACCGGCGGCCGGCCCGCGGTGCCGCCGGCTGGCCGGGCCGGATGGGTGGGCTCATGTTGCTGGCAAACGCCTCCGCGAGCGCCCGGGCTCCCAGATAGAGCAGGTACGCGGCCCCGGCGATCTTGATCCCGGTCCCAAGAATCTCTGAGGCTCCCAGGAGCGCCGTGATACCGAGAACTGCCAGCAAGGCAAGAATTGTGTTGCCAACCATGATTCCGCCGGCGGCCGCTGTTGCCGAGCGAGGGCCGCAGGCCGCGTTCCGGAGGACCAGCGCAAAGTCGGGACCGGGGACCAGTACGACGACGAGACAGGTCAAGACAAAGGCCGTTAACTGTTCGACCATCGTGGGTTGCCTCCTGGCGTCGGGTTGTCCAGTAGTGGGATTTCAGAAGTTGGATAGTTCGGTGCTCGGATTGTTCAATGGGGCGGGAAGATCTGTCCGGCAAACAAAGCCCGGGCAGTCTTACACCTTAGGCCATCCCGGTGTGACTGACGTGCTTGCCTGACGACTCCGGACCCCGAGGGCGCACACCTCACCCCCAAGGCATGATTCCGGCACGCAGGCGAAAAGCTAGGTTGGCATAGACATCCCACTACGATGGCCGCTGGCAGGACACGTTCCGGCAGGACCATGACGACGGGTGCGCCAGCACCGTCATCGTCAAAGGAGGCAACATGTCCGGTTGTGAAATGACCCCGGACGCGGCGAGCCGGGGGTGCGGCCCGCGATGAGTTCTCCCAACGACGCCGTGGCCCAGCCGGTGCAGTTCAACCAGCGGCTGGCCTTACTGCTGGCGATGGCCATGTTCGTGCTGGTCGTTGACACGTCGATCATGAACGTCTCGATCTCCGCAGTGGTCAAGGACATCAACAGCACGGTCAGCGACCTGCAAGCGGCCATCGCCCTCGAAGCGCTGGTGTCCGCAGCCTTCATCCTGATCGGCGGCAAAGTGGGCGACCTCATCGGACGCAAGCGGGCCTACGTCTTGGGTCTGTGCGGTTACGCGGTTGGCGCGGTGGCGATGACGCTGGCCCAGAGCATCACCGCGATCATCATTTTCTGGGCGTTGGTCGGCGGCCTTGGCGCTTCGCTCCTGCTCCCCGCCATGCAGTCGCTCATCCACGGCAACTTCGACGGCGAGGCCCGGAAGCGGGTCTACGCTCTTGTGGGCGCCTCGGCGGCGATCGCCGCCGCCGTCGGACCATTGCTCGGCGGGTTTATCACGACATTTCTCTCCTGGCGTGTCGCCTTCCTCTTGGAAGCGGTGATCATTGCCGTCGTCTTGTCCGGAATTAGGCTCGTTAAAGATGTCCCGTATACGGGACCCCGGGAGGTCGACGTCGTTGGATCGATCCTTTCCGTCGTCGGTATGGGTGGCGTTGTCCTTGGAATCCTGGTCTGGCAGGAGGGCGGCGAAGCTGTTGGCGCGCTCCTGATCGTCGGTGCGGCCGGACTGGCCGGGCTGTTCTATTGGCTCCTGCGGCGCGAACGGCGCAACAAACCGATGCTGCTGGACCCGGGGCTCTTCCGGTCGAAAGCTTTCCGGCTCGGCGCCACGCAGCAAATGCTCCAGCAGATCGCCCTCGGTGGCACCATGATCGTGTTGCCGATCTATCTGCAGATGGTGCTCGAATACAACGCGATGCAGGCCGGTCTGTCCATTGCACCGCTCTCGCTCAGCATGTTCGGCATAGCAATGCTCGCCGGAAAGCGGTCAGGGAAGCGGCGCCCGGCAGGCATTATCCGGTGGGGCTTCATTCTCCTTCTGGCTGGGCTGCTCGCAATCCTGCCAGTCGTGCCGCGTGCGGACTCCGGCTGGTGGCTCCTGATCCCCCTCATCATTGCCGGTTGCGGACTCGGCTTGTTGGTGTCGCAGCTGAACAATTACACCCTGTCTCCAATCTCGGACGAGCGCGTCAGCGAGGCCGCGGGCGTGAATTCAGCGGCCGGATCGTTTGGGCTGTCGTTCGGACTCGCGTTTGCCGGCGCCATCATGCTGGCATCGCTCGCGTCCGTCTTCACGGGCCTGGCGACCTCGAGCACGGTACTGCCGCCCGCGGAGCAGCAACAGGTTGCGCAGGCGCTGGAAGAGGACGCTCAGGTCCTCAGCAACACCCAGCTCGCGGGGCTCCTCGTCGGCCAGCCGGCGGAGATCCAGGCCGAAATCATCCGCATCAACACGGAGGCCAGGCCCATCGCCCTGCAGATCGGGCTGCTCATTCCGATCTTCGCCAGTGTCGCGGGCTTCGTCATTTCCTTCCGCATGATGCGGCTTCCCGATCCCAAGCCCTCCGGCACCGGCGAAGGCGCGATCCTGGACTGAGGGTCTGGGCGGCAGCAGAAGTCAGAGCAACGAAAGGCTGTAGCCGACGATGAGCAGCCCAATCACTAGCGTTGCGATGGCTGCAATCCTGCGGCCGTTGCGCTGCAGCCAGTCGTAGAGGGCGGTGAGAGGTACTTGCGCACGCTCCGGGGACTGCAGCCAAACCACGACTGGAACGACGACGGCTGACTGGGTCACAACGGCGTAGGCGAGGATGAGCACGCTTCCCTGCAGGGTAGGCAGCTCCCGCACGCCGATCAGGGCGCCGGCCGTGACGGCGAGCAGGAGTGCCTTGGGCCGCAGGTTCATGCCCAGGCCCAGGACGACGAATTCCCAGGGCCGGGCGGAGTGGAACCTCGACTTCATCTTGCCCAGCATGGCGTTGTCCCGGTTGCTCTTGCTCGCGAAGAGGTACACGGAGTAGCCAAGCAGAACGGCGCCGATCACAAAGCCAACCTGAGCCAGCCATTCGTCCTGGTTCAGGCGGGGCCTGCCGGGCCATAGTTGCAGCCCGACAGCTGAAAGTCCCACCACCACGACTGATCCTGAGAGGCTGCCGATCAGGAACGGCAGGGCTCCTCGGCGGGGATCCGGGGATAGCAGAATCATGATCGTGACGCTTATGGGCACAGTGCTCATCGCTCCCGCGATGGCGAAGAGCACCAGGCTGGTGAGGGTGCTCAACATGTGGCTGTCACCTGCCCCGGGAGACACCCTGACGGCACGTCATGCCTTCGGTGCGTTGCCGGCGTCAGGGCGGCCTGGCCGCGGCCGTCCACGCCGGGCACGGATCGCCTCGTCTTCCTGTTTAAGCAGCAGTGCCACGTCTTTCTTGTCGCCCGTCAATGGCCGCCACCATGAGATGGACGGGTCCGAATCGAGCAGGATGGCGCGAGCAAAGAGGGTCAGAGGGACGGCGAGGATGGCGCCGACAGGACCCAGGACCACGGCCCAGAAAAGGACTGAAACAAAGGTCAGGGTCTCGCTCAGCGACACTGCGTTGCCCACGTACTTCGGCTGAATGATGGACTGGATCACACTGTTGATCCCGCCATAGATGATGATGATGGCCACAACGGTCGGCCAGCCACCGGTGAGGAACCCAAAGAACAGCGGCGGGACGATCGCGATGAAGTAGCCAATGTTGGGGATGAAGCTGCAGATGAAAGACAGCAGACCCCAGAGCAGGGCTCCGGGGACCTGCAGGATGACCAGGACCAGCCAGTTGAACAGGCCCTGGGCGATCCCGAGGACCGTAGTGGCGACCATATAGCGGCGCACGCCGGTTCCGAAACCGATGAAGGCGGAGACCACTGCCGGCCGGTGGTAGGTCAAATGGGTCAGGATGGCGGGTACGCGCGAGCCGTCGACCGCCATGAGAATGAGCATCGTCAGGATGATCACGAGGCTGCCCACCAGGCTCGCTATGTTCCCCAGTAGGCCGCCTAGGAACCCGATGATGCGGCCCGGAGTGAACCCGTTGAGGACTTCCTGGACTTGCTCCGGTCCGAAACCTACAGACTCCAGCGTCGCGGCGAGGGAAGCGCCGAGCTGGGCCACCTGGGGAGCGTATTGCGGCAGGAGCGCGGAGAACTGGGCGAGGGAGGCAATGAGGATTGCGGCGAAAGCGATCAGCAACCCGAAGACGGCGGCAATCGTGGTTCCCGTGGCTATGCCCCGGGAAATTCCCCGAGCCTGCATCCAGCGGCGAATGGGATGAACACACAAAGTGAGCACGAACGCAAAAAATACCGGGGTGACGATTCCCCTCATCGCGCCAAGGCCGAACGCCACCACAGCCGCGCCAGCCAGGGCGAGCAATATGGTGACGGTGCGGGGGAGGGCTGGACGTGGGTCGGATTCCGATGATGCCGGCTCCATTGAGCCCTCCTTGGTTCAGCCTGGGCCTAGTTTAGGCGAGGGGGCGTGATGAGTAGTGAGTTCATTGCGGCTTGCTCCCCGTCAGATAGGGATCCCCCCTCTGCGTCAGGCGACTACTTTGCTCTTGATCCGCTCGAACTCGGCCGCACTGATGGTTCCCGCGTCCATGAGCGCCTTGGCTTTGGCGATCTCCTCACTCGGGCTCGCTGCGGCGACCTGGCGTATATACGCATCAGTTGCCTCCTGGCTCTTGCGGGCCTGTGCCATTGAACGCTCCGTCATTCCCTTGCCGCGCGCAATCATGTACACCAGCAGGGACAGGAACGGTACGAAGGCAAGGAAGACGATCCATACGGCCTTCCACCAGCCACTGAGCTCGTGGTCACGGAAGAGGTCGCCGATCACCATAAACAGCGCCCACAGGAAAGCGAAAATCGCATATACGCAGAACAACCACCAGAAAATACTCCAAAAGTTCTCGAAGAAGTTCATTTGGCTTCCCTGCTTTCAATTGGTGCGGCGTTGGCGGGAACGCGGCCGTGGGTGGGGGATATAGACGTGAGCGCAGATAACCCTGCCGGCCGGGCCTAGCATTTGACCTCATTCGTGAGATCGCTGACCGCCGCCTGCACGTTGGCAGCCTCATCCCGGAGCGAGTTCACGGCCTGATTCAGGGTGGCGCTATCGGGAACGGCCTTCACTGCGGAAGCAAATTTGTCTTCAGCAGCTTTGACGGCATCCACCCGGTCCTTGGCAACGTCCCCGGCGGCCGTGACCAGATCGTCGAAAGTCTTTACGACCTCGTCCCGCGCCGACCGGATCTGGTCCAGCGTGGAGCCTCTCTTGAGCGTGTCCTTGAAGTTCGTCAGGGCTGTGGAGTAGGCCGCGGAGGCGGCGCACACCGGTGAAACGGTTGGCGTCGGGGTAGTGCTGGGGCTGGTGGTGCTGCAGCCGGCGAGCAAGCCGAGGACTGCCGCGAGGACGATGATTCGCGCGGCGACTGATGGTGGTCTCGACATTGGAGGCCCCTCTCTCCGTAGGTTCCACTCTCCATAGACTCGCGCCTGTCAGCGCAAGCACTGGCAGGTATCACCAGTGTTGGCTTCGGGCAGCGTAGGCGCCTCACCCGCCGGGGGTGATCCTGAGGCCGCCTGCGTCGTCGGAACTTCCCTACGTTCGGAGGTCCCGGCTGGCGTGTTACGCAGAGCCCTCCGCTTGTGGCGGCCAAGCCTGCGACGCCGAATCACCCCAGGGTGATGATGTGCCGGCCGTGGTCCCGTGATGGACTGCTGTCCACACCAGAGGGAGGATGCCATGTGCCGTTGGCTAGCCTATTCGGGTTCACCAGTGAGGCTTGAGGAGCTTCTGTACAAACCCACCAACTCGCTCGTGATGCAGAGCAAACACGCACGCATGGGAGTCGAAACCACCAACGGGGACGGCTTCGGCGTCGGCTGGTACGGCTCAGAGCCGTATCCCGGGTTGTTTCACAGTACAGAGCCGGCCTGGCACGACCGCAACCTTCGCGAACTGTCCGCCCAGGCATCAGCAGGCCGGGTCTTCGCGCACATCCGGGCCTCCACCGGCTCGGCGGTCCAGCAGACGAACTGCCATCCGTTCCGCCACGGCCGCTGGCTGTGGATGCACAACGGGCTCCTCAAGGACTTTCCGGCCGTGAAACGAGACCTCGCCATTGCCGTCGAGCCCTCGCTCTTTCCGCAGATCGAGGGAGCCACGGACTCGGAGCTGTTCTTCTTCCTGGCGCTCACCTTCGGCCTCGAGAAGGACCCGCCTTCGGCCGTCGCTGCCGCGGTGGGGCTCATTGAAGACGTCGGCCGGCGCCACGGCATTGAGCACCCGATTCAGATGACTGTGGCAACTACCAACGGCGACACCACGTGGGCCTTCCGCTACTCGAGCGAAGGCCGGTCCCGGTCGCTGTTCCACAGCACCGACGTCTCGACGCTCCGCACCCAGTACCCGGACAACCCGATGCTCCACGCACTCGCCGACGACGCGCGCCTGGTGGTCTCCGAGCCGCTGGGGGATTTGGTCGGAGCGTGGCGGGAAGTCCCGGAGTCAACGTGCGTCGTGGTCCACGGCGGCGGGGAAGACCTGCTCCCGTTCTCGCCCGCAGCCGCCTGAGTCGGCCCCCTGCCTGCCCCCTGCCAGGATCAGCAAGCGGTTGGCCCCACCGGGCCACGGAGGGCCGCGCACCCGTCACGCGTACGTTCCTCACCAGACGTCAGTCCTCGGGTGAGTCAGTCTTCCTGGGGATCGGAAGGGTGGGATTCAACTTTTCCGGGGGACCGCCCGCAGTCACCGATCCACTGGCGGGGCCGGGTGCTGGCTCGGCACCGGAGCTAGTGGTTTCGGCACCTGATCCACTGACGGGCTGAGGGGCGGGCGCGGCTCCGGCACCGAAGCCGACGGATGCGGCGCCCGTTCCGACGACCGCTTCGGCGCCCGGAGCAACTGCGGGGCGGCACAGCAGCTCAACCAACAGAACGGCCAGGACGGCAAATACCGCCGTCCAGATGGCGACAGCCGCCGTCGGGTCCTGCCAGAAGATCAGCACCAGCACCGCTGTTCCGATGATGACCGAGTCCAGGATCCGCCGGTAACGAGCCAGCCAGAGCTGCCAAGGCCTGACCTGGTCGGCGCCGACTTTCCCGTTGATGTAGTCTCCCGCGGTCGCCAGACCGTGCCGGACAAACTCCGCGGGCCGCGAGTGGCCGGTCAGGAAGGCTGCCAATGCAATCAGGAGCCCCACGGCGAAGACCAAACGAACACTGGTCCGCAGAGGCACCAGGAGTGTTTCGACCAGGCTTTGAGCCGCCGCCGGGGAGACGGTGTCCGGCGGAATTGAGTTCAGCAGGATGCTCCGCCCGATAACAAGTCCCAGCGCCAGCAACGCCATGGCCACGGCGACGGCCAAACCGACGCCGCTGGTAGTGCTGCGCCTCCGGCCGCGCGGGGCCACCGCGATTGCACCCACGGCGCTGATGACCGTCAGCCACGCCAGTATGGGGGCCGTCTGATCCAGCGTCCTGATCGCCGTGGTGGCCCGGACCAGTTCAGGCGACTGGAACAGTGCGATCTGCGCGTCAACCTCCGGTATCCGCTCGGCGATGCCGACCCCCTGCTGGACCAGGAGGGTCTTGACCCGGGCAATGATCTCCTTGGTGGAAATCGTCACCGTCCCGTTCTGGTCAATGCTGACGGTGCCGCCTGTGTTCCCCGTGGCCAGGTTCACCAGACTCTGATGCGCCACCCGGTTCACCTGAATCCAAAGATCCTGAAACTGCGGAGTGGCCACGAACTTGGAGACGGCGGTATGGATGAGGTTCTTGGTCTGCTCCGCAATCACCGGAGCCAGCCCGGTGACCACCGCGGCCACACGCGGCGCCGTCTTGCTGAGTTCGTTCAGGGCATCCCGGGTGATGGCCTGGATGTCCACCGCGTCGGTGATCTGTTGGGTTACCTTGTCGGCGATCTCTGCCTGGATCGCGGGGTCCGAGGCTAACGGTGCCACGGTGGCCACATAGTGATCGGTATCGAGGACTTCGCTGCGCAGGTAAAGGGCCGGTACCGCGCCGATGGCGAACACGGCAGTAAGGACCACCAGTACTATGGCCACGATCCGTCGGGCCAGCCCAGGATGCGTTCGGGAAGGCTTGGGGGGAGCCGTCCTGGCGTCGTCCCGCTCGCGCTGCAACCGGGCGACCTCCGCCCGGAGCCGCAGTATTTCTTCCTGTTCCGGGCTGCTGGGGCTCGGGGACTGATCGTGGAGGGACATGACGGGCTCCGCCTCTATAGCAACTCGTCGCGCCGGCCCGTTGTCACAGCCGGTCACGGTTGGGCACTCGTGACAATTTTGATTGTCCGCTCCGCGCGCTGGCCCATCCCCACCCACACAGGGTGATCTGTCACTCCGTACGGAGGTTGGCCGCCTTTAGTTGCCGGGCGGCCGGTGGATCGTCATGGTGACCGGCGAGCCGGACCAGGCGTAGCCACAACGGCAGGGCGCCGGCTGCTGCATCAGATCCCGCGCGTATGTCCTGCAGAATGTCAGCCCGACGTCCCGGCATCATCCCTTCAGGGTGATGACGCCGGCGAAAATAAGTCAGCGGCCCAAGCGTCGGCCGGCCGCGAAGAAGGCGACTTTCGCGATTAATAGCAGAGCGCCCAGATCAGCAATCATTTGCACCGATACCACCGCCCGCGCCAGTTCAGTCGTCGGAGTAATGTCGCCGAACCCGACGGTGGCAAACGTGGAAGTGGTGAAGTACAGGGCGTCAGTTCTATTTAGGGGTTCGCTAAAGGACAAAGGGTCAGTTGTCGACATGGACGTGTAGAGCAACGCGAAGAGGCACAGGAACATCAGAACGGATTCGACAACGGCCACGGCCGCCCGGACCTGGGGGATATGTGCGGTGAGGATCATCCGCAATTGGAGGATCAGCGTCGCCAAAAAGACCACCACGATTGCAGCAAGCCGAATCCACGCGGCCGCGGGATTATCGTCGTTGAAGCCGCTGACAGGAAAAACAAAGTAGAGCGTGAGGACCACTACCGTAAATGCGACCAGACGCGCTACCGCGGAAATAATCACCTTCCTCCGACTGGCCTTATCGAGGTCGTGGAGGAAAACCGGGTCCGTCTGGCCGCCGTGCTTCGACGCCATGACTGATGATACCCCCGCCCGCACAATACGTGCCGGGCCGCACTTGGGCGGTGCTGATCGGCCTAAAGCCGCGCCCCCGGGGAAACCCACAAGGGGTCTTTGCGCCCTGTTGGGGCCCATTTGGGCCCGCCTAGCATGTGAAACGTGGGAGACATGCAAAATGCGGGATGGGTGCCTGGCCCGCAGTTCAAAATCCGACCGCCTCTGCGCGGTCTCGGAGCCTTGGAGCGTCCACGTCTGGAAAACGCGTTGTCCGCGGCCGCCGATTCTCACCGCCTGACTCTCGTCGCAGCCCCAGCCGGCTATGGCAAATCGACGTTCCTGGGCGACTGGGTCCGCAACTGCGATCTGCCGTGCGCCTGGCTGTCGCTCGACCGGTTCGATACCGAGCCCGCACGGCTGTTTCACGGCGTCGTCGGAGCGATCCAATCGGCGGCCAGCAAGATGCCATTGCCTGGCAACGACGCCCTGCTGGCTCTTGACCTGGGCCAGGCCCATGACCGGACCGCCTCCTACGATCTTCTCCTCGGAGCCCTCGAGCACCTCACTGAGCCGATCGTCCTGGTGATCGACGACGTCCACTTGGCCGGGCCGGGCCTGGCGAACGGAATTGTCGGGGTTCTTGCCGCGTCGGCACCCCCCTCATTGCGGCTGGTCCTCTCGGGGCGGGGCCATACCGCCATCCAGCTGGAAAGATTCCGATATGGAGAGGGCCTCGGTGAACTGCGCGCCGCCGAACTTGCCTTCACGCGGGAGGAAGTTGCCCAGTTTGCGCGTTCCCTAGGACAAGATGCGCCGTTTGACGCCGGATCGCTCTGGAAAGCGACTGCCGGCTGGCCGGTCGCCGTCCACGCCAGCCTTGTCTCTTTGGCGCAGTCCCGCAACGTGGCGCTCAGCCCGCCGGCCGCCACGCCCACGCACATACCCCTCGCCGATTATGTCGCGGAAGAGATCCTCGACCAGCTTGAAGCGCCCGTGGCCGAATTCATCCTGAGGGCCACCACGTGCGACTGGTTGGACCGACGCCTCGCCGTCGAACTCTACGGCCGTCCCCACGGCGGCGTTCTGCTTGAAGAATGCCTCCGCAACGGTCTCTTCATCGAGGAGCATGATTACCCCGGCGGCGAATCGGCGTACCGCTGGCACGCCCTCTTCGCGGCGCAGTGCCGCCGACTACTGGAGCGGCGGGACCCCCTCCTTGCCGAGCGCCTGCACCGCGTGGCGGCGCGGCACTACCAGGACGCCGACGTCGTCGAGTGCGTGGCCCAGGCGCTGCAAGGGCGCGCTCCCCGGCAGGCGGTCATGTCGCTAGGCGCGCACTGGCTCGAGTTCGTGCTGGGAAATGACGCCCAAACCCTCGAACGGCTATGCCGTGAACTCCCGACTCCGTGGAGCGAGGATCCCGAAATCCTGATGATCAGATCGGTCTGCCGTGCCCTCTCCGGCGACGCCACCGCCGCATCTGAACTCGCCCAACGGGCCCTGTCCAGGACCTACGTCCTGGATGCAATTCGACGGCGGCGGCTGGACAGTTGCCGTGCCCTTTTTGAGCCGTTGCCCGACGGCGGACGACCGGATCTGCGCGCCACCCTGGCGGATGGTGGCCGGCCGGCCAAAGACATTCCGGGCGGTGGACGTTCGGCCGCCGGCCCGACGGGACTCTTCTTACTGGCCCAGGCCGAGTTCCGGCTGCACCGCAGCGGCGAATTCGCTATCGCCTTGCTCCAAACGGCCGGAGGTGCCAGCAGCGCGGAGCAGCTCGACGCGATAGAAATCGGGGCCCAGGCGGACCTCGCGTTGGCGTTCGCAGCAGCCGGTGACCTGATGAGCGCCGAGAAACTGGCAACAACGGCGCTAGGGCGGGCAGACGCGCTGGGCTGGAGTTCGCACGAACGGATAGCGCCGGCGTGGCTGGCACGCGGCATCGCGTGCTATTGGAATGACGAGCTGAAAGCTGCGCGGACGTGTCTTGTGAAAGCCCAGCGATTGGGCAGCGAGCTCCACCCGTCCGGACGGCTCAGTGCCATCTATCGGGTTCTGGTTGAGTGTGCCACCGGCGATCTGACGCGACTTGCCGACTCCAGCGCGGCGCTGGAGTCCTTTCACGGACGTGGACTGTACGCGGTGTCGTGGAATGCCCTGTACTCCGTCGCCGTGGCGAAGGCTGCCGAAGCCCAGGGCGACCTGGCCGGTGCATTGGAGATGGTTCAACCCCTGGGCGCCGGAGGGCACGGGGCATTGGCTGACACCTTGCTGGCGGAATTGCTGCGTCGCGGAACGGAGTTCACCGCAGCCCAGAACTGTGCAGAGTCATTGGCTGATCGTCGAGGGAACTCATACATCGACACGCGCCTAAGCCTGACCGAGGCGCTCCTGGCCCACAGGACGGGTGATACCGCGGCCGCCCACGAGCGGCTTGAACATGCAGTCCGCCGGGCAGAGCCCGAATCAGTCCTGCGGCCATTCGCCGAGCGGCGGGAGGAACTCGCCGATCTGCTCGTGCAACACGCTGTCTGGGGTACGGCCCATGAGTCCTTCATTGCAGCGCTGATGGCACGCGACGCACAGGGTGAGACGCGCCTTCGGACACAGTCTTACTGGAACCTGACCGAGCGCGAACGCGAAGTTCTTGCCTATATGCGTTCCATCATGACCGCCGCGGAAATTGCCGATGCGCTGTACATTTCGGTCAACACGGTCAAGACCCACGAACGGTCAATCTACCGCAAACTCGGTGCCGGAAGCCGGCGCGATGCGCTGAAGACGGCCGCCAAGCGCGGCATCGTCTGAACCCCAGGGCCGGCGGTCCGGTCGTCAGGAATTTCACCCGGGCTGGATGAGGCTGCGAGTGGGTGAGGGTTTGACACTTGTTGTAGCTGTCAGAGAATGTCGGGCCGACGCTGCAGCGCAGTTCGCGTTTCGGGCCTACGTCACTGAATAGTCCGCCGTCACTGGGCGAGCAGATCAAAAGGAAAGCAGTTCTCTGACGAGACGGGCCAGAGGGCTCTAGGCGCCGTTAACCGGCGGTGAAAGTCTGGAATCATGACAAATGTAGACCGCTTTGTGATTGTGGTCGGGTTTGACGGCTCGAAACAATCACACGCCGCCCTGGAATGGGCCATTGAAGAGTGCCGGTTCCGTGATGCGGAACTGCGCATAGTGACAGTCTGGGATAAAGCACCGATGTCGTGGTATCCGGCACTGCTGGAAACAGCGGCAGGGGAAATCGTGGCCGAGGAATCTCCGCAGCAGCAGGCTGAGGCGATCAGCGCGGCGGCCGCGCAGGCCGCGGACGCCGTAAACGTGGTGACGCGGACCGTCCAGAACGACTCCGCCGCGTCGGCGATACTGGCGGCGGCGCAGGAAGCCGATCTCGTGGTGATTGGCGCCCGCGGCCACGGTGGTTTCGCGGGCCTGCACATCGGTTCGGTCTCCTCCCAGGTGGCGAACCACTGCCCGTGCCCGGTCCTGGTGGTTCGCCCGAAAGCCGCTGCACAGGCCCGTTGACCGGAGAGGAAAGGCCGCGCCTGGGGAGCCCGCGCTGCTTGGTGCTAGGGCAAGACCTTGTAGAGATCGATGACAGTCTCTTCGGGCGGCGAGGCGAAGCCGCCCTCGATGCCCGCCTGCATCCGGGGCATGAGGATCGTGTCCCGGAATTTCTCCCAGCTCTCCTTCGATTCATGGACTGCCATGATCGTCCAGCCGCCCGCGGACGAACCGCCGGCGTGGAAGATCTGGCCTTCCGGCAGGAGCCCCGCCCCGGGATGGACGGCGGCAATCGACGCCTCGTACTGCTCCTTGGTGCCTCCCGGGAAAAAGTGCACGACTCCGTAGGGCGCGGTTTCCATAGCTACTCCTAGGCTGGTGGGTGGGACTCGATAAGGCCAGTCGTAGACTTCGCCACCAGCCATGTCAAGGCATCTTTCAAAGCATCGAACGTCTCGCCGTGTAGTCGAACTGTTCGATGACGGCGCTGCCTCCAGTGACCGACAGTCCGATGACACGCCCGGTGAAACCTCCGGCGACCTCGCTGGACAAGTACCGGCCGTCCAGCCGGGCAAGGGTGCTCGAGCGTCCACCCTGCCGGAAACCGAGGGAGACTTCATCGGGGCCGGTGTTCTTACCCGGCTGCCCGGCACACGGCGCGTCGTTGCAGGAAATCTCCAGCTGCAGGGGACCCGCGGACGGATCCCATTCCGCGATGCCCATCTCCTGATGCAGTGGCCCGATCCGCGCCACCGCCCGCACCCGGCGCCGGCCGGCCTCGACGGCAAACCAGTGGGAATCGTCCACCCTGAGCACGAGCCTCACCACCGCCCCCGGAGAGGGATGCACCGTGGCCCGCCCGCTCCACTCAAAGTCGCGCACCCTTGTTGCCATGAGGGGCGACGTCGCTGTGACGGTGCCGCCGCCTGTGATGTGCACGCCGGCGGCACGTTTGGCGGTGAACGAGGCGAGGTCTGTTCCGGGTGCAATCCAGCGCATGTGGGGAAGGTCGCCGGAGAAGTCATCGGAGAACGAGGTGTCGCCGGCGGGAACCTGATAGCGGTCCTCATCGAAACGCGGCCAGCCTTGCTCCCATACGATGCCGGAGACGAACGTTTCGCGGCCCAGGACGTGGTATCCCGGAACGCTGCCGCGCGGGCGCACGCCCAGATAGACTGCCGCCCAGGCGCCGTCGACTGTCTCGACGAGGTCGGCGTGGCCCACGTTCTGGACTGTGGCTGCGGTGCTGCGGTGGCTGAAGACCGGATTGTCCGGATGAGGTTCGAAGGGGCCGCCCGCTGCCTTGCTCCGGCTGACGGAGACGGCATGGCCGCGTTCCGTGCCGCCTTCGGCCAGGACCAGGTACCACCAGCCGCCCGCCTGATACAGGTGGGGACCTTCCGGATAGGCAAGGCCGGTTCCCTGCCAGAGCTTTCTGGGGCGTTCCAGGAGCCGGCCGGTTTGGGGATCCAGCAGGGCCTGGACAATGCCGGACTCGTTCTCGCCGGGACCGAAGCCTACCCAGGTAAGGTAGCAGTTGTCGGCGCTGTCCCACGCGATGTCAGGGTCGATGCCCAACGTCCCCGTGATCTGGACGGGGTCGCTCCACGGGCCGGCCGCACTTTCGGCGTGCATCAAAAGATGGCCGCCGCCGAAATCGCTCATGTTGGTGGTCACGAACCAGAATTTGTTGTTGTGATGCCGGAGGGTGCATCCGAAAATTCCACCGGAAGCGCGCCCGTCGCCGGCGGCGAACTGGCTCCGACGTGTGAGGATATTGCCGATCTGGTCCCACGTGACGAGATCCCGGCTGTGGAAGATGGGTGCCCCTGGAAAATATTCGAAGCTTGAGGTGGCCAGGAAGTACTCCCCACCCACGCGGCAGATCGTCGGATCCGGAAAGAATCCGGGAATGACTGGGGCGGCGGCACCCGAGGAGGTCCTCGGCTGGCCCGTCCCGACTTCACTGCCAACCACCGCTGCTCCGTCCGTCGCTGTATATCTCATGCCCGGATTCCTAGCGCCGGGAGTCCCTACGCTAGGGACCGCCTGGCGTGCGCCGCACCGGCACTTCCAATGGTTGGAAGGCCGGGGATGTCGGTTCAGCCCTCGGACAAGGTGCGGACGTCGTCGGCCAGGGCCGTCCGGAATCCAAGGTTTCGAGATACCGCCCGGGCGGTGGCCATCACGGCCGGAGCCAGGACATTTGGCGGGGTGGTCCCGTCCGGAACCACGATGGACAGGGCGGCCACCACGGCGCCCTGGGCATCAAAGACGGGGGCGGCCACGGAAACGGTCAGCGACGGCGCGGAGCGGCGGATCATGGCAATGCCGGTCCGGTGGACGTCGGAGAGGGTGCGGCGCAGCTGGCCTTCCGGCATGGCGGCGACGCCCGGTTCGGTCTCTGCCGGCTCCTTCAGGATCTTTTCCTGAAATGCGGCGTCCGCGCCGGCCATCAACACCAGACCGACGGCGGTGGAGCGGAGGGGGAGCCGGCCGCCCACCCGGTAGGCCACTTCCGTGGCCTGCTTGGAGGAGAGCCGCTCGATCAGGACGGCCTCGTTCCTGTCCCGCACGGCCAGCAGCACATGATGCCGGGTCACGGAAAAGAGGTCCTCCAGGTAGGGCAGCGCGATTTCGCGGATGCCATGGCCCCTGGGGGAGAGGGACGCTATTTCCCACAGCCGGACGCCCACGACGTAGCGGCCGTCATCGAGCCGTTCCAAAGCGCCCCAGGCGACCAGGCGGGCGATGAGGCGCAGCGCCGTGGGGGCGGGCATGTCGGCGTAGCGCGCCAGCTCGGACAAGGTCAGCGCCCGACGGCGGTCCGTGAAGACAGCGAGCAGGCTGAGGGCCCGGTCGATCACCGGCTCGCCCTGCTTGGGGCGCTTGCCGCGCGCAGCGGCGGGTTTTTCAGCGGTCGTTAACCTGTCCGCGGGTGCCGTCATTCGTCATCGTTCCTTCTTCGTCGCCAGTGACGCTCACCACAATAGTGTTTCAACCAATGAAATTCACATGTGACGGCCTTGCTTCTGCCGACGACTCTTGATGGAGCCGGTCCACCCGAGCACATCTGACGGAACGGCCCGGAGGCACAGCCGCCGGACCGCCAACGTTGGGCGGGTCCGCACTACGCCGGGCCCCCACACCAGATGTCGACTATCCCGTTGTTTTAGAGAGAATGCGAAGGCGCACTACATGAAACTTCTGAACCCCACCGCCCGACGGAGCGCGGCCGTTCTGGCCGGTGTCCTGCTGCTCAGCTCCGTGACTGCCTGCGGCGGCACCGGCCAGGCGGCCTCCGCCGTGGACAAGAGCACCCTGACGATCGGCGTCGAGAGTGACAGCGCGTCCTTCGGTTTCGACCCGTTGCGGGTCTCCGACGCCCAGCGGCAGTTCTTTGAAGGCCTTTACGACAACCTCATGACCCTCCAAGCGGACGGCTCTGTTGGTCCGGGGCTGGCAACCGGCTTCAGCTACAGCGCCGACAACACCGTACTGACCCTGACGCTCAAGCAGGGCGTGACGTTTACGGACGGGTCCACACTGGACGCCGCGCTGGTGAAGGCCAACTTCGACCGCCGCACGGATCCCGCGCTCTCGGCGTACTCGGCCATCGCCAAGGGCGGCGCCCAGGAAGTCACGTCCGTGGACGTCGTCAGCCCCACCCAGGTGTCCCTGACGTTCGCCAAGGCGCAGCCGGGCTTCGAGAAGAACCTGGCCTCCACCCTGGGCATGATCGTCGGCAAGTCCGGGGCCGCTGACACGGCAAGCCTCGCCGCCAAGCCGGACGGCTCCGGCCCGTACACCCTGGACGCCTCCACCGTGAAGGGCAACAAATACGTCCTGCAGAAGAACGACAAGAGCGCCGACGCCGCGAAATACCCCTACAGCAAGATCGTTTTCAGCGTCATCCAGGATCCGCAGGCCCGCGCCAATGCCCTGGTCTCCGGCCAGGTGGATGTCGCCCAGCTGACCTCACCGACTGTTGACTTCGCCAAGTCCAAGGGCGTGGGTGTCTCCCAGATCGGCGGCACGGTGAACACCATGATCTCCTTCGATAAGACCGGCAAGACGTCGCCGGCCTTCGCGAGCGAAAAGGTCCGCCAGGCATTCCAATACGCCATCAACCGGCAGGCCCTCGTCGATGCCCTGCACAAGGGCGACATCGCGGCGTGGAACGCGCTGCCCAAGGATTCGGCCGGCTTCACGGCGGCGCTGAACACGCAGTTCGCGTACGACCCCGCCAAGGCCAAGAGCCTGCTGGCCGAGGCGGGCTACGCCAACGGCTTCGAATTCACCATCGTTGCGAGCGCCACCACGCAGACCGACCTCCAGGCCGTCCAGAAGGATCTTGCCGCCGTCGGCATCACCATGCAGGTCAAGATGGCGACGTCCACCGACGAGGCGTTTGCCGCCGTCGCCACCACTCCGCTGGGCTACGCGCCGCTGAGCTGGGACAACCCGGTGGGCCTGATGTACGGCGCGATCCTGAGCGGTTTCACCAACGTCCAGAAGGCCACGGACGACCAGCTCAGCGCCGCCACCGGTGAGGCTGCCGCTGCGAAGGACGACGCCGCGCAAAAGGCTGCGCTGACCAAGCTGAACACCCGGCTCGTGGAATCCGGCTGGATGATCCCGCTCTATGAGGCCCTCACCAACCAGGGCTACAACACCAAGAAGATCAAGCAGGTCGAGTTCGCCGGCACGAACGCCTACCCGCTGCTCTCGTCTTACGCACCGACCAACTGATCACCCACCCTGCCGGACGGCCTTCACCTTGCAGGCGAAGGCCGTCCGGCGGGCCCCGACCGATGGAGGTCATCATGGCGATTTACGTCGCAAAGCGCCTGCTGATGGCGCTGGCCACCGTGCTGCTGGTTGCGGTCCTGGCGTTCCTGCTGGTGCATGCAATGCCGGGCAGCCCGGGAGCCGTGTCCCTCGGCGCCGGCGCGTCCCAGGAGGCCATTAGTCAGGTCAACGAGAAGCTCGGCTGGTCCGATCCGCTTCCGGCCCAGTTCTTTCGGTGGCTTGGCAGCGCAGCCCAGGGAGACTTCGGAGTGTCCCTGATCGACGGCCGGTCCGTGAGCGCCGACCTCGCCAACAGGCTGCCGGTGACGGCGGTCCTGGCCGCCGGAGCCACGCTCCTGAGCGCTGTGCTCGGAATCGCCCTCGGCGTGACGGCCGCCGTGCGCGGCGGGATGGTCGACCGGATCGTCGGCGCCGTCTGCGGCCTGGCCGTGGCGCTGCCAGCCTTCTGGATCGGCATCATCTTTGTGTACCTCTTCGCCGTTCAGTCCTCGGTCTTTCCGGCCACCGGTTACGTCCCCTTCGAGGTTTCACCTCAGGACTGGGCCCTGTCCCTGGCCCTGCCGGTGATCACGCTCGCCGTGGGCGGTGCGGCTTTCATCGCCCGCCAGACCAGGGCATCCATGCTGGAGGCCCTGCAGCAGGAACACATCCGGACCCTCCGGGCAACGGCCACTCCCGCGTGGAAAATCCTGTACGTCCACGCCCTGCGCTACGCCAGCCTGCCGATTGTGGCCGGTATCGCCCTGCAGTTCATCGGACTGTTCGGCGGTTCCGTGATCGCCGAGCAGTTGTTCGCCATGCCGGGCCTCGGCCAGGCAGTCCAGACCTCCGTCAGCACCCACGATGCCCCGTCAGTTCAGGGTGTGGTGGTGGTCGCCACCGTTGTGGTGGTGGCCGTGAACCTGGTGCTGGAACTCGCCACCAAGTTTCTCGATCCGAAGTTGCGTGCCTCATGATCCCCTCCGTTGCCCCCGCTCCCGTCGCCGCAGACGCGGAAGATACAGCTACAAACGCAGTCACCGACACCACCGCCGGAGCTCGGCCCGGGCGCCGTCCCAGGACCGCGTTCGCCGGCCTGTTTTCACGCCGCTTGTCCGCCCGCCGGTTGGTTGCCTCGCCCGGTGCCGTGGCAGGCATCACCTGGCTGGTCGCTCTCGTGGTTGCCTCCCTCACCGCCCCGTGGTGGCTGCCGTACAAGACTGAAGACCAGGATTTCACCGCCGTCCTGTCCGGTCCCACGGCCGCCCACTGGCTGGGCACCGACGAACTCGGACGGGACCTGCTCAGCCGCATTTTCGCCGCGGCCGCCGGCACCTTGGGAACATCGCTCATCACGGTGATTGTCGGCGTCGGGCTCGGGACCATCCTGGCGATGGTGGCCGCCGCGGGAGTGCGGACGGAGGGAGTGATCAGCCGTGCCACCGAAATCATGATGTCCCTGCCCGGAACGGTCATCATCCTTGCGGTCATCGGAGCTGTGGGTACGAACATTCCCGTCATCATGGCGATCCTGGGCGTCCTCATCTCGGCAGGCATCTACCGCGTGATGCTGGGACAGGCCACCGCCCTGCAGTCCCAGCTCTATGTCGACGCCGCCAAAGTGGACGGTGTCAGCGCCCTCGGCATCAGTATGCGCCACGTGCTGCCGGGCCTGAGCAACACGATCGTGGTCCAGTCCGCCCTCATCTTCGCGGTGGGCATGCTCATCCAGGCCGGCCTGGCCTTCATCGGGTTTGGTCCGCCCATCCCGCAGCCCAGCTGGGGCGGCATGATCCAGGGCGCATCCCAGCACGTCTACGACGCCCCGTGGCTCATGGTCCCCACCGGCGCGGTCCTGGCCCTGACGGTCCTCGCGGCCAACGCGATCGGCAACGCCCTGGGCAAATCGCCGAATGCATCCGCCTCGCACCTGCCGTCGGCCGCGGAGCGCCGACGCCGGGCCGCTGCGTCCGCCGTCGCGGCACCGGAAGCCCCGGCTGTTCCGTCTCCTTCAGGCCGCCTGAGCGTCCGCGGACTCTCGGTAGGGGTCGACGGCGGCACGCCGCTGGTCACGGACGTCTCCTTCGACGTCGGGCAGGGGACCGTGCTGGGACTCGTGGGCGAATCGGGCTGCGGCAAGACGATGACGGCGTTGTCCCTGCTCGGCCTGCTGCCCTCGGGCGTAGCCGTCACCGGCGGCCAGATCCTGTGGGACGGCCGGAATCTTGCCGGCGCCCCGGAAGGCGTGATGGAGGGTGTCCGGGGGCGGGACATCGCGCTGATCTCCCAGGAGCCCATGCGGGCACTGGACCCCATGTTCACAGTGGGCTACCAGCTCGTCTCCACCGTCCGGCGCCTGCGCGGCATCGGGAAAGCCGAAGCCCGGGCCGAAGCCCTGGGCCTGCTCGAAAAGGTGGGCATCGTGGACGCCGCACGCATCCTCACGACCTACCCGCACCAGATCTCCGGGGGCATGGCGCAGCGCGTGGCCATCGCCCTGGCCCTGGCCGGGCGGCCCAGGCTGCTCGTGGCGGACGAACCCACCACCGCCCTTGACGTGACCGTGCAGGCGGAGATCCTCTCGCTGCTGCGGACCCTGGTCAAAGACACCGGCATGTCCGTGGTGATGGTGACCCACGACCTCGGCGTGGTCGCGGACATCTGTGACACCGTTGCGGTCATGTACGCAGGCCAGGTGGTGGAAAGCGGCCGGACCGCCGACATCCTCGACAACCCGCGCCACCCGTACACCCTGGCGCTGCTGGCCGCCGACCCGCACGCCAACACCGCCGCGGACATGCCCGAACGCCTCGCCACCATCAACGGCCAGGTCCCGCAGCCCAAGGACTGGCCGGGCGGCTGCCGGTTCATGGCGCGGTGCCAGTTTGCCGGATCAGCCTGCGTGGCGCCGGTTCCGCTGGTGCCCTCCGGCTCCGACGACGGCGTGGTGCGCTGCGTCAAGGCCGATGAACTGGCCGTCGAGGGCCTGGAATGGGTGGCCACCGATGTACCCGGCCACCGCGTACTGGACGTTCGTTCGCGGGACATTCCGTCGGGGGACATGCGTTCGAGGGACAATGTTGAGAGGGATAAGGCATGAGCGTCGAAACGGCAGCACGGCAGGACGAAACGGTACCGGCTCCCGGTCAGCCGCTCCTGGACGTGGAAGACCTGGTGGTCCGTTACGGCCGGGGCCGGAAGGCGGCCGCCGCGCCGGCGGCGGTGGACGGCGTGAGCTTCAGCATCCGGCCCGGGGAAACCGTGGGCCTGGTGGGGGAGTCAGGCTCCGGCAAGTCCACGATCGGCAAGGCCATTCTGGGGCTGGAGAAGTGCAGCGGGGGTTCGATCCGGTACAACGGAACAGACGTCACCCACGCCAGCGCCGCACGGCGCCGCGAACTTGGCGGGGAGCTGAGGGCCGTGTTCCAGGACCCGAACTCCTCGCTCAACCCCCGGCAGACCATCGGCGCGTCGCTTGCCGAGCCGCTGCGGATCCGTGGCGTGGCAGCCGGGGAAGCGCGGCAGCGCGCCGAGGACATGCTGGTGCGGGTGGGACTTCCCCGCGAGGCCGTGGACCGCTATCCCGGTCAGTTTTCCGGCGGCCAGCGGCAGCGGATCGCCGTCGCCCGGGCACTGATCTGCGAACCGAGGCTCGTAGTGTGCGACGAAGCGGTCAGCGCGCTAGACCTCTCAACCCAGGCCCAAGTGCTGAACCTCCTTGCCGACCTCCGGGACGAACGGGGACTGAGCTACCTCTTCATCGCGCACGATATCTCCGTGGTCCAGTTCCTCGCCCAGCGCGTCGTGGTTCTCTACCGCGGCCAGGTCATGGAAAGCGGGCCCGCTGCCGCCGTCACGGAGTCCCCCCACCACCCCTTCACCCAGGCGCTGGTGGCGGCCTCGCCCGTGCCCCGCCCGGCAGAACAGGCCGAACGACGGCAAAAACGGGAAGCGCTCGGTGTCCGGACCGCGGCAGCCGCGGCCGCCGCGTCCGGCGGCTGCCCCTTCAGCCAGCGGTGCCCGCTGGCAACGGACCTGTGCCGCACCGAACGCCCCGTCCTGCGGACGGTGGGCGCGTCCGCCGTCGCCTGCCACTACGCCTGAGCCGCCCCCGAATCCTGAGGCCGCGCCACCCGCGTCACCCCTCAGCCCCTCCCACGAAAACCAGCACAAGAACGGAAGACACCACATGACCCCGGCACCCTGGTCCGCCACGATGATCGCCGCCGATCAAGACTTCGACGGCGCACCCCTCCTGCGCAAGGAATTCCGGCTCGACGAGGGCCACGGCCCCGTGGTGAACGCGCAGGTGCGGGCAACGGCCTTCGGAATCTACGAGGCACAGATCAATGGCGTCCCGGTCGGCGATGACGTTCTCAGCCCCGGCTGGAGCTCCTATGAATGGCGCCAGCGCTACCGCAGCTACGACGTCACCGCGCTCGTGGAACCCGACACGGTGATCGGCGTTGCGCTTGGCAATGGCTGGTACCGCGGCCGCCTGGCCTGGTACGGCAAATCGGGTCTGTACGGCGATGAGCTTGGGTTCTTCGGTCAGTTGGACATCGAATTCGCCGACGGCCACGTCCAGACGATTGCCTCGGACCCGTCCTGGCAGTCGGGGCCGTCCGGGACCACGGCCAACGACCTCTACGACGGACAGGCCATTGACGCTCGGCGGCAACCGGAGGGCTGGGCCCGGCCGGGGTTCGACACCGGCGCCGCTGCGCCGGCCAGCGCGCGGGCAGGCACCTGGGTCGGGGTCCACGAGCTGGAGTTCGACGCCGACCGCCTGGCAGACCCCGTCGGGCCGCCGGTGGTGCGCAACGAGGTCCTCAAACCGGTGGAGATCTTCACCTCACCGGGCGGCAAGACACTGGTGGACTTTGGCCAGAACCTGGTGGGCTGGCTGCGCTTCACCGTCCAGGGCGAGGCCGGCACCACCATCACAGTGCGTCACGCCGAAGTACTGGAAGACGGCGAGCTGGGGACCCGGCCGTTGCGCTCGGCCGCGGCCACCGACACCTTCATCCTCTCCGGCGGCCAGGACTTCTTCGAACCGAGCAGGACCTTCCACGGGTTCCGCTACGCGGAGGTCACCGGCTGGCCCGGCGATCTGACCGCGGCATCCCTTGAGGCCGTGGCGGTGCACTCCGCGCTTGAACGCACCGGCCGTTTCGAGTGCTCCAACCCGCTGGTGAACCAGCTGCACCACAACATCGTCTGGGGCCTGAAGGGAAACTTCCTGGACCTTCCCACCGACTGCCCGCAGCGCGACGAACGGCTCGGCTGGACCGGGGATATCGCCGTATTCGCCCCGACGGCCGCCTTCCTCTACGACGTCAAGGGATTCCTGCAGGACTGGCTGCTGGACCTGGCCGCAGAACAAAAAGCCGCCGGCGGGCTCGTTCCCATCACAGTGCCGGACGCGCTGAAGTACTGCCCCCAGCCACCGGAATTCCCGGCACCGGAATCCTCGGCCATCTGGAGCGATGCGTCCGTGTGGGTGCCCTGGGCGCTGTGGGAGGCCTATGGCGACGACACCGTGCTCAAGGACCAGTATGGCTCGATGGCTTCTCACACACGCCGGGTGGAAGGCCTGCTATCGCCCGCCGGACTCTGGGATGAAGGCTTCCAGTTCGGCGACTGGCTGGACCCGGACGCCGCGCCGGACCAGCCGTGGGCCGCGAAGGCGGACACCGGCGTCGTCGCCACCGCATGCCTTTACCGCACGGCGTCCATCACGGCGGCTACGGCTGCGCTCTTGGGGCACGACGCCGACGCCGCCGCGTTCGGCCGCCTCGCCGAACGGGTCAAAGCGGCCTTCAACACCCACTACGTTGCCGCCGACGGCACCATCCGTAGCGACTGCACCACCGTCTATGCCCTGGCCATCGCCTTCGACGTACTGCAGACCAGCCAGCAGCGGGACTTTGCCGGCACCCGCCTCGCCGAACTGGTGCGGAACAACCAGTACCGCGTCTCGACTGGCTTCGCCGGAACCCCGTTTATCACCGGCGCCCTGGCCGATACCGGACACATCGAGGAGGCCTACGGGCTCCTGCTGGAACAGGAGTGCCCGTCGTGGCTGTACCCGGTGACCATGGGAGCCACCACCGTCTGGGAGCGGTGGGATTCCATGCTGCCGGACGGCACCATCAACCCCGGCGAGATGACGAGCTTCAACCACTACGCACTCGGTGCCATCGCCGATTGGCTGCACAAGTACGTGGGCGGTATCCGGCCCCTGGCCCCCGGCTACTCCAAGGTGCTGATCGCGCCCGTGCCGGGAGGCGGCATCGACTGGGCCAAGACCAGCCTCCGCAGCCCGCACGGCACCATCGCTGTCGAGTGGCGGACGTCGGCGGACGGCGCGCTGGAACTCGACGCGATGATCCCTGACGGAGTGGAGGCGGAGATCCGGCTGCCGGGACAGGACTCCCGCACCGTGGGTGCCGGCGCGCACCGACTGACGTCCGCCGCGGTGTAGGCAGCGGCCGTCGTTTCGTAAGTCCGCTATCCACCCCGCCGGCGGGAAAACAGGCTGGCAATTGAAGACACCCCACGATCAGGAGCACTAAAGAATGACCTCCACGAGCTTTGACGCCGACGTCGACGATGCGATCCGCACCCTTCCGGTGGCTGAGAAGATCCGGCTCCTGAACGGCTCCGGGCTGTGGTTCACCCAGGCCGAGCCGCGCCTCGGCCTGCCGAAGATCACCGTGTCCGACGGACCCGTGGGGGTCCGGGGCCACCGCGACAACGAGGCCGCCGGCGCGGTGAACCTGCCGTCCGCCACATGCCTGGCGTCCTCCTGGGACCGACGGCTGATGGCCCGGGTGGGCAGGCTGCTGGCCGCCGAGGCACGGCGGCAGGAGGTGGACGTGGTGCTCGGACCCACCATGAACCTGCACCGATCCCCTTTGGCCGGCCGGAACTTCGAATGCCTGTCCGAGGACCCGCTCCTCACCGGTGAACTGGCAGCCGCGTATGTCGACGGAATCCAGGGCCAGGGCATTGGTGCGTGCCCCAAGCACTTCGTCGCCAACGAGGCGGAGACCGAACGGATGACCGTCAACAACCTGATCGACGAACGGACCCTGCATGAGGTGTACCTCGCACCGTTTGAACGGGTGGTCAAACAGGCCCGGCCGTGGATGATCATGGCGGCCTACAACGGCGTCAACGGCAAGCCCATGACCGAAAATCCCCTCACAGAGAACCCGCTCAAGACCGAGTGGGGATTCGACGGCGCCGTGGTGTCCGACTGGCATGCGGTGTACTCCACCGTGGACTCGGCCCTGTCCGCCACGGACCTCGCCATGCCTGGTCCGGAAGAACTGTGGGGCGACCCGCTGGTGAAAGCCAACGCGTCCGGGCTGGTCCCCGAGGCCGTGATCGACGGGAAAGTGCGCCGGCTGCTCACGTTGGGCCGGCGCGTGGAGGAGGGCCGCCGGCAGGAACCGGCCGAACCCAAGGCCGGACCTGAAACCGGAGCCGCCGTCGCACGCGAGGCCGCGGCGGCAGGATTCGTGCTCCTGGAAAACCACGACCGCATCCTCCCGCTCGCACCCCGGGACATCACGTCCCTCGCCGTAATCGGCCCGGCGGCCATGGACCCCCGGACCCAGGGCGGCGGCAGCGCATCGGTGTTCCCGTCCTACACGGTAGCGCCCGCCGCCGGCCTGCGTGCCCGGCTCGGCGACGGCGCTCAGCTCACCACGGTCCAGGGTGCCTGGCTCTCCGACGGCCTTCGCGAACCCCGCGACGCCGAATGTCACGCGCCGGGCCAGGCGCCGGGCCGCGCGCCGGGCTCGGGGCAACGGCGCGTCCGGCTAACCTGGCGGGGAGCCGCCGGCACCCTCGCGGAGGAATACGGTCCCCGCACCACCCTCACCCGGGGCGCCGGGGCCATCCCTGACGGCGCCACCGCCGTCGACATCGAAACAATTTTCACCCCGCAGGTTTCCGGCCTTTGGAAGCTGGGTTTCAAAGCTATTGGGCACGCCACCCTGGAGGTCAACGGGGAGAGCGTGGCGGCCGCGGATTCGCGCCACCGCTATGCGGACATCGAGGCCGTGCTGATCGGCGCGCCGGAGGAAGCCGCCGACGTCGAACTGGCGGCGGGGGAGCCGGTGCGGCTCACGCTGCGTTACACCTGGCATCCGGATGCCACCCTGTTCCGCGTGGGGCTGGCCGTCGACGAACCCCGCGGGCCGGCCGACCTCGAGATTGCCAAGGCCGCTGCCGCAGCAGGTGCCGCGGACGTCGCCGTCGTCATGGTAGGGACCTCCGGCGCCGTCGAAAGCGAGGGCTTCGACCGGACATCCCTTGCGCTGCCGGGCCGGCAGGATGACCTGGTCCGCGCCGTCATCGCGGCCAACCCGCGCACGGTGGTGGTGGTCAACGCCGGTGCCCCCGTCGAAATGCCCTGGCGCAACGACGCCGCTGCCGTTCTGCTGGTCTGGTTCCCGGGCATGGAATTCGGCAACGCCCTGGCCGACGTGCTGTTCGGCGACACCGAACCCGGCGGGCACCTGCCGACCACCTGGCCGGCCGCGCTGGCTGACGCTCCGGTCCGGGACACCCGCCCGCGGCACGGTCAGCTCGAGTACACGGAGGGGCTCCACGTCGGATACCGCGGCTGGGCCCGACAAGCCACGCACGCCAGTCAAACCGGGCAACCTGCCGCCCCGGCGTACTGGCTGGGCCACGGCCTCGGCTACACCACGTTCGCGGTGGACGGGTTCAGGCTGCTCGGGGCACCGGCGCCCGGGGACGACCTCCAGGCCGTGCTGACCATCTGCAACGCCGGGTTCCGCGCCGGAAAATATCTGGCCCAGATCTACGCCGACGCCCCGGAATCGGCCGTGGAACGCCCTGACTTCTGGCTGGCCGGCTTCGCGACGGCCCACATCCCGGCCGGGGAACGCCGGGAGATCACGGTGACGCTGCCCGGGCGGACCTTCCAGCACTGGAACGCCGGACGCGGCTGGTGCGACGAGGCGACCACCTTCAGGATCGCGCCGGCCGAACACGCCGGGGCCGCGCCGGCCGCGCTGTCCGGACCCCTCGCCGTGTCCGTCACCCTCGCAGCATCCACTAGCCCGGCAGCGCCCGTTCCCGCCAGTGACCGTCCCCGCCCATAACTGAACACGGTTTGCAGCCGTGAACCACCCCGACCTCATCAGGAGCGCAGCATGACCACTACTGAAACCACAGCAAGCGAAATGGCAGGAAGCCCCGACGCTCCGGCACCCCCGGCCGGAGCGGCACCGCGGGCCGGAGCCGCGGGTCCCGCCTTCCCTGCCTTCGATGGCCCGGGCACGGCCGTCCAAGTGTCCGCGATCTCCGACGTGCACCGGGAAGTCAGCTACGTCAGGACTATCGGGTTCCGTCCGCTGACCATGGACATCTGGCTTCCGCGGACCGGCCGGCACGGGGGCAAGGCTAAGAGTCCGGTGCCGCTGGTGCTCTGGGTTCACGGGGGCGCCTTCCAACTGGGCGACCGGCGTGAGCTGCCGCCCACGTTCCCCGTGAATTCGGTCTTCTCCCGGCTCAACGCGGCAGGGATCGCCTGTGCGACCGTCGACTACCGGTTGGCCCTCGAAGCAGCCTTCCCGGCCCAGTTGCATGACCTGAAAGCGGCGGTGCGCTACCTCCGCGCACATGCCCGGGAGTTGGGGATCGATCCGGACCGGATTGGCGCCTGGGGCGAATCGGCGGGCGGCCACCTGGCGGCGTGCTGCTGGGCCTGACCGGCGGCCGGGAAGACCTCGAAGGCGGGATCGGGGCGCAGGGGCCCTCCAGCGCGGTCTCCGCCGTCGTGGACTTCTATGGGGTATCTTCGCTGCCCCTCATGCCCCCGATACAGCTCCCGGACGGCCTCCTTGCCGGCCCCATGGTTGCCGCCGTACCGGCCGGGATGAGCCTGGAACCGGGGCCCATGCTCGTTGGCGGCTCCGGCGACCCGGAGCTGCTGGAGGCCGCCAGCCCGCTGGGCCACGTCAGCGCAGACGCGCCGCCGTTCCTGCTGATCCACGGCGACAGCGACGCTCTCGTGCCCTTGTCCCAGAGCGTGATCCTCTCGCAGGCGCTTGACGCCGCGGGCGTCCGCAACGAGGTCGTCGTCGTCGACGGCGCAGACCACTGCTTCTTCGGCGCGGAAGACCGGATCGACAGCATCCTGGACGCCGCCGTCACTTTCCTCTCCAACGAATTGAGCCAGCCATGACCCCCGCCACCACCCGCTACCCCTACCAGGACGCCGCACTGCCCGTCGGGCAACGCGTCCAGGACCTCCTGTCCCGGCTCTCGCTCGAGGACAAGGCGGGCCTGATGTTCCACGGCGCGCTCCCGTTCGCACTCGGCACAGGCCCGGCCGAGGAGTTGATCCGCGAGCGCCGGATCAACCACTTCAACATCATTGGCGCCGCTACCCAGGCCCGGGAACTCGCCGAATGGCACAACAGCATCCAACGGATCGCCGCCGAAACCGGCTGGGGCATCCCGGTCACACTCTCCACCGACCCGCGCCACGCCTACACGGACAACCCGGGCACCGGGGCCCTGGCCGGCCCGTTCTCCCAGTGGCCCGAAGCGCTCGGCTTCGCTGCCGTCGGGGACCCCGACGCCGTGGAGGAGTTTGCCGATGTCGCCCGGCAGGAGTACCGCGCGGTCGGCATCCGGGCCGCGCTGCACCCCCAGGTTGACGTCTTCACCGAACCGCGCTGGTCCCGCGGTGCCGCCACGTTCGGCGAGAGCGCCGAGCTCGCCGCGGACCTGGTGGGCGCCTACGTCCGCGGCTTCCAAGGCGAGACGTTCGGGACGGAGTCCGTGTCCACCATGACCAAGCACTTCCCCGGGGGCGGCCCCCAGCTCAATGGGGAGGACCCGCACTTCAGCTACGGCCGCGAACAGGTCTATCCCGGCGGCAACTTCGACTACCACCTGCTGCCCTTCCGGGCAGCCGTCGACGCCGGCACGCGCCAGGTCATGCCCTACTACGGCATGCCGGTCGGGACCGAATACGAGGAAGTGGGCTTCGCCTTCAACAAGCGCATCCTCACGGAACTCCTGCGGGAAGAGCTCGGCTTCGGCGGCATCGTGTGCTCGGACTGGGGCATCCTGACCGACGGGGACATTTTCGGCAGGGTCTTCCCGGCCCGGGCATGGGGCGTGGAACATTTGACCCCCGAGGAGCGGCTGCTTAAGGCGCTGGACGCCGGTGTGGACCAGATCGGCGGCGAAAGCTGCGTTGAACTCATGACCGGCGCTGTCCGGGCAGGGAAGCTCAGCGAGGACCGGCTGGACGTCTCCGTCCGCAAGCTGCTGGAGGAGAAATTCCTCCTGGGGCTGTTCGAGAATCCCCTGGTGGACGCGGCCGCCGCCGACACCTCGGTGGGAACCCCGCAATTCCGGGCGGCCGGGCGGGCCATGCAGCGCCGATCCTACACACTCCTCACCAACAAGGACGTCGACGGCGTCCCGACCCTGCCGCTGACCGCAGGGGCGAGGGTCTACCTCGAAGGCCTCACGGCCGGGGACCTGGGGCCGGGCTTCATCGCCGTCCCGACGCCGGAGGCCGCGGACCTCGCGATTCTCCGGCTGCGCACCCCGTTCGAAGTGCGAGGCGAGGGCTTCGAATCCTTCTTCCACTGCGGCAACCTGGCCTTCGCACCGGAGGAGATCGAGCGTGTCACCGCCATCTGCCAGGCCGTCCCCACGGTGATCGACATCAACCTCGAACGGCCCGCCGTCCTGCCCGAACTCGCCGAACACGCCGCGGCCCTGCTGGCCAACTACGGATCCGACGCCGACGCACTCGCGGACATCATCACCGGGCGTGCCGTGCCGGAGGGCCGGCTGCCCTTTGACCTCCCGCGGTCCATGGCCGCCGTGGAGGCCTCGCGGGAGGACATGCCGTTCGATACCGAAGACCCCGTCTTCCGCTACGGCCACGGACTGGCCCTGCCGGCCGCGGGAGACGCCGCCTTCGGAGACGCCGCCGGCGCGCTCCATCACCTGGCCGGCGCGGGTTCGTTCACCGAGCTCCTGGCCCAACCCGGCGGCACGGACCGGCTCGAGGCTTTCAGCGCCGGCAGCCTGCCCTATGAGGCGCCCGACGTCCGCGTCCGGGAAGCCGAGGCCCGCGGACCCCACGGGCCCGTCCCGCTCAGGATCTACGGGGGCGCCCCGGGCCATGCCGACGCTCCAGCACTCGTCTGGATGCACGGCGGCGGATTTGCCGGCGGCGGGCTCGACATGCGCGAAGCCGACCAGCTGGCCAGGGAAGTCGCCGCCCGGAGCGGCGGCGCGGTGATCTCGGTGGACTACCGGCTTGCCCGCAACGGCGTGCACTTCCCCGTACCGCACGAGGACGTCCTCACCGCCTGGCTCTGGACCGTGGAGCACGCCGCAGAACTCGGCGCGGACGCCGGCCGGGTGTGCCTGGGCGGCGCCAGTGCCGGCGGCAACCTCGCCGTGGGCGCCGCGCTCTACCTCAAAGACGCCGGACTGCCGATGCCGGCCCGGCTGCTCCTCGCGTACCCGTTCCTGCACGCCGAACTGCCCGCGCCCGGTGGCATGGCCGGAGCCGACGGCACCGCGGACGTGCTCGAGGGGCTCCCGCGGCTCCTGCGGTTCACGCCGGATGACTGCCGCGCGTTGGTGGAGAACTACATCGGCGGACCCGTCGCCATGGCGTCGTCCTATGCCATGCCCGGGAACGCGGACCCCTCCGGGTTGCCGCCCGCGGCGATCATCGCCTGCGAATACGACGACCTGCGCTACTCGGCCGAAGCGTTCGCGGCCGGTCTCCGGCAGGCCGGAACGGACGTCGATTTCCGCCTCGAGGCAGGAGCCATCCATGGGTACCTGAACCACTCCGCGGGGCTCCGGATCGTGCAGGACGGCCTCGCGTTCCTGGCGACGGCACTCATACAGGCAAAGCCGTTCCAATGATTGAAATGCCTGGCGCCGGGGCAGACGGGCATCAGACACCCTTGGTGAAGACGCCGGAACATCGAGAAACGCCGGCAAGCAGCAGAAGGAGCCGAAGATGACAGTACAACAGGTCCTGAAGGGGATCGAGTTCGCCTTCCCCGAAGCCTCCGCACCTTTGCTGCTGGACGTCTATCTGCCCTCCGCAGAACACACCGGGAAAGGCTTCCCGGCCATCGTGCACTTCCACGGCGGCGGCTGGCGGGCGGGGGAACGGTCCTCGCTCGGCGCGGTGCTGGACGGCTTCGGCTTCAGCCCGTTCCGGCGGCTCACGGATGCGGGGTTTGTCGTGGTCTCGGCCGACTACCGGCTCAGCACGACCGCACAGTTCCCGGCGCAGCTGGAAGACGCAAAGGCCGCCGTGCACTGGCTCCGGGACCATGCGCAGGACTACAGCGTGGATCCGGGCCGGATCTACGCCTGGGGCGACTCCGCGGGCGGACATCTGGCGAGCCTCGTGGGACTCGCCCCCGGAGACGCCCCAGCAGGCGCCGACGGCGACACTCCCGGCGAGGTCGCAGCCGTGGCCGCCTGGTACGCTCCCTCGGACCTGCCCCGGATGGGCGAACAAAGCCTGCCCAACGCTGTCGCCCGCGCCGACGACCCCGGGTCCCGCGAGGAACTGCTCATCGGTGCGGTCCTGGCCGAGGCTCCCGGCAAAGCCGCGGCCGCAAGCCCCGTGAGCTACGCGTCACCGGCGGCGCCGCCGTTCCTCCTGGTCCACGGGACCGCAGACCGCTTCGTGCCCGCGGCCCAGTCCACATCCCTCGCGGCGGCGCTGGAAGCCGCCGGCGCCGACGTCGAACTCCTCCTGATCGAGGACGCGGACCACATGTGGATCCTGACCGATAACAGCCAGGCGGCCGCGGAGAAAGCCATGGACGCCACGGTGGACTTCTTCCTCCGCCAGTCGCACGTTCCCTGACACCACTGTCCCCGCGTCGCCGCGCTGTGCAGGCTTCGGCCCGACCCGCGCAGCTTTGCCGTGCCGATTTTTACAAGTCACCATTTCCATCACCGCGCCCGTCCGGGCGGAACCCGAAAGGCCCTCCACATGCAGTACATAGGCATAACCCACGACGGCGCGGCATGGGTCGCTGCCCTGGCGGATTCGCGGGTCTTTCCGCTGGCTACCGTTCAGGACTTCTGGGCGGATGCCGCCGGCTGGCAGGAAAAAGCGCTCTCCTTAACTGCTGGTGCGCTGGGGTCCGGCGGCTCGCTTGAGCGCGGCAACGTCACCGAGGTCCCGCTGGTGCCGGCCTCAGCCAGGGTGATCTGTGTCGGCCTGAACTACAAGGCCCACGCCGCGGAAGGCAGCTACAAAGACCAGGAACTTCCTCCCTACCCCACGCTGTTCGGGCGCTGGACGGCGTCTCTTTCGGTTGGAAACGTACCGGTCCCCGTCCCCTCGGGCGAAGCCGGACTGGACTGGGAAGGTGAGGTGGCCGCCTACGTCGGCCACCGGGTGGAATGCGCCGACGAGGCCACGGCCGCGGAGGCCGTCTTCGGCTACTCCACGTTCAATGACCTCACCGCGCGCCGTGCCCAGAAGCTCACTTCGCAGTGGACTCTGGGCAAGAACGGCGACTTCAGCGGGCCCCTCGGACCGCTGGTCAGCCGTGACGAGGCCGGAGACCTCCGCGAGGGCCTCCAGGTCCGGACCCGGGTGAACGGCGCAGAAGTCCAAAACGGCAACACCCGGGACATGATCTTTTCCGTGCCGGCCATCATCGCGCTGATCAGCCAGACGTTCACCCTGCATCCCGGAGACGTCATCGCCACCGGGACCCCGGAGGGCGTGGGCTACGTACGCACCCCGCCGTGGCTCCTGCAGCCCGGCGACACCGTTGAGGTCGAGATCGACACGCTGGGAACGCTGACTACGCCCGTGGGCGGCCCCTCACTGCGGGCACGGGCCTGATGACCGCCGTCGACAACGCGGCCCTGGCTGACCTGCCGGAGCAGACGCCTGTGCTGATCGCCGGCGGGGGACCCAGTGGGCTGTTCCTCGCGTTGGACCTGGCGCACCGTGGCATCGCAAGTGTCGTGATCGAGCCGCGGATCGGCATCGACCCCGACAGGCCGCGGGCCAAGACCACCAACGCACGGACCATGACCCACCTGCGCCGGCTCGGGCTGGCAGACAAACTCCGCAATGCCGCCCCGCTGCCCGTCGGGTACGCCCAGGACGTCATCTTCTGCTCGGCCCTCACCGGTCACGAAATTACCCGGTTCCGCCAGGCGTTCCAGCTGGCCCCGGGCCGCTACGGCCCCCAGCCGGAATGCGGCCAGCAGGTCCCGCAGCCCGTCATGGAAGCCGTGCTCCGGGAAGCGGTCGCCGAATCCCCACTCATCACGCTGCTGACCGGCCTGAGCGTTGAGGACATCGACATCAACCGGGGCAACGGAACCCGGAATTTCGGCCCGCGGCGTTTCGGCTCGCGCGTGGCGGTGTCCGACGCGACGGGGCGGCGCAGGGCCATCGACTGCAGCTTCGTCGCCGCGGCCGACGGCGGTTCCTCCACCGTGCGCCGACGCCTGAACATCCGCCTGGACGGCGGTTCCGCCGAGCTCTCCAACATCAGTGTCCTGTTCCGCTCCGAGAACCTCGCCGCCGCGATCGCGCTCGATCCGGCGGTCCAGTACTGGGTCCTGGGCCCGGACGTGTCGGGCATGGTGGGACGACTGGACCTCGGG
The DNA here is from genome assembly GCF_054062895.1 of Arthrobacter sp. TE12231. Classification (NCBI taxonomy): domain Bacteria; kingdom Bacillati; phylum Actinomycetota; class Actinomycetes; order Micrococcales; family Micrococcaceae; genus Arthrobacter; species Arthrobacter sp. TE12231. The sequence goes on along the minus strand of NZ_JBSSFS010000001.1, from coordinate 2,150,558 downwards.
AGCACCTGGTGGGCGATCATCCAGGGCGTTGACGGCAGCGCATCCTCCGACGCCGGAAGCCTGGTCCGCTCCCTCGTGGGGACCGACGTCGACGTCGAGATCATCGCCACCGATCCGTGGACCGCGCGCATGCTGCTCGCCCCGGGGTACGGGCACGACGGTGTGTTCCTGGTCGGCGATGCGGCGCACCTGAACCCGCCGTGGGGCGGCCACGGCTTCAACACGTGCATCGGCGACGCCGCCAACCTGGCCTGGAAGATCGCCGCCGTCCTCGACGGGTGGGCCGGCCCCGCCCTCCCGGGCAGCTACGAGCTGGAGCGGCGTCCCGTGGCGGCCCGGACCATCCGGGACGCCGCGGCCAACGGGCAGGCGCTCGCGTACCACTTCGCGGACCCGGCCCTGGGCCTGGAAGGTGCGGAGGGCGCAGCGGCCCGGCACGCGGCCAGGAACGCGCTGGCCGTCAAGCAAAGTGAGTTCGACTCGCTCGGACTGGTACTGGGCTACGGCTACGGCTCCTCGCCGTTGGTGGTTCCGGACGGCCTGCCGGTCCCCGCCGAGGACCCCGTCGCCTATGTCCCCTCCGCGAGTCCGGGAGCGCTGCTCCCGCATGCCTGGCTCGATGCGACGACATCGCTGTATGACCTGCTGGATCCGGGCTTCACCCTCCTCGTGGACCGCGAAAGCCTGGGCGGCCGCACGGCCGGGCAGGCCTACGCAGCAGTCCTGCCTGCCGCCGCGGTGCGCGGCATTCCACTGGCCGTCGTCGCCGTCGGCCCCGACCAGCTCGGGACCGCCATGTCCACGCACTGGCAGGCCGACGCGGTGCTGGTCCGGCCGGACCAGCACATCGCCTGGCGGGGGACCGACCCGGCAGGGGCCGCCGCAGCCATTGGCGTGGCCGCGGGCTGGCCGCTGGCAACACCTTCCCAAGACCCAGACAGGAGTTCGCGTGTCCGAGCCGTCCTTCCGTGACTATCTCTACCCGCCCGACCACCCGCGGGTGGCGCAGATCCGGGGCCTTGATGCCCGCGGCTATGCCGAGGCGGCGAAGACCGACTCCTTCGCCGGGCCCATGATCCGGGGCTGGGAGATCCTCTATCCGCAGCCGTTCACGGGGGTGACCAGCGACGGCGTCGTCCGTCCCGGGCTGTACCCGCTCAAGCCTGCGGCGGCGAGGGAGGAAGCGCCCTTGGCCGCGATGGTGGCGGCGGCGAGGAAGCTGCTGGAGACCCTCACGCCGGACCAGGCCGGTCAGCTTTGTTATGACGTGGACGCCCACGAATGGCAAAGCTGGGCCAACCCGGAGTTCATGCAGCACGACACGGGACTGCGGCTGGACGAGCTGGACCTGGACGTGCGCGAGCTGATCCTGGCGGTCCTGCAAGTGAGCCTCAGCCCGGCAGGGCTCGAGCTCGTGCGGAACCTCATGCGGATCAACGGGTTCCTCGGCGAGCTCGTGGAGCTGCCGGGGCTCATGAACGAGTACAGCTACAACTTCGCCCTGTACGGGGAACCGTCGGAGACGGCGCCGTGGGGCTGGCAGCTCTTCGGCCACCACGTGGCGCTCAACGTTCTTGTGGCAGGGACCCAGCTGGTGGTCTCGCCAGTGTTCCTTGGCGCGGAACCGGACAGCATCGACGCCGGCCCGCACCGGGGCGTGAAGGTCTTCAAGGAGCGGATCGCCCTGGCGCGGCGGCTCACGGCGTCCCTGCCACGGCCCCTGCGGGACAAAGCCACAGTCTTCGCACACATGCAGGACCCGGCCATGCCCGAGGGCCGCCTGCACCCCGGGGACGAACGGCACCTGGCCGGTTGCTTCCAGGACAACCGCGTGATCCCCTACGAGGGAATCCCGGTTAGCGCGATGCCGGCCGCGGCCCGCACGATCCTGGACGAGCTCGTGGAAGACTTCATCGCGCTCCTCCCGGACGGGCCGCGGATGGCCCGCCGGCGGGAGATCGCGGCCCACTGGGACGAGACATGGTTCTGCTGGATCGGCGGCTGGGAGGCGGAGGACGCCTTCTACTTCCGCCTGCAAAGCCCCGTGCTGATCATGGAACTGGACCACCACACAGGAGTCTTCCTCAGCAACGACACCCCGGCTCCGTTCCACATGCACACCGTCATGCGGACGCCGAACGGCAACGACTACGGACGCGCATTGGTCGGCCAGGCGCTCCGGGTCGCGGACCGGGCGGCTGTGCCGGAAACATCGCGCCCCCGCTGACGGAAATGTACGTTCCGGCACGGCCGCCGGCTGGCTGACAACCAGGCTCGTGCGGCCAGTCCGCCAGATACGGCAAGGCCCGGACTTCCTTAGGAAGTCCGGGCCTTGCCGTTTACGCTCCGCAGCGTGAACCGCATCCCGCCGCCGTCGTACGTTGTGATCTCCGGCGGTCAGATGTCCAGCGCTGCGCGGCGCTGGGGCGGGGGACCCACCACGGTCAGGTCCATCTCGGCCTGGGCCCGTCCGAAGCCCTCCATGTCCATGTAGGGTTCGCCGCCCTCGGTGTACATGTAGTCCTCGGTGGGCTTGTTGAAGTACTCGAAGAAGCCGTTGAAGACCGACGGGGTGAGGAACCCGACCATCTGGGTGTTGTGGGAATCGAACGCGAAGGAGTGGATGGTTCCCGCGGGAGCGTGGAGGAAATCGCCCTTGGTGAGCAGGACCTCGCGACCGTTGGCGTAGATCCACATCCGGCCCTCGGTGCAAAGGAAGTTTTCCGTGTGCTGTTCGTGGAAATGCAGCGGAATATACGGAGACTTGGCGCCCTTGGTGTGGACGGCAAAGTAGTTCGATCCTGTATTCGCCGGCCGGGACAGGTACGTGAACATGGTCTGGTAACTCACCATGCGCTCGCCTTCTCCGGCGCTGAGGAAGTAGGGGCTCTGGGCGGCCGGGAGTCCGGCGTCCTGCCGGAAGGACGGTGCCACCCGCTCGACGTCGGGGAACGTGATGCCGAATTCGGCGCCCACCTCGGCACACTCGCGCAGGCTGAGCCTGCGGCCGGCCGTGACCGGTGGGACGTGCGAATCAATGGGCGTGCCGACGCGTTCGTAGTATGCCTCTGCACCGCCGGGGGTCATCCAGTTCAGGAACCGGGTGTAGTGGCTGGCCATCCGGTACGCGTGCGGCGTTCCCGGCGGGATCACCACGGAGTCCCCGGGCGTCAGGATGCGGCTTTCGCCGGGCAGCCAGACGTGCAGGATTCCGTCAAAGACATACAGGGTCTTGTGCTCCACCGCGTGGCTCACAAAGGGCGATTCGGCGCCCACGCCACCGGAAATGTAGGCGGCGCTGAAGATCCCGCCGGTGTCCGCCGCGCGGGCGATGACTGTGACGAGCTGGCCGTTGATCTCATAGCGGGCGCCCTCGCCGGAGGCCATGTAATACGGCACGGCTTCCCCTGGCAGCACATTGGCCGCCGGGAGCTGCTTGTTCATTTCCTCAACGCTGAGGGACATCGCTTCCTTCTTTCCTGTCAGTGGACCGCGGTCTGTCCACAACACTGCCTCGGATTCCCTGATGGAACGACATCCAATTCCAATGGATGAAACACTTCCGATGTCGTCCGCCGCGCGGCCGGACCTCCGGGGAGGGACTTGGGATGATTCGACGCCGGATTTGAGGCGGTTTTGTGTCCGGCTGAAGCTGTCCAGTCCTGTGGCCTAGGCGTCGGTTGCGTTCCCGGATACGGTCATAAGTCCCTGTTTCGGCGTCTGTCCCCGCCGATAGGGTGACGTGAGGCGCATGGCGGTCCGTAATGCGAGCCGGTGCGCCTCCAGCCAAGAAACCGGGGGGTACGTTGTCCAACGATCTAGCCATGGCCGGGTTTTCCGGCGACGCGAGCCGCGCAGCGGCAACGGAGCCGTCAGGAGGGAATGACGACGTCGTCCCGTCCTGGGACCGGGTGATCCCGCCAGCGTCGGCGGTGGCCACCCGTGTGGCCTACTGCCGTGACCATTGGCCGCCACTCTAGGGGCATTCCGCCGGCCCTGCGCCGGAGGCCGCGCGGCGCGGTTGACTCCTATTTACCTAGGATTTACGTACCCGACCTTGTGAGCGTTCCAAGGCTGCAGCGAGACTTTTAAAACGGGCTGACGTTACCTGTTCAGCCAGAAGGACCAAACCAGCGGGCAGCAGCGAAGCTTTCCCATCCGCTCTGTGGCAACGATGTCCGGAAGGGGAGCCCGCCAATCGGGAGGATCATCATGGCAGGCACATTTGAACTATTTGTTGACGTCGATGCCTGCTTCAGGTTCCGGCTCAGAGGCCCGGACGGCGCAGTGCTTGCCGTCTCCACGGCCTTTGTGGACAAACCCGCCGCCGTCGCCGGCATCACCGCAGTGCGGGAGTACGCCGGCATGGGGCTGATCAGTGACTTGTGCCCGTCCGGCGCGCCCGACGTTCCGGCAGCACCGCGGCCCAGGCCGGCCTCCACGACGGTGCCGGGTGTGGACAGGCGGGTGCACGATAACGACCTCCGTATCCGCGCCAGGGCCCTTCGACGGCCGGCGCACGGGGGCGCTATCGGCGTCGTCTGACACGGGCGGCCGGAGCAGTCGCGGCCCCCGGGGGACTGCCCGCACGCGGGAGTCTGCCGCTACGGGGCCATTCCGGCATGGACCGGAACAAACTCGATCTTGTTCGCGGGGTGCACCGTCCTTTTCGGTGCGCGCGAGTATCCCTTGGCGTCCAAGTGGTTCTGTGCGCGGTAGACGGCCAGGGCCTCGTCGTAGATGCCGTTGAGCCGGCGCCCGGAGTAGACCTGCTCTGAGCCGTCATTGAACGTGATGCTGATGAGCGCCGTTTCGGGGAAATGCCGGTTCATGCGGATGAAGCCCTCAGCGTCCTGCTTGAGATTGATCATGTGGTGCCCACTTTCGCGTTCGAGATGTTCCAGTCTCGCGTGTTCGCGCTGCCTAATCCAACCAAGTGCCGCTCATCGTCCGTTGAGGGGGCCATCCGGTGAGCGGGGCCGCACCCCGGCGGACGCGTGCCTACTCGGAGACATAGGCGTTCACAGCCTGCTCCAGCACGGGGCTGTAGAGGTCCCAGGAAGCAGCAGGTGCGGCAGCCACCACAACACTGCTGCCCCGGGATCCTGCAACAAGGCAGGCTATTTCCCGGTACCTGTGCGCACCAACGCGTGTGACGTACGTGTCCTCGACGCATGACCCGAGGCCGCCCCGGAACGGCATTCCGGAACGGTACGATACCCGGTCTGCGGATGCGGCGTTCTCGCCTGTGAGATGGGCGAGGCGAAAATCGGGCCAGTTGGACTGTGACTCGTCGCCCTGTTGCGGCGTGGCGTTGAGATAGATCCTGAGCTCGCCGTTAGTCCCGGTGACCGTTGCCGATACGCTGCCGGGGTCGCCCGGTGTCGGTGTTGCATCGGGCGGGATGGACAGGACTGCGGTTGCGTCCGGGAGTTCCATGGACTGCCACCCTTCCGGTGCCGGTCCGGCGCGGAACCAGGCGAACGGCGTTGTGCCGGACGGAGTTGCAGCCGGCATCCCGTTGCCAGGCGCGGAACTGCAACCGCTGGCGACCATCACCGCCGTCGCCCCCAGCAGCCCGGCAAGGAATCGCGTCCTTGGGCGCGGGCGAAGCGGATCATTGGTGCTACCGATTGCCGTCACCGTCGTCCGGTCCTCCGTTGTTATCGGCATCATGGTCGTTCCCGCCGGGTGTCCGGGCGGGCGGCGGAACCATGGGCCGCGGGGCCGGGGCAGCTGGCGGAACGACGCGTCGCGGCGCGGGTGCGGGCGGCCGGACCGCCGGGGCCGGTGGAGGGAGTACTGGAGCCGGCGGCGGGACCACCGGGGCCGGGGCGGCCGGTGCAACGGCCGGAGGTGGAGCGGGATCAAGGCTTGCAGGGTCCCTGGGCAGTGGTGATGCGCTCCCGGTCGCAGGCACTGGTGCGACCGTGGCGGGGGCGGGGGCGGGTGCCGGCGATGCCGTGTGTCCGGCGAAGCAGGCGCCGAGCGACAGGGTCATGCCCAGCGCGGCGGCGGCATACGCCGGGCGGGAAAACTTCATGGTGCACTCCTGGGGGAAGGCCGGCCGTGTTCAGCCGGGCTGTCCCTAGAACGGGCCCGGCAGCCCGGGGGTTCAACGCGGCCCGGATTTTCAGGCAAAATCGGGGCCGGTGAACCGTTAGCGCGCCGGCGTCGTAGTACATGCCAGGAGGCCGAAATGTCCGATCAGGAGGCCGAGTTGCTGCGTACGCTGCACGAGGCGTACGGCCCGGCGCTGTGGCGATTCGTCATGCGAATGACCAGCGACAGCACGCTGGCCGACGACGTCGTGCAGGAGACGCTGATACGCGCCTGGCAACACCCGGCGATCCTGCAACGCCCGGAGGCGGCGGTGCGGGCGTGGCTCTACACGGTCGCCCGAAATCTTGTCATCGATGACCGGCGCAGCGCCCGCAGACGCCACGAAGCCCGAACCGACCAGCTTCCGGACATTCCAGAAGCGGACAAGGTCGACAGGATCCTGGATGGGTGGCTCGTGGCGGATGCCCTGGCCGGACTGTCCCCCGAGCACCGGGCCGTCATCATCCACTCCTACTATCGACGCGAGACAACAGCCGAAATCGCGCAAAGCCTCCAACTGGCGGAGGGAACCGTGAAGTCGCGGTTGCATTACGCATTAAAGGCGTTGCGGCTGGCGCTGCAGGAGGGAGGCGTGACTCGATGAACCACAGTGGCATTGATGAGTACCGCAGCTGGGATGCCGCGTATGTGCTGGGATCCTTGGTGCCCTCGGAGCGTCATGAGTTCGAGGAACACCTGTCCGGTTGCGCGGGATGCCGGGCCGCCGTGGCCGAACTCACCGCACTGCCGTCGCTTCTGGCTGCTCTGTCACCCGAAGAGGCACAAGCCCTCGGACAGACCGACGGCGAAAAGCCGGCTCAGGGATTCCTCCCCGCGCTGGCGAAAAGGACGCAGCAAGGGCGCCGTCGCGCGCGACTTGCCGTTGCCGGACTAGTGCTGGGCGCCGCTGCCGCGTCGGGGGCGGTCACAGTTGCGGTTACCGCTCCGGCGCCGCCGGCTGTGCAGACGCAGGCGGCATCGGCAACAGCCCTCAACTTCACCCCCGTAGCCGAGAGCACGCTGGTTGCGAAGGGAACCCTCACCGGACAGCCGTGGGGAACGCGGATCGACTGGGAGTGCACGTACACGCCTTCCCCGGCGGACGTCGCCTCGCAGGCGGGACCCGGCGGTCCCCGCGCCCGGGAGGAGTACGGATTGGTGGTTGTCGACGCCAGGGGTGTTATCACGCAGGTGGCCACCTGGACGGCAACGCCAGGGACACCGGCCACGCCGACGGCTACCACCGCTGTCCGGGTCGCCGACATCCGCCGCGTCGAAATCCGCGCCGTCTCCAGCGGGCTGACACTCCTCAGCGCGAGCTTGTGACTTCGGGGCAGGCCCGGCCGGGTGACGGAAAGGACTCCCGCACGCGCATGCAGGCGGCGGGAGGATCAACCGGCGCGGGCGGGGATGAATAGCGGCGAGAATGGAGGAGTGGCTTCCGCGACCCCGCCACTGGACCCGGCCCGCTCCACCGGCCTCTTTGACCTCGGCTTCATCGGGGCGGGACTGACCTTTGCCGAATCGCTGGGGGATCTCGCTTCGGCGCTCCAAGGCGGGGGTGCCGGGGCCTCCGCCGTTGTGCAGGCCCCTCCAGGCACGGGCAAGACGACGCTCGTCCCGCCGCTGCTCGCCAACATCGCGGCCGACGGGAAAAGAGGCCGGGGCGGGCGTCCGAGGATTGTCGTCACCCAGCCGCGCCGCGTCGCCGTCCGTTCGGCCGCACGGCGCCTGGCCTCCCTCGACGGCACCCGGCTCGGTGACCGTGTGGGTTACACCGTCCGCGGCGAACGCCAGACCGGTCCCGGCACGGTCATCGAGTTCGTCACCCCGGGCATTCTGCTGCGCCGGCTCCTCGCTGACGCCGGACTTGAGGGCATCGATGCCGTGATCCTCGACGAGGTCCACGAACGCGGGCTCGAGACCGACCTCCTCGTCGGCATGCTCGCTGAAGTCCGCCAGCTGCGCGGCGACCTCACGCTCGTCGCCATGTCGGCGACCCTTGACGCGCCCCGTTTCGCGGAACTGATCGGTGACGCCGCGACGGGAAACGACGACGGCGGTCCGGCGCCCGTGGTGGACTGCCCCTCCGCGTTGTTCCCCCTCGACGTCCAATGGGCCCCGGCGGCGGCGCCGCGGCTGGACGAGCGGGGCGTGACCCGGGCTTTCCTGGACCATGTGGCCGACACGGCAGCGGCGGGGCACGCCGCGGCGCTGGCTGCCGGACGGGACATTGATGCCTTGGTGTTCGTCCCGGGAGCGTGGGAGGTCTCCTACATTGCTGCCCGGCTGAGGGGCCGGAGCCGCGCGGAGGTCCTGGAACTCCACGGCCAGGCCGCCCCGGCAGAGCAGGACCGGGCCGTCTCCGGCCGCGAGCCCGGCGGGACCGCCCGGATCATCGTTTCCACGGCACTCGCCGAGTCCTCCCTCACGGTCCCGGGTGTCCGGCTGGTCGTCGACTCCGGGCTGTCGCGCGAGCCCCGGCGTGATTCCAGCCGCGGGATGTCCGGCCTCGTGACGGTGTCCTGCTCCCGGGCGTCCGCGGAACAGCGCGCCGGCCGTGCCGCACGCCAGGGCCCGGGCACCGTGATCCGTTGTTACGACCAGAAAGCCTTTGGCGCCGCACCGGCCCACCAGACTCCGGAGATTGCGGCAGCAGACCTGACCGGTGCCGCACTGCTCCTGGCATGTTGGGGAGCCCGAGGCGGCCTTGGACTGGCCCTGCCTGACGCGCCGCCCCGGGCCGCGATGGACGAGGCCGTTGAAGTGCTGCGCGAACTCGGCGCCGTGACGCCGGACGGCCACGCAACCGAGCTGGGCAAGCTCCTGGCCCGGGTCCCCACGGACCCCCGGCTGGCCCGTGCGCTGCTGGACGGCGCCCCGACGGTGGGCCACCGCACCGCGGCCGAGGCCGTGGCCCTGGTCTCGGGGGACCAGCGCGCCCCGGGCGCAGACCTCACGCGCCTTGTGGCCGCGCTGCGGTCCGGACGGGACCCCGGCTCCCGGCGCTGGGCGGAGGACGTCCGGCGGATGGAGGGGATCGCGCACCAGGAGTCATCCGGCGTCGTGCCTGCCGTGACGGTGGGCGCCGCGGAGGCGATCGGCTTCGTCGTCGCGCTGGCTTTCCCGGACCGTGTGGCGCGCCGCGTTCCGGGCGACGGGCCGGAGCGCTACCTGCTCACGTCCGGAACCCGGGCCGGGTTGCCGGCCGGCAGCCCGCTGTCCGGGCATGAGTGGCTCGGTGTGGCCGAAGTATCGCGCGCACAAGGGCGGGATGCCGCCGGCACCGGCGCCGTCATCCGCTCTGCTGCGCCGCTGACGGCGGACACCGCGGAGGCCGCCGCCCGCCACCTCCTGAGCGAAACGGTGGAGGCGACCTTTAGCCAGGGCAGGGTCTCGGCCCGCCGGGAACGCCGCCTGGGCGCGATCGTGCTTGCATCCACCCCGGTCCGGGCTTCTGCGGCGGAAGGCCGCGCGGCCGTGGCCCGTGCCCTGGCGAGCGAGGGGCTGGCGACCATCGGATGGTCGACGGCGGCAGAGGCGCTGCGCCGCCGTCTTGCCCTCCTTCACCGGGAGTTGGGCGGGCCCTGGCCGGACGTTTCCGAACCGGCGCTGCTGGCCCGGCTTGACGAGTGGCTGGCCCCGGAACTCGAGGCTTTGGCCGGCGGGGCGTCCACCGGCGGCATCGACCTCGCCGGACCGCTGAGCAGGCTTCTGCCGTGGCCCGAGGCGGCCCGGCTGGGTGAATTGGTGCCGGAGTCCCTGGCGGTCCCCAGCGGATCCCGGATCCGGATCGACTACCCGGACGAGGACGACACCACGGGCCGGCCTGTCGTCGCCGTCAAGCTGCAGGAGTGCTTTGGCTGGGCCGAGACGCCACGGTTGGCAGACGGGCGCGTGCCGGTGCTGTTCCATTTGCTCTCCCCGGCACGGCGACCCTTGGCCGTGACGGACGACCTCGCATCGTTCTGGTCCGGACCCTACGCCCAGGTCCGGGCGGAAATGTGCGGCCGCTATCCCAAGCATCCCTGGCCCGAAGACCCGTGGACGGCGCCCGCGACAGCCCGGACCAAGCCCCGAAACTGACGCCTGGGCTGACACAGGAGCCGGGACCTGGCGCCGGGCCGCGGCCCTCGCCCCGCGGCCACTGGCGCCGCCCGGCACTCGCGCGGCAGGGGCAACAGGGGCATGATGAAGGAGGACGACGCCGGCGGACTGCCAGGCACGCGGGACGCCGCTCAAGTGGTCAATAAAGTGATCCCGGCAAGCGATGAAGAGTGATGGCCATGCATTTTGCGTTCGTCTCCATTCCCGCCCACGGACACGTGAACCCGACCCTGCCGCTGGTGGCGGAGCTTGTCCGCCGCGGGCACCGGGTCACGTACTTCACGTCGCCCGACTTCGAACAGCGAATCCGCAACGCCGGCGCGGACTTCCACGCTTCCGGCGGCAGCTGGCTGGCATCCTTTCCTGCACTGGGGCCCGGGCAGCGCGCGCAGGCACACCTGATGCTGCCCATCATGAACCGTGTGTTCGAGGACCTCCGGTCCAGCTTCCCCGCCCTGGTGGACCGCCTCAGGCAGGACCCGCCCGACGCCGTCTGCTTCGACGCGATGACGCTCAGCGGCAGCATGGCGGCAGAAAAGATCGGGGCCCCGGCCATTGCCCTGATGCCCACCTACGCCACGAACGAGCACTTCTCGCTCCGGTCGCTGATGCCCACCCCACCCCCGGGGGGCGCCGATGAGATGGCGAAAGTGGGGATGGCCATGGGCCGGCTGGTGGCGGAGTTCGCGGCCGAACAGGGCGTGCGGACGCCGCGGATGTTCGACGGTCCGCCGGCGCCGTTCAACATCGTGTTCCTACCCCGCGAGTTCCAGCCCATGGGCGAGACCTTCGATGACCGATTCCGGTTTGTCGGACCGAGCATCGGCGGCCGGGACAATGACGGCGACTGGGTCCGCGAGGGAACCGGCCCGTTGCTGTTCATTTCGCTGGGGACCACCCCGCTGAACCGCCGGCCCGACTTCTTCCGGATGTGCGTGGACGCCTTCGCCGGCACAGACTGGGACGTCGCCATGGCCATCGGGGAACAGACCAGCCCGGCCGAGCTCGGGACCGTTCCGCCCAACGTCCGGTTCCGGCCGTTCTTCCCGCAAGTGCAGGTGCTCCGCGAGGCTGAGGCCTTCATCACCCACGCCGGCATGAATTCGACCATGGAGGCGCTGTACTTTGCGGTCCCCATGCTGGCCGTCCCGCAGCAACCGGAACAGGCAGCCACCGCCCGCCGGCTTGAAGAACTGGGTCTCGGCCGGCAGTTGGCGGCGGAGGACGTCACGCAGGAGGCGCTCCGCGACGGGGTCGACGCGCTCCGTGCCGATGCGCAGATCCGGCGGAAGGTGGCCGCCATGAGCGAAATCGTCCGCAGCGCGGGAGGTGCCGCGGCCGCCGCCGACGCCATCGAAGCGCACGTGCGGCATGGAGCGGGCCGGTTCGGGACCGTCGGTTAGGGGAGCGGGAGCACGGGATGACCGCCGTGCACCGTGCCGTGCGTCTTGAGGAACCCAGCCACCGCGGACGCCAGCGACGCCCCCGCCTCGTCGGCGCTGCGCTTCGCCCCGGCGACGGCAAACGAGTGATCGCCACCCTCGTACCACTCCACGGTGGCGGACGGGCCGATCCTCGTTGCCACGGCCTCCAGCAGTTCCGGGGTGGCGAACGTGTCGCGGGTGCCCTGCAGGAAAAGCATGGGCAGCGTCAGCCCGTAGAGGTGTTCGTCGCGGATTTTCTCCGGCTTCCCGGGCGGGTGCAGCGGATAGCCCAGGTACACCAGACCCGCCGCGGGCATGCCTTCCGCCACCGCCATGGAGGCCATCCGGCCGCCGAACGACTTTCCGGCGGCCCACAGCGGCCGGCCGCCGGAGCGGGACGCGGCGGCGTCCATGGCCGCCCGCCAGGCCGCGATTGCCGTCGGCGGCCGGTCCGGGAACTTCTTGCCGGCCTCGCGGTAGGGGAAGTTGAACCGCAGGGTGGCGACGCCCAGTGCGTTCAGGGCACGGGTGAAGCCCACCAGGAAAGGGTGGTCCATTCCCGCCCCGGCACCGTGGGCAACAACGAGGGTTGCGAAAGCGCCGTCGGGGTCCGCGAAGACGCCCGAGACGGCGGCATCGCCGACGTCGATGGTAATCGGGGACTCCGGGGTGCTCATGCGTCCATCATGCCGGGTTCGCTCTTCAATTGCCCACGTCACGTTGGTACGTTGTCCCCATGGCCAGGGAAGAAGCCCACCTTACTGTCAGCGGTCCGCACGGCGACCGGGAGATGAGGGTGTCGAGCCCGGGCAGGGTCCTCTGGCCCGGGCCGGGACTCACCAAACTGGACCTGGCCCGCTACCTGGTCGACGTCGGGGACGCCTTCCTGGCGGCTAACGGCGGCCGGCCGGTGACGCTCCAACGGTTCAAGGACACGGTGGACGGCGAACAGTTCTTCTCCAAGAACCCGCCCAAGGGCGCCCCGGAATTTATCCGTTCGGTCGACGTCGTCTATCCCAGCGGGCGTTCGCATCCCCAACTGGTCATCGACGAAATCGCCGCCGCTGTATGGGCGGTGCAGATGAATACGGTCGTGTTCCACCCCTGGGCCTCCCGGGCCGACAATCCGGACGATCCGGACGAGCTCCGGATCGATCTCGACCCGCAGCCCGGTACCGGGTTCGCCGAGGCTGTGCCGGTCGCACGGGAGCTGCGGCGGGTGCTGGCCGAGGCCGGGCTTGACGCGTTTATCAAGACCTCGGGAAGCCGGGGGATTCACGTCTTTGCCCCGATCGAACCCACCCGGGAGTTCCTGGACGTGCGCCATGCAGTTATCGCGGCAGCGCGCGAACTTGAGCGGCGCATGCCGGAGCAGGTCACCACCGCGTGGTGGAAGGAAGAACGCGGCGCCCGCATTTTCGTGGACTTCAACCAGGCCAACCGCGACCGCACCATGGCTGGAGCTTATAGTCCGCGGGCACTCCCGCAGGCGACGGTGTCATGTCCGATCCGCTGGGAGGAACTCGACGACGCTGATCCGAAAACCCTCACCATCGTCACCGTGCCGGAACGGCTCAAGATGGCCGGTGATCCGTGGGCCGACATGCATTCGAGCGCGGGCGCCGTCGACCTCCTCCTGGAGTGGTGGGAGCGGGACGTCGCGGCAGGGCTGGGCGAACTGCCGTTCCCGCCGGACTTTCCGAAGATGCCCGGGGAGCCGCCACGGGTGCAGCCCAGCCGGGCGCGCACCAAGGGCTGACGCAGCGGCGGTCCTATGGATTGGTTTCTCTCAGCGCGACCGCGTTGACTCCGGAATCGGGGCCGCCTCCGTGGCCATCCCATCCGGTCCGGCCGCCGTAGCGAATTACCGGCATGAGCAAGTCGGAGAAAAAGAACCTGCGGTATTGCGACTATTACTGCTTCATGTCGCTGAAGGATTTCGCGGCATGGGTCGAGTCCGACGACGACCAGGACCCCGCCATGTCCTACTCCACGCCGCCTACCACGTGAGGTCCTGCGCCTTGATCTCGTAGTGACCGTCACGCTCGGTAAACGTGGCCCGGTATCCGCGCTTGACCCCGTTGACCACCATCTGGCAGTCCGTATGCGTGTTCACCTTGATGTCCGGGAAGTTCTTGCATTCCACCGCGGAGATCGTAACCCCGGGATCCTTGGGCTTGGCTCGGGCCGTGATCCTCTCCGCCAGGATCTTGCCGCTGGTCTGCGGATCGAAGATCACCACCGTCGGCGGGGGAGTAGCCGTGACTGTGGTCGTTGGTCCCGGTGCGGCCGCGGGGGCGGCGCAGCCTGCCAGTAGAAGCACCCCGCCCATGGATGCCGCACACGCAGTTCTGAGATGCTTCATCGCCGACCATTTCCATCCGACGCACGTACACAGGCACGTTCATGGAGCTACCCGGGACCCGGGCTGCCACAAAGCACACGATGCCGTGCCCTGCTTGGGGAATCCTTGGGCCGGCCGCCGGGAGACGCACTCGTCAGGCCACGGCGCTAACCGCGGGGGCGGACAGTCCGAAGAATGCCACGGATCGTAACGCCGACGGCGCATACGAGCGGAGCCAGCGCTACAAGCGCCACCACGGTGTTGGGACGGAACATCACGCGGCCGGAGGGACCCTTGGCATAAACGCCCAGCGGGAGCACAAAACCCCCACCGCCGCCGCCACTTCCGCCGCTCCCGGGCTGGCCGTCTTCCGGGGCGCTGCCGCCGCCGAAGCCGAACGACACCAGTGCTACGGGGATGAGCTCTTCCCCGGCGACAGTCGCGGCGGGGCCGTACGCCCTGGACACTCCCACATTCTTGAACGCGTCCACGAGGGACGAAAAGGACTCAGACATAGGACACACGATAGGCAACGGCCGCGTGGAGCGCCATAGCCGCCCGGCCCCGCCACCTGCGGCGGGACGCAACGCGGCGGGAAGTAATCGGGCCCTAGCTCTGGTTCCGGGCCGTGGCTTGCCCTTAGATTGGAGCAGGCGGGGGCACTGCCCAACCGTGGACATCGAGGCACCGGAATCGAGGCACTGGACATGAAAAAATCCACCACTGCGGCATCACGGCTCGCCGACGCATTGGCAATCGTCCTTGGCACCGACGGGATTCCCCTAAGGCTGCGGGCCTGGGACGGCACGGAAGCGGGCCCGGAGGACGCTCCGGTTGTTGTCTTCCGCTCCCGGCGGGCACTGCGCCGGATGCTCTGGTCACCCGGGCAGCTAGGACTCAGCCGCGCCTACGTGGCCGGCGAAATCGACGCACCCGGTGATATCTTCGCGGCCTTCGCGGCCCTCAGCTCGGCCGGGAAATTTGCCGAGCCAGGACCGTTCCGGCCGCCGACTCCCGCCGAAGTCTACGCGCTGATCAGGACTGCCGTCCGGCTCGGCGCACTGGGACCGAACCCGGCGCCGCCCCCGGAGGAAGCCCGCGTGGGCCGGTACGGCCGGCGTCATTCCAAGGGCCGTGACGCCGCGGCCATCTCCCACCATTACGACGTCGGGAACGACTTCTACGCGCTCGTCCTGGGACCGTCCATGGCCTACTCCTGTGCGGTCTGGGAATCGAAGGAGACCGGGCTTGACGCAGCCCAGGCCGCTAAACTCGACCTGGTCTGCCGCAAGTTGGGTCTCAAGCCCGGCATGCGCGTGCTGGATGTGGGGTGCGGCTGGGGCAGCTTCGCGCTGCACGCGGCGCAACATTATGGGGTCGACGTCGTCGGGGTAACGCTTTCGGTCGAACAGGCAGCCCTGGCCCGCAAACGGGCGGCGGACGCCGGCCTGACGGACCGGGTGGACATTCGTGTCCAGGACTACCGCGACGTCGACGACGGTCCGTACGACGCGATCAGCTCCATCGGCATGTCGGAGCACGTGGGACGCGAGCAGATCGGGCATTACGCTTCCCGGCTGCAGGATCTGCTCCGTCCGGGAGGCAGATTGCTCAACCACGCGATCTCCTGGAACGCCGGAGCGACCGCGCCGGACCCCGACTCCTTCATTCCCCGCTACGTCTTCCCGGACGGCGAGATGCTCAGCCTCACCGACATGGTCGCGGCACTTGAAACCGCGGGCCTGGAGGTGCTTGACGTCGAGGCCCTGCGGCGGCACTACGCCCTGACGCTCCGGGCCTGGGTGCGGAACCTTGAGGAGCACTGGGATGAGGCAGTCCGACTCGCAGGCGTGGGACGTGCGCGGGTGTGGCGGCTCTACATGGCAGCGAGTGCCCTCGGCTTCGAGGCGGGCATCACGGGCGTGAACCAGGTCCTGGTCCAGCGCCCGGGCGGCGAGGAACCGCCGTTGCGCCGCACGGCGTGGATCTGATGCCACGTCGCGGCGAACTCACGAGGCGGCGCAGCGACGACGCCCGGCCACAGTCCGGCCACAGTCCGGCCACGGCCGGGACGCGGCGGCGTCCCGGTGGCTGACCCGCAGCCCGCGCAAGGCTAGGCTGACATCATGAGCAATACCGAAGTGGCGCCCCAGGAAATTCTCTGCGAAACGGACGCGAACTGCGCCGGCGTCGAACTGCTGGTTCCGCGGCAGGTCCCGCTGGGCGGCCCGCGTGCCATGGACGTCCGGCGCACTCTCCCGCAGCGCCAGCGGAGCCTCATCGGTGCCTGGTGCTTCCTGGACCACTACGGTCCGGACCGGGTAGGTGACTCCGGCGGCATGAAGGTCCCGCGCCACCCGCACACCGGGCTGCAGACCGTCAGCTGGCTTTTCACCGGGGAGATTGAACACCGGGACTCTGCCGGCTTCCACGCAGCCGTGCGGCCGGGTGAAGTGAACCTCATGACCGCCGGCCGCGGCATCAGCCACTCTGAATTTTCCACCCCGGACACAACCGTCCTGCACGGCGCGCAGCTGTGGGTGGCGCTGCCGGACTCGGCCCGCCACATGGCCCCCACGTTCGAGCACTATCGCCCGGAACCCGTTAGCGGAACTGGCTGGACACTTCGTGTCTTCTTGGGTTCGCTCGGCGGGTCCGTCTCGCCTGTCACCACTCACACGCCCCTCCTCGGTGCGGAGCTGGTGCTCGAAGCGGGCGCGGAACTGACCCTCGACACGGATGCTTCCTTTGAACACGGCCTTCTACTGGACACGGGCAGCTTCAGCCTGGACGGGCACCCCGTCCCGAAAGACAACCTCGCATACCTGCCGGTCGGTCACGGGACCCTGACGCTGACAGCGGGCAGCGACGGAGCCCGCGTCCTCCTGATCGGCGGAGCACCGCTGGGCGAAAAGATTGTCATGTGGTGGAACTTCGTCGGGCGCAGCCACGAAGAGATTGTCGACTACAGGACCCAGTGGCAGGCCGAGATCGGTGCCGGGTCCGCTGCGGAGGACGGCGCCCATACCGACACCGGAGACGGTTCCGGCGGGGGAGACACGGAGTTGCGGTTCGGTTCATTCCCGCCGGGAGAGCCGGCGCCGCTCCCGGCCCCGGCCCTGCCGAATGCCCGCATCCGGCCGCGCGGCTGACTCGTGCTCGCCGGCAAGACCAACCGCTGCCCCCCAACGAAGGAGACCATATTGGCCGCGATCACCATGAGGAACAACGCCGAGCGCAGCCGCTTCGAAATACTCGATGCCGGCGCCGTGATCGGCCAGGCGGCCTATGTGGATGACGTCGGGGCGGATCAGCGCATTTTCTATCACACGGTGATCAGCGAAGAATACGGTGGCCAGGGGCTGGCCGGGACGCTGGCCGCGCAGGCACTCGACGAGACCATCGCCGCGGGCCTCGTGATCGTTCCGGTGTGTCCGTTCATCAAGAAGTACCTTGGAAAGCACCCCGGCTATTCGGCCAACGTGGTGGCCCCCACTCCGGCGCATCTGGAATTCCTGAGCGCCGCGCTGGCCCAACGCGTCCGGCAGTGACCCCGGCGAACGCCAAGGTGCCTGGCGCTCACGCATGCGCGAGGAACCGCTCCACCCGCCGGTCCGGGATGAGCCAGAGTGCGGCGACCGCCGCGTAGGTGGCGATCCCCAGGATCGGGTTCACAAAGGTCAGGGCCATCCCCGCGATGTACAGGGCCGGAGAACCCTTGCCCTTCCAGTCCCGCCCCATGGCCTCCTCCAGCGCGCCGCCCCGGCCCTGCTGACGGATCAGGGCCAGCTTCAGGATGTAGTACGCAATCGCCGCGAGCAGCAGGTTCAGCCCGTAAACCAGGACGGGCACCTGGGCCAGGCCCGCGTCATTTATCCAGCGCGTGGTGAAAGGGAAGAGGGACAGCCAGAACAGCAGGTGCAGGTTGGCCCAGAGAACGCCACCGTTGATCCTGCCGGCCAGATGCAGCATGTGGTGGTGGTTGTTCCAATAGATTCCGACATACACGAAGCTCAGCACGTAGCTGAGAAACGTAGGAAGCTCGTGGAGCAGGGCCGGCCACGTGGGTTCAGCCGGGACGTGCAGCTCCAGGACCATGATGGTGATCACGATGGCAAGCACGCCGTCGCTGAAGGCCTCCAGTCGGTTCTTGTTCACGGGGCCGCCTTCGATCGGGGCATCGTGGCCGATGCAGCGAGGGACTGCCGACGTCGTGACCCCTGCTTCGCAGGCACCGGGACCGCGCGTCCGCATTTCTGCGAGGAGTCTACCGGGAACCGGCCAGCGCCGGCCACGCTCCGCGAGCAGCCGCCCGGCGCTGAGCCCTACGGCGCCTGCGACGTGACCCTAGCCCTCGGGTTCTTCCGCGAGTTCTGCTTCGAGTTCGGCCTCGGCCATTTCGAGGGCGAAGCCCAGTGCACTGGCGAGGTTTCCGGAGGCCGCCACAATGCGGGGCGTCCCGACGATGGGGGCGACGGCAATCAGGACGCCTTGGACGTCCTCCAGGGTGATGCCGACTTCCATAGCGGTACCGGCATTGAGCAGATACGAAGCCGCCGGAGCGTCGACTGCCGCTAGGGCCGCGATCCGGGCCAGCATCAACTCCCGCGGATCGAGTGTGGAGCGTTCGAGCGATACGGCGGTGATATCGGCGAGGGTGCTGAGGACGGGGGTTTCTTCTTCGGCCATGGTGATGCCTCCATCTGGTTGCAATGGTTGAGTGCCGATTGGCGCGGCCAGTGCGGGCCGCTGCGACTCGATATCAACCTAACGCGCGACATCGGGGGAGGACATCACCCGAAGGGCATGAGGCGACCGTCCGCCACCCGGTCCGGAGCAGACGGCGCTTTGTGGATGCGCTACCGGAACCTTCGGCAGCGCGTTGACGAGGGGCCGTTTCGGGGCCAGAATCGCATTAACCTGAGCCGAGGCGCGTTTGTGCGCTCAGGAGGAACTTGCCCCGGCAACCAGTGCCGGTGGCGGTTCCTGACGTCAAAGGGAGGTCGCCGACCATGGCCAAAGTCAAGCACCGGAGCGTCGAGGAACGTGCTGCGAACGGCAAGGGGTACCGTAAAGACACGCCCGTCTCCAGCCACACGGGCTGGACACCTGCTCCGGACCGACCGGACCCGGTCGCGCTCCTGGAGGAACAGAACCTCACCCGCGAACAGGACCTCGTGCCGGTGCGGCACGGCCGGATGCTCGTCTCGCCGTTCACGTTCTACCGCGGTGCGGCCAAGATCATGGCCGCCGACCTGAAGGACACCCCGCGCGCGGGCCTGGTTTCCCAGCTGTGCGGGGACGCCCACCTGTCCAACTTTGGCGTGTTCGCCTCCCCGGAGCGGACACTGCTGTTTGACCTGAATGACTTTGATGAGACGCTGCCCGGGCCGTTTGAGTACGACGTCAAGCGCATGGCCGCGAGTTTCACCATCGCGGCGCGGAACAACGCCTTCACCAAGGAGGAGACGCACGACGTGACCCTCACCGCCGTTCGGGCCTACCGGGAAGCGATGGCCCAATTCGCGCAGATGGGCACCCTGGATATCTGGTACGCACGCCTGTCCGAGGAACAACTGTTGGAAACCATTGACATGGCCGTGGCCACTCAGAAGGGGAAGGCCCTCAAGAAGGCGGCCCAGGGCATGGAGAAAACGGCGCGGGCGAATGTCGCGAAGGCGCGCACCCGCGACAGCCTGCAGGCACTGTCCAAGCTCGGCGAACTCGTGGACGGGCAGTATCGCATCGTCAGCCAGCCGCCGATCGTCATCCCCGCACGGGAGCTCGGTGAGTCGCTCGGCGTGTCGGCCGATGAACTTCAGCACGTGATCCGTGAGCAGCTGCGGTCCTACCGGGCCTCGCTGCAGGACGACCGGCGTCACCTGCTGGAGCGCTTTGAAGTCATCGACGTCGCCCGCAAGGTCGTGGGCGTCGGCAGCGTCGGCACCCGGGCGTTCATCGCCCTGCTCCAGGGCCGCGATCAGCAGGATCCGTTGTTCCTGCAAGTCAAGGAGGCCACGCGGTCGGTGCTCGAGGACCACTTGCCGAAGAGCAAGTTCAAGCAGCCGGGTGAGCGTGTGGTGCAGGGGCAGCGGATGATGCAGGCCGCAAGCGACATCTTCCTGGGGTGGACCCGGGGCGCACAGGAAGACCGGTACCTGTACTGGCGCCAACTGCGCGACATGAAGGGCTCGGCCGTTGTGGAAGCGATGAAACCGCTGGGCATGACGCTCTATGCCAACGTATGCGGCTGGACGCTGGCGCGCGCACACGCCCGGTCCGGGGACCCGATCGCGATCGCCGCGTACCTCGGCAAGAGCGACAAGTTCGATGTCTCGATCACCGACTTCTCCGAGCGATACGCCGACCAGAACGACCAGGACTACCAGGCCTTCGCCGACGCCGTACATTCCGGCCGTTTGGAATCGATCGAGGGCCTTTAGGCCGAGCGGGCGTCGTCCGAGTAACGGGACGGCAAGATCATGCTCCCCGGAAGGCGGCGCCGTGAGTGAACGACCCGCAGGCCAACAGGTGTCTCTCTGGGTCGCCACGGCCGGTGCCACCAGCTATCCGTCCCTGACCATGGAACTGGATGCCGACGTGGCGGTGGTCGGGGCAGGGATCGCCGGCCTTACTGTGGCGCTGGCCCTCAAAGGGGCCGGGCACACCGTCGCCGTCCTCGAGGCCTCGCGCATCGGCACCGGAGTCACAGGGCACACTACCGGCAAGGTCACCTCGCTGCACCGCCTGGTCTACACCGAGCTCACGGACCGGCACGGCCCGGATGTCGCGCGCGCCTACGGGCAGGCCAACCAAGCCGCGATCGAACACATCGCGCGGGTGGTGGCGGAGGAAGGCATCGACTGCGATTTCCGCAGGGTGTCCAACTACACCTACGCGGAATCCGACGACGCCCTCACCCGCGTCCGCGACGAAGCCGAACTGGCAGCACGGCTGGGCCTTCCTTCGGTCTTCACCCCCGAGGTGCCGCTGCCGTTCGCTGTCCGGGGCGGGGTCCGGTTCGATCACCAGGCGCAGCTTCACGCGGTGAAGTACCTTCAAGGCCTCGCCCGCGCCGTCGAGGGAGGCGGGAGCCACGTCTTCGAGGACTCGCGCGTCACGTCGCTGCGCGATGGTGCGCCGGGCGTCGTCGAGACCGCGCGGGGAACAGTCCGGGCTCGGGAGGTCATCGTTGCGACCAATGTTCCGATCGGCGACGCCGGACTGTTTGCCGGTCGCTGCTACCTGCACCGGTCCTACGTCGTTGCCGCCCCGGCGGCGCCGGAGCGTTTGAACGGGACCTTCATCAGCGTCGACGAACCGATGCGCTCTATCCTGGCGATCGACGTCGGCGGCGCGTCTTTTGTCCTCACCGGCGGCGAGGGGCACCGTGCCGCCGAACCTGGCGACACCCCCACCCGGTACCGCCGCCTGGAAGCGTTCTCCCGTGACCGCCTCGGCACCGGAGACGTCAGTTTTCGATGGTCCACGCAGGATTCCATGCCGGTCGACGGGTTGCCCTACGTGGGACGCATGTCCCCGGACGCCGGTCACCTTCATGTGATCACGGGGCTGCGCAAATGGGGCCTGACCAACGGCACTGCCGGAGCACTGATCCTGGCAGACACGCTCTCCGGCCGTCACAACCCCTGGGCGGCGGTGTTCGACAGCAACCGGACGGCTCTGGCCAGCCCTCCAGGGACCGCCGGGCCGGCCGGCGGGGCAGGAGTTTTGCTGGCGGACCCCGGGAATCCGGAACCCAGGGGACAGACCGGCGTCGCCGGGCTGCACCCGGGCGAAGGGACCGTTGTCGACGTCGACGGCGGGGCGATTGCTGTCTATGCCGCCGAATCCGGAAAGCTCCATGCCGTCTCAGCCATCTGCACGCACCTGGGCTGCACCGTGGAGTTCAACGCCGAGGACACGACGTGGGACTGTCCCTGCCACGGCTCCCGGTTTGCGACCGACGGCACGGTTATCCAGGGACCGGCGACCGAGAACCTCGCGGCGCGGCCTTCACCATCCCGTCCGGCTGGACCCGTTCCCGGCTGATTCCTCGGCCGTCCGGGCCGGCCGCCGTTCAGCGGCCGCGGCAGGGTTCGCGCGGGCAGTGTCCGCGCGGCGGAGCCGTTCAAGCCCCACGAGGTCCCGACCGAACGAATACACCAGCAGCCCCAGTGCCGCGCCCAGCGCCACGCTGCCCAGCCACACAGGGACGCCGGGCAGCAGGGCGAAAAGCAGCGCCGCGGGTTGGATGGCCCCGATCACCTTGCGAAGGGTGCTGGACGGCAGCGGGATCTTCAGGGACGGCCGGAACCATCCTGCGGCAAGGAAAACGTAGTACATCAGGCCGATGCCCAACGGCCACGGGCCAAACGATCCCGCCGCCGCGCACGACAACACCAGAACCAGCACGGCGTCGGTGTCCGAATCCAGCCGCGCGCCCTCGGCCGTCGCGGACCCTGTCAGGCGGGCCACGTGTCCGTCCGCGGCATCAAGCAGGAACGCTGCCGTCCCCAGCACGACGATCAGTCCGTGGGCCCCGGGTCCTGTGAACAGGTCCCACGCCGTCACCGCGGCACAGCAGGCCACGACGGCGGCCCGGCCGAGGGTGACCCGGTCCGCGGGGGTCGAAAACCGCGGCACGCGGCGCAGGACAGAGCCGGCGGCCCGCACGATCACCGCGGCACCGGCCACCAGCGCCAGCCACCAGAAAGCAGGCTCAGCCACGAGCACGGTGCCAAGCCAGATCCCGGCGACCAGATAGGCTGCGACTGCAACTGCGGCATCGGCCACGGCCCGGCGGGCGCTGGTGCCTGCTGGCTGCCGCTCATGGTGAGACGTTGTTCCCTCGCGCTTCGTGCCCTTGTGTGCCGCGTCCTGTTCACATGATTTCAGACTGAACCACCCCGCCCACATGCTAGCAATTGCGGGGGCGGCTCTCCGGTTGCCCCGCGCGGGCGGCATTGGTCGGCCCGCTCCCGGCCCCTCGCTCGACCTCGATTCCGTGCCTCTGTGTCGAACCCTGAACGTCCGGCCGCCTACTCCCGCGCTGTTCAGGCGGAGGACCGGGCAGGCCGCCGGGGTGTCCGGCGCCCGGCCCGGGCGAAGCCGACGGCAGCCAGGACGGCTCCGGCGGCTTCGGCCACCGCACTCACCGTTTTCTCAAAAAACCAGACGGGATCGTACATAGCCGGGAAGGGACCAAAGGCAGGAATGTCCACGTAGCGGTACAGGACCACGGCGATGAAGGCACTGAGCGAAACGACGAACGCGACGGCGTAGGCGGCCCGGCTGCCGCGCAGCAGGACGAACAGCCCGGCCAGGACGGCCGCGGCCGATTCCAGCAGGAAGAGGTTGCCCTGGCCGATCCCCGCGGAGTTTCCCGCCTGGTAGCCCGGGGCCAGATGGATGTGGACGCCGGCGTCGATGAACAAGGCACCGGCCGTGAGGATACGCAACGTCATGCCGGTTCGGTGGACGCCCACAGACTGCCCGGGGTGGCTTTGGGCGCTCATTTGACGATCAACACCCCGTGCATGCCCGGATGGAAAGTGCAGTGATAGGGGTAGGACCCGGGCTTCGTCGGAGCGGTGAAGGTGGCGGTGCCGCCGCCGCCTTTGATCTCCGTATCGAACGCTGCGCCCTCGTCGGCCGTGACAGTGTGCGCAGCGGTATCCATATTGGTGATGGCGACCGTCGCGCCGGGCGCCACGGTGAGCGGGTCGCCGAAGGCGAAGTCCTTGATCGTGATGGTGCCGGCGGCGGTGGCCGCCGTCGGACTGGCTCCGGAGCTGGAACCGGAAGCGGGCGCCGACGTCGTTGCCGGCATGCCGCCTCCGCCCGCGCACCCGCCGGTTCCGACCAGGATCAGAACCACCCACAGCGACGACAGCTTCCGGCCAGCCTTCATGGCGCACCACCCCGAATGGAAATGAGCGAATCTACGTATGGAATTCATTGTGCGCCTGCCGGGCCTGAATGGAACCTGCCCGGATGAATTGTTGCCGAATGGACCCGGGCCACCGCCGCCGGAGTGCCCGGGGCGCCACCGCCCGCGGCGTGCTGCTCCGCGGCATGCTGCCCGGGGTCCGGCCGGCGGGATAGCGTAGGGACTGCATGCATTCCAACCGCCGCAGGAGGCACGATCGCGTGAAGCGTAAGAAGTCCGGGCCGGTTTCGTTGACGGTGCTCATTGCCTTTGCCGTGAACATCCTTGTTGCGGCAGCCAAGACCGCGGCCGCGCTCATCTCCGGTTCAGCGTCCATGACCGCCGAGGCAGCCCACTCCTGGGCCGACACCGGCAACCAGGTCTTCCTGCTCATCGCAGAACGGAAGGCCGCAAGGAAGAGGGACAGGTCTCACCCCATGGGCTACGGCCGTGAGGCCTACGTGTGGTCCATGATCGCCGCTTTCGGCCTGTTTACGGCCGGGGCCGTCGTGTCGGTGATGCACGGCATCCAGCAGCTCTTCACACCGGAGCCGGCCGGCGACTACGCGATCGCCTATGCGGTCCTGGCGGTCGCCTTTGTCCTCGAGGGCGTGTCCTTCACCCAGGCGTTCCGGCAGAGCCGGAAGGCCGCGCGCGAGCTGGACCGGAATACCCTGGAACAGGTCCTGAAGAGCTCCGATCCCACCCTGCGTGCCGTCTTTGCCGAGGACTCGGCCGCGCTGGTCGGCCTGCTCATCGCCTTCGCCGGGATGTTCCTGCACCAGGTCACCGGGTCTGCGGTGCCGGATGCCGTGGGGTCCATTCTGGTGGGCATCCTGCTGGCGGCAGTCGCCGTCGTGCTCATCGACCGCAACCGGCGCTTCCTCGTGGGCCAGGCAGTGACCAGCGATATTGAGGACAGCATGGCCCGGCGGCTCCTTGCACACCCGGAGATCGAGCGCATCACCTACCTGCACCTCGAGTTCGTTGGCCCGCGTAAGCTCTACGTTGTGGCGGCAGTGGACATGCAGGGGGACCAGCGGGAACACGATGTTGCCGTGGCCCTGCGCCGGGTTGAACGCGAACTCGAGGACCACGAAACAGTCGAGGAAGCGGTTCTGACACTCGCTACCGCGGACGAACCGTCGCTGGTCTTTCCCGCCGGTTAAGGATAGGGCTGCGCTAGAAATCTGCCGCCGATGCTGCCGCGCCGGCCGGTGGCTGCAGGGGCGACCCCGAGGTCAGCAGTGCCTCAAGCACAGGGGACGGGCTGGGACTGGCCAAGAGGAAGCCCTGTCCCATGTCGCAGCCGAGCGAGCGCAGGAGACCGAGCTGCCCGGTGTCTTCGATGCCTTCGGCGATGACGGCCAGGTTCAGCTTCCGGGCCACTTCCAGAATGCCCTCAAGCATCGCCGCCGCCGGAGCGTCCCCGGGCAGTCCGGAGAGGAATGAACGGTCGATCTTGAGGATGTCCGCCGGCAGGACCGCCAGGGTGCTCAGCGACGAGAACCCGGTTCCGAAGTCGTCGATGGCGATGCGCACGCCGAAGCTCTTGAGCCGGTTGAGGGCGCCCACCCCGCCATCGGCGCTCGTGGCCAGGGCGGATTCGGTGACCTCGAGGATGACCTTGTCGGCCTGGGCGGCGGGCTGGGACAGGATCCGCTCGAGGGCCGCGAGGTTCCTGTCGCTGGACAACTGCAGCGTGGAGAGGTTCACCGAGACCCAGATGTCTGCGGGAGTGCCCGGGGAGCGGCGCCAGCCGGCGACATGCCGGGTGGCCGTGTCGAGCACCCAGGAGCCGATGGGGCCGATCTCACCGGTTTCCTCCGCCAGGGGGATAAAGTCCGCAGGGGACAGCCGGCCGAGGGTCGGGTGTTCCCAGCGGACCAGGGCCTCCACACCGACAATCCCGCCGGTCCGGAGATCAACCACCGGCTGGTAATCGAGGCGCAGCTGCCCGGCCTGCACGGCAGTGGCGAGATCGGCCCGGAGGGCGGCGCGGTAGGTCATTTCGTCGTAGCCCCGTGCATCGAAGAGCTGGTAGCGGCCCTTGCCGCCATGCTTGGCCATGTACATGGCGAAGTCTGCCTGCCGCATCAGCTCGGCCGGATCCGCTGTTGCGGCGGTACGCTGCGCGGCTCCCATGCTGACAGTTACCTTGAGCCTGACCTCGTCGATCGAGAACGGCTCCCGCAGGGCATCCTGGATCCGTCCGGCGACGTCGTCCGTGGCCGTGCCGGCGTCGTCCAGGACGACGATCGCGAATTCATCGCCGCCCAGCCGGGCGACGAGGTCATGGCCGCGGACGCAGCTCCGCAACCGTTGGGCGAGCTGAATGAGCAGCGCGTCGCCGCCTTCATGGCCGAGTGAGTCGTTGACATCCTTGAAGTCGTCGACGTCGATGATCAACAGGCCCTCGTGCCGGCCCCCATGCCCGGTGCGTGCATTGTCGGTGTGAACGTTCCGGGCGTCCGCATTCTTGGAGTCCGCATTGTTGACGTCCGGGCCAAACGCGGCAGCGAGGCGTTCGGTGACGACCGCCCGGTTGGCCAGCCCCGTGAGGGGATCATGCGTGGCCCGGAAAGTCAGTTCCAAGTGGCTGTCGTGCACCGTGGCGGCCATGGAATTGAAGGCCTCCGCCAACTGGCCCAGCTCGTCATTGCGGACAACGGTGATCCTGTGGCTGTAGTCGCCGGCCTGCAGCTTCAGGACCCCCTGGTACAACCCCTCGATGGGGCGCATCAGGTATTTGGTCATCCGGCGTCGGAAGTAGAACACGCCGACGGCGGCCAGCGCAAAGAGAGCCGTCCGGCCGGCCACCACCATCTGCTGGAGCTGGGCGCCATAGGCGACGCCGTCGTCGAGCGCGTCCAGGGAGGCGCGACGGATGTCGGCCAGCAGCGCGCGCGCCGTGGTCCCGGAGGCGGCGAATGCCGGGACCTCAGCCACGTGGTTGCCGTGCAGGACGGACACCTGGCTGCCCCAGAGACCGTGCGCCGACAGTCCCTCCTGCCACGAAGCGCGAGCCTCGCGGAGTGTGGACCGCATGCCGTGTTCGTCCGGCAGCATCACCGAGGCCGCATCGAACCGGGCGGAGATATCCTCTTGCTGCTGCAGGAAGGCCGAGGTATCTACGGGCGCCGAGGACAACAGTTGCAGGCCGGCTTGTTCGTGGGCGTCAAGATCGGTCCGCAACTCGGCGATCGCTTCGGACTCGACGCGGTGCTGGGCGGCGGCCCGCTGGATCTGATCCGTGACAACACGCACGCCCACCACGGTTGCCGCGGCCCCGGCGAGCAGGGCCAGCAGCATCAGCATGAACGCCCGGGACCATTCGCGCTTCAGGCTCCCGGTGCGGGCAGGCCGACGGCGGCGCCTTCGACGGCCGGTGCGTCCCGCGGCGGCCACGGCAGCGCCGCCGGAAGGCCCCGGCGTGGTGGCAGCGGCGTTCGACGGCGACGCAACAGTTGGGTCCGCCAACTTGCTGTTGGAGTCACTCATGGGGTCAGCCTCCGGCCACGTGCCGGCACTCGCCGCATCGTCAATCAGGAGCGTAGCCGAAGGCGCCCCGACGGGTCATGTCCGGCTGCTTCCTGACACTATTGTGAAGCGTGTGACAGAAGTGCAGTGGGAGGACGACCGTCACGGTCACGCGCCGTCTCGCCGGGGGTTAGCTGAGGCAGTCCGCGCAGTACGCGTGCCCGTCCTTCTCCTTGGCGAGCTGGGACCGGTGCCGGACGAGGAAACAGGAATAGCAGGTGAACTCATCCTCTTTCTGCGGGATGACCGTGACGGTCAGCTCCTCGCCGGACAAGTCCGCACCTGGGAGCTCTACGCCCTCGGAGGTATCGGCCTCGTCGAGCTCGCGGACGACGCTCCGCGCATCGGGCGCGTTCGCCGAACGGAGAGCCTCGAGGGAAGCGTTACGAGATTCCGCAACGTCGGAGCGTACTTCGTCATAATCGGTTGCCACCTGGTGGTACTCATTTCCGTTGCTGGGTGTGTGATCGGGAGCCTCTGACGGATCTCCGGGATTGAACGGTACAGCATTACACCGGGTGAATGCTGGGGACAGGGGGAGTCGCGGCAGTGACGCTCGTGACACCCGGCGGAAGCAGCCTGCCCCGCGGCCCTTCCACTTCGTTCGCTACTGGTCACACTGGCGTCATGTGCCGTTCATTTGCGTGCCCTAGCCTGAATCCTTAGGGACCATCCAGCACGGGCACCATCCGCTTCATCCGCCGGGAGGGATTTACCATGGCCGACATCGCTGCAGTGCTTGGACGGCTCACGCCGGACGAACTCGACGAATTGCGGTCCCTCGGTCCCAACGGGCACCTGACCCGACGCCTTACCGATGCCCTCGATCGCGCGGCAGGCGGTCCCGGGGCCGGGCGCGGCTACTACGTCCCCAACGGGAGCGTCAGTTCCACCGGAGGCCCGCACGTGATTCTGCGCAGCGACGTGTCAGGATGGCTGTTCGGGCCGGCCCGGCCGGCTTAGCGGGCGACGGCTCGTATCGCGCGCGTGCCCAGGCCGTGCGCCGGGACACGCAGGATTCTCCACCCAGACCAGCCCGCGAAGGTCCATACTTCTCTCAAAGAGAGGGGTCCTGGATTGCGGATTCTGATGGTTGAGGATGAGCGCGCACTTGCGGAAACGGTCCGCCGCGGGCTGAAGAACGAAGGGTTCGTCGTCGACGTCGCCCATGACGGCGTCTCCGGACTCCTGGCAGCGCTCGAGAATCCGTACGATGCGATCCTCCTGGACCTCATGCTGCCGCGGATGAACGGCTATGACGTCCTCAAAGAACTGCGGCAGCGCAAAGTCTGGGCTCCCGTCCTGATGCTCACGGCCAAGGATGGCGAATACGACCAGACCGATGCCTTTGACCTGGGAGCGGACGACTATCTCACGAAGCCATTCAGCTTCCTGGTTCTGGTGGCCCGGATCAGGGCGCTGATCCGCCGCGGAGCGCCGGCCCGGCCCGTCGTCATGACGGTGGGCACGCTGACGCTTGATCCTGTTAACCGCAGCGTCCGCCGAGGGGAAACCGTCATCAGCCTCACGGCCAGGGAGTACGGGCTCCTCCAGTACCTGATGCGACGGCACGGCCAGATCGTCTCCAAGGTGGAGATCCTGCAAAACGTCTGGGACCCGGCGTTCGAGGGCGCGGACAACGTTGTGGAGGTCTACGTCAGCTACCTCCGGCGCAAGATCGATGCCCCCTTCGATCTCCACACACTGGCCACCGTGCGCGGCATGGGCTATCTGCTCAAAGCCGACCCGACCCCTGAGTCGTCTCCTGCCATCCGGAGTCGCGGAGACTGAGGGCTGACTCCCCGGCAGGTTCCGGGCTGGGAAGGGCAATCTCAAAACGGCAGAGCCCCGGCGGTGCGTCGGCGGGACGGATGGTCCCGTGATGGGCGGCCACAATCTCCGCCGCGATGGCCAATCCCAGCCCGCTGCCCCCGCCGTCCCGGGAGCGGCTGCCGTCGAGCCGGACAAAGCGTTCGAAGATCCGGTCCCGGTCAGCCTCGGGAATGGGGTCGCCGTCGTTCTCTACCGTGATGACCGCCCGGTCTCCGGTGGTGTGCAGGTCCACGGCGATCCGGGACAGGGCATGGCGATCGGCGTTGTCCAAGACGTTCCGCAGCACCTGGGCCAGCCGGCGGCCGTCGCCGCGGATCCGTGCCGGGACGAGGTCCACTGAAACCTGGTGGCGGCTGGTCGATCGCAGCCGGCGGATCTCCTGGTCCACGACGTCGTCAAGGTCCACGTCCTTTTGTTCCACTTTCAGGCCGCCGTCACTTGCTTTAGCCAGCGTCAGCAGGTCCTCCACGAGGAAGCTCATGCGGTTCGTCTCTTCGGCGAGGACATCTTTCATGTGCAGCCACATCGCCCCGGTGGGGTCTGCCGCCGCGATCTCGATTCCCGCTTTGAGCGTGGCCAACGGGCTGCGCAGTTCGTGGCTGGCGTCCGAGACAAACCGGCGCTGTTCAGTGTCCGAAGCTTCCAGCCGGTCCAGCATCGAGTTCATGGTCAATGCCAGGGCCCGGACTTCATCGTTGGTCGGCGGCACATCGACGCGCCCGTCCAGCCGCCCTGCATTGATACGCGCCACCTGACCCCGGATCCGTTCCACCTGGCGAAGGGAGCGACCCACCAGCAGCCACACGGATGCTGCCACGGTGAGCAGCAGCACCGGCGTGGCTCCCAGCATGAACCACGCCACCGTCGAGATCGTGTCCGCCTGAATCTGTGACGCCTGGGCCACGACCACCGCGTACTTCTCGGAACCGGAACCCGCCCCGACGGTGACGATATGGTAGTTGTCGTTGTCGTCAATGCGGGGCAGGCCCGGGACGTCCTGGATCATGATCTGGCCCGGTCCGGGCCGCTGGGCAGACAGCGGGATGCTGGCGACCACGGGGTCCGAGGCGGCCACGACGATCCCGGCAGCGTCAAGCAACTGGACGAACTGGCCCGCATGTGAGGTACCCACGATATAGGTCCTGGCGTCCTCGATGTCTTGATCCGCCATTTCGGCGATCACGTCCATCGCCTTCTGCCGTGCTGTGGCCTCGGTGGCCCTGCTCAGGGATGTGTTTAGCAACACCAGCAGGACGAGGCCGCCGAGCAAAAGTGCCAAGGCCACAACGCCGACGGCGGCCGCCGTCGATCGCTTTCGTACGCCCCAGCGTGTCGCGCCCCGACGGCTCGCGTCCGGTCCGGAGGTGCCGCGCGGGGCCTGCTTGCTCGGTGCCATGGTCCAAGAATGCGGCACCGTGCGGCTCCGGACAACCAGGGGACAAGCGATCCGGCCACATTGCCGCGCAAGGCGCCGCTCTCAGCTTCTTCTCAGCAGCATGGGGGACAGTAAGAACAGGACCCGGGACACCAGCCACCTCCATAGATTCCGGCCGCATGCTCTCCTCAACCAGCGTGCGGCCGGCCAGGTTTCTTCTACGAGCGCCGCCGCCGGCGGCCCGCCGGACCGGTCGCACCCGCGAAGCGATGTGTGGCGGGCGCGGACCTCACGACCTGGCAGCCACGCGGAGCCAGACAAATTGCCGCGGGTCCAGGACGATTCCGGTGTCGATGCGCACCTTGGCGCCGGTCAGGACGTCGACGGCGTCCCCCGTGAAGCCGGACAGCGTCACCGCTGACACCTCCTGCGGCCCGTCGCTGAAGTTGGCCAGCACCAGAATCAGTGTTTCGGCTCCGGGGCGCTGGTACCCCAGGACGCCCGGATTGTTCGTGGCGAACCCGATCAGCCGGGTGCCGGCGAGTTCCGGCGTCGCGGACCGCGCGGAAACCATCCGGCGCAGCCCCGCGTAGACCGCCCCGGCCGGAGTTTCCGGGTCCGCGCGCAGCGCGTAGTCCGCAGCCGGGTAGTGCGGCCGGTGCACCCACCGGCTGTCCGCTCCATGCCCTGCCTCGAGGTCATACTGGTAGTCATTGAGCTGGCCGACCTCGTCGCCGAGATAGAGCAGCGGGATCCCGCCGGTGCTGAAAGCTACCGAATGGGCCAGCAGGATCCGCTCGACCGCAGCCACTGTTCCGTCCTCAAGCCCGCACAGGGACGCCGTCGTGCCGGAAATCCGGCAGTCGCCGGTGCGGGGGTTGTCCTGGAACGGCACACCGCGGGCGAAGCTTCCGGGAAAGCGGTTGACGTAGAAGGCATTGAGGAAGCGCCGG
This sequence comes from Arthrobacter sp. TE12231, assembly GCF_054062895.1. Lineage (NCBI taxonomy): Bacteria > Bacillati > Actinomycetota > Actinomycetes > Micrococcales > Micrococcaceae > Arthrobacter > Arthrobacter sp. TE12231. The sequence goes on along the minus strand of NZ_JBSSFS010000001.1, from coordinate 2,118,949 downwards.
TGGTCGAAGCCGTTGATGCCGAGTTCAGCTGCGTCTTCATCCGCGAACGTCCAGCCGATGTCGTCGTGGCTGCGGACATAGTTCACCCAGGACGTGCCGGCCGGGAGGTTGTGCCGCCGGTCCAGAGCCTGCGAAAGCAGCGACACGTCGCGGGTGGCCAGTGACTCCCAGATCAGCGCCATCTGGAGGGGATTGTAGGAGAGTTGGCACTCGGCGGGGTCGATGTACCGTGCCACCTCATCGGGGTGGACGATCGCCTCGGATTTGAACAGCAATGACGGCGCGGCCAGCCGGCACACGGCATTGAACGCCTGAAGCAGCGTGTGGGCTTCCGGCAGGTTCTCGCAGGGCGTGCCGAGCTGCTTCCAAATGAAGGCGACGGCGTCCATCCGGAGTATATCCACGCCCTGGTTGGCCAGGAAGAGCATCTCACCGGCCATGGCCCGGAAGACGGCCGGGTTGGCGTAGTTCAGATCCCATTGGAACGTGTGGAAAGTGGCCCAGACCCAGCGCCCGTCCGGCATTTCAATGAAAGATCCGGGGTGGTCGTCCGGGAAGATTTCGCGCACGTTCTGCTCAAACGCGTCCGGCATTGTCCGGTCCGGGTAGATCCAGTAGAAGTCGCTGTACCCCGCCTCACCTTCGGCCGCTTTCCGGGCCCATTCGTGTTCGTCGGAGGTGTGGTTGAAGATGAAATCGACCACCAGGCTGATGCCGTTGGCCCGCAGCTCGGCGGCGAGGTCGCGCAGCTGCTGCATGGTGCCCAGCTTGCGGTTGACCTGCCGGTAACTGGAGACGGCGTAGCCGCCGTCGGAATGCGGTTCGGGTGCCTGGAACAGCGGCATGAGGTGCAGATAGGTGAGGCCGAGTTCCTTGAAGTAGGGGATCCGGGCGCGGACGCCCTCCAGGTCCTCGGCGTACCGGTCGACATAGCAGACGCCGCCGAGCATGGTGTTGGCCTGGAACCAGCCGCTGTTGTGCTCTCGTTCAGCGTCGAGGGCCTTGAGATCGGCCGGCCTCCCGGCCCACGACCGGGCGGACTGCAGCACGAGCTCCGTGAGCTGGTCCAGCCAATCGGGCCGTGCGCCGTAGAGATCCTGGAAGAGCCGGAGCAGTACCGGGAAATGGCGGTCGAAGCGTTCTTCGAAGACGGCCCGGTCCGGGTCCTCCCAGGCGACTCCCGGGTCCGAGGCCAGGACGCTGAGCACATGCTGGCGCGCCTCGTGATCCAAAACGGCCGGTTCAACCATGGAGGGTCTCCTTCGACGAACTGCGGCCCTCGGCGGCGCCACGACATGTCACATCCTTGCAGACGGACGGACCGGTGCCCAAACACAGGGGCCGTGTTTCGGCACGCTCGTGCGACCCCTGCGGAGGTGGCCGCCACGGGCTGGGTCTATAGGCTGGCCAGATGACCGAGCCCGCCGCCCTCCTGCCGACGTTGCTGTGCGTCGGGCTCCTGATGGTGGTCACTGTCGGGCTGCTGGCGGCTGCCCGGATCCCGCACAGCGCCGCGCCCGCGCTGGCCATCCTCCGTGGAGCCGCTCAGCTGGCCGTCATCAGCCTGATACTCGGTGGAATCATCACCAGTCCCGTGTGGGTCGGCGCTGCGCTTCTCGTGATGTTTACGGTGGCAGCGGTGACGGCCGCACGGCGCCTCGGCTGGTCCTGGAGCCGGCTGGGCGTCGTCGGCGGCGCGATGGCCGCCGGCATCCTGGTGACCCTGGCAATCGATTTCGGCACGGGCGCGATCGCCTTCACGCCCCGGTATGCCCTGGCCATCGGAGGGATCGTGATCGGCAACGCGATGACGATTGCCACACTGGCGGGCCGGCATTTCGCCGAGGCAGTGAACGAGCGCTGGGATGAAGTCGAAGCCTGGCTGGCGTTGGGCGCGACGCGGCGCCAATCGACGCTGGAACTGGCCCGGCGTGCGGTCTATTCGGCACTCATCCCATCGACCGACCAGACGAAGACGACCGGCCTGGTCACGCTCCCGGGGGCTTTCGTCGGCGCGATCTTCGGGGGACTGTCACCCTTGGAAGCGGGCCGCTTCCAGATCGTCGTGCTCGCCTCGATCATGGCCGCAGGGTCCATTACCGCCGTCGCCCTCATCCGTGTCCTTGCGCCTGTGAGGGTGCGGCCCGCCCGGCCCCGCTGAAGCATGCCCCGCTGAAGCCCGCGCAGGGGCGTTGTGGTTAGGCCGGCACCCGGATGACCAGCGGGTCCATGGCCTGGCCGTCGGCGTACTGGCCGTCGAACAGTTCCGAGCCCGACTGGGAGATGGCGACGTCGACGCGCTCCCAGACCAGAAATCCCTCCATGTTGCGGGGCGCAGCGGTGCGCAGGGTACCGACATCGGTGCGCTCCTGCCCGCCGCCGTCGCCGGTGCTGATGGAAAGGACCCCGTGCCCGGCCGCGAATTCGACCCAGGGATCCAGCAGCCGGACAAACATCATCCCGTGGTGGCCGGCGACGCGGACGTCGCCGCGGAACCGCAGCACACCCGTGCCGCTGGCGGGATCGTACTCGGCGCCGTCCGGTGCGAAACAGAACTCTCCGGACGCGGTCACGGTGGCGCCGTCCGCCGCGGAAACGGCTCCGTCAGGGAGCCCCGAGATGTAATCCATAAAGCTGCGCTTGATGCCCCAGGTCAGACCCGGCAAGGGCAGCGAAGCGGGGGAAGCGGACGCTGGTATCACGTAGGTTCTCCTGGGCTGTCGGGCGGATCTACGTCCGAGCCTAGCCGTGGATCGGCGCCCGGCTGAACTGTTGCACCGCCAACGGGCCCGGATTCGCCGCATTTCTCTGACGGCGTAGCCACCTCAGGACTACTCCCCGGGCCGCGGTGGTTGACTTGGATGAGTACCGGTGAGCAGGAGGTGCACGATGGCCGCAGCCGTGAGCAGGGTGCCCGGACCTGAAGCGTCCGGACCCGGGGCGTTCGGATCCGAGATGTCCGCGGACCCGCTGGATTCCTATTCCGCAACGGTCATCCGCGTCGCCGCGGCCGTCACGCCGCTTGTCGCAGCGCTCGAAATGACCGGCACCGGGCGCGCCGGCAGGCGCACGGGCGGCGCCGGTTCCGCCGTCCTGTTCACCTCGGACGGGTACCTTCTCACCAACGCCCATGTGGTGGGCGGCGCCGCATCCGGACACGCAGTCTTTGCCGACGGCACGAGCACCGCCGTCGAGGTGGTCGGTGCCGACCCGCTATCCGATCTCGCCGTGGTCCACGGCCGGGCGCCCACGGCGGCGCCGGCCGACATGGGCGACGCCGAATCGCTCCGGGTCGGGCAACTCGTGATCGCCGTGGGCAATCCGCTCGGACTTTCGGGGTCGGTCACGGCCGGGGTGGTCAGCGGGCTTGGCCGGTCCATCCCCGTCTGGTCCGGACGGAACCGGCGCGTAATCGAGGACGTCATCCAGACCGATGCGGCCCTCAACCCCGGCAGCTCCGGAGGGGCGCTGGCCGACGCCCGCGGGCGGATCGTCGGAATCAACACGGCCGTCGCCGGAGTAGGCCTGGGCCTGGCTGTTCCCATCAACGCCACGTCCCGTCGGATCATCGCGTCGCTGCTCAAGGACGGCCGTGTCCGCCGGGCCTATCTTGGCCTGGTGAACACGCCGGTCCAGCTGCAGCCAAGCGCCGTCGTCCGGACAGGCCGCAGACAGGGTTTGCTCGTGGTGGAAGTCCTTCCCGGCTCGCCCGCCGAACGCGCCGGACTCCGCGCCGGCGACATCCTCCTGAAGGTCGGCCAGGTGTCTGTGTCCAACGCTGAGAGCCTACAGAAACTGCTCTTTGCCGAGGCAATCGGCGAGCCGCTGGATCTTGCGGTGCTTCGCGACGGCACTGAGCTGCGTGTGGTTGCCGTACCCGCCGAGATGACCGAGAACCAATAGGGAATAATGCTGCCCTGATCGGGTGGCATTTCACGACGGAATGAGCCGGCTCGAGCCGAAATTCTGCCCCACTGAGGCGTCCCGCGAACTACTTGCCTGCGTTCGACGGAGGCCCGCGGAATTACTTGTTTTGCGCCGGAAACACCTGCCTGCCATCGCGCGGCCTTACTTGGCGGTACTGATGCCTGTACGCGTCTTTCTTCGGCCGAAAGATCGGGTAGCGGCATGCCTTGTTGCGCCCAGCCAGGCGTGTCACGGTGACATTGGAAAGCCGGAGGGAACAGAGTCTCAGTACGGCCTGGTCTCGATGTTGATCCGGCTCTTCGCAGACGATTGAGTTCGTTTTATCTGGGGAAATCGGAGAGCATCGTGGAAAGCCTAACGGGACCAACACCCTCCATTTCGGTCCGATTGTTCGGATCATTCGAAGTACGCCGTGACGGCGTAGCGCTCACGGCCGCCGACATGGGGGGCTGCAAGCCCCGCCACATACTGGAAATCCTCCTCCTGAACCTCGGAACGCCCGTGTCTAAAACCCGCCTGATCGATCTTCTCTGGGGCGCGGCAGCCAGCGACGGTTCCGTGGCCACACTGGAGAGCTACATCAGCGGCATACGGCGTGCCATCCAGCCCGGCCAGACCAAGACCGGTCCGCTCCGCACCGCCAACAGCGGCTACGTCCTGGATCCCACACTGGTGGATCTGGACCTGTTCCGGTTCCGTGGACTGGTCCGCGACGCCGGAGAGCTGCCTCCTGACGAGGCGTATCCGCTGCTGCTCGAGGCCCTCGACATTTGTGCCGAGCCCCTGCTGGGGTTCGAACTTGCCTCCGATTGGGCAGAGGAGGCGCGCAGCCGCCATGCGGCAGAAAAAGTCGCGCTGCAAATCTTTGCCGCAGAAACGGCCGCCTCGCTGGACAAGCCGGACGACGCCGTGAACCTGGTCCAGGCGGCCATCCGTGCCGAGCCGCTCAACGAACGGGCCTGGACGGTGCTGGTGACGTCCTATGAGCAGGCCGGCCTGCCCGCCGAAGGACTCGCGGCGTACGACCGCTGCCGCCGCCTCTTCGACCGCGACCTCGGCTGCGCGCCGGGCCCTGCGTTGCAGGAGGCTCATCTGAGGCTCCTGCGGCAGCGCGCCGAAAGCAACTCCGAGCTCTCGGAGGTACTGGCGGCCCTGCTTTTTCTGGGCGAGCGGCTGAACGGGCCCAAGGGCCGGCAACTGCCGCCGGCGGAGTCGCGGCGCATGCATGAGAACGCCGGACGGGTGCTCGATTCCTTTCTCCAGCGCGTCCGGGCCGCGGTCTAACTCCTTGACGAGGGACGCCCCGGGGCGCCCGGACGCGCCATATTTTGCGCACCCGCGGCCGCCGCAACCGGGGCGGGGCGTTAGCTTGGTCACGTGGCCGTGATTCTCGAGAAATCCGGCCGTGCCGGGCGTCATACTGGGAAGGTCCCTGGCGGGCAGTCCGACCGCCGGGTGTGAGGAGGGCCCATGGAAACCTTGAAGAACGTCGTCACGAACGAGTACTTCCCCGCTGCGGCAGTGCTGTCCGGGGTCATCCTGTTCTGGGTCCTTGGCCTTTTCGGCGGACTGTCCCTCCTAAGTACCCGCCAGTCTCCGGTGACCACCCTGACCTGGCTGCTGTTCGTCTACGCCGCAGCGGTACTGTCGCCCCTCGCGGGGCTCGTCGCCGCCGTCGATCTCGTCCGCCGTTGGCTGCGGAACCGGCAGGCACGCGAGGCGGAATCCGCCTAGCCGGCACTCCCCGGCAACACGGCCCCGACCGTACAGCGGTAGCGCGGCCGGCGCCGCTCCCTACTCGAAGCGGGAAGCGTCGCCCATGCCGCGGCGGACGACTTCGGCGACACCACTTGAGAAGTCGATGACCGTGGTCGGCTCGGCCCCGCAGTCGCCGGAATCGATCACGGCGTCTACGACGTGATCCAGCCGCTCCTTAATCTCCCACCCCTGCGTCAGCGGCTCGTCCTCATCCGGGAGCAGCAGCGTGCTGGACAGCAGCGGCTCGCCGAGCTCGGCCAGCAGTGCCTGGACCACGGGGTGGTCGGGGATGCGCACGCCGACCGTCTTCTTCTTCGGGTGCAACAGGCGTTTGGGGACCTCCCGGGTGGCGGGGAGGATGAACGTGTAGCTGCCTGGCGTGACGGCCTTGATACTGCGGAAGACGTCGTTGTCGATCTGGACAAACTGGCCCAACTGCGCGAAGTCCTTGCAGACCAAGGTGAAGTGGTGTTTGTTATCGAGGTGGCGGATGTTCCTGATCCGGTCCAGGGCTTCCCGGTTACCCAGTTGGGCGCCCAGGGCATAGCAGGAATCGGTGGGATAGGCGATCAGGCCGCCGGAGCGCAGGATTTCCACCGCCTGGCTGATGGAGCGCGCCTGGGGGTTGTCGGGGTGCACATCGAAGTATCTCGCCATGGGTCGAGCTTACGCCCGACGGCGGCCTGGGTGCTGACGCAACGGTCCGATACGCGTGTCCGGCCGCCCCCGCCGTCGTGAAGTTTCGGTTTTCCGCACCGATTTCGGGCGCCCGCTGCGTGGATCCGCGTAGCGGCTGCCCCTTGTCGTAGCGGAAACCGGTGCTACGTCTGCGGGAGGCTTTCCGCCGGCCGGGGCAGCGCTTCGGTGGGTCTGCCGTCGTGCTTACCGGGGCGGGTGGAGTTTGTCCGTAGACAGGGCTGTCTGATAAGTTCTCATCGCCCCCTAGACAGTTCTGTCTACCATCGGGACCGGAATCAGCTTCGAAGGACCCGGCGCGAGTGATGTCTGGTCTCCGGCAAGACCTGAAAGTAGAAGAAAATTTCCATGACGCCCCAGCGCACGCTCGTCCTTGTTGCCCACCCTGACCTTGAAAGCTCGCGGATCACCGCGCACCTCACCAGAGCCATCATGGACATGGACAACGTGACCGTCCATGATCTTTGTGCCACATACCCGGACCGCCGGATCGATGCTGTCCGCGAGCAGGACCTGCTGCGCGGGCACGACACCATCGTCTGGCAATTCCCGTGGCACTGGTACTCCGTGCCCGGGGTTCTGAAGGAGTGGATGGATCAGGTGCTCACGTACGGCTTCGCCTACGGGGCAGGAGGCGACGCCCTCCGCGGAAAGCGGCTCCAGCTGGTGCTTTCGACCGGCGGCCCGGAAGCGTCCTATGCTCCGGCAGGGCACAACCGCTTCACGATGGATGAGCTCCTGCGCCCTCTTGACGCCACTGCGCACCTCTGCGGACTGGACATGGCCCAGCCGCTCATCCTGCACTCAGCGCCCCGCGTGGATGCCGATGAGCTTCAGCGGCACGCTGACCGGTACCGCGAACTACTGGCTCCAGTGGCGGCAGCCACCGGTCGCTGACCAGCCACAGGCCCAAGCCATACAGCGGCGAGGTGCGGGCCGCCCCTCAGGCGGCCAAGGCGGCGAGCATGAGCGCAAGCGCCCCGGCGGCCACGATTTCCACGGCCGTGTCGGCGACGTTCCGGAACCGGGGACAACGAGCACCCCGCAGCGCGCCGCCGCGGCTGCACAGGGCCGCGGCCACGGACGTGCCACCGGTTCGCGGCCAGAGCTGGAGGAGCAGCCGAAAGGTCCACGCCACGGTGGCGAGCCCAAAGAATACGGCCAAGCCAAAAGTCACAGCCGGCACCAGGGATAGCTGATCGCCCCACCCGGGGAGCCGTGCCGTCAGCGGCCCGGCCGCCGCAGCGCCGTGGTGTGCCGGGGCCACGGGAAACGGTGCCGGCGGGCCCGCTTCGGACTGAGGGACGGCCCCGAGGTCGCCGGCGGCCAGCATGAAGGCCATCGCGGCCATGGCCGCAGCATCGTAGAGGGGCTTCGCCCGGCCAGCAACTGGCCGGTCACCAACGTGCTTGCCGGCAACGGCCCGGCCACGGACCGGCGGGCCGTCCCGTGGGGGCGTCCGGTACGAGACGGCCTGCACTACGAACCACCAGGAGCCCAGAACAAATAGGAGAACCTGCGGCAGGAGGGGCCACTGCCCGCGCGGCAGGAACATCAGCGCCATCGCCGCCATCATGAGGGAATGCAGCGCCAACCCGACCCGACCTGCCGCTCCGGAAGCGGCCACGGCCCGGCAGGCCGAGTACAGCGTTGCCGCCAGGAGAAGTACCGCCATTGTCCAGCGCACGGCCTCGTCCGCAGTCACGTCGGCGGTCACGACTGCTCGTCGTGATGAATCCGTTCGCCAAGATGCCGCAATGGCTCCCCGCTGCCGTTCCACTGCAGGGCGATGAACTCCGCGGCAATGGACACGGCCGTTTCCTCGGGCGTGCGGGCGCCCAGATCAAGGCCCACCGGGCTGTGGAGCCTGGATAGCTCGTCGTCGCCCAGTCCCGCCTCCCGCAGCCGTGCCAACCTGTCCTCATGAGTGCGGCGGGAGCCCATGGCGCCGATAAACGCCACGGGGCTGCTGCGCAGGGCCACCTCAAGGACGGGGATGTCGAACTTTGGGTCGTGGGTGAGGACGCACAGCACGGTCCTGGCATCCAGCAGGCCTTGGGCGAACTGGTCGCTCAGATAGCGGTGCGGCCACGCATTGACCACCTCGGCGGCGTCGGGAAATCTCGCCGGCGTGGCAAAGACCGGCCGGGCATCGCACACCGTCACCCGGTAGCCCAGGAAGGCGCCCAGGCGGGCCAGCGCGGCGGCGAAGTCGATCGCGCCAAAGACGATCATGCGAGGCGGTGGAGCATAGCTGGCGAAGAAGACACGCATACCGGTGTCCAGCCGTTCGCCGTCGACGCCGTAGTTCAGGATGCCTGTGCGCCCGGCGGCGAGGAGGCCCTGGGTGTCGTCGCCCACGGCGTGGTTGGTTCGCTCCGAACCCAGATCACCTTCACACCCTCCCGGCCGGACGATCAGGTGCCGTCCCACCCGCGTGGCATCGGGGTGTTCGATGACCGTGGCGACCCCTACCCGGCGCCCGGCGGCGATGTCCTGTGCCACTTCGTTGAGTTCGGGGAAGCGGTGCCGGGAAACAGGTTCGACAAAGATGTCGATGATCCCGCCGCAGGTCAGGCCCACCGCGTAGGCATCGTCGTCGCTGATCCCGTAGCGCACCAGGGCAGGCTCGCCGTCGTCCTTCACCTGGCTGGCCAGCTCGTAGACGGCCCCCTCGACGCAGCCGCCGGAGACGGAGCCCACGGCGTCGCCGCCGGCCGTTACCAGCATCGCCGCCCCCGGGAGCCTGGGTGCTGACTTGAACGTGCTCACGACGGTGGCCAGGCCCGAGGTGGCGCCGCTCAGCCAGTCGGGCAACATGGCCGCCAGGACATCGCGCATCGGCCCTCCTCAGAGCCTGCCGCACAGGCGGAGCATCCGGAACGCAGACCGCCGCCCGGCCCAGTAAGCAATGCACGCCACCACGGCGACGACGCCGAGGACTTTCACCGGGCTGGAAAGCTGATCGGCCGCGATTCCCTTGGCCAGGCTCAACGCATCCAGGCTGCCGGCCGGCGCGGCACCGGTGGGGGCGCCCGCCATGGCCGGCGCCGCCGCAGTTGGAGCACCCGCCGTCGTGCCTGCAAGGGGGGCAGAAACCGCAGCCGACGCCGGGACCGGCTCGGGGACGGCCTGCGCTGCGGGCGCCGGGGCAGACGACGCCTCCGGGCCCTGTTCCGGGACAGGGGGCGCCCCCTCGGCCAGCATCGTCTGCAGGTTGTTCGCGAAGAGGGCCATCATCTGCTCCGTGACGCTGCCGATGACGCCCTTGCCCATGGCGGCGGCCTTGCCGGACAGCGTCAGGTCCGCGCTGACGGCCCCTCGTGTGGCATCCCCTTCTTGTGTGAGCGTCAGGGTCACGGTCGCCTCGGCGGTGCCCTGTCCGCGGGTCTCCTGTGCCTTGCCGCCGAGCACGGCACGGTGGTCGGCCGCGTTGCGTTCGATGACGTTCAGCAGGCCTTTGTACTGCATTGAGACGGGGCCGAGCTTGACGCTCATGCCCACCTGGTAGGCGTCGTCGGAGAGCTTGTTCAGGATTCTGGCCCCGGGAAGGCACCCGGCCACCCGTTCAAAGTCCATCAGCGTGTCCCACACCGTGTCGATCGGGGCGACCACCGAGAAAGTGCTGTCTATCTGCATGAGTTCCCTCTTCCCTTGAGTGATGCCTGGCCGTCGCCGCGGATTGCGGCCGCCACCTCTGCCAGCGCCGTGTAGCTGTGTCCGCTGACGAATTCGTCGCAGTACGGCAGGGCCGCGGCCATTCCGCCCACCAGCGGCTGGTACTGCGGCGCTGCCTTGCGTGGATTGACCCAGATGATCCGGTACGCCAGGCGCCGCAGCCGCGCCATCTGGGCCGCGACCTGTTCGGGGTCCTCCTGCGCCCAGCCGTCCGAGAAGATCACCACCACCGCGCCGCGGGCCAGGCCGCGGCGGCCGTGCTCGTCGACGAAGTGCCGGATGCTGTCGGCGATCCGCGTTCCGCCGGCCCAGTCCGGGGCGGCCGTGGCGGCCCGGGCCAGGGCCTCGTCGGGATCGCGGAGCGCCAGTTGCCGGGTCAGGCGTGTCAGCCGGGTGGAAAACACGAAGGCCTCGGCGCCGGCACCTGCCACGGCCCCCTGCAGCAGCGAGACGAAAATCCGCGCATACGGTTCCATGGATCCGGAGACGTCGCACAGCATCACCAGCTTGCGGCGCTGCGGGCGGCGCCGGGCATACAACAAGCGGGTGGTGTCAGTGCCCGAGCGCCGGGCCGCACGGACCGTGGCGCGGACGTCCAGCCGGGCGCTGCTGTGGGCGGACTTCCGGGCGCGGCGGCTCAGGCGCGTCGGGGTGGCGAGCAGCAGCCGGGACGCCAGCCGCCTGATCTCCACGACTTCCTCCTCCGTCAGCTGAGCGAAGGACGCTTCGTGCAGCCGCTCCTCGGGGGAGGCCATAGCCAGCACGGCATCCCGCTCCGGGGCGTTGCCGTCTTGGCCGGCGTCCGGTCCCGCGGAGGCAATCGCCGGCGCCGGGCGCGGGGGAGCAGGCGCGTAGCCGGGCGCACGGCCCTCGGCCGGAGACGGGCGGGTGCGGGTCTCCTCAGGGGCCCCGGCCGGAGCCACGGCCGGAGCCACGGCGCGGGCGGGATGCCCGGAGGGGTCGAAGCCGCCGCGGAACACCGCGGAAAAGACGGCGTCGAAGACCGGCAGCTGCTCGCGGGCTGACACCAGCACCACCCGGGACGCCCAATACAGCTTTTCTGCGTCGCCGGGAGGGATCAGGCGGAGTGCCTCGGCCAGCCGGACTGCCCGGTCCGGTGAGCACGCGAGCCCGGCCCGGCGCAGGGCGGTGACGAAGGCCGCCGACAGGGCCGCCGCTTCTACCGTGGGGGGCGCAGCGCGCATATCCTGCGGGGTCCCGGCCGCCAAGGCGCTCACCCGCCCGTGCCGGCCACGAGCCAGTCGGCCCCCCGGGCACCGACCAGTTCGAGGTCATCACGGTTCTTGACGATGGAGCCGAGGGTCTGTTCCGCCGTCGTGGCGTCGATGCGATCAATGCCGAGCACTGCCAGGGCCGAGACCCAGTCAATCGCCTCGGAAATGCCGGGCGGCTTGGCCAGGTCCAGGGTGCGCAGCCGGGTAATGACGGCGGCTGCCTGGAGGGCCAGGGGGCCGCTGCTGGCCGGCACCCTGCGGCGGACGATCTCCGCGATCCGCTCCGGTCCGGGGTAGTCGATCCAGTGATAGAGGCAGCGCCGGGTCAGGGCGTCGTGAAGGTCCCGCGTACGGTTGGACGTGAGGATCACGATCGGCGGATGGGTGGCCCGAATAGTGCCCAGCTCCGGGATGGTGACGGCGGCCTCGGCGAGCAGTTCGAACGTGAAGGCTTCGAACTCGGCGTCGGCGCGGTCGATTTCGTCCAGCAACAGTACGGCCGGGCGCGGACCGGGGTGTTCGATCGCCTGCAGGAGCGGGCGCCGCAGCAGGTACTCCGGGGCGAAGAGGTCTGTTTCGGTGACGGAGGCGTCCCGGACCTCGGCCAGCCGGATGCCAAGCAGCTGGCGCTGGTGGTTCCACTCATAGAGGGCCTCACCGGCGTCGATTCCCTCGTAGCATTGCAGCCGGTACAGCGGGGTGTCGAGGAGCTCGGCGAGCGCTTTTGCCGCCTCCGTCTTCCCGACTCCGGCCTCGCCTTCCAGCAGGATGGGCTGCGGCAGGCGGACAGCCAGGAACAGGGCGGTCGCCAGCCCGACGTCGGCCAGGTAGTTGTTGCGGTCCAGGGCTGCCATCAGTGACGGGACATCCGGGACCCGGCGTTGCACGTCTTCCTCCGCGCCGGCCCGCGCCGCCGCCGTCATACAGCCTCCCGCAGCCGGCCAAGGAGCCGCCTGTAGTCTTCCTCGGTGTCCACATCCAGAGGGACAGGGCCGGGCGTGCGGACCTCGACGACGTCGTCCGCCCGCTGTTCGAGGAGCTTCCAGACCGCTTTGTCCCCGTGGAGGGCGGCCAGGGCCGGAATCAGGCGACGGGCAAATGCCATCGGGTGGCCCACGCCGTCGTCGTAGCGGCAGACCGCGATCCCGGCAGGGACGGGAGAGCGGGCAGGGATGGCCGAGACAGCGGGGCCGGCAGGGCCGCCGCTGGCGGCAACCGGAGCAGCGCCGGAACCCGCCTGCCGGAGGGCGCCGAGTACGGCCCGGACACTGGCGGCCCGGACGCCGGGCTGGTCACCGAGCAGCAGGACCACGGCATCGGTCTCCGGGTCCACGGCGGCGAGGGCGGTGGCGATCGAGGACGCGCACCCTTCGCCGAAGTCCGGGTTGAGCACCACCTCGCAGCCGCTCGTGTCCACGGTGCGCTGCACCTCTTCCGCCGCGCCACCCAGCGCCAGGACCGTCTGGCTGAAAGTGCAGGCCCTGGCGGTCGCCAGGACCGCATCGAGCAGGACGCCCGTGCCGTAGGGAAGGAGCTGCTTGGGCCGGCCGAGGCGCCGGGAGGCTCCCGCGGCCAGGATGATGCCGGCGGTCCTGGGCTCGAGGCTTGCCGCCGCCCTCAGCGGCTCAGGTTGCGGGGGCATGTCAGGTTGCGAGGGCATAGCGCTCCGGATCTTTGCGGAAGGCCGCCCGGCAGCCGGGGGAGCAGAAGTACACGGTGACCCCGTTGTAGTCCAGGTGAAGGGACGATTCGACGGCCGGGACGGTCATGCCGCAGACCGGATCAACGGCGCTCGCAGGCCCCGACTCGGTGGGCGCCGGCTCGGTGGGCGCCGCCGGGACCCCGGGCTGCGCCGCGGCGTCAGCCATGGGCGCCGCCGGGACCCCGGGCTGCGCCGCGGCGTCAGCCATGGGCGCCGCAGCGTGCCGGGCCTTGGACCGCTCCCCGACCAGCTGGGCAAGAATGGACAGCGCGATCTCCCCGGGCGTCCGGGCGCCGAGCTGCAGCCCGGCGGGTGTGAACACCCGGGCACGCAGGGCGTCGTCGACGTCGAGGGATTCCAGTACCGCGGCGCCGCGGGTCCCGCTGGCCACCAGGGCTACGTAGGGGACTCCGGCGCGCAGTGCGGTCTCCAGGGCACCCTCCTCCGCCTTTCCGTGCGAGGCGACAATCAATGCCGCGTCATCCCCGCGGGGTTCCGCCGATTCGCCGTCCGTGAGTTCGACGTCGAGGCCGACGCCGGAGCCGAGCGAAGCGAGGGCCTGCGCCACCGGCGCCGTGCCCACCACCAGGACCCGGGGCGCCGGAATCCGCGGCTGGAGGAAGATCTCGATCGCGCCGCCGCTGAGGCACGGATTTGAGACCTCGACGGCGCCCTCCTCCGCCATGCGCGACGGCTCGCCGGGCAGCACCCGCAACAGGAGCGGTTCCTGGGAGGCCAGAACCTGCAGGCTGTACTCGCGCACCGACGCCTCGACGCAGTTCCCGCCCACGAAACCCAGGATTTCGCCCGTGGGCAGCACGAGGGCCGTGTCCCCGGCATGGGCACTCGTGGGGTGCTGGGCGCGGACCACCAGGGCGTGGACGAACGGCTCGCGTCGGCCGGCGAGTTCTTCCGCCCTGGCGGCCAGGGACTCTGCGGTGGCGGGCATCAGATCGGCGGCCTTGCCCGGCCCTGCATGGCAGCCCAGACGCGGGCCGGCGTGCAGGGCATGTCCATGTGCGTGACGCCGTAGGGCGCGAGCGCGTCCACGACGGCGTTGACGATCGCCGGCGGCGAGCCGACGGTGGCAGACTCGCCGATGCCCTTCGCACCGATCGGGTGATGCGGTGAGGGGGTGACGGTGAAACCGGTCTCCCAGTCCGGTACTTCCATCGCCGTGGGGATCAGGTAGTCCATGAACGACCCGCCCAGGCAGTTGCCGTCGGCGTCGAACTCGATGATCTCCATGAGGGCCATGCCCACGCCGTCGGTCAGTCCGCCGTGGACCTGGCCTTCGATGATCATCGGGTTGATGCGGGTGCCGCAGTCATCAACCGCGATGAAGCGTCGCACCTTGACGTGCCCGGTGCCGGAGTCGACATCGACGACGCAGATGTAGGCCCCGAACGGGAAGGTGAGGTTGGGCGGGTCGTAGGTGACTTCGGCGTCGAGGTTGCCGTCTACGCCCTCGGGCAGGGCCACGGTGCCGTGGGCCCCCATGGCGATTTCGGCGATCGTCTTGCCAACGCTGGGGTCGCCCTTGACAAACCACCGGCCCTTCTCCCACTCGAGGTCCTCGGGGCGGGTCTCCAGCATGGCCCCGGCGATCAGCTTTGCCTTCTCGCGCACCTTCCGGGCCACCAGGGCGACGGCGCCGCCGCTGACCGGCGTCGAACGGCTGCCGTAGGTGCCGAGGCCGAACGGGGTCTGGTCGGTGTCCCCGTGCACGACGTCGATGTCCTCCGGCGGGATCCCGAGTTCCTCGGCCACGATCTGGGCGAAGGTGGTCTCGTGGCCCTGGCCCTGGCTTTGCACCGAGAGCCTGACCACGGCCTTGCCGGTGGGGTGGACGCGGAGTTCGGCGCCGTCGGCCATGCCGAGGCCCACGATGTCGAAGTGCTTGCGGGGGCCGGCTCCCACGACTTCGGTGAAGAAGGAGACGCCGATGCCCATCAGTTCCCCGCGCTCGCGCTTTGCGGCCTGCTCGCGCCGGAGGTCCTCGTACCCGGCGAGCTGCATCGAGAGCCGCATGGCGGCCTCGTAGTTGCCCGAGTCGTACACCCAGCCGGTCTTGTTGGCATAGGGGAACTGCTCCGGCTTGATGAAGTTCTTCAGCCGCAGCTCCGCCGGATCCATCTCCAGCTTGCGGGCCAGGATGTCCACCATCCGCTCTACCAGATACACGGCCTCGGTGACGCGGAACGAACAGGCGTATGCGACTCCGCCGGGCGCCTTATTGGTGTAGACGCCGGTGACGGAGCAGTGGGCGGCCTGCAGGTCGTAGCTGCCGGTGAAGATGGAGAAGAAGCCCGCCGGGGTCTTGGTGGGCTGGGCGGTGGCGTTGAACGCGCCGTGGTCGGCCAGCACGTGGGTGCGCAGGCCAAGGATCTTGCCGTCCTTGGTCGCGGCGATCTCGCCCTGCATGATGTAGTCCCGCGCGAACGAGGTCGACATCAGGTTCTCGGAGCGGTCCTCCACCCATTTGACCGGGTGGCCGGTGACGATGGAGCCGACGACGGCGAGGATGTAGCCGGGATAGATCCCGACCTTGTTGCCGAAGCCGCCGCCGATATCGGGGGAGACGATCCGGATCTTGTGTTCGGGGATGCCGGCGACGATCGCGAACAGGGTGCGGTGCGCGTGCGGGGCCTGGGTGGTCTCGTAGAGCGTCAACTTGCCGCTAACGGCGTCGAAATCGGCGACGGCGCCGCATGTCTCCATCGGTGCGGGGTGGACCCGCGGGTACACCATCTCCTGGCTCACCACGACGTCGGCGCTGGCGAACACCGCGTCGGTTTCGGCTTTGTCGCCCATCTCCCAGTCGAAGATCCGGTTGTCCGTCCGGCCCTCGATTTCGTCGCGGATCACCGGCGCGTCCGGGTCCAGCGCCTTGCGGGCGTCCACCAGCGGGGGAAGGACGTCGTACTCGACCTCGATCAGTTCGAGCGCGTCCCGGGCGGCGTACCGGTCCTCGGCCACGACGAACGCGACCTCCTGCCCCTGGAACCGGACTTTGTCGGTGACCAGGACAGCCTGGACATCCGCGGAGAGCGTCGGCGCCCACGCGAGGTTCAGGCCCAGGAGGTCCTTGCCCGTGATGACGGCCACCACCTTCGGATGCGCCAGGGCATTGGTGGTGTCGATGGACACGAGCCGGGCGTGCGCCACCGGGGCCCGCAGGATGGCGCCGTGCAGCATTCCCGGCAGCACGATGTCGTCAACGTAGTGGCCTTTGCCGCGCACAAAGCGCGGGTCTTCCTTGCGTTGGATGCGCCCGTAGCCGATCGGACGGTCTTCGTCGCCGGCGGCCGGGTTTGACGGCCGGTCATGGATGACGGTCATGCCTTCACCTCTGTGGCTGTGTTTGCTGTGTCTGCCGCGACATCCGGGACGGCGGTGTCTGTGCCGTCCAGGACTTCCTCGGCCGTCGGTGCGTCCTCCGGGCCTGGCCCCGCCGGATGGGCGGCGGCCCATTGGACCGAGCGCACGATCGTCGCGTAGCCCGTACACCGGCAGATCTGCCCGGAAATGGCCTGCCGGATCTCAGTGTCGTCAGGGTGCGGATTCTTATCAAGGAGTGCCCGGGCCGTCAGCATCATCCCCGGGGTGCAGAAGCCGCACTGCAGCCCGTGCTCCTCCATGAAGCCTTGCTGCACGGGGTCCAGGGTGCCGCCGGCGGCCAGCCCCTCGACGGTGCGGATGTCGTGGCCCGCGGCCATGGCGGCCAGGACGGTGCAGGACTTCACGGGCTGCCCGTCCATCAGGACCACGCAGGTCCCGCAGTTGCTGGTGTCGCAGCCCCAATGCGTACCGGTGAGGCCCAGGACCTCGCGGATGTAGTGGACCAGCAGCACGCGGGGCTCAATCTCGCTCGTGACGTCGCTGCCGTTAACGGTCATGCTGATCTGCATCGGCTTCAGCCTTCCTGCATCTGGGCGGCGCGGGCACAGGCCAGCCGCAGTACCCGCCGGGTGAGCTCATCGGCGAGATGCCGTTTGTAATCGACCGGGCCGCGCTGGTCCGCTACGGGATCGCACGCTGCGGCAGCCAGCCGGCCGGCCTCGCCGAACAAGTCCTCATCGGGACGCTTGCCGCGGAGCACGGCCGCGGCCTCGTCCACCGTATGGTCAAGGCCCAGCGCAGTGAGTCCGACGGCGGCATCCTCAACGGTCCCGTCCGCGGCGAGGACGACGGCCGCGCCGGCGGCGCCGACGGCCCAGTCGCCCACCCGGCGCTCGACCTTCTCGTAGGCGCTACCCGAGCGGGGGCGGATAGGGAACCTGAGTTCGCAGAGCAGCTCATCCTGCCCGACCGCTGTCTGGTACGGTCCGCGGTGGAAGTCCGGCATGGACAGGACGCGCTCGCCACCTGGCCCGCGGATCACGGCCTCGGCGCCCAGGACGTCACACACGGTGGAGAGGTCCTCGGCCGGGTCGGCCTGGCAGAGCGAACCGCCGATGGTGCCACGGTTGCGCACGACGGGGTCGGCAATGACCAATTCAGCGTCCCGGACAATGGGGAACAGTGCCGCGACCTCGTCCGATTCCAGCAAGGTGGTGTGGCGGGTCATGGCGCCGACCCTCAGGATGTTGCCGTCACGGAGGATGAAGTCCAGCTCGTAGAGGTCATTGATGTCGATCAGCCATTCGGGCCGGGAAAGGCGAAGCTTCATCATCGGCAGGAGGCTATGGCCGCCGGCCACCACCCGGGATTCGGGACCGTAGCGGGCGAGAAGTTCCAGGGCGTTGTCCACGGTGGTGGCGCGCACGTAGTCAAATGGAGCCGGAATCTGCATAGTCCCTACCTCACTCCGAACCGCCGGCGGCGTGGGTCAGTGATTGCCTTGCGCCGGATTGAGGTCAGTCTTGCCCCGGCCTAAGTGGGATGTCAATATCGTCATAAGCGAAAGGTTATGAAGCCGTGGCGATGACATTGGGACAGTTGCGCACGTTCGCCCTTGTGGCCAAGCTGGGCTCTCTGCACGCGGCCGCGGCCCACCTCGGGGTCAGCGAACCGGCCGTGTCGGCGGCGCTCGCCGCGCTCAGGCAGGACCTTGACGACCCTCTGTTCATTCGCGCCCATGGCGGTATTGCGCTGACACCCGGCGGCCGGGCGCTCGCTGAATACGCCCAGGACATCGTCGGGCTGGCTGACAAGGCCCGATGGGAAGTCGCGCATGCTCAGACCGAGACCGGACGCCTGAAGATCGTGGCCACGGCGCCGTTCGCGGAGCACGCTGCCGGCCGCCTCCTGGACCTGTTCACCCGGCGGGTTCCGGGAGCCTCCGTCGATGTGGTCGTGGAGCAGGCGGAAGATGTGGCATCGCTGATGCTGGAACGCGTCTACGACATCGCCCTGGGTATCAGGCCCCCTGTCCGCAACGGGGCTGCCCACAACAGCGCTGACCCCAAGGACGCCGCCGACGTCGGGCTCGATTCCGTGCCGTTCCTGCGGTACCAGCGGGTCTTCGTGGTGGCCGCAGGGCATCCCCTCGCGTCGCTGCACGGACCCGTACGGCTGAGTGAATTCCTAGGCCGGCCGTGGTTTGCCGGCCCCGCCGGCATCCAAGAGACGAGCGAAGAAGGCCGCTGGCTGGCTGCCCAGGGAGTGGTGCCGGAGATCGTCTGCCTCAGCAGCGAAACGGAGGCCCTTGCCGCCGTGCGGGCGGGTGAAGGAACGATGCTGGCGCTCGGCCACATTGTCCGGGCCGAAATCCGCAGCGGCTCCCTGGTCCGTGTGCCGGTCGCCGGAACGCCGATCTCCGGCCTCTGGTGGGCCAGCACCCTGGACCGGGGCCGGGCCACCACCATGGCACGGACCCTGCAGCGGTTTGCCGGCACTGCCGATGCCACGGCAGCCATGGTGGCTCCCGGTGGCTCGCGCGGGCTGGAACGCCGGGGCCCCAAGTTCCACGTCGCGTTGTGGAGTTGAGGCAGCTGGCGGGGGCGCCGGGCTGTGGTGCCGGTCGCTGTGTCGCGTTGCGCAACGCCGGGGCGGGTGCTAACCCTTGAGGGTCAGACGATCCGTTCACCCGCGAGAAGGAGTAGCAATGACGTTGTCCCGAGACGAAGACAGCTCGCTGCGGCATTGGAGCAGCCGGCTCATCCAGGCCCTGCAGATCCTCGACCTTGAGGTCGACCACGAGAAGATCGTCGAGGTCGCGGAAGAATCCGTCAAAGCCGTCGGGCCGCACGCGGATGCCATCAGCGCATTCATGGTGGGCTATGCGGCCGGCACCGCGTCCACCAAAGGCCGGAAGGGCACGCAGGAAGCTGTGCACGCGGCGTCGAACAAAGTCATTGAGCTCTGCGAGCACGGCGAATCCGGCGGTCCGGACGAGGAAGGCTGGGTCAAGCGAGCACAGTAGCAGCGGTCCGGCGCTCGCGCCGGCGCCGGCAGCGGGCAGGCCGCAGGAAGTAGGCAGCTCGCCGGCTACAGGTTCAGGCGTCAGCGGACAGGCCGCGTTCCCTCAAGGGGACGCGGCCTGTGCTGTGTTCGGATCCGGTCAGTGGGACATGCTCATTGCTGCGGAGGACATGCTCATTGCTGGGGCGCAGGGGTGGGCATGGTGGTGTTATGTCCAGTGGCCGGGGCCGCGGCTGGGCATGTCCCGCGCCCCGGCCTGCGGAAGCGTGAGCCTAGGGCCGGGCTGCCCCGGCGGAGACGGGTGGCGCGCTGTCCGGTGTCTGGTCCAGGCTTGGTTCGAGCCGGACGATGACCGCCTTGGAGATCGGCGTGTTGCTGCCCTCGGCCGTGTGGTTCAGCGGCACGAGCACGTTGGCCTCGGGGTAGTACGCGGCCGCGCAGCCGCGGGCCGTCGGGTAGGACACGACGCGGAACTTGCGGACCACGCGTTCTTCGCCGTCCTCGTACACACCGCGGATATCCACGTACTGTCCGTCCGCCAGGCCGAGCTCGGCGAGGTCGTCCGGGTTCACGAACACCACATGGCGGCCCTTCTTGATGCCCCGGTAGCGGTCGTTGTGCGAGTAGATGGTGGTGTTGAACTGGTCGTGGGAGCGCATGCTCTGCAGGATCAGGGTGCCTGCCGGCCGCTGGACATGCTCAAGGTCGTTGACGGTCAGCACGGCTTTGCCGGTCGGCGTGGGGAACGTGCGCGAGTCGCGGGGGCCGTTGGCGAGAACAAACCCGCCATCCTGTCGGATCCGCTGGTTGTAGTCCTCGCAGCCGCCCACTACCTGAGAAATGTGATCGCGGATGAGGTCGTAGTTCTTTTCAAAGCCGTCCCAGTCGGCCTTGATCTTGGTTCCGACGAGGAGTTTGCCCAGCCGGCTCAGGATGGCCGGCTCGGACAGCAGCTGATGGGACACCGGCTCGACGCTGCCCCAGGACGGGTGGACGGCGCAGACGGTGTCCTCCACGGACACGAACTGGGGCCCGGATTCCTGGATGTCAATCTCGGTCCGGCCCATCGTGGGGAGGATCAGCGCCTCGCGGCCGGTCACTGCGTGGGACCGGTTCAGCTTCGTCGAGATCTGGACCGTCATCTCCGTGTTTTCCATCGCAGCTTCGGCCGCATTCGTGTCCGAGATCGCCGCCACCAGGTTGCCGCCCAAGGCGACGAAGACCTTGATCTCGCCGTCGCGCATCTGGTTGATGGTCTCGACGGCGTCCGTGCCGTGTTCGCGCGGCGGCTCGAAGTCGAACTCCTTGCCGAGGGCTTCCATGAAGGACTGCGGCATCTGCTCCCAGATTCCCATGGTGCGGTCGCCCTGGACATTGCTGTGTCCGCGGATGGGGGACGCACCGGCGCCGGGCTTGCCGATATTGCCGCGGAGCAGCAGGAGGTTGATGATCTCCTTGATGGTGGCCACGCCCTTTTTCTGCTGCGTGATGCCCATGGCCCAGGTGATGATGACTTTCTCGGCCTTGAGGTAGCGGGCCGCCAGCTCATCGATGTCCTCGCTCCGCAGGCCGGTGGCCTCCAGCACAGCGCTCTCATCCAGCCGGGCCAGGTGCTCCTTGAGCTCCTCGAGTCCCTCGCAGTGTTCGGCCAGGAAGGCGTGGTCCAGGACAGTCCCGGGCTTCCTGACCTCGGCGTCGAGCACGCGCTTGGACACGGCCTGCAGCAGCGCCATGTCCCCGCCGATCCGGATCTGCAGGAACTGGTCCGCGATCTGGACGCCGTGGCCGATTACTCCGTTGACCTGCTGCGGGTTCTTGTACCGGCGCAGCCCGGCCTCGGGCAGGGGATTGACGGCCACGATCTCGCCGCCGTTGTGCTTGCAGTTCTCAAGCTCAGTCATCATCCGGGGGTGGTTGGTCCCCGGGTTCTGGCCCATGATGATGATCAGGTCCGCGTTGGCGTAGTCGTCGAAGCTGACGGTCGCCTTGCCGATGCCGATGGTCTGGCCCATGGCCCAGCCCGAGGATTCGTGGCACATATTGGAGCAGTCCGGCAGGTTATTGGTGCCGTAGCCGCGGACCAGCAGCTGGTACAGGAAGGCCGCCTCGTTCGACGTGCGGCCGCTCGTGTAGAACGCCGCGCGGTCGGGGGAGTCCAGCCCCTTGAGCTTGTCGGCGACAATCCGGAGCGCTTCGTCCCAGCTGACCGGCTTGTAATGGTCCTCCCCGGCGGGCTTGTAGACCGGCTCCGTGAGCCTGCCCTGCATGCCGAGCCAGTACTCGGACCGGCTGCGCAGCTCGCTGACCGGGTGCTCCGCCCAGAAACTGGAGGGAATCGTGATTGGGGTCGCCTCCCACGTGACGGCCTTGGCCCCGTTCTCACAGAACTCGAACGCCTTGCGGTGGTGCGGGTCCGGCCACGCACAGCTCGGGCAGTCGAAGCCGTCCTTCTGGTTTATGGCCATAACGGTCTTCCGCGTCCGGTTGAGCCCCATCTGCTCGATGGCCGGCTTCATGGAGTGGTACACGCCCGGGACGCCGGCGGCCCAGCTTTTCGGCCCGTTCTCGACAACGAGCTCTTTCTCGGACGGTTCCTCCACCTGAGGAGTCTTGCGAGTCACGTGAACTTCCCTTCTGCAACCGCCGCCCGGATGGGACGGCGAGCCGATGTGCCACTATGCACCCTACCGTCAGGCCTATCAGCTTGCCCGGAGTGCCGCAAGCAATCCGGCGTGCCCTCACGGGTGGACGCGCCGCCCTGACCACGTACTGGCGCAGTTCCCTCCGGGTGGTCGCGGCACGTGCCCGGCAGGAGGGGGGGCCACGTCAGCCACCGCAGTCCGTGGCTCACTATCAGCACTGTCTGGGCGCAACCTGCGTGCCCGCCGTATGCCGGCTGTAAGTAGGAGGCGGCCAAAAGTCGGGTCCTGCAGGGGTATCCGTTACCCGCTCGTTATCCGTTGACAGCCTTGCCACGCAGTACCTCGTGCGTAGGCCGCGCTGCCGCCGTCGGAGCCGGAGCGAGTAGCCCAAAGCGCCAGTCCGCGTACTGCTGGGCCCCGATCCGGGTGGCCCGGGACGCTGGCCACCCCCGGACCGCGGTCCGCATCGCACCTCACGGGCAGCTCCCAGTTTTCTCCAAGGAAATACCCACCACTCTTGCACCATCACTCACTCCAAGAGGCAGGTGTGCAATGAATTTGTTCGCATGCAGGAAGGTCGACGGCCAAAGACGTGTCTTCAGTCGGCCAACCCGCGCAGTAGCCGCAGGGACAGCGATGACCCTGCTCAGTTTCATCGGACTCACCACCACGGCGCTTGGCGCCAACGCCGCCCCGGCACCCGTCGGCGCAGGTTTCACCGTCACCCCCTCCGACCTCGCCTACATCCTCAAGCAGATCAAGATCGCCGAGGCGCACGTCGCCAACACGACGTCGGCCACCGGCCCTTGCGGCGCGCTTGTCGGTCGAGGCCCCAATCAGATTCCCGACGCCCTCACCTCATACGGCCTCCGCACGGTTGACGGCTCCTGCAACAACCTGCTCGCCGGCCGCGAAACCTACGGGGCCGCCGACCAGGTATTTCCGCGTTTAGCGACGCCGTCGTTCAACGCTGCGGACTCCGTTCCGGCCGGCTTCGGCCCCGCCGGTCCGTCGTCATACCAGCAAAAGTCGGGCAATGTGTTCGACTCCCAGCCCCGCCAAGTCAGCAACCTGATTGTGGACCAGACCTCCACCAATCCCGCAGCGGTGGCCGCTGCCGGTTTCCCCGTCCGGACCCAGGGCAACCCGGGGCTGTTCCCCTGCACCACCGATCCTGACCCCTTGGCGGCTCCGCCGGTCGCGGGTGTGCCGGCCGGCTGCGTCCCCACCGGGGACACGCTGTTCATCCCCAACGTCACCACCGACGTCGGACTCTCCCCGCCGTACAACTCCCTGTTCACCCTGTTCGGGCAGTTCTTCGACCACGGCGTCGACCAGACGGTCAAGGGCGGCGGAACGGTGTTTGTTCCGCTCAAGGCAGACGACCCGCTGATCACGGTCGGCCCCGACGGCAAGCCGGGCACGGGCGATGAGGTGGCCGCCAACGGCCCCAACGCGTTCATGGTCCTCACCCGGGCACAAAACCAGCCGGGCCCGGACGGTGTCCTGGGTACCGCTGATGACGTGCAGGAAGCGGCCAACACCGACTCGCCCTACGTGGACCAGTCGCAGACGTACACGTCCCATCCCTCCCACCAGGTGTTCCTGCGGGAATACATCAACAACGCCGATGGCAAGCCGGTCGCCACCGGCAAGCTGCTCGGCGGTCCCGCCGGCCCCACCGCCGGCGGCATGGCGACGTGGGCGGACGTGAAGGCCCAGGCGGCGATCTTCCTGGGCCTCAAACTCCAGGACAAGGACGTCACCAACATCCCGATGATTGCCGCGGACCCGTACGGAAAGTTCATCCCAGGACCCGCACGCGGCCTTCCGCAGTACGTCACCCTGACCGGACTGGTCGAGGGCAACACGGCGAATCCCGTTCCGGTGCCGGCGAACGTTCGGTACTTCGACACCCCGTTCCTGACCGACATCGCGCACAACGCCGATCCGTCGCCGCAGGACACGGACCACAACCCTGCCACGCCGCCCGTCGCGCCCGCCCCGGACGCCGACACCACGGCCTCGGCAGACTTTGCGAACCAGCCCGCAGGGACCTACGACGACGAAATGCTCAACGCGCACTTCTGTGCCGGTGACGGCCGCGTCAACGAGAACATCGGACTTACCACCATCCACCAGATATTCCACTCCGAGCATGACCGCCTCGTGGCGGACATCGAGAACACCCTCACCAACGACACCTCAGCCACCGGCGTTGCCGCGCTGGCCGAGTGGAAGCTGGCCGCCGGCGCCAACGGATGGAACGGCGAGCGCCTGTTCCAGGCGGCCAGGTTCGTCACGGAAATGGAATACCAGCACCTCGTCTTCGAGGAGTTCGCCCGCAAGGTCCAGCCTGCGGTCCAGCCGTTCCACGTCTACCACACGGACATCAACTCGGCCATCAAGGCGGAGTTCGCCCATGCGGTCTACCGCTTTGGCCACTCCATGCTGACCGAGACGATTTCCCGCACCAATGCGGACGGCACCGATAACTCCATCTCGCTGCTCCATGGCTTCCTGAACCCGCCCGAGTACACCAACGGCGGATCGGCGGGATCCCTGACCTCGGAAGAGGCCGCCGGCAGCATCGTCATGGGCATGAGCGACCAGGTCGGCAACGAACTTGACGAGTTCGTGACCGGCACCCTGCGCAACAATCTGCTGGGCCTTCCCCTGGACTTGGCGACGATCAACATGACCCGCGCACGCTCCGAAGGCGTACCGCCGCTCAATGAACTGCGGCGCCAGATCCATGACGCCACGGGCGACGGCCAGCTGGCCCCATACACGAGCTGGGCGGATTTCGGCCAGAACCTCAAGCACCCGGAATCGCTGATCAACTTTGTTGCCGCCTACGGCACCTATCCGACCATCACCAGCGAAACCACGCTGGCAGGCAAGCGGGCAGCGGCCAAGGCGATCGTTGATCCGGGCACCCTGGCCACTCCTCCAACAGCTGACATGACGGACTTCATGAACAGTGCCGGACCGTGGGCGACGCAGGAGACCGGCCTGAACAAGGTCGACCTCTGGGTCGGCGGCCTGGCGGAGAAGACCAACCTCTTCGGCGGCCTCCTGGGAAGCACGTTCAACTACGTGTTCGAGAACCAGCTGACGGACCTTCAGAACGGCGACCGCCTGTACTACCTGGCGCGTACTCCGGGCATGAACCTCCGGGCGCAGTTGGAGAGCAACTCCTTCGCGGAGATGATCATGCGCAACACCAACGCGCACTCGCTCAAGGCCGATGCGTTCGGCACCGCCGACTGCAAGTTCCAGCTGGGCAACCTGGCCGGTACCGCGGCGGGCTACGCAACCTCGGGACCGACGGTCGCGGACGACGCAACCACCGAGTGCAAGGAGAACCTGCTTCTCCTGCGCAAGCCCGACGGCACCATCCAGTACATGGAGAAGAACACGGTCGATCCCAGCGGCATCAACGGCCAGTCCGTCTACAACGGCACGGCCAACGCTGACCGCGTCACCGGCGGCAACGACAACGACACGTTCCTCGGCAACGCAGGCGACGACGTCATTGAAGGCAACGGCGGCGATGACATCGCACTTGGCGGCGACGGCAACGACAGGATCACCGATCTGTCCGGCGCTGACGTCCTCAAGGGCGGTCCGGGCAACGATTACCTCAACTCCGGTATCGGCGACGACATCAACATGGGCGGAGACGGCCAGGACTTCACCAACGGCGGAGCAAACGACAACGAGACCTTCGCAGGTCCCGGCAACGACTTCGTTCAGTCCGGCGACGGTGCGGACGCGACGTTTGGCGACGGCGGCGACGACTGGATCCAGGGCGGCTCCGGCCAGGACCTGCTGATCGGAGATCACGGCGCACCGTTCTTCGACGACCCGGCCCAGGCGAAGCCCGGCAACGACATCTTCGTCGGCCAGGTCGGTGAAAACGACTACGACGCCGAGGGCGGGGACGACATCATGTCCAGCAATGCCGCCATCGACCGCTACGCCGGTGCCGCCGGCTTCGACTGGGCCACGCACCAGTACGACACCGTGGCTGCCGACGACGACATGAAGATCAACAACAACCTGATCGGCGTCCCGCTCCCCGTCGTGGTCAACCGCGACCGCTGGCAGGAAGTGGAAGCCAACTCCGGTTCCAAGTTTGATGACGTCATCCGGGGCGACGATGCAGTGCCCAGCACCGTAGGTGGTGCAGGCTTCAGCGGCTGCGACGTCCTCGACCAGACGGGCATCAACCGGATCGCCGGCCTGGGAGCGATCCTCCCGGCTCCGACGACGCCGCTGGCACCCGTGGCCGCACTCTCACCCATGGGCGTTTGCCCGTTGGCCGGTCCGGTCTGGGGCGATGGCAACATCATCGTCGGAGGTCTTGGCAGCGACAAGCTCGAGGGCCGCGGCGGCAACGACGTCCTTGACGGCGACCGGTACCTCAAGATCCGCATCAGCGTGCGGGACGACGCAGGAGCCGAGATCGGCACCACCGACCTCATGGAACGCCAGTACCAGACGGGTAACCCGCTGACCCTGGCGGCCGCAGTAGCGGCCGGCGTCGTCAACCCGGGGAACCTGGTGGCTGTCCGCGAGATCGTGACCCCCACCGCCCTCGAAACCGCGGGCAACCGGGACGTCGCGATCTTCTCCGGCCCGCGGGCCAACTACACCGTCACCACGACGGGCGGCAACGGCATACTGGGCTCGGCGGGCTCGACCACCACGGTGGTCGACAACGTCGGCGTCGACGGCACGGACACCATCCGCAACATCGAGTTCCTGCAGTTCTCGGACACCGTTCTGCCCAACGCTCCGGTCATCGGCACAGCAACCGCCGGCGCCGGGCAGGCAACGGCGCGCTGGACGGCCCCGACCGTAGGCATTGCCGACTCCTTCTCCGTGAAGGTGCTCGACGTGACGACGGACCCGGCAGGCATCCAGGTCGGCGCCCTGCGCACCGCCCCGGCAGGCGCCACCAGCCTGGTGGTGACCGGTCTGACGAACGGGTCCCAGTACCGGTTCCAGGTTCTGGCCAGCAACGCCCTCGGCGACAGCCCGTTCTCGGCACTGTCCAACACGGTCAGCCCGACGACGGCGACCGTACCGGGAGCGCCGACCATCGGGACGGCCACGGCCGGGAACGCCTCGGCGACCCTGACCTGGACCGCACCGGCATCCAACGGCGGATCCGCCATCACGGGTTACACCGTGCGGGCCTTCGCCGGAACCGTCCTGGCACGTACGCAGGCGGTCACCGGAAACGTCGGAACCGTCGTCGTGACGGGCCTGACCAACGGGACGGCGTACACGTTCGACGTCGGAGCCGTGAACGCAGCGGGCACGGGCGGGTTCTCTGCCCGCACCGCAGCGGTGACACCACGGACTGAATTCATCGCTCCCACGGTCACGGCCAGGACACCGGCATCCGGTGCCTTCTCCGTGAGCCAGACGGCGAATATGACGGCAACGTTCAGCGAAGCGGTGACGGGAGTCAGCGGAACCACGTTCCAGCTGCGGCTCGGCACCACGCTGATCCCCGCCGTCGTGTCGTACAACGTGCTCACCAGGGTTGCGACCCTCAACCCAAGCGTCACGCTGACGGCGGACCGGGTGTACACGGCGACCCTCTCGGGGATCCGTGACCTCGCGGGCAACACGATGGCGACGAGCACGTGGTCGTTCACCACAGGCCCGAACCCCACCATCACTGCCACGACTCCCGTTGCGGGAGCCACGGGGGTGCTGCGCAACAGCAACGTGACCGCCACGTTCAGCGAGGCCATCACCGGCTTCGCAGTTGCCGGCAAGGTCCGGATTGAACGGGTCTCCACCGGAGCCCAGGTCGCCTCGGCGATCTCGTTCAACACCACCACCCGGGTGCTGACGATCAACCCCGGAACCAGCCTGCTTGCGAACACCCAGTACCGGGTCACCGTCACCGGCGGCACCACGGGCGTCCGCGACCTGGCGGGTAACCCGCTGACCACCCGTATCTGGACGTTCACTACGGGCACAGCACTCTAACAGCAGTTCGAGAACGCCGGCTGGCGGCCAGCAACGGTCCGCCGGCCGGCTTCCTCGCTTGTTCGAAAGACACTGTTCGAAAGGCACGGTTCCAAAGGCACTTCTCGACAGTCACTCTTCGACCCGGTATTCAGTTCGATTGCCCACTTGGAGGGGCCATGACTACACGACGAGAGATCTTCAAACTGGGCGCAGTGGGCGCCCTCGGCCTGGCCGGATTCAAAGGAGGCGATGAAACCATACCGCCGACAGACGGGGCAACCGCCCCGGCGCCCGCACCGGCCCCGGCGGTTGCCAGCCTTCTTGCACCGGAGAACATGCCTGTTCCCTATGCGGGGGTCTTCCGCCGCCCGCCGGAGCTCGTCCCCTTTGCGACAGGTTTCGACGACGGCGACCCGTCCCGCCCCTTTGCCCGGTACGCCCTCACCCAGAAACTCGGCCAGGCCCAGTTCGTGCCCGGGCTGAGCACCACCGTGGCGGGCTACAACGGCATCTTTCCCGGGCCCACCATCCGTGCCAGGCAGGGCACCAGGATCGAGGTGCGGATCCGCAACGGACTGCCCCCGCTCGGGCTGCTCCAGCCCGGCGCCTTTAATACCGTCACCCACCTGCACGGCTCGGCGTCGCTGCCGCAGTACGACGGCTACGCCAACGACATCACCGTCCCGGGCAACGTCAAGAACTACCACTACCCCAACTTCCAGACGGCACGGACCCTGTGGTACCACGACCACAAGCACCACATCACCGCCCAGAACGTGTATTCCGGGCTCGCAGGCTTCTATCCCCTCTCCGACAAGTACGACCGGGCGCAGTTACCCCAGGGGGAGTTCGACGTCCCACTGATGATCTCGGACGCCATGTTCAACGCCGACGGCTCCCTCGCATATAACGACAACGGACAAAAGGGCTTGTGGGGGGACATCATCATGGTCAACGGCGTCCCGTGGCCCACGATGAAGGTCAAGCCCCGGATCTACCGCTTCCGCGTGCTCGATGCCTCGATTTCGCGGTCCTACCGGCCCACGCTCTCCACCGGGGACCCCATCTACGTGGTGGCAACCGACGCCGGCATGGTTCCCGCCGTGCAGGCCGTGAAGTCCTGGCGGCAGGGGACGGCCGAGCGCTATGAGGTCCTGATCGACTTCCGCAAATACCGCACCGGCCAGTTGATCGAACTGCGAAACCTCAGCAACAAGAACAACATCGACTTCGCCAACACCGGGAAAATCATGCGCTTCCAGGTGGTGGCCGACTCCGGGTCGGGAGCGGGCTCCATTTCCGGCATCCCGGCCACCCTGGACGACGGCGGTTCCGTCAACGCAGCCAAGGGCGGCATCGCCACGATGAGTCTCACGCCGGCGATGGCCAAGGCGAAGCGCGAGCTGAAATTCTTCCGGGACAACGGTCAATGGACCGTCAACGGTGTCACCTGGGCCGATGTGGAAAAATCCGGGTTCACCAAGCTGTTCGGCAACCCCCAGCCCTTCGACATCGAGCAATGGACCATCATCAATGCGTCCGGTGGCTGGTTCCATCCGGTGCACATCCACCTCATTGACGCCAAAATAATCGCGAGAAACACCAACGGCGGCCAGCCGTTTGCCTGGGAGAAGGGCCCCAAGGATGTCTTCTACGCCGGCGAGAACGAGTCCATCACGGCCCTCATGCAATTCGACACGGGGACCGGCGGGGGCGGACGCTACATGATCCACTGCCACAACCTGGTCCATGAAGACCACGACATGATGGTGCAGTTCTCCGTCGGCGATCTGCGAACCAACGACCCCATCACGTCCGATCCGCCGGTCCTGGACACCACGGCCCCCGACTCATTCCCGCCGGTGTACCGGCCCGGACTGCCCGCGGGAACCTGAGATGAGCCGCGTTGGGGCACTGGGCGCGGCCGCCCTGCTCGTGCTGGCACTAAGCGCCTGCACGGGCGGACCGCCGGCGCCGGCGCCGCCGTCGGTCGCGGCGAGCGCCGCGGCTGTCTCGCTCGAGACGGGGACCGACGTCGGCAATGGCCGTCCGGCAGTGAGCCACGACGGGCTGATGGTGCGGCGGCGGGCGGTCATCGCCGTCCATCCGGCCCCGGGCGCGGACCTCGGCGCAGCCCGGGCCCGGCTTGAGCAGGCGGCGAGTGCCGCCGACGTCGTCCTGTCCGACATCTCCCCGGACGTGCTCGAACCGGCGATCCTCGAGCACATGTCGCCGGAGGTCATCGTGGCGCTGCCGCCGGGAAGCGCCAGCAGCGACGCCGAGAAGCTGGCTGGGCTGGCTTTCGGCCCTGCGGGAAGCTATCCAGGCGTGGAGCATGTCCATGTCGCCTTGGTTCTGGTCCACGACCTCCGGTTCACGGTGGCCGCGGCCGATCCGGCAGCCCTGGCGAAATCCATCGCCGAGGAAGGCATACTCTCGGACGCGCTCGGGAACTACGCCACGGTCCTGGACAACGGTGCCCTGACGGTCAGCTACACGGGGCCGCTGCTCAGCGACGCGCTCGTGGAATCCGTCCGCAACGGCATGGCCCGCGGCGCCGGCGTGGACCCCGCCAACGTTGCGCTGGCCCCCCGCTCGGACACAGGCGAGGGAGTAGACCTGTCCCTCGAACCTGGACCGGCACTGGAGCCTGCACCGTCGCCCGAGGACAATGGTGGCCAATCGCATGGCGCAGGACAGGACGACCCGGCCGGCCACCACACAGGAAGCGACGATTCCGGACACTGAGGAGGCCGGGCACTGACAGAACCCGTGGCCGGCCGGAGCGAAGAGAACGCTACTGGCCGGCCACGAGCGCGTCCCGGATTTCACGGCGCAGGACCTTGCCGATCAGCGAGCGCGGCAGTTCATCCACCATGGCAACCCGGCGCGGCACCTTGTAGGCGGTCAGATTCTCGCGTGCGAAAGCCAGGAGCGCCTCCGGATCGACGCCGGGTCCTGCGGCGGGGACGACGGCGGCGACCACGTCTTCGCCGCCGCCGGGGCGCGGCAGGCCCACCACACACACTTCCAGGATGCCGGGGTATTCGGCGAGGACGTCCTCCACTTCCGTGGGGGAGACATTGAAGCCTCCAGTGATGATCAGCTCCTTGATCCGGTCCCGGACCGTCACGAACCCGTCCTTGTCCGCCGAGACAATGTCCCCCGTGCGGAACCAGCCGCCTTCCAGGAGTGATTCCTCGGTCTCCTGCGGGCGGTTCCAGTAGCCGGCAAAAACCTGCGGGCCCCGGACCAGGAGCTCGCCTTCCTCACCGGGGGCGCGGTCCAGCAGGACGTTCCGCGGGTCCACCACCCGGATGTCGGTCAGGGGAAACGGGACCCCCACTGTTCCCGGTTTCCGGCTGGGACCGAAGGGGTTGCCCAGCGCGATGGGCGAGGTTTCCGTCAACCCGTAGCCCTCAATCAGGTAGCCGCCGGTTGCCCTCTCCCACGTCTCCACTGTCGCCGTGGGCAGGTTCATCGCCCCCGAGATGGAAACCGGATGCTGTCCAGCGCAATGCCGCGCTCGGCCGCGGCGGCGGCGATGCGGTCGCAGATCGGCGGCACCGCCGGCAGGAACGTGGCCGGCGATTTCTTGTAGGCCTTCAGCACAAGGTCAACGTCGAACTTGGGGAACAGCACCAGCCTCGCGCCGATGCTCAGGGCAAACGTCATGCACAGCGTGAGCCCGTAGGCGTGGAACATCGGCAGCACCGCGTAGACGGTCTCCCGGCCGTCCTTGAGCCCGGGCACCCACGCGCGGCCCTGCGCGGCATTGGCCTGCAGATTGGCATGGGTGAGCATGGCGCCCTTGGGCTGGCCCGTGGTGCCGCTTGTGTACTGGATGACGGCGAAGTCGCCGGCGGCCGGACGCGGATGCTTCTTCTTCAGCTCGCCGGCGGCCAGGAGCTCCTTCCACGGGAGTACCGTCCGGTGTGCCGGCGCCGCCGCTTGCCAGGGCGTGTGTCTGCCGGCGGCCAGTGAGGCCCGGGCCACGCGGGCAGCGGGTACCGGGAGCCGGAGCGCCATCCGCTGGAGCAGTGGCATCGCCGGAATCAGCTCAACCGAGACAATGGTCTGCAGCCCGACGTCGGCGGGCAGCTGCCGGACCTTCTCCACCGCCTTGTCCCAGACCACGGCGACGGTGGCGCCGTGGTCCTCGAACTGATGACGGAGCTCGCGGTCGGTATACAAGGGATTGTGTTCGACGACGACGGCGCCCAGCCGCAGCGCCGCATGGAACGCGATGATGTGCTGCGGGCAGTTCGGCAGGACCAGCGCCACCCGGTCGCCGGCCCTGACGCCGAGTTTCTTCAGGCCCGCAGCCGCCCTGCTGATGGCGGTCCCGAGTTCGCGGTAGCTGGTGCGTGCCCCGAAGAATTCCAGCGCTGTCTTCCGTCCATAACGCCGAACGGAGGAGTCCATGAGGTCGACCAGGGACCCCGCGGGGAGTTTGAGGTCGATAGGAACACCGGGGCCGTAGTGGCGGGTCCAGGGGCGGTCGGGATGCTCGGGCCCCGCGGATCGTCTGCTCATGGTGTGTCCTTGCCACTGGGCTGCGCCGGGTTGCCGGCCGTCGGGCCCGGCAGGACCCGTCAGGAAATCCTATCGGGCAGCACCGGTCCGGGAGTACCGGTCCGGGAGTGCCGGCCCGGGAGTACTGGACCGGACTGCGCGACAGCCGCGGCGGCGCGGGCCGTGAGGTGACTTTCGGCCCTTGGCACCCGGCAGGCCGGGGCGGAAGCTGGGGCGTACACCGCGAGCGGCAGGTCCGCGCATCTTTGTAGGTTTGTGCATTTTTGTAGGTCTGCGCAGTGGACAGGTCTGCACAGTGCACAAGTCTGCGCGGTCCACAGAGCCACGGGTAGAGGTCCACGGGAGCACCATGAAACACCAACAGCCGAGCCTGAAGTTCCTTGGTGCCACCGACACCGTCACCGGGTCCCGCTACCTGATCGACGCCGGCGGCCGGCGCGTACTGGTGGACTGCGGGCTCTTCCAGGGCTACAAGCGCAGTCGCGAGCGCAACCGGGCGCCCTTCCCGGTGCCGCCGCAGTCCATCGACGCCGTGGTGCTGACCCATGCGCACCTGGACCACACCGGCTACGTCCCGGCCCTGGTCCGGGACGGATTCGGCGGCCCGGTCTACGCCACGGACGGCACCACCGATCTATGCAAACTCATCCTCCCGGACAGCGGCCACCTGCAGGAGGAAGAGGCCAGGTATGCCTCACAGCGGGGATCGACCGCGCACGATCCCGCGATCCCGCTCTACACGGCCGCCGACGCCGTAGCGTCCCTCAACAGATTCAAAATCCGGGATTTTGACGATCCCCTTGACCTCGGCGGTGGCATGGAGCTGACGTTCGTGCCGGCCGGACACATCCTCGGCGCCGCCCAGGTCCACGTCCGGCTAGGCTCCCAATCCGTGCACTTCACCGGAGACCTGGGCCGCGCCGATGACCCCTTCATGTACCCGCCGCGCCCGCTCGGCGAAACGGGGATCCTGGTGACCGAATCAACCTACGGCAACCGGAAACACTCCACGGAGGATCCGGAGAAGCAACTGGGGGAGATCATCAACCGCGTCGCGAAGCGCGGCGGCGTCATCATGTTCGCCGCGTTCGCCGTCGGCCGGGCCGAAACGCTCATGCTGTACCTGTCCCGGCTCCTGCGCAAGGGCGCGATTCCGCGCATCCCGGTGTACCTGAACAGCCCCATGGCCATCGACGCCTCCGAAATGTACCAGCGCCACCCCGAGGAACACCGGCTCAAGCGCGAGGAATACGTGGACATGTACAAGCTGGCCAAGGTCACCCGCACCGTGGACGAGTCCAAGCTCCTGAACCTGCGCGGCGGCCCCATGATCATCATCTCGGCCAGCGGCATGCTGACCGGCGGCCGGATCCTGCACCACGTCGCGGCGTACGGCCCGGACCCGAAAAACGCCGTCATCCTCAGTGGCTACCAGGCAGGAGGCACGCGGGGGGCCACCCTGGCCGCCGGCGAACGGGAGCTGCGCATCTACGGGGAGGACGTCAAGATCCGGGCCGAAGTGATCCAAATGGAAAGCCTGTCCGCGCACGCCGACGCCGACGGCATCATCGCGTGGATGAAAGCGGCAGCGAAGGAGCCCCGCATGACCTACATCACGCACGGCGACCCCGATGCGTCCGATGCCCTGCGCATCAGGATCAAGCGCGAACTCGGCTGGCGGGCCCGGGTACCCGAGCATCTGGAGTCGATCGACATTGAGGATCCGCGATGAATCCGGTTGCCGTCACGCGCACCTCCGTGCTGAAGGAGATCCATGATCTCGCCCGGCCGCTGAAAAACGACCGGGACCTCAACGGCCTGGTGCGGCGGGCCGCCGACTGCCGATTCGTCGCCATCGGCGAGGCGTCCCATGGCACCCACGAGTTCTACACCTGGCGCGACACCCTCAGCAGGCGCCTCATCGCCGAGGAGGGGTACAACTGGATCGGGGTGGAAGGAGACTGGCCGGACTGCTGGCGGATCAACCGGTGGGTCCGCGGCCAGGACGGCAAGGATCAGGGAGTGCACGCCCTGCTGGCCGGTTTCGAACGCTGGCCAACCTGGATGTGGGCCAACGAAGAAATCGCGGCGTTCCTGGACTGGCTGCGCACCTGGAACGCGGGGCGCCCCATGGACAAGCGCGTGGGCTTCTACGGCCTGGACGTCTACTCGCTCTGGGATTCGCTGCGCGAAATCATCGGCTGGCTGCAGGAAAACGTCCCGGACGCCGTGCCCGCCGCCATGCGCGCCTGGCAATGCTTCCTCCCGCACCACGAGGACCCGCACCAGTACGCTTGGAGCACGCGGCTGGTCCCGCAGTCCTGCGAGGCCGACGTCGTGGCCCTCCTGACCGAGGTCAGGAACCGGGTCTTCAGCCCCGGCCCCCACGACGAGGACGCCTTCGACGCCGTCCAGAACGCCGAGGTCGCGGCCAACGCCGAGCACTACTACCGCATCATGGTCCGCGGCGACCGGCAGTCCTGGAACGTCCGCGACCACCATATGGCGGACACCATCGACCGCGTCAGCCGGCACCTCGGGCCGGCGTCGAAGGGCCTGATCTGGGAGCACAACACGCATGTCGGGGATGCGCGGGCCACCGACATGGCACAGGACGGCCTGGTCAACGTCGGGCAACTGCTACGGGAACGCCACGCGGGCGAGGGCGTGCTCCTGGTCGGTTTCGCCGGGCACCGGGGTTCCGTGATCGCCGCCGACGCATGGGGCCGCCCGGAGCGCATCCTCACGGTGCCGGAAGCACGCCCGGGCAGCCACGAGGACTTCCTGCATCAGGCCCTCGGCGTGCCATCCGTGCTGGAGTTCGGTGACGACAGGACCGGGCCGTGGCTTTCGACGTGGCTCGGACACCGGGCGATCGGCGTCGTGTACCACCCGGAGCGGGAGGCGGGGAACTACGTTCCGACCCGGATGGGGGAACGGTACGACGCTCTCATCTGGCTCGAACACACGGCGGCACTGCGTCCCGTGCACCATGAGGGGCCGCCCCGCGAACCGGAATTGGAAACGGAGCCAACAGGTTTCTAGGCCGTGCAATTAGGCCGCGCAACAGGCCCGCTGGCGGGTCCACCTGCAGATCCACTTGCGGGTCCGCAGCGCGGCGCGGGGCCTTAAGGCCCTAACCCGGCCCATGACGGGCGCGGGAGACTGAAGGTGCCAGCCGGCTGTCGGCACTGCCGCCCGATCATGCACTACAGGCACCACCCAACGCAGATGTTTGGCGGTGCAGCTAACAAGCAGTGCAGGGATCATGCGCTCTATAGACAATGCGGTGTGTGGCTGCCGGTTCAGATCACGCGATGGAGAAGAGCAGGATTCAGAATGAGCAAAGCAATCGTCGTCGGTATCAACGGGTCTGCGGGCAGCGACGCCGCCTTGACGTGGGCCCTTCAGCGGGCGGCCCGGGACAAGCTTCCGGTCATCGCCCTCCACGCGGTCGATGACCGCTGGATGTCCCCTGATTTCCAGTACCACGAGCTCATCCGCGAATCGGGGATGGAACTGCTTGAGAAGGCGAAGGCGAGCGCCAGCGAGCAGTCCCCTGGCGTCGAGGTGGACATCCAGCTCCGCCACGGCAGCGGGGGATCGGTGCTGCGGGATATCTCCAAAGAAGCAGCCATGATCGTCGTGGGCGGCCATGAAAAACATCACCTCGACGGCGGCCCCGTGACGGACCGCGCCCTGCAGGTCGTCGCCGCCTCGGACTGTCCGGTGGCGGTCATCCCCGCAAAGCCTGGCGCCGGGGCCAAGGGCGTCGTGGTCGGCGTGGACGGTTCCGAGGAGTCGCTGCAGGCCGTCGCAGTTGCCGCCGCGGAAGCTGACCTCGGCGGAGACGAGCTCACCGTGGTCCTCGCGTTCAAGACCCCCGCCCGGTGGGTCGAGAAGCAGCTACCGTCCAGCGGCCTCGCCGAGAGCATGGTCGAAGAGAACCGGATCGTGCTCGCCGAGTCGGTGGCCGGGCTCGGCGACAAATACCCCGACCTTGTGGTCCATCAGCGACTCGAGACGGACACCCAGCCGGCGAAGGCCCTCGTGGACACCGCCGCGGACGCCAGGGTGCTGGTGATCGGAAGCCGCGGCCGCGGCGGGCTCTCCCGCACGGTGCTCGGCTCCACGGCGCACGCCGTCCTGCTGAACGTTCCGTGCCCCACCATCGTCACGCGGGTGCACAAGGTCAAGCACGGGGACTGACGCCCGGCAAGTCCTTGCAACCCGATGAGTACCGGCCGGAAAGCCCCCTCTGCGGAGGGGGCTTTCCGCCGCCGCCGACGGATGGGAGGATGTTGCCGTGGACCCCTTCTACAATTTCGTCTCGCACTTTTGGTGGCTCGTCTTTCCCATGAGCGGACTGATGGGCGGGTGGGCCCGGTCCTGGTCCAAAGCCACTGAACGCCGGCACCGGCGCCGGATGGAGCTCTACACAATCAAGAACCAGGCCGCGCAGGCGGAACAGGCCAGCCAGGCCCAGGTCCTGGCCCTCATGAATGCGCACGACGCCGTGAACCGGCGCTGGCTCGACTACGAACTCGACGTCGGGAAGCTG
Source organism: Arthrobacter sp. TE12231 (assembly GCF_054062895.1). Lineage (NCBI taxonomy): Bacteria > Bacillati > Actinomycetota > Actinomycetes > Micrococcales > Micrococcaceae > Arthrobacter > Arthrobacter sp. TE12231. The sequence continues at coordinate 2,081,851 of NZ_JBSSFS010000001.1, read as the reverse complement.
ATCGACTACCCGGTCATGACCGATGTCCGGGAGCCGCTCACGGTGGCTTTCCTGCGGGCCAAGCGTGAGGCCGACGGTCTGCGGCCCGCCGCCCCCGGTGAGCTCAGGACTGCGGCCCGTTTGGCGGAGTACCGGGCCGCCGTCACCAGTTTCGAGATCGCCTTCGACGTCGCGGAACGCGAAGCCAAGCGGATCAGGGACAGCAAATTCACCGGCCCGGAACGCCAGCGTCTCGAGACTGCCCGGAAGCTCCTGAGGATCGCCTCGGACGCCGCGGCGACTCCTGCCGAACGTCAGACGGCCTACAGGCGCGCACGCCGTGAACTCGACGGGCTCATCGTGCTGCCGGAGGCCACGCTCGCCGCGCTCGAGGACAAGATTGCCTCAATGCTCGACGCCGGTCCGGCGCCTGAGGCGCGCCGGTCCGTCTAAGCAGCACCGCTGACGGGACAGTGCTCCCGGTCCACCTCTCTGTGACGAGGATCGCCTCGCTGCCCTGAAGTCCGGATTCCTCCGGGAAGGGCGGAATTTAGGGTCTTCCGGCATGTTTTGCGCTGCCGTCTTTCCCACGTACCATCGATAGGGTTTCAAGCTGCGTTCGTGGCCACCGAGCATTCATCCGGATAGGCATGAGATGATTGTTTGTGGCCATGCGGCACCGGGGAAGTGGAACTGCTGACCGTGGACACTGCAGATTGGGCAACAGGTGGAAATCACCGTAATGGTGGCGCTAGTAGTATCGCTGGCGCTGTTCTTCGACTTCACCAACGGATTTCATGACACCGCGAACGCCATGGCTACCCCCATCGCGACCGGTGCCATCAAACCCAGGACTGCAGTCGCCCTGGCGGCGGTGCTGAACCTCGTGGGGGCGTTCCTCTCCACGGAAGTAGCCAAGACCGTTTCCGGCGGCATCATCAAAGAGGGCTCCGACGGGGTCGCGATCACGCCGGACATCATCTTCGCCGGGCTGATGGGCGCCATTCTCTGGAACATGATCACCTGGCTGAAGGGACTGCCGTCCAGTTCCTCGCACGCGCTCTTCGGCGGCCTGATCGGTGCCGCGATCGCCGGCATCGGCATCCACTCGATCAACTTCGAATCGATCCTGCAGAAGGTCATCCTTCCCGCGGTCTTCGCCCCGATCATCGCAGGCGGCGCGGCCTATCTGTGCACGCGGCTGGCCTATGCCTTGACGTCACGCCATGACCCGGAAACCGGCGACAAGCTGACCCAGAAGCGCGGCGGATTCCGGACCGGCCAGATCTTTACGTCCAGCCTCGTGGCACTGGCCCATGGAACTAACGACGCCCAGAAGACCATGGGCATCATCACCCTCGTCCTGATCTCGGCCGGCGCGCAGCCTGCCGGCTCCGGACCGCAGTGGTGGGTTATCACCGCCTGCGCCCTCGCCATCGCGATCGGCACCTACGCCGGCGGCTGGCGGATCATCCGCACCATGGGCTCGGGCCTCACCGAAGTGAAGCCGGCCCAGGGTTTCTCCGCCGAGGCCAGCACCGCCTCGGCCATTCTGGCCTCGTCGCACCTGGGCTTTGCCCTGTCCACCACCCAGGTGGCCTCCGGCTCCGTCATCGGCTCGGGCATGGGACGCCGCGGCACCACCATCCGGTGGGGAACCGCCGGCCGGATTGCCCTCGGCTGGCTCTTCACGCTCCCGGCGGCCGGTATCGTGGGCGCCCTCACGGCTCTGCTCGTGCAGACCGGCGTCGTCGGAGTCATCATCGCGGCCGCCGCCGGCACCGCCGCCGTGGCGTACATGTTCGTGCATTCGCGGAAATCCCAGGTGGGCCACCACAACGCCGTCGAGATCGAAGAAATGGGCCAGGCCGTGCAGTTCCGCAAGAAGAAGTCTGCCGCCAAGGCGATCAAGAACGGGGATGCCCAGCGATGAAGTGGTTGGAACTGTTCAGCGTGGCCGGGGCCACGCTTGTGGCCGCGGTCACAGTCGTAGTCCTCTATTCCCTCGGCGTCCGGCTCACGGCCATCGCGGGGGATGTCCGGAACGAGCCGGCGTCGTGGACCCGCCCGCTCGCTTACACGTGCTTCGCCCTGTGCGGCGCCGCCGTCCTCTTCGGGCTTTATCTGATCATTCCCTACTTCCACAAGTAGTCCGCCGTCCTCACGCGGGCCGCTGCAGCACCCTCTCTCGGTGGCGCGACCCGGGGATGGGAACCCGGCGCCGCATTGGCTAGGCTGGGGCCATGGTGAGCTTCCAGTACTTCGTGGCGTCCTCACTCGACGGCTTTATCGCCACGGATGACGACAACCTGGCGTGGCTGCTTCAGTTTGACGGTTTTGAGGGCGGCAAGGACAGCTACGACGCGTTCCTGGCCGACGTCGGCTGCATCGTCATGGGCGGTGAGACGTACGCGTGGCTCCTGGAGCACGAACCGGGTACCTGGCCCTATCCGGAAACGCCCTGCTGGGTCTTCACCCACCACGAGCACTCCGCCCCGAAGGGCGCCAACGTGACGTTCGTCCGCGGGGCCGTCCGCGAGTTCGTGGACGACCTCAAGGATGAGGCCGCCGGCCGGAACATCTGGGTGGTCGGCGGGGGAGTCCTCGCCGCGCAATTCGCGGACGCCGGGCTGCTCGACGAACTGATTCTCTCGGTCATTCCCGTAGTGCTGGGAGGCGGCAAGCAACTGCTGCCCATGACCGGCCCGACGCCGCCGCTGGAGCTCGCCGCGTCCCGGACCATGGGCCGCGGCATCGTGGAGTTGCGCTACCGCTTCCCGGGCAGGAGCTAGCAGGCCCCATCCGGCGCGACGGCCCGGCCCTCCTGCCCATCCCACCGGCGCCCCGGTGAACTCCTACCCTGCGATATCGCGGAGGAGGTTCGTGATCCGGGCCGTGGAGAGCCGGCGGCCGTGCTCGTCCGTGATGACGATCTCGTGGGTCGTGAGGGTCCGGCCGAGGTGGATGGCCGTGCACGTCCCGGTGACGGTTCCAGCGGAGATCGCCCGGTGATGCGTGGCCCCGACCTCGATCCCGAGCGCCTGCCGGTTCGGTCCCGCGTGCAGGCCGGCCGCGAAAGACCCCAAGGTCTCGGCCAGGACCACGTGGGCCCCGCCGTGCAGGATCCCGGCCACCTGGGTGTTCCCCTCCACCGGCATGGTGGCCACGGTCCGCTCCGGACTCATTTCAAGGAAGTGGATCCCCATCTTCACCACGAGGGCGCCGACGCCGTACTGGCCCAGCCAATCGTGCATGTCCTCGGGAACTCCGGCCGCCGCAAGCTCGGCCGCGTAGGGGGCCGGCGTGAAATTGTCCATCATGGGAACTAGGCTGGCACCTGTGAGTGAAACTACCAAACCGGCCCCTTCCCCCGCGACCGAGCCTTCCACAGACGCCGGCGCAGATGCTGTCACTGCCACGGACGCAGCCACAGCCTCTGTCCTGGTGGCCGAGCCGCCCGTCGCCGAAGCCGCAACGCCCGCCAGGAAGGCGCGACGCGTTGGGACCGAGGTCTCCGCGACCCAGGCACCGGTGGTGCCCCTCACGGACCAGCCCCGGCTTCTGGTCCTCGACGGCCACTCGATGGCCTTCCGCGCTTTCTATGCCCTGCCGGCCGAAAACTTCGCCACTTCCAGCGGCCAGCACACCAATGCCGTCCACGGCTTCACGTCCATGCTGATCAACCTCATCAAGGAACAGAACCCTACGCACGTCGCCGTGGCTTTTGACGTCTCCGACGACACCACGTTCCGCAAGGCCGAGTACGACGGCTACAAGGCCGGGCGCAACGAGACCCCCCGCGAGTTCAGCGGCCAGATCGACCTCATTGAAAAAGTGATGACCGCCTGGGGCATCAAGACCATCAAGATTCCCGGCTTCGAAGCCGACGACATCCTCGCCACCCTCGCCGCCAAGGGCGATGAGGCCGGCTTCGAGGTCCTGCTCGTCTCCGGCGACCGGGACACCTTCCAGCTCATCACCGAGAACGTCTTCGTCCTCTACCCGAAGCAGGGCGTCACCAACATCCCACGGATGGACGCCGAAGCAATCGAGGCCAAGTACTTCGTCTCGCCGCCGCGCTATTCGGACCTCGCCGCGCTCGTCGGGGAGACCGCGGACAACCTTCCGGGCGTCCCCGGCGTCGGGCCCAAGACCGCCGCGAAGTGGATCAACCAGTACGGCGGCCTCGAGGGCATCCTGGAAAACCTCGACTCGATCGGCGGGAAGGTCGGCGACGCCCTACGCGAGCACGTCGAATCGGTCAAACGGAACCGCCGGCTCAACCGGCTCCTGACCGACCTCGAGCTCCCCGTGTCCCTCCACGAGCTGGAGGAACCGCGCCCGGACCATGACGCGATCGAGGAAATTTTCGACCGCCTCGAATTCAAGACGCTCCGCACCCGGCTTTTCGCCCTCTACGGCAACGAGCCCGTCGAAGGCGAACCGGACAGCATCGAGGTTCCCGAGTTCTCGACCCTCACGTCCGCTGCGGAGCTGCGGACTTTCTTCGACGCCGGGACGGGGCTCCGGTCCGCCCTCGCCGTCGAATTCGCGCCCGGCAGGATCGTGGACGACGCTTCAGCCCTTGCCGTGGTCCGCAAGGACGCGGCCGGGTACATCGAGCTCACCGGCCTGGATGCCGAGGCCGACGCCGTGCTGTCCGGCTGGCTCCGGGATCCCGGCGCCCCGAAAGTCATCCACGGGTTCAAGCCGGCGCTCAAGGCCTTCACCTCCCGAGGGCTCGGCCTGGACGGCGTGGTGGACGACACCGCGATCTCCGGCTACCTCATCCAGCCGGACCGGCGCAGTTACGAACTCGCCGAACTCGCCCAGCACCACCTCAAGATGACCGTGTCCACCGAGGCTGCCAAGACTGGCCAGCTGGAACTCGCCTTCGGCGGCGAGGATGACGGCGCCGCGGCCGGCGCGCTGGTCCAGCAGGCCGCCGTCGTGCACGCCCTTAGCCACCACTTCGAAACGGAACTGAAGACCCGCAAGGCCCAGGAGCTTCTGACGAGCCTTGAACTGCCCGTCAGCCGGGTCCTGGCGCAGATGGAGCTCACCGGGATCGCGGTCTCCATGGAGCGCATGGACGAACAGCTCGCCGACCTCGCCAAGGTGATCGATAACGCCCAGGAACAGGCTTTCGCTGCCATCGGCCACGAGGTCAACCTCGGTTCGCCCAAGCAGCTGCAGACGGTGCTGTTCGAGGAGCTCGGCCTGCCCAAGACGAAGAAGATCAAGTCCGGGTACACCACCGATGCCGCGTCGCTCAAGACGCTACTGGAGAAAACCGGCCATGAATTCCTCGTCCAGCTGATGGCCCACCGCGAGTCCTCGAAGCTGCGTCAAATGGTGGAAAGCCTCAAGAAGTCCGTGGCCGACGACGGCCGGATCCACACCACGTATGCGCAGAATGTGGCCGCCACCGGCCGTATCTCCTCCAACAACCCGAACCTGCAGAACATCCCGGTCCGGAGCGAGGAGGGCCGGCGCGTCCGCAGCATCTTCGTGGTGACCGAGGGCTATGACTGCCTCCTGTCCGCGGACTACTCGCAGATCGAGATGCGGATCATGGCGCACCTTTCGGGCGATCCCGGCCTCATCCAGGCGTACAAGGAGGGTGAGGACCTGCACCGGTACGTCGGTTCGCACATCTTCCACGTGCCGCCGTCCGAGGTCACCAGCGCCATGCGCTCCAAGGTCAAGGCCATGTCCTACGGCCTGGCCTACGGGCTGACGTCCTTCGGGCTTTCCAAGCAGCTGGAAATCTCCGTGGACGAGGCCCGGACGTTGATGAAGGAATACTTCGAACGCTTCGGCGCTGTTCGGGATTATCTCCGCGGCGTGGTGGACCAGGCCCGGATCGACGGCTACACGGCCACGATCGAGGGCCGCCGCCGCTACCTGCCGGACCTGACCAGCACGGACCGGCAGCTGCGGGAAATCGCCGAGCGGGTGGCCTTGAACTCGCCCATCCAAGGGTCCGCGGCGGACATCATCAAACGTGCCATGCTGGGCGTCTCCGGCGCGCTGGCGGACCAGGGCCTGAAATCGCGGATGCTGCTCCAGGTCCATGATGAACTGGTCCTCGAAGTCGCCAAGGGTGAACGCGAGGCGGTTGAGAAGCTCGTGACCGAGCAAATGGGCTCGGCCGCGGATCTCAGCGTTCCGTTGGACGTCCAGATTGGCATCGGGTCCAGCTGGCACGAGGCGGGGCACTAACGGTTCACCGGTTCCGGCAGGGTGTCGTTCCGGCACGTTTTCGTTCCGGCTCTGCCGGGGGCTGCCGGATTTTCAGGAGATTCAGGATTCTCAGGGGGAGAAGCACGTGGCAGAGAAATACGAGCTCAGGCGGTTCCGGGCGGTCGGGAAGGACTCGGCAGACTACGCCCAGGGGACTGCGTGGCTGCGCGGAGTCGGGATCGGGTTCTACGACGAACCGCGCAAAGACGAGTTTGTGGACAAGATCATGGCCATGTACCGAGTGGATAACCGTGAGATGACCGGCGTGTACCAGCCCGACGGCGTCGCGGCCCACTCGCTGTCGGCCGACGTTCCGGTGGCGACGTTCGCCACCCTGCGCAAGGACCTGAACATCGGCTACGGCCGCCAGCTCGAAGCCCAGCTCGTCACCGCCGTCACGGTGCGCGGGACCCATCGCCGGCAGGGGCTGCTCCGGCGGATGATGACCGAGGACCTCGCCGCGGCCAAGGCGGACGGCGTCGCGCTGGCGGCGCTCACCGCCTCGGAGGCGTCCATCTACGGTCGGTTCGGCTACGGGGTGGCCACCTTTGAGCGCAGCATCAAGGTGGACACCGGGCCCCGTTTCCGCCTCCGCCACGAGCCGGTGGGGTCGGTGGAGATCGCCGACCGGAAGGTCCTGCTTGACCTGGCTCCCGAAGTCTTCGCACGGGTTCAACGCGCCATGCCCGGATCCATCTCGCGGCAGGAGGCCTACCGGCTGCGGTCCTCGGGCACGCTCGGCCGCGACGGCAGCGAAGACGAGGCCATCCGCTGTGCCCTGCACTATGACGCCGCGGGCAGCGTGGACGGGTATGTCTCCTACAAGTTCGCCGGGTGGGACGCCAAGCCGTACACCATGGAGATTGTGGACCTCGTGGCGGCGACCGACGCCGCCTATCTGGAACTGTGGCAGTTCCTGGGCAGCATCGACCTCGTGGAACGGATCAGCTGGCAGGACGCGCCGGTTGATGACCCGCTGACCTGGGCCCTTGAGGACCCCCGCTGCGTCGAGTCCTCTGACCAGCGCGACATGCTGTGGCTGCGTATCCTGGACCCGTTGCGGGTCCTGGGCGCCCGGCGCTACTCTGCCGACGGGACCCTGGTCCTCGCCGTCCGGGACAGCCTCGGCTTTGCCGCCGGCACCTTCGCCCTGGCAGTCAGCGGCGGGGTGGCCACGGTGACGCCCGCTCCGGATGCTGAGCCGGAGTTGTCGCTGGATGTCGCGGACCTCGGGTCCATCTATCTGGGGGCCGTCTGTCCCGTGACGCTGACGGCCGCCGGCCGGATAACCGAGCACGCGCCCGGAGCGGCCCTGACCGCGAGGCTCATGTTCGCCGTCGAACGCTCACCGCACTGCCTCACGCACTTCTAGCCGCACTGCCTGGGGCGCTTCTTCGCGCAGTTCCCGCCGTCGGCGTCGTTCGTGCGGAGGACCCCGCGCGCTTTGACCGGCGTTGACGTAAACGACTAGACTAAACGGGCGTGTACTACGTGCGCGCATCTACAATCCACAAAATCAGGATGACCCGGCATATCACCTGCTGAGATGCCGTGTTCTTCGTCTGCATTCCATAATGCGGGGGGAGCGGTTTGCCTGACCGACTAACTATCCACAACGGAGCCCCTACTACATGACCATCACCTCCACCGAGAAGCCCGGTACCCCCGTAGTCGCGATTAACGACATCGGTACCGCTGAGGACTTCCTCGCAGCTGTCGACGCCACCATCAAGTACTTCAACGACGGAGACCTCGTCGAAGGTACCGTCGTCAAGGTCGACCGCGATGAAGTTCTGCTCGACATCGGTTACAAGACCGAAGGTGTCATTCCCTCCCGCGAGCTTTCCATCAAGCACGACGTTGACCCCGGAGACGTCGTCTCCGTTGGCGATCAGGTCGAAGCCCTGGTGCTCACCAAGGAAGACAAAGAAGGCCGCCTGATCCTCTCCAAGAAGCGTGCTCAGTACGAGCGTGCCTGGGGCGACATCGAGAAGGTCAAGGAAGAAGACGGTGTTGTCACCGGTACCGTCATCGAGGTTGTCAAGGGTGGTCTTATCCTCGACATCGGTCTGCGCGGCTTCCTGCCCGCATCCCTCGTCGAGATGCGCCGCGTGCGCGACCTCGCTCCGTACATCGGTCAGCAGATCGAAGCCAAGATCATCGAGCTGGACAAGAACCGTAACAACGTTGTCCTGTCCCGCCGTGCATGGCTCGAGCAGACCCAGTCCGAGGTCCGCTCCACGTTCCTCAACAAGCTGGAAAAGGGCCAGGTCCGTCCCGGCGTCGTTTCCTCCATCGTCAACTTCGGTGCCTTCGTGGACCTGGGCGGCGTAGACGGTCTGGTTCACGTTTCCGAGCTGTCCTGGAAGCACATCGACCACCCGTCCGAGGTTGTCGAAGTTGGCCAGGAAGTCACCGTCGAGGTTCTCGAGGTCGACCTGGACCGCGAGCGCGTCTCCCTGTCGCTCAAGGCTACGCAGGAAGATCCGTGGCAGACCTTCGCCCGCACCCACGCCCTCGGCCAGGTTGTTCCGGGTAAGGTCACCAAGCTGGTTCCGTTCGGCGCGTTCGTTCGCGTTGAAGACGGCATCGAAGGCCTGGTCCACATCTCCGAGCTCGCCGTGCGTCACGTTGAGCTGGCCGAGCAGGTTGTCTCCGTTGGCGACGAGCTGTTCGTCAAGGTCATCGACATCGACCTCGAGCGCCGCCGCATCTCCCTCTCCCTCAAGCAGGCCAACGAGGGCGTCGACGCCGACAGCACCGAATTCGACCCGGCACTCTACGGCATGGCCGCCGAGTACGACGAAGAGGGCAACTACAAGTACCCGGAGGGCTTCGACCCGGAGTCCAACGAGTGGCTTGAAGGCTACGAGACGCAGCGCGCCGCCTGGGAGCAGCAGTACGCTGACGCCCAGACCCGCTGGGAAGCCCACAAGAAGCAGGTTGCCCAGCACGCTGCCGACGACGCTGCAGCTGCAACGTCCGGCGAGAGCGACTCCGGCACCACCAGCTACTCCTCTGAGCCGGCTGCAACCGAAGCCGGTGCAGGCACGCTTGCCTCGGACGAGGCTCTTGCCGCTCTGCGCGAGAAGCTGACCGGCAACTAATTGCCCCCGGTTCTCAGGCGTCCGCTTCCTGAGTCCAGGCAGTTTGTAGCTTGAAGCTGCACCGTCACGGTGCAGGAGTTTGAATGCACAGCAAAGGTGGTCGTCCCTCTGGGGGCGGCCACCTTTGCGTTGCGCGGACATGCTCCGCGGCTGCCCGCTCCACACGACATGCTCATTCTTGGAGCCCTCCCCTGGGGGACATGCTCATTCTTGGGTGTCACCAGTGGACATGTGGACATTGTGTCCAGTCCCGGCCCTGAGCGCTGGACATGTCCAGTGGCCGCGACGTCGTGCCCGCTCCCAGGACCGGACATGTTCCTTTTTGGGACTCGCACGTGGGGACATGCTCACTCTTGGAACTCACCTCTCGGGACATGCTCATTTTTTGGGCGTCACCAGTGGACATGTTGGTATTGTGCCCAGTCCTGGCCCAGAACGAGGGACATGCCCAGCGGTCGGGAGGTGCAACATGTTCTGGCCTGCTGGCGAGGGACCGGCGCGTGCCCGAGGTGCGGCTGGCCGTGGAATCCTTGACGGCGGATCTTCCCTGAGTCCACACTTTGCAGGTTGAGATTCTCGCAGCCGACGATAAGGGGGAGTTCCATGGCTGAGCCATCGGAGGCAGTTGAAGCGCAGGGCACAGGCGGGACAGTTGGTCCGTGGCCACGGGGCATCCATGCCATCACCTTGTTTGTCGAAAACCTGGCCACGACGAGGAGTTTCTACGAAGAAGTCTTCCGTCTGCCGCTCATCTTTGAGGACGACGTCTCTGCAGTCTTCAAGTTCGAGAACACTTTGATCAATCTGCTCACTATCTCCGAAGCCCCCGAACTCATCCAACCGGCAACCGTCGCCAACGTTGAGGCCGGCGTCCGCCTGCAGTTCACCATTGAAGTGGACGACGTCGACGGCATGTGCGCGGAGTTGTCCCGCCGCGGCGTGGAACTGCTGAACGGTCCCATGGACCGGCCGTGGGGTATTCGTACAGCCAGCTTCCGAGACCCTGCCGGACACATCTGGGAAATCGCCCACTAGCCCGGTTCAGGCCAAGGAAAACCATCTGTCCGGCGAGGCGCAAGTCCACTCTTGGCTTCGTGGGGCGGACATGAGGGCACTCCGCGCATTGCTCGCGGCCGGCGGAGGATATGTCCAGTGGTTGCCCGGTTGGCCGCGGGAGGGTATGTCCAGTCCTGGACGAGTGGGGCGGACATGAGGGCATTCCGCGCATTGCTCGCGGCCAGCGTGGGACATGTCCAGTGGTGGACCGGTTGGCCGCGGGAGGGCATGTCCAGTCCTGGCTTCGTGGGGCGGGCATGAGGGGATTCCGCGCATTGCTCGCGGCCAGCGGGGGACATGTCCAGTGGTGAACGGTGAAGCGTCCCCGTGCGACGAGCCGCGCGGTCAGCGGAGCGGGATCGTGCCCTTGACCTGCACGGTGGCAGTCGCTGAGGCTGCACCAGTGACGAGTTCGGCACCCGCGGACTTCAGCAACGCAATGGCACCCACGTTGCCGGCCGTGGTCTGGGCCACCAGATGACTCGCTCCGGCAGACACGGCCAGGGCTTTCACGAGCCGCAGCGCCTCGCGGCCGACACCCCGGCCGCGGAAGCTCCGGCCAAGCCAGATTCCGGTTTCCAGCGCCCCGCCACCAGCAGGACTGCCTGTCCGAGGGGCATCGGCCGGCGAAGCGGCGGCCTGAATGCCGCGTTCAATCGCCCCGCCAGTACCAGCCCCGCCAGCACCAGCCCCGCCAGCACCAGCCTCCAGCGGCTTCATCGTCCTCACCGCCGACCCCGGCCCCGGCCCTATACGCTTCAGCCGGACGGAACCGGCGAGTTGCCCGTCGCAGCTGATGGCCCAGCTCTTCTGCTGCGCGGGGCCGTCCAGGCCTGCCGCGGCGGCGTGGTGGAATTCGCGGAACCAGCTGATCCGGTCGGTGTTCCAGGCGGCGCTCTCGCCCAGCGGCGGGGTGACCTCGTCGGCGTCGGCGTCCCGGAGGGCGAGCTCCAGGAGCTGTTCGAGCACGGCCTCGCTGACGTCAAGCAGCTCGACCGCGGGTACCGGCTCAGCTGATGGGGACATCGATCCACTCCGTCTCTCCGGGTAGCAACGCCGCACTGCCGGCTGACATGGCGGCCACCCGCTCCGCGGCGCGGGCGAACTCCTCCGGATTGTCCGGCAGCGCAAGCCTCAGGACAGTAGTCTGCGCCTCGTAACGGGTTTCTGCCATGACAAATCCCGCGGCGCGCAGATCGTTCTCTAGCCGCCCGGCCCCGGCGTGCCCCACCCGCACCGAACAAATCCGCAGCCGGCGGCGCCGCACGAGGGGCGCGAGTTCCAGCGACGCGGCCACCGAATCCGAGTACGCGCGCACCAGGCCGCCGGCGCCGAGGAGGATACCGCCGAAATAGCGTACGACGACGGCGGCGACGTCGCTGAGGTCGGCGACGCCGGGCGCAGTCTCGCGCTTGAGCAGCGCCTCCAGCATCGGGATGCCGGCAGTTCCGGACGGTTCGCCGTCATCGTTGGAACGCTGGACGTCCCGGTCGGGGCCGAGCACGAAGGCGAAGCAGTGGTGCCGCGCGTCGTGGAATTCTTTGCGGAGACCGGCCAGGACGAAGCGGGCTGCGTCTTCGTCCGCCGTGCGGGCAAGGACGGTGATGAAGCGGGACCGCTTGACCTCGATTTCGTGCCGGAACTGGGACCCTGCGGCGAGGGTGGTGTAAATGGAAGTCCTGCTCTGGGGGTAATCCGCCTCATCTTCCACCGGTTCAGTTTAGTCTTGTGTGGTGTTGAAGATCGGGTTGACCGGCGGGATCGCGTCGGGGAAGTCACTGGTTGCCGCGCGCCTGCGGGAGCTCGGCGCGGTGCTTGTCGACGCCGATGCGCTGGCCCGCGACGTCGTAGAGCCCGGCACGCCCGGGCTGGCACGGGTGGTCGAGGCGTTCAGCGCCGCCATCCTGACCTCCGATGGCCGGCTGGACCGGGCCCGGCTGGGTTCCCTGGTCTTCGGCAATCCGGAACGCCTGGCCGTGCTGAACGGAATCGTCCATCCGCTGGTCCGGGAGCGCGCCACGGCGATGGTGGCGGCCGCCCCGGCCGGCGCCGTCGTAGTCCAGGACATCCCCCTGCTGGTGGAAACCGGACAGGGGAAGAACTTCCACCTCGTGGTAGTGGTCGACGCCCCGGACGACGTCCGGGTCCGGCGCATGGCCGAACACCGCAATATGGGTGTCGACGAGGCGCACGCCCGGATGGCCGCGCAGGCAAGCCGTGAGGACCGGCTGGGAGCCGCGGACGTCGTGCTGGACAACTCGGGCACCCCCGACGAACTGAGGCACGCGGTGGATGCGCTGTGGGAAGGGCGGCTGGCGCCCTTCGCACTGAACCTCAAGGAGCAAAAGATCGCGCCGCGGACCGGCGGCCCGGTCCTTGCACCGGCGGATCCGTCCTGGGCGGCGCAGGCGGGCCGGCTCATCAACCGGCTCCGCGCCGCTGTGCCGGAGGACGTGCTGTCCCTGGACCACATCGGCTCCACTGCCGTCCCGGGCCTGGACGCCAAGGACGTGATCGACCTGCAGCTGGGCGTCCGCGACCTCGAGGCCGCAGACAGGATCGCGCCGCTGCTGGCCGAGGCCGGATTCCCGCGCTGGCCCGGCATCATTTCCGACAACCCCAAACCCTCGCACTCCGACCCCGCCGACTGGGGCAAACGACTGCACGGCAACGCCGATCCCGGCCGGGCCGTGAACCTGCACCTCCGGGCCGCCGGATCGCCGGGCTGGCGGTACGCCCTGTGTTTCCGTGACTGGCTCCGCGCCGACGCCCGGGCCGGTGCGGATTATGTCGCCGAGAAGATCCGGGTGGCCGGGCTGCACGACGTCGACAAGTCCACCGCCGGCTACGCGGCGGACAAGGAAGGCTGGTTCACCGACTACGCCGCGCCCCGGATGGAAGCGTGGGTGTCGCGCACCGGCTGGCAGCCGCCGTCGTACGGTGACGACGCCGGTGACGACGCCGGTCCCGCTACTGCCCAAAGCTGAATCAGGACATCGTGTCGGGGGCCGGCGGTAGATTAGATACATGAGCCTTGCCCAGGAAATCAACCGTGTCGTGGCGCCCTTTGAGGTCATCAGCGACTTCCAGCCCGCGGGCGACCAGCCGGCGGCGATCGCGGAACTCACCGAGCGGATCCGCAACGGCGAGAAGGACGTGGTGCTGCTTGGCGCCACGGGTACCGGTAAGAGCGCGACGACGGCGTGGCTGATCGAGCAGGTCCAGCGCCCCACCCTGGTGATGGTGCAGAACAAGACCCTTGCCGCGCAGCTGGCCAACGAATTCCGCGAACTGCTGCCCAACAACGCGGTCGAGTACTTCGTCTCCTACTACGACTACTACCAGCCTGAGGCCTACGTGCCGCAGACGGACACCTTCATCGAGAAGGACTCCTCCGTCAATGAGGAAGTCGAACGTCTGCGCCACTCCGCGACGAACGCCCTGCTGACCCGGCGCGACGTCGTGGTGGTCGCCACGGTGTCCTGCATCTACGGCCTCGGCACCCCGGAAGAGTACATCGCCGGCATGGTGACGCTCCGCAAGGGTGCGGAGATGAACCGCGACGACCTGCTGCGGAAGTTCGTCGCCATGCAGTACACCCGCAATGACATGGACTTCCACCGCGGCACGTTCCGGGTCCGCGGCGACACCGTGGAAATCATCCCCATGTACGAGGAACTGGCGATCCGGATCGAGTTCTTCGGCGACGAGATCGAGAACATCTACACGCTGCACCCGCTGACCGGCGAGGTGATCCGGGATGAGACCGAGATGTACGTCTTCCCTGCCTCGCACTATGTCGCCGGGCCGGAACGCATGAGCCGGGCCATCACGAAAATCGAGGACGAGCTCGCCGAACGCCTCAAGGTCCTGGAAAGCCAGAACAAGCTCGTCGAGGCCCAGCGGCTGCGGATGCGCACCACCTACGACCTCGAAATGATGCAGCAGATGGGCTTCTGCAACGGCATCGAAAACTACTCCCGGCACATCGACGGCCGCGACGGCGGGACCGCGCCGCACTGCCTCATCGACTACTTCCCGGACGACTTCCTGCTGGTGATCGACGAATCGCACGTCACCGTCCCGCAGATCGGCGCCATGTATGAGGGCGACATGTCCCGCAAGCGGACGCTGGTGGACCACGGCTTCCGGCTGCCGTCGGCGATGGACAACCGGCCGCTGAAATGGGATGAGTTCCTTGAGCGCGTGGGCCAGACCGTCTACCTCTCCGCCACTCCGGGCAAGTACGAGCTCGGCAAGTCCGACGGCTTTGTGCAGCAGATCATCCGGCCCACCGGCCTGATCGATCCCGAGGTGATCGTCAAGCCGACCAAGGGCCAGATCGATGACCTGCTGGGCGAGATCCGCACCCGCACGGCCAAGAACGAACGCGTCCTGGTGACCACGCTGACCAAACGGATGGCCGAGGACCTCACCGACTACCTCCTGGGCCACGGCGTGAAGGTGGAGTACCTCCACTCCGACGTCGACACCCTGCGCCGCGTGGAGCTCCTGCGGGAACTGCGGATGGGCGTTTTCGACGTCCTAGTGGGCATCAACCTGCTCCGTGAAGGCCTCGACCTCCCAGAGGTCTCGCTGGTGAGCATCCTGGACGCGGACAAGGAGGGCTTCCTGCGCTCGTCCACCTCCCTGATCCAGACCATCGGCCGCGCCGCACGTAACGTGTCCGGCCAGGTGCACATGTACGCGGACCGGATCACGGACTCGATGGCCCACGCGATCGACGAGACCAACCGCCGGCGCGCCATCCAGGTCGCCTACAACACGGAGAAGGGGATCGACCCCCAGCCGCTCCGGAAGAAGATCGCGGACATCACCGACCAGTTGGCCAAGGAAGACGCGGACACCCGCGAACTGCTGGCGGCGGCAGGCAAGAACCGCGGCAAGGGCAAGGGCGCCGCGGTCATCCGGGCGGACGGGCTCGCGGCGGCCCCGGCCGAGGACCTTGTCGGGCTGATCGAACAGCTCACGGAGCAGATGCACGCCGCGGCCGGGGAGCTGCAGTTCGAGCTCGCGGCGAGGCTCCGCGACGAGGTGGGGGACCTGAAGAAGGAACTGCGGCAAATGCAGTCGGCGGGGCACGCCTAGGGTAAACTCGGACGAACGTAGGGGAGTATCCCAAGCGCTACGATCGTCAACACGCACGGCTACGATGCCGTGCCGGGCGTAGCGGGCAGCACGGCGGCATCACGCGCCGGCGGTCGGAGAGACTTACACCGCTGAGCTGTACCCTACGAAAGGTATTTCCCCGTGCCCGACCTTCCCCTGTGGTTCGAGATCGGCTCGTTTGTCGTTCTCGGCATCATCCTGGCCATTGACCTGCTGATGGTGCTTAAGCGCCCGCACGAGCCCTCCATGAAAGAAGCCGGACTGTGGGTCACGTTCTACGTGGCCCTGGCCCTGGTGTTCGCCGGCGCCATGTTCGCCTTCACCGGACCGGAGTTCGGTGGCCAGTTCATCGCCGGCTGGGTGACGGAATACAGCCTCAGCATCGACAACCTGTTCGTGTTCATCATCATCATGGCCCGCTTCTCGGTACCGCGTAAGTACCAGCAGGAAGTGCTCATGGTGGGCATCATCATCGCCCTGATCCTGCGCGGCATTTTCATCATGCTCGGCGCGATCGTGATCGAGCAGTTCAGCTGGGTCTTCTACATCTTCGGCGCCTTCCTGCTCTGGACCGCGTGGAAGCAGGCCCAGGACGAGGGCGAGGACGAGGAAGACAAGGAAAACCCGCTGATCGCGCGGATCCGCAGGGTCCTGCCGATGTCCGAAAAGTTCGACGGCGGCAAGCTCCGCACGGTGGTGGACGGCAAGAAGGTCTTCACCCCCATGCTGATCGTCTTTGTCACCATCGGCATGACGGACCTGCTCTTCGCGGTCGACTCCATCCCGGCGATCTTCGGCCTCACCCAGAGCGCCTTCATCGTCTTCACGGCGAACATCTTCGCCCTCATGGGCCTGCGCCAGCTGTACTTCCTGCTCGGCGGCCTCATGAACCGGCTCATCTACCTCAAGCACGCCTTGTCCGTCATCCTGGCGTTCATCGGCGTCAAGCTGGTCCTGCACGCCATGCACGTCAATGAACTGCCCTTCATCAACGGCGGCCAGCACATCGAATGGGCGCCGGAGATCCCCACCTACGTCTCCCTCGCCGTGATCATCGGCACCATCATCATCGCGGTGATCGCGAGCCTGATCAGCTCCAAGGCGTCCAAATCCAAGCTGGACGCCCGGCTCGAAGAGGACGCCCGCAAGAGCCTGAGCGACGTCGAATAGCTCCGGCGCGACCGGTCCGCGGCGCGGGCCTTCGGCCGGCGCCTTCCGGCAGGCGCCGGCAGGTGCCGGACGCGTTATGCTCGGACCGTGAAGACCTTCTACCCTGCGGCACGTGACTCTGCGGCGCTGGACCTGCACCGGGTCCAGCGCCGCACCGTTTCCGTCCTGAGCGTTGCCCAGCTCCTGAGCAGCGTGGGCAGCGGTGCCAGTCTCTCCGTCGGCTCCCTGCTGGCCGTCCAGCTGTCCGGCTCCAATGCCTGGGCCGGTTCCGTCACCACAGCGGTGACACTGGCCGCCGCCGTCGCGGCGCTGCCCCTCGCCGGCCTGGCCGGACGCCGGGGCCGCCGGGCGGCGCTCGTGACCGGCCAGCTGTCGGCCATGGCCGGCTCCCTGCTCATCATCGCGTCCACGGTGTCCGGGGTGTTCCCGGTGCTGCTGCTGGGAGCCGCGATGCTGGGCCTGGGGACCGCCGCCAACCTGCAGGCCCGCTTCGCCGCCGTCGATCTCGCCGACGCCGAACACCGCGGACGGTCCCTCGCAATCGTTGTCTGGGCGGTGACGATCGGCGCCGTCGCCGGACCCAACCTGATCCGTCCGGGAGCAGCTGTGGGGGAGGCCCTGGGCCTGCCGGCACTGGCCGGACCGTTCGTGTTCTCCGCCGCCGGGCTGGCCCTGGCCGCCGTGCTGCTGGTCATCGGCCTGCGCCCGGATCCGCTGCTGCTCGCGGCCCGGATCAGGGCGGCCGGCGAGCCTCTGGCGGCGAAAGGCACCACGGCTGCCCGACGCCGGCACGGCCTCCGCGCCGGCCTCCGGGCTGTCCGGAAGTCACCGCGGGCACGCCTGGCCCTGTTCGCGATCGTGGCCGCGCACGGCTGCATGGTGGCCGTGATGTCGATGACCCCGCTGCATCTCCAGCTCCTCGCCGAAGGCCCCATGGCCGACATGCCGGCCGGACATGTCCATGCCGCCAGCACGGACCTCCTGGTCCTCATCGGTTTCACGATCTCGCTGCACATCGCCGGCATGTACGCGCTTTCGCCGGTGATGGGCTGGCTCACCGATAAGACCGGCCGCCTCCCCGTGATCATTCTGGGGCACGGGCTGATTCTGCTCGCCGTCTGCGTCGCCGGATTCGGGCAGCAGCAACCCGTCCTGGTCACGGCGGGACTGGTATTGCTCGGCCTGGGCTGGTCGGCGGCCACCATCGCGGCCTCCACGCTCCTCGCCGAAAGCGTCTCCGCCGAGGACCGCGTCCTTGTCCAGGGCGTCTCAGACACCCTCATGGGGGCCGCCGGGGCGCTCGGCGCCGGCTTCTCCGGCCTCGTGATGGCCGGCGTCGGCTACCAGGGACTGAACCTGGCTGCAGCCGCCCTCGCCGCGGGGGTGTTGGCCGTCGCCGTCCCGGCTGCGGCGAGGGGCCGGGCAACCGCCGCAGCGGCCTAGCAGCCCGACCCCTTCCCGCACAGCAGCTGATCACACGGCGGATGTCCGCACGCCCGATGTCCGTGCAGCGGCGGAAGCCGGGTCCGTGTGCCCGCTCAGCGGCGGGCGGAGCGGGCCATCCCCAGCAGGCGACCGAAGATCGCCTCGCCGTCGTCCGCGATGCCGTCATGATGGAACTCGTCGGACTCCCACACCTGCAGGCCGCGGACGGCGGCCGCGGTTTCCAGGGAGAGCTCGCGGTCCACGTAGATGTCGTCCGTGTACACGGCCGCAGCGACGGGCACGGTGTTGAAGGCCAGCCGCTCCGGATCGTAGAGCGGGCCCCAGTCGTCCTTCTCGGCTAGCAGCCGTGCCACGCCCTGCAGCGGGCGCAGGGCCGGGTCCTGCTCGAAATACCAGGGGTAGACCATTTCACCGGTCAGGAGCGGCTCCGCGGCGTCGGGGCGGAATTCGGGGAATTCCGCCAGGACCCGCCAGGCGGCCCAGTCGGTAGCCGCGGACTGGCCGTAGATGGATTCGTGCATCAGCGCGTACAGGGGGTTCGAGGCCCGGGACACGAGGCCCCGGACCTGTTCCAGGAACGCGTCCGAGAGGCGGTCGCCGTCGGGTGTGGCCACAAAGGCGTCCTCGAGCAGGTGGTGGAGCGCATCCACCCGGGTATTGCCACCCAGGAAGGAACCCACCATCTGGAAGCGCTCCACGGTGAGGCGGCCGCCGTCGGGCAGGAATTCCTCCGTCTCCCGCAGATGCCCGGCGATCCGGGTGACGGCGGCACGGTCCTCGGGGTACCAGCTGAAGTACTCGGCGTTCCGGGCCGCGACGCGCTGAAACGTTGCCCGGTACACGCGGTCCGCGGAGCCGCCCAGCGGGGCAAGGCCGCCGGTCACGAGCACCTCGCGCAGCCCCTCGGGCGCGAAGGAGAGGTAGCTGAGGGCGCAGAATCCGCCGTAGCTCTGGCCGTAGACGGTCCAGGGCGCGGCGCCCAGGGCCGACCTGATGGCCTCGGCGTCGGCGACGATGGAGTCGGCGCGGAAGTGCGTCAGGTAGCGGGCCTGCGCCGCATCGCTGCCGCGCAGGGGCAGCGTGTTGCGGTCGATTGCCGAGGACAGGCCGGTGCCGCGCTGATCCAGCATGAGGATCCGGAAGTCCCGTGCCGCGGCCTTGCTCCAGCCGCCCAGGGACGGCAACCGGTTACCGCGCCCGCCGGGGCCGCCCTGCAGGTAGAGCAGCCAGGGAAGCTCGGCCGCCGCTTCCTCGCTGTGCTCGGTGGACACGTATTCGCGGGCGAACACCGTGATGGTCTCGCCGCGGCGTCCGTCCTCGCTGAAGTGGTCCAGGGGTACCTGGAAGTAGTGTTCCGCGGTGCGCATGCCGCGGTAGGTGTGGCGCGCCCGGACGTGGCGCCGGACGCTGGATCCGGACTCGAGGAGGGCGGCTCCCATGAGCCCCGTCACCGGAAGATCAGCCACGGGTGGCCTCCTCGCGGACGCCTGCACGGAAATCGTCCGAGCCCGCGCCGGAGCCGCCGAAAGCTTCCAGCGCGGCGCCGGTGAGACGGAAGGTGGACCATTCGTCCATCGGGGCCGCGCCGAGCTTCCTGTAAAAGTTGATCGAGGGCTCGTTCCAGTCCAGGACGCTCCATTCGACCCGCGCGTACCCGCGGCTGACGGCGGTGGCGGCCAGATGCTGGAGCAGTGCCTTGCCATGGCCCTCGCCCCGGGCCTCGGGCCGGACGTAGAGATCCTCCAGGTAAATCCCGTGGACGCCTTCCCACGTGGAGTAGTTCAGGAACCAGAGGGCGAAACCGCGGACCTCGCCGTCGGCATTTTCCGCCATGGTGGCGAAGACCCGGGGGTTCTCGCCGAACAGGACCCCGGTGAGCATCTCGGGGGTGTTCCGGACGGCGTCCGGTTCCTTCTCGTAGATGGCGAGGTCGTGGATCATCTGCAGGATGGCAGGGACGTCATGCGGGGCGGCAGGCCGGATTACACTCATTGTTCGAGTTTACTCGGGGCATCTGCCGGGCGGGTGACGGACTTCGCGGGTGCCCGTGCCGCATGCCAGACACTGGGCGCAGTCCCGCTAGAGGCGGTTGACGTCCGTGACGCGGACGACGGCGGTCCCGGACTCGTCCGAGGCCGCCAGGTCCACCTCGGCGGAGATGCCCCAGTCGTGGTGGCGGGCCGGGTCATCGAAGATCTGCCGGACCTTCCACACCCCGGGTTCCTCGGTGATGATCAGGAGCCCCGGGCCGCGGGCGTCCGGGCCGGTGCCGATGTCGTTGTGTTCGTCGAAGTAATCATCCAGCGCATCCTCCCAGCGTTCCGCGTCCCAGCCGGACCCGGCGTCGAGCTCGCCCAGGGCCGTGGCGGCTTCATCGGCGAAGAGCTCCACGCGGCGGAACATCTCGTTGCGCACCATCACCCGGAAGGCCCGGACGTTGGAGGTCAGCGACGGCGGCGGGGGCGGGGGAGCGTCATGCGGGGTGGGCGCGGCGCCGGAGGTCAGCTCTTCCCACTCGTCGAGCAGGCTGGAATCAACCTGCCGGACCAGTTCGCCCAGCCAGGCGATGAGATCCTCCAGGTCCTCCCGGAGGGCGTCCTGCGGGACGGTCTGCCGGAGTGCCTTGAAACCGTCGGCGAGGTAGCGCAGCACGATCCCCTCGGAGCGGGCCAAGCCGTAGAACTGCACGAATTCGCCGAAGTTCATGGCGCGCTCGTACATGTCCCGGACCACGGACTTGGGGGCAAGTTCAAAGTCGCCCACCCACGGGGCGGCCTTGCGGTAGACCTCAAAGGCCTCGCCGAGGATCTCGGCGAGCGGCTGCGGGTACGTGACTTCCTCGAGCATCGCCATGCGCTGGTCGTACTCGATGCCGTCGGCCTTCATCGCCGCGATGGCTTCGCCGCGCGCCTTCTTCTGCTGGGCCGACAGGATCTGGCGCGGCTTCTCCAAGGTCGCCTCGATCACGGACACGACGTCCAGGGCGTACGACGGCGACTCCGGGTCCAGGAGTTCCAGCGCTGCGAGGGCGAAGGGGGACAGTGGCTGGTTGAGGGCGAAGTTGGCCTGCAGGTGGACCGTGAGCCGGACCGTGCGGCCGTCCGGCCCCTGCTCCTGAAGCGGGATGCGCTCCACGACGCCGGCAGCGAGCAGTTCGCGGTAGATGCCCAGGGCCTTCTTCATGAGCCGCAGCTGCGAGGACCGGGTCTCGTGGTTCTCGGTGAGCAGGCGCCGGGCGGCCTGGAACGGGTCGCCGGGACGTTCCATGAGGTTCATCAGCATCGCGTGCGTCACGGTGAAACTGGACGTGAGCGGGTCCGGCACCGACTCCACGAGCCGCTTGTAGGTCGGTTCGCCCCAGGATACAAAGCCTTCCGGGGGCTTCTTCTTGACCACCTGGCGCAGCTTCTTCTGGTCGTCGCCGAACTTGGCGGTGGCCTTGGCCATCGCCTTCACGTTTTCGGTCACGTGCTCCGGGGCCTGGACCACCACGGTCCCGGCGGTGTCATAGCCGGCGCGTCCGGCCCGCCCGGCGATCTGGTGGAACTCGCGGGAGTTCAGCAGCCGGGTGCGCACGCCGTCGTACTTGCTCAGTGCCGTGAGCAGCACGGTGCGGATCGGCACGTTGATGCCCACCCCGAGGGTGTCGGTGCCGCAGATGACCTTCAGCAGGCCGGCCTGGGCGAGCTGCTCCACAAGCCGGCGGTATTTGGGCAGCATGCCGGCGTGGTGGACGCCGATCCCGTGCCGGACCAGCCGGTTGAGGGTCTTGCCGAAGCCCGCGGCGAAGCGGAACCCGGCGATGAGCTCGGCAATCTTGTCCTTCTCGTCGCGGGTACAGACGTTGATGCTCATCAGGTTCTGTGCCCGGTCGATCGCCTCGACCTGGCTGAAGTGCACCACGTAGACCGGGACCTGCTTGGTGGCGAGCAGCTCTTCGAGGGTCTCGTGGACCGGAGTCTGTTCGTAGTAGTAGTGCAGCGGAATAGGGCGTTCGGCGGAACTGACGGTCGTCGTCGGACGGCCGGTCAGGGCGCTGATCCCTTCCTCGAAGCGGCTGACATCGCCGAGCGTCGCCGACATCAGCAGGAACTGCGCCTGGGGCAGTTCCAGCAGCGGCACTTGCCACGCCCAGCCGCGCTGCGGGTCGGAGTAGAAGTGGAACTCGTCCATGATGACGGCACCGAGTTCAGCCGCCGAACCCTCGCGCAGGGCAATGTTGGCCAGGATTTCGGCGGTGCAGCAAATGATGGGCGCGTCCTGGTTGACGCCGGAGTCACCGGTGATCATGCCGACGTTCTCGGCCCCGAAGATCTCGCAGAGGGCGAAGAACTTCTCCGAGACGAGGGCCTTGATCGGGGCGGTGTAGTAGCTGCGCTGTCCGCGGGCCATGGCCTGGAAGTGCGCGGCAATGGCCACGAGGGACTTACCGGACCCGGTGGGCGTGGCCAGGATGACGTTGGACCCGGCAGCCAGCTCCATGATGGCTTCGTCCTGGGCGGTGTAGAGGGCGAGGCCGCGGGTCTCCGTCCACTCGACAAACCGGGTGTAGAGCTCGTCCGGGTCCAGGGCCGTCCTGCCGGAAATTCGGGCGGCCGGGGCGGGGAGCTGATCAACGAGTTTCATTGCTGTCCAGCTTAGTGCCCGCATGCTGCCGGCGGCACCGGCGGGCTGGTGCGCCGCGCCCGCCGGATGCGTGGCTCCTTGGCTGGCCAACATTGCCGGGGCTACGCTTCGGGTAGGACAACAGCGCCGCGGACTGGAGGTAGCCGTGAAATGGGATCCCGAAAAGTATGTGCAGTTCGGTGATTACCGGGACAGACCGTACTTTGACCTCACGGGGCGGATCCACGCCGAAGCCCCGCGGCACGTCGTCGACCTCGGCTGCGGCCCGGGCAACCTGACCGCAACTCTCGCGGACCGGTGGCCGGGGGCACAGGTGGTGGGCCTGGATTCCTCGCCGGAGATGTTGGCCAAGTCGAGGGACCATGCGGCCGCGGCCCCCAACCTCTCCTATGAGCTGGCCGACATCGGGCACTGGCTGCCCTCCGGCGAGACCGATGTGGTGGTCACCAACGCCGCCCTGCAGTGGGTGCCCGGACACCGCGAATTGTTGCCCGCGTGGCTTGATGCCCTCAAACCGGGGGCCTGGTTCGCGCTACAGGTGCCGGGGAACTTCAACGCCCCCTCCCACACCCTGATGCGGGAGCTGGCCGAGTCTCCGGCGTGGGCCGGGCGGCTCGCCGGGGTCCTGCGCCACGACGACGTGGTGGGGGAGGCGGCGGAATACCTCGACATCATGCTCGACGCCGGTTGCGCCGCCGATGCGTGGGAAACCACCTACCTGCAACTGCTCCCGGGCGCCCACCCTGTCCTGGAGTGGGTCCGCGGGACGGGGCTCAGGCCGGTCCTGGCCGCCCTTCCGGCAGACGAGGCCAGGGACTTTGAGGCCGAGTACTCGGCGCGACTGGACGAGGCGTATCCGGCGGGCCGGCACGGGACCGTCTTCCCGTTCCGGCGCACCTTTGCGGTGGCGCAAAAGCGCGGGTGAGAGGCGTGTCTGCCGGTTGACACGAGGCACTCCGGAATGGGGCTTACAATGACGTGGCGGCGTGGGGGCGGCCGTTAGGCTGATTCCTATTCCGAGCCCTGGGCAAGTGATGGAGGTTCGGTGCTAGTAAGCCTGATGGCGCGGTTACTGTCCGCGCATAAGGGGAGCGTGCTGGCCATCGTTGTGCTCCAGCTCGTGCAAACCACCGCCAACCTGCTCCTGCCCACCCTGAACGCCGCGATCATCGACGACGGCATCATCGGCGGGGACACGGGGGAAATCCTCCATCTGGGCGGCTGGATGGCCGGAATCGCCGCCGTGCAGGTGGCTACGGCTATCGCGGCCGGTTACCTGGGCGCCGTCGTCGCCATGGAGCTTGGCGGGCAGCTGCGCGGGGAACTCTTCGCGAAGGTGCAGTCCTTTTCCTCCCAGGAGGTGGGGGTCTTCGGTGCGCCCAGCCTCGTTACCCGGGCCACGAACGACGTCGCCCAGATCCAGAACCTCGCAGTCCTGGTCTTCACCATGCTGATCGCGGCCCCTGCCATCTTCATCGGCGGCATCGCGCTGGCCGTGCACCAGGACGTCGTGCTGTCCTGGATCGTGGTCGCCGTGATTCCGATCCTCACGGTGATCATGACGGTGATCGTGCGCCGCCTGATTCCGCTGTATCGCGAGGGCCAGGGGCTCCTCGACAGGATCGGCCGGGTGCTGCGCGAGCAGATCATCGGCGCCAACGTCATCCGCGGCTTCGTCCGGCAGGACCACGAAATCCGCCGCTTCGACGAAGCCAATAAGGACCTCACCCGGAACAACCTGCGCTCCGCCCTGCTGGTGGCCGGGATGATGCCGATGATCATGCTGGTGGTCAACCTGTCCTCCGTATGCGTGGTGTGGTTCGGCGGCCACCGGATCGACGCCGGCGAAATGCGGCTCGGTGCCCTCACCGCGTTCATCGCCTACATCCTGCAAATCCTGATCGCCATCATGATGGCGATGTACGTGTTCATGACCGCCCCGCGGGCCGCGGCGTGCGCGGAACGGATCCGCGAGGTGCTGGACACGAAACCGGCCATCGCGGACCCGGCTGCCCCCGCCGGGGCGCACGCCGCCCCTGCCCGGCCCGAAAATGAGGCACAGCCCGAAAATGAGGCACAGCCCGGACATGCCGCACAGCCCGAAGATGTGGCCCGGCCCGGACATGCCGCACGCCCGGTGAGCACGTCGCATGCCCGTCATACTGCCCGCCCCGCAAACGCCGTCGAGTTCCGCAACGTGTCCTTCGCCTATCCCGGCGCCGAGGAGCCCGTGCTCGACGGCATCACATTCACCGCCGCCCCCGGGACCACGACGGCGATCATCGGCGCGACCGGCAGCGGCAAGACGACCCTCCTGAACCTGATTCCCCGCTTCCTCGACGCGACCGGCGGCGAGATCAGCATCGGGGGACGCAATGTGCGGGCCATGCCGCTGGAGGCCCTGCGGGGCCTCATCGCCATCGTCCCGCAGCACTCCTACCTCTTCTCCGGCACGGTCGCTGAAAACCTTCGCCTGGGTTCACCGGCCGCCGCCGATCCGGACTTGTGGCAGGTACTCGAGTCCGCCCAGGCAGCCGACTTTGTCCGCGCCCTGCCCCTCGGGCTCGACGCGCCCGTCAGCCAGGGCGGCACCAACTTCTCCGGCGGCGAACGCCAGCGCCTGTGCATCGCCCGGGCACTGCTCAAAGATTCGCCGGTCTACCTGTTCGATGACAGTTTCTCCGCCTTGGACTACGGGACCGATGTCCGGCTCCGTGCGGCGATCGAGCCTCTGCTGGAGCGGGCCACTGTGCTGATCGTCGCCGAACGGGTGGCAACGATCGTGGACGCCGGGCTGATCCTCGTGCTGGAGGACGGTCGCCTTGTCGCGCAGGGCACACACGCCGAACTCATGGAGTCCTCGCCAAGCTACCGGGAGATCGCCGCGTCCCAGCTCGTGCTGGAGGAAACCCTGTGAGCCGCGGCCGGGCATCGGGCATGGAGTCCGCCGCGCTGGCCGGGGCCAAGGAGCGCTCCAAGTGGCGCGCCGCAGCCCGGCTGCTGGGCCTGTTGCGGCCCCTGAAGTGGCGGATGGCCGGTGTCATCGCGGCCACCTGCGCGTTCGTGACGCTCAACGTCGCCGCCCCCAAAGTCCTGGGTGACGCCACCGACGTCGTGGTCGCAGGATTCCTCGGCGGCGCCCTCGACGAACAGGCGCTGGCCGGGCGGCTCCTGACGGTGTCCGCCCTGTACGTCGGGGCGTCCCTCTTCAGCTGGATCCAGGGCGCCCTGACCGCCACGGCCGTGCAGCGGCTCAGCTACGGGCTCCGCGGTTCCGTGGAGCAAAAACTCCATGTGCTGCCGTCCAGCCATTTCGAGGAGCAGCGCCGCGGCGAGGTGCTCAGCAGGGCCACGAACGACGTCGACAACATCTCCCAGGCGCTCAACCAGCTCCTCAACCAGCTGATCATGTCCGTCCTGATGCTTTCCGCCGCACTCGCCATGATGCTCTGGCTCTCGCCGCTGCTGGCGCTGATCGCGGTCCTCTCGGTGCCGGTGTCGACGGTCATCACCGTGTTCGTGGCCAAGCATTCCCAGGCGCACTTCACGGAACAATGGAGCAGTACCGGGGCGCTGCACGCCCAACTCGAAGAATTCTTCACGGGGCATGAAGTGGTCAAGGCCTTCGGCCGGCAGGAGGAGTCGGCGGCGAGCTTCCGGGACTGCAACGACAAACTCACGCGGTCCAGCGCCCGCGCCCAGTATCTGTCCGGCATAGTGCAGCCGCTCATGGTGTTCGTCGCCAATCTCAACTACATTGCCGTGGCCGTCGTGGGGGCGCTCCAGGTCACCACCGGGGCCATGACGATCGGCGGCATCCAGGCTTTCATCCAGTTCTCCCGCCTTTTCAGCCAGCCGATGGGCCAGATCGGCGGAATGCTGACCCTCCTGCAGTCCTGCCTCGCCTCCGCGGAGCGTGTCTTTGAGCTGCTTGATGCTCCCGAGATCCCGCCGGACAGCGCCCTGCCGGCCGCTGCGGCCAACGGCGGCGGCAGGCTTCACGGCGCCGGCACCCCGCTCACGGTCCATAGCCCGCCCAAGATCCATACCCCGCGCAAGACCAATGGCCGGCACAAGTTCAACGGCAGACGCAAACCCCGGGACCTGCGGGAAGCCAACGCTCCGCTGACGCCGGGCACGGCCGCGGGCCGCGTCACGTTCGAGCACGTCAGCTTCAGCTACAGCCCCGGCACCCCCGTGGTGAAGGACCTGTCCTTCACGGTGGAGCCGGGACAAACCGTGGCAATCGTGGGACACACCGGCGCCGGCAAGACCACCGTGGTGAACCTCCTGATGCGCTTCTACGAACTCGACTCGGGCCGGATCCTGGTGGACTCGACCGACATCGCCACCATCCCGCGGGACGAGCTGCGGTCCGTCTTCGGCACGGTCCTGCAGGATGCGTGGCTGTTCACCGGCAGCATCCGCGAGAACATCGAGTACGGCCGGCCGGGGGCCACCGACGCCGAGATCGTCGCGGCGGCCCGGGCGAGCCATGTGGACCAGTTCGTCAGGGCACTGCCGGCCGGGTACGCCACTATGCTCGGCAACGACGGCGACACCCTGAGCCGGGGGCAGTGCCAGCTCGTCTCGATCGCGCGGGCGCAGCTCGCCGGCCGCAGCATCCTGGTGCTGGATGAGGCGACGAGTTCCGTTGACAGCCGAACCGAGGTGCAGATCCGGCATGCCATGGAGCGGCTTCGCCAAGGTCACACTAGCTTCGTGATCGCGCACCGTTTGTCCACGGTCCGGGACGCTGATCTAATTCTCGTCATGGACCACGGACGGATCGTTGAACACGGCACCCATCAGCAGCTGATGGCCGGGAGCGGGCTCTACAAGGATTTGTACGACGCACAGTTCGCCGGTCGCGAACAGGTGCAGGCCGTCGGGGAGCCGGAACAGTGAGCCCCGCGGACACCGCGGGGGAGCGTTTCCCCGGTGCCTGGCGGACCAATCCGGCCAGCTCCGTCCCGCTCTTCGAACAGCTCCGGCTGTACGTCATTGAACGCGCCGATAACGGCACGCTCGCACCGGGTACCCGGCTGCCGGCCGTGCGGAGCCTCGCCACCGAACTGGGCGTCGCACCCCACACTGTGGCCCGGGCCTACAAGGAACTCGAGGCCGCCGGCGTCGTCGTGACGCGGGGCCGGAACGGCACGGTCGTCTGTGCCCGCGATGCCGCCTGGAGTTCGCTGTCCGCCGCCGCGGCGGAGTTCGCGGCGGCCGCCAAAGCGCAGGGCGCGAGCTTCGCCGAGGCCGTGCAATTGCTGGCCGCCGCCTACGACCGCCACTAGCACATCCGGGCGGACCCCACGGCGAGCAGAATAGTTTTTCGAAGAAGTTTTCGATTAGCATTAGATTCGTGCCTAAAGCTGTAGCTGAAGATCCAGCCGTTGAAGTCCAGTCCGCCGTCGAACCGCTGGCAGCCCGGGAGGCCGTCCTGTCCCGTCCCGAGCTGAAACGCCCGGACATGACGCGCCTCGTCGTCAAGGGCGCGCGCGAACACAACCTGCGCAACGTGGACCTGGACCTGCCCCGCGATGCCATGATCGTGTTTACCGGCTTGTCCGGCTCCGGCAAGTCCTCCCTCGCGTTCGACACCATCTTCGCCGAAGGTCAGCGCCGCTACGTCGAATCTCTCTCCGCCTACGCCCGGCAGTTCCTGGGCCAGGTGGACAAGCCCGACGTCGACTTCATCGAGGGCCTCTCCCCGGCCGTGTCGATCGACCAGAAGTCCACGAGCAAGAACCCGCGCTCC
The DNA here is from genome assembly GCF_054062895.1 of Arthrobacter sp. TE12231. Classification (NCBI taxonomy): domain Bacteria; kingdom Bacillati; phylum Actinomycetota; class Actinomycetes; order Micrococcales; family Micrococcaceae; genus Arthrobacter; species Arthrobacter sp. TE12231. Next base: position 2,053,330 of record NZ_JBSSFS010000001.1, on the reverse strand, counting down.
ACCGTGGGCACCATCACCGAAATTTACGACTACATGCGCCTGCTGTGGGCCCGCGTGGGCCGGCCGCACTGCCCCATCTGCGGCGAGCCCGTGGCCAAGCAGACCCCTCAGCAGATCGTTGACCAGCTGCTCGAACTCCCGGACGGCACGCGCTTCCAGGTGCTGGCACCCGTGGTCCGCGGCCGCAAGGGCGAATTCGTCGACCTCTTCAAGGAACTGACCGCCAAGGGCTACTCGCGGGCACGCGTCGACGGCGAGCTCGTCCAGCTGAGCGATCCGCCCAAGCTGGGCAAGCAGTTCAAGCACACCATCGAAGTGGTCGTGGACCGCCTCGTGGTCAAGGAAGGCATCAGCCAGCGCCTCACCGACTCCGTCGAAACCGCGCTCGGCCTGGCGGAGGGCCGCGTCCTGGCCGAATTCGTCGACCTCGACGCCGACGACCCCGAGCGGATCAGGGCGTTCTCCGAACACCTCGCCTGCCCCAACGAACACCCCCTGGCGATCGACGAGATCGAGCCGCGCTCCTTCTCGTTCAACAACCCGTTCGGCGCCTGTAGCGCCTGCAGCGGCATCGGCACCAAGCTGGAAGTCGATGAGGATCTCATCATCCCCAACCCGGAGCTCTCGCTGTCGGAGGGCGCCATTGCGCCGTGGTCGCTGGGCACCGCCACCACGGAGTACTGGAACCGGCTGCTGGGCGGCCTCGCAAAGGAACTCGGCTTCTCCATGACGACGGCGTGGGAAAAGCTCGACGCCGACGTCCGGCAGACCGTGCTGCACGGCAAGGACCATAAGGTCGTGGTGCAGTACCGCAACCGCTTCGGCCGGGAACGCAAGTACAGCACCGGCTTTGAGGGGGTCGTGCAGTACGTCCACCGCAAGCATGGCGAGACCGATTCCGACTCGGCGCGCGACCGCTACGAGGAGTACATGCGCCAGGTCCCGTGCCCGGCCTGCAACGGTGCACGCCTGAACCCCGCGTCCCTTTCGGTGCTGATCAACGGCAAGTCCATCGCCGAGGTCGCCGCGCTGCCCATGCGCGAATGCGCGCACTTCCTCGACAACCTCGTCCTCACGGGCCGCGAAGCGCAGATCGCCCACCAGGTCCTCAAGGAAATCCAGGCCCGGCTGACCTTCCTCCTCGACGTCGGACTCGAATACCTGAACCTGGAGCGGCCCTCCGGAACCCTGTCCGGCGGTGAAGCCCAGCGCATCCGGCTGGCCACCCAGATCGGCTCAGGGCTCGTGGGCGTGCTCTACGTCCTCGACGAGCCCTCCATCGGCCTGCACCAGCGGGACAACCGCCGCCTGATCGAGACCCTCACCCGGCTCCGGGACCTGGGCAACACCCTGATCGTGGTGGAGCATGACGAGGACACCATCCACGAAGCCGACTGGGTCGTGGACATCGGACCCGGTGCCGGCGAGCACGGCGGCATGGTGGTTCACTCCGGTTCGTACCAGGACCTGCTGAAGAACACGGAGTCCCTGACCGGCGACTACCTCTCCGGCCGGAAGTCCATCGAGGTACCGAAGAAGCGGCGGAAATACGACAAGAAGCGCGAGCTCAAAGTCGTCGGCGCCAAGGAAAACAACCTGCTCAACGTGGACGCAGCCTTCCCGCTGGGCCTCTTCACCGCCGTCACGGGCGTCAGCGGCTCCGGCAAGTCCACCCTCGTCAACGAGATCCTCTATAAGGTGCTCGCCAACAAGCTCAACGGTGCCAAGCAAGTGGCCGGCCGGCACAAATCCGTCCAGGGCCTCGAACACCTGGACAAGGTGGTGCACGTCGACCAGAGCCCCATCGGACGCACCCCGCGCTCGAACCCGGCCACCTATACCGGCGTGTTCGACCACATCCGGAAGCTCTTCGCCGAGACCACGGAGGCGAAAGTCCGCGGCTACCAGCCGGGCCGGTTCTCCTTCAACGTCAAGGGCGGCCGCTGCGAGGCCTGCTCCGGCGACGGCACCCTGAAGATCGAGATGAACTTCCTGCCTGACGTCTATGTCCCCTGCGAGGTCTGCCACGGCGCCCGGTACAACCGCGAAACCCTGGAGGTCCACTACAAGGGCAAGACGATCGCGGACGTGCTGAACATGCCCATCGAGGAAGGCGCCGAGTTCTTCGCGGCGTTCTCCCCGATCGCGCGGCATCTCAACACTCTTGTCGACGTCGGCCTGGGCTACGTCCGGCTGGGCCAGCCCGCCACCACGCTCTCCGGCGGCGAGGCCCAGCGCGTGAAGCTCGCGGCTGAGCTCCAGAAGCGATCCAACGGCCGCAGCGTCTATGTCCTGGACGAGCCCACCACGGGCCTGCACTTCGAGGACATCCGCAAGCTCCTCATGGTGCTGCAGGGCCTCGTGGAAAAGGGCAACACCGTGATCACCATCGAGCACAACCTCGACGTCATCAAGAGCGCCGACTGGATCGTGGACCTTGGCCCGGACGGCGGTTCGGGCGGCGGCCGGGTTGTGGCCTCCGGTACCCCGGAGCAGGTCGCAAAGTCGAGTGAAAGCCACACGGCGGCGTTCCTCGCCGAGCTCCTCGCCTGAGATCGGACCCCGTGCCGTGGGTGCGGGCCGGGAGCACCACTGGTGAGCGCTCCCGGTCTGCGGCACGGCCAAGTATTCCCCTGAGGTATTCGGCTGCCGTAACCCCCTGATGTATTCCTGAAGGAGTATGCGAATTTCTGGCATCCGTGCACTCGTGAGAAACTAAGCCGGTGACGCATACAACAGTGCCCGTGATCTTCGACCTCGACGGCACTCTTGTCGATCCGGCCGGGGGAATCACGGGCGGAATCGCCGCGGCCCTCACCGAACTCGGACTGCCGGTTCCGGGCCCTGCCCGGATGGACGAGATGGTCGGACCCAAACTGAGCCATTCCCTCACGGAAATCGCCGGCGTACCGGCAGCGCTCCTCGCGGACGTCATCCGGATCTATCGCCGGCACTACGTGTCCACCGGCATCGCGCAGAGCCGGCTGTACCCCGGAATCCGCGACCTCCTCGAAGGCTTCGTCGCCGCCGGGCGGCCCATCGCCGTCGCCACCCAGAAACCGGAGAGTCTGGCCCGCACCGTGCTGGAACACCACGGCATCGCCGGGCTCTTCCACAGCATTCGCGGCTCGGCCGCCGACGAGGCAGGCGCGGCAACGGACTCCGTCCCGGAAGGCAAGGCCGGCATCGTCGCCGCCGCGCTCTCGGACCTGGCTGCCGCCGTCCCGGCGACGGCCAGCCATGCCGTGATGGTGGGCGACCGTGCGCAGGACGTCGCCGGGGCCGCCGCGAACGGACTGGACTGCATCGGCGTAGGCTGGGGTTTTGCGCCCGACGGCGAACTGCACGCGGCCGGCGCCGTCGAGATCGTGCACACCACCACGGCGCTTCACGCAACGATCACCAGACTCTCCGAACGCCCGGGGACCGCAGCCCTGAACGAGGTGCACACCGATGGAAATGTTTGACGTAATCCGCTGGACCACGCGCGGGCTCATATCGTCCACGTGCCGTCCGACGGTCATCGGCCTGGAGAACGTGCCCAAGGAAGGCCCGTTTATCGTGGCCCCCAACCACCTCTCCTTCCTGGACAGCGTGATTGTCCAGGCCCTCATGCCGCGGCCCGTGGCGTTCTTCGCGAAGGCCGAGTACTTCACCACCGGCGGCGTCAAGGGCAAGGCCATGAAGTCCTTCTTCGAGGCCGTGGGCTCCATCCCCGTCGAGCGCGGCGAGCAGGCCGCCAGCGTCCAGGCGCTGAAGACGCTGCTGGACATCCTCGACGCCGGCCGCGGCGTGGGCATCTACCCCGAAGGCACCCGCTCCCGCGACGGCATCCTGTACCGAGGCCGCACCGGCGTCGGCTGGCTCGCCCTCACGACGGGCGCGCCGGTGATCCCGGTGGGCTTGATCGGCACGGAACACCTGCAGCCGGCGGACAGCAAAGCGGTCAAACCGCAGCACTTCACCATGAAGGTGGGCGAGCCGCTGTACTTTGAGAAGACGGGACCCGACCACTCGCTGCCGGCCCGCCGCCAGGTCACCGACCGCATCATGGACGCCATCGCGGAACTGAGCGGCCAGGAACGCTCCACCAGCTACAACCAGAGCAAGTCGGTCGAGTAGCGGGAGGAGCCGCGCTTCCCGGCCGGGCCGGTGCCGCGGCATCCCCGGAGGCTCAGTAGACTGGAACTGTGGCAGATCCAGCGAGTTACCGACCCCAGACAGGTGAAATTCCGACCAATCCGGGCGTGTACCGCTTCCGTGATCCGCACGGCCGGGTCATCTATGTCGGCAAGGCCAAGAACCTCCGTTCCCGGCTGAATTCCTACTTCGCCAACCCGGCAGGGCTGATGCCCAAGACCTACGCCATGGTGCACACAGCCAGCAGCGTCGAATGGACCGTGGTGGGCAGCGAACTCGAGTCGCTGCAGTTGGAATACACCTGGATCAAGGAATTCACGCCGCGATTCAACGTGATGTTCCGGGACGACAAAAGCTACCCGTACCTGGCCGTCACGATGGGGGAGAAGTACCCGCGCGTCCAGGTGCTCCGCGGCGACCGGCGCAAGGGCACCCGGTATTTCGGCCCCTACACCGCCGGTGCGATCCGGGACACCATGGACACGCTGCTGCGGGTCTTCCCCGTGCGCAGCTGCAGCGCCGGCGTGCTCAAACGCGCCGAAGCCAGCGGCCGGCCCTGCCTGCTCGGCTACATCGACAAATGCTCCGCGCCCTGCGTGGGGCGCATCTCCGCCGAGGACCACCGTGCCCTGGCCGAGGACTTCTGCAGCTTCATGGGCGGCGAAGCTAAGCCTTTCGTGAACCGGCTGGAACGCGAGATGGCCGCCGCGGTCGCCGAGCTCGACTACGAGCGGGCGGCGCGCCTGCGGGACGACATCGTGGCGATGAAGAAGGTCTTCGAACGCAACGCCGTCGTTCTCGCCGAGGGCACGGACGCGGACGTCTTCGCCCTCCACGAAGACGAACTCGAGGCCGCCGTCCAGGTCTTCCACGTCCGCGGCGGCCGGATCCGCGGCCAACGCGGCTGGGTGGTGGAAAAGGTCGAGGACTCCACCACCCCGGAGCTGGTCGAACACCTGCTCCAGCAGGTCTACGGCGAGGAAGCCGGCGTCCAGGGCAGGCTGCCCCGGGAGGTCCTGGTGCCCGCCGAACCCAGCAACGCCGCCGAACTCGCGCAATGGCTCAGCGGCCTGCGCGGGGCCCGCGTGGATATCCGGGTGCCCCAGCGCGGCGACAAGGCCGCGCTCATGTCCACCGTGCGGGACAATGCCGAGCACGCACTGAAACTGCACAAGTCCCGGCGCGCCGGCGACCTCACCATGCGCTCCCAGGCCCTCCAGGAACTCCAGGAGGCACTCGACCTGCCCGTGGCGCTGCTGCGGATCGAATGTTTCGACATTTCCCACGTCCAGGGCACCAACGTGGTCGGCTCCATGGTGGTGGTGGAAGACGGGCTCCCGAAGAAGTCCGACTACCGCAAGTTCGCCGTCACCGGGGCCGCCGCCACCGACGACACCGCCGCCATGCACGACGTCCTGACCCGACGGTTCCGGCACTACCTCGACGAGAAACGCGAGCAGGCAGCCGCCGCGGCCAAACCGGCACACCAGGCCGCGCTGGAAGCGGCAACCGCGGCGGCGGTCGCGGACTCCACGACGCCGGCCCCGCGGAGTAAATTTGCCTACCCGCCCAACCTCGTCGTCGTCGACGGCGGCAAACCGCAGGTCAACGCCGCCGCCCGGGCGCTGGCCGAGCTGGGCATCGAGGACGTGTACGTTGTCGGCCTGGCCAAGCGGCTCGAGGAGGTGTGGCTGCCGGACAGCGATTTCCCGGTGATTCTGCCGCGCGCCTCCGCCGGCCTGTACCTGCTGCAGCGGATCCGCGACGAGGCCCACCGCTTCGCCATCTCCTTCCACCGGCAAAAGCGAGGCAAGGCCATGACGGTCTCCGCGCTGGACGGCGTGCCCGGACTGGGCGAGTCCAAACGCAAGGCCCTCCTGGCCGAATTCGGTTCCGTCAAGGGCATCAAAGCGGCAACCCAGGAAGAACTCACCGGCGCCAAGGGGATCGGCCCGTCCCTGGCCGCTGCGATCGTCCGGCACTTCACGGCCGACGGCGAGGAAGCCGCCACCGTTCCGGCCATCAACATGACCACCGGCGAAATCCTCGAAACTTAGCTAGCTCCGACAAACTTAGCTAGGGTAAAGACTTGGGAAACGGCACGGGCGCGGCATCACCGCGGCCGCGCCGTTACCTGACCGCAACAGCAAACGCACAGGCAGAGATGGGGCTTCACTGATGGCAGACTCGACGGCAGGATCCGGGACGGATGAGGACGGCATGACACCCGTCAAACCCGTCGAGGCGGAACTGCTCGTGGTGACCGGCATGTCCGGAGCCGGCCGGAGCACCGCCTCGGACGCCCTCGAGGACCACGGCTGGTACGTCGTGGAAAACCTCCCGCCGCAGATGCTCGGCACGCTCGCGGAGCTGGTGTCGCGCACACCGCACTCGATGTCCAAGCTCGCCGTCGTGATGGATGTCCGGAGCAAGGACCTGTTCGCGGACATGCGCGCTGCCCTCCGCGCCCTCGAGGCCTCCGGGGTAACCTTCCGCGTGCTGTTCCTCGATGCTAACGACGACGTCCTGGTCCGCCGCTTCGAGCAGGGCCGCCGGCCGCACCCGCTTCAGGGCGGCGGCCGGATCCTCGACGGCATCGCCGCCGAGCGGGAGCTTGTCCGTGAGCTGAGGGACACGGCCGACATCGTCCTGGATACGTCCTCCCTCAACGTGCACGGCCTGGCGACGGCCATCACCGAGCTCTTCAGCGAGACCGGTCCGGTGGCCCTGCGGCTGAACGTCATGAGCTTCGGTTTCAAGTACGGGTTGCCCGTGGACGCCAACTTCGTGGCCGATGCCCGCTTCATCCCCAACCCGCATTGGGTGCCGCAGCTGCGGCCGCACACCGGGCTGGACAAGGACGTCAGCGACTACGTGCTGGAAGCGCAGGGCGTCAGCGACTTCGTGGAGCGCTACGTCCTGGCCCTGGAACCGGTCCTGGACGGGTACCGGCGTGAGAACAAGCACTACGCCACGATCGCCGTGGGCTGCACCGGCGGCAAGCACCGCTCCGTCGCGGTGGCCGTCGAGCTCTCACGGAGGCTGGCGCAGTATCCGCGCGTCACCGTGACCACCACGCACCGGGACCTGGGCCGCGAATAATGGCGCTGCTGACCGGCCCGCTGCCCCTCGTCCCGCCCGCCAGCGCGGCATTCGCCAGCCAGCAGGACAAAGGCCCCTCCGTAGTGGCGCTCGGCGGCGGCCACGGCCTCTCCGCGTCGCTGTCCGCCCTGCGGCTTCTCACCTCCGAACTCACCGCGATCGTCACCGTCGCGGACGACGGCGGATCCTCCGGCCGGCTCCGTGAAGAGTACGGCGTCCTGCCGCCCGGGGACCTCCGCATGGCCCTGTCCGCGCTGTGCGACGACACGGACTGGGGCCGCACCTGGCGCGACGTCATGCAGCACCGCTTTGCCCCCGGCAAGGGCCGCGGCGGCTCCCTCGACGAGCACGCCATGGGCAATCTCCTGATCGTCACCCTCTGGGAACTCCTGGGCGACACGGTCGCCGGCCTGAAGTGGGCCGGCGCCCTCCTCGGCGCACGCGGCGAAGTCCTGCCGATGTCCAGCATCCCGCTGACCATCGAAGGCCAGGTCCGGGTCACGGCCCCGGACGGTACCACGGCGTTGCAGACCCTGACGGGGCAGGCCAAGTGTGCCGTCGCGGGGTCCCTCGAACGCGTCCGGCTGTTGCCGGAGGACGCCCCCGCCTGCATGGAAGCCCTGACCGCGATCGAACTGGCCGACTGGGTGATCCTGGGCCCGGGCTCCTGGTACACCTCCGTCCTGCCGCATCTGCTGCTCCCGGAAATGCGCGAGGCCCTCTGCAACACGGCGGCCCGGCGCTGCCTGACAATGAACCTCGCCACCGACACCAAGGAGACCGCCGGCATGACCGCCGCGGACCACCTCCGGGTGCTGCGCGAGTACGCGCCGGAGTTCACGGTCGATGTCGTCCTGGCCGATCCGGCGTCGGTCCAGGACCTGCCCGACTTCCAGCAGGCGGCCGGAATGCTCGGTGCCGAGGTGGTCTTGGGTAAAGTGGGGGCGTCTGGTCGCCGTCCGGTCCACGATCCGTTGCGGCTGGCGACGGCGTACCACGATATTTTCGGGAATAGTTAGGAAAGGTGCCATGGCACTGACAGCATCAGTCAAGGAAGAACTTTCCCGTCTGGATATCAAGAAGTCCTCGGTCCGCAAAGCCGAGGTATCGGCCATGCTCCGCTTCGCCGGCGGGCTGCACATCATCTCGGGCCGGATTGTGATCGAAGCCGAGGTCGACCTCGCATCGACCGCCCGGCGGCTGCGTGCCGCCATCGCCGAAGTGTACGGCCACCAGAGCGAGATCATCGTCGTCTCTGGCGGCGGCCTGCGCCGCGGCAGCCGCTACGTGGTGCGCGTGGTCCGCGATGGCGAGGCCCTGGCCCGCCAGACCGGTCTCCTGGACACCCGCGGGCGGCCCGTCCGGGGCCTGCCCTCCGTAGTGGTCAATGGATCGGCCGCGGACGCCGAGGCCGTCTGGCGCGGCGCCTTCCTGGCCCACGGCTCACTCACCGAGCCCGGCCGCTCCTCCTCCATGGAAGTCACGTGCCCCGGCCCCGAGTCGGCCCTGGCCCTCGTCGGCGCCGCCCGCCGGCTCGGCATCCAGGCCAAGGCCCGCGAGGTCAGGGGAGTGGACCGTGTGGTGATCCGCGACGGCGACACGATCGCCGCGCTGCTGACCCGCATGGGCGCCCACGACGCGCTCATGGTCTGGGAGGAACGCCGCATGCGCAAGGAAGTGCGTGCCACCGCCAACCGGCTCGCGAACTTCGATGACGCGAACCTGCGCCGCTCCGCCCAGGCCGCCGTCGCCGCCGGCGCCCGGGTGGACCGTGCCCTGGAAATCCTGGGCGACGACGTCCCGGACCACCTCAAGTACGCCGGGGAGCTGCGGGTCGCGCACAAGCAGGCCAGCCTGGACGAGCTCGGCCGCCTCGCCGACCCTGTCATGACCAAGGACGCCATTGCCGGCCGGATCCGCCGGCTCCTGGCGATGGCGGACAAGCGGGCCCAGGACCTCGGCATCCCGGGCACGGAAGCCAATGTGACGCCGGAAATGCTCGACGACTAGCGTCACCTTAGAATCAAGAACAGATTTCCGGATGCCCGGCATCCGGATGCACAATCCGAGAGTTACCGAACCGGACAACCCGTCCACGACATTGGAGGATTTTGTGACCGAGTACGTATTGCCTCAGCTCGACTATGACTACGCAGCGCTGGAGCCGCACATCTCCGCGAAGATCATGGAGCTGCACCACAGCAAGCACCACGCGGCCTACGTGGCCGGCGCCAACAACGCCCTCGCCCAGCTGGCCGAGGCGCGAGAGAAGGGCGACTTCGCCAACATCAACCGCCTCTCCAAGGACCTCGCGTTCCACACCGGCGGCCACATCAACCACTCCGTCTTCTGGAAGAACCTCTCCCCGGACGGCGGCGACAAGCCCGAAGGCGAGCTCGCGGCGGCCATCGACGACGCCTTCGGCTCGTTCGACGCCTTCCGTGCCCAGTTCAGCGCCGCGGCGCTGGGCCTGCAGGGCTCCGGCTGGGGCTTCCTGGCCTACGAGCCGATCGGCGGCAACCTGGTCATCGAGCAGCTCTATGACCAGCAGGGCAACGTCGCGCTCGGCACCACTCCGCTGCTGATGCTGGACATGTGGGAGCACGCCTTCTACCTGGACTACGTCAACGTCAAGGCCGACTACGTCAAGGCGTTCTGGAACATCGTGAACTGGGCCGACGTCGCCAAGCGCTTCGACGCCGCCCGCAAGAACGCGACGGGCCTCATCACGCTGTAAGGGTGACAGGACCGACTCCTGTTTGTAACAAAGCTCACATTACGGCCGGTTCGGCCCGAAATGTGGACGGACTGCCCCCGCACTTGCGGGGGCAGTCCCAGTTAAACGTAAGATGGATCACGGAAGGCGGTTAGCCTTCAGCAACGTGGCTGGTCGTCCTCCGATCTGGTAATTATCTCTGCCCAATGGCGTGCGGGATCTGTTAGTTGGCTTGAACGCCTTCTCAACTAGTCGTGCTCGCAAGAGCACCAAGGAGACTGAAAACGTGACGACCCGTATTGGCATCAACGGCTTTGGCCGTATCGGCCGCAACTACTTCCGCGCCGCCCTCGCACAGGGCGCCGACCTTGAGATCGTTGCAGTCAACGACCTCACGAGCCCGGAAGCCCTCGCTCACCTCTTCAAGTACGACTCCGTGGGCGGCCGCCTGGCGGAATCCATCGAGGTCAAGGACGGCAACATCGTCGTCGACGGCAAGACCGTGAAGGTCCTCGCCGAGCGCGATCCCGCCAAGCTGCCCTGGGGCGAGCTCGGCGTTGACATCGTCATCGAGTCCACCGGCTTCTTCACGAAGGCCGCCGACGCGCAGAAGCACATCGACGCCGGCGCCAAGAAGGTCCTGATCTCCGCCCCCGCCTCCGGCGAGGACATCACGATCGTGATGGGCGTCAACGACGGACTGTACGACGACGCTGCGCACCACATCATCTCCAACGCCTCCTGCACCACCAACTGCCTCGGCCCGCTGGCCAAGGTTGTCAACGACGCCTTCGGCATCGAGCGCGGCCTGATGACGACCATCCACGCGTACACCGCCGACCAGAACCTGCAGGACGGCCCGCACAACGACCTCCGCCGCGCCCGCGCCGCCGCCATCAACATGGTCCCCACCTCCACGGGTGCGGCCAAGGCAATCGGCCTGGTCCTGCCGGAGCTCAAGGGCAAGCTGGACGGTTACGCCATCCGCGTCCCGGTCCCCACCGGCTCGGCCACGGACCTGACCGTCACGGTTTCGCGCGAAACCACCGTCGAGGAAGTCAACGCCGCCCTCAAGGCAGCCTCCGAGAGCGAAGAGCTCAAGGGCCTGCTGACCTACACCGACGAGCCCATTGTCTCCTCGGACATCGTCGGCGACCCGGCATCCTCCATCTTCGACTCCGGCCTGACCAAGGTGATCGGCAACCAGGTCAAGGTTGTGTCCTGGTATGACAACGAGTGGGGCTACTCCAACCGCCTCGTGGACCTCACGGAGCTTGTTGCGTCCAAGCTGGGCTAGGGTAAGACTCATGACATTCCACACCCTCAACGAACTGATCGCTGATGGTGTCCGCGGGCGGTACGTTCTGGTCAGAAGTGACCTGAACGTGCCGCTCGACGGCTCTACAGTGACTGACGACGGCCGCATCAAGGCCTCCCTGCCAGTGCTGGCGAAGCTCACGGACGCCGGTGCCCGCGTGCTGGTCACAGCACACCTGGGCCGCCCCAAGGGCGCCCCCGAAGACAAGTACTCGCTCAAGCCGGCCGCCACGCGACTGGCCGAGCTTGCCGGGTTCAAGGTCACCCTTGCCGGCGACACGGTCGGCGAGTCGGCCAAGGAGCTGTCCTCCGCCCTCCAGGACGGCGAAGTGCTCGTCCTGGAAAACGTGCGTTTCGACGCCCGGGAGACCTCCAAGGACGACGCCGAACGCGGCGCCTTCGCGGACGAGCTCGTCGCCCTCACCAGCGACAACGGCGCGTTCGTCGATGACGCCTTCGGCGCAGTGCACCGCAAGCACGCCAGCGTGTACGACGTCGCCACCCGGCTGCCGTCCTACCAGGGCGACCTCGTCCGCACGGAGGTCGAGGTGCTGCGCAAGCTCACCACCGACACCCAGCGGCCCTACGTCGTCGTCCTTGGCGGCTCCAAGGTCTCGGACAAGCTCGCCGTGATCGACAACCTCATCGGCAAGGCGGACACGATCCTGGTGGGCGGCGGCATGCTGTTCACCTTCCTTGCCGCCGCGGGCCACAAGGTCGCGGGCAGCCTGCTCGAAGAGGACCAGATCCCGGTCGTGCAGGAATACCTGAAGCGCGCCGCGGACGCCGGCACGGAATTCGTGGTGCCCACCGATGTTGTGGTGGCCAGCAAGTTCGCCGCCGACGCCGAGCACGAGACCGTTGCTGCCGACGCCATCGAGTCCAGCAGCTTCGGCGTGCAGGGCATCGGCCTGGACATCGGACCGGACTCGGCAGCGGCCTTCGCGGAACGGATCAAGGGCGCCAAGACGGTGTTCTGGAACGGCCCCATGGGCGTGTTCGAATTCGCGGCCTTCGCCGGCGGTACCCGCGCCATCGCCCAGGCACTGACCGAGACGGACGCATTCACGGTGGTCGGCGGCGGGGATTCCGCGGCCGCGGTCCGGACCCTCGGCTTCGCCGATGACCAGTTCGGCCACATTTCCACCGGCGGCGGCGCAAGCCTGGAGTACCTTGAAGGCAAGGAACTCCCCGGCCTGAGCGTCCTCGACCGCTAGAAACACCGACCGCTAGAAACACTGGCCGCTAAAGCAGCAGCCGCCAGGCAATCCAGCCGGCAGGGTGCCCGTCCGCAAGGGACCGGGCACCCTGCCGGCTGCTCATACCATCAGCACTCTTGGAGATCATGTGACCACGTCAACCAACGGTAAATTCGATCGCAAGCCCTTCATCGCCGGCAACTGGAAGATGAACATGGACCACGTCCAGGGCATCACCCTCCTGCAGAAGCTCGCGTGGACCCTGTCCGACGCCAAGCACGACTACAGCCGGGTGGAGGTTGCAGTCTTCCCTCCGTTCACAGATCTCCGCGGTGTCCAGACCCTCGTCCAGGGCGACGAACTCGACGTCGTCTACGGCGGCCAGGACCTCTCCCAGTTCGACTCGGGCGCCTACACCGGTGACATCTCCGGACAGTTCCTCGCCAAGCTGGGCTGCAGCTACGTCCTGGTCGGCCACAGCGAACGCCGCACCATCCACAACGAGTCCGATGACGTCCTGAACGCCAAGACCAAGGCCGCTTTCCGGCACGGCATCACCCCCGTCCTGTGCGTGGGTGAAGGACTCGAGATCCGCCAGGCCGGCACCCACGTCGACCACACGCTCGCCCAGCTGCGCGCGGGCGTCGAGGGCCTCACCCCGGAACAGGCCGCCGAACTCGTCGTCGCCTACGAGCCCGTCTGGGCCATCGGCACCGGGGAGGTCGCCGGCCCGGAGGACGCGCAGGAAATGTGCGCCGCAATCCGTGCCGAGTTGGCCACCCTGTTCGGTGCCGACGTCGCCGCCAAGACGCGACTGCTCTACGGGGGGTCGGTCAAGGCGAACAATGCGGCGTCGATCCTGAAGGAGCGCGACGTCGACGGCTTGCTGGTCGGCGGTGCCAGCCTGGACGCTGCGGAGTTTGCTAATATTGTCAGGTTCGAGAGTCACCTGCTGACGGATTAGTCTGGACACAGGTTTGGCCCCCGCAATCCAATTCTTCTGAAAGGCCGTCGTGGACGTTCTTCATGTCATTCTGCAGGTCCTCCTGGGCATCACCAGCCTCCTGCTGACGTTGCTCATCCTGCTCCACAAGGGACGCGGAGGCGGCCTGTCGGACATGTTCGGCGGCGGCATGAGTTCGGGGCTGAGCTCCTCGGGTGTCGCGGAGCGGAACCTCAACCGGTTCACGGTCATCCTCGGTGTCACCTGGGGCGTCGTGATCATCGCCCTCGGCCTGATCATGCGGTTCAGCACAGGCGCCGATTCCTAGCACGTCTTTTCGAGAACTTCATAAGGGGCTTGAGGCCCTCCCGGCATCGGGAACTTCGAACTACACTGTCGCTGGCAAGCACCAATCCACCAGCTGAGTAGCCAGGAGTTCCCGATGCTGCATTCTGCTTCCGGATTCAAGGGAATCCGTGTGGGCGCCACCGAAGGGGCATCACCCCGCCACGAGCCAATGAACGGGGCCGGCGCACGCCAGCCCCGTATTCGTGTCTCCTACCGGTGCGCCAAAGGCCATGAAACCGCGCTCGTGTTCGCCCAACTCCCCGAGGAGCAGATCCCGGGAGTCTGGGACTGCCGGCGCTGCGGCGGCACGGCAACCCGCGACGAAACAAAGTTCGCCCTGGACGACGTGCCAACGGAGGGGTTCAAGACCCACCTGGAATACGTTAAAGAACGGCGCTCCAGCCAGGACGCCGAAGACGTACTGGCCGGAGCGCTGGAACGGCTACGCGCCGGACGGGCCCTTCCGGACGAGCTGCTCGGGGACCCGTGAGGCCGCGTTCTCGTCAATGAGCCACAAGGTCTCCCGGCGGCCCCGCGGCCCGGCCGCGGGAACCTGCACGGGATTGGCGCCGGCCAGGGCCAGGCCCACGGCCCCGGCCTTGTCCTCGCCGGCCACCACCATCCACACCTCCAACGCCGTGTTGATGGCCGGCAGGGTCAGGGAAACCCGGCCCGGCGGCGGCTTGGGGGAGTTCTGGACCCCCACGACGGTCAGTTCCTTCTCCCGGATGCCGGCCTGCTCCGGAAAGAGCGACGCGACGTGCGCGTCCGGGCCGACGCCGAGGAGGACTATGTCCAGGCGCGGAAGCCGGCCCGGGTGTTCCGGCCGGTCATCGGACATGTCCGCAGCGTGCTCGGCGGCGGCGGCGTCAGCGAGCCGGCGCGCATAATCCGCCGCAGCCTCTTCCGGGTTCCCGAAGTCATCGGTGGAACCGGGCACGTGGACCCGCGCCGGATCGACCGGGATGCGGGACAGGAGAGCCTCATGGGCCTGGCGGGCGTTGCGTTCGGCGTCATCCGCCGGCACAAAGCGCTCGTCACCCCACCAGAAGTTCACCTTGGACCAGTCGACGGCCTTCGCGGCCGGGGATTCGGCCACGGCCCTGAGCGAACCGATGCCCATTGTGCCCCCGGTAAGCACCACCGTGGCTTCGCCGTGCCGGTCCTGGATGTCCACGAGCTTGGTGATCAGGCGGGCTGCGATCGCAGCCATCAGGACGGTCGAGTCAGGATGGATGCTTACTCTGGGGTCAGCGCTCACTGGGACGGACACTCCTTAGATTGGTACGTGGCAGTCCCATAGTAATCACTTCGCCGAAGACCTCGTCGGGGTCCAGGCGGCGAAGTTCTTCTGCCAGGCAGTCCTTGAGGCTGCGGCGGGGCAGGGAGATCCGCTGCGCCGGCTGGCCGGGCTGGGTCAGCTCGGCGATGGTCAGTCCGGGCCGGAAGAGCTGGACGTCGCCGCCGGTGCGGGTCAGCCGGACCCGCCGGATCCCGGTGCCGGCCGGGTCCGCGACGATCGTGACGGGAGCGTCCAGGGCCAGGGTGAGCCAGGCCGCGAGCAGGATGGTACTGGGGGAGTCCGAGGCACCTTCGACGGCGACGGCCGTGACGGGTGAGTCGTCCACCTGGTCCAGGACCGCGGCCAGCTGGATCCGCCAGTTGGTCAGGCGGGTCCAGGCCAGGTCCGTGTCGCCGGCCTTGTAGGTGCGGCGGATGTTCTCCAGCGCCGCGACCGGGTCCGCCTCGTTGGCAGAGTCGGTGATCCGGCGGTGCGCGATGCCCCCGATCGAGGTCTGGCACGCGTTCCGCGGGGCGCCGTGCGGCCACCAGGCCACGATCGGGGCGTCCGGCAGCAGCAGCGCCGCGACGAGGGATTCGCTTTCCTCGGCGAGTTCGCCGTAGCCGCGCAGCAGGATGACCTCGGAGGCCCCGGCGTCGCCGCCGACGCGGATCTGGGCGTCCAGCCGGGTCGGGGCGGAGGCCCCGGCGTCGGCGAGGACGATGATCCGGCACGGGTGTTCCCGGCTGGCCTCGTTGGCGGCCTCGATGGCCTCCTCCTCGAGGCCGGAGCGGGTGACAACCACGAGGGTCAGGACCCGGCCCAGCGCGATCACGCCGCCCTGCTCGCGCAGGGACATGATCTTCTTGGAAATCTTGGAGGTGGTGGTGTCGGGGAGGTCTACGATCATGGCCTTCTCCAGGTTCGTCCGTCGCGGGCAAGGAGTTCATCGGCTGAGGCGGGACCCCAGCTGCCGGGCCGGTAGGGCTCGGGCTGTTCGTCCAGGGACGCCCAGTAGTCCTCGAAGGGATCCAGGATCTTCCAGGACAGCTCGACTTCGGCGTGGCGGGGGAACAGCGGAGGTTCGCCCAGGAGCACGTCGAGGATGAGCCGTTCGTAGGCTTCGGGGCTGGACTCGGTGAAGGAGTGGCCGTAGCCGAAGTCCATGGTGACGTCGCGGACTTCCATCTGGGTGCCCGGGACCTTGGACCCGAACCGGATCGTGGCGCCCTCGTCGGGCTGGACCCGGATCACCACGGCGTTCTGGCCGAAGTCGTCTTCGCCGTGGTCGGTGAAGAGCAGGTTCGGGGCGCGCTTGAACACGACGGCGATCTCCGTCACCCGGCGGCCCAGGCGTTTGCCGGCGCGCAGGTAGAACGGCACGCCGGACCAGCGGCGGGTGTTGATGTCCACCCGGATCGCGGCGAACGTCTCGGTCTTCGAATCGGCCGGGATGCCCTCTTCCTCCAGGTAGCCCAGGACCTCCTCGCCGCCCTGCCAGCCGCCGGTGAACTGCCCGCGGGCCGAGTGGGTGGAGAGGTCGTGCGGGAGCCGGACGGCGGAGAGGACCTTTTCCTTCTCGGCGCGCAGGTCATCGGCGTTGAAGGAGATTGGCTCCTCCATGGCCGTCAGGGCCAGCAGCTGCAGCAGGTGGTTCTGGATCACGTCGCGGGCAGCGCCCACGCCGTCGTAGTACCCGGCCCGGCCTCCGGTGCCGATGTCCTCGGCCATGGTGATCTGGACGTGGTCAACATAGTTGGCGTTCCAGAGCGGCTCGAAGAGCTGGTTGGCGAAGCGCAGCGCCAAGATGTTCTGCACCGTCTCCTTGCCCAGGTAGTGGTCAATCCGGAACACGGAATCCGGCGGGAACACCGATTCGACAATGTCGTTGAGCTGCCGGGCCGACTCGAGGTCATGCCCGAAGGGCTTCTCGATCACCACGCGCCGCCATTTGTCGCCCTCGGCCTGGGCCAGGCCGTGCTTGGAGAGCTGGCGGCAGACCTGCTCGAAGGCCTTCGGCGGGATCGACAGGTAGAACGCGTGGTTGCCGCGCGTCCCGCGCTGCTCGTCGAGCTCATCAATCGTGTCCGAGAGCCGCTTGAACGCCTCGTCGTCGTCGAACTCGCCCTGTACGAAGCGGATGCCCTCCGAGAGCTGCTTCCAGACCGTTTCATCAAACGGGGTCCGGGCATACGCCTTGACGGACTCCCTGACCTCAGCGGCGAAGTCCTCGTTCTCCCACTCCCGGCGGGCAAAGCCCACCAGGGCGAAACTCGGTGGCAGCAGCCCGCGGTTGGCGAGGTCATACACGGCCGGCATGAGCTTCTTCCGGGCGAGGTCCCCGGTCACCCCGAAGAGGACCAGCGATGACGGCCCGGCAATACGGTTCAGACGGCGATCACGCGGGTCGCGGAGCGGATTGCGCCTCCGGCCGGCCGTGGTCCTGCCGCCGTTGTAGGTTTCTGGCATAGTTGCGTGGGTGCCTTAGCTTTCGGTGGAAGGTGCTGCCTGGCCGGCAAGCGTCGTGACGAGCTCCTGGAGCTGCTTCACACCCGCTGCCCGGTCGGTCAGGTGCAGCCGGAGGACCGGACGGCCGTGCTCGGACAGGACCTGGGCGTCCCCAGCGGCCTGCGCCGAGATCAGCTCGCCGAACGTGAACGGGCGGTCCGGGATGGCCAGGTCCATGGCGGACGCGGCCGTGACCTGCAGGAAGACGCCGATCGCGGGTCCGCCCTTGTGGAACTGGCCCGTCGAGTGCAGGAAGCGGGGGCCCCAGCCGAACGTGACCGGGCGCCGGCACAGGGCCGCCAGCTGGTCACGGACACCCTCGAAGCCTGCGTAGGCGAGCCGGTCGAAATAAGCCTGAACGCTGAGGTAGCTGTCCTCTGCGAGCTGGGCCAGCAGCGCGGACACGGCGGCAGACGCCGTCGAGGCATCTCCCAGCCAGTCGCCGCCGCGGACCTCGATGGCGCCGTCGGTGAAGTTCGCCGGCGTCGGCTTCGGCTGTGCGTCCAGCAGGCCGCGTGCGGCCACCTTGGCGGCCTCGACGTCGGGCTGGTCAAACGGGTTGATACCCAGCAGCCGGCCGGCTACGGCGGTGGCGAATTCCCACACCATCATCTGCGTCGCCAGCCCCCCGGCAATGGCAACCTCGTTCTCGCCGAGCTGCACGTCGTCGGCATCCGCCGAGACGAGCCGGACCACCAGGACATCCGGTGCGCCCAGGGTGGCTTCGGGGGAGGCGGGGCCGGCCACAACCGGCAGCACGCCGGTGCCCAGCTTGCCCGTGGATTCGGCGATGAGCTGTTCGGCCCAGTCGGCGAACCCGACGATCCCGGACCCGTCTTCTGCAATGACGATCTTGTTGCGCAGCGGGCTGGTGCCGCCCAGGGCCGTGCCGAGGGCGAGGCCGATGTTGTCTTCCGAGTCGTCGTTGAGGATCTCGGCGGCCTCTTCGGCCTCATCCAGGAACGCCTGGATGTCCACGCCGGCCAGCCCGCAGGGGACCAGCCCGAACGCGGTCAGCGCCGAGAAACGGCCGCCGACGTTGGGGTCGGCGTTGAAGACTGCGCGGTAGCCGGCCTCACGGGAGGCCTTGTCCAGGGGCGAGCCCGGGTCGGTGACGATGATGATGCGGCTCTTCGCGTCGATGCCGGCATCGGTGAATGCCTGTTCGAAGATCCGGCGCTGTGAATCGGTCTCCACCGTGGAGCCGGACTTGGACGAAACAACGATGGCGGTTTCGGCCAGCCGGTCCACGAGGGCGGCACTGACCTGTTCGGGGTCGGTGCTGTCCAGCACGGTCAGCTCGACGCCAGCGGTGCCCGCAATGACTTCAGGTGCCAGCGAGGAACCGCCCATGCCGCACAGGACAATGCGCGTCACGCCGTCGGCCTTCAGTGCGTCGCGGAGTGCCAGGATCCCGCTGACCAGGGGCTGGGAGACGGTGGCCGCCTCGACCCAGCCCAGCCGGACAGCCGACTCGGCTTCGGCGTCGGGACCCCACAGGGTATGGTCCTTCGCGAAGATCCGGGTGGCGATGCGGTCCTCCAGCAGTGCGGGGAGGTGCTGTTCGTGGGCCTGGCGGGCTGCGCCGGTGGCGTCGTAGCTGAGTGTGCTCATGGTGGGTCAGGAAGCCTTCCGTGCAGAGGCCAGGGCGCCTTCGACGTCGCCCAGGAGTTCCTTCCAGCTGGCCACGAACTTGTCCAGGCCTTCGGACTCAAGCAGTGCCACGACGTCGTTGTAGGAGATCCCCAGGTTGTCGAGGGAGTTCAGCGTCGCGTTGGCGTCGTCGTAGCCGCGGGTGACGGTGTCGCCCGTCACCACGCCGTGGTCGAACGTGGCGTCCAGGGTCTTCTCCGGCATGGTGTTGACCACGCCCGGTGCGACGAGTTCGGTGACGTACAGGGTGTCCGGGTAGGCCGGGTCCTTCACACCGGTGGAGGCCCACAGCGGGCGCTGCGGCAGGGCGCCGGCTTCGGCGAGGAGGGCCCAGCGTTCGGTGGAGAAGAGCTCCTCGTAGACCTGGTAGGCCAGTCGGGCGTTGGCCAGGCCGGCCTTGCCCTTGAGTGCCTTGGCTTCGTCGGTGCCGATGGCATCGAGGCGCTTGTCGATCTCGGCGTCGACGCGGGAGACGAAGAAGGACGCGACGGAGTGGATCGTGGAGAGGTCGTGGCCGTTGCCCTTGGCCTGCTCCAGGCCGGACTGGAAGGCGTTGATGACGGCGCGGTAGCGTTCCAGCGAGAAGATCAGGGTCACGTTGACGCTGATGCCCTCGGCCAGGGTGGCCGTGATGGCTTCGAGGCCCTCGAGGGTTGCCGGGATCTTGATCAGGACGTTGTCCTTGTTGACCTTCTTGTACAGGTGCTTCGCTTCGGCGATGGTGCCGGCGGTGTCCCAGGCAAGGCGGGGGTCCACCTCGATGGACACGCGGCCGTCGACGCCCTTGGTCGCGGCGGCGACGGGAGCGAAGAGGTCGCAGGCGTCGGCGACGTCGGTGGTGGTGATTTCGAAGACGGTCTCTTCAACGGTGGAGCCGGCCGCGGCCTGGGCAGCGATGACGGCGTCGTAGTCCGTGCCGGAGGTGATGGCGGCATGGAAGATGGACGGGTTGGTGGTGACGCCAACGACGTTCTTCTCTTCGATGAGCTTGCGCAGGGTACCGGTCTGCAGGCGGCCGCGGGAGAGGTCGTCGAGCCAGATCGAGACGCCGGCGTCGGAGAGCTGCTGGGTGGGGGTAGTCATGTCATAACTCCTGGAAATGATGGGTTCCGGGGGCACAGCGTCCCCCGGAACCATGGGGGTGGGTCAGTTTGTGACGCTGGCGAGCGAGTCCTTCGCGGCAGCGGTGACGGCTTCGGCGGTAATGCCGAATTCCTGGAAGAGGCGCTTGTAGTCCGCGGAGGCACCGAAGTGCTCAAGGCTGATGGAGCGGCCGGCGTCGCCGACGAATTCCTTCCAGCCCAGGGCAAGTCCTGCTTCGACGGAGACGCGCGCCTTGACGGCGGCCGGCAGGACGGCTTCGCGGTAGGCGGCGTCCTGCTTGTTGAACCATTCCACGCAGGGCATGGAGACGACGCGGGCGGCGATGCCCTCGGCCTGCAGGGCCTCACGGGCGGCCACGGCGAGCTGGACTTCGGAGCCGGTGCCGATCAGGATGACCTCGGCCGGGACCGTGGCGCCGTCCTTGGAGGCTTCGGCGAGGACGTATCCGCCCCTGGCCACGCCGGCGGTGGAACCGAAGGTGTCGCCGCTGGCGTCTCCTTCACCGCGGGCGTATGTGGGGATGTTCTGCCGGGTCAGGACGATGCCGGCCGGGTTCTCGTGGTTCTCCAGCATGACCTTCCACGCCGCAGCGACCTCGTTCGCGTCGCCGGGGCGGACGACGTCCAGTCCCGGGATCGCCCGGAGGGAGGCCAGCTGTTCCACGGGCTGGTGGGTGGGGCCGTCCTCGCCCAGGCCGATGGAGTCGTGCGTCCAGACGTACAGGGACGGCACGCCCATGAGGGCGCCGAGGCGGATCGCGGGGCGCTGGTAGTCGGAGAAGATCAGGAACGTTCCCGAGAACGCCCGGGTCCGGCCGTGCAGGCTGATCCCGTTCACGATCGACGCGGCGGCGTGCTCGCGGATGCCGAAGTGCAGCACCCGGCCGTACGGGTTGCCCTTCCAGGCCCCGGTGGAGCGTGAGGCCGGGATGAACGAGGGCGAGCCTTCGATCGTGGTGTTGTTCGATTCGGCGAGGTCGGCGGAGCCGCCCCAGAGTTCGGGCATGACCGGGCCGATCGCGTTCAGGACCTTCCCGGATGCGGCGCGGGTGGAAACGTCCTTGCCGGCTTCGAAGACCGGCAGTGCGGCGTCGAGCTCGACCGGAAGCTTCTTGGCTTCGATGCGCTCAAGCAGGGCGGCGTTCTCCGGGTTGGCGGACTGCCAGGCCTCGAAGCTGCTCTGCCAGGCGGTGCGGGCCTCGGCGCCGCGGGCCTGCGCCTCGCGGGTGTGGGCCAGGACGTCATCGTCGACCTGGAACGCGCGCTCCGGATCGAAGCCCAGGACCTTCTTCAGGGCCGCGACTTCCTCGGCGCCCAGGGCCGAGCCGTGGATCTTGCCGGTGTTCTGCTTCTTCGGCGCCGGGTAGCCGATGATGGTGCGCAGCGAAATGATCGAGGGCTTGCCGGTCTCGGCCTTTGCGGCCAGCAGCGCGGCATGGAGTTCGGCGACGTCTTCGACGTATTCGCCGGTGCGGGTCCAATCGACCCGCTGGGTGTGCCAGCCGTAGGCCTCGTAGCGGGCCAGCACGTCTTCGGTGAAGGCGATGTCGGTGTCGTCCTCGATCGAGATGTGGTTCTCGTCGTAGATCACCACGAGGTTGCCCAGTTCCTGGTGCCCGGCCAAGGACGATGCCTCGGACGTGACGCCTTCCTGGAGGTCGCCGTCGGAGGCGATGACCCAGATGGTGTGGTCGAACGGGGACTCGCCGGCGGGGGCGTCGGCGTCGAACAGGCCGCGCATCCGGCGCTGGGAGTACGCGAAGCCGACCGCTGAGGCCAGCCCCTGGCCCAGCGGGCCGGTGGTGATCTCCACACCGGCGGTGTGCTTGTATTCCGGGTGGCCCGGGGTCAGGGAGCCCCAGGTGCGCAGGGCTTCCAGGTCCTTCAGTTCCAGCCCGTAGCCGGAAAGGAACAGCTGGATGTACAGGGTCAGGGAAGTGTGGCCCGGGGACAGGATGAACCGGTCACGGCCCAGCCAGTCCGGGTTCTTCGGGTCGTGGCGCATCAGCTTCTGGAAGAGAAGGTACGCGGCCGGGGCCAGGCTCATCGCGGTCCCGGGGTGGCCGTTGCCCACCTTCTCCACCGCGTCCGCGGCCAGCACCCGGACAGTGTCCACGGCGCGCTGGTCCAAGGTACTCCATGACAGTTCTTGCTCTTCCAAATGTGGCACGAAAACCGGGCCCCTCTCTGTGCTGACGGCCGGCGGTACGCTTGGTCCCACCCCGGGCACAGTTCGGTGCCCGCTGCAGTACGTACCAGCCGTTCACCATCGAAACGTTGATCTATCATTCAGACGCAGATCCAGAGCCGCCGGTTTCGGCAATTGCCGGGCAATTACTCGGCAATTGCGTTGGTGCGTGCCCGTGTGCGCTGATCTAAGAACAGCCTAGTCCCATTCCACTTGGTGGTCAGCGTATATCTCACCAATTGGACCTGATTTCGCTTATATGAATCACCGCGCGTTATTGCGCCCGTGAGCCGGCGTTAACGCGCCCGAATCATTGGGGCCCGGCGGCGGGCCGGGTGCGCGCAGCGTCACGGTATGATGGGTGGTGGCCTTCGACTGGGGCAAGGACACGGGCGTGCGCTGCGCGCAGAGCCCGTCTGCAGCAAAAAGCGTTGCGACATCCACCCGGGGCTGCCAGCCAGACAGAACTGCCCAGACAGAACAGAGTGACTGCCACCGTGAGCACAACAAATACGCCGCTGAACGCCTCCCCGGCCTCGGCAAGAATGGGCTTCGGCCGCAAGGCCAAGGCCTACCTGGCGCTCACGAAGCCCCGAGTCATCGAGCTCCTGCTCGTCAGCACCTTGCCCACCATGATCTACGCCGAGCGCGGATTCCCCTCGATCGGCCTGATTCTGGCGACGCTCGTGGGCGGCGCTTTCGCGGCAGGCTCTGCCGGTGCCTTCAACTGCTACATCGACCGCGACATCGACAAGCTCATGCACCGCACCGAAAACCGGCCGCTGGTCACCGGCGAGGTCACCCCCCGCGAAGCACTGATCTTCTCCTGGCTGCTGGGCGCCGCGGCGATCGCCATCCTCTGGTTCGGGGCCAACCCGCTCGCCGCATGGCTGGGCCTCGGCGCCATCGTCTTCTACGTGGTCATCTACACCATGATCCTCAAGCGACGCACCGCCCAGAACATCGTCTGGGGCGGCGCCGCGGGCTGCTTCCCTGTCCTGATCGCCTGGGCCGCCGTCACCAACACGGTGGAGTGGCCCGCCGTCGTGCTCTTCATGGTGATCTTCCTCTGGACCCCGCCGCACTACTGGCCGCTGTCGATGCGGTACGGCGAGGACTACCGCAACGCCAACGTGCCGATGCTGGGCGCCATCGCCGGCGCCAAGGTGGTCTCGGTGCAGGTGGTGCTTTACGCGTGGGCCATGGTGGCATGCTCGCTCCTGCTGATCCCGGCCGGCGGCGCGGGCTGGGTGTACACGGTGACCGCCGTCGCGGCCGGCGCGTGGTTCCTGTACGAGTCGCACGCCCTGTACAACCGCGCCCAGTCCGGCGACGTCTCCAACAAGGGCGCCATGAAGGTCTTTCACGGCTCCATCAGCTACCTGACACTGCTCTTCATTGCGCTGGCGGTGGACCCGTTCATCGGCTCGGCGGTCATGGGCGGCTGAGTCCTCCCTGTTCTTAAACCTGTTCTTAAAACAGCAGATGCTCCCTCACCACTGGTGAGGGAGCATCTGCTGTTTTGCGGCCGTGCCATGAGGGCGCTGCTCCTAGTCGGCGCTTACTTCCTGGCGCGGACCGGGCGGGGGAACGACGCCGGCCGCCGGCCGCTGGTCCGGGTACCGCTGGTCGAAGCGATGGCGCGCGATCCGCCCGAGCCTCTCGACCGTGTGCCAGCTGATGACCGCGATGACCAGGGTCACCACGATGGCCGACACCGCCACGAGCGGCGGCAGATCCGCCGTCGACCCGCCGTTGAGCCAGAGAATGACGAGGTAATTCCAGAGATAGGCGGCGTAGGACACGGTGCCCAGCAGCTGCAGCGGGCGCGTCCACGTCGGCATCGCACGGGTGCGGGAGGCGGCGAGGGCCACCAGGACGGCCGCGGCAGCCATAGCCAGCGGGCCTCCGATGAAGAAGAAGGCCGGTGTTTCGTTGGCTTTCGGGAAGAACGCCAGCGCGACCAGGAGTGCCGAAGAGCCGAGCAGGGCGGCGAGCCTGAGCCGGCGGCCCGCGAACCAGCCGAAGACGCGGATCCGGTAGAGGCGCAGGGCCGACCCTAGGATCAGGCCCAGGCCCCACGTCGTGGGCAACGCGTAGACCAGTGAATGAAGTTGCGGAGCCATGATCTCCATCGCCAGCACGCTTGCCGTCATCAGGGACAGGGCGACGGCGGCCGACCAGATGATCAGCCGGCCCTGCCGGTTGCGCCGCAGGGCGAGCACCAGCAGCGCGGGCCAGATCAGATAGAACTGTTCCTCCACCGCCAGCGTCCACAGCGGTCCGATGGCCATGCTGACGTCGAAGGGCAGCGGCAGGTCTTTGAGGTATCCGAGGCCGGCGAGGACGGTGTACCCGACGATGCCCTTGGACCGGTCCCCGAGGACGTCGGTGGCCAGCTCGACGACGGCGTACACGCCCAGGAGGGAGATCAGGGCCGGCACGAGCCGGAAGGCCCTGTGTGCATAGAAACGGCCGTAGCGAATCTTTCGATGCCGTTCCACGTCCCTGAGCAGCACGTTCGTGATCAGGTATCCGCTCAGCACGAAGAACGCAATGACACCGATGATGCCGGCGCCTTGAAATATTCCAGGCCAGGAATGTCCGAGCAGGACTGCGCCAACGGCAGCGCCGCGAAGGACGTCCAGGCCGTCAAGCCGCGGACGCACTGTGAATTGCCTGCTTGCGGTTTGTTTGGTTGTAGCGTGTTGGTCTGTAGATTGCAGGGCGGCCGTGGCGGCCCTTTCGCCGACTAGTAACGCCATATAACCTCCGGAGCCTCTTTCCGGCCGGTTTCTATTTCAGCTGAATCAAGGCAAAACCGTGCCGTTCCTCTTCTGATGAATGTGATTCCGGCGCCACCGCGCCGTTACCTATTATCCCGGACGCGGCTGGACGAAACCTGACCACGGTCCGTCTGGTGGTGCGTTCGCCCGCAACAGCCCGGGATTCAGAGGTTGTGGGCGATGAGTTCGAGCCCGATCACCAGAAGGCTTAAGACGACTTCGGCGAACATGATGGCGGCCTTGTGATGGAGCGGGATATCGAGGCGCCGGATCGCGAGGTACCCGACGACCATGAGTGAGGCAACGAGAACAACGACCGCCCAGCCGAGCGCCACGGCCGTCGACCACAGCCCGAGGCCGGCCGCTGCGAGCAGGAGCAGCGGAGTCACCAGAACGCCGAGACCGCCGGCGCTGACCGCGATCATATGGTGCAGTTCTTCACCGGTGGGGAGCGTCGAATGAACCGTCAGGTGGCTCAGGAGATCGGCGACGAAAATCCCCAGCAGGGAACCGATGACCACGATGCTGAGGGTGGCGGCGGCGGCCGCGGGCGACGTCTCGTCCGCGTGGCTCCGAAGCGCCAGCACCACTGCGAGGCTCGTAAAGATGATGTAGACCCGCTCTTTAAGGCTCGCCGCGCGTTGGCGGGCCGCGGGTGACAGGGTCACGGGCGGTTCGATGGGATCCATGTGAGAAGGCCTTCCGGTAAGCGTCACAGGAGTGAACGACCACATGCCCACGACCGCAACGATCCAAATCCATGCCATCTCATAGTGCTCCCGGGGAACCCGCCGAGGCCAGACCGGAGCCCACAAACACAAGCAACGCGGGGTTAACTACGGCCCATCCGCCAGGTGCGGAACGAGCGGCAAGTCACCCCGCGTTGTTTGTTGGGGGGAGGTGTTGGTGCGCCTATTTCACCGGGCTGTAGCGGGCGAGGTCCGCGGCGTTGGTGGCCGCGCTCATCAACAGGGCCGCCGCCAGCATGTGTGCGCCCACGAGCAGCGCCGGGATGCCGTTGTAGTACTGCGTGAAGCCGATGATGGCCTGCAGCACAGTGACGCCCAGGAGCATGAACACCGCGGAACGGAACGGCCCCGGGATACGCCCGCGCAGCACCAGGAACACTCCGAACAGCGCTCCGGCGGTCACCAGGTACGCCGGCATGGCATGGATGTGCGCGAACAGGTCCCAGTCGAGGTCATTGCGCGGGGCGTTGGCGTCGCCGGCATGCGGGCCGGCCCCGGTCACCACCACGCCCAGGCAAACGGCCACGGCGGAGAAGAACGCGACGACGGTCATCACCGGGCGCGCGGCGCCCGGCAGGGCCGGAAGCTGCACGGTCCGGGCCTTGCCCGTGCGGCCGTAGGCGCGGTTCACCAGAAGGGTTGCCAGAACCACGAGGGCCATGGATACCAGGAAGTGCAGGCCCACGACCCACGGGTTCAGCTGGGTGAGGACGGTGATGCCGCCGATGACGGCCTGGGCCGGGATGCTGGCGAGCAGGCCGAGGGCCAGCAGGAAGAGGTCCCGGCGTTCCTTGCGGAGGTTCCACAGGTACACGAGCATCATCACCGCGACGGCGGCCAGCGCGAACGTCAGGAGCCGGTTGCCGAATTCGATGATTCCGTGGAACCCCATTTCCGGCGTGGTGGCCAGGGATCCTTCCGTACAGCGCGGCCAGGTGGGGCAGCCAAGGCCCGAGGCGGTAAGCCGGACGGCGCCGCCTGTCACCACCAGGACGATCTGGCCGATGAGGGACAACACGGCCAGCCGCCTGATCCTGTTGTCGACCGTGACGGGCAGTCGGGAGGTGAACCCGGAAACGATCCGGGGTGTGCGTGACGCCGTGCTCACAGTTTTCTCAATTCCACTTGAACCAACGGATTGCCGCGCCGCCGGCGATCGCCGTCCAGAGCAGCAGGACAAAGACGGCAGCAACGTTGACGCTGCCGTACAGGAAAGCATCCCTCAGCGCCTGGCCCAGCGAGCCGGAGGGGAGGAAGTGCACCACAGCCTGCGAGAGCGCAGGGAGCCGTTCGGACGGGATCACGATCCCGCCCAGGGCCCCGAGCAGAATCCAGAGCAGGTTGGTGATGGCCAGGGTCGCCTCCGGCCGGACCGTCCCGGCGACCAGCAGCCCCAGCGCGGTGAAGCATGCGGCCCCGAGGACCAGGATGAGCATGCCGGGCAGCCAGCCTGCGGGGTTGGGCTGCCAGCCCAACACCAGGGCCACGGCCGAGACGATGAGCACCTGCAGGAACAAGACGGCCAGGACGGCCAGGATCTTGCCGGCGATCAGTCCGGTGCGGCCCAGGGGAGTGGTGGAAAGAAAGCGCAGCACGCCGTAGCGGCGGTCGAAGCCGGTGGCGATGCCCTGGCCCGTGAAGGCGGTGGACATGGCGCACAGGGCCAGGATGCCGGGGACGGCAACGTTGATGCGGCTCGAACCCAGCCCGTCCAGCAGCGGCGTCACGGTCAGGCCGACCATGGCCAGCAGCGGCAGGACGATCGCGAGGATCAGCTGCTCGCCGTTCCGGAGCATGGTGATGGTTTCGTACCGCCCCTGCAGCATGATCCTGCGCAGCAGCGGAGCGGGTGCGCTGCCGTGTGCTGTGAGCGGGGCACTGCCCAGTGGGGCACTGCCCAGAGGCGCGCCGCCGGAAACGCGGGTCATCGGATCTCCCTTCCGGAGATGTCCAGGAAGACGTCCTCGAGGCTGCGTGCCTCAAGGCTCAGGGAGCTGGGCATGATCCCGCGGGCGGCCCACCACGCGGTGATCGCCGCGAGGTCCGCCGGGGTCAGTGCGCCGGTCACGGCGTAGCTGCCGGCCCGGGCCTCGGTGACCTCGACGCCGTCGGTCAGCACGCCGGTGAAGTCCAGGCCCGGTTCGGTCTCAAACAGCAGGGTGCGGATGTGCTGCCCGTCGTCGCCGGCGGGCAGCTGATGCTGCAGGAGCTGGGCGACGGTGCCTTCAGCGACGTTCCGTCCGGCGTCGATGATGTAGACGTAGTCGGCCAGGCGCTGGGCGTCGTCCATCAGGTGGGTGGTGAGGATGATTCCCATCCCGCTGTTACGCAGCTCGGCGATGAGATCGAAGACCATCTGGCGGGACTGCGGATCCAGGCCGGCGCTCGGCTCGTCGAGGAAGAGAACCTCCGGGTTGCCGACCAGCGCCGCCGCAAGGGCAAGGCGCTGCTTCTGGCCGCCGGACAGGCGCCGCACTGAGGTGCGGCTGAAGGACTCGATCCCCAGGCGGGCAATGAGCTCATCCACCGGCCACGGATCCTGGTACATGCCGGCAATGTGCTTCAGCAGCGGGATGGGACGGGCCGACGGCGGGAGACCGCCGTCCTGCAGCATGACACCGACGCGCGCACGGAGGCCGGCGCCGGCAGTGTCCGGATCCTGGCCGAGCAGGCTGATGGTGCCGGAGGTCCGCTTCTGCAGCCCCTGGGCGCATTCGATGGTGGTGGTCTTGCCGGCGCCGTTGGCGCCGAGCAGGGCTGTTACCTGGCCGCGTTCGGCAACGAGGGAAAGGCCGCTGACCACGCGCAGCATCTTGCCGTCGAGGGTGGGCAGTGGACCAACATCCTTGACGAGCCCGCTGATGGTCAGAACGGGGGATTCGGGAGATCGCACCACAGCATTCTACGCGATGTAATACGGCGTTCCCCCGGAACGGGCGCCAACTGCAGGCAAGCCATGCCTTACTGGATCGCCGGAGTAAATTACGACATGATTGTGTTGTGTATTCCATGAGTCCCTCTGTGTCTGGAGCCGCTGTGTCGGGAGCCGCTGCGCCCCGTGCCCGGTCCGGCCGCGGCGCTGCTCGCCTCGGGTCCGACCGGGCGCACGTGGCCGTCGTCCCGGATGAGGTTCCCGCGGGCGCCGCCAGCCAGACCCACGACGCCGAAGAGCGCACGCGTGACCGCGTCCTCAACGCCGTGCTGGAGCATGGACCCATCAGCGCCGCCGAACTCGGCGACCTCCTGGGCTTCACCCCTGCCGCCGTCCGCCGCCACCTCGACCACCTCTCGCGCAGCGGCGTGATTGAGGTCAAGCGGGCTGCCCGTGCCGGTGCCGGCGCGGGACGTCCCGCCCGCCGCTATGTCCTGAGCTCCCAGGGCCAGTCGACGCTTGGCAACGACTACCTCGACATCGCCACCGTGGCGTTGCGCCGCCTGGGCGAGGCCGCCGGCCCCGAGGCGGTCCGGCAGTTTGCCGTCGAACGGTTCGCCGACATGGAACGCCGCTACGCGCCCGGGATCGAGCAGGCCGGACCGGACATCACGGCCCGGGCCCGGGCCCTCTCCGAGGCGCTGAGCCGCGACGGTTTCGTCGCCTCGGCGCAGTCGATTGAAGCCAAGGCGCCGCTTCCGGCCGCCCTGTCCAGCGTCCAGCTCTGCCAGGGGCACTGCCCCATCCAGCACCTGGCGGCCCAGTTCCCCGTGTTCTGCGATGTGGAGACCGAAGTGTTCTCCCGGCTGGTCGGCGTCGATGTGCGCCGGCTGTCGACCCTCGCGCGCGGCGGGCACGTCTGCACCACCCACATACCTACGGGCCGTCCGGCCGCCGTCGGGGCTTCCAGTCCCGCAGCCCCGGGTACCCCGGATGAAGTATCCAACCATCTGCAAGAAAGGCCGTGATGACGGACCAACTATCAGAGAAGAAGGTTGCTGACTCTACTGTGATTTCGGAGATTCTGGAAAAGAATCCCGAGCTCCACGGAATCGGCACCTACGAGTACGGCTGGGCCGACAAGAACGACGTCGGAGCCAACGCCCGCCGTGGCATCGACGAAGACGTTGTCCGCGACATCTCGGCTAAGAAGAGCGAGCCGGAATGGATGCTGGACCTGCGCCTCAAGGGCCTGAAGTACTTCGACCGCAAGCCCATGCCCACCTGGGGCGCGGACCTCTCCGGCATCGACTTCGACAACATCAAGTACTTCGTGCGGTCCACCGAGAAGCAGGCCGCCACCTGGGAAGACCTTCCCGAGGACATCCGGAACACGTACGAGAAGCTCGGCATCCCGGAAGCCGAGCGCAGCCGCCTGGTCTCCGGTGTTGCGGCCCAGTACGAATCCGAGGTGGTGTACCACCAGATCCGTGAGGACCTCGAAGCCCAGGGCGTCATCTTCCTGGACACCGACACCGCCCTGCGCGAGCACCCGGAGATCTTCCAGGAATACTTCGGCACGATCATCCCGGTGGGCGACAACAAGTTCGCCTCGCTCAACACGGCCGTCTGGTCCGGCGGGTCCTTCGTGTACGTGCCCAAGGGCGTCCACGTGGACATTCCGCTGCAGGCCTACTTCCGGATCAACACGGAAAACATGGGCCAGTTCGAGCGCACCCTGATCATCGCCGACGAGG
This sequence comes from Arthrobacter sp. TE12231, assembly GCF_054062895.1. Lineage (NCBI taxonomy): Bacteria > Bacillati > Actinomycetota > Actinomycetes > Micrococcales > Micrococcaceae > Arthrobacter > Arthrobacter sp. TE12231. The sequence continues at coordinate 2,022,667 of NZ_JBSSFS010000001.1, read as the reverse complement.
ACTCCTACGTCCACTACATCGAAGGCTGCACCGCGCCGATCTACACCTCGGACTCGCTGCACTCCGCCGTCGTGGAGATCATTGTGAAGAAGGGCGCCCGCGTCCGCTACACGACCATCCAGAACTGGTCCACCAACGTGTACAACCTGGTCACCAAGCGCGCCATCTGCGAAGAGGGCGCCACCATGGAGTGGATCGATGGCAACATCGGCTCCAAGGTCACCATGAAGTACCCGGCCGTCTACCTCGTGGGCGAGGGCGCCAAGGGCGAGACCCTGTCCATCGCGTTCGCCGGCGAAGGCCAGCACCAGGACACCGGCTCCAAGATGGTCCACATCGCGCCGAACACCAAGAGTTCGATCATCTCCAAGTCCGTGGCCCGTGGCGGCGGCCGTGCCGCCTACCGCGGCCTGGTCCAGGTCCGCGAAGGCGCCAAGCACTCGGCCAACACGGTCCGCTGTGACGCCCTGCTGGTGGACACCATCAGCCGCTCGGACACCTACCCGTACATCGACATCCGCGAGGACGACGTCACCATGGGCCACGAGGCCACGGTCTCGCGCGTCAGCGAAGAGCAGCTGTTCTACCTGATGTCCCGCGGCATGCGCGAAGACGAGGCCATGGCGATGATCGTCCGCGGCTTCATCGAGCCGATTGCCCGTGAGCTGCCGATGGAATACGCCCTTGAGCTGAACCGCCTGATTGAACTGCAGATGGAAGGATCGGTCGGTTAATGACTGACATCACTACTGAAAAGGCCCGCATCGGCGCGCCGTCAGCCCAGCCGTTCATCAACGGTTTCACCGAGGAAGGCGAGAGCCTCTCACCGCTGAATGCCGCGGAGTCCAAGGCGCCGCTGGCCGGCGAAGCCGTCAAGCGCCACTCCCACGGTGGCGGCGTCGGCATTCCGGACAGCTCACGCGCCGGCCGGCTGACCTCCTACAAGCTGGCTGACTTCAAGCCGCTGACCGGCATGGAAGAGGACTGGCGGTTCACCCCGCTCAAGCGCCTCCGCGGCCTGCACACCGAGGTCCTCAACGGCGCCGCCCCGTCCGTGAGCGTGACCGCCCCGGACAGCGTCACCGTGGAAACCGTCGGCCGCGACGACCGCCGGATCGGATCTGCCGCCATCCCCGAGGACCGTGTGTCCGCGAACGCCTGGGAGAACTTCACCGAGGCCACCGTCATCACGGTTCCCGCCGAGGTCCAGGTCGACGGCGAGGTCAGCGTCCTGCTGACCGGCCAGGGCACCGAGGCCTCCGCGCAGCACGTCGTGATCGTCGCCGAAAAGTTCTCCAAAGCCGTCGTAGTCCTGGACCACCAGGGCACCGCCGTCGTCTCGGAAAACATCGAGATCGTCGTCGGGGACGGCGCGCAGCTCACCGTCATCTCGCTCCAGGAATGGAACGACGACGCCGTGCATGCCTCCTCCCAGCAGGCCAAGCTCGGCCGGGACGCCAAGTTCAAGCACATCGTCGTCAGCCTCGGCGGCGACCTCGTGCGCGTCACGCCGTCGGCACGCTTCACCGCTCCGGGCGCAGAAGTGGAACTGTTCGGCCTGTACTTCGCCGACGCCGGCCAGCACCTCGAGCAGCGCCTGTTCGTGGACCACTCCGTGCCCAACTGCAAATCCAACGTCCTGTACAAGGGTGCCCTGCAGGGCCGCAATGCGCACACCGTGTGGGTTGGTGACGTTCTGATCCGCAAGGAGGCAGAAGGCACCGACACCTACGAGGCCAACCGCAACCTGGTCCTGACCGACGGCGCCCGCGCGGACTCCGTGCCCAACCTTGAGATCGAGACCGGACTGATCGCCGGCGCCGGCCACGCCAGCGCCACCGGACGGTTCGACGACCAGCACCTGTTCTACCTGATGGCCCGCGGCATTCCGGAAGAGGTGGCCCGCCGTCTGGTGGTCCGCGGCTTCCTGAACGAGATCATCCAGCAGATCAAGGTTCCTGCCATCGAAGAGCGCCTCACGGACGCTGTCGAGCGCGAACTCGCGGCAACGAATCATTAGCCAGCACAGCAGCACAGGGAAGATCAATGACTGAACAGCCAAAGGGCGAGCTTGTCTGCAACGCCAGCGAGATCCAGGTCAAGCAGGCACTGCGGATCCTGATCGATGACTACCCCGTTGCCATCGTGAAGGACTCGATGGGCGAGATCCACGCCATCGGCGACACCTGCTCGCACGCGGACATCTCCCTTTCCGAAGGTGAGGTGGAAGGCTGCAAGATCGAGTGCTGGGGCCACGGTTCCCAGTTCGACCTGCGCAGCGGTGAGCCGCTCCAGCTGCCGGCCTACGATCCTGTCCCCGTCTTTGCCGTGACCGTCCTGGATGACGAGGTCTATGTGGACTTCACCAACGTCCTGAACGGTGCCGAGGCCCCGAACTTCAGCTAGCCTCCGGCAGCTAGCGCACCACAACTTATCGACAAGAAAACGCACAGTGCCGGAGGGCACCGTGCAGAGGAGAACAAGGCACATGTCTACTCTTGAGATCAAGGACCTGCACGTCAGCATTGACACCGAGCAGGGCACCAAGGAAATCCTGAAGGGCGTCAGCCTGACCATCCGGACCGGCGAAACGCACGCCATCATGGGTCCGAACGGTTCCGGCAAGTCCACCCTGGCGTCCACCATCGCCGGCCACCCGCGCTACAACGTCACCTCGGGTACCATCACGCTCGACGGCGAAGACGTCCTCGCGATGAGCGTTGACGAGCGCGCCCGGGCCGGCCTGTTCCTGGCCATGCAGTACCCCGTCGAGGTTCCCGGCGTGAGCATGACGAACTTCCTGCGCACTGCCAAGACCGCCATCGACGGCGAGGCCCCGAAGCTCCGCACCTGGACGAAGGACGTCAAGGCTGCCATGGCGCAGCTGCGCATCGACGCCGACTTCACCCAGCGCAACGTCAACGAGGGCTTCTCCGGCGGCGAGAAGAAGCGCGTCGAGATCCTGCAGCTCGAACTGTTCAAGCCGAAGTTCGCGATCCTCGACGAGACCGACTCCGGCCTCGACGTCGACGCACTGAAGGTTGTCTCCGAGGGCGTCAACCGCGCCCACGCGGAAGGCAACATGGGCACCCTGCTCATCACGCACTACACCCGCATCCTGCGCTACATCAAGCCGGACTTCGTGCACGTGTTCGTTGACGGCCAGGTTGTCGAAGAGGGCGGCCCGGAGCTCGCCGACCGCCTTGAAGAAGAAGGCTACGACCGCTACGCCACGGGCGCCGGAGCAGCCACGATCGCTGCCGCAGACGCTGCAGCACAGGCCTAGTTAGGACTTCACCATGACTGAACTCAATGTGGCCCGCACGGGCCTCGAGGACGTCGAAGAGGCACTCAAGGATGTGATTGACCCGGAGCTCGGGGTCAACATCGTTGATCTGGGCCTGCTCTACGGCCTGAAGTACTCAGACGACGACGGCGCCCTCCTGATCGACATGACTCTCACCACGGCCGCCTGCCCGCTCACCGATGTCATCGAAGAGCAGGTCGGCAAGGCCCTGGACGGGATCGTCGACGACTGGCGCCTCAACTGGGTTTGGATGCCGCCGTGGGGCCCGGAACGGATCACCGAAGACGGACGGGACCAGATGCGCGCCCTGGGCTTCAACATCTAGGACACCACCGCTTCCCTAGCCTTGCTTCGCTCGGCCAGGGAGCCCCCGGCGGCGGAGGCCCCTAATTACGATGACGCCGGCCCCGCCTCACTGAGGCGGGGCCGGCGTCATTTAAGCCTGCGCGTTCCCTTTCGGCCCGGTCGGTGATCTGATGAAGGCAACGAGTCCGCCGCGGCACCCTGGCCGCGGACCGGGCATAGTGTCAACAGGAGGCGAACCGGAATGGATGCCACACCAGCACCGTGGCCGGAAACGGGCGGCGCGGCCGGCGCGGCGGCGGGGCCGTCCGGCGCCGCCGGGGACTTTGTCGTGGTCGAGGACAGCGGCGAGTTCGACTACTACCGTTCCAGGGAAGACCTGCTGGCGGACCTCGAGTATGTCGGCGAGGCCCCGTGCATCATCGACCGCAACGCCACCTCCTACCGGCTCGAGCTGGACCAGAACCGCCACCTGAAGTTGGGGCCGCCTCTGGGACCCGTGGAATTCCACTGGCTGCGGCAGGCGCTGGCCGACGCCCGCGAGGTGCACCCCGAAAAGCACCGGCTGCAGCGAGCGGACGCCGTCGGGCTGACCGAGCTCGTGGCCGGACTGTTTGAGACGCTGCAGCTGGAACGCGGGACGGACGCTGAGCTGGGGCTCTGGGGCCTGGAAATCGACGGGCTGTCGACGCGGCGCAACGAACTGGCCGACGTCGACCGCCTCCTGGCCGGGAACGAGCAGCTGGACACGGTCCGGGTGACGGACCCTTTCGGGCATCTTTACCGGCCGGTATGGCATCCGAAGCACCGGCACGTGGGCCACGCCGGATTCCTGAGCTACGTTGAGATCCCGGCCCGGCGAACGCGGGGCCAGTGAGCTCCGGGCCGGTGAGGTCAAGCCTGAGGGGTCAGGGTGTTGCCACCGCAAAGGTGTCGCACTTGTTGATGTCCCCGGTCGTGTAGCCCTGGTAGAACCACTTCTGCCGCTGTGCACTGGACCCGTGGGTCCACGCTTCGGGTGAGACGCGGCCTGTGGCGGCTTTCTGGATGCGGTCGTCACCCACGGCCGAGGCGGCCGACAAGGCATCCTGGAGATCCTTGTCCGTGAGCGGTTCGAGATACGGCTGGCCGGTCTTGGGGTCCGGCTGAGTAGTTGCATAGTGTGCCCACAGCCCTGCGTAGCAGTCGGCCTGGAGCTCCACCCGGACACCCCCGGAAGCGGGACCCTGCGGATCCTGTTGCGCGCGGTCGAGGTTGCCGAGCAGGTTCTGGACGTGGTGCCCGAACTCGTGGGCAACCACATATTCCTGTGCCAGCGGCCCGCCGGAGGAGCCGAACCGGTCCACGAGTTCCTGGAAGAAGCCGGGATCGAAGTACGCCGTGGTGTCGACGGGGCAGTAGAACGGTCCTACCTCGGTGGTCGCGGCGCCGCAGCCGGTGTTGGTCCCGCCGGTGAAGATCACGGCCTTGGGACGCGGGTATTTGGTGTTGTACTGGGCCAGATAGGCCGGCCAGAAGGCGTTCAAGCTGTTGACGGTGCCCGTGATCCTGCAGTCGAGGCGGGCGTCGGCGTCGGCCCCGGTCTGGCAGGCGGGCGCAGAGCCCTGACTCTGCGACTGGGGGTCCTGGGTGGTGCCGGCCAGTCCCTCGAGAAGCTGGGGGTTGATGCCGAACAGTGCGGCCAGCAGCAGGATGATGCCACCGCCGATCCCGCCGCCGATCATGGGGCCGCGGCCCATCCCTCGTCGATCCTGGACCTGTGAGGGATCCAGCGGGGCGTTGTCATTGAAGCTCATGGAGTCACAATATCCCGCACAAAGGGGCGGCGGCGGCCGGCAACGGTAAAGTTGGTGCGATGCCTTTTCTCGACAGACTCCAGCGCTGGGCCGATGACCGTCCCGACGAAACTGCCGTCGTCGTGGCCGGGACGCACCTCAGCTGGTCCGGTCTGCGTGACCAGGCCGCGGCGCGGGTCCCCGCGGCGCCAGCCATCACCGTCTTGTCCGAACACAACTCAACCCGCTTCGCCGTCGCGTTCGCCGCTGCCGTCGCCGGTCAGCGCCAGTGCGCCGTGCTGGACCCGGCCTGGCCGCAGCAGCTGCAGGACGCGATTACCGCCCGCATCGCGCGGACACCGGTTCCGGGGGATGAGTCCGGCGCTGGACTGGGAGCCGAGCTGGTTGACGGGTCGCCGGTCACCTCGTTCCTGATTGGTCTGACCTCCGGGACCACCTCGGTGCCTAAGGCGTTTACCCGCTCCCGGCGGTCCTGGCAGGAGTCGTTCGACGCGTCCATTGAATTCTTCGGCCTGACCCGTGAAGACAGGACCCTGGCCCCCGGCCCGCTCGCGGCGAGCCTGAACCTCTACGCCCTCGCCGAATGCCTCTACGCCGGTGCGGAGTTCCACACGCTTGAGCACTTCGACGTCGGCGCCGCCCACGCGGCCGTCAGCCACGACGGCATCACCCGGCTGGTCCTGGTCCCCGCCATGCTCCGGCTGCTTAGCGAGCGCGGCCTGGCCGGCGGGGTCGACGCCTCCGGCATCCGCAGCATCGTCTGCGCCGGCTCCAAGCTGGACGCCCGGACGCTGGAAGCAGCGAGGCGCTGGGCACCCAACGCCACCATCTTCGAGTACTACGGCGCCTCCGAGCTCAGCTTCGTTTCGGGCGCCGGCCTGCGCCCGGGCGAGGCCGTGGAGCAGGGCGGCACCGGGATCGGGAAACCCTTTCCCGGCGTCGATATCCGCATCCTGGACGACCGGGGGGCCGAACTCCCGGACGGCGGTGACGGCAACATCTGCGTCCGCAGCGGCATGGTCAGCAACGGCTACCTGTGGGGCGACGACGGCCACGCCCTGCGGTGTTTCGACGGCTGGTACACCGTCGGGGACCAGGGATATATCTCCGGCGGGACCCTGCACATGCTGGGCCGCCGCTCGGACATGATCATCACCGCCGGCACGAACGTCTACCCGCACGAAGTCGAAATGGCGCTGGCGTCCGTCCCGGGCGTCGCGGCGGCCGTTGCTGCCGGCATGGCCGACGACCTTCGGGGCCAGCGTGTGGTGGCCGCCGTGGTGCCCTCGCACGGGGCGGTCACCGCCACCCAGCTGAAGGCGGGCATTGAGGACGTGCTGGCACGCAACAAGCGCCCTCTCGAATACTTCGCGCTGGCCGAGCTGCCCCTGACCGACCGGGGCAAGATCAGCCGGCAGCTGCTGCTCGACTGGGTGGACCGGAACGATCCCCGGATCCGGCGCCTTGGCTGAGCCGAGCACGGAGCCCCGGCCGTTGGAAGACGGCCCGTTGGGAGGCGGCCCGGCTTCCGGCAGGCGTGCTTCAGGCGGGCCGTCCTTCCCGGGGCTGTTGCCGGAGGACCGGCAGCCGGTGATCATCGCCGCACGGCGGACGCCGCTCTGCCGGGCCAACGGCACTTTGAAGAAACTGCGCTCCCACGAGCTCCTGGCCCCGGTGCTGCGCACCCTGCTCTCCGACGCCGGTGCGGGCCTCACCCCGGACTCCGTCACCGACGTCGTGATCGGCAACGCCGTGGGCGGCGGCGGGAACGTGGCCCGGCTCGCCGCGCTGGAGGCCGGCCTGCCCGTCACGGTGCCCGGCGTCACGGTGGACCGGCAGTGCGGCTCCGGGCTGGACGCGATCGTGCTGGCCTCCCGGCTCGTCGCCGCGGGTGGCAGCGGCGTCTACCTCGCCGGCGGCGTGGAAAGCATCAGCACGGCCCCGCTCCGGGCACACCGCAACGAGGACGGCAGCGCGGACTACTACAGCAGGGCCCAGTTCGCCCCGCTCAGCCTCGGCGACCCGGACATGGGGGTGGCGGCCGAGAACGTTGCCGCCGGCTACGGCATCAGCCGGGATCGCCAGGATGCCTTCGCGCTCCGCAGCCACCGCCGTGCTCTGGCGGCCTCCGCTGCCGGGCGGTTCGACGGCGAACTCGTGCCGGTCGCCGCGCAGTCGGGGGCCGTCGTGGCAACCGACGACGGTCCGAGGCCCACCCTTGGCCCGGCCCTGATGGCCCGCTTCCCGCCCGTGTTCGCTGCCGGCGGCACGGTCACGGCCGGGAACTCCTGCTTCGACGCGGACGGCGCGGCCGCTGTCATCATTACGTCCGTGGAACGGGCCCGGCGGCTGGGCGCCGCCGACGGGCTCCTGGTGCTGGCAACCGAGACTGCCGGGGTGGCGCCGCACCTGCTTGGCATCGGGGCGGCCGCGGCGGCCGGGCGGCTCCTGGCCGCCCGCGGCCTCGCGCCGACAGACCTGGGCCTGGTGGAATTCAACGAGGCATTCGCCTCCCAGACGCTCGCGTGCCTTGATCAGCTGGGGATCGATCCGGAGCGCGCGAACCTCGACGGCGGCGCCCTGGCTCTCGGGCACGCCTACGGAGCTTCGGGCGCGGTGCTGGTGACCAGGCTGCTGGCACAGGCCCGCAGGTCCCGGGAGCCCGGCCAGCTCGCCCTGGCCATGATCAGCATCGCCGGCGGCATGGGCACGGCCGCGCTGCTCGGGTACTGCAGCCTGGTCTGACCCTCCCGGGCCACCCGGGGGACATGCCCATTCTTCGCCGCGGCCGGTGGACATGCGGGGCTAATGTCCCGTGGCTGCGGACAACGGAGGACATGTCCATCCTTCGGATCTGGGACATGCCCTGCTCTGGCCCCGGCAACGTGGCATGTCCTGCTCTGGCCCCGGAGAAGGGACATGTCCATTCCTCGGCTTGAAGGCTGGACACTATGGCTCTATGTCCATTGCCCGCGGCCCGGGGAGGGCATGTCCAGCGGGTGTGGGCTCCGGATGTGGGCCGCTCGGGCACCGCGGGCGGGACATGCCCATTCCTCGGCTTGAAGGGTGGACACTGTGGCTCTATGTCCATTGCCCGCGGCCCGGGGAGGGCATGTCCAGCGGGTGTGGGCTCCGGGTGTGGGCCGCTCGGGCACCGCGGGCGGGACATGTCCATTCCTCGGTTTGAAGGGTGGACACTGTGGCTCTATGTCCATTGCCCGCGGCCCGGGGAGGACATGTCCAGTGGAACGGGGTCCGGGAGAGCGCCCCGGGGCAACCGTCAGGGGACTAGTCCTCCGGGTCCTCGGGCTCGCCCAGGCCACGCGCGGCCAGCGCTTCGCCGGTCTGCCGTGCGAAGGCCACGGTGGTGATGAACACTGGGAGCACCAAAGCGCGGGGGTTGCGGTCGAGTCCGCGGGCCCGGGCGGAGTCGCGGACGTTCAGGTAGGCCTCGGCAACGAACGGGATGCTGCGGAGCATGATGGCAATGGTCAGGGCGAAGCGCTCAGGGTCCGCACCGAAGCGCCGGAACGGCCGGGCCAGGGATGCGACGCCGTCGAGGAGCGCCTGCACCGGGGTAGTGGCGGTGAGGATCGAGGCCGCCACAACACAGACCAGAACGTTCAGCACGATCCGCGCGGCGGTGGGGGCGCCCAGCTGCCACCACTGGAAGACGCCGATCGCCAGCAGGACCGGCAGGACCGGGCGCACCGCGCGGAACAGCCGGGCGGGGCCCGCGCCGCTGAGCAGGAACAGCCCGCACAGCAGCGCCAGCGCGACGGCGGACACCGCCCAGTCGGAGATCAGGAAGGACACCATTCCGCACCCGACAACCAGCAGGAACTTCAGCCCCAGCGGCGCCCGGTGGATCAGGGAAGTGCCAGGCGAGTAGGTTGCCAAAAGGAAGCCGTGGCCGCTCACGGCCGCTTCAGCCCGCCCTGCTGAAGCCCGGCCAGCCCGGCGCCCCCGGCACCGGTCCCAGGCAGGCCCAAGGAAGGCAGGCCCTCGGGAGGCAGGCCCGCAGCACTCAGGGCGTGGTAGTGCCGGACGGCCTCGGCCGGACCGCCGTCGAACACCACCTTCCCGGCATCCACCACAAGGACCCGGTCCATGTCCTGGGCGAGCTCGAGGTCGTGGGTGGACAGGATGACCTGCTGGCGGAGCCCGGACAGCGTGCGCCGCAGCAATTCGCGGTTGCGCAAGTCCAATAGCGTGGACGGCTCGTCCAGGACCAGCACCTCAGGGTCGACGGCCAGGACGGCGGCCAGGGCCAGGAGTTGGCGTTCGCCGCCGGAGAGTTCGTAGATGCTCTGGTCCGCGAGGCGCAGGAGCCCGAACCGGTCCAGGACTGTCTCCGCGTGGGCGCGGCGCTCCGTGGTGTTGCGGATGGAGCGCCGCAGGGACAGCTCCACGTCCTCGCGCCCGGTGGGCATGACCAGCTGGGAAAGCGGATCGGTGAAGACAAAGCCCACACGGCGGCGGACCTCCCGCACGGCGCGGACGGTATCGGCGCCGTCGACTCCCACCGTGCCGTCGCTGGGTGCAACGAGCCCGTTGAGGAGCCTCAGGAGGGTGGACTTGCCCGAGCCGTTCGCCCCGATAATCCCAATGCGCCGTTCCGTGAATGTGAGGGAAAGCTCCTGGAGCAGCGTCTTGGGATCGGTGCGGCCGTCAACGGACACCCGCACCGAGACCCGGTCCAGGACTATGGTGCTCACGGGCGGGCGGCTGCCGTCCGGACGCGGCGGAGCAGCAGATCCGGGAAGGCCTTGTGCAGGGCCAGGGCAATGCTCACGGCCAGGACGTTCTTGATGATGTCGCCGGGGTAAAACACGAGGTCGGCCAGGAAGGCCTTGGAGAAGTCCAGCTTGGCGTTGACCATCATGCCCAGGATGCCCAGGCCGTGGATGAAGACGATGCTGCCCACCATGGCGGCGGCGAACAGGAGCGCGGCGCGGAGTTTGCCGGTCCGGGTGGCGGTGCGAGCGAGCACGACGACGGTCAGCCAGCCCACCGCCGTGGCGGCCAGCAGGAAACCGATGATGTAGCCGGCGGAGGGGCCGGCGAGGACGCCCAGCCCGCTGCGCCCGCCGCTGAAGATCGGCAGGCCGGCGAATCCCAGCAGCAGGTAGAGTCCCAGGGCAGCGAAGGCGCGCCCCGGGCCGAGCGCCAGCCCCGTGAGCATGACGGCAAGAGTCTGCAGCGTGATGGGCACGCCGAGTCCGCCAACGGGAATGGCGGCGATCAGCGCGGAACCTGCCACTAGGGCGGCGAACACGGCGATCAGGCCGAGGTCGGTGGCGTTCCAGCGGCTACGGCGGCGCGAGAGCCCGGTCTTGGCTGTGGCGGGGTGGTCGGTCTGCGTCATGGTGTTCCTGTCGAAGGTGCGGTGCGGTGCGGTGCATGGCGGCGATGCGGCGCACAACGGAATGGTGATTTCGACTGTACGGCCGCGGCCGTCCGGGTTTTTTGTAGGTGCCCCACTAAGCGGCGGCCCGGATGCTGGAGGGCGCCGCCAACGAATGCCGTCCGCGGCACGCGGGGCGGCCGGCTGCGGCCGCCGGTGCCCATGTCACGGAGCCCGGGCGGGGCCGGTAGACTTGTAGAGGCCGTGCTCTCGGCCGACCTGCCCCGGCCCCGCCCAGACTCCACCCGATGTGCCGCGGCATTCCCTGTTGTGAAAGGCCTTAGCTGCATTGATTACCGTCCAGGATCTCGAACTTCGCGCCGGCGCCCGCCTCCTCATGGACCAGGTGAGCTTCCGGATCGACAAGGGAGACAAGATCGGCCTGGTCGGCCGTAACGGTGCAGGCAAGACCACACTGACGCGGGTGCTCGCGGGCGAAGGCCTGCCGGCCGCCGGCAAGGTGACCCGCAGCGGCGAAATCGGCTACCTGCCGCAGGATCCGCGCACCCCGGACATGGAGCAGCTCGCACGGGACCGGATCCTGTCCGTCCGCGGCCTGGACGTCGCCGTCGGCAAGCTCCGCGTGGCGCACGAAGAGATGGCCAGCGAGGACGCAGCAGTCCAGCGCAAGGCGATGAACCGCTACGACCGGCTGGAATCCGAATTCCTGGCCGCCGGCGGCTACGCGGCGGAAGCCGAGGCCGCGGCGATCTGCTCGAACCTCGCCCTGCCGGACCGCCTGCTGAACCAGCCGCTGAAGACCCTGTCCGGCGGGCAGCGACGCCGTGTGGAGCTCGCGCGCATCCTCTACTCGGACGCCGAGACCATGCTCCTCGATGAGCCCACCAACCACCTCGACGCCGATTCCATCTCCTGGCTCCGTGAGTTCCTCAAGAACCACCAGGGCGGCCTGATCGTCATCAGCCACGACACCGAACTGCTCGAGGCGACGGTAAACAAGGTCTTCCTGCTGGACGCCAACCGCGCCCAGATCGATTTCTACAACATGGACTGGAAGCGCTACCTCACCCAGCGCGAAACCGACGAGCGCGCCCGCAAGCGGGAACGCGCCAACGCGGAGAAGAAGGCCCAGGTCCTCATGGACCAGGCGAACAAGATGCGGGCCAAGGCCACCAAGGCCGTCGCGGCGCAGAACATGGCCAAGCGCGCCGAACGGCTCCTCGGCGGGCTCGAAGCGGTCCGCGAAAACGACCGCGTGGCAGCCCTGCGCTTCCCGGACCCCTCGCCCTGCGGCAAGACCCCGCTGACCGCGGACGGCCTGAGCAAGTCCTACGGCTCGCTGGAAATCTTCACCGACGTCGACCTCGCGATCGACCGCGGCTCCAAGGTGGTCATCCTGGGCCTCAACGGTGCCGGCAAGACCACGCTGCTGCGCATGCTCGCCGGCGTCGACAAACCGGACACCGGCGAAGTGATCCCCGGCCACGGCCTGAAGGTGGGCTACTACGCCCAGGAGCACGAGACGCTCGACGTCGACCGCACCGTCCTGCAGAACATGCGTTCTTCCGCCCCGGACATGAACGATTCCGAAGTCCGCGGCATCCTGGGCTCATTCCTGTTCTCCGGGGATGACGTCGACAAGCCCGCCGGTGTCCTCTCCGGCGGCGAAAAGACCCGTCTGGCCCTGGCCACCATTGTGGCATCGAGCGCGAATGTGCTGCTCCTCGACGAGCCCACCAACAACCTGGACCCCGCCAGCCGCTCCGAAATCCTCGGCGCCCTGCGCAACTACACCGGCGCCGTCGTGCTGGTGAGCCACGATGAGGGCGCCGTCGAGGCGCTCAACCCGGAGCGCGTCGTCCTGCTTCCCGACGGCATCGAGGACCACTGGAACGAAGACTACCTGGACCTGATCACGCTGGCGTAAACCCCTAACGGACGGGCATCTCCACGGCGCCCGTGATCCGGCGGAGTTGTTCGTAGCTGATCGAGAACATCGAGTTGTGGTCGCCTGCCCCTGCCCAGAGCACGGGGTGTGCCGCCAGCGACTGGTCCAACAGAGTCCGGATCTTCTCCGGATGCCCCACGGGAGCCACACCGCCCACTTCCTGACCGGTGTGTTCCAGGACGAATTCGGGGGAGGCCCGCCGGATTTTCCCGGCCCCCAATTGTGCGGCGACCTTGCGGACATCGACCCGGGCGGCGCCGCTGGCCAGGATCAGCAACGGCGTGCCGTCGAGGTCGAACACGAGGCTGTTCGTGATGGCCGCGACGTCGCAGCCCAGGGCGTTCGCGGCAGCGGCCGCCGTCGGGACTTTCGACTCAAACACCGTGACGGTGTCCTCGGCGCCCAGTGAGGTCAGCGCGCGCTTCACGCGGGCCACCGGCTCCGGAATCAAGGCGCCCACGTCTCAGTAGCCCTGCGCGTCCAGAATCGCATCTTCCTCTTCCTCCGCGGTCGCGTTCTTCCGCTTGCGGGGGACAGGACGACGCCGGGCCACCGGGCCGCTGGAGTGCAGGAATCCGCCGTTGGCGGCCTCAGCTTCCGCGTCCTCCGCGTCAATCGCGGCGTTGCGGGCCTGCTGCCGGGCGGCATAGCCGAATCCGACGAACATCAGCACACCAAAAGCGAACCACTGCAGGGAGTAGGAGAGGTGGGTTCCTTCATCGGTGGACGGTTTGGGGAACGGGAAGGGCATGGCCTGCACCGAGGGGGACTCCGAGGCAAGTTGTCCGTAGGCGCCCCTGAGCAGCGGATATCCCAGTTGCGTGGAATAGGTCGGGAGGTCGATCGAGGCCAGCTGGCCGTCAGGGGCGCCGCGCTGGAGCTCGGGTTCGCCGGCCTTGAGGCGGGCAACCACCGTCACCGGTCCCTGCGGCGGCGCGGGCACAGAGTCGGGCCGGCCCGGCGTGTTGTTCCCGATCGGCAGCCAGCCCCGGTCGATCACCACAGTCTCGCCGGACTCGAGCCTCAGCGGCACCACGACCTCGTACCCGGGCTGGCCGTTCAGCGGCCGGTTGCGGACGACTCGCTGGCCAGCGGCGTCGTAGCTGCCCTTGAGTTCCACCTGGGTCCACTCGCGCTCCGGATCGAGCCGGCTGAACTGGTCCCGGACGGCGGAGAAGGGCACCGGTGTGGCGGAGTAATTGGAGACCACCCGGTTGATTTCAGCCAGTGTCTCGGCGCGGCGGTCCATCTGCCACCGGCCAAGACCCACGCAGGCTGCGGCGAAGATCGCGGCGAGCAGCAAGTACCCCAGCCACTTGCTGGAGAAGAGAAAGCGGTACATTCAGCCGATCCTGCCTGACGGGTCCAGGGGGGCAGTCTTGTCGAAGGACGCGGTCGCTTCGAGGGCCAGTGTCTCTTTCCACAGCCCGCGGGTCTGGAGATAGTCCTCAAGCCAGGAGCGGTGTTCACCGCACGCCAGCCAGATCTTGCGCCGCTCCGGGGTGTGGATCTTGGGGTTGTTCCACAGGAGCTGCCATTCCGCCGGCGTGCGGCAGGCCTTCCGCGAGCAGACGGTGCCGGGGGCCGCGGCGGTGCCGCCGCCGTTCCCGGCCAGGTCAAAGAGGTTCATGAAGCTGCCCGTCCGTGGGTGTCGTCGTCGTTCTCATCATCGATCAGTTCGCCTTGCAGCAGCGTCACGGCGGCGTCATCCCCGACGCCATCCGAGGCGGACGCCTGGCCCGGGTCTGTGAAAGCCGGGGCGTCCAGCTCGACCTGCGGCACATAGTCCAAGAGGGAATCGCTGTGGATCTCCGCCTTGTCGCTGCCGTTGGCGATCACCACCGCAACCCACGGCAGGAACACGGCCCCCAGGACGGGAAGGAGCTTGAACCAGCCGTCCACGACGAAAATGAGGATCAGGCAGACCATGCGGATCCCCATGGCGATCGCGTATTTGATCATCCGCTGGCGCATCTCGTCCGAGTGCGCGGCAGCGGCGTCGGTAATGCTGTGCACCTCAGTGCCGCCGGACTCGGCGTCCGGCCTCCCGGGCACAGGAACACCGGGTCGGTTTTTGAGTGTCACGGCTGTTAGATCACGCTCCCAAGGCTTACTCCGATTCTCTCACCATCGGCGGACCCGCCCAAACGGATGCGAACCGGACGCTAAGATCGGAGGCAGGAAAAATCCAGCCCCCAGCGCGGCCTTCCCTGCCGCAGAATTCCGGAGCCCCGCATGTCTGAAACACCCACCACCGGCCGCAGCGTTCTGATCACCGGCGGAAACCGGGGGATCGGCCTGGCCATCGCCGAGTCCTTCCTGGCCAACGGCGACAAGGTCGCAGTGACCTTCCGCAGCGAATCGCCCCTGCCCGAGGGCATTCTCGGCGTCAAGGCAGACGTCACGGACGAAGCCTCGGTTGACGCCGCGTTCGCCGCTGTCGAAGCCGCCCACGGCCCCGTCGAGGTACTCGTTGCCAACGCCGGCATCACCAAGGACACGCTCCTGATGCGCATGAGCGAAGACGACTTCACCTCCGTGCTCGACACCAACCTCACGGGCGCCTTCCGCGTCATCAAGCGCGCGTCCAAGGGCATGATCCGGGCTCGCAAGGGCCGCGTGGTCCTGATCTCCTCGGTCTCCGGCATGTACGGCGCGCCGGGCCAGATCAACTATTCGGCCTCCAAGGCCGGCCTCGTGGGCATCGCCCGTTCGCTCACCCGCGAGCTCGGCGGCCGCGGCATCACCGCGAACGTGGTGGCGCCGGGCTTCATCAACACCGACATGACGGCCGAGCTGCCCGAGGCTACCCAGAAGGACTACCTGACCAAGGTTCCCGCCGGGCGCTTCGCCGAGGCCTCCGAGGTCGCCAACGTCGTTCGCTGGATCGCCAGCGACGAGGCGTCCTACATCTCCGGCGCGATCATTCCGGTCGACGGCGGCCTCGGCATGGGCCACTAGATCCCGACGGCGGCGCACGGCCGTCTCGCGCGCACCGGCGGTGCCGGGCGCGGCGGCCATAGCGGACGACGGCCGTATCCGCCGTCGTCCGCTGCCATCTGGCGACTCCATCCCCGGGACGCCCGCCCGTCTCCTCGACGCCGGGCCTTTTTGCCCTTGGCAGTGCCGGCCCGGGAGCGTGTAATGGGCTCACAGCCCCTGACCTGCCGCGGCAGGGGCGTGGACGCAGGAGGAAAATCATGAGTGATCTGAGCAAATGGACGCCCTCGGACATGCTGGAACCGGTCCGCCGCTTCCTTGACGGCGACTTGACGCTGGCGCCCAGCATCAAGATCGAACAGTTCCAGGAGGGCAGCACCCTGGTGGTTCGGGCCGAAGTGCCCGGCATCGATCCCGACACGGACGTCGACGTCTCGGTCAGCGAGGGCATGCTGAACATCTCCGTGGAGCGGGAGGAAAAGTCCGAGCAAAAGAGCAAGACCGGTTACCGCTCGGAATTCCGTTACGGCTCGGCCACACGAAGCATTGCGTTGCCTGCAGGGGCGAAGGAAGAAGACGTCACGGCCACCTACAAGGACGGCGTCCTGGAGGTCCGCGCGCCGGCGCCCGAGGTGGCGCCCGTCGAAACCACAAAGAAGATCCGGATCGACCGCAGCTGATACGGCACTGGTCGAGACGGCACTCGCTGATCCTGCACTCGCTGATCCTGCGGTTTGACCCTTTACTGGCCGGTGCGATGAGGCTGGCGGCAGGTGCCGCCGCGGCGCCAGCGGGCCTCGTCGCGGGCCCGCTGGAGACAGCCCGCGACCTCGGTGTCGAGGTCATCTTCCGAGCGACGCTCCAGGTGGTGCATCCAGACGCCGGGGGACGGGCTGACCACTGACTTGAACCTTGATGCGTCGATACGGCTGGGCCGCCCGCGTCCCCAACCGGGGGGACATGTCCAGTCCTGACCCCCGGCACTGGACATATGGGCCACATGTCCAGGCCAGAGCCCACACGGAGAGCATGTCCCGCGCAGGGGAGGTGCAGGGGAGAAACAGGGGACACGCCATGCTCCCGGAAACTACGCCGCCTGGGCTTCTTTGTGGAGGCTGAACAACTGAAAAGGCGAAGACCGCTGGCATGATGGATTGCAGACCCAAAGTGTTTGGACGTTTGGAACAAAGGAGCTTGTATGGGACTGCTGGAGAATAAGACTGCGATCGTGACCGGTTCGTCGCGCGGAATCGGCGCCGAAGTCGCCAAGTTCCTCGCTGCCGAGGGTGCTGCCGTGGTTGTGAACTACCGTCAGAAGGCGCCGCGCGCCAACAAGGTTGTCGCCGAGATCGAGGCCGCCGGCGGCCGCGCGGTGGCGGTCGGGGCTGACCTCACCACCCAGGAAGGCGTCCAGGCCCTGGCCAGCGCCGCCATGGAGAACTTCGGCTCGCTCGACCTCCTGGTCCTCAATGCCTCCGGCGGCATGGAGACCGGTATGGAAGAGGACTACGCCCTGAAGCTGAACCGTGACGCGCAGGTGAACATGCTCAACGCTGCTGCGCCCCTCATGCCGGAAGGCTCCCGCGTGGTCTTCGTGACCAGCCACCAGGCCCACTTCATCGACACGGTGCCCACGATGCCCGAGTACGAGCCCGTCGCGCGCAGCAAGCGCGCGGGCGAGAACGCCCTGCGCGAACTCGTCCCGGACCTGGCCGACAAGGGCATCTCACTTGTGGTTGTTTCCGGTGACATGATCGAGGGCACCGTCACGGCCACCCTGCTTGACCGCTCCAATCCCGGCGCCATCGAGGCCCGCCGTGCCGAGGCCGGCAAGCTGTACTCGGTCAAGGAGTTCGGCGCCGAGGTCGCCAAGATGGCTACGGCCGACGTCGAGACCGGTCACACCGAATACGTCGGCGGCGCCGATTATTTCGATAAAACCGCAGCCAAGTCGGCCGACAAGGGTTCCCACTAGGACCTCAGGCCCGCGGCCGGGATGGCACGTCGCGGCAATGTTTCCCCCAAAAGCATTGCCGTGACGTGCCATCCCGCAGTTAACGCAACGGAAGAGCGTCAGACCCCCGAGATGTACCGCACGGCGTCGAGGTAGGGAAGGTTCACGGCGGCATCTGCGGCCGCACGGACGGCCGGCTTCGCATTGAACGCGATGCCGATTCCTGCGGCGCCGAGCATGTCGAGGTCGTTGGCGCCGTCGCCCACGGCAATCGTGTGCTCCATGGGGATGCCTTCGGCCGCCGCCCACTCGCGCAGGTACTTCTCCTTGGCGGCGCGGTCGACGACGTCGCCGATCACCTTGCCGCTCAGCGCACCGTCGACGATCTCGAGTTCGTTGGCAATCCAGTAGTGCAGGCCCAGGTCCTCGGCGATCGGCCGGAGGATCTGGTTGAACCCGCCGGAGACCACGGCCACGGCGTGGCCGGCGGCCTGGAACGCCGCCACGAGCTCGGCGGCCCCGTCGGTCAGCTTGACCTCGGCGCGGACCTTTTCGACGACGTCGGCAGGCAGCCCGGCGAGCACCGCCACCCGGGCGTGCAGGCTCTGGGCGAAGTCCAGCTCGCCGCGCATGGCCGCCTCGGTCACCGCGGTCACTTCCTCGCGCTTGCCGGCATAAGCGGCCAGGAGCTCGATCACTTCCTGCTGAATGAGCGTGGAGTCCACGTCCATGATCAGGAACTTGCGAGGCGCGTTGCGCAGTTCCGCGGGAACCAGGGCCGTGTCCACGCCGTCGATGCCTGAGGCCGCCAGCGTGCGGCGCGGACCCTCCAGCAGCGACGCCCGGAGGGAGGCTTCGGCGTTTCCGGGCTCTGCATCGAGGGAATCCAGTGCGCAGTCCGCCGCATACACCTCGAAGCGGCCGTCGCCGGTGCGGGTTTCGGCGTCGACGCTCAGCCCCGCGGCCGTGAGAAGCGACCGCAGGCGCTCGACGTCGGGAAGGGACAGTTTCAGGCCGTAGCTGACTGCGGTCACGTTCGAACTCATGGCTTCAATCCTAGCGAGCGGGCGCCGGACGGCCCGAATTCGTTGCGCACCGGCCCCCGCCGCGTGACGCCCCACGGCAGCCCGCGGCGCCGGTTATCAGTCGTCCGCTTTTTTGTCCTAGTGTCTACTCCTATGAGTGAAGTTCTTGAAATGGCCGGCGTGAGCGTTGTACGTGGGGCTAAGACCCTCCTGGACAAGGTCGACTGGCAGGTCAAGGAAGGCGAACGCTGGGTGATCCTGGGACCCAACGGCGCCGGCAAGACCACTCTTCTTCAGCTGGCAGGGGCGCGGATCCACCCCACGTCCGGCACGGCGGGCATCCTGGAGGAAGTGCTGGGCGCCGTCGACGTCTTTGAACTCCGGCCCCGGATCGGACTGTCCTCCGCCGCGCTGGCCAGCCAGATCCCGGAACAAGAAAAGGTCCTCAATGTCGTGGTCACGGCCGCGTACGGCGTGACCGGCCGCTGGCGCGAAGGCTACGAGAAGGACGACGAACGGCGCGCCTTCGGGCTGCTGAACGAGTGGGGCATGGGCCCGCTGCTCAACCGTCCCTTCGCCTCGCTCTCCGAGGGGGAGCGCAAGCGCGTCCAGATCGCCCGAGCCCTCATGACCGACCCTGAACTCCTGCTCCTCGACGAGCCCGCCGCCGGGCTGGACCTCGGCGGCCGCGAGGACCTCGTCCGGCGCCTGAGCGAACTCGCCCGCGATGAGTCGGCCCCGGCGATTGTCCTGGTCACGCACCACCTCGAGGAAGTGCCGCCGGGCTTCACCCACGCCATGCTCCTGCGCGACGGCGGTGTGGTGGCTTCCGGCCCGCTGCCCGAGGTCCTCACGGCCGAAAACCTGAGCGCGACGTTCGGCCTGCCGCTGGACGTCACCGTCACCGCCGGCCGGTACACCGCCACCGCCAGCCGCTGACGGGGCCGCTGACCGCGCGTGGAGCTCCTCAATAGCGTCTTCATTTTCTTCGCCGGGCTGTGGGCGGGCACCATCAACAGCGTCGTCGGCTCCGGCACGCTGGTCACCTTCCCGGTGCTGATCGCCCTGGGCTACCCTCCCGTCACCGCGTCCATCAGCAACGCCATGGGACTTGTGGCCGGCAATGCCGCCGGCGCCTGGGGCTACCGGAGGGAGCTGACAGGCCGGGGCAAGCAGTTACTCCGGCTCCTGCCGGCCTCACTGCTGGGCGCCGTGACCGGCGCCTACCTGCTGCTGCACCTGCCCGAGAAGGTCTTCTACTACGCCGCCCCTGTCCTGATCGTGCTGGCCCTGCTGATGGTGGCCTTCCAGCCGCGGCTCCAGCGGTGGGTGAAGAACCGGGAAGAAAATCCCGAGCACGCGATCCGGGACCGCCGCCACGGTGTGCTGCTGGTGGTGCTGGTGTACCTGGCCGGCGTCTATGGCGGCTACTTCGTCGCGGCGCAGGGCATCCTGCTGGTCGGCATCCTGGGCGTGTTCATGACCGGGACCATCCAGAACGCCAACGCGATGAAGAACATCCTGGTCCTGGGCGTGAACGTCGTCGCCGCCTGCTCCTACCTGTTGTTCGCCTTCGACCGGATCAGCTGGGGAGTGGTCGGCCTGATCGCCGTGAGCTCCCTGATCGGCGGGGTGATTGGCTCCAAGGTGGGGCGCAGGCTTTCCCCGGTGGTCCTGCGCGGGGTCATCTTCGTCCTGGGCCTGGTGGCGCTGGGATTCATGATCGCCAACCTTTTCAAATAACTACACGAACCTGCTGAAATGACCTGCCCGTGACTTTTTACTA
This sequence comes from Arthrobacter sp. TE12231, assembly GCF_054062895.1. Taxonomy (NCBI): domain Bacteria; kingdom Bacillati; phylum Actinomycetota; class Actinomycetes; order Micrococcales; family Micrococcaceae; genus Arthrobacter; species Arthrobacter sp. TE12231. The sequence continues at coordinate 2,002,240 of NZ_JBSSFS010000001.1, read as the reverse complement.
TCTTGACTCCGCCGACGACCCGCGGGTTTCGGACTACACCCAACTCACGGACGTGCACCTGCGCAAGGTCCGCGAACCCGCCGAGGGCCTGTACATCGCGGAGTCTTCCCGCGTCCTGCGCCGGGCCCTGGCGGCGGGGCACCGGCCGCGGTCCTTCTTCCTGGCCGAGAAATGGGCCGAGGACCTGGCGGATGTCTTTGCGCAGTACCCGGACGTCCCGGCCTATGTCGGCCCGGCCGCGCTCCTGGAGGAAATCACCGGCTTCCACCTGCACCGCGGCGCCATGGCCGCCATGCACCGGCCTGCCCCGGTGCCCCTGGCGGAACTGCTCGCGGGAGCCCGCCGGGTGGCCGTGCTGGAAGACATCGTGGACCACACCAACGTGGGGGCGATCTTCCGCTCCGCCGCTGCCCTGGGCGTGGACGCCGTCCTGGTGTCACCGCGCTGCGGGGATCCGCTGTACCGGCGCAGCGTGCGGGTCAGCATGGGCACGGTGTTCCAGGTGCCGTGGGCGCGGCTGGAAGACTGGGCGGGAGGATTGGCCGCGCTCCGGGAGCAGGGTTTCACCGTGGCCGCCATGGAGCTCACGGATGACGCCGTGGACCTGGACAAACTCGCGGCCCGGCGCCCCGAGCGGCTGGCGCTGGTGCTGGGCACGGAGGGGGCGGGCATGAGCGAAGGCACCCTGGCCGCCGTCGACCTCGCCGTGAAGATCCCGATGCGCCCGGGCGTCGATTCACTCAACGTCGCGGCGGCGTCGGCGGTCGCGTTCTGGGAGCTCCGCCCGAAGGGCTGACGTGCGCAAACGGCGTTCGTCACTCCGTCCGCTTTCCGCTATGATTGATAGCTGGCCGTCCGGTGCTTTCCGCCGGCCATCCCATTCATACCTGGCAGCTGGCAAAATCCAGTTGTGCGAACAAAGGTCCAATTATGAAGTCTGATACCCACCCGAAGTACGAAGCTGTTGTTTTCAACGACCTGGCTTCCGGCGTCAAGTTCCTGACCAAGTCCACCGTGTCTTCTTCCAAGACCATCGAGTGGGAAGACGGCAACACCTACCCGGTCATCGACGTCGAAATCTCCTCCGAGTCCCACCCGTTCTACACGGGCAAGCAGCGCATCATGGACTCCGCAGGCCGCGTCGAGCGCTTCAACGCTCGCTTCAAGGGCTTCGGCGGCAAGAAGTAACTTTCTTCCCCAAGGTCTTGTAGGAAGCCCGCACCGGCAACGGTGCGGGCTTTTTGCGTTGCCCTCGCGTACCGCCGTGCGTCGCGCCGCTGGCGGCGCGCCGCAGGCAGGATTGCCGTGGCAGGATTAATGCCATGACGACCCTTCCCTATGCTTCCGGTTCCGCGCACGACGACGGCGGCCGTCACCACGGCGAATACAAGGTCCCGGGCGGCAAGCTTGTGGTCGCCGATTTCGACGTCGTGGACGGCGTGCTGACGAACGTCTCGCTCAGCGGTGACTTTTTCCTGGAGCCGGACGAGGCGCTGCCGGAGATCAACCGGGCCCTCACAGGGCTGGCCCTGGACACCGGCGCCGCCGACATCGCGGCGGCCGTGACGGCGGCCCTGCCCGAAGACGCCGTGCTGTTTGGCTTTTCTGCCGACGCCGTCGCGGTCACCGTCCGCCGCGCCCTGGCGAAGGCCACGGGCTGGGCGGACCACCACTGGAACATCATCGCCCCGTCCGTCCTGCCCACCCACGTCAACGTTGCCCTGGATGAGGTCCTGACCGAGGAGGTCGGGGCCGGGCGGCGCAATCCCACCCTGCGGTTCTGGGACTGGGAGGAGCCCTCCGTGGTGATCGGCAGCTTCCAGTCGGTCCGCAATGAGCTCCACCCCGCAGGTGTGGCCAGGCACGGCATCAGCGTGGTCCGCCGGATCAGCGGCGGCGGGGCGATGTTCATGGAGGCCGGGAACTGCATCACCTACTCGCTCTACCTCCCGCAGACCCTCGTGGACGGCATCAGCTTCGCGGACTCGTACAGTTTCCTGGACGCCTGGGTCATGGCCGCGCTGGAGAAAGTCGGCATCAGCGCCTTCTACGTGCCGCTCAATGACATCGCCACCGAGCACGGCAAGATCGGCGGGGCGGCCCAGAAACGGCTCGCCAACGGCGGCATGCTGCACCACGTCACCATGAGCTACGACATCGACGCCGACAAGATGGTCGAGGTCCTGCGCATCGGGCAGGAGAAACTGTCGGACAAGGGCACCAGGAGCGCGAAAAAGCGGGTGGATCCGTTGCGCCGCCAGACCGGCATGGCCCGCGCCGAGATCGTCGCGGCCATGATGGACGTCTTCGCTGAACGCTATGGCGCCACGCCGTCCGAACTCACCGACGCCGAACTCGAGGCGGCCGGCCGCCGCGTCGAGACCAAGTTCGGCACCGCGGAGTGGCTCCACCGGGTGCCTTGAGCCCCTGCACCCCCGTCGGTTGCTCCGTAACGGCCCTATAGAGCCGCCAAAAGGGCAGTTACGGAGCAGTCGATCGGGGATTCGCCGCCAGGGCCTGCGCCGTGAGTGAACGGTGCAGGTGGCTGCGCTGTTCGATAATGATGCGGCGCAGCGCCCGCGGTGCTTCCGGGTGCCCGGCGAGCCAGTGGTCCGTCCGGACAATGACGGAGTGCGTGTCCGGGGTGCTGCCGTCCAGGTCCTGCCCGGCCGGGTAGAGCCCCCGGACAATCCGGCTCGCGATTTCAATGCTGCGCCCGCCCCACACGTCCACCAGGCAGTCGAAATAGCGGTCAGTGAATCCGCGCAGCAGCGGCGCCGGGGCAGTGTTGAAGCCGGCGATGGTGGCGCTCAGCAGCTGGTTGGAGAGCGAGGTGCCGTGCACGGCTTCCTGCCAAGCGGCCTCCTTGACGGCTTCCTCGGGGCGGGCCGCGAGGGCCGTGGCGTGCCCTGACTTGCCGGCGGCGGTGTTGTCCCGGGCAAGCTCCCCGTCCAGCTGGGCAACGGTGGCTTCCCCGTTGGCGGCAAGGGCATGCCAGAAGTTCCAGCGGAGCTCCGCATCCACGGACAGGCCGTCAAGGACCGTGCTGCAGTCGAGGATGCCGCGGAGCAGGTCCAGCCGGCTGTTGTCGAAGCGGCTGGCCGCGGCGACCGTGCGGGCCCACGCCAGCTGCTGGTCAGAGCCCGGCGCGGCCCGCTGGAGCTCGTCCGCAGCGAGGGACAGGAAGCCGTGGCGGACGGCGGCACGGCCGGCCGCGGGGACATAGCGTTCGATCGCGGTGGCGGCGTTGCCCAGGACATTCAGCAGCACACCGATCCCGGTTTCGGCGGGTCCGAAGCGCTGGACGGCGTCGACGTAGAGGGCGGCCGGCGTGACCGCGTCACGGGCCGAGTCCCACAGCGCCGTCCAGCACAGCGCCCGTGCCATGGGATCGCTGAGCTTGTCCAGGGAGTTGCGCGCCGTGGTCTCGGAGGGCGGGTCCAGCCGGACCTTGGCGTAGCTAAGGTCGTCGTCGTTGACCAGCAGCAGGGCGGGCCGCGGTTTACCCGCCAGTGCCGGGACGTCGGTCCGGTCGCCGCTGACGTCGGTCTCGACGCTGTCCGAGCGGACCAGGGCGCCGGCGTCGTCAAAGTCGTAGAGGCCGATCCGCAGCCGGTGCGGCCGCGGCTCCTGCCGGCCCGTCGTCGGGTCCTCCGCGTCCTGGAGGACCGTCACGGTGCCCAGGACGCCGTCGTGCTCCTCGATCTCGCTGGCGAGGGTGGAAATGCCGGAGGTCTGCAGCCACTGCCGGGCCCAGTCCGCGAGGTCCCGGCCGGATGCCGAGCTCAGCGCGGTCAGCAGCTCGGCCAGGGTGGTGTTGCCGTAGGCGTGGTCCTTGAAGTACTGGCGTGAGCCGGCAATGAACGCCTCGAACCCGACGTACGCGACAAGCTGCTTCAGGACAGAGGCGCCCTTGGCGTACGTGATGCCGTCGAAGTTCTGCTTCGCGGCCTCGAGGTCCGGGATGTCGGCAACGATCGGGTGCGTCGTGGGGAGCTGGTCCTGCACGTAGGCCCAGGCCTTGCGGTTGTTGGCGAAGTTCACCCAGGCCGTGTCCCAGTCCGTGGTCCGGTCCACGCCCAAGGTGCCCATGTAGTCCGCGAAGGATTCCTTGAGCCACAGATCGTCCCACCACTTCATTGTGACGAGGTCGCCGAACCACATGTGTGCCATCTCGTGCAGGAGGGTATTGGCGCGGGCCTGGTACTGGGAGTCGGCGGCCCGGGAGGTGAAGACGTAGCTTTCCGTGAAGGTCACGAGTCCCGGGTTCTCCATGGCGCCGAGGTTGTATTCAGGCACGAACGCCTGCTCGTATTTGCCCCACGGGTAGGGGAAATCGAAGAGCTCGTTGAAGAAGCTCAGCCCGTTCTTGGTGAGACTGAAGAGCGCCCCGGCGTCGAAGGACGCGGCCATGGACGCGCGGCAGTAGAGCGCCAGCGGCACCTCCAGGACCGTGCCGTCGGCCAGCCTGCCGCTCCAGGTGTCCCCGGCCTTGAAGTACGGACCGGCCAGGACGGTGGTGATGTACGTCGACATCGGCTGGGTGGGGGCGAAGTCCCAGAGGCTCGTGGCGGGGTCGGACGTTAGCTGGGTGCGCAGGACCTCAGCACCGTTGGAGGACACCTGCCAGTCCGACGGGGCCATGACATGGAACGTGAACTCGGCCTTCAGGTCGGGCTGCTCGAAGTTCGCGAACACCCGGCGCGCGTCAGCGGGTTCGTACTGGGTGTAGAGGTAGCACTGCCCGTCGGCGGGATCCACGAAGCGGTGCATGCCCTCGCCTGAGGTGCTGTACAGGGCCGTCCCGGTGATGGTGACCTGGTTCTCGGCCTGCAGGTTGTCGAGCCGGATGCGGGAGCCGTCCACGACGTCGGCCACGGCCAGGCCCTTGCCGTTGAGGAAGACGCTGTGCACGCTGCCCGCGATGAAGTCCACGAAGGTCGACGCTCCGGGTTCGGTGGCCGAGAACGTGATGACGCTGCGGCTCGGGTAGCCGGCGACACCCGGGTCCGCTGCCTGCCGGACGTCCAGGGAGACGTCGTAGCTGTGCGTGGTGATGAGGGCGGAGCGGGCCGCGGCTTCGTCGCGGCTCAGATTCTGATTCGACACCCCGCTATCTAATCACGGGAGCCTGTGTGCCGGATCACGTCGGCGGGAACATCAGGAACGCGGCGCCCAGCCCGAGCAGGGCGATCAGCAGCCAGGACGCCAGCGCGGCCAGCAGCGCGCGGGCGCCGGTGTGGAGGAGTTGGCCCACCCGCACCGCGGAGCCCAGTCCGAACAGCGCCATGCCCAGCAGCGCGTCCTGGACAGCGGCGGCCGCGTCCAGGACGGCGGGGGAGAGCCAGCCGGTGGTGCGGAGGGCCGCCAGGGCCACGAATCCGAGAACAAACAGCGGGATCACCGGCGGGCGCTTGGCGCCGTCGGCTTCGGAGCCCAGACGATGGTGGAAACCCGCGGCGGCCACCACCGGTGCCAGCAGGATCACCCGCGTGAGTTTGACGACGACGGCGACTGCCAGGGCGGCGGTGCCCGCGGTCTGGGCGGTGGCGACCACCTGTCCCACGTCGTGTACTGAGGCGCCGGTCCACGCCCCGAAGGTCTCCGGCCCGAGGCCCAGTGGCCGCGCGAGCAGCGGCAGCACCCCGATCGCCAGCGTCCCGCACAGGGTCACAAGCGCCACCGGCAGCACCGTTTCCTCCTGCCGGATCCGGCGCACGGCGGCCATCGCCCCGATCGCGGACGCCCCGCAGATGGCGAACCCCGTAGCCACCAGCAGCGATACGCGCGGAGGAAGCCGGAAGAGCCTGCTGATCCCGTAAGTGCCCGCGAAAGCCGCCGCCACCACGGCCGCAATCAGCAGCAGCGCCGCCCAGCCCAGGCCCAGCACGTCGCCGAGGCTGACCTTCAGGCCGAGCACCACGATTCCGGCGCGCATGAGGTGCTTGCCGGCGAAGTCCAGCCCGGGACGTGCCGGCCCGGCGGTCCAGCCCGCCACACCCGGCAGGTTGGCGGCCAGGAGCCCGAGAAGCACGGCCAGGGTCATCGCCGGGAGCGCGGGGAGCAGCTGATGGACAGCGACGGCGGCGGCAACGGCCGCTGCGGCGCCGATCAGGCCTGGCGCGGCCGCGGATGCGGGAGTGGTGGAAGGCACGCCCCTACATTGCCGTACGCGGCGGGAAAAGCAGTAACTGCGGCCGCCCGGGCAGGCGCCCGTGCGCCGACCGCGCCGTGCGGGGGCCGCCGAAATGATTTCGTAACGAAAAAGTGGTTGGCTAGTCACCATGTCTGACCTATTCCAGGATTACTCCGAGGCTGCCGGCCGCACCGGCGCCTACGACGAGATGTTTACCCCCGGCCAGCAGGCCCGGAAGTCCTACGGGCAGGTGGCCGGGGCCCTGCGTGAACTTTCATTGGCCGATGTGAGCGCCCGCGCCGATTCCATGGCACGGACCTTCCTGGACCGCGGCGTCACCTTCGACTTCGCCGGCGAGGAGCGCCCCTTCCCCCTGGACATCGTCCCCCGGGTGATCCCCGCCGATGAGTGGAGCGTCCTGGAACGCGGTGTCGCGCAGCGGGTCCGGGCCTTGGAAGCCTTCCTCAACGACGTCTACGACAAGATGACCGTGGTGTCCGACGGCGTCATCCCGCGCCAGCTCGTCACCACGAGCGCCCACTTCCACCGCCAGGTGCACGGCTTCGAACCCGCCGGCGGCGTCCGCGTCCACATTTCCGGCATCGACGTCGTCAGGGACGCCGCGGGCACCTTCCGCGTCCTGGAGGACAACGTGCGGGTGCCCTCGGGCGTCAGCTACGTCCTCGAGAACCGCCGCGCCATGGCCAAGGGCCTGCCCGAGGCCTTCGGCCAGCAGCTCATCCGCCCTGTCGAGGAATACCCGCGCCGGCTCCTGTCCGCGCTGCGCAAAACGGCGCCCGCCGGCGTCGACGATCCCACCGTCGTGGTCCTGACCCCCGGCGTGTTCAACAGCGCCTACTTCGAGCACACCCTCCTTGCCGGCCTCATGGGCGTCGAGCTCGTCGAGGGCCGCGACCTCATCTGCCGCGGCAACCGCGTCTACATGCGCACCACCGCCGGTGAGCAGCGCGTGGATGTCATCTACAAACGCATCGACGACGAGTTCCTGGATCCACTGCAGTTCCGGGCCGATTCCATGCTCGGCTGCCCGGGCCTGGTCAACGCGGCCCGCGCCGGTGGCGTGACCATCGCCAACGCGGTGGGCAACGGCGTCGCCGATGACAAGCTCGTGTACAGCTATGTCCCGGACCTGATCCGGTACTACCTCAGCGAAGAGCCCGTGATCGCCAACGTGGACACCTACCGGCTCGAAGAGAAGGAAGCCCGGGAACACGTCCTGGACCGGCTCGACGAGCTCGTGGTCAAGCCGGTCGACGGCTCCGGCGGCAAGGGCCTCGTGATCGGCCCGGATGCCTCCAAGGAAGAACTCGAAGCCCTCCGCAAGCGGGTCATCGCCGATCCCCGCGGGTGGATCGCGCAGCCGGTGCTGCAGCTGTCCACGGTGCCCACGCTCAGCGGCGACAAGTTCGGCCCCCGGCACGTGGACCTGCGCCCGTTCGCGGTCAACGACGGCGAGGACGTCTGGGTGCTTCCCGGCGGCCTGACCCGGGTGGCGCTCAAGGAGGGCTCGCTGATCGTCAATTCAAGCCAGGGCGGCGGCTCCAAGGACACCTGGGTCCTGGCGGATTCCCCGCAGGTTCCGGTCGAAGTCATCCCGCGGCCCACCATCACGGTCCGTGAGCGGGTTTCGGTCTGGCCGGTCGAAAGCAACTGGCGCGACAGCCAGAAAGAGCAGCAACAGCAGCAGCAGATTTCTGACGCGCAGGAGGTAACCGCGAATGCTTAGCCGTATTGCCGAGTCACTGTTTTGGATCGGCCGCTACGTGGAACGGGCCGACGGCACAGCCCGGATCCTCGACGTCCACCTGGAGCGCCTCAACCACCTGCCCATGGAAGAACAGCGCAGCGTCGCGCAGGAGCTCCTGGCGGTGATGGGTGCACGCCCGCAGAATGACGAGTTCGGCCTCCCCGAGCTGTTGAACGCCCTGGCGTACGACAAGCACAGTGCGACGTCGATTGCCGGCTCGCTCGGCGCGGCCCGGGAAAACGCCCGCCGTGCCCGGGAGACCGTCTCCTCCGGGCTCTGGGAAAGCCTCAACACTACCTACTACGGGCTGAACCAGCACCGCAAGGACGTCGTGGGCACCTACCGGTTCTGCAACTGGGTCCTGGAGCGCACGGCGATGGTCAGCGGCCTCGCCGACACCACCGTCAGCCACGACGAGAGCTGGCTGTTCCTGGTCCTGGGCCGGTCCCTCGAACGCGCCGACATGACGGCCCGCATGCTGTCCACGCGCGATGTCCTCTCGGCCGGCATGTCCTGGGTGAACATGCTCCGCTGCGCGGGCGCGTACGAATCCTTCCTGCGCACGCGCCGGGCGGCCTTCGGCGACCAGCACGCGGCAGAGTTCCTGCTCCTGGACCGGCTGTTCCCGCGGTCGATCGTCTACGCCCTGCGCGACGCCGACGAGTGCCTCGCGAAGCTGGACCCCTCAGCCCAGCGCGTCGGCTTCATCAACGACGCCCGCCGCATTGTCGGCCAGGCCCGCACCTTCCTGGAGTTCCACCGCACCGACGACCTGATGTCGGAACTGCCGGAGCACATGGAGCGCGTGCAAAAGGCGGTTTCGCAGGCCTCGGACGCCATTTCCCGTAAGTACTTCAATCAGGCAGACGAACTGGCCTGGGTGGGAGAAGTTTCATGACCCGGCTGAGGATCGTCCACAAGACGGCGTACAAGTACAACAAGCGCGTCACCCTGTCCTACAACGAGGCCCGGATGACCCCGCTGACGGACCCGCAGCAGGTGGTCCTGGAGTCCTCCATGAAGGTGTCGCCCTCGCAGGCGGCCCTGAGCAGCTACCGCGACTACTGGGGCACGCGCGTGACGGCCTTCGACATGCAGATGCCCCACGAACACCTCGAAGTCCTCTCCACCACCACCGTGGAGGTGCACCGGGTGGAGAAGATCGCAGCCGAGGCCGACATCGTCGGGTGGGACGTCCTGGCGGCCCCGGAGACGCTCAACCAGTACAGCGACTGGATTCCGCAGTCCCAACTGACCGGTCCGGGCACCGAAGTGCTTGGCATCATTCCGGGCGTCGTCGAGGGGAAGACGCCGCACGAGGCCGCCATGGCGGTCTTCGCCTGGATGCGCGGCGAGATGACGTACATGAAGGGCTCCACCGGCGTCACCACTAACGCCGAGCAGGCCTGGAACCAGCGGCAGGGCGTCTGCCAGGACCTGGCGCACCTGGCCATCGGCTCCCTGCGCAGTTGCGGGATCCCGGCCCGCTACGTTTCCGGCTACCTTCACCCTCGTTCGACGGCGGACATCGGCGAGACGGTGGCCGGCCAGTCCCACGCGTGGCTCGAATGGTGGGACGGCGAATGGCGCAGCTGGGACCCGACCAACCACAAGCCGGCCGGGGACTTCCACGTCACCGTGGCCCGGGGCCGCGACTACCGCGACGTCCCGCCGCTCAAGGGCATCCTGTCCGGCGGCGGCGGATCGGCCCTCAACGTCAGCGTGGAGATCACCCGCCTCGCCTAGCCGCACAACGTTGCTCTATCAGTTATGGCTGCTCTGAGCCCTCAGAACAGCCATAACTGATAGCGCAACCCGGGGACCGGGGCGGTAGGGGACCGGGGGTAAGGATTATTCCAGGCCCGACCGGGTGGCGTCGTCCAGCGGTGTCCACCAGGTCATCGGCGGGACCACCTTGAACCGACGGCCGGTGACGGTATCCGGCGTGATCCGGACGAAGTGCTCCTTCTTCCCGGCCTGCCACGGGAACAGCAACAGACCCACGGTGTCCATGACTTCCTCAGGGTTCTGCACCGGCGCGGCCTGGCCTTTGGCCACGACGCTCCAGGCGATCCCGGTGTCCGCGTCCACGCCGTCCGCTTCCACCGCTACCGGCGTGTCGCCCGTGGCTGCCTGCAGCTTGGTGCCCACTGCGGTGCGGAACACCAGCGTCCCGTGATCGACCTTGTAATTGATCGGGAAGATGTCGGGATGATCGTCCACCCAGACCGCCAGCCTACCCACCGAGACGCTGCGCAAGAGTCGCCAGCATTCGTGATGATCGAGGTTTTCCACGGCGTGGGGCTGGTCCTTCGACGTCTGGCCGCCCGGGTTCGCATCAGTACTCATGCCGGCGAGCTTACGCCGAAGGGGTGAGCAGGGGCTAGGGCAAAAGGTCCCAGCCATGGAACAAAGCGCTAATAAATGCCCACTACTCGGGACCTTCCGTTCAGTTCACGGTATTCTGGCATCACGTCGTCAGCGTCGACGAGCGCCGGAGCGATTGGGGCAACAACATGCATTCGACGGGTAAGAGCCATGGCCATACCGCCTCCGAGCCAAATCCCAGTCTCGAGGAGCTGCTGAAGGGTTTTGGTTCCAGGGCCGAGGAACTCCAACAGTCTCAGGAACGCATGGCCGGATTGCTGGAAGCGGTTGTGGCGGTGGCCGAGGACCTGAGTCTGGATGCAGTCCTGGAGCGCGTAGTGCTGTCGGCGTGCCGGTTGCTGCATGCCCGGTTCGGCGCCTTGGGGGTGATCGGCGATGACCACGCCCTGAGCCACTTCATCACCGTCGGCATCGACGAAGAGCTTGCACAGCAGATCGGTCCGTTGCCGACCGGCCACGGCGTACTCGGCCTGCTGATTTCCGATCCCCGGCCAATGCGGATGCACGATCTACGAAAACATCCGGAGTCTTACGGCTTCCCGGCACACCACCCGCCCATGCATTCCTTCCTGGGCGTCCCGGTCCGCGTCCGCGAAGTCGTCTTCGGAAACCTCTACCTCACGGAGAAGGAAAGCGGCGGCGATTTCACCGACGAGGACGAAGCCCTGGCAGTCGCCCTCGCCGCAGCCGCCGGCGTCGCCATCGAGAACGCCCGCCTTTACGACGACGCGCGCCGCAGGGCGCGGTGGCTGGAAGCCAGCATGGACGTCTCCGGGCTGATGTTGAGCACCGACCGGGACTACACCTCGGGCGGCCTTGACCCGATTGCCGCCCGCGCCCTCCAGGAGTCCGCGTCAGACCTCGCCTTGCTGGTGGCGCCCGCGGCCGACTCGCCGAGCTACGTGGTGATCGGCGTCGCCGGTGAACGCGGACGGTCCTTTTCGGGACGGTCGCTCCACCTTGAGTCCGAACTTCTGGAAGGAGTTCTCGACGGCGGCGAGCCGGTGCTCTTCGACGACGCGTCCGACGTCGTCGGGGAGGTCGACGGCTCCGTCACGGGGCCGCTGCTGGCCGTGGCACTCAGCACCCAGGGCGCCCACCACGGGCTTCTCCTGCTGGCAAAGAACAAAGATTCGGTCCGCTACGCCAGGACAGACATTGAAATGGGAGCCGTCTTCGGTTCCCACGTGGCCCTGGCCCTGGAACTGGCCAGAGTGCACCGGCTGCGCGAAGAGCTCCTGGTCTTCACCGACCGTGACAGGATCGCCAGGGACCTCCATGACCTCGTCATCCAGCGGCTGTTCGCTGCCGGACTGAGCGTGCAGAGCCTCACCCGCTTCACCAAGGAAGAATTGGCGCTGGAGCGGATCCGCAACATCACAGGCGAACTCGACGAGGCCATCCGGAGCCTCCGCGACACCATCTACTCCCTCAAGAGCAGCGGCGGCGAAACCGAACTGCTGAGCGGCCGGATCCGCCGGGTCACGAAGAGTTCGGCGAAGTCCATGCCCTTTGCCCCGCGCCTGACCATCACCGGACCGGTGGATGCCGTGACACCGGACAAGGCCGACAACGTGGTGGCTGTGGTCTCCGAGGGCCTCAGCAACGCGATCCGGCACTCGGGCGCGGACACGATTTCCGTCTCAGTCGCCGTCATCAAGGGCCGGGTGACGGTGGTGATCAACGACAACGGCACCGGATTCGCCGATCCGGAAAAACGCGGAGGCCTGACAAACCTCGAGGACCGGGCGCGGATGCTCGATGGCGAGTGCACCATCACCAGCACGCCCGACGCCGGTACGAGCCTCGAGTGGTCGGTGCCCCTTTAGGGCCCCAGTTTTCGGCGGTATGCCCGGACTGCAGGTGCTACCGGACGCTGTGCGGCCGGTTCGCGTCACCGGCGTTCCCGCCGGACGCCACCGGGACCGCCGGACTGGCGATGAAGACGGCTGCCTGAGTGCGGCGTTCGAATCCAAGCTTGGCCAGCAGCGAGGAAACGTAGTTCTTGACGGTCTTTTCCGCCAGGAACATCTCCGCCGCTATCTGCCGGTTGGTCAGTCCGCCGCCCACAAGTTCCAGTACCCGGCGTTCCTGAGGCGTGAGGGACGAGGTACGGGGGTCGACTTCCTCGGTATCCACCAGGCTGTCGACGACGCCGGCGGCGACGCCTTCCTCAAAGAGCGATTCCCCGCTGGCCGCCCGCCGCAGGGCCCCGATCAGGTCCGTGCCGCCGATTTCCTTGAGTACGTAGCCCCGGGCGCCTGCCAGCACGGCGCCGCGCAGTGCCTGTTCGTCGTCAAAGCTCGTCAGGATGATGCAGTTCAGGGAAGGGTCAACAGAGCGCACGTCGCGGCAGACCTCAATACCGGTCCCGTCAGGCAGCCGGGCGTCCAGCACACAGACGTCCGGATGCAGGGCCGGAATCCGGCGGGTTGCCTCGACCGCGGATCCGGAACTGCCGACCACGACGAATCCCTCGCCTTCGAGGAGTTCCTGCAGCCCTCGCCTGACCAGCTCGTGGTCGTCAAGGATGAAGACGCGTATAACCGCCGGCACGCCATCGGGTGCAGTGAGACCTGCATCTGACCAGGCAATCATGGTTCTCCTGTCCGGCCGCCTTCTGCTGCACCGTTTGATTCTGTAGTTCGCTGACTTCCCCAAGCCTTAGCCATTCTTCTGCACACCGTGTCCCGGGACAAGGGTCCTAATGCCCACCCGCCGGCGGCGCCGCATGACTTTTGGCCCTAGGCGCCCACAGGGCCCGGCGGCATCATGGGAGCGGCGCCATCCGTGCCCGGCCGATACGACGATGAGGGATCACCAATGAACGAAGCCAGCGACACCCGGACCATCATTGTGGGCGTTGACGGTTCGGAGCCTTCTGTGGAGGCTCTCCGGCAGGCGCAGCGCCTTGCCGTGCCGCTGTCCGCCACAGTGGTCGCCCTGGCCTGCTGGGATTACCCGCCGGTCTACGACGGCTACGTCGCCGTCGGCATCGATGACTTTGATGTCCGGGCGGGGGAGATCCTCGCCGAGGCAGTCGCCAAGGCGTTCGGCCCGGACGCTCCCGCCAACGTCGAAACCCGGCTCGTCCAAGGCCATCCGCGCCACGTGCTCATCGAGGAAAGCAAAACCGCGGACATGCTGGTTCTGGGCCGCCGCGGCCACGGCGGCTTCGGCGGCCTGCTTCTGGGATCCGTCAGCTCCGCCTGTGTGGCGCATGCGCATTGCCCGGTGCTGATCGTGCACTCGCCCGAGAACGAGTCGTGACGCCGGAGCTATTCGAAGGTGGAGCGGCGCGGGTCCGAAAGGCGCGTGGTCCAGAGGTCGGGCCGGTTGACCTTGAAGCGTCGTCCGGTCAGCGCCTTGGGAGCGACCCGCACGTAATAGGCCTTCTCGCCAGGCTGCCAGGGCTCCAATAGCAACGCATCCACGGCATCCTTCTCCTCCTGGCTCTCAATGAGCTCGGCTTCGCCGCGGGCCATGACGCTCCACGCCGCTTCGTCGTGGGCGTCGTAGCCGTCGATTTCGAAGGCGACCGGCTTGGAGGTGATGGCGCCCCACAGTTTCGTGCCGCCGGAGGTGCGGAAGACAATCGCACGCCGTTCAAGCACAAAGTTCACTGGAAAGATCTCCGGATGGCTGTCCACGATCAGCGCGACGCGCCCCACGGCTTCGGTATCGAGGAGGACCCAGCACTGGTCCATGGTGAGCGAGTAATCGGGCGAGGGCGTGGTTGAGTCCATGGACAGACACCCTACGGGCAGGCCCGGAGTCCCATTAGGGCCATAAGGCCCGGTCAAGGGGCCATAAGGCCCGGCGGCCACACCCCGCAGCGCGCTCCCCGTGCCGCCAGGCGGATCCGGGGAGCTCCGGACGTCACCAGGGGCTGGGCTTGTAGTCCTTGAGGAAGACGCCGTACTGATCTTCGCCGGCCTCGCCCATGACGATCGGGTCATAGACGCGGGCCGCGCCGTCAACCAGGTCCAGTGGCGCGTGGAAGCCCTCTTCCATGAGACGGACCTTGGTGTAGTGCGGGCGCTCGTCCGTGATCCAGCCGGTATCCACTGCGGTCATCAGGATCCCGTCGGCGTCAAGCATTTCCTGGGCACTGGTGCGCGTCATCATGTTCAGCGCCGCCTTGGCCATGTTCGTGTGCGGGTGCCCGGGGCCCTTGTAGGCGCGGGAGAACTGGCCTTCCATGGCGCTGACGTTGACGATGTACTTCCGCCGCGCGGTGGAGCGCTTCATGGCGCCGCGGAGCCGGCTCACCAGCAGGAACGGGGCCGTGACGTTGCACAGCTGCACTTCGAGCATCTCCAGCGGGTCCACCTCGTCCACCACCTGGGTCCAGCTGTTGATCGTGGCGAGATCCGGCACCAACCCGCCGGCGTCGATCGCGGTGCCCGAGGAAATGCGCTCCAGTGAGGCAGAACCCGTGGACAGGGCCAGGGAGGTGATGGCGTCCCCGGCCAGCACAGGGTGTTCAAGCACCGTGCTGGCCAGTGCCAGCGGGTGCTTGTCATGCGCGTGGCCGAACGTGACGAGCTCGGGCCCCCCATTGCCGGCCTGAAGGGCCGCGGGCAGCGGCTCGTCCTCGGCGTCGACCAGGGGCTTATAGGCGTTTCCGGAGCGCCGCACCGTCTGGGCCGCGTTGTTGATGATGATGTCCAGCGGACCTGCGGCGTCCAGGGAGTCCGTCAGGGCCATCACCTGGGACGGATCCCGGAGGTCGATGCCCACGATCCGGAGCCGGTGCAGCCAGTCAGCACTGTCCTCCATCGCGGCAAAGCGGCGCGCAGCGTCCTTCGGGAAGCGTGTGGTGATGGTGGTGTGGGCGCCGTCCCGGAGGAGCCGGAGCGCGATGTACATGCCGATCTTCGCCCGGCCACCGGTCAACAGGGCATTGCGGCCGGTCAGGTCGGTGCGCGCGTCGCGCTTGCTGTGGCTGAACAGGGCACACCCGGGGCACAGCTGGTGATAAAAGGCGTCCACCTGGGTGTAGTGCTGCTTGCAGATGTAACACGGGCGAGACCTGATGAGGTGCCCGGCGATTTCGCCGGTCGCGGACGGGGCAAGCTTGTTGCCGCGCGTCTCGTCGTCGATCCTGTCCGGGGCCGCCGTCGCTGTCTGGGCGATGACGGCGCGGTCCGCTTCGGCGATCTCATCCCGCTTGGCAACCCGGCGGTGGCGCTTGACCGCCTTGAACATCTTCCCGGTGGCACGGCGGACGGACACGTAGTCCGGGTGTTCCTCGTCGTACGCGTGGATGGTGTTCAGGACCTTCAGGCAAGCCCGAATCTCCTCCGGGGTCAGCTCGGCAGCGGCCGGCTCGGCTGGGGTCAACGCAGCAACGGAAAGATCGGAGGATAGATCGGGGGAGCTCATTGCCCCAATTTTACAGGCAACCGGTGCCCTGCCGGACCTCCGGCAGGGCACCGGCCTTAGTAGGCCTTGGTCGAGCGTTTGCCCTGGGAGTCCACGCCGACGGCGGCGGCCTGCGCCTCAGCGACCCTGTCCACCGAGTCCCGCAGTTCCGGCCAGTTTTCGGTGGCAGCGCGGACGGCATCCGGCACAAGGCGCAGGTTAGCGGCGGAGAGCGCCCGTTCTGCGTCGCCGGGCTCCGGGACGAGCTGCCCCTTGGACAGGACGGTGATGCCGGACTCCGTGACCTTGAAGCCGCGGGCGCGGTCGAGTTCGGCGTCGAGGCCGATCGCGGCCCCGGCCGGAACCTTGACGTTCTTGTCGAGGATGGCGCGCCTGATCACAGCACCCTCGCCGACATTGACCTTGTCCATGAGCACCGAATCCAGGACCCGGCTGGATGTGCCGACGTACACATCGTTGGAGAGCACTGAGCCCTCCACGATGCCGCCCGAGACGACGACGCCGTTGGCCACGATGGAATCGAGGGCGCTGCCCACGGTGTTGGATTTGCCGCGGACAAACTTGGCCGGCGGGGAGACGCTCTGGCGGGTGTAGATCGGCCACTCGGAGTTGTAGAGGTTGAACACCGGCACAGGGGAGATGAGGTCCATGTGGGCGTCGTAGAACGAGTCAATGGTGCCGACGTCGCGCCAGTAGGTGCGGTCCCGTTCGGTGGACCCGGGAATGTCGTTGAGCGTGAAGTCGTAGACGCCGGCCTCACCCTGGGAGACAAAATAGGGGATGATGTCCCCGCCCATGTCGTGCTTGGTGTCGAGGCGCTCGGCGTCAACGTGCAGGGCTTCGACGAGGGCATCGGCGTTGAACACGTAATTGCCCATGGAGGCCAGGAACTGGCTCGGGTCGGCCGCGAGGCCGGGCGTCGAGGACGGCTTCTCGACGAAGGCGGAAATCTTGTCCGGATTTTCGGGGTCGGTTTCGATCACGCCGAACTGGTCCGCCATGTGCAGCGGCTGGCGGACGGCGGCTACCGTCGCCTTGGCCCCGCTGGCTACGTGCTGCGCCACCATCTGGGAGAAGTCCATGCGGTAGACGTGGTCTGCGCCCACCACGACGACGATGTCGGGGTTGGCGTCGTGGATCAGGTTCAGAGACTGATAGATGGCGTTGGCACTCCCCAGGAACCAGCTCTTGCCGACCCGCTGCTGGGCCGGAACGGAGGCCACGTAGTTGCCTAATTGGGTCGACAAGCGCCACGTTTCAGAAATGTGCCGGTCCAGGCTGTGCGACTTGTATTGCGTCAGCACCACAATTTGCAAATAACGCGAATTCACAAGATTTGAAAGGGCAAAGTCAATGAGCCGGTAGCTTCCGGCAAACGGCACGCCCGGCTTGGCCCGGTCCGCCGTCAATGGCATGAGCCGGTTTCCCTCGCCACCTGCGAGGACAATTGCCAAGACTTTCTTTTGCTGCGGCATGGTTATCGCTCCTGAACGCCTTCGTTACTCCCCAAAACAGTCCGGCATGCCCGAACGTCTTCACACTAGATCAGTTCCACCGTAACGACTACCTTGGTGCATGTGCGAATAGACATTGTGACCAAAGAATTCCCGCCGGAAATCTACGGCGGCGCCGGAGTCCATGTGGCCGAGCTCAGTAGAGTCCTGGCCCAACGTGTGGACCTACAGGTGCGTGCCTTCGGCGCGCCCCGCGAGCCCGGGTACCACGGAGCGACGGTCACGTCCTACTCCGTGCCCGAAGACCTGGGCTCCGCCAACGCCGCCATCCAGACCCTCGGGGTGGATCTTAGGATCGTTCCGGACATTGCCGGCGCGGACCTGGTGCACTCCCACACCTGGTACGCCAACATGGCAGGACACATTGCGTCCCTGCTCCACGGCATTCCCCATGTGCTCAGCGCCCACAGCCTGGAACCGCTGCGCCCGTGGAAGGCCGAACAGCTCGGCGGCGGCTACGCGGTGTCTTCCTGGGTGGAAAAGACCGCCTACGAGGCCGCCGCCGCCATCATCGCCGTTTCGGAAGGCATGCGGCAGGACATCCTGCGCAGCTATCCGGAGGTGGACCCGGCCAAGGTCAAGGTGGTCCACAACGGCATTGACGTCAGCTTGTGGAACCGGGACGAGGGCGAGGACGTGGTCCGGGCGCTCGGGATCGACCCCTCGCTGCCGAGCGTCGTGTTTGTCGGCCGCAACACCCGGCAAAAGGGCGTTCCCTACCTCCTCCGTGCCGCCGCCAAACTGCCGGCCAATGTCCAGCTGGTGCTGTGCCTCGGCGCAGCCGATACTCCAGAGCTGGCGGCCGAGACCGCGCGCCTCATCGAGGAGCTGCAGAGCAAGCGCACGGGCGTGATCGTGGTGGAACGGATGCTGCCCCGCAACGAGCTCATCCAGGTCCTCAGCCACGCCACGGCGTTCGCCTGCCCGTCGATCTACGAGCCGCTGGGCATCGTGAACCTTGAAGCCATGGCCTGCGGTGCCGCCGTGGTGGCCAGCGCCACCGGCGGTATCCCGGAGGTTGTCGATCACGGCGTGACCGGGCTGCTCGTGGAGCTCGAACAGGTCACCGACGGCACGGGCACCCCGCTCGACCCGGAAAAGTTTGTCACCGAGTTCGCCGCCGCCTTGACCGAGGTGGTGTCCGATCCCGCCCGGGCCCGGGCCATGGGGGAAGCGGGCCGGCGCCGGGCGGAGGAGCACTTCTCCTGGGAATCGATCACAGAGACCACGCTGGAGGTCTACCGTTCGGTCCTTCCGGGCCCGGCCTCCTGACCAGCAGTCCTCCAGACAGAGATATGGACTCAGGCAAGGACTGCTGAACACCCGACGGCGCCGCCCCCTCAACGGGGAGCGGCGCCGTCGTGCGTTAGTGGCTTCGCCGGATGATGGTGCCGCTGAAAGCTCAGGCGCGCGCGGCCTTGGACTGCAGCGTGGTGCGGGCGAGCAGGATCTTCTCATCCACGGGCGCCTGGCCGCTGGCCCGCTGCTTCCGGAAGTAGTCCCGGGCCTCGTCCTGCCGGATCCTTTCCGCCCCGGTCGAGATTTCCGCGCGGAGATGCTCAGGTCCGTAGCCGAACGCGTCCACAAGGTCGACGGCATGCGGCCGGATCTTCACGAGGAGCCGGTTGATGTACTCGCCCACGGTGCGCCCGCGCTGCATCGACAACCGGCCGTTCATCAGGTACCAGGACAGGTTCTTCTCGATGAGCGACAGGCCGAAGAGATCACGCAGCCAGGTCAGGACCTTGTGCGTACCGGGGTCGGTGACGTTGCCGAGGGCTTCGGTAAAGGCCTCCCACTGCAGCAGCTCGGCGTGCGCCTGTGCGGCTTCGATGAGCTCGTGCTGGTGTGCGTTGAACAGGGCGGCGCCCTGCCGCTGCGGGAGCCTGTTGGCCCCCTTGAGCGCCGCGCCGACCTGCGCAACCATGGCCTGGACCCGGTCGGTCAGGAGGGCGCGCTGGCTTGATTCGTCGCGGATGGCGATCGCGGCCTTCTGCACGGAGCCGGAATCGGCCATGAACTGGGCCACCTGGCGCAGGCCGCTGCGGTGCAGCGCAGTGCCCGTCGCCTGGGACACGACGTAGCGGGCCAGGACACCGACGTTGGCGTTGCGGAACTCCTTGGCGTAGTCCGCGAGCAGGCGCTTGGCGACGAGCTGCAGCAGGACCGTGTTGTCGCCTTCGAAGGTCACATAGACATCCAGGTCCGCGCGGAGCGACGCGAAGCGGTTCTCGATCAGGAAGCCGGCACCGCCGCAGGCCTCGCGGCATTCCTGCAGCGTGTCCAGGGCATGCCAGGTGCTGAGCGGCTTGAGCGCCGCGGCCAGGGTCTCGAGGTCCTGCCGGTCCTCGTCGGTGTCGTGCCGGCCGGAGAAAACGTCGTCGAACTTCTCGAGCAGCTGCTCGTGCGCGAAGCTGGCCGCGTAAGTGGTGGCGAGCCGGGTGAAGAGCCTGCGCTGGTGCCGCTGGTAGTCCAGCAGGACCTCCTCGTCGGTCTGGGAGGAGGCGTTGAACTGCCGGCGCTCGGTGGCGTACTGGATGGCGGTCTTCAGCGCGAGCTTGGAGGCGGCCACGGCGGCACCGTCGAGCGAGACCCTGCCCTGGACGAGGGTGCCGAGCATGGTGAAGAAACGCCGGCCCGGGCTGGCGATGGGGGAGGTGTAGTTGCCCTCGGCATCGACGTCGCCGTAGCGGTTGAGCAGGTTGGTGCGCGGGATGCGGAAATTCGCGAAGTGGAGCCGGCCGTTGTCGATGCCGTTCAGGCCGCCCTTGACGCCGTCGTCCTCGCCGCCGATCCCGGGCAGGAATTCCTTGGTGTCGGGGTCGCGCAGATCCAGGTAGAAAGCGTGCACGCCGTGGTTGACGCCCTTGGTCAGGAGCTGGGCGAAGACGACCGCGCCCAGGCCGTCGATCGCGGCGTTGCCGATGTAATCCTTCCACGCGGCCCGGAACGGCGTGTGGATCACGAATTCCTCGGTGGCCGGGTCGTAGGTGGCCGTGGTGGCGATGCTGGCGACGTCCGAGCCGTGCCCGGTCTCGGTCATGGCAAAACAGCCGGGAATTGCCAGGCTCATGATGCCCGGCAGCCACTTGCGGTGGTGGTCCTCGGTGCCCAGGTGCATGACGGCGGAACCGAAGAGGCCCCACTGCACGCCGGCCTTGATCTGCAGGGAAGGATCGGCGGTGACCAGTTCCTCGAAGCCTGCAATGTTGCCGCCATGGTCATCGTTGCCGCCAAGCGCGGACGGGAAGGCCCGGTGGACGGCTTCGTGGCGCACGAGGTGCTCCAGCTGCCCGAAGGCACGCCGGCGGTGTTCGGTGTGGGTCAGGCCTTCGATCTTGTGCAGTTCCGGCTGGCCGGACACCGCGCGGGCGTGCCGGCGAACGTCGGCCCATTTGCCCAACAGTTGCTCGCCAAGGGCTGCGACGTCGACGGCGGGCTGCTCCGGAGCGCCGGGCCGGCCGGCTGCCGGTGTTGTGCTGCGTCCGGGCTCGGTGCCGGCGGTACGGTCGGCGAGTTCAGTCATGTCGATTCCTTCTTTGGTTCTGACAATTCAGTGCTAAGGCCTCAGGTCCGGGGTCTCGGCTGCGAGGCCGGGGGCCCGGGTGTCGGTGCTAGGAGGTGCCGCGGTCCGGCACAGGGTCCGCCCCCGCCGGGGGCGGCGTCTGCAGTTCGGGAGCGATCCCGAAGCAGAGCCAGTCCGTAATCTGCCGTGCCATGGCCTCCTGGTCCGGCTTGGCGGGTCCCGGCGGGCTGGCGAGCCACTGCTCTCCGGCGTTCCGCACCAGCCCGATCGCGGCGTTGGGCCAGTAGCCGATCACGGCTTCCTTGTCCTGGCCGCCGCCCAGGTGGCTGCGCATGGGCCGGGCGATCATGTCGCTGATGGCGGCGAAGAAGTGGCTCAGCGCCCCGGCGGTGGAGACGGACGGACCCGCCGTGTCTGCGTCGCCGTGGCCGTGGCGAGTCACGAACGTATAGACGTTCGGGCTGGTCTCGGCCATCTGCAGGTAGGCCGAGACCATGGCGAACAGGCCCTCGCGCGGTGTCTGGGCGCTCTGGGCGGCCTCCTGGATCCGGCGCTGCATCTGGCCCAGCACCACCTCGCCCACGGCCTGCTGGAGACCGGCTTTGTCACCAAAATAGCGGTAGAACACGGACTTTGACGTTCCCGCGGCTACGGCGATGTCTTCCATGGAAGCGTCGCTGCCCAGGGCGTGCACCGCCTTCCGGGCTGACTTGATGAGCTCCCGCCGCCGTTCCTCGCGGTGGGACTGCCACCGCGAGGAACGGCCGTCGACGCCGGACGGCCCACCGGGGGTGCCGGAGGGGGCGCCCGACGCGCCGCTTGACGGGGTGTTTGGCGGGGTGCTGGACCGGGGGCCGGCGCCCCTGGCGGCGGCCTTGCCGCTGGCCGTGGTGGCGTCCGGCGGACTAGCGTGGGGGATGTTCACGATACCCAGCGTATCAGGTACGCTGGGTATCGGTAACCGCTTTGATCGAAGGAGACAGCCCATGTCCGTCAACGGACAGTCAGTACCCGGCCCGCAGGAACCGACCGCCGCCACGCAGCTCCGCAAAGCCGTGGTTGTGGGCGGCAACCGCATACCGTTTGCCCGGACCGGCGGCGCCTACACCAAGTCCTCCAACCAGGACATGCTCACCGCCGCCCTGGACGGACTCATCGCCCGCTTTGGCCTCCAGGATGAGCGGATCGGGGAAGTCGCCGCCGGAGCCGTCCTTAAGCACTCCCGCGACTTCAACCTCACCCGGGAAGCAGTCCTCGGCTCGGCCCTCTCCGCCGAGACCCCCGCGTATGACCTCCAGCAGGCATGCGCCACCGGCCTGGAGACAGTCCTCGGCCTGGCCAACAAGATCAAGCTGGGCCAGATCGAGTCGGCGATCGCCGGCGGCGTCGACTCGGCCTCGGATGCCCCCATCGCCGTCAGCGAAGGGCTCCGCGAGGTGCTCCTGGACCTGAATCGGGCGAAGACGGTATCCCGGAAGCTGCAGGTTCTCAGCCGGCTCCGGCCCAAGGACCTGGCCCCCGATGCCCCGAACACGGGGGAGCCGCGCACCGGGCTGTCAATGGGCGAGCACCAGGCGCTGACCACCGCGCAGTGGAAGATCACCCGGGAGGCCCAGGACGAGCTCGCCTTCAACAGCCACAAGAATCTTGCCGCGGCCTACGACGCCGGCTTCTTCGACGACCTCTTGACGCCCTACCGGGGCCTGAGCCGCGACTCCAATCTGCGGGCCGACACGAGCCTGGAGAAACTGGCGACGCTCAAGCCGGTCTTCGGCAAGAACCTTGGCGCCGAGGCGACGATGACGGCCGGCAATTCCACCCCGCTGACGGACGGCGCCTCCACCGTGCTGCTCGCCTCCGAGGAATGGGCCGATGCCCACGACCTCCCCAAGCTCGCCGCCGTGGTTGACGGCGAAGCGGCCGCCGTGGACTTTGTCCATGGCAAGGACGGGCTGCTCATGGCACCGGCCTTCGCGGTGCCGCGGCTGCTCGCACGCCACAACCTCACCCTTGAGGACTTCGACTTCTTCGAGATCCACGAGGCCTTCGCCGGGACGGTGCTGAGCACCCTTGCCGCGTGGGAGGACGAGGAATTCGGCCGCACCCGCCTGGGCCTGGACGGCGCCTTCGGCAGCATTGACCGGTCCAAACTGAACGTCAACGGCTCTTCGCTGGCTGCCGGGCACCCGTTCGCTGCCACGGGCGGCCGGATCGTGGCGTCGCTGGCGAAGATGCTGCATGCCAAGGGTCAGGCCGACGGCCGCCCGGCGCGCGGGCTTGTGTCCATCTGCGCCGCCGGCGGCCAGGGCGTCGTCGCAATTCTCGAAGCACTCTAAGGGGAACCCGATGACCGACACATACACCCGGTTCGTCAGCCACGGACCCGGCCGGGACATTGCCAAGCGGCTCGGGCTCCCGCAGCCGGTGGCCCTCCGGCGGTACCGGCCCGGTGCCCCCCTGATCGAGGGGCCGGTCCTGGTTCAGGGCTCCACCAGCGGCGCCGACAGCCTGGCCGCGGCCCTCCTGGCCTGGAACCTCGACGTCCGGCGCCACGCGATCCCGAAGGAGAAGCTCGGCGCCATCATCCTGGTGCTGGACGAGTTGGCCCGTCCCGAGGACCTGGAGCACCCGGTCCTCACGGCGGCCACCTCGCTGCGCGACCTGGCCCCGAATGCCCGTGTCATCACAGTGTCCCGTACGGCGGACTCCGCGGTGGAGCCGGCGACGGCGGCGGCCCGGCACGGCGTGGACGGTCTCTTGCGGTCGCTGGCGAAGGAACTGCGCGCGGGCGCCACAGGGAACGGCATCCTGCTCGCCGCCGGCGCCGACACCACCAGCCCCGGGACGCTGGGGGCGTTGCGGTTCTTCCTGTCCGGCCGCTCGGCGTTCGTGGACGGGCAGTTCCTGACCGTCACCTCCGGTGCGGGGCAGCTGCCCGATGACGTCGAGAAGCCGCTGGCCGGCAAGGTGGCAGTGGTGACGGGCGCCGCCCGGGGCATCGGGGCAGCGATCGCCCGCACCCTGTACCGCGACGGCGCCACGCTCATCCTCGTCGACATCCCGGCTGCGGGCGACCATCTCGCGGCCGTGGCCAACGAGGTCCACGGCACGGCCCTGCAGCTGGATATCAGCCGCAGCGACGCCGGCCAGCGGATCATTGACCACGCCGTGGCACGCCACGGCCGGCTGGACATCGTGATCCACAACGCCGGAATCACCCGTGACAAGCTCCTGGCCAATATGGATGCGGGCCGCTGGAACTCCGTCATCGCGGTCAACATCGCCGCGCAGTTGCGGATCAATGACGCCCTCCTGGCCTCGGAGCACTTCCGCGACTCGCCGCGGATCGTCTCCGTGGCCTCCACAAGCGGGATCGCCGGAAACCGCGGCCAGACCAACTATGCCGCGTCCAAGGGCGGCGTGATCGGCATGGTCCGCGCCACGGTGCCGCTCATCGGCGAGCGCGGCGGGTCCATCAACGCCGTCGCTCCCGGCTTCATCGAAACGGAGATGACCGCGCGGATCCCCTTCGCCACCCGCGAAATCGCGCGCCGGCTCAATTCCCTGCAGCAGGGCGGTCGGCCGGGGGACGTCGCCGAGGCCATCGCGTTCCTTGCCAGCGACGCCGCCGGCGGGATTTCCGGAGAGGTGCTGCGCGTCTGCGGGCAGAATTTGGTGGGCGCATGAGCAGTTCCCAGACCGTCATCCTTGGGGAGATGCCGGCCCTGTCCAAGCTCTACGTCAACGCGGCGGCCACCGCGGCGCGGCGGCGGGTCCTGGGCACCCACGGCGGCACCGAACTGCCGCCTTACACCCACGAAGTCCGCGGCGTGCGGGCCGACGTCACCAACCTGACCGCCTACCAGCACCTGATCGGTGAGACCGCGAGCGATGTCCTGCCCGCCGGGTTCATCCATGCGCTGGCGTTTCCGCTGGCCATGAGCGTGATGAACCGGGACGACTTTCCGTTGCCGCTGCTGGGCATGATCCACCTGAGCAACACGGTGGTGCAGTCCGCGCCGGTGCTGTTCACCGAGGCTCTGGACATCCGTGCCCGGGTGGACAACCTGCGTGGACACAGGGCCGGCACCCAGCTTGATGTCGTGGCGGAGGTCCGGGCCGCCGGGCAAGAAGAAGTCCGCTGGCGCGGGGTCTCGACCTACCTGGCCAAGGGCGTGTTCCTGCCCGGGATCGACAAGCCGTCGGTGCCGGTAACGCCGCCGCCGTTCTCGGCACCGGATCCGACGGCGATCTGGCAGTTGGGCGTCGACACCGGGCGCGCCTACGCGGCCGTGTCCGGCGACTTCAATCCCATTCACCTAAGCGTCCTGACGGCCAAGGCCATGGGGCTGCGCCGGTCCCTCGCCCATGGCATGTACCTCGCGTCGCGCGCGCTGGCGGACGTCGGTGCCGTCAAGGGGGACTCGTTCAGCTGGGAGGTGGCCTTCGAGGCGCCGGTCTTCCTGCCGGCCCGCGTGGCGCTGGACATCAGCACCGTTCAGGCCGGCGGCGGGGCATGGGAGCGCTCCGACTATGTGGCGTGGAACCCGTTGTCCGGGCGGCGGCACTTCAGCGGCTCCGTCGCGGCGCTGTCCTAGCCGGTAGCCGGCCAGGAATGACGGCGGCGCCCGCCCCCCGCACGGGGACGGACGCCGCCGTCATGGTCCGGGCGTTTGGCCGGAGTATCCGTGTGTCAGTCGCTGGCCGCGGAGGACTTCACGACCCGCAGCATCCGGTGCAGGCTCATCAGGATCGACTCGACTGCGCTGGGGGCGTCGGTGGCCGTTTCCTCGGCGCCGATCCGTCCCGTCAGCGCCTTGACGGCAGAGTCGGCCGCTTCAATCCGCTCCGACTGCTCTTCGGGGTTCTCCTCCTCGATCGAGCGCAGGATGTCAGCCACGGCGGACATGGCGTCGGCAAGCGGCTCGGTATATTCATCCGGCACCACAAAGGGTGTGTCCTTGGCCCAGATGACATCGGACAGCACCTGCGTCACGTCCTGGACGTGGAAGGTCACCCGCTCAAGATCCCGCAGGTTGCGGTAATCCAGTTCGATGTCACGAGGGTGGAGCCGGCGCCGGGGATTCGCCCGCCGGCTGGCGTCCGCCTTCTCCACGGCCAGCCGTACGGAGCGCGCGGAGGCTTCGAGCGAGTCGGACCGCTTGGACCAGTCCTCGTGTTCCGGCGGCCAGCTCTCCTTGAGCGCCGTCGCCATGTCCCGGAGCTGCTGGGCGAGTGCCAGGCGAAGTTCCGCGATGCTGAGCTCGGCGGCCCGGAAGTGCAGGGGCGGGAAGACCAGCAGGTTCACAATGATGCCCACCGTGACTCCGACGCCCATCTGGAAGAGGTACCCGAAGGAGAACGTGTCCGGGTTGTGGCCGCCCACGAGCAGGACCAGAAGCGCCGCCGTCGGGATCCAGTCCCGGCCTGCGCCGATCTTCGGAAGTCCGGCCAGGACAACACCAAAGGCCATCACGATCCCGACTGTCAGCGGTGAGGGGCTGCCGAGGATGAAAAGCACAAAGGCCAGTCCAATCCCTATCGCCAGCCCCGCGAGCGTCTGCACTCCCTGCTTCATGGACCCGGCGACGTTCTCGTACATCGCCACCAGAGCGCCCAGCGGAGCGTAATAGGGGTAGTCGGCCGCGGAGCCGGGCATTAGCGGGGCGATGGCAAAGGCCACGCCCGCGGCCAGTCCTGCCTTCATGGCCAGCTGCAGCCGTGGCCACAGCAGCGCCGAGGACACGTTGCCGGCCACGATCCGCCAGAGCCGCCGGAACACGGAGGGGCCTCCGGTGTGCGTTGCCTCGTCTGTCGTAGTCATCCCGGCTCACCCTAGGCTGGAGATGTTGCTGCGACAAATGGACGAACCCCGGCAGGACAGTGTTTTCCGGTCAGGCTGCGCCGCGTCCCGGGGTGACCTCTTCTCCGGGGCGCACCGGTCCGGGCGGCGTGCCGTCGCCGAACGGCCGGCCGCCCAGTGCTTCGCGGCCGTGGGCGGAGAGCCAGTTGCCCAGCTCCGGTCCGCGCGGGACAACGCCGGTGGGGTTGATGTCCTCGTGGACGATGTAGTAGTGCTGTTTGATCTGCACGAAGTCGGTGGTGTCCCCGAAGCCGGGGGTCTGGAAGAGGTCACGGGCGTAGGCCCACAGCACCGGCATCTCGCTGAGCTTCTGCCGGTTGCACTTGAAGTGCCCGTGGTACACGGCGTCGAAGCGCGCCAGGGTCGTGAAGAGCCGGACGTCTGCCTCGGTGATGGTGTCGCCCACGAGGTACCGTTGCCCGCCAAGGCGCTCCTCAAGCCAGTCGAGGGCCGTCCATAGCCGGTCGTAGGCGGCGTCGTAGGCTTCCTGGGAACCGGCAAAGCCGCACCGGTAGACGCCGTTGTTCACTTCCGTGAAGACGCGCTTGTTGACGGCGTCCATTTCTTCCCGCAGATGTTCCGGGTATAGCTCCGGTGCGCCGGGGCGGTGGTACTGCGCCCATTCCGTGGAGAAGTCGAGGGTGATCTGGGGGAAGTTGTTGGTCACGACCTGCCCGGTGGGGACGTCCACGATCGCCGGGACCGTGATCCCGCGGGGGTAGCCGGGGAAGCGGCGGAAGTAGGCGTCCTGGATGCGTTCGATCCCGAGGACCGGATCCTTGCGGTCCGGGTCGAGGTCAAAGGTCCAGGACCGGGCATCGTGGGTGGGGCCGGGCTGGCCGAGCGAGATGACGTCCTCCAGGCCCAGGAGCCGGCGCACGATCACCGTGCGGTTGGCCCACGGGCAGGCACGTGCTGCGATGAGCCGGTAACGCCCAGGCTCGACGGGCCAGCCGGGTTCGCCGTTGCGGCCGGGGGCTCCGTCCCGGGTGATCCGGTCCTCGATGTAGTTGGTGTCGCGGGTGAATTCCGCGCCGCCGGTCACGTACGCGCCTTTGGTGCTGAATCCGGGGTCGTCGGTGTGGGTAGTCTGGCTCATGGTCCCAGCCTACGGCGGGGAAATGACGTGTCCGAACAAGGCCGTGAACACCGGCGCCATCGGCTGCCACGCAAACCACCAGGCGACGGCCACCACGGCCGCGAAGAGGGTAATCCACACCGCGGCAGGGACCGAGGTGGCCCGGGCCAGCAGATAGGCGTCCGACGTCGTGAGCCTGTCACGGTGCCGGAGATGGACGTTTGCCAGTTTAACGAGGTCCCTGACGGCGGCGACCAGGAGCGCCAGGCCCAGCACGATCATGACGTGCCCGTTGAACACCGGCGGCACAAACAGCACCAGGAGCGCCGCGGCCAGCACGGCGGCGGCGGTGATGAGCAGGCCCGTGCCGTTGCGGAGGAACAGGAAGGACGCCAGGAGGATCACGGTTCCCACGGACATCGCCGCAGGTCCCCAGCCGTTGAAACCGCACCAGACCATCACGGCGCCAACGACCGCGGGCACGGGGTAGCCCCAGAAGGTGGACCAGGCTGCGGAGGCACGGCTCCTGCTGAACGTCGTGGTGGTGCCGGAGTGATCCAGGCCCAGACGAATACCGCCGAGCCGCTGTCCGGTGGTGAGGGCGGCAAAGGCATGGCCGAGTTCGTGGGTCACCGTGGCGAGCAGTCCAAAGTAGCGCCAGGTGAGGCGGGGCAGGGACACGGCCACGGCCAGCAGGATCACCACGGCGAGCTCGGTGCTGGTCACGTGCGGGCTGGGGGCGTGGCCGAATCCGGCCACGATCCGCTCCCACCATGTCTGGGCCAGGTTCGGTTCCCCGGCCACGAGAAACCGGGTCATAGCCTGCCCGAGGCGTGCTGAGGGATCCGGTAACGTTCGTCGTCAACCATAGGGTGCAAGGCTAGCGCGGACGCTGCGACGGCGTCGAAACGGATCCGGGTCAAGGCCGGGTGCGGCCGTGCCTTACACACGCGGCGGGGCGGACGAACGGGCCGAAAGACCCGTCCGCACGGAGATCCGTGTCCGTAAGGTGGAATCCGACCATCAATCCTGCCCAGCCAGGAGTCACTATGGACAATCCGGACGCCGCGGCCGCAACGCCGCGGAACACGCTGCCCGGGGACGCGGCCGATGAAGTCCGTGCCCTCGAGGCGGTCGAAAGCCATCACACGGCGATGCTCAAGCGCCTCGTCGCCCTGACCGACGCTCTCATCCACGCCGTGACGGCGGGCAAGACCGTCGCCGAGCACGATGCCCACGAGGTCCTCGTGGAGTGGTGCGAAACCGACCTCCTCCCGCATGCGGTCGCCGAGGAGGGCCCGCTGTACGGGGGAGCGGAAGGCACGCCGGAGGCCCGGCTCCTCGTCGCGGCCCTGCTGGCCGAGCATCAGGCGATAGCTGGAGCGATCGACCAATTGCGCGGAGCCGGTGGCGTGGACGCCGCCGTCGCGGCCGGCACCCTGAGGGGCCTCTTCGCCGTGCACCTGGAGAAGGAGAACCGTCTCCTGCTGCCGTTCCTTGTGGAGCACCCGGACCTGTCGCTGGCGGCCGCCGTCGAGGGGCTCGAAGAACTAGTAGGTGAATCCCACATCCATGGAGGGGGCGCGGGCCGCGGGGGCAGCGTCTAGAGTGGGCGCATGGCGGACCGTACGCACCACGAGAACCCCGACGACTCCGTGCTTCCCGGGCACACCGACACCACAGACGCGCTCCTGCGCGAACTTGCCGCGGCCCATGGCGTCGGCACGACGTACTGGGGCTGGGACGGCATAGAGCGTTCCGTGGCCGCGGACACGCTCCGGGACGTCCTGGGAGCCTTGGGAGTCCCGGCCAACGGGATTGCGGAGCAGCAACGCTCGCTGGCGGAGTCCCGGCTCGCGCCGTGGCGGCGCATCCTCCCGCCGGTCGTTGTACTCAGGGAGGGGGTGCCGGGGGAGGGACGCGATGTCCACGTCGATGTCCACGTGCCGCACGGAAGCCGCGTCCGCGTCTGGATCGACGCCGAGGACGGCAGCAGGCACGAGGCCGCCCAGCAGGAGAACTGGGAACAGCCGGTCGACGTCGACGGCGTCCTCACCGGCCGTGCGACCTTTGCCGTCCCCGGCCACATTGGCCTCGGCTGGCATACCCTGAGGGCGGACGCCGACGGCACGCTGGCCCAGTGTCCGCTGATCGTGACGCCCGGCCGGCTCCGGACCTCGGCCCGGCTCGCCGGACGTCGCTCCTGGGGGTTGACGGCCCAGCTCTACTCCGTGCGGTCCGCCCGGTCGTGGGGGATTGGCGACTTTGCAGACCTCACCGACCTCGCCGTCGTCGCAGGTGAGCAGGGGGCCGGCTTTGTCCTGGTCAATCCGCTGCACGCCGCCGAACCGGTACCGCCTGTGGAAGACTCCCCGTACCTGCCCACCACACGGCGCTTTTTCAATCCCCTCTACCTGCGGGTCGAGGAAATCCCGGAATACGGTTATCTGGACGCACCCGGCCGGGCCGAGGTAGCGCGCCTGGCCGCGAGCCTGCAGGCAGCCAACGAGTCCCGGGACCTCCTGGACCGCAACGCCGCCTACGCGGCGAAGCTGGCCGCCCTGGAACTCGTTTATGCGGTCCGCCGGGGACCAGCCCGCAACCGGCAGTTCGCCGACTTCTGCGCCGAGCAAGGACAGGGACTCGAGGACTTCGCGCTGTGGTGTGCGCTCGCCGAACAACTGCCGCCGTCGGCGCCGGAGTGGGCCGGGGCGGCGGCACACCCGGATTCACCGTACTGTGCCGAGCAGCGTTCAACGCTCGCCGCCCGGATGGATTTCCACCGCTGGCTCCAGTGGCTCTGCGACCAGCAGCTCGAGGCGGCACAGCGCTCGGCGCATCAGGCAGGCATGGAGATCGGCATAGTCCATGACCTCGCGGTCGGCGTGAAACCTGGCGGCGCCGACGCCTGGACCCTGGCCGGTGTCCTGGCCCGGGGCGTGAGCGTGGGCGCACCGCCGGACATGTTCAACCAGCAGGGCCAGAACTGGTCGCAGCCGCCGTGGCATCCGGGCAGGCTCGCCGAATCCGGGTACGCCGCCTACCGCGACATGCTCCGGACTGTGCTGCGGCACGCCGGAGGCATCCGCGTGGACCACATCCTGGGCTTGTTCCGGCTCTGGTGGATCCCCGAGGGCGCCGGCCCGGGCAACGGCACCTACGTCTATTACGACCACGAAGCCCTCATCGGTATCCTCGCGCTGGAGGCTCAACGCGCCGGGGCGATCGTGATCGGTGAGGACCTGGGCGTGTTCGAACCCTGGGTCCGTGACTATCTGGCCGAACGGGGGATCCTCGGCACCTCGATCCTCTGGTTCGAACATGACGCGAATGGCCCCATCCCGCCGGAACACTACCGCCAGCAATGCCTGACGAGCGTGAACACGCACGATCTTCCCCCTACGGCGGGCTACCTCGCCGGTGAGCACGTCACCTTGCGGGAATCGCTGGGGCTGTTGGGGCGCCCCGTGGATGAGGAACGCGCCGAGGCAGCGGCCGAGCAGGAGGCCGTCCTGGCGCAGGTCCGGGCCCGCGGATTGCTGCCGGAAGGCGGCACGGATGTCCGGACGACGGTCGAGGCGCTCTATGCCTACACGGCGCTGGCACCGTCCGCGCTGCTGGGCGTGGCGCTCGTGGACGCCGTGGGGGAGTCGCGGACCCAGAACCAGCCGGGCACCAGCACCGAGTATCCGAACTGGCGCATCCCGCTGGCCGGGCCCGAGGGCGTCGTCCTGATCGATGACCTGCCGGCCAATGAGCGCTTCCTGTCCCTCCTGGGTACGGTCCGGAGTGCACTCCATTGCGCCACTGATGAGTGATCTGCTCAACCAGTAGGTCAGGTATTTCCCGGCCTACACACAGGAACGGGTGCCCATAATGGTCCCGAAGCTCCGGTCAACCGCTATTTGGTCGGAGCTTCGCCACGTCCGAGTGCACCCGGCTGTCGCCGGTGAAGCTAAGCCTTGTCCTCGACGAGGATGACCAGGGTCTCGGGCAGTACGCCGTCGTAGGCCATCGCCTCGCCCATTGCTTCGCTTTGCATCGCAGCCTTGAATGCGTCCAAGTCAGGAACGTCCATCATTACCGCAACATGCTTGGGGTTCTGCGGGTCGACGAACGTGCGGATGTTGGTGACGCCAAGAGGGCCGAACACCTCTTCGCGTTTGGGTGAGGCAAGCCAGTGATCCTTGTCCTTGATGTCGTGGTGGCCGATTATGGTTGGCATGGCGCATCCTCTCCTAGGGGGCCAGCGGTCCGCAGGCCCACTGCGCCGAAGGCTACTCGCCGCTCCATAGCCGGGCAAGACTATTTTCTTACCGCATGCCGCCGGGATCTGCGTGCCTTCTGAATGGCCGTGCTCCACAGGATGGCCGCCCGACTCGTTTACCGGGTTTCCCGGTCACTCTCCTGCGATAAGGGCCTTTGGGCACAGGCCGGACGCACGTGTTCGTTCCTACAATGAATCATGGCCGCCGACGTAACCGAGGTGGAACACAAGTACAGCCCGGCGGAATCTGCTGCCCTTCCGCAGCTGGCCGCTCTTCCGGGAGTAGGCCGCGTGGGCGAGGCCGCCATCGAGGAGCTGGACGCTGTCTATTTCGACACCGAAGAACTGGCACTGGCCGCTCAGCGAATCACCCTGCGGCGGCGCACCGGCGGCCAGGATGCGGGGTGGCACCTGAAGCTCCCGCTCGCCGCGGAGGGGCGCCGTGAAATCACCGAGCCGCTTGGAAGCGATCAGGGTCCGGTCCCGGAGCGTCTGCGTCAGTTGGTGCAGGTCCATGCCCGGAGTCACGGGCTGGTGCCGGTCGCACGGCTCAAGACACGGCGGAACTCGATTCCCCTGTATTCCCCCCAAGGCACGGTCCTGGCCTCGTTCAGCGACGACCGGGTGGAGGCGCAAACCTTCCTGACCCCCGCGGAACGGTCGCGGTGGCGGGAATGGGAAATTGAACTCGTCGACGGCACCAGACAGCTGCTGGCCGACGCGGATGATGTGCTCGCCGCGGACGGAGTCCCCGTGGCCGCCCTGCCGTCCAAGCTGGCCAGGGCGCTCGGTTCTAACATACCTGTGAGTCCCGCAGCGGTGCCCGACCCGCGCCGGCACGGGCCGGCGTCGGACGTCCTGCTGTTGTACCTGGCCCAACAGGTTCAGGCCCTCAAGGAGCACGATCCGGGTGTCCGCACTGACGAGCCGGATGCCGTGCATCAGCTGCGGGTGGCGGCGCGCCGGTTGCGGTCGGCGCTGGCGTCGTTCCGGAAGCTCATGGACGCCACGACGCCCCGGTTCCTAAGGGCAGAGCTCCAGTGGCTGGCCGGCGCTGTTGGTGAGGCGCGGGACACCGAAGTCATGCGGGCCAGACTGAAGGACCTGATGAGTGCCGAGCCCGCTGAGCTGTTGATGGGTCCCGTTGCGCAGCAGATCGAGGAGAACCTTGGCGCCACCTATCGCCAGGCCCATGCTGCAGGGTTAGCGGCGCTGGACAGCGACCGCTACTTCCGCCTCCTCGATTCCCTCGATGCCCTCATTGCCGGACCGCCCCTCACGGACGCTGCAAGCCGGGATGCACGGCGGACAATTGGCCTTCTTGTCTTGGCTGAACGCAAACGGTTGAAGAAAGCCGTTCGCGCCGCGATCAGCGCGACGGGAACGGCGCCGGAGGATGCCGCGCTGCATGAAGTCCGGAAATGCGCCAAGCGCTTGCGCTATGCCGCCGAAGCGGCAGCCCCGATTTTCAGC
Source organism: Arthrobacter sp. TE12231 (assembly GCF_054062895.1). NCBI lineage: Bacteria > Bacillati > Actinomycetota > Actinomycetes > Micrococcales > Micrococcaceae > Arthrobacter > Arthrobacter sp. TE12231. The sequence continues at coordinate 1,968,839 of NZ_JBSSFS010000001.1, read as the reverse complement.
AAGCAGGCAACGTCTCTTGCTCAAACCGCGGAGGGGATCCAGGAGATCCTCGGGGACCTCCAGGACAGCGTCGTAACCCGGGAAACCCTTCGACTGCTGGCGGCCCAGACCGCGGCGGGCGGGGGCAACGCATTCAGCTATGGGCGCCTGCACGCGCTGGAGCAGCAGCGCGGCGAGGAGGCCCGCGCCAGCTTCTACCGCGCGTGGCGGAAGTCCAGGCCGGAGCCTCTCCACTGGAACTAGGCACCGTTCCCAACCGCAGAGAGAGCCCTATGACCGAACCCCGCACCGGCTTGCCGGCCATCTGGTCAGACGGACTCGGCCGCGCGAGCATCCGCGCCGTCCAGGCCCTGGCGGTGGCTGCCCTTGCCTACGCGATCATTTGGGCGGCCACGCGCATCCCGCTTGTCATCATCCCGGTCCTGATCGCCGTCATCCTGGCTGCAGCGATTTCCCCGCTCGTCCGCTGGCTCACCGGGCATGCCTGGCCGCGCGCCCTCGCCGTCGTTGCCTCCTTCGTGGCCATCCTCGCAGTCGTCGGAGGCATCATCACGGGCATCGTTTTCCTGGTGAACAACCAGTGGGCAGAGCTCTCGGCCCGCGCCGCTGCGGGGATTGACCAACTGCATGCCTTCCTGAATAACGGGCCGGTCCCCGTCACCGACCGACAGATCACCGCAGCCATCGACTCTGCCCGGGTGTTCCTCACGTCCAGCACCTTCGGCGCAGAAGCCCTCACCGGGGCACGGACCGTGGGGGAAATCTTCACCGGCGCGTTACTGATGGTCGTGACCTTGTTCTTCTTCCTCAAGGACGGCCTTGAGATCCGGACCTTTCTCATCGGCTTCCTTCCCGCGGACCACCGCGCCAGGGCACGCCTGGCCGCGGACCGCAGCACCGCGGTCCTGGGCGGGTACGTCCGCGGCACTGCCATCGTCGCCGCAATCGACGGCCTCACCGTCGGGATCGCCCTCGCCGTTATGGGAGTTCCGCTGGCCCTCCCGCTGGGTGTGTTCATCTTCATGGGCGGATTCATCCCCATCGTCGGTGCCACAGTCGCAGGCACCCTGGCGATCGCCGTCGCGCTGGTCTCCAACGGTCCCATCCAGGCGCTGATCGTCCTCGCCATCGTCATCGCGGTGAACCAGCTCGAACACCACTTCCTGCAGCCGGTCCTGATGGGCAAGGTGCTCAGCATCCACGGGCTCGCTATCCTGCTCGTCCTGGCCGCCGGCACCATCCTCGCTGGAATCGTCGGCGCGCTGCTGGCCGTTCCGATCACCGCCGTCGCCTGGACCGTCCTCAAGACGTGGACCGAAAAAGATCAGCTGCCCGGACCGGAGATGCCGGTGCCCGAGCTGCCGGACGGAGAGCCCCTTGAGTGAGCGGGCATGAAAGGCCCTGTCGTGGACATCCCGGCGTGGCTGGTCCAGAATCGGAATGTGCCCCTGGCCGAGCAATACGGGCTTTTCTTCGAAGGTGACATGCCGCCGCGGCGCTCCCTGCGCACTGCGTGGCTGCTGGCATTGTTCTTGGGCTTCACGGGCGCGGACCGGTTCTACCTTCACCGCCCCGTCACCGGCACCCTGAAGCTGTTGACGCTCGGCGGCGCCGGCATCTGGTGGCTCATTGACCTGTTCCGGATCACCGAAGAATACGCTGCCGACGGTGCATCAATGCCCTTAGTCGGCACCAACTCCCTGCGACGCGGCCTGCGCACGGCCTCAATTGTCCTGGTCGGCGCCCTCACGGGTGCGCTGTTCTGCGCCACCGCGGCCCCCGTCACCGGGACTGTCACCGCCACCGTCACCGCCGTAAACGCCCTGCTGCACCCGGCCCCGCCGCCACCGGCGAAGGAGTGGGTCACCGTCGCGGAGGCCTCGGGCACGAAACCCCCGGGGCCGGTCGTGACCGTTACCGGCAAGCTCCACATCGAGTACACCTTCACCGGACCCGCCGTCGCCTACCTCCAACCCGTGAAAGGGCCGGCGCTCACGGTGCTGTCCCTGGCCAAGGCCGGCGCCGGGGCGATCGGCCTCACCCTGGCCCCGGGAACGTACACACTGATAGTCAGCACCACCGGCACCATCTGGCACCTCACGGCCCAGGAATACCGTCTACCCGGGTAGGGCAGGACGGAGTAACACACGGTCCTGGTCGCCCGGAAAATGTTCACTTCCACTGAGTACTCCGTCCGGGTGGAACAAGGCAAACCGGCGGGAAGGGCATCGGAAGGCGATCCCGGCCGGCTTTCTTTTTTGCCTTGACTCCGGGTAAGCAACGGGCGCACAGTGATGGCCTGTAGCTGGGGCAGTACACATCCATATCGCAAACCGGGCAGGCCGGTCACGACCGACTATTGTCCGTACCTGCTTGACGGAGAACCCCCATGCCAGACATCGGCTTCCAGCACCACGTTCCGGCCAGTGCACCATCGACGGACAGTCCGCGTCCTCGATGGAGAGCCGCTCTGGTGGCCGTGGTCCTGGTCCTCGCTGGCCTCCTTGGGGTCGCGCCACCGGCCCAGGCCATCTATAACGGAACCATCCTCAGCCCCAACAAATACCCGTGGGCCGTGAGAATCCAGCTTGTCTATCCCGATGGTGCCGTCGCTACCTGCAGCGGGGCCTTGATCAGCCCCTATGCGGTCGTCACTGCCGCTCACTGCCTTCACTACAACGGCGGAACGCCACGAACAGCGGACGTCACGTTCCACTATGGATCTCACCCCGGGCAATTCACCGTGCCGGTCCCGGTCTCGCAGGGAGGGCTGATTGTCCACCCGGGCTTCAACGAGTCGTTGCTCAGGGACGACATCGGCGTACTCCATCTGGCGCATCCCGTGGCTGAAGCGCCAATTCCGCTGGCCACAGTGAATCCTCCGGCGAACACCAGCGTCGTGCTGGCCGGCTACGGCTGCCTCGGAGACCCGTTCCTCAGCCATCAAAGCTGCCCTCTCGGCCTGCCTGCCAGCCTCGCGGCGATGTCCACGAGAGTAGTCGCCTCGGGGTCATGTTTGTCCATCACCGGAGAATGGAGTTTCTGCACCTTCTCGCGCGCCAAATCTGCCAACCACGGCGACAGCGGGGGGCCGGTGCTGCGGACGGAAAACGGCGTTCTCAAGCTTGTCGGGATCATCTCCGCCTACGAAGACCCGCCCGCGGCGAAGTACCTCGACTTATCGACGTCCATCCCTTACGAGTCATCCTGGATCCGGGCGACACACAGCGGGGTCTGAGTTGCACAAAAAAACACCCTGGAATCCTTTGATTCCAGGGTGTTTCCCGTTGTGCGCGGAGGGGGACTTGAACCCCCACCCCCTTTCGAGGACTAGCACCTCAAGCTAGCGCGTCTGCCATTCCGCCACCCGCGCAGGTGGTAATTCCGAGTTCGTTTCGCCTTTCAGCGTTTTGCTTTTCTCGGAAGCAGCGAGAAAGACTCTAGCACGACTTTTCCGGAAACAAATAATCGGGGTCAGCGGGGGTGGTGTGGGTAGGCTGAAGCAAGCAATTGAGCCACCCGCCACGAGGAGCCGCTATGACTGACAACCGGACCGACATCAGGCCCGAGGACGAGGTCGTCAGGATCTGCCAGGAGCTGATCCGGATCGATACATCCAACTACGGCGACGGCTCCGGCCCCGGTGAACGCGCGGCCGCCGAGTACACCGCCGGGCTCATGGCCGAAGTCGGGCTGGACGCCGAAATCTTCGAGGCGGCCCCGGGACGGGCCAGCGTGGTCACCCGGCTGGCGGGGGAGGACCCCTCCGCCAGCGCCCTCGTGGTCCACGGCCACCTGGATGTGGTGCCGGCCCTCCGCGAGCAGTGGTCGGTGGACCCCTTCGGCGCCGAACTCAAAGACGGCCTGATCTGGGGACGCGGCGCGGTGGACATGAAGGACATGGACGCCATGATCCTGTCCGTGCTGCGCAACTTCGCCCGTACGGGCCGCAAGCCCAAGCGCGACATCATCTTCGCGTTCTTCGCCGACGAGGAAGCCGGCGGCACCTACGGGGCCCGCTACGCCGTCGACAAGCGCCCCGAACTCTTTGAGGGCGCCACGGAGGCGATCTCCGAGGTCGGCGGCTTCTCCGCGACCATCGGCGGGCAGCGCACATATCTGCTCCAGACGGCCGAGAAGGGCCTCTCCTGGCTCCGCCTCGTCGCCCACGGCCGCGCGGGCCACGGCTCGCAGATCAACACGGACAACGCCGTGACGCGGCTCGCCGGCGCTGTCTCCCGGATCGGTGCCTACAACTGGCCGATCGAACTCACTCCCACCACGCGGCAGTTCCTCGACGGCGTGACCGAACTCACGGGCGTCGAATTCGATCCGGACGATCCGGACACGATCCTCAAGGAACTCGGTACCGTGGCCCGGTTCGTCGGCGCCACGCTGCAGAACACCACCAACCCCACGCTGCTCAAGGGCGGCTACAAGCACAACGTCATCCCTGAATCCGCCGAGGCCCTCATCGACTGCCGCACCCTGCCCGGGCAGGAGGAGCACGTGCTGGAGATCGTCCGCGAACTCGCCGGGACCGGCGTGGACATCAGCTACGTGCACAACGACGTCTCACTGGAAGTGCCGTTCGCCGGGAACCTCGTCGATTCAATGATCGACGCCCTGCACTCCGAGGACCCCGGCGCCAAGGTCCTGCCCTACACGCTCTCCGGCGGAACGGACAACAAGTCCCTGAGCCGGCTCGGCATCACCGGTTACGGTTTTGCCCCGCTGATGCTTCCGGACGAGCTCGACTTCACCGGCATGTTCCACGGCGTGGACGAGCGCGTCCCGGCTGATTCCCTGAAGTTCGGTGCGCGGGTGTTGAACACCCTGCTCACCAACTACTGAGCGGACGCGCCGCCATGACGCCCGAGGACATCCTCGCCGGGCCGCTGCTGGACCGGATCCGCGGCCGCGCCGCCGGCTATGACCGCGACAACGCCTTCTTCCACGAGGACCTCGCGGACCTGAAGGCGGCCGGGTACCTGAAGATCTTCGTCCCCGCGTCCGACGGCGGCCTGGGACTCGGTCTGGCCGATGCGGCGCAGCTGCAACGCCGGCTCGCGACGGCGGCGCCGGCCACCGCGCTGGCGGTCAACATGCACCTGGTGTGGACCGGCGTCGCGCACGTCCTGGCCGCCCGGGGCGACTCCTCACTGGGTTTCGTCCTCAAGGACGCTGCACAGGGGGAGGTCTTCGCGTTCGGGAATTCGGAGGCCGGGAACGACTCCGTGCTGTTCGATTCCCGCACCGAGGCCGCCCCCTTGCCCGACGGCGGCTACAGCTTCACCGGCCGCAAGATCTTCACGAGCCTGTCCCCGGCGTGGACCCGGCTGGGGATCTTCGGGAAGGACGCCTCCGCCGCGGACGGTGCGGGGGAACTGGTCCACGGATTCATCACGCGGGACACGCCCGGGTACAAGATCCTGCCCGACTGGGACACCCTCGGCATGCGGGCCAGCCAGTCCAATACGACGGTCTTGGACGGTGCCGTCGTGCCGGCGGAGCGGATCTTCCGGAAGCTTCCGGTGGGTCCCAACGCGGATCCCTTGATTTTCGCGATCTTTGCCTGCTTCGAGACCCTGCTTGCAGCGGTGTACGCGGGCATCGGGGAACGGGCGCTGACGCTCGGGGTGGAGGCCGTGAAGCGCCGGACGTCCTTCAAGAACGGCGGCCGCAGTTACGCCCAGGATCCGGATATCCGCTGGAAGGTGGCAGAAGCGGCGATGGCCATGGATGCGCTCTACCCGCAACTGTCCCGCGTGGCAGCCGACGTCGACGAACTCGCGGACCTGGGCAACCAGTGGTTCCCCCGGCTCGTGGGCCTCAAGGTCCGGGCGACGGAAACCGCCCGGACCGTGGTGGATCTCGCCATCCGGGTGTCCGGAGGCTCCAGCTACTTCCGCGGCTCCGAGCTCGAGCGGCTGTACCGGGACGTGCTCGCGGGCATGTTCCACCCGTCGGACGATGAATCAGCGCACAACACCGTGGCGAACGCCTGGCTGGGTCCGCTGGACACGCCCTGACTGGACACGGCCTGGAGCGGCCCGGGGCGTCCTAGACGGTGCGCTGGACCTGGATGACCTTGCGGCGCAACCAGAAGCGGCGTCCGCCGCCGACATAGAGGCGGCTGCGCTCCAGCTCCCATTTGCCGTACTCGGAATGCTCCACGAGCCGGCGCCGGGCCTCGGGCAGAGAATCCTCAGGACCGACCGTCAGGACGAGGTACTCGTACTGCTTGACATAGTCCCGTTCCCGCCGGACCGAGCTGCTCAGAAAATGTTCTTTCATTGCTCTCCATTTTCGTCTTTTTCCGGCTAACGTGAAGTCATGAGCATCGATCCGCGTGTCGCGCTTCAATCCCTGACCTCTGCACTGGAAGAACACCTGGCGGCCGTCTCCGCCCGCAGGAGTGACGGGGATCCCGCGGTCGAAGCGGCGTTCTTCGCCGTTGCTGATGCCTTTGAAGTCTACGACGACGCCCTGTACGAAGCGTACGGCGAAGTGACGCCCCTCGAAGTGATCGACGGCGACGAAGAGGACGAGGACGACGAGGACGTCGACGACGAAGAAGACCTCGAAATCCTGCAGAACTCAGAGAACTAAACGCGTAGAACGTTGTCGGTCCGCCCGGGCCGGCGCCCACGGCTAGCAGAGGGCACCCCGTCAGCCCTTAGACGGGGTCGGAGACGTCTTCGAGCGCCTGCGCGATCTCCGGGGGGAGCGGGGCGAGTGTCGCGTCCAGGATCTCCTTGAGCTGCACCGGGGTCCGTGCGCCGACGACGGCGGTGGCCACCCCCTGCTGGGACAGGAGCCAGCTCAGCGACACGTCCAAGGCCGTCCGGCCAAGCCCCTTCGCCGCCATCGCGACCGCCTCGACCACGCTGGACGCCGGCGCCTCGAGATAGGGCTCCACATACGTGGCGAGCCGCTGCTGGGCGGCCCGGGAGTCCGCGGGGATGTGACCCCGGTATTTTCCGCTCAGGACACCCCGTCCCAGCGGACCCCAGGCCATGAGGCCAAGCCCCGCGTCCTCGATCGCCGGAATCAGCTCAATCTCCGCGGTGCGCTGCAGGAGAGAATATTCGGACTGGTTGGCGACCAGGGGAAAGCCCGCGATCGCGGCGGCCTTAGCCGTCTGCCAGCCGTTGAAGTTGGAAACGCCGACGTAGCGCGCCCTGCCGGAACGTACCGCGAAGTCGAGGGCGGAAAGGGTTTCCTCGAGCGGCACGTTGGGGTCCCAGGCATGCGCGAACCACAGGTCCACATAGTCCGTTCCCAGCCGCGCCAGGCTCGCGTCAAGACCCGAGAGCATCCCGTTGCGGGACGTGTCGACGCTGCGGCGCCCGTCCGTCGTGGTCAGGCCGGCTTTCGTGGAGATCACCACCTCGGAGCGGGCGACGACGTCGCCCAGCATGCCGCCGAGCATGGCCTCGGCCTGCCCGTCGGCGTAGGAAGCAGCGGTATCGATCAGCGTCCCGCCGCCATCGACGAAGGCCCGCAGCAGGGCGGCGGCATCCTGTTCCTCGGTTTCCCGGGCCCAGGACATGGTGCCAAGGGAAAGGGCGGACACGCGCAACCCACTGTTGCCGACATAACGCTGCTGCATGTCAGCAAGCTTACGGGGATTCGGGCTGCTTCATAACGTAGGGTCTATAAACGTGAACTGGATACAAGCGGCTCTGCTGGGCCTCGTACAGGGACTGACCGAGTTCCTCCCGATCTCCTCAAGCGCCCATCTGCGGATTGTCGGTGCTTTCCTCCCGAACGCGGCCGACCCCGGCGCGGCCTTCACGGCCATCACGCAGCTGGGCACCGAGACGGCGGTGATCGTCTATTTCTGGCGCGACATCCTGCGGATCATCCGCGCGTGGGCCGGTTCACTCTCCGGCAAAGTGTCCCGGCAGGACCCGGATGCGCGCATGGGCTGGCTCGTGATCCTGGGCAGCATCCCGATCATCGTCCTCGGCCTGCTCTTCCAGGACCAGATCGAATCGGTGCTCCGCAGCCTGTGGGGCGTCGCGACCATGCTGATCTTGTTCGGCATGGTCCTGGCCGTGGCCGACACGGTCGGCAAGCAGGACCGCGAGCTCACGCAACTGACCTACAAACACGGCCTCTATTACGGCCTCGCCCAGGCCCTGGCCCTGTTCCCGGGCGTGTCGCGCTCCGGCGGCACGATCAGCGCCGGCCTCCTGATGGGCTATACCCGTGAAGCGGCGGCCCGTTACTCGTTCCTGCTGGCCATCCCCGCTGTCTTCGGCAGCGGCCTCTACCAGCTGTACAAAGTCGTCTCCAAGGAAGGCATCACCGGCCCGTACGGCCTCCCGGAAACGGCCCTGGCCACCGTCATCGCCTTCGCTGTGGGCTATGTCATCATCGGCTGGTTCCTGAAGTACGTCTCAACCCGCGGCTACCGTTTGTTCGTCTGGTACCGAATCCTCCTGGGTCTGTCCCTGTACCTGCTGCTCGGTTTCAATGTCATCAGCGCCTAGCACTAGGCTTGGGCTGTGAAATCCTGGATCTCCCGCCCTGTTCCCCAGCTCCCGGGCAGCATGCCTGCCCTGCGCCTCTTCGACACCGCCAAAGGCGCCATCGTCACCCTGGAGGCCACGGGTGAGCAGTCCATGTACGTCTGCGGCATCACCCCCTACGACGCCACCCACATGGGCCACGCGGCCAGCTATGTCGCCTTCGACCTCCTCAACCGCGCCTGGCGGGACGGCCGCCAACACGTGGCGTACGTTCAGAACGTGACCGACGTCGACGACCCCCTGCTGGAGCGCGCGACGGCCACCGGCGTCGACTGGCGCGACCTCGCGGCCAGCCAAATCGAGCTCTTCCAGACTGACATGGAGGCCCTGAACGTCCTGGCCCCAGACCACTACGTCGGCGCCGTCGAAGCCGTTCCCCTGATCGTTCCCGCCATCGAGCGGCTCCTACGCAACGGCCTCGCCTACCGGGTTTCCGGCACCGGCGGGGAGCCCGACGGGGACGTCTACTACGACGTCGAGGCCGCCGGGAAACATTCGACCGACGCCGTCGACGCCTGGACCCTGGGGTCCGTGTCCGGACTGTCCGACGCCGAAATGCTCGAACTCTTCGCCGAACGCGGCGGCGATCCGGGCCGGGCCGGGAAGCGCCAGGCACTGGATCCGCTGCTGTGGCGGGTTGCCCGCGAGGGTGAGCCCAGCTGGCCCGGCGGTGAACTGGGGGAGGGGCGGCCCGGCTGGCACATCGAATGCACCGTGATCGCCCAGCAGTACCTGCCCAAGCCCTTCACCGTCCAAGGCGGCGGCTCGGACCTCATCTTCCCGCACCACGAAATGGGTGCCGGCCACGCGTACTCCCTGGCCGGTGTGCCGCTGGCACGCCACTTCGCCCACGCCGGCATGGTGGGCCTGGACGGCGAAAAGATGAGCAAGTCCAAGGGCAACCTGGTCCTCGTGTCCCGGCTCCGGGCCGACGGTGAAGAGCCCGCCGCGATCCGCCTGGCGATCCTGGCCCACCACTACCGCACGGACTGGTCCTGGACCGCTGAGGGTTTCGCCGAGGCCAAGGACCGGCTCCGCACCTGGCGCGAAGCCCTCGCGGTGGCTCCGCACGGATCCGCCGCGTCCCTCCTCGGCCGGCTGCGGACCGAGCTCGCCAACGATCTCAACGCGCCCGGCGCCCTGGCCGCCATCGACGCCTGGGCCCAGGCCGCGCTGGCCACCCCGGGAACCGCGTCAGCCACGGACGCCGCACTGGTGGGCGATGCCGTGAACGCCCTGCTCGGCGTCGAACTCTAGGAGCCGGATTCTAGGAGCCGACAGCCGCGGCCTGGCCGTTAGGGTTTGTCCTTGTTGCGGCGCTTGAGGTAGCGCTCGAATTCACGGGCGATAGATTCGCCGCTGGCCTCCGGGAGGTCAGCGGTGTCCTTGGCCTCCTCCAGCTGGCGCACATAGGCCGCAATCTCGGGATCCTCGGTGGCGAGCTCGTCCACGCCGCGCTCCCACGCGTCGGCCTCTTCCACGAGTTCCTGCGTGTCCAGGGGGACCTGCAGGAGCTCTTCGATCCGGTTCAGGATGGCCAGCTGCGCTTTGGGCGACGGCGCCTGGGCCACATAGTGCGGCACGGCCGCCCAGAGCGAGACGGTCGGCAGTCCGGCAAGCAGCGCCACCTCGCCGAGCACGCCCACGATTCCCACCGGGCCCTCGTACTGTGACGCTTCAAAGTCCATCCGCTCCCGCAGGGCGTTGTCGTCGGTGGACGTGCTGACCGGAATCGGCCGGCTGTGCGGCACATCGGCCAGCAGGGCACCGACCAGAATGACGTAGTCCACGTGCAGGGCTTCGGCATGCACCAGCAACTCGGCGGTGTAGGCGCGCCACTTATAGGACGGCTCTGTGCCCTGGACGAAGATCACGTCCACATTCGAGTCGGGGACACTTGCCTTGAAGATCCGGGTGGACGGCCACTTGATCTTCCGCTCGCCGGACGCCGTCCGGCGGATCGTAGGCCTGGTGAACTGGAAGTCGTAGTACTCGTCGGCGTCGATCGACCCGACTTTTTTGCCGCCCCAGAGTTTGTTCAGGTAGCGCAGGGCGTCGCTGGCGGCCTCCCCTGCGTCATTCCAGCCTTCAAAGGCGGCCAGCATGACCGTGATGCGCCGGCCCTCGGGGACGGGCTGCAGCAGCCGCTCCGGCTCGGAGACGGCGCCTGGTTCGGTGGGGTCTGCCTCGAAGCTGTTCATGCCATCACCCTACGTCCAAGTCGCTTCCCCGTGCAGGCATTGAAGCGCCGCGAAGAGGCAAAAAACTGCACGGAGACTGCGGCCCGCCGGCCAAAATTCGCCGTAGGCGTAGCGCGGGCGCCCCGCATCCGGCTTCCCCGTAGACTGGAAGGCATGCGATCCTCAGCTTCCCGGCCCCTCCTTAAAGCAGCGCTATGGGACATGGATGGCACCATTGTCGACACCGAGCCCTACTGGATAGAAGCCGAACGCACCCTCGTTGAAGCGCACGGCGGACAGTGGTCCCATGACCAGGCCATGCAACTCGTGGGACAGTCCCTGGTGTTTTCCGCCGGCCTGCTGCAGGAGGCCGGCGTAACGATGGAACGACGCGACATCATTGACACCCTCACGGGCCATGTGGTCAGCCAGGTCCGCAAGTCCGTTCCCTGGCGGCCCGGGGCCCGCGAACTGCTTGACGAGCTCTACAACGCCGGCGTCCGCTGCGCCCTCGTCACCATGTCAGAGGCCCCGCTGGCCCGGGAAATCGTTGCCAGCCTCCCCGCCCCCTACTTCGATTTTCTCGTCACAGGGGACACCGTCTCGCAGGGAAAGCCCCACCCGGAGGCCTACCTCAAGGCCGTTGAGCTCCTGCAGCAGCAGGACCCCGACCTCAGCCACCACCACTGCGTGGCCCTGGAGGATTCCGCCCCGGGCGTCGCCGCCGCCGTGGCCTCGGGCGTCGTCACCGTCGCCATCCCGCACATCGTGCCCCTCCCGCATGATCCCCGCCGCGCCACCTGGAATACCCTCGAGGGCCGCACGGTGGCGGACCTTGAAGAGCTGGTGGCCCTGCGGCACGAATTCCCCGATGCCACCTTCGGGCTCGACTCCGACGCCGGCTCCGTCGCCCGCACGACTGCGAGTCCCGTCCGTGGCTGACACCGGGGGCCAAGGGCAGCCCGGCAAGGTGGCGGCTTCCCGCAAGGACGGTATCCCGCTGGGCCGCATAGCCGGCATCCCGGTATATCTGGCCTACTCCTGGTTCATCATCGCGGCCTTCACCGTGATCGCATACGGGCCGGTCCTCGAGACCAACAACCCGCATCTGGGCATCACTGCCTTCCTCGTGGCCTTCGCGTACGCCCTGCTGCTCCTGATCTCCGTGCTCGCGCACGAACTCGCCCACGCGCTGACCGCGAAGGTGTTCCACTGGCCCACGGAGAAAATTGTCCTCAACCTCTGGGGCGGCCACACCCAGTTCCAAAGCTTCACCGCCTCACCGGGCCGCTCGGTCCTGGTCGCGATGGCCGGCCCTGCGGCGAACTTTTTCCTCGCCGGCGCCGGCTGGCTCCTGCTCGCCTACGGCCAGTTGAGCGGTGTGGCCGACATCCTGGCCAACATCTTCGTCTGGGCCAACCTGCTGATCGGCATCTTCAACGTGCTTCCCGGTCTTCCGCTGGACGGCGGGCGCCTGGTTGAATCGGCCGTCTGGAAGGCCACCGGAAACCAGGACAAGGGAACCATCGCGGCCGGCTGGGCAGGGCGGATCATCGTGATCGCCCTGGCGCTGTGGTTCATTGTCCTGCCCCTGGTCAGCGGAGCGCGGCCGGACATTTCCTTCACCCTCATCACGGCCCTCGTCGGCAGCTTCCTGTGGATGGGCGCTTCGGCGTCGATCCAGCAGGCCCGCATGCGGGGCCGGCTGTACTTGGTCGACGCCGCGGCCCTCGCCGAGCCGGCCGTCGGCCTTCCAGACACCGCCACGGTTGCCGACGTCCTGCACCGGGCGCCGTCCGGCAGTCCCGCCGTGGTGGTGTGCGACCGGGACGGCCGTCCGGCGGGCATTGTCGACGCCGGCGCAGCGGCCATGGTGCCTGCCCCGTTGGCCGCGACGACCCCTGTTTCGGCAGTGTCCTACGCCCTGGGCGCGGGGGCCTACGTTCCTGAATGGTCCAAGGGCCAGGAGCTCGTCCAGTACCTGGCTCAGCTCGATGGCCAGGAGTACGCGGTGGTGGACCGCGATGGCGCCGTTACCGGGCTGCTGCACCAGTCCGCCGTCCTCGGCGCCATTACGGGCAAGTACCGGCCCCAACCCCAGAACCAGGGGCAGAACCGGTAGAGTTACTGGTCGGTCGTGAATTTCCGGCCCCCACGCGCAAGGACCGGTGCCCGCCGGCATGTCCGCGGCCACACAGCTTTACAGGAGCGAGGAACATTTTCATGAGCAGCGATACTGCCGCCACCGCCGCCGCAGGCATTAACACAGCCGCAGCCACTGGCACCGCCGATGCAGGCACTAGTACTGCCGCGACCGGTGCTGCACGCCGCCGCGGACCGTTCCGCGAGGGCGAGCGGGTGCAACTCACGGACGAGCGCGGACGCATGAACACGATCACGCTCGAGGTCGGCGGAGCCTTCCACACCCACCGCGGCTTCCTGAACCATGACGAGATCATCGGCAAGCCCGACGGCTCCGTCGTCGTGAACAACGTCGGACAGCAGTACCAGACCCTGCGCCCGCTGCTTTCGGACTTCGTGCTCTCGATGCCGCGCGGCGCCGCCGTCGTATACCCCAAGGACGCCGGCCAGATCGTCACGATGGCGGACATCTTCCCCGGCGCCCGCGTCGTTGAAGCCGGTGTCGGCTCGGGCGCCCTGTCCATCTCCCTGCTTCGCGCGGTAGGGGACAACGGCTACCTGCACTCCTTCGAGCGCCGCCAGGAATTCGCCGATATTGCCCGCGGCAACGTTGAGACCATCTTCGGCGGCCCGCACCCGGCCTGGAAGATCTCCCTCGGAGACTTCCAGGAAGAAGTGGTTCGCACCGAAGAGCCGGGATCCGTGGACCGGGTGGTTCTGGACATGCTCGCCCCGTGGGAATGCCTCGACGCCGTCGCCACGGTCCTGGCGCCGGGCGGGGTCTGGATCAATTATGTCGCGACTGTGACGCAGCTTTCGCGGACAGCCGAAGCCATCCGCGCCGACGGCCGCTTCACCGAGCCCGACGCGTGGGAATCCATGGTCCGCGGCTGGCACCTCGAAGGCCTGGCCGTGCGCCCGGACCACCGCATGGTCGCCCACACAGGCTTCCTGCTGGTCACCCGCCGGCTCGCCGACGGCGTCACGGGAATCTCCGTGAAGCGCCGCCCGTCCAAGACCGATTTCAACGAAGAAGACGTCAACGCCTGGACTCCCGGCGCCGTCGGCGAACGGGCTGTCTCGGACAAGAAGCTGCGTCGCGCCGCCCGTGACGCAATCGCCGGAACAAACGTCGTGGACACCCCGGAGATAACGAACTAGGCAGCATATTTCGGATGTCTCCAGCGGCACCCGCCTTCTTAGGGCTAAGGTCTTAATAGAAGAGCAGGAAGGGGCTGATGCACGATGGAGACTCCGAACACTGACCCGGGCCGCACACCGGCCGAGGACGCAGCGGATGCTGCCGCACGGGCGGACGCGTCCCGGGCCGCTGCCGGTGAGGGGGAGCGGTACGCCGCCAATGAACTCTCCGTCGCCGAGCGGCAGGTCAATATCCTCCGGGACAAGCTCCGGCACATTGACCGCCAGCTCGCCGCGGCCACGCAAAACAACTCAAAGCTTGTCAGCATGCTGGAGACCGCCAAGGCGGAGATCCTGCGGCTCAAGAACGCCCTCGACCAGGAGGGACAGCCGCCGTACAGCTTCGGCACCATCCTTCAGCTGAACCCGAAGCGTCAGCCGACCGCCGGGAACAGCGGCCAGGCGGCCACTGAGGAATCGGTCGATATCTTCAACGCCGGCCGCAAAATGCGCGTGGGGATCAGCCCGCTGGTGAACATCAACCAGCTGGCAGTCGGCCAGGAAGTCCTCCTGAACGAGGCCCTGATGGTGGTCGCCGGGCTCGGCTACGAGCGCGCCGGGGACCTGGTCACCCTGAAGGAGATGCTGGGGACGGACCGCGCCCTGGTGGTGGGCCGGGCCGACGAGGAACGGGTCATCCGGCTCTCCGGGGCCCTGCTCGCCCAGCGGCTCCGGGTCGGCGACGCCCTCTCTATCGATTCCCGCACCGGTTACGCCCTGGAGAAGATCCCGCGCTCTGAGGTCGAAAACCTCGTGCTGGAGGAAGTCCCGGACATCACCTACCAGGACATCGGCGGTCTCGGCCCGCAGATCGAACAGATCCGCGACGCCGTCGAACTGCCATTCCTGCACCCCGACCTCTACCGCGAGCACGGACTCAAGGCCCCCAAGGGAATCCTGCTGTACGGCCCGCCGGGCTGCGGCAAGACCCTGATCGCCAAAGCCGTGGCCAACTCGCTGGCCGCCCGGGCCGCCGAACGTGCCGGCAAGACGGACATGAAGAGCTACTTCCTGAACATCAAGGGACCCGAGCTCCTGGACAAGTACGTCGGCGAGACGGAGCGGCACATCCGCCTGATTTTCGCGCGCGCCCGCGAAAAGGCCTCCGAGGGCAGCCCCGTGGTCGTGTTCTTCGACGAAATGGATTCGCTGTTCCGCACCCGCGGCACCGGCATCTCCTCCGACGTCGAAACCACGATCGTTCCGCAGCTCCTCAGCGAGATCGACGGCGTCGAACGGCTGGACAACGTGATCGTGATCGGCGCCTCCAACCGCGAAGACATGATCGATCCGGCGATTCTGCGCCCGGGCCGCCTGGACGTCAAGGTCAAGATCCAGCGTCCCGACGCCGAGGCCGCCGCCGACATCTTCAACAAGTACATCACCACGGACCTGCCCTTCCACGAGTCCGACCTCGCCGAGCACAACGGCGACGTCCAGGCCACGGTGGACGCCATGGTCCAGCGGACCGTCGAGGCGATGTACTCCACCGAGAAGTCCAACGAATACCTCGAGGTGACCTACGCCAACGGCGACACCGAAATGCTCTACTTCAAGGACTTCAATTCCGGCGCCGTGGTGCAGAACGTCGTGGACCGGGCCAAGAAGTACGCCATCAAGGACCTGCTGACCATCGGGCAGAAAGGCCTGCGCATCGATCACCTGCTCCGGGCGGTCGTGGATGAGTTCCGTGAGCACGAGGACATGCCCAACACCACCAACCCGGACGACTGGGCACGGATCTCCGGCAAGAAGGGTGAGCGCATCACATACATCCGCACCATCGTCCAGGGCAAGGCCGGCCAGGAGCCCGGGAAGTCCATCGAGACGATGCCCAGCACAGGGCAGTACCTGTGACGGCTGGTGTCCCGGGACGGCCGGCCGACACAGCCGGCGGCCTGCCCGTCGGCGGTGCGATGCGGGTGATGGGCTCGGAGACCGAGTACGGCATCCACGCGCCGTCGGCCCCCGGCGCCAACGCCACCATGATGTCTGCCCGCGTCATCCAGGCATACGCCCAGGTCACGCGGCAGCGGGCGGCCGGCGGGGCCGAAACCCGGTGGGACTACACCGACGAAGAGCCGTTGCACGACGCCCGCGGCTGGACCTTGGAGCGCAGCAGCGCGGACCCCGAACAGCTCACCGACCAGCCTCCGGTCCTGGACGCCGAGGCCATAGCCCTCGCCTACGGCCGTCAGGAGCTGGAGGCCGACGGCGAGGACGAGGCCGGCACGCTGCTGATGAACATGGTGCTGGGCAACGGGGCACGGTTGTACGTCGACCACGCCCATCCGGAGTACTCCGGCCCCGAGGTCACCAACCCGCGCGCCGCCGTCACATGGGACGCCGCCGGAGACCTCGTGGCGCTGGCCGCCGTCCGCCGCCTCGCCGCCGACCCCGAGCTGCCGCCGGTCAACCTCTACAAGAACAACACGGACAACAAGTCCGTCTCCTACGGCTCGCACGAGAACTACCTCATGCCCCGCTCCGTGCCGTTCGGCGAGATCGTTCGCGGGCTCACCCCGTTCTTCGTCACCCGGCAGATCATCTGCGGCGCCGGACGCGTGGGCCTCGGGCAGGACAGCTCCCGGCCCGGGTACCAGATCAGCCAGCGGGCCGACTTCTTCGAAACCGAAGTGGGACTGGAAACCACTATCCGCCGGCCCATCATCAACACACGGGACGAACCCCACGCCACCGCGGACAAGTACCGCCGGCTCCACGTCATCATCGGTGACGCCAACCTCAGCCAGGCATCCAACTTCCTCAAGTTCGGCACCACCGCGATGGTCCTGAGCCTGATCGAGGCCGGCCTGGCGCCCCGGATTGAGGTTCACGAGCCCGTCGCGGCCCTGCAGACGGTCAGCCACGACACCTCGCTGACCGCGATGCTGCGCCTGAGCGACGGCCGGCGGATCACCGCCCTGGACCTGCAATGGATCTATTTCGAGGCCGCCTCCAAACACGCTCAGGACACCGGCGTTGCGGATGCCGTGGACGGTGACGGGCACACCCACGAGGTCCTGGAACGCTGGTCCGGCACCTTGAGTGAACTCGGCGGTGACCGGGCGGCGGCCGCCTCCTCCGTGGAATGGCTTGCCAAACTGTCCCTGCTGGAGGGCTACCGCCAGCGCGACGGCCTCGAGTGGGACAATGCCCGACTGGGCCTCGTGGACCTGCAATGGGCAGACATCCGCCCCGAAAAAGGGCTCTACTACCGCCTGCTGGCCCGCGACCGGATGCAACGGATCGTCGACGACGCCGCGATCGGCCGCGCGGTGACCGAACCGCCGTCGGACACGCGCGCGTACTTCCGCGGACGCTGCGTCAGCCGTTTCGGCGCCGACCTTGCGGGAGCGAGCTGGGACTCGGTGATCTTCGATCTTCCCGGCCGCGGCCGGCTCCAGCGGGTCCCGACCCGGGAGCCGCTGCGCGGAACCGAAGCCCTCACCGGCGGCCTCTTCGCCCGGCACCGGGAGGCCGGGACGTTCCTGGCCGAGCTGCTGGGACTCAGCCCCGGTTCCTAGGAACAAAAGGCCCCCGCGGGCGCCCCGCGCGTGGCACTATTGCTACAGGAAGTCCCTTACGAGAAAAGGGACGGACATGAAGGAGAGAACAATGGCAGGCCAGGAGCAGCAGCAGCCGCAGTCGCGGGACACCGAGGTTGACGAGGACGTCCCCGCCGCGCCGCCGGCCCCCGCAGACGCCCAGGCATCGGCAGCCACCCAGGGCGTTGACGATCTCCTCGACGAGATCGACGGCGTGCTGGAATCCAATGCCGAGGAGTTCGTCCGCGCATTCGTCCAAAAGGGCGGCCAGTAGGAGCGCCGCCGGCCGCCGGATGAGGGCGGCAGGAGGGGCTAAGAGCCGGAAGAGTCGTTGATCCACCACGTTGAGGGAGCGTCAGTGCAGGAAACAACAGCCAACCGCGTAGCAGCCAACGCGACGTCCTCATTCACTGAGCATCTGCAGCGCGAGCGGCCCGACTTAATGCCCTTCGGCCACATGCCTTTCAACCAGCTGGCCGCCGCCGGCCAGACCGCAGCACCCCTCCAGGCCCGGCACGGCACCACGATTGTGGCGATGAGCTACGCCGGGGGAGTGCTGATGGCCGGCGACCGACGCGCCACGATGGGCAACGTCATCGCGAGCCGGCACATCGAGAAAGTCTTCCCCGCCGACCAGTACTCCGTACTGGGCATCGCCGGAACCGCCGGAATCGCCCTCGACATCACCCGGCTGTTCCAGGTTGAGCTGGAGCACTACGAGAAGATCGAAGGCACGCTCCTGAGCCTGGACGGCAAGGCGAACCGGCTCGGCGCCATGGTCCGGGGCAACCTGCCCATGGCGATGCAGGGCCTCGCCGTCGTCCCCCTGTTCGCGGGGTTCGACCGGCCCGCCGGCTTCGGCAGGCTCTTCTCCTACGACGTCACGGGCGGCCGCTACGAGGAACAGGAACACCATGCCGTGGGATCCGGCTCGATGTTCGCCCGCGGCGCGCTGAAGAAACTCTGGCGCCCCGGGCTCTCGGAGCAGGATGCCGTGGCGGTCGCCGTCGAGGCACTCTACGACGCCGCCGACGACGACTCCGCCACCGGCGGCCCCGACCCGGTCCGGCAACTGTGGCCGGTTGTCTATGTGGTGAACCGGACGGGCGCCGTCCGGGTCCCGGACCGCGATCTCGCCGCCGTGGCCGGCCGCATCATCGAATCCCGGGCCGTCGCCCAGCGGGAGGCCTAAGATGACGCAACAGTTTTATGTATCCCCTGAAC
The DNA here is from genome assembly GCF_054062895.1 of Arthrobacter sp. TE12231. NCBI lineage: Bacteria > Bacillati > Actinomycetota > Actinomycetes > Micrococcales > Micrococcaceae > Arthrobacter > Arthrobacter sp. TE12231. Next base: position 1,950,005 of record NZ_JBSSFS010000001.1, on the reverse strand, counting down.
AGCTGATGAAGGACCGTGCGGACTTCGCACGGAAGGGCATCGCCCGCGGACGCTCAGTGGTGGTCATCAGCTGCAAAGACGGGATTGCCCTCGTGGCGGAGAACCCGTCCCCGTCACTGCACAAGATCGGCGAGATCTACGACAAAATCGCGTTCGCCGCCGTCGGAAAATACAACGAGTTCGAGAGCCTGCGACAGGCCGGGGTGCGGTACGCCGACGTCCGCGGCTACTCCTACGACCGTGAAGACGTCACGGCCCGCGGCCTGGCCAGCGTCTACGCCCAGAGCCTCGGAGCGGTGTTCACGGCCGAGCAGAAACCCTTCGAGGTGGAACTGGCCGTCGCCGAAGTCGCCCAGACCCAGGAGGCGGACCACCTCTACCGGCTGACATTTGACGGGTCCATCGCCGATGAACACGGCTTCATCGTGATGGGCGGGCAGGCGGACAAGGTGTCCGAGGCTGTTGCGGCGGGCTGGCAGGGCGAACTCGACTTCGCCGGAGCCATCCGGCTGGCCCTCGCCGGGCTCGTCGCGGACAAGGAAACAACCACCCTGCCGGCGTCCGCGCTGGAAGTTGCGGTACTGGACCGCGGTTCGGAAACCGGCCGCGGCACCCGCCGGGCGTTCAGGCGGCTCGAGGACGCGGACATCGTGGCACTGCTGGCTGAGGAGAAGTGAGATGGACAAGCGCATATTCGGCATCGAAACCGAATTCGGAATTTCCTATTCAAGCCCGGAGTCCCGGCCGCTCGCGCCGGAGGAAGTCGCCCGCTACCTGTTCCGCAAGGTGGTCAGCTGGGGACGGTCCTCCAACGTCTTCCTGACCAACGGCTCGCGCCTCTACCTGGATGTCGGATCCCACCCCGAGTACGCCACGGCCGAGTGCGACGACCTCGCCCAACTGATCGCGCACGACCGCGCCGGGGAACTGATCCTGTGTGACCTCGTGGACGAGGCCCAGGAACGGCTGGCGGCCGAGGGCTTCAACGGCACCGTCTACCTGTTCAAGAACAACACCGACTCGGCCGGAAACTCCTACGGCAGCCACGAAAACTACCTCATCCCGCGCCGCGGGGAATTTTCCCGGCTCGCCGAGATCCTGATCCCGTTCCTCGTGACGCGCCAGCTGATCGCCGGGGCCGGCAAAATCCTCAAGACCCCGCACGGGGCCACCTTCGCCTTCTCCCAACGGGCCGACCACATCTGGGAGGGCGTGTCCTCGGCCACCACCCGCTCCCGGCCCATCATCAACACCCGGGACGAGCCGCACGCGGATGCCGAGTTCTACCGGCGCCTGCACGTGATCGTGGGCGACTCCAACATGTCCGAAACCACGGCCCTGCTCAAGATCGGCACGGTGGACCTGATCCTGCGGATGATCGAGGCCGGGGTGATCATGCGCGACATGCGGATGGAGAACCCGATCCGCAGCATCCGGGAAATCTCACACGACCTCAGCGGCCGGGCCCTGGTGCGGCTAGCCAACGGCCGGCAGCTCACGGCCTTGGAGATCCAGCGCGAGTACCTGAGCAAGGTGACCGCGTTTGTGGCCGAAAACGGTGTCCACAACGCCCACGTGCCGCTCATCCTTGACCTGTGGGAGCGCACCCTGGATGCGATCGAAAGCGGTGACACCAGCACGATCGACACCGAAGTGGACTGGGCCATCAAGAAGAAGCTCATGGACAACTACAGCGAACGGCACGGCCTGGGGCTCGACGCCCCCCGGATCGCGCAGCTTGACCTGACCTACCACGACATCTCCCGCAGCCGTGGCCTCTTCTACCTGCTCCAGGCCCGCGGGGCCACCCGCCGGGTAGTGGACGACACCACAGTTAAGGACGCGGTGGACGCCCCGCCGCAGACCACCCGGGCCAAACTCCGCGGCGACTTCGTCCGGCGCGCCCAGGAACTGGGCCGTGACTACACCGTGGACTGGGTTCATCTGAAGCTCAACGACCGCGCCCACCAGACCATCCTGTGCAAGGATCCGTTCCGGAGCGTGGACGAGCGGGTCGATGCCCTGCTGGACTCGATGGGCTGATACCCAGCTTTGCACGTTATTCTGAGGTAGGGCCGCCTTGCGGCCGCCGCTTTCTTTGCCCCGGGAAACCGAACGGCACTGAGTCCACCCTGCCTCGACGAAAGTTTCCAAGTGCGCCGACTACTTGCAATTCTTCTGCCCGGACTGCTGCTGCTGACCGCCTGTGGCGGCAGCGAAGCGCCCCCGGCGCCGGAACCCACCAGCCAGTCCGCGGGTGAGACCGCCAAGCTGGACTCGGTCAAACTCACGGAGAACGGCGACAAGAAGGCCCCCGGTGTTGAATTCACCAAGCCGCTCGACGTCAAGGAACCCACTGTCAAAGTGGTTACCGAGGGCAGCGGCGACCGGGTGAAAGCCAACCAGATCGCCGACATCTCGATCGTGGCCTTCAACGGCACGGACGGCTCCACCCTCGAAGACACGTTCCCGAACGATCCCGAGCCGCTGGAGCTGAACGACGAGCTCAAGACCAGCAGCCCCGTGATCTACAACGCTTTCGTGGGCGCCAAGGTGGGCTCCCACATTGCCCTGGCCGTCCCGGGCCAGGCCGCAGCCGAAGGCACCGAGGCCAAGCCCACGCAGCTCCTGATCGTCAAGGTGCTCTCCGCCAAGGACGCCCCGCCGGTCCTGGACAAGCCGCAGGGCGACGCCGTCACCCCGCCGGCCGGACTGCCGACCGTCAAGGAAAACGACAAGGGCGTTCCGGAGATCTCCGTTGCAGGCGTCCCGGCACCGACCGCGCTGATCTCCCAGGACCTCATCACCGGCAAGGGCCAGGCCGTCAAGGATTCCGACACCATCACAGTCAACTACGTGGGCGTTGCCCTCGCGACCGGCAAGGTGTTCGATTCCAGCTTTGACCGCGGCCAGAAGGCCACCTTCCCGCTCACCGGCGTCATCAAGGGCTGGACCCAGGGCCTGACCGGCAAGACGGTCGGCTCGCGCGTCCTTTTGGTGGTCCCGAAGGACCTCGCCTACGGTGATCAGGGCCAAGGCGACGCCAAGGGCGACCTCGTCTTCGTCGTCGACATCCTCGGCGTCAAGTAATCCACCGCATTCACCACACGTCACCCCCAAAGGAGCAACCATGTCATTTGGACAGCGCAACCTCGACCGCGAAAAGCCGGAAATCGACTTCCCCCAAGGAGACGTCCCCACCGAACTGGTCATCACGGACCTGATCGAAGGCGACGGCGCCGAGGCCAAGGCCGGCGACACCGTTTCCACCCACTACGTGGGCGTCGCCTGGTCCACCGGTGAAGAATTCGACGCTTCCTGGGGCCGCGGCGCGCCGCTGGACTTCCGGGTCGGCGTCGGCCAGGTCATCCAGGGCTGGGACCAGGGACTCCTCGGCATGAAGGTCGGCGGCCGCCGCCGCCTCGAGATCCCCTCCGAGCTTGCCTACGGTTCGCGTGGCGCCGGCGGGGCGATCGGCCCCAACGAGGCCTTGATCTTCGTCGTAGACCTCGTCGCCGTCCGCTAAGGGACGCCGAGCACCACTAGCAGGGCCGGCTGCATCAGCAGACTGAACCGGCACCTGATCACCCCCTTGGGGCGCAAGCGCGGTAACAATCGGAAAAGTTCTTCCGGCTGTTGCCGCGCTTTCGTCCTTTTCGGGGATCGGCTTTAGTAGCCTTGCGGGGTGTCCGCCTCACGTACAGAACGCCTCCTGAACCTGCTCATTGCCCTGCTCAACACCAAGTACGGCCTGCGCCGCAGCGAGCTGCGCGCAAAGGTCTACCGCGACACCACGAGCAGTGATGTCGCGTTCGGCCGCATGTTCGAACGCGACAAAGGAGAGCTGCGCCAGTTTGGCTTCGATGTTGAGGCCGTGACGGACCAGGGCTGGGGCTCCGACGACCCGGCCACCACCCGGTACCGGATCGGCAAGGAATCGAACCGGCTCCCGGACGTCAGCCTCACCCCCGAAGAGTGCACGGTGCTGATCCTCGCGGCGCAGCTCTGGGAGCACGCCGCGCTCGGCTCCGCCGCCGTCGACGCGGTCCGCAAGCTGCAGGCCGCCGGCGGCCTCGTCGACGCCGAACTCCCCGTCGGGGTCCAGCCGCGCATCCGACCTGCCGGCCAGGCGTTCGAGGACCTGGTGGCCGCCATGCACGCCCAGCACCCGGTCAGCTTCAGCTACCTGGCCGGCAGCACCGGCAAGGAGCAGGAACGCCTCGTGGAGCCCTGGGGCCTCGGCAGCCGCTTCGGCCAGTGGTACCTCGTGGGCCACGACCGGGACCGTGGGGACAAGCGGTTCTTCCGGCTGTCCCGGCTGACCTCCGCCGTGACAGTGCTGGACAAGGAGAGCTTCACCCCGCCGGCCGGGTTCAACGTCCGCGCCGAACTGGCGGGCCTGGCCGAGCTGCCGCTGCAGACCGCCGTCGTCGACGTCGACCAAGGACGGCTGCTCGGCCTGCGCAAACGCGCCCTGTCAGGGCCCACCGCCCCGGAAGCCGGTGCCGCCCTCGAAGCCGGGGAGCAGCCTGCGGCGGGACGGGACCGCCTTACGGTGTCCTTCCGCGACGCCGAAACGCTGGGCGAGGAGCTGGCCTCCTACGGTCCCCGGGCCGTCGTGGTGTCGCCGCCCGAACTCGCCGCCGCCGTCCGCCGCCGCCTCGCCGCGGCCGCCGCGTTCGCCGCCGCGCCGGTCCCGGAGGTGGCCTTCCCGGAGGCCGGCCGCGCCGCCCGGCCCCGAAAACGCACGTCTGAGGACCAGCTCAAGCGGATGCTGCAACTGGTTCCCTTCCTGGTCCACAACCAGGGGCTGCACATCAGCGAGGTCGCCGCCCGTTTCGGAATCACCCGCAAGGCCCTCGAGGACGATCTGCGCATCCTGATCTGCTCGGGCCTGCCGGAAGGCTACCCCGACGATCTGCTGGACATTCAGTGGGACGATGACCACGTCTTCATCACCCAGGACCTGGACCTGACCCGCCCGGTACGTTTCACCGTGGACGAGGCCTGCGCGCTCCTGACGGGCCTGGAGACGCTCAACGGCCTGCCCGAGCTCGCCGGAGGCGGCGCGCTCGAATCGGTGACGCTCAAGCTCATGGCCGCGGCGGGGGAGGAGGGGCTCAAAGCGGCCGCGCTCTCCGGCCCCGAGGTGGCCCCCGGCAACTCCGCCACCTTGGAGACCGCCCGCGCCGCGATCCGGTCCGGCGCGCAGCTTCATTTGAAGTACTTCTCCCCGCAGCGCGACAGCGTCTCCGAACGCGACGTGGACCCCCTGCGACTGTATTCGCTCGACAACACGTGGTACCTCGAGGCTTACTGCCACTTGGCCGGGGGCCTGCGCAACTTCCGCCTGGACAGGATTGAGGATCTCACCCCCAACGGGCGCCCGGCAGCCGAAACGGCGACACCGGCGGACAGCTTCCCGGTAAAGCTGTTCACACCGAACGACGACGACACGTTGGTGGTGGTGCAACTTGCCCCCCGCGGCACCGGCCTCGCCGACGACTACTATGCCGAACGGACCGCCGACCTGCCTGATGGCGGCCTGCTGGCCGAGATCCGGTTCGGCAGCACGGACTGGCTGCCGATGTTCGTCTCCCAGCACGGAGGCATGGTGCGGATCCTGCAGCCGGCCACCCTCGCCGAGGCGTCGCGGCAGTGGCTCGCCGCCGCCCTGACGCAATACGAGGACTTACCGGACCTCCCGATAGACTAATCAGCATGCCTTGGTGGTCCTGGATCCTGATCTGGATAGCGCTCGTCGCGCTTTCGCTGTTGTTCTATGGCGTGCTCGGCGTGCGGTTGTACCGGCAAGCCACCACCGCGCTCAGGGAACTCGGTGAAGCCATGGACCGGTTTTCCCGCCTTCCGTCACCCGCTGAAGATGGCGCCGGCGCCTCGGGCGGCGCGGCCCCTCAACCGGTACCCGGTGGCGCCGTTTTTGCCTCGCCTGCCCGGATGCGTCATGATTACGACGCATCCAAGCTCGCCCGGCAGGACGCCCGCCGGCTGCGCCGCATCCAGCGCAAGAAGGACCGCGGGCAGCCCCAGGCGCTGCGCGACATCGAATTGGGTTAGACGTAGGATGTATTCAAACGAAAGGACCTCTTGACATGAGGCTTGAAGGCTGGCATCTCATCATCATCATCGTTCTGGCATTGGTGCTGTTCGCTGCACCGAAGCTGCCGGGCATGGCCCGCAGCCTGGGCCAGTCGATGCGCATTTTCAAGTCGGAAGTCCGGGAAATGAAGAAGGACGGCACCTCCGACGCCAAGGACGGCTCCGAGCCGGTCGAGGGCCGGGTTGTTAACCACCCGCAGGCCGCCGCCCCGGAAAGCCGCACGGGCGACGGAACCGACGTTCCGCCGTCGACCCGCGCCTAAGACCGCATGGCAGTAACCATGAGCCGTCGATCAAACCCCGAGGGGAAGATGGCGCTCCTTGACCACCTGAAAGAGCTGCGCAACCGGCTCTTCAAGGCGGCAATCGCCGTCGTCATCGGGACGGTGGCGGGCTTCCTCGTCTACCAGCCGTTTCTGGCTGCGCTGACCAAGCCGATCCGGGACCTGAACGAACAGCAGGGCCGGCAGGCGACGCTGAACTTTGACGGGGTCGCGAGCTCGTTCGACCTCATGATCCAGGTATCCGTGTTCCTGGGCCTGATCATCGCCAGCCCCGTCTGGCTCTACCAGCTCTGGGCCTTCATCGTGCCCGGGCTGCACAAGAAGGAACGCCGCATCGCCCTGTCGTTCGTGGCAGCGGCCGTGCCGTTGTTCGTCGGCGGTGTCCTGCTGGCCTGGCTCGTGCTGCCCAACGCGGTGCGCGTGCTGACCGAATTCACGCCGGCGGGCGGCTCCAACTTCATCAGCGCCCAGGTCTACCTGACCTTTGTCCTGCGGCTGCTGCTGGCCTTCGGCATCGCCTTCCTCCTGCCGGTGGTCCTGGTCGGACTGAATCTGGCCGGCATCGTCAAGGGCCAGCAACTTCTCAAAAGCTGGCGGATCACCGTGTTCCTGGTCTGCCTTTTCGCCGCCATGGCGGCTCCCGGCGCCGACGCCACAAGCATGTTCTACCTCGCCGTCCCCATGCTGGCCCTGTTCTTCGCAGCGATCGGGCTGTGCATGCTCAACGACCGCCGGCGCGAACGACGCGCCGTCAAACGCGCCGCCGAGACCGAAGCCACCGCGGACCAGGCCACCCCAAGCTCCGAGCTGGAGAATCTCTAGGCCTTCGCGCATTAGGCTGGAAGCATGTCGTCACACCCCGGGCCGGAGTCGCCGTCCGAACGTTACCGCGCCAGCGTCGAGCGGGCCGCCGAAGCCAAGACCTACCTGGGGGGTTTCATCCGCTCCCTGGAATTCGAACTCGATGAGTTCCAGCGCGAGGCATGCCTGTCCCTGCAGGCCGGCCGCGGCGTGCTCGTGGCCGCCCCCACCGGGGCCGGGAAGACGATCGTGGGCGAGTTCGCCATCTACCTGGCCCTCCAGCGCGGGCTCAAGGCTTTCTACACCACGCCCATCAAAGCCCTGAGCAACCAGAAGTACTCCGAACTGGCCGCCAAGTACGGTGCCGCCCAGGTGGGCCTCCTCACCGGCGATACGAGCATCAACGGCGACGCACCCGTGGTGGTCATGACCACCGAAGTGCTCCGCAACATGCTCTACGCGGATTCGGACACGTTGGATGACCTTGGTTTCGTCGTCATGGACGAGGTCCACTACCTGGCCGACCGCTTCCGCGGCGCCGTGTGGGAGGAAGTCATCATCCACCTGCCCAGCGAGGTTCAGGTGGCCTCCCTGAGTGCCACGGTCTCCAACGCCGAGGAGTTCGGCGCGTGGCTCGATACCGTGCGCGGACAGACCGACGTGATCGTCTCCGAGCACCGCCCAGTGCCCTTGTGGCAGCACGTCATGGTGGGCCGGAAGATCGTGGACCTGTTTGCCGGCGATACCAGCTTCGACGAGATCGCACCGGCCGGTCAGGGCGCTGGCAGTGAGGCGGCTGCCACTGCTGTGACAGCGACCGCCGTGACGGCAGAGGTGCCCGGGCGGGCCGGATTCGAGGTCAACCCGGAGCTGCTCTCCATGGCACGGGCCGAGAGCCAGATGAATTTCCGCGGCCGCTTCGGCCATGGCGGCCGGAACCAGCGCCGCCAGCAGCGTGGCCAGCGGGACGAACCCCAGGGCGGCCAGCGCAGCCCGGTCCGGAAGGCCAGCCGGCCCCAGGTCATCGCCAGCCTGGACCGGCAGGACCTCCTGCCGGCCATCACGTTCATCTTCTCTCGGGCCGGCTGCGACGCGGCCGTGGCGCAGTGCGTCTCCGCCGGGCTCTGGCTGACCAATGAGCGCGAGCAGCAGATCATCGCCCAGCGCGTTGACGAAGCTGCCCAGGACATCCCCTCGGATGATCTCGATGTGCTCGGCTTCTGGAGCTGGCGGGACGGCCTGCTGCGCGGACTCGCCGCGCACCATGCCGGCATGCTGCCGACGTTCAAGGAGGTCGTGGAGAAGCTGTTCGTCGACGGCCTGGTCAAGGCCGTCTTCGCCACCGAAACGCTGGCCCTGGGCGTCAACATGCCGGCGCGCTGTGTCGTGCTGGAGAAGCTGGACAAGTTCAACGGCGAGGCGCACGTCAACATCACGGCGGGGGAGTACACCCAGCTGACGGGCCGTGCCGGCCGCCGGGGCATCGACGTCGAGGGCCACGCGGTGGTGCTGTGGCAGCCCGGCACCGATCCGGCCGCCGTCGCCGGTCTCGCCTCACGCCGGACGTACCCGCTGAACTCAAGCTTCCGTCCCACCTATAACATGTCCATCAACCTCCTGGCGCAGTTCGGCCGGCCGCGCGCCCGGGAAATCCTCGAATCGTCCTTTGCGCAGTTCCAGGCCGACCGGTCGGTGGTGGGACTGGCCCGGCAGGTCCGGAGCCGGGAGGAGTCCCTCGAGGGGTTCAGCAAGTCCATGACCTGCCACCTGGGCGACTTCACCGAGTACGCCCGGTTGCGGCGCGCGCTGGCCGACGCCGAGAAGATGGCGTCCAGGAGCAGCTCCCGGGCGGTGAAGTCGCTCACGGAGGACTCCCTGAGCCGTTTGCTTCCTGGCGACGTGGTGGATGTTCCCTCCGGAAAGTCGCCGGGCCTCGCGGTGGTGCTCAGCTCCGACCACGAATCCAGGGAGCCCCGCCCTGCCGTCATGACGCTGGACAACCAGCTCCGCCGGATCGGCCTGCAGGACGTCGAGGGTCCGTTGTCGCCCATCACGCGGATCAGGATTCCCAAGTCCTTCAACGCCAAGGTCCCCAAGTCGCGCCGCGACCTGGCGTCCTCGGTGCGCAACGCCATCCGCGAGCACCGTCCGCCGGCGCCGCCGCGCCGCGACGAGGACTTCGGCCGGTCTGCGGCCGCGCCCAACCAGGAGAAACGGATCGCTGAGTTGCGCAGGGAGCTGCGCGCCCACCCGTGCCACGGCTGCAGCGAACGTGAGGACCACGCCCGCTGGTCCGAACGCTGGTGGAAGCTCCGTCAGGAGACGGACGGGCTGATTCGTCAGATCCAGGGCCGGACCAACACCATCGCCAAGACATTCGACCGTGTGTGCGGCGTCCTGACGAGCTACGGCTACCTGGAGACCTCGGACACCGGCGTGCTGTCCATCAGCCCGGACGGTCAGCGGCTGCGGCGGATTTACGGCGAAAAGGACCTGCTGATCTCGCAGTCCCTGCGGATGGGTGCATTCAATGACCTCGACGCCGCCGAGATCGCCGCCCTGGCCAGTGTGCTCGTCTACCAGGCCAAGCGCGAGGACCGCGGCTTGCGGCCCAAGATGCCGAGCATCTCGCTGGAATCCGCCGTCGATACCGTGGTGCGCGAGTGGTCCGCCCTCGAGGACGTGGAGGAGGCCAACAAGCTGCCGCTCACCGGTGAGCCCGAACTCGGGCTGGTCTGGCCGATCTTCAAATGGGCCAAGGGCCGGCACCTCCAGGACGTGCTCAGCGGCACTGACCTGGCCGCAGGCGACTTTGTCCGCTGGGTCAAACAGGTCATTGACCTTTTGGACCAGCTCGCCGACATCCCGAACCTCGACCCCCGGATTGCGCGGCTCTGCGCGGAGGCGATCAAGCTCATCAAACGCGGCGTCGTCGCCTATTCCTCAGTGGCCTAGGCTGCTGGCCGTACCGGGCCGCTCGCTGGCCCGCTAACGCGGCCTGCCAAGACTTTTAAACCCGCCGGCGCCACGCCGGCCACCGTTACAAGGAGTTACCGACCCATGACCGATTCGCCGGCTGCCGCAGCCCGCAAAGTCACGCTGTACCGCAACGGCTCCGTCTACACGGCGGCCGACCCTTTCGCGACCGCGATGCTGGTCGACGGCGATACCGTCGCCTGGGTCGGTTCCGAACAGGCTGCCACCTCCATTGCGGACTCTTCGATGGAGGTGATCGATCTGCAGGGCGCGCTGCTCGCCCCCGGTTTCGTCGACTCCCACGTCCACCTGACGGAAGCTGGTATCGCGCTCGATTCGCTGCAGCTGGCGGGCGTGCGCTCCGCTGCTGAACTGCTCGACGCCGTCTCCGCCTCCAGCGCCTCCGCCTCCAGCGCGGGCGGTACCGTGCTGGGCCACGGCTGGGACGAGACCACCTGGACCAACCCCGCGCTGCCCAGCCGGGAGGAAATCGAACGTGCCGCCGGCGGCCGCAAGGTCTACCTGGCCCGTGTGGATGCCCACTCGGCCCTCGTGTCCAGCTCCCTGGCGGCATCGGCGGGGCTGGAAGGGCTCGACGGCTTCGCCGCCGACAGCCAGGTCAAGCGCGGCGCCCACACCGCGGCCCGCCAGGTGGCCCGCCAGCTGCCGGCGGACACCCTGCGCGGCTACCAGCGGCGCGCCCTCGCCGAGGCGGCCGCGAACGGATACGTGGCCCTCGCGGAGATGGCCGCTCCGCACATCGGGACGGTTGAGGACCTGCGGGTCGCCGCGGGCTGGAACAGAGCCTCCGGCGCAGTGGTCGATGCCGCGCATCCGGTGCCGGAGATCCTGCCCTATTGGGGCGAGCTGGCCTCCTCCGAGGACCACGCCCGGTCCATCCTTGACGGGCTGGGCGTCCCGGTTCTGGGCCTTGCCGGCGACCTCAACATCGACGGCTCGATCGGCTCACGGACCGCGTCCCTGCGTGCCGACTACGCGGACGCGCCGGGGGAGCGCGGCAGCCAGTACCTCTCCGTGGCCGAGGCGGCCGCCCACCTTGCGGCGTGCTCGCTCCTGGGCGTTCAGGCCGGCTTCCACGTGATCGGTGACGCCGGTCTGGACGCAGCCCTGGATGCCCTCGACCTGGCCGCTGCCGAGGTGGGCGAACAGCGCGTCCGCGCCGCGGGGCACCGCTTTGAGCACGTCGAGCTCGCGGATCCTGCGGCAATCACCCGGCTGGCCCGCTACTCCGTCACCGTCAGCGCCCAGCCGGTCTTCGACGCCCTGTGGGGCGGCGGGGACAGCCTGTACCAGCAGCGCCTCGGCGACCGCAGGCTGGGCATGAACGCTTTTGCCAGCCTTTACGCGGCCGGTGTGCCGATCTGCTTCGGCAGCGACACCCCCGTCACGCCGCTACGGGCGTGGTCCAGCGTGCGGGCGTGCCTGGAGCACACCAACCCGGCGGAGCGGATCTCGGCCCGCGCAGCGTTCCTTGGCCACACCCGGGCCGGCTGGCGGGCAGCCCGCTACCGCAACCCGATGGCCGGGCAGCTGGTGCCCGGGGCCCCGGCCAGCTTCGCGGTCTGGGAGGTCGAGGAACTCATGGTCCAGGTTGCCGACGGCCGGGTGCAGTCCTGGAGCACCGACCCGCGGGCCCGCACGCCGCTCCTGCCGGCACTGGATACGGGCACGGACCCCGTCTGCCTCCAGACGGTGCGCGACGGCCAGGAACTCTATGCCAGCGGTGCGCTCGGCGCCTGACCGTACGGGCGACGCATACAGCCGGCGGCCCAGAAACATTGACCCGCGGACCCCTGCCCTGAGCTGGGGCGATGGATAAAACGGCAGGTCACGGCTCGGTTGACAGATTGGGGCACCGCCGTAGCATTGAGGGTCAACGGAGGGTTGCGTACGGCGCAGGCTCCGCAGTCCCCGGTCCATTCCAGGTTGCCGCACCCGCGGGAGCTTTACTGGTCATGACCACGGGCACCCCGAGGGGGCGGGTCTACTTCGCAGCAGAAAACGGTTCCGGCGCCGAAATTTTCAGGCCTGCCGGTACTGGCCCGAAGCGGGTGGACCTGCCCGGGGCCGCCATGCGGCCCGTCACGCGCGTGCGACTCCCTATAATGGGAAGTTGCGCCTGAAAGTCTTCGACGATTCTCTGCCGGCGCACCGACCGCTCCCTTCAAGGAAAGGCCTCGCTGTGCGTGTCCTCACCATCATCCCCACCTATAACGAGCTGGAATCGTTGCCCAAGACGCTCGGTCGCCTGCGCACAGCCGTGCCTGCCTCCGATGTGCTGGTTGTCGACGACAACAGCCCGGACGGCACAGGACAGCTGGCGGACCGAATGGCCGCCGACGACAGCCAGATCCACGTCCTGCACCGGGCCGGTAAGGCAGGGCTCGGCGCCGCGTACATCGCAGGCTTCAAGTGGGGCCTGGACGCCGGCTACGACATCCTCGTGGAGATGGACGCCGACGGCTCGCACCAGCCCGAGCAGCTGCCCCAGCTGATCGAGGCCGTGGAGCAGGGCGCGGACCTCGCCATGGGCTCACGCTGGGTTCCCGGCGGCAGCGTCGTCAACTGGCCGCTCTACCGGCAGGCCATCAGCCGGGTCGGCAGCACGTACGCCCGGATCATGCTGGGCGTTAAGATCAAGGACGTCACCGGCGGCTTCCGTGCCTTCCGCCGGACGACGCTCGAGAAGCTGAACCTGGATGCGGTGGACTCGGTCGGCTACGGCTTCCAGGTGGACCTGGCCTGGCGCGTGGCCAAGCTCGGCCTGACGATCGTGGAACGCCCCATCACCTTTGTTGAGCGTGAACTCGGGGCCTCGAAGATGAGCGGCAACATTGTCATCGAAGCCATGATCAACGTCACGAAGTGGGGCCTGACTGCCCGCTGGAACAAGCTCAGGGGCAAGAAGGACGCCTAGCGGCCCGGACGGCACCGTCCCGGAAGCAGACCGCCCACGAAAAAGGACAGGGCCCGCATCACTAGTGATGCGGGCCCTGTCCTTTTTTAGCCGGTGGTATCAGCTGGCCGTCTAGGCCGACCGGCGTTCGCCGCGGCGTTCGCGCAGGATCGTGAGACGGTCTTCGAGGATCTGCTCAAGCTCGGGGAGGCTACGGCGTTCCAGCAGCATGTCCCAGTGCGTGCGCACTGCCTTTTCGTTGCTGTTGACGGGGCGTTCGCCGTCCACCAGCAAGGCCTCCTTGCCCGTCTTCGAAACCCAAACCGGGGGGATTTCGGCTTCCGAGGAGAACGTCACAAACACCTGCTCGCCGTCCTCGCAACGGTATTCAACCCGCTGGCGCGGAGCCGGTTCGACGCCGGATTCGGTCTCCATGCTCTGTGCGCCAAGGCGCATACCCCGCAGGCTGCGATCGCTCATCTTTTCTCCCTCTATTCGGTTCGCAGGGTCCAGCCCTGCGTTATCCGGGGACCGTCAGGCGCCGGACTTCTGGTTGCACTGTGCTGTACCGCGAGTGGCCCGCTGACCGGGCCGGATGACAGTCACCAGTGACAAAAACTGTTTGGCACGTCATTGGAATCAACGCTGTACGAAGCGTTTTTGTTCCGGACGGCTGAACCGGCCGGACAAATACCCAAGTATACGGCAGTGGTGCACACGAGGTAAAGCGAGTAGCCGGGCAGCGCGGACCACGTAAGGAGTACCCGCCTGCCTGGTCCGGCCTTAAACGGCGGGCCCCACGGCCGGGCCTCAATGACCGGGCCATGGGGCCTGCGGGGGCTCCCTTGAACCGTGATGCGGGCGGTGCCCGACGGTCCGGGAGGTGCCGGGCGCCTAGGCCTGGCTTCCCGGGGTGTCGACCCCGCCGGGCGCGGCCAGCGTTTCGGCATCCGACGACGTCGCCGTCGGGGGAGCTGGAGCCGGAGCCGGAGCTGGTCCGGTACCCAGGACGCTCCCGATCCCCTTGAGTGCGTCGCCGACCTCGCTGGGAATGATCCACAGCTTGTTCGACGAGCCCTCGGCGATCTTCGGGAGGGTCTGGAGGTACTGGTAGGCCAGCAGCTTCGGGTCGGGGTTGCCCTTATGGATGGCGTCGAAGACCTTCTGGATGGCCTGCGCCTCGCCGTCGGCCCGCAGGATCGCCGCCTTGGCGTCGCCTTCGGCCTTCAGGATGGAGGACTGGCGCTGGCCTTCGGCGGTGAGGATGGCCGATTGTTTGGTTCCCTCCGCGGTCAGGATGGCGGCGCGGCGGTCGCGTTCGGCCCGCATCTGCTTCTCCATCGAGTCCTGGATCGAGTGGGGCGGATCGATGGCTTTGAGCTCCACCCGGGAGACGCGGATGCCCCATCGTCCCGTCGCCTCGTCGAGCACTCCGCGGAGCTGGCCGTTGATCTGGTCGCGCGATGTCAGCGCTTCCTCGAGGTTGAGCCCGCCGACCACATTGCGCAGTGTTGTGGTGGTGAGCTGCTCCACGGCCTGGATGTAGTTCGCGATCTCATAGGTGGCGGCGCGGGCATCGGTGACTTGGAAGTACACCACGGTGTCGATCGAGACCACCAGGTTGTCCTCGGTGATGACGGGCTGCGGCGGGAAGGAAACCACCTGCTCGCGGAGGTCCAGCAGCGGCAGCAGGCGGTCCACAAACGGAATGAGCAGGGTGAGGCCGGGATTCAGGGTGCGTTGGTATTTGCCCAGCCGTTCAACGACGCCGGCCCGGGCTTGCGGAATGATCCGGACCGACCGGACCAGCACAATAATTACGAACGCAATCAGTACCAGCAGCACAATTGCGATTGCGATATCCATACATCACCTATTCCCCAGTTGTTTGATTTTGGTGTCGCTGTGGCAGATCCGCGGCGGTGCGGCCCGCTGCCGGTGCCGCAGGATGTCCTGCCGCCTCTTTATTGGATGGCCGATTCCGGCTGCGGGGCCACGATCGCCGTGGCCCCGTCGATGGCGCTGACCACGGCCTGCTGGCCTGGCGCGAGCACCCCGGATTCGGACCGTGCGCTCCAGACGTCCCCGCCAATCTTGACGAGGCCGCCGGTCTCGCTCACTGCCTCCATGACGAGGGCGGATTCGCCGATGAGTCTTTCGATGTTGCTGCGCTGGTCCGCCGGGCCCTTGTGGAGGTGCTTGAGGGCCACCGGCCGGACAAAGCCGATCATCAGCAGGGACACAACGCAGAAGGCGATGATCTGCAGCCACAGATCGGCGCCGGCGAAGTCCGCCACCAATCCGGCGAGGGCACCTCCGCCGAGCATGATGAAGAACAGGTCCAGGGTGAGCATCTCGACCACGGCAAACAGGAGGAACAGGGTGAGCCACAGCGCCCACCAGTTCTCGACCAGCCATACAGACATCAATTCCCCCTTGAGTTCCGGGAGCTGAAAGCACAGCTCCTCAGTAACTGTCTTTCCATCCTAAACTGAAGGGCAACGACTGGACCCGGGCGCCGAAAATTGGTGGACAACGTGGCCAAGTCGTTACGTGCCGGGCTGATTCCCCGCCCCGGGGACGGGTTCAGCGGTGCGGACGCGGTGCAGGCGTGCCGCACCGCCGCGCCGGGTCAGCTCGCGGGAACCGGTTCGAAGACGCTGATCCGGAATCGGGCCGAGACGGCGGTGCGCGGCGGAAGTCCGGCCTCAAGCGCCGCGAGGGCGCTCCGGTCCAGATGGTGTCCCGCCGGACCCATCAGGGCAAGGTTGGTGACGTCGCGCGGGCTCAGGGAGAGAGCCAGGTCCAGATCCCGGGTTCCGACGGGAGCGAAGTGCGTGCCCAGGGATGCCGCGAGCCGCTCGTCCTTGGCCGGCTCGATCCCCAGCATGCCGGTCTGTCCGGCGATCTCGGCCAGGTGGCCGGGCCGGGGCGTGACCACCACGAGGCGGCCGCCGGGCCGGAGCACCCGGGCGAACTCCGGCGCGTTGCGCGGCGCAAAGACCACCGTAACGACGTCGACGGCGTTGTCCTGGACCGGCAGAGGCTGCCAGACGTCCCCGGCCACGTTGAGGGCTTCCGGGTTCATCCTGGCGGCGCGGCGCAGCGCGAACTTGGAAATGTCCAGACCGATGGCCGCAGCCGAAACACTACCCGCCGGAGGGCGCTCGGGGTCCGCCCCCTCGGATTCAGCCCTGTCCTGGTCAAACCTGTCCAGCAGTGTCCTGAGGTAGTGGCCTGTGCCCGTTCCGGCATCCAACACCGTGGGCCGCCCGCCCGCTGAAGCTGCGAGCGCCGGTAAGGACACCTCGGCAACGGCATCGGCCAGCGGCTGATAGTGCCCTGCGGAGAGGAAGTCGAAGCGGGCCGCGACCATGTCCGCGCTGTCCGCCTCAAATACCGTCCCCTTGCCGACCAGAAAGTTGAAGTACCCCTGCTTGGCGGCATCGAAGCTGTGGCCGGCGCCGCACTGCAGGGTCGGGGCGCCAGCGTCGCTGGACCGGAGGCTGGTCCTGCACACCGGGCACAGCAGGGGGAAGTCGGGGGCGGGAGGCATACCTTCATCCTAAGCGCGGATGCCGGGGGAGCTTCGCGGAATCGCCCCTGCGGAATCAACCCTGCGGAATCACTCCTGCGGAATCAGCCTCGGGGGATCGGGGGTGGGCCGGAGGCATCGCCGCTGGGACCGCCGTGTCAGCTGATCCGCTCAGCCAAGGCCACGATGATTCCCTCCGGACCCCGCACGTAGGCCATGCGCCAGACGTCCTCATACTGGCCGATGCCACCGACCAGCCCGTACCCCTCCCCGGCCAGCCGATCGACGTGCGCCTGGAGATCATCGACCTCGAAGGCGACACTGCGCAACCCGAGTTCGTTGGCCATGGCGGCGGGCGATCCCGGCTCGGGGCCGGGCCGGACGAAGCTGGAAAGCTCCACCCCTGTACCTCCGTCAGGCGTTCGCAACATAACGATCTCTGTGCGGGAATCAGGGATCGCTATGACCGTGTCGATGAACTCGCCCTCCACGAACGTCCGGCCCTCAATCTCGAGACCGAGTCCAACGAAGAACGCTGTCACCTTGTCGAGGTCCTGGACCGTGACGCCGACGTGGTCGAACCGCATGATGCGCGACATGAGCAAAGCCTCCAAGTGTTCGTTCCAAGCCGCCCAAGACCGAGCCTACGGTGAAATCACAGCGCGAGGAACACTCTCGAAATAGGAGCTGATCGAAGGGATAAGACATGCCGTCGGTATCGGCGGGAATCGACAAACGACATGTCCCCAGTCCGCGCCGCACCGGACCGGCGTGAGGTATTTCACAGTCTGCGTACCTCGCGTTAGGCTCGCAAGCGTGAAATCTGAACATCTACCGCTGCTCAATTCCGTTTCCACCCCCGCCGTGCATCCGGACGGCTCACGTGCCGTGGTGTCCGTGATCCGCCCGGACTTCGATGCCGACACCTACGTGGGCCAGTTGTGGACCGTCCCGCTGGGCTCGGACCACCCTGGTCAGGTCCCCCTCGATCCGGACCGGCGGCCCCGCCGCCTGACCCGCGGTTTCCGTGACACGGCGCCGGATTTTTCCCCGGACGGCCGGGCCCTTGCGTTCCTGCGGGCGGCCGCGGGCGGGAAGCCGCAGCTCCACGTCGTGGAAGCGGCCGGCGGCGAACCCCAGCAACTCACCGCAGCACCGCTGGGTGTCAGCTCGTTTGCGTGGTCGCCCGATTCCGGGAGCATCGTCTTCAGTGCCAGGACCCCGGAGGAGGGCCGGTACGGCAGCGTCGACGGTGTCGGTGCCGGCAGCGAGGACGCCCGGCTCATCACCGACTTCAAGTACCGGATGAACGGCCTTGGCTATACCGCCGACAAGCCGCTGCAGCTGTTCATCGTGGACGTGCCGCCGCTTGACGCTGAACCGAAGGTCGCCCCGGCCGGACGCGCATTGAAGGCCCTCGGCGCCGCGGCCGATCCGCATGAGCCCGCCGCCAGCCTGCTGCCGGCCGCCCGGCAACTCACCAGCGGGGCGGCCGATCACGACGGCGCAAGCTTCAGCGCCGACGGCGGCACGATCTTCTTCACCGCGGCCCTCCACGAAGGGAGCGACACCGACCTCGTCAGCGGCATCTACTCGATCCCCGCCGCCGGAGGGGAGCCGGAGGCCATCCGGCCGGCCGATGCCGGGCGGCAGAGCATCAGTGCCGTCCGCCAGTCCGCCGATGGCCAGTGGATCTTCTTCCTGGCCCAGGACATGGGACCCTCAGGCCACGACTTTGTCGCCAGGAACACCGCCCTGTTTGCCATGCCGGCCACAGGCGGCCACGCCACTGCGCTCAGCGATGTGGAGACCTTTGACCTGTCCGGCGGCAGCCGGATCGAACTGCGCGGCGCCGCGGGCGCCCTGGTGCTGAACAACGCGCGGGGAACCGTGGAACTGCACGAGTTCCTCGTCGACGGCGGCCACACCGTGCTCCTGGACGGCAACCGGGTAGTCACCGGCGCCGCCGGCGGCGGAGGCTCCCTGGCGGTGAGCTTCAGCGATTCCACCACGGCCGGCGACGTTGCCGTGCTCGACGGCGGGCAGCTGCGGCGGCTGACGGACTTCTCCGCGCCGCTGCGGAGCGTGGCGGACATCGGCGAGCCGCAGGAACTCACGATGCCCTCGACCGACGGCTACCCGGTCCATGGCTGGCTCGTCAAACCTGCAGGCCCCGGCCCGCACCCGGTGCTGCTGACCATTCACGGCGGCCCGTTTGCCCAGTTCAGCGTGGCCTTGTTCGACGAAGCGCAGGTCTATGCCGGGGCCGGCTACGCCGTGCTCATGTGCAACCCGCGGGGCTCGGCCGGCTACGGGCAGGCCCACGGGCGGTCCATCAAGGAGCGGATGGGCACCGTGGACATGCAGGACGTTCTGGCTTTCCTGGACGGGGCCGTGGAGAAGTTCGACGAACTGGACGCTGCCAACGTCGGCATCATGGGCGGATCCTATGGCGGCTACCTGACGGCCTGGACCATCAGCCACGACCACCGCTTCCGGGCGGCCATCGTGGAACGCGGCTTCCTGGATCCGGTGAGCTTCACCGGGTCCTCGGACATCGGCTGGTTCTTCGGCGGTGAATACACGGGCCGTACGGCGGAGCAGATGGCCGCCCAAAGTCCCATGGCGCGAGTGCAC
The DNA here is from genome assembly GCF_054062895.1 of Arthrobacter sp. TE12231. Lineage (NCBI taxonomy): Bacteria > Bacillati > Actinomycetota > Actinomycetes > Micrococcales > Micrococcaceae > Arthrobacter > Arthrobacter sp. TE12231. The sequence goes on along the minus strand of NZ_JBSSFS010000001.1, from coordinate 1,930,735 downwards.
AACGTGCGGACGCCGTCGCTGGTGATCCACAGCGAGGATGACCTCCGCTGCCCCGTGGAGCAGGGCCAGCGCTACTTCACGGCCCTCAAGCAGCAGGGGGTTGAGACCGGATTCCTGGTCTTCCCGGGCGAGAACCACGAGCTATCGCGCTCCGGCACCCCACACCACCGCAAGCAGCGCTTCGACGAAATCCTCAAGTGGTGGGCCCGCTACCTGCCGTCCGGGAAGAATCCGGCACCGCAGCCCTAGTCCTCCGCCGGGTCCGGCAGGAAACCGAGTTCCTGCCGGGCACGGCTGATGTCCGGCTGGGCCCAGCGGGCGGAGTATTCAGCGTTGTTGCTAATGGAGCGCAGCTCGGCCCGGTCGAGGTACAGGATGCCGTGCAGGTGGTCGGTTTCGTGCTGGACAATCCGGGCCTGCCAGCCAGTGAAAGTCCGCTGCAGCTGTGTGCCGTCCGGTGTTGTGAAGTCGAGCTGGACCGACTCCGGCCGCAGCACGGCAGCCTGCAGGCCGCCGACGGAGAGGCACCCCTCATAGAACGCCACGGACGTCCTGCCAAGGGACTGATAGCGCGGGTTCAGCATGGCAAAGAACGGCAGCGGTTCCCGTCCGCGGACGGCAGCCACCTCGGGATCGACGGCAAACTGGTCCTCCAGGACGGCGATCTGCAGGGGGATCCCGAGTTGGGGTGCTGCCAGGCCAACGCCCGGTGCCTTGTGCATCACGCTGCGCATGAGGTCGATGAGGTGACCGAGTTCGGCGTCGGTCACCTGGCCTTCGAACGGCGCGGCCACGTGCCGGAGGACTGGATGCCCGGCCTGGACGATCGGCGGCAGGATGCCCGCGCTCAGGATCTCCTGGACGGTCTCCTGGATCCGGGCGGCGCTGTAGTCGGTGGGCCTGGCGTCAATGGACATGCCCTCAGACTACTGGCGGCCGCAGGCAGTTGTAACAAAATCGTAGATCTGTCCCCGAAGTTTGTCGCCGGCAGCGATCTTTAGGACGCCCTCCCGGCCCGCCACCGTGATGCGCAGCGGCAGGAGTGTGCCCACTTTGTCTTCGGCCACGGCGTGGGGATCGCAGCGGGCTGGCCGGATTCCAAGCCGCAGTTCCGCAGCCGCCCCGCCGGCGCGAACCGTGAACGCCCGCGGCCACGGAGCAGCCGGGGACTCGGCCAGCAGGGTGGTTTCGTCAATTCGGTCTATCACCAACTCACCGGCGCCCGCTCCGCCGGTGCCCCCTGCCTTGGCGGCGGCCGGTGTAACGAGCAGACGCACGACGGCGGTCCGGCCGTCCGCGGCGACCTCAAGGTCCGGAGCCAGTGCGAAAGCCGCCACCGCTGCGGCTTCGCGGGTCAGGCACATCTCAGCGTTGTTACGCGCCAGGACCCCGAAGGGATCTTCAGCCGTGGTTGGGCCGGTGGCCGGGTCTGTTGCAGCGGCTGCTGGCGGCGCCAGCCGGAGGGTCACCTGCGCTGATCCGGTGGTTCGGGTGGTCCCGCCGGTTTCGTCCCCGGGCACCCCGCGGGATGCGCCAGTGCTGTTACATTCCGGCGCGGATAACGGTGCCGGCAGACTCTTCATCTGGCCGGGCGGCAGCACGATACCGCCGGCGGTCGCCGGCCAGGCGATCGGGGCCGCGAAGAGCGGCGTGCTCAGTTCAGCACCGAGGACCGTCAGAGGAGCGACCGTGGTGTTCGTGAGTTGGATTTCGATGATCTGATTGCTGTAGTTGTCGCGAAACTGGTTGAGTTCAACGGTCACCGGCCCGGCGGAGGTGGCTGTCGCTACGGCTGTTGGAGCGGAGGGCGTGCCGGCGGACCCGCCACCGGTGCCCGTGCTGCAGGACGCTGCGGCACCCAGTACGGCCACGGCGGACGCTGCGCTGCACAGTATGCGGAACACTGTGCGGAACACTGTGCGGCGCCGCGGCACCGAGAGGCCGTCCATGCGCACAGTCTATTCCGCGCCACGGTCACCCATGGGCCGGGCAGCCACGGGAGCTTCAATGCATGGTGAACCGGCGCGCGATCAACGAATTCACCGCCGGGACTGCGGCCACGCCGCCGATGGCCCGATTCCGCGCTGCCAAGAGGCCGTCCGCGAGGGGCCGGCCCAGGGCCATGTTGATTTCCGCCCGGCGGGCGGCCTTGGCGGCTGCCCTCAGGCGGGCGAGTTCAAAAGTCCGCAGACGGTCCGCCACATTGTGACCGCGCGCCGCTGCCGTCATGATCGGCGCCAGGTCCGCGGCATCCAGCCAGCCCAGGTTCATGCCCTGCCCGCCGATGGGGCTCACCTCGTGGGCCGCATCCCCGATCATCACCACCCGGCCGGCTGCCATTCGGCGCACCAGGCGCGTGCGGACACCAAAGCTGCTGAGCATGCTGTTGGTCCCGGCATCGATCTCGAATCCCGTCCGGTCCCGCACACACTGCATCAGCCACCGGGCATCGCCGTCACGATCGCCGGCGGCCGGGTCGCGGGCAGCGAGTTCACGGCCAATGAAGTCTCCGGGGCCCAGCCGGACCACCCAGCGGCGCAGACGACCGGGCAGGGGAAACGACTCCACGATTCCCGCACCGGCCAGGAACAAAGCCGCGTCGGGACCAAAGCCGGTCCCGTCCGCGAAGTCGCCCATGAGGTAGCTGTCCGGATGGTCCTTGGTGCGCAGGGCGATGCCCTGCACGGACCGCACGGTGGATCGCACGCCGTCGGCGGCGATGACCAGCGGCGCCGTGTATCGGAGGGCGCCCCCCGGGGATGCGGCTTCCACCGTGACCCGGACGCCGTCGTCAGACAACCCGGTGACACGGACGGTGCGGTGCACAGCGCCGCCGTCGAGCTCGTTGACCCGCTGTTCCAGCAGCGCCTCAGTACGGCCTTGCGGCAGTGACAGCACGAACGGGAAGCGGTCCGAGACTCCGGCGAAAGACATCGTGGCGAGCGTCCTTCCGCGGGCCAGGGCGACGCCGCGGCGGATCTGGACGCCCTCGGCAACCAGGGTTTCCCCGACTCCTGCGCGGGAGAGGGCCTCGAGGGCCGGCGGATGGATGCCGATGGCCCGCGAATGGGGTTCCGGGGCGCTCCGTTGCTCCAGCACCTGCACCTCCACCCCCTCCTGGAGCAGCAGGGCGGCCATGAAAAGTCCCACCGGGCCGCCGCCGATGATCAGCACATCAGCCACCGGCGGGTGGTCCTTCCGGGTGGCCGGCGTCGGCGGTGTCCAGCAAAAGGAGGTTGCGGAAGGGGGCGTGGCGGGCAACCGTCCAGCCCGGGGGAGCGGCGGCGGTCAGTTCCGCTGCGGTGAAGCTTCGCCGGATCGAGGTCAGCCCGTCCTGCCGGATGTAGGAGCCGGTGAACACCCAAGAGGCTGCACCGAAGAGCGCGTAGGCGGCGGGGCTGCGGCGGATGTCGTTGTGGATCACCGTGCCGCGGGACAGCCTGGCGGATTCGGCCAGGAATCCCGGCAGTCCGTCCAGGTGGTGCAGTACATGGTTGGACACCACGAAGTCATAGCGGCGGCCTTCTGCGACAAGCTCGGCGGCGGCCGCCTGGCGGAAGGTGATACCCGCAGACGCGTGCCGGTCCGTGGCGAACAGGCTGGCCCGCGGATCCGGGTCAATGGCCGTGATGTCCAGCCGCAGCCCGTCCCGGCCGGCCCAACGCGACAGCAGGACCGGAACATCGCCCCCGCCGCAACCGATGTCCAGCAGGGTCATCGGGGTGTCCGGGGTCAGCCGCGGCCGCACACGGCGCCGATAGATGCCGCGCCACCCGGCGACCGCGCGGTTGACGAGCGCGAACTGGGCATAGGTGCGCTCCAGTCGGCCGGGATCGCAGCCGGGCAGGTCCATTTCCTCGACGGCGTCGGACGCGCGGTCCCGCAGAAGGACCGAACGGAGTCGGTCCGTCGTGAATAGCCGCACGTTGGAGGGTTTCAGCGTGGCCGCTTTCAGGCCCGCACCGAGACCGGGCGCGCCGGGTCTGCGCCGGCGGTCTCGGCGTCGGGAGTTTCCGCGGCTGCGGCGGCCCGCCGCACCGGAAGTCGGGTGAAGAGCGCTGTTTCCACGGTCAGGCCCGGGCCGAAGGCCATGGAGCAGATCCGTTCCGCACCCGGATTGACTGCAGGAACGTCTTTCCCGTCCCGGTCCTCGCCGGCGGCCGGCAGGTCAAGGATGTGCTTGATGACGAACAGGACGGTGGCACTGCTCATGTTGCCGAAGTTTCGCAATGTTTCCCGGGCAGGGACAAGTTGTTCATCGCTGAGCTCCAGCCGGGACTGAACCTTGTCCAGGATGCTCCGGCCGCCGGGATGGATGGCCCAGTGCTGGATGTCGCCGTAGCGGAGTCCGTGCAGCGAGCCGTCCCGTGACAGGAGAGGTTCGAGGGCGCCGATAATGTGGTCGTCGATGATGTGCGGGACATAGTTCCCCAGAACCATCTCGAAGCCTTCGTCGCCGATGTTCCAGGCCATGGATTCCTCCCCGACCGGCGTCAGGACGGTTTCGAAGTGGTCCAACTGCAGCAGGGCAGGCTCACCGGGGATATCCCGGGCGGTGACGACTGCCGCAGCGGCGCCGTCGGCAAACAGTGCCGACCCCATGATGGTGTCGGGGTCGTTGGAGGTCCGGACGTGGAGCGAGCACAGTTCGGCGCAGACCACCAGGACCACAGCCTCGGGATCTGCCTCGCAAAAGGACTTCGCCGCCCGCAGCGCCGGGAAAGCGGCGTAGCAGCCCATGAAGCCCAGGTGGTACCGCTGAACGGCCGGGTTCAGGCCCAGGGCGCGGACGATCTTGTAGTCCGGCCCGGGATTGAAGAATCCGGTACAGGAAACGGTGATCAGGTGGGTTACGTCCAGCACATCGACCCCGGGACAGGCATCCAGGGCTTTTTGGGCGGCTTCAATGAAGAGCTTGGTGGCTTCCGTGGCGAAGATGTCGTTCCGGACCTTGGTGCTCGGGCTGAGCAGCAGGCCCGTGGCAGGGTCGAAGAATTGCGGATCTTGCGCCCGGCTGTCGGTGGTGAGCTCCTTGACCGCCGTATGCCGGGTGTCGATGGCTGCGGAGTCAAAGCAGGTGTTGACGAGCCGGGATCCGAGCCGCGTCAGGCCCGGCTGGGCGGCGAACACGGCCCTGGCCTCGGGCTGGACCAGAATGGTTGGCGGGACTGCAGTTTCCAAAGACCTCAGGTAGACCGTCATGGTTCATTCTCAGTGAGCCCGGCGTCAAAGACAATGCATGGGACGGAGATTCGGGGGCGCCGGCGGCGCTGGACAAGTCCGGCGGAGCGTAGCACGATCACAGATGTGACCAGCATGCCCGCCCCGGATCCGCAGCAAAGTGATCCACAGCCACGAGACGAGCAACGCCTCCGCGATCTCGCGCGGCTGCGCCGCGTCCGCGACCGGATGGACAGGGAGTACGCGCAGCCACTAAACGTCGAGGCCCTTGCCCGCGGCGTGCACATGTCCGCCGGACACCTCAGCCGCGAGTTCCGTCTGGCCTACGGTGAGTCCCCGTACAGCTACCTGATGACGCGCCGGATCGAGCGCGCCATGGCACTGCTGCGCCGCGGCGACCTCAGCGTCACTGAGGTCTGCTTCGCCGTCGGCTGCTCCTCGCTGGGCACCTTCAGCAGCCGCTTCACCGAGCTGGTCGGGGTGCCTCCCAGCGTCTTTCGGCGGGAGGCAACGCGCACGACGGCGGGCATGCCGTCCTGCGTGGCGAAACAGGTCACCCGACCGGTCAGGAATCGAGAAGCGCGGGCCCACGAGCCGCAGCTAGCATGAACGCCATGGACATCACCATTCTCTCGAGTTTCCTCCCACACACCGATCCGGACGCCTCGCTGGCCTTCTACCGCGACACCCTCGGTTTCGAGGTCCGCAACGACGTCGGCTACGGCGGGATGCGCTGGCTCACGGTCGGCCCCGCCGGGCAACCGGGCACGTCAATCGTGCTGGAACCGCCGGCCGCGGACCCCGGAATCACCGACGACGAGCGCGGCACCATCGCCGAGATGATGGCCAAGGGCACCTACGCACGGGTCCTCCTGGCCACGACCGACGTCGACGGCACGTTCGAGCGGCTGCAGGCCAGAGGCGCCGAGGTCGTCCAGGAGCCCACCGACCAACCCTACGGGGTTCGTGACTGTGCCTTCCGCGATCCCGCGGGCAACCTGATCCGCATCCAGGAACCGCGCTGAGCCCTCCGCGGACCAGCCCATGAAACAGGACCGTGGCTGCCTCCCGATGCTGGTTAGATAGAGCACAGCGACGCCGACAGAGACCGCGAAGGCGGTCCCGTAGAACAGATGGAGACACCATGAGCATGGCCACGGGGACGGACACGGAGGCGCCCGCGCAGCAGATTGCCGATACCCACGACATGATCCGTGTGCAGGGCGCCCGCGAGAACAACCTCAAGGATGTCAGTATCGAGATCCCGAAGCGCCGCCTGACGGTGTTCACCGGCGTCTCCGGCTCGGGTAAGAGCTCCCTGGTGTTCGGCACGATCGCCGCGGAGTCGCAGCGGATGATCAACGAGACCTACAGTGCCTTCGTGCAGGGCTTCATGCCGACGCTGCAACGGCCCGATGTCGACCTCCTGGAAGGCCTGACGACGGCGATCATCGTCGACCAGGAACGGATGGGCGCCAACCCGCGCTCCACCGTGGGCACCGCCACCGACGCCAACGCCATGCTCCGGATCCTCTTCAGCCGACTCGGGCAGCCGCACGTCGGTTCGCCAACCGCGTTCTCCTTCAACGTCCCGACGCGCAAGGCGAGCGGGGTGATGAGCACCGAGAAGGGCGGCAGGGTCGAGAGGAACGTGGTGCGCGACGTGGTGTACCAGGGCGGCATGTGTCCGCGCTGCGAGGGCATGGGCGCGGTGACCGACTTCGACCTCACGGCGCTGTACGACGACACCAAGTCACTCAGTGAAGGTGCGCTCACGATCCCCGGTTACAGCATGGACGGCTGGTACGGCCGCATTTTCAGCGGTTCCGGATTCTTCGACATGAACAAGCCGATCAGCAAGTTCACCAAGAAGCAACTGGACGACCTCCTCTACAAGGAGCCGACCAAGATCAAGGTCGAGGGCATCAACCTCACGTACGAGGGGCTGATCCCGAAGATCCAGAAGTCGATGCTATCCAAGGACGTCGACGCGCTGCAGCCGCACGTGCGCGCGTTCGTGGAACGGGCGATCACGTTCACGACCTGCCCCGCATGCGGCGGCACCCGGCTCAGCCAGGAGGCGTTGTCCTCGAAGATCAAGGGGAAGAACATCGCTGAGGCCTGCGCCATGCAGATCAGCGACCTCGCCGACTGGGCCCGCGGCCTTGACGAACCCTCCGTGGCCCCGCTGCTCGCCGGACTCCAGCACATCCTCGACTCGTTCGCGGGGATCGGCCTGGGCTATCTCTCCCTTGACCGGCCGGCGGGCACCCTGTCCGGGGGAGAGGCACAGCGGACCAAGATGATCCGCCATCTTGGCTCCTCGCTGACCGACGTCACCTACGTCTTTGACGAGCCGTCGATCGGCCTGCATCCCCATGACATCGAGCGGATGAACAGGCTGCTGCTCCAACTTCGCGACAAGGGCAACACCGTGCTCGTCGTGGAGCACAAGCCGGAGATGATCGCGATCGCCGACCACGTCGTCGACCTCGGCCCCGGCGCCGGCACCGGGGGCGGCAGCGTGTGCTTCGAGGGCACGGTAGAGGGCCTGCGGGGGAGCGGGACCATCACCGGGCGTCACATCGACGACCGGGCCAGCCTCAAGGACTTGGTGCGTTCGTCGTCGGGCACGCTGGAGATCCGCGGCGCGTCCATGCACAACCTCAAGGATGTGGACGTCGACATTCCGCTCGGGGTGCTCTGCGCCGTCACTGGCGTCGCAGGCTCCGGGAAGAGTTCGTTGATCCACGGCTCAATCGACGGCCGCGAGGGCGTAGTGGTGGTCGACCAGAGCGCGATCCGCGGCTCAAGGCGGAGCAACCCGGCGACGTACACCGGGCTGCTGGACCCGATCCGCAAGGCGTTCGCGAAGGTCAACGGGGTGAAACCGGCGCTCTTCAGCTCCAACTCCGAGGGCGCCTGCCCCGCGTGCAACGGCGCCGGCGTCATCTACACCGACCTGGGAGTCATGGCCACGGTCGAATCCGTTTGCGAGGAGTGCGACGGGAAGCGATTCCTGGCGTCAGTGCTGGAGTACAGGCTGGGCGGCCGGAACATCGCCGAAGTCCTCGCGATGTCGGTGGCCGAGGCCTTGGACTTCTTCGACGACGGCGAGGCCAAAACACCCGCCGCGCACAAGATCCTGGGCCGGCTCGCCGACGTCGGCCTCGGCTACCTGACCCTCGGCCAGCCACTCACCACGCTGTCCGGCGGGGAACGGCAGCGGCTCAAGCTCGCCACCCAGATGGCCGAAAAGGGCGACGTCTACGTCCTCGACGAGCCGACCACCGGCCTGCACCTGGCCGACGTCGAGCAGCTGCTTGGTCTTTTGGACCGCCTCGTGGATTCGGGCAAATCGGTCATCGTCATCGAGCATCACCAGGCGGTCATGGCGCACGCCGACTGGATCATCGACCTTGGCCCCGGCGCCGGCCACGACGGCGGGAGACTGGTCTTTGAGGGAACACCCGCTGACCTCGTCGCCGGACGTTCAACACTCACCGGCCAGCACCTCGCGGCTTACGTCGGCGCCTGAACACGGCGGCGGCTTGCCGGCTTGTCCGGAGCCGGCAAGCACCGCATCCGCGGGCTGTCCCCGAAGGGCCTAGTCACTGGTTTGTGCCCTGAGATGTTGGCGCAGGCCGGGGATGGCGAAGTCGACTTTTCCGTGGCCGGCGGCTTCAATGAGGCCCGCTGCCAGCAGTCTTGAGCGGTAGTTCGCGACGAGATTTGTCCTGGCTCCGATGCGCCGTCCGATGTCCCCGGCCACGGAGGGTCCGTCGTCCTCGGCCATGGCGTGCAGGAAGTCGAGGTCTTTGGGGGAGACGGTGGCGAGCGCGGCTTCGATCACGGTACGGGCGTTGCGTCGGTGTGCCGCCGCGATACCGCGTTCGACTGACTCGGGAGTGAGTGTTCCCTGGTTGATCTCCGCTTCCCTCCAGAGGAAGTATCCGACCAGTTGGATGAGGAACGGATACCCTCCCGTGGCTTCTGCCGCACGGCGGACCAGGGCGGGGGAGACCTCGAAGGACGCTTCGGCGAAGGTGTGGGCGAACGACTCTTCCACTTCCCGCACGGCGGCAGCGTGAAGGTCAATCTTGTCGGCCCGGCGGAGGAAAGTGGCGACCCCTTCGTTGAGCAGGTCCGACACTGCGGCCGGCAGTCCGGCGAAGACCAAACCAATGGGGAGACGGTCCTGGGTGAAGTGCTGGACACTGGCGGCCAGCTGGGCCAGTTCGCCGCGGTCGGCGGCATGAATCTCGTCTACCGTGATGACCAGGCCGGTGCCGTGCTTGTCAAGAAGCGTCAGGAGGTTCTGGCCCAGGGTCCGCCACGCTACCTGGCGTTCGGGCGGGAGCTGCGTAGTGATGCTGAAACCTGCGGCGGCCACCGCAGTGATGCGCCGGACCACCGGGCCAGTGCCGAGCTCTTCGGCGAGCTGGCGCATGGATTCGCCAATGCGACCCATGAAACCTGCGGTGGCGGTCTCGGAAATCACGGCCCAGCCGTGTTCGCGGGCGACATCGTGGGCGGCGCCGATCATCACGGTCTTGCCGATTCCCCGGGCGCCGGTGAAGATCGTCAGGAGGCCGGGGGCGCCGGAGCCCAGGCGCAGCCCATACTCGAACTCATCCAGCACACCGGCCCTGCCGAGGATTTCCGGCGGTGTGGCACCTGCCGAGGGTCGAAACGGGTTTTCCATCGGCGGGCTCCTATGAGTTCCTGTGTGTCTTGTGAGTTTGGTTGAACGCTATGAGCATATGTGAGTTTTGTGAGTTATCGCGTGACGTGACGTTTGGGCGTCCATAACCTGGCTGGAATGGATCCAGGTGCGAGGGCGGGCTTGTTCGTCACGTCCAGCTCGCTCGCCGGTTTCCGAGGTCGATCTCAGCCGCCGGAACCCAGCCGATTCTGATTGTCGCGGCAGGCGCCGATACTTTGGCGATGCAGCTATAGCGCGGAATTCTAAGACGCAGCTCTGATAGCACCGACACGCAAAGGGTCGGGCTCCGCTAAGCCACTTCCGGCTGATTTCTCAACGCCGATAATCAACATTATGTAAAGTAGAATCGTGATTATTGCACCTGATGCAATATCGCCCCTCCTCCGCAAACCTTTCCGGCGCGCATCACCTCGACCCCAATACCCTGCTCTGGCCTGCGGGAATACTGCGTTCGTGGGCCCACTGGAATCGGGGTTAGAGCGTTGGCGTAAAACCAGCGTGACCGTCCGTGCATTGCGTGAGACGTGCTCCTGACCCGGGGGTTGGCATGAATTTTGCATTAGTTGCATGGATCATTCCTCAACTGCAATGTGACGGAGGGTTCACGGCGGTTGATTCTGCGCTAGGAGTGTTGGGTGGCTAAGTTCGGCCCCGGACGGCGGCTGGGAACGGCTCTGTGAAGTGTTTTTCCGAACGCATCCTGTCCAGGTCTGCTTTGACTGGAACACCGCGGGGTTCTCCCCCAAGCCTGCAGTGTCCTGAGCGTGTTCAACGGGCCGGGAGAAATCGCCGCCGACTGGTTCGAGCGCGGTCAGGAGCACATGAACGACGGGCTGGATCTCTTTCCCTCCGAACGCGACACACTTGTGTCCGAATCCGCTTTTAACCGGCGGTTCAACCCTACGGCGAAGCTCTGGGCCTCTCCCCCGGCCTGGACAAACCCAAAGTGCGTTGCGCTGCGGGATTCAAGGGTTTGTGATTTCTCAACGGCGCGGATCCAGGTCTTGTTCGGTACGTCCTCTGCGAACCATTCATAGGCCAAGCTAAGTGCGGTCAATCCGTCTCCAGCATTTACCGACGCCACCATGAGCGGCCCGGTCCCCCGCAGGCCTTGAGGTAGAGACTCTAACCAATTTCGGCCTTGCGGCTGCTTCCAGGCGTCGGGACGTGATCCGTCTTATCCCTCGCACTCAATGCAGTATTGGTGGCCGTCCTTTTCGCGAGCGAGCTGGGACCGGTGACGGACCAGGAAGCAGGAATAGCAGGTGAACTCATCCTGCGCCTGGGGTATGACCTGAACGATCAGCTCCTCGGCGACAAACTCGCCGCCCGGAGTCATCGCTTCATCCAGTGCGTCGGCCTCGTCCAACTCACGTGCAACGCTGCGGGCATCCGGTGCGTTGGCGGACTGCAACGCCTCAAGGGACCGGTCCTGGGATTCCTTGACGTCGGAACGTACTTCGTCGTAATCAGTTGCCACTGGGGTCATTCTCTTCTCTGACGTTCTTACCTGACGGAACTGCAACGTATATCACGGCTCCGTTGTTCCCCAGTCGAGAGGACCGGTTGGCCGGCCGCGGGAAATGTGTCGCGAGCCGACGGCGCATCGTCGTGCGTGTCCCGCCAGGCGGTCGGTGCGGCCGCAGCAGCACGGTCTGAAATAGATAGACCGTGCTGCCCGGCGGGTGTGCCGCCTGCCGCTCCCTCGGCGTCGTGCCGTCAGTTCGCCTCGGCGCCGACTCCTGCCTCGACGGCCCCGCCGGCGAGCCTGAGCCAGGTATCCACCACGGTATCGGGGTTCAAGGAGACGGAATCGATGCCTTCCGCCACCAGCCACTCAGCGAAGTCCATGTGGTCACTGGGACCCTGGCCGCAGATGCCCACATATTTGCCGCGCGCCTTGCAGGCCTTGATGGCCATGCTCAGGAGCTTCTTGACGGCAGGGTCGCGTTCGTCGAAGCCGCCCGAGACAATCGCGGAATCCCGGTCCAGGCCCAGGGCCAGCTGGGTCATGTCATTGGAACCGATGGAGAATCCGTCGAAGTAGTCCAGGAACTCGTCGGCGAGCAACGCGTTGGACGGAATCTCACACATCATGATCACCTCGAGGCCGTTCTCACCGCGCGTGAGGCCGTTCTCCGCCAGCAGGTCAATGACGCCGCGGGCCTCGTCCAGGGTCCGCACGAACGGGATCATCAGCTTGACGTTGGTCAGCCCCATCTCGTTGCGGACAAAGGACAGGGCCTCGCACTCGAGGTCGAAGCAGTCCCGGAAGGACGGCTCCAGGTACCGTGAGGCGCCGCGGAAGCCGAGCATCGGGTTCTCTTCGTGCGGCTCGTAGGCGGGACCGCCAATCAGGTTGGCGTACTCGTTGGACTTGAAGTCGGACATGCGCACGATCACGGGTTCCGGCGCGAAAGCCGCCGCGATGGTGGCCACGCCTTCGGCCAGGCGCTTGATGTAGTACTCGCGCGGGCTGTCGTACGCGGCGATCCGCTCGCGGATTTCCGCGGCGACGTCCGCCGGCTGCTCGGCCAGGTTAAGCAGCGCCTTCGGGTGGATGCCGATCTGTCGGTTGATGATGAATTCGAGCCGGGCCAGTCCCACTCCGTGGTTGGGCAGCTGCGCGAAGGTGAACGCCTGTTCCGGGGTGCCGACGTTCATCATGACCTTGATGGGAGCCTCGGGCAGCTGGGTGATCTCGGTTTCCTCGACGCTGAAGTCCAGGAGCCCTTCGTAAATAACACCGGTCTCACCGTCGGCGCAGGAGACGGTCACTTCGAGGCCGTCGGACAGGGCTTCTGTGGCGTCCCCGGTGCCGACGACGGCGGGAATCCCCAGTTCCCGGGCGATGATGGCCGCGTGGCACGTGCGGCCGCCGCGGTTGGTCACGATGGCAGAGGCGCGCTTCATGATCGGTTCCCAGTCCGGGTCGGTCATGTCGGCGACGAGGACATCGCCGGTCTTGAAAGCGGCCATCTGGTCGATCGCGGTGAGGATGCGGACGCTGCCGGCGCCGATGCGCTGGCCGATGGCACGGCCCTCGACCAGCACCCGGCTGGTTCCGTTGAGGCGGAAACGGCTCAGGCTTCCGGAGGCCCGGCGGGACTGCACGGTCTCCGGGCGGGCCTGCAGGATGTACAGGCCGCCGTCGATCCCGTCCTTGCCCCATTCGATGTCCATCGGGCGGCCGTAGTGGTTTTCGATGGCGACAGCGTGCCGGGCGAGCTGTTCGACGTCGGCGTCGCTGAGGCTGAAGCGGTTCCGCAATGACGCCTCAACCGGCACGAAGTCGATGGTGCGGCCGATTTCGCGGCTGGTGGTGTAGGTCATCTGGAGGGCCTTCTCGCCCAGTCCTCGTTTGAGGATGGCGGGGCGTCCGGCCTGCAGCGCGGGCTTGTAGACGTAGAACTCGTCGGGGTTGACCGCGCCTTGAACGACGGCCTCGCCGAGACCGTAGGAGGACGTGACGAACACGGCGTCCTGGAACCCGGACTCCGTGTCCATAGTGAACATGACGCCGGAGGCGCCGACGTCGGAGCGCACCATGCGCTGGATGCCGGCCGAGAGCGCCACCTCAGCGTGCTCGAATTTGTGGTGCACGCGGTAGGCGATCGCCCGGTCGTTGTAGAGGGACGCGAACACATCCTTGATGGCGAGCAGGATGTTCTCGATCCCGCGGACGTTCAGGAACGTTTCCTGCTGCCCGGCGAAGGAGGCATCGGGAAGGTCTTCCGCGGTGGCGCTGGAACGGACTGCCCAGGACAGGTCCTCCGAGCCGCCGTGCTTGTCCACCAGTTGCTGGTAGGCGTTCCGGATCTGCGCTTCGAAGTCCGGCAGGAAGGGCGTCTCGCGCATCAGGGCACGGATCTCCTGCCCGGCGGAGGCCAGGGCCGTCACATCGTCAGTGTCCAGGCCGACCAGCCTGTCGGCAATCTTCTGGTCCAGGCCGGAATCTGCCAGGAAGTTGCGGTAGGCATCCGCTGTCGTGGCGAAGCCGTCGGGGACCTGAACCCCGGCCGAGGTCAGGTTCTGCACCATTTCGCCGAGGGAAGCGTTCTTTCCGCCCACCCGGTCCAGGTCCTTGAGTCCGAGTTCTGAAAACCACAGGATGTCTGTCGTCATAATTACTGCTCCTTTGCAGAAGATGGCATGCAGGTGCACCGCCCCGCTCGCGGCGATGGCCGGTTGATGGGCGCAAGTCCTGTCCACACTGACAGGTCTGAGGCTCTCTTTCCATATGACGTCCGCCACACAGGGTTTGTGAAACTTTTCCCTAATGCTTGAGGTTCATCCGCTGCAGAATGGTGGCCGCCATTTCCTCCACGGAGACCGTGGCTGAATTCAGGTACGGAATCCTATGGGAGACGTATAACTGCTCGGCGCTGCGCAGCTCGAACCCGCACTGCCGCAGCGAAGCGTACGATGAGCCGCGGCGCCGTTCCGTGCGGATCTGGCTCAGGCGCAGGGGGTTGGAGGAGAGACCGAAACATTTCTCCACAAAAGGCCTCAGCGGCTTGGGGAGCCCTTCGCGTTGGAAGTCTTCATCCACCAGCGGGAAGTTCGCGGCGAAGATGCCGTGTTGCAGCGCCAGGTACATGGTGGTGGGCGTTTTGCCGCATCGTGACGGGGCCACCAGGATGACCTGGGCCTTTTCGAGCGCACGCAGGCTCTGGCCGTCGTCGTGTTCCATGGCGTATTCGACGGCGGCCATCCGGGATTGATACCGCTCCGCATTGCCCAGGCCATGCGCCCTGCCGGGTTCGCCGCTGGCCGGCGAACCGAGGGCCCGCTCCAGCTGTCCGACATGCGTACCGATCAGGTCCACGATGATCCCGTTGCACGTCGCCAGGACCTGCCGGATGTCGCTGCTGACCGCGGTGGAAAAGACGATCGGTTGGAGGCCGGAGACGGCCAGGCTGTCGATCGTGCCGACCACGGTCTTGGCCTGCTCTACGGTCGTGATGAAAGGGACCGTGATGCGGTCAAAGTTATTCGCGGGGAACTGGGTGAGCAGGGTGTTGCCGAGGGTTTCTGCGGTGATGCCGGTGCTATCCGAAAGGAAGTAGACAGGCCGAAGATCGTCTTTGGTCATGAACGCATTCTCCACCAGAGCGGACCTGGTCCGGTATCGGGCAGCCGGCGGGGTCCTTTCCGGCCTCTGGGTCCAGACGTAGACTGCTCGCGTACGAGTCGCCAATGCCACCAACTGTCGGGGAGATGGACATGAGCTATGCAGGAACCGGGAACGAGAAGGCCGTCGCGGCAAGCGACCTGAGCCGGGCGCATGTCGGGCTGACCGTGAGCTTCCAGCCGGACGAATTTACCGTGGTCTTCGGCCGGATCGGCGCCATTGCGCGCAAGGAAGGCAGCGTGACCATCGCACTGGAAGGCGTGGACGGCACGGGTGGCCTGCCGTCCCACTACAGCTTGTCTCCCGCCCAACAGGTCTACGTCCAGCCGGACATGCTCACTAATACGGAGTCGACCATCAAGGATTTGTTCGGCAAGGTGCAGGAGAACCTGCGGAGCCACAAGGGTGATCAGCGGCCCGACGCCGTCTAGGACACTTCCCGGCGTACGCAGGCTGAAAATGGCCTTCTTACTTTGACGACGTAGCCCGACTACCGCAGCACAGGGCCGTGGAGTGCCACTCCCCCGCGGTGACCGCTCCCTATAACTCCGAGGCGGCCCTCGCTAAACTTAAACTGCGCCGCAGAAGACGCAAAGTTCGCTTCGGGAAAGGCACGATCATGACCGACAACAGCGGCTTCGAGAACACCCCGGATGAAGCGGGAACGAAGAAGAAGCCCGAAGAGCCAGACCTGCGGGGCCGTTACGTGGAAGGCAACTATGGCAAAGCCGGCGCGCAACCCGGCCGCCACGCGGAGGACGAGGAAGGCCAATATACCGAAGGGGATTACGGCGCGGCCGGCAGCGAGGGCGGCCTGCCCGAGCCCCTGGGCGACAAAGCCACGGAATCGGGACGGTATGTGGAGGCCGACTATGGCGACGCCGGGACTATTCGCGGCCGCACGGCAGAATCTGAAATAGGCCGATATTCAGAGGGCGACTACGGCGCGGACGGCACCGTAGATGCCACCCGTAAACCCGGTGAGGATTCCGGCCCACATACCCAGAAGTAGTCCAGCGGCCCGAGCATCGACTACCCCGGTCGGCGAACACCGCCGTCCGCGTTCAGAGCTGACTCCCGCCTGGGGCACCTGTATTGAGCACCCATTGACCCGGTACACCCCCGGACCCGGAAAGATACGGCTCAGAAGGCCCCGCATGACAATCAAGCTCAACACTGCGGCGCTGCGTCACGCCAAGCGCCTGTGGACCGCGTGTCGCCGCGGTCGTTACAAACAGGAAGACAGTGGATTTATTCTCGAACAGGGCAACTGCGCCACGCGTCCGACGGCCGATCGAATCGCCAATCTCGCACGGGTTCCCCTCGCTCCCCCGTGGACCACAGGCGCCCGCGACTGTGCTGGTAGAAGGCCCGGATGAAGCAGGTGGCCCAGCGGGCCCTCCATGTGGCGCAATCAGGTTTTCGCCTAAACAACGGCGAACACGAAGGGCGGAGCCGGACTGACGAGTCGAAAAACTTCGTCATTCGCCGTTCACCCGGTATTGCGAACTACTAAGCATGCTGATTGAATCATGCTTACGGCCGCATTCCACGGCCAGTCCACGGAAAGGAAGTACAGTCATGGGGATTCTCGCTTTTCTCATTCTCGGGCTTATTGCAGGGGCCATCGCCAAGGCACTGCTTCCCGGCCGGCAGGGAGGCGGCTGGGTAGTCACGCTCGTGCTGGGCGTCGTGGGCGCGATCCTCGGCGGCTGGATCGGATCGTTGATTTTCGGAGGAGGCCTCGGGAACTTCTTCGACCTGCGGACCTGGCTCCTCTCCATTCTGGGCGCCGTCATTGTGCTGCTCATCTTCGGCGCAGTAGCCGGTCGCAGAAGCAGGGCATAGGGGCCGCCAGGCCGTCCAGGCGCTAGAATTGTGTTGACCCTCCAGTCCCCCAGCTTGGAGAGTCGGGAGCCTCCGCGCTTGAGTCCTTGACTCGCGCGGAGGCTTTCCTATTGGACCGATGCCGCGTGAGCGTGCGCCGCCGCCGGGAAATCGCACCCGCCGCGCCGGTCCCGGCATGGCCTCCATCCGATTTTCCGTCCAGCAGCGGTTGACGCGTAGGATTTTTCCTAAATAAAAGGGTGCTGTGCCTGTCAGAACGAAAGCCTCGCCAGCCGACCTGCTCTTTGCTGCACTGGCCAACCCGACCAGGCGGGACATTCCTTTTCTCCTGCCTGGTGGCCCTCGAACTGCCGGCGAAATTGCGAGCAGTTCGATATGGACCGGCCCAGCTCGATTGTTGGAGAAGCGCAGCGCCCGGACACCAGCTCTCAAACGATTCTTGGTTATTGGGTCAGCACCCGCGTCGAGGACAGGCCATGCCGCTATTTTTGTCGGAGGGTCCTGAGATGCTGTGGGTGTGGAGAGCAGAGCAGCCTCGAGTGTGGATCGCGGCGCGGACGCCAACGCGGCGGCGGAGGCCGTTGCGGCGTCTGTGGCTGTGCTGGCTGCCTTGCTCGGGTCCGGTGCCGGCGGCCCGGACCGCTCTGATCCGGCCGCCGCCGATGCCCAGCGGGATGCCAATGACTTGCGGGATGCTGATGCCCTCCGGGACGCTGATCCGTTGCGGGATTTGGCGGATGGGTTGTTGGACGGGTTGGCCGAGGTGGCCCGGTTGGAGGCCCGGACGGCGGCGCTGAAGGTTCAGCTGGCCGCCGATTACGCGCGGGCGGCGAGGTTCCTGGCCCCGCCGGCGGGATCCGTGCGGGACCGTGCCGTCCAGGAGATGGCCCTGGTCGCCGAGGTGGCGTGTGTCCTGACCGTGAGCGAACGCACCGCCGGGGCGCTGTTGTCCGAGGCCCGGGCGTTGACGACCGGGCTGCCGCTGACCTGGGCGGCGTTGCGGGCCGGGACGATTTCCTGGCAGCACGCCCGGATCCTTGTCGAGGAAACCAGCGGCCTGGATTCTGCCGGGGCGGCCTCGCTGGAGGGGCATTTCCTGGACCCGGCCGCGCCCGGGGCGGCCCGGGGCTGTGCGGCCGGGGAGCTCGTGCCGTCCCGGTTCCGGGCCAAGGCCCGCACCTGGCGCGAACGCCACCATCCGGAGAGCATCGAGGCACGCCACACCGTGAGCGTCGCGGACCGGCGGGTCGAGTTCGTCCCGGACCGGGACGGCATGGCCTGGCTCTCGGCCCGGCTCCCGGCCGAGACCGCGGCCGGAATCTGGGAACGGACCACCGCCGCCGCCCGGGCCCTGCAGGGCCCGGCCGAGACCCGGACCCTGGCCCAGCTGCGCGCCGACATCGCCGCGACCTGGCTCCTCACCAACGCCACCGGCGGAACAGGCGACGGCACCACCAACGTACTTGCCGGCGGGGGCACCACCAACGGACTTGCCGGCGGCGGGACGGGCGGGTGTGTGGGCGGGGGTGTTCCGGTGCCGCGGGCGCAGGTCCTGGTCACCGTGCCGGTCCTGTCGCTGCTGGGCCTCACGGACGAACCGGCCGTCCTGGACGGGTACGGTCCGATCCCGCCGTCGATGGCCCGCCGCCTCGTCGCCGGCGGCGCGGGTTCCTTCTACCGGGTCCTGACCGATCCCCGGGACGGGGCGCCGCTGGAAATCGGGCGGAGCAGCTACCGTCTGACGGCGGCGCAGCGGCACTGGCTCCGGCTCCGTGACGGCAGGTGTCCGTTTCCCGGCTGTAACAACCATTCCCTGGACAACGAGGCGGACCACCTCCTGGCCTGGGCCGACGGGGGCACCACCGGTATCGCCAACCTGGGCCAGCCCTGCCCGAAACACCACCGCCTCAAACACTCCTCCGCCTGGACACCCGTCGGGGCCACCACAACGAGCCCGCCGGGCTGGATTTCACCCTCAAAACGCTACTATCCGAGCGAGCATCAGGACTGGGAACCGCCCCGCTGGCCCGCCCACCTCCCGATCACGAAAACAGACACAGACCCACGGGCGGAGCGAGGCGTGCCCGCGGATCCCGAGCCGGAACTGCCTCCGGATCCCTTCCCCGACTGGCACCACTTCACGGCCGGGCACCCATTCCCCGCCGCAAACACCGACGACCCCGGCTGGCCGGCACCCCTCGACGACCCCATCCCGGAATGGGGCCTGTACCAATCCGCCTGAACGACAAGGCCCTCCCGTGCTTGACGTGCAGCCGGTGACGGGCGGGCACGGAGCCGCTAAACTTCGCTTAGTCCAGACACCACTATGAGCTAGGTGGACCCAATGCAGCTTGACGAGGTCATCGCCCGCTTTCATCAAGCAGTAAATGCGTTTGCCAAGGGCGATCCGGAACCCGCCAAGGACATTTTCTCCCACAGCATGGACGTGTCCCTTGCTAATCCCTGGGGCCC
This sequence comes from Arthrobacter sp. TE12231, assembly GCF_054062895.1. NCBI lineage: Bacteria > Bacillati > Actinomycetota > Actinomycetes > Micrococcales > Micrococcaceae > Arthrobacter > Arthrobacter sp. TE12231. The sequence continues at coordinate 1,911,374 of NZ_JBSSFS010000001.1, read as the reverse complement.
TCCGGCGGTGGGCTGGGAACGAGTATCAGGGGCCCTTGATTCAGCAGCAGCACGTTTCCAAGATGGACGCGTCACCGCCATTGAAACGCTCACCAAACACGTCACTTCCAATCTCGCCTGCTTCCTGGACATAGAACACTGGCAGGCGAAGGTTGGAGGCGGAGACCAAATATCGGTGTTTGATCTGCGGGTAACAAGCGTCTATCGCCCCGAAGGCGATACGTGGGCACTCGTGCATCGACACGCAGACCCGATCACCACACCGCAGGCCCCGGACGCCGTCCTGCGGAAATAGTTCACGCCATTCGTTTCCACTTTGGTTGCCGAGCATCCGACAACAATCTGGGCGCACGAGCGACATGACCTCAGCAGATGACGACGTCGTTCGCGCGGCAAGCGGCACACAGGGGGCTGACGCACGCCCGCGCCGTCACCTACTGGACGGCATGCCCCGGCGGTGGTCACTAGCGGAGCCCCGGACACCTACTCTTCTAAGCGGCGGCTTCCACGGGCAGGCCGCCGAGGCGCCACTCAAGCATTCCTTCATTGAGTCGCTGGGCGCTCCGGCCGGCAGAGCGCAGCAGGTCCACCGCTTCGTACGCCAAGACGCAGTACGCGCCGCGGCAGTAAGCGACGATCTCCCTGTCCTCGGGCAGTTCAGCGAGCCTGTCGTGGAGCTGGTCGAGCGGGATGGACACGGCTCCGGGGATGTGCGCGGAGTGATACTCCTCGACAGGGCGAACATCGAGGACCGTCACGGTGCCCGCCCGGGCGCGGGATAGGAGCTCGTCGCGGGTGACTTCCCCTTCTTCAGACCTCGCACCCTCCAGTCCCAGGTAGGCGACGCGCTTGGGCTCGACGTCCGCCACGTGCTCCTGCCCGACGGACCGGAGCAGGCTGTAGAGCTGAAGTACGTCGGGACCGGCGATGTCGTAGTGGATTCTGTTGCCGTCCCGCCGGGTGGTGACCAGTCCGGCCTGGCGCAAGGCCTGCAAGTGCGCGGAGGCCGTGCTGAGCCCCAGTCCGGCGGCCGCGGCCAGGGTTTCCACGCTGCGCTCCCCCTGCGTGAGCAAGTCCAGCAACTCCAACCGCTTGCCATTGCCGAGGGCCTTGCCCACCCGGGCGAACTCCGCAAAGAGCTCTGCCTTCTTGACCCTGTCGCCCACAATCTCCTCCACAAATCCATGTAATACTGGAATAAATACTATTCCATGTTTATCTGGAATACCACCGTACCGCCGTTTCAGCCGGCGTGGAAGGACTGCGAGTCGTGAGCTCCTTGACGTTGATTCCCTTCTTGGACGAGGCGCCGGCAACCCCGACCTGGCTGCCCGACCTAGCGGCTGCCAAATGAGCAACCGCGACACCAGCGGAGAGACCGGCACCGCCGCACGGCCCCCGCTCACTCTGGGCCTGCGCCAGAACCTGGCCCAGTTCATGCTCCTGGTCGCCGTCAACGCGCTTGTCGGCGGCACCCTCGGCCAGGAACGCACCGTCCTGCCGCTGTTGGCGGACCGGGTCTTCCACCTGGACCTATACACGTCCGCCCTGACCTACATCCTGGCCTTCGGGCTCGCCAAGGCCGGCACCAACTACTTCGCAGGAACCCTCTCGGACCGCTACGGCCGAAAGCCCGTCCTCGTGACCGGCTGGCTCGTCGCCGTGCCCGTGCCGCTGCTGCTGATCTTCGGACCTTCCTGGGGCTGGATCGTCGCTGCCAACGTGATCCTCGGCATCAGCCAGGGCCTGACGTGGTCCACCACCGTGGTGATGAAAATGGACCTCGTCGGCCCGTCCCGGCGCGGCCTGGCCATGGGCCTGAACGAGGCTGCCGGTTACCTCGGCGTCGCCGGCACCGCGCTGGCAACCGGCTACATCGCCGCGAGCTACGGGCTGCGGCCCGGACCGTTCCTGCTCGGCGCCGCCTACATCGCGCTGGGCCTGGGCCTGTCCGTGTTTGCAGTGAAAGAAACCCGCGGCCACGCCAGGCTTGAGGCCGCCAGCCACACGGCGGCCCACGCCGGCGCCCACGGGGAACTGAGCAACCGGGAGATCTTTACCCTCACCAGCTTCCGGGACAAGTCACTGTCCTCGGTCAGCCAGGCCGGCATGGTCAACAACCTCAACGACGGCCTCGCCTGGGGCCTGTTCCCGCTCCTTTTCGCCGCAGCGGGGCTGAGCATCGAAAAGATCGGCATCCTCGCCGCCGTCTATCCCGCTGTCTGGGGAGCCGCGCAACTCGTCACCGGAGCGATGTCGGACCGATACGGGCGGAAATGGCTGATCGTCGGAGGCATGCTTGTCCAGGCCGTAGCACTGGGCATGGTCGCCTTCGGAACCGGTTTCGGGATCTGGCTCGCCGCCGCCATCTTCCTGGGCCTGGGAACCGCCATGGTCTACCCCACCCTGCTGGCGGCCATCGGCGACGTCGCGCACCCGGAATGGCGGGCACGCTCGGTGGGCATCTACCGGCTCTGGCGCGACGGCGGTTTCGCCGTCGGCGCCCTCCTGGCCGGCATCCTCGCGGACGCCTTCGGCATCCCGGCAGCAGTCGCCGTCGTCGGCGCCCTCACCGCACTGTCCGGGGTCCTCGTCGCGGTGCGCATGCGCGGTTCGGACCACGTCGTCACGACCTAGGGCGCTCTGGGCATCAAGTCGCCTCCGTGAGCGGGCACCGGCATCCACGGGACCGCCGAGATCTTGCGCGGCATGATGGCATCGGCGAGGATGAATGCGTTCCCCCGTGCTGCGAACAAGGAGTGGACGCGATGACCAAGTATCTGATCTCGTTTCCGAGTGCCGCCATGGTCTTCCCTGACGAAGACCTGCAGGCCGTTTCGGATGCGGCGCACGCGGTCGTTCAGGAGGCGAAGGACGCCGGGGTCTGGGTGTTCGGCGGCGGCATCGATGAAAGGATCCCGCCCGTCATGGTCGACGGCGATGGGACCGTGCGCGAGGGCACCTACCCGCAGACGACGCAGCTCGAAGGCGGCTACTCGGTGCTGGAGCTGCCCTCGTACGATGCGGCCTTGGAGTGGGCCGCGAAGATCGCGGCCTCCTGCCGTTGCGCGCAGGAGGTGCGCGCATTCCAATACGACCCCGCCAGCTAGGTCTCGGACCGTAGGGACGCCTAGGCCATGGACTTCGAACTGCGCACCATCCCGGGCTGCCCGAACAGCGGCCCGGCATTGAAGCTGTTCCGTGGGGTTCTGGCCGCAGAAGGGAGGGACGCGGAATCCCTGACCGTCCATGAGGTAGCCTCCGAGCGCGAGGCGAAGGAACTCCACCCTCTGGGCGCCCGGGCATAATGAACGCAGTCCGGCCACAAGGCTGCGGCCGATAGTGGACCTGAGACCGCGAAGGGCACGGCATGGAGCCATCGAAGGAAGAGATCCTCGCCGGGTATGGCCGCGCCCGCCGCGAGCTCCGCGCCTGGCTGGCGGGTGCAACGGCTGCGGATCTTCGCCGCGCGAGCGACGGCACGAGGTGGACCAATGAAGAACTGCTCTTCCACATGGTCTTCGGCTACATGGTTGTCCGCGTTCTGCTTCCCCTGGTGCACGTTGTCAGCCGCCTCCCACCGCCGGTGGGCAAGGCATTCGCCGCCGTCCTGAACGCCGGAACGCGCCCGTTCGACGCCGTGAACTACTGGGGATCCCGCGCCGCCACGCTGGTCTACAACAGGGAAAGGATGGGCAGAAAGCTGCACAGAACTATCGCTGCCCTGAGCCGCCGACTCGAACACGAGAGTTCCAGATCACTCATGCGCTCCATGGCGTTCCCCGACAGGTGGGACCCGTTCTTCAAGCCGCGGATGACGCTCAACGCCGTCTATGCCTACCCCACGTGGCATTTCGACTTCCACGCCAGGCAATTGACTCTTCGGCTTCCGGATGACCCGGGAGCGTCCTGAAGCCGCGCGAAGTTCCCGGGAGCGGGAGTCCCGCCCGCAGGGGCTAACCCCCACGAACGTCAGTGTGCCGTCTGCATCCGGTGGGAATCCTGCGCGGCCGGGACCATAAGCCCTTGGCGCCAAGAACCCAAGCGGCGAGGATCAATGGCGTGGCATTTATGTTTGACGCCACCCCGGGCGCCCGTTGGGTCACCCGCTGCCCCACTCCCGGAGGTTTCTCATGCGTGTAGTCGTTGCGGAATCCGTAGCCATGTTTGCCATCGGCGACGGTGTCCTCGGCGTGTTGTTTCCGGTCCAGCACTCAACGCGGTGGGATCTGGGCCCCAAGCCTTGGGGCGCGTACATGCGCTGGTTCGCGGACCATCCCGGCATCACGCGGACACTGAGTGCGGCCCAGATCGCCGCCGGCGTCGCCTGCGCGGCGCGCCTCCCATCAACACCGCGCTAGCATCCCGCCTCTGAGCCGGTAGAAACTCAGGGCGGCTGAATTTCACACAGCCAAGATTTCAGCGCTAAGCGGCGCCGCGAAGCGTGTCAAGGGCGGCGCGGAGCCGGGTGTCGGCGTCGTTGGCTACGTCCCGGACGGCCGGGCTGTCACTGAGCTTGACCATGGTCTGCGGGTCGATCGCCTGGATGGTTGTCTCGGCGGCGTCCTTGCCCCGGCGGACGACGACATTGCAGGGCAGCAGTGCGCCCATGTCCGGTTCCGCCGTGAGGGCCCTGCTGGCCAGGGCCGGGTTGCAGGCGCCCAGGATCATGTAGTCGCCGAGGTCCTCGGCGGCACCGGCCCCGAGCTTGGCCTCGAAGGTGGCGCGGACGTTGATCTCCGAGAGTATGCCGAATCCCTGTCCGGCCAGGGCTTCCCGGGTGCGCTGCAGGGCTTCATCCCAACCCAGCGGGACCGTAACGGTATGCGTATAGCTCATGGCTGCTCCTGCAGGGATAGTCGGTGGTCTCAGGCGAGAGAGAGGAAGAGTTTTTCCAGGTCCTTGGTGTCCATGCTCGAATCTCCGCGGATGAGGCACTGCTCGAGGCCGCTCGCGATGATGGCGAATCCTGCCCGGTCCAAAGCCTTCGAGACAGCGGCGAGCTGGGTGACGATGTCCTTGCAGTCCTTCCCCTCCTCGAGCATGCGCGTAACGCCGGCGAGCTGTCCCTGGGCTCGCTTAAGCCGGTTGATGATCGGGGTGAGTTCTGTCGAATCAAGTTCCATGGCGGGCTCCAAAGATGGGTGGGTACTTTGCCAATTCTATACCCCGGAGGGTATAACGGCTAGCGACGGAAAGTAAGCGCCCGGCCCGTTCCGGACGGCTTGCAAGATACCCCCGGGGGTATTATCGTTGTGAGTAGACCGATGGAGGATCTCCTCCCGGAAACTCCCCCACCGCCCAACGAAAGAGAGCATCATGCTTATCGAGCGCATCTACGACGAAGACCTCGCCCAGGCCAGCTACTTCATCGGCTGCCAGGCAAAGGGTGAGGCGGTCGTCGTTGACCCCCGCCGCGATATCGACGTCTACCGCAACCTCGCAACGGCCAACGGGATGAAGATTGTTGCCGTCACCGAAACCCACATTCACGCAGACTTCCTCTCCGGCACCCGTGAACTGGCTGCCGCAACCGGCGCCACCGCGTACGTTTCCGGCGAGGGCGGCGCCGACTGGCAGTACGGGTTCGAGGCCGAGCGGCTGAACGACAACGACTCGATCACCCTTGGCAATATCACCGTCAAGGCTCTGCACACCCCGGGCCACACCCCGGAGCACCTGTCCTTCCTGATCACCGACGGCGCGTTCGCCGACACCCCCGGCTACCTGCTCTCCGGTGACTTCGTCTTCTCCGGTGACCTCGGACGACCGGACCTGCTGGACGAGGCCGCCGGCGGCGTCGACACCCGCTTCGCCGGTGCCCGGCAGCTCTTCGCGAGCCTGCGCGATAAGTTCCTGACCCTTCCGGACCACGTCCAGGTCCACCCCGGCCACGGCGCCGGCAGCGCATGCGGCAAGGCCCTCGGCGCCATCCCCTCCTCCACGGTCGGCTACGAACGGCTCTACTCCTGGTGGGGCCCCTACTTGGCCGCCAATGACGAGGAAGGCTTCGTCGCCGAACTCCTCGACGGCCAGCCCGACGCCCACGCCTACTTCGGCCGGATGAAGCGGGAAAACCGTGAGGGCCCGGCCGTCATGGGCGAACGTACTCCCCTGACCGAACTCGCCACCGCCGACGTCGTGGCCGGCCTCGCCGGTGACACCGTGACGTTTGTGGACACCCGCTCCAACGCCGAGGTCCACGAAGGCACCGTCGCCCGGTCCCTGAACATCCCGGCCGGGAAGTCCACGGCCAGCTTCGGCGCCTGGGTGGTCAACCCTGAAACCGACACCAACCCCCTCGTGCTCCTGGCCCCCACCCAGGCCGCCGCGCAACAGATGTGGGACCACTTGGTCCGGGTCGGCATCGACAAGGTCGCCGGCTATGTCACCAGCGTCGAGGGACTGCCCGCCAGCACCCCGCAGCTGATCCAGCCTGAGGAGCTGGAGGGCTTCGACGCCGCGATGGTCCTGGACGTCCGCAACCGCACCGAGCACGCCGCCGGACACATCCCCGGCTCCCACCAGCTCAGCGGCGGCCGCGTGATGTGGAACCTGGACCAGCTCCCCGCTGAAGGCACCATCGTCAGCTACTGCCAGAGCGGCGTCCGCAACTCCGTCGCGGCCAGCGCGCTGCGCCGGGCCGGGTACGACGTCGTCGAACTCGACGGCAGCTACGCCGGCTGGGCTGCCTGGCAGCAGGCACGGGAATCCGTTTCCAGCAACTGATCCAGGCAATAATTGAACTGATTGATTGACAGCGTTGGCGGCGGTCCGGGAACACCGGGCCGCCGCCAACGCTTTGTCACCGTCCACGAATGTGAAACGCCGCGGTACTTGGCGTTGTCTTGTCAGCGCTATCGGGGCGCCCCGGACGCCTCGGCGAGTTCGGTGACGGTTTTCGGTCCGGTGGAGAGCTGCCAGAGCACGTGCAGGCGGGTGGGAGGGTTCCCCGGGTGCCGTACATCTAGCGCTTCAATAACAGCGCCACCTATCGCTGCGAATCGGATCCATGGCTCGCTGAACATGCCCTGGAGTGTCTTGCGAACGATCTTTACCGGACGCCAACCGACAAATGAATCAGCACTCTCTTCCGCAATTTGATCCTCGCCCCCGCTAAGTTCCCGCCGGCTCATCCATGCTCCACAGGCCTAGAATTTAAGCGTTCCCAAGGATCCCTTCAGGAGGCATGCCATGGACTTCGACACCGCCCTCGCCCAGTACCACGACGCGTTGGACACCTTCGCCAGAGGCGACGCCGAGCACCTCAAGCGTTTGTACTCCCACGGCAACGACGTCGTGCTCGCAAACCCGTTCGGCCCTGCTGTCCAGGGCTGGGCCGATGTCGAAGATCGAACGGATTTCGCAGTAGCGCACTTCCGTGGCGGGGAGTGCAGGTCATTCGAAAGCCTGTACCGTCTGGTGTCGGCTGACACAGCCATCATCCACGAAGTCGAACACTGGAAGGCCATGGTTTCTGGGCGGGCGGAAACAAGTCCGTTCACCCTTCGGGTCACCACGGTCTTCCGAAAGGAAGACGGTACGTGGCGTGTCCTGCTCCGCCACGCGGACCCGATCAGCAGCCCAGACCATAACGGACCACTCCGGGGCGGGACTGCGTAGTCAAATGGCCCGCAGTATCAGTAATGGCGGGAGCTACTGCACAGGTTCCACGAGCCGTTTCCGCTGATCGAACACTACGGGCTCGTGAACTCTGCTCCTCGGTAAAGCGCCCGTAGGCTGGCCGGCCGACGTCGTCCCGGAAGGGGATCCCTTACCGGGCACGTCACCACGGAACTGCCGCTTGGACACCAATCGCGGCGCGGCATGCCTTGAACTGAACATCGCGAGACGGGGGGGTAGCCTTCTGGCTATGCAGCCACTCGTGACGACTTGCATCCGACGGCCGTTTCATTGGGGAATCGTCATCATCGCCGATGCCAGGTCTGGAAGCCAGATTCCGGACGTGGACCCCGAGAAAGCTGTTTCGTCGAACGAACATGGCATTGTCGCGCTGATCCGTCATGCACAGGACATCGACACGTTCGAGGGCGAATTCGACTGGGCCGAGGCTCAAGTGCTCGTTCGCCTTCTGACCCGGCCGGAGCCTCCCTCGACGGATAGGCGCGAGGTGTTCCGAGGAAGGCTAATGATAGCTAGCGGCAGAATTTCAATCGGGGACGCCGATGGTGAAGTAGTCCATCCCGCCCACGAAGGTTGGAACGAGCTCATCGTCACGGTCGCGTCCAATGTCGCTGTCAGCAACCTCTCACCGGAAGAACTCCGGATCGACCTTATTCCCGCCGGTTAGCGTTCGAGCTTTCAGCAAGAACGAGGCGCCCGAAAGCTGAACACCTGCAGGCAAGCTAAGGCTATGGCATCCAGATCTTGGGCATTACGGTGGCTCCATGAGGGACAGGATGCTGCCGATCATATGCGGGACGACAGAGTTCCATGACGCCCTCGACCACGACAAGACGGAAGGCTGGCGCCATGCGAAAACTGATCTACGGCATGAACCTGACCCTGGACGGGTACATCGCCGCGGCCGGCGACGACATCGGCTGGGGCGGGCCGAGCGACGAACTGTTCCAGTGGTGGCTCGACCAGGAGCGGGCTAGCAGCCTGTCGCTGTACGGCCGCAAGCTGTGGGAGACCATGAGCTCCTACTGGCCGACCGGCGACCAACAGCCCAACGCGACCCCGGCGGAGATCGAGTTCGCGCGGAACTGGCGGGACACGCCGAAGGTGGTGTTCTCCTCGACGATCGACAAGGTCGACTGGAACACCCGCCTGGTCACCGGCGACGCGATCGCCGAGATCACCCGGCTCAAGGCCGGGGACGGCGGACCGATGAGCGTCGGCGGCGCAACGCTCGCCGGGGCGGCCATGAGGGCAGGGCTGATCGACGAATACGCGCTGGCCGCCCATCCGGTCCTGGTGGGCGGCGGCACTCCGTTCTTCACCTCGCTGGACAGCTGGGTGAACCTGAACCTGGTGGAGACGCGGACGTTTCCCGGCGGCGTGGTCCTGACCAGGTACGAGACGAGGCGCTGAGAGCGATTCCTCCGCGCGGTCGGGGAAGTCCTCCACCACCAGCGGGCCCACGTCGACGGGCTGCAGATAGTCCGGAATGCGCCTGCGCACCGCCCCCGCCCCGCGCATCGGCGACATAAATGGCGGTCGCCAAGGCGAAGGGCCGCCTCCATGGGAAACAGCCGAAGCTTTCCACGAAGCAGGAGGCCCACCTGGTCTCCGTTGACCAGGCAGGAGTGCACACGACGGCGGAACCTGCCGAACTCTTCACCGTGGCGCGCTCAACCGTATACCCGCGCCAACAGAAGCGCAGGCGACATCGCATAACCCTTGGCGCAGACACCAAGGGCAGTGACTTCAGCGTTGAACTGTATCCGCGCCGGTACGGACTACCACCACAGGGCAATGGGCATGGTGCACTGCATGGCTCGACACCGACCCCAGGAGCACTCCGGCGAAGCCGCCGTGGCCATGCGATCCGACCACCAGGAGATCGGCCCCGGTTGCAGCCTTCGCGAGTACGTCGGCGGAATGCCCCTCCGTCACTTCACCGGGGACCACAAGGCCGGTACCGGATGCCCGCCGCAGCGCACCAGCGTTTGCCCGCCGGGCGTTGTCGCCGAACGAATCATGGTCCTCAGCCCTGCCGGCAGCATCACCGATGACGGGGTAATGCCATGCAGTGACGACGTGAACCTCCCCGGTTCTCAGCCGGGCTTCCTCAAGGGCCCAATCCAACGCCGCCAGCGACGAGTCCGACCCATCGACCCCGACGACAATCCGGAAAACCGTACCTGCCGCCATCGTGCCTCCCTACGGAAACTGCGTGTTCGCCACACGGCGTCGTGCCGCACGGCCCACGATCCTCCCGTCGCACCGTGGAATCAAGGCGCCACTGTTGGAGGCGGCCGTGGCGGGCAACGAGAAGGGCGCCGGAGGACAGGTCCTCCGGCGCCCTTCTCAATCCACGGGCAGCCACTCTCAGGAGAGGAGCGCCTGCATAGCGACGTAGGCGGCGATCACCAGCACCAGGATGCCAAAGCCCCGCTTGAGGACTTTGTCCGGGATGCCGGTGCCGATCCGCCCCGCCATGAGCGATGCGACCATTGCGGCCCCGGCAAAGGCTGCCGTGACGGCCCAGTCGATCTGCAGATCACCCAGGTGGGCGGCGAAGCCGGCCGCCGAGTTGATCACGATGATCACCAGGGAGGTCCCGACGGTCAACGCCATCGGGAGTCCGAGAACCAGGGTGAGCGCCGGGACGATCAGGAAGCCGCCGCCGACGCCCAGCAGACCGGTCAGGAACCCGACGACGGCGCCGGTGGCGATTGCCTTGGGCAGGCAGCTGCGCCAGTTGACGCCGCCGCCGGGCAGTGCGCAGGCACCGCCCAAGGATTTGGACGGCATCAGCATCCGGATGCCGGCGAAGACCATGATTGCGGCAAAAGCCAGCAACAGGATCTTCGGGTCCAGAAGCCGGTTGACCATCGCGCCAAGGTACGCCGTCACGGTTCCTGCCGCGCCGATGATCAGCGCCAGGCGCCAGTTGACGCCGGCCCGCAGCCGGGGCAGCACCGCGACGGCGGAGGAAGCGCCGACGACGACCAGCGACGTCGGGATTGCCGCCGCAAGCGGCAGCCCCACGCCATAGACCAGGGCGGGCACGGCGAGGATGGATCCGCCGCCTCCGACCAGGCCCAGCAGGCCACCGACGATCAGCCCGAAGGCCGCCGCGGAGATGATCATGCCCGGGCGTCCAGGTTCTTCAGGGCCTGGTGCGCGGTGGGCTCATTCGCAGAGCGGTTCCACGGCATCTTGGAGAGCATCTGACCCATGGCACAGCTGTTGGTGGCCGCGGAGAACGTCAGGCCGGCGCCGATGCCGCCGGCAATCAGGCCGAGTTTGGGCGAGATGAACTTGCTGCCGAGCACGCCGGCAAGGACAAGGGAGCCGGCCGTCATCCGGACCTGGCGTTCCAAGGCCCAGGCGCCACGGCCGCGGACAACGTTACCGCCGGCCGCTTCATAGGCGGGCACCCCGCCGGACAGGACACTGGCACTGGCCAGGCCGACAGAGTCCAGGTGCTTGCGGGCCTGCTCGGCCCGGTTGCCGGACTGGCAGACAAGGACCACGCGGGTGCCCATCTTGGCCGCGAACTCTTCGGTGTGTTCGCTGAGCATGGCCAGCGGCACATGGTAGGAGCCATTGATGTGCATGGCATCGAACTCTGCGCCGCTGCGCACGTCGATGATCATCAGATCATCGTGGTTGTCTTCCCAGGCCTTCAGGGTCGAGGCATCGATGGATTTGGGGGCTGCATCAAGGGCATTGGTCGTGTTCAAGGAAGTCATGATCTCTTTCGGTATATCTTGGAGCATTTCTTGTGGCGGCCCCGCGCTTGCGGGTGGCCGCCCTCCACCGCCCGGTTCGCCATGTCAGGGACACGGTCCGGGCAAATGGAAGCCCGGGCTGCATGTGGGGGCATGCCGCCCGGGCAGTCTGGTGTGATCAGGCGGTCGGGAAGCCCGCGGCCGTCCAATCAAGCATTCCGCCGGGCACGGTGTACGCCGTGTAGCCCGCGGCTGACAGCTGGTCCGCGGCGGCCGCACTCCGGCGTCCGCTGCGGCACACGGCGATGACGGGACGGGCCTTGTCCAGGTCGCTGAGACGGCCGGCCAGTTCGCCAAGGGCAATGTGCCTGGCACCGGGGATCATGCCTTCAGCGATTTCGGCTGGTTCTCGCACATCCACAATCTGGGCATCGCTGCCGCTCTTGAGCTGTTCTGCGAGCTGCTGTGGGGTGATTTCCATGTGCTGGACCTTTCGGTAGGACGGGGCTGAGGTGCCACACAAACTAAGGACCCTGCGGTTCCCGGCGGGCATCTCCCTCCTTCAATAATGATACCCCCAGGGGTATAAAAGCAAACCGGCGCCGCCCTTGAAGTAATACCCCCCGGGGTATAGAATTCCTGCATGGCAACCATCGACATTTCCGAAAAGACCTTCAACGACACCATCACCGGCAACGGCATCGTGCTGGTTGATTTCTGGGCAGCCTGGTGCGGACCTTGCCGGATGTTCGCCCCCACCTTCAGCAAGGCCTCCGAGAACCACAAGGACGTCGTCTTCGCCAAGGTGGACACGGAGGCCGAGCCGGGCCTCTCCGCTGCCGCCCGCATCACCTCCATCCCCACCCTGATGGCCTTTCGGGAGGGGATCCTCGTCTTCTCCCAGCCCGGGGCAATGAACGCGGCCGGGCTGGAGCAGCTCATCACCGCCATCAAGGACCTGGACATGGACGCGGTCCGGGCAAAAATGGCCGCTGTCCCGGCATCGTAGGACAACCCGAGCACAGCTAGGCACAGCCATGGATACGAACAATACGGTCGCGCCGGAAACCGCAGGCGGCGATGCCCAGGGAAGGGTCCACGAACGGCTCAGGTCCCTGGGCGCTGACTGGCGCCGGCTTCGCGGCTGGCAGCGGTCACGGGTGGCCGCCGCGGGCATCGCCGCTGCCGCCGCCGCCGCGGTTGTGGTCTCAACGAATGGCATGATGACAGCAGTGGGTGCCCCGTGGTGGTCTTTTGTGATCGGCGGGGCCGGTTCGCTCCTGGCCGGACTGGTGGTGGGCAGTTACATCAGCGCACCCGTCGGGGCCGAGGCGACCGTCTGTGACGCACGTTGGCCTTTGATCGGTCTCACAGGACTGGTGCTGTCCACGTCCACCGGGGCGGGAAGCCTGGCCGCGCATCTGTTCACCGGCGCGCCACCTGCAGTGTTGGCAGGGGTGATCCAGCCCGCCTTCGCGCTCCTGTCATTTGCCCTGTTGGGCTGGGCTTTGCGGGAGCGGCTCGGACTTGAGCGGACGGCCGCATCGCCCGTTGCCGGCGAGGATGCGGGCGAGGTGTGTTCTACCTGCCGCCCGCTCTTTCCGTCCAAGCCGGGCTCGTAGGGCCGCCCCGATGCCTGAGGCATCGGGCATCACAGACGGATAGACGCCCAGTTTTCCGGCAGCCGGGGCCTTCATCACCCCAGCATGGACGCCGGCGGCAGGGCAAACGGCGCGGCGGGGAACTGCTGCGCTGCAGCATCCATGAGGTGCCCCCATTGGCCTCCGGCAATATCGGCGCCGTCGACGGCGGCATAGTACTTTCCGTTGATGGTGATGTTCTGGTTGACCCAGCGCGGGCCGATGCCCTGGTAGCTTCCGAACCATGATGCTGTGGATATGCCCGAGGTGGCACCGACGGTCCAGGTCATGGTGTTTCCGTCGGTGGTGCCGGTTTTGGCGAAAATGTCATGGCTCTTGGTGACCGGGATGTTGTAGCCGGAGCCCCTGGTCAGCCCGTTCTTCAGGGCGTAGGTGACGCCGGCAGCGACATTGGGGTCGATGGCTTGCCGGCAGTCCGCGCCGGGCACAGGGTAGTTCCGTCCATGCGGGCCGGTCACCGAGTCCAGGGCGATCGGGTCGCAGTGCACTCCCTTGGCGGCGAACGTGGCGTAGGCGTTGGCCATGGTCAGCGGGGCGACGTCCTGGGTCCCGATCAGGTTGGCGATGCTGGACAGGTCGTAGGGCTGGTTCGTGTGTCCGTTGGTGACTCCTGCCGCCGTCGCCATTTTTTGGATGTTGCAGAAATCCAGCTGGGCGGCCGACTGGAAGGTGATGGTGTTGATCGACTGGTAGAGGCCCTGCAGGACACTCATCGGGTAGTAATGATTGGGGTCGTCGTTCGGCAGCGGGGTCTGGCCGAGGGCCGGGTCGTAGGATCCGGTGGTGACACCGCAGGAGTTCTTCCAGGGGTATCCGGCCCTGTAGACGCGGACCGATCCATCCAGCTGGGTGGCCATCGATTTTCCGGCGTTGAGCCATTCCGCGAAAATGAACGGCTTCATGGTGGAACCGATCTGGAACCCGCCGGCACCGTCGAGCGGCTGGCCGTTGGCGTCCTTCTCGGGCAGGGCGAAGTTGCCCATATAGTTGCCCGGCGCCGTGGCAGGGTTGTAGACGGTGTTCTGCGCCATGGTCAAAACCCTGCCGGTGCCGGGTTGGACGCTGACCAGCGAGGAACCGCGCTGCAGGGGATCCGCGGCGGGCAAGGAGGCGTCAACTTGCTCCTGGGCTACTTTTTGGAGCGCCGGGTCCAGTGTCGTGTGGATGGTGAGCCCGCCCAGGTAGAGGAGCTTCTTGCGGGCCGCTTCATCGGCCCCGAAGGCGGGGTCGTTGAGGATCAGCCGCTGGACGTAGTCGCAGAAGTACGGCGCCGTCGCCGCGCCGAAGCAGCCCTGGCTGCTGGGGTGGACGTTCAGTCCAATCGGCGCTTCCACGGCGGCGTCGTGTTCCGATGCGGTGATACGTCCTTGTTGGAGCATCTTGTCCAGGACTTCGTTCCGGCGGGCCACCACATGGTCAGGCTCGGTGAGCGGGTCGTAGTAGACGGGACTGTTCACGACGCCGGCCAGGGCCGCGGCCTCGGGCAGGGTCAGGGCACTGGCGGGGACGTTGAAGTATTCTTCGGCGGCGGCGTCGATGCCGTAGGCGCCGTTGCCGAAATAGACGATATTCAGGTAGCCCTGCAGGATCTGGCCCTTGGAGTATTTCGTCTCCAGGGCAATCGCAAGCTTCATCTCCCGCAGCTTGTCGCCGATCGTCTTGGCGTAGCCCAGCTTGACCTGATCGCCTTTGCCCTGCTGGACAAGGGATTCGATGATCATGTTGTTCACGTACTGCTGCGTGATGGTCGAGGCGCCCTGGCGTCCGCCCTGCGCGGTAGCCACGATCGCCCTCAGGATCCCGGTGGTGTCGATTCCCCCGTGCTGGTAGAAGCGCGCGTCCTCGATGGCGACGATCCCGTCCCGGATGAACGGGGACATCTTGTCCAGCGTCACGGGCGCACGGTTTTCTGCGTAAAAGGTGGCAATCACGGACCCGTCGTTGGCCAGCACCGTCGAGGCCGCGGGCGGGGCGCTCATATCCAGGTCATCGGGCAGCCGGTCAAACATGCCGATCGAATTGCTGACAGTTGTTCCCGCCACGGCGGTCGCCGGGAGGAAGAGCCCCGCGACCAGGACGCCGCAAAGTGCGCCGGCAATAACGAACGAGAGGATCTTCCCCCATCGCGAGTCCCTACTCGGCATCGGCGTGTTCCCTCGGTGCACTCTCCTGTTTCGGCCGCAGGCCGGACGACGGCGGTTGTTCATCGGCGTCGACGCCGGCGTCGATGCGGGCTCCATCCGGCAAGGCGACCGAGCGACCGCGGCGGAAGAGCAGGACGAATCCGGCGGCCCCTGCCAGGAAGATCAGTGCCGCCACCCAGGTGTTCACCCTGAGCCCCAGTATCAGGTTGGCGTAGTCCGAGCGCATCAGCTCAAAGGCAAACCGCCCGGCCGTGTAGCCCGCGACGTAGAGAGCGAAAACGCTTCCGGCTCCGAGGCTGAATCGCCGGTCCAGGTAGAGGATCAGGAAGCCGACCGCGACGCACCAGAGGGACTCGTAGAGGAATGTGGGCTGGAAATAACCGAGAACGACCGGAGCGCCGGAGGCGTTGGTGAGCGCGGACCCGGTGGCGTAGTCCATCTGGTGGATCTGGAGTTTCCACGGCAGCGTGGTCGGGTCCCCGTAGAGTTCATTGTTGAACCAGTTCCCCCAGCGCCCCAGGGCCTGGGCAAAGAGCACGCCCGGCGCCACCGCATCCAGGAATGCAATGAGTGACACATTCGACCTGCGGCAGCCGATCCATGCCCCAAAACACCCCAAGGCGATCGCGCCCCAGATGCCCAGGCCGCCGTCCCAGATGGCGAACGCATTCCAGGGGTTCGCTCCGGGAACGAAGTACAGCTCCGGATCGGTGACGACGTGGTAGATCCGGCCGCCGACAATTCCTGCAGGCACCGCCCACAGGCAGATATCCAGAACCTGCCCGGCGTCGCCGCCGCGGTCCGCCCAGCGGCGGGATCCCAACCAGACGGCCACTGCGATGCCGGCCATGATGCACAGGGCATAGAAGTGAACGGTCAGCGGGCCCAGATGAATGGCACTGACCGTGGGTGAAGGAATGAAGGAATCACTGTCAAGAATTAGTTCGGTCACAGAACTATTCTATAGGGGGAATATTCGGGATAGGCTGGCGTCGTGGACATGGCCGATGTATCGATACAGGAAACGGGGACGGCCGGCACCGCCGCGTGGTCATTGACCGGCGCCATCACACGTCTGCGCCGCGTCCTGCGCTCGAGCGTGCGGCAGGAGTTTCCTTGGGAATCACTGCCCATGGCCCAGGTCGAGGTCCTCCAGCGGCTGGCCGACGAACCGGGCCTGGGCGTTAGCGGGCTTGCCGCTCGTCAGCGCTTGGCAACCAACACGGTGAGCAACCTGGTCCAGCAAATGGTGGCGTCCGGACTCGTTGAACGCGTGGCCCGTCCCGGCGATCGCCGGTCCGTGAGCCTGAGCCTGACCCCTCAGGGCACTGAGGTGCTAAGCGCGTGGCAGGCAGCCAATGACCGGCGGCTCGGCCATGCCCTAAAGCGTTTGCCGTCGACCTATCAGAAAGCCATCGAAGACGCCGTGCCGGCCTTGGCCGCGCTCGCGGCCCTGCTGGAATCCGACGAGCAGAACCGGGACAGCCGCCCGGGAACAGAGCCGACCCCGCCCAGATGAGTGCTACAGGCTAACGCGGCCCTCACGCAGCGCCCGATGGCGCGGAATCAGTCTCCGATTCCTCCGTCGGCTTCCGCCGGACCAGTGCGGTGGGGATGTTCTTCGAGAACAGCAGTGAAAGCGATCCAATGAATACCAGGGCCACCATCGATGCCCTGAGCGAGGACACCTGCGAGTCGGCGTAGAGCGTAGTGAGCGTGGCGGCGTCGCCAGGTGAAAGGCCCGCCTGCGTCGCAATGTCGTCCACGGTGGACACGGGCACAATGTTGACGCCGGCCTGCGTTTGGGCCGCAACGAGATCCTTCACGTTGCTTGGAAGGTCGCTGCTGTCCACAGCACCCAGGAACGAGCTTGAGAGCGACGCGATCAGGACGGATCCGATGAGGGCCGTTCCCAGCGAGGAGCCGAGGTTCTGGAAGATCCCCTGGAGGCCGCCGATCTCACTGGACCGCTCGACCCCGACACTCGACATCGTCACGTTGCCGATCTGGGATGCAAGCAGCCCCAGGGCGGCTCCCGCGAAGAACATTCCGACCGCAAAGAGCACGCTCCGGAGGTCCAGGGACACCGATCCGAGCAACACGAAACTGCTCGCCACCAGGATGAGCTGCCCGAGCCGAACAATGCGGCGCGGGGACCAGATGGCCGTCAGCCGGGTGCCAACAACCGAGAACAGAATCAGCGAAACCGAGAGCGGAAAGATCTTGATGCCGGTATCGAGCGCGTTGAGTCCAAGGGTCATCTGCAAATACACCGGAATCATGAAGAACAGGCCCGCCGTGATCATGTATTGGGCGGCGAGGACGGACAAGCCGGAACGCAGCTGCTTGATTGACAACATCGAGACGTGAACCAGCGGGGGGCGCCCCCGCCGGATGAGTGCTTCCTGCCGGGCAAAGAAGGCCCACAGCAGGAATCCTCCGGCCAATATCAAGTAGGGCACCAGGGACAGGCCCAGCGGATTGATGGGAACGCCGCCGATCTCCGGCGAGTGCTTTGGCAAAATCCAGCCCCACGTCTTGCTTTGGAGCATGGCGAAAACGATCAGGGTCAGGCCCGCCGCCGAGAGCAGGACACTGACACCATCAATTTTGATGCTTTGCGGGCGGCTGGTGTCGGGCACAAGGCGTGAAAGGACGACCACGGCCGCCATCACCACGACTTCCCCAACGAACACATACCTCCAGCTCAGGTACGTTGTGACGTAGCCGCCGATGAGGGGGCCCAGTGCGACGGCGGCCCCCGAGGTCGCCCCGATGATCGCGAACCCTGTCACCCTGTCCTGGTCCTGGTAATTGTTGGCGATGAGGGCCGCGATGGCAGGTATCACCAGGACGGCCCCGACGCCTTCGATCACGGACCACCCGATGAAGAGGACCACGATGTTGGGGCTGAGTGCGGTGAGCAGGGAGCCGCAGGCGTAGATGATGGAGCCGATGACGAAGGCGCGCCTCCTCCCCCAGACGTCGCCGAGTTTCGCGCCGAGCAGCATCAGTGAGGCCATGGTCAGCGTATAGAAGGTGATGGCAGCCTGCATCGCGGCTACGGTCGTGTTGAGGTCATTCACGACTGTCGAGATCGAAACGTTCATCACGGTGCTGTCCAGCACCATGACGAATTGTGCGCAGCCTAGGATGATGCCGGCGGTCCACTTTTTCATTGGGTGACACGCAGTTCTCGAGGTGTTGTGCGCAGCCGCTGCGGGGCGCGGCGTGCGCCTGGCTCACGTCATGCCGCCCGCACCGGGCCCCGCGGCGCAACTCACCAACGGTCCGCCGGGCCCGCTGACGGCACGGGCGACGATGAAGCCCATGAGGGCAGGACACAAACGGCCGGTCAGGCCCGGCTCAACGCTTTCGCCTTGAGCGCATCGAACTCGCCTTGGGTCAGGGTGCCGGCGTCGAGGAGTTCCTTGGCCTTGGCGATTTCCTGGGTGGGGGAAGCCGTGGCAACGGAGCGGATGTATTCAGTCGTTTCGGCTTCCGCCTGTCGTGCACTCTTGGCCTGGCGTTCCGCCATGCTGCGGCCGCGCGCGATCAGGTAGACAAGAACGGTGAGGAACGGCACGAAGACCAGGAATAGTATCCACACGGCCTTGAGCCAGCCGTTGAGGTCGCGGTCCCGGAAAATATCGGAGATCACGGCAAAAAGTGCAAACAGGTACGAGACGAAGGCAAATCCCCAAAAGAATAGCCAGATGACGTTCCAGAATTGCTCCACGGGAGCCATCCTTTCGTTCCGAGGAAGCCCTGCTGGCATTCCCTTAAGGGCCAAAGTAGCCTTCCCTGGCACTCGCCATTAGGACCATAAGGCCTGTATTGAGCGGGGTGGGGCCGCCATGCTCCATCTCTATGCACGGAGAGCGCAACCGCCTCGAAATCCGGCATTACCCAAGTGACATTTATCCCAAGGCCCTGGCCTTGAGCATCTGGAATTCGTCGCGGGTGATCGTGCCTTCATCAAGGAGCCTTTTCGCCGCCGCGATCTGTTCGGCGGGGTTGCTGTTGGCGGTCCGACGAACGTAGTCAGCCATGTCATCACTGGCCTCTCTCTGGGTTGCGTCCTGCCGCACGGATTCCCGTACGGCCATTTGCTGCCCGTAGAACAACATGTAGGCAAGGCAACCGAGGAGCGGGAAGAGGAGAACGGCGAGAATCCACATGGCCTTTACCCACCCGGGGCGCAGACGATCCGAAAAAATGTCCTTGATGACCAGAAACAGCACTATCAGGTACGCGGCGAACATAACGAACGAAAACATGAGCCATATGGCATCCCAAAAACCCATTGCCTCCGCCTTTCGAGAGACCTTGATGCCTTCATAAGCCGGGGCGACTCAGGCGATCGACTCAGCTCGCCCCAAGCCTACGCACGGGGCCCGCATTGTCAATGAATCGCATTGTCTCTCCAGTGGGCGACGTCGGTCCTCGTCCAGTCGGACCGGACTCGACGAGGTGAACGAACGATGAATTATAGTTCCGTAGCAACGACGGCGGCACGCCGCCTGATAGCACCTGATAGCATCAGCCCAAATGGGCACACCCGGCGCGGTGGATGGCGTCATTGAGGGTCGACGGCGACCAAGTCTTGGGCCGCGGTCCGGGCATGTATTGAGAGATTTGGGCGTCACCACTTCCTGGGAGGACCTCATGACCGACGACACGACGCCGCCAGCGGCACCTCGAATTGCCACCGCTGAGCATGCCCGGCTGGCCGAGGCCACGGGTGCGGCGGAGGATGTCCTGTTCGAGGCGAATCCCTGGTACGAGTGGGGGCCTTACCTGTCGGAGCGGGCCTGGGGCACGGTTCGGGAGGACTACAGCGACGGTGGTGACGCGTGGGATTATTTTCCGCATGATCATGCCCGGTCCCGTGCGTTCCGATGGAACGAGGACGGCATGGCGGGGCTGTCCGACATTCACCATGACCTGTGCTTGGGGTTGGCGCTGTGGAACGGGGCCGATCCTATCCTGAAGGAGCGGATGTTCGGGCTGACCGGTCCCCAAGGCAACCACGGGGAGGACGTCAAGGAATACTGGTGGTACCCGGACGCGTTGCCCAGCCATGCATGGCTGCGGTGGCGGTATCACTACCCCCAGGGAGAGTTTCCCTATCAGCAGCTGGTTGAGGAGAACGCCCGTCGTTCCCGGGACGAACCCGAGTTCGAGTTGCTGGATACCGGCGCCTTCGACGGGGGCCGGTACTGGTCCGTGGACGTCGCATACGCAAAGGCCTCACCGACCGAGGTACTTGCCCGGATCACCCTCGAAAACCATTCAGCCGAGGAAGCAGCGATTTCGGTGTTGCCCACCATGTGGTTCCGCAACACGTGGCGGGTCTCGGGCGGCGAGGCGCCGTCGTTGTTCCTGGACGGGGACGGGGTTGCGGTCGAACACCCGCGACTGTCCGGCTACCGCCTCGATGCCGCTCCCACCAAGGACGGCGTCCGGCCACAGGCGTTGTTCTGTGACAACGAGACGAACACAGCCCGCCTGTTCGGGTCGGCTCCGGTCACCGCCTATCCGAAGGACGGCATCAACGACCACGTGGTCTCGGGCGCAGACACCGTAAATCCGCAACATCGGGGCACCAAGGCATCCTGGTGGTATCAGGTGACCGTGCCGGGAGGCGGTCGGGTCGAGCTGCGGCTGAGGCTGCACCGGCCGTTCCCCGACCAGGCCACTCCCCCCGCCGGCTGGTCCGACTCCTACTTCGATGACGTCATGGCAGCCCGGGAGCAGGACGCGGACGAGTTCTACACAGCGATCGCCCCCGCTGAGATCGGTGCCGAACCGATGCAGGTGATGCGCCAGTCCTGCGCAGGGCTGATCTGGAGCAAGCAAATGTACCCGTATCGGGTCAACCGGTGGTTGGATGGCGACCCCACCCAGCCGGCGCCGCCGGCCGGGCATCGTAACGGCCGGAACACGGGGTGGCGGCACCTGGACTCGTTCGACGTGCTTGCCATGCCCGACCCGTGGGAGTACCCGTGGTTCGCGGCCTGGGATCTGGCGTTTCACTCCATCACCTGGGCGCACCTGGATCCCGCGTTCGCCAAATACCAGCTGTTGGTGCTCCTTCGGGAGTGGTTCCAGCATCCGAACGGTGCGTTGCCCTCTTACGAGTGGAACTTCGACGATGTGAATCCCCCCGTCCATGCGCTGGCCGCCATCCGGGTGTTCGTCATCGACGGAGGCACCGACCTGCACTTCCTGAAACGGGTGTTCAACAAGCTGCTGCTGAATTTCACCTGGTGGCTCAACCGGCAGGACCCCGACGGGAACAACCTGTTCGGCGGCGGCTTTTTGGGTTTGGACAACATCAGCCCAATCGACCGATCCCACCTGCCCCCCGGCTTCAAGCTGGACCAGGCCGACGGCACCGCATGGATGGCGTACTACTCCGTGGCCATGCTCACCCTGGCCACCAAACTCGCCGAATACGACGACGTCTATGAGGACATGGTGGTGAAATTCCTGGAACAGACCGTACTGATCATGGACGCACTGGAGGATTCAGGCTGCTATGACACCGAGGACGGCTTCTTCTACGACCGGCTCACCGACCCTTCCGGGAACAGCTTCCCGATCAGGGTGCAGACCCTCGTCGGGTTGATCCCGGCACTGCCCGCGGTGGCGCTCCCCACCCAGGACACGGACCGGAACCGCCGGCTGCGGAAGCGGTTCGCCGGACGGTTGGAACAGACCGAGCGGCACGAGATCCTCGATTGGCAGGTCCGTGGCTCCGGGGAGTCCAGGCGGACGCTGCTGTCGGTCCTCCCGATGGACAAGCTCGCCCGGCTGTTCGGTACGTTGTTCGACGAGGAGGCATTCCTGTCTCCCCACGGCCTGCGATCGCTCTCCAAGCGCCACAACACGCCCTACACGGTTCCGGGACTGCCCACCGCCGCAATCCAGTACGAACCAGCCGAATCGCGGACCGCCATGTACGGCGGCAATTCCAACTGGCGGGGACCTGTGTGGCTGCCGGTCAACTACCTCATCATCCGGGCGCTGCTGCAGTACGACCAGTTCTTCGGTCCCGACTTCACCGTCGAATACCCCACCCGTTCCGGTCACCACCTGACCCTGCGGGAGATTGCCGGTGACCTCAGCGATCGCCTGGTGAGCATCTGGCTCCCCGGGCCGGACGGACGCCGACCGGTCTATGGTGGCGCGGACCTGTTGCAGAACGATCCCGCGTGGAAGGACAACCTGCTGTTCTACGAGTACTTCCACGGCGACAACGGGGCCGGACTCGGCGCCATGCACCAGACCGGGTGGTCCGCGCTGGTCGCGGACCTCCTTCTGGACCCGCCCCACCATAGCCACCGGCTGGTGTTCGGGGACACCGCGGACCCCACCACCACGACAGGACCGCAGGAAACGCACCACCGAAACCATGTCCAACAAGACTGAGGGGCGGCTGTCCGTCTCAGGAGAGTCACGATCGGCGAGGGAGCTGTGATGGACGAGATGCCAGCGCCGGACCGGCCACCGGGCCTGACGCCACCGGTGGCCCACCCCTTTATCTACGAGATCAACACATGGGCATGGCTCGAATCACTCAGCGTGGAAGAAAACAAACCGATCGATCTTGGCTCCGTCCCGCCTCGGCACTGGGACGAGATTGCCGGCCTGGGCTTCGATTCGGTCTGGTTGATGGGAGTCTGGCGTCGCAGCGCCGCCGGAATCGCGATCGCACTGGCAAATCCAGCCCTGCGGTCCGATTTCCAGGCCGCTCTTCCCGATTGGCGTGCCGAGGACGTCGTCGGGTCGCCGTACTGCATCAGGGACTATGTGGCCGACGACCGCCTCGGTGGCCCCGCCGGGCTTGCCGCCGCCCGAGAGGCGCTCGCCGCGCGAGGTCTCCGCTTGATCCTGGACTTCGTGCCCAACCATGTCGCCCCGGATCATCCGTGGACCACCGGGACACCCGAGCTCTTCGTATCGGGAACTACCGCGGATCGGGACCGGGATCCGACGTCCTTCATCGAGGTGGGCGGCCGGGTGCTCGCCAACGGACGGGACCCCTACTTCCCGGCGTGGCCTGACGTCGTTCAGCTCAATGCCTTCGACCCGGCCCTGCGATCGGCGGCAGTGGAGACGCTCAGATCGATCGCCGATCAGTGCGACGGGGTACGTTGCGACATGGCGATGCTGGTCATGAACGACGTTTTCGCCCGCACTTGGGGTGCCCGGGTCGGGCCGGCACCCAGCGCAGAATACTGGCCCACAGTGATCACCGCCGTCCGCGAATCCCACCCGGGTTTCGTGTTCCTCGCCGAAGCCTATTGGGATCTTGAGTGGTCCCTGATGCAGCAGGGCTTCGACTACTGCTACGACAAGCGCCTGTATGACCGTCTTCTCCGCGGCAGTGCCGAGGAGGTGCGGCTCCACCTGCTGGCGGAGCCAACGTATCAGAATGCCCTCGTCCGGTTCGTGGAGAATCACGACGAGCCACGGGCCGCGGCTGCGTTCGGGGGCGGCCGGACACAGGCGGCAGCGGTGGCGGCCCTGACCCAGACCGGGGCTCGGCTGATTCACCACGGCCAGCTGTTGGGGCGGCGGGTACGCCTTCCCGTGTTCCTCGGTCGTTTCCCTGCCGAGCCGGCCGACGACGAGCTGGCGGCCTTCTACCGCCGGCTCCTGGCGGTTGTCGCCGACCCGACCCTTCGGGCCGGGCACTGGCAATTGTGTGAACGGGCGGGGTGGCCGGGCGACAACAGCTTCGAAAACCTCGTCGCCTGGAGCTGGAACGGCGCCACCCGGTGGCTGATCGTCGTGAATCTGAGCGATGCGCCCGCAACAGGTCGAGTGAGCGCGCCGTGGCCGGACCTGCGGGGACACCGGTGGCAGTTGACCGACCCGACCCGGGACATGCGTTTCGACCGCGCCGGCGACGATCTGGCCGACGGGCTGTTCGTCAGGCTTGACGCATGGCAATGGCATTCACTCCGCCTCGACCCATTGCCGGAAGGCGCTGACCACGGCTGACAGCAAATTCCGCTACAACGGCGCCCCTAGAAGAAGTGCCGTTCGCTGGCGGCGTCAGGCGAGGGATGCACGACGGGAGCCTCGCCGAGTTCGAGCAGGATGTCGTTGATGCTCAGCTGGCCGTCCAGCTGTGGGTCCAGCTGCACCGGGACGATCGCGTCCGGGACGGCGTCGGTACTCATGCCACGATCATATGTGCGGACCGGCACGGGGCCCGGGGGCCACGCCGTCCGGGCATTATGCGCCGTCGTAAGCCTGATTGCGCATGGCGAGGCTGCCACCGGCCGGACACCACGACGCCGGAGCGGCAAGGCTACGCTTGTAGGTATGCCTTCTCGAAGCCCGCAAGCCCCCCGCCCGTCAGTCCACGACGCCGCCAAACCCGGCCTCCGGCCCGGGCAGACGGCGGCCCTGGCCGCCTGCGCCGATGCCTTCCTGATTCTGCTCTTCGCGGCGATTGGCCGCGACGCGCACCAGCGGGGTGAAA
This sequence comes from Arthrobacter sp. TE12231, assembly GCF_054062895.1. NCBI lineage: Bacteria > Bacillati > Actinomycetota > Actinomycetes > Micrococcales > Micrococcaceae > Arthrobacter > Arthrobacter sp. TE12231. Next base: position 1,886,701 of record NZ_JBSSFS010000001.1, on the reverse strand, counting down.
TCATCACGGGCGTCTTTGCCACCGCGTGGCCGTTCCTGGCAGGCGCGGCACTCGCATGGCTCGTCCTCCGGCTGTGGCGCGACCCCCTGCGGCTGTGGCCGGCCGGCGTCGGCGTCTGGCTCGGAACAGTCGGCGTCGGCATGATTCTGCGCGCCGTCACCGGGCAGACGGTGGTGCTCCCGTTCATCATCGTGGCCCTGCTGAGCCTCGGGGTGTTCCTCATGGGTTACCGCCTTGTGGCAGCCGGCGTGCGGCGGCTGCGTTCACGCCGCCGGCAGGCCTGATGCACTAGGCTTGCAGAAGATGGCAGGGCCCGCACACGGGCCGCCGACAGGCCCGCAAACGGCGCAACCGATCCGGAAAGGCTCACACGTGGTCACCGCATTCGTCCTGATCAAGACAGACGCTTCACGCATTCCGGAGACCGCTGAGGAAATCTCCGCCATCACGGGCATCAGCGAGGTCTATTCGGTGACCGGCGAATGGGACCTGATCGCCATTGCCCGGGTCGCCAAGCATGAAGACCTGGCCGAAGTCATCGCGGACAAACTCTCCAAGGTTCCGGGCGTGGTGCACACCACCACACAGATCGCCTTCCGCGCCTACTCCCAGCACGACCTCGACGCGGCTTTCGCCCTCGGGTTCGAACAGTAGCCGGCACCAAGTAGCGCAAACGTCAGGGGCGGGGCCGGCAGATTCTGCCGGCCCCGCCCCTGACGTTTGCGGCTCAGGCAGCCTGTGACAACGCGACCCACCTGTCCAACACCGCGGAGGCCGCCCCCGACTCAATGGACTCCTCGGCCCGCTTCAGCGCAGCCGCCATGCGCTCCGCGAGAGGACCGGCGGCGTCCAGGTCGAACGCCACGAGGCCGGCGGCGGCATTGAGCAGCGCCGCATCGCGGGCCGGCCCGGGCGCGCCGGCGAGGACAGCACGGACGACGGCGGCATTGGCCGCAGCGTCGCCGCCGCGCAGCTCCTCCAGCGTCGCCTGCCGGATACCGAGTTCCCGCGGGTCAAACGTCTCTTCCGTAACCTCGCCGTTGCGGATCTCCCACACCCGGGACGGGCCGGTGGTGGTCAGTTCATCCAGGCCGTCATTGCCGCGGAACACCAGGCCCCGGCTCCCCCGCTTGGCCAGCACGCCGGCCACGAGGGGGGCCATCCGTTCATTGGCGACCCCCACGGCCGAAGCCTGGACATGTGCCGGGTTGATCATCGGGCCCAGGAAGTTGAACGCGGTCGGGACGCCGAGTTCCCGGCGGGCGACGGCGGCATGCCGCATCGAGGGGTGGAACACCTGGGCGAAGCAGAAGGTGATCCCGGCTTCTTCGGCGTTGAGCGCCACGCGGGCAATCGGCAGATCCAGCCGGACGCCGAGCGCCTCCAGGACATCGGCAGATCCCGACGACGACGACGACGCCCGGTTGCCGTGCTTGACCACCTTCGCGCCGGCGCCGGCACAGATCAGCGCGGCCATCGTCGAGATGTTGACAGTGTTCTGCTGATCGCCGCCGGTGCCGACGATGTCCAGCTTCTCGCCGGCTATGTCAATGGGGTTGGCGTTGGCCACCATGGCTTCCACGAGGCCGGCAACCTCATCAACGGTCTCGCCCTTGGACCGCAGGGCCACGAGGAAACCGGCCACCTGGACCGGCGTGGCCTCGCCCGACATGATCGAGTTCATGGCCCATTCGGTGCTCCCGGCGGTGAGGTCCGCGCCGCCGATGAGTGCGTTGATGAGCCGCGGCCAGGTGTTGCCTGCCGCCTGTGCGGATGCCTGAGAAGTCACCTCCCGATGCTATCGAGGTCGGCCCCGCAAAGACCAATGTGAACCCCTCCGGGAACTTTTCCGCGCGAATTCGCGTCTTTGTAGAAAAAGTCCTCCGAAATGGCGGTTTGCGTTGGGCAGGACGGACTTTTATAGACATAATGTCTATGTGACATCTGCGACCCATGCCCCCAGTACCCCGGCGCACCCGACGCTGAACCGCCCGAACATGGTTTCTGTTGGAACCGTTGTGTGGCTGTCCAGTGAGTTGATGTTCTTCGCCGGTCTCTTCGCCATGTACTTCACACTCCGTTCGACCTCCGGACTGATGTGGGCTGAAGAGACAGCCAAGCTCAACTTCCCCTTTGCGCTCGTTAACACGATCGTCCTTGTGGCAAGTTCCTTTACTTGCCAGATGGGCGTCTTCGCTGCGGAGCGGCTCCAGCCGCGCCGGACCGGCGGAGTCTTCAGCTTCACCCGCTGGGGGATGAACGGATGGTTCATCCTCACGTTCCTCATGGGTGCCTTCTTCGTTGCCGGTCAGACGACCGAGTACTCCATGCTCGTATCCGAGCACGTCTCGCTGTCCTCCAACGCCTACGGTTCCGCCTTCTATATAACGACAGGCTTCCACGGCCTGCACGTCATCGGCGGCCTGATTGCCTTCCTGCTCATCTTGGGCCGCTCCTTCGCCGCGAAGAAGTTCGGCCACTTTGAAGCAACCTCGGCGATTGTCACCTCGTACTACTGGCACTTCGTGGACGTCGTCTGGATTGGCCTCTTCCTGGTCATCTACGTCCTCAAGTAGCCCTGACTTGACTCTTTTTCTACAAGAGGCAGAATTTCAAGAAGCGGCTCCAGGAGCCACCGCAGGATCGAATAAAGGAACCACCACGTGAAGGCACTCTCGCAGAAGCGACGTCACCCACTGGCAGCAATTGCGCTGCTGCTGATGGGCCTCTTGGTCACGGGTGGGCTGTACGCCGTTGCCACCACCGTCAACCAGGCCAAGGCCGACACCAACACCTATAGCGCAAGCGACGTAGAGGAAGGCGGCAAGCTCTTCGCCGCCAACTGCGCAACCTGCCACGGCATGGGTGCCAGCGGCTCTCAGTCCGGACCGTCGCTTGTGGGCGTCGGCGCCGCCGCTGTTGACTTCCAGGTCGGCACCGGCCGCATGCCCATGCAGATGAACGGCCCGCAGGCCCAGAAGAAGCCCAACCAGTTCAACGAGGAACAGACCAAGCAGCTCGCTGCTTACGTTGCCTCGCTGGGCCCCGGCCCGGCCGTCCCCGAAGCGGGTGTGCTCGATGAGAAGGGCGACGCCGCCAAGGGCGGGGAACTCTTCCGCACCAACTGCGCCATGTGCCACAACGCCGCCGCCGCCGGCGGTGCCCTGACCCGGGGCAAGTTCGCCCCGGCGCTCTCGGGTGTCTCCGGACAGCACATCTACGAAGCCATGGTCACCGGCCCCCAGAACATGCCGGTATTCAATGACGCGAACATCTCCCCCGAGGGGAAGCGCGACATCATCACCTACCTGAAGCAGATTGAATCCAATGGCTCGCCCGGTGGCGCAGATCTTGGAGCTTTGGGACCGGTTTCCGAAGGTCTCTTTGTCTGGATCGCCGGGTTGGGCGTCATCATCGCGTTCACGATCTGGCTCACATCCCGCACCTCCTAAGCGGACCTTGCACCTGTAAGAATTTTCTGCTGACCCGTCAGCAGTTTGAATTGAAACCTAACTCGGCATAGGCCGAGACGAGAGAAGGATGAGGCGAATTATGGGCAACCATAGTGACGGCAGTCCGAACCACTCGGGCACCGTAGCTACGGCTGGTCAGAATGAGGTGGAGAAGTTCCAGGATCCTGGAATTCCCCCGCACCGTTTGCGCCTGGCTGACACGGACCCGAGGGCCGCAAAGAAAGCAGAACGGCAGGTAGCCCTTCTGTTTGGCACCTCGGTCGTTGGCACCCTGATATTCCTGGTGTCGTACTTCGCGATCGATCTGGGGAACGATTCCTCGATCGCCACGATCCGACTCCAGAATGCCTTGCTGGGCATCGGCACCGCGTTCGCGATGCTGGGCATCGGCACCGGCATCGTCCACTGGGCCAAGGCCCTGATGCCGGACCACGAGGTCTCGGAAGAGCGCCACGCGATCCGCACCGAGGAAGACCGCCAGGCTGCCGTCCGCATCGTTGATGACATTGTCGAAGAAACCGGCATCAAGCGCCGGCCGCTGATCCGCAATACCCTGCTCGGCGCGGTCGCACTCGCGCCCCTGCCGGCCCTCGCCATCTTCGGTGACCTCGGCCCCCGGCCGGACTTCGCGCTGGCGCACACGCTGTGGGCTCCGGCCCCGGATGGCAAGCTGAAGCGCCTTGCCCGCGACCCCGATGGCACTCCCATCAAGGCCGCGGACGTCACCATCGGCTCCGCTTTCCACGTCATCCCGGAAGGGCTGAACGAACTGAGTGAAGGCAAGCTGAACGAGAAGGCCAAGTCCGTCGTTCTGCTCATGCGCCTGGACCCGAACGAGCTCCACCCTTCCCCCGGCCGTGAAAGCTGGGCCTACAACGGGATTGTCGCGTACTCCAAGATCTGCACCCATGTTGGTTGCCCTGTTGCCCTGTACGAGCAGCAGACCCACCACCTGCTGTGCCCGTGCCACCAGTCAACCTTTGACCTCACCCAGCAGTGCAAGGTTATCTTTGGCCCGGCCAGCCGTCCTCTCCCCCAGCTGCCTATCGCAGTCGACGCCGAGGGCTACCTGGTCGCCACGAGCGACTTCCATGAACCCGTCGGACCGAGCTACTGGGAGCGTGAGCAGCATGTCCTCAACAACAACGCCTGATGCCCCTGTCTTCGTCGCCAAGACTACAGGCGGCCGCATCACCGACTTCGTCGACCAGCGTGTTGGCGGCTCCGGAATCCTCCGCGAATTTGGCCGGAAGGTCTTCCCTGACCACTGGTCATTCATGTTTGGCGAAGTGGCACTGTACTCCTTCGTCATCCTGCTCCTCTCGGGCACGTTTCTGACGTTCTTCTTCGATCCGTCCATGGCGGAGACGCACTACGCTGGCTCGTACACGCCGCTGAAGAACGTTGAAATGTCCGTGGCGTACAGCTCCTCCCTGAACATCTCCTTCGATGTCCGCGGCGGTCTGTTCATGCGCCAGGTACACCACTGGTCCGCACTTCTGTTCGTCGCCTCCGTGTCTGTGCACATGCTCCGCGTGTTCTTCACCGGCGCTTTCCGCAAGCCCCGCGAGCTGAACTGGGTGGTGGGCGGCGTCCTGCTCATCCTGTCCATGGCTGCAGGCTTCACCGGCTACTCGCTCCCCGATGACCTGCTCTCCGGCAACGGCCTGCGCATCATCGACGGCGTCATCAAGTCCATTCCGGTCATCGGCACCTACACCTCGTTCTTCCTCTTCGGCGGCGAGTTCCCCGGCACCATGATCATCAGCCGCCTCTACATGCTGCACATCCTCCTGGTTCCCGCGCTCATCCTGCTGATGATCGTGATGCACCTCTTCATGGTGGTTGTGCACAAGCACACGCAGTACCCCGGCCCCGGCCGTAACGACGGCAACGTCGTCGGCTACCCCCTGGGTCCGGTTTACGCGGCGAAGGCCGGTGGCTTCTTCTTCATCGTGTTCGGTGTGGTCGCCCTCATGGCGGCGTTCTTCACCATCAACCCGATCTGGAACTACGGTCCGTACGACCCTTCACCGGTGTCGGCAGGCACGCAGCCTGACTGGTACATCGGTTTCGTTGACGGCGCCCTGCGCCTGATGCCGGGCACGATCGGCGACTGGAAGGTCGAGCAGGTGTGGTTCGGCTACGTCTTCACCTTCAACGTCCTTCTGCCGGCGCTCGTCCCGGCCGGCATCCTGTTCACCGTGATGTTCACCTACCCGTGGATCGAACGCTGGATCACGAAGGACAACCGCGAGCACCACGTCCTGGACCGTCCCCGCAACGCTCCTACCCGTACGGCTATCGGCATGGCCGGCTTCGTTTGGTACTGCGTGATGTGGGCCGCCGCAGGCTCGGACCTCATCGCCACGCACTTCAACGTTGCCCTGAACGATGTGACCTACTGGCTGCGCGCACTGTTCTTCGTCGGCCCGGTGATCGCGTTCGTCGTGACTAAGCGCGTCGCCCTGGCGCTCCAGCGCAAGGACCGTGAGATCGCCCTGCACGGCCGTGAAACCGGACGCATCGTGCGCCTGCCGCACGGTGAGTTCATCGAGGTTCACGCCCCGCTGGACGAGTACAAGCGCTACAAGCTGGTCGGCTTCGAGTCACCGGCCCCGCTTCCCGCGGTGCCGAACGAACACGGCGTCGTGGACCGCAAGGAAAACCGCCGCGCCAAGCTCTCCCGCTGGTTCTTCGAGGACCGGGTTGCCCCGGTCACTCCCGCCGAGTTGGAAGCCGCACACGGCCACCACGGCAGCCACGAGGCCGTCGAGGCAGCAGCTTCGCAGAAGACGCTGAGCCACTAGGCAGCACCAAGCAGCACTAGCAGAAAGGCCCGGTCCCCCTTGGGACCGGGCCTTTCTGCATCTGGCTGGCTGCTGTGGCTACGGGCGGTAGCCCGAGGCGTAGTTACGAGTGGGCCGGACGCCGGGGCGCTGCAGGGGCACCCAGAGCTTGTACCGGTCGGCCCGGTAGTAGGACACGGAGTAGTCCACCATCGCGCGGGCCACAAAAGCATGGCGCTGGATCTTCAGCAGCGGCGTGCCGACCTCCACGTTCAGGAGCCTGGCCGTTGACGGCGAGGCGGCCGTCGCCTCGATCATGTCCTCGCCCCATTCCATGACCAGCCCGTAGCGTTCGCTCAGCACGTTGTAGAGGGACGTGGGCGGTGCCTCATCCAGCAGGCCCGGCACCCGGTGGGCCGGGATGAAGTTCTCGTCCACGCTCATGGGCTCGTTGTCGGCCAGCAGCAGCCGCCGGAACCGGACCAGAGGCGTGCCCTCCTCCAGTTGCAGCTCGCGGGCCAGGAAGGCGCTGGCGCCGATCTGCTCGAAGCTCAGGACCTTGGCCGCCGGGACCATGCCGCGGCGCTGCATCTCCTCGCTGTACGAGGTCAGTTTGACCTGGAGGTCGAGTTTGGGCTTGCGCACGAACGTGCCCAGCCCCACGACGCGTTCAATCACTTCCTCACCCACGAGCGCATCGATGGCCTGGCGGACGGTCATCCGGGCGAGTCCGAACCGCTCGGCGAGGTCACGTTCAGACGGCAGCGCCGAACCCGGCGGGCAGGCCGCAGCGATGTGCGCACGGAGGATTTCACGCAGCTGGACGTAAATGGGGATGCCGCTCTGCCGATCAATGTCGCCAACCATCGCGGACGCGTTAGAAGACGGCATGATGCAGCCTCGCAGCGGGTCCCGGCGTGGGAAAAACAGTCATGTATCAAGGGTAAACCCGCAGCCCGGCAGGTCTAGACCACCCGGCCGTCGCAGTTCGTCCCGTCCGCTCCCCCGCGACTACCCTTGAAGATACGGACCGGCACCGGGTGACCTGATCCTGTCGCTCCGGACTGGTTCCCCGTCCGGATGCGCGCGTCCGCCAGACCATCATGAGCAGAACCTGCACCAGCACAAGGGAGTCCCGTTGCCAGTTCGCAAGGCAATCGTCACGGCCGCCATCGGCCTTCACGCCCGCCCGGCGGCGGTATTTGTCCGCGCCGTCACCGCCACCGGGCTTCCGGTGACCATCAGCAAGGACGGCAGACCGGGCGTGGACGCCCGCTCGCTGCTGGAGGTCATGACCGAGGACTTCGCATGTGGCTGTGAAGTGGAGCTTGCCGTCGCGGCGGACGCCCTCCCGGACCGTTTCACCCTGGCGCAGGCAGAGAACGCACTCGAGGAGCTTAGGATCCTCCTCGAATCGGCGGCCGCCGCCTGAGGCCCCTGGGCGGCGCTCCCGGTTCGCGGTGCGGACTCGGATTACCGCCCCGCCTGCGGACCGCTCTCTGAACTTCCCCAGCCTTAAGCACGCATACGACGGCGGGCCCCACCTTCTTGGGTTCTAACGGTCGTTGCAACACCCATAGATTTTGGGAGTTGCAACGACCGTGCCGCATTTAAGCGACGCTTCATCGGAGTTCCGGAAGTATGCGAGATCGACTGTTCAGCAGAGGGAAGAGTTCTTCCGGGTCTTTGATCGACTTGGAAGTGTGACGGACGCCGCGGCAGAGCTCGGATTGAACCGGAACACCTGCTATCAGTGGGTTCGAAAGGCCGGCCTGACTTCCGCGGTCAGAGCCAAGTACACGCTTGAACAGAAAAGGGAGTTCTTCTCCGTTCTCGAGCGGGAAGGGAGCGCCACTGTTGCTGCCACCGAGCTCGGCCTGAACGTAGACACCGCGTCCCGCTGGGCACGCGAGGCGGGCATTGCCAGCCGGCCCGTGAGCCACCGCCGACGAGAAGAATACGTGCGGCTGCGTGCTACGGGACTGAGCCGGCGCGAGGCCGCTAAGGCTCTGGACGTTCCCCGTGGCCAGGCCCGGGAATGGGATCTGGGTGTCAGGAAATCCGGCGGGCGACGCATTTATCCGACCGGACGCGGAATGAACTACAACCAAGACGTGGACTCTTTGACTGCTTCTGCCCGTCCCGCCGGGAAACCGCCTGCCCGGCCCCCGGTATCGATCCCGGCCCTTGAGAAACCTATCGATCCGCGATACCTCAGCGTCCAGGAGCGGGAGATGATCCGGGACCTGACGGCCTCCGGTGCATCGATCAGGGCGATTGCCCATACCCTGGGACGATCGCCTTCAACGATCAGCCGCGAGCTGGGCCGGAATACCGATCAACGGATGGGCTACCTGCCCCACGCGGCGCACCGGAAGGCCACTGCCCGGCGGGCGCGGCCCAAACCCGCCAAACTCGCGGGAGAGTCGGATCTGCGTGACTATGTGAAGAACAAACTGCTCCTACGCTGGTCACCGGAGCAGATCAGCCACACGCTGGTCGAGGAGTTCCCCGACAACCCGGAGATGCGCGTGAGCCCAGAGACGATCTACCAAGCCCTCTACGTCCAGGCCAGAGGCGGACTCAAACGCGAGATACAGGCAGCCCTGCGCAGCAGCCGGACACGTCGCAAACCGCACAACACCGGGGAACAACGCACTCCCCGGTTCGTGGACCCCATGGTCATGATCTCCGAGCGTCCGCCCGAGATCGAGGACCGCGCCGTGCCAGGCCATTGGGAGGGGGACCTTATTACCGGCGCCTACAACCAGTCAGCGATCGCGACCCTGGTCGAACGCACCACCCGTTACGTGATGCTCGTCCACCTGCCACATGACCACACGGCCGAAACCGTCCGTGACGGACTCATCAAGACCATGGCCACCCTGCCGGAGCACCTGCGAGGCTCCCTGACGTGGGACCAGGGCGCGGAAATGGCAGGACATAAATCCTTCACCCTCGCCACCGATATGCAGGTCTATTTCTGCGACCCCGGAAGCCCCTGGCAACGCGGCTCGAACGAGAACACCAACGGGCTGCTGCGCCAGTACTTCCCCAAAGGCACCGACCTCTCCGTCTACGGACCCGAAGACCTCGAACACGTCGCCCAGGAACTCAACGGACGCCCACGCAAAACGCTCGGCTGGAAAACTCCAGCCGAGCGCCTACGTGATTTACTACTAACCACCTAACCAACAGGTGTTGCAACGACCCCTAGAAACCGCCCTTTGTGGTGGGGCCCGCCGTCGTATGCGTTATGGAGATTTGTCCGTGTGGACGCTAGTGAGCGTGGTCACCGCGGCTGTACTCGTAGACCCAGCCGACCAGGGCGACGACCGCGAGGCCGCCCGCGATGAAGACAATCCAGAATCCGACGGCCATGCCGAGGAATCCGGTAGCGCAGGCGATGCCGAGAACCAGCGGCCACCAGCTCCAGGGGCTGAAGTGGCCCTGTTCGCCGGCACCTTCGTGGATTTCGGCGTCGTTGCGGTCCTCGGGTCGCATACCCACGCGCCGGCCGGTGAAGCCGAGGTAGGCACCGATCATGCCGGCAAGGCCACCGACCAGCAGGATGGCAAGTGCTCCCACCCATTCGGTCCAGTTCGTCAGGTACCCGTAAATGAACGCCACCGGGACAAAGAAGAAGACGCCGAGGCCAAAGATCCTTGATTCGATTTTCACTTGCCGGAGTCCTTCTGGTCGGCGTTACCGAGCGCTGCTGCTGCCGGAGCAGGAGAATCGACGGTGTAGTTCTGGGAGAGCTCCGGGTGGTGCAGGTCCAGCGCGGGACGTTCGGAGCGGATGCGGGGCAGGGACGTGAAGTTGTGGCGCGGCGGCGGGCAGGACGTGGCCCACTCGAGCGAGGCACCGAAGCCCCACGGGTCATCAACTTCCACGCGGTCGTTGCTGCGCCAGGTGATGTAGATGTTCCAGAAGAACGGGATCAGCGAGGCGCCCAGGACGAACGAGGAGATGGTGGAGAACTGGTTCATCCACGTGAAGTTGTCCTGCGGCAGGTAGTCGGCGTAGCGGCGCGGCATACCCTCGACACCCAGCCAGTGCTGGATCAGGAAGGTGCCGTGGAAGCCCAGGAACAGCATCCAGAAGTGGATCTTGCCGAGACGCTCGTTGAGCATCTTGCCGGTCCACTTGGGCCACCAGAAGTAGAAGCCCGCGAACATGGCGAACACGACCGTACCGAAGACCACGTAGTGGAAGTGCGCCACGACGAAGTAGGAGTCCGAGACGTGGAAGTCCAGCGGCGGCGAGGCCAGGATGATGCCGGTCAGGCCACCGAAGAGGAAGGTCGCCAGGAAGCCGATGCTCCACAGCATGGGGGTTTCAAAGGTGATGGAACCCCGCCACATGGTGCCGATCCAGTTGAAGAACTTCACACCGGTCGGAACGGCGATCAGCATCGTCATGAAGGAGAAGAACGGCAACAGGACCGAGCCGGTGACGTACATGTGGTGTGCCCACACGGTCACGGACAGTGCGGCGATGGAGATGGTCGCGTAGACCAGGCCCTTGTAGCCGAAGATCGGCTTGCGGCTGAAGACCGGGAAGATCTCCGAGACGATGCCGAAGAACGGCAGGGCGATGATGTACACCTCAGGGTGGCCGAAGAACCAGAACAGGTGCTGCCAGAGGACGGCACCGCCGTTCGCGGGGTCGAAGATGTGAGCGCCAAAGCGGCGGTCGGCACCGAGCGCAAACAGTGCGGCGGCCAGCGGCGGGAAGGCCATCAGGACCAGGATGGACGTCACGAGTGCGTTCCAGGTGAAGATCGGCATGCGCCACATGGTCATGCCGGGGGCACGCATGCAGATGATCGTGGTGATGAAGTTGACGGCGCCGAGGATGGTGCCGAAGCCGGAGAGCGCCAGGCCGAAGACCCAGAGGTCACCGCCCACGCCGGGGCTGAACGTCGTGTCAGACAGCGGCGCGTAGGCGAACCAGCCGAAGGACGCGGCGCCCTGCGGGGTGATGAAGCCGGACACCGCAATGGTGGAACCGAAGAGGAAGAACCAGAAGGCCAGTGCGTTCAGTCGCGGGAACGCGACGTCGGGTGCACCGATCTGCAGGGGCATGATGACGTTGGTGAAGCCGGCGAAGAGCGGCGTCGCGAACATCAGGAGCATCACTGTGCCGTGCATGGTGAAGAGCTGGTTGTACTGCTCTTTGGTCTGCAGGATCTGCATGCCCGGCTCGAAGAGCTCGGCACGGATCAGCAGCGCCATGATGCCGCCGAAGCAGAAGAAGATGAACGACGCGATCAGGTACATGTACCCGATCGTCTTGTGGTCGGTCGAGGTGATCCAGTTGACGACGATGCGTCCCTTGGATTTGGGTACTACGGGAGCCTCGAGGATCCCGGCGGATTGAGTGTAAGTTGCCACGTCGCTCCCCTTACTTGGTTTCGGTCGGGACCGGGTTGCGGTCGTACTCGTCACCGAGCAGGCCGGTGTTCCCGTCCTGGCGCAACTGGTTCATGTGCGCCTGGAACTCCGAGTCGGAGACAACCTTCACGCGGAACAGCATTTCGGAGTGGTACTCGCCACAAAGTTCGGCACACTTGCCGTCGTAGGTTCCCTCCTTGGTGGGAGTGAACCGGATGTAGTTGGTCTTGCCGGGGATCATGTCGCGCTTCTGCAGGAAGGCAGGCACCCAGAAGGAGTGGATGACATCGCGGGAATTCAGTTCGAGGTCAACCGACTTGTTGACCGGCAGGTAAAGGGTGGGCAGCTTTTCCTTGTCCACGTCGTTACCGGTCAGGTGGGCCTGGACGCCGGCTTCGTGGACGTCGTCGGTGATGACGTCGCCCTTCTTGTAGTTGAAGTCCCATGCCCACTGCTTGCCGCGGACGTCGACGACGACGTCGGCCGGCTTGGAGCGGTCATCGATCTGCTGCTGGTCGCGGTCGGTGAAGTAGAAGAACACCAGGACCATGAAGAGCGGGATCGTCAGGTAGAACACTTCCAGGGGAAGGTTGAAGCTGTTCTGACGGGGGAAGCCCACCGTGCCTTTGCGGCGGCGGTAAGCAACGATGCACCAAATCATCAGGCCCCAAGTGATGATGCCGACGACCAGCGCGGCAATCCATGAGTTGACCCAGAGGTCCATGATGCGGTCAGTATTACTGGTGGTGCCACGTTCGGTGGGCAACCAGCCCCTCTGTACCTCTGGTGAACATCCAGTCAAAGCCAACGCGCCGGCTAGTGCCAAGCCAGTGATCGTAGTGATCTGTTTGCGTCGGCTGCCGGTTCGGTTCTGCGAACTCACAGACGGCCCTTCCTACTTGTTGCTGTTGCCCCGCGAATTACGGGCAGGGCAAACGAAAAGTTTTACTACTCGGTGTAGAGCTTACCGCTCCCCGGGAGTTTTCGCCCACATGTCCGCGCCGTGCGTCGGGACCTTTTTCCGGGTCCCGCTCGTTGAGGCCCGGGCGGCACTAAGGCCGGGCAATATGCCCGGCCTTAGTGGAAGGAATTAGTGGAAAGAATCCCCGCAGGCGCAGGAGCCGCCGGCATTCGGATTGTCGATCGTGAAGCCCTGCTTCGAGATGGTGTCCTCGAAGTCGATGCTGGCACCGCTGAGATAGGGAACGCTCATCTTGTCGACGACGACTTCCACGCCGTCGTAGTCGCGCACAGCGTCTCCGTCGAGCAGGCGCTCGTCGAAGTAGAGCTGGTAGATCAGGCCGGAGCAACCGCCGGGCTGCACGGCAACGCGCAGGCGCAGATCAGTGCGGCCTTCCTGCTCGAGGAGGCTGCGGACCTTGCCGGCCGCGACGTCAGTCAGCATGACTTCGTGCGTGGCCAGCTCGCCGGCCTCGGGGGCCGTGGCGTCGGCGCTGTTTTCATTGGTTGTAGTGCTCATGGCCTACCTTCTTGCAACGGTGGTGGCGGCCCCGCTTGCGCGGTGCCCGCCCCTACTTAAACGGTATGGGCTATAGCTACATGCTACGTCGATCAGCCCTGTAGCTCTAACTCCTGACGTAACCGTCCCAGCACGCTGGATGTTCCCCGGGAACGGAGGTTAGAGCGCCCCTTCCTCGTTGAGGCGCGCCAGCAGCAGCGCCTCGGCGATGATCGCGTTCCGGAAGTCGCCCAGGTGGAGGGATTCATTGGCGCTGTGCGCGCGGGAATCCGGATCCTCGACGCCGGTCACCAGGATCTGCACGTCCGGGTACAGCTCGGTCAAGTCCGCGATGAACGGGATGGACCCGCCGATCCCCATTTCCACCGCCGGTACGCCCCAGGCTTCGCCGAGGGCCCACATGGCCACGCCCGCGGCCTTGGAAGCCGTGTCCGTCAAGAAGGAGTTGCCGCTCTCCCCCGGCGTGAACACCACCTGCGCGCCGAACGGCGCATTGGCTTCGACGTGCTTGCGGACGGCTTCCATGGCGGCTGCCGGATCCTGCCCGGGAGCCAGCCGCAGGCTGAACTTGGCCCGGGCGCGGGGCAGCAGGGTGTTGGAGGCGACGTCGACGGCCGGAGCGTCAAAACCGATGATCGACAGGGCCGGCTTGGTCCACATGCGTGAGGCAATGCTCCCGGTCCCGGCGAGCTTGACGCCGTCGAGCACGGAAGCGTCCGCCCGGTATTCCTCTTCGGTCAGGTCCACGGTGACGTCGTCACGGCTCACGAGGCCCTCGATCGCGACGCTGCCATCGGCGTCGTGAAGGGTCGCGATCAGACGGGACAGCAGGGTCGGCGCGTCAAGCACCGGACCGCCGAACATGCCCGAATGCACCGCGTGGTCGAGCACCTTGACTTCGATGGTGCCGTCCACCAGGCCGCGCAGGCTCGTGGTCAGGGCCGGGATGCCGACCTTCCAGTTGCTGGAGTCGGCCACGACGATCACGTCAGCGCGCAGCAGTTCGCGGTGGGTCTCGAGGAATGTCCGGAACGTCGGTGAACCGGCCTCTTCTTCCCCTTCGAAGAAGAATGTCACGCCGAGGCCAAGCTCGTCACCGAGCACGCGCGTCACGGCGGAGTAGGCGGCGACATGGGCGAGGATGCCCGCTTTGTCATCCGCGGCGCCGCGGCCGAAGAGCCGCCCGTCGCGTTCGACGGCGGTAAAGGGGTCGGTTTCCCACAGCGCGAGGTCGCCGGTGGGCTGGACGTCGTGGTGGGCGTAGAGCAGAACGGTGGGCTTGCCGGCGGCGGCCGGGCGGCGGGCGACGACGGCGGGCCCGCCTGGCGTTCCGTCTTCCTTGTCGCAGCGGAGGATCCGGACGTCCTCGAAGCCGCTGGCGCGCACGAGGCCGGCGACGGCGTCTGCGCTGCGGTTCAGCGGGGCCGGGTCAAAGCTGGGCCAGGCGATGCCCGGAATGGCGACAAGGTCTTTCAGCCGGCTGATCGTTTCATCGAACGATTCCGTCACGGCCTGGCGGAGGGCCTCGGCATCGATGGTGCCGGCGTGGTCCATGGTGGTTTGCGGGTTCCCCGCAGTTGATGAAGTCATGGCGAAAACACTACCGTGTGCTGGATCACGGCAAACAGCGTGAGGGCGTGGCTGACCGCGTGTGTGCTGGGTCTCGCGCCGGGATCTGCGGGGTATTCTTTAGGGGTGTTTGGACGAAAAAAGGAAGCGCCCGCGGCGCAGAACGTAGTTGACCAGCAGGCGGCCGAGGCGGCAGCCCGGGGCACCGTGACCGGCAAGGGCGCGCCCACGCCCAAGCGGAGCGCCCAGGAGGCCGCCCGCAAGCGGCCGCTCGTGCCGGAAGACCGCAAGGCTTCCAAGGCGGCCGAGCGCGCCGCCGTCACGGAACAGCGGCTCAAGATGCGGCAGGCCATGGACAGCGGTGACGAGAAGTTCCTGCCGGTGCGCGACAAAGGTCCGCAGAAGCGTTTCACCCGTGACTACGTCGATGCCCGCTTCAGCCTGGGCGAGTACCTCATGTTCGGGGCACTCCTGTTCGTCGTCATCTCGCTGCTGGTGCCGGCTTCCAGCCAGCAGATGATCTACGTCCTGGGCGCCTTCTGGGTTATGTTCCTGGCCGTCTTCGTGGATGTCTTCATCCTCTCCCGCAAGCTCAAGAAGCGGCTCAGCGAGAAGTTCGGCGAGGTGGAACGCGGCACCGTCTGGTACGGCTCGATGCGCTCCCTGCAGTTCCGCCGGCTGCGCCTGCCCAAGCCCCAGGTCAGCCGCGGAGAGTTCCCCGCCTGATCATTTGTCCCTAGGATTTCCAACCACGAAGCCCCCGGCAGTTCAATACTGCCGGGGGCTTCGTCGCGCGGGGCAGGTGGCCCGGCCCGCGGCGGCTTAGCGCCGGCTCGGGTGCGTGGCCAGCAGCCGGTTGATGCGGGCGGCCCAGAACGGGCCTTCGTACAGAAACGCCGTGTAGCCCTGGACGAGGGTGGCGCCGGCGTCCAGCCGCGCCTGCACATCCTGGGCGGTTTCGACGCCGCCCACGGAGACGAGGGTCAGTGCGCCGCCCGTAACGGACTTAAGCCGGGCCAGGACCTCCAGCGCCCGCTTCTTCAGGGGCGCCCCGGAGAGTCCCCCGGCCCCGCAGACCTCGACCTTCTCCGGGCTGGCCGAGAGTCCGGTGCGGGCGATGGTGGTGTTGGTCGCGATGATGCCGTCCAGCTTCAGGTCCAGCGCCAGGCGCGCGACGTCGTCGATGTCCTCGTCGCTGAGGTCGGGTGCGATCTTGACCAGGAGCGGAACGTGGCGGCCCGCCGCTTTGTCCGCTTCCTCGCCGACGGCGGTCAACAACGGGCGCAGGGTCTCGACGTCCTGCAGCAGCCGCAGGCCGGGCGTGTTGGGCGAGCTGACATTGACCACCAGGTAGTCGGCGGCCGGGGCGAGGCTGCGTGCGCTGATCAGATAGTCGGAGACTGCATCCTCTAGTCCCACCACCTTGCTCTTGCCGATGTTGACCCCGATCACGGGCCGCACGCCGGGGTAATGCCGCTGCAGGGCGGCCCGGGCGGACTTCAGACGCGGAGCCACCGCCGCGGCGCCGTCGTTGTTGAACCCCATCCGGTTGATGACGGCCCGGTCCTCCACGAGGCGGAAGAGCCGGGGTGCCGGGTTGCCGGGCTGGGCCTGGCCGGTGATGGTGCCGACTTCCACGTGGCCGAAGCCGAGCTCGGTGAGCGCCTCGATGCCGTGGCCTTCCTTGTCGAAGCCGGCCGCGAGGCCGAACGGCGACGGAAAGGTCAGGCCAAACGCCTCGGTCTGCAGGGACGCCGCCGGGGCGGTGAACTTCTGCAGCACCCGGCCGGCGCCGCAGCTGTGGGCGAGCCGGATGGCTTTGAACCCGATCTTATGGGCGCGTTCGGCGTCCATCCATGAGAAGGCCAGCCGGAAGAATGTGGGATATACGCGCATGCCTCTAGTTTTCCGGTTCGGGCCGTCCAGACCAAACCAGCGCGCTACGGGCAACCGTTATGACTGCCGGTATGACAGCCGGTATGACAGCCGTTGCAACTGCGGTGCTGCGTGCCGTGGATGCGGCGCCCAAGAACCCCGGGGCGCGTTAGCATGAAGCCATGACCAGCATTGATGGTGTCGGGACGGGCAGCCGTGGGGTGCCGGGGCGCGGGATCGAGGCCGATGTCGTGGTGGTCGGCGCGGGCCTGGCCGGGCTCGTGGCCGCGGCGCAGGCGTATGCTGCCGGCCGGCGGGTGGCGCTGCTGGATCAGGAGCCGGAGGCATCCGTCGGCGGCCAGGCACACTGGTCCTTTGGCGGCCTCTTCCTGGTCAACTCCCCCGAACAGCGCCGGCTCGGCGTGCGGGACAGTGAAGAGCTGGCCCTCGCCGACTGGCACGCGTCCGCAGGATTCGACCGGCCCGAGGATGCGCTGGCGAAGGAGTGGGCGGCGGCGTACGTGAACTTCGCGGCCGGGGAAAAGCGCGCCTGGCTCGCCGCGCTGGGCGTCGGGCTGTTTCCCCTGGTGCAGTGGGCCGAACGCGGCGGCTACGGCCCGGACGGCCACGGCAACACGGTCCCGCGCTTCCACGTCGTCTGGGGCACGGGACCCGCCCTGCTGGCGCCCTTCCTGGCAAAACTCCGTGAAGGCGTTGACGCCGGACGCGTGAGCTTCCATTTCCGGCACCGCGCCACCGGGCTCGTCAAGACTGCGGGCCGGATCAGCGGCGTCCGCGGCGAGCTGCTCGAGTCCAGCGCTGCGGGGCGGGGCGAAAAATCCTCCAGGCACCGGGCCGGCAACTTCGAGGCAGCGGCAGCAGCTGTCGTGGTCACGACCGGCGGGATCGGCGGGAACCACGAGTCGGTCCGCAGACAGTGGCCGGGAGGCGGAGCGCCGGAAACGATGCTGAGCGGTGTGCCCGCCTCGGTGGACGGAGACTTTCTGCCGGCCGTGAGCCAGGCCGGCGGGAACCTCATTAACGGCGACCGGATGTGGCACTACCCGGAGGGCATCCATAACCATTCCCCGGTCTGGCCGCGGCACGGCATCCGGATCCTGCCCGGGCCTTCGGCCCTGTGGCTGGATGCGGCGGGGCGGATGCTCCCCCCTCCCCTGTTTCCCGGCTTCGACTCCCTCGGGGCGCTGCGCCACATTCTGTCCACCGGACATGCCCATTCGTGGTTCGTCCTTAACAGGACGATTGCCCTGAAGGAGTTCGCACTTTCCGGCTCCGAGCAAAACCCCGATCTCACGGGCAAGGACGTCCGGCTGCTGGCCTCGCGGCTGCGGCCGGGCAGCGACACGCCGCTCCAGCGGTTCCTGGACCGCGGGGTCGACTTCCTGCAGGCCAAGACTCCCGCCGGGCTGGCCGGAAAGATGAACGACCTCACCGGCGCCGGGCTCATTGATGCCACGGAACTGGAGCGCCTGGTCCGTGCCCGCGACCGGCAGTTTTCGAGCGGGTTGGGCAAGGATCCGCAGCTGGCCGCCATCCGGGCCGCCCGCCGCTTCGCCACGGACAAGATCATGCGGGTGGCGCCACCGCACCGGCTCACGGATCCGCGGCACGGGCCGCTGCTTGCCGTCCGGCTCTCCGTCCTGACGCGCAAGAGCCTTGGCGGCCTCCACACGGATCTGCAGTCGCGGGTGCTGGACGCCGCCGGTCAGCCCGTACCGGGACTGTTCGCGGCCGGTGAGGCCGCCGGGTTCGGCGGAGGCGGAATCCACGGCTACCGCGCGCTCGAGGGGACCTTCCTGGGCGGATGCCTCTTCTCCGGTCGCTCAGCGGGCCGCGCCGCGGCGCTGGCCGTCTAGTCAGCAGCACAGTCAGAAGCATGGGAGGAATGTCGATGCAGTGGCAGACCGACATCCTGGGGGACGATTTCCAGGCGTGTGCCTTCGAGGCGGCCGGCCCCGACGGCGTACTGCGCACCGCCACCCTGGTCCGTCACACGCCCGCCGGCCCGGAAGGCGCCGCCGCAGCCGGGACAGGAGCCGCGCTGCCGCCGCGGGCGGTCCTGTTCCTGCACGGGTGGAGTGACTACTTCTTCAACGAGGAACTTGCGGAGTTCTGGACCGGCAAGGGCTTTGAGTTCTTCGCCCTGGACATGCACAACCACGGCCGCAGCCTCCGGCCAGGAACCCACGGCGGCTACGTCGCGGACCTGGACAACTACGATGCCGAGATCACGGCGGCGATCGGCATCATCGCCTCGCTCCGGCCGGCCGGCGCGGCGCCGCAGCTGGCGCTCATGGGCCATTCCACCGGCGGGCTGATCGCGGCGCTGTGGGCGGACCGGCATCCGGGAGTGGCGTCGCAGCTGGTCCTGGACAGTCCGTGGCTGGAAGTCCATGGCAGCCCGGCGTTGCGCCGCGCCGCGCGGACCATGGTGGAGCCCTTCGCCCGGTTCTGGCCCGAGTCGGTGATCCGGCTGCCGGAGCGGGCCTTCTACTGGCGCAGCATCAGCAGCGCGGCGGAGGGCGAATGGGCATTGGACGACGCCTACCGTCCGCCCCATGCCTTTCCGGTCCGTGCCGGCTGGCTCAGCGCCGTGCTCTCCGGACAGTCCAAGGTGGCCCGCGGCCTGACCATCGACGTACCCATCCTCGTGCTCATCTCAGCGGCCAGCGCCAACGGGATGTTCTGGAAGGAGTCCATGCGCCGCACCGACGCGGTCCTGGACGTCAACACAATCGCCCTGCGCGCCCTGAGCCTGGGCCGCACCGTCACGCTGGAACGGATCGACGGCGCGCTGCACGACGTCTTCCTCTCGGCGCCGCGGGTCCGCGCGGACGCTTATTCCCGGCTGTCCCGCTGGATGAGGGCCTACGTGTTTGATTGAGGCTCAGGCGCCTTGGCTGCCTGTGGCGGGAGCGGCGTCGACGGCTCCGCCGTACCGCCGGTCGCGCTGGGCATAGATCTCGACGGCGTCCCAGAGCGTCCGCCGGTCCACGTCCGGCCACAGGGTGTCCAGGAACACGAATTCGGCGTAGGCGGACTGCCACAGCATGAAGTTGGAGAGCCGTTGCTCGCCGGAGCTGCGCAGGAACAGGTCAACATCCGGCAGGTCGGGCTCGTCCAGGAACTTCTGGATGGTCCGTTCGGTGATGGCCCCCGGCTTGAGCCGGCCCTGCGCCACTTCCTCCGCGATCGCGGCGACGGCATCGGCGATCTCGGCGCGTCCGCCGTAGTTGACACACATGTTCAGGGTGCAGGTGCTGTTGCCGCGGGTGTAGTCCTCGGCCTCTTCGAGTTCCCGGATCACCGAGCCCCACAGTTTCGGGCGCCGCCCGGACCAGCGGATGCGGACCCCCCACTCATCGAGCTGGTTCCGCTGCCGGCGCAGCACGTCCTTGTTGAATCCCATGAGGAAGCGCACCTCCTCCGGGGACCGGCGCCAGTTCTCGGTGGAGAAGGCGTACACGCTGACGTGCTCGATCCCCAGTTCGATCGCGCCGGCCATGACGTCCAGGAGGGCAGGCTCCCCCGCCTTGTGGCCCTCGATCCTTGGCAGGCCGCGCTGGTTGGCCCAGCGGCCGTTGCCGTCCATGACGATCGCGACGTGCCGCGGAATGAACTCCGCGGGGATGGCGGGCGGAACTGCCCCGGACGGGTGCGGGTAGGGGGCCACCACCGGGGCTGTCCGGCGCCGGACCGCACCCTGCTTTGCCTGGCTCTTCTCCAGGTTCCTTCCCAAGCTTCTTCCCAAGGCCACTTCTACGTTCGCTCCACATGTTTGAGGGATTTCAGGACTCTCTCCAGGTGCCACTGGAGGTAACTTGCCACCAGGCCGGCCGCTTCCCGCCGGTGAAGGGACGCCGAGGCATCCGCCGTCGTCCAGTTCCCGGTGAGCAGGGCACCCAGCAGGAGCACCGTCTCCGCGGCCGGCGCCGGGGAACCCGGCGGCCGGCACTCGGGGCAGACCATGCCGCCCAGCGGTGCGGAAAAGGCGGTGTGCGGGCCGGGTGCACCGCACCTGGCGCAGTCGGTGAAGCTGGGCGCCCAGCCGCCGGTCGCGAGGGCGCGCAGCAGGTACGAGTCGAGGATGAGCTCGGGGGCGTGGTCGCCCCTGCTCAGCGACGCCAGCGCTCCGACCAGCAGGTTGTATTGGGCGGTGCCGGCCTCGCCGTCGACGTCGGTGAGCCTCTCCGCCGTCTCGGTCATGGCCGCGGCCACCGTGTAGCGGCCGTAGTCGGCGGCGATGTTGCCGCCGTAGGCGCCCTTGGCCACGGCCTGCGTCACGACGTCCAGGGTGCGGCCGGAAATCAGTTGGAGATCGGCCACCATGAACGGCTCCAGCCGGGCGCCGAAACGGCTGCTGGTGCGGCGGACACCCTTGGCCACCGCACGGACCTGGCCGTGGTGCTTTGTCAGCAACGTGATGATCCGGTCCGCCTCGCCCAGCTTGTGGGTGCGCAGCACGACGGCGTCATCACGGTAGGCGCGCGCTGCAAAGGATTGTTGGACCACAGTTAATCTTCGCACTCTCTGTGCGGAAACACGGCACGGGCAACGCCCTGTTGGAGCAAAGAAGACTGCGCCGCCGGAAGGTTCCGGCGGCGCAGTGCGCTGTGCCTCAGTTGCGTCAAGGGCCGAATCAGGCGCGGGCGTCCCGGATGGCCCGGTTCACGGCCGAGATGACTGCCTTGAGCGAGGCCGTAATGGTGTTCGCGTCGATCCCGACACCCCACAGAACCCGCTCGCCCACGGCGCATTCGACATACGCGGCGGCCAGGGCGCTGCCGCCCTCGGACAGGGCGTGCTCGCTGTAGTCCAGCACGCGGACGTCGACGCCGTCCTCGCGCAGGATGCTCAGCAGGGCCGCGATGGGGCCGTTGCCGGTGCCGGTGCGGCGGACCTGGGCGCCGTCGATCTTCAGCGACGCGGTCAGGGTCATCGCCCCGGCCTCGTCCGTTTCGGTGCCAATCGCCCCGAGCGCGTAGCGTCCCCACTGGGTGTCGGCGGCCGTGGACGGCAGGTATTCGTCCTGGAAGACCTGCCAGAGCTGGGCACCGCTGACCTCGCCGCCCACGGTGTCGGTCTGCTTCTGGATGACGCCGGAGAACTCGATCTGGGCGCGGCGAGGCAGGTCCAGGTTGTGCTCGTTTTTCAGCAGGTAGGCGACGCCACCCTTGCCGGACTGCGAGTTGACGCGGATGACGGCCTCGTAGCTGCGGCCGAGGTCCTTCGGGTCGACCGGCAGGTACGGAACCTGCCAGGTGTAGTCGGCGACGTCCTTGCCGGCGGCGGCGGCGTCCTTTTCGAGGGCTTCCAGGCCCTTCTTGATGGCGTCCTGGTGCGAGCCGGAGAACGCGGTGAAGACGAGGTCCCCGCCGTACGGCACGCGCTCGGCGACCGGCAGCTGGTTGCAGTACTCCACCGTGCGGCGGATTTCGTCGATGTTGGAGAAGTCGATCATGGGATCGATGCCCTGGACGAACATGTTCAGCCCCAGGGTCACCAGGTCCACGTTGCCGGTCCGCTCGCCGTTGCCGAAGAGGCAGCCTTCGATCCGGTCTGCGCCGGCCAGGTAGCCGAGCTCGGCAGCGGCGACGCCGGTGCCGCGGTCGTTGTGCGGGTGCAGGGACAGGATGATGCCTTCGCGCGGGTGCAGGTTCCGGCTCATCCATTCGATGGAGTCGGCGTACACATTCGGGGTGGCCATCTCGACCGTGGCGGGCAGGTTGATGATGACCTGGCGGTCCGCCGATGCCTCGAAGACGTCGGCGATCGCGTTGCAGACGCGCACGGCGTAGTCCAGCTCGGTTCCGGTGAAGGATTCGGGCGAGTATTCGTAGGTGATGTGGGTGTCGACGAGGGTTTCCTCGTACTTCTTGCACAGCCGGGCGCCCTGCAGGGCGATGTCCAGGATGCCGTCTTCGTCCTGGTTGAACACGACGCGGCGCTGCAGGACGGACGTGGAGTTGTAGAGGTGGACGATGGCCTGCTTCGCGCCGACCAGGGACTCGTATGTCCGCTCGATCAGGTGTTCACGGGCCTGGGTCAGCACCTGGATCGTGACGTCGTCGGGGATGTGGTTGCCTTCGATCAGCTGCCGGACGAAGTCGAAGTCCGTCTGCGACGCCGAGGGGAAGCCGACCTCGATCTCCTTGTAGCCCATCCGGACCAGCAGGTCGAACATCTTCAGCTTGCGGGCCGGGCTCATGGGATCGATGAGGGCCTGGTTGCCGTCGCGCAGGTCCACGGCGCACCAGCGCGGGGCCTTCGTGATGAGCTTGTCCGGCCAGGTGCGGTCCGGCAGTTCAACGGTGATCTGGTCCTGGAACGGGATGTAACGGTGGACCGGCATTCCTGAGGGCTTCTGTGCGTTTCGCATTACTATCGGGGCCTTTTCTGTGATTCCTGGTGAAAGGGTGGCCGGGCAACACAAACTCCGCAGCGAGGGTTGGCCTTGCGCTAGATCGCGTCTGAGGCCTCGCCGCGGCAGCTAAGGAGAAGCAGTTCTGCGCGCACCTTTTCACAGTAACACGGGTGCGTAAGATGAAGGAGCCAGACCACCGCAACGTCCACTATGCAGACCGTGCACCGACACAAGCTCCGGTGCCGGCCTGCCTCTCAAAGGAGCATCCGTGCCACTTTCGGGGATCGACCTGTCCACCATCGATGCCGGCGTCCGTCCGCAGGATGACCTGTACCAGTACGTGAACGGCGGCTGGCTCACGAGCACGGTCATTCCGGACGACCGGCCACTGGAGGGCACGTTTACGGCCCTGAGGGACGCGTCGGAGCTTGCCGTGAAGGAGATCATCGAGCAGGCGGCCGCCCGCGGCGCAGAGGCCACCGGCATCGAGCGGAAAATCGGGGACCTCTACAACAGCTTCATGGACGAGGCCGCGGCCGAGGCGAAGGGCCTGGATCCGCTCCGGGCCCGGCTGGCGGAGGTGTTCGCCACGACGTCGGTTCCCGAACTCGTGGCGCTGGCCGGACGGCTGTTCCGCGCCGACGTGGGCGGCCTCTTCTACATCTACCCCGCGCCGGACGCCGGCAACCCGGACCGGATCCTGCTCTACACCGGCCAGGGCGGCCTCGGCCTTCCGGACGAGTCGTACTACCGCGAAGAGAAGTTCGCGGCCATGGTCCAGGCCTACCAGGAGCACGTCGAGGCCATGCTTGCCCTGGCCGGCGTTGCCGATCCCGATGGCGCGGGCGGGCGGGTCGTCGCGCTGGAAACCGCACTGGCCTCGCACCACTGGGACAACGTGACGCTGCGGAATCCGCAGAAGACGTACAACCTGAAGTCCGCCGCTGAGGCAGCGGAACTCTTCCCGCTCCTGGCCGACTGGTTCGACGCGGCCGGCATCGCCCCGGAAAAGCGCACCGAACTGGTGATGAGCACTCCCGACTTCTTCTCCGGCGCCGCCTCCTTGCTGGACAGCGAACCGCTGGCCACGTGGCAGGAATGGCTCGCCATGCGCGTCGTCAGCGCCGCTGCCCCATACCTGTCCTCCGCGTTCGTGGACGCGAACTTCGCCTTCTACGGCACGACCTTGAGCGGGACGCCGCGGATCAAGGACCGCTGGAAGCGCGGCGTCGCGGTAGTCGAGGCGGCCCTCGGCGAGGCCGTAGGCCAGATCTACGTTGCCCGGCACTTCCCGGAAGGCAATAAGGCACGTATGCAGGGCCTCGTGGCCAACCTGATCGAGGCGTACCGGGAGTCCATCACGGGGCTGGAGTGGATGGGCGAGGAAACCAAGCTCGAGGCGCTCAAGAAGCTGGACTCCTTCCGCGCCAAGATCGGCTACCCGGACAAGTGGATCGACTACTCCGCCGTCGAGGTCGATCCCGCGGATCTGCTGGGGAACGTGGAGCGCGCGCACAGCGCCGACGTCGACCGTCACCTTGACGAGGTCGGCAAACCCGTGGACCGGGAGAAGTGGCTCATGACCCCGCAGACGGTCAACGCCTACTACCACCCGCTGCTCAACGAGATCGTGTTTCCCGCCGCCATACTGCAGCCTCCCTTCTTCACCGCCGACGCCGACGACGCCGTCAACTACGGCGGCATCGGCGCGGTGATCGGGCACGAAATCGGCCACGGCTTCGATGACCAGGGCTCGCAGTATGACGGCAGCGGCCTGCTCCGGAACTGGTGGACCCAGGACGACCGCACCGCCTTCGAGGCCCTGACCTCCAAGCTGGTGGCGCAATTCGACGCCCTCTCCCCCACGGCCGCGCCCGGCCATAACGTCAACGGCAAGCTCACCCTGGGCGAAAACATCGGCGACCTCGGGGGCCTCACCATCGCCTACAAGGCCTACCTGATCAGCCTCGACGGGCAGGAGCCGCCGGTGCTCGACGGGATGACGGGGTTCCAGCGGTTCTTCGCGTCCTGGGCCGCGGGGTGGCGGCAGGTCATCCGGACGGAGGAAGCCGTCCGCCGGCTGGCGACAGACCCGCACTCCCCCAACGAATTCCGCACCAATGCGATCGCCAAGAACCTAGACGCCTTCCACGAAGCGTTCGGCGTCACCGAGCAGGACGGCATGTGGATGCCGCCGCAGGAGCGCGTCAGCATCTGGTGATGCCGGTCGCCGGCCCTGCACCGGCACCAGCACCGGCACCAGCACCAGACGACGGAAGGGACCACCCATGGCCCGCGTTTTCATCACCGGTTCGACCGACGGGCTCGGACTCGCCAGCGCCCGGACGCTGTTAGACGAAGGCCATGAGGTCCTGCTCCACGCCCGCTCCAGGGAGCGCGCGGCTTCCCTCGCTCAGCTCGCTCCACAGGCGGCCGGCATCGTGATCGGGGACCTCAGCAGCGCCGCCGAAATCCGGGACCTCGCCGGGCAGGTCAACGGGCACGGGCGGATGGACGCCGTCATCCACAATGCCGGCGTCTACGTTTCACCCACGCGCGTCGCGACCCCGGAGGGGCACTCCCTCACGTTGGCGGTCAATGTGCTCGCGCCCTACGTGCTCACCGCGCTGATCGAGCGGCCCGGCCGCCTGGTCTACATCAGCAGCGGCATGCACCTCGGGGCGAACGGCAATCTCCGGGACATCGACTGGACCGAGCGGCGCTGGAGTGCCAGCACCGCTTACTCGGAGAGCAAGCTCTGCGTTTCCGCGCTCTCGGCTTCTGTCGCGCGGCACTGGCCCGCAGTGCTCAGCAACTCCGTGGACCCCGGCTGGGTGCCCACCAGGATGGGCGGCCCCGGCGCGCCGGACGACCTTGCCTTGGGCCAGGACACCCAAAGCTGGCTCGCCGTCAGCAACGACCCCGGCGCCCTGGTCTCCGGCAAGTACTGGCACCACCGCCGGCAGCGGACAGCCGCACCGGAGGTCACGGATCCCGGCTTCCAGGACAAGCTCACCGACAGGCTCGCCGAACTGACCGGCGTCGCGCTGTTCTAAGTCACGCTGGTCGCGCTGTTCTAAGTCACGCTGGTCCCAAGAAACGCTTTTCCAGCGCAGCGAAACCGGACGGCCCCTGAGGATCAGCGGGTGATCAGGGCCGGGTTCGCCTGCTGGCAGACGGTGTCGCCGGCCGTCTGGTTGACGATGTCCGCGGGGAGTTGCGGCGTCGCGGCGGCCGTCGGTGTTCCGTTGGCGAAATCGGCGCCCAGGTACACCTGGACTCCGACGACACCGGCCGCCGGGAGCACCTGGCCCGGCGCCACGCCGAGGAGGGCCGCGACATCGGCGGCCACGTCAGCGTAGTCCGCACCGTAGTAGACGGCAGTGGTCGCGACGGGCCGGGCCGTCAGCTGGCCCACCTTGGTGAAGCCCGCGCCCTTGATGGCCTGGATGATCTCCTGGGCCCGCGTGGGCACCCCTGAACCGTTGGCAACGGTGACCGGCTGCAGCGTCTTGTCGTAGGCCGGTGCCGGGGCGCTCGGGGCCGGCGTGGCACTGGCAGCCGGGGCGGCGCTCGGCGTCGCGGTCGGATCCGTCAGGTCAACGTCGTTGCGCATGGCGGCAAAAAGCTGCGACGCCGCGGGTTCGGCCAGCTGCAGCCGGTTGGGGTCCGATTCGGCCGGAACGGTGGGCGTGGCCACGAAGGCCACCTTGCCGACGTCGATGTTCTTGAGCCGGTTGCCCACGGTCAGCAGCGTCGGCACCGACGCCAGGCCGTCGTCGATGGTGAGGTTCTTGGTGATCGCGTCCGCGATGCCGAGCATCCGTGCCGGGTTGGTGAGGGTGCCGTCGCTCTTGATCTTCCGGGTGAGGGATGACAGGAAGCCCTGCTGGGCCTTGATGCGGCCAAGGTCACCGCCGTCACCGAAGGCGTGCCGCGTGCGGACGAAGGACAGCGCCTGCTCCCCCTGCACGGTGGACGTGCCCTTGGGCAGCCGGAGCTTGGAGTCGGGGTCGTAGACGGCGTCACTGACGCACACCTCCACACCGCCGACGGCGTTGGAGAGTTCCTTGACGGCGTTGAAGTCCGCCATCATGAAGTGGTCGATCTGGAGTCCGGTGAGCTTGTTGACGGTGTCCACGGCGCAGCCGATCCCGGCCTCGGACATTGCCGAGTTGATCATGACGCCCTTCTGGGCCGGGTAGACCTTGTTGGTCTTCGGATCCGTGCACTGGGGGATATCGACCAGGAGGTCGCGCGGGAAACTGACGACGTTGACGCGCTTGTTGTCCGCGGAGATGTCCATGAGCATCATGACGTCCGAGTGCCCGTAGCCGGTGGAATCAGCGCTGGAGCCGTACTGGGCATTCTTCCCGTCGCGCGTGTCCGAGCCGAGGATCAGGATCTGCATCCGGTCCGTCGAGTCGTTCACGGAGTTCTCGGACTTGACGCTGCCGGCGCTCAGCGGGGCCTTGGTGATGTTGCCCTGGAGCCGGATCACCCAGTAGGCGCCAAACGCGATCACGCCGACCAGGAGGACCGCGAGGACGCCCGTGGTGACTTTCAGCCAGGTGGGAGTCCGCCGGACGGCGCCGAGGTGGCGGGCCGGCCCGACGGCGGTTTCGCCGGTGTGGCGGGCAGCAGCGGATGACCGAACCGGCGGGGCGGATCCGTCGGCGCGGTTATCACGGGGTCGAGCCACTTGTTGAGCCTTCCTTCACGAACGGGGAGTTTGCCCATTTTAGTGTCCGAAACTGAGAAAATGCCGATGGGCCCGCTCTTGGGAGCGGCGGGGCGAACCCGCGGCCCGGTCACAGCCCAACTACCGGCCCCGTTAGAGGCCTTACTAAAGGTACGGCTCAGAAGCCGAGTTTGACGAGCTGCTTCGGATCGCGCTGCCAGTCCTTTGCCACCTTGACGTGCAGGTCGAGATAGATTCGGGCACCGAGCAGCGCCTCAATCGCCTTGCGCGCGTTGGTGCCGACCTCGCGGAGCCGGGCGCCGCCTTTGCCGATGATGATGGCTTTCTGGGACGGGCGTTCCACGTACAGGTTGACGCGGACGTCGAGGAACGGCCGGTCTTCGGGACGCCCTTCCCGCGGCACGATCTCATCGACCACGACGGCCAGGGAGTGCGGCAGTTCATCGCGAACGCCCTCAAGGGCAGCTTCCCGGATGAGTTCGGCGATCATGACAGCTTCGGGCTCGTCCGTCAGGTGCCCGTCCGGGTACAGCGGCGGCGAGGCCGGCATGTGGCTGATCAGGACGTCGGCCACGGTGTCGACCTGGAAGCCGTCGGTGGCGGAGACCGGGACGATGTCGTTCCAGCCGTCCTCGCCGCGGACCTCGCGGCCCAGGGCGGCGACGGCGAGCAGCTGCTCAGTGAGGGCCTGGCGGTCCACGGTATCGGCCTTCGTCACGATTGCGATGATGGGCTTGTTGCCGACGGCGGCCAGCTGGGCGGCGATGAACTTGTCGCCCGGGCCGATCTTTTCGTTGGCAGGAAGGCAGAAGCCGATCGCGTCGACCTCGGCGAGGGTGTCCGCGACGAGTTCGTTCAGCCGCTTTCCCAGCAGGGTGCGCGGGCGGTGCAGGCCCGGGGTGTCCACGAGGATCAGCTGGGCGTCGTCCCGGTGAACGATGCCCCGGATGGTGTGGCGCGTCGTCTGCGGCTTGGCCGAGGTGATCGCCACTTTCTGGCCGACAAGGGCGTTGGTGAGGGTGGACTTGCCCGCGTTGGGGCGCCCTACCAGCACCGAGAAACCGGCGCGGTAGCCGCCGTGGGCTGCTTCGCCGTCGGACTTATTCTGCTTGCTCACGTGAGACTCCCTGTTGAATTGGTGCGGCCTCGTCGAGAAGGTCTTCAAGGTCAGTTTCTTCTTTTGCTACGGTGGCCGCAATGATGTGGCTGACGCGGTTCCGCCGGCCCTCGAGCCGGTCGGCGCGGAGGGACAGCCCGTGGACCTGGACGGTGCTGCCGACGATCGGCACCCGCCCGAGGGCCTTGGCGAGCAGGCCGCCCACGGTGTCCACTTCGTCGTCGTCGAGCTCCAGGTCGAAGAGCTCGCCGAGGTCATCGATGCTCATGCGGGCGCTAACCCGGTAGCTCCCGTCACCGAGTGCCACGGCCTCGGCGCTTTCGGTGTCGTATTCGTCCACGATCTCACCGACGATCTCCTCGATGAGGTCCTCGAGCGTGACCAGCCCTGCTGTTCCGCCGTATTCGTCGATGACGATCGCCACGTGCGTCGATTCCTTCTGGAGTTCCCGCAACAGGTCGCTGACCGGCTTCGAATCCGGCACATAGCGGACCTCCCGGGCGAGTTCGTCGACCACCGGCGGCTCCTCGGCCGGGCCCAGGTTGTGCAGCGCAGCGGCGACGTCCTTGAGGTACACAATGCCCAGGATCTGGTCGGTGTTTTCGCCGATGATCGGGATCCGCGAGTACCCGGAGCGCAGGAAGAGCGACATTGCGCGGTGCAGGCTGGATCCGGAGTCGATGGTGAGGATGTCGGTCCGCGGCACCATGACGGAACGGACCAGGGTGTCCCCGAAGTCGAAGACCGACTGGATCAGCTCGGCCTCGTTGTCCTCGATCACGTCGGACTCGGTGGCGCGGTCCACGAGTTCGCGGAATTCCTCTTCGCTGAAGAAGGCCTCGTTGTCCGCCGGCGCGCCGGGGGCGACTGCGCTGCCCAGGCTGACCAGCCAGCCCGGAATCGGGCCGAGCACGGCATAAAGGAATCGAACGAGCGGCGCGCTGAAGCGGACCAGGGCGGCGGAGTGCACCCGGCCAAGCTGCCGGGGAGAGACGCCGACGATCACGAAACCGATCACTGCCATGATGCCGGTGGCGGCCAGGCCGGCGAGCCACACGTTGTCCAGCAGGCTGTGCAGGAGGACGGTCACGGCGACGGCGGAGGCCATCTCGAACCAGATCCGCCAGAACCGGAGGGCGCGCATGTGTCCCACGGGCTGCGCCAGGATCCGCTTCAGCGACGTGCCCCGGCTGTTCAGGACCGCCTGTTCGGCGTCGTGCCGGGGCAGGAAGTTGAAGGCGGACTCGGCAGCGGTCAGCACCGCGGCAAAGCTAAGGAACACCAGCGCCATGCCGGCAAGAATCAGTGGGGTCACTGAATCGTCTCTGACGGGGCCTCTTTGCCGGTGAACGCGGTCAGGAGTTCGCGCTGCAGCCCGAACATCTCTTCCTTTTCCTCCGGCTCGGCGTGGTCATAACCCAACAGGTGCAGGATGCCGTGCGTGGTGAGAAGCAGCATCTCGTCCTGGGTGGAGTGGCCGGCGTTCCGGGCCTGGACCTCGGCCACCTGGGGGCAGATGGCGATATCGCCGAGCATGCCCTGCGGGGTCGGCTTGTCCGGCGTGCCCGGGGTCAGTTCGTCCATCGGCACCGAGAGGACATCGGTGGAGCCGGGCTCGTCCATCAGTTCGATGTGCAGCTTTTCCATGGCCGGTTCGTCCACCAGCAGGATGGACAGTTCCGCCTGCGGGTGGATGTAGAGGCGTTCGAAGATGAAACGCGACAGGGCCACGAGCTCGGACTCGTCGACCGCCACGCCGGATTCGTTGTTGACCTCAATGCTCATGCGTGTTCTCCCCGCGTCTCCCGGGCAACGGAATGCTTGACCCGGTTCCTCTGGACTTCGTCCCAGATGCTGTAGGCGTTGACGATGTCCCCCACCAGGCGGTGCCGGACGACGTCGGAGGCATCCAGCACGGAGAAGTTGACGTCCTCGATCCCCTGCAGGATTTCCTCGACGATCCGCAGCCCTGAACGGGTGCCGAAGGGAAGGTCCACCTGGGTGATGTCGCCGGTGACTACCATCTTGGAGCCGAAGCCCAGGCGGGTCAGGAACATCTTCATCTGCTCCGGCGTGGTGTTCTGGGCCTCGTCGAGGATGATGAAGGCGTCGTTGAGCGTGCGGCCGCGCATGTACGCCAGCGGGGCCACCTCGATGGTGCCGGCGGCCATGAGCCGCGGAATGGACTCGGGGTCCATCATGTCGTGCAGGGCGTCGTACAGCGGCCGCAAGTAGGGGTCGATCTTGTCGCTCAGGGTGCCCGGCAGGAAGCCCAGACGCTCCCCCGCCTCGACGGCAGGACGGGTCAGGATGATCCGGCTGACTTCCTTCTGCTGCAGGGCCTGGACCGCCTTGGCCATCGCCAGGTACGTCTTGCCGGTACCGGCCGGCCCGATCCCGAAGATCACCGTGTTGGCGTCGATCGCGTCCACGTAGTTCTTCTGGTTCAGCGTCTTGGCCCTGATGGTCTTGCCGCGGGTGGAAAGGATGTTGGTGGTCAGCACTTCCACGGGGTTCTGCAGTGACTGGCTGCGGAGCATGGACACAAGCTGCTGCAGGACGGCAGGGGTGATGACTGTGCCCCGGGCCACCAGCCCGCGCACCTCGTTGAGCAGGCGCATGATGCGCGGCACGTCGGCGGCCGGACCGCTGATCGCGAGCTCGTTCCCCCGGACATGGAAGTCAACGGCAGGGTACTGGTTTTCGATGAACCGGAGGGCTTCGTCATGGCTGCCCAGCGACTGGACCATCTGCTCTGAGTCGTCGAACAAGACCACCTCCGTCCGCAACCCTGGTAGGGAGTGGGGGAATTCCCCTGCGGTGCGCTCTCCGGCGCTGAACCGGGCCTTGCCGTTCGCTGCTTCAGTCATGGTGTTGGCCCGCGGGCCTCTGGTCCCCTCCAGTATGAATATGGTCGGTCCCCGTGATCCCTGCCGACGGCGGTTCGCACCGCCCGCGGCCGGGGTCACCGGGTCCTTCCATCTTACGCCAGCGCGGCGCGCCCGACGCCGGTCAGGGTCCGGCGCCGCCCGCGTGCCGGGCCGCTGAGGCGCACCAGGACGTCGCCGTTAGTTGTAGGTGTTCCCGAAGATAACGTAACCATCAAGCCAGTGGGCCCCTGTGCGCGGGAAGGACGGGTCGGCGCTATCCGGCTCCGGAGCGTCCTCCTGGACCGGCCGGGCGGGCGCCTCCGTCATCAGGGACCAGGCCGCCCAGACGCCGCCGGCCGCCAGCCCGAGACCGCACGCCAGCGCGATCCACACGGCGCTCATGCCGTGCCCCCGGGGATGATGCCCAGCAGACGGATGCCGTCGCGATGCCCGTACATCCGGCGTCCGTGGCACCCTGCACTGACGACCCGGACGACTGCTGAGTCGGGCGTCTTGGAATCGGTGCGACCCACGTAGGCGTGGTGAGCCGAGATGACCACTTCGACACTGGATCCGACTTTTATGGAGCCCCAGTCTTCAGGGAAACCCCGCGCGTCGAAAGTGTCCGGCAGTGGGGTTCCGCGGCGACCCCCGCGGCGCGATGGCGACCTCAGCATGGTCATCCCACGCTCTCCAGCACCCCTGCCCGGGATCGGACGCCAACATAGCTGCCCCGGTAGAAGAGCAGCGGCTCGGCGTCGGCGCGGGCGCTCAGTGCACGGACCGCGGCGACAACAATCGTGTGGTCCCCGCCGTCGTACTCCTGGCGCAGTTCGCAGTCCACCCAGGCCAGCGCGTGGTCGAGGACAGGGTTCCCCAGCGGCGACGGCGAGTGGTAAACGCCGGCGAATTTGTCCGCCCCGGAACGGGCGAACTGCGCCGCCAGGTGCTGATGTTCGGCCGGGAGGATGTTCACGGTGAACCGGCCCGCCTCGCGCAGCAGAGGCCAGGTGCTTGAGGTCCGCGCAGGACTGAAGGACACGAGGGCAGGTTCCAGCGACAGAGAGGAAAAGGACTGGCACGTAAAGCCGGCGGGACCGTCCTTCGTTGCCGCGGTGATCACGGCCAGGCCGGTGGCGAAGTGGCCCAGGATGGTCCGGAGCCGGCGTGGGCTGAGGTCAGAATGTTCCGTCATGGCGGGTCCTTTCGAAGTCTGTGCCCTCAATCAACCACCCCGGACGCCGCTTCCCAACCCCGGCAGAAACGCACAGTCGCGCTGCGACGCAACGCGTCACGGACGGAAGCATGACGTAAAGAATCTGTCGCAGCGCCGGCATACGGTATTCACATGCTCAATATTCGTGAAGGGCGCCCGGGAATCGTCCCGGTGGGTCTATCCCGGAAACGCCGACGTGCTGCCCGAATTCCGGAACACCGGAATAGGCTGAGGCAGTCCCTTCACTGCTGAAGTGCAACGCCACCGAGGCCGGACCTCTCGTGGCAGCCGCTGCCCGGCGGGACATGGTTCCCGACATTATGTATCAACTTCGCATCGGCCTCATATCGTTCCCGTTGCAGTTCCGCCGGGCGCCCCCAAACCGGGCTTTCGCCCCGGGCCCGTGTGCCATGCTGGAATTCGGCTGTCCTCCAGGGCTCCGGGCCGGGCGCCCGGCAGGCCAAGGACAGGCAGCCACCGGCGGTCCATGCCGCCGACAAAACGGATCATTCCCGCCCGGCGCGGCGTGGCACACGAAGGGACAGCAGCATCAGGCAGCGTGAGGGTCAACAGTCAGCAGCGGGACGTGTCCGTCGCGTCGCGCTGGTGCTCGTGCTGCCCGCCGCTCTCCTTCTGTCCGGCTGCGTGGCGACTCCTCAGGGCGGCATCACCAATTCCAGCAGCCCATCGGAGCTAATTCCGGACGCGGCGTCGGGCGCCCCCACCACCAGCGCTCCGCTGGAGACCGCGCAGACCTCCAACAAGGCCCCGGTGTACTGGATCGGGCGGAGCAACGACAACGCGTTCCTGTACCGCGAGTTCCGTGACGTCCCGGATCAGGACAACCCGGTCACGCGCGCCCTGCGGGTAATGATGTCCCAGAAGCCGCTCGACCCGGACTTCTTCACGCCGTGGCAGAATCCGAAGAAGCTGTCGACGTCGATTTCCGGCAAGAACGTGATCACGGTGGATGTCTCGGCGGATGCTTTCAACAGCAACGTGGACGCGGCCATGGCCGAGCGCGCCATCCAGCAGCTCGTCTACACCGCGACGGCAGCTGCCGCCAGCGCGGGCCTTATCGATTCCGGACAGCAGGTCCAGGTGGTAGTCCTCGTCGACGGGCATACGGACTATGTCGCCTTCAACCACGTCCGGCTCGGCGCTCCGACGTCGCGCAGTGCCGGGATGGTTGCCCCCGTGTGGATCATTGATCCGCAGGAAGGCATGTCCGTCGCTGACGGGTCCGTCAAGATCAGCGGCCGGAGCACCGTTCAAGGCGGGAAGCTTCGCTGGGAGATCCTCAAGGTGGACGGCGATAACGCCAAATCCGCCTATCTCAATGGCAACGCGACGGCTTCGGCCGATTCCGCGCAGTCCGGGCTGTTCACCCTGTCCGTGAACCTCGGCCCGGGACGCTATGAAGTCCGCGTGTCCCAGGTGGACCCGGCGGACAGCTCCAGGGAAGTGTTCACCGACACCCGCGGCTTCACGGTCAACTAGTCACGGGCAAATAGTAACGGGCAAATAGTCATGCTGCCGGCTACCAGCGTCCGAGGATGTCGCTGGCCAGCACGGTGGCGGCGGGTCCTGCCGTGGACGAGCGCAGCACATGGTGGCCCAGCAGGGCTGTCACCGCTCCTGCGTCGCACAGCCGGGTGACCTCCCGCGGGCTGATGCCGCCTTCCGGGCCCACGATCAGCAGTACTTCACGGGGCCCGTCGCTGCCGGGCGCCGCCTCGCCCTCAGCAGCACTGTCCAGCCAGGCCTCAAGCACTTGCCGCAGGGGGCGGACGGCGTCTTCGTGCAGGATGACCGCGAGGTCCGCGGCTGCCACGGCCGCCTGCAGCCCGGCACCGTCGACGGCGGCCCGGACTTCCGGGATCCAGGCCCGGCGGGCCTGCTTGGCGGCCGCGGTCACCACCGACTGCCACTTTGCATGCGCCTTCGCGGCACGTTCGGCCTTCCACCGCACGATGGACCGCTCGGCCTGCCAGGGAATGACGGCGTCGATGCCCAGTTCGGTGGCGGTTTCGGCCGCGAGTTCGTCGCGGTCGCCCTTGGCGAGGGCCTGGACCAGAACCAGCCGGATCGCGGGTTGCGGCTCCGCCAGGAGGTCCAGGCACTCGACGGTCAGTTCGCCCGGAGCGACGGCGGCGACGGTGCCGGTCAGGCGCTTGCCGGCGCCGTCGGCGATATCCACGGCCTCCCCGACGGCGAGCCGCTTGACGGTGATGGCGTGGCGGGCTTCGGCGCCTTCGAGGACGAAGTCCGAGCCGGGGACCTGCTGGTCCAGGGCGCCTGGGGCGGTGAAGAAGACCGGGTTACTCACCGCTACAGGTTACCGAGCCGATCCCGCAGTTTGGCGAAGACGCCGCCGCTGGCGGCAAGCTTTCCCGCGGTGAAGTGTTCGCCGCGGTGCTTGGCCAGTTGGCGGAGGAGTTCTTCCTGGGCGTGATCGAGCTTGACCGGCGTTTCAACCTGCAGGTGCACCTTCAGGTCGCCGCGGCCGTGGCCGCGCAGGTGCGTCACACCGAGGCCGCGCAGGGTGATGACCTCGCCCGACTGGGTGCCGGCCTTGACGTCGATCTCCTGCTCGCCGTCGAAGGTCTCCAGGGTGATTTCGGTGCCGAGCGCGGCAGCCGTCATGGGGATGTTGAGGCTGGCGTGGAGGTCGTCGCCGTCGCGGACGTAGGTAGGGTCATTGTTGACCCGGATCTCCACGTACAGGTCACCGGCCGGGCCGCCGGCGGGGCCCGCCTCGCCCTGCCCGGACAGCTGGATACGGGTGCCGGTGGCAACGCCGGCCGGGACCTTGACGGTCAGGGAACGGCGGCTGCGGATCCGGCCCTGGCCGCTGCACTCGTTGCAGGGGTCCTTGATGACGGTGCCGAAGCCCTCGCAGGAGCCGCAGGGAGCCGACGTCATGACCTGGCCGAGGATGGACCGCACGGCACGCTGGACCTGGCCGCTGCCGCCACAGATGTCGCAGCGGACCGGGTGGCTGCCCTCGCGGCAGCAGGAGCCCTCGCAGGTGGGGCAGATGACGGCCGTGTCCACTTCGAGCTTCTTGTTGACGCCGAACACAGCGTCGCGGAGGTCGATCCGTACGCTGATCAGCGCGTCCTGGCCGCGGCGGATCCGGGACGCCGGGCCGCCCTGGCCGCCGCCGGCGCCGAAGAAGGTCTCGAAGATGTCCTGGAAGGCGAAGCCCTGGCCGGAGTAGCTGCCGCCGCCGAAGCCGTTGTCGGTGCCGTTCTCATTGCCGGTGGTGTCATAGACCCGGCGCTTCTGCGGATCGGAAAGGACCTCGTAGGCGTGGGTGACCGCCTTGAACCGGTCCGAGGCGTCCTCCCCCGGGTTCACGTCAGGGTGAAGGGTCCGGGCCAGTTTCCGGTAGGCCTTCTTGATTTCCTCCCCCGTTGCGTCGCGGGAGACTCCAAGAACGTCATAGTGGCTGCTCAAAGTGTGTATCTCTTCCTTGTTGTTCTGCCTGTGGGGCACTGCCTGTCGGGCAAAAAGTAGCGTTCGGTCCCGGGCCGGTCAGGGCCCAAGGATCCTCGAAAGGTAGCGGGCCACCGCGCGGACGGCGGCCATGGTGGTGGGATAGTCCATCCGGGTGGGCCCGAGGACTCCGACCTTGGCCGTGGCGTCCGGCCCGTAGGCGGTGGCCACCACCGAGGCCTCGGCGAGGCCGTCGTAGGGGTTCTCCCGTCCGATGCTGACCGTGACACCGCGCGGGTCTTCGGCCATTTCGCTGAGCAGGCGCAACATGACCACCTGCTCCTCGAGGGCCTCCAGCACGGGGCCGATGCTGAGCGGGAAGTCCACGTTGGAGCGGGCCAGGTTGGCGGTGCCGGCCATGACCATGCGCTCCTCGCGGCTGCTCGTGGCCAGGGCCTCGAGGCCGCGGGCCAGGGCCTGGGCTGCGCCGCGGCGCGCCGGCGGGCCGCTCGCCACGACGGCGGGCAGCAGTTGCGGCATCAGGCTCAGCGGGGTTCCGGAGAGGCTGGCCAGGAAACGGGTGCGCAACTCCGCCAGTGCGTCGTCGGCAATCTCCTGGCCGACGTCGATCACGCGCTGCTCCACCTTTCCGGTGTCCGCGATCAGGACCGCCAGGACCTTCCGGGGCGCCAGCAGCACGAATTCGATGTGCCGCACACGGGCGCGGCTGAGCAGCGGGTACTGCACGACGGCGACCTGGTTGGTCAGCTGGGACAGGAGCCGCACGGTGCGGTCGAGGACGTCGTCGAGGTCTTCTGATCCTTCCAGCAGCGCCTGGATGGCCCGGCGCTCGGCCGGAGACAACGGCTTGACGGCCGAGATCTGGTCGACGAAGAGCCGGTAGCCCTTGTCCGTCGGAATCCGGCCGGCACTCGTGTGCGGTGCCGTGATGAGGCCTTCGTCTTCCAGTGCGGCCATGTCATTGCGGATCGTGGCACTGGAGACACCAAGATGGTGCCGTTCAACCAGCGCCTTGGACCCGACTGGCTCGCGGGAATGGACGTAGTCCTCCACGATGGCGCGCAGCACTTCAAGTTTGCGTGGTTCGCTCACGCTCCACCTCCAATCGACGGTCCCGCAGCCGGTGCCGCCCCAGGACCGTTCGGTTCGCGTCCCCGCGTCGTGCGGGGGCGGTCCGTGACCGGACAGGGGTTAGCACTCGACATGCCTAAGTGCTAACCAGTCTAATATGAGTCGCCGCGTTGTTAGCATTGGATTCGCTCCGGGCGTTGCCTGCGGGATCACGGGGATCCGTCACGACGGCGCGGGAACCGCGGCAGCCGCTACCGTCGCCGCGCCCCTGTGGTCCGGTTCGGGCCCCTTCGGGCCCCGGAGAGTTCCACCGACCGCCGTACATTCCGAGTGCAAAGTAAGCGTGTAGAGATGTCGTACCAGAACTGGGGGCCCCAGGACCTGTCCGCCCCCGCCAAGACGCAGTTGCCGGAAGTCCCGGTGGAACGCGGGATGGTCCTCGAGGAGGTCCAGTCCGGCTGGGTGGGCGCCGTGACCCGGGTGGAGAAGTCCGGCGGCATGCACGTGGTGGCGCTGGAGGACCGGCGGGGCAAGTCCCGGTCCTTCCGCCTCGGCTTTGGCTTCCTTTTGGAGGGGCAGCCGATCCGGCTGATGCCTCCGGCGCCGAAGGCGGCGCCGGCCGCCGGTCCCGGCCGCACGGCGTCGGGCTCGGTCCGGGTGGCGGGACAGCGCGCACAGGTGGCCAAGGCCAGCCGGATCTGGGTGGAAGGCAAGCACGACGCCGAGCTCGTGGAGAAGGTCTGGGGCGATGACCTCCGGGTGGAGGGAATCGTCGTCGAGCCGCTGCACGGCATTGACGACCTCGCGGCCGCGGTGGCGGAGTTCCGCCCGGGTCCGGGGCGCCGGCTGGGCGTGCTGGTTGACCACCTGGTGCCCGATTCCAAGGAGTCGCGGATCGCCGACGCCGTCATGGCTTCGCCGGGTGCCGCGGGCAACGTCCTGATTGTGGGCCACCCCTACGTGGACGTGTGGCAGGCCATCCGGCCCGCGGTCCTGGGGATTGAGCGGTGGCCGGTGATCCCCCGCGGCGTGGACTGGAAAACCGGCATCCTGACGGCGTTCGGGTGGCCCCACTCCACCAAGGAGGACATCGGCCTCGGCTGGCAGAAGCTCCTCGGCGCGGTCCGCAGCTACGCCGACCTGGAGGCGTCCCTGCTGGGCCGCGTCGAAGAGGTCATTGACTTCCTGACCGTGCCGTAGCGCGCCGCGGCGGCCGCTCCGTGATCTCCATTTACGCGCCCAAGCAAGTATTCTTGAAACGGCGGCCGCGCTCCCAGCGCGGTCCCGGCTATTCCAGGCACAACCCAGGCAGCAACGCATCACCGCAATCCGAAGGGCTTCACCGTGGCAGATAACGCACGCGAACACACGGGCAACCAGGCCGGCCATGGCCAGCCCCCGTACCATGGCGTTCCGGCAAATGCGCTGCCGCTGACGGCCGGCGAGGACCGGCAGTGGGCCACGCTGGCGCACTTCGGCGGCATCCTGGGCTGCGTGCCGTCGCTGCTGATCTACTTGATCTTCAAGGACCGTGGCCCGTTCACGGCCCAGGAGTCCAAGGAAGCCCTCAACTTCACCCTGCCGCCGACCATCGCGGCCGTGCTCGCCAATCTGCTGGTCTTCATTCCCGTGGTGGGCAACCTCTTTGCCGTGCTCGCCACGGTGATCTGGATCGCCGTGACCTGTTTCTCGGTGGCGGCGGGTATCCATGTCAACCGCGGCCAGCCGCACCGCTACGAGTTCAACCTGCGCTGGATCAAATAGACCGGGATCAAGCAACCCGGCGTTAAGCCGGCCCGGCCCCAAACCTCCGGTCCCGAACAGAATGAGCCGGCCGCTGCCCCCAAAGGGGCAGCGGCCGGCTCTTTGTGTATCCACGGCCCGGGCGCGGCCGGGCTCCCCGGCCAGAGGGGCAGCGCCTTAGTCCGGCAGGATCCTGCGGACCACGGCGTCGGCCAGGAGCCGGCCCTTTAGCGTGAGGACCAGCCGCCCCTTGAAGGCGGCGGCGGGGTCCACCAAGCCGTCGGCGATCAGCCCGGCGACCGCGTGCCTGCCGGTGTCCCCCAGGCCGCCGAGGCTCGGGATGTCCAGCCCGGAGTTCAAGCGGGCCTCGAGCATGACCCGCTCCACGTTGCGGGTCTCGGTGTCCAGCGTTTCCCGCCCGGCGGCCGGCGACGCGCCGGTGCCGAGACGGTTGGCGTAGGCGGTGGGGTGTTTGACGTTCCACCAGCGGACGCCCCCGACGTGCGAGTGCGCCCCGGGGCCGATGCCCCACCAGTCGTCCCCCCGCCAGTAGGCGAGGTTGTGCCGGCAGGCCTGTTCGGGGGTGCGGGACCAGTTGCTGACCTCGTACCAGGCGAGCCCGGCCGCGGAAATCAGTTCGTCGGCGAGTTCGTATTTGGCGGCGTGGTCGTCGTCGTCGATTTCCGGCACCTCGCCGCGGCGGATCTGCGCCGCAAGTTTGGTGCCGTCTTCCACAATCAGTGCGTAGGCGCTGATGTGGTCGGGACCGTAGGACAGGGCGGTCTCGAGCGAGTAGCGCCAGTCAGCCAAGGATTCCCCCGGCGTTCCGTAGATCAGGTCAAGGCTGACCGCGAGCCCCGCCTGCCGTGCCCACTGCACCACCTCGGGCACCCGGCTGGGCGTGTGGGTGCGGTCCAGGACCTTCAGGACGTGCGGCACGGCCGACTGCATGCCGAAGGAGACGCGGGTGAACCCGGCGTCGGCCAGCAGCTGCAGGGATTCCGGGGTGACGGAATCCGGATTGGCTTCCGTGGTCACTTCGGCGCCGGGCTGCAGGCCCCAGGCCCCGATCGCAGCCGTGAGAATGCGCGCCAGGTCCTCCGCCGGCAGGAGCGTGGGCGTGCCGCCGCCGAAGAAGACGGTGCTGAGCGGGCGTTGGGGCACGCCGGAATTGTTCAGGACGCGGGCGGCGAAGTCCACCTCGGCGATCGCGGTGGCGGCGTAGGCGTCTTGGGAGGCCCCGCCGCCGAGCTCGGTCGCGGTGTAGGTGTTGAAGTCGCAGTACCCGCAGCGCACCGCGCAGAACGGGATGTGCACGTAGAGCCCGAAGGCGCGCTGAGCAGCGCCGTCGGCCGCCTGGGCGGGCAGGAGCCCGTCCGACGGCGCCGGGTCGCCGAGGGGAAGGACGCTAGGCACAGGCCCGGCCTGCCGGCACGGCAGCAACAGTCATGGCAAGCACCGCTACTTCTTGGCCTTGTCCTTGGACTCGTCCGTGGTGAGGGCGGCGATGAAGGCTTCCTGCGGGACCTCGACACGGCCCACCATCTTCATGCGCTTCTTGCCTTCCTTCTGCTTCTCCAGCAGTTTGCGCTTTCGGGTGATGTCACCGCCGTAGCACTTGGCAAGCACATCCTTGCGGATGGCGCGGATGCTTTCGCGGGCGATGATCCGTGAGCCGATGGCGGCCTGGATGGGCACCTCGAACTGCTGCCGCGGGATGAGTTCGCGCAGCTTGCCGGTCATCATCACGCCGTACGCGTATGCCTTGTCACGGTGCGTGATCGCGGAGAACGCGTCCACCTGCTCGCCCTGGAGCATGATGTCCACCTTGACGAGGTCTGCGACCTGGTCGCCGTCGGCCTTCCAGTCCAGCGAGCCGTAGCCGCGGGTCTTGGACTTGAGGATGTCGAAGAAATCGAAGACGATTTCGGCCAGCGGCAGGCGGTAACGGATTTCCACCCGGTCCTCGGAAAGGTAGTCCATGCCGCCCATGACGCCGCGCCTGCTCTGGCACAGCTCCATGATGGCGCCGACGAACTCGTTCGGTGCCAGGATCGTTGCAGCCACCATCGGTTCGCGGACTTCAGCGACCTTGCCGGTGGGGTACTCGCTGGGATTGGTGACGTGGACGACTTTCTTGTCCTCCAGCGTCACCTCGTACTCCACGTTCGGGGCGGTGGAGATCAGGTCCAGGTTGTACTCGCGCTCGAGCCGCTCGCGGGTGATTTCCAGGTGCAGCAGGCCCAGGAAGCCGACGCGGAATCCGAAGCCCAGCGCGGCGGACGTTTCAGGCTCGTACACGAGCGCGGCGTCGTTGAGCATCAGCTTCTCCAGCGCGTCACGGAGCACCGGATAGTCCGTGCCGTCCAGCGGATACAGGCCGGAGAAGACCATCGGTTTGGCATCGGCGTAGCCGGGCAGGGATTCGCTGGCCGGCTTGGCGAGGTTGGTGACGGTGTCGCCCACCTTGGACTGGCGGACGTCCTTCACGCCGGTGATGAGGTAACCCACTTCGCCGACGCCGAGGCCCTTGGACGGTGTGGGCTCCGGGGAGCTGACGCCGATTTCCAGGAGTTCGTGGGTGGCGCGGGTGGACATCATCTGGATGCGTTCGCGCGGGTGCAGCATGCCGTCGACCACGCGGACGTAGGTGACGACGCCGCGGTAGGTGTCGTAGACCGAGTCGAAGATCATGGCCCGTGCCGGGGCGTTCGGATCGCCGACCGGGGCGGGAAGGTCGCGAATGATTTTGTCCAGCAGGACTTCCACGCCGGCGCCGGTCTTGCCGGAGACGCGAAGGACGTCGTCGGGGTCGCCGCCGATCAGGTTGGCGAGTTCGGCCGCGTACTTCTCCGGCTGGGCCGCCGGGAGATCGATCTTGTTCAGGACCGGAATGATCGTGAGGTTGTTTTCCATCGCCAGGTAGAGGTTGGCGAGGGTCTGCGCCTCGATGCCCTGGGCCGCGTCCACGAGCAGCACCGCGCCTTCGCAGGCCGCGAGTGAGCGCGAGACCTCATAGGTGAAGTCCACGTGGCCGGGAGTGTCGATCATGTTCAGCGCGTAGCTGACGCCGTCGAGCTCCCAGGGCATGCGGACTGCCTGGGACTTGATGGTGATGCCGCGTTCGCGCTCAATGTCCATGCGGTCCAGGTACTGGGCCTTCATGTCACGGGACTGGACAACGCCGGTGTACTGGAGCATCCGGTCGGCCAGTGTGGACTTGCCGTGGTCAATGTGCGCAATGATGCAGAAGTTCCGGATGATGGCCGGATCTGTTGCGGCGGGCACCGGGGCGGTGCGGGCCATGGGAGACACGCAGGGTCCTTACTGTTGGCATTTCTGGTGGCTTGTCCACGGGTCGGCGCGGATGCTGGTTCCCCATCCTGCGACGTGGCGCATTTGTCGTTCCAATAGTCTCCCACGTCCGGGCCCGTGGCAGTGCATCCCTGCATTCCGTTGCGGACTCTGCCCAGAGCCTCCCGGTATGGTTTC
Organism: Arthrobacter sp. TE12231; assembly: GCF_054062895.1. NCBI lineage: Bacteria > Bacillati > Actinomycetota > Actinomycetes > Micrococcales > Micrococcaceae > Arthrobacter > Arthrobacter sp. TE12231. The sequence continues at coordinate 1,844,058 of NZ_JBSSFS010000001.1, read as the reverse complement.
CCCATGGCTTGGAACTTACGCTCGATCGGCACCGCGGTCCGCGACGCACTGCGCTTCTTAGACAAACTTGGCGGCTCCGCGCCGGGCACCACCCGCGGACCCGCCGCAAAGCCGACACGCAAACCGGCCGGGAAGCCGACTGCGAAGCGGCGGCCGGCGCAGTCCCGGACGGGAGCTTCGACCCGGACGGGCGGCGCCCCTGCCGCCGGACTGACCGGGACCTACCCCGGCGATTTCCGGGGACGCGCGACGGTCCGCTATGCCCCCGCACCGAACGGCCTGCCCGAGCCCGGCGAAATCGTGTGGACCTGGGTGCCCTATGAAGAGGACCACTCCCAGGGCAAGGACCGTCCGGTGCTGCTGGTCGGCACCACCGGCCGCTACCTGCTGGGCCTGATGCTGACGAGCAAGGACCACGACGGCGACGCCCGCCGCGCGGACGACTACGTGGACATCGGCACGGGACCCTGGGACCGCCAATGGCGGCCGAGCGAAGCGAAGCTGGACCGGGTTCTGCAGATCAACTCGAAGGATATCCGGCGCGAAGGAGCGGTCCTGGACGCGGGCCGCTTCGACCTCATCGCCTCGGCCCTGCGGAAGCGCTACGGCTGGAGCTGACCCGCCTGGCGCCGGGACGCACCGCCGGATCGCCGCCGCACTCGTGCCTGCAGCGGCATCTCTGCTATTATTTACAGCTGTGTGTCCGTGCAGGTCGACGGCCACAGATGGTTGGTCGCCATAGGTATCCCCACGCCGCTCAGTCAATGGCCAATCTGAAAGCCCTCTAGACCATTTTCCGCATTGAAAAAGAGAGTTCACACGTGGCTAATATCAAGTCCCAGAAGAAGCGCATCCTGACCAACGAAAAGGCTCGCCTGCGCAACAACGCAGTCAAGTCCGAGCTGAAGACTGCCATCCGCGCCGTCAACACCGCCGTTGAGTCCACCGACAAGGATGCCGCGTCTGCTGCTCTGGTAACTGCCAGCCGTAAGCTGGACAAGGCTGTCAGCAAGGGCGTTCTTCACAAGAACAACGCTGCAAACCGCAAGTCCGCGATCTCCAAGAAGGTCAACGCACTCTAAGGTTTTCCAGTTCACCTGAACTGATGATTGTGGCCGGCACCCTGTGGGTGCCGGCCACATCCGGTTAAGCCGCGGCGTTGTTAGATGCGCGTCAAGTAGCGCTTCGCTTCACGCAGTCGTGCCGGCGGCGCGCACCCGGGCGTCAGGACCTCCGGACCGACGTCGCAATCACCGTGACGGCGTGTTCCACGGCGTAGACGGGATCGCGGGACAGTCCCTTGACCTGCGCGTCAGCCTCGGCAGTGACCTGGATGGAGCGGACCAGCCCCTCGGGCGTCCAGCGCCGGACCTCCCGCTGTGCCTGTTCAACGAGCCACGGCTGCATCCCCAACTGCTTGGCAATCTGCGAGGACGAGCCCTGCGCGCCGGCCACCTTTGCCAGGGAGCGCAGTTTGGATGCCAGGGCCGCCACGATCGGTACCGGGTCCGCGCCGGTGTCCAGGGCGTGGCGGAGCGTGGAGAGGGCGAGAGGGCCGTTCCCGGCCATCGCGGCATCGGCGACCTTGAAGGCCGTTGCTTCGACCCGGCCCCCGTAGTATCTGTCCACCATGGCGGCATCCACGGCCGTGGTGGCGTCAGCGATCAGCTGGCTGCAGGCGGCCGCGAGTTCCGCGAGCTGCGCGCCAACCGCGTTGACGAGGGCGTGCACGGCGTCGGGTTCGATGCGCCGGGAGGCCGCCTTGAACTCGGTCGTGACAAACGCGATCTTCTCGGCGTCTTTCTTGAGGGGCTGGCAGTCAACGACCGGCCAGCCCCCAGCCTTGATCGTATCCAGTAGCTTCTTGCCGCGGACACCCCCGCCATGACGGAGCACCAGGACGGCATCCGGCTCCGGCTGTGCCACATACTTCAGGGCATCGGCAAGGAACGCATCGTTCATCGCCTCGAGTCCGTCGATCTCGATAAGCTTCTGCTCGCCGAAGAGTGACGGGCTGACGTTCATGGCCAGCGACCCGGCCGAGTAGCTCGCGGCGTTAAGCCGGGTGACCTCGACGTCGGGTGCCGCCTCGCGGACCTGCCCGCGAATACGGTCCATGGCACGCGCGCCCAAGTAATCCTCCGGCCCGCCCACCAGGACGACAGCCGCAGGTGTCACATCGCGCCAGGTGGCGCTCTTCGTCGCCGAGGTCCTGGGCCGTGGGGTCTGGGCAGCAGCCACTCGTGATTCCTCCCGGAAGTTGGTTTGCAGACTCTAAGCGTCCCACGCCCGGACCGGTGCTCCAAGCCGTACCCCTCGCTCTGCCGGGCGGTCTGCCCGGACCGTCGGACGGACCCCGGGGCCCGCATCGCCGGCGGCCAGCCCGCCAGGACGGCGACGGTCCACGCGTGTGCCGCCAGCGACGACCGAACCACCGCGGCGGGATGCAGGGCCAGCCACACCATGCCGAGCACAGTCGCGGAAAAGATGCCCATGGTGGCCGCACCAAAGCCTCCCTCCGGCCACGGCAGGGTGGCGCCCGGGAGGGCCGCGAAGAAGCGCGCGATCCCCGCCACTGCGCCGGCCAAGGCGGCAGCCGGGGCCATCAAGAGCTCGGCGGCGGCAGGGACTACGGGAAGAAGGACCGCGGCTGCGGTCCCGAGCAGCGTTACGGGCGCCACGAGCGCTGCGGCAGCCACGTTGGCGGCCAACGCGTAGGCGCCGAACTGCGGCTGCAGCAAGACGATCACGGGACCGCAGAAGAGTTGGGCGGACAGCGGTACGGCCACGCCGCCCGCGGCCCAGCGCGGCACCGGCGCCGGAATCCAGTCCATGATGCGGCGTCCCGCAATCACAATTCCCAGCGTGGCCAGGACCGAGAGCACAAAGCCGAAGCTTGTCGCCAGGACCGGCTGTACCAGCAGCAGGCATATGACGGCAACGCACAGGAGGCTGAGTCCACGCCCTGCCCGGCCAGACGCTATTGATGCGAGACCGATGCCGCCCATGAGCGCGGCCCGCAGCACGCTGGGGTCCGGCCCGACCATGAGGACGAACAGCCCGAGCCCGGCGAGGCTGGCCGCTGCGGCGGCCACGCGTGGCAGACGCAGCGTGCGGGCCGTGAGCAGCAGCGTCCCCAGGATCAGGCTGCAGTTCGCGCCGCTGACGGCGGTCAGGTGCGTCATCCCGACTGTCTTCATGGCGTCTTCCAGTTCCGCGTTCAGGGCACTGGTGTCGCCGGTGACCATCCCGGGCAGCAGCCCGCTGGCGTCGCCCCCGAACCGGGCAGCGGCGGCGGTGAAACTCCGGCGCAGCCCGCCGGGAGCTTGCTGCCAGAACCCGGGGCCGCGCAGCACCGTGGGCGCGGACGAGGCTGAAAGGATTCCCGCGTCGGGCTCCCCCGGCGCAGCGGCGCGCACTCTTCCGGTGGTGCGCAGCTGCTGGCCCGGAACTGCGTGTTCCCACGCCGTTCCTCCCATGACGACGAACCGTGCGTCACCGGCGATCCTTCGGCCGTCGAAGGTCACGACCTTTAGCGTCACGGGGACCGCCCAGCGGTCTGCCAGGCCGCTCGCTCCGGGAGTCCTGAGCCGCCGCGGCGCGCCGGCAACCTCCACTTCCGCGACCACGGCTGCCCGGGCATCCACGGCCTCAGCAATCGCGCCGTCATGCCGCCGGGATGACTCGACGGCGGCGTGCGCGCCCGCCGCGACGGACAACAACAAGGCCGCGGCCAGGGTGGCGCGGAAGCTGCGCGGGGCCGCCGGCCCATGACGCGGGTCATACCGCAAGATCTCACGGCCGGGCCCGGCACGCCCCACAGTGCGCCGCCCAACGTGGGAGTGACCAACGTGGGAGCAACCCGCCACGACCAGCAGCATTGCCCCGGCCGCCGCCATGCCGCCGCAGAGAAGTGCCAGCTCCGCCGGATTCAACCAGTTGCCGGCGACGGCGGTCCCCCACACCAGAAGGGCCGGCGGCACGAGGCGCAGATCCGCCCGCCGTTGCCGTTCCCTTGGGCGCCGTTCCGCCGGGCGCCCGCGCCCGGCATCCGGCTGCAGCCGGTGATGCCGTAACAGCGATGTCCGGGGCCCTCGAACCCCGGCGCCGGCCTCCGGGCCGCCGGCTTCCCCGAGTGCCGGCGAGCGGACGGCCGCGTCGGCATACCGCTGCCAGAGGTTGCGTCCGCCGGGCACAGGACCCCGCCCAGTGTTCGTCTCCACGCCTCGCCGCTGCGCATCAGCTTCATTCCGGGGCATTTCATACGCTCACTAACGGCAGCAGGGCCTCGAGCAACTTCGGGCCTATGCCGTCCACCGCATCGAGTTCCTGCACGGTCTTGAACCGCCCGTGCTGCGTCCGCCAGTCCACGATCCGCTGTGCCAGGACCGGCCCGACGCGCGGGAGGGTTCCCAGTTCCTCGAGCCCGGCAGTGTTGAGGTTGATCTTTCCGCCGCCGCCTTGGCTCGTGCCGGCCGCGCCGGAACCCGGCGGCGAAGCGCCCCCGCCGTCGGACGCACCGGCCTGATCGGGTTCGCCGCGTATCGGCACGAGGACCTTCTGCCCGTCCTCCAGCACGGCTGCAAGATTGAGCCGGTCCGGCTCCGCGGTATCCGTAGCCCCGCCCGCAGCCGCGATCGCTTCGTAAAGCCGACTCCCTGCCGGCAACTGAACCACCCCAGGTCTGGCCACGGCACCGGCGACATGGACCGTGATCGCTCCTGCCCCAGCGCCGGCATCGTCTCCCGGCGGCGCACTGGCCACCGCGGCCGACTGGGCCGGTGGCGCCTCCGTCGCGGGGGCGGACTCGCTGAGCGGGGCCATCCGGGGGCCTCCGGTGCCCGCCTGCCACCAGAAACAGCCGCCCAGCACCGCGGCCAGGACACCCAGCAAAGCCGCAGCCCTCACACCTGTCCTGGCCCGCAGCCGCGCGGAAAGCGGGGGCCGTCCGTCCCGCCGGTGCCCGGCGAGTCCACCCAAGTGGCCTGCGGGGAGACCTTGCGGGGGCGTCTGGACGTCCAGCAAGCCCGGGGAGGGCGCCGCCGCCCTGCCAGCATCCGACGCTGAGCCCGGGTACTCGGAGCCGTGGGCATGACGGCGGTTCCCGGCGTCCCCGGAACTTCCTAGCGTCGCTGCCAGGCGTTCCCGGGCAACGCTGGCGCCTGCGGCGGATTCGGCTCCCGGGTCCCGGCGTGACATGGGAACGACTCTAGGAAACCCGCAGCGCCACCGACATCCCGGACCGGCCGTATGTGGAAATACCTGCGTAAAACACGTATTAGAGCGCCAGCAGGCAAGTATTCCCTACGCTGGTGCCCGCCAGGACCCGGTGGTAACGTCTGGATCCTCATCGAGAAACCTTGCCGGCTGGGGGCAATCTTGATCGTCTGGCTGTGTCCGCCAGACGTCGAAAGCTGGTGTGCAATGAAGTGGTTGTCTGGGCCTGCGTCGGTTGCGGCTCTTGGCGTCGCAGCAGTGCTGGCACCTCCTGCGGCGGCAGACACAACGCAAGCTACCTCGACCCAGGTCGTGAACTTCGCGGTTGACGGCAGTTACTGCCCGCAGCACGGCCTGTACGGCATAGCGCACGTGACGGTTGACGGCAGCGCGGGAATGTCTGCCGACCAGAATTTCATCTGGACTACGCAAACAGCGGCCACGTCCATCCACTCGGTCCCGCCGCAGGGCGCCGTCGCGAACGTCACGATTGTCTATCATTGCAATGTCCAGGTGCTCTGGTGGCTGGAGCCGGGCGACGCCCGAAGGGTGACCGCGGCCCTTTGGGTCAACGGCTCGGCCCCACAGCCCAACTACACCATCGGGCCGAATCAGCCGACGCCTCCGCGGGCCTCACCACCGACGCCGACGCCGACCCCACAGCCAACCGCACAGCCGGCCCCCCAGCCGACGCCGGGGCCAACCTCGCAGCCGGCCCCTCAACCGTCGTCTCAGCCCACCCCGCCGCCGGCCTCGCACCCGGCATCTCAGCCACCGGCACACTCTGCCTCGCAACAGGCGTCGCTGCCGGCGTCGCTGAAACCCGCACAGCCTCCACAGCCCGCACAGCCGCTGGCCCCGGAACCGGCACTCCCGCCGACGTCCCAGCCAAGCACACAGCCTCCGACCGTACCGACCATGCCACCGACACCGGAACCGACTGCGGAACCAACGTCCCAGCCGAGCACACCGCCGACACCACAACCGACGCAGGCGCCAACCACACAACCGACGTCACAACCGACAGCGGATCCGACGCCGGAACCAACCTCAGGAGCGACGACGCGGCCGACGTCTCCGCCGACCTCCCTGCACACGCCCCGGCCGACCCCGTGAGGGGCAGCTACCAGCCGGAAATCACTGCTGGTAGGTGATGTAAGCCTCGTACTGCACCCGCCACTTGTCGGCGGCCTTGGGGTCCGGAACGGTGGTGGTGAGGAACTGGACACTGGTGACTTGGCCTTTGAGGTATTTCAGCCATTTCGTCACCTCTTCGGCGACGTCGCGATCGAACTGGGCTACGTGGTGCACCTGCATTGCCATGACGGCCTCCGGTTGCGCTGGGGTTCGGTGCAGTGACTTTACCGCCAGCGCACTTTCCCGGCCAGAGTCCTCTGTCCGCAGCAGAGGCAGGCGTTAGTCGCCAGCTTCAGCGGCGGCCCTGCCCGCGCCCGCTTCCCAGGTGTCGGGGGTACTGCCCTCCCCCACGATCACTGCCAGCACGCCGAGCCCAGCGTGGGCAGCCAGGACAGCGGGGAGGGCGCTGATCTGGGCCGGCGGGCAGGCCGGCAACGCTGCCGCGAGGCGTCTGGCAAGCTCCTCGGCCTGGGCCTGATTGCCGAAGTGATGCACGGCCAGCCGTGCCTGCCCGGCCGGGCGGGCGGAGGCATCGGCGGCAACGATTTCTTCCAGCCGCGCAATGGCCTTCGCCGCGGACCGGACTTTTTCCAGCGGAATGATGCGGCCGCCGTCAACGGCAAGGATGGGTTTGATGGAGAGCATGGTCCCCCAGAGCGAGGCGGCCGCCCCGATCCGGCCGCCGCGGCGCAGCTGTTCCAGGCTCGGAACGTAGAAGTACACTTTGGTGCGGTCCAGCCGGTCCTGCGCGAAGGCCTTCACTTCGGCCGCGTTCCTGCCCTCGGCCGCCGCGACAACGGCGCCCTGCACGCCCATCCCCTGCGCCATGCCGACGGTCCGCGAGTCGATGACCTCCACCGGGATGCCGACCCGTTCGGCCGCCAGCCGTGCTGCGTCGGCGGTCCCGGACAGGTCACCGGAAATATGGATCGAAACCACGGACTGGAAGCCACGCCCGCCGGCCGCCCGGTAGGCGTGTTCAAACTGGCCGGGTGAAGGACGCGAGGTCTTGACGGGCTTTCCGCTGGCCAGGGCCACGGCGATCGTCTCGGCGATGTCGTCCTCGCCTTCGCCGTAGATTTCGGCGCCCACCATGACGGGCATCGGCACCACCGTGAGCCGGCCGTCAGCGCTGAACTCACGGACCCAGTCGGCGGGCAGCGCGGCGGCAGAGTCCGTGACCACCGCAACCTGCACGACGGCGCCCGGTACGGCTTCGGGGCCGACGCCGGCCCGGTGGCCCGGCCGGAGCCGGACGAACCGCTCGCGCAACCACGGCCAGCCTGATTCGCGCTCTGGCACCGGGGACCTCCTGCTGTCGGGATGCCTGGACTGGATCGTTTGGATTGGACCTGCGGCCACGGGGTCCGTGCCCGCCGCGTCGGCACCACGGGCCTTGGCGACACTGGCCGCCGGCATCTGCCGGCGGCCAGTGTCAGGCTAGAGCGTCTGGCTTCTACGTCCGGCTAGGCCGGGACGATGTTGACCAGTTTAGGCGCCCGCACGATCACCGTGCGGAGGGCCCGGCCGTCGAGGGCCCGCTGAACGTTTTCCGAGGCCAGCGCCAGTTCGCGCAGGTCGTCCTCCGCGATGTCCGGGGAAACCTCAAGACGGTCCCGCACCTTGCCCTGCACCTGGACGACGGCGATGACCGTGTCCTCCACGAGCAAGGCGTCGTCGTGCGTGGGCCATCCCGCGTTGGCGACCGACGCCGGGTGCCCCAGGACGTTCCACAGGTCCTCTGCGGTGTACGGCGCAAACAGGCTCAGGATGACGGCGACGGCTTCGACCGCTTCGCGGACCGCAGGGTCCGCCCCGCCAGCACCGGTGGCTGAATCTATGGTTTTGCGGGTCGCGTTGACCAGTTCCATGAGCTTGGCGACGACCACGTTGAACTTGTTGTGATCCAGCAGGGCCTGTGCGTCGGCGATGGTGCGGTGGGTGACGGTGCGCAGGGCACGATCACCCGTGGCGAAGTCGACGCCGGGTTCGCTCGTCACGTCCTGGCCGAGCCGCCAGGCGCGGGCCAGGAATTTCGCGGAACCAGACGGCGAAACATCTGCCCAGTCGACGTCGTCCTCCGGCGGGGAGGCGAAGATCATGGTCAGGCGGACGGCGTCCACGCCATACTTGTCCAGCTGTTCGCCGAGGTCGACGCCGTTGCCCAGGGACTTGCTCATGGCCTTGCCGCCGTTGAGCACCTGGCCCTGGTTCAGCAGCGCACGGAAGGGCTCGTCGGCGTCGATCATGCCGAGGTCGTGGATGACCTTGGTGAAGAACCGTGCATAGAGCAGGTGCAGGATGGCGTGTTCGACGCCACCCACATACTGGCCTACCGGCATCCAGTCGTTGATCTTGGCGGGGTCAAACGGGCCCTCGGTGAACTCCGGGGAGACGAAGCGCAGGAAGTACCAGGACGAGTCCACGAAGGTGTCCATGGTGTCCGTGTCGCGCTTGGCCGGGCCGTGGCACGCGGGGCACTCGACGTTGACCCAGGCCTCGGCGGCGGCCAGCGGGGACGTGCCCTTCGGGGACAGGTCCTCGCCGCGCAGGTCCGCCGGCAGGGTCACGGGCAGCTGGTCATCCGGGACGGGGACCTCGCCGCAGGCCGGGCAGTGGATGATGGGGATCGGGGTGCCCCAGAACCGCTGCCGGCTGAGCAGCCAGTCACGCAGGCGGAAGTTCACGAACTTCTCGCCGGTGCCCTGCTGCTCCAGGATCGCGATGGCGGCCGGGATGGCTTCGGCCTTCGCCAGCCCGTCCAGTGCGCCGGAGTTGATGAGGGTGCCTTCGCCGGCGGTTGCCGTGCCGGAGACTGCAGGGTCTTCCTCGCCGGTGTCCAGCACCGCCCGGACGGGCAGGTCGAAGGTTTTGGCGAAGTCGAGGTCGCGCTGGTCATGGGCCGGGACGGCCATGATGGCGCCCGTGCCGTAGTCGGCCAGGACGTAGTCCGCGGCCCAGACGGGCAGCTTCTCGCCGTTGAGCGGGTTGACCGCATAGCGGCCGGTAAACACTCCGGTCTTCTCGCGTTCGGTGGACTGGCGCTCGATCTCGGACAGTGCCTTGACCTGTTCGCGGTAGGCGTCCAGGGCCGCGGCGTGCTCGTCGGTGACCAGCTCGACGGCGAGCGGCGCGTCGGCGGCGACGACGAAGAACGTGGCGCCGTAAAGGGTGTCCGGGCGCGTGGTGAAGACCGTGACGTCCTTGGCGGCCTTGCCGCCGTCGGCCTCGATCACAAAGTTGACGTGGGCGCCCTCGGAGCGGCCGATCCAGTTCTTCTGCATGGCGAGGACGCGCTCGGGCCAATGCCCGCGCAGTTCGTCCATGTCATCGAGCAGCCGGTCCGCGTAGTCGGTGATCTTGAAGTACCACTGGTTCAGCGACTTCTTGGTAACGGGCGTGCCGCACCGCTCACAGGCGCCATTGACAACCTGCTCGTTGGCCAGCACGGTCTGGTCCTTGGGGCACCAGTTGACGGGCGAATCCTTGCGGTACGCCAGGCCGCGCTCGTAGAAACGTTTGAACAGCCACTGCGTCCAGCGGTAGTACTCGGGGTCGGAGGTGTGCAGCCGGCGGGACCAGTCCGCGGAGATGGCATAACGCTTGAAGGACGCCGCCTGGGTGTCGATGTTGGCGTAGGTCCACTCGCTGGGGTGCGCGTTGCGCTTGATGGCGGCATTCTCCGCGGGCAGGCCGAAGGAGTCCCAGCCGATCGGGTGCAGCACGTCGTAGCCCTGCTGGCGCAGGTAACGGGCTACCACGTCGCCCATCGCGAATGCCTCGGCGTGGCCCATGTGAAGGTCACCGGACGGGTACGGGAACATGTCCAGCACGTAGCGGCGTTCCTTTGAACCGTCGTCGAGCGGCGTGAAGACCTTCAGGTCTTCCCAGACCTGCGGCCATTTGGCTTCCATCGCCGCGAAGCTGTAGGCACCTTCCTCGGGCCCCTCCGCCGCGGCTGCTGGTGATCCGGTCTGTGTTTCCGGCTGAACGCTCACTGCTGGCCTCTTCTGTTCTATACGGCCTGTTAACTCAAGCCTGTCTACCGTCAGGCCTGCCTGCCGCCAGGCCTGTTTACCTTCAAGTCTGCACTGTCTTAAAGACTGCACCGCCAAAGCCGGTTGCCCGGCCCTGGCTCCTTGCTGTCCGTGCGCGGCGCTTCCTGCCGTTACCGCCTGCCCTGCGGTCCGGAACAGAGCCCGGACACACAAAAGCCCCTCGACATGGAGGGGCCGCCGCTCGGCAATCCGAGGTCTCTTCGGGATCGAGGTCTCGTCGGGATGCCGGGCGGCTAACTAAGCAGGAGCACAGCGCGCATAGGACCACTTTAGCCCCTCGGGCTGATTCGCGCTGAAACGACAGTCCGATGCGGCCCGGGAGTCGCGGGCGCACGGACCGGTCCCCCGCCGTGCGGGCGATTGTGCCCGAAATTGTTATAAATGCCTCACCTGCGGACCCGCGGTACCTACGGTGAGCCCAAAATGGCTGCCGGCAAGTAGTGGAAACGAAAATTCAGGCAGCGACCAAAGGAAAAACAAGCAGAAATGTCGGCATCACCCGGGTGGGAAGTGTCGGTTTTCGGGCCCCTCCGGGTGGTCGTCAATAAAAAAACGCATTATATGCCGCCTAACTGGGAAAGACCCGTGAATCCCCCCGATGCAGCCTCTCAATTTCTGCTTGCCAAACACTTCAAAGGGGAACACCATTCGAGATAGGTCAGCAATTGGGATCTCGCCGGGGGGATTCGCACATGGTCTCGGGTTGAGGAGCCTGTCATGAGTCACTTGCGCACTACTTCTATGCAACCAGCAAAAACCCTCAGTGCCCGCCCGTACCGCGGCGGCCCCCTGGAACAGGCCTAGCCATGTTCGGCTGGATTACCCGTTTCAGTATGCAGTTCCGCATCCTGGTCCTCGCCCTGGCCGCGGGACTCGTTGCCTTCGGGGTGGTGAACATCCCGCATATCGCCGTCGACAGCATGCCCGAGTTCGCGCCCGCGCACGTCGAGATCCAGACCGAGGCCCTGGGCCTGTCCGCCGCCGAGGTCGAGCAGCTCATCACCTCTCCCATGGAAGCCGACCTACTCAACGGGGTGGCCTGGCTTGATGAAATCCGGTCCAAGTCAGTCCCCGGCCTGTCCTCGATCGAGCTCGTGTTCGAGCCGGGCACCGACCTTCTGCGCGCGCGCCAACTCGTGGCCGAGCGCATGACCCAGGCCCACGCGCTCCCCAACGTCTCGGCGCCACCACTGATTATGCAGCCGATGTCGTCAACCAGCCGCGTGCTCATGGTCCGGATGACCTCCCAGCAGCTCTCCGGCATCGAAATGTCCGTCCTGGCCCGGTGGAAGATCAAGCCGCGGCTCATCGGCATTCCCGGTGTCGCCAACGTGTCCATCTGGGGTCAGCGCGAACAGCAGCTCCAGGTCGAAGTCACTCCCACGCAACTCCGCGACAAGGGCATCACACTCGAGCAGGTCATCAAAACCACGGGCAACGCCGTCTGGGTGTCTCCGCTGAGCTTCCTTGAGGCATCAACGCCCGGCACGGGCGGGTTCGTGGAGTCGCCAAGCCAACGCTTGGGCATTCAGCACGTCCTGCCCATCCGGACGCCCGGCGACCTCGCCAAGGTCAGCGTCGAAGACGCCGGCTCTCCCATGCTCCTGGGTGAGATTTCCGAGGTAAAGGAGGACCACCAGCCGCTGATCGGCGACGCCGTCGTCGGACAGGATGCAGGCCTGCTGTTGGTGGTGGAGAAGTTCCCCGGAACCAGCGCGCTGCAGGTCACCAGGGATATCGAGGCTGCCTTGAACGACATGCAGCCGGGGCTGTCCGGAATCCAGATGGATACGTCCGTCTTCCGGCCCGCCTCGTTCCTGCAGGATGCAGTGGACGGTCTTGGCGTGGCACTGCTCGTGAGCCTCTTAATCGCCATCCTGCTCTTCTGGCTGCTCTTCCGTTCCTGGCGCGTCGCGGTGATCGCCCTTGTGGCCCTCACGACTACCGTCATGGCGGCCGGGGCGGTCCTCTACCTGCTTGACGCCACACTGAACATCTCGATCCTCGCCGGCATCCTGCTGGGCGTGTCCGTGATCGTGGGAGACATTGTGGAGGATGTTCAAGCGCAGCGGCGCCGGCCCCTGCGGGCCACCGGAACCGAGACTGAAGCCACCATCAGGTTCCGCATGGTGCAGCTGGTCCGCAGCGTCCGCACCCCGTTGTTCCACGGGTCCCTCGTCATGGCCATGGCGCTCGCGCCGACGCTGTTCGTTACGGGAGTCGGCGGCGCGTTCTTCCAGCCGTTGTTCTGGTCGATGGCGCTGACGCTTGCCGTCTCAATGCTGGTGGGCTTGTCCGTGACACCTGTCCTGGCGTATCTCCTGCTGCCCCGCGAGACGGCCCCGCGGCCTGACTTGCCCGTTGTTGTCCGGGCCAAGTCCTACTATGACCGGGCGCTCCAGGGCGCGCGGTCCCTCACCGCGGTCGGCATCGTTGCTGTCGCCGTCGTTGGCCTGCTCGGACTCGCCGCCGCATCCCAGCTGGTCGGAACCCGTGCGGTCGTTCCGACCATTCCGGACCGGACGCTCCTGGTGCAGTGGGACTCCATGGCCGGCACGTCCAACGACGAAGTCCGCAGGGTGGCGTCGAAGGCGTCCGAAGAGCTGCGGGCACTGCCGGGCGTTTCGGGAGTCGGCGGACATATCGGCCGCGCCATTTCCTCCGACCAGGTGGTGGGTAACAGCTCCGCGGAACTCTGGGTGTCCATCACACCGGACGCCAATTTCACCGAGACGGAAAAAGCTGTCCGCGACGTCGTCCAAGGCTACCCGGGCATCGCCCACAACGTCGTGAACTACTCCCAGCAGAAGATCGGTGAACAGCGCAGCAGCATGGATCCGGGATTCGCCGTCCGCGTCTACGGCACCGACATGCCGGTCCTGCGCGAAAAAGCCGAAGAGGTCCGCAAGGCCCTTGAGACGGTTGACGGCGTGCAGAACCCGACCATCAACGCCGGCGCCATGACGCCCATCGTCGAAGTCGAAGTCAACCTCGCCGAGGCGCAGAAAGTCGGCATCAAACCCGGCGATGCGCGGCGCGCCGCCGCGGCCCTGATGCAGGGCATTGTGGTCGGCAACCTCTTCGAACAGCAAAAGGTCTTTGAAGTGGTGGTGCGCGGCGCGGTGGACGTCAGGGACGACCTGACCAGCATCCGCGAACTGTTGCTCGACACGCCAAGCGGCGGTCAGGTCCAGCTGGGCCAGATCGCCGACGTCCGGCTCGTACCAAACGAAGTCGTGATCATGCACGATGACACCTCGCGGAGGATCGACGTCGTTGCCGACGTCAGCGGGCGGCCGCTGGCGGATATCCAGCGCGACATCAACGCGGCGATCTCGCAGATCCAGTTCCCGCTGGAATACCACGCCGAAATCCCCACCAAATACAGTGAACGACTGGCCGGAGACTCCCTGGTGTTGTGGATCGGCGCGGCGGTCCTCATTGCCATCCTGCTCCTGCTACAGACAGCCGTGCGGAGCTGGAAGCTGGCCCTCGCCGTCTTCCTGTCCCTGCCGGCCGCGCTGGCCGGGGCCGCCATCGCGGCGTGGATCGCGGGGGACGCAATCACCGTGCTGTCGCTCACCGCGTTTGCGGGGCTGCTGGCCGTCGCCGGCCGCAACGCGGCATTGCTCTCGGCCCGTACAGATGAGCTGTGGCGGGCGGCCCCGCAGGAGTCCCGTGAAGAAGCCGTCTTGACTGCAGCGCGGGAGCGGGTGTCGCCCATCCTGAAATCCGCCCTGATCACGGTGGCGATCCTCATCCCGCCGGGACTCTTCGGCGGCGCCGTGGGCGGGGCCCTCCTGGGGCCGATGGCCCTGATCATCGTCGGCGGACTCGTCACTACAACCCTCATCGGGATCTTCGTGCTCCCCCTGCTCGCGCTCTGGTTCGGGCCCCGATCCGCCCCCGAAGAGTGGGCGGAAGTCTACGAAGCCGAAGTTCCTGTCCAGCCCGTTATGCAGGAAAAGGTGGAAGCAAAATGACCAGCCAACAGCCCCTGCGGCGCCTGCCCCTGGCGGCCGCCGTCTGCGCAGCCCTTCTTTTCGCGTTGCCCTCGTGCGCCCAGACGACGGCGGCAACGCCCGCCGCCGTCTCGGCCAACGAACCCGCCAAGGTGGAGAAGAATGCCGCGACCGGCATCGCAAAACTGACCTTGACCGAAAAGGGAATCGAGCGCCTGGACCTGACGACCGATACCGTCAAGGCCGGCACGGGGACGGCCGTCCTGCTGCCCTATGCGGCCCTGCTCTACGACGCCAGCGGCAAGACCTGGGTGTACACCAACCCGGCCCCGCGGGTCTACCAGCGGGAACCGGTCACGGTGGCCAAGGTGGAGTCCGGAGTGGTCACCGCTTCGGCGGGGCCCGCGGTGGGCACCGCCGTCGTGACCGTCGGCGCGGCTGAACTGTTCGGCGCCGAGTTCGATACGGCCCATTGACATGCGCCGGATTGTCGCTGCGAGCCTGAGGTTCCGGTCGATCATCATTGCGATGGCCGCCGCCCTCATGATCGTGGGCGGCGCGCAGCTCAGCAGTGCTTCGGTGGATGTCTTCCCGGAGTTCGCGCCGCCCCGTGTCGAGGTCCAGACGGCGTGTCTGGGGCTCACGGCCTCCGAAGTTGAGGAACTGGTAACGGTTCCGATGGAGGAGGCCTTCAACGGCATTGACGGTTTGGACCAGATGCGGTCGAAGTCGGTGTCGCAGCTGTCCGCTATTGTGCTGGAGTTCAAGCCCGGAACCGACCTGCTCACGGCCAGGCAACTGGTGTCCGAGCGGATGGCAACCGTCATTCCGACCCTGCCCACCTGGGCGGCGCCGCCGCTGATGCTCCAGCCGCTGTCCTCCACCAGCCGCGTCATGAAGATCGGGCTCTCCTCCGAAACCCGCTCCCTGATCGAAATGTCCATGATTTCCTACTGGAACATCAGGGCGCACCTGCTCCGGGTGCCGGGCGTCGCGAATGTGGCGATCTGGGGCGAACGCCTTCAAATGCTGCAGGTCCAGGTAGATCCGGCCAAACTGGCTGCCAACGACGTCACGCTGGAGAACGTCATGAACTCCACGTCCGATGCCCTGGACGCCGGCCTGCTCAAGTACTCCCCCGGCGCCCTGATCGGCACCGGAGGGGCGCTCGAAACGCCGAACCAAAGCATGGGCATCAGGCACGTCCAGCCCATCACGTCCCCGGCGGACCTTGCCCAGGTGGCGCTGGAGGAGCGTGAAGGCCTGCCGCCGTTGCGGCTCGCCGACGTGGCGAACGTCGTGGAAGACCACCAGCAGCTGATCGGTGACGCGGTGATCAACGGCGGCCCCGGCCTCATGCTGATTGTCGAAAAGCTGCCGTGGGGCAACACGCTCGAAGTCACGCGAGGGGTTGAGGAGGCCCTCCACGAACTGCAGCCCGGCCTGACCGGGATCGCAGTCGACACCACGTTGTTCCGGCCCGCCTCGTTCATCGAGGAGTCTCTCGGCAACCTGGGCCTCGCGCTCCTGCTGGGCTGTTTCCTGGTGGTCCTGGTGCTGAGCGTCTTCCTGTTCCAATGGCGGACCGCGCTGATCAGCGTCATGGCCATCCCGTTGTCCCTGACAGCCGCCGCCCTGGTGCTCTACTGGACCGGAGGAACGATCAACACCATGGTGCTGGCCGGGCTGGTGATCGCCGTCGGGGTGGTGGTGGACGACGCCATCATCGACGTCGAAAACATCGTCCGGCGGTTGCGGCACCACCGTGCCAGCGGCGGAACCGAAAGCACCGCCCGCGTGGTGGTCAATGCCTCCCTGGAGGTTCGCGGCCCCATCGTCTACGCCACGCTGATCATCGTCGCAGCCACTGTGCCGATCTTCTTCCTGGACGGACTGACAGGAGCGTTCTTCCGGCCCCTGGCCATCTCCTACACCCTGGCCGTGATGGCCTCCATGCTGGTGGCCCTCACGGTCACGCCGGCCATGGCGTACATCTTCCTGCGCAATGCCACGCTGGAAGACCGGGATCCGCCGGTGGTCCGGGTCCTCAAACGCTGGTACGGCGCCGCACTCCGGCCCATTGTGCGGCGGCCGCTCCCCGGCTACCTCGCCGTGGCAGCGTTCGGCGTCGTGGGCATCATCGCGGCCCCGCTACTGGGCCAGTCGCTGCTGCCGTCATTCAAGGAACGCGACTTCCTCATGCACTGGGTCACGCAGCCCGGCACCTCCAACGCCGAAGAAGTGCGCGTGAGCCAACTGGCCTGCAAGGAGCTGATGACCGTTCCGGGCGTCAACAACTGCGGGTCCCACATCGGTCAGGCATTCGCCGCCGACGAGGTGGTGGGCGTCAACTTCGGTGAGAACTGGATCAGCGTCGACCCCTCGGTCGACTACGACAAGACCCTGGCCTCCATCCAGCAGATCGTGGACGGCTATCCCGGCATCCACCGGGACGTCCAGACGTACCTCAAGGAACGTGTCCGCGAGGTGCTGACCGGCACGGGCTACTCGATCGTCGTCCGCGTCTACGGCGATGACCTGGACACGCTGAAGAAGCAGGCGGACAAGGTCAAGACGGTCCTCGCCGGCATCGACGGGGCACTCGGGGCCAAGGTTGCCCTGCAGGTCAACGTGCCGCAGGTCAATGTCGAGGTGGACCTGGACGCCGCCAACCGCTACGGGCTCAAGCCCGGTGACGTCCGCCGTGCCGCGGCCACCCTGGTTTCCGGGGAGGAGGTCGGCGACGTCTACCGCGACGGCAAAGCCTACGACGTCCAGGTCTGGAGTCCTCCCGAAATCCGGACCAGCGTCACCAGCATCGAAAACCTCCCCCTGGACACCCCGAGCGGACAGCGGATCCGGGTGGCCGACGTCGCCAGGATCTCGGTGAAGCCCACCCCCAACGTCATTGAGCGTTCGGAAGGGTCCCGGCGGCTGGACGTCAGCGCCAACGTCAAGGAAGGCGACCTCGCGAGGGTCGTCGAGAAACTGGAATCCGAACTCAAATCGGTGGAGTTCCCCACCGGCTACAGCGCGGACATCCTGGGCGAATACGCAGAGCGGCAGGCCGCCTCCCAACGGCTGCTCCTCTTCGCGATCGGTGCCGTCATTGTGGTGTTCCTCCTGCTCCAGGCAGCATTCCGCAGCTGGCGGCTGGCCACGCTCGCCATCCTGACTCTGCCGGTCGCACTGGTGGGCGGGGTAATCGCCGCGCACATGAGCGGCGGAATCCTGTCCCTTGGCTCGCTGGTCGGGTTCCTGACCGTGATGGGCATCGCCGCGCGCAACGGCATCCTGCTCATCAACCATTGCCAGCACCTGGAGCAGTTCGAGGGCGTGCCGTTCGGCCGGGACCTGGTCCTGAGGGGTGCCGCCGAGCGGTTGTCACCGATCCTGATGACCACCCTGGCCACCGCACTGGCCCTCGTGCCGCTGGTGGTGATGGGTACCAGGCCGGGTCATGAGATCGAGCACCCGATGGCCGTAGTGATCCTCGGCGGTCTGGTGACCTCGACACTGGTCAACCTGTTCATCGTTCCATCGCTCTACTTGCGGTTCGCCAAGAAGGGTCCGGCACGTGACCGCGAGCCCCGCCAGCCGGAGCCCGTACCCGCCGCATAGCAGCAACCGCCAACACTGAGAGGGCAGACAGATGACTCCACGAGGTAAGAGATTCACCGCGTACGGCACGGCGTTCCTGTTGGTGGTGGGGTCGCTGACGGCGGCGACGGCGGCAACTGCGGCTGCCGCCGCGCCGGCGGCCACCAGTTCCCAGGAACTGTGCGGCCCCGGTTCGGCGCTGTCATTCAACCGTTCCGCCTTCCCGGCAAAGCCGCTGATCAACAACCAGTGGCTCACGCTCAAGCCCGGCATGCAGTACACCACCACCGGCAAAGTCGTCTCCGCGGACGGGACCACCGTGCGCAAGGTTGTCAGCACCGTCACGGGACTGACCAAGGTGATCGACGGCGTCACGACGATCGCGATTTGGGACCGCGACTACTCCGACGGTGAACTCGTGGAGTCCGAGCTCGCCTTCTTCGCCCAGACGACGAAGGGGGCGGTGTGGCTCTTCGGCGAGTATCCGGAGGAGTACGAGAACGGCAAGCTTGCCGGCGCGCCCAGCACCTTCATCAGCGGCATCGACAAAGCCCGGGCCGGCGTCGCGATGCAGGCCGAGCCGCATCGGAACACGCCTGCCTACGTCCAGGCCTACGCCCCCACCGTGGACTTCCTGGACTGCGGCGACGTCAAGTACAAGCACCTGTGCGTCTGTGTCCCTACAGGGTGCTACGACGACGTGATGGTGATCGATGAGTTCAATCCACTGGATCCGCCCAGCGCCGGCCACCAGCGCAAGTACTACTCGGCCGGGACCGGGCTCATCAAGGTGACAGCTGTCGGCGGGGAAGACCAGGAGTTCCTGGATCTGGTCGACATCAAGAAACTCTCCAGCGCCGAGCTTGCAAGCGTCAACGCGCGTGCGCTGGCGATCGACCGCCGGGGCTACACGGTCAGCAAGGACGTCTACGCCAAGACACCGCGCGCAGTCGTCTCGACGCCCTAACGTCCTGTCACCGGCCACAAAAGAGCTCCGGCCGGGGAATCCTGGCCGGAGCTCTTCCGTGTCCGCCGGAACTACCGGCTGGCGGGTTGGGACGTGGTGCTACTTCACGTCCGCGTCAACCCAGTCCATGGACTTGGTGACGGCCTTCTTCCAGAGGCGCATCTGGCGTTCGCGCTCGGACTGGTCCATTTGCGGCTCCCAGCGCTTGTCCTCGGCCCAGTTGGCCGAGCACTCGCCCAGGTCCTTCCAGAATCCGACGGCCAGGCCGGCCGCGTAGGCTGCGCCCAGCGCCGTCGTCTCGACCACCTTGGGCCGGATGACCGGCACCCCGAGGATGTCCGCCTGGAACTGCATGAGGGCATCGTTGGCGACCATGCCGCCGTCGACCTTCAGCTCCGTCAGCGGAACGCCGGAGTCGGCGTTGACCGCGTCCAGCACCTCACGGGTCTGGAAAGCCGTGGCCTCCAGTGCCGCGCGGGCAATATGGGCCCGGTTCACATAGCGGGTGAGGCCCACAATGGCGCCGCGGGCGTCCGAACGCCAGTACGGCGCGAAGAGGCCCGAGAACGCCGGCACAATGTAGACGCCGCCGTTGTCCTCCACCGAGGCGGCCAGGGTCTCGACCTCCGGGGCGCTGCTGATCATACCGAGGTTGTCCCGCAGCCACTGGATCAGCGAACCGGTGACGGCAATGGAGCCCTCCAGCGCGTAGTGCGGTGCAGCGTCGCCCAGCTTGTAACCAACCGTGGTCAAAAGCCCGTTCTTCGAGTGGACGATTTCCTCGCCGGTGTTGAAGATCAGGAAGCAGCCCGTGCCGTACGTGTTCTTGGCTTCACCGGCGTCGAAGGCGGCCTGGCCGAACGTGGCCGCCTGCTGGTCGCCCAGGATCCCGGCCACGGGAACCTCACGCAGCAGCTGGGACGTGTGCACCGTGCCGTAGACCTCGGAAGAGGACTTGATGGTCGGCATCATGGAGGCCGGGACGCCGAACGCGTCCAGGATCTCCTGGTCCCAGGACAGCGTCTCCAGGTCCATGAACATGGTCCGCGAGGCGTTGGTCACGTCGGTGACGTGGACGCCGCCGTCGGTCCCGCCGGTGAGGTTCCACAGCACCCAGCAGTCGGTGTTGCCGAAGACGAGGTCGCCGGCCTCGGCCTTGGCCCGGGCGCCTTCGACATTGTCCAGGATCCACTTGATCTTGGTGCCGGAGAAGTAGGTCGCCAGCGGCAGGCCGACCTTCTGCTTGAAGCGTTCCGGTCCGCCGTCCTTGGCGAGTTCGTCGACGATCGACTGCGTGCGGGTGTCCTGCCAGACGATCGCGTTGTAGACCGCCTCGCCGGTGGTCTTGTCCCACACAACGGCCGTTTCGCGCTGGTTGGTGATGCCGACGGCGGCGATGTCGTGGCGGGTCAGGTTCGCCTTGGACAGTGCCGAGGCGATCACCTCGCGGGTGTTGTTCCAGATTTCGGCGGGGTTGTGCTCCACCCAGCCGGCCTGCGGGAAGATCTGCTCGTGCTCCATCTGGCCCGAGGAGACAATGCTGCCGCTGTGGTCGAACACGATGGCGCGGGTGCTCGTGGTGCCCTGGTCAATGGCGACTACGTACTGGTTCATATTGACGTCCTTGTCTGTTTGGCGTGGCAGGTGAATTGGGGATTAGTGAGGGATTACCGGGGCGATGATCGGCACGACTGCGGCTACGATGCCGGCCAGTCCACCGCCGATGAGGGGTCCGACGACGGGGATCCAGGAGTAGCTCCAGTCACTGGAACCCTTGCCCTTGATCGGGAGCAGGGCGTGGGCGATGCGGGGGCCGAGGTCACGTGCGGGGTTGATGGCGTAGCCCGTGGGCCCGCCGAGCGAGACACCGATGCCGACAACGAGCAGTGCCACCGACAGCGGGCCGAGTCCGGAGGGCGTTCCGCCGAAGGTCAGGATGACGAACACGAGGACAAAGGTGCCGATGATCTCGGTAATCAGGTTCCACTGGTTGGAGCGGATCGCCGGGCCGGTGGAGAAGACGGCCAGCTTGCTGGCGGGCTCGGGCTCGACGTCGAAGTGCTGCTTGTGGGCCAGCCACATCACGATGGCACCCAGGAAGGCACCGAGCAGTTCACCGCCGAAGTAGGTCAGTGTCGAGGCGAAGTCGACTGGAACGCCGGGAGCGTACAACTTCTTGCCGTTGAGCAGCAGACCGAAGGTCACCGCAGGGTTCAGGTGCGCCCCTGACTGGGCGGCAACGTAGACACCGGAGAAGACGGCAATGCCCCATCCCCAGGTGACCATCAGGAACCCGCCGTTGTTGCCCTTGGTGCCTTTGAGCGCAACGTTGGCCACCACGCCGCAACCCAGCAGGGTCAGCATTGCGGTGCCGAATACTTCGGACAGGAAAACTATTCCAAGAGACATCTTTGACTCCTCTATCTTCTGTTGTCGGCCTCCGCGAGTTTGGAGGCCGTGGGGCCGGCAGCATGTTGGTGCTGCCGGCCAGCCACTGCGCCGGCCGCCGGGGCGGACCGCGCAGTGCTTGCACCCGGGCTTCCCTGCCCGGGCACGCAAGTCGAATCAGGCGACCAGGCTGTGGACCCGGACGCCGTGGAACCGCTGAAGCACCTCCTGTGCGTGGGTGATTTCCGTGGCCCGGCGTGCCGCATCCCAGCCGAGCGGGCCGGAGAGGATGTCGGCAATTTCGTTCAGCAGTTCGCCGGTCACGAGGCCCCGGAAGGCCAGGGACGTGCGGCGGATGAGGACGTCCACGAGGTGCCCGATCTGCTCGTGTGCCGCCATGAACTCCAGTTCGCGGGTGCTGAGCTCGCGCGTGGAGTGCAGCAGCCTGTCCGCCTCGCCGGCGTTGGCATCATCCAGGAACCGGATGACCTCTTCGGCGCGGGTCCCGTAGCGGGTCAGGAGTCCGGTGACGCGGGCGGCGTCGCGGCCGGCGGACATGTGGGCCTTGATCCAGCGTTGGACGCCGTCCTCGCTGTCCGGGAAGCCCGCGCCGCCGCCGATGGCGAGCTTCGCCGTCGAGAGCTTGCGTTCCATGCCGAGTTCGGCCAGGACGTCGTTGCTCAGGTGCTCGGCGAGGGCACGGAACGTGGTCCATTTGCCGCCCACCAGGCTCAGCACGGCCCCGCCGGCGCCCGCACGGCGTTCGATCCGGTAGTCCCGGCTGACGAAGCCCGGCTGGGTGGCGTCGTGCTTGGGAAGCGGCCGCACTCCGGAGAACGTGTAGACGATTTGTCCCCGGTCCACCGTGATGTCCGGGAAGACGTGGCCGATCAGGTCAAAGAAGTAGTCGATTTCCGCCTCGGTGCAGACGGCGTCCTCTGCCATGTCGGCGTCGACGTCCGTGGTGCCGACCAGGACGCGGTCCCCCATCGGGTAGATCAGCACGATCCGGCCGTCGGTGTGTTCGAAGAAGATTTCGCGCCCGTTGCAAGCCGCCAGCAGCTCCGGGTGGTCCAGCACGATGTGCGAACCCTTCGTTCCGCCCATGAAGGACGACGCCGCCCCCATGGCCTCGTTGGTCAGGTCGACCCAGGCGCCCGTGGTGTTCACGATGACGTCGGCGGTGAAGTCAAACACCTCGCCGCTGAGCTCGTCGCGCAGCTGAACGGTCGTTCCGGTACCGGTTCCGGCGGCGCTTCCGGTGCTGCCGCCCATGGAGACGAGCGAAACGTAGTTGCTGGCCCGGGCCAGGTGGCCGTCCGCGCCGCCGGCTTTCTCGCCGTCCTGGAGCACGTCGAGGGTGAGGCGCTCGGGGTTGTGGACCGAGGCGTCGAAGTAGGTGGCCGCGTATTTGATCCCCGGGTGCAGGCGGGGCAGTTCGGCCAGCGCGCGCTTGCGGCCGCGGAACTGGTGGCGGGGCACCGTGCCGCCGTCGCGGGAGAAGAAGTCATACATGCTCAGGCCGAGCTTGATCAGGAATGCGCCGCGTTCCGTGTGCTTGCCCTGCTTGTGGGTCAGGAAGCGCATCGGCGCGGCCAGGACACCGGAGAAGGTGCTGAAGATGGGGATGGTGGTCTGCAGCGGCTTGACGTAGTGCGGTGCGATCCGCAGGAGCCTGTTGCGTTCGACGACGGACTCCTGCACGAGGCGGAACTCTCCGTTTTCGAGGTAGCGGATGCCGCCGTGGATCATGTGGGAGGAAGCGCCGCTGGCGCCCTGGCAGTAGTCGCCGCGCTCCACAAGCGCGACGTCGACACCCTGGAGGGCCAGGTCCCGGAACGTGCCCACCCCGTTGATGCCGCCTCCGATGATCAGAACTTGCGCGTGCCGCCGCGTCCGCAGCTTCTGCACGGAGGCGCGATCGTTGGCCGGTGTGCGGGCTGAGTCCTTCTGTCCCAAAACTGCTCCCTTGGGTTTGGTTCTGTGCGGCGCGCCCCATGGCGCGGCGCCGTTCAACACTATTCTTTGGAGTAATGGAAAATGGAGTCAAGCACTATGCACAAACGTGCAGACGGGAAATTTCATGACACCTCCACGCCAGTCCGACGCCCTCCGCGCGGCCCAGCTGTATTACCTGCAGGACCTGACCATGGACGCGATTGCCCGGGAGCTCCGGACGTCCCGGTCCACGGTGTCGCGGCTGCTCTCGGCGGCCCGCGATTCGGGACTGGTGCAGATCCAGATCCGCAGCCCGCTGGACACCGGACCTGAGCTTGAGAGCATGATCCGCGCCGAATACAAGGTGGATGTGCACGTTGTTCCCGTGGTGGACACGCTCAATGAGGCGGAAACACTGGACCGTGTGGCCATGCAGGCCGCCAGGACGATCGGGCCCCTGGTGGACTCGAACGCCATCATCGGCGTCGCCTGGGGGTCGACGCTCAGCGCCGTGAGCCGGCACCTGACCCGCAAGATCACGCACGACAGCGTGATCGTCCAGCTCAACGGCGCCGGAAACATGCAGACCACCGGCATCACCTATGCCTCGGACATCATGCGCCGGTTCGGCAGCGCCTACGGTGCACGGGTTGAACAGTTCCCGGTCCCGGCCTTCTTCGACCACGCGGCGACCAAAACGGCCATGTGGAATGAGCGCAGTGTGCAACGCATCCTGGAGCTGCAGTCCCGGATGAGCATCGCGATCTTTGGTGTGGGATCGGTCGACGCCGACTACCCCAGCCACGTCTATGCCGGCGGCTACCTCGATGAGGACGACCTGGACGTCCTCGCGAATTCCGATGTGGTGGGCGACGTCGCGACGGTGTTCTTCCGCGCCGACGGGTCCTCGGACGGCATCACGCTCAACGAGCGCTCCACCGGCCCGGACCTCGCCCAGCTGCGGCAGGTGCGGCGGCGCATCTGCGTGGTGTCCGGCGCCTCCAAGATCAACGGGCTGCGGGGCGCCCTCGCAGCAGGACTGGCCACCGACCTGATCCTGGACGAGGCCAGCGCCCGCAGGCTGGTCCGGTTCGACGGGCCCGCCTGAGCGGGTTCGGGGCAGGCACGGAACGGGTGCGGGGCACGGCGACCCGAAGCTGCGGCCGGCACCTTCGGTCCGCCACTCGGGAGCGCCAGTGGGTAAAGTCAGTGTCATGAGAATCTCCCCCCGGCTGACCCTGAATAACGGCGTGATGATCGACCGGCTGGGATTCGGGCTCTATAAGGTCCCTCCGGCCGACGCCGCCAATCTGGTGACCATGGCGATCGAGGCCGGTTACCGCCACTTCGACACGGCCGCGATGTACGGCAACGAAACCGGTGTGGGCCGCGGCATCGGTGCCCTGTCCGGATTTGAGGGCACCGGCGGCGGTCCCGGGGAAACCGCGCCGTACGTGTCCCGCGAGGACCTGTTCGTCACAACCAAGGTCTGGAATGACGACCACGGCTACGACGCGACGATGCGGGCGTTCGACACCTCGATTTCCAACCTCGGCCTGGAATACATCGACCTGTACCTGATCCATTGGCCGTGCGCCCGGCGGGGCCTCTTCCCGGAAACGTACCGGGCCATGGAGACGCTGTACCGGGAGGGCAAAGTCCGGGCAATCGGCGTCTCCAACTTCCAGCCGCAGCATCTGGACCGGCTCCTGGACACCGCGGAGGTGGTCCCGGCTGTCAACCAGATTGAGCTGCATCCCTGGCTGCAGCAAAATGAACTGCGCGAAAAGCACGAGCTCCTGGGCATCCGCACCGAGGCGTGGAGCCCGCTGGGCCGCGGCCAGGTCCTGAAGGACCCGGTGATCCTGGCCCTCGCCGCCGAACACGACCGCACGCCGGCGCAGGTCATCCTCCGCTGGCACCTGCAGCTGGGCAACATTGCCATTCCCAAGGCCAGCTCGTCGGGGCGGATCCGTGAAAACCACGAGGTCTTCGACTTTGAGCTCTCCCCGCTGGACATGACGGAGATCGCCGCGCTCGAACGCGGCTTCCGGACCGGCTCCCACCCCGACAACGTCACCTAGGATTCGACCCCATGGAACAAGTGGACACCGGGTCCTCACGCACGCCCCTTCTCAGCAACGGACTCGCCGCGCGCACCCGTGCCGCGACCGTCGAGGTTGACGGCGCCTCCATTGCCTATTGGGTCTACGAACCCGCCCAGGTCACGCCCGGGACCCGCACGATCCTGGTGGTGCACGGGTTCCGTGGCGACCACCACGGCCTGCTCCGGATCGCCGACCAGCTGACGGACATGCGCCTGATCATGCCGGACCTGCCGGGCTTCGGCGGTTCGGCGGCCTTCGAGGACACCGAGCACAGCGTTGACGCCTACGGCCGGTTCCTCAGCGGCTTCATGGCGGCGCTGGGACTGGGCCCGGACACGGTCCTGCTCGGCCATTCGTTCGGGTCGATCATCGCCAGCCACTTCGTGGCGGCCAACCCCGGTGCGGTATCCGAGCTGATCCTGATCAACCCCATCGCAGCGCCCGCCCTTGAAGGCCCCAAGGGCGTCATGACCAAGCTTGCGGTGTTCTACTACGAGGCCGCGGCACGGCTTCCCCGGCGGCTGGGGCTGGCGCTCCTGCGCAGCCAGGCGATCGTGCGGGTGATGAGCGTGACCATGGCCAAGACCGGGGACAAGGACGTCCGCCGGTTCGTGCACGCCCAGCACAGCGCCTACTTCTCCTCCTTCGCGGACCGCGACAGCCTGCTGCAGGCCTTCAAAGCCTCCGTCGGCAGCAATGTCTCGGAGGTGGCCGGCCACTTGACGCTGCCCGTGCTGCTGATCGCGGGAGAAAAGGACGAGATCGCCATGTTGCCGGACCAGCACAAACTCGCCGCACGGCTTCCGGACGTGACGCTGGAAGTCATTCCCGGCGTCGGGCACCTGATCCACTACGAGACCCCCGAACCCGCCGCCCGCTACATCCGACTCTTCCTGAAGGACCACGCCGCGTGAAGATTCTCATCGATGCCCGCTTCACCCGGCTGGACCACCACGACGGCATCAGCCGCTACGGCGCCAGCCTGATCGCTGCGGCCGCCAAGATCGCAGACGTCTCGATGCTGATCAGCGACCACCGCCAGCTCGCGCTCCTGCCGGACGTTCCGTACACCGTCATCAACAGCCCGCTGTCCCCGGCCGAGCTCTTCGTGGCGGCACGGGTCAACAAGCTGGGCGCTGACGTGGTGGTGTGCCCCATGCAGACCATGGGCAGCTGGGGCCGCAAGTATGCCCTGGTGCTGACCCTGCACGACCTCATCTACTACGAGCACCCCACGCCTCCGGGGTTCCTGCCGGCCCCGGTCCGGGTCCTGTGGCGGCTGTACCACAAGGCGTTCTGGCCCCAGCGGCTCCTGCTGAACCGGGCGGATATCGTGGCCACCATCAGCTCCACCACCGCGGCCCTGATGGCGAAGTACCGGCTCACCCGGCGGCCGGTCAGGATTGTGGGCAACGCCCCGCAGCACGGCCACACGCCGCGGGATCCCGGGGCCGGGGCCGACAAGACGCTGCTCTACATGGGTTCGTTCATGCCCTACAAGAACGTCGAAACCATGATCCGCGGCATGGCGGAACTGCCGGAGATGACCCTCCACCTGCTCAGCCGCATCACCCCGGAGCGGCGGGCCGAACTTGAGGCGCTCGCCCCGGCGGGTGCAAACATCGTCTTCCACAACGGCGTGACCGATGCCGAATATGAGGCCCTCCTGGCGCGCACCACGGCCCTGATCAGCCTCTCCCGGGCCGAAGGCTACGGACTGCCCCTGGTCGAGGCGATGTCGCACGGCACCCCGGTGATCGCCAGCGACATCCCGATCTTCCGGGAAGTCGGCGATGACGCCGTCAGCTACGTGCATCCTGACTCGCCGGCCGAGTTTGCCGAGGCGGTCCGCCAGCTCGAGGACGCTGACCTCTGGAAGGCCCGGTCACGCCGGTCCGTGGAGCGTGCCGCGGACTTCAGCTGGGACGAGTCCGCGCGGCGGCTTGTGGCCGTCGCGGCAGAGGCCGTCGCACTCCGGAACGGGCACAAGGGCTAGCCCGGGAACTGCAACTAGAGGACGTCAACTCCGTCGAGGCGCAGCTGCACGGGATCATCGCTGCGCTTTGCCGCGGCGGCGGCCTTGACGGCCCGCAGCACGGCCGTGACGTCGGCGGCCTGGGCGTAGGGGATGAACAGCAATGTCCGGACCTCTTCGCCGGAATCGCGTGGCGTCGGGCGGGAGGCGGCCGGCAGCATGAGCGGCGCGGGTCCGGCCGTCCGGAGGACGGTTCCGTGCGCGGCGAGGCGCTGCTGCACGGCCTCGGTGAAATGTCCGACGGCGGTCCGGACCCCGGTGATCGAAGCGACCCGCACGGCGGGCGGCAGCTGCAGTTCCTGCCGCAGCGCCAGTTCCCGGCCGGCGTACCCGGCAGGATCCCAGCGCAGCAGGGCACCGACCCCGGCGGCGTCGTCGGCGGTAATGACCACGAGGCCGCCTTCCGGTGCCGGCCGGACCAGGGCCGCGGCGTTGAACCAGCGGCGGACAGCGTCCTCTCCCGCCCTCAGGTTTTCCCGGCGCAGCAGCGAGTCGCCGTCCAGCAGCAGCGCCGCGGCGTAGCCGCCCGGGGCCACCGGCTCGGCACCGACGGTGGCCACCACGAGGGCCTTCGTGTCCGGGACCGTGGCCTTGACCTGGTCCCCGGACGAGGTGATGACCGGTTTGCCCGGAAATGCCCGGCCCAGTTCCTCTGCCGTGCGGAGGGCGCCCGTGGCGCCGCGCCGGAGCCGGACCCCGTTGCACGTGCCGCACCGCCAGGCCGGGGCCGGCGAGGAGCACCAGCGGCACTGCGGCACGGCGGTGCTTCCGCTCGGACCGGCGACCGCCAGGGGCCCGCTGCAGGCGGTGCAGCGCGCCGGTTCGCGGCAGGTTTCGCACACCAGCGACGGTGCGTAGCCGGCACGGGCCACCTGGACCAGGACCGGGCCGCGTTCCAGTCCCTCCTTGGCGGCGCGCCAGGCCGCGCCCGGCAGGCGGGCGATGCGGGCCAGCGGATCGTGCTCGAGTTCATAGCTGTCGGCCGTGTTCAGCACGCGCGGCACCGTCCGCCGGATGACCGTCCGCTCCGCTTCCACGGGCCGCGCCCAGCCGGATTCGACCAGCCGCTCGGCTTCGGTGCTGCGTGAATGGGCCGCGAGCAGGGATGCGGCGCCTTCCTGGCCTGCGCGGAGGAGGAGGACTTCGCGGGAGTGCGCGTACGGGGAGCGTTGCTCGATGTGGAGGTCGTCGCCGTCGTCCCAGCAGACCACGAGCCCGAGGTTGTGCACCGGTGCGTAGGCCGCGGAGCGGGTTCCCACGGCTACCCCGGCGGCACCGCTGAGCACGCGCAGGAAACTGCGGTAGCGCGGTGTCTGGCCGTCATCCGCGGTGAGCCGGGCGACGTCGCCGGCCGGGAGGAGTTCCAGGAGGGCGGACTCGACCCGGTCCAGGTCCCGGTAGTCGGGAACCACCACGACGGCCCCGCGGCCGGAGAGCCGGACCGCGGCCACGGCTTCGGCAACCAGCCGAGGCCAGCCGCCGGGTCCATACCCCTGCAGGGCGGTCAGCACGGCCCGGGGCGACTCCCCTGCGCCGAGGTGGGCAAGGAACGCTGGACCGTTCCGGTAGGAGGCCCAGACGCTGCCCGCGCCGGGTGAGGGCAGCGACACGCCGGTCGCAGACCCGGACAGCTCAGGACCTGACGGGTCAGGACCGAATAGCTCAGGATCGAGCCGGCCCTCCGGGGCGTATTCCTTTTCGAGTTTAGCCATGCGTGGGGGCACGGCGACGCGCAGGACATCGCTGACGGTTCCGGCGTACCGCGCGGCGATCCGGCCGGCGAGCCCGGCGACGGCGGGGGTCAGGACCGGGACGGGTGAGACGACCTTGTACAACGGCACGAGGGGGTGCCCGGCGTCGGACGTCGCCGTGCGGTCCAGCAAGTATCCCGCCAGTTCCTGGCCATTGAACTTGACCTTGACCCGGACGCCCGGGCGGGCTTCGGCGTCGAGGGCGGCGGGCACGCTGTAATCAAAGGGCCGGTCCAGATGCGGCAGGGAGGATTCGATCAGTACCCGTGCCACCGGCAGGTCGGCGGCCAGCGCGGGTCCGGTTACTTGCGCGGCCGAGGCGGGAAAGCCGTGGAGCAGGGACAGCTGCTGGGGTTCGCCGGGCGCGCTGCCGGCAGGCTGAGGACTCAGCGCCCACACCTCCCCTCCGGATCGTTTCGACAACGGCTAAATGGCAGGTAGCCAGGCCACCTGACGGCGGCCTGGCTACAGCAGATCACAAGGCACTGACATTTATGGGAGCAGCAATAACGTTTCCATCACCAGTGCGGTCTCGGGTCTTAGGCGTTGAAGAAGGCCTTCAGCTCGTCCACCCGGTCCAGCCGCTCCCACGTGAAGTCCGGGTCTTCGCGGCCGAAGTGCCCGTGGGCGGCGGTCTTGGCGTAGATCGGGCGCTTGAGGTCCAGGGCGTCGATGATGGCGCGCGGGCGGAGGTCGAAGATCTCCGCGATCGCGGCGCTGATCCGGGCCGGGTCGACGGTTTCGGTGCCGAACGTCTCAACGTAGGTTCCCACCGGGCGGGCCTGGCCGATCGCGTACGCGATCTGGATTTCGGCGCGCTTGGCGAGGCCGGCCGCTACCACGTTCTTGGCGACCCAGCGCATGGCGTACGCGGCCGAGCGGTCCACCTTCGACGGATCCTTGCCGGAGAACGCGCCGCCGCCGTGACGGGCCATGCCGCCGTAGGTGTCGACGATGATCTTGCGGCCGGTCAGGCCGGCGTCGCCCACCGGGCCGCCAATGACGAAGGCGCCGGCGGGGTTCAGGATGTTGTGCGTCCGCGAGGTGTCCAGGTTGGACAGTGCCATGACCGGATCCACCACGTGCTCGGCGAGGTCGGCACGGAGCTGGTCCAGGCTGGCGCCCTCGGCGTGCTGGCTGGAGATGACGACGGTCTCGACCGAGACCGGGCGGTCGCCGTCGTAGCCCACGGTGACCTGGGTCTTGCCGTCGGGGCGCAGGTACGCGAGCTCGCCGTTCTTGCGGACCTCGGTCAGCCGCTCAGAGAGCCGGTGCGCGAGCCAGATCGGCACGGGCATGTAGGACGGGGTCTCGTCGCTGGCGTAGCCGAACATGAGTCCCTGGTCGCCGGCGCCCTGGAGGTCGTAGTCGTCCTCCTGGCGTCCCTCGCGGGCTTCGAGCGAGTTGAACACGCCGCCGGCGATGTCGTTGGACTGCTGGCCGATGGAGACCGAGACGCCGCACCGGGCGCCGTCGAAGCCGTTGGCCGAGGAGTCGTACCCGATGCCCAGGATGGTCTCCCGGACGATCTGCGGGATCTCGACGTAGGCGTCGGTGGTGACCTCGCCGGCCACGTGGACCAGCCCGGTGGTGGCCAGCGTCTCCACGGCCACCCGGGACTCCGGGTCCTTGGCGAGGAGGGCGTCGAGGATCGCATCGCTGATCTGGTCACAGATTTTGTCGGGGTGGCCTTCTGTCACGGACTCGGACGTGAAGAGTCGGAGCGCGGCGGGCGTAGACCCGTGGAAGTCAGGGATGTGCAGCGGTAAAGTCACTCAACTACCTTACTGGTTGGAAAACGGACGTCCGGCGGCGTGTGTCTCCATGCTAAGGAGACCTTGGTTACGCCGGGCCTAGGCCGGCGGTACAACCCGGCTCAGCTCGGCGCTGACCCGGTCGATCACGGCAGCCGCAACGTCGGATTTGGAACCCGACGCCTCTTGGGGTTCGGAGCCGGCGCGGGAAAGGATGACTACGGAGTTCGTGTCTTCGCCAAAGACCTTGTCCCGTCCCACCTGGTTGACCACCAGCAGGTCACAGGCCTTCCGGTGCAGCTTGGCCAGGGCGTACTCGAGCACATCACCGCCGGCGTCGCCGGTCTCGGCGGCGAAGCCGACGATCAGCTGGTTCCGGGAGGCGGCGTCGCGGACCTCGACGAGCTCCCGCAGGATGTCGGGGTTGCGCACCAGGTTGATCACGGGGTCCGCGACGTCGTCGCGCTTCTTGATCTTGGTTCCGGAGACGTCCGCGGGGCGGAAGTCCGCGACGGCGGCGGCCATGATGACGACGTCGGAGTCCGCGGCCGCGTGCAGCGCCGCCTTCCGCAGTTCCAGGGCCGTCTCCACCTGGACGAGTTCGACGCCGGCGGGCGCCGGGACCTCCATGTGGGCGGCCAGCAGGCGGACCCGGGCGCCGGCATCGAGGGCGGCGGCGGCCAGGGCCACGCCCTGTTTGCCGGAGGAGCGGTTGCCGAGGAACCGCACGGGGTCCAGCGGTTCCCGGGTGCCGCCGGCACTGATGGTCACGGTGAGCCCGGCCAGGGGCCGGATGGCCGATGGCACGGCGTCGGCCGGATCCGAAGAAGTGCGCGGCTCCATGTCCGGGGCGGCCGGAGGTGCTGCCGGAGCGGCGGCCGCACCGGCGAGGGCCATGGCCGCGGTGAAGATCGCCTCAGGCTCGGGCAGCCGGCCGGGGCCGGAGTCGGCGCCGGTCAGCCGGCCGCTCGCGGGTTCCAGGACGGTGACGCCGCGGCTGCGCAGGGTTTCGACATTGGCCTGGGTGGCCGGGTGCTGCCACATTTCGGTGTGCATGGCCGGGGCCATGAGCACGGCGCAGTCGCCGGCCATGAGCAGGGTGTTGGTGAGGAGGTCATCGGCCTGGCCGGTGGCCGCACGGGCCAGGAGATCGGCCGTGGCAGGAGCCACCACGATCAGCTCGGCCTCGTGGCCGAGCCGGACATGGTTGACGGTGTGGACGGCGTCGAACACGCTGTTGCTCACCGGGTGCCCGGAAAGGGCCTCCCAGGTGGCAACGCCGACGAAGCGGGTGGCCGCCTCCGTGGGGATGACGGTGACGTCATGGCCGGCTTCAGTAAAAAGCCGGAGGAGCGACGCCACCTTATAGGCGGCAATCCCTCCCCCGACTCCGAGGACTATGCGCACGTAAGACTCCGTCTGCGTCTGCGGAACTACTCTGCAGGCTGGATCGGCGTGGAAACGAGCTTGCCTTCGTTGATTTCGCGCAGGGCGATCGAGAGTGACTTCTCGTTGAGCTTGGTGTCGACCAGCGGACCGACGTACTCAAACAGGCCCTCGTGCAGCTGGGCGTAGTACGCGTTGATCTGGCGCGCGCGCTTGGCACCGAAAATCACCAGTCCGTACTTCGAGTCGGCGGCCTTCAGCAGCTCGTCGATCGGCGGGTTGATGATGCCTTCAAGGTTCGTGGACACGAATTCTCCAAATTCTAACGGGCCGGTACGTCCCGGCGCCTGAGCTACGGGTTCGGGGTCAGCCCCATGAGTGAAACAAGCTCGTCCGCTGCCCGACGAACGTCATCATTGATGACGGTGTGGTCGAACTCCGGTTCAGCGGCAAGTTCTAGTTTAGCGGTTTCCAGCCTCTGCCGCTGTTCTTCGGCGCTTTCGGTGCCGCGGCCGACCAGCCGGCGGACCATTTCGTCCCAGCTCGGAGGCGCCAGGAAGACAAACTGGGCGTCCGGGACGGCCTCCTTGACCTGCCGCGCGCCCTGCAGGTCGATCTCCAGCAGCACGGAGCGGCCCTCCTCGATAGCGGCTTCCACCGTGCTGCGCAGCGTACCGTAGCGGTTGCGGCCGTGGACCACGGCCCATTCGAGCAGCTCGCCGTTTTCGATCAGGGAATCGAATTCCTCGGCCGACTTGAAGAAGTAGTGGATGCCGTCCTGCTCCCCCGGCCGCGGCGGGCGCGTCGTGGCCGATACGGAGAGCCAGACGCCGGGATAGTTGTCCCGGATGTAGGTGGACACGGTGCCTTTGCCAACAGCCGTCGGTCCGGCGAGGACTGTCAGTCCCGGTTTCTTGCTCACATATTCCTTTGGGCGGTGGTGGGGCAGCTCGGCGGAGCGAACTATTTGTCGTCAATAAAATCTACCAGCGCCCGGCGCTGGTGGATTCCCAAGCCGCGGACCCGTCTGGACTGGGCGATGCCGAGCTGCTCCATGATGGCCGCCGCGCGGACCCGGCCGATCCCGGGGAGGGCCTCCAGCAGCTCGACGATCCTCATGCGGGCAATGGCGTCGTCGGTTTCGGCGGAACTGATGACGTCGGCAATGCTCAGCTCCCCCGTCTTGAGCCGCTCCTTGGCCGCGGCCCTGGTGGCCCTGGCTGCAGCGGCCTTGCGAAGGGCGTCGGAACGCTCCTGCGGAGTGAGGGGTTTCAAACTCATTGAAGTCCTCCCTGCATGGCCGGACTGCATAGCCGGACGGGCACCGTTGCCCATGCCGCAGTCCTGTCCTGAACCTACCGTCTGGTGACCGCAGAAATCAATGGAAAACTGTGGCCGCCCCGGGACGGGACAGCTCTCGAAGGGGAAAGCCCGCGTCCCGGGACCGGCGGCGCCGGGCCCGGGACGGTCCCGGCGGCGGTGTCAGGCCGCGAGGAGCTCCTCGAGTGTACGCCGCGCGGCGTCCTGAAGGGCCGTCACCGACGGCCCGGCGCCGAGGATGTCCCGGCTGGAGGTGCCCAGGACCTGGGGATACGCCGCACCGAAGGTGCGCCGCAGGTCCGCGGCCGTGGCCCCCTGCGCGCCCAGTCCGGGGGCAAGGATGGGCCCGCGGACCGCCGCGAGGTCGAGACCGAGTTCGGTGAGGGCCGAGCCCACCGTGGCTCCGACCACGAGTCCCACCGAACCGAGGGATCCTTCGTAGCGCCGGTTTTCCGCCGCGGCAGCCTCCGTGATCCGCCGCGCAACGGAGTCCACCCCGCCGACATGCTGCACGGACGCGCCTTCCGGGTTGGAGGTCAGCGCGAGCACGAACACGCCCCGCCCGGTCCCGGCAGCCAGGTCCAGGGCGGGCCGGAGCGACTCGAAACCCAGGTACGGGCTCAGCGTGACCGAATCCGCGGCCAGCGCAGAGCCGTCCTTCAGCCAGGCGTCGGCATAGGCGGCCATCGTGGAGCCGATGTCGCCGCGTTTGGCGTCCGCGATGGTCAGCACGGAGGCTTCCGCCGCCGCGGCCAGGGTGCGTTCGAGCACGGCGATCCCGGCCGAGCCGTGACGTTCGTATAAGGCCACTTGCGGCTTGACCGCGGCAGCGAGCGAGCCCACGGCCTCCAGAACGGTCAGCGAGAAGCGTTCCAGCCCGGCGGCGTCGTCCGTCAGGCCCCACTGCTGCAGGAGGGCCGGGTGCGGATCGATGCCGACGCACAGCGGGCCGCGGGCCGCCATGGCCCGCCCCAGCCGGGAGCCGAAGGACTCCCGGCCGGACGGTGCTGCGGTGCCTGCCTCAGGCATCCTGGAGGGCCTTGAGGTAGGCGGCGTGCTCCTGCAGGCTCGTGACGGACCATTCGTAGGTGCGCAGCGCCTCGATGGCCTGGACCGCGGCGTTGAATTCGGCCACAGTGGTGATGCACGGGATGCCGATCGACGTTGCCGCCGCACGCAGTTCGTAGCCGTCGCTGCGGGCTTCGCCGCCTGAGGGCGTGTTGAAGACCATGTCGATTTCGCCGGCGACGATCAGGTCCGCGATGGTGCCTTCGCCCTCGGCGCTGGAGCCCTCGGCGACCTTCCGGACGGGGGTGGCCTGGATGCCGTTGCGGCGCAGGACGTCCGCCGTGCCGCCGGTGGAGACGATCTCGAAGCCGAGGTCGGAGAGCCGCTTGACGCCCATGATCACCGAGCGCTTGTCCCGGTTCGCCACGGAGACGAAGATCTTGCCCTCGGTGGGCAGGGCGTTGTTCGCGGCGGCCTGGCTCTTGGCGAAGGCCGTGTCGAAGTGCTTGTCAATGCCCATGACCTCGCCCGTGGACCGCATTTCGGGGCCGAGCAGGGAGTCCACCACCTTGCCCTCGGGGGTGCGGAAGCGGCTGAAGGGCAGCACTGCTTCCTTGACCGAGACGGGCGCTTCCAGCGGCAGGGTGGAGCCGTCGCCGGTCTCCGGCAGCATCTTGTATGCGCTGCGGAGCTGGTTGATGGTGACGCCGGTGCCGATCAGGGCCGCGGCCTTCGCCATCTGGACGCCGGTGGCCTTGGAGACGAACGGCACGGTGCGTGAGGCGCGCGGGTTGGCTTCCAGGACGTAGAGGACGTCGGAGGCCAGGGCGAACTGGATGTTGATCAGGCCGCGGACGCCGACGCCTTCGGCGATGGCGAGGGTGGCGGTGCGGACCCGCTCCAGGACGTTGTTCCCGAGCGTGATCGGCGGCAGGACACACGCGGAGTCGCCGGAGTGGATGCCGGCTTCCTCGATGTGTTCCATGATGCCGCCGAGGTACATCTCCGTGCCGTCGTACAGGGCGTCGACGTCGATTTCGACGGCGTCTTCCAGGAACCGGTCGATCAGCACCGGGTGCTCCGGGGTGATCTCGGTGGCGTTCGCGATGTAGCGGGAGAGGTTGGGCTCGTCGTAGACGATCTCCATGCCGCGGCCGCCCAGGACGTAGGACGGGCGCACCAGCACGGGGTAGCCGATCTCGTCGGCGATCTTCTTGGCGTCCTCGAAGGACACGGCGGTGCCGTTCTTAGGCGAGATGAGCCCCGCCTTGTCGAGGACCTGGGAGAAGGCGCCGCGGTGCTCGGCGAGGTCGATCGCCTCCGGGGAGGTGCCGAGGATCGGCACGCCGGCGTCGGCCAGCTGCTGGGCGAGCTTGAGCGGGGTCTGGCCGCCGAGCTGGACGAAGACGCCCATGACGCCGCCGGTGCGTTCCTCGGCCGCGATGACCTCGAGGACGTCCTCGAGGGTGAGCGGTTCGAAGTACAGGCGGGTGGAGACGTCGTAGTCGGTGGAGACAGTTTCGGGGTTGCAGTTGACCATGACGGTCTCGTAGCCGGCCTTGCGCAGCGCCATGGAGGCGTGGACGCAGGAGTAGTCGAACTCGATGCCCTGGCCGATCCGGTTCGGCCCGGAGCCGAGGATGATGATCGACGGTTTGGCGTGCAGCGCCACCTCGTCCTCCTCGTCATAGGACGAGTAGTGGTACGGGGTGTAGGCGGCGAACTCGGCGGCGCAGGTGTCCACGGTCTTGTAGACCGGGCGGATGCCCAGGGCCTGCCGGACGCCGCGGACGACGGCCTCGGAGTTGTGCGTCAGGGCACCGATCTGTTCGTCGGAGAACCCGTGGCGCTTGGCGCGCTGGAGCATCTCGTGGGTCAGTGCGGGGGCCTTGCGGATCTCCCGGGAGATCTCGTTGAGCAGCTGGAGCTGGTCCAAGTACCAGGGATCGATCTTGGTGGCCTCGAAGAGCTGCTCCACGGTGGCGCCGCCGAGGAGGGCGCGCTGGACCTGGTGCAGGCGTTCGGTGGTGGGCCGCTTGGACTTCTCGATCAGCTCCGCGACTTCCCATTCCGGGACGTGGCTGAAGTCCAGCTGGGAGCCCTTCTGCTCCAGGGAGCGCAGGGCCTTCTGCAGGGCCTCGGTGAAGTTCCGGCCCATGGCCATGGCTTCGCCCACCGACTTCATGGTGGTGGTCAGGGTGGGGTCGGCTGCCGGGAACTTCTCGAACGCGAAGCGCGGAACCTTCACGACGACGTAGTCCAGGGTCGGTTCGAAGGACGCCGGGGTCTTCTGGGTGATGTCGTTGGGGATCTCGTCCAGGGTGTAGCCGAGGGAGAGCTTGGTGGCGATCTTGGCGATCGCGAAGCCGGTGGCCTTCGAGGCAAGGGCCGAGGAGCGCGAGACGCGCGGGTTCATTTCAATGACGACGACCCGCCCGGTGTGCGGTTCGACGGCGAACTGGATGTTGCAGCCGCCGGTGTCGACGCCGACTTCGCGGATGACGGCGATGGAGATATCGCGCAGCCGCTGGTATTCGCGGTCGGTGAGGGTCAGGGCGGGAGCGACCGTGATGGAGTCACCGGTGTGGACGCCGACGGGGTCGAAGTTCTCGATGGAGCAGACCACCACGACGTTGTCGTTCTTGTCCCGCATCATCTCGAGCTCGTATTCCTTCCAGCCGAGGATGCTCTCTTCGAGGAGCACCTCGCTGGTGGGGCTGTACTGCAGGCCCTGGCCGACGATCCGGCGGAGGTCGTTCTCGTCGTAGGCCAGGCCGGAGCCGAGGCCGCCCATGGTGAAGGAGGGCCGGACGACCATCGGGTAGCCGAGGTCCTCGGCCGCGGCGAGTGCCTCGTCCATGGTGTGGATGATGTGGCTGCGCGCCGACTCGGCGCCGCAGCGCTCCACGACGCCCTTGAACTTCTCACGGTCCTCGCCAAGCTCGATCGCGGCGATGTTGGCACCGATCAGCTCGACGTTGTACTTCTCCAGGACGCCGTTCTTGTCCAGCGCGATGGCCGTGTTGAGGGCCGTCTGCCCGCCGAGGGTGGGCAGGAGCGCGTCGGGGCGCTCTTTGGCGATGATCTTCTCGACCACCTCGGGGGTGATCGGCTCCACGTAGGTGGCGTCGGCGAACTCGGGGTCCGTCATGATGGTGGCCGGGTTGGAATTGACGAGGATGACCCGCAGGCCTTCCTCCTTGAGGACGCGCAGTGCCTGGGTGCCGGAGTAGTCGAATTCGGCCGCCTGGCCGATCACGATCGGGCCGGACCCGATGACCATGACGCTCTTGAGGTCAGTTCTCTTGGGCATTACTTCTTGTCCTCAGTCTTGGGTTCGGTGGCAGTCTTTGTGTCTGTCTCTGTCTTTGCAGAAGCGTCCGCCATCAGATCGATGAAGCGGTCGAAGAGGTAGGCGGCGTCGTGCGGGCCGGCGGCCGCTTCGGGGTGGTACTGCACCGAGAACGCGGGGATGTCGAGGCAGGAGAGACCCTCGACGACGTCGTCGTTGAGGCTGACGTGGCTGACCTCGACGCGGCCGTAGCGCTCCTCGGGTGCCTGCGTGGCGCCGTCGAGCGGGGCGTCGACGGCGAAGCCGTGGTTCTGCGAGGTGATTTCCACCTTGCCGGTGCGGC
Organism: Arthrobacter sp. TE12231; assembly: GCF_054062895.1. NCBI lineage: Bacteria > Bacillati > Actinomycetota > Actinomycetes > Micrococcales > Micrococcaceae > Arthrobacter > Arthrobacter sp. TE12231. The sequence goes on along the minus strand of NZ_JBSSFS010000001.1, from coordinate 1,805,794 downwards.
GGTCCATGACCGGCTGGTTCAGGCCGCGGTGGCCGTAGCGCAGCTTGTAGGTGCCGAAGCCGAGAGCGCGGCCCAGGATCTGGTTGCCGAAGCAGATGCCGAAGTACGGGATCTTCTCATCGAGCACCGAGCGCAGCAGTTTGACCTGGTTGTCCGCGGTGGCGGGGTCGCCGGGGCCGTTGGACATGAAGAAGCCGTCGGGGTTGACGGCCTGGACGTCGGCGAGGGTTGCAGTGGCGGGCAGCACGTGCACCCGGACGCCGCGTTCGGCGAACCGGACAGGGGTCATCCGCTTGATGCCGAGGTCGATCGCGGCAATGCTGAAGCGGGGTTCGCCGTCCCAGCCGAAGTCCTTGGGTTCCACCGTGTACGCGGCGTCAACGCTGACTTCCTCGGCGAGCCGTGAGCCTTCCATCGGGGCGCTGGCCAGGACGGCGTCGACGAGTTCCTTGTCCGTGGCGCGGGCGGCGTCTCCGGAGAAGATGCCGGCGCGCATGGTCTTGTGTTCGCGCAGGTGGCGGGTGATGGCGCGGGTGTCCACGCCCTGGATGCCGACGATCCCCTGCTCGACGAGCTCGTCGTCCAGGGACCGCTCGGAGCGCCAGTTGGAGGGCCGGCGGGCGGCGTCGCGGACGATGTAACCGGCCACCCAGATGCGGCGGGATTCGGCGTCGTCGGAGTTGACGCCGGTGTTGCCGATGTGCGGCGCGGTCTGGACCACGAGCTGGCGCGCGTAGGAGGGGTCCGTGATGGTCTCCTGGTAGCCGGTCATTCCGGTTGCGAAGACCGCCTCGCCAAGGGCGGCTCCGGTGGCGCCGTAGCTGGTGCCGCGGAATATCCGGCCGTCTTCGAGCACGAGGACTGCGGGGGTGGATGCTGCCGCGGCAGCGGTTGCTGGCTCTGCAGCTTCTGTCACTGTTTTCTCAATCACTTCGTTGGGGTCCGTCACGTCGTTACTTTCCACTATCGGCGTTGGCCTGGGGGGCTGCGGAGATCAATTCTTGCAGCGCGTTGAGCAGGGTCGTTTTGTCGTCGGCATGCCGGGTCCGGAAGCCGGTGTCCAGTTCGCGGGAGCCCAGCATCCAGCTGAGCACCAGCAGGCCGTCCTTTTCCACGAACTTTCCGGCCATGCCGCTTTCCAGGCGCACGCCGGTGAGTCGTCCGGCCGGGATGAACACCGGGCCGGCACCGGCGCGCTCGAACAGCGCGCCTTCGGGGTGCACGCTGAGGTCGGCGTTGGTGCGGATGCCCAGGTGGTGGACCGCGATCCGGTCCAGCCAGTCCCCGGCGGTGGTGGAGGCGACGTACTGGCCGTCGGCGGCGGCCAGCGGGGCACCGAGGTCGGCGGGGACCTCGGGAAGGGGCTCGACGTCGGCCTGGCGGCGCAGGCGGTTCCGCCAGCCGAGCGCCAGCAGCACAAACGCCGCAACGAGGAGCACCGCGGTGGCAATGCCGAGGACGAGCAGCCGGTCCATCAGGGCCGGCCCGCCGGTGCGGCGTCGACAGCATCCGCCGGCCACCGGTACGGGGTGTTGAGTTTGCCGTGCAGGACGGTGGGGTGGCCCTTGAAGAACGTCGCCACCACACGGCCGGGAAGTTCCCGGCCCGCGAACGGAGAGTTACGGCCCATGGTTGCCATCTTAGAAGGGTCCACGGTCCAGCGCGCAGCCGGGTCGACGAGTATGACGTTGGCGGGTTCTCCGGCTTCGAGCGGTCGGCCCTGGTCCTGGAGCCGGCCGATGGCGGCCGGGGCCGTGGAGGTGACGCGGGCGAAGTCTTCCCAGCCCATGAGCCCGGTTTCGATCATGGTGTGCTGCACGACCGAGAGCGCCGTTTCGAGGCCGGTCATGCCCATGGCCGCCTGGGCCCACTCGCATTCCTTGTGCTCGCTCGGGTGCGGGGCGTGGTCGGTGCCGACGACGTCGATCGTGCCGTCGGCCAGCGCGGCGCGGAGGGCCTGGACGTCGGCGTCGGTGCGCAGCGGCGGGTTGACCTTGTAGACGGGGTCGTAGCTGCGGGCGAGCTCGTCGGTGAGCCAGAGGTGGTGCGGGGTGACCTCGGCGGTGACGTTCACGCCGCGGGATTTGGCCCAGCGGATGATCTCCACCGAGCCGGCCGTGGAGACGTGGCAGACATGCAGGCGGGACCCGACGTGCTGGGCGAGCAGCACGTCGCGGGCGATGATGCTCTCTTCGGCGACCGCGGGCCAGCCGGTCAGGCCCAGGACGGCGGAGACCTCGCCCTCGTTCATCTGGGCGCCGGCGGTGAGGCGGGGTTCCTGCGCGTGCTGGGCGACGACGCCGTCGAACGCCTTGACGTATTCCAGGGCGCGGCGCATCAGCACGGGGTCGTGGACGCAGATGCCGTCGTCGGAGAAGACGCGCACCCGGGCGCGGGAGTCGGCCATGGCGCCGAGTTCGGCCAGCTGCTCCCCGGCCAGGCCCACGGTGACGGCGCCCACGGGGCGGACGTCCACCCAGCCGGCGGTCCGGCCAAGGGTCAGGACCTGTTCGACGACGCCGGCGGTGTCCGCCACCGGGGTGCTGTTGGCCATCGCGTGCACGGCAGTGTAGCCGCCCAGTGCGGCGGCGCGGGTGCCGGTTTCCACGGTTTCGGCGTCTTCGCGGCCGGGTTCCCGCAGGTGGGTGTGGATGTCGACCATGCCCGGGAGTGCGACGAGGCCGGCGGCCTCGATGACGGTGGCGCCGTCGGCTGAGAGGTTCTGGCCGCGTTCGGCGATGACGCCGTCGCGGATCAGGAGGTCCTCGGCTGCTCCGCCCAGGATCGCGGCGCCGCGGATGAGGTAGGCGCCGCTGGCGCTTGCATGCTGTTGCTGTTCGGCCATCAGTGGCTCTCCTTGGAGTAGGCGGCGGTGGAGGTTGCTTGTTCGCGGGTCTCCCCGGAAAGCAGCAGGTACAGTGCCGCCATCCGGATGGAGACGCCGTTGCGGACCTGCGCCAGCACGGTGGAGCGGGGCGAGTCCGCCGCGGCCGAGGAAATTTCCAGGCCCCGGTTCATGGGACCGGGGTGCATGATGATGGTGTCCTTGAGTCCAAGGGTGTCGAGGGCGCGCAGCCGGTTGTCATCGAACCCCCACCGGCGCGAGTACTCGCGGGTGGTCGGGAAGAAGGACGCGTTCATCCGCTCGCCCTGGACGCGGAGCATCATCATCGCGTCCACGCCCTGCGCCAGGGTCTCGTCGAGGTCGAAGCTGACCGCGCAGGGCCATTTTTCGACGCCGATGGGCAGCAAGGTGGGCGGCGCGACGAGCGTGACCTCGGCGCCCAAGGTGCGCAGCAGCCAGACGTTGGAGCGGGCCACCCGTGAGTGCAGGACGTCGCCGGCGATGGCGACGCGCATGCCTTTGAGGTCCGCCCCTGCGGACGGCGTGCCGGCCAGTTGCGACCAGTGCCGGCGCATCGTGAAGGCGTCCAGCAGGGCCTGGGTGGGGTGTTCGTGGGTGCCGTCGCCGGCGTTGATGACGGCGGCGTCGATCCAGTCGGTCGCGGCGAGCCGGTGCGGGGCGCCGGAGGCCCAGTGCCGGATGACGACGGCGTCGGCACCCATCGCGGCGAGCGTCTGGGCCGTGTCCTTGAGCGACTCGCCCTTGGAAACGGAGGAACCCTTCGCGGCGAAGTTGATGACGTCCGCGGAGAGGCGTTTGGCGGCGGCCTCGAAGGAAATTCGGGTCCGGGTGGAGTCTTCGAAGAAGAGGTTGACCACGGTGCGGCCGCGCAGCGCGGGCAGCTTCTTGACCTCGCGCTCCCCCACGGCCGCCATTTCCTCGGCGGTGTCGAGGATGCGGACGGCGTTGGCCAGGCTGAGGTCCTCAGTGGAGAGCAGGTGCCTCATGCGGTGGCCTCGATGACCACTTCGTTGACGGGGGCGCCGCTATTTTCCCCGCCGGCGGCGGAATCGGTTTCCTCGAGCCGGACACGAACCTTCTCGGCGGATGAAGTGGGGAGGTTCTTGCCCACGTGGTCGGCGCGGATCGGCAGTTCCCGGTGGCCTCGGTCGATGAGGACGGCGAGCCGGACGATCCGGGGCCGGCCGAGGTCGATCATGGCGTCCAGGGCGGCGCGGATGGTCCGTCCGGAGTAGAGGACGTCGTCCACGAGGACAACGACTTTGTTGTCGATCCCGGTGCGCGGGAGCTGGGTGGGGTACGGGGGCCGCGTCGGCTGGTGCGAGAGGTCGTCGCGGAACATCGTGACGTCGAGCTGGCCGACAATCGCGGCGGCGTCGACAGCGGGATCAGCGGCGGCGATCTTGGCGGCGAGGCGCACGGCGAGGGGGTAGCCCCGGCGCGGGATGCCCAGCAGGACGAGGTCCTGGGAGCCCTTGTTGGCCTCAAGAATTTCATGGGCGATACGAGTAAGCGCGCGGTCAATGTCAGCCTGGTTGAGGACAACCCGGGTGAGCACAACGTTCGCCGGACCCGGTGCTGATGGCACGGAAGTCAAAGCTCGTCTCCCCTTTCCCCGCCTCACGGGACGGAATTAAAAAAGGATTATTTGCTCTTTCAAATTACCACAGCCGGAGTTGCCCCTGCCGCCGCCGGAGTGCGTTTAACCTCACACGGCCATAGGCTCGATGCCATGACGACGAACGAGCCGCAGCCGGGGCTGGGCCAACGGACCAACCCGACGTGGTTGGGGCAGATCCGGCCGGAGGATTACCGGCAAGCCCCGGCCAACGTCGGCGGCCGGTTCCAGCCGGCGCTCCCGCCCGGCCCTGCGCCGGTCCGGGACCGCCGGAGTACCGCCGGCGCGCTGGGGCTCGTGCTGGCCGGCGGACTCCTCGCCTTCGCCAGCCTCTTCCTGGTGCTGCCCTTCCTTCTGGCCAGCACCGGAGTCTCCGGGTTCGTGGTCGGTTTCATGGCCTCGCTGGTTCCGCTGGGGACCGTGCTGCTGACAGTGCGCTTCATCGACCGTTGGGAGCCGGAGCCGAAACCGCTGCTGCTTTTCGCCTTTGCCTGGGGAGCGCTTGTCTCCATAGCTGTGACGATGCTGATCCAACCCTATTTTTCTTTGGTGGCCGGGCCCGCCTCAGGGCTGGACTATACGACGTTCGCCGTGACCGTCCAGGCCCCGGTCGTCGAGGAATTCGCGAAGTCCCTCGGGCTGCTGCTGCTCCTGCTGTTCGCCCGGAAGGACATCGACGGGCCGGTCGACGGCGTGGTGTTCGCCTTCACCATTGCGGCAGGCTTCGCGTTCACGGAGAACATCCTCTACTTCGGCCGCGCCATCGCCGAATCCAGCGATCCCGGCACGGACCTGGCGGTGGTCTTCTTCCTCCGCGGGGTGATGTCGCCGTTCGCCCACGCCGTCTTCACGGGTACCACCGGGATCATCATGGGATTCGCCGCGCGGCGCGGGAACAACGGGCTCGCCGCCCTGGCGTTTATCGCCGGCCTTGTCCCTGCGATGCTGCTGCACAGCGGCTGGAACAGCATGGGCCAGGATTTCCTGGCCCAGTACGTGTTCGTGCAGGTGCCGATCTTCCTCCTGGCGGCACTGGTCATCGTGCTGCTGCGGGTGGCGGAGCGCAGGCTCACCCGGCAGCGGCTCAGGGAATACGCGGCAGCGGGCTGGTTCACCGCGGCCGAGGTGGACATGCTGGCCACCGGCAGCGGCCGCCGTGCCGCACTGCGCTGGGCCAAGTCCGTGGGCCGGGGCGCACAGATGAAGGCGCTGTTCGATGCCGCCACCCGGCTGGCTTTCACCCGGCAGCGGATCCTCAGCGGCCGGGACGTGCCGGCCCGCCAGCGCGACGAGCAGCACCAGCTGGCCGAAATCGCCGCCCTCCGGGCCGCCGTCGTCGGCTAAGTCTTTCCGGAGAACGAAAGAACCCCGTCCAGGCGGTCCTGGACGGGGTTCTTCGCTGCGACGGGAGCTTAGGCCAGCAGGGAAGGCTTCAGCTGCTGGAGCCGGCCGAGCAGGCCGTTGATGAACGACGGCGATTCGTCGGTCGAGAGCGTCTTGGCCAGGGCCACGGCCTCGCTGACGGCTACGCCGTCCGGGACGTCGTCGTTGTAGAGCAGTTCCCACGTGCCAATCCGCAGGATGATGCGGTCCACCGAGGGCATCCGCTCCAGGGTCCAGCCCTGCGAGTAGGTTTCCAGGAACTCGTCGATGGCGGCCTGGTGCGAGACCACGCCTTCGACGATTTCGAGGGTGTACGGGTTGACGATCTGGTCTGTCTGCTCGCGGCGCGACTTCAGTACGTCGAACGCAGAGGCGGAGCGCTGCTCGGCCTCAAAGAGGACATCGAGGGCCCGGTTCCGGGCCTTACCGCGGGCACTCACTAGTCGTTGACCCGGCCGAGGTAGCTGCCGTCACGGGTATCGACCTTGACCTTGGTGTTGTTCTCGACGAACAGCGGCACCTGGATCTCGTAGCCGGTTTCGAGCGTGGCGGGCTTGGTGCCGGCCGAGGAGCGGTCGCCCTGCAGGCCCGGCTCCGTGTAGGTGATCTCGAGAACGACGCTCGGGGGCAGCTCGATGTAGAGCGGGTTGCCCTCGTGGATGGCGATGTTGACCATCTGGTTTTCGAGCATGAAGTTGGTGGCGTCGCCGACGGTGGCGGCCGGGACGGTGAGCTGGTCGAAGTCAGAAGTGTCCATGAAGACGAAGTCGGCGCCGTCCTGGTACAGGTACTGGTAATCGCGGCGGTCAACCGTGGCGGTCTCGATCTTGAGCCCGGCGTTGAAGGTCTTGTCGACGACCTTGCCGGACATCACGTTGCGCATCTTGGTGCGTACGAACGCGCCACCCTTGCCGGGCTTGACGTGCTGGAACTCGATGATGTTCCAAAGCTGGCCCTCAAGCTTAAGGACGGTTCCGTTCTTGATGTCGTTAGTGGTTGCCACTGTATCCTCTTAGTTTCTATCTGGTTCTTGTCGGCCGGTGCGATCGGCCGGACGTCGTATGCCGGGCCGGCATGCCAAGCGGCCGCCAGCGCGTGTTTGTCAAAAATCCAAGTTCTATTCTACCGGTTCCCGTGGACAGCTGCCCGACGGAGGCTCAGGACTGCTGTTCCAGCACTTCCCGGGCACGCTGCAGCGCGACCGTGGAGGCGTAGATGAGGGCCGCGTCGGCCGAGCCGGCCACCCGCAAATCGAGGGCCTTGGCGAAGGATTCGACGGCGGCGCCGACGTTGCCGCCGGCGAAGTAGGCCCGGCCCAGGTGCTGGCGGACGGCCGCCTCTTCCAGGGTGCCCTTGGTCTCGGCGAGGAGCTGGCGGAACACCTCCACGGCCCGGTCGAACCGGTTCGAAACGCGGAGCACATCCGCCTCGAAGATCCGCAGCCGGAGCGAGGCCGGGTCCTTGTACCGGGCCTCGGCGAGGAGTTCGGCGGCCTCGGCGGCATGCCCTTCAACGATCCGGACGAAGACCAGGTCCCCGGGGTCGGTCGAGTCCGCCAACGCCTCGGCCATGGCGTCTTCGTTGACGATCTGGGGCATCAGGCTTTGCGGATTGATCCGGATGCCGGGAAACCCGGCATCCGGCCACTCGCTCGTGCCGCCCTTGACCATCATCATCAGGAGGCAATCTCCTGGTAGGCGGCGAACAGCAGCGACGTGTCCGGGACGTCGAGGATGCCGGGCCGGCCGATGCCGTCAAGGACCACGAACCGCAGCAGGTCGCCGCGGGATTTCTTGTCCCGCCGCATGCCGTCGAGGAGGGCCTGCCAGCGGTCGCGGCGGTAGGTGATGGGAAGCCCGAGGCTTTCCAGGATACTGCGGTGCCTGTCGGCGTCGGCGTCGCTGAGCCGTCCGACGCTGCGGGCGAGTTCGGCGGCGAACATCATGCCCACGGAGACGGCGGCGCCGTGGCGCCAGGAGTAGCGTTCGGCGAGTTCGATCGCGTGGCCCAGGGTGTGGCCGTAGTTCAGGATCTCGCGCTGGCCGGTTTCCTTCAGATCGGCGGAGACCACCCGGGCCTTGACGGTGATGGCGCGTTCGATCAGTTCCCGCAGGATGTCCGAGCGCGGATCGGAGACCGCGGACGGGTCCTTTTCGATCAGTTCAAGGATGGCGGGATCGGCGATGAATCCGCACTTGATGACCTCGGCCATGCCGGAGATGATCTCGTTCTTCGGCAGGGTCTCGAGCGTGTCGAGGTCCGCGAGGACACCGGCGGGCGGGTGGAACGCGCCCACCAGGTTCTTGCCCTCGGCGGTGTTGATGCCGGTCTTGCCGCCGACGGAGGCGTCCACCATGCCCAGCAGGCTCGTGGGCATGTGTATGACCTTGACGCCGCGGAGCCAGGTTGCGGCGACGAAGCCGGCGAGGTCGGTCACGGCGCCGCCGCCGACCGCGACGACGGCGTCGGACCGGGTGAAGTCGTTCTGCCCCAGCACCTGCCAGCAGAAGGACGCCACTTCGATGTGCTTGCCTTCTTCGGCGTCCGGGATCTCGGCGGTCAGCGCGGTGAAACCTGCGGCGGCCAGCTCTTCCCGGACGGTGTCGCCGGTGAGCCGGAGCGCGCGGGGGTGGATGACGAGGACGCGCTTGACGCGCTCGCCCAGGAGCCCCGGAAGGCTTGCCAGGAGGCCGCGGCCCACCACGACGTCGTAGTTCTCACCGGGCGTCTGTCCGGTGACTTTGATGACGGTTGATTCGGTACTCACTATTCAACTTCCTTTGTCGCCGCCGGGGCGGGCACGGCAGCGGTCTTAGCCGCGGCATACTCCCCCAGCGCATCTTCCAGCCGGTGAGCCAGTTCCGGAACGCTGCCGCTCCGGACATCCAGGACCAGGTCGGCGAGCCGTTCGTAGACCGGCTGCCGGGTGGCGAAGAGGGTCCGCCACCGGCCCATGGCGTCGCCTGCCAGCAGCGGCCTGCCCGAATTCCTGGCGATGCGTTCCGCCACGGTCTCGGCGTCGCATTCGAGGTAGACCACGGTACAGCGGCCCAGGAGCTGCTGCGTGCCGGAGTCAAGGACTGCACCGCCGCCAAGCGAAATCACGGCGTTGCTGCCCTGTGCCTCTTCGATAGCATGGGCCACGGCCCGGGCCTCCAGCTCACGGAAGGCATGCTCCCCCCGGCTGGCGAAGATCTCGGCGATCGTCCCGTGCTGGGCCACCACCACGGCGTCGGTGTCCACGAAGGCGGATCCCAGGTGCTGCGCGAGCTGCTGTCCGATCGCCGATTTGCCCACGGCCATCGGACCGATCAGGACGACCGGTCCGAGGTGTTTTGCCGCGGGCTTCGCCGCGGCGGAGCGCCCGTCGGTGTTCCAGGCCGGCACTAGTGGCCGATCGAGTCCAGGGACGCCGGAATGTTGTCCAGGTAACCCTTGATGTTGCGGGCGGTCTCCTGAACGGAGTCGCCGCCGAATTTTTCTGCGACCGCTTCGGCGAGCACGAGGGCCACCATGGCCTCGGCCACCACGCCGGCGGCCGGAACGGCACAGACGTCGGAGCGCTGGTGGTGGGCCTTGGCGGCTTCTCCCGTGCTGACGTCCACGGTCTTGAGCGCGCGGGGCACGGTGGCGATCGGCTTCATGGCGGCGCGGACGCGCAGGACGTCGCCGATGCTCATGCCGCCCTCGATCCCGCCGGCGCGGTTGGACGTGCGGATGATCTTGCCGTTCGCGTCCTTGACGATCTCGTCGTGGGCGGCCGAACCGCGGCGGGCCGCCGTGAGGAAGCCGTCGCCGACCTCGACGCCCTTGATGGCCTGGATTCCCATGAGGGCCGCGGCCAGGCGCGAGTCGAGGCGCCGGTCCCAGTGGACGTAGCTGCCGAGTCCGGGCGGCAGGCCGTAGGCGAGCACCTCGACGACACCGCCCAAGGTTTCGCCTTCCTTGTGCGCGACGTCGACTTCGGCCACCATGGCGTCGGAGGTCTCGCGGTCGAAGCAGCGCAGAGGATCGGCGTCAAGGGCCAGCACGTTGGCCGGGACCGGCAGGGGCCGGCCTTCCGGCACCGCAACGCTGGCGATCGACACAGTGTGGGAGACGAGTTCGATCCCGAGCTGCTTAAGGAAGGCGGAGGCGACCGTGCCGAGCGCGACCCTCGTGGCGGTCTCGCGGGCGCTGGCACGCTCCAGGACCGGGCGGGCCTCGTCGAAGCCGTATTTCTGCATGCCGGTGAAGTCGGCGTGGCCGGGCCGGGGCCGGGTGAGCGGGGCGTTCCGGGCCTGGTCGGCCAGGACTTCCGGGGCCACGGGATCGGAGGACATGATCTGTTCCCACTTGGGCCACTCGGTGTTGCCGACCTGGATGGCGACGGGACCGCCCTGGGTCAGGCCGTGCCGGACGCCGCCGAGGATAGTGACGACGTCCTGTTCGAATTTCATCCGGGCGCCGCGGCCGTAGCCGAGCCGGCGGCGGGCCAGCGCCTCGCTGATCTGGGCGCTGGTGAGTTCCACACCGGCGGGCACGCCTTCAATTATTCCGACCAGTGCCGGGCCATGGGATTCTCCGGCAGTCAACCAACGCAACATAAATTCCATCCTGCCATGTCGGGAGCTTAGAACACCCGTCGGGGCGCCCCGACTGCGTCACACATCACATCTATGACTCCGGCCGGCATGGCCTCGCCCAGCCCGGTGAAGAGCCGCACCTGCTCCACTGCCTGGTAGATGAGCATTTCAAGGCCGGGGACCACGGCCCCGCCCGTGTCCTGCCAGACGGCGGCAATCCTGCTGGGCCAGGGATCGTAGGCGACGTCCAGGAGCACGCCGCGGCGTCCCGCCTCGGCGTGCCGGGGCGGCTCGGCCGCCAGTTCGCCGGCCAGCGCGTCCGCCGCGCGGGGCGGCAGCGTGGAGATGACGACGTCGGCCGCGGCCACCGCGGCGGCCGCGCCGGCGAGCGGAAGCACCCGGACGGGGAGTTTCACTGCCGCGGAGGCGGCCCGGGCCTCGGCGGCGCGGCTGACGTCCCGCACGAAGACATCGGCCGATGCAGCCCCGAGTTCTTTGAGCGCGGCAATGGCCGCCGCCGAGGTGCCGCCGCCGCCGAGCACGGCAGCGGTGGGCGCCGTGGCCGCACCCGCGTGCCGGAGCGCGTTGACGATGCCGGCAACGTCGGTGTTGTACGCGACCAGCCGGGTATGGTCAGCACTACCGCCGCCGGATTCGAAGGCGACGGTGTTGACGACGCCGAGGGCGCGTGCCACGCCCCGGACCTCGTCCACTTGGGCCACCATCGCGGTCTTCAGCGGCATGGTGACCGAGAGCCCCCGCCAGCCGCCGTCCGCTCGCGCTTCATCCCTGACCTGCCGCATGAATTCCGGCAGCGCGGCCTCCGTCACGTCGATGGCGGAGTACGCGAAGTCCACGCCCAGGTGGGCGTAGGCAGCCCGGTGCAGCGCAGGCGACTTCGAATGGCTGATGGGATGCCCGAGCACGGCCGCCCGCAGCATCATACGCAGCGTCCCGGGTTGGCCGAGCACCACGCGTTGTACTGCTCCACGTAGCCGAGGTGCTCGGCCAGTGTCTTGGAGAACTTGGTCTCCTTGGTGTCCAGGTTGATGGTGACCCAGTAGAGGTAGTCATTGGTCTTGGGCTTGGCGGCGGCGTCGATCGCCGTCTTGCCGGGAGAGCCGATGGGCCCGGCGGGCAGGCCCGGGTTGGCATAGGTGTTGTACGGGTTCGACTTGTCCGCCTTCTGGGCTTCATCGATGTGGAAGCTCCGGATGCCCAGACCGTACGTGACCGTGGCATCGGACTGGATGAGTCCGTTGGTCTCGGTGTTGTTGGGCTTGAGGCGGTTATAGATGGCACCGGCGACGTCGCCGTATTCGGCCTGGCCGCCTTCAGCCTGGACGATGCTGGCGACCGTCACGACGTCGTACTGTTTGGCGGGATCGGTGATGCCCTGGGCCTTGAGCTCATCCAGGGTGGTGCCGACGAGCTTCTGCAGGATGTCCTTGGCGGAGGTCCCCAGGGGGAAGCGGTACTCCCCCGGGGCCAGGAAGCCCTCAAGGTTCTTGGCCTTGGCCGGGACGCCGAACTGCGCGGGCGCGTCGCTGAGCGCCTTCAGGTCGGGGACCGAAATCCCGGTGCCCTCAGATATGGCCTGGAGGGATTCGCTGATCCGCAAGCCGGCATTGAGTGCAAAGTACATCACCTTGCCCTGGCCCTTGTTGAGCAGGATGGCCACGGCATCGGAGTTCTTCATTTCCTGGCGCATCGTGAAGGTGCCCGGGCTCAGGGACCCGCCGGCGGCGTTGAACTCCTTGAGGAACGTGTCAGCGTTGGCCACGACCTTCTTCGATTGCAGATCGGTGGCCACGGACTTTGGCCCGGCGCCGGGTTCGACAGTGACGGTGACGTCGCCGGTTCCCGGTCCGGGGTAGTCTGCCGCGGTGTCGGCGCCCAGCAGCGGTTTGAGGAACTGGGCGCCGACGGCGATGGCAATAACGAACACGGTCAGCGTCAGCACCAGGGCCAGGAAGCGGCGCCGGCGGCGGATCTTTTTGGACGGAACCTTGTCATAGCGGATGGCTCCGGCCATCAGGTCGTGGCCGGCGTCGCTGTGGTCTCCGGCTTCCGGGTGCGCCTGGGCGTGGGCGTCGTCGTAAACATGGTGGGCCTCATCGTGGGGGTGCAGCGCGTAGCCGTCATGAGGGCCGGCATACTGGGCAGCCGCATCGTGGTGGCCAGCGTAGCCGTGCTGGCCTGCCGCCGCATAGACGGCGTCATCGTGGGCGGGCTCGTCATGGCCCACGTCCTCGCGGGCGGGCAGATCGCGGATGGGGATGATCTGCGTGAAGTCTTCGCGGGCGGGCTCTTCGCGGCTGAGGTGCTCGCGGGCCGGCACATCGTCGGCAGCGATGTCAGGCACGGTTTCCTCGTGCACTGTCGGGGCGGATTCGGGGAGTTCCGGGGCCGTTTCGGGAAGTTCGGGGCCGGCCTGCGGCGGGACGCTCGCCGGCGTCGGGGCTTCTGGGTCTTGGGGCCGGATCCGGGCCGGCGGCGCGGGATCCGGCGTCGGGTCGTCCTGTCCCGTCTCAAAAGCCTGAGGCGGGATCACGCTGTGTCCCTGCGTCGCCAGGAGCTTTTCCCGGGCCCTGATCTCTTTGCGCGTCAGCGGTCGGCCGGCACCACTCAGGGCGTCACCGGAGGAGTCATCACTGTTGACCGGGCTCACTGTAGCCTTCCATGTTCTGAAGAGTGCGTCTGTACTGCCGGGCCGGTCTGTGCGCCGCCTCCGGTCGGCCCCGGCGCAGACTCCGCGTACACGCGGTTTCCGACCTCCGTTCCCCTGGCCTTTTGCATATCAATCGCATGTTGCAGAATACCTGCCGCCGCAACCTGATCAACTACTGTACGGTGATCGCGGCTGCTCATGCCAGCTTCGTGCAGGGCACGGTGGGCGGACACGGTGCTGAGCCGCTCGTCGATCAGGCGCACCGGAATAGCGGATCCGGCGTCCTGCAGGGCACCGGCCAGCAACCGCGCATACTCTGTGGCCATGCGGGCAGAGGCGTGCTCTTCGCCCTTCATGGTCCGCGGCAGTCCTACGAAAATCTCCACCGCGTCCAGCTCCTCTGCCAGGCCGGCCAGGATGCGCACGTCAGTGTTCTTTTTCACGTTCCGCTGCAGCGTGCGCAGCGGAGTCGCCAGGATTCCGTCGCGGTCGCAGACCGCGACGCCCACGCGGACGGTGCCGACGTCGACCCCGAGCTTTACGCCCCGGGGATAGACGCCGGCTACAGCACCTTCAGTCATGTAGGGATCCGCTTATCGCCGGGTAATGGCATCCACGACGGCGCTGAGGGCAGCACCGACCTTGGCGGCGTCCGTGCCGCCGCCCTGGGCGACGTCGTCCTTGCCGCCACCGCCGCCGCCAAGGACTCCGGCGGCCAGGCGCACGAGGGCACCGGCCTTCACTCCGGCGGTCCGGGCCGCTTCGTTGGTGGCGATGAGGATCACCGGGCGGTCGTTGCTGACGCCGGCGACGGCGACGGCCGCGGCCTCGGAGCCGAGGCGGGTCCGCAGGTCCAGGGCCAGGCCGCGCAGGTCATCCGCGCCGCTGACCTGGCCGGCGTCGTGCGCAATGACCTTGATGCCGGCGGCGTCTTTGGCAGTGCCCACCAGCTGGGCCGCGGCAGCCGTGAGCTGCTCCTTGCGGAGGCGCTCGAGTTCCTTTTCGGCGGTCTTGAGCTTGGTCAGGGTGGTGGCGATCCGGTCCGCGAGGAGCCCGGAGGGGACCTTCAGCATTTCCGTGAGCTCGGTGACAAGGGCGCGCTCGGCGGCGAGGTGCCGGAAGGCGTCCATGCCCACGAAGGCTTCCACACGGCGGTTTCCCGAGCCGACGGACTGTTCGCCGAGCAGGGACAGGCTGCCGATCAGCGAGGTGTTCTCAACGTGGGTTCCGCCGCAGAGCTCGCGGGACCAGGCGCCGTCGATCTCCACGACCCGGACCTCGTTGCCGTAGTTCTCGCCGAACAGCGCCATGGCGCCGAGGGCCTTGGCCTCGGCGAGCCCCATGACTTTGGTTTCCACCCGGAAGTTGTTGCGGATGGCGATGTTGGAGACTTCTTCGATCTCGGACCGGGTGGCGGCGCTGAGGCCCTCGCCCCAGGCGAAGTCGAAGCGCAGGTAGCCGGCCTTGTTGAAGGAGCCGCGCTGCAGGGCCTCCGGGCCGAGGATCTGGTGCAGGGCCGCGTGGACAATGTGCGTGCCCGTGTGGGCCTGTTCGGCGGCGTGGCGGCGTTCCCGGTCGACGGCGGCCTGGACGAGGGCGTCCGAGCCGATTTCGCCTTCGCGGACAATGGCCTTGTGCACGCTCAGGCCCTTGATGGGGCGCTGGACGTCCAGGACCTCGACGACGAAGCCGTCGCCGGTGATGAGCCCGGTGTCGGCGGCCTGGCCGCCGGCCTCGGCGTAGAACGGCGTCTCGGCCAGGACCAGTTCGATTTCATCGCCCGTGGAGGCCTGCGAGACCTTCTGGCCGCCGGCCAGGATGCCGCGGACCTTGGATTCGCCCTGGAGTTCGGTGTAGCCGGTGAAGACGGTCTCGCCCTGGGCGAGGAGCTCCTGGAACGCGCTGAGGTCGGCGTGGGCGCCCTTCTTGCCTTTCGCGTCGGCCTGGGCGCGCTGGCGCTGTTCGAGCATGAGTTTGCGGAACTCGGGCTCGTCGACCTTGAGCCCGGCTTCCTCGGCCATCTCGAGGGTGAGGTCGATCGGGAACCCGTAGGTGTCGTGCAGGGCGAAGGCGTCGGCGCCGGAGAGCGGCCGGCCGGCGGACTTGGACTCCTTGACGGCGTCCTCGAGCCGCGCCGTGCCGGAGGCGATGGTGCGCAGGAACGCCTTCTCTTCGGCGTAGGCGATCCTGCTGATGCGATCGAAGTCGGTCTCCACGATCGGGTAGACGCCCTTCATGGCATCCCGGGAGGCCGGGAGCAGTTCCGGCAGGCATGCCTTTTCGACGCCGAGCAGGCGCATGGAACGCACGGCGCGGCGGATCAGGCGGCGCAGGACGTAGCCGCGGCCCTCGTTGGAGGGGGTGACGCCGTCGGCGATCAGCATGAGGGCCGAGCGGATGTGGTCGGCGACGACGCGCATGCGCACGTCATCGGTGTGGTGCGGGTCCTCCGGCGTCTCGGCTGAGGTGTATTCCTTGCCGGAGAGCGCTGCAGCCTTGTCGATCACGGGACGGACCTGGTCGGTCTCGTACATGTTCTCGACGCCCTGCAGGATCATCGCGAGGCGCTCCATGCCGAGGCCGGTGTCGATGTTCTTCTTGGGCAGCTCGCCGGTGATGTCGAAGTCCACCTTCGAGCGGACGTTGTCGATCTGGTACTGCATGAAGACGAGGTTCCAGATCTCGATGTACCGCGTCTCGTCAGCGATCGGGCCGCCGTCGACGCCGTACGCGGGGCCCCGGTCGTAGTAGATCTCCGAGCAGGGACCGGCCGGGCCGGGCTGGCCGGTGGACCAGTAGTTGTCGGCCTTGCCCATCCGCTGGATGCGTTCGGCGGGCACGCCGGTGTTCTTCAGCCACAGCTCCTTGGCCTCGTCGTCTTCTTCGTAGACGGTGACCCAGAGCCGCTCCGGCGGCAGGCCGTAGCCGCCGTCGGCCACGCTGGTGGTGAGCAGTTCCCACGCGAACTTGATCGCGTCTTCCTTGAAGTAGTCGCCGAAGGAGAAGTTGCCGCACATCTGGAAGAACGTGCCGTGGCGGGCGGTCTTGCCGACTTCCTCGATGTCGCCGGTACGGATGCACTTCTGCACGCTGGTGGCCCGCTGGTAGGGTGCCTCTTCACGGGCGGTCAGGTACGGGATGAACGGCACCATGCCCGCCACCGTGAACAGCAGGGAGGGGTCGCTGGAGACCAGGGAGGCGGAGGGCACGGCGGTGTGTCCCTTGCTGACAAAAAAGTCGATCCAGCGCTTGGTGATCTCCTGCGACTTCATGAGCTGATTTCTTACCCTTCAATATTCACTGCGGTGTGTGGCCCGCGGCTGTGCTGCGCGGGACAAGTTGGGGTCCGGCCCCGGTCCGGGCCCTGATCTTCCAAGACCCTTTCGAGGAGGTGCCGAGGTGCCGGCGTGCCCGTGACGGGCACCGTACTTCCTAATTCTCTCCCGACTAGCGCCGGACTGCATCCCGGCGGGCAACGATGCCATCGGTGCCCGTGGCCAGGGCCGTGTCCACGCCGAGCGCGGCGCGGAGTTCGGCTTCCCGCTCGCCCATGCCTTCCCGGACGGCGTCGGCGAAGTCGTACAGGCCGTCGGCCAGACGCCCGACGGCCCGGTTGAGTCCCTCGGGCCCGACGGCGGACCGGGCTTCGGTGATCTTTCGGAAGGCGATGACGCCGATCGCGACGCCGATTCCCATCCAGATGATTCTGTTCATGTCAGGTTCTCCAGGTGGGCTTAGCGGCTACGGCGGCCGGTGGCGGGCTTTTTGCGGGCGGTGAACGCGGAGCGGACGCCGTAGCTGAAGGACGCCACCTTGATCAGCGGCGAGCCGACGGTGGCGGCCATGAGCGAGGACAGCGCCGAAATGTTGGCGGAAGCGTCGGAGACGTTCGAGGCGATGCCGTCCACCTTCTTCAACTGCTCGTTGGTGGTGGACACCGTGGCGGTGACTTCGTCCATGAGCGGGGTGGCTCCGTCGCTGATCGAGCGGATGGAGGTCCGGACTTCGTCAAACACTCCCCCGAGTTTCAGGATCGGCACGGCGAGCAGCAGGACCAGCAGTAAAAACACTCCAGCCGCGATCAGGCCGGCAATATCGCCACCAGACATAGACAATCATCTCCTTGAACTGCAGTGGATACCTGCTCGTTGCGTCGGGCCCCGACGGTTTCAGCCGGCGGTTTGAACCGGCAAGCAGGGCTGGCTCCCGGGGAACTCCCCCAAGTACCTTACATACAAAGAAGCCCGCGGCGCTTGCCACGGGCTTCTTTGGAGGTGTTGCGTTTATTTAGCGTGCGTAGAATTCCACGACGAGCTGCTCTTCGCAGGTCACGGGGATCTCGGAACGCTTGGGGCGGCGCACCAGGCGGGCCTGCAGGGCGTCAAGCTTGACGTCCAGGTAGGCCGGAACCATCGGCAGAACGTCGCGGTGAGCGCCGGCTGCTGCAACCTGGAACGGAGGCATGGTCTCGCTGCGGCTGTGGACGTGGACCAGCTGGCCCTCGCCGACGCGGAAAGACGGGCGGTCAACGCGGATGCCGTCAACCAGGATGTGGCGGTGCACAACCAGCTGGCGGGCCTGGGCGATGGTGCGGGCGAAGCCGGCACGCAGCACGAGGGCGTCGAGACGCATTTCGAGCAGTTCGATCAGGTTTTCACCGGTCAGGCCCTTGGTGCGGCGTGCTTCTTCGAAGGCACGCGTCATCTGGGCTTCGCGGATGCCGTACTGGGCGCGCAGACGCTGCTTTTCGCGCAGACGTACGGCGTAGTCGGAGTCCTGCTTCTTGCGGGCACGGCCATGCTCACCGGGGCCGTACGGGCGGCGCTCCATGTACTTGGCGGCCTTGGGGGTCAGAGCGATGCCGAGTGCGCGCGAAAGGCGTGCGGTACGGCGAGCACGAGTGTTGTTAGCCACTAGTGTCCTTCCAATATCTGCGGTGTGTCAGTGTTACTGGCCTCCACGATGGAGAGCATCGGCCAACCGCTGCCTTTTGCTACTGGGCACAGGGCAACCCTCACTAAACCGAAGTTTTCAATGGATTGTGCGTCCGTGCCATGCCAGACAACGAACCAGCCTACCATGAAGGGGCCCATAGCCCGAAGCCAGTACCGAAGTCAGACCCTGGCGTGCACGCCCCGGCTGCCCCGCCGCCCGAATGACGCGGCCCCCAGGAATTCCACGGCCACGAACGGATCCGGGCCCACCACCCACTCGTCATGACCCGGCGGGATCGCGTAGGTGTCGTTGGCGTGGATCGTGGAGCGCAGCCCTTCGGCCGTTTCGACCTCCAGCACACCGGAAATGCAAAAGCCCAGATGGTGGTGCTGGCAGGCGTCGGTCTGCTCGTAGGGTTTGGTGCTCTCCGACCACCGCCAGCCCGGGCCGAGGATCAACTTGGCCACCGAGTAGTCGTCCACGGTGCAGAGGTCGAATTCGGCCTTGTCCGGGCACCGCTTCCGGTCGGGCACATCAAAGGATTTGACTGCCATGGCTGTAACGAAATTAATGCTCATGGGACACTACCTGGGGACTGAGCGGGGACGCTCGCATTGGAAGACCTTGGATGGAGCGAAGCCGGCCGTCGTTCGGGGGTCCGGGTAATCGATTGCCGGCGGTGTGAGCCGCGCTGTCCCCTGCGCCGCACGGATGGTCAGCAGGTCAATGCTGGCGTATTTCCACGTTAGACCTCTTGGCCCCTATGTCAACGGCGGATTCCAGCGCTGAAGGGCGGCGCCAGAGCAGCCGCTGGTCAGCGACAGATCACGTGCCGCGGATGATCTTCCGGAGCCGCTCCAGCCGGGTGCCGATGTCCCGTTCAGCCCCGTTGGCGGTGGGTTCATAGTAATTGCGGCCCACGAGATCGTCCGGCGGATACTGCTGGGTGGCCACGCCATGCGGCGCGTCGTGGGAGTATTTGTAGCCCTTGCCGTGGCCCAGCTGCTTTGAGCCCGGGTAGTGGGCGTCGCGCAGGTGGGCGGGGATCCCGTTCCCGAGCCCCGCGCGGACGTCGGCGATTGCCTGGTTGATGCCCATGTACGCGGCGTTGGACTTCGGCGCGGTGGCCAGGTGCACCACGGCTTCGGCCAGGATGATGCGGCCTTCCGGCATGCCGATCAGCTGGACGGCCTGGGCCGCCGCGACGGCGGTCTGGAGCGCCGTCGGGTCTGCCATCCCGACGTCCTCGGCGGCGGAGATCACGATCCGCCGGGCCACGAAGCGCGGGTCCTCCCCCGCCTCGAGCATCCGGGCGAGGTAGTGCAGCGACGCGTCGACGTCCGAACCCCGGATCGACTTGATGAACGCGCTGGCGACGTCGTAGTGCTGGTCGCCGGCGCGGTCGTAGCGAACCGAGGCAACATCCAGCGCCCGTTCCGTGTGCCGCAACTGGATGGTCACGGGCTTCGGCGCAACAGCGCCGGCGGCGTCCGCGGTGTCAATGTCGGTTGCGTCAATGTCGGTTGCGTCAATGTCGGTTGCGTCAACGTCGGTTGCGTCAACGTCGTCCGCGTCCCCGAAGGCGACGCCGGCGGCGGCCTCGAGCGCCGTCAGTGCACGGCGGGCGTCCCCGCCGGAGAGCCGGACAAGGTGTGCCAGCGCGTCGGCGCTGAGCTCGGCTTTGCCATTCAGGCCACGGACATCCGTGACGGCCCGCTGGAGGAGGCCCTCGACGTCGGCGTCGGTCAGCGGCTTGAGCGTCAGCAGCAGCGAGCGGGACAGCAGCGGGGACACCACGGAGAACGAGGGGTTTTCGGTGGTGGCGGCCACAAGCACCACCCAGCGATTCTCGACGCCCGGTAGCAGCGCGTCCTGCTGGGCCTTGTTGAAGCGGTGGATCTCGTCGAGGAACAGGACTGTGGTGGTCTTGAACAGATCGCGCGCGGTCAGGGCCTCGTCCATCACGCGGCGGACGTCCTTGACGCCGGCGGTGATGGCGGAGAGTTCGACGAACTTCCGGCCGGGACCCTTGGCGATCACGTGCGCAAGCGTCGTCTTTCCGGTGCCGGGGGGACCCCAGAGGATCACCGAACTTGGCCCGGCGGGGCCGGTCGCGTCGGAGCCGGCGGCGAGCTGGCGCAGCGGGGAGCCCTGGCCGAGCAGGTGCTGCTGGCCCACCACGTCATCCAGGGTGCGGGGCCGCATCCGGACGGCGAGCGGACTCCGCGGCGAGCCGGCCCCGGCCGTGCGGGCACCGGAGCGGGCGCGGCCGGAATCGTCGGCGCCGCCGTTGTTGCCGCCGTCGTCGTCGCTTCCGTCGGCGTCGTCCCGCCCTGCGCCAAAGAGATCATCCACATAGATAGGCTACTTCTAGTTCAGGTCCGCCCTGCCACCCCTAAGCCGTCCCCCTTATCCCCGCAACGGAAGAGCCCGCCAATGCCCAGCCCCGAATCCCGTGTGGCCTTCGTTTCCGCTGCCCGGCTGCCCGGCTGGGTGGAGCGCTTTGCCTCAAGCCATGGCGCCCTGGTGGAGGAAGAGCTCGACGCCGGTCTGCAGGTGCGAGCCGCGGACGGCGCCGTGGCGCTGCTGCAGGCGCCGTGGCCCGTGGATGGCCGGCCCGGGCGCGGCGGCGACGCGGTGTCGCGGCTGGCGTCCCTGGCCGGGCAGCCCCGCAGCCTTGGCACCGTGCTGGTCCGCCGCGGCGGCTATTCGGTGGCGGTCGTCAGCGGCGGCGCCGTGGTCGCGTCCAAGACCGGCACCCGCCACGTCCAGTCGCGGACCGCTGCCGGCGGCTGGTCCCAGCAGCGCTTCGCCCGGCGGCGCGCCAACCAGGCTGATGCCCTCGTGGAGGCCGTGGCCGAGCACGCCGCGAGGATCTTCGCGGAGCACCGGATCGAGTACCTGGCGCCGGGCGGCGACCGGACGCTAGTCGACCAGGTCCTCGTCGAGCCTGTGCTGAAGCGCTACGCCGGCGTGGCCCGGCTGGCGTTCCTGGACGTTCCGGATCCGCGTGCCGCGGTCCTCAAGAAGGCTGCGGCGGAGCTGTGCTCGGTGCGGATCCTGGTGACGGATCCGGCGTCGTAGGAACCGGCGTCGTAGGAACCGGCGGCCGTTCCATCCCCCAATATATGCAGATGGAACGACGGCCTCGTCCCTATCCGGCGGCCGGACGCCGCGGCTATTCTTCGGGCGCCAGAGTGACGGTGACTCCGTTGAGGTCCTGGCTGAAGTCAAGCTGGCAGGAGAGCCTGGAGCCGCATTCCTGGTAGCCCTCGGCATCGACCAGCAACTCGAGTTCGTCCTCGCTGCGCTCGGCAAGGGTGTCGAAGACCTCCTTTTCCAGGAAGACGTGGCAGGTGGCGCAGGAGGCGGTGCCGCCGCAGGATGCCAGGACCGGGAGGTCGTTGTCCCGGAGGGCCTCCATCAGGGTCTGGTCCGGCTCCCACTGCAGGTCGTGGGTGGAGCCCTCGCGGTCGATCACGGTGAGTTTGTTGTTGCTCATGGTGGTTCCTTCGGTTTCAGGACGCTGCGAACGCGGCGTCGGTCAGTGGGGTGCCGGGATCGGCGGCGAGCAGCGGATCAATCCGTGTTTTCTGTGCGATCAGCTTCTTGGCCGGACGGAAGTCGGTAAGGCCTGCGATGGTGTCGACGGCGGCGAGGCGCCCGTCGCGGAGGTAGACCACCGAGAACTTGCCCTCCGCCGGGGTGCCGCGCACGATCACGTCGTCGTCGGGGTGCCGGACGCCGGCCGTCTGGAGCCGGACGCCGTGCTGGACGGTCCAGAACCAAGGGATCTCCGGATCCGCGGGGGCCTGGCCCGTGATGTCAGCTGCCACCCTGTCGGCCTGCGCCATGGCGTTCTGGACGCATTCGAGGCGCTGGCTGGCGCCGTCGATGGTGCTGGTGAAGCGCGTGACATCGCCCGTGGCGTAGATGCCGGGGACCGAGGTCCGCCCGTCGTCGTCCACGAGGATCCCGTCCTGGCACTGGAGGCCGGCCTCGGCGGCAAGTTCCTGGTTGGGCACCACGCCGATTCCGGCGAGGACGACGTCGGCCGGGTAGGCCGCGCCGTCGGCGGTGACGACGCGCTCGGCCCGGTCAGACCCCTCGACGGCGGTCACCGCGGCGCCGAAGACGAACCGGACACCGTTCTGTTCATGGAGCCGCTCAAAGAAGCGGGATACCGGCTCGGAGGTCACGCGGCTCATCACGCGGTCCTGGAATTCGAGCACCGTGACGTCGCAGCCTTTCGCGGCTGCGGCGGCGGCGACTTCCAGGCCGATGTATCCCGCGCCGATGATAGCGACCCGGGCGCCGGGGACGAGGGCGCGTTTGAGTTCAAGGGCGTCGTCCCGGGTCCGCAGGGCCTGCACCCCGGGGAGTTCCGCCCCGGGGACTGTCAGGGACCTGGCGCGGGAGCCGGTGGCGATGACGAGGCGGTGGTAGCCGTGGCGGCTGCCGTCGGACAGCTGGACGGTCCTGCCGCCCGGGTCGATGGCGTCGGCGGTGAGCCCTGCCCGCCGGTTAATGCGCTTTTCGTGGTAGAACTTTTCTTTGCGCAGCACGGCGGACTCATCCGGAGCGCCGGCCTTCAGGAGTTCCTTGGACAGTGGAGGGCGTTCGTAGGGCGTCTCCTTTTCCGCTTCGAGCAGCAGGATGTCCCCCTCCCAGCCGCGGGATCGCAGTCCTGCGGCCACCGCGACTCCGGAGTGGCCGGCGCCGACGATGACGATTGGATTCAGGACGGACTCAGTGGGCTGCTGACTAAGCATTGAACTTCTCCAGCTCGACGTAAAGGTGTTCCGGACCTGAGTTGGTCAGGTTGTTGCCCCGGACGTATTCGATCGGCTTGTCTTTGTTGAGGGTCAGGGAGCCGAGCTTTGCGGCGAGGAGTTCCACCGTTACGACCGTTTCCAGCCTGGCCAGCGGGGCGCCGAGACAGCTATGCACACCGTGGCCGAAGCCGAGGTGGCCGTCGGTGTTGCGGTCGATGTTGAAGGTCTCGCCGTCGGGGTACTTGGCGCTGTCGCGGTTCGCCGCTGCCGGCAGCAACCGGACGATGGCGCCGGCAGGGATGCGCACGCCGGCAACCTCGACGTCTTCGGTGGTGATCCGGCTGGCGCGCTGCACCGTTCCGCGGAAGCGGGCCAGTTCCTCGACGAAGAGGTTCGCGTCGGCGGGGTTCTGCCGGATCCGGTCCAGCAGCCCGGGTTGCTCGCTGAAGACCCGGAAGGCGTTGGCCAGCAGGATGGTGGTGGTGTCATGGCCGGCAACGAAGACGAAAGCGCAGAGTTCCTTGGCTTCCTTCTCGCTGAGGAGGCCTTCCTTCCACATCCGGGCGATATGGCCGCCCACGGACTCGCTTTCCTCGCGGTAGAGCCGTTCCATGGTGCCCTTCAGGTACGCGAAGAACTCGAAGGTGCTCTGTTCGTCGGTTCCCGTGCCCTGCGCATTGCGGGCCAGCCTGCCGAAGTAGCTGAAGGTCTCATCCGACCAGAACTTCATCTTCTCGAAGTCCGACGCCGGGACATCCAGCAGGGCGCTGATGGTGGACATGCTCAGCGGGATCGCGTAGTCATCGACGGCGTCGCCGCCGCCGGCTGCGATCATCGGGTCCAGATATTTGTGGGCGTTCTCGCGGACCCGGTCTTCAAAGCGGGCGATCGCCTTTGGAGTGAAGGCCTGCGCAACGACCTGGCGCAGCCGCGTGTGGTTCGGGGCATCGAACAGGGTCAGGAAGGTCAGCGGCACCGGGTCCACCACTTGGGAGGAAAAGACCTTCGGGGCGCGCATGGCCTTGCGGACATCGTCATAGCGGGAGATGAACCAGACGTCCGAGACCGGCGAGGCGGCGCGGAGAACCGGAGCGTTGTCCCGCATCCATGCGTAGTGCGCGTACGGGTCACCCTGGGTTCCGTCGTCGACGACCTTGAACGGCGCCATGCCATCCGGCCAGGCGAGCTCATGGGAGTAAGGCGGCAGTGCGGCCGGCCCGGAGAGTGACTCGTCCACGGGCGTTAGTTCTGTGGTGGCGGCAGACATCATTGTCCTTCTTTCATGCGTGACTGTCGTGGGTGACTCACGCGGGTGAATTCCCCGTGCGAGTCGACGTGATCCACGTCTCAATCAAGAGTGCCCACCGGCCACGCGTCGGCCCCATAGGGCTTCCGTTCATCGGTTGTGAAAGTCGCCCGGCGGCTCTTGTGCGCAGGCGAGCGTGACGGTGAAACCGGAGCCGATTGTCAGTGGCAGGAAGTGTGTCACCCCCGGGCTCGATTACCGCACTAAATTGACCCGCAACCGGTCGTTCAGGCGGATTGGTATAGGCCCCATTCGGGGATGGGGTCGTCGAGGGGTGCCGGCCAGTCGGGGTCGTCGGTGTCTGCGGCGGGGAATGGGTGCCCGGCCGTGAAGTGGTGCCAGTCGGGGAAGGGATCCGGGGGCAGTTCCGGCTCCGGATCCGCGGGCACGCCTCGCTCCGCCCGTGGGTCTGTGTCTGTAGCCGTGATCGGGAGGTGGGCGGGCCAGCGGGGCGGTTCCCAGTCCTGATGCTCGCTCGGATAGTAGCGTTTTGAGGGTGAAATCCAGCCCGGCGGGCTCGTTGTGGTGGCCCCGACGGGTGTCCAGGCGGAGGAGTGTTTGAGGCGGTGGTGTTTCGGGCAGGGCTGGCCCAGGTTGGCGATACCGGTGGTGCCGCCGTCGGCCCAGGCCAGGAGGTGGTCCGCCTCGTTGTCCAGGGAATGGTTGTTACAGCCGGGAAACGGACACCTGCCGTCCCGGAGCCGGAGCCAGTGCCGCTGCGCCGCCGGCAGACGGTAGCTGCTCCGCCCGATTTCCAGCGGCGCCCCGTCCCGGGGATCGGTCAGGACCCGGTAGAAGGAACCCGCGCCGCCACTGACGAGGCGCCGGGCCATCGACGGCGGGATCGGACCGTACCCGTCCAGGACGGCCGGTTCGTCCGTGAGGCCCAGCAGCGACAGGACCGGCACGGTGACCAGGATCTGCGCCCGCGGCACCGGAAGACCCCCGCTCCCACCGGTTCCGCAGTCAACCATTCCGCCGCTGGCAAGTCCGTTGGTGGTGCCGTCGCCGGCTGTTCGGGCTGTGGTCCCTGGGGTGGGGCCGGTGGCGTTGGTGAGGAGCCAGGTCGCGGCGATGTCGGCGCGCAGCTGGGCCAGGGTCCGGGTCTCGGCCGGGCCCTGCAGGGCGCGGGCGGCGGCGGTGGTCCGTTCCCAGATCCCGGCCCGCGGTCTCGGCCGGGAGCCGGGCGGAAAGCCAGGCCATGCCGTCCCGGTCCGGGACGAACTCCACCCGCCGGTCCGCGACGCTCACGGTGTGGCGTGCCTCGATGCTCTCCGGGTGGTGGCGTTCGCGCCAAGTGCGGGCCTTGGCCCGGAACCGGGACGGCACGAGCTCCCCGGCCGCACAGCCCCGGGCCGCCCCGGGGGCGTCGGGGTCCAGGAAGTGCCCCTCCAGCGAGGCCGCCCCGGCACCGTCCAGGCCGCTGGTTTCCTCGACAAGGATCCGGGCGTGCTGCCAGGAAATCGTCCCGGCCCGCAACGCCGCCCAGGTCAGCGGCAGCCCGGTCGTCAAGGCCCGGGCCTCGGACAACAGCGCCCCGGCGGTGCGTTCGCTCACGGTCAGGACACAGGCCACCTCGGCGACCAGGGCCATCTCCTGGACGGCACGGTCCCGCACGGATCCCGCCGGCGGGGCCAGGAACCTGACCGCCCGCGCGTAGTCGGCGGCCAGCTGAACCTTCAGCGCCGCCGTCCGGGCCTCCAACCGGGCCACCTCGGCCAACCCGTCCAACAACCCATCCGCCAAATCCCGCAACGGATCAGCGTCCCGGAGGGCATCAGCATCCCGCAAGTCATTGGCATCCCGCTGGGCATCGGCGGCGGCCGGATCAGAGCGGTCCGGGCCGCCGGCACCGGACCCGAGCAAGGCAGCCAGCACAGCCACAGACGCGGCAACGGCCTCCACCGCCACCCCGCTGTCCCCGCTCCACGCCACCCTGCTTTTCATACCCCAAGTCTATGAAGGGGCACCGACAATCTTGATGCTGCTCCGACGGGACGCCGGCACTGACGCCCGGTCTGCCGTGACATCTTTTTGACCGGTGCCGTGGTCGCCGTGGTGCCCGCAACCGGGTCTGCTGCAGGCCTGTTCGGCAAGCGTGGAACTCGCCCTTCCCGTCCATCAGGGCTCAAGCCTGGGCAGCCGGCTGGGGTGCCTGCTGATTGCCTCTGCAATCACTGCACGGCTCCTGCGCTACATCGGAACCCGTGAAGTTGCGGACGGAGCCTGACGACGAGCCATGGGCCCGGCAGACCGCCGCCCACCGCCGCCCACTGCCGCTCACGGACACGTCCACAGACACGCCCTCAGCCCCGTCTCGGAACCGGGCCGGAGGCCTTCAGTGCACGGGAGATCCCGTGCGCTGCGGTCAGGAGCGCCGGGACGGTGAGGGGCACGGCGGCTTCCTGCCGCGGAACGATGGCATTGAGCGCGGCGGCGACGGTGTTGCCCGGGCCGAAGACGGGCACGGCGATGCCCGTCCACTCCGTTACGCCGATGCCCGGCAGGGCAACGTAGCCGCGATGCCTAATGTCGGCCAGGTGTTTCCGGATGAGTGCCGGGTCAGTAATGGTCTCCGCGGTCATCGCCGGCAGCGGGCGCGAAAGCACGTCGTCCTGGACGGCAGTCGGCGCGAAGGCCAGCAGCACCAGGCCGGACGAGGCGGCATGAATCGGCATCCTCTGGGCGATATGGGCGGCGTCCAGGCTGGATTGGGGCGAGGACAGCCGCTCCACGTAGAGCACGGTCCCGTGGTCCAGCACCGCCAGCGTGGTGTGCTGGTGCACGGCCGCCTGGACATCCTCCATGAAGGGCCATGCCAGCTCACGGAGATTCAGCGCACGCGATCCCCGTGCTGCCAGCTCCCACATCCGCATCCCCGAACGCAGGTTCCCGTCCGCCAGCCGCTCGATCAGGCCGTGCAGCACTAGATCGTCCACGAGCCGGTGGGTGGTGGTCAGGGGCAGGTCTGCGCGGCGGGCAAGGCCGGAGAGCGTCATGGTGGGGAGGTCGCGGTCGAACGCGCTCATGAGCCGCACAACGCGGCTGATGACCGATTCACCGGTGGGTGAGTTTGCCACGGACGCCTCCGGCCCTGCGCCTTAGCCGGCTTCCACGGTGGCCGCACGCTCCACACCCCGGACCGCGGAGAACTTCGCGATGTCGCGGCCCGCCCGGTAACCAAACACGAGGGCCGGCCCAATGTGCGAGCCGTAGCCCGGGTAGCCGCCGCCGAAGACGCTGACCGCTGCCGCACCGACGGCGATCAGGCCGGGAATGGCAGTCCCCTCGTCAGTGACCACCTCGGAGCGTTCGTTGACGCCAATCCCGGCGAAGGTGCCGAGGTCGCCCATCTGAATCTTGGCGGCATAGTACGGTCCCTTGCCCACCGGGGCCAGGTTCGGGTTCGGCTTGTGCTCCATGTCCCCGCGGAAGTGGTTGTAGAGCGTGGAACCCCGGCCAAAGTACGGGTCCTCGCCGCGCTCCGCCGCCGGGTTGAAGTCAGCCACCGTCGCCTTCAGACCCGCGGCGTCGATGCCGAGCTTGCCGGCCAGTTCCTCCAAGGTGGCGCCCTTGACCAGGTACCCGGTCTTGTAGAAGTACCCGCGCGGCATCGGCCAGGGCTTGGCGTAACCGATGCCGTATTTGTGCATCGTCTTCGCATCCCCGATCACGTACCCGAACGTCTTGTCCTGGCCCTTATTGTGCTCGATCATGGTGCCGCCGAAGTCGTGGTAACTCAGAGCTTCGTTCCCGAACCGCTTGCCGTGGCGGTCGACGGCGATCAGCCCCGGCAGTCCGATGGCGCGCAGGTGCGGGAAGAGGCGCTGCTTGCCGTTGAGGTATTTGAATACCGTGACCGGCGCCCAGGACCCGACGCTGAATACCGAATTGTCGATGTGGCCGCCGGCGCTGATCGCCAGGGTGGCGGCGTCACCGCCGTGGCCCACGGTCGGGGTGAAGTGGTCCTCGCCGTCGGCGTCGTGCGGGAAGTACTGCTGCCGCAGTTCCTTGTTGCCGGAGAAGCCGCCGGCGGCGAGGATGACGCCGAGCCGCGCCGTCACTGTGGCGGCATGCTCACCGCCGATGACCGCCCCGGTGATGGTTCCGTCGTCGTCGCGGGTCAGGGAGAGGGCCGGCGAAGACTTCCACAGGCGCACGCCCAGGTCATCGGCGCTCTTGACCATGCGGGTCATCAGTGCGTTGCCGTTGGAGCGCAGGACGGGTCGCTTGTAGCGGGCGGCGTCGGCCCAGGTGCGCAGCAGCTTCTTAGCCACATACACGAACGAACTGACCGACTGGTTCACGTGGAAGAACTCGTTGATATCCGGGCCGACCTGCGGCATGTAGCCGAACACGGTGTAGGAACTCATGTACGGCTGCATGAGGAGTCGCTTGTCCCCCAGCACGCGCGCGTCAACATCCTGCGGCAGAATGGCCCGGCCCGAGAGCTTTGCGCCCGGCAGGTCCATCTTGTAGTCCGGCGACTTCTCCGGGTAGGTGAACTTCACCTCGGTCTCGTTCTCGAAGAAGGAGATGGCTTCCGGCACGGTGTCCAGGAAGTCACGGACGCCAGCCTCGTTGAACGTCTCCGGGGCCAGGTTCCTCAGGTAGGTCTCGGCTTCCTCCCGGGTGTCCCCCTGCTCCACGCCCTGCTTGTTGCCGGGGACCCACGCCCAACCGGCGGAGATCGCCGTCGTGCCGCCGAAGTACTGTTCCTTCTCGGCCACGATCACGTTCAGTCCTTGCGAGGCGGCTTTCAACGCTGCGGCCATTCCGGCCACACCGGAGCCAATGACGAGGACATCACAGAGGACGGGTTTGCTCATGGTTTTGCTCCGTTCAGTCGGCCGCACGCTTCGCTGCGGCAGCCGGGTTGGAATGCTAGACCCCCAGTAGAGCCGGTGACGCGGATCACCGCGAGGACGATTACCATTGAGCGGGAATCCTGAGGAGGTTCAATGGCGAATTCCGCATCGGGCGAGTCGATCATCGGACGCTTTGTGAAGATCGTAAGCGCGTTCGACGACGGCCACACCTCCATGAGCGTCGCGGAACTGGGGCGCCGGACCGGGCTTCCGGTGACGACGACCTACCGGCTGGTCAACGATCTGCTGCTCGAACGGCTCCTCGAACGCGAGCCCGGCGGTGACATCCACATCGGGACCCGGATGTGGGAGCTCGTCTCCCGCGGATCCAAGATGCTGGGGCTGCGGGAGGCCGCCCTGCCGTTCATGGAGGACGTCCAGGCAGTGGTGCAGCACTCCACCACCCTGGGAATCCTTGATTCGGATGAGGTTCTGTACATCGAGCGGCTGGGCTCCGACAAGACAATCGTGGACATCACCAAGATCGCCGGCCGCCTCCCCGTCCACGCGACGTCGTCCGGGCTGGTCCTCCTTGCCCACTCCTCCGCCGCCTACCAGGACACCATCCTGGCCCGCCCGCTGACAAAGTACACCGAAACCACCCTGACCGATCCCGCCCTGCTGCGCCGCCACCTGGCCGAGATCAGGCAGCGCGGCTTCGCGGCCATGCCCGGCGTGATCGTGCCCGAGTCCAGCGGCATCGCCGTCCCCGTCTTCGGCCCCGAGAACACCATCCGCGCCGCCCTCAGCGTGGTGGTGCCGCGCAACGAGGAGAACGCAGCCGCCCGCGTCCCCGTGCTGATGGCTGCCGCGCGGGGCATCTCACGGGCCCTAGGCTGGCGCGGCGAGCTCAAGGGCACCCTCCGCCAAAGTCACTGAACCACGGTTTTCCGGTCAGACTTTTGCCGTTCATCGGCAATCGTGTGGTTGCCGTCACAACTCCCCTGCCACTCTGGCTTAGACGCAGCGAAGATGCTGCAGGAGTACGAGGAGCAGCACATGAACCCCACACAGAGCCGCGTGGCCGGGAAGACCGCCGTCGTCACCGGCGGCCGCGGAGATTTGGGCAGCGCCACCGCCGCCCTGCTCGCCGAGCACGGCGCGAAGGTCGCCAGCTTGGACGTTGCGGGCATTCCGTCCGCCGCCACCCACGAAAACATCAGCCAGTACGACGTCGACGTCACCAGCGAGGACAGCGTCGCTGACGCGATCCGCCGGGTGACGGACGAACTTGGCGCCCCGGACATCCTGGTCAACGCGGCCGGCATCATCGGCCCGGCCGGCGCCTCGCACACCGCATCACTGACGGACTTCGACACGATCTTCAACGTCAACGTCAAGGGCGTCTGGCTGATGACCAAGCACGTGGTCCCCGGCATGATCGAGAAGGGCGCCGGCAGCATCATCAACTTCTCGTCCATCCACGGCATCACGGGCGGCCGGAACGTGCCGCTCTACCACGCCACCAAAGGCGCCGTCCGGCTGCTGAGCAAATCCGACGCGGCGGCCTACGGAAGCCACGGCATCCGGGTCAATTCCATCCACCCCGGGTCCATGAACACCCGCATGAGCCGCCGCTCCGCCGAGCAGTCCGACATCGGCCCGGAGGCATATTACAAGCAGCTCGTCGGCTCAAACCCGCTCCCGCGGCAAGGCGAACCCGACGAGATCGCCTACGGCGTGCTCTACCTGGCCTCGGACGAATCGCGGTTCACCACCGGTTCCGAGCTCGTGATCGACGGCGGCTACACCGCCGTCTGACGGCCGCATACTCTTCCCTTCCTGAAAGGCAACACCCATGAAATTCGTCCATGGAACCGCGTCAGACCGCTACGACGTCGTCGTCGTCGGCTCCGGCGCCGGTGCCCTTACCGCGGCGGCCACCGCCGCCCGTGCCGGCAAGTCCGTCGTCGTGCTGGAAAAGAGCGCCCTGCTGGGCGGCACCTCGGCCGTCTCCGGCGGCATGCTCTGGGTGGCCGACAACCACCACGCCCGCGAAGCCGGCATCACCGATTCCAAGGAAGCTGCCGCCAGATATGTGCGGGCCGTGGCCCGCGGCCGCGGACGGGAGGAACTCCTGGACGCCGCCTTGGACTACGGGGACCAGATGCTCCGCTTCGTGGAAGCGGAATGCGGCGTCCGCTTCATTTTCCTGAACAACTTCCCGGACTACCGCCAGGACCTGCCCGGCGCTGTCGAGGGGGGCCGCACCGTGGAGCCGGAACTCTTCAACAGCAAGGAAGCCCTGGGCGCGCTCACCCCGCACGTCCGCACCGACGGCCGCGCCCCGTTCACCATGCAGGAGTACGAAAACTGGGGCGCCTTCACCAAGTTTCCCTGGGACGAACTGAACCGGCGCCAGGCCGACGGTTTCGTGGCCAAGGGGCAGGCCCTCGTATCCATGCTCCTTGCGAGCCTGGTCCGCGACGGCGTGGCCCTCGTCACCGAGGCCCGCGGACACCGCCTACTCACCGACGGCGGCCGGGTGACCGGCGTCGAACTCGAAACCGGCGACGTCTTCCAGGCGAACGACGGCGTGGTGCTGGCCACCGGCGGCTTCGAATGGGACAAGGCACTGGCCGACTCGATGCTCGCCTCGCGGCTCTACACGATGTGCTCTCCGCCCTCGAACACCGGCGACGGCTTGCGGATGGCGCAGCGGATCGGCGGCCAGACCCGCGGCACCAGGGAAGCCTGGTGGGCCCCGATGTCGGTCACCGGCGACACCCGGGACGGGCAGCCAATCGGCACCCTGCTCCGCTTCGAGCGCCAGGGCCCCGGATCCTTGATGGTCAACCGCCACGGCCGCCGCTTCGCCAACGAATCCCAGAACTACAACGACCTGGCCCGGAGCCTGCAGTCCTGGGACTCCCCCCGGAACCAGACCCTCAACACCCCGGCACACGTGATCGTCGACCACGCCTACATGGAGCGTTACGGCATCCTGGCGCACCGGGCCGGTCAGCCAGTCCCCGACTACCTGATCGAAGCGTCGACGCTGGCGGAGCTCGCGGCAAAGATCAAGGTTCCCGCCGGAAATCTGACGGCGACTGTGGCGCGGTTCAACGAGTTCGCCGTCAAGGGCGAGGATCCCGACTTTGGCCGCGGCGAAAGCGCGTACGACAAATACTGGGGCGACGGCGACAACCCGTACCCGAACCCGTCCCTGGGTCCCCTCGAGACCGGACCGTTCTACGCCATGGAGGTAGTGAACGGCGCCTTCGGAACCAACGGCGGCGTCGCCACGGACGGCCGCGCCCGCGTCCTGGACGTGGACAACCGCCCCATCGAGGGTCTCTACGCCGCGGGCAACACGACCGAAAACGCCTACGCCGCCGGCTACCCCGGCGCCGGTGCCACCCTCGGCCCGATCATGACCATGGGCTACCTCGCCGGCCGCACCATTGCCGGCCAGGACCCCGGCTTCGCCCCGACGGCCCGCACCACGGCCACCGCTGACGCAATCTCTGAACTGGTGGAGGCCTGAGATGATCCGCCACACCGTCCTCTTCAAGTTCAAACCGGACTTCCCGCCCGCCGACAAGCAGGCCTGGATCACCGGACTCAACAAGATGACCGGGAATATCCCCGGCATGCTCAGCCTGACCCACGGCCCGGATGTGCTCAGCACAGAGCGCTCCTTCGACTACGCCATCGTGGCGGACTTCGAAAAGGTCGAGGACATCGCGGTGTACAACACGCATCCGCTGCACGAACCGCTCAAGGCCTATTCATTCCCCAACAGCCAGCAAATCCTCTCGGTGGACTTCCACCTCGGGGATACCCAGCCGGCTGCCACTAAGACGCCGTCGTCTTAAAGGAGATCCCCATGCACACTGCACCCGCTCCACGCCTGGCCGCGCGAAAGACACCCAGGAAGGCAGCCCTGGCGTCCTTCCTGGGCAGCACCCTGGAGTACTACGACTTCTTCATCTACGGGACCGCCGCGGCGCTGGTGTTCCCGCACCTGTTCTTCCCCGCCGCCGACCCCGCCATCGGCCTGATCGGCGCCTTCGCCACCTTCGGCGTCGCGTACGTGGCGCGGCCGGTGGGCGGGCTCGTCATGGGCCACTTCGGCGACAAGCTGGGGCGTAAGAAGATCCTGTTGCTCACCCTGGGCATCATGGGCCTGGCCTCGCTCGGCATCGGCTTCCTGCCAAGCTACGAGCAGGTGGGCATCTGGGCCCCGATCCTGCTGGTGGCCGGGCGGCTCGCGCAGGGTTTCTCCGCCGGGGCTGAATCGGCGGGCGCGTCCACGCTCACGCTGGAACACTCCCCGGAGGGCAGGCGCGGCTTCTTCACCAGCTTTGTGATGACCGGCTACGCCTCCGGCATGGTGCTCGCCACCCTCGTCTTCATCCCGGTCACGTCCATGCCGCAGGAAGCCATGATGAGCTGGGGCTGGCGCATCCCGTTCTGGCTCTCCATCGTGGTCCTGGCCATCGCGTACTGGGTGCGGACCCACCTGGATGAGACCCCGGTCTTCGAGGAGGCCCAGGAACACCGGCAGGTCGCCCCGATGCCGGTCAAGGACGTGCTGAAGTTCCAAGGCCCCGATGTGCTCCGCGTGATGGGCATGTCCATCATGTCCGTCATGCAGACCATCTTCACCGTCTTCGGGCTGGCCTACGCTACCTCCACCGCCGGGTTTGACCGGGCCTCCATCCTGACCGTCAACGCCGTCGCCATCGGCTTGTCGATGTTCGCCATGCCGCTGGCCGCGAGGCTCTCGGACCGGATCGGCCGACGCCCGCTGCTGCTGACCGCCGCGATCGGCTGCTCGATCACGATCTTCCTGTACTTCCTGGCCCTGTCCTCAGGCAATATCCTGCTGGTGTTCCTGGCAGCTCTCCTCAACATGACGGTGCTGTACTCCGGCTTCAACGGCATCTGGCCCTCGTTCTTTGCCGAGCAGTTCGCCGCCCCGGTGCGCTACACGGGCATGGCGATGGGCAACCAGCTGGGCCTGGTCCTGGCCGGTTTCGCCCCGATGATCGCCGGCATGCTGCTCACCCCCGGCATCACCGGGTGGGTTCCCGTGGCAGTCTTCGCCACGGTCTGCATGGTCATCGCCGCCGTCTCCGTGTACTTCTCCCGCGAGACGTACAAGACCCCCATAGAGGACCTGGGCGGCCCCTACCTGGCCGGGACCGCCCGCCGCCGGGAAATGCTTGCCGGGGAGAATCCCGCCGCACAGCAGGCCCCGCCGGCCCTGCAGCTTCCCTGAACCGCCGCCACCCGGCGCCACCGCCCGAAGGAGAACCCCATGTCCAGCCGTCACAGCGCGTTCCCGCACCACTGGCCAATCCACGTGGCCGGGACCCGGATCCTGGGACCACAGGGGTCCGGCATGCACGGATCCGCAGGGTGCCTGGTCCCCGCCGCAGGCACCGGGGAACCGGCAACGCCTCGGACCTCCGCCGGTGAACTGACTGCCTCGCCGTGGCTCGGCCTGCACTATGACACGGAAGACATGTAGAGCAGCCTGCGGCTCCGCACTGCCCGACGGCGCCTGCCGCCCCGATCCGTTCGGGTGCCGCAGGCGCCGTTTCAGCAGCCGGTCAGGTGACGCTTCGGCCGCTCCTGCCGGTAGAGGTACCGGCAGGCTTCGCGGAAGCCTGCTTGTGCGTACAGGTCCCGGGCACCGGCGTTGGACGCCATCACCAACAGCCAGTAGCCCTCCAGCCCGCGGGGGTCGCCTTCGCGCAGCAGGGCCCGGACAATCCGGCCGCCATAGCCGCGCCGCCGCGCGTCCGGGCGCGTCGCCATGCAGTACAGGCCGCCCCAGCCCGGCCCGGCGGGCGCAGGGCCGGCCACGACGGGCACAGTCCCGGGCATGGCGAGCCGCGCGACGGCGGCCGGTACGCCGTCGTCGTCCCGCACCAGGGCGTAGACGGCCGGGCAACCTTCGAGGATGCCGCGGGCGACGGCGAGCTCTGCCGACCCGCCGCGGCCGTCGACGCTCCACCACAGGTCCAGCCAGTCGGCAGTGGGTTCAGGGGTGATTTCCACGGCCGGGTCCGGGCCCGCAGAGCCGCCGGCAGGCTCCGCCCCGGACGGACGTACCAGGACCAGGGTTTCGGACTGCCGCGTGAACCCTTCGGCGTCGAGCACCGCATTCAGGGCCGCATAGCGCGGGCCGTCAAAACTCTGGAAGATCAGCGGGAGCCGCCGGTCCCGGTACCACAGCCGCGCCTCCCGGATCCTGGCGATCAACCGGTGCGGGTCCTCGCCGGGATCCCGCGTCCAGACCGAGTTCGCCCGCTGGGTCACGCCGGACGCGGCCCGCAGCACCCACCCGCCGGACTCCTCGCATTCGGCGGCAGGCCACGCGGCATCCATCAGCGCCTCCAGACCGCGAATCCCTGCGGGGTTCCCCGGCGCGATCTGTGCGGGCTTTGGTGCGGGGTTCGGGCTCTGATCCATCGAGGTTCTCCGTCCGGAACGAATGAAGGGGCAGCTGTGCGGAGTGTAGGCACCTGTGCAGAGAGTAGGCACTTGTGCAGACAGCAGGGGCTCCGCGGTTTCCCGGGGAGCCCCTGCTGTTGATGCTGATGCTAGACGGCTAGTTCTTCGCCTCGGGGGCCTTCGTGGCCTCGGGCTTGAAGTCCACGCCGGCTTCCTTGCGCTGCTGCGCCGTGATGGGAGCGGGCGCCTGGGTCAGCGGGTCGAAGCCGCCGCCGGACTTCGGGAATGCGATGACGTCGCGGATGGACTCCACACCGGCCAGCAGGGCCACAACGCGGTCCCAGCCGAAGGCGATGCCGCCGTGCGGAGGGGCGCCGAACTTGAAGCCCTCGAGCAGGAAGCCGAACTTGGTCTGGGCGTCCTGCTTATCCAGTCCCATGAGTTCGAAGACCCGTTCCTGGACATCGCGCTCGTGGATACGGATCGAGCCGCCGCCGATTTCGTTGCCGTTGCAGACGATGTCGTAGGCGTAGGACAGTGCCGACTCGGGATCCTGGTCGAAGGTGTCCATGAACTCCGGCTTGGGCGAGGTGAACGCGTGGTGCACGGCGGTCCATTTGCCGGCTCCGACGGCGACGTCACCGGACGCGACAGCGGCGGCGGCGGGCTCGAACATCGGCGCGTCCACGACCCAGCAGAAGGCCCAGTCGGAGGGGTTGATCAGGCCGGTCCGGTGACCGATCTCCACGCGGGCCGCGCCCAGGAGGGCACGGGACGGGGTCTTCTCGCCGGCGGCGAAGAAGATGCAGTCACCGGGCTTGGCGCCAACGGCGTCGGCGAGGCCCGCACGCTCGGTGTCAGTGAGGTTCTTGGCCACGGGACCGGCGAGTTCGCCGTCTTCCTTGTACAGGACGTACGCCAGGCCCTTGGCGCCGCGCTGCTTGGCCCATTCCTGCCAGGCATCGAGGGCGCGGCGGGCCTGGGAGGCGCCGCCGGGCATGACGACGGCACCCACATAGGGCGCCTTGAAGACGCCGAAGTTGGTGTCCTTGAAGAATTCCGTCAGCTCGGTGAGCTCCTGGCCGAAGCGCAGGTCCGGCTTGTCCGAGCCATAGCGGGCCATGGCGTCGTGGTAGGTGATGCGCTGGATGGGCGTCGGGATCTCGACGTCGATCAGCTTCCACAGAGCTTTGACGATGTTCTCGCCGAGCTGGATGATGTCGTCCTGGTCCACGAAGCTGGCCTCGATGTCCAGCTGGGTGAATTCCGGCTGGCGGTCCGCGCGGAAGTCCTCATCGCGGTAGCAGCGGGCGATCTGGTAGTACTTTTCGAAGCCGCCCACCTGCAGGAGCTGCTTGAACAGCTGAGGGGACTGCGGCAGCGCGTACCAGGAGCCCGGCGCCAGGCGTGCGGGGACCACGAAGTCGCGGGCGCCTTCCGGCGTCGAGCGGGTCAGCGTGGGGGTTTCGATCTCCACGTAGCCGTCCTGGTGGAGGAGCTCGCGGGCCACGCGGTTGGCCTCCGACCGCAGGCGCAGGTTGCGGGCGGGGCCGGGGCGGCGCAGGTCCAGATAGCGGTGCTTCAGGCGGGCTTCCTCGCCGACCTCGACGTGCTCGTCGATCTGGAACGGCAGCGGATCGGAGGTGTTGAGGATGGTGACCTTCTCGGCCATGACCTCAATCTCACCGGTCGGAAGCGCCGGGTTCTCGTTGCCCTCGGGACGCTGGGACACGGTGCCGACGATCTGCAGCACGTACTCGTTGCGCAGGCCGTGGAAGACCTCTTCTTCGCGGACCACTACCTGGGCGACGCCGGACGCGTCGCGGAGGTCAACGAATGCGACACCACCGTGGTCACGACGCCGGCCGACCCAGCCGGCGAGGGTTACGGTTTGTCCAATGTGCTCGGAGCGAAGCGATCCGAGGTCATGTGTGCGCAGCACAGCACGCCTTTCTGAAGAAGACAGAGGGAAAATCAAAAGCGATATTAAAGAATGACGCTCTATAGGATCGCTACTGGAACGATCCCGTTCGAGTTTACCCGTTGGAAAGGACCCTCCCGCCATGGCGAGCCGGCATCACGGAACCCAACCCGGCGACGGGCCCGGTGAGCAGCCTGTGGAGCGCCACGGGCAGCAACAGCTGCAGCGCCGGCTCGGCGTCGTCGATTCCACGGCGATCGGCCTCGGTTCCATGCTGGGGGCCGGGGTGTTCGTGGTGTTCTCCCCCGCCGCCGCCCTGGCCGGCCCGCTCCTGACTTTGGCCGTGGCCGTCGCCGGCGTCATTGCCTACTGCAACGCCGTCGCCTCGGCGCAACTGGCGGCCAGATACCCCGCCAGCGGCGGCACCTACGTGTATGGTCGCCGGCAGCTTGGCGAATGGCCCGGGTTCATTGCGGGCTGGGGCTTCGTGACGGGCAAGACGGCGTCCTGCGCGGCAATGGCGCTCACGTTCGGGCACTACGTGGCACCGGCCTACGCCACACCGCTGGCGGTCGCCGCCGTCGTGGTCCTTACCGGAATCAACCTGCTCGGCATTACCCGGACCGCCTTCCTGACCAGGATCCTGCTGGCCATCGTGCTGGCCACGATTGTTTTCGTCGCGGTGGCGTCGCTGTTGGGTCCGCACCCGGACGGCGCCCCCGCGGTGTCCGCGGTCCCGGTCTACCCGACGCCGTCGGGCGTCGACTGGGGCGTCCTTCCGGCGGCGGGGCTGATGTTCTTCGCCTTCGCCGGCTACGCCCGCATCGCCACCCTCGGCGAAGAGGTCAAGGACCCCACCCGCACCATCCCGCGCGCCATCCTGGCAGCGCTGGCCGGGGCCTTCGTAATCTACCTCGGCCTGGCCGCACTGCTGCAGTGGCACCTTCCGCCGCAGCAGTTGGCGGAGTCAACGGCACCGCTGCTTGACGCGGTGGCCGTCTCACAGCTCAGCGCCGGAGTTCCCTTCGTCCAAGCCGGGGCGGCGGCCGCGTGTCTTGGCGCGTTGCTGGCCCTGATCACCGGGGTGGGCCGGACCACCCTGGCAATGGCCCGGGAACGTGACCTGCCGGCGCGGCTGGCCCGGGTGGGCGGCGCCCACACCGTCCCGTTCGTCGCAGAACTGGCGGTCGCCGCCGTCGTCATCGTCCTGCTGCTGAGCACGAACGTGATGACAGTCGTCGGGTTTTCCAGCTTCGGGGTGCTCATTTATTACGCCGTGACCAACGCCGCCGCCTTCACGCTGGGCCGCCGCCCGTGGCATGCGCCGCGCTGGCTCAACGTGCTGGGTTTCCTCGGCTGCCTCGTCCTGGCCGTGACCCTCCCGCCGGCCTCCATGCTGGTCATGGCGGCGGTGCTGGCCCTCGGGGTGGCCGGGCGGTTCCTGGTCCTGCGGTGGCGCAGGACTCCCCGGCAGCGCTAGGTAGCTTTAGTTCCCGCCGACGGCGGTCACGCGGACGTGCAGGTCCTCTTCGGCGGGCGTCCACGTGGCCGGGTCGGCGTCAACCTGCTCGCCCGAGCGGATGTCCTTGACCTGGTGCTTGCCGTCGTCGTCGGTGAACCAGACGAACGGGATGCCGCGGCGGTCCGCGAACTTGATCTGCTTGCCGAATTTCTCGGCCTTCGCGGCGACCTCCGTGGCGATGCCCCGGCTGCGCAGCTGCGCCGCGACGTCCTGCGCCGCGCCCCAGCTGTCGTCGTTGTTGAGGGTCACCAGGACGGCGGTCGGAACGGAGCGGGTGGCCTTGGCGAGGTCCTGGCTCAGGATCCGCGACACCAGGCGGGTCACGCCGATCGAGAGGCCGACGCCGGGGAACTTGCGGTTGCCCTTGGTGGCCAGGGCGTCGTAGCGTCCGCCGGAGCAGATCGAGCCCAGCTGCTCGTGCCCCACCAGGACGGTTTCCACCACGGTGCCCGTGTAGTAGTCGAGCCCGCGGGCGATGCTAAGGTCCGCGACCACGCGGCCCGGTGCGCGCTGGACGGCGGCCGCAATAACCTGTTCCAGCTCGTTCAGGCCCTCTTCGAGCAGCTCGTTGGTGACGCCCAGTGCCCGGACCTGGCCCACGAAGGACGTGTCCATGGTACGGATGCCCGCGAGTTTGAGGGCGGCCTGCGCCTGTTCGTCGGTGGCCCCGAGTTCCTCTTTGAGCAGCTCAGCCACTTTCGCGGGCCCGACCTTCTCAAGCTTGTCGATGCTGCGGAGAACGCCGGCCGTGTCGGTGAGCCCGATTCCGGTGTAAAAGCCTTCGGCCAGCTTGCGGTTGTTGATCCGGAGCAGGAAGTCGGGGATGGGCAGCGCGTTGAGCGCTTCGGCGATGACGAGCGCTATTTCGACGTCGTAGCGGAACGGCAGTTCGCCGTCGCCGACCACATCGATGTCCGCCTGGGTGAACTCGCGGGCCCGACCCTCCTGGGGACGCTCGCCGCGCCAGACCTTCTGGATCTGGTAGCGGCGGAACGGGAAGGCCAGGTAGCCGGCGTTCTCCACGACGTAGCGGGCGAAGGGCACAGTGAGGTCGAAGTGGAGGGCCAGGGCGTGCGGGTCGGACTTGGCCGCCGCGTCGCCTTCATCGTCCTGGAGCCGGCTGAGGCCGTAGACCTCTT
Organism: Arthrobacter sp. TE12231; assembly: GCF_054062895.1. Taxonomy (NCBI): domain Bacteria; kingdom Bacillati; phylum Actinomycetota; class Actinomycetes; order Micrococcales; family Micrococcaceae; genus Arthrobacter; species Arthrobacter sp. TE12231. The sequence goes on along the minus strand of NZ_JBSSFS010000001.1, from coordinate 1,765,817 downwards.
TGTCGATTTCACCCTTGCGCAGCAGCTGCCCCACCGTTTCCACGGCACGGGTCTCGATCGAGGAGAAGCCATGGAGCTCAAACGTCCGGCGCAGGGTGTCCAGCACATGGAGTTCCACCAGCCGCTCCTCGGGAAGCCACTCGGGGAATCCTGACAGGGAGGCTGTGCGTGCCATGGTGAAATTTTCTCCTCTAGTTGCTGCTGGTGCTGGTGCAGAATCCGGGCGCGGACGTCACGCGGCATTCTCTGTCGAAACGTAACGAAGATAGGCGGCAGACCGGCCAGTCGTGCATAAACTGTGTGCGGCAGTCAGTTTATGCGTTCGGCGCCCGCTTCTTCCAACGGAGGCGGCCCGGCGGGACTGCCGGCAGCTTGCAGCTGTGACCGCGACGGCGCCCACGGCCCGTCACGGTCACGCACCTTACAACCAGGAGGACCTTTGGCGGCCAGTTCACGCAACGCACGCGAGGCGAAGCGGCGCGTTCAGCAGATGGAGGCCAGGCGCGGCCTGCGCCGGGACCAGGACAAGCGCCGCAAGCGCGACAACGTTCTGGCCATCAGCGCCGGCACCGGTGCGATCGCCCTGGCCCTGGTCCTGCAGCTCACCGTCTTTTCGTCGAACCCCACCGAGGAAGAGTTCGCGGCCGCGCAGGCGGGACTGCAGAGCCCCTCGGCGTCCGCCACGCCGACGGCGGCCGCCACGAATGCGGACAACATCCCCAAACCGGACACTGCCGCGGGCAAAACCTTTACCGGCGAACTCGCGCTGAACCGCGGCACGCTAGGCGTTGAAATTGACGGCACGAAGGCCCCGCAGGCCGCGGCCGTCTTCAAGTCCCTCGCCGACCAGAACTTCTACAAGGGCCTCAGCTGCCACCGGCTGACCACGGGCGAGACCTTTGGTGTCCTGCAGTGCGGGTCCAAGACCGGCGACGGCAGCAGCGATCCTTCCTACACGTGGGGCCCGCTGGAGAACACCCCGGCTGACAACAAGTACCCGGCCGGAACCATCGCCGTGGCCCGGACCAGCGGCAACGCCAACGGCAACGGCACCCAGTTCTTCATCGTCTACAAGGACACCGTCATACCCGCGGACGCCGCCGGCGGCTACACGGTGGTGGGCAAGGTGACCTCCGGGCTCGACGTGGTCGGCGGGATTGCCGCCGCCGGTCTGAAGCCGGGCGATAACGCCACGGACGGCGCACCTGTGGAACCAGTCACGATAGACTCGTTCACACTGAAGTAACCAGATGCGGCCCTGAAGGCCGTAGTCCCGGTATTTCCCTCCAAGCGAAAGACTTCTAGCGGTGACAGACAGTCAGAAATCCGACGAAACAGTGGCAACAGCAGCTGCCAACGAAACCGAAGCCGAGGCAACCACTGCCGAGGGTGCAGGCGCTGCCGTAGACGCGGCACCGGAAGCGGCAGCCGAGGCATCGACCGCAGAGGCAGGCGAGAACGCCGAGGCCGCCGATCCCGCCGTGGCCGCTCCGGCGGACCCGGCAGTCGAAACGGCAGCCGAGCCTGTTGCCAAGGCTCCTGCTCCTGCTCCCGCCCCGTCAGCGGCGGCGGCGGCGGCGCGGCCCGCGCCGAGCCCGGCAGCCTTCGCTGCCCGGCCCAAAGCCAAGCCCTCCGCAGCCGCACCGGCTCCCGCACCCGCGGCAGTCTCCTCCGCAGCCTCGCTGGCCGAGGCGGCCCGCTGGGGCCGCGTTGAAGGGGACGGCCACGTCTTCCTGACCGTTGACGGCACGGAATACCCCGTCGGCCAGTACCCCGGAGTGAGCGCCGACGAGGCACTGGGCTACTTCGCCCGCAAATTCGAGGACATCGTGGCCCAGATTGTTCTGCTGGAACAGCGCGTGAGCTCCAAGGCGCCCACCACGGACATGCAGAAGACCGTCACGCACCTGCGCGAACAGCTTGCCGAGCGGAACATGGTCGGCGACTACCTCTCCGCTGAGGCCCGGCTGGATGCCCTGGTGACGCAGATCGGCGAGCTCGAGAAGGCCGAGAAAGCAGAACACGACGCCGTCCGCGCCGCCGAACTTGCCGCCCGCGAGGCCATCGTGGCCGAGGCCGAGGAAATCGCCGGCCACGATCCTGCGCAGATCCAGTGGAAGACCTCCAGCGCACGGATGAACGAATTGTTCGAGAGCTGGAAGATCGCCCAGAAGAGCGGCGTCCGTCTCGGCCGCAGCAACGAAGACGCGCTGTGGAAGCGGTTCCGTGCCGCCCGGACAGTCTTCGACCGCCACCGCCGCGCCTATTTCTCCCAACTGGACAGCAACAACTCGGCTGCCAAGGCCGTCAAGGAGAAGCTGATCACCGAGGCCGAGGCACTCTCCTCCTCGACCGACTGGGGCTTTGCCGCCGGCGAGTACCGCCGCTTGATGGACGAATGGAAGGCCTCGCCCCGCGCCAGCCGCAAGGACGACGACGCCCTGTGGGCCCGCTTCCGCGCCGCCCAGGATGTCTTCTTCACCAACCGGCAGGCCGCCAACGACGAGATCGACCAGGAATACGGTGCGAACCTCGTGGTGAAGGAAGCGCTCCTGGTGGAGGCCAACGCGCTCCTGCCCATCAAGGACCTCAACGCTGCCAAGAAAGCGCTGCAGTCCATCCGTGACCGCTGGGAAGAAGCCGGCAAGGTTCCGCGCGCCGACATGGGCCGCATCGAAGCCGGCCTGCGGAAGGTGGAGGACGCCGTCCGCCAGGCCGAGGACGAGAACTGGAAGCGCTCCAACCCGGAGACGAAGGCGCGCACCAACAGCGCCCTGACCCAGCTCGAAGCCGCCATTGCCGGTCTCAAGGAAGACCTCGCCAAGGCGGAGAAGGCCGGCGACGAGCGCAAGATCAAGGCAGCCCAGGAGGCCCTCGAGGCGCGCCAGGCCTGGCTCGAGCAGCTCGAGCGCTCAGCGAGCGAACTCTCCTAAGCAGCCGGCACGCCGGGAAACCAGGTCCAGGCCCCGTTTCGGTTTATCCACATGACCGGAACGGGGCCTGTTCTGTGTCCGGGGAACCGGGAACGATGGCGGAATGGTACTCATGCCCCGCGCCCCTGCGGATCGTCCGGGTTTGCCGGTGCCGGGCCCGGGTCCGGGTCCGGGTCCGCGTCCGGGTCCGGGTCGGGAGCAGTGCGAGCTTTACTCCCCCGGCGCCCTGTTCTCCTGGCCGGAGCTGCAGGCCATGGCCGCCGACGGCGTGCTGACGCAGCTGTATCAGCGCGGGTACCTGCCGCCCGGCGTCCCGGCCAGTCCTCAGCTGCGCGCCCGCGCCGCGTCCCTGGCCGTGGCGCCGGCGATCCGACAGCGGGTGGTGGCGGGGCGGATGACCGCTGCGTGGATCTATGGCTGCGCCGACGAACCTGACCGCCTGGCCCTGCTGGTCGATGCCAACCGACGCATTTCCAGCCTGAGGTCCGTGCGCGGCTGTACCTTCCATGAAGTGCGGCTGGGGCCGTTCGACGTCGTGAGCCTGGGCGGTTTGATGGTGTCCAGCCCGTTGCGCACGGCTTTGGATGTGGCCCTGCACGTGGAGGCGGAGCGCGCTGTGCCGGCCCTGCGGGCGCTCCTGGCCAGCCCCGAGCTGGGAGTGCGGCTCCGGCTGCTCAGGCTGGCCGTCGAGGCCAGCCCGCGCGTCCCGCACAAGAACGCCGCCCTCGCGAAGCTCGCCGCCCTCGTGCCGGAGCCGGAGTAGCTGGCTAAAACGAGTTAGTTCCGGCGGCGGTTGCCGGTGGTGCGGTACACGTCGAAGACACCGTCGATCCGACGGACGGCACTGAGCACGTGGCTGAGGTACTTCGGGTCGCCCATCTCGAAGGCAAACTTGGAGATCGCCACCCGGTCCGTGGAGGTGTGGACGCTCGCCGCCAAAATGTTGACGTGGTTTTCCGAGAGCACACGGGTGACGTCGGAGAGCAGCGACTTGCGGTCCAGCGCCTCGACCTGGATCTCCACCAGGAACACGCTGGATTGGGTCGGTGCCCAGTCCACTTCCACGATCCTGTCCGGCTGGTCCATCAGGCCGCTGACGTTGGTGCAGTCGGTCCGGTGAACCGAGACTCCGGAGCCGCGCGTGACGAAGCCCAGGATCGGATCCGGCGGGACCGGCGTGCAGCACCGGGCCAGCTTCACCCAGACGTCGTCCACGCCGCGGACAACAACACCGGAGTCGGAGAAACGGGCCTTGCTGACCTGCGTGGGGATGGAGACCTCGGCAAGGTCATCGTCCGGGTGCTCGTTCCCGCCAAGGCTCTCCACGAGCCGCTCCATGACGGACTGCGCGGACGTGTGGCCGTCGCCCACGCCGGCGTAAAGCCCGGAGATGTCCGCGTACTTGAAGTCCTCCGCGATTGCCGCCAGGGCATCGTGGGTCATGAGCCGCTGCAGCGGAAGGTTCTGCTTGCGCATCGCCTTGGTCAGCAGGTCCTTGCCGCGGTCAATCGCTTCCTCGCGGCGTTCCTTGCTGAACCACTGCCGGATCTTGTTCCGGGCCCGGGCGCTCTTGACGAAGTGCTGCCAGTCCTGGCTGGGCCCGGCGCCCTCCGCCTTGGAGGTGAAGATCTCCACCCAGTCGCCATGGTTCAGTTCGCTGTTGAGCGGGACGAGCTTGCCGTTGACGCGTGCGCCAATGGTCCGGTGACCAACTTCGGTGTGCACGGCGTAGGCAAAGTCCACCGGGGTGGAGCCGGCAGGCAGGGCCATGACCTCACCCTTGGGGGTGAAGACAAACACCTCGCGGGCGTTGATCTCAAAGCGCAGGGAGTCGAGGAACTCGCCGGGGTCCGAGGTTTCCTGCTGCCAGTCCACGAGGGAGCGCAGCCAGCCCATGTCGCCGTCGCGCGGGCTGCCGGGGCCCGCGGCCGTCCGGTTCGGCTGGTCCTTGTACTTCCAGTGGGCGGCCACACCGTACTCGGCCCGCCGGTGCATCTCGTGGGTCCGGATCTGGATTTCCACGGGCTTGCCGCCCGGACCGATCACCGTAGTGTGCAGGGACTGGTACATGTTGAACTTCGGCATCGCAATGTAGTCCTTGAACCGCCCGGGGAGGGGGTTCCAGCGAGAGTGCATCGCGCCCAGGGCCGCGTAACAGTCCCGGACCGAATCGACCAGCACACGCACGCCCATGAGGTCGTTGATGTCGTCGAAGTCCTTATCGCGGACGATCATCTTCTGGTAGATCGAGTAGTAGTGCTTGGGCCGTCCGGTGATCGTTGCCTTGATCTTTGCCGCGCGGAGGTCCTCGGTGATCTGGTTGCGGATGACGGCCAGGTTCTTCTCGCGCTCCGGGGTCCGGTCCCCCACCATGCGCACGATTTCCTCGTACACCTTGGGGTAGAGGGCGGCGAAGGAGAGATCCTCCAGTTCCCATTTGATGGTGTTCATGCCGAGCCGGTGGGCCAGCGGGGCGAAGATTTCCAGGGTTTCGCGGGCCTTGCGTGCCGAAGACTCGGCCGAGACGAAGCGCCACGTACGGGCATTGTGGAGCCGGTCGGCGAGTTTGATCATCAGGACGCGGATGTCCTTGGCCATCGCGACGACCATCTTGCGGACGGTCTCGGACTGGGCCGCCTCACCGAAACTGACCTTGTCCAGCTTGGTCACGCCGTCCACCAGCATGGCCACTTCCGGGCCGAACTCGGCCTTGAGGTCGGCCAGCGTGTAGGACGTGTCCTCAACGGTGTCGTGCAGCAGGGCTGCGGCCAGCGTCGTGCCGCTGAGGCCGAGCTCGGCGAGGATGGTGGCCACCGCCACCGGGTGCGTAATGTACGGGTCCCCGCTCTTGCGCTTCTGGCCACGGTGGCAGCGCTCAGCCACCACGAAGGCGCGCTGGATCAGGTCGAAGTCTTCTTTGGGGTTGTTGGCCCGGACGGTGCGCAGCAACGGCTCCAGGATCGGAGAGTAGGCGGGGGCTCCGCGGCCCGTCAGTCGGGCAAGGCGTGACCTCGTGCGTTCACGCCGTCCGGGGAACGTGGGCCGGGCGCCCGAATTATCGACCGGCACGGGAACATCAGGACGTCCGGGAGCCACAAGGCCAGTTTGAGAACTCTGGCCTTGGCCCTTGCCCGCAGGTGCCTCCGGCACCGGCGTCGAACGTTCTTCCAATGGAACACCTCTCGCGACCGGTTAATTATTCAAGTGTATTCCCGCAGCAGGATACTTCGATAACCGGCCCGGATACGGCGGCGGGCCGGAGGTCGTCCCCAAGGACGTTCTCCGGCCCGCCGGTGGTGCACTTGAGCCTCCGCCTAGGCGGTGGCGGCGGATTCCTGCGTGGCGGTCTTGGCGGCCGCTTCCGCGCGCCGCTGTTCCACCCGCTTGGCCTGCTTGACCAGTTCAGGTTCGCCCTGCCGCAACGCGGCGTACAGCGGCGCCGCGATGAAGATCGTGGCGGCGGTGCCGACCAGGATGCCCACGAACAGCGCCAGGGACAGGTCCCGCAGGGTCCCGGCGCCCAGCAGACCGGCGCCGATGAAGAGGATGGCGGCGACCGGAAGGATGGCTACCACCATGGTGTTGATGGAGCGGACCAGGGTCTGGTTGATGGCCAGGTTGACCTCTTCGGCGAAGGTCCTCCGGGTGGAGGCCTGCATGTCCGAGGTGTTCTCCCGAATCTTGTCGAACACCACCACGGTGTCGTACAGCGAGTAGCTGAGAACGGTCAGGAAGCCGATGATGGCCGACGGCGTCACCTCGAAGTCGCTGAGCGCGTAGACGCCGGCGGTCACGAACAACGTGACAGCCATGCCGGCTAGTGCCGAGAGCGACATCTTCCAGGTCCGGAAGTAGAGCGCCATCAGGACGGCGGCGAGGCCGACGAAGATCGCCAGGCCCATGAGGGCCTGCTTGGTGACGTCGGCGCCCCAGGTGGGGCCGACGAAGGTCGACGTCACCTCGTTGTCTGTCACGCCGTAGGCCTTGGTCAGGCCTTCCTTGATCTGCAGCGTCTCGTCATCGGACAGCTTGTCCGTCTGGATGCGCATGGTGTTGCCGGCGACGTTGGCCACGCGTGGCACGGACCCCGACACGACGTCCTTGACGGCTTTCTCGCCGCGGGACGCATCCGTGTTCTGGACGTTGGACACCGTGAACTCGGAGCCGCCACGGAATTCGATGCCGAGGTTGAAGCCGCCCTTGGCAACCGGAATCAGGATGGACAGGGCGATGGCGACCCCGGCAATCAGGAACCAGATCTTCCGGTAGCCGACGAAGTCATACGAGCGTTTGCCCGTGTAGAGCTCATTGCCGAACGTTGAGAAGTTGACCATTTACTTGCCCTCCTTGGACGCGCTCTTGGAGGTACCGGCGAGCTGTGCCTGTTGTGCCTGTTCCTGCTTTTCGGCGAGGCGGCGTTCTGCGATAGTCATCCGGCGCTCGGCCTCTGCGGCTGCACCCGTGTTCTTCGCGCGCACCACCGCCACTGGCTTGTCTTCCGGAGTACGGATCCGGCCGGCCCCGCGGTAGAGCGGCACAGCGCCCAGGCGCTTTGGATCCAGACCCGAGAACCTGTGGCCCTCGCCGAAGAACTTGGTCCGGGCCAGAAGCTGCAGGGTGGGGTGCGTGAACATGAAGACGACGATGAGGTCGGCGATCGCGGTGAGACCCAGGGTGAAGGCGAAGCCGCGGACGTTGCCCACGGCCACGAAGAACAGCACCACGGCAGCGAGGAGGTTCACGGCCTTTGACGCGAGGATGGTGCGTTTGGCCCGCTTCCAGCCGTTCTCCACTGCCGAGACCAGGCCGCGGCCTTCGCGGAGCTCATCTCGGATGCGTTCGAAGTAGACGATGAACGAGTCGGCCGTTTGGCCGATGGCCACGATCAGACCGGCGACGCCGGCGAGCGAAAGCCGGTAGTTTTCGGTCCAGCCCAGGATGGCGATGGCCAGGAATGTGAGCACACCGGCGATCACGAGGGACGCCAGCGTCACGAAGCCCAGGGCCCGGTACTGGAACAGCGAGTAGACGGCGACCAGGAGGAGCCCGATAAGGCCGGCGAGCATGCCCATGCGGAGCTGCTCCCCGCCAAGGGTTGCGGAGATCTGCTGTTCGCTTTGGATTTCGAAGCTGATCGGCAGGGCGCCGAAACGGAGCTGGTCGGAGAGGGCCTTCGCGGAATCCTCCGTGAAGCCGCCGGTGATCTGCGGGCGGCCATCGGTGATGACAGCCAGGGAACGCGGGGCGGAGATGACCTGGTCGTCCAGGACGATGGCGAACTGGGACTTCGGATCCGAGCCCGACTCACCGCCGCCGGCGGCATAGAACTGGTACAGGCGCTGGGTGACGTCCTTGAACTTGGCGGTACCCTCATCATCGAACTGGATGTTGACGGCCCATTCGTTGGTCACGGCACCCTGGGCGCCGCGCTGCAGCTGGAACGAGGAGGACTTGATGTTCGAGCCCTTGACTTCCACCGGACCGAGGATGTACTTGATCGCCGGCGACTTCGCCGAGGCCGGCTGGCAGGTCACCAGCGGCTTCGTCGGGTCGGAGCGCTGCTGCTTGTCCTGCGAGGGGTTGTCACAGTCGAGCGCCTCGAACTGCTTGTAGATCTCGGGGGTAACCCAGTTCTCGTCGCTGCTGTTGGCAGGCGCGGCCGTCGGCTTGGGCAGCTGCGCGTCCGGGGTCCGGGATGCCTCGGGGACCGCTGCGCCGGGGCCAGCCTGGATAACGGGGCGGAAGTTCATGTCGGCGGAAGCCTGGATCAGGGCGCGGGTTTCCTTGGCAGGAGTTCCCGGGAGGCTGACCACGACGTTGCGGCCGGACTGCGTGCTGATTTCCGCTTCCGCGACGCCCGAGCCGTCCACGCGCTGACGGATGATCGCCACGGCCTGGTTGAGCTGATCTTCGGTAATGCCCGAACCGCCCTCAACCTTGGGCGCCAGGATCATCTGGGTGCCGCCTTCAAGGTCCAGGGCGAGCTTGGGAGCCCAGCTGGCCTGGCCGGCAATCGTGCCGCCCGCCAGGACGGCCGTCATGGCGGCGATGATTACGCCGAGCCAGACCAGCATCCTGATGGCTGAGTTTTTGGGGCCAGTTCGTGCCATTGTCGATCTTTCTATTATTTACGGCGGATCCGCCGGCGCGGGCACTTGGCCCCCGACGACGGATGCCCGCAACCGTTGCTTCGCGGGATAGCTCAGGTAGGCAGACTAGCTGTCTTTCTTACCTTCGTCGTTGAGGCGGCGCAGGGTTTCCTCGGGAGTTTCGATGCCGGCCGGCTCGTTGAAAGGGGCAGCGTTTTCCGGCGTCTCAGCGTCCGGCTTGTCAAGGGTCAGCGAGGATGCGTCGTCCGGAACAACCGTCGGCTCTTCGGCTGCAACAACCGGCTCCACAATCTTGGTGACGGACTGGCGGTGCACGGTGGCGGTGTTGCCCGGGGAGAGTTCCAGCGTGACCTTGTTCTCCGCTTCATTGATGTCGACGATCCGGCCGAACAGTCCGAAGCTCGTCATGACCTCGACACCGGGGCCGAACTTCGACTGGAGCTCCGCCTGCTGCTGCTGCGTCTTCTTGTTGCGGCGGAACATCATAAAGACGAACACGCCGAGCATGACGAACAGGAGAATTGTCATTGGATCCAAGGGGAAAGTTCCGTTCTGTACTTGCATAGCTGTTTTTCAGCAACGTCCGTTTGCTCCGGGCGGCGCGGCAGAGGCCTGCACAGCAAGCTGGCAGAGAGACCATCCCCCAACCGCCGGCGGCTACCTGCTCTCCGCCCACGGAAACAAAACCCGAACGTGCCGAGCGTCATACCAGTCTAAAGGGAAAAGCTGGAGGAAGGGTGTTAGCGGCTATTTCGGATCCGCTCCGGAGCTGTTTCCTCAGCGATGTCGGCGCCGGGCTCCCCCTGCGCGCCGTCGTCCGGCTCGTCAGTCTGGAACAATTCCAGCGGGTCCTGTCCGAAGACGCCGGCGGGAACGGCGAAGCCCAAGTGGGTCCATGCCGGCGCCAGGGCAATGCGGCCCCGCGGGGTCCGGCCCAGCAGCCCCTCGCGAACGAGGTAGGGCTCGGCGACCGTTTCCACGGTCTCGGTTTCCTCGCCGACGGCGATCGCGAGGGTGGACAGGCCCACGGGCCCGCCGCCGAACTTAGTAATGAGGGCTTCCAGGACAGCACGGTCCAACCGGTCCAGGCCACGCTTGTCCACCTCGTACATGTCCAGGGCCGCGGACGCCGCCCGGGCATCGATTTGTTCGATGCCGTGCACGAGCGCCCAGTCCCGGACCCGCCGCAGGAGCCGGTTGGCGATGCGCGGCGTGCCCCGGGACCGTCCGGCGATCTCGCTGAATCCTGCCGAGTTGACCTTCAAATCCAGCAGCCCGGCCGAACGGCGCAGGACGAGTTCCAGCTCCTCAACGGAGTAGAACTCGAGGTGGCCGGTGAATCCGAAGCGGTCACGCAGCGGCCCGGGAAGCAGGCCGGCCCGCGTGGTGGCTCCGACCAGGGTGAAAGGCGGCAGCTCCAGCGGGATCGCGGTGGCGCCGGCGCCCTTGCCGACGACGATGTCGACGCGGAAGTCCTCCATGGCCATGTACAGCATTTCCTCTGCCGGCCGGGACATGCGGTGGATTTCGTCCAGGAACAGGACTTCGCCCTCGGAGAGCGAGGACAGGATGGCCGCGAGGTCGCCGGCGTGCTGGATGGCCGGCCCGCTGCTGATCCGCAGCGGTACGTTCATTTCGGCGGCGATGATCATGGACAGCGTCGTCTTGCCCAGGCCGGGCGGACCCGAGAGCAACACGTGGTCCGCGCTGCGGCCGCGCATGCGCGAGGCTTCCAGGACGAGGGACAACTGCTTCCGGACGCGGTGCTGGCCGACGAAGTCGTGGAGGTTCTTGGGCCGCAGGGCGGCTTCGATGGCGCGCTCTTCCGGCTCCTCTCCCCCGGTGACAATCGACGGCTCAGCCACGCGCGCCTACCCGGTTCCCGGCGCGGGCGCCGTCCTGGCCCAGCCACCGCAGGGTTGCGCGGAGGATTTCCGCCACGTTGCCGTTAGCGGCCAGATCGGGGGAATCGGCGAGGGATTTGTCGATGCTGGCGGCGGCATCCTTTTCGGACCAGCCAAGGCTGGTCATCGCCGCGATGACCTGCGGCTTCCAGACGGACTCGGCGGACACCGACGGGACCGACGCACCCGCGGTGCCGTGCGGTACGAGCTTGCCGGCGAGTTCCAGCACAATCCGGCCGGCCACCTTGGGTCCGATGCCCGGGACCTTCGTGAAGGCCTTGCCGTCGCCGGAGTGGGCGGCCACCCGGATGGCTTCGGGTTCGTGGACGGCCAGCACAGCCAAGGCGAGGCGGGGTCCGACGCCGCTGACGCTGAGTAGGACATCGAACACTTCCCGCTCGTCGTCGCTCGCGAAGCCGAAGAGCGTCAGCGAGTCCTCGCGCACGATCAGGGACGTGAACAGCTTGCCTTCGTCCCCCACCCGGAGGCTGCTGAGGGTCTGCGGCGTGGCGTTGACGCTCATGCCGGCCCCGTTGAGGTCGATCACGGCGGAGGACAGGCCAACATGCGCTACGGTTCCGCGAAGAAAACTGATCAAAGCCGGGCTCCTGGGGTTACAGCGAAACCGGGCAAAAAAAGAAGGGCGACCCGGTTATCCGAACATATCTACGAATAGCGTAGCAAGCGGCGCGGACATTCAGCGCGCACGGCGCGCTTTTGCCTCGGCGTCGGCCCATGCACGCTGGGCCGGGGTGAGGGACTGGCTGCCCGGCCCCGTGGTCACTGCATCCTTGGTGGAAGTGCCGTTCCCGGCACGCCAGGCGTGGGTGATGGCCAGGGCGAGGGCGTCGGCGGCGTCGGCCGGGCGCGGCGGCGCATCCAGCCGGAGGATCTTGGTCACCAGCTTGGTGACGGCGTCCTTGTTGGAGGTACCGCTTCCCGTGACGGCGGCCTTGACTTCCGACGGCGTGTGCAGCGCCACCGGGATGCCGCGGCGCGCGGCGGCCGCGATGACCACGCCGGAGGCCTGGGCCACCCCCATGACGGTGCTGACGTTGAGCTGGGAGAAGACCCGCTCAACGGCGAGGACGTGCGGTTCGTACGTGTCCAGCCACTCGTCGATCGAGGTCGCGATGACGAGCAGCCGCTGGTCCAGGCTCTCCTCGGGCGAGGTTCCCACGACGCCGAACGCCACCATCGTGGCGCGCCGGTTCTTTTCGACATCAACCACACCGATCCCGCAGCGGGTTAGGCCCGGGTCAACGCCCAAGACGCGCAGCGTCACGCCGGGGCCGTCAAGACCGGGCCTCAACATCACGGCGACGTGACAGGGTCACTCGGCTTCCAGTGCGGCCTGCACTTCGTCGCTGAGGTCGGCGTTGCTGTAGACGTTCTGGACGTCGTCGAGTTCCTCCAGGGCATCGACGAGCTTCATGAACTTCTTGGCGGCGTCGAGGTCCAGCGGCACCTGCATCGAGGGCACAAACTCGGCCTCGTCGGTGTCGTATTCGATTCCCGCTTCCTTGAGTGCGTCACGGATGGCCTGCAGGTCGGTGGGCTCGGAGTGGATCTCGAAGCTGTCGCCGTTGTCCTTGACTTCCTCGGCACCGGCGTCGAGGACCGCCATCAGGACGTCGTCCTCGCTCAGGCCGTTCTTCGGCAGCGAGACGACGCCCTTGCGGCTGAAGAGGTAGCTGACCGAACCGGGGTCGGCGATCGTGCCGCCGTTGCGGGAGATGGCGAGGCGGACCTCGGAGGCGGCGCGGTTCTTGTTGTCCGTGAGGCACTCGATCAGCAGTGCGGAACCCTGCGGGCCGCGGCACTCGTACATGATCTCGGTGTAGTCGACGACCTCGCCGGTGAGGCCGGCTCCGCGCTTGATGGCGCGGTCGATGTTGTCAGCAGGCACCGAGGTCTTCTTGGCCTTGGTGACAGCGAGTTCCAGGCTCGGGTTGCCGGCAAGGTCCGGGCCGCCCATGCGCGCGGCGACTTCGATGTTCTTGATCAGCTTGGCGAAGGACTTGGCCCGACGGCTATCGAGGATGGCCTTCTTGTGCTTGGTCGTCGCCCATTTGGAGTGGCCTGACATGCTTTACGCTTCTCCTCTGATCATTCGAATAAACAGTTCGTGCACGCGTTTTTCCCCTGTCACTTCCGGGTGGAAGGAGGTCGCCAGCAGCTGGCCGGAACGCACAGCAACAATTCTAGCCGTCCCGTCCAACGACTCGGGGTGGCCGGCTTTGGAGGGTTCCACCTGGGCCAGGACTTCGACGCCCTCGCCGACGCGCTCCACCCAGGGACCGCGGATGAAGACGGCGTGGACCGGAGCCACGGCGCCGGCGTCGGCGCTGAACTTCAGCCCTTTGAAGTCGAGGTCCGTCTCGAAGGACTCCCGCTGCCGGCCGAAGGCGTTGCGGCGGACGGTGATGTCGAGCCCGCCGAAGGTCTGCTGCGGGTTCCCGGCGAGATCCGTCGCGGGGTCCGCGATCTCGTCCGCGAGCAGGATCATGCCGGCGCAGGAGCCGTAGACGGGCAGGCCGGCCCGGATGCGCTCGCACAGCGGATCGCGGAGTCCGAAGATCCTGGAGAGCTTGTCGATCGTGGTCGACTCGCCGCCGGGGATGATGAGTCCGTCCAGGCCGTCAAGTTCGGCGGGGCGGCGGACCCCTACGCCCGAGGCGCCGGCGGCCTCAACGGCATGCAGGTGCTCCCGGAAATCGCCCTGAAGCGCCAGGACGCCGATCCGGAGCCCTGTTCCCGCGCGGGATTCAGGGGAAATAGAGGGGGTGGTCATCCCCACAGCATAATGTGCCGCGCTTGCCGGGGACGCATGCAACGGGCCCCGGCGTCCGGGTTCCATGCCTCTGCTGGGATATATTACAGAGCATGCTTTACTTCAGCGTTCCGCTCGGCAAGCTCGTCCGCCGGGTCTCCCGGCTCAGGGGCGGAGGCTCGGCCCTTCCCGGGCTTGTGGTCGAAAAAATCGATCCCGGCTTCATGCAACGGACACTGTCCACGCTGCCCCTGGGGGTCGCCGTCGTCAGTGGCACGAACGGGAAGACGACCACCACGAAGATGGTGGTGGAACTGCTGGAGAGCCAGGGACTGAAGGTCTTCACGAACCGCACCGGCAGCAATTTCACCCGCGGCGTGGCGGCGGCGCTCCTGGGCGAGGTGGACTGGCGCGGCCGGCTGGATGCCGACGTCGCGGTCCTGGAACTGGACGAGGCGCACGCGGTGCACTTCGTGAACAAGGTCCCGCCGCGCTACAGCCTCCTGCTCAATGTCCTCCGGGACCAGCTGGACCGCTTCGGCGAGATCGACAAGACCGCCGAGCTCCTCCAGCACATCGCCGCCAAAACTACCGGCACCGTTGTCCTGAACCGGGAAGACCCCCGCGTCGCCCGGATCGCGGCGACCCTGGACGGGCCGGAGGTGCTCTACTTCGGGCTGGACGATTCCCTCCTGAGCACCTTCCCCAACGACGACGACATGCGTGCGGCCCCGGGGAGCCCGGTCCCGGCCGCCCCCGCCCGGCCGGCCGCCGACGTCGTGCTGCGCCGCGTGGGCGTCGATGACGCCGATTTCGAGTACGACGGCGGGACGGTCACCACGGCGATGAAGCTGCGCGGCGTCTACAACATCTTCAACGCCGCCGCCGCGCTGACCCTGGCCCGGGCGATCTCAGGGGCCCGCGGCACGGGCACCGACCAGGCAGGACTGCTCACAGCGCTGTCCCAGGTGGCGCCGGCGTTCGGCCGCGGCGAGAGCCTTGTCGTCGATGGCCTGCCGCTGGAGCTGGTGCTGGTCAAGAACCCCAGCGGCTTCCGGCTCGGCCTGAAATCCTTCCCGGCCGCCGGGTACGCCACGATGATCGCCATCAACGACAACTACGCCGACGGCCGGGACATGTCCTGGCTGTGGGACGTCGAGTTCGACACCCTCCGCGATGGCGGCGTGGACCAGCTCACGGGCTCCCGCGCCTACGACATGGCGCTGCGCCTGCAGTATGACGACGTCGCCATCGGCGCCGTCGACACGGAGATCGCGCCGGCGCTGGCCGCGTTCATCCGCGGCGCCCAGGGCAAGCCGAAACGGGTTTTCTGCACGTATACGGCCATGCTGGCCATCCGCCGCGAGCTGTCCAAGATCACCACAGTGGAGGTGGTCTCATGACCCCCCAGTCCCCGGAATCGCACGAGCTCTCCTTCGGGCACGAGCTCCCGCCCGAAGACTCCGCCGCCCCGAGCAAGGGAACCATCCGGGTCCTGCAGCTCTACCCGCGGGACATGAACATCTACGGCGACTGGGGCAACGCCCTGGTCCTGGCCCAGCGGCTGCGCTGGCACGGCTACACCCCGGAACTGCTCGAATACAACGTCGGCGACCCGTTCCCCGCGGACGTGGACCTCGTTGTGGGCGGCGGCGGGCAGGACAGCGGACAGCTCGTCATCCAGGATGACCTTCTCTCCCGCGAGTCCACGCTGAAGCAACTGGCCGAGGACGGCACCCCGATGCTCGTGATCTGCGGGCTCTACCAGCTCTTCGGGAAGTTCTTCAAGACCCGGCTGGGCTCCGTCATCCCCGGCATCGGCATCCTGGACGTGGAGACCCACGGCACCGACGAACGCCTGATCGGCAACGTCACCGTCTCCTCCCCCGAGTTCGGCAACATCCTCGGCTACGAGAACCACAGCGGCCAGACCACCCTGGGACCGGGCGTGCAGCCGCTCGGAACCACGGCCAAAGGCACCGGCAACAACAGCACCGACGGCCAGGAAGGCGCCCGCTACCGCAACATCGTGGCGAGCTACCTGCACGGCTCGCTGCTCCCCAAGAACCCGGCCCTGGCCGACTTCCTGATCCGGACCGCCGTCGAACGCAAGTACGGCAGCTTCACGCCGGGCACACCGGACGACTCCTACGCGGTACTGGCGCGTGAACACGCCGCACGCCGGCCACGCTGATTCCTTCGCAGGCGACGGCATGCTGATTGAGCGGGACACCCCCGAGCGGGAGGACGTCCGGCAGCTTCTGGCCGGGCACCTGGCCGACATGTACGCGACCTCCCCGCCGGAGAGCGTCCACGCCCTCGATCCCGCCGCCTTGGCCGGACCGGGTGTCAGCTTCTGGACGGCGCGGGAGGGCTCACGGCTTCTTGGCTGCGCGGCAATGAAGCACCTGGCTACCGGCGACGGCGAGATCAAGTCGATGCGCACCGCGGAACCGGCGCGCGGGCAGGGCGTCGCCGCGGCGCTGCTCCGCCATCTCCTGGCGGAGGCCCGGAGCAGCGGGTACCGTCGGCTGTTCCTGGAGACGGGCAGCCACGAGTTTTTCGCCCCCGCGCGGCGGCTGTATACCCGGCAGGCTTCGCGGAATGCCCGCCGTTCGCCGGCTACGAGCCCGATCCCCACAGCGTCTTCATGACCCTCGACCTCACCGCCGACGCCGAACAGCCGGCCGCCGCCGGGTAGCCCTCGGGCCGGTGCCGGTCTGGTTCGCGTAGCTCTCCACCGGCCCGGTCTGCTATCAACACTCCCGGACGAAAGCCAGGACGTCCCGGGGCACCCGTCTGCTGGATGCCGTCCGGACATGGCCCCACCGCTGATAGACGATGAGGGTGCAGTCCGGGATCAGACGCGCGGTCTCCTCGATGACGGACCGAGGGAAGAACGCGTCCCGGCCGCCGCAGAGCAGCAGGACAGGCGGCCGGATCAGCGGCAGAACAGACCGCGCGTCGAAGGCCAGCCCGGCCCGGGCCTCGGTCAGCACGTCCGCGGCGGGGCAGCCGGAACGGCCCATCACGCGCCTGCCGACGACGGGTCCTACCAGCGTCCGCAGCCAGTGCGTGCGCGGACCGCGGAAGAGGTACTCCGCCAGGGCAGTCCCCGCGCCGGCCGTATCGCCGCCGGTGACGGCCGCAGCAATCCGGTGGTCCACGTCCTTGCCCCACGTGCTGAGCTCGGCCCCCGTGACCACCAAGGCGATGTGCCGGAAGGACTCCGGGTGGAAGGCGGCCAGATCCTGCCCGATCATTCCGCCGAAGGATTCGGCCACCACCAGGTCCACCCGTCCACCGAACTCCACGGCAATCAGCCGCGCGTAGTCCTCAGCCATGTCGGCGACCGTGTGCGACGGCGGCATGTTGCGCCGGCGGGTGACGATCCAGACGGCGTAGCCGGCCTTGAGGTAGGCATCAAACTCCCGCCGGAACAGGGTTCCCAACAGCCCCCGGGGCACGGAGCTCCCCGGCCCGCCCTGGACGAACAGCAGGGACTTCGCGCCCCGGCCCCACGTCACGTATTCCATCCCGTTGCGGAACACCCCGTTCCGCGGTGATCTTTCGTCCCCGGCCAACCCCGCCATCACCATGCCGCCCTAAGGCGTTGCTCCCGGCTGCCGCAACAGTGCCGCGAACTCGGCCGGCCGGGTGGCGGGCCACCAGTGCCCGCCGTCCACCCTGGTGACTGTTACATCGTCCACCCACGCTTCGAGCCCCTCGACGACGCCCGGCGCCAGGAACGGGTCCTTCAGCGGCACCACGACCTGCACCGGAACGGTCACCCGGACCGGGGCGGCCGGTTTCCGCGGGCCGCGGAAGTTGCTGCGGTACAGGGCCAGGCCCCGGACGGGATCATTGCCGACGTCGCGCTTGGCCGTCCTTTCGTAGCGCCGGGTCAAGAACAGCCGCCACGCGGCCTCCGGCAGGACCGGGACGAGGAACGCCCCGACATACCAGCTGCGCAGGAGCTGCCCTGCCAGCTCCGGCCAGGCCCGCGGGTTCCGGACGCGCCGCCGGATCCAGCGGGAGAAGTGCCCCAGGTCGGGGCCGGAAATGCTCGTGTAGCGGCTGATCCGGCCGGCCGCCCTGGGGTCCTGCACGGCTGCCCAGCCTTGGATCGACCCCCAGTCGTGCCCCACGAGATGGACCGCCTCGGCGCCCGACTCGGCCAGCACGGCGAAGACGTCGTCCACGAGCGCCGTCAGTGAATAGTCCCCGCCGGGGCCGTGAACGGCGGAGGCCCCGGCGTTGCGAGTGTCGTAGGCCACCACGTGATGCGTCGGTGCCAGCTCGCGGATGGCCGGGAGGAAGACCCGGTGGTCGTCCGGGTAGCCGTGAACCAGGAGCAGGGTGGGCACGTCCGGGCCCGGTTCCGGGCCAAACTCGAACACGGCCAGCTCAGCCGCGTCCGACGCGACGGTACGCCGCCGTTCGTTGAGCATCTCCATGCCGCCCAAGCTTAGGGCTTCCGGGAAAGAATAAGCTCGTGAGCGCCCGCCGCCGCGGCGCCCATCGACTCCACCACTGCCGTGGTGCGCCGGCGCGTGGCGGCGTCCGCCGCCGTGCCTGCGCAACGGCCCTGCGGCGCGTCGGCAGCCACCGAACACCAGCGGTAGGGTCCGCGGACTACCACCGACGGCGCCCAGGCCAGGTCCGAGGCAGCCCAGGCCCCCGCCGCGTCCTGGCTGAACTGCACCCGGACCAACAGGCCCTCGTTGTTAACCACGAACGACGGCGAGAGTTCCGTGATGCCGTTGCCGAGCCCGTACACAATCCACGTGCCTTTGTACTTCTCGATCGGCAGCACCGAATGGCTGTGGTGACCGTAGATCATGCTGAACTGTCCGCTGTCCACAAGCGTATGGGCGACCTCCCGCTGCTGGGCGTTCGGCTCACTGGAGTACTCATCGCCGGCGTGCATGACCCCTAGCACGATGTCCGCGCCCAATACCCGGGCCCTGCGCGCCTTGGATATCATTGCGGCCGGATCGAGCAGGTCGACCTGCCAGGACTGCTCGGCACGCAGCCCGTTGAGGCCGTACGTGGCATCGACGACGGCGATTTTGGCCGCTGGAGTCTGCAGGATCAGCACTCCCTGCGACTCCGCCTCGGTCCGGTATGAGCCCGTGTGGCGCAGCCCGGCGGCGTCGAGGGCGTCCAGGGTGCGGACGAGGCCAGCGGTGCCGCGGTCAACCGTGTGGTTGCTGGCCGTCGTGCACGCCTGATAGCCCACACCCCGCACGGCGTGGATAATCTGCGGCGGTACGTTGAAGGAGGGATACCCGGAGAATGGTCCGTCCGGGCCCGCCACCGGGGTCTCCAGATGGCAGATCGCCACGTCGCTCTGCTCGATGTAGCGCCGCTGGCCTTCCAGCAACGGCCCGAAGTCCAGCCCCGCCGCACCGGACGCGCGGGCGTCCTCTCGGGCCTGCTGCCAGAGCTGGGGGTGTACCAGCATGTCCCCGGTGACCAGGACGGAGGTGCAGCGGACGGCCGCACAGCCGGGACCCCTCCCCGGCGTCGGCGTAGGCGTAGGCGTCGGCGTCGGCGTCGGCGCCAGCGTAGGCGTGCCCGACGGCGGCCCGGCGCCCTCTGCCGCTTCCCCGGTACTGCTGGTAGCCGACGACGGACTTGGTTCGCCCGGTCCGGCGACGAGTCCGCAGGATGCCAACAACACCGCCAGGCCAACGGCTGAGACAACGGCTGAGGCAGCGGCAACGATCCGGCCGCGCAGACCGGCACTGATGTTCCCCATGCCGGCCATCCTACGGTGGGCGGAATCACAACACACTGAAAAGATCGTTGAGAACCCGCGTCCTGCATGAAAGAGTCGCTTCATGACCAATCCCCTCCTGAGCCCCAGCACCCTGCCCTACGGCCTGCCGCCTTTCGCGCAGATCCAAGACGCGCACTACGCCGAGGCCGTTGAGGCCGGACTGGCCGAGCATCTCGCCGAGATCGAGGCCATCGTGTCCGACCCGGCGGCCCCGTCTTTCGAGAACACCGCCTTGGCCATGGAACGTTCCGGTCGGCTCCTGGAACGGGCGGCCGCCTCGTTCTTCACGCTGGTTTCCGCGCACGCCTCAGATGCCATCCGCGATCTCGAGACCCGCCTCTCCCCGCTCTTCTCCGCCCACCAGGATGCGGTGTACCTCAACCGTGGGCTCTACGAACGCTTCGCGGCGCTGGACACGACCGCCCTGGACGCGGAGTCCGCCCGGCTCGTGGAGGAATACTTCAAGGAGTTCCGCGCTTCGGGCATCCAGCTCGACGACGCCGGCCAGGAGCGGCTCAAGGCCGTCAACGCCGAGCTTGCCAGGCTGGGCACCGAGTTCGGGCAGCGCGTCAAGGAAGGCATGAAGTCTGCTGCCCTGCTGCTGGATGACGCCGCCGACCTCACCGGCCTGCCCGACGACGACATCGCCAGCGCCGCCGAGGCCGCGCGGACCGCCGGGCACGAGGGCAAGTTCCTGCTGACGCTGATCCAGCCCAGCAACCAGCCCGCCATGGCCGCCCTTTCGAACCGGGATGTCCGCCGGCGGCTCTACGAGGCCTCGATCGGCCGCGGCAGCGACGGCGGCAGCTTCGATGTGCTCGACCTGGTCAAGGACATGGTCCGGCTCCGCGCCGAGAAGGCGAGCCTTCTGGGGTTCGCCAACTTCGCCGAGCTGACGGTGGACCGGCAGACGGCACCGGACTTTCGGGCCGTGCAGGACATGATGAGCCGGCTGGCCCCTGCCGCCGTCCGCAATGCCGACGCGGAGGCCGAGGCGCTGGCCGAGGCCGCCGGACACCCGCTCGAGGCCTGGGACTGGGCGTACTACTCGGCCAAGGTCAAGCGCGAGAGGTACGCCGTGGACGAGCAGGCCCTGCGTCCGTACTTCGAACTGGACCGGGTCCTGAATGATGGCGTGTTCTTCGCGGCGAACGCCTTGTACGGTGTCACCTTCCACGAACGCGACGACCTCGCCGGCTATCACCCGGACGTGCGGGTCTGGGAGGTCAAGAATTCCGACGGCACGGACCTGGGCCTGTTCCTGGGCGACTACTACACGCGGGACACGAAGCGCGGAGGCGCGTGGATGAACTCCCTCGTGGAGCAGTCCGGACTGTTGAACACCCGCCCGGTGGTGATCAACAACCTCAATATCTCCAAGCCGCCGGCCGGCGAGCCCACTCTGCTGACGCCGGACGAGCTCCGCACCACGTTCCACGAGTTCGGCCACGCCCTCCACGGCCTGTTCTCCGCCGTCACCTATCCGCGGTTCTCCGGTACGAACGTGCCGCGGGACTTCGTGGAATACCCGTCGCAGGTCAACGAAATGTGGATCATGTGGCCCGAGGTCCTGGCCAACTATGCACGCCACCATGCGACCGGCGAGGCCCTGCCGCAGGAAACCGTGGACAAACTCAACGCCGCGCAGCTCTGGGGCGAGGGCTTCGGCACCACGGAATACCTCGGCGCGGCCCTGCTGGACCTGGCGTGGCATGTCCTGGACGGCTCCGACATCCCCGAGGATGCCGTGGAATTCGAAGCCAAGGCCCTCGCCGCGGCGGGCATCGCGCACAGCCTGATCCCGCCGCGCTACCGGACCGGCTACTTCCAGCACATTTTCGCCGGCGGCTGGTATGCCGCCGGCTACTACTCCTACATCTGGAGCGAAGTCCTGGACGCCGACACCGTGGAGTGGTTCAAGGAACATGGCGGCCTCAGCCGCGACAACGGCAACTTTTTCCGGGCGGAGCTTCTCTCCCGCGGCAACAGCCGGGACCCGCTGGAGTCATTCCGTGCCTTCCGCGGCCGGGACGCGGACCTCGAACCGCTGCTGAAGCGCCGCGGCCTCGACTAACCATTCATCGGTTGCTCCACAGGCGCCCTTTTGGAGGCGCTAAAGGGCGTTTGCGGAGCAACCGATGGGGTTAAAGAACGACGCCGGCCCGCCACCTGGAAAGGTGACGGGCCGGCGTCGGGGTTATTACTCAGGCGACAATCGCACCCGACTCTCTTGGCTTAATAAGAGAGGCTGCAGAGGCTCCATTGACGAGGCGCCTCGGCGCCGAGTCTGTGGAGAAGCAGTCGAACGCTACCAGCCGCGCTCTGCGAGGCGGTGGGGCTGCGGGATCTCGTCGACGTTGATGCCGACCATGGCCTCGCCCAGGCCGCGGGAGGCCTTGGCGATCTCGTCCGGGTCGTCGTAGAAGGTGGTGGCCTTCACGACGGCGGCGGCACGCTGGGCCGGGTTGCCGGACTTGAAGATGCCGGAGCCGACGAACACGCCGTCGGCGCCGAGCTGCATCATCATCGCCGCGTCGGCCGGGGTGGCGATGCCGCCGGCGGTGAACAGGACCACCGGGAGCTTGCCGGTCGCGGCGACTTCCTTGACCAGTTCGTACGGGGCCTGCAGTTCCTTGGCCGCGACGTAGAGCTCGTCCTCGGGCAGGGATGCGAGCTTGAGGATCTCGGCGCGGATCTGGCGCATGTGCGTCGTGGCGTTGGAGACGTCCCCGGTGCCGGCTTCACCCTTGGAGCGGATCATCGCCGCACCCTCGTTAATGCGGCGCAGCGCCTCACCGAGGTTGGTCGCACCGCACACGAAGGGAACCGTGAACTTCCACTTGTCGATGTGGTTGGTGTAGTCGGCCGGGGTCAGGACCTCGGACTCGTCGATGTAGTCCACGCCCAGGGACTGCAGGACCTGTGCCTCGACGAAGTGCCCGATCCGGGCCTTGGCCATGACCGGCACGGATACGGCCGCAATGATCTTGTCGATCATGTCCGGGTCGGACATGCGGGACACGCCGCCCTGGGCACGGATATCGGCCGGAACACGTTCCAGCGCCATCACGGCCACGGCACCGGCGTCTTCGGCGATGCGGGCCTGCTCGGCGTTGACGACGTCCATGATGACGCCGCCCTTGAGCATCTCCGCCATGCCGCGCTTGACGCGGCTGCTGCCCGTGACGTTCTTCGCGGACGCGCCGGCTTCGCTGCTTACATCAGGTGTAGACACAAAAACCCCTATGGGTAGATAGATGACCTCGCCGGGGCGCGGACGGCACGTTCATGACGTGCCTCGCACACACCGGATTACCGGATCCATTGGCCGGTAAAGCTAATACTAGCCCCCGGCCGGGGCGCGGCAGAATTCTGGTTACAGCAGCGCAAATGCGCGCGGGACCGGGAATTCCGCGGGTCTGCCGGGACGCCGCATGACCTGCTCAGGCGGCGCGTTCGGAGGCAGTGCCGTCCGGTTCCTCCAACGACTGGCGGTGGACGGTCATGATGCGCTGGACCACGGTGACCAGGCTCGCCGTCGCAAGGAGACACAGGGTCACGAAAAGCACCGCGGTGGGCAGGCCCAGGCCGGTGAGTCCCGTGACCACCAGCACGGACACGAGCCGCTCGGCGCGCTCGGCAATGCCGACATTGGCGTGAAAACCCAGGGCTTCGGCCTTGGCCCGGGCGTAGGAGACCACCATGCCCAGCACGAGGCAGACGACGGCGGCAATGGCGATCGGCGGATTGGCGCCTCCCGTGAAGAACCAGACGGCGACGCCGGCGAACAGGGCGCCGTCGGCCACACGGTCCAGGGTGGAGTCCAGGAAGTTGCCCCACCGGCCGCCGCGGTGCTGCATCCGGGCCATGATGCCGTCGATGACGTCGGAGAAAATGAAGGCCGTGATGAACAGGGTTCCCCAGAAGAGCTGCCCGAGCGGGTAGAACACGAGCGCGCCGACCACCACACCCAGCGTGCCCACCACGGTCACGGCGTCCGGGGAGACGCCGATCTTCAGCAGCCAGCGGGCCACCGGAGAAAACAGCGCGGTGAAGAACCCGCGCGCGTGCCTGTTAAGCATCCTGCTCCCCGGCTGCCTCTTGTTCCGCGGGCATTTCCTGCGGCCAGGCGTCGGCCACCTGCTGGCGAACCTCGCCGAGCGTCTGCGTGATCGCCTTGGTCTGGGCAATGATGGGGAAGAAATTCCCGTCCCCGCCCCAGCGCGGCACCACATGCTGGTGCAGGTGGCCGGCGATACCCGCCCCGCCGGTGACGCCCTGGTTCATGCCCAGATTGAAGCCGGTGGGGTTGGCGACCTTACGCAACACCCGCATGGCCGTCTGGGTCAACTCGGCGAATTCCGCCGTTTCCTCGACCGTGAGATCGGTGTAATCGGGGATGTGCCGGTACGGGCATATCAGCAGGTGACCCGGGTTGTACGGGAAGAGGTTCAGCACCACGTAGCTGGTCCGTCCCCGGTACACGATCAGGGAGTCCTCGTCCTCCCGCTCGGGCGCGACACAGAACGGGCAGTCGTCCACGTTCTTGAACTGGTGCTGGCCCCCCTTGATGTACGCCATCCGGTGCGGGGTCCACAGACGCTGGAAAGCGTCCGGGACCCCGGCCAGGCCGAAGTCGTCCGTCACGGCGTGGTCGCCCGGATACTCCGGCCCGGCCCCTGTGGATTCCTGCACGCGCTGCCCTTCCGTCTGCCTAGCTGGTCCGGTTGCGGACAGCGTCGACGATCCGCTGGACGGCTTCGGCGACGGGCACGCCGTTGTCCTGGCTGCCGTCACGGAAGCGGAAGGACACCGCTCCCGCCTCGGCGTCGTCTCCGCCGGCGATCAGCACGAACGGGATCTTGTCCTTGCTGGCCGTGCGGATCTTCTTCGGGAAGCGGTCCGAGGAAATGTCCACCTCGGCGCGGATGCCGGCTGCCTTGAGCTGACCGACGACGTCGAACATGTAGTCGTTGAAGGCCTCCGCCACCGGGATGCCCACCACCTGCACGGGAGCCAGCCAGGCCGGGAAGGCTCCGGCGTAGTGCTCGGTCAGCACGCCCATGAAGCGCTCCACCGAGCCGAACAGGGCGCGGTGGATCATCACGGGCCGCTGGCGGGTGCCGTCGGCGGCCTGGAACTCGAGCTCGAAGCGTTCGGGCAGGTTGAAGTCCAGCTGGATGGTGGACATCTGCCAGGTGCGGCCGAGCGCGTCCTTGGCCTGGACCGAGATCTTGGGGCCGTAGAACGCGGCTCCGCCCGGATCCGGGACCAGCTCCAGGCCGGAGGCTTCGGCCACCTCGGCGAGGGTGCGGGTGGCTTCCTCCCACGTGGCGTCGTCGCCGACAAACTTGTCCGGGTTCTTGGTGGAGAGTTCGAGGTAGAAGTCATCCAGGCCGTAGTCCTTGAGCAGCCCGAGGACGAAGTTCAGCGTGGTGGTGAGCTCGTCCTTCATCTGCTCGCGGGTGCAGTAGATGTGGGCGTCGTCCTGGGTCATGCCCCGAACGCGGGTCAGTCCGTGGACCACGCCGGACTTCTCGTAACGGTAGACCGAGCCGAACTCGAAGAGCCGCAGCGGCAGTTCGCGGTACGAGCGCCCCCGGGACCGGAAGATCAGGTTGTGCATCGGGCAGTTCATCGGCTTGAGGTAGTAGTCCTGGCCCGGCTTGCGGACCGTGCCGTCCTCGTTCAGTTCCGCGTCGATGTGCATGGCCGGGAACATGCCTTCGCGGTACCAGTCCAGGTGGCCGGAGACCTCGTACAGGTGGCCCTTGGTGATGTGGGGGGTGTAGACGAACTCGTAGCCGGCGTCGACGTGGCGCTGCCGGGAGTAGTCCTCCATGGCCTTGCGGATGATGCCGCCCTTGGGGTGGAAGACCGGCAGGCCGGAGCCGAGCTCGTCCGGGAAGGAGAACAGGTCCAGTTCCGCGCCGAGTTTGCGGTGGTCGCGGCGCTCGGCCTCGGCGATGCGCTCCTGGTAGGCCTTGAGCGCATCCTTGGTGGGCCAGGCGGTGCCGTAGATGCGCTGCAGCTGCTGGTTGTTCTGGTTGCCCAGCCAGTAGGCGGCCGAGGACCGGGTCAGGGCGAAGGCGTTGGAGATCAGCTTGGTGTTCGGCAGGTGCGGGCCGCGGCACAGATCGCACCAGATGCTGTCGCCGCTCTTGCGGTCCACGTTGTCGTAGATGGTGAGGTCGCCGGCGCCCACCTCGACGTTGACGCCCTCGCCGGCGTCGGCGGCGTCGTTCTTCTTGCCCAGGAGCTCAAGCTTGTAGGGCTCGTCCTTCATCGCCTCGCGGGCCTCGTCCTCGGTGACGACGCGGCGCACGAACTTCTGGTTCTGGTTGATGATCTTCTGCATCATCTTTTCCAGGGCCTTCAGGTCCTCCGGGGTGAACGGTTCCGCGACGTCGAAGTCGAAGTAGAAGCCGTCAGTGATGTAGGGGCCGATGCCGAGCTTCGCGTCGGGGCGCAGCTGCTGCACGGCCTGGGCCATGACGTGGGCCGTGGAGTGGCGCAGGACGTTGAGCCCGTCCGGGGAATCAATGGTGATGGCCTCGACCGTGGCGTGCTCGGGAAGGGGCTGGTCCAGGTCCTTCAACTCGCCGTTGACGCGGGCCACAACAACATCGCGGCGCTCAAAGAAGAGTTCCGCGCCGGTGGTCCCGGTAGTCACCTTGGTCTCTTCGCCGTCGACGAGAAGGGTGATCTGCTGGGCATCTGACACGGGTGTCTCCTATTCAAAGTTAAGGCTTCGTAGCTTGTGGCGTACGGGGACCACAGCCAGCCTCGTCCATGCTATCGGTTTCTCCAGAGGCCAACCAACGCGCCACGGGTGCGGCGGCGCCGCAGGCGCAGCGCTATTGCGGCGGCGCCGCTGGCCGGTCAGCCGCCCAGCCCGGTAATGGCGAGGTTCCTGCTGATCCCGTCCAGGGGGCCGGGCAGGGGAACGGGCAGCTCCGGCCCGGGATAGGCGGGGGCGCCCGGCGCCGCTACCGGAAACGGCAGGGTTTCGGGGCGGCTGAGGTCCCAGGCCATGGAGGCGCTGATGCTGATCCCCCGTGGCCCGGTCCGGCGGGTGGTGCCTCGGATCAGCAGCAAACGGGTCCCGAACAGCAAGGACCCGGACTGTTCCTGCGCCTCGTGGAAGAAGACCGAATCCACGCAGCCCGTGCCGTCGTCGACGCTGATGAACACCACCCGGCGGCCGCCGCGCATGGGCGGGGTCTGGGTGGCCACCCGCACCCCGGCGACCAGCACCTCCGTGCCGTTGCGCAGTCCCAGCAACTTGTCCGCGGTGGTGACGCCGAGCCGGCCCAACAGCGGACGGTGGCTGGTCATGAGGTGCTCGCTGACATCCACGGCCATGAGGTCCAGTTCCGCCCGCACGTTGTCCACCATGCTGGGCGCGGGCAGCACCGCCTTGAGGTTCTTCAGCTCCACGTCACCCAGCGGCAACGCCAGCTGGCCCTCAATGACCTCCACGCCCTTCCGGTGCGGGCGGGCCTGGAGCTTTTGCAGGTGCTGGACCAGATCCGCGCGGTTCGCCGCTCCCCCGGACGCCCGGTGCAGGGTGTCGAAGGCGCCCAGCTGGGCCAGGCGCTGGATACTCGGCCTGCTCAGCCGCGACCGGGCGCGCAGGTCCGCCAGGGAATCGTAGGGCTGGCCGGCCACAATCCGCTTCAGCTCGGCGGCGGAGAGCCCGAAGATGCCGTTCAGGCTCAGCCGGATGCCCAGCTTGCCCCGGTCCGGCCCGGATTCCACCCGTTCCACCCGGTACTCGGCCTGGCTCCGGTTGATGTCGAGGGGAAGGATGGGGATGCCCAGCCGGCGCGCCTCGGCCACGAGCAGGCGTTTGGGGTACATGCCGGGGTCGTGCTCCCAGAGCCCGGCCAGGAAGGCCTCCGGGTGGTGCGCCTTGAGCCAGGCCGACTGGTAGGTGGGCACGGCGAAGGCGGCTCCGTGGGCCTTGCAGAACCCGAAGCTGCCAAAGGCCTTCAGCGTGCCCCAGACCTTGTCCACCACCTCCGGGCTGTAGTTCCGGGCCCGCGCCTCCTTCCGGAAGAACTCCTCCACCTTGGCCTCCAGGACGTCGTTGCCCAGCGCCCGGCGGAATTCGTCGGCGCGCGCCAGCCCGCATCCGGTCATGACGTCGAAGGTTTTGAGGATTTGTTCGTGGAAGACGGTGACCCCGTGGGTCTCCTTGAGGACCGGCTTGAGGTCGGGGTGCGGGTAGACCTCGGGGGCGAACCCGTGCCGGTGCTCCAGGAAGGGCCGGACCATGTCGGATTTCATCGGGCCGGGGCGGAACAGCGAGATGTCAATGATGAGATCGTTGAATTCCCGGGGTGCCATCTTGCCGATCAGTTCGCGCTGGCCCGGGGATTCGATCTGGAAACAGCCCAGGGTGTGGGTGCTGCGGATCAGTTCAAAGGTCGGTTCGTCATCGAGCGGGACCGCGTTGAGGTCGATGTGCCCGTCCTCGGCAATGTAATCCGGGCCCGTCCCGTCCGGACCGGCCTGATGTGCGCCGGCGGCCACTACCTCGGCCTTGGAGGGGTGGAGCCGGATAACCTCCCGGACGGCGAAGGCCATGGCGCTCTGCATCCGGACGCCCAGGACATCGAGTTTGAGCATGCCCATGGGGTCCATGTCGTGCTTGTCGAACTGGCTCATGGGCAGGCCCAGGCCGCTGGGCTGCACGGGGGTGCGGTCCAGCAGGGTGGCGTCGCCGAGGATGACGCCGCACGGGTGCATGGAGATGTGGCGGGGCAGCCGGTCCAGCCGTTCCGTGAGGTCCACCAGCAGGTCCAGCTGCTGGTTTTCGCTGAAGCCGCGCTGCTCCACCCGGTCGGCGAATTCCTTCAGTTCGGGTTTCTCCACGAGGGCTTCGCGGAAGTGCCGGGCCGAGAACCGCCACAGCTGCTTGGCGATTTCCCCGACCTCGCCGTCGTCCATGCCCAGAGCCAGGCCGGCGTCCCGCACGGCACCGCGAGCGCGGTAGCCGTTTTGCATGCTCATCAGCGTGACGCGTTCGGCTCCGAAGCGCTCAAAGATCTTCCGGTAGACGTTGTGCCGTTCGGCGCTTTCGACGTCGATGTCGATGTCGGGCAGCGTGGCGCGGTCACGGGAGAGGAAGCGTTCAAAGATGAGGTCGTGCTGGAGCGGGTTCACCTGGCTGATGTCGATCAGGTAGTTGACCAGGCTGGAGGCGCCCGAACCGCGGGCGGCCGCCCGGACGCCCATGGCCAGGATCATCCGTGAGACTTCGGCGACGGTCAGGAAGTAGGAGGCGAAGCCCAGTGAGTCGATGATCCGGAGCTCGTGTTTCAGCCGGGTCCGCATCTGCTGTTCCCGCTGCCCGGAGATTCCCGGGAAGCGGCGGCCGATGCCGGCCTCACAGCGCAGGGTCAGCTCTGCGAGCGCGTCGCCGGCGATCCCGATCACGGACGCTTCCGGGACCACGGGCTGCTTCCAACCCATGTCGGCCACGGGGTCCATGCGGCAGCGGTCCGCAAGCGCCTCGGTCTGGGCGAGGAGCCGTTTGAGGTCCGCCGTGCCGTACCCGGCGGCGTGGATGATCTCCTTGGCCAGTTCGAGCATCCGGGCCGCCGATTTGAGCCAGCCCTGCCCGTTGGGCTGCAGCAGCGGGGCGGCGGAGAGCTCGGGCAGGGATTTGAGCGTCCGGGCGGAGTCCAGCACGTCGGCGGTGGCCGCGCCGTCCTCGGCGACATACCGCACGGCGTTGCTCAGCACGGCGGGCACCCCGTGTTCCGCGGCGAGTTTGAGCATGCGCACCGCGTGGGCGGTGCTCAGCGGTTCCCCGGGCGGGCTGAGCTGGGAAACGACCTCCGCCGCCAGCGTCCCGGGGGGCATGGCGTCCAGCCAGCGTTTGAACAGGGTGCGGGGCCGCAGGTACCGCCGGCCGCCCATGGCACGGCCGACGTCGGAGTCCGGACCGATCAGCACCGTCAGGACTGGCTGCAGGGTTTCCGGGTCCAGGGTGCGGGAGGCCAGTTCGGCCCGGGTGACGGCCACCGGAACCGCTCCCTGCGCCTTGCCCGTGGTACGGGCATGGGCGTCGGAGATCAGCCGGCACAGCGCCCGGTAACCGGCGCCGTTGTTGTGTCCGTGCGCCAGCACGACGACGCGTCCCCCGAGCTGGGTGCGGAGGTCGCCGTCGTCGTCAAAGACCGCGAGGTCCACCCCGACGATCGCATCCAGCCCGGCGGCCATGCACGCCTTCAGGTGCTTGACGGTTCCGTAGAGCCCGTCACGGTCGGTGCAGGCCAGCGCGGTGGCGCCGTCGGCGGCTGCGGCCGCGGCCAGTTCCTCCGGCCATGAGACGCCGTAGTGTGCGCTGAAGGCGGTGGAGACGTGCAGATGGGTGAAGCTCATGCTGTTTCGGGCTTCCGGTGGGGCTGCAGGGCGTCGTGGATTCGCACGAGCCGCCACCGGCCGCTGCTGACGTGCCGGCTCAGGTCAAGGGTGAGGGTGGGCTCCGCCGCGTCCTCCCCGTCGGCACGCACCTGGACCCGCCAGATCTCGTGGTCCACCAGGCCCGGACCGCTCCCGAGGGGTGCCCGGCTTTCCTCCGTCCACCACTGGCGGCGTTCATACCAGCGGACCGGTTCCGCGCAGACCGTGTAGCGCCGGCCCGCCCAGTCGAGCCGCAGGGGCTGCCCGGAGGGCGTGCAGGCGACATCCACGGACTCGCTGAACATGCCCACGTTGCCTCCCGACCCAGTCCGGGCTGGAGCCGGCCCAGTCCCCGCTTTCACGCCACTGCATTCACGCCACTGCATTCACGCCACTGCATTCACGCCACTGCATTCACGATATTCGAACATATCTTCGAATAAAGCCAGTCTACGTCGGAGTGGCGACAAAACCCATTCCTTGCGGCATTGCACCGGATGCATGATGGCACAGTGGACTGGGTCGGCCAGAGCTCACTGGTACCGCGGAGTAGGCTTCTTGAACCGGCATTGCAGCGCCGCGGTGCACGGCACATCTATGGGGGTAGAAAAAGTGAAGCATCAAAGCCTGAGGACTGCTGCCGCGGTGGGAGCAGTCCTTTTTCTGGGAGCGGCACCGGCCGCGGCGGCCCCCGCGGAGGTTCTCGACGTCGGCGGAACACCGGTCGGGGTGGTAGTTGGTCCTGACGGCACTGCGTACGTGGGAAATTACGGCGCGGGCGGCGGCATCCGGGTGATACCGCCGGGAGCGCCCCAACCCGCCCGCACCATCAGCACGGGCAACAATGTCTCCGGGATCGCGCTGGCCCCGGACGGCACCCTGTACGTGGCCCAACGAGACAGCGCCACGGGTCAGGACGTGGTGGGCGTCATCCCTACCGGAGCGGCGGCTGTCGCCCGGAGCATTCCGGTGTCGCGCGGGAACCACCTGATCGCCGCCGGACCCGACGGCACGGTCTTCGTTCCGAACCCTGCCGAACGCACCGTATCGATCATCGCGCCCAGGGCATCGACGGTGGACCGCACCGTCACGGTCGGCGCCGGCCCGGTGGAAGTGGCAGTGACGAAGGACGGCACCGCGTTCGTGACGAACCAAGAGGGCGGGACGGTCTCGGTGATCCCGCCCGGGGCGAACACCGTCTCACGGACCATCCAAGTCAGCTCCACCCCCGGAAAGACAGAGAACCCCCACGGGATCGCCGCCGGACCGGACGGGACAATCTATGTCACCAACATCAGTTCCAATCACGTCGCTGTCATCACACCAGGCGCCGACACCGTGGCCTACACCATCTACGTCCCGGGCGGACCCACGGAGGCAGCCGTCGGGCAAGACGGGACGCTCTACGTGGCCAGCGCCCTAAGCCCCGCCCTGTCCGTAATAACGCCGGGCGCCACAGCAACGGGCCCCTCCATCCCAACGGAGAACAACCCCGGCCACCTCGCGGTAGCCCCGGACGGGACCATCATCGTGGCGAGCCCGGGCAACGGCGCCAACAACGGCTCCGTGTCCCGCTACGCACCGGCCTCCGGCAGCCCCCAGCCCCAAGAGACGCAGGCTTCGACCGGGACCCGAGCCGCCGACGGGGCGGCAAGCCCCTGGAACACTCCGGCTGGCATCGCCGGCGCCGCAGCTATCGCCGTCGCCCTATTCATCGTGCTATTCATCGTGGCCGCGGGACGCCGCAGGAAGGCAGCCGTACGCGACCACGTCAATGGGACCGGGGACGGCACCGCCGATCCCCACGCCGCGAACGAGCTACTCCGCAGACCACCGACAGATCAGGGGTGGACGGACGCAGGTGCAGGTAGCAGGATTGAGCCATGAGCTCCCACAACGCACTCCTGAAGCACGTAAGCATCGCCGCCAAGGATTCAACCTTGGTGGCGACTTTTGATATAGACGGCAATATCCCCGGCCAGGGCGCCTATGTAGTGGGGCTCGTGGCGGCAACCCCGGACCATTCCCATCAGCGAAGAATGGGGATCGAGTTCATGAACGGCGAGGCCGTATCCTTCTACTGCTTCAGCCATGACGGCACCGAAGAAAATTTCGACCTCAAGGGCGTCGAGCACTCGGGCAACACCATTACCGGCCATTTCCCGCTCACCACGGTGCTGGGGCTGCCGAAGGGTCACCTCATGACGGCGTTCAGCGACGCCGACGGCCGGGACTACCAGTCCAACGTGCCCGTGGAAGAGGCCCTCTAGGCGCGCTGGCGCGACAAGAAGCAGAAGCCTCAGCTGCCGGCTTTGTAAACTTCGAGTTCGAGCGCGGTGAAGGCCTCCACCATGGCGCGGTAGGTCTTCTCGACGATGTCGGGATCGATGTCTTTCTGCTCCGCGACGGCCTTGACGTGTTCGATCACGCGCTCCACGCGGCCCGGCGCCCGAACCTCCGCGCTGTCCGCCTTCAGGGTCCCGGCGATCCGGATCAGCCGCTCCCGGCGGCCGATCAGCGCCACGATCTGCTCATCCACCTCATCCACTGCCACCCGCACAGCTGCGAGCTGTGCCTTGTCGGCCTGGGCATCTTTGTCGTATCCGTGATTTGTGGACATGTTCATGACAGTATCCAAAGATGCAGCCACGAGTCGATTTAATTTCACTGGGTGTCCACAGTGTTGACGCCTCCCGCAGTTTCTATGTGGATGGCCTGGGCTGGCCCGTCCGCCGGGAAGTCCGGGGCGAGGTCCTCTTTATCCAGGCCAATCACGGCCTCATCCTCTCGCTCTGGGACGCGGGTCAGATGCAGGCCGAAGCGGCCACCGATCCGCCAGCCGGCATTCCCTGCATCACGCTGAGCCACAACCTGGGCAGCGCGGCGGAAGTTGACTGGGTGATGGCGGAGGCCGAGTCCGCGGGAGCCACGATCGTCGCGGCGCCGAAGACCCAGTCCTGGGGCGGCTACACCGGGTACTTTGCCGATCCCGACGGCTACCGCTGGGAGGTCGCCTTCAATCCCGGCTGGGAGGTCGACGACGGCGGCACTGTGACACTGTGACCCGAAGACGCTGTGACTAGAACAGGCTGCCCACCGGCTTGATGAGTTCGGCGGAATCATTCTTCACGTTTCCGACCGCGGTGCCGACGGCGTCGATGGTCCAGCCCTCGGCGACATCGTGCGCCCCCGAGCGGACCAGGTCCACCAGGGTGGCGGCGTCCCCGGCGTGCGGGTCCAACCAGGCCTGCATGGTCGCCCGGTCCATCGGCAGCGGGACCCGGTCGTGCAGGGCCGTCAGTTCCGCCAGCATCCCGCCGGCATAGCCTTCGGGCGGCGAGTCGGTAGTCAGGATCGATGTCGAGAGCAGCCAGCGGTGCGGATCGCCGTCGGCCTTGGACGGGTCCTTCCACCATTCGTACAGTCCGGCGAACACCATCGGGCCGCCGTCGCTCGGGTGCACGTAGTACGGCTGCTTGCTGCGGCCCTCACCGGCTTTCCATTCGTAGTAGCCGTCCGCGGGGACGGCGCAGCGCCGGGACCGCACGGCCTTCCGGAACGAGGGCTTCTCCAGCACGCTCTCGCTGCGGGCGTTGATCATCTTCGAGCCGATCCCGGGGTCCTTGGCCCAGGACGGCACCAGCCCCCAGCGCGCAAGGTGCAGCTGCCGCACCGGGTTCCCGTCGATGAGCCGTTCGAGCAGAATGGGCACGTCCGCGGTCGGGGCGACGTTCCACGACGGCGGGACCGCGATCTCGTGTTCGAGTTCAGCGTCGAACTCGGCCAGCAGGTCTCCGACGGCCCGGGCCATCACGTAGCGTCCACACATGCCCTCCAGCATGCCACCGCGGACCGTCGTGCGGGAATAGTGTGCTGCGCGGTACGGTTATTGGAAGTGACGTACGACTTCCGTGGGCGCCCGGCTCTTCACGCCGGCCCCAACCACTAGCTTGAGGAGAACTTCGTGGATTTCACCCCCGAAACCGGCACCATCACCATGTTTTCGACCACGTGGTGCGGCTACTGCACCCGGCTGAAGAAGCAGCTGGACGCGCAGGGCATCGGGTACACCGAGATCAACATCGAGGAAGTCGAAGGCACTGCCGATCTCGTGGAGCAGCTCAACGGAGGCAACCGCACCGTCCCCACCGTGCTGTTCCCGGACGGCACCGCCGCGACCAACCCCTCCGCGGCCGAGGTCAAGAGCCGGCTCGCCGCCTAGCCTTTCCTTTATCCAAAAACAGCACCAAATCACGACGGCGCGGCCCCCACGGGCCGTGCCGTCCCCCGTTGTCCCGGCAGGCTGTGCGGGTAGATTTGCGGGTAAGTTGTGCGGGTAACCCGCGATTCGAGCAGAGGAGCTTATGCCATGGTCCATAAAGTCAAGGGCGCAGTAGTCCGTTCCAAGAATGCCGATGTCACCCTGGAGACGATCCTGGTGCCGGACCCCGGTCCCGGCGAGGCCCTCGTGGACATCCTCACGTGCGGCGTCTGCCACACCGATCTGCACTACAAGCAGGGCGCGATCAACGACGACTTCCCCTTCCTGCTCGGCCACGAGGCCACGGGCGTTGTCAGCGCCGTCGGACCGGACGTCACCGAGGTCGCTCCCGGTGACCGCGTGGTCCTGAACTGGCGTGCCGTGTGCGGCGAGTGCCGGGCCTGCCGCCGCGGTGAGCCCCAGTACTGCTTCAACACCCACAACGCCACCCAGAAGATGACGCTGGAAGACGGCACGGAGCTAAGCGCGGCCCTGGGCATCGGCGCCTTCGCCGAGAAGACCCTCGTGGCGGCCGGCCAGTGCACCAAGGTGGATCCCGACGCCGACCCCGCCGCCGTCGGGCTGCTCGGTTGCGGCGT
This sequence comes from Arthrobacter sp. TE12231, assembly GCF_054062895.1. Classification (NCBI taxonomy): domain Bacteria; kingdom Bacillati; phylum Actinomycetota; class Actinomycetes; order Micrococcales; family Micrococcaceae; genus Arthrobacter; species Arthrobacter sp. TE12231. The sequence goes on along the minus strand of NZ_JBSSFS010000001.1, from coordinate 1,731,036 downwards.
GATGGCAGGGATCGGCGCCGCGATCAACACCGGGAACGTCCAGCGCGGCGATTCGGTCGCCGTGATCGGCTGTGGCGGCGTGGGCGTGGCGGCCATCGCCGGTGCGGCGCTCGCCGGCGCCACCACCGTGATCGCCGTCGACATCGACGCCAAGAAGCTTCAGCGCGCCCGGGAACTCGGCGCCACCCACACGGTGGACTCCTCCGCCGTCGACCCCGTGGAAGCAATCCGCGAACTGACCGGCGGTTTCGGCGCCGATGTGGTGATTGACGCCGTCGGCCGCCCGGAAACGTACAAGCAGGCCTTCTACGCCCGTGACCTCGCCGGTACCGTGGTGCTGGTGGGCGTCCCGAGCCCCGACATGACCCTGGAGCTCCCGCTGCTGGACGTGTTCGGCCGCGGCGGCTCGCTCAAGTCCTCATGGTACGGCGACTGCCTGCCCTCGCGCGACTTCCCCATGCTCATCAGCCTCTACCGGCAGGGCAAGCTGGACCTGGACGCCTTCGTGACCGAGCGGATCACGATCGACCAGATCGAAGAAGCCTTCGGGAAGATGCACGCCGGCGCGGTGCTGCGCTCGGTGGTGGAGCTGTGAGCGTCCGGATCGACCGGCTGGTCACCTCCGGGACATTCTCGCTCGACGGCGGGACCTGGGACGTTGATAACAACGTGTGGATCGTCGGCGATGACACCGAATGCGTCATCATCGACCCCGCACACGATCCCGCTGCCGTGGCCGCGGCCGTCGCGGGCCGGAAGGTCGCCGCGATCCTGCTCACGCACGGCCACGATGACCACATCCGCGCCGTCGGCGACGTCCGGACGCTCGTGAACGCGCCCGTGTACCTGCACCGGGACGACTGGATGCTGTGGGAGCAGGTGTTCCCCGGCACCGGGCCGGACCACGCGATTGCCGACGGCGACACCTTCGACGTCGCCGGGGCCAGGCTCACGGCACTGCACACGCCCGGCCATTCGCCCGGATCCGTGTGCTTCCTGCTCGAGGGCGAGGGCGCTGTTTCTGAACACACCGTGTTCAGTGGCGACACGCTGTTCCAGGGCGGCCCCGGGGCCACCGGACGGTCCTTCAGCGACTTCCCCACCATCATCGACTCCATCCGCCACCGGCTCCTGCCGCTCCCGGCGGACACGGTGGTGCGCACCGGCCACGGAGATCCGACGACGATCGGCGCCGAAGCGCCGCACCTTGAGGAATGGATCGCCCGCGGGCACTGACCCCGCACCGGTGCCCCTTGGAAAGGCCCGGGCCGCCACTTCCGGACCGGGCCGTCCCGCCCTAGGATGAGGGCCCATGAGCCCTTTTCCCAGCATGGATCCGGCAACCCTGACCGCGGACCTGCGGAGCCAGTTCGATGCGTTCCTCGACGAGCACCGGGCGGCGCTGCACAACTGCCTGGACGGGCTCACGGAGCAGGAGGCCCGGGCATCGCTGGTTCCCTCGCGGACCACCCTCCTGGGGCTGGTCAAGCACGCCACGTTCGTGGAGAAGGTCTGGTTTGACGAGGCCATCACCTGCCGGACCCGGGCGGAGATCGGGATCCCGGCCACCCCGGACGAATCGTTCATCCTCGATGCGGCCGACACCATCGCGAGCCTGCAGAACGCCTACAGCCGGGCCTGCGCGGACTCCCGCCGGGCGGCCGCACCGCTGGATCTTGACGACCTCGTCCGGGGCAACCGACGGGGTCCGCTGCCCCTGCGGTGGGTCTACCTGCACATGCTCCGGGAACTGGCCCAGCACTGCGGTCACGCGGACATCCTGCGCGAGCAGATCCTCGCCGCCCGGAGCTAGCGCTGGGAGTTCGCGGCGGAGCGGGGCAGTGAGCTAGCCGGACCGATGGCCTCGACGGAGACCAGAATGATGCCGAGGTCCCGGACCTTCATGAGCAGCCCAAACAGGGCCGCCTGGTCGGCGACGAAACCGCTGAGGCTTGTAGTGCCGTCGCTTTCGTGGGTCAGGGCCAGGCCGCCGAACCAGGCGGACCACTGCTCGTCGAGGTGTCCGTCAACCCGGAGCCGGTAGCCCGTGGGCTCCGGCCGTTCTGGGTGCCGGGTCATGGCGACCCGGCCTCCGCCATCGCCCTGCGTGCTCACTTGACATCAGCCGGGTTGAGCGGCGCCCCGGTGAAATTGAGCTGGTCGCGGCCGGCTGCGGCGCGCTGATCGCGCCACAGCGAGTATCCGAGGCCGATCAGGGCGACACCAGTGGGGACGGCGAACAGCCTTTCGTTGATCTGCGGAAGCAGTGGGATCACGATGGTTGCGACGGTGCCGCCGGCGAGGACCGCCGCAGCCCAGCGGGCCAGGACGTTGGCGCGGAAGAGTGCGATGCCGAAGAGGAGTCCGCCGGCCAGGTAGGTGAGGCCAGACACCACGCTGAGGGGCTGCATCAGGCCGACGTCGCCGGCCGGGTGCCCGCCGGTGGCTGCGGCGAGAACGTCGTTGACGTAGCCGGGTGCACTGTTGGCGAGGGCCGGAAGGACCACTACACCAATGACTTCGACGCTCATCATGATGAGATAACCAACGCCGAACACCGTGTACCCGATCAGGCCGAGCACTCCGGTCTGCTTCACCTGGCGCAGGTACATGCCGGTGATGCCGACGAGCGACAGGACGGACATGAGGACCTTCAGGCTTTGGCGGACAGTCCATTCGGTGGTGGTGACGAAGGCGGCATCCAGGTGCGGGTGGTTGATCTGGACGCCGATGAACAGCAGGCCCGCCGCAACGGCGCAAAGGCCGGCCCAGCGGGTGAGTTTGGTGGTGGTGATGGACATGTCCGGCTCCCTGGTTCTGGGCTTCCGTGGCGGGGCGCCGCGGAATGACTCAAATGTAGGGACGGACGGGGTGACCGGGCGTCACCCCGCGATGTGACTGACAGGGTGAGATGTGCGCGCCGCGGCTACAGCAGGCCTCTTTCGCGTGCCCGGCGGACGGCCGCCCTGCGGTCCGTGACGTCGAGCTTGGTGAAGATGTGCTTGGTGTGGGTGCGCAGCGTGTTGTGCGAGATGAACAGTTCGACGGCGATCTGCGGCCCGCTCAGCTCACTGTCGAGGAGCCTGAGCACTTGCAGCTCCCGCTTGCTCAAAGGGACAACGGACGACGGCGGCGGGCGCTCCCCCGGGCCGGGGGACTGCGCCTGGACGGACGCACCCAAGCTGAGCAAGCGGCGGGCGTGGTCTCCGCCGATGCCGTGGCGTGTGGCGTCGCGCAGCAGCTCCATCATCGGGGTCCCCTCGTCCAGGAAGAGCCGCACGTAGTCGCCTGGCTCGGGTGCCTCGGCCAATGCCCGGCCGAGAGCCTCGCGGGCCTGCGTCCGATGCCCCTGCGCGTCCTGTGCCAAGGCCTGCAGCATGCGGATCTCCATGGCGCTTCCGGCGCGGCCACTTGCCCCAGCGGCCTCCAGCAACCGGTCCAATAGGCGGGCTGCCGGGCCGATCGCGATGCCGCCGGGGTCTGTACGGTGCTGCGCGATGAGCAGACGTACCAAGGTGAGGTGGTCGGACTCGCGCAGATAGCTGGCCTGGTCCGTGGCGGACACGCCGCGCTCGCGTGCCCACTCGTCGGCCTCCGGTATCTTGCCCTGGGCGATCCAGACCCTGGCCCTCATCGCAGCGATAGGGCGCACATCGGGGAAGAACCCCCGCTGGTAGAGCGTCTCCGCCTGGTCCAGGAGATTGACCGCCTTCTCCGGGGCTCCTTCGGCCCGGGCGATCAGCGCCATCGCCACGAACCACCGATAGCGGCTTTCGGTCACCGGCGCCCGCTCGGCGAATACTGCGGCGGTGTCGAGGTGTCGCCTGGCTCTGCCCAGGTCTCCGGCCTGGCAGTCGATCTCGGCCAGTCCGACGTGCAGCTCGGCGGTGGCCCGTGCTACGGACTCGCCGTGTGCCTCGGCCCGCTGCAGCGCGCTCCGGTAGAGCAGGCGTGCCTTGCCCGGCCGGCCGGCCGCGAGCCACATGTCGGCCAGCACCACCGTACTGCTGAGCTCGTCGACCAGGTTGCCGGCAGCGTGGAGGCTGGCCACGGCCTGCGTGAACGTCTCCAGCGCTGCCGCTACGTCGCCCTTTGCCCACGCGGCGAGACCTAGGAATCCGGCGGCAGCGCCTCGCCCGAGATGGTCGCCCGGGCGGGCCAGATTCAGTGCGCGCCGGGCATGTTCGACCGTGCCGGCCACATCGCCCCGTGCTTGCGCGAGCGAGGCGCGGTAGACGGCGATGGTCGATGGCAACGACTGGAGCGCCTCGGTATCGGCCCAAGGGGGAACCTCCCCGGCCGGTACCGCAGCCAGCGCGCGTTCCGCGTCGTCAAGCCGCGGGCCGACCTGATCGAGGTGTCCGGAGACCATGAGCATGAAGCCGGAGAAGACGCTCAGCACCGGGCTGCGCCGGACGGCGTCGACGGGCAGTTCCCTCAGCCAGCCGAGCAGCATCGCGTCCTGCCGGTTGCGCCGGATCGTCGGCACAGCCAGTTCCATGAGGTGAGCTGCGTGGTCGAAGTCCCCGGCGGCCATTGTGTGCCTGATCGCCTCAGCTGGCAGATCGTTGGCCTCGAACCACCGGCTGGCGCGCTGATGCAGCAGGGGAACCTGCTCAGGCCGTTCGCTGAGCAGGCGGGCGCGCAGCACGTCAGCAAAGAGGTGGTGGTACCGGTACCATTCCCGCCGCTCGTCCAGCGGGACAAGGAAGAGGTTCGCCCGCTCCAGGACCATGAGCATCTGGCTTCCGTCGTCGCGGCCGGTGACGGCGTCACAGAGCGGCCCCGTCAGCCGGTCAAGCACCGCGGACTGCAGCAGGAAGCCGCGAACCGGCTCAGGCTGATGCTGCAGCACCTCCTCGACAAGGTAGTCGACCACATACCGGTCGTTCCCGGCGAACCGGGCGATGAAACCGGCGACGTCGTCGCGCCCCTGCAGAGAGAGCGCGGCGAGCTGCAGCGCGGCGATCCACCCCTCCGTGCGCTCCTCCAAAGCCGCCACATCCGCGGCTGCCAGGTCCAGTCCCGCCGCCCCGTTGAGGTAGGCGGCGGCCTCCTCCGGCGTGAAGCGCAGCTCCGCGGCACGGATCTCGACCAGCTCGCCGCGCACCCGCCAGCGGGACAGCGGCAGCGAGGGGTCGGCGCGCGTGCTGATCACGACCTTCACGTGGGGCGGAAGGTGCTCCAGCAGGAAGGCCATACCTTCGCCGACATCGTGGCCGTCCACCAAGTGGTAGTCGTCCAGCACCAGCCAGACAGCGGCCGGGGCGGCGGCCAGTTCGTTCAGCACCGTAGTGAGCACACGCTCGGTGGGGAACGGGGACGTCCCCGTCAGTTCGAGCGCAGTAGAGCCGACGCCGGGCACCGCCGTTTGGAGCGCGGTCACCACATAAGTCCAGAACACCGCAGGCTCGCTGTCGGCTTGATCGAGCGAGAGCCACGCCACGCAATGGTCTTCGCCGGATACCTCAGCCAACCACCCGGCAAGGAGAGTCGTCTTGCCGAACCCTGCGGGGGCGGACACCAACGTCAGTGACGACTCGGCTCCGCGGCGCAGAAGCTCACTGAGCCGCGGGCGTGCCACCAGTCCACGTCGCGGCCTGGGGACGTAGAGCTTCGTGGCAATCACCGGATGTGCCATGGGATCCCCGTTCCAAACGTTCACAACCCTGGCTGAAGTGTGCTGCAGATAGCTTCAGCGTACCGGGGAGACGCCGGCGAATCCGGGTGAAGTCACTGCGCTGCGGCCGCCTGGTGGCCCACTAGTGTGGTGCGAATGAAACAGGCAGTCATTCTTGGGGGCACCGGCGTGCTTGGCCGGGCCATCGCGCACCGCTTGCTGGAGGCCGGGTGGCAGGTCCGCATCACGGGCCGGGACGCGTCAAAGATGCCGTCCGCTCTTCGTGCTGCGGGCGCCCGGTTCCTCGCATCGGACCGGCGCAGCGGACACGATCTGGCGCAGGCACTGGGAAACGGCGCGGATCTTCTAGTTGATGCCGCCTGCTACACAGCTGCCGAAGCCCGCCTGCTCCTCCCGCACCTTTCCGGGGTCGGGTCTGCGGTCATGCTGTCCAGCAAAGCCGTGTACACCGACGACGCCGGCAACCACGTCAACTCGGACGTCCCGCCGTGCTTCCCGCACCCCATCCGGGAAGACCGGCCCACCATGAAGCCGCTGAACGGCGGCTACGATTCCCGCGAGGGCTACGGCGCCAACAAAGTCGCCGCCGAAAATGTGCTGCTCGACACCGGGCATCCCGTCACTGTCATCCGCCCATCCAAGGTTCATGGCGAAGGCGCAGCCGTGCCGCGGGAGTGGATGTTCGTGAAGCGCATCCTCGACCGCCGCCCCGCAGTATTCCTGGCCACGGCTGGCGCGGGAGGCGACCATACGAGTGCCGCCGTCAACACCGCGGCCCTCATCGAAACAGTCGCCGCCCGCCCGGGACAACGGATCCTCAACAGCGCAGATCCCGATGCGCCCACCAGCCTGGAGATCGCCCGCACCGTCGCGGCCTACCTCGGCCACGAGTGGGAAGAGATCCTCCTCGAGGCCGGGGACCATCCCGAACTGGGTGCCCACCCCTGGAACTTCACCCCACCGCTGGTCCTCGACACCCAGGCTTCCACAGCACTGGGTTACGAGCCTGTGGGCACCTACGCCGAGACGGTGACGGCAGAAATTGACTGGCTCCTTGCCTCGCCTGCCAACCGGCCCGGCGCCGCGGACGCGTTCTTCAGCAACTTCACCGACTACGACCTCGAGGATTCGTACCTCACCGGCCGGGGCAGGCCAACAAGTGCTTGTTCATGCTGAGGACACGACCGTCCTGACTTCGGGCGGAAACGATGGTCTCCCGTTCGTCACTTACTGCGCGGGATCCTGAGGAACTTGTCTGGACGGTCGTGGCGACCCGGTGCGAGAAGATGGCGGTGTTCCCAAGCAGCTGGATGCGCTGTTCACTGCTGCGGCAGTCGATCACCCTCCAGCCGGAGTCCAGCCAGCCGGACACCCCAAGCCACGAATCGACAGAAATAGGAGCATCCCGAGGCGATTCAACCCGGTTGCGGGCCTGTTGACGACGCTTCCTGCTCGGACCTAGCATGGCGTTGCTGGCCGGTGAAGCTCTTGGTCATAAGCGGAGGGGAGCTGCAGACGGCGGCTCCGGTGATCGCCGATTTCGTCGGGGTCCCCGTGACGGCGCTTCACCGAATTCGGCCAACGAAGGGCCTGGTCCCCGGTCTCGGGGCAGGCTTGGTATGCCGTCACGGCCGGAGGTCGTTGAGCGGACGGCATGCTCCTGATCGTGCTGCTGACTGCATGGTCCTCGGTCTTCTTCGGAAGACTGCTGTAGCCGGTGTGCTGTTCAAAGAGCCCGCATCCGGAAAAGGGATGGAGCACCCCGATGAACGCTGAGCAGGCTTCGGGACGGGAACGTCCGGGTTTGGTGACGCGTGCGCTGGTCCGCGGTCTGGCTTGGGACGTAGGGGCACCGCTGGCTGCCTACTACGTCCTGCACCTGGCCGGTGCCACGGACTGGGCAGCACTGCTGGCGGCGACGGGAGCAGCTGCCTGCCGGCTGTTGTGGACCGCGTTCAAGGGACATTCCCTGAACCCGTTTGCGATGCTGATGGTCATCGTCTTCGGACTCGGCCTGGGCCTTTCTTTCCTTACCGGTGACCCGCGGTTTCTGCTGCTCAAGGACTCTGCTATCACCGGCGGCCTTGGTGTTTCGTTCCTGGTTTTGGCTGCCCTGGGACATCCCCTGACTTTGGACGCAGCCAAGACCTGGAGTCCGGAGCGCGCCGGGGAAATGGACCGGGAATTCCACCGCAACCCTGCGGTGCGCCGCTGGCACCTGAAGATTTCCGCCGTTTGGGGTGCGGGACTGATTGCTGAAGCCAGCACGCGGGCCGTCCTGGTCTATCTGCTGCCTATTGACGTCATGGTGGGAGTTTCGGCCGCCCTGGCAGTGACCGTTTTCGCCGCCCTCATCGCCTGGACTGCCTGGGACCTGAAACGACGGCAAGCAGCGCGGTCTTCCTGACGGCTCCATCTCGGCTCATAAGCATCGTAAGTTGATTGGAAGGCTGCATTGTGAAGGGGCTCACACTACGACCGTGAAGCGGCGGGTCTGCTGCACAGGTTAGGCTAACGCAATGACGTTGGGGGACGCTGCGGGCAAACCGCCTACCGGGACTGGGCAGCCAAACAGTGGCGTTCATCCACGCCCGCCACAGGTCGTGGACGAATCGAAACTCCAGGATCTGGTTGATCACGTCGGACGCACCGCAGCAGCAACGTTTGCCTCCAATTTCCTCGCCCTGCTCCGGGACCGCCTGGCGCAGGTGCACACGGCTCTGGGCACGGCGGACCCGGAGCATGCGCTCGATGCCGTCCTGAGCCTGAAGACAAGCTCGGCAATGGTTGGAGCAGAGCAGCTGACGCGCTACTGCACAGGCCTCGAGAAGGAACTCCGTGAGGGCCGGATCCCGAACGCCGACGCACTCCCCCGCATCGCGGCAGACCTCCGTCCCGCTTTGACGGACGTGCTGGCCAACATGCCTCCGGACACTGACGGCTGACCCGGGGCCGGCTCGGCGGCAGTGTTGAAACCGTACCGGCGGCACTCGTTATTCTAGCGACCCTATCGGCGAGGCAATTTGAGGAAGAAACCGTGATCAACCGAAGCGATGTGCTCGAGGCCGAGCGGCGCATCAACGGCTATGTGCGGCGCACGCCCCTGCTCCGCGGAGGCACCGCCGCCGCCCCGCTCTGGTTCAAGTGCGAGTTTCAGCAGCACACCGGTGTCTTTAAGGCCCGCGGGGCCTTCAACCGTCTTCTCGCCGCCCGGGAGCGAGGGGAACTTGACCCCGCCGTCGGTGTGGTGGCCGCGTCCGGCGGCAACGCGGGCCTGGCAAATGCCTATGCCGCAGCGGCGCTTGGAGTTCCGGCGACAGTGTTCGTCCCGGAGACGGCACCGCGCGTCAAGGTCGAGCGCCTCCTTGGATACGGGGCAGCCGTCCGCCAGGTCGGCGCGGAGTACGCGGAGGCCTATGCGGCTGCAATGGAGTGCGTGGAAGCCAGCGGTGCACTGTTCTGCCATGCCTACGACCAGCTCGAGATCGCTGCGGGGGCGGGCACCCTCGCCGAAGAGATCCTGGAGGATGAGCCCGGCATCGCCACGATCGTCGTCGCCGTCGGAGCGAGTACCGCATCCCCGCCGAGTACGGCGCGGCCGCGGCCTTCGCTGCGCTCACCTTCGGGGCCCACACGCCCCAGGACGGCGAACGCGTGGCGGTGATCGTGTGCGGAGCCAACACAGATCCGTGCACGCTGGAGCGCATCCCGACGCCGGCATCCTGACAGCGTCGGGCAAAGACCGGGCGGATGCACGCGAGTGGGACCGTCGCCCGGTCGGTGTATTTCCCGGGAAAGGCCTGCTTCGTTAGCCAAGCAGGCCGTTCGCCCTATCGTGGCCGCATGTGGATTCTTGGGGAGATCATCCGGGCTCTGCTCCAGGCCGTGACGGAGGCCGCGTGCGAGGCACTCTTCTCAGGCCGGGACAAGAAGAAGCAGGAGGACGACTCCGGCGATTAGGTGTTGGCGCGGTTGTCACGCAAGCCGGCTTAGCATTCCTCAAGCACCGGGGGCGGACGGTCAGCGAAACCGGCCCGGCGTCTCAGCGGTCCCCATCGCGATCTCGCCGATGCGGACCTGGACAATTCTTCCGGCGGACTTCGACGGCGAAACTCTCGCAGCGGGAGGCGAGCGGTCAGCCGGGAGTCTGTCTAGACTGGCACGATGAGGTCAAATTGGGGGATCTTTCGCTCTGCCGTTGTGCTCATGCTTGCCGGCCTGCCACTGTCGGCCTGCGCAATGACCGACGTCGTTTGCCCGGCAGTTGGCTGGGTCAGCACCATCACTGTCAGGCTCCAAGGCGACATCACCGCCGTCAACGATGTTCAGCTCTGCACTCCGGAGGGCTGCTCCGTTCGCGAGGCAGCCCCGGCACAGGCTGCGTCGCCGAAAACAGCGGGCCCGAGCCTCCCGGGTGACGCTTCGCCGTCCCCGGCACCTTTCGTTGCCTCCAGGACGGCGCTCAATTCCTGGTTGTTCACTGTCAGCGGCCCATTGCCCCACGAAGTGACGACGCGCGTGCTCGCCAAGGACGGCACGGTGCTCGCCCAGCAGCAATCACCGGTGGAATGGACCAGGACCGGCGGCTCGGAAGAATGCGGCGGTCCCATAACAACGCCGCCCATCACGGTCCAGCTCCCGGGCCGGCCGCAGTGACTGGGGGCGCACGCCAACGAAAGGATCACCCATGACCTTCTTCCAGGAATTCCCGGTGCCGCCCCTTCCGCCGCGCGGACGGGCAACGCGGTATGTGCCCCCGGCCTGGGCGGGCGCCCCGCCGTCCGAACTGCCGGCCGTGCTCCATGTTGGGCAGTTTCTGCACCGGAGCCCGACGATGGTGATGGCTGTAAAAAGCGTGGATGTCTTCTCCACGGGTTGTTCGTTCGATGTGTGCTGGACCATCCGCCGGGGCGAACAGACCCAAGAGGAATGGGCGGATCTCAACGACGCATTCTTCCGGGGCAGACCCGGCGCACGCAGGGGCTCCGGCGCTGCTTCCATGCTCCTGTTCGGCGCAGCCTTTCCCGATGGCGCCAAGGCCAGCACGGGCGCACACCCGCACGGGGTCTTCGACGGCACCCAGCAGCCGCCGGCCCCGGTCCTCCTGCTGAGAAACGGCGGCGGGAACGGGGGCGACGACGAGTTGTCCGGCACAGGCACGCTCTGGCTCTGGCCGTTGCCGCCGGCAGGAGACCTCCGACTGCTCGCGCAGTGGAGAGAGTTCGGCTTAGAGGAGTGCTCCATCGTCCTCGAAGGTGCCCGGCTCCGTGACGCAGCCCCGGGTGTGCAGAAATTCTGGTGACCGCCCCGTGCCGGACCCCAAGATCTTCAGCGCCGCCAGCGATACGGGGTGGTCGTTGACACCCGGAGCAAACCGTAGCGTTCCAGAATAGGGCGTGAATACTCGGTTGAATCGCTGTGGATGAGTGTCTTGCCCCTCGCCAGCGCGGCCCGGGCACGGGCCGCGGTAACGGCCCGGTAGATGCCTTGGCCGCGCCACTCGGCGCGTGTCGCCCCGCCCCAGATGCCGGCAAATTCCGTGCCAGGAACCGGTTCGAGGCGCCCCGCGCTCACCATCGATCCCTCGTGTTCGGCCACCCAGAGTTCCATCCCGTCGCCGCGTGCCGCACGGGCCAGAATTGCGTCGGCGTTGCCGTTGGAGACGGAAACGCCGAAAACTTCGTCCTGCATTGCGCTCATGGCGCGGATGTCCTGTTCTTCGCTCACGCGGCGGAGGCTGACGCCGGGCGGGAGTTGCACGTCCGCGGTCAACGCCTTTGCTGGCCCGATCATGATCGACTCGGTTTCATCGGGCTCAAATCCGTTGGCGAGCAACGCGTCATGGAGTCCGGGCGCATCATCGTGTCCACGGGTTTTCCACTCGACCCGCACAATGGCTGGATCGCTGCGGTAGAAAGCAAGTGCCTCGGCCACCCATCGCGCGATCGTGGGTGCGGCGGCGCCACCGAGATCCTGATAGGTCACGAAGCCTCGGCCGCCGGCAAAGGTCACCAGACGCAACGGGCCCAGTAGTTCAACGGCGAGCGCGCTCGGCGTCTCCGCATCTGTTCGGAGTTGCTGGTCATAGGCCATGAGAAGCTGCGTCGAAAGTGTCATTGGCCTCCACGCTACAACGCCACAGCGGATCCGTCCCGCCAGGGAGTGAGCCTGGGAAGCCAGCGCGGGACATTGGCGCGGTAGATCTCATATTCAGGTCCGAACGTCCGTGCCAGCGTGGGCTCCTCGTGGAACACCACAAATGCGGCCACGGGGACGGCATCCACGGCGGCAAGGGCAAAAAGCTTGGGCTGCCCCAGCAGGAGGCCCTGCCCGGTAATCGAGGCGGCGAGGGCGACGTAGATGGGGTTGCGCACGTATCGGTACCAGCCGCCGACCACCAAATGCTTCGGCGGCGCAAAGGGAGCCGGGGTCCCCAGTCCCTCGACGGCGAACCGGACAAACGAACTTGTGATGACTGCCGCGCCCGCACCGATGAGCACGACGCCGGCGCATTGCGCGGGGAGTCCGCCCGGCACCGGCCGCTTCACCTTCCAGCGCGTCAACAACCACGGAACGAGCCCGGCCGCCGTCGCTGGCGCGACAGCGAACACCGCCGTGCCAATGGCTGCGAGCCTCTTCTCCCGCGACGTCTCTCCGTATGCCGTCATGCTGATCACTTGAACCTCCTAAGCGTGCGTTGCTTCCTGGGTTGGCGTGCTCCCGGTGTTCCAGGAGCTGACGAAGGCCAGACCGGCAGCCACTGCCGAACTCAGCACAATGGCCCCAAGCCACATCGACACAGGCCATCCAATCCCTGACACTACGGCGATCCCGATCATCTGGCCTGTCCAGATCAGAGCCGCCAGTACCGCGCTGACCGCCGGCAGCCGGCGGCCGGTCAATTGGCCGCCCCTTCGGGCGATCAGCACGTCCACCACAACTGCGGCCAGCGTGGCACCTGCCGCTCCGGCGACACCTGCCGGGCGGAATCCCGACATCGCCAGGGGCAGCCACGCCACGACGGCGACCAGCATGGTGGCGATGCCGCGAGGTCGCCGCAGGACTCCCGACCAGGTGTAGAGAAACGGGGCGATGATCAGTGCCGTGGTCACCAGGTAGCTGGCCATGCCGATCGCCGCAGGCATCTCCGCTTGGGTGTGGCCGGGACTGCCGATCGGCGTCGGGATGTACGGGACCGCCGGAGCGGTCCGGACAAAGGCCGAGCAGTAAATGAGGAAGAAGGCGCCCAAACCGGTCATCAGGGCCACAGCCAGCAGCGCCGGCGCCGACCACTCGAAGGCGCCCGACCGGCCACGGGCCCGTGCGCTGCGGACGCCGGTACCGAGAATGAGGAAGAGGCTAAACCCCAGCAGCAGATGGGTGGGGCTTACCAGCGCATCGAGAGAGACTTCGATGCCCAGGATTTCATGCCATGCCAGGTCCAGAACGCCGGCGACGGCGAAAAGGACAACTCCAACCACCGTGCCCCGGTAACCGGCAGGTATCGCGCGGGCGAGCGGCTGCCCGGGCTCGCGGTTCCTCCAGATCACGGTGGCCGTCCACGCTGCCATGGCAAGGAGGCCGGAATAGAGAGCGGCGTGCCACGGGGTGAAGAACGTTTCCAGTCCGGGAACGTGGAGGTGTGCCCAGCCATCCAGGAAGACCGCCAGGAGGAGCCAGATGCCCAGCAATTCTGTGACCAGGTCCCGCCCGACGCCGGTCCTGAGAGCCGGGGATGCCGTGTCAACCATGGTCGTTCTCCTCGCACTCCGCAGACCACCCTCGGCGATCCGGCACCGCCCGACGTCGGGCTACAGCCCGACTCCTTAAAGCGTGGACCTCCCGGGGTTCAAACGCCAGATGCGTAACCGCGACCGGTTGTGTTTTGATCGGCCCCGTCCCATCATGGAGCCGTGGGGCCGCCCGACGAGACTGCCGGCCGGTCACCGCGCCTGTGGCCCAAGGAGGTAAGGGCATGACCGAAACGGCCATCGAGCTCACAGAAGTCACCAAACGATTCGGCTCCTTCACCGCAATCGACAACCTCAGTCTGCGGGTCGAACGCGGGGAAATCTTCGGCCTGCTCGGGCCCAACGGATCCGGCAAGACAACCACCATCAACATGATCAGCGGCCTGAGCCGTCCGACCTCCGGAGGGGTCACGGTCCTTGGCGTGGACATGCTCGTGGATCCGCAGAGGATCCGACGCTCGCTGGGGACGGTGCCGCAAGAGAACGCCCTCTACGAGGAGCTCACGGCGGAAGCCAACCTCCGCTTTCACGCCGATCTCTTCGACGTGCCCCGGAAGGGCCTCGAGAAGCGGATCACGTCATTGCTCGAGCTTGCGCAGCTGGACGAGCGGCGAAAGAGCCGCGTCTCCACCTTCTCCGGCGGCATGAAACGACGTCTGGCCCTGGTCCGGGCACTGCTCCACGAGCCCGAGTTGCTCTACTTCGACGAGCCCGCCCTGGGAGTCGATGTGCAGAGCCGGCGCGCGCTCTGGGACCGGATCCTCGAGCTCAAAGAGCGCGGAACCACCGTGCTCATCACCACGAACTACCTCGAAGAGGCAAACGTCCTCTGTGACCGGCTGGGCATCATCGACCGCGGGCGCCTCGTGGCGCTGGACTCGCCGTCGAACCTTCGCCGCAGCTTCGGTGACACGGTCCTGGAAATGCGCACCCAGCCGGTGCCGGCGGAGGACATCGTCCGGAAAGTCCGTGCCCTGCCCGGTGTGGTTTCCGCTGTCGCTGCCGACGAATGGCTGAAGGTCACTGTAGAAGGGGGCGCCGCCGTCACCGGCAAGGTGGTGACGGCGGTGGTCGAATCCACGAGCCTCGAGGAGATCCAGAGCCGCGAACCGAGCCTGGACGAGGTCTTCCTGAGCCTGACAGGCAAGGAGCTCAGGGAATGAGCCTCCGACACAACCTGCGTGTGGTCCGGGCCGTCGCGGCGGTGGACATCCGCCTCACCCTCCGGGAACCGCTGTTCGCGATAGCCGGCATCATCATCCCGATCAACTTCCTGCTGCTTTTCCTGCTGTTCGCCATCAGCGGGGGCCAGGCGCCGATCGCGGTGGTGATGAAGACCCAAGGCCCGTTGGCCGGGCAATTCGTTCAGGCCATGAACAACTCTCAGTCGTTTATCATCCATACGGCCTCCCCGGCGGACGCGGAGCGCGAGATCCGCGCGGGAACCGTCGTCGCCGTCGTGACGGTACCGCAAGACTTTGATGCCGCGCTCAACGCTGGACGACGGGTGGACATCCCGGTCGAGCTCAACAACCTCAACGTCGACTTCACCAACGACATCCGGCGGGCGGTGCCGCTGTCCATAACATCCTTCTACGCCAGCGCGTTCCCTGAACAGGTCGTCGTGAGGGCGGTCGAGTCCGACGTCCAGGAGCACGACACCGGCTACATCCCCTACCTGGCCGTCAGCATCGTGGTGGCCGGGCTGATGCTCGCCGCGCTGTTGCAGGGCAGCGTCAACGCCGCGCGGGACTACGAACTGGGAACCATCAAGGAACTGGCACTGGCCCCGGTTAGCCGGCTTGCGATCGGGCTCGGAAAAATTCTTGGCGCAGCCGCGCTCACTGCAGCGTCGGCCATTCTGGTGCTGGGCGTCGTCATCCTGGTGATCGGGGTGCAGCCCCTCCATCCCCTGGAGGTACTCGGGTTTGGCCTTTTGATGATCGCAGCCTTTCTTGCCCTCGGTGTGCTGGTCGGGACGCTGGTCCGCCGGCGCCAGCAGGCGATCCCGCTCTCCATCGCCTGCGTCCTGCCGCTGTTCTTTCTGAGCGGTCCGTTCGGACCGGCGAACTGGCTGGGTGAAGTTCCCGGAGCCATCGCGGCCGTGTCCCCGCTCACCTATGCGATCGCCGCGTTCCAGCACGCCTTCCACGGTTTCCAGACGGCCACCCAGGACCTGACCGTCGACACGATGGTCCTGGCCGGGTTCACCCTTCTCACGGTGGCGCTCACCGCATTGGTTTTCGGCCGCCGGGGGGTGGGGCACTGATGGGATCGCACTGATGGGAGCCCTGCGGGCAGTCCTTGCCATCGCGGCCAAAGACATCGTGACGTGGGTGCGCACACCCTCGGCAATCGCGGTCAGCCTGCTGCCGCCGATCGCCTTCTTGCTGATCATCTTCGTCGTGGCGGGGGCAACCGGCCGCAATCCGGTGGCAGTGGTGGCCGAGGACACCGGCCCGCAGGCTCAGCGCCTGGTCTCGATCCTCAATGACTCCGACGCGTTCCGCGTCCAAGCCGCAACTCCGGATGAGGCGGCGCATTTGCTCGATACCCTTCAGGTGGCCGCCGTGATCACCATCCCAGCCTCCTTCGACGACGACTACCGGATGCACCGGCCGGACCCGGTACAGATCCGGATCAACAATCTGAACCTGGACTTCACCAACGACCTCCGGCGATCGCTGCCGACGGCGATCACGCGCTTTTACGCGGGCGAGCCGGACAACCCCGTCATGGTCGGCGTCGCCGAGTCGGATCTGAGGCCGCATGACGTTGACCTCGTACAGTTCGAACTGGTGCCCATCCTCGTGCTGCTGCTGACGCTCATGGGTGTCGTCAACGGCGGGCTGGCCACCGCCCGGGAATTCGAGGACCTGACCATCAAGGCGCTGCTGCTTGCACCGATCGGCCGTGGGGCCCTGATCGCCGGGAAGATCCTAGGGTGCTGGGTGACCACCATGCTGGTGGCAGCGCTGGTGCTGGTCCTGTCGGCGGTCTCGGGCTTCCTGCGGCCGGCGGGCTGGTACTGGCTGCCGGCGCTGGCCGTGATCGGGCTGATCGCACTCGCGGCGGCCGGGGTCGGGGCCGCCCTTGGAGCCACCTTCCGCCGGTTTGCCCCGGTATCGGCGGCCGGGATCAACGTGGCGATCTACCTCTTCTTCCTAAGCGGCGGAATCAGCGTCGCGGCATTCCTGCCCGGCTGGATTCAGACCATAGCGCACTTCACGCCCACGTTTTATGGGGTGGATGCGCTGGAGGCCGCGATCTTCTACCAGTCGACCGACAACCTTGGCAGGGACATGGCGGTGCTGCTGCTGACGGCCGCAGGCGGCCTGGTCTTGGGCATCATGTCACTCCGCCGGCGGCTTGAGGCCTCATAGGGCCGCACCGGAGGAAGGCTTGGTCCCGAACGTCGGGGACAGGAACCTCGGTACTCGAGATCACTCCCCCAGGGGCACCACCATCACAGGAACGCCGGAGAACTCCAGAACACGCAGGGTGTGGCTGCCGATGTAGCGGGTTGCACTGCCGGGACGATCCACCAACGCCACTACGATCAGGGCCGCCTTGGCTTCGCGGGCCTCGGCCAGGATTTCGGCCGCAACCCGGCCAGAGCGACGGCTAAGAGACACCGGCACTCCTGCCGCCGCCCCCAGCGCGGCCACATGGCGGAGCGCGGCCTCGGCTGCCAGATCCGCATGTCTGGCCAAGACGGCTGGGTCGATGGCACCGGGATGTCTATCAAGCGCCCCCGGGTCCCTGACCGTCACGACCCGCAGGCTCGCGCCCAACCGGCGCGCATACTCGACGGCCACTTCCGCTGCCCGGAAAGCTGCCCGGGAGTCATTGACTGCCACCAAGATCACATCGCTCATCGGGTCCCCCTCGTGTCGGGATCCTGCGCCAGGATTGCTGAGTTTCCTGTGGTTCCCGTGTTTCCTGAGTTCCGGTCAGCCGCCCAGCGCAGGCGCAGGCTCTCTTCAAGTTCCTGCGCGTCAAGCTGCCGCCGGATGCTCTGCAGTTCGTCTTCCAGTCTGGGAATCCAGCGGTTTTCAACCGCCCGCTGCCGGGTCCGGGTCGCCGCGAGTTCGGCAGCCAGCAGCAGTTCCGCACGCTGCACCGCGGCGTAGCGCACCCCGGCCTCGAGAGCCCTGCGATGAACGGCGGCCGCGTAGGACAAGGCCGAGCTTCCCCCCGCGTGTGGCGCCGCCGGGAGCCGGCACTCGGGGTCCTCCGGATACAGCACACCCATGGCGCTTCCCCACGGCACGCTGACCCAGGCGGGCTCCAGCGGAGCCGCTGCCTCAACCCGCCTGCTGCCGTCCAGGGCGGCAGCCCGACGCAGCCAGAGCGCCGCTTCCTTGGCCAACTCCTCCCACTCCGCCCGGCTCAGTTCCATGCGAAGTTGGAACCGTTCCAGCTCGTCCGCCAGGATGTGCTGCTTCCGGTCCAGCAGGCGCGCGCCGTGGCGGGCTGTCATCAGCCGGCGCTCCACCCGGACCTTGCCTGCCCGGCCCGTGCTGGTCATGGCCGGCCTTCCCGATGGGGAAGATACCGTTCCAGGAGCGCGGTCGAAACCATGGTCAGCTCCTGTTCCGGCAGCGCACCCAGCGCCGCCCATGCCCTGCCCAGGGTGTCGTCCAGGGACCTGATTTCGTCGCGCCCCTGGTTGAAGAGGCCCGTTTCCACCAATTCCCGGTAGTGGATGTAGCTGCGGTCGGTTTCGCTCAGCGCCGCCGCACCCACTAGTTCCGCCAGTTCCGCCGCCTGCCGCGCGCGCGCCATGGCAGCAAGAACCTGGGCGGCCACGTCAAGGTGGTCCTCGCGGGTCCGGTCTTTGCCCGCGCCGCTGCGCATGAGGCGGGACAGCGAGGACAGGACGTCCACCGGCGGGTATATGCCGCGTGCCGCAATGTCGGGCGCAAGGACAATCTGCCCCTCCGTGATGTAGCCGGTCAGGTCCGGTACCGGATGGGTGATGTCGCCGGCCGGCATCGTCAGCACCGGAACGATGGTGACGGAACCATCGTGGTCCTTGACCCGCCCGCACCGCTCGTAGAGGGTGGCGAGATCGCTATAGAGGTAACCGGGGTAGCCCCGCCGGGCCGGGATCTCCCGCCGCGCCGCAGACACTTCCCGGACCGCTTCGGCATAACTGGTCATGTCCGACATGATCACCAGAACGTCGTGGCCCTCGGTGTAGGCGAGTTGTTCGGCAATCGTCAGCGCGATCCGCGGCGTGAGGATCCGTTCAATGACGGGATCGTCGGCAGCGTTGAGCAGGAGCACCAACTCCTTCCCGGCGGAGCGTTCTTCAAGACGGTCACGCACATACGCGATATCCGCGTGCGTCAGCCCCATGGCGGCGAACACCACCCGGAATGAGTGGCCGCCTGACGTCGCCTGTGCCGCGATCTGAGTCGCCAGCGTCAGGTGTGGCAGACCCGGAACGGAGAAGATGGGGAGTTTCTGTCCCCTGACCAGCGTGGTCAAGGCGTCGATGACCGAGATGCCGGTCAGGACCGGTTCCTGCGGGGGCCGCCGGTAGACCGGGTTCAGCGGCCAACCGCTGACCGGCAGGCTTGCCGTGCCCGTCACGGGCGGTCCGCCGTCGAGCGGTTCCCCACGTCCATTGCAAACTCTGCCGAGCCACTCCGTTCCCACCTGGACGTGAAGGGGACGGCCCTCGAAGCGGATCCGGATTCCTCCCAGCGACATGCCGTCGGTGCTTTCGAGGACCTGCAACGTCGCGAGGTCCTGGTCCACTTCGAGGACGAGGCCATGGCGCCGCTCGCCGCCGTCCATGTCGATGGTGGCAAATTCATCCCAGCCAACGCCGTCAACCGCGCCCGCAATGAGCAGCGGCCCGCGGAGCTCCCGCACATCTCCGTAGGAGATCTGCGCGGCGAAGCCTGCCGACAACGGCACGGACCCGGCACCGCCGGATGCCGAGGCTGTTGCGTCATTCATTGCAGGGCCTCCAATGCCTTGAGCACCTCGCCGCCGAGGGCTTGGACAGCTGCCGCGTCCGACGGACCCGTTTCCTCACGGGCGCGAAGCACCCGACCGAGATCGGCTTGTTCGATCGTGGTGGCTGCCACGCCCCCTTCCACAAGTCTCTGGCAGGAATCAACGACGTCGAGCACAAGATCCAGCAGAGCGGCGCCCTTGTCCGCCGAACAGAAACCATCGTTGACGCTGAGCGCGTTCTGCATCAGCACGCCATCGCGCAGCAGGCGCCCGCCGAGCAGCACCATCCGTTCGTGGCCCGGCAGCGACGACGTCCCGATGATCTCCGCCAGTTCGGCCAATCGGTCTGACTCCGCCAGCAGGGCGGCGGCCCGGGCCCGGCGCTCGGCCCAGCCCGGATCCCCGTTGGCCGCATGCCAGCTGCCGAGTGCTTCCGCGTCGCGGGCGAACGAGCCTGTCCAGCTCACCGCCGGATAATGCCGGGAATAGGCGAGGTCCCTGTCCAGCGTCCACAGGGAGCGGACGAAGCGCTGGGAGTCCGTGGTTACGGGTTCCGTCATGTCGCCGCCGGGCGGCGAAACGGCCCCGATCACAGTGACGGAGGCAGTCATCCCTCCCAGCGTTGTCACGCGGCCGGCCCGCTCGTAGAAGGAGGCAAGTTCGGATGCAAGATTCGCCGGGTAGCCCTCTTCGGCAGGAAGGTCGCCGTTGCGGTTGGCGAATTCACGCAGAGCTTCGGCCCACCGGGAGGTCGAGTCCGCGATTACGACGACGTCGTACCCCATGTCCCGGTAGTACTCGGCGACCGTGATCCCGGTGAAGATGCTCGCCTCTCGCGCCATCATCGGCATGTTGGAAGTGTTGGCGATAATGACGGTGCGTTCGATCAGCTTCCCGCCGGTCCGCCCGTCCTCGAGCTGGGAGAGCCCGTCAAGGACATCAGCCATCTCGTTTCCCCGTTCCCCGCAGCCCACATAGACAATCACGTCGGCGTCGCTCCACTTGGCGATTTGCTGCAGCAGCAGTGTCTTCCCTGTACCGAAGCCGCCCGGCACCGCTGCCGCGGCCCCGCGCGCCACCGGAAATATCAGATCCAGGACCCGCTGGCCGGTATGCAGTGGCACCGTGCCGGAGTCCCTGGACTGGAAAGGACGCGGCCGGCGCACGGGACAGCGTTCGGCCAGCGCCACCTCGCGGCCGCCGATCACGGCCACAGTGTCGAGGACGTGGACCCGACTCTCCTGGGCCAGCCAGCTAAGCTCGCCGGACACACCCGCCGGCACCAGGACCCGGTGTTCCATCGCCCCGGAATTGGGGACCGTGCCCAGGACTTGGCCGGCAGAGACAGTGGTGCCGGGCACCGCCGCCGGTTGAAAGGTCCAATCGCGGGCCAAAACCGCGGGGTCTTCCGCGGATCCGGACCGCTCCGGGGTCAGCCACATCGGCGCAGACGACAACGGGCGCATCAGCCCGTCGAACACGTGTCCCAACAGTCCCGGCCCCAAGAGGCCCGCGAGTTCATCACCCGTGGGGACGGCAACATCGCCGGCTTTCAAGCCGCCGGTATATTCATAGGCCTGCAGGGTTGCCCGGTTCCCTGCAATGGCGACAGCTTCGGCGCTGATGCGCCGGGGACCGACGGCGATCAACTCCAGCATGGACAGTCCTTCCACCCCCTCGATCTCCACCAGAGGTCCGCTGACACGCACCACGGTGCCGACCCGCCGGGACGTTACGGGGTCCACAGCTCACGCGCCGCGGGCATGGCGTCCAGGGTCATCTCGGCCAGTACAGGCAGCGAAAGGTCCAGGCGGCGCGGACCGGCCTCGGCGAAGACGCCGCCCTCGAGGCTCTCTGACACGAGGGCATCAGGGCCCAGCAGTTGCCGGCACAGTCCCGCCAGCCGTGCCACCAGTTCCGGGTAGCGCGGGTCTGACGTGAGTCCGGCCGCAGCCTCCCGCACCTGGCGGTGCAGTTCCAGCCGTAGGGAACTGCGCTGTGCCAGGACCAGCTCGTGGGCCTGGCGGCGGGCCCGCGCTGAGCGCAGTGCGGCCTCGGAGCGGGCCGCGTCTTCGCCCTCCTTCACTGCTGCGGCGAGGATCGCCGCCGCTTCGGCCCGTGCAGCATCCAGCAGGGCACCGGCTTGCCGGCTTGCCTCGTCTTTGAGCTCAGCGGCCTGCTGTTCGGCCGCCGAGCGCAGTGCCCGCCGCACCGGCTCCAATGTGGCGTCTGCTTCCGGTGACAGCCCGCTCATGAGGGAAGCACCACGGTCATAGGCGAGCGGGGATCGGTCAGGGCCGGCTCCAGCGCGCGTGCAGAACGGGGCGTGAGGATGACGATGGCCGTGTCCGGGGGCAGTGCGGTCCACGCGCGGCGGATTTCCTCATCCGTGGAACCGGTGAAGATGACGACGCCGGCGAGCCGGAAACCGTCCAGCAACGCCGGTTCACCAATCGCGGCAATGGTTCCTGGCATCGTTCCAGCTCTCCGCGCTCATGCCTTGCCGATAAGGATGATGGCGATGATGAGGCCATAGATGGCGATTCCTTCCGCGAGCCCGACAACAACCATGGCCCGGCCGAAGATTTCCGGGCGTTCACTCATTGCGGCCAGTGCCGCCGATCCGGTGTAGGCCACGGCAAATGCCGCCCCGATCGATGAGCCGGCCACGGCGATGGCCGCAGCGATCAGGGCCGATCCGCCGGCGCCCGTAGTCGTGTCAGCGGCCGCAGCGGCAAGGGCAGGCACCTGGCCTGTTGCGGCAGCCGGGCCTGCACTTAACGCGCCGGCCAGAAGGGCCAGGGCCCCTCCCATCACGGCGACGTTGAGCGCCGCCAGCACCTTGAATGCCGATTTTCGCCAGCGTTTGACGAGGAGGACGGCGCCTGTTGCGGCGATAACGAAGACAGGGATGGCGCCGAACCAGAGGTTCACGGTGATTGCCTTTCAGCCGGTGTGCCGGACGGGAGGACCGAAGCGGTGGCGTCCGGATCCCCGGCGGTGGAGGTCAGTTCCGGCGACCACGGCCTGAACGGGCGCCCCTCGGCCTGGAAGACGCGGGAAAAGAGTTCGTAGTATTCGAGGCGCAGGGCCTGGATTCCCGCCACCAGCGCTTCAAGTGCGAACGTCACGGCATTTCCGACGACGAACACCAGGATGGCGGCGGCAGCGCGCCAATCCGGTCCCCACAACGCCGTCGTCCCGTTCCAGACCACCGTCAACAACGCTGCGTGCGTCAACCCGAAAGCAGCGAGTCGGGCAAAGGAGACCAGGTTCGATCCCAGACGGATCACAGTGTCCACAAGCTCGACGAATGCCTGGAAGACGGCGGTGGCCCCGCCCCCGGCTTCTACGAAGAGTCCGATGTAGATGAAGATGAGTGCGCCGAGACCGATGACCGCCGCGGCAGCCGTCAGGGACCCGGTGCCCGTCGCGAGTCCCCAGACGAGGAGCCCCAGAGCAAGGAATAGAAGGGAGCCGGCGACGCCCGAGCGGGCGTACAGGGCGTAGGCCCAGCCGCCCTCCCTGACACGGTTGATGGTGCCGACGGCGTAGGAGCCGGCAAGCAGCAACGCTCCCACCCACAGGCCGGCGATCAGGAACTGCACCGGGTCCTCCAGGGGTTGCAGCCACAGGACCGGCACCAGGCCGGTGGGACCAAAGGCCTCCCCGTACAGCGCGCCGAAGAACATCGCGGCCAACCCGGCCGCGCTCACGAACGGCCAGGTCTTGTGCAGTTTGGCCAGTCTTTTGCTCCGGCCCGTGCGGAGGAAGAGTCCCATGCCCAGCAGGATCGCGCCGTGTCCCACATCGCCGAACATCATCCCGAACATCAGCACGTAGGCCACGCCGGCGGCCCATGTGGGATCCAGATCCGCGTAGGGAACGGTTCCATAGGTATCGACGAGTGTCCGGGACACTCCGCTGCGCGCCTGTCCGCCAAGCAGCGTGGGTGGCTGGATCCACTTCGGCCGCGGCAGCGGGACAACGGCGGCCCCGAGCGGGGCAAGCCTGGCCGTCAGTGCGGGAATTTCGCGCCGTGGTGCCCAGCCCGCCAGCGCCGCGGCAGGCCCGGAGACGATGGCGGCGGCCACCGCCTTGTCCAGTTCCTCGGCGCCGCGGCCAGGCGCGTAGGGCAGGTCAAGTTCGACGACGGCGCTGCGGGCCACTTCTGCGAGCATGCGCCGGCGATCCTGCTCGGGGACCACGAGGGCCACCCGTTCCATCCGGACGGGAGCCAGAGATTCACGCCGCGGCATCGAGCACCTCGCTTGACCCCGCGCCGGAGGCAGCCGCCGCCAGGGCCGCCCGGACACGCCAGGCATCCATGGCCAGAACCGCGATGGCGCCCAGTACAACGTCCGGCCCGGGCATCGAACCCCGGAGTAGACGGAATCCATCGTTCTCCGCCGCGGCATACGCCCGGGCCTCAGCACGCCAGAGGTCCTTTGGGGACGCAACGCCAAGCACCACGCCCTGAAGAGAGTGTGGAAGGGCGGCGGTGAACCCTTCGATGTCGCTAGCGGTTTCCCAGGAACTGCCAAGGACTGGACGCAACAGGTGCAGAACCTGCGCGGCGGGAGCGGCGCCGTCGACCAGCACGATCCTGGCGGCCACGAGTACACACGCCGCGCCGCACCACGGCCGCGCCGCGGCTGCCGAGGCGGCCAGCCTTCGCGCCCATGCGACGGTCAGCGCATCCCGCATCGGGCCCGGCCCGGCGGTGCCGACGTCACCCCAGGCGCTGGCGCGCACGATGGCGGCGAGTTCTTCGGCCGAGCCCGCCGTCCGCAGCCTGGGCCACGCGGTGGCGAGCGCCCCAAGAGCGTAGAACTCCGGGGTGGGTCCTCCGCCGGCAAGGTGATGCGCTAGGGCCGCAATGTTTTCGATTTCATAAATCCCGGCAGCAGTCCGCGCGAGCGCCGTGCCCGACGCCGGAAGCCAGCCCGCCAGCACCCTCAGTTGCCACAGGACGGTTTCCTGGACGGCCCGTTCAGCGGCCGCGAGCCCGCGGGCCCCGGCCAGTCGTTGCCCGTAGCTCGATTCCCGCAGGAGGGCCACGGCACTGTCCAGCGTCGGCTGGGTGGCCATCGCCCGGCTGGCCCCGGCACCGGCGCGCCGCTGCGCCATGGACCGGGCACGCACAGAGGCCGCGACCCAGTCGGCTTTCATGACTGCTCGGCGCTCTGTGGAGCCAGCAGGTTGTCGATGACCTCTCCGACGACGGCGGGAATGCGCGCCAGGCCGGTCTTTTCCAGTGTTGCAGCCTCTTGGCGTGCCTGTTCCAGCAGCTGCGCGTCCCGCTCCGATGCATCCTGTTCGATCCGGACGGCGGCCCTGACGCGTGCCGCCTCGGCGTCAAGCCGGGCCCGGGCCACGATTGCTGCCGCTTCGGCGCGGGCCCGGGCCACCTCTCCTTCCGCGCTCAGGCGTGCCTCCGCAACGAGCGACTCGCATGCTGCTACGTCGCCGGCGAGTGCAGCGAACACTGGTGCCAGTTCTGCAGCCCGCCCCTGGTCGTCTGCAGCCGGCACCCCGGCCGGCCCGGCAGCTCCCGGGGTACCTACAGGCCTGAAACGGTCCAGAATACTCAATCGCGCCATCTCGTCTCCCGGGAATTCCTCAGGGCCGCCTTCCGGGTCCGCAGAGCCACATTCCTGAGCGGGTCCTCACATCATCCCTTGGCTCCTGGCGCGAAGGCAGAGACCAAAGACCCCATGGTCGTCCGCCCTCATTGCGGCCGACGACCCGGATGTCCAACCGTCCCGACGCGTTCGCTAAGGATGCTGCGCAGGAGCCGGAACCCCTCGCCCAGGGACAGGTCCGGCAGGTAGGCGCGCGTGAGGGCATTGGCGATGCCGGGCAGGGCTGCCGAGTCCGGATAGACCATGTAGAGAGGGACATAGCGGGGGTGAAACTTGCTCTTGAAAGCCAGGAGGGACCGGAATCCGTAGACGGGTTCAAGGGCGGATCCCAGACGATCCAAGAGCCGGTCGAGGCCGGCGGTCGCAGGCGGACGCTCCGGCGTCCCGTCCGGGTGGAGGGTGGGCGACACCCGGGCCAGGGGCGCCCCGGAGAGGCTGATGAATTCGCAGTTCTCATCCTTGAGGCTCGTTGCTGCGGAGGCTATGAGGAACTCGATAGCCGGCCGGAAGCCGGTGCTGCGCCTCCTCATGAAATCAAGGGTCCAGCCGACGATCCGTCCGTTGCGGTAGACCGGAAGCCAGGAGGTGACCGCGTGGACCTGTTGGTGGGCGTCAATGGCGAGCAGGCAGCGAACTTCAGGGTCGTTGAGTTCGTCGAGCCCGCCAAGGGTGAACCCCATTTCGGGCATTTTACGGTCCGCGACCCATTCTTCTGAGATGGCCAGGATCTGGGTCTGGATGCCCAGGCCGGCCGTGGGATAGCGAACCCATTCTGCATGGATTCCGGCCTTGGCCGCGTTGTTCAAGGCCGTGCGTATGTCCTGGAATCTCTTCCCTTTGAACGACAGGGTGTCCAGGGGCAGGACGGTTTCCTGGGCGACCTGGACGGAATCCCAGCCGAGGCCGGATGCGGCATCCCGGACCTCCGCAGTAACGGAGTAAAAGCAGGGCGTCCACCCATTGGACCTGCAGTAGCCGTAAAACTCCTCCACTACCGCCGGGATCAGGTTCTTGGGTCCAACGGGCCCGCCGGCCGTCAGGGCGATTCCGGCGATGACGCGGTAAGCGATGAAGCTCTGACCCGTGCGGGAGAACCAGTAGGCGTTCCCGGTCCACGTCGTCATCCAGGATATGGAACTGCCTTCCTGTGATGTGAGGATCGCCAACGCTTTGTCTTTGTCATCGCCGTGCCGGGGGTGTGTCGGACGGACGAAGGATTTAAGGACCAGGACGCCCGTGATGGCCCAGAAGACAATGCCCACTCCCTCGTAGAGCAGAACTGCCAAGGTGCTCTCCGGGAAGAAGGCGGGCGGAACGTCCACCGTGAAGCCCAGCGGCAGGAACCTGTCGGGGACGTCGGCCACCAGATCGGCGAGTCCGGGGACGGGGGTGAAATCCGCTGCGAGGACCAGCCCGGCCGCGACATAGATAACGCCCAGGACGCCGGCCAGGGCCAGGACCTGCAGGGCGAGCCGGGTGTAGGTCCCGGGCGGTGCGGCGACAGGAAACAACCTCCGGCAGGCCAAGACCACACCGAAAATCATGACGGGGACGAGAAGCGGGACCACAAGTGCCAGCGGTTGGGTGCTGTGGCCCGGCTGGCTCGCATCCACCAGTTCCCCGGCAACCGTGTCCGGGCCTGCCGCCAGGAGCACCCCCACCAACGTAATGAGCGCCAGCAGTGATAGCGCGGCCTGGACCACCAGCACACCGGCCCAGGCGAAGCGCCGTCCGCGTCGGAGGCCCTCAGAAAGCAGCAGCAGAAGAAAGGACGGAACAATCGCCATGAAGATTGCGCCCGCCCCTGCCCTCAGTTGCAGGTGCGCGGCCTCACAGTCCCGGTGCTGGGCCGGGACTGCGCAGACGTTCTGCAATGTCTGGGGGTCCACGGGCCGGATGTCCGTGAAGAGGAAGCGCAAGACCGAGAGCGGCCCGACAGCGTGCGGGGCCAGGCCCGCAACCACGGGCCCGACGGCCGAGACTGCCACGAGGAGAGCTACGAGGATCCTCCCCTCATGCCGTGAACTCACCGGGCGCACCAGCCGGGGGCGGCGGCCCAGAAGGATCGGGCCCAGGAGCGCGCCGGCAGCACCGGCTCCAAGTCGCGCCAGATCGGCGAACCCCCCGTTGTAGAGGGCGAGAAGAATCAGGAGCCCAAAGAGCCCCAGACGGATCCGCCGCCTCCACAAGGTGCCCATGGAAGCCGTGGCGGCCATGGCGGTCCCGCAGATGAAAGCGCTCGGGCCAAGAAAAAACGTTCCGCCGACTTCCCGGGCCCAGTTCCCCGTAAGGGCACGGGTGCCCGCCCAAAATCCTGCGGCCGCCACGAGCCCCGCAATCTGGGTCACAACGGCCGCCAGCGCGAATTTCCTGCTGCCCAGCTGCCGTTCCAACGGTATGCAGGCCAACAGCACCAGCACCGTTCCCACCACATAGCCGAGCAGATCCCGGGCCCAGAACGCGGCGGTCAAAGGCGTCCACCAATGATTCGGCAGCGACTGCGCCGTGGCCGCCACATCGGCCCTCCAGCGCAGTGCAGGGCCGGAGACAATACTCGAGGTCAGGAGACCCATGATCCAGAAGACGGCGACGAACGCCACCGTGACGGGAGCCCCCCGCAACACCGAGAGCAGCCATCGCACCGGCCTGCGGCGATGCAACCGCCGGTGCCCGGCGAGGGGCGGCGATTCTGGCACTGGGAATCCTTTCAGGATTTCGGGACACTCAAGGCAGGCCCATCCTGTCGCTTCCATTTGACCACTTACGTCCGAGCCCGCAAAGGCTGTTCCGCTGATCGCCCATCGACGGCGGCCCGGGGCCGGAACGATGGTAGCACCCCTCAAATTCCCAGCTTCGCCTACGGCTGGCGTGCTATAAAAGCCCGTGAAGGCGCCTGCATTCCCGTGCGGAGCAGCGTGCAGCCTTGGGCGGACCGCCGGGCGCAACCCCAATCGCGGACAGGAGGAAACACGATGGAGCAGCTCCTCAATGTCAGCGTCATCAATGAGCCGTTGCTCTATTCCTTCTATGCCCTGTCCGCCCTGGCGGTCCTCTTCCTGCTCCTGCGCGCCGGGCTCCTGCCGCGCCGGATCGGCCGGCCGCGGCCGTCAGCCGGAGAGGCCAGCGATCCGGCGTCGCACGCATCACAATTGCCCGGACGGCGGAGGTGGCTCGTCACGGCGGCCGTCGCCGTGGCTGCCGGCGCCCTGACCGGAGCCCTGACTCTGTTTGTCTGCGAAAGGGTGCTGAACGTCTTCGGCCTGCCACTGGACACGGACACCCGCGTCTGGGTGATCTTCGCGTTCGCAGGGCTCGGCCTGGCTGTCGTTAACCTGTGGCGGTCCTGCTGGTGGCGGAAGGCGGTTGCCGTGCTCGCCAGTGTGCTGTTCATCACGACGGCGGCGCTCGGGATCAACGCCGGCTATGGACTGAACCCGACATTGGGAGCCATGTTGGGCATCAGCCAGACGACGCATCTTGCCCTGCCCAAACTCAACCCGGCACACCAGCCAGTCACCGGGTCCGCATTGTGGCAAGAATGGAAGCCCCCTGCGGGGATGCCGACTGTCGGACGAAGCGGAACAGTCACGATTCCGGCTGACGCCTCAGGATTCCAAGCCCGTGACGCCACCCTCTACCTCCCGCCCGCTGCCCTGGTGGACAATCCGCCGGATCTACCGATCGTCATCATGATGATGGGCCAGCCGGGCGGCCCCGAACAGAGCAAAACGGCCATCGAGGAGCTCGACACCCTGGCCCAGCAACACCAGGGGCTGGCCCCGCTATTCCTCACGGTGGATCAGCTGGGGAGTCCCTACAAGAATCCTGTCTGCGTTGACTCCGCCAAGGGCAACGTTTACACCTATGTCACTACCGACGTCGTCAACTACATCCGTAAGAACCTCAACGTGGCGACGGACCGGACCCAGTGGGCCGTGGCCGGATACTCCAACGGCGGGGAATGCGCGCTCTCGTTCGCGGCCAAGCGACCGGAGCTCTTCGGCTCGCTGCTGGACATCTCCGGAGAGCTGGAGCCCGTGGACGGCACCGCGGCGAATACCGTGAAAACCATTTTCGGCGGCAGCCAGGCCGCATTCGATGCGGAGAAGCCCGTAACGATCCTCAAAGCCCACACGTACACCGATTTGCTCGCCATCTTCACCAACGGCGCCATTGACCCGCAATACGGGCCCCAGAGCGCGAAGGCCGCGGCAGAGGCGAAGGCCGCCGGCATGACAACGCACCGGTTCGTCGGGCCCGGCATCGGACATCGCGGGGACGCTGTGAGCTACGGCCTCAAAACCGGGCTGCCGCTGCTCTTCCAGAGATTCGGCCTCGCCCCGTCATGAGTGCCTCCACCGCTTTCGGTTCGCAGGGCTTCTTGACCTAGCTTGCCGGGCCACCGACCGCCCGGCGCCGCCCGCCCCTCCCCTGACCTTTATGCAGTCCCACCTCCTGATTGGAACCCCATGCCTGTGCCAATTCTGGCCGCCCAAGACCTCACCAAGACCTACGGGCGCGGGCCCGACCGTTTCGACGCCCTCAAAGGCGTCTCCCTGGAGATCGACCGCGGCGATTCCGTGGCGATCGTGGGTAAGAGCGGCTCCGGCAAATCAACGCTGATGCACATCCTCGCACTCCTGGACACCCCCGGCGGCGGGCAGGTCCACGTCGACGGGACTGACGCGAAGACCCTGAGCGGGCGGAGGCTCAGCGCGCTGCGGAACACGATGTTCGGCTTCGTCTTCCAGCAGTTCTTCCTCAACCCGGGTTCCAGCGTGCTGGAGAACGTCGTCCTCCCCCTCAAGATTGCCGGCGTCGGCAGCCGGGAGCGGCGCGCCCGCGGGATGGCCGTCCTGGAACAGCTCGAACTGGCCGACAAGGCCCGCAACAAGGCCGGCAACCTCTCCGGCGGCCAGAAACAGCGGGTCGTGATCGCCCGTGCCCTGATCAATAGTCCCCAGGTCCTGTTCGCGGACGAGCCCACCGGGAACCTGGACACGGCCACCGGGCGCATCGTCGAGGACATCCTGTTCGACCTCAATTCCAACCACGGCATCACCCTGATCACCGTCACCCACGACCACGACCTTGCCGCCCGCTTCAACCGCCGTCTCTATATCCGTGACGGCCTGCTGATCAACACCGACGAGGAGCACGCGGCATGAACCCGCTCGAAATCCTGAAGACCGCCATGGCGAACAGCTTCCGCAGCAAGTTGCGCACGCTGCTGACCATCCTGGCGATCTTCGTCGGAGCGTTCACCCTGACCATTACCAACGGTCTTGGCACCGGCATCTCCAATTACATCGACAGCCAGATCGCCGCCGTCGGCTCCAGCAATTCCTTCACGGTCGCCAAAACTGACACGAGCGGCAATCCCGCCTCGGGACCGAAAAAATACGACGCCACTACGAAAGTCCTTGCGGCCGGCGGCAGGCCGGGTTCAACCCAGCTGGCCCTGGGCCAGGCCGATCTGGACGCGATCGGCGCCATCCCTGGTATCACAGGCGTCACCCCGGTGACCCGGCTCAGCCCGGACTTCATCCAATGGAACGACCACGACAAGTACCAGCTGTCGGTCAGCCCCCTTGCCGGGGCGCAGCCGCAGCTCGCGGCGGGCGCTCCCCTGGACGATTCCGCAGCCCAGCCGCAGCTGATCCTTCCCGCCA
The DNA here is from genome assembly GCF_054062895.1 of Arthrobacter sp. TE12231. Classification (NCBI taxonomy): domain Bacteria; kingdom Bacillati; phylum Actinomycetota; class Actinomycetes; order Micrococcales; family Micrococcaceae; genus Arthrobacter; species Arthrobacter sp. TE12231. Next base: position 1,700,354 of record NZ_JBSSFS010000001.1, on the reverse strand, counting down.
GCTACGTGGCCCCGCTTGGCTTTGCCGACAATAACCAGGCCGTCGGTCAGGACGCCACGATCGGCATCACCGACGCGACCGGAATCATGCACTCCATCACCGCCCGGATCACCGGCGTTGAACAGAGCGCACTGCTCGGCGGCGGCGGCGCTTTCATCAACAAGTCCCTCTCAACGGCCCTCGCCGATGCCCAGGGAACCGGCGCGCCTGCCGCATCAAAGTCCGTCTGGGCGAACGTGACAGCCAGTTTCGCACCGTCCTCCGCCGCCCAGGTCAACGACATGAAGGGCAAGCTCGCCGCAGCCGGCTACACCGCCCAGACCCTCGATGACCGGATCGGCACGGTCAAAACCGTCATCAACGGGATCATCGGCGTCCTGGACGCCTTCGCCGTCATCGCCCTGGTGGCCGCAGGCTTCGGGATCGTGAACACCCTGCTGATGTCCGTGCAGGAACGCACCCGGGAAATCGGCCTCATGAAAGCCATGGGCATGGGCAGCGGATCCGTCTTCGCGCTCTTCAGCACCGAAGCGGCATTCATCGGCTTCCTCGGAAGCGCCATCGGCTCCGCCGCCGCAATCGGGCTCGGCACCGCGGTGAGCGGCGCCCTGGCCCGCGGGCCCCTCAGCGATCTGGAGGGCCTCCACATCCTCGCCTTCGCTCCCGGCTCCGTTGCCGGCGTCATCCTCCTGGTCATGGTCATCGCCTTCATCGCCGGAACCCTCCCGGCGTGGCGGGCAGCGCGGCAAAACCCGATCGACGCCCTCCGCTACGAATAAGGCCCGCCAGGGCCTCGCTGCAGCCGGCCGCAGGCCTCTTCCGCGGCCGGCCCGCGAGGCTTAGACTCGATTGGCTTGACGAAACAGGGAGAAGTTCGGCATGAGGCTCGTCGTCGATCTCACTAAATGCCAGGGTTACGCGCAGTGTGCCTTCCTCGCCCCGGACGTCTTCACGATCCAGGGGGACGAGGCACTCACGTACGACCCGGCCCCTGACGAGGTGCAGCGAACACGGATCCGGCGGGCTGCGGCCGCCTGTCCCGTACAGGCCATCCGGCTCGACCAGCTTGAGGAGCCGGCGAGTTCGCAACCTCCGACAGAATCCCCGGGTGCGGCAGCCGCTAGCGGAGGCAACGGGGGCAGCTTCAAACGATCCGGAAGGATCGTCGTCGTGGGCGCGTCACTGACCGGCCTGCGCGCAGCGGAACGGCTGCGCGAGGAGGGGTTCACAGGTTCGCTGACCCTGATCGGCGAGGAAACACACGAGCCGTATGACCGGCCGCCGCTGTCGAAACAGGTCCTGGCCGGTGCGGTACGGTCCGAAGACACGTCGCTGCCACGCCGCCGGGCACTCGACGTCGACTGGCGTCTGGGCGTCGCCGCCACAGGACTGGATCTGGCCGCACGACAGGTGCAGCTCGCCGACGGTAGCCGGATCGGGTTCGACAAGCTGTTGATCGCCACCGGGGTGCGGGCCCGGTCCTGGCCCAACGCAGCGGAGGCGGCGCTGGCAGGAGTCCTGACCTTGCGGACCCGGGAGGATGCGGCCACGCTTCGGAAGCTCCTGGCCGGCCGCCCTCGTCGGGTCTTGGTCATTGGCGCCGGGTTCATCGGTTGCGAAGTCGCTTCGGTGTGCCGCGAACTCGGCCTGTCGGTCACTGTGGCGGAGGCGGGTCCGGCACCGCTCGGCGCGGCGCTCGGCGGTGTCATCGGCGCAATCGCCGGAGAGCTGCAGGAAGAGAACGGCGTGGATCTGCGCTGCGGCGTCAGGGTGGTTTCGCTCGAAGGCGACGCGACCGGACAGCTGTGCCGCGCCCACCTGTCCGATGGCACAGCACTGGACGTGGACGTGGCCGTCACCGCGCTCGGGGCCGTCCGTAACGCCGAATGGCTCGCCGGTTCCGGCTTGGCCAGCGGCCCGTGGGGCGTCGCGTGCGACGCCGGCTGCCGCGCTTTCGACGTCAACGGGCTGGTCACCGACGATGTCTTCGTCGCCGGTGACGCATCCCGCGCCCCGCAGCCGATGTTCGGCTACCAGTTCCTCGCCGTCGAGCACTGGGGCAACGCAATCTCCCAGGCCGAAGTTGCAGCACACAATATGGTCAGCGGCGAGACCGAACGCTGGCCGCACCTTGCCGTGCCGAAATTCTGGTCCGTCCAGTTCGGCACCGAAATCAAGAGCGTGGGCGTGCCTTCGGTTGCGGACGAGGTCGCCATCGTACAGGGATCGGTCGCGTTGCGGCGGTTCCTGGCCGTCTACGGCTACAAGGGACGCATCGTGGCTGCGGTGGCCTTCAACCAGAACAAATGGCTGGAATTCTACGAACCGCTGATCGAGCAGGCGGCGCCTTTCCCGCCCACGTTCCGCCACGTTGACGAGCCGGCCGAAGCCCGGCCGGTGCCCGCCGGATTCCCGGCCGCCGCCAACCCCACCCAGGACGCGACCGTCGTCGTAACCGGCCACTATCCCAATGAGCGACGCGCCAGGCTGACTGACCGCCGCGTCCCGTAGAGCGCCGCCCAGGAGACCGGCAGCCACCGGCCCCACGACCCAAGGAGCCTTCGCCATGTCCCAGCCCAGCACATGGGAGCAGATCCTCGACTACTCCAACCGGGCCAACCCCTACCCCTTCTACGAAGAGCTCCGCAAGACCCCGGTGACACGGCTTCCGGACGGAAGCTACCTCGTGAGCACCTACGCGGAGATTGCCGCCCTGCTGCACGATCCGCGGGTCAGTTCCGACATTGAGCGCAACCCGGCGGCCGCTGCGATGCGCGCCGCCGCCGGTGAGGACGGGGAAGGGGACGGGCCGGGCATGACGCCAACGTTCCTCAGCATGGATCCTCCGGATCACGACAAGTTCCGGCGGATCACCATGCGACATTTCGGACCACCCACGACGCCGGGCAGGGTGGCGGGGATGGAGGCGCGGATGACGGAAATTGTGACTGACCTCATCGACAACATGGCGGCCCGCAGCCGGATCGACGTCGTCGATGACCTGGCGTATCCGCTGCCCGTCACGGTGATCTGCGAACTTCTGGGAGTGCCCCCGGGGGATGAACAGCGCTTCCGGGTCTGGGTGGACGTTGCCCTGCAATCGACGGATCCCGGCCTGGATCCCGAAACACAGCAAAAGAAACGGATTGAGGCCGGCAAGGAACTGCGCGCGTTCATGGAAGAGCTGGTCGACGCCCACCGGCGCGCTCCGGGGAATGACTTGCTGTCGGCGATGGTCACCGATGACGGCCCGGAAGGCCGCATGCCGGACGAACAACTGGTGGGCACCGGGCTTCTCCTGCTCATCGCGGGACATGAAACCACCGTGAACCTCATCTCCAACGGCGCACTGACGTTGCTGCGCCACCCGGCCGAGCTCCAGAGGTTGCGTGATGATCCCGGCATGGCCATCCCGATGGTCGAGGAGCTGCTTCGCTACGAGCCGCCCGTACATTTCGTCCCGTTCAGAACGGCCCTCGATGACATCGACATCGCCGGCACCACCATCCCGGCCGGCGATTCCCTCACCCTGGTCCTGGCCGCGGGCAACCGGGACCCCGCCCACGTGGCTGATCCCGGCCTCTTCATCCCGGACCGGCACAACAACCAACACCTCGGCTTTGGCGGCGGCGTTCATCTCTGCTTCGGGGCGCCCCTGGCCCGGCTGGAAGCGCAAATCGCCCTCACCGCCTTCGCCACCAGGCTGGAGAGCCCGCGCCTGGTCTCCGACCCGCCCCCGTACCGGCCGAGTCCGTTCCTGCGCGGCCCGTCCCACCTCCCGGTGGACATCGACGGCGTCCTCGCCCCTGACGGGCCCGCCGGCGACGGCACGGTCCGGTAGGGCCGGCTGACCCGGCTTTGGCTGCGGCCCCGCGTCGGTGTTGCAGAATCGAGAATTCTCTTGATCCAGCCCAAAATCGCCGTCGTCGGCGCCGGCATCATGGGACGCACTCGTGCCCGCCGCTGGACCGAAGCCGGCTACCCGGTGGTCTTCGGCGTCCGCACCCCCGACGACGCCAACCTCGCCGACTTCGCCAACGGCATCGGCGCTGCCCGCGACACCATCAACGACGCGATCGCCTCCTCAGACGTCGTCCTGCTGGCCATCAACGGCGCCGCCATGGAACACGCCGTACGGGCAATGGCCGCCGCGCTTGACCACAAGATGGTCATTGACGCCACCAACAACACCGGCGGCACGGCCATGAGCAGCATCGCGCTGATCAGCGACCACGCACCGGACGCCCGCGTCTACCGGGCCTCGTCGATGACTTCGCCAAGCTCTGGTTCGCTCTGGCATTCGGACAGGGCCCAGGCCGCGGCGTAAGATTTAAGATCCTCACCAGGGATATCGGGAACTAGGCCGCCGACCGCGTCACACCGCCGAGGAAAGCGCTTCAGCGCGTGATAGCCAGGGGCTGCATGGGAATCACGCACGACACCCGCTCCGGCAGGACATCCCTTGAGGCCGCCACGCGGTTGTTCCTGCCGGTGTCATCGCACCAGTCAATGTTGTAAGGCACGGCGGTGACCACCGCATCTCCGGCCACCGCCCGAAGAGGTACGACAAATGTGTAGGAGAACCCGCCGGCGTCGTTCATTTCCGTTGTAGCTTTGACCACTTCCGCACCCGAGGCATCGGTCACGGTCACCTGGATTCGTGCGTTCAAACCGTAGCGGGGATTGCAGTCGGCGTCCGGCGCCGCCACGGTGACTTTGTCCCCCGGCGTGGCTTCCGCGGGGGTCAGCGAATAGGCGGGCGGGAAACACGGCGGCTCCCCGCCTGCCGCCGAAGAGCAACCCGAAATCGGGGCAAGCAGCAACAGGGCACCCATCAGCGCAGCGGTCGTGAACCGCCGGCCACGGTACTTCAGAGAGAATGCCATCCGGTCATTCTCGGCGGAACAACAGCCCGGGGACACGGTTGTGCCGGATTCGTGCCCTGATCGTTGCCGAAGCCTGCCACGAATGAATGAGCCGGTTACCGCGCCCGAGGGAAGGTCCGGCTGTGGCGGTTCTCTGACACGGGAGGATCGAAACTGGTGTCTTCCAGGGTCGCTCCGTCGTGGAGCCAGCGACGGTTGTTGTAGAAGCTGATGGCCCTGTCGTTGCTCTTCGCCACCCAGAGAACTGCCCGCTCATAGCCGAGTTCGATCAACTGCTGTTCGGCGGCTGCAAACAAGGCGGACCCTGCGCCCTGCGCCCACCAGTCCGGATGCACATTGATCGCGTGGAGCTGACCGGTGCCCGCTGCCGGGCCTCCGACGGCGGGACCGACAATGGCGAATCCCGTCACCTCATTGCCGTCTTGGACCACGAGGTGCATAGTCCCCTCGCGGGGCTCGCGAATATTGCGGCGCCACGCAGACGCCGCGCGTCCGACGTCGAGGCCATCAAGATACTGATCGGTCATGACGCCACGGTACGTGGCCCGCCATGCCGCAACGTGAATCTCTGCCAGCCGTGCGGCGTCGTCTTCGGTCGCGGCCCTGACGCTGATATCCGAAGTGGTCATGCTCGCGAATCTACCAACTGAGTTCACCGGTGCCGTGCGGCGCGCGGGAGGGACTCTCCCGCACGGAAAGAGGTTAGGATCGCAACGCCGGGATGCCTCTCGCCCGCTCGACCACGCACATTCAAGGAGCCTCCGTGAACCGCGCCCTTCTCGTCATCGACGTGCAGAACGAATACATCTCCGGAAACCTGCCGATCGGTTTCCCCGACCCGGAAGTGAGCCTGGCCAACATCGGCAAAGCCATCGACGCCGCTACGGAAGCAGGCATTCCTGTCATTGCGGTCCAGCAAACTGCGCCGGAAACATCGCCAATTTTCGCCCGCGGCAGCCACGGATTCGCCTTGCATCCCGTCGTCAGCAGCCGTAGCCATGACCACCTGATCGAAAAGACCCTTCCCTCCTGCTTCGCCGACACAGATCTCGCGGAATGGCTCGCTGAGCGTGACATCGACACGGTCGTGATCGCCGGATACATGACGCAGAACTGCGACGAATCAACCGCCCGGGACGCGGCACACCGTGGACTGAAGGTCGAGTTCCTCTCCGACGCCACAGGAACTCTAGCCATGTCCAACCACGCGGGATCACTGGGCGCCGAACAGCTGCACAGCGCCGTGCTCGTGGTTCTGCAGTCGCGCTTCGCCTCCGTCCTGACCACCGGTGAGTGGATCGACGCTGTTGAACACGGCACGTCCGTCCCGAAACCGGACATTTTCGCCAGCACTCAGGCAGGACGCGACGCAGCCGCAGAAGGCCGATTGATGTAGGTTCCTCTTGTCCCGACGACTGCTCGGGGCATGGAGGGGGACCATTGAAAGCACCGGACGCGAACCTGAATCAACCGAAGGCTCACAGGACGGACTCTGCGCTGCAGTACAGAACGCACCGCTCGGCGTCGGGCCGTCCCGTGGTGGCCACCGGCCGTGACGAGATCGCCAAGGCCTGGCAGGACGCCCGCACCTCCGGACTCCAGTCCTCCGACGGAACAGTGAAGAGTAAATGGAACCGCCCGATGATCGCCGTCGGGGCCTTCGCACTGCTTTGGGTGATGGCCGTCGCCCTGACATAGGGGCGCTGCCACCCCGGGCCGGCCGGTCCCGAGGGGGTCTGTCACTACCTGTATCAACAGCCACTCCCAAACGTGCCGATTCTGCGGTGTTCTGTATAGGAACCCCTGGCGGCCCCACGCGGACCGCCTCCATGCTCCGGTTCCGGAGAAATGAAAGGAAGACCCAATGTCCACTTGGCTCATCACAGGATGCTCGACCGGACTCGGCCGCGCCCTCGCCCAGGCAGTGCTCGCGCACGGCCACAACGCCGTCGTCACGGCACGAAACGTCGCCACCCTGGAGGACATCGCGGCCGAATTCCCGGACACCGCACTGGCCCTTCCCCTCGACGTCACCGACAAGGCACAGATCAGCTCCGTAGTTGAGCAGGCCCGGACGCGCTTCGGCGGCATCGACGTGCTGGTCAACAATGCCGGCTACGGCTACCGCGCCGCGGTGGAGGAAGCGGACGACGCCGACATCCGGCAGTTGTTCGACACGAACGTCTTCGGCGCCGTCGACATGATCAAAGCGGCCCTCCCGGACATGCGCGCGAGAAGGGCAGGGAACATCCTGAACATCACCTCCATCGGAGCACGCATCTCACCGGCCGGGTCCGGCTACTACTCGGCAACCAAGGCGGCCCTGGAGGGCCTGTCCGGGTCCCTCCACAAGGAACTGCAGCCCCTCGGCATCAAGGTCACCGTGATCGAGCCCGGCGCGTTCCGGACCGACTTCGCCGGCCGCTCACTCACCCAGTCGGCGACGGCGATTCCGGACTATGCGGAGACGGCCGGGAAGCGACGCAAGGAGAACGACACAGTCCACGGCACCCAGCCAGGCGACCCGGCCAAGGCCGCAGAAGCCATCCTGGCAGTCGTCGACAGCGCCAACCCGCCCTCGCTCATGGTGCTCGGCAAAGACGCTTTCGACGCCTTTGCCGCCGTCGCCGACGCACAGCGTACGGAACTGGACCAATGGCGCGGGCTCAGCCTCAGCACGGGCATCGACCGCTGAACAGGCCCGGCGGCGTCAACGCCCGGCCTACGTTCGGACGGCGCGGTACCGGAGCGAGCCGGGAATCTCTCCCCGGGTTCCCAGGCTCTCCCCGTACGCGAATTTTGCCCAGAGTGCCCGCATCGCCCGGCCGTGGGCGTTGACCTCGTCCCAGGTCGCACCGGCCAGGAGTCCGGCGGACTCCCATGTCCGCTGGTGGCCGAACAGCAGCGGCAGGTCAACCGTGTGTGCGGCGCCGTAAATGTTGCCGGGCGCCCGCCAGGACAGCACGTAGCTGTGGGCCCGTCCGCCCGCGCGCACATGCCGCCTGGCAAACTGTCTGGCTGACTTGCCGTACACCACTTCGGTGACCACCCACGTGACGGCCTTGAGCACGGCGCTGCCGACGACGGGAAGCCGCGCCACCCGGCTGAGGCGTGGGCTTTGGGGCAGGAACAGCCGGGCCTCCTCCGCCGTGTGGCCAATGAGGATGTCGATCCCCGGCGCGGCAGCATTCCAGGCCTGGTCAACCTCGGACTCCTTCGGCAGGGGCGCGTGCCCGTACTGGGTTCCGAACGGCATGGCAGCCATGAGCCCGAATTTGCTGGCAGCCCGGGCCACATCCTCCTCGAGGGCGACGACCTCCATCGCCGGGGTGGAGTCGGTGACGGCTTCCGCGGCGGCGCCCATGGCGGCGCTCATCTTTTCCCGCCCGCGGGTAATCCCCAAAGGTGCGCTTTGGATGATGGCCCGCTGGAAGAGAGACGCCGCGTCCGGCGTCGCCATGAGATGTGCGACGGCGTCGCCGCCGGCCGACTGCCCGAAGGCGGTGACCCTGCCCGGATCGCCTCCAAAGGATGTGATGTTGCGCTGGACCCAGCGGAACGCCTCGATCTGGTCCAGCAGGCCCAGATTGGCCGGCCGGCCGGTGCTGGTGGACAAATATCCGAAGATGCCCAGCCGGTAGGTCACCGAGACGACGATGACGCGGGTTTCGGCAACCAGCACGGCCGGGTCGAAAATCGCCAGGTCCCCCGAGCCGGACGTGTAGGACCCGCCGTGCAGCCACACCATGACCGGCAGCCGTTCGCCGTCCCCGACGTCGGCGGGCAGGGTGATCGACAGGTGCTGGCAATGCTCGTCGCCGGGGAGTTCGCCGTAGCGGGTGCCCAGCACGTCGTCCAGGAAGGGCACCGGGGCCTGCGGGCACGCCGGGGACAGGGACGTTGCCGTGAGCACGTCCGTCCAGTCGGAGGCCGGCGCCGGCGGCTGAAAACGGCGCGCCGTGGCGTACGGAATGCCGGTGGCACGCACGACGGCGCCGTCGCGCCATCCGGTAACGGGACCGCACGGCGGTGCGAAAGAATGGTCCGCAGTCATACCGGTTCAGCCGTGTTTCAGCAGTGCCACATCGGAGACAAGGTCAATGTGCTCCAGCATTGCCGCCGCGGCGGCGGCCGAATCCTGGGACCTGATCGCATCGGCGATCTTGCGGTGGGAGGCGAGCGACTGCTCCGGACGGCCGGGCTGTCCAAGCGATTCGAGGCGCGTTTCCAGGACCATTCCGGCAATGAATGTCATCAATTGGGCCAGCACGGCCGAATGCGCGGCGGCGGTCACCGCCTGGTGAAAGAGCTCGTCGCCGCGTGCACCGCGGTCTCCGGTGGCGACTTCTTCCGCCATGGCCTCGAGGGCCTGATCGATGGCCTTCATATCCTGCCCGGTGCGCCGTGAGGCGGCCAGCTCGGCCAGCTTGACCTCGAGCGTGCTGCGCGCCTCAACGATCTCGGGGAGCCGGCTGCGGTGCTCGCGGAGGCCCTTGATCACCGAAGGAACGTTGGGCCGGTAAACCAGCACTGCACCTGTGCCGTGCTGGACGTCGATCACGCCGAGCACTTCCAGGGCCACGAGGGCCTGCGCCAGCGTTGCCCGCGAAACCCCCAGCCGCTCGGCAAGGTCCCGCTCGGCAGGCAGCGTGTCGCCAGGACCCAGCTGGGCGGCCTCGATGAAATCCATGATCTGCTCTACCAGCTGTTCGTAGAGCCGCGGCCGTGAAACGCGGGAAATCTGATGCGTTGCTGCCTGCTTTGCCATGCGCGTCCTTCCAGCCTGTCCTGACTTCTAAGAGTACCGGAGAACTATTGACAAAGACACCTAGTGTCTAGGAGGCTAGGCCACTAAGCCAGTAATCTAATCATCGCCAGATCCGGAGCCCACCTCATGACTTCTGAACCCATGCCGCGCGACCACGGTCCCCTGACCGGTTATCTCGTGGTGGACCTGAGCCGCGCCCTCGCCGGCCCGCACGCCGGCATGATGCTGGCAGATCTCGGCGCGCGGGTGTTCAAGGTGGAAAACCCCGGCACCGGAGACGACACCCGCGGCTGGGGCCCGCCGTTCGTGGGCCCCGAGGACGATCCCCAGGCCACGTACTTCCTGTCCTGCAACCGCAACAAGGAGTCCATTGCCCTGGATTTGAAGAGCGACGACGGCCGGTCAGTCCTGCGTGAACTGCTGGAGCGCGCCGATGTTGTCATCGAAAACTTCCGTCCCGGCGTCCTGGACCGGCTCGGGTTCTCCGCTGCGGAGATGCATGCCCTGAATCCGGCGCTGGTGGTCCTGTCTATCACCGGGTTCGGGCACGACGGCCCGGAATCCCGGCGCAGCGGCTACGACCAGATCCTGCAGGGCGAGGCCGGCCTGATGTCGCTGACCGGGTCCGGGCCGGACGATCCGCAGCGCGTCGGGGTCCCCATCGCAGACCTCCTCGCCGGCATGTACGGGGCGTTCGGCACCCTGGCCGCGCTGCTGCAGCGCGAACGCACCGGCCAGGGCCAGATCGTCCGCACCTCGCTGCTGGCGGCGCTGATCGGGGTCCACGCCTTCCAGGGCACCAGGTCCACCGTGGCCGGCGAGGTTCCCAGGGCCCAGGGCAACCACCACCCCTCCATCGCCCCCTACGGCTTGTTCCACTGCCGGCAGGGCCGGGTCCAGATCAGCGTGGGCAGCGAAAAACTCTGGCGCACGTTCGCTGCCGAGTTCGGGATCGACGCCGCGCGGCCGGAGTTCGCCACCAACGCGGACCGCGTTCGCAACCGCGGGAAAGTCATCGAGGAAGTGGAGCGCATGTTCTCGGATTACGACGCCGAGCCGCTGCTCGCCAAACTCAACGCCGCCGGCATCCCGGCCGGCAAGGTCAGAACCCTGGACGAGGTCTACGAATGGGACCAGGTCCGCTCGCAGGGGCTCGTGATCGACGTCGAACACAAAGTCCTCGGCACAGTGAGCCTGCCCGGTCCCCCGCTGCGGTTCTTCGGCCCCGCCGACACTACCGAAACCACCCTGAAGGCCCACACTGCACCGCCGCTGCTGGGCCAGGACGGTGAACGGATCCGTACATGGCTTGGGCTGGTGCCGGCGAGCAGTGGCGGCACGGCCACAGAATCCGGCACGGCACAGGAAGGTCACCCGGCATGCTGACCCAACAGAGAGTCCGGCACCTGGACGCCGCCGAACTCCTCGCCGCGGTCCTCGACCCGGGTTCCTATCGGAGCTGGGACGCGCCGGTCGTGGACCCCGATCCCGGGCCGGAGTACCGGCAGGAACTCGCCGTCGCCCGGGCCAAGACCGGAGTGGACGAATCCGTCCTCACCGGCGAGGGCCTCATCCGCGGGCGCCGGGTCGCCGTCATCGTCAGCGAATTCCGGTTCCTCGCGGGCTCCATCGGCCTCGCCGCGGCGCAACGGATCGTCAACGCCGTCGAACGGGCCACCCGCGAAGGCCTTCCTCTCCTCGCGGGCCCGGCGTCCGGCGGCACCCGCATGCAAGAAGGGACCATCGCGTTCCTGTCCATGGTGAAGATCAGCGCGGCCGTCCGCGCCCACCGGCAGGCGGGGCTGCCCTACTTGGTCTACCTGCGGCATCCCACCACCGGTGGCGTCATGGCGTCCTGGGGATCCCTTGGCCACATCACGGCCGCCGAGCCCGGAGCCCTGCTCGGTTTCCTTGGACCACGGGTCTACGAGGCCCTCCGCGGCGAACCGTTCCCGGAGGGCGTCCAGAGGGCCGAAAACCTCTTCGACAAGGGTCTGATCGACGCGGTGGTCCCGCCCGGGCAACTGCCCGACGTCGTCGACCGCGCCTTGAGCATTGTGACCGCCGGCCCGCAGCCGCGGGTGGTGCCTCCCGCGACGCTGTCGGTGAAGCCGTCCGACGCCGGCGCCTGGGAATCGATCAGGATCTCCCGCAATCCCCGCCGGCCGGATGTGCGCCAACTACTCGCGCACGGTGCCCGGGATGTCTTGCCTCTCAACGGCACGGGCCAGGGCGAAAAGGACCCCGGCCTTCAGCTCGCGCTGGCCCGCTTCGGCCATCAATCCTGTGTGGTCATCGGCCACACCCGGCCCCGGCCTTCCCGGCAGACGGCGATGGGCCCGGCGTCCCTCCGGGAGGCCCGGCGCGGCATGCGCCTGGCCGAAGAACTCGGGCTGCCTCTTGTCACCGTGATCGACACCGCCGGCGCGGCGCTGTCCCCGGAGGCCGAGGAAGGCGGCCTGGCCGGCGAGATCGCCCGTTCCCTGCATGACCTCATCGGACTGAACGCGCCCACGGTGTCGGTCTTGCTCGGCCAGGGTGCCGGCGGCGGCGCACTGGCCCTCCTGCCCGCGGACCGGACCATCGCGGCCCAGCATGCCTGGTTGTCTCCCCTCCCGCCCGAGGGCGCCAGCGCCATCGTCCACCGGAGCACCGGCTTCGCGCCGGCCATGTCGGAAGCCCAGGGTGTCAACGTGGCATCGCTGCACGCCAACGGACTCGTGGAGCACATCGTGGATGAATGCCCCGACGCCGCCGACGAACCGAAGGCCTTCTGCCGGCGGCTGGGCCAGGCCATCGAGTACGAACTCGGTACCCTCGCCAGTGCAGGAATCGCCGAGCTACTCCCCCGGCGGCTGGCGAAGTACCGCAACCTGGGCGGCCTGCTCCCACCTGTTGCTCCCCGGTCCGGGGCCGGTCCGGTTGAGGACCGCGCCTAGCGCAGGCTCGAGAACTCCGCATCACTGAGCGCGGCGTAGCGGCCGTAGGCGGCAACCACGGCGGCTTCGACGGCGTTGACGTCGAGGCCCGGCACGAGGTCATCGGCGGCGCCCGCCGTCGCCGGGTCCCATTCCAGGCCGAGCGCGGCGTAGCTGGCCTCCAGGACTGAGCGGATCGGGGCGGAATTCTCCACCACGATCACGGAGCTGAAGAGCCAGCCGCCGGCGACCACCCGCTGGGCGGTGCCCACGAGTTTGATGAGGTGTTCCGGGACCTGCGGGTCCCGGCCGTGCACGCTGAACTCGCCGGGGCAGTATTCGCCCGGGATCTCTCCGACGCCGGCGTCCACGCCGGCGTCGCGCAGCGCCCGGGCGAGCAGTTCGCCAAACAGCGAAAACCGGCCTTTGGCCCCGGCGATCGCGTCGGTGTCGGGTTCCAGGTGGTCGATGACCAGCGTTCCTTGGTGGTACGCGGCGGCGCGGCCGCCGGCCTTGCGGACCAGAGGCTCGAAGCCGTGTTCGCGGCAGGCGGCGGCGGCGGCCTCGAAGCCGGTCAGGTGCGTGTCGCGCTGCCCGAAGGCGACCGTGGGAACGGGCCGGTAGAGCCGGAGGGTGGGACCCAGTGCACCGGTCTTGACCTTCTGGAGGAGCCCGAGCGCGAAGTCGAGGTCGGCGGCGGCGCCGAGCGATTCCTCCTGCCGCACCACCGACAGTGTCCGGGGTCCGGCTGGCGCCTGCGGCATGTTGTTATGCTCCCTTATGGTCATCCTGCAATTCCTCGTCGTAGCCGCCGCGTTCGCCATCATCGACGCCATCTGGCTCAAGACGATGAACCCGTTCTACCGCCGCCAGATTGGTGGCCTGCTGGCCGACAAGCCCAATCTAGGGTACGCGGTGGTGTTCTACGTGATCTACATTGCCGGGATCGTGTTCTTTGCCCTGCGGCCCGCGCTCGACGGCGGCAGTTGGCTCACCGCCGTCGGCTACGGTGCCGCCCTGGGCGTGTTTGGCTACGCCACCTACGATCTGACCAATGCCGCCACCCTCAAGACCTGGCCGTGGCAGCTGATCGTGGTCGACATCCTCTGGGGTGCGGCTTTGACGGGCCTGGCCACGCTGGCCGGCTGGGTCGTCTTCCACACGAACTAGGAATCTCCCGGACGAACTAGGACTTTCGCAGCGTCAGGATCTGTTCGGCGCGGCCGAACGGTCCGGTGAGGTCATGCAGCACCGTGGAGGTCAGCCCGATCCCGTCGGTGCCGAACGATACTTCGTTATCCAGCCCCAGCCACTCCCCCTCCGGCTGCCGGTACATGTGGATCTGCAGGTCCAGGTTGGGGAAGGCGTAGCTGCCCTTGCCCGGCGGGACCCGGGCGGCAATGCCGTTGGCCGTGTCCACGAGGCCAATCAGCCGGGCGAGGTCGCCGCTGTCCGCCCGGTCGGTCAGCGGATGGTCGGTGCGGAGCCACACCGTCCCGGACCCCGCCCGGTGGCCCTCGGCGATCCGCATGTGCAGGGACGCGATGTAGCCGCCGGGCCACACGCTCGCGGCGTCGTACGGTTCGCAGTCCTCAGGGGCGGGGATCCGGGGATCCTCGAAAGCCGCGATGGCAGAGGTGTCCGTGGTGATCATCCGCCAGGCCGTGGCGCGGATGGCCGTGCGGCCACCCGCGACGAGCTCGGCCTGCACCAGTTCGATGGTCCGGCCCGGGCGCAGGGTGGAGGTCACCACCTCGAAGTCCCCGCCGGGGATCAGCCCGAGGATTTCGTAGCTGAGACGGGCCATGCGCATGTCCTCGCGCGGCTCGTGCCTGGCCAGGCAGTCGGCCATGATCCCGGATGCCGGGGCCATGTGCTGCTCGTGCACGTTCCAGGCACCCTGAGCGTGGATTGTGGAGCGGAAACGCCCGTCCCCCAGCGCCTCATAGTAGAAATCGCCCTCGGCCAGAACAGGCAGTTCAGCAGTCAACGTCGACCTTTCGCAGCTTCCATCGGAGAATTCCAGACCACCCTATCGCCGAACGCCTCGCCGGGAGGCCACGGGGTCCCTGATGCGCTCAATATTCAGCGTTCGGCCAGCCGGACTGGGTAGACTCGATCACAGCGTTCGCAACTATCATCCGAAGGGGTGCTCTCCTGATCCGAGTCATTAGCTACAACCTCCGCAAGCACAAGGCCAGTGGCGAGCTGGTCGATCTGGCCCGCGATTTCGAGATTGACGCTTTGTGCCTCCAGGAGTGCGATACCGAGGACCTGCCGGCCACCATCGGCAACCTCCACCTGGCCGACGCCACCCGGGGGAACCGGCTGGGCCTGGCGATTTACTACCGCAAGGACCGCTTCACCGCTTACGACACCAAGACCTTCGCTTTGAAGAAGTCCCTCCACGACCGCGTCCTGGCACCCGCGCATGAGCGGCTCATCGGAACGCGTGTCACGGACAACGAGACCGACCACGAGCTCGTCATCGCCTCCTTCCACGCCGCACCGCTGACGGCGTCGAACTCGTTGCGGCGGAACCAGATCCATGCCGCCCACGCCGAGCTGCTCAGCATGGGCGGCGGGCTGATGTCACTGATGGTGGGTGACTTCAACTATCCGTTCTTCACCAAATCCCTCACAGCGCAGATGAAGGACGCCGGCTACGACCTCACCATGAGCGACCGCCGGACCTACACCCGCTACAAGGTCTTCAAGGGCCACTTCGACTTCGCCACCTCCCAGGGGCTGGAGATCGAAAGCGTGGAGACACTGCCCCGCGGCGCCTCGGACCACCTTCCCATCCTGATCACGGCCGAATACGGCCAGGAGGCGTCCGGAAACGGTTCGGGACCCGCCGCTCCGTAGCGGGCCATCCCGCTGTCAAGAACACCGGGTGAACAAACGGTGAACCGGGTATCGAAAGCAGGCTTATCGTAATCTTGCCGTGATCTACTGCTGGGCGTGAACTTCTCCAGACGCACGTTCCTGACCACTGCCGGAACGGCCACGGCTACCGCGCTAGCTGCCGGCACCAGCTGGCGCGCGGCGGAGGCCGCCACGGCCGTCCTGCCCCCGGCCGCCGCATCGGGCATCGACCACATCATCGTCGTGATGATGGAAAACCGTTCCTTTGACCACTTCCTGGGCTGGCTCCCCGGAGCTGACGGCGCCCAGGCCGGCCTGACCTTCACGGACCGCTACGGTATTCCGCACACCACGCACCACCTGGCAGACTTCCAGGGCTGTGGCCACCCGGATCCGGACCACTCCTACGAAGGCGGCCGGATCCAGTACAACAACGGCAAGAACAACGGCTGGTTGCGGGCCGGCGAAAACGACGAATTCGCCGTCGGGTACTACAACGCCGCCGACCTCGACTTCTGGCGGCAGGCCGGTCCGGACTGGACGGTCTGCGACCAGTATTTCGCGGCCACCATGGCCGAAACCTACCCGAACCGGTTCTACCAGCACGCCGCCGCCACCGACCGGCTGCACAACTCCACGGTGACGTCCACGCTGCCCACCATCTGGGACCGGCTTGCCGCCGCCGGCGTTTCCGGCAAGTACTACTACGGCGACATCCCCTTCACCGCGCTCTGGGGCGCCAAGTATCAGGGCATTTCGCACCACTACTCCGAATTCCTCACCGACTGCTCCGCAGGGACCCTGCCCGCGGTGTCCTTTGTGGACCCGCGGTTCACCGACGAAGGCTCCGGGACCTCCGGCGACGACCACCCGCACGCCGATATCCGCTCCGGCGAGCTCTTCCTCGCAGAGGTGTACAACGCCGTCACCACCGGGCCGGCCTGGGCGAACACCCTGCTGGTCATCAACTACGACGAGTGGGGCGGCTTCTACGACCACGTCGCGCCAGCCACCGCACCGGACACCAACCCGGAAACCGCCCTGCGCGGTTTCCGGGTTCCCTCCGTGGTGGTCTCACCCCGCGCACGACGCCGGTACGTTGCCCACGACGTCTACGACCACACCTCGGTCCTCAAGGCCATCGAATGGCGATGGAACCTGCCGCCCTTGACCCCGCGCGACCGGGCAGCCCGCAACATCGCCGAAGTCCTGGACTTCAGCAGGCCGGCAAACCTGGCCGCTCCCAAATACTTTGTCCCGCCGTTCGTGGCCGGCCCCGCCTGCACTCCCGTGGGACCACCACCGGCCGAGGAATGGTCTGGACTCAAAGAAAAAGCACTCGCCGACGGATGGAATCTCCCGTGAACCCCACTACCCAAACAGCCCCCGCCGCACGCGCCGCACGGCAACGGCGCGCGAGCCGCCGCACCCTGAAGCGCTTTGCCTCCGCCGCGCTGCTCGTGCTGGCCGCCGCGGCGCTCAGCTACGGCCCTTCGGCCGTCACGGCGGCCACGCCAGCCAATGCGGCCGCGCCGGCCGCAACCACCGCGGGCCAGGGCTACCTGCCCGGCGCAAAGCACATCTTCGTGATCAACCTCGAAAACAAGGGCTACGACGAGACTTGGGGCCCGGCGTCGGCCGCACCGTATCTCTCGCAGACGCTGCGCAGCCAGGGCGTGCTGCTCAATCAGTACTACGGCACGGCTCACAATTCACAGCCGAACTACGTCGCCCAGATTTCCGGTCAGGGCCCCAACCCCCAGATGCAGGCCGATTGCCAGACCTACTCTCCCTTCGCGGAAGCAGGAACGGCCAGCCAAGGCCAGGCCGTCGGGGACGGCTGCGTCTTCCCAGACACGGTGCCCACCGTCGCCGGGCAGCTCACCGCCGCCGGCAAGACGTGGAAGGGGTACATGGAAGACATGGGAACGCCGTGCCGCCACCCGGCCCTCGGCGCGGTGGATGACACGCAGAAGGCCAGGGTCGGCGACCAGTACGCGGCCCGCCACAACCCCTTTGTCTACTTCGCAGGGATCACCGGCTCCCCGGACTGCGCCAAGAACGACGTCGACCTCACCGCCCTGACGAAGGACCTCACCTCGGTAGCCACCACCGCGAACCTGTCGATGATCACCCCAAACCTGTGTCATGACGGCCACGACACCCCCTGCGTGGACGGACAACCCGGCGGCCTGGCAAGCGCGGACGAATGGCTGAAGCAATGGGTACCTGTCATTACGTCGTCCCCGGCCTTCCAGGAGGACGGCGTCCTGGTGATCACGTTTGACGAATCCGACGGGCCGCAGTCCGACGCCACTGCCTGCTGCGCCGCAACCGCCGGGCCCAACACCCCCGAGCCTGGCATCACCGGCCCGGGCGGTGGCCGCGTCGGCTCCCTCGTGATCTCACCCTTCACGAAGGGTGGAACGTGGTCCACCACCCCCTACAACCACTACAGCCTGCTGGCCAGTATCGAAGACAGCTTTGGCCTGCCATACCTGGGCTATGCGGGAACCCCGGGACTGAACCGTTTCGGGCTCGACGTCTACAACGCGGGGGTCTAAACGGCGCCGTGGCAGCGACGAGGGCGGGGCGCCGCCGCTAGGAGCCGGCGTTGAAGACGTCCGCGCCAAAACTGTTCAGGCCCGGCGCCCCGGCATAACCGAGCCGCGGCAGCGAGAAGGCGTCTTCGATGCTGGCCAGGAGGCTGAAGTGGTTGTACGCCTGATCCGACGTCGTGCCGCCCTTGGTGAACGGCGAGATGACCAGCGCACCGATCTTGCCGCCGGCCGTCCCGCCCGGCAGCAGGGCTGACGGTCCTACCGTCTTTCCCTCGGTTTCATCGAAGGTGATGACCAGCATCCCGTCCTGTTTGAACGCCGGGGAGTCCAGGATCGCCGGGACCTGCTGGCTCAGCCAGCTGTCAGCGGCCGCCAGCCCGCCGGCGCTGCCATCGACGCAGGGGCTATCGTGGCCGTCGTTGCACAGATTCGGCGAGATGTAGGCCAAATTGGGTGTGGTGTCGACGGACTGGAGGTCACCGGCAAGCTGGCTGAAGTCCACCACGTTGCTCTGGCAGTCCGGGGTCGAGGTGATGGACTCGAAATACACGAACGGATTATGCCGGGTCGCGTACTGGTCGCCCACCTTGGCACCCTGGCTGGTGTCCTTCGCGCCGAGCTTGGGATGCCGACATGGCGTCCCCATGTCCTCCATGTACCCCTTCCACGTCTTGCCGGCGGCGCTGAGCTGTCCGGCGACCGTGGGGACCGATGCCGGATACACGCAGCCGGTTCCCTCCACCTGCCCCAGCGCGGCCGTCCCCGTTTGCTTGAAAGCGACGTACGTGGGGCAGTCGTCGCGGGTCATGGCGTTGGATGCCTGGCCGGAGATCTGGGCCAGGTAGTTCGGGTTCGAGTTGTGGGCGATTCCGTAGTACTCGGACAGCAGGACGCCCTGGCTGCGGAGCGTCTGGGAGAGATAGGTGGCCTCAGAACCGGCACCCCACACCTTGTTGTAGCCCTTGTTCTCGAGGTTGATCACGAACACATGCCCCGGTTTTGAGCCCGCCTGCGCCGAGGCAGAGCCCCCGGACGTGGCGCCGGGGCTGCTGGTGCCCGCTGACGCGCCGGTACTCGGCGTGGCACTAGGCGTGCCGGATCCCGTTCCCGGGCTGCCACCGGGCGGCGAGGGCTGACACGCTGCTGCTGACAGCACCAGGACTGCTGCAACAAGCAGCCGCGCGGCGATTCGACGTTGAGCTTTCGTGGCGTTCCGGCGCATGGATTCCGGCTTTCTCGTTAACCCGATCAGCGTGGCATTGGCAACCCTCGTTGTTGAACTCTTACACACCGCGATCAAGAAAGCCCGCGAGGAGCCTAGGCAATAGCTGGGAACCGGCACCGCCAATTCGGCTGGCGTCCGGGCAACCGGAACCGGCCTACCGTTCAGTAGGGGATGCCGTGGTGGTAGTTTGCAAGCATGAACGCACCATCGGATTCGATTCCGTTGCTGGATCTCAGTGCAGCCAGAGGGCGGGACGGCACTTTTGACCCGGCGTTTATTGAAGCCTTGCGCGATGCTTCGCACCGGGTGGGCTTCTTCCAGCTCACGGGCTACGGGGCCACTCCCGGCGAGGTGGACGAACTGTTCGACGTCACCCGGCGGTTCTTCGAGCTTCCGCTTGAGTCCAGGCTGGAACTGGACAACCGGCTCTCACCGCATTTCCGCGGCTACACGCGGTTGGGCCACGAAGTCACCCGGGGGCGGCCGGACGCCCGTGAACAGCTCGATTTTGGACCGGAGCGCCCCGCCGTCGAGGGCTACCCGCCGGATCAGCCGTATTGGCTGGTGCAGGGGCCCAACCTGATGCCGGACCGCGCGCTGCCTGAGCTGCGGAGCGTGTGCATGGCCTGGGCGGACCGCATGTCACGGATCGGCGCAGAACTGCTGAGCGCCATCGCCGTGTCCTTGGAACTGCCGGAAGACTACTTCGACGAACCGTTCCGGGACTCGCCGGCCTGGATGGCCAAGCTCGTCCACTATGTCGGCGGCGTCGTCGCCGATGCCGGTCCCCAGGGGGTCGGCGCCCATGCGGACTACGGCTTCGTCACCTTGCTGCTTCAGGACGAGGTCGGCGGCCTGCAGGTGCTCCCGCCGGGCAGCGACAACTGGATTCCGGTGGAGCCGGTTCAGGGGGCCCTGGTGGTCAACCTCGGAGAAATGCTCGAAGTCGCGACCCAGGGCTACCTGGCGGCCACCATCCACCGCGTCGAGGCGCCCCCGCCCGGCGTCGACCGCTACACGGTCCCGTTCTTCTGGTCGCCCCGGCTCGACGCCGTCATAGATCCGGTGCCCCTCCCGCCCGCGCTCGCGGCCCGGTCCCGGGGGATCACCGATGACCCGGACAACCCGATGCTCGCATCCTACGGCGCCAACGTGCTCAAGGGCTGGCTGCGCGCCCACCCGGAGGTCGCCCGGATCCATCACCCCGAACTGGTCCCGACCACCGGGTCCTGAACTGCCCCGGCGGCGGGGCAACGTCACCGGGCGGGGCTTCCCTGCTCAGGCCTTTGGCTGTGCGGCAGCCGTGGCGAGCGCGGCGAGCCCCTTCTCGAAGTCTGCACCAACCATCTTGTCCATGTTCATGAAGAGGGCGAAGACCTTGCCGATGCCCTTGTTCTCCCCGGTCATGGTCCACGTGACCTGAGTGCCGCTGCCCGACGGCGTGAAAGTGAACGTGGTGGGGTTGACGGCCTTGAAGGGCTTGGTGAACTCCAAGCGGATCTTGATGCTGCGTGGCGCGGCGGCGTCCACGATCTCCATGGTGCCGGAGCCGGCCTTCCGGTTGCCGCTCCAGGCGTACTTGGCGCCGACGCCGGATTCGACGCCGGAATAGCTGCGCTCCATGGCAGGGTCAACAGACTCCCACGGCGACCACTTGGTCCATTCGTGGAAGTCGTCGACCAGCGGAAAGATGTCCTCTGCCGGTGCGGGAATGACTGCGCTGCGCGTAACTTCAAAGGTAGACATGCCGCCATCCTAGGGCGTGGCCGGCCCCACCTGACGCAGGACAGGCGGTCAGCCTTGCAACGGGATGACGTCGATCCCCCCGTGCTGATCCGCAACCACCAGAACCCGGGCCGCTGACACGCCGTGCAGTGCCGCCGCCAGCTGCTCTTCCTGCGCCGCGCCGGCCTCCTGGAGTGGCCCGGGCGGGCCGCCGGGAAGTGCAGGCACGCCGGTCAGGTCAGCAGCCCTGGCGTCCGCCCGCGTCCAGACGGTGACCGCTGCCCCCGTGACCTCGCTGATGACGCGGCGCAAGGCCGCGGAATCCGGTCCGGCCACCAGGATCACGTGGCCGATCGTTCGCGGACGGACCGGACCGACCGTGGCGAGGACGGCCCGGTCCTGCCTCCATACCGCGAAGTGGTAGCCGAACACGAGCCCGGTGGCGACCAGGAGCCCCAGCGGGGCGCGGATCCGGTCTATGAGGCTTCCGCCGCTGACATCGCTCAGGAAGAACTCGAACAGCCGGAACCCGATCACCAGCAGGGTGACCACCGCAACGACGGCGCTCAGGCCGAACACGGCGACCAGGTAGATCCGCCGGGCGTTCAGTCCGGCGCCGGTTGCTGTGCCTGTCCCCGCAGCCTGCTCCAGCGGACGCCATGCGAGCCACCAGACAGGCCCGCCCACCAGGAGGGAGCTGATTCCCCCGAGCAGGAGCGTCCGCGCCCCGGCGCCGGCCAGCGGCGTCGCCGTCATGGCCAGGACCGAATTCACGATCACGCCGATCCCCGACGCCGCCGCGACCAGCGCGACGCCGGAGGTCACGAGCCTGCCGCCCTGAAGGGTGGTTTCCGAGCGCCCGCTCGCGATGTTGCGGTGGTAAACCCAGACGAGGCAACCGATGGCAGCCGCCGCCACGGCGGGAGCGAGGGGCTCCAGCAACAGCTCCAGCGCTTCGGTACGGTCAAACAGCAGGCGAAGGGCCACAAAGAGTGCCACCCCGGACCCGGCCAGGGTGAGGATGCCGGCGCCGAGCACCCCGACGGTGATGAGTGCGACGTCAGCCAGCCCGGTGCGCAGCCGCCGGCCGCCGTCGTGCTTCCAGTGCCACCACCAGACGGCGGTTCCGCCGACGGCCCAAACCAGGGACTGCAGCGCCGACACCCACCATGGCTTGCCCACCGATGCCTCAACCGCGGCGCCCCGCAGGGCGGCATCCAGAAGGGTGGACAGGGCCGAGACGGCGCCGCCGACGCCCAGCACGAGCCCCAGCACCGAGCCGAGCACCGTGGGGACCTCGGCCAGCTCGGCCGGACCCTTCCGGGGATGGCGCCACATCCACCGGTGCCAGACCCAGACCGCCGCCCACACCAGTCCCGTGGCCAGCGACAGCCGCCACTCCTGGCCCGGGCCGCCGATCAGCGAGGACAGCGTGTTGATCAGATTGGTGGACGCGATCAGCAGGGCAACCAGGTAGGCGCCGGTCACATAGAGGCCCCACCCGACGGCGGACCGTTCCTCCGGGTCCTCGAGCCGCCGCCAGACCACCCACCACAAGACGGCCGCGAGCGGGCCGCCGATGAGGGCGAAGGCCAGCGAGCGCGCCAGCCCCGCGACATCGTCCACGGCCAGTTCCGTTCCCGTCACGAACAGGCGGCCCAGCAGTCCGCCGAGCCCGACGGTGGCGATCACCACCAGCGCGAACAGCAGCGCGTAGGTGATCAGCCGGCGCACTGTCCGTTGGGCGCTCATTGCTTCACCTGCCCGGGACACACCGTCAGCTGCCAGGGTGCGTTGTCGATCTGCCAGCCGTTCCCCGACCGGACGAGGTCAAAGACGTCCTCCACCTGGTATTCAGCACTGCCGAACGGCCCGCCCGGCTCGGACACGGTGATGAGCACCCGCACGTCGGCTGACTGCGGCCGCTCGGTGGTGGAGACCAGCGTGACACGCAGGTTCTGCGCGGCCCGACGGGCCTCGCTGTTGCACTTGCTCCGGGCGGCCGGGGTCAAGTAGGCGGACGCGGCCGCCTCATCCCCGGCAATAACAGCGGCGGCATAGCGCTGCACGACGCCGGCGGGCGTCGACTCGGCCAGCGGCGCCGGTTCTCCGCGGGTCAGGACGACAGCCAGGGCAACGATCACAATCACCGCGATCGCGACCATGATGGCCAGCAGGGTCCGGTCGGGCCTGGCGGGGCGCGCCGGACCGGGCTTCGTTTCCTCCGGTTCTGGTTCTCCTGGAGGTCGTTCGGGCTGGGATCCTTCCGGCGGAGAACTCATGCCGCAAGTATGGACGCCGGGCCGGTGCGCGGTCATGGTGTCTTTCGTCCCGTTCCCGCGGCGGTTGCATCGACGCGGCCGGGGCCACCCACTACGCTCGGAAAATGGGAATCATGCGCAATGCCCTCGCCGCTGTGCTCCTGCTCATGGTCGGACTGCTCGGCGGAGCCGCCGCGGCGCTCGCCGTGACACCGACCGCCGTCGTGGTTGAGGACCGCGCCGGGGTCCTGGACCAAAACACGCTCCTGCCGGCGGTGCGGTCCACCGAGTTCTATCAGCCCACCAAGGTTGCGATCTACACATACAACGGCACGGCCGCGGACAACCTGAACGAGGAAGTCCTGAGGTTCGCCCGCGCCGAACATCCCGAATGGATCAGTCCCGACGGGCAGAAGTGGGCGGACGGGCTGTTCATTTTTGCCCTGGACCCGGTCGGCCGGCATGTCGGGACCTACATGGGTGAGGACCGCAAGGTCTCCCCCGAACAGCGCGAGGACATCCAGAACGCCTCCAAGGAACTGTTCCGCGATGCCCAGTGGACTGACGGCACCATTGCCGGGGTCCGCCGCGGCGCCGAACTCATCAACCAGCCATGGTACCGGTCCACGGCTTTCGTTGCCTCGGCCTGGCTGACGGTGACCGCCGCGGTCTGCGGCGCGGCAGCATGGCTGATCGTCCGGTGGCGGACCAGGGTGTCCTGCCGGAAGGAACTCGCGCGGGGCGACGCCAGCTACGCGAACGTCAGCATGGACCTGCAGGTCACCGAGCTCAACGCCAGCACCATCCCCGAATCCTCGCGGTACGGCAGCACGGTCCTGGAAAAACACCGCACGTTCATGAACCGCTACAACATGGCCACCGAGCTTTCCAATCAGGTGCATGCCCTCAGCCGCCGGGACCTTAGCCGCCGGCCCAACCTCAAACTGATCCGGAACTACGCCGACGCGGCGGCGGAACTGGACGTGCTGGACGACGTGATTGCCGATACCAATGCCCTGCTCAACCGCGGAGCATCCTGGCCGGCCGCCTGGGACCACCAGCTCGCACCCTTCCGCAGCGACCTGAACGGCCTGGAAGAGATGCTCAGCCAGCGCCGTGCCGAGGGATCCTCAGCGACGGCGGCTGCCCTGCGGTCCTTTCGCGATGAAAGCCGCAGCGACCTTGAACGCTGGTCATCGGAACTGGCCGACGGCTCCATCACGCCCGAGACGGCGCTGGACCGGTTGCGTGATGCCCGGACCCGGCTGTCCGAACTGCTGAAGCAGCACGCCGATACCGTGATCGGGGCCTACGCCCGCAACGAGAAGGAGGCCGGGCTCATGCGCAAGGACATGGAGAGCGCCCAGGCCGGGACCAAAGCCAGGTACGGCCGCTCCTACGAGCCGAGCATCCTCGGCACCGTGTATCCGTCCTACTACTTCTTCTCGGTGCCGAGCTTCAATTCCGGCTTCAGCACCGGCGTCAGCAGCGTCAGCACCGCCCGCGGCGGCGGAGCCACCACCGGGTACGGATCCAGCGGCGGCAGCTTTTCCGGTTCCGGGAGCTCGTCGGGTTTCTAGGGCGGAGCGTCCTGGGGCCCAGTTCCCGGCGCCCTCCGAAGGTGCCTTTTAGGGCCCGTTCCCGGCCCGTTCGACGACGAAATCCCCGCCGGGGAACATGATCGTCTCGTGGCCGTCGTCGAATCTGACGTGGTACGGGGGCGCCCCATCGGCTCCCTTGACCTCAAGGATCAGACCGTGCCGGTCCGTGGACTCCACCGTGGTCCCACGGATGATGATGCGGTCTCCTGCGGCTGCATTCATGGCGGTCACCTGCATTTCTATTGACGCCTGTGTGCCCGAAGATCATTATTGCTCTTGACGGCTGGGGGGCGCTATGGCCTTGAACCAAGGAGCCGCGCCGTGCGAAGCAAACAGGCAATTTGGCAAACAGGAAAAGCCTCAAAAACCCTTTTCCCGGTGATCGGTTTCGCGGCGGGGCCACTCCACGTCCCCGGATACAGACGACGCCGACGACTCGACCCTGATTCCCCTGATGTGTGCACTCCTGTGGAGCCTGCGCGGTACCGGCCATGATGGGTGCAATCCTCCGCTGGGTCTTGCAGTTCCGGCTGTTGGTCCTCGCCGCGGCGGCGGGAATCCTGGCCCTCGGGCTCACCAGCCTGCCGGGCATGTCCGTGGACGCCTTTCCGGAATTCGCCCCGCCGCAGGTGGAAATCCAGACTGAAGCCTTGGGACTCTCGGCCGCCGAGGTTGAGCAGCTCATCACCTCGCCCATGGAAGCCGACCTGCTGAACGGCGTTGCCTGGGTGGAGGCGATCCGGTCCAAGTCCGTGCCGGGCCTTTCCTCAATCCAGATGGTCTTCAAGCCAGGGACCGACCTCTTCCGCGCTCGCCAGCTGGTCTCCGAACGGCTGACCCAGGCACGCGCACTCCCCAACGTGTCGGCGGCGCCCGTGCTGATGCAGCCGCTGTCCTCGACGAGCCGGGTCATGATGATCCGGCTGACCTCCAAAGACATGTCGGCCATCGACATGTCAGTGCTGGCCCGCTGGACCATGAAGCCCGGGCTCCTGGCCGTGCCCGGCGTCGCGAACGTGGCGATCTGGGGCCTGCGGGACCAACAACTTCAAGTCCTGGTGGATCCGGCGCAGCTCCAGGCCAAGGGGGTTACGCTGGACGAGGTCATCAAGACGACGGGCAACTCAGTGTGGGTTTCGCCGCTGAGCTACCTGGAGGCATCCACACCGGGCACCGGCGGCTTCTTCGAGACGGGCCACCAGCGGATCGGTGTTCAGCATGTCCTGCCGATCACCACGCCGGAGGATCTGGGCCAGGTTCCCATCGAGGGGGCCGGCGGCAATCTCCTGCTCAAGGACGTGGCCACCGTGGCCACGGACCACCAGCCGCTGATCGGCGACGCCCTGCTGAGCCGGGACGCCGAGTTGCTGCTGGTCATCGAGAAATTCCCCGAGACAAACACGATGGACGTGACCCGCGGCGTTGACGAGGCACTCCGCGCGCTCCAGCCAGGCCTGCCAGGAGTCACCATCGATACCAGCGTGTACCGGCAGGCCTCATTTATCGACAACGAGGTCGGGACGCTCGGCATCGCTCTGCTCATTACTCTCCTGCTGATCGTTGCCTTGTTCGGCGTCTTCTTCCGTTCCTGGCGCACGGCCCTGATCAGCCTCATCACCATTCCGGTGTCGCTGACCGCGGCGGCGCTGGTGCTCGACTGGCGCGGCACCGGGATGAACACCATGGTCCTGGCCGGCATGGTGCTGGCCCTGGCGGTCATCGTGGGCGATGTCGCGGAGGACCTCAACGGCCTTGCCCGGGCACGGCGCCAGCAGGCACAGGACCGGCAACCGGGCGATTCAGTGATCCCGGCGGCCCTGCGGGCTGTCCGCACGCCGATCCTCTACTCGCTGCTGATCATGGCGTTGGCTGTCATGCCTGCGCTCTTCATTTCCGGTGAGAACGGCGCCCTCTTCGGGCCTTTGGTGGAGAGCTACCTGATCGCCCTGGTTGTCTCGATGATCATCGCGATCACCGTCACTGCTGCCCTGGCATTCGTCCTTCCTGTCGGTTCCAACGCGCCGGAGCGCCGGTCGCTAAGGCGGCTCGAAGGCGCGTACGGCCGGCTCGTGACGCGCCTGGCGGGGAAGACACGGTGGGTGTTCGCCGCCGCGGCGGTGGTGGCACTGGCCGGACTTGCACTCGTTCCCCAGCTGGCCGGGAGCAATCCCGTCGTGCCGGTGCTGGCGGACAAGACCCTGGTGGTGCACTGGAACGCGAGTGCCGGCACCTCCGACCAGGAAATGAGCCGGGTCACCGCGGCAGCAGCCGCAGAGCTGCGCGCCCTCCCTGGCGTGGCCAACGTCGGTGGGCACGTCGGGCGGGCCATCACCTCCGATCAGGTCGGCGACGTCAGCTCCGGCGAGCTGTGGGTGACCGTGGCCGACGACGCCTCCTACGCCGACACGGCCGCCGCCGTCGACCGGGTGATCGCAGGATATCCGGGCCTGACAAGCAAGATCTCCACCTACCCCCAGGAGCGCATCGACCAGATCCGGGAAGAGGCGGACAGCGGCTTTGCCGTCCGGGTCTTCGGACTCGACCCGGCGATCCTGCGGCAGAAGGCGGCGGAGGTGCAACAGCTGCTGGAGCAAACGGCCGGAGTCGTTAACCCCCATGTCGACCTGCCGGCCGAACAGCCGATCGCCGAGGTCAAGGTGGACCTCGCCGCCGCCCAAAAGGCCGGCGTCGTCCCCGGCGACGTCCGGCGTGCGGCCGCCGCACTGCTGCAGGGCATTGAAGTCGGGAACCTCTACGAACAGCAGAAAGTCTTCTCGGTCATCGTGAAAGGGACTGCAGCCACCCGCAACAGCCTGGACAGCGTCCGCGACCTGATCATCGACACCCCCAATGGCGGACATGCCCGCCTCGGCGACATCGCGCAAGTGACCATGGTCGGGAACGAGTCCGTCATCCTGCACGATGACACGTCGCGGCGCATCGACGTCAAAGCCGAGATCCAGGGGCGCCCCCTGGGCGACATCCAGCGCGACATCGACGCAAGCTTGCAGAAGATGCAGTTCCCGATGTCGTACCACGCGGAAATCCTCACTCAATACGCCCAGCAGCAGAGCAATTACCAGTGGCTCTGGCTCCTCGCGGCAGTTGCCGCGGCCGGCATCCTGGTCCTGCTGCAAACGGCGACGGGAAGCTGGCGGCTTGCCGCACCGCTCTTCCTGGGTCTGATCCTCGCGCTGTCCGGCGGCGTGCTGGCCGCCCAGGCCACGGGCGGGGTCAACTCGCTGGTCGCTCTGGTCGCCTTCGCCGCCGTCCTGGGGATCGCCGTCCGCGGCGCCCTCCTGTTGACGGGCCACGTCCGGAGCCTGCGTGCCGGGGACGCCACTGCACCGTGGCCTGCCCTGGTGGTCCGCGGGACCCGGGAGAGGCTCGGCCCCGTGCTGATATCGACCCTGATATCGGGCCTGGCGCTGTTGCCCCTGGTCCTCTTCGGGGGCGTCGTCGGAACGGAGATCATCCAGCCGCTCGCCGTAATCATCTGGGGCGGCCTGCTGACAACGCTTTTCTTCACCCTGCTAGTTGTGCCCGCCGTGCTGCTCAGATTCGAGCCGAAGCCGGCACCCGGCGCACAGACCAGCCAGGGCTCCGCTGCACGGACGGAAAGTCAGGATGCATCATGAATTCGACACCTTCGCAGCAGCGGGGCACCAAGGTTGCGTCATTCATCATCGGGGCGTTTGTGACGGCGTTGACGGCACTCAGCGTCGTCGGCTGCAGCCCGACGCCGGCAGCCGCCCCGGCCGACGGCGACCCTGCGGTCGTTGCCGAAGTGCCCGGCACGGACCTGCACCGGCTGACCCTCACCGAACACGCCGTCCAACGCGTCGGAATCGAAACCGCCGCGACGGCCACGGATCCCCAGACCAAGAAGCTCACCGTCCCCTACGGGGCCGTAATCTATGACAGCACGGGCAAGACGTGGGTGTACACCAACCCCGAGCCCCGGGTCTACATCCGCCAGCCCATCACGGTCGAACGCATCAACGGCGACGTCGCCGTCCTGACGGAGGGGCCTCCGGCCGGCACCGTAGTGGTCACGACGGGGGCCGAGGAACTCTTCGGCGCTGAATTCGACACGGCCCACTGACATGCGCTGGCTCATCGGGATCAGCCTCCGATTCAGGACGGTCGTCGTCGCCCTCGCGTGCGCCGTAATGCTGCTTGGTTCCCTGCAGTTGAGTGCCGCGTCCGTGGATGTCTTCCCCGAATTCGCCCCGCCCCGCGTGGAAATCCAGACCGCGTGCCTGGGGTTGACCGCCCAGGAAGTCGAAGAGCTCGTCAGCGTGCCGATCGAGGCCGCCGTGAGCGGCATGCCGGGTCTGGACGAGCTGCGGTCAAAGTCCGTGCCGCAATTGTCGTCGATCGTGCTGGTTTTCCACCAGGGCACGGACCTGCTCAACGCCCGCCAGCTGGTGTCGGAACGGATGGCCTCGGTAACCGCGGCGCTGCCCACCTGGGCGGCCCCACCGGTGATGCTGCAGCCGCTGTCCTCGACCAGCCGGGTCATGAAGATCGGGATGACATCCCAAGAGCACTCGCTCATCGAAATGTCGATGCTGTCCTACTGGACGATCCGGGCCCGGCTGCTGCGGGTACCCGGCGTGGCCAACGTGGCCATCTGGGGTGAGCGGCTCCAGATGCTGCAGGTGCAGGTTGAACCTGACAAGCTCAAGGCCCAGAACGTCTCCCTCAACCAGGTTATGGAAGTCACCGCCGGCGCCCTGGACGCCGGCCTGCTGAAATACTCGCCCGGACGGTTCATCGGAACAGGCGGCTTCATCGACAGCCCCACCCAGAGGATGGGCATCCGTCACGTCCAGCCCATCCAGACCCCTGCAGACCTGGCCCAGGTGACCATTCGGGAAAAGGACGGGGTGGCACTGCATCTGGGCGATGTGGCCCAGGTCGTGGAGGACCATCAGCCGCTCATTGGTGACGCCGTGATCAACAACGGCCACGGGCTCATGCTGATCGTCGAGAAGCTGCCCTGGGGCAACACCCTGGATGTGACCAAGGGCGTAGAGGAGGCCCTGCACGAACTGCAGCCGGGCCTGAGCGGCATTAACTTCGACACCACGATCTTCCGCCCCGCCAGCTTCGTTGAGGAGGCGATCTCCAACCTCAGTGTCGCGCTGCTGCTGGGCTGCCTGCTGGTCGTCATGATCCTCGTCGCGTTCCTCTTCCAATGGCGCACGGCATTGATCAGCCTCATCGCCATTCCGCTGTCCCTGCTCACAGCCGCACTGGTGCTGTATTTCACGTCCAGTTCGATCAACACGATGGTCCTGGCGGGGCTGGTGATCGCCGTCGGCGTCGTGGTCGATGACGCGATCATCGACGTCGAGAACATCATGCGCCGGCTCCGACAGCACCGCGCCGCGGGCGGTGACGAATCCGCGTCGTCGGTGGTCCTGCGGGCCTCGCTCGAGATGCGGAGCCCGATCGTGTACGCGACGCTGATCATCGTGGTCGCGGCCGTGCCGATCTTCTTCCTGGACGGGCTCACGGGCGTCTTCTTCCGCCCGCTCGCCGTCGCCTACACCCTGGCTGTCCTCGCTTCCATGCTCGTGGCGCTGACTGTCACACCGGCCCTGGCGCTGATCCTTCTGGGCAACGCCAAACTCGAGGAACGCGACCCTCCCCTGGTGCGGGTGCTCAAACGCGGCTACCACGCCGCCCTGTCCAAGACCATGAACAGGCCCCGGTACGGCTACGCCGGCTTTGGGGTGCTGGCGGTGGTGGGCCTGGTCATCGCTCCCCTGATGGGCTCGTCCCTGTTCCCCACCTTCAAGGAACGGGACTTCCTGATGCACTGGGTCTCGCAGCCGGGAACCTCTGCCGCGGAGGAATACCGGATCGCGCAGCGTGGCTGCGAGGAATTCCTCAAGGTCCCCGGCGTCCTGAACTGCGGGACGCACATTGGGCAGGCGTTCGCCGCGGACGAGATCGTCGGTGTCAATGCCGGCGAACACTGGATCAGCATCGACCGCCACGCCGATTACGACAAGACGGTCGCCGCCATCCAGGAAGTGGTTGACGGCTACCCGGGACTGCACCGCGACGTCCAAACATATCTGAAGGAGCGCATCGAAGAGGTCATCACCGGCGCCAGCGAGCCCATCCTGGTCCGTGTGTACGGGGACGATTTGAACGTGCTGCGGGAACAGGCGCAGCGGGTCAAGGCCATCTTGGACGGGATCCAGGGCACCGAAGACGCGCATGTCTCCCTTGAAGTGGAGGTCCCCCAGATCGCCGTCACGGTCAATCTGGCCGCGGCGCAAAAGTACGGGCTCAAGCCCGGCGACGTCCGGCGTGCTGCCGCGACGCTCGTGGCGGGCGAGGAAGTCGGGGACGTTTTCCGCGACGGCCGGGCCTACGACGTCCAGGTCTGGAGCACCCCGGCGACCCGGGCCAGCGTCACCAGCATTGAAGACCTGCCCATCGACACGCCGAGCGGACAGCGGGTGCGCCTGGCCGACGTCGCGAACGTGAGCCTGGTGCCGACGCCGAACCAGATCGACCGCACCAACGGCTCCCGCCGCGTGGAAGTGGGATCGTTCCTGGCCCAGGGGGCGGACTTGGGAAGGGTGGTCGGCGCGCTGCAGTCGCGGCTGGAAAGCCTGGATCTGCCGACCGGCTACAGCGTGCAGCTGCTTGGCGAGTACACCGAACGCGAAGCGGCAACGAACCGCTTGATGATTTTCTCCGCGGCGGCGCTTGCCGTGATCCTTCTGCTGCTGCAGGCGTCCTTCCGGAGCTGGCGGCTGGCCGTGCTGTCGCTGCTGACGCTGCCGGTAGCCCTGGTGGGCGGCGTCATAGCCGCCTACATGACCGGCGGTGTCCTGTCCCTCGGGTCCCTCGTTGGCTTCCTCACCGTGATGGGGATAGCTGCCCGCAATGGCATCCTGCTGATCAACCACTGCCAGTATCTGGAAATGCATGAGGGCGAGACCTTCGGCCGTCCTCTGGTGATGCGCGGGGCGGCGGAGCGGCTCTCGCCGATCCTCATGACCACCCTGGCCACCGGGCTGGCACTGGTGCCCCTGGTCGTCATGGGCAACATCCCCGGCCATGAAATTGAACACCCCATGGCCGTCGTCATCCTGGGCGGCCTGGTCACCTCCACCCTGCTCAATCTGTTCATCGTTCCCTCTCTCTATCTCCGGTTCGCCAAATCCAAGAAGACACGTCAGAAGGAACGCGCGGCCGCCGGCCCGGCGACCGTTTGAACCCGGCTACGGGCCGGCCTGGAACCCCGCAAAGGAATGTCCGATGTTGCACAAGAACATTGCCGTAGTCAGTTGCCTCCTGGCGTTGCCGCTGTCCCTCCTCACGGCCGGTGCAGCGGAGGCCGGCACCGCACCCGCGCCGGCCCGCGCCTCGACCGCGACAGACTGCGGACCGGGTTCGCTGCCCGACTTCAACGCCGGAAACTTCCCCCACGAGCCTACGGTGGACAACACTTGGCTTCCCATGAAGCCGGGAACCCGCTCCGAGTTCACTGGCACCGTCAAGGACCTCACCACGAGTCCGCCGGAGGTCCACACGCACCGCGTGGTGTCGATCGTGACGGGACTGACAAAGGAGATCGACGGAGTCCGCACGGTGGTCCTGTGGGACCGCGATTACTCGGACGGAGTCCTTGGGGAATCCGAACTGGCCTTCTTCGCGCAGACCGAAAAGGGAGCCGTCTGGCTCCTGGGTGAGTACCCGGAGGAGTTCGACGCCGGAAAGTTTACCGGCGCCCCGAACACGTTCGTCTCGGGAGTCGACAAGGCACGGGCAGGCATCGCCATGTTGGCGCACCCCGCAAAAGGATTTGGACCCTATACGCAGGCGTCAGCGCCCTCGATTGGTTTCCTGGACTGCGCCCAGGTGGTCAGCCGGAAAGCCAATATCCTGAAGATCGACGAATTCAACCCGCTGGACGGGGCGTCTGTCGGCCACCAGCAAAAGTACTACCGCGCCGGCGTGGGGAGCTTCAAAGTCACGGCGTCCAGCGGGGACAGCCAGGAGTTCCTCAACCTCGTCTCGACCACGATGCTTGATGCGGCCGCCCTGGCGGCCGTCAACAAGCGTGCGCTGGCCCAGGATCGCCACGGCTATACGGTCAGTCCTGACGTCTACGGCACCACCGAAAAGGCCTGCACCGGTTCCTAACAGCCATCATTGCTCAGAACAACGCGGCGGTCACCGTCCGGGTGAGCTGCTGAATGATCGCCGTACGGGGGCCCATGTCCGAGTAGTCGCGGCCGCGCGTGTACACGACAAACACGAAGGCGCGGCCGTCCTTGTCCAGGACACTGGCATCATGCAGGTTTCCAAACAGCAGCCCGTACTTGTGGTGAACCCCTATGCCGGGCGGAACCGCGGGCGGGATCAGGGTCTCGTAATTGGTGTTCTGCATGTAAGACAACAGCTGGGCCGTGTTGCGCGCATTGAGCAGCTGCCCCGTGTAGAGCAGGTAGAGGGTCCGCGCCATCTCCTCCGGGGTCAGCAGGTTCACCGTGAAGTCGTAGCCGATCCCGATTGACGCGGCGTAAGCCGTCATCCGCTGCTGACCGACAGCCCGAAGTATCAGGAGCCATGAATCGTTATTGCTCTGCTGAACCATCTGGCGGATCTGGGCCCCCGCCGTCGAGGCGCCCAACGGGGCACTCAGCGAGGCGCGGCCGGTCTCGACGAGGTGGTAATAGGCCGACGCGGCAAGGATCTTGGCTGTACTGGCGGCGACAAAATTGCCCTGGACCCCGTAGCCGTGGACCACGCCGTCCGAGACATCGATCAACGACACCCCCAGTGCATACGCGCTGTTGGCCGCGATGATCGCGTTGATCCGGCCGCCCAGTTCGGGTGTGACCGTCGGGACCGTGACGGCAGCGACGGGCTCGTCGGCGATTTCCGGAGGCGTCGTGACGGAGGGGACGGCAGTCCCGGAGGCCGCGGGCGGCGTGACGGAGGGGGCGGCAGTCGCGGACGGGGCGGGGAGGGCCAGATCAGTGGTTTCCGGCCCGGTAGTTTCCGGCACGGTAGCTTCCGTCGCGGCCGCTTGGCTGGTGTCAGTGACTGCCGGCGTTGCCTGCGCCGTGAGCGGGGCCGTGACGGCGGTACCGGAAGCCGCAGCGGCCGCCGCGGCCGCGGGCTCAGCCGGCATCCCCGGCATCCCCGCCTGGCCGCTCGCGTAGACGCTGCCGGTCACCGCCAGGGCGACTGCGACGGCGGCCGCCGTCAGGTACTGCGGCCGGATCCTTCCCACCCGCCAGGCGAGGGGCCATGGCCCGGGCTTCGACCCGTCGGAGGCCCGGTGCCCGCCGGTCCCGTAATGACGCGCCGGCTCAGTCATCCCGAATTCCCCGGGGCATCTGTTCGAAAAACGTTCGCAGACATGTTTCTCCCTCGGACGGCGACTGACCGCTGTGGGGCACTAAAGTCCCTGCATTCTGCACCCTCCCCGGACCCCGCGCAAGAGCCTGGCCGTGGGAAAAGCTGCGATCAGCCGGTCAGCTCCCGCCGTCGAAATCCCAGTTCCCGCTGCGCACCGTGCAGCGGCGACCCGGTGAACGGCAGGTCCTCCAGCCTGACGGTGCCCGCGGCGGCGAGCGCGGTCCTGTTGGCCGAGGCCGCCGCTCGCGGGGGAAGGCCCAGCGTGGCGGCGAACTCTGCCCAGTGCCTCGCCTTGAGGTTCCTGGTCTTCCCCGAGACGGGCAGAGCGAGGGTTTCGTCGCCGTAGAGGAGGGTGCACGGGACGTCGAAGACCGGGGCGATGGTGCGTCCCGGTCGGTTCCCGAGGACGGCCAGGTTCTTGGCATGGAGGTCACCGTTGCCGGTCAGCCAGGCAAAGACGAACTGCAGGTAGAGGTTGCGGCTCGCGACCACCGGTGCCTTGCAGATCCCGGCCAGGGCCGCTGCCACCTGCTCCGAGCTGACGCCGTACTTCGCTGCCGGGGGCAGTCCCAGCACCTGGGTGCCGTCCTCCAGGGGAAGCCGGATCCAGTCGCCGGCCGGATTCCTGACGCGGTCGAACCGTTCCACCAGCAGGCCGGGGAGGCCGTTCCGGTCCGCGATGACCCGGCTCTTGGCCACAGGGATCTTCAGCGACTTCGCGGCGCGCAAATGAGCCGCCTCGTTGACCACCAGATGCGGATGTTCCGGCGGGTCCAGTTTGAGCACGTAGCGGTGCCCGCGCAGGGCGAGCGGCGTCGTCAGCATCGAGGCGCTGGTCTTCCGCTGGACCCCCGGCAGGCCGTGCAGGTCCACCGTGTTGGCCAGCACGGAAAAGTCGAGTTCCTCCGGCCGGGACGTGTCGGCCAGGGTGGGCGGTTCCGCCCGAGGGGCACCCGCGGGGACCACCTGAACATCCCCCGGCACGTCCGCCCCCACGGCCAGCAGGAGGGTGAGTTCGTCGTCGAAGCTGGTCTTGGTCGCGTTCTTCAAGACCGTGAGCCGGTGCCCCTCCGGCAGGAGTCCGGCGAAAAACGCCGGCAACGCCCCGGCAGTGCTCTCCACCGCTGCCGCGGACAGCGGGAGGGAGACAGCCACGGGAGGCAGGCCGGACGTGAGATAGTCCGGGAGATAGTCGAACCTCACCGCGCCGGAATCGGTCCGGCTCAGGTGTCCGGCCAAAATGCCGCTCTTATATACGTCCGCGGACCGGACGAACTTCAGGTCCTGCAGGTCCCCCGGCGCCAGGACCCCCATCACTGCACCGTCAGATGCAGGCCCAGGACATTGCTGACGGCGATGACGGCCTGCAGCGACGGGTTGCCGCTTCCCGTTTCGATGGATCGGACGGTGCGCACCGAAGTTCCCGCCAGGTGGGCCAGGTCCTCCTGCGTGATTCCGGCGTCCTTGCGGGCGCTCCGGATGCCCGCAGCCACTGACAAAACATCACTCATAGCCGCGCCTGCCTCCCGTATTCCCCGCACCGGAAGAGGCAGGATGCTGCCGCTTGGGCGGGTCGTGGCTCCCATCCTGCCTCAGTGGCCGCAATTCGGCAAGATCCTGCCGGATCGGCGGTGGGGCGGGGGCTGGACATGACCGAAACCCCCCAACCGGCAGGATTCTGCCGGGGTACGCTGGAAAAAACGCAAGGAGCGCCCGATGCGGAAAATTATTATGGCCATGCAGGTGTCCTTGGACGGGTTCTTTGAGGGCCCGGACCGGGACCTGAGCTGGCACATGGTCGACGACGAACTGCACCGCCACTTCAACGAGCAGCTCGCCGCCATGGGCGCCTTCCTGGACGGCCGCGTCACCTACGAGCTGATGGCGGAGTTCTGGCCGACAGCGGACGCCGACCCCGATGTCAGCGCCCCGATGGCCGAGTTCGCCCACATCTGGCGGGAGATGCCCAAGATCGTGTATTCCCGGACGCTGAAGCCAGCCGGCTGGAACACCACCGTGGTGCCGGAGGTCGTGGCCGAAGAAGTCCTGGCGCTGAAGTCGCAGCCGGGCGGCGACCTGGCCCTTGGCGGAGCGAATCTCGCGGACACTTTCCGGCGGCTCGGACTGATCGACGAATACTGGCTGTACGTCCATCCGGTTCTCGTGGGACGGGGTAGTCCCCTGTTCAAGCCTGAGGACAAAACGGTCCAGCTCCGGCTATTGGAGACCCGGACCTTCGGCAACGGAGTGACCCTGCTGCGCTACGCCGCGTAATCAGCCCTGCGGAACGTCCGGGCGGCACTTCTTAAGCGTTTCTTAATTGCCTCGCGGAAGAGTGGAAACCGGCGCCAACCTGGCGCCCTTGTCCCGAGCCGGAGGACCCATGACTGGACCCGTCCCTGTTGAACGCGATACAGCACTAGGTCGTACCGCCGCGCGGCCGCTGCTGCCGGCCCTCCCCCAGGTCCGCCACTGGTTGCTGCTGGGCCTCCTCCTCTCCGCCGCCGTCCTGGCTCTCGGCCTGGCGGCGCAGCTGACGCCGGGCTTCAGCGCCACCGAGCTCGGCGTCGATCAGGACCTCAGCCAGCATCACGCCGCGGCCCTGACCGCCGTCGCGATGATACTGAACGTCGTGTTTGGCCCGGTCGCCGGCGTCGCGCTGATCGCCGCCGTCGCCCTCTGCATCTGGCTGTTCCGCGGCGGACTGGTCAAGGCGATAGCATTCGGCCTGGTGGCAGTGTCCGGCTGGGTGGCCAGCGAATTCTTCAAGATCCTCGTGGCCCGCCAGCGGCCGAACCCCGCGCTGCTGTTCGATCCTTTGGCACCGGAAACCGGCTCCAACAGCTTCCCGAGCGGCCATGTGTCCTTTGCCGTCGCTCTCGGTTTCGCGCTGTATTTCCTGGCCCGCGGGACCCGCTGGGCCAAGGTAACGGCCTTCGCGGCCGCGGCGATGGCGCTCATCGTGGCGTGGTCCAGGCTGTACATCGGCGTCCACTACCCCTCCGACGTCACGGCATCATTCCTGGCTGCCAGCGCAGCCGTGGTGATCCTCACCGGGCTCTGGAACGTTGCCGCGCCGAAGATCGCGGACCGGCTACCTGCCCGTGCCATCGCCCGCCCGCTGGCCTCTGAGCCGGCATCTGAGAGGAAGTAACCCCTGCACACCGTGGACATTTCAGCCCTCCTTCCGGCCGCGCAAGCCGCCGGGTCACCGTCGCTGCTGGATCCGGCAAGCCTGCTCGCCGGTCTGGGCCCGGGAGCCCTGGGCGTCATCGCGCTCATGGTCTTCATCGAGTCCGGCGTGCTCTTTCCCTTCCTGCCCGGAGACTCGCTGCTCTTCACCGCCGGGCTCCTGCACCAGCAGCTGCACCTGACGCTGCCGGTGCTGATCGGCGTCGTCACCGCGGCCGCCGTCGTCGGGGACCAGGTGGGGTACATGCTGGGCCGCACTTTCGGCCGGCGATGGTTCAAGGACGATGCCCGGATCCTGAAGACGGCCCACCTGACCACCACGGAAGACTTCTTCCGGCGGCACGGCGGCGCCGCCGTCGTGCTCGCGCGCTTCGTCCCCATGGTCAGGACTTTCGCGCCGCTCAGTGCCGGGATCGCACGCTATGAGTACAAATCCTTCGTCCTCTGGAACATCACCGGCGCGGCGGCGTGGGCAATCTCCGTGACGATGCTGGGTACCTGGCTGGGACACTTTGACATCGTCGCCAAAAACATCGACGTCATCGCCGTGGGCATGGTCCTGCTCTCCGTCGTCCCGGGTATCGTGCAGTTCCTCAGGCGCCGCCGCACCAGCCGGCGCGCGGGGGTAACTGCCGGCGACACGGAGGCGGAAACCGGGGAGGGACTGCCGGCCCGGGAATTGGTCACGGAAGAATAGCTGACATGACAACCGCTGACCGGCCGTCCCTGCTGCTCGTCGAGGATGACGCCGCCCTGGGACCGCTCATCGCCGAGCTTCTGGACACGGATTACCACGTCCGGCTGGTCACCAACGGTCGTGACGGCCTGCACGCGGGGCTGACCGAGGCCTGGGACGTCATGGTGATCGACCGCGGTCTGCCCGTGATGGACGGCATCGCCCTCATCGGGGCCTTGCGGTCCAAAGGAATCGGCACGCCCATCCTGATCCTGACCGCGCTGGGCGACGCAGAGGAGAAAGTCAGGGGTCTGGACGCCGGCGCCAACGACTACGTGACCAAACCGTTCGACGCCGGCGAACTGGCGGCACGACTGCGCGCACTGACGCGCACCTATGCCGCAGTGCCGGCACCGCTGAGCATCGGGGACTGGGAACTTGACCCGGCGCAGCGCTCGATCCGCTCGGTCTACGGGCACACGGTGTCGCTGACCGCAAAGGAAGGGCAGCTGCTGGCAGCCCTGGCCGCGGAACCTGACCGGGTCTTCACCCGGGACGAACTCCTCTCAGCGCACTTCCATGCCTCCGACCAGCCGGGGGTGATCGATACCTATGTCCACCACTTGCGCCGGAAGATCTCCAAGGCCGTCATCCGCACCGTGCACGGCGTCGGCTACCAGATCGGCGATGCCCATGAGTAACGGCGGGGGCGCCGGCGAAACCCCGGACCACTCCACCCTGCGCAAGGCCTCCCTCAAAGTCGCCTTGCGGATCAGCGCCGCCTGCGCGGTCATGGTCCTCGGACTCCTCGCCGCCACGGCGCTGTACCTCGTCAACCAGCTGGCCCATCCTGAAGTTCCGCGTTCGGCATCGGCCGGGGCGGCCTACGCCTACCTGGATTCCCGGGACGTGCTCGAAGCCATGCTCATCGCCGGGGTCGCGGGAATCGTGCTGGCAGGCATCGTCGGATGGCTCAGCGCGCGCAGCGCCATCCGCCCCCTCGGCGACGCCTTGGCCCGGCAGCGGCGCTTCGTCCAGGACGCCAGCCATGAACTGCGCACTCCCTTGACCATCCTGGACACCAGGATCCAGCTTGCCCAGCGCAACACCGAGCCCGGCTCCAAACAGGCCCAGGACCTGGCCCGGATCCGGGAGGACGCGGCGACGCTGACCGGGATCGTCAACGAACTGCTCCTCGCGGCCACCACCGACGCCCCTGACCGCTCGGCAGCGCCTGCCGACCTCGCCGACACCGCCTCCGGCGTCGCCGAAAGCCTTCGGCTGGTCGCGGAGCAACGGGACGTGCGCCTGGACTTCTTCGCCGTTGCCCGGCCGCTGGCCAGGATCGACGCCAACGCCTTGCGCCGCGCCGTCCTGGCCCTGGCGGACAACGCCCTCTCCCACACCCCGCCGGGCGGCCGTGTGACCATCACGACGGCGATCGAGCAGAACCGCGCGGTCATCACCGTGGCGGACACAGGGACCGGGATCACCGGAGTGGACCAGGCCCGGATCTTTGACCGCTTCGTGCGGACCGCCAGCACCGGCGGAACACAGGGACAACGGAGCTTTGGCATCGGCTTGGCCCTGGTCCGGGAGATCGCCGTGGCTGCCGGAGGCGCCGTCGAGGTTGCCTCCACCGGCGACGCCGGCACGGTCATGAAGATGACGCTTCCGCTCGCCGCGGGCAAAAATGACTGAGAGACCGGGGGAATCCGTGAGAATCCGGACAAGGGAAAGACCGGCGATCGCTTGCCCCCAAGGGAAAATCGATCGCCGGTCTTTCCGGATTGGGTGGCCCCGGGAGGGGCCGTCTGGCCCGTGCGGGGTTTAGGCGCGGACGAAGGTCACGCCGCCGGTCGCGGTGAGCCAGGACAGCGGGTGCACGATCGTCTGGTTGGCGCCGTTCATGCCGCCGCTGATCACCTGGCCGTTGCCGGCGTAGATGCCGACGTGGCCGGACTGGACCACCATGTCACCGGGCTGCGGGGCCGCCACAACGGTTCCGAGGCCGAGGAAGGCCCGGGGCCCGATGTCGCCGACGGGCTTACCGGCCGCGCCAAGGGCCTTTTCCACCATCGCGGTGCAGTCCTGGGTGATGCCCAGCTGGCTGTATGCGGCAGAAAGCATGATGGCGTTGCGGCCACCGGCGGGCGCCGCGGCCGGGGCGGCCGCCGGAGCTGCCTGCACCTGTACGGACGGCGCCGCGGCCGCCTTGGGTGCTGCTGCCGGCGCTGCTGCGGGAGCAGCGGCAACGGGCTTGGGCTGTTCGATGACCGGCGCGGCGACAGAGCTTACTGCGGGGCGGTCGAAGCTGATCTTGACGCTTGAATCGGCGCTGACGGGCGCGCTGAGAAGTCCCTTGACGTCCGCGGCGGAGGCCGGGGCGGAGTCCCGCTGCACGGGTGCCGGGGCTGCGTTGGCGGCCATTCCGCTGGTAAGAACCAGGCCGGATGCGGCGGCGAGGACGGCGGCATGGCGCGCAAAAGTATTGATTGAAGACATGGATGTAGCCTCTCCCAATGCCTGCGAGGTGAGCTGTCGGATTCGGATGGGAGTCACCCGGCCGCACTCCGGGGCCCGTCGTTGCGGGCACTGTGCGGCTTCACCCCAAGGCCTGCGTATCAGCAGGCCAAAAGTGGTTTCCCCGTCTCTGCCGGTCGTTGGTGCGAGTTACCCCCGGGCCGCGGCAGAGTTAGGCAATCGGCTGGGGAGCGCCCGTATCGGAGACAACAGGCACTTATCCACCGTAGCGCGAACCGCAGGCGAAAGTCACATTCAGGTAACGGCCGCCACAGTGCGGTCCGGCAGTTGCCCATAGGGCGGTGCAGCTTTTCGACCATAAGATGATGCCATCAGCACCACCTTGGAAGCGGAGGCCCGAAATGAACAGCCACTGTATCGCCATCTGCCAGTTGAGCAACCAGCCCCAGGAGGATTTCGACGTCAATACCGAACTGCTGATCCTCGACGGCCCGGACGTCCATGTGTCCACATGGGATGCGGAGCCACGGGACGGCGGCTTCGACGAACACGTCCTGAACGACCGGGTGGACGCCCTCGGGTTTATGGTTGTCAACGACTGGGCATTCCTGGACGGCAAGGCCTACGCGGTGGTGGAACGGCGGTCAGGAACGTAGGCGCGCTGCCCCCTCCACGGGACTAGTCTCATTCCATGACAAAGGATTCGGACAAGGGCCATGAGGGCGACCAGGTGTTGTGGCGCGGGGAGCCCGAGGAACACGACTATCCGGCCGCCGGTCGTTATCTCTCGCTGCTCACCGATGACGCACGGGCCGCCGTCATCGTGGAGTCGTTGCGCCTGGCGCCCGTAACCCACCACGTGGCCAAAGACATCCTGCGGGCCTCAGGCCTGCCGCTCCTGACCCGGGACAACCCCCATGTGGCCTCCGACCTGGCCAAGATTGCCGACGGCCGCCCGCTCTCCCCCGTCCTCCTGGTCCGCGGGGACCTCGACGCCGGAGTCGCGGCCCAGATTGCCGACGGCTATCACCGGGTCTGCGCCTCCTACCTCACGGACGAGAACACCGACATTCCGGTGAAGCTTGTTGCCCCGATTGGCCCGGGGCCGTCCCGCAGTCTCGAGCCATGACCTTCCTGACCCTGGCGCTGATCGCCGTCGTCGCCCTGGCTGGTCCCCTGCTCGCGCTGCCGGTGCACTGGCGGCTGCCGGTGGTACTGGGCGAACTGCTGGCCGGGATCGCGATCGGACGGACGGGCCTGGGCCTGGTGAACCCGGCAGATCCGACGTTCAGCTTCCTGGCCAACATCGGGTTTGCACTGATGATGTTCGTGGCCGGAACCCATGTTCCCGTGCGGGATCCCCAAATCCGCTCCGCCCTCGGCAAAGGCACCCGCCGCGCCGTGGCGGCCGCCGCGGCGGCAGTGGTCGTCGGAACCGGCATCGGCCTGCTCTTCGGGACTGGACATGCTCCCCTCTACGTCGTGCTGCTGGCGTCCTCGTCGGCCGCGCTGGTCCTCCCGATCGTCGATTCTCTGCGCCTCGGCGGACCCGACGTCGTTTCCATGACCGCACAGGTGGCGATCGCTGACATAGCCTGCATTGTGGCGTTGCCGCTCCTGGTGGATCCGCCGCACGCGGGCCGGGCGGCCCTGACCGTGCTCACGGTGGCGGGCTGCGCTGTGGCGCTCTTTTTTATACTCCGCTGGCTGGAGAGCACGGGAATCCGCGGCCACGTGCACCGGCTCTCGGAGAACCGCAAGTTTGCCCTGGAGCTGAGGATCCAGTTGGCGGTGCTGTTTGCCCTGGCCGGTGTCGCGACTTTCGGCAACGTGTCCGTGATGATGGCGGGCTTTTCCTTCGGCCTGGTGGTGGCGGCCGTCGGCGAACCGAGGCGGCTGGCCCGGCAACTTTTTGCCCTCAGCGACGGCTTCCTGGGCCCGCTGTTCTTCGTCTGGCTGGGCGCATCCCTCACGCTCAAGGACCTGGCCGGGCATCCGGACATGATTGCGCTCGGTCTGGCACTGGGAGCCGGAACATTGCTGGCGCACGCCGGTTTGGCGTTCCTGGGGCTCCCCCTGCCGCTCGGCGTGTTGTCGGCGGCCCAGCTCGGCGTGCCGGTGGCAGCTGCGAGCATCGGCACGCAGCTTGACGTCCTGTTCCCCGGCGAGGCAGCAGCCCTGCTGATGGGTGCGTTGATCACCATCGCCGCGAGCGCAGTGGCCGGGTCACGGGCGGCCAGGAGGTTCGCGTTGCCCGCGAAGGCCGGCGGCGGCTCAAGCGAAGCCGGCAGCACCGCCGACCAATCTGATCCAGGCGATCCAAACGCTCCGAAGCACTGAACAAGATCGAGTAAGGGAACGTCACCTTCCGACGGGCGTGAACTGTAGCTCGGGTCTCCTCTTGGCCATTTCCGCCAGGACCCGCGTTACGGCGTCCCGCACCGCCGCGGCGTCGTCGGCTGTGGCGCCGTCGGCCTCCGTGTCGGCGTCGAACGTCAAACCCGCCGCGTCCTCGCCGAGCACCGCCCGCGCGTGGCGGACGAACCTGTCCCAATCCCCGGCGCCGGCGCGCAACGCCATCAGCGGCGAAAGAAGCGCGGCCCGGCGCAGCCAGGGATCGGGCTCGCGCACCCACCGGTCCAGCACGCTGTCGGCCCGCACCCTGCCCAGGACGTCCAGACCGTCCACGAGCGGCCCGACGACGTCGACGGCGAGCGGATCCACGAGGTCCGGCAGCCGAGCCTCCCGGATGAAGCCCTCCAGCCGGGTGAGATCCGAGTTGGTCAACAGCTTCACGTTGTCCTGCAGCAGCACGACTGCTGCGAGGCGGCGCTCGAAGACCGGCACCGCCCAGAGTTCAGAACTCAGTGCCGTGATCTCATCATGCGCGAGTCCGGAATACCGGCGGCCGGCATCCCGGACGGTCCCGCGCACGGCACCCACGGAGGCGCCGTAGAAACCGAGGCCACCGCCCCCCGGATTCTTTCCCA
This sequence comes from Arthrobacter sp. TE12231, assembly GCF_054062895.1. Taxonomy (NCBI): domain Bacteria; kingdom Bacillati; phylum Actinomycetota; class Actinomycetes; order Micrococcales; family Micrococcaceae; genus Arthrobacter; species Arthrobacter sp. TE12231. The sequence goes on along the minus strand of NZ_JBSSFS010000001.1, from coordinate 1,656,797 downwards.
GCCCGTACCGCAGCGCCTCCGCACGGCTCCAGGAACCTTCCCGCTGCAGCGCGAGGTCAATGAAATCGCCAGCATCACTCACAGGTCCATTCTTTCCCCTCGGCGCGCGGGCGGGAAAACGCGTAATCGTGCCCCGCCGGCTGCGCCTACCTAGACTGATTGGGACAAGTTTCCGATTGAAAGCGGTTCTCCAGCCATGCACACCACCACCAGGCACCCCAAGCTGGCACTTGCCGTCGCACTTTCCGCCGTGACGTTGGGGGTGGCGTCGTGTGCTGCTTCCGGGCCGTCCCCCGAGGTGCCTGCCACGTCGGCGGCGCCGACGACCTCCACAGCCTCCGCCGCCGATTTTGGCCTCGACATCGCAGGGGCTCCCGGACGGATCGCCCAGGCCGGTCTCTCGGTGCTGACAGCCGAGGGGAACGTGGACCACTACCATGCGCATCTGGACGTGCTGAAGGACGGCAAGGCCGTAGCTGTGCCGGCCAACATCGGCATCACGGCCGGCCCGGACAACAGGGCCAACGGCATCTCCGCGCTGCACACCCACGACACCACCGGCGTGGTGCACATCGAGTCCCCCACTGCCGGCCAGGTCTTCACCCTCGGGCAGCTCTTCACGGAATGGGGCGTCCTCGGAGGCAGCGGCGCCCCGGGCACCGGGGCGGGATCGCTGGACGGGTGGACCCTCTACGTGAACGGCCAGAAGTACGACGCCGGCATCCGGGACCTCCCGTTGAAGGCACACGACGAAATCGTCCTGAGCTACGGCACTCCCCCGGCAAAGATCCCGGCCGCCTACGATTTTCCGTCTGGAGAATGAGGGGGCGCCGGGCCGCCGCATCCGATCAAGCCGCCCGACTCCGGCACTTGCGGCGACAAGCGCAGGTTTGCGGGCCAAGGTAACGATCCAGTAACGTAGGCGACTGGCCGCGAAGGCCTGGCCCGAACGCAGGGCCCCGGACTGCCCCTTGCCGGGCCCGGTTGCGCCGTTCGGCGTCTGCTCGCCCGTGCCCTTGCGGCAGGGGCCGGATGAAGCTTCCCGCACTGGCCGCCGCCCTGGCAGCGACGGTTGTGTGCGCCAGTCACCAAGCCCGGAGGGGTCCGTTGTTCACGAAATCACCGTCCAAAGATGCACCGTCCAAAGAAGCACAGTTCAAGACGACACACTTCAACAAAATCGCCATTGCGCTGACCATGGGCGCACTGTCCCTGACCGGGTGCGGCGCTGCTCCCACGGCAGGAGCCGCAGCCCTTTCCCCGGCCAGCGAGGCCTCACATCCCGCCGTGGCGTCGACGCCGTCGGCGGCCGCAGCGAGTAAGGCGCCGGCCACCGGGTCTGCGCTGAAGCCGGTCGGCGGGTCGGCCACTACAGCGGCAGATCCCGGAATCGTGGCGGCGCCGGCAGTCCCTGCCACACCCGCAGCCGCACCGGTCGATCCGGGCGCAGGGGGTGCCGCTCCGGCGGCAGCCGCCACGGGTTCGACGTCGGTCACGCCGGCCGCCGCGCCCGTTTCCGCCCAAGCCGCCGTCGCCGCCACCGGCGACGGTTCGCAGGCCGCCACGACCCGGGGCTGGGGTGCGGTTGTCGCGGGCGACGAGTTCTCCAACACGGGCGCCCCGGACTCCACCAAGTGGAGCGTCTTCAACGGAACCGGACATGCCGGAAAGGGCCTGCGCAGCCCGCAGGCGTGGTCAGTTGCCAACGGCGTGGCCACAGTCAGCGGTAACTCGGCCGGCACCACGGGCGGCATGTCGGCCAAATTTGCGCAGCAAAAGTACGGCAAGTGGGAGACCCGCATGCGGACCAACGCCCGGGACCCGAAGTACCATCCTGTGCTGATCCTGTGGCCGAACAACAACACCTCCCCCAACTGCGCCGAGATCGACTACGCCGAGGGCAGCACCAACACCGCCCAGATCAAGTTCTTCCTGCACTATGCCTGCAGCGGCTCGAACTTCCAGACCACGGCGGCCACGACCATCGACACCACCCAGTGGCACAACTATGCCGTCGAGTGGACTCCTGGCGGCATCACCGGCTACATCGACGGCGTGAAGACCTTCTCCGACACGAACCCGGCGCACCTGCCCTCCGTGGGCATGCACCAGACGCTGCAGTTGGACTGGTTCCCTGACGGATCAGCCACCAAGCCTTCACAGATGCAGGTCGACTGGGTCCGCGTCTACAAGTAGGCCTCGGTCGCCGGCTTCAAACCTTCTGGACTTCGCGGGCAAACACCGCTGAGACGAGCATGGAGCCGGCCGCCGTCACGGCGTCGATAACCGGCACCCCGAGCCGGCGGCGGAGCACGTCCGCCATGCCGATGCTGCTCAGGCCCGTGCTCGCTTGGACAATGACGTCGGCGCCGGCATCAACCAGCATGTGGGCCGCGGCGAGGGCATCGAAAATCCCGGCGGGCATCAGGAACGCATCGGGCGTTTCGCGCCGCCCTTCGCCGTCAATGAGCAGCATGCGGTCGCCCAGCGACTCCGCGATCGGGCCCGGCACATGGGCGCCCAGTCCCAGGACCCCGATCCTTCCGCCGAACGTCAGCGCGGCGGCCGCGGCTGCGGCTCCCGCCCCGATGACCGGGATATCCACGGCTGCCCGGGTTGCGGCCAGCCCCGGGTCCGACGTGCAACTGATAATCAGGGCGTCGGCCTCCCCGGCCATTTCCTGCGCCAACTGGACCACCTTGGGAGCCGCAGACTCGAGCGACGCCTGATCGTAGACGCCGGACGGCTGGTCCGGAATACAGCGGGAGGTGACGGTGAATCCGAATGCTTCCTGCAGGAGTTTGCCGTGGGCGTGGAGCAGGCGGCGGTCCGACGTCGTCATTACCCGGATCAGTCCAACACGCATGACGCACTACCTTTCCGAACGGATACCTTGCTGCGAGGCTACCCGGCGAGTATTTCCATGTGTTTTCGGGGAGATGACCAATGCACGCGGTGCCGGGAATTTTGGAGGTGGCGATCGCGGATGCGGGGCCGCTCAAGGCCTCGACGCCGTAACTTGTGCATCAGCTTGGCAAAAACTTCGCTAGCACTGGGCAAGCGCGTCCGGCGCCGTTGTATGGTGTGTCTCGGTGGTCCGCCTTCGGATCCGGGTCCCATACCCGGGATGGGGGGAAGTCGGAACACCGGTTCCGGGCTCAGCCGGAACGTTGACCAAAGGAATAGCCCATGTCGGTGGAGCCGTCGTCCACTCCAGGACTCCAGGAAGACCAGGATCGCGATGACCTGGCATTCGGCGCAGAGCATGCCTCAGGTGCGGCCGGAATCCGACATCAGGCCGCCAGAATCATCGAAGCCGTGCTCGCCGACACCGCGCCGGAGCACGACCGGGCCCGGGAACTGCTCCGCCGGCAACTTGACGCCCATCCCGGACACCCGGAACGGGCGTTGGTGGAACACCTTGCCGCCTTGAAGGCTGCCGTCGGAGAGTAAGCGCGGCTTCACCGGCTCACGTACGGGACCTCACTTGTAGACGCGGATCCAGTCGACCTGCATCTGGCTCGGATGGGTGGGATTCCCGTTAGGGAACCAGTCAAGCTGCACGGATTGGTGCATCCCCACGGTGGGCTGATGCGCCGGGTTCGTGTCGCTGAACCACAGCAGCCCATCGAGGTATCCGGTGATCCCGGCGGGAGTCCACTCCACGGCATAGTTGTGCCACTGGGTCGTGTCCATCGTCCGTGCGGCCCGGGTCTGGAAGTTCGGGCCGCTGCACGCGTGGTGCAGGTTGAACTTGATCTTGGTGGTGTCCGCGGTGCCTTCCGCATAGTCAACTTCGGCGCAGGTGGGCGATATGTTGTTGTTCGGCCACAGCATCACGACGGGATGGTATTGCGTGTCCCGCGCATTGGTCCTCATCCGCGCTTCCCAGCGGCCGTACTTCTGCTGGGCAAACTTTGCGGACATGCCGCCCGTGGTGCCCGCAGCGTCGCCGCTGACGGTCACCACGCCGCCGCCTACGGCCCAGGCCTTCGGACTCCGGATCCCCTTGCCCGCGTGCCCGGGGCCGTCGTAGACCTTCCATTTAGCGGGGTCCGGGGCCCCGGCGTAGCTGAACTCATCGCCCGCCACCACCGGCCCCCAGCCACGGACGACGGCGGCTTGGATCCCGTCGGATACTGCCGTCACGGCGGCCGACCGCTCGAGGGCGGGCGCGGCGCCGCACCCGCTCAGGGCCAACGTGCCTGCCGCGGTCAATACCGCAACCGTGCGCTTTGCCAACATCGGGCCTCCTGGTGTCTGCGATAGCTGGAGTCTGGAATGATGACAGGCTGAGCCAGCCATGCCCTTTTTTAGACATACTTGCCGAACCAGGCCAGGGTGTCGTTCCACGCGGCGGTGGCCTGCTCCCGGTTGTAACGCTCCCCCGTGTCATTGTGGAAGGCGTGGTCCACACCGGGATAAACCTTGAGCTCATGCCGGACCTCGGTTTTGGCCAGGGCATCCCGGAGCGCCGGCATGGCGCCGGTGATCCGCTGGTCCAGTTCGGCGTAGACACCAAAGACGGCCGCCTTGATGGCCGCCACCTTGTCCAGATCGGGCGCGGGTCCGTAGAACGCGGACGTAGCCTTCAAACCCGGGAGCGCCGTCGCCGCCTGCCAGGTGATTCCCCCGCCAAAGCAGAAACCGTTCATGGCGATCCGGCCCTGGTCGACGAAGTTCTGGGCTGCCAGATAATCGAAGGCCGCGGCGAAGTCGGAGACGTGCCGCCGGGCTCCGGCCTGGATCAGCGCTCCAGGGACAGCGTCCGGGTCCATGCTCGCAGTTCCGCCTTCCCGGCTCAGCAGGTCCAGGGCCAGTGCCGCATACCCGGCCTTGGCGAAGCGGCGCGCCACATCGTGGATATGCGGGGTCAGCCCGCGGTTCTCGTGGCAGACCAGCACGGCCGGGCCGGCCGGTCCATGATCCGGCCGCGCAAGGTAGCCGCTGATATCTGTGCCGCCAGCGGTGAACCGCACCATGGCCGTCGTGAGTCCGGCCGCTCCCTCGGGGACGGACAACGGACTCTTGGCCCCCGGTACCGCACCCGCGGACGACGCACGTGTCCCTTGCCCCGGCCCGGCCGAGGACGTAGCCGGCGTCGGCATGGGGTCCTTGCTGCGAGGAACTTCGTCGGGCGTGCAGCCGACCAGGAGCATCGCTGCCGAGGCTGTCGCCATGCTGCCTGTAATGAACGCCACCCGGCGCGTGAACGTGCCTTGGCTCATGGCGCCGGCGCGGTAGTCGTCGAAGAATTCCTCAATCAGATACTTCTCAAACTTGCCAAGCTGGATCATGATGGACCTCCTGGACTTTGCCGTTCATCCTCCTCCGAAGGCCGACTCCCGGCAAGTGATGCGGCTCGTCATGAGGCCAGCCCTATCAGTCCGCGGGCCGCGCGGGCTGATCCGGCCGGCGCCCCGCCAACGACTGCACCGTCTCGGCGATCCCCACGTTTTCTCGTTCAAGCTCTTCCATGTACAGCCGTCCGCCTGTTATGAGGCCGTCCTCGACCTCGAAGATCGTCACACCACGCATGTCGAAGGGCCGTCCGTCGCTGCGGGTGCCGGCCCAGGTCCATTCGTTCCACGCGGTGTTGCCGTGGTCCGCCGAGCTGATCACCTCGGCGTGAAAATCCGGAATGCCAGCGAACATCGCTGCCCAGTTGGCGTGCATCTGCCGCCTTCCCACGAAGGCCCTGGCCGGGTGGGCCGGTTGCACGCTCTTGTAGGACTCATGGAACAACGCGGCTGCTGCCTCGAGGTCGTGGGCATTCATCGCAGCCAGCAGGCGTTGGATGACTTCGCTCATGTGATCGCTCCTCCCCGCGGCAGGGGGCTTGCGCATATGCTCGTGCGCGGCGTTGCGCCCTGCCACGTTGTTGGTCGGGACTGTGCCCGGAAATCGGCGTGCCCCGAGCTTCAATCTACGCCCCGGGACTTCCCGCTTCCAGACCGCCACGTCACCGGAAGCCGCTATGGCTTGAGCACGATCCGAATCGGGTTGCCGTCCTTCTCGCTGAGCATCCGCACGGCTTCGGCGGCGTCGGCGAGCGGCATGATGCGGCTCACGGAGCGGGAGAACTCGATCCGGCCCAGTTCGTAGAGCGAGACGAGATCGGCCACGTCGGCGGGGGCCGAACCGTAGTGCCCGAGAATCTGCTGGCGGAGGTAGCTGAAGAGAGTCCCGTTGCTCACGTGCAGGGGTTGATCCGCCAGACCCACGAGCACCATCTTTCCGCCGGCGCCCAGCGATCCCGCCGCCTGCTCCCTGACGGCCGGCACCCCGGCGAAGTCGAACGCCGTGGCGAGTCCGCGGCCGCGCGTCGCCGCCCTCATGGCGGCCGTGAATCCGGCGTCGTTGGGGTCAAGGGCGACGTCGGCGCCGAAATCGAGGGCCCGGGCGCGGGCCGCTTCGAGCGGGTCGACGGCGATGATCGGAGCGGCGCCCACGAGCCGGAGCAGCTGCACCGCGTGGGCACCGAGACCGCCCACACCCCAGATCCCGGCCGGCTTGCCCGGCTGGATCCTGGCCGTCGAGGTGATGGCCGCCCACGGCGTCGAAACGGCGTCGGGGATGAAGCAGGCCTGTTCAAAGGGGAGGCTGTCCGGCAGCGGAACAACAGTTCCGGCCGAAGCGACTGCGTACTCCGCCCATCCGCCGTCGTAGTCCACGCCGCGGGTCAGAACGGTGCCGCCGCGCTCCTCGCCGGCATGGAGGAGCACCCGTTGGCCGAGCCGCAACCCCTCCACGCCGTCGCCGAGCTGGTCGATCACCCCGGCGACTTCGTGCCCGAGGGTCACGGTATCGCCGCGGAGGTACTGCGGCTTGAGCATTCCTTCGATGAGGTGGACGTCAGAGAGGCAGACGCCTGCCGCGGCGACGGCGATCCGTACCTGTCCGGGGCCGGCCTCAGGCTCCGGTACTTCCTCAACCGCGAACGTGGCGGTCCCAACGTCGAGTCGGCCTGCGAGCATGATCTCTCCTTCGAAAAGCGGCAGTGCGTGAGTGGAGTTTCCTCCGGCGTAGGCATTCCTAAGGGTCAGCCGGCACCGCTCCGTAGATGCTGGTGAGCCAGATGTGGAGCAAGGTCTCAATGGTGTCCTCAACGACGCCCGGGAGGGCTGGTGCCCGAAGCGCCGGTCCCGTCGGCTCGAGCCCGGTCAGCGCCGCCGTGATGACGCGCTCGTTGAGCAGATTGAGCGCGCTGGCGAGCAGCCGCGGCTCCGGTCCGGCGGGAGAAGCGCCGCGGTCGCGTTCAGCACCGATCGCCGCCGCTGTGGCGTCGATCCAGCGGTTCGTCAGCGTGGCCCACTCGGCAGCGAGTTCGGGTTCCGAGGAACGCGCGGCCGCAGCGGCCACCGAGACCCCCCGATGCGCCGCGAACGTCCCGGCGAAGGCTTCGATTGCCTTCCGCCAGGCGGCCGACGGTGCCGCGCTGAGGTCGCTGAAGACATCGGCCGTGCGCTTCTCGGCCTCGTGCGCCACCTGGTCCAGGAGGGTCAGCAGAACAGCCTGCTTCGAAGCGAAATAGAAGTAAAACGTCGGACGGGAGATGCCGGCGCCCCGGGCGAGGTCGTCGATCGTGACGTCCGCAAAGTCCTTTTCGCCGAGCAGCCGCTCGGCCGCGACCAGGATGGCCCGCTGGCGTTCGTCGCCGGACAGCCTGGCCGCCCGGCGTCCCCGGTTCGGAACGCCCTGTGCGGCGTCGTCGGGCGCGGCCTTCGCCGCCGCCGGTCCGGACGACGGCGGCGCAGTTTCTGCGGCGGATGCTGGGTTCATGCGGTCAGCGTAGCACCCTCTCGACAGGGTGTTGACTTCATCAACACCCTGTTCATAGACTGCGGGAAATCGGGGCGGCACCCATCGGCCGCGCAACTACCAGGGAGCACCATCATCGCCGAACATCTCGACGTCCTCATCGTCGGAGCCGGGCTCTCCGGCATCGGCGCTGCATGCCGCCTGACCACAGCGTTCCCGTCGAAATCGATGGCGATCCTCGAGGCCCGCGAATCCAGCGGCGGCACCTGGGATCTCTTTCGCTACCCGGGGGTCCGCTCGGACAGCGACATGTTCACGCTCGGCTATCCGTTCCGTCCGTGGGAGACGTCGACGTCGATCGCCCCGGGCGCGTCCATCCTGCAGTACGTGCGCGAAACTGCTTCGGCCTACGGCGTTGACCGCCTGATCCGCTACGGTCACCGCGTGGTGAGGGCCGATTGGTCCTCCGAAACCTCGTTGTGGACGGTCGAGGTCGGCCGCGGCGCCGAGGCGCCGGTCACCTTCACGAGCTCGTTCCTTTTCATCTGCTCGGGCTACTACCGCTACGACGAGGGCTACAGCCCGACGTTCCCGGGCCAGGACAGCTTCACCGGCGAGATCATCCACCCGCAGCACTGGCCGGCGGACTTCGACGCGACCGGCAAGCGGATCGTCGTGATCGGCAGCGGGGCCACGGCCGTCACCCTCGTTCCCGCGCTGGCAGCCACCGCGGAGCACGTCACCATGCTGCAGCGCTCCCCCGGCTACATGGCCGTCCTCCCGGACACCGACGACGGTTTCGACACCCTCGTATCCCGGCATGTCCCCCGGCGCCTGGCCGGCGTCGTCTCGCGTTGGAAGGGGATCGCGCGGGCGCTGCTGAGCTACCAGATCAGCAGGCGGAGTCCGGAAAAGATGAAGAGCATCCTGCGCCACCAGGTCACGAAGCGCCTGCCCGACGGTTACGACGTCGAGAAGCACTTCCAGCCGAAGTACAACCCCTGGGACGAGCGGCTGTGCATCGTGCCGAACGGCGACCTCTTCAAGGCCATTCGCTCCGGCCGCGCCGACGTCGCTACCGACACGATCGAGACCCTCACGCCGGCGGGGATCCGGCTTGCCTCCGGCGCGGAACTGGCCGCCGACGTCGTGGTGACGGCCACCGGCCTGAATCTGCTGCTCTTCGGCGGCATGGCCCTCAGCGTCGACGGCGTCCCGGTGGACCCGGCAACGAAGGTCACCTATCAGGGCATGATGCTGGCCGACGTGCCGAACCTGGCCTTCGCGATCGGCTACACGAACGCGTCCTGGACCCTCAAGATCGATCTCGTGGTGCACTACGTGGCCCGGATCCTGCGCCACCTTGACCGGAGCGGTCACACCACTGTGACGCCGGTGGCCCCGCCCGACGTCGGCGAACTCAGGCCGCTGATCGACCTTACCTCCGGCTACATCCGCCGCGGCATCGACCAGATGCCAAAACAAGGCGCGCACGCGCCGTGGCGGCTGCACCAGAACTACCCCCGGGACGTCAGGATGTTCCGGCTGAGCCGGCTGCACGGCAACGGCTTGCTGTTCAGCGGACGTGCTGTTCAGTGGACACGGCGCAGCGGCTCGTTCAAGGAAACCCCGCACGTTGGCGGCGTTGTGAGTGCGGACCCGGTGCTGGCGGCACCGCGGAGCATCGCCGTGGACGGCCGCCCGGTCTCCTACCGCGACACCGGTACCGGGTCCCCGGTCCTGTTGCTCCATGGCATCGGCCGGAGCCTTGCGGACTGGGATGAGCAGCACACGCTGCTGGGGGCCGGCCATCGGGTGATCAGCGTGGATCTCGCCGGGTTTGGCGGCTCGACGGCGTTGCGCGGACGGCACACGCTCGACGTCCTGGCCGCGTGGGTCTCCCGGTTCCTGGACGCCCTGGACGCTGAAGAGGAGTTGGGGGCCGTCGACGTCGTCGGCAACTCGCTCGGGGGCGCCGTCGCGATGCGCTTGTCGGTGCTGCGCCCGGAGAAGGTGCGCCGCCTCGTGCTGATCAACAGCGCCGGATTCGGCGCGACCGTGACCCCGGCGCTGCGGCTGATCGCGGTGCCCGTGCTCGGCCGGCTGCTCCTGCGGCCCTCGCCGAAGGCCGCGTACCGGACGGAGCGGGCGCTCTTTGTGAACCGTTCCTTCGTTTCGCAGGAGCGCATTGCCGCGAGCGTGGCCCGCGGTTCGCAGCGGGGCGCCATGCGGGCTTTCCGCGAAGTGGCCTGCGATCTTGGCACGTTCAGGGGGATCCGGCCGAGGTGGCGGTCGCGCCTGATCGCCGAGGTCGCCGCGGCAGGGAAGCCCGTGCTGATCCTGTGGGGCGACTCCGATCTCATTCTGCCGGCCGGGCACTTGGACGAGGCCCGCAGATTGTTGCCCGAGGCCCAAACGCATCTGTTCGAGCAGACAGGACACATGCCACACATTGAACGGGCCCGGGAGACAGCCGGACTGATCCGGGAGTTCCTGTACTGACGCCGCGGACCGCTAACCGATCACTTTCTTGGTGGTCGAGTTCCAGGTAAGCCGGCCGTATTCAAATTCCGACACCCGACCGGTGGAAATCAAATACTGGTCGCTGGTCGGATAGCCCAACCGGCTCGTCTCCCAGCCGAGGGATGCCCATTTGGCCCGGATCACACCCTGGACATTGTGCGCCCCGGTCGCCGGCGACCAGTAGATCGACGAACCGTTCGAACCGGAGAAGTGGTTGTACCGCCCCTTCTTGTCCGGGGTGCCCTTCTCGTCCGTGATCGGGTAGCCCAGCGCGCCGGTTTCCCAGCCCAGGGACGCCCACTTGGCCCGGATCGAACCCAGGACAAAGTGCGCCCCGGTGGCCGGCGACCAGAAGATCGAGTTTCCGCCGGCCCCGGAGAAGTGGTTGAAGCGCCCCGCGCCGTCCGCAGAACCGGTCGTGTCCGTGGTCGGATAGCCCAGGCCCGTTTCCCAGCCCAGGGACGCCCACTTGGCCCGGATCGCACCTGTCACCGAGTGCGCCTTGGTCGTCGGTGTCCAGTAGATCGATGCCCCGCCAGCGCCCGAGAAGTGGTTGTACCGCCCCACCCCGTCCGGGGTGCCCTTCTCGTCGGTGATCGGATAGCCCAGAGCTCCTGTTTCAGCCCCCAGCGCCCTCCACTTGGCCCGGATCGCACCCAGGACATAGTGCGCCCCGGTTGTCGGCGACCAGTAGATCGAGGCGCCGCCCGAACCGGAGAAGTTGCTGTACTTCCCTGCTCCGTCCGGGGAAAGCTGCTCATCGGTCGTCGGGAAGCCCAGGATGCCCGCTGCGCCGCCGGCGGCCCTGAACCGGCTGCTGATCTCGCCGACCACCGCGTGTGCGCCGGTCTTGGGCGACCAGCAGATCATCCCTCGGAAATAGTCCTGGCATTTCCCTCCTGCAACGTCGTATTCCAGGGTCAGCGAGCGGCCGAGGATTGACCCCGGACGTCCTGCGTTGGTCTTCCACGCGTAGGCCGCAATCGGGTCGTCGGTGCCGTTCCCGGTGAGCATCACCTTCAGCGCGCCCTGGCCGTCGTCGGCGGTGATCAGATAGTAAGTGTCCGTCGTCCCGGCCTGGCCGAAGGCCGACGGCGTGAAGGTCACGCTCTGGTATGCGGATTCACCCGCGGGAATCTTCAGTCCCTCGGCAATGGGTGTGGTGGTCGAGAAGGCTCCCTGCGGCGCCTTCGCCTTGGTGATGGTCATGGGCACGTTGCCGGTGTTCTGTATCTGGAACGCCCGTGTGGCCGAGGTCCCGACCGGGACGTCACCGAAGTCCAGCGAGCGCGGCATTTGCAGGTGCGCCGCTCCTTCGACGGCGGTCGCGGTTACCTTGACTGTCACCTTGCCGCGGTCACTGGCGACGACGAGCGAGTCGGTGACCGGCGTCGCCGTCGTGGGACTGAACATCATGGATACGGCCACCGACGCCAGGGGCTGGATCGTCTGACCCACGGCCGGCACCGTGGCCGGGTCGACGCTGAGCTGTGCGTTGACCGGCAAGGTGACGCCGGTGATCTTGACGACGGTCGTTCCGGTATTGACGATGTTGACCGTCTGCCGGCTGACCGTCTTGGTGGGTACGTCGGTGAACTGGACCAGGGCCGGGGTCGCGCCCAGGCCCTCCTTCGTGCCGACGCCGTGGACGCCGAGGAGGTCGGTCTCGCCGTCGGCGGTTTTGACGGTGAGCGTGCCATCGGCCTGTCCCGCGACCGTCGGCGAGAAGGTCACGGGAACCGTCATGCTTGCCCCTTTGGACAGCTTCCGGGGCAGCGTGAGCGTGGTGCCGACCTTGAACGGGGCACCGGCGGTGATGGAGTTGATCGTTACCGCCCGCGACGCCGTGATCGTCACGCTTCCGGTCACCGAGGAACCAACCTTGACCTGGCCGAGGTCGGTGTCCTTCGCCCCGACCGCTGATGTTGTCGGAGCGCCGAAGCCCAGGACGTGCCCGTCCCGGGTACCTACATACACACGGCCTTTGTCAGTGGCCACGGAGGAGAACTTGGCCCCCGTACCCAGAGGGGCACTGAACACTTCCTGGAGGTTCCCGGTGTTATCCGGGAGTGCACGGTAGGCGCGCAGTTCCGCGTCTGCCCCGGTGCCTCCGCTGACGTAGACCACCCAGACCAAGGCGGACGAGCCGTCCGTACCGGAGGACGTCACCACCGGGGAACCGGAACTGAACCCGAAGGTTCCGGCGGAGGTGCCGACGGCGGCGAGGCTGACGCCGCCGGTGGCGCCTGGCACGAGTTTGAAGGCCCGGAGATACCCGTTGCTCTCGACGACGTAGAGGTATCCGCCGGTGCTGGTCCCGAGAAACGCGGGCTTTCCCCATACTCCGCTGTAGGGACCGGCCTTGTCGAGGACGGCGTCAGTTCCGCCCGGCCCTTGCGCCATGCCGCCCAGATTGTCGCGGTCCAGCAGGTACAACTGGCCGCCTTTGCCGATTTGCGCCATCAGGTGCGGGTGCGCCGCTGTGCCGTAGCCGTCCGGTATCCCGACCGGCGCACCGGACCCCAGATCGGCGTCGTTGCGGTTCAGTTTCGCGTTGTCCGCCGGGCTGAAGAAGTCGGTGGGCTTCAGGTTGCCGTCGGTGCCGACGCGGAGCCGGACCAGCGACTCCGCCAGGGTAGTGGGAGGCTTCGTGCCCGGGCCGGCCTTCGGCGAGATGCCGTTGCCGGTGGTGAGCAGGATCTGGCCGGGGCCGTCGGACACCAGTCCGCCGCCGGACTGCCAGATGCCGCCCTCCGCGTTGGCGTTGCCGGATTCGGTCGCCCACATCGTCGTCTGCCGCCCGGCCGTCGACACACCGACGACGTAGCCGACGAACGGGGTGTAGTCGCAGTGGCTGGCGAATCCGGCGTAGACCACGCCGTTCAGGAGCAGCAGCCCGGGCCGCTGCATCGCGGTCATGGGGTTGAACGGGCGGGTGGGGTCGTTCGTCGGGGCGCCTTCGATGGTGACGGGAAATCCGGGCCGCTCCGCTCCTGTGACCGCGTCGAGGGAATGCATGTACCAGTGCGGGAGCTGTTTGGTTGCGCCGTCGTTTGTCTTCGCCAGCAGGAAGACGCTCTTCGTGGCAGGGTCATAGACCGGCGTCGACGTGATTCCGATATTGGGGGTGAGGTCACCGCAACTGACGGTCGACACCGGCCACGCCGGCCCGAGTTTGCGGGTCCATTTCTTCGCACCCGTGGCGCTGTCCAGTCCGTAGACGGCATTGTTTTCCGTCGCGGCGATCACGGTGCCGCCGACCACAAGGGGCTGGGCGTAGACCTGCCCGTCCACGGTTGCAGAGAACAGTTTGCCGAAGTTCGATGATGCGACCGCCGACGGCGAAAGCCCTGGCTCGTCTCTATCCCAGCCTGTCCGCAGCGAATCGGTGGAGATCGTCCCGACGTCCGCAGCGGCGATCTCGCTGACGGTCAGCCCGGCCAGTGTGAGCGAGGCCGACACGAGGGCGGCCCATGCGTGTCGGGACCACGGGCGGTGCACGGACTGCTTTGCCAGGAGCGTCGCCGCCCGTTCCTTCCGGGCATGTGGCGCCTCGCCCCTTCGCCCACCACGCAAACGGCCAGCGGAATGGCCGGACAACACCGAAGGTACTGTTTGATCATGCATGGTTGAGACCCGTTTCTGACCACTACATTGACTTTATTAACCCAGTACTCAGGAGCCTAGAAGTCGGGCAGGAACGGCGCGCGAGTGAGGCCTACTCGACTTCCACGGGGTGACTCTTGCTTTCTTGCGGGCGCTACTTGCCCGTCGTGCGGGCCCACCCGGCTGCCTACTTGCTGGGCCCGGATCCTCGCCCATCGCACGAAAGCCGCTACCTCAGTGGAAGCGGCTTTCGTCGTTTCATCATGTGCCCCGGTGATGCGGGGGTCAGGGCTAAGGTCCGTCGACTCGGGCCGTCAACGGCGGTCGTTCATTCGGGTGCGCGGAGGTGGACGATATGGGCGGCCACTGTCCACCCCGAGGCGGTGTAGTCGGCCACCCGGTGCGGGGCGAGGACTGTGTAGAGGGTGTCCGCGCCGTGCACATAGGCCTCGTCCGCGAGTGCCGCCACAACGGCCGGCTCAAGGCTTTTCGCGGATTCCGGCGTGAGGGTCTGCAGGCCGCCGATGACGGCCAGGCCCTCCTCGATCCTGATACGGCCGCCGGCAACGGGGTGGTCGAAAACGGATATTTCCACGACGTCGTACCGCTCCAGGGGCGCCTGGGCCAGCTCGGCGTTCTCGGGTAATTCAGGAGCAGCGTTCATCTCACCCGTGGGGGCAGTGAGCAGCACCGCCTGGTCTACAGGTTCCAGGCCCCGGGCTGCGGCGTAGTCCAACGCGTCCCCGGACTCCGCGGTGACCAGCGTGAGGACCGCCCCCGGATGCTCGCGGACGGTCTCTGCGGCGCGGTCCGCGTCGGTTCCGGGCCAGGCGAAGATGTACTCCGGAGGGGCCGGCTCCGTGTCCGGTGCGGTGACGAGTCCGGAGCCCTCCGGTGCTGAGGATTGTCCGCGGACGGCGGCCCAGGCGGCGGCCCAGAGCGGAAGGGTGTCCTGCCAGTCAGCCATGACGCGTTCTCCTTCAAATCTGTTAGGCCGAGGATACGCTCCTGCTGTGAAGAAGTCGCCGCGCGGGACTGCTGACGCAAGCGCCGCGCTGGAGGGTCTCCCCTACCGGTTGGTCAAAGCGTGCATGATCGCCGCGGCCCACTGGCCTCCGGTCAGCATCAGGACGCCGACGGCCGGTACGCCGAGCGCCCAGGCGACCCGGCGCCGTCGTGCCTGATCCACCAGGTCCCGGAGGGCGGCGAAATTCCGCTTGAGTTCATCAGGGTTGCCGCGCGCCGTCGGCTTCGTGTGCCAGGTCCGGGGCTGCATGGCCGCGGCGGCGATGCCGTGTACCTGTTCAGCGTTCAAGACGGGGTGGCGCCGCTGGAGAAAGCCCAGGAGCTGCCGTTCGCTCAGCACCATCACCTGGCGCGGCTTCTCCCTAACCGTGAGCCGCCGGGGTTCAACGATCACCACGACGCCGGTCACCTCGACTGCCGCGCCCGTTGCGGTGCTGAGGAGCTTCGAGGCCCGGGCGGCCTCGTGCGCGGCGTTGGAGAGATGGCGTTGCTTCTTTCCTGACACCATCAGGGTCTGCCCTGCCACCCAGATCGATTGATCCGCATGGTTTTTGGTGTTGAGGGTGAAAACGCCGGCCGGACCGACAAGCACGTGATCGATGTCCGACCAGCCTGAGCCGACCGGGACGGCATGCAGCACCAGCCATTCGGGCCCCAGCCCGGCCAGAATCCGTCCCACGGTAATCTCGCCCAGTGCACCCTTGTACCAGGGCCAGCTGGCGTCGTTCAACGGGCTGGCGCCGAATATCCGCCGGAGCCGCGAACGCGGCGGTACGAGCGCCTGGACTGCCAGGAGTTCCTCGATCACGGACTGCGCCGCAAATCGCTCGGTGAGCAGGGCAGGCGCGGGGTCTGCGATCATGGCTGCGGCTGTGGTGTGGGACGCATGCGAGGCAGCCTACGCGTCCAAGGCCCACACCGTGAGGAGGGAGCGTCGGCGCGCCGCAATCCTTGCGGGCAGCGCGGATGACGCCCCGGTCCCAGGCAGCGCGCGTGGGGCCCTCGCCGGGTGTCGCGTTAGGCTCATCCCATGGTCCCCGATCGCTACCTGGCCGAGCTTGCCAGCTCTCTTGACCGCCTCAGCACGCTCGCCCGCCAGCCGGTGGACGTGCTGGCCCGCTCCGTTCCGGCCTGCGCCGGATGGACTCTCGAGGAACTTTTCGGGCATCTCGGTTCAATTGAGCGGTGGGCTGCCGCAGTGGTTCGTGAGGGCACGTTCGTTGCGGAACCGGCCCCGCCGCCAGAGGGTTCGGCAGCCTGGTTCCTCGACGGCGTTGCACCCTTCTTCGAGACGCTCATGGCCCTTGATCCAGAGGCACGGTGCTGGACTTTTGGACCACCGCCGCGCACGGCCGGGTTTTGGCTTCGACGCCAAGCCCACGAACACGCCATCCACCTCATCGACGCATGCCAGGCGCTGGGCCTGGAAAGCCCTGCTCCCGGCGAGGACTTCATGCTCGACGGGATCGCCGAGGTCCTGACGATGTTCACCCCGCGCCAGCTTCGACTGGGCCGGATGACGCCCCCGGACAAGGCCGTAACCTTCCACGTGCCCGGGGCCGCGAGCTGGACCCTGGGCCCGGGTCCCGCCGTGGCATCAATTACGGCCCCGGCGGTTGGGATGTACCTCGGCCTCTGGGGCCGATCCAGGCTCGAGGATACTGCCATCATCGAAGGTGACGCCGCCGTTGCCCTTCGCGTCCTTCGGGGCCCGCTTACGCCGTGAGGCCCGGAGTTCGGGCTTAGGCGGGATTCAAACCCTTGGCATATGCCGCCTGCCCCACGTGCTGGAGGCAGTCGGCAATCGTGCTGACCAGCCGCACCCCAAGCGTGACGGGCGGGTCCCATCGCGTATCGACGATGCGGTCGAAGTCCTCGTCGCCGAGCGGCGTCAGGAACCCCACGGTCTGCCGGTGAACGGCGTCGTAGTAGTCGAACAACAACTGCCGGGAAACCCGCACCGCGTCGACCTGGCTGCTCGAATGGCCGTAGCCGGTGTCGCGTTTGGGCAGCGGAAGGTCGAATCTGCCGGCGAACCCCTGCGAGGTCCAGACCTGTTCCAGGCCTGCGGCGGAGGCGAGTTGCGCGTCTTCGACCCGGCTGAGGTGCCAGATCAGCCATGCCATCGAATTTCCGTTACCCGCCGGCCGGCGCACCAGAGTCTCGTCGTCGACGCCTTCCAGCGCGGCGGCCACGGTCTCATGGATGCGGCCGAAGGCGTCCAGGAGCAGTTCGTTGGATTTCATCGAGTCCCCTCACGGTGCATCATCGCTGAGTCCCCATGCTTGCACGGAAGCCGCAGCGGTGGGTAGGGCCGGCCCTACGCCGAGGCGGTCACGTGGCCCGCGGGCTCCTCATCCCCCGCGGTACGCTCAGGGGCCAGGCTGCTGTCGTCTTCGTAGTGTGTCGCGTTGGCGAGGTCGCGGCCTGCGATGTAGCCGAACGTCAGGGCCGGTCCGAGGTTGATGCCGCCGGCCGGGTAGTGGCCGCCCATGACGGATGCCTGGTCGTTTCCGGCGACGTAGAGGCCGGCAATGGGCCTCCCGGCGGTGTCCAGTACCCGGGCGCGCGAGTCGGCGGCGAGTCCCGCGAAGGTGCCGAAGGATCCCGGCACGATCTTGACCGCGTAGAACGGCCCCTTTTCGAGCGGCCGCAGCGACGGGTTGGGCGTGTTCTTCGGGTCCCCGCCGTAGCGGTTGAATTCGCTCGCGCCGCGGTCGAAGTCGGGGTCGAGGCCCTTGCGGGCGTTCTTGTTGAAGTCTGCGACGGTCTTGGCGAGGCTTTCCGGGTCGATGCCGCAGGCAACGGCGAGTTCCTCGATGGTCCGGCCTTTCTTGAGGTAGCCGGAGCGCAGGTAGGGGAAGCGCGGCACGGGAAGCGGCTTGGCCATGCCCAGCGGGAACTTGCGCACGAACGCGGCGTCGGCGATCTGCCAGGCTTCGACGGGTTCGCCGTCCGGGGTCGCGTTGAGCATTCCCTCGACGTAGTCGTAGTAGCCGTTGGCCTCGTTCACGAACCTGCGTCCGTCCGCCCGCACGCCGATACTGCCGGGTTTGGCGCGGTCCATGATGTGCGGGAACGTCCCGGTGCGTCCGTTGCGGTACGGGACCAGGGAGACCGGGCACCAGGCGGCCGGGGACTGCATGTCGGTGTCGAACCGGGCGCCCACGGCCTGGGCCATGGTGATGCCGTCGCCGGTGGTTTCCTTCGGCGCCAGCGTCCAGTGCTCGCGCCCGGTGGGGGTCTTGGGGAACAGCGCGGCGCGCCGGGTGGCGTCGTTCGGGAAGCCGCCGGCGGCCAGCACGACGCCGCGGGCGGCGTTGATCTGCAGCTCGCCTTCCGGTGAGCTCACCACAGCTCCGGTGACTGTGCCGGCAGCGTCAGTGATGAGGCGTTTCGCGGGGGTGGAGACGCGGATGTCCACGCCGAGGTCATCGGCGGATTTCATGAGCCGGCCGGTGAGCGCGGTGCCGTTGACCAGCTGCATGTTGCGCCGGTGGATCAGGAGATCCAGCAGGTGCAGGCCCACCCGCCAGCCGGCGTGGAAGAGTCCCTGGACGTTGCCCTGGGAGGCGGAGAGGAACTTGGTGAGGTCCGGGCCGGCCATGATGCCCATGCCCAGGAAGGAGGTCTCGTAGAGCTGGTGGCGCATCTTGGCGCGCAGCTCGGGCCTGATCCGCCGGGCGTTGAACGGCTTGGGCCCCACCGAGCGGTGCCCGGTGCCGGCACCGGGCGTGCTGCCGTAGATGTCCTTGATTTTGGCGCCGGGGACAAACTGCAGGCTGGTCTTGTCGTGGAAGAAGCCGACCATGTGCGGGACTGCCTCAAGGAACGCGTCCACCTTGTCGTCGCGGTAGTTCCCGCCCAGCCGGTGGCGCAGGTAGGTGCGGAAGAGTTCGCGGTCCTCGTTGACGCCGTCGGCCTTGGCCAGCGGGTTCCCCGGGGTCCAGGCCCAGCCGCCGGACCACGAGGTGGCGCCGCCGCAGACATCGGCCTTTTCAACAACAATGACTTTCAGCCCGTGGTAGGCGGCCGTGACCGCGGCGGACAGGCCGCCGGCTCCGGAGCCCACCACCAGGACGTCACAGTCCAGGCTGGTGCGGTCACGATCGGCGTTTAGGGGTGCAGGCATGGTGTTTCTCTTTCAGTGGAAGAAGGTGTCGGAGTCCAGGCGCGGGGGCGCCCCGGTGTCGAGTGCGTCGATCGCGTCGAGCTGGTCCTGGCTCAGGGCGAAGGTGAAGACGTCGAGGTTTTCGCGCTGACGGTCAAGGCTTGCGGACTTGGGCACGGCCACCCGGTCGTGTTGAACGTGCCAGCGCAGCACGATCTGGGCGGGGGTCTTGCCGAGGTCCCGGGCCGGGCCCGTCACGGCAGGGTGGCTGAGGAAGGCGCCGTTGCGGCCGAGCGGGCTGTAGGCGGCGGTCTGTATGCTGTGGTCCCGGTGGTAGGCAAGCTGCCGGGGCTGACCGTGTTCGGGGTCGATCTGCACCTGGTTCACCGGAACCTTCAGCCGGGCGGCTTGAACGAGCCGCAGGTGGGCCGGTTTGAAGTTGGACACGCCCCAGGCCCGGATGGAGCCCTCCTCCACCAGGCGTTGAAGTCCTTCGCAGGCCTCGACGAACCGACCTTGCGCCGGGTTGGGCCAGTGCACCAGGAAAAGGTCCAGATAGTCGGTCCGGAGGCGCTTCACGGCGTGGCCGAAGGCCTCGCGCACGCCGTCCCGGCTGTGCCATTCGGTGTTGAACTTGGTGGTGAGGAACAGCCGGCTGCGCTCGATCCCGCTGCGCCGGATCCCCTCCCCCACGGCGGCCTCATTGGCGTAGTTCTCGGCCGTGTCGATGTGCCGGTAGCCGCTGCCGATCGCCTGGGCCACGGCCGCCGCGGCATCCTCGCCGGTCAGGGGCCAGGTTCCCAGCCCGATGAGCGGGATGCGGACGCCGGGGGCCAGTTCCGCCGTCGTGGTGTCGTCCCTGGTTTCAGTCATCGGGGCCCCGCCCCCTGGAGGATTTCCGCGTCCCGCAGGGTGCTGGCGGCCGCCAGCACCGTGTCGACGCCGGATTTGAGCCGGCGCGCCCAGCCAAGTTCGCCGAGTTCGGCTACGCGGCGGTCCGACGGCGTCTCCGCACTCAGCGGGAGGGACTCCGGGAGGGCGGCCACGGCGGCGGCGAGGTCGAAGTCGCCTTCGCCGGGCACCTCGCGTTCCGAGCGGGATTCGGTGACGAGATCCTCGCGGCTGGCCGGCCGCCGGGCCGGCCCGTCGCACAGCTGCAGCAGTGGCACCAGGTCTGCGTTGGCGCGCAGGTGCTCCCATTGCGCGGCTTCCCGGCCATCCCGGCCGTCCCGGCCGTTGACAGAGTTGACCAAGTTGACAGAGGTGAAGCCGTTGAACCGGTTGAAGTGCAGGGTGTCCACCACGATCCTGCAGCCGGCCTGCCGGGCAATGTCCGCGGCCTGGGCGATCGAGGCCACGGGCTGGTAGGAGATCGCTTCAAGGGTCGGGGTGATTCCGAAACCGCGGCCGTCGTCGGTCATCCGGGCCAGCGTGTGGACCAGCCGGGTACTGTCCGGATCGGCTCCCGCGACGGTCAGGGATTCCGCCCCCAGGGCCTGCCCGGCTTCCATCATCCGCAGCCAGGCGTCCCGCTGGTCGGTGCCGTCCAGCAGCAGGAATTCGATGTCACGGACACTCACGCCGGTGTCCCGCATCCGGGCCAGGGTTTCCCGCAACATCGGCGAGCCGGGCTGGAGGTCGTAGGGCCGTTCGGCGGCAGTCACGGGACGGACCCGGGCTCCGATGAAGTCGAAGCCTGCTGCAGCCGCGATGCCGAGCAGTTGCGGCGGGGCGGTGTTCAGGAGGGACAGTTGGGCGAGCCCCAATGGTCGCCGGGTGCCGTGGGTCATGATGCTGCTCCGTTCAGGCTCATCGTGTTGTTCTCAGTAGTGTTCTCGGTAGGGCTCTCAGTGGTGCCGGGGGTCAGGAGCGCGGCGATGCGCTGGGCTGCGTCGTAACCGCTTTTGACGGCGTTGGAGGCGATCGCGGGCGTCTGGTCCACGACGGTCCCGGCCAGGGTCACCGGCACTCCGGCGGTGCCGGTCAGTCGCGCGTCCCGGACGTCGGCCGGGACCGAGCCGTCCAGCGGGACCACGGAGCGTGAGACCAGGACAGGTCCCGGAGCGGCCAGCCATTCGCCTCCGGCCGGAAGGCCCGGCCCGCTGATCCGGACCCGGGCGCCGTCGTACTCCTCAATGGCCGCGCCCAGGCGGATCCGCACCCGGGGGTTGGCGGTCAGCCGGGGCACGGCCAGGACCTTGGCGCGGCGGCCCGATTCCGGGGCGATGATTTCCTGCGGTCCCACCAGGAGCACCGCAGTCCCGCGGTCGGCAAGGGTGTCCGCAACGCTCATGGCGACGGAATCGGCGCCCCATATGGTCACGGCCTCCGGAGCGGCGGCGCTGCCGTCGAGGATGTCCGCGTGGGCGGCGAGCCACGCCCGGACGTCCAGGACGTTCGGGGAGTCGTCACCGGGGAATCCGGCGGCCGGCCGTAGCCCGCCGGTGGCGATCACGACGGCGTCTGCCGCGGTGTCACGCACCAGCTCGCCGAGGGCGTCGGTGTCCACGCGAGTGCCCGGACGGACGTCGATGCCGAGCCGCGCGTTCTCCTCCGCCGACCATTCGGCGAAGCGGTGGAAGTCCGGCGTGGATTTCATGCGTTCGGCCAGGGCGAACTGACCGCCGGGGCGGGCGGCGGCGTCGAGCACGGTCACGTGGGCGCCGGCTTCGGCGAGTTCGCGGGCGGCGGTCAGGCCGGCGGGCCCGGCACCGACCACCACAACGCGGGAGCCGTCGCGGACGGCGGGGGTGGGGACGGGGACGCGGGATCGGCCCACGGCCGGGTTGACCGTGCAGGTCACCTGGCCAAGTCCGAGGTTGTCGATGCAGACGTTGCAGGCAATGCAGGGCCGGTAGCGGTCGCCGCGCAGGACGCCGCCCACGAAGGCGGGGTCGGCGTGGATGGCGCGGGCCAGGCTGACGAAGTCGCAGGTCCCCTCGCGGAGGACCTCCTCGATGATCTCCGGGGAGTTCAGCCGGCCGGCCATGCCAAGTGGGAGCCCGAATGGGCGGTACGCCTTGGCGTAGTCGGCCAGGATGCCCGGCTTCCATTCGCCGGACTGCACGATCCATTCGCCGGCCTCGTAGCTGCCGGCGGAGATGTCCAGGAAGTCCAGGTGCTCCAGGTGGGCCTTGGCGATGATCCCGAGCTGCTGTTCGGCGCTGATTCCCTCGGCAGGACCCTCCACCACCGAGACGCGCAGGCCCACGATCGTGTCCGGGACAGCTGCCCGTACGGCGTCGATGACCAGGTTCATGAAGCGTTCGGGGGCGGCGAACTCGTCGGTGCGGTGGTTGGAAATCGGCGACATGAACTGGTGGATCAGGTAGCCGTGGGCTCCGTGGATGTTGATGACATCGAAGCCTGCCTGCACGGCCCGGCGGGCGGCCTGGGCGTAGGCGTCCGCGAGGTCATAGCACTCGGCGGCGGTGAGTTCCCGCGGAACCTCCCCGCCCGCCGTCGCGCACGGGACCGGCGACGGTGCCAGGTTCTTGAACCCGGAGACGGCGGCCTGCGCGGTACGGCCTCCGTGGTTGAGTTCGACGGCGGCGAGCGCACCCTCGGCGTGCAGGGCGTCGGTGAGCCGGCGCAGCCCGGGAATCACGGCATCCGTATGCAGGCCCAGCTGGTGGGTGCGGCCCTTGCCGTCGGCGCGGACGAAGGTGGCCTCCGTGGTGACCAGGCCGAGGCCGGCCTTGGCCCGGGTGACGAGGTAGTCAATGTACTGCTCTGTGATGGCGCCCTCGGTGGTGCCGTAGTTGCGCTCCATCGGGGCGGAGGCGAGGCGGTTGCGGAGGGTTTTCGGGGTGCGGCCGTTGCGGCCCAGCGTCAGGGGCTGGGCGCTCAGGGTTTGGGCGGCGCGGCGGGTGTTGTGTTCCATGACTGTTCCTTAGCCGGCGACGGGCGCCGGTGTTTGCTTGGTGGACGGTAGAGCGGCGAAGCGCACGGGTTGCCCGGACCGTGAGGACTCGTAGACGGCAAGGAGGATCCGCAGGGCTTTGGTGGCGTCGTGGCCGGTGATGGCGGGGTCCGTGCCGTCGCGGAGGGCCTGGACGAAGTCACGGACCTGGGTGGTGTGGTGCGGGATCAGTTGGCCGTTGATGGTGGCCAGGTCCACGTTCGGGTGGACGCCTTCCGGGTGGGCGGGCTCCGCGCTGATCGTCTCCGCCACGGCCCACAAGTCCACGCGGCCGTCGCTGCCTTCCGGAAATTCGGTGAGGGAGGCGGAGGCGCCCGTCTCCCCCGTGACGCGCAGCTGCACGCCCAGGCTCGGGGACACCGCCGTCGAGGCTTCCAGGGTGGCCATGGCCCCGGAGGTAAAAGTGATGACGGCGGCGGCCGAGTCTTCCACCTCGATGTGATGGCCGTGCTTGTAGGTGTTGATCCTGCCGTAGACCTCGGCGACGTCGCCCATGAACCACTGGAGGAGGTCGATGTAGTGGATGGCCTGGGTCATGAGGACTCCGCCGCCGTCGCTGGCCCAGGTCCCCCGCCAGGCGTCCCGGGAGTAGTACTCGGGGTCACGGTGCAGCATCACCGAGCACTGGCCCATGATGGGCCGGCCCAGCGTGCCGTCGTCGATCGCGGCGCGGATGCGCTGCGCCGCCGGCCAGAAGCGGCGCTGGAACAGGACGCCCAGCCTCACTTCCGCGGCATCGCAGGCGGCAACCATGCGCTCCGCGGAGGCCAGTTCGATGGCGATCGGCTTCTCGCAGAGCACGTGGACCCCGGCGGCGGCAGCCTGCAGCACGACGTCCTCGTGGGTGGGGTGCGGCGTGCAGACGGACACGAGGTCCAGGTCCAGGTCCAGCAGCTCGCCCACGGTGGCGACGGCCGCCGGAACACCCCAGGCGGCGGCGGTGGCCTGCGCCCGGTCCAGGTCGACGTCGCACACGCCCGCGATCTGCACGTTGTCGAGGGCACGGAAGGCCGCCAGGTGGTTGCGCGAAATGGCGCCGCAGCCGGCTATTCCAACGCGGAGCGTGCGGGGGGCCGGGGATGCTGAGGGGGTCATCGGAAGAGCCGTCTTTCTGATCCGGGGATCGTGGAGAAATGTGGTGGGCTAAGGTGCTAGCGCAGCTAGTACGTGGCGCGGCCCCCGGAGAGGTCGAACACGACTCCGGTGGTGTAGGAGGCCGCGGGCGAGACGATGAATTCGATGAGTGCAGCGGCTTCGGCGGGTGTGCCGAAACGGCCCATGGGGATCTTGGCGGCCTGTGCCGCCTGCTGTTCCGCCGGGACTTCCTGGAACAGCGGTGTCATGACGTTGCCGGGGGCCAGGGCATTGACGGTGACGCCGGTGAGGGCAAATTCCTTGGCCAGCGACTTCACGAGGCCCAGGATGCCGGCCTTGCTGGCGGAGTAGGCGGGCATGTTGATCACGCCCTCCTTGCCCGCCGTCGACGAAAGGTGCAGGAGCCGCCCGTAACCCGCCGCCGCCATGGCGGGCAGGACCGCCCGGGAGACGATGAAGGCCCCCGTGAGGTTGACCGTCAGGATCCGTTCGAATTCTTCGACCGTAGTGCCCAGTGCTGAGGCCACCGGCCCCAGGATGCCCGCGCAGTTCACGACGGCGTCGAGGCCGCCCATGGCCTGTACGGCCGAGGCAACGGCGGCACGAACGGACTCGGGGTCCGTCACGTCCAGCGGAAGTGATCCGGGGTCCTCGCCGGGCCAGCGGGCGGACGGGAGGTCAGCCCCGATGACGGCGGCGCCCGACGCCCTGAGACGTTCCGCCGTCGCCAGGCCGATGCCGCTCGCTGCGCCGATGACCAGGCAGCGTGACTCCGCGATGGTGCCGGGTATTGCAGTGCCGGGTGCCACGTCTGAACTCATGAGCGGGCCTCGGCCCGGAAGCTGGCCAGCATGCGTTCGGCGTCGGGCCGGATGCCGGTGAAGAGCTCAAAGGCGGCGACGGCCTGCCCGACCACCATGCGTCCGCCGTCGAGCACCGCGCAGCCGCGGTCCCGGGCGGCCCTGATCAGTTCAGTGTCGAGGGGCCGGTAGATGACGTCCGCGACCCAGAGCCCGGAATGGAGAAGTTCGGGATCCACCGGCAGGCCCGGATGGCCGCTCATGCCGATCGGCGTCGTATTCACGAGCCCGTCGGCTGTCCTGATGCTCGGGGCCACGGAGTCGGTGCGCGTGACGGACACCTCGCTGTCCGGAAAGTGCGGGGCGAGCCGTGCGGCGAGGCCCTCGGCCCTGGCCGTTTCGATGTCGGCGATGACCAGCTGCCGTGTGCCGGCGCGGAGGAGTCCATAGGCGACCGCTGCTCCCGCTCCGCCGGCGCCGATCTGGACCACCAGGTTGGTCGCGGCGGCGGGGAGGCCGGCCCGGAAGCCGCCGATGAAGCCGAGGTGGTCCGTGTTGTGGCCGACTGCTTTTCCACCGTGGAAGGTGATCGTGTTCACGGCGCCCAGGATGCGGGCGTCGGGTGAAAGATCATCCAGGCCATCCTGGACCAGCTGCTTGCTGGGGTGGGTGACGTTGAGTCCGTCGTAGCCGAAGTCGGCTGCGCTGCGGACCAGGGCGGCGGACCGCTCGGCGGGCTGGCCGACGGTGTCGAGGTCGATCACCCGGTAGGTGTAGGACAGGCCGAGCTGATCGGCCTCGGCCTCATGAAGGCGGGGCGTCAGCGATCCGCCGATGCCGGCGCCCAGCAGGCCGACGACGTGCCGGTGGGTCGGATCGGCAGCCCGGGGCTCAAACGCCCACGTGCTCTCCAGCGTCTGCAGGCTCATGCTGGGGCCTTTTCTGAAACAACTGCTTCTGCCACGACGGCCTGCGGCGTCCGGCGCTGCGTGCGCGACTTTTTTAGGCCCAGCAGCGCGGTGGGGGTCCGGTACGTCTCGGGACCGGTGAGGGTTGCGATCGCGGAGATGAGGCAGGCCACGGCGGCAAAGGTGGCCACAGGGATCCAGTTGCCTTTGTTGCCCCCAATCAGAAGTTCGGAGATCGCGGGAGCGAACCCGGCCAGGAGCAGGCCGAACATGAGGCTGATGGCCATGCCCGAGTAGCGGACCTTGACCGGGAACTGCTCCGGGAAGTAGGCGGGGTAAATGGCATTCGCGCCGGTGTAGGCGACACCGATGAGCAGGATTCCGGTCAGGAAGATCAGCGGAACGTTCGCTGCGGACAGGGCTGAGAAGAACACGTAGATCATCCCGATCTGCAGGACGAGCCCGGTAAGGAAGACCGGCTTGCGGCCGATGCGGTCCGAAAGAAGTCCGGCCAGGGGCCCCATGGCGACTGCGGTGACGTTGGCCACGGCGATCACCACGAGCATGAGTCCCTTGTCGATTCCCACCACCGATGTGGCATAGGAGAGCGCGAAGACGTTGATGATCGTATTGATGATGGTGAACAGTGACATCGCGGTGATGCGGAGCACGGTGACCCAGTGGTAGCGGAACAGGGTGACCAGGGGTACCTTGACCACTTCGTCGTTGTCTTTCACTTCTTCAAAGACCGGAGGCTCCTCGAGGAGACGCCGCAGCACGAAGGCGATGACGGTCACGATTGCGCTTGCGAGGAACGGGATGCGCCAGCCCCAGGCCAGGAGCTGCTCTTCCGGCATGGACGCCACGGGAATGAAGACCAGGGTGGAGAGCACGATGCCGAACATGATGCCGCTCATCGTCCAGCTCGTGTAGAAAGCGCGCTTCGTATCGGGGGCGTGCTCGAGGGTGAGTGAGCTCGAGCCGGGCGATTCGCCGCCGGCGGAGAGTCCCTGAAGCAGCCGAAGGGCCACGATCAGGACGGGTGCGGCCATGCCGATCTGGCTGTACGTGGGAAGGCAGCCGATCAGGAACGTTGAGGTGCCCATGAGCAGCAGGGTGAAGAGCAGCACGCGCTTCCGCCCGAACTTGTCTCCGAGGTGACCGCAGATCACGGCCCCGAGCGGGCGGGCGACGTAGGCGACGCCGACCGTTGCGAAGGACAGCAGCATCGACGACGGGCCGGGGGCAAAGAACAGCTTCCCGAAGATCAGCGCTGCCGCTGAGCCGAAGATGAAAAAGTCGTAATACTCCAGAGCGCTTCCAACAAACCCTGAGACCGCCGCGATTTTGGCGTTGTTCCGAGGCCGTGCTGACGCCGATGTCGACATTGACATGGTGTTCCCTTCGTGTGACCGGGAACCGTTGCTCCGCTGCCTCCTGAAGTGGGCGACGATGCGGATCGGTTCCGCCGCTGTGTGCGGCTCATCCACAAGTGTGATGCGTTGCACTGTGTAAGTCCACGACAGAAATGATCTATCACTAAGTGGATTTTGGTCTCAATTGCGGTCAGTCGAGCGGGTCCGGGAAGATCTCTTCGACGACGGCGAGGACTGCCGCCAGGACGGCGGAGTCATTTTCGGAGGACCAGGCGATGGCGTGGTTCATATAGTGCTGCGGGTCCTCCAGGGCCACGTACGTGGCGCCCGACGGGATGATGTTCGCTATTCCGCTGCTCATCAGCGTGACGCCGACGCCGGCCGCGACGAACGTCAGGACCATATACGGATCCGACAGCTCCTGTACGACGCGAGGCCGGAACCCCGCCGCCATGCATGAGGCCAGCAGCACCTCCGTCATCGAGGACGACCCGTCCATCGGCGGCGATATGAAGTCATCCCCGGCCAGGCTTTGCAGCGGGATGGACCTTTCGCCGGCCAGCGGGTGATCCAGCGGGAGCACAGCCCCGATTTCCTCGCGGGCAACCAGCCGGGCCGTGACCGAGGGGACCGGGGTTTCGGGAAAGCCGACGAAGGCCAGGTCAAGGGTGCCGTTTGCGACGCTCGCCAGGCCGTCCGCCGTGCGCACCCTGCTGGTGAGGTCCAGTTCGATGTCGGGATATCGACGCCGCAAGGCGCGCGTGAGCGGCGGAAGGGTCAAATGGTTCACCGCTCCGGAGAAACCGATCCGGATCTTCCCCCGGATGCCCGCGACCTCCGTTTGGGCGGCTTCGCGGGCCAGGCGCATTTCCTGCAGCACGCGGTAAGCCCGCGGCAGGAGGGCGTGGCCGGCGGGCGTCAGCGCCACGCTGCGGGTGTTGCGCTCAAAGAGCCGCGTCCCGAGGTCGGCCTCGAGCTTGCGGATCGTCTGGCTCAGCGGGGACTGCGAGGTGTGCAGGCGCACCGCCGCGCGGCCAAAGTGGAGCTCTTCGGCAACCGCCACGAACGCTTCAAGCCATCGGATTTCGGTCATTTCAGGCGCCCTACTCCTCGCCGCGGCGGCCCCTTGCGGACCCCTGTCCGGCTCTGGCCGGATGCGGATAATGCCATGAATCAACACAATAGTGCGGTTATTGAGCCCGGTTCAAGCCTGATCCTCCGTAGGAAAAAATTCATAAGCGGATTCACTGATTTATCTCATACAGCACTGTATGATTTAACCAGCAGACCGACAGCGCGGAGACGTCGCACCGCATACCTCAGTCCCTTCTTCCTGGAGTTTTTGCCATGCCGCTACGCCTCGTCCGCCGCACCAGCTCAGCCTCGGACCAGCCGCCCCGCCGGCGGCGGGGACGGCCCCTCCGGCTGGCAGGAGTCGCGGCGCTGAGCCTCGCCGGGCTGCTGCTCGCCTCCACCTCAACGAACCTCCTGGTGGAACAGGTCGAGAAGACCAACACGGTCGCCTACGGTCAGAAGGTCCACATCAACGAGGGAACCATCAACGTCACCCGGACCGGCGATGCCGGACCGACAATCGTACTGCTCAGCGGACTCGGAACCCCCGCCCCGGGCCTGGATTTCGCCCCGCTGATCCGGGAGCTGGGAGGCTACCAGGTCATTGCCGTTGAGGGGTTCGGCTACGGCTACAGCGACATGACAGCACGGCCCCGGACCATAGAAAACATCACCGAAGAACTTCACGAAGTGCTGTCCACACTCGGCGTCAGGGCGCCGTACACACTCATCGGGCACTCCATTGCCGGCTACTCCACCCTGTACTACGCCAACAAATATCCGCGCGAAGTGTCCGCGGTGATCGGCATCGACCCGACCGTCCCTGCGGGCAAATCATCCTCGACCGGAACTACGGCCCCCGCGGAGAGGGCCGCAGCGGACTACTCCTGGGCGCACATTCCTTCGACCCTGGGCGTGGTCCGCTGGGCCACAGCTCTGGGTTACGGGGAGCCCGGGGGTGACAGCTTTACGCCGGCCGAACGCGAACACATCCGCCAGATGACCAGCTGGAACTTCGGCAACCAGGCCGTCACGGACGAAACTCTCCGGATGGGCGAGAACGCCACGAAGCTCCGGGATGTCCGGTACCCCGGCAACCTCCCGGTGCTCGACTTCCTGTCCCGGGACACGATGCAACAGCAGCCGGACTGGTATGCCGCGCACGAACGCCAGCTGGCCAACGTCACGCACCACGAGCTGGTTGTCCTCGAGGGAGACCACTACCTGCACTGGACTCAGTCCAAAGCTATGGCGAAGACGATCACGGAGTTCCTGGGCCGAAGCGGCGTGAAGCAGGGCCCTTAGGGCGCCGGATCCGCCGGCGGGATCAGGAGGGCCCGGATGGTTGCCGGAAGGACCCTTGCTGCATCGTCTTCTGTGAGACGCCCTGCACGGATTTCCGCGGCTGCGCTGTGGAGGATCGAGTAGAAGCAGGCCCCCTGCCATGTGAGGGACTGATCGGTGCGGAAGGTTCCCTCACTCCTGCCTTTTTCAAGGACCGTGATCACCCGCGCGAGCGGCTTGTCATGGTGGGCTCTGATTTGCTCGGCCGAAAGGTACGGTTCGGCCGCCGCCAGGAGCGAGTTGAACTGATATAGGACTCGCCAGGATGACTGAACGAGGTCCCGGAGGCACTTCCACGTGTCCTGCTTGATGTCTACTGCGGCGAGTTCGGCCGCGGCACGGTCCATTGTCCGGGCGAAGACGGCACCGACCAGTTCCTCCCGGTCCGCGAAGTGTCCGTACAAGGTCACCCTGCCCACTCCTGCGACGCGCGCAATTTCAGACATGCTGGCCCCCGGATCATCGCTGAGGCAGGTCAGTGCCGCATCGATGATGGCGTCCTTGTTCCGGACGGCGTCCGCCCGCTTGGTCCGCTCTTTCTGCACCTCAGACACCCGGCCTACCCGCCCATCCGATTACTCAAACAATTATGTTCAGGTTACCAGCGGTGACCATCCGGTTCGGGTGAGGCGCCGGCCGGCGAACCGGACCTATGGTCAAAACATGGGACTACTACGGCACCGGCACGAACCCGCGGGCGAACGGTTTCAGATGCGCGAGAAACTTCTCTCGATCGGGGATGACTTCTGGATCGAAAACGACCAAGGCCAGCGCGCGTACAAGGTCAATGGCAAGGCGCTCCGCGTCCGGGACACGTTCGTCCTGGAGGACGCCTCGGGAAACGAGGTGGCCCGGATCCAGGAGCGCAAGCTCTCGCTCCGGGACAAGGTCGCCATCGAACGCGGCGGCGACACCGCCGCGACTGTCCACAAGGCGCTGATCGGGCTCCGCGATCGCTTCACCATCGATGTGAAGGACGGCGCCGATATGAAGGCGCACGGGAACATCGTCGACCACGAATACGAGATCGAACGCGACGGCCACACCGTCGCCACGATCTCCAAGAAGTGGTTCCGCGTGCGTGACTCCTACGGCGTCGACGTCGCCGCGGGCCAGGACGCCCCGCTCATCCTCGCGATCACGGTCGCCATCGAGTCGTTGACGACCCACTGACATGGTCCGTGGCGTTCAGGAAGCGCCCTCCCTGCTATGACCAGGCCCTAATCGTCTGCCCCGTTTCGGAACCGTAGACGCTGCGGACAAAGGCCGCGGCCGCCACGGCGCCGGGAACGGCAGCGAAACCGGGGAACACCGCCGCATAGGCATCAGCGGACTCCTCCAGCACCGTGGCGCTAACGGTATTCAACCGCAGGTGCGGCAGCTCCGCAGCGGCACTTTTCACGAAGGCGTCAAGGCCAATGTTGGCGATGGCGCTGGGCGATCCGCCCGGGAATGCATAATTTCCCACGATCCCGCTGGTCAGGGTGATGGATCCGCCGGGCCGGACATGGCCACGGGCCGCCAAGGTGATGCGGATCTGGCACAGCAGCTTGCCGTTGACGGTCGACGCGTAAGTATCCAGGGTCGCATCCGATGCTGATGCCCATTTGGCTCCCCCAATGGTGCTGACCACCGCGTCCACGGTCCCCACCCTGTCAAAGAGGGCCGCGACGCTGGCATCGTCCCGGCAATCGACGGGATGTTCGGTCGACGACCGTGACGCGCTGATAATGTCCGGCTGCCCTTCCCCGACCTTGTCGTGGTGTGCGGACAACGCCCGCACCACGTTTTGGCCGACGGTTCCGGTGGCGCCGATGACGAGGATTCGCATGAATGTGCCCTTCGTTGTTGAGAATGTGCAACCGGAACCCCCGGTTGACGGTCCTATCTGCGCATCTATCTGCGCATTTATCTCCGCAGGGGGTTGAACGCCGCTAGCTGGTGCGGCACGGCACCCGTCACGATGTGTTCGGCCAGTAGCTTGCCTGTTGCCGGTCCCAAAACCATCCCCCACATGCCGTGTCCGCCGGCCGCATAAATTCTGTCCGAGGCCAGGCGCCCAACAACGGGCAGACCGTCGGGTGTGATCGGGCGGGAGCCCACCCACTCGTCGCGACGAGACGGCCAGTCGATGCCCCGCAGCAGCGGACGAACGGCTCGCGCTACTGACTCAAGCCGGGCAGAATTCAGAGGCTCGTCCGGATCAAGGAACTCCATGGTTCCCGCGATCCGCAGCGCCCCCTGATAGGGCGTGCAGACAACCCGCTGTTCCGGAAAGTAGAGAGGTCCGGCCGGCAGGCAATCGCCGTCGACGGTGAACGAGTAGCCCCGGCCGGCCTGGACGCCGATTCTCAGCCCCCACCGAGTGGCCAGCCTGGGCAGCAAAGCGCCGGTGGCAAGGACGACGACGTCGGCCGTGAGCCGGTTGCCGTCGTCGGACGTCACGCTTGCCGACGACGGCCCGGCGTCAACGGAACATACGTTGGCGCCGTCCATGATCTGGCCGCCGCAGGCTTTAAAGGCCCGGGCAAGGTCCCAGACGAAGTCACCCGGATCAAGATAGCTCTGTCCGGATATCTCCAGGCCGTGCGCCACAGCGTCGGAGAACACCGCCGGACGGTTCCCGTCGGCCAGGGTGCTGACACCGATGCTCTGGCCCATGGCGTGGAGATGTTCCAGTTCCGTCCGGAACGCCGCGGCGGCCCTCGCGCTGCTGAAGCCTGCAACGTAGGGCGCCGCAATGACCGGTGAGGCAATGCCGTGCGCCTTGAGCTCGGCGAAGGACTCATCAACGGCCGTCGTGATGGGCTGGAGCGCTGACATGGTCTGCCGCCACGTCCGGGCGTTCATGTTCGCGGCGAATCGCAGGAGGAATTTCCACAGCTGCGGGTCGAAACGCAGCGGCACGTGCAGCGGGGCGTCCGGATCGGTCAGGCTTTGCAGGGCGTGCTTCCAGGCGCCCGGCTCAGCCAGGGGCATGACCAGGCCCGGGGTCACCCAGCCGGCGTTGCCCCAGCTCGCTCCGGCGGCCGACCCGACTTTGTCCACGACGGTGACGGATAACCCCCGTTGCTGCAGGTGCCAGGCCGTCGACAGTCCGACGATGCCGGCGCCGACGACTATGGCCGATTGCGGTGTGTTCATCTGGTTGCTCCCTGTCATCGTCTAAAGGTGCCGGCTCAGCATGCGTTCCGCGAAGACGGACAGCCATGTTGCGGGGATCGAGATGGCAGCGTAGAGCAGGCCGGCAATGATGAACACCGGCAGGTACTGGAACGTGGACGAGCCGATCGAGTACGCCTGGCTCATGAGTTCCGGGACGGCAACTGAATAGGCCAACGACGTCGCCTGAAACAGGAGTACTGCGAAGCCCATCAGCGACGGGAGGGCAATACGCAATCCCTGCGGGATGACCACGAACCTCAGACAGTCCCGGTAGCTCATGCCCAGCGCATGGGATCCCTCGACTTCACCCGGCGGCACCGACTGGATGCCGCCGCGGATCAGCTCGGCGCTATAGGCCGCCGTCGTCCAGGTCAGGGCCAAACATGCCGAGGCCATGGAGCTGAGGGTGATCTCGGCGTTCGGCAGGCCGTAGTACATGAGCTGCAGGAGGACCAGGGCCGGCGCGCCGCGGCCCACTTCGACGAAGAACACCGAGAGGTAGCGGAACGTTTTGTTGCGGGCGGTCACGCCGAAGGAGAAGACCAGCCCCAGGGGCAGTCCAAAGGCCAGGCTCAGGAGCGTCAGGGTGAGGCTGACTTTGAGTCCGTCAAAGAGTGTCGGCCCGTATTGGATTGCGACATCGACCAGGTTGTTCATCGGGCCACCGCCTTCCGCATCTTGATGTCAAGGTGCCTCGAGAGCAGTCCCAGCGGAACGCTCAATAGTATGTAGACACCGGCAGCCACGAAGAACACCATGATGCCTTCGCCGGACTGCCGGGCGTATTGGCTGGACATGAAGACGATCTCGGCCACGCCGATGGACGACGCGATGGAGGAATCCTTGAGCAGCCCGATGGCAAACGTGGTGTAGGCCGGAACGACGGCCCGCGCTGTTTGCGGGCCGATGATTAGGCTCCAGACCGTGGCCCGGTGAAAGCCCAGCGCCGAGCTGGCCTCCCACTGGCCCTTGGGAATTGACGAGATGGCGCCGCGGAAAATCTCCGCGAGATAAGCTGCGGCCACCACGCCAAGGCCCAGGACGCCGGCCTGCAAGGCGGTGAGCCGGATGGCGCCGATGGAGACGCCGTAGTACAGGATGAAGAGCCACACCACGGGCGGGACTCCTCGCAGCAGGTCAACCAGCCCGCGCGACATCAGCCAGACGAGCCGGTTCCGGCTCCGCAGCCCGGCAACGATGGGCAGCGCGACAACCGTCCCGATCATCAGGGCCAGAATGGTCACGAGGACTGTGAGCGGCAAGCCGATGGCGATGGCCCGGAGCATCTCCACGGCTCAACGCTCCAGTACGGCGCGGAGGAACCGGCGCGTGCGCTCGTGCTGTGGATCCTGCAGGATTTGTCCGGGCTCGCCCTTTTCGATGATTCCGCCGTCGGCCATCACGACGAGCTCGTCGGCAACGTTTCCCGCGAACGCCATCTCATGGGTCACCACCACCATCGTCATGCCGGTGCACGCGAGCTCTTTCATAACCTCGAGCACTTCAACCCCTACTTCGGGATCCAGCGCCGAGGTCGGCTCGTCAAACAACATCACCCGCGGGCCAAGGGCCAGCGCCCGGGCAATGGCGATGCGCTGTTGCTGGCCGCCGGAACACCGCGACGGATATTGGTCGGCCTTGTCGGCCAGGCCCATGCGCTTGAGCAGCTCCATGGACTTCTCGTTGGCCTCGTCGCGGCTGCGTCCAAGAACCCGTTCCTGGGGCAAACTGATGTTCTTCAGGACCGTCATGTGCGGGAAGAGGTTGAAGTGCTGGAAGACCATGCCGGCGCTGCGGCGCAGGGCTGCCAGGTTCTTTGGGTTGGGCTTCCTGCCGGCGTTGATGCGGTGTCCATCAATCTCGATTTCGCCGCTGTCCGGCTGCTCCAGGAGATTCATGCACCGCAGGACGGTGCTCTTCCCGGCGCCGCTGGGCCCGATCATGGCCGTGACTGATCCCTCCGGCACGGACAAGGAGACGTCACGAAGCACTACGTTCGAACCGTAGGCCTTGGCAAGATTCTTCACCTGGACCACGGGTGTTCCGGTCCGGATAGTCGGTTCAATCATCAGTTGTTCCATTTCTCATAGTCAGGCCGGGTGCAGGCTTCGTAGAGGGCGGTCGCGACCGCAAGGTCCTCCCACGGCATGCCGGTGGTCTTGAAGACGGCCGGACGGTCCGCGGCAACCTCCCGGCGTTTCAAAACAAGGTCGGCCAGGGTGATCAGGTCGGCGGGCCCGGCGATGGCACCTGATTCCATGGCCTGGATGACATCGCCGGCCTCCCGCGCTGCGGAATCCCTCGACTCCACGCACACCGTGGCCTTGGCCAGCAGCGTGTCATCGAGCTCGCGGTGCTCCCTGTCATGCGACCCGATGGCCACCACGACGGCGGAATCCTTCACCATGGCGCCGTCAAAGAGGGCGGTCGGCGACGCCGTCGCGCAAATGACGAGATCGGCCTCCCGTACGGCTTCCGGACCGGCGACGGCGGCAGGCAGGCCGAGTCCTTCGGCATTTTTCACAAGCCGCTCCGCTGCTTCCGCGTTGCGGCCGACGATGTCAACGCTGTCCAGCTCAAAGAGTTCGGCAAATGCCTCGATGTGGGCCCGCGCCTGCACCCCTGTGCCGAACACGACGAGACGCTTAGGTCCGGGCGAAGCCAGGAGCTTGGCCCCCATCACCGAAACGGAGGACGTCCGCAGTTCGGTCAACGCGACGCCATCGAGCACGGCCAGCGGCCGCTGGTCGTGGCCGCCGAACAGCACGTAGAGTCCCTGGATCACCGGAGACGCGGACGCTGCGTTGCCCGGCGTGATGGTCAGGAGTTTGGTGCCGACGTACTGGCCATGGCTCGCCGGCATCTGCATGAACGTTCCGCTGCCCGTTTCCACCCGGGTCCTGGGTGCGCTCGTTTCGGGATCGAACCCGGAGGCCAGGACCGATTCCATGGCGGCCACAGCCTCGCGCGCCGTCAGTGCCGACGCGATGGCAGCGCCGTCGAGGAAGACGGGTGCCGACCGTTGAGGCCAGGTAGGGGTGGCAGGTGAATCCATGGAATCGGTTTCCTTTGCTCGCGGTGCCGGAACGGTGTAGGGGAGGCGTTCCTACTTCACCAGGCGGGGTTCACCGGTCTCGACGGCCGACTCGGGCAGGCCATACGACTTCACGATCTCCGCGATCTTGCCGCTGGACTTCATGGCTGCGATGGAGGAATCCACGGCCTTGGTCATGTCGGCGTTGTCCTTGCCGATCGGGAAACCGATCTGGGCAGGCTCCTTGGAGGCAATGACGCGGGCGTCGGCGCTGGCGCCTGCAACCTTGTATTTGGCATCGGACTTGTACATCTGGACGGCGGAGCCGAATCCGTCGATGCCGGCCTGAATGCGTCCGGCCTTGAGGTCTGCCTGCATCTCCACGGCGCTGGGGTAGATGGTCAGATTGGCGCCCATGACCTTCTTCATGTCCGGCACCCAGAGGTAGCCGTCGACGGTGCCCACCTTCATACTCTCGAGCTCCTTAATGTCCTTGACCCCGGTCTCGGAAATGATCCCCATCTCGTCGGTGTACACCGGAGCCGACAGGCTGACGATGTCGGCCCGGACGGCGGTGCGGTAGTAGCAGCCGATGGCGACGTCGGCGCGCCCGCTCTGGACGGCCGGGATGGTCCCGGCGTAGGACGTCGCCTCGACCTTGATGTCGAGGCAGTTCTTGGCGGCGAACTCCTTGATGATGTCGGCGTCGACACCGGTGAGTTTGCCGTCCTTATCGGACGAGAACGGGGGGAACTCGGGGGCGGCAACGGTCAGGAAGCCGGCGGAGATCGTCTTGAAGGTTGATGCCGGCCGGCAGCCCTTGGCAACGGAGCTCTCGGCGGTGCCGCCGCAGGCGGACAGGGAAAGCGCCAGCAGGGCAATTGATGTGCCGCCCACCAAGATTTTACGAGTGTTCATGATGATCCCCTTTGATCAGAGCTGAAGTTTGTTCGGTGTCCGACGGTTCGATGCACATCGGAGTAATTGGTGATGTATGACACACTATCGATTGTCGATTACCAATCTCCATCCATTGCCCGTGGATGTCAAGCATTAAAAATCGCCGCAGAATATGTGGAAACAAGTCGGAAATCGTCGCGACCTTTCCCGGCGGCGCACATGTTGTGTCTTAGTGTTAGCCGTGAGGACCACCGTCTGAGGAGCGAAATGCAGGAACAGCGAATTGCCGTTGCGGGAATATCCGAGCTGGGCGAAGGCCGGGTCACCCTCAAGGACGAGGCCACCTCCATAGTCCGCCACGCCCTCATGTCCGGTGACATGCAGCCGGGCAAGATCTATTCAGCCAACGCCCTGGCCACCCAGCTCGGCGTCTCCAACAGCCCTGTCCGCGAGGCCATGATGGCGCTGAGCGAAAAGGGTCTCCTTGAAGTGGTGCGGAACCGCGGCTTCCGGGTCGTGGAGATGACCCCGAAGGACCAAAAAGAGGTCTACGACCTCCGCCTGCTGATCGAGGTGACCGCAGTGGGCCGCGTTGCCGAACAAGGGGTCTCCCCTGCCGACGCCGAGCGTCTCACAGAGCTGGCAGAGGCCACGCTCGCGACGGCCAAGCCCGACAAAATGGTCGACTACCTCGAACACGATCAGCAATTCCACCTGGCCATCGTCGAACTGCTGGGCAACTCCCGAATGACGAAGATCATTGAGAACCTGCGGGACCAAAGCCGGATCAGCGGCTCCTACCACCTGGCCGAACGCGGACTGCTCGCCACCAGCGCCGCTGAACACGGGCCCATCCTGGCCGCCCTGATGGCCGGCGACCGGACGCTCGTCGAGTCCCTCATGGTCCAGCACCTCAGCTACTCGCTGCCCTAAGCGGGACGCCGACGGCGGACCTGCCGCGCACTTTCCCGCGTCCCCTGCCGTCACTGGCCGCCGGAGAATCTGTCTGAATATTTTGCTTGACGTAGATCACATCGAACCCCAAGATGGTTATATATAACCCATTACCGATAGTTGATACCCACAGAGCGGTGGGTATGCTTCCGCAACTGAGACAGGACGATCAATGTCAAATGTGGTCTCGCTCCAGCTTCCCGCCGGAATCCGGCAGCCTTCGCATGCAGAGGTCGTCATCATCGGTGGCGGCATCATGGGAACCAGCATCGCGTTCCACCTGGCCGAAGCCGGTGTACGCAACATAGTTCTCGTTGACCGGTCCGACCTGGGCGCAGGATCATCGTCCAAACCCCTTGGCGGCGTGCGGGCGACGTTCTCGGATCCGGCAAACATTGTCCTTGGCCAGCGCAGCCTGCGCGCGTTTGAGGGATTCGGGCAGCGCTTCTCCACTGACATCGGACTGCGCAAGGTAGGTTACCTGTTCCTGTGCCGCAGCGAATCCGAACTCCTGGACTGCGAGCGCAGCACCGTCATCCAAAACGGTCTTGGCAGCACCAGCCGGATGATTTCTCCCGCCGAGGCTGTGGACATCAATCCCTTCCTCCGCCAGGAAGCCCTGATCGGCGCATCGTTCTCACCGGAGGATGGTTTTGCCGAACCGGGGAAAGTGGTCCAGGCTTACGCCGACGCGGCCGCCGCGCTGGGCGTTTGCATCCTTGAGCACACGGAAGTCATGGATGTGGCCGCCTCAGGCGGAAGCATCAGTTCAGTGACCACCAACCGCGGCACCATCACCACCGATGCCGTCATCTGCTGTGCCGGCGCCTGGTCCCGGCGCGTGGGCGACATGGTCAACGTCAACCTGCCGGTTGTCCCGGTGCGGCGGCAGATCGGCATGACCCGCCAGATGAGCTCCCCCATGCCCACCGTGCCGTTCACGCTGGATCTGTCCACCACGATGTACTTCCACAACTACCGCAACGGCATGCTCCTGGGGATTTCCAACTCGAACCAGGAGCCCGGCTTCGCCCGTGACTTCACCCATGAATGGCTCCCCGAGTTCAATGCAGCGGCCCGCGTGTGCGCCCCCGCGCTGGAGGCCCCGGAGCTGGAGTGCGGATGGGCCGGTCTGTATGAGAACACGCCGGATCACAATGCGCTTATCGGAGCGTCCAGCTCAGTAGGCGGCTTCTACTATGCCACGGGATTCTCCGGCCACGGCTTCCTGCAGGGCCCTGCCGTCGGCGAACTCGTCAGGGACCTCTACCTGGACCGGGAATCCTTCATGGACCACACTTCGTTTTCCGCCGATCGTTTCCGCACGGCCGACCAGCTCATCCAGGAAGTGCACATCATCTAGCGCGGAACGCCCCGCCGAGCCGCAGCTCAAGCCGCATCCCCCGCTCCATCAGCAATGATCGTGAAAGGAACCACGCCATGACCGCCCTTGAAACCTGGGAACTTCGAGCCGAGTTCGCGCGGCGGCTCTCCGCCATGTACGGGAGGGAAGTCCCCGCCTACAACACGCTCGTGGAGGTTTCCACCGAGGTGAACGAAGCGTATGCCGCCAAGCACGGCGCCGAAGCCGAGCGGCTGGGCAGCATCGCACGCGTGACGGCGGAGCGCCACGGCGCCATCCGCGTCGGCTCCCCGAAGGAAATGGCCCAGGTTGCCCGCGTTTTTGCGGCCTTCGGGATGTACCCGGTCGGCTTCTACGACCTTCGCGATGCGTCCTCCAGTTCCGTTCCCGTGGTCTCGACGGCCTTCCGCCCGATCGACGGCGCCGAACTGGCAAAGAATCCGTTCCGTGTCTTCACCTCCATGCTGGCGGCCGAGGATCCGCGGTTCTTTGACCAAGAGCTGCGCGCCGAGCTGGCCGCATTCATCGGCGCCCGGCAGCTGTTCGGTGAGGAACTGCTCACCCTGGCGGACAAAGCCGCCGCGGACGGCGGCCTCGCGGCGGACGACGCCGACCGGCTGCTGGAGCTGGCCACCGCGGCCTTTGAACTCTCCGGCGACCCCGTCGACTATGAGTGGTACAAGAAGCTGGAAGCGGTCTCCGCCGTCGCCTCCGACATCGGGGGCGTTTCCACCACGCACATCAACCACCTCACGCCCAGGGTGCTGGACATCGATGAGCTGTACAAGCGCATGCAGGACCGCGGCATCAGCATGATCGATGAGATCCAGGGGCCGCCGCGCTGGGATGGGCCGGACCTGCTCCTGCGCCAGACGTCCTTCCGGGCACTTGGTGAAAACCGGGTGTTCCGGTACGCCGACGGGTCCACCAGCGAAGGTGAACTGCGTGTGCGCTTCGGCGAGGTCGAGGCCCGCGGGATGGCCCTGACGGTGGCGGGACGCGACCTGTACGACCGGATGGTCGCCGAGTCCGATGCCCGGCTGGCGGTGGCCCCGGCCGGCACGACGCGCGTCGAGGTCGCGGCCGGGGTCTGGGCGGAGAACCTGCCCCGCACCGAGAAGGAGCTCGCCCTGCAGGGACTGGCCTTCTTCACCTACCGCCTCGACGACGCCGCCCTGGACAGGGCCTCCCTCCGAAGTGCGCCCCTGGCCGGCACCGCTTCCCTGGCCGGTCTTGTCGAAGCCGGAATCGCCGTCCCGGAACCCATCGTCTACGAAGACTTCCTCCCCCGCTCTGCCGCCGGGATCTTCCAGTCGAACCTCACCGAGGAGGGTTCCAAGGACGAAGCCCAGCTGGGAACCAGCTACGACATCCACCGGATGTCCGAGATCGTCGGCTCCGAAGTCCACGACCCCAACGATCTCTACCAGCGGCAGCAGGACGCATCGATCGCGGCCCTGGCCCACCGCCTCAACATCACCATCACCCACTAATCAGCCCGCCAGACCAACCAACCAACCTCAGGAGATCACGATG
The DNA here is from genome assembly GCF_054062895.1 of Arthrobacter sp. TE12231. Taxonomy (NCBI): domain Bacteria; kingdom Bacillati; phylum Actinomycetota; class Actinomycetes; order Micrococcales; family Micrococcaceae; genus Arthrobacter; species Arthrobacter sp. TE12231. The sequence continues at coordinate 1,616,299 of NZ_JBSSFS010000001.1, read as the reverse complement.
ACCGAAACTCTCACCCAAACGTCAGAACTTGCGGCGATCGTCCGCGACGCGCTGGAAGCCTGCGGCGTCAACGTTGACGCCCTCGGAGGCCCGCACGAGGCGTCCTCTCCGCTGACCGGCGAAGTCCTGATGACCCTGCCGGTCAACACACCGGCGGACATTGAGACGATGATTGGCCAGGCGCACGAGGCGTTCAAGACGTGGCGTGATGTGCCCGCGCCGCTCCGCGGCAACCTGGTCAAGCGCTGGGGCGAGCTGCTGACCGAGCACAAGGACGACCTGGCCAGGATCGTGACGGCAGAGGCCGGCAAGATCCAGTCCGAGGCACTCGGCGAAGTCCAGGAAATGATCGACATCTGCGACTTTGCGGTCGGCCTGTCCCGTCAGCTCTATGGCAAGACGATGCCCTCGGAGCGCCCCGGACACCGCCTCATGGAGACCTGGCACCCGCTGGGCGTCGTCGGCGTCATCTCCGCCTTCAACTTCCCGGTCGCCGTCTACTCCTGGAATACGGCACTGGCCCTGGTATGCGGCGACACCATCGTGTGGAAGCCCTCCGGGATGACCATGCTCAGCGCCCTGGCCGCCGATGCCCTGCTGGCCCGCGCCGTCGCCGATGTTGGCGCTCCGACAGACCTGCACAAGCTTGTTCTGGCGGACCGGTCCGGCGGCCAGGTGATCGTCGATGATCCACGGGTTGCCCTGCTCTCCGCCACCGGTTCGGTTCGGATGGGCCAGGAAATCGCCCCCCGCGTGGCCCAGCGGTTCGGCCGCGCCCTGCTTGAGCTCGGCGGAAACAACGCGGCGATCGTTGCGCCGTCGGCCGACCTGGATCTGGCCCTGCGCGGCATTGTCTTCGCCGCCGTCGGAACCGCCGGCCAGCGTTGCACGTCCATGCGCCGCCTGATCGTGCACGAATCGATCGTCGACGAACTGACCGACAAGCTTGTCAATGCCTACGCCACGCTGCGCATCGGCACCCCCCTGGACGAGGAGAACCTGATCGGGCCGCTGATCAACAAGTCCAGCTTCGATGGCATGCAGGCCGCCATCAAGGCGGCCCGGGAACAGGGCGGCACGGTGCTGTGCGGCGGCGGCCGCGTGAACGCCGACGATGAGCCCGGCGCCTACTACGTGGAGCCGGCGATCGTACGGATGCCGGCCCAGACCGCCGTCGTCAAGGACGAGACGTTTGCACCCCTGCTGTACGTCATAACGTACACGGACTTCGATGACGCCATCGCCATCCAGAACGACGTTCCCCAGGGTCTGTCCTCGGCCGTGTTCACCAACGACCAGGCCGAGGCCGAACGCTTCATGTCGGCCAGCGGTTCGGACTGCGGCATCGCCAACGTCAACATCGGCACCTCGGGGGCCGAAATCGGCGGCGCCTTCGGCGGCGAGAAGGAAACCGGCGGCGGCCGGGAGTCCGGTTCCGACTCGTGGAAGGTCTACATGCGCCAGGCCACGAACACCGTCAATTACTCGGGACAGCTGCCGCTCGCCCAGGGCGTGAAGTTCCTCTAGGCACCCCGGCGGAGACGGTGCCGGCCGGTCCGTCCGGCACCGTCTCCGCGGCCCGTCCCCCGTCAGATCACTTAGCCGCCAGCACACTTGGCCCCGGAACACTTGGCCCCAGCACAGAAGGAGTATCCCACGATGACCAGTCTGTTCGACATGATGGATGAATGGGGACCGGAAAAGATCGTCACGGTCAGCGACGCAAAAACAGGTATGAAGGGCGTGCTGGTCATCGACAACACCGCCCGCGGCATGGGCAAGGGCGGCACCCGGATGCAGCCCGGCGTCACCGTCGAGGAAATTGCCCGCCTGGCCCGGGTCATGACCTGGAAGTGGGCCGGCGTCGACCTTTTCTTCGGCGGCGCCAAAGCCGGCATCCGCGCCGATCCCAACTCGCCCCACAAGGAAGCAATCCTTCGCTCCTTTGTCCGGGCCCTGAGCAATGAGGTCCCGTCCGAGTACGTCTTTGGCCTGGACATGGGGCTGACGGAAAACGACGCGGCCATCATCATCGACGAATTGGGCGACCGCGGCGCCGCGGTGGGCACTCCGTACGACCTCGGCGGCGTGCCCTACGACCAGCTGGGCATCACCGGCTACGGCGTCGCCGAAGTCACGGATGAGGCCGCGGCAACCATCGGCCTCCAGGGCCAGCGCGTGGCCATCCAGGGTTTCGGCGCCGTCGGGCATGCCACGGCGGCCCGGCTGCATGAGCTCGGCTACAGCGTTGTGTCGATTTCCACCGCTGAGGGCGCGCTTCACGATCCCGCCGGGCTGGACATTCCCATGCTGCTGGCCATGCGGCCGCGGCTCGGCGACGGACTGGTCAGAGAGTTCCCGGAGCTGGCTATCCCGGCAGGCACCGAGTTATTCGTCGACGCCGAAATCGCCATCCCTGCTGCCCTGCAGGATGTCCTCCATGAGGGAAACGTCGCCGGCATCTCGGCCAAGCTCGTGGTGGAGGGCGCCAACCTTCCCACTAACGCCGCGGCACAGCAGGCGCTGCGCGCGGCGTCCGTGACGGTCGTGCCCGACTTCGTCGCCAACGCAGGCGGCGTGGTCAGTGCAGCCTTCGCCATGGAGTCCCGGTATTCGCCGTTCCGTCCCGAGACGGACCAGATCTTCACCACCGTCTCCCACAAGCTCCGCGAGAACACGGCCATCGTCCTGGCAGAGGCGGAAAAACTGGATTCCACCACCCACCATGCCGCCCGCTCACTGGCCCAGAACCGTGTCCGCCGGGCCATGGAGCTGCGCGGCAAGCCCCTGCAGTACTAACCTCCCACCACGCAACGCCGCAGGGACAAGGAAGAGCACCACGCATGAACATTGACCAGATTGTCGACGAACTCACCGCAGCAATTGCGGGCATCGTCGACAGCAGCACCCGTCGGCGTGCGGAATATTCGACCGACGCCTCGAACTACCGCGTGGTGCCCCAGGTGGTGGTCATGCCCAAGACTGCGGACGACGTCGTCGAGGCGGTCAGGATTGCCCGCCGGCACGGACTCGCCGTCACCGGCCGCGGTGCCGGGACGTCGTGCGCCGGCAACGCGGTGGGGCCAGGACTGGTGCTGGACTTCAGCCGGTTCATGAACCGGATCATCAACATCGATCCGCAAAACCGGACGGCGGTGGTCCAGCCCGGCGTTGTCCTCAGTGACCTGCAGCGGGCGGCCGCCGTCCACGGGCTGCGGTTCGGGCCTGATCCGTCCACGGCCACGCGGTGCACGATCGGCGGCATGATCGGCAACAACGCGTGCGGCCCGCACGGGCTCTCGTACGGGCGGACGGCGGACAACGTGCACCGGCTGCGCTGGCTCACCGGCTCGGGACACGTGGTGGAGCTGGGCGCGGGCAAGGATGCCACGGCCCGGATCCCCGGACTCGATGAGTTCATCACGGCCAACCTGGAGGTCCTCCGGCTGGAATTCGGCCGGTTCGGCCGCCAAATCTCGGGCTACAGCCTGGAGCACCTCCTGCCGGAGAACGGCGCCAACCTGGCCGCCGCCCTGACGGGGACGGAAGGTACCTGCGGCATCATCCTGGAGGCCGAGGTCCGGCTGGTCCCGCTGGCGGCGGCCCCGGCCTTGGCCGTCCTGGGCTATCCGGACATGCCGGCCGCGGCTGATGCGGTTCCCGGGCTGCTTCCACACCGTCCGCTGGCCCTGGAGGGCCTGGACGCACAGCTGGTCGACGTGGTCCGCAACGCCAAAGGCGTGCACGCCGTCCCCACCATGCCAGCCGGCAACGGCTGGCTCATGGTGGAAGTGGGAGGAGCGACGTCGGAGGAGGCGGTGGCGGCAGCCGAACGGATGGTCCTGGATGCGGGGGCGATCGACTCGCTGATCCTTCCGGCCGGCCCGGAGGCCACGCGGTTGTGGCAGATTCGGGCCGACGGCGCCGGGCTGGCCGGCCGGACCGCCGCCGGGACCCAGGCCTGGCCGGGCTGGGAAGATTCGGCCGTCCCGCCGGAACATCTGGGCGACTACCTTCGCGATCTTGAACTGCTCATGGCCCGCGAAAACGTGTCAGGGCTGGCATACGGCCACTTTGGCGACGGCTGCGTCCACGTCAGGATCGACTTCCCGCTGGACGACGATGCCGGTGTGATGCGCCGCTTCCTGACGGCGGCGGCGGACCTCGTCGCCAAGTACGGCGGCTCGCTCTCGGGCGAACACGGCGACGGCCGGGCACGCGGCGAACTGCTGAAAACCATGTATTCGCCCCGGGCCCTGGCCGCGATGGCCGGGTTCAAAGCCCTCTTCGATCTCCAGGACATCTTCAACCCCGGCGTCATCATCAATCCGGACCCGTTCGACGCGCACCTGCGCCGCCCGCACGCCGGCAACCTGCTGGCATCGGACGGTTTTGCGTTTGCGCACGACGCCGGCAACATCACCAACGCCGTGCACCGCTGCGTTGGCGTCGGCAAATGCCGGGCCGATCTCCGCGAGGAGGGCGGGTTCATGTGTCCGTCCTACCTCGCCACCAAGGATGAAAAGGACACCACCAGGGGCCGGGCCCGCGTCCTGCAGGAAATGCTCAACGGCGGCGTAGTGGACATGTCCTGGAAGTCCCCGGAAGTCCATGAGGCCCTCGATCTGTGCCTGAGCTGCAAGGCTTGCGCCAGCGACTGCCCCACCGGCATCGACATGGCCATGTACAAGTCGGAGGCACTGCACCAGAGCTACAAAGGCCGGCTGCGTCCGCTCAGCCATTACACGCTCGGCCGGTTGCCCGCCTGGCTGGGACTGATCGGGCCCCTCGGCCCCCTGGTCAACAAAGTTGCCTCCGTCGGGATCCTCCGCCGGACCATGCTGCGGCTCGCCGGGGCGGATCCCCGCCGGTCCCTGCCGACGTTCCCCAGGGCGCCGTTCCGTGCCCTGGCGGGGGCAGGCAGCCCGACAGGGCACGCGGCGTCCTCCGCCCACAAGGTCCTACTCTGGGTTGATTCGTTCTCGGACGCGCTGAGCCCCGAGGTCCCCCTCGCCGCGATCAAGGTTCTGCAGGCCGCGGGCTGTGACATTGAAATTGCGGGCCCCGGCGCGTGCTGCGGATTAACGCTGATCTCAACAGGACAGCTGACCGCGGCCAAGGCAGCCCTCAGGAAGACCCTGGACGTCCTGCACCCGCATGTAGCCGACGGCCGGACCGTGATCGGACTCGAACCGTCCTGCACGGCAGTCCTCCGCTCGGACCTGCTCGAACTGCTGCCCGACGACGACCGCGCCCGGCAGGTGTCCGCCCGGACCCGGACCGTCGCGGAATTCCTCACATCCATCAACTGGCAGCCGCCCGCCAGCGGCGAACTGGTCCTTGCCCAACCCCACTGCCATCACAACGCCGTCATGGGGTACCAGAAGGATCTGGAGCTGCTGACGTCCATGGGCTGCGACGTGGACGTCTCCAACGGATGTTGCGGCCTCGCCGGCAATTTCGGCATGGAAAAAGGCCACTATGAAATCTCAGTGGCCATTGCCGAACAGGGAATTCTGGGCAAGATCGCGGCTACCCCGGACCGGGGCATCCTCGCCGACGGGTTCTCCTGCCGGACCCAAGTGGCCGATCTCGCCGGCCGCGGCTCCCGGCACATCGTCCAGATCATCGCGGAGGCGCTGGACAGCTCCGCGGCACCGGAGCCAGTTGTCAGAAGAGGTCTGCCAGGTTCTCGTTGAGCTCGTCGATATCGAAGGCTCTGGGATCCAGGATCTCGCCCGGCACCATTCCCAGCCACTCCCGGTACTCCCTATTATCTTCGTGGCCTGGATCGTTGACGGCCTGGACAATGTTCGCCCATCCCCGCGTGCCGCCGCTGTCCTCCGCCGGCGCGGCACCGCGCCCCGCGGTGCACCGCGGGAGCTGCCCGCCGTCGTCGTCGGACGTCAGAACTTTCTCCAGCTTGATGCCGTGCACCCAGTTATCGCCGAAGTCATACGTGTAGGTCAGGGTGCTGCCCACGGCCGGGAGCAGGTCGCCGACCGTGACCGACGATTCGTCGAGGGAAGCGTCACCGTAGAATTCACCCTCGTCGTTCAACGGCGCGTAGGCGGGGCCACGGAAGCCCCCGGTCCGGAACTCATGCAGATGGTAGTCGAACCAGCCGAATAGGGATTGGATCACCTGGTGCAGCTGCGGAAGCGGCATGCCCGCTGGAACCAGAACCCGCCGCCAAATGGGCGGCCTCGAATCGTTGAGCGTGATTTTCAGCTGCAAAACCGGGGCGCCGACCTGCGGTGCCGCCGTCACTGCTGTCAGAGGCACCGCAGTCTCCGGAACTGCCGTCTCCGGACCTCCCCAGCGCAAGAACTTGTCATCATCCGAATCGTCCGGGTCTTCCTCGAGGCCCAGTTCTGCCAGCAGCCGGTCGTCGTCGAAAACGTCCGCCACGCAGCCAATGAGCGCCGCCGGCACCCGGAAATGGGTGTCGATAGTGAGCAGCCCCAGCTCGGAGAGCCCTTCCAGGCGCCCCACGGCCATGCTGGTCAAAAGCTCGGTCATTGACTTTTCCGCCGCTGGCGCGTGGTGCGGGGCGGCGAGCACGCGCTCCATCGACGGCGGATCCGCCGTCGTGGCCGCGATCAGAATCGACGTCTGGATTCCGGCGAGGATCCTTTCCCAAGGCTGTTCGGGGTCGAACCCGAGCACAGCCTCGCGCAGGAAACACAGCGCGAAAAGGGAGAACTCGTCCAGCCGTTCCGAGTCGCTGCCCGTCAGGAAAGCGGCCGAGTCCGGAAACGGCACAGCCTTTGTCGACTTGATCTGAATCAGTTCGGCGGCTTCGAGGGCGTTCCACATCTGTGCTAGAAGCGGCACCTCGTACATGCTCCGGACCGTGGGCACGGGCTCCGAGGATACGGCAGTGCCCGGCAGCGGTGCACTCGTCTGCTTGGCCCCGCCCTTGACGGCGACGCCGACGCAGGCAGCCGCCGCTTCGATATCGCGCAGACGGAGCGCTCCGGTGGCCGTGACGGGCCGCCCGTCGCCGATCCACCGCAGCAGTGCCGTCGCCCGTCGGATCAGCGGGAGCTCAGACAAAGCCTTCAGGGCCTCTTCTTCGGGGATGTACGGCACATCGATGACACCGGGTTCGTCGTCGTCATCCGCGATGAGGTCCAGGAAATCCACGACGCCTGCCAGCTGCTCTGCTGAGCCGCTCCACTGGCCCGTTTCGGCAAGGAAATCAACATAGACGTGGAACGCGCCAACGATGAAACCGGCGTTCTCAAGGTCCGTCATCCCGTCGGCAGGAGCGTCGCTCAGGGCAACGACTTCGTCGGAGATCGCGGCCGCAAGGGGAACCGGCTCGAATCCGGTCACCTCTGCCGCGGCCGTGCTGTCCATATAGCGGCCGAGGACGTTCTCGACCTGCTTCAAGCACCCCAACGCCAGAGCGGCGGCACCCGGCGAGCCGTCGTCGAACCACTGCACGAACGCCGGCGTAAGCGCGTCCAGTGCACGGCCAACGCGGAACGTGCTCAGGGAAACGGATCCAGGCACCTGGGAGCCTGCGCCGTTCTTCCCCCCGGAGCCGTTGCCCTTGTGCCGATTCCTGCCGCTCTTGCTCATGGTGCCCCTGCCTGATGGCGAACGTGCCGTTACGACGACGGTACTAACCCTTAGCGCAGCATGCCAATTTGTGCGAGCTAATGCGAGCCGGTTGCCTCAGAATCCCGATGGAATGTTGAAGGGAGTGATGATGTCAATCTTGGAGGGTTCGCCGCCGGCATCACTGTCGGCCAGGGCCCCGTGGGCCTGCATGATGATGCGGCAGCATCTCTGGATGTCCTGCTTGAGATCATGGTGCAGCACGGCACTGATTTTCCCCTCGCGGAGCAAAGCCATATTGTCCGGGACCAGGTCGTGGCCGATGAACACGTCAGGGCGGCGGCCGGCGGCATCGAAGGCTTCGCTGATGCCGGCGTTGCCGCCGCCGATCGAGTAGACGGCGCGAAGGTCGCGGTGTGCCGCCAGGGCATCGCCCATCAGGAGCCGGGTGGTCCGGTCCAGCCCGTCGCTGCCGGGCAGATACAGGACGTCCCGTCCGGGGTCCATGGCCCGCATGGCCGCCCGGAAACCCATTTCCCGTTCCTCCTCGCCGCGAAAGAAATCGTTGCTGACCGTCACGGCAACTGTTCCGGGTGCGGTTCCCATCCACTGGTGGATCAGGTAGGCGGCTGTAGCCCCCGCCGATCTGTTGTCCATGCCGACGTAGGCGGCACGGTGACTGGCCGGCAGGTCGGTGACCAGGGTAACAACCGGGATCCCCACCTGGGCCAGCCGGTCCACGGCGGCCGTGATTGAGGCCACGTCCGGGGCTTTGAGGATGACGCCGTGGCTTCCCCGTTTGGCGATCGTGTCCAATTCCGCCACACATTCATCGGCGCTCCACTGCTCGTGCAGATGGAAACGGGCCCGGAACACTGCCGGCCGCATGAGCGGCAGGACAGATTCCAGCGCGTGTTTCACCGACGACGTGAACCGTGCGGGAGCGTCGGCGACGACGTCCACCATGAATCTGCGTCCGGTGAGCTCCAGCTGGATTCGCTGGGCCTCCAGGTCCTTGATCGCCTGGCGCACCTGCCCCACGGTGCTCTGCCGTACGCCCGGGCGGTCATGGAGGACACGGTCCACCGTCGCGTCACTTACCCCTGCCTGGCGTGCGATTTCCCTGACCGAAAACGGATGGGTCATGAGAGTCCTTCCACAACACGCCCTGATGTCTTTTTGATGTATTTGGGTGTGGAAACGACTCTGCCATGAGCTCATGCTGGAAGGCAAGAGACCACCAATGAAAGGAGCCTCCCATGAGCGAGACCGAGCCCAGAGAGGGCCGTCACGCCTGTTCAGCATGCGGTGTGTGCGAGCGAACAAGTGCCGTGTCTTTTGTGACCATCAGCAGGCAGCCGCAGCCGGCCGTAGCCGAGGACACATCCGGGCAATGCGGGGGCGCCGAATGATGGTTTTTTGATGGATTTTGGCCTTGTGACGCTCCGGCCGGATGAACGAAGCTGGGAACCACAAGAACCAACATCAACGCAAGATCGACGTTTCAAGGAGGAAACACCATGACCACCGCCGCTAAGACACACACCCTGGGCGCTAACGGCCCGCAGTGGTTCGACGAGGGCATCTGCAAACTCGACGACTTCATCGCCCTCGTCAGCCAGGAAACCCGGCTCGAGGACTACGCGTATGCTGACGCCGTCGAACGCAACGTCCTGATCTACGGAAACCGCCTCCGCAACTACGTGGACACTCCGGAAGAACGGGCCGATGTCCAGGCCGAACTCATCCGCGCCCTAAGCACCGGCCCCGGCATTGTGGTCTTCAAGGGCGCCTTCGGCGACACCGCCATCGTCGACCGCGCCACCGCATCCTTCAATACGATCATCGCCGAACAGAAGGCCTCGGGCGCCGCGGCCGGAGACCACTTCGCCAAGCCCGGCGCCAACGACCGCATCTGGGGGGCACTGGACAAATTCGCCGTCCGGGAACCCGAAGTGTTCGCCGACTACTACTCCAACGACATCCTGGCCCTCATTTCCGAGGCCTGGCTGGGCCCCAACTATCAAGTCACCTCGCAGGTCAACGTTGTCAACCCCGGCGGGGCCGCCCAGACCGCCCACCGCGACTACCATCTCGGCTTCATGTCCGCGACGCAGGCCTCGCGCTTCCCCGCCCACGTCCACCTGCTCTCCCCCGCACTGACCCTGCAGGGAGCGGTGGCACACTGCGACATGCCCATGGAATCAGGGCCTACTCTTTACCTTCCGCACTCCCATAAGTACGACGCCGGCTACCTCGCCTTCCACAAGCCGGAGTTCACCCGCTACTTCGAGGACAATTACGTCCAGCTGCCGTTGGAAAAGGGGGACGCGGTCTTCTTTAATCCGGCTCTGTTCCACGGCGCGGGTCACAACACGTCCTCGGACATTCGGCGCATGGCCAACCTGCTGCAGGTCTCGTCCGCGTTCGGCCGTGCCATGGAGTCGGTGGACCGCGCCGTTATGTCAAAGGCCCTGTACCCGACGCTGCGGCAGCTAAAGGCCGACGGCGCTAGCGAGAGGTTCCTGCGCAATGTCATCGCCGCGTCCGCCGAGGGCTACGGCTTCCCCACCAACCTGGACCGGGACCAGCCTGTCGGCGGAATCGCGCCCGAATCGCAGGCCGAGCTGATCTGGCGCAGCCTGCAGGAAGACGCCACCGAGGAAGACGTCGCCCGCGATCTCGAAGCGGCCAGCCGTCGCCGCCTCACCGACGGTCAGTAGGCGATCGTGACCTCACGGAACACATTGAACATCGCGTTGTGTGGATCCGGCCGGATCGGCCGGGTCCACGCCGCGAACATCGCCGCCCACCCCGGCGTGAACCTGGCGTGGGTGGCCGATCCCGTGATCAGCAGCGCCAGCGAGGTCGCCGCCCTGTATGGCGCCCGGGCTACCGGCTCCACCGACGACGTCTTCGCCGATACGTCCCTGGATGCCGTCGTCGTCTGTTCGCCTACGCCGACGCACATCGACCTCATCCGGGCTGCCGTCGGGCGGGGTGTTGCGGTGCTGTGTGAAAAGCCGATCGATCTGGACATTGGCCGGGTGCGGAGCTGCCTGGCGGACCTGGCCGGCAGCACCGCCGCGGTGATGATGGGGTTCAACCGGCGCTTCGATCCGACCTTCGCAGCTATCCGCCAACGGGTCCAGGCGGGGGAAATCGGGCGGCTCGAGCAGCTGACCATCACGAGCCGGGACCCCGCACCCCCGCCCGCCTCCTATATCGCCGCGTCCGGCGGGATCTTCCGGGACATGAGCATCCATGACCTGGACATGGCCCGGTTCTTCATCCCTGACGTCGTCGAGGTCACCGCGCACGGCGCGAACGTCTCCTCCGACTACATCGCCGAGGCAGGAGACTTCGACTCCGCCGCCATCACCCTGCGCGGCCGGAACGGGGAACTAGTCAGCATCACGAACTCCCGGCACAGCGCCTACGGCTACGATCAGCGGCTGGAAGCCTTCGGCAGCCAGGGCATGCTGCGCGCGGACAACATTTCACCCACCACGGTCCGCAGCTTCGGCACACTGGCCGTGGAAGGGGCCGACCCGTATGAGCCGTTCTTCCTCGAGCGCTACGCCGCGGCCTACCGCCGTGAGCTGGACGCCTTTGTCGACGCCATCCACACCGGAATCCCCTGTTCGCCGGGGTTTGAGGATGGCATGGCCGCCCTCATCCTTGCCGACGCCGCAGCCGAGTCGGCCGCAACGGGCAAAACCATCGCTATCGAAAAGGTCATTACTCACGAAGGAGCCCTACGAAAGTGACAGGACTACTCAAGGACACCATCGTTCTGGTCAGCGGGGGCACTCACGGCCTCGGCGCCGGCATCGCGCGGCAGGCCGCCGTGGAGGGCGCCGCCGGCATCGCCGTCACGGGACGTTCCGTCGACGCCGGCGAGAAGGTCGCCGCAGAGCTAACCGAGCTCGGCGTGCCCGCCGTCTTCCTGCCGGCGGATCTCGCCAACACCGGGCAGGCCACCAGCACCGTGACCAGGACGATCGACCGCTTCGGCCGGCTCGACGCTGTCGTCAACGCCGCCGGTCTGACCACCCGCGGCAGCATGACCGACACCACGCCGGAGCTGTTCGACCAGCACATCGCGGTGAACCTGAAGGCGCCCTTCTTCATCATGTCCGAGGCCATCAAGCACCTGAAGGATCGCGGCGCGGGCGGCAACATCGTCAACATCATCACGATGTCCGAGCACGCCGGCCAGCCGTACCTGGCACCCTATGTCGCATCGAAGGCCGGCCTGGCCGGGCTGACCCGCAACGCCGCGCATGCCCACCGCTGGGACAAAATCAGGATCAACGGCGTCAACATCGGCTGGACCGCGACCGAAGGGGAAGACGCGATCCAACGCCGGTTCCACGGAGCCGGCGATGACTGGCTCGACAAGGCCAACGCGTCTGTCCCCATGGGAAAGCTCGGTCAGATCGACGAAATCGCCGAGTTCGTGGTCTTCCTGCTCTCCTCACGGAGCGGGGTGGTCACCGGATCCGTGATCGACTGGGACCAGAACGTGATCGGCGGCTCGGACTGAGTCGGGGACGGCGTCAATCCCATCCCAGGGACGGGCGGAGATGGCGGGAAATCGACTCGAGCAGCCGGACGTTGAAGTCCACGCCAAGCTGGTTGGGGACGGTGACGAGCACGGTGTCCGCCGCGGCCACGGCCGCGTCCCGGGCCAGCTGGTCAATGAGGCGGTCGGGTTCGCCGATGTAGCTTCGCCCGAAGCGGGCCAGGCCGCCGTCGAGGTAGCCCACCTGGTCCCGGGCATCGGCCTGGGCGCGCAGCCCGAAGTACCGCTGCGATTCGTCATCGATCAGCGGAATGATGCTGCGCGAGACGGACACCCGGGGCGTGTGCGCATGGCCGGCCGTAGCCCAGGCCTCCCGGAATCCGGCGATCTGCTCGGCCTGCAACTGGTCGAAAGGAACCCCGGTGTCCTCGGTCAGCAGGGTTGAGGACATGAGGTTCATTCCCTGCTGCCCCGCCCACCGGGCGCTGGCCCGGTTTCCGGCACCCCACCAGATCCGCTCGGGCAGTGTTGGTGACAACGGCTGAACCGGGACCAGCCCGCTGTGCCCGCTGAGCTGCGGATTGGCCCGGGCCACGCCTAAGCCGGCAATGGCGGCACGGAACCGCTCGGTGTGCCGGCGGGCCATGTCGGCGTCGGACTCGCCCTCGGCGGGGAGGTGCCCGAAGGCCTCGTAGCCGGCTAACACAGTCTCGGGCGAACCACGGCTGACCCCCAGCTGCAGGCGGCCGCCGCTGATGAGGTCGACGGCGCCAGCCTCCTCAGCCATGTAGAGCGGGTTTTCATAGCGCATGTCAATGACACCCGTGCCGATCTCGATGCGGGAGGTGCGCGCTGCAATCGCGGCGAGCAGCGGGAACGGCGAGGCCTGCTGCTCGGCAAAGTGATGGACACGGAAGAACGCGCCGTCGACGCCGACTTCTTCCGCGGCCACGGCCAGCTCAATCGCTTGGAGAAGGGCGTCCCGGGCCGAACGCACGCGCGAACCGGGGACGTCGCCCCAGTGCCCGAAGGAGAGAAAACCGATCCGTTTCATCAGAACACACACTGTCATGAGGACTCGGACTTTCGGAAGTGCACCTGCCACAGTTCCACTCCCCCGGCTTGCCTGGAAGTGTCGGTGCCCTCTTATGGCGTGACTGTCAGGGTGTACGTCGAATTGATCGTTTGGCCATTGAGTGTCCCCGTGAAATTCAGCGTATGAGTGCCCGGAAGCACATTCTTGATCAGCGCGTAGTGGCCGGCATCAGCCCCCATGTTGTAGTAGCCAGCGAACGTCGGGTCGCGGAAGACGTTGTCAGCGGGCAGGGTGACGTTAAAGATGGGTGATTCTTCATACTTCACGACGCCCGGGGGTACGGCTGTTCCGTCGAAGGTCGCCGTCAGATTGCTTGCCCCGGCCTGGACGCCGGCCAGCGCGACCTGCGCCCGGACGTAGGCGGGGGTCTTATGGGCAGACTGAGGCTCTATATCGAAGGCGTTCGCGAGCGGAAAGAACAGGTCCTTGTGGGCCGGAATGGTGCAGCTGCGGGTGACGCTTCCACCGGTGCTAAAGAGTCCGGCGAGGAACCACGTGGGGCCGGACTGCTGGTTGGAGCACTGCGAGCCGGTGGTGTCGAGCAGCGGATTCGAGGCCGCCGGCTGGCTCAGTGCCCAGGTCCACCACTTCGCCGCAAGAGGACTGTAAGCGTTGGCCACCGACGGCGCAGCGGCTCCCGCCGGCGTGGCCACGGACGAGGCTGACGCTGCCAGCGGAGCTGCCATCAACAATATGGAGGCGCTAATGAATGCGATGATTGCCCTTTTCACCTTTGATCCTCTGTTCAAGCGGAAGACAACGAAGCCGCCTCAGGGTGCGCTCCCGGCGCCCACATTCTTCTCCCCGGAAGGCAGTCCCGGGGCTGCGGCAGCATCAGGGTCAGGCTCCGCGATGGTGGAACGTGAATTTCATCGGTGGCATACCGACCGGAACTGTCGAATAAGACCGGCTGCCGTGAAATTTCGGGACAACGCCCTGACTGCGGCGTGGCGACATGCCGCCAATCGGCCGGGTCTACCGGCACAGCGGTCCGAGCCTAACCGAGCCGAAGGTGCCAGCCCAAGAGTAGTGGCTACCTGCCTCATGAGTGCTGACTACCTGTTCGGGCGCGCGCCCCAACTTGTAGAGCCGGATGCTGCTTAGGGGGCGGCGCGGATTTCGATGACCGCGAGGTTCCAGCGATCGGTGGTGGGGGCGGTGTCGTTGATGGCGACGACGGTGCCGCTGGTGGCGGTCAGCCCGGTTTGGCGCTGCACCCAGTAGGTGTCGCCGGCCGGCGGGAAGTACTGGTCAACCAGGGTCTGGGCCGGCCCGACGGTCCGGGCCCGCGCTGCGTCCCAGTCGGTTCCGACGCCCCAGACCCATGACCCGGCACCGGTGGTGGTCACGCTGGCACTCGGTGCTCCGGAGGCGGCGCCGGCCCCGGCCGTGGCGCCATTGGCGGTGTCGGCATTGTTGAACGCCACGACGGTCATGGCTGACTGCCACGAGCCCGAGTTCTGGGTGGCGGTAATGGTGACATTGGTCAGCGGGGCCGGTGAGGCGGCCTGCCATATTTCGGCCGTGCCGGCCTGGGCGTTGGCGCGCCGGCGCAGCGTCCAGGTCAGGCCGCCCCCGCTGACCGATCTGATGGATTCGGTGCCGCCACCGCTGGGCCCGTCGGAGCTGATGAAGGCAAGGATGAGCTGGTTGCTTCCGGTGGTCGTGAGGCCGGCGGCGCTGACGGTAGCGGCGCTGGTGCCCTGATGGGCGGTCACGAGCTTGTCGACGGTGATGGTCCGGACGCCGGCGGCGGTGGCCGTGGCGGTGTTCGAGGGAGCACTGACATTGCCGGCCCCGTCCTGTGCCGTCACGGTGTAGCTGTAGGTCGTGCCGGCGACAACCGATCCATCGACGAAGGACGTGCCGGTAGCGGTGCCGATCGCGGCCCCGTTGCGGGAGATGTTGTAGCGGGTGACGCCGACGTTGTCGGTGCTGGCACTCCAGGCCAAAGAGATCTGGCCGGTACCGGCCACGGCGGAGAGATTCGTGGGGGCCGTTGGGGCTGTCGTATCCGGGTTCACGGTAATCGTGATGGACGGGGTGACCGCGTCGGGGCTGACCCCGTTCGTGGCGGTAACCGTGAAGGTTGCCGGACCAGCCGCCGTCGGGGTGCCGGAAAGGACCCCGGTGGTGGTGTTCAGGCTCAACCCGGCCGGCAGGGCACCGGAAGACACCCGAAACGTCGGCGCCGGATTACCCGAAGCGGCAAAGGCATACGAGTAGGCAGTGCCGACCGTGGCAGTAGTCGGCGGCGTGGACGCGGTAAACACCGGGGCCGTCTGGGCGGTGTTCACGGTAATCGTGATGGACGGGGTGACCGCGTCGGGGCTGACCCCGTTCGTCGCGGTGACCGTGAAGGTTGCCGGACCAGCCGCCGTCGGGGTGCCGGAAAGGACCCCGGTCGTGGCGTTCAGGCTCAACCCGGCCGGCAGGGCACCGGAAGACACCCCGAACGTCGGCGCCGGATTACCCGAAGCGGCAAAGGCATATGTGTAGGCAGTGCCGACCGTGGCAGCAGCCGGAGGCGTGGACGCCGTGAACACAGGCGGTGCCGGTGCTGGGTTCACGTGGATCGCGATGGGTGGGGTGACGGCGTCGGGGCTGACCCCGTTCGTCGCGGTGACCGTGAACGTTGCACTGAACGGGGCAGCGAGTGCCGCTGCCCCTAACGTGTTGGCGTTGCGCGGGAGCCCGTAAGCATCCTGGATCAGGCCAAGAATGCTGTAGTGATTGATCGTCTGCGTGTAGTTGCCGGGGATGACGTTGGCCCCGTTGAAGAACGTGGCGATTTTGTTCGTGCTTACAGATGAATCGTTTTCATCCCAAGTGGTGATCAGCAGTGAGTTGTGCGTTTTGGCCCATTGCAGGTATGTGTCCATGTGGTTCATTGCCCACGTGTCACCGGTGCCGACGGAGCAATCGTGCATGCTGTTGCAACTGTCGGGGACGACAAAGGACACAGTCGGTAGCGTTGTGAAGTCAGTCGGCCATGCGCTGTAATCGAGGCGTTCCGATGACGGGATGGATGCCCAGTTGTTCCATGGTGAGTGATAAGCGAGGTAGTTCGTTCGCGAGGTCTGGCCTTCGGCGAATCCCGTGAATGTTCTGCCTGCTGCTTTTAGCTGGCCCTCAAGCATCGTAGTTGTGAAGCTATGCGGGTAGCTGTCATCTGTGATCCCCTGCGTGGAGCCTGAAAACAACGCGAGATAGTTCGGCTGCGAAGGGTGGCTTTCCGCGAACGTCTGCGTCATGTTCGCGCCCGATGTGGCGAGGGAGTTCAGGTAGGGCGCGCTGGAGTTGCCGATAATGGACGTGTCCTTTTGGTTCTCGTCAATCAGGATGACGATGTGGTCCCATGTAGCGACAGTGGTGGGGGTCCCGGAAAGAACCCCGGTAGTGCTGTTCAGGCTCAACCCGGCCGGCAGGGCACCGGACGACACCCGGAACGTCGGCGCCGGGTTACCCGACGCGGCAAAGGTATACGAGTAGGCAGCGCCGACCGTGGCAGTAGTCGGCGGCGTGGACGCGGTGAAGACCGGGGCCGCCTGGGCGGTGCTCGCCGTGATCGTGATCGACGGGGTGACCGCGTCGGGACTGACGCCGTTCGTCGCGGTGACCGTGAAGGTTGCCGGACCAGCCGCCGTCGGGGTCCCGGAAAGAACCCCGGTAGTGGTGTTCAGGCTCAACCCGGCCGGCAGGGCACCGGACGACACCCGGAACGTCGGCGCCGGATTACCCGATGCCGCGAACGTGTACGAGTAGGCAGTGCCGACCGTGGCAGCGCCCGGAGGCGTGGACGCCGTGAACACCGGGGCCGCCTGGGCGCCGCTCTTGACGATGACGTCGTCGACGTAGCTGTCGCCCATCTGGCTTGTGTGTTCGGATCCGAGCTGCACGGTCGACAAGGTGGTGAATCCGGTGCTGACCTGGTTACTGGAATAGACGAGGACGCTGTCAAACCACACCTGTATCGTTGTCGCGCTTGTATTGGGGACGATCTGCATGACGACGTGGTGCCAGGAGCTGAGAGGGATGCTGGAGGACAGCAAGCGTGTGTAGACGAAAGCGCCGGTAGGTGAGGTCACACGCAGCCAGAGCTGGCCATTGCTGTTGTAGCGGTATACGTCTGCGATCCGCGTGGTTCCGGAGAAGAACCGGAAATAGGGTACGTCACTGCCGGTCAGGCCGGCCGTGGTGATGTTGAACCAGCCGTCTGCGTAGGCGGAAGGGGTTCCTGCCGGCAAGGGGGCAGTGAGGTATGCGAGCGAGCCGGCGTCGGAGGTTACGTGGAGGTAGGCGGCGCAGCCGCCTGTGTGTGCCAAAGCTGAGGAGACTGTGGCGGTTCCGGTTCCGGCGGTTTGAACGATGAACGGGGCGAGGGTAGCTGATTCGAAGTTGTCGGCCACGACGGTGGCACCAGGGTACGGGTCGGTCGGTGCCGGCGTGGTGGGCTGGCAGCTTGGGGTGGCTGCTGCGGCGATATCTGCGGTGGGCATGCCCGTTCCCAGCAGTGGCGCCAGAAGCAGTCCGATAAGGCCCAGCCTTGCTAAGAACCGCATCAAGTCCCCCTGCATTGATAACGCCTGTTACGGCTGGCACCCGCTTGCCGCATTGGCCGAAATGACGGCTAAGTCCGGAGCCTATCGGCCCGGCAACCTGCGGGTCACCAGTGGGCGATACTTGTCTCTCGAGTGAAACTACCGGGGTTCCGTGGGTGGTGTCAGAGTGTTCGCGTCCGCCGAGCCAGACGTCGGGCGTCAGGCGTAGACGCGGACCCAGTCGACCTGCATCTGGCTCGGTTTGGTGGCGGTCCCGTCCGGGAACCAATCGAGCTGGATGGTTTGGTGCATCCCGACTGGCGGCTGGTGCGCCGGGTCCGTGTCGGTGAACCATGGGACTGCGTCGATGTAGCCGGTGATCCCGGACGGGGTCCACTGGACCGCGTAGTTGTGCCACTGGGTTGTGTCGATCGTCTGGGCTGCCTGAGTCTGGAAGTTCGAGCCGCTGCACGCGTAGTGCAGGAAGAACTTGATCTTGCTCGTATCGGACGTTCCTTCGGCGTAATCAATCTCCGCGCAGTTGGGCGACGTGTTGTTGTTCGGCCAGAGGATCAGGACTGGATGGTACTTCGGATCCCGGTCGCTGGTTCGCATCCGGGCCTCCCAGCGGCCGTACTGCTGCTGGGCAAACCTAGCCGACATGCCGCCGGTGGTGCCGGCCGAGTCACCGCTGACGGTGGCGACACTGCCGTCCACGGCCCAGGCGTTCGGGCTCCGGATCCCGTTCCCCGCATGTCCCGTGCTGTTGTACACATTCCATTTCAAGGGATTCGGCGCGCCTGTATAGGTGAACTCATCCCCGGTTACTACCGGGCCCCAACCGAAGACGACGGCGGCCTGGGTACCGTCGGGCGACTGCGCGGGGTTCACGGTGATGGTTAGCGAGGGCGTGACCGCGTCGGGGCTGACCCCGTTCGTGGCGGTGACCGTGAACGTTGCCGGGCCCGCCGTCGTCGGGGTTCCGGACAGGACCCCGGTGGTGGAGTTCAGGCCCAGCCCCGCGGGCAGGGCACCGGACGAGACCCGGAAGGTCGGGGCCGGGTTCCCTGTCGCGGCGAAGGTGTAGGTGTACGCGGCTCCCACCGTCGCCGTCGCCGGTGGCGTGGCCGCGGTGAACACCGGCGCCGAGGGCGGGGTCGGGGCGGGCAGAATCTCGATCAGAGACATATTCCACTTGTCCGTAGTCGGAGCGGTGTCATTGATTCTCACGGACGACGGCGCTGTCGCCGTACCGGGCACGGTCTGGCGCTGCGTCCAGAACGTGTCACCGTTGCTGGCAAGGAACTCATCTACCTTAGTTTGACCGCTTCCGACTGTACGGGCGATGGCCCTGCTCCAGTCGTTTCCCACGCCCCAGACCCAGGAACCGGTGCGGGTTGTCGTGAGCGAAGCGCTGGGCGCACCCGTGGGCCCGTTGGCTCCCGCGACTGCTCCATCGGTGGCCGTGTCCGCGCCCGTGAACGTCGCAACCGTTATGGACGCCTGGTAAGACCCGTTGTGCGTAGCCGTCACAGTGGCGTTCGTGAGGATGCTGCTCGCCACCGCCTGCCAGATTTCAGCCGTCCCATACTGAACGTTGGTCCGTTTACGCAGGCGCCAGGTGAGCCCTCCACCGGTGACCGAGGTGAATTGCTGGGAACCGGTGACCGCCGGGCCATCAGCGCTCACAAATGCGATCAACAATTCCTTGGATTGGCTGGTTGTGAAAGCTGGCGATACCACAGATCGCGAAATCGAAGACTGGTGTTTACTGACAACCTTGTCTGTCGCCACACCAGTGGCTGCCTTGGCGGGCAGCGGCACCAGACTGAAACACACTATTGCGGCGATGACTATTAAACGTTCCAAAATCGCTCGACGCATGAATTCCTCGCAAGTCGTCATTGAAGTGAAATATGCTCTGCCGGCCAATGCTGAAGGACCCGCGATGACCCAATAACAATGTGGGATAAAAGCCCTGACTGCGGCGCGATTGCGTCATGCCGCCGAATTCATCCGGCCGGAATAACCGGCCACGCAGAGGCCATCTTAACGAGTCAGGAGTCGCCACCTCCTGAGTGGCGGCTACGTGTTAATATCCGGTTCTTACCCGTCAGAGCCTTCGCGTTACTCGCCCCTGGCACTACAAATATGGCTCCACGGGCCTAGTCTGGTTTCTATCTGTTGCGCCCGGCGCACGCGGGCGTTTTGAAGCTCCGAGAGCGAGATGCGCATGAGCAGTTCCGAGACAGTTTTGGCAGGCCTGGAATCCGAGCTCGGCTGGTTGCAGGAGATTTACACCCGGCTTCACCGGCATCCCGAACTGAGCTTCGAGGAGCATGAGACGTCGAAGATTGTCGAGGAGAAACTCACTGCCTTCGGGTATTCGGTGACCCGTATTGGAGGAACGGGCGTGGTCGGCGTCCTCGCGAACGGGGTCGGCCCGGCTGTTCTGGCGCGCGCCGACATGGACGCACTGCCTGTCACGGAGGCCACGGGGCTGTCCTATGCGTCGGCGGTGAACGGGATCATGCATGCGTGCGGTCACGACCTTCACGTCAGTGCGTTGCTCGGAGCCGCCAAGCTCATGGCGGACGGGCGTGGAGCCTGGTCCGGAACCTACATCACCCTTTTTCAGCCGGCCGAAGAAGTCGGGGCAGGTTCCCAAGCAATGATCGACGACGGACTTGTCACCAAAGTGCCACGGCCCGACGTCGCCTTTGCCCAGCACGTGATGCCAATACCGGCGGGGACAGTCGCCACCACCATCGGACCGGTCCTCTCCGCCGGCGATTCGCTCAAGATCACGGTGTACGGGAAAGGCGCGCACGGCTCGATGCCGCACATGTCCGTGGACCCGGTAGTCATGGCCGCCTCAATAGTGCTCAGGCTTCAGTCGATCGTCTCCCGGGAGACGAAGCCCGGCGAGTTCGCCGTCGTCACCGTGGGGGCGCTCAATGCCGGGGCGACATCGAACATCATCCCGGACCGCGCCACGCTGCTGCTGAACATCCGCACGTACGACGCCGGAATCCGGGCCGGCGTGCTCGCCGCGGTTGAGCGGATCGTCAAGGGCGAGTGCTCTGCCGCCGGATCGCCCCGGGAACCTGAGTTCGAGTATTACGACCAGTTCCCGCTCACCAGCAACGACGCAGCTGTGACAGAACGGGTGCGGACGGCGTTTACCGCCCGCTTCGGGGCAGAGGTTGTGCGCACGGCGGAGCGGCAGACGGCGTCCGAGGACTTCAGCCGCATTCCGGACGCGTTCGGCGTGCCCTACACGTTCTGGCTCCTCGGCGGCGCGGACCCCGATGCTTACCGCGCTGCGGCCTCGAAGGGAACAGTGGCCCGGGACATCCCGGCGAACCACTCCCCCTCCTTCGCCCCCATGATCGAGCCGACTCTGTCCGTGGGCGTCCAAGCCCACGTCGTCGCCGCACTGTCCTATCTCTCCCGGGACGGGTGACGCCCTGCGGGAAGCCGGGTGCACTTGAGTGCTGACCCGGTTCGCAACTTCCTCTTCCCTTGGCGGCGCTGGAGGGGGATGATCGGCTTCAGGTGCGGCAGGTGCGGTACGTGCCCGGCGGGGAGGTTTCAAATGTCCCGGAATCTGGTGGTGTGTCTGGATGGGACCGGTGCGCAGGTGCGCGCCAAGGGCAACACCAACGTCGTCCTTCTGTACGAGCTACTCGATCATTCCGATCCGACTAAACAGATCGCCTACTACGACCCTGGGGTCGGGACGTTTGCGTCTGCCGGGGCGTGGACTCCTCTCGCCAGGTCGATCTCGCGGGTGGGCGGGCTCGCGTTCGGGTGGGGTCTGCGGCAGAACCTTGGGGAAGCCTATGCGTGGCTGATGCAGAACTGGGCCCCCGGGGATCAGATCTTCATTTTCGGGTTTAGCCGCGGCGCGTATACGGCTCGTGCCCTCGTGGGGATTCTTCGCGCCATCGGCGTGATGCGTCCAGGTTCGGAGAACCTCGTTCCGTATGTGGTCGCCACCTATGCCCGTCGGGGCGGTGAAGGGAGGATTGACTGGGACGAGGTGCACCTCACGTCGGAAGTGTTCGCGCAGCACGTCGACGGCAAATCGACCGTGCCGGTGAGGTACCTGGGCGTGTGGGACACCGTCAAGGCTGCAGGGTTCCTCCGATGGGAGATCCGCTGGCCTTTTACGCGCGAACTCCCCAATGCCGTGCGAATCCGCCATGCAGTGTCGATCAATGAGAAGCGGGCTCCCTTCAAGGAGTACCTGGTCGACGCCCGCACGGACGGGTCCCTGGAAGAGGTTTGGTTCGCCGGTGTGCACAGCGATGTCGGAGGAACCTTCGTCGACAAAACACCCGCCGGCCAGGCAGCGCGCCCGGGGAAGCCGACCCCTGCTCCGCGGCTTTCGAGAATCGCCTTGAAGTGGATTATCGAGGGCGGGATTGCCGAGGGTTTGTTAGTTCGATCCCGCGCCGTCGGTGCCGCCTGCGCGGTCACCCCTGCTGACGCGACCGCGGAGCTGCACCGCCGCGGCCGGGCATGGGTGCTGCTCGGCACACGCAACAGGAAGGTCCCCGCCGGCGCCGCCGTCCACGCCAGCGTGAACACCCGGGCCGTGGCCGATCCAACGTTCAAGGCACCCGCCAATGTGGTCTGGGCCGATCCGGACTGGGCCGGGCAACAAGCGACGCCTGCGTCGGCTCGGGCTGAGCAGTGACTCCCGCGAGGAGGGACCGGCCCGAGGCCGTGTTGCCGGCCCGGCGGCTACTTCGTGCGTATGCGTTCGATCCGATGTCGACCCGCCTTTCCGGCAGGTTCCTCACGATCGACATCCCGTTCGAAAGGGACCTCAGGCCCGGCCCGGCCGGCCGGCTCTTGCAGGTCGTCGACTATGACGTGGCCCGTGACCTCTGGTATTTGCCGGTTGACCTGAACGCCGCCGCCATCCTCGCCCAACGGGGTATGCGCCCCTCGGAAAGCGATCCAAGAACCCATCAGCAAGTCGTCTACGCAGTGGCGATGAGCGTGATCGAACGCTTTGAACGATTTGGCGGCTTCCGCTTCCGCTGGCGTGGCGACGACAAACTCCGCCTCGTCCCGCATGCGTTCGAGGGACGTAACGCCTACTTCGACAAGGACCGGCGGGCTGTCCTTTTCGGCTACTTCCGTGCCGACGAGAGGGACCCTGGAGCCAACCTGCCGGGCCAGATGATGTTCACCTGTCTGTCCGTTGACGTGGTCGCCCATGAAGTCACTCATGCCATCGTGCACCGCATGCGCAAGTACTTTTCCGAACCCACTCACCCGGACGTGCTCGCATGGCATGAGGCAATAGCCGACCTCGTTGCACTGTTTAACCATTTCGGCTTCCCCGAAGTCGTCTCCGATGCCGTAGCGAAATCGGAAGGCACCCTCGAGAAGGGGTCGGCGCTGCTGGATCTTGCAACCGAGTTCGGCGCGTCCACCGGACGCGGTGCGGCACTGAGGTCCGCGATCGGATCCCCCCGCACCCCGGACGCGTTCCTGAAATCCGTTGAACCACACGATCGCGGGGCGTGCTTCGTCGCCGCCGTCTTCGACGCGTTCATTGACACCTACAAGTCGCAGATCGCCGATCTCCGACGTATCGCCAGTGCAGGCACCGGGGTCCTGCCGCCGGGAGCGCTCCCAACAGACCTGGTCAATCGCGTCACCGCCACGGCGGCGATGAATGCCGACCGTTTCCTGGAAATGGTGGTCCGGGCATTCGAATACCTCCCCGTCGTCGACGTGACCTTCGGTGATGTCGTCCGGGCGATCGTCACCGCGGACCAGGGACTCTACCCCGATGACGCCGGACACCTCAGGGCAATTCTTGTCGAGGCCTTCCGTCGGCGCGGTATCTACCCGCCGGGAGTGACCTCCCTCGCTGACGAGGCCCTCGTCTGGTCCAAGCCGCCACTGGACATGAACCTGAGAGACGGGATCAATGCCATCGACCTGGCACCCCTGATCCTGGAAGCAACACTCGACCTCGACACCGGCAGCACCGTCTATTTCGCCGACGATTCTGACACCACTCCGGCCACCGGGCATGCTGTTCCCGGTCGGGCGGTTCCCGGACAGGCGCCACATGGCCAGTTGACGTCACAGCCCGATGCCAGACACCTTCAGGAGCTCATTCGCGGCTGGGGAGTAGAACACGCCTATGAACTTGGCCTGGACAAAGCCGCAGGGAAGATCGAGATGGTCAGTGCCCGGGTCGTCTACCTGTGGGCCTCCGACGGGCAACCCCGACCGATCGTCGCCATCCAGTTCGCCCAGCGTCGCGACGACCTGGAAGATCAGCGGACCGACGACGCCGGCGCCCAGATCCCGCCAAATCAACGCGCAGCGATTCGCGCCGGCACCACCGTCATCGCCCGCGTGGACGGACAGGTCGAATTTCTCGTCACCAAACCGCTGCCGCTTTCGGACCACACAAAACTCGACGACCTGTCTGGGGACATCAGAGGCTGCGCACTGGACTTCCACGAGGCCGGCACCGAACGGCTGCGGTCGATCCGCGACTGGATGGGCGACGTCGAAGACATGGACGCGCTCTCGGCCTGGACCGTCGAACCGGCAACCCTCCGACTCTCCTTCGCGCGCCTGCACGCCGGCCAGGACGGAGCCTGAGCATGCCAGCGTCCTCCGTCACCGTCCGCATGTACGACGTCGGCTTCGGCGATGCCTTCCTGGTCACCGTCAAACGCGACGATCAGGCCTGGCGGATGCTGGTGGACTGCGGCGTCCATAGCCTGGGCAAGGCGCGGCCCCTCCTCGACGTCGTACGTGCGATCATCTCCGACCTCACCGAGGCGGCCGCACCGGGAGGACCCCCCACTCTCGACGTGGTCGTAGCAACGCACCACCATGCCGACCACATCACCGGATTCGCCTACGACGACTGGGAAAAGGTCCAGGTCGGCGAAGTCTGGGTGTCATTCGTCGAAGACGATTCCGACGACGACGCCAAAAGACTCAAGAGCGGTCTCGCCCGCGCAGCAACAAGCTTGAACACCCTGATCGGCCGTGCGCCCGCAGCGCTGAACGACGAAGCACGAACCCTGGCTCTCGGGGTTGCCGGCACTCTGGCTCTGAATTCGCTGGGCAACGAGGACGCCATGGACCGCCTGCTCGGACGCAACGGCAAGCACTTTCTCAACGTCCCGACGGTCCGCTACCTCCCGGACAGGATCGCGCAGCTCAACGTCATCCGCACGCCACTGCCCGATGTCACCATTCATGTCCTCGGACCCTCACGTGACCCTGACCAGCTCAAACTCATGAACCCTCCCGCGTCTGCCCGCTGGCTTGCCATGCAACAGGCTCTGGATGCCGAACCCGCGAGCGACTCCCCCGGCAGCCAGACGCCTGCTGCGCCCCTTTTCGCCGGGATCTACAGTGTCACGCCCGACGAAGTGAGCCACGACATCGGAATCGAACTTCTCAGCACCTTGGCAACCCTCAACCTCGGAGCCCTCCTCGACGACGCGAGCGAACTTCTGGCGGCGGCCTCCATCCTCGAGCGCTCCGTCAACAACACCAGCATCTACTTCGTTCTCGACGTCGAGGGCACCAGACTCGTCTTCGTGGGCGACTCACAAGAAGGCGCCTGGGACCATGTCCTTCAAGACCCGGCGGCCCGCGCTCTCGTCTCAAACCCTGCCTTCTACAAGATCGGCCACCACGGCTCCCACAACGCCACCCCACGCGATTACGTCACCAGCGCCATCGGCAACCAGGGAACTTACGCGATGCTCCCCTACGGGAAAGTCGAGCAGTGGGGCGACATCCCGAACGGGGCACTGCTGGCCGCATTGACCACCGTGAACACCCACATCGTCAGGGCTGATGCCCCAGTCGCAGACGCCCGGGTTCACGTCGGACCCGGCAACCTCTGGAGCGAGATCACCTTCCCCGCGACGTGAATGAGGCCAGACCTCGCCAGACGTCCGGCACTGCGGTGTTTTTCAGAGGACCGGCAAATTCATCAATATTGCCGGCGTCCCGTCGGAGCAGCATCAAGATTGTCGGTGCCTCTTCATAGACTTGGGGTATGAGAAGCAGGGTGGCGTGGAGCGGGGACAGCGGGGTGGCGGTGGAGGCCGTTGCCGCGTCTGTGGCTGTGCTGGTTGCCTTGCTCGGGTCCGGATCCGAGGGCCCGGACCGCTCTGATTCGGCCGCCGCCGATGCCCAGCGGGATGCGGGCGCCCTGCGGGATGCGGGTGCCGTGCGGGGTACTGGTCCCGGCGCCGGTGGTGATCCGTTGCGGGATTTGGCGGATGGGTTGTTGGACGGGTTGGCTGAGGTGGCCCGGTTGGAGGCCCGGACGGCGGCGCTGAAGGTTCAGTTGGCCGCCGATTACGCGCGGGCGGCGAGGTTCCTGGCCCCGCCGGCGGGATCTGTGCGGGACCGTGCCGTCCAGGAGATGGCGCTGGTCGCCGAGGTCGCGTGTGTCCTGACCGTGAGCGAACGCGCCGCCGGGGCGCTGTTGTCCGAGGCCCGGGCGTTGACGACCGGGCTGCCGCTGACCTGGGCGGCGTTGCGGGCCGGGACGATTTCCTGGCAGCACGCCCGGATCCTTGTCGAGGAAACCGGCGGCCTGGATTCTGCCGGGGCGGCCTCGATGGAGGGACATTTCCTGGACCCGGCCGCGCCCGGGGCGGCCCGGGGCTGTGCGGCCGGGGGGCTCGTGCCGTCCCGGTTCCGGGCCAAGGCCCGCACCTGGCGCGAGCGCCACCATCCGGAGAGCATCGAGGCACGCCACACCGTGAGCGTCGCGGACCGGCGGGTGGAGTTCGTCCCGGACCGGGACGGCATGGCCTGGCTCTCGGCCCGGCTCCCGGCCGAGACCGCGGCCGGGATCTGGGAACGGACCACCGCCGCCGCCCGGGCCCTGCAGGGCCCGGCCGAGACCCGGACCCTGGCCCAGCTCCGCGCCGACATCGCCGCGACCTGGCTCCTCACCAACGCCACCGGCGGAACAGGCGACGGCACCACCAACGTACTTGCCGGCGGGGGCACCACCAACGGACTTGCCGGCGGCGGGACGGGCGGGTGTGTGGGCGGGGGTGTTCCGGTGCCGCGGGCGCAGGTCCTGGTCACCGTGCCGGTCCTGTCGCTGCTGGGCCTCACGGACGAACCGGCCGTCCTGGACGGGTACGGTCCGATCCCGCCGTCGATGGCCCGCCGCCTCGTCGCCGGCGGCGCGGGTTCCTTCTACCGGGTCCTGACCGATCCCCGGGACGGGGCGCCGCTGGAAATCGGGCGGAGCAGCTACCGTCTGACGGCGGCGCAGCGGCACTGGCTCCGGCTCCGTGACGGCAGGTGTCCGTTTCCCGGCTGTAACAACCATTCCCTGGACAACGAGGCGGACCACCTCCTGGCCTGGGCCGACGGGGGCACCACGGGTATCGCCAACCTGGGCCAGCCCTGCCCGAAACACCACCGCCTCAAACACTCCTCCGCCTGGACACCCGTCGGGGCCACCACAACGAGCCCGCCGGGCTGGATTTCACCCTCAAAACGCTACTATCCGAGCGAGCATCAGGACTGGGAACCGCCCCGCTGGCCCGCCCACCTCCCGATCACGAAAACAGACACAGACCCACGGGCGGAGCGAGGCGTGCCCGCGGATCCGGACCATCTCCCGGGCCCGGGCCCCACCGGGCACCCAGACCAGAACCGCATCCAGGACCCCATCCAGGATCCCGGCCAGGATCCCGAGCCGGAACTGCCCCCGGATCCCTTCCCCGACTGGCACCACTTCACGGCCGGGCACCCATTCCCCGCCGCAGACACCGACGACCCCGGCTGGCCGGCACCCCTCGACGACCCCACCCACGAATCCGCCCTGTACCAATCCGCCTGAACGACAAGTCGCGGGTCGATTCCGATCTTGGGCCTGACCTTAGTCTTGCCTGACTATGTCGACCGAGATCTCCAACGCGGGAATCGTTCCTCTGTTCTCCAGCCAGTGAGTGGTGTCCCTGTTCTCGGGCCAGCCCACCCCCGGCCCGTAGTCCGTAGTGACTCCATTCCTATGGTCGGTGATCGTTCCTTGCAAGATGTAGACGATGCCTGGTCGGTCTATATGGTCGTGCACCGGGCCGAAGACTCCCCCTGGCTCGAAGGTCACCATACGCATTCGAAGCTGGCGACCGGCCATGCCCTCGATCTCGGGGCCGAGGTCAACCGTTGCAAGTAACTCCGACGTGACACCTTTCGTCTCAGGTGCCGCTTGGTCTTCGCTCATCGCGCTTTCCTCTCTGCACTTCCAGGGGCTAACGTTCGACCTTCAACACGAGCTGATCTCCGGATTGACGTGCCCGACGTCACGTCATTGAACCATGGAACCGGAATCGGCGTCTGGGAGTTTTTCAGATTCTTTGACCCTCGGGGTTTGGCCAACACCCCTCTTCAACCGCATCCCGAGTGCGCTCCTGACGGCGCAGGCTGACCGGTTTCCAAGTAGGCTCAACCTCATATCTGATGAACAGGAGGCCGAGGTGGCCGAGACGACGGTGGCCGAAGTGATGGCCGAACTGGCCGATCTTGAGGACCCGAGGGCACGCGTGGTGAACGAGAAACACGGTGACGATCACGGTGTGAACCTCGGCAAACTGCGTGCACTCGCGAAGCGGCTGAAGACCCAGCAGGACCTCGCGCGCCAGCTTTGGGAGACGGATGACACCGCTGCGCAACTGTTGGCTGTCCTGATCTGCCGCCCGAAGGCGTTCGAACGTCAAGAGTTGGACTTCATGTTGCGCCAGGCGCGCAGCCCCAAGGTGCACGACTGGCACGTGAACTACGTGGTGAAGAAGAGCCCGCACTCCGAAGAGTTGCGCCTGACCTGGTTGGCCGACCCGGATCCGGTAGTGGCTAGTGCCGGCTGGGCGCTGACCAGCGAACGCGTGGCGAAGAAGCCCGAGGGCCTCGACCTCGCAGGACTGCTCGACGTCATCGAGGCAGGGATGAAGGACGCCCCGGACCGCCTGCAGTGGGCAATGAACCACTGCCTGGCCCAGATCGGGATCGAGCATGCCGAGCACCGCGCCCGCGCCATCGACATTGGTGAGCGCCTGGAGGTGCTCAAGGATTATCCGACTCCCCCGAACTGCACATCTCCGTTCGCGCCCATCTGGATATCCGAATTGGTGCGCCGACAGCACGATAAATAGGAGCGTTCGCACTCGACTGCGACCCCTGCTAGCTCTTGACGGCAATCGAGCAATCCGCCGGAAGCACGCCGCATTGGGACGCCTTGAGTCCCGAAGGAACTTGTCCGGCCGGGCTGCCACCTGCGGATCCGGCAATATTCCGGCCCTCTGCGCGTCTCGCTCTTGCTCTCTGCGGCCGTTGCGCGTATGAGAAGAGCATGGGTTCGCAACGAGACGTCCTCCGCGGCCGCGTGGCGGTCGTGACTGGCTCGACACGCGGTCTGGGGTTTGCAATGGCCCGGCTACTGGGGCATCAGGGCGCGACGCTGGTGCTGGCGTCCAGGTCGGAAGTGGACGTCGCGGCCGCCGTCGAGCGGCTGCACACGGAAGGGATCGCGGCGTCCGGACGTCACTGCGACACCGGTGAGCTGGCCGACGTCGAAGCCGTGCGCGACGAGGCCTTAGGCCGCGGGACGCTCGACATCTGGGTCAACAACGCCGGAGCCTCAGGTGTCTACGGGCCCACGGCGTCCACGCCGGTCGATGACTTCACGCGAGTGGTGCGCACGAACATCCTCGGCACGTTCCACGGGTCGAGGGTTGCGTTGCCCGTGTTCCTCGGCCAAGGCCGCGGCGATCTCGTCAACGTCTATGGCCACGGCGACCAGGGGCCGGTCGCGCTGCAGAACGCGTATGCGTCGAGCAAGCGCTGGGTCCGCCAGTTCACCGAGACGTTGCGGCTGGAGACCAAGGGCACCGGCGTCCGGGTGCATGGCATGAATCCGGGATTGGTGATGACAGACATGCTGGGGCACGTCACGTCCCAGCCAGGGTACGAGCATCGACTGGGCGGGCTGCAGGTCGTCGTCGGGCTCTGGGGGCAGAACCCTGACGACGCCGCGCGCCCTCTCCTGGACCTCGTAACGTCGGACGCCGCCGAGTTCCGGGATCTGACCAAAACGACCATGGTGACCCGCGGGGTGCGCAACGTGCTGGCCGGACGCCTCCGTCGCGCCAACCGCATGCCCCTGGACGTCACCGTCCTGGACGCGAACCGCCAGGGCTAACTGAAGACCGGCAGCCGTCCATCGCGAGTGTAGCCGGCACAAAATTGGGGCCCGAAAAACTGAAGTCACAGCATTCGCCAAGGTTCTGCCAAGCATCGGCGCTTCCGGTTGAACGACTCTCTGCTTCCACTTTAGGCTGACGGCAACCGGCGAGCGAGATCCCCGCCCGCACGGCCCGGGCCACTCATCATTGGAGTATCACGCATGTCGATTGCAAAGAAACTGGGCGCTGTAGTCCTGACCGCCGCCGTTCTCACCGGTGCAGGTGCCGGTGTCGCCAACGCGGCTCCGAGCAAGGCCGCACACTCGGTCTCCGTGAAGGCGTCCGCAAAGGCCACTGAGGCAAAGGCCAAGGCGCAGTTGAAGAAGCAGGCAGCCGCCGCGAAGCTTGCCGCTGTGAAGGCCAAGGTCACGTCCCTGAAGGCTGCCGCCGAGGCGAGGAACGCTGCCGCCGTTGCGGATGTCGCACAGAAGCACGCCGCCCAGGAGGCCAAGAAGGTCGCCAAGAAGGCCACCCAAGCCCAGAAGCGTGAAGCCACGGCAGCGAAAGTGGCAGCCCTAAAGGCAGCCGCTGACGCGAAAGCTGCAGAGGAAGCCGCCGCCGAAGCTGCGCAGGCCGCCGTCGAGGCCGACGCGGAAGCTGCCGAAAAGGCGGCAGAATCCGCGGCAGAGACCCCTGTCGCGCCGGTGGAGGATCCCGCCGACGCCTGATCCGAACGCCCCTGGCTGCACCCCCTTCCGATACACCGGCCACCATCTGGCGGCCTTAGGGAAGGGGGTGTTGCCGTGTCCCGACACTTTTGCCCACTCTGTCCGTCGCGTCCGCGCCGGACTACGATCTTGCCTATTGACCAGACACACGCTGACCGGCACAGAATGGGTGGTCGCAGAGTGAGGAGAAGGCTGTGACCGGAGGGACGCGGCTGAGCGGACCGCACTGGCGGCGAGTGGTGGCGGCCCTCGCCAACAAGGACGCGCGGACCGTCTACGCGCAAATCGTACTGGGCGCCAAGCTCGCCGACGTGGTTGCTGATCTGAATGACCAACGGCGGAACCGGGCCATCGCCGCCCTGCTCGAGTCAGGGCTCGTCGAACGGAATGCTGCCAACGAACTGGAGGCGTCTGAGGCGATCTTCCGCGACCTGCTCACGCAGCAACCCCGGCGACAGGCGCAGACCGGAGTGGCTCGCTTCATGCGCCTAGGCAGAATCGATCGGTATCCAGCCAACATGGCGGAACGGCGGGAGCTCCTGGCCTGGATTGCCAGCGAAGCAATCGAGCCGGGCGAACACCTAACGGAAAAGCAGGTAAATGAACGGCTCCTCAGTTATACCGATGACGTCGTGATGCTGCGCCGCTACATGATCGACTTCGGGCTATTGGAACGGACGCCCTCCGGCTCCTCCTACTCACGGCCCGACAAAACATAGGCTTGAACCGGACGCTGATCACCCTGTCGATGGCATTGGTCAGCACAGTCGTAGGCTATTTTTTGAGACCGGACACTAGCAGCAACGGGCCCCGAAAGAAGGACTGAGTGGACAGTAATGCTGGTACGTGGTTTCTGAGTCGCGCCGAGCGGGGGAATCTGGCCACAGACGTCCACGCGGGGGGTGCCGGATCGCTGTCCTGGTCGGAGGGCAATCTAGTGCGGCCCCTGATTCATGGAGCAACCTACTTCGCCCGACTGCATGAGGAGTTGACGGCTCTGCAGGCGGGAGACCGCGTGTGGTTCACCGACTGGCGCGGCGACGCCGACGAGCGGCTGCTGGCCGACGGACCGTCGATCGGCGACGTGCTCTCCGGCTTGGCCCGCGCAGGCGTGGAAGTGCGGGGCCTTGTCTGGAGATCCCACGGAGAGCGCGTATCGGCCCCGATCAGCAGCCGATCCAACGAGCTGCTAAGTCATCAGATCAACGACGCCGGCGGAGAGGTGCTGCTGGATCAGCGTGTACGCCTCTTCGGCTCCCATCACCAAAAACTCTTCGTCATCCGCCATCGTGACAATCCGTCGCGGGATGTCGCGTTCGTTGGCGGGATCGACCTTTCCCACAGCCGTCGGGACGATGCCGGCCACGCGGGAGACCCGCAAGCGGTGGACATGGATTCCCGGTACGGGAAACGCCCCCCGTGGCACGATGCGACCCTCGAACTGCGTGGCCCCGTGGTGGCTGATGTCCTGGCAGTGTTTGCTGAACGGTGGAACGACCCCCATCCCCTGGACCGGCGCACCCCCTACCGGATGCTGCTGCAACGTCTGGCCCGTATGCCCCGGCACCCCGAACCGCTCCCGGAGACTGCGCCGCCGCCCCCACCGGCGGGCCCTCACTCCGTGCAGCTGCTGCGCACCTACGGGGTGAAACGTCCTCCGTTCCCGTTCGCACCCGAGGGGGAACGCAGCATTGCCCGCGGCTATGCGAAGGCCTTCGCCCGCGCTCGCTCGCTGATCTACATCGAGGACCAGTACCTGTGGTCTACAGAGGTCGCAACCGGAATTGCGGAGGCCCTCGAACGGAACCCCGAATTGAACGTGATCGCCGTCGTGCCCCGCTACCCCGACTCCGACGGTGCTATAGCAGGACCGGCTATCCGGATCGGGCAACTGCGTGCCATCAGGATGCTGCGCCGGGTCGCGCCCGACAGGGTCGGCGTGTTCGATCTGGAGAACAGCGCCGGAACCCCGATCTACGTCCACGCCAAGATCTGCATCATCGATGACACCTGGATGACCTGCGGCTCAGACAACTTCAACCGCCGATCTTGGACCACCGACAGTGAGCTCACCTGCGCCGTACTCGATGCCACTGCCGACAACCGGGAAACTCCCGGCACAGACTCGGGCCACGACGCTTCCCGCCCGTTGGCCCAGGGGCTCCGGCTCCAACTCTGGGCGGAACACCTGGGCCTAAACCAGGACGATCCCCGGCTCCTTGATCCGGGGGCCGGGCTCAAGCTTTGGAACTCCACCGCAGACGCTCTCGACCAATGGCACGAATCCGGGCAGCGCTCGCCTCGCCCCGCCGGACATGCGCGCCTCCACACCCCAGAACCCGTGTCCTCCCTCCAACGTCTCTGGGCGGTTCCGCTTAGCCGCCTCGTCGTGGACCCGGACGGCCGCCCCCGTCGGCTGCGTGGCACTACAGAGTTCTGATATGTAGTTCTGGTTGTCAAGAGGCATAGATGAGCGGCTCCTGGGATTTGGTTCCGGGGCCGCTCATCTGGTGCCTGCCGGTCCGTGGTGAAGGGTGTTGGCGGGTCGTTTCGACTGCAGTGTCAGACTGATATTCGCGGGTTGGCTACCGCATGACGATTGTTCGGCTGGAGCGTTTCGGTGTCTAGGATCGAGCGTCGACGGGGCCGGGCCGTCTGCTCATAGAACTCTCCCGGGTTAGCTCCTGGTGCTGCCATCACACGTCCACCCCGTCCCGGTGGCACGTTCATGGGTTCAGGCCGCGTTCATGCGTTCTCCTCGCTGGAGCGGGGCTGCCAGTGACCAGCACCAGCCGGCGAGCTCGCGGGCGACCGCAGTGTTGGCCTTGACCGGCATCTTGTCGCGCTCATCGAAGTGCTCCCACTTGCGGTGCAGCCGGTGATTTCCTTCCAGGGCGCGGATGCGTGTCGCCGGGGCGACGAGGTCAAGTTGGCGCAGCAGCCGTTCCCCGGGCCGGGCATAGGGGCGCCGGTGCTGCCAGGCGGCCTCGATGAGGAGTTTGCGGGCGTAGGTGTTCCCTGCCTTGGTGATCGGGCCCTGGTGCCGGGACTGGCCGGAGGATTGCTCGCTGGGGACCAGGCCGAGATAGGAGCCGATGGTTGAGCCGGTGAACCGGTTCCAGTCGCCGATCTCCACGGCGAGGCCGTACGCGGTCGTGATCTGGATGCCGCGCAGACACATCAGCGCGTCAATGACCGGGGTGTAGCGGCACGCAGCGGCCGTGGCGGTGACCTGCTTGTCGATCCGTGCCAGGTGGGCGGCCAGCAGTTCGGCCTGTTCGACATCGGCCTGATAGCTGAACTGGAGGGCGGGTTCGTCAAAGTGCTGTCGGTGCAGCCACAGACGGTGTTCCTTCGTCCACCGGGTGTCTTTACGGTAGCGGATGCCGTGGCGCAGCAGGATGGCGTTCACGTGCTGGCGGGCGTGCGCGAGGTCCTTGGCCGCGCCGGAGCGCAGCCGGGACAAATCCCGCAGCGCTTCTTCGTCAGGGTCCGGGATGCGCACCTCGGTGACCGAGCCGACCGCGAGCATTTCGGCCAGCACCCGGGCGTCCCGCCGGTCGGTTTTCACCCGGTCCCCGGGGGCGCGCAACAGTTTCGAGGACGCCGTGACGACGCAGTCGATCCCCGCGGCCCGCAGGTGGCGGGCCAGGACAAACCCTGTGGGGCCCGATTCGTAGACGACCTTGACCGGCGGCTCGAACCGGCGGACCCACTCCAGCACCACGGCCGGATCGGCGGTCATCGTGTGTCGTGTGATTTCGCCGGTGTCCGGGTTCAGCGCATGGCCAACGACGTTGACCGCGTGAACATCCAGACCGATGAAAGTATGCTCGAACATAGCCGGGACCTCCCAACTTCACATGTGGCACTACCATTGCACCCCCGACAGGGCCGCGCAGGCCACGGGAGCCGCTAATGGCAACCCACGGACGCTGTGAAACAGAAGGCCCCGGCCCCCGTTCCTGCCGGAATCTGCCCGTCCGGGATAGAGGACATCACCGCCGGGGGTCCAGGTCCCGCAGCGCCGCCCTTCATCCGGGGGCAGCGAGCACCCCAAGCCGGCGCTGCAGGACCGCCCGGCGATAATGGGCCGGCCCCGGACCGGCAGGATCCGATCACACTTCATATCTCTAATGGGTAGTGACCGGCCCGAGGTTGGTTGGCAGACTGCTTTCCGGGACCGCCTGGGCGTGACTCCCTTCATATCTGACCCGCTCTGCGGTGTCTTATAGACGACCTGTCCGCCCCCGAGGTCCCGGGAGCAGTCGGCCCACTCCGATGGCTTGATAGAAGGCTGTCCGCTTCGCCCCGGTGGTGCGGCGTGACTCGTTAGAGATTTGCCTCAGGGTGATCCTCCGGCTGGTTTCGACCGCACCCCATCGGGACAGGAGCGAGCACATGACCACAGTCGCAGAACAGTACACACACGTCGTCGGCGTGGACACACACGCCAAAACCCACACATTCTCAGTTCTCACCACCGCCGCGGGCGCGGTGATCGAGACCGACACGTTTCCGGCCAGCGCGGCAGGCATGAGCCGGGCGGTGGAGTGGATCCGCCGCCGCACCCAGTCCGGGAACGTCCTGGTCGCGGTCGAGGGGACGAGCTCCTACGGGGCCCGGTTGACGCGCCTGCTCGAGGCGGAGCGCTTCACCGTCTGCGAGGCCAGGCCGCCCCGGCGGCAGTCCCGCCACGCCCACGGCAAATCCGACGCGATCGACGCCGTCGCCGCCGCCCGGACCGTCCTCGGAGCGGCCACCACAGAACTCGTCAACCCGCGGGCCGAGGGCCTGTGGGAAGCACTGCGGATCCTCCTGGCCGCCAGGCGCTCGATGGACACCCAGCGCACGGGCGCGCGCAACGCGCTGACCGCCCTTCTGCGGACCCTGGACCTGGGAATCGACGCACGCTCCCCACTGACCGGTGCCCAAGTCGCAACGGTCCAGGGCTGGCGGGCAAGACAGGGCGACGGCGCTGCCGCCACTGTCGCGCGGGCCGAGGCACGGCGGCTCGCGTCCGCCGTCATCGCCCTCGGCACGGAACTGGAGGCCAACCAGCTGGCCCTGGCCGAGCATGTCCAGCTCATGGCCCCGGGAATCCTGGACATCCGTGGGGTCGGCCCAGTGACCGCGGCGATCATCCTGGCCGCGTACTCGCACCATGGCCGTGTCCGCTCGGAAGCGGCCTTCGCAGCACTGGCCGGCGCGAGCCCCATCCCGGCGTCCTCAGGCAGCACGCACCGGCACCGGCTTAACCGCTACGGAGACCGCCAACTCAACCGCGCCCTGGACGTCGTCGCCCGGACCAGAAGCCTCACAGACCCCGCCACCCGCGCCTACATCGAGAGACGCACCGCAGAAGGCAGGAGCCCACGCGAAATCCGCCGCTGCCTCAAGCGCTTCATCGCCAGACAGATCTTCCGCCAACTCCAAACACTCATGGCTTGACTCGACGCCATAGAAGGGTCGTCTAGGGAGGCCGGTGTGGGCGCGGGCCCCAAATAAGGGCGGAGGCAGAAGAAGGACCGCACCATGGCTTCGTGCCGGACGGTGCGGCCTTAGTCCTCTGCAAAGCTAAGACAGCCGGCTGGAGAATTCCTCGGCAGTCATCGGGGTGGAGAACATCGGGTAGTCGTACGCGATCGCGTTGTCGTGTTCCTCAACCGATGTTGCAGCGACACAGTCGCTCAAAGTCACGACCTGGTACCCGTTCTCGTAGCCACTGCGCATGGTTGATTCGACGCAACAGTTCGTCAGGAACCCTCCCAGGACGATGGTGGTGATGCCTTTGCTGCGCAGGATGAAGTCCAGGTTTGTGCTGGCGAAGGTGTCGAGACCCCTTTTACCTTCAATGACGATGTCGCCCTCGGCCGGCGCCAGCTCGTCGATGATGGCCGCACCCCAGGTTCCCTTGACGAACACGCCACCGTCCACGACCCCCTTGAGGATCCCGTACGGATGCTTGCCGAGCTCGTTGTAGCCCTCGGCAAAGGTGATGGGCGCGTGCATTACCGTGACACCGGCCGCGCGGGCCGCCTCTACAACGCGAGCCGTATTGGCGAGCATGTCCGTTTTTTCCATGACCGGTCGGACAGCGTCATGCAGCCCGCCGCCCTCGGACGTGAAATCGTTCTGGTATTCGATGAGTACAACGGCGGTGGTGTTCAGATCAAACTTCAAGGCATCCTCCTGATCGGCGGTGACGCGCCCGCGGCAATGCCGACGGTCGAGGTCAGACTAGCCTCGGCCCCCCGCACAGGACAAGGGCCCGCGTTGACTCATGGAAAAGGTCCGTGGAGCCGGGTACGTTGCCTCATCTGAAAAGGTCCGGGAACGACGGGGCCGTGGACATCCTTGAGGGATGGGACTGACGATGAGCCAGCGGAAGGCTGTCACGGTGATCAAGGCCAGGGCGTATGCGAGTGCCGGCCGGTGGGTGATTCCGCAGGCCCACCCATTCGTCCAACCCGACAACGTTCCCCCGGATCCGCGTTGTCGCGGTCAAACCGGACCAGAGCATTTCCGATCACCTGTACCGTGTCGCGCGCGCCGCGCGGAGGCTGGCTGGCCGTGCTGGCCGGGGGCGCATCAGCCGGTGGCCTTGAGCCCTCTGCCCCAGACTGGACTCACAAAGCGGGCCCTGCACGACTTGCCGCGCAGGGCCCGCTTTAGTGGCAGCTACTTGGAAGACTTCCAACCAACTAGACGATGCGCTTCTTCCAATATGGTCGACGTCTCACAACGAACGACGACGCGACGGTGAGATGTAAATCAATTTGGAAGAACTTCCAACAAGGAATCGCCGGGATCGCGCGGATGCACGTGCCTGCGAACCGGGTCATCTCGGCCCGTCTAATTGGAAATTTGTGGCGCCGGTTCCGTAGTTTTGCCGAATCTCTCAGGTGCAGTTCCGACGTGAGAGACACGCTGCCCATGGTGTACAGATCTTCGTAATCACTTCAGCCGCGAAGGAGATGTGTTCGGGCTTGGAATCCCCCACCTAATCGGCAAGTTCACCGGGGCAGTGCACCCGCGCGCCGACGGCGGGCGGGACACGTCGGTCGCCTCGGGATCATGGAGCACTCCCCCGCCCGGCGGGCACCGTGCCACTTAGTCGCCGGCATGCCCGTCACCCCGGAGGT
The DNA here is from genome assembly GCF_054062895.1 of Arthrobacter sp. TE12231. NCBI lineage: Bacteria > Bacillati > Actinomycetota > Actinomycetes > Micrococcales > Micrococcaceae > Arthrobacter > Arthrobacter sp. TE12231. The sequence continues at coordinate 1,578,471 of NZ_JBSSFS010000001.1, read as the reverse complement.
CGTGGCCACGGTCTGGCACAAATGGTTCGGCACAGCCTCGGTGAACCGGAAGAGCCCACCACCAAGGTGGTTGCCCTGGCCGCTGACCTGCAGCCGGCACGCCACCGCGGACCGCCGCGCCGAACAGGTCGCCTACGCCACGGTCAAGAGCGCGTCGGACCTGCAGCTGATCGCCCTGCCGCTGAACCGGCTCCTGGGCCTGAAAGCAACTGCACGACTACGGGCTCCGGGACAACGGGATGGCCGCCCAGGCTGCCGCAGCCGGGATCCGCGTCGGTCAGGCAGGCGACAGGAAGCTCGCCAGCCGCAACGCCGCCGCACACTAGTCGCCCCGCCACCGCTCGCCCCAGTCCCCGTCCTGGCCGGAGTTCGGTCGCGTACCCATCCGGGCCACCCAGTGCCTTGGCCGGCAGACGATCCATCCCCGCTGATAGCCTCTTCCCCGGAGCAGGGCACCGGCGTAGCTTTGGCTCTTGTCCAGCGGCGCCGGATCCTTCGACTCCGCGCACAAACACTCAACCCTGAGGAGTCCTCAATGGCACTCTTAGCCATCCAGCACCGCGTCGCCGACTACGACACCTGGCGCAAGGTTTACGATTCAGCGGCAGACATGCAGAAGTCCGCCGGCGTGACAAGCGAGTCCGTCCACCGGATGGCCGATGACCCTGACACCGTCTTGGTGCTCCACTACTTCGATTCCGTCGAGAAGGCGCGCGCCCTCGCTGCCAACCCGGAGCTAAAGCAAGCCGTCCAGCGCAGCGGCATCGTGGGCGAACCGCGCATCGAAATCTACGAATAGGGCAGTCGGCGCTACCTCGGGCCCCGCACGGCCTGGCCACCGACGGCCGGCGCGGCCGCGTCCACACATGGATCGTCAGACCTGCTCCTGCCCAGTTCGTCTCCGGCGGGTGAACTGCGGAGCCGCAGCGAAGCGCCGGCGATAGCCGAGACCGTGGACAACGTTGGCGGTGGAGGCAGGAGATGCGCGGTCGCGGCGCCGTCCAAACTCCAGCGACCCTCCGGGGACCGGGTGAAGACCGATGCCCGGGATACCGAGCATCTGGCCCGGTTGACCCTGCCGGGCCAAGTCTCCCGGTGCGGGTCCCTGCCCCTCGCAGGAGGCAGCCCAGGATCTGGTGCGGGCCCGCGAGGACGTCCGCGCGGATCTCATGCGGGCCAGGAACCGGCTCTCCAAGCTCCTGCTGCGCCACGGCCTGGTCTCTCCCGGCGGCGATGCCTGGACCGACGCCCACCACACCTGGCTGCACCGGCAAAAAGCAATTCGGCAATAAGGCCAAGAGCGCAGATCCTCCTTGATGCGGAGTCACGAAGCCCTGCGAGTCGGGTACTGCCATAAATCCATGATGCGTATTGCCAGTCATCCAACCCGCCCACCAGGGCGTCATCTCTGGGAGATCGCTGGCTCATGCCGATCGACCAATGTGGATCTTGAACGGATCATGGCCGGAGATTCTTATGTCGATGGTCGATACGACATTGAGCGCCACGAAGAGCAGGCGTCCTAGAAGTCGGACCGCCGCCATGGCTCCCCAACCGCTTCACGCTCGGCTTCTTGATTCGGGCGAAGATCAAGCACCTCCGCCACCGACGGGTCGTAATCGACAACGTGTCCGATCCCGACGACACGGTAAGAGCTCGCGTCGTCTGGATGATCACCACCGCACAGTGCGCACCAATCACTGTCCGGGCGTGTCACATACAGCACCGGCCGGATCCGATCGAAGACGTGGATGCACACATACGACTTCGTCTCGTAAGGGAGTTGTGGCTGCGATGTCGGAATCGTCACGGGTATCCATTCCATTCGTCGAGGGTTTGCGCGCCCTTCTGACGGTTGCACGTTCGACAGAGGTCCCAGATGTTGTCGATGTCTAAATGGTCCCTCGAGTGACGACAGCAATGAGCTGAAGACGGCACCTACGCGGTCAATAGCTCTCTCGCTGGACCCATGACCAGCGACGCGGCGACCACCTTCTGCGCCGCCTCGTGGCGCAGACTGTTAAGGCTGGCAACCGCCTCCAGAACAGGCCCCAGGTGGGTAGTGAAAAAAGCCAACAGATTCTCGGACCGCTCACTTTCAAGCATCGGCACGTCGAGGTCCAGCAGTGACGAGAGCCGGCCCTCCTCGCTTCCAGCAAGCCTCGAGAGGCGCGTCCGTAGATGGCACGCCTGCTCCTTCGGGGTCTTCACCTCTCCGAGGGGGCGCAGCCATAGTGCAAGGTTCACGTAATACTGCAATCCGTACCGCGACTTCTGCAGTTCGACCACGGTGATCACCTCATCAGTGATTCGGTACCACGATCCGCTCCTCTTCGAGAAGCCGGCGCCCTTCATGAAGCCGTCAAAGGTTGCTTGAATGACGTTCGAGGTCATGATCCTCCGTAGGTGGCGACAGATCCAGTCCACGGTACATCGCCTGGATACATGTGGTTCAGTACATCCCTGCAACCAGCCGGCGGCCACGTCGAATCGAGTGCACGCTTTTTCATACGCGTGCCATCGTGCTCCGAGTTCGCATGGACGGACTTGCGAAGGGTTTCGCGTTGGGCGCCGACGTAACAAGCCCCGCACTAAAGACGTACGGGGCCTGCTGCGGCGATTACGGCCAAAACCAACTAGGTCGGCCGACGGCCTTCGAGCTGGATGGATGTGAGATTCCGATCTATCTATACAAATCTCCATAATTGACCCCAGTGTTCGCGGGAACTTTCGATCACTTGAATGAGCGGTTGTTCCAACTTAGTTGGCCCTTTTTTCGAAGTCGGTCGGCTGACGCACTTGAACCGCGTTAATGGGGGTAGCTCCGAATGGCCAACAACCTCCGTTTCTGACGGATCGGATCGACCTTATCAGGCGTGTGCCCCGCGGTCTCCGAAGCCATCCTCGCAGCCGGACAGCACGGGCCAGCGGACCGAATTAAGCTGCCGTCACGGGTCGTCTAAGTCCCTTGCGACGACACTGCCGGCCGGCTCGGCATTAAGCCGGCGGCCTTTGATCTCCGCTCCAACCGGGCTGGTTCTCCAAACCCGGCCATCTGCCTGCGACGCTGCGACGGTGGGATCGGCCGGGACCCCTTGCGTGCACACAGTTGGCCGTTCTTCACATAGCGTGGGGGCAAGGGCCGCAGCCGGGCCCGGGACTGTTTGACGGAGGACGAACGTGGAATACATCAAACTCGGCAACACCGGCATGGACATCTCCCCGCTGGCACTGGGATGTATGACGTACGGGGACCCGGGCCGGGGCCCGCATCCCTGGACGCTGCCGGATGACCAGAGCCGGCCGCTGATCCGCCAGGCCGTGGAGGCGGGGATCAATTTCTTTGACACTGCCAACGTGTACTCCAACGGTTCCAGCGAGGAAATCATAGGCCGGGCCCTGGCGGATTTCACCCGCCGGGATGAAACCGTCATCGCCACGAAGGTGCACGGCGCGATGCGGCAGGGACCCAACGGGCGGGGCCTGTCCCGCAAGGCCATCTTCGCCGAACTCGATGCCAGCCTGACGCGGCTGGCAACGGACTATGTGGACCTGTACCAGATTCACCGGTGGGACCCCGCCACGCCGATCGAGGAGACTCTGGAAGCCCTTCACGACCTCGTCAAAGCTGGCAAAGTCCGCTATATCGGCGCATCCTCGATGTCCGCCTGGCAGTTCAGCAAAGCGCTCTACCTTCAGCAATTGAACGGATGGACCCGTTTCGTCACCATGCAGGACCACTACAACCTGGTCTACCGGGAGGAGGAACGCGAAATGTTCCCCCTCTGCGCGGACCAGAAGATCGGGGTGCTGCCGTGGAGTCCGCTAGCGCGGGGGAAGCTCACCCGGGACTGGGACGAGAAAACCAACCGCTCGGAGAAGGACGAGTTCGGCAAGACGCTCTACACCACGGAGGAAAGCGACAGGGCGGTCGCCGAAGCTGTGCGCGTCATTGCCGAACGCCGCGGCCTGCCCCGCGCCCAGGTCGCCTTGGCATGGGTCCGCTCCAACAGCGTGGTCAGCGCGCCGATTGTCGGGGCGAGCAAGCCGGCACATCTTACCGACGCCGTCGCCTCCCTGGAACTGACACTAACCACCGAGGAAAAGGCGGAACTGGAAAGCCTCTACGTCCCGCACGCGGTCGCCGGATACTGAGCAGCGACGGCGTGCAGTGACCCGGCGGCAGCACCAACCGCGCGATTGACGGACGCTGAAGCGCGGCCTGGCCCGGATCTGACAAAGTCAGCACACGGGGCGTCGCGGCGTTCAGGCCGTGGGCCTTTCGCCCCTCATCATCAGGTGAGTATCCTGCCGGCGGCTGAATCGGCAGAGAACCCCATTCGTCCCGGCGGACAACTCAGCGCCACTGGAAGTACTCGCGGTGGATGTTGGCTGTGCGGACTCCTGCAGAACGGAAGGTCTTCCGGAACTGCCGGAGCATGGGATCCGGCCCACCCATGAAGACCGAGAGCTTCCGGGGCGGGGTGTCCACGGCGGCAAGCACCTGCTCGGGCGTCAACCGGCCGTCGACGGCGGTGTCCACCAGGTGCACGGTCAGGCTTGGGTAGTCTTTCGCGATGGATGTGATTTCCGCGGCGAACGGGGACGGCCCTGCCGAGGTGACAAAAAAGTGGACTGACTCCCGCAGATCCCCCTCCAGGGACCGCAGCCAGCTCAGAAACGGTGTGATTCCCACACCGGCCGCAATCCAGACCTGGTGTTCCGTTCCCTTGTGCCTGTCGAACCGGCCGTAGGGTCCGCCCACCACCGCCGGCATTCCGGGCTGCACCACGTCAGGAAGCCTTGTTGTGTGGTCCCCAAGCGCCTTGACGGTGATACGCAGGTGCTGGTCCCGGGCCGAACCGGACATGGAAAAGGGATGGCGTTGCCAGCCCTGCTTGGTTTCCAGGTAGATCATGGCGAACTGGCCAGGCCGGAAGTCCAGCGGCTTGCCGAGCGGTGCAAGGCGCAGCTCCACCAGATCCGGGGCCACCGCTTTGACCTGGTCCACCTGGTAGTCGTGGTGCGGCAGGAAGCGGCGCGCCAGGAGCTCCCGATAGGCGTAGAACGCCAGCCCGACGCCGCCGATGGCCACGAAACTCCACCGTAGCCCGGGGGCGGCGTCGAACGCGGTGGCGTCCAGCAGTCCGTGGAAGAACCCGGCCGCAACAAATATTCCCGTCAAACGGTGGAAGCCCCGCCAGCGCTCGTAACCACCCAGCAGGCGGCCCACCAGGCGGACCGGCCGGGCGCTTCCGAGGCCAAGGACCAGGTCACGCACCCGCGCGGGGACCATGGTCCGCCAGCGCGGCAGGATGGCCCAGGCCACCAGGGCCGCGAGCCCGGAGATCCCGATGACGGCAAGGGTTTTCCCCACGCCGGTCGCCTCCGGGTTGGCTGCCAGCTCGATGTGCGGAAGCAGCAGGACGGTCCCGGTGATTGCAGCACGCCGGTGCCAGATGGCTGCGTGGTCAATCCCGCCGAACACGTGCTCCACCTGCGGAAGGGTGCTGATCAGGACCAGGGCGATGGAGAGCAGCAGGATCGACTCCCCGCCGAAGAGTTGGCCGACGTATCGGGCGGCAGGTTCCCCCCCGGGACGGGCCAGGAGCCAATACAAGGCGTAGGCTCCCGCGAGGATGATGATCACCGTAGGGCCCACGCGCCGCAGGGGCACGCCCGGGAGCGACGTCAACGGTTTGGCTCCGGGCTGCGGAACTACCAAGAATCTCGCTCCTTCATCACGGCTTGCTCGTGCAGCACCGCCTAGCCGTCATCCTAGGCCAGCCACGGGCGGCGCAGAGAACCAGACACCAGCATGGGCGGTGGTTGTGCCGGGCCGATTGACTTGCCGATTGAGCAGCGTGCCCCGATGTGAAAGGTCTACGTCATGGCGAATGCCCTTCTGCGTCCCAGCACCCTCCCCCACTGCCTCGCACCCGCTCCTCGTCATCCCGAATTATCTGCATAGGTATTCCGCTGCCCCCTCGATCTTGCTCTTGCTAGGCCTCACGATGCCACGTTCCGGTGAGGTCAAGGGGGTAAGGAGGATCATGGCGGCCGCTCCGAGGGTCAGGACCGCTCCGGCTGCTGAGCCGAGCATGGCTGCCAATCGGGGCGTGGCCCCGGCACGCTTCTTGGCGGCACGGTAGAGGCCCGAGGGACACGAGGGCGCAGGGCGTCGCCAGAACCGAGCCCACGCCGTCGAGGGCCTTTATGTCCGGCACCCGCTTGTGGAGGTGGGTCACCGGCCGCACCGTGAGCACGCGGAGGAATGGGCCCGTTTTTTGGCCGCTAGTGAAGCGGCTGCGCAGGAAGAGCCGTGGCTGAAGACTTCCTTCGCGGCACTTGGCGGACGATCCTCCCAGGCGTTACCGATCATGGAGCATCAAGCTAGAGTCCGTGAGACTCTGCGGGCACCTGGCCCGGGTCGTCATTAGGCCAGAGTGCCGGGAAGCATCCAATCGAAGTCAAGGGGACGCAAGTCCTGGTCATCGGGCTAAAGGGAAGGACCCTGAACTTGCCCGACCCGCGATCCACGACGCCGTCCACCATCTTCATGTCAGCCCAGCGGCCTCAACCGCACCAGAGCCCCGCAGTTGACTGCCCCTTCATTTCCTGGCATGGAAGATCGTCCCTGCGCAGAGCGACCCCGGATCAGAAATTGATCCCTTTGACGAGAGCGATGAACCTGTCCTTAGTCTGTTCGGCTGTGGGACCGGTCGGGGAGATCAGGATCTGTGTGGTGAAGATGGCCATGTTCTGGCCGCGGGCCACCATGAGGGACATGTACGTGAGCGGTACCTCGCTTGGGGGTCGGAGGGACTTAGGTCCGCCAGGGTCTGACCGGACTATGAGGATCGCTCTGTCTCCGACGCCCTCGATCTCTTGGCCGTCCGGCACCGGCCGGGACAGCAATGAAGCACCGCCCGGATGGAATTCGATAGAAAATATGAGCGAGTCCGGTCCGGGAGTGCCCACCGCGCCGAAAGTGTACCGGCAGTTGCCCTCGCCTGGGAGGACCTGAGCCTGGGTTGTGGCGTCGAACGCCTGCTTGAGTGCATCGGCGCTGACCAGGGCGCACACGGGATTGTCTGTCGTGGTCTGCGGACCGACGGGCGGTGCGGACGGAACGCTGAGCGCGCTCCCGTTGCCCCACCCGCCCTCGACGGCCGCTTGGGCAAGCGCGCGGGCCGTGGCGTTGCCGTCGGGTACGGGGATTCCCGGAGACATCGGTGGCGTGGCCACGACACGCAGGTCTAGAGACTCGTTGCCGCGTACCGCCTTGAGGACCGTGTTCGCCGACGCCCCGTTAGCCTCGCCGCGGAACCACCCCGTCCACTGAAAGCACGCGAAGTCGCCAATGCCTGGCACGGGCGAGCAGTCCGGGGTCTTCTTCCCCTCGGCAATGTCGGCCGCCGATGCGGGAGAAGTCAACGTGACGGTCAGGGCGTTCATGCCTTTGTCCGACTTGCTGATGTAGCCACACTGGTATGCGGGGCTCCCTGCCGTATCGCCCGACTGGATTTGTCCCGTGCCGGCGAAACTCGGATCGACCTTGGCTGCAATCTCCGGTGTGATGAGATCGCAGGCCGCATTGCCCGAACCTGACGACGACCGCGTTGACGACGGCGGCGTACCCCCTTGCGCACATGCTCCGAGGAGAAGCGCAAGCACCACCGAGAGCGCGAGACCTTGCCGAGAAGCACGGATCCGATGAACGCGCATGTTCCCACCATCCCCCGAAACTGCCCCGCCCCGTTTGAGTTGCGACACCGGTGGGACCCACGCTAGGGATCAGCAAGAAGCACTACTAGTGCCGATCGGCCCACACATCCGACCGCGGCGCCGTGGGCCGGGATCAACGGGATGTCTTTGGACCGGTCCCCTGCAAGACCTGCCAAGACGTCTTCACCCCGTAGGCCTTCTCTCCCGAGCGAGTCCGAATCCGACGAACACATCGAGGAGTTCGAGAACTACTGCCTGAACTACACCGTCGACTGACGCCCGGTTCCGGGAATGCCAGGGATCCCCTCAACCGCCATGGCGCGTCGGCGAGACACCGCCCCTGCTATGCCGTAAACATGATGCCTATGATGGAAGCACCGCTGCCTCAGGCAACAGATGAAGCCGAGGATGCTCACGCACATCGCGTGATCTTCTCCGACCCCGACGCAGGGAAAGCGATTGCCGCGCGTGACCTGGACACTTCAAGGGTTGCTCAGACTGCTGTATTCTTGTTCCCCCTCTAATCACGCGGTGGATCCGAAGGGTAGGAAGAACAGTTGAACACAGCAGTCCGAGCAGCTCGCGATCCCGTAACCGCCGCCGGATGTGTTCGTGGAGACCACGGCTCCGTCCACGGTGACCCGGAAGGTGACGGTCCCGCTGTAGCTCTGATTCTGGGCTGACAGGTATACGAAATGGCCGCGGGGCATGGTGTAGCCAGTTGTCGTATCGAACCGCTCACGACTTCGAAAAAGAAGGGACGACCGATGTAGATGGACAGGCTACTTGGTCCTAAGGACCGTTCCCCTGTCCACTAATTTCACGGTGGCCTTGGCCTGTTCCCGTCTCCCCGTGGACAGGCAAGATGGTCCTTTTCTACACCGGCAGAATGACCCGAAAGTCAGTCCAGGCAGGGCTCTCGGGAAGTCTTCACTTGCTGCCGGGCAATTCGGCGCCCGGCGAACGAAGGCTGCTGAGCAGGCTTCCACGCCTAAAACCGCGTGTTACTAGGCGATGTCCAAGATCAGCGGCATGTGGTCGCTATGCGCCAACCAGTCTTCGGAATCCCCTACTCGGAGCTCGGCCGGGATGCCGTCGCTCAGGAATGCGAAGTCAATGTGATGCCCGAATCGGAGGTTCCAGGTGTGAAAGTACGTTTTCGTCGGCTCCGCCCCTTGGTCGTTCACCGCGTTGCGGTGGTACACGCTGCTGAGTCCAAGTCCAGCAAGCTTTTCGACCAGCATGCTGTGGTTCCTCTTGGGATGCGCCCTGTCCCAGACCGTGTTGCTATTGAAGTCCCCCATAAGCAACGCCCCGCCGCCACCGAGGAATCCAGCGTGGCGGTCGACTATCTCATGGGTCACGCGAACATACCTTAGATCGCGATTCAACTGATGCGCCCAAAGGGCAATGATGTTGAGACCGTCGATCGAAAAAGGAAGATGCCAGGGCAAATTGGGATCCGCGTGTTCTGAAATTTTGTAGCGAGCATTGGCGAATCCAATAACTCCGAGACCTTTGTTCAGATTGCTGCCGGTCCATGCCGCGAAGGATTGCTCAGCCGCGGAAATGTCTTTCTTGGCGACCTCTTGGAGTATGACGACGTCGGGCTCCAGCGCCTCGATCAGGTGCCGTTTCTTGTAGTACGCCATAGAGCAGTTCCACGAGACGATTCGCACTGGGTTCCTTTGTGCTCGGCGAAAGTGCTGATGGCATCTTATCGTCGCCACTTGATAGACGGCAGCTTGGACATTTGCGGCTAGGCACACTCCGACGGGCTGCGGATGCCCAGCTGTAGCGGGCAATCAGTCAGCTCATGGGGCGGACACCCCTACTGGATCGTTTTACGGGCAGCAGAATTCATGCAGGTCGTAGAGCGGATGCGGTTGCCTCGGCTACGGGATCATTTCCACGGACCGAGCCCTTAGCCAGCCGTCAGTGGTCTCACCGTTGATCGTAGCCTCACCCGCCTCCACAATCATCTGGACCTTCGTACCGTCCCGCCACCCGGCAGCATCTGACTCGTCAACGAACACGGACAAATCCTGGGCTCCGCCTTGGGCCTTGAGCATGACGGTGAACTCACCGGCCGCGCCGGTCATCCACAGCTCGGACATGAACAGTTCGCCAGTTAGCTGAAACTGGTCCCCAGTCTTGATTCCACCCATCTGGGCGGAATTGAGCTTATCTAGCAACTCATCGACAGTGATAGCTGTGACCACAGGGGCAGCAGTCGCGGGCTCGACTGATGGCGTGCTTGCTTCAGTTGGCGCGATCTGGAACGGAGTCGGCGACGGGAGCGCCTCGGCACTGTTGCTTGAACTCTCCCCTCCCCCGACCGCACTGATGATGAGCGATCCGACGACGAGGAGTGCGAGCAGGCCGCCACCTGCCCCGATCAGTTTCCATGGAGTCTCTGGTTGCGGCCGCCGGAAGGTCAGCTCCGACCGCACTGTCCCCTGTTCCTGAGAGACGAACTCCCAGCCCTCTTTCTCTAACTTGGCTCTAGTCCTGGCTTCCAAGCCGCGAACCGTCTTCACGGACCTCGTCTCGTACTTCACACCCGTTGCTGTCGTCATGTTGTTGCTCCCCCTCGGCCCGGACATCGAGCGCTCTACGAGAGCTTAGGGCGGCGCATCGGCGTCTCCAAATCACGCCTCAAAACCGACGCGCAGCGCAACGTTTGTCGCTGCGGCCATAGAGCATCGGTTCGGCGACTCCTGATATTCGGCATCATGGAGTTCGGGGTGATGATCGCTCAGGCTGAGAAACCGATTGACTGCCTAACGCCGCTTAGAATAGGGCATGAGCACGTTCGCTGAGGCAGCGCACCCGCGCGCCGGCGACGGTCGGTTCACCGCCGTCACTCTGTCCGGACCATCCCTGCAGCTGCCCACCGCGGCGGACACACACTTCACCCGGCGCGCCGCGGTCGCAGCGTGGGTCCGGCAAGACTTCGCCGACCTTCAGATCAACGACCACTCCCCCACACTGCAGGGCACCGTCACCCTGGCCCAGCTCGGGGATCCACGCCTGGCGATCGGGAACTGCTGGGCTGCCACCAACGAAGTCATTGAGGAAGCCGGGCGTCCGCGTTCGGCGCCGAATGGGACGATGAGATCACGTTCAAGCGCCGTCGGTTGGGCGGCCAGGGCCTCGCCATCCTGGTCGCGGACCTGGACGGCATGTACGTGGTGGACTACACGGCCCGCCAGTTCAGCCCAGACCTGCCCTTCCCGTTCCTCGTAAAGCGCCAAAGACTGGATGGCCGCCGTCGAAAGGGCCTCCGGCATCGTCTGGGAACTCGACGACCAGGACTGACGGACCACGCGCGGGGTCAGACATGCTCACCCATCTCGACCTTTCCCACGACAACCATGGCGAACGATCAGGATCGTGAAGCAAGCCACCAACTCAGGTTGCCCGCAACCCATGGGATGCAAGACGGCCGACGAGACAGAAACACCGCCTTGCGTCGCTGCTTCTAGCCTCCGCGTGGCAGCTGGAGTTGGACGATCTGCCTAAGAGCATTCTGAGCGACCACATCGTTCGTGACGCGGTCGACGATGTTCGCCGTGTTTGCACCCCATTGCTTCACGACTTCGGACCACTGCCCGACCTCACCCCATTCGGGCCCAGGCGTCGGACGCCTGAAGACCCACTGCCGTATGTTGTATCGCTTGGTGATTCTCTCCAGACACGCCGAGAGCACAGCGAGGTCATCCGGGTGGATCCCTTCGAACCACCCTTGGGCCGAGAATGCGTCGGCGGCTGTGCCGAGCTGGAGTTGATCAGACACGCGCACTTCGACGGGAACATCGAACCGCTCTCCGCCCCGAGAAGTGAGTGCCAACTCGAAGACTACGGGGTCGATCGTGTATTCGAGAGTGAACTGAGCGCCATCGTAAGGCACGTCGACAGTTCCGCTCGCTCCCGAAATGTCGACTCCGCCCACGCGCCACGTCGCTGTGACGGGACCGGCCACGGGCTCGCCCGCCGCGCCAAGTCCCATGGCAGTGAGGTGGAACTGACAGACGGTCGACGTTGCAAACGTCCCTTTGCGGATGCTGTCACCGCAGGGAGTCTTCTCCTCGTACGTATCGCCAACGACCCCGACGAAGTCGTCGCTGCGGTATTGCTGCTCGATCCGCACTTGTGGAGGCCCCTGCATACGGACGACGACGTCCGCCCACTGCCGCTTTGGGTCGAAACTCTGGACCTCGACGGCGAGCGGAGTGTTCGAGACCATCACGTCAGCGTCAACCGAGACGGACGGGACCACGCCTCGGTACCACACCCGCGGACCGGCGCCCTGGACGTCCGCAATGCTGTGGACGACCACTCCTTCGCGCGACAGGCTTGGTCCGAGGATGTCGAGGCCCTGGTCCCAGCCGAGGCTCGGCCGATACTCGACATAGACACGTCCCACGCCAGAAGCAGGTTCACTAGGGGGGTGCAGCACCAGCAACACAGGTCCCCGTTTCGAGGAGTGCGACCACAGCCGTGCCTGGACAGTCCCGCCGTCGGTCGGGAAGTCGCGTCCGATTACTCGGGAAGCAAGCGCCTCCGGCATCCAGCGATGAAGATTAGCGCGCGACAGGATGGGGCCCGCCGAGACAGCGGCAGGGTTGGGCCAGCCTTTCGTCTCCGGAAGGTTGAATGTCGGCGACGCTGAGTAGGTCGGGCCTGTGCCGAGCCATCGAGTCCCGAAGGATGCCGAGCTCATTAGGTCGAAGGGCGAGCCGTAGACCGTGTCGACGACGATAGTCTTATCGGTCGGAACCCAATCGGCGCCGTTGTTGAGGAGTCCATAGGTGTGCTCGAAGCCGAGTATATGACCCACCTCGTGACACATGGACGTGAAGTCCGAGGTCATGACAGGGATCACGGCAACAGGAAAACCCTGGGTTATTAACTCTCCTCCGTCGAATCCGATGTCAACTTCCGCTGGTTCACCCGCCTGGCCAGCCCTGGGATTCACCTCCCTCCGCTTGCCCGGGTACGTCAGAACAATGACGCCGTCGAACCCTGCGAGCGGATCGTGAGCGGGGAACTTCGCGCGAACCGCCCCGATGGCCGCGTCGGCCTGAGCCTGCCGGCCCGTGTCAGCGCCGACCGAGATCTTAACCCACGGCATCAGGGCAGAATCTACAAAGTCGAGGTACCCGCAACTGGTGCTCTCCCAATAGCTGAAAACGGAGTTCGCGCCCGTCATCATCATCGAGATGGCTGCCTGGTCGGAGAAGACAGGACTCGAGTCATGACGCGCCCGCAGGATGGCCAGCCGCACCTTCTTCGTCATGCGACAGAGCATACGCTGACACCCGTCACCGCGACAGGAGCCACGGATCCGACAGCATGACCATCGGATCCTCAACGTCACCTTAGCGACATGCTGACTCACAGTATCTGCCCCGGTCACTGAAGGCGAGATCCACAATGCAGTCCGGCGCGACCTGCCCGAACTCATCAATGACTGGTTCCTGTTACCCGCCAAGCCCGGAACCCGCCCCAACGTCACCATCCGTGCAGCCAACGTCATCCCCGACGAAATCCCGCCGCTCGCCCTGGCAGCCGATCTGGGGGAACATCCGGGACTTAGGGAACAGCGTGCTGCGTTCGACTTCGTCAGGGGTCTTCGGGGCAGCTGAGCTGCATCTCGCTGGGCTAGGCTGGCTAGGCCAATCAACCCATCCCGATGCCCGGGCCTCTTGAGCCTGATCCCGGCGAAACTGCAGCGCGCACTCCAGACGGTACTCCCCGCGCTAAGATTCCAGGCGTGACCGACGCCGGCGCCGATGAACTGAAGCTGCTAGCGGTGGAGATAAGTGTTTTTGGGCCCGCCACCGTTCGACCAGGACCACGGCAAAGAGGTAAGAGATGCCCGCGGTACCTATCGTAAACAAAACGCCGAGAATCTCGGTGCCAAAACTAGGCTGCGGGCCGCCGCGGAAATGGTAAATCTGGACCCCGGCAGCAGTGCCCACTCCGGTGGCCACCATGGGACCTGGCTCTGCGGACGACATCAGCCCATACGGCAAAACCTTCCATCCGCGTAATCCGGCGATCGCCAGAGCGTCTAGCATGTTGCGTGAGATACCGTTATCAAACGTGAGTACAGGCCAGATTCAGCCACCGAACAAGACACGTGCTTTCTACCTCCGGTTGCCACACTTTTCAAGAAGAGCTAGCCGCCGTGGCAGTTCATGGTTGTCAGCTGAAATCCGTCACCCTGGTTGCTGATGTCCTGGAGCTGGACGATGGCATCCTTCCCCTTTGTTAGGGGCGCGGTGATGTCGTTCGTCAGACCGATCGATGCATGCCCCTTCTCAATGCTCGCCGCAACATACATGCCGCCCGGGCAACCGTTCGGGGCCAGTGTCGTGACGTGAATGTAGGTGCAACTGAAGTGCCCGCAGGTGAACTCGGAGTCGGCAGCGTATTGGTAGTAGAGGACGTCCGAATAGCGTTTCCAGCCCTGTGCCTCCATCTGGCGCTGCACATCGGCAGCCCGGTCCGCCTCTTGCGACGAGTTGAAGGCCGCGACGTCTTTCGCGTTTTGCTCGCTTCGGGCTTTGTTGTCAGCATCGACTTTTGCCCAGAAAGCGGCCGAGTCGTCCGCTTTCTTTTTCGCCGCAGCGTCCTTGGCCGTCTGCGCCGCAGCTTGGCTTGAGGCTTGAGCCTGCACCTCCTGCTGCGCAGGAAGAGCGCTACCGAACCACCAGGCACCGCCGCCGATCAGTGCGGCCACCAGCACGACGGCCCCAACGACGAGAGACCGCTTCGTCCGCCCGGGCAAATCCGTCGGTAGGACGGGACCCTCAATCGGTTCCGTGCTCATCTATCCCCCAAGATTCCATAGGCGGACATCAGTCCCGCCGTGCATCAAACATACCGGGAGCTCGTATCGCTCTGCGCAAGCCGTACCCGAATGTCGGATCCGAGTCCTTCCCCTCGGACACTGGGCCTGGTTGACCCGTAGCGCCGCCATGACCCAGGCTCCGTCGGCAGACGCCGCGAGTCTCAAATGGGACTAGGTCTGGTGGGGTCACTCATTTTGGTGTCGGTCGGGATCTTCCCGAGGAGTTCCGTTATGCGGACGGAGACGGCTGGGTCAGCGAGGCCGACTGCGGCTTTGGCGGGGATGCCAACGGAGAGCAGGACACCGCAACGAAGTCACTGTCCGTGATTCGGTCCCTCACATCGGGGGTTTCGCCGCCGCCAGCCAACCCGTCAAAGGAGCTGCCAGTGCTCAGCACCCCGGTCTTCGGGTCCTCCACCGGGTAGTAGCGCCGGAGGATTTTCGCGGCTATCCCGACGTTCTCTTCGGACAGGATGTCAGGCAGATCGAAAGCGGCCCCCTATGGCCTCAATTTACGGACGGTGTGACGCTGCGTTGAGCACCTAGTTGAGCTGGTCGAGACGTTCCCAGAAGGCGCGGCGCAGTTCCCGGCGGATGCCCTGATAGTCGGTTTTCTGCTCTCCGATCTTTTGGGCGCAGTCTTTCAGGAGGACCCGGTCGATTTCCTGCGGCAGGAAGGGCCGGTCAGCGACCAGTTCACGCAGGAGGCTCTGGGTGGTGTTGTTGTACCAGGACTCAGCGACGGCGTGTCCAACCTCGCAGGCGGCGCCCACGGCGGACTCCTCGTGTATGGAGCCAACGCCGCCCGTAGCAGAGCTATAAACCAGGTCTGCAGTTTCGGGGCGCTGGACCCGGTACACGGGTGCCGGGAGGCCAGGACGGGGCGTAGCTGAAGGCTTCGGGCGGACGGCACCGCCGTGCTCAGCCGAGACGGTGGCCGCGATCGCCGCGGCAGGCGACGCTGGCTGCAGAACCGGCGCTGGCGCCACGACCGGGACAGACGAAGTGACCGGCGCCAGCGGAGCCGCCTTCACCTGCTTCGTGAAGCACTTCTCCACCAGCTCCACCGGCAAAGTGATGATGCTGTCCACCCGCAACGCTAAGTGCTCCGCGACCGAGGTCACCCCGAGGCGGTGACTTGTGTTCTCCAGACCCACCAGGACGACCTTCACGCCAAAGTCCTGCGCGGCTTCGACAGCTTCGGCCAGGTCATCATCCCCGGAGAGGAGGAACACGGTGCTGGCGGCCTTGTTGCGGGCGACGCCTACGAGGTCCAGGCCCAGTTTCAGGTCTACGCCCTTCTGGGTCCCATCGACCGACATGCGTCCCAGGCGTACCTTCACTCCGGAGATCATGCCGATGCGTTTGTGCTGGTCCGTGAACAGGGCGTCACGGGATGCGTCATACCAGTAAGTGCGGAGGGTGGGGAGGCCGCTGAATTCTTCGGTGCACTTGAGGATGCCTTGGATGAGGGGTTCGAAGTTGACGTTGGTAGCTGACCGGAGCGAGGTGCCTGCTGTTTGCATGCCCCCGACGGCGAGGAGAAATCCGGCGTCGATAAAGATTGCTTGCTGGTCCATGCGTCGTGGCCTCGTCTATGGGGTGTGGTGTTTCAGGTGTGGTGCGTGGCGGCCTCGGACCCAAGTGATAATTGGCGATCCGGCGACCTGCAAAAAAGCCCTGCACCCCGAAGGGTGCAGGGCCGTTCTGTCTACGCGTAGACGGTCTTTTCGACTTTCCACTGCATGAGCCGCGGGTAGACCCAGAAGGTGTAGATGCCCAACGTAATGATGCTCAGCAGCGACCACTTGATCCACAGTCCGAAGATGCCCCAGCCGGTGCCGACGAACTGAAGCTGCCGGCCGTAGAGGTATGTGTTCTTGGCCCGCCATCGCTCAACCAGAACGACAGCGAATGGGTAACAGATTCCCACGGTGCAGATCGTGATGAGTACCCCTAGAATCTGGGTGCCGAACCATGTACCGGCCCCGCCGCGGAACTGGTAAATCTGTATCCCCGGGACCGCCCCGGCGTCGGCGGCCACCATGGTGCTTTGACTCGCGGCAGGCATCTGCCCATGCGGCAAGACTTGCTCGCTGTTGATGCTCAAGGAATTCCCCCAAATTATGTAACGCGAAAGTGATCAGTTGAACTGTAAGGGTTGGAAAGGGACGGGGCGTTCCGGACACGACACACAGCCGCGTTTTACCCCGAGGACGGGGTGCCCGGACCCGGTCATTTCTTAGCGACTGTGACAATCAGCTTCATGCCGGAGTCCGGGTGGTAGGTCCAGGACGCCTTGAGGTCTTCCCATTCGGCGGACTGTCGGCCCTGCAAAGATGTCGTGGAGTCCATCTGAGCCACGACGCTGTCCGGGACCTTGAGTTCTTTCACGATGCAGACCAGGTCCTCCATGGCGGCTCCGGTCGTGTCATCTTTTCCCTCGGTGTCTACCGTCAAGGAGGTGTCTTTATCACCGAGGGAGATGCCGGCTTTTTCCCGCGCGTTGCAGGTGTCGACGGCTTTGGGAAGAACGGTCGAAACGGATGCAGCAGCAATCCCACTGCCGATGCCGGCGATCAGTGCGCTAACCACCAATCCGCCGGCAAACCCTGCGGCCAAGCCGATCCAGAGGTACTTCTTCGAGGACTTGGCCGCCACGGGCGTATGGCCGTATGCCGGCCCGCCGCCTCCCGGAGCGTAGGCGGGTGGCGGTCCCGGTTGCGCTGACGCCTGTGCTTCACCAGGCACAGCGGGGTGCGGTGTCGGATCGGCTGGCGCAGCCGCGTTGTACGTCTCGGTTGGCATGTCTGTTTCGTTCATGAATTCCTCATAGTTCTTTCAGGTGATGCTCAGGTTACTACTGCTTTTCCCACGTACCGCACCGGCTGGACTTGAAGTCCTGGCCGCCGGACAGGGCAACGGAGGGCCGGCCTCCGCCGGGGAGATCGTTGTCGATGATATTGCTGCCGTTGCTCCCTGTTGCGTAGATGCCCCAGTAGCAGGAGGACCCGACGTCGGCTGCCGCACGGTAGGTGCCTGGCTCGATGTCCGTACCGACGGTCCAGGTTCCATCGCCGATGGTGTTGGCCGCCTTCGTCTTCTCGGCGCCGGTTACTGCTTCTTCGCGCTTCTTGACCTCGGCTTCGGCGGTCTTCACAGAGGCTTCGGCCGTTCCGACCTCTGTTTCGCGGGAGGCCACCTTGGCTTCCCGGGCCGCCATGCCGTTCTCCAACGTGTCGAACTTTGATTTCATCGACTCGTAGCTGGACTTGGCCGTGTCACGCTCGGACTCCACGGACGCCTTCTCCCCCGCGAGTGCCGCATAGGCGTCGCTGGACTTCGGGTCCGGCAGCGTGCTGCCGACGGCGGTCGCACCGGCCAGCAGGGCCAGGACGGCCACCGCAGCGAAGGTCCGCCGCTTCCGTCCCGGCCTTGCCTTTTCCTTGGCCGGCCGCGCCTCCTCCAGAACGTCTTTGGTCTGCGTTCCCGCCGGCTCGTTGGTCTCGGTGTTCAACATCGTGTCTTCCTCTGTTCAGGGATGGCTGCTGAGCGGCGGCGGGATACCAGTCCCCCAATGCGTGGTTCCCCGCCGCCGTCGCAGCTCCGGAGGATTCCTTCGTAGCTGCAGAACGAAGGTATGGCGGCCCGGCCAATCAAAGGTCAAAGAACACTGATAACTCCCGTTATCAGCACCTCACAAGAAAAGCCGCCGGGCCCAGTTAAGCTGAGGATCGACGTCGTAAGGAGGCGCAAGTGAACGAAGCAGAAGCCCTGTGCATGACCCTCTCGGACGTTGCCGCCCTCGCACAGGTCCAGCGCCCCGTCGTTTCCATGTGGCGCAAACGCAGCGCCGCGACTTCACACCCGTTTCCGGAGCCTGCAGGGCTCGACGGCGGGCGGGAACTCTTCGACGCCGACCACATCGCCGCCTGGCTGGCCGCCACCGGACGGGGCAACAACCCGGAAGCCCGCAACGACGTCGCCGCCTTCGCCCGGATGCCCGGCACCGCTGCCGGCGCCTCACGGGGAAAAACATTCGACGCCCTCACTGCTCTGCTGACGCTTAAGGCGATGTCCGGCCAAGTGCTAGGGACACTGAGCAGGGATGAACTGCTGGACATCGCGGACGAGTGCGATCCCGATGACACGTTCCTGTATTCGGAACTTGAGGCCCAGAGCCCGTCGCTCACCTCTACGGCAAATTTCGCGGACCGGCTGGTGGACAGTGCCTACAACGCCGCCGCCGCCTTCGAGCAACTGCTTGCCGCCCGGTTCCGGGCGGGGCTGCGGGAGCACTCGGATACCGCCCTCACCGAATCCGCCGTGGGGCTGGTTGCCGCTGCGGCCGTCGAACTGGCCGCGGCCCTTGGCGGAAACCCCGTGTTTGCCGACTCCACCCGCGGCGGCAGCGACCTCCTGATGGGCGTCGCGCACGCTGCCGGCGAGAGTGCACCCGTCACCTTCCTGACCGCGGACGACGACGGCGGTGCAGGCCGCCTGGTGCGCCGCCGCCTGCGCGTGCACGGTGTGGACGGCGGACAGATCCGTGTCGGTGCCAGTGGCGAGTTCGCCGTCCATGGACCTGTAGTCCACGTGGCGCAGTACCCGTCTCCCGGGGAACCCGGAATGGACGCGCCGCAGATTCTCTCGGCGGTGGAACACCTTGTCCTGCAGATGGACGATCAGCAGCGGGCTGTCATCGTCGCGCCGGCACGGGTTCTCTGCGATGTGCCACTGGCCGCCGCGGCCGCCGGCCTCCGGTCCGGGCTTCTGCGCACCGGCCGGGTGCGTGCCATCGTGCGGCTGCCGCAGGGACTGCTGCGTTCCAAGCCACGCGAAGCCCAGGCGCTGTGGGTGCTGGGGCCATCGTTCGCTGAAGTTCCCATTGCGGAGCGGTGGACCATGGTGGCGGATCTCAGCACCCGCGCCCTTACAGAAGATGTCAGTCAGGACCTTGTCAGCGACATCGTCGCATCGATGGGTGACCGCGCCATCATCCGGGCCCACTCCTTCCGCTTCGCCCGGCTGGTACAGACCCGTCTCCTGCTGGCCAGCCGGAAGTCCCTGGTGGCAGCCCAGTCCAATGGTTCGGCTCCGAGTTCCAGCGGCGCGGAGGCTGCCCTTCGGGTGGAGGAACTCGTGCGCATGCTGCAGGCCGCACGGCCTGAACAATCCCGGGAAGTCGCAGTGCTCCCAAGCGATCCGAGCACGAATGCTCGGCCCACCTCCGTCCAAGAACTTGTGGTTACCGGCAACCTCAAATACATCAAGGGGAACAGGCTAGAGGACGCCGATCTGACCTCTAGGGACGGAACACGGATCTTGGGCCCGGCGGAGCTACTCAACCCGCACACCGCGCAGCCTCGGCACATAAACCTTCTCGACTTCGCCACCAACAACCCTTCCGGCCGGCTCACCGGGCCCGGCGACGTCGTCTTCTGCACCAGCCCCCGCCCCGCTGCGCTGGTGGATGTGGAAGGTGGCTCCGCCGTCGCCTTCCCGGCTCGTGTGCTGCGGATCGACGCCGGTGACCCCGGCGGGCTGTTCCCCGACGTCGTCGCTGCGGACATCAACAAGCTCCCCGCAGCGGATAAGTCCTGGCGCCAGTGGCGCCTGCGCCGCGTCCCGGACGCCCAGCGCAAGAAACTGGGCGAAACGCTCGCCCGGCTGCAACACGAACAGCAGCAAAGCCGCGAACGCCTCAAGCGGCTCGAAGAACTCGCTACCCTGATTACGGACGGCGTAGCGGGCGGAAGCCTCACCCTGACAGACCCCAGCGCTAAACTCGCCGAACCACAGACCAAAGGAACCCAGTAATGCCCCCGAAAATGAAGGTGGACCTCGCCCCGTCCACCGTGAAGGAACTCAAGGACACTCTGTGGAAGGCCGCGGACAAACTGCGCGGCTCCATGGATGCCTCCCAGTACAAGGACGTGATCCTCGGCCTGGTGTTCCTGAAATACGTCTCGGACGCATTCGAGGAACGCCGCGGGCAGATCCAGGCCGAGCTGGAGGCCGATGGGCTCAATGAAGAGCAGATCGCCCAGCTGATCGACGACGTGGACGAGTACACCGGCCGCGGCGTCTTCTGGGTGTCGGAGCGGGCCCGCTGGGCCTACCTGGCCGACAACGCCAAGGGCCTCCCTGCGATGGACGGCGCCGAGCCCAAGTCGATCGGCCAGCTCATCGATGAAGCCATGGAGCTCATCATGGCGGACAACAAGTCCCTGGCCGCCACACTCCCCCGCATCTACAACCGCGACAACGTGGACCAGCGACGCCTCGGCGAACTCCTGGACCTGTTCAACTCCGCCCGCTTCACCGGCCAGGGCGCCAGCAAGGCCCGCGACCTGCTCGGCGAGGTCTATGAGTACTTCCTCGAGAAGTTTGCCAAGGCCGAGGGCAAGCGCGGCGGCGAGTTCTACACCCCGGCGGGCGTGGTCCGGGTCCTGGTGGAAGTCCTGGAGCCGCACCGCGGCCGCGTCTACGACCCCTGCTGTGGTTCCGGCGGCATGTTCGTCCAGGCCGAGAAGTTCCTGGCCGCGCACAACATGGAGGGCTCGGACATCTCCGTCTACGGCCAGGAGCTCAACGAGCGCACCTGGCGGATGGCCAAAATGAACCTCGCCATCCACGGCCTCAACGCCAACCTCGCCTCCCGCTGGGGCGACACCTTCGCCCGGGACCAGCACCCGGAGCTCAGCGGCAACAACGGCGCAGACTTCATCATGGCCAACCCGCCCTTCAACATCAAGGACTGGGCCCGCTCCGAATCCGACCCCCGCTGGAAGTACGGCGTCCCCCCGGCCGGCAACGCCAACTACGCCTGGATCCAGCACATCATCTCCAAGCTGGCTCCCGGCGGCGGCGCCGGCGTGGTCATGGCCAACGGCTCCATGTCCTCCAACTCCGGCGGCGAGGGCGAGATCCGCGCCCAGCTCGTCGAGGCCGACCTCGTCTCCTGCATGGTGGCGCTGCCCACCCAGCTCTTCCGCAGCACCGGCATCCCCGTCTGCACCTGGTTCTTCGCCAAAGACAAGACCGCCGGCAAGAACGGCTCCGTGGACCGCACCGGGCAGGTACTCTTCATAGACGCCCGCAACCTCGGCTACATGGTAGACCGTGCCGAGCGCGCGCTGTCCGATGAGGACATCGCCAAGATCGCCAACTCCTTCCACGCTTGGCGCGGCACACCTTCGGCGGTTGAGGCCGGTCTGACGTACGACGACGAAGCAGGCTTCTGCTACTCAGCCACCCTCACGGAGGTCAAGGCCGCGGACTACGCCCTGACCCCCCGGCCGGTATGTCGGGGCGGCCGATGTCGAGGACGACGGCGAGCCGATCGAGGACAAGATCGCCCGGCTCTCAAAGGAGTTGTTTGAGCAGTTCGAGGAATCCGAACGGCTAGCCTCGATTGTGCGCGAGCAGTTGGGGAGGGTTTCGTGACAACGACAGAAACTCTCGGAGGGCTCATCCATGAATACGGTGGGTCAATTAAGACCGGTCCGTTCGGCACCGCGCTGAAAGCGAATGAGTACTCAAAAACGGGCGTTCCGATCATTTCGGTGGGTGAAGTCGGTTATGGATCATTGAGTCTGAGAAGAGACACTCCGTGTGCACCCGCTGAAGTGACCGAGCGCCTGCCCGAATATCTGCTGGAGACCGGTGACATAGTATTCGGCCGGAAGGGCGCCGTTGACAGAAGTGCGTGGGTCAAGAGATCAGAGGAAGGCTGGTTCTTGGGTTCCGATGGAATTCGGGTCCGACTGCCGTCCACTGTGGACTCCCGCTATGTCGGCTACCAATTTCAAAGCGAGGCGACAAAGGCCTGGCTGCTGCAGCATGCTTCTGGGTCCACAATGCTTTCCCTTAACCAGAAAATACTGGAACGGGTTCCGCTTCAGCTCCCACCGCTTGATCAGCAGCGTGCCATCGCTGAGGTTCTGGGTGCGCTCGATGACAAGATCGCTGCCAACACAAAACTTGCAGATAGGGCGGGCGGCCTTGCTGACCTGATCTATGATCGTTCGGCTGAACAATTCGAGACGCGTCCCATGAGCGACGTGCTGAGCCCCGTTCTGGGGGGAACCCCGCCGCGGTCTCGTCCGGATTTCTGGGACGGCGACCGGCTCTGGGCTTCAGCCAAAGACATAACAGGCGCCGAGTTTGGAGTCGTGACCGACACGGCTGAAAAGATCACAGAAGTCGCCGTCGAGGGAACCAAAGCGAGGCCGCTCCCCAAGGGAAGTGTCATCCTCACAGCTAGGGGAACCGTCGGCACGGTGGCCCGGCTAGCCGTACCCGCGTCATTCAATCAGTCCTGCTACGGATTCGTTCCTGGTGATGTTCCACCCGGCGTCCTTTATTTCGCCGTCCTGCGTGCAACTCTGAGAGCCAAGGAGATTGCCCACGGCTCCGTATTCGACACCATTACGATGAAGACGTTTAACCATTTGGACTTTCCCGACTTCGATTCAGAGGCAATGCTCGCCACAGAAGCCGAGGTTGGACCACTCCTCAACACGGTTGTGGCAGCCGTCGTCGAAAATGCTTCTCTGGGCCGCCTCCGCGACGCTCTCCTCCCCCAACTCATGTCCGGCAAGTTGCGAGTCAAGGACGCGGAGAAGGTGCTGGAGGACGCGGGAGTGTGAGGTCGGACGAGCCGGCCTGACCAGCGCCTCCGACCTCGAAGCAGGATTTGCACAACATTTCAGAATGACATCCGGTCCATCAGGGGGAACCATCGTGACAGCAGCACCCGCAGTAGCCTTTTCCGAGGCCGATTGGGAGGGCATGGCCCTGGAGCTCCTGGCCGAGCCGCTCGGCTGGCGGCCCGCTGCCGGGCAGGACATCGCCCCGGGTACCGGCGAGCGGGACTCCTGGGGTGAGCTGCTGATCCGACACCGGCTCCTCGCGGCCCTGCAGCGGTTCAACCCGACGGTTCCGGTCCAGTACCTGCAGCAGGCCCTCGCCGAGATCACGTCGCCCAAGTCCAACGACGCCATCACCGAGAACCACCGCGTCCACAACTACCTGGTGGACGGCTACCGGCTCAGCTATATCGACTCGGACGGCAACGACGCCAACCCCACCATCCACCTGCTCAGTTCGGACCCGGACCAGAACGACTGGCTCGCCGTCAACCAGGTCACTCTGGTGCAGGGCGACTACAAGCGCCGCTTCGACGTCGTGCTCTACTGCAACGGCATGCCGGTGAGCGTCATCGAATTGAAGAAGGCCGGCAGCGCCACGGCCGATGTCGCCACCGCGCACGCCCAGCTGCAGACCTACCTGCGCGAATTCCCCATGGCGTTCCGCTTCTGCGTGTTCACGCTCGCCTCGGACGGGATCCAGGCCAAGTACGGCACTCCGTTCACTCCACTGAATCACTTCTCGCCCTGGAACGTCGACGACGACGGCCTACCCGTCGCACCCGGGTACATGGAGGACGGCGAGGCGGTGACCGCGCTGGAGACCGCACTCCATGGCCTGTACAACCAGGAGCGGTTCCTGCAGTTGGTCCGCAACTTCACCGCGTTTGATGAGGGGTCGGAAGGGCTGTCCAAGCGGATCGCGAAGCCGCACCAGTATTTCGCCGTGACCAAGGCCGTGGGCAGCACTGTTCAGGCTGTAGAAAGCAACGGCAAGGCCGGGGTTGTCTGGCACACCCAGGGTTCGGGCAAGTCCATGGAAATGGAGCTCTACGCCAACCTCGTGGCCCGGCACCCCAAGCTCAGGAACCCGACCGTTGTGGTCATCACGGACCGCAACGAACTCGACGGCCAGCTGTTCGAGGGCTTCGACCGCAGCCTGTTGCTGGCACAGTCCCCCAAGCAGATCAAGAAACGCTCCGAACTCCGGGCCGAGCTGAGCAACCGCACCACCGGCGGCATCTACTTCACCACCCTGCAGAAATTCGGCCGCAGCAAGTCCGAGAAGGACGCCGGCGCCGACCACCCGCTGCTGTCCGACCGCCGCAACATCATCGTGGTGGTGGACGAGGCGCACCGTTCCCACTACGACGACCTGGACGGCTACGCCCGGCACCTGCGTGATGCCCTGCCGCACGCGACGCTGATCGCGTTCACCGGCACGCCGATTTCCTTCGATGACCGCAACACCCAGGACGTGTTCGGCGAGTACATCGACATCTACGACCTCTCCCGCGCAGTGGAGGACGGCGCCACGGTCCCGGTGTCCTTCGAACCGCGCCTTATCAAGGTTGGCCTGGCCGCCGATATCACTGAGGATGACCTCGACAAATCCGCCGACGAGGCCACCCTTGGTCTGGACGACACCGAGCGGGCGCGCATCGAGGCGAGCGTCGCCGTCGTTAACGCCGTGTACGGTGCGCCGCAGCGGATCGCGGCCCTGGCCGCCGACCTGGTTGCGCACTGGGAGAACCGCAGCGCCAGGATGGTCAAGTTCATCGAAGCGCCGGGCAAAGCGATGATCGTGGGCGGCACGCGGGAAATCTGCGCAAAGCTGTACACGGCGATCGTGGAGCTGCGGCCCGAGTGGCACTCCGATGACCTGGCCAAAGGCAAGATAAAGGTGGTCTACTCCGGTACCGCGTCTGACGTCCCGCCGGTCTCCGAGCACGTCCGTCGAGATTCTGCGAATGCTGTGGTGAAGGAACGGCTCAAAGACGTGGACGACGAGCTGGAGCTGGTGATCGTCAAGGACATGATGCTAACCGGCTA
Organism: Arthrobacter sp. TE12231; assembly: GCF_054062895.1. Taxonomy (NCBI): domain Bacteria; kingdom Bacillati; phylum Actinomycetota; class Actinomycetes; order Micrococcales; family Micrococcaceae; genus Arthrobacter; species Arthrobacter sp. TE12231. Next base: position 1,553,175 of record NZ_JBSSFS010000001.1, on the reverse strand, counting down.
CGACTCCCCGCCGCTGCACACCCTTTACCTGGACCGGCCGCTCAAGGGCGCGCTGCTGATGCAGACCCTGGCCCGCGTGAACCGCACATTCCGCGGCAAGGAGGACGGTCTGCTGGTGGCGTACGCCCCGCTGGCGGAAAACCTGGCCAAGGCCCTGGGCGAATACACGCAGTCCGACCGAGCGAACAAGCCCGTCGGCAAGAACATTGACGAAGCCGTAGGTGCTGCCCTTGGACTGGTGGAGTCCCTGCGGGGGCTGCTCGCCGGATACGACTGGAAGTCCGTGCTGATGAAGGGCGGCCCCAAGGCGTTCGTGTCCGCGGCGACGGGCGCGGCCAACTACCTGCGCAGCCCGGAGACGCCAGGGAACCAGCAGGTCCCCGGCGAGGAGACTCTGGCCTCGAAGTACCGGCGGTTTTCCAGCCAGCTCTCCCGGGCCTGGGCACTGTGCTCGGGGTCAGAGACCCTGGCGGAGTTGCGGCCAGAGATCCAGGTCTACGAAGAGACCCGCGTGTACATGGCCAAGTTCGACGCCGCGGACCGGCAGGCCAGCGGCGAGCCCGTGCCGGAAGAGATACAGCGGCTGCTGGGCAATCTGATCGCTACCGCAACGTCTTCGGGCGAGGTCCTGGACATCTACGAGGCTGCCGGCATGCCCAAGCCGTCCTTGGATGATCTGACGCCGGAGTTCATCGCGAAGACGCAGCAGGCGCGGAATCCGCAGCTGGCCATCGAGGCACTGCGGAAGCTCATCGCCGATGAGTCGGCTAAGACGACTCGCAATAACGTCATCCGTCAGCGCGCCTTCTCCGAGCGGATCACCGAGCTGATGAAGAAGTACACCAACCAGCAGCTCACGTCGGCGGAAGTAATCGCGGAGCTGGTGGAGCTGGCGCGTGAGGTGGCCGCCGAAGGCAACCGCGGTGCGCAGTTCACTCCCCCGCTGAATACAGACGAACTAGCCTTCTACGACGCTGTGGCTTCGAATGAATCGGCTGTCGAAGTTCAGGGCGAAGGCGTACTGGCTGACATCGCCCGCGAGCTTGTGTCGGTGATGCGCCGGGACGTGCGCACAGACTGGACCGTGCGTGACGATGTTCGGGCCAAGCTGCGGTCCTCGATCAAGCGGCTCCTGGTCCGCTTCGGATACCCGCCGGACAAGCAGCCCGAGGCGATCAAGCTCGTCATGGAGCAGATGGAATCCATGGCGCCGCGGTTTGCTGAGGCGCGGGGCACGTAGGCATCTACCCTTGGGACGAGAAGTAGAGGACTTGAGTAATATCGAACGATCCTGGAAGTTCGACACAGCGGGCTGAAATAGCCGCGTTGCATTATCAGAATTGAGACTTGGGTGAACACACAACAACAGCATGACGACTTCACGCTGCCACATTGGCTGTTCCCGTTTAGATCTTCGGACGTGAGATCTAAAATTGTCACCTGCGTTGTTTACGATGGTCGATGCTATCGATGTGCCGAGATACTAGTTGACTATTATCAACTATTTGAAGGGGCAAACCCCAGGCGGACTGCCCTCAAAGTCGACATAGATCACGTCATTCCAGCTTCCAAAGGCGGAAAGGACTCTCTGTTTAATTATGCACTTTCTTGCTCAAGATGTAACCGATCAAGACAGGCTGCGGATCCAACTCCATTCGAATTAAAGACAGCCCAACGGCATTGGAAATATATGCTAGACAATTTGTCCATGATAAACGGCTGGGTGAAATCTGCCTCCGTCGAGACACTGCGCTTCCCGAACAGCTCCAATATTTTTATGTCAGTTGATGCCGTCGTTTGCCCCCTGCACGGATGGCACATCAAAGATTCCTATATGTTGAGCGTATGCTCAGCATTCGAGTTTGCACGACAGACCTCGAACTCCCTCCAACCCCATGCCCGGCTCGAATGGAGTGCATCCTTTGGCCAGAAGGCCCGATGGATTCTAGACGTCCTGCAATCCAAATCGTATGTACGGTCTAACCCAGCCGTCCTTATCGACTTCTCAAGGCGGCTATGCGGTCAGGGGCACAAGGCGCTAGAGCAAGCGCTCAACTTTGATGACTATGCCACCTGGAGATCGTTCAAAGATGATGGTTCAGCGCGCAAGACCATTTTTCCAACTGTCACCGTCGCGCTTTCGGAAACTAGCGCAACAACAATCTCTCGTGCCGTAAAGAATCGACAAAGTACAGCCGAGGCCAGAGAGTATGAAGCCCATAGCGGAGTTGCATGGCCGGGACTTTTTCGAGTGTTCGTTGCAAAAGGCTGGCCCCTCTTTATTGCTTATGACGCCGCCGATTTGATCTCGCAGGTGAGTCGCAAGAGGGCTTGCGTCCGAGCCTTGGGCAAATTGCCGGCGCTTCCTCACAATGAAACGGAGATTTTGCGTACGCTACATGCTCATTCAAGCAAGTTAGCCCCTAGACAACCAAAAGCATTGGAGCCGCACGGTGGTGCCTCCTTGTCGCGGTTAGACCCGTTCTAATCGCGATCTCGACTTCCAGCGTTCTGCACCGGAAGGCCGTCGCTCGGTTGATCTCGTGCTGCCGTCCTCGGGCGCCAGAAACGCCACTGCCTGGACCGCTGGGACGGTACGGTCTCATCGGATGCCACGTACATGACCGACATGCTTTCGAGCTCATCACCACGGATAATCAGACGTTGGAGTTCGGCATCCCGCGACCAGACCGTTCCGCCTTCGCTACCCCGAGAGATCGGAGGCGCAAGTGTAATTTCCCGCCCAGCCACTTCAAGATCTGCCGTGTAGTGGATCACCAGGCCTCCCCACCACAGTCCAGATTTCGTATTCACCCGAACGTAGGCTCGCGAACCTGTTGGCCGCTCTAGCCGGAATACTTGGGTCCACTGGGAGTGACTCGGAGTGAGACTCTTACCTTTGGCTAGCTCCAGGACGTAGTTGACGGCCCAGGCAACTACGGCACTGCCGACGGCGTAGCCGACGACGGCCCAGAAGAGAGCCCCGGCCTGTTCGCGGAAGTACTCATTGTCTCCGGAGACTAGCTTGCCCAAGTCGGGCGACGAGCCATTTGTGGCCCTCCAGACGAGATACGCAGCGATTGCACCAGGGACACCGAGCGCAACCGACGCCAGCGCAACCCGGCTCGCCTCCCGAAAAGCAGACTCATCGACTTCAACCCTGCGTCCGCGGCTCAGAAGGTCAAACAGAAGCCCTGGCGCGACGAACAGCACAAACGGGACCAGTGAGGTCCAAGATGACAATGTCACTCTCTGGACGAGTCCGAAACCGATCCGGAATTGCCGCTGTCCGCCACTGCGAGCAGCGACTGCGAAGATACAATCGGGGTCGAAACGAACAGCGAGTCAAACGACTTACGTGACTCGGAGAACTCCAGCGTTTGGCCCCCAGTGGAGTCGCCTTGATATGTTGAATTGCTTTCGGTATTCATGAATATTGCCTCCAAACCGAGCGGACATTCACGCTGCCCGTGATTTACCTGAAGTGGAACCGTGGAATGTTGGTGACTCATAGCCCTCCTCGGAGGAGCATGCGTTGCGCACCGGAGCTGTTTCAGTAGAAGTACAGATCAAGCAGCGCCAAGCACTGATCTGCGCTCAAGCAAGGATGGAAGTCCTCTTGTGGTTGGCCAGATAATCGAAATACGTGGCCAACCACCGTGCAACATGCCCATCTATGTTGGAAATCGGCCAGCAGTAGACCTCACAGTGCCGCCACCGACTCGCTGTCGACCAAACTAAAGGTAGGAGACTAGAAGTCCCAGTCCTCATCCTCAGTATTGACAGCCTTGCCAATCACATAAGACGAACCCGAACCCGAAAAGAAGTCGTGGTTCTCGTCCGCGTTAGGCGACAGGGCCGACAGGATGGCCGGGTTCACGTCGGTGACCGAAGCCGGGAACATGGCCTCGTAGCCCAGGTTCATGAGCGCCTTGTTGGCGTTGTAGTGCAGGAACTTCTTGACGTCCTCGGCCAGGCCGACGGAATCGTAGAGGTCGTGCGTGTACTGGACTTCGTTTTCGTAGAGCTCGAAGAGCAGTTCGAAGGTGTAGTCCTTGATCTCCTGCCGGCGCTCCTCGGAGACCTTCTCCAGGCCCTTCTGGAACTTGTAGCCGATGTAGTAGCCGTGCACGGCCTCGTCGCGGATGATAAGGCGGATGAGGTCGGCCGTGTTCGTCAGCTTGGCCCGCGAGGACCAGTACATCGGCAGGTAGAAGCCCGAGTAGAACAGGAAGCTCTCCAGCAGCGTGGAGGCCACCTTGCGCTTAAGGGGGTCGTCGCCCTGGTAGTAGTCCATGACGATCTGGGCCTTCTTCTGAAGGTTCTCGTTCTCGGTGGACCAGCGGAATGCCTCGTCGATCTCTTTGGTGGAGGCCAGCGTGGAGAAGATGGAGGAGTAGCTCTTGGCGTGCACGGACTCCATGAACGCGATGTTCGTGTAGACAGCCTCTTCGTGCGGGGTGAGGGCGTCCGGAATCAGGGAGACGGCGCCGACAGTGCCCTGGATGGTGTCCAGCAGGGTCAGGCCCGTGAACACGCGCATGGTGAGCTGCTGCTCGTCCGGGGTGAGCGTCGCCCACGACTGGATATCGTTGGACAGCGGCACCTTCTCCGGCAGCCAGAAGTTGTTGACCAGGCGGTTCCAGACATCCACGTCCTTGTCGTCCTGGATGCGGTTCCAGTTGATCGCCTCGACGTGGCTAAGCAGCTTGACCTTTTCGGTCATGTCATCCCCTAAAGGTTGGGTTCTTCGTTAAGTTAAGCGTACGACGGCGGGCGGGCGCCCGCCGTCGTACAGTCACGATTGAGTTGAAGCTACAGCATGCAGCTGACGCAGCCCTCTACCTCGGTCCCTTCCAGCGCGAGCTGGCGGAGACGGATGTAGTAGATGGTCTTGATGCCCTTCTTCCAGGCGTAGATCTGGGCCTTGTTGATGTCGCGCGTGGTGGCGGTGTCCTTGAAGAACAGCGTCAGGGACAGGCCCTGGTCCACGTGCTGCGTGGCGGCGGCGTACGTGTCGATGACCTTCTCGTACCCGATCTCGTACGCGTCCTGGTAGTACTCCAGGTTGTCGTTCGTCAGGTACGGCGCCGGGTAGTACACGCGGCCCAGCTTGCCTTCCTTGCGGATCTCGATCTTGGACGCCACCGGGTGGATCGAGGAGGTGGAGTTGTTGATGTAGGAGATCGAGCCCGTCGGCGGAACAGCCTGCAGGTTCTGGTTGTAGATGCCGTGCTCCATGACGGAGGCCTTCAGCTCGCGCCAGTCATCCTGGGTGGGGATGTGGATGTTCTTGAACAGCTCGGCGACCTTGGCGGTCTGCGGGACCCATTCCTGCTCGGTGTACTTGTCGAAGAACTCGCCGGTGGCGTACTTGGACTTCTCGAAGCCGCCGAAGGTCTGGCCGGTCTGGATGGCCAGCAGGTTGGAGGCGCGGACCGCGTGGTACACCACCGAGTAGAAGTAGATGTTGGTGAAGTCCAGGCCCTCTTCGGAGCCGTAGTGGACCCGTTCGCGGGCGAGGTAGCCGTGCAGGTTCATCTGGCCGAGGCCGATCGCGTGGCTCTGGTCGTTGCCGCGGGCAATCGAGGGCACCGAGGTGATGTTGGACATGTCCGAGACGGCCGAGAGCGAGCGGATGGCCGTCTCGATGGTCAGGCCGAAGTCCGGCGAGTCCATGGTCTTGGCGATGTTCAGCGAGCCCAGGTTGCAGGAGATGTCCTTGCCCGTGTGGTCGTAGGACAGGTCATCGTTGTACGTGGTGGGCTGGGAGACCTGGAGGATCTCGGAGCACAGGTTGGACATGATGATCTTGCCGTCGATCGGGTTTTCCCGGTTCACGGTGTCCTCGAACATGATGTACGGGTAACCGGATTCGAACTGGATCTCGGCGAGGGTCTGGAAGAACTCGCGCGCCTTGATCTTGGTCTTCTTGATCCGGGAATCGTCCACCATCTCGTAGTACTTCTCGGTGACCGAGACGTCGGAGAACGGCATGCCGTAGACCTTTTCGACGTCGTACGGGGAGAACAGGTACATGTCCTCGTCCCGCTTGGCGAGCTCGAAGGTGATGTCCGGGATGACGACGCCGAGCGAGAGGGTCTTGATGCGGATCTTCTCGTCCGCGTTCTCGCGCTTGGTGTCCAGGAAGCGGTAGATGTCGGGGTGGTGCGCGTGCAGGTACACCGCGCCGGCGCCCTGGCGGGCACCGAGCTGGTTGGCGTAGGAGAAGCTGTCCTCGAGGAGCTTCATCACGGGGATGACGCCGGAGGACTGGTTCTCGATCTGCTTGATCGGCGCGCCGACCTCGCGGATGTTGGTCAGGGCGAAGGCCACGCCGCCGCCGCGCTTGGACAGCTGCAGGGCGGAGTTGATGGACCTGCCGATCGACTCCATGTTGTCTTCGATGCGGAGCAGGAAGCAGGAGACCAGCTCGCCGCGCTGCTTCTTGCCTGCGTTCAGGAACGTCGGAGTGGCCGGCTGGAAGCGGCCTTCGATGATCTCGTCGACCATCTGGGTGGCGAGCTTCTCGTCGCCGCGGGCCAGGTGCAGGGCCACCATGCAGACGCGGTCCTCGTAGCGCTCCAGGAAGCGCTTTCCGTCGAACGTCTTCAGCGTGTAGGAGGTGTAGAACTTGAACGCGCCCAGGAAGGTCTCGAAGCGGAACTTCTTCTTGTACGCGCGGTTGAAGAGCTCGCGGATGAAGTTCATCGTGTACTGGTCGAGGGTTTCTCGCTCGTAGTACTCGTTCTTGACGAGGTAGTCGAGCTTTTCCTCGAGGTCGTGGAAGAACACGGTGTTGTTGTTCACGTGCTGCAGGAAATACTGGTGCGCGGCCTCGCGGTCGGCCTCAAACTGGATCTCGCCGTTGGGGCCGTAGAGGTTCAGCATGGCGTTCAGCTCGTGGTAGCCCAGGCCCTTGTACGCGGCCGGCATCTCGTGCTTTTCCTGCTTCTCAAGAGCCGTGGCCGTGCCCCCGTGGGAGCCTGTGCCCCCGGTTACTGTTTTGTCTGCGACAGTCGTGTCCAAAACTCTTCCAATCCTTGTTGTACACGGGAGACGTCTTCCGGCGTGCCCATGAGTTCGAACCTGTATAGGTGGGGGACGTTGCATTTTGCGGCGATGATGTCCCCCGCCATGCAGTAGTTATCCCCGAAATTCGTGTTGCCGGCCCCGATCACTCCGCGGATCAGCGTCCGGTTGCCCGGGTCGTTCAAAAACCTGATGACCTGCTTTGGAACAGATCCCTCTCCCCCGGTGCCGCCGTAGGTCGGCACCACCAGAACGTACGGTTCCCGGGCCGCCAGCGGGGCGTCCTTCGAATAGAGGGGGATCCTGGCGGCTTCGACGCCCAGTTTCGCAACGAAACGTGCGGTGTTTTCCGAGGTGGAGGAAAAGTAGATGAGGCGGCTGTGGGTGATCTCGGGAGCCGCTGTGCTGACCGCTTCCCCGCTGTCAGCCGTGGCGGCCGCCCGATCTTCAGTAGTTGCCCGATCTTCAGTTGTCACAACCACTGGACTCACCTCATCTACCGTCAAATCCTGCCTGGTAGCGGCGTCCGGAGCGCTTCAGGCTACAGCGACGGCGGCGGCCTGCGCCAGTTCTTCGATCTTGTCCGGGCGGAAACCGGACCAGTGGTCCTGGTCGGTGACGACGACCGGGGCCTGCATGTAGCCCAGGGACTTCAGGCGCTCGAGGGCCTCCGCGTCCTGGGAGATGTCGACGCTCTGGTAGGCGATGCCCTTCTTGTCCAGCGCGCGGTAGGTCGCGTTGCACTGAACGCAGGCCGGCTTCGTGTAAACCGTAACGGTCATGGTCCTTGTCCCCTTTGTTGAAAGTCTTGTTCGGAGCGCTTCCCCGGCTCCGACTGCCCCGCGCTGATGCTCTGCTGGAACTGTATGTCGATACTACATGTAGTGCAAGAGCCTCACGTGGACCCCAAGATGATGTATTACAAGTATGTCATTTAACCCACCGATAATCCACAGGAGGGGGCCCGCCAAATGTCCGGAATTCAGCTGTTTTGGCGGACGAAATCCACACCCTGTGGAGTAGTTAGCCACATTAATCACCCCCGCGTGTCGCACCGCAGACGGCGTGTCGCGCACGTTTTTCGGGGGTGTCCGGGGGTGTCCGGTGGTGGTGGCGGCCACTACATCTGGTGTCCGGGAACACGAATGAGGCGGACACCGTGGTGTCCGCCTCATCGGATCGTGATTGTTCTAACACCCCGCGTTCCAACACTCCGCAGTGACCGGCGCCACGGGTACCTACCCAAGCGACTCCGGCCGGCTGAGGAGAATCTGGTCGACGCCCATCCGGGCCTCGGCGAAGCTGCGCAGCGCGCCCACGAGGTACAGCCGCCAGACCCGGGCGATTTCCTCGCCCATCATGGCGACGGCGGCGTCATGGTTCTCCTCGAACCGGGCGTACCAGGCCTCCAGCGTCCGGACGTAGTCCCGGCGCATGCCCTGCACCCCCTCGATCTCGAACCCTGCATCCTCCAAAAAGCCGAGGGTCTCCCCCACCGGGCGCATGTGCATGTCCGGGGCGATGAAGGACTCGATAAACGGGCCGCCGCCGGGGTGCTTGCCGTTCCGGGACATCTGCTGCACCAGGACCCGGCCGCCGGGCCTGACGTTGCCGAACAGGGCGGCGGCGTAGACGGGGTAGTTGCGCTGGCCGACGTGCTCGCCCATCTCGAGGGAGGCGACGGCGTCGAACGGCCCGTCCGGGATCTCGCGGTAGTCCTGGACCCGGATCTCGACGCGTCCTTCCAGCCCGCGCTCCCTGATGCGGGCGTCAATGAACGCCTTCTGCTCCACCGAGAGGGTGACCCCGACGACGTCGACGCCGTAGTGCTGCGCGGCGTGCAGGCTCAGCGAGCCCCAGCCGCAGCCGACGTCGAGCATCCGCATCCCCGGGGCCAGGCCGAGCTTTTGGCAGACGAGGTCCAGCTTGTCCCGCTGGGCGTCCTCGAGTCCGTACCCGGGTGAGCTGTCCGTCCAGTAACCGCTGGAGTAGGCCATCTGCGGGTCCAGGATCAGGGCGTAGAAGTCGTTGCTGAGGTCGTAGTGGTGGCTGATGGCCGCCCGGTCCCGCATCAGGCTGTGCAGCCGGCCCCTGACCCGTGCCTGACTGGCCGGGGGCTGGGGCGGGGCGCCCAGGGCGCCGGCGGTTTTGGCGATCCGTCCGACGCCGGCCAGCAGGGCCGGCGTCGGACGGATGCCGGAGAGGCCGCGGTCACGGACCACCTTCCACAGGTGCTCGAGCGTGGCATTGAGGTCGCCGTCGACGTCGAGTTCACCGGTGACGTACGCCTGGGCGGCCCCCAACTCCCCCGGCGCCCACAGCAGGCGGCGTATGGCGTCGGGCGAGTTCAGCCGGACCACCGGCGCGCCGGACGGGCCGGTCTCGCTGCCGTCCCAGACGACGAGCCGGACGGGCAGTTCCCCGCCGACGACGGGCCGCAGGACCTCGGCGATGGTGTCAGCGAGCGCCGCCGTCATGCGGCCGCGCCCTTGGAGGAGGCACGATCCAGCACGATCTGCTGCACGTCGAGGTAGCCCGTCTCGAAGCCGGCCCGGGAGTAGCACAGGTAGAACAGCCACATCCGCTGGAAGATGGCGTCGAAGCCCATGGCCCCGACCTCCTCGGCCCGGCCCATGAACCGCTCCTCCCAGAGTCGCAGGGTCTGGGCATAGTGCTCGCCCATGGCGAGGCGTTCGCGGACGCGCAGTCCGGTCTGTTTCTCGGTGATGTCCTCGATGGCCCGGACGGAGGGAATGACGCCGCCGGGGAAGATGTACTTGTGCACCCAGGTGTAGCTGGTGCGGGTGGCCATGAGGCGGTCGTGGGCGATCGTGATGGCCTGGATGGCCACCTTGCCGCCGGGGGCCAGGACGCGTTCGATCGTCTGGAAGTACGTGGCCCAGTATTCGAAGCCGACGGCCTCGATCATTTCGACCGAGACGACGGCGTCGTACTCGCCCTCCACGGCACGGTAGTCCTTGAGCTCGATCGTGACGGCATCAGCGTAGCCGGCGTCGGCGACGCGCTGGCGGGCCAGTTCCTGCTGCTCGCTGGAGAGCGTGACCGAGTAGACGGTGGCGCCGCGGGCGGCGGCCCGCAGGGCGAGTTCGCCCCAGCCGGTGCCGATTTCCAGGACTCGGGTGCCTTCCTTCACGCCCGCCTTGTCCAGCAGCCGGTCGATCTTGGCCTGCTGGGCGGCGGCGAGGCCGTCCCAGGCCACGCTCCGCAGGGCGTCGCCGCTTTCCGGGAACAGCGCGCTGGAGTACGTCATGGTGCGGTCCAGGAAGGAGGCGAAGAGCTCGTTGGAGAGATCGTAATGCCGCGAGATGTTGGAGCGGGTGTTCTTTTCGGTGTTGCGTTCCTTGCGCGGCTGCCGCGGCAGGTAGAGGCCGCGGAGCCTCTGCAGCGGTTCGGGAACCAGTGTGCCGACGCGGGCAGCGAAGACCTCCATGACGGCGGTGAGGTCGTCGGCGTCCCAGTCACCGGCCATGTAGGACTCGCCCAGGCCGATCAGGCCGCCGTCGCCCAGCCGGGCGGCGAACGCCTCGGGCCGGTTGATGGTCATCACGGGGTATGCGGTGCCGCCGGGCGCCTGGCCAAGGGAGGCTTTGCCCAGCACTGTGCCGTCCGGGTAGCGGACGGCCAGCGGCAGCGAGCGCACGGCGGCCTTGAAGATGGCGTCCGCGGCGCGTCCGGCCACGCGGGCCTTGAGGCTTGTGGGCACGGTGGCGATGCTGGGCCAGATTGCCGGGTCGATGGTGACGGGCGCCTGCGGAACCGTGTACGGCACAGTGGCCGTCACAGCACTGGTCACCGCTCCCGCGGTGTTGGCGCTGGTGCGCGTGGTGCCCTCTGTCCGTCCCGTACCGGATCCGGTCGCTTCGGTCATTGTCACTGAACTGCCTCCTGTGAAGGGTGGTGTGGTCTTTTGATGATGGGCAGGCGGCGCGCCCACAGTTTAATGCCCTGCCAGCGGATCTGCGCGGTGACGCGCAGCGGGGCCAGGGGTACCGCCAGCGCCGCGGACAGGATGTTCCGCAGGGTCGCTTCGTGGCGGACGCCGTCCATGGTGGCGATGAAGGGCTGGTGGCCTTCCCGCTCCAGGACGATCGAGACGGCGAGGCGGTCGCCGGGTTCGGGGAGCTTCATGCGGTACTGGCCGTCGACGTCGTTGAACGGCGAGACGTAAAAGGCTTTCGGCACGCTCGCCCGGCCGGTGCCGTCCGTTTCGAGGAGGTAGCAGTGCCGTTCGCCGTAGGTGTTGTGGACCTCGACGACGACGCAGCGCAGCGCCCCGGCGGCGTCATGGCACCAGAACACGCTCAGCGGGTTGAATACGTGCCCGAAGACCCGGGCGCTGGCGAGCATCGTGATGCGTCCGCCGTCGAGCTTGATGCCCTGGGTGGCAAGGTAGCGTTCCACGTTGCCGCGCACGGTCCCGTCCGGGTCGCCCAGGTGGTCCTCCACCCGGAAGCCGGCCAGCGGCCGGAGCGGCCGGGGCAGCTGCGGGAGGTGGTCGACGTCCACGTACCAGCTGTAGCTGCGGTAGGTGAAGGCATTGTGCAGCGGGGTGCGCCGCACGTGGGAGATGGACGTGCGGTAGATCGCTGCCCGTTCGCTCATGGCGCCTCCACTGTGGCCGGCTGGACAGCGGCGGGCCGGATAGCGGCGGGCTGGAGGTCCGGGTCCACGGCCGCCGTACCGGTATTGACAGCGCCGATGTTGACCGGAAGCCGGTCCCAGTCGCGGCCCAGCCGGGCGGCGGCCTGGAGGCCGGACAGGGCGCCGTCCTCGTGGAATCCCCATCCGTGGTAGGCGCCGGCGAAGGCCAGGCGTTCGTCGCCGAGCCCGAGGATTCGTTCCTGGGCCCTCAGCGAGTCCGGCGTGTACTGCGGGTGCTCGTAGACCATGCGGTCCAGGACCGTGGTGTGGTCGATCAGCTCCGATTCGCCGAGGCTGACGATGTACCGGCCGCCGTCCACGGGCCCCAGCCGCTGCAGCCGGGTCATGTCGTAGCTGACCAGGACCTTGTCCGGGCGGGCGTCGCAGGACGGCAGGCGGTAGTTCCAGGAGGCCTGGGCGTTGGGGCTGGCCGGCAGCACGGCGGCGTCGCGGTGGAAGATTGTCTGGTTCACCGAGTACGGCATGCCGCCCAGGGCGTCCTTCTCGGCGGCCGAGGCATCGGACAGCATGCGCAGGGCCTGCGCCGGGTGGGTGGCGATCACGACGGCGTCAAAGGTTTCGGTGATGGTGTCGCCGCCGGTGCTGTCCGCGCTCTGTGCGTATGTGACGCCGACGCCGCCGGCGTGCCGCTGCACGGATGTGACGGGGCTGGAGAGCCGGATGTCCGGCAGGGTCCCGGCGACCTTGTCGACGTAGCTGCGCGAGCCGCCGGTGACGGTCCGCCACTGCGGCGAGCCTTTGACGCCGAGCAGGCCGTGGTGGCCGAGGAACGTGAACAGGTAGCGGGCCGGGTAGGCCAGGGCGGTGGTGGGGTCGCAGGACCAGACGGCGCTGACCACGGGGGTCATGAAGTGCGAGATGAAGTAGCTGCTGAACTTCTCCCGGGCCAGGAACTCCCCCAGGGTCAGCTCGTGCCCCGTCCCGGCCGCACCCGGGCCGGCGGGGGTTACCGTTGCCGGTTCCGCCAGCAGGGCGCGGGCCCGGCGGTGGAACCGGGTGACTTCCAGCAGCATGCGCAGGTAGCGGCCGCGCAGCAGCGTGGACGGCCGGGGAATGATGCCGCTCGCGTTGGGACGGGCGCCGGCGTATTCCAGGCCGCAGCCGTCGCAGCGGACGGACATGCTCATTTCCGAATCCTGGGTTTCGACGCCGAGCTCGGCGAACAGGCGCAGGAGAGTGGGATAGGTCCGCTCGTTGTGGACAATGAAGCCGGTGTCCACGCCCAGGGTGGGCCCGCCCTGCTGCGGAACATCATGGGTATGGGCGTGCCCGCCAAGCCGGGAGTCCGCCTCGAAGAGAGTCACCCGGTCCTGCCCGTTCAGCACATACGCGGCGGTCAGCCCCGCCACGCCGCTGCCGATGACGGCAACCCGCCGGCCTGCCGGAATCCCTGCTGCTTGTGCCACTGGTCTGCTCCTGTTGTCTCGCCAAAAAGGTCTTACGGGCAATTCGTCGCCGCCGGGGCGCCGGATGAGTATGAGTTCGGCATTTTTTTCGGCTCCTGTGACGGCGTCCTCCCGGGGCCCGCTAGCTGTGCCGTTGGTATCTGAAAACTTGGCCTGACCCCACGGATTCTCCTGCATCGGCACCCCCGGGCCGCGCAGACATTCCGGACGGGCCCCGCCGGGAAGCCGCGGACCGTGCGGGGAGGGAACCGGCGCCCCCGGCAGGGCCCGGTGTGCCACAATGAAGCGGGATTTCCGGTCCCGCCATTCCGTTCCCGTTGCAGTGGACCCGCTACCAGGCGAAGGGCAGCCCTTGATCAACCCCGTTCATCTGCGGACCCTTGTGGAAGTGATCCGGTTGGGATCGTTTGCCGCCGCCGCGGCGCGTCTCGGCTACACCGCCTCGGCCGTCTCCCAGCAAATGTCGGCGCTGGAACGTGACACCGGCGTCACGCTCTTCCATCGCTCGGCCCGCAGCATCCAGCCGACGGAAGCCGCCGTCGTCATGACGCGGCACGCGGCCAAAGTGCTGACGGACATCGAGACGCTCATGGCCGCCGCGTCACGGGCACAGGACAGCACCAGCCAGGAGCTGCGGCTGGGCATCTTCCCCAGCCTGGCCACCTATGTGTTGCCGCCGATCCTGCGGAACCCGGCCTGGAAGAAGCTCGGCATCGACCTCAGGGTATCGGTCGCGGAACCGGCCCAGACCATCCAAGGCCTGCGGACCGGGGGTGAACTCGACGTCGCCCTGGTGTACCAGGTGGGGCAGTCGGGCCTCGCCTGGCCGCACACGGTGGACCGGCAGTGGATCGGCGACGACGACTTCCGGGTGGTGCTGCCTGCGGCGTGGGGCATCGGCACGGATTCCAAGGTGGCCGCCCCGCACCTCTCGGACATGCCGTGGATCATGCACCACCCGGGCACCTCCGACGCCACGGTGATCGAACGCCTCTTCGCCAGCTGCAACCTGCACCCCCGGGTGGTGGCGTACAGCGATGACTTCCACGCGAGCCTGGAGATGGCGGCCGCGGGCCTCGGCGCCGCACTGGTCCCCGAGCTCGCCCTGCTGCACCGGCCGGCCGGCGTCGTGGTCCTCGACGTTCCGGAGATCCGGCTCGCCCGGAATGTCTTCGCCCTGCTGCTCAACGAGAAGCGGACCGCCCAGGTCCAGCTGTTCGTGGAACTGCTGGGCGAGACGATGCACAAGCTGGAGACCGCGCGCAAGGACTGAGCACACCGCGGGGGTTCCCCTGCGGCGCCCGATCGATGAGGATGGGGTCCATGAGCCAAACCTATTCAGCCTCCCGTCCCGTTGCCTCCGACAACCCCGAGGAAGTCGCCGCGGCTGTCCGCGCGGCCACCGAGGAGCTCCGCGAAACCCTCCGCGGCCTCGGGATCGAGGCCAGCTTTGACGACATTGCCCTGCTGGGGCACACCGAGTCCTGGGACGATGAAGGCCAGCGCTGGGTCAACGTCGACTGGGAGGGCGAGCCGGCCGGGTAGCCCGGCGGCGCGACTCAGCGCTTAGGGGCCGGTTTTCGGACTTGCTTTCGGACCGGCGCCACCAGCGCGTTGATGATCCCCTGCTTGGCCCGGGTGTACGGCGGGTAGATAAGTTCCAGGGTGTCGGGCCTCAGCGGTTTGTCCAGCGTGGGACGCTCATGCGAGAACGTCCGGACCGAATGTTCCCCGTGGTAGGCGCCCATGCCGCTGCCGCCGACGCCGCCGAACGGCAGCCCGGGGACGGACAGGTGGGCCGCCGGGACGTCGAAGCACAGGGCTCCGGACGAGGTCCGCTCGGCGAAGGCGCCGCGCGTCAGCGGGTCCTTGCTGAACACATAGAGCGCCAGCGGCTTGGCGCGTCCGTTGACCAGCCCGATGGCCTCGTCCACCCCCTGCACGGGAACCAGCGGCAGGAGCGGACCGAAGATTTCCTCCGCCATGACGGCGTCCCCCGGCGCCGGCCGGAGCAGGGTGGGCGCAAAGTAGCGGCTGGCGGCGTCGCGTTCTCCGCCGTGCACGACGGTGCTGCCGTCGGCCAGGGCAGCGAGGCGGGCGAAGTGACGGTCATCGACAACCCGGCCGTAGGACGGGCTCGCTGCCGGGTCAGTGCCGAAGAGCGCCGTGACGGCCTTGATCAGCTCGGCCTGCAGCGGCTCCAGGACCTCCTCCGCGGCCAGGACATAATCCGGGGCCACACACGTCTGGCCGGCGTTCATGAACCGGCCCCAGGCGATCCGCTTCGCCGCCGTCGCCAGGTCCGTGGACGCATCCACGTAGGCCGGGGACTTGCCGCCGAGCTCCAGCGTCACTGGAGTCAGGTGTTCGGCCGCCGCGCGCATCACCACCTTGGCCGCGGTCTCTCCGCCGGTGAAGAAGATGTGGTCGAAGCGTTCGGCCAGCAGTGCCGTGGTTTCCGGAATACCGCCCTCGACCACCTCGGCGGCGCCGGCCAGGTACTCCGGAATCCACCGGGCCAGCACCGCCGAGGTGGCCGGGGCGTGTTCGCTCGGCTTGAGCACCGCGGTGTTGCCGGCGGCCAGGGCCCCGGCCAGCGGGGCGAGCAGCAACTGCAGGGGGTAGTTCCACGGCCCGATCACCAGCACCACGCCCAGCGGGGTGAGTTCGGTCCAGGCCCGGGCCGGCTGCACGGTGAGCGGCACCGGCACGGGGCGGGGCCGGAGCCAGTCTTCCAGGTGCCTCGCCAGGTGGGCGGCCTCTGCGGCAACGAAGCCGATCTCCGTCAGTTGCGCCTCGGTGTTGTGCTTGCCCAAATCCTTGGCGAGGGCAGCGGCGAAGTCCGCGTGGCGGTCCGCGAGCATGCGCCGCAGGCTGCTTAGCTGCTCCAGCCGCCAGGCCAGCGGACGGGTGGTGCCGGCGTCGAACTGGGCCCGGGCGCGGGCAACGGAAGTGGCTACGGTCTGCATCCGATCAATGTACAGTCCCCAGGCCGCTCCACCGGTCCGGTAGCGGATAAAAGCCTGCCAATGCTGGAATGGTCCGGTTTTCAGGACTATGTTGAAGATATGAACAAGGTAGCGAGCAAGCACTTCGGCGAGGTCGAGCTCAACCACGGAAGGGACCATAATCTCACCGCCACGCATGAGCTGGCGGGCCAGACCGTGGAGCTTGACCTGAATGTCAACGCGCATGACCACTTCGATGAAGCCGCCATGCACAAAGTTGACTACCGCTTGCGCTTCCTGCCCGAACTCGTGGACCAGGTCCGCGAAATGATCGCCGAGGAACTATCGCAGGAGGGCACCAGCCCGCAGGAATACCGCCACTTCCACTGCAACGCGATCAAGGACGAGCACCTCAAGAAAATCTTCGGCGTCGAGGACAAGAGCCAGCTCACCGACGAGGTCTTCCTCAAGGCACTCAAACTCGGCCACGTGGGCATTTACCCCGGCCAGCCGGAACGCTACTTCGTCCTTGACTTCACCCTGGGCCAGCACTTCACCGACGAGGTCCTGGTGGCCTCCGCGGATGAGGACGGCGTAGTCGACGACGAAATCCTCTGGGAATCCTGAATCGTTAGGGAAACTCCGAATCGACTGCTCCGTAACGGCCCTTTGGGGGCTCAAAGCGGCGGTTGCTCAGCAGTCGATGAGCTGAAACGTACGACGCCGGCCGGTCACTTGCGAGGTGACCGGCCGGCGTCGTTAATTCAGCTGGTGTTCAGTTCAGCCGGCTGCTACTTGGCTGGTTCCAGCAGTTCGGCGCGGACCGTCTTGGTGGCCGTGACCAGGTTGCGCAGGGACTCTTCGGTCTCGGCGTAGCCGCGGGTCTTCAGGCCGCAGTCCGGGTTGACCCAGAGCTGGCGGGACGGGACGTGCTTGACGGCGGTGCTGAGCAGCTCGGTGACTTCCTGCTCGCCCGGGACGCGGGGCGAGTGGATGTCATAGACGCCCGGGCCCACGCCGCGGCCGAAGCCGTGGGATTCGAGGTCGTGCACAACCTCCATGCGGGAGCGGGCGGCCTCGATCGAGGTGACGTCGGCGTCGAGGCCATCGATCGCGTCGATGATGGCACCGAATTCGGAGTAGCACAGGTGCGTGTGGACCTGGGTGGCGTCCGCGGCACCGGCGGTGGAGAGGCGGAAGGACTTCACGGACCAGTCCAGGTACGAGGCCTGGTCTGCCTTGCGCAGCGGCAGGAGTTCGCGCAGGGCGGGCTCGTCCACCTGGATGACCTTGATGCCGGCGGCTTCGAGGTCGGCGATCTCGTCGCGGAGGGCCAGGGCCACCTGGTTGGCGGTCTCGCCGAGCGGCTGGTCGTCGCGGACGAAGGACCAGGCCAGGATGGTGACAGGACCGGTGAGCATGCCCTTCATCGGCTTGTTGGTCAGGGACTGCGCGTATTCGGCCCACTTCACCGTGATGGGGGCGCTGCGGGTGACGTCGCCCCACAGGATCGAGGGACGGGTGCAGCGCGAGCCGTAGGACTGGACCCAGCCGTGCACGGTGACGTCGAAGCCTTCAAGGTTCTCGGCGAAGTACTGGACCATGTCGTTGCGCTCGGGCTCGCCGTGGACCAGGACGTCAAAGCCGAGCTCCTCCTGCAGCTCCACGACGCGCTTGATCTCATCCTTCATGAGCTGCTCATACTGCTCCGTGGTGAGGTCACCGCGGTTGGCGCGGGCCCGGGCGGTGCGGATCTCGGCGGTCTGCGGGAAGGAGCCGATGGTGGTGGTGGGCAGCGGCGGCAGGTGTAGAGCCTTCTCCTGGGCGGCTTCGCGGACCGCGTAAGCGGAACGGTTGAAGTCTGCGTCGGTCAGGGCGGCGGTGCGGGCCCGGACGTCGGTGCGGCGGACGCCCTCTGCCTCGGCGCGGGAGGCGATGACGCGGGTGGCCTCTTCGATGGCCGGCTGGACGGCCGCGGGGTCCGTCAGGAGTCCTGCGAGGGTGACCACCTCGGCCGTCTTCTGGTCGGCGAAGGCGAGCCAGCTGCGCAGCTGCGCGGAGAGCTGGACTTCCTCTTCGACGTCGTGCGGGACGTGCTGGGTGGAGGTGGAGGTGCTGACGGCCAGCTTGGCGACGGACTGCTTCAGCTCGGCGATCTTCTTCGCGGAGGCCGCGAGGTCGTTGCGCCAGATGTTGTGGCCGTCCACGACGCCGGCGACGAGAGTCTTGGTGCCCAGCGCGGCGAGGGCCGCGGCGGAGGGAACCTCGCCCTTGAAGACGTCCAGGTGCAGGGCGTCGATGCCGGTGGCGGCGAGGGTGCCGAGCTGGCCGTTGAGCGCGCCGTACGGGGTGGAGACGAACAGCCGCGGGCGCTTGGCGGCGGAGGAGAGGACCTCGTAGGAGCGGGCGACGGCGGCCTGGATTGCCTCGGCCGGGGTGTCCTGATCCACCACGAGGGCGGGCTCGTCGAGCTGGACCCAGCTGGCGCCGGCGGCGGCAAGCTTCTCCAGCAGCGCGGTGTAGACGGGGAGGATGTCCTCGAGGCGGGACAGCGGGCTGAAGCCGGCGGGGGCGTCGTCGGATGCCTTGCTCAGCAGCAGGAACGTGACCGGGCCGACGATGTACGGGCGGGTTTCCACACCGTTGGCGAGGGTGTACTCGAATTCTTCGACGATCCGGCTGGAGGTCAGTGCGAAGCTGGTCTCCGGGCCGATTTCCGGCACGAGGTAGTGGTAGTTGGTGTCGAACCATTTGGTCATTTCCAGCGGCTGCTGGTCCTTGTTGCCGCGGGCCAGGGTGAAGTAGCCGTCGATGTCCAGCTGGCCCTCGGCGTTGAGGAGGTTGCCGAAGCGGGCCGGCACGGCGCCGAGGTGGGCGGCGGCGTCGAGCACCTGGTCGTAGTAGGAGAAGGTGCCGGGGACGGCGGCGGCTTCGGTCAGGCCGAGGCCCTGGAGGCGCTTGGCAGTGCCGAGCTGGATCTCCTTGGCGGCAGCGTCCAGGGCGGCGGCGTCGATCTTGCCGGCCCAGTAGGCCTCGATGGCCTTCTTGAGTTCGCGGCGGCGGCCGATGCGGGGGTAGCCGAGGATCGAGGCGGACGGGAAGGGAGTGGCGAGCTGTTCAGTCATGGAAAGTCCTTGAAGTGGTCGTTGAGATGACGAAGTAGGGGTGGTCAGCTGGCGAGCTGGCGGGCGGCGGCACGCCGGGACGCGTTGATGCGTCCGCCGCTGTGCCGGTTTCCCCCCTGGCGGTTGCCGCTTCGCGGCCGGGGCAGTGCGAGTTTGTCCAGCACGTCCAGGGCGGCGGCGTGCTCGTTGAACGTGTAGAGGTGGATGCCGGGTGCTCCGGCGTCCAGGGCGGCATTGGCGAGGTCCACCGTGGCGCTGACGCCGATCCGGGTGCGTTCGGCGTCGGTATCGGCAGCGGCGAGGCGTTCGATGAGTTCCGGCGCCGGTTCCACTCCGGTCAATTCGCCGAGGCGGGCGAGCCGGCGAAGGCTGATCAGCGGCATGACGCCGGGAATGATCGGGATCGTCACCCCGGCCCGGCGTGCCCGGGTCAGGAGGTCCGCGTACTGCTCGGCGTGGAAGAAGACCTGGGTGATGGCGAAGTCGGCGCCGGAGCGCTGCTTGGCCAGTAGGACCTCGACGTCGTGCGCCTCACTCGGGGATTCCGGGTGCCGGGTCGGGTAGGCGGCGACGCCGACCGCGACTTTTCCGGCGCACAGCAGCGCCGACCGGCGCTGCTCCACGCGGCGGATGAGTTCGATCAGGTCCTGGGCGTACCGGAGTGATCCCGGTGGCGGGGTTGCCCCGTCCTTCGGCTGGTCGCCGCGCAGGGCAAGAATGCCGCGGACCCCGACGTCGAGCAGTTCGCCGATAATCTCCGCCAGTTCCTCCGGGGAGTTCCCCACGCAGGTCAGGTGGGCCAGGGGCCGCAGCGTGGTTTCCTGCACGAGCCGGTTGATGAGCTCGACGGCGGTGCTGCGGTTGGAGCCGCTGGCGCCGTACGTTACCGAAACGTAGTCCGGGTCCGTGGCTTCGAGTTCCCCGATGGTGGTCCAGAGCGATTCGGCGGCCGCGGCCGACCGCGGCGGGAACAGCTCATAGGACAGCGCGACGGGAGCCGGGCCGGCCAGATTCGGATGGGGGTCAATAGGGCTAGGTGGTGACATTTGCGTCCTTGGCTGTGAACACTGCCGGAAGTGCCCTGAAAAGGGTCCTGCCGCCAATGAATGAGTTTGGGGAACACGGAGGAAACTTCTGCAGGGCGCAGTCGCGACTGGTACGCCTGATACGAAGCTGTCCGTGAGCAAATGTCAGGCCCACATGGGGGCACCCACACCCTCCTGGGCTGCCCGTGAAATTTTTCCAGGGCCGGCCTTCAGCGGAGGATCGCTGACACGTTACTGAGGTAACTTGTATAGAACTCTAAGGGCCCGGCACGACCCGCTTCAAGTCGGCGTCCGAATTAAGACGCACCTTTACGGCTAATTTCCGGGCTGGGCAGAATAAAGTTCGCCGGAGAGGCTGATTCCGTTGCTGCGCGGCCCTGTCCTGCGGCCCTCCCCATCGACCCTGCTCAGGACTATCCTTTTGCCATGATTCAGCTACCAGCCAGCTACCAGGAGTATCTCGCCGGCAAGAGCGAGAGCTTCATCAACACCGTCCGCCCCGTCCTCATGCAGTCGGCCGCGGAAAAGACGCACGGGGTGCGGGTGTCCTACAACCGCGGCCCGACCGGCCACCAGGCGCATCTGGACGAGACCATCCCGTTCGGGACAGTTATCGAGGATATCGACTGAAGCCTGGCCGGCACGCCGGCGCTCAGCCCCGAGGGCGTCAGCCCTCCAGGAGGAGCCGTTGCGAGCGGGGCGCCAGGGTGTGCTCCAGCACCAGGCAGGCTGCCCCGACGGCGCCGACGTCGTCCCCCACGCCCGTGCCCACGACCTCAATGCCGTGGATCTTCCGGGTGGCGCTGTTAGCCTCGACGAGTCCGGGAATCTGTTCCAGATAGGCCGCCGACAGGCACGCCCAGAACGGACCGCCGAACACCACGCGGTCCACGTCCAGGGCATTCGTGACGACCGAGACTGCCCGGGCCACGAGGACAGCGGAGCCGGCGATGATGTCCATGGCTTGTTGGTTTCCGCCGTAGGCGAGTTCGCACAACTGGGCGAACTGCTCCTGGACCGCCGGCGCACTCCGGTCCTCGCGCGAACCGTCCAGCACTCCGGCCGCCTCGGCCTGCGCCACGAGGACCTGCGGAATGGCGGAGACCTTCACGCAGCCACGCTGCCCGCAATCGCAGAGGGCGCCGTCCGAGTCCACGACGATGTGCCCGATTTCCCCGGCGTTGCCCGAGGTTCCGCGGACGACTTCGTCATTGAGGACGATCCCGCACCCGATCCCGGTCCCCATGTACATGAAGATGAAGCTGCCCTCGCCGCTCGGGCCGCCGGCCCAGGTTTCTGCCACGGCTGCGCTGGTGACGTCCTTGTCCATCAGGGTGGACAGGCCGGTGGCTTCGGCGAGGGCGTCCCGGAGCCGGACGTTGTCCCAGCCGGGCAGCAGGGGCGGGTCCACCACCGCGCCGTCGTTGAGGTCGATGGGGCCCGGGGAGGCAATCCCCAGTCCGGCGATCCGGGCCGGGTCCACGCCGGATTCGGTGATGAGGCCGTTGATTTCGGCGGCGATGGTGTCAATGACCGCCCGGGGATCGCTGCCGGGCGGGGTGGCGATCCGGGAATGCCTGACGACGGCGCCGAGCAGGTCCAGCAGGACGAAGGTGACCACGGCCGGGTCCAGGTGGACGCCCACGGCGTACATCCCGGCGGGATTCAACCGGAGCATGGTCCGCGGCTTGCCCGGGCCGGTGCCTTCTTTGCCGGCCTCGACGATCAGGTGCTGGTCCAGCAGCCGCCGGGAAATATTGGAGATGGTCTGCGGCGACAGTCCGACGATCTGGGCCAGCTCCACACGGCTCATGCCGCCCGGCGCGCGCCGGATGGCGTCCAGGATAACCGTGAGGTTGAAATCACCCATCTTGGGGAGGTTGGTCCCTCGCCTCGACGAAGGTTGCCGGATCTCGGTCACTGATACCTCAAAACGTCATTGGCCCAATACAACAGTTATCTACAGCAGTTGTCAGAATCGTACGTTAAGTGCAGGCGTGCGCCCACACATCCGCCTTTCGGACACAATGTTTCACCTTCACGGCCGGCGGGTGCTGGCCGTCACGGTGAACTTTGGATTCCTGCCGACCTCGCGTGTCGGACCGATCAGCCGTTCGAGTGCCGGCCGGTAGTGCAGGTGGCTGTTGAACACGGTCCAGAGCTCCCCGCCGGGGGCGAGCACCGTGCCGGCCGCTTCGATCAGCTTGATCCCGGCGCCGGAGTGGACGGCCGCCTCCAGATGGAAGGGCGGGTTGAGCAGGATCAGGTCCGCGCTGCCCGCCGGCAGGGAGCTCATCGCGTCGTCCTGGAGCACATCGATCCGGTCCTCCAGGCCGTTGGCGCGGGCCGTGGCGAGGGCGGAGTCGACGGCGGCCGCGGACCGGTCCGTGGCGGTGACGCGGGCGCCGGGGTTGGCGCGGGCGTACATCGCGGCGAGGATTCCGGTGCCGCAGCCCAGGTCCACCGCATGGGCGGCGTGCGGCATCCGGGGCAGGAAGTCCAGCAGGAACCGGGTTCCGATATCCAGCCCCGTGCCGGCGAAGACGGCGCCCCGGGCAC
The DNA here is from genome assembly GCF_054062895.1 of Arthrobacter sp. TE12231. Lineage (NCBI taxonomy): Bacteria > Bacillati > Actinomycetota > Actinomycetes > Micrococcales > Micrococcaceae > Arthrobacter > Arthrobacter sp. TE12231. Next base: position 1,530,376 of record NZ_JBSSFS010000001.1, on the reverse strand, counting down.
AGACCGTCAGCCCGAGTTCCTCGTTCACCTCGGTGACCGGGAACGGCGGGGCGTCCGCGACCGGCTTGGGGCGCCGGGCCAGCAAGAGCCGTGACTTCTGCCGGGCCAGCTGGGGCTGGACGTCATCGAAGTAGCGCGCCAGCACCGCGTTCATGCCCAGGCTCATGTGCTTGACGCGCCCGCCTGCCAGGAGCACGACGTCGGGCGCCGCGTAGCGGGCGACGGCGTCGGCGATTTCCTCCAGTTCGGCCAGGGACCGGGGCAACTGCAGCACGACGAGCGAGGCGCCCTCCAGGAGCCGTTCGCCCAGCGGGAGCTGTTCAAAACCGGTATCGAGGTCCAGCGCCCCGGCGTTGGCCCGCAGCGCCCGCTCACCGGTGATGAGGTCCTGATGGACGCGGACGGCTGGCGCCACCGTCCCCACGGAGTCCAGCGTCAGGGCACCCAGGGTCAGGGCACCGTACCGGTCCCCCACAACCGCAAGCCGTCCCCCGGGCTGCAGCAAACCGGCCGCCTGCATCTCACGGACAGTGTCCAGCAGGAGCCTGTCCGTGGCGTCCCAGGCCTGCAGGTTGGCGGCCTCGACATCCGGGAATCGTCTCAGCCGGGCAAAGAGGGAGTCGAAGTTGGTGTCCGCCACGCGCGTTGTGCCGCCGTTTCTTCTCGGTCTTGGGTCATGAGCTTCCACGTTATCCCGAACCGGCCAGCAGGGTGACGATCCCGGCGACGGCGGCCCGGCCGGCACGGTTGGCGCCGATGGTGGATGAGGACGGACCGTAGCCGACCAGATGGACCCGGGGCTCGGCCGCGACCCGGGTGCCGTCCATCGCGATGCCGCCGCCTGGTCCGCGCAGGTGCAGCGGGGCGAGGTGTTCAAGTTCGGCCCGGAATCCGGTGGCCCACAGGATGACGTCGGCGGTCAGGAAGCTGCCGTCGGCCATCCGGACGCCGTCGGGCTCGATTGCGGTGAACATGGGGTGCCGGTCCAGGACGCCGCGCGCCGCGGCCGCGCGCAGGGCCGGCGTCCAGATCAGGCCCGTCACGGAGACCACGCTCTGCGGCGGCAGGCCTTGGCGCACCCGCTCGTCCACGCGGGCGACGGCGTCGTGCCCGGCCTGCCGGTCGAACGCCGCCTCGCGCCACACCGGTTTCCGGCGGGTGAACCAGGTGGTGCCGGTGACCCGGGAGATTTCGTCGAGGAGACCGACGGCCGAAATCCCGCCGCCGACCACAATGACATGCCGGCCACGGAATTCGTCGGCGGAGACGTAGTCCGCGACGTGCAGTTGGCGGCCGCGGAAGCTGGCCTGGCCCGGGTAGATGGGCCAGAACGGCCGGGTCCAGGTGCCGGTGGCGTTGATGACGGCGCGGGCGGACCACGTGCCCCGGGAGGTGGTGATGGTCAGCCGCCCGGCGGGATCCGTGTCCTCCCGGCTCACCGACTGCACTTTCACGGGCCGCTCGATCGCGAGGCCGAGGTCGTGTTCGTACCCGCCGAAATAGCGGGTGAGGAAACTGGAACTGGCCTCGGCAGGATCGACGTCGGGCTGCGAGAGGCCCGGAAGGTCGCTGATGCCGTTGACCGTGGCCATGAGAAGGCTCTTCCAGCGGTGGCGCCAGGCCCCGCCGGGGCCGTCCTCGGCGTCGAGCACGATGTACGTCCCGGCGGGCCGGGCATCCGCCGCAGGCACGCCGGTTCCGCCGCGGGCAGAGCCCGGGCTGGAGGCAGCCGCGACGAAGCCGCGACGCTGCAGGTGGTACGCCGCCGACAGCCCGGCCTGGCCGGCGCCGATGACGACGACGTCGGCCGGGCGCACCGTCCCAGGGGTAATGGTCCCGCCCCCGGTCAGATCTTTTTGACGACGCTGGACTTGAGTTGCATGGGGCCCACACCGTCCACCTTGCAGTCGATGTCGTGGTCGCCGACGCCGTTCACGAGGCGGATGCCGCGGACCTTGGTGCCGACCTTGATGACCGTGGAGCTGCCCTTGATCTTGAGGTCCTTGACCACCGTGACGGTGTCGCCGTCGGCGAGGACGTTGCCGACGGCGTCCTTGATGACGGCCTCAGCAGGGGTTTCGGCGTCCGTGTCAGTCTCCGCGGACGCGGACCATTCGTGCGCGCACTCCGGGCAAACCAGGAGCGCCCCCATCTCGTAGGTGTATTCGCTGGAGCATTCGGGGCACGGGGGCAGGGAGTCGTTCACGTCCCTAAGTTTAGTCGGCTCTTTCGGTCCGCTCTTTCAGCCGGCTCTTTTGGCCGGCTCTTTGGTCTCCCCCGGGAGCGCTGCCTTAGAACGGGTTCAGCAGCCGGTCCACGAACTGCCGCGTGCGTTCCTCCCGCGGGTTGCGCAGCACGGTGTCCGGGTGGCCGCGTTCAACCACGACCCCGCCGTCCATGAAGATGACCTCGTCGGCCACCTGACGGGCGAACGCGAGCTCGTGGGTGACCACGACCATGGTCCAGCCTTCTTCCGCCAGTTCTTTGATGACGGCCAGGACTTCGCCGACCAGCTCCGGGTCCAGGGCCGACGTCGGCTCGTCGAAGAGCAACAGCTGCGGGCGCAGGGCGAGCGCACGCACAATGCCCACGCGCTGCTGCTGGCCGCCGGAGAGCTCAAACGGATAGCTGTTCTCCTTGCCGGCCAGTCCGACGCGGGCCAGGAGGTCGCGGGCTTCCTGAACCGCCTCGGCCTTGGGCCGCTTCTGCACCTGGACCGGGCCTTCGATCACGTTCTCGAGAACGGTCTTGTGCGGGAAGAGGTTGTAGTGCTGGAAGACCATGGCGCTGCGGTCCCTGAGCCCGTAGACCTGCTTTTTCGCCATCGGCGTGGAGAAGTCGACGGTCAGTTGTCCGGCGAACTCCGCGACACCGGCGTCGGGCACTTCAAGGCCGTTGAGGCAGCGCAGGACAGTCGTCTTGCCCGACCCGGACGGTCCGATCAACGTGACGACTTCACCGCGGCGGACGTCCAGATCGATGGACTTCAGCACTTCGTGGTCGCCAAACGACTTGCGCAGACCTCTGACGGTCAGCAGGGCGCTATCCGGGACAACGACGTCTCCCGGAAGCGGGGATTCAGTGGGCGACATAGCGGTCCAATCTCTTCTCCAGTGCGGATTGTCCGCTGGCCAGGACGAGGCAGATGATCCAGTAGATCACGGCCGCCTCCAGATAAAGCAGCATGAACTCCTGGCTGAAGGCCGCCACCTGCTGCGCGACGCGGAACAGTTCGGTGACGAGGATCAGCGACGCCAGCGATGTGTCTTTGACCAGGCTGATGAAGGTGTTGGACAGCGGCGGGACCGAGACCCGGGCAGCCTGCGGCAGGATGATCCGCACCAAGGTCTGGTGCCGCGACATCCCGATAGTGTGGCCCGCCTCCCACTGTCCCTTGGGAACGGACAGGATGGCCGCCCGGATAACCTCCGCCGCATAGCCGCCCACGTTCAGGGAGAACGCGATGATCGCACTCGGCCAAGGACTGATGGTAATTCCGACGGACGGGAGCCCGTAGAAAATGACAAACAGCTGGACCAGGAGCGGGGTCCCGCGGATGACGGAGATGTAGATCCTGGCGACCGCGGAGACTACGCGATTGCGGCTCAGCCGCATGAGGGCTACCAGCAGGGCCAACAGGAGGCCCAGGCTGAACGACGCCAGCGCCAGCGGAATAGTGCCGGCGATCGCACCCGTCAGGAGGGGGCCCAGCGATGACCATACGAGGTCCCAATTGATATTCATGCCCGGACGCGGCCTTCCTCAACGGCTGCCATTGCGTTACTTCGAGACGTCGGCGTCGAAGTACTTCTGGGAAATCTTCGCCAGCGTGCCATCGGCCGCGAGCTCGCCGAGGGCCTTGTTGATGGCGTCGGTCAGGCTGGTTGATCCCTTGCGCAGGGCGAAGGCGCTCAGCGACTTGTCCGTGGTTTCAGCGGCAATCTTGATGGTGTCGTCGTGGGACGTCTTCTGGGAGTCGAGGTACGTCAGTTTGTCATTGATGGTGGCATCGACACGGCCCTGCTTGAGCAGCGTGATCGCCTGCGCCCACCCCTCCACGGCCTCGACGTTCGCGCCGCTCTGCTGCGCCAGCTTGTACCAGTTGCTCGTCAGGGACTGCGCCGTCGTCTTGCCCTGCAGGCTGTCGAAGGACGTAATGCTGTTGTTGTCGGCCTTGGTGACAATGACGCCCGTGCTCACCGTGTAGGGAGTGGAGAAGTCGTACTTCGCCTTGCGTTCGTCCGTGATGGAAATCTGGTTCGCGACGACGTCGAACCGTTTGGCGTCGAGGCCGGCGAAGATGGCGTCGAACTGCGTTTCCTGGAAGGCCGGCTTGACGCCCAGCTTGTCGGCGACGGCGTTGATGATCTCCACGTCATAGCCGGTCAGTTCGCCGCTGCCGTTGGCGTGGAACGTGAACGGCTTGTAAGTGCCTTCCGTGCCGACCTTGAGCACGCCGGCGCTCTTGACGTCACTCAAGGAGGTGTCTGCGCCGGCCGCCGGCGCCGAGCTGGACGGGGCTGTGGACGCCGACCCGCACCCCGCCAGGGCGAGTCCTGCTGCGGCAATGAGGCCAATTACGGAAAGTCGTGTGCGCTTCATGATGGTCCTTCGTCGTGGAGCCGGAAAAGGCCTTCCAGCTAAGCTGCGGGGCGGCCGTCTCCTAGCGACGATAGCAAGGACCGGCCCGGGGTGGAGACCCTAAATGACGGTATGTGACGAGCGTTCATGAGACGGTCTTGACGGATACGGCCGCTACGGGCTTTGAAGCTATCGGGGGTAAAACGGGTACAAGAAAGGGAACCACCGTTTCCGGTGATTCCCTTAGTTGGTGGAGCTGAGGGGACTCGAACCCCTGACCCCCTGCATGCCATGCAGGTGCGCTACCAGCTGCGCCACAGCCCCTCATTTGCTTCGCAAGTTCCGTCCTCGCTGAAGCAACCTGAATAGCCTAAACCACAATCGCCGTCCGCGCCAATTGGCGCGCTGAACCGTCATATTTCTGCCCGGAGGCATAAAAAAATCCGCCGGAATCTTTCGATTCCGGCGGATTCTCCGGTGGAGCTGAGGGGACTCGAACCCCTGACCCCCTGCATGCCATGCAGGTGCGCTACCAGCTGCGCCACAGCCCCGAATTTTCGCTGCTCCGACCACCTCTACCGAGGTGTAAAGTTCCGGTTTCTTTGTCCGGATCTCTCCGAAGCAACTCAAATATCTTAGAACAGCCCTTCCGAAAATTCCAAATCGGGCATATTCGGCTCTGTTGAGCTTCCGGCGGCCTGGCCGGTGCGCGGGGTTGCTACTCGGCGTCGGTGGCTGCGGTGGCCTTGGCGGACGCGTCGTCGCCGAGCTGGAGGTCGACGACGGGGCAGTCCTTCCAGAGGCGTTCGAGGGCGTAGAAGACGCGGTCTTCCTCGTGCTGGACGTGGATGACGACGTTCGAGTAGTCCAGCAGCACCCAGCGCCCGCCGGAGCGGCCTTCGCGGCGGACGGGCTTCTGGTCAAACTTGGCGAGCTCGTCCTCAATGCCGTCCACGATCGCGTTGACCTGGCGTTCGCTGGGTGCCGAGGCGATGAGGAAAACGTCGGCCAGGGCGAGCCGTTCGCTGACGTCCAGGGCCACGATGTCCTCGGCAAGCTTCTCCGAGGCAGCGCGGGCTGCGTGGCGGGCGGTGGTGATGGATGAATCGGTTGCAGTCACGGGACTCCTTGTAGTGATGAAAATTCTTGTGATGAAACTTTGTAGTCAAAAGCTGAACTGAAAAATCCGGGCTGAGGAAGCGCCGGTGGTGGAGGCTGCATTCGAACGCTGCCGCGGACAACGGGCCTCGTGGCTGGAACGCTCCCCTGCGCTGACGGCCTCGCGCGAACGGCACCGGCTCCTAGTGGGCCAGCCCGGTGACAATCAGCGTGATGCCGGCGATGAGCGCGACGATCCCCAGGGCCAGGACGCCAAGCTGGATCATGCGGAGGCGCCGGGCCCGGCCCAGTCCCGCGGTCGCCGCATCCAGGGGATCCAGGCCATAGGCGGCGTTCGCGGCCACGGGCTCCCCGCCCACCAGGCTCTCGTCGGTCTCCCCCGCAGCATTCGCAGCCGCGGCTGATGGCTTGACGGTTCCTGCCTTGGCGGCTGCTTCCGCCCGGGCCAGCACGCCTGCCCGGCCGGCGGCAGGACTGGCGGCCCGCTGGCGGGACAGTCCGGGGCGCCGGAGGCCGGGTTTCCGTGGTGCGTCCACCCGGGGACCCGGGTTGGTGACCACCGGAACATACGACGTGGCAGGGCGCTTCATGACGGGCCGCTCCACGCCGGGAACCTTCTCGAATTCCAAAGGTGTGACCATGGCCAGATTGTTGGCCGTGGTGGGATCGTTGCGAGGCGCCGCGGGCTGGCTGTTTTGTTCTGCGAGCTTCTGCTTGGCGGCGGCACGGCGGTTAAGGATCGCGACGCGTTCGGCCAAGGCGATCTGCTCGGCCAGAACGGCCGGATCGACGGCGTCGGGATCCGTGGCCGTGATGTGCTCCATCTTCGCCATCTGGTTCAGGGCCTGCGCCGCGAGGAGCTCGCGCGCGGCCAGCGCCTGCTCCACAGTCATGCCGTCGGGCGTCTTGCCGCCGGCGCCCTTAGGGGCGGCGTCCTTCTGCTGGGCGGCGTCCTTCTGAGCAGCATCCTTGCCGGACGGGGAAACCACCGGAGTGGCCCGGGTCCGCGGTGAGGCCGGGACAATGGTGTTGGCCTGGGTGGCCGGGGCGGTTTCGGCGGCCAGCTGCAGGAGCCGCAGCTGGCGTCGCGTGGGCGGTCCGCCCCCGGCGAGGTGGCCTTCCTTTTCAGCGAGTTCCTTGATGGTGCGCAGCGCGGCACGGTCCCGGGCGCGGACCTGGGAGGACCGCTCCTCGCCGGCGCCCACAGAGTCCACGGGAGCGTCGGCTACCCGGCGGATGCGGCCGGTGGTTTCGGCCTCTGTCGGCTCGTCCGGTGCCGCGGTGTCCAGGCGTTCATCTCTGGCCTGCCGAAGTTCGCGGCGGCTGCGGATGGGAGGCTGTTCCTGACTCATGGCAAACTCATTCAGTGCTGGCTGGTTGGGTTATCTCGAGGGCTGAATCATGCTGTGCCGGGTCAAGCCCTGCCGCGTCGTTTCCGGCATTGTTAGTCCCGATGTTGTTGGTTCCGGCGTTGCTGGTCCCGGCGTGTCGGCTGTCGAGGCGGACCGCCTCGCGGGGAGCGTCATACAGGCCATACTTTGCGATGTATTGGACCACCCCGTCCGGCACGAGGTACCAGACGGGATTTCCTTCGGCCACCCGGGTGCGGCAATCCGTGGAGGAAATGGCCATGGCCGGAACCTCGAGGAGGCTGACGTCCTTGCGGCCCATGCCGTCCAGGACGTGTCCGGGACGGGTTACGCCCACGAAATGCGCGAGGGACCAGAGTTCATCGATGTCTTTCCACGACAAAATCTGGGCCAGCGCGTCCGCACCGGTGATGAAGAAGAGATCGGCATCGGGGCGCAGCGTGCGGAGGTCGCGCAGGGTGTCGATCGTGTAGGTCGGGCCCGGGCGGTCCACGTCCACGCGGCTCACGGTGAAACGGGGGTTCGAGGCCGTGGCGATGACAGTCATGAGGTACCGGTGCTCGGCTTCGCTGACTTTCTTGGCCATCTTCTGCCAGGGCTGGCCGGTGGGAACAAACACGACTTCGTCGAGCTCGAACTTCGCCGCGACCTCGCTGGCCGCGACAAGGTGTCCGTGATGGATGGGATCGAACGTGCCGCCCATCACACCCAGACGCAGGCGGCGCTGGGCGCCGCGCTGCCTCATGGTGGCGGAAATATTAGTGACCCTGGCCGTGGTCGTGCTTGTTCGGGTGCTGGCGGTGCGGATCCGAGTGCTCCTCGACGGCCTCGTGGCGACGGCCCAGGTTGGAGTAGGACAGCGTGATCAGCAGCAGGACCACCAGGACGGCGAACATGGAGCCGCCAATGACGAACGGCGGTGCGATGAGCGGCGCGAGCTCCTCGTTGGCTGATGCGCCGGCTGCGGCGACGAAAGTGGCGATCTGCTGCGACAGCATGTTCTCCCCTAGTGAGTTCAAAATGTGACGACGGCGGAGGTGTCCGCCGTCCCGGTCTTCCGTTCCATGTTACAGCGTCGCTAGCCCCGGATCTGGCCCTCGCCCTGCACGATCCACTTCGTGGTGGTCAGCTCGGTCAGTCCCATGGGGCCGCGGGCATGGAGTTTCTGGGTGGAAATCCCCACCTCGGCGCCGAGGCCGAGCTCTCCGCCGTCAGTGAAGCGGGTGGAGGCGTTCACGATCACGGCCGCCGAGTCGACGTCGGCGATGAAGCGTTCGGCGTTGGCGAGGTCGTTGGTCAGGATCGCTTCCGTGTGGCCCGTGGACCATGTGCGGATGTGCCGGACGGCTTCGTCCAGGCTGTCCACCATGGCCACGGCCAGGTCCAGGTCCATGTACTCGGTGGCCCAGTCTTCGTCCGTGGCCGGGACGGTTTCGATCGACGCCGGCAGCGCGGCGCGGACGCGCTGGTCCACGTGGAGGGTGACGCCGGCGGCCCGCAGGGCGGCGGCGACGGCGGGCAGGACGGTGGACTTGGAGTGCACCAGAAGCGTTTCCACGGTGTTGCAGACGCTGGGCCGCTGGGTCTTGGCGTTGAGGAGGATGTCCACGGACATCTCCTCGCCGGCGGACGCATCCAGGAAAATGTGGACGTTGCCCTCACCGGTTTCGATGACCGGCACGGAGGAGTTCGTCACCACGGCCTGGATGAGCTCGCGCCCGCCGCGGGGAATGAGCACGTCCACCCGGCCGCGCGCCCGCATGAGCGCGTTGGCGCCGTCGCGGCCGTACTGGTCCACGGTCTGGACGGCGTCGGCGGGCAGGCCCACCGATTCCAGGGCATCGCGGAGGATCGTGACGAGAGCCGCGTTGGTCGCAGCCGCAGCGGAACCGCCGCGCAGGATCACGGCGTTGCCGCTCTTGAGGGCGAGGCCGGCGATATCGACCGTGACGTTGGGGCGGGCCTCGTAGATCGCGGCCACCACACCCATGGGCACGTTGATCTGGCGGAGGCGGAGCCCGTTGGGCAGCGTCTGGCCGCGCACCACGTTCCCTACGGGGTCCGGCAGGGTGGCGAGGTTCTCCAGTGCCGCGGCCAGGGCCGTGATGCGTGCATCGCTCAGGGTCAGGCGGTCCAGGAGGGCGGCACCGGTGCCGTTGGCCCGGCCGGCCGCGACATCCTTGGCGTTGGCGGCCAGGATCTGGTTCTTGTGCTCCAGCAGCGCCTTGCCGATGGCGCGCAGGCCGCGGTCCTTCCACGCCCGGTTTGCGTGCGCCATCTTGCGGGCAGCTTTACGTGAACGGTCGGCGATCGCATGGACGGCAGCTTCGACGTCCGCTGCTGTGGCCGGGACTCCTGCGGGTGCCGGATCCGGCGCCGCGGCGAACCCCTGGGCGGGCACGGTGGTGCCGGCAGTGTTCTCAGCGGGCGCGTCGTCGGAAGGCAGGTCGTCAGAAGGCAGGGCGGCGGAAGTCAGGGCCTCAGTCATACGTCCAGTTTAGGCGAGCGGTGAACCTAGACCAGCACCAGATCGTCAACATGAACAACTTCGCGGTCATATCCGCGGCCCAGCGCCTTACCCAGCTCGCGCGTGGAGCGGCCCAGCATTTGGGGCAGTTCGGCGGCGGAATAGTTCACGAGCCCGCGCGCAATCACGGTGTTGTCGGTCGAGACCATCTCCACGGCATCGCCGGCCTCGAAATGGCCCCGCACGGCGGCGATCCCGGCCGGCAACAGTGAGGTGTGGCGGTCGCGGACGGCCTTGACCGCGCCGTCGTCGAGCACCAGCGTGCCCTGCACGGACGCCAGGTGGGCCAGCCACAGGAGCCGGATGGGTTTGCGGGAGCCGTTGACGGAGAACCACGTTCCCACGTCCTCCCCTGCCAGCGCGGCAGCCGCATTCCGTGTGGAGGTGACGAGGGCATGGATGCCCGAACCCGCGGCGATGCTGGCGGCCTCGACCTTGGTGACCATGCCGCCCGTGCCCACGCCGGCTTTTCCGGTGCTGCCGATCGAGATGCCGTCGAGGTCATGCGGGCCGGAAACGTGCGGAATCCGCTTGGCGCCGTGCGACGGCGGGCCGTCGTAGAGGGAGTCGACGTCGGAGAGCAGCACCAGCGCGTCGGCGCGGACCAGGTGCGCCACCAGGGCGGCGAGGCGGTCGTTGTCGCCGAAGCGGATCTCATGGGTGGCCACGGTGTCGTTTTCGTTGACCACCGGGACGACGCCAAGGTTCAGCAGCCGGTCCAGCGCGCGGAACGCGTTGGTGTGCTGGCTGCGCCGCATGAAGTCATCAGCGGTCAGAAGCACCTGGCTGACGGTGACCCCGTGCGCCCCGAACGCGTGCGTGTAGCGGGCCATCAGCAGGCCCTGGCCCACGCTGGCGGCGGCCTGCTGGGTGGCGAGGTCGCGCGGGCGCTTCTCAAGTCCCAACGGCGCGAGCCCGGCCGCGATCGCACCGGAGGAGACCAGGATGATCTCCGCGCCCGCGTTGCGCTTGTGCGCCAGGGCGTCGGCGAGGCCGGTCAGGGCCTCCTCCGAGATCCCGCCCTTGATGGACGTCAGCGAGGACGAGCCCACTTTAACGACGATCCGGCGGGCCCCGGACAGCGCGGTACGGTCGGGGGCCGTGAGGGTCTGCGCTTTGAGGTTGTGAGGCGTGAGGTGCCCGACGACGGTCTTACTCGTCATCGGCTTCGCCCAGCCCACTCTCCTTGAGCGGCCGCGCCCGGCGGCCGCTGACGGATTCGGTCCAGATACCGGCCTTGCGCTCGGCTTCCAGCTCGGCGCGGGCGGCAGCCTTGGCGTCGCGGCGCTCCTGCTGCTCGTCGCGCTTCTGGCCGCGCGTCGGGCGGTCGCCGATGTCTGCGAAGCGCACGTCGGTGCCGCGCGGCGAGGCGAGCAGTTCGGCGCCGGCCATCATGGTCGGCTCCCAGTCGAAGACGACGCCGTCGTCCTCGCCGATCACCACGGTGTCGCCCGGCGTGGCGCCCTGCTTGAAGAGTTCGTTTTCGACGCCGAGCTTGGCGAGGCGGTCGGCGAGGTAGCCGATCGCTTCCTCGTTCGTGAAGTCGGTCTGCTTAACCCAGCGCACGGGCTTGTCGCCGAGGACGCGGAAGAGCGGCTCGAGGTTCTTTTCTTCGCGGCGGATCGTGAACCCGGATTCGTTGACGGCGCGGGGGCGCAGCACGGGGGCCTGCACCTTCGGCGGGGTCGCGGCGACGGCGTCGCGGGCGGCCTTGACGATTTCGGCCATGGCGAAGCCCAGCTGGCGGAGGCCCTCGTGGCTCGTTGCCGAGATCTCGAAGACCTTGTAACCGCGGGATTCCAGTTCCGGGCGGACGAACTCGGCCATGTCCTTGCCGTCAGGCAGGTCGACCTTGTTCAGCGCCACCAGGCGGGGGCGGTGGTTCAGCGGGACCACTTCGCCGTCGGTGCCGGCGTAGCTCATGTCCACGGCGTACTTCTCGAGCTCGGCTTCGATGATGGCGAGGTCGGAGAGCGGGTCGCGGTCGGCCTCGAGGGTTCCGCAGTCCAGCACGTGCACCAAGGCCGCGCAGCGCTCCACGTGGCGCAGGAAGTTGTGGCCCAGGCCCTTGCCTTCGCTGGCGCCCTCGATCAGGCCGGGGACGTCGGCGATCGTGAAGCGCACCTCGCCGGCCTGGACGACGCCCAGGTTGGGGATCAGGGTGGTGAAGGGGTAGTCGGCGATCTTGGGCCGCGCGGCGGACATCGCGGCGATGAGGCTGGACTTGCCGGCGGACGGGAAACCAACCAGGGCGATGTCGGCGATGGACTTCAGTTCCAGGACGATGTCGCTGGATTCGCCTTCGATGCCGAGAAGCGCGAAGCCCGGGGCGCGGCGCTTCTGCGAGGACAGCGCGGCGTTGCCGAGTCCTCCGATGCCGCCGGCCGCCGCGACGTACTCGGCGCCTTCGCCCACGAGGTCGGCGAGGACTTCGCCGGTCTTGGACTTCACGACGGTTCCCTCGGGAACCGGAAGAATGAGGGTCTCGCCGTTCTTGCCGCCGCGCCAGTCGCCCATGCCGGGACCGCCGTTGGTGGCGTGCCGGTGGGGGGCATGGTGGTAGTCCAGGAGCGTGGTGGTCTGCGGGTCGACGCGCAGGATGACGTCTCCGCCATTGCCGCCGTTGCCGCCGTCGGGACCGCCGAGGGGCTTGAACTTCTCACGGTGAACGGAGACACAGCCGTGGCCGCCGGTACCGCCGGATACGTGCAGTACTACCCGGTCTACAAAGCTAGCCACGTGGATCTCCTCAGTGCTGTTCCCCGGACCTCAAAAAGGCCCAAGTTGATTGTAATGCGGTTAAAACACCGGTGGAGCGGACCTAATGGCCCGCCCCACCGATTTAGAACTTGTTGTTACTCTGCAGCTGCAGCAGCCACGATGTTCACAACGCGACGACCACGGCGGGTGCCGAACTCGACAGCACCGGGGGTCAGGGCGAACAGGGTGTCGTCCCCGCCGCGGCCGACGCCGGCGCCCGGGTGGAAGTGGGTTCCGCGCTGGCGGACGATGATTTCGCCTGCGGAAACCACCTGGCCACCGAAGCGCTTCACGCCGAGGTACTGGGCGTTGGAGTCACGACCGTTGCGAGTGGAACTCGCGCCTTTTTTATGTGCCATTTGAAATGCCTGCCTTCAAAAATTCTGGGGAATCTGCTGGAACCTGAACAGTAACGAAGAGTTACTTGATACCGGTGATCTTGACCTTGGTCAATTCCTGACGGTGGCCCTGGCGCTTCTTGTAACCGGTCTTGTTCTTGAACTTCTGGATGACGATCTTCGGACCACGAAGGTCTTCGAGGATCTCAGCCGTAACCGTTACCTTGGCCAGGTCCGCAGCAGCAGACGTGACCTTGTCACCGTCCACCAGGAGCAGTGCGGGCAACTCAAAGGTGCTGCCGGCTCCACCGGGGACGCGGTTCAGGGTAACGAAGTCTCCAACGGAAACCTTCTCTTGGCGGCCGCCTGCGCGGACAATCGCGTACACCACTGGGGAACTCACTTCTCTCGACGTTTATTACTAGATTTGCGTGCGGAACCTGGGGCCAAATTGTTTGGACCGGCTCACGCTGTGCCTCAACGCCGGTGGATTCCCCGGGGGAACCCATGAGCTACCCCCGGAACAAATCCACGAGGAATTCCAAGTGGATAGTTCTCAGGGTCATAACCCAAGTGTTGGCGTAAGCACCGAAGATCTAGAATACGCTAATTTTGCCTTCGGCCGCAAATGAGGCTGGTTCCGGCGGGTAGTCCGTGATAGGCGCCACTACGTTTTTACGCAGTGTTGCCGCAACGACTTCCGGAACCGTGCCCCACCATCCTAGCGGGTGTGCGGGGCGGGTTGGGTCAGGCGTGCAGTCTCGGCGCGTCGAAGAAGTGCACTTCGTAGCGTGAGGACTGCCGGAAGGCCAAGGCCATGGCCTCCCGCTCGCCGGCGGAGGCCTGCCGGGCCGCCGCGTCGGTGTACGCAATCGCCTGCCGGGTCGCGGCGGCAAAGTCCTCATCGGCGTACGTCCGCAGCCAGTCGGCGTAAGGGTGCGCTGCGGGGGCGCCGCCGGCCAGGAATTCACGGTGCAGGGTGGCCCCGACTTCGGCGTAGAGCCAGAAGCACGGCAGGGCTGCCGCCACGAGCACGCCGTAGCTGCCCGAGACGGAGGCGGCCAGCAGGTGGTCCACGTAGGACTTCGTGACCGGGCCCAGACCGGCCGCCGCGGGGCGGGTGCTGAGCCAGGAGCGGTGGAGCTCGGACTCGACCTCAAGGCAGGTCTGCGCCGAGCGGGCCCAGAACAGTTGTTCGGCCTCGGTGGGGGCGAGGGCGGCGGCGCGGGCCAGGACCCGGGAGTAGCCGTTGAGGTAAATGGCGTCCTGGGCCAGGTAGTAGGCGAACTCGTGCTCGGGCAGGGTGCCGTCGGCGAGTCCGCGGATGAAGTCCAGGGCATAGATGGCGTCGAGATCGGCCGCGGCGCCATCGCGCAGAGCCGCGGCGAACTCGCCCTCCGCGGGGGTCTCCGCCGGCCCCTGGCTGTGCTGGCTGTGCTGAGAGCTCGTGCGGTCCTGCACGTGATGGAAGTGATGGACCGGGCCGTTGCCGGTGCCGACGTCCAGGGCCGAGGCTTCGCGGAGCGCACCCAGCAGCCACGGCTTGACCTCCCGCAGTGCGGCTTCCCAGTTCCCCACCCGCGCCTGCACCGTGGCCATGGCCGAGGACAGGGAGCAGCCGGTGCCGTGGCTGTTGCGGGTGGCGATCCGCTCCCCCGGCACCACCACGGTCTCCTGCCCCAGCAGCCCTACGGTGTTGACCAGCGCATCCGGGCAGCCGTCCCCGGCACTATCCCCGGCACCATCCCCGCCGGGGAGGTGTCCGCCCTTGACCAGGACGGTGGTGCCGGTGAGGGCGGCCAGGCGCTTGCCCTGCGCCAGGGCTTCCGCCCAGTTTGCCGCGACGGGTTCCTTAAGCAGGATGGCCAGCTCGGCAAGATTCGGCGTGATGAGGTCCGCCAGGGGCAGGAGGGCCTGCAGTGCCGCCTCGGCGGATTCCTTCAGGAGCCGGTCGCCGCTGGTGGCCACCATTACCGGGTCCAGGACCACGACGGCGGGTCGCACCTTTTCCAGCCAGGTGCGGACGGCGTCGATCACCGCGGCGTCACCCAGCATGCCGATTTTCACGGCGTCGATGCCGATGTCGTCGCTGATGGCGTCCAGCTGCGCCGTGAGGAACTCTGCCGGAGGAACGTGGACGGCGCGCACGCCCTGGGTGTTTTGCGCCGTCAGGGCCGTGATGGCGGCCATGCCGTAGCCGCCGTTCGCCGCGATGCTCTTCAAGTCCGCCTGGATCCCTGCGCCGCCGGACGGGTCCGAACCGGCGATGGCCAGCACCCGGGGAATGCGCAGCGGCGCAGACGGCGCGGAGGGCAGAAAATTGGGAGGCAGAAAAGCGTCGGGCAGAAATTCAGACGGATTCACTGTTGCGGACAAGTCAGACATCCCTTCGCCGGTGCTAACCGGACAGGTTCAACGGGTCTGGATCTCAGCCGGCCCGATGCGCGGCACCCCGTGTCAGTGGTCAAGCCTAGCCGCTGTCCCGGCGCTGGCCTGTTAACGGAGAAGCGGGCCCGGGCCGGAGCGGACGTATTGTTACGCCCGCTCCGGCCCGAACCCGCAATCCACACAACAGCCCGACCGGTGGCGGAAGGGATCAGCCGTGGAGGACTACAGCTCCGATGCCGGCACGCCGACCCCGAGGATGATCGGCTCGTTGCCGGCCGGGATGGCCGGCCTGGCCGCGGCGGGAGCCTTGGCCTCGTGAACCGAGCCGGCCGCGGCCGGCCGTGTTGCCTCGCGGTGCTCCACGGAGGTCTCGTTGGCTGCACCCTGGGCGCGGCTGGCGCTCCGGTTGCGGCGCCCGCGGCGGCCGCGCGTCGTCGTGGTTTCCGCTGTCCGTGAAGCCGGCGCCTCGACGCGCGCCGGCTCGGATGCGGCCGTGGCCTGAGTCTCGTGCTGGGCCTGGGCGGCCGCCTGCTTGCCGGCCTGGGCCTCAGCCTCGCCCAGGTTGGCGAAGGCCTCGGTCAGCAGGTCCAGGGTCAGGGACGGCTCCGGTGTGCCCTCGGCGTGCTCGACGAACGGCAGGGCCACCTGCTCACCGCCGAACGTCAGCACAGCCGCGGGACGGCCGGCTGCCTCTTCCGTGGCGGCGAGCTTCGTGACGGCGTCGACGGCGGCCTGGCGGGCCCCGGCGTCGCTGGCTGCAGCCGCTTCCCCGTCGTGCAGGTGCGCGGCGTGGGCCGCGGCGGCGATGTTCGCCAGCGCGGCACGGGTGGCTTCAGCCTTGGCATGGCGCTCGGCCTCGGTGGGCTCGGCGTGGACGGCGGCCGGTGCGGACTCCGGGCCCTGGCCCCGGCCGCGGCGACGGCTCTTGCGTTCGGTGCGGGCGGCAGGCTGGGCCTCGGCGCGCGGGACGTAATGCTCGGCAGCGACCGTGTTGGCCCGGCGGTGCTCGACGGGTTCGTCGTGGGTGACGATGCCGCGGCCCGCGCAGGCTTCACACTGTTCGCCGAAGACTTCCAGCAGCCCGGTGCCCATCCGCTTGCGGGTCATCTGCACGAGGCCCAGCGAGGTCACCTCCGCCACCTGGTGCTTGGTGCGGTCCCGGCCCAGGCACTCCACCATGCGGCGCAGCACGAGGTCTCGGTTGGATTCGAGCACCATGTCGATGAAGTCGATCACGATGATGCCGCCGATGTCGCGCAGCCGCAGCTGCCGGACGACTTCCTCGGCCGCTTCCAGGTTGTTCTTGGTGACGGTTTCTTCGAGGTTGCCGCCGGAGCCGGTGAACTTGCCGGTGTTGACGTCCACCACGGTCATGGCCTCGGTGCGGTCGATCACGAGGGACCCGCCGGAGGGCAGGAAGACCTTCCGGTCCAGGGCCTTGTGGATCTGCTCGTCGATGCGCCAGGCAGCGAAGATGTCCGTGTCCTTGGTCCACTTCTCGAGCCGGCCCACGAGGTCCGGCGCCACGTAGGTCACATAGGCCTCGATGGTGTCCCAAGCTTCCTCGCCGGAGACGATCAGCTTGGAGAAGTCCTCGTTGAAGACGTCGCGGACCACCTTGATGGTGAGGTCGGGTTCGCCGTAGAGCAGCTCGGGGGCGAGGATCTTCGTAGAGGTCGACTGGCTCTCGATGCCTTCCCATTGCGCGCGGAGCCGGTTGATGTCGTGCGTCAGCTCTTCCTCGGACGCCCCTTCGGCCGCAGTGCGGACAATGACGCCCGCGTCCTCGGGCAGGCGGTCCTTGAGGATCCGCTTGAGGCGGTTGCGTTCGACGTCGGGCAGCTTGCGGGAGATGCCGGTCATGGAACCGCCGGGCACGTACACCAGGTAGCGTCCGGGCAGCGAGATCTGGCTGGTGAGCCGGGCGCCCTTGTGGCCGACCGGGTCCTTGGTGACCTGGACCAGGACGGAGTCGCCGGACTTGAGCGCGTTTTCGATCCGGCGCTGCTTGCCTTCGAGGTTCACTGCATCCCAGTTCACTTCGCCGGCGTACAGGACGGCGTTGCGGCCGCGTCCGATGTCCACGAAGGCAGCTTCCATGGAGGGCAGCACGTTCTGGACCTTGCCCAGGTAGACGTTGCCGATCAGGGAGTCCTGCTGGGTCTTGGAGACGAAGTGCTCGGCCAGGACGCCGTCTTCCAGGACGGCGATCTGGATTCTGTCGTCGCGCTGGCGGACGATCATCTGCCGGTCCACGGATTCACGGCGGGCCAGGAACTCGGCTTCGGTGATCACGGTGCGGCGGCGGCCGGTGTCGCGGGATTCGCGGCGGCGCTGCTTCTTGGCCTCGAGGCGGGTGGAACCCTTAACCGAGGTGACGCGGTTGTTGACCGGGGCTTCGCTGATGGCCCGCGGCGCGCGCACGCGGGTCACGGTGTTGGGCGGATCGTCGTCTCCCCCGCCGGTCAGTTCCAGGTCCTGGTCACCGCGACGGCGGCGGCGCCGGCGGCGCGAGGTCACGCCGTCCTCGAGCGTCCCCTCCTGGCCCTCCTCGCCCTCTTCCTCGGTGCCTTCAACGTCGATCTCGGACTCGGCGGAGGTGCGGGTGCGTCCGCGGCGGCCGCGGCTACGGCGACGACGGCGGCTGCCGGCGTCCTCGTCCTCGTCGCCTTCTTCTTCCTCGGGCTCCGCTGCTGCGGCCGCCGGGGCCGGACGCACCACGGTGCTGAGGTCCGGGGCCTGGAAGATCACGGAGGTGAGGGCACCCGGTTCCAGGAAGAGTGATGCGGCAGGGCTTTCAGCCGGCTGCTCGTCTGCCGTGACGGGCTGTGCAGCCTGTGCCTGTGTTTCAGCGGGTGCGGCGGCCGCTTCTTCGGTTGCTTCTTCGGTTTCTTCTTCCGCCGCAGCTACTGCGGGGACCTCGTCGACCTTCGGAGCGGCCTTGGCGCGGCTGGCGCGGCGCCGGACCGGCTTTTCCGCAACGGCGGACTCTGTTGATTGTGCTGTTTCGGCGGGAGCTTCCGCGGCGGCGGCGTTGGCTTCGGGTTCGTCGGCGAAGGCCGGCAGGGGCTCCGGTGCGGCAACCGGCTTGCGGGCACGGGTGCGCCGTGCGGGGGCTTTTGCCTTGGGTTCGGGGGCTGCGGCCCGTTCGGCGGCGGCGAGCGGCTCATCCGAGGCGGTTGCTGCGGCCAGGGCCGCGGCTTCGGCCACAGCTTCGGCGGCCGCCGCGGGGTCGACCTTCGCGACGGGTGCCTTGCGGCGGGTCCGGACGGCCCTCTTCGGCGCTACCGGAGCCTCTGCTTCCGCATTTACGGCTGTTTCTTGCTTTTCCTCGGCAACAACTAGTTCTTCGTTACCGGCTACAACCTGATCATTATCCATATGTGGCGACACTCCTGCCCCTGATGCGCCGCCACATTCGGCGCCCGTTGGGGCAAATATGCGTCAACACCCGCAGGCATTGACAGAAGTCAATTGGATACCCTCAGGTTCGCACCGGCAGTGGGGTGCGGCAGCCCTGGAGGGCCGGCGAGATTGTTTTGGAACCCGTTGACCTACACGCCACAACCAGGTGCCGTCCAATGGCATTGCGGGACAGCTGGAATCAGAGGATCCGCAGCTCCCTGCTCATCATTGGCGGTCTTGAAACAAAATCGCCGGACCGGAATCCGGATGTGGATCGGGTTCCAGCCACGATCATTGTCTCACAAGAGCCGTCAAAGCTGGCGTAGGCAAGGCCGGAAGTGCCCCGGCTGCGGGCCGCGACGGGACAGACAGGGGCGTTTCCCGGCGCCATCCAGCCCGCGGCGTTACAATCGGGGCCAGAAGCACCCGATCAAAAGGACTCATATTCCATGCCCAGCATCTCCAGCACTGCCGGTGACGCGACCGCGCACCAACCGGGCTCCGGACCGGCCCCCGCGGACCGGCCCCTTCCCACCATGACCCGCGACCGGCCGTTCGCCTGGCTCCTGCTGATCACCGGCGTGATTGGCTGGCTCGCATCCGGCGCCCTGGTGCTGGAGAAGCTCGAGGTCCTGAAGAACCCCAACCACGTCACGATCTGCGACGTGAACCCATGGATCTCCTGCGGCCAGGTCATGCAGACGCCGCAGAGTTCCGTGTTCGGCTTCCCGAACATGTTCATCGGAATCGTCGCGTTCGCGGTGATCATCACCACAGCCATGGGCATCCTGGCCGGCGCCAGGTTCGCCCGCTGGTACTGGCTGGGGCTTCAGACCGGCGTGAGCCTGGGCTTCGTGTTCGTGGTCTGGCTCTGGTCCCAGGCCCTGTACTCCATCCACATCCTCTGCCCGTTCTGCATGATCGTCTGGGCCATAATGATCCCGATGTTCGTCTGGGTGACCATCCGGAACATCTCCCACGGCGTGATCGCCCTGCCCGCCGGCCCCACCAGGGTCCTGGGCGAGGCCGGCTGGATCATCACGGCGCTGCTCTACGTCGCCGTCATCGCCACGATCTTCTTCGCCTTCATCCAGGTTTTCATCGGGACCTCCGGGTATTAGGAACCGCGCCCCGGGAAAACGAGCTGACAGAAAAGGCCAATGTTCTTCGCGAACATTGGCCTTTTCTGTTACCCCGGTGCGGAGTAAACCCGGAAATGAGGGCTAGAACCAGATCTTGATCTCGCGCTCGGCGGACTCCACCGAATCCGAACCGTGGACCAGGTTCTGCTGCACGGCCAGGCCCCAGTCGCGGCCGAAGTCGCCGCGGATGGTGCCGGGCGCCGCCGTCGTCGGGTCCGTGGTGCCGGCGAGGGAACGGAAGCCCTCGATCACGCGGTGTCCCTCGAAGATCGCGGCGACAACGGGGCCGCTGAGCATGAACTCAACCAGCGGCTCGTAGAACGGCTTGCCGACGTGTTCCTCGTAGTGCTGCTCCAGCAGCTCCCGGCTCGCATCGACTTTCTTGAGCTCGGCCAGGGTGTAGCCCTTGGCTTCGATCCGGCTCAGGATGGCGCCGGACAGGTTGCGGGCGACGCCGTCGGGCTTGATCAGGACGAGGGTGCGCTCAATGCTCACAGCTGCTCCAATGTGTTGGGGTGGGGTTCGGGTCAAGTCTACGGGTTCGGGCTACGTGTTCCGGGCGTCGGCGCCGGGGGTCTGTTCCGGCCCGCTGCCCGCGGGATGGGACGCTTCCCATTCAGCCTGTTCGCGTTCCCGCTGGGCCGCCTCCCGGTCAATCCGGATGCCGGTGCGGATGCCGTACCACCAGGACACGGCGAAGAGGGCGCCGACGAGGTACATGGCGGGCTCCACGAGGCCGCCCAGGATGAGCACCAGCTGCAGGATCCAGCCCAGGGCCACTCCCCACGGTTTCGAGAGGACCGCGCAGGTCAGGACGAACACGAGGCACAGCCCGATCCCCACCGAGAAGACCAGAGCCGGCGGGAACTCGTTCCGGTGGAGCCCAAAGACGGCCAGCGTCCCGAACAGCACCACAAACGCTTCCAGCAGCAGGACCGTGGAGGCGAACATGACCTTGGTTGAACGCCGCTTTTTGGGCATGCCCGGGCGCCATTCGCGCTGGGCTTTGGTGAGTTTGGCCATCGCTTAAGCGTCCGCCTTTCCGAGCAGGATCCGGGCATCGGCAACCAGCGTGATGGACCCGGTGACCAGGACGCCGCCGGCGAGTTCGTCGTCGGCTTCGGCGCGTTCCACGGCCCATTCCAGGGCGTCGTCGAGCTTCGCGGCGACATGGATGTTGTCCTCGCCAAAGCCCAGATCCATCGCGATCTCGGCAAGGTCCTCGGCCGGGACGGCCCGGGGCGAGTTGGACTCGGTGAAGCAGTATTCGGTGGCGAGCCCGCCCAGGGATTCCTTGAGCTGGCGGAGGATCTCCTCGGCATCCTTTTCCCGCAGGACGCCGACCACCACCACGAGCTTGGTGAAGTTGAAGGCCTCGTGGATGGCCTCGGCGGAGACCCGGATGCCTTCCGGGTTGTGGGCCGCGTCCACGATGATGGTCGGCGCGGTGCGGACCACCTCGAGCCGGCCCGGGGAGGTGACGGAGGCGAAGGCCTCCTGCAGGATCTCGGCGTCGATCGCCTTTTCCGCGCCGAAGAACGCTTCCAGCGCGGCGATCGCGACGGCGGCGTTCTCGGCCTGGTGTGCGCCGTGCAGCGGCACCAGCAGGTCCTCATAACGGCCGGCGATGCCCTGGATGGTGACCATCTGGCCGCCGACCGCGACAGTGCGGGATTCGACGCCGAACTCCACGCCTTCGAAGCGGAACGGCACGTTGACTTCCTTGGCCTTTTCCAGCAGGACCTGGGCCGCGTCGACCGGCTGCGCCGCGCTGATGAGGAAGCCGCCGGGCTTGATGATGCCGGCTTTCTCGTAGGCGATGTCCCCGGTGGTGTCGCCGAGCAGCTCCGTGTGGTCCAGGGAGATCGGGGTGACTACGGACACCTGGCCGTCGCCGACGTTCGTGGCGTCGGTGATGCCGCCCAGACCCACCTCGATCACGGCGACGTTGACCGGCTGGTCCGCGAAGACCGCGAAGCCCAGGATGGTCAGGCACTCGAAGTACGTCAGCCGGGGCTGGCCCTCGGCCTCGAGTTCGCTGTCCACGATCTGCAGGTAGGGGCGGATCTCGTCCCAGATCCGGACGAAGGTCTCATCCGGCACCGGGGCGCCGTCGATGCTGATCCGTTCGGTGACCTTGGACAGGTGCGGGCTCGTGTAGCGGCCGGTGCTCAGGCCGTGGGCCCGCAGGCCGGCTTCGATCATCCGGGCCGTGGAGGTCTTGCCGTTGGTGCCCGTGACGTGGATGATCGGGAAGGCCTTGTTCGGCTCCCCCAGGATCTCCATGGCACGGAACAGCGGGGCGAGCCGCGGCTCCATCTTGTTTTCGGGCGCCCGGCCCAGGAGCTCGGCGTACACGCTTTCTACGGAGAATTCGTCGGTCATGGCTTAGGCCCCTACTTCTGCAGCGGTCCTGGCAACACTGACCTGCGGTTCTTTGACGTCGGCCGGGACGGTGTCCAGCCGGACCGTCAGGGTTTCGGTGGTGACGAGCGCCGCGTTGGCCAGGAGGGCATCGATGATGTCCTGCTTGGCGGTGACGGTGGTGTGGATGCGGTCGCTGACGTTGAGTCCGGCGTCCTTGCGGGCCTGCTGGATGGCGCGGACCATGTCGCGGGCCGCACCTTCGGCTTCCAGTTCGGGGGTGACTTCGGTGTTGAGAACCACGAAACCTCCGCCGGGCAGCACGGCCGCTGCGCGGGATCCCTCGCCTTCGGCGGCCTCGGCCACGACGGTTTCCAGGGTGTATTCCTGCGGCTCGAGCTCGAGCCCGCCGGCGGTGACCACACCTTCGTCGCTGACCGACCAGTCGCCGGACTTGGAGCCCTTGATGGCCTGCTGGACGTTCTTGCCCAGGCGCGGGCCCGCGGCGCGGGCGTTCACCACGAGCTTCTGCTCGATGCCGAACTCCTCCGGGGAGGCGTTCTCGGCGTCGAGCAAGCGGACCGAGCGCAGGTTCAGTTCATCGGCGACGACGGCGGCGAAGCCTTGCAGCGCGTCCGCGCCGGGTGCCACGACGGTGAGTTCCTGCAGCGGCAGCCGCACGCGGAGGTTCGCGGCCTTGCGCAGCGAGGAGCCGGTGGAGCAGATCTGCTGGACCCGGTCCATCGCCTCGACGAGGTCGGCGTCGGCCGGGAACAGGTCGGCGTCCGGCCAGTCGGCCAGGTGCACGGAGCGGCCGCCGGTGAGGCCGCGCCAGATTTCCTCGGTGACCAGCGGCAGGAGCGAGGCCGCGACCCGGCAGACCGTTTCCAGCGCCGTGTAGAGCGCGTCGAAGGCGTCGACGTTCTCGTCGAAGAAGCGCTGGCGGCTGCGGCGGACGTACCAGTTGGTGAGCATGTCCAGGTAGCCGCGCAGTTCGTCGCAGGCGCCGGAGATGTCGTAGTTGTCCAGCTGGGCGGTCATGTTCCGGACGAGGTCCCCGGTGTTGGCCATCAGGTACTGGTCCAGGGTGTCGGCGTAGCCGTCGTAGCGGAGTTTGGCGTCGTAGCCTGAGCCGCCGGCAGAGGCGTTCGTGTACAGCGTGAAGAAGCTGTACACGTTCCACAGCGGCAGGATGACCTGGCGGACGCCGTCGCGGATGCCCTGCTCGGTGACCACAAGGTTGCCGCCGCGCAGGATCGGGCTGGACATCAGGAACCAGCGCATGGCGTCGGAGCCGTCGCGGTCCAGGACCTCGGAGACGTCCGGGTAGTTGCGCAGGCTCTTGGACATCTTCTGCCCGTCGGAACCCAGGACGATGCCGTGGCTGATGACGTTGCGGAAGGCCGGCCGGTCGAACAGCGCGGTCGAGAGGATGTGGAGCATGTAAAACCAGCCGCGGGTCTGGCCGATGTACTCGACGATGAAGTCCGCCGGGTTGTGGGTGTCGAACCATTCCTCGTTCTGGAACGGGTAGTGGACCTGGCCGTAGGGCATGGAGCCGGAGTCGAACCAGACGTCCAGGACGTCCTCGACACGGCGCATGACGGACTGGCCTTCCTCCGGGGTGCGGGGGTCGTCCGGGTTCGGGCGCGTGAGGTCGTCGATGAACGGCCGGTGCAGGTCCACCTGGCCGTCATTGTTCAGCGGCAGGCGGCCGAAGTCGGCCTCGATCTCTGCGAGCGAGCCGTAGACGTCGGTGCGCGGGTAGTCCGGGTCGGTGGACTGCCACACCGGGATGGGGCTGCCCCAGTAGCGGTTGCGGCTGATGGACCAGTCGCGGGCGTTGGCGAGCCACTTGCCGAACTGGCCGTCCTTGACGTTGCCCGGGATCCAGTTGATCTCCTGGTTGAGCTCGGACATGCGGTCCTTGAACTTGGTGACCTCGACGTACCAGGAGGACACGGCGCGGTAGATCAGCGGGTTGCGGCAGCGCCAGCAGTGCGGGTAGCTGTGCTCGTAGCTGGCCTGGCGGACCAGGCGGCCCTGGGCGCGGAGCACCTGGGTGATGGGCTTGTTGGCCTCGAACACCTGCAGCCCGGCGATTTCGGCGAGGTCGCCGTGGCCGAAGAGCGGCAGGAACCTGGCGCCCTCGTCGACCGACAGGACGACGGGGATGCCGGCCTCTTCACAGACCTTCTGGTCGTCTTCACCATAGGCGGGAGCCTGGTGGACGATGCCGGTGCCGTCGGTGGTGGTGACGTAGTCGGCCACGAGGAAGCGCCAGGCGTTCTCGGTGCCGTACTTCTCGGCATCGTGGAAGTAGTCCCAGAGCGGCGCGTACGTCAGCCCTTCGAGCTCGGCGCCGGTGTGGCGGGAGGTGACGGCGGCCTCGGCGGCAGCCACGCCCTCGGCGCCGTCGCCGTAGCCGAGGTCCTTGGCGTAGGCGCCCAGCAGGTCCCCGGCGAGCAGGAAGCTGCCCGTCACGGGGGCTTCGGCCGCGGCGGCCTTGATCCCGTGCGGGCCGGCCGGCAGCACCACATAACTGATGGCCGGCCCGACGGCGAGCGCCAGGTTGGTGGGCAGCGTCCAGGGGGTGGTGGTCCAGGCGAGCGCCTGCACCCCGGCGAGCTGCCTGGACAGCTCCGACTCCCCTGCCGTGATGGGGAAGGTGACGGTGACGGTCTGGTCCTGACGGTTCTTGTAGACGTCGTCGTCCATGCGCAGTTCATGGTTGGACAGGGGCGTCTCGTCTTTCCAGCAGTACGGCAGGACGCGGTAGCCGTTGTAGGTCAGGCCCTTCTCATGCAGCTGCTTGAAGGCCCAGAGCACGGACTCCATGTATTCGACGTTGAGCGTCTTGTAGTCGTTCTCGAAGTCCACCCAGCGCGCCTGGCGGGTGACGTAGCTCTTCCACTCGTCGGCGTACTTCATGACGGAGGCACGGCAGGCGTCGTTGAACTTGTCGATGCCCATGGCCTCGATCTGGGTCTTGTCCGTCATGCCCAGCTGCTTCATGGCTTCCAGCTCGGCGGGCAGGCCGTGCGTGTCCCAGCCGAAGCGGCGTTCCACGCGGCGGCCGCGCTGGGTCTGGTAGCGGCCTACGAGGTCCTTGGCGTAGCCGGTCAGCAGGTGGCCGTAGTGCGGCAGGCCGTTGGCGAAGGGCGGGCCGTCGTAGAAGACGAATTCGTTGCTGCCGTCTTGGCCGGCGTCGCGCTGGTCGATGCTGGCCTGGAAGGTGCCGTCCTGGTCCCAGTACTTGAGGATGCGCTCTTCGATCTCCGGGAACTTCACAGAGGCGGACACGCCTGAGGCGTTGGAAGCGGAGGTGGTGGAACCGGCGGGTGCGGCTGAGGCCTTGGGGTAATGGGTCATCTCGACATCCTGGGTTGAGCGGCGAACACATGTATTCATTCAGGATGCGAGGACGGCTCCTGCACTGTCTTTCGACAACACCGGCACCGCGGTACCACCTCACTTACCGCCACCGGGCCCGCACCCTTTCGGGAAAGGGGCTGCGCCGGCGTCGGCCGCTCATTACTGCTGTGACGGGCTTACCCGTCCGGTTCTACTGGCCCTGCACGCGCTGCCGCGACTACGTCGCCACCGCACGCGGGGGTGTTCTTCCGGAAGCTCACCGGTGATGGCCGGGTCAAAGCTGCTACGTCGATGTTACTGCAAATCACGGCCCCAAATGGAGCGACCGGCAGTGACCGGCAGTGACACCGCCCGGCAAACGTGCCCTCAGGGGCGACGCGAACGGCCGGACTGCTTAGACTCTTGCCATGACCGACCCCCGGCCGCCTCGGGCCGACCCATGATGAGCCGCCGCGCGAGCCGCCGCTGGCAGGTGTCCTCGGCCCTGTGCGCCGCGCCCGTGGCCGTGGTGTCCCTTTTTCGGGCGGTCCCGGCGCCGTGGCCGTCGCCGGTGGTGCAGCTCGTGGCCTTCACGCCCTGGTTCGCGCTTCCGGCCGGGGCCGCCTTCCTGCTGGCGCTGCCGGGACGCCGTCCGTGGACGGTCCTGCCCGCCGGTGCCCTGCTGGCCCTCCAGCTGCTCTGGCTGTTCCCGCCGGACCGGTTAGCGGACCGGCTCCTGGCTGCGCAGGCTGATCCACTGCAAGGCGGGCAGCAGGGCGCAGGGCAGGAAGCGGGCACGGGACAGCCGCCCGCCACCGAACTGAAGGTCATGACATTCAATGCGTGGAAGGGCCAGGCGGACGCCGCGGAGGTGGTGCGGCTGGTGCGCGAGAACGGCGTCGAGCTGCTTGCCGTCCAGGAACTCTCGCCCGCCCTGGAAAGACGGCTGGATGCCGAGGGGCTGGGCACGCTGCTTCCGCACCGGATCAGCCGGGCGGTCGAGGGCGCGGGAGGAGGCGGCGTGTACTCCTCCCGCCCGATCGCTCCGTTGGACTCCGTGGACGGTTCCGCTTTCCATATGCCCACCGTGCGGATGGACCTTGGCCCGGCTCCGGCCGGGGACCCCAACGGACGGCCGGTCTCCCTCGACGTGACCAATGTGCACACCAAGGCTCCGGTGTGGGGCCGGGCCGGGCAGTGGCGGAGCGAACTCGCGGCTCTGGGGCGCGTCGCGGTCCGTCCGGGCAACGTGCTGCTGCTCGGCGACTTCAATGCCACCCTGGACCACGCCGAGTTCCGCCGGATGCTGGCGGGCGGCGAAGGCGGGGCCGGCCCCGCCGGCCCCCTCGTCGACGCCGGGGCCGCGGCCCTGGCCCGTCTGGTTCCGACCTGGCCGCAGGCCGGACCGCCCCTGCCGGGCGTGGTGATCGACCACGTCGTGACCAGCCCGCAGGTGCGCAGTTACGGCTATTCCGTGCTGCCCGTGGTCGGCTCGGACCATGCAGCAGTACTGGCCACACTGAGAGTCCCCGCCGGCGGCTGACCGCAGCACCGCCGCTGCCCGGGCAGCGCAGGCGCCCCGCAGCCCGGTGTCCTTCTCAGGCCTTGCGGATCACCTTGAAGTTGGAGGCCTGGGCTACCGGGCGGATCACGATCTCGTCCAGGTTGACGTGGTGCGGGACGGAGACGGCGTAGCGGACCACGTCCGCAACGTCTTCGGCGGAGAGCGGCTTCTCGACCCCGGCGTAGACCTTGGCGGCCGCGTCCTGGTCGCCGAGGCGGTTCAGTGCGAACTCTTCGGTGTAGACCATGCCGGGGGCCACCTCGATCACGCGAACGTTGTGCTCGGCCTCTTCGAGCCGCAGGGCGCCGGTCAGGGCGTGCTGGGCGAACTTGGCCGCGTTGTAGCCGCCGCCGCCCTCGTAGGCCGCGTATCCGGCGGTCGAGGTCAGGTTCAGCACGGTGCCTTCGCCGCAGGCCCGCAGCATGGGCAGGAACGCACGGATCAGCTTCATGCTGCCCAGCACGTTGACCTGGTACATCCATTCCCAGTCCCCGGTCTTCGCGTCGGCGACTTTGTCGGCGCCGCGGGCCCCGCCCGCGATGTTGACCAGGGTGTCGATGCCGCCGGCCCGGGTCACCTCGTCGAGGAGCCGGGCGACGTCGGCGTCGTCGGTCACGTCGGCCGGAAGCGCGACAGCGCCGGTCTCGGCAGCGAGCGCTTCGAGCCGGTCCGCGCGGCGGGCGACCGCGTACACGGTCCAGCCTTCCTTGCGGAGCGCCCGCACGGTGGCTTCGCCGATCCCGGTGCTGGCGCCGGTGACCACGGCTGCCTTGGCCGCTGCTGCCGGGGCTACTTTTGCGTTGTTGTCGATTCCCTCAGTCATGGCACCACCCTAACGGCAATGCCGGGCTCAGTTCCCGCTGTGGCCGCCGTACTGCAGGAACTCCTTGAGCACCCGGGCGTGGTTGGTCTCCGGGTCCCGCGCCCCGAACAGGAGTGTCACTTTCCCGTGTTCCGCCGCCAGGGCGTACAGCGTCTGCACGGCCGGGTTGGTTTCGAGCTCGGCCTCGTAGGCCGCCCGGAACGCCGCAAACCGTTCCTGCATATGCCCGAATTCCGTGCGCAGCGGCGGGGAGGGCGCCACGTCCTTGAGCCAGAGGTCCAACCGGGCCCGTTCCTTGCTGACGCCCCGCGGCCAGAGCCGGTCCACCAAAACCCGGCAGCCGTCGTCGTCAGCGGGGGCGTCATAGACGCGCTTGATCACGAAGTTTCCGGCACCGCTTTCCGGAGAATTGTCCATTTGCGCATGCTACTGCAGGTCGGCGCTGCGGGCCGTGGAAGAATTGACCCATGGCTGAAGACAATCAGGGTACAGACACGCCCACCACCACCCCCATCAACGTTCCGGACAAGCCCGCCCTGGAGGGGCTGGAAGGCGCCCTGACCCGGCGCTGGCTTGACGAAGGGACCTACAAGTTCAACCCGGACACCACCCGGGAGCAGGTCTACTCGATCGACACTCCCCCGCCGACGGCGTCGGGTTCCCTCCACGTAGGACACATGTTCTCCTACACGCAGACCGACGTCCTGGCCCGCTACCAGCGCATGACCGGCAAGAATGTCTTCTACCCCATGGGCTGGGACGACAACGGCCTGCCCACCGAGCGCCGCGTGCAGAACTATTACGGCGTGCGCTGCGATCCGGCGATCTCCTACGACGCCGGCTACCGTCCCCCGGCCGAGCCCGCCAAGAACCAGCGCGACTTCGACGTCATCTCCCGCAGGAACTTCATCGAGCTGTGCGAGGAGCTCGCGGTCGAGGACGAGAAGGTCTTCGAGCACCTGTTCCAGACCCTGGGCCTGTCCGTGGACTGGAACTTGACCTACCGGACGATCGATGACAAGTCCCGCGCGATCTCCCAGCGGGCCTTCCTGGCCAACCTGAGTGCCTGCGACGCGTACATGGCCGAGGCGCCCACCCTGTGGGATGTCACCTTCCGCACCGCGGTGGCCCAGGCCGAACTTGAGGACCGCGAAGTCGCGGGCGCCTACTACCGCTACCCGTTCTTCACCGCCGAGGGCGAGAAGATCTTCATCGAGACCACCCGCCCCGAGCTGCTGGCCGCGTGTGCCGCGCTGGTGGCGAATCCCGACGACGAGCGGTACCAGCCGCTGTTCGGCAAGAAGGTCACCTCTCCCCTGTTCGGCGTCGAGGTGGAGGTCAAGGCCCACCCGCTCGCGAAGGCGGACAAGGGCTCGGGCATCGCCATGGTCTGCACCTTCGGCGACCTCACCGACGTCACGTGGTGGCGCGAACTGCAGCTGCCCACCCGCGCGATCGTGGGCCGCGACGGCCGTATCATCGGCGAGACCCCGGAGTGGATCACCACCGAGGAAGGCCGCGCCAACTTCGCGGCAATCGCCGGCAAGACCGTCTTCAGCGCCAAGGAGGGCGTGGTGGAACTCCTGGCCGCCGCGGAACTGCTCGACGGCGAGCCCAAGAAGATCATGCACCCGGTGAACTTCTTCGAGAAGGGCGACAAGCCCCTTGAGGTCGTGACGTCCCGCCAGTGGTACATCCGCAACGGCGGCCGTGATGAGGACCGGCGCGAACGGCTGATCGGCCGGGGCAACGAAATCGAGTTCCACCCGTCCTTCATGCGCTCCCGCTACGAGAACTGGATTTCGGGGCTCAACGGCGACTGGCTCGTGTCCCGCCAGCGCTTCTTCGGTGTCCCGGTACCGGTCTGGTACCCGCTGGACGCCGACGGCAACCCCGACTACGACGCCCCGATCCTGCCCGCGGACGCGCAGCTGCCGGTGGATCCGGCCGCCGACGCCGCGCCCGGTTACGAGGAAGCCCAGCGCGACGTGCCGGGCGGCTTCACGGGCGACGCGGACGTCCTGGACACCTGGGCCACGTCCTCGCTGACCCCCCAGATTGTGGGCGGCTGGAGCACTGACGAGGCACTCTTCGCCAAGGTCTACCCGTTCGATGTGCGCCCGCAGGGTCACGACATCATCCGGACCTGGCTGTTCTCCTCCGCCGTGCGCGCCGACGCGCTGCAGAACACGGCGCCGTGGAAGCACGCAGCCATCTCCGGCTGGATCCTGGACCCGGACCGCAAGAAGATGTCCAAGTCCAAGGGCAACGTGATTGTTCCCACGGACGTGCTGGATGAATACGGCTCCGACGCTGTGCGCTATTGGGCCGCGTCCGCCCGGCTCGGTGCGGACACGGCGTACGAGATCGCCCAGATGAAGATCGGCCGCCGCCTGGCCATTAAGCTCCTGAACGCCTCCAAATTCGTCCTGAATCTGGGCGCCACGGAGGACTCGGTGGTTTCCGGCGACCTGTCCGTGCTGAGCAACCCCCTGGACCGCGCCGTCCTGGCCCAGCTCGCCGACGTCGTCCAGCAGGCCACGAAGGCGTTCGAGGGCTACGACTACGCCCGGGCCCTGCAGATCACGGAGAGCTTCTTCTGGAACTTCACCGACGACTACGTCGAGCTCATCAAGGACCGTGCCTACGGTGCCGCCGGCGAGGAGCAGCAGGCGTCGGTGCTGGCCGCCCTCGCGACGAGCCTGGACACCCTCCTGCGGCTCTTCGCCCCGTTCCTGCCGTTCGCCACGGAGGAAGTCTGGAGCTGGTGGCGCACCGGTTCCGTGCACCGCGCCCAGTGGCCGTCCGCAGTCGAGATCGACGGCGACACGAACCTCCTGGGGACGGTCGGCACCGCGCTCAGCGGCATCCGCAAGGCCAAGTCCGAGGCCAAGGTCAAACAGCGCACCGAGGTGCTCTCTGCCGCCATCACGGCACCGGAGTCGATCATCACCCAGCTGAAGGCAGGCCTGGCCGACCTCAAGGCCGCGGCAAATGCGCGTGACATCTCGCTCGTGGCCGGCGACGGCGAGTTGGCCGTCAGCGGAGTCGTGCTGGCAGCTCCCGAGGAGCCCGCCCAGGCGTAGCGGCAGCGGCGTAGTCCAGCCAACCAGGACGAGGGCCCTCCGCCCGGCTCAGGCCGGGCGGAGGGCCCTCGCTGCGTTTGTCCTGGTTTGGCTTTCCTCAGACCTCGAAGGAGGTCTCGAAGTGGGTCAGGACCGGCGGGGCGGCCAGGAGTTCTCCCAGCCCGCTCGCGCCGTCGCCCGCGCGCCAGGTGCGATAGGCGGCGTCGTGTTCCAGCGACGCCCACTGTTCGACCACGAGAAAATGTGCCGGATCGTTGCTGTCGACGAGCACGTCGACGCCGAGGCAGCCGTCAAAGGCCCGTGTGTCAGTCAGAATTTCGCGGAGTACCGCCGGTGCTGTGGGCACGGCTTCCGGTTTAAGTTTCAAGTCAAGGTGGGCTGTGACGGGCATGGCGCTCCAATGTTCGCAGGTGGGCACAGGACACAACCGGGCCGGATGCCCGGAAATGACGGCACGGGGACCGCTGCCCCTACCTTGGAGGCAACAGCCAGGGCGCCGGGCATGTTCCCTCTGCCTTGTTTCTTCGGCGCTGGACCAGCGTCTTCTTCCGCGGCCAAACGCCCGAACGCCGGCTATACCGACCCCCTGCGAGAGGTCACCCGGTGCGGGTGAGGCGCCGCCCCTCCCCGGGGGCACAGAATGAAGCTGCGGCGGTCCGTCGGATCGCATACTACCCAAGGAGAAATGGAGGTCATACTCATGGCTGACACATTCGATGAACTGGGGCCGGTGGACTGGCTCGTCGTGGAGTTCCCGGGTCCCAACTTCGGCAATGGCCAGGTCGCCCCGTTCCTGGAGGACCTGGTCCAGCGCGACCTCATCAGGGTGCTCGACATGGTGTTCCTGAGGAAGACCGAGGACGGCACCCTCGAGACGGCGGAGATCTCCGACCTCGACCCGAGCGAGCTCGGCGAGGTGCGCACGGCCGAGGCCGACCTGGCCATGGTGCTCTCAGAGCAGGACGTCATGGACCTGGCCGAGACGATCGCGCCCGGCCACTCCGCCGCGGTGCTCGTCTGGGAGAACCAGTGGGCTGCCCCGTTCGGCACGGCCGTCCGCAAGGCCGGCGGCCAACTGGTGGCCAGCGGCCGGATCCCGACCCAAGCCGTCATCGCCGCCTTCCAGGCCGACGCCGACGCCGAAGCCGAGTCCTCCGAAGAAACGAAAGAAGGAGCCTGACATGCCACTGGCAGCACGACGCAGGCGCAGGACCGCCGCCGCCGTCGGCGGGGCCGTTGTGGTCGCCCACGGGATCAACCGTCGCGGTGACCGACGTGAGGACCGCCGTGATGACCGCGGCGACCGCCGGGAAGATCGCCGCGACCGCCGCGACTGACACCCGCAGGTGCGTATGACCCTTCCGGGGTCATGCGCACCGTACACGACAATCAAATTTTTTGGGCCCTGTTTTTGGGCAGCCCTTATTTTTGGGCAGCCCTTATTTTTGGGAAGCCCCTATTTTTGGGCAAAGGGGAAGCCCCATCAGCGTTAGCCGTTGGTGGGGCTTCGACTTTTCGATTGTCACGTGACGTCTTAGACAATCTGGCGGGATCCTTAGATTTCCAGGTCTTCCTACCTCGTCACTGGTAGCCATCATCTGACTTTGCCGAAGGCTGCGTCGGATAAGTGTCACTGGATCTTTGGTTCCTGCGTCCCTCTTCTTTCGAAGTGGGTAAGCTCTATTGTTCTCCTCGGCGCCGCCATGCACAAGAGGCCGGCAAGAATTACATCGCAGTAATTCTTGCCGGCCTCCGGAGGCTTGCCGTGGCGGCGGAGGGCTCAGTCGAAGACGGGGCTTTCGGTCCGGCTTCGCTTGATTTCGAAGAAGTACGGGAAGGATGCCAGGGTGACGGTGGCGTCCCAGAGGCGTCCGGCCTCTTCGCCGCGCGGGATGCGGGTCAGGACGGGGCCGAAGAACGCGGTGCCGTTGAAAGCTACTACCGGCGTGCCGACGTCCTGGCCCACCAGCGAGATGCCGGCCTCGTGGCTGGCGCGCAGCTGCGCATCGAATTCCTCCGACTGGCCCGCCGCGGCGAGTTCGGCCGGCAGTCCGGCCTCGGCCAGGGACTTGGCGATGACCTCGTCGATGTCTTTGATGCCTTCGTTGTGGATCTTCGTGCCCATGGCGTCGTAGAGGGGCTTGATGTACTCGGCACCGTGCTCCTCGGCGGCGGCCGTGATGACGCGGACGGGGGCCCACGCCTTCGCCAGGAACTCCTTGTACTGCTCGGGCAGTTCCTCGCGGCCCTGGTTCAGCACGGCGAGGCTCATCACATGCCACTCGGTCTTGATGTCGCGGACGTCTTCCACTTCGCCGATCCAGCGCGACGTGACCCAGGCGAAGGGGCACATCGGGTCGAACCAGAAATCGGCCTTATTGGGAGCGGTTTCAGACACAGGCGGTCTCCTCAGGAAAGTCTTCGGGGCATGGCGCACTCAGGGCGCACCAATGACGTGTAGCGATGAACTAAGCGGATTTATTCCGGCGTTTGGCCACGACGTCGTGGGCGATCATCGTGGGCTGCGACTTCTTGGCCACCACATCGGCCGTGATCACGACGCTGGCGATGTCGTCGCGGCTGGGGAGGTCGAACATGACCGGAAGCAGCACTTCCTCCATGATGGCCCGGAGCCCGCGGGCCCCCGTGCCGCGTTCCAGCGCCTGGTCCGCGATCAGGTTCAGGGCCTCTTCGTCGAAGATCAGCTCCACCCCGTCGAGCTGGAACATCTTCTGGTACTGCTTGACGAGAGCATTCTTCGGAGTCGACAGGATCTGGATGAGCGCTGCACGGTCCAGGTTCGACACCGTCGTGATGACGGGCAGCCGGCCGATGAATTCGGGGATCAGGCCGAACTTGAGCAGATCCTCGGGCATGACCTCGCCGTAGGAATCCGTGGTGTTCTTGACCTCGTTCAGCGGGGCGCCGAAGCCGATGCCCTTGCGTCCGGAGCGTGAGCCGATAATGTCCTCGAGACCCGCGAAAGCACCTGCCACGATGAACAGCACGTTGGTGGTGTCGATCTGGATGAACTCCTGGTGCGGGTGCTTGCGTCCGCCCTGCGGCGGGACCGAGGCGACGGTACCCTCGAGAATCTTCAGGAGCGCCTGCTGCACGCCCTCGCCCGAGACGTCCCGGGTGATGGACGGGTTTTCGCTCTTGCGCGAGATCTTGTCGATCTCATCGATGTAGATGATGCCCTGCTCGGCCTTCTTGACGTCATAGTCGGCGGCCTGAATGAGCTTGAGGAGGATGTTCTCGACGTCCTCGCCGACATAGCCGGCCTCGGTCAGGGCCGTGGCGTCGGCCACCGCGAACGGGACGTTCAGGCGGCGTGCCAGGGTCTGAGCCAGGTACGTCTTGCCGCAGCCAGTGGGGCCGATCAGGAGGATGTTGGACTTGGCGATCTCGACGTCGTCGTGGTGCACGCCGTCGGCGAGGCTGCCGCTCTTCGGCGCGTGGCCGGCCTGGATCCGCTTGTAATGGTTGTAGACCGCGACGGCGAGCGAGCGCTTGGCGGGTTCCTGTCCGATCACATATTCCTGCAGGAAATCAAAGATCTCGCGGGGCTTGGGCAGTTCGAAACTGCCCAGGTCAGCTACTTCCGCGAGTTCTTCTTCGATGATCTCGTTGCAGAGTTCGATGCACTCGTCGCAGATGTAGACGCCGGGCCCGGCAATGAGCTTGCGAACCTGCTTCTGGCTCTTTCCGCAGAAAGAACACTTCAGCAGATCAGTGCTCTCGCCAATCCGAGCCATGTGTGAACCCCTTTAGTAGCTTGCTGCTGGCTGTGACATGTTCCACTCTAGGTCACTTTGGGCCTGTTGGGTGGAATGCGGACGCCGGTGCGGCCATGTGAAGGTGCCGCACCGGCGTCGCGTTGTGTTGATTAGCGCGTGATGGCCTGGGGCTTGATCTTGCGGGAATCCAGCACCTGGTCAATGAGGCCGTACTGCATGGCCTCGGCGGCGGTGAGGATCTTGTCCCGCTCGATGTCGTTGTTGACCTGTTCCGGCGTCCGGCCGGAGTGCTTGGCCAGCGTGTCCTCGAGCCAGGAGCGCATGCGCATGACCTCGGCGGCCTGGATCTCCAGGTCTGAGGCCTGCCCACCCTGCCCGCCGGAGAGCGACGGCTGGTGGATCAGGACCCGGGCGTTCGGCAGCGCGAGGCGCTTGCCCGGCGTGCCGGCGGCGAGGAGCACGGCGGCGGCACTGGCTGCCTGGCCCAGGCAGACGGTCTGGATCTCGGGCCGGATGTACGTCATCGTGTCATAGATCGCGGTCATGGCGGTGAAGGAGCCGCCCGGGGAGTTGATGTAGAGCGTGATGTCGCGGTCCGGGTCAGTGGACTCGAGGACCAGGAGCTGGGCCATCACGTCGTCCGCCGAGGCGTCGTCGACCTGGACGCCCAGGAAGATGATGCGGTCCTCGAACAGCTTGGTGTACGGGTCCTGGCGCTTGAAGCCGTAAGGGGTGCGCTCTTCGAACTGCGGCAGCACGTAGCGGCTGCCCGGCAGGTTACCGGCAGTCGAACCGAAGTTGTAGTTCATGTTCATTGCTCCTGAATTCATTGCTGTCTACGTGCCGGTCAGTTCTCGGTGGCTGTCGCAGCGCCGCCGCCGTTGCCGGAGCCATTGGCGTTGGTTCCGCCGCCGCCGGCCACGGAACCTGCGTGCGCGGCGATCTTGTCGAAGAAGCCGTATTCCAGGGCTTCCGGGGCCGTGAACCACTTGTCGCGGTCGTTGTCCTTGAGGATGGTGTCCACGGTCTGGCCGGTCTGGTCTGCGGTCAGCTCGGCCATGACCTTCTTCATGTGCAGGATCAGCTCAGCCTGGATCTTGATGTCCGACGCCGTGCCGCCGATGCCGCCGGAGGGCTGGTGCATGAGGATGCGGGCGTTGGGGGTCGCATAGCGCTTGCCCTTCGTGCCGGAGGAGAGCAGGAACTGGCCCATGGATGCGGCCAGGCCGGTGGCCACGGTGACAACATCGTTCGGGATGAACTGCATGGTGTCATAGATGGCCATGCCGGCGGTGACGGAGCCGCCGGGAGAGTTGATGTAGAGGTAGATGTCCTTTTCAGGGTTCTCCGCCGAGAGCAGCAGGAGCTGCGAGCAGATCGCGTTGGCGTTCTCGTCGCGGACCTCGGAGCCGAGCCAGATGATGCGCTCTTTCAGCAGGCGGTTGTAAATGTAGTTATCCTGGGCTGCCGGATCGACCGTGGCCATCCGGGGTGCCCCTGCGTGCTGTGACATATGTACTTACCTCTCGCTGGCGACGGTGACGTCACTGAACGACATCACTGAACTTTCCTACATGGACACTAACGGTTTTCACTGCCCGTTTGTGCGCAGGCGCAGGGCTGTTCGCTGACGGCGCACGATTGCCGGGAGCCTGCCAGCCGGGTCCCGGGGACTTAAAACAGACGGCCCCCGGATCGATGATCCGGGGGCCGTCAGCGGCAATGCTAGAACTTCACTGCTGCGGGGTCGTCGCTCGGCGTGGCGTCGGTGGCAGCTGCTTCCTCGGAAGCTTCTTCCTCAACGGACTCAGCGGCCGGGGCAGCTTCGTCGCCGGGGCGGACGAAGTCGCTCAGGTCAACCTTGTTGCCTTCGGAGTCGGTGACCTCGGCCTGGCCCAGGACGACGGCCAGAGCCTTGCGGCGGCGGACCTCGGACACCATCATGGGGACCTGGCCGCTCTGATCGATGATCTGGGCGAACTGGTTCGGGTCCATGCCGTACTGGCTGGCGGTGGTGACGATGTAGTCGATCAGCTCGTTCTGGCTGACGTTGAC
Source organism: Arthrobacter sp. TE12231 (assembly GCF_054062895.1). Classification (NCBI taxonomy): domain Bacteria; kingdom Bacillati; phylum Actinomycetota; class Actinomycetes; order Micrococcales; family Micrococcaceae; genus Arthrobacter; species Arthrobacter sp. TE12231. Next base: position 1,493,760 of record NZ_JBSSFS010000001.1, on the reverse strand, counting down.
TTCTTCCTTTTCGGCGATGGCGTCAAGGATGATCTCGTTCTGGAAAGCGCGCTCGGTGTTGGCCTTGACCTCGGCGCGGTGCTCCTCGGTGTCGTGCTCGCCTTCACCGTGGGCGTTTTCGGCGTTGAAGTGCTGCTCGAGCTGCTCTTCGACGATCGATTCCGGGACGGGAACCGCAACGAGCTCAACGAGCTTGTCCAGGACCTTGTCGCGGGCCTCGACGCCCTGCTCCACAACCTTGGACTCGGCAGCCTGCTTGGCGAGGTCCTCGCGGAGCTCCGCCAGGGTGTCGAATTCGCTGGCCAGCTGGGCGAAGTCGTCGTCGGCGACGGGGAGCTCGCGCTCCTTGACGGCCTTGACCGTGACCTTGACCTGGGCGGACTCGCCAGCGTGCTCGCCACCCACCAGGGTGGTGTCGAAGATGGCGTCCTCGTCGGCGCTGAGGCCCGTGACGGCCTCGTCGAGGCCTTCAAGCATGGTGCCGGCGCCAACCTGGTAGGACAGGCCTGCTGCGGAGTCAACCTCGGCGCCGTCAATCGAGGCGGCGATGTCGATCGTCAGGAAATCCTTGTCCGCGGCCGGGCGGTCGACGGTCTTCAGGGTGCCGAAGCGGCCGCGGAGCTCGTCCAGGGCCTTGTCGACGTCGGCGTCGGACGACTCGGCGGCGGCGACCTCAACCTTGATGCCGGCGTAGTCGGGCAGTTCGATCTCGGGGCGGATGTCAACCTCTGCGTGGAACTTGAGCTCACCATCGGTGGCGGACGGGTCCGGAACCTCGGTGATTTCGACCTCGGGACGGCTCAGGGGGCGGATGCCCGTTTCCTGCACGGCAGCCTGGTACCAGCCGTTGAGGCCTTCGTTGATGGCCGTCTCCAGGACGTAGCCGCGGCCAACGCGCTGGTCAATGAGCTTGGAGGGGACCTTGCCCTTGCGGAAACCGGGGACCTGGATCTGCGAAGCAACAGTCTTGTATGCCTCTGCGATGCTGGGCTTCAATTCCTCAAAGGGGACCTCAACATTGAGCTTGACCCGCGTGGGGGTGAGGTTCTCGACAGCGCTCTTCACAGTCTAAGTACTCCTGGTGTGGGGGAATGGGGTTCTGCATTGCCACGGACTGGCAGTGCTTGCAGAGTCGGGGTGACAGGATTTGAACCTGCGACTTCCTGCTCCCAAAGCAGGCGCTCTAGCCAAGCTGAGCTACACCCCGTAAGTGCACAGAACAGTCTACGGTCATACTGTGCCGAATTGCACATTTGACACCGGGGCCCTGCATTAGGTTTAGTTGTATCCGGCTTGAACAGCCGACCGGAAGTTTTGCTGGATTTCCAGCATCACCCCGGGGACGTAGCTTAATGGTAAAGCCTCAGTCTTCCAAACTGATTACGCGGGTTCGATTCCCGTCGTCCCCTCCACCACAGCCGTCAGGCACACAGAGAAAGCCCCTCTCCGGAGGGGCTTTTTTCATGCGCGGCCCGGCGGAATCCGCTCAGGCCTGCTGGCACTGCGGGCACCAGTACAGTTTCCGGGCTCCCAGTTCCGTCAGCACCACAGGGGTGCCGCAGTCGCGGCAGTCCAGTCCGTGCCTGCGGTAGACGAAGTGCGCCTCATCAGGGTCCGGAAGGACGTCCGGCTGCCCGTCCCAGTACCGGGGCGGCGTCGTAATAATCCGGCCGTCCCGGACGCCGTCGGACATCATCGCCACGGTGTCGTCCCAGAGGCGGCGGGCCGCGTCAGGTGACAGCCCGGCCCCGGGAAGCCAGGGATTGAGGCGCTGCCTGAACAGCAGTTCGGCGCGGTAGACGTTCCCGACGCCGGCAATCACCTTTTGGTCCATGAGCAAGGTTGCCAGGGGCGTGCGTCTGCCCGCCAGGGTGGCGGTGAAGGCGTCGCGGTCCCCCGGCAGGTTGCGCAGCGGGTCCGGGCCGAGGCGGGCTAGGACGCCTCCGGCCTCATCCCCGGTGATCGCCTCACAGGTGGTAGCACCGCGCAGGTCCGCCCAGCCGTGCCCGCTCACCAGCCGGACGCGGACGGCGCCCACCGGCGCCGGCGGCCCTGCGTATGCAGACGCGAGTGCAGGGACAGCAGCAGGCGCGGCGTCCGCAGGAAGAGCGACTGCCGGTGCGTCGCCGTCGTCGTACACCTCCCGCTCCCCCACCTTCCGGGGCGCGCCGATGCTGGACGCGCCGCGGAAGGTGTCGTCCCCGCCGAAATCCCACGCGCCATAGAGGCCCAGGTGGACGTGCAAGACCAGGCCGTGGTCGAACTCGAGGAACAGGTGCTTCCCGTGGGCGGTCGCGGTCATCATGACGTGCCCGTCCAACAACGCGGCGCCGGGCGCGAACCGTCCTTGCGGGCTCGAGACGCTCAGCCTCTCCCCCGCGAAAACGTCACCGAACTGGCGTGCCAGCCGGTGGACGGAGTGCCCTTCCGGCACTACTGAACAACCTCGCCGGTGCGCTCGTAGATGGCGATCTTGCCGATCCGGCGGACGTGGCGCTCGTCGTTGCTGAACGGCTCGGCCAGGAAGGCCTCGATGATTGCTGTTGCCTCGTCCACGCTGTGCTGGCGCCCGCCGACGGCAACCACGTTCGCATCGTTGTGTTCGCGGGCGAGCTGCGCCGTGGACAGGTTCCACGCCAGGGCGGCGCGCACGCCTTTGACCTTGTTTGCGGCAATCTGCTCGCCGTTGCCGGAACCGCCCAGGACGATGCCGAGGGCGTGGGTGCCGGCTTCCTGGTCGGCGACGACGGCGAGGGCGGCGTTGATGCAGAACGACGGGTAGTCATCCAGGGCGTCGTAGACCTTGGGTCCGTGATCCACCACCTCGTAGCCCTTGGCGCTGAGGTGGCTGACGAGGTGGGCGCTGAGCTCCATGCCGGCGTGGTCGGTGGCGATGTGCACGCGCGGGAAGTCAGAAAGAGTCACGGCGATTCCGTTCAGTTGCGGCGCCGGGCGGCGGCCGGGGGCGGTTGGGGGCTGTTCCAAGCCTACTAGGCCGGGCCTTTCGGGGCGGCGCCGGACCGCGCCGGGCGCCGCCCTGCACTGTCGTGTTACAGCACTTGTTACAGCACTTGTTACAGCACTGCGCCACATCTTCGTGTCACACGGCGGGTGCATCACCGTTCCGCCGGGCCCTGTCCGCCACCCGGGAAAGCGTACGGGCAATGTTGTCCGCCGAGGCGGCACTTCCGCCGCTCACGGCCAGCCGCCGGCCGTCCAGACGGTCGACGACTACCGCGGGCCCGCTGCTGACCAGCAGCGCCGTGGTGTTGCCGTGGATCCGGTACCCCCACCCTCCGTAGTCGGCAGCCCGGACATCCCGAGGTGTGGCAGCGTCGATGGCCGCGGCCGGAACGTCCATGACCCGGACGAACCCTGCCGCGAAGACCCGCAGCCCGCTGCGGTCAACCCGGATCCGGGCAAACAGGAACGCCGCCGTTACCAGGGCCGCGGCCACCAGGAGCGCAGCCAGCCAGGGCACGGCAAGGGTGAGGAGGGCCGCGGGCAGGAGTGTCGCGATGCCGAGCATGACGAAGATCGAGCTGCGGGCGTGCACCCAGAGGCTGATGCGGTCCCTGGCCAGTTCCGGATCCTGTTCCCGCTCGAGGGCCTGCCGTATGGCGAGGTCGTCGTCGACGGACCAGCGTTCGTCGGCCTTGAAGACAAAGCCCATGACAACCCCCAGGCCCAGGGCCGCGCCGCTTCCGAGGGCCAGGACCGTGGCATCAACGTGGGACTCGCGCGCGTCGGGCAGCCCCATTTGGCCCACGAGCACAGCGGCGAGGACCGTGGTGATGAAGAGGCTCATGGATAGCCCGGCGCCCATCATGATGCGGCGCATCATCGCGGGGCGGGACAGCGGCACGGCCTGAAGCAGCACGGCCCAGCCGACCACCACGATCAGCGCCGCACCGGCGCCAGCGACGGCGGTGAACGGCGCGAAGTCGACGGCACCGGCGTCGGTCCAGCGGACGGCCAGCGGCTCGGGCAGGTCCGGCCGGACCAGCAGCGCACACACCACGAATCCGGCCGCCAGCATGAGGGGGAAACCGATGGCAAAGCGCAACGCCCTGACATCGACTGAGTCCCGAAACTTTCCCATACTCCAACGCTACCCCCGCCTGCACGTGGAGCGATCCGGGCGCGGCGCGAACGCCCGAAACGGAAATTTACGACGGAACTCGCGGCGGAAACCGGCCATCAGGACCGTCGCGGCGGCAGACATTGGGACAAGGATGCCTTGCCATCGGCCGCTGACGTGAAAGAATAATTTCACAGTATCGCCGGCGGCTGCGGCCGGCCGGCAGTATCCGACTCTTTTGGAGGCCCCCTTGCCCGGTATGAACCTGACCCGCGCCGAAGCCCGCGAGCGCGCCGCCCTGATCGACGTCGAGTCCTACGAGGTCAGCCTCGACCTGACGCGTGGCGAGAAAGTCTTCGGGACCACCACGGCCGTGAAGTTCACCGCCAAGCCGGGGTCTTCGACCTTCATCGACGCCGTGACCCACGCGGTGCACAGCGTGAGCCTCAACGGCCGCGAACTGGATCCGGCAGAGGTCTCAGACGGCGTACGGATCCAGCTGCCGGACCTGGAGGCCGAGAACCACCTCCTCGTGGTCGCGGAGGCGCCCTACATGAACACCGGCGAAGGCCTGCACCGCTTTGTGGATCCGGTGGATAACGAGGTCTACCTGTACACGCAGTTCGAGGTCCCGGATTCGCGGCGCATGTTCGCCGTGTTCGAACAGCCCGACCTCAAGGCCAGCTTCACGTTCACCGTCACCGCCCCTTCACACTGGGACGTGGTTTCCAACTCCCCCACCCCGGTGCCGGTGGAGACCATCCCCGGCGAGGACGGTAGCGCCCGCTCCGTCTGGGAATTCACGCCCACGCCCCGGCTCTCCTCATACGTCACGGCACTGATCGCCGGGCCGTACCAGTCGGTCCGCAGCGAGGTCACCTCGGCGGAGGGCCGCGTCACCCCCCTGGGTATCTTCGCCCGCAAGTCACTCATGCAGTACCTGGATGCGGACAACATCTTCGAACTCACCCGGCAGGGCTTTGAGTTCTTCGAGGCGCAGTTCGGCTGCCCGTACCCGTTCGAGAAGTACGACCAGCTCTTCGTACCGGAGTTCAACGCCGGCGCCATGGAAAATGCCGGCGCCGTCACCATCCTGGAAGGCTACGTCTTCCGCGGCAAGGTCGCCGACGCCCAGGTGGAGCGCCGCGCCATCACCGTGCTGCACGAGCTCGCACACATGTGGTTCGGCGACCTCGTCACGATGCGCTGGTGGAACGATCTCTGGCTCAACGAGTCCTTCGCCGAGTACATGTCCCACCTGGCCGCCGTGGAGAACACCGAGTTTGCCCACGCCTGGACCACGTTCGCCTCCATGGAGAAATCCTGGGCCTACCGCCAGGACCAGCTTCCCACCACGCACCCGATCTTCGCCGAGATCAACGACCTCCAGGACGTCGAGGTGAACTTCGACGGCATCACCTACGCCAAGGGCGCCTCGGTGCTGCGCCAGCTCGTCGCCTGGGTGGGCCCGGAGGAATTCATGTCCGGCGTCCGCGAGTACTTCAGCAAGCACGCCTGGCAAAACACCGAGCTCAGCGACCTCATGGCCGAACTCGAGAAGGCAAGCGGCCGCGACCTGGAAAGGTGGGGCCAGCTCTGGCTGGAGACCGCCGGCGTCAACACCCTGACACCGGAAATCACGGCAGGGGCGGACGGCACCATCAGTTCCTTCGCGATCGTGCAGTCGGCGGTCGAGAGCGAGCCGACGTTGCGGCCGCACCGCCTCGCCGTCGGCTTCTATGACCTCAACAGCGCCGGCAAGCTGGAGCGCGTCCACCGTGAGGAGCTCGACGTCGACGGCGAGCGCACCGAGGTTCCCGCCCTGGCCGGGCTTGCCCGGCCGGACCTGATCCTGCTCAACGACGACGACCTCGCCTACGCCAAGGTCCGGCTCGATCCGACGTCCCTCACCACGGCCACGGCTCACCTCAAGGACTTCAGCCAGAGCCTCCCCCGCACCCTGGTGTGGGGCTCGGCCTGGGACGCGGCGCGCGACGGCGAAACCCCGGCCCGCGGCTACGTGGACCTGATCCTGGCCAACATTGCCGAGGAGTCCGATTCCTCCGTGATCCTGGTCCAGCTCCGCCAGCTTGCCACCACGCTGGCCTTCTACGTGGCCGAGGAGCACAAGGAAGCCACCGCCGTGGCCGCGGCCGACACCCTGTGGGACCTGGCCTCGACCGTGCCGGCCGGCTCCGACGCCCAGCTGCAGTTCGTGAAGTCCTACGCCCTGCTGGCCCGCAGCGCCGGGCAGCTGGATACGGTGTCCGGGTTGCTGGACGGCTCCCGCACGCTCGACGGGCTGACCGTTGACCAGGACCTGCGGTGGGAGTTGCTGGCGTGCCTCGTGGCAGGTGGCCGCGCCGGACAGGAGCGGATCGACGAGGAACTCGCGCACGACAACACCTCCAACGGCCAGAACGCGGCAGCTCTGGCGAAGGCGGCCATTCCCACCCCTGAGGCCAAGGCCGAAGCCTGGGAATCGATTGTGGTCAAGGGCGATCTGTCCAACGCCCTGCAGGGCTCGGCCGTGACCGGTTTCACCCGGGTCCTGGACACCTCCCTCTTGGAGCCCTACGCCGAGAAGTACTTCGAGGCCGTCCCGGAGATCGTGGCCAACCGCACCCACGCGCTGGCCCAGCAGATCGTCGTCGGGCTCTACCCGGCCCTGCTCACCACGCAGGCCACTGTGGACCGGACCGATAAGTTCCTGGCCTCGCTGCCGGAAGACAGCTCCGCGCTGCGCCGGATGATGCTGGAAAACCGCGACGGCGTGGTCCGGTCCCTGCGCGCCCGCCAGGCCGACGTCGGCTAGGACGCGTTTTCCCGGAGTCCCGGCGCCGCCCTCCGGCGGTACCGGGACTCCGGCGTTTAAGCGCCACTAAACTGGCGTCATGAGCCTTGACGAACGCCGCTACGCGCTGACTGTCCGCTGGACCGGGAACCTCGGGTCCGGGACGTCCTCCTACCGCGGCTATTCACGGGACCACGACGTCGAGATCCCCGGGCTGCCGGTGCTGCGCGGCTCGGCCGATCCGACATTCCATGGTGACCGCCAGCGCTACAACCCCGAGCAGCTCCTCCTGGCGGCGCTCTCGCAATGCCACATGCTCTCTTTCCTGCACGTGGCCGTGAAGCATGGCGTGGTGGTGACCGGCTATGAGGACCGGGCCGAGGGGCTGATGCGGACCAACCGGGACGGCAGCGGCCAATTCGAGTCCGTCACGCTCAAGCCCCGCGTGACGGTGGCGGAACCTGCGGCCCCGGAGCTTCTCGAGGAGCTCCATGCCGAGGCCAACAAGGTTTGCTTCATTGCCCGCAGCGTCAACTTTCCCGTGCTGCACGAGCCCGTGCCCGTGGCGGAACCGGCCTGATCGCCCAAGCGGCGGCAGCTCAGGCGGGCTGCGCCCGGTACGCGGCCAGGAGTGTCCGCTCCGTGTCCGGGCGCAGGCCGGCCTTGCGTTCACGGGTAAGGCCGCGCCGGCGTTCGTCCTCGAGGGTGTCGCGCAGGGTCTGTGTCCAGGGCCGGAGCCGCAGCCCGGCACCCCGGGCGGCGCTGTTGCTGCGGGCCGAGAAGCCGTCATGACCTGGCGGCAGCCACAACGGCAGCGAGTCGGGCCCGGCCCAGTAGTTCACGCCGTGCCCGGCCAGCCATTCCCCCGGGGCCGCCACCGTCCGGGCCTTCCCGCCGGTCAGCTGCCGGCATGCTTCCAGATAGGCGGCAAACAGCACCGGCTCGCCGACGGCGTTCAGGGCCCCGGTGACGTTTGACTCCGCCGCGGCCACGATCCAGGCCGCGAGGTCCCGCACATCGATGATCTGGGTGGAGTCGGCGGGGATGTCAGGGACCAGGACCGGATCGTCGTCCCGGGCGAAGCGGGCGGGCCAATACCCGTACCGGTCCGAGCCGTCCCCGGGTCCGCCGATCAGCCCGGCGCGGCACAGGTGCGACTTGTCCGCTGCCAGCGCACGCGCCCACTGTTCAATCGCGGTTTTCGCTTCGCCGTAGTTTTCCATCGTCAGTGCCGTGCCCGGGGCCAGTGGCGGGAGCACCTGCGCATCTTCGGCCGTGCCGGCAACCGAATGGTCCGCGTAGACCGAGCAGCTGGAGACGACGGTCATGCCCGGAATTGACGGCTTGCCGGGCTATTTCGGCGGAGAGAAAGGCTGTGCCGCCAAGGATGAGGATGCGCATGGGTGCCACGGTACGGCGCTAATGTTGAAGGGGAACAGAGTGTTATGCGGCCGGCGAACGCCGGCCCCATAGCCAACAACTGCAAGGAGCAAACCCTACCGATGTACAGCATGACAGCCGTCGAGCCCATCACCCCGCAGGAAATTTCGGCGATCAACCTGCCGGGCGTCCTCATCAGCATCGGCGTCGGCGTTGCGGTGTGGCTGGTGGCATCCTTTCTGATCTCCGGAATCACCAAGCGTGTCGCCGAGGGCAGCACCTTCTTCAAGAAGCGGCACTTCCGCTGGGTGACTCCGGCCCTGCGGGCACTGGACCACGAACGCCGGGTCCAGCGCGCCAACACGATCGGTGCGCTGCTCAGGAGCGTGGTGGGCGTCCTGGTCGCTGCATTCACCATCATGTATGTGCTCAACAACCTGAACGTAAACATTGCACCGCTGCTGACCAGCGTCGGGATCCTCGGTATCGCCATCGGCTTCGGCGCCCAGCAGCTGATCCGCGACTTCCTGGCCGGCATCTTCATCACGCTCGAGGACCAGTACGGAATCGGCGACATCATCGAGACCTCCGAGGTGGTGGGCGTCGTGGAGTCCATGAACCTGCGGATCACCCGGGTCCGGGCTGACGACGGCGCCATCTGGTACCTGCGCAACGGCGAAATCCTGCGCGTGGGCAACCGTTCGCAGGGCAATTACATCGCACCGACCGCCCCGCCGGCCGACGAGGCCGATGCCACGCCGCAGCAGCAGGCCGGAGAATAGAGAAATGACGATTCCCAGCGCCGGTGAACCCCGGCAGCCCCGCCAGTTGCTGCAGAACGATCCGTTCAGCCAGCCCGGCTACACCGACAACTTCTACGACGCCGTGGGCGGCCACGAAACCTTCGTCAAACTCATCGACGTGTTCTACGACGGCGTCGCGAGCGATCCGCTGCTGCGCCCCATGTACCCGGAAGAAGACCTCGGCCCCGCCAAACGGCGCTTCCTGATGTTCCTGGAACAGTATTGGGGCGGCCCGACGACCTACGGCGAGGAGCGCGGGCACCCCCGTCTGCGGATGCGCCACATGCCCTTCCGCGTGACGCCGGAGGCCAAGGAACGCTGGCTGCACCACATGCGCACCGCGGTGGATGCCCTGGCGCTTCCGCCGCTGTACGAGGGAACGCTGTGGGACTACATGGAGCGGGCAGCCCTCTCCATGGTCAACAGCCCGTCGGAGGCCTAATCCCCGTCGCGTCCGGAAGCAGGATCAGCGCCGCCCGGTGCCCGCGGCCAGCGCGGCGCGCCCGTTGCCGGCGCCGTGCACGAGGAACGCGATGAGCAGGAACGCGGCGAGCACCTGCGCCGTCGTCGTCAGCGCGGCCGGCCACCCGCCGTCGAGCGTCGGGTCGAGGAAGTCGTAGACGTACCAGCCGTCGATCCCGCCGCGCACCCACGAGAAGGCCAGGAAGGCGGTCGGGTAGCTGAGCCACACCAGCGGCCGCCACCATCTGCCGCGCAGTGTCTTCGTGACGAGGATCCAGTCGAGGACGACGAACAACGGAGCCAGGCGATGGTGTGCCAGCTGGGGCCAGTACATGTCCCAACTCCACCACGGTTCACCCGGCGGGGCGACGAGCACCGCGTAGATGATGCCCGTCATCACCAGATAGAAAACAAGTGCGCCGAAAACGTGGTCCCACCACTCCGGAAGCCGCGTCCGCTGCCAGGCGGCGGACGCGATGAGCACTAGCCCGAGGGCGAGGTTCGACTGGACGGTGAATTCCGAATAGAGCTGGAAGACGTCGACGTCGTTGCCGGGCAGCGTCGCGTCGTACGTCCTCCGGACGACGGCAAAGAGTACGAAGATGCCCACCGCGGCTCGGGGCAGGCGGATCCACGTCCGGTCCGGATGCAGCGCATCGTTGAAGCCAAAGTGTCGCCCGATTGGGGGATCCAGCACCGACACACCGCTCATGCGCCCAGTATGGCATGCCGGTCAACGCGGGGACGGCAACGACGGCGATCCGGGATTCCGCCTCCGGCTACCAGAGTCCTAAAGTCCGGAACCCGTCCGGACCAGCACGTGGCCGCGGGTGCCGCTGAGCCGGAACCAGCGCCCGGCCCGGAAGAGCCGCTGGTCGCCGTCGGCGAGGAAGCCCAAGGTGAGCGCGGCGAACGCGGCACCGGCCGGGAGGCCGCCGGCGTCGGGCAGTTCACGGCCCCAGACCGTTGCCCGGGCGTTGTTGACGATCAGCGCACCCGGCTTGTCCGGGATGATCGCGGCGATCTCCCGGATGCCGGCCTCGGCGGCGTCCCGCAGGGCGGTGTCCCGGAGGGTACCGAGCGGTTCCCAGCCGGCACGCGGCGCCCCGATCCCGGCCCACGACTCGCTGACGGTCATCGGCGGCACGGGAAGTTCGACGTCGGTCTCCCCCGCCCGTGCCAAACGGTCCAGTACGGCGGACAGCGGCACGGTCACGTCAGTGTCCGCCGGCTGTGCCAGCGCCATCGTCCGCAAGCCCAGGATGGTGGGCGTGGATTCGCCGAGGAGCCGGGGCCGCAGGACGCAGACGTAGGCGGCCAGGACCGGGCCCGCGGCTTGGAGCCGGATGGCGCCGTCGTCGATGGACCTGGCGCGCGTCGCGAAGGTGCGAAGGTCGGCGAGGTCACGGGGATCGGTGAACTGCAGGGGCTGGGTTAGGACATCAGACACACTACCGACTCTACCGGCTGCGCTTCTTTGGAGCGGCCCGGGCGTCCGTCTAGAGTCAGAGCATGACTGAAGCCGAAGCCGGACTGCGGGGACTTCCCACGCAGGACCCCACCTCCTCGCTCATCGAACTCCTCAACCTCGGCGAGCTTGAGGGCGCACGGACCGACGAGGACATCTTCATGGGTCCCTCCCAGCGGCAGCCGCGGCAGCGCGTCTTCGGTGGCCAGGTGCTGGCGCAGTCCCTCATTGCCGGGAGCCGCACTGTCGATCCGGACCGCAGCGTGCACTCCATGCACGGCTACTTCCTCCGACCGGGCGACGCCAACCAGCCGATCACCTTTGGGGTGCAGCGCCTGCGCGACGGCCGGTCCTTCTCGGCCCGCCGGGTCCACGCCTATCAGGAGGGCATGCCCATCCTGTCGATGATCGCCTCCTTCCAGGCCGAGGACGAAGGCATTGAGCACCAGTCGGAGATGCCGGCCGGCATCCCGGACCCCGAATCGCTGCCCAGCACCGCCGACCTGCTGGGGAAGTTCGACCACCCCGTGGCCCGGCACTGGGCCTATGAGCGGCCCTTCGATATCCGACACGTCGACCCTGCCCTGTACGTTTCGGCCCACGGGCCCAAGGAAGCGCGCAACGCCGTCTGGATGAAGACCTTCGGCCCGATGCCCGACGACGCCGGCCTGCACCGGGCCGCCCTGGCCTATGCGAGCGACTACACCCTGCTGGAGTCGGTTCTCCGCAGGCACGGGATGAGCTGGATTACGCCCGGGATGTCCGTGGCGAGCCTGGACCACGCCATGTGGTGGCACCGCCCGGTCCGGGTGGACGAATGGCTCTTGTACGTCCAGGAGTCCCCCAGCGCCCAGGGTGCGCGGGGCCTGGCCACGGGCAAGATCTTCAGCCGCGACGGCCGGCACGTGGCAACGGTGGCGCAGGAAGGCATGATCCGCGTCCCGAGACCCTAAGATCACACAACACGACGCGGCTTAACGCAGAAGGCGGGCTCCCCCGGGGGGAGCCCGCCTTCTGCGTTGCGGTGCTTAGTCGCGGGTGAGGCGGCGGTGCGTCACACGGTGCGGCTTGGCCGCGTCCGGGCCCAGGCGCTCCACCTTGTTCTCCTCGTAGGATTCGAAGTTGCCCTCGAACCAGTACCACTTGGACGGGTTCTCCTCGTCGCCTTCGTAGGCGAGGATGTGGGTGGCCACCCGGTCCAGGAACCAGCGGTCGTGCGAGACGACGACGGCGCAGCCCGGGAATTCGAGCAGGGCGTTTTCGAGGCTGCTGAGGGTTTCGACATCGAGGTCGTTAGTCGGTTCGTCGAGGAGCAGCAAGTTGCCGCCCTGCTTGAGGGTCAGCGCCAGGTTGAGGCGGTTGCGCTCACCGCCGGAGAGCACCCCGGCCTTCTTCTGCTGGTCGGGGCCCTTGAAGCCGAAGGCGGCAACATAGGCACGGGACGGCATTTCGACATGGCCGACCTGGATGTAGTCAAGGCCGTCGGACACGACCTCCCACAGGGTCTTGTTGGGGTCGATGCCGCCGCGGCTCTGGTCGGCGTAGGAGATCTTGACGGAGTCGCCGATCTTCAGTTCGCCGCCGTCGAGCGGCTCCAGGCCCACGATGGTCTTGAACAGGGTGGACTTGCCGACGCCGTTGGGGCCAATGACGCCGACGATGCCGTTGCGGGGCAGGCTGAAGGACAGTCCGTCGATCAGCGTGCGGTCATCGAAGCCCTTCTGGAGGTCCTTGGCTTCCAGCACAAGTCCGCCGAGGCGCGGTCCCGGCGGGATCTGGATCTCTTCGAAGTCGAGCTTGCGGGTGCGGTCTGCCTCGGCAGCCATTTCCTCGTAGCGGGCCAGACGGGCCTTGGACTTGGTCTGGCGCCCCTTGGCGTTGGACCGGACCCATTCGAGTTCCTCGGTGAGGCGCTTGGCCTGCTTGGCGTCCTTCTTGCCTTGGACTTCCAGGCGGGCACGCTTCTTCTCCAGGTACGTGGAGTAGTTGCCCTCGTACGGGTAGAGGTGGCCGCGGTCCACTTCGGCGATCCATTCGGCCACGTGGTCAAGGAAGTAGCGGTCGTGGGTGACAGCGAGGACGGCGCCGGGGTAGCTGGAGAGGTGCTGCTCCAGCCACAGCACGCTTTCGGCATCGAGGTGGTTGGTGGGCTCGTCGAGCAGCAGCAGGTCCGGCTTCTGCAGCAGGAGCTTGCAGAGGGCGACGCGGCGGCGCTCACCACCGGAGAGCAGGGTGACATCGGCGTCGGCCGGCGGGCAGCGCAGGGCGTCCATGGCCTGTTCCAGCTGCGAATCGATATCCCAGGCGTCGGCGGCGTCGATCGCTTCCTGCAGCTGACCCATTTCCTCGAGGAGGGCGTCGTAGTCAGCATCGGGGCTGGCCATTTCCTCGGAGATCTCGTTGAAGCGCTGGATCTTGCCGTAGATTTCACCGACACCTTCCTGGACGTTGCCCAGGACGGTCTTGTCTTCGTTCAGCGGCGGCTCCTGCAGCAGGATGCCGACCGTGTAGCCGGGGCTGAGCCGGGCCTCGCCGTTGGAGGGAGTGTCCAGGCCTGCCATGATCTTGAGAATGGTGGACTTACCGGCACCATTCGGGCCGACAACGCCAATCTTGGCCCCCGGGAAGAAGGACATGCTTACGTCATCGAGGATGAGTTTTTCGCCGACAGCCTTACGGGCCTTGGTCATTGTGTAGATAAATTCCGCCATGCCTACAAATCTAGTGGCTCGGCCGGGATAACTCACATTCCGGACGCCCCCAATCGGTCCTTTGACGATGCTAGAGGACGCCGGCGGGCATTGGACGGAGCTGCCCGGAATCCCCGCGCCAATCAGGGACGCGGATATCGTCGCTTCCTGGCTCGCCGCCGGCGTCTTGCCGGGATTCAGGCCGCCGCCCCTTTCAGTTCGCCGGTTTCCCGGTCCACTTCCTCTTCTTCACCGGTCGCCTCATCGATATACGTCGCGTCGTCGGGGGCGCCGTCGCTGTGTCCGTCGGAATCACCGGACTCCGTCGGCGCTGAGCCGCCATCCCCGTCCCCGGCACCGGGCGCGCCGGGTGCGCCCGGCCCGGCGGCCGTCTGGGTTCCGGCTCCGGCCGTGCGCGTGAAGTTGGCGGATCCCCACATGAGGTCGTGGCCAACGGACTCGGCGTCGATTTCTGCTGCATGGTAGATCCGGCCGTCTTTTTCCCAACTCCGCATCTTTAGCCTGCCAACGACAATGACCCGCTGGCCCTTTTTGACGCTGCAGCCCAGATTGCCAGCCAATTGCCGGTAGCCCTGGACGGTGAACCAGTTGGTGTTGCCATCCACCCAGGTGCTGGTCGCCCGGTCGAAACGGCGGTCGGTGGCGCCGAGCCGAAAGGACGCCGTGGCCACGCCACCGGGGGTGGTAGAGCTTCTGATCTCCGTGGCCACGAAGCCGCGGACGGTAATGTTGTCACTCATTCTCATGTCCTGTCTCGAGTTGTCGTGCCCTGGCGGGCAGTTCCAGCATCCTGCGCTGGACGGTCGCCGGGGAGGGCCCGGCTGAGCCATGTGGAAAACCTGCCGCCGGCACCCGCACCGGGGAGGTGTTGGGGAGGAGTTGGCGGGCGGCCCGGACTACCGACAAGCCGGGGGCGGGCGTTGACCGTCGGCGGCCGTCCGGCACTGTAAACTTTTTGAGGCGTCCCCGGCAGCAGCCGGCGGCAGCCAACGTGCCCCAGTAGCTCAGGGGATAGAGCAGCGGCCTTCTAATCCGCCGGTCGGGGGTTCGATTCCCTCCTGGGGCACAAGAAGAGCGGCTCTGGGCTGCGGACTTCCGCAGCCCAGAGTCCCATCAGGGACCTGGCCGCCACCGCAAAAACCGCCACCGCGCATCACGGCCGCACTCCCCCGAATCCGGCTGCGGTTCCCCACCCGGCTGCGGTTCCCCACCCGGCTGCGGTTCCCCATCCGGCTGCGCCGGGGCGTCAGATCCACTTGTTGTGTTTGAACGCCAGGTACAGGATCAAGCCCATGACCACCATGAGCCCGAGTGCCATCGGATAACCGAAGAACCAGTCGAGCTCGGGCATGAGCCGGAAGTTCATGCCGTAGATTGACGCGATCAGCGTCGGGGCGAACAGAATCGCAGCCCACGACGAAATCCGCTTGACCTGCTCGTTCTGGGCGAAGCTCGACTCCGTCAGGAGGCGCATTTCATCGTTTTGCCGTTGTGCCACGAGCGCGGCGTTGACTGCCAGCGCATTCTGCAGCAGCGCACGGAACGCTGCCACCCGTTCCCCGAGCCTGAGGGCATGGTCCAGGACATCGCGGAAGTGGTCCTGCAGTTCGGGATCCGGCACCCCGTCCGGTCCGCCCGCCATGAGTGTCTGCAGGATTCCGGCAAGAGGGGCTGTGGCGCGCTGGAACCCGATGACCTGACGGGAGAGCTCATAGATCCTGCGTGACACGCCGGGATCGGCCGCGAACAGATCATCTTCGATTTCATCGATGTCGTTTTCCAGCCCGGCGGCGACCGGCTCGTACTCGTCCACCACCTGGTCCACGATCGCGTACAGCACCGCATCCGGTCCTAGCGCCAGGAAGTCCGGCTCGGACTCCATGCGCCGGCGTACCCGGGCCAGATCCGGCGACTCGGCACGGCGGACGGTGACGACGAAGTCCGGGCCGGCGAAGACATGGATCTCGCCGAACTCGACCTTCTCCACATCATCCAGATACCGGGCCGGCCGAAGAACCAGGAACAAGGTTTCGCCGTAGTGCTCCAGTTTCGCCCGCTGGTGGCCGGCGAGCGCATCCTCCACGGCCAAGTGGCTCAGGTCGAATTCCTCGGCCACCGATCGCAGCTCGTCAGGTTCGGGCCGGTAGAGCCCGATCCACGCCATGCCCTGGCGCTGCCGCAGCAGGAAATACGTCTCCTCGAGATCTTCCGGGTCGGCGGTCCGGCGACCGTCCACATAAACAGCGTTGTCAATGATTGTCACGGCCGCGCCTCCTCTTCAAGGCTTCCCTTGGCTGTGACGTTATACCGTGCCCGCCCCGGTGCCAACAACCCGCCATCAGCCATCAGCACGCTTAGTATTGAGGGGACAGGCAGGGCACCAGGGAACGCCTGTGCTCCCTGCCCGCAACCGAAAGGTACGGCCGCCATGACCCAGACACCCCGCGGATTTGATCCCAACGATTCCTACGACGCCCCGACCACCCAGTACCCGAGGGCCGCTGACCGCGCGTCCGGATCCGCTGAGGAAGGCGCCAACACCGGAATCCAGTCCGGCCCGGACCTTGTTTCCCCGGCTCCGGCTGCCCCGGCCCCGGCCCCGGCGACGGGGATAGAAACGCCCCGGCCAGAGACGCCCGGAACACCGACTCCCGCACCGGAGGCGCGCCAGGTCACCCGTGCGGGAATGGTCTGGGCCGCGGTTGCCTGCGCGCTGGTGGTGCTGATCCTGCTTATCGCCTTCATCCTGCAGAACCAGGAATATGTGCAGGTCAAGTTCTTTGGCCTCACGGGCTCGGTCCCGCTGGGCATTGCACTGTTCATCGCGGCCGTTGGCGGCGGCGTGCTGGTCGCGATCGCCGGAGCCGCCCGCATCATCCAACTGCGCCTGGCCGCGCATCGTCAGCGTGCCGGCCGTCAGTCCGGCGCCGGCGCGCGCACGCGCTGACGCCGGCGGGGGGCTAGCCTGTTTCCATGGGCGGAGCAGAACCCCGGGGTCCGGAAGCCATCACCACCGCGGCGGCGGACTGGCCCGACGTCGAGCGCCTCTTTGGCGGCCGCGGCGAACCGTCGCGTTGCTGGTGCCGGTTCTTCGCCCTCACCGGAACACAGTGGTCCGTGTCCACCCCCGAACAGCGGAAAGTCCAGTTGCGGGACAAGTTCGACGGCGGCGGCCCGGCCCCGGGGGTGCTCGCCTTCCGCGGCGGGAACCCGGTGGGCTGGTGCGCCGTCGAGGCCCGCGGGTGCTATCCCAGGATCGTCCGCTCGAAGGTCTTGACGGCGGCGGGGTCTGACATGGCCCGGGATCATGGCGGGAATCAGGTGTGGTCCGTGAGTTGTTTTGTTGTCTCCCCCGGCCAGCGCCGGACCGGCGTGGCGCGGGCGCTGCTCGCGGCCGCCGTCGAGCACGCCTTTGCCCACGGAGCCACGGTGGTGGAGGGCTATCCGGTCGATCCCGCGCAACGGCCCAAGGCCGGTCCGGCAGACCTTTACCACGGCACGCTGGGGCTCTTCCTGGCCGCTGGCTTCGAAGTGGTCAGCGACGCGGTGCCGGGACGCGCCGTCGTCCGCCTCACGGCGCCCTGACAGCTCCGACTGCCACTACGGCAGCGTCAGGATGACCGGGCCGTCCTTCGTGATGGCAACCGTGTGCTCGCTGTGCGCGGCGCGGCGCCCGTTCGCGGACCGGAGGGTCCACTCGTCCTCGTCATGGTAGTAGTCGTCCTTGCGGCCGAGAATGAGCATCGGCTCAATGGCGATCACAAGGCCCTCGGTCAGTTTGATGCCGCGGCCGGGCCGGCCGTCGTTGGGCACGTGCGGCTCGGCGTGCATGGTCCGGCCGATCCCGTGGCCGCCGTGGTCGGCAAGGAGCCCGTAGCCCGCCCGGCGCGCTTCCCCCCCGATCGCGTAGCCCAGATCGCCCATCTTGTTCCCGATCCGGGCAGCCTCGATCCCCCGCGCCAGGGCGGCGTCCGTGGCGTCGATAAGGGCCTGATCCACGGGGGCCGCCGTGCCGACGACGAAGCTGACGGCGGCATCGCCGCACCAGCCGTCCAGGAACGCGCCACAGTCCACGCTCAGCAGATCCCCGTCCTGCAGCCGGTAGCCGTTGGGAATGCCGTGCACGACGGCGTCATTGACGCTCGTGCAGATGACCCCGGGAAACGGGACGGATGCCCACCGGGGCCGGTAGTTCAGGAACGCCGGCGTGGCACCGGCGTCGGCGATGGACGCCGCGGCGACCTCGTCCAGTTCCTTGAGCGAGACACCGACTGCGGCGGCGTCCCGGACCCGGCCCAGCGTGGTGGCGACCACCCGGCCGGCCTCGCGCATCAGGGCGATCTCTTCGGGACTCTTGATCATGGACATGGGTTTCCTTCCGACGCGGATCCGCGGCTTGCTGGCTTCAACTCTAAAGCCCGCCGCAGGATGTCTACAGTGGCCTCATGGCCACCACCGAACTGATTGATGCGATCCGCGGCCGTCTGCAGGCTGCAGCCGATCCCGGCCGCGCCGCCGGGGCACAGGCCTATATGAGGTCGCAGATGCCGTTTCTGGGCGTGCGGGTTCCCGAAGTCCGCAGAATCGTCAAAGCCGCGGCCGCCGAGCACCCTCCGGGCAGCATCGCGGAATTGCGGTCCGCAGTGCTCGAACTGTGGCGGAACTCCGGCTGTCGTGAGGAACGCTATGCGGCGATCGAACTCACCGGGCTGAAACTCGCGGCCCGGGAGCTCGGCATGCTGGCCGTGTACGAGGAAATCATCCGCACCGGGGCTTGGTGGGACCTGGTGGATGGGGTGGCGCACCGGCTGGGCGGGCTCCTGCAGGCGCACCGGGCAGAACTGACGCCGGTCCTGGGGCGCTGGAGCAAGGACGAGGACTTCTGGATCCGGCGGGCCTCCATCACGGCGCAGCTCGGGGCGAAGGCTGCCACGGACACGGCCCTCCTGACCGCCGTGATCGAGGCCAACCTGGGCGATCAGGAGTTCTTCATCCGGAAGGCGATCGGGTGGGCGCTGCGCCAGTACGCCAGGACGGACCCGGACTGGGTGGTGGCGTTTGTGCAGCGGCACCGGGACGAGCTCAGTCCGCTCTCCCGCAGGGAAGCGCTGAAGAACCTGCCGCCTGACTGATCCAGACCGGACAAACAGATCTAGATGATCGGCCGTGTGGTGACGGGCTCGTCCGACTTGCTGAACAGCAGCTTGGTCTTCGGGTCCAGGAAGATCAGGTACAGCGCAAAGAGCAGGGCGATGATGGCCGCGGCGTTGCGGGCGAGCGCCAGGGCCAGGCCGAGGTCGGCGGTCTGCAGGTACGGGAAGACGTCCAGCTGGTCCGAGATCGCGTACACCATGAAGAAGGACACGATGAAGTAGAGCGCCTTGACCTGCCAGTCGTCGCGGATGCCCGTGACCGCGAACAGCGGAATGAGCCAGACGATGTACCAGGACTGGATCATCGGGGACAGGAGCACGACGGCGGCGAACGCCAGGGTGAGACGGCGCATCAGACGGTCGTAGTCACCGCGGAAGATCTGCCAGGCGACGATCCCGACGGCGACCAGCTTGCCGGCGTCGAACGCCCACTTGGCCAGTCCCCAGCCGTCCAGGCCGAACGCGTTGGAGATGGAGGCGACGACCAGGCCCATCAGACCCACGGGCGCGTACCAGATCCAGATGCTGCCCGGGGCGGACAGGCCGTTGATCCAGCCGAAGCCGAAGCCGTTGACCCGGCTCATGAGGTACAGCAGGGCCAGGCTGATGCCGGCCGTGAGGCCCCAGAAGAGAAACTTGCGGGGCCAGCTGGCGTTCTTTCCCGCCCAGAGCAGGCCGATGAACGGCAGGAAGACGATCGTGATGGGCTTCACCGCAATGGAGAGCGTGACCAGCACGATTCCGCGGATGACCCGGCGGGTTGCGCAGTAATACAGTCCGGCCAGGGCCAGCCCGATCATAAGGGCGTCGTTATGCACGCTGGCGATGAAGTTGGTGAGGAACAGCGGGTTGGCGGCCGTCAGCCACAGGGCCCGGTTCGGGTTCACCCCGTGGAGTTCGGCCAGTTTCGGCACGTAGATCACGCACAGGACGATGCCCACCAGCGCGGCCATCCGGAAGAGCATGATGCTGCCCTCGGGGTTCACGTTGGTGGCCCAGACCACGAACTGCTCGATCCACAGGAAGAGCTGGCCGTACGGAACGGGCGCCTCGGTCCACATCTTGTCCGCGCCGAGCTGGAAGTAGTTGGACAGCGCCGAAATGCCGTTTTCGTAAGGGTTGAACCCCTCCACCATGAGCCGGCCCTGGCCGATGTAGGCGTAGACGTCCCGGCTGAAAAGCGGCACGGAGAACATCAGCGGCAAGCCCCACGCCACGGTCGCCTGGAGCGTGGCCTTGCGGGCCCCCGGTCCCCAGACCCGGACGCGCTGGCCCAGCCGCAGCCAGGCGCGGACCAGGAGCATGCCGCCGAAGGCCAGCAGGACAATGGACAGGGCGACGCCGATGGCTTCGGTGCGCATCCAGATGAACAGCGGAACGCGGCGGAGCCCGGACACGGGGGCGAGCCAGCCGACGCCGATCGAACCGATCGCCATGAACAACGATCCGAGGAACCCGGCAAGGATCGGGGACCGGGGGTTGTCGACTTCGTCAACGGCAGCGGGGCGGAGGTCAGCCGTGCCGAGGTCAGCAGGGCGGGATCCGGCCTCGCGGGTCTCAGTCGTACGGGAGTCAGTCGGGCGGGACGTACCGGCAGCCGTTTCCCCCGCCGCAGGCACAGGCGCCGTCATGTCAGGATCGTCCAATCTGTCGTGGGCCATTTTTCCGCCCGCAGTCGGCCGAATTGTCCGGCCCGGGGCACGCCGGCTTGACGAAATACTTCGACGGCCGCGTACCCGAAATCCTAGCACCGGACGGCCCTGTGACGTCGGAACGGTAGGCTGGGCGGGTGCCTATAACTAACGAACGCATCGTCTGGATCGACTGCGAAATGACCGGCCTGGACACCAAGAACGACGCCCTGATTGAGGTCGCCGCCCTGGTGACCGATTCGGAGCTCAACATCCTGGGTGAGGGCGTCGACGTCGTCATCAAGCCCGACGACGCCGCGCTGGCCCAGATGAACGACTTCGTCCGGGACATGCATACCCGGTCAGGCCTCCTGGCGGAGCTCCCGCACGGCAAGACCATGGCCGAAGCGCAGGCCGCCGTGCTCGACTACATCAAGAAGTGGGTGCCGGACCCCAGGAAGGCCCCGCTCGGCGGCAACTCGGTGGGCACCGACCGCGTGTTCCTGGTCCGCGACATGCCCGAGGTGGTGGAGCACCTGCATTACCGGGTCATCGACGTGAGCACCATCAAGGAACTCTCCCGCCGCTGGTTTGCCCGGGCCTACTTCCAGTCCCCCGCCAAGATGGGCGGACACCGGGCGCTTGGTGACATCAAGGACTCCATCGACGAACTCCGCTACTACCGCGAGGCGGTGTTCGTCCCCGCGCCCGGTCCGGACAGCGCCACGGCGCAGCGGATCGCCAAGCGCGTCATGGGCGACGGCCCGGCTGAGGGCACCCCGGCGGAGTCCACCCAGGCCGAGTAGCGGCACCCGGGACCGTGGCGCGGAAAAGTAATCTGCGCCACGTTTGGCGGAAATTTCGGTGAAAATCGCAAAAGTGGCAAAACCACCCCCAAACAACAGGTAAGCTATTTGTCGTTGCCTTTCCAGCCCGCCGGTTCGCCGGAGGGCCTGATACGGCACATGGTGGGCGTAGCTCAGTTGGCAGAGCGCCTGGTTGTGGTCCAGGAGGTCGCGGGTTCAACCCCCGTCGCTCACCCTCATGAAGGACGGCAGTGATTGTCCGACCTTTTCCAAAGGCCGCACCGGTTATCCGGTGCGGCCTTTGTTGTCTGTATTGGAAGGAAACGCAGTGAAGCGCAAGCTCTTTGAAGAAGACCACGAGATGTTCCGCGAGATGGCTGCCGAGTTCAATTCGCGCGCGGTGGCCCCCCACTATGCCCAGTGGGACAAGGAGCACATGATGTCCCGGGACCTGTGGTCGGCGGCCGGCGAGCAGGGACTGCTGGGCCTGGCCGTGCCGGAGGAGTTCGGCGGCATGGGCATGAACGACTACCGCTTCCGTGCGGTGCTGGACGAGGAGTTCGCCAAGAGCAACCACCTCGCCGTCGGCCTCGCGTTCCACCTGCACGACGACATGGTCCTCCCCCACCTGCTGGCCTACGGCTCCGATGACCTCAAGTCCCGCTGGCTGCCCGCCATGGTCTCCGGCGAAAAGGTCACCTCGATTGCCTGGACCGAGCCAGGCGCCGGCTCCGACCTTCGCGGCATCCGCGCCAAGGCCGTCCGCGACGGCGACGACTGGCTGATCAGCGGCCAGAAGACGTTCATCGGCAACGGCATTTCCGGCGACGCCTCCCTGGTCCTGGCCCGCACCGACGGCGGCACCGGTCGCGGCAACCACGACTCGTTCTCCCTTTTCATGGTCCAGAAGGGTGAGGGCTACAACACCGGCAAGCAGCTGGACAAAATGGGCCTGAAGGCCTCTGACACGGCGGAACTGTTCTTCGACAACGTCCGCGTCCCGCACGCCGATCTGGTGGGCGAGGTGGGCAAGGGCCTGCAGTACGCGGCCGAACAGCTCCCCCAGGGCCGCCTGGCGATCGCGGTGGCGAGCTCCGCCGTCGTGCGCGCCGTCTATGAGGCGACCGTCCGCTACACGAAGGAGCGCAACGCGTTCGGCGAGCGGATCATCGACTTCCAGAACAGCCGCTTCGAACTCGCCGACATCCTCACCGAGGTCGAGGTCACCGAAGCCTATGTGGACCAGGCCATCCTGGCCTTCAACGCCGGCGAACTCGACGCCGCAGGTGCTGCCCGCGCCAAGCTGTGGGCCTCCGAGCGCGCCAAGTCCGTCACGGACCGGTGCCTGCAGCTGCACGGCGGCTACGGCTACATCCTGGAATACCCGGTGGCCCAGGCCTACCTCGCCGCCCGGCTGCTGACGATCTTCGGCGGCACCAACGAAATCATGCGCGACGTCGTCGGCCGCACCATCGCCGGCTGATCCGCACGTCGCCACCAGCACCCGAGGAATCACCTGACATGACCGTCCTGCCCATCACGATCTGGGGCGAGCCCGTGCTGCACCGCCGGGCCGCGGAAGTCGACGTCTTCGACGACGAGCTCCGCACCCTGATCGCCGACATGTTCGAGACCAACGACGCCGCCAACGGGGTCGGGCTGGCCGCTCCCCAGGTGGGGGTCGGCAAACGGCTCTTCGTGTACAAGTACGAGAACGACGACGGCGCCCCGCCCACCGGCGTCGTGGTCAACCCGGTGCTGACCCTCTCCAAGGTCTCCGGCGCGCTGCCGGACCCGGACGAGGACGAGGAAGGCTGCCTGTCCTTCCCGGGCGGCCAGTATCCGCTCAAGCGGGCCGAATGGGCACGCGTCCAGGGCTTCGACGGCGACGGGAAGCCGGTGGAATTCGAGGCGACCGGCTGGTTTGCCCGGGTCATCCAGCACGAGTACGACCACCTCGACGGCAAGCTCTACGTCAACCGGCTGGTCGACCGCTATGCCCGCAAGGCCATGAAGCAGGCCAAACGGAGCGGCTGGGGCGTCCCCGGCCTGACCTGGATGCCGGGGGTTGACCCGGACCCGTTCGGCCACTGACGCGTCCGGCGGGCTGCCGGCCAATGCGCCTGTTCTCCCCACCTTTGACCCGGCCGCCGCCGGGAACTTCGGCGATTCGCCCGACACGCCGTCGGCACCCGGCCATAGGTGGGGAATTTCCGTCAGGCCGGTTTCAGGCGGTCCGGTCGACAGCGGCCAGGATGGCGGCGCCGAGCTCGGCGGGCCGGGTGAACTGCGGCCAGTGCCCCGTGGGCAGGTCAACGTATTCGACGTCGCGGACACGGCCGAGCTCCGCCACATACGGGTGGCCCTCGGCGATCATCCGGGTCAGCAGCGAGGACGGGAATTCGCAGGCGATGATGGTGGCCGGGACCTCGTAGCGGCGTTCGTCACTTAGCTGCTGCCGGTCCTGGGCTACAGCGCGCGGCTCCGGCACGGCGCGGGCGCGGAACATGGCCCGCAGCTCATCGGTGAGGTCGGTGAGGTCTTCGTCCTCAAAGAGTTCCCACGGGGGCAGCGGAACGGCGTCGCCGTCGGCCGGGAGCTCGTCGTTGATGACCCCGCCGTCGCCCAGCGGTCCGCTGTCCACATAGATGGCGCGGACCACCCGGTCCGGCCGGGCGTCCACCGCGCCATGAATGATGGCGCCGCCGCCCGAGTGCCCCACCAGGACCACAGGCGCGCCGAAGGCATCGATGGCTGCAATGACGGCGTCGATGTGGGTGCGCAGGCCGATGCCCGCGCGCGGCGCGTCCGCCGACTCGAGCCCGGGCAGCGTCAGCGGGTGCACCGCGTGCCCCGCCGCCACCAGCGGGGGCGTCACCTCCGCCCACGACGACGCATCCAGCCAGAATCCGGGAACCAGAATGATATCCATGCCGGTACCCTACCCGCCCGGACAGATCCGCGGCACGGGCTCCACCCGGCCGGCAGCGTGTCCGGACCGGACAATGATCCGACCGGTCAGTCGTCGACCGGGTTTTCCAGGTTGGCCGCGTGGTCCGGAACGTAGCGGAAGAGTTCCCTGGGCGGCCGGGTGTAATTGATCGCGCGGGGCCGTTCCGGCAGCGTCACCGGTTCGGTCCGCACTTCGGTGTAGTCGATGCTGGAGAGCAGGTGGGCGATCAGGTTGATCCGGGCCCGGCGTTTGTCCTCGGCTTCCACGACGTACCAGGGTGACTCCGCCGTGTCCGTCTGGACGAACATTTCGTCCTTGGCCCGCGAGTAGTCCTCCCACCGCAGGATTGCCTCCCGGTCCATCGGCGAGAGCTTCCATTGCCGCATGGGGTCATCCAGGCGGGATTTGAACCGCCGCTCCTGCTCCGCGTGGCTGATGGAGAACCAGTATTTAAGGAGCAGGATGCCATCCTGGACCAGGAGCCGTTCAAAGACCGGGCACTGCGCCAGGAAGCGCTTGTGTTCGGCGGGGGTGCAAAAGCCCATGACGTGCTCGACGCCGGCCCGGTTGTACCAGGACCGGTCCATCAGGACAATCTCACCGGCGGCCGGCAGATGCGCTACGTACCGTTGGAAGTACCACTCCCCCCGCTGCCTCTCGGTCGGTGCCGGGAGCGCGACGATCCGGGCAAAGCGCGGATTCAGGTATTCGGTCACCCGCTTGATGGCACTTCCCTTGCCGGCGGCGTCCCGGCCCTCAAAGATCACCAGGACCCGCGCCCCGGTGCTCCGCACCCACTCCTGCAGCGCGACCAACTCCGCCTGGAGTCGCAACAATTCAGCCTCGTAGAGGCCGACGTCGAGCCGGGCGCGTTTGCGCGCCGAGCGACCGGAACCCTTTCCACGACCGTCCTTGCGACCGTCTCTGCGTCCGTTCTTGTGCCCGTCTTTGTGCCCGTCGCGCCCCTTGCCTGCGCCGCCGCTGTCATGTGCCATGTTTCCCGTTCCCGTGCTCCGGCGTGGCGGTTTACCCTGCCGCGCCCATTCTCCGCCGGGCAGCAGAACGGCGACAAGAGTCATCCAGCACGGGAACCGTGCCGGCCGGAACTCCTATGCTTGGGCCATGGAATCCCCCGCTCCGACGGCGATGCTGCCCATCCTCACGCTCACCGTGAACCCGGCCCTTGATGCCAGCACGGTCACCGACCAGGTCATTGGCGAGCACAAACTCCGCTGCCATACCGGTCGGCTGGACCCGGGCGGCGGCGGGGTCAACGTGGCGCGCGTGGTGCACCGGCTCGGAGGGCAGACCATCGCGGCCTACACGGCCGGCGGTCCGACCGGCGAAGCATACCGGCGGCTCGTCGAAGCCGAACGCATCCCCACCCTGGTGGTGCCGATCAGCGGGACCACACGCCAGAACTTCACGGTCGATGAGACGAGGACCGGCAAGCAGTTCCGTTTTGTCCTTGAGGGGCCCGAGCTCAGCGAGCCGGAGTGGCGGGGGTGCCTGGCTGTGGTCGCGGAATGCGTCCCGGCGGGCGGCTACCTGGTGGCGAGCGGAAGCCTGCCGAAGGGCGTCCCGGACGACTTCTATGCCCGGGTGGCCCGCCTGGCGAACGAGCGCGGGGCTCGCTGCATCGTGGACGCCTCCGGAGCGTCCCTCGCCGCTGCGCTGGCGGAGGGGGTCTTCCTGGTCAAGCCGAGCCGGCGGGAACTCGGCGCACACTTCGGCAGGACGCTGGACAGCGAGGAGAGCCAGGTTGAGGCCGCGTCCTCGCTCGTGGCGGACGGGTCATCTCAGCACGTCGCCCTGACCCTCGGTGGTGAAGGAGCGGTGCTTGCGTCACAGACCGGCGTCCTCCGCCTGGCGGTCCCGCACGTGCAGGTCCGCAGCACGGTCGGAGCGGGCGACAGTTTTCTGGCCGCCTTCGTGCTCCGGATGGCGCAGGGCCGCAGCCTTCAGGACGCGTTCCGGGCCGCGGTCGCGGCAGGAACTGCCACCGTGACGACGACGGCCACGGAGCTGTGCAGCCGGGCCGACGTCGAACGTCTCGAGGCAGAACTCGCCGCCCAGGCACTCGAGCCATAGCCGGCAGCCACTGAGACAGTGCCGACGGCACGGAGCCGATGACACTGAGAGGGGCCTGAAGCGTCAGAGGAGGGGTGCCTGGCTGGCGGCTTCTATCGCCAGGGGAAAGAGCATGATCAGCAGGATTGAACAGAGCACGGTGGCCACGCCCACGGCGGCGGAGTCCTCGCGGCCCCGGAGCAGGTCGGTCCACAGGACCACTGCGATCACTGCAACCATGACCGTGACAAACCAGCCGACGGAGTTCAGTGCGTGATATTCATTTGTCGTGCCCAGGTTCACGCCCAGGACAATGCCAAACCAGCCGATGCCGACTATCAGGGCCGGTCCTAACACTGCCAGTAGCAGCGCCAGCCTGCCGAAGCCCGTGTCCGGAAGCCCCATCCGTCCAAACGCCAGTCTCTTGGTCGCGTTCATCCGTGTACCTCTCCCCCGCATTGAGCGCCGCGCTGCTGCGCCGGATTGCCAGCACACCGCGGCCGTGTCCGGGCGGCCAGAGGACAACGTCCCGGGGATGGCAGTAACGGGCACGGCAATAGGGACACGATGCGGTCAACGAGGAACGATGGTCTGCTGCTGCGGACAGGATCCGAGGATTCGCTTCATCGCCTCCTTCTCTGCGGGCGTGACCCACAGCCGGTAGGCCGCCTTGACGGAAATCTGGCGGGCAACGTAGTGGCAGCGGAACGCCTTGTTCGGCGGCAGCCAGGTGGCGGCGTCGGAGGCACTCTTGTCCTGGTTGGCGGGACCGTCAACGGCGATCAGGTTGAGGGGATCGTTGGCCAGGTGTTCGCGCTGCTGCGCGGTGAGCTGCTGGGCCCCCTTTTGCCAGGCGTCGCCGAGCGCCACGACGTGGTCGATCTGCACGGCTGAGCTGGTCTCGGCGCCCCGCCGGAACGCGATCACGTGGCCTGTATACGGTTCCCGGAGGGTGCCGCCGGAGACCTGGCACCCTGAGCCGTTCACGAATTCAGCCGCCTCAAGGTCCCGGCGGAGGATGTCGTTACGGGTATCGCAGCCGTTGCGGTCGACGTCGAGCCAGGCCTGGCCGAACGCACTGCGGTCATAGGTATCCTTGGCCGACCGGCCTTTGACCGCGAGTGTGTCCAGCACGGTGGCGGCGCTTCCGGCCGGGACGGCCCGGACGGACTCCACGGGCTTCATCCACCCGCCCGCAAGCACGGGGGCCTCGCTTGGACCCGCGGTCTGCGGTTCCGCGAGGGAAAACTGGCCGGCCAGGAAGAACCAGGCCAGGCCGCCGAAGACGGTCAGGGCCGCTGCGGCCAGGAGAAGCCAGGCCGGGCGGGAGCGGCGCCGGGCGCGGCGGAACTCCGTCCAGGTGACGGTCATGAGGTTAGCCGCGGGTGGCGATCTGGTTGCACGCCCTGAGCCTAAACCGGCGCTCTGACATCATGGACTTTGTCCACAGTGTTGAGGACCGGTGGCCGGGCAGCCGGGGTTATTGGTCCCGCGTGACCCGTTTCAGGTCTTCGTTGGCCAGGTCCAGCAGTGACTGGAGCTGGTTCACCCGGTCGTCGTTGACTTCACCGGTTTGGCGTTTGGCGACGGCGTCGTCCAGGAGCCGCTTCGCTTCCTTCGCGTTGCTCCGCGCGACGTCCAGCGCGTGTTCCAGGGTGGTCTCGTGCTCAATAGCCGCGTTCTGTTCCATGGCTCCATTGTGGTTCCCTTTCCCGGCCGATTCCAGTACATCGGCCGGGAAAGGACGAACGAGTCCCGGTCAGGGACGAAGGTTCGGCCAGCCGGTTAGACCTCGACGGGGAGCCCGGCGGCCTCGAGGATGGCGGACGCGTCCTTGGCGGGGAACGACGGCGGGTTGACGCCGGCCATTTCCTCCATGACGCGGACCACCTGGCAGGAGTAGCCAAACTCGTTGTCGTACCAGACGTAGAGCACAAGGTTCTTGTCGTTGGAGATGGTGGCCAGGCCGTCGACGATGCCTGCGCGGCGCGAGCCGACGAAGTCCGTGGAGACCACCTCGGGCGAATCAATGTAGTCGACCTGCTTGCGCAGCTCCGAGTGCAGCGACATTTCCCGCAGGTAGTCGTTGACCTCGTCCTTGGTGGTGCCGTTCTCCAGGCTCAGGTTCAGGATGGCCAGGGACACGTCGGGGGTGGGGACACGGATGGAGCTGCCGGTGAGCTTGCCGAGGAGTTCCGGCAGGGCCTTTGCCACGGCTTTGGCGGCACCGGTCTCGGTGATCACCATATTCAGCGCGGCGGAGCGGCCGCGCCGGTCACCCTTGTGGAAGTTGTCGATCAGGTTCTGGTCGTTGGTGAAGGAGTGGACGGTTTCGACGTGGCCGTGCACCACGCCGTAGCGGTCGTTGATCGCCTTCAGGACAGGGGTGATGGCGTTGGTGGTGCAGGAGGCCGCGGAGACGATCTTGTCCGAGTCTGTGATCGTGCCGTGGTTGATGCCGTGCACGATGTTCTTCAGCTCGCCCTTGCCCGGAGCGGTCAGCAGGACCCGGGAGACGCCGGTGCTCTGCAGGTGCTGGGACAGGCCCTCGGCGTCGCGCCAGCGGCCGGTGTTGTCCACCACCAGGGCATCGTGAATGCCGTAGGCGGCGTAGTCGACCGTGGCCGGGTTGTCCGAGTAGATGACCTGGATCTGGACACCGTTGGCAGTGATCGTGTCGTTTTCGAGGTCCACCTTGATGGTGCCCTCGAAGGAGCCGTGGACCGAGTCGCGGCGCAGCAGGCTGGCGCGCTTGGCGAGGTCGTTGTCCGAGCCGCGGCGCACCACGATGGCGCGCAGGCGCAGGCCGTGGCCGCCACCGGCCTTTTCGATCAGGAGGCGGGCCAGGAGCCGTCCGATGCGGCCGAAGCCGTAGAGGACGACGTCGGTGCTGGTGCGGTCGTCGCCGCCGCGCTTGCCGACGATCTCGGCGAGTTCCTCGCGCAGGAAATCGTCCAGGCTGGCGCCGTCGCCCTCGGCACGGTACTTCTCGGTGAGGCGGGCAATATCGATCGCCGCAGCGCCGAGCTCCAGCTTGGTCAGGGCCTCCAGGAGCGGGGCCGTTTCCTCGAGGCGCAGTTCTTCCTTACTCATCCGGCGGGCGAAACGGTGTGCCTTGAGGATATTCATGGTGGACTTGTTGATCAGGCTGCGTCCGTGGATCGAGGTCACCACGTTGTTCTCGCGGTACAGCCGGCCGATCACCGGGATCATGGCCTCGGCGAGTGCCTCACGGCCCATCCACGTATCAAGACAAGAATCTGACGTCTGGCTCACAGAACTACCTTCCTAGAATCCACCCCATACGTCCTCGTACGGGGAAGTCGGCCGCCGGAGGGTGTCCGGTACCTCGGCGTCGCCGGGGATTCGGTCCACCCCGGGCGCCTCACTGAACGCAAAGAAAATCCGCCGGCTGCGAACGCAGACCCGGCGGCGGAACTTCTACGTTCATCATCAATTCTACGGGCGGCCCGGCGGCCTCCGGTGCCCGGTTACGCGTGAAATGACTCACACACCATCCGGGGCCCTGGACGAGCCTGCCAAACCACTCACGCCCGGCGTCAGCCTGCCCGCGTCTTCGAGGATCATGTCGGCGGCTTTTTCCGCGATCATGATGGTGGGCGCCTGCGTGTTGGCACTGATCAGGCGGGGCATGATCGAGGAGTCCACCACCCGCAGTCCCTCCAGTCCGTGGACCGTAAGCCGGGGGGAGACGACGGACTCATCGGTGGTGCCCATGGAACACGTGCCCACCGGGTGGTACGAGGTCCGTCCGTAGGATCGCACGAAGTTCACGTACTCGTCGCGGGATTCCACCCGTGAGCCGTCGCCGATGTGCTCTCTCTTGACGAAGGCTGCCATAGATGACTGCTCCATGATCTGGCGGCTCTGCTGCACACCGGCGATCGTCATCTCGAGATCGTAGTCATCCGCGAGGAAATTCGGATCGATGAGCGGTATCTGTGCGGGGTCTGCGGACGCGACCCGGACTGTTCCCCGGCTGAGGGGGCGCAGGAAATAGGAGTTCAGCGTCATGCCAAACCCGGGCTGCAGCGACGCTATGCCCGGCTCCGGCCTCGCCGCGGGCAGGAAGTGGAACTGCAGGTCCGGGGTCTTCTCGTACTTGTTGGCATAGCTGAAGCCGCCGGCCTCCACAAGGTTGGACGCGAACGGTCCCGTCCGGAAGGCCAGGTACTCGAGGCCGGCCAGGACCGTCGCCGGGCGCACGCGATTGAACCGGTCCAGACTGTGGTCGTCGGTGAGTTCATAGATGATGTCCAGGTCCAGATGGTCCTGCAGGTTCTTCCCGACACCGGGCAGAGCATGGAGAACGTCGATGCCGGCGGCTGCAAGGTCTGCCGGGTCGCCAATGCCTGAGAGCTGCAGCAACTTAGGAGATCCAAAAGCGCCGCTGGCGACTATGACCTCGCGCCGTGCGCTGTAGGTTCGCGCCACTCCATCTTCGACCGCCTGGACGCCGACGGCGCGGCCGTTCTTGATGACCACTTTTGATACCGACACATTAACGCGAACCGTGAGGTTGCGCCGCCTGCGCGCGGGTTTCAGGTAGGCGACGGAGGCGCTGCACCGACGGCCGTTCCTGGTGGTGGTCTGGTAGAAACCGACGCCGTACTGTTCCGCGCCGTTAAAATCGTTGTTGTAGGGTAGGCCGAACTCCCGGCCAGCCTGCACGAATGCCGCCGAGAGCGTGTGCGGACGCCGGGGGTCCGAGACACTAAGGGGCCCTTGGGTTCCGTGGTGGGGTCCTGAGAGTCGTGAGTTTGACTCCGAGCGGACGAAATACTTGGACACCTCAGCGGCGGTCCAGCCCTCGCATCCGTAGTCCGCGACCCATCCGTCATAGTCCTCGTCCACGCCCCGCGTGAAGACCTGGGAGTTGATGGAGCCGCCGCCGCCGAGCCCGCGGCCTTGCGGGAGCGGGATGCTGCGGCCGTTGCTGTGCTCTTGCGGAATGCTGTTGTATGCCCACTGGTACGGGCCTCCCTTGAGTCTGGGAAAGCCGGCGGGCACGTGGATGAATGGGTGGCGGTCGGATCTGCCCGCCTCGAGCAGCAGCACGCGAATTGAGGGGTCTTCACTCAGCCTGCCGGCCAGGACGCTGCCACCGGTACCGCCGCCGGCGATCACGTAGTCATATGCTAGGTCGTCCGGCACAATGACTCCTCAACCATCACCGACTGCACCATCATTTGAAGCGTTCATTGCAGTGTCGGGGGCCGCCCGGACGAAGTCAAGGGTGCCTCAAGGTTTTCCCAAGGTTGCACCCATGCAATAGCTCCCTGGGCCTGCAGCCCATGACGGCCGATTACCGCTCCGAACGCGGGATCCCGGCGGTGTGAGTGGATGAGTTGACCGATACGCCGGGTTCTGACTGAATCGGCTCCATCATTGGGATGTGGGTTCGGTCAGGGGCAAATCAGGGGCATCGAGCCTCACTAGACCGTCCGTGAGGGCCGCCGCCTTGGTGTCATCGTCCGGCCACAGGTGGGCATACGTCTTGAGAGTTTCGGTGGCGTCCTTGTGCCCCAGCCGGTGGGCCACGGCCACAGGGGACATGCCCCCGGCGATCAGCTGCGAGGCGTGATGGTGCCGCAGCTCATGCCAGCCCGTCCCGGCCCCGGGGACAATGTCGCGGATGTGCCTCCAGGCCTCCCCCGCCGTGTGCCTGGTGATGGCCCGGCCAGCCGAATGGAAGACGATGCCTCCGACGCCTTGCGGCCCCTCCCGCAGACCCTTCAGGACTTGCACTGAGTGATCGCCGATGTGGATGCGCCGGCGGCCGGCCTTCGTCTTGGGCGGGCCCCAAGATGGATCGCTCGAGTTGTTCCCGATGAGTTGCCGGTCGATGCTGATCATTGAGCTGTCGAAGTCGACCCGGTCCCACGTGAGGCCGCGCAACTCGGATGAGCGCAGGCCGGTCGCGGCGCAGAAGACCACCATCGGCCGGTATGGTTTCCAGGTCTCCCCTGCGAGGCGCCGCACAACGTCGGTGCGGAGCGGAACGAGCGCTTCAGGCTCGATCTTCGGCAGCCGGATCGACAGGCATGGCGTCTTCTGCACCTTGCCATCGAGAACCGCCGCCTTGAACATGGCCGCCAAGTACCAGTAGGTCACCTTGACCGTGGATGGCGCCAGGGACTCAGCCCAGTCCCCCGCCACGGCTTGGGGCGACAGGCTTCCGGGGTTCCTGCCCGCCTAGGCCGGGCACCCTTGATGCCAGTGTTGCCCGTGTGGTTATACTCATGCTTGGGGGCGCCTTAGCCGGTGTATGTCGGAAGCGTTCAGCAGTCACAAGATATCTGCCAACGAACCGACAGGAGGTACGGGGAGCCGTGCCAGCATTGAAACGATCGATCTTCCGCAAAGCGGCGGCCACTGCCGCCCTTTCCGTTGCCCTGGGAGCCGGAGCGCTCACCGTTGCGGCCCCTGCCAGCGCCAACGGAGGCACTCCCGCCTCATGTGCCGAAACCGCCGCGCCTTGCACAGCCGGCGTGTCCACCGTCTACGTCACTCCAGGAACAATCCTGGGGGCGAACACGTATGGCTGGCCCAAGGGCACCAAGCTGGAATACCGCTGGTTCTTGAATGGCGAAATCTTTGCGGGCGGCTGGAATGCAACCACTAAGGTCTGGGGGCCGCCGGCCGTGGACAGCAAAGGCGACAAGTACGTCGTGCGCGTCAAGGGCACGTTGGCGGGCAAGGTCAGCTATCGGTTCAGCAGGACGTACGTCGTCCGCTACTAACCACGGCGCACAGAAAACCCTCGTCAGTCATCACGACTGACGAGGGTTTTCTTCCATGAGGCATAGTGCCCTGAGCCGCAGGGAATCCATGGACTCGTTAGCCCCATCCAGTGGGGAACCGGCCCCCGGATACCTGCCCGCCTAGGGGCAAATCAGGGGCAAACAGCCCGGCCGGACCCCATCAAATTCAATCAAATCGGCCCGAACCAAGCAGGGCTCAAAGGCCGCCATTTAGGCAAAATTCCCCGAAATCCCGCGGGAAACCGGTCCAGTGAGTGGATGGGTTGACCGATACGCCGGGTTCTGTGTTCCCGCGCTGTTGCCGGCGCGGGAGTAGCGGCCATCCATCTACGGACGCCGTTGCCGACGCCCTCCAGCGGCCTACCCGGACACTCGGGCGAGCAGCCCTCAATCGTGCCCTGTCTGGCCTTGCTCCGGGTGGGGTTTACCTAGCCTTCCCGGTCACCCGGGAAGCTGGTGGTCTCTTACACCACCGTTTCACCCTTACCTGCCCTGCGGCCTGTGCAAGCACACGCCGCACGCAGGCGGTCTGTTCTCTGTGGCACTGGCCTGCGGGTTACCCCGAGTGGGCGTTACCCACCACCCTGCTCTGCGGAGCCCGGACGTTCCTCGAGCCACTTGCGTGACGCGCGGCCGCCTGGTCAACCCATCCGCAGTTCATTCTACGGTCTCGCTCGGCGATGCCGCCCCACCGGAGCCTTTTGGGGCGCACGGTGGGAGAATTGGACCAGGATTCCTGCTAGCCAAGGACGCGATTTCGATGAACTGGACCGCCATCTTCAGCTGGTTGCTCGCGCTCGTCCTGGTGCTTATTGTCGCCAGGATGTCGATCAAGATTGTGCGCCAGTACGAACAGGGCGTCCTCTTCCGGCTGGGGCGCGTGGTCGCGGTCCGGATGCCCGGCCTGCGGTTGATCATCCCGGTAGTGGACCGGCTTCAGCTGGTGAGCCTGCGGATCGTGACAATGCCGATCCAGTCGCAGGGCATCATCACCCAGGACAACGTCAGTGTGGACATTTCGGCCGTGGCCTATTTCCGGGTGATCGACGCCGTGAAGTCCGTCGTGGCGATCGAGGACGTCGGGGCGGCCATCAACCAGATCGCCCAGACCACCCTGCGGAAGGTGGTCGGCCGCCACAGCCTGGACCAGACGCTGTCCGAGACCGAGCGCATCAACACCGATATCCGGGAAATCCTGGACGCCCTGACCCTGGCATGGGGCGTCGAAGTGACCCTCGTGGAGCTCAAGGATATCCAGCTCCCGGACAGCATGAAGCGGGCCATGGCCCGTCAGGCCGAGGCAGAGCGGGAGAAGCGGGCCAAGATCATCTCGGCCGAAGGTGAGTCGATCGCGGCCGTGGCCCTCGGCGAGGCGTCCGACACGATGATGGCCCATCCCGTGGCCCTGCAGCTGCGGAATCTGCAGTCGCTCGTGGAGATCGGGGTGGACAAGAACTCCACCGTGGTCTTCCCGGCTCCCCTGATGAGCACCATCGCCGAGCTGGGCGCCTTCCTGGCACGCGAGGACCTCGCGGCCAGGACAGGGACCGGGAGTGCGGCAGCGTGGCTGGCGGGCAACCCGGCAGCGGCACCGGGCGCGGCACCCCCGGAGTCACCGGCACCGGTACCCGCGGAGCCGCCGGCACCGGTACCCGCGGAGCCGCCGGCAGCGTCCCCGGAGTCGCCGATCAAAGCCGCGTAGTTGCCATACCGGCGTCCACCGCCTCGGCAACCGTCCCCTCGGAGCCCTCCGCGCCGGCGGGCCGCCGGTCGGGTCCGGCGAGCTGACATCCCGGGCAGGTGCCCGCCGGTAAGATCGTACGGTGCTAATTCTGCTGCCGCCCTCGGAGGGCAAGACTCCCGCGACGGGCGGGGACGCCGCCGACTGGAACACCCTGAGCTTTCCCGTCCTCAACGGCGCCCGGGCCAAGGTCCTCGACGCCCTCGGCACCGTCAGCGCCCACGAGGACGCCCTGGCCCTGCTGGGCGTCGGCGCATCGCTGAGTGCCGACGTCGAACGCAACACGCGCTTGCACGCAGAACCGGCCGCCCCGGCTCACCAGGTGTATTCCGGGGTGCTCTATGACGCCTTGGGCTATGACTCCCTGACCCCGGCGCAGCGGAAGAAGGCCGACGCATCAGTCCTGGTGGTTTCGGCGCTATGGGGTGCCATCCGCTTCGCGGACCGTGTGCCGGCCTACCGGCTGTCGATGGGAACCTCGCTGCCCGACGTCGGACGGCTCGCCTCGTTCTGGAAGCCGCAACTGGGCGATGCCCTGGCGGCGGCCACCGCCGGTGAGCTGCTGGTGGACTGCCGGTCCAGCACCTACGCCGCGGCCTGGACTCCCCCGCCGGAACAGACGGTCGCTGTCAATGTCTTCACCGAGAACGCCGGTGTGCGCAAGGTGGTCAGCCACTTCGCCAAGCACACCCGCGGCGAGCTGGCCCGGCATCTGCTCACCCGCAGGGGCAACGCCCCCCGGACGCCCGCCCAGCTCCAGAAGGCGGCGGCCGAGAAGTGGGTTGCGGAACTCGTCGAGGGCACGGCCCGCAAGCCACACACCCTGAACATCATCCTGCCCAACTAGATCGCAGTTGTGGCCGTTTTGAGCGCTCAAAACGGCCTGAGCTGCGAGTTAGTTGGGGGGTCCGGCCCACTCGGCCGAACGGACCAGGATGCAGCCGGAGTCCGGGCAAAAGACGATGTCGTCCTCGGCGGCGGCTTTGATCTCGGCGAGGTCGCCGGGGCTAAGCTGCATGCCGGAGCCTTCGGAGGTGCCGTGGAACAGACGCGCCGCACCCACTCCGCGCTTGGCCAGGGTCTTCTCGTAGATCGCGAGCATTCCCGCGTCGAGTCCGGCGGCGAACTCGGCACGCTTGCCGCGCACCACGGTGGCTTCGGCGTCGATCTCGGCCAGCTGCTCGTCGAGTTCGGCGCGGATGGAGCCGAAGGAGCCCTGAATGTCGTCGACGATCTGTTGCTGCGCGGCCTGGCGGGCGCGGAGCGAGTCGAGGCGTTCGAGGACTTCGAGCTCGACGTCCTCCAGGTCGGAGCGGCGCTTGTTGAGGGATACCAGGTCCCGCTGCAGGGCGACGAGGTCCTTGGACAGGCCAGTGCCGCTGTTGAGTTTGGCCTCATCGCGTTCGATCCGCGAGGCCACCTGCTCTACGTCCGCCTCGGCGCGCTTGAGTTCCAGTTCAGCATCGTGGACTGCCACCTTGGCGGCACCAAGTTCGCCGTTGGCGATGCCGAGGGCTGATTCCAGGTCGGTGATCCGGGAGTCGCTTTCAAGGCTTCGGCGGCGGTTGGACAGGGATTTGAGCTTGGCGTCCAGTCCCTGCAATTCGAGCAACTTCAACTGTTCCGCCGGTGCTGCCTTGGCCACTATTACCTCCGCTTGTTCCCTTCCGGCCGGAGCCGGGCACCGTACCGGCGCTCCTAAGACTCTAGCGCCTAGCGTGCTCCCCGGCCTCGCTACGCTCACCCGGGGACCCCTCGCACGCCAGGCTTAGCCCGGAGTCAGAATGAAGTCCCAGGGGTCGCTGTTGGTGGTGCTGACGCGGATCTCGACGTCGTGCCCCTGATCGGCGAGCACATTGCCCAGCGCTTCGGCGGCTGCAGGCAGCCACAGCCACTCGCTGGCAAAGTGTGACACGTCGATCAGGTAGGGCCGGTCGTTGACCGCCGCCTCCCGGGCTTCCGAGGCCGGGTGGTGGCGCAGATCCGCCGTCAGGTAGACATCGGCGTTGCTGGCCCGGACCTCGCCGAAGAGGGAATCGCCGGCGCCGCCGCAGACAGCAACCCGCCGGACCAGCCCGTCCCGGTCCCCGGAGACGCGCACGCCGCCGGCCACCGAGGGAAGGATGCCGAACACGCGGGCCGCGAAGTCACCCAGGGTCAGGACCTCTTCAAGATCGCCGACCCGGCCGATCCCTTCC
Source organism: Arthrobacter sp. TE12231 (assembly GCF_054062895.1). Taxonomy (NCBI): domain Bacteria; kingdom Bacillati; phylum Actinomycetota; class Actinomycetes; order Micrococcales; family Micrococcaceae; genus Arthrobacter; species Arthrobacter sp. TE12231. Next base: position 1,456,724 of record NZ_JBSSFS010000001.1, on the reverse strand, counting down.
TCGGGCAGCCCGTTCGCGGCCGGGGTCAGCGGGGCCACGTTCTGCAGGCCCAGCGCATCGGCCAGGACGTCGGAGACGCCCCCGACGGCGGAGTCACCGTTGGTGTGCACGGTCATCAGCGCGGTTCCGGACTCGATGAGGCGGTGGACGGCTTTGCCCTTCGCGGTGTTCGCGGCGACGCTCGTGACGCCTTTGAGCAGCAGCGGATGGTGGGTGATGAGCAGCTCGGCGCCGAATTCGATGGCTTCCTCGATCACCTCGGTGGTGGGGTCGACGGCGAAGAGGACCCTGTGCACCTCGGCGTTCGGGTGGCCCGCCACGAGGCCCACCTCGTCCCAGTCCTCGGCCAGCGATTCGGGCCAGAGCTCCTCCACCGCCAGCTGGATCGCGCCCAGCGTCGCCGTGCCGGGGGCCTCCCCGGTGCCGGTAGCGCCGTCGACGGCGACAGCAACGCCGTCGGACTCAGCTGAAACATCGGTGTTCACAGGTTCCATACCCCCATTTTTACCCTATCCGCGCCCGGCCCCGTCACCTGTAACACTCTCGTAAGGTGGCTGGGGAATCATCGGGGGCGCCGAACCATTGAAGAGATCATGAGAACTTTTGTCCTCGGCGGAGGGTGCTTTTGGTGCCTCGACGCCGTCTACCAGAAAACCAAGGGCGTCAGCTCGGTCGTTTCGGGCTACACCGGAGGCCATGACCGCAACCCCGACTACTACTCCGTATGCTCCGGAACCACCGGCCACGCTGAGGTGGTGGCAGTGACGTTCGACGAGGACGTCATCCCCGCCGACGTCATCCTGGACATGTTCTTCGCCCTCCACGACCCCACCACGCTGAACCGGCAGGGCTATGACGTCGGTACGCAGTACCGGTCCTCGATGTTCTACGAGACCACCGAAGAAAAGATCCTGTTCGAGGAGGCCATCGAACGCAACCAGGCCCTGTGGCGGCATCCGATCGTCACCGAGGTCAGCCGGCTGCCGAAGTTCCATGTGGCCGAGGATTTCCATCAGGACTACTTCGCCAAGTACCCCGAGCAGGGCTACTGCCAGGTGATCATCAATCCGAAGCTGGCCAAGGCGAGGAAATATTACTCTGCATGGCTTAATGCTTAGCTTGGGTCTGCACGCGCTCGTTAGGCTGACCTCAGTTATCCCTCTTCAAAGACAGGCATACATACATGGCACCGATCTATGACGATGTAACCCAACTGGTGGGCGGAACTCCGCTGGTCCGGCTGAACCGGCTGACCGAAGGCCTTGACGCCACCGTGGCAGTCAAGCTGGAGTTCTACAACCCGGCCAACAGCGTCAAGGACCGGATCGGCGTCGCCATCGTCGATGCTGCGGAGAAGTCCGGGGCCCTCAAGCCCGGCGGTACGATCGTCGAAGGCACGTCCGGCAACACCGGAATCGCCCTGGCCATGGTGGGCGCGGCCCGCGGCTACAAGGTCATCCTGACCATGCCGGAAACCATGTCCACGGAACGCCGGGTCATGCTGCGCGCGTACGGCGCCGAGATTGTCCTGACCCCCGGTTCCGAGGGCATGCGCGGGGCCGTGGAGAAGGCCCAGGAGATCGTGGCCAACACGGAGAACTCCATCTGGGCCCAGCAGTTCGCCAACGAGGCCAACCCGGAGGTCCACCGCCGCACCACGGCCGAGGAAATCTGGGCGGACACCGACGGCAAGGTCGACATCTTCGTCGCCGGCGTCGGCACCGGCGGCACCGTCACCGGCGTCGGGCAGGTCCTGAAGGAGCGCAAGCCGGACGTCCAGATCATCGCCGTCGAGCCCAAGGACTCCCCCATCCTCAACGGCGGCGCCCCGGGCCCGCACAAGATCCAGGGCCTCGGCGCGAACTTCATCCCCGATATCCTCGACACCAACGTCTACGACGAGGTCATCGACGCCACGCTGGAGGATTCCGTCCGCGTCGCGCGCGATCTCGGCATCAAGGAAGGCATCCTGGGCGGCATCTCCTCCGGCGCCATCGTCTGGGCGGCCCTGGAACTCGCCAAGCGCCCGGAGAACGCCGGTAAACTCATTGTTGCCGTCGTCTGCGACTTCGGTGAGCGTTACATCTCCACCGTGCTGTACGACGACATCCGCGGCTAAGCCCGGCCGCTGCCCCACGATTCCCCAGAAAGGTCTTTGTGAGCTTCTTCGCAAGACTGAAGGAAGACCTCGACGCCGCCCGGTCCCACGACCCGGCGGCTCGGGGTTCTTTTGAGAACTTCTTCGCCTATTCCGGCCTGCACGCGATCTGGTTCCACCGCCTGACGCACCGGCTGTGGCAAAACCCGGCGCTGCGGTTCCCGGCCCGGCTCATCTCCCAGCTGGCCAGGTTCCTCACCGGCATCGAGATCCATCCGGGAGCCACCATCGGCCGGCGCTTCTTCATTGACCACGGCATGGGCGTGGTCATCGGCGAGACCGCCGAGATCGGCGAGGACGTCATGATCTACCACGGCGTGACGCTCGGCGGCCGCTCGCTCGCGAAGATCAAGCGCCACCCCACCATCGAGGACCGGGTCGTGATCGGCGCCGGCGCCAAGGTCCTGGGGCCCATCACGATCGGCCGCGACAGCGCCATCGGAGCCAACGCCGTGGTGGTCAAAGACGCCCCGGCCGAATCCATCGTCACCGGCGTGCCAGCCACGTGGCGCCACCGCGACGCCCAGCGCGAGACCAAACCCGCCGTCGACCCGGCCGAGTACCTGATCGAATACCGCATCTAGGCACCCTTACCCGGGGAACCGCTTGTAGATGTTCCAGAGGACGGCGTCGAACGCACGGTCCGGCAGCAGGTGGCGCAGCAGCAGGATCCCCCGGGCGCTGGCGCCCACGGGATAACGCGTCTTGGGCCGGCGGGCGGTGGCCGCGTGCAGGATTGCCTCCGCGACGAGCTCCGGCCGGGTCGAGCTGGCGGGGTTGTCCGTAGTGCCCAGTGCGGCCGCCACGACCCTGGCCTGGGCCGCATAGGGGCCGCTCCCGGAACTGGCCAACAGGCCCTGCGCCGCAATGGCGCCCCATTCCGACTGCGTCCCGGCGGGCTCGATGATCGCCACGTCAATGCCGTGCGGCTTGAGCTCGAGCCGCAGCGAATCACTCAGGCCCTCCACGGCAAACTTCGTCGCGTGGTACCAGGCGCCGAGCGGTTCGTACATCTTTCCCCCGATGGAGGAGATGTTGATGATCCTGCCCGCACGCGCTGCCCGCATGGCCGGGATCACGAGCTGCGTCATGCGCGCCAGGCCGAAGACGTTCACATCGAACTGCCGCCGCCCCTCAGCGAGCTCCACCTCCTCGAGCGAGCCGTACGTCCCGTAGCCGGCGTTGTTGACGAGGACATCGATGCGCCCGTGCGCGGCCAGCACTTCCCCGACGGCGGCGCTCATCGAGTCCTCGTCCGTCACGTCCAGGGCCACCACGTTGACGCCGGAGGCCTTCAGCGGCTCCATTTTCTCCACCCTGCGGGCCCCGGCATAGACCGTGAAGCCGGCCGCGGCGAGCTTCCTCGCGGTTTCAAAGCCGATCCCGGTGGATGCACCGGTGACGAACGCTACGGGCTGGGACATGGGCTGAACTCCTTGGCAGGTGTCGCCGGAAACACGGACGGCCGGCGCCTCCCAGAGTATCTGGAAAGGCGCCGGCCGTCCGGAGTCGCGCTAGTGGGTGTCGACTGCCTCGATCTCGGACTTGTCCTCGCCCCAGAGGGTGTGGAACGTGCCTTCTGCATCGACGCGGCCGTAGGTGTGCGCGCCGAAGAGGTCGCGCTGGCCCTGGATGACGGCGGCCGGCAGGCGCTTGCGGCGCAGGCCGTCGTAGTAGGCCAGCGAGGAGGAGAACACCGGCACCGGGATGCCGAGCTGGACCGCGGTGGACACCACGCGGCGCCAGGCCGGGAGGACGTCGGCGATCGCCTTGGTGAAGGCCGGGGCGAAGAGCAGGTTGGCCGGCTTCTCCGCCGCGGCGTAGGCCTTCGTGATCTCCTTGAGCAGTTCGGCACGGATGATGCAGCCGCCGCGCCACAGCGAGGCGATTTCGTCCAGCTTCAGGTCCCAGCCGTATTCCTTGGCGGCGGACGTGAGCATGTCCAGCCCCTGCGCGTAGGAGACCAGCTTGGAGGCGTAGAGCGCCTGGCGGACGTCCTCGACAAAGCTCTCGGGGACCTCGACGGCGGCCTCGCCGCCGGCCAGCAGTTCCTGGGCCAGCTTGCGCTGTTCGGCCTGGGATGACAGGGCCCGGGCGAACACGGACTCGGCGATGCCCGAGGTCGGGGAACCGAGCTCGAGCGCGGAGATGACGGTCCAGCGGCCGGTGCCCTTCTGGCCGGCGGCATCCACCACGACGTCGACGAACGGCTTGCCGGTCTTGGCGTCGACGTGGCCGAGGACCTCGGCGGAGATTTCGATCAGGAAGGAGGCGAGGTCGCCCTTGTTCCACTCTTCGAAGATCTTGGCCTGGTCGGCCGGTTCGATTCCGGCGCCCGAGCGCAGCAGGTCGAAGGCCTCGCCGATGACCTGCATGTCGGCGTATTCGATTCCGTTGTGGACCATCTTGACGAAGTGGCCGGCGCCGTCGGTGCCGATCCAGGCGCAGCAGGGCTGGCCGTCGACGTGCGCGGCGATCTTTTCCAGCAGCGGGCCGAGGGCGTCGTAGGACTCCTTGGAACCGCCCGGCATGATCGAGGGGCCGTTCAGGGCGCCCTCTTCACCGCCGGAGACGCCGATGCCGACGAAGTGCAGGTCTTTCTTGGCCAGGGCGGCTTCGCGGCGGCGGGTGTCCTCGTAGTGCGAGTTGCCGGCGTCGATGATGATGTCGCCGGGTTCCAGCAGCGGTTCGAGCTGTTCGATCACGGAGTCCACCGGCTTGCCGGCCTTGACCATGATCAGGACGCGGCGCGGCTTCTCCAGGGAGTCCACCAGTTCCTGCAGCGTTTCGGTGCGGACGAAGTCGCCCTCGTCACCGTGCTTGGCGAGCAGCGCGTCCGTCTTTTCCACGGACCGGTTGTGCAGGGCAACGGTGAAGCCGTTCCGGGCCAGGTTGCGTGCGAGGTTGGCCCCCATCACCGCGAGGCCGGTGACACCGATGTGTGCTGACATCAAAACTCCAATTCATTTCTGTACACCACGTCCGTACGGCGATTCCGGTACGACGTTCATGTAGGACTCGGGCAGGTCGTGCCGCATGGGGCGGAACCCGCGCTTGAGGTTCAGTGGCTGTCTATAAACCATATGTATTTCCGCGGGTTGCGGGAAAGCAGCGCCCACGTAGCGGAACACTGCGCGTCACAAACAGTCTATGATCCCCGGCACCCGCCCCGCCGCCCGGCCTGGATGAGGCCCGCGGCATTATGCTTACGACTATGTCAACCAGCCTCCACCATCGTGCCATTGAGCACCTCGGGACCCGGATTGTAGCGGGCGAGCTTCCGCCCGGGCACGTCATGCTTGCCGAGCACCTTGAGGAGGAACTCAAGGTTTCCCGCTCGGTGGTCCGCGAGGCGGTCCGGGTCCTCCAGTCCCTGGGCTTGGTGGAGACCATCAAGCGCGTCGGCATCCGGGTCCTGCCCTCCAGCCGGTGGAACCCGTTCGATCCGCTCGTGATCCGCTGGCGCCTGGCCGGCGAGGGCCGCGGCGCGCAGCTGCGCTCCCTGGCCGAGCTCCGTACCGCCGTCGAGCCCGTGGCTGCCGAGCTCGCAGCAGCCAACGCCCCCCAGGAACTCCGCCAGGAACTCGTAGAGATCTCCCACGCGATGCGCGACGCCGGGCAGGCCGGGGACGTGCCCCGGTTCCTGGAGCTAGACATCCTGTTCCATTCGCTGTTACTGACCGGCTCCGGCAACGAGATGTTCGCCAACATGGTGGGCCAGGTGACCGAAACCCTGACCGGCCGCACCGTCCACGGCCTGATGCCGGACCACCCGCGGGAGACTGCGTTGCAGTGGCATGTGGACGTCGCCGAGGCCATCGCGGCCGGGGACACCGCCGCGGCGCGCGAGGCCTCGGACCGGATCATGCGGGAGACGATCGCGGAGATGGAGCCGAGCTGGAAGAACCAGCCGCGGGTGTTTGTACCCGTTGAGCGCCACTGAGGCGGCGATCCCAGGAGCCCCAACGCACCTAGGATCGCCGGCACGGCGTCCGCTGTGGAAACCATCGCGGCGCCCCTCACGCCGGGGACGGCCGGAAGTCCAGCAGGACCTTGCCTGAAGCTGAGGAGTTCCTGGCCACCTCGAACGCTTCCATTCCGCGGTCCAGCGTGAACGTGTGCGTGACCACCGGGTCCACCGCCAGCGATCCGTCGGCGAGTGCGCCGATGACCTGATCGATTTCGTCGTTGAAGCGGAACGAGCCCACCAGCTCCAGCTCGCGCGTGATGGCCAGCGAGATCAGGACCGGCTGGGGGCCGGTAGGCAGCAGGCCGACCATCACGACGCGGCCGCCGCGGGTTGCGCCCTGGATGGCCGAGGCGAGGCCGTGGTGGCTGCCCGAGGACTCGATGACGACGTCGGCCTCGACGGCGGCGATCGCGCCGGCGTCGTCGCCCTTGAGGACCGCATCCGCTCCCACGGCCGCGGCGATTTCCAGCGGTTTGGCGTGCATGTCGACGGCGACGATCCGGCCTGCGCCGGCGCGTTTGAGGACGGCGACCGCCAGGGCCCCGATGGGTCCGCTGCCAATCACGAGTGCCGTCTTTCCGGCCACATCACCGGCGCGGGAGACGGCGTGCCAGGCGACGCTGGCAGGCTCGATCAGCGCCGCCGTGCGCAGGCCAATGCTCTCCGGCAGCGCCCGGAGCATCCGCACCGGCAGGTTCACATACCGGCTGAACGCGCCGTCGGTGTGCGGAAAGCGTGCGGCGCTGCCGAGGTACGTGCAGCCCGGGGAGAGATTCGGCCGGTCCGCCGGATAGCGCGCCGCACCCGGACCGGGGGTGGCCGGATGCACCGCGACGGCGGTGCCGGCGGCGGGGCCTGATCCGTCCGCCGCGGCGCGGACCACGGTCCCGGAAATCTCGTGCCCGAGCACCAGCGGTGTCTTCAGGACGGACTCCCCCGCGGCGCCGTGCAGCCAGTAGTGCAGGTCGGAGCCGCAGATACCGCCGAAGGCCACTTCGACGACGGCTTCATCGGGTGCCGGCTCGGACACGGGAATGTCCTGGATCCGGAGATCGCCTGCCGCGTGGGCCACCACGGCGGCGGCCGTGGCCGGGAGTTCTGCTGCGCCGCGCATCAGACCACCACCGTCATTCCGCCGTCGATAAAGATGGTCTGGCCGTTCACGAAGTCCGAGCCGCTGGACGCCAGCCACACCGCGGGTCCGGCCAGGTCCTGCACGGTCCCCCACCGGTGCGCCGGGGTCCGGCCCAGGATCCAGGCGTTGAAGGCCTCGTCGTCCACCAGGTTCTGGGTCATTTCGGTGTGGATGTAGCCCGGCGCGATCCCGTTGATCTGCAGCCCCGATCCGGCCCATTCCGCAGTCATGGCCCGGGTCAGGTTCCGCAGCCCGCCCTTGGCCGCAACGTACGGGGCGATGGTGGGCCGGGCGAGGTCGGTCTGGACCGAACAGATGTTGATGATCTTACCCCGGCCGCGCGGGATCATGTGCCGGGCCGCCGCACGCCCCACGAGGAAGGCGCTGGTCAGGTCCGTGGAGATCACCCGCTCCCAGTCGGCGACGTCGAGGTCGAGCATGGGGACGCGGTGCTGGATGCCGGCGTTGTTCACCAGGATCTCCAGCGGCCCGACGTTCTCTTCCACCCAGGCGACGCCCCGGGCGGCCTCGGCGTCGCTGGTGACGTCGAACGCGCAACTGTGCACCCGCCCCGGCGGGTAATCCGCGGCCATCGCCGCCTCGGCGTCCTTGAGCCGTTCGGTGTTGATGCCGTTGAGCACCACCGTGGCGCCGGCGTCGGCCAGGGCACGGGCCAGCGCATTGCCGATCCCTCGGCTGGAGCCGGTGACCAGTGCGGTCCGGCCTGTCAGGTCAAATAGTCCACTCATGGTTCGCTGATCCTCAATTGGTCTTTGCTGCCGGGTTGTTGCTGGTGTTGTCGCTGGTGTTGCCACGTGTGGCGTCGCCGAGGTTGGCGATGGCTTGCCGCACAACGGCGAGGTCCCGGTCCCCCAGGCCCTGGCGCTTGAGCTCCGCGTAGAGCTTCACGCCGGAGGCCGCCATCGGTGCTGCGGCGCCGGCGGCGGCGGCGCTTTCGAGCACGAAGGACAGATCCTTGTGCATGAATTTGGCGGGTCCGGTGGGCTCATAGTCCTTCGCAGCAAGCCGGGGTCCCACGATCTCGAGTACCCGGCTGCCGGCCAGGCCGCCGGCGAGCACCTCGTACAGGGCGTGCACGTCCATGCCGGAGCGTTCGGCGAGCTCCGCTGCCTCGGCGAGCGCCGCCGTCGTGGTTCCCACAATCAGCTGGTTGCACGCCTTGGCGAGCGAGCCGGAGCCCAGCGGCCCCAAGCGCCGCACGGTGCCGCCCATCGCGTCAAAGAGTGGCCGGAGCCGCCGGAAGTCGTCCTCGCCGGCGCCTGCCATGATGGCGAGGGTTCCGTCAACGGCACCTTTGGTGCCGCCGCTGACGGGAGCATCGACGACGACGGCGCGGCCACCGCTGGCCCCGGCGACCCGGGCGCCGAATTCCTTGACCGCTGACGGGGAGACGCTGCTCATGACGACGACGACGACGGTTCCGGCGGCGGGCGGTTCGGCAGCCCAGCCCGCCAGGAGGGAGGCGGCCGAGTCCTCGATGTAGGACAGGTCCGGAAGCATGAAGATGATGACCGGCATGTCGCGGAGCTCGTCCACGCGGGCCACGCGGGAGCCGCCGAGTGCCTCGAATGCGTCCAGTGCCGCAGGTGAGCGGTTCCAGGCGCTGACGTCCCAGCCCGCCTTGAGGAGGTTCGCGGCCATCGGAGCACCCATCAGCCCGAGGCCGACAAACCCGGCTTCCTTTCGGTCCAGTTCCATATTTCCTCACTCCGTCGTGGTTAATCTTCGAAATCTGTTCAGCATCCTAGCCTCCATTCAGTATGATGAACACTATGACGACCAAAACCACCGTCGCAATCGCCGTCCCGCTCGAAGCCGAGCCTGTGGAACGCATCCGCGCCGTAGATCCTTCCGTGACCGTCCTCTACGAACCCGACCTCTTGCCGCCGGAACGCTTTCCCGCGGACCACTCGGGCGACCCGGACTTCCGCCGGACGCCGGAGCAGGAGGAGCGCTACTGGGACATGCTCAACAAGGCCGAGGTCCTGTACGGGTTCCCCAACGAGAGCCCGGCAGGCCTTGCCAGGATCGCCGGCAGCAATCCCCGCCTGGAGTGGATCCATGCCATGGCGGCCGGGGCCGGCGGCGCCGTGAAGGCATCGGGCCTGGACGCCGCGACGCTGCAGAAGTTCAAGGTCACCACCTCCGCCGGGGTCCACGCCCTGCCGCTGGCCGAGTTCGCCGCGCTCGGCATCCTCAACGGTTTCAAGCGGAGCGCGGAACTGGCGCAGGACCAGGCGGCCAAGCTCTGGCCCGAGCTCCGCACCCCCACGCGCCTGGTCAACGGCTCCCGCCTCGTGGTCACCGGACTGGGCGAGATCGGGCTCGAGACGGCCCGGATCGCCCGCGCCCTGGGCATGCGCGTCAGCGGGACCAAGCGGACCGTGGAGAAGATCGACGGCATCGAGCAGGTCACGGACAACGACGGCCTCGCCGGCCTCCTGAGCACGGCCGACGCCGTGGTCAACACCCTTCCCGGCACGCCGTACACGGAGAAGCTCTTTGGCCGGGACGCCTTCGCGGCCATGAAGCCCGGAACGGTCTTCATCAACGTGGGCCGCGGCACCGTGGTTGACGAAGAGGCGCTCCTCGAGGCGCTCGGCAACGGCCAGGTCTCCTATGCCTGCCTCGACGTGTTTGCCGTGGAGCCGCTCCCGCAGGACAGCCCGCTGTGGACCCACCCCAGGGTGATGGTGTCCCCGCACACCTCGGCCCTCAGCGCAGCCGAGAACCGGCTCATCGCCGAGCGCTTCTGCAGCAACCTGCGCACCCACCTCGACGGCGGCGAACTCCCCCACCTCGTGGACACGGTGCACTTCTACTAAAGCCAGACCCGCATATCGCAAGGGGCGGCCTCTCCGGAAACGGAGGGGCCGCCCCTTGCGTTGGTGCACGGCAGCCGCGGTGACCGACGTCCTACTCTGCGATGCGAATATGGCCCATCGACGCGGCATCCTGCTCGGCGACGCGCAGATTGCCCATCGACGCGGGTATCCCGGTAGCGCCGGGCATTTTGCGCGTCGCGCGGCACGTGCCGTGTCGCAGAAACGGCCGCGGCCCCTTCCCGGATTGGAAGGGGCCTCGGCCTGGCGTCCTGAGGACTGCGTGCTGATGAGGGCGCGTGCGCCTAGCGCGCATCCTCGATCAGCAGGAGGTCGCGTCCCACGGTTTCCGGCGTGAAGAACGTGGTGATGAAGGAGATCAGCGCCAGCACCAGCGAGTAGACGGCGAGCACGAGCCAGGAGTGATCGGTGGCGGCCAGCAGCGCGGCGCCCACGAGCGGAACGAGTCCGCCGGCCAGCACGGCGGAGAGCTCGCGGCTCATGGCCACGCCCGTGAAGCGGTACTGCGAGCCGAAGAGTTCCGGCAGCATCGGGCACTGCGGGCCGAGCATGGACTGGACACCGAGCGCGATGCCCACCACCATCACAATCCACACGAGGGTGACATTGCCCAGGGTCACGAGGTAGAACGCGGGCAGCGCGATGGCGGCCTGGAACAGCGCGCCGTAGCGGTAGACGGGCACGCGGCCGAACCGGTCGGACAGCGCACCGAACGTGATCACCATGACGGCGGCGAAGCCGGCGGCGATGAGCAGGCCCACCGGGCCGATGAACTTGTCTCCCGGGAACACGCCGTCTTTGGACGCCAGGAACGCGATGAGCAGGGCGGAGTAGATCGAGGAATTCCCGTTCTCCCCCATCCGCAAGCCGATGCCGATCAGCACATTCTTCTTGGAGTGCTTCCAGAGCTGGCCGATGGGGTTCTTCACCACATTCTTGTGTTTTTCCAGTTCCTGGAAGACCGGCGTTTCCTTCAGCCGCAGCCGGATGAAGATGGCCACCACGATCAGAAGGGCGCTGGCCAGGAAGGGCACGCGCCACAGCCAGCCTTCCAGGACGGCTTTGTCCGCCATGGCAATGAGCGCAAACGTCCCGGCGCCGAGCAGGGTGCCCAGCTGGATACCCACGAACGGGAGCGAGGCGAAAAAGCCGCGACGGCGGCGGGGTGCGACCTCGGAAATCAACGTGGTCGCGCCGGCCTGTTCGGCACCGGCGCCCAGCCCCTGGAGGATGCGCAGCGTCACCAGGAGGACGGCGCCCAGCATGCCTGCCTGCTCGTAGGTCGGCAGCAGGCCGATGGCAAAGCTGGCGGACCCCATCAGGGCGATCGTGAGGATGAGGACCATCTTGCGGCCGAACCGGTCCCCGATATACCCGAAGACCATGCCGCCAAACGGCCGGGCCGCGAAACCGACGCCATAGGTGGCGAACGATGCGATCAGGGCCCCGTCGTCGCCGAGCGGCTTGAAGAAGAGCGGGCCGAAGATCAGGGCCGAGGCCAGGCCGTAGATGTAGAAGTCGTAGTACTCCAGGGCGGAACCCACGGAGCTGGCAAGCGTTGCCCGTCGCAGCTGGTCCGGATCGACGACGGCGCCGTCCGCTTCAGCGAGCGGTGTATTAGTACTAGTTGTCACAAGCACTCCCTCAAGAACACTCCAGACCCCCGTTGGCCTGGTGGGATGTGAGCAACTCCCGAAGAGTCGATCACCATGCTGAACAGCGTACAGCATGGTGATCGGCTAGCCAATGAGTAATCGGATTTATTCCTGCCGGCCCTGCGGAACCCCGTGCGGGCGGGTTAGCCCATGGGATTTCCGAGGGACCGGGCGAGGTCCTTGAGTTCCTTCACCATCATGGCGCCCTGCTCTTCCGAGTAGGTCGCCTTCAACGCGGTGACCGAGAGGCCCAGGCTGGGGCCGTGCGCACCGCGCGTCGGGACGGCCACGGCCAGGCACACGACGCCGGTGGTGGACTCCTCGTCTTCAAAGGCGTAGCCCTGCTCCCGGATCACGGCGAGCTGGGCCTTGAGCTCGGCCCCCGTACGCAGCGATTTCGGCGTCAGGACCGGCAGTTCGGCGTCGTCCGGGAACATCTCGTCGACGTCGTGGTCGTGCAGGCGCGCTATCAGGGCCTTGCCCACGGCGCAGAGGGACACCGGCATCTTGTCGCCGATGTTGGACGTCAGGCGGACCGCGGGGTGGCCTTCATAGCGGGCCAGGTAGATGACGTTTGTTCCGTCAAGCATGGCGATGCGGACGGTCTCCCCCGAAAGCGTTGGGGCCTGTTCGCAGAACCGGTAGAACTCCTGCACCTCATCCAGGCGGCTGAGGTAGGCCGCACCCAGCTCCACCAGCTTGCGTCCGAGCGTGAATTCCGCGCCCTGGCGGTTGATCAGCCTGGCCTCCTCGAGGGCGAGCAGCAGATTGGACGTTGAGGACTTCGGGATTCCCAGCTCCCGGGCCAGATCGCTCAGCGTGAGTCGCCCGGTCGCAGATGCGGCCAGGGCCTCCAGCACGGCGGCGGCGCGGGTGACGGCCGGTGCCGGTGATGCGCTCCCCAATCCGTCGGAGGTTCGGGAAACTCGGGAATCGGCCATGATTCTCCTTCAGGTATCGCGCGCAGTCGCCGCGCCACTCATTCGAATGCCGTCCAGTCAGCTGAACAGTAACCATCATAATGTCTGGCGGCCGCCACGGGATTCGTGAGTTCGCCGACGCCGGCAATGTGGCAGCTGACGGTATCGCCGGGAACGATCGGGGCGGCCTCGGCCGGGAAGCCCGTGAGCACCAGGTCCCCCGGGTGCAGCGTCATGAAGGAGGTGATGTAGGCGAGGATTTCTTCCACCTTCCAGCCGAGATCGGCAGAGCTGGCCGCCTTGAGCTCCACGCCGTTGTGCCTGATGCCGATCTCGAGGTCATCACCTGTCAGATCCGTGACGATCCAGGGACCGGCAGGCGTGAACGTGTCCTGGCTCTTGGCGCTGACCCACAGCTCGTCGGATTGCTGCAGGTCCCTGGCCGAGACGTCGTTTCCGATGGTGTACCCCAGAACCGCGGTCCTCGCGTTGCCGGGTGTCAGCCCCCGGGCCCTGCTCCCGACGACGATTGCCAGCTCCGCTTCCGGCTCGACACGGCCCACTCCGGGCCTGAGTTCGATGGCGTCGCCCGGACCCACCACGCTGGTCGCCGCCTTGTGGAAGGCCTGCGGAGGCAGGTCACGGCCGGCGCGGCCGGTGTTGTGCGCCATGCCCAGGACGTTGGCCGGGATGCTTGGCGCGAGGAAGGTGAATTCCCCTTCATGGACCGTCGCGCCGATGTCCCACCCGCTGCGGGGCCGGCTACCGGCGTTGGCCGGAGAGCCCGGGAAGGGGGTCCCGGTCACCGTCCAGACCTTGCCGGTGTCGCTGTAGAAGTCCGCAGCGTCGTTGGCGATAAAGAAATGCTCGTCCTCGGCAACAGGGGAAAGCGGGCGGACTCGGGCGATGCGGCGGGCAGTCGTGGCGGTCATGAACACATCCTAGGTCTCCGCGGGTACGCGGCGGCTCCGCGCCGACATCCCGGCCACTCCGGGCCCGAATTAGGCCATCGACTGGGGTATTTCTCCCGGCCGGAATCCCGCCCGCGCGTTTCACATTTCCAAATGTTCACGGTATATTCATAACAAGCCTTCCACCGCGGCATCCCCCAATAGTCGCGGTGGAAGGCTTTTCCAATGCCCGGGTTTTCCCAAGGACCGGGTTAGGGGCCGCCGGCCTATGCGGCGTCCGCGACCGCCTCCCGCAGCCGCCAGCCGCCGCCGAGGCCGTCCCGGACGATTTCCATGGTGGTGAGGGCCGATTGCCGGTTGCGGCCAAGCCGTGCCTGGATCTGCCAGACCTCGACGTCCACCCGGCTCAGTCCCTTCGGCATGCGGCGCTCCGCCTCCCACCAGTTGACCCGCTCAAACCAGCGGACCGGTTCGGCCCCGATCAACCATTCCCTGCCTCCGCGCAGCACGGCCTGGGGCCGCCCGTCCGGGCCTGTTTTCACCATCACGTGCTCCATGCCCGTCACACTAGGGGGGAGCACGGACATTTTCGGCGCCCGCACGGAAAGTGGAGGCCCGGGCTCAAAAGCCCGGGCCACAACTCCGCCCTCAGTCGTTAGTCGGCGGCGTGCACGGCCACGACGCGAGGCTGGCGCAAGCGGATAAAGACGTCCGCCGGCTGGCGGTTCTTGCCCCTCAGGGTAATGCCGGAGATGCTGGCCCCGTCCGGGAGAAGAAGGCTCTGGCGCACGACGCCCTGTGAGCTCTTCGACCATGCCTGCCGGCTCCACCCGAAGGTAGCGCTGTTCCGCAGCCCGAGCGCCTCGGGATCAACGCCATCCGCACCATGGAGATCATAGGAGACCACGGCAAATCCTCCCTGAAGCCTCCTGGCCGACTCGAACTCAAACTCAAACTCGACCAGCCCGGCTTCGATTCCCGAATCCAGCGGAAAGGTCAGCACGGTCTCTTCGGTCAGGCGCAGCGGTTCCGAACCGGGCGTGGACAGCTCATGTGCCACGGGTTCGCCGCGGACGATGTCCTCAAAAAGGCTCGGCCATTTCGCGGCGGAAACATCGGCCGAGTGCACGGCCGGGAGCTTATCCAGGCGCGCCAGCGACGCTGCGACCCGTTCGTACGGGGTCTCGTTCAGCGTCGAGTCCTGATCGCTGTGACGGACCTGGAAGAACATGTGCTCCCGGGAGTCAAGGATGGTCGGCATGATCTGGTCCACGCCGTGGTGCGGGCCCGGCGTAATGATCGCGAGGCGGCGCTGAGCAGGGTCGAAGGCAGATACGAAGGCCATGCCCTGGGCAGACTTCGGGTGGTAGTACTCCCGAAGGTTCACCAGTTCATGTTCGCCCTTGTAGGCCGTCAGGCCGAGGCCGAACGAGATGGCCATCCCCACGTGGTTCAAGGTCCGATAGTTCTCAAGGTGCGTCAGGTAGTCGGCAGCCAGCACGTCGTCGTCGTCGAGCCGGAACCACACCACCGGCTGCACGCCGTCGGCAGCGTCAAACTTGCCGGCGAGGTCCTCCTCGACCAGGGGCAGCACTTCTTCGATGCCGGTTCCCCGGACCACCTCGTTCCACTCCACGGGCACCAGGAACGGGTACTTGGCCGCAGCCGCGAACAAGATGTCCTGGTGGCGCTTCGGGAGCAGCTCGGAGTACATCACAAAATGCTTGTAGTCATGGTTTTCCGCCATTACGGCAAGCGCGGGCACGGCCTTGTTGAAGAACATCTCGGCACGGAGGTTAAGGCGCTTTTCCGAGAACAGGTACTGCATGTAGTCATCCGGGGTCCTGAAAACCCCACTGCGCGACGTTTTCCACGAGTGCGATCCGGGTGAGAAGAGGCTGTAGCGCGTGACGCCATAGAACATGGTGATCCCCAATGGTCTTGCGAGGCTGAACAAATCACCTAACTCTACCCGGCAGCCGTCCTCCCCCGTGACGCCGGGCCCGCCGGGAACGACAAAACCCCGCCATTGCCGACCATCTGGTCCGGCATGACGGGGTTTTCTGTGGTGGGTCCTACCGGGATCGAACCGATGACATCCACGGTGTAAACGTGGCGCTCTACCAGCTGAGCTAAAGACCCAAACCGCGGCATCCGCGCCTCAGCGCTTCAACCAACGAACAGCTACTGTACAGGATGCCAGTGGCCAAGCGCCAATCGGTCCGACCCCTTCCTAGAGCGGGGGCAGCTCGGCGGCAAGCCAGCTCAGGGCCCCGCTGACGCCTGCGTCGAGCTTGATGGTGGCGAGGTCATCGCCGCGGGTGGCTCCCCGGTTGATGATGACGACGGCTTTGCCCTGTTTGGCGGCGTGCCGGACAAAGCGCAGGCCGCTCATGACGGTGAGGGACGAGCCTGCCACCAGGAGCGCCCGGGCCGCGTCGACCATGGCGTAGGAGCGCTCCACCCGGTCTTTGGGCACGTTTTCACCGAAGTAGACGAAGTCCGGTTTCAAGGTGCCCCCGCAGGCGGGACAGCGGGCAACGACGAAGGATTCGATCAGCCCGGAGTCCTCAACCGTGGCATCGGCATCGGGGGCCATTTCAATCGCCCCGGCGGCGTGGGCGCGTTCCAGGAATCCCGGGTTGAGTTCCTCGAGGACCCCGGCCAGGAGCCGGCGGCTGTACCGCCGGAGGCAGTCGAGGCACACCACCTGGTCGAAGCGGCCGTGCAGGTCCACGACGTTGACGCTGCCGGCGTCTTCGTGGAGACGGTCGACGTTCTGGGTGATGAGTCCGGTGAGCAGTCCGCGGTGCTCCAGCCGGGCGACGGCGGCATGTCCGTCGTTGGGGTCCGCGCGGCGAAGGTGCGACCAGCCGATGTGATTGCGGGCCCAGTAGCGCTGCCGGTTCGCCGCCTCGCCGATGAATTCCTGGTAGGTCATGGGCGCCCTCGGGGCAGCGCCGGGGCCCCGGTAGTCCGGGATGCCGGAATCGGTGCTCAGGCCGGCGCCGGTCAGCACGGCGAACCGGCCCCCGGCGAGAAGACCGTGGATGTCCTGCAGGACCTCGAGCTCGTCCCGCTGGAGTTCGGCCGAGGTCGCGGCGGCCGTGACCGGCGGGAGGCTGGCAAAGCCAGTCATGCCGATCCCGGGGCGCCGCTGCCTCACCGGATCAGCTCCCGCCGAGCCCCGCCAGGGCGGCCCGGTATTCGGCAAGGTCCCGGGCCTGGCCGCGGGGATTGACGACGACGTAGCGGACAACGCCCGCGGCGTCGATGATGAAGGTGCCTCGCAGTGCCATGCCGCTTTCGGGGTCGAACACGCCGTAGGCCGAGGCCACGGCGCCGTGCGGCCAGAAGTCGGCGAGAAGGTCGAAACCGTAGCCTTCTTTTTCGGCGTAGGCCCGCTGGGCGAACTTGCTGTCCACCGAAACAGCCAGCACTGCGGCGTCGGCATCCTCGAACAGCGCGAGGTTGTCCCGGATTTCACACAGTTCACCGGTGCAGATGCCTGAGAAAGCGAACGGATAGAAGACCACGACGACGTTGCGGCCCCGGAAGTCGGAGAGGCGGACCGGCTCTCCGAACTGATTGGCGAGCTCAAAGTCCGGTGCGGGATCGCCAACGGCCGGCACCCCACCGGGAACAGGGGTAACGGCGCCGGCCGGCCGGGCGGCGTCGTTCTGGACTGCTTGGGTCACTTGTTCTTCCGCGTGACCAGCCGGGTGGCGCTCCAGTCCTTGGAGACGCCGGCCGAGGTGGTGTAGTGGAGTCCCGCAGTGGGCGCGGCGTCCTGGATGTCGGCGGGCGAAACATAGCCGACCCGCCCGGACTTGGGGGTCAGGACCCACACGACACCGCCCTCAGTGAGGGTGGTCAGCGAATCAACCAGGGTGTCAACGAGGTCGCCGTCACCGGCCCGCCACCACAGGATGGCGGCATCGACCACTTCGTGATCGTCCTCGTCGAGGAGTTCCGAGCCCGTGAGATCTTCGATGTCGTCACGCAAGTCGAAGTCGACGTCGTCGTCATAACCGAATTCCTGAATCAGGTCCCCGTCTTTGAAACCCAGTTTCTCCGCCACATTTACCGAAGTGGCGGCGTCGGCCTCGCTCACGTGTTGCTCCTATGCTTTGTGAATTGCTTCATGTCTTCAATGGCACTAGTGATTTCCATTACTCCAAGCCAACACCCTTTGAGGCTTAGCTTCAAGCTGTTGGCCCCGCGATCCGCCATATTCTGCGTCACACAGGGCGATCCGAAGGCTGACGGGCAGCCCGCGGTCACACAACCAGTATGCCCGTGAAATACGTCGGGGGGTCCATGCGGCGGCTACGCATCCGTCAACGCGCACGGCTAGAGTGGCTGATGACGACTACGCCTGTGCGGGCAACCGCCCCACTGATGACACAGGCAGGCGTACCGTGATTGGACCTTGCCCGGCGCATACGACCGGGCTGTTGTAACCGATATGTCGCACACGTCGCGTTCACGCCAGGCAGTCACCCTGCCCGGAGCTGAGGGTGCCGATGGATGCGCTCAAAGAGAGGTTGGACGTGGCTGCAGGAGAAGATACCTCCCATATCCTCAGCGGGTTGACAAACCAGCTGCCTGATCGTGATCCGGAAGAGACCGCCGAGTGGCTGGAGTCCCTGGATACGCTGATTCAGGAACAGGGCACCGAGCGTGCCCAGTACATCATGCGGAGCCTGCTTCAGCGGGCCGGGGCGCAGAGTGTGGGTGTTCCGATGGTGACCACCACGGACTACGTCAACACGATCCCGGTGGACCAGGAAGCGCCGTTCCCCGGGGACGAGGAGATCGAGCGGAAGTACCGGGCGTGGCTGCGCTGGAATGCCGCGGTCATGGTGCACCGGGCGCAGCGGGCGGACATCGGGGTCGGCGGGCACATCTCGACCTATGCCGGGGCCGCGACCCTGTACGAGGTCGGGTTCAACCACTTCTTCCGCGGCAAGGACCACCCCGGCGGCGGGGACCAGGTCTTCTTCCAGGGCCACGCCTCCCCCGGCATGTACGCCCGGGCCTTCATGGAGGGCCGTTTGTCCGAGGAGGACCTGGACGGGTTCCGGCAGGAGAAGTCCAAGGAGGGCCACGCCCTGTCCTCCTACCCGCACCCGCGGCTGATGCCCGCGTTCTGGGAGTTCCCCACGGTCTCGATGGGCATCGGGCCGATGAACGCGATCTACCAGGCCCAGTCCAACCGGTACCTGCACAACCGCGGCATCAAGGACACCAGTGACCAGCAGGTCTGGGCGTTCCTGGGTGACGGGGAAATGGACGAGCCCGAGTCCCGCGGCCTGCTCCAGCTCGCCGCGAACGACAAGCTGGACAACCTGAACTTCGTGATCAACTGCAACCTCCAGCGCCTGGACGGCCCGGTCCGGGGCAACGGGAAGATCATGCAGGAACTCGAGGCGTTCTTCCGCGGCGCGGGCTGGAACGTGATCAAGGTCGTCTGGGGCCGGGAGTGGGATGACCTGCTGGCCAAGGACGAGGACGGCTCGCTCGTGAAGATCATGAACGAGACCGTCGACGGGGACTACCAGACCTACAAGGCCGAATCCGGCGCGTTCGTCCGCGAACACTTCTTCGGCCAGACCCCGCAGACCAAGGAAATGGTCCAGGACCTCACCGACGACCAGATCTGGAACCTCAAGCGCGGCGGCCACGACTACAACAAGGTCTACGCCGCGTACAAGGCCGCGACCGAGTTCAAGGGCAAGCCCACCGTCATCCTGGCCCACACGGTCAAGGGCTACGGCCTGGGCACCCACTTCGAGGGCCGCAACGCCACGCACCAGATGAAGAAGCTCACCCTCGCGGACCTGAAGGCCTTCCGCGACCACCTGCGCATCCCCATCACCGACGACCAGCTCGAAGCCGACCCCTACCGGCCCCCGTACTACCACCCCGGCCCGGACGCCCCCGAAATCCAGTACCTCATGGAACGCCGCCAAGCCCTCGGCGGCTTCGTCCCCGAACGCCGGTCCAAGCACAGCGAGATCACGCTGCCGGATGAGAAGACGTACGAGGTCGCGAACCGCGGCTCCGGCAAGCAGCTGGCCGCCACCACCATGGCGTTCGTCCGTCTGCTCAAGGACCTCATGCGGGACAAGAACTTCGGCCAGCGGATCGTGCCGATCATCCCGGACGAGGCCCGCACCTTCGGCATGGACGCGTTCTTCCCGACCGCGAAGATCTACAACCCGAACGGCCAGAACTACCTCTCCGTGGACCGGGACCTCGTCCTGGCCTACAAGGAGTCGATTTCCGGCCAGATCGTGCACGCCGGCATCAACGAGGCCGGTTCCGTGGCCGCGTTCACCGCCGCGGGCACCTCGTACGCCACGCACGGCGAACCGCTCGTGCCGATCTACGTGTTCTACTCGATGTTCGGTTTCCAGCGCACCGGCGACTCCTTCTGGGCCGCTGCGGACCAGATGACCCGCGGGTTCATCATCGGCGCCACCGCCGGCCGCACGACCCTGACCGGTGAAGGCCTGCAGCACGCCGACGGCCACTCCCCGATCCTCGCCGCCACCAACCCGGCAGTCGTCACCTACGACCCCGCGTACGGCTACGAGATCGGCGTGATCATGCGCGACGGCCTGGAGCGGATGTACGGACCCGACTCCGAAGACCGGAACCTGATGTACTACATCACGGTCTACAACGAGCCGATCGCCCAGCCGGCGGCGCCGGCCGAGCTCGACGTCGAAGGCATCACCAAGGGCATCTACCTGCTGGCACCGGCCAAGATCGACGGCCCGCGCACGCAGATCCTTGCCTCCGGCGTCTCCGTCCCCTGGGCCCTCGAAGCCCAGCGGATCCTCGCCGAGGACTGGGGCGTCTCCGCCGATGTCTGGTCCGTGACGTCCTGGAGCGAACTGCGCCGCGACGCCATGGCCGCCGAGGAAGAGGCCTTCCTCAACCCCGGCCAGCCGGCCCGCGTCCCGTTCGTCACGCAGCAGCTCGCCGGTGCCACGGGTCCGATCGTTGCGGTCACCGACTACATGAAGGCCGTGCCGGACCAGATCCGGCAGTTCCTCCCGAACGAGTTCGCCTCGCTCGGCGCGGACGGCTTTGGCTTCTCCGACACCCGGGCCGCTGCGCGCCGCTTCTTCAAGAACGACATCCACTCGGTAGTGGTCCGTTCCCTGCAGATGCTGGCCCGCCGCGGCGAAGTCGATGCCCAGGCACCGGCCCAGGCCATCGAGAAGTACCGGCTGCTCAACGTGAACGCCGGCACCACCGGCAACGCGGGCGGCGACTCCTAACCGGACGCCCCGCCGGCCGCAAGGCCAGGCACGGCGCCCGACGGCGGCCCCTCACCAATTGGTGGGGGCCGCCGTCGGCGTTTAACCGGGGTGGTCCCCCCGTCTCTCCGGGGGCGGGCCTCACCGCGATCCCGGCGCGGTCCGGTGTGATGCAGGACAACGGCAGTTGTAGCCTTCTCACAAATGGAGCTTGGGCGGCGCGCCCCGTATGCTCGATGCATGGCAGAGCCGATCACCACTCCCGAAAAACGCAAGCCGACCTCGCGGGCGATGACTCCGGAGAAGGCTGAGACCCTCAAGAAGCTTCGGGCGAGCGTGGGCCAGTTGTCGACGACGACACTGCGCCAGCTGGAAAAGTCCCTGCCGTGGTACAGCCGGCTGAACTCAGACGAACGCTCCGCCTTGGGCATGGTGGCCCAGAACGGCATCGCGGCGTTCGTGACCTGGTACGAACGGCCAAGTTCGCCGTCGTGGATCCTGTCCGACGTCTTCGGCACCGCCCCCACCGAACTGACCCGCTCCATCAGCCTGCAAAAGGCGCTCCAGCTCATCCGGATCGTCGTGGAAGTCGTCGAGGACCAGGTCCCGGTCATCGCCCCGGAAGCGGACCAGGGCGCGCTGCGCGAGGCCGTGCTGCGGTACTCGCGGGAGGTCGCCTTCGCCGCCGCCGACGTCTACGCCCGCGCCGCGGAATCCCGCGGATCCTGGGATACCCGGTTGGAAGCCCTGATTGTCGATGCCATCCTGCGCGGCGAAAACACGGACGCGCTGCGGTCCCGGATCGCGGCCCTGGGCTGGAAGGCGCAGGAACGGTTCACGGTCATGGTGGGGAATTCGCCGTCGGAGCCGAGCGCCAGCTACGTCAGCGAACTGCGCCGCACCGCGGGGCGCTTCGCCGAGGACGCACTCGTGGGGATCCAGGGCGACCGCCTCATCCTCATCCTGGGCGGACTCCAGGACCGGGAGACCGCTTACCTGAAGCTCAGCGAACTCTTCGCCCCCGGCCCGGTGGTGTACGGCCCCGAGGCGGGCTCCCTCCTCGAGGCCAGCGGTTCGGCCCAGTCAGCCTTCGCCGGCCTCACCGCGGCCCGGGCGTGGCCCTCCGCGCCGCGTCCGGTGGCAGCCGACGACCTGCTCCCCGAGCGCGTGATCTCCGGCGACGACGCCGCCCGCCGCTCGCTGGTCAAGAACATCTACCGGCCCTTGCTGGCCGCCTCCAACGGGCTTGTGGAGACCCTGGGAACGTACCTCGAGCTCGGCCATTCGCTGGAGGCCACGGCCCGGGAACTCTTCGTCCATGCCAACACGGTGCGTTACCGGCTCAAGCGCGTGTGTGACGTCACGGGCTGGGACCCCCTCCTGCCGCGCGAGGCGTTCGTGCTCCAGACGGCCCTCGTGGTCGGCCGGCTTTCGACGCCGCCGAAGGCCCCCGCGGAGCGGCAGCCTCCCCGCAACGGGTCCTGAATCGTTGTAGACTTCCTACAAACTGACCCAGTGAGCTTGGTGCATGAAAACACGAATGTTCACGCGGTAATTTGGAAAGCTGGTTACGTGCTTGCAATCGTCTGCCCTGGACAGGGCTCCCAGACCCCTGGTTTTCTGGCCCCCTGGCTGGAACTACCACCCGTCGCAGGCCTCCTGGCCTCCCTCAGCGAAATAGCAGGCATCGACCTCACCGCTCACGGCACCACCTCCGATGAGGAAACCATCAAGGACACTGCCGTCGCGCAGCCCCTGATCGTCGCCGCGGGCCTCGTGGCCGCAAAGTCACTGTTCGACGTCGAACTCAGCACGCTTCCGGTCATCCTGGCCGGCCACTCCGTCGGCGAAATCACCGCGGCCTCGCTGGCCGGTGTCCTGACGGAAACCGAAGCCATGACGTTTGTCCGCGAACGGGCCAACAGCATGGCCGCCGCCGCTGCCGCCACCCCGACCGGCATGAGCGCCGTCGTAGGCGGCGACCCGGCCGACGTCCTGGCGGCCATTGAGGCCTCCGGCGCCACCGCGGCCAACGTCAACGGCGCAGGCCAGACCGTGGCCGCCGGCACGCTGGAGCAGCTCAAGGCCCTGGCCGGGAACCCGCCGGCCAAGGCGCGGGTCATTCCGCTGAAGGTTGCGGGCGCGTTCCACACCTCGCACATGGCCCCGGCCGGCGCCGCCCTGCAGGCGCTGCGCCCGTCGCTGCACCCGCGGAACCCCCAGGTGCCGCTGCTGTCCAACTTCGACGGCGCGGAAGTCACCGACGGCGGCGCCGCCGTCGACAGCCTGATTGCCCAGGTCTCCCGCCCGGTCCGCTGGGACCTCTGCATGGAGACGATGGTGCAGCGCGGCGTGACCGGCCTGATTGAACTGGCTCCCGCCGGAACACTCGCCGGCCTCGCCAAGCGCGGCATGCCGGGCGTCAAGACCCTTACCGTCAAGACCCCGGACGATCTTTCCGCGGCCCTGGCCCTATTTGCAGAACTGGAGGGAGGGGCATGAGCGTTCCCACTCTGAAGCAGGCGCCCGTGCAGGAAAACACCCGCATCATGGGTATCGGCGCCTACCGGCCCAGCGTCATCGTGACCAACGAGGACGTGTGCCAGTGGATCGATTCCTCGGATGAATGGATCCGCCAGCGCACCGGCATCATCACCCGGCACCGCGCGCCCGCCGATGTCAGCGTGATCGACATGGCTGAAGGCGCCGCCCGTGAGGCCTTGCAGAAGGCCGGCATCGAGGCTTCCCAGCTCGGCGCCGTGATCGTCTCCACGGTCACGCACCCCTACGCGACCCCGTCCGCGGCCGCGAGCCTGGCCGACCGCCTCGGCGCGACGCCGGCCCCGGCCTTCGACATCTCCGCGGCCTGCGCCGGCTACTGCTACGGCATCGCCCAGGGCGACGCCCTGGTGCGCTCCGGAGCGGCCACCTACGTCCTGGTGGTCGGTGCCGAGAAGCTTTCCGACGTCATCGACAACACGGAACGGACCATCTCCTTCCTGCTCGGCGACGGCGCGGGCGCCGTCGTGATCGGCCCGTCCGACACGCCGGGCATCGGCCCGTCGGTCTGGGGTTCGGACGGCAGCAAGTGGGACGCCATCGGCATGACCCACTCCATGCTGGATATCCGCGAGCTAGCCCTGACCGGCAAGCGCGGCGCCGCTGTCAGCGCCGAGGAAGCCGCCGTGACGGACGCCTCCCTCTGGCCCACCCTGCGCCAGGACGGCCAGACCGTCTTCCGCTGGGCCGTGTGGGAGATGGCCAAGGTGGCCCAGCAGGCCCTGGACGCTGCCGGCGTCACGGCTGAGGACCTCGCCGCCTTCATCCCGCACCAGGCCAACATGCGGATCATCGACGAGATGGCCAAGAAGCTGAAGCTGCCCGAGACCGTCAAGATCGCCCGCGACATCGCCGACGCCGGCAACACTTCCGCGGCGTCCATCCCCCTTGCCACCCACCGCCTGCTTGAGGAAAACCCCGAGCTCAGCGGCGGGCTGGCGCTGCAGATCGGCTTCGGAGCCGGACTGGTCTTCGGCGCCCAGGTGATCGTGCTTCCGTAGGTAGCCGCCGCCTTCCCGAACTGAATACGTTTCACCTGTTTCACCATTGCAGAGCATGAGGTTCACTATCTGCCCCCAAGCTCTGCACAGCACGCATTTCCCGCACCAAGCCGAATCCCTCGGTTTGAATCATTTCCGCCCCCGACGGCCGGCATTTCACCGGCAGCCTGGGGCAACAACTAGAAAAGGAGCCATCAATGGCTAACAACGAAGAGATCCTGGCCGGCCTGGCTGAAATCGTCAACGAAGAGACCGGCCTGGCCCCGGAGGCTGTCGAACTGGACAAGTCCTTCACCGAAGACCTGGACATCGACTCCATCTCCATGATGACCATCGTGGTCAACGCCGAGGAGAAGTTCGGCGTCCGCATCCCCGACGAAGAGGTCAAGAACCTCAAGACCGTCGGCGACGCCGTGAGCTTCATCGCCAACGCCCAGGCCTAAGTCTGGCTTTCCGCCGGCAACGGCGGACCCGGTGGCCGGTCCGGGCGTTCCAGCAGCGCCCGGACCGGCCACCAGCACCACCATCAAGTGCACGACCCCAGTGATTTCCCCACGCAGGCCCCGGCCATCCCCTTCACGGTTCCGGACACGGCAGGCGCACCGACAGAGAGTGATCCCATGGCACGCAAAGTAGTCATTACCGGGCTGGGTGCCACCACACCCATCGGCGGCGATGTCCCCACGATGTGGAAGAACGCGCTCAAGGGCGTCTCCGGCGCGCACACGCTTGAGGACGACTGGGTGGCAAAGTACGAACTGCCCGTTCACTTCGCCGCACGCGCCTCCACCCCGGCCCTCGAGGTCCTGAGCCGTGTCGAAGCCAAGCGCATGGACCCCTCGACGCAGTTCGCCGTGGTTGCCTCCCGCGAGGCCTGGGCCGACTCCGGGATCACCGAGATCGACCACGACCGCCTCGCCGTGGCCTTCGCCACCGGCATCGGCGGCGTCTGGACCCTCCTCGATGCCTGGGACACCCTGCGCGAAAAGGGCCCCCGTCGCGTCCTGCCCATGACCGTTCCGATGCTCATGCCCAACGGCCCTGCCGCCGCGGTCAGCCTCGACCTGGGCGCCCGTGCCGGCGCCCACACCCCCGTCTCCGCCTGCGCATCCGGCACCGAGGCCGTCCACATGGGCCTGGACCTGATCCGCTCCGGCAAGGCCGACGTCGTCGTCTGTGGCGGCGCCGAGGCCGCGATCCACCCGATGCCGATCGCGGCGTTCGCCTCCATGCAGGCCCTCTCGCGCCGCAACGACGATCCCGAGCACGCCTCGCGCCCCTACGACCGCGACCGTGACGGGTTCGTCATGGGCGAAGGCGCCGGTGCCCTCGTGCTCGAAGCCGAGGAACACGCCCTGGCCCGCGGCGCCCGGATCTACGCCGAACTCGCCGGTACCTCGGTCACCGCCGACGCCTACCACATCACCGCCCCGGACCCCGAGGGCCTCGGCGCGACCCGCGCGCTGAAGGCTGCCATGTTCGACGGCCGCATCCAGCCCGAAGACGTGGTGCACGTCAACGCGCACGCCACCTCCACCCCGGTCGGCGACAAGCCCGAGTACACGGCGCTCAAGGCCGCCCTGGGCAAGCACGTGGACAGCGTGGCGGTCTCGGCCACCAAGTCGCAGATGGGGCACCTGCTAGGCGCCTCCGGTGCGGTGGAGGCCGTGCTGACCGTCATGGCCGTGTACGACCGCAAGGCGCCGGTGACCATCAACCTCGAGAACCAGGATCCGGAAATCCCGCTCGACGTCGTCACGACGGCCCGCGACCTGCCCGCCGGCAGCATTGCGGCGCTGAGCAACTCGTTCGGCTTCGGCGGACACAACGCCGTGATCGCGGTACGCAGCGTGTAGTTGCTGCACGGCCCCGGCTGAATGACGGCTGGCCCGAATGACAGATGGCGGCAATGTTCCTCGTGGACATTGCCGCCATCTGTGTTTGGCGCCTAGCTATGGAAGTGCTGCGGTGGTGCGCCTGGTGTTGTGCTGGGCGGGCCCTAACCGACCTGGTGGAGCCAGCGCACGGGGGCGCCTTCGGCGGCGTGGCGGAACGGCTCGAGTTCCTCGTCCCAGGCCTCACCCAGGGCGAGCGAGAGCTCGTGGTAGACGGCCGAAGGGTCGCCGGCACCGGATTCGTAGGCGTACCGGATGCGGTCCTCGGAGACCATGATGTTGCCGTGGACGTCGGTGGTGGCGTGGAAGATCCCCAGTTCCGGGGTGTGTGACCAGCGTCCGCCGTCGACGCCCTGGCTCGGCTCTTCGGTCACTTCATAGCGCAGGTGGGCCCAGCCGCGAAGAGCGGACGCCAATTGAGCCCCCGTGCCCGGCGTACCGGTCCACGACAGCTCGGCCCGGAACATTCCGGGCGCGGCAGGCTGCGGGGTCCACTCCAGATCCGTCCGCTTGTCCACGACAGACCCTATGGCCCACTCGACGTGGGGGCACAAGGCAGTCGGGGCCGAGTGAACGAACAACACACCGCGGGTCAGTGCAACAGACATTCCATCCTCCATAGCTGTAGGTACGTCTTCCCCAACGACCTCTGCCTGGATGTCTGTCTGTTGCGCGGATCCGAAATTGTGCCAGCGGTCCCTGCCAGACTACTAATATACAACCGGGTTCGAAGCTGGGACGTGGTGCATTCCAGCTTCAAGTTCAACTTGAAACTTCCCGGGCGTGAGTTTTATTCTGCCCTACCCCTCCTAATTACGCCAGTGCGATTCGGCGCGTCCTTTTCGGCGCGCCGAATTCGTCTCCGGAGACCGCGAGGGGAGCGCCCGGCGGGGCGGATCACGGGCTGACGGGGCGGCCGACGGGGCTGACGGCGAAGGGCTGCGGGGCGGATGACGGGACCCGTGAGGAGGCTGGCGCCGTGGCTGCTGTCGCTCCACGCGGCGGCCCCTGTACCGGAGGGCACGGACGTCGCGCTGGAAGCCGGGGATCAGGCCCGGGGGTGCGCCTGCTGGTAGCTTTGCCGGAGCCTCTCCACGGACACGTGGGTGTAGATCTGCGTGGTGGCAAGGCTGCTGTGGCCGAGGATTTCCTGCACGGCCCGCAGGTCCGCCCCGCCGTCGAGCAGGTGCGTCGCAGCGGAGTGCCGCAGCGCGTGCGGGCCGGTGGCTGCGGTGTCCCCCAGCCTCTCCAGCATGTCCTTGACCACGCTGCGGACCTGGCGCTGATCCACCCGGCCGCCGCGCGCGCCCAGGAAGAGCGCCGGGCCGCTGGACCCGGTGGCGAGGGCCGGCCGGCCCCGACGGAGCCAGTCGTCGACGGCGAGCGCCGCCGGAAGCCCGTAGGGCACCGTGCGTTCCTTGTTGCCTTTGCCGAGTACCCGCAGGGTCCTGCGGTCCGGGTCGAGGTCATCCACATCCATCCCGGCCAGCTCCCCGACCCGGACGCCCGTGGCGTAGAGCAGTTCGAGCATGGCGCGGTTGCGCAGGGCCAGCGGTTCCCCCTCCGCGGAGGCGGCTTCGGCATCGTCCACGAGCCGCTGGACCTGTTGCTGGTGCAGGACGCCGGGCAGGGACTTCTCCCGTTTCGGGGCCTTGAGCCGCAGCGCGGGATCGGCGTCGATCAGCTCCTCGCGGACGGCCCATGCGGTGAACGCCCGGGCGGTGGCGGCGCGGCGAGCCAGCGTGGCGCGGGATTTGCCGGACTCACTCTGGGCACCAAGCCAGCGCCGCAGGGCTCCGAGTTCCAGCCCGGCCAGGTCCTGGATCCCTTCAGTCGCGGCATGGGTCAGCAGGCTTTCGACGTCGGAGAGATACGCCCGCACCGTATGGGCCGACCTCCCCCGCTCAGCTTCCAGGTAGCGGCCGAAGCGTGCGGCGGCGCCGTCGAGTGCGGCGGGGAGATCCTGTGTAGACACCTTCCTACTGTGGCAGTATTCCGGGGGCATTCTCAGGAGCCGGGCGGCGAGCCGCGGCATACCGGCCGCTGCATGCGGGCGTCGGCGGCCATGTCAGGTCGCTTTCCCGGAGCGTTTCCAGCCGCCGTGCCGGGATTCGGCCAGCCCCAGCAGCCCGAGCCGGCCAAGTCCGGCACGGACCGATTCCACGCTCAAGCCACCCACCACGGCCAGCTTCTCGACCGAGCTCGTGGTCCGCAGCGGCAACGCATCGAGCAGGATCAGGTCCTCGAGGGTGAGGCCGTCATGGACTTCTGTCCGGCCGGCCTTGTCCGGGGGCAGGGCCTCACCACTCGGGGAGGCGAGCTCGGCGATTTCCCCCGCGTCCGTGACGCACACGGCCCCGCCTTCCCGAAGCAGCCGGTGGCAGCCGGCGGAGTTGGCGCTGTGGATGGATCCGGGCACGGCGCCCACGGCTCTGCCCAGGCTTTCGGCGTGGTGGGCCGTGTTGAGGGCGCCGGAGCGCCACCTGGCCTCGACCACTACCGTGACGGAGGCCAAGGCCGCAATGAGCCGGTTCCGCTGGAGGAACCGGTAGCGGGTGGGTGCGGATCCGGGCGGGACTTCGGCCAGGACTGCGCCATGGTCCGCCACGGCCCGGAGCAGGTCCTCGTTCCCGGCGGGATAGAAGCGGTCAACTCCCCCGGCCATGACCGCGATGGTGGGCAGGGCGCCCGTGCCTCCGGCCAGCGCGGCCCTGTGGGCGTGGGCATCAATCCCATAGGCGCCGCCGGAGACGACGGTGAAGCCGCGCTGGGCCAGGGAGTACGCGAGGTCACCCGTCACCGAGGCGCCGTAGCTGGTGCTGTCCCGGGAGCCCACCAGGGCGATGGCTTTGGCCGCGGGCGGCAGCTCCTGCTCGACGCCGCGCCACCACAGGCACACGGGCTCCTGGAGTCCGAGGTCGGCCAGCTGCCGGGGCCACAGCTCATCTGAGGGGATGATGATCCGTCCGCCGAGCCGGCGCATGGTGGCCAGGTCCCGTTCCGGCGCGAGGTCGGGGATGCGCGGCGCCCAGCGCTGCAGCGCCCCGGCCAACCCTGACCAGCTGATGCCGGAGCCGCTCTCTGCCAGGATCGCGGTGATCTCCCGTTCCAGCTCCGGACCGGCGGCGAGCCGGCCGCACGCGATCCTCAGGGCGTCCTGCGCTCCTGCGGCCTGCACCAGGGCCAGGGCCGCCGCGTCCTGAGGCTCGAAGAGGCGGGACAGTGCGGCCCGGGCGGTTCGTTCGTCGTCGCTCATGGTGCTTCCTTTCGCGTGGCGTTTGGGGGGTGCGGGGTCGTGCCCGGGCTCAGGGAGCCGCCGTCGCGGCCTGGCGGAGGCCCAGCGCCTGGCCGACGTCGTCCGTGTCCGGGACGTCGTGCCGGGACAGGTCCGCCAGCGTCCACGCGAGGCGCAGCACGCGGTCGTAGCCGCGAGCTGTCAGGACGCCGCGTTCCAGGGCGTAGTCCAGGACACGCGTGGTGGATGCACTAAGCCGCAGGGTTCCGCGGAGTAGCCGTCCCGGCACCTGCGCGTTCGTTTCCAGTCCGAAGGGCAGCAGCCGCTCCAGCTGACGGGCCCGGGCCGCGCGGACGCGCTCTGCGATGCTCGCAGTGCCTTCCTCGGCCGCGGGCTGGCCGAAGCCGGCGAGCGAGACGCGCTCCACTTCGAGCTGGATGTCGACCCTGTCCAGCAACGGGCCGGAGAGCCGGGCCTGGTAGCGGCGGCGCATGGTGGGTGTGCAGACGCAGTCCACTCCCTTCCCGGTGGCCTTGCCGCAGGGACAGGGGTTGGCCGCGAGGACCAGCTGGAACCGGGCGGGATAGGCCGCGGCCCCGGCCGAGCGGTGGATGACCAGCTCGCCGCTTTCCAGCGGCTGCCGCAGGGCGTCCAGGACGCCGCGGTCGTACTCGGGGGCCTCGTCGAGGAAGAGCACTCCGCGGTGCGCGCGGGACGCTGCCCCGGGGCGCGGCAGCCCTGACCCGCCGCCGATGATGGCCACCGCCGTCGCGGTGTGGTGTGGGTTCTCGTAGGGCGGCCGGCGCAGCAGCTGCACGGAGCCCGAGGGCAGCGAGCACAAGGAGTGGATGGCGGTCACCTCCATGGCCTCGGTGTCGCCCAGGTCCGGCAGGAGGCCGGGCAACCGCTCGGCCAGCATGGTCTTCCCGGCACCGGGCGGCCCCGTCAGCAGAAGGTGGTGGGCACCCGCGGCGGCCACTTCCAGGGCACGGCGCGCCGCGGCCTGCCCGGAGACATCGCACATGTCCGGCGCCAGTGCGGGACCGGTGCCGGGATCGGGGCTGTCGGCGTCCTCGGGCTCGGGCTCGAAGTCCAGGGCGAGGTCCTGCGGATCCGCGCCGCAGTCGAACGCGAGTCTGGCCAGCGTGGCGTAGCCGCGGACCCGTGCGCCCGGGACGAGTTCGGCCTCGGCCACGTTGGCCCTGGCCACCACGACCTCCGGGTAGCCGGCCCGCACCGCGGCCATCACCGCCGGAAGGATGCCCCGCACGGGCCGCAGACGGCCGTCCAGGCCGAGCTCGGCGATGAAGACGGTGCGGCCGGTGGACCGGATGTCATTCGCCGCCAGCAGGACGGCCATGGCAATGGCGAGGTCGAAGCCCGAGCCGCGCTTGGGCAGGGACGCCGGGATCAGGTTGGCCGTAATTTTCCGGCGGCTCAGCGGGATTCCCGAGTTCTGGGCGGCGGAGCGGATCCGTTCCTTGGCCTCGTTGAGCGAGGCGTCCGGCAGTCCCAGGATCACGAACGCCGGCAGGGTCTGGCCGATGTCGGCCTCGACCTCCACGATGTAGCCGTTGAGGCCCACCAGGGCGACCGAATAGCTCCGGCCCAGCCCCACCTACCCCACCCCCTCGAGGTGCTCGACGGCGGGCTCGCCGGTGCCGTCGTCGATCACGGCGATCACGTCCACGCGGCAGGGCGGCGCGCCCAGCCCCTGGACACGGCACCACGCAGACGCCAGGCGGCGGAGCCGGGCCAGCTTGTCCGCGCCGACTGCCTCGAAGGGATGGCCGTACGCGAGGGATTTACGGGTTTTCACCTCGGCGATGACCAGGGCGTCGCCGTCGAGCGCGACAATGTCGATCTCGCCCTCAGGGCAGCGCCAGTTCCGCTCCAGCACTCGCATACCAAGCGATTCAAGGTACCCGGCGGCGAGGTCCTCCCCGCGCCGGCCCAGCACATCCTTAGCTCTCATGCCTCCAGCGTGCAGCGCCGCCGGGAACGGCCATAGAGCACACTTGGGCTATGTGGAAACCCTCATGGAAAGTCCCTACGCGGGCCCTGTGGAGGAAGAGTCGCGCAAATACAGCGGCAGCCGGCTGCCGCGAAAGTTCCCGCGGGGATCAGTTGCCGAGGTCCTCGACCTTGGGCAGGGCCAGTTCCTCACTGCGGGGCAGTTCCTCGACGTTGACGTCCTTGAACGTGATGACGCGGACGCTCTTGACGAACCGGGCGGAGCGGTAAACGTCCCACACCCAGGCGTCCTGCAGTGTGAGGTCGAAGTAGACCTCGCCGTCGGCGCTGCGGGCCTGCAGGTCTACGTGGTTGGCAAGGTAGAAACGCCGCTCGGTCTCGACCACATAGCTGAACAGCCCGACGACGTCGCGGTATTCGCGGTAGAGCTGTAGCTCCATGTCGGTTTCATAGTTTTCAAGGTCCTCGGCACTCATGGTTCCATCTTGCACCATCCGGCGCCGGCCGCGCGCCACAAGTCCGGTCCGCGCCGGCCGTCGCGATGGGGACGGGAGTGCGGCCGCGGCACGCTAGAGCAGCTGCCAGCTGACCCTGTGGTACGGCGTGGGACCGGCGGCACGGAGCGCTTCCTTGTGCGCGGCGGTACCGTAGCCCTTGTTCTCGTCCCAGCCGTAGCCCGGGTATTCGATGTGCAGCTCGCTCATCATCCGGTCCCGTTCCACCTTGGCAAGGATGCTGGCCGCGGCGACGCTGAGGCACTGCATGTCGGCTTTCACGAGCGTGTGCACCGGGGCGTCGCAGCCGGGGTCGGCGGGAGCCTCGTCAAACAGGGAGGGCTGGAGATCGGGCGAGAGCCAGTTGTGGCTGCCGTCGAGCAGGACGACCTCGGGCCGGACGCCGGCGGCGAGGACAGCGCACCAGGCGCGGTTGCCGGCCAGCCGGAGGGCGCCGATGATACCGAGCTCGTCGATCTCGTTCGCGGACGCGTGTCCGACGGCGGACGCGACGCTCCAGTCCCGGACCACCGGCACCAGCCGCTCACGGTCGGCGACCTTGAGCAGCTTGCTGTCCCGGACATCGGCCAGGAGCTTCTGCCGTTGCAGGTCGACGACGGCGATCCCCACACTGACGGGGCCGGCGAGGGCACCGCGGCCGACCTCATCGATGCCCGCGAGCAGCCGCGCGCCGGAGCGGCGGAAGCGGCGTTCGTAGTCGAGGGTGGGGGCGTCGGACATGGCGGGCGGCTTACTTTCCGGCCGGGGCGGGCACACTGCGGAACACGCCCGGATAGTTGTCCAGTGCCGAGATCCTGTTCAGCGGCCAGGCGATGACGGCGGCCTGGCCTTCGATGTCCGACTCGTTGACGAATCCGCCGTTGGTGTCCATGTGGGCGCGTGAGTCCGCGGAGTGGTTGCGGTTGTCGCCCATGACCCAGACCTTGCCGGCCGGCACGACGACGTCGAAGTCGCGGACCTGGGGAATCTCGGCGGGATTGATGTACTTCTCGTCCAGCGGCGCGCCGTTGATGGTGAGCTGTCCGCCGGCGTCGCAGCAGACCACGTGGTCGCCGGGGAGCCCGATGACGCGCTTGACCAGGTGCTGTTCGGAGTTGTCCGGGAGCAGGCCGACGAACGTCAGCCCGTCCTGCACCCAGGTGAAGGGGCCTTTCGTCTTCTGGGCTGCGGGGGCGAGCCAGCCCTGGCTGTCCCGGAACACCACGACGTCGCCGCGCTGGAGGGCGATGGGCTGCGGCACGAGGAGGTTGACGAAGATGCGGTCGTTCACGTCGAGGGTGTTGACCATGGATTCGGAGGGAATGTAGAAAGCCCGGAACAGGAAGGTCTTGATCAGGAAGGACAGCACGACCGCCACGACGACCACGGTGGCCACCTCCTTCAGCCACAGGAAGAGCGGGCTGCGCCCTTCACGGGCCTTCGCCCGTTTGGCCCGCCGGGAGGACTTCCCGGCGTGGGCAGGTCCGGCAGGCCGCTCCTCGTGGGCAGCCACGGCAGCCCCGCCAGCGACGGCACTGTCAGAATCAGGCCGGTCAGAATCAGGCCGGTCAGAATCAGGCCGGTCCGCGCGCGGCGCTCCGCCGCTGGTGTCTTGCTCGTCGGGGATCGCCGAGGAGGTCACCCGGGGTAGGTCCTGGCCCTGCGGATCAGGAGTGCGCGGTTCGGTCTCGGGCATCTACTGTCCGTTCGTCGTCGTCGTTGTCGCAGCCGGTTGGGGCCGCGCTACTGCTGCAAATCTATCAAGCGGCCAGATGATCTGTACCGGCCGGCCGATGACGCGTTCCAGCGGCACCATGCCGCCGCCGGGGGCGCCGAGGAGGCTCCGGGAATCGGCCGAGAGGGAACGATGGTCCCCCATGAGCCACAGCCGCCCGGCCGGCACCTCAACACTGAACTTCATTTCACTCGGGGTGTCCCCCGGGTACACATAGGGTTCCGCAACTTGCTGGCCGTTGACTGTGAGCCGGCCGCTGGCGTCGCAGCACACCACGCGGTCTCCGGGCAGGCCGATCACACGCTTGACGTACGTGGTGTCGCTGCCGGCGAGGCCCAGCCAGCGTCCGGCTTCGGCGAGGGCGTCCACCACGGGTCCGTTGCCGCTGTTCAGCGGGGCGAAGGAGCCGCGTCCGTCGAAGACCACGACGTCGCCCCGGTTCAGGGACTCAGGGCCGGTCCGCTCCACAAGGATCCGGTCACCGGTGAGCAGGAGCGGTTCCATGGACGCGGACGGGATGTAGTAGACATCCACCCACAGCGAGCGGACCACGGCGCTGATGGCCACCGCGAGCACCAGGGCCAGCAACGCAAAACGCCAGCCCGGTTTCCTGGGCTGGCGTTTTGGCTGTTCCATGTTCCGTATCCCTTGGCGCTGTCGTGAACTAAAGTGCGCTGTTGCGGATAGCTCCGGCGGCACGCCGGGCACGGTCCGTGGACCCGCGGCGGAAGACTGCGTGGAAGTCCGGGAGGACTTACTTGGCGGTCTGGAAGTCGCGCTTTTCCTTGATCTTCGCGGCCTTACCACGCAGGTTACGCATGTAGTAAAGCTTGGCGCGGCGCACGTCACCCTTGGAGACGAGCTCGATCTTGTCGATGATCGGGGAGTGCACCGGGAAGGTACGCTCCACGCCGACGCCGAAGGAGACCTTGCGGACGGTGAAGGTTTCGCGGACGCCGTCGCCCTGGCGGCCCAGGACGAAGCCCTGGAAGACCTGGACGCGGGAGTTCTTGCCTTCGATGATGTTCACGTGAACCTTGATGGTGTCACCCGCGCGGAACTCGGGAACATCGGTGCGCAGCGAGGCTGCGTCTACGGAATCGAGGATATGCATTGATCCACTCCTGGTGAACGCCACAGGTCACTCACGTTGGGTTACGGCGGCCAAGCCAGGGGGCATTTGCCGCCCGGAATTGTCCGCCGAAAGTTTGTCAATCCGGCCCTGTCAGGAATAGACGGGACCGGGGTGCCGGGCTGTTGGTAGCGCTCCCCCTGTGGCAGGTTCGCAACCCAGCAGGCACAAGGACTAATTTTGCCACATTTGGTGCGGGTTAGCCCAATCCCGACAGTTCAGGCGCCGGGGCGCGGCACGAGGCGCCCGCCGACGACGTCGTACCCCAGGTCGGCGAACGCGGTGCGGTCCGCGCGGGGCAGCGTACCGGCGTCGAACCCGGCCAGGAGATCCGGGCGCCGTTCGGCAGTGCGCCGGTACTGTTCGTGCCGGCGCCACTGGGCGATCTTGCCGTGGTTGCCGCTCAGCAGCACCGCCGGGACGTCACGGTCCCGCCAGCTGGAGGGCTTCGTGTAGACGGGGTATTCGAGCAGCCCGTCCGAGTGGGATTCTTCGACGAGCGATTCCGGGTTGCCGACGACGCCGGGCAGCAGCCGCCCGATGGCCTCAACCATGGCCAGGACGGCGACCTCGCCGCCGTTGAGGACGTAGTCCCCCAGGCTCATGGGACGCACCGTGAAGTGGTCGGCCGCCCATTCCAGGACGCGTTCGTCGATGCCCTCGTACCGGCCGCAGGCGAAGACCAGCTGGTCCTCCTCGGCGAGCTGATGCGCGGTGGCCTGCGTGAACCTCTCGCCCGCCGGCGAGGGGACGATCAGCACTGGCTTGCGGGCATCCCCGGAATCCCCGGCACCCGCAGCGTCCCCGGACCCCTCTGTCGCGACTGCGGTGAGGGCCTGCGCCCAGGGCTCGGGCTTCATGACCATCCCGGCGCCGCCGCCATAGGGCGTGTCGTCGACCGTGCGGTGCCGGTCGGTCGTGAAGTCCCGCAGGTCATGGACCCGCAGGTCCAGCAGGCCGTCCTGACGGGCCTTGCCGATCAGGGAAAGCTCCAGCGGGGCCAGATACTCCGGGAAGATGCTGACGACGTCGATTCTCATCTACGCGTTGCTCCCGGCCTCGGTGCCGCGTTCTCCAGCCGACTGGCTCCCGGCGGCCGGCTCGTCAGCGGACTCGTCCGCGTTGACCTCGAAGAGTCCGGGCGGCGGGGTGACCACCAGGTACTTGTCCCCCACGTTGACCTCCGGCACGATCTGCTCGACAAACGGGACCAGGACTTCCTGACCCTCGGCCGTGGTGACCACCAGCAGGTCCTGGACGGGCATCGTGTGCAGTCCGGAGACCTTGCCCACCACGCTGCCGCCCACCCGGACGTCCAGGCCCACGAGCTCGTGCTCATACCAGCCTTCATCGTCGTCGTCGGCGCCGATGTCCTCGGTTTCGATGAACAGCTTGGCCCCGCGCAGGGTCTCGGCCTGGTTGCGGGTCTCGATCTCGTCGAAGGCCAGCAGCAGGATGTCCTTGTTCCAGCGGGCGCTGAACACCGTCAGCGGCCCGGAGGACGCGGGTTCCACGATGAACTGCGTACCGGGGACAAAGCGGTCGCCGGGCGCATCGGTGAGCACCTGGACGGTCACTTCGCCGCGGATGCCGTGGGGTTTGCCGATTCGTGCGACCTGGAGCTGCATCTGTTCCTCTGTTCGGGGTGGGTCGGGGTTGGTTGGCGCGGAAAACAGTCCGGCCCCTCCACCATTATCTGGTGAAGGGGCCGGGCTAAAGACAAGTAATGCTGAACGCGTTAGCGGCGGCGGTCCGTGTCGACGACGTCGACCCTGACCGGCTCGCCGTCCGCCAGCGCCGCAACCACAGTGCGCAGTGCGCGTGCGGTCCGGCCCTGCCGGCCGATCACCCGTCCGAGGTCGTCCTGATGAACGCGCACCTCGAGGGTTTCCCCGCGGCGGTTGTTCTTCGCACTGACCTTGACGTCCTCGGGGCTGTCAACAATCCCGCGGACCAGGTGTTCGAGCGCTTCTGCCAGCAATTTACTCAGCCTCGGTGGTCTCTGCTTCGGCGGCGTCGGCGGGAGCCTCGGCAGCTTCGTCCTTCTTGGCCTTCTTGGTGATGGCTTCCGGGATGATCACGGAACCCTTTTCCGGCGTAACGAAGGCAGCCTTGGGAGCCTTCGTCTTCAAGGTTCCCTCCTGGCCCGGAAGACCCTTGAACTTCTGCCAGTCACCGGTGATCTTGAGGATCGCGGCAACCTGCTCGGACGGCTGTGCGCCGACGCCGAGCCAGTACTGGGCACGGTCCGTGTCGACCTCGATGTACGAGGGCTCTTCGGTCGGGTGGTACTTGCCGATCTCTTCGATGGCACGGCCATCACGCTTGGAGCGTGCGTCCATGACGACGATGCGGTAGTACGGTGCGCGCATCTTACCGAAGCGCTTAAGGCGAATCTTTACGGCCACTTTTGTGGTCACTCCTGTTTCTGAAACGGGGTCGAGCCCGGCGTTCTGCACCCGTGGGGCGGGCCGTACTAGGGGGTTCTAAAGGACAAGATCCGGACGCGGAGAGAGGGGCCACGCAGATCGAGTACCTGTTCATTGTGCCAGATGACCGGCAGGATTTCGACTTGACACGGCCTGGCCGTCCGGTCAGGACGTCCAGACATAGAGTCCGGACTTGGTGGCGGGGTCGATTCCGGCGGCCAGTTCGGCGATCCGGCGCACATATGCCCGGGCCTGGTCCGCACCGAAGGGCATGTCCTCCTCGGCGGCCCAGTTGGCCGCAACGTCCTCGAGGACGTCGCCCTCCCCCTCGGTTTCGTAGCTGAGCAGTTCCGCGAGCGTCCGGACCATGGCGGAGGGTACGCCGAGCAGGGAGTCGCTGG
Source organism: Arthrobacter sp. TE12231 (assembly GCF_054062895.1). Lineage (NCBI taxonomy): Bacteria > Bacillati > Actinomycetota > Actinomycetes > Micrococcales > Micrococcaceae > Arthrobacter > Arthrobacter sp. TE12231. The sequence continues at coordinate 1,418,982 of NZ_JBSSFS010000001.1, read as the reverse complement.
CCACGTCCACCATCGCCAGTTCGTAGTCCGCGCCCGGGGCGTGCACGGCTACTCCGGCGAGGTCGCCGAGCCGTTCGACCTCGAAGTCGCTGATGTCCGGGATGCGCACGGCGTCCGGGGCGGCCGCGCCGCCCGCTTCGAGCGCGCCGGCGCGTTTGAGGGCGGCGTCGTGGGTGGACACAAAGATTTCAGTAAATCCCATGCAGCTGGTCCTTAGATGTCTGGCGGCGCTTGGCCGCTGTTTTTGGCGTCGCTTCAGCCTAATCGCTTCAGCGCAGCCGCGCCCCGGCCGCTGGACATGCCCTCGGTGACCGTGCCCTCGTTGACCGTGCCGGACCGTGCGTCATCTGGCCTCGCCCGCGGACATGCCCTCCCCTGACCGCGGGCAATGGACATATGGCAGCTATGTCCATTCCCGGCCGCGACCGATGGACATGTCCAGCGGTCCTGTCAGTGAACAGTGTGCATGTCCAGCGGGGAGCTGTGAACGCTGGACATGTTCACCGAAAAGCACTCCCTTAGCGCACGGCGACGCGGATGCGGTTGCGCCACGGGTCCTCGAAGCGCAGTTCGGCGCCGGTGTGGTGCGAGTCGACGCCGGCCACCTTGAGGCGGTCAGCCAGGGAACCGACGTCGTCACCCGAGGGCACTTCGATGAGCACCTCGCCCAGGCCCAGGGTGTCGCGTCGGGGGCCGGCGCCGCGGCTGTTCCAGACGTTCATGGCCATGTGGTGGTGGTAGCCGCCGGCCGAGACGAACAGGGCCTGGCCATGCCAGCCCGCGGTCTTTTCGAAGCCCAGGGTGCCGACATAGAACTCATGCGCAGTGTGGACGTCGCCAACCTGCAGGTGCACGTGCCCGACGCCGGCGGCCGCCTCGCGCTGGCCGCTCAGGGACTCTTCGGTCAGGTGCTGCTGCAAGTAGCGCTGCGGCGGCAGGGCCAGGCTGTCCATGACGACGTTCTTGCCTTCCCAGGACCAGTCCTGCCGCGGCCGGTCCCAGTACAGCTCGATGCCGTTGCCTTCGGGGTCGTTGAAGTAGAAGGCCTCGCTGACGAGGTGGTCCGCGCTGCCGGTGAAGGACTGGGGCTCGTACTGGGCCGCGCTGGCAACGGTGGCCGCCAGGGAATGTTGGTCCTCGAAGAGGAGGGCGGTGTGGAAGAGCCCGGCTTCGCCGCGGGAGGGCAGATTCAAGCCCGGGGCGGGCGCCAGGTGGACCAGGGGCTTCTGCTGGCGGCCAAGGTAGAGTCCGCCGTCCTGTTCGGCCACGATGTCCAGGCCGAGGGCGCGCTGGTAGTAGTCGGTCATGAGCTTCATGTCGCCAACCTTGAGCATCACGGTGCCCATGGTGAGTGCGGCAGGAAGGAGATCCTGGGTGCTGGCTTCTGCGGTCATTGAAACTCTCCGGGGGTTCAGTGGCCACCGGGCTTTCGGTGACCTTGCATAGTATTAAATTACTTGAAGCTTCAATTTATTCCTAACGGGTGGGCCGACCCCGCAGGACAACGTGCTTCAGTCCGGCCAGGGTCCCGAGGTCCTGCCGGGGGTCCTTCGCGCACACCAGTACGTCGGCGCTGGCCCCTTCAGTGATGCCGTCCGCGCCGAGCCAGGTCCGCGCGGACCAGCTGGCCGCGCCGAGGGCAGCCGCGGCGGGCAGCCCGGCGGCGTGCAGGGCCCGGATCTCGTCCACGATCCGGCCGTGCCTGATCACGCTGCCGGCATCGGTGCCGGCATAGATGGCCACCCCGGCCTCGTGGGCTTCCAGGATCCGCTCCGCCCGCCGCTCCCACAGCGAGCGCATGTGCGCGGCGTAGCGGGGGAACTTGGCTTCCGCCTGGGCGGCGATGTCCGGGAATGTGGCGATGTTGATCAGGGTCGGGACGATCGGCACGCCCTGCTCCACGAAGCGCGGCAGGTGCCGCGGCAGCAGCCCGGTGCCGTGCTCGATGCAGTCGATCCCGGCGTCGAGCATGTCATCCAGGGTGTCCTCGGCGAAGCAGTGGGCGGTGACGCGGGCCCCTTCATCGTGCGCGGCCTGGACGGCGTCCTTGAGGCTTCCAGCGGGAAAACTGGCGGCGAGGTCGCCGGCGTCGCGGTCGATCCAGTCCCCCACGAGCTTGACCCAGCCGTCGCCGGCACGGGCCTGCTTCCGCACGGCCTCGACCAGGCCGTCCGGTTCCACCTCGACGGCGAAGCCGCGCAGGTAGCGCCGGGTGCGGGCGATGTGCCGGCCGGCGCGGATGATCCGCGGAAGGTCCGTGCGCTGCTGGAGCCAACGGGTGTCGTGGACGGCGCCGGCATCGCGGACCAGGAGCGTCCCGGCGTCGCGGTCCGTGACGGCCTGGGTCTCCGCGGTGTCCTCGGCAACGTCTCCGCCCGGGCCGAGGCCGATGTGGCAGTGTGCGTCCACCAGCCCGGGAATGACCCAGCCATCCAGCACGCGCTCCGGCGCGGCGGCGGGCCGGAGGAACGTGAGCCGGCCGTCGACGGACCAGAGGCCGGGGCGTACCGTGTCCGGCCCGGCAAGGACGGGGCCGCTGAATTCGATGATGCCGGTCATGGCATCAAGGGTAGTCCCCATGTCGCTGCGTCGGCCGCGTCACACTGGACAGCCGTCCGGCGGCGCGTGGTAGCTTCATCTACGACCACACGGGTGCCCCTGCAGGGGCTGAGATCGGGCTGACGCGGCCTGCGACCGTTGAACCTGTCCGGGTAATGCCGGCGAAGGAAGTGAGTATTTTCCGTGAATACGCAAATTGCACAGCACAGCCCTATCCAAAACCAGTCCGGCCAAAACCTGCCTGCCGACTCTGAGGCGGGCGCGACGCAGTCATTGAAGTCCCACTCGCTGGCCTTCACGACGGACCCGGAGCACGGCATCCGCGTCCCGGTGACCGAGATCGCGCTGGAACCCTCGCCGGGCGGCGTCGAGAACCCTCCATTCCGGGTCTACCGCACGGCCGGGCCGGGCAGCGATCCGGTGGTGGGGCTGGCCCCGTTCCGCAGCGGCTGGATCGCCGGGCGGGGTGACACGGAGCCGTACCGCGGCCGGGAACGCAACCTGCTCGACGACGGCAGGTCCGCGGTGCGCCGCGGTGCCGCCTCCGCGGAATGGCGGGGCGCCCCGCCAGAGCCCCGCCGCGCCGTCGAGGGCCGGACGGTCACCCAAATGCATTACGCGCGGCAGGGCATCGTGACACCGGAGATGCGGTTCGTTGCGCTGCGCGAGAACTGCGATGTGGAGCTGGTCCGCAGCGAGGTGGCAGCGGGCCGGGCCATTATTCCCAGCAACATCAACCACCCGGAGTCCGAGCCGATGATCATCGGCAAGGGGTTCCTGGTGAAAATCAACGCCAACATCGGCAATTCCGCGGTGACCAGCTCCATCGCCGAGGAGGTGGACAAACTTCAGTGGGCCACCCAGTGGGGTGCGGATACGGTGATGGACCTCTCCACCGGGGACGATATCCACACCACGCGCGAATGGATCATCCGCAACTCCCCCGTCCCGATCGGAACGGTCCCGATCTACCAGGCGCTGGAGAAGGTCAACGGCGAGGCCAACGCCCTGACCTGGGAGATCTTCCGGGACACCGTGATCGAACAGTGCGAGCAGGGTGTGGACTACATGACCATCCATGCCGGGGTGCTGCTGCGCTACGTCCCCCTGACGGCCAACCGGGTCACCGGGATCGTGTCCCGCGGCGGTTCCATCATGGCCGGCTGGTGCCTGGCGCACCATCAGGAGAACTTCCTTTACACCCACTTCGACGAGCTCTGCGAAATCTTCGCCCAGTACGACGTCGCGTTCTCCCTCGGCGACGGGTTGCGGCCCGGCGCGACGGCGGACGCCAACGACGCCGCGCAGTTCGCCGAACTCGACACGCTGGCCGAACTCACCCAGCGGGCCTGGGAGTTCGATGTGCAGGTCATGGTGGAGGGCCCGGGACACGTGCCGTTCCATCTCGTCCGGGAAAATGTGGAGCGCCAGCAGGAGCTCTGCAAGGGTGCCCCGTTCTACACGCTGGGGCCCCTGGTTACGGACATCGCACCGGGCTATGACCACATCACCTCGGCGATCGGCGCCACGGAGATTGCCCGTTATGGCACCGCGATGCTCTGCTACGTGACGCCCAAGGAACACCTGGGGCTGCCGAACAAGGACGATGTGAAGACCGGAGTGATCACGTACAAGATCGCCGCCCACGCCGCCGACCTCGCCAAGGGCCACCCCGGAGCGCACGAACGCGACGATGCCCTGTCCAAGGCGCGGTTTGAGTTCCGCTGGCGGGACCAGTTCGCGCTGTCCCTGGATCCGGTGACCGCCGAGGCCTTCCACGATGAGACGCTCCCCGCGGAGCCGGCCAAGACGGCGCACTTCTGCTCGATGTGCGGGCCCAAGTTCTGCTCCATGCGGATCAGCCAGGACATCCGGGACGAATATGGTTCCGCCGACTCGCAGGCGGCACTGGCGCAGATGGCCGCCGGGATGCGGGAGAAGAGCAACGAATTCCTGGCAGCGGGCGGCAAGGTCTACCTGCCCAAGCCGACCGTGGGAGCACAGGTCTCGGCCTAGCCAGCGGTCCAGGACGCCTGCCCTGCTGGGCGGGCGCCCCGGACAGCCATGGGGATTGCCCCCTGATGAGGCACTAGCGGGATGCGACAGAAGGCGTTCCGACCGCGCGACGCGTCGCTCTCAGGACGTCGCCGTCGTTGCCGGCGTCCGTGCCGGATTCGGCGTCGGCGTCCGTGCCGGATTGGCGGCGATGTTCCTGTAGAGCTCGGAGTTGAGCGTCGTGTGGCCGTGGTCGTCGGTGACGTAGACCTCGAAGGTGAAGATGCTTGCGTCGTGGTCGAGCGCGAACTCGATCGTGGGGTTCGTTACGGAAATCGTCCCTTCCGAGATGATTCGGCCATACTTCTGCTCCGGGGGACTGAGGTCTGTGCCGCGCTGCGCGGGGTCGCGGATGAAGTATCGGACCGTGTACGGCGCGGACGGCAGTGACCGCAGGGTCGGGAAGAAGCTGAAGTCTCTTGTGCCGGGCTTGAACTGCTCCGCACGCCACTGGTAGGCGGTTACGGCGGGCGTGAGGGCGTCGTCGAGGTCGCGGATGCCAGTGCGGTTCGTTTGGGCGTCGAAGCTGCGGTCATGCCCGCCGAAGGCTTTGGCGACCGGTCCGAGACCGAAGCCGAGGGCCAGGCCGAGCCCAATCGAGACCATCGGGATGAGGATTGCCGCCACGCGTGCCCGGCGCAGCAGACCCGTCCTCACCGACTGTCGGTGCATCGAGAGCGTGTGCGGCACAGCGCCTGTGATCACAGTTCTCGAGTACGGGCTGCCGCCCGCACGAGCCCATGCCTCGATGTGCGCGGCGCGCGGCGGCAAGGGGGCTTCCGCGCCCCCAACGTTGTTCCAGTAGGCCAGAAATGGCAGCGGCAAGTCCCGGAGCCGGCCATACGGGTCCCTAAAGGTGAAGGTCGGGACCATCCGGTACTGGACGCCCCCGCGGCCGGCGTACCGGTGGGGATAGGGGTGAAAGTCTTCAAGCTGCGTGCGATCGACCCTGGCCCGGGCGAGGAACGCCTTCGTCACGATCGCCGCGTCCGGCGTGAGCGTGACCCACTCGCCGGCGTACCACAGCAGGACGGCGCCGAAGACCGCGGAAATGATTGCCCCCGCCATGATGAGCGCCTCCGCCCAGGCCGCGATGATCGTGCTGTCGCGCTCGTTGACCAGGATCGAGCCGGCGACCGCCGCGACTGCGACCGCCAGCAGGCCCGCACCGAGGGCCGCGCCAGCCCAGCCCGGCATTCGCAGCGCACGAATGCGGGTCGGCAAATCGTCCTCCCGGAAGTGATCCCCTGAACTTGGAACGAACATCGCTACCCCCATCCCGGCTCCCCCGTCGCCGAGTGTAGTGCCCCGACACCGTTGGCGACAATGAATGCGCAGGTCAGGGTGGGGATGAGGGCGTACCCCTTCACGGCTTGGTGTTGCTCAACCGGGCTTTGAGTCGTCTTGCCTCACCCGCGTTCCGAGGCACAGGTCAGGACGCTGCAGGCCACGCAGCCAAGCCCGGAGGAGGGCCGATGCTTGCCAGGGATGTTTAGGGCAGACTGGTGGCGTGAGCGGAATCCGGTGGGTGCTACACGTCGATCTCGACCAGTTCATCGCGGCGGTCGAAGTGCTTCGGCGGCCGGAGCTTGCGGGCAAGCCGATCATTGTCGGCGGTCGGGGCGACCCCACGGAACGAGCTGTGGTGTCGACCGCATCCTACGAAGCCAGGGCGTTCGGCGTGGGTTCCGGAATGCCCTTACGCATTGCGGCCCGGAAAGTGCCCGACGCTGTGATCCTGCCCGTCGATCAGGAGGCTTACCTCGCGGCGTCTGAAACGGTGATGGCTACCCTGCGCGCGCAGCCCGGCGCCACCGTGCAGGTGCTGGGTTGGGATGAAGCCTTTATAGGCACGGAGACAGAGAATCCGGAGGCCTACGCCCGGCAGGTGCAGGCCGCTGTCCTGGAGCAAACGCGGCTGCATTGCAGCGTGGGCATCGGCGACACGCTGGTCCGGGCAAAGGTCGCTACCGGGTTCGGCAAGCCGGCCGGCGTCTTCCGCCTCACTGCCGGGAACTGGCTCGATGTCATGGGCAGTCGGCCCACCAAGGACCTGTGGGGCGTCGGAACCAAAGTGTCGGGCCGCCTGGCCAAACTCGGCATCAACACAGTGGCCGAGCTCGCCGCGTCCGACCCCCAGGTCCTGGTCCCGGAGTTCGGCCCCAGGATGGGTCCTTGGTACGCGGAGCTCGGACGCGGGGACGGCACCAGCGTTGTGGACGACACCCCGTGGGTTGCCCGCGGGCATAGCCGGGAGACCACCTTCCAGCGCGACCTGACCGAGCCCGCCCAGGTGGACGACGCCGTGAGGGAGCTGACGGCGCGTGTCCTTGAGGATGTTGTGGCCGAAGGACGGCCCGTGATTGGGCTGACCCTCAAGGTTCGGTACGCGCCGTTCCTCACCACGACCCACGCGAGGAAGATTCCCGAGACATTCGACCGGAACGAAATCCTCGCGCGGGCCTTGGACCTCGCAGCCGGAATCGAAGCAGGCCGTCCGATCCGGCTCCTCGGCCTGCGGGCCGAAATGGCAATGCCCGACGATGCCCGAAAGGGACATACGCCAACACGCGGCGGTTGGTGACGGCGTCGCTGCAGGCAATTCGCGAAAGGCGGCTCCCATGAACACAACACCTTCTTCGAGTCTGCACCTCACCTCGGCGACGGCCTCCGACCGGCCGTGGTCGGACCAGGATCTGCCGCAGATCGACGCCATACGGCGGGTGCGTGCCGCGGGTGAGCGAGCATTGGTCCTCGGCGGTGGCGGATCGGCAGGCAATGCGTGGTTGATCGGTATCATCGCCGGCCTGTCTGAAGCCGGTCTGAATATGACCGAGGCTGATCTGATCATCGGGACGTCGGCCGGATCAACGGCCGCGGCCCAAATAACTGGCGCGGCGCCGACCCAACTGCTTGCCCAAATCCTTGCTTCTGCGCCCCAACAACGGACTGGTCCGGTCGGATCCGACGGCGGACGCGTTCCAGTTGGGCCGGCCGACCATCTGGAGAGAACGAGCCGAATCATCGGGGCCGCTGAGGATGCGGCCGATATGCGCCGCAGAATGGGCGCGGCGGCGCTCGACATGGATGCGGCGTCGGATGGCTCCGGGCAAACGCGGTGGCGCGCAAACGTTGCCGCGCGGCTCCCCGGTCAGCTCTGGCCGCAACGACCGGTGCTCATCACGGCGGTCGATGCCCATACCGGTGGACCGGTCGTATTCGACCGCGACAGCGGAGTCGACTGGCGGACGCCGTCGCCGCCAGCTGCGCCAGTGGCTTCGCGTACACCATCGGCGACAACCGATACATCGACGGCGGCTACCGACGCAACGAGAATGCCGATCTGGCAGCCGGATACGGGCGGGTGCTGGTGCTGTCACCACTTGGCGGCAGAACACGGACACCGTTGGACTGGGCGCCCACGAAATCAGTCGGGCTCGGTAGGCATGACGTCATCTGCTCATGCCTCGGATGCCTGACCCGACGACGTTCACGCGCCTGGACGGCCCCGGATGTGACGCCATCGGGCAACGACTCAGTGACCTCCAGGCGGCCCGTTCCCGCGAATCATTGTGGGCCGGCGCCGGGCAAGCTACTATTTCACCCGTGCTGAGCCAGGTTGCGGATGGTGTGCTGGTCCACGAGAGCGAGTTCTGCCAGAGCAACGCCGTGGTCGTGCAGGGGCGGGCTGGCGTGTTGCTCATCGACGCCGGTGTGCACGACGCCGAGATGGCCTGCCTCGCGAAGGATCTGTCCGATTCGGGTCAGGCCGTTGCGGTGGGATTCTCGACGCATCCGCATTGGGATCACTTGCTCTGGCACTCCGGTCTTGGAGCTCCTGTCCGTTGGGGCACCGCGCTCTGCGCGGATACGGCCCGCGAGCGGCTGTCGCACGGCATCGATTCACGTCGGCTCGGCATCCCCGCTCAGGTGCCGATGGACCTGCTCGGCCTCATCACCGGCCTGCCAGTCGGGGCTGTGCAGATTCCCTGGGATGGCCCTCCTGTGCGGATCCTCGAGCATCAGGCGCACGCCCCTGGCCATGCGGCGCTGTTGATTGAGGAACGAGGGGTTCTTGTCGCCGGGGACATGCTTTCCGATGTCCTGATTCCAATGCTCGACCTGAGCGACACCGCTGACCCGATCGAGGATTACCTCGCCGCGCTGCATCTGCTGGCGAGCGTGGCCGGTGACGTCGATGTCGTCATCCCCGGGCACGGGTCCGTCGGAGGAACCGACCAGGTCCACGCACGGATCGATCAGGATTTGGCATATGTGCACGCCTTGCGTGACGCACGTGATCCGAGCGACCCGCGCGTCGGCCCCTCGGCTCAAGAGGGCTGGGACTGGGTGAGCGACGTTCACGCACGGCAACTCGAGCGTCTCGCCGAAAGAAGCGCCCGCGGCGGCATCCCCGGCTAGCGGTTGCTCAAACCAGTTTCGCGGCCAGCATGGCCGGCCTTTTGGGGGAGGTCTAATGAGGATGAAGCGTCCGCTGGGCACGGCACTGGGGGTCATGGGAGTTGCGGCCCTTCTCGTCAAACTTGTCGTCAAGTTCCACGAAGCCATCAGCTATCCGGACGGTCTCAAGGTCTTTGGGTTGGCCCTGCTCATCATGGCGGTTGCCATACTGCCCTGGTTGGCGTGGCTGTTCCACAGTGCGAGAACATTCAAGACGCGGCTGCAGAAAGACCATCCTGGAGCCCTTGTTGTCGACACCTTTTGGACCGGGCAAGAACTCGGGAGATTCCTCAGGAAAGGGCCGTTGATATCAAAGACGAAAGGGAGGGGATTCATCCTGGACCTGGTCGCAGACGCCCGCGGTCTCCAGCTGGTCAGACAACGACGGCGACCAGTCTATTTCGGAATCGTGCCTTGGGAGCGGGTTGTCTCAGTGAGAATGGATACCCTGCGGAGGCCACTTAGTCGCCGTGCCCTGTTGGTCATTGAGATTGAATCGCGGGACACCCCGTATGTCGCAATCATCCGTTTGGTGCCTTCCGGAAGGCAGAACAGGGAAACTGGAATGTCGCTTGCCGACCTGATCCTCGCGAGGCGGCCTCGCATTCCCTTCCTGGAGGATCGCGCATAGCCTGGGCTGCCCGTCGGAGGCGAAACGACACCCCGCTTGGGGGAAACTAGTTCTCAGGAAGCCCGGGCATGCTGGAGCCGGCTGACCTCGCCGATGAACGAGCGGATGACCCGGTCCCCTTCGGTGGAATCCTGGGGCCGGTGTCCGCCCGGGGCGGTGCGGTGCAAGGCGCCGGTCTCGCGCAGGTAGCCCGCGATTTCCTCGTAGAGGGGTTCCCAGCCGCCGGTCAGGACCAGCGTCGGCACGCCGGGCACGATCTGCAGCGGCGCGTCCCACGGCGGAGCCTGCAGGCGGAGCCGGCGCGCGGCCCGGAGGGCCTCCGGCGTCGTGGCCCCCGGGGCGTCGGCGGCGAAGACGCGGCGGATAAATTCGCGCTGGAAGTCGTCGTCGCTGAGGTTGTGCCGGACATCGAAAAGCGGCTGCATGAGCGCCCGGTGCGCGGCGGTGGCCGGGAGCTCCGCAGTCAAGGACAAGCAGGCCGGTTCCACCAGGGTCAGGGACTGGACGAGGTCGGGGCGCTCGACGGCGGCCATCATGGCGGCGATGGCGCCCTGCGAGTGGGCCACCACGTGGCCGCCGGCCTCGCCGCGGCCGTCGTCCGCCAATGATGCGAGCACGATGGCGGCGTCGGCGGCGAAGTCGGATTCAAGCGGTTCCGCAACGGGGTCAAACCCGTGCCGGCGCAGGAACAGGGCGTCATAATCCAGCGCCATCCCGTGCTGCTTTGGCCACGCGGCGGCCCCAAAGCTGCCAGCCCCGTGGACGAAGACTACGCGCTGCTTGAACATGGTCTAACCCTATGGCACTTCAGAGCTGATGCCGCCGGCGACACAGCCCCGGCGGCATCAGCGTGCGGTGGCTATTTGCTGCCGCCGAGGAACTTGTCGAAGCCCTTGGGCAGGTTCAGCTGGGACGGATCGAAGTCGCCGCCCTGCTGCCCGAACGATGCTCCGGTGGGCAGGGCCTTGGCGCCGGCCGCACGCCGGGCCTCGGCGTCGCGCAGTTCCTGCGCGGCCTTGGCCGGGTTGCCGGAGCGGGCCTTCTTCTTGGGCGCGGACTTGGCACCCTTGCGGGCGCCTCCCCCGCCGCCCATGCCGGGCATCCCCGGCATTCCGGGCATGCCGCCGCCGGCGGCCATCTTCTTCATCATCTTCTGGGCCTGGGCGAAGCGCTCCAGCAGGCCGTTGACCTCGGAGACGTGCACACCGGAGCCGCGGGCGATGCGGGCCCGACGGGAGCCGTTGATGATCTTGGGTGCCACGCGCTCGTGCGGGGTCATCGAGCGGACAATGGCCTCGACCCGGTCGATCTCGCGCTCGTCGAACTGCTCCAGCTGCTGCCGGATATTCTGTGCACCCGGCATCATCATGAGCATCTTTTTCATGGAGCCCATGTTGCGGATCTGCTGCATCTGGGCGAGGAAGTCGTCCAGCGTGAAGTCTTCCTGGTCGGCGAACTTCTTCGCCATCCGGGCGGCCTCGTCCTTGTCCCAGGATTTCTCGGCCTGCTCGATCAGGGTGAGGACGTCACCCATGTCGAGGATGCGCGAGGCCATGCGGTCCGGGTGGAAGAGCTCGAAGTCGTCCAGGCCTTCGCCGGTGGACGCGAACATGACCGGCTTGCCGGTGACCGACGCGACGGAGAGCGCGGCACCGCCGCGGGCGTCGCCGTCGAGCTTGGACAGCACGATGCCGGTGAAGTTGACGCCCTCGTCGAAGGCCATTGCCGTGTTGACGGCGTCCTGGCCGATCATGGAGTCGATGACGAACAGGACTTCGTTGGGGACGATGGCGCGGCGGATCTGCCGCGCCTGTTCCATCATGTCGGCGTCGACGCCGAGACGGCCGGCGGTGTCCACGATCACGACGTCGTGGAGGGTGCGCTTGGCTTCCTCGACGCCGGCGCGGGCGACGGCGACCGGGTCACCGGCGGGGTGGTCAAGTTCGGTGGACGTGGCGCCCGGGTGCGGGGCGAAGACGGGCACCCCGGCACGCTGGCCGACCACCTGCAGCTGGGTGACGGCGTTGGGGCGCTGAAGGTCGCAGGCAACGAGCATCGGGCTGTGGCCCTGGGCCTTGAGCCACTTAGACAGCTTGCCGGCCAGGGTGGTCTTACCGGCGCCCTGGAGACCGGCCAGCATGATGATGGTGGGCCCGGTCTTGGCCAGGCGGATCCGGCGGGTCTCGCCGCCGAGGATCTCCACGAGTTCCTCGTTGACGATCTTCACGATCTGCTGGCTCGGGTTCAGCGCGCCGGATACCTCGGCGCCGAGGGCACGCTCACGGACGCGGCCGGTGAATTCCCGGACCACGGGCACGGCGACGTCGGCGTCCAGGAGGGCACGCCGGATCTCCCGGACGGTGGCGTCAACGTCCGCCTCGGTCAGGCGGCCCTTGCCACGCAGATTCTTGAAGGTTGCTGTCAACCGGTCAGAGAGTGAATTGAACACGCGCCGTGCACTTCTTTCAGTGGATCTACAGGTGGCGGCCGGTCCGGCACGCCAGCGTCGTGACTGGTGTTCGCCTGAACGAACCGCCTCGACAACGGGACTCGACTATCTAGGGTACCAAGATGAGCCTTCAGGATGGCATGCTGGCTTAGGTGACCAGCCAATTAACTGTAAAAACCCTCCTCATCCTGGGCGCCTCGGGCGATCTCACCGGCAGGCTCCTGCTCCCCGGACTCGCCCGCCTGGTGGCCCGGGGCCGCGCCGACGGCCTCACGTTAGTCGGTGCCGGATCCGACCCGTGGACGGCCGAGCAGTGGCTGGAGCGGATCGAGGAATCTTTCGCGGACGAGAACTCTCAGGCCGATACCGAGGGCAAGCATGAGCTGAAGCGGATCCGCCAAGAGAGCACGTACCACCAGCTCGACGTCACCGCCGGCGGGCAGCTCGCCGGGCTGCTGAAGGAGCTGGAGGGCCCCGTGGCCGTCTACTTCGCCCTGCCGCCGCACGTCAGCCAGCTCGCGTGCGAGGCGCTGGCCCCGGAAGACGCGCCCGCCGGGACCCGGCTGGTGATGGAGAAGCCGTTCGGCTCGGATGAGCAGTCCGCCCGGCACCTGAACAAGACGCTGGTCGCGCTGGTCCCGGAGGACCACATCCACCGGGTGGACCATTTCCTGGGCAAGGCAACCGTCCTGAACATCCTGGGCCTGCGCTTCGCGAACACGTTCCTGGAGCCGGTGTGGAACCGTCGGTACATCGAAAAGGTCGAGATCGTTTTCGACGAAGACCTCGCCCTGGAGGGCCGGGCCCGCTACTACGACGGCGCCGGCGCCCTGCGGGACATGATCCAAAGCCATCTGCTGGAGATCATGGCGCTCATGGCGATCGAGCCGCCGGCGTCCGTGGACGAACGCGACCTGCGCGATGCCATTGCCACGGTGCTGCGCGCCAGCAGCATCAAGGCCCCGTACCGCCAAAGTACCCGCCGGGCACGCTACACGGCCGGTTCCATCGACGGCCGGAAGGTCCCGGACTACGCCAAGGAAACCGGGGTGGACCCGGCCAGGGACACCGAAACCCTCGCCGAGGTGCAGCTCGGGATCGACAACTGGCGCTGGCAGGGCGTGCCGTTCATCCTGCGTTCGGGCAAAGCGCTGGGCACCAAGCGCAAAGAAGCCGTGGTGACGTTCCGGCCGGTGCCGCATCTGCCGAAGGGTTTCAGCGGCGTGGACGCCCCCAACCAGCTGCGGATCGGTTTTGGCCCGGACACGCTGAAGTTCGACGTCGATGTGAACGGCCCCGGCGATGTCCTGAGCCTGGACCGGGCCACCCTGCAGGCCGAGCTGAGCGCTTCCGAGCTCCTGCCGTACGGTGAAGTGCTGGAGGGCGTCCTCACCGGCGATCCGCTGCTCTCAGTGCGGGCGGACACCGCCGAGGACTGCTGGCGCATCCTGGACCCGGTACTGAAGTCCTGGGCGGCCGGACATGTGCCGTTGGAGGACTATCCCGCCGGGACCTCCGGCCCGGAGGACTGGCCGGCCTAGACGGACGCAACACGGCCGCTTAGTAGCGCGCAACCCGCTGGAGGCGACCGCAGAAACGACGAAGCGGGCCGGATGCCTTTTCAGGCATCCGGCCCGCTGTGTCAGGACCGCTGTGTCAGTGCCGCTGTGTCAGTGCCGCGTTCCGCGGCGGGGCGGGTGCAGCTAGATAGCTGCCGCGCCGCGCTCTCCGGTGCGGACCCTGACGGCCTCGAACACATCCATCGTCCAGACCTTGCCGTCGCCGGCCCGGCCGGTGTTCGAACTGGCGATGATGACATCGAGGATGTCGTCCGCCTGTTCGTCGGTGGCCAGGACTTCTACCCGGATCTTGGGCAGGAGGTCCACGTTGTACTCAGCCCCGCGGTACACCTCGGTGTAGCCACGCTGCCGGCCGTAGCCGCTGGCTGCACTGACCGTCAGGCCCTGCACACCGTAGGCTTCGAGACCTTCGCGAATAGCCTCCAGCTTTTCCGGACGGACGATTGCCGTGATCAGTTTCATGCCCCCACACTTTCCTTACCCGTTGCGTTCTTCTTGCCGTTGGACGTGACGTCCATCGGGGCTGCGGAGACTGCGTCTTCGCCCGGCCTGCCGGTGATCAGTTCGTGCAGCGGCTGGAAGCTGCCGCCATGGCCGCCGACGCCGAACTCGTAAGCGGTCTCGGCGTGCAGGCTCAGGTCCACACCGACGACTTCCTGTTCCTGGGAGACCCGGAAGCCCATGAGCTTGTGGATCGGGAAGGCGATGATGAACGTCATCACGGCGGTGAAGACGATCGAGCACACTGCGGCGAGGGTCTGGGCGACCAACTGCGTGGTGCCGCCGCCGTAGAACAGGCCCGCGGTGCCCTGGGTCGGGGTGGCCAGGAAGCCGATCGCCACGGTGCCGACAACACCGGAGACGAGGTGGACACCGACGACGTCGAGCGAGTCGTCGTAGCCGAACTTGAACTTCAGGCCGACGGCGAGCGCGGAGGCCACACCGGCGACGACGCCGAGGGCGATCGCACCGAGCGGGGAGACGTTGGCACAAGCCGGGGTGATGGCGACCAGGCCGGCGACCACACCGGAGGCGGCACCGAGGGACGTCGGGTGGCCGTCGCGGAAGCGTTCCACGGCGAGCCAGCCGAGCATGGCGGCGGCCGGGGCGGCCAGGGTGTTGATCCAGATCAGGCCGGCCTGCTCAACGGTCGCGGCGGCACCGGCGTTGAAGCCGAACCAGCCGAACCACAGGATCGCGGCACCGAGCATGACGAACGGAATATTGTGCGGGCGGTGGTTCGGGTCCTTGCCGAAGCCCTTGCGGTTGCCGATGATCAGGACCAGGATGAGGCCCGCGACGCCGGCGTTGATGTGGACCACGGTGCCACCGGCGAAGTCGATGACCGGCGCGAACGTCTGGCCGAACCAGCCGCTGGCAGAGAAGAGACCGCCGCCCCAGACCATGAAGGCCATCGGGGCGTAAACAAGCGTTGCCCAGATCGGGGTGAAGACCACCCAGGCGGAGAACTTGGCACGGTCGGCGACCGCACCGGAGATCAGGGCCACAGTGATGATGGCGAACGTGGCCGCGTAGCCGACCTTAAGCAGGTCAGCCGGTTCGGTGAAACCGTGGAGGCCGAAGTGGCTGAACGGGTTGGCGAAGATCTGGAAAAAGTTGTCCTCGTTGGCCGTGGCCATCGAAGCGCCCCACAGGACCCACATGATCCCGACGGTGCCAATGGCGACGAAGCTCATCATCATCATGTTCAAAGCCGACTTGGCACGAGTCATGCCGCCGTAGAAGAATGCTAGACCCGGGGTCATGAACAGCACGAGTGCCGCGGCGACCAGGAGCCAAACGAGACCTGCGGTGAGTTCCATGGTCTACGTCCTCTCTTGCTATTAGGTGCGGAGTAGTCCGCCGGTCCCAACGCATTATTTGCGTTCTACATCGAGTTTCGCGGGGCCGTGTTTCGCTGGCGGAGGATTTAGATTGCCAGGTTGTTACAAGAACCTCCCGGACGTAAATGGTGCATCTCACACTTGTTACGGTTATGTTTCATCCGCATAATCCCGCGCTTTAGGACCAGCAGCCCGCCGGCCCCTCTTCTCCCCAAGGACTAACGCACTATGAGCAAGACCTCCCGCCCCGCCGGCGAAGCCGCCCCCAAGCTGCCCGCCGTGGCGCACGGGCGTTCCCGGCTTCCCCGGGACATCAAGGTGATGCTGGTGGCGGCTTTCCTGATCGCGATCGGCTTTGGCCTTGTCGCGCCGGTACTCCCCCAGTTCGCGACCACTTTCAACGTCGGCGCGACGGCGGCGGCGGTGATCGTGAGCATCTTCGCCTTCATGCGGCTGGTCTTCGCCCCGGCCGGCGGCGCGCTGATCGTAAAGTTCGGCGAACGGCCCGTCTACGTTGCCGGTCTGCTGATTGTGGCGGCGTCGACGGCGGCCTGCGCCTTCGCGCAGGACTACTGGCAGCTCCTGATCTTCCGCGGGCTCGGCGGGGCGGGGTCGGTGATGTTTACCGTGGCATCCATGGCGCTCGTGGTCCGGCTCGCGCCGCCGAAAAGCCGCGGCCGCGTCTCCGGGGCCTACGCCTCGGCATTCCTGATCGGCAACGTCTGCGGACCTATCGTCGGCGGCCTGCTCGCCAACTTCGGCCTGCGCGTGCCGTTCCTTGCTTACGCGGCCGCCCTCGTGCTGGCGGCCATCGTGGTGCAGACCCAGCTCAGCCACGTCCCGGCCGCCTCGCGGGAGCCCGGCGCCACGGCCCCGGCGATGGAACTGAAAGACGCGCTGCGGGACAGCGCGTACCGGGCCGGCCTGTTTTCGAGCTTCGCCAATGGCTGGGCCACCTTCGGGGTGCGGATGGCGACGGTGCCGCTGTTCGCCGTCGTGGCCCTCGGCGCCGGTCCGGAATCGGCTGGCTGGGCACTGGCCGTGTTTGCGGGCGGCAACGCGGTGGCGCTGACGTTCTCCGGCCGGCTCGCGGACAGCCTCGGCCGCAAGCCGCTCCTGCTCGCCGGACTGGTGGTCACCGGCACGGCCACGGCGGCTATCGGGTTCACTCACCAGCTGCCCTGGTTCCTGCTCGCGTCCGCCTGTGCGGGGATCGGCTCCGGGCTGTTGGGACCGGCCCAGCAGGCTGCCATCGCCGACGTGATCGGCAACGAGCGTTCCGGCGGCCGCGTCCTGGCCGTCTTCCAGATGGCCTCTGACAGCGGCGCGATCGTCGGACCCGTCGTGGCCGGGCTGCTGGCGGACCGTCTGGGCTACGGCTGGGCCTTCGGCGTCACGGGCGGCATGCTGCTGGCCGCCGCCGCTGTGTGGCTCCCGGCCCGGGAAACGTTTGTCCGGCACACCGCGAACCGCGCCTAGCCCGGCGCGCCGGGGAACGCCGCAAACTGTATCCGGCCCGGGCCCCCGGGGCCAATGACCGCAGACGGTGCCCTGACACGAACCCGCTGGTCAGCGCCTGCCTCCGCCCTTGGCTAAGCTGGGGTCACTTGCCACAACCCTCCGGAGGTAATCCCCCATGGCCAGATTCGACTATTCCCCCGGGAAAGCCGATAGCCCTGACCCAACCATCCCCGCGAATGCGGCTAATCCGGCGAACGCAGTGAATGCCGGAAAGAAGAAGAAGCGCGCACGGATTATCGCCGGCACCGGAATCGTCGCCGTCCTCGCGGCCACGGCGGTGCTGGTTCCCCTGGCTCTCGGCGGGCCCACCCAAGCACCGCCGGCACCACAGGCCACGTCCGAATCCGCCCCGGCGTCCGGCCCTGCCGAGGTGGGGCCGCCGGTGACGTACTACCAGCAGGCGGGTCCGCCGGCCGGGTCGCCGCTGGAAAAGGTTGAGCCTCTTAAGGTGGACGTCTCCAGCGACCTCGTGGGCACATCCCTGAACAAGGGCCTGACGGGAATCTCCCTGGAGGCAACGGACTTGGCAGACCCTGACCTCAGCGCCGACAACGCGTCAATGGTCAAGCTCCTGAAGGAGATCGACCAGCCTGTCCTGCGCTTTGGCGGCAATGCCGTGGACCGGCGCTTCTTCTGGACCTCCACCGGCGAGGCCGTCCCCGCCGGCTACAAGGGAGACAAGACCCACCCGGTCAAGGCCGTGGGCCCGGCTGACCTGGCACGGGTAAAGACTCTTCTTGAGGCCGGGAATGCCACGATCAGCCTGACGGTGGACCTGGGCCATTACGATCCGGCCCGGGCGGCAGACATGGTCAAGAACGCCTCGGAGATCTTCGGCGACCGTTTGCTCAGCGTCACGGTGGGCAACGAACCCAACGGCTTCGTCTTCAACGATGTGAAGACCGGCACCGGCTACAGCCTGGACCAGTACCTCCGGGAACTGAAGGACTACGCCAACGCCATCTACGCGGTGGCCCCCAAGGTGCCCATCTCCGGCCCGGGTGCCTATGACCAGAAGTGGTGGCAGCCGTTCGTCGATGCTGACCTCCCGCAGAAGAAGATCCTCACGTTCCATAACTACCCGCTGTACAGCTGTGACGGCAGCGACCCCAAGGGCTCGCCCACCATGGCCAACCTGATGAGCCAGCTGATGCACGACCGCGCCGCCGATTACCAGAAATCGGCCCTCAAGGTCGGCCAGGACGCAGGCCTGGAGACATGGCTCCCGGAGACCGGGATCGCCGCCTGCCCCGGCTCGAACGAGACCTCCCGCACCCACGCCTCGGCCCTGTGGGCGGCGGACTATGCCCTCAACGCCGCCCAGCTGGGCATCACCCGGATCGGTTTCCACAGCTCCCTGCAGACCTGCAAGGGCGGGCCGCCCCTGTCCGCGATCTGCAGCGCCGGTGCCTACCCGTTCGGCAACGGCCAGATGTCCGGCCGGGCCAACTTCTTCGGCATCTCCATGGTGGCCGAGCTTGAGGCCGGCAAGTTCATGAAGCTGAACAGCTCCGGCGGCGGGCTGGCGTTCAGCTACGCGCTGCAGAACGCGGACGGCAGCACCAGCGTGGTGATCGTCAATGAAAACGACCCCGAGAAGGCCGCGCAGACCGACGTCACCCTGAACCTGCCGGGCAAGCCGGTGACCGGGACCATGACCCAGCTCAGCGGCCCCAGCTACAAAGCCGAGGACCAGACCGTGATCGACGGCGCCAAGTCCGAGCCGAAGCCCCTTGCCGAGCGTGCCACGGTGCCCGGCTTCGCTTATAAGTCAGGGACGCAGCAGTTCAAGCTGACGGCCGGAACCGTGACGGTGCTGCACTTCACGTACTAGCCATATCCCGCTGACTTCGCGCAGCACAGCCAGCAGCAAAAAGTGCCCCGGTCCTCTGCGGACCGGGGCACTTTTTTGCCGTGCGTGGTTAGTTCAGCAACGCGTCGACGAACGCTTCGGCGTCGAACGGTGCGAGGTCATCGGCGCCTTCTCCCAGGCCGATCAGCTTGACCGGTACGCCCAGGGACTTCTGGATGGCGACGACGATCCCGCCCTTGGCGGTGCCGTCCAGCTTGGTCAGGACGATTCCGGTGATGTTGACCACCTCGGAGAACACCCGGGCCTGGTTGAGCCCGTTCTGGCCGGTGGTGGCATCCAGGACCAGCAGGACCTCGTCCACTTCGGCAAGCTTTTCGATGACTCGCTTGACCTTGCTGAGCTCGTCCATGAGGCCCACCTTGTTCTGCAACCGCCCTGCGGTGTCGATCATGACGACGTCGACTTCCTGGTCGATGCCGGCCTTGACGGCCTCGTAGGCCACCGAGGCGGGGTCAGCGCCGTCGATGTCCGACTTCACGGTGGGGACGCCCACGCGCTGGCCCCACGTGGCCAGCTGCTCGGCTGCGGCCGCACGGAAGGTGTCGGCTGCGCCCAGCAGCACGTCCTTGTCCTCGGCGACGAGCACGCGGGCCAGCTTGCCCACGGTGGTGGTCTTACCGACGCCGTTGACGCCGACCACCATCATGACGGCAGGTTTGTCGGCGTGGCGCTCAACGTGCAGGGTGCGGTCCATGGTGGGGTCCACGAGCTTGATGAGTTCCTCGCGGAGCAGGGCCTTGACGTGCTCGGGGTCCCGCGTGCCGATCACCTTGACGCGTTCGCGGAGCGCATCCACGAGCTGCATGGTCGGTTCGGTGCCGAGGTCGGCCAGCAGGAGGGTCTCCTCGACCTCGTCCCAGACGTTTTCATCGATCTTGTCCGCCGAGAGCAGGGCCAGGAGCCCCTTGCCCAGGATGTTGTTGGATTTGACCAGCCGCTCGCGCAGCCGGATAAGGCGCCCGGCCACCGGCAGCGGCGTTTCCACCGGTACGGTTTCCAGGCCGGCCGCGTTGTCCGGCACCTCGACCGTTTCGAGTCCTTCGACCTCGACGCCGCCCGGCGCCTTCCGTTCAGGCGCCGGCGCTGGCGCCGGACGGTCCTCCACAAGGGTCCCGGCTCCCGGGGCCTGCACGGGGTCGTTTGCGTCGCGCGTGCCGGGATAGTTCTTGACGTTCTTCCGGGTCTTCATGAGCACCGGGATCAGCGCGCCGAGGACCACCAGCACAGCGAGAATGGGCAGAATAATGGGGAGGATGTCGTTCACTCCCCTAGCTTCTCACAAACCCCAAATGGGCCGTGGCCAGCGATTTCGTTCTGCTTGGACCTCTGAGCTGCTCAGACGTCGACACGGCCCAGAGAGGTGAGGTTACCGATCATAGAAATGAAAGCACGAGTTCTTCGGGGATGGGGTCGTCGAGGGGTGCCGGCCAGCCGGGGTCGTCGGTGTCTGCGGCGGGGAATGGGTGCCCGGCCGTGAAGTGGTGCCAGTCGGGGAAGGGATCCGGGGGCAGTTCCGGCTCGGGATCCTGGATGGGGTCCTGGCCGGGGTGCCCGGTGGGGCCCGGGCCCGGAGGATGGTCCGGATCCGCGGGCACGCCTCGCTCCGACCAAGGGTCTGTGGCTGTAGCCGTGATCGGGAAGTCGTGGGGCCAGCGGGGCGGTTCCCAGTCCTGGCGCTCGCTCGGGTAATAGCGTTTTGAGGGTGAAATCCAGCCCGGCGGGCTCGTTGTGGTGGCCCCGCTCGGTGTCCAGGCGGAGGAGTGTTTGAGGCGGTGGTGTTTCGGGCAGGGCTGGCCCAGGTTGGAGATGCCCGTGGTGCCCCCGTCGGCCCAGGCCAGGAGGTGGTCCGCCTCGTTGTCCAGGGAATGGTTGTTACAGCCGGGGAACGGGCACCTGCCGTCCCGGAGCCGGAGCCAGTGCCGCTGCGCCGCCGTCAGGCGGTAGCTGCTCCGCCCGATCTCCAGCGGCGCCCCGTCCCGGGGATCGGTCAGGACCCGGTAGAAGGAACCCGCGCCGCCACTGACGAGGCGGCGGGCCATCGACGGCGGGATCGGCCCGTACCCGTCCAGGACGGCCGGTTCGTCCGTGAGGCCCAGCAGCGACAGGACCGGCACGGTGACCAGGACCTGCGCCCGCGGCACCGGAACACCCCCAACCACACACCGAGCCTCACACCCTCCCGCGGCAAGTCCGCCGCCGGCAAGTCCGCCGTTGCTGCCGCCGGCAAGTCCGCCGTCGGCACGTCCGCCGTTGCTGCCGCCGGCAAGTCCGCCGTTGGTCCCGTCGTCGGCTGTTCGGGCTGTGGTCCCTGGGGTGGGGCCGGTCCCGTTGGTGAGGAGCCAGGTCGCGGCGATGTCGGCGCGCAGCTGGGCCAGGGTCCGGGTCTCGGCCGGGCCCTGCAGGGCCCGGGCGGCGGCGGTGGTCCGTTCCCAGATCCCGGCCGCGGTCTCGGCCGGTAGCCGGGCCGAGAGCCAGGCCATGCCGTCCCGGTCCGGGACGAACTCGACCCGCCGGTCCGCGACGCTCACGGTGTGGCGTGCCTCGATGCTCTCCGGGTGGTGGCGTTCGCGCCAGGTGCGGGCCTTGGCCCGGAACCGGGACGGCACGAGCTCCCCGGCCGCACAGCCCCGGGCCGCCCCGGGCGCGTCGGGGTTCAGGAGATGCCCCTCCAGCGAGGCCGCCCCGGCAGAATCCAGGCCGCCGGTTTCCTCGACAAGGATCCGGGCGTGCTGCCAGGAAATCGTCCCGGCCCGCAACGCCGCCCAGGTCAGCGGCAGCCCGGTCGTCAACGCCCGGGCCTCGGACAACAGCGCCCCGGCGGCGCGTTCGCTCACGGTCAGGACACACGCGACCTCGGCGACCAGGGCCATCTCCTGGACGGCACGGTCCCGCACGGATCCCGCCGGCGGGGCCAGGAACCTCGCCGCCCGGGCGTAGTCGGCGGCCAGCTGAACCTTCAGCGCCGCCGTCCGGGCCTCCAACCGGGCCACCTCGGCCAACCCGTCCAACAACCCGTCCGCCAAATCCCGCAACGGATCAGCGTCCCGGAGGGCATCAGCATCCCGCAAGTTATTGGCATCCCGGAGGGCACCGGCATCCCGCAGGGCGCCCGCATCCCGGTCGGCATCGGCGGCGGCCGGATCAGGGCGGTCCGGGCCCTCGGAGCCGGACCCGAGCAAGGCAGCCAGCACAGCCACAGACGCGGCAACGGCCTCCACCGCCACCCCGCTGTCCCCGCTCCACGCCACCCTGCTTTTCATACCCCAAGTCTATGAAGAGGCACTGACAATCTTGATGGTGCTGCGACGGGACGCCGGCAATGACGTCAGTCCTGCGAGGGGTTACCGTCAAGAGAGGGATGACCGGGTCGCTGAACTCATCGGGCGATCGAGCCGGTGGTGCCAAGCCAATGCGGCGGCGCTTGTGGGATTGGAAATCGGGTAAGCGGTGAACGACTTCATGTAGCGCGGCTTCTGCGGCAACGGTCCGGCGTCACGGGGAACGCCTTGCGGACACCGCGAACGTCCAGTGACCTTACCCGGACCGTGGATTCGTCCTCGACGGCCGCAGCAGCACCGGTTCTCCCGGCGACGTCGCTGAGCTGTTTGCCCTGCTGCGCCCGCGGCGCCGGCCCGCAACAAGAGCGGTGACTACCGGCTCCGGACTTGTGCCGGGAAACGGTCGCACCAGCCGGCCAAAGACGTCACATCCAGCTGGGAGGCACGTCCTGGATCCTGGCCCTGGCTAGACCTCCGCTGTTAGCCGCTGGCTGATGACCGTGGAGACACCGTCGCCGCGCATCGTGACGCCGTACAGGGCATCGGCCACCTCCATGGTGCGTTTCTGGTGCGTGATGACGATCAGCTGGCTGGATTCGCGCAGCTCTTCGAAGATGGTGATGAGCCGGCCCAAGTTGGTGTCATCGAGCGCTGCTTCCACCTCGTCCATGACGTAGAAGGGCGAGGGCCGGGCCTTGAAGATGGCCACCAGCAGCGCCACCGCCGTCAGGGAACGCTCCCCGCCGGACAGCAGCGAGAGCCGCTTGATTTTCTTTCCCGCCGGGCGCGCTTCCACCTCGATGCCGGTGGTGAGCATGTCCGAGGGGTCCGTCAGGACCAGCCGGCCCTCGCCGCCTGGGAACAGCCGGGCGAAGACCCGCACGAACTGCCGCGAGGTGTCCTCGAACGCTTCGGCAAAGACCTTCTGGACGCGGTCGTCGACTTCCTTGATGATGTCCAGTAGGTCCTTGCGGCTGGATTTCAGGTCTTCGAGCTGGGTGCTGAGGAACTGGTGGCGTTCCTCAAGTGCGGCGAATTCCTCGAGGGCCAGCGGATTGACCTTGCCCAGGGCCGAGAGGTCGCGTTCGGCGCGTTTAAGCCGCTTTTCCTGTTCCTCGCGGACGAAGGGCTTGCCTTCGCTAATTTCCCGGCCGTCTTCGTCCACCGGGGCGCGCAGCGCGGCCCACTTGTCGCCCGACTCGGCGGCCGGCACCGGGACGGGCTGGTCCGGGCCGTAGTCGGCCACGAGTTGGTCGGCCGTCAGCCCGAGCTCTTCGATGCTCCTGAGTTCCAGCGCCTCGATGCGCAGCCGCTGCTGGGCGCGGGCGAGCTCGTCGCGGTGCACGGAGTCGGTGAGTTCGGCCAGTTCGCGGGCCAGGGCGTCGTTGCCGGTGCGGACCGCGGCGAGTTCGCGCTCCATTTCGTCCCGGCGTTCCTCGGCGCTGTCCCGCTCCCGGCGCGCCAGCTCCACGGAGACGTCGATGAACCCGATTACCTGCCCCACGGCGTCAGCGACGGCGGCGGCGCGCCGGGCCTGGAGCCGCCGGCGGCGGGCCCGTTCCGCAGCCTCTTCACGGGCGCGGCGTTCAGTGGCGGCGGCGCGTTCCAGCGAGGTGGCACGGTTGCGGGTGGCCGTGAGTTGTTCCTCGGCGCTGCGCAGGGCGAGCCGGGCCTCCATCTCGGCCGTGCGCGCCAGCGAGGCGGCCAGGGCCAGGGCGTCGCGGTGTTCCGGAGAGGGTTCCTGCTCCGCGGGGGCTTCCTGGGCCGCGGCGAGCCGCGCCGCCACCGCCTCGAGTGCCTCCTGCTCGCCGGCGATGTTGGCCTCTGCCTTGGCCAGGGACGCCGTGAGCCGCTCACTTTCGCCGACGGCGCTACGCAGCACCGAGTTGAGGTGGCCCAGGCGTTCGGCGACGGCGGCGAGCTTCGCGTCGGAGTCGTGGAGCTTCGCGAGGGCCCCGTCCGCGCGGTCCTGGGCTTCGGCTCGTCGGGACCGGGCGGTAGAGAGGGCGAAGCGGTTGCGTTCGAGACCGGCGGTAACGGTGGCCAGCTTGGCGGCGGCGTCGTCGACGGCGGCCTGGACTTCCAGCAGCGACGGCGCCGTCGCGGAGCCACCGGTGACGGTCAATGCCGTGACGACGTCCCCGGCCCGGGTCACGGCGGTGAGCCCGGGATGTGCGGCAATCAGGTCCGCCGCAACGTCGAGGTCGTCCACGACGGCGACGCCCGCCAGCAGGGCGGCCAGCGGCAACCCGGCCGTATCGGGCGTCGTCATTGACACCAGTTCCGCGGCCCAGCGCGCTCCGGCTGGAAGCGATGTGTCGGCGGGAAGCGTGGTCTCGGCACCCAGGGTCGTGCCGATGCGGAGTGCGGCAGCAGCCCCAGCCGCACCGGCAGTCGTCGCCGCACCGGCGGAAGGATCAGCGAGCAGCAGCGCGGCGCGGCCGGCGTCGTCCTCGCGCAGAAGCCGCACGGCGGCGGTGGCCGTCTCCCGGTCCCGGACCACCACGGCGTCGGAGGCGGTGCCGAGGGCCGCGGCGACGGCGGGCTCGAAGCCAGGCTCGACCGTGATCATGGACGCCAGAGAACCGAGCACGCCGGCGGCCAAAACTCCCGAGTCGCCTGCACCGAGCACGTGCTCGGAGCCGTCCTTCCGGTTCAGGCCCAGCTGGAGGGCATCGCGTCGGGCCACGAGGGCGCCGCGTTCCCGTTCGCCCTCGCGCTCGGCCGCTTCCAGCTCCTCGATGCCGGCGAGGATGTCGTCCAGCTCCGCACTGGCGGCCTCGTACTCGGCGTCGAGCGATTCCTCGCCGTCCTCAACGCCTGCCACCTGTGATTCCAGTGCGGTGAATTCGCTGTGTGCCTGCCGGCGGCGCTCCTCCCCCGCTTTTTGCGAGTCGCGGAGGCGTCCAAGCTCGGCCTGGGCCGATTCCACGCGGGACCGAGCCGCGCCGACCTGCCCGGCGAGCCGGGCCAGGCCTTCGCGCCGGTCCGCGGCGGCGCGAAGCAGGGCCGCCAGCCGCTTGTCCTCGGCCGCGGCGGCCTGTTCGGCGGCCTGCTTCGCGGCCGTCGCGGCGTCCAGCGCCCCGGTGCGGTCCAGGATCTGGCGTTCCAGCCCGGCCTGCTCTTCGCGGACGCGGACGGCCTGTTTCTCCAGCTGGTCCGGATCCCGGCCGGTGTCCGGAACCACGTCCGCGGCGCCCAGCAGGCGGCGGCGTTCCTCGGCGAGCGAGCCCAGGGACCGGAGCCGTTCGCGTCCCGTGGAAAGGGCGTACCAGTTGTCCCGGGCGGCGTTCAGCGCGGGCGTGGCCTCGGCGGCAAGCTGCTCAAGGACCGCCTGGCGCTGCCGGCCGGCCTCGAGGTCGCGTTCGACGACGCCGCGGCGCGCCTTGAGCGCCGACTCATCCGCGACGTCCCGGGCCAGCGCGGACTGCAGCTGCACGAGGTCGTCGGCCAGCAGGCGTGAGCGGGCGTCGCGGACCTCGAACTGGACGGTCTGGGCACGCCGGGCCACTTCGGCCTGCTTGCCCAGCGGTGTGAGCTGCCGCCGGATTTCGCCGGTGAGGTCGCTGAGCCGGGACAGGTTGGCCTGCATGGCTTCGAGTTTGCGGACCGTCTTTTCCTTGCGGCGTCGGTGTTTGAGGATGCCGGCGGCCTCCTCGATGAACCCGCGCCGGTCCTCGGGGGTGGCGTGCAGGACCTTGTCCAGCTGCCCCTGGCCGACAATGACGTGCATTTCGCGGCCGAGGCCCGAATCGGAGAGCAGCTCCTGGATGTCCAGCAGCCGGCAGGCCGCGCCGTTGATGGCATACTCCGAGCCCCCGGCCCGGAACAGGGTGCGCGAGATCGTCACTTCGCTGTACTCGATCGGGAGGGCGCCGTCGCTGTTGTCGATGGTCAGGGAGACGTGGGCCCGGCCCAGGGGCGGACGGCCGGAGGTGCCCGCGAAGATCACATCCTCCATCTTGCCGCCGCGGAGGGTTTTGGCGCCCTGTTCGCCCATGACCCAAGCCAGGGCGTCCACCACATTGGACTTGCCCGATCCGTTGGGGCCCACCACGGCGGTGACGCCGGGTTCGAATTCAAACGTTGTCGCTGAGGCAAACGATTTGAATCCCCGGACGGTCAGACTCTTCAGGTGCAAGGTACTTCGGATCTCCTGGCTGGCGGACTGGGCACGCTGTTGGGCGAAAGCATGATTCGGACGGACATGGATGGTCGGGGACGGCCCCGGGTACCTACAATCTACTGCGGAGCTGCGGCAATTCCGCGCACAACCCATGCGAGGCCGCCGCAGATGCCGCAGGCGGCATGTGCAGAAACCTGCCGGCACCGGGCATAGTTAAGCTCTTGAGCTTGTGTTTGAAGGGGCAGTCAACCGCTGGAGCGCAGGACGGACATGAACAGGGGCTTGAATTGGTAGGGAATGCGACATTCCGGCACTACAACACCGCGTTGCTTTCGGTGAGCAGCGTCGAAGCTCCGACGATCGTCAGTTCCAAGGATTTCGACCACAGGCTGGCTTTGACCCTGCGGCGGCTGAAGTTCCCGCCGAAGCTGCTCGAACGGGTCGCCGGCATCACACACCGGCGCTGGTGGGCCCCCGGGACATCGTTCGACGACGCGGCCATCGAGGCCGGCGCCAAGGCCCTGGCCGAGTCCGGCATCGAAGCGGCCGACGTTGGCCTGCTGATCAACACCTCGGTCACGCGGCGCAACCTCGAACCCTCTGTCGCGGTGAAGATCCACCATGCACTCGGCCTGCCGTCGTCGGCCATAAACTTCGACCTCGCCAACGCCTGCCTCGGATTCGTCAACGGTATGACCCTGGCGGCCAGCATGATCGACTCCGGCCAGATCAAGTACGCGGTGATCGTCAACGGTGAGGATGCCCAGGCCACGCAGGAGGCCACCCTGACGCGGCTGCAGCGGCCCGAGACGACCCGCGAGGACTTCAACCGCGAATTCGCCACACTCACCCTGGGCTCCGGAGCCGCTGCTGCCGTCCTGGGCCCGGCGGACCAGCACCCCGGGGCGCACCGGATCGTCGGGGGCGTGATGCGCGCCGGCACCGAGCACCATGAACTGTGCGTGGGGGGCATCGACGGCATGGCCACCGACACCAAGGGCCTGCTCGATGGCGGCCTGCAGCTCGTGGTCGATGCCTGGAAAGAGGCCCAGCCGGAGTGGGACTGGGCTTCGATGGACCGCTACGTGACGCACCAGGTGAGCAACGCCTACACCCAGGCCATCATCGACGCCATCGACCTGGACCCGGACAAAGTGCCGATCACGTTCCCGCACTGGGGCAATGTGGGCCCGGCCTCCCTACCCATGACCCTCGCGGCGGAGGCGCAGACCCTCGTGACCGGGGACCGCGTGCTGTGCATGGGCGTCGGCTCCGGCCTGAACACCGCCATGGTGGAAATCGTTTGGTAACCGCCGACTGGACCGGCGTCGACCCCGAATGGTCGCGCGACATCGATGTGGCGTCCACTTCCGCCGCGGATGAGCCTGGAACCCTGCGCCGCTGGCACCTGCTCGACAACGGCGCCCAGCTCGCCCGCCGCGGCCTGACCCCCGCCGGCACGCTGCTGTGCGTGCACGGCAACCCGACGTGGTCATACCTGTGGCGGACCCTGCTGGCGGCCGGTTCCGATCCCGCGCATCCGTGGCGTGTGGTGGCCGTGGACCAACTGGATATGGGCTTCTCCGAGCGCACCGGCACGTTCCGGCGCCTGGCGGACCGGATCAACGACCTCGGCGACCTCACCACCGCCCTAGGGCTTGACGGGCCGGTTGTCACCGTCGGCCACGACTGGGGCGGCGTGATCAGCCTCGGCTGGGCCCTGGCGCATCCGCAGCAGCTCGCCGGTGTCGTGCTGACCAACACTGCCGTCCACCAGCCCCCCGGCTCACCCATCCCGCCGGCCCTGCGGCTGGCCCTGCACCCTGCCGTGCACCGCTGGGGAACGACGACGTCGGACACCTTCCTGCGGGTGACGCATTCCCTGGCCCGCCCGCCGCTCGCGGAGGACGTCCGCAGCGCCTTCATGGCCCCCTACCGGGGCGCCGGCCGCCGCGCCGGCGTGGGAAACTTTGTCGCCGACATTCCCGCGGACGCGTCCCATCCGAGTTTCCCGGCGCTCACCCGCGTCGCCGAAGGCCTGCGCAGGCTGAGCGTACCGGCCTTGATGCTCTGGGGGCCGCGGGACCCGATCTTCTCCGACCGGTACCTCAAGGACCTCATCAGCCGGCTCCCGCAAGCGAAAGTCCACCGCTTCGAGGGCGCCGGCCACCTGATCGCGGAGGACCGGGACATTGCCGCCCCCGTCTTCGATTGGCTTGCCGAGCGCGGCCGGGACAGCAACCCCGCGGACGGTCCGGCACCGGTAAACCCGGCGCCCGAACCACCAATGCCTGAACCCTCGACGCCGGCCCCCGGCACCGGGCTCGCGCCCCTGTGGGCGCCGCTTACCGGGCTGGCGGCAGGACCCCATGCCGGGGACGCCGCCGTCGCCGAGATGGCCGCGGACGGCAGCGTCGCCCGCTCGCTCAGCTGGCAGGAGCTGGAACGGAATATCATCACCCTCGCAGCCGGCCTGCAGGAATCCGGTGTCCGGCAGGGCAGCCGGGTGAGCCTGATGGTCCCGCCGGGCGTGGACCTGACTGTGGTCCTCTACGCCTGCCTGCGGCTCGGCGCCGTGGTGGTGGTGGCCGACGCCGGCCTCGGCACCCGCGGCCTGAACCGCGCCGTGAAGGGTGCGACCCCGGATTACCTCATCGGGATCGATAAGGCCCTCGCCGCCGCGTCGGTGCTTGGCTGGCCCGGCCGGCGCATCAGTGTGCGGGACCTGCCCGCCTCCCGCCGCCGCGTCCTCGCCGTCGAGACTTCCCTCGCCGCCCTCGCCCGCCGCGGAGCCACACTCAGCCCGGACCCGGGCGAGGCTCCGGACCCGGACTCCCCCGCCGCCGTGCTCTTCACCTCCGGCTCCACCGGTCCGGCCAAGGGCGTGGTGTATACGCACCGGCAACTGGCCGCAATGCGGGACACCGTGGCCGCGACGCTGGCGATCCGCCCCGGCGCACGCCTCGTGGCAGGCTTCGCACCGTTCGCCCTGCTGGGACCTGCGCTGGGAGCAGTGTCGGTGACGCCC
Source organism: Arthrobacter sp. TE12231 (assembly GCF_054062895.1). Classification (NCBI taxonomy): domain Bacteria; kingdom Bacillati; phylum Actinomycetota; class Actinomycetes; order Micrococcales; family Micrococcaceae; genus Arthrobacter; species Arthrobacter sp. TE12231. The sequence goes on along the minus strand of NZ_JBSSFS010000001.1, from coordinate 1,389,577 downwards.
GCCATGGACGTGACAGCGCCCCGCACCCTCACGGCCCGCGCGCTGGCGGACGCCGCCGCGGCGATCGACGCCACGGTGGTCTTCGCCTCGCCCGCTGCCCTGCGCAACGTCCTTGCGACCCAGAGCCGCTTGGACGGTGCCGGCCACGAGGCCCTGGGTCGTGTGGAGCTGCTGCTCTCCGCCGGCGCGCCCGTCCCCGCCTCCCTCCTCGCAGAGGTCCAGCGGCTGCTGCCCCGTGCCTCGCTGCACACCCCGTACGGGATGACCGAGGCGCTGCCCGTCACGGACATCAGCCTCGAACAGATCTGCGCCGCCGAGTCCGATGCCGCCGCCGGCACCGTCGCAGGGGCCGGCAACGGCGTGTGCGTGGGCCGGCCGGTGCACGGCGCCCGCGTGGCCGTCATCCCGCTCGACGCGGACGGCTCAGCCCCCGGGAACCGACCCGTCACCGAGGCGGGATTAACCGGCGAGATCCTCGTCAGCGCCCCGCATGTGAAGGAAAGCTACGACAGGCTCTGGCTGACCCAACGCGAGAGCGTCCGCACGGCCGGATGGCACCGCACCGGCGACGTCGGGCACTTCGACGCCGCCGGGCGGCTCTGGGTGGAAGGCCGCCTCGCGCACGTCGTGACCGCGCCGGGTGCTGTGGTGACGCCTGTCGGCGCCGAGCAGGCCATCGAGCGCCTGGACGCCGTCGGGCTGGCCGCCGTCGTCGGGGTCGGCCCCGCCGGGACGCAGGCCGTCGTCGCCGTCGTCGAAACCGTTCCGCCGGTGCGCCGGGCCGGCCTCGCGGCGCCGTACCTCGCCGGGCGCGTGCGCGACGCGGCCCGTCAGGCAGGCGTCAGCGTCTCCGCCGTGCTCACCGTCCCCTCCCAGCCGACCGACATCCGCCACAACGCCAAGATCGACAGGGTCCGCCTGTCCCGGTGGGCTTCCGCGGTGCTGGCTGGCGGCCGGCCGGGCACGCCGTGAGAGTCCTCGTCACCGGCGCGAGCGGCCTGCTCGGGCGGGAAGTCACCGGGCTTCTAGTGCGTCAAGGCCACGCCGTCACCACCTTCCAGCGCCGTCCTGCAGGCGTCGATGGCGCAGCGGACCTCTCCGGGTCCGTCACGGACGACACCGCTGTCCGCCGCGCCGTCGCCGGGGCCGAGGCTGTCATCCATCTGGCGGCGAAGGTCTCCTTCACCGGCCGTGCCGCCGATTTCGACGAGGTGAATGTCGGAGGCACGCGCCGCCTGCTCCGTGCGGCCCGCGACGCCAGCGTGCGGGATCTGGTGTTCGTGTCCTCCCCGTCCGTGGCCAATTCCGGGGCTGCTATCGCCGGACTGGGCGCCGAGCCGGCGGACCCGGCCCGCGCGCACGGCGACTACTCGCGCACCAAGGCCGAGGCCGAGCTGCTGGCGCTGGCCGCGGACTCGCCGGACTTCCGGGTCGCGGCCGTGCGCCCGCACATCGTCTGGGGTCCGGGCGATACGCAGCTGGTGGAACGGGTGCTGGAACGTGCCGGCCGCGGACGCCTGCCGCTGCTCGACGCCGGGGCGGCCCTGATCGACACCACTTACGTGGACAACGCCGCCTCGGCCATCGTCGCCGCCCTGCACCGCATAGAGCACATTCACGGCCGGGCGCTGGTCATCACCAACGGCGAGCCCCGCCCGGTCGGGGAGCTGCTGGCGGGCATCTGTGCCGCGGGGGGCGTCCCCGCGCCGTCGTGGCGGGTGCCGGGCAGGCTCGCGCGGGCGGCCGGATCAGTGGTTGAGAAGCTCTGGGCCCGTTCCGGCCGGTCCGACGAGCCGCCGATGACCCGGTTCCTCGCCGAACAGCTCTCCACCGCCCACTGGTTCGACCAGCGCGAGACCCGCGAACTCCTCGACTGGACCCCCGCCGTGTCCCTTGATGACGGCCTGGCGAGGCTGGCCGAGCACTACGGTTCACTTCGCGGCGGCGCTTGAGGGTGCCGGACGGATCCTAACGACGCGGGCGACGTCCGCCGCGCTACCGGACCACCGAGGGGGAAAACCCGTGCTCGATGAAGAGGACGGGCTGCGCGGCCGGGTCCGTTGTGATGGACCAGATGTCGCTATCCACTTCGGAGCCGTCCCGGGGAAGGGCGTACAACAGGGTGGAGTTGTCCAGCCACTCAATCTGATCGTCAATGCTCTGTTTCTCCGCCAGGACGGTTTCCGTGCCGCTGGCGAGGTCCACGACGGCGACACTGCGGTGACCGGTCAGGGTGCCGTTGTCGCTCTTTTTGTAGGCGATGCGGGTGCCGTCCGGGGAAACGGACGGGCATTCTATGCCGCTGCGGACCACGGTGAGCGTACGGTCGGCAATGCTGCCCTGGACCAGCCAGATGTGCCCCTGCGAGGACGCCGTGGCGTAAAAGACGTCGGGCTTTCCGGGAGCAAACGTGACGCCCCAGATGTTCCGGTCCGTGGCCTTGATCCGGGTGCCGTCCAGCATCAGTGCGAAGCCCTCGAGGCTTCCGCCGCTCTGGCCCGTCTTATCCCGGATGACTGTTTCGGTGGAGAACCCGGCGGCGGAGTAGGAATGGCCCGACACGAAGACGGTGGTGGCCATCAGGGATCCGTCGGCGCTGGTCCTGGCCCTGTTGGGGATGCCGGGCAGCGGCCAACTGCGCGTCTCCTGCCAGGTGCTGTTGTACACGGTGGCCTGGAAGGTGGTGGCCAGTCCCTGCTTGGTCTGCAGGCACAAGGTCTGATCGTGCGTGCCGTAGACGCGGTCGCAGCTTGCTCCGCTCAAGGCGCGCTGACCGCCGGGCCCGGACAGCGGCACGGTGGCGGCCGAGCCGAACCCCTGGCCCGGCGCGGTGTTGCGGAACAGGACGAAGGGTGCGGCCGGCAGGGCCGTGGACGTGGTGACGTCGACCGGCGGCGGTGCACTCTGGCTGGCCCGGGCGTCCCGGAAGGCCAGTCCGGCGTAGAGTCCCGCCGCCGCAATGGCTCCCACGGTGATGAGTACCAGGGCCAGGAGTCGCTTCCTGCTGATCGCGACCCGCTGGGTTGAAGGTACTCTTTCGGCAGTGGATTCTATTCCAGGCGCGGGACCCTTTCCGGGCGGCCGCCCGGTGCGGGTGGCCGTCATGCGCCGGCCTCCTGTGCACGGGACGTGCGCATCAGCACGGCCGCGGCCACCAGTGCCGCGGCCAGGCCGACGGCGGCCGTCGTCATTGCGGCGGGGGCCCCGACGGTGAACCAGAGGATGCCGAAGCCGGCCGACGCCGCCATCCGGCACAGCGCCACCACGGTCTGGGCGGCCCCGATGCCGGTGGCCACTTTGTCCGGGCTGACCAGCCGGCTCGCCAGCGCGGCCAGCACGCCGTCGGTTGCGGCGTAGAAGACTCCCAGGAGCACCAGGCACGCCACCGTGACGCCCAGGCCGCCGAACGGCACTGCGGCCAGCAGGTAACACGCCAGCAGCGCTCCGTGTCCGCCCAGGAACACCCGGATCCTGCCCCAGCGGTCCGCGAACCGGCCCAGGGGAACGGCCAGCGCGAGGTACACGACGTTGGTTCCGACATAGAGCAGCGGGAACCACTGCACGGCGAAGGAGTCCCGATCCTGGAGCACGAGGTAGATGAAGCCGTCCCCGACGGTTAGCAAAGCGAGGATCCCCGCGGTCACGAGCAGGCGGGTCAGTCCGGCGTCCTTCAACTGGCTCCACGTGAAGGGCGGCCGTGCCCGGTCCGGCTTCTGCGCCGTCCGCGGAGTCCTGCGGTCCGGCACCACCAGCACCAGGAGGGCGACGCCGATTACGGCGAAGGCGAGCGAAACCACAAAGACGGTGCTGAACCCGTTGGGGATGAACAGGAGGATCAGGAACGCCAGCAGCGGCCCTGTTGCGGCGCCGACGGTGTCGAGCATGCGGTGCACCCCGAAGGATCTCGCCAGATGTTCCGGTTGGGCAGCCGATGAGATCAAGGCGTCCCGCGGCGCGGTGCGGATGCCTTTGCCGATGCGGTCGCCGGTCACGATCCCGGTGATCGCCCAGAACCCGCCCGCAAACAGGAAGCCGACCCGGGCCACCATGGAGAGCCCGTAGCCGGCCACCGCCACCCGTTTCGGGTGGCCTGTGCGGTCTGAGGCCCACCCGGCGGCAATGCGCACCACCGCGCTGACGCCCTGGTTGAGCCCGTCAATGAAACCGAAGGCAATGGTCGAGAGGCCCAGAAATCCGGTGACGTACAGCGGCAGGATGGCGGACACGGATTCCGAGGAGATGTCCGTGGCCATGCTGACGATGCCCAGCCAGAGAATGACGGGCGATAACCGGAAGGCCACGCCCGGTCCGGGCAGGGCTTCCGGCCGTGTGTCGCCGGAGTTCTTTTTGCCGCCGGTGCGGTCGGCCATTGAGATGTACACGACGGCCTACCCGTGCGCGTCCGGCGTCGTGTCGGCCCTTTTGACTCCGCCTTTAACGCCGGCGCGATAAGGATTCCTATAGTCCCCAGCTCCCATGGCGACAGTTTGTCACCGGCCAAGAGGGGTGCGTAAGCGTAGGACTACTTGTTCTTGGTCTGCCTACCAGCGGCCGTTACGCGGCCTGGGCTGGCAGGCTGGGCAGGTATAGGATGAGCGGTTCATGAACTGCTCCCGCCGCATGATGCTCACGAGGCCGGCCGCGGCGCAGCGCTTGCACTCCTGGCCTTCACGGCCGTAGGCGTTGAGGGAGCGGTCGAAGTATCCCGAGGCGCCGTTGACGTTGACATAGAGCGAATCGAAGCTCGTGCCGCCGGCGGCCAGGGCATCCGTCATGACCTCGCGGGCGGCGTCGAGCACGCGCAGCGCGTCGGCCCGGCGGAGGGTATCGGTGGGCCGGGCATAGTGCAGCCGCGCCTTCCAGAGGGCCTCGTCGGCGTAGATGTTGCCGATCCCGGAGACCAGGCCCTGGTCCAGGAGCGCCCGCTTGAGTCCGGTCTTGCGGGCACGCAGGCGCCGGTAGAAGGTGTCGAAAGAAAAGTAGGGATCCAGCGGGTCCCGGGCAATGTGCGAGGCTTCCTCGGCGATGAGCGGGAGCGGGGTTTCGGCGAGGCCGCCGGGGCCGCCGTCGTCCGTGGGAATCAGCGAGGTCAGGGACAGGCCGCCGAAGATGCGTTGGTCCACGAACCGGAGCTGCTCCGGCATGCCTTCGGTCGGGCTGAGCCGCAACCGGACTTTCAGGTGCTTCTCGTCCGGCACACCGGGGACCTGCATGAGCAGCTGGCCCGACATCCCCAGGTGGGCCATGAGGGCAACGGCGGGGGCCGGTTCTCCCGGGGCAGCATCTGCGGAGGGAGCCGGGGTGTCCGCCAGGGGCATCCAGAGGAATTTGCCGCGGCGGACCACATCCAGCACGCGCGCGCCTTCAAGGTTGCCGGCGAAGTCCTCCGGTCCCAGGAGGTGCCGGCGCAGGGAGCGCGGATCCAGGACGTCGACGGCGGTGATGGTCCGGCCCCGCACCCAGCTCACGAGCCCGCGCCGGACCACCTCGACTTCGGGCAGTTCAGGCAATGCCGCTGCCTAGCTGCCGGTTTGGGTGTCGGAAGCCTGGGTGTCGGCAGCAGGGGTGGTCAGCCGGCGCCAGGCGTCGGCCGCAGCTTCCTGCTCGGCTTCCTTCTTGGAGTTGCCGGTGCCGGTGCCGTAGTCCGTGCCGCCGATCCTGAGGACGGCCTCGAACGTCCTGGCGTGGTCCGGTCCGGAGCCGTCAACCGCATAGTTGATGGTCCCGAGCTGCCGGCTGGCCGCCAGTTCCTGGATGCTCGTCTTCCAGTCGGTTCCCGCGCCAAGGGCCGCGGCGTCCTTCAGCAGCGGGCCGATCAGCCGCATGACCAGCTGCCGTGCCGTCTCGATGTCGTTGGAGAGGTAGGTGGCGCCAATCAGCGCCTCCATGGTGTCCGCCAGGATCGAGGCCTTGTTCTTGCCCTCGGTGAGCTTCTCGCCCTGTCCGAGGTAGATGTACTCGCCCAGGCCGATGCTGCGGCCAATGCCAGCCAGCGCCCGCGTGCTGACGACGGCGGAACGGCGCTTGGCCAGGTCGCCTTCGGGCAGCGTGGGGTTGTCACGGTACAGCGCGTCAGTGACGGAGAACCCCAGGATGGAGTCGCCGAGGAATTCGAGCCGTTCGTTGGTGGGAATGCCGCCGTTTTCGTAGGCATAGGAACGGTGTGTGAGCGCAAGACGAAGCGTCCCGGCGTCAATAGTGACACCGAGACGCTTCAGAAGCTCTTCAGTTGAAGACATCTTTTTCAGCCTGTTGGCGGATTAGACGTCTGCGACCTTGCGGCCCTTGTACTCAAGGAACAGCGCGGTGCCAGCCGAGTCGGTAACGACCTTTGCCTGGTGCGGCAGGCTGTAAACAACCTGGCCGTTCTCTACGGTCTTCACCAGGTGGGGGGCAGTTGCCTTCCACTGGGAGCGGCGGGCGCGGGTATTCGAGCGAGACATTTTCCGCTTCGGGACAGCCACGGCTAACTCATTTCTCTCTAGTCCAACACTTACAAATCAGTTTTGCCGGTCAGGCTTAGCCAAGTCAGCCAGGGCGGCCCAGCGAGGATCTACGACCTCGTGGTGATGCCCCGGCTCGTCTTCCAGGCGAACTCCGCATTCGGAGCAAAGGCCCTGGCAGTCTTCCCGGCACACCGGCTGGAACGGCAGTATGGTGACAACTGCGTCCCGCAACACCGGCTCAAGATCGATTAGATCGTGCTCGACTCGACGTTGCTCTTCTTCGTCTTCTTCGTCCGAGAACACAGCGTCCTCATAGAAGAAAAGTTCTTGCACATCAACCTCTTGGTCATACGCAAGGGGATCCAGGCATCGGCCGCATTCGCCAGTTACTTCAACGAGCGCGGTTCCTGATACCAGAATTCCTTCGTGTACGGCCTCGAGCCGCAGATCCAGCTCGACATCCGAGCCTTCCTGCACGCCAATGAGTGCCACACCAAGATCACTTGGTGCGGGTACATGTTCCTTCAGCGTCCGCATGCTTCCCGGACTGCGTCCGAGGTCCTTGACGTCGAACGCCAGGGGCGAACTAGCATCTCGTTTAATGAGAACTCCTGTTGAACATATGACCGACGTACTATCTTAGCCTGAACTTCCGGACGGACTCAAACCGGGCAGCAGGTCAGCAGCATGATGCCGCAAACCGGCCCCCGGGACGGGCCGCGCAACCGGCAGCAGGCCGCCGAGTACCGGTCAAGCTTACACTTTGCGGGCACGGTTCTGGACCGGTTCCCCCGGAGCCAGCCGCTTCAGCACGGACCGGGGCACAAAGTCCGAGACATCCCCGCCCAGGGTGAAGACCTCTTTGATGAGAGTGGAGGACAAGTGCAGGTAGTGGCTCTCCGCCGGCAGGAACACCGTCTCGACGCCGGTCAGCTGCCGGTTCATCGTGGCCATCGGCAGCTCGTAGTCGAAGTCCGAGGACGAGCGCAGGCCCTTGACGATTGCGGAGACGCCGCGCTGCCGGCAGTACTCGGCCAGGAGTCCCTCCCCTACGGGTTCCACCACGATGCCGCGCAACGATGCGAAGGTTTCCCGGGCCATGTCGATCCGCTCTTCAAGGCTGAAGCGGTACTTCTTGGCGTAATTCGTGGACACGGCCACGATCACCTCGTCGAAGAGGCCCGCGGCACGGGCAATGACTTCCAGGTGGCCATTGTGAATGGGATCAAAGGAGCCAGGGCATACGGCGCGTCTCATGGTCCGAACCTACCGTATTCGCGCCGCGGGCCGGGATAGCATGGCTGAATGTCAGCATCGAAGAACCGCTTCGCCCTGCCTTTTGCCACTCGGCCTTTCACCATGCAGCCTGCTGCCGCGCAGCCGTTCACCATGGATGGCGGCGTGGCCCTGGTCACCGGCGCCGCCATGGGCATGGGCCGGCTGTACGCCCTCCGCGCCGCCCGGGAAGGCGCCGCGGTGGTGATCCTCTGGGACATCGACGCCGACGCCCTGGCCAGCACCGCTGCCGAAGTCACGGCCCTGGGCGCCCGCGCCGTCCCCCGGACAGTGAATCTGGCGGACCCCGCCGCGATCGCCGGGGCCGCCCGGGAAGCCCGGGCCGAAGGGCCGCTGGCGCTTCTGGTGAACAACGCCGGGATCGTCCGCGGCGCGTACTTCTGGGACCACACCCCGGACCGTGACATCGCCCTGACCATGGACATCAACGCTCTGGCACCCATGTATGTCACCCTCGAATTCCTGCCGGACATGATGGCCGACGCCGGCCGGCCCCGCCGGATCCTCAACGTCGCCTCCGCCGCCGGCACGGTGTCCAATCCGCGGATGAGCGTCTATGCCGCGTCCAAATGGGCCGTCATCGGCTGGAGCGATTCGCTCCGGCTCGAGCTGGAGCAGCAGGGCTACCGCCACCTGGCCGTCACCACGTTTTGCCCCAGCTACATCTCCACCGGCATGTTCGAAGGGGCCCGCGGTCCCCTGCTGACCCCGCTCATGACACCGGAGGATGCCGTGGACCGGGCCTGGCGGGCCACCGTCGCCGGGCAGCCGCAGCTGATCGCCCCCGGGATGGCCAAACTGGGCAAGGTGCTCAAGGGCATCCTGCCGGTGCGGGCCTGGGACTTCGTGGGCGGGAAGGTCTTCGGGATCTACTCCACCATGGACAAGTTCACCGGCCGCGCCGTCCCCGACACGAAAGCGGGCCCCCGATGACCGCGCCGCTCCCCCTTCCGTGGCAGCGCGCCGCGACGGGCGCCAACCTGCTCTCCCCGGACGGCTCCCTGGGCGTCACGATCTTCGAGGAGATGACCACCCTGGCCCTCAGCACGGGTGCCATCAACCTCGGCCAGGGCTTTCCGGACGAGGACGGCCCCGTGGAGATCAAGGAGGCCGCCCAGGCCGCCATCGCCGCCGGCGCCAACCAGTACGCGCCCGGCAAGGGCATCCTGCCGCTGCGGGAGGCGATCGCCGTCCATCAGCAGCGGTTCTACGGGCTCGCTCCGGACCCCGAGACGGAGATCATCGTCACCACCGGCGCCACCGAAGCCATCGCCGCGTCGCTGCTCGCACTGGTAGGCCCCGGCGATGAGGTGCTGACGTTCGAACCGTTCTATGACTCCTACGGCGCCATCATCGGGCTCGCCGGCGCCACCCATGTCACGGCCCCGCTCCTGGCCCCGGACTTCATGCCGGACCCCGCCGCGCTGGAGGCCGCGTTCAGCGCGCGCACCAAGGTGGTCCTGATCAACAATCCGCACAACCCCACCGGTGCCGTGTTCCCCCGCGAGGTGCTTCAGCGCGTCGTCGAACTCGCCGAGAAGCACGACGCCGTCATCATCACCGACGAGGTCTACGAGCACCTCACCTTCGGCGCCCGGCACATCCCTGTCACCACGCTGCCCGGAGCGGCCGAACGCACGCTGACCATTTCCTCCGCCGGCAAGACCTTCTCCTTTACCGGCTGGAAGATCGGCTGGCTCTCCGGGCCGGAGCATCTGGTGGCCGCCGCCCGGACCGTCAAGCAGTTCCTGAGCTACAGCTCCGGCACGCCCTTCCAGGCGGCCATCGCGGTGGGGCTGGGCCTTCCGGACGAGTTCTACACCGGCATCGCGGACACCCTCCGGTACAAGCGCGACATCCTCAGCGAGGGACTCCGCGCGGCCGGCCTTGACGTCCTGACGCCGCAGGGGACGTACTTCGTGAACGTAGATACCTCTCCGCTAGGCATCACCGATTCCGTGGAGCTGGCCCGCAGGCTCCCGGCCCTCGTGGGTGTCGCCGCGATCCCGGTGCCGGTGTTCTGCCACGCCGACGGCGCCGAGCGCACCCGCAGCCTGCTGCGCTTCGCGTTCTGCAAGCAGCTGCACGTGCTGGAGGAAGCGGCCGAGCGGCTGGCGACCCTGCGCGACAGGCTGTGAGGATGGCCGAGCAGCAGCCCGGCGCCTCACGGTTCCTGCGGACCACGGGACAGCACGCCGAGATCGAATCGGATCCCTTTACCGACGGCGGCTTCGTGCTGAGCATCGGCGGCGCGGAGCAGTCCCACGTCAACCTGGCCGATCCCGGGGACATCTTCTACGAATACCTGCGTAGGATCGGGCACGTGGTGGACCTCGCCGCTCCGTGGGGCGAGCCGATCACGGCGCTGCACCTGGGTGCGGGCGCCCTGACGCTGGCCCGCTACATCCAGGCCACCCGCCCAGGCTCGGTCCAGTACGCCGTTGAACTGGAGCGGGAGTTGCTGGACTTCGTGCTGGCGCAGCTACCCCTGCCGGAGGGAACGCAGCTGCACACGGTGATCGGCGATGCCCGCGAGGCCCTCGCCGGGCTTCCGGCGGAGCTGCGCTTCGACGTCGTGATCCTGGACATCTTCTCCGGGCCGGAAGCTCCGGAACATATCGCGTGCACCGAGTTCTATGAGGAGGCTGCAGCACGGCTGACGCCGCGCGGCGTCCTGATTGTCAACGTGGGCGACGAACCCGGGCTGACCCTGGTCCGCAGCCAGGTCGCGGCCCTGCGCCGCGCCATGTCGGACGTCGCGGCCTTCGCGGAGGCCGGGGTGTTCACCGGCCGGTACCCCGGCAACATCATCCTGACCGGGACGCAAGGCCCGTGGCCCGAGGTCTGGACGGCGGCCCTCACGGCCCGCGGTCCGCATCCGGCCAAGGTCCTCGCCGGCGTCGAACTGGACGTACTGTCCGATTAATCCGCAGCCGCGACGCCGGGTTCGGCGAACCACAGGCGGGTTTCCCCGTACTTCTTCTCGGCAAATCGTTCCACGCCGTCGGGCCACTCCGGTTCGGGGCTCCGGGAGGAGCGTTCCACCACGACGACGGCCCCCTCGCCCAGGTGCGGCACCAGCTTGGCCAGAACGGCGGCGAGGGCCGGCTCGTCCAGCGGGTACGGCGGGTCCAGGAACACCAGGTCCCAGAGCACGGCGTCGGCGGTCCGTTCCAGGAACGATTCGACCTTGGACCGGTGCACGAAGACCACCTTGCGGCGTGCCACGGTGTTGACCAGGTCCGCGTTCTTCTGGCAGACGGCGCTGGCCTTGGCATCGAATTCGACCAGGTCCACAGAGTCGGCGCCACGGCTGCCGCTCTCCACGCCCAGTGAGCCGGAGCCCGCGTAGAGATCCAGCACCCGGGCACCGGCAATGACGTTGAAGGCGTCCAGCCGGGAAAACAGTGCTTCCTTGACGCGGTCCGTCGTGGGACGCGTCATGTTCCCGGGGACGCTGGTCAGGGGGCTGCCGCCGGCCGCGCCGGCGATGATGCGGCTCATGCGCGATCCCCCGTGGACCTGTTTGCCTGGCTCGTGGTGCTAGCCGCGTTCAAGGAACGCCTCCTTCTCGGGGTTCAAGTATTCATCGATGGCCGCGGCGAGCAAGGGCTGTCCCGCCAGCGTGGGATCGGCGGCCACGATCCGCTGGGCGTCCTGCCTGGCCCGGGCAATCACGTCCTCGTGTTCGAGCACGCGCAACAGCTTCAGTGTGGAGCGCCCGCCGGACTGCGAGGCGCCCAGGATGTCGCCCTCCCGGCGCAGTTTGAGGTCCTCCTGGGAGAGCTCAAAGCCGTCCGTGGTGGCCGCCACGGCGTCCAGCCGGCGGCGGCTCGGATGACCCGGCTCCAGGGTGGTGACCAGCAGGCAGGTCCCCGGCAGGCCGCCGCGGCCCACCCGGCCGCGCAACTGGTGGAGCTGGGAGATGCCAAAACGGTCCGCGTCCAGGATCACCATGAGCGTGGCGTTGTGCACGTCCACGCCGACCTCGATCACGGTGGTGGAGACCAGCAGCTTGGTCCGGTTGGCCGTGAAGGAGGCCATGGTCTCGGACTTCAGGGCCGGATCCTGCCGGCCGTGCAGTGGCGCGACCGGCACCCCGGCCAGGGCCGGCTCGTCCCGGAGGTGTTCCACGACGCCGGTGACGGAGGCGAGCTCCCGCGCGCCGTTCTCGCCTTCCAGGTCCGCGGCGGACGGTTCGGCCTCGCCCGGGGTGAAGTCGCCGTCGTCGTCCTCGCCGATCTTGGGGCACACCACGTAGACCTGGTGGCCGGCGTCGATCTCCTCCCGCGAGCGGGACCAGATGCGGCCGGCCCAGGCCGGGTGCTCGGCGAGCCCCACCACGTGGGTGGAGATCGGCGCGCGGCCCGCGGGGAGTTCGTCCAGGACCGAGGTTTCGAGGTCCCCGAAGACGGTCATGGCCACGGTCCGGGGAATCGGGGTGGCGGTCATGACCAGCAGGTGCGGGGGTTTGCTCGCCTTGGCCCGGAGGGCGTCGCGCTGTTCGACGCCGAAACGGTGCTGTTCGTCCACCACGATCAGCCCGAGGTCGTAGAAGGACACGGTCTCGCTGAGCAGGGCGTGGGTGCCTATCACGATTCCGGCTGTCCCGGAGGCCGCGTCGAGCATGGCCTGCTTCCGCGCCGCGGTGGGCATGGAGCCGGTGAGGAGCGTGACCTGGACGGCGTCCGGACCGAACCCGCCGAGCATCCCGTCCCGGGACAGCGGTCCGAGCGTGCGCCGGATGGATTCGTAGTGCTGGGCGGCAAGGACTTCGGTGGGGGCGAGCAGGGCCGCCTGTCCCCCGGCGTCCACCACCTGCAGCATGGCGCGCAGGGCCACGATGGTCTTGCCCGAACCCACCTCGCCCTGGAGCAGCCGGTTCAACGGCGAGTCCTGCGCGAGCTCCTCGGAGAGCGTCTTGCCGACGGCGGCCTGCCCGGCGGTCAGCGTGAACGGCAGCTGGCGGTCGAAGGCGGGCAGCAGCCCGTTTGGTGCCGGGCGCCGGGCCGTCGCTTCCTCGGCGGCCAGCTGGGCCCGGCGGCGGGCGAGGGCCGACTGGAGCACCAGGGCTTCCTGGTAGCGGAAGCGGTCCCGGGCGCGCTGCCAGTCGGCCGGGGTTTGCGGTGTGTGGATCAGCCGGTAGGCGTCCGCGACCGGCAGGAATTTCTCCCGCGCCGCGATCTCCGCGGGCAGCGGGTCGCCGAGGGCCTCGAGCTCCAGGGTGTCCAGCAGGGTCGAGATGACCTTCTGGATGGACCAGCTGGTGAGTTTCGCGGTGGCCGGGTACACCGGGATCGGCATGGCCGCGAGCTTCTCCGGGTCCAGGCCCGGGGTGTCGGGGTCCTCGTCGAGCAGCAGGAAATCGGGGTTGGTCAGGCCCAGGGAGCCGCCGTAGCGCGTGACCTTGCCGGAAAACATGGCGCGCCGGCCCGGCTGGAGCTCGGCCTTGGCCCGGAACCCGTTGAAGAAGCTGACCTTGAGCGTGCCCGGCAGTCCGCCGGCGGCCCGTCCGGAACCGGCGGTCCCGGCGTCGTCGGAAATCACGACGTCGGTGAGTGAACCGCGCCGGGCGCGCATGGCCCGGGTGCTGTTGGAGATCACCCGGGCGATCAGGGTCACTTCCTCATCCAGCGGGACCTCGCTGATGGGTGTCAGCTCGCCGCGGCTGAGATAGCGGCGCGGGAAGTAGTTCAGGAGCCCGCCGACGGTGGTGATGCCGAGGTGTTTTTCGATGACAGCCGCGGAGCGCTTACCGATCCGGCGTTCCAGGCCCAGTTCAAGTTCAGCGTGCATATCCGTCGGGGTTTCGGGTTTCAGCGGCCAGTACCGGGGCCACGGCGGCAGCGGTGACGGCGGCCTCTGTCTCCGGGTCGCGCGGCAGGGCGAGCTCGCTCACGGAGATGTCCGTGGGCTCGCCCAGGGAACGGATCAGCGCAACGGCAGGTTCGGCATCCAGGACGTGGACGTGGACGCGCCAGCGGTAGTGCCCGGCAGCATCCACGGCGCCGCCCACCTGGCTCATGATCACGGAGTCGCCCATTTCGTCGAGCCGCTGCCGCATCATGGCGGCGTCCAGCGGGGACAGAGAGATGGTGCACATGAGTTCGACGCCGTCGTCGCGGGGCATGCCGACGTGGATGTGCGGATCCTGGACGTCGTAGCCGTGCAGGCCGTCCAGCAGTTCGCTCTGGAGCTCCTCGCCCAGCACGGCGGAGCGGAGGCAGTCCAGGATCAGGAGCATGCCCACGCCGCCGGCGTCCACCACATGGGCGGCGTGCAGGGCAGCGAGCTGGTCCTCCGTGTGCACCACGGCGGCCAGGGCTGCCTCGACGGCGGCGTCCAGGGCCAGGCCGAGGGTCTGGTTGCTGTCATCGCCGTCGTGCGCGGAGTCCACGGCGGCCACGGCGCGGGCAGCGGCTTCCATGACGGAGAGCATGGTGCCGGGCACGGGATCACTCAGCGCGGACCAGGCCCGGAGCTGGGCCCGGTTCAGGGCCGCAGCCAGCAGCGGCGAGCTGATCCGGGTGTGTCCGGCCAACGGTTCGGCGGCGGCGCAGAGGAACACGGCAAACAGTGTTCCCGAGTTGCCGCGGGCCTGTTCCATGGCCGCCTGGCCGGCCTGCGCCAGGACGGCGCCGACGTCGTGCTGGGCGGGGTCAGCGGCGCGGGCCGCAGCCCGGGCGGTCAGGTAGAGGTTGGTGCCGGTGTCGCCGTCGGCCACGGGAAAGATGTTGATGGCGTTCAGGCGGTCGCTGTGGTTTCCGAGCGTTGTCTCCGCCTTGCTCAACCACCGCTTCATCGCTTGCGCGTTGGCGGCAATTTTAGTCTGCAAAGTGATCCCATCCCACAGCGTCAGCGGGCCTGCCCGCGATCTTTACTCCCGTGCTTTCAGTTGGTGCAGGGGTCTCTACCGAGCCTATCGCAGTGAAACCGGCAGGGAGCTGAACCCCCGCGGGGAATGTGGCCAACAGCCCGTGGTCTTCGCCCCCGCCCAGGACCCAAGGCATCGGGTCTGCCCCCAGCAGCTCCGACGCCGGCAGCAGCGGAACGGCGAGTTCCTTCAGTGCGGCGGCGTCCAGGTTCAGCACGGCATGGCTGGCCGCGGCCATGCGGTTGCCGTCGCGGACCAGGCCGTCCGAAATGTCCATCATGGCCGACGCGCCGGCGTCACGGGCCGCAGGGCCCGCGGCGAGCGGCGGCAGCGGCCGGCACTGGGTGTCCATGAGGGCTCGCTGTGCGGCCGTCAGCTCCACGACGTTGATCTCCGATTCCAGCAGCGCCAGACCGGCGGCGGCGCGGCCCACCGTTCCGGCCAGGGCCACCGTGTCACCCGGCCGGGCCCCGGAGCGCAGGACCGGCTCCTTGCCGTCCAGGGTGCCCACGATCGCCACGCTGACGGCCAGTTCGCGGCCGCGGCCCAGGTCCCCGCCAGCCACCGTGCAGCCGCGAGCGCCCAGCTCCCGGATGCCGGCGGTGAGGCCGTCCGCGAAATCCTCCACCCAGAACACCGGGGTTTCCGGCGGCATGGTCAGGCTCACCACAAGGGACGTGGACCGGGCACCCATGGCGTTGATGTCGCTGAGGTTTTGCGCGGCGGCCTTCCAGCCGACGTCGTACCCGCTGGTCCGGTAGCCGTTGTTCCATTGCAGCCGGAAGTCCTGGTCAGCCACCTGGGTGTCGATGCTCAGGACCGTCCGCCCGTCCGGCGCCGCGACAATCGCGGCGTCATCCCCCGGCCCGAGCAGCAAGGACGTGGGCGCCTCCGGCCCGCCGGCGGGCTCCGGAACAATGAGCCGCGGGAAGATGCGCTCCAGCAGCTGCGACTCCGAGAGCCCGGCCACGGTCAGGCCGGCCTCCGCGGGCTGGGTTTCGGACACGGCCGTTACAGGCACGGGAGCTTCAGACACGGGAGTTTCAGGCACAGCCCTACGCTACCGCGAGGGGCTGACACCGGCGAACGGGTATTAGAAGGTGGCCTTGAGACAGCCGTACTGGGTGTTGCCCGAGGACATCCCTGCCACGCCCAGCCCCCAGGAGCAGACGGTGTACACGCCGCGTTTGGTGACCGGGATGACAATCCGGTAGCCGTGGTTGCCGGAGACCTGGAAGACCGAGTTGACGTCGGCCCTGTACCGGTTGGCCACATACGCCGTGCCCGTGGTGGTGCCGTCCGGGGACGTGACGTACAGGTGGACGGGGACGTTTGCCCGCGTCAGCCCCGGATCCAGCGCCCAGCCGCTGGCCACGAGCGCGGATCCCATCCCGCCGAGCTGGACCTTGAGGGACTCGTAGTACCCGATCGGTGCGGGCGTGGCGGCGACACGCACGGTCGAGCAGCCCAGGAGGCTGTTGCCCAGCGGGAAGACGCTGACGGCGATGCCGTAGGCGCAGATCTTGTAGTCACCCGGCGTCGTGACCGGCAGCGCCACCCGGTAGCCGTGGTTTCCGGTGGTCCCCATGACCGTGTTGACGTCGGCCCGGGACTGGTTGGCGGTATATGCGGAACTCTTGGTCACACCCTTGGGGTCGGTGACGTAGAGGTGGACCGGGATGGAGGCGGCCGGAGTTCCGGGATCCAGGCTCCACCCGGTGGCCGTGATGGTGGCCGTCGCTGCGTCCGTCTTGACCACGGTGCTTTCCAGGAAGCCGGCGGGCGCCGGTGTTGCCCGTGGCGTCACGTATTTACAGCCCAGGAGGCTGTTGCCGAGGCTGAATGCCGTGACGGCCATGCCGTAGGCGCATACCTTGTACTGCCCGCTCATGGTCACGGGGAGGTCCGAGGTGAAGCCGTGGCTTCCCGTCACGGACATCACCAGGTTGACGTCGGCGCGGCTCTTGTTGGCGGTGATGGCCTGGGACGTCGTTTTGCCTGCCGGATCGGTCACGTAGAGGTGGACCGGGATGGACGCTGTGGGCGTCCCGGGATCGTAACTCCAGCCCGTGGCCCGCAGCACCGTTGCTCCGCCGGTCCTGGTGAGTGTCAGGGACTCGAGATAGCCGGCGGTGGCCGGCGTCCCCGCAAGGGTCAGGGACTTGCAGCCTAGGTCCGTTGGTTCGGCGCTGCTGAGGGCGTAGACGCAGACCTTATATACGCCGGCTGCGGTCAGATTGAAGGAACGGGTGAACCCGTGGTTGCCGGTCACCTGCATGACCTTGTTAACGTCCGCGCGGGCCTGGTTGGCTGCGACGGCGTAGCCGGTTGCGGTGCCGCCGGGCGGGGTCACGTAGATGTGGACCGTGGATGATTCGGAGGGCTTGGCGGTGTCGTACGCCCAGCCGGCAATGTCAAGGCTGGCCTTGGCGCCGGAGCGGTTGATGGCCATGGACTCGACGTAGCCGACCGCGGGCGCTCCCGGCGGGCGGATGGTCACGCTGGCCGCGGTGTCGGTGACCGAATCGATGCTCACCTTGGTGCCGGCGTGCGTGGTGAAGGTCTGTCCGGCCTGCCAGGCCTGGGTGTTGCTGTAGTAGCCGTTGAAGGCGGCGGCGCGGGTGTCCGGCGGGAGCAGGATCGAGGAGTTGCCGCCGCCCTGCTGGGTGATCTTGACGCCGCGGTTTCCGGCCTGCGCGATCACGGAGTCGTAGCCCACCGGAGCCCGGAGCTCGAGGTAGTAGACCTCGCCGGATTTCGGGTCGGTGAACTTCGCCGCCCGGTTGGCGGCGTCGCCGGCCCAGGGTGCGAGGGTCACCTTGCGGGGCCCGGAGACTGTGCCCAGGTTGGTGATCTCGTTGCCGTTGCCGAACCGGCCCATTTCCCAGAGGCTGGCGCTGATTTCCGGCATGACGTCCCAGTGCGAGATCCCCATGAGGTCCAGGTTGTCGCCATAGGGCTTGATGCTGCAGGTGGGATCGGCAAAGCCCGCGTAGGGGCCGGAGGCCACGTCCATGGCCCCGCTGCCGCACAGCAGGCTGTTGGCGTGGTCCATGCCCAGGGCATGCCCGAACTCATGGGTCAGCACGGGGGTTGCGAGCCGGCTGTTCTGCGGCATCAGGATGCGCCCGCCCGTGGTGCCGTTGCTGTAGGTCATGCCGGCGGTGCCATTGCTCAGGTACGCGCCGGGGATGAAGATCACCAGCGCGGTGTAGGGGCTCTGCGTCCAGCCCAGCTCCTGGGAGACCGTGTCCACGATCTGCGACGGCGACTGCGTTGAGGTCGCAGCCGACTTGTGCAGCAGTCGGGACGAGCTCAGGGCAATGTCCACGCGCCCGGCGGTGGCGTGGGCCCAGTAGCGGTTGGCCGCGCTGAGCGAGGCCTTCGCCGCGGCCATCGGCACGGCGGCGTCCGTCTCCGCTGCGGTCTTGTCGGCGAGCTGGACGGTCACCAGGGTGGTCTTCAGGGTGCCTGCCAGCGGCGCGCTTACGTAGGTGTATTCGCTCCTCGCCTTGTTGGCCGGCGGCTCGGGCCGGACAAAGTCATCCACCTGCCCCTGAGGGCTCGGGTCCGACACCGCAGGAACGGCACCCGCTGGAACAGCAACGGCCGGAACAGCAACCGAGGGAACGGCCGCCACAGCGGTTTGGGGCAACGCTGCTGCCAGCATCACGGCGGCAATCACTGTTGCCGCTATGTTCAGTTTTCGCAAGATTGCTCGCTTAGGGGTGAGACCGCCGGCGGAGACCTGGTGGTGGGAGCGACGTAAGGTGCCTACAGCATAAACGCCAATTCCCGCCTGTCACCCCACTAACTTTGATCCCTTAAATCACAACTGCA
This sequence comes from Arthrobacter sp. TE12231, assembly GCF_054062895.1. NCBI lineage: Bacteria > Bacillati > Actinomycetota > Actinomycetes > Micrococcales > Micrococcaceae > Arthrobacter > Arthrobacter sp. TE12231. The sequence continues at coordinate 1,371,121 of NZ_JBSSFS010000001.1, read as the reverse complement.
TCACGCATTTTTGTTTGCAAGCTTCTGCGCAGTAATGCCGCACCATTTCGCCACCTGAAAACCGCATGCCAAACTCTTAGCCGTGCCTCCTTCCGTCGCCGCGGTCAATACCGCCACCCGCAGGGTGCTTGCCTTCGCCGTCGGAGGCCTCCTGTTAGCGCTGATCATTGCCACCCAGATGTTCGTCAACGTGGATCCGCTCAGCGTTCACCGGACCGACGCCGTCATCATGCTCGGCGGGGCGGCATCTGAGCGACTCCCGGTGGCACGCCAGTTCCAAGCCGAATTCCACATCCCGGTCCTGGTGATCTCCCACACGGACACCGTGGGCAACCGGAGCGCGGATGAGACGTGCAATTCCACAGCCTTCCCCAACCCGGACCTCATCTGTTTCAGGCCCCCGGACCTGGACACCCGCGGCGAGGCTGAGTCGATCTCCCGGCTCATCGAAGCCAACGGCTGGAAGTCCGTCACCGTGGTGACATCCAGCTATCACGTCACCCGCGCGGGTCGCCTGATCGGGCAATGCACGACGGCGGACGTCCAGATGGTTGCCTCCCACCCGGACCTGGATGTCTTCCAGTGGATCCGGCGGTTTGTGGTCGAAACGGGAGGCCTGATCGATGCCACCTTTAGGCCGGAATGCGCCAATCACGGGGCGGAAATGTAACAATTGAACCTCATCCGGTTGAACTGGTCAGCCGGTTCGGGCATCTGACCGAGGCGAGGAGGACACGCTGGAACACTCTCCCGACGGTGCTGCCCCGCTGGTTGCCGCACCCCGGCACCTGCGCAAGCGGCGCATGCACACGGAGATCCCGGACGCCCTTCTGGTGCCCGGGGCGGACCCTCTTCCGCTCAACGCGCCGCCGCCAGCAGCCGCGCAGGCTCCTGTATTTCAGGACCCGGAGGAACCCGCGGATTCAAACCCGGCAGAGTCGGGCCTGGAAGCCGCCATCCAGGAGAAGGAATCCCAGCAAGTCGCCCGCGACATGCTCCACCGGCGCAAACGGCGGGTGGCTCTTCTAGCCGTTCTCGTCGTAGCCCTGGCCGTGCCGGCCATCGTGCTGGCCCTGCTGCTCGGCTAAGCCGGGCCACAGACCTTACCAACCATTCGCACACCCTTGGGGAATAACCATGCACAGCATCATGCCGATCTTCGGAACCAGGCCGGAAGCCATCAAGATGGCGCCGATCGTCAGCGCGCTGCAGGAGTCTCCGCTCTTCCGCTGCATCGTGACGGTCACGGGGCAGCACCGCGAGATGCTGGACCAGGTCAACGAACTGTTCGGCATTGTTCCGGACCATGACCTGAACATCCTGCAGCAGGGGCAGTCGCTCTCGGCCATCATGACGCGGACCATCGACGGACTGGAGAAGCTCTTCGCCGGCACCCGGCCGGACGCCGTCGTCGTCCAGGGCGACACCACCACCTCCACGGCCGCCGCCATCGCGGCGTTCTACCACGGCATCCCGGTGGTCCATGTCGAGGCCGGGCTGCGCAGCGGAGACCTGCTCTCGCCGTTCCCCGAGGAAGCCAACCGAAAGATCACCAGCCAGATCACCCGCCTGCACCTGGCGCCCACCTCCACCAGCAGGGAGAACCTGCTGAAGGAAGGCATCAGCGCCGAGGACATCGTGGTCACGGGAAACACCGTGATCGACGCCCTGCTCGCCACCGTCGACAAGCAGCTCCCCTTCACAGACTCCCGGCTGGAAGCACTGGCGGCCGGCGACCGTCGGGTCCTGCTCGTCACCACGCACCGGCGGGAAAACCAGGGCGAATCCATGCGCAGCGTGGGACGGGCCCTGGCCCGGATCGCCGACGCCGAGCCGGACCTGGTGATCGTGCTGCCGGCCCACAAGAACCCGGTGGTGCGGGAGGCCGTCCTGCCCGCGCTGGAGGGCAAAGCCAACGTCCTGGTGACGGAACCTCTGGCCTACGGCGAATTCACCCGGCTGCTCTCCCGAGCACACATCGTCCTCACGGACTCTGGCGGAGTGCAGGAGGAAGCACCCAGCCTCGGCAAGCCGGTCCTGGTGATGCGGGACAACACCGAGCGGCCAGAGGCCCTGGAAGCCGGCACCGTGAAGCTGATCGGCACGGACGAGGAACGGATTGTTGCCGAGGTGACCAGCCTCCTGCACGATTCCGCGCACTTCGCGGCCATGGCAAACGCCGTGAATCCCTACGGCGACGGCAAGGCTGCGGCCCGGACGGTGGCAGCTATTGAAGAGCTGCTCGGCGTCGGCTACCGGACGGCGGAGTTCAGCGGCGCGTAGGCGCCGGACAACCACCGGCAGGGCTGCCCGGGACCCGGGCCTCGATGTGAGCCGAGAAGGCCTTTCGTGAAACAATTAGTGTTCAGCAGGCAAGGATGCGGGTTGCCAGCATCACGTTGTCCGTCGGCGGATCTGGTACCCCGGATTCGACCCTGAACCGACGGCGACGCCAGGGGGTGCAAGTGGACCGCAGGGACTTTCTACGACTATCAGTGGCGGCCTCAGCCGCCGCCGCCCTGGCGGCGTGCACCCCCGATACTTCGCCCGGCCCCCGACCGCCGTCGACCTCGCCCACACCACTGCCTCGTCGACCCATACCCCCGTACGCGAGCAAGGGCCTCGGCATGCCGCGCTTCGGCGGATTCGGTTTCAAGGAGCTGGATTCCCTGAACCTGGACTGGTTCTACGACTGGGGACCTGACTACCCGCCCCTCCGGGCTGCTTCGAGCCAGGCCGCTGAATTTGTGCCAATGGTCTGGGGGCGCGGCTCCTTGGAACGGAAGGCCATAGAGCAGGTGCGGTCCGAAGTGTCCTGGACAGGCGCCGACAATCTCCTCGGCTTCAACGAACCCGACCACACCGGCCAGGCGGACATGTCCGTGGACACTGCCATCAGTCTCTGGCCCCAGCTGGAACAGGCCGGCCTCAGGCTGGGCTCTCCGGCCCCGGTTCAGGCGCTGGGCGACTGGCTCAAAAATTTCATGGACCAGGCATCCAAGAAGGACCTGCGGGTGGATTTTGTCGCGATGCACTGGTACGCGCCGCCCCACGGGGACTCGTTCCTCCGCACGGTGGAGAAACTGCACGAACGCTACGGGAAGCCCGTCTGGATCACCGAATACGCCGTCGCCGACTGGAAGGCCACTGCGAAGTCGCCCAGCCGGTTCACGGAGAAGGAAATCCTGGCGTTCATGAATGAGACCGTCACCGGACTCCGGAAGATGCCGTACGTGGAGCGTTTCGCCTGGAAAACGCGGGCCCACGGCGACCCCATCATGGGCGCCTCCGCCCTGTTCCGGAGCAACGGCTCCCTCACCCCCACCGGCGAGCTCTACCACTCCCTCTAGGACCGACCTTCAGCCAGTGCCGGTTGCCGCTGGTGGCCCGCAGAAAACTGCGTCTTTCCTGTGTAAAACCGGGACTTTCCTGAGTATTTGCCGTGCTATGTTGACTTCAGCCACAACTGAATCAGGGACCCCACAGGCCAGAGCAGTCACACCCCGACGCCGCCATCCGTGAGCGGAATCCGTCGGGACGCACGCCGCCGCTGGCCTTTGTTGTCCCCGCAGCAGTCACAGAACCCAGCAACCTTCCACGAAGGGAACTCATGGAACGCCGTAAGTTTCTCACTATGCCCCTGGCTGCAATGGCGGCGCCCGGCGCCCTGCTGGCCGCCAATGCCGGAATCGCACAGGCAGCTACGGCCCCGACCGCGATCCCGACCGTCCCCGCCGTCACGCTGCCCGCCGATACGCAGAAGGGGTTCGGTTGGGGCGGGAAAGACGCCTTGGCGCTCACGCAGATCAAGAGCCTGAAGCTGGACTGGCACTACACGTGGGGGGCGCACTACAACGTCACCACCAACCCGCCCTTTGTTCCCATGGTCAAGAGCGAACGCACGCTGCTGGAGCAGGATGCCCTGGGCTGGGTATCGCGCCAGCTGGCGGAAACGAAGACCAAGCACCTCCTGGGCTTCAACGAGCCCGACAACACGGCCCAGGCGAACATGAGCGTGGACAGGGCCATCGAGCTCTGGCCCAAGCTGATGGCAACCGGGCTGCGGCTCGGGTCCCCGGCGTGCACCAGCCCCCGCAGTGCGTGGCTGGCCGACTTCATGACCAAGGCCAAGAACAAGGGCCTCCGTGTGGACTTCTTGACAACGCACGTCTACGCCTGGCCCAGGGCCGATGACTTCCTGAACAAGATCACCATGATGCACGAGAAATATGGCAAGCCCATCTGGGTGACCGAGTACGCGGTGGCCGACTGGAACGCTACGGCTACACAGCCTTCCATCTATACCCGGGCGCAGACCGAGGACTTCATGCGGGCCACCGTCGCCGGCCTGCGCGCCATGCCGTTCGTCGAGCGCTTCGCCTGGAAGACCCGCCCGGCAGGCGACATCAGGATGGGTTGCTCCGCCCTCTTCCACACCAACGGCTCCCTCACCACCACAGGCAAGCTCTACGCGTCCCTGTGAGGCGCTGAGCGCCTCCTGCTGTGGCCGGACACCCAGGTGTCCGGCCACATTCCGTTAAGCTGTCCGTTAACCAAGGGAAGGATCCCGCCAGAGCGTTTGCTCCGGCGGGATCCTTCCTTGTTGAACGTGTTGTATCAGCTGTCAGGCCGAGGTGCCGCTAGTTGGCGGCGGCGAGCTCCAGCAGTTCGCTCTTGTGGCCAAGCGAGACGATGTCCCAGCCTGCCGCGGTCCACTTCTCGTGGTCCAGGACGTTGCGTCCGTCAAACATGCGCTTGTGGGACACAGCGGCGGCCAGCTCAGCGGGATCGACGTTCACGAATTCGTTCCATTCCGTCAGCAGCATGACCAGGTCGGCGTCCGCCACGGCCGTCGCCAGGGAGTCAACGTAGTTCAGGCGCGGGTAGCGCTTGGCGGCGTTGGCATTGGCGGCGGGGTCGTAGACGCTGACGTCCGCTCCGCTGTTGAAGAGCCTGGCGGCGACGTCCAGTGCCGGTGAGTCACGGACGTCGTCGCTGTTGGGCTTGAACGCGACGCCGAGGACGGCGACGCGCTTGCCTTCCAGCGCGCCCAGCAACGTCTCGGCGACGTGGACGGCGCGGTCACGACGGCGGAGGTTCACTTCGTCGACTTCATTCAGGAAGCGCATGGTGCTGTCCAGGCCGAGCTCGGATACCCGTGCCTGGAGCGCCCGGATGTCCTTGGGCAGGCAGCCGCCGCCGAAGCCGATGCCGGCGTTGAGGAAGCGGCGGCCGATCCTGGCGTCGAGGCCGATTGCGTCGGCCAGGGTGCGGATGTTGCCGCCGACGGTCTCGGTGACCTCGGAGAAGGCGTTGATGAAGGAGATCTTGGTCGCCAGGAAGGCGTTCGCCGCAACCTTGACCAGTTCAGCCGTCTCAAAGTCGGTGGAGATGAACGGGGTTTCTCGGCTGATGGCGTCGGCGTAGACCTCGCGCAGAGTCGCTTCGGCGGAGGCGGAATCCACCCCGATGACCAGGCGGTCGGGACGCAGGGTGTCCTCCACGGCGAAGCCCTCGCGCAGGAACTCGGGGTTCCAGGCGAAGTTGACGGTGACGCCGTCGCGCGCTTCTTCGGCGACGAGACCCTTGAGACGGCGTGCGGAGCCCACCGGAACGGTGGACTTCCCGACGATCAGGGAGTCTTTCGTCGCGGCGCGGGCAATGGCTGCCACGGACGCGTCAACGTAGGTCATGTCGGCAGCGTGCTCACCGGCACGCTGCGGGGTGCCGACGGCGATGAAGTGGACATCACCGAAGGCGCCGGCTTCTTCGAACGAAGTGGTGAAGCGCAGGCGGCCGGACGCAGTGTGCTTGCGCAGGAGCTCCGGCAGGCCGGGCTCGTGGATGGGCAATTCGCCTCGGCTGAGGCTGTCGATCTTTTCCTTGTCGACGTCGACCCCGAGTACCTCGAAGCCGAGCTCCGCCATGCATGCCGCATGGGTCGCGCCGAGGTATCCCGTACCGATCACGGTTAGTCGTAGTGTCACTAGTCCCCCAGTAGCTGCAGTAAATTTCATTGCGTTGGGCGCAGATGGCGCATCCAAACGGGACCACTATATATCGTTTGGTCACGGTGTCCCTCCCCTTGCCCCTGGAAGTGACATAGCTCTAGCGGCTGGCACCCCATCGCACGCCACTTGAAATTACTGGACTCCCAAGTCATCGAGACCAGCGAGGACAGCCGCGGTGAGGAAATGGCTGATCGGAACATGGCTACCATGTATCCATGCTGCAAACGATTCCCGTGATACCTGCCGACAGGATCGACGCTGGTGCGACGAATGTACCCGTCACAGAGGTCTCTGCCCACCTCCCCTTTGCGCCAGCTTCTGGTCACGGAGCCAGCAGGTACTCTGCCGTCTTGTCGGACGGCCTGCCCCTGGAGGCACTTCTCGTCAACAAGAACTCAGATCTGCTGGTTGTAAGCCTCCACGGCGCTACCGACCGCAACAAATACCAACTACCCCGCTTCGAGTGGCTGCGGAGCCTGTTGACCACGGAATTCAGCAGCTTGTACTTCTCGGACCCCACGCTTCATCATCGCGACGATTTGGAGCTGGCCTGGTACACGGGCTCCGCAAACCTCGACTTGTACCCGCTCCTGGCGGAGTGGGCCTGTTCGGCTGCCGATGCAGTCGGCGCGAAAGGAATTCTCTTCCTGGGGTCTTCGGGTGGCGGGCTGGCGGCTCTGCAAATGGCAACTTACATCCCTGGGAGTATGGCGTTGCCGTTCAGCTGCCAGACGAGCATCGCGAACTACCTCATTAACGGGACCCTTATGGGAGCACAGCGCAGGTACGTCGAAACCGTCATGCCGCACCTCGCCCCGGATGGGCCATGGTCACTGACACCAGAAGAAGACTGGTCTATCCCGCTGGGCCCCAGGTCTTCAGCTCTAGTCCGGTACAGCCAGCATCAGCCCAATCTTGTGTACTACGTTCAGAACAGCAATGACTTCGCACACGTCGAACAGCACTACCGGCCGTTCCGCGATGTCATCGAAGCAGGCCCCAACGCTGACAATGTGCGCTTCCACGTCTACGAGGGTCCGAAAGCCCACAACCCTCCCGTTCCCACGGTATTTCACGAGCAATTGGACAATGCCGCGGAATGGCTTCGGAGCACGCTTTAGTTAGTGCGGCGCAACTATTTTGCGTGTCGATCTGCCCCAATGACAGGAGTAAGCCACGTGGCTGAAGATAGATATTTGGTCATAGCTAATGCTTACCCTAATGATTCCAATATCTACAACTATGGGTTTTTACATCGCAGAGTAAAGAAATATCTCGACGCCGGCCTGGCTATTGACGTTTTTCGCATCGATGCCAATGAACCCGAGCTAAGAACCTACGTTTTCGACGGAGTCACTGTCACTACGGGGAATCGAGACATTTACACGCAATATATCTTGGCCTCTGATCACGCAAGCTTTCTGGTCCATTTCCCATTGGACTACATCATTGCCCCGCTAAGCACCCACAAACCGTCAACTCCGATCATCGCGTGGCTTCATGGCTACGAGACCCTAAGTTGGCACCGGCGATGGTACGACGCCGTCGACGTTGCAGGATTCATGGATAGAGTGAAGAGCCTCAGAGCGCACGGCGAGAACAAAAAAGTCCCGTTCCTGCGACAGCTCTATCAGGCCGAACATCGTGATATCAGGTTTGTCACCGTCTCCAATTGGTTCCTGAAACACAGCGTAGAGCCGGATGCGGGAGTTCGCGTTTCGAACGTAAGCGTCATACCAAATGTGGTTGACACCGAGCTTTTCCCTTACATTCCTAAAGATCCGGCCCTGCGGCATAAAGTGCTCATCATCAAACCGTTCACGGGGTACAAATATGCCAACGATCTGGTTGTGAAGACAATCCTCACCCTTCGCCAATCGCCTTCCTTTGACAAGATGCAGTTCAGCATCTACGGCGACGGCCCGTTTTTCGATGAGACACTCGAGCCGCTTCGGGGATTGGAAAATGTGCACCTCACCAAAGCATTTCTACGCCAGGAGGATATCGCCCGTCTTCATGCCGACCATGGCATTTTTCTCAGCCCTACGCGCTGGGATTCCCAGGGAGTCTCCATTGGCGAGGCCATGAGTTCCGGACTTGTTCCGGTGTCCACAGCGATTTCAGCTATCCCCGAATTCGTAACCCACGGGACGAGCGGCCTCCTTGCCGCCCCTGAAGACCCTGAAGACCTGGCTTCCTGCGTGGAAATGCTGGTGGATTCACCTGAAACTTTTGCCCGCCTCTCCGAACAGGCGACAATCCATGCCCGGGAGGTTTGCGGGCCAGAAGCGACCACCGACCGGGAAATCCAACTCATCAAGAATCCGGAGCTCGGACGGAATACGGACACAGGAGAAGTGGCCTGGGAAGCTGCTTATTCCGACCTTGAAGACGAGCTTTTCTCTGTATTGAACCATTTCTCGGAAAGACTGGATGCACCGGTCATTGCTGATTCCGCTCCGCCTTCGAAGTAGTCAAATCCCCCCGGCAGCATCTGCACACTGCCGACATATTGGGGGTGTCCCGTGGGGCAACGCGAGTAGGACCAAGTAGGCCGGCGGTGCGCGGACCACCCGTGTGCTTTTTTCTCTTAAGGGATTGACTGCGCTCTAGCAGCCAGAAGTCGTTGAGGCGGCGGCTGCTATCAAACGTTATCCGCGTCTCCCCATATGGTTCGTTTAATCGCGTCCTCCACCGGGACAGGAGCACATCATGAACGTCGCACCCGGCACGGATTCGGGAAAGGGACTTCTGCAGGGGCCGCAAACCCACGAAGGAGTTCGATGAGCACTTCAGCCAGGCGTGCATCCGCAAGAAGTGAAGCAAAATCCCAACGACCAACCGTCCAGCGCCTGAGCATCGTGGCGACGTGCCTGAGTGCCCTGCTTGTCGCAGGGGGCGCACTACCCGGCCAGGCGTCTCCTCCACCGGATGCCACGCTTAAGCCTGGGCACGGCAAAGTCATCGCAGATCACTTCATCGTCGTCCTCAAAAATGGATCTGATGCTGCGGCGGTTGCGCGCCGCAATAATGTGAAGACGAAGTATGTCTATACCGCTGCGTTGTCCGGGTTCGCGGCAACCTTGTCCAAAGCGGATTTGGCCAGAGTCCGCAAAGACTCCGCCGTCGACTACGTGGAACCAGACGGCGAAGTCACGGCGTCCAAAGAAGCACCACCGCCGGATCCCATGGCCAACAAGGCACCGGGCCAGTTCGGATCCATTTCTCCCGACGTGACCACCGACGCCACACAAACGGGAGCCACGTGGGGCATCGACCGCGTGGACCAACGTACCGGCATCAATGGCACCTACAACTACACCGACACCGGCTCAGGAGTCAGCGCCTACGTCATCGACACCGGCATCAATACCGCCCACACCCAGTTCGGGACCAGAGCCAGCGTCGGTTTCGACTCCGTAGGAGACGGCCGCAACGGACAGGACTGCAACGGCCACGGGACGCACGTCTCCGGAACCATCGGAGGATCCACGTACGGCGTGGCGAAGTCGGTGTCGCTGGTGGCAGTCCGGGTGCTGGACTGTACAGGTTCCGGGACATTCTCCGCGGTGATCGCCGGGATTGACTGGGTCACCTACAACCACAACGGACCCTCCGTCGCCAACATGAGTCTCAGCGGCGGTTTCAACCAGGCAGCCAATGACGCCGTCACGCGATCTATCGCAAGCGGAGTCACGTATGCCTTAGCGGCCGGCAATAGCAACGACAACGCCTGCAACTATTCTCCGTCCTCCACTCCATCAGCATTGACTGTCGGCGCAACCAGCCTGACTGGCGGCACAGACGTCAGGGCATCCTTCTCCAACTGGGGGACGTGCCTGGACGTATTTGATCCGGGAGTCAACATCACCTCGGCGTGGATCGGAAGCACGACTGCGACCAATACCATTTCGGGAACGTCGATGGCCGCCCCCCACGTGGCCGGATTGGTGGCACTCTATCTCAAGAGCAACCCATACGCTTCGCCCGCAACCGTCATGGCGGTTATCAAAAGCACCGCGGTCACCGGAATCGTGAGCAACCCCAACGGATCACCGAACCGCTTTGCCCGCAAGTGGAACGGCAACCTCACCGCGAACGGGGTCAGCGGCTATCAACCTGACGGTTCCTCGTGGTATCAGGCCGGCGCCGGCTATATCCAAGGCTGGCTCGCCGCGACTGCGGGACGGGACACTGATCTCTACCTCGAACGCTGGAACGGCACCACATGGGTCACGGTCGCCGCGTCAGCGACCCTGACGCCACGCGAACGCATAGCCTATCTGGGGACAGGGGCCTCGTACTATCGGTTCCGCATCTACCAATTCACCGGTGGGGCCGGAAGCTACGATCTTTGGAGCAACCATCCCTCCTGACGAAGGGCGCGCAGGGCGCAAGAAGAGAGGCTTAGGTGGTTTGACCTTGTCAACCCACCTAAGCCTCTTCTAATCCCCAAATGCATGATGGGGTAAAACCCGCACTTCTGTCAGGAAGCAAATGCCGTCAGCGCATTGACCATCATCGCTGCAGCGTTTTGTTGACTCCGATCCGCAAGTATCCTGGAACGGCCCTCGACCTGCGCATTCGCGTACGCTTCGGGAATCAATATCCGTTCCAAGTCAGTTTCCAGATCGACAATCTTGCAACCGACTATCGGGTAGTCGGCAAAGTTGGACCAGACGCCTACATCGAGGTTGGGTCCAACTTGGAGCCCGGCGATGCCCCTTGCCCCGGCGGCCAAACACGGAGTGCCCACTGCCAGGCTCTGCATTGCGCCTCTTCCGGCTGAGACGCTAAAGACTGCCTTATTCATCAGGCGCGGAACATCGTCAGCAGGTACCCAGCCGCGCATGACGACAGAGACGTTCGGGTAGTCGACTAAATAGTTTGCCAGCTCGCGATCAACTCTGTTCCGCTCAGGGCCGTCTCCCAGAATCTCAATGTCCCAATGGATATGTCGAGCCTGGTGGAAGAGTCCGCTAATCAGAAGCTTCAGAGCTCGAACTTGGCTGCGTTTGTCCTTATCGATTCTCGACGCCATAACGATGGAACCGTGTCCGTTCACGATCTTCTCGTCGAGACCCAGGAGAGGATACTCGAATCGATCCATGTCCACGCCGTTGGGAGCGACATGGACGCGCTCCGGTTCGATTCTGCACAGGTCCACCAGAAGATCACCGATCTGCTCCGTGGTCACCAGAAAACCGTCAACCAGGTGCTGCCATGTGTAGACAAAGTCATGGTGAAAGCCATGGAACATGGCGACGACTTTGGTCTTCATGACCTCGTTCACGAACAGGGCAAATTTCCGCGACTCGAAAGGCTGCGCGAATACCATGTCATAGCGGGGCCCGTTTCGGACTTCTTCGGCAACCGCGGTCCAGTCTGCCCAGTCAACACGAATCACTTGGGCTCCGACTTCCTCGCCCTTCTCAGCAACGAGCCCGTCCCGCACGACCAGCGTTACTTCGTGGCCGCGCTCAAGAAGCGTTGCCGCAGCCCCAACGACGTATTCGTGGAGCCCACCCCATTCGGCAACGGTATAGGCCGGTAACAGAATTCTCACGAAGTCTCCTCTACGGTCGAGATGTCAGTGGCCCGGTTCGGAGCGGTCAAACTCCAGACCCAAGCCGACCGATCCGAGGAGATCAACGAGAGACGCCAGCTGTTGATCAGTAAATTCAGCGTCCGCCGGGCACACAAGTGTGGAAACTTGGAGGTCAGCAGCGAACAGGACGGCAACGGCAAGGAATGGATAGAGTTGCTCATTCCCGGCCCGCTGTCCCGCGTGAAGCCAGGCGTTGCTGGACAGCGTGAGACGGTCGAACGTAAACAGCCTGCCGGTCGCAATGTCGGAACGGACGACGTTCAGGCCGATTCTCCGGGTTGCATCCAGCGAGTTGATCCGCTCCGACCCAATGACCGCGTCCGTTTCAAGCGCCAGCTCGAGTCCTCCGCGCCACGTAAGCGTTCCAGCACCAGAGGACACGTTGGTCGGAACTATCTGTCCGTTGCCGGAGAAACGGCTGATGGCAGCTGCTACGTCTGACGACATTGCGAAGGGTGCGTGGAACCGTCCGCCCATGTGCGAGCCGAAAACCAAAGTCGTGGCAACCGCCACCCTATCGGCCCAGTTTGATGCCGGTGAGGCATCCATCCAGAATTCCGAGACAACCGGAAAGGCGTCCAAGTATTCGAGGTCGTGAGCCACGAGCCCGGCACGTCCGGATTTGTCGTTGATCCAAGACACCTTCATTATCGATTCACCAATTCCTGAATGCGCAATTCCGCTACTTCCGAATCCAATCCGTCGCTACCGCGCCGATAGAGCGCCAGATCGGACTCGTTCCGGCCTTCCACCGCACGCGCAAAGGCCTCAAGGGCCTTCGGCTCGTCTTCGAAGACATACACGGTGAAGGCGAATCGGTAATCTTGACTGATGGAGAGGGTGATTTGCCGCTTGAGGTCTGCCGCTTGCTCCAAGCCAGTCGGAGCGTCGGCGGCATCTGTATTCGTCCAAACGATGGCTGCAGGGATTCGGCCCGGCTTGGCCATGAGTCCGGTCAGCCCTTGGAGCCGACTGCGAAGGGCCCGGTCCAGGATTTCCGCCGGCGCCTCCCTCGGGAGCTCCATTGAAGGGTTAAGTTCGCCCTCCAATCGCCCGCTAACGCCCAACTTCTGCATGGCAGCGAGGTCCTCCAGCGTCACGTTCAGGAAGTCGGCGTATTCGCCGACGATCTTTCCGGTTTCATCTTCCTCGCAGAGGATGAAGCTCGTGCTCTTGAGCTTCTGCAGGCGGCTGGCCTTGTTGGCTACATTGCCCTGAACGTGGAGCGAACGTACTGCCAGGTGGTCTGGCAGGTACTTTCCGAAGCTCTCCTCGAGCTTGCCCTTCTCCGCAATCTTGGGCCAAAGGATTGCTTTGCTTTCTTCCTTCAGTGCGGCGATGTCGTCATCGGAACCAGCGAACTGCAGCATGAATCGGGAAAGCTCAGCCGCGTACTTCTGCCGTGTGCCGTCTGAGTTACTCACCTGTGTGGGGTGCATACGACGCAGGAAGAGCACCCTTCCCGTGTGTACCCAGGACACCCCTGACCTCATCATGCGCAGCGCCAAATTGTGGTCCACAGCGCTGGAGATCGTCTCGTTGTATCGGAACTGCCGGATAAGGCGGGTCTCCACGAGCCACGTTGCGTGGCCCGGGGTTTGTCCGGTGACCAATGACACGGGCATGCAGAACTGTTCCCTGATGACATGGAGGACCATCTCGCCGGTGATGTCGTCGAAGTTGACCCAGGAACCGTAGCTGGCTTGAACGCCGGCCTTAATTCCGGAAAGGCTCACTTCGAGTCGCCAAGGCAACATGATGTCGTCGTCGTCGTGGACGGCGGTGAAGGTGCCTCGTGAAATGTCCGCCACCGTGTTCCTGGCAGCGGCGATCCCGCGGTTCTCCTGGTAGACATATTTGACGCGCTCATCGTCGAATGATTCGACTACAAGCCGGGTAGCGTCAGTGGATCCATCATCAACGACGATGAGTTCGAAATCTTCTACTGTCTGCGCCAGCACTGAGTTAATGCTGTCCCGCAGGTAGTCGGCCCGGTTGTACGTCGCAATTGCAACAGTAACCAGGGGCGGGGCGTCTGCTGGGCGGTTCTTCCAACTGGTCACGTTGCGGATGTAGGTCTCGTCTTGCTCAAGCCGGTTGAGCCGCTCGGCAATGTCACCGGCTGAATCGGCACGGGCGGCCGCAGCGTCAGAGTCATCCACGGCCGGAGCCACAAAGCAACGAATTCCCTCGGCAGAGCGCTGATCGAAGATCACTCCCATGCGTTTCATGCGCAGCTTGAGGTCGCAGAAGGCACGAGCGGTTTTCTTTTGTTTCTCGTCGAATCCACGAAGCCGCAGCAGTGAGTCTCGATCAACGAGCACCGGGCTTCCCGGAGCCCAGACGGAACGACTCACGGGGACACGTGCCGCTTCAGACCATTCCAACGTGTCCGTCAACGCGGCCGTGGCGAGACGAGGCGGAAGATCCCTCCCGGGGATGATGACCATACTGGCCGCTGCAGACCGGACAGACTCGATGGCGTCCTTCAGACCAGCCGGACTAAACATCATGCAGTCATCGAGCGCAAGAATAACGTCGCCCGTCGAAATTGCGACGCCCGCGTTTAACTGAAGGCCTGCACTGTCCTCGGGATCGCATCCGATGACCTGCATCCCGGTCGCCGGCCTGGACCGCAAATCCAACTCGATGTCGTCAGCACGCTCGCCGTCGACCAGCAGGATAATTTCGTGGTCTATCCCGCTCAATGCAGCGCCGATTGTTTTCGCCGACAGCCATATCCGATCGGGGCCCGAGGTCACGGCATTCACAATGACGGATACGGTCACACGCGTGCTCAATTGAAACTCCCTAGTGGACTCGTGCGAACTACGCTGTGAACCGGACCGGAGGCGGCAGTCACGCTCGGCAGATCGACTTGGGAATACCAAAGTCTGCCAATGACTGTTGGTATTTGCTCGGGGGCCATTTCCGCGTGCCAAACCCGAACGCCGATCCGCATGGAATCAAAAGGTGTCTCACTGGCAAGGAGGCGGGGGATTTTTGTCACGGTCCCTGCCTTCATGGCCGGGACATAGGCGAAAGTCCGCTGTAACGCCTTGGAGTAGTTCCAGTTCATGTCCCGAGGATCCAGAACTTCGGAGCCAGCCGAGACATTCTCCAACGTGAGCATGAATTGCTTATCCGCATCCACATCGGCTAGGGCCTGAATCCCAATCGATAGAGAATTTCTCGGCACAAGAAGTTTTATTTCAAAGCTGTGGAGGCATTTATTATCGCCAGTCAATCTGTAATCCCTCGTCATAGTAGATTTCGCCGTATCTAGCGCTCCGCCAAATGCAAATCCGCATGCTAATCGGGATGTTCCCCATACTTATCACTGTCAAAGACCCTAGCACGCCCGCCGTGACCGATTTTCGACACCGTTAGGTATGAAGTCCCCCGCTTGGCTGCGCCGCGTCCAAGCCCTTGATCTCCGATCAGATGACAGGAGAAAGTTTCATTCACCGTCCATCTTTGCTTCACCCAGCCGGGACCCGAAGAACTCCTGGTGTGCCTCCTGGATATTCCGCAGGAAACGGTGCCGCGCGGGCGGCTCGTGGCCTTTGGACATCGGCTCAAGCACGAAACGGAGCCGTCCCGATGGGTCCATCCCGCCCGTTTCAGGATCAGTGGACCGTACTTGGGCGAACGGCGCGTAGTGTTCTTCGATGTGATCCAG
The DNA here is from genome assembly GCF_054062895.1 of Arthrobacter sp. TE12231. Taxonomy (NCBI): domain Bacteria; kingdom Bacillati; phylum Actinomycetota; class Actinomycetes; order Micrococcales; family Micrococcaceae; genus Arthrobacter; species Arthrobacter sp. TE12231. Next base: position 1,355,820 of record NZ_JBSSFS010000001.1, on the reverse strand, counting down.
GTCGTTGGAGTTTTGGACATAGCGCACGAAGTTGGGGATTTCCGGCTCGGCATAGAGCCGGCGAAGGTTGACCCGCTCCGCAAAGTCCGCTTCTACGGCGTCAATCGTGTCGTAGCCAGGGAACGCTGCATTCACGAGCACTTTGGCAACCCAAGGAATGTAGTCACCCACGCGAGTCTGGGGCGAGAAACTAACAGCAAGCGACCCGGGTATGCGGCGCGAAATAGCCATAGCCGCATACCCGCCACCGCTGGACCCGGCCAGAACAATGTGCTCGTAGCCGCCGTCGGCCGCCACCTGCTGGACAACAGCAGCGATGTCATCGGCAAGGTCCTGCTCCTTTGTGCCGATATACCACCCGAGGGGAATCTTCTCCCCCAGTTCAAGGGTCGTGTCAGCAATCAGAAGGACCCCGGCGTCCAGGTTGCCGAGCGTCCGGCGCCATTCAAAGCGGGGGAGCTGGAACTTGGACCGCACCAGCGAGCCGTGGAAGCTCACAATCAGCGTCTTGGACGGTCTGGGAGCGTACAGGGTAACAATATCCAAGGGTCCGCCGGAAGGGGACGGCACAACGTACTCGTAAAGCTGCGACGCCTTGTGGTCGATCTCGCTGGCCGAGTCGATGCGGCGGATCTCTACAGCATTCCGCTCGTCCCAGGCCGTGCCGGTGGTTGTTTCTTGCAAATTCACAGAGTCTCTCCTGTTTCAAAGGCGCCCACGTTGGAGCCTGTCAGTGCAAGCGGAGCTTCCTCCGCCGGGGTATCGGGAATGGTTAGAATTTCCGGCTGGGCTACGTGGTCACCGACGGACTTTTGTCCGTGCCCGGACTCGGCGATGACCCGGAAGGTGCGTTCGTTGAGCGGAAGCCACCGTACGGGACCGCCGAACACGGACAACAGGTTGCGTTCCACTGTCCCGACCTCGTACTTGTGTTCATCCGTTTCCCAGTTGTAGGGCGGCTCATCCGTCCACACGGACACGGCGTCCGCTGTGTGACCGCTGCGCAGCTCGCGGCTGTACTGGAATGCGGTCGGATCATACACGTTGACTTGCGCAGAGCGCACGCGGTCCGTCGCTTCGACCCGGATAAGACGCCCGTCGTGGAAGGCCTCCATGAGCTCGTCTGAATACGATGAGTCGATGGAACTCGTGTGAAGCAGGCTCGGATAGTGCATCAGGCCAATCCTCTGTCCCTTCGCGGCCGCAACTGCCAGATGCTCCAGCATCAGCTCGGCCACCAAGGAGTCGGCGCCGAAATCGCCGACAAGCAGAATATCAAGTTCCACGTCCTGCTGATTCGCGCCGGACGGCAGGAACCGTGCAGGTGCCGGGAACGCACGTTCGGCAAGCGGGAAGTCCAAGTAGCCCGTGTGCTCGCCGGCGCGAATCTTCTTGTGCCAGTGCTCGTAGGAGTCGCGGTAGGACACCCGGTCCGGCGACCTGTACCCGAGACGGAAATCCTCCATGGAAAGGTTCGAGGATCCCACGAGGGACAGCGTCAAGGGAGCCTCGCAGACCTCGAGAGGCTCTTTGTCATTGACGAGGTCCATGTAGCGGAGGATGAACTCCGTGTCCGCGGCCTTCCGGACGGAATCCCAGTGACCCAGGTGCTCCCGGATGGTGGCGGTGTGGAACATGGTGGAGACGTGGGCCGGGGTGATGAAGGCTCCGCGCCATCCGCGGTAGTGGAAGAAGAGGTCTTCGTCCGCGCGCGTCCAGGGAGCGGAAACAAGCCTTCCGTCGCTTTGCTGCCGGGCACCCCGGACCAGTCGCTCGATCTTCTGCGGGTGCTGCCAGTCGTCGCCGTCGAAGATCGTGATGAATTCGCCCTGAGCCATGGTGTAGCCGATGTTGCGCGACGTGTACGCACCGGCGTTGGGCTCGTTGAGCACCACTTTAATGCGTGCGTCCACGGTCAGCCACTTGTTGAGCCGTTCCGCGGCGTCCCCGCCGGAGCCATCGTCAACGATGATGATTTCGATGTTCCGGTAGCTCTGATCCAGAGCCGACTGGATCGCGAGATCCGTGTACTCGTCCGGCTTGTAGACGGGCATGACGATGCTGACGAGGGGGCCGTCCGTCACCGGGGTCGGCACCTCTGCCTTCAGCCGGAGAAATGCCGGGGCGGACCCTTCGGCGAGCGAAAGCCGGGAAAGCCCTGCCCGCACGTAGATGTCGTTGATCTCGGCGAGCCAGCGCTCGGCGTCGGCTGAACTGTCCTTGAACGGGTTGGCAGCGTTGGCACGGTAGAGGTGGAGGTCGTTGCCGTTCAGTTCGTCGGCCTTGTAGAGACCTTGAAGCCTGATGACTTCCCCGCCCTGACCGGTCCGGGCCAAGGCGTCGAGGAAGAACTCCCCGCGGCGCTTTTTGCCGAACGGCTTTGCGCCGAGCCGCTGGTAGGCGTATTTGTACAGCGTGGCCGCGTTGAGGATGTCGTCCTGGAGAATGTTCTGCCGGAAACACAGATCGGCCAGATGCAGGAGTGCGGAACGCGGCGCCTTGTCCAGGACGGGCTCCACGCTGCGCCGGCTCTTGCCCCCGATCCGGTACATTTCCAGGGCAGCCGACATGTCCCGCCAGCCCCACCGGCCCATGGTTGTCGCGCTCACGAGCACGTCGCGGCCATCAACGGAATGCAGCTTGGTCAAACGCTGGGCAAGACGCGCCTCCGGGATACGGGAGCGGGCGCCCCATTCGACGAGGGCCCCTGGGCGCGGGGCCGGCGGAGTCGCGGCCAGCTTGGCCCGTGCGGCGATGGCGCGTTTGGTTGCCTGCCGGGACGCCTTGAGAAGCCTGTCCACGTACAGCGCGCCGACGGCCAGTGCGGCTGCGAAGACCACCACCACCAGCCCCAGGAGCCACGGGTTGCGTGCGTAGGCAGCCGCAACGACCAGGGCGAAGAGGACAGCGAAGCAAGCCGCGGCCGCTTTCTTCTTCGGGGACAGGCGCGCAATTCTGCGGAGAGCTTGTTGAAGTTTCATTCGCTGAGCATCCTAAACGTGCGGTTTGGTGGTGTAAGCGGAAGGGGAAGGAACGGGCACCCGGGCGAAGTGGCTGCGCATGGCATCGAGCCGTGCTCCTGCCGAAGGCCCCGGAACGGCGCCGATCTGCGGCGGCGGGACGAAACCGTCCCATTGTTCGGCCACGCTCTGCAGGAAGATGCTGTCGTCCGGATTCCAGGTGTGGCCACCGTGTGAATCCGCGCCGGAGTGGCGTTGCATCATGTAGTTCTGGCCGTGGCAGCGGTAGATCAGTCCCCCGGCGGCCTGGACGGCCTGCAGGAGGCAGCGATCGACGGCCCGGTGGACGGGCCGCCATCCGCCCAGTTGCCGCAGCTCGTCGCGGCCGAGCATCATGGTGCCGCCGGCAACGTGGTCCGAGTACTGCTCGCCGAGCGGCGGCCGGCGGGTGGTGATGTCCAGGCTTTCCAGGTAGACGAATTCAACTTGTGCCCCCACCAGGGTGGCGCCGCTGAAGTCCTTTGCATGGACGAGGTCCCGCAGGTGGTGCGGGCCGTACCAGTCGTCGTCGTCCAACTTGCAGACCAGATCGCCGCTGGCGGCACTGACTCCGGCGTTCAGCACCTCGCCAAAAATCATCTCGGCCGGAACGGAGCGCAGCTGCAGCTCGCCGGGATAGGCCTCGACGGCGCGCCGGACCTCGGGCAGATCGGCGTCGAAGCCGTGCAGCACCACCACCACTTCCAGGGCTTCCCAGCTCTGGCGCGCCAGCTGACCCAGTGCGGAGGCCAGCTTCTCGGGCCGGCGGGTGGCCAGGACCACGCTCACGGAAGGCACGGGAAGCAGGGGCCTGCCGAGCTGGCCCAACAGGGTGTTCCAGACGGCCTTCGGGCTGTAGAGGTCCAGCGCCGTGCGGCGAAGGTCGATCGACTTCGATTCCCTCAGCACCGGAGGGTCGCCTGCGTCGAATGCCTGGACGCAGTTCACCAGCTGATCGCCGAGCAGGGAACGCACCGGGGCAGCCAAATCTCGTGCCAGCAGCGGCACGCCGGCGACGGCGAGCTGACTCAGGCGCCGTGCCAACTCCCAGTCCAAGCCGTCAAAGCGGGTGCCGTCCACCTCGAGGTACTTGTGGGGGCGCAGGGCCGCCAGGCCGGCTTCGCTCAGCTCTCCCCCGTGGCCGAGCTCGCCCGGTTCGAGTGCGCGCGCCAGCTTCTCGGCGTAGGGCAGGAAGCCCATGGGCGAGACGATGGCGGTATCGACCGGGGGGAGTACGGTCCCCGGCGGTGTCCAGACCGGCGGGGTGACGCGAACGGGGTTGGCCACAGTCTGCCCGCTCAGCTGCTCCGTGAGTTCGGCGGGCCCGATCAGCACGTCGACCGAATAGATGTCATCCGGCTCGGGCTGCAGGAGCTGCTCCGTCATGAAGCTGCCCAAGGCGTCCCCGGCGAGCCAGGCGCTGGCCGCGGGCTCGGTGATGCCGACCCGCAGTCCGCCCAGCACCGGCCGCGGCGCAGCAGGAGCACAGCAGCCCAATGCGGCCAGGGCGGCAGCATGCACGTTCACCCATTTGCCGCCTTCAACCACGACGGCGAAGCCAAGCCCGGGCACGGTGAGTGCGGTTGCGCCGGCCTTGACCTGGAGGCTGCGCGGGGTCCAGACCGGGAGCTCCGCGGCCGGGAAGAGTCCGCGGATCACCAGCACAAACCGTTGCGCCCGTCCCTCGCTGCGGAACAAGGGAAGCAGTGCCCGGGCCTCGGCCAGCGACTCCGCCTGCACAACGTAGGTGGCCCACCAAAGTTGGTCCGCAGGGACGGCGTGCCGCCAGCCGGCCACGGTCCGGGGATCACGGTGCTCCCAGTCCGTGCGGGCGTAGTCGAGTCCAAGGTCCAGTGCCAGCTCAGCCATGGAGTGGTCCGTGGAGCTGACCAGGACGCTCTTGATCTGCATGATCCTAGCTCCCGGCCCGGCCGGTGCGGGCCTTCAGCCGGCCCAGGATGTACGCCGGGCCCTTGCGGGCAATTGCGCGGGCACGGGAGAGGCCCCGGTTCCGGGCAAGGCCCTGCTCCAGGCGGCGGCGTTCGATCTCGGACTTCTTAAGCCGCGCCTCGAGATGCCGGATCTGCTGCTCATAGTCGTGGCGCGTGGCGCTGTCAGCCAGGTCCCGGACCACGATATTCAGGTCAAGGGTGGCGGCAACGCCTTTGCGCAGGTGGAGTTTGGGCTTGGGCCGGCGGAAGTCGTGCAGGCCCAGGGCACTGCCGGAGACCCATCGCTCGCCGCCGGCGCTGCGCGCAGATTGCTCGGGGTCGCCGGAGCCGGACAGCTCCCGCAGGGTGGCCGTCGGCCAGAGTTCGATCGCACCGGGCTGCCCGTCCACCAGTGCCCTGAGGACCAGGGCCTGCGTCTGCCGCAGGGTGTCGATCATGGCCTCCAGCGAGTGCAGGGCCACGGCCGTCCCGGCGCTGAGCACCAGGGTGTAGGAGGACTCGGCAATGTGCTGTCCGTCGGCCGGGACAAAGGCGAAGCGGCGGTCGCTGGCCAGCCATTCCTCGAGCTTGGGCCGGGCGCCGTCTTCCACGAGTATGTCCACGGCGAAGTCCTGCCACGCCGAGCCGAACAGCGATGCGACGGTCCCGGCAATCTCCAGATCCGTAGCTTTCGCGCCCCGGATCAGGATCCGGACAAGAGGAGTCTCCCGCCGCGGCGTGTGCAGGGCCTTGAGTGCAAAGCCAGCCTCGCGCAGCTCTTCTTCAATGGACGCTGTCACTGCGTGGCTTCCCCTATCCACCTACGCTTGCCCCCACGGGGGTGTGCGGCCGGCTGGAATCCGCAGGCTCCTGCTGGTTCCAGATGCCCTTGGTGTCGATGACCTGCTTGCCCTCCAGAGCCAGGGAGTCAAGAGTCAGGAATTCGTCGTGGTCCACCAGGAGCATCACGAGATCTGCCTTGGCTACGGCTTCCTCCATGCCGTGGAGGCGCGCGAGCCCGGATGCCGCCAGCGCCGCGGGTAGTTCCTCGACGTTCGGGTCTACCACCAGGATGGTGCTGTCCGGCAGCTGCCGGACCAGTTCCTGGACGATCGTCACCGACGGCGACTCGCGGACGTCGTCGATGTTGGCCTTGAAGGCCAGGCCGAGGACAGCGACTGTGGCGCCCGGCTGATCGGAGAGTGCCTGAACTGCCTGCCGGACCACGTGGTGGGGCTTGGAGTCGTTGACTTCTCGCGCCGTCCGGATCAGTCCGGAGTGCTCCGGGACGGCGTCCACGATGAACCAGGGGTCGACGGCGATGCAGTGGCCGCCGACGCCGGGGCCGGGGCGCAGGACGTTCACGCGGGGGTGGTGGTTCGCGAGTTCGATCAGCCTCCAGACATCGATGCCGAGGCTGTCGCAAATCAGCGAGAGCTCGTTGGCGAAGGCGATGTTGACGTCGCGGAATGTGTTTTCCACCAGCTTGGTCATCTCTGCGGTGGTGGCATCCGTCAGCAGGATTTCGCCCTGGCAGATGACCTCATACAGCCGCTTGGCCAGCTGGGCGCCTTCCTCGGTGAGGCCGCCGATCACGCGGTCGTTGGTGACGATTTCGATCATGATCCGGCCCGGCAGAACGCGCTCCGGGGAGTGCACAACGTGGACCTGCTTCTTCCCGGGAGCCGCGTCGAGCGACAGGTCCGGCCTCAGTTCCATGAGGTGGGCGCCCAGGCGTTCGGTGGTGCCAGGAGGCGACGTCGATTCCAGGACCACCAATTCACCACCGCGGAGCTTCGGCGCGAGGGCCTCGACCGCGCTGCGGAGGTAGGAGAGATCGGCCCCGTTGCCCTCGGCCAGCGGGGTGGGCACGGCAATGATGTAGGCGTCGGCCGCAGGCACGGTGGTCATCGCCACGAGGTTGCCCAAGCTGACCGCGCCCGAGACCACCACGCCCATGTCGGGTTCCACGAAGGGAACTTCTCCACGGTTGACGGCGTCAATGGTGGACTGCTTCACGTCGACGCCGGCCACGAGCTTGCCTTTGGCGGCGAAGCTGGCCGCGGTAGGCAGGCCGATGTAGCCGAGCCCGATGACGGCAACATCAAAAATCGTCTCGTCCATGTCTTCCCTAAACTAAAATGTGGTCTTCGGGCGAACCGAAGAACTGAACTTTTGAAGTAGCCAGGAGCTCTTCATTGGTGATGGGCCAGGTGTGCGAGGCCACGTCGGCGCCGCGCATCTGGCAGTAATTGAAGCGGTCTGCCGAGTAGATCCGTGCGCCGGCCTCGATGACGTCGCTCAGGAAACGCGAGTCCTCTCCGCGTGGCACAGGCTGGAACGGAAAACGCCTGAAGGTTTCCGTGGCGGCGAAGATGGTCGGTCCGGAGACTGCTTCGACGTAGCGGTGTTCCAGTTGCGGGTTGCGCAGGATAGTAGCTCCCGCCCCGGCCAGGTGCATGTAGTGTGCCCGCTTGCCCACCACCTCGGCTTCGGAGTACATCATGGCGTGGACCTGGTCGCCCAGGTACAGCGGGCTGTAAACGTCGTCGTCGTCCCATTTGGTGGCGAACCGGCCGTCGGCCTTCGCCACGAGGGAGTTGAGGCACTCACCGAGCATGGTCTGCTGCGGTTCCTGAAGAACCACGACGTCGAGAATCCCCGCTTCCAGGCATTTGCGCCGGAATGCGGATTCGTCGATCTCAAACCCGTGGGCGAGATACACCAGCTGGACGTCCACACCCTGCTGGGCGGCCACCCCTGCGATGACATGCTCCAGCTGCTGCGGCCGGAAGCTCGACACGAGGACGGACACCTGGGCACGGGGGCCCGGGACGGCCAGCTCAGGCCGGGCCGCGGCTGCGATGCTCTGTGCCCGGTGGCTGAAGGTATGCTCGGCCCAAATCCTGCGCTGGGCCTTGTGGACCAGGCGCTGGGCATAGTCCGGGTTGGCGGTCAGTGCCTTCAGCAGGTGTGCGGCATCTTCGCGCGTGCCTGCCGTGGGGATTTCATTGCCCGGGAAGAATTCCGTGATGGCAGCGCTGGGGGTCGAGACCACGCAGGATCCGGCCGCGGTGATCTCAAAAATCCGCCGCGCGCACATGGACGGCGAGTCCGTAACGGAGTTGACGTTGAGGAAGACTTTGTACGCCTTGTAGGCGGTCAGCATCTGTTTGTAGGACAGGGAGCCCACAACATGCTTCTTCAGGATCCCGGGGAATTGATACTGCGGCTGCCGGCCGAGCTGCCGGGAAAAGATCTCAAAGCCGGGGCGCTTGCCCGCCGTCGCGTCAACGGCCGCTCCCAGCAAGTACTCCATCTGCCGACGGCGGTCCTCGTACTTATGCGCAAAGTACATTCCGGCGAAGGCGATCTCCCGTGCGTGCCAGCCGTGCCGGGGCCGGGCCGGGTTGTGGATCCGCGGCTGCGCGGCAAACGGCAGCACGGAAATCCGGTTGTGGCCCAGGTCCTCGCGGTAGCGGGGAAGCATGTTGGAGTCAGTGGTGAAGACGTGGTCGAAGAGTTTCGCGGCAGGCAGGAAGTCCTCGTAGTGGGGCGGGTCTTCCTTGTTCCAGAAGACCGCCGGAAGTCCGGCCGCCCGGCAACCCGCAACGAGGTCGCGGAAGACCGGCGAAGGCCCTGCAGGGCTTGTGATTTTTCCCCGCCAGAGACCGGCGTTGCCGGCCCAGGCGGACTCGACGACGACGAAGTCCAGGGCCTCGTCACGCAACTGCTCTTCCCAGCTGTCCGGCCTGAGCGCCACGACCGTCCACTCGGCGGAGAATGCGGCAGCGGAGAAATCATCCATGATGATGCCCACGCGCAGCCGGGGATTCCTTGGCTCAGCAACGCCAACCTCGGCTTCACGGAAGATCAGGTGCCGGCCGCGTCCCAAGCCGCGCCAGGCCCCTTCCGCTCCGCGGACACCGGAAAGGCTGGCCTCATCGCGTTCGGCGGTGCTGCGGTGCAGGTAGCTCTTGACCTGTCCCATGCCGCCCTGGCGGGCGTGCCACAGCGCGCGGCGCCAATACGCCGTCTTGTCTCGAAAACTCATTGGCTACCTGGACCGCTTCCAGCCGTTGGGAAGCAGGGTGGTACGCATTTCGGGCAGGCTCGCCATCAGCTCAGCACGGATTTGGCGGCCGTAGTCGGCATTGCCCTCATTCATGCGCCAAATGAAGTTCCGGTATTCCTTGGCGACTTCGTCCGGGGTTCCGTCCATGATGAAGTCGCCCTTGTCGATCCAGATGGCGCGGTTGCACATGCCAGTAATGGTCCCGAGGCTGTGGCTGACCACAAACACCGTTCCCGCCTGGTTCGTGACCGTCTCCATCCGTTGCTTGGAACGTTCCTTGAACTGGGCATCGCCGGTGTTCAGGGCCTCGTCAATGAGCAGGATTTCGGGGTCCACCGCAGCGGCAATGGCAAAGCGGAGGCGCGCGCCCATGCCCGAAGAATAGGAATTCATCGGGTGGTAGACCTCGTGCTCCAACCCGGACATCTCCACGATGTCATCGAACTTGGCATCGATTTGGGCGTGGCTCATGCCCATGGCCAGGCAGCCGAGCCTAATGTTCTGGGCGCCCGAGATGGAGCTGATCAAGGCGGCGTTGACGCCCAGCAGGATGGGGTTGCTCGCGGCGTAGACGGTGCCGGAGTCGGGGATGATCAGCCCGGCCAGAACCTTCATCAGTGTGCTCTTGCCGGAACCGTTGCGGCCAATGACACCAATGGAGTCACCTTGATTGGCCACGAAGGAAATCTTGCTCAAAGCCGTGGTCTTTACCGCTGTGTCGCCGAGACGGCGGTTCCTCAGGCTCTTCACAATGGAGGTCCGGGCATTGGTCCGCCCGGGAGTATGGTTCTTGGTCCGATAGACGACCGAAATGTCATCCACGACCACTGTTGGCTCCAGGATGGGGCCGCCCGATGCCTCAAACACGTCCATAGCTCTCCTCCCCGCGCCAGAAGACAAAGAGTCCCACGGCGACCGATCCCAGTGCCCACAGGCCCAAGACGGCCCAGGCCCGCCAGGACGGTGTGGTGTCGTAAAGAACCGTGTCACGGATGACCTTGATGACCTGGAACACCGGGTTGAAATCCATGATGGTGCGCATCACCGGGTACTTGCCAAAGCGCTCCTCGGCAAAGAAGACCGCCGAGGCATACATCAGGAATCGAACCACAAATGTGAGCAGCATGCTAAGATCCGGGACCTTCATGATCAACGGTGCCAGCATCATGCCGATCCCGAGGTTGAACAGGAATTGCAGCAGGATCGCCGGAATGATCAGGAACCACCGCCACGTGATTTCCTCGGCCGGTGCCGTGAAGATCACGAAGAGCAGCATGACGATCGTCACGGGAATGTTGGAGATGAGTTCCCGCACGTTGAGCGCCAGGGGCAGGGCCGCCCGGGGAAACTGGAAGGCCCGGATCATGGACTTGTTACTGGTGAGCGACTTGGCCCCACCCAGGATGGACCGCGTGCTCATCTGGAACGTAAAGACGCCGATGATCAGGTAGCCGATGAAGTTTTCAATGCCCTTGCTGGTGCTCAGGAACACGCCAAAGATCAGGTAGTAGCTGAGGCCGCTCAACAACGGGGTCAAGACGAGCCATGCGGTACCCAGATTGTTTTTGTCGTGGCCGCTCTGCACCCTGGCCCGGGCATCGAACAGGATGAAACTCCGGCGGTCCCACAACTGGACCAGGTAGTCCAGGAAATCGGGACGCTGCCCCACTTTGCTCAGCCGGGCAAGGTTCACGGGCACCGAGACGGTGGCGGGTGCTTCCGTCTGCACGGCTTCGGTTTGTTCCGCTTCCGTTTTTTCTTGGATGCTCATTTAGTTACTCCCAGCATTTCCAACTCTCGTGCCAGGGCAACCGCGTTGGCGGCCCATGTTCTTTCCTGCAACACGCGTTCCCGGCCGGCAGCTCCGAACTTTGCTCCAAGCTCCGGGTCCGAAAGCAATTCCCGGATAGCCTTGGCGAAGGCGGCAGGATCCCCCGCCGCCGCAAGAAAGCCGGTCACCCGGTCCTCGACGATTTCCGCCAGTGCCGGCAGGTCGCTGGCCACTACAGGCCGGGCGGAGGCCATGGCTTCCACGGGTTTGAGGGGTGTCACGGATCGCGTCACCTCCAAGTCCTTGCGCGGCACAACGAAAACATCCAGCGCTTGATGGTACAGGGCCGTCCGGCTCCGGGGCACGCGGCCTGTGAAGATGATGCGATCGGCGTAGCCGCTTCGCTGCGCCTGGATCTGCAGCGCTGGCAGGGAAGAACCGTCGCCGACTATCAGGAGACGGAGCTGAGGAAGGTCCTCCGCGAGCAGCACAAACGCGGCCAGCAGGTCCTCAATCCCTTCATAGGGTACCAAGCTGCTGACTGTGCCAATGAATTGCCCGTCTTCTGCAAGACCGAGCTCGCGCCGGGCGCTGGCTTTCTCCTGCGGTTCGGAGAGGAAATCACCGCCGACGGCGTTGGGGGCAATCAAGACCTTGCTCCCCGGAATCCCGGCGGCGACAATGTTCGCCTTCATGGCGGTCCCGAGGGTCAGAACCAGGTCAGCGTCCTGCATGACGTCCGTTTCCCTGTTCTGAAACAGCCGGTATCTCTCGCTGTTCCGGGCCTCGGGACCGCGGGTGGAGGCCCACGTGTCGGCCAGCTGGCCGCGGACCTCGTAGACCCAGGGAATGCCGAGGGCCTGGGCCACGGCCCGCACTACCAGTCCGTTGACGTAGTGCGTGGTGGTGTGCAGGACGCTCGGCTTGAAGTCCAGGGCCACGGCGAGCAATTCCTCCGCCTGCTGCTGCAGCCGGGCGTCAATGGTCTGGGCCATCGTGGCGGGCAGGAGCCGGCGGTACCGGATGCCGTCCACGGTGTCTGTGGCTTTGGCCAGGAGCTTCCCCACCTGCACGGGATACCCCATCCGCGTGACCGCCAGCACTTCCCAACCGGCCGCCTGCTGCGCCAGCAGCGTGGAGTGGGAGCGCTGGGCATAGCCGCTGGCGGTGTGCGGCAGGGAATTTGTCAGAAGATGAAGGATCCGGCCGGGAACCGGTGTGTAGTCCCGACGCTCCAGCGACGGGGATGCGTCCGCCAGAATTGCCGCTTCGGCCGCCAGGCGCGCCCGTTGCCGCAAGCCCGCCGCTCCCGCGCCGTCGAGCGCCTCTACAGCTTCGCTGACGGCGCCGTCGTACCAGAGCCGCCGTGCCCGGGCCTGTTTTGCATGCTGCGCCGTGCCTGCCTTGGCCAGAAAGACATCCGACACCGCCGGAAGGTTGGCGGCGAGGGCGACGTCGGCCAGGCGCCGCGCTCGCTCACCTTCGACGTTGCCGCCGGCGGCTATGCGCAGCCGGCGTTCGACGTCGGAGCCGTCTCCGGCGGCGAGTGCCGCCAACAGCACGGCCGCGGAGGTGGAGTCTTTGGGGGCGAGCTGGCACAGGCGCTTCGCGAGCGGAAGCACGGCCGAGGGCATCCTGCGCGAAAGCTGCAGGAACAGGATGACGGGATCGTCGGTCAGGTGCTGCCTGACGACGCTCTGGGCCAGCCTGACGTTGTTGAGGAGCTGCATCATCGGTTAGTGCGGGTTTCCGCGAGCAGTTCGGTGATGAGTTCCATGTAGCGGCCGGCGAGTTGCCCGTACTCGGCGTTCGCTTTGACCCACTGGCGGCTGTCGCCGTTGCGGACCAGGCGGCCGCGGTCGGCCGCCAGTTCGCGCCACAGTGCCGCCAGCTCTTCCGGATCACTGGCCACGATGTCGCCGGCCTCGGCGTCGGAGACGATTCTGGCCGCTTCTCCACGCACCACGGCGGTGATGTGCCGCCCGATGGCCAGGACCTCGTAGGTCTTGGACGGCACGGTGGTTTCGAAGGACTTCCAGTCGTCCCGCAGGGAGACGATGCAGGTGTCAGCCGACGAGTAGCGTTCCAGCATGTCGTCACCGGTCAGGGGCGGGTGGAAGGTGACCGGAGCCTTCAGCTCACGTGCCAGCTTCTCCAGCGCAGGCCTCTGCGTTCCGTGGCCCACCATGTGCAGGTGCATGGAGTCCCCCACGAGGGCGCTCGCGCGGATCGCGACGTCGAGCTTCTGGCTCTCGCCGTGGTTGCCCAGGTACAGGGCCTCGAAGACGTCCCGCTCGGGTTCAGGCGGCCCGACGACGGGGATGGCGTCCAGGTGCACGCCGTTGCTGACGGTGGCCACATTGCGGACTCCGCGCGATCGCAGCGTGGCGGCGAAACCCTCCGTGACGGTGACCACGAGGTCCGCCCGGTGCTGGACAAAGTCCACCACGTGTTCCACAACGCTCTTGACGCTGCCTTGGACCAGACGGGCGTCACGGGCCAGGTCAGGCCAGGCATCCCGCATTTCCACGATCAGCGGGACACGGCGCATTTTGGCCAGGGCGTAGCCGGCCGCCAGCGACGGCAGCCCGGGGGCGGTGACAATGACGACGTCGGGCTTGCGGACCATCATTCCGGCCGGGACTGACAAGAAAGCGGAATAGCACTGATCCAGCAGCCGTGCGGCACGGGAGTTGCCGTGGCGCAGGTACGGAACGTGAAGAATCTTCTCGGTGAACTGGCCGTTGCGCAGCCGGAACGGCCTGCCCGCCATCCAGCGCGGGAGGGCCCGCCTGCCGAAGGGGTAGTGCGCCACCGGCGTTACGACGTCGACGTTCCAGCCCGAGTGGGAAAACTCCTTGATCATGGCCGTCCAGCGCCGTTGCGGCGGACTCTGTTCGGGCCAGTAGGAGTGGGTGATCAGCGTGATCTGCAGGCCGTCACTCGTGGTTTTGGCCGCACTCGACTCCATCAAGACTTGATCTTGCATGGGTGTCAGGACTTACGGGTGCGCGGAAGACCAGTGGCTTTTTTCGAGCTGATGAACCTGAAGTAGACAAAGCCCAGGCCCAGCAGGACGAGCACGGTGATGGCCTGAACGGCCAGGGGGCTGCCGGTGGCAACGGCCACTGCAGCCTGGACCTCTGACTTCACCATGACGGGAGGGTCGGTAGGCGTGGCGATGACGGCGGGGGCCGTCGACGGCGCGGCCGTTGGGGTGGGCGTGGGGGTCGGCGTCTCCGACGGGGTTTCTTCAACGACGGGGGCCGGCGCGACAGGTGCAACGACGGCCGGGGTTTCCACCACGGGAGCGGGCGTCTCGAGCGGCACAGCCGGCGGCTCGACGGGCACAACAGGTACGACGGGCGGGACTACCGGTGCCGGGGCGGGGTCCACCGGCGGGGCCGGTGTCACAACGGGCGGCGCAGGAGTTTCCACGGGCGTCGGCACGATCACGGGTTCGGTCGGCGTGACGGGCGCCGGATCCGTCGCCGGGGCTGTCGGTCCCGGGTCGGCGGGCGTCTGGGAGGGTGAGACCGCCGGAGCCAAGGGGCTCGGGACCACCAGGTCATCGGCGTTTGCGGCTGTCGCCGTGCCCGCGACTGAGGCGGCCAGGAGCAAAGCTCCCAGCCCCATTCGTATAGTTTTCTTTCGGCTGCACGACGTCATCGACAGTCCCTCCCCCACAGTGCGAGATTGAATCAGGTGTGCGTTATGCGGCCAACACTAACGTCATTGTCGGCAGAGCCCCAGAGGTGCACGAGGTCCCAGTCTACTCGAAGGCTAGAGTCAGGCTGTTCAAAGAGATGCTACCCGCAGACCCGAAAGTGTGGCCATAGCGCCACGCGGGGCGGGTTAAGCTGGATGAATGCTCCCGTTCAGCCGCCTTGTTTCCGCGCGTTTTCCGCTTCTTGTGGCGGCTGCCGCAGCCGGCCTGGCGTTGACATCCTGCTCGCCGGTAGTCGACGTCACGCCCGCGAAGGACGCCGCGAACGCGGCCTGTGCACCGATGATGCTGGCCCTTCCCGATGCCATTGGCGACGCCAAGCTGCGCAAGACCAATGCCCAGGCGACGGCGGCCTGGGGAGACCCGTCCCTGGTGATCCTGCGCTGCGGTGTCAACGTTCCGGGTCCCACGACGGACCGCTGCGTGAGCGTCAACGGCGTCGATTGGGTCATCAAAGAAGGCAACCCGGTGTGGACGCTGACGACGTTCGGCCGCGAACCGGCCACGGAGATCCTCATGGATCCGGACAAGATCAGCTCGGCTACCGTGCTGGCGGATCTCTCCCCTGCGGCGCTGAAGATTAAGGCCACCCGGAACTGCGTCGGCCAAGAGGACCTGCAGAACCTGCCGACCAGCAAGTAAGGGACCCGGCGCCGTGACGCCGGGCCCGGCGCTAGTGCCCCGCGGGGCCTAGCGCAGCCCCGTCTTGCGGTGCAGCGCGAGGTAGATCAGCTCGTCGATCAGTTCCGCATAGCCCAGGCCAGTGGCCTTCCACATCTGCGGGTACATGCTCTTGGGCGTGAACCCGGGCATCGTGTTGATCTCATTGATGATGAGCTCGCCCTCAGGTGTGTAGAAGAAGTCCACCCGGCTCAGTCCCTCGGCGCCGACGGCGTCGAAGGCGACAGCGGCCAGTTCCCGTACCCGGGCGATTGCCTCGTCGGGGAGGTCGGCCGGGCAACTGAGCGCGGCGGCGTCGTCGACGTATTTGGCGTTGAAGTCATAGAACTCGTGTCCCCCGCCCGCCACGGAAATCTCGCCCGGCATGGACGTCCGGGGGGCATCGGTCCCCCGGCCTTCCAACACGGCGCATTCAATCTCGCGGCCCGTGATGCCGGCCTCGATGACCAGTTTGGGGTCGTGCTCGCGGGCAGCCTCGATCGCGGCGTCCAGGCCCTCAAGCGAATCCACTTTGGAGATGCCCATGGAGGACCCCGCCCGGGCCGGCTTGACGAACACGGGGAAGCCGAGCTGGTCCACGCGTTTGCGGACGGTCTCGGGATCCGTGAGCCACTGCCGGTCGGTCACGGCGATGTACGGCCCCACGTGCAGCCCGGCCGACTCAAAGACCACCTTCATGAAGTGCTTGTCCATGCCGACGGCTGACGCCAGCACGCCGGCGCCCACGTAGCGGGTGTCGGAGAGTTCCAGGAGGCCCTGAATGGTCCCGTCCTCGCCGAACGGCCCGTGCAGGAGCGGGAAAACGACGTCGACGGCGCCGAGTTCCTGCGGAACCGCGTTCGGGGAGGCGACGATCAACTGGTGCTCGCCGCCGATCTCGGCCAGCGCCACGGTCTGCGTCGACGGCGCCACTTCAGGCAGCGACGTCGCCGAGAGCGACCATTCGTTGGTGTCCCCGGAGGCCAAAACCCACTGGCCGGTCTTGGCGATCCCGATGGGGATGACGTCGTACTTGTCCTTGTCGATCGCACCGAGGACGCCGGCGGCTGTCACGCAGCTGACGGCGTGCTCGCTGGAGCGGCCGCCGAAGAGCACCGCGACGCGGGGTTTGGACTGGCCTGTGCGGGCTTCTGTGGTCATGTTGTTCTCTGACACTCTCAGTAATCGCCTTCGGGTTTCAGGTCCCGGGACAGCAGCAGCGGACCCAGTTCGTCTACGGACAGTTTTCCGGCCAGGACGGCGACGACGGCTGCCGTGATCGGCATGTCGACGCCGAGCTTTCCGGCAAGTTCGTGGACCGCCTGGCTGGACTTGATGCCTTCCGCGGTCTGCTTCATCTCGGCCGTGACCTGATCGAGCGTCAGTCCTTTGCCGAGCAGCCGGCCGGCAGTGTGGTTCCGGGACAGCGGGGAGGAGCACGTGGCCACGAGATCGCCCAGGCCGGCGAGCCCGGCCATGGTCCGGGCCTCGCCGCCCAGGGCAAGGGTCAGCCGGGAGGTCTCCGCCAGGCCGCGGGTGATCACCGAGGCCTTGGTGTTGTCCCCCATTTTCTTGCCTTCGCAGATTCCCACGGCCAGGGCAATGATGTTCTTGACGATTCCGCCGATTTCGACGCCGACCACATCAGTGGTGGTATAAGGGCGGAAGTAGGGCGCGGTGCAGCTGCGGGCAATCCAGCCTGCCGTGATCGGATCCGTGCAGGCCACAACGGACGCAGTCGGCTCGTCCCGGGCGATCTCCATGGCCAGGTTGGGCCCGGAAACCACGGCGACTCGGTTGGCGGGCAGGTCCAGCTCCGCGCAGATGACCTCGCTCATACGGGCGTCGGTGTGGAGCTCAAGGCCCTTCATCAGGGATACGACGACGGCGCCCGGCGTCAGGTGCTTCTTCCAGGCCCGCAGCTGCGGGCGCAGGGTCTGCGCCGGAACGGCCAGGATCACCAGTTCCGCACCGGCAAGGACCGCGGCGACGTCCGTGGAGGCCGTGATGCTGGACGGCAGCTTGATGTCCTTCAGGTACTGCTCATTGACGTGCAGTGCGTTGATCTGGTCGACGACTTCCGGACGTCGGCCCCAGAGGCGGATGCTGCGCTCGACTCCGGAGGCGGTGGCCGCATCGGCGACCACTTTGGCGAAGGTGGTCCCCCATGAGCCTGCCCCCAAGACAGCCACGGTGGTGGCGGAATCCGTTTCCCGGAAGGCCGGCGCCGGAAGATCCGCCGTCACTGATTCCGCGGTCATGTGGTGACGTCCGGGTCAATGCGGCCGTGGGTGGGCTGGTTGTGCGCTGCCGGGTCCCAGCGCTCTGCCGGCGGCTGTTCGCCGCGCAGTCCGGCCAGGAGGCCGGTTATCGCGTTCATGATGACGTTCGTGGCGGCGGTGAGCGTCGCCCGGTCCAGCGGGCGGCCTTCGAAGGCGCTCAGGTCCACGGGATCCCCTACTACCAGGCGGGACGTCTTGCGCGGGAAGAGGTACAAACGCTTGGCGTAGCGCGGCAAGACCTCTTGGGCACCCCAATGGGCCATAGGCACCACGGGGATGCCACTCTCCAGCGCCATGCGCGCGGCGCCGGTGTGGCCCTTCATCGGCCACAGGTCAGGGTCCCGGGTCAGGGTCCCTTCCGGGTAGATGATGATCGCCCCGCCCTCGTCCACGATCTCCTTGGCGAGTTGAAGCGAGCGGTTCGCTCCCGCCGTCGTGCGTTCCACCGGGATCTGCTTGGTGGACCGCAGGATCGCCCCCAGAACCGGAACCTTGAAGAGGCTGGCTTTGGCGAGGAAGTGCGGCATCCGCTTCTGGTTGTAGAGCATGTGCCCCACTACCAGCGGGTCGATCTCCGTGCAGTGGTTGGGGGCGGCGATGAAACCCCCGGCGGGCAGCTTTTCCAGGCCTTCCCATTTCTTGCGCATCAGCAGATTCATCACCGGCCGGACGATCCCGGCGACTGTCACAAATGTGGCGTGGCTCTTGGCCGTTTCCTTCACAGGGCCCCCGCTACTTGGCCGACGTGATGTCGAAATCGGCGCCGAGGCCCGCGAGCTTCTCGGTGAAGCGCTCGTAGCCGCGGTTGATGATGTCAATGCCTGTGACGCGGGAGGTGCCGGTGGCGGCCAGTGCGGCGATCAGGTGGCTGAACCCGCCGCGCAGGTCCGGCACGTCGATGTCGGTGCCCTTGAGCTGCGCCGGTCCGGAGATCACGGCGGAGTGCAGGAAGTTGCGCTGGCCGAAACGGCACGGCACGCTGCCGAGGCACTCGCGGTGCACCTGTATGTTGGCGCCCATCCGGATGAGGGCCTCGGTGAAGCCGAAGCGGTTCTCATACACGGTTTCGTGCACGATCGAGACGCCCTCGGCCTGGGTCAGGGCGACGATGAGGGGCTGCTGCCAGTCGGTCATGAAGCCCGGGTGAACGTCCGTTTCGAGGACCAGCGGGTTGAGCTTGCCGCCGCGGTGGTAGAAGCGGATGCCGTCGTCGCCGATGTCCATGCCGCCGCCGACCTTGCGGTAGGTGTTCAGGAACGTCATCATGTCGCGCTGCGTGGCGCCTTCAACAAAGATGTCGCCGCGGGTGACCAAGGCCGCGGAAGCCCAAGAGGCCGATTCGTTGCGGTCGGAGAGGGCGCGGTGGTTGTAGCCGCCGAGGTCCTGGACGCCTTCGATCCGGATGGTGCGGTCAGTCTGGACGCTGATGATCGCGCCCATTTTCTGCAGCACCGCGATGAGGTCAACGATTTCCGGCTCGGTGGCCGCTCCGGAGAGTTCGGTGATGCCCTCGGCGCGCGTGGCGCTCAGCAGGACCTGCTCGGTGGCGCCGACGGACGGGTACGGAAGGGCAATTTTGGCACCCTTGAGGCCGTTCGGGGCGGAGATGTGGATGCCGCCGGGGCGCTTCTCCACCACGGCGCCGAACTGGCGCAGGACATTCAAGTGGTAGTCGATCGGACGGTCGCCGATCTTGCAGCCGCCCAGGTCCGGGATGAAGGCCTCGCCGATGGCGTGGATCAGCGGCCCGCACAGCAGGATCGGGATGCGCGAATCGCCGGCGTGGGCGTCGATCGCCGTGCTGGAGGCGGTCTTGGCACCCTTCGGGTCAAGTGTCAGATCACCGGTGACGGGGTCCTTATCAACCCTGACGCCATGGAGTTGGAGCAGGCTCGTGACAACCTCGACGTCCTTGATTTCCGGGACGTTGCGCAACACCGATGGTTCATTGCCCAGCAGGGCAGCCACCATGGCTTTGGGGACAAGATTCTTGGCCCCGCGAACGGTGACGCGGCCAGTTAGCGGGACGCCTCCGCGGATTGTCAGAACACTACTCATATACCGGTTTCCTCACGACTACTCGCCCCCAAATCCTTACAAAGGCTCCAGCTAAGCATAGGAGTATCCGTTACCGATCCGAAATACGGAGCCCTTCGGCGGGGCGCGCGGCGGGTGTTTGTGCGGATGTCCAGCCCCGACGAACTCGAACGAAAACGAATGCCGCCGTCGAGTCTTAGGACTCGACGGCGGCACATCATCACCGGACTCAGCGGCCGGCGGCGTCCCGAAGTCCGGAGCCGGGGGCACTGCCCCGGGGTCCTAGGACAACCGGGCGGGCAGCGTCTTGGGCTTGAAGGAGGGCCGGGTGGCCTCGTACGCGGTGATGTCTTCTTCGTGCTGAAGGGTCAGCCCGATGTCGTCCAGGCCTTCCAGAAGGCGCCAGCGCGTGTAGTCATCAATCTCGAACGGCGCCACAATGTTGCCGCACTGCACGGTCTTGGAGACGAGGTCCACCGTGACCTCGGTGCCGGGGGCGTTCTCGAGCTCCTTCCAGATGAGTTCGATGTCGTCCTGGGCCAGCTCGGCGGCGAGCAGGCCCTGCTTGCCCGAGTTGCCGCGGAAGATATCGGCGAAACGGGAGGAGAGCACGGTCTTGAAGCCGTAGTCCTTGAGCGCCCAGACGGCGTGCTCACGGGACGAGCCGGTGCCGAAGTCGGGGCCGGCCACCAGGACGGATCCTGCGTTGAACGGCGCCTGGTTCAGGATGAACGACGGGTCCTTGCGCCAGGCGGCGAAGAGCGCGTCCTCGAAGCCGGTGCGGGTGATGCGCTTGAGGTACACGGCGGGGATGATCTGGTCCGTGTCGACGTTGCTCTGGCGCAGCGGGACACCGATTCCGGTGTGGGTGGTGAACTTTTCCATGGCGGATCCTTCTCAGGCTGTATGGATCGAGGCTGGGTGGATCTGGGCTTCAGGGCCGGGTTTGCGGCCTGCGCTTCAGATCCGGGGACGGGCTAGGCGACGCCGGTTCGGAGCGCCGCGGACTCCGCAGCGGGGTCCAGATCCGAGGGCGAGCTCAGCGTGCCGCGCACCGCCGTCGCCGCCGCCACTACGGGCGAGACGAGGTGGGTCCGGCCGCCCTTGCCCTGGCGTCCTTCGAAGTTGCGGTTGGAGGTGGAGGCGCACCGCTCGCCCACTTCCAGCTGGTCCGGGTTCATGCCCAGGCACATCGAGCAGCCGGCGAACCGCCATTCGGCGCCGAAGTCCTTGAAGACCTTGTCCAGGCCCTCGGCCTCGGCTTCCAGGCGTACCCGGGCCGAGCCCGGAACAACGAGCATGCGGATGTTGGGGTCCTTGGTGCGGCCGCGGATGATGTCCGCTGCGGCACGGAGGTCTTCCATCCGGGAGTTGGTGCAGGAGCCCAGGAATACCGTATCCACACGGATGTCCTTCATCGGCGTGCCGGCCTCGAGCCCCATGTACTGCAGGGCGCGTTCGGCGGCGGCCTTGGCGTTTTCGTCGCCGAAGTCGTTCGGCGAGGGCACCTTCGCGGACAGGGATACGCCCTGGCCCGGGTTGGTCCCCCACGTCACGAACGGTTCCAAGGTGTCGGCGTCGAGGTCCACCTCGACGTCGAACACCGCGCCGTCGTCAGTGCTCAGCGTGTTCCAGTATTCGACGGCGGCGTCCCACTCTGCGCCCTGGGGCGCGTGCGGGCGGCCGTACATGTAGTCGTACGTGGTCTGGTCCGGAGCCACCAGCCCGGCGCGGGCGCCGGCCTCGATGGACATGTTGCAGATGGTCATCCGGGCTTCCATGGACAGGGCCCGGATGGCGGAGCCGCGGTACTCGAGCACGTAGCCCTGGCCTCCGCCGGTGCCGATCTTCGCGATGACGGCCAGGATGATGTCCTTGGCGCTCACCCCGGGGCGCAACGTGCCCTCGACATTGATGGCCATGGTCTTGAACGGCTTCAGCGACAGCGTCTGGGTGGCCATGACGTGTTCCACCTCAGAGGTGCCGATGCCCATGGCGAGCGCCCCGAAGGCGCCGTGCGTTGACGTGTGCGAGTCGCCGCAAACCACGGTCATGCCCGGCTGCGTGAGGCCCAGCTGGGGACCCACCACGTGAACGATGCCCTGCTCGGCGTCGCCGAGGGAGTGCAGGCGGACGCCGAACTCCTGACAGTTGTTGCGCAGCGTCTGGATCTGGGTCCGGCTGGTGAGGTCGGCAATTGGCTTGTCGATGTCCAGCGTGGGAGTGTTGTGGTCCTCGGTGGCGATGGTGAGGTCCGGGCGGCGCAGCTTGCGGCCGGCGAGCCGGAGGCCCTCAAATGCCTGCGGCGACGTAACCTCGTGCACCAGATGGAGGTCGATGAAAAGGAGGTCCGGCTGGGCGTTGGCTCCTTCGCCGTCCCCCTTGCGCACCACGTGCGCGTCCCAGACTTTCTCGGCCAGTGTCTTTGCCACGGCCTTCTCCCTTCACTGCGGTGATTAATGTGCGTTCCTGCGGGCTGTTGCTTCCACTGAACCAGCACAGCCAAGTAATACGCCAGCGCATTGACTTGCATCTCAGATAATGAGACGTCAATATCATTACATGGACAATTCTAGTGGAGTCGGTGTCATCGATAAAGCGGCCCATGTGCTTGACGCACTTGAGGCCGGCCCCACCACCCTGGCGCAGCTGGTTGCTGCGACCGGGCTGGCACGGCCTACCGTGCACCGGCTGGCCCTCGCCCTGGTGCACCACCGGCTCGTGAGCCGCGACATCCAGGGCCGGTTTGTCCTGGGCAGCCGCCTGGTGGAACTGGCCTCCGCCGCCGGCGAAGACCGTCTCATCGCCTCCGCCGGGCCCGTGCTCATGCAACTGCGCGACGCCACCGGCGAGAGCGCCCAGATCTTCCGGCGCCAGGGTGACTGGCGCGTTTGCGTGGCCTCCGCCGAGCGGCCGATCGGCTTGCGCGACACCATCCCCGTCGGCACCCAGTTGTCCATGAAGGCCGGCTCCGCCGCCCAGGTGCTGCTGGCGTGGGAAGATCACGACCGCCTGCTGGAGGGCCTCCAGTCCGCCCGCTTCACCCCCACCGTTCTGGCCGGAGTACGACGCCGGGGCTGGGGGCAGAGCCTCGGCGAACGCGAGCCTGGTGTCGCCTCGGTTTCGGCCCCGGTCCGCGGGCCGTCCGGCCGCGTGATTGCCGCCGTCTCGATTTCCGGCCCAATCGAGCGCCTGACCCGCCAGCCGGGACGGCTGCACGCCGAAGTGGTCTGCAACGCCGGCCGTGTCCTCACGGAAGCGCTCCGCAAGACCAACGACTAAGTATGCTGTGCCCATGAAAAGCTATGCCGTGTTCCTGCGGGGCATCAACGTGGGCGGTATCAACATCAAAATGGCCGACCTCAAGAACGCGCTCAAGTCCCGTCCCTTTGCCGGCGTCAAGACCTTGCTGGCCAGCGGCAACGTGGTGCTGGCCAGCGAGCTGGACCAGGCCGGCGTCAAACAGGAATTCGAGGCGTGCCTGCGGGAGACCTTCGGCTATGACGCCTGGGTGGTGGTGCTGACGGCAGACCGGGTGGCGGCCCTCGTGGAGGCCTGCCCCTACCCGGCCGACGACGCATCCACCCACACCTACTTGACCCTCGCCTCCGATACCGGCGTGCTCGCAGAACTCTTCGAGTCCGGCCGCGCCTTGGACGGGACCGAGCTCACGCAGCTGGGTCCGGAAGCGCTGGCGTGGCTCGCCCCCACCGGCGGAACCCTGGACAGTCCTTTCAGCAAGCTCTCCTCGAAGGCCAAGTACAAGGCCGCCACCACCACCCGGAATCTTCGGACCATGGTCAAAGTCCGCGACGCCGCGGCCGGGCTGTAGCCGACCGACCTCGAGCCCGCAGGCAGGCCGGCCGGACCGGAGCCCGCAGCCCCTGCCGCAGGGCCTTGAGCCTGCAACCGTCACCCACGGGCGACTCCACGGGCGACTGTCTTCAGTTGCGCGTTGAACGACTCCAGGCGGCGGACCTCAAGCTATCCGGGCCACAACGGGCTCCACCAAACCGCCGCGCTACACCGGGAGATCTACGAAACCGTTGCCTCGGCGGACATAGTCCCAATGGCCTGATTCGTTGTCACCCTGCATCGATTGCTCCGTAGCCGCCCTTTTGACCCGCCAGAAGGGCAGTTACGGAGCAATCGACGGGATGAGCGGGGGTTCCGGGGTAAGCGGGGGTTCCCGGGCGGCCATCAGGGAAAAGCAAAACGGCCCCGGGCTGATGCCCGGGACCGTTTCCGTTGTGACCCCAGCGGGATTCGAACCCGCGTTACCGCCGTGAGAGGGCAGCGTACTAGGCCGCTATACGATGGGGCCGCGTACTTCCAGAACAGCATTTCTGCCATTCAAGCCAAGTGATTGTTTCATACACTTGGCCGCTGTTTCAAATCGGCTCAGCCGATTCAAAACTTCCGAATATTCGCGGAAATCCGAGAATTTTCAGAGCTGGGATACCAGGACTCGAACCTAGAATGACGGTACCAGAAACCGTAGTGTTGCCAATTACACCATATCCCAATGGCACTTTCGGACCGGATGTTTGGGCCTAAACCCTCGCTCCCGGCGCCTCAGCACGAGTAATTACTTTACCCGAGAGTTTTCACTTGCACAAATCGGGGATCCGGCGCCGGGGCGAACGGCCCCCTCCGCCCCGATCGGGACGGCCCCAGCCGGAAAACCCGGGCCCACCCTTGCCAATCCGGCGGAAACAAGTTTACGCTCGGTAAGTTACCGATGAGTAACCACCCCTCCCCCACTCTGCTGCGGGCAGCTTTGCGACTATTTTCCAGTGTTAGCTGCATCACAGCTTCCGGGGTGGCCGGTGGCAGAGCAGCTGCCGGCGAGACCGTCGAGAGGATTCATCTGTGTCAGAGAGTCGTGCCGCCGCCAGTCAGACCCGCGCCCGGACCCGCGGGCAGCAAATTGCCATCGCCATCCTGGCGCTGCTGCTCATTGCCGTACTGGGGTTCTATACCCTCGTCACGGGACGCATCACGGACGGGTCGGCCAAGCTCAAGGACGGCGCCGGCCAGGCCTCGGCCGGGGCTGATCAGTTGAAAGACGGGGCCGGTAAGCTCGCCAACGGAGCCAGCCTGGCCGATGCCGGGGCCGGCAAACTTTCCGCGGGGGCGGAGAAGGTCTACTCGGGCATCAGCAGCCGGCTCGCCCCGGGGGCGGACAAGCTCCAGGCCGGCGCCGGGGAACTGGCCGAAGGCGCCGTCAAGATCGAGACGGACGTCAACGGCAAGCTCGCCCCCGGCGTCTACAAGGTCGATGACGGTGCGCAGAAGCTCGCGGCAGGGGCCGTGCAGCTGTCCGCCGCCCTGACCCCGACGCCGGCAGGCAACGCTGAGAACAACCTCGCCGACGGCGCCACCCAGCTCGACGGGGGCGCCGCCCAGCTTGCCGGGGGCACCGCCGCACTCGCCGCAGGAACGGACCAGCTCAAGGGCTACCGCGGTGCCAACGGCAATCCCGAAGCCGGAACCGGAACCGCTGCCTTGGCTCAGGCGCTGGAACTCCTGCAGGCCGCGGCCAACGACCCTGTCCAGAGCCTTGTTCCTCTGTCCGTCGTGAAAGACAAGATCGCCAAGATCACCGCAGGCGCACGCAAGCTGGATGCCGGCGCCACCCAGGTGCAGGCCGGCGCGCAGCGGCTGCAGGACGGCGCGGGCCAATTGCATGCGGGTACGGGAAAGCTCACGGCCGGTTTCGCCACGCTGGCCGGCAAGCTCAACAGCCAGGACCCGGCCAACCCGGGCGTGGTGCTGGGCACCCGGCTCCTGGCCGACGGCACCTCCAAGATCCGTGTTGGGATGGACGGGGTTCCCGGCGATCCCGAGCACCCGGGTCTGCTCAAGGCCGCCGCCCGGATGACCGCCGGCAGCTCCCGGCTGGCCGACGGAACCGTTGCCCTGAACGCCGGCATCAAGGGAACTCCGGGCGATCCGGCCAACCCCGGCCTGCTCAACGGCTCTCAGGCGCTGGCATCAGGGGCCTCCGAACTCTCGGCCGGGAACACCAAGCTGGCCGACGGCTCCTCACGGCTTGCCACGGGCGCGGACAAGCTCGCGGACGGGAACGCCCGGATCGCTGACGGCACCGGCACGCTCTATTCCGGTGCCGCAGCGGTGTCTCCCGGCACTGTGCTCCGGCAGTCCGACGCCGCGATGGCGCTAGGACTCGTCGGGGTGCTTGGGCTGGGTTCCGTGGGCGCCTTCCTGACACTGCGGCGGAAGCAGACAGCGGCCCAGGCCTCCTAGCGCGTGCCGGCGACGGGGAACAGCTACGCCAGCAGGTCCAGCAGGGAGCTGACCTGGCGTCCGAGGAAGCCCGGGGCCGGCTCCCCGCCGCGGTTCAGCCAGACGCCGAGGAGGCCTGCCGCCGTCGAACCTTCAGCGTCGAGTAGCCGGTTGTCGCCGATGTACAGCGTTTCGCCCGGGCCGGTGCCGATGCGGCGGACACCCTCGAGATATATGGCGGGGTCCGGCTTGGCGGCACCGACGGTATCGGTCCCCACCAGGACGGCAATCCGTGCCAGCCCGGCCGCGTCCAGCTTCACGCGCTGGTAGTCGTGGACGTTGTTGCTGACGGCCCCGTAGGGAATGCCGGCGGCGTCCAAGGCATCCAGCAGCGGTCCGACGTCGTCAAATGCCCGGACGTAGCCGTGCTGGCGGCTTGCGTAGGACGTCACCCAGTGGTGGGCTTGCTCGCCGTCTGACAGTTCGACGCCGAAGTGCTCCAGCGCCGCCCGGCCGCGGAGCAGCCGTTGCTCGTTGAACGTCAACTCACCGGCCAGGTAACGGTCGTAGAAATGGGTGGTCTCGTGGGTGAAGATCCGCCCGAACCTCACCCACCCGGCCTCATCGAGGCCGGGCAGGAGATGCTCACTGACGTCACGCAGAGCGGTCGTCATGGCGAATTCGAGGTCCACCAGGGTGTCATCGATGTCGAACAGAACCCCACGGACAGCGCCGGCGCCCAGACCCGCCGCCAGGATGGCGGGGCCCGGCGTGCGGCCGGCCATGGTCTCGTTCACAGTCTCGTTCACAGTCCCGGATCCGGGCGCGGTGTCCATCGGCGGAACGTCAGCCGCGGAAGGCGCGGAGGCGGGCCAGGGAGGAGTCCTTGCCCAGGATGACCATGGATTCGAACAACGGCGGGGAGATCCGGCGGCCGGAGACGGCCGTGCGGACGGGCCCGAACGCCAGGCGCGGCTTGACGCCGAGGCCTTCCACGAGGGCCTCCTTGAGGGCGGTCTGGATGTTCTCGGCCGTCCAGTCGGCAACGGGCTCCAGCGCGGCCAGGGCGGCGTCGAGGACTTCGGTGAGGTTCTCCGGCAGGCCCTTGCGGGCGTCGTCGGCGACGTCGATCGCGTCGTCGGCCTTGAACAGGAACGCGATCATCTCCGGCGCTTCGCCCAGCAGCGAGATGCGTTCCTGGATCAGCGGCGCGGCCTCGGCCAGGACTTCCTCCTCGCGGGCGGTGAGGGTCTCCCCCACGAATCCGGCGGCCTGCAGGTAGGGCACCAGCCGGCCCCGGAAGTCCTCCGGGTCAAGCATGCGGATGTGGGTGCCGTTGATTGCTTCGGCCTTCTTGATGTCGAAGCGGGCCGGGTTGGCCAGGACGTCGTTGACGTCGAAGTTCTCGATCAGCTGGTCCACGGTGAAAATGTCCTCGTCGGCGGAGAGGCTCCAGCCGAGCAGGGAGAGGTAGTTCAGCAGGCCCTCGGGGATGAAGCCGCGGTCCCGGAGCAGGAACAGGTTGGACTGCGGGTCGCGCTTGGAGAGCTTCTTGTTGCCCTCGCCCATGACGTACGGCAGGTGGGCGAAGACCGGCATGTAGCTTGCGACGCCGATGTCCATCAGCGCCTTGATCAGCACCACCTGGCGGGGCGTGGAGGAGAGCAGGTCCTCGCCGCGGAGCACGTGGGTGATGCCCATGAGCGCGTCGTCTACGGGGTTGACCAGCGTGTAGAGCGGGGAGCCGTCGGCGCGGACAATGACGTAGTCCGGGATGCTGCCGGCCTTGAACGTGATCTCGCCGCGGACCATGTCGTTGAAGGTGATGTCTTCATCGGGCATGCGGACGCGCAGCACGGGCTGGCGGCCCTCGGCCTTGAACGCGGCGAGCTGCTCGTCGGTGAGTTCGCGGTCAAAGTTGTCGTAGCCGAGCTTGGGGTCGCGGCCGGCGGCACGGTGGCGGGCTTCGACTTCCTCCGGTGAGGAGTAGCACTCGTAGGCGTAGCCGGCGTCGATCAGCTTGGCTACGACGTCCTTGTACAGGTCCAGCCGCTGCGACTGGCGGTAGGGCTCGTGCGGGCCGCCGACCTCCACGCCTTCTTCCCAGGTGATGCCCAGCCACTTGAGGGCCTCCAGCAACTGCTGGTAGCTCTCCTCCGAGTCGCGCGCCGCGTCCGTGTCCTCGATCCGGAACACGAACGTGCCCTTGGTGTGCCGGGCGTGGGCCCAGTTGAAGAGGGCGGTGCGGATCAGGCCTACGTGCGGGGTGCCCGTGGGTGACGGGCAGAACCGGACACGGACCGGGGTGTCAGTGGTGACTTCACCGGTGGAGGCAGCAAGCGGGGCGGAGCTGGAGACGGCGTCGGACGCGGAAGCAGTAGTCATAGTGGTACCAACATTACCAATCTCTACCGCGGCCGCTTGTCCGGAATACCGCCACGAAAACGGACAGCCGCACCGTGGATCCACGGTGCGGCTGTCCGAAATCGGCGCGAAAAACGCTTAGCGGCGCACCACAGGGTTGGAGAGGCGTCCGATGCCCTCGATCTCGACCTCAAAACGGTCCCCGGCCTGCACCGCGCCGACGCCGGCCGGGGTGCCTGTCATGATGACGTCGCCGGGCAGGAGGGTGAAGGCCTGCGAGACGATGGAGACGAGTTCCCGGACGCCGCGGATCATCTGGTTGGTGCTGCCGTCCTGGCGCAGTTCGCCGTTGAGCCGGCCCTGGATCTGCAGGTCCTCGGTGTCGAGTTCGGTCTCGATCCACGGTCCCAGCGGCGCCGAGGTGTCGAAGCCCTTGGCCCTGGCCCACTGCAGGTCCGTCTTCTGGACGTCGCGCGCGGTGAGGTCGTTGCCGCAGGTGTAGCCGAAGATCACGTCGTCCACCCGGTCCTCGGGTACGTCCTTGCAGATCCGGCCGATCACGACGCACAGCTCGGCCTCGAAGGACACGTCCTCGGAGAACTCCGGCAGCACAATGGGATCGTTGGGCCCGATCACGGAGGTGTTGGGCTTGAGGAACAGCAGGGGCTGCTGCGGGACCTCGTTGCCCAGCTCACGGGCATGTTCCGCGAAGTTGCGGCCCACGCCGATGACCTTGCTGCGCGGAATGATCGGCGCCAGGAGGCGGACGTCTTCCAGCTTGTGCTTCATGGGGGTTCGTTCCACGCCGTGGAAGAAGGGGTCGCCCTTGATGACAGTGACTTCCTCACTGCCGGGCTCGCCTTCCACGATGCCGTAGAGGGGATCAGAATCAACTACAAACCGGGCGATACGCATGGTTCCAAGCGTACCGTCCCCGGCGGGCGCCCCTCCCCCAACTGGCTCGCACTTGGGGCCGTTATGAGCGCTGAAAACGGCTTCTACTGCGAGTTAGTTGGGTGGGTGCGCAGGTAGTCCAGCTGCGCAGCGACCGAAAGCTCCGCGGCGCGGCGGACGGAAGGATCGACGTCGGCGTACACGGCGTCCGTGACGGCGCGGACATCGGCGTCAGCGCCGACGCCGGCGCCCAGGGCCACGAGCGCGGCCCGGACCTGCTTGAGTCTGCCCTGCCGGTGGTCCCGGTAGGCGCGGGCGACGGCGTCGAGCGCCGGGAGTACGGGGCCGTGGGCCGGCAGCACTGTGGCGGGTCCGAGGCGTTCCAGCTTGTCCAGCGAGTCGAGGTAGTCGCGGAGCGTGCCGTCGGGGTAATCCAGCACGGTGGTTCCAGAGCCCAGGATCGTGTCCCCGGTCAGCACCGAGCCGTGCGGGCCGTCCTGCGGCAGGTGGAAGCACAGCGAATCCGAGGAGTGGCCCGGCGTCGCCAGGACCCTGATCTCCACCCCGGCGGCATGGAGCGTTTCGCCGTCCTGCAGCGGGAGCGCGCCGTGGCAGTGGGCGGGATCCGCGGCCCGTACCGGCGCGCCCGTGAGCTCGGAAAACCTCGCGGCGGCCGCTGTGTGGTCCGCGTGCCGGTGCGTGATCAGGATGAGCTCGATCCGGCCCTCCCCGGCCAGCGCCTTCAGGTGCGGTTCGTCGAGGGGCCCGGGGTCGACGGCGACGCTGGCCGCCGCCGGGGCGCCGATGAGATAGGAGTTGGTTCCGGCCAGGCTCATGGGCCCGGGGTTCGGGGCGAGCCGGAACCGGGTCAGCTCGCTGCTGCGGACAATGCCGGCGGAGGTCTCGGAAGTCACGGTCCCATCCTCGCACTTCCTCCAGAAGGCCTTAGACGAGCAAGAGGGTCGCGATGATGAGCGGCAGGAGCCCTTCTGCGATGGCGCTGCCCCAAAGCCGCCGCTCGGACAGAAACAAAATGAGGCCGAGAACCACATGGCTCGTACAAATGAACAACAGGAGCGCCTGGCCGGCTGCGGCATCGGCTCCCCCGAGCATGATGGCCCCCGCGATGGCACCGATCCCCCAGATCACGTTGTAGAAGCCGAGATTCAACGTCCCCAGCCAGGCGGCCTGGACGTCGTCCGGTTCGGCGACGAATAGCCGCTCCAGACGCTGGTCGCGGATGAAGAACGACTCGGCTACACCGACGACGATCAGCAGGCCCCCGAAGACCACGCCCAGAACCTGGATAAGCCCGGTCATCTGCTCATTGTGCACCCGCGGCTCCAGCCTCGAACAGGGCCGATTGGACAGGTTACGCCGTACTTCAGCGCATTTTTCACCAAAATCTCAGACGCCGACGGCGGCCCCCACCGAAAGGTGCGGGCCGCCGTCGAGAGTCACAATGTTTGTCCTACATGCTGCGCCTGGATTTTGTACCTAGGCGAGGCGGGTCAGCCAGCCGTGAGTGTCCTCCACGGTGCCGGTCTGGATGCCGAGCAGCTGGGCGCGGATGGCCATGGTGGTCTCTCCCGCCTTTGCGTCTTCGGAGCCGATGAACTCGGTGGCATCCTTGAGCACGCCGATGGGGGTGATGACGGCGGCGGTGCCGCAGGCGAAGACCTCGGCGATCTCGCCGGAGGCAACCCCGTCGCGCCACTCATCCAGGGTGATCTTGCGTTCGGTGACTTCGCGGCCCATGTCCCGGGCCACCTGGATCACGGAGGACCGCGTCACGCCCTCCAGGATGGTGCCGGACAGCGCGGGGGTGACGAGCGAGCCGTCCTTCATGACGAAGAAGACGTTCATGCCGCCGAGTTCCTCGACCGCGTTGTCATTGAACTGGTCCAGGAAGAGGACCTGCTTGCAGCCGTGGGCCTCGGCTTCCTGCTGGGCGATCAGCGAGGCGGCGTAGTTGCCGCCGCACTTGGCGGCGCCCGTTCCGCCGCGGCCGGCGCGGGCGTATTCACGCGAGATCCAGATGGAGACGGGTTTGAGCTCGCCGCCGAAGTAGTTGCCGGCCGGGGAGGCGATCACGCGGAAGGAGACCTCGCGCGCTGCCCGGACGCCCAGGAAGGCCTCCGTGGCGATCATGAACGGCCGCAGGTACAGGGCCTCGCCGTCGCCGGACGGGACCCAGTCCTTGTCCGCCGCGACGAGTTCGCGGATGGCGCCGAGGAAGTACTCCTCCGGCAGCTCCGGGAGCGCCAGGCGCCGGGCGGACTTGTTCAGGCGGGCGGCGTTGGCCTCGGGGCGGAACGTCCAGATCGAGCCGTCAGCGTGCCGGTAGGCCTTGAGTCCCTCGAAGATCTCCTGGCCGTAGTGCAGCACCGCGGCGGAGGGGTCCAGGGAAATGGGACCGTAGGGCTCAATTCGCGCGTCATGCCAGCCGCCGTTGCCCTCGGCGTCGACGCTGTAGTCGACAACCGCGGTGTGGTCGGTGAAATAGTCGCCAAATCCCGGGTTCGCCAGGATGGCTGCACGCTCTTCAGCAGACTTCGGGTTCTCCGACAGGTGCTGGGTGAATTCGACGCCATGGGCAGTCTGAGTCATGGTTCCTCCACGATCGGCTGCCTGGTGTGGGAACGTGGTTCACCGTCGGACCACGGCAGCATTTTGGTGATTCGAAACTAGCTTACGCCCGTTGGCAGTACCGGTTCTGCGCTGCCTGCAGTGCAGCGAGTGCGGCCGGGGGGCTACAGCGCCGCCGCGATGGCGTCGCCCACCTCGCTGGTGGTGCGGACGGCGCCGTCGCGGGCCTCGACGTCGGCGGTGACGGCCGCCTCGATCTTCCGGGCGGCGCCAGCGAACCCAAGGTGGTCGAGAAGGAGCGCGGCGGAGAGGATCGCGGCGGTGGGGTCGGCTTTCTGCTGGCCGGCGATGTCCGGGGCGGAGCCGTGGACCGGTTCGAACATCGACGGGGCGGTGCGGTCCATGTTGATGTTGCCGGAGGCTGCCAGGCCGATCCCGCCGGTCACGGCTGCCGCGAGGTCGGTGATGATGTCTCCGAACAGGTTGTCGGTGACGATCACGTCGAAGCGGGCCGGATCGGTGACCATGAAGATCGTGGCGGCGTCGACATGGAGATAGTCGTGGGTGACCTCGGGGAACTCCTGGGCCACGGCCTCGACCGTGCGCTTCCAGAGCTGGCCGGCGAAGACCAGGACGTTGTGCTTGTGCACCAGGGTGAGCTTCTTGCGGGGACGGTCGTTGGCCCGGCGGAAGGCGTCGCGGACCACGCGCTCCACGCCGTGGGCGGTGTTCAGCGAGACCTCGGTGGCGACCTCGTGCGGCGTGCCGGCGCGCAGCGTGCCGCCGTTGCCCACGTAGGGGCCTTCGGTGCCTTCGCGGACCACGATGAAGTCGATCTCGCCGGGGTTGGCGAGCGGGCTGCCGACGCCGGCGTAGAGGCGGGAAGGCCGCAGGTTGACGAAGTGGTCCAGGCTGAAACGCAGCTTCAGCAGGAGCTCGCGCTCGATGATGCCGGAGGGGATCCGGGTGTCGCCGGGGGCTGCGCCGACGGCGCCGAACAGGATGGCGTCGCGGGTGCGGAGGTCCTCGAGGGTGGCTGCGGGCAGGGTCTCCCCCGTCTCCAGCCAGTGCTCCGCGCCCAGCTTGTAGTGGGTCTGCCGGAGCACGATCCCCTCGGCGGCCGCGGCCTTCTCGAGAACCTTCAGGGCTTCGGCGGTGACCTCGGGGCCGATGCCGTCGCCCGGGATGACTGCCAGATCAATCGTGGATGCGCTCATAATTTCAGGGTAGCCAAGGGATCCACATTCTGGTCAAGTCGTCTCACTATTCAAACACCCCCGCCGACGCACCCTCACGTCCTGCAGGAAGAAGCGAAACGCTCCCGCTCCTCCACGGCGGAGGTGCGGGAGCGTCACCCGAAACGCCGCAAGTCTGCGGGAGCGTCCGGAGGTGTGCAGGCTCAGGCGTCGGCGGGTTCCTCGTACTTCGGGAACACCGGGGCCGGAGCGGGCAGCTGGGTGCCGGCGGCGATCGGCGTGCCGAGGGCCGCGAACTGGCGCACCTCGCCCTCGGGCTGGCCGAGCGTGTCCAGGATGGCCGCCGTCGCCGTCGGCATGACCGGCTGGGCCAGGATGGACACGATCCGCAGCACCTCAAGCGTCACGTACAGGACCGTGTTCATGCGCTCGACGTCGGTCTTGCGCAGCACCCACGGGGCCTGTTCGGCGAAGTAGGCGTTCGTGTCGCCCAGGACAGCCCAGATGGCTTCCAGCGCGCGGCTGAACTCCTGCTTCTCGAACGCGGCCCGGACGGTGTCCAGCAGGGCGTTGGCCTGGTCCAGCAGCGCGGTGTCGTCGGCGGAGAAGCCGCCCGGCGCCGGCACGCGGCCCTCGCAGTTCTTGGCCACCATGGACAGCGACCGCTGGGCCAGGTTGCCGAAGTTGTTGGCCAGGTCCGAGTTCATCCGTCCCACGATGGCCTCGTGGTTGTAGTTGCCGTCCGCCCCGAACGGTACCTCGCGCAGGAAGAAGAACCGCACCTGGTCCAGCCCGTACTGCGCGACGAAGTCCGCCGGCGCCACCACGTTGCCGAGGGACTTGGACATCTTGACGCCGTTGTTGTGCAGGAAGCCGTGGATCATGATGCGCTTGGGCAGCTCCAGCCCGGCGCTCATGAGGAAGGCCGGCCAGTAGATGGCGTGGAACCGGGAAATGTCCTTGCCGATCACGTGGACATCGGCCGGCCAGTACTTCTTGAAGGATTCCGATTCGGTGTCGGGGTAGCCGACGCCGGTGAGGTAGTTGGTGAGGGCGTCGACCCACACGTACATGACGTGGGTGTCGTTGCCGGGCACCGGAACGCCCCAGTCGAACGTCGTGCGGCTGATGGACAGGTCCTCCAGGCCGCGCTTGACGAAGCTGATGACCTCGTTGAACCGTGACTGCGGGGCGCCGAATTCCGGGTGCGCCTCGTAGAGCGCCAGCAGCTTGTCCTGGTAGGCCGAGAGCCGGAAGAAGTAGCTCTCCTCGGCCGTCCACGTCACAGCGGTATCGGTTTCGCGGGAGTAGCGGAGTCCGTCATCTTTGAGAACGGTCTCGTCCTCGCCGTAGTAGGCCTCGTCGCGGACCGAGTACCAGCCTTCGTACTTGGACAGGTAGATGTCCCCGTTGGCTTCCATCTTCTTCCAGATGGCCTGCGATGCCGCGTAGTGGTCGGCGTCGGTGGTGCGGATGAAGCGGTCGTAGGAGATCCCCAGGGCGGCGTGGGCCGCCTTGTAGATCTCGGCGTTCCGGTCCACCAGCTCCTTGGGCGTGACGCCTTCCTTCTCGGCGGCCTGGGCGATCTTCATGCCGTGCTCGTCCGTTCCGGTCAGGAAGAAGACGTCGAACCCGTCCAGTCGCTTGAAGCGGGCCATCGCATCGGTGGCGATGTACTCGTACGCGTGGCCGATATGCGGCACCCCGTTGGGGTACGTGATGGCCGTGGTGATGTAGAACGGGGTTTTTTCAGAAGAAGTCACGGTCTAAATCTAGATCAGTTCGGTCAGGGTATCGCTCTGGCGGACCAGTTCGTGGTCATGTGAAGCCACCAGCACGGCAATGCCGTCGGACGTCGTGTCCTTGAGGATGCTGATGATGCGGTTAGCCGCGGCACGGTCCAGGCTGGCCGTCGGCTCGTCGACCACCAGGACCCGGGTGCCGAGGATGAGGGCGCGGGCGATCGCCACGCGCTGGCGCTCACCGCCGGAGAGCTGCGCCGGGCGGTGGCGCATGCGCCGGCCCAGGCCCACGAGGTCCAGGAGGTCCTTGGCCATGTCACGGCGCTTCTCCACCTCGCCATCCGGCACGGCCGGCAGCAGGACGTTTTCGAGTGCGCTCATCCCGTCGATCAGGGCGCCGCCCTGGTCGACATAGCCGATCAGGGCCCGGCGGCGGTCGGCGATCTCGTCGTCGCCCATGGTCTCGAGCGAGTCGCCTTCCCAGAACACCCGGCCCGACGTCGGCAGGGTCAGGCCCGCGCCGACGGTCAGGATGCTGGTCTTGCCGGAGCCGGAGCGGCCGGCGACGCAGTGCATCTCGCCGGCGTGCAGCGTCATGTTGAAGTCGTCCACGACGTTGACGGGCTCGGCACCGCCCTTGCCGCCGCCGTAGTGGATGGTGATGTTGCTCAGTTCCAGCGGGGTGGCGTGGTCCGTGGCCTTCACGATCGTGTTGGCGCGGGTCTTGTGCGCACCGCGACGGGTGCTGGCGGTCATCCGGTCGTGTGCCTCCCGGTCGAGGTTCAGCTCGTTAGTCATTGGACCACTTTCGTTGCAATCGGAATCCAGCAAAGTACAGCCACGAGGCCGGCGAGAGCGGCCCACAGTGCGGCATAGGGGGCGAGGAGGAGGCCGATGCCGAGGGCGCCCACAATACCCAGCGGCAACGCGACGGTTCCCACCATGGCATTTTCGAAGAAACGGACCTGGCCCAGCATGTCCGGGTTCCAGCCCATGGCCCGCAGAGTGCCGAGGTACTGGCGCTTGGCCTGCAGTTCGAACCGCCCGGTGACCATGGTCAGGACCAGGCCGACGGCCACGCCGGACAAGGCCAGGATGATGCTTGGGAGCGCGATGCTGGCCGCGGCCAGCCCGCCCAGCGCACTGGCGCCGGCGGCCCGGGGAATGTCGATCAGCAGGGCGACCAGTCCGCCTACGGCGGCGGCGAAAACACCGACGGCAACAGCCAGCGCGATGGTGTTGAACTTGTTGGTGCTCAGCTGCCGGTTGGCGAAGGTCAGCGGGGAATCAATCGCCATGAGCCGCTCATCGTGCTGCGGTTCCTGGTCCACTTCCTCGCGGTGGCGCAGCTGCTGCGCGGCGAAGAAGGCTGCGCCCACGTACAACGCCAGGACCGAGGCCGAGACGATCGCGGTGGCCGCAGTCCAGGTGATCAGGCTGAGGGCGATCCCGACGACGGCCAGCAGGCCCGCGCCGACGCCGAATTCGGCCAGCACCCAGGAACGGATCCTGCGCTGCGTCCAGCCCATGGCACGCAGGGTACCGGCCTCGCTGCGCCGTTTGCGGACGTAGCTGACGGTGGAGGCACCCGTTAGCAGGGCGGCACCGCACAGGGTCAGGAACAGCAGGGTCAGGTTCGTGGTGGTCAGGGAGCCGGAGACGGCGTCCGCGGCGTTCTGGCGGACCCACGACTGCTGTACGGTGCCCAGCGGCGATTCCTTGCCGGCGTCGTCCTTGGAGTAGCCGGGAACGGCGATGCTGGCGTCTTCGCGGGCGGAACCGGCCACGACGGTGGCTTCCAGGCCCATGTCGCGGATCTCGTTGGCGAGCTTCTCGATGTCGGGCTGCGCCTGCTTCCAGCTGCCGGGGACCTTGGCCCGGACGCGGACGGCGTCGATCACGTTGGCGTTAGTGTCGTATCCGCGGGCGGCGGCGAGGCCGTAGTAGTCGGTGATGGCGCCAGCGGACTGGCTGACCAGGCCTGTGGCGCTCAGGGACGGCTTGAGTTCGGTGCTGGTCTGGTTGCCGGCCGCGTCCTTCGTCAGGGTGAACGGCGCGGGGTCGTAGCCGCCCAGGGGCAGCCGGTTGACGTCGCCGGCAGCTTCCTTGACCGCCGAAGGGTCGAACGTGCCGTAGACCATGGCCAGCGGAGTGGCGAGCTTCTTGCCGGTCTCGAGGTTGTCCCGGTAGGAGCGCTCGTCGACGGGATCGCGCTGGGTCTGGTCGACGGCGGCGCCGTTGGCGGCCTTGTCCGGGAGCCGGTTCACGGTGACCCAGTCGCCGGGCGTGGCGCTCTTGTTCGCCGCGCCGTTGGCGGCGGTTTCACCGTCTTTGTACTTGGGGGCCGCGGCGAAGTTGGTGGTCCAGGTGGCCGGGTCGTAGAGGCCCTGGCTGAAGGCTGCGGTGTCGCCCATGAGCTGGGTGAGGTCCTTGGACCCGGGCCAGGCGAGGGCGAACGGGGACTTGGAGACGAACGGGAGGTAGTCCTTGTCCAGCGAGCGGGTCACGGTGCCGACGTCCTTGGTGACGTTGCCGGAGTCGTCGATTTCCTCGATCTTGACCGAGTACTTCAGGTCCAGGGCGGTGCCGGTGCGCACGATCAGCGGAATCGCCTGCGAATCGGCGGTGAGCTGGCCGTCGCGCTTGGCCTGCTGGTACTGGGTCATCAGCGGGGCCCAGTACTTGAGCTTGACGCCGAGGAAGTCGGGGCCTTCCTTGAGCTCGTCCATGCTGATGCCGTTGGTGAAGAGGCTCTCGAAGTGGCGGCCGATCGCGCCGGCGTTGCGGGCATCCGCGGGCGGGGCCTTCTCCAGCGGAGCCAGGAAGTCACCGGCCGTGCCGAGCAGGGCGCGTTCGGAGACGGGGTCGACGGCGACCACGGACTCGGTCACCTGCGGCGCCATGGGCAGGGAGACGGAGAGGTTGAAGAGGTTGTGCTCGGAGCCGCCGGCGGGGGTGGGGAATTTGATCCCGGTTTCGCCGGCCGGGCCCTGAATGCGGACGTTCTTGCCGCCGGCCACCTGCTCTTCGACCAGCTTGGCCTTGCCGAGGGTTCCTTCGGCCGTGGTCTTGAAGAGGGTCTGGTCGGAGTGGCCGTCGGAGCTGACGGCGCTGGCGGTGAGGCGGTATTTCTTCGGGGTGTCGCTCAGGACAGATTCCGCGGCCGGCCATTTGCTCGGGTCCGTGGCGGTCGGGTCGCCGGCCGTGCCGGCGAGGCCCGCGTTGAAGCCGAGGTAGTCGGTGGCGTCCAGCCGGGGCGCCTCGAGGTTCTGGGTGACGCGGGAGACCAGGCTGATGGGCGCGGCCACCGACGTGCCGGAGAGCTTCCGGATCGCGTCCAGCTGGTCGAAGCTGATGCCGCCCTGCCCGGTGGCGATGTCCGGCTGCATCAGGCCGCCGTTGTCACCGGCCTTGGCCTGGACCAGGACGTCGTAGAGCCCCCGGGAGTTTTGGTCCACGGTCCTGCTCAGCGCCGCCTGGGACTGACCCTGGACGAGGACTGACAGGCACATGGCCACGATCAAAATGGACGCGGTCAGCAGAAGCACTCTGCTTCTGATGAACCTCTGGACGGCGTTCATTGGGCTCCTGAAAGCTGGATTGCGTGCGCACGCCGCAGTTCATTTCCTGCGGAATTGAAGGCGTCCCGTGCCGGGCGTGCAAAAGTAAAGGCCGGTCTGCCGGCCAAGACCCGAAATTCGGTCCTAGCCATTGTACGCAGACCGGCCGCCCGCTCACGGACGCCGGCGGCTCTCAAGCCGCCGCCGGCGCCCTGCGGGGAGGATTTCAGTCCTCGAGGTCGACCTCGCGGACCATGTCAGCGCCGATCCCGGCCTTGATCGCGTCAAGGACCTGCTGGGGAACGGAGCTGTCG
Organism: Arthrobacter sp. TE12231; assembly: GCF_054062895.1. NCBI lineage: Bacteria > Bacillati > Actinomycetota > Actinomycetes > Micrococcales > Micrococcaceae > Arthrobacter > Arthrobacter sp. TE12231. The sequence continues at coordinate 1,317,430 of NZ_JBSSFS010000001.1, read as the reverse complement.
ATGGTCAGAAGGGCGAGCACCTGGCCGCCTTCTGCCTGGCGTGCCACCTGCATGCCGGCGATGTTGATGTTGTTCATGCCCAGGATGTGGCCGATCGTGCCGATCACGCCGGGGCGGTCCGAGTAGGCCACCACCACGAGGTGCTCGCTGATCGGGATCTCCACCTCGTAGCCGTTGACGCCCACGAGCTTCTGGATCTGCTTCGGGCCGGTGAGGGTTCCCGCGACGGAGATCTGGCTGCCGTCGCTGAGGGCACCGCGCAGGGTCAGCACGTTGCGGTAGGACTCGGTGTCCGGCGTCGTGATGAGCCGGACGTTGATGCCGCGCTGTTCGGCGATCACCGGGGCGTTGACGTAGGAGACCTGCTCGGTCACGACGTCGGCGAAAATCCCCTTGAGGGCCGCGAGTTCCAGGACCTTGACGTCGAGGGAGGAGATCTCGCCGGCCACCTCGATGTCGAACTGCGTGAGGGAGGCGTGGGTCAGCGCGGTGAAGATCCGGCCGAGCTTTTCGATCAGCGGGATGCCCGGGCGGACGTCTTCGGCGATGACGCCGCCGGCGACGTTGACGGCGTCCGGGACCAGTTCGCCGGCCAGCGCGAGGCGCACGGACTTGGCGACGGAGACGCCGGCCTTCTCCTGGGCTTCGTCGGTGGAGGCGCCCAGGTGCGGGGTCACCACGACGTTGTCGAGCTTGAAGAAGGGCAGGTCGGTGCTGGGCTCCTTGTTGAAGACGTCGACGCCGGCACCGGCGATGTCGCCGGCCTGGAGCGCGGTGTAGAGGGCTTCCTCGTCCACCAGGCCGCCGCGGGCGACGTTGATGACGTAGGCCGTGCTCTTCATCTTCTTGAAGGCGTCGGCGCCGAGCATGCCGACGGTCTCCGGAGTCTTGGGCATGTGGATGGTGATGAAGTCCGACTGCGCGAGGAGCTCATCGAGGGTCACCAGCTGGACGCCGAGCTGGGCGGCCCGGGCGGAGGTGATGTAGGGGTCGTACGCGAGGATCTTGGTGTCGAAGCCCTTGAGGCGGGCGGCCACCAGGGCGCCGATCCGGCCGAGGCCGATGATGCCGATCTTCTTTTCGAAGAGTTCGATGCCGGTGTACTTGGAGCGTTTCCACTCCCCGTCCTTGAGCGCGGAGCTGGCCTGCGGAATGTGGCGGGCGAGGCTCAGGATGTGCCCGACCGTCAGTTCGGCGGCGGAGACGATGTTGGAGGTCGGCGCGTTGACCACCATGACGCCGGCCTGCGTGGCGGCCTTGATGTCCACGTTGTCCAGGCCCACGCCGGCACGGGCGATCACCTTGAGGTTCTTGGCGGCGGCGATGGCTTCGGCGTCCACTTGGGTGGCGGAGCGGACCAGGATCGCGTCGACGTCGGCGATCGCGGAGAGCAGCTGGGAACGGTCGGAGCCGTCAGTCTGGCGGATTTCAAAGTCCGGGCCGAGGGCCTCGACTGTGGCGGGTGAAAGTTCCTCAGCGAGGAGTACGACAGGTTTGGTGCTAGTCACCGGTGACCTCTTTAGCTCTCTTGTGTATCTGGTGGGGATTTTGGTGAATCAGGTGGTGCTGGTGAGACGGGTGGTGCTGGACAGCAGGGAAGCCGGACCCCCCGGAAAAAGGTGTCCGGCTCCCCTGCCGGGCAATATTTAGCGGGCCGCGGTCTAGCGGGCTGCGGAACCTTCGACGTAGTCCGCGTCCTGCTGCTGCCAGGCGAACAGGGACCGCAGTTCGCGGCCCACGGCCTCGATCGGGTGCTGCTCGGCCTTGGCACGCAGCGCCTTGAACTCGGGAGCGCCGGCGTCCTGGTCGTCGATGAAGCGCTTGGCGAAGGCGCCGTCCTGGATGTCCTTCAGGACTGCCTTCATGTTCTCCTTCACCTCGGGGGTGATGACGCGCGGGCCGGAGACGTAGTCGCCGTACTCTGCGGTGTCCGAGACGCTCCAACGCTGCTTGGCGATGCCGCCTTCCCACATGAGGTCAACGATGAGCTTGAGCTCGTGAAGCACCTCGAAGTAAGCGATCTGTGGCTGGTAGCCGGCCTCAGTCAGGGTCTCGAAGCCGTACTGGACCAACTGGGACACGCCGCCGCAGAGCACAGCCTGCTCGCCGAAGAGGTCCGTTTCGGTCTCTTCGGTGAAGGTGGTCTTGATGACGCCGGCGCGGGTGCCGCCAATGGCCTTGGCGTAGGACTTGGCCAGCTCCCAGGCGGAACCGGTGGCGTCCTGCTCAACGGCGATGATGTCCGGGATGCCGCGGCCGGCTTCGAACTCGCGGCGCACGGTGTGGCCGGGAGCCTTCGGGGCGATCAGGATGACGTCAACGCCCTCCGGTGCCTTGATGTAGCCGAAGCGGATGTTGAAGCCGTGGGCGAAGGCGAGGGCCTTGCCCGGGGTCAGCTTGTCCTTGATGGAGTCGTTGTAGATCGAGCGCTGGTACTGGTCCGGCGCCAGGATCATGATGACGTCGGCCCATTCGGCAGCGTCTGCGACGTTCTTGACCGTGAAGCCTGCGTCCTCGGCCTTGGCGATGGACTTCGAGCCTTCCTTGAGCGCGATGGCAACCTCGACGCCGGAATCGCGCAGGTTCAGCGCGTGGGCGTGGCCCTGGGAGCCGTAGCCGACAATGGCAACCTTGCGACCCTGGATGATCGACAGGTCTGCGTCGTCGTCGTAGAACATTTCAGTCACTTGCGTAACTCCTCTTGAGTGGTTTTTCGATGTTGTCTGTGGTGCTGCGGTTTGGGACGCAACGCTCGGCCAGGCAGTTGCCTGCGCCGTTACTTGCTTATGCGCTGCGTAAGGCCCTGTCACTCATGGAGCGGGATCCCCGCCCAACGGCCAAGGTGCCGGACTGCACGATTTCGCGGATGCCGAAGGGCTCAAGCACTGACAGGAGTGCCGTGAGCTTCTCGGGGTGGCCCGTTGCTTCAATGACCACCGACTCTGTGGAGACGTCGACCACTGAAGCGCGGAACAGGTCTGCAGCCTGGGTGACCTGCAGGCGTGTTGCGGCATCCGCACGTACCTTGACCAGGATGTGGTCGCGCTGTACGGAAGATTCTGAGGTGAGCTCGACGATCTTGATCACGTTGACCAGCTTGTTCAGCTGCTTAGTGACCTGTTCGATCAGCTCGCCGTCGGCGTCGACCACGACGGTCATCCGGGACATGCCCGGGACCTCGGTGGGGCCGACGGCCAGGGAATTGATGTTGAAGGCCCGGCGGGCGAAGAGGCTGGCGACGCGGGTCAGCACACCGGGCTTGTCTTCGACCAGAACGGACAATGTGTGGCGGGTCATGTTCAGTCCTCCTCTTCCCATTCCGGGGTCATGTTGCGGGCAACCTGGATCTGGTCGTTGCTGACCCCCGAGGGGACCATCGGCCACACCATCGAGTTGGGGCTCACGACGAAGTCGATGACCACGGGGCGGTCATTGATCTCCAGGGCCTTCTGGATGGTGGCGTCGATGTCCTCGTCGCGTTCGCAGCGGAAGGCAGCGCAGCCGTAGGCGTCCGCCAGCTTGACGAAGTCCGGAATGCGGATCGTGTCATGGCCGGTGTTGAGGTCGGTGTTGGAGTAGCGGCCCTCGTAGAAGAGGGTCTGCCACTGCCGGACCATGCCCAGCGAGGAGTTGTTGATGATGGCAACCTTGATCGGGATCTTGTTGATCGCGCAGGTGGCCAGTTCCTGGTTGGTCATCTGGAAGCAGCCGTCGCCGTCGATCGCCCAGACCACGCGGTCGGGTTCACCCACCTTGGCGCCCATGGCCGCCGGTACGGCGTAGCCCATGGTGCCGGCGCCGCCGGAGTTCAGCCAGGCGTGCGGGCGTTCGTACTTAATGAACTGCGAGGCCCACATCTGGTGCTGTCCGACGCCGGCGACGTACACACCCTCGGGTCCGGTCAGGGCACCGATGCGTTCGATCACGCGTTGCGGGGCGCTGAGGCCGTCCTCGGGTTCGGTCCAGCCAAGCGGGTAGGTTTCCTTGAGGTTGTTCAGGAATGCCCACCAGTTGGTCAGATCCGGGGTGCCGAAGGCTTCGAACTGCGTGCGCAGGGCCTCGCTCAGTTCCGGAATGATCTCCTTGACCGAGCCAACGATCGGGACGTCGGCCGTGCGGTTCTTGGAGATCTCCGCCGGATCGATGTCGGCGTGGATGACCTTGGCGTTCGGGGCGAAGGACTTCAGGACGCCGGTCACCCGGTCATCGAACCGTGCGCCGAGCGTGATGAGGAGGTCGGACTGCTGCAGGGCGGTCACGGCGGAAACGGTGCCGTGCATGCCCGGCATGCCAACGTGCTGCGGGTGCGAATCCGGGAACACGCCGCGGGCCATCAGGGTGGTCACGACGGGTGCGCCGGTCAGCTCGGCCAGTTCGCGCAGCTCGGCCGAGGCGTGGGCCTTGACCACACCGCCGCCGACATAGAGCACGGGCTTACTGGCGGCGGTGATGAGCCGGGCGGCCTCGCGGACCTGCTTGCTGTGGCCGCGCAGCACCGGCCGGTAGCCCGGCAGATCGATCTTGGGCGGCCAGGAGAACGTCATCTGGCCCTGCTGGGCGTCCTTGGCGACATCGACGAGGACGGGACCCGGGCGTCCGGTGGAGGCCAGGTGGAAGGCCTCGGCCATGACGTGCGGGATGTCGTTGGGGTCGGTGACCAGGAAGGAGTGCTTCGTGATCGGCATGGTGATCCCGACGATGTCCGCTTCCTGGAATGCGTCCGTGCCGATCACCCCGCTGGACACCTGGCCGGTGATGGCCACCATCGGCACGGAGTCCATGTGGGCATCCATGATGGCGGTGACGAGGTTGGTGGCGCCCGGGCCAGAGGTGGCGATGCAGACGCCAACCCGTCCGGTGACCATGGCGTAGCCTTGCGCGGCGTGGCCGGCTCCCTGTTCGTGACGGACCAGAACGTGGTTCATTTTGGAGGCCATCAAGGGGTCATAGGTGGGCAGGATCGCGCCACCGGGCAAACCGAAAATGTCCTGGACGCCGAGTTCTTCGAGCGAGCGGACAATTGCTTGCGAACCGGTCATAACGGTCGGGGGTACGACGTTGTTCGGTCCGAGGACAGGAGAGACGGCAGCAGTGTCGACGCCGGCGTCAGCCGGACGTTCGACGCGATCCGGAGCCTTGTGGGCTCCAGCGGACTTTGTGGCCATCAGCGAGGGGCTGATCGGCGATCCTTTGCTCATCGGACTCTTCCTTTGTGGATCTTCGGTGATCGTGGAACTTCTTGGGTCTTGCGTGGTGCTGGTGCTGCGGGAAATAAAAAAACCCCTCAGCCGAGTGGCTCTTCGAGGGGTTGCGCGTGACGGTTCGTTACCAGTCGGGCTAGTCAGCCACGCGCTTGGTAAGTACGACGACGGATGCACCGGCGGTAACGATCTCGATCATGCGTTCAGTTTTCCCTCTGAGTGAGACAAGTGTCAACGAGCCGGGCACCTGTCTCACTATTTGGACAACGCTGTCCACTGGATGAACGCCACCCCAACTAGCTCGCAGTTATTGGCCGTTATGCCCGCTCATAACGGCCACAAGTGCGAGCTAGTTGGGTTTAGCTGTTCAGCGTGCGCTACCCGCAGTACGCGCCGGTGGAGGCGCTGTGGACTAGCTTGGCGTACTTCGCGAGAACGCCCTTGGTGAACTTGGCCGGCAGGGGTTCCCAGCCGACCTTGCGGGACTCGAGCTCGGCCTCGTCGACCAGGAGGTCGAACGTGCGGGCCGCGATGTCCACCCGGATCCGGTCGCCGTCCTTGACGAACGCGATCGGGCCGCCGTCGACGGCTTCCGGTGCGACGTGGCCGATGCACAGGCCCGTGGTGCCGCCGGAGAAGCGACCGTCGGTGAGTAGCAGGACGTCCTTGCCCAGGCCCGCGCCCTTGATGGCGCCGGTGATGGCGAGCATCTCGCGCATGCCGGGGCCGCCCTTGGGGCCTTCGTAGCGGATGACGACGACGTCGCCCTTGTGAATCTCGCCCTTGTCCAGCGCGTCCAGGGCGCCCTGTTCGCGTTCGAACACGCGGGCGGTGCCTTCGAAGACGTCCGCGTCGAAGCCGGCGCTCTTGACGACGGCACCCTCGGGGGCCATCGAGCCGTGCAGGATGGTGATGCCGCCGGTCTTGTGGATCGGGTTGTCCATGGCGCGGAGCACTTTGCCGTCCGGGTCCGGCGGGTTGATCGCGGCGAGGTTTTCCGCGACGGTCTTGCCGGTGACGGTGAGGCAGTCACCGTGCAGCAGGCCGGCGTCGAGCAGGGCCCTCATGATGACCGGCACGCCGCCGATCTTGTCGACGTCGGTCATCACGTAACGGCCGAACGGCTTGAGGTCGCCCAGGTGCGGGATCTTGTCGCCGATCCGGTTGAAGTCGTCCAGGGTCAGCTCGACCTCGGCTTCGCGGGCGATGGCGAGCAGGTGCAGCACGGCGTTGGTGGACCCGCCGAAGGCCATGGTGACGGCGATCGCGTTCTCGAAGGCCTTCTTGGTCATGATGTCCCTGGCGGTGATGCCCAGGCGCAGGAGGTTGACCACGGCTTCGCCGGACTTGTGCGCGAAGGCGTCGCGGCGGCGGTCCGCGGAGGGCGGCGCGGCCGAGCCGGGCAGGGACATGCCCAGGGCCTCACCGATGCACGCCATGGTGTTCGCGGTGTACATGCCGCCGCAGGCGCCTTCGCCCGGGCAGATGGCCTTTTCGATGCGGTCCAGGTCCTCGCGGCTCATCTTCCCGGCGGCGCAGGCACCGACAGCCTCGAACGCGTCGATCAGGGTGACTTCCTTCTCGGAGCCGTCCTCGAGCTTGACCCAGCCGGGCATGATCGAGCCGGCGTAGAGGAACACGGCTGCGAGGTCCAGGCGGGCCGCGGCCATCAGCATGCCGGGCAGGGACTTGTCGCACCCGGCCAGCAGGACGGAGCCGTCGATCCGCTCGGCCTGCATGACGGTCTCGACGGAGTCGGCAATGACTTCGCGGGAGACGAGGGAGAAGTGCATGCCCTCATGCCCCATGGAGATGCCGTCAGAGACGGAAATGGTGCCGAACTGCATCGGGAACCCGCCGCCGGCGTGGACGCCTTCCTTGGCGCCCTGGGCGAGCCGGTTCAACGAAAGGTTGCAGGGAGTGATCTCGTTCCACGAACTCGCCACACCGATCTGGGGCTTGGCGAAATCGTCATCGCCCATGCCGACCGCCCGGAACATACCGCGCGCGGGCGCGGCGTGGATTCCATCGGTAACGACCCGGCTGCGGGGCTTGATGTCCGGCTTGGTGTCTGCTGCTGTTTGGGTGTCCTGACTCATGGCTCAAAGTCTAGGGGTCCGCCCCGGACCCCAACGACCCCATGAGGGAGCGTTAAGCGGAAAACCGGGAATATTTCGATCAAATAGTGGACTCTCATCTCACATGATGAAATCCGCGGCCGCTTGGCCGCGGATTCGGTGAGCCGCGTCACGCTGTTGCGGAGCTTCGGCGACAGCTTGGGCCTCGGCCTTCAGCATCGCCAGGACCTGCTGGATGGTGGTCCTGGCCGCGACGTCGGGACGGGCGAGGGCAACAATGCTGCGGTTGGCCTTTACGCCTTCGAGCGGGCGCAGCACGAATCCGCGGTCCTGGTTGCTGACAGCCGTGTACCGCGGCAGCAGGCTCAGCCCGTGGCCGGCGCTGACAAGGGCTTCGAGCACACGCAGATCGGGGAACTGCTGGGCGCGGACGGCCTGCGAGCCGGCCCGCAGCTCAATCTGGCGCAGCACGGTATCGAAGGGAAAGCCCTCGGGAACGCCCATCCAGGGGAAGCCGACGACGTCCTCGGCGCACAGCGTGGCCTTGGCGGCCAGCGCGTGCCCCGCGGGCAGGGCCACGTCCAGGGGTTCCTCCAGCAACGGCACCACGGCCAGGCCCTGACCGCCGAAGACTTCGGGACCGTCGACGCTGTGGGCCAGGACGATGTCGTAGTCCGCGGTCAGCCCGGCGAACCCGGCAACGCCGGGATCCTCGAAGTGCGCTTCGAAGCGGAGGCCCTCGATGGCCTTGACCCGGTGCAGGAGGCCCGGGAGGAACATCTCCGCGGCGCTGGGAAAAAAGGCTGCCACAACCCGCGTCTGCCAGCCCCGCCGGTAGGTGTCGATGGTTGCCTCGGCCCGTGCCATGGCGGTGGACACCTCGGCAGCAGCGCCGGCCATGGCCAGGCCAGCCTCGGTGAGCCGCACTCCCCTGCCGGACTTTTCCACCAGGACCACACCCAGTTCTTCCTGCAGGGTTTTGAGCTGTTGAGACACAGCCGACGGCGTCACGTTCATGGCCTCGGCGGTGGCGCCTACCGTGCCGCGGTCGGCGAGTTCGCGCAGAATCCGCAGTCGCTTGAAATCCATGAGGCGAGGCTACACGGCGGGCCCGGGTCGTTTTCGGTTTCCGGCCAGCTCGCGGGGCCGCCCGTGCCCTCCCGGCAGGCGGCCGTGTCGGCCCCGGGAAGGGTGGACAGCCGGCTTGGCCCGGACGTACCGTCAAGCATCGGCAACCGTGCCTCATGGACTGAATCTCATGGACTGAATATGGACTGAAAGGCTCTGCTATGGACTGGATTGTCTGGCTCGTCGTCATCATCGTGGTGGTCGCTGTGGTCTGGGCCGTGCTCAACCGCAATAAGAGCCGCACAGGCACAGGGTCCACCTCCGCCGGAACCACCAGCACCGGCGGCTCATCCGGCACGTCGGCCGGTTCGACGGCGGCGGGTGCCGGACCGGCGGGCGGTGCGATGGCGGCGCCAGCGCCAGAAGCGATGCAAACACCTGAGGCGCCCTCGGCGGCGATGCCGCCGGCCGAGATGGCTGCACCGGAGAACCCTGCGCCGCAGGCCACTGCAGAGAAGATGACCCCCGCTCCCGAACCGGCAGCGCCCCCGACGATCGAACCGGCCGCGGGCGCAGCCACGGCAGGCGCGCCGGAAGCCGCCGGCGTTGCGGACAGCACCGAGTGGGAGACCCAGTGGTCCGAGACCGCCGCACCGGCCGATGCGCATGCGGCCACGACCCACCACGAACCGGCCCACGCTGCGCACGTTCCAGGAGTTGCCGCCGAAACTCCGACAGCCGCCGAACCGGCGGCTGCTGCCGGGCCTCCGGTGCACCATCCCGAATACACCGAGCCCCACTCGCCGACACTGCCCGGAGCTGAGACGGCAGCCGCGGAGGCGGCCGACAATGAAGGCGCCAACGTCAGCGCCGGCAGCACTGCCCCTGGTGTTGCGAATGCCACCGGCGCCGCCGCCGCAGCGATGCCCGCCGCAGCGATGCCCGAGGCGCCCGGCCCCGCGACAGGAGCAGCACCAGCGGCAGCGCCCCTTGCCGACATGGAGACCACGCAGATGGCCGCCTCGTCCGCGGCAACGGAGGCTTCCGCAAGCCACACGACCGAGCCCACGGGCCACCTCGCTACTGACCAGCCCTACGGCGAGGGATCGGCGGCCCCGGCGGCCGACGGCAGCGGACCGGAAAGCTTCACCGTCAAGGGCAACGCATCGTCGATGACCTACTACGAAGACTCCAGCCCGGCCTACGAAGAAGCCCGGGCAGAAGTATGGTTCGTCTCCGCAGCACACGCCGAAGCCGCCGGATTCCGGCCGCCCCGCCGGACGCGCCAGTAGCAGCCGGCCCGGTTCCTACAACTTTCGCCTTGCTGCTCCGCCATGTCGTGGTCAGGGCAACAGCCCTCGCCGTTGCCCTGTTTGTCTCAAGCGCCTGCACCGGCGGCGGTGCCTCCTCTCCCACGCCCCCGCAATGGGGCGGCCCTGCCACGGGCGCGCCGGGGACGGCGGGTGAGCCCACGGTGGCGGAGCGGATTGACGGCCTGCAGTTGCCGTGGTCCACGGTCTACCTGCCGGACGGCACCGCCGTCGTCTCCGAACGCGACACCGCCCTGCTACGGACCATCAACGGCGGACAACTGGGCACCCTCGGCAAGGTGCCCGGCGTCGTACCCGGCGGCGAAGGCGGCCTCCTAGGCCTTGCCTTGTCCCCTGACTTCGCGACGGACCACTACCTTTACGCATATTTCACCGCGGCCCAAGACAACAGAATCGTCCGCATGCGGCTCGAGGACCGCGGCGGGCGGTGGGAACTGGGCGCCCCGGAGACTGTTTTCACGGGGATTCCTAAAGCTGGCACGCACAATGGCGGACGGATCCGTTTCGGTCCCGACGGCTTTCTGTATGTGGGAACCGGCGATTCGCAGCGCCCGGAGCAGCCGCAGGACAGCAGGGCCCTCGGCGGGAAGATCCTCCGACTCACCGCCGATGGCCGGCCGGCGCCCGGAAACCCTTTCGGCGAGAACCCGGTCTACAGCCTGGGCCACCGGAACGTGCAAGGACTCGCCTGGGACAGCGCCGGCAGGCTGTGGGCCAGCGAATTCGGCCCCGATGTCAACGACGAGCTCAACCTGATCGTGCCCGGCGGCAACTACGGCTGGCCGGACGTGACGGGCGCACCGCACCGCACCGGCTTCCTGGACGCCAAAGTCGTGTGGCCGTCGACGGCGGATTCCTCGCCCAGCGGGCTCGAAATTGTCGGCAACACCGCCTACCTGGGCGCCCTGCGCGGGCAAAGGCTGTGGGCCGTTCCCCTCAAGGGCGAATTCGCCGGCGATCCTGTGAGCTATTTCACAGGAAAGTACGGTCGGATCCGGAACGTTTCACTCGCCCCCGACGGCCGCCTGTGGCTCCTCAGCAACGGCGAAAACCCTGATTTTGCGCTGATTTTGAACCTTCACGCCTAGCTCGATTCCTCCCCCGCGCCTCGATTTCACACCGCGGCCAAACTCGTGTAGAGTTTCATGTCGTTGCGGAGAACAACGGGGAAAGAAAAAGCCCCGATGAACAAGAACAACAGATGCACCTCTAGCTCAACTGGCAGAGCAATTGACTCTTAATCAATGGGTTCCGGGTTCGAGTCCCGGGGGGTGCACCACCAAGAAACCCCGTCTTCGCAGGCTTAGCGGCCTGCAGGGCGGGGTTTCTTTTTGCCGTAATCCCTCCGAGGCGATATTTTGTCATTCCTCCGGACATGGGGGACGCTCCAGAGGAACAACTGGCAGAGACGAACGTTACTTCTTCCGACACGCCGGGTGCCGGGAAGGCCCCTGAACAGGGCTGATAGGCTCCTCCTTTGGAGTCAGGGGACTCTGGCCACTTATCGGACTATCCCAAGGATCAGCTCCCATGGACTACAGCGTCGCCCGAGCACGGGCACGGACTGCGGAAGACAGCCTGCGGCTACAGGAACCAGTCTCCATGCGCTCCATCCAGGCCCACCTGGAGTCCGCCAGGGGGCGCCGGATCGTCATCAAGCCCATCGACAACACACCCACGGACAAGGTCTGCGGCCTGTGGTTCGGACTGGACGACCTGGATCTCATCCTCCACGCCAAGGCGGCATCGGAGGTGCACCGCCAGCAGATCGTGCTGCACGAGTTCGCCCACATGATCCTCCGCCACGAGCAGGAGGACCTCTCGCACGACTACGCCAAGACCTTCTTCCCGGACCTCGGCCCGGAGCGCGTCGTCTCGGCCCTGAAGCGCACCGATTTCTTCAACGAGCTCGAGGTAACTGCCGAACTCCTTGCCGACCGGCTGGCCTCCCGCATCCGCCGCTCCTACCGGCGGCCGGACGCGGAGCCGGGCAACTTCGGGGCGGTCTTCGGATGATGCAGTTCCTCATGGCCGCGGCACTCTTCCTCTTGGCCGGGGCCCGCATTCCCGCCCTGGTTCGCAACCGCACCGACCTGGTGTTCTCCTGCGCCGTGTACGGAGCCATGGGCTCTTTGCTCATGTCCCCGATTGTCTACGTCCCCGTAGACACAGCCCTGGGCGGGATGAACCTGGTCAAACTGATCCTGAACTCCCTGATGATTATCTCCCTCTGGTATCTGCGCCTCGCCGCATACGCGGCCATCGCCCCGGAAGCCGGCGGTCGCCGGTCCTGGTGGACACGCACCCTGCCTCTGACGCTCACGCTGACCCTGCAAAGCGCGTTCTTCCTCCTCACAGGACCCACCATCACGACTCCCGCCTGGGGCATCTACGAGGACCGCTTCCCGGCCCTCCTGTTCTCACTGATGCTCACCCTCTTCATCTGTTCGATGAGCGCGGAAATTGCCGTGATCTGCTTCCGCTACGTCCCGCGTATGAGCCGCTCGTTCCGAGTCGGCTTCTCCATGCTGGGCGCCGGCTGCATCATGGGTTTCCTGGTGATGGCCGAGATGTGTCTCTCCCTGCTGGCCCGACACCTGACATTCCTGGCCATACTGGTCAGGCCTGATTTCCCTTACCATCAGCTGGAGCTGGCCGCGACCGTCCTGGCCGGCGCCGGACTCACGATCCCGGCGGTCGCCGGCAGGGGCGCCCGCAAAAAACTGCACCGCTGGAACACCGAAACCCTCGCGCGCGTCGAGTCCATCTGGGCCAAAGCGCTGCAGAACACTTCTCTTGACCGGACCCTTGAGGCCGACCCCCAGGCGCCGGTACAGGACCGGCTGCACCGGATGGTTGTCGAAATCCGGGACGCTGAACTCGCTGCGGGCACCTCGGCGACCTTCCTGACCGCGGAGGAACGCAGCTACCTGCTCTCCGTCGAAGCAAAGCTCCATGTCGCCCCTGCCCTGGCATAACCTGCGGCAGCTACAGAAAGCCCCCATGCACCTCCTGACGCACCCGACCCGCCGAACACGCCCGAGCGGTACGGACATGTACGGGATCTATCGGAACATGGTCCTCTTCGATTTCAAGACTGAAATCCATTCGGGCTTCTTCGTCGCTTACTACCGCAACTTCGCTATCCCCTCCACAGCGAGGACCCTGGCGGCGACCGGGGAGATGAAATCCCGGCCGATGAAGCGCTCCTACGACACCGGCATCGTCCTCCACGAGATCATCGCCAACGGGTTCGAGCACGAACGCAGCCAGGCCATGATCGAACTGCTCCGCCGGGTCCACAAAGGGGTGCCCGGCACCCCGGACGACTTCGTCTACGTCCTCATGACCTTGCTCGTCCTGCCGCTGCGCTGGACCGAACGTCACGGCTGGCGCCGGCTGACCGGGCTGGAGAGGCAGGCCGCCACGGACTTCTACGCCGAACTGGGCCGGCAGATGGGGCTCGAAGGCATCCCAGCCACCTTCGCGGAGGCGGAACGGTTCCTGGACGAGTACGAGGACCGGAACATGGGCCCGACCCCCGAGGGCTCGATGCTGCTCAATGCGACCGTCGCGGCCTTCGCCAGCCGTATCCCCACCCGGCTTCGCCGGTTCACCCCGACCATCTTGGCGCTGATGATGGACAAACCCGAGGTCGCTGTTGCCCTGGGCCTGAAACCCGCCCCGGCAGCGCTGCGCGTACCGTTCAACGCGGTGCTGCGGTTCCGCTCCCTCAAGGCTAGGCGGTGCCCCTTGCCAACCGCGCCCATATTTGTGCCGGGAAGGATGAACGTCGTGGCATACCCGGACGGATACACCCTGGACCAGATCGGCCCCTGGGGGAAATCAGCCAACGTCTGAGGCTCGGGGCAGCCCGGGCCCGAGCCGCATCCGCTGACCGGTTAGCCCTTGCTGCCATCCGGTGCGGGATCACTCGTCTTCGCAGGCTTAGGGGCCCGCGGGGCCGGGTTTTCTTTTTTGTCCGCTAAGCTTCCCTCATTTCGCGGCCGGCAGGGTCGTTCCCGCCCGGTCGCCAACGGCGCCGTCGGCGGTGATGCCGAAGACCTGCAGGAGGACGTCCTTGTCGCGCTGGATGTCGGTGACCGTGACGGACCGGGCCGACTTGTAAACGCGGCCGGCAGGGAACCCGTTCACGGCCACACCCCAGGAGTCAGCCGTAGGGTCATTCGATTCCCACGTGACCTTCACCTGGGTGCCGTCAGCGGAGACGACCTCGGCCTTGACGTTGGTCGGCGGGACCGGGCGCACGCCCCCTGGTCCCGGGCCCGTGCCGACGTGCACCGGGGTCTTCAGGATGTCGGCGCTGCCGAGCGGGTTAGAGACCCGCAGGATCATCACGCCTTCGAACGGCCGGGCGTAAACGTGCTTGAGGATCGGCGACTGGGTGGTCGTGTCGTAGGTGCCGTCCCCGTCCAGGTCCCACTCGTACTTGCCGATGACGCCCTCGGAGGATGAGGCGTCGAAGTTGATCTCCTGGCCGGGCCTGGCCCAGTAGGCGTTGATCGGCAGTCTAGCTACGACGTCGATCCGGCTGCCGCCCAGGGGCATCGTGTTGATCTGCAGGGCCCCGCCGGCGGCCTGGCTGGGTTGGGCCTGGCTGGGTTGGGCTTGCCCCGTTGGTCCCTGGCTGGGTTGGGCTTGCCCCGTTGGTCCCTGGCTGGGTTGGGCTTGCCCCGTTGGTCCCTGGCTCGCAGACGCCTGGCTGGCGGGTGCGGAGCTGCTCGGTGCCGTTGCCGGGACCTTGGACTCCGACGGCGGGCTCACGGCAGGTGTTGCCTGTCCCGGCGCGTGTGCGCAGCCTGTGGCCAGCATCAGTAATGCCACCGCGGTGGTCCAGCAAATTGCCCGGCACAGCCCCATGAAATCCCCCATTGACCGATCCTGCCACGGGTAAACGCCTACGGATAGATCAAGACGCCAGCAGGAAGCGTCGTTCTACCGCGACACTCACCGGGCCGAGGTTCCGTGCCGGCAGGAGGTGGAACCCTACGATGGGGAGGATGAACTCCATCCGGAAGGCCTGTCGCATAGCCGCAGTGGTTCTCGTGCTCGCGGCGTCGCCGCTCCTCCTGACGCGGCCCGCAGTGGCGACTCCCTGCACGCCTGCCGGCCTCATCCCGGTGAAGATCTGCCCCGCCGCGCCGACGCCGGGCCCGCCGTCCGCTCCCCCGGGTTCCGGTTCGACACCGCCGAGCACCCCGGCACCGTCGACGTCGGCCGCCGCGCCGTCCCCAACGCCACCGTCACAAGGACAGACGGCCCGGCCCGCACAGGTCCCGGCGCCCCCGACGCCCGGCCCGGTTCCATCCGCCGGTCAGGGCGCCGCCGGTCAATCGGCCACGGGGGCCGTTCCGGCCCCGGTCACGGCTGACACATCCGGGACTCCGGCATCGGGCGCCGGCCACGGGACCGTGCCCTCACCAGCCACGCCACCGGGCAGCCCTGCTGGACAGGATGTTCCCGGACCCGACGGGCAGAGCGGCCTCACCGGCGGGGCTCTGTTGGCGCTAAGCGGGCTCCTCCTGGGCTCCTCGGCAGCGATTGGCCTCCGCCGGCCGGGCCGGTCCTAAAGAGGCCGCCGAACCGTCACAGCGAACTGTGGCGGTTCGGCGGCCGCTTGAATGACAGCGTGTTGTCTTAGACCTTCTCGCGGGACCGGTCTACGACGTGTTCCGGCTCCTCGACGGTGAATTCCTTGGTGCGGCGGGGGAAGGCCCAGAACTTGAATTCCTTTGCCTCCGGCCGGGGCTCCCGGCGTTCCCCGGATTCCCGTGCGGCATCCTTCCTGGTATCACGCCCGAAATCCTTGTAGTTCGAATAGCACATCACTGGCCTCCTTCATGGTGATTGCCCTTTAATCGTCCTCCCGATCCGTTGGCACGTCGAGACTCTCGCTACCACCGCCGCCCCGATGTACGCTCTGTCTCAGTGACAGAGATCGCCCGCGCACCGGAAAAGGATGAACAGCCATGACCGTCCCGCCCAGCACATCAACCCCCGGTCCTGGCTGGTATCCGGACCCTGCCGGATCGGGCCGGCTTCAATGGTGGAACGGTACGGCGTGGACCGGGCAATTCAGCACACCGCAGTTCCAGGGCCAGACCCCGCGACCGGTGGAACCCCGGAGACGCATCAGTGACCGGACACCTGTCTACAACGCGTACGTCTGGACGATCGTGGCCCTGCCGCTCGTGCCGCTCATTCTGCTGATGTTCTGGAACCCGACGATCCGGTTGCGGACCGTCGGTGCACGGCAGGTCCAGACCGTTGATCCGGCGTCGATCTTTACAACGCCGTACTTCCTGCTGGTGGCCAGCGGCTTCCTGGTGTACGGCGTCTCCGCCCTCCTGGCCTATCTGGACTGGGACAAGCTGCGCAAGGACGGCGTTGTCAGGCCGTTTCACTGGGCGTGGGTATTCCTCAGCAGGGAGGTCTACGTCATCGGCCGTTCCGTGATTGTCCACGAGGTGGCGCCGCGGCGCGGGCTCGCCCCGGTGTGGGCCACGATCGGCGTAACGGTCCTCGCGGTGGTGCTGGTCGGCTTCAAGATGTCCTCGCTTGTGGCCACCCTGGCGAACCAGGCGGCGTCGATCTAGGCAGCGTAGACGTAGGCAGCCTAGACGTAGGCCGCGTCCGGGACAGGTTCCTAGCTTTCGTCTCCTGTCCGGATGATCAGGAGCGGACACCGGGCGTGGTGAGCCAGCTGGGAGGACACGGAGCCCAGCAGCATCCCCGTAAACCCGCCCAAGCCACGGGAACCGACAATCAGCAGATCCGCTTCGCGCGACGCCTCCACAAGAGCGGCCGCCGCATTGCCCTCGACAAGACGCCCGGTGACCGGAACCCCCTGATCGGCCACGCGCTCAAGTTCGTCGTTGAGGATTGTCTGTGCGTCGCGCTCGAAGCCGGCGTAGTCCCAGGCCTGGCCCGCGGCATCCGTGACGTAGGGGTAGTGCCACGAAGCCAGGACAATCACTTGTCCGTTCCTGAGCTTTGCCTCCTGGATCCCCCAATCGAGGGCTGCTTGGGACTCTGTGGAGCCATCGACCCCTACGACGACCACGAACGGGCTGCTGATAGCCATACCATTTCCTCCGACCCGGTTGAGGCTCCCTGGTTGGCACCATCATCCTCTCGCGGCCCGCGTCCGGACATCCCCCGAATAGCATGGGAAGCAGGGACTTTAGTCCCTGTCGAGAGCCCGAAACCGCGCGTTGACTGGGAAGGTGCTCCGGGCAACGATCCCGGAACGACACCGGTCCCGCAGACCCGGACCGCAGACCCCCGGCCAAGTTCCCGGGCGGAAAACTCCAGTGTTTATCATGTCGACTCCCCGATTCCCTGTCTGGGATCGCGTCCAGAGACGCGGGCTCCCGCCGACGCCAGGCCGGCCTTGCGTGGGCCGTGCGTCGGCGGGAGAAATGGGGACGTCGACCCCCTCTAAGGATCAACGTAATGAACAAGGCTATTCGCATCATCGGAACAACTGCTGTCACGGCGGCATTGGGTTTGGGCGCCAGCGCCCTGCCCGCCAGCGCCGCCGTGACTACTTCCAACATCTCTTGGAATCAATCTTCGTTCGAACACCGGCACCAGATGCGGGACAACCACCAGCACGATACCAATAACGGCTGGTGGGACGGTGAGGACCGGTGGCATGACAACGGCGACGGGTGGGGCTGGCGTGACGACAACGGCAATTGGCGTGACGACAACGACCACAACGGCTGGTGGACCGGCCACGACGGCTGCCGGCATGACAAGGACGGATTCTGGGACCATAACGGAAACCGGCACGACAACAACAAGCACGACAACAACAACAAGCACAACGACAACAAGCACAATGACAACAAGCACCACCCCCACACAATCTGGTGACCGGGCGCCGCTAAGGGCCTGGGGATAGGACTGAGCAGGACGGCGGGAATTCTCCCGCCGTCCTGCTCATCTTCGTCTTCCGTGCGGGGTGGCTAGTTCAGCGGGGTGGCATTCGCCGCGAGACCAGGCTCCGAGGCGACGGCAGGATCCGCGGCAGTGACAATGGCCTTGACCTCGGCAGACGTGGACTTGGTGGCCAGCACCCGCACAACCGCTTGAAGCTCCTGGCGCAACACGTCCGGGTCAATCGGCGTCGCGGCGAGCACTGAGCGCTCCATGTCCGCGGCGGCGGTAACGGCCTCGCGGCCTTGGTCTGTCAGCGACACCACCTGGCTGCGCCGGTCCGAGGCGCTGCGCTGCCGCGAAATGTGGCCGTGCGCTTCCAACCGGCTCAGCGTCTTGCCCATGGTCTGGGCCTGGACCCGCACCAGCTGGGCTAGTTGGGCTTGCGTCATCGGCCCGTTCGCCGAGAGCACCTCCATGGCGATCACCCCGGCATGGGTCAGGCCAATGGCCCCCAATTTTTCGTTCCAGGAGTGTTCTACGAGACGTGCTGCCGTGGACAATAGGCGGCCCGTGGGCCAGCGATCCATATCAGGCATACCCAAGAGTATAGCGAGCAGCGGATTCGTCGGGGGCCATTCCGCTCACTACGCTGGATAATCACGCCACTTAACCCCGCACTTCGCCAAGGAGACACCCGTGCCTGAACGACTCATCCCCGGTGCTGCAGCACCGGACTTCACCCTCAAGAACGCCGAAGGACAGGAAGTCAGCCTCCGCGACTTCCGGGGCCGGAGCACCGTCATCTACTTCTACCCGGCGGCCTCCACCCCGGGATGCACCAAACAGGCCTGCGACTTCAGGGATTCCCTCGCCTCACTGCAGCAGGCAGGCTATGACGTGGTGGGCATCTCCCCCGACCCGGTCGGAAAGCTCGCCAAATTCGCCGCCGCCGAGGGGCTGACGTTCCCGCTTCTCTCCGACGAAGACCACGCCGTCGCGGAGGCCTATGCGGCCTGGGGCGAGAAGAAGAACTACGGCAAGACCTACCAGGGCCTCATCCGCTCCACAATCGTTGTCGATCCCGACGGCACCGTGACGATCGCGCAGTACAACGTCCGGGCCACCGGGCATGTCGCGAAACTCCGCCGGGACCTGAAGCTCGACGCCGAATAGGTACAATGGAGCCTGACGTCCGCCGCCGGGGTTCTTCCCCCGGACGACGACGGCGCCGCGCGCGAGTGGTGAAATTGGCAGACACGCAGGATTTAGGTTCCTGTGCCTTCGGGCGTGGGGGTTCAAGTCCCCCCTTGCGCACACAGAGAGAACCCCGGTCTTCGGACCGGGGTTCTCGTGGTTTACAGCGGATTTTCCGGGGATTCCCCGGGGTTGAAAAAGAATTTCAACCCCTCACCCATCCGCGTCCTCCGAGCAGCCGAATACCCATTGAGACACCAACCAAGGGTCGGTGCCCAACAGTCGGGAAAGGGCCGCAGCGGCAAAGTTCGCCGCCGGCAACCATCGGCACAACAAAGGAGAAACCGAAATGCAGACCATCAAGCGCACCACGTTCGCCGTTGCAGGTATCGCAGCCGCCGCCATGCTCAGCCTCACTGCCTGCGGCGGATCCAGCTCCAGCGCAGCTCCTGCCTCCTCCGCACCGTCGGAAGCCAGCATGGCGCCGTCCCCGTCCATGAGCACCTCGGCCGCAGCGATGGATCCGGCCGCCAACCTCGTCGGACCCGGCTGCGCCGCCTACGCCGCCCAGGTTCCCAGCGGTGCCGGCTCCGTCTCGGGCATGGCCCTTGACCCGGTAGCCACCGCCGCGTCCAACAACCCGGTCCTCACCACCTTGACCGCTGCCGTTTCCGGCAAGCTCAACCCCAAGGTAAACCTGGTGGACACGCTGAACGGCAGCGAATTCACCGTCTTCGCCCCGACCGATGACGCTTTCAAGAAGATCGACCCGGCCACGATCGAAGCACTCAAGACGGACGACGCCACGCTCAGCAAGATCCTGACCTACCACGTCGTTCCCGGCAAGATCACTCCGGACCAGATCGTCGGCACCCACAAGACCGTTGAGGGCGGTTCTGTCACGGTGACCGGCACCAAGGATGCCCTGAAGGTCGACGGCGCCAACGTTGTTTGCGGCGGCGTCCAGACCGCCAACGCCACTGTCTACATGGTCGACTCCGTCCTCATGCCCAAGTAAGCAACATCCAAGCACTCCTGCCCCGGCTCCAGCCTGACTCCCTGGACCACTAGGAGAAGCGATGGCCCGCACCTCGTGGTGCGGGCCATCGCTTTTGCGGGCCCATGCGGCCCGTGACGGTGCGCCGCAAAAGATCCCGGACTCCGCCGTCAACTAGACTGGGGCTGTTCCGCAGCCGGCGGACCATCCAGCTCCCAGAGGTGATTCCTTCAGTGCCCAGCAGTAGAGTGCCCAGCAGGATAGCGCGGCGTATTGCCGCCAGCATCGGGGCCGTTCTCCTTGTGCTGCCGCTTGCCTCCTGCACCGGCGCCCTCGGCCCGGCACCCGGCTCCGCAACCTCCTCGGCCGCCTCCAGCACCGCTCCCACCGCGCTCTTCACCTTCGGCACCGGCTCCGATCCGCTGGGGCTCGATCCCGCCCTGGTCTCCGACGTCGAGTCCTACCGTGTCACCCGGCAGGTCCTCGAAGGACTGGTCGGCGTGGACCAGACCACCGGTGAGCCCACACCGCTGCTGGCCACCGAGTGGTCCCAGAGCGATGACGGCCGCGCGTACACGTTCAAGCTGCGCGAGAAAGTCACGTTCCAGGACGGGACGCCGTTCAATGCCGCCGCCGCCTGCACCAACTTCAACCGCTGGTTCAACTTCCCCGCGGCCCTCCGCCAGCAGGCCACTGGCACCACGTTCAAGGGCGTCTTCAAGGCCCACGCCGACCAGGCGCCGCTGTCAATCTACAAGAGCTGCACCGCCGTGGCGCCGGACAGCGTAAGGATCGACCTCACCCAGCCCTTCACCGGATTTCTCCAGGCCCTCACCCTCCCGGCCTTCGCGATGTCCTCCCCGCAGGCCCTCGCTGCCGGACACGCGGACGTCCTGGACCAGAGCCGCGGCGGCCAGCCCGTGTCCGCCTACGGCCTCCACCCGGTGGGCACCGGCCCCTACTCGTTTGGTTCCTGGGACACCGGCAGCGTCACCCTGACCAGCAACAAGAACTACTGGGGGGACAAAGGTCAGATCGGGACCATCAAGTTCGTGACATACGACAACCCGCAGACCCGGATGCAGGCTCTTCTCGACGGCAAGATCGACGCCTACGACGCCGTCACCGTGGGGAACTTCGACCAGCTGGTCAAGAGCGGCAAACAGATCATCCAGCGGGACCCCTTCTCCGTCATGTACCTGGGCATGAATCAGCAGGTTCCGATCCTGCAGAACCTCAAGGTGCGCCAGGCGATTGAAATGGCGCTGGACAAGGACACCCTGATCCGGCGGTTCTTCATCGACAACACCGCGCAGGCATCCCAGTTCGTTCCGCCCAAGCTCAGCGGCTTCAACAACAACGCCCCGTCGCTCGGCTACAACCCGGACAAGGCTAAGGAACTCCTGGCCGAGGCCGGCTACAAGGGCGAGGAACTGAAGTTCTACTACCCGCTCAACGTCACCCGGCCGTACCTGCCGACGCCGGAAAAGGTGTACGCCGAGATCAGCCGGCAACTGACCGCCGTCGGGCTCAACATCAAACCGGTGCCCGTGGACTGGACCGACGGCTACCTGCAGAAGGTCACCTCGCCCGGCGACCACGCCCTGCACCTGCTCGGCTGGAACGGCTCATACTCCGACCCCGACAACTTCGTTGGTCCGCTGTTCGGCGAGGACACCGGCGAATTCGGCTACCAGGATCCCCAGGTCTTCTCCAAGATCGCCCGGGCCCGGGGATTACCGGACGGCAAGGACCGCACGGCCGAGTACCAGACCATCAATGCGCAGATCGCGGCCACGGTGCCCGCGGTTCCCATTGCCTTCCCGATCTCGGCCCTGGCCTTGTCCGATCGGGTCCTGAAGTACCCGGCGTCCCCGGTGTTGAACGAAGTTTTCACAAAGGTCGAGCTAAAGCCTTGACGCCCGGGCCCAATTTCAGTTAGTGGGCCGTGCGGGGATATTCTGTGACAGCCAGAGCCGCTGCTATCGGAGACTGATTGTGACTTTCATTTCCAAGACCCAACATGCCGACGTCGTCCTGATTGGCGGCGGCATCATGAGCGCCACGCTCGGCGCTTTCATCAAGCAGCTTGAGCCGAACTGGACCATCTCGCTGTTCGAACGGCTCGACGAGCCCGGGCTGGAAAGCTCCGGCCCCTGGAACAACGCCGGCACCGGGCACGCCGCCCTGTGTGAGCTTAATTACTCCCCCGCAGCCAAAGACGGCTCGGTGGACCCCGGCAAGGCCCTGAACATCAACGAGCAGTTCCAGCTGTCCCGCCAGTTCTGGTCCCACCTCGTCTCGAATTCCCTGATCGGCTCCCCCAAGGGCTTCATCAACACCGTCCCGCACATGAGCTTCGTGATCGGCGAGGACCACTCCAAGTTCCTCCGCACCCGCTATGAGGCGCTCAAGCCGAACCCGCTGTTCCGTTCCATGGAGTACTCCGAGGACCAGGCCCAGATCGCGAAGTGGGCCCCGCTGATCGTCAAGGGCCGCGACCCCAAGCAGCGCGTCGCGGCAACCCGCGCCGCCGAGGGCACCGACGTCGACTTTGGCGCCCTGACCCGGGAACTGACCACCTACCTCGGCAACAACGGCGTCGAGATCAACTACGGCCACAACGTCAGCGACATCAAGCGGGCGTCCGACGGCGGCTGGGACCTCTCGCTGAAGCACCCCCGCAGCGGCGAGCACGGCTCGATCCACGCGAAGTTCGTGTTTGTCGGCGCGGGCGGCGGCGCCCTCCACCTGCTGCAGGCCTCCGGAATCCCCGAAAGCAAGGGTTTCGGCGGCTTCCCGGTCTCCGGACAGTTCTTCCGCTGCACCGACGAGACCATCGCGGCCCAGCACAGCGCGAAGGTCTACGGCCAGGCATCGGTCGGCGCCCCGCCCATGTCCGTACCGCACCTGGACACGCGCTACGTCAACGGCAAGCGCTCCCTGCTGTTCGGCCCGTACGCGGGCTTCTCCACGAACTTCCTCAAGAACGGCTCCTACCTGGACCTGCCGCTGTCCATCCGCCCGTCCAACATCATCCCGATGCTGGCCGTGGCCAAGGACAACATGGACCTTACCGCCTACCTGGTCAAGGAGGTCGCCAAGCGCCACGGCGACAAGGTCGAGGCCCTGCGCGAGTACTACCCCGAGGCCAAGGACGGCGACTGGGAGCTCATCACCGCCGGCCAGCGGGTCCAGATCATCAAGAAGGACCCCAAGAAGGGCGGCGTGCTGCAGTTCGGCACCGAGGTCATCGCCGGACGCGATGGCAGCATCGGAGCCCTGCTCGGCGCTTCCCCCGGCGCGTCCACGGCCGTGCCGATCATGATCGAACTGCTCCAGAAGTCCTTCCCCAAGAACTTCAAGGGCTGGCAGTCCAAGCTCAAGGACATGATGCCCGGCTACGGTATCAAGCTCAACGACAACCCTGAGCTCGCCGCGCAGCTGGAGGCCGAGACGGCCAAGACGCTGCAGCTCGAACAAGTCGCCGCTCACAGCTAAACCCTCCGGGCGCGGGCCGCGGCGGCCCTCTGGTTTGGGAGCCGCCGCAACGCTTATGTTGTTCCCGTTGTGCACCAGGGCTGCGCAGTACATCTGGGCACTACATCTGTGCAGTACATCTGTGCAATACGTCGTCGACCCGCCAGGAGACCATGAGATGTTCCGGCTCGCCAAGCTGTCCCTCGCCAACCGGGCCCTGATCGCACTGGTCACGGTGTTCGCCTCGGTGTTCGGCGTGATCACGATGTCCTCGCTGAAGCAGGAGCTCATCCCGTCCATCGAATTCCCGCAGATCACGGTCATCACCTCGATGCCCGGTGCGTCGCCGGAAGTCGTGGACAAGCAGATCAGCGCTCCGTTGGAAACGGCGCTCAACGGCGTCGAGGGTCTGGAGTCGACGTCGTCCACGTCCCGCAACGGCGTCTCACAGATCACCCTGGCGTTCACGTACGGCACCAACCTGGACCGGGCCCGCAACCAGATCGACCGGGCCATCTCCAACGCCCAGCAGGCCCTGCCGAAGGACGTCCAGCCGCAGGCCATCGCCGGCAGCATCAGCGACTTCCCGATCGTGTTCCTCGCCGTGTCCTCGGACAAGCCGCTCAGCGAACTCAACGCCGATCTCGCCCGGCTCAGTGTCCCCCGGCTGCAGAAGCTCGACGGCGTGAGGGGCGCCGACGTCACCGGCGGCGCCACCCAGCACATCCAGATCCTGCCGCGGCCCCGGGACATGGCGGCGTCCGGCGCGAGCATCCAGTCCATCAGTGATGCGCTGAAGAACAACGGTTCGCTGGTTCCGGCCGGCACCGTCGAAGAGCAGGGCAAGACCCTCTCGCTGCAGATCGGCAGCCCGGTGGACTCCCTCGACGCGATCAAAGCCCTGCCCCTGGGCGCCGCCCGCAATGCGGCAACGATCGGCAGCGTCGCCGATGTCAGCCTCGTCGAGGATGCCCGCACCTCCATCACGCGGACGAACGGCAAAGAAACCCTCGCCCTGTCCGTGACCAAGAAGCCCGAGGGCGACACCGTCGCGATCTCCCATGCGGTCAAGGACGCCATCCCCCAGCTCGAGGCCGAACTCGGCTCCAACGCCAAGTTCACTCCAGTCTTCGACCAGGCGCCGTTCATCGAGAAATCGATCAAGGACCTCACCACCGAGGGCCTGCTGGGCCTGGGCTTCGCCGTGCTGGTGATCCTGGTGTTCCTGATGTCCGTGCGCGCGACCCTGGTGACCGCCGTGTCCATCCCGTTGTCCCTGCTGATCACCTTCATCGGGCTTTCGGCGACCGGCTATTCCCTGAACATCCTTACCCTCGGAGCACTCACCATTGCGATCGGCCGCGTGGTGGACGACTCGATCGTGGTCATCGAGAACATCAAGCGCCACCTGAGCTATGGCGAAGACAAGATCACCGCCATTGTGACGGCGATCCGCGAAGTCGCCGGCGCCATCACGGCGTCGACCCTGACCACCGTGGCCGTCTTCCTGCCGATCGCCTTCGTTGGTGATCTGGCCGGTGAGCTGTTCCGGCCTTTCGCCCTCACGGTGACCATCGCCCTGCTCTCCTCGCTGCTGGTCTCGCTGACCATCGTGCCGGTGCTGGCGTACTGGTTCCTGCGCGCGCCCGCCGTCACGGACTCCCCGGCCGCAGTGGCCGCCAAGGCGCACGAGGCCGAGCGGCGCACGCTGCTTCAGCGCGGCTACCTGCCCGTCCTGTCCGGCACGCAGCGCCATCCGGTCCTCACGCTCGTCGCCGCCGCCCTGGTGCTGGGCGCCACCGTGGCGATGTCCCCGCTTCTCGCCACCGACCTGCTGGGCCGTTCCGGCGAGAACAGCATGACCGTCCGGCAGGCCCTGCCGGCCGGCACGAGCCTTGCCGATGCCAGCGCTTCGGCCATCCGGGTCGAGAACGTGCTGCGGGGTATCGACGGGATCCAGGACGTCCAGTCCACCACCGGCAACGCCCAGACCGGTTTCTCGGCCCTGCTGTCCACCGGCGCGTCGAATTCGACATTCACGGTGGTAACGGACGAAAAGGCCAACCAGGACAAGCTCCAGGACACAGTCCGCGCCGAGCTCGCCAAGCTCGGCGACGCAGGCAAGATCACCGTCGGTTCCCAGCAAGGCGGCTTCGGCACGTCCTCCACCGTGGATATCACCCTCAAGGCCGCCACGACCGCTGACCTCCGGACCGCCAGTGACGCGATGGTCAAGGCCATGGACGGGGTCCCCGGCAGCAGCGAGGTGGCCACCAACCTGGCCGCCAGCCAGCCGGTAGTCCAGGTCAAGGTGGACCGGGCCAAGGCCGTCGCGGCCGGCCTGAACGAAGAGCGAGTGGCCGGGGTCCTTGCCGCCACGATCAGCCCTGTTCCCGCGGGGACGGTGCGGATCGACACCGACGACTTCCCGGTCCGGATCGGCGAGGGCACACGCTTCACGAGCATCGACGCCGTCCGGCAGATCCCGCTCCCGACGGCGGCCGGCGCCGTGCCGCTGGGCAGCATCGCCTCCGTGGAACAGGTCGACGTCCCCGTCTCCATTACCGCCAGCAACGGCCAGCGCACGGCGAAGGTTTCCGTGACGCCGTCGGGCGCGAACCTCGGTGCGGTGAGCACGGAAGTCCAGAACCGGCTCACGTCAGTCCAGCTCCCGCCTGGGGTTACCGCCACGATCGGCGGCGCCACGACGCAGCAGGCCGATTCGTTCCGCCAGCTGGGGCTCGCGCTGCTGGCCGCCGTCGCGATCGTCTACGTGATCATGGTGGCTGCGTTCAAGTCCCTCGTGCAGCCTCTGATTCTGCTGGTCTCCATCCCGTTCGCGGCGACGGGAGCCATCGCCCTGCTCGTCGTGACGGGGGTGCCGCTGGGGCTGCCGTCACTGATCGGCATGCTGATGCTCGTGGGCATCGTGGTGACCAACGCGATTGTGCTGATCGACCTCATCAACCAGTACCGCCAGCCGCGCAACGGCGAACCCGGAATGAACGTGGCGGACGCGATCACGCACGGCGCCCGCCAGCGCCTCCGCCCCATCCTCATGACAGCCCTCGCCACAGTGTTCGCCTTGACGCCGATGGCGCTGGGCCTGACCGGCGGCGGCGGGTTCATCTCCCAGCCCCTGGCGATCGTGGTGATCGGCGGCCTGATCTCCTCGACCGCGCTCACGCTCATTCTGGTTCCGGTGCTGTACCGGCTCGTGGAAGGACGTCGTGAGCGGAAGGCGCTCCAGAAGTCGCTCCCCCGGGGACGCCATGCCGGGCCGGCCGTAACCGAGGATGTCCCCGACGATTTCCCTGACAGTTTCCCTGAGGACGCTCCCATACCCAGCAGTTCGCGCTAGGAGGGGGATCCCGGTGCCCCAGCCTTGGCCCGCGCTGCCCTGTGCGGCCTGTGGGTCCCCCTTGACAGCCTGAGCAGGCCACCGGCCGGCTCGACGGCGTCCCTGTGGCGGGGGCCGGCGTGGCGGGGTCCGCCGTTGCGGGGTGCGCCGTTGCGGGGTGCGCCGGGGATTCCTGCAGGACGCGGCTCGGGTGTCGCGGGGGTCATGACTTCGCGCGCCGGGTTGCCGGTATATGTTGCATTTTCCGGGACGTCTTCGCCCTTCATCAGCAGAGCGTCGGCCCCCAGCACTGAACCGTCGTGCATTGTCACCCCGTAGTTGACCCACGAATCCACACCCAGGGTGCAACGGTTGCCGATCACAATGTGGTCGGACTTGAACGTGCCGTCCTCCATGGAGTGGCCCTGAACGTGCGTTCCCTCGTTGAACGTACAATCATCACCAATCGTCACGAGGGTCTTTTCCGGCATGATCAGGCCGGCGTCGTAGAGCCGCTTTCCCACCTTGACGCCCAGCAACCTCCAAATCAGGGGCTTGAAAGGGGTCCCGTTGAACTGCGCCACGGACAGCAGCTTCCAGAGACGCTCGTGCCGCCAGAAGTAGCGGTCGTAGATGGAGCAGTACTGCGGCTTCAGACGGCGGAAGCCCATGACCGAACGCTCCACCAAGGCGGTAAACAGCACCCGGAACACGAGCAGGCCGAGCATCGCGCCCGCGACGGCCAGCACACCGAGGACGCCGTGCGCCGCAACGGCAACGGCGCCGAAGAGTGCGGCGGCAAACAGCAGGAACCAGCGCACGGCCAGGAACAGCACCATGCTCAGGATGTTGTGCCGGTTCTTGGCCGGCAGGCGCCTGTTCATGGCGTCCGCAATCTTGAGTTCGTCAAACTCCGCGTCACGCTGAACGGACCGGGGAATCTCGAAGGCGGGTGACCCCAGCAGCCCCACATCCCGGCGGACCGGGCCGTCAATCGGGATCATCACCTTCGTGGCCAGCAGACAGTTCTCCCCGACCTGCGCTCCCATCGGAAACGTGATGCTGTTCCCCAGGAAGTTACGGCCGGCGATGTGGACCTTAGAGAGCCGGAAGGAGGTGCTGGTGAAATCGGCGTTCATCATGTTCAGGCCGTCCGACACCATGGTGCCTGTTCCTACGGAACTGAGGAATGGCGACTCGTGGGACAGCGTGGGGCCGAAGTTCGATCCTGTTTGTTGCACCTTGCCCAGGTCCCAGCCCAGGACCCGCAGGTAGTGCACGATGTAGGAACTGTCGCCGAAGATGTCTTTGTACAACCTGACGTTCGAGAGCCGGGCAATCAACCGATGGATCGAAAAATGCCAGCCGTAGAGCGGATACACCACGTCCGGTTTGAGGAAGTGGTTCAGCAAGCGCGGAACGCAGATGACCGTCACCAGTCCGGTGATCAGCCCGACAATGAACAGAACCAGCGTTGCAGCCAGTACATCGGTAAAGAACGTGAAGGCTCCCAGTTGCAGGTGGCCGGTATTCAGATAGGGCGGAAGGAGCGCGGCCAGTACGAGAACGCCTGACGGAACAACCAGGACCAGCCGGTTGAGCAACTGAAGCAGGCTGTAGATGACTCTCCGGCGGGTGCTGCACCGGGCAGCCGGAACCCGCAGGTAATTGGCGCCTGTCCGGGCGGCGGGGGAACCGTGCCAAACCTGTCCTTCGGGCACGGCCTGCGAAGTCTGCAGCGATGAAGCATGCCCGAGCTGGGAGTCGTTGCCCATCGACGTTCCGAT
Source organism: Arthrobacter sp. TE12231 (assembly GCF_054062895.1). NCBI lineage: Bacteria > Bacillati > Actinomycetota > Actinomycetes > Micrococcales > Micrococcaceae > Arthrobacter > Arthrobacter sp. TE12231. The sequence continues at coordinate 1,289,046 of NZ_JBSSFS010000001.1, read as the reverse complement.
GTCGAGTGCGGTTCTCTCTGAGACAACAACGTTGCTTCCCAGCGTGACGCTGCCCTTTTCGATCATGCCTGACCGGGCCCGGTAGCACAGGAACGAGGAGTCTTTGTGGATCACCGTATTGTCACCGATAGTGAGCAGGTCCGGGCACGCCGGCACCTTCCGGGAGAAGATCACCACCCCCTTGCCAATCTTTGCGCCCAGGAGCCGCAGGTACAGCACAAAGAGCGGAGAACCGGCGAACAGGACGAGGGGGTTCGCGCGCGTCAGGGTCTTTACAGTCCAGAACCGGAGATAACCCGGGCTCCAGATCCGGATGATGCCCGGCTTCCACCGCCCGACGAGAACCCATTTGGCGATGATCGGGGTGACGGATAGGACCACGAACATGGCGGCACCAAACCCGATGGAGCGCATCCACATGTCAAAGAGGGTGGTTGCTCCCGTCGTCCATTCGTAGCCGACAACCAGCAGCCAAGCGGCATACATCATGTAACCGAGGAAAACCAGTAACTGGACTGCGCCGCACAGTGCGTACTGGAACGAGCTCACCGGGGGCATCGGTGCCGGGAGCGCAGTGCCGGTGTTTGGCACGGCCGCGCTGAGAACCGATGCGCTGTGCCTGGCTTCCAGGCATGTGGCGAGCTGCCGGACCGTCGGGTTTTCGTAGATATCCTGCATTGCTGCCGGCGGCAGGGCGGTTTCTTTTCTGATGCGGGCGCAATAGCGCGCCATCAGCAAGGAGTCCGCTCCCAGGTCATTGAAGAAGTGGGCGTCTGTGGACACCTTGTCAAGGTTCAGCACGGCGCCAAGCTGCTTCGCCAGGGCTTCTTCGGCAGGAGTCGTCGGGGCGGTGTAGGAACCGGCGGCCGCCTGGCTGATCCTGTGTTCCGGGCGGGGCAGCCGCTTCCTGTCCACCTTGTCACTGGCCATCATGGGCAGGGCATCCAATTGTTCAAAATAGGCCGGAACCATGTACCCGGGGAGCCTGGTGCGCAGCATCCGGTGAAGGTCATGGGCATCAACGAACGTGGCGTCATGGCGGAGGGTGTAGTAGGCGGCCAGTTCCACCGTTCCGGGTTCCGGCTCATAGGTTTGAACGACTGTCTGCGCAATTCCGGGCAGTTGCAGGAGGACGGATTCTATTTCGCTCAGTTCGATGCGGTAGCCGCGTATTTTGACCTGCGTGTCGATACGTCCGAAGTACTCGAGCTCTCCGTCGTCGTTGATCCGTCCGAGATCCCCGGTGCGGTAGATCCGGCCGGAGGGGTTGTTCTTGATGCCCAGGAAATCCGGGATGAAGGCCCGTTCCGTCAGGTCCGGCCGGTTGACGTAGCCCCGGGCCAGCCCCACTCCTGCCAAGCCGATTTCCCCGGTTTCGCCCGCAGGCAGGGCCCGGGGCTCCACGGGATCAACAATGACGGCCGTGTAGGTGGGCAGGGGCACGCCAAGGGACACGGGCGTGTCCGGGTCAAGGAGGGACCAGGTGGCAGTCACCGTCGCTTCGGTCGGGCCGTAGACATTCAGGAATCGACGGCCCGGGCGGTGCCAGCGCTGGACAAGGTCCCGCGGGCAGGCCTCCCCGGAGACCAGGAGAAACCGGAGACCGGGCAGATCATCCTCAAGGGTGGCCAGCAGGGTCGGAACACAGCAAAGGGCTGTGATCCGTTTCTCCTGCAAGTACTCCGCGAGCTCGGCCCCCAGCATGCTGGAGCGTCCGGGTTTAGGTACCAGGGTCGCTCCCACCATCCAGGCAACCCAGATTTCCTCCACCGAAAAATCAAAGGCGATCGTCATGCCCTGATACACCCGGTCCGTGGGCTCCATGCCGTAGACACCAGCGGCCACCCGGACAAAATTGCAGATGCTGGCCTGGTCCACCGCCACACCCTTCGGCCGGCCCGTCGAGCCGGACGTGTAGATGATGTACGCCAGCTCATCCTTGGTTCCGCCCTTGGCCGCACCGTTCAGGCGCGAGGGGTCCTTGGCGTCGACCTGGGCCTGTACAGCGTCGAGACACACCGTCACAGCGGCCACCTCGGGCATCAAGTCCTTCAGGTGCGACAGTGACAGGATCATCGCCACATTGGCGTCTTCCACAATGTACTGGAGACGGTCGGGGGGAAACCCCGCGTCCAGGGGAACATAGGCCGCGTGGATCTTCAGGACGGCGAGCATCGCGACGTAGGCACGCCACGGCTGGTCGAACAGCAACGCAATGCGGTCACCCGGGCGGGCACCACACACCAGGAGATGCCGCGCCAGCTGGTTCGCCCGTTCATCCAGTTGCAGATACGTCAGGACGATGTCCCCTGAATCCACGGCGACCTGGTCTTCCAGCCCCTGGTCCCGCAGGCGGTCACAGCGATCCTCAAACAGCTGGTCCAGCCGCTCCCCCCGCTGCCAGCGCGCGGTTTGATCCGGTGCGGCCGATGTGAGGATCGTTCCCCCCTCAGAACCGCCGTTCACCGACATCTTTCCGCGCAACTCAGGGGGTCGGGTGAGGCCGTTGCCGATCCTCGCGGTCTTGCCCATCCTTTAGCTCCTTCGCTAGAAGTGACGTGCCACGGCTCTGTCGCCTCGCGCGACAGGCGTCCTGTCTTTGCCGGATATCGCAATCCAGGTGCCGACCGGGCGGCCGCCGGCGGGCACGAGGGTGCCCATGCGGCCCGTCACCGCCGCCCCGTCCGCTGTCGCCATGCCAAACGCTAGGCGGACGGCCCGTTCGGCATCCGCGAGCCGGTCGGTGGGCGTCACGGCCCCCAGACAGGTCTCCGAGATATCGACCAGATCGAGGCCGACATCGGCGTCGGAAAGGGCCTTCAGGAATGTGCAGAAGATTTCCGGCGAGGACCTCATGCCCAGACCGGTGACGGACACTCTGCCCATCTCGCTGTCGTGCTGTAGGCCCTGAAATCCGATGGCTCCCTTGGCCGCGTTCAACACGGCAAGAGCTTGGTCCGCCTGGGCTGCCGGCAGGATCAGGGCAACGTCCGAGCGCCGCGAATCCGGGCCGGCCGGTGTCTGGACGACCGTCTGGACGTTGGCCCCGGACCGCGAGAGCACTTGGAATATGCGCGAGATACTGTCCGGTTCGTCCGGAATGCCAACGACGATGATTTTCGACGCCGAGTTGACCCCGGCTACTGCGGTCACCACGGGTTGCTCGCCGGCGGGCTGGCGCAGCGCACCGCGGTCAAGGCCAGGCAGGATCAAGGTTCCCGGTTCCGGCACGAAAGAGGACCTGACATGGATCGGAATACCGAACCGGCGGGCATATTCAACGCACCGCAGGTGAAGTACCTTGCACCCGGAGGCCGCGAACTCAAGCATCTCTTCGCTGGAGAGGACGTCCAGCTTGCGCGCTGTCGGGACAACACGCGGGTCCGCGGTATAGACACCGTCAACATCCGTGTAGATCTCGCAAATACCGGCGCCCAGTGCCGCGGCAAGCGCCACCGCGGTGAGATCCGAACCACCGCGCCCGAGGGTGGTGATTTTCCGCCGCTTCTTGGTTCTGCCCTGGAATCCAGCAACGATCGGCACTTCGCCGCGGGCCAGACTCGTGCGGACGCGGCCCGGCCTGACGTCAGTGATGTGGGCCTTGCCGTGAATGTTGTCGGTGATGAAGCCGGCCGCGCTGCCGGTGAACGTCCGCGGCACCTGGCCCAGATCTGCCAGTGCGATCGCCAGGAGTGCCGAGGACACGAGTTCGCCGATGCTCAAGAGGGCATCGAGGTCGCCGGGAAGCGGCCGGGTGGAAACCTCGGCCGCCAGGTCGCAGAGATCATCCGTGGTGTCGCCCATGGCGGACACCACCGCCACCACCCGGAATCCCTCCTCACGCGTCCTGGCGATCCGCTCGGCGGCCCGGATGACGCCTGCGGCATCGGCCAGCGACGAACCACCGAACTTTTGCACAATGACACTTCCCGGGGGGACACTTCCCGGGGGGATGCCCCGTGCTGTTTCCGCTGGATCGCCATCGTTAGCCGCTGTGGCTTTGCGGGTACCCATTTCTCCCCCGAAATCTACTTCGATTCTTGCGAGCGGTCCTTGCCCCACTGCCGGGGCGTCCGTGCGGATGATCAAACAGTGGATGCCAAGGCGACAGGAACGCCGGTGACGGCCTCTGCGGCCCCGGCGAGAATATCGAGTCCCTTCCGCAGGTTCTCGTGGCTCATGGTCAGCGCGGGCATCGCCTTGATGACCTCACCCTGCGGACCCGACGTTTCCACGAGCAGCCCACGGGCGAACGACTCAGCCGCGATCTTTTCCGCAGTCCCGGGGTGGGGGTAGTAGACACCGGCGAGCAAGCCCCGGCCACGGACGGTGGCGCCGTCGATGCCGGCCGCGATCTGCGAAAGCCCGTCGTGCAGTTGCGTAATGAGCCCCGCGACATGCGACTCAAACCTGCCGTCCTGCCAGTAGTGCTCCAGGGCAGCGGCTCCGGTGACGAAGGCGGGGTTGTGGCCCCGGAATGTTCCGTTATGCTCGCCGGGTTTCCAGATGTCCAGCTCGGGCTTGAACAGTGTCAGCGCCATGGGCAGCCCGAAACCGGAAATGGATTTTGACAGGCAGACGATATCCGGGGTTATAGCCGCATCCTCGAAACTGAAGAATGTTCCGGTACGTCCGCAACCGGCCTGTACATCGTCAACAATGAGCAAAATGTCATGCTGGTGGCATAGCTCCGCGAGGCCCTGGAGCCACGATGCCCGGGCGGCTCTGAGCCCGCCCTCGCCCTGGACCGTTTCCACGATCACGGCGGCGGGTTTGTCGAGTCCGGATCCGCTGTCCTCCAGCGCGTGCCGGAGCCACAGGAAGTCCGGCGTCTGACCGTCGAAGAATCCGTCATAGGGCATGCTCGATGCATTCGTCAGCGGCACACCGGCGCCCTGCCGTTTCATGGAATTGCCGGTCACCGACAATGAGCCCAGGGTCATCCCGTGGAATGCGTTGGTGAAGCTGAGGATATGTTGCCGGCCGGTGACTTTACGCGCCAGCTTCAGGGCCGCTTCCACTGAGTTTGTTCCGGTGGGACCGGGGAACATTACTTTGTAATCCAAATGCCGGGGCTTGAGGATGAGCTCCTGGAATGATTCCAGGAAGCGCCGCTTGGCAGGCGTTTTCATGTCGAGCGAATGAACGATGGCGCCGGAAAGTAGGTAATCCACGAGCGGCCGGAGCAGTACCGGGTTGTTGTGGCCGTAGTTCAGTGCTCCGGCCCCGGAAAAGAAGTCCAGATATTCCCTGCCATCCTCACCGTAGAGGGTGCTGCCGGCGGCCCGCTCAAACACGGTGTCCCAGCTGCGGCAATAGCAGCGGACTTCAGATTCCAAAGTTTCAAAGATGTCCATCTTTCGATGTCCCCCGTACTTCTGCGACTAGCGAAGTGTCCCGAGCGTGGATTCAGCTCAGGCTCCCGGATGACGGGCAACGGAAGGACGCAGCACGACATCTGCGGCGTGCTGATCACTGCTCCCACGGAGCCCGTATTTTTTTCACCAATGGAGTATTTCCATACGTGAACGTGGCAGCTAATGCCTGCCCGAATGTGTTGCTATGCCTAGGCTAGTCTCAGGCAGCTCTCAGCACCTGAGTATTAGGTACTTGTTTTTTCCACCCAAACGGCTGGTGGACTACCCGATTCGGTGGAGATCCAACAATTCTGCCAGCGCCTGGCAATGTCGAATAAGGACGTCCGGCCCTTGCGTTGTTGCATCAACTCTTCCGCGCATTGGCGTCTGACACGGGCGCGGACGTCAGGCCTCCGGACATTTCCTTGAGCAGGTCCGGGTTGGTGTTGGCGAGGCTGCCGTAGGCTTCGTGGCAGCAGGGTGTCAGCAACCGGGATGGCCGCAGCCGCAAGGTAAGGGAATATCCGGCCGCTCCGGGCGTTATACCGACCGATACATGCAAATGCATGTAAATCGGTTATAGTGGAAACAGTCCCCGGATCACCGGCCATGGAAAGGCACATCATGCAGATCGGCGTCTTCAGCGTCAGCGACATCACCACCGACCCCACCACGGGCCGCACCCCCACGGAGCACGAGCGCATCAAGGCGTCCGTGGCGATCGCCAAGAAGGTCGAAGAGATCGGCATGGATGTCTATGCGATCGGCGAGCACCACAACCGCCCGTTCTTCTCCTCCTCCCCCACCACCACGCTGGCCTACATCGCTGCCCAGACAGAGCGCATCATCTTGTCCACGGCCACCACGCTGATCACCACCAATGACCCGGTCAAGATCGCGGAAGACTTCGCGATGCTCCAGCACCTCGCGGACGGCCGCGTGGACCTGGTGCTGGGCCGCGGCAACACGGCACCCGTCTACCCCTGGTTCGGCAAGAACATCCAGGACGGGATCGAACTTGCGATCGAGAACTACAGCCTGCTGCGCCGCCTCTGGGATGAGGACACCGTCAACTGGTCCGGCAAACACCGCACCCCGCTGCAGAACTTCACGTCCACGCCCCGCCCGCTCGACGGCGTCGCCCCCTTCGTGTGGCACGGCTCCATCCGCACGCCGCAGATCGCCGAAGTGGCCGCCTACTACGGTGACGGCTTCTTCGCCAACAACATCTTCTGGCCCAAGGAGCACTACCAGCAGCTGATCGGCCTCTACCGCGAGCGCTACGAGCACTACGGCCACGGCAAGGCGGACCAGGCCATCGTGGGCCTCGGCGGCCAGTTCTTCATGCGGAAGAACTCCCAGGACGCCGTCAAGGAGTTCCGCCCCTACTTCGACAACGCCCCGGTCTACGGCCACGGCCCGTCGCTGGAAGACTTCACCTCCCAGACCCCGCTGACGGTCGGCAGCCCGCAGGAAGTCATCGAGAAGACCCTGACGTTCCGGGAATACTTTGGCGACTACCAGCGCCAGCTCTTCCTGATCGACCACGCCGGCCTGCCGCTGAAGACGGTCCTGGAGCAGCTGGACCTGTTCGGCGAAGAGGTCCTGCCGGTGCTCCGCCGGGAATACGCCGCACTCAAGCCGGCGCATGTCCCCGAGCCTCCCACGCACGCCGGCCGGGTAGCCGCCGCGCTGGCCGCGGGCACCGGCGACGCCGCCGCGGCAGAGACAGCGACAGAGACCACCAGCCAGGACGCGTGATGCACGCCAAGACCACAGAATCGCCGGTGCGCCTGGCCGCGGAAACCTGGGAATCACTGTTCCGCACCCAGGTGGCGGTGATGCGCAAGCTGCAGGCGGCGCCGGCGTTCAAGGCCCTGGCGCTCAATGAGTACGACGTCCTGTTCACGCTCTCCCGCTGCCCGTCCGGCTGGCTGCGCCTGAACGAGCTCAACGACAACGTCCTGCTGAGCCAGTCGAGCCTGAGCCGGCTGGTGGAGCGGCTCGAAAAACGCGGCCTCGTGGAACGGATGCCAGCTCCCGACGACGGCCGGGGCATCCTGATCCGGCTCACCGATGCCGGAAGGGACCTGCAGAAGCAGATCGGCCGGGAGCACGTCCGGGACATCGCCGCGCTGGTGGTGCCGGCACTCTCGGCCGCCGAACAGCAGGAACTGCTGCGGCTGACCGAGAAGCTCCGCGCCTCGGTCGCCGCACGCTGACGGTCGGTGGCCGGCCGACTGCCGGCCTCGCAAAGGCGCCCCTTCCGGATACGTCCGGAAGGGGCGCCTTTGCATATGGTGCCTACCTGATGGCGACGAGCTTCGCCGGGTCTTCCACCGGCAGCACATCCACGATCGCTGTGACTTTGATGTCCTGCAGCGACAGGCTTCCGCCCACCGTCGAGAGGAAAGCTGTGTCCGAGGAATCGCGCCCGGCCGTGATTCGCAGCATGCTTTCCCGCGGTGCCAGGCCGGTGGGGTCGATGATGTGCCAGGCTCCGTTGATGTGTGCTTCGGCCACAGCGTGGAAGTCCATCGGGGTCAAGCCCGGCGCATACACGGCCGCCAGCCGGGCCGGGACGTTCTTGGACCGCAGCAGGGCAATGGCGAGGTGGGCGAAGTCCCTGCAGACACCACGACGGTGCAGGAGCGTTTCGACGGCGCCGTCGGTCCCCCGCGAGGAACCGCTGACATAGCGCAGTTCGCTGAAGACCCAGTTGCGGACAGCGTGGAGCAGCTCTTCGCCCTGAAGGCCGCCGAATTCGGCATACGCTGTGGGCAGCAGCCGGTCAGACTCCGCGTAGCGGCTGGGCCGGACATACCGGATCAGTTCCATGAGGCCCGGTTCTTCGGGCAGAGCTACACCGGTGACCGTGGCCGAGTACTCCACCAGGACTTCTGCGGGTTCGGCGAATTCCATGTAGTGGAACCGCCCGCCGTGGTGGTCCGAGAGCTCCGTCAGCGGCACCTGCCCGCCGCCCGCGGTCACCGACAGCGACTCTTCCAGGGAGTCGTACCCGGCGTTTCGGGCCACGGCCACGGCGAGCGCCACTTTGGTCTCGGCGACGGTTTTGAAGGCCAGGCGGGCGGCTACAGTGCGTTCCATGTATCTCCGGGATGTGAGGTGAGGGCAAGGAGAAGTCGCCGTCGACGGCCCGGGGATGTGCGGGTGTGCGGGACTAGTTTTTGATCTTCAGAGACATTAGCATCCGCTGGACGTTGGCAAATTCGGACCCGTCGTTAACGTACTTGGCGGCCTGGTCAAGGGTGTCGAACGCCTTTGCCGGAGCGACCTTCTGGTCCGGAGCCAACGGCTTGAGCACCGTCAGGTCGGCAAAGGAATAGTCGCCCTTGCCGTCCGGGCCGCGGACCACGTTCGGCAGCGCGCAGCTCTTGCCGCCGGCCCCGCCCACCACGTTCGTGATGCCGTAGGAGCCGAAGTACTTGTAGCCCTGGATGACCCGGAACACCACGTGCGGATCGATGGTCCCCTCGCCGCCCCGGTGCGGCAGGTCGACGGGCACGCTGCTGACCACGACGTAGTTCCGCGCGTCGCCGTCCGAGCAGGCGGGGACGGGCTGCGGCGCGAGCCCCGTCTGGAGGGTGGCCAGATAGGCGCCTTTGGCGTCTTTGACCTCGATTTTCAGTGCGCCCGGGAGCGTGCCGGCGTCGGGGGCAACGGACTGGACAATCCAGTCCTGCGGCACCTCAAAACTGACGGTCTTTGCCGGATCGGTGAAGAGTTTCCAGGCCGACGCCGTGGAGCCCGGGGTGGCGGAAACGCTGGCGGACGGCGTCGGGCTCTGGGCGGGAGCCGACGTCGTACTTTCCGTTGCGCTGCTGCCGGCCGTCCACACGGGCGCCCCCTTGCCGTCGCTGCTGCAGCCCGAGAGCGCCACCGACGCGACCGCGAGCGCGACGCCGGCGCGCAGCGCGGCGTTCCGAGTCCCGGCGGTGCCTGATCCTTTGGCAGGGTCCCTCCCAGTCATGGAGTCAGCGTAGCTTGGGTCCTGGTCCAGCGCCGGGATCCGGGGCAGAAATGCGGCACAGGGAAAGCGGATACGCTGGGGGCATGGCCGAACAGCACTTTGACGGAACGCATTTTGGGGAGCACGGCGATGCGGCAGGCATGTCAGCGCTCGATATCGCGGACTGGCGGCTGCGCACCTTTGCCCTGTACGCCACCACGCGCAAGATCGCGGCCGACAGCCCGGCGGAGGCCCATTCCTACTGGCGCCAGGAGCGGGACCGCATGTTCGGCACGCACCCTGCGTCGGCGCTGACCGCCGAGGCCAAAGCGAGCTTCGGCGGATTGAAGACGGCGGACTACGATCCGATCTACCGGTTCTATGTTCCCCTGACCCTGGAAGGCGCAGGCCGGGAAATGAACGTGGAGACCGGGACCGACGGCCTGGTGCGGTTTGTCCGGCTGGGCACGTTCGATCTTCCCGAGATGGGACAGCTCGCGGTCTGGAAACTCCGGGGCTACGGGGGCGGCATCTTCGTGCCGTTCCGTGATGCCACGGCCGGCCAGCCGGGCGGCAGCTACGGGGCCGGACGCTACCTGCTGGATACCATCAAGGGCGCTTTCCACGGTGTTCGGGGCTCCGGGCCCGACGCCGAATTCATCCTGGACTTCAATTTCGCCTACAACCCCTCGTGCGCCTACAACGAAGCGTGGGCCTGTCCCCTTGCGGGTCCGGCCAACCGGCTGGCCGTGGACATCCCCGTGGGCGAACTGTACTGAGCGGATGGAGTCCCAGCTCGAACAGCAGTCCCCCGCACCCGGCGTCGTCCGCGGGCCGAAAACCCGGCGCCACCGCGGAATCCTGCGTTACCCCGTGGTCCGGCAGCTCCTCCGGTTCACGGGCGTCGGCATTGTCTGCACGCTGACGTCCCTTGCCTTGTACGCCCTGTCCCGGCCCTGGCTCGGTGCCCAGCCGGCCAACGCGACGGCCCTGGTCCTGACCTCCTTCATGAACACCGCACTCAACCGGCGCCTGACATTCAAGATCACCGAACGCCGCCGGATGAAGCGCGACCACCTCAACGGCCTCATCGTAATCCTCGTGGCGCTGCTGATCACCGGCGGCAGCCTGGCCGTCCTGCACTGGGTCCGTCCCGAGGCCACGGTGGCCGAAGAGCTCTGGACCACTACCCTCTCCGGCTTCGCCGCCACCGCTGTGCGGTTCACGATGCTGCGGCACTGGATCTTCCGCCGCGCCCGTCACCGCTAGCGTCACCCCCGCCGAATACCTCCGTTGCGCTATCACTTATGGCTGCTCCGGGCGCCCCGGAACAGCCATAAATGATAGAGCAACGATTCAGGTGCCGAGGGTCTGGACCCCGGCGACGGCGACGCCCACGGCAGCGGCGGCCTGACGGAGCTCCTCCGCGGTCACGGTCGCATCGAAGCTGAACCGCACGGCCGTCTGGGCGACCTCGGGTTCGATCCCCATGGCCAGCAGCACGGGCGACGGCGCGTCCGAGCCCGCCGCGCACGCCGACCCGCTGGAGCAGATCACGCCCTGGCGTTCGAGTTCCAGCAGCACTGACTCGCCACTGGTGCCCGGGAAGCAGAAGGAAGCCACGGAGGGCAGCCGCTCGGTGGGATGCCCGGTGAGGATGGCCCCGGGAACACCGGCCAGCACAGCCGCGATGAAGTCCTCGCGGAGGTCCGCGACGCGCCGGGCCGGGTCCTGAGCCGGTTCTGCCGCCACGTCGGAAGCAACGCCCTCGGCCGTTTGTCCCGCCGGTCCCGGCTGTGCGGCCCGGGCAAGCGTCAGTGCCGTCGCCAGCGCCACGGCTCCGGCGACGTTTTCCGTGCCGGAGCGGCGCCCGCGTTCCTGGCCGCCGCCGTGGACCAGCGGTTCCAGCCGGGTCCGGCCGCGCACGAACAACGCGCCGCTGCCTTTGGGCGCGCCCAGCTTGTGGCCTGAAATGCTCAGCGCATCCACACCCAGCGCGCCCGTGTCCAGCGGCAGCCAGCCGGCGGCCTGGACGGCGTCGGTGTGGAACGGGATTCCGCGGCCCCGGGCCAGCGCCGCGAGCCGGGCGATGGGCTGCACCGTCCCGACCTCGTTGTTGGCGTACATCACGCTGACCAGCGCGGTCCGGGGCCCCAGCAGGGCGGCCAGCGCCTCTTCCGTGACCTGCCCGTAGCGGTCCACGGGAATCACGTCGACGCCGAAGCCATGGACGCGTTCGAGGTACCGGGCGGATTCTTCCACCGCGGGATGTTCGACGGCGCTGATCGCCACCCGGTCCAAGCCCGGATCGGCGGCGCGCCGGGCCAGGGCGATGCCCTTGACGGCGAGGTTGTCCGCCTCCGTGCCGCCGGAAGTGAAGATGATCTCCCCGGACCGGCAGCCCAGGGCCTTGGCTGTCGCGGCCCGGGCCCCGGCGAGCGCCGTGGCAGCCGTGTCCCCCAGGGAGTGGTGGCTCGACGGGTTGCCGAACTCGCCCGTAAGGTACGGCCACATGGCTTCCAGCACCTCGCGGCGGACCGGGGTGGTGGCCGCGGCGTCGAGGAAGATCACGGCGGGCCTCAGCCCGCTGCCGGGTCGGCGGCGGGGGCGACAGCCAGCTCGATATCGAGGCCGAGATCCAGGGCCGTGACGCTGTGGGTCAGGCCGCCGATCGAGATGACGTCCACCCCGGTGGCCGCGATGTCCGCCACGGTGGCGAGGTTGACGTTGCCGCTGGCTTCGACCCGGGCCCTGCCGCCCACCAGCCGGACGCCGGCCGCCAGATCGGACAGGGAGAAGTTGTCCAACATGATGGTATCCACCCCGGCGGCCAGGACCGGCTCGATCTGCTCCATGGTGTCCACTTCCACCTCGAAGTGAGTCGTGTGGCCGAGCTGGGCCTTGGCGCGCCGCAGCACCTCGGTGAGCTTCGCCGGATCGCCCCCGGTGAGGACCGCCAGGTGGTTGTCCTTTGCCAGGACGGCGTCCGAGAGGCTGAAGCGGTGGTTGGCGCCGCCGCCGCAGCGCACGGCGTAGCGTTCCAGGACCCGGAGCCCCGGCGTTGTCTTGCGGGTGTCGGTGATCCGCGCGCCGGTCCCGTCCACGAGCGCCACGAACTCGGCGGTCCTGGTGGCGATGGCGCTCATCCGCTGCACCAGGTTCAGCCCGACGCGTTCGGCCAGCAGCACGGCGCGGGCGTTCCCGGTCACCCGGGCCAGTGCAGTTCCGGCAGCAAAGGACTCGCCGTCGTTGACGAGGAGTTCGACGACGGCGTCAGGGTCGGTCAGCGTCATCGCCGCGGCGAACACCTCGCCGCCGCTCAGCACGCCGGGAACGCGGGCGTTCAATACCGCCGTCGCACGCGCCTGCGCGGGGATGAGCGTCTGCGAGGTGATGTCGCCGTACGGGGCGTCCTCCTGGAGCGCCGTGTGGAGGACGGCCAGGACGGCGGCCTGGGGCAGGCTCCCGGCGAGCGCCGCGGTGCGGGAGGGCAGGGTTTCCGGGGCAGCGGTTGCTGTCATGGCTAGATCCTTTGCATGGAGCGGGCAGCGGCATGATGCCGGCCGCTGGAGGTCAGTGAGGCGGGACCGGACTGCACGGCAGCCTCGGCATGGTCTTCCGTGGGTGCAGTGTCGTTCGAGCGGGCGGCGTCTGCCAGGCGGGAGGTGACGGCCCGGGCGGTGTCCGCCCGGTAGTGGGCTCCGACGGACTGCGTGCGGTTCAGGGCAGCCGCCACAAGCAAGCGGGCCGCGAGGAGCAGGTTCCGGTCCTCGCGGGCGCCCTGGTCCAGGCCGGCACTGTCCCCGGCGGCAAGCCCCGCCGCCCACTGCGCCAGCTGAAGCGCGGCGGCGGCGAGCTCGGCGCCGGTGCGCGTCACTCCGGCAGCCGCGGTCATGAGCCGGCCGAGGGCTGCACGGCTGAAGGGAACCCCGGCGGCGCCGGTGCGTGGAGGAACAGCGGCCGCGGACAGGTCGATGCTACCGGCGTGGACGTCCCCTCGCGCCGGTGAGAACCATGTCGTCTCCGGCGCGGGGGCACGCAGGAAGTCTTCGACGGCGCGGCGGCCGAACACGAGACCCTCCAGCAGCGAGTTGCTCGCCAATCGGTTGGCTCCCTGGGCGCCGGTGCGGGCAACCTCGCCGGCGGCATACAGGCCCGGAACGGACGTGCGGCCCCACAGATCGGTGCAGACGCCACCCATCCAGTAGTGGGCGGCCGGGGACACGGGTACCGGCTCGGCGGTCCAGTCATAACCGGCGCCCCGGGTGGCGGCCGTGATGGTCGGGAACCGCCGGGCGAGGAAGCCGGTGCCGCGGGCGGACTCGATGCCGCGCGCGTCCAGGTAGACCGGGCTGTCCGGTGCGGCGCCCGTGGCGGCCAGGTGGAGGGCGATGCTGCGGGAGACGACGTCGCGTGGGGCGAGCTCGGCGTCCGGGTGGTAGTCCGGCATGAAGCGGTAGCCCGCGGAGTCCAGCAGCACCGCCCCCTCGCCGCGGACCGCTTCGGAGATGAGCAGGGCCGGCGGGCCGCCGGGGACCTCCTCGGCGGCAAGGGTGGTGGGGTGGAACTGGAAGAACTCGAGGTCCCGCACCGCGGCGCCGGCACGCCAGGCCAGGGCGAGGCCGTCGGCGGTGGCGACGGAGGGGTTGCTCGTGCGGGCAAACAGCCGGCCGGCACCCCCGGTGGCGAGGAGGACGCCGTCGGCGGCCAGCTGGTGGGTCCGGCCGCCGGCCAGATATTCCACGCCGGTGACCCGGGGCGGCGTCGTGCTGCCGGGCCGCGAGGGTGATCCGGGCTGACCGTCGGGCCCGGCGTCGGTCAGGAGGTCCGTGACGAACGCACTGGTCTCCACCCGGAGCAGGCCCTGGACGGCCCGTTCCAGGACAGCGGCGACCAGCCCGCGGGCGATGCAGGCGCCCGTCGCGTCCCCGCCGGCGTGCAGGATGCGCGGCGCGGAATGCGCGGCTTCGAGGCCCAGGGCCGGGCCGCCGTCGGGACGGGCGTCAAAGTGCACGCCGTAGCGGCCCAGGCCGGCGATGTCCCGGACGGCCTCCGTGCAGAGGACCCGGACGGCCTCGGCGTCGTTGAGCCCGGCGCCGGCGGCGAGGGTGTCGCCGATGTGGGCGGCTACGGAGTCCCCGGGGGCGGCGTCCTCGGCCGCCAGGACGGCAGAGACACCGCCCTGGGCGTAGAAGGTATTGCTTTGCTCCAGCGTCCCCTTGCTCAGGAGGACCACCTCGATGTCACGGCCGCTGCCGGCAGCCGCGTCGGAAGCGAGCAGCGCGGCGTAGAGCCCGGCAACGCCGCTGCCGACGATCACCAGCCGCCTGGTCACGGCCGCGCCGCCAGCATGCGTTCCAGCGCCACCTTTGCCGGGGCCGCGACGTCGTCCTCCACCGTGATGCGGTTGACCACTTCGCCCCGGACGAGCGCTTCCAGGACCCAGGCAAGGTAGCCGGGGTGGATGCGGTACATCGTGGAGCAGGGGCAGATCACCGGGTCCAGGCAGAAGATGGTGTGCTGCGGGTACTCCGCGGCCAGCCGGTTGACGAGGTTGATCTCCGTGCCGACGGCGAAGGTGGTGGGCTCCGTGGCGGCGGCGATCGCCTTGCGGATGAAGTCGGTGGAGCCGGCGGAGTCGGCGGCGTCGACCACCTCCATGGGGCATTCCGGGTGCACGATGACCTGCACGCCGGGGAACTCGGCCCGGGCCTTGTCGATCTGGCCGACGTTGAAGCGCTTGTGGACGGAGCAGAAACCGTGCCAGAGGATCACGCGGGAGTCCTGCAGCGCCTGTTCATCGTTGCCGCCGAGGTCCTTGCGCGGGTTCCACATGGGCATCCGGTCCAGCGGAACGCCCATGGCCTTGGCGGTGTTGCGGCCCAGGTGCTGGTCCGGGAAGAAGAGCACGCGCTGGCCGCGCTCGAACGCCCATTCGAGCACGGTGGCGGCGTTCGAGGAGGTGCAGACGATGCCGCCATGCTCGCCGCAGAAGCCCTTGAGGGCGGCCGAGGAGTTCATGTAGGTGACCGGAATGACCGGAACCCGGCCGTCGGCGTCGGGTTCCGTGCCGAAAAGCTCCTCGAGCTGTTCCCAGCACTCGGTGACCGAGTCGATGTCCGCCATGTCCGCCATGGAGCAGCCCGCGGCAAGGTTGGGCAGGATGACGGCCTGCTCGGGCCGGGACAGGATGTCCGCGGTTTCGGCCATGAAGTGGACGCCGCAGAAGATGATGGCTTCGGCTTCCGGGCGGGTCAGTGCCGCGTTGGCGAGCTGGAAGGAATCGCCCACGAAGTCGGCGTATTCGACCACTTCGTCGCGCTGGTAGAAGTGCCCCAGCACGACGGCACGTTCCCCCAGTGCCGCTTTCGCGGCGCGGATGCGGGCGTCGAGTTCGGCGTCGCTGGCGAGCTTGTACTCCTCCGGCAGCTGCCCCTGCCGCGGGGTCGACGCCGGGGCGGCGTCGGCGGATGAGGCGCCGGGACCGTACGCGGGCACCCCGGCGAGGGCCTCGGCGAGGTCGAAGTCCCACGGCCCGCGCGCCAGGGCGGGGCTGCAGGTGTTGGCCGCCGCGCCGCCTGCCGTGGTGGTGGCCTGTTCGCGCGTGATCAGCTGGATTGCCGTGTTGACGCTGCTCATGGTGTGCTCCTGTTGTCTGGGTCAAGGCCGGGGCGGCCGGTAAAGCGGTAGAGGCGGGGCGGGCGGTGCTTGCCGCCCTGCAGGTATTGGTCGGTTTCTTCGATTTCCGGCGTGGCCTTGACCTGCCGGCGGAAGTTGGCCGGATCGAGTTCGCGGTCCAGGACGGCCTCGTAGACTTCCCGGACCTGGGCGAGGGTGAAGTACTCGCCCAGCAGGTGGTACGCGATGGATCCGTAGGCCATCTTGTTGCGCAGCCGCCACAGGGCGTAGTCGATGATCGCGTTGTGGTCGAAGGCGAGCTCGCCGAGCCGGTCGGCGCGGAACCAGCGCACGTTTTCCGACTCGTCCGCGAGCGCGGCCTCCGTGGGCTGGACCAGCGCCCAGTACACGATCGAGACGACTCGCTGGGTGGGTGAGCGGTGCAGGCCGCCGAAGGCGTAGAGCTGCTCGAGGAAGTTCGGGGCCAGTCCGGTGGTCTCGCGCAGGTTCCGGGACGCGGCATCCTGGAGGGACTCGGAGTGCGTGAGCGGGCCGCCGGGCAGTGCCCAGAGGTCCTTGAACGGTTCCCGGATCCGGCGCACCAGCGGGATCCAAAGGGTGGGCCGTCCGGACCGCTCGCTGGGACGCAGCGCAAAGATCACGGTGGAGATGGCCAGCGACGGCGGGGCGAGCTGGCGCTCCGAGACGTTGGCAGCTGTCGTGTAAACGGCGATTCACCCCGCATTCCAGACTTCTGGGCGGTCCCCGTGGGGACCCCCGGAAGGTGCCGGCCCGACCGCCGGACTAGTTATAGTCAATGTGACTAGAACTAATTCTACGACCACTGGCTCCTGAAGCGAAATGTTGCGGGCCCTGCCGTCACTGCCGCCGCGGTTGGAAGCTCACGCCGGCGGGACAATAATCGGCGGTATGGATGCTGTGGCGATTAGATACTGCTACCTCGGAGCGGCGCGTGCGTTCCTGGACCTGGTGGAACACGTGCCCGAAGCCGCCTGGACCAGGCCGGCGCTGGGCGAGTGGGACGTCCGCGCACTGACGGGCCACACGAGCCGTGCGCTGAGCACCGTCGAGACGTACCTCTCCGCCCCCGCCAGCGGAGACAGGCTCGACGGCCCGGTAGCCTATTTCCTGGCGATCCGCGGTGGCGTGCTGCCCGAGGCCATCGCCGCGCGCGGCCGTGAGGCCGGCGAAGCCCTCGGGCAGGACCCGGCCGCCGCCGTCAGGAAGCTCGTGGACCGGGTCACGGAACTCGTCGCGAAGACCCCGGACGACGCGCCCGTCGCCACCGCCGCCGGGGCAATGACCCTGATCGACTACCTGCCGACCCGCAGCTTCGAACTGGCCGTGCACGGCCTGGACCTGGCCCGCGCCATCGGCCTCCCGCCGCCCGATACGCTCTCCCCCGCTATCGCCGCGTCCCTGGAACTCGCCGGGGCCATCGGCGCGCGGCTGCCCTCGGCCCCGGACCTGCTGCTCCTGCTCACGGGGCGCTCCGGACTGCCCGGGAACCTCAGCGTCGTGTAGGGCCGCCGTGGATTCACCGGCGTCCGGCCGCAGCCTCCAGCAGCGGCAGGGTGCGCCCCTGGAAGTGGGTGTTGAGGACGATCACGGAGGAGGAGCGCAGGACGGTCCTGGTGCCGATCATGGCATCGAGGACGCGCTGGAGGTCCGAATTGGAGCGCGCGGCTATGCGGGCCATGAGGTCCGAACTCCCGGAGACTGTGTGGATTTCAATCAGCTCGGGGATCTGCGCCAGGGCCTCCACGACGGCGTCGTGCCCGAGGTCCTGGTTGATCGTGAGGGAACAGAACGCCACCACGGGGAAGCCGAAGTGCGCCGGATCGGGCTGCGGCACCCAGGAGCCGATCACGCCGCCGTCCTGCATCCGGTCCAGCCGCGACTGCACTGTGGCGCGGGCCACCTTCAGGACCCGCGAGGCTTCCAGGACAGAGGCCCTCGGTGAATCCGTGAAAAATCGGACAATCTTTGCGTCCAGCGGATCGACGTCCATGAATTCTTCCCTCCCAAGCAGCCCGGGCCGGACAAACCGTTGCCGAATTCCCGATTCAGTGAGCAAACTGCCACCATGCTCTCACGGCCTTGGCACTGCGGCAGCCGGAAAGGCCGGGCGAAAGACGGTAAATTCAATAGGTCCCATAAGGACGCCCAGCTCAAAAACCACACGAAGGTTCGCCACATGACAACGAAGTCCACCGCGAAGTTACCCGCCGCCCGTCCGGCCCCGACCCTGGGGCACAGCATGAAGCCGCGGCAGCTGACCATGATGGGACTGGGCAGCGCGATCGGCGCCGGCCTGTTCCTCGGCTCAGGTGCCGGAATCCAGGCGGCGGGGCCGGCCGTACTGATCTCCTACCTCGTCGCAGGAACCCTGATCATTTTGGTCATGTGGGCGCTCGGCGAGATGGCCGCTGCCAACCCCAACAGCGGCGCGTTCTCCGTCTACGCGCAGAAGGCCATGGGCAAGACCGCCGGCGCGACCGTCGGCTGGCTCTGGTGGCTGCAGCTCGTGGTGGTCATCGCCGCTGAGGCGCTGGGTGCGGCCGCCCTCCTGTTCACCGTATGGCCGGTGATCCCCGTCTGGGCGCTGTCCCTGATCTTCATGGCCCTGTTCACGGCGGTCAACCTCGCCGGCGTGAAGAACTTCGGCGAGTTCGAGTTCTGGTTCGCCATCCTCAAGGTGGCTGCCATCCTGCTGTTCCTCGGCATCGGCGCGGCCCTGCTGCTGGGCTGGCTGCCGGACGTCCCGTCCCCGGGACTGAGCAACTTCACCTCCAATTTTGCCCCGGCGGGCCTGGGCGGCATCGCCACCGCGCTCTTCGTAGTGATCTTCGCCTTCGGCGGCACGGAGATCGTCAGCGTCGCCGCGGCCGAGACGGAGAACCCGCAGCACAGCGTGGCACAGGCGATCCGCACCGTGGTCTGGCGGATCCTCGTGTTCTACATCGGCTCGGTATTCGTCATCGCCGCCGTCCTGCCCTCAACCTCGGCGGCCTTGAAATCCCCCTTCGCCGGCGTGCTCGACGCCGCCCGGATCCCCGGCGCCGGCGGCCGCGATCACTCTGGTCGCCGTCGTCGCACTGCTGTCCGCCCTGAACGCCAACCTCTACGGCGCATCGCGCATGGTGTACTCGCTCGCCGAGCGCGGGGAGGCCCCGCGGTTCCTCTCGAGGCTCAACACGGCCCGGGTCCCCGTGCTGGCCGTCAGCGTCTCTGTCGCCTTCGGCTTCCTGGCCGCCGTCCTGGAGTTGCTCTTCCCGGACCAGATCCTGCCGGCCCTGTTCCAGCTTGTCGGGTCCACGTGCCTCGTGGTGTGGGGCTCAGCCCTCGTGTCGCAGCTGATCCTGCGCCGCCGCGCGGACCGGGACGGCACCCCGCTGCCGCTGCGGATGAAGGGCTTCCCCGGGCTGACGATCTTCGGCCTGGCACTCCTGGCGCTGATCTTCGCCGTCGGCTTCAGTAGCCCCGAAAGCAGCAAGCAGCTCTTCAGCACCTTGGCCCTCGTCGCCGGCATCGCCGCGGCATGCTGGATCGGCGCCCGCGTCACCCGCAACCGGGCCGCCGCCCGGCAGTCCGAATAGCCTGGAGGGAGTGCCGCTTCGCTTCCGCGCAGCGGCACTCCCCCGGCACGGCCGTTGCGCCCGCGCGGCACCCCGGAGGCGGGGCACGGGCATGGCAGGCCGGATTCACGGGACGCTAGACAAATTGCCACATGTTTTGGCTTAGGGTGACGCAGAATTATGCAGTCTGGGCAGCAATACCTAGGCTGATTGCCCACCCTGCCGCCGGTGACTAGGGTCACAGGCATGGACACACTTCTCCCCGTGGCTTCCGGCGCCGATGCCGGGGCCCTTACTGCCGATGAGCTCCGCGAGCTCTATTCGCTGATGGTGGCCGTCCGGCACCTCGACACCTCGGCCATCGCCTGGCAGCGGCAGGGCATCATCCCCGGCTACGCGCCCGAACTCGGCCAGGAAGCCGCCCAGGTGGGCAGCGGCTACGCCGTGGACACCACCCGCGACTTCGTCTTCCCCACCTACCGTGAGATGGGCGTCGCCCGCACCATGGGCGTGGACATGGTGGCCTACATGTCCACCCACAAAGCCACGTGGCATGGCGGGATGTACAACCCGATGGAATCCCGGCTGGCCCCGATCCAGGCGGTCGTCGCAGGTTCCGTGCTGCACGCCGTCGGCTGGGCCCACGGCCAGACGCTGGACGGGAAGGACGGCGTCGCCCTGACGTATTTCGGCGACGGCGCATCGTCCCAGGGCGATGTCCATGAGGCCATGAACTTCGCCGCCGTGATGAAGGCGCCCGTGGTGTTCTTCATCCAGAACAACGGGTGGGCCATCTCCGTGCCCACCGAACGTCAGGTGGCCGGTGGTTCCGTCGCCGCCCGCGCCGCCGGGTACGGCATCCCGGCACTGCACATCGACGGCGACGACGTCGCCGCCGTCGTCGAGGCAACCCGCCGCGCCTTCGCGCACGCCCGGGCCGGCAGCGGACCCGTTGTGATCGAGGCGATGACCTACCGCCGCGGACCGCACTCCACCTCCGATGATCCGGGCCGCTACCGCTCCCTCGACGAGGAGCGCGACGGCGCCGGCATCGATCCGCTCGAACGGCTCCGCCAGCGGCTGCTCGCGGACGGCATCGCCGACGAGGCCTTCTTTGCGGAGGCCCTCGCAGCGGCCAAGGCCGAAGAGGAACAGATCCGTACCGGCGTCCAGGCGCTCGGATCCCGGCCCGGCACTGAAATGTTTGACCTGGTCTTCCAGGAAACCACCCCTGCCCTGCAGGCCCAGGCCGCCAGCTGGCGCGAGGAGTCCGAACATGTCTAACTCGATGCTTGAAAGTGATGCTGTGGTGGAAAGTCCCGCATCAACCACCGTGATGTCCATGCAGCAGGCGCTCAACCGCGCCCTCGACGAGGTCCTGGCGGACAACCCGAGAACCCTGATCTTCGGCGAGGACTGCGGCCGGCTCGGCGGCGTCTTCCGGATTACGGACGGCCTGCAGGCCAAGCACGGCCCGCAGCGGGTCTTTGACACCCCGCTGGCGGAATCCGGCATCCTCGGCATGTCCGTCGGCCTGGCGATGGCCGGCTTCCACCCCATCCCCGAGGTCCAGTTCGACGGCTTCGCCTACCCGGCCATCAACCAGATCGTGTGCCAGATCGCCCGGATGAACTACCGCAGCCGGGGCACCATGCCCATGCCGATCACGCTGCGCGTGCCCAGCTTTGGCGGCATCCGGGCACCCGAACACCACGGCGAAAGCCTCGAGGCGCTCTTTGCCCACGTCCCGGGCCTGAAGGTCGTCTCGCCGTCGAACCCGCACGAGGCCTACCACCTGCTCAAGTACGCCGCGACGCGGCCGGACCCGGTCATCTTCATGGAACCGAAGTCCCGCTACTGGCAGAAGGGCGAGGTCGACCTCGCCAGGCACGATGCGGCCGGGGTCTCCCCCACCGGGGCCAAGGTCATGCGCGAGGGCCGCCACCTGACGCTCGTCGCGTGGGGCGCCATGGTGGCCCGCTGCCTGCAGGTGGCCGAGCTCGCCGCGGAAGACGGGATCGATATCGAGGTCCTGGATCTGCGCTGGCTCAAGCCGATCGACGCCGAGGCGCTGGCCGCCTCCGTGCGCAAGACGCGCCGCGCCGTCGTCGTCCATGAAGCGCCGCTCACCTCGGGCCTCGGCGCCGAAGTGGCGCAGCTGATCACACAGAGCTGCTTCGGCACGCTCAAGGCGCCGGTGGAGCGCGTCACCGGCTTCGACGTCCCGTATCCCTCGGGCGATCTGGAAGACGAATACATCCCGAACATTGACCGGATCCTCTTCGGGATCCAGCGAGTATTGGAGTACAAACGTGGCTGAAATTTCCTTCCCGCTGCCGGATCTCGGCGAGGGCCTGATCGAAGCGACCGTGCTGGAATGGCTCGTTTCCCCGGGAGACCAGGTGGAGCGCAACCAGCCGCTCGTGGAGGTCGAAACCACCAAATCGGCCGTTGAATTGCCCAGCCCGCAGGCAGGTAAAGTGGTGCGTATCCACGGCGGGCCCGGTGACAAGATCAATGTCGGCGAGCCCCTGATTGTGTTCGAGGTCCCGGACAATACCGCCGGCATCGTGGGCACGGTCCCGAAGGAAGAGGCACCGAAGCGCCGGGTCCGCCTGAGCGCCGTACTTGATGAGGACTGACACCATGAGCGGCAGACACACCGGCGAACAGCATTCCCACACCGTGGAGGGCACCGACCCCCAGCTGTATGTGGAGGTGCATGAGCCCCAGAACGACGCCGGGCTCCGTCCGATCCTGCTGCTGCACGGGTTTTCCTCCTCCTCCAAGCTCAACTGGGAGGACACCGGCTGGCTCACCGCACTCCTGGACGCCGGCCGGCGCGTCATCACCGTGGACCTGCCAGGTCACGGCCGCAGTGGCGCCCCCGAGGACATGGACTCCTACTCCCCCAGCCGGATCCGTGCGGACCTGCTCCAGATCGCGTTCGATGCCGGCGCGCGCCCCCTGCGCGACGGCGACCCGTCCAGCGGGCTCGACGTGATCGGCTATTCGCTGGGGTCCCGGCTGGCCTGGGAGTTTGGCGCCACCCAGCATGAGCTCGTGCACCGCCTGGTGCTGGGCGGGCCGAACACCGCGGATCCGCTGGCGGACTTTGACCTCGTGGCCGCGCAGCGGTACCTGGCCGACGGCACTCCGATCGCCGACGCATCGACCGCCGAACTGCTGAAGATGGCCCAGTTGCTGCCCAGCAACAACATTTTCGCGCTGCTCTCGCTCGTGGAGGCCATCAAGGGCGAGCCGTTCGATCCTGCTGAGGCAATCCCGCCCATGCCGATGCTGCTAGTGGCCGGGGAGAAGGACGACCGCGCTGCTTCCATGCCGAACCTCGCCGCCCTGGGGGCCAAGTCCGGCGCCATGGTGGAGCAGCTCACCCTGCCCGGCCGTAACCACACCAACGCCGTCACCAGCCGTGCCTTCAAGCAGGGGGCCATCAGCTTCCTGGCCGTCTAGGGCCTCCAAAGGCGCAGTGCCCAACCTTTTTGCAAGGTGCGCGTCCTAACGTGCCTCATGGCTGAAATCGGACGCCGCTCAATGTTGGGTTTAGTCGCAGCGACATCGCTGCCGGCCGTTCTCCCGGTCCTGGGCGCTCCACCAGCTGCCGCCGCCGTGACCACGCCCGAAGCACTGCTGGCCCCGGTCGCCTACGCGGTCCCGGACCGGGCACCCTTGACTGCGACCACCCTCACGGGAACGTCCCGGCTGCAGTCGGAGATCATGGTGGCCATGGACAGGAACCGGGTCCGGGGATGGAACTGCTACAGCGGCACTTTGAAGGAAACCCGGGACGAAGGGCTGACCTGGACAACTGTCAGGACGTTTGCCGGGGAGTTCGTCGAAGCCGTCCTTCCCCTGGACAACGGCGAGCTGCTGGTGTTCGTCCTGATTACGGCCACCAACATGCGGCGCGCATATGTGTCCAGCGGCTACGGGTCCGGCTCGGCCTCGTGGACGGTGGTCCTGAACGGGTCCAATCCCCAGGTCAAGTTTGCTTCCGCCTGGGGGCTCGCCGTCCACGACAACATTGTCCTGGCCAACGAATACGGACCGAAATCCGGTTACACGTGGTCCGGTGGCACGGAAATTATCGCCGAGGGCAAGAACGCGCGCTACACGTACCTGTCCCTGGACTACGGCAGGACGTGGACGACAATCTTTGACCTGAATGCATGGCTGACGGCAAAGGGCCGCAGCACGAAGGGGCATCACCTTCACGGAGTGGCCTGGGATCCCTACTGGGACCGTATCTGGCTTAATTTTGGGGACAACATGTCCGGAGCCGGCTCCAACGGCGTCCTCTACTCCGACAACCTCGGGGCAACATGGCAGGAAGCCCACTACTTCTCGGGTACGAACGGAACGCAGACTGTGGGCATTCTGCCCCTGCCCCGCTGCGTCCTCCTGGCGGGGGATGTCAATCCTTCCGGACTGCACCGGATCAATCGCACCGAGGGCAAAATTCACACAGGGCAGTACACGCTGGATCTCGCCTATGACGCGCCGGCAAGTCTGGGTATGCATCTGTGCCAGGGCATCAGCCGGATCAGGCGCGTGGGGGATGACGCGCCGGCCTTTTTTGGCTTCTGTCCCGATGTTGCCTCCGGGTACTCCTTTGTCATCGCAACGTTCGACGGCTACACGGTGACCGAAGTCTGGCGGGACAAGGATGCCCGGCCTGCCGGCCAAGGTATCCGGAACGTCCTGGGCCCGACCTTGCGCGGAGACCTCATCGTCGCCTCAAACGACGGCAGGGTGGCCGGGAAATGGTCCCAGTTCAAGGGCAGCGCCCCCGGGTACTAGAACAGCAACGCGGGGCCACTTGCGGCCCGTCCGAATGGTTCGGATGTCCCGCAGGTGACCCCGTGTCGCTGTTGTGCGGTTCTAGTGCTTGCTGAGGCCCAGCGGGCGGCCGCGGGTTTCGCCGGCCAGCAGGACGCCGACGGCGGAAATGACGCACAGGATCATGATGTAGATGCCGATGGAGCCGGTCCAGTGCGTGCCCTGCAGGAGCGCTTCGGCGATCATGGCCGCGAAGGCGCCGCCGAGGATGGCGCCGAACGCGTAGCCGATCGAGATGCCGGAGTAGCGGACCTTGGCCGGGAACATCTCGGCGTACATGGCGGACATGGGGCCGTAGGACAGGCCCAGGCCGATCGTGAGGACGAACAGCGCCACGCCGTAGAGCACGATGTCCTTGGTGTCGATGAGGGCGAACATCGGGATCATCCAGGCGAAGACGATCGCGTAGCCGAGCAGGAACGTCTTGACGCGGCCGATCTTGTCCGAGAGCCAGCCGCCGACCAGCGTGAAGATCAGCCAGCCGAAGGAAGCCAGCGTGGTGGCCAGCAGGATCTGCGGGGTCTGCATCTTCAGCGTCTTGGTGGCGTAGGAGATGAAGAAGGCGATCAGCAGGTAGCCGGCGGCGTTGTTGCCGATGAAGATCATCGTGGAGTAGAGGACGGCCTTTTTGTGCTTGCGGATCAGTTCGCCGAGGGGGGCCTTGCTCTCTTCCTTGCGGTCTTGCATCTCCTTGAAGACGGGGCTTTCGGACACGGCGCGGCGGATCAGGTAGCCGACGACGATCAGCACGATGGAGAGCAGGAACGGCACACGCCAGCCCCAGGAGGCGAAGTCGTCCTTGGACATGCTGGTGTTCAGGAAGAACAGCAGACCCGTGGCGAGGATCATGCCCACCGGTACACCGATCTGCGGGTAGGCGCCGAAGAGGCCGCGCTTGCTCAGCGGAGCATGCTCCACGGCCATCAGCGCGGCGCCGCCCCATTCACCGCCGGCCGAGAAGCCCTGGATGACGCGGAGCGTGATGAGCAGGATCGGGGCCCAGACGCCGATCTGCGCGTAGGTGGGCAGCATGCCGATCAGGGCCGTAGCGGCACCCATCATGACCAGCGTAAAGACGAGCATGGCCTTGCGGCCGAGGCGGTCGCCCAGGTGGCCGGCAACGATCGCGCCGAGCGGGCGGAACAGGAAGCTGATGCCGATGAGGGCAAAGGACAGGATCTGTGCCAGGCCGGGGTTGGATGCGTTCAGCGGGGCCAGGAACAACGGTGACAGCAGCGTTGCCGTCAGCTGGGCAAAAATAAAGAAGTCGTACCACTCGATGGTGGTGCCGACCAGCGTCCCGGCGAGGACCTTGCGTTCCTCATGTTTGCTGCTGGGACCCGCTACTGAATCTACGGAAGAAGTTACGGTCATTGGAACTCCGTTGCTGGGGGCAGAGGTACTGCCCGGGGTGGGTGCGAAGTGACTAGCTGGTGCCTCGTGGAACTCGTGCCGCAGGAGCTGCGGATCACTCTAATTACTGATCGAACGGTCAGTTGGTATGTAGGATACTACTATGAAAATGTGATATCCCGCACACATTTCCGGGGTGCGTCTTGCGCGCCTCAGTCGGTGCGGGCGAGGAAGTCGCGGATCCGGGCGCGGACCGGCTCACGGTCGTAGCTGTTCACGAGGGCGCCGGCCATGCGGACGGGGTCCCCGAAGAAGAAGTACTCATAGAGCGACTGCCGGCCGGAGAACCCGGAAATCGAGGCGTCGAAAGCCAGCTTGAAGAGCCGGACGCGCTCGGGACCGGTCAGGGTTTTGCCCTGCAGGTACAGCTCGATGTCCGCGCGGGCCTCGCTGTTCACGTCCGCCTCGCCCGGCAGCGCCATGAGGCCCGACGCCGAGAACTTGCGGATGATCTGCGGGAAGCGCTGGGCGATCTTCGGGTACCAGTTGCGGGCGGCGTTCAGGGTGGACCACTTGGGCAGCATGACGCCGGCGTCGTTGAGCTCGGCGTCGGCCTCGGAGGCACGGACCAGCGCCCGGCCGATTTCGACGTCGATAATCAGCTCCGCGATGTCCTCCTGGATGTGCTGGAAGCCGTCGATGCCGATCGATTCGGCCAGCTCGGATGCCAGGCCCAGGAAGAACTCGCTCTTGGCAATGGTGCGGGTGACCACCTGGTGGGTCATGAGCGCGCCGGCGCCGGTTTCGGAGTAGAAGCTGTTGCACAGTTGCGGGTTGCCGAGCATGAAGATGCGCTCGTTGGGCACGAAGACGTGGTCGAAGACCGCGACGGCGTCCATTTCCTCATAGCGGGAGGCGAGCGGCTCGTCGTGGGTGCTGCCGCCGTTGTAGAGCGAGGTACGGCAGAGGTACCGCAGGCCCGGGGCATCGTTGGGGATGGCGAAGGCGTAGGAGTAGGGGGCGTCTTCCGGGGTGCCGCGGAGCACCGTGGACGGGAAAACGAGGAGCTCGTCGGCGATCGGGGCGATGGTGGCAAGCATGCGCGCACCGTGGATGACGATCCCGTCCTCGCGTTCCTCGATGATCCGGGCCGAGAGCTGGCCGCCGAGCTGCTCCGAACCGGAGACCGAGCGGTTCACCTGCGGCGGGATGAGGGTGTGCGTGGCCAGGACGTCGTTCTCCCGGGCCCACTCGTAGTAGTTGCGGATGTTCTCGCCGAACTTCGGATCCGCCTGCGAGAACCACTTCTCGGCAGTGCTGAGCGCGGTGAGCGAGGAGTTCATGTAGTCCCCGGAGCGGCCAAGGAAGCCGTTGGAGGACTCGGCCCACGTCGAGATGGCCCGGCGCCGGCGCTGGAGGTCCTCAATGGTCCTGGGCACCAGGAAGGACGCGTTGACGAGGTCGCCGGTGCTCGGCGAGGTGTAAGTCAGCGCGTCCTGGTACTTCGGGTCGTGCTGCATGTCGAAGAGCCTGGCGTAGGAGCGGGCCACGTTGCGGAAGGCGGGGTGCTCGGCGATCTTCTCGCTGACCACCTCGCCGTCGATCACGACATGCGGGGTCATGGCGTTGAGCTTGTCCAGATACTGCCGTCCGGTGCGGATACCCATTGGTCTTTCTCCAGTCGTCGTTGAGCTGAGCGGTCTTGAGGGGGGTGCGGGGGCTAGAGCAGGTCTTCCATGCCCAGCTGGCTTTCCGGGATGGTGGTGAACGACCCGTTGGCGAACGCCAGGGCATCGCCGTTGCGGTAGTTGAAGTCCGCGACCTCGCCGATGTACAGGGTGTGGTCGCCGCCGTCGTAGGCCGCCCAGGGCCTGCACGCGAAGTAGGCGAGCACATTGGACAGCCGCGGTGCGGTCTCCCCTTCCACCCACAGCGGCTCGGGGCCTGGGCGGCCGGCGAAGTGCATGGCCAGCTGCCGCTGCTCGGCGCCGAGGATGTTCACCGTGAAGGGCCGGCCGGCAAGTTCATCGTGCGCCTTGGCGGTCCGGGCGATGCTCACCAGCACCAGCGGCGGGTCCATCGAGACGGACGTGAAGGAGTTGACGGTGATGCCGTGGCGCTTCGTCACCCCGTCGAAGGTGACGATCGCGACGCCGGTGGCGTACCGGCCGAGGCTGCCCCGGAAATGGTTGGCCCGCGGGTCGGCCGCCCGGCCGTGGACACGCCCGGCGCCCGGGGCATCCCCGGCATGGTCGCGAGGCTCGGCAATCATCGATGATCCCTTGGGTTCGGTGGCGGTCTTCCCAGGCTGCGCTTTCAGCGCGTGCTCTCACGGGCTGTAGTTGTCCTGGCGCTGTATCTTCTCTTGGGCTTTTTATACTTGGGCTTTTTATACGCTGGTGTTCTATAATCGAACAAATAGTTCCCATATAGAACGCTAGCGGACCGTGAGCCGGAACACAAGAGCCTCCGCGAACCCGGCTTACCGCGACCCCGCCCCTAGGATGGATCCCATGACCCCGAACGCCGGCAGCGCCCAGGCCTCCCCGTCCCAGACGCTCTCCCGCGGCATCAGGGCCCTGGAGATCCTCGCCGAAGCACAGCAGCCGCTCACCATCGCCGAACTCGCCGACGCCATGGGCGTCCACCGCTCCGTGGCCTACCGCATCCTGCGCACGCTCGAGGACCATTCGCTGCTGGTGCGCGACGACGGCGGCCGTGTCCAGCCGGGCCCGGGCCTTGCCGTCCTGGCGCGGGGCGTCTCGCGCAACCTGCAGTCCGCGGCCCTGCCGGAGCTGACCCAACTGGCCAACACCCTGACGATGAGCGCCTTCGTGGCCGTCTGGGACCGGGAGGAGTGCGTGACGCTGGTGACCGTTGATCCGCGGCACAGCGGCCCCGCCGTCGTGCAGCACCCGGGGTCGCGGCATCCCATCAGCGCCGGCGCACCGGGTATCGCCATCCAGTCCGCCTTCACGGAGCAGGAGTGGCAGTCCCTGGCCCCGGGCATCCCGTACCGGGCCGAAGCGGCCGAGGCCCGGCGACGCGGCTTTGCGGCGAGCCACGACGAGGTCATTACCGGCGTGTCCTCCCTTGCGGTGCCGCTGCGCGTGCCCGGAGGCCGGCCGGCCGCCCTCGCGGTGGTCTACATCCGCGCGGCACAGGATCCGGACGAGGTCGCCGGCGCCCTCACGGAGGCGGCCCGGCGCATCGAGGCGCAGTTGGGCTAAACGCCCGCGCCCTGGCCCGTCGTCCTGTCCCAACTGACTCGCAGCTAGGGCCGTTTTCAGCGCTCAAACCGACCATAGCTGCTAGTCAGTTGGGAGGTGTTCTTCCCGCGTTGCCGGAGGACGACGGCGGCGGCCGTCCCCAGGAGGAACAGTGCCGTCGCGGCGCACACCGGCACGAGGAACGCCGTTGAAAACCCGAAGTTTTGGGCGAGCTGTCCGGCGATGGAGGATCCGAGCGCTGTGCCTGCGACGATGCCGCTGGCCAGGGCCGTCATGACCGTGCCGAGCTTTCCGGCCGGAGCCACGAGGCCGCCGATCGCGAAGACGGTGACCATGAGCGGGCCGACGGGCAGGCCCAGGACGAGCAGCACGAGGACCATGGGCAGTGCCGTCGCGGGCAGCAGCAACAGCGGAGCAAGGCCGGCCATGAGTGCCGCGCAGGCGATCCAGCGGGCGTTGACCGTGAGGCGACGGGGCCAGTACGCGACCGAGAGGGCGGCTGCGGCAGAGCTGAGTCCCATGGCGGCGTAGAGCAGGCCCGCGAGCTCGGACGTGGCGAAGCTGGCGGAGAAGGAGCTCAGCGCTGTCTGGGTGGAGCCGAAGAACGTGCCCATGCACACCATCGCGAGCACGGGAAGGGCGACGGCGGCCAGGGTCCGGAGGCGCCGTGGCGTCGGGGCGTCCCGGTCCCGCACCCCTGCCGTCCCGGCGACGGAACCGGCAGCCGGCCGCCGGGGGGTGCGGATCACGGCATGGTGCGTGGGGTGGACGGCGAAGGCGGGTACGAGGACAACGGTCAGTGCCGCAGCAAGGGCCAGCGGCAGCCACGGCGCGAGCAGGCTGGCGAGGACACCGACCAGTGCGGGACCAAGCACGAACGTGAGTTCGTCCGCGGTGCTCTCATAGGACAGGGCGGTGTCCAGGTCCGCGGAGGTTGCGCCGGCCGCGCGGCCGGCACCGGACGGCCGGGATGTCAGTGCCATCCAGCGGACCCGGGCGAGCGGGCCGACCTGCGGGCAACTGGCCCCGGCCACGAAGGCCGCGGCGAGCGCGGGGGCGGCGGCGGATAGGTCCTGCATGCCGGAAATCAGGTACGCCGCGAGGATCAGGGCGACAATGGCCGCGGTATTGGCGATGGCGGACACCAGCAGGACTCCGCGCTGGCCGAGCCGGTCCGCGAGGACGCCCAGGACGGGAGCGCCCAGCGCGGAACCGATGCCGACGGCACCGGCTGCGGCGCCGCCCACGGCATAGGATCCGGTGACGGCGGTGACAAGGGTGAGGGCGCCGACGGTGAGCATGGCCAGCGGCAGTCGCGCGAAGAGCCCCAGCGGGATGAAAGTCCGCCCGGCCAGCAGCGGCAGGCGGGCGAAGCGGCCGCCCTTCCCGGGCGCGGGGGCGGGCAGCGCGGGGGCCTGAACGGCCGGTTCGGACATGGTGTCGGCAGAGGTGGTTTGGCCGGCCGAGGGGGTCGCGTCAAGAGCAGACGCCAATGAAGACGGTGAAGGGGACATGGTTTCCGGGTTCGTTCAATGGTGCGCATCGTCCCTCCTCCCGATGCGCGCGACCCGGTAACGAGTCCATGGTAGCTGACCCGGCGCCGCGACGGCAGGTCCTGGTCAGGCCCGGGCGTCGTCGCTGATGTGCAGGGTGGAACCGTTGCGGGCCTTGACCACCTGGAGCTGGGTGCCGATGCGTTGCTTCATTTCCGCCACATGGCTCACGAGCCCCACTACCCTGCCGCCGTCCCGGAGGCCTTCGAGGGCGTCCATGACCTGTTCCAGCGCCTGGTCGTCGAGGCTGCCGAACCCTTCGTCCACGAAGAGGGTTTCGATGTCCACGCCGCCGGACTCGTGCTGCACGACGTCTGCGAGCCCCAGGGCCAGGGCCAGCGAAGCCATGAAGGACTCGCCGCCGGAAAGCGTGGCGGTGTCCCGGCGCTGGCCGGTCCACTCGTCCACCACTTCCAGGCCGAGGCCGGACTTGGCGCCGCGCGCGGCCTTGGCATCGGTGTGCTGCAAGGTGTAGCGGCCGTCGCTCATGCCGATCAGTCGTTCCGAGGCGGCGACGGCCACCTGCTCCAGCCGGGCGGCGAGGACATAGCTGTTCAGGCTCATGCGGTAGGTGTTGTCGCCTCCGCCCCTGGCCGCCTCTGCCACGGCGCCAAGCAGCGCGGCACGGTCCCGCGGCGCCCGGCCGGCCGCGGCAAGTTCTGCATACTCGCCGGCGATGCGCCCGAGGGTCCGGACGGAATTTTCTGCCAGGCCCGCCGCGAGCTCGGCGTCCCGGGATTGGCGTTCCGCCGCCGCCGACGCGGCTTGGAGTTCTTCGAGGGCGGCCTCGCTGACCAGCTCCCCGGCGGCCCGCTCGGCGGCAGCCAGGGCGAGCTCCTCTCCGGCGAACAGTTCCTGGATCCTCGCGGCCTCGTCCTGTCCCGCCCGGATGGCGGCTTCGAGCCCTGTCGCCTCCGGAGCCGGCAGCAGGGCGGCCCGTGCCGCGGCTTCGGTGCTGAAACCTGTGGCGGGGAGCGCCTGGTCCAGCTGTCGGCGAGCCTCCGCGGTGCGGGCCCCGGCCTGTTCCAGGGCCGACTGGGCGGCGTCTGCGCGCTCCAGGATCGCTGTTGTTCCGGTGAGGGCTGCGATCCGCTCCTCAAGGCTGGCGTGGCCGGCGCGCAACTTGTCCAGGGCATGCTCGAGAACTTTTGCCTGTTCGTCGACTTCGGCGATCGTGGACTGCGTCTGGGCGATGCCGGAGGCGGCCTCGGCCTTCGCCCGCTCTGCCGAGGCGATTGCCGTCTCGAGTTCTGCCAGCCGGGCCCGGCCGGCAGCAAGGTCCGTGGCAGCGCGGGCGGCATCGTCGGCCCGTTCACGGGCAAGTGCTGCATCGGCACGGGCTTCCTCGGGAGGCGTGCTGCCGCCCTGGGCCGCCAGCACGGCGACGTCCTGCCGGGCCTCGGCGAGTTCACGCCCGAGGGCGGCCAGCGCCGCTTCTGCATCGTCGCTGGCTTGCTGTGCGGCCTTCTCGGCCTCCGCGACGGCCAGTGCAGAGGCCGCGGCCGGAGCCGGCTCCGGGTGCTCCGGGCTGCCGCAGACCGGGCACGGCACTCCGGCGAGGAGTTGGGCGGCGAGCTCGGCGGCGGCGTTGGTGAGCCGTTGTTCGCGGAGGTCGAGCCAGTGCTGCCTCAGATCCTGGTGGTCGTTCCGGGCCGCTGCGTGACGTTCCGCGATTGCCGAGGACCCGGCCTCCGCAGTGAGGTAGCGGCCAACAATCGCCACGAGTTCGTCCGCCGCCGTGGCCTCCTTGGTGCGGAGCTGGGCTTCGGCGGCGAGCTCCTCAAGGGGGACGATTCCGGTGAGCAGCGCCTCCGATTCAGTGCGCAAGGCGTCCAGGGCCGCGGCGCCGGTCCGCTGCTGTGTTTCCAGGGCCGTCAGTTGCAGGCGCAGCCGGCTGCTGCGGTCGGTGAGCCCCGTAAGCCGGGATTCGTCGGGCAGGCGCTCGGTGAGCACGGCGCGCAGTGACCGCAGCTGTCCGAGGCCGTTCCGGAGGGCTGCGCTGTCGAAGGCTTCGGGCTCGCGGCCGGTGTCCGCCCCGGCATCGACGAGGTCCAGCCCGGCGAGCTCGGGGTCGGTGACGGCCGCGGACCTCAACTGCCGGGCGGCCTCCAGCAGGGCCGTTCCCGCCAGGTCCTCGGCGCCCCGGGCACTTTCGACGGCCCGCAGCTGGCCGCCGAGCACTTCGGCTTTCCGATGCAGGCCCAGCGTGATGGCTTGTTCCGCCAGGGCGGGTGCGGCGGCGTCGGCATCATTCCGGCGCTGTTCCGCGGCGGCAAGTTTGGCGTGGCGGCTGGCCCGCGCGGTGGCGGCTTCCAGCAGTGAGGCCTGATCCGCGGCGTGTTGCCCGGCTGCCGCGGCCGCGGTCCGGCGCCCGGTCGCGACGGCTGCCGCCGCGTCGTCCAGCCAGGCCAGGAGGGCATCGGGGGCGTCCCTGCCGGGGGCATCGGCCGGGTCGAGGTCGAGTGCCGCGGTTTCGGACTCGGCCTGGGCCAGCAGCAGGTCGAGCCTGGTGGTGAGGTTTGCCATCTCCGCCTTCGCGGTCTGCGCCTGCCGGGACAGTTCCTGCTCCACCGCCTCGAAGCGCTGGGTCCCGAAGAGGCTCTGCAGCAGCTCCAGCCGGTCGGATGCCTTGGACCGCAGGAAGGCGGCGAAGTCGCCCTGCGGCAGCATGACCACGCGGGTGAACTGCTCCCGGTTCATGCCCAGGACGTCGGCGATCTCGGCTCCGGCCTCGTCATTCCGGCCGGATTTCTCCACCCACACGCCGTCGATGCGTTCGCGCAGCAGCGTGTTGGCCTGCTGGACCGTAAAGCCGTTCTTGCCCCGGGCGCTCGGCTTGTCCCAGGCAGGCGAGCGGGAAACTTCGAAGTGCCGGCCCTTGGCCGAGAACTCGCAGGTGACGCGGGGCTCGGCGGCGGCTTCCGCGTGGTCGCTGCGCAGCCGCTTACCGTCCTGCCGGGCACCGGGAACCGCGCCGTATAAGGCGAAGCAGATGGCGTCCAGGACGCTGGTTTTTCCGGCGCCGGTGGCGCCGTTGAGCAGGAACAGCCCGTGTGCGCTGAGACGGTCGAAATCGATCCGCTCCGTGCCGGCGAACGGGCCGAAGGCGGAAATCTCAAGGCGGTGGATCCTCACAGGGACACCCCTTCCAGGCGCACGGCTTCGAGGGCCTCGGCGAGAACCTTTGCTTCGGCGTCGGACGCGGGCCTGCCGCGGACGTGGTCGAGGAATCCGCAGCAGACGGAGAGGTCGTCGTCGGCCTCGGCCAGCCGGCTGCTGTAGCTGGCCTTCGGCGCCGCGCCGGGGCCGTCGGGATCGAACCCGAGCACCAGGGTGTCGGGGAACCGTGCCCGCAGCCGGTCCATCGCCTGCGCGGGGCGCGCGGCGTCCGTCAGCGTGATCTGGCAATAGGCGCCCTCCGCCCACGCGAATTCCTCCGACGCCAGGAGGTCCTCGATCTTCCCGCGCAGCACGGCAAGGGCCCGGGGTGCGTCCCACAGCACTTCGCGCACCTCGCCGATTCCATCGGCGTCGACCTCCACGAGCCAGCCGCCCTTCTTGTGCTTCGCTTCGGAGAAGGAGTAGGCCAGTGGCGAGCCGGAGTAGCGCACCGCCGTCGAGAGTTCCTGCCGGCCGTGCAGGTGGCCCAGGGCCGTGTAGCCAAAGCCGTCGAAGAGATCCAGCGGGACGGCGCCCACGCCGCCGATGCTCAGATCCCGTTCGCTGTCAGAGCTGATGCCTCCGCTGGCAAAGGTGTGCGCCAGGACCACCGAATGGACGGTCCGGGTCTCGCTCCGGCGGCTCACGTCTGCCCGGATCCGTTCGGTGGCGGCGCGTGTGACCTCAAAATGGCTCGCGGTCTCGACGCCCAGCTGTTCAGCTACGAGCCGGGGCTCAAGCCACGGGATTCCGTAAATCGCCAGCACTGGCCCTGATTGGTCCCCTGTATCCCCACCGGCATCCCCATCTGCGGCGTTGTCCGCTGCGGCATCGCCGAGAGGAAAGAGCACGGGCTGGTCCAGTTCGTTCAGCCGCGTGCGCAGGTGCACTCCCCCGCGCTCAAGCAGCCGTGAGGCGAATCCCAGCCGGATGGCGGAGTCGTGGTTGCCGCTCGTCAGGACAACTTGGGCGCCGGCTCCCGTGAGACGCACCAGCGCGTCATCGAGCAGGCCGACGACGTCGACACCCGGCAGCGCGCGGTCGTAGACATCCCCGGCGATGAGGACGACATCCACTGCCTCGTCCCGGACAAAGGTGACAAGCTGGTCGATGAAGTCGCGCTGGGCGTCCAGCATGCCGACGCCGTGGAAGGACCGGCCCAAGTGCCAGTCGGAGGTGTGCAGTAACCGCATATTCCTACGGTATCGGCTGGGGCCGACACTCTTGCGCCACCACCCCGCAGGGGTGACGGGGGTTACTCGCGGCCCTTGCGGTCGAAGAAGCTGCGGGCCTCGTCGTCCCCGGCGCGGGCGGCGCCGGCCGGCCGTGCGTCGGCCAGCTCTGCGTTGTCCATCTCAGCATTCGCCGGCTCCGCCTCATCCAGCTCTGCATTCCCGAGCTCCGCGTCAGCCTTGTCGGCGGTGGCCTGGCCAGCGGGGGCCTTGCCGGCGGACTTGCCGCGCGCGGGCCGCGTGGGACGGGCGTCCGGCCGGGGAGCTGCCGGGGCCGTCGATTGGGCAAAGCCGCGGAAGACGAGTCCGGCGATGGCCGCACCCACCACGGGCGCTACCCAGAAGAGCCACAGCTGCCCCAGCGCATCCGGACCGCTGAAGATGGCCGAGGCCGTGGCGCGGGCCGGGTTGAACGGAACATTGCCGATCGCCTGCCCAAACTGCAACAGCATCGCCATCGTCAGGCCGACCGCAAACGGGGCCGCCGCCTTGGCGGGGTTCCGGCCGGCCGTGGTGGCCAGGAAGACGGCCACGAGCAGGGCCGTGCCGAGGACCTCAACGAGCAAGACGCCGGCCATGGGGACCTGGATGATCGAGTGCTCGCCGAAACCGGCCGTCACCGTGGCAAACGCGGCCTGGCTGTCGTCAATCTTCGGCACCGTACGCAGGACGCCGAACAGGGCGACGGCGCCGAGCACGGCACCCGCGAGCTGGGCGCCGATGTACGCGGCGGCGTCGGCCAGCCCAATCCGGCCCGCGATGACGTTGCCGAGGGTGACGGCGGGGTTGAAATGGCCGCCCGAGATGTAGCCGACGGCCAGCATCGCCGCCGTCAGGGCCACGCCGGCGGCAAGTGCGGCGGGCAGCGGGTTCGACTGCGGAATGGTGAACAGCGGCACGCCCAGACCTGCGACCACGACGATCAGGGTCCCGAACGCCTCGGCGGACAGCCGGGCCAGGAGTGCCGGCCGGGGCGCATCGTCGCAGGCGGCCGGCGGCTGGACGCCGACGGTGTCGTGGGCTGGCACAGGCAGGGTCATGGTCAGGACTTCCTTCGCTGGTGGCGGCGCGCCCTGGGGCTGCAATTGCGCCGTCGCTGGCCCGCCGCCGGGTCATGGACCGGGTACGGCATCGAGCCGCCCGGAGAATAGCTTCGCCAGCAGTCTGCCAGCGGAATCTGGATGTTCGCTGGGTTGCGGCTTAGCGCCCCAGCGCTACCGCGGCCACGGCGCTGGAGGCAAGGGCCATGACGGCGGCTGCGGCCCAGCGCAGCAGCGTTGCCGAAGGCGCGGTCGTGGACCGCCGGAGTTCGTGCCCGCGGACCAGCACGCACACGCCCAGAATCAGGGTGGCGGCCATGGCGACGAATGCGCAGACGCCCAGGTAATCAACACGCCCCGAAGGACCGCCCCGGGACGCCGCGAGCGCCCAGCTGCGCCAGATCAGCAGGTCCGCCACTATCAGGGCCAGCAGGGTCCGGCGCCAGGCCAGAGACGTCCGCTCGGGCTGCAGCCCGGGATCCCGGGCCTCTTCGGGGTTCACCGCGCCAGCAGGATCAGGGCGGCAAACACCAGGGCCGCGGCCGCGACGCCGATGGTCATCACCAGCATCAGCCCGGAGAACGGCAGCTCGCGGTTGTTCCGCATGGCCGCCTCCATGAGTCCCCACCGCTGGTAGGACAGGGCGGCCAGGCCGGCGCCCAGGAACGCGAGGATGACGCACAGAATAATCCGAATCGGTGCGGGAGCAATTTCCGGGGCCAGTTGGTCAATCGCCAGGGCCCCGGCAATCAGGGCCAGGGACGTGCGAATCCAGGCCAGGAACGTCCGTTCGTTGGCCAGGGAGAATCTGTAATCGGGCGTAGTTCCGGTCTTCCGCCACGTCGGTTCGCGCATTCGTTTCCTCTGGTCATCCTGTGTGGCCTGATTGCCTTTCCTAGTCTGGCGACGGCACCACCGGCGGTTGCTTCGCCCGACCGCTGGACGGGTCCTAACAGCACCCTACCGGCGTTCATTGGGTAGTGCGCGCGGCGGCGGGTAAATTTGAAGACATGAGCACCGAGCCCGGGACCACGCCCGCACCAGCCCCACCCGGCCCGTCACACTCCCCTGCCCACGGTTCGCGCATTCACGGCTGCCTGCTGGGCGGCGCGCTCGGCGATTCGCTGGGCTACGCCGTCGAGTTCGACAGCATTTCCGCGATCCGCGCCCGGTTCGGCCCCGCGGGCCTGCAGGACTTTTCCGCTCTCGACGCCGCCAGCCCGTTTTCGGACGACACGCAAATGACGCTGTACACGGCGGACGGCCTCCTCGAGGCGCTCGAATGGGCGAACGACGGCGTGTCGGCCGACATCAACGCGTGCCTGTGGCTCGCGTACCTGCGCTGGCTGGGCACCCAGGGGGTCGCCGTGCCGGCGTCGGCCCCGGTCCAGCCGCCGCGCTGGATCGACGGCCAGGACGTTCTGAAGAACCGCCGGGCACCCGGCAACGCGTGCCTGAGCGGACTCGCCACGGGCGAGATGGGGACCGTGCAGCGGCCGGTCAACCCCGAGTCGAAGGGCTGCGGCACGGTGATGCGTTCGGCGCCGTTCGGCCTGATCCCCCACCTCGAGCCCGAGACGGTCTACAAGCTCAGCTCTGACGCCGCGTCGCTGACCCACGGACACCCCGCGGCACGACAGAGCGCCGGGGTGTTCAGCCTGGTCATCCATGCCCTGGCTACCGGACGCGGACTGCGCGAAGCCGCGGAATCGGCCCTCGCGCAGCTGTGCGGCGGCATCCTGCGGAAGGGCGAGGACCCGGACGCCGATGTGGTGTCCCGGCTGGAGGCGGCCCTGCGGCTGGCCGGGGACAAGCCGGGGCCCGGGGACAGGCTCAGCCCCGAGGACCTGGTCCGCGAACTCGGCGAGGGCTGGGTGGCAGAGGAAGCCCTCGCCGTCGCGCTCTACGCCGTGCTGGCCACCGCCCCGGGAACCGGGGCAGAAACAGCGACGGCGGCCGGTGCCGCCGAGGAGCGCGCCGAGGCCCACTTCCGCGCGGCCATCGCCGTCGCGGTGAACCACAGCGGGGACAGCGACTCGACGGCGTCGATCGCGGGGAACATCCTGGGGGCGTACTACGGCGAGCAGTGCCTGCCGGCCGGCTGGCTGGCGGCCCTGGAGGCACCGGAGGTTATCCGGGGCATGGCGTCACGGCTGGCGGCCGTCACCGGCACGTAGCGTCGCCGAGAACTTGTGCGCTTGGCGTCAGGTCTTCGGTATTCGTGCAGCGCGGGACCGTCCATCTGCCGTCACATGGGCCGGCTTTCCCGCGGGACATGCCCAGTTTTGCCTCGCCGCAACGGGCATGTCCATTCCGGGTTGCCGCATCCCTCCGGAGATGCCCGGACGTGCATCAATGCGAACGGCATGTCCATCCGCCACTGCTGTGTGCCCGGGACATGCCCAGTCGCGTCCCACTGCGAGCGACATGTCCATCCTGGCCGCAGCAGCTCGTGACATGCGCATTCGCGGTGGCGAGGACTGGACATATTGCCACTATGTCCAATCGTCAGAGCCTGCCGAGAACATGTCCGAGGCAGACTCGTCGGATCATTGGCGCGCCGGATCTCTGGCGGCGGGCCTTAGGCGCGCCGGAGCGAAATGTTGCTGCAGGCCTCGCAGACGTCCTCGGGGATGACCCCGCGGCGCTGCAGGAATCCGAAGATGGTGCAGCCGAGGCAGAACCCGGCGAATGCTTCGAGGGACGCCGCGGCGATCAGCACAGCCAGCAGGACCCATGCGGCCGGCGCGAGGCCGGCGGCCAGCAGCAACGCGGCGGCCGTCGACACGGCGGCGCCGATGCCCTGCGCGAACCGCTTGGGCGGGCCGGCAACAAGCCGCGTGCGGCCGAGCCAGGGCGTGATGACCTTGACCGAGAGCTGCGCCAGCGGCGAGATCCGCGGACCGAACAGCACGCGCAGCCAGAACCCCGCCGCGATGATGGCGAGCCCCCAGCCGAAACCGGTCAGCAGGGTCGCTGCGGACAGCACCACGACCAGTGCCGCGGTGATGCGGGCGGAGTACTCGTTCACCGGGTTCGGGAACGCGAACACCTTGCCCCAGTCAATTCCGCGCTTCGACGCCACTGATTTCGACCGAGCGGCGGGAGTCTGTGCATCCATCAGTTTGCTCATCCGCCAAGGCTACGAGCGTGCGCGCTACAGGGGGAATGATTGTTGCGCCATGTGACTGCCGGCAGGTTTATGCCGGCCCAGGCCGGCGGGGTTATCCGGGCCCCGGGCTGTCCGGTTCAGGCGGTGGCGGCGGCCACGTGCCCGCCGACCATCTGGAGGAATTCCCCCTCGGACAGGACTTCGATCCGCTGCCCGCGTTCGTGCAGTTCCAGGACGCGACGGGCCTTGCCGGTGATCCGGCCGGAGCGCAGGTCCGCGGCCACGAAGCCGTCGCCCACCACCAGGACGGTGGTGCGGGCCGTGACCCGGCTTTCGGGCCGGGCGCCGAGCTCGGCGGAGCGGATTTTGGCTTCGGGCCGGGGAATCGCCAGCTCGCCGGTGAACACGACGGTCTGGCCGAACAACGGGTGGTCGGGGCTGGCCCCGGCATTGGGTTCCGGGTTGGGACCTTCCTCCGGCCAGCCGGCAACGAACCGGCGGCCCGACGGCGCCCCAACATTTCTCCCGGCGTTTCCCCCGGCGAGCGCTTCCAGTGCGGCCAGCGTGGCCTTGGACAAAGGGTCGAGCCGGGGGTCGAAGGCCGGCTGGTGCGAGACCGCCATGCCCAGGGACAGATAGAGTTCGGCAATGCTCGCCGCCCCGTTGCGGGCGGCGATGTCGATCAGGATGCCAGCACACGCGCGGGCGTCCTCGGCCGCATCATGGTGGTTGACCAGCGGCACGCCGGCTTCCTCGGCCGCGTACGGCAGCGAATTGGACACCAGCGAGTAACAGCGCCGGGACAGCACCACCGTGCAGACGTAGTCATAGGCGGGACCGGGCAGTCCGGACACCTCCAGACCCGAGCGGATCACGCCGAGGTCGAACGCCGCGTTGTGGGCCGCCAGCACATCCCCGCCGATGAAGGCCCCGATCTCGGGGAACAGCTCCCCGAAGCGCGGCAGGCCGGCCACCTGGTCCGGGCGGATGCCGTGGATCCGGACGTTGTGGTGGTCGAAGGTGTCGTGGTTTTCCGGCGGCCGCATCAGCCAGGAGGCTTCGTCAACAACGACGCCGTCGCGGACCTTGCTCAAGCCAACAGCGCACGGTGAACCGCGGAAGCCGTTCGCGGTCTCAAAGTCGATCGCCGTAAAGTCCAAACCCACGGCTCAACTTTACCGCCCGACGGCGGGACCTCCCGCACCGGCGCGGCCGGCCCCTGCAGCACTGCAGGGGCCGGCCGGTGGCCGTCAAGTACCCTTAACGGGTGAACCTTATAGCTATGAGCGACTTTGCCGTGTCCGCCCTTGGCGGCGCCGGCCCGGTGCAGCCACATCTGGCCTCCTTCCTCCCCGACTGGCTCAACCCGCAGGTCTTCCTGGCGAATCCGGCCTTTGCACCGTGGGTGGTCCTGCTGGTCTGCGGCATCATCTTTGCCGAAACCGGCTTGCTGATCGGCTTCTTCCTGCCCGGCGACTCCATGCTGTTCACGGCCGGTCTGCTCGTGGCCACCGGCACCATCCAAGTCAACATCTGGGTCCTGACGGCGCTCATCATCGTCGCCGCGATCATCGGCAACCAGGTGGGCTACCTGATTGGGGCCACTGCGGGACCCTCCCTGTTCAACAAGCCCAATTCCAAGTTGTTCAAGCGTGAAAACGTGGAAAACGCGCACGCCTTCTTCGAAAAGCACGGCGGCAAGGCCCTGATCCTGGCCCGCTTCGTCCCGATCATCCGCACCTTCGTCCCGGTGATCGTGGGCGTCGCGCAGATGAGCAAGCGCAAATTCTTCACCTACAACGTGATCGGCGCTGTGCTGTGGGGCGGCGGCGTCACCCTCCTTGGCTACCTGCTCGGAGACAAGGTGCCGTGGGTCAAGGACAACCTCGACATCATCTTCATCGCCATCGTGCTGGTCTCCGTGATCCCGATCGCCATCGAAGTCATCCGGGGCGCCATCGCCAGGCGGCAGGCTGAGAAGTACGGCACGGACGTCGTGGAGGAGTTCATCGAGGAGCACGAGCCCGAAGAAGAGCGCAGGACCCCCTGACACACCGCACGTAAGAGGCGCCCCGCAGTGTGGGGCGCCTCTTTTGCTTTGAGCACTCTTAAGGCCGTCAGCGGGTATCACACGGCACCTGCCGCGGCGGCC
Organism: Arthrobacter sp. TE12231; assembly: GCF_054062895.1. Lineage (NCBI taxonomy): Bacteria > Bacillati > Actinomycetota > Actinomycetes > Micrococcales > Micrococcaceae > Arthrobacter > Arthrobacter sp. TE12231. The sequence goes on along the minus strand of NZ_JBSSFS010000001.1, from coordinate 1,247,811 downwards.
TACGTCCCGGCCAGGGCCTCGACGATGGCCGGCAGAAGTGCACGGAACGCATGGCCCCGGTGGCTGATGGCGTTCTTCTCCTCGGAACTGAGCTCGGCGCAGCTGCGGTCCAATCCGCTCGGCTGCAGGACGGGGTCGTAGCCGAAGCCGCCTTCCCCGCGCGGCTCGCGCAGGAGCATCCCTTCCAGCTGTCCGTACTCCACGACTTCCCGGCAGTCCTCGGCCGCGGACCCGGGCACCGCCAGGGCCGCGGCACAGACGAACGCGGCCCCGCGGTACTCATCCGGCACGTCGGCCAGCTGAGCCAGGAGCAACTGCAGGTTCGCGGCGTCATCTCCGTGCCGGCCGGACCAGCGCGCCGAGAAGATCCCGGGCGCACCGCCCAGCACGTCAACGGACAGTCCGGAGTCGTCGGCGATTGCCACGAGCCCGGTGGCCGCCGCCACGGCCCGCGCCTTCAGGAGCGAGTTTTCGGCGAAGGTCACCCCGGTCTCGGCGACGTCGGGGGCTCCGACGGCGCCGGCATCCACGACCTGCGTGTCAACGTCGAGTCCGGGCACCTGGCCGCGCAGCAGCTCGCGGAGTTCCCGCAGCTTGCCTTTGTTATGGGTGGCGAGGACCAGCCGGGGCGCCGTGCTGCCGGCATCCCGCAGGTCCGTGGAGGGCGCCTCCGTCACGGGGCTTCCGCCAGGGTGTCGCGCTGGATGGCGGCGAGCTGCTCCGTGCCCAGCAACGCCAGATCCAGGAGCTTGTTCAGCTCGTCGCGGTCGAAGGGCGCGCCCTCGGCGGTGCCCTGGACTTCCACGAATTTTCCGGAGCCGGTCACCACGACGTTCATGTCCGTCTCGGCGCGCACGTCTTCGACGTAGGGCAGATCGAGCATCGGCACGCCGTCGATGATGCCGACGGACACCGCGGCGATGGTGTCGATCAGGGGCTCGGCGTTCTTGGCGATCATCTTCTTCTCGCGCGCAAAGCGGATGGCGTCCGCGAGGGCCACGTAGGCGCCGGTGATGGCCGCGGTGCGCGTACCGCCGTCGGCCTGCAGGACGTCGCAGTCCAGTACGATCGTGATCTCGCCGAGGGCCTTGGTGTCGATGATGGAGCGCAGTGAGCGGCCGATCAACCGGGAGATCTCGTGCGTGCGGCCGCCGATTTTCCCCTTGACCGATTCACGGTCGGATCGGGTGTTCGTGGCCCGGGGCAGCATGGCGTATTCGGCGGTGACCCAGCCGCGGCCCTCGCCCTTGAGCCAGCGCGGGACGCCCTCCGTCAGGGAGGCCGTGCACAGCACGCGCGTGTTGCCGAACTCGATCAGGGCCGATCCCTCGGCCTGCTTGGACCAGCCGCGCGTGATGCTGATCGGGCGCAGCTGATCGGGGGTGCGGCCGTCGGCGCGGATGACGGGGACAGTAGGAGCTTGGGAAGTCATGTCTTTAGCTTATCGACTTGCCCGGCCCCGGCTGTGCCGGCGTCGAAACCGTGCCGGCGTCGAAGCAGTGCCGGCGTCTACACGGTGTAGTGCACACCCGCGACGGCGACGGCCACGTCCTTGCCGAAGACCTCCTTGGCCTCGGCCATGACGGTGGTCGGGGATGTCCAGACGGGGATGTGCGTCAGCAGCAGCCGCCGGGCACCGGCGGCGACGGCGGCCTCCCCCGCGCGCTTGCCGGTCAGATGCACGTCCTTGATGGCGTCGTCGCGGCCTTCCTCGAAGGCCGCCTCGCACAGGAAGAGGTCGGCGTCGCGGGCCGCATCCTCGAGTCCGCTGCAGGAGTCGGTGTCCCCGGAGTAGCTCAGGACGCGGGTGACGGGGTCGCCGACCTTGTCCGGTTCGGTGACCTCCACGCGGAGCGCGTAGGCCTCTTCCACCGGGTGGTTGACGGCGTACGGGGTGACGGTGAACGGGCCCATGGCCACGGGCTTGCGCTCGGACCAGTTACTGAAGTCGAATTCCTCGTGCATCCCGGGATCCAGGTCCAGGCCGTAGGCGGTGGCCATGCGGTCGGCGGTGGCGGCCGGTCCCCACACCGGAATCCGGCCCTTGCCCCAGCCGCCCGGCTTCCAGCGCACGGCAACATGGAGGCCGCACAGGTCCATGCAGTGGTCCGGGTGCAGGTGGGTCAGGAAGATCGCGTCAATGTCCTCCAGGTCCGTGTAGCGCTGGATCGCGCCCAGCGCGCCGCTGCCGATGTCCAGGACGATCTTCCAGTTCCGCTCGCCGTCGCTGGCGGTCAGCAGATAGCACGACGCCGGCGAGCCCGGCCCCGGAAAGGATCCGGTGCAGCCCACGATGGTCAGCTTCACAGCAGTGTTCCCCCGCCCGCGGATCCGCCCACGAAGTTGGAGATCCGCGGCCGGCCCGTGCCGGCCTGGGCGGCGGCAATCATCTCCGGGGTGATCCGGGCGAGGCTGCCGGTGGGGTACTGCGCCGCGACGTGGTCCACGTGGCGGACGCTGAGGACCTCGGGGCCGAGGAAGCGCCGGGCGAGGTGTTCGAACTGGGCGGCATCCCCGGTGGCAATGAAATTGTGCTCGGGGGCCGCGGCGTCCATGCGCTCGAGCCCGCTGGAGGCGAGGGCACGATAGACATCCTTGGCCGTTTCCTCGGCGCTGGAGACCAGCGTGACGTCCTCGCCCAGGACGAACGAGATCACGCCCGTGAGCAGCGGGTAGTGCGTGCAGCCGAGCACCACGGTGTCCACGCCGGCGGCTATGAGCGGTGCCAGATAGTCGCGGGCGACGGCGAGCAGTTCCGGCCCCGTGGTGATCCCGGCCTCCACGTAGGGCACGAACGCCGGGCAGGCCACTGACGTGATCTCCAGGTCCGGCGCGGCCGCGAAGGTGTCCTCGTAGGCGCGCGACCCCACGGTGGCCGAGGTCCCGATCACGCCCACCCGGCCCGTACGGGTCGCCGCGACGGCGCGACGCACCGCCGGCTGGATCACTTCGATCACCGGAATTCCGTACCGGGCGGTGTAGCGCTCCCGGGCATCGCGCAGCACGGCGGCCGAGGCGGAGTTGCAGGCAATGGTCAGCAGCTTCACGCCGGAGTCCACGAGCTCGTCCATGACGCCAAGGGCGTTGGCGCGGACTTCGGCGATGGGAAGGGGACCGTAGGGGCCGTTGGCGGTGTCGCCGACGTACAGGATGGATTCGTTGGGCAGCTGGTCGATGATCGACCGGGCCACCGTGAGCCCGCCGACGCCGGAATCGAAGACCCCGATGGGACGCGATCCCAGCTCCGATGCCGGTTCGGGGCCCGAGGGGCCTGTGGCGGTATTGCTCGTTGGGGTGTCCGCGGCAACAGCTGCGGCCGGGTCCATACTCGATGCTGAAGTCATGATTATTCGAGGATAGGACAACGCCTGCGGGGCGGCCATCACATTGTGGCGTGCAACTCGTGTCTCATGTGTCACACGTCCGCGCTCAGCGCCGGGCATCGAGCGAGTGCACCATCGCCTGGACCAGAGACTCCTGCAGCCACGTGGTGAAGTTGTAAACAAGCGCCAGGTAGCTTTCCACGTCCTCGGCCTGGGACCAGTCCTGCATGAGGTGGACGTTGTCCGCGTCGGCGTCGTCGCGGATGTCGAGTCGTTCGGCCAGGACCAGCCGGACATCGTTGAGGGCCGTGGCCCAGTGCCGGGCGTCGGCCGGGGTCAGGACAAGGTCCTCCCTGTCCAGGCTCAGGGCGGCCGCCTTCAACGCGCCGATCTTGCTTTCGCGCAGCGAGCGCTCGGTGTACCGGCGGAACTCGAGGGAGGCGTCGTCGTCGTTCTTCATCACGTTCGGCAGCAGCCGGCGCAGGGCCCGGTCCGAGGGCTCGCGGGCGTCGGCGTCCAGTCCCACCAGGGCGGCCAGCGGGTCCTCGTTGGCCCGCTCGGCCGGCTCGAGCATGGAGATGACGTCGGCAAAAAGGCTCCGCAGCAGTTCCCGTTCGGCCGGCTCCAGGTAGCCCTTGATGCCCTTGAGCCCGTACTTGAATGCCTTAGCCACGTTTTCCCTTGCCTTTGCCTGAACCGCTCCCGCTGCCGCCGGTGGCTTTTTCCACTGTCGCCCAGAGGCCGTAGCCATGCATGGCGACCGCGTGCTGCTCCACCTGTTCCTTGCTGCCGTGCGCCACGATCGAGCGGCCCTTCTTGTGGACCTCCATCATGAGCTTGTTGGCCTTGGCCTCCGAGTATCCGAAATAGCTGCGGAACACGTAACTCACGTAGCTCATCAGATTCACGGGATCATTCCAGATCACGAGGTTCCAGGGGATATCCGGGGCGGTCAGGACGTCGGTGGACGTCACCGTTCCGGTCTGGGTGCTCTCCCGTGTGTCGGGGCCAAGCGCAACGCTGAGGGTCATCTGTCCATTCTATGGGGATGCACACTAGAGTGAATTTGTGAGTTCATCAGCTGGCTGGGACCGTCCCCGCACGTCCCTGTACACCGATCATTACGAGCTGACCATGCTGCAGGGTGCTCTGCAGTCCGGTGCGGCCCACCGGAAATCCGTCTTCGAGGCCTTCGCCCGGAGGCTGCCGGACGGCCGCCGCTACGGGATCGTCGCCGGCACCGGACGCCTGCTGGAGGGTATCGCGAACTTCCGCTTCGGCGAGCCGGAACTGGACCACCTGCGCCGGACGAAGGTGGTCAACGACCAGACGCTGGAGTACCTGGCCGGCTACAGCTTCTCCGGCGACATCTGGGGGTACCCGGAGGGTGAGGCGTACTTCCCGAACTCCCCCGTCCTGATCGTGGAATCCACGTTCGCCGAGGCCTGCATCCTGGAGACCTACCTGCTCTCCGTGCTCAACCACGACTGCGCGATCGCCTCCGCCGCGTCCCGGATGATCACGGCGGCGGGAAACCGTCCGTGCATCGAAATGGGGTCGCGCCGGACACATGAGGAGGCGGCCGCCGCCGCTGCCCGTGCCGCGGTCATTGCCGGGTTCGACAGCACCTCCAACCTGGAGGCCGGATTGCGCTACGGGCTGAAGACCGTGGGCACGGCCGCCCATTCCTTCACGCTCCTGCATGACACGGAACGTGAGGCCTTCGAGGCCCAGATTGCCGCTTTCGGCCCGGAAACCTCGCTCCTGGTGGACACGTACGACGTCGAAACGGCGGTCCGCACGGCAGTCGACCTCGCCGGGGACAAACTCGGCGCGGTCCGGCTGGATTCCGGGGACCTCGTGGCCCAGGCCCAGTGGGTCCGCCAGCTCCTCGACGAGCTCGGCAATGACCACACCAAGATCGTGGTGACCTCCGACCTCGACGAATTCGCCATCGCGGCGCTGCAGTCCGCACCCGTGGACTCCTACGGCGTGGGGACGTCGCTGGTGACCGGGTCCGGGGCACCGACGGCGAGCATGGTCTACAAGCTCGTCAGCCGCACCGACGACGACGGAGACTTCATTTCCGTCGCGAAGGCCGCCAAGAACAAAGCCAGCAAGGGCGGTCGCAAGTACGCGCTGCGCAAGCTCAACGAGCGCGGAACCGCCACCCAGGAAATCGTCGGCGTCGGCCACCACCCGGAGGATGACGGCAATGACCGTCCTCTCCTGCAGCAGTTCGTCAAGAACGGCGAGCTCCTGCCCGGGTGGACCGGCCCCGAGGGGGTCCAGCGCGCCCGGCGGCGCCACGCGGAGACCATGAGGGAGCTCCCCGCCGTCGTCAACCGGCTGCAACGCGGCGAGGCGGCAATCCCGACCATCTACGAGGAGGACTGAATGTCCCGCGCCCTGATCATTGTTGACGTCCAAAACGATTTCTGCGAAGGGGGTTCCCTCGCCGTCGCCGGCGGGGCCGCCCTCGCCGGCGAGATCAGCGAGTACGTCGACGCCCACCACAGCCAGTTCGACCACATCGTGGCCACCCAGGACTGGCACATCGATCCGGGGGCGCATTTCTCGGAGGAACCCGACTTTGTCGACAGCTGGCCGCGGCACTGCGTGGCGGGCACCCGGGGGGCCGAACTGCACCCGGACCTGGACCCCGAGTACATCCAGGCATACTTCCGCAAGGGCCAGTTCGCCGCGGCGTACTCCGGTTTTGAAGGACTCCTGGCCCCCGAGGACGACGTCCCCACCGGGGACCGGAAGCCCGGCGCCATGCCCGTCTCCGAAACCGGCCCCGGCGCCGAAGACGCCGAAGACTCGGTGAGTGCCTTCGCCGCCGGCGATGATGCCATCGGACTGGACGACTGGCTGCAAAGCCACGACGTCGAGGATATCGTGGTGGTGGGTATCGCCACGGACTACTGCGTGAAAGCGACCGCCCTGGATGCCGTCCAGGCGGGCTACTCCGTCACGGTGCTGCGCGGCTTGACGGCCGGAATCGCCGAAGACCTCGACGACGCCGTGGCCGAGATGGAGTTCGGCGGCGTCGATGTCCTCTGAGCCCGCCGCCGCAGTAGACTCGAAATCCTTGCCAAGTCGCCAGTCTTGCTATTTTGACCGTCCCGTAGAACCCCGGAGTACACCATGAAGAAGACCCTGACCGTCCTGATTGCCGCCGGAGCGCTGCTCGCCGCCGCCGGCTGCTCGGCTTCCCCGCAGCTGACCAACGAGGAAACCTGCGCCCGGGTCAAGACCGTGGTCTCCGCCCCGTCGGCGACGTCTGACAAAGCCGGCATGAACAGGGTCGCCAACCAGCTGCGGCCCATCAAGGCTGCGGCATCGGATGACCTCCGGGCCCCGCTGCAGACCATCATCGAATACTTCGACGAGTCCGCCAAGCCCAACCCCGACGCCGCCAGGCTCGAAACCATGAAGGCCGATTACACCGCGGCCGGCCAGACTTACGGCAAGATCTGCGGCAACGGCCAGTAACCGGAGCGCAAGAGACTGTTTCACACAGCGAAGGGACCAGGCCATCGGCCTGGTCCCTTCGCTTTTGCTGCCCTGCTGAGCGGCGCGGGCGGCTATTTCCGCCCGATGAACCAGTCCTGAAGCTTCCGCAGCCGGGTCTGCAACTGTTCCTCGTTGGCCTGGGCGACGGCGGGGCCGCCGCAGACGGTCCGGAGTTTGGTGTGGATGACGCCGTGCGGGGTCCCGGTCCGGGCAGACCACGCCGCCACGTTCTTGGCCAGCTCGGTGCGCAGGTCCATGAGCATCCGGTGGTCTGGCACGGCCGGCACTGCCGCCTCGGGCGCGGCACCGGCCTGCGGGGCGCGCCTGTTCTTGCGGTTCAGCTGCTCGTGCTGGCGCTGGCGCAACAGCGTGCCGACCTGTTCGGCGTCGAGCAGTCCGGGGATTCCGAGGAAATCGAGCTCGTCCTCCGAGCCCACCTCGCCGCCGGTGCCGAACTCGCCGCCGTCGAAGAGCACGCGGTCAAAGGACGCCTGCGAGTCGAGGGCCTCGAACTTGCCCTTCATCAGTGTGTCGGAGGCCTTCTCCTCACGGTTGGCCTCGTCCATGAGCGAGTCCTCGGGATTGAACAGACCGTCGCCATCGTCCTTCTCCGGGCGGTCCAGGGCGTGGTCACGCTCGGCCTCCATGGAGTTGGCCAGCGCCATCAGCTGCGGCACCGAGGGCAGGAACACCGACGCCGTTTCTCCGCGCTTGCGGGCACGCACGAAGCGGCCCACGGCCTGGGCGAAGAACAGCGGGGTGGACGTCGAGGTCGCATAGACGCCGACGGACAACCGCGGCACGTCGACGCCTTCGGACACCATCCGCACGGCCACCATCCAGCGTTTGTCGCCGGCGGAGAATTCCTCGATCTTGTTGGAGGCCTTGGCGTCGTCGGAGAGGATGACCGTGGGCGATTCGCCGGTGATCTTCTTCAGCTGGCCGGCATACGCCCGGGCGTCCTCGTGGTCGGTGGCGATGACCAGGCCGCCGGCATCAGGGACGCTCCGCCGCACTTCGCTCAGGCGCTTGTCCGCTCCGGCCAGGACGGCGGGGATCCATTCGCCGGCGGGGTTCAGCGCGGTGCGCCAGGCCTGCGAGGTGATGTCCTTGGTGACGGCCGACTCGCCCAGGGAGGCGGCCATTTCATCGCCCGCGCTCGTGCGCCAGCGCATCTGGCCGGAGTAGGCCATGAACATGACGGGGCGGACAACGTGGTCCCGGAGCGCCTTGCCGTAGCCGTAGGTGTAGTCGGCCTTGGAGCGGCGGATCCCGTCCCGGTCTTCGGCGTACTCCACGAACGGGATGGGCGAGGTGTCGGAGCGGAACGGGGTACCGGTCAGGGACAGCCGGCGGGCCGCGGGGTCGAACGCCTCGCGGAGGCCGTCTCCCCAGGACAGCGCCTCGCCGCCGTGGTGGATTTCGTCCAGGATCACCAGCGTGCGGGCGGCCTCGGTCTTGGCCCGGTGCAGCATGGGCTTGCTGGCCACCTGAGCGTACGTGACGGCGACGCCGATGAACCCGCGGCCGTGCTGGCCGTCGGCGTTCTTGAAGTTCGGGTCGATCGCGATGCCCACTTTGGCGGCGGCGTCGGCCCACTGGCGCTTCAGGTGGTCGGTGGGCGCCACGATTGTCACGCGGTTCACGACGCCGGACTCGATGAGCATGGACGCCACCCGCAGGGCGAACGTGGTCTTGCCGGCGCCGGGGGTGGCGACGGCAAGGAAATCCTTGGGATGGGTGCTGAAGTAGCTGTCCAGCGCCTCCTGCTGCCAGGCGCGCAGCTTCGGGGCGGTGCCCCAGGCGGCCCGCTCGGGATAGGCGGGGGGAAGCGTGGGTCCGCCGAAGAGTGTCTCTGTCACTGGGGCGCCCCCCATCCGCGCATGGCTGCAGCCGACGGAGAAACCCAATTAAGCACAAAAACACCAATCTTTTTCGGATGGACCGTGGGCAGTACAAATTCGCGGCAGCGCAGCGGCGCGCTGCCGTAGAGGAACATTGCACGGGCACTACAGGGCGCTTCCGGGGACTACAGAAGCGCCGCACCGTGACGGCTAACGGATCCTGTGCGGTCCGCTAGCCCTCACGTGCCGCTATTTATCGCCGGAGCCCTTGCCGCCGTCGTTCCCGGGGCGCAGGCCCTCATAAACTTCCTTGCATTCGGGGCACACCGGGAACTTCTGGGGGTCGCGGCCGGGCGTCCAGACCTTGCCGCAGAGCGCGATCACGGGCTCGCCGGTCAGCGCGGATTCCATGATCTTTTCCTTGCGCACGTAGTGCGAGAAGCGCTCCCGGTCACCGGGCTCCACTTCCTGGCGCAGTTCCTCGCGCTCGATCGTGGCCGTTGACGTCCCGGCTCCGGAGAGCTCGCGCATCGGGTCGTTTTCGAGAGGATCGGTCATGCTAGTCATGACACCCATCTTAGCCGTTGGAAGCGCGCGGCCGGACCCGCGCGGCGCCCGCGGCGGGGCTGCGCGATGCCGGCGGCCGGGCTTAGAGGCCCTGCCAGGCAGGTTTATGGTCATAGCTGTGGCGGTAGTAATCGGCCAGCCGCAGGGAGGACGCCGCCGCCTCGTCCACGAGGACTGTGGCGTGCGGGTGCAGCTGCAGCACCGACGCTGCACAGATGGCGGAGACCGGGCCCTCCGCGAGATCCCGGACGGCCTGGGCCTTCTGCGCGCCGGTGGCGACGAGGATCACGTGGCGGGCGTCCAGGATGGTGCCCAGACCCTGCGTCAGGACGTGGTGGGGGACCTCGGCGAGGTTGCCGAAAAACCGTGAGTTGTCCCGGCGTGTCTGCTCGATCAGGGTCTTGATCCGGGTCCGGGACGCGAGGGACGAGCCTGGCTCGTTGAACCCGATATGGCCGTCGGTTCCGACGCCGAGGAGCTGCAGGTCCACTCCCCCGGCATCGCGGATGGCGTCTTCAAACCTCTGGCAGGCCGCGGGGATGTCTGCCGCGGCGCCGTCGGGCACGTGCACATTGGCGGGGCTGATGTTGACCCGGGCGGTGAATTCGCGGGCGATCACCTGGCGGTAGGACTCCGGATGGTCCGCCGGGAGTCCCACGTACTCGTCCAGGGCGAAGGCCCGGACCTGGCTGAAGTCCAGCCCGTCGCGCTCGTGCCGCAGCGCCAGCTCGCTGTAGATGGGCAACGGGGTGGAGCCCGTCGCCAGGCCCAGGACGGCCCCGGGTTTGCGGCGAAGCAAGGCTTCCACCGCATCGGCCGCCAGCGATGCGATCTGCTTGCTGCCCGGAAGGATGACAACTTCCATAATCCCTGCCTTCACCTGGCTTATCTGGCGTTCGGGTCTGCGCACTCCCAGCATGCACCCGTCAGCGGTTGACGGCCAGTTGTGCCAGCAGCTCCGGTGCCCGGCGGTCGAGCCAGATTCCGCCAACCCTGACCCCGGTGGCGAACAGCGCGAGCCCCAGCACCGGCCCCAGGACCAGGGCGATCCAGCCGGGCACGGTGCTGCCTGTGATGAACTGTGCGGCCACGAGCGCCACTTCGGGCGCCACGAGGACCATGAGAACCGCCATGCCGCCGAGCTGCACGGCAAGGGTCTGGGCCACGTTGCCCGGCGGTTTCTTGAACGGGCTGTCTCCCGGCAGCGGGACGCTCACCGTGTAGCGCGCCGAGACCACGGAGGACAGGCCCAGCCCGCTGAACAGCACGCCAAACGACAGCCCCAGGACCGCGGGCAGCTTGGCCCAGTCACCCGTGACGAAGAACGGCCCCACGCTGAACAGGAGCACGACGGGCAGCGCAAAGCTCAGGCACGCCAAAGCCCGGCCGAGCCTGTCGTCGGCGCCGCGCACTCCGGTAGCCACGTGCAGGGCGAACGCGGTGCTGTCGTAGGACACGTCCGTCGAGATGGACCAGGCCAGGAGGAAAGCCGTCAGCGGACCGACAAACTGGAACGGGCCGTAGAACCCGCTCTGGCTGCCCTGGAACAGGAACAGCACGGGCAGGAGCGGCACGACGACGAGGGCGCCGGCGTAGCGGGGATCGCGCAGCCAGTAGTACAAAGACCTCGCGGCGACGGCCGCGGCCGGGGTCGCCGGGAGCACCCCGAACAGGCCCGGACCGCCGGAACGGCGCTTGGAGGTTCCCGCGTAAGGCGGGGTCACCAGGGCACGCTGCAGCAGGACCTTCCAGGCCAGGGCGAGCCCCGCCAGCGTGGCCACCGCGATGAGGAATTTCACGGCGGCTGCCCCGTAGTGGCCGGCGGCGAGCTCGCCGCCGAGCGAAAAGGCCGCACCGGCGGGTGTCCAGGACAGTGTCCGGGCCAAGCTGGCCAGGAAGTCGCCTGAACCTGCGATTCCCTTCGCGATGCCCGCCACGATGGGGCCCATGAGGACCAGCGGGATGAGGAAGGCGACGGCACTGATGTCCTTGAAGCGCCGGGAGCTCGCCAGCCCTGCCGTCGCGGTGGTCACGACCTTGGACAGCACGACGCAGCTCAGCACGCCCAGCACCGCGCCCACTAGCGCGCCGGCCGCGGCGGGCACGCTGCGGGACCAGGTGCCCACAGTGGCGAGCGCGACGATGGAGGTGGCAAGGCCCGGTATGCCAATCAGGCCGCCCAGCGCCAGCCCCGCCAGCAGTTGCGGCATGGGCACGGCGAAGGTGGTGAAGCGGGCCGGATCCAGGGTCATGTCGGCGGCAGAGACCGCGACCGGGATGATGGCCCAGCCCAGGAGTGCTGCCGCGCCGCCCAGGACCACGACCGTCTGGGCGAGCTCAATCTCCTGGCCGCGCAGGAGCAGCAGCCCGGCCACCAGGAGCCCGACGATTCCCAGGGCGTACAGGGTGCCGATGCCGAGGCCCACCAGCTGCCAGGGGCTGCGCCTCACGCTGTTGCGCAGGAGGGTCAGCTTGAGCCTTAGAAGGTGCGCAACCATTCCAGTCCCTCCGTGTGGTTGCGGCCGCCCACGAGCTGCACGAAGCGGTCCTCGAGGCTCGCCCCGGCACGGACTTCCTCCACCGTGCCGGCTGCGAGGACCCGGCCGCCGGCGACGACGGCGACGTGATCGCACATGCGCTGGACCAGGTCCATGACGTGGCTCGAAACGATGACCGTTCCGCCGGAGGCGACGTAGCGGTCCAGGATGTCGCGGATGTTGGCCGCGGAGATGGGGTCCACGGATTCGAAGGGTTCGTCCAGGACCAGGAGCCGCGGCGCGTGGATCAGTGCCGAGGCCAGGGCGATCTTCTTGGTCATGCCGGCGGAGTAGTCCACCACCAGCGTGCCGGCGTCGTTGCCGAGGTCCAGGGCTGCCAGCAGCTCCGCCACGCGCGCGGTCACCGTGTCCCTGTCCATGCCGCGCAGCAGGCCGGCGTACGTGACGAGCTGTTCGCCGCTGAGGCGGTCGAACAGCCGGACGCCGTCGGGCAGGATCCCCATCAGCTTCTTGGCCTCCAGCGGATGCTGCCAGACGTCCACGCCATGGACCAGCGCAGTCCCGAAATCGGGGCGCAGCAGTCCCGTCGCCATGGACAAGGTGGTGGTCTTGCCGGCGCCGTTGGGGCCGACGACCCCGTAGAAGGATCCGGCAGGAATGTCCAGGGTGATGCCGTCGACGGCGATTTTGTCGCCGAAGCGCTTGGCGAGGCCGAGCAGGGACAGAGCAGGGACCGTCGACGCGGACGGGCCGTGCGGGGCTGGCTGTCCCTGCTGGTCAGGGGGTTGGTAAGTCATGACGCTAGACTAACCGCCCCCGGTCGCGAAAAGGATCGTCCGCAAGGCGTAGCTTCCCCCGCGCCCGCAACCGCACCCCGCAGCAACAACCCGCACCCACAACCGTCGAGTTCTAGAACGAATGCCGGGGTATGGCGCGCTCGTACTGCGGCGGCCAGGCAAGGTCGTGGCCGAGCTCGAACGCTGCCCGCAGCCACCAGTGCGGATCCCGCAGGGCGGCCCGGGCGATGAACACGCCGTCGGCCTGGCCGGTGGCCACCGCGTGCTCGGCCTGCCCGGCCGAGGTCAGGAGTCCCACCGTGCCGGTCTTGACCCCGGTTTCGCGCCGGATCCGGGCCGAGAACCCGGTCTGGTAGCCGGGACCGATCGGAATTTGCTGGTGCGCCACGGCGCCGCCGGAAGAAACGTCCACCAGGTCCACTCCATGCTCCGCGGCGGCACCGGCCAGCCGGACCGAGGCCTCGGCGTCGATCCCGCCCGGCGCCCAGTCGGAGGCCGAGATCCGCAGCAGCAGCGGCATGGAGTCGGGGATGACGCCGCGGACGGCGTCCACCACGGCAAGCGTCAGCCGGTTCCGGCCGGCCTCGTCCCCGCCCCAGCGGTCCGTGCGGTCGTTGACGAGCGGGCTCTGGAACTGGTGCAGCAGGTAGCCGTGGGCGCCATGGATTTCGATTGTGTCAAAACCGGCAGCGACGGCCCGCACGGCGGCGGCGGCGAAATCGGCGATCACGCCGTCAATCTCCGCGTCAGTCATGGCCGACGGCGGCGCGTAGCCGTCGAAGGCACCGGTGCCGGGGCCCACGGTGTCCCAGCCGCCCTCGGCAGCCGGTACGCTGCCCGACTTTCCGGAGAACGGCCAGTAGGACGACGCCTTGCGGCCGGCGTGCGCCAGCTGGGTGCCGATCCTGGTCTCCGCAGTGCCGTGCCGGTGCACGAAGGCGGTGATGCGCTCCCAGGCCGCGGCCTGGCGGTCGTTGTAGATGCCGGCGTCGCGGGGGCTGATCCGGCCCGCCGCGTTCACGGCGTTGGCCTCGGTGAGGATCAGGGCCGCTCCCCCGGTGGCGAACGAGCCCAGGTGCATGAGGTGCCAGTCGGTGGGCACCCCCTCGCCGGTTTCGGGCTCACAGCTGTACTGGCACATCGGGGAAACCCAGCCGCGGTGCTGCAGCCGCAGGGACCTCAGCTCCAGCGGCGTGAAGAGTGCGGATCCCACTAGAACAGCACCCGGGCCAGTCCCTGACGAGCCTTGGCGACGCGCTCGTCGCCGGTGCCCACGACGTCGAAGAGTTCGAGCAGCCGGACCCGGGCGGTCTCCCGTTCCGGGCCGAAGTTCCGGCCGATGAACGTCACGATCCGGCCGAGGCCGTCCTCGATGTGGCCGCCGGCGATGTCCAGGTCTGCGACGCCGAGCTGGGCGTCGAGGTTGTCCGGCTCATCGGCGGCGAGCCGGCGGAGGGCGTCGGCGTCGGGCCCGGAAAAGGACTGGAGGCGTGCCATGAGTTCCACCTGCGCCAGCCCGGCCTTGGCCTCGGCGTCGGAGGGCATCTCGTTCAGGGCCTGCCGGTAGGCGGCGGCGGCCGCGTCGTAGTGGCCGGCCTCGATCGCGTCGAAAGCGGCCTGGTGCAGCGGCGACAGCGGCGGAGCCTCCGGTTCCCCGCTGCCGGGACCGCCGGCGCCGATCCGTCCGGTCACCCCGTGGGCCGCGGCGACCTTGAGGAGTTCATCGAACAGGCTGCGCACCTGCTCCTCGTCGGCACCGCCCTGGAAGAGCGGGACGGGCTGGCCCTTGACGACGGCGACGGCGGTCGGCACGGCCTGGACCTGGAAGGCCTGGGCCAGTTGCGGAAAGGCGTCGATGTCCGCGGCGCCGAGCACCAGCCGGCCGTCGTAGCTTTCGACGATGTCCTCCAGGATGCCCACGAGTTGCCCGGAGTCCGGCGAATAGGAGGCCCACAGGGCGATCACCACGGGCACCTGCGCCGAGAGCTCCACCAGTTCCTGGAAGTTGCCTTCGGTGACGTCTACCCGCAGCGGACGATTGGCGTGCTCGGCCCCGACGGCTGCCGGAGCGGGCGGAGCGTCGGCGGAGCCTGTCCGGCCCGCACCTGCAGCCGGCGGCGCGGGGCGCTGTTTCAGGGCGGAGAGATCGACGGCGCCGCGCAGGTTCAGCGGGTTGGCGGCAACTGGCGGGACCGGTCGGGAAGCTGGCGTTGTCATAGCTCCACTCTAGCCATTGAAGCCCCGCCCGGCGCCACCCGCGCCGCCGGTGGCGGCTACTTGAAAGCCGCCCCGACCAGGCCGCGGGTGGCGGCCACGAGCTTCATCGGATCCTTGGACCCGGCCGGCGGAACATAGACCGCCACCGACTCGGCGAAGTTGAGCACCATGCCGGTGCTCGTCTCCTTGCCGCCGGCCAGGGCAGCCGCGTCGTCGCCGATCGTGAGCTTGTCTCCCTCGGCCTTCGGAGTGCCGTCGAAGGAGAAGTTCAGGCGGCCCAGGACCAGCGCCCCGCCGTCGGCCGTACGGAACACGACAGTGTTCTCGGGGGCTACCTTGTGCGTGAAGGCAAAGGTGCCGTTGACGCCGGACGTGACGACGTCGGCCTGGTAGGCGAGGGTGTCGGCGATGTACGGGGAGGACTGGCCTTCGACGAGCTTGTCCTTGAAGGCGGAGTCGGCCTTGGTCAGGCGGTCACCCAGCCCGGCGAGCGCTTCCTCGCCGCTGTACAGCAGGCCCGACTTGTCCGAGGGTGCCAGCGTCTCGGTGCCGCCCCGCCCGATCGCCGGGAACGTCGCTCCGGGCTGCAGCGGCGTGCTGCTGACGAGCTTGTAGTTATCCCGCGGGGAGGCCTGCGTCAGGGTCAGCACCTGCGGGACAACGTTGCCTTCGCCCTGCGTCACGGCCATGACGGACCGGGGCCAGCTGCGCTTGTTGGTGACCACGGTGGTCAGGAGCTTCGTGGAGCGGACCGGCATCCGGGCCTCGTAGGAGCCCACCTGGGACCGGATCTTGTAATTCTGCGTACGCACCTCGAGCTCGGACTGTGCCACGCGCGGCTGCAGCTTGGCGGCGTCTTTGGCCGCGTCGCCGGCATCGACGGCACCGGCAACCTGTTCCAGGACGCGGCGGAACTGGGCGTCCAGGAGTACCGGGGCATCGGCGGCCTGGTCCGGACCGGAGGTGCCCGGAGTCGCACTGGCGGAGGCAGGGGCACTGGCAGCCGGAGCACTGGATGCCGGGGCGCTGGCGCTCGGCGAGGGGACCGGCGTCTGGCTGGCCTGGGCTGCCACGGAGGTTCCGGTGACGGCGGCGGCCGTCAACACGGCAACCACGACGCCGGTTCGGCGTGCGGTGCGGGCACCCCGCTTCTGCTCGGGCACAGTTTGTTCACGCAGAGTTTGTTCACGCACGGTTTGTTCCGGCGTGGTCTTTTCGGGCGCGGTTTTTTCAGGCGCGGTCTTTTCAGGCGTGGCCGGCTGCGGCGCGGTGTCGGGGGCAGTCTCTTCGGGGCCGGCCGGCAGCGTGCCGCCGGTTGAACCCCGGCTCCCGCGGCGTGCCGCGGCCTTGGCCTGCGCGCGGCGGGCGAACGGGCTGCCCTCACCCCCGCCGGTCGGGGTGCCGGAGCTCCGGTTGCCGGCCTTGGGCTTGAGGACCAGCAGTGCCACGCCGGCGATGATCAGCAGGCCGCCGAGCACCATGAACGGAATGGCCCAGGGCGTGGAGGTGTCGTTCGGGAAGGTCATCGTGATGGTGCTCGGGGCGGGCTTGGTGCCGTCCGTTGCGAGAAGGAGGGACCAGTCGCCGTCTGCCGGCGCGTTCCAGGAATAGTTCATTTCACCGCTGGCGTTTTCGGTGGTGACCCAAAGATCCGATCCGGCGGGCGACGGCGCGGTTGCTTCGCCGTCGGTATGCGTCAGCTGCAGCGCCGTGCCGTCGTCGGACACGCCGGCGACCGTGTTGTGCGCGGTCTTGCCCACCCAGGCGTTGACGTCGTCCGGGCGTCCTGCCGCCAGCATGAAGCTGCCCTCGCCCTTGACGTTGATCTTCACGGTCCCGGGGTGCAGCGTCCTCAGCTTCTCGTCGAAGACGGTCAGCGGCGCCGCAGTACCGGCCGGAGCGGTGGCCGTGATGGTCTCCGGAGGAGCCCAAAAGGTCTTCTGGCCAATTCCAGCCAGCAGTGTCAGGAGGCCGAGCAGCACCAGGGCGACTGCAGTCTTGAAACGCAAAATACACCAATCATCAGCGGACACGTAGCTTCAATAGTAACCGTTTTGTTACCCGCGAGTCAGATCGGCGGCCCGGCCCGCCCCCGTCCGGGGCCCCCGCGCCGGCGCCCCGCCCTTGAGCTGACAAGCCTGCTGATAGTGTTTGCGGTGATCATCACACCAGCGCAGCCGCCATGGCGCCGCAGAGAATTAAGGGCATTCACCGCAGTGACTGAAGATACGGATTCGTCCTCCGCAGGACCGGAAGAAGCCCAGGAATCCGGCAGCCAGAATCCTGCCCCGCAGCCGATTGCCTCCCGCCCCCGGGTGGCCGCCGCCGGCGTGCTTTTGTCCTTGGCCCGGCGGTTGCGTCAGCCCCTGCCGGGAGCCCAGCCGCGGCTCCGCTTCGAAATGCCTCCGGAGCACGAGGCCGGGGACGAAGGGGCAGCCGAGGCCGGTGACGCCGGACGCTTCGGCAGCCCCGGCCCCCGGATGTCCGCCCAGCATCCCCTATATATGGGCTTCATGGGCACGGTGGGCGTAGGCGTCGCACTCCTGGTCTACTGGATCGGCTCGAATACCACCCAGCTGCTCCTGTGGATCGTCACGGCGCTGTTCATCACCCTCGGACTGGACCCGGTGGTGCGCTGGCTCGAAGGCAAGAACGTCCCCCGGGCCGCCGGCATCCTCATGGCCGTTGCCACCCTGGCCCTCGCGGTCGCGGCGTTTTTTGCCACCCTGATCCCCACGATCGTGCAGCAGGTGACGCAAATTGTGCAGCAGGCGCCGAAGTGGGTCCAGGAGTTCGTTGACTCGGACTTCTTCCGGAGCATTGACCAGCAGTTCGGCATCCGGGACCGCATCACGCAGGAGCTTGAGAAGTTCGTCAACAACCCGGATGCCATGGGCGGAATCTTCGGCGGCGTTGTGGGCTTCGGCTCCACGGTGGCCAACGGGCTGTTCGGCGCGCTGATCGTGCTGGTCCTGAGCCTGTACTTCCTCGCGGCTTTGCCCGCCATGAAGAAATGGGGCTACCGGCTCGCGCCGCGCTCGCGCCGCCACCGGGTTCAAGCCCTGTCGGAGGAAATCACCGGCTCGGTGGGCAACTACGTGATCGGCCAGGCCGCTGTGGCGGTACTGAACGCCACCTTCGCCTTCATCGTGATGTCCATCATCGGCGTGCCGTTCGGAACACTGCTCGCGTTCGTCGTGGCCCTACTGGCGTTCATCCCGCTCGTGGGCGGCATGATTGCCGGCTGCCTGGTGACACTCGTTGCGCTGACGGCCGGCTGGCAGACGGCGCTCGTGTTCGCCATCTGCTACTTCGCCTACCTCCAGTTCGAGGCCTACTTCATCTCGCCGCGGATCATGCAGAAAGCCGTGGCAGTACCCGGTGCCGTCGCCGTCATCTCGGTCATCGCCGGCGGCAGCCTGCTCGGCGTGCTCGGCGCCTTGATCGCCATCCCCACTGCGGCGGCGGTCCTACTGCTGCTCAAGGAGATCTTCATCGCCCGCCAGGACAACCGCTAAGTCGTTTTCGCACCGGAAAAGGACAGCCGCACCGTGGATCCACGGTGCGGCTGTCCTTTTCCGGTGCGGTTTTGATCAGGCGTGCGCCGTGGCCACCGGCCCGTCCCATTCCTGCGGCAGCACGGTTCCGGCGCTTCCGGTTCCGGCACTGCCTCTCGCGGCGCGTCCAGGGAGGACCTCGTCCACGATTTCGTTAAGCACGCGCCCGGCGTACTTTTCCCCCACCCACAGGTGCTTGGCGCCCTCGACGCCTACCACTACGGCCTGCGGGACGACGGCGAACCTCTCCGCTGCCGCCGCGGGCTGCAGGTAGTCGTCGTGTTCGGGGACCAGCACCTTGATCGGTTTGCCGGCCTCGGCCCACTCCTTCAGGTGCACGTCCGTGGCCCGGTGCAGCGGGGGTGAGAGCAGGACAGCCCCCTCGATCTCCGAGGCCACCGGCTCCGTGGCGCCGTACATGAGGGCGAGCTCGGTACCGAAGGACCAGCCAACGAGCCATCGGTTCGGCAGGCCGCGGTCCACTGCGAACCGAACGGCGGCCTCGACGTCGAGCCGCTCGCCGACGCCTTCCTCGAAGGCGCCCCCGCTGGTCCCCCGCGGCGAGGACGTGCCCCTGGTGTTGAAGCGCAGCACGGCGATCCCGGCCAGGGCCGGCAGCCGGTAGGACGCCTTTCGGTAGACGTGCGAGTCCATGAAGCCGCCGTGCGTCGGCAGCGGGTGCAGCGTAATGAGCGTTGCCTTGATCTCGCCCGATTCCGGGACCGCCAGCTCGCCCACCAGGCGGTGTCCGTCCGAGGTCCGGAGTTCGACGTTCTCGCGGCGGGCCGGCAGGACGGTGGAAGCGCGGATGGGGGTGGGCGCGGACGGCTGGGTGAAGACGTACGACGCCGGATCAAAAGTCATGCTGACAAGCTTAGCTATAACGCTTGGCGATACCTGTTACCCCTACCCGTCAGCGGTACCAGTACGTCCGTGACCGCCAGCAGTTGCTGTGCCAGTGCCGGCGCTCCGCGAGGCCAGCGGCGGCGCCAAAGAGGTGGTCCTCGGACCAGACCACGAGGTGGGCGATCCCGGGCAGCACGGCCGTGGAGCAGCCGGGGCAGATGTAGGTTTTCTCGGCACGGCTTGCGGTGATGGAGCGGACCATCCATTCGCCGTCCGGTGCGCTCTCCCGGCGGGCAAAACCCGAGCGTGCGCGCTCCAGATCAAGTTCCGGCGCCGGACCGTTCCTGGCTCCGTGTTTGGCGCCGGAGCCTGATTTTCCTGACACGGTCTTTCCTGACACTGTGCGACGGGGTCGGTTGGAACGCGGCATGGTTCCATTCTGCCCCAGCCCGGCTGCCTCCCTGCTCCGCCGGCACAGACGGTAGAGTGGACCGGGTGCGTTTAGTCATAGCCCGTTGCTCCGTCGATTATGTCGGCCGCCTCAAAGCCCACCTCCCGCTGGCCACCCGGCTGTTGCTGGTCAAGGCCGACGGCTCGGTCCTGGTCCATTCCGACGGCGGGTCCTACAAGCCGCTGAACTGGATGAGCCCGCCTGCCTCGCTGCGGGTCTCCACCCCGGACGAGGTCGACGTCGAGGTCGGCGTCATCGAGCAGTGGACGGTCCAGTCCGCCAAGACCGATGACCGGCTCATCATCAACATCCATGAGCAGCTGCACGACACCTCCCACGAACTGGGCCAGGATCCCGGCCTGATCAAGGACGGCGTCGAGGCGGACCTCCAGCGGCTGCTGGCCGCGCAGATTGAACTGCTCGGCACAGGGTTCTCCCTGATCCGCCGCGAATACTTCACCGCGATCGGCCCGGTGGACATCCTCGCCCGGGACGCCGACGGCGCCACCGTGGCCATTGAGCTCAAGCGGCGCGGTGACATCGACGGCGTCGAACAGCTCACCCGCTACCTGGAACTGCTCAATCGGGACCCGCTACTGGCACCGGTCCGGGGGATCTTCGCGGCCCAGCAGATCAAGCCGCAGGCCAAGGTCCTCGCCAAGGACCGCGGAATTGACTGCGTCACCCTGGACTACGACGCCATGCGCGGCGTTGACGACAGCGAGTCCCGGCTCTTCTGAGTACGTCCCGCGGCAGGCTTTTCCGGGCGCAGATTCGCGTTAAGGGATTCTTTGCACAAAATTTATGCAATTCTCGCTTGCGCCCGTTGACCTGACGCAAGTGTCATGAAATTCTTATACGAGTCTTTGTGTAGGTGTTTTTTCATGCTCGCAAGACATGTTGCGAGCGTGAAGCTCCTGCCGCCACGGTCCGGGATCCGGGCCCGAAGCCAAGGTTCTTCTCGCAGAGTGACCAAGGCCGGTGTGAAGTGCGCCGGACTTATTCAAGATCCACAATGAGGAGAAACAAATGGCACAGGGAACCGTCAAGTGGTTCAACGCAGAAAAGGGCTTCGGCTTCATCACCCCGGATGACTCCGATGGCGATGTCTTCGTTCACTACTCCGAGATCCAGACCGGCGGCTTCAAGACCCTCGACGAGAACCAGCGCGTTCAATTCGAGATCGGCCAGGGCGCCAAGGGCCCCCAGGCTACCGGCGTGACGCTGGTCTAGTCTCCCGCAGGGAACTGCTACGGCAATTCCCGCAATAAATGATCCCCGGCATTAGTGCCGGGGATCATTTTTTTGCATTGTTGGGCGCCCTGCTTTGTTAGGCGCCCTGCATTGTTGGGCTCCCTGTTTCGGCCGCACTGCTTTTGCGCGGGCGCCGCTGCGGCGGAACCAATGCTGGCCCGAATTGCCGCGACGCAAATGCGCTAGCGCACCAGGGTCCGCAGCAGGCGTGCGCTCTGCCGGACGGATAACCCGGGAAGGTACGCCCGGCTCAGGGCCCGGCCCATCGCGGGCAGCTGCAGCGGATCCTGGTAATACAGGTACAGCGTGCGGTAGTCGGGTTTGAAGCGCGATTTGAAGGTTGCCAGCGACCGGAAGCCGTAGACCGGCTCCAGGGCTCGGCCCACGACGTCGAGGATTCCGGCCAGGCCCTCCGGTCCCGCGTCGCCGCGTCCGCCGTCCCCCGGCCCCGCGTCGCCGGCCCCCGCGCTTCCTCCCCCCGGGCCACCACCCAAGGCACCGCCGCCGTCGTCGCCTTCGCGCTCCCCCGCATCGTCTCCGGAGCGGTCCTTGGCCAGCGGTGAGCCGGACAGGGAGATGACCTCCACGGTGCGCTTGAGCTCCTGGACGGCGGAGGCGATGAGGAACTCCATGACGCCGGGGAAAGCGTCCCCGCGCCGGCGCATGAAGTCCAGGGTCCAGCTCACGATCCGCCCGTCCTCGAACACCGGCAGCCAGCTGGTGACGCCGTGCACCCGTCCCGCGGCGTCCACGGCCAGGCAGCAGAGCACCTCGTCGTCGTCGAGCTCGTCCATGCTGCCGAGCGTGAAACCCATTTCGGGGACGTGCTTTTGAGCCGCCCATTCTTCGGAGACCTCGCTGAGCTGGGCGCGCAGCGGGGCCGGAAACCCGCTGTAGCGGCCCCAGACGGCCCGGACGCCGGTCTTCGCGGCACGGTTCAGGGCTGTGCGGACGTTCTGCCATTGCTTGCCCTTGAACTCGAGTTCGCGCACCGCAAGCCTGGTTTCCTGGGCCACGGCCACCCTGCGGAAGCCCCGGGCACTCAGCATCGGCCAGAGTCCGTCGGTGCAGGAGTAGAAGCACGGGATCAGGGCGTTCTCGGCGCAGTAACGCATGAAGCCGGCTGCGGTCTCCTGATGGAGCGCCGCGGGTCCGAACGGTCCGGCCAGCGTCAGGGCCACGTTGCCGTGCTGCTGATAGGCGATCCCGCCGCGACGGTCCGGCGTGAACCAGTATTTGTTCGGTTCCCAGAGCGCCATCCAGGACAGCGAGTCGCCGCCTTGGCGGATGAGCTCACGGGCCGTGTCCCGGTCCCAGGAACCGACGTCGGTACTGTTCATCCCGGTACCGTGAAGCCGCCGCCGCAGGACCAGCCAGACCGCGGCCAGGGCGACGCCCCAGAAGATGATGCCGGCATAGGCGAACAAGAAGGCCTCGACGGCATTGCGGTTCTGGAACAGCCGGCTGTAGGCGCCGGGAATGGGCAGCGGCAGGTACTGCCGGGCCAGTTCCGCCACCAGGCCCAGCGGCCCGCCGTCGCGGTCCATCCCGCCTGCCGCCAGCCACGCCCCCGTGTAGGCGCCGGTGAGCGCCAGCCACGTGCCGCCGACCACAAGGGCCAGGGTCCGCCGCGCCTGCGGCGCCGTCTCCACCCTGAATTGCCGCCGGTTGAACCAGAGCAGCACCACGACCAGCAGCGGAACGGCCACGAGCGGGAGGACGTGGACGAAGCCTGAGCCCATCACGGCCGGGCGGGGCCGGTTGGGATAGTGCGGAATGCGGGCGAACAGGGCGAGGTACACGGCGGCCAGGGCCGTCACCCCCAGCTGGACAATGATGGCGATCCGCAGGGCAAGCCGGCGGCCCTGCCGCATGCCGTCCGCGCAGATCAGCAGGAGGACCACCGGGACGACCGCCAGCGCGAGGCCGAGCGGACCGGCGAAACCGGCACGGCCGGCCTCCAGGCAGTTGACGTCAACGGTACCGCCGCAGTTTTCCTCCAGCTGGCTCAGCGTGGGCAACGGGTTCAGCACGACGTCGCGCAACAAGGCAAGGGGCCCGGTGGGACTGCTGACAACGGCAGTAAGGATCGGTCCCACCGCGAAGATGGTCACCGTGAGGGCCAGCAGGTTCCGCGTTTCCCGTCCCGTTGAACGGTGGCGGTGCAGGGTGCCCCGGTCGCCCTGGATCCACCAGCCCGCGGCCAGGCCGGCGAGTGCCCCGCAGAGCCCCACCACAGTCTCCGCATGGCCCACGTAAAGCACCAGCAGTAGGGAGACGGACACGACGGCGGTCCGCAGGCGTCGTTGCCATAGCGTCGGCAGAAGCGCGCTGGCCGCCAGGACGACGGCAAGGACGGCCGCGTAGGGGCCGATCAGCCGGGCGCTGACCATGAGGCCCAGCCAGCCGTCGCCGAGGTACCGGGCAAGCTGCGTGATCAGCAGGAACAGGGTCACAGCCGCGAACTGGCCCACGAAGAAGAACACGGCCGTCCGGAGCGTGCCCAGATGCCGCTCGGCGAGGCCCAGCAGCAGCAGGATCATGAGCGACGCGGCGAGGTAGGCCAGCAGATTGGTGGCGAAGAACAGGGAGGTGAACAGCGACCACCAGTGCCCTGCCTTCAGGCCCGGGGCGCTGACGGAAGCAATGGGCAGCAACGCGTGCGGCGGCCCGGACAGGAAACTGCCCGTGAGCGCCCCGATGGCAAGGAAGGCCGTGAGGACTGTCAGAGTGAACGGTACAGCCCGGAAATGCGCCAGCGTCCGGCGCACGCCCTGTTTCCAGACGCCCAGCCATGATGCGTCCACAGGCGCTAGCGCCAGGTGCCGACGCCGATGACCGGTCCGGCCTCAAGCCAGGAAGACAATCCCGTGTAGGCGTCGAACCGCATCGCAAGAAGGACCTCCTGGCCTTCGTAGCGAAGCTCCACGATCACGGCGTCAGGCTGGACTTTGAGGAGCTCTGATTCGGTGGGCTTGCGCCGGCCCAGCAGCTCCAGGGAGCTGCGCCGGAAGGTGTGCTTGGGACGGACACTCAGTGAGACCAGCCGGAACCACTCGAGCTCGTTGTCCTGATAACGACAAACCCCCATCTGCCAGCTTTTTCCAGCCGTGCAGATGGAGGCGTCCACCGTGCCGAGGGCACGCCGCAGATTGAAGCGGCGCACCCCCGAAAGACACAGTGCAAAGACCAGCAACGCAAACGCAGTTGCCAGGACGATGAACGGCAAACCAATATCGTTCATCAAGGTCGTGCTAGCGGATCCCCGCAGTAGCCGCTTCGCCCATTTGGGCGTTGTCAGCAACAATGACCACCCTGTTGTTGTCGACGGAGAAGAACCCGCCGTCAACAACTACAGAGATGCGGTCACCGGACACCGGCTCGATTGCCAGCTCACCTTCGGCCAGAATCGCCAGCAGGGGCGAGTGGCCGGGCAGGATTCCGATTTCACCATCGCTGGTGCGGGCCTTGACCATCTTGGCCGCTCCGGACCACACGAAGTGGTCCGCTGCGACAATCTCAACCTCAAGCTCAGCCATATTACTTGGTCTGTTCCTGGATCTTGGCCCACTGGCGCTCGACGTCGTCCAGGCCGCCGACGTTGAAGAACGCCTGCTCTGCTACGTGGTCGAGGTCGCCGTCGCAGATCGCGGTGAAGCCTTCAACGGTGTCCTTGATGGACACGGTGGAGCCTTCGACGCCGGTGAACTGCTTGGCGGTGTAGGTGTTCTGCGAGAGGAACTGCTGGATGCGGCGTGCACGCGACACGACGATCTTGTCTTCTTCAGAGAGTTCGTCAACGCCGAGGATGGCGATGATGTCCTGAAGTTCCTTGTTCTTCTGCAGGATCTGCTTGACGCGGACGGCCGTGTTGTAGTGGTCGTGGCCGATGTACTGCGGATCCAGGATGCGGGAGGTCGACGTCAGCGGGTCAACGGCCGGGTACAGACCACGGGAGGCGATTTCACGGGAAAGTTCCGTGGTCGCGTCGAGGTGTGCGAAGGTCGTGGCCGGAGCCGGGTCGGTGTAGTCATCTGCGGGAACGTAGATGGCCTGCATCGAGGTGATGGAGTGGCCCTTGGTGGACGTGATGCGCTCCTGGAGGAGACCCATCTCGTCAGCCAGGTTGGGCTGGTAGCCCACGGCCGACGGCATGCGGCCGAGGAGGGTGGAGACCTCGGAACCTGCCTGGGTGAAGCGGAAGATGTTGTCGATGAAGAGCAGCACGTCCTGGTTCTGCACATCGCGGAAGTACTCCGCCATGGTCAGGGCGGACAGTGCCACGCGCAGACGCGTTCCCGGCGGCTCGTCCATCTGGCCGAATACAAGGGCGGTGTCCTTGAGGACGCCTGCCTCTTCCATTTCGACCCAGAGGTCGTTACCTTCACGGGTACGCTCGCCGACACCGGCGAACACCGAGGTGCCACCGAAGTTGCGGGCAACACGGGTGATCATTTCCTGGATCAGCACGGTCTTGCCGACGCCGGCACCACCGAACAGACCGATCTTGCCACCCTTGATGTACGGGGTGAGGAGGTCGATCACCTTGATGCCGGTTTCCAGCATCTCCGTGGAGCCTTCCAGGGTCGCGAAGGCGGGAGCCTTGCGGTGGATCGGCCAACGTTCGGTGATCTGGAGTTCGGACTCGGCAACGTCGAGGGGCTGGCCCAGCACGTTGAAGATGTGTCCCTTGACGCCGTCGCCCACCGGCACGGAGATCGGGGCACCGGTGTCCACCACGCTGGTACCGCGGACAAGTCCGTCGGTGGCCTGGAGGGAGATGGCACGGATGAGGTTGTCGCCCAGGTGCAGGGCAACCTCAAAGGTGATGGTCTTGGTCTCACCGTTGAGAGTGATCTCGGTGGTGAGTGCGTGGTAAATCGAGGGGATTGCGTCAGCCGGGAATTCGACGTCGACAACCGGGCCAATAACACGTGCAATACGGCCGGTAGCACCGGACGTTGCGGCTACGTGTTCGGTAGCAGTGGCAGTCATCTCTCTCACTTCACTCAGTAGATGGCGTGGGGTTAAGTTTATCTTTTAGTGCAGGTACAGCTGGATCCGGACCCGGGCTGGCTAGGACGCGTTCAACGCGTCGGCACCGGCCACGATTTCGGAAAGCTCCTGCGTAATTTCAGCCTGGCGGGCAGTGTTGCGCAGACGCGTGTACTTCTTGATGAGGTCCGTCGCATTGTCGCCGGCGGACTTCATCGCCCGCTGGCGGGCTGCGAGCTCGGAAGCTGCTGCCTGCAACATGGCGGCGAAGATACGTGATTCGATGTAGCGCGGCAGCAGGGCATCGAGAACCTGCTCCGTTTCCGGCTCGAACTCGTAGAGGGGCAGCAGGTCCGATTCGGACGCGGCCGTCTCTTCGACAACTTCGAGCGGCAGCAGACGGACGACCGTCGGCTCCTGGGTCACCATCGACTTGAAGCGGGTGTAGACGACGTGGATTTCGTCGACGCCGCCCTCTTCGTAGGCGGCGGCGAAGTCAGCCAGCAGTGCTTCGCTGACTTCCCGAGCGGTCGCGAACTCCGGTGCATCCGTGTTGCCGGTCCATACGCGGTGGTACGGACGGTTCCGGAAGTCGAAGTACGCCTGCCCCTTGCGGCCGACCAGGAACGTCTTGACTTCCTTGCCTTCCTCGTGGAGCAGCTCGTTGAGGCCTTCGGCCTGCTTGAGGACGCTCGCCGAGTATGATCCTGCGAGGCCACGGTCCGAGGTAATAACCAGGACGGCGGCCCGGCGGATCTGCGCCGGCTCGGTGACCAGCGGGTGGTCAATTTCGCTCTGGCTTGCGACAGCAGAAACGGCACGCGTAATCGCGTTTGCGTAAGGCAGTGAAGCTGCTACGCGTGCGCGGGCCTTGCCGATGCGCGAGGTAGCGATCAGTTCCATCGCCTTGAAGATCTTGCGCATCGACGTCGTCGAGCTGATCTTCTGGCGGTAGACCCGGATCTGGGCTCCCATACTTATCCTTTCCTAAGATCCCGATGGCCGGGACTGCCGGAACCCGTGCGGGTCCCGGCAGTCCCTGCCAGCGAAACTAGCGCTTCTGCTTGACGATTTTTTCCTGGTCGACCTGATCCTCGCCGATGGGGGCGTGCTCCTCGTGCCCCGCACCGACCAGGAGGTTGTCTCCCTCGCCGAAGAAGCCCTTCTTGAAGTCCACGATCGCGGTCTTCAGTGCTTCTGCGGTGTCATCGTCCATGACGTTGGTCTGAGCCAGGGTCGTCAGGATGGAGGACTTGTGCTTGAGGTGCTCCAGGAACTCGGTCTCGAAGCGGTTGATGTCTTCAACCGGAACGTCGTCGAGGTAGCCGTTGGTGCCGGCCCAGATGGAGACGACCTGGTTCTCGACCGGGAACGGCGAGTACTGGCCCTGCTTGAGCAGTTCCATCAGGCGTGCACCGCGGGTCAACTGCTGGCGCGATGCTGCGTCGAGGTCCGAGGCAAACATGGCGAAGGCCTGCATGTCGCGGTACTGGGCCAGTTCCAGCTTCAAGGTACCGGAGACCTTCTTCATGGACTTGACCTGGGCGGCGCCACCGACGCGGGAGACGGACACACCGACGTCGACAGCGGGGCGCTGGTTGGCGTTGAAGAGGTCCGACTGCAGGAAGATCTGGCCATCGGTGATGGAGATCACGTTGGTCGGGATGTAGGCGGAAACGTCGTTCGCCTTGGTCTCGATCAGCGGCAGGCCGGTCATCGAGCCTGCACCGAGCTCGTCGGAGAGCTTGGCACAACGCTCCAGCAGACGGGAGTGCAAGTAGAAGACGTCGCCCGGGTAGGCTTCGCGTCCCGGCGGGCGGCGCAGCAGCAGTGACACTGCACGGTAGGCCTCGGCCTGCTTGGACAGGTCATCGAACACGATGAGGACGTGCTTGCCGCCGTACATCCAGTGCTGGCCGATTGCCGAGCCGGCGTACGGTGCCAGGTACTTGAAGCCTGCGGGGTCGGACGCGGGGGAAGCCA
Source organism: Arthrobacter sp. TE12231 (assembly GCF_054062895.1). Taxonomy (NCBI): domain Bacteria; kingdom Bacillati; phylum Actinomycetota; class Actinomycetes; order Micrococcales; family Micrococcaceae; genus Arthrobacter; species Arthrobacter sp. TE12231. The sequence continues at coordinate 1,219,960 of NZ_JBSSFS010000001.1, read as the reverse complement.
CAATCGTGGTGTATTCCAGGGCGCCGTTGTCCTCAAGGGTCTGACGGACGGCCGCGATCGTGGACGCCTTCTGACCGATGGCGACGTAGATGCAGCGGACCTGCTTGGTGACATCGCCGGAAGCCCAGTTGGCCTTCTGGTTGATGATCGTGTCGATCGCGATTGCCGACTTGCCGGTCTGGCGGTCACCGATGATGAGCTGACGTTGGCCGCGGCCAATCGGGATCATCGCGTCGATGGCCTTCAGGCCGGTCTGCATCGGCTCGTGAACCGACTTGCGCTGGGTCACGCCGGGCGCCTGGAGTTCCAGGGCACGGGTGGTCTCGGCCTTGATCTCGCCGAGGTCATCGATGGGCTGGCCCAGCGGGTCAACCACGCGGCCGAGGAAGGCGTCGCCGACCGGCACAGACAGAACCTGTCCGGTGCGGTGCACTTCCTGGCCCTCTTCGATTCCGGTGAAGTCACCGAGTACGATGACGCCGATCTCGCGGACGTCGAGGTTCTGGGCCAGGCCCAGCGTGCCGTCTTCGAAGCGAAGCAGCTCGTTCGCCATGACCGAGGGAAGGCCCTCAACACGGGCGATGCCGTCACCTGCGGTTGTTACACGGCCGACCTCTACGCGCTCTGCGTTTCCGGGTTCGTAGGACGCCGCGAACTCGTTCAACGCAATACGGACGTCGTCGGCGTTGATGGTCAATTCGGCCATCTGCAGTCCCTGCTCTCCTGTTTTCGTGATCATCGTTGCTCACGATGACCGGGGTTTCTTGTCGTTAGGTTGTGCTTGTCCGGCTAGCTAAGCAAGCTGACGCTGGAGTTCACCCAATCGGCCGAGGACGGAAGCGTCAACCACTTCATCCCCCACCTGGATCCGGATCCCGCCGATGAGTGCAGGATCAACGTTCATGTTGATCTTGAGCTCGCGCCCGTAGAGGGCGTTCAGCCCCACCTGCAGGCGACTGGTCTGGGTCTCCGTCAGCGGACGGGTGACGCTGACCGTTGCAATCCAGCGCTGCTGGCGCTTGGCGGCAAGCTCGGCGAAGCGGCCAACGAGCCTGGTGACCTTGAGACCACGCGGAGCCGTGACGGCCTGTCCGATCAGGACCTTCGCTTCCTTGCTCGCACCAGGTACGAGCTTCTCGGCGAGGGTCACCTTGGCGGCCGGGCTGGCCTGCGGCTCGGACAGAGCGCGCTGGACCTCGTGGCTGGACTCGACGGCATGGTTGAAGGCGAACAGATCGTTCTCCAGCGATTCCAGTCCGGTGAGTCCGGAGGCAGAGACTGCCGACTTGTTCTCGGCAACAGCGATGACCACCGAAGCGGCAAGAGTCTCGAGTGCATCGCCGATATCCCGTGCCGATGCCCAGCGGGAGCTGGCCAGTCCGCCCGCGATCTCAACAGCGTCGGCGGAAACTTTCCCGCCGAAGAGCTGCTTGACCAGCGCCGACTTTTCGTCACCGCTGCGGGACGGGTCAGTCAGGGCGCGGCGCAAGCCAGCCGAGCTGTCCACCGTGCCCAGGATGCCGAAGAGTTCTTCTGCCAACTGCAGCGACGCGGAGGGAAGCTTGGCTTCCAGGGCCGCCAGCGCAGCGGCCAGCGATTCGCTCGATACACCTGCCATTACTTAGCTACACCCGCGTTCTGGTTCTCCAGATCTGCCAGGAAGCGGTCCACCACTCGGGCCGACCGTGCGTCGTCGCTCAGGGCCTCGCCGACGATGCGGCTCGCCAGCGTCGTGGCCAGCGTGCCGACCTCCGCGCGGAGGGACACAACGGCCGCCTGGCGCTCGGATTCGATCTGCGTGTGAGCCTGTGCGGTGATGCGGGCGGACTCAGCAGCCGCCTTCTCCTTCAGCTCGGCCAGGATCTGGGCACCTTCGGCGCGTGCTTCCTCACGGATGCGGTTGGCTTCGGTGCGGGCATCCGTGAGCTGCTGCTTGTACTCTTCGAGTGCTGCGGAGGCCTCGGCCTGGGCCTTTTCGGCCTTGGCGATGCCACCCTCGATGGCCTCGGCCCGCTCTGCAAAGGTCTTCTCGAACATCGGGACAACGTACTTGACCACGATGTACATGAGGACAGCAAAGCCGGCGAAGACGACAAGCATCTCCCAAGGATTGGGAACGAGGGGGTTCGTACCGCCTTCGGTGGCGGCTGAGATGATCGCTTGATGCATATTTCACCCGTCCTTATCTACTCGGTTCTGGATGTTCGGTTTGTTCTGTTTACTTGAGAACGAACGCGAAGACCAGGCCAAGGATGGCGAGGGCTTCAGTCAGCGCGAGGCCGAGGAATGCGATCGGCTGCAGGACGCGCTGGGCTTCCGGCTGACGTGCCACACCGTTGATGTAGGCGGCGAACACGAGACCCACACCGATACCACCGCCGATGGCGGAGAGGCCGTAGCCGATGAGGTTGAGGGAGCCGTTGATGGAGCCTTCCATTTTTCTTCCTTTCAAGATGCCACCCATGTGGCAGGTTGTTTGGGTTGCTTCATCCCCGTGAGGGGAAGTCTTTTTGTGCCGCTGGCGCTGCGCCTCAGGCGCTGAGCCTTGCGACGGTACGCCCTGCGGCGCTGTGCCTAGTGGCTATCGGCGTGCAGCGCGCCTTCGATGTAGATCGCGGTCAGCAGCGTGAAGACGTAGGCCTGCAGCACCATGATCAGCGCTTCGAGCATGTACATGGCGATGGCGCCGCCAAGGACGAGTACGGACGCGCCCTTGAGGAGGACGTTTTCCTGCATTACCAGGAACTCAATGCCCGCACCGGAGATCATCATGATCAAGTGGCCGGCCAGCATGGTGGCGAACAGACGGAGGCTGTGCGTGACCGGGCGGACCAGGAAGTTGGAGATGATCTCGATCGGGACGACGATCGGGAGGATGTACCACGGGACGCCGGACGGAACCGTGGCCAGCTTGAAGTACTTCAGGCCGCTCTTCTTGATGCCGACGGCGATCCAGGTGATGTACACGATCGCTGCCAGCACGTAGGCGCCGCCGACGTGCGAGAAGGTCGGAAGCTGGATCACGGGGATTGCGCCGTAGATGTTGTTGACGAGGATGAAGAAGAACAAGCTGAACAGCAGCGGGACATACTTCATGAAGTCCCTGCCGCCGATGATGTCCTTGGCAATGCCGTTGCGGACGAAGCTGTAGGCGGCCTCGCCTGCGAACTGCAGCTTGCCGGGAACGAGCTGCTGCTTCCGCGCAGCGATCACAAAGAATGTAGCGATAATGACAACCGACAGGATTACCAGCAGCATCTGCTTGGAAAATCCTTCGGCTGCACCCCACGGGATGATAGCCGGCAGGTGAAGTTCTTCAATTCCAGGAGGCGTGAAGGTTCCAGAATCTTGGGCCGGGAGCGCAAGCGCGATCAACGCGTTTCCTCTCTGCAGTGTCCATCATTGGGCGTTGGGCGGGGACCGGCGACATTGCTGCCCGCCTCTCCCCCTGTGAAATTATTTGGCATTACTGTTCCTCGTCCTGGGACGGGCCACGTGCAGCATTGCCGTCATCAGCTGAAGTTCTGTTACTGGTGAGGCCGTGCATATGAGAAAGATAGAACCCTCCCGCAGCTCCAAGCAGAGCGCCTGCGAGCACAATCCAGCGGGTTCCCCACAGATTATCCAGTCCCCACCCTATCAAACTCCAGACGATGATTCCGCCAACAATGTAGCTAAAGACGGCGATCCCGGCGTTGTATCCGCCGTCGCTGCCGTCCATGGATACACCGGGGGCACCGGCTGTGGTTTTGGGTGTTTTGGCGACCTTATGAGACGGTCCGGCAAGCGGCTTGCGGCCGGTTTTGCGGCTAAACATCGGTGCCGCCTTTCCGGGGTTCGGGATCGTTGTAAATCTGGAGCCTGGCCCTGCTGAAACCGTAGATCTCGGCCGCCTGCCAGAACACCACGGTCACGACGGCGCCGATCAGGAACCAGCGGCCGTGCAGCCAGGCCGGAGCTCCGATGACGAAGAGGACCACGGCAAAGCCGACGACCTTGACGAAATACGTCGCGACGAACAGTCCGATCGCTCCGGAGGGGTTGTTGCGGCCGACGAAGTGGCCCACCGCGAGGCTGATGGCGAAGAACGCCATCACCAAGGCTCCCCCGAAGAGGGAGGACCAGAATCCCACGGCGCCGTTGAAGAAGAAGGCGGTGACGCCGGTCAGCAGCAGGGCGGCGGCGGACGCAGCGGAACTCATGGCCAGCAGTCTCAGCCACAGGGATTTTGTGGGGCCGGAGACACCAACGGGTCCGTTGCCGGAAGCGGGTTCCGGTTCGGCGTTGGAGGTCATCAGATCCCAATCGTCGCGTGCGTAGTACAGGTCTTGGTGGGCGGCGAAGCACCGCCACTGAATTCTACATTAGATAGAAATTATTCTGAAAATTTCCTGTGAGCGAAGCGTCACGGTCTATTCCGGCGTGCCGGCGATCTGCCCCGGCCCGCGCTGCCGCAGGTACGGCCAGGCGGTCACCACGGCCATGATTGCGGCGGCCGCCAGATCGACGGCCAGGACTATGTGCCACGGGAAGATTGCGAACGCGAGGCCGCCGAAGGCCAGGATGCAGGTCCACAGGTACATCAGCACCACGGCGCTGCGGTGGGAGTAGCCGATGTCGAGAAGTTTGTGGTGCAGGTGCCCTCGGTCCGCCGACCACGGCGAGCGGCCCAGCGCGGTCCGCCGCACGACGGCCAGGCACAGGTCCAGGAGCGGCAGGAACAGCACGGCGAACGGCAGGAGGATCGGGATGATCGTGGGAATGCCGTTGGCCCGGTCGTAGAGCCCGGAGCTGATCTGACCGGTGGACACGACGCCTGCCGATGCCATCAGCAGGCCGATCAGCATGGCCCCGGAATCACCCATGAAGATCTTCGAGGGAAACCAGTTATGCGGCAGGAAGCCGACGCAGCTACCCACCACAATGGCCGTCAGGAGGGTGGCCAGGTCCGAGCGGTCCAGCAGGACGGCCGTCCGGTGGACCCAGTAGGCCGTCAGGAAGAAGGCCGCTCCCCCGATGATCGCCACTCCCGCGGCGAGGCCGTCCAGTCCGTCGATGAAGTTGAACGCGTTCATGGTGGTCACGATCAGCCCGGCCGTCAGGACGATACTCACGGCCTCGTTCTGAATCACGAACGGTTCCGGGATGAACGGGATGATCGTCATCCGGACTCCCCAGATGGCCACGACCAGCGCCGCGGCGCTTTGGCCGATCAGTTTGACCCACCATCGCAGATCCAGCAGATCATCCGCGACGCCGACCAGCACGATCACGGTGGCCCCGGCAAGGATCCCCCAGGGCGCGGTGTTGTTGCGGAAAATGTCCTTGACGAAGAACGATGTGCTCGCCGTGACCAGGGCCACCAGGACCCCTGCGAAGATGCCGAGGCCGCCGAGCCTGGAAATCGGCCTGGAGTGCATGTCGCGGCTACGGATCGGTGAATAAAGTTCCAGTTTGTTGCCCACAAGCCGGGCACCCCATGTGGCCGCGTAGCTCACGATCGCTGCCGTCAGCATCATGAGCAGATACATGATCACGGGAAGACCACCAGTCCTGAGCCATCGGCACAATCACAGGCGAAGGCATGACCCGGCGGCATGCTCCGCAGCACCGGAGGCACCGGTGAGCTGCGGATATGGGGTGGATTCAATTGCCGTGGAACTGTCGTTCGAAAAATGAAACTTCTCCGTCGCCGTGCACAGGGCAGGCAGTGCGTAGTGCCTGACAGGGCTGTATTACAGTGGACTCTAGTCAAGATACTAATGCCAACGGCCACCTGTCTTCGCGTCACACGGCCCTCCGCCGGCGGGAAAACCACTGACGGTCGTGCTGAAAGGACCCCGCGATGACCCCCTCGGTTGCAGTCGCTGCCGTGACGTTCGACCGTCCCCGGGAGCTGGCAGTCCTGCTGGACGCCATCAACAACCAGACCGCTGCGGTGCGCTCCATTTGCCTCGTCGACAGTGGCACCGTGCCCTCCAAGGATGTCGCCGACCGGCACGCCAACGTGGACTACGTCCGGTCCGAGGCCAACCTCGGCGGCGCCGGCGGTTTTTCGCTGGCCATCCTCAAGGCCGTGGCCAGCGGGGCTGACTGGATCTGGATGATGGACGACGACGCCGAGCCCGCGGACCCGGAATGCCTCGCCACGCTGCTCCGCGAAGCGCAGGCCCGCGGCCTGGACGCCGTGGTGCCGCTCGTGGTGGCCCCCGGCCACCCGGACCGGCTGTCCTTCTTCTTCCGCCTCAACGGCAAGGTCACTCACGAGCGCGCGGAGGTGGAGAAGGTCGGGTTCCTGCCCGGCGACGGGCACTTCTTCAACGGCGCCCTGATCCGTTCCGATGTATTCTTCAAGGTGGGCCTGCCGGACATGCGCCTGTTCATCCGCGGCGACGAGGTGGACTTCACGCTCAGGCTTCGGAAGGCCGGGATCCGCTTCGGCACCGTCACCACCGCCGCCATCACCCACCCGCACGCGTTTTCCGAAACCAAGCACGTCTTTGGCGCACGGTGGCACGTGATCGTTCCGGACTCCGCCTTCAAGCGCTACTTCTACTACCGGAACCGCGGCTACATGATCCGCCGCCATTTCCGGGTCAAGTCCTTCATCGCTGATGTAGGCGGCTACCTCGGCTACTTCCTGCGCAGCGGCGACGTCCGCGGCCTCGCCGACTGGTTCCGCGCCTTTTCCACCGGGCTCCGCGGCAAGGGCTTCGGCCCCCTGGAGGACCAGAAGTTCTGACCCTTGCCGGGTCCGCCGGCGCTGCGGCCGTGCTAAGGACGCCGCGCTAAGGCTGCCGGCGCAGCCGCCGGCGCAGCAGCAGGCCGAGCAGCACCCAGGGCTCGCCGAACACCCGGTAGGCCACCCGCTGCGGATGGAGCATGAGCCGCCAGGCCCATTCGAGCCCGAGCCGCCCGATCCAGCGCGGCGCCAGCTTCTGGACACCGGCAATCTGTTCAATGGCACCGCCGACGGCGCAGTAGACGGCCGGCGGGAGCATGGCACGCCGCCGGGCCAGGACTTGTTCCTGTAGCGGCATGCCCAGGCCCAGGAGCACAAGCTGCGGACGTAGCCGGGAGAGCCATTCGATGGCACTTTCCTCAAGGTCCCGATTCCAGCCTTCGCCGGGCATGCCGTCGACGCGCGCCCCGGGAACGATTTCCCGCAGCCTGGCCACGGCGCCGGCGTTGGCCACGGCGCCTGCGCCGATCACGGCAATCCGCTCGAGGCCCTCCACGTTGCCGAGGGCGGGAATCCAGTCGGTGGACCCCAGACGGTAGTCCATCACCGGGCCCCGGCCGTCGTCGTCTTCGCCGGTCTTGGCCCAGAGCCACAGCACCGGGGCGCCGTCGATCAGCACCACGTCGCTGCGCTGGTAGAACGACCGGAAGGCGGGATCGGAGTGCAGCAGCGTCACGCTGTGCAGGTTGTGTCCCACCACAATGCGGGTGCTGCCCTCGGCGACGTAAGTGCTCAGGACAGCGGTCAGCTCTGAGACCGTGAGGGGGGTCGCCTCGACGTCGAGGAAGGGGACGTGCTGGCGCTCCAGCGTCATGCGGAGCCGGATCCCGCGCCCGGCGCGTCGCCGGACTCAGGGACAGCTGCCTCGGCTGCAACGGCGTCGGCGTCCACAGACGCCGCAGCCTCGGAGGCGTCCACCGGTGCAGCAGCTTCCGGGGCGTTGCCGTCGACGTCCACGAGGTCCGGAACCACGGCGCGCAGGCGTTCGAGGCTGATGGCTCCCTGGCGGACCACGCGCAACGGCAGGGCGGTCGCGTCCACGATGGTCGAGGCGAGGGCCTCGGCGCCGCCGGCGGGCCGCGGGCCGCCCTCAAGGTAGACCTCCACGGATTCGGCCAGCTGGGCTTCGGCGTCCGCGGCGGTCTGCGCCGCCGCCTGCCCTGTGCGGTTGGCGGAGGACACGGCGAGCGGTCCGGTAAGCGTCAGGAGGTCCTGCGCGATCTCGTCAGCCGGGATCCGCAGGGCCACAGTCCCCTTGGTCTCGCCGAGATCCCAGTCCAGCGACGGCTGGGCATGCAGGATCAGGGTCAGGCCGCCGGGCCAGAAAGTCTCGGCCAACCGCCGCGCCTCAGCGGGAACTTCCGTGGCCAGACCGTCCAGGGCATTGAGTCTGGGGATCAGCACGGGCGGCGGCATCTTCCGGCTCCGGCCCTTGGACGCGAGCAGCAGGGTCACGGCCAGGGGTGAAAAGGCGTCGGCGGCAATGCCATAGACCGTGTCCGTGGGGAAGACCACGCACTTGTTCTCACGGATGGCCCGCTGGGCGTGTTCGAGTCCTGCGGCGCGCTGCTCAGCTGCCGTGCAATCGTAGCTAGTCGTCACTGGCCTATTCTTTCATCACTTGTCACACGATTCGGACGGTGTCTGCCGACGCTGTCAGATCTGACACTGTCAGCACAGCGCTGGTCGCACGGTCCTTGCCATTGAGGTCCCGGTGCGTCGTCACCTCGGACCATTTCCCGGTGCGGGTGAGCATCGCGGCGATCCATTCCGACTGCACTTCAGCGTGCTCCATCACGAAGTAGCCGCCGGGGACCAGCAGCCGGGCAGCCGAGGCGGCCGCCGCCGTCGGAAGTTCCATGCCGTCCGCTCCCCCGCCGTACAGCGCCTCGGGCGGGTCGTGCAGCGCCACTTCCGGTTCGTTCGGGATCGCTTCAGCGGGAATGTAGGGCGGGTTGGAGACGACGACGTCGAACGTGCCGTTGTGTTCCGGCAGCGCGTCGCGCAAGTCGCCGCGGACGAGGTGGACGCCAAGGGGAGCCAGGTTTTTCGCCGCCCATGCGTGCGCGAAGACGCTGTATTCCACCGCATGGACCTCGGCGCCGGGGATCTCGTGCGCGATCGAGCCTGCGATCGCACCGGATCCGGTGCCCAGGTCCACCACTTTGGGGTGCGCCATGCCCTGCAGCCGGTCAATCACCAGTTGCACCACGGATTCGGTTTCCGGCCGCGGAATGAAGACGCCGGGGCCGACGGCGAGTTCGAGGTAGCGGAAGTGCGCCACGCCGGTGATGTGCTGCAGCGGTATCCGTTGCGCCCGTTCGGCGACGAGGTCGGCATACCCCTCCGGTGCCGGGGCGTCGCCGAGCATCAGAGCGCGCAGCCGGCCGAGCCCGACGCCGAGCAGGTGCTCGGCCAGGAGCTCGGCGTCAACGCGCGGGCTGGGCACGCCGGCCGCGGCCAGGACCTCGGTCGCCTCGCGGACGGCCTCCGCAAGGCTGGGACCATTGCCTGCTGTCATCACGTGGTGACCCGGGGCCTATTCGCCGATGGCGTCGAGCCTGGACTGCTCGTCCAGTTCGATGGCCGACTGGATGACCGGTTCCAGGTCACCGTTCATGACCTGGTCCAGGTTGTAGGCCTTGTAGCCGGTGCGGTGGTCCGCGATCCGGTTTTCCGGGTAGTTATAGGTGCGGATGCGCTCGGAGCGGTCCATGGTGCGGATCTGCGACTTGCGCTGGGCCGAGTTCTCGGCGTCGATCAGCTCCTGCTGGTGCGCCAGGATGCGGGCGCGTAGCACGCGCATGCCGGCTTCGCGGTTTTGCAGCTGCGACTTCTCGTTCTGCATGGCCACGACGATGCCGGTGGGAAGGTGGGTGATGCGCACGGCCGAGTCGGTGGTGTTCACGGACTGCCCGCCGGGACCGGAGGACCGGTAGACGTCGATCTTGAGGTCGTTCTGGTTGATCTCGAGTTCCTCGGGCTCGTCCACTTCGGGGAGCACAAGCACGCCGGCGGCCGAGGTGTGGATGCGGCCCTGGGACTCGGTTACGGGGACGCGCTGGACCCTGTGGACGCCGCCTTCGAACTTGAGCCGTGCGTACACGCCCTCTGCGGGGTCGTTCGAGTTGCCCTTGACGGCCATCTGGACGTCCTTGTAGCCGCCAAGGTCCGATTCCGTGGCGGAGATGATCTCGGTCTTCCAGCCGCGGGATTCCGCATAGCGGCTGTACATCCGCAGGAGGTCCGCGGCGAACAGGGCAGCCTCGTCGCCGCCTTCGCCGCCTTTGACCTCAAGGATCACGTTGCGGGCATCGTCCGGGTCGCGCGGGATCAGCAGCCGGCGCAGTTTGGCCGCAGCCGTCTCCAGCGCAGCCTCCAGCTCGGGTACCTCAGCGGCGAACTCGGGGTCCTCGTCCGCCATTTCCTTGGCAGCGGCCAGGTCATCGCGGATGCCCTCCCAGCGGTGGTAGGCCTCCACAATGCCGTTCAGCTGAGCAGAACGCCGCCCCAGTTTCCGGGCCAGCCGCTGGTCAGCATAGACAGCAGGATCCCCAAGCTGGGCCTGGATAGCGTCATGCTCATCCAACAGGCCCTGTACGGACTCAAACATTTTCAAAACCTCTTTCGACTTGAAACCAAGTCTAGTTACGACACAAGAACTGAACCGCGGCTGGCGACTTAACGACGAAGCCGCACGGGTTTTTCCGCCCCGGGAGTGGCTTCGGGCCTGCCGGAGCCGGGCGGCTTGCGATCGTAGATCGCAAGCCACCCGGCGTAGGGGCGGGGGCGGAAAAACCCGTGCGGCGTTAGCGCGCGGGACCGCCAGAATCTAGCGGTTAGAGCAGCTACTTGTCGTTATCGGACTTCGCACCAAGCGTCGTCTTCTGCACCTGCATGAGGAACTCGACATTGCTCTGGGTCTCCCGGATCTTGTTGGTCAGCAGCTCAAGGCTCTGCTGCGTTTCGAGTCCGGAGAGGACGCGGCGCAGCTTCCACATGATCTTGACTTCCTCGGGGGAAAGCAGGTTCTCTTCGCGGCGGGTACCGGACGCGTTGACGTCCACGGCCGGGAAGATGCGCTTGTCAGCCAGCTGGCGGGACAGGCGAAGTTCCATGTTGCCGGTGCCCTTGAACTCTTCGAAGATGACCTCGTCCATCTTGGAACCGGTCTCGACGAGAGCGGTGGCCAGGATGGTGAGCGAGCCACCGTTTTCGATGTTGCGGGCTGCACCGAAGAAACGCTTCGGCGGGTACAGCGCTGCGGAGTCCACGCCACCGGACAGGATGCGGCCGGAGGCCGGTGCTGCCAGGTTGTAGGCGCGGCCCAGACGGGTCATGGAGTCCAGGAGCACAACGACGTCCATGCCCATTTCCACGAGGCGCTTGGCGCGTTCGATGGAGAGTTCGGCCACGGTGGTGTGGTCGTCGGCGGGACGGTCGAAGGTGGAGGCAATGACCTCACCCTTGACGGTGCGCTGCATGTCCGTGACTTCTTCGGGGCGTTCGTCAACGAGCACCATCATGAGGTGGACCTCAGGATTGTTGGTGGTAATCGCGTTGGCGATGGACTGCAGGATGAGCGTCTTGCCGGCCTTCGGCGGCGAAACGATCAGGCCGCGCTGGCCTTTGCCGATCGGGGCCACGAGGTCGATGACACGGGGGCCGATCTTCTTCGGGTCCGTCTCGAGGCGCAGGCGCTCGGAGGGGTACAGCGGGACGAGCTTCGCGAATTCGACGCGGTCCTTGAGTTCCTCGGGGGTCTTGCCGTTGACCGAGGTGACGCGGACCAGCGCGTTGAACTTCTGGCGGGCGGACTGCTGGCTGCGGTCCTCGCCTTCGCGCGGTGCACGGATGGCACCGACGACGGCGTCGCCCTTGCGCAGGTTGTACTTCTTGACCTGGGCGAGCGAGACGTACACGTCGTTCGGGCCCGGCAGGTAGCCGGACGTGCGGATGAACGCGTAGTTCTCGAGCACGTCGAGGATGCCGGCGACCGGCAGGAGGACGTCGTCCTCCGTGACCTCGACGTCGTCGACGTCCGGTCCCTGCGCACGCCCGCGGCGGCGGTCGTTGCGGTCGCGGAAGCGGTCGTTGCGCGAGGAGTTGTCGCGGCTGTCCTGCTGGCCCTGGCGGTCACCGCGGTCGTTACGGTCACGTCGGTTGCGGCGGTTCCGGCGGCTTCCGCCGTCGGTTTCTTCGCTGTCGCGGGTGTTGTCGCGGGTGCCGGCGGCTTCGCCACGGGTGCGGGTGGTGTCGCGGCGCTGGCCGTCTTCACTGCCCGGCTCGGCCTGGCGCTGTTCACGCTGTTCAGTGCGCTGTTCAGTGCGCTGTTCACGCTGTTCAGTGCGCTGTTCACGCTGCTCGGTTGCGGGCTGTTCGGCCTGGACTTCGCCGGCGTTCTGGCCGGCGGCCTCGGTGACCTGGGCCGCGGCTTCGCCGCGGCGGCGGTTGCGGGTGCGCGGCTGCCGCGTGCGGTCGCTGCCTTCCATTGCGGAAACGGCCGGGCCGGTTTCGGCTGCGCGAATTCCGGCAGTGGGGCTTTCGGCTGCGCCGGGTTCGGTGGAAACCGCAGGGGCTTCTGCCGGAGCCGCGGCGGGTGCCTCTGCGGCGGCCGTCGTGACGACGCCGTCGCTGCCTGCACGGCGGCTGCGGCCGCGGCGGGCCCGGGGGCTTTCCTGGGCCGGGCTTTCCTGGGCGGCGGCCTCGTTGCCGGCGGCGGGCACGGTTACCGGTGCAGCTGCCTGCGAAACGGTGCCGTTGTCGGTCGCCTTTTCAGCAGCACGGGCCGGAGCCTTGCTGACCGGGGTGCCTGCGCGGTGGGCGGAAATGGCCGTGACCAGATCGCCCTTGCGCATGCGGGATCCGCCGGAAATCCCCAGCTGGCTGGCGAGGGCCTGGAGCTGGGCGAGCTTAAGGCCTGCAAGGCCGCTGCTCTTGGCGGGTGCTGCCGTTGATCCGGCAGCAGAAGATGTATCCACAGCCGGAGACAGCTCAGTGGTTTCGGTCACGAAGGATCCTTCCCCCTCGACGGCGTCCAGGCTAAGAGCTGGACGCGGTGATTTGATCTGGGCTGCAGTTCAGATCTGCAGCCGTGATTTCGGCCTTGCCGGATGGATTTCGGCCAGCAGGGCCGGATACTGCTTCACCATGCACGATCCGAGAAATGAGGAACGGCGGGCTGACGATTTCAGGGGGCAGAGCAATTCTGCTGATTCCTGCGTCAGACCGAAAGCAGGTGGCACCGGAAAATATTGCGCAGTGAAAGATGAGAGAGGCTACGTGGCCAACATCGCGGTCTTAGAACGGTTACTAATTTACCGCCTGCGTATTTACCGCCGGTGCACTTCCACTTTAGCACCTTCAACGTCCACGGCCAGTTTCATCACTCGCCAGCCCACTTCCGGCGTGTTGTCCGCCGTGTGGGCGCCGATGAAGTCGACAACCTCGCGGGCTTCGGCTTCCCCGTTGGCCAGGACCAGCACGGTGGGCCCGGCACCGGAGACGACGGCGGCGTGCCCTGCCCGCCGCAGCACGGCAATCAGCTCGGCGCTGGGCCGCATGGCTTCGGCACGGTAGCTCTGGTGCAGGTAATCCTCGGTGCCCGGCAGCAGGAATTCCGGCTTGGCCGTTAGTGCGTGGATCAGCAGGGCGGCGCGACCGGAGTTCATGGCCGCGGCGTGGTGGCCCACCGAGGCCGGCAGAAGCGCCCGCGCGGCTTCGGTGGAGAGCTCGTAGTCCGGAACGGCGACGACGGGAATCACCGAGGGGGCCACGGCAGCGCACGTGCTGCTGTACTGGTCACTGTCCTGCCATGACAGCGCCAGTCCGCCGAAAATGGCGGGTGCGACGTTGTCCGGGTGGCCTTCCATTTCGCTCGTAAGCTGCAGAATCCAGTCGCGGCCGCGCCGGGACGCCTCCGGAACCAGGGCATTCGCGGCACTGACGGCGGCCACGACGGCCGAGGCCGAGGACCCCAGGCCGCGCCCGTGCGGGTTGACGTTGTCCGCCGTGATCCGCAGGCCTTCGTGCCGGAAACCGAGGCGGTGCAGCGCCTCGGTGAGGGCCTTGACCACGAGGTGCGTGGCGTCGCGGGGCAGCGACTCGGCACCCTCTCCGCTGAGCTCGAATTCAAGTTCACCGCTGGCCAGGGTTTCCACGGTGAGCGTGTCATGCAGCGTCAGCGCCAAGCCGAGGCTGTCGTACCCCGGGCCCAGGTTGGCGCTGGTGGCAGGCACCCGCACGGTGACAAGCTGGCCTGCCGGAACGGCGGGAGTGCCTGCCGCTGATTCGGCCGGGACGGTGAGGGTGGTTTCCAACGCTATTTTTCTTCCAGTCCCAGAGCTGCGGCGACGGTGACGACGTCGTTGGAGACCTTGACCGGCTGCACATCGCTGCCGTCCTCGGTGCGCAAGGCCCACTGCGGGTCTTTGAGCCCGTGACCGGTCACCGTGATCACGATCGTCTTGCCGGCCGGAACCTCCCCGGCCGCGTGCTTCTTGATCAGGCCGGCGACACCGGCAGCCGAACCGGGCTCCACGAAGACGCCTTCCCGGGCGGAGAGCCAGCGGTGCGCGGAGAGGATTTCCTCGTCCGTGACGGCCTCGATCACGCCGCCGGATTCATCCCGGGCCGCCACGGCGGTGTCCCAGGAGGCCGGGTTGCCAATACGGATGGCGGTGGCAATGGTGTCGGGTTCGGTGATGGGGTGGCCGGCCACGAACGGGGCAGCCCCGGCAGCCTGGAAGCCCCACATGACCGGGGTCTTCGTGGCGACGGCGGGAAGCGAGCCGGCGGTAGGCGACTCGTACGCCGCGGCGTACTCCTTGTAGCCCTTCCAGTACGCGCTGATGTTGCCGGCGTTGCCCACCGGAAGCACGTGGTAGTCCGGGGCGTCGCCGAGGGAATCGACAACTTCAAAGGCGCCGGTCTTCTGGCCCTCGATCCGGGCCGGGTTGACGGAGTTGACCAGGAACACCGGGTAGGACTCGCCGAGCTTGCGGGCGATGTCGAGGCAGTTGTCGAAGTTGCCGTCCACCTGCAGCAGCGTGGCCCCGTGCGCGATCGCCTGGCTGAGCTTGCCCATCGAGATCTTGCCCTCTGGGACCAGGACCGCGCACTGCAGCCCGGCCGCCGTCGCGTAGGCCGCGGCGGAAGCTGAGGTGTTGCCGGTGGAGGCGCAGACCACGGCCTTGGCGCCGGCCGCCACGGCTGCCGTCATGGCCATGGTCATGCCGCGGTCCTTGAAGGAACCGGTCGGGTTCATGCCCTCGACCTTGAGGTAGACGGTGCTGCCGGTCAGCTCGGAGAGGTGGCGGGCGTGCACGAGCGGGGTGCCGCCCTCGCCCAGGGTGATGACCTTAGTGGCTTCCGTGACAGGAAGACGATCAGCGTATTCGCGGATGACACCGCGCCATTGGTGAGCCACTTAGACCCCTTCTACCCGCAGTACGGATGTGACGGAATTGATGACGTCCAGGCGCTTGACGGCCTCGACGGTTGCTGCAAGTGCGGCTTCGCGTGCACGGTGTGTCACGATCCGCAGCTCGGCAGACTCCACGTTGGAGTCGGCGTCGCGGTGGATGGTCTGCCGCATGATTTCGATGGACACGCCGTGCTCCGCGAAGAGCTGGGCGATCCGGGCCAGGACGCCGGGCTGGTCCGCGACGTCGAGTCCGATGTAGTAGCTCGTGATGGCTGCATCGATGGGCAGTGCAGGCACGTGCCCGGTGGTGGTTTCGGTCCGGCCCGGGCCGCCCAGGACAATGCGGCGGGCCGCGGAGACGAGGTCGCCCAGCACGGCGGACGCCGTCGGGGTTCCGCCGGCGCCCTGTCCGTAGAACATGAGTTCGCCGGCGTTCTCGGCTTCGATGAAGACGGCGTTGAACGCACCGCGGACAGCGGCCAGGGGGTGTTCGCGGGGCAACAGCGTCGGGTGCACGCGGACGGAGACGCCGGTCCTGCCGTCCTCGTCCGTCAGCTTCTCCGCAATCGCGAGCAGCTTGATGACAAAGCCGGCCTCCTTCGCGGCGGCGATGTCCGCCGCGCTGACGGCCGTGATGCCCTCGCACGAGACGTCTTCCAGGGCGAACCGGGTGTGGAAGGACAGCGAGGCAAGGATCGCTGCCTTGGCGGCGGCGTCGTAGCCCTCGACGTCGGCGGTGGGGTCGGCTTCCGCGTAGCCCAGTCGCTGGGCTTCGGCCAGGGCGTCGGCGAACTGCGCGCCGGTGGAGTCCATCTGGTCGAGGATGAAGTTAGTGGTGCCGTTGACGATCCCGAGCACCCGGGTGATCCGGTCGCCGGACAGGCTGTCCCGGATGGGCCGCAGGATGGGAATGGCACCGGCGACGGCGGCCTCGTAGGAGAGCTGCACGCCGGCCTTGTCCGCTTCCTCGTAGAGCGTGGGACCGTCCTGGGCCAGGAGCGCCTTGTTGCCGGTGACCACGCAGGCCCCGTGCCGCATGGCCGTCAGGATCAGGGTCCGGGCCGGCTCAATCCCGCCCATGAGCTCGATCACGAGGTCGGCGTCCTTGACGAGGGTTTCGGCGTCGGTGGTGAACAGCTCCTGGGGCAGATCGACGTCGCGTTCGGCGTCGAGGTTGCGCACAGCGATGCCGCCCAGTTCGAGGCGGGCGCCTGTGCGCGCCGCGAGGGCGTCGGCGTCGTCAATGAGAATCCGCGCAACCTGAGCCCCGACGTTGCCACAGCCCAGCAGGGCCACTTTCAGGGTTCGCAATTCGGTCATTCAGACTCCCATGTCGCGGTTGAGCAGATCTTCTTCGGTTTCCCCGCGGACAATCAGCCGGGCAGATCCGTCGCTGACAGCGACAACGCCCGGCCGGGCCAGATAGTTGTAGTTGCTTGACAGGGCCCAGCAGTAGGCGCCGGTCCCCGGTACAGCAAGCAGATCACCGGCTGCCACGTCCTCGGGCAGATATACATCTCTAACAACTATGTCGCCGCTCTCGCAATGTTTGCCCACTACTCGGGACAGCTGCGGGGCCGCATCGGAGCTCCGCGAGGCGAGAATTGCCGAATAATCCGCGTCATACAGCACCGGGCGAGGGTTGTCGCTCATCCCGCCGTCCACCGACACATACCGGCGGGGGTACGTAACGTCGTTGCCGACTCCCCCGGCTTCGGAACCCGGGGCGTCCACACGGACGGTCTTGAGCGTGCCGACCTCGTACAGCGTGAACGTCGTGCTGCCGACGATTGCGCGGCCCGGTTCGATCGAGATCCGGGGGGCGGAAATACCCAGCGCGGCGCACTTGGAACGGACGACGGCGGCCATCGCCTGCGCGATCTCAGCGGCCGGGCGGGGCGTGTCAACGGGGGTGTAAGCGATGCCGTAGCCGCCTCCGAGGTCCAGCTCGGGCAGCACGATGGAGTACTTGACCTGCATTGCGGCCAGGAAGTCCAGGAGCTTTTCGGCGGCGAGGGCGAAGCCGTCGGGTTCGAAGATCTGGGAGCCGATATGGCAGTGCAGGCCCAGCAGCTCGATGCTCTCGTGCCCAATGGCCGCGGCCACGGCTTCCTCAGCGGCGGACAGCCCGGCCTGGTCGGTGGAGTCCGGCGCCATGGAGAGACCGAATTTCTGGTCCTCGTGGGCGGTGGCGATGAATTCGTGCGTGTGGGCGTGCACTCCGGGGGTCAACCGGAGCATGACCTTCGCGGTGTCGCCCCGGTTGGCCGCGATCGCCGCGACGCGTTCGAGCTCGTCGAGGCTGTCCACCACGATCCGGCCCAGTTGCATGTCCAGGGCCCGGTGGATTTCGCCGTCGGACTTGTTATTGCCGTGCAGGGCGACGTCGGCGCCCGGGATGCCGGCGCGGGCGGCGACGGCGAGTTCGCCGCCGGATGCCGTGTCCAGGCGCAGCCCTTCTTCCTCGACCCAGCGGACCACGGAGGTGCACAGGAAGGACTTGCCGGCGTAGTAGACGTCCACTCCCCCACAGATGTCCGCGAAGGCGTCGTTGAACGCGTCGCTGAACGACCGGGCGCGGGCCCGGAAGTCGGTCTCGCTCAGCACGAACAGCGGCGTCCCGTACTCGCGTTGCAGTTCGCTGACCGTCAGCCCCTCGATGGTGAGCTCGCCGGCGTCGTTCCGGGCGACGCCGCCGGCCCACAGCGGTTCGTGGAGGGCGTTGAGGTCGGCGGGGACCTCAAGCCAGCCGGGTGCGAGCGGGGACTGTCCTGTATTTGCGGTCATGACGATTACATCCGTTCCGGCGCCGAGACGCCCAGCAGTTCCAGTCCGTTGGCCAGCACCTGGCTCGTGGCGTCGTTGAGCCACAGCCGGGTCCGGTTGGTGTCGGTGATGGGTTCCTCGCCCTGGGGCGCCACCCGGCAGGCGTCATACCAGCGGTGGTAGGCGCCGGCGATGACTTCCAGGTGCCGGGCCACGCGGTGCGGTTCGCGCAGTTCGGCGGCCTTGGCCACCACCGACGGGTAGCTGCCCAGGTGCGAGAGCAGCTCGTTTTCGGTGGCGTGGTCCAGCAGGGCGGCGTCGAAGCAGTCTTTGCCGTCGACACGGCGCTCCACGCCGGCGGCCACGGCATTGCGGGCGGCGCCGCGGGAGCGGGCGTGGGCGTACTGGACGTAGAACACCGGGTTTTCGTTGCTGTGCTTCTTGAGCAGCTCGGGGTCCAGGGTCAGCGGCGAATCGGCCGGGAACCGGGCGAGCGAGTAGCGGACCGCGTCCTTGCCGAGCCAGTCGATGAGGTCCTTGAGCTCAATGATGTTGCCGGCGCGCTTGGACAGCTTGGCGCCGTTGACGGAGACCAGCTGGCCGATCAGGACCTCGATGTTGACCTCGGGGTCGTCGCCGGCGGCGGCCGCGATGGCCTTGAGCCGGTTGATGTAGCCGTGGTGGTCGGCGCCGAGGAGGTAGATCTTCTCCGTGTAGCCGCGGTCCTTCTTGGACAGGTAGTAGGCGGCGTCGGCGGCGAAGTACGTCGGCTCGCCGTTCGCGCGGATCATCACGCGGTCCTTGTCATCGCCGAAGTCGGTGGTGCGCAGCCACACCGCGCCGCCGTCGTCGAAAACGTGGCCCTGTTCGCGCAGGCGGGCGACGGCGTCTTCGATCGCGCCGGCGTCGTGGAGTTCCTGTTCGGAGAAGAAGACATCAAAGTCGACGCCGAACCCGGCCAGTGTCTGCTTGATGTCGTGCATCTGCGCCTTGTACGCGGCGCCACGGATCACCGGCAGGGCTGCGACTTCGGTGAGTTCACGGATGCCGGGGTGCTCGCTGAGCACCTCATGGCCGAGGTCGGCGATGTACTGGCCAGGGTAACCGCCTTCGGGCACGTCCCGGCCGTGCAGCCTCGCGAACACCGAGTTGGCGAACACGTTCATCTGGGAGCCGGCGTCGTTGATGTAGTACTCGGCCGTGACATCGGCGCCGGAGGCGCGGAGGACGCGGGCGATCGCGTCGCCGAGGGCCGCCCAGCGGGTGTGGCCGATGTGCAGCGGACCGGTCGGGTTGGCCGAGACGAACTCCATGTTAACCACGTGCCCGGCGAGCGCGCTGTTGGTGCCGTAGTCCGCTCCGGCCTCGACGATCGCCTTGGCGAGGGCGCCGGCGGCCGCGGCGTCCACGGTGATGTTCAGGAAGCCTGGGCCGGCGATGTCCACGGCGGAAACGCCGTCGATCGTTTTCAGCCGGGCGCTCAGGACGGACGCGAACTCCCGCGGGTTGGTGCCTGCCGTCTTGGCCAGCTGGAGCGCGACGTTGGTGGCCCAGTCCCCGTGGTCCCTGTTCTTCGGGCGCTCGACGCGCACCTCGTCCGGGATGTCGGCTGCGGAAAGGGCAATCTCGCCTGCCGCGACGGCGTCCTTCAGGCAGGCGGATATGGCGAGGGAGAGTTCTTCTGGGGTCACAGTTCTAGCCTACCGGTGGGCCCGAGGTGTGGCGGAATCTGGCGCCCGGCATGACGGGCGGGCGTGCAGCTAGTCCGTCCTCCCGCCCCGCGCGTGACCGCGTTCATTGCCTACTCAGCAAGGGCTCGGCACGCGCTCTGCACCCGCCCCATGCGACAGATGGGCGCCGATTTTCCGTTGGAGGCCACCTTCCTGCTAAGCTCTAGGACGTCCCGCCGGAAACGGCAGGATCCCTGACTGCCCTCGTAGCTCAGGGGATAGAGCGTCTGCCTCCGGAGCAGAAGGTCGTAGGTTCGAATCCTATCGAGGGCACAGAAGATAGGCAGTACAGCAGTCAGACAGTACAGACAAACCCCGTCGTTTCATTGAAACGGCGGGGTTTTTTGTGCCGGGTCTTTTGCACGGAATCCGGCGGAAAGAACGCGCAAAACCAGCGGCTCTCCCCCTGCCGATTGTCGGTGCCGGCTCGTAGGCTGTGTTCATCGGTGGCGGGCTACCGGGCACGCCCCGAAGCATGAAGGGGGTCTCACATGTTCCGTTCCGTCTCTTACCGTTCCGCCTCTCACCGTTCCGGTGGTTACTGTTCCATCGTTCCGCCCTACTTGCTCCGCCGCTTGGCCGCCCAGCAGGAACCCGGGTTCTCCGGCGCTGCAGAGGCTGCACAGAAGGCGCTGCTGCACGTCAAGAGTTTCCAGTCGGCCCGCGCTGAGCTGACCCTGCCGGCGGTCCCCGCCGCACGGGGGCTCAAGCCCGGGGCACCGGAACGCACCATCTATGACGCCCGGTCCCTGGAGCAGTTGCCCGGCAGCCTGGTCCGCAACGAAGGCAAGCCGCCCAGCGGGGATCCGGCCGCGGACGAAGCTTACGACGGACTGGGCCACACCCACCGTCTCTACGCGGACGCTTTTGGCCGCGACTCCATTGACGGGAAGGGCCTTCCCCTCGAGGCCACAGTCCATTACGGCGAACGCTACGACAACGCGTTCTGGGACGGCCGGCAGATGGTGTTCGGCGACGGCGACGGCGTTGTCTTCGAACGGTTCACGAAGTCGCTCAGCGTGATCGGCCATGAACTCGCCCATGGCGTGACGCAGTTTTCAGGCGGCCTGAACTACCGCAACCAGGCCGGCGCGCTCAACGAATCCCTGTCCGACGTCTTCGGCGCCCTGGTGGAACAGTACGCCAAGCAGCAGTCCACCGCGGAAGCGAGCTGGCTGATCGGCGAAGGACTCTTTACAGACCAGGTTCAGGGTGCCGCCCTGCGGTCCATGAAGGCGCCCGGTACCGCGTACGACGACGACGTCCTCGGCAAGGATCCCCAGCCGGACTCGATGGATTCCTATGTACGGACGAGCGCGGACAACGGCGGGGTGCACATCAACTCCGGCATCCCGAACCGTGCCTTCTGCCTGGTTGCCACGGCCCTCGGCGGCAACGCCTGGGACACCCCCGCGCAGATCTGGTACGACACCCTGACCGGCGGCACACTGGCGCCGAATGCCACGTTCGGCGCCTTCGCCAAGGCCACTGCCGCCTCTGCCAAGGAGCTTTTCGGGGCGGATTCCAAGGAGCATGACGCAGTGCGGTCCGCGTGGGAAACTGTGAAGGTGAAGCTGTAGCGCAGCGCCATCTAAACGCCGCAGCATCCCAACCCAGCCACCAGGTCGTGAGGATCGCAGACTCATGAAGATAATCGTCCAGCGAAGCGGCGGCGTGGCCGGAATGAAAAGGACATGGACCGTCCGGCCCGAGCCGCCTGAGGACACCGACCGGTGGCAGCCGCTCATTGAGGCATGCCCGTGGGACGACGTCGCCGGGCCCGGCGAGGCCACCGGCCAGCCGGACCGGTTCATGTACAGCATCCGGGCCGATCAGCGCCGGGCGGTCCTGCCGGAGCGTGAGCTGACGGGACCTTGGCGGGACCTTGTCGAGTGTGCCCGGGCTGCCGCCGAGGAGGCCGGCCCGCCGGACCTCACGTAGCCGTCGTCATCCTGTGCTGCCTACGCCGTTGTCCCTGGCGGGTGCAGCTTATGCCGTTGCCAGGTGCCCCCGGAACGTGCGCCGGTAGGACTGCGGGCTGGTGTCCAGCGCCTTTGCGAAGTGGTGCCGCAGCAGGACCGAATGCCCGAAGCCGGCTTCCCGCGCGATTTCGTCAATGTTGAGTTCCGTTGTCTCCAGCAGCTCCTGGGCGCGCAGGACCCGCTGCGAGTTGAGCCACGCCGCCGGGGTCGCCCCCGTTTCCGAGCGGAACCGCCGCGCGAACGTCCGCGGCGACATGTGGACCCTGGCGGCCAGTTCGTTGACCGGGTGTTCCTCGTCGAGGTGCCGGACCATCCACTGCAGCAGCTGTTCCATCGGCTCCGAACCGCATTGCGGGATGGGCCGGTCGATGTACTGGGCCTGGCCGCCGTCGCGGTGCGGCGGGACCACCATGTCACGGGCGATGCCGGCGGCCACTTTGGCGCCAAATTCAGTGCGGATCAGGTGCAGGCAGGCATCGATCCCCGCGGCCGTCCCGGCACTGGTAATGATCCGGTCGTCTTCGACGTAGAGGACGTTTTCATCCACCAGGACGGCAGGGTAACGGCTGGCGAGTTCCTGGGAGTAGTGCCAGTGCGTGGTGCAGCGGCGGCCGTCGAGCAGCCCCGCCCGGGCCAGGGCAAAGGCCCCGGAACAGATGGACATCACCCAGGCACCGCGGGCATGGGCGGCGCGCAACGCGTCCAGGACGGACTCCGGGACATCCTCGTCCCGGCCGTAAGGCGCCATCACCACCAGGTCCGCGTCGGCAGCGGCTTCCAGCCCGAAGCTGACGTGCATGGACAGTCCGGACTTGAGCGGGACGTCACCCGGCTCCGGGGTACAGACCCGGAAATCGAAGGCGGGCACGCCGCTTCCTCGCTCTGAGCGGTCAATCCCGAAGACCTCGAATGCGGTCGCAAACTCGAAGATGGAGAAGTTGGGGACGACGATCATTGCCACTGATTTGATCATGATTCCAGTGTGGCAGAAATTATAGCTTTTTGGTCATTTCTGCCACTTTTTTTCATGTGTTGACCAGAGAACCATGGAGGTATGGAACTCCTCGGAATCGCCGTCATCATCCTGATCATCGCCGTCATCACCGCCACCATCTCCGCCCTGCGCAAGGATGGCCTCGGCCACAACCCGCCCGTCCGCTCGGAAGAGTTCTGGATGGCCCGGGATCTCCCCAGCGTCAACTACACCCTGCGGATCTTCTGAGTCCGCACACCCGCCCCGGGCCCGGCTCCTCCAGCCGGGCCCTCACTATGCGCAGGGCACGGCGGACAGTCCGTCCCAGTAGACTGTCTCCAGCCATGACATTGCATATTTCCTACCCCGCCGAGCTGCCGGTTTCCGAGCGCCGCGAAGATCTGATGGCCGCCATCGCGGCCAACCAGGTGACCATCATCGCCGGCGAGACCGGTTCGGGTAAGACCACCCAGATCCCGAAGATGTGCCTGGAACTCGGCCTGGGCGAGAACGGGCTGATCGGGCACACCCAGCCCCGCCGGCTCGCAGCCCGCACTGTTGCCGAACGCATCGCGGAGGAACTCGGCGTCGAGATCGGCCAGGAGGTCGGCTTCCAGGTCCGGTTCACGGGCGAGGTCAGCCGCTCCACCAAGGTCAAGCTCATGACCGACGGCATCCTGCTGGCAGAAATCCAGCGCGACAAGCTGCTGCGCAAGTACAACGCCATCATCATTGACGAGGCCCACGAGCGCAGCCTCAACATCGACTTCATCCTCGGCTACCTCAAGCGGATCCTGCCGCAGCGCCCGGACCTGAAGATCATCATCACCTCGGCCACCATCGATCCGGAACGCCTCGCCAAGCACTTCGGCAGCGAGGAGGAGCCCTCCCCCATCATCGAGGTCTCCGGCCGGACCTACCCGGTGGAGATCCGCTACCGGCCCCTCTCCCAGCCCGCCGGCGGCGCCGGTGCCGGCGCCGAAGACGGAGCCGGCGAGGGCTCAGGCTCGGACGACGAACTCGAAGAGGACCGCGACCCGCTCGACGCGGTGTGCGACGCCGTCGACGAGCTCGCCCTGGAAGCCCCCGGCGATATCCTCATTTTCTTCTCCGGGGAACGCGAAATCCGGGACGCGGCGGAGGCCCTAAACGCCCGCATCCAGTCCAACCGGCGGCTGGCCGGCACCGAGGTCCTGCCCCTCTTCGCCCGGCTGAGCCTGCAGGAGCAGCACAAGGTCTTCCACCCCGGCAGCAAACGGCGGATCGTGCTGGCCACCAACGTCGCCGAAACCTCGCTCACCGTCCCGGGCATCAAGTACGTGATCGACACCGGTACAGCCCGCATCTCGCGCTACTCGCACCGCACCAAGGTCCAGCGCCTGCCGATCGAGCGCGTCTCCCAGGCCTCGGCCAACCAGCGCTCGGGCCGCTGCGGCCGTGTTTCGGACGGCATCGCCATCCGGCTGTACTCCGAGGAGGACTTCGAGTCCCGGCCATTGTTCACGGACCCGGAGATCCTGCGCACCAACCTCGCTGCCGTCATCCTGCAGATGACCGCCATGGGTGTGGCCCGCGGACCGAAGGACGTGGAGAACTTCCCCTTCGTCGAACCGCCGGATTCACGCGCCATCAACGACGGCGTCAGCCTCCTGCGCGAACTCGGCGCCCTCAGCCCCGTGCGGACCCCGGAACAAAGGAGCGGGGAGCCGAGGGGCGAGGAGCAAACGGGCGACGGCGGCGGACGCCCGGGCCGCCGACAGGCTGCCGGCCGCGGCGGCGGCAGGAACGGTGGCGGGCTGACCGCCGTCGGGCAGCAACTGGCCCAACTGCCGGTGGACCCCCGTCTGGGCCGGATGATCGTCGAATCCGGCAAGCGCGGCTGCGTCCGCGAAGTCATGATCCTGGCGGCCGCCCTGACGATTCAGGACCCGCGGGAGCGTCCGACCGATAAGCAGCAGCTCGCCGCGGAGAAGCACGCCCGCTTCCGGGACGAAAACTCGGACTTTACCGGCTACCTGAACCTCTGGAACTACCTGCAGGAGAAGCAGCAGGAACTCTCCTCCACCGCGTTCCGCCGGCTCTGCCGGACCGAGTTCATCAACTACCTGCGGGTCCGCGAATGGCAGGACCTCTTCGCCCAGCTGCGCCAGCTCGCCCGGCCGCTGGGCATCAGCCTGGACAACAAGCGACTGGCCGATCCCGTGGGCAACCATGACGGCATCCACATCAGCCTGCTTTCCGGGCTGCTGAGCCACATCGGAATTCTGGATGAGCGCAAGCGCGAGTATGCCGGCGCCCGCGGCAGCCGATTCGCGATCTTCCCGGGTTCGGCGCTGTTCAAGAAGTCCCCCACCTTCGTCATGGCCGCGGAGCTCGTGGAGACGAGCCGGCTCTGGGCCCGCGTCGCGGCGAAGTTCGATCCGCTGTGGGCCGAGCAGGTGGCGCCGGACCTGGTCAAGCGCAGCTACAGCGAACCGCACTGGTCGAAGAAGATGGGCGCGGTGATGGCCCACGAAAAGGTCACTCTTTACGGCGTGCCCATCATCCCGAGCCGGCGGGTCAACTACGGCAACGTGGATCCCGAGCTCTGCCGCGAACTTTTCATCCGGCACGCGCTGGTTGAAGGCGACTGGCAGACCCATCACAAGTTCTTCCACCGCAACCGCGCCCTGCTCCACGAGGTCGAGGAGCTCGAGGCCCGGATGCGGCGCCGGGACATCCTGGTGGATGACGAGACGTTGTTCGAGTTCTACGACGCCCGGATCGGCAAGGAGGTGGTCTCCGAGCGGCACTTCGACAAGTGGTGGAAGGACGCGCGGCAGCGGGATCCCGAGCTGCTCGACTTCGACCAGTCCCTGCTGATCAGCGAGGACGCCGCGGCCCTGGACGATTCGGCCTACCCCAAGACCTTGCTGCACAAAGGTTTTGAGCTGCCGCTGAGCTACGAGTTCCACCCCGTGGCGCCCGGCTCGCCGCCGAATCCTTCCGACGGCGTCACCGCCGAAGTCCCGGTGCTGTTCCTGAACCAGCTCGACGACGCCGCTTTCCGCTGGCTGATCCCCGGGCAGCGCGTGGAGCTTGTCACCGCGCTCATCAAGTCGCTGCCCAAGCAGATCCGCAAGAACTTCGTGCCCGCGCCGGACGTGGCACGCCAGGCCGTCGCGGCGCTGGAAGCCGACTTCCATCCCGCGGAGGACGAACTCGAGCCGTCGCTCGAACTCGTGCTGCGCCGGATCCGCGGCCAGGTCATCCCGCCGGGATCCTGGAACTGGGACGCCGTGCCGGCGCATTTGCGGGTCAGTTTCCGGGTGGTGGATTCCCGCGGCAAGGTACTGGATGAGGGTAAGGACCTCACCGCGCTGCAGGAGCGGCTGGCACCGGCCACCCGCCGGGCGATCGCGGAATCCCTCGGTGCCACCCCGGCCACGACGGCGCCCGCGGCCAGGGGGAAGGCCGCACCTAGGGGGATGGGCACGTCGTCGGGCGCCTCACGGGCTGCAGTGCCGGGATCGGCCGCACCGGCGGCCGCCGCCTCCGCCGCCCCGGGCGGGTTCCGCGAAGTGTCCGGCCTCAAGGACTGGACTTTCGGAACCGTGCAGCGCCAGGTCCAGGGCAACGTCGGCGGGCACACCGTTACTGGCTACCCGGCCGTGGTGGACGAAGGAACATCCGTGGCACTGCGGCTTTTTCAAACCGCATCCGAACAGCAGGAGGCCATGCGGGCCGGCGTCATCCGGCTCCTGGCCCTGAAGGTGCCGCCGCCGGACCGCTACGTCCTGGAACACCTGAACAACACCGAGAAACTGACGTTCAGCCAGAATCCGCACGGCTCCGTGACCGCGTTGATTGCGGACTGTGCCCTGGCCGCCATTGATAAGCTCACCCCGGCCGAGCTGCCGTGGGATGAGGCCTCGTTCAAGGCACTGTACGAGACCGTGCGGGCCGAGCTGATCGACACCGTCTTCACGGTCACCGCCGTCGTCGAACGCATCCTGGCCAGCACGCGCCGGATCGAAAAGCAGCTCAAAGGCACCACCAGCCTTGCCCTGATCAGCGCGCTGAACGACGTCAAGAGCCAGCTTGAGCAGCTTGTCTATCCGGGCTTCGTGGCACGCACCGGCTACGCCCAGCTCAGCCAGCTGCCCCGCTACCTGGCGGCGATCGAGAAGCGCCTCGAGAAGCTGCCGGGCAATGTCCAGCGGGACGCCCAGCACATGGCCGCGGTCCAGGCCCTCGAGGACGACTACGACGACGCCGTCTCCGCGCTGCTGCCCGGACGGCGGGCCGGCGCGGAGTTAACCCACGTGCGCTGGATGATCGAAGAATTCAGGGTGAGCCTCTTCGCCGTCGAGCTCGGGACCGCCTACTCGGTGTCCGAAAAGCGCATCCGGGCGGCGCTTAACAAAGTACTGGCACCGGCGTAGACCCCTTGGGGAGTGCTGCGCCGGTGCCAGTCCGGGACGCGTCGGGTGCGCCGGGGTGCCCCCGGCGTGTCTGAACCTAGGCGTCCGGTACGTGCTCCGAATGCCCGGCTTTGCGGAGGCCTTCGCGGAGCTTCTCCGCGTTGGCGTCCAGCTTTGCCGGATCCGGGTGCTGGTCCACCGAGCCGAAATCAAAGTCCGCCATGGAGTTCGAGGGCCACACGTGGACGTGCATGTGGTTGATTTCGTAACCCGCGACGATCAGGCCGGCCCGGGCGGCATCGAAGACGTCCACCTGCACAGCGCCGATCTTACGGGCGACCTCCATGACCCGGCCCAAGACCTCGGGTGAGGCGTCCGTCCAGCGGTCCACTTCCTTGACCGGCACCACGAGGGTATGGCCGTCGGCCAGCGGGCCCACGGTCAGGAACGCCACGACGTCGTCCTCGCGCCAGACGAAGCGGCCCGGGATCTCGCCGTTGATGATTTTCGTGAAGAGAGTGCTCATACGTCCGCCTTTTCCGCCGGGGACCCCAGGGTGCTGACGTCCAGGACAAAACGGTACTTCACATCTCCAGCCACCATACGGTCGTAGGCTTCGTTGAGCTGGTCCGCCCCGACCACCTCGACGTCGGACACCACACCGTGCTCGGCGCAGAAGTCCAGCATCTCCTGGGTCTCGGCGATGCCGCCGATCATCGATCCCGCGTACGCGATCCGGCGCCGGATCAGTGCGCCGGGGTTGACGGGCGGCATCGCTTCCGAGGGCAGGCCCAGCTGGAACAGCGCGCCGTCCACGCGCAGGGTGCGGAAGTACGGGTTGAGGTCGTGCGGTGCAGCGACGGTGTCGATGATGACATCGATGCTGCGGTCCGCGGCCTCCATCGCGGCCGGGTCCGTGGAAAGGATGACGTGGTCGGCGCCCAGTTCGCGGGCCGCCCCGAACTTTTGCTCCGACGTCGTGAACACCGTCACCTCGGCGCCCATGGCCTTGGCGATCTTGACGGCCATGTGTCCGAGGCCGCCGAGCCCGACAACGCCCACGACGTCACCTTCCTCCACCTCGAAGTGGTTCAGTGGGGAATAGGTGGTGATGCCCGCGCAGAGCAAGGGAGCGGCGGCGGCCGGGTCCATGCCCTCCGGAACCCGCAGGACGTAGTTGCGGTCCACGACGATCGACGTCGAGTAGCCGCCCTGGGTGATCGCGCCTCCGTTGCGGGGATCCTTGGATCCGTACGTTCCCGTTATGCCGTTTTCGCAGTACTGCTCGAGGCCGTCCAGGCAGCTGTCGCATTCGCGGCAGGAATCGACCATGCAGCCCACGCCCACGCGCTCACCGACCGTGAAATCGTCGACGGCGGAACCGACCCGGGTGACCCGGCCGACAATCTCGTGGCCCGGGATCAGCGGATACGTGTCGCCGCCCCATTCGCCGCGCGTGGCGTGCACGTCCGAGTGGCACAGTCCGCAAAATTCGATGGCGATCTCAATGTCGTCCGCCTTCGGCTCCCGGCGGGACACCGTCAAGGGAACGAGTCCGCTGTCCGGCGCGGTGGCGCCATAGGCGGCGACCAGCGTGGCACCGCCGGCGTGTGCGGCGTTGATCGCGGTGGTGTCGGAGGTCTCGGAGTTCGGCAGCGGCTTGGCAAGGGGCGGGGGTACAGGACGTCCAGGTGTCATGTGTCGACGCTACCCCCGGTCCCGGCGACTATTCCACTTTGGAGCGCCAGGCCACACTGCGGGCCGGCTCCTCCGGGAGAACTTCACGGGGTTCAGTCATAGCCACAATGATTCTCCAATCAATCAGCGACTACAGCCCTCCTACACAAACAAGCTGACACCCCCAGGGTTTCGCTGCTGCGGACGAGCGAAGGCCGCGCATGACTCCCGTGGCTTGTCTACCCGCCTCGGCTTTCCCCTAATTGTCGGTGGTCGACGGGACACTGGATTCATGGACGGCAATCAGGGGCCCGAAGTGGTTCCAACACCATCTCGCGGCGCTGTCGCTGATGCGAGGATCACCGTTGTGGCGCGTTGCTGGTTCCTCCCCCCGGGCTCTCCCTTCAGTGTCAGACCCTCGAGGGAGACTGGATTCATGGACGGCATACAGCGGCCCGAGACGGGGCCGGCAGACACAGCACCGGCAAGTGCCGTGACGGTCGCTGACCTGGCCCGGATCCTGGCCTTCCTCCCGGCCCCGGACACCGCCGCCGCACTGATCGACGAGATCCGGGATCTCGAGGACCTGAAATCCGCCGCGGCCGCACAACAGGCCCGCCTGAGCGTGGCCTTCGATGCGCTTCAGCGCCGCGAGCAGGCTGCCGCCGGGGTCCCGGCCGACAAGCTCGGCGCCGGTGTCGGCGCGCAGATCGCCCTGGCCCGGCGCGAATCCCCCGCCAAAGGCAGCCGCCTCCTGGGCCTGGCCAAAGCCCTCGTGACCGAAATGCCGCACACCCTCACCGCCCTGGAAACCGGGAACCTCAACG
Organism: Arthrobacter sp. TE12231; assembly: GCF_054062895.1. Taxonomy (NCBI): domain Bacteria; kingdom Bacillati; phylum Actinomycetota; class Actinomycetes; order Micrococcales; family Micrococcaceae; genus Arthrobacter; species Arthrobacter sp. TE12231. Next base: position 1,190,435 of record NZ_JBSSFS010000001.1, on the reverse strand, counting down.
AATGGCGCGCCACCTTGCTCGTGCGCGAAACCGCCTGCCTGACCGCCGCCGACCGGGCCGGGGTCGATGAGGAAATGGCCGCCGACACCGGCGCCCTCGCCGGGGCCGGGGACCGGGGCCTGATCGCCGCGGCCCGCACCGCCGCCTACCGGCGCGACCCGCGCTCCGTCACCGACCGCGCCGCGCACGCCGCCACCGACCGGCACGTCAGCCTCCGCCCGGCCCCGGACACCATGACCTGCCTCGCCGCCCTGCTCCCCGTCGCCCAGGGCGTGGCCGTCTACAACGCCCTGACCCGGCACGCCGACTCTTGCCGCTCCGCCGGCGACCCCCGCACCCGCGGCCAGGCCATGGCCGACGCGCTCGTCGAACGCACCACCGGCACCCCCGGCGGGATCGGCGGCATCGAACTCCAACTCATCATGACCGACCGCACCCTCCTCCAGGCCGACTCCGAACCCGCCCGCCTCACCGGCTACGGCACCGTCCCCGCCGGCTGGGCCCGCAAAATCCTGACACCGGACGAGAACCCAGCCCCGGACATCCGGCTCCGCCGCCTCTACACCCGCCCCGGCACCGGGGACCTCGTCGGGATGGACTCCCGGGCCCGGATCTTCCCCGCCGGGCTCCGCCGCTTCATCCAAACCCGCGACGACACCTGCCGCACCCCCTACTGCGACGCCCCGATCCGGCACCTGGACCACATCATCCCCTGGCACCACGGCGGACACACCACCGGCACCAACGGCGCCGGGCTCTGCGAAGCCTGCAACCACACCAAAGAAACCCCCGGCTGGAACGCCCAGCCCCGCCCCGGCCCCAGACACACCATCCAGCTCACCACCCCCACCGGCCACACCTACCAGTCCACGGCCCCGCCGCTACCGGGCACGCCACTCAGGACGGAAGCGGCAGAACGGCCACGAATAAGACACCGTCTGCGGCATCGCGCCAAGACCTTCAAGCCCGCACGGCTGGTCGGCGGCTTGTCGGGGGTGACCAAAGTGAGGACAGGTGCACTCAGTGCGTGAACCGGCAAGAAGGAGCTCTAGTTTGAAGCCGCGTCCTCGCCATACGGGGCGGCTCCGGTGATGACCTCGTTCGAGGCGCTGTGGCACCACTCGGAGAACGAACCGGGGTACAAAGCAGCGGGAAAGCCGGCGATCTCAAGGGCGGCGATTTCGTGGGCCGCCGTCACCCCGGAACCGCAGTACACGGCGGTGGGGACGCCTGCACGGTAGCCGAGCCGTTCGAAGCGTTCCCGCAGCTCGGCCGGGGGCAGGAATCGCCCGTCGGGCTGCAGATTCCCGGTGGTGGGGGCACTCACGGCGCCCGGAATATGACCGGCGCGGGGATCCACGGGTTCGACTTCCCCGCGGTACCGCTCCCCCGCCCTGGCATCGAGAAGCAGCCCGCGCCGACCCCAGGAAGCCGCCTGGCCGGCGTCGATCGCGGGCATGGCTCCCCCGGACAGCGTGACAGTCCCCGATGCAGGCTGCTCGGCTCCGGCTACCAGATCGAACCCGGCAGCGCGCCAGGCGGCCAGGCCGCCGTCGAGCAGCTGGACGGAACGGAAGCCGGCGTTGCGCAGCATCCACCACAGCCGGGCGGCGGCCATGTTGCCGCTGTCGTCGTACGCCACGACGGCGTCGCCATCGTTGATGCCCCAGCGGCGCGCGGACTCCTGGAACTGCTGCGGCGTCGGCAACGGATGCCGCCCGCGGCTCGGTTCCGCGGGGCCGGCGAGTTCGGTGGCCAGATCCACGAAGATGCCCCCGGGGATGTGTTCGCGCAGGTAGTGGTCGTGGCCGTGAGGGTCACCCAACGCCCAGCGAACATCCAGGAGCACTGTGCGGCGGCCCGTTTCTCGGGCGCTGTCCAACCGGTCTTTGAGGGCAACTGCATCGATGAGGGTGTCCATGCGCCCCACTCTATCTTCGGCGTCCCGCCGCCTTCGGTAGGCTGTAGCGGTGAACACCGCGCACCGACACGACCGGGCCTGGGCCGACGAAGCCGTCCGCCGGATCAACGCCGAGAACAACCGATCTGCCGACACCCACCTGTATTCCGTCCCGCTCCCGGAGCACTGGGGCGTGCAGCTGTACCTGAAGGACGAATCCACCCACCGCACGGGCAGCCTCAAACACCGCCTGGCACGGTCGCTGTTCCTGTTCGGCCTCGTCAACGGCTGGATCCGGGAAGGCACCACGATCGTCGAGGCCTCCAGCGGCAGCACCGCCGTCTCCGAGGCCTATTTTGCGCAGCTGCTCGGACTGCCCTTCATCGCGGTCATGACCCGGACCACCAGCCGGGAGAAGATCGCCCTGATCGAGCAGTTTGGCGGCTCGTGCCATTTGGTGGACCATGCCTCCGAGGTCTACGACGCCGCCGCCGGCCTCGCCAGCAGCACCGGCGGGCACTATATGGACCAATTCACATACGCCGAACGGGCCACAGACTGGCGCGGGAACAACAACATCGCCGAGTCGATCTTCGGCCAGCTGGCCCTGGAGGAGCATCCGGTCCCCCGCTGGGTGGTGGTCGGGGCAGGCACCGGCGGCACCAGCGCCACGATCGGCCGCTACCTGCGCTATCAGCGCCATGAGACGAGACTCGCCGTCGTCGATCCGGAAAATTCCGCGTTCTATCCGGGCTGGCGGGACAGCCAGTCCGACGGCGGGAACCCCGCCGCCCGCGGCACGTCTGCTGCCGGGACGCCGACGGGCCTGCCGTCCCGCATCGAGGGCATCGGCCGGCCGCGGATGGAGCCGAGTTTTGTGCCGGCCGTGATCGACCACATGATCCAGGTTCCCGACGCCGCGTCCGTGGCTGCCATGCGCCACCTCAGGGAGCACGCAGGGCTACATGCCGGGCCGTCCACCGGCACCAATCTCTGGGGCGCGTGGCAGCTCATCGCCGGGATGATCGCCGAGGGCCGCCGGGGCAGTGTCGTCACGCTCATGTGCGACGCCGGCGACCGCTATGCCGGGAACTACTACAACGCGGAGTGGCTGGCTGCCCATGATCTGGACCCCGAACCCCACGAGGCCGTGCTGCGCGGCTTCTTCGAGAGCGGTGTGTGGCCGGCCTGAACCGCCGCGGCGCCCGCGGTGGCTAAACCTCCAACGGGCTAGACCTCCACCGAGTCTCCGCTGGAGAGGTGCCGGTACTCGGTGCCGTATTTCGCTCCGATCCGGGTCACATGCCCTTCTATCAGGCCTCGGCCGGTGTCGTTCAGGAGCGCGTCGTGGACCGGGAACGCCAGCGGCGCGCGGACGCCGATCACAAAGTCCACCACTTCGCCCACCTTGTTCCACGGGGCGTGAATGGGGACCAGCAGCGTCCGGACCTCGACGCCGTCGGGAATCGCGAAGGAGTCCCCCGGGTGGTAGACGTTGGCATCCACGAGGTAGCCCACGTTGGCCACGACGGGAATCTGCGGATGGATGAGGGCATGCTGACCCCCGAAGGTCCGGACCGTGAAGCCTGCCGTCTCAAAGTCCTCACCGACGGCCGCCGCGTGGATGCGGCTCCCGGCGTCGGGCGCCTTGCTGCGGAGCGTGGCGGCCACAGCCTCCGGGGCGAACAGCTCAAGGGCGGTGTTGCCCTGCAGCGCCGCGGCGACGGCGTCGACGTCGACATGGTCCGCGTGCTCGTGCGTGATCAGCACGGCATCCGCCCCGGCCAGCGCCTGGTCCGTCTCAGAGAACGTACCCGGGTCGAGCACCAGCACCCGGCCGTCCTTCTCGAGTCGGACACAGGCGTGGGTGAATTTGGTCAGCTTCATCCGGCCAGCCTAGGCAACACCCGTCACGGTGTCCACGGAGCGCTGCCGGCAATCTTGGACGCTGGTAATCTTGGACATTGCCACCACCCCTCAGCGGGTCCCCCGCGAAACCCCCAAAGCGAAGCGAGTTCCACGATGTCCCAGGGCGCCACCGCCGGCAACAGCCGGATTCCGGCCCCGGCGTCAGCGCCGAGACCCGTCTCGTCAGCGGCACCCGCGCAGGGCAAGGAGCAGCGCGTCACCAAACAGCGTCTCGCCGTCAGTGCCGCCCTGGACGATCTGGCGGACTTTGTCAGCACGCAGGAGCTGCACCGCATTCTCCAGGAGCGCGGGAGCACGGTGTCCCTCGCGACGTCCTACCGCATCTTGCAGTCCCTCGCCGACGACGGGCTGGTGGACGTCCTGCGCAACGCCGACGGTGAAGCCGTGTATCGGCGCTGCGCCGTCACCGGGCACCACCATCACCTGCTGTGCCGCAACTGCGGCAAGGCCGTGGAAGTTGAAGCACCCGCGGTCGAAGCCTGGGCCGCGAGGATCGCGAAAGAGCACGGATTCACGGCTGTGGAGCACACCGTGGAAATCTTCGGGCTATGCCCCGAGTGCACGGCGCTGAAGACCGCAAAGTAGCCTCGCCGTCGAAGTTCCCTGCAGCACGACGGCCGAATTTCCCCGCCTTTGACGTGGATCCGCGGCAATCAACCAGCGGGTCGCGGCGCCACGCGGTCGATCCTGCGCAAAGCTGGGGAAAATCGGACGCGGCAGGCGCACGCGCTCAAGCCACCGGCGTCGAGGTAGGGGTCGGCGTGCGGACAACCCGGCCATTAAGTCCCCGCTTCGCCCGCGCACCGCCGATCACCCGGCAGGCCACGTAGATCAGGAACGACAGCGTGGTGACGTAGGGGCTGATGGGCAGCCGGCCGCCGAGGGCCAGCAGGATTCCGCCGACGGTCGCCGCCATGGCGAAGACGATGCTCAAGGTGACCACCAGCCGGGGCGAGGACGTGACCCGCATGGCCGCCGCCGCCGGCGTGATCAGCAGGGCCAGCACCAGCAGGGCGCCCACAATCTGGATCGACAACGCCACGCTGATGCCCAGCAGCACCATGAAGGCCAGGGACAGGGCCCGCACCGGCACGCCGCGGGCGGTGGCGACGTCGGGGTCCACGCTGGCAAAGGTCAGGGGCCGCCAGATGGCGACCAGCGCCAGCATCACCACGACGGCGGCGGCCGCCAGGACCTGCAGCTGGACCGTTCCGACAGACACAATCTGCCCTGTGAGCAGGCCGAACTTGTTGGCGGCCCTGCCCTCATACAGGGACAGGAACAGGATGCCCAGGCCCAGCCCGAACGGCATGATGACGCCGATGATCGAGTTCTTGTCCCGCGCACGGACGCCCATGAGGCCCAGCACCACGGCCGCCAGCACCGATCCTGCCAGCGAGCCGAGAATGATGTCCGCGCCGATCAGCAGCGCGAACGCCGCACCGGCGAAGGAGAGTTCAGAGATGCCGTGGACCGCGAAGGCGAGGTCGCGTTTCATCACGAAGGTGCCCATGAGGCCCCCCAGCAGCCCGAGGACGGCGCCGGCCCAGATCGAGTTCTGCACCAGGACGAGCAGCTCGCCGTAGTTTTCGAAGTTGAAGATTGAATGCAGCAGGTTGCCCAGATCCATCTAGCCCACCTCTCCCGCGACTGAATGCGCGTCGTGGTGGTGGTGCGTCGTGGCATCGGGCAGCCCCACCACGATCAGCCGGCCGTTGGCCTGAATGACTTCCACGGGGCTGCCATAGAGATCGGAGAGCACCTCGGTGGTCATGACCTCAGCAGGAGTGCCTACCCGGAACCGTCCGCCGGCCAGGTACAGGACGCGGTCCACGTAGTCCATGATCGGGTTGATCTCGTGCGTCACGAACACCACGGCGCTGTCGGCATCGCGGCATTGCTTGTTGATCAAGGCGCTGACGGCCTGCTGGTGCTGAAGATCCAGGGACAGCAGCGGCTCGTCGCACAAGAGCACCTTGGGATCGGTGGCGAGGGCCTGGGCCACGCGCAGGCGCTGCTGCTCACCGCCGGACAGCTGCCCGACCGGCACTTTGGCGTAGTCGCTGGCGCCGACGAGCTCCAGGAGTTCGTCCACCTTCCGGTTCACTTTTGCCCCGCCAAGGCGGATGCCCCAGCGGTGGCCGTCGAGGCCGAGGGCCACGAGGTCGCGGGCGCGCAGCGGCGTGTCGGGGTCGAAAGATTTTTGCTGCGGGACATAGCCGATCCGGCGGCTTCCCCGTTCGACGGGCCGGCCGTCAAGCACGGCCGTGCCCGTGCTCAGCTCCTGCAACCCGAGCAGGACCTTGAGGAATGTGGTCTTGCCGCTGCCGTTGGGGCCGAGTACGGCAAAGAATTCACCCGGGTTGATGTCCAGGTCCAGGTCCTCCCACAGTGTCCGCTGGCCGAACGACAGGGAGGCGCCGCGGAGGCTCACTACCGGTGTCAAATGAGGTTTCCTCGATTTCCCTACGGAGACAGACGCTTCCGTTGTTGCGATCATCCTAGGGCCTTGCTGATGCTCTCCACATTTGCGGTCATCCATTGCAGGAAGGTCTGGCCCTCGGGAAGGGTTTCGCTGAAGTTCACGACCGGGACGCCGGCGGACGCGGCGGCCTTCTTCAGCGCCAGCGTCTGCGGCCCCTCAGTCTGGGTATTGTAGGCCAGCAGCCGCACGCTCCCCGATCCCACGAGATCGACGGCGGCCTTGAGGACGGCCGGCGGGACATCGGCGCCTTCCTCGATCGCCGCCGTGTACTCGGCGGGGGTCTTGTTCTCAAGTCCTGCATCTTCCAGCAGGTACAACGGCACCGGTTCGGTGACGGCCACGGGCACGTGATCCTTCGCGGACTTCATCGCGGCGAGCTTGGTTTCCAGACCGCCGAGCGAGTCCTTGAATGCGGCCGCGTTGGTCCGGAACGTCTCCGCCGAGGCGGGTTCCAGCGTGCCGAGTTTGTCCGCAATGGCGTCCGTAAGGCGGGACATGGCCGGCAGGCTGTACCAGACGTGCTCGTTCAGCCCGGTGGCCGCATGGGTGTGGCCGGAGGCCTCGGGGCTCGCCGCTGCCGGGCTTTCGGAGGCAAGGCCGGAGACGTCCACGGCGCTGATCACATTGCCGCGGTCCAGCCCGGTGTCCGTTGCGAGCGTGTCGATGAAGGAGTCGTATCCCCCGCCGTTCTCCACCACGAGTTCGGCCTTGGAGACAGCCAGTTTGTCCTGGGTGGTGGCCTCGTAGGAGTGCGGGTCCTGGCTGGTGCGGCTGATGATCGAGCTGACCCGGACCTTGTCGCCGCCGATGCTGGAGACGATGTCGCCATAGACACTCGTAGAGGCTACGACGTCGACGACGCCGTCGCCCGCGGTCCCCCGGGCGCTTCCCGCCGTCGGAGCGCACGCGGTCAGCAGGAGGCCTAAGCCGGCAAAGCCAGCCAGCACGGCTCGGGCAGCGGGACGGCGCACGGGAAACCTCGGATCTGTTATTGAGAATCAGGAGCAATAGCAACAGCCCGAGTGTATCCCTAAATAGGAATCATTCCTATTTAGGGATACCCGGCGCGGCGCCGTGCCGCCCGTCCGCTGCTGGCAATGCGCTACTGGTCCTGGCCGAGCCTCCGGTAGCCGGTAGCCTGCGTCGCGTCGCGGATCTCGCCCACCAGCTGCTCGATCACGTCTTCCAGGAACAGCACGCCCTGGGTCAGCCCGTCGGGACCGATCACGCGGGCCAGGTGCGAGCCTGTGCGCTGCATGACGGACATGGCCTTCTCGATTTCGTCGTCCATGGCTAGGTTCGCCAGCGACCGGATGCGGCTTTCCGCAATCGCCTGGTGGTATCCGGCGTCGGGGATGGACAGCACGTCCTTGATGTGGAGGTACCCGGACAGCATGCCGTCGTCGTCGAGCATCGGGAAGCGCGAAAAACCGGTCCGGCTCACTGCCTTTTCGAATTCCGCCGGCGTGGTGGCCGCTTTGAGCATGACGAGCTTGTGCAGCGGGACCATCACGTGGGACGCCGTGTGCTCCGAGAACTCCAGCGCTCCGGTGATGAGCCCGGCGTCGTCATCCACGAGCCCGTGGCGGGTGGATTCCTGCACGATCGACTGCACTTCCTCCAGGGTGAAGGAGGACGTGACCTCATCCTTCGGCTCAATCCGCATCAGCTTCAGGATGTGGTTGGCGGACCAGTTGAGGGCCGCAATGACGGGCTTCACGACGCGGGCAATGAACATCAGCGGCGGAGCCAGCAGCAGCGCCGCTTTGTCCGCTACGGACACCGAGATGTTCTTGGGCACCATTTCGCCAAACGTGACGTGCAGGAACGTCACCACCAGCAGGGCGACGGCGAAGGCCACGAGGTCGGCGGCCTCCATCGGGATGCCCGCCGCTTCCAGCGGCACCGCCAGGAGGTGGTGGATCGCGGGTTCGGCCACCTGCAGGATCAGCAGCGAACAGACAGTGATGCCGAGCTGGGCGCACGCGAGCATGAGGGAGACGTTTTCCATGGCCCGCAGGGTGGTCTGCGCGCGCTTCGAGCCGGCCTCGGCCAGCGGCTCGATCTGGCTCCGGCGGGCGGACATGATGGCGAATTCAGCCGCCACGAAGAAGGCGTTGCCGACCAGCAGGACGGCAAGCCACAGGATTCCTGCCCAGTCGCTCACGCGGCACCTGCCTGGCTGGCGGGCTGGCCGCTGCCCGGGACCCGGGCGGGCCGGAAGCAGATCCGGTCGATCCGGCGGCCGTCCATGCGGGTCACGCTGAGCGTTCCGCCGACGACGTCGACTGTGTCGCCGACTGCCGCGATGCGGCCAAGCTGGCTCATGACGTAGCCTCCCACCGTTTCGTAGGCAGCTTCGTCGGGCACGGTCAGGCCCGGGATCTGTTCGGAGAGTTCATCGGGCCGGAGCAGCCCGGGGAAGTACCAGTCGCCCGAGGCGCTCTGTAGCAGCCCCGGCCGGACTTTGTCATGTTCATCGGCCACTTCCCCGACAATCTCCTCCACGAGGTCCTCCAGCGTGGCGACGCCGGCCGTTCCGCCGTACTCGTCGAGGACGACGGCCAGTTGCAGGTTGCCCTCACGCAGTTCGGCGAGGAGGGCATCCAGGTGGATGGTTTCGGGCACCCGGAGAACATCGGTCATGATGGCGCCGGCCTGCAGTTTGGCGCGGCGGTCCGCGGGAACGGCGATGGCCTTCTTGATATGGACCACGCCGCGGATGTCATCGGACGACTCGCCGATCACCGGGAAACGGGAGTAGCCGGTGCGCTTGGCGGCCTCGACGATGTCCGACACAGGCTGGTCGGCGTCGATGGTCTCCACCCGGATGCGGGGGGTCATGACGTCCGCGGCGGTCCGGCCGGAGAACTTCAGGGTCCGGGCGATGAAGTTGGCCGTTCCGGCGTCGAGCGTGCCCATGGCCGCGGAGCGGCGCACGAGGGAGGCGAGTTCTGCCGGCGTGCGCGCGCCGGAGATTTCCTCCTTGGCCTCCAGGCCGAAGACGTTCAGGACCTTGTTGGAGAAACCGTTCAGGACCACGATTGCGGGCTTGAAGATCGCGGTGAACACCAGCTGGGGCCGGGCAACGGCCTTGCCGATCGGGAAGGACAGGGCGATCGCCATGTTCTTGGGCACCAGTTCGCCGATCACCATGGAGAGCAGGGTGGCGAGCGCCATCGCGAGGATCAGGGAGACGGAGGCGACCGCCGCTGCCGGTACTCCGATGGCCGCGAGCGGGCCTTCGAGCAGCTTGCCGACGGACGGTTCCATGACGTAGCCGGTCAGCAGCGTGGTCATCGTGATGCCGAGCTGGCAACTGGAGAGCTGGGTGGAGAGGGACTTGAGGCATTTGAGCAGAGGCTCGGCGGCGGCGTCTCCGCCGTCGACCGCGCGCTGCACTGTCGTCTGGTCAAGGGCGACCAGGGAAAATTCCACGGCAACGAAGAAACCGGTGCCGAGGATGAGCAGGAGCCCTGCTACGAGGAGAAGCCATTCCATTTAATGGCCTGCTTCCGGAGAGGCGGCGCACAGCCGGTGCCGTTGCGGGGTGTGGAGTGGCTGGAGTCGGCGGGCCGGCGGAGGATGGTCGGCGGCAGCCGACCCTGTGTCCTGGAAGGCTCCGGAGTGGCGAATGGCCGGAGAGTGATGGGCGCGTGAACGGGGTTTGCCGGCTCTGCGGGTGGACTGCGCGGGAACGGTTTCCGTTCTTCGCTGACAGCCCCCAGGCCGGCACCTAGATTTACTGTCCATAAGAATTTCAGTCTACAGGAGCAGCCGCCGCCAGCCCCCGAGCTGCGGCGTCACCAGCTTTGCGGGACGGGGCGGCCTTCCTCGTACCCGGCCGCGGACTGAATGCCGGCCACGGCACGTTCGCGGAAGGCGGCGAGATCGGCGGCGCCGGCGTAGCTCATGGAGCTGCGCAGGCCGGCGGTGATCATGTCCAGCAGGTCCTCGACGCCGGGCCGCACCGGATCCACGTACATCCGGGACGTGGAGATGCCCTCCTCGAAGAGGGCCTTGCGGTCCTTCTCAAAGGCGCCCTCGCGCTGGTTGCGGTTCTGCACGGCGCGTGCGGACGCCATGCCGAAGCTCTCCTTGTACTGCCGGCCGCCCGCGTCCAGCTGAAGGTCTCCCGGGCTTTCGTGAGTGCCGGCAAACCAGGACCCGATCATGACCTGGCTCGCCCCGGCGGCCAGGGCCAGGGCGACGTCGCGCGGGTAGCGCACACCGCCGTCGGCCCACACCCGGCCCCCGGCGTCCCGCGCCGCCGCGGAACATTCCAGAACGGCGCTGAACTGGGGGCGGCCCACGGCCGTCATCATGCGGGTGGTGCACATGGCGCCCGGACCCACGCCGACCTTGACGATGTCCGCTCCGGCCTCGATGAGTTCCCGGGTGGCCTCGCCGGTGACCACGTTGCCGGCCACGACGGGCACGCCGGGGTTGAGTCCCTTCACGGCGGCCAGGGCGTCGAACATTTTCTGCTGGTGGCCATGCGCGGTGTCGAGGACCAGCACGTTGACGCCGGCAGCCAGGAGTTCGGCCGCCCGCCCGGCCACGTCACCGTTAATCCCGACGGCGGCAGCCACCTTGAGTTTGCCGTCCTCGTCCAGGGACGGGCGGTAGATGGTGGAGCGAAGGGCGCCCTTGCGGGTGAGCACACCGGCCAGGACACCGTCCTGCTGCACCGGCGCATAGTCCGTCCCCGCGGCGTCCATCGCTTCAAAGGCGCGGCGGAGCGACTGGGCAGCGCCGGCAGCATCCGCGGCCGGTCCGCCCGCCAGCGTTCCGTCACCGAGCATCCCGGCATCCAGCACGAGCGGCTGGTGGCGCAGGACGGAGGCCAGCGACGCGAAACGGTCCTGGCCCTCGCAGTCGGCGGCACGGACCACTCCGGTGACGGCGCCCGCCGCGTCCACCACCACCACGGCCCCGTGCGGCCGTTTGCCCATCAAGTGCAGGGCATCGATCACGGTGTCCGTGGGCGCCAGGGTGACGGGGGTCTCGAGGACCGGGTGGCGGCCCTTGATCCAGGCTGCAACGTCCCGGATGACATCGAGCGGGACGTCCTGCGGCAGGACGCCCAGGCCGCCGCGGCGGGCCATCGTCTCTGCCATCCGCTTTCCCGTCACCGCCGTCATATTCGCCGCCACCAGCGGAATTGCCGAGCCGGTCCCGTCGTCGGCCGCGAGATCCACGTCCAGGCGCGAGGTGACATCGGAACGGGACGGAACGAGGAAGAGGTCGGAGTAGGTCAGATCGGTGGTGGGTTCATTCAGGAAACGCACGGCTGCTCCTTAGCTGGCACCTTCGGCACCAAACGGTTCTCCCTCGATTCTAGGGGCGATTTCAGGTGCGGCAGCCGCTGCATCCTCGCCGGTTCCGCACGACATCTTCACGCCAATTCAGCGGCCGCCGGGGCAGATCATGATTTGAGTCACGCTTATTGGCGGTTTGGCAAGAATCGTCACTAGACTGGCATGGGTCTGGGTTCACTGGACGCAGAGACTGGCTCGATCGTTGTGCCGAAGCACCGTGGAAGCCAGAGGGAATCAAACTCATGGAAGAGGCGTATTTCAAGTGCCAGAGCAGCCTAGCCACCGTCTACCAGAGGAATTTGGCGGAAACGAGTGGCTCGTTGACGAACTGTACGAGCGTTACCAGCAGGACAAGAACACGGTCGACGCCAAGTGGTGGCCCCTGTTCGAATCCTTTGCAGCTAGTGACGCCTCTTCCGCCAACGGAACGTCCGGCACAGCAGTCGCTGTGCATCCTGCCACCCGTGAACTTCCCGTTGTAGCGCCTGCCGCCGCAGCGCCGGCAGCAGCTGCGCCCTCCGCACCTGCGCCCGCCGCGCCCGCAGCCCCCGCTCCGGCCCCCGCAGCCAAGAAAGCCCCGGCCACCGTCGCCCGGGACGGCTCCAAGACCTCCGACGCCGGCCCCGGCACCGCACCGATCCCGGCACAGCTGCCCAAGAACGTCAAAGCTCCGACGGCGCCGGAAGAGGACGTCGTCTCCGTCCTGCGCGGCCCGGCCAAGGCCATCGCGTCGAACATGGTCACCAGCCTGGAAGTGCCGACCGCCACGAGCGTCCGCGCCATCCCGGCCAAGCTGCTGATCGACAACCGCGTGGTCATCAACTCCAACCTGGCCCGCGCCCGAGGCGGCAAGGTCTCCTTCACACACCTGATCGGCTACGCCGTCATCCGCGCCCTGTCCCAGTTCCCCTCGATGAACGTCTACTACGACGAGATCGACGGCAAGCCGGTGGCTGTCCAGCCGGCGCACGTGAACTTCGGCATCGCGATCGACATGCCGAAGCCTGACGGCACCCGCCTGCTCATGGTGCCGAACATCAAGAAAGCGGAGACCCTCAACTTCTCCGAGTTCTGGCACACCTACGAGGACCTGATCAAGCGCGCCCGCAACGGCAAGCTGACCGCGGACGACCACTCCGGCACCACCGTGTCCCTGACCAACCCCGGCGGCATCGGCACCGTGCACTCGGTGCCCCGCCTCTCCAAGGGCCAGGCCGCCATCATCGGCGTCGGCGCACTGGACTACCCGGCCGAGTTCCAGGGCGCCAGCGAGAAGATCATCGCGCAGAACGCCATCAGCAAGGTCCTCACCCTGACCTCCACCTATGACCACCGCGTCATCCAGGGTGCCGGCAGCGGCGAGTTCCTCAAGCTTGTGCACCAGCTCCTGCTGGGTGCGCAGAACTTCTACGACGAAATCTTCGAGTCCCTGCGCATCCCGTACGAGCCCGTGCGCTGGAGCCCGGACCTGCAGGTAGACCCTGCCGACGAGATCAACAAGGTCGCCCGGATCCAGCAGCTGATCCACGCCTACCGCGTGCGCGGCCACCTCATGGCGGACACCGATCCGCTTGAGTACGTCCAGCGCAAGCACCCGGACCTCGACGTCCTGACCTACGGCCTGACCCTGTGGGACCTGGACCGCGAATGGCCCACCGGCGGCTTCGGCGGCAAGCCGATGCTGAAGTTCCGGGACATCCTCGGCGTCCTCCGCGACGCTTACTGCCGCACCGCCGGCATCGAGTACATGCACATCCAGGACCCGGCCGAGCGCAAATGGTTCCAGGACCAGATCGAGCACCCGTACTCGAAGCCGAGCCGCGACGAGCAGCTGCGCATCGTCTCCAAGCTCAACGCCGCCGAGGCCTTTGAGACGTTCCTGCAGACGAAGTTCGTCGGCCAGAAGCGCTTCTCGCTGGAAGGCGGTGAGTCCCTGATTCCGCTGCTGGACGCCATCATCTCTGACGCCGCCGACGACGAACTCGACGAAGTGGCGATCGGCATGGCCCACCGCGGCCGGCTCAACGTGCTCACCAACATCGCCGGCAAGACCTACGCCCAGGTCTTCCGTGAATTCGAAGGCACGCAGGACCCCCGCTCGGTCCAGGGCTCCGGGGACGTGAAGTACCACCTCGGCACCGAGGGCACCTTCACCTCGGACAACGGCAAGGAGACCAAGGTCTACCTCGCCGCGAACCCCTCGCACCTCGAGGCCGTCGACTCGGTCCTTGAAGGCATCGTCCGCGCCAAGCAGGACCGCCTGGACCAGGGCGAGGCATTCCCCGTGCTCCCGATCATGGTCCACGGTGACGCCGCTTTCGCCGGCCAGGGCGTAGTGGCCGAAACCCTGAACCTCTCCCAGCTGCGCGGCTACCGCACCGGCGGAACCATCCACATCGTGGTCAACAACCAGGTCGGCTTCACCACCGCCCCGTCGTCCTCGCGGTCTTCCACCTACTCCACGGACGTCGCCAAGATGATCCAGGCGCCGGTGTTCCACGTGAACGGCGATGACCCCGAAGCCGTTGTCCGCATCGGCCAGCTCGCCTACGAGTTCCGCCAGCGGTTCCACAAGGACGTTGTCATCGACATGGTGTGCTACCGCCGCCGCGGCCACAACGAGGGCGACGACCCCTCGATGACCCAGCCGCTGATGTACAACCTGATCGAAGCCAAGCGTTCGGTCCGCAAGCTGTACACCGAATCGCTGATCGGCCGCGGTGACATCACCGAGGAAGAAGCCGAGCAGCTGCTGCGCGACTACCAGGAACGCCTGGAACGCGTCTTCGCAGAGACCCACGCCGCCCAGACGTCCCCGATCCCGATCATCACGGCCGATTCCGCCGCGGTGTCCGATCTCGAACGCCCCATGGCCCAGCAGTCCGATTCCGGCGTGAGCACCCCGACGTCCACCGCGATCTCCGCGCATACCCTGGCCCGCATCGGCAAGGCCCACACCGAGATCCCGGAGGGCTTCACCGTCCACGCCAAGCTCAAGCAGTTGCTGGAGAAGCGCGAGGCCATGTCCCGTGAAGGCGGCATCGACTGGGGCTTCGGCGAGCTCGCCGCGTTCGGCTCGCTCATCATGGAAGGCGTCCCGGTCCGGCTCGCCGGCCAGGACTCGCGCCGCGGCACCTTCGTGCAGCGTCACGCCGTCTTCCACGATCGCGCCAACGGCGACGAGTGGCTGCCCCTGGCCCACCTGTCCGAGGACCAGGCCAAGCTGTGGATCTACGACTCCCTGCTCTCCGAATACGCGGCTATGGGCTTCGAGTACGGCTACTCCGTGGAGCGCCCGGATGCCCTGGTGCTCTGGGAGGCCCAGTTCGGTGACTTCGTCAACGGTGCGCAGACCATCATCGATGAGTTCATCTCCTCCGCCGAGCAGAAGTGGGGCCAGCGGTCCTCGCTGGTTCTGATGCTGCCGCACGGCTACGAGGGCCAGGGCCCGGACCACTCCTCGGCCCGGATCGAGCGTTTCCTGCAGATGTGCGCGGAAGAGAACATGATCGTGGCTAACCCCACGACGTCGGCCTCGCACTTCCACCTGCTGCGCCGCCAGGCGTACAGCAGGCCCCGCAAGCCGCTGATCATCTTCACGCCGAAGCAGCTGCTGCGTCTCAAGGCGGCGGCGTCCTCCGTGGAGGACTTCACCACCGGCTCGTTCCGTCCGGTCATCCCGGAGCACGAGCAACTGCAGGCGGACGCCGTCGAACGCGTCCTGCTGGTCTCCGGACGCCTGTACTACGATCTGCTGTCCACCCGGCAGAAGACCGAGAACAAGACCACGGCAATCGTGCGCGTCGAGCAGCTTTACCCGCTGCCGGCCGCCGAGATCGCCGCGGAGCTGGCCAAGTACCCCAACGCCGAAGTGGTCTGGGCCCAGGACGAACCCGCGAACCAGGGTCCGTGGCCGTTCATCGGCCTGAACCTGCCGGACGCCCTGGACCGCCGGGTCCGCCTCATTTCGCGCCCCGCCTCGGCTTCCACCGCCGCAGGGTCGATGAAGCGCCACGCGGCCGAGCAGGACACCCTGCTCAAGCAGGCATTCGCGCGTAAATAGCGTCATTGCTGCCCGGCCGGAGACTGAAACACAACACTCCGGCCGGGCAGCTCTGTTTAATGGACTGTTAGTGGTCAGCTTGATGGACAGCGTTGAAGTGAAGAGGTAGTCGTGGAAGATCGGAAGCTGCGGATCGCAGCCGTTGGGGACGAGCTGTTGGCCGGGCTCGGTGATCCGCGGGCTCTGGGCTGGTTGGGCCGGGTGCTGGCCCGGACCCCGCAGGACAGCGTCGCCCTGGAGTGCTACCCCCTGCCATGCCCGGAAGAGGGCACCGAAGGAATTGCCGCGCGCTGGCTCGAGGAGGCGGGCCGCCGCTTCGGCAACCACCACGAAAACCGCCTGGTGATCGGCCTATCCGGGCGCGACATCGAATTCGGCTTGTCCACGGCCCGCAGCCGGCTGAACCTCGCCAACATCCTGGACTCCGCCTCGCAGAACAAGATCGAGGTCTTCGTCGTGGGGCCGCCGCCCACCCTCGACCCCGCGCAGAACCGCCGGCTCGGTGAACTCAACACGGCGTTCGCCGACGTCACCACGCGCCGCAAGCACCTCTACGTGGATACCTTCTCGCCGCTCCTGAACCACGAACAATGGCGCCAGGACCTCGCAGCCAACGGCGGCACGCCCGGCCAGGCCGGCTACGGACTCATGGCGTGGCTGGTGCTGCACCGCGGCTGGTTCCAATGGCTCGGCATCGAGGCGCCGGAGTAGCCCGGCCGGCTCTCCCGGGAATTTCGCGATATATCTTGACCCGCCGGAAAGCGCGATATATCGTGACTTCATAGTCGCGATATATCGTTAGTTGTCCAGCCGCTTTTCGCATTTTCCGGAGGAACCATGTCAGAGAACACGTGGACCGTGACAGGCCCGCAGACCATCGACGTCGACGGCGTCCGCTCGCTAAAGCTCGGCATCGTCCGCGGCCGCTTCGACATCGTCACCCATGACGAAGACGTGGCCAGGATCGAAGTCTCCGAAATCACCGGCGACCCGCTCACCATCTCCGTCATCGACGGCCGCCTGGAAGTCCGCCACCAGCTCCACGGCCCGCAGGGCTGGTTCAAAAACCTCATGGGGACCGTCAACAACCACAGCAGCAACTCGGTCGTCATCAGCATCGCCCTGCCCGCCGGCGTCGAGGTGGAGGCCGGAACGGTCAGCGGCGACGGCATGGTCTCCGGGACCAGCGGGCACGCCCGGCTCAACACGGTCTCGGGGTCCGTGCTGGCCGACGGCACCTCCGGGGACCTCTCCGTCAACACGGTCAGCGGCGAAGTGATCGCCCGCAACCACCGCGGCGTCCTGACCGCCAAGAGCGTCTCCGGCGAGGTAACGGCCTCGGGCCATTTCAGCCACATCCGCGCGAACACCGTCAGCGGCGACCTGAGCTTCGACCTCCACGGTTTCACCCAGGATTTCGGCGCCAATTCGGTCTCCGGTGACGTCACCATCCGGCTGCCGCACGACGTCGGCGTGGACATCATCGCCAAATCCGCCAGCGGAGCAGTGGTCATTAACGACCTGAGGTATTCCCAGCCCAACGGCACGGTGCAGACCATTGCGGGCCCGGACGCCAAGCTGATGCTGGTCCGCACCAACTCGGTCTCGGGAAAGACATCGATTTTCCACGGCCACCCCACCGCGGACACCGAACCGGTGCTCTGATGCCTCCCGTCTTCGCCCACGGAGCACTCCGGCTGTACCTGCTCGCCCTGCTCGAATCAGGACCCAAGCACGGCTACGAGCTCATCAAGGCCCTCAGCGAGCGGTTCGGCGGCACCTACTCCCCCAGCGCCGGAACCATCTACCCGCGCCTGGGCAAGCTCGAGGAGGAAGGGCTTGTGGCCACCCACACGGAAGGCCGCCGCACTAACTACAGCATCACCCCGGCGGGGCTCAGGGAGCTGAACAGCCGCCGGGACGAGCTCGCCGGCGTCGAAAACGACATCTCGGCCTCGGTCCGCCGGCTCGCCGACAACCTGCGCCAGGACATCCGCGTCAACATGCGCGGCCTCCGGGCCGATCTCGCGGCAACGGCGGAGGCGGCGCGCACCTCGGCCCGTGCCGCAGGGACGGCGGCCGGGACGGGCTCTGCCGGCGTCGCGGGCACGCGGTACTCGCCGGAGGGGGAACGGCGGCTGAAGGAGGCCGAACTGCTCGTCCAGGCCTTCCGCGACGACATGCGGGTGGAACTGCGGCGCCACGCCGGGAGCCACCCCGTCACCGCCGTCACGCTCGAAACCGTCAGGACAGTGCTGGATCAGGCCCGGATCTCGATCCGCAACTCACTCGAGGCATGAGCCCGGTCGCTGAGGTCGCCGGTTCGCGGCGGGTGCCGTGATGTGGGAGACTTGAGGGCAGCTCTTTTGAGTACCAAGATTAAGGAGGCCAGCTATGAGCAAGCGTGCACGTAAACGTCGTGACCGTAAGCGTGGCGGCGCGAACCACGGTAAGCGCCCCAACACCTAAGCCACGGCTAGGATTGAATGCTTTAAGTGAAAGACCCCGGAAACCTCACGGTTCCGGGGTCTTTCGCTTTGGGGTCTTTCGCTGTGCGGCTTAGGCTTCCACGGTCCGGATGGAGTGGATCCGGTCCAGGATGGAGTTCTTGAGGTTCTCCGGAGCCGCTTCGGTGCACGAACGCTTGACCATCACGCGGATGACACATTCGAGGTCGTACTGCTCCAGGCACTCCGGGCAACTGTCCAGGTGGTCCTTGATCTCTGCGATGTCTTTATGCGTGAGCGCACCATCCAGATATTCATAGATACGTTGCATCCGGGCGTCGTCGCAATCGCCCAGTCCCTGGCAGTCGCTCATTTCCTGTTCTCCTGTTTGTTGCTGTCGGCCGCGCTGGTTGACTCGGTGGCGGCCCTGAATCCCCGCTCGGCGGCATAGTCCGCAAGCATGTCCCGCAGCATCTTCCGGCCGCGGTGCAGCCGGGACATGACGGTCCCGATGGGGGTGTTCATGATGTCTGAAATTTCCTTGTACGCGAAGCCCTCGACGTCGGCGAAGTACACGGCCAGCCGGAATTCCTCGGGAATCGACTGGAGGGCGCGCTTCACATCGGAATCGGGCAGGTGGTCAAGCGCCTCGGCTTCAGCCGAACGCAGTCCCGAGGACGTATGCGACTCTGCGCGGGCCAGCTGCCAGTCCTCGATCGTGTCCGAATTCGACTGCAGGGGCTCGCGCTGACGCTTCCGGTACAGGTTGATGTAGGTGTTGGTGAGGATGCGGTACAGCCAGGCTTTCAGGTTGGTGCCGGGCTTGTACTGGTGGAAGGCCGAGAACGCCTTCGTGTACGCCTCCTGGACCAGGTCCTCGGCGTCCGAGGGATTCCGGGCCATCCTCATGGCCGCGGAATACAACTGGTCCACGTACTGCATCGCGTCGCGTTCAAAGCGCGCCCGGCGCTCTTCCGCGGACTCGGTGGAGACGTCCAGCGGCTTGCCGTCCACCTCGGTTTCCAGGGCGGCGGCCGCACTGGCATCAGGTGTGGGGGTGGGCGTGGCGTCGTTTCCGGCAACCTCGTGCATGGCCGTAACGGCCGGGTCCATGGTGCTCATTGCGTCCAAGTCTACTGTCACCTTCCGCCGGGCACCCGGAACTCCCGGAAGCGCGACGGTCCACGGCTGCCCGGAACCGGCTTCCAGTTCCGTTCTGTCCAACACTTGCGTCAAATCTCCGCCTTCCTTAGCCGTGCTTAAACCTGCCTTTCACAACCACGTCCGGCAGGCAAATATTCCGCAAAAGTGCAAGACTAGAACCGGTTCTCCCGCAGTAAATCCGCAGTTCGTCCATCCAGGAGGAAATTCATGTCGATTGTCCGCTTTCTCGCCCGGCCCATGCTCGCCTCCAGTTTCGTCCTCGCCGGCGTGCACAAGCTCAAGAATGCGGATGACACTGCGGCACAGCTGTCTCCCCTGCTGCGGCGCACCGCCGACGCACTGCCGTTCCAGGTCAATGAGAAGGTCCTGGCGCGCGCGATTGGCGGAACCCAGGTCGGCGCCGGCGTCTGCTTCGCCCTTGGCAAGTCCGCCCGGCTGGCGGCCACCGTCTTGGCCGTCATTTCGGCCCTCAACAGCTACGTGGAATGGCGCAGCGCGGACATCTCCTCAAAGGAAGCCCGCGACGCCCGCCGCAAGCAGCTCCTGAAAAACGTTTCCCTGACCGGCGGCGCGCTGCTCGCTGCCGTCGACACCGCCGGCAAGCCCAGCCTGGCGTGGCGCGCCGGCACCTTCGCCGCGGACGCGAAGAAGAACGCGAGCCACTTCGCGGCCGATGCCAAGAAGACCACCAACAAGCGGCTGAAGAAGGCCGACAAAGTGGTCCGCAAGGCCGTCGACCACAAGGCCGGGGCCTAAGACGGTAATGACTGGCACCACCCCCTCCGCAGCTACCCCGTCCCGCTCAGCCGGCCGCCATGCTGCCGATGCCGCTCCGCCCTGGCCCGCGCCGTTCGCGGCACGGCCGGTCGACGCCACCGTCACCGTTCCGGGTTCCAAGTCCCTGACCAACCGGTACCTCGTGCTCGCGGCCCTCGCGGACGGGCCGTCCCGCCTGCGGGCGCCCCTGCACTCCCGGGATTCAGCGCTGATGATTGCGGCCCTGCGGCAACTGGGGGCCACCGTGACGGAAGTTCCCGGCGACGGCGCGTTCGGCCCCGACCTGGAAATCATCCCGATCAGCCTGGACGCCGCCGCGGCGGAAACGGCGATCGACTGCGGCCTGGCCGGCACGGTCATGCGCTTTGTGCCGCCGGTGGCCGCGCTGCGCCGCGGAGAGTCACATTTCGACGGAGACCCGCACGCCCGCAAACGGCCGATGGGCACCATCATCGAGGCACTGGCAGGCCTGGGCGTGGCGGTCAGCGCGCCCGACGGCGGTCCGGCGTCGTCGCTGCCCTTCACCGTGCACGGCACGGGTGAAGTGCGCGGCGGCCACCTCGTCATCGACGCCAGTGCATCGTCCCAGTTCGTCTCCGCCCTGCTGCTGGCTGGCGCCCGCTTCACCGAGGGGCTCCACCTGGAACACCAAAGCAGGGAAGATGCAGGCAGGCCCGTGCCGAGCCTGGACCACATCAACATGACGGTGGCCGTGCTGCGCGGAGTGGGCGTCACGGTCGATGACTCGGTACCGAACCACTGGGTGGTCTCCCCCGGCCCGATCCGCGCGTTCGACCAGCGGATCGAGCAGGACCTCTCCAACGCCGGCCCGTTCCTCGCGGCGGCCCTCGCCACCGGCGGCACCGTGCGGATCCCCAACTGGCCCGCCGGGACCACGCAGGTCGGTGACCTCTGGCGCGGCATCCTGGCCGCCCTGGGGGCGACCGTGACGCTCGACGCCGGCACCCTGACCGTCACCGGCGGACGCGAAATCAAAGGCGGCGACTTCGACGAAACCAGCGAACTCGCCCCCACCGTCGCCGCGCTCTGCGCCCTCGCCACCGGCCCCTCCCGGCTGAGCGGCATCGCGCACCTCCGCGGTCACGAAACAGACCGGCTCGCCGCCCTCGTCGCCGAGATCAGCCGCCTCGGGGGCGACGCCGAGGAAACGACGGATGGACTCATCATCCGGCCCGCCAAGCTGCACGGCGGCGTCGTGCACAGCTACGCAGACCATCGCATGGCCACGGCCGGCGCCATCCTCGGCCTGGCCGTGCCGGGCGTCGAGGTCGAGGACATCGCCACCACGGCCAAGACGATGCCCGACTTCCCACGGCTCTGGGAAGCCATGCTGGCGCAGGGACCCACCGCGGACGAGGACGGCGCCGGTGGCACGCAGCACTGATTCCTGGGACGAGTCCGATGTCCGGATCCGTCCGAACAAGAAGGGCTCCCGGCCCCGCACCAAGGACCGGCCCAGCTACGACGACGCCGTCACGGGCCGCATCATCACCGTTGACCGCGGCCGCTACACCGCCGTCGTCGGCGAAGGCACCCCCGGGGAACGCAAGATCATCGCCGCACGGGCCCGGGAACTGCGCCGCAATCCCGTGGTGGCCGGCGACTTCGTCTCCCTCGTCGGGGACGTTACCGGTGAACCTGACACCCTCGCCCGGCTGGTGAAGATCCTGGACCGCAAGACGCTGCTGCGCCGCAGTGCCGATGACACGGACCCGATCGAACGGGCCGTTGTGGCCAACGCCGACCAGCTCGTGGTGGTGGTGGCGGCGGCCAATCCCGAGCCCCGGACCGGTTTCATCGACCGCGCGCTCGTGGCCGCGTACGACGCCGGCATTGAGCCGCTGCTGCTCGTCACCAAGGCCGACGTCAAGGATCCCGCCGAGCTGTTGTCCAATTACACGCACCTCGACTTCCCCGTCATCATCTCCAAGACGGCGGACTCCGCCGCATCAGGCATCGACGCCCGCTCCGACGACGGCCTTTCGGCCCGGCTCGACAAGGACGCCGTCTCCCAGCTCCGCGGCTACCTCGACGGCAAGGTCACCGTCATGCTGGGCCATTCCGGCGTCGGCAAATCCACCATGGTCAACGCACTGACCGGGGCCGAACGTGCCACCGGAGGCGTCAACGCGGTGACCGGCCGCGGCCGCCATACGTCTTCCTCCGCGCTGGCGCTAAAAGTCAACGATGCCCCGGCCGGCAGCTGGATCATCGACACCCCCGGCATCCGGTCCTTCGGGCTGGCCCACGTGGATCCGGACCGGATCCTGAGGTCCTTCCCGGACCTGGAACCGGGCACGGACGATTGCGAACGCGGCTGCAAGCACGACTCCACCGCCGTCAACTGCGGCGTCGATGCATGGGTTGCGGCCGGGCATGCGGGTCCCTCCGGGCCGGCAAGGCTGGCCTCCCTGCGCCGGCTGCTGGGCACAGACCCGCGGATGGAAGCGCAGGACACCAAGGAACTCGGCACTGTGTCCTAATCCGGCCCCTCACCGGCCCGCGGCGCAGCACCGCGGCCTCCCGGCGGCCCGCCCGCTTAGACGGTAGTTTGGAACCATGAGCCAAACCGATTCGAGCTACAACGATGACCTGCGCCTTGCCCATGTCCTGGCAGATTCCGTCGATTCCCAGACCATGAGCCGCTTCAAGGCGCTCGACCTTCGGATCGAGACGAAGCCCGACCTCACCCCGGTCACCGACGCCGACAAATCCGCCGAAGAGGCCATCCGCGGCCAGCTCTCCCGCTCCCGGCCGCGCGACGCGGTCCTGGGCGAGGAATTCGGCAGCTCGGGCCACGGCTCCCGGCGCTGGATCATTGACCCGATCGACGGCACCAAGAATTTCGTCCGCGGCGTCCCGGTCTGGGCCACCCTGATCGCCCTCGTTGACGAGGGCGAACCGGTGGTCGGCGTCGTCAGTGCGCCGGCCCTGGGCAAGCGCTGGTGGGCGGCCAAGGGCGCGGGCGCCTACACCGGCCGCTCCCTGGCCTCCGCCACCCGGCTGAAGGTGTCCAACGTTTCCAAGCTCGAGGACGCGTCGCTGTCCTACTCCAGCCTCGGCGGCTGGAAGGAACGCGGAAACCTGGACGAGTTCCTGGGCCTCACCGAGGAAGTGTGGCGCACCCGCGCCTATGGTGATTTCTGGTCCTACTGCCTCGTGGCCGAGGGTGCGGTGGATATCGCCTGCGAACCCGAACTGAACCTCTACGACATGGCCGCCCTCGTGCCGATCGTCACCGAAGCCGGCGGCCGCTTCACCTCGCTCGAGGGCGAGGACGGCCCCTTCGGTGGCAACGCCCTGGCCACCAACTCGATCCTCCACTCGGAAGTGCTCAAGCGGCTCAACCCCGGACTCGACGACTTCCTCTAGGATCGTCCGACCTTTCTCAACAATCGAACAAACGACGGCGGCGGCCCCCATTCCGGGGCCGCCGCCGTCGTTTCTTCGGCCGACGTGCGCATTGCGGCGCGCACGTAACAAAACGCTTCACATTCGGAGGCCGCCTTTTCCCCGGCTGCACCGATGTCCTACGCTCGATGCAGGTCACGAGTGCCAGCGCTAAACCCCGGTTTGCTGGCCGGCAACCCTCCAGTCGCGGTGGGGTGCCCCGGGTGACG
This sequence comes from Arthrobacter sp. TE12231, assembly GCF_054062895.1. NCBI lineage: Bacteria > Bacillati > Actinomycetota > Actinomycetes > Micrococcales > Micrococcaceae > Arthrobacter > Arthrobacter sp. TE12231. Next base: position 1,166,708 of record NZ_JBSSFS010000001.1, on the reverse strand, counting down.
ACCTGGCCGGTCCGGAACGGACCCGGCAAGCGCGGATTCCCACGATGTGGGGTCCTGTTCGAGTGAGGTCCCATGACAACTGCCATTTTCCCCGCCGCCCCCGAAGTCGACGCACGGTTTGCCGCCGCCGCACGCCCGCTCGCCGCCGTCACGGGCGCCGAGATCCAGTCCCCGCTGATCAAGGGCGGCCACGCCCGCTACGCCAACCTCGATTACGGCGCCTCCGCCCCGGCCCTGTCCGTTGTCTCGGCCTACCTGAACGAAATCCTGCCGTACTACGCCAGCGTCCACCGCGGTGCCGGCTACGCCTCCCAGATCAGCACCTCGGTCTACGAGAACGCCCGGGACATCGTGCGGGACTTCGTGGGCGGCCGGCCGGACGATTCCGTCATCTTCACCCGCAACACCACCGATTCCCTGAACCTGCTGGCCGGGTGCCTGCCGTTGCAGGACGGCCGGCCCGCCGGCGAGGTCATCTACCTCGACATCGAACACCACGCGAACCTCCTGCCCTGGCAGAACGTCCCGCACCGCAGCGTCGTGGCCGCGCCCACCCTCGCGGCCACCATCGACCGCTTGCGGGACGAGCTCGCACGCGGCGGTGTGAGCCTGTTGGCCGTTACGGGCGCCTCCAATGTCACCGGCGAGATCCTGCCGATCCGCGCCCTCGCCGCGCTGGCGCACGAGTACGGCGCCAGGATCGTCGTCGACGCAGCGCAGCTGGCGCCGCACCGGCGGATCGATATCGCCGCCGACGACGTCGACTACCTCGCCTTCTCGGGTCACAAGCTCTACGCCCCGTTCGGAACGGGCGTGCTGGTGGGGCGCACGGACTGGCTCGACGCCGGCACCCCGCACCTGGCTGGCGGCGGCGCCGTCCGCGACGCCCGGCTCGACTCCGTCAGCTGGACCACCGGACCGGCCCGGCACGAGGGCGGCTCGCCGAACGTCCTGGGCGCGGCCGCGCTGGCCCGCGCCACCCAAGTGATCGCAGAGCTGGACCCGGCACAGTGGTACGCCCACGAGGACGCCATCCGGTCCTTCCTGGTCGAAGGCCTCCGGCGCATCGAGGGCGTGACCGTACACCAGATCTTCGCCGACTCGTCTGCCGACTCGTCGCTTGCCGACGGTCAGCCGGGCGCAGGCACCATCGGCGTCGTGAACTTCTCCGTGGAGGGCTACGACGCCGGGCTGGTGGCCGCCTACCTGTCGGCCGAACACGGGATCGGCCTGCGCGACGGCCGCTTCTGCGCCCACCCGCTGCTCAAGCGGCTCGGCCTGCCCGCCGGCTCCCTGCGGGCCAGCTTTGGCCTGGGATCCCGGCTGGAGGACGCCGAGCGCCTGCTGGCCGGCCTGCGGCAACTGCGGCAAACAGGGCTCGGCTGGGATTACGTGGTGGATGCCGGCCGCTGGGTGCCGGCCAATGACACCCGCAGCTACCCGCACTGGGCGCCGAACACGCCGGGCACTGCCGGCGCCGCGCCGTGCACCCTGGACTAGGCACTGCTTGGACCGGGCACTGCTGACCGGGCACTACTGACTAGGCGCTGGGGATCAGGCACTGCGCCGGTGCGGTAAATTCGAAAGGTACCTGAACCGGCAGGACCTTCCCCGAAGGAGATAGCACGTTGCACAGCGTGCCCAAAATGCACGGCAGGCCCAAATTGCACGCCGGGCCCAAGCTGCACAGTCAACGGCGCCAGGAACTCGGACAGAGCTTCCAGGACGGCGGAGAGCACTACGACCGCGTCCGCCCGGGCTATCCGCAGGAATCGGCCGACTGGCTGATCCCGGCGGGGGCCAAGGACGCCGCGGACATTGGCGCCGGCACCGGCAAGTTCACCGCCCTCCTGGCCGCACGGGGACTGCACACGGTGGCGGTGGACCCCTCCGCCGACATGCTCGAGCAGCTGCGCCGGGCCCTGCCGGAGGTTACGGCCGTCGAGGGTACCGCGGAGCACACGGGCCTCGAGCCGGGAGCCTTTGATCTCGTCACTGTCGCCCAAGCCTGGCACTGGTGCGATCCCCGCCTGGCCAGCACCGAGATCGCCCGGATCCTCCGGCCACACGGAGTCCTGGGCCTGGTCTGGAACCAGCTGGACACCGCTGTGCCGTGGGTACACCGGCTCTCCCGCATCATGCACGCCGGGGATGTCCACAAACCGCACTTCCGGCCGCCCGTGGGCCCCGAGTTCACCGCGTTGGAGAGCCACCTGACCCGCTGGGAAGACGCTGTCACCGCGGAGGACATCAAGGAGCTGGCGAAGTCCCGCAGCTACTATCTCGCAGCGTCGGAGGCCACCCGGGCCAAGGTCATGGCAAACCTCGACTGGTACCTGAACGATCACCTGGGCCATGCCCCCGGCGAGATCCTCCGGCTGCCCTACCTGACGCAGACGTGGCGTGCCATCCGGGCCTGACCCCGGTCCGGATTGCAGGGGAAGGCCAATGGGGCTTATTGTTTCGGTATGCCTAATAATTTCTTGTAGGCTGACAAAACTTTGACGCCGGCCATTTTCCCGCCGGCGCCGGCCGCCGCGTCAACGAGGACGCGCCAATCACGGGAGCTGTCAGTGTTGGACGTAAAGGGACACGAACAACCGCCGCAGGGCGCCCGCACCTATAAACATCCGGGTGCCCACAAGGCGCTGATCGGCCTGCTGGGCCCGGCGTTCGTGGCGTCGATCGCCTACGTCGACCCCGGAAACGTGGCCGCCAACCTCACCGCCGGCGCGAAGTACGGCTACCTTCTGGTGTGGGTCCTGGTGGTCGCCAACATCATGGCCGTCCTGGTCCAGTACCAGTCCGCCAAGCTCGGGGTTGTCACCGGCAAGAGCCTGCCGGAGATCCTGGGCGAGCGGCTCAAGCCGTTCTGGCGCCGCGCCTTCTGGCTGCAGGCCGAAATCGTGGCCGCCGCCACCGACCTCGCCGAGGTAGTGGGCGGCGCAATCGCGCTGTACCTGCTGTTCGGCCTCCCCCTCCCCCTGGGCGCCGTGATTGTCGGCGCGGTGTCGATGCTCCTGCTCGCCGTGCAGGCCCGGGAGAAGCAGCGGCCCTTCGAATTCATCATCATGTTCCTGCTCGGCATCATCACCATCGGCTTCCTGGCCGGGCTGATCATCAGCCCGCCCGATCCGAGGGCCGCCCTGGCCGGGCTGATTCCAGGCTTCCAGGGCCCGGACACCGTCCTGCTGGCTGCCAGCATGCTCGGCGCCACCGTCATGCCGCACGCCATCTACGTCCACTCGGCCCTGTCCCGGGACCGGCACCGGCCCGACGAGCACCAGCATGTCCCGCCGTCGGCCGTCGCCCGCCTGGTCCGGGCCACCCGGTTCGACGTCGTGGCCGCGCTGGCCATCGCCGGCATCGTCAACATCGGCATGCTCCTCCTGGCCGCCTCCACTCTCGGCGGCGAGGACGGCACGGACACCATCCAAGGCGCGCACGCCGCCATCTCCGCCAACCTCGGCCCCGTCGTCGGCGTGGTCTTCGCGGTCGGGCTCCTCGCATCGGGCCTGGCGTCAACCTCGGTGGGCTGCTATGCCGGCGGAACCATCATGCAGGGCCTGCTCAAAATCCGGATTCCTGTCATGGCCCGCCGTGTGGTCACCCTGATTCCGGCCGTTGTGCTGCTGGCGGTCGGGTTCGATCCCACGTGGGCACTCATCCTGAGCCAGGTGGTCCTCAGCTTCGGGATTCCCTTTGTCCTGGTCCCTCTGGTGGTCCTGACCAGCAACAAGGCCCTGATGGGCAGGTTTGCCGACGGGTTGGCCCTCCGGATCGCCGCCATCATCAGCGTGGTGCTCGTCGTGGCACTCAACCTGGTCCTGCTCTGGCTCACGTTCTCCGCCCGCGGCTGACGGTAGGCTTGGGTTTGTGAAGACCAGTACGCCCTCCTCCTCGATCGAGGACTACGTCAAGGTCATCTACTCGTTCACCGAATGGCAGCAGAAGCCCATCACCTCCACGCAGCTGGCGCAGCGCCTGGGGGTCGCCAATTCCTCGGTGTCGGAGATGGTCCGCAAGCTCAAGGACCAAGGCCTCGTAGACCACAAGCCTTACAGCGCGGTCACCCTCACCAGCGACGGGGTCCGGCTGGCCCTGTCCATGGTCCGGCGGCACCGGCTGATCGAGACGTTCCTCGTTCAGGAACTCGGGTACCGCTGGGACGAGGTCCACGACGAAGCCGAGCTCCTGGAGCATGCCGTCTCCGACACCTTCATTGACCGGATGGCGGCGAAACTGGGGAACCCTTCCCGGGACCCGCACGGCGATCCCATCCCGGCCGCGGACGGCACCGTGCTGATGCCCGCCGCCTTCCGCCTGAGCGAACTCGACGACGGCCACACCGGCCGCATCACCCGGATCAGCGACGAAAACCCGGAACTCCTGCGCTACCTCGCCGCCGAGGACATCGACCTCGACGCCGAAGTGGAGGTTGTGGGGCGGAGGCCGTTCGGCGGCCCGCTCGTGGTCCGGATCGGTTCCGCCGCGGCGCCCCGTGAATTCGATTTCGCCGAGGAAGTCGCCTCGGCACTCTGGGTCCACAGCGACGCCGAGCACGCGGGCTGCAGCGTCCCGGAGCGCTAAGCCGGCTGCCCGTCCGTCACGGGCGGGTTCCGGATCCCGACGGCGGAAATCAGCGCGCCGGCCAGGAACAGCGCCGCTGTCACGGCCATGGTTCGCTGCAGGCCCGCCGTCGTGACCGCCGGTCCCGTGATGACGCCGGCGAACGCGATGGTCAGCAGGCCCGCGATGCGGGCCACCGCGTTGTTCACGGCGGAGCCGATCCCGGCCTCTTCCGGCTCGACGGCGCCCAGGATGGCTGCTGTCAGCGGTGCGACGGTGAGCGACAGGCCGAGGCCGAAGACCAGCAATCCGGCCAGGATCTGGCCGGCATAGTCCAGCGGGATCCCCACGCCCATCATCAAGACGAAGCCGGCGGCGCAGAGCAGGGGTCCTCCCGCCATGAACCAGCGGGAACCGAAGCGTCCGGCGAGGGCGCCCACCCGTGAGGACAGCAGCAGGAGCATCAGCGTCGGCGGCAGCAGGGCGAACCCGGCGGCCGTGGCGCCCAGGCCCGCCACCTGCTGGAGGTAAAGGCCCAGCACAAAGAAGCCCAGCGAGAGCGCGCCGTATATGGCCATCGTTGCGAGATTGCCCCAGCCAAAATTACGCACGGCGAAGAGCCTCAGCGGCATCATCGGGTACGGGGTCCGTGCCTCGTGCACAAGGAACGCGGCCAGGCCAAGCACCCCGGCAGCCAGCGGCACCCAGACCTGCGGAGCAGCCCAGTCCTTGCTGCCGGATTCAATGAGGGCGTACACCGTGCCGCCCAGCCCTATCACCGCCAGGACGGTTCCGAGCAGATCGATCCGGCTGCCGGGAATCCGCCCGTGGTCAAGACCTCTAAGGCGCCGGAGCACCGGCCACACGGCGATGGCCGGAACCACATTGATGAAGAAAATGACACGCCAGGTGAGCACATCGACCGAAAGGCCGCCTAAGAGAGGCGCCGCAACGATCGCGCCGCTGGTCCAGGCGGACCACCGGCCGATCGCCAGGGCTTGCGCAGGACCGGTGAAGACCGTGACGATCAGGGCGAGCGAGCTCGGCACCAGGAGCGCACCGGCGATGCCCTGCAGTCCGCGGGCGACGATGAGCACCTCGGCACTCCAAGCGAAGCCGCACAGGACGGACGTGGCGGTGAACCCCGCCAGGCCCCACTGCAGCACCCGGACGCGGCCGAACTGGTCCGACAGCGAACCGGCCACCAGGATCAACGCGCCCAGCGTCAGCAGGTAGGCATCCACCACCCACTGCTGGACGACCAGGCCGCCGCCGAGGTCCCTGCTGATGGCCGGGAGGGCGAGATTGACGACGGACCCGTCCAGGAAGGCCATGAAGGACGCCACGATGGCGACGTAGAGAACGCGCTGCTGTTGGGACACGGCTGCCGCCTTCCTCGCCGTCGGGCCGGGACCTCGACCGCCGGCGGTGTGTCGAGCCTAACACCGGGCCCCTTCGGTGGCTGGGGGCCGCCGTCGTTCCCGTATCGTTGAAGGATGGTTACCCGACGTGAAGCAGCCCAGATCCTCGACATTCCCTTGGAGATGGCGCACCGTCACGGCATCCCGTCCCGCTTGTCCGAGGCCGAGCTCGGTGAGCTGCTGGACAATCCCCCGGCGTGGCTGCTCCAGTCCAAAGCGAACCGGACCGGGAAGCGCCCTGTCTGGGTCCAGCTCACGTGTGCGGTTTGCGGATTCTCTGAGTCGGCCCGGCCCAAGAAATGGTGGCCGGAGTTCACCTACGTCTGTTGCGCCCACCATGAGGCCCGTGACATCCCGGTCCTCGGGCCCGGGCTCGTGCGCAGCGTGTACGACGGCGTCGGCAGCCGCTTCGCAGGCATCGTGGACGCCGAGGTTCCCGAGGCGTAGCTTAGAAAGAGGGGCTACTCCGGGCCCCTGCCGTGAGGGAGAGCACCATGCCTGACAAGACGCCGCACCAGAGCGTGTCGAAAAAGTCGGTTAAGACGATCAAGGAAAAACGGGCCGAGAAAAAGGCCAAGCATATCGTTGACGCCCACACCGACCCGGTGGCGCACATCAAGAAGCGCTGAACAATGCTGAAGGCCGGAAGCTGTTGCTTCCGGCCTTCAGCATCTCACCCGGCGCGGGTGGTGACGCCGCGGCGGCGGACGGCCACACTAGGACCAGCGCGCCGGACAGCGCGCTCGAACCAGACCGGAGGAATGCCAGTGACAACCACACCGGAGACCGAGGCCCACGGGCCGGTCGACTTCGTACTCCTTGAGTTCCCCATGACGGGACTGACGGGACGGGCCAGTGAGGAACTCGTCAAACTCGTCGATCAGGGCGTGATCCGCCTCTTCGATCTCCTCGTCGTCATGAAGAACGAGGACGGCACTGTGGAAGTGCTCGAACTTACCGACCCGGGAGGCCCGGCGGCGGGGTTCTCCTACTTCGAGGGCGCACAGACAGGGCTTCTGGGCGACGACGATATCGCGGAGGCGTCGGCCGCGCTTCTCCCGGGGACGGTCGCCGCGCTGATTGTCTACGAGAACACTTGGGCAGCGCCGTTCGTAGCGGCCGTTCGCGAAAGCGGTGGCGAGCTCGTCGGGAGTACACGGATTCCCGCGCCGGACGTCATGGAGGCGCTCGACGCCCTCGAGGCCCGCGACGCCGCGACGCCAGCAGCCGACGCATAGGCCCTGACGCAGAAGAAATGTGAGAGGAGAGCAATTATGGGACTTCTTAGGGGTATGGCCCGGACGGCCGTGGTTGCCGGGACGGCATCTGCCGTCAGTGGCCGCGTCCAGCGCCGCCAGGCTAACAAGTTTGCCGAGAAGGATGCCGCTACCGCGGCCAAGCAGCAAGAGGCCTACGATGCGCAGATGGCGCAGCAGCAACCGCCGCCCGAGTATCAGCAACCTGTCTATCAACAGCCACCGCCCCCGCCCCCGCCTCCTTCAGGCGGCATCACGGACGACGCCATCCAGCAGCTCAAGGAGCTCGGAGCTCTGAAGGAGCAAGGGATTCTCACCGAAGAAGAGTTCGTGGCCCAGAAGGCGAAGATCCTCGGCAACTGAACGATTCTCCGGGCAGTGCTCCGGCCTATTCTCCCGGGCAACAAAAAAGGTGGGGGAAGTGTCAGTAGACACTTCCCCCACCTTTTTTCGGGGTGATGCTTGTGGAGATGGGGGGAATTGAACCCCCGTCCGATGTCGTGTTGTCAGGGCTTCTCCGGGCGCAGTTTGCGTTGGATTTTCTCGGCCCCAGCCATGCTGCAAACAGCTGGCTGATCCGGGCCCAGTCATCTAAGAGTCCCGTTTACCCCGATGACGGAGGTAAACAGCAGTGGCTATCTAAATGACGCCAGGATCCGGGGCAATAGCAACCTCGGGCTGACGGACTGTCTTACTGCTTAGGCAGCGAGAGCGAAGTCAGTGCGTTTTGATTCGGCACTTATTGGTTTGCAGACAGCGTTTACGAGATAATTCTGCATCCTCGGCCCGCTTCACCTGTCGCGACTAACATCGTCGAAACCGATCATCCCCGTATTTTTTTATCAAACCGGACTAGCCTGATGCTGAACCGCTTCGCGGTCCTGCTTCGTTCCTTCCCGGACACTCAATCATAACGCACGACCCCTGGGAAACATTCCCGGCAACGTTCCAGGGGCCCGCCGGCCAGACGGTAGATCGCCCGCTAGCGCCGGTTGCGTTCGCGCATGACCCGCTGGGCCTCGCGCTTGTCCTGCTGTTCGCGCAGCGTCTGGCGCTTGTCGTATTCCTTCTTACCGCGGGCGACGCCGATTTCCACCTTCGCGCGGCCGTCCACGAAATACAACTGCAGCGGCACGATCGTGAAACCCGATTCCCGGATTTTGTGCGAGATCTTCGTGAGCTCCTCTCGGTGCAGCAGCAGCTTGCGGCGGCGGCGTGCGGCGTGGTTGGTCCAGCTCCCCTGGTGGTATTCGGGGATGTGGATGCCCTCCATCCACAGCTCATCGTTATAGAACGTGCAGAAGCCGTCGACCATTGAGGCATGGCCTTCGCGCAGGGACTTTACTTCAGTGCCCATCAGCGCGATGCCGGCCTCGTATGTGTCAAGGATGTGGTAGTCGTGCCGGGCCTTGCGGTTGGTGGCCACTACCTTACGGCCACTTTCTTTGGGCACGGTAGGACTCCTTGGTTGTGGTGGTGATTCACTCCGGCCGGGTGGCGCGGAACCTTTCCAGTTTACGGCAGGGCGGCCGCCGCAGCGGATGGCCCGGGACGGGCTACAGCAGGGTCATGGGGTCCACGGCCCGGCCGTTGAGCCAGGTCTCGAAGTGCGCGTGGCACCCGGTGGAGTTGCCGGTGGTTCCCGAGTAGGCGATCAGCTGCCCCTGTTCAACGTGCTGGCCGACCGAGACCGTCACAGAGGTGTTGTGGTAGTAGATCGTGGTCAGCGAGTTGCCCTGGATGACGCCATGGGAAATCTTCACCCGGTTGCCGCCGCCGTCGTTGCCCCAGCCGGCCGAGAAAACGGTGCCGGCCGCCGCGGCGTAAACGGGGGTGCCGCACGTGGCGCCGAAGTCGATGCCGGTGTGCATATAGCCGCCGGTGCCGTAGAAGTCGATGGTGCCGGGCGGCGTCGCGCGCCAGCCGAATCCGGACGTGATCGGGATGTTGGAAGAGAACGGGTGCCGGAGGCCGAAGGCCGACGGCGGTCCCTGGACCGGAACGTAGGGCTGGACCGCCTGTCCCTGCGCACGGGCGGCCGCGGCCGCGGCCTCGGCGATGCGGCGCTGCTCGGCTTCCCAGGCCTCACGCAGTTTCCGGTCGCGTTCGGCGATATCGGCGGCGACGGCGTCCTGCTGGGCTTTGACCTGGGCGAGCTGGTTCTGGATGCCGGGCTTGGCAGCCTGGAGTTCGGCGTCGATCCTGGTGGTATCGGCGATGAGCTTGTCCACCTGCGCCTTCTTGGCTTCGGCCTCGTCCCGGGCGGCCTTCTCCCGTGCCAGTGCTGCGTCGGCTTTGGCCTTGAGGTCCGTGATTTCGGCCTCGACGGCTGCCAGCCGGGCCTGCGCGTTGACGTTGGTGGCACTCTGCTGCGTGAGCTTGTCCATCGCGGAGTTTTGGCTGCGCAGGGCCTGGTCCGCGAGGTCGATGGTGTCGGTCAGGCTGCCGCCCTGGTTCGAGCCGAAGAACAATGACAGGTTGGACGGTACGCCGCCGGACTTGTAGGCCTGCGTGGCGATCTGCCCGATCAGCTTGCGGGTGTCGGCGATCTTCTGCTTATCGCTCTCGAGCTGCGCGGTGATTTTGGCCTTGTTCTGCTGCGCGAGGTCCACGCGGGCAGCGAGGGCGTCCACCTCCTGGACTGCTCCGGCCACCCGTCCCTGGGCGTCCATGAGGGCCTGCTGGGCGGCGGGGAGCTGGCCCTGGTACAGGACCAGGTCTGCCGCGGCCTGGGCGATCCTGGCATCCACGAACTCCAGGGAGTCCTGGACCTGCGCCGCCTGATCCTTCAGTGCGGCCTGCTGGTCGTCCAGGTTGTCCGCAAATGCCACCGGCGCCGAGGCGCCCAGGCTTCCCGCGAGGACCAAGGCCAGGGTGGCGCTGATCATCCGGCTGCGGCGTCCCACCAGGCGAAGCCGGAGGGGGTGCCGGAGGGGGTGCCGGAGGGGGCGGGGGGCCATCGGTGTCATAAGCATTCCCTTTTCGTTGCGCAAAGCTAGACCCGCAAGTACCGGCGGAGGGTCAGCAGGGAGGAAATTCCGGCCAGGACGACGCCCAGGCCAATCAGGGCAGGTGCCAGCATCAGGGTCTGCCCCGGCGAGATGAAGGCGGTGTCCGGGTACTGCTTGGACAGGACCTCGCCAAGGAAGAAGTGGGCCACCGCCCACAGGGTGCCGGAGGCCAGGGCGGCGCCGATCACCGCGGCGATGACGCCTTCGAGGATGAACGGCAGCTGGATCACCATCTTGGACGCTCCCACGAGCCGCATGATGCCCGTCTCGCGGCGCCGGCTGAACGCGGAGAGCCGGATGGTGGTCGCAATCAGCAGGATGGCGCAAATGATCATGACGCCGGCGATGCTCACTGCCACGAGGGACGCCGCGTTCATGGCCGAGAACAGGCGCTCCAGCAGCTGACGCTGGTCGATCACGGTCTCCACGCCGGCCTGCGAGGAAAAGGTCTCGCTGATGATCTCGTACTTCTCCGGGTCCTTCATGTTGATCCGGAACGAGGCCGGAAGCTGGTCCGGGGTCACGGAGTCGACGATCGGGGAATTGGAGAACTGTTCCTTGAAGTGCTTGTAGGCGTCGTCTTTGGACTCGTACTGGAAGTCGTTGACGTACTGCGCGACCGCGGGCGACTGCAGGAGCTTGCGCAGGTTGTCTTCCTGCTCCGGGGTGGCAGGGCCGGTGGCGCAGCCAGGCGCCGTCGAACCGTCACTGCACAGGAAGATGGCCACCTGGACTTTGTCGTACCAGTAGCCTTTCATCTGGTTGATCTGCAACTGGAGCATGCCGGCGGCGCCGACGAAGGTCAGGGACACGAAGGTCACCAGGATGACGGAGATCACCATGGACAGGTTGCGGCGCAGTCCGCTGCCGATCTCGCTCAGGACGAATGCAAGCCTCACGCCTGGCCCTCCCCTGCGGTGCGGAGCCCGCGCGCTTCGGCGCGTGTTTCCGCACGGGGGGACGTAGCGGGCGGCTCGTCCCGGCCGCTGGCGTCGCGCAGGCGGCGCGACTGGCCCACCACCGGAATCATGGACGTGTACAGGGCCCTGGCCTCGTCGCGGATCACGACGCCGTTCTTGAGTTCCACGACCCGTTTGCGCATCTCGTTGACGATGTCGTCGTCGTGCGTGGCCATCACCACGGTAGTGCCGTTCTGGTTGATCTTGTCCAGCACGCCCATGATGCCCATCGAGGTGGTGGGGTCCAGGTTGCCGGTGGGTTCGTCGGCCAGCAGGATGCCGGGCCGGTTCACGACGGCGCGGGCGATCGCCACGCGCTGCTGCTCACCGCCGGAGAGTTCGTGCGGGAGCCGGTTTTCCTTGCCTTCCAGGCCCACGGTCTTGAGGACCTCGGGGACGGTGTCGCGGATGACGCTGCGGCTCTTGCCGATGACCTGCATGGCGAAGGCGACGTTGGCGAAGACTGTCTTTTGCGGCAGCAGGCGGAAGTCCTGGAAGACGACGCCGATGCCTCGGCGCAGGCGCGGCACGCGCCAGCTGGAGATGTTGGCGACGTTCTGGCCGGCGACGTACACGGCCCCGGAGGAGGCGCGGTCCTCTTTGAGGACCAGGCGCAGGAAGGTCGACTTGCCGGAGCCGGAGGCCCCGACGAGGAAGGCGAATTCGCCGCGGTCGATCTCAAGGTTGATCGAATCCAGCGCCGGCCGCGCCTTCTGGTCATAGACCTTGGTGACATTTTCGAAACGGATCATGGCCCTTAGTACCCTGCAGGACATGGCCGCGGGGACCCGGTTCTGCTGCCGGCGCAAGGGCTTTCGTGTGGGGGAAGTAGAGCTCCGGCCCCTCGACTATACGCACGGGTAACGGCGGATCGGCCGGAACGGCGGGGCGTGTCGCACGATTGTCAGCGACCTCCCAGTCGAGGCGACCGGCCGGGGTGCGGGGCCTACTTCTCGGCGTTGCGGTTGTCGGTCCGCCAGCGGATCCCGGCGTCGATGAAGTCGTCGATTTCGCCGTCGAACACCGCCGAGGTGTTGCCGACCTCGTGCTCGGTGCGCAGGTCCTTGACCATCTGGTACGGGTTCAGGACGTAGGAGCGCATCTGGTCGCCCCACGAGGCTTTGACGTCGCCGGCGAACGCCTTCTTCTCGGCGTCCTCCTGTTCCTTCTTCAGCAGCAGCAGGCGGGACTGCAGCACCCTCAGGGCGGCGGCGCGGTTCTGCAGCTGCGATTTCTCGTTCTGCATGGACACCACGGTCCCGGTGGGGATGTGGGTCAGGCGCACGGCGGAGTCGGTGGTGTTGACCGACTGGCCGCCGGGGCCGGAGGACCGGAAGACGTCGACGCGGATCTCGTTGTCGGGGATGTCGATGGAGTCCGTCTGCTCGATCAGCGGGATCACTTCCACTGCGGCGAAGGAGGTCTGGCGGCGGCCCTGGTTGTCGAACGGGCTGATCCGGACCAGGCGGTGGGTACCGGCCTCGACGCTGAGCGTGCCGTAGGCGTAGGGCGCCTTGACCTCGAACGTCGCGGACTTCAGCCCGGCTTCTTCGGCGTAGGAGGTGTCCATGATGGTGGTCGGGTAGCCGTGGCGTTCGGCCCAGCGCAGGTACATGCGCAGCAGCATTTCGGCGAAGTCCGCCGCGTCCACGCCGCCAGCTCCGGCCCGGATGGTCACCACGGCTTCGCGCTCGTCGAACTCGCCAGAGAGCAGTGTGACCACTTCGAGCTCGCCCAGCGCCTTGCGGACCGATTCCAGCTCCGCGGCGGCGTCGGCCATGGATTCGGCGTCGTCCTCGTCTTGGCCGAGCTCCACCAGGACCTCGAGGTCGTCGATCCGGGCCGCCAGCTTGTTGAGGCGCTCGAGCTCGGACTGCTTGTGCGAGAGCTTCGAGGTGATGACCTGCGCCGCGGCGGGGTCGTCCCACAGGTTGGGTTCACCGGCCCGCTCGCTGAGCTCGGCGATGTCTTCCTTGAGCGCCTCGACGTTCGAGACGTTCTCGATGGACGCATAGGTGGCCCGCAGCGCGCGGATTTCAGCGGGAAAATCAATGTTTGCCATGGTTTTTTAAGCCTACGCTATGTGTCCTAGCCCCCTGACCCTCACCGCGGCCCCCTTCCCCTCCCGGATGCCCTGTCACTTGGGGCTGCTATCGGCCCCGGTTGGCAGCATCTACTGATAGGGCAACCGGGATGTTGGGGACGCGGGTCAGCGGCTGAGGCGGGACCGCGCCGTCGACGTCGCCTCGATCCGGATGCCGTCGGGCACCAGGAAGTTCACCACTGGCGGGTGGACCGCAGCGCTGAGCACCACGACGGCGGTGGCACCGTCCGGGCTGCCCGTGGACGGCGCCACACTGAGGCCGCTGACGCGACCGAAGGCGCCGTTGCGGCTCAGATAGTCGACGGCGGCGCTGCGCACCCTGGTACCGCTCAATACGGCGGATGGCGTGCCGCCGGCGTTGCCGAGCTGCCCGAGCGTGAAGCTGTCCGCTGCGGCCACCGAGGCGCCGTCCGCGAGCGAGAGCAGTTTCTTGTGTTCGAGGTAGACGCTGGAAGCGGCAATGACGACGGTCGCGACAAGCAGGGCAATCACGACGAACCCGATGCTCAGCACCAGCACCTGGCCCTCCTGCGGGCGGGACGGGTTCCTGGCTGGATGCTGGAATGCACCGACGTGGATTTTCACCGGAACCTTCCCACCAGCTGGGTTGCCGAGGCGCTGAGCTGGCTCGCGTTGAGATGAAGCACATCGCTGAAGGGCACAAAGGGCAGCGGCACGGCGAGGTGAACGGTGACCGTCACCGCCGAGCCGGGAGCCAGACAGTCCGCGGGTTCGCAGCGTGTGTCGATGCTGGCGTTCTCCGGCGGCTGCCCGTAGTCGGCGAGCGCCAGCAGCACGGCCTGCTCGGCAGCGGCCCGGCCGCTTGCCGCGTCCGGCTGGGCGACATAGACCTTGGCGGCCTGGTCCGCGGCGCCAACCACAGCGAACGAGCCGCCCTGGATCTGGCCCACGGTGACGATGAAGTACACGAGGGGCACCATCAGCAGCATGGACAGGAAAACGAACTCGATCACGGCACTCCCCTGTTCCAGCCCGGCGCTGAGGTCCCGAGAGACGCCGTCGCCCCCGGGGACGCCCCGGACTGGGCGGGGCGCTGCGCCGTTACGGCTGGATGGCCGCATGGCCCTTCACCTCCAGGAGCGCCCGTGGACCGATAAAGCCGATGACCGGCAAGGGCGCACGGACAGTGACTTCCAGCGTGCGGATGCCCTGGTACGTGGACTCGCTGGTGGCCACGTCCCGGGCGAAATCGGGGTTCAGCGCCGCCGTGATCAGCTGGACCGTACGGTCCCGGGCATCCCCGGAGTTGCGGTCCGCCAGCGTGCCGTATCTGGCCCCCGAGGCGGCGGCGTCTATCAGCGTGTTCCGCACATGGAGGACCAAGGTGAGCTGGACGATCGCGAGGAAGAACAACGTGAGCAGCGCGCCGATCAGCACGAAGTCCACCACGGCGGCCCCACGCTCACGGTCTGTGATGCGCCGGAGCCCGGTGCCGTGCCCCGCGCCTTGTGCCGCCACCTGCTACTGTCCGACCTTATCCATGGCCTGGTTGAAGAGCCCCTCCAGTGCCGGACCGGCGAGGGCCAGAAGGGCTGCCACGAGGACGGCGGACATAAGGGTGATCATCACCCAGCCGGGCACATCCCCCCGCTCCGGATGGTCTGCTACCGGGGCACGGTGGTCCCCCGGCCGCAGCCGCGACGCGACAGACCGCCACGTCACCATGCTCAGCGCCATCAATGCCATCCGGGTTCCGAAGTTCTTCACGGTGTCCTCTTTCCTCGTTCTTCTCGTGCCTGATCTCTCTTGTTTCGTGCTTCTGTCTTTCCGCTGCTTCTGTCTTTCCGGTGCTGTTGTCGATCTGGTGCATCTGGTTTCCTGCGCTTCGTGCCTGAATCCTGGTGATGCTTCGGTGCAGAACCTGGCACCGCATCCGGGCCGGCAAGTCCCGGACCGCGGGACGTTCTTCGTATCCTCTTCCGTCGTCGTATGGCTTTTTTTGAATTCCGTCCTTATGGCCTGCAAGGCCTCGCCGTCTGCGCCGCGTCCAGGCTGGGCTGGCGGCTCCTAGAGTCCGAGACTGATGGCGGCCAGGCCGGGGAACACGGCGAAGATGACTGTTAGCGGAAGCACCCCGAAGACGAGCGGCACCATCATCCCGATCTCCTTCTTGCCGGCGGACTCCATGAGCTCCCTTTTGGCTGTGTCCCGGACATCCTGTGCCTGCGCGCGTAGGACGTCGGCCAGGGGTGTTCCGCGCTCCACGGCCACGATCATTCCGTCGACGAAACGGAGAAGGGGTCCCTGATCCGTCCTGGCCGAGAACTCCCGCAGGGCCTCCACGAGGGGCTTCCCGGCCCGGGTCTCGGAGAGGACGCGGCTGAATTCGTGCGAGAGCTCGCCCCGGGCGCTGCGGCAGACCCTGTCCAGCGCACCGGTGGCGCTTTCCCCGGCACTGA
Source organism: Arthrobacter sp. TE12231 (assembly GCF_054062895.1). Classification (NCBI taxonomy): domain Bacteria; kingdom Bacillati; phylum Actinomycetota; class Actinomycetes; order Micrococcales; family Micrococcaceae; genus Arthrobacter; species Arthrobacter sp. TE12231. The sequence continues at coordinate 1,150,968 of NZ_JBSSFS010000001.1, read as the reverse complement.
CAGCGAGGGCCATGAGTTCGGCGATGCTGGGAAACTCCGCCATCGTCAGCGCCTCCCGTTTCTTGATGTGCGCTCCCAGCAGGTAGTCCCGGAGCAGGAACCCGCCCACGGCGCTCCCCACGACGGCCACCACCGCAACGAACGGGCTGAAGCTGCCAAGACTGCCGGCGAGCGCCACGACGCCGACGGCGAGGACAAAGCCGCCGGCCGCCCACACGAGCTGTTCGGCCCGGAAGTCCACCGCTGTCTTGGCGCTCCCGGCGCGGGCAAGCCTGCGGTTCAAGGCCGTCGCACCAAGGTTGATTCGGCCTAGTGATCTGACGCCGTCGCGGATCGCCGGGCGGAGAATCCTTTCCAGCGGCCCGAACGGCGTGACATTGCGCGGGGCGGTCCGCAGGAGCCGGGATTCCAGGTTGTGGGTTCTCAATTGCGGACCGATACGTTCGACGAACGTCGTCGGGCGCATGAAGGGAAGCCGCACGAGGAACAGCCAGAGTCCGGCCCCGAGGACTGAGCCGCATACCGTGGCACCCGCCATCAGCCCGGTCATCGGAGCACCCGCTGCTCTTCCGGCAGCGCCCCGATCCGCAACATGATGGCATAGGAAATCAAAGAGACAGCCAGGCCGCCCAGTAGGACCGCCGCCCCGGCCGCGGTGTTGTAGGCCATCACGGCCTCGGGCCTGCTGGCCAGCAGCACCAGCACAATCCAGGGCGCCGCGACGGCCAGCCGGGCGGCGTTGACGGTCCAGGACTGTCTGGCCTCCAACTCACTCCGGGTCCGGGCGCTCTCACGCAAGAACTCGGCGAGGGTGCCGAGGAGTCGCCCGAGATCAGAGCCGCCCACCTCCCGGGTGAGCCGGAGCGCCTCGACAATCCGGTCCGCCACGGGATCAGCCAGGCGTTCTTTGAGCCGGGTGAGCGAGGGATCGAACTGGCCTCCGGAACGGTAGTCGGAGCCGAAGTCCACGAACACGTGGCGAAGCTCCACGGGGCCTTTCTCGCCAAGTTGGATCAGGGCCTCGGGCAGTGACAGGCCGGCCCTGATGGCTGACCGGAGGTGGTCTACGACGTCGGGCCAGAGTTGGCGGAGGACGGCCGTGCGCTTCCTTGCACGCCACCGGACGATCGCCATCGGCAGCCAGCCGCCAAACAGGCCAAAGCATCCCGAGATCGGCCACGACGCTGTCACTGCGAAGAAGGCCAGGGTTGTAAATACGCCGACCCCGAGGCACGAGGCGAGCAGGCCTGCCGCGCTGACCTTTTCGATGCCCGCCGTCCGCAGCAGATCCTCAACCCTGCTGGTCCGGGACTTGCGCCCGGAGCTCCCGGGCTGCTCCCACGCGGACCACCAGATCAAGAGAAGTCCGGCCCCGCCCAGCATCCCCAGGAGCGGCGCCATTAGCGCGGCTCCAGGAGCGCCGCGACGTCATAGCCGGAGCGGGCGAACTTTTCCGCGGCGGGCATCGAGTTGGCCTTCGGAAGAAGCTGCCCGTCCGACATCGTGAACACCATGGAGGATTCGATGATTCCGTTTTCCACGCGGCGGCCCAGCGACAGGATCTCGGTGACCTGTCGGCGCCCGTTGGCGTGCCGGCTGCAGTGGACCACCAGGTCGATGCAGGACGCCACCGTGGGAACCACGAAGGCACTGGAAATGTTGTCGCCGGCGAGCAACGGCAGCGTGCAAATCTTCGTCACGGCGTCATGTGCGGAGTTTGCATGGACGGTGCACATCCCGGGAAGACCCGAATTCAAGGCTATGAGCATGTCAAGGCTCTCAGCCTCCCTGACCTCCCCCACCACGAGCCGGTCGGGCCGCATGCGCAAGGCCTCCTTGACGAGCCGCCGCAGCGGAATTTCCCCCTGCCCCTCCAAGTTCGGTTGCCGGCACTGCAGCCCCACGACGTCGCGGAGCGGAAACTGCAGTTCGAAGATCTCCTCCACCGTGATGACCCGCTCACGGGTGCCGATGCTCGCCGCGAGGCAGTTCAGCATGGTGGTTTTGCCAGCCTGGGTGGCGCCCGAGACCAGGATGTTGAGGCCGCTGGCGACGGCCGCACCGAGGAACCTGGCCGCCTGCGGGGTCAGCGTTCCCAGCTCCACCAGGTGCTCCAGCCGGCTGGCCTTGACCACGAACTTGCGGATATTGATGGCCCAGTGCCGCCGGGTGACATCCGGGATGACCACATGCAGACGTGAGCCGTCCGGGAGCGCCGCATCCACGAACGGGGAGGACATGTCCAGCCGACGGCCGGAGCTCTTCAGCATCCGTTCCACGAGGTCCCGGACCTGCTGGTCCGTCAACGACACAGAAGTCAGCTCCGATTCGCCGTTGCGCGCCACATAGATCTCGCTGGGCGCATTGAGCCAGATTTCCTCGATGCCCGGATCGTCCAGGAGGGGCTGCAGCGCGCCGAAGCCGGCCACGGCGTCGTAGACGAATCTCCGCGCCGACTCCAACGGCCCCAGTGGCGGCAGCGGCGCCAGCAAGGCCCGCTCGTCGTAGTCGCTGACCGCCGCTTCGACCAGCCGCCGGACCTCCCCGGACTGCCGCAGGGGGTCCAGGCCGCGCCGGCGGATCAGCTCGCGGACCTCGTCCTCGACAATGCGCACAGCCTCCATGCAGCCCCCAATATGACTGACGCCCCACTGCCGAGGCGATGAAAGTGGCTTAAACCTAGGCGGCACTGCCCGGCCGGACAAGGGGTGCGGCGGCCTTATGTGGATAACCGCCACCGTGGCGGGACAACATCTTTCTCACCGGTCACAGCAGGCTCATTGGCCTCACGGCCGGACCGAGCCGGAGCGGCCGGTCGGGCGGACAGCGCTTTTGTACCGGGTGCCTGGTGGCCCTACGATCGACGGGGGACAGACGGGCCCCGGCGTCCCGACGCGGTGTTCTGCGCGAATCTTCATGAGCAGTTTTCCGGCGGGGCGCTTCAAGGGCGCTGGACGCGTCTCATCACTGTGAAACGGTGCACTGAATCCATGAGTCTTCCCTTGCGCAAAGCGCAGCGGCCCCGCCAGGCGAATCCGGCGCAGTCCAAGCCCCCCGCACCGGTCCTGCGCTTCGGCATGATCTTCCTGATCCTGTCGATGTTCAGCACGTTGTGGAGCCTTGCCTCTCCCCTGATGTCGGTCCCCGACGAACCGGCCCACACGATCAAGGCCGCCGCCGTGGCCCGGGGGCAGTTCCTCGGCACGTCCGGACAGACCCAGGGCGAACAGCTTCAGGTGGTGGTGCCCAAGTACATCGCCGACACCCAGTCCCTAACCTGCTTCGCCTTCAAAGTGATCGTCACCGCTGACTGCTCCCCCGGGCTGGATTCCGCGGACCGGCAGCCGACGACGGCCGGCACGTCGGCCGGCAACTACAACCCCCTGTACTACCTGGTGGTGGGCCTGCCCTCCACGATCCTGAGCGGCGAGCCGGCCATCTACGCCATGCGGATCCTCAGCGGATTGCTGTGCTCTTTGTTCCTCGCTGCCACGCTCCTCGCCACCACCCAGTTCGCCAACCGGCGCTGGCCCGTCGCGGCCGCGGGGATCGCCGTCACGCCCATGGTTCTCTACCTCTGCGGGTCCATCAACCCGAATGCCCTGGAGATCGTCGCCACCTCAGCAGTGTTCGTCAACCTGTGCCTCGTGCTTGAGAACGTGCGGGAGCTGTCCCGGTTCCGGTTCAACATCGTTGTTGTGGGGGTCGCTGCCGCCGTCCTGGCCAACACCCGGGCGTTGTCACTGCTGTGGCTTGCCCTGGCTGTCATTGCCGCCCTGCTCATGGTCCCGCCCCGGGATCTACTGCTCCTGGTGAAGAACAAGCTCGTCCTGGCCATGGCCGCCCTGATTGCCGTCGCGGCGGCCCTCGGCCTCCTGTGGCTCAAGACAGCCAACACCCTCGCCAGCCTGCTGGGCACCCCCGGTACCGTCACCCCGGAGCAAGCCTTCGGCACCATGGTTGAGCGGACATTCGACATCGCGGCCTCCTACGTGGCCCAGCTCGGCTGGCTGGACACCAACGGTCCCACCGGCGTCTACTTTTGGTGGTCCTGCCTCACCGGGGCACTCATGGTCGCCGCGGTGTCCGTCAGGCTGTGGCGCCCTCGGCTCGGATTCATCGTGCTGCTCGCCGCGGCGATCGCCATCCCGCCAATCCTTCAGGCTCAGGTGGTCACGGAGTTGGGCTACATCTGGCAAGGCCGCTACCTTCTGCCCGTGATTGTCCCGATGCTCCTGGCCGCGGGACTGGCCCTGCGCTTCCTCCGGTTCCCCGACTCGCTCTTCGCGCGGAGAATCACGATGTGGGCGATCGGGCTCACCGCGGCCGCGCACACCGCGGTGTTCGCCAATGCCTTGCGCAGGTACGGAGTCGGAATATCCACCGAAGCCAACTGGGCGGACATGTTCGGGGCAACCAAGTGGGAGCCGCCGCTGGGCTGGCTTCCCCTGGCTCTTGCCTATCTGGCCGTGACAGCCGTGGCGGGAGTCCTGCTGTACCGCCAATTGTCGCCCGGCCAGCCCCCGGCCGGGGAGCCCATCAACGACGGAAGCAGCCTTAGCTAATCCCGATGATGAGGGCCGCTGGCAGGGGTCGCGGAGGCGTCGAGGTCGACGATGTCGCGGTCATGCTCCGGCGCGGGCTTGAAGATCCAGTGCTTGTAGAGCAAGAAGTTCCAGGCGGTCGTGGCGATGGTCGCGATGACCTTGCCGAGCGCGTAGGACTGGCCGGCCCCTGCGGCGAGATTGACGATCACGTCTGTTGCCACGACATTGAACGCTACAAGTGCCCCGTATTTGATGAAGCTGACGTGGGCCCGGGCGCCGGACTGGAACGTGAAGTTCTTTTGGACGAAGAAGTTGAAGACCAGGCTGGTCAGGAAGGCGATCGGGGTGGCAATCCACAGATCGACGTTGCCCACCTCATGAAGGAGGGCCAGGAGTCCGAGGTCGATGGCGAAGGAAAGCCCTCCCACCACGAGGAACTTGACCAGGAAGCCGTCGCGCACAAGGGTCTTCATGCGGTGAGCAAGGCTCACAATTCAATCCCCATTGTTCGAACATACCGCCTGTAATCGTTGATGTGTCCGGGCGCTTTCATCCACAGGGACATCCGGCAAGTCTAGACCAGCACCGCGTGCCGTGCAGACTCCGGTGACGTGTTCCGGCAACCCCTCGACACCACGGGACCGGCTAGGGTAATAAGGAACGGTTTCGGAGGCATTCCGGAACGGGAAGGGAAATTCTTTGCGCAATCGGTCCACAGGTGGAGTTCTCGCCTGCATTCTGCTGCTGGGAATCGGAGTGACCGGTTGCTCCGGAGGAACGCCCGTCAGCGACGTCCGGGGATCCCTCACCGCGATCGGAACGCCCGTGCAGAAGGGGCCGATCGAGGCCTGGAGCAACGCCTGGAGCAAGGAACTCACCGCCACGTCGCTCAACTACTCCCCGGACGGATCCGACGTCGGACTGAGGGCCCTGGCCACGCGCCAAGCCTACTTCGCCGCACTGGACGGTCCCCTGACACCGGAACAGCAGAACCAGACCAAGGACGTGTGCGGGCCGGCGGGCGCATTCTCCGTTCCCGTTTCCGTGACCTCCATCGGCGTCGCGCTCAACAATCCGAGCCTTCGGAACGTCAAGCTGACCCGCGAAGTCCTGGCCGGGATCTTCTCCGGCTCCATCACCCGCTGGGACGCGCGTGAGATCGCGGACATCAACCCCGACATCACCCTCCCCTCGGACGACATCGCCCCCATCGTGGCCACGGAGCCCAGCGTGGAAACGGAAGCGGCCACAAAGTACCTCAGCGCCGACCCCGCCTGGACCTCGGGCGTATCCGCCACCTGGCCGAAGACCGGCAACGCCGTCACCGTCAAGAAGCACTCCGACCTTGCCGACAAGGTCGACAAGACCCCCGGCGGCATCGCGTTCATGGACCTCGGCTCGATCGGCAGCCGCTTCGAAACCGCCTTGCTCTCCTTCGGCGGAGGTTACGTCCGCATGTCCAAGGACTCCGCCGCGGTTGCCGCCCAAGAGGGCACCACCCGGACGCTGCCCACCGGGGTGGAATTCACTCTGCCCGAGACAAGCAACCAGGGCTACGCCCTCGGCGTCGTCGGTTACCAGGCCTTCTGCGGTAAGTATTCAAACCACCAGCTGAGCACGCTCGTAAAGTCCTGGGGCACCTTTGTCCTCAGTTCCGACGGCCAGGTGTCCTCAACGTACTTCGCCAGTGTCGCCTCTCCCAGCGAAGAGGCCATTCGGGAATCCAAAAAGCTGATTGACACGATCGGGGACGCACAGTGATTCACGCAACCGAGGCGGCCCGCACGTCACCAGCAGGCTCCGTGCCCGGCGCCCGGCCCGGCAAGGCTCGGCGGTTCGCGCTGTCGGCAACCACCCGCGGTGGCATGGGCTTCTTCCTTCCTGTCTTCGCCCTTTTGTCCCTCCTCATCACCCTGTGGATCCTGGCCACCCCCCTCATGGCCTATCCGGACGAACCCTCGCACACCATCAAGGCGGCCGCTGTATCCCGGGGCCAGTTTTTCCCGGGCCCCGGCGAATCGTACGGCCACGGCGTCCATGTGCAGGTTCCGTCCTACATCGCCAACGTGCAGGCGCAGATGTGCTTCCCCTTCCAGGTGACGAAACCGGCAGGCTGCGCCCCGGCGATCCCCCTCGATGACAACGACCTCACCATCGGTGTGACGTCGGCCGGACTGTACAACCCCTTCTACTACTGGCTTGTCGGGCTGCCCAGCCTCGTCATGTCCGGGGCCCCGGCGATCTACGCCATGCGCATCGTCAGCGGTCTGCTGTCCGCAGCCTTCTACGCCGCCGGTTTCACGGCCCTGCACCGGCTGCGCCACCCCAAGTGGCCGCTCGTCGCGGCCGCCATTTCGACGACGCCGATGGTCCTGTTCCTGGGCAGCGGCATCAATCCGAATTCGCTGGAAATCGCGGCCTCCATGGCGGCCTTCTGCGGGCTGGTGTCCGTGCTGGAGAACTCGCGGCACCTGGAGCGGGCCCGCCCGGGCATCCTGACGGTCGGCATCGCGGCCGCGACTCTCGCGAACACCCGCAACATATCCCTGTTGTGGCTGCTGTGCGGCGCGATCGTTGCCTGCCTCTTCTTCCGGCGCGCTGACATCGTCGCCATCTTCAGGAACCGGGTGGTGCTGGCAGTAACCGCACTGGCCACTGTGGGCATCGTCCTGGGCGTGGCGTGGAATTTCCTGATGCTCCGGGCACCGGCTTCGGCCGGCGAAGCCCCGGCCGGGATCTCCAACGTCGCCGGCGAGGTGCGGCCGTACAACGCGTTCCTGACGATGATGGACAAGTCCTTCGACTTTGTCGGCCAGTACATCGGCGTTGCGGGGTGGCTGGACGCACCGGTTCCGCAGGCCGTCCAGATGTTCTGGAGCATGTTGCTCATCGGGCTCATGCTCACGGTCATGCTGGTCCGGCCCTACCGGCTGCAGGCTGCCTTCTGGGTGGCGGTCGCATTGCTGGCGGTGGTCCCTGCCGTGGTGCAGGCGGCCCTCATCAACACCACCGGCTTCATCTGGCAGGGCCGGTACAGCCTGCCGCTGTTCACGATCGCGGTCATCTCGACCGGGCTCGCCATGCGGTTCCGGCCGTTCGGACAGCGGCCGCAGAGCATGACCATCGCCCGGATCCTGCTGGTGGCCGGCTGCGTCGCACACGCCTATGCCTTTGTGAACGTTCTCCGGCGCTATGTTGTGGGCATCCAGGAAACGGCCAACTGGCAGACCATGTTCACCGTGCCGGGCTGGCAGCCGCCGCTGACCTGGGAGGTCCTCACCCTGGCCTTCACCGCGGCAGTCCTGCTCTGCGCCTCGAAGCTGTTCAGCTACCTGTTCCCGGGCCATACTCTGCTCCCGAAGCGGCCGTGGCCGTCCAGGACCAGGCTGGCCCGCAAGCGTCCCGCTGCCGAGGCCGCGGCCGGCTGAGCCCGCGGCTCCCGCGGCTCCCGCGGCTCCCGCGGCTCCCGCGGCTCCCGCACCAAAAAGACCCGTCCACGCCATGCGCGTGAACGGGTCTTTTTCGCGTGCTGATCCTTAGCTGAACCGCACGGCCAAGGCTCAGTGCTGGGGAACTGTTGCCCCCATGTACGCCCTGAGCCGGTCCGAGGACAGCGGCGGGACGAACCCGGCGGCCTTGATCTTGTCCAGCTCGAGGGCACTGTTCAACGGGCGCGGCGAGACGGCCTTGCCCTTGAAGTACTCCTCCGTGCTGACACCCGTCACGGCCTCCCGCGGCTTGCCGGCGAGCTCGTAGACGTCCGCGGCGATCTCCGCCCAGGACTGCGGATCGCCGTCGTTGCTGAGGTTGTAGACGCCGTACGCGGCGCCCGACTCCAGCAGGTGCCGGATGCCGGCGGCGATGTCCTCCGTGAAGCTCAGCCGCCCGATCTGGTCGTCCACCACCGACGGCTCTATGCCGCGTTCCGCCAGCGAGGCCATGGTGCGGACGAAGTTGTTGCCTTCGCCGATCACCCAGCTCGTGCGCACGATGTAGTGCCGGGGCACCACGCTGACGACGGCGTCGCCCGCGGCCTTGGTCTGGCCGTAGACGCCCAGCGGCGCCAGGGGCTCCGACTCGTCGTGTGTGGCGCGCGTGCCGTCGAAGACATAGTCCGAGGACACGTGGACCAGTGTGAGGTCGTGTTCGACGGCGGTGCGGGCCAGCCGCGCCACGGCGGTGACGTTGACCGCCCAGGCCGCCGCACGGCCTTCGGCCGACTCGGCGGCATCCACCGCCGTGTAGGCCGCGGCGTTGATGATCGCGGAATAGTTCTTCCAGTTGCGCCCGGTGAAGGCGTCCTCGCTGCCGAGGTCGAACTCGCCGCGGCCGGCGAATTCAACGGACGCGTCGCCGTCGTACTGTTTGCGCAGGGCCTTGCCGAGCTGGCCGTCGGCACCGACCACGAGGACCTTCTTCGGCGGCATCGGCGTGACGTCCGCCAGCCGCGGGTGTGCCTTGTCCTTGTCCGAGAGCTCGGCCTGCTCCAGCGGCACGGGCCAGCTGATGGCCGCGGTCTCGTCGGCGAGGTTCAGGAAGGTGTACTGGCCCTGGGCGTCGGCGGACCAGTGGTCGTTGACGAGGTAGGTGTAGGCGGTGTTGTCTTCCAGCGTCTGGAAGGCGTTCCCCACTCCGCGGGGAATGAAGATGGCCTGGCTGGGATCCATTTCGGCAGTGAACACGGCGCCGAACGTCGGGCCTTCGCGCAGGTCCACCCAGGCGCCGAAGATCCGGCCGGTGGCCACGGAAATGAACTTGTCCCACGGCTCGGCGTGGATCCCGCGGGTGGTGCCCGCCGACTCGTTGAAGGAGATGTTGTTCTGCACCGGGCGGAAGTCCGGGAGGCCGAGCGCCACCATCTTTTCCCGCTGCCAGTTCTCCTTGAACCAGCCCCGGTTGTCGCCGTGGACCGGAAGGTCGTACAGGACGACGCCGGGAATCGGGGTTTCGTGTGCTGTGAGCTTCTTCGAGAACTCGATCGACATGGTCTACTGGCCCTGTTCCTTGTACTTGGCTTCGGTCGCGGCCTTCTGCGGACGCCACCAGTCCTCGTTGTTCCGGTACCAGGCGATGGTGTCTTCGATGCCGGCGTCGAAGTTGGAGAACTTCGGCTCCCAGCCGAGTTCGTCGCGCAGCTTGGAGGAGTCGATCGCGTAGCGCATGTCGTGGCCGGGCCGGTCCACGACGTGGTCGTAGGCATCCGGCGCCTGGCCCATGTGCTTGAGGATCAGCTCGACGACGTCCTTGTTGTTCTTCTCGCCGTCGGCGCCGATCAGATAGGTCTCGCCGATCCGGCCCTTGGCGATGATCGCCAGGACAGCGGACGAGTGGTCATTGGCGTGGATCCAGTCCCGGACGTTCTCGCCCTTGCCGTACAGCTTGGGGCGGATGCCGTCGATCACGTTGGTGATCTGGCGCGGAATGAACTTCTCCACGTGCTGGTACGGGCCGTAGTTGTTCGAGCAGTTGCTGATGGTCGCCTGCAGGCCGAAGGACCGCACCCAGGCCCGGACCAGCAGATCCGAGCCCGCCTTGGTGGAGGAATACGGGCTCGAGGGGTTGTAGGGCGTGTTCTCGGTGAACCGCTCCGGATCGTCGAGCTCGAGGTCGCCGTACACCTCATCCGTGGAGATGTGGTGGAAGCGCTTGTTGTGCTTCCGTGCCGCCTCGATCAGGGTGTACGTCCCGATGATGTTCGTGTCCAGGAACGGGCGGGGATCGTGCAGCGAGTTGTCGTTGTGGGATTCCGCCGCGTAGTGAACCACGACGTCCGTCCCGGCGACCAGGTCGTCAACCACTGCGGCGTCGCAGATGTCCCCCTGCACCAGCGTGAAGTGGTCTGCCGGAAGGCCCGCCAGCGACTCCACATTGCCCGCGTAGGTGAGCTTGTCGAGGACCGTGACGTGGTGGTCGGTGTTCTCCAGTACGTAGTGGACAAAATTGGAACCGATGAAACCGGCACCGCCGGTGACGAGGAGTTTCTGCATTAGGCCAGCTTACCGGCTGACGATTTTCTCCCGTCCCGACGCGGGACACACCAAAAGCAACATTGGCCACAGTGGTAACACTGAGGGCAATTGGTTACTCTTTACGCACATACGGGGGTGATCTTGGCCTCTGTCCAGATCCTCCGGAGTAATGGTGACGACTATCAAAATCCACAAACTACGGACCGCGGCGGCACTCTGCCTTCCCTTCGCGCTGGCGCTGACCTGGGCTAACCCTGCATCCGCGGCACCCGCTCCCAGCCCCTCCCCGACCGCCACCGCCGCCGCGCCCACAGCGACCCCCAAACCGACGGCGACAACCAGCGCGGCTGCCCCCGCGAAGGCCAGCGCCCCGGCCACCACCCCTCAGGCCACCACCCTTCAAGCCACGGCGCAGGCGGCGACGGCAGCGGCGGCGCCGTCGTCCGCTCCGGCCACGGCGGAAGCCGCGGCCGCCCCGCAACAGGGCCAGGCGACAATGGGGCGGGCCGGACTGAATCCGGCGTCGGCCTCGGCGGCGATGGCCAAGACGCAACAGGCCGCCGTGACCCAAGCGACCGAGCCGTGGGTGGCGGAGCAGCCGCTGGACACCCGCGGGCAGCCTCTGGGACTGGATGTGAGTTCGTGGCAGGGCAGCGTCAACTGGTCCTCCGTCAAGGCCAACGGCGCCCGCTTCGCCTACGTCAAGGCCACCGAGGGCACCAGCTACGTGAACAGCCAATTCGGGGCCCAGTACACGGGCGCGAGCTCCGTCGGCCTGCTCCGCGGGGCCTATCACTTCGGCCGGCCCGATGTCTCCGGGGGCGCCGCCCAGGCCCAGTTCTTCGTCAACAACGGCGGCGGCTGGTCCGCCGACGGCGTCACGATGCCCCCGGTCCTGGACATCGAGGACAACCCCTACGCCGGCCTCAACCGCTGCTACGGTGCCACGCCGGGGCAGCTGGCCACCTGGGTCCGGGACTTCACCCAGACCGTGTACCGCATGACCAACAAACAGGCCATGATCTACACGAGCTACTACTTCTGGCGCGACTGCCTGGGCAACACCAGCGAATTCAGCCAGACCAACCCGCTGTGGCTGGCCTCCTACTACACCAATGCACCGGCCGTTCCCGGCGGATGGCCCACCTACACCGTCTGGCAGTATGCCAACGCCTACGCCGACGCTTCCCAGACCGTCAAGGCCACGTTCCCCGGCGATCAGAACGTCTTCAACGGCTCGCTGGACCAGCTCCGCAAACTCGCCTCCACGCCTGACACCTACCCGATCGGCCTCATACCCGGCGCCACGCTGCTCAGCGGCAAGTGGGCCGGCGACGGCAAGTCCTACACCGGCTGGTTCAAGGACGGGTTCTGGTGCTTGCAGATGCCCTCCGCCCCGCGGCGCTGCTTCAACTACGGCATGCCGGGCGACAAGCCCGTGGTCGGCGACTGGAACGGTGACGGCCGGGCCGGGATCGGTATCTTCCGGAACGGCATGTGGTGGCTCGTCGATGACCTCAACACCATGGCCATCACGAAGGTGGTGGGCTTCGGCGTCGGCTCCGACACCCCGATCGTTGGCGACTGGAGCGGCGCCGGCCGCGACGGAATCGGCATCTGGCGCAACTCCAGCTTCCAGGTCAGCTATAACGTCAACAATCCGGTGGTCAATGAGTACACCGGATTCGGGATTCCCTCCGATACGCCGATCGTCGGCGACTGGGACGGCGACGGAAAGACCAGCATCGGGGTGTGGCGCAACGGCGAATGGTGGCTCAGCAACCGGATCAAGTCCCCCGTGGTCTCCAACTTCATCGCCTTCGGGGTCAGCACAGACCGTCCCATCACAGGCGACTGGAACGGTGACAAACTGACCACCGTGGGCATCGTGCGCGGCAACAGCTGGCAGCTGACCAACAGCCTCGCCACGCGGACGGTGGACGTCTCCTACTTCTAGGGACGAACGACTTTCAGGGACACCTGACGCAAGAAGGCCCGGGACCGCAGAGGTCCCGGGCCCTCTTGGTCCACGGCTGGACTCTTGAAGCTACGTCCGCGCCGACGCCGCCCGGAGCCTCCGCCGGGCCTCGACCATGAGGCGCAGGAGCACCACCCGTGCGGCCAGGATAACGCGCAGCGAACGCCAGCCGCGCGGGGTGGCGTTGCTCTCGTGCAGCCTCCGCAACAGGGTCGAGTCGTCCAGGTGACGGATGGAGCCCGCGGTATTGCCGAGGATTGCGAGCCAGAGGTCGTGGGACTCGTGCAGGTACGCGGGCACCGGGACAAAGCTGGGCAGCACTTCGCGACGGAAGGCCATCCCGCAGCCGTAGTAGGCACGGTAGCCGACCATGATGCCCCAGAGGTTGGCCCGGTGGCGGCCGCTGTCGGCCGCGCGGAGCCGGGGAATCGGGGGCCGGTCGCCCCCGCCGAGCACATCGAAGTTACTGGCCACGACCGCGTGCGTGGCCAGGGCTTCCAGCATGGCGTCCAGCCGGCCCCCGATCCAGACGTCATCCTGGTCGGCCAGGAAGATCGCTCCGCCGCGGCTGGCCCGCACGGCCTGCTCGAAGGAGCGGACGTACCCCTGGTTGGCGGCGGCCTCGATTAGACGGATCCTGGGATCAGCGAGCTGCCGGATCCGCGCCACGGTGTCATCCGTGGACGCGTCGTCCACGATCACGATCTCGTCGTCGGGGCCCAGCTGGGCCAGGATCGAGGCGAGCTGCTCCTCCACGAACTCCGCGCCGTTGTACGTTGCCATGCAGATGCTGGCCCGGAGCGGAACGTCGGGCAACCGGTTCTGATCGTTCATCTGCACCATCCTAGGGGACCGCGGGCAGCGGCCGGGCATCCCGTAGGATCGAGGGACGATGTCTAAGAAACAAGGATTCCGGCTCGAATGAGAACCGTACTGCTACGACTTTCAGGGTTCACCATTCTGCCCCTGCTGTCCTTGATCACCCCGCTCCTGCTGCTCCCGGTCATCTCCGGCTTCGTCGGTGGCGAAGGAATCTCCAGCGTCATCTCGGGGCAGGCAATCGGCACCTTCGCCGCCACCATCCTGATGTGGGGCTGGAACGTGGACGGGCCCGTCGCCGTCGCCCGGGCGGCCAGCAGCGCCGACCGCGCCCGGGTCTACCTGCGCAGCATCCGGACCCGGCTGCTGCTGCTCGTCCTCACCTTGCCCGCCGCCGCCGCCGTCGCCGCGCTCGTGGCCGTTCCCGCATTCCGCTGGGAAGCCGTGGCCATGGCGTGGGCGGTCGCGTTCGCGGGGATGTCGCCGTCGTGGTTCTGCATCGGGCTGGGCCAGCCGCGGCTGCTGGCCGTCTACGACACCGTTCCGCGTTTCATCGCCACCGCCCTGGCCCTCCCCGTGCTGCTGATCAGCCACCAGCTCTGGTACTACACGGCCCTGGTCGCCGCCATGAGCCTGGCCTCCCTCATCGTGTTTCACCGGACCTACTCCCCCGGAGGAAACTGGTGGCCCCGCGATCTCCGCGGCGCCCTCCGCGAGCTCGGGGCCCAGGGCCGGACGGCGGGCATCAGCCTCGCCGGCAACGCCTACGCCTCCACGCCCACCCCGATTGCCACCGCCACGACCGCCCCGGCGGCGTCCGGCAGCCTGGCCACGGCCGACACGCTGTACCGCTTCGGCCTGTTCACCGTGGTGGCCCTGGGCAATGCCTTCCAGGGCTGGACCCTCGAACGCGGGGCGTCCGGCCGCAAACGGCGCCATCTGGCAGCCATCTGGTCCCACATCGGACTCGGCGTGATCGGCGCGGCGGTCCTGACCGTCGCCGGACCGTTTGTCAGCGGCCTCCTTTTCGCCGGAGAGGCCCAGGCAACCACCGAATTGTGCTTCTACTACGGGCTCGCCTTCCTCTTCCTCAGTGCCAGCACCCCGTTCATCCGGAACCTGCTCATTCCGGCCGGCCAGCAGAGCCTCGTGTTGCGCTGGACGCTGATCTCCGCCGTATTCGGGGTCGCGGCCATGATCTACGCCGGGTCCATCGGGAACGCCCCCGGCATCGCGCTGGGCATGGCCTTGAGCGAAGCTATCCTGTTCGTGACCCTGCTGATCCCGGGGTCACGACTGCTCGCCAAAGAAAGCATGGAGCCCGTTGTCGCCGAATAATCCGTCGCCGAATGATCCGTCCCCCAGCGTCGTCGCCGTCGTCGCCGCCTACCGCCCCGATCCGTCCCTGACCGACACCGTGCGGGCCCTGCAACAGCAGGTGGCGCACGTCGTCGTCGTGGACGACGGATCGCCCGACGGCTCCGAAGCCGTGCTGGCCGGCCTCGCGGACGCCGGCGCCCTGGTGGTCCGGCAACCGCAAAACTCAGGGATCGCGGCAGCCCTGAACGCCGGCATCGCGGCGGCGCGGACACACTGGAACCCGGACTTCTTCCTCACGCTGGACCAGGACTCGCGCCCCGTCGGCGAGTACGTCCGGCGGGGCCTGGCCACCTACGCCCGCGCCACCGCCGCCGGCATGGGCGTCGGATTCGTGACGGCCGCCTCCTACAGCGGCCACCCCATCCCCGTCCTGCACACCGACGGCCGGTTCGTGCACGCCTTCGATCCGATGCAGTCCGGTTTCCTCATCCCGCGCTCCACCGTGGACCGGCTGGGCCCCTTCGAGGAGGCCCTGTTCATCGACGGCGTCGACTCCGAATTCACCATGCGCACCCGTGCCGCAGGGCTCGGCGTCCTGGTGGGTGAGGGCTGTGACATCGCCCACGACCTCGGACAGCGCGAGCCCGGCCGGCTCTTCGGCCGGCCGGTGCGGGTCCTGGGCCGGGAAATTTCGTATAACTACCACTCGCCCAGCCGGGTCTACTACATCTGCCGGAACGGGACGCTGTTGACCCTGCGCTACCTGCGCAAGTATCCGGGCTGGGTGCTGCGGCGCCTCGTGGAGGAACTGAAGGCGCATATCCTGCGCTTCACCTTCAGCCCGGGCCGCGCCAAGCTCTTACGCGCCGCCGTCGCAGGGTTCACGGACGCGGTCCGGGGCTCGACAGGGCGGATCCCGGCGGAGTTGGAACGGCGCCTGCGCTGAAGCAGGCAGCGCCCGACGCCGCCCGGGCGGCCGCCGCCAGCGAGGACCCTGCACGCAATTGATATAGTTTGGACGATATGGAAGCCCTACCCTCCCCGCGCGTCTTGGTGATCATGCCTGCCTGGAATGAAGGCGCCGTGGTTGGCAGCACCGTGCGGGAAGTCCTCCGCACGAATGCCCGCTACGACGTGCTCGTCGTCAACGACGGCTCCACGGACTCGACGGCGCAGGAGGCGGCAGCGGCCGGTGCAACCGTCCTAAACCTGCCGTTCAACCTCGGCGTCGGGGGCGCCATGCGGGCCGGCTTCAAGTACGCCCAACGCCTCGGCTACGTCCAGGTCATCCAGGTCGACTCGGACGGCCAACACGACCCCCGGAACATTGACGAAGTCCTCGCCGGCCTCCAGCACGCGGACATCTCCATCGGCGCCCGCTTCGCCGACCGCGGCGAATACAAGGTCACCGGCCCCCGGAAGTGGGCCATGCAGCTGCTGGCCAAGGTCATTTCCGGCCTCGCCAAGACCCGCCTGACGGACGTCACCAGCGGCTTCCGGGCCGCCAACGAGCGCGCCGTCGCCCAATACCTCGACCACTATCCCGCCGAATACCTGGGCGACACGATCGACTCGCTCGTCGTGGCCATCCGCTCGGGCTGCACGGTCACGCAGGTGCCCGTGGAGATGCGGGCACGCCAGGGCGGCAAGCCAAGCCACAACCCCGTCAAGGCAGCCATTTACCTCGGAAGGTCCGTGTTCGCCCTGCTCTTCGCCCTTACCCGGAAACCCACACGACTGGCCACCCGGGCCGCTGAACCCGCAGGAGCCTAGGACATGGGAAACATCGCAGCCTTCCTGCTGGCGCTTGCCATCGTGGCCCTGGTCATCGAGATGCTTCGGCGCAAAAAGCTCCGGGAGAAGTACGCCGTCCTCTGGCTGGTGGTCGGCGTCGCCACCCTGGTCCTGGCCGCGTTCCCCCGGCTGCTGAACATCGTTGCCGAATTTGTCGGCGTCCAGATTCCCTCCAACCTGCTGTTCGCCATGAGCATCCTCATGCTGTTGGGCGTCTGCCTGCACTTGTCTTGGGAAATCTCTGTCGTGGAGGACGAAACCCGGACCCTGGCGGAGGAGGTGGCCATCCTGCGCACCCAGCTCGAGTCCCTGGAGCAGCACCGCCACCTGTCCGCGCTGGATGCGGGCCGCCCGGATCCGGTCCCGAATCCCCTCCCGGACTCCCGCAAGAATCCCCTTGCAAATCCGCTCGCGGGTGAAGCCGCGCCTGCGGCCCAGGCCCGCGCGCACGTCACCGACCGTCCCGCCGAAAGCACGGAATCCTAAGATGCCCCTCGATATTTTCATTCCCTACTGGGGCGACCCCGGCTACATGAAGGAAACCGTCCGCAGCGTCCTGGCCCAGGACAACGGCGACTGGCTCCTGACCGTCGTGGACGACGCCTACCCCGGGACGGACATTGCCGAGTACATGGCCGGGATCCAGGATGAGCGAGTCCGCTACATCCGCAAAGACGTCAATGCCGGCATCACCGAGAACTACCGCACGTGCGTCGGGATGGCCACCCAGGAGGTCATGGTCATCCTGGGCTGCGACGACGTCCTGCTGCCGAACTACGTTGATGTGATCCTGGCCGCCCACCGGCGCTTCCCCGACGCGGCGATCATCCAGCCGGGGGTCCAGGTCATCGATGAACAAAGCCAGGTGGTGGCCACGCTGGCGGACTCCGTGAAGCAGAAGATCGTCCGTCCCCGGGGACAAGGCAAGCAGCTCATCGCCGGTGAGGCCATTGCCAGCAACCTCATGCACGGGGACTGGCTGTACTGGCCCTCCCTCGCGTTCCGGACCGACAAGATCCGCGAAGTGGACTTCCGGGACGGGTTCCCGATCATCCAGGACCTCGCCCTCATCATGGACATGATCTACAAGGGCGATCAGCTGCTGATCGAGCCCACGGTGTGCTTCCAGTACCGCCGGCACTCCAACAGCGCCTCCTCGACCAAGCTCGTTGACGGTTCACGATTCGCCGGCGAACGCGAATACTTCGCCCTGTCCGCGGAGCAGGCCGACGCTCTCGGCTGGCGCCGGGCCAAGCGCGCCGCCAAGCTCAGGCTCACGTCCCGGGCGCATGCCCTCTCTCTGCTTCCCCAGGCCGTCCTGGACCGCAACTCCACAGCCGTCAGCGCGCTCGTGCGCCACTCCTTCGGCAAGTAAACGCCCCGCAACGAAAGGTCCGCTGTGACTTCTTCCGAAACCTCCGCACGCCCAGGCGGAACCGTCCTTGTCACCGGCGGCGCCGGTTTCATTGGCTGCGCCATTTCCGCCGCCCTCGCCGACGCTTTCGACCGCGTAGTCGTGGTGGACAGCCTCCACCCGCAGATCCATGCCACGGGCGAGCGTCCGGCGGAGCTTGACGCTCGGGCGGAACTGATCGTTGCCGACGTCGCCGAGGCCCAGACGTGGGACACGGTCCTGGCGCAGCACTCCCCCGACGTCGTCATCCACCTGGCTGCTGAGACCGGAACGGGCCAGTCGCTCGAAGAGTCCACCCGGCACACGCACGTTAACGTGGTGGGCACGTCGCAGCTGCTGGACGGGCTCAACCGCCACGGCAAACTTCCGCGCAGGATCGTGCTGTCCTCCAGCCGCGCCGTGTACGGCGAGGGTGCCTGGAGCGACGCCGCCGGCAAGGCCTTCTACCCGGGACAGCGCACCAGCGCCACCCTGGACCAGGCCCAGTGGGACTTCCCCGGCGCCACCCCGCTGCCGATGAAGGCCTCCGTGACGTTCCCGGCTCCCGTGAGCGTCTACGGCGCCACGAAACTGGCCCAGGAACATGTCCTGCAGGCCTGGGCCAAGTCCTATGGTGTTGAGACCGTCATCCTGCGGCTGCAGAACGTCTACGGTCCCGGCCAGTCCCTGATCAACCCGTACACCGGCATCATGAGCCTGTTCTGCCGCATGGCGATGGGCGGGAAGTCCATTCCGCTGTACGAGGACGGCGAAGTGCGCCGCGACTTCATCCTGATCGACGACGTTGCCTCCGCGATTGTCGCCGGCGCCGTCTCCCCCACGGTCCAGGGCGAGCCCATGGACATCGGGTCCGGCGAGTTCCAGACCATCGGCACCGCCGCGAAGCTCATCGCACAGCACTACAACGCGCCCGCGCCGCATGTCACCGGCCAGTACCGGCAGGGCGACGTCCGGCATGCGTGGGCGGACATCACGGCGGCGAAGGACGTGCTCGGGTGGACTCCGCAGTACAACCTCGCCCAGGGCATCGACCGGCTCGCCACCTGGATCGACGCCCAGCCCGACGTCCAGCCCGCCTGACCCGAACGGACGCTCCCGTGCCCCGGACTACTGCCGTCGTTTCCCTGTTCAACCCCGACGACGGCGTGCTGGCGAACGCCGCCGCGCTGCTCGCCCAGGCTGACGCGGTGGTGGTCGTCGACGACGGCAGCCCCCGGGACACCGCCCGGATCCTGGCCGCGCTGGAAAGCCTGGGCTGCGGTGTGGTGCGGCTCGCCGAGAACTCCGGCATCGCCGCTGCGCTCAACGCGGGAATCACCGCGGCACTCGCGGCCGCCCCGAAGCCCGACTACATCCTGACCATGGACCAGGACTCGTTGCTGGACCCCGGCTACGTCGACGCGCTTCTCACCGCCGCCGCGGCCGCCGCCGGGGCCGGCGTCCCGGTCGGCATGGTTGCCCCGGCGTCGGTCCGTGGCTTGCCGGTGCGCCGAGGCCCGGTCCTGAACGGCATCCAGCTCGGCGGGGAACCCATCCAGTCAGGACTGCTGGTGCCGGTGCCGGTCCTCGAAAAGGTGGGCCTCTTCCAGGGCCCGCTGTTCATCGACGGCGTGGACAGCGAGTTCCACCTCCGGTGCGAGGCCGCGGGTCTCCGCACCGTGCTGGCCCCCAACGCCGCGCTCAACCATGCCCTGGGCAGCCCGGCCACAGCCAACGTCTTTGGCCGCGACGTGTCCGTCGCGGGCCGGCCACTTAAGATCAGGACGGCCGCGGACTGGCGCTACTACTACCTCTTCCGGAACCGGATCCTGCTCGCACGCCAGTACGGCCGGCGCTTTCCGCTGTGGACGCTCAAGGGCCTGCTGGCGGACTACCGCCACCTGGCGATCGTCACGCTGCTGGCCCCAGGCCGCGGGATCCGCCTGGCCAACGCCTTCCGTGGCATGGCGGACGGCGTGCGCGGAGTCTCCGGGCCACGCGCCCGGCACTAGCCGCCCGGGGTCCGCTCATGGGATGCGGGCCCGGGACGTGGCTTCCGGTCAGCCGGCGTTCTTGGCCCGCCGCATGACCGGGCGCTCAACGAAGAACCAGCTGGCCGCGGCGAACGGGATCGTGCACAGCGTGGCCGCCACGGTGAACCACGCGACGCCCCAGTGGTACGCCCCGAACACCGCCAGCAGCTGCTGGACGGGAAACGCGTAGATGTAGGCGCCGTAGGAGATGTCGTGACGGCCCACAATGGCGGGCTGCGGCAGCCACGTGGAAATCCAGAGAAGCCCGTAAGCAATGAAGGGCGCGGCGAGCTGACCGCCGAAGCCGTCGACGAAGAAGATCGACAGGGCAGCCAGCACGATCGAGACCGGGCCGGCCACCTTGTGGATGCCGATCTTGTTGCTGAGCACCTGCACCACGGCGCCGCCGAGGAAGTACGGGATCAGGCGTGCCGCGAGTTCAAAGTCCAGGTTCGACTGCAGGTAGGGCTTGAGGACGCCGACGTTGGCCCACAGGGCCACGCTGGCAATGAACGCGGCCACCACCGGCCACGGGGACTTGCGGACCAGGGGAATGAACGCCATCACGGCGACCAGCAGGTAGCACATGAACTCGAAGTACAACGTCCACAGCGAGCCGTTCCATGCCCCCGGATAAGGCACGCCCGCCGGGGTGCCGGCAATGTCGTAGCTGACAATCCGCAGGGACAGGTTAGCGAAGATGGAATTCAAAGGCGTAGTGGGCGTCTGCATGAAGCCGTGCAGGGAGCCGTGCTGGATCACGTAGGCGATCGGGGCGAAGCCGAAGGCCATGACGATCAGGCAGACAATGAACCCCGGGAAGATCCGGGCGACACGGTGCACCAGGTACCGGCCGATCCCGCTGCCAAAGCGGCTGGCCGTAATCAGGTAACCACTGATGCCGAAGAACCCGGCCACCGCCCAGCCGCCAAGGTTTTCGCCGCGGAACCCCCAGCCGTTGCCGGCGCCGACTATGTGCCAGCTATGGGCAAGCAGGACCATGAAGGCTAGAACCAGCCTGATGAGGTTCAAGCTGTTCTTCCGCGGGTCCAGCCGGCTCCCCACTGCCGGGGCCGGCTTTGCCTTGGGTGTCAGTACAGCTGCGCTCAATTCCGGCATCCTTCATCACGTAGTCCAGACCCACAATTCTACCTTGCAGGGCCCCGCACCCCGGGCGCCGGTTGCCCTGGGCACGCTCTTGAGCACGCGTTGCGCGCGCCGGAACGGGCACCTGGTTTGCTGTCACCGGCCAAGGTACGGAAGGATTGGGCCTATGCGTGGAATAATCCTGGCCGGCGGTACCGGCTCCCGGCTTCACCCCATCACCCTGGGCATCAGCAAGCAGCTCGTCCCCGTCTACGACAAGCCGATGATCTACTACCCCTTGTCCACGCTGATCCTTGCGGGCATCCGGGACATCCTCATTATCACCACGCCCCATGACGCAGAGCAGTTCCAGCGGCTCCTGGGCGACGGTTCCCAGTTCGGCGTCAACCTCACGTACATCCAGCAGCCTTCGCCGGACGGCCTGGCCCAGGCGTTCGTGCTGGGTGCCGAGCACATCGGCAACGAGACCGTGGCGCTGGTCCTCGGTGACAACATCTTCTACGGCCAGGGCATGGGCACGCAGCTGCGCCGGCACGCCGACATCGACGGCGGCGCCGTGTTCGGCTACTGGGTCCGCGATCCCAAGGCCTACGGCGTTGTGGAATTCGACGACGACGGCAAGGCCCTCTCGCTGGAAGAGAAGCCCGAAAAGCCGCGCAGCCACTACGCCGTGCCGGGCCTGTACTTCTACGACAACGACGTCATCGAAATCGCCAAGAACCTCAAGCCCTCGGCCCGCGGTGAACTCGAGATCACCGACGTCAACCGGACCTACCTTGAGCGCGGCAAGCTGCACGTGGAGATCCTCCCCCGCGGCACAGCCTGGCTGGACACCGGAACCTTCGATGACCTCAGCGACGCCTCCAACTTCATCCGCACGGTGGAAAACCGCCAGGGACTGAAGATCGGCGCCCCGGAAGAGATCGCCTGGCGGCTGGGCTTCCTGACCGACGACGAACTTCGCCAGCGCGCGGAGCCCCTGGTCAAGAGCGGCTACGGCGCCTATCTGCTGGGACTGCTGGACCAGACCATCTGACGTGCCAGCCTGTCCTGACGCGCCCGCCTGCGGCGGGCCGGTACCTGCCGGTGCCCGCATTTCTTCGAAGCTGATACGTTGACCTGGTTCCAGACGCTGCCGTACCTGCTCGAGGCAGCGCTGTTCCTGCTGCTGCCCGGCGGCCTGGTGACACTGAGCCTGGGCCTGCGGCGGCTGTCCGCGGTCGCCCTGGCAGGACCGGTCACAATTTCCATTGCGGCGGTCCTCGCCGTGGTCCTGCCGTTCGCGCACATCCCCTGGACGCCCGCTGCCGTGCTGGCCGGGGGCATCCTGATCGCCGCCCTGCTCTTCGGGATCCGATTCTTCGCGCTCCGGCGCCTGCACCCGGGCAGCAGCCTGCGGCACACCCTAACCACCGCCTCCCTCGGGGCATCCCCCGCGGGAACTTCCCCCGCCGACGCGCAGCAGCCGAAGGCAGGCCGGCCCCGCAGCGACGTCTGGGTTGCAGCGGCCTTCGTCGCGGGGGCGGCGCTGATCCTGCTTGAACTCGCAGTCGTTTTCGGCACTCCGGAAAGTTTCTCCCAGACATTCGACAACGTGTTCCACCTCAACGGAGTGCGATACATTCTCGATACCGGCAACGCGTCCTCGCTGTCGATGTCGAAGATGACCAGCGGCGACGCGGCACCCTACTTCTATCCCGCCGCCTGGCACGGCCTGGCCGCGGCCCTCGTCCAGCTGACAGGCCTGCCGATTACGGCGGCCGTGAACGTGCTGAACATGGGGGTGGCCGCAGTGGTGTGGCCGCTGGGCTGCATGATGCTGACACGGACAGTGGCGGGCAAGCGGCCGGTGGCCGTCGGCGCTGCCGCGATCCTATCCGCACTGTTCGCGCCGTTCCCGCTCCTGCTGCTGGATTTCGGCGTACTGTACCCGAATTTCCTGGCCATCAGCATGCTCCCGGCCGTCCTGGCCAGCATTGCCCTGCTGTTCCGGGTCGCGCGCGATCTTCAGTGGCCGCCGATGCCGCGGTTCACGCTGCCGCTGCTGATCCTTCCGGGACTTGCCCTGGCCCATCCGAACGGCTTCATGTCGCTCCTGGCACTCTCGGTTCCGATCGTCCTGCAGGCCTACGCCCGTTTGGCCGCCGACCACGGTTACCGGGCCCGCCACCGGAACGTCTGGCTCCTTGCCAGCCTGGGCCTGGGCGCCGGTGCGGTGGCCCTCTATCTGCTGTGGACCAATATCCGGCCGCCGGAAGATGCCGCATTCTGGGAACCCGTGCAAACGCCCCGGGGTGCCGTGTGGGACGTTGTCGCCAACGCCGCGATCGACCGCCCGGCTGCGATCGGCGTCAGCGTGCTCATGCTGATCGGACTCTACGTGTGCTGGCGGCGCGGCGGCAGGACATGGATGATCGCAGCCTTTGTCATCACCGGCGTGCTGTACGTGGTCGTCTCCGGCACCCTGAAGGGCGATCTGCGCAGCGCCCTGACCGGCGTCTGGTACAACGACAGCAACAGGCTCGCGGCGCTCCTGCCGCTAACTGCCCTGCCGTTTGCCGCCGTCGGCGTCGATTCCTTCGCCGTCTGGCTGCGCCGCCGGCTTGACCGGCTGGCAGCGTCGCGCCCGGCAGAGAAGGACAGTGCAGCGAAGGACGGTGCCGGCAAGGAAAGTGCAGCCAAGGAAAATACAGGGGCCGGCCGCGGCAGCAGGATTGCCTTCACCGCCATCTGCGGCGTACTGGCGCTTGCCGTGCTTGCGTCCCAGGTCCCCTCGATGAGGGCCGCCATCGGTTCGGCCCGGATGAACTACCTCGAAACCGACCATTCGCTGCTCATCTCCACGGACGAACAGAAAATCATTGACCGGCTGGACGGGATTGTTCCCGAGGGCGACGCCATCGCCGTGAACCCGTGGACCGGCGGTGCCCTGGCCTATGCCCTGGCCCACCGCGAGACCACCGCCAAACACATCCTGACGGCCAACACGGCCGCCGTCGACATCCTCAACCAGAACCTCCGCAACGCCGACACCGATCCCGACGTCTGCGCCGCGCTGAAGGCGACGGGCGTCCGCTACGTCCTGGACTTTGGCCCCAATGAAGTCCACTTCGGCGATCATCCCTTCCCGGGACTGGAGAACCTCAACAACTCGCTGGCCGTCCGGCTCGTACTGGCAGAAGGCGGCGCACGGCTTTACGAAGTGACAGCCTGCAGGGGCACATGAGTCCCGGGAAAGTGGTCCGGACACGAGTCCCTGGAATGCGGCCCGCGAAATGAGTGCCACCTAGCTGAGCTTGGCGAGTTCGGCGAGTTCGGCTTTCAGGTTCTCCGGCTCGGCCGCATCGGCCGGGAGGGCAAGGGTTACCCGCACCACGGTCAAACCGTTCGCTGCCTCAAGGACATATTCCGTAGTCCCGCTGAGGCGGTTGACCGAGTACCACGCCTTGGCCCCCAAGTCCGGGACGGGCTCGGGAGACATCATCAGCCGGGGCAGTCCGAGTCCGTCCAGCGCAGCCTGGTCCGGCGCGGTGGTCCTGGCCACAAGAAGCGCATTCCCCACGTCGGCGGCCTCTCCGGCACCGACCGGGGCCAATGCGAACGTGCAGACGACGTCGGCAACGCCGTCCTTCGAGGACGCCTGGGCTTCCGCCGGCTGAACGTTGGCGGCCACAGCGCCCAGCACGCGCCGGACATCGGGCAGCGCCGGCTGCGCGCAGCGATCGCCCGTCGACGGTGCCACCGTGCGGCCGTCGTGCGTCAACGGCTCGTCCCCGGGGGCGACGCCGGAGGTTGCGGTCGGAGTGGGGGCCGACGTCGGGACGGCGGCGGACTGCTCCGGGGCAGGGGCCGGAGCGGCGGTGCAGCCGGCCAGGGCCAGGCTTGCGGCGAGGGCAAGCAGGCCGGTGTAGCGCAGGCCGGAGCGCCGCGCCGGGCACTGGGCCGGGCGGCGTCGGCCCGCTGCCTCACCCTCCCGGGGAACGGCCTGGCTGGTTGAGCTAGTTGAAGATGTCATACGCGACCCCCATCACAAACCGGTCTCCCGAATGCGCCGTCCTCAGGTATTGCAGGAGGTCTCCGTCGTTGAGGGAGATGCAACCCCAGGTGGGCAGGTTGTTGCCGTGGAGGAAAATCGCGAATCCCGCATTCATGGTGATGGGCGCATCCGGCGGCCGGTTGTAGTTGATGACGACGCCCTGGCGGTAATCATGGGACGGCCGGGTTGCGAAGTACCACATGTTCTCGTCCGGGAAGACGTCCGAGCTCGACTCGAAGTACTTATTGTAGTTCGCATTGAGCCGGCCGCCCCAGCGCGAATAGGGATTGAGGGTGCGGTACGGCAGGGCCGTCCCGGGGTTGCCCAGGCCGAAGGCCTGGGTGACGGTGAAGGACCCCGTCGGGGAGAACGCCTGCCAGGTGGGCCCGGTCGCGACGCCAGGCGCCGCGAAGCCGGACTCGCCGGCGTGCCCGAGCGCGCCCCATTCTTTGGCGTAGCTTCCGTCCGGCTGGCGGACGCAGGTAATGAAGGTGATGCGGGTGGACCTGTAGTCGTCGGCAATCGCGAAGGACACCCGCGAGGCGCCGGCGGTGCGGTACTTCACGGCTCCGGAGTTGAGGGCCGGGCAGTAAGCGGCCGAGGTCAGCCTGTAACGGACGCCGGATCCCGGAACCCACTGGAGGACGCCGTACTGGAAGGACTGGCTGCAGAAACCGCTCCGGTCGCAGGCCTCGGCCGTGACCGGGTACCCGAGGGCGCCGTCCTGGGCCTTGCGGGCCGCGTAGAACTGTCCGAGACCACCCCACACCGCCTGAGTCCCGGCGCCGGCCGCATAGTAGATCCGTCCGCGCTGAAAGGACTGGGCGCAGCCACCGCCGCGGAGCCCGCAGCTTTCGGCGCCCGTCGGGTAGCCCAGGTAGCCCCGGCTGCCGCCCAGGGCAAGGTAACGGGCGTTGATGGCGCCCCACACCGGGAAGGTCCCGGCACCGGGGGCAAAGTACACGGCGCCGCGCTGGAAGCGCTGCGTGCAGGCCCCGCCGGGCAGGCCGCAGGTCTCGGCGTCCAGCGGATAGCCGAGATACCCGTTCAGTCCGCCGAGGGATTCATAGGTGGCATTGATGGCGCCCCAGACTGGAAAGGTCCCCTTCCCGGTCACGTTGTAGACGCTGCCGCGTTGGAATGCCTGCTGGCACACCCGGGGATCTCCCCCGCAGCGGGCGTCCCCGGTCGGGTAGCCGAGATAGCTTGTGACGCCGCCGCCCTTGAGCCAGGCGTCCTCCAGCGCCCCGGTCAGCAGGTGGGCGCCGGTGGCTTTGCTCCAGGCGATCGTTCCGTGTTTGAAGGTCTGCAGGCAGCCTCCGCCGGCCAGGCCGCATTGCTGCACGGCCGTCGCGAGGCCCACGGCTCCAGTGGCGCCGCCGAGGCGCTCGTATTCGGCGCCGATGGCACCGGGGACGCGGATGGCTGCCTCCGCGGCAGCTGCCGTGGGCGCCGCCGTCGCCGCCTTTGCGGCAGGCGTCGGTTTTGGCGTCGCGCGTGGCGTCGCCGTCGGCGTCGGTTGTGGCGTCGCCGTCGGCGTCGGTTGTGGTGTTGCCGTGACCGGGGCCGCCGGCGCCGCCGTGGGTGGGCTGGCGGTGGCGGCGTTGCCTGCGGTGGCCGATGGTGCGGGCTGCGGTGGCGGGGAGCTGTCCGCGGCGGCTCCCTGGGCGAGGCTGGCCGCCACGATGCCGGTTACGGCCGCGACTGCCACGGCCCTCGTCATGATTCGCAGCCAACCGGGCCACGAAGGCCCCGGTCCCCTGCCGCGTCGCTCGCTGGACCCCACAGCTGTCATCGTTGCTCCCGCATCCCCCGGTACGGGGCTGAGCCCCCGTTTCGGGCCTATCCTAACGGACAGCCTGCGGGGAGCCGGCCGGGCACGCCGCTACACGGCGAGGGACCTGCTACATGGCGAGGGACCTGCGCCGGAGTTCGCCGACGACGTCGTGCACTTCTCCGTCCATGACGATTTGGCCGTGTTCGAGCAGCACACCGCGCTCACACACGGTGGCCACGAGGTCCAGGTCATGGCTCACGACAAACAGGGTCTTCCCCATGTCCGAGAGTTCCTTGATCTTCGCGATGCACTTGCGCTGGAAGGGCTCGTCACCCACGGCGAGGATCTCGTCGATCAGGAAGACTTCCGGGTCCGTGTGCACAGCGATGCTGAACGCCAGCCGCAGGTACATGCCGGAGGAATAGAACTTCACCTCGGTGTCGATGAACTCGCCGATTTCGGAGAATTCCACGATCGAGTCGAACTTCTCGTCGATCTGTTTTTCGGTCATGCCCAGGATGGCGCCGTTGAGGTAGACGTTGTCCCGTCCGCTGAGGTCGTGGTGGAAGCCTGCGCCGACCTCGATCAGGCCGGCGACGCGGCCGCGCGTGCGCACCGTGCCGCCGTCGGGCTGAAGGACCCCGGAAATGAGCTTCAGGAGCGTTGACTTTCCGGAGCCGTTGAGCCCCATGAGCGCCACCGTCTCGCCTTGCTTGACTTCAAGCGAGACGTGGTTGAGGGCCAGGAACTTCTTCGACAGGTCACCCTTGCGCCCCCTCACGAGCCAGACGAGGGCTTCCTTCAGGGAACGGGTGTGTCGGAGCACGAACTGTTTCCGGACGTCGGTGCAGATGATGGCCACGTGGCCTTGCGGCGTCATGTCAGAGCTCCTGAGCGAAGTGGACGGCGAGCCGGCGGAACGTCAACTGCCCGACGAACAGCACGGCCAACGTGATCAGCATGGCGATGGGCAGCCACAGCGTCAGCATGCCGGGGGGTGTGGCGTCGTTGACCAGCTGGTCCGCCTTGAGCGTCGGTTCCCAGAAGGCCCAGTGGAAGACCTCGACGGCGACCGTCATCGGGTTCAGCTGGTAGATCCAGAACCAGTCGCCCATCACCTTTGCGACCATCGTCCAGAGGTAGAGGACCGGGGAAGCCCAGGTGACGACCATGACGATCATGTCGACGATGTTTTCCGAGTCCCGGAAATACACGTTCATGGCGCCGAACAGCAGGCCCAGGCCCGTGCCCAGGACGGCGACCATGAGGAAGATCAGGACCACCGCGGCGAGCTGCAGCAGCGTGGGCGCCCACCCGACCACCAGGCAGGCACCGACCAGCACCACCAGTTGGGGCAGGAAGTGCGCTGCCGAGACCCAGACCGTTGCCACCGGGAAGAGCTCCCGGGGCAGGTAGATCTTCCGGATCAGGTCCCGGTTGTCCACGATCGAGCGGGTGGCGTTGGACAGCGATTCCGTGAAGAAGTTCACCAGGACAATGCCGGAGAACAGGTAGATCGCATAGTTTGGCGTTCCCCGCTGAAGGTTCAGGAAGATGCCCAGCGCCACGAAGTAGATCAGGAACTGCACGAGCGGCTTCACATAGGACCACAGCAGGCCCAGCACGGAGCCGCGGTAGCGCACCTTGATTTCCTTGCGCACCAGCAGCTTCAGGAGGAAGCGGTCGCCGTAGACGTCCAGGAGCCCGTGCCCGGATCCGGGCTTGATCAGTTGGTCGGTTTGACCAGCCATCTACCTGCCGTCCTCGGAGTTCGCCTCGAACGTCTTCTTCCACGCATCGATGGAGCTGATCTCGGTGACGGCGCGGCGGTACTGTGCGGCAAGACTGTCCCATTCCCGGAACAGTTTTGCGTGCAGCATGGTCGCTTCGGTCAGCATCGATTTGAGCTTCTTCGGGTCGCGCTGGTACCACGAGGCGCCCGTGCCCTCCGCGTTGGAGACCACCACACTGTCATAGTGCGCCACCCGGTACCACCGGTTGTCGCGGTGGGCCAGGTAGCCCTGGGGCCGTTCGGCGCTTTCCGGTCCCGGCGCCTTGATGAGCTGGCGCGCCACCGTTTTGATGCCCCACGGGATCAGCTGCTTCTTGCTGGGAAGGCCCACGACGGTCCCGCCCATCGGCCCGCGGCCGATTTTGGGCGCCGGGAAGTCATCGACGTCTTCCTTCAGCTGGGCGTCCGGGTACTGCGCCTTCAGCGCGTTGATTTCCGGCAGCTTGGTGCCGAGCACCTTGTGGAGGTCGTCGGGACCCTTCAGGAGGTCCCGCAGCGCGTCGATACGCCCGTGCTCGGTGAAGTACTGCATGGACACGAGGTGCTTGACGTCGGACTGGAAAGATTCGCGCAGCACGCGGCCGCCCTTAGGGTACGGGCTGTGGATCAGGGTGGTGATCAGCCGGTTCCGCGCGTGGAAGTAGGCCTGCCAGCCGACGAGGTCATCCTTGTCGATCCAGGACACGTGCCAGACGGCAGCACCCGGCATCGACACCGTGGCAAAGCCCGCTTCACGGGCGCGCAGCCCGTATTCGGCGTCGTCCCATTTGATGAACAGAGGCAGGGACAGCCCGATTTCCTGGATCACCTTCGTGGGGATCAGGCACATCCACCAGCCGTTGTAGTCCACGTCCACGCGGCGGTGCAGCCAAGGTGTCTGACGCAGGTTCGCGACGCTGAAATCGTGCCGCGTCTCCATGTCGGCATGCGGCAGGGCCGGGACGATCCGGTAGGGGTCCACCACCTCGCCGAAGGTGTGCAGGACGCTGCGGTTGTAGAGGTCGAACATGTGGCCGCCGACAATCGTCGGCTTGCGGCAGTGGTCGGCGAAGGTCAGGAGCCGGACGATGCTCTCGGGTTCGACGACGATGTCGTCGTCGAGCAGCAGGGCGTAGTCGCTTCCGTTTTCGACGGCCTCGAACATGCCCCGCGCGAAGCCACCGGAGCCGCCGAGATTGGCCTGGTTGATGACCCGCAGCTTGCCGCCGAGGGCGTCCCGCACAGCGGCGAAGCCCTCCTGGTTCTGGACCTTCTGCGTGCCCTGGTCCACGATCAGGATTTCCTTGACGTTCTCAAGCACCTCCGCGTTCTCCGCCAGGATGCGGGCGTTGTTCAGGCAGAAGTCAGGCTTGTTCATCGTGGTGATTTCCAGGGTCACCTGGCCCTTGGTCGCGGGGCCACCGGTAGCCTGCCACGCGCCGTTCTTCAGGACGAGGTCGCCGGTGCTGGCGGCCAGGTCGAACCAGTACCAGCCGCCGTCGCCGAAAGGCTTGAGCGAGAGCTCGAACGTGGAGGTGGTGTCGCCGTCGACGTGCTTGCCGTCGACGCGCTGGACTGAGCCGCGGGCGTTCGACTTGTAGACGGTAACCGTTCCCGGGCCGGACGTCTCCACGACCAGGCGGATGTCACGCACCGAGGTCCAGCGGCGCCAGTAGCTGGCAGGGAAGGCGTTGAAGTAGGTGCCGAACGAGATCTGCTCCCCGGAGCGCACGCGCATGGAGTGCCGGCCAAGGAGGTCCTCGAAGTGCGCCTCGCGGCTCTCTGAGCTGAACATCTGCAGCTTGTCTTCGAGCAGCTTGGGGGTGCGGGCGAATTCGTCGTTCTCCCGGAGCCGGATGCCGCTGGCGGTGCCAGCGTCAACGTAGAGGGATACGGTGTCGGTCTGGTCCGTCGATGGCAGGATGACCCGCTGAATCGGGTTCCAGCCGGGTGTCGTTTCAGCGGCGCTCATGCGTCCACTCCTCCGCTTTCAATCGTGGCGCCGGCCTCGAAATGCGGCCGGATCTTGTTCTCAAACATGGTCAGGGCAGAGCCGATGGCCATGTGCATGTCCAGGTATTTGTAGGTGCCGAGGCGTCCGCCGAAGAGGACGTCCTTCTCGGCTGCCGCGAGGTCGCGGTACTTAAGCAGGCGCTCCCGGTCGGCGGAAGTGTTGATCGGGTAATAGGGCTCGTCGCCCTTTTCCGCCGCGCGGGAGAATTCGCGCATGATGACGGTCTTCTCCGTCTGGTAGTCGCGTTCCGGGTGGAAGTGGCGCGGCTCGATGATGCGTGTGAACGGCACGTCGTCGTCGTTGTAGTTGACCACGGAAGTTCCCTGGAAATCGCCGACGTCGAGGACTTCTTCCTCGAAGTCGATCGTGCGCCAGGAGAGATCGCCTTCGGCGTAGTCGAAGTAGCGGTCGACGGGACCGGTATAAACAACCGGGATGGTGCCGACCACCTTGTCCTTGCTGTACTCGTGCGACTCGTCGAAGAAGTCCGTGTTGAGCCGGACCTCAATGTTCGGGTGCTCGGCCATCTTCTCGATCCAGGCCGTGTAGCCGTTGGTCGGCAGGCCCTCGTACTTGTCGTTGAAGTAACGGTTGTCGTAGTTGTACCGGACGGGGAGGCGGGAAATGATGCCCGCGGGCAGGTCCTTGGGATCCGTCTGCCACTGCTTGCCGGTGTAGTGCTTGATGAACGCCTCGTAGAGCGGACGGCCGATGAGCTGGATGCCCTTGTCGTTCAGGTTCTGCGGATCGGTGCCCGCCAGTTCGCCGGCCTGTTCGGTGATCAGTTCCCGCGCCTGGCCGGGGGTGAGGTTGGCCCGGAAGAACTGGTTGATCGTGGCCAGGTTGATGGGCAGGGAGTACACCTCGCCCTTGTGCACGCCATAGACCTTGTGAACGTAGTTCGTGAAGGTGGTGAAGCGGTTCACGTACTCCCACACACGGTCGTTGGACGTGTGGAAGAGGTGGGCACCGTAGCGGTGCACCTCGATGCCGGTCTGTTCTTCCTTTTCGCTGTAGGCATTGCCGCCGATGTGGTGGCGGCGGTCGATGACGACTACCTTCAAGCCCAGCTCTGTGGCGGCCTGTTCTGCGATTGTCAGGCCAAAGAAGCCCGACCCTACGATGACGAGGTCAGCGGTCACAAACTCTCCTGATTCGAATGCGGGCAGCCCAATGTTGCGCATTGTCTGCTGCTCTAGCCTACCCGAGGCGCCATTGCAGTCGGCGCCCGGCCCGCGTCGCGCGGCCTGCGTGCGGCGCGCTTGCAGCCCGCGTGCGGCGCAGGTGCTGCGCGCGTACGGCGCGGGTGCTGCGCATGCGCTGCCTGCTCCGGGGTTGTCCACATAGCCCAATTTCGCGGCTGCAACCAAGCCGACGCGTCCCTAACGTGGGAAGCGGGCCGCCACGCGGGAAAGGACGCCCCCTGATGATTTTCCACTGCACGCTTGTGCCGGGCACTGCCCTCCACTGCACTCTCACGCAGGGCACCCACGGGTCTGGATCGACGCCGGAAGGGCAGCTCATCGAGCTCGCCGTCGATGTGCCAGCCGCTTGCACCGGCGCAGATCTGGAAGCTGCCATCGCCCGTCGCCACGGGACAGGTGAACTATTTGTCCGGGGAGCCCCGGTTTCCGCCATGACGGTGGGCGTCGCTCCCCTGGTCCCGGGCGCCGTGCTGATTGACGGTGCTCTGTCCACTAAGGGCTCCGGGTCCACTAGGGGCTCCGGGCTTGCGGGCAGTGGGTTTGCCGGCACCGCGTCTCCCGATGGTTCCGCCGCGCGATCCCGGCCCCGGCCCGGGCACCCGAAACCTGCCATGTTGTTGCTCGCCGTCCACAGCGGTCCCGGCGCGGGCACCGTCGTCGCGCTGCAACGGGGCCAGTTCCGGATCGGACGCAGCGGGACAGAGATCCAGATCCCTGACGCCGCACTCTCCCGGGAGCACGCACGCCTGGACGTCTCGGACTCGGCCGTCACGATCGTCGACCTCGGGAGCGCGAACGGAACCAGCGTCGACGGCCGCAAAGTGCGGTCGGCGCCGGTAACCACGGCGTCCTCGATCCGCTGCGGCGACTCCACCATGTCGCTCCGGCTAGGGCCGCCGACCGAGCCGGACGCTGCGGCGGCCTCCCTGACGGCGTATGCAGGCGGCAGCGTGGCCGAGCCACTTGTTGTCCGCGGCACCGCTGCCCCAGGCCACCGGGCCGCCGTGGTTCTGGCCGCGGTGCTGCCGCTCCTGACCGGCATCGGCCTGGCCCTGCTCACCGGCATGTGGATGTTCCTGGCCTTTACCGCGGTATCTGCCGTATCCGTCCTCGTCCCGGTTCTGTCGGGCCGGCGCCAGCGCCGCGAGCTCGCCGCTGCCATCGCGGCGGCGGTGTTGCAGGACCGGGACCGACGCCGGCAGGCCGCCCCCTCCGCGGCGGACCTTGTTCTTACTTCTGCGGCCGAGGCCTCCGCACCACGCGGCGCATCCCGCGGGGAGCCTCCGGGCATCTGGCTGCGACTCGGCCTTGCGGATCAGCGGGCGAATATCCGGCTGGAACCGCCCGAATCCGGCTTCCGGCCCCCGACCCTAGGCCCGGCGCCCCTGACCTTGGACCCGGCGTCTGCGGTGGTGACTATCCACGGGCCCGCGTCCGCGGCCGCGGGGCTGCTGCGCTCCTTCATCCTGCAACTGGCCGCCTACCCCCACGCCGGCAGCACCTGTGTGCTCGTGCACGGCGCGGCGGACACGCTGCCGTTGGCGGCGCGCTTCCTGCCCGGCGTCACGTTGTCCGCGACTCACGCTGTCACCGCAGCCCGCTTGGCTGGCGGTCCCGGGGAGGGATGTGCCCACGGAGTCCTCATCCTCTGGGACGCTCCCTGGCAAGCCAGGAAGTTCAGTGCTGCGGCCGGTCCGGACGCTGCCGATGAGGACGCGGCCGAACGGGGCACTGCCGGTCGGGCCGCTGCCGGCACGCGGCCCACGTTGCGGCACTTGGCCACGGCACACGGCTGGAGGGTGATTGAGTATCTACCGGAACAAGGCCCCGATCAGCACCCCGGCATCGTCCTCGGCCGGCCCGGCGCCCTCATCACGGCAGACGCCCCACCTGTGGAGTTCATCCCTGATCTTGTCCCGCCGGGCGTCTTTGACCGTTTTTGCCGCAGATTCAACGCCGCCGGGCGGACCCCGGCGGATCTCCCGCCAACCGTCCCGCACCGCTGTGGACTGGCGGACGTTCTTCCCCTCGCGGCTGCGGATATCTCCCGGCGCTGGGCCCGGAGCCGCTCCCCCGCCGGACTGGGGGTTCTTGTCGGTATGGGAAGCTCGGGGGCCATTCGGATCGATGTGAAGGCGGACGGTCCGCACTTCCTGGTCGCAGGGACTACGGGTTCCGGGAAGTCGGGGTTTCTGCGGACCTTCGCCGCCGGGCTCGCGGCCAGTCATCCCCCGGACCGGGTCAACCTGCTCTTCATAGATTTCAAGGGCGGCTCGGGCCTGGGCCCGCTGACCGGGCTCCCGCACTGCGTCGGCCTGCTGACGGATCTCGGCGCTCCCGACGTGGAGCGCACGCTCGTATCATTGCGGGCCGAGGTTCGGCGCAGGGAAGAGCTGCTGGCTCGGGTGAATGCGCCGGATCTTGCGACGTATGAGTCATCACGAGGGGACGGCCCGGCCGTGCCCTATCTGGTCATCGTCGTTGACGAGTTCAGGATCCTGGTGGACGAAGCCCCCGACGCCCTGTCCGAACTCATGCGGATTGCTGCCATCGGCCGGTCGCTGGGGATCCATCTCATCATGGCCACCCAGCGCCCTCAGGGAGCCCTGAACGCCGACATCAGGGCCAATGTCACCACCTGCATCGCCCTCCGGGTCCAGTCCAGCCTCGAATCGGTCGACGTCATGGGCTCCGGCCTCGCGGCCGCAATCCCCATCGCACGGCCCGGGCGGGCGTTCTTGATTCGCGGCACACAAGCCCCAGAGGAGTTCCAGACGGCCACCATGACGTCCGGGACGGACGCGCCGGCAGACGGTACAGTCACGGTGCGCACAGTCACGGAGACTTTGACCCGGCCGCAGACGGCCGGCCTCGCGGCCGACGGCTTCCCCGGTCGGCAGGAAGACTCCGGCGCCGCGGCCCGGACGCCGGCACAGGTGGCCGCGCCGCTCATCGACGTCGTTGCGGGCCTGTGGCAGGAACGCGGCGGCCCGCTGCCGCGCCGGCCCGTAGCGGACCCCCTGCCGGAACGATTGCCGTACCCGGGTCCAGGGCAGGCCGACCGGGACCTGATCCGATTGGGCCGGGTAGACCTGCCGGAACTCCAATGCGTCAGGGAACTGAGCTGGAGCCCTGACAAGCATGGGCATCTGGGCTTCGTCGGCGCCGGGGCCGGCACCAGCGACGCCACTCTGGCCCTCGCAGTCGATCAGCTTCTGGCCGGCAATCTGGAGTCGCACCTCTACGTCCTCGACGCCACCGGTGCCTTCGTCTCCATCGCGGCGGCGCCCCGGTCCGGCGCGGTGGCAGGCCTGCACGAACTCCGACGGGCCGCCAGGGTGCTGCAACGGGTCGCGGAAGAAGTCACTTTCCGGCTCAGTGTGCCGGCGGCCTCGCCCCGGCCCTTACTGGTCCTGGTGCTCAACGCCTGGGGTGCCTGGGTGTCGGGCTTCCGTTCCGGGCCGCTGGCATGGGCCGAAGACCTGGTCCATGACATCGTGCGCGACGGACCCCGGGCCGGGATCACTGTTGTGGTCTCCGGCGAGCGCGAGCTCGTGACGTCCAGGTTTTTCGCCGCATTGCCAAACCGGATCTTCTTTCCCGCGGGGTCCACCGACGAGGGCCGTCTTGCCTGGCCGCGGCTTCCTGCGTTGGAGCCGATCCCGGGGCGCGTCGCCGTATTCGGTGCGTTCGTCCCGGTTCCCGGGGCAACCGGGCACCCGGCCCAGATGTTCGAGCCGATGGCAACTGGCGGGCGGAGCAAGGTTTTCGGAGCCGTCGCGACGAAGCCGTTTCGGGTCGACGCCCTGCCAACACTGGTGACGGTTGACGAGGTTCTGGCCGGCTGCAGGGCTCCCGGGGGCGGCCCTCGGAGTGCGCCGCCTGCGCCGTCCGTGCGACCCGCGTCCACGATCGCTGCCGCGTCTGCTGCAGTGGATCGTGCAGTGGATGGTGGAGTGCCCGGGACCGCACGGGTCCCGGTCCCGGCCACCGAACTGCTCATCGGGGTGGCCGGAGACGAGCTCCGGCCGTGTGGAATCCGACTGCCGGCCGGCGGTGTCCTTGCGGTCCTTGGCGGCCCGGCATCCGGGAAGAGCACGTTGCTGGCCGCGCTCCCGGCGATGAACCCTGCAGGAGCGTGGCTCTCACCGCAGCCAGGGACCGATCCCGGCCAATACTGGTCCGCAGTCCATGCCTCCGCGCTCGCTGGCACCCTCGACCGGACTGCGATAGCGCTGGCAGATGACGCTGATCTGCTCCCGCCCGAGGCCAACAGCAACCTGGCGACCCTAAACAGCCTGGGCTGGCGTGTGGTCCTGGCCGCGGGTTTCGGCCCCGGATTCGGGCAACGCGTAACCCTCGCCGGCATCGCGCGCAGCCAGGGACGGGCGGTCCTGATTCGTCCGCGGGGTCTCATCGACGGCGACATGTTCGGCGTTCGGTTCGAACCGGAACAGAATCCTCCGCCAGGACGCGCTGTCGTCATATCCGACGGCCGGGCGACGCCCGTCCAACTGGCTGCAGACCGACTTACCGGCGGCCCGGTCCGCATATCCCCCGGACGGAGGGCCGCACGTGCTGGGCCGCTACAGGACTCGACGTGAGCAGGCGGGAGGTAGGCTGCGGGTCGCTACAGGGCGGGCGGGGCTCCGGCTGCCCGTGACCCGAAGGCGATGACCCGCTTGTCGAACAGGAGCACAATGGCCGTGGCTGCAGGAACCACCATGGCCAGTCCGGCGAGCGGATAGCCGCCGGTCAGGGTCGGGAAGCCGATGCTCAGGACGATGAGCTGGGCTATCAGGGCACCTGCCCGCGGCCAGCGGAACCCCCGCATGAGGAAGCGTGCCACGGCGAAAAGCCAGACGGAGGCCGCCAGAAGGAGGCACAGCGTGAAGACGGCGCCCCAGAAGGAGAGTACCGGTGCCCCGGTCACGAGCTGGGTCCCGTACCAGACGCCCGCCAGGAGCAGGGCCGTGGCTTCAAGCGCCACGACGACGGCGATGACGACGACGGCGCGGGGCCGCACGACGGCTGTGGCGGGGTCGCCGGCCTCGCGCCGGAGGGGATTTTCGCCGGGATTCCCCCCTGCATGGTTGCTTGGACTGTCGCCCGCATTTTCAGCGGCATTTTCGCGGGGATCTTCGGGGTTCACGGGGGGCCTTGACACACTGGCACACTACCGGACATAGTCGTCTAGATGTGAGGACGTCGCTACTCAATGTGATGCATCGCTCACGGTCTCGAGGCATTTTGACCTCTATTACCCCTTGTTTACACAGCGTTAACATGACACGCTTAATCCAGATGACCGAGGGGGCCCCAATGGGCCCTTTTCTTATGAAGCCTCTAGTGAATAATTTCACAAAGGCATTTAACGAGTTCCCAGGAATGGAGTGACTGATCAGCATGGATTGGCGTAACCGCGCAGCCTGCCTTGACAAGGACCCGGAGCTGTTCTTCCCCGTTGGAAACACCGGCCCTGCCCTCCTGCAGATCGAGGAAGCGAAGAGCGTTTGCCGGCGCTGCCCCGTTGTGGACACCTGCCTGCAATGGGCGTTGGAGTCCGGCCAGGACGCCGGCGTCTGGGGCGGCATGAGCGAGGACGAGCGCCGTGCCCTGAAGCGCCGCGCCGCACGCGCCCGGCGCGCTTCCTGATCCAGCTGCCGAAGCGCCGGCAGCTACCGCAAGATCCCTGCATCAATGGCCGCGGACCGAAAGGTCCGCGGCCATTGTCCGTTTAAGCCGTTCTCCGCAGTCCCGCGGACCAGGCTGGAGCATGAGCCCGTGAGGGGCGTCCGGTCAACGGGGCCGCGCCGCAGGGCAGCGGCGTCCACGAAAATCACCGTCCCGGTGTGGCAGGCTCAATGGGTCGTAAGGCTCAGGACAATCTGGACTGCGGTTCCGCCGCCGTCCCTGGCCTGCCAGTGGATGGTGCCGCCCAGTTCGCTCGTGACCAGTGTGCGGACGATCTGCAGGCCCAGGCCCTCGACATACGGCGTGTCCGGCAGCCCGACGCCGTCGTCCTCCACCCGTACGGTGAGAAGCTCGTCCCCTTCTTCGGTTTCCGAGCGGTCGGCGACCAGCCAGACCGTGCCGGTCCGTCCCTCCAGCCCGTGCTCGACGGCGTTCGTGACGAGTTCATTGATGACGAGGGCCAACGGGGTGGCGAAGTCGCTCGGCAAATCGCCGAAGAGTCCGGAACGCTGCGTCTTGACCTGTTGCGAGGGTGAAGCCACCTCTGCCGAGAGGCGGAACTGGCGGCCGATCAGCTCATCAAAATCGACGCTCTGGGTCAGACCCTGGGACAGCGTCTCGTGCACCAGGGCAATGGTCGCCACCCGCCGCATGGCCTGCTCGAGCCCCTGCTTGGCCTCATCGCTGACCATGCGCCGCGACTGCATCCGCAAAAGGGCCGCAACGGTTTGCAGGTTGTTCTTCACCCGGTGATGGATCTCGCGGATGGTGGCGTCCTTGGTCACCAGTTCCATCTCCCGGCGGCGCAGCTCCGAGACGTCGCGGCAGAGGACCAGGGCCCCGAACCGCTGCTGCTCGTCGCGCAGCGGGATGGCCCGCAGCGAAAGGCTCACGCCGCGTGACTCGATTTCACTGCGCCACGGCATGCGGCCCGTGACCACGAGAGGCAGTGTTTCATCGACCATGCGCCGGTCCTTCAGGAGCCCGGCGGTCACCTCGGCCAGGGACCGGCCCTCGAGGGACTCGCCGTCGCCGAGCCGGCGGAACGCGGAAACCCCGTTGGGACTGGCGTACTGCACGATCCCCTCGGCGTCGAGCCTGATCAGGCCGTCGCCCACACGCGGGGCACCGCGGCGCGAGCCTGTCGGCGAGGCGAAGTCCGGCCACAGGCCCAGGGTGCCCATGCGCAGCAGATCGTAGGCGCACTGCCGGTACGTGAGTTCGAGCCGGGAGGGCATCCGTGAACTGGACAGATCCATATGGGACGTGACGATCGCCAGGGTGCGGCCGTTGCGGACCATCGGGACCGCCTCGACTCGGAGGGCCATGTCGCTGCTCCAGTTGGTCTCGTTGGAGCGTTCGATCGCGCGGCTCTCCCACGCCTTGTCGACCAGCGGCTGCAGGTCCGACCTGATCCCCTCCCCCACGAAGTCGGCGTGGAACACCGTGTGCGTGGTGGAGGGGCGGACGTGGGCAAGCGCCACGTAGCCGAGCTCAGGATGCGGGAACCACAGGGCGAGGTCGGCGAACGCGAGGTCGGCGACCATCTGCCAGTCGCCGACCAGGAGGTGCAGCCACTCGGCATCCCCCGGGCCAAAATCAGCATGCTCCCTGATAGGGTCCGTAAAGATTGCCACAGCACCTCCATTTGCGACGCCGGGGACAGCAGCCCCCTAGCGTCGGACGATTGACCTCAAGAGCCTCAATGCTACCGACAGTGAGGCCATGTCATCGGCCTCAAGGGCATTGACCTCGTCGAACATGGACTTCGCCCGGCCCAGCTGCTCCACGTTCTGGCCCTCCCAGGCCGCCAGCCGTTCCTCGGCCGGAGTACCGGCCGGGGTGCTCTCCAGTACCGCCGTCGTCATGTCCGAGACGGTGGAGTAGAGGTCGTCGCGCAGGGCTGCACGGGCCAGTGCTTGCCAGCGGTCTTCCCTCGGCAGCTTGGTGATGCGCTCGAGGAGGGAATCGGCGTGGAAGCGGTTGAAGACCGTGTAGTACACGTGGGCAATATCGGCCACGGGCTCCGGGCTGACATGGACGATCTTGGCGATGTCCAGGAGCACGAAGCTTTCGAACAGTTCCGCCCAGCGGTGTGCAAGGTCTTCCGGAAGGTCCCAGCCGCGCGCCTTCTCCAGCCACTCGGCCACGCGGGCACGGTCGTCGCCCCGGAGGTAGTCCAGCAGGCGGGACCGCATGGGATCCATCAGCGGCTTGAATTCTGCCACAATCTCGGCGATGGGACGTGACGCCGAGCCCTGGCCGAGGAGCCAGCGGACGGCGCGGTCCAGGAGCCGCCGGATGTCCAGGTGAACGGTGCTCCAGTGTTCGGTCGGGAACGACGCCGGCAGTTCGTTGAGCTCCTTGACCATGACGTCCAGCTCGTAGACCTCGCGGAGTGCGACGAATGCCTTGGCAACGGCCGATTCCGTGGCCGACGTTTCCTCAATGGCGCGGAACGCGAACGTGATGCCGCCGAGGTTGATCATGTCGTTGGCCACGATGGTCGCGATGATTTCGCGGCGCAGCGGGTGGGTGTCCAGTTCGGCGTCGAACCTCTCCCGCAGCTGCTCCGGGAAGTAGGCCCGCAGCGTCGAGCGGAACCACGGGTCATCGGCGAGGTCGCTGTCGCGCAGTGCGGTAGCCAGTTCGATCTTGGCGTAGGCGGCCAGGACCGAGAGCTCCGGGGAGGTCAGTCCCTGGCCCTGTTCCAGCCGCTCGCGCAGCGTGGCCGTGGTGGGCAGCGCCTCGAGGTCCCGCTTGAGGTCCGCGGACTTTTCCAGCCAGTCCATGAGCCGTTCGTAGCTGGGGCTCCATTCGGAGACCCGCATACGGTCGTTGAGGAGCAGGATGTT
The DNA here is from genome assembly GCF_054062895.1 of Arthrobacter sp. TE12231. Classification (NCBI taxonomy): domain Bacteria; kingdom Bacillati; phylum Actinomycetota; class Actinomycetes; order Micrococcales; family Micrococcaceae; genus Arthrobacter; species Arthrobacter sp. TE12231. Next base: position 1,110,656 of record NZ_JBSSFS010000001.1, on the reverse strand, counting down.
CTGGTCGATGTTGTCCTCGAGCACCAGCCGGCCGACCTCGTCGGTCATCGAGGCCAGGAAGTCGGCGCGTTCGGTGCGGTCCAGCTTGCCGGCCGCGACCATCCGGTCCACGAAGATCTTGATGTTGACCTCGTGGTCGGAGCAGTCGACGCCGGCCGAGTTGTCGATCGCGTCGGTGTTCAGGATGACGCCCTGCAGCGCCGCCTCGATGCGTCCGCGCTGGGTCATCCCCAGGTTTCCGCCTTCTCCGACCACCTTGACCCGCAGGTCGCGGCCGTCGACGCGGATGGCATCGTTGGCCTTGTCGCCGACCTCGGCGTTCGTTTCCGTGCTGGCCTTGACGTAGGTGCCGATGCCGCCGTTGTAGAGCAGGTCGGCCGGTGCCAGGAGGATCGCGCGCAGGAGTTCCGGCGGGCTGAGCTCCGTAGTGCCGTCCGGGAGTCCGAGCGCCGCGCGGATCTGGGCGGACACGGGGATCGCCTTGGCCTGCCGGGCAAAGACGCCGCCGCCTTCACTGATGAGCGACTTGTTGTAGTCATCCCACGAGGACCGGGGCAGCTCGAAGAGCCGCTGGCGCTCGGCGTAGGACGCTGCCTCGTCCGGGGTGGGGTCGAGGAAGATGTGCCGGTGGTCGAAGGCGGCCAGCAAGCGGATGTGCTTGGAGAGCAGCATGCCGTTGCCGAACACGTCGCCGGACATGTCGCCGACGCCCACCACTGTGAAGGGTTCCGACTGGGTGTCGAGGTCCAGCTCGCTGAAGTGGCGCTTGACCGATTCCCAGGCGCCGCGGGCAGTGATGCCCATGGCCTTGTGGTCATAACCGACCGAGCCGCCGGAGGCGAAGGCGTCGCCGAGCCAGAAGCCGTACTCGGCGGACAGCCCGTTGGCGATGTCGGAGAAGGATGCCGTGCCCTTGTCGGCCGCGACCACCAAATAGGAGTCGTCGTCGTCATGGCGGACGACGTCGGCCGGCGGCCTGACCGTTTCGCCCTCGGGCGTGACCATGAGGTTGTCCGTGATGTCCAGGAGGCCACGGATGAACGTCTTGTAGCTCTCGATGCCCTCGGCCATCCAGGCGCTGCGGTCGCTCGCCGGGTCCGGGAGCTGCTTGGCGTAGAAGCCGCCCTTGGCGCCCGTGGGGACGATGACGGCGTTCTTGACGGTCTGGGCCTTCACGAGCCCCAAAATTTCGGTGCGGAAGTCTTCGCGCCGGTCAGACCAGCGCAGGCCGCCGCGGGCCACCTTGCCAAATCGCAGGTGGACGCCTTCAACCCGGGGCGAGTAGACCCAGATCTCGTACATCGGCCGCGGGAACGGCAGCCCGTCGATCCGGGACGGATCCAGTTTGAAGCTGAGGTGGGGCTTGTTCTGGTAGTAGTTCGTCCGAAGCGTGGCCTGGACCAGGTTCTTGAACGTGCGCAGCACCCGGTCGGCGTCAAGGGTCGCGACCCGCTCAATCGCTGCGTCCAGTCCGATGAGGACCTCGGCTTCCTTGAGCTGGCGTTCGGCGTCGCTGAGCGCCGGGTCGAAGCGTGCTGCAAAAAGGTTGCTGAGGCCCCGCGTGACGTCCGGGTTCGCCAGCAGGGTGTCCGCCAGGAATCCGAAGGAGTTGGTGTTGCCCATCTGCCGCATGTACTTGGCGTAGGCGCGCAGCACGACCACCTGGCGCCAGTGCATCCGTTCGCGCAGCACCAGCCGGTCAAAGCTGTCCGATTCCACGGCACCGGAAACGGCCGCTCCGAAGGAGTCCGCGAGCAGCTGTCCCGTGGTCAAAGGGTCCACCCCGGCCGGGTACTTCAGGCCGAGATCGTAGAGGAAGAAGTCCCGCTGGTCCGCGGTCTCGATCTCAAAGGGGCGCTCGTCCAGCACCTCGAGGCCGAGGTTGTGGAAATACGGCAGGATCTGGCTCAGGCTCTTCGGCTCCAGCATGTAGAGCTTGACCCTGGCGTCTTCCTCCAGCATGGCGCCGGCGCCTTCCGGAAGGTAGACGTGGACGCCGGGCTCTTCCTTGACACCCTCTCCGGCCCGTTCGGCGGCGGCGCCGTACTTCTCGAAGCGGTCGATGTCCTCCAGCGCGTCTTCGATCTCGTAGTCCACCCGGTAGGTGGCGGGGAATGCCTCGGCCCAGACTGCCGCCAGTTCCTTGGCACGGTCCTCCCTGATGCCGGCTTCCCCACCGTCGGCGCGGGCGCGCAGCACTTCGGAAATACCTTCGCCCCAGGAGCGGGCAGCCCGGACCAGCCGCTTCTCCAGTTCGTCGCTGTTGACGTTGCTGACATCGGCGTCCTTCGGAAGCCGGATCCGGAAGAAGAGGCGGGCGAGGGCCGACTCGGTCATCCGCGCCTCGTAGTCGATGGACGCGGCGTTGAAAGTCTCGCGCAGCTCCTGCTCAATGCGCAGGCGGACATTGGTGGTGTAACGGTCGCGCGGAAGGTAGACGACGGCGGACATGAACCGGCCGTAGATATCGGGCCGGAGGAAGAGCCGCGTCCGGCGGCGTTCCTGCAGCCGCTGGATGCCGGTGGCTATGGCGGCGAGGTCCGGGATTTCGATCTGGAAGAGCTCGTCCCGGGGGTAGGTTTCGAGGATGCCCAGCAGGTCCTTGCCCGAGTGCGAGTCCGGCGGGAAGCCGGCGTCGTCGAGGACCGCGGCCACCTTTTCCCGGACCACGGGGATGTCCCGGACGGATCCGGCGTAGGCGGTCGTGGCGAAGAGGCCGATGAAGCGGCGTTCGCCGTTGACGTTTCCGGCGGCGTCGAAGCTCTTGACGCCGATGTAGTCCAGGTAGGCCGAGCGGTGCACAGTGGAGCGTGAGTTCGCCTTCGTGATCACGAGGGCGCGCTTCTCGCGGGCCTTCTTCCTGCCGGCCTCGGTGAGGTGCTGGACCTGGCGGGCGTCGGCGCCGGCGCGGAGCAGGCCGAGGCCGCTTTCCTCGCGCAGTTCCAGCACGTCCTCGCCGGATTCGTTGACGAGGTCGTATTCGCGGTAGCCGAGGAAGGTGAAGTTTCCGTCATCGAGCCAGCGCAGCAGATCCTGCGCCTGCCGCAGCTCGGCAATCTGGGCCCGGTTGGCCACCCGGTCCAAGTCCGCGGAGATCTCCAGGGCTTTCGCGCGCATCTTCGGCCAGTCTTCGACGGCGGCGCGGACGTCGCCAAGCACCCGGGAGATGCCCTTCACGAGCTCCTCGCGTTTCTGTTCGCTGACGAGGTCGATTTCGACGGCAATCCAGGATTCCATGTGCGAGGCGTTGTCGCCCTGTGCGATCAGGTGCGAGATGTTCGGCATGGCCGCCGTGTCTCCGCTCGAGAAGCCCAGGTGGGACGGGACGCGCGCCACCTTGACCAGGTCGCCGGTCTCGCGGTTGCGGGTCACCACGAAGAGCGGGTGCAGGACGAGGTGGATGGGGGCGTTCTGACGGACCAGTTCGGCGTTAACGGAGTCCACGAGGAAGGGCATGTCATCCGTGACGATGTACAGGACGCTGCAATCGGCCTCGTCGCGGACGGCGATGTTCGCGATGCCCGGCAGCCGAGTCGCTGCGATCTGGCGGTGGGTATCGGCCCTTGCCGTCAGGACTTCCTGGGGATAGGCCCGGAAATCCTCCTCCGCGAGGTGCTCGTAGTAATCCCCGAGATAGCTCTCGCTACTACCGATCGAAACGGGTTGATCCTCCACGCTGGACCCAGACGACATCGAAACGCCTCCATAAAAGAAGTTCACAGCCGCCTCTTTGCGGCCCTTACGATGACCCTAGCTCTTTGCCCGGCGCTGTGCTGTGGAAGAAAAGCCAAAGGATTTCTTATTTCGCTGGGCAGGTGCACAAACCATTTTGGCGATTGCACGCCGGAGCTCAGATTCAGGGGCGGATTCGAGCAGGAGTGTTCCCGTCAGCAAGGCGGCGTCGCTCGCCGCAGGGTCTGAGGGCAGGAACGCCGACAACGGCACCGAAGGGCCGTATCGCGCCCACGCTTCTCTGAGCTGGCGTTCCGGCGAACGCCCGACGGCGGCGGCTCTGACTTTGTTCATGACAACCTGGGGCGATGCCTGCGGGACGGCCGCCTGAAGCTCGGCCAGGCCGCGGACCAGCCGTGGCACTCCGATGGAGTCGGCGGCCCCGACGGCAAAGACGGTATCGGCCATTTCCAGGCTCCTCAGGGTCGCCGCGTTCCGGCGCGGCGCGCCGGTGTCAAAGCCGAGTTCCTCATCGGCTTCAAGGCAGAAGCCGGTGTCCACCACGGTGACATCCGCGATCTCCCTTGCCCGTTCCAGCACCAGCGTGAGCGCCGCGGCGCGCAATTCCGTCCAACGGTCCGCCCTCGTGATCCCGGTGAGCACGCGAAACGTCCCGGCTTTGCTCGCCACCGTGGTGGCGACCCGGAGCAGGGCCTCGGCGTCGAGCAGGCCCTGGTCGGCCAGGCGGCAGGCCTGGGCCAGTCCGGCAGCCTCGTCGAGCAGTCCCAGCAGGGCGGCCATGCTGGCGCCGTAACTGTCGGCGTCGACCAGCAGCACGGATTGTCCTTCCGCGGCCAGCTCACCAGCGATGTTGGCAGCCACCAAGGTCCGGCCCGGCGCGCCGCCCGGGCCCCAGACCGCAATGATCCGGCCCGTCCCGGCAGTGCCCGGGGCGCCCGCCACGTGCTCTCCGGAGGGCCGCGCCACCTCGTCAGGGCCCGAGGACTGGCCCGCGGAAATGCCGGAGGCGTCGCCGTCCGGTGCGGCACTTCCCGGCCCGCCTCCCGTGCCGCTGAGCTGCGCCACGGCCTCTGCAATTCGTGCCGCAAGGGCCACGGCGTCAACCCCGCGGGCTTCTGCTGCCACGCCGATGGTCCGCAGGCGGGCCGTTTCCCCGGGATTGTCGGTCAGCGCAATGACCACGACGCCCACAGCGGACAGGCGGTCCACGAGAGAGGCCGTCAGTTCTTCGCTGCCCGCCGCGACGACAGCGGCTCGGGCAAGGCCGCTCTGGCAGGCGGCCAGCAGTTCGGCCAACTCGCTGCACCGCCGAACAACGGATACGGGACCGTGCAGGCGTTCCAGGCCTCCCACCAGATCATCGCGTGAGTCCCCCACAGTCACCACGGGTATGCTCATCGCCCGGTACCGCCCGGGTTCCACACCACAGCAATCTTGGCCTTGTTGGCCTGCGCCCCCAGAAGTTTCGGCATCTGGGCGTCCGGGACCAGCACCATGACCACAGTCGAGCGGGAAGACCCGAGAGCTGTACTCCCCTCGGTGATCTGGGAAATTTCGGCGCCCGAGAGGAGCAGGGCAGGTTCGCTGAAGCCGTTCCGGGCATCCGGCAGGGCAACCCACACGTCCACTCGGGAGCCCGCCGCGGCTTGGGCGGGAAGGCTTTCTTCGACAGTGACGGCGACGGGTTTGCGGTCCAGCCGGTCGAGCTGCCCGACGCTTTCGCGCGGCAGCAACTGGTCCTTGCCGATTCGTTGCACTGCCACGAGGCCGGTATCCAGGCCGGACTCCGGGGTCAGGTAGTGCTGCTCGACCTCGCCGAGCCGCACTTTGACCCGGTGCAGCTTGTCAGGGGTCAGCGTCTCGCCGACGGCGATCGACTCGCGCGCGGCATAGGCTTCAGTGGTCTGGTCCGCGGCACCGACCAGCGACACTACGCCCACCACGGATGCCAGGACCAGCAGGATACCGACGAGGAGCCGGGGATCTTTCCAGGACGGCTTCTTTAAACGGGCCCCTTCGGCTGCCGCGCTTCCACTCATGCGTCCGCTCCCCCTGTCGCCGCCGTCCATTCCCGGGATGCCGGGCACCCCTGGCACCCCTATTGTTACGCCCCGGCGGTCCGGGCGGAAGATGTAGGGACAAACAGGCGCAAACTGTGGATAACGGCACCAATTGACGCCAACGGTGGCAAAATGGACACATGCCCCGATTCCTGACCCTCGCGGACGTTGCCGAGCAACTCCAGATCAACTCCCCGGCTGCCTACGCACTCGTTCGCAGCGGCGAACTCAAGGCGATCCAGGTGGGCGGCCGCGGCCAGTGGCGTGTTGAGGAGAAGATGCTGGAGCAGTACATCCAGGAACGCTACGCCGAGGCCAGCCGCATGATCGAAGAGGCTAAGGCGAAGTCCGCCGGGAGCTGACCCCGCAGGGTTGGCTAGTCGACCGCGGCGCTGACGGACCTGATGCCCGCCAGGGCGCCAAAGGGGATGGTCACCGCCTGCCGGTCATTCGCCGGACGCCGGCCCCCGCCCTCCCGGGCCACGGCCAGATCCAGGAAATCCCGGCCAACAGTGTCAATAACGCCGTGGAACACCGTCTCCGACGGCCCCCGCGAGACAAGAATCGTCACGCGCGCCCGGCTCCTGGCGAGGCCCCGAAGGGCGCTGCCCAAACCTAACCGCCGGCGGACCCTTGACTGTTCGGGCACCGCCAGCCGCGAAAGACCAACATAGTGCACGGCGGCGGCATAGGGAACGAGTACCTGGTGGTGGGGCTCATCAAGGACCAGGGCTTCGCTGCCCGCGTGGCTCAGGACCCCCTCGAACGCGGATCCTGACGACAGGTGAACGCGGATGCCCAGTCCCAGGGACCCGCGCAGCCGGTCGGCGAGCTCCACCCCCGCCGCGTCCACCAGTGCGCGTTCTGCTACTTCCGCCTCTAAATCCAACTGCTGGCGCGCGGCCAGCTGTGCCTCCATGTCGTCAAACAGGGCGTCCCACCGCATTGCGCCAGCGTAGGCGCGCCTCCCGCACCGGTCAATCCACAGACTGCGGGCTGCCTCTAGACAAACGAGGCCATCGCGGATCAGACTTTACTCAATGACATCAAACAACATCAAACAACATCAAAATGTATCAAATGATGTTGAAGGTCGATGGAGGGTTAGCGATGGACCGGACAACAGGACAGAATCCCCACCCCCGGCCCCGGCAAACGGTCCGGGCCGACGCGGCCATGGCAGCCGTGATCCTGATGCTGGGCGTCTTCCTGGCTGCCACCGGAAGCTTCCTCGTCCAGCGCTGGCACTTAGCCGCCGAGCGCCACCAGTCACTGTCCTTCGAGGACCAACTGGGGATCGCGGCGAATACCGCGGGGCTGATCGTCATCACGTGGTGGGTCCTGTCCCTCGCCATCGCCGTCGCCGCGGCCCTGCTCGACCGTCTCGGCAGGACCCGCGCGGCGGCCGCCACGGGGCGCTTCAGCCCGGCATTCATGCGCCGGCTGGTTCTCGCCGCCGTTGGCCTGCAGCTCATGACCGCTCCGATGGCCAACGCCGCAATCGCGCACGACGTGCCGGATCCCGGCCGGCCAGTCCCGGCGGCAGTCTCGGTATCCTGGACACCCGCCCGCGCCGCGATGCCCGCTAGCGCCCCCGAACCTGCCCCGTCTTCGCCCCCTGCCCCGACGCCCGCCCCGGCGCCGCAGGTGCCGGCTACCGGCTCCGCGGTAAGTTCCGCGGTGGATCCCCGGTGGAAACCCCTCAGCCCGGTCGTGGATGCCGGCCCCCTGACGGCACGGCACGTGCGCACGCAGGACACCCCCGGCGCAGCCAGGGAGGTCACCGTCCGGTCCGGTGATTCGCTGTGGAGCATCGCCGCGGCCGCGCTGGGACCCCTCGCGTCCGACGCCGACATCGCCAGAGAGTGGCCACGGCTGTATGCGAACAACCGTGAAGCGATCGGAGCCAACCCCCACTTCCTGCGGCCGGGACAGGTCATTGTCCTCCCGCCGGGAATCTAGGGACACGCCGCATCACGCGTCACCCCAGCACGTCAGCACCACATGTCAGCACCAGCCGAGAGATCACCCCGCATCAGCAGCCCAGCAAAGGAACCGTCATGAATCCAGTCACCGGGATCCGCGCCGCCGCGGCGACCACGACCGCCTCCGCCCTCCGGGTTGTCTCCGGCACGGCAACACCAGCCATCCGCCCGGCTGCGGTCCCGGCGCCCCTGCGCGTGGTCGACGAAAACCATGAGATTTGTGCGATCTCCCGCAGCACGGTGCAGGCGGCCATCGAAGTCCTGGCCGGCACGCGGCCCGCGCAGCAGCTCTCCCGCCGGCTGGACCCCCGGTGCCTGGCGGCCCTGCAACACCGGGCCGCACTGACCCGTCGGGTCGCCTCCGGTAGCTCGCCAACGGCGGGCCGTCTGCACCGCAACCCGTCGGTCCGGTCCGTCCGGGCCTGCAGGGTGTCGGATGACGTCTATGAGGCGAGCGCAGTGGTGGTCGAGGAATCGCGGGTCCGCGCGGTCGCGTTGAGGCTCGAGCGCGGCACCGTGGCCTGGCGCGTCACAGTCCTGGAGATCGGCTGAGCGGCCCGGCCGGGGACCGGAAACGGAAACCCGTCGGCTGGGGGCGGGAACGATACGCAGGCCGGGTTCGAAGCGGAAACCCGGTTTGCAAGGAAAGGAGGCACAACGGCAGGAGGACCGGAACAATCGTTCCGGTCCTCCTGCGTTTGCCTCTGCGCCGGCAACCGCGACTGGCGCCGCCTGCTAGCGCCGCTTCTTCTTCGCGGTGCGGCGGCCGATGTCCTGCGCCGCAGCCTTGGCGGGGTTTCCTGAGCGTCCAGAAGCCTTCGCCTCGATCCGGGTCTGGGCGGCGCCGTCTTCACCGGGGGCGGTGTACTGCAGCTGCGCCGGCTTCTCCGGAGCCTCGAGTCCCGCGGCGTGGATCTGCGGCTCGTGGTGTTCCGTATGTTGGCCGGCGGCGTCCGCCACCACAACGTCCTCGGCCGGCGTCACTTCGACCTCGAGGTTGAACAGGAATCCGACGCTCTCCTCGCGGATGGCCTCCATCATGGCTTGGAACATGATGAAGCCCTCGCGCTGGTACTCCACCAGCGGGTCGCGCTGCGCCATGGCGCGCAGCCCGATTCCTTCCTTGAGGTAGTCCATCTCGTAGAGGTGTTCCTGCCACTTCCGACCGATCACGGACAGGACCACGCGGCGCTCGAGCTCGCGCATGCTTTCGGAGCCGATTGCCTGTTCCCGGGCCTGGTAGACCAGACGGGCGTCAGAGAGGATCTCTTCCCTCAGGAAGTCAACCGTGATGCGGGATTTGCCGCCGGCCTCGTCGATAACGTCGCGCGGCGTGAAGCTCACCGGGTACAGGGTCTTGAGGTTCGACCACAGGAGGTTGAAGTCCCAGTCGTCGCCCGTGCCCTCGGCCGTGGCCGCGTCAATGAACGCGTTGATGGTGTCTTCCAGGAAGTACTGGACCTTCTCGTGGAGGTCATCGCCCTCGAGGATGCGGCGCCGGTCACCGTAGATGGCCTCGCGCTGGCGGTTCAGGACGTCGTCGTACTTCAGCACGTTCTTGCGCTGCTCGGCGTTGCGGCCTTCCACCTGGCCCTGGGCCGAGGCGATGGCGCGGGAGACGAGCTTGGATTCGAGTGCGACGTCGTCCGGCACCGAACTGTTCATCAGGCGTTCGGCTGCACCGGAGTTGAACAGGCGCATCAGGTCATCGGTCAGCGAGAGGTAGAAGCGGGACTCGCCGGGGTCGCCCTGGCGTCCGGAACGGCCGCGGAGCTGGTTGTCGATGCGGCGGGACTCGTGCCGTTCTGTGCCGAGCACGTAAAGTCCGCCCAGGTTGAGGACTTCCTCGTGCTCGTCCTTGACGGCCTGTTTGGCGGACTCGAAAGCCTCGGGCCAGGCGGCCTCGTATTCCTCGGAGTTTTCCTCGGGGTCCAGGCCACGCTTGGCCAGTTCGGCGACGGCGGTGAACTCGGCGTTGCCGCCGAGCATGATGTCGGTACCGCGGCCGGCCATGTTGGTTGCCACGGTGACGGCGCCCTTGCGGCCTGCCTGGGCCACGATCGAGGCTTCCCGGGCATGGTTCTTGGCGTTGAGGACCTCGTGCCGGACACCTTCCTTGGCCAGCAGGCGGGAGAGGTATTCGCTCTTCTCGACGCTGGTGGTGCCGACCAGGACCGGCTGGCCCTTTTCGTGGCGTTCGGCGATGTCCTTGACCACGGCGTCGAACTTGACGGTCTCGTTCTTGTAGACGAGGTCGGCCTGGTCGATCCGCTGCATGTCGCGGTTGGTCGGGATCGCCACGACGCCGAGCTTGTAGGTGCTCATGAACTCGGCGGCCTCGGTCTCGGCCGTGCCGGTCATGCCGGCGAGCTTGTCATACATGCGGAAGTAGTTCTGCAAGGTGACCGTGGCAAGCGTCTGGTTCTCGGCCTTGATCTCGACGCCTTCCTTGGCTTCGATGGCCTGATGCATGCCCTCGTTGTAGCGGCGGCCGGCGAGGATGCGGCCGGTGTGCTCATCGACGATCAGCACCTCGCCGTCGAGGATGACGTAGTCCTTGTCGCGTTTGAAGAGTTCCTTGGCCTTGATGGCGTTGTTCAGGAAGCCGATCAGCGGGGTGTTGGCGGACTCGTAGAGGTTGTGGATGCCGAGGTAGTCCTCGACCTTCTCAATGCCGGCCTCGAGGACGCCGACCGTGCGCTTCTTCTCGTCGACCTCGTAGTCGGTCTCGGGCTGCAGGCGCGTGACGACCTTGGCGAATTCGCTGTACCAGCGGTTGGTGTCGCCCTGGGCCGGGCCGGAGATGATGAGCGGGGTGCGGGCCTCGTCGATCAGGATCGAGTCCACTTCATCGACGATGGCGAAGTGGTGGCCGCGCTGGACGAGTTCGGAGCTGTCCCACGCCATGTTGTCGCGCAGGTAGTCGAAGCCGAATTCGTTGTTGGTGCCGTAGGTGATGTCCGCGGCATACTGTTCGCGGCGCAGTGCCGGGTCCTGGTTGGACAGGATGCAACCGCTGGTCAGGCCGAGGAAGCGGTAGACGCGGCCCATGAGGTCAGACTGGTATTCGGCGAGGTAGTCGTTCACGGTGACCACATGGACGCCCTTGCCGGTGAGGGCATTGAGGTAGGCCGGAGCAGTGGCCACCAGGGTCTTGCCTTCACCGGTCTTCATTTCGGCGATGTTGCCCAGGTGCAGGGCGGCACCGCCCATGAGCTGGACGTCGAAGTGGCGCATGCCGAGGGTACGGGAGGAAGCTTCGCGGACGGCCGCGAAGGCCTCCGGCAACAGATCGTCCAGCTTCTCGCCGTCCTGGTGGCGTTCGCGCAGACGGTCAGTTTCCTCACGGAGCTCAGCGTCCGTGAAGGTTTGGAAGGAGCTTTCCAGGGCATTAATGGAATCGGCATAGTTCCGCAGTTGCCGCAGGGTTTTTTTGTCCCCCGTGCGGAGAAGTTTTTCGATAAGTGATGCCACGTGAAGTTGCTCCCAGTCTCAAGCTGCCGAATTCTGGCGTGTTTAGTCTACGGGAGAGACGCAGCGCCGGTGGCGCCTGTTCCCTCTCAGCGGATACTGCTGTTTGCCGGTTCAGCCACGGCTTCGGCGAGCGCCGGCGCAAGGTCCCCGGTTGGCGAGACAACCACCCCGCCGAGTCCCAGCCACTCTGCCATGAGCTTCAGTTCCGCGGCCAGTTCGACGGCGGTGTCCTCCGGAGCGCCTGGTTCGGCGTGGGCGGTCCGCACCAGAAGCAGGCCCCCGGCCCGGTCGGCTTTCAGGTCCACCCGCGCGACGATCGCGTCGCGCAGCAGGAAGGGCAGGACGTAGTAGCCGTACCGCCTCTTCGGTTCCGGGGTGTATATCTCGATCCTGTAGTGGAAGCCGAAGAGCTCCTGAAGCCGCCGGCGTTCGAAGACGAGGGAGTCGAACGGGCTCAGCAGCGCGCGGCCGGTGGCTGACCGCGGCAGTTTCGCCTCCACATGGCGGTACAAGGGTCGGTCCCAGCCGGCCACGGTGACCGGCTGCAGCCGGCCCGTGTCCACGAGGTTCCGGACGGCCATGGCGGCTGCTTTCTGGGGCGTCCGGAAATAGTCCGCGAAGCACCGCACGGTCCCGATGCCGTGGGCCCGGGCCGCTGCGTCGATCAGCCGGTCCATCGCGGCGGCAGCATCCGGTGCTTGCGCCGCGGCCTCACCGCCCGGTCCGGGCAGCACCCTGGCGGTGAGGGTGTAGCGCCGTTCGAACGATTCGGTCCGCGAGGCCGCGGAGACCAGACCTTCCTCAAACAGATGTTCCAGGACCCTTTTGACGGCATTCCAGTTCCAGCCCCATTGGTCCCGCTGCCGGTCCTCCACGTGGCCCAGCCGGGCGGTCAGTTCGGCTGCGGTCAGGGGTTGCCCGGCCGCCAGGGTTTCCAGCACCCGCGCCGCCACGCCGTTGCGCAATTCGGGGTCCATGGCGTGGGCGCCCACCCATGTGCGGTTCTGCCACTGCACGAGATCGTGGAAGTGGTCCGGCCGGATGAAGCAGGCTTCGTGCGCCCAGTACTCCATCATCCGGCGCGGGTGGGTCCCCGCCATGCGCTGCAGGATGGCGCGGTCGTAGTTGCCCAGCCGGGAGAAGAACGGCAGGAAGTGGCTGCGGGACACTACGTTGACGGAATCGATCTGGACCAGGTGCAGCCGGGCAAAGGTACGGCCCACCGCCCGTGCTGTCACGGGTCCGGCGGGCCGTTCCTTGTCCAATCCCTGGGCTGCCAATGCGATCCGCCGTGCCTGTGCCAGGCTCAGCGATGCTTGCACGTCAATCCCTTCGTTGGATGGTCTGCACCAGCTTATGCGGTGGCGGGCTCATCCTCTGAACGGTAGGCGAGGATCTTTTCTTCCAGACTTGAGTGTCCGGGCTCGCAGGTCTGGTCCAGGGAGATGACCCCGTAGGTCCAGCCGTCACGCCGGTATACGACCGACGGCGCCTTGGTCTCCTTGTCCACGAAAAGGTAGAAGTCGTGCCCCACAAGTTCCATGTTGTCCACGGCGTCATCGAGCGTGAGCTGGGCTGCGGGGAACACCTTCCGGCGGATCAGGACGGGCGAATCGCCGGCCGGAATGTCGTTCTCGACCTCATAGGGCGACTTCTCTGCAGCCGGGACAGGCGCCGCCTGCTGATTTGCCGCCTCAACGTAGAGGGGCTCGTTGGGGCTTGCGGGCTCCAGCGTTGCCGTGGCCTCAGTAACGGACTTTGGGGTGTGCCGGCCGTGATGGACCTTTCTACGGTCCCTGGCCCTGCGCAGGCGTTCAAGAAGCTTGTTGTAAGCGAGATCGAAGGCAGCGAACTTGTCGGCGGCACTCGCTTCAGCGCGGATTACGGGGCCGCGTCCCAAGACTGTCAACTCAACCGTGAGCGATTCTGCGGTCTGGCGGGCCTTGGTCTCCTTGGTGACCTTCGCGTCAACCCTCTGGACCTTGTCTCCCAACGAGGCGATCTTTGAGATCTTCTCGTCGGCATATTCGCGGAACCGGTCTGAGACCGTCAAGTTGCGTCCGCTGATCATGAACTCCATGGTGCCCTCCAAATGACTTCGGTGACACGACGGCGGTACTTCCCGGGGGCCGATCTGACTGACAGTCGAGCCCCTTTCCGAGCCGCTATCGACAGGTACATCTGTTCTTGGTACCCATCTTCGACGTTAGTTCATAGCAACCTGTTATTCATCCTTTTCCGGTTTATTTTTTTACTTCACGCCGGTCGCGCCCGCCACGGCGGGGCCGGAGGCATCACCGTCGGCGGTGGCCGGCGGGCGTGTCGCAGCCAGCACAACGGCGCCGCCTACAAGGGCCCCTGCTGCCCGCAGCGCACGGGCTGCCTCGGCCACAGTGGCGCCGGTGGTCAGCACGTCATCAACGATGATGCACGTCCGTCCCAGGACTGCCGGAGACCACAGGCCTGCCCTGGCCCGCATGGTTCCCCGCACGCGCCGGGAGCGGGCCCCCCGGCCCAGTCCCTTCTGTCCGCCGGCCCGCCTCAACCCGTTCATTACGACCCGCGGTGAAAGCTCCGGGGTTCCCTGGCCCGGCGCGGGCCGCGCGGTTTTCCGCAGTGCGTCCGCGACGGTGAACCCGGGGATTTCATCGCCGCGAACGAGCCGGCGGAGCAGGAGGTGGACGGGACTGAACCCCCTCTTGCGGAAGGCGGCGCCGCTAGTCGGTACGGGGACCAGGACGAGTCCCTCCGCCGGCCCTGCCGCTGCGTGCAGGGCCCGTGCGAGGCCCCGCGCCAGCTCGCCTGCCAGCCGCGCCTGGCCGTGGCTCTTGAAGGACAGGAGGCATTGCGCGAGCTCGGCCCGGTACGCCCCGGCCGCCACCACGGGCAGCAGCACGGAGCCGTCCGTGTCCATCAGGGCCGGCGCCTGGGCCTCGGCCCGGAACGGCCTGAGTGTCAGCAGGCGCACCTGCCGGGCGCAGGCGCCGCAAAGTGCAGAGTCTTCCGCGCCGCAGCAGACGCACTCCACCGGGATGGCGAGGGCGAGCACCTCGGCCGCAGCCGCCGCGGTCCGGTCGGACAGCCGCGCCAGCGGCCGCGCGTACACGCCGCGGTGCCTTGCCGGTGTCGGTGCAGCCGGGGCCAGGTCCGGATCCGCGACCGGTCGCCGCCCAGGATCGGGCCCCGCGCGTGGGGGACTGCGGCGGGCCGGCACTTCACGGTGTTCCCCGCCATTTCCGCCCCCGACATTTCCGCCACCATGGGGCATGTGAGTGATCATCCTCCGATCGTGGACCGGAGACTCGCACGCCGGTAGCACCGCGGGAGGCTATGTGGACAACCCCGGCGGTCTCACACCCGTGGTCAGCCCGGGAAAGACGGGTCGATGGGGCCCTTGAGCTGCGGCGACCAGCCGTTGCCCAGCCTCTGGAAGATCCCTTCCGCGGACTGGCCGTAGATCTCAGATGGCCCGTTTCCTGCGCTGAGGGCAGTCAGCCCGGGCCACGACGCCAGCTGCTGCGGCTGGGTGGAGGTCAGGGACAACAACTCGGGAGTGACGGCGTCGCTGGCGGAGGCCTTCATGACCGCGATTGTGGTGTCATCCACCCACACGCCCTGGTCCGGATCCCGGGGCGTCAGAAGCGTCAGGGGTACGGTCAGATCCCTTGGGGTGCCGTCCGTGTTCCGGATGATCCCGGTGATCTGGACCAGGCTTTTGCCGTTCTGCTGGGAAATGACCAGTGCACGCGTGCCGTCCCGGGATATCCGAAACTCCTTGACGGTCCGGCCGGCAAGCCATCCCGGGGTCAGGGTCACGGTGGGTACGTTTCCGCTCTCCGCCACACCGACCGGCCGGAAGGCAACCACTTCGGTGGCGCCGGCAGCGCCCGGCCCGGCGGTCCAGACCCAGTCGTACCGGCCGAACGAAGGCCGGGAGAGGGCGGCCCGCGTGGTCAGGGCCCTGGCCGGCTGGCCCGGAACGATCGAGTACAGCGTGGTGCGGTCGGCGTTGAGGAACGCAGCAGCCTGTGACTCGGCGGATTCCGCCGGCGCCCGCGGCGACAGGGCCGCGACGGACCGGATATCCGGCAGGGGTGAAAGCCGGTTGTTCTCGTACCGGACCAGGTCGTTGTTGCTGACGGCGATCTGATAGCCGGGGACGCTTTCGTCGCGGACCGGAGGCAGGACCGTTCCGTTGTCTTCGACGCGCACCAGATCCTGGTTAGCCCGGAGCTCGACGTTGATGACATCCGGCTGGCTGCGGAACGTCAGGGCCAGCTGCGTTTGCATCCGCAGCCGGTCCTCGTTGGAGGCGTCGACGAGGTCCTTGGCCGTGAGATCCACCTGGGCGGCGCCGGAGACCACGGGCACAGACTCCCGCGCCAGCTTGATGCCCGACGGGAATGCGCTGACGACGGCGCCCTTGAGGTAGGGGGCCGGGCCGCCGAGCAGTGCGCTCGTCATGGCCTTGACGGTTTTCTTGCGGATGAACCACCGGACATCGGGCACGGCGTAGGTGAAGGTGGGGTCGTAGAAATAGATCGGGTAGGCGCCGTAGATGACCTTGAAGGTTTCCTCCGGAATCGCCGTGCCGTCCGGGAGATCCGAGATCCGCCACTCGCCGTCCACCTGGGTCAGCGTGACGGGTATGTTCTCGGTGGTGCCCTCGGGCAGTTGCGTCGCCACGCCGTCGGCGTCCACCGAATAGGCGAGGTCGAGCTGGTAGTTGAAGACGTTTTCGACGCCGGTGGCCACCACCGAGGCCTTCCGGAAAACAAGAGCCCGCTGGTCCGGCTTCCATGTCACCGATGACGCCTGGGTGAGGTACTGCCGGGCGACGGCGTAATCGTCTTCGTAGCCGCTTCCGGCCAGGTAGAAGTCCTCAATGACCGCCTCGGGCCCGGCGCCCGGACGCGGCGCGGCCGGGAAGAACACGGGGGCATTGGGGTTTCCGGCGCTCTCATCCTTGCTCTTGCCCACCGGGCCGGAGCGCGGAATCTGGGCGCACGAGGTCAACAGCAGCAGGACGACGGCCAGCAGCGCCGCCCCTACCCTGGTGAGTTTGCCGGAAATGGAAACACTGCTCATGCCCTGCCTTCCGTTCCATGGCCCCGGAGGCCGGCCGCGCCGCCGCCCGGGCTCGCCCCGCCGACGCCGGTAGCGCCGTCGCCAGCCAAACCGTCCGCCATGAGGTCGTCGGCGCCGGTCCCGCCGTCAGGTTTGCCCTGCGTTCCTTCCGGTGTATCTGCTGCCGGTACCGCGGCGGCCGGCGGCCGGTCCAGGAGCAGCACTGTTCGCTGGCTGCCGGGCCCCGGGAGCCCGACGTTGACCGGTTCCAGCTGGAGCGGAGACCGGGTGATCGGCTCGTCGCGGCGCAGGGGAAGGGTCAGCCGGAAGTTTGACCCGTTGCCCTTGCTCCCCCACGCCTGCAGCCAGCCGTCGTGGAGCTTGGTGTCTTCGGCGGCGATCGACAGTCCCAGCCCGCTGCCTCCCGTAGTGCGGGCGCGGGCAGGGTCGGCGCGCCAGAAGCGGTCGAAGACGCGGGCGGCCTCGGCCGGTGTCATGCCGATTCCGTGGTCCCGCACGGCCACGGCCACCGCGGTGTCGTTGGCGGCCACGGAGATGTTCACCGGGCGGCCCTCGCCGTGTTCAAGGGCGTTCAGGACAAGGTTGCGCAGGATGCGGTCGATCCTGCGGTCGTCCATGTCGACGATGATGCTGCCGGCCGGTGCGTTGAAGGTGACGGCGGACCCGTATTCGGCGGCGACGGGCGCCACTCCCTCGATGACGTGGGCGACGAGCTGGACGATGTCCGTGGGTTCGGCGTCGAGAGTGGCGGCGCCCGCATCAAAGCGGGAGATTTCCAGCAGGTCCGCCAGGAGCGACTGGAACCGTTCCACCTGGTTGTACAGCAGTTCAGCAGAGCGTTTGTTGATGGGGTCGAAGTCCTCGCGGGCGTCGTAGAGCACCTCCGCGGCCATGCGGACCGTGGTGAGCGGGGTGCGGAGCTCGTGCGACACATCGGAGACGAACCGCTGCTGCATTTGCGAGAGCGTGGCCAGCTGGGTGATCTGCTCCTGGAGGCTTGCCGCCATGTGGTTGAACGAGGCCCCGAGCCGGGCGACCTCGTCCTCGCCCTTGACCACCATGCGCTCCTGCAGCTGCCCGGCGGCGAGCTTTTCGGAGACGACGGCGGCATGGCTGACCGGGCTGACCACGTTGCGGGTGACGTACCAGGCGACGCCGCCGATCATGAGGACCAAAAGGGCACCGCCGGCCAGCAGCACGTTCTGGATCTCGTCCAGCGTCTTCTGCGCCGTGTTGAGGTCATAGATGAGGTAGAGCTCGTAGACGGTGCCGTTGAAGGTCACCTTGTTGCCGACCGCGATGCCGGGCCGGTCCTCGGTCCCCACGGGGAACTGGGTTGACGCCCAGTACTGGTCCTTGCCCGAGTCCTGCACGGCCTTGCGCAGCTCCGGGGGGATGACGGCGATGGTGAGCTGGTCCGAGGCCCGGGATTCGACCCAGCGGTTGCGCGGCTTGGTCTGCTCCGGCATCGCTTCGAAGACATAGCGCCGCTGAATCACGGACCCGCGTCCTTCGACGGCGTTCAGGGTGTCATAGACCAGGGTGATGACGCTGGACTGGTCGGTGACCTGGGCGCCGTCGAACGTGTCCTGGACCTGCTTGACGTTGTAGCGGGTCTCCGACTCGGCCTGCGCAAGCCGTTCCTGGAAAAGGTTATTGGCGATCTGGTTGGACAGGTAGGCGCCCACGACGGCGAACGAGCCGATGGCCAGCAGGAGCGTGGTCAGGACGGTCCGGAACTGCAGCGAACGCCGCCATTTCCGCTGTACCGCGCGGAGCAGGTAACGGATGCCGGGCAGGAGGCTGCCGGCCCCGGTGCGGACCAGGCGCGCGACCCGGACCCCAACGATCCTCGCGCGTTTGGCCCATAGCCGGGTCCGGAAGGCGAGCCCGCGCCACGGTCCCCGACTGCCCGGGCCGGCAGACGGCGATTCCGGCTCCTGGGATTCCGGCTCACCGGATTCAGCCACACCGGATTCCGGCACGGCAGATTCCGCCACAGCGGATTCCGGCACGCCCGGTACGGGCTCATGGGATGCGGACGATTCAGCGGGCGCTTCGCCGCGCGTCATGTCCGGAGTCATGTCCGGAGTCGTGTCGTGCCCGGATTCCGGCCCGGCGGCCTGTGCGACGCTGCGGTCCGCAGGCTCAGGAACCTGCTTTATAGCCGACACCACGGACCGTCAATACAACTTCGGGGGCCTCGGGGTCACGTTCGATCTTGGACCTCAGCCGTTGGACATGGACATTGACCAGCCTGGTGTCGGCGGCGTGCCGGTAACCCCAGACCTGCTCAAGGAGAAGTTCACGGGTGAACACCTGCCACGGCTTGCGGGCCAGGGCGACGAGTAGGTCGAATTCCAGCGGCGTCAGGGAAATACGGTCGTTGCCGCGGCTGACCAGGTGGCCGGCGACGTCGATCGTGACGTCTGCGATGCGCAGGGTTTCCGGGGCCTTCTGGTCCCCCGGACGGAGCCGTGCCCGGACCCGGGCCACGAGCTCGGCGGGCTTGAACGGCTTGGGCACGTAGTCATCGGCACCGGACTCGAGGCCGCGGACGACGTCCGAAGTATCCGCTTTGGCAGTGAGC
Source organism: Arthrobacter sp. TE12231 (assembly GCF_054062895.1). Lineage (NCBI taxonomy): Bacteria > Bacillati > Actinomycetota > Actinomycetes > Micrococcales > Micrococcaceae > Arthrobacter > Arthrobacter sp. TE12231. Next base: position 1,091,766 of record NZ_JBSSFS010000001.1, on the reverse strand, counting down.
ATCACGATCGGCACGTCAGATTCGGCGCGGACCTGGCGGCAGACCTCAATGCCGTCTATCCCGGGCAGCATGAGGTCGAGCAGGACGAGGTCCGGCTTGGAGGAGCGGAACACGTCCAGCGCCTGTCCACCGTCGGCGCAAAAGACGGGTTCAAAGCCGTCATTGCGCAGCACAATACCGATCATCTCGGCGAGCGCCTCGTCATCATCCACTACCAGAATGCGTGCCTTCATAGTTATATATTCCCCCATTGAATTCTCTTTGTCGTATCGGACGGCCTTCCGGCATGGCGCAGGCGGGCGTGCCGCGGCCGCCGGGACCACGCTGGTACGCCGGACATTGTGACAATTGCCGCGTTGTCCTGCATGCTGTGGACAGGCCCAGTGAACCGGCCCCGGACCGCAGGAGGAACCCGTGAACACCCCCATTTATGAGCGCGCCCTGGGCAGTGACTTTGCCCGACTGCAGCCGGAACTCCAAGCGTACTTCTCCCTGGCGCCGGGATCCGGCCACTACGGCGTCGGCGAGGGGGTGTTCGACGTCGTCGGCTGCCGCCAGGCGTGGCTGCGCCCCCTCCTGCGGCTCACCGCCGGCGAGCAGGCCTTCTTCCCCGAATACGGCGAGGGCGTTCGTTTCCGGATCGAGAACCACGCCCACCTGGACCCGTTCGGCAGGTCAAGCCTGACCGCCCGGCGGGAGATCTTCTTCCCGGGAACCACCCGGCTGTTCCACGACACCACGAGCTTTGACGACTCCCGGACCAGGCCGGGACTCGTGGACTATGTGGGCCGGTTCCGGCGGCTCGTCACCGACCTCAACCTCAGCGTCACGCCGGAAGGCCGGCTCCGCGGCGTGTCCGAGGCGTCCCGCCTGTTCCTGGGACCCCTGCGGATTCCGCTGCCGGCCGCCCTCGACGCCAAGGCCTATGCCGAACAGTGGTGGGAGCCTCAGGACGGCGGCCGGCACCGCATCCAGGTCAAGGTGATCCAGCCCCAGCTCGGCCTGGTGCTGGTGTACGCCGGCCATTTCGACTACCGGCTCGAGCCCTACCCCGCCGGTGGCACAGCGCCGGGCTACCTGCCCGGATATGCCCGCCCGGACGGCTGGGAGAGCAGGGTCTGACCCGGCAGTTCCGCCAGTCCCAATAGTCCCGGAAGGCTGCTAGCCGAGGGCGAGCTGGTTGAGCCCGTCAGCCACCTGGGTCAGCCGGGTCAGGACCTCTGTCGCCGCGGCGGGCGAGTGCCGTGCCAGCCCGTCCGACGGCGTGACCCTGAGCGCGCCCAGCGTGGATGCGGGAAGACCCAGCTGCCGCCAGGGCCGCCACACGTTTTCCACGACGTCGCGGACCTTGGGCAGCGCCGCGGCGGGGTCTGCCACGTCCAGCGCCCCGGCCCAGAGCCGTTTTCCGGCCTCCACGGCGCCGGCGAGCTGTTCCCACTGGCGCGAGGTCAGTGCCCGGAGCGGGACGGCGATTCCGTCCGCGCCCGCCGCCAGGATCCGCTCAAACGGCGCCTCGACCTCCGAGACGGCCACCACGGTTTCGACGGCGCCCGCGGCGCGGAGAGCGTCGATGACCAGCTGCCAGGACTCGGTGGCTTCCCGGCCCGGCACAGAGCGCAGCGTCCGGTACCCGCTGGCGGTGGGAATGGTGCCGGCCAGCACGGAGGCGATGTCCGGCTCGTCGATCTGGACCACGATCCGGGCACCCGGGGCGGCCGCGGCCACGCGCTTGAGGTAGCCTTCCACTCCAGCTGCGAGCGATTCCGCAATCTCCCGCCGGGCGCCGTAGTCGATCAGTGCCCGCTCCCCGTTGTGGAGGTGGAGGCCGGCGGCCAGGCTGAGCGGCCCGCGCAGTTGGATTTTGATATCGTCCGAGGGCGCTTCCTCGGCCCCGATTAAGTCCGCGAGGACGTTAATGTCGGTGGACAACGCCGACTTCGCCCGCTGCAGGTCCTTGCCAGGACGGTCAACGAGCCGCCACCCGTGTGGCTGGACGTCGACGGCGAGTTCCACAAGCAGGGATGCGGTGCGGCCCAGGGCATCGGAGCCGACGCCGCGGTCGGGAAGCTCGGCCAGGAACGGCAGGTGAGGGCTGCCCAGTTCACCGCGGATGATGCGGGCGGCCTCGGCCGGGTCCTCGCCGGGCCACGGACCCAGGCCCGTCGCGGTGACTTGGCCGGGGGCGGGCAACGCTGCTGCGGCCATGGCTATGCGTTTGCGGTGCGGTCGGCGTCCGCCGGGCCGGCGGCCTGGGCGGCTGCTTGGTGGTCCTCGGCAATGGCCTCGTGGTGGCGGATGACCTCGCCGATGATGAAGTTCAGGAACTTCTCCGCGAAGGCCGGGTCCAGATGGGCCTCGGCGGCGAGGTGCCGCAGCCGGGCGATCTGCGCCGCTTCACGGCCGGGATCCCCGGCGGGAAGTTTGTGCGCGGCCTTGAGGAAGCCGACCTTCTGGGTGGCCTTGAAGCGCTCGGCGAGGAGGAAAACGAGGGTGGCATCGATGTTGTCGATGCTGGAGCGGATCGACAACAGCTCCGCCATCACCGCAGGATCCACCGAACCGGCCAGGGAACTTGCCGCCGGGTCGTAGGAATCGGTGTCAGGAAGATTGAGGTTCTGCTCGGTCATTGACCCAGTCTAGGGGCACGGCGGCTAATGCTTTCTGCTGTTAAGCACCGTTGCAGGCACGGGCCGAAGGCAAACAGGCAGGCAAAGAACCGCGCACAAGCCGAACACAATGTCATGCACAAAATAGGGCACAAAGCCGGACACAAAGTGGACATGCCCACCGTTCGTGGCGAACGGCGGGCATGTCCATTGGCGGTGTCCCCTGCGGGCGGGGAACCGGACCGGCAGGCAGCGGTCCGGCATGCAGGCATCCGCGGTTAGCTGTGCAGCACAGCCCGGAAGGCCTCGCGCCGCCTGGCCTGTTCGTCCGGATCCGGAACGGGCAGCGAGGCGATGAGCTTCTTCGTGTAGTCGTGCTGCGGGTTGCCCATGACCTGGTTGCCGAGGCCCTGCTCCACCATCTTGCCCTTGTAGAGCACGCCGACCCAGTGGGAGAGCATGTCCACGACGGCGAGGTCATGGCTGATGAACAGGCACGCGAAGCCGAATTGCTGCTGGATCTCCTTGAACAGTTCCAGTACAACGGCCTGCACGGAGACGTCCAGGGCCGAGGTCGGCTCATCGGCGATGAGCAGCTTCGGGTTCAGGATGAGCGCCCGTGCCAGGGAGGCGCGCTGGCGCTGCCCGCCGGAGAGTTCATGCGGGAACCGGTCAGCGTACGACGCCGGCAGCTGCACGGATTCGAGCAGCTCACCCACCCGCTTGCGCGCCTCGGCCGGGCTCGGGTTGGAGTGGATGATCAGCGGTTCCGCCACGCAGTCGCCGATAGTCAGCTGCGGGTTGAAGGAGGCGGCCGGGTCCTGGAACACGAAGCCGATCTCCTTGCGGAGCGGTTTGAAAGTGCGCTCCTTGAAGTTCAGCATTTCGTAGCCCAGCACCTTAAGGCTGCCGCCGGTGGTCCGGTTGAGGCCGGCGATCGCCCGGCCGATCGTGGTCTTGCCGGAGCCCGACTCCCCCACGAGGCCGAAGACTTCGCCTTCGGACACGGTGAAGGTGACGCCGTCGACGGCCTTGAAGGCAGGGCTGCCCAGCCGCCCCGGATACTCGATGGTCAGGTCTTTGGCCTCGACCAGCACTTTGCCGCCCTGGTGGGCGCGTTCCGTCATGCCTTCGGACGCGGAATTGCGGCCCAAGTGCGGGACGGCTGCCAGGAGCTTCTTGGTGTAGTCCTCCTTGGGCTGGGCGAACAGGACCCGCGAGGAAGCCTCCTCCACGACGTCACCCTGGTACATGACGACCACGCGGTCGGCGAGGTCGGCGACGACGCCCATGTTGTGGGTGATCAGCACGATGGACGTGCCGTACTGGTCGCGCAGGTCCCGCAGCAGTTCCAGGATTTCCGCCTGGACGGTGACGTCCAGGGCGGTCGTCGGCTCGTCGGCCACGATAAGGCCAGGGTTCAGGGCCAGTGCGGCGGCAATCACGACGCGTTGCTTCTGACCGCCCGAGAACTGGTGCGGGTAGTAGTTGACCCGTGTCTCCGGGTCCGGGATGCCCACCTTTCGGAGGGCTTCGACGGCCCGCGCCTTGGCCTCCTTGGCTGAGATCTTGTGGCCGCTGGTGTCGGCGTGCGCCCGGATGCCTTCGGCAATCTGCCATCCGACGGTGTAGACCGGGTTGAGTGCCGTGGATGGTTCCTGGAACACCATGGCGACGTCCCGGCCGCGGATCTGCCGCAGCTTGGCCGCGCTGACGGTAATGACGTTGTTGCCGTTGATCAGCACAGCGCCCTGGCTGGTTGCCGTTTCCGGCAGGAGCCCCAGGATGGTCTTGGCAGTCACGGTCTTGCCGGATCCCGATTCGCCAACGATGGCGAGGACCTCGCCGGGGTTGACCTCAAGGCTGACGTCCTTGACGGCGAAGACGTCGCCGCTGTCGGTTGCGAACGTGACCTTGAGGTGGTCGATGTCCAGGACGGGGCCGGAGCCTGTGCCCGGCCGGTCGATGTTGGTGGTCATGGCATTCTCGCTTCTGCTTCAAGGGCGGCCTGCGCGCCGGCGGTGGAGCCGGGGCCCCCGGCAGGAACCTTGCTTCCGGCTTTCTTGCGGCCCCTGAGCCGTGGATCGTTGAGATCGTTCATGCTCTCACCGACGAGGGTCAGACCGAGAACGGTCAGGACGATGGCTGTACCGGGGTAGACACCGGTCCACCAGATGCCCGACGAGGCGTCAGCTATGGCCTTGTTGAGGTCGTAGCCCCACTCGGCGGCGGAGGACGGTTCGATGCCGAACCCCAGGAAGCCGAGCCCCGCCAGAGTCAGGATAGCCTCGGAGGCATTCAGCGTGAAGATCAGTGGCAGCGTGCGGGTCGCGTTCTTGAAGATGTGGCGGCCCATGATGCGGACGCTGGATGCACCCACCACCTTGGCTGATTCGACGTACGGCTCTGCCTTCAGCCGGATGGTCTCGGCACGGATGACGCGGAAGTACTGCGGGACGAACACCACCGAGATGGAGATGGAGCAGGCAAGGATGCCGCCCCAGAAACTGGACTGGCCGTGGTTGATGACGATTGACATCACGATTGCCAGCAGGAGCGACGGGAAAGCGTAGATCGCGTCCGCGATCACCACCAGCGTCCGGTCCAGCCAGCCGCCGAAGTAGCCGCTGAGCAGGCCAAGCGCGACGCCGAGGAAGATCGACATCACGACGGCGACGACGATCACGACGAACGCCGTCTGGGCGCCCCAGATCACGCGGGAAAAGACGTCGTAGCCGCTCACCGTAGTGCCCCAAATGTGGGCAGGACTGGGGGGCTGCTGTGCGGGGAAGGTCCCGGACGCGTCGCTGAGCTGGGCAAAGCCGTAGGGGGCGATGATCGGCGCCAGCGCCGCCGTTAGTAGGAAGAGGACAGCCAGCACCAGACCGGTGACGAGCATGCCGCGTTGCAGCCCGACGCTCGTCCGGAAATGCGAGATGACCGGCAGGCGGTAAAGGAGGGGCTGCTTGCGCCCGCTTACTGTGGTTGCGTTCATGGCTAGTACCTCACTCGCGGATCGATCAGGGCTGCGACAACGTCCACGATGAAGTTCGTGATGGCAACGATGACGGCCAGCAGCACGACGATGCCCTGGACGGCGACGAAGTCGCGGGAGTTCAGGTATTGCACCAGCTGGTAGCCGAGGCCCTTCCACTCAAAGGTGGACTCCGTAAGGACGGCTCCGCCCAGCAGGAGTGCAATCTGGAGCCCCATGACCGTGATGATCGGGATGAGGGCAGGCTTGTAGGCATGCTTGGTCACGAGTCGGAAATTGCTGACGCCGCGGGACCTGCCGGCCTCGACGTAATCCTTGCCAAGCGTACCGATGACGTTGGTGCGGACCAGCCGGAGGAAGACCCCTGCCGTCAGTAGGCCCAAGGTGACCGCGGGGAGGATCGAATGCGCCCCGATGTCGCCGAGCGCGGCCATGTTGCCGCTGCGCAGCGCATCCAGCCAATAGATCCCGGTCGGCGCGGCCAGGCTTCCCATGGCCAGTTCGGTCCTCGTGGAGGCCCGTCCCGCCACGGGCAGCCAGCCGAGCCAGACGGAGAAGGTTAGCTTCATCAGCAGACCGGCGAAGAACACCGGGGTGGCGTAGCAGAGGATGGCGAAGAACCGCAGGACGGCGTCGGGTGCCTTGTCGCGCTTGTAGGCGGCGATGAGGCCGAGCGGGATGCCGACCAAAAGCGCCACGATGAGGGCATTGATGGCCAGTTCAAGGGTTGCCGCGCCGAAGGTTGCGAGCATTTCAACCACGGGTCGGCGGTCGGTGATGGTGGTGCCGAAGTTGCCGGTCGCCACCTGCCCAACGTATTCCAGGTACTGAATCAGGATCGGGCGGTCGTACCCGGCGTCGTGAATGCGCTGCGCCAGCGCCTCCGGGGGAAGCCTGCCGCCCTGGGCGGCGGTGATGGGGTCGCCGATGACCCGCATCAGGAAGAAGACCAGGGTCACCAGGATGAAAATGGTCGGAATGATCAGGAAGAACCGGATCAGGATGTAGGTCCCCAGGCCCCCACCTGAGGATTTTTTCTTGGACGGAAGGAGTCCGTCGGCGTCGCTTGGCGGCGCCTCTATCAATGTTGTCATTGGTACCTAAGATTGTGCTTTCGCGGCCATGGGCCGGCCGGCGTGAACTGCAAGGTGCGGCAATGACCAGCAAAGGCGGGGCGCCTCGAGGGCACCCCGCCTCGCAGGCTGGTCAGGACAGCAGGGTTGCAGCCCTACTTGGAAACAGTTCCCAAACGGAACTTGAAGGAGGCATCGAGGGTGGTATCGACACCCTTGACGCCGCTGCCGGAAATGGCAACCTGCGCGCCCTGGAGCAGCGGAAGCGTGGAGATGTCCTTGGCGAGGGCATTCTGCGCATCCTTGATCGTGGACTCGCGCTCAGTCTTGTCGACGGTGGTCAGCTGCTTGTTGATCAGGTCGTTGACGGTGGGGTTGTTGTAGTGGTTCTTCAGGAAGCCGCCTTCCGGGAAGAACGGCGTCAGGTAGTTGTCGGCGTCGCTGAAGTCCGGGAACCAGCCGAACTGGAACAGCGGGTATTCATCCGCGCGGCTGGCCTTGCTGTAGGTGACCCATTCTGTGGACTGCAGGTTGACCTTGAACAAACCGGACTTCTCCAGCTGGTCCTTGATCATGGCGTATTCATCGCCGGAGGACTTGCCGTAGTGGTCGGGGTTGTACTGCAGGTTCAGCGACACGGGCGTGGTCACACCGGCGTCGGTCAGGACCTTCTTGGCCTTGTCCAGGCTGGGCTTGCCGGCGTCGCCGTAAGCGTCCTTGAACGACTCGTTGGCGCCGAGGAAGCCGTTGGGAACGTTGGAGTACAGGGGCAGATAGGTGCCCTTGTAGACCTGGTCAGCGATGGCCTGCCGGTCAACGAGGTTGGCGATGGCCTGGCGGACGGCCGTAGCCTTGGCCGGATCGGCGTCCGGCGCCTTCGCGCCGAACGGCATGGTGTCGAAGTTGAACGTGATGTAGCGGATTTCGCCACCCGGGCCCACGTTGACCTTGACCTTGGAGTCCTTCTTCAGGTCATCGATGTCCGTGGCGCTCAGGCTGCGGTTTGCGACGTCGATGTTGCCCTGCTGGACGTCCAGCTTCATGTTGGTGGGGTCCGCGTAGTACTTGATCGTGGCGGCATCGTTGGCCGGCTTGCCGAGGACGCCCTGGTAGTCAGGGAACGCCTTGAAGCTGATCAGTTCATTCTTCTTGTACGTGTCGATCGTGTACTGGCCGTAGAACGCCTTGGCCTTGACGATCGAGTCGTCGTCAAGCAGCTTGTCGGCCGGGAAGACTTCATCGTCCACGATCGGCGCGGCGGGGCTGCTGAGGATCTGCGCGAAGGTCTGGTCGTTGGCCAGCTTCAGCTTGAACACGACGGTGTTGGCATCGGGGGCGGTGACGCTTTCCACGTTGGCCAGCAGGCTGGCGGGGCCGGCGGGATCGTTGATCTTGATCTGCCGGTCGAAGGAGAACTTGACGTCCTTGGAGTCGAGCGTGTGGCCGTTGGCCCACTTGAGTCCCGGCTTGAGCTTGACCGTGTATTCGGTCGGCGACGTGAAGGACGCGGACTCGGCCAGGTCCGGAACGGGATCTGCGCTGCCCGGCTTCGAGTTAAGCAGGAAGGAGTAGATCTGGTTCATCACCATGAACGAACCGTTGTCGTAGGAGCCCGCCGGGTCCAAGGCGGTGACCTTATCCGTGGTGCCATAGGCGATCGGACCGCTTGCCGCGGCTGATGACCCGCCAGAGCCGCCGGACGGTCCCGTGCAGGCCGTCAGTGCAAAGGCGGAAACCCCGGCCAGCGCGATGACGCTCTGCCAGGCCTTTTTGTTCATTGCCATCTGTGAACTTTCTGTTCGATGCGTTCTAGCGCAGCCCGAAGTGAAACGAGTGACTCGTCGGGCGGCACGCTTTGCTGATTCCTAGATTCAATCAGACGACCGCTAGGTGAATCGTTGCATTTTGTGAGTTGAGACACAAAATTTATACGAAACGAAGGTTTCTGCCATTTTCTTCAGGATTCCGCCCGATTCTTCGGCGGAGCGCGCAGACGACGCAGGGCCCCGCCATTCGGCGGGGCCCTGCGATGGAGTCGGTGTGGCGGGCGCCTAGAGCGCGGCCCGCTGCAGCGAGCGAGCGGCGTCGATAGTGGCTTGGCCCAGCACGCGGCTGCCCTGGTAGAGCACCACGGTCTGCCCCGGGGCCACGCCGCGCAGCGGCTCCTTGAGGGTGACGAGGAGTCCGTCCCCGGCCATGCGGGCGCGGGCGGGGACGGGGTCGCCGTGGGCCCGGACCTGGGCGAAGCAGTCGAATTCCTCGCCGGTGGCCACCTGCGCAATGGGCAGCCCGGCCCAGGAGACTTTGATGCCGCGGATCTCGTCAATGGCGAGCAGCGCTTCCGGCCCCACCACCACCTTGTTCTCCTTCGGCCGGATCTCCAGCACGAACCGCGGCTTGCCGTCAGCGGCGGGGGTGCCGAGCTTCAGTCCGCGGCGCTGGCCGACAGTGAAGGCGTTGGCGCCGGGGTGCTCGCCGACCTTTGCCCCGGATTCGTCGACAATGTCTCCCGTGGTCATGTCAATCTTTTCGGCAAGCCAGCCGGCGGTGTCGCCGTCGGGAATGAAGCAGATGTCATGGCTGTCGGGCTTGTTCGCCACCGAGAGGCCGCGGCGCTCCGCCTCGGCACGGACCTCGGCCTTGGACGGGGTGTCGGCGAGCGGGAACATCGAGTGCTTGAGCTGCTCATGGGTCAGCACGCCGAGCACATAGCTCTGGTCCTTGGCCCAGTCGGCGGCGCGGTGGAGCTCGGGATTGCCCTCGGCGTCGGTGATGACCTTGGCGTAGTGGCCGGTGCAGACGGCGTCGAAGCCCAGCGCGATGGCTTTCTCCAGCAGGGCGGCGAACTTGATGCGCTCGTTGCAGCGCATGCACGGGTTGGGTGTGCGTCCCGCGGCGTACTCATCGATGAAGTCCTGGACGACGTCTTCCTTGAACCGCTCAGAGAAGTCCCAGACGTAGTACGGGATTCCGAGGATGTCGCAGGCCCGCCAGGCGTCGCGGGAGTCCTCGATCGTGCAACAGCCACGGCTCCCGGTTCGCAGGGTGCCCGGCATCCGGGACAGCGCAAGGTGGACCCCGACGACGTCGTGTCCCGCCTCGACGGCGCGGGCGGCGGCAACGGCGGAATCAACGCCGCCGCTCATGGCTGCAAGAACTCGCATACTGGCTTTCTCTAGCTGTCGGGGGTGTCGCCGGCTGGCGTCGATCGCTGGCACGAACCAGGATCGGATAGCACAAAGCCTGCGGCCCCATTCTACCGCCACGCCGATTCCCCGCCCAAAACCCCTTGACCCGCCTTCGCTCGCGAATCTAAAGTCAAGAGAAGTGATTTTAGATCGTTGAGCCGGACATCGTGCCGAACCGCCGCCGTCCGGATCGACAGGCCTTTCACAACGGATTCAGACCGTATTCACCCCGGATCAAAACCGGCACAGCGGAATCGAGCGGATCATGGCCAATGACGACATCGTGATCGTGGGCGGCGGCCTGGCGGGCGCCACCGCGGCCAAAACGCTGCGCACGGAGGGCTTCTCCGGGCGCATCACAGTACTTGCCGCGGAATCCCACCCGCCGTACTTGCGGCCGCCGCTGTCAAAGGACTACCTGCTGGGCAAGTCCGGCGAGGACGCCCTGCCGGTGGTGCCGGATGACTGGTACGGCGCGAACGACGTCGACCTTCGGCTCGGCACTCAGGTCACGGGCCTGGACCCGGCCGGCCGGACCGTGGTTCTGGGCGACGGCACGCGGCTGGACTACGCCTCCCTGCTGCTCGCGACCGGGGCACGCCCGCGCAGCATCCCCCTGGCAGGCAGCGGGCTCGCCGGGGTCGGCACCTTCCGCACGGTTGAAGACAGCCGCCGCCTGCTCGCCGCGCTCGCCGAAGGCGGCCGGAACGTGGTGATGGTCGGCTCGGGCTGGATCGGGATGGAACTGGCCGCGGCCGCGAGCAGCTACGGCAACACGGTGACCCTGCTGGGCCTCGAAGAGGTTCCGCTGGCGGCGGCAATCGGCCCCGAACTGGGCGGCTTCTTCCGCTCACTGCATGAGGCCAACGGCGTGCGGTTCCTGCTGCCGGCCTCGGCAGCAGAAATCATGGGCACCTCCGGACGGGTCACCGGCGTCCGTACCGACACCGGCGAGGTCCTCCCGGCAGATCTTGTGGTCATTGCCGTGGGGGTGGCCCCGGAAACGGGACTGGCCGAGGCAGCCGGCATCGCAGTCCGCAACGGCATCCTCACGGACGCCTCGCTGCGCACGTGGACGGCGGGGATTTTCGCCGCCGGGGACGTTGCCAATGCCCTCCACCCGTTCACCGGCGAGCACCACCGCAGCGAGCACTGGTCCAACGCCCTCAACGGCGGCAAGGTCGCCGCGCGGGCCATGCTCGGCCTTGATGCCGTGCTGGACACGGTCCCGTACTTCTACACCGACCAGTACGACGTCAGCATGGAGTACTCGGGCTTCCCGTCGCTCGTTGCCGGGCCTCCGGTGATCCGCGGCTCGCTTGCGGACAAGTCGTTCATGGCCTTCTGGCAGCGCGAGGGACAGGTGGTCGCCGGGATGAACGTCAACTGGCCCCGCACCGCCAAGCCGCAAAAGGCGATCAAGGCGCTCATCGGCGCACGCGCCGCCGTCAGTCCTGCCCTCCTCGCGGATCCCTCAGTGCCGCTGGACCAACTCCTGGGCTAGCTCCCGTTCAGCTCCTGCCGGACGCCTGACGCGCCACGGTGCCCGCAGTCTGGATGCTGGACTCATGCCCGGCCATGCCGGCCTGGCGTGCCCGCGCGTAGGCGCCCGGCAGCGTGGCGAGCAGGGCATCGACGTCGGCGTCGGTGGAGGAATGGCCCAAGGTGAAACGCTGCGCGCCCCTCGCCGTGTCCTCGTCCAGGCCCATGGCCAGCAGCACATGGGACGGTCTCGGAACGCCCGCGGTGCAGGCCGAGCCGGTGGAGGATTCGACGCCGGCCAGGTCCAGGAGGAACAGCAGCGAGTCGCCCTCGCAGCCGGGGAACGTGAAGTGTGCATTGCCGGGCAGTCGCCCGGGGCCCGGGGCGCCGCGCAGCACGGCCTCGGGAACGGCGTCGCGGACGCCCTCGATCAGCCGGTCCCGCAGGGCCGCGATCCGTGCGGATTCCTCGGCGAGCCGGCCAACAGCTGCGTCGGCCGCCGCGGCGAAGGCGGCGATCGAGGCGGTGTCCAGGGTACCGGAACGCACGTCGCGCTCCTGTCCGCCGCCATGCTGCACCGGCGTCAGTTTGACCGCCCGGCCCAGAAGCAGCGCACCGACGCCCACGGGGCCGCCGATCTTGTGCCCGGAGATGGACATGGCATCCAGGCCCGTGCCGCGGAAATCGACGGAGACCGAACCAAAGGCCTGGACGGCGTCGGAGTGCACCGGGACGCCGGCACCGTGTGCCAGCTCCACGATTTCGGCGATCGGCTGCAGCGTGCCGACCTCGTTATTGGCCCACATGACGGTCACCAGGGCGATCGACGCCGGATCGCGGGACAGTTCCGCCTCCAGCGCGGCCAGTTCTACGACGCCGTCGGCGTCGACGGGCAGCCAACAGACGTCGGCCCCCTCGTGCCGCTCCAGCCATTCCACAGTGTCCAGGACCGCATGGTGCTCGACGCCGGAGCACAGTATGCGCGTACGGGACGGGTCCTGGGCGCGCCGGGCCCAGTAGAGCCCCTTCACCGCCAGGTTGTCCGCTTCCGTGCCACCTGAAGTGAAGATGACTTCGGAGGGGTGGGCCCCTGCCGCGGCGGCGAGCGCCTCGCGTGCGTCCTCCACGACCCGACGCGCCCGCCGGCCCGAGCCGTGCAGCGACGAGGGGTTGCCGGTCCGGGACAGTTCGCGCGTCAGCGCCGCCAGAGCCTCCGGGGCGAGGGTGGTGGTGGCGGCATGATCCAGGTATACGGGCACACGCCAATTCTACCCGCGGCCGGGCGCCGGAATTGGTGGGTGTTCAGGCGGCGGGAGCGACCGCGCACCTCATTCCGGCCGCACTCCTCCGATTCAGAATCCTTGCCGCGGGCCCGGTCACGAGGGCAGGATCCGGGCACAGCACTGACCGGGCCGCGCACTCCCCTGCGCCCTGAGGTCTTCGATGGCGAGCGCTTCCACCCGCCCAGGGTCGATACCCAAGGCTGCCGAAGCCCCGCCGAGGAAGGCGCCGTTCATCGCACAGACCACGTCCGCGTGGCCGGCAGCGAGGCGATGGAATGGGCAGTTCAGCAGCAGAAGGCCTCCGGCGCCGTCGTCCGCCGGGCAGTAGCCGTGCCCCGCCAGGAAGTCCGCGAAGGGTTCGGCGCTGCCGGGACCGCCGGCGGCTTCCGGCTCCCCCGCGGCTCCGGGCCCGTCCGGCGCGCGGTCCGCGGCGCGAACTGCCGCTGCGCCGGCTGACTTTCCCCTGGCCCGGGCAGCCGCGAGCAGGGCATCCCGGGGCGATCCGCCGTCGTGTGTTGCGGCTTCGACCGCGGAAACCAGCAGCTCCGCGGCGAGGTCATAGTGGCGGTCCGGGACCGACACTGCCACCTCGTCCACGGCGGAACGGTACAGCTTCGCGGGCCGGCCGGAACCGGGACCCTCCCGCCCCCCAAGCTTGCGAAACTCCGCGATCAGCAGCCCGTCGTTGACGAGCCGGTCCAGATGGAACGAGGCGGTGCTCCTGGCCAGACCAAGAGCCTTCGCGGCGTCGTCCCGGCCGACGGCGTCCGGCGCCGAGGCGACGAAGTCGAACAGCCTTCTGCGGTTCTCATCCCCCAGGGACGCGACCGCCGCAAGTCGGCGGCTCCACGCAAGTTTGGTCATGAGACAAGGATATCTCTAAAAACAAGAACCGTTGCTTAATCGGATCGAGGCGTTCTAAAATCGGAATATCCAACTTTAGAAGGAGCATGCCATGAAAGCTTCCCCAGCACTCGCCACTCCGGCACAGCAGCTCAAGGCGGACCCGCACCGCCAGGCCTTCCTGTTGTTGCGGACCGTCTTTACGGTTGCGCCGATCCTGTTCGGCCTGGACAAATTCACGAACCTGCTGACCGACTGGACCATGTATCTGGCCCCCGTGGCGACCTCGGTCGTCCCCCTGCCGGCCCAGAGCATCATGTACGTCGTGGGCGGGGTGGAAATCCTCGCCGGCGTGCTGGTGGCGCTGCACCCCCGCCTGGGATCGGCCGTCGTGGCTGTCTGGCTCCTGGGCATCATCATCAACCTGATCGTGCTCGGCAGCTTCTACGACGTCGCACTGCGTGACTTCGGGCTGCTCGTGGCCGCCTTGGCGCTGAACAGGTTGTCCGCGCGCAAGGCCCCAAAGGCCACAGCTACCGTGTAGGCCGCTGCGCAACGACCCTACGCCAGCACGCGGAGGGCGCGCGGAACCACCTCGATGGTCACGGGAAGCGCGCCAATCCGCTCGCCGTCGGCGTAGGCCACGACGTTGCCGGCGGTGAGTTCCACCTTCCGGACCCGGCGCAGGTGCACGGCGGGGTGGTCCACGTGCCGGCCGGAAAACACCTTGGGGAACACGGCCAGCAGGCCGGTCCGGGACACGCGGCTGACAATGAACAGGTCCAGGAGCCCGTCGTCCAGGACGGCCTCCGGGGTGATCCTCATCCCGCCGCCGATCGACTGGCCGTTGGCCACGGAAATCAGCATGGCGCCCTGCTGCCAGCTTTCGCCGTCGGCCGTCACCGTGTAATTGATGGCCCGGAACGACGCCAGCTCACGGAGCATGGCGAGCTGGTAGCGGATCGTGCCGCGCGGCCAGCGCCAGGCATTTGCCCGCTCGTTGACGGCGGCATCGAAGCCGGCCGAAACCACGCCCGCGAACCAGCGGGATGTTCCCCCGGCGGTAACCCGGCCGGCGTCGATCATCCTTCCGCCGCCGGCCAGGGACTCCAGCACCCGCTCGCAGGCCGCCGGGAGGTTGTGCCGCGGCAGACCCAGCGCCCGGGCCGTATCGTTGCCCGTTCCGGTCGGAATGATGCCAAGCGGCACATGGCCGCCGATTCCGCCCCCTGCATCGGCTCCGGCGTGGGTCCCCGCGCCGGCGCCGTCCGCGACGCCTGCCTCGACGCGGGCGCCGGGGATGGCCCCGGCACCGGCGAGCGCATTGAGGCCGAGGTGGACCATGCCGTCGCCGCCCACCACCACGAGGGCATCCACGCCTGAGTCCAGCGCCCGGTCAACGGCCCGGGCCAGTCCGGCATAGCTGTCCTCGCACAGCAGCAGGACATCCGCCCCGGCCGCGCGGAAGTGCGCCGCGGCGTCCCTCCCGGCATGCCGCGCCCGGCCAAAGGCTGCACGGGGATTGACGGCGAGGGCGATGAGCATGCGCTGAATTATGCCAGCCGCCGGGAACCATCCCGGTACACGCGCTCGTTGTTCCTCCAGCCGGTTAAACTGGCCACGTCGGTCGCCCGCGAACGGTCCGGCGTCTTGACCGCCGGCACCATCAATGAAAAGGATTTCTGTTTGACGCAGGGCAGCAGCTCGCATTACCAGGTCCTCAGGATCCCCGTGACGGCGACGGACAAGGAGATCAAGGTCGCGTACCGCAGGGCCGCACGGCTCGCCCACCCGGACCACGGCGGCGATCCCGCAGCGTTCCGGCGCGTCACCCTCGCCTACGAGACCCTCATCGACGCAAAGCGCCGCGCAGACTACGACCGCTCGTACGGCAGCGGCCCGGGCGGCCCCTACGCGACGGCCGCCGACGACGAGGGCGCCCACTTCGACGCCCCGGCCGCGGGCAGCAGGGCTTCGGCCAATGTGCGCCGCCCGAACACGCCACGGAATACCGCGGCGGACGCGCCCGTCTATGTTCCGCCCTTCGACCAGTATGGCGACGGCACCGCGGTGCCGCTGATTCCCGCGGACGTGGCGCGGCAGCAGGTCCACGGGATGCCCCGCAAACGCGGGATCTTCGGGGCCGAGGCCCGGATTCAGCGGGAGATGCGCACGGTGCAGCTCATCAGCCGGCAGGTACTGACCGCCATTCCGTCGGCGCGTCTGGTCAACGGACTGCAGTCTCCTGCGGACAACAGCCACATCGACCACGCGCTCCTGGCCGGCTACCGGCTCGCGATCATCGGTTCCATGCTGCTGCCGCCCGGGGCCTATGCGTGGAACGGCAGCACATTGACACATGGCGGTCGGTCAGTGGCCCCGCCCCAGCTGGCCCACGTTGTGCGCCGGATGCAGGACATTTTCCCCGAGCTCAATGTGACCGGCTGGATTGTTGTCCACAGCACGGACGGCAATCTGCACCAGCCGGTCATCGACCGGCACCGCCGCGCGCCCAGCGGCCAAGGCGGCGCCTACGGGGAGAGCTCGGGGCTGGTCGAGGTGGTCAACGCCGCAGGCCTGGCCCGCGGCCTGAAGCAGTTCCTCAGCTCGGGCCCGGCCCCCAACACCGTCAACGTTCCCGTGCTGGCCCGGCTGCTGCGCGGAATGCACTAGCCCGGCTGGCTAGGATGGGATGGTGTTCCGCATCCTCTTCCACACCCCCGAAATCCCCGGCAATACGGGAAACGCCATCCGGCTGGCAGCCATCACGGGCGCCGAGCTGCACCTGGTGGAGCCCCTGGGCTTTGATTTTTCCGATGCCAAGCTCCGGCGCGCCGGCCTGGACTATCACGACCTCGCCGTGGTGACCGTGCACCCGGACATCGAGGCGGCCTGGGCGGCGCTGAAGCCTGAGCGGGTGTTTGCCTTCACGTCCGACGGCGAAACCACCTACACAGACATCCGTTACCGCGCGGGGGACGTCCTGCTGTTTGGCCCTGAGTCCGTGGGCCTGCCGGAGGAAATCAAGCACAGTCCCCATGTGACGTCGCGGGTCCGCCTGCCGATGCTGCCGGCCTTGCGGTCACTGAACCTTGCCAACGCGGCATCCATCGCCGTCTATGAGGCGTGGCGCCAAAACGGGTTCGCCGGGGCCAAGCTGTAACGGATCTCCCCCGACCGGCCGGCCGGCCGGTCAGGGCCGGCGGCCGACCCGCAGGGAACCCCACCGGGAGCCCGCGCACGAAGAATCCCGCAGGTTCCGCCCATCCGGGCTTCCGGCTGCGCCGAATCTCTTCTGAAGGCCAAAGCGGTTTCTGAAGTCGGCCGCGCGAGCGATCGCCACAGCACATCGTGGCGGGACAACGGAAGGGAGGGAGGAGCGGCGGGTGAGAACAACACATCTGGAGCGGCGCCCTGCCCACGAGGCAACGGCGGCCCGCGAGGCGCAGGCTGACCATACTGGCCCCCGCACTGCGGCTGGCGCCTTATGCTTGGGGGTGATGGAAACTCCGAACGCCCCGAACCCCGAGGCCGCCGCCCCCGCCGGCACTTCCGCCGACATCAACAGCCGGCTCGGCAGTCTGCTGGAACTGATTGCCCAAGGCGATCAGGCAGCTTTCGCGGAATTTTACGGCCTCACCTCCCGGCGGGTATTCGGCATGGCACGCCGGGTCCTGATCGACACCGAGCTCAGCGAGGACACCACCCAGGAAGTCTTCCTTCAGGTTTGGCAGAACGCCGCCAAGTTCAATGCCGCCGCCGGCAGCCCGCTCGCCTGGCTCATGACCATCTCGCACCGCCGCGCCGTGGACAAGGTCCGGTCTTCCCAGTCCGCCACGGACCGCGAAGCCAAGTATGGTGCCAGCAGCCAGGAGATCGAGCACGATTCCGTCTCGGACGAGGTCGGCAGCCGGCTGGAGGCCGAGGCAGTGGTCCGGTGTCTGGAGACCCTCACCGATACGCAGCAGGAGTCCGTGCGCCTGGCCTACTACGGCGGCCTCACCTACCGGGAAGTCGCCGAGCGGCTGAATGCCGCGGTTCCCACCATCAAGTCCCGCATCCGCGATGGACTCATCAGACTGAAGACCTGCCTGGGGGTGAGCTGAATTGGCCGACATGAATGCACATGACAACAACCGCCTCCCCGGCGGCTTCACGGAGCACATCGCCACCGACCTGACGTCCGGCCGCGTCGCGGATCTTGCCGAGGTCTATGCCCTCAACGCCGTCGACGACGCCGAACGCGCCGAGATCGAGCATTTCCTCGCCTCCGCACCGGCCGCGGACCGGGATGCCTTCAACGAGCGCGTCCGGCAGGCCCGGGAGACCCTGGCCACCAGCTTCACCGCGGAGGAGGAGCCTCCGGCCGGGCTGCTGGAGCGGATCATGTCCTCTTTGCCGGCGCAGGCGGCAGGGCAGTCCCCCGCCGTCGTAACCCGCGCCGGTTCGGAGCCGCAATTGACGCCTGTGGTGCCGCATCCGGTACGCGACGCCACCGGACTTCCGGTCACTGACGAACTCGGCGCCGCCCGCAAGCGCAGGGAGGAACGCCGCCGCCCGCAGGGCATGCGGAACTGGCTTGTCGGGGTCGCCGCCGCGGCCGTCATCGCCCTGGGGGGCGTGGGCGTCAGCGCGTATGTGGCGAACCAAAACGACCCGCTGAACCAGGTGATGCAGGCCAGCGACGTCCGGCAGGCCACGGTTGACGTCAACGGAGGCGGCACCGCCACCCTGTCGATTTCGCCGTCCAAGGACGCCGCCGTTATCAAGATGAACGGCGTTCCGGCTCCCCCCGCGGGCAAGGTGTACCAGATGTGGCTGATCCCCAAGGACGGCTCGGCTCCGGTGTCCCAGGGCCTCATGGATGCCGAAGCTTTGTCCAAGCCGGCCGTCGTCAAGGGCATTGGCTCCGCCGCGGCCCTCGGCATCACCGTGGAACCCGCGGGCGGGTCCGCGTCGCCGACCCTGCCGACCGTCGCCGCCGCACCGCTGGGCGCGTAGCAGGACAATCGAGCAGGAAACAAAAGCCGCCCGGGCCGTGGCACCTTCCGTAGAAGGAGCCAGGGCCCGGGCGGCTTCCTGCGTCCAGCGCAGCTGGATTCAGACGCGGCTAGATGACGAGCGAGAGCAGCATGATCAGGCCGAAGCTCACCACGGAGATCAGAGTCTCCATGACGGACCAGGTCTTGAACGTCTGGCCCACGGTCAGCCCGAACAGTTCCTTGACCAGCCAGAAGCCGGCGTCGTTCACATGCGAGAAGAACAGCGATCCTGCACCGATGGCGAGGGCCAGCAGTGCGGCGTGGGTCGGTGGCAGCGAACTGGCCAGCGGTGCCACGATCCCGGCGGCCGTCACGGTAGCGACCGTGGCCGAGCCCGTCGCCAGCCGGAGGGCGACTGCCACGATGAAGCCGAGCACGAGGACGGACATGTTGGTCCCCTCGGCCCAAGCCTTCACAGAGTCACCCACGCCGGCACCGATCAGCGTCTGTTTGAAGCCGCCACCGGCGCCGACGATCAGGAGGATCCCCGCGATGGGGCCGAGGCTCGCACTGATCCTGCTTGTGATCTTGCTGCCGTTGAGCCCGACGGCGTAGCCGAAGGTCACCATGGCCAGCAGGACGGCAAGCGTCATTGCGACGAGCGGCTGTCCGACGAAGTCGAAGAACGTACGGATGGCCGGGGCGGTCTTGGGGTCAGGCCAGATGATGTCCATGACGGCCTTGAGCAGCATGAGCACCACGGGGAAGATGATGGTCAGCAACGTGACCAGGAAGCTCGGCGGGCGCTTGACGCCTTCCATGTCCGCGCCGTGCACGGTGTCGATGCCGCCGGCGACGGCGGGGGCGCCCACGGGCACCCACCGGGCTGCCAGCCGGGAGAAGAGCGGACCACAGATGATCACCGTGGGGATGGCGACGAGGATGCCAAGGGCCAGGGTGGTGCCCAGTTCAGCCTTGACGGCACTGATCGCGATCAGCGGTCCCGGGTGCGGCGGCACCAGGCCGTGCAGCACGGACAGGCCGGCCAGCGCCGGAATGGCGATGCGCATGAGCGGCATCTTCGAGCGCTGGGTGACCAGGACGATCACGGGCAGCAGCAGGACGAGACCGATCTCGAAGAACATCGGCAGGCCGATGATCACGGCGACGAGTGTGATCATCCAGACCAGCTTGTTGCCGGTGGCCTTGGCCAGGAGGGTGTCGACCACCCGGTTGGCGCCGCCGGAGTCGGCGAGCAGTTTGCCGAGCATCGCGCCGAGCGCGATCAGCAGGCCGACTTCCTTCAGGACACCGCCCACGCCGTCTTCGAAGTTGGCGATCACCTTGGCCGGGTCCACGCCGGCGGCCAGGCCCACGAAACCGGAGCCCAGCACGAGGGCCAGGAAGGGGTGGAATTTGAACTTGGCGATCAGTACGACGATCAGGGCGATGCCCAGACCGGCGACGATCAGTAGTTGGGTGTCGATGCCGGTCCCGGCCTCGACGGCAGCCGGAAGCTGCGTTGCTATCAGAGATTTCACAAAAATTCCTTGGTCGGCTGCGGAACGCGGGAAGGCTCAGGGCCTGGCGTCGGCAGCGTCGAGATTAAGTCGGGTGATGATTTCCTGTGCCTCTTCCGCCGGCGTTGCGGAGACGGACAGGGCAATGAAGTTTTCGTCCGCGGTGGGCGCTTCGAGCGCCTCGAACTGGGACTCCAGCAGGGCGGGCGGCATGAAGTGCCCGTGGCGGGAAGCCAGCCGGTCCGAGATCTTGTCGCGTGATCCCTCAAGGAACACAAAGACCACGCCTTCGCCGCGCAGGATGTCCCGGTAGCGCTTCTTGAGCGCCGAACAGGTCACAACTCCGGGAGCTCCGGCTTCTGTGTGGGTGCGGATCCAGTCGGCAATGCTTTCCAGCCAGGGCCACCGATCCTCGTCGGTCAGCGGCTGGCCGGCATGCATCTTGGCCACATTCGATTCAGGGTGCAGGTCGTCGCCCTCGGCGAGATCCCAGCCCAGCCTGCCGGCCAGTAGTCCCGCAACGGTCGATTTGCCCGATCCGGAGACCCCCATGATCACGAGAACGGGGTGTTGCGCAGTCTTCGCCATCAAAGTCTGCCTTCCATCAAATAAATATGATTTAAACAGAGGCCAGCATATGGCAGAGGGTGTGCTGCGGCAACACTAGAATCCGGCGATGGTCCCCGGGCCGTTGACTGTGACGACGTGGAAGGCCTCGGCGCTGCGCCCCGCCGGCAGCCCGCCGCGCGCCCCGGTGCTCAGCATGAGGCCGCGGACCGTGCGCTCCATGGCATCGACGTCGGGGTGCTGGCTGACGTGGATGTGGATGGCGGCAAGCTTGCTGTCGACATGCTCCGTGACGTCAACGAAGTGGTTTTCGCGTTCTTCGGGCCCGGCGAAGAGCCAGAGCCAGGGCAGTTTGTAAGCCTCCAGCCCGGACTCGGCCAGTTCCGGATACGCGAAGGGGTTTTCCAGGGCCGGGTATACGGCGCGGGTCACGGCCTCCCCCACGGCCAGGTGGTCCGGGTGGCTTTTCTGGATGCGGTTCCAGTTGCGCTCCGGATGCATCGACAGCACGACGTCGGGCCGGAGCTGCCGGATCAGGCGCACCACTTCACGCATCACCTCATGCGAGGGTTCAAGATAGCCGTCGCGCTGGTGCAGGTAGTGGATGTCCGTGACGCCGACCAGGGCGGCCGCGCGCTGCTGCTCCTCGATGCGCAGCCGCACGATTTCGTCGCGCTGCGCGGGATCGAAGCCGCCGGCGTCGCCGTCGGTCATGATGCAGTAGCTGACCTGGACTCCGGCGGCGGTCCAGGCCGCAATCGTGCCGGCGGCGCCGAAATCAATGTCGTCCGGGTGGGCCGTGAAACAAAGCACCCGCTCGATCCGGGAAGTCTCCGGATCGAGCGGGCTCTGCGCCGGGGCGGCGTTGGGGCTCATGGGTCAGCCTTTGCGCTTTTTGATTTCTGCGGTGGCCTGGGGCAGCACCTGGAAGAGGTCGCCCACAATGCCGAAGTCCGCGATCTCGAAAATCGGCGATTCGGCGTCCTTGTTCACGGCGACGATCACCTTGGCGGTCTGCATGCCGGCCTTCTGCTGGATGGCGCCGGAGATGCCCGCGGAAATGTAGAGCTGCGGCGAGACGGTCTTGCCGGTCTGGCCGATCTGCGCGTCGTGGCCGATCCAGCCGGCGTCCGTGGCCGCCCGCGAAGCGCCGATGGCCGCGTCCAGGGCGTCGGCGAGTTCCTCGAGCGGGCCGAAGTTGCCGTCCACGCCCCGGCCGCCCGCCACGACGATGCGCGCCTCGGTCAGATCCGGGCGCCCGCTGGCAGGCTTTTCGTTACGTGCCGTGACGCGGGCGGCGGCCGCGGTGGCGCCGGCCGGAAGCTGGACTGTGACGGCGTCCGGCGTCGTAGCGGACACCGCGGGCTCCGGCGTGACGCTGTTGGGCTTTACGGTCAGCACGGAAACGGGCGTCGTGGCCTTCGCGGTGGTGGTGTAGGACCCGGCCAGCACCGACTTGTGCGCGGTTCCGTCCGGATCGACCGCCACGACGTCGGTGATGACGCCGGCGCCGAGCCTGATGCCGAGCCGGGCGGCGATCTCCTTGCCCTCCGCCGAGTTCTCGGTCAGGACGACGTCGGCTCCGGCCGCGTCAACGGCTGCGGCCAGGAACGCCGCCTTGGGTCCCACGAGGTAGTCGTCGAGGTCTGCGGCGGACGGGCGGTACAGCGCCTCGGTGCCGTAGGCAGCCAGGGCCGCGGCGGCATCTGCATGCAGCTCTCCGTTGACAGCGGCAACGGTCTCGCCCAGGGAGCGGGCGATCGTCAGCAGTTCCAGGCTCGACTTCTTTAGCGCCGGGCCGGGGTTGTCGATGAAAACGAGTACTTTTGCCATGTTCGGATTTTCCCCTTTAGAGCAGCTTCTGGGCGGCCAGGAACTCGACCAGCTGGATGCCGGCGTCGCCTTCGTCGGTGATGATGGTGCCGGCCGTGCGCGGCGGGCGGGCCTCGGCGGTCTCGACGGCGGTCCAGGAGCCGGACTTGCCCACCTGGGCCGTGTCGACGCCGATGTCGGCCAGGCTCAAGGTGGTGATGGTCTTCTTCTTTGCCGCCATGATGCCCTTGAAGTTCGGGTACCGGGGGTCATTGATCTGGTCCGTAACCGAGACGACGGCCGGCAGTTCAGCCTCAACGGTGTCCGCGTGCGTGTCGCCGTCGCGGCGGGCGGTGAGCTTGCCGCCGTCGAGCTCCAGAGACGCCGCAAAAGTCACCTGTGGAAGCCCCAGCCGCTCGGCGAGCTGCGCCGGGACCAGCGAGGTCTCGCCGTCCGTGGAAGCCATGCCGGTGATGATGAGGTCCGCGGGGGCGTCCGCGCCGAGGTGGCGGATGGCGGCGGCCAGTGCCAGCGAGGTGGCCGCGGCATCGGACCCGGCCAGGGCCTCGTCGCTGAGGTGCACGCCTTCCGTGGCGCCGATCTGGAGTGACTTCTTGACCGCGTTGACGGCAGCTGCCGGGCCCATGCTCAGGGCGATGACCTTGTTCCCGGCCGCTTCCCCGCCGCGGGACTCGATCAGCTGCAGGGCCGCCTCGAGGGCGTACTCGTCCAGTTCGGACAGGATGCTTTCGGAGCGGTCCGCGGTGTTGCCCTCGCCAGTGAGGTGGCGGTCGAACTGCGCATCCGGGACGTGCTTGACCAGCACAATGATTTTCAGGGTCTCTTCCACTGTGTCTACAGCAGCCTTCCATGCGGGTGGATAGCCGCCCCTGACGGGGTCATGGCCACGGAACGCCCGGTAGCCGGGCTCTTCCTAGCTAACCATATAGCTGCCGGGCCGCGCGGCCTGGGTTAACGCCTGTGTCAGCACCGTGCATGCGTCATGGAGGCGTCGTGCAGGTTCCCGGAACGGCAAAGGCCGGGCGGCACCTTTCGGTGCCGCCCGGCCTTTCTGCTGTATGTCGGCTACTGCTTCTATTGGTCGGCAGCGGTACCGAGGGTTACATCGACTTCCTTCGGCTGCCCGCCGCGCAGCACCGTGACCTTGACCGTGGCCCCGGCCGGTTGTTCGCGCACCGCGGCGGTCAGCTGGTTGGGATCGCTGATGGTCAGGTCCTGGAACTTCGTCACGACGTCGCCAACCTTGATGCCGGCCTTGTCAGCGGCCGAGCCGGGCTCGACGGTCGCGACCTCGGCGCCCACCGAGAATCCGGAGGAGGACGTTCCTGCCGCCTTGGCTTTCACGCTCACGCCGAACTGTGCGTGGGTGGCCTTGCCGTTGCTGATGATCTCCTGGGCCACGCGCTTGGCGTTGTTGATCGGGATGCTGAATCCCACGCCGATGTTGCCGCTGCTGCTGCCGGTGGCCGAGTCGCCGCCGGCGGAGGCGATCGCGACGTTGACGCCGATGATTTCGCCCTTCGTGTTCACCAGTGCGCCGCCGGAGTTGCCCGGGTTGATGGCCGCGTCCGTCTGGATGACGTTGATCGAGATGGATCCCTGGTCAGCGGTGCTCTGGGTCTGGCCGCCGCCCGGGGGTGCGAACTGGAAGCCCTGGTCACCGCCCTGGGAGTTGTCCGCCCCGCCCTTCGGCGCGGCCGAGGATGCCACGCTGATGGTCCGGTTCAGGGTGGAGACGATGCCGTCGGTGACGGTTCCGGTGAGGCCGAGCGGCGAGCCGATGGCGACGGCGGTGTCACCGACGTTCAGCTTGTTCGAGTCACCCAGCGTGGCCGGGACGAGTCCGGAGGGGTTGTCGATCTTGATCACGGCGAGATCGGAGAGCGGGTCGGTACCGACGATCTTCGCGGAGTAGACCTTGCCGTCGCTGGTCCGGACCTCCATGGTGGCGTTGGCGGCCTTGCCGTCGAGGGTTACCACGTGGGTGTTGGTCAGCACATGGCCGTCCGTGTCGAGGATGATGCCGCTGCCGGTGCCGCCGTCGCTGCCGCTGGTGGCCTTGATGGTCACCACGCTGGGGGAAGCTTTCAGTGCGGCGGCGCTGATGGCGTTGACGTCGTCCCTGTTGTTGACGATCACCGGCCCGGCCTGGCTCGTGTTGCTCGTGGAAGCTGTGGAGGTACGGTCGGCCAGCAGCGCGTTGCCGCCCGCCACCACGCCGCCGCCGATCAGGCCGGCCGCCACGATGCTGGCGATGAGGACAGGGACGCCGAACGCTGCCTTGCGCTTGGGGGCGTGAGCGGGGTTGTTCACAAAGCTCGCGCCGGGGGCATAGGCCGACGTCGGCTGGTTGCCGGGGTGGGCGCCGTAGGGCGCCTGGCTGTACGGGGAATGTGCTTGCTGAGCCTGGCCGTACGGGGGCTGGGCGGGCTGGCCATGACCCTGGCCGGGCTGGGCAGGAGCGCCGTACGGGCCTGCGTGCGGCGCGGGGGCACCGAACTGCTGGGTGT
Organism: Arthrobacter sp. TE12231; assembly: GCF_054062895.1. Classification (NCBI taxonomy): domain Bacteria; kingdom Bacillati; phylum Actinomycetota; class Actinomycetes; order Micrococcales; family Micrococcaceae; genus Arthrobacter; species Arthrobacter sp. TE12231. Next base: position 1,066,884 of record NZ_JBSSFS010000001.1, on the reverse strand, counting down.
CGGCACCGGGGTGCTGTGGCTGGGAAGTCTGGGCCTGGGCCGGCTGGTGCTGCGGGTAGACCGGACGCGGCGCGCCGTCCTCGGCGCGGTCCAGCCGAAGCGTCGGGTTCTCGGGTGCCGGGCTTCCGGGTGCCGTCTCCGGGGTGTGCGCGCCATTCGGCTGCGCGGAGGCATTCGGCTGCGCGGAGGCATTCGGCTGCGCCGGGGCGCCCTCCTGCGGTTCGGCCGGTCCCCGGTTCTGTTGTGTCGGCTCCGGTGACGCACCCGGCACTGGGTTCTCAGTCATGAGACTTCCTTTCATCCTCGTCTGCCTATAACTATGGTCGCTCAGACTGATACTAGAGCGGACATTTGCTGGGAGGTTCCTGAACGGATGGACAGCGGCCTGATTGCCGGTTTGCCAGCTTAAGCGCTTTTCGCTGGTGGCATATTCCCCAAGGTGGACTGCCATTTGGGTGCACCATAGAATCAAATGGAATTGCCACAGCGACCTGCGGCTTTACATCTGCGTGGGGGCGCTGCTGCATTCTGTGACGGCTGGTTCGACCGAACCGGTCCCAGAAGTGCTGAAGGGTTGCACATGCGGTCTAAGTTGATTCGTTTCCTCGCCGTCCTTGGCGTGGCTGGATTGCTGGCGCTTCCCGCCGCTCCTGCCCTGGCCGAAGACCCGGTGACCATCCCGTCCGGGCAAAACATCGTTGACAGCGCAAACGTGCTCGGCAGCCGCAAGGGCGAAGTCCAGGACGCCATCCAGAAGCTCCTGAAGGACCACAAGTACAACCTGTACGTCGTTACGGCAAAGACGTTCGAGAACCCCTCGGACCCTAAGGCCTGGGCCGTGGCCGTGGCGACCAACAAGGGCATGGGCAAGGCCGACGTCATCCTCACCATGTCCGACGACGGCAAGTACTATTTCTCTCCCAACTCGGCCAGCGCCATCTACTCCAAGACGTCCAACATCACCCAAAACGCCATCGTTCCGAACCTGGCCGGCGGAAAGCGCGACTTCGCGCAGGCGGCGATTGATACCGCCGCTGCGGTCGGCGACGCTGCGGCCGGGGGCAGCGGCACTGTGCCGTCCGAAGCGGGGGCGGGCAACGGCGTCCTGGTGGGAGTCGGCGTCGTGGCCGTGGGCGGAGCGGGGGCCTACCTTTACTTCCGCAGCCGCCGCAAAAAGTCCGCCCAAGGTTCCGGCGCCTCCGGCGGAACCCAAGGTGCCCAGCAGGACCCGCTGGCGGGCCTTAGCGTGGCAGAGTTGCGACGCAAGAGCGATTCCCTGCTGATCGAGGCCGACGACGCCATCAAGTCCAGCGAGCAGGAACTTGGATTCGCCCAAGCCCAGTACGGTGACTCCGCGGTGGGTAACTTCACCAAGGCACTGCAGGAGGCCAAGGCCCACATGACGGAGTCCTTCAAGCTTCAGCAGCAGCTCGATGACCACATTCCCGATACCGAGGAACAGCAGCGGAGCTGGCTCGGGGAAATCATCCGCCGTTCCGAAGCCGCCCTGGCATCGCTGCAGGAGCAGAAAGCGGACTTCGATTCCCTGCGGGAGCTGGAGAAGAACGCCCCCGAGGCCCTTGCCGCCGTCGGCGCCGGAGCCGCGGAAGCCGAGGCAAAGATTGCCAGCGCCGAACAGTCGCTGACGGATCTGCGCGCCAAGTACGCCGAGAGCGCCCTAGTCCAGGTGGCGGACAATATCAAGCAGGCCAAGGAACGCCTCGACTTCGTGCAGAACGCTTCCACCGCGGCGAAGGAAAAACTCGCCGCTGGCGAAAACAGTCTCGCCGCCGTGGCCGTGCGCGCCGCGGAAGAAAGCCTGCACCAGACAAACGTGCTGATCGGCGCCATCACCAAGGTGGCCGACAGCCTTGGCGAGGCGCGCAGCGGCCTGGAAACCGCCGTCGTCGATACCGCCCAGGACCTGGCGCAGGCCAAGGCGATGATCCAGTCCGGCGCCCATCCGGAACTTTCGGGACCGGTCGCTGCCGTGGAAGCAGCCCTTGCCCAGGTCAAGGCGGAAATCCAGGGCGGCAAGATCGATCCCGTCGCCACGCTGGAACGGGTGACAGCCGCGCACCAGACCCTCGATGAGTCGCTCAGCGGAATCCGCGACCAGCAGGAACAGGCGCGCCGCGCTCAGGCCTCGCTGCAACAGACCATCACATCGGCCCAGGCCCAGATCAGCGCGACGTCGGACTACATCACCGCCCGCCGCGGCGGCGTGGGCACCGAGGCCCGCACGCGCCTGGCCGAGGCCCAGCGGAACCTGGACTACGCGCTTTCCATCTCCCGCAACGACCCCGTGACCGCACTGCAGTACGCGCAGCAGGCCTACGCTCTGGCGGCCCAGGCTGCGCAGCTGGCACAGTCCGATGTTGACCACTTCGGCGGCTACGCCAACCAAGGCTACGGGCGCGGCGGGATGTTCGGCGGCAGCGGCGGCGGAGGTCTCGGCGGCGCGATCCTCGGCGGAATCCTCATCAACTCGATCCTTCATGGCGGAGGCGGGGGTGGCGGCGGCGGCTGGGGCGGAGGCGGCGATTCCGGCGGCGGTTGGGGCGGTGGCGGCGACTTCGGCGGAGGCGGCGACTTTGGTGGAGGCGACTCCGGCAGTTTCTAGCCTTTTTGGCCCACGTGCCGCACGGCAACAGCCCCGAACCATTGGCGACGACGTGCCGGGCGCAACGGACCGGGCAGCGGATAGAAGAGACATATTAACGGTTCACTGGAATCAGTGAGACAACTGAGCAGGACGAAAGGTAACACCATGGTTAAGCAGTCCATCTTCGGCCGCATGGCGCAGCTGGCGAAGGCCAACATCAACTCCTTGCTGGACCAGGCCGAGGATCCGCAGAAAATGCTGGACCAGATGGTCCGTGACTACACGAACAACATTGCGGAGGCTGAGTCCGCTGTGGCACAGACCATCGGCAACCTGCGTATGCTTCAGGACGACTACAACGAGGACATCCGCAACGCCCAGGACTGGGGCAACAAGGCCCTCGCCGCGTCCCGCAAAGCCGACGAGTACCGGGCCAAGGGCGACGTCGGTGACGCGGAGAAGTTCGACAACCTCGCCAAGGTTGCACTGCAGCGCCAGATCGCCTCTGAAAACGAGGCCAAGTCCGCCGCGCCGAACATCGCGGCCCAGACCGAAGTGGTGGACAAGCTCAAGCACGGCCTTGACCAGATGAAGGGCAAGCTCAACGAACTGACCAGCAAGCGCAATGAGCTGGTGGCCCGGTCCAAGACCGTCGCGGCCCAGAGCCAGGTCCATGATGCCCTCAAGAGCATCAACATCATGGACCCCACATCCGAGGTAGGCCGCTTCGAAGAGAAGATCCGCCGCGAGGAAGCCAAGGTCCGTGGCCAACAGGAGCTTGCAGCCTCAAGCCTGGACGCCCAGTTCAATTCGCTGGAAGACATGGGCGAGCAGACCGAGATCGAGGCCCGGCTGGCCGCGATGAAGTCCGGCGGCTCCCCCGCGGCCATCGGCACCGGCAACGGTGATGCCTCCGGCTCCACGGTCGACGAGGCCGACTTCGACAAGCTCTAAACGGCCACCCGGCGCTTAGTGCCGGCGCCAAGGAACGAACCAGGGCCGGACTCCGGCGGCCCAGCCTGACACACCAGGTGCTGCCGCCGGGATCCGGCCCTTGCTGTGCCCGGCGTGTTGTGCCGGGCCTGTTGTGCCGGGCCTGTGGCTCCCGCGTGTAGCGTGGACCCATGTCTGCGACCCTTGTCTGGCTCCGTGACGACCTCCGGCTGGATGACAATCCTGCGCTGACGGAGGCCGCCGCCCGGGGCACACCCCTGACCGTTGTCTATGTCCTCGACGAGGAATCGCCCGGCGTCCGGCCGCTGGGCGGAGCCGTGAAATGGTGGCTCCATCACTCCCTGGCCGCACTCGCCGCCGATTTGGAGGCCGCGGGTTCGCGGCTGGTGCTCCGCCGCGGCCCTGCCGCGCAGATCATCCAGGACCTCGCCGCGGAAACCTCTGCCGACACCTTGCTGTGGAACCGCCGCTACGGTGCGCCCGAACGCGCTGTGGATGCGGGCCTGAAGACCTGGGCCACGGCGGAGGGCATCGGAGCCACAAGCTTCCAGGCCACCCTCATGTTCGAACCGTGGACCGTGCGGACCGGCAGCGGGGGGCCCTACAAGGTCTTCACGCCGTTCTGGAGGGCCTGCGTAGCCGGCCCCGAACCCCGCCTGCCCTTAGCGCCGCCGGGCCGCCTGCCGGCCCCGGCACGCACCGGCGACGGGCAGTTGCCTGCCAGCGAGCCGCTCGACGACTGGGGCCTGCTCCCCCGGCAACCCGACTGGAGCGCCGGCCTGGCCGCCACCTGGACACCGGGAGAAGCCGGCGCCCACAGCCGCCTGGCGGATTTCGTGGAAGGGCCCGCGGCCGAATACGGCACCGGCCGCGACATCCCCGGCGTCGAAGGCACCAGCCGGCTGTCCCCGCACTTGCGCTTTGGCGAAATCAGCCCGTTCCGGATCTGGCACACACTGCGCGAACACTTTGCGCCGGGAGCACCGGCCGACGTCGGGATCTTCCGCTCCGAACTCGGCTGGCGGGAATTCTGCTGGCAGTTGCTCTACGAGAACCCGGACCTGGCGACCCGGAATTACCGGCCCGAGTTCGACCGCTTCGAGTGGCAGCCGCCCTCGGGAGCCGAGCTGGCGGCCTGGCAGCAGGGCGGCACCGGTTATCCGCTGGTCGACGCCGGCATGCGCCAGCTCTGGCACACCGGCTGGATGCACAACCGCGTGCGGATGGCGGCGGCGTCCTTCCTGGTGAAGAACCTCCTGGCCGACTGGCGGCTGGGCGAGGCCTGGTTCTGGGACACTCTGGTGGACGCCGATTCCGCGAGCAACCCGGCGAACTGGCAGTGGGTCGCCGGGTCAGGCGCCGACGCTTCGCCCTACTTCCGGATCTTCAACCCGGTCACCCAGAGCAAGAAGTTCGACGCGGCCGGCCGCTACCTCCGCGAGTATCTCCCCGAGCTCGCGGCACTGGACGACAAGGCCGTCCATGAGCCTTGGAATGCCGACTGCGCCGCCCCCGGCTATCCGGCACCCATCGTGGACCTTGCCGAAACCCGGGCCAGGGCACTGGCGACCTACCAGCGGCTCAAGGACGGCTGAGGCCCGGCACCTGCCGCTACCGGGCCCGGGCGCGACCGCCGGACAACAGGTGAAGCGACGGGACAGGCAGGCAACGGAAAAGGCCCGGATCTGATGATCCGGGCCTTTCCTGTGCACCGCTGGTGCTTACTGGTTGCGGGGACAGGATTTGAACCTGTGACCTCTGGGTTATGAGCCCAGCGAGCTACCGAACTGCTCCACCCCGCGTCGCTTGATCAACACTACCGTACTTTCGGAGGCGCCATGACCACCTGCCCCCGCGGGCCCCTGCGCGGGGCCGATCCGGCACAGTCACGGAACGTGGCCGTGCACCAGGGCCTGGTGAGGGATTTGCGGCCGAGGGACACCACACAGCGGCCCGGAGCTTAAAACAAAAGGTCCGGAACACTGTTTCCAGTGTTCCGGACCTTTTCTCCAGTTGCGGGGACAGGATTTGAACCTGTGACCTCTGGGTTATGAGCCCAGCGAGCTACCGAACTGCTCCACCCCGCGTCGCACTATCAACTCTACCTGCCGGTGAACTTGAGGCCAAATCGAGGTGACGTGATGTGCATCTCGCCGCCCGTGTGAGCCGCCCTGAAAGCCCACAGGCCGGGACAGCCTCTTAGTGAAAGGCAGTCCCGGCCTGTGTGGCCTTCCGGGCAACGTGCGCCCGGTCCTATTGCAGCGTTAGCCGCCGGCTGTTGCTGACGGGGTGGCCGACGGCGTGGGTGACGCGACGCCTGCCGGTGCCGGTGTCGGCGTCGCTTCCAGCTTCGCTTCGGCTTCGAGCGCCTTCTGCAGGGCCGCCGCGAGCTTCTTCTGCTGGTCACCGTATGTGGCGAAGTCACCCTTGGCGAGGGCGTCCTGGCCCGCCTTGATGGCAGCGTTGGCGTCATCGAGGGCGGCCTTCAGCTCCGCTTTGGCATCCGTGGTTCCGGGAGCCGGCGTGGTGCCTCCCGGGGTGGCCGGGGCTTGTCCCTTGTTCGCCGAGTCCCCTGCCGCCGCCCCGGAGTTTCCGCCGAACAGCTGGTTCAGTGCCTCGTTCAGCGTCGGCGCGAAGCCAATCTTGTCGCCGAACGCCACGAGGACCCGTTGCAGTGTCGGGTAGGAGGTTTCACCCGTAGACCGCAGATAGACGGGCTGGACGTACACCATGCCGCCACCGACCGGCAGGGTCAGGAGGTTGCCGTTGAGCACCGCGGACGCACCCTGGCGGAGCAGGTTGAGGGCCTGCGAAACGGTGGGGTCGGAGTTGAACTTGTTCTGCGCCTGGCCCGGGCCGGGGACCTGGGTTTCCGGCGGGATCTGCAGGAGTCTGAGCTGGCCGTAGCTGGCCGCCTTGACGCCCTTCTGGTTGCCTGCGTCGGAGTCTGCGGCCAGATAGCCGTACAGCACGTTGCGGGCGTTTCCGTTGACCACCTGCGGGATGAACGACGAGGTCAGCTGGAACGCCGGCTTGTCCTGGTCGGGCATCTTCAGTGACATGTAGTACGGCGGCTGCTTGACCTCGTCCTGGACGGTGGGGTCGTTCGGGACGGACCACGCGTCATTGTTGGTGTAGAAGGCGTCCGGGTTGGTCACGTGGTAGCGGCCAAGAAGTTCGCGCTGGACCTTAAACAGGTCCTCCGGGTACCGTACGTGGCTCATGAGCGCACCGGACATCTCGGAATACGGCTTCAGGGCCGTCGGGAACACCTTCTGCCAGGCCTTCAGTACGGGGTCCTGGTCGTCCCACGCGTAGAGCGTGACGGAGCCGTCATAGGCATCCACGGTGGCCTTGACCGAGTTGCGGATGTAGTTCACCGAGCTGTTCGGCAGGGCTACCGTCCGGTTCGCGGCGGTCTGGGAGTCGGCCGTGGCGGCGGACAGCTGCTCCTGCTGGGAGTAGGGGAAGTACGGGCTGGTGGTGTACCCGTCCACGATCCACTTCACCCGGCCGTCGACGACGGCGGGGTAGGCGTTGCCGTCCACCGTCAGGTACGGTGCAACCTTCTCCACGCGGTCCCGCGGGTTGCGGTCGTAGAGGATCTGCGAGTCGGCGTTAACGCCGTCGGAGAGCAGCATGTCGGAGGACTGGAACTTGATCGAATAAAGGATCTTGTTGAAGAAGCTGCCGACGTTCGGGCCGCCGTTGCCGGTGAAGGTGTACTGCGTTTCGCCGTCGCCTTCCTTGGCCGCGGGCCGGTCCTGCTCACGGTGGGGTGCACCCTCCGGCGCGCCGACGATCGAGTAGTCTGGCGAGTTCTCGCCGAAGTAGATGCGGGGCTGGTAGGTCGTGTCGTTGCCGAGCACGCCGGTGGACGGGATGCCCGCCTGCAGGAAGTCCGGCTTGCCGTCCACGGTGAACGTGTTGCCCTTGGCCGCGACGACGCCATAGCCGTGCGTGTAGACCACGTGCCGGTTCAGCCAGGACTGCTGGTTGGTGGCGAGCCCGTCCGGGTTGAGCTCACGGACCGCGATGACCGTGTCCTGGGTCTTGCCGTCGATCTGGTAGCGGTCCACGTTCAGGGCCTTGGGGAACTGGTAGTAGGGCCGGTACTGCTCCAGCTGCGAGAACGCATCAGAGATCAGGTTCGGATCCAGCAGACGGATGTTGGCGGTGGTCTGGGCATCGGGGGCCAGTGCACCGGTGGTGGCGTTGGTGGTGGCGTTGTACCGACTTTCCTGGACCTTGTCCAGGCCGTAGGCGGCACGGGTCATGGCGATGTTCCGCTTGATGTATTCGTTCTCCAGTGTCTGCTCCGAGGGCCGGACCTGGAACTGCTGGATGACCCACGGGTAGACACCGCCGGCAAGGATGGCCGTGATGACCAGCATGGCGGTGCCGATCACCGGAAGACGCCACTTGCCGATCACTGCGGCGACGATGAAGAGCACGGCCACAAGACCTGCGGCCACAGCCAGGATGGACTTGGTCGGAATGACGGCGTTCACGTCCGTGTACAGCGCACCGGCCCAGCGGCCCCCGTTGTTTTGCACGGTGGAATAGCGGTCCAGCCAAAAGTTGACGCCCAGCAGCAGGAGGAAGGCGGCGCCCGTGACGGCCAGGTGGATCTGTGCGGCACGGCTGGTGAATATCCCGCGTTCCATGATCCGGATGCTGCCGTAGAGGTAGTGGGTCAGGATGCCGGCGAGTCCCGCGACCACCGTGACGCTGATGAGGAACCCGGTGACGAAGCCGAGGAAGGGAAGCGTCATGAGGTAGAAGCTGATGTCCAGGTTGAACTGCGGATCGTTCTGGCCGAACGGCTCCTGGTTCAGGAACAGGAGGACTTTTTGCCATTGGCTGGCGGCGGCGCTTCCGGCGAAAAGGCCAAAGAGGATGGGAATACCCACCATCACCACGCGCCGGATGGGTTCGAGCTGGGCCTGGTAGCGGTTCAGGTTGTCCCGGATTTCCGAATCGGGGGCATAGACCGGCCGCGCGTGGTAGGCAATGCGGATGGCGAAGAAGACGGCGGCAAACATGACGGCGAACCCGGTCAGGAAAATCACGATCTTGGACACGTTTTCGGTCAGGAACACTTCGAAGAAGCCCAGTTGCTGGTACCAGAGGACATCCGTCCAGACATTGGCGAAGAAGATGAATCCGACCACGATCAGGGCCACGATGATCAGCGTTGGCGTCAGGGCGCCGCGTCGTGTCTGGGGTCTTCCGGGCGGGACAGTGCTGGCGGGACGGGACAAACTCGGTACCTCATAGCTGGTCGTCTACTGCGGGTTTTTAGTTATTCGTCGCTGCTGTGATTCAGTCCTGCGACAAAGTGCCGTATTGCAGGGTTGATGCATTCTAACGGCCTCCTCCGCCGTTCCGTCAGTGCCCTACAGCAGGGTCCCGGACGGACGGCAGCGGCCGTCATTAGTGCCACGAGTGACGCGGGTGCTTAGTTCCGCGGCCAGTCTAGTTGCTGGTGCACACGGGGAGGCCTGATGTGTCGCCGCCTGAAGCGGCCAGTTCAACTGCTTTGCGTGCGTCCGTGAGGTTCTCCACCTTGACGACTTGAAGGCCGCCGGGAATGTGGCCCACCACGTCCTCGCAGTTGGAGGCCGGCGCCAGGAACAGCGTGGCCCCGCCGGACCGTGCCCCCTGCATTTTCTGGGCGATCCCGCCGATGGGCCCCACGGCGCCGTCGGGGGAAATGGTTCCAGTGCCCGCGATGTGCTTGCCTCCGGTCAGATCCCCGGGCGTGACAGTGTCAATGATGCCGAGGGCGAACATCATGCCGGCGCTGGGGCCGCCGACCTTGTCGAGGGAGATTTTGACGTCAAAGGGGAAGGTGAACTTGTACTGCAGTATGACGCCGAGGATATAGCGGCCTGCACTGTTCTTGGCCGGAGTGATGGTGGCGGGCACTTGGCTGCCGGCGCGGTCCACGATGACCTTGACGGGTTTGCCGTTGCCTGCGGCCAGTTCTGCCTGGACTACGCCAAGGGACGTGATGGGCTTGTCATTGATCGAGACCAGAACGTCGCCCGACTGCAGCAACCCCTTCGAGGCGGAGTCGTCCGGGAGCCCGGCGACCTGCATTTTCTGATCGAACGGGATGTTCAGTTCTTTCAGTGCTGCGGCCACGGCGTTCTCCTGGGAGGTGGTCATCGCCGTGGCGCTCTCCTGCTGGGATTGTTCCTTCGTCACCCCGGTCGGGAACAGCAGTTCCTGGGGGTAGACGGCCTTGGTGCCGTTGAGCCACGCCGAAAACGCCTCGAAGACGCTGACCGGACCGTTGGGGCCGCCGTCGACATAGACCGTGGTGAGATCCAGGTTGCCCTTGGCGGGAAAGGTCTCGTGGCCGGTGACGCTGATGACCGGTTTGCCGTTGTCCTCGCCGATGGTGTTGAACGTGGGCCCGGGAGACTCGACCACGTAGGGCACCGGCAGGCTCACCGCGGTGATGCCCAGCGCCAGGGTCAGCAGCCCCGAGACGAGCATGGCTGACGAGCGGTTGTCGCGCTTCCGCGGGGCGCCGGTGCCCGGAAGGCGGATCCTTCTGCCCCGGACCGGCCCGGCCGCGGGGTCGCTGGCGGGCTGCTCACCTTGGGTGATTGTCATTGAACGACCTCTCCGTGCCGGCGCGGGGGCGGCGGCCCTGACGGGATTCCTGACAGGACAATCCTGTCAGGACAAGCCTGCCAAGGCATCCTGACAGGACGCCTTGAGCCAGCACCGGGGCCACAGCCTAACCCGAGGCTGCCGCGTGCAAATATTCCAACTTCCAAGACTACGCGTTGGGCGGCCCGGAAGGCTCTTTGCCTACAGCGAACGTGGCGCGGTTTCGGCAGACAGCCGCTCTTGCAGGGGGGTACCGTGAAGTTGAGAAACAGCCACACCGACGATCGGCGGGATCATGACCTCCAACCCACTCAATCCGTCCAATGGCGACGAGGAACCCAAGGATCCCCTGGCAGAAATGCTCAAGAACCTGATGGGCGGCCAGGGCATGGGCAACATCGACCCCGCTGAACTGGCGAAGGCCGCAGGCCTCCCGGACGACCCAAACCTCCTGGCCCAAATGTTCTCGCAGGTGCAGGCGATGATGAGCGCTCCGTCGGAGGGGCCCGTCAATTGGCAGCTGGCCCATGAGAACGCCCGTCGCGTGGCCGCCAGCGGATCGGACCCCTCGGTCACGTCCCAGCAGTCGCGCGAGGTCGACGAGGCCCTGCGGCTCGCCGAGCTCTGGCTCGACCAGGTCACGGGGCTTCCGGCCACGGGACTGATCGGCCGGGCCTGGTCCCGTGCCGAATGGGTCGAGGAAACCCTTGGAACGTGGAAGCGGCTGACCGAGCCCGTCGCCAACAGCATTGCCAACGCGCTTTCCGCCGCCATGACCGAGCAGATGCCCGAGGAAATGAAATCCATGATGGGTGGCGCCTCCTCGATGATCCAGAACATGGGCGGGGCGATCTTCGGCATGCAGCTGGGTCAGGCGATCGGTGCCCTCTCGGCCGAGGTGGTCAGCTCGACGGACATCGGTGTGCCCCTGGCCGACCTCGAAATGGCGCTCCTGCCGGCCAACGTGGCGAAATTCGGTGAGGGCCTCAGCCTGCCCGAGAACGACATCCGCCTGTTCCTGGCAGTGCGCGAGGCAGCCCACGCCCGGCTGTTCGTGCAGGTCCCGTGGCTGCGCGGACATCTCCTCAGCGCGATCGAGGCCTACGCCCGCGGGATCCACATCGACACGTCCAAGATCGAGGAACTGGCACGGGATATCGACCCCAGCAACCCGGAAGGCATCCAGGAGGCCCTCTCCCAGGGTGTCTTCATGCCGCAGCGCACGCCCGCCCAGGAACAGGCCCTCGAGAAGCTGGAGACGGCCCTCGCCTTAGTGGAGGGCTGGGTGGACGAACTCACGTGGGGCGCGACCGAAAAGCTGCTGCCCTCCGCCGCCGCACTGCGCGAGACCGTCCGGCGGCGCCGGGCCACCGGGGGCCCCGCGGAGCACGCGTTCTCCTCCCTCGTGGGGCTTGAGCTGCGGCCGCGCCGGCTCCGCGAGGCCGCCACGCTCTGGGCTTTGCTCAAGGCCGAACGCGGGATCGAGGGCCGCGACGCCGTCTGGCAACACCCTGATCTGCTGCCCACAGCGGAGGACCTGGATGATCCGCAGGGCTTCAGCGAACGCCGCAAGCTTGCCGAAGCCAGCGACAGCGAGGTCGATGACGCCCTGCAGAAGCTGCTGAACGGAGGCTTCGACGAGCCCGCTGACACTGGTTCCGCCGCCTCCGACACACCTGCCCCCAGCGCACCGGAGGAGTCCGCCGGTTCCGGTCAGGTACCACCGGCAGCCACTGAGGAAGACCAGAGCGGCGACGGCGGCCCGGACACGGGTGGCAGCCCCAAAGCGTAGCTAGTTGGCCCCGGCCGGGACTTCGGTTCCGTCCGGGGCTTCGTCGTATCCCCCGCCGGGCGCCAGGCCCCGTGACGTCGCAAACGAGACGCCCTCAAGGAATGCCTTGGCGCGCTCCGTCTCGGGGTAGGCCGTGAGCAGCCGCCAGAAGGCGGCGTCGTGGCCGGCCACCAGCAGGTGGGCGAGTTCGTGGAGCAGCACATAGTCGATCACCCACTGGGGCATGGGCTGAAGTTTGGCCGAGAGCCGGATGGTTCCTTCCGACGGGGTGGCCGAACCCCAGCGCGAGTTCTGGTTGGTGACCCAGCGGACGGAGGACGGCACCGCCCTCCCGCCCAGGTACTTAGCGGAAAGTTCGGCGGCGTGGGCGGCAAGATCGGCATCGCTGCGGGGGCGCCGCCGGCCGGCACCGGCCGCGCCGCGGGCTCCTTGGCGCCGGAGCTTTTCGAGCATCCGGTGGACCCATTCCCGCTCCTGGGCCCTGGTGAACGAGGCGGGGATGGCGACCACCGCCGTACCGTCTTCCCAGAAAGCGGCAACAGTCCGGCGGCGGCGGGCGGACCGGCGGACGACCACCGGGGCGCCGTCGGCGGTGGTCAGCGGTGCAGTCGGGCCGGCCATCAGTGCCCCGTATTTTCCGCCAGGACCGTCAGGACGGCCTCGCCATACTTTTCCAGCTTGGACGGGCCCACGCCGGCGAGTTTGGCCAACTGTTCCAGGGATTCGGGGCGGGCCTCGGCGATGGCGGTCAAGGTGGCGTCGGTGAACACGACAAACGCGGGGACGTCGGCTTCCAGGGCCACGTCCTTCCGCCATTGCCTCAGCGCGTCGAACGTCTGTTCCTCGTAGGTGGGCGGGCACTGGTTGCAACGCCCCACCTTGCGTTCCGCGCCGCTGGAGAGCATGCTTCCGCAAACCCGGCACGACGCCGGGACGGCGGCTTTCCGGCGCGGCGCGGCCCCCTTGCCGCGGAGGTGCGAACTGGCCACCGAATCGGGTCGCAGGCCGTCCAGGAAGCGTGAGGGCTTGCGGTTGGCCCGCCCGCCCGGTGTCCGGGCGGTGGACCAGGACAGCGACAGGTGTTCCCGGGCGCGGGTGATGCCCACGTACAAAAGCCTGCGTTCCTCATCCACCGATTCCGGAGTGTCCGCGAAGGAGATCGGCATGAGCCCCTCGCTGAGTCCCACCAGGAACACGGCGTCCCATTCCAGGCCCTTGGCGGCGTGCAGCGACGCCAGGGTGACGCCCTGGACGGTCGGTGCGTGCTGGGCCAGAGACCGTTCCTGGAGCTCGTTGACGAAGTCGGAGAGGCTGAACTGCTCCCCGCGGCTGATGACGAGTTCGTCGGCCAGCGCCACGAGGGCGGCCAGCGATTCCCAGCGTTCCCGCAGGGCGCCGCCGCTGTGGGGCGCCGCGTCGGTGTAGCCAAGGGAGGCCACGATGTCGCGGACCAGCTGCCCGAGCGGCTCGGGAGTGGCGGTTTCGGCAGCGGCCCGGGTGGCGGCCCGGAGCTGCAGGATGGCGTCGCGGACTTCTTTCCGGGCGAAGAACCGTTCACCGCCGCGCAGCTGGTAGCCGATTCCTGCCGCGGCCAGCGCCTGCTCGTAGGCTTCGGACTGTCCGTTGGTGCGGAAGAGGACGGCGACCTGGCTGGCCGGTGTGCCGGCGTCGAGCAGTTCGCGGATCCGGGCGGCGACCGTGGCGGCCTCGGCCTCGTCGTCGGAGCATTCGGTAAACTGCGGAACCGGGCCGGCGGGCCGCTGGGCCACGAGCTGCAGCGGCGTCGCCCATGCGGCGTCGGCCACAGGGCCGCCGCTGCGGCGGCCCGCAAGGAGGTCGTTGGCGAGCTTGACCACCTGCGGAGTGGAGCGGTAGTCCCGGATCAGCTTGACGACGTGAGCCTCGGGATACATGGCCTTGAAACCGAGCAGGTGCTTCGGAGAGGCACCGGTGAAGGAGTAAATGGTCTGGCTGGCGTCGCCCACGACGCAGAGGTCGTCGCGGCCTCCAAGCCACAGCTCCAGGAGCCGCTGCTGCAGCGGCGAGACGTCCTGGTATTCGTCGACGACGAAGTGCCGGTACTGTTCCCGGACGGTCGCCGCCACCTTGGGGTCCTCCTGAAGAATGCCGACGGTGATCAGCAGCACGTCCTCGAAGTCGATGACGTTGCGGTCGGTCTTGACGTCCTCGTAGGACTGGAAAACCCTCGCCACGGCGGTCAGGTCGAAGCCGCCCGGAGTGCCGCGGCCCTGGGCGTTTTCCAGGTAGTTCGCCGGGGTGAGCATGGAGACCTTGGCCCACTCAATTTCGGAGGCGAGGTCGCGGATGGAGGCGCGGTCCGTGCTGAGCCGGAGCCGCCGCGCGGCCTCGGCGATCATCTGCGCCTTGTGGTCCAGCAGGTTGGGCAGCGTTCCGCCGACTGCCTGAGGCCAGAAAAACTGCAACTGGCGCAGCGCCGCGGCGTGGAAGGTGCGGGCCTGGACGTTTCCGACGCCCAGGTCACGGAGCCGGCTGCGCATCTCGGCGGCCGCCCGGGCGGTAAAGGTCACGGCCAGGAGCCGCTGCGGGCTGTACACGCCCGAGTGCACGCCGTAGGCGATCCGGTGCGTGATGGCGCGGGTCTTGCCCGTCCCGGCGCCGGCCAGCACGCACATAGGTCCCTGCAGGGTGCTGGCGACTTCGCGCTGTTCGGCGTCGAGGCCACCGAGGATCCGTTCCTCGAGCGAGCGCGTGTCCGCTGCGGGCAGGGCGTCGGACATGGATCCGCCGGATACAGTGCCGCCGGATCCGGTGGTCTCGCCGCCGAGGAGGGTGCTGAAGTTCAATTTCTCTGTGGTCACTTTTGCTGCTCAGTCGGTAGTTGGTGTCCTGCGGATGAGGGCAGGCCTATCAGGCGCTGTCTGCGGCGTCCTGGATGACGCCGCCGTACCAGTGTTCAATGAGGGACCGGGCGATGGAGAGCCTGCTGGAAATAACGATCTCGCCGCTGAGGACGGCTTCCTGCAGTTCGGTGCGGCTGAACCAGCGCGCCCGGGTGACCTCGACGCCGTCGGGCCGGGCTTCGGTGTCCGACGTCGTGGCCGTGAAGCCGAGCATCAGGGAGGCGGGGAATGGCCAGGACTGCGACCCGAGGTATTGGGAGGCGGTGACGCGGACCCCGACTTCCTCGCCGATCTCGCGCCGCACGGCCTGTTCGAGCGACTCCCCCGGTTCGACAAAGCCGGCGAGGGTGGAATAGTTCTTGGCGTCGAGGGGACCGCCGCCGCCAAGCAGGAGCCTCCCGTCGGACCCCACCACGGTCACGATGATCGCCGGATCCGTCCGAGGATAGTGCTCGGAGTTGTCGGCCGGACAGCGGCGGACCCAGCCGCCGGCTTCCGCCTGCGTGGGCGTGCCGCACCGCGGGCAATGAGTGTGGGTGGCATGCCAGTTGGCGATGGCGCTGGCTTCGATGAACAGTGCCGTGTCCGTGGGGTTCAAGCGTGCGGCGACCTCGCGGAAGCCGGCCCACTGAGCATCGGCGGGGATTCCGCTAATGTGGGTTTCGAATTCCTCGGCCCGCACTTCGAACTGGGCCGGCAGTACAAACAGGACCAGCTCCGTGCCAGCTTCAAGGTCCGAACCTGCCAAGGCCGAGCCGAGGTAGATGACGTGCTCCGGGGCATACGGGGTATTGGCCAGATGTTCGGCGAGTTCGGCCGCATTGAGCAGGACGAGGCTGTGGTCGCTGACCAGGGCCTGGCGGCCGGAGAGCACCATGGCCCGCGCCGACCCCGTGCCGAGCACCTCTGCGAGCATTCCGGGTTTCAGCCGGGCCGCGGACCCGCGGTCGATCAGGGCCGGGCGCACCGGAAGGACCGTATCCATCAGGTGGTTTGCCGGCAGAAGCTGCACCGGGGGTGCCGCACCTTCGGGTGCCGCGGGTTCAGTGGGCGTATTCCCGGACTTCGGGGACGGGGTTGGTGACTCCGCAAGACTCATGTACCCACCGTACTGACTCGGGCCGACAATTGACATTTGCCGCCCACGCGACGGGGCACTCCCGGGGGACGCCCGGGATATGCCGTTTGCCCCGGTGCTGGCCCTGTTTTGGCCCTGTTTTGGCCCTGTTTTATCCCTGTTTTTGCACCGATCTCAAGACTCGCCGGAGGGCATCGCTGTCTTGGGCGCCGCTCAATCTACCGTGGGAGGGTGAGAAGGAAACCAATCGAACTGGCAGCTGTAGCGACTGCGGCGGTACCCGGCCTGACCCCGACCGCCGTCAGCTCCGCGCCCGACGATCCGGCAGACTTTGACGCGGCCCTCCTGCTGGACTCGGAGGGCAAGCGTTGGCGCGTCCGTTCCCCCCGGCACGCCGAGGCCAGCGCCCGGCTGGAAACGGAATTCCTGGTGCTGCGGGCCTTCGCCCCCGGTATCCGGGCCGAGCTGCCGTTCCTCATGCCCACGGTGGCGGGGACAGTCCGGCAGGGCCAGCTCAGCACGTTCGTGTACTCCCACCTCGCCGGCGCCACCCGCTCCCTTGACGACCTCAGCAGCGGCTCCCCCGCCCTCGCCCGGGAAATCGGGGCGGCACTGGCTGCAATCCATGACCTTCCGCGGTCGATCGTGAGCAATGCCGATCTGCCGAGCTACACGCCCAACGAATTCCGCCAGCGGCGCCTCAACGAACTCGATCAGGCGGCCACTACGGGAAAGATCCCCCCGCTGCTGCTGCGGCGCTGGGAACACGCCATGGAAGACGTCTCCCTCTGGCGCTTCAATCCCTGCGTTGTTCACGGGGACCTCCACGAGGACAATCTGCTGGTGGACGGCGACCGCGTGACCGCCGTTACGGGCTGGACCGACCTGCGCATCGGCGACCCGGCTGACGATATGGCCTGGCTGGTCGCCTCGAACGAACAGGACTTTGTGAACGCCGTCCTGGATCACTACACCTCCAGC
Source organism: Arthrobacter sp. TE12231 (assembly GCF_054062895.1). NCBI lineage: Bacteria > Bacillati > Actinomycetota > Actinomycetes > Micrococcales > Micrococcaceae > Arthrobacter > Arthrobacter sp. TE12231. The sequence continues at coordinate 1,049,965 of NZ_JBSSFS010000001.1, read as the reverse complement.
CGGCGCGACGTACCCGATGCCCACCTGCTGCGGCGTTCGGCATTGTCCGCCGAATTCGCTTTGGCCCAGTACCTCGTCAAGGGCATGGCGGCCGGCAACCAGGACATGATCGACGAAGCAGAGTCCATGCTCGCCGCGCTGGCCGACGACGTCGCAGAATACGGTGGCCAGCCCATCAGTGTGGAACCGCTGCCGCGGCCGGTCGAGGCACCCGAAACGGGCGCGGAACGAGGCGGCGTCAGTGCCGGTGCGCCCACGACGGCGTCAGCGGCTCCTGCCGCGCCTGCCGCGCCGGGCGCAGGAACGGCGCCTGCCGTCAGCAAGGTCACGCTGCTTCCTTTGGAGCCAGCACCCGCCCCGGATGCCTCTCCCGCTCCCAGTGCTTCGGCGCCTGGTCCGGGGACCGGTGCCAAGCCCGCCGTGCACGTCACGCCCATCCCCCGCGATGCGGACGCCGCTCCCCCGGGCCCGGCCGTGCAGCCTCTCACCAACGCAGGAACAGACTCCCGGCCCGATGCCGACACCCCGGACGTTTCCAGCACCCCGGACGCGCCCGGGCCTGGCGCCGGCGGACAGGCCGCCGGCGAGGGCACGACGGCCACCAGTGCCGCACCGAACGACGCAAGCCCCCGTGACAACACCGCCGCAGCTGTCCCGCAGGCTGATGTGGCGACAGCTGATACCCGGGACGACGCCGGCGCGGCCGGGGACGACGGCGCGGCCGGGTACGACGGCGCACAGGCGGCAGCCCCCGCTACCGGAGACACGTCGACGCAATCAATCGCCGTCGTGCAGCCGAGCTCGGGCAAGGAACCGGACTCAGTGAAGGAGCCGGAGTCCGGCGACAACACGTCAACCGCCGCCATCACCGTAGTGGACGTAACGGCCCGCTAGGACCGCGCCGGAACCAGTGGCGGATCCCGGCTAGGAATCCTTCGCCGTCGCCACCGTTGTCTTGCCCAGCGCCGCGGCCACGATTTCCTCAAGCTTCTCCGCTGATCCGAGGTCATGCGGACGGACCACCTGGTTGTCGGCCACGTAGTAGAACGCCGCCCGAACGTCCTCGAGCGGGACCCCTTTGAGCCGGGCCCAGGCCAGGCGGTACACGGCGAGCTGGACAGCCTTCACCTTCAGCTGGGCTGCAGACGGGCGACGCCCGGTCTTCCAGTCCACGAGGTCCCAGCCGCCGTCAGCATCGCGGAACACGGCGTCGATCCGGCCCCGGACCACGACGTCGCCAATCCGAGTCTCGACCGGGACCTCGACATGGGCCGGGGCGCGGTGTGCCCATTCGGACTGGCGGAAGGTTTCCACCATGGAATCCAGGCCGTAGGCCTCGTCGATGTGGTCATCAGCCCCGGCCGCCTCGCCCAGGTCCAGCATGCCGGCTGCGCCGAAGTATTCCTCCACCCATGCGTGGAAGGCCGTGCCTTTTCGGGCTGACATCCCCGGTTCGCGCGGAACCGGCCGCCGCAGTCGGGCCACAACCGAGTCCGCATCATCGTCCAGGTCCACGAGGGTGGACGCCGAGATATGGCCGGGAAGATGCACATCCTGGACCACCGAACGCCGGGACCGTCGTTCGAGCAAAGTGGCCGCCTCCTTGGCCCACCCGGCCGCCGGTCCGCGCAGGGCAGGGCGCCGTTCCTCGTCACCACCGGAACGTTCCCGGACCGGATCCGGGACGTTTTCCGGGCCGCCGTCAGGGCCGCCGTCAGGGCCGTCATGGGGGTCGAAGGCAGGGCCGGCCCCGGGGGCGTCGAGCATCGCCTGCAGGACCCGCGCCGCGGCTGATTCCATGGCCGCACGGCGTCCCCTGACAAGCCTCAGCCGTTTGCCCGTCCGGGGGTCAGCCGGCCCTTCGAGGGGGTCGTACGGCCACGCGGCGACTTCAAGTTCGGAGGTCAGGGGGCTTTCCGCCGGCAGCGCGTCCTCGCTGACGGACAACGGATGAATTTCGGCGGCGCCTTCCGCCGTGAGGCCCTCGAGCTCGGCAAGGAAGGGTGACATTTCAGCCAGTCCGGCGCGCGATCCCACCCATGCGGCACTTGAAATCCAGAGCACATGTTTGGCCCGGGTGTAGGCCACGTAAGCCAGGCGCCGTTCCTCGGCTTCGCCGTGCACCTGGACGGCGGACTTGAACTCTTTCTCGGCGTCAAGCCAGCCTTTCTGGTCCGGCTGATCCAGGTCCCATTGGGGGAGGTCGGCGCGGTCACCGCGCAGCGGCCACGGCAACGCCGCGCTTCCGCTGCTCCACCGCGAGTCCCTGCTGCTGGGAAACGCCCCGGAGTTGAGCCCGGGAACGAACACGACATCCCATTCCAGGCCCTTGGAGGCGTGCACCGTCAGGAGCTGGACGGCTTCGTGGTTCACCTCGGGCGCTGCGGCATCGAGACCGTTTTCCTCTGCAGCCGCGGCTTCCAGCCAGGCAAGGAAAGCCAGGACGTCCACCCGCTGGGAGGTGTGCAGGAACCCGGCGGCGGCGTCCTGGAAGGCGTCCAGATTACGGCGGGCCTGGTGGATGCTGATCCCGGGCCGCGCCGCGACTTCGATGTCCAGGAGCATGGCCCGTTCGACCTCGCCGAGCAAGGTGGTGAGGTCGTCCCCCATGTAGCTGCGCAATTGCCGGAGCTCGTCGGAGAGCCGCTGCAGGCGGTCGCGGGCCTCGGGGCTCAGCCTGCGGCCATGCGCCGAGGTCCAGCCTTCGCGGGGCAGCCAGTCCAGAGCTTCGACCAGGCTGGCGGAGTCCGTGATGTCGCCTTCAATCACGGCGTCGTCGTCAGTATCCTCGGCGGCATGCCCCGCGTCGTCGGTATCGGGGCTGCCGGGGCGGCCCCGGCGGCGGGCCAGGAAACTGGACCAGTCCCGCAGTGCCATCAGGTCCGCCGGGCCGATCCGCCACCGCGCACCGGCCAGCAGGCGCATGAGGGAGTCCGAGCGGCCGGGGTCGGCCAGGACGCGGAGCGTGGCGACAAGATCGATGATTTCGGGGGTGTCCAGCAGCCCGCCGAGCCCGACAATTTCGTAGGGTATGCCGCGAAGTTCGAACTCGCGCCGGATACATTCCATCTGTGCCCGCCGCCGGCAGAGGACGGCCATGGCCGGAGGCACCGGATCGGCCTGCGCGGCATCGAAGTCCGTCACCCGGAACTTCAGGACGTCCCCCGCGATGGCCGCCGCCTCGGCCTCGTCCGTGGCGAACCGTCCCATGACGACCCTGCCCTGGACTGCGGCCGGGCTGGGCTGCAGGGGCGGGACCTCGACGGCGTCGGGGGTGTCCCGGGTCCCGGCAGGCCCGAGGCTGGCCGCGGCCTTGCTCAGCGGCGCCGAAATGAGGTTGGCCGTGGCGAGGATGTTGCGCCCGTTGCGCCACGCGGTGGTCAGGTACGACGTCGGCGCCACGGCAAAGCGCGGGGCCGCGCCGGCCGCGCCCCTGCCCTGGTCTCCGCCGGAGCCTGCGCTGCCGGCATCTTCACCGCTGACACGGATCGGGAATTCGCGGACGAAGTGGAAAAGCTGTCCCGCAGATGCTCCCCGGAAGCCGTAGATGGACTGGTTCGGGTCCCCCACCGCGGTCACGGCATGCCCGTCGCCGAAGAGCCGGGAAAAGAGGACCAGCTGGGCATGCGACGTGTCCTGGAATTCATCAAGCAGCACCACCTTGTAGCGCTGGCGCTCTGTTTGGGCGGCGACCGGAATCTCGCGGGCCACCCGTGCCGCCAGGGCCACGAGATCGCCAAAGTCCAGTGCACCGCGGGCCCGCTTCGCCTCGGAATAGCGGCCCACCATATCCGCGACGCTGGCCCGCGTGCGCAGCATCGCGCTGAGGTCGCCGGCGGCCTGGGTGGGGTTCTTCTTGGCGTCGGCGACGTAGGGAAGCGACTCGAACGCGGCGATCCGTTCCTGCAGCCAGCCCCGGACCCCGGCCGGGTCCTGCAGGTGCTCCGCGCACTCCCCCGCCAGTTGGATCACGGCCTTGACGAGGGTCGATTTGGCGGACCGGAAGTGTTCGTAGTCGCCGTCGAAGGCTTCCACCACCTCGCTGGCGAGCTGAAACGACTGCGCGCCGCCGAGCAGCACGACGTCGCGTTCGACCCCGAGCCGGAGGCCATAGTCGGAGACAATGCCGCTCGCGTACGAGTGGTACGTGGAGACCTTCGGTTCGAGCGCATCTGCGCTCAGCAGCCCGGCAGGAAAAACGGCATTCCCCGTGTCGGCCGCCGCGATGCGCTGCAGCGCGGCCAGCTTGGCCCGGATCCGGGAGGCGAGCTCACCGGCGGCCTTGCGGGTGAAAGTCACGCCGAGGACTTCCTCCGGCCTGACCCAGCCGTTGGCCACGAGCCACACCACCCGGTCCGCCATGGTGGCGGTCTTCCCGGAGCCCGCCCCGGCAATGACGAGCCGCGGCGTGAGGGGCGAGGAAATGATCAGGGACTGTTCGGCCGTGGGGCTGTTCTTCTCCCCCAGCATTGCAGACAGTTCCTCCGGGCTGAACCGAGGGTCGGGAAGGGGCCCGGTATCGCGGGCCGCGTCCGGTGCCGCATGTGGGTCTGCCAGGCCGGTCGGCGGCGCCTCGGGGGTCATTCAGTTACCTGCTTTCCCCGCACGCACAGCGGGCACACTTCGGGGAGCCGGCAGCCGTGGCCGCCGTGGCCTCCCTTGGACGGATCGTGGCGGGCCTGGAAGGTGCTGCCGGACATCACCTGGGCGGCGTCGCCGACCATCTCCAGCGCCCAGTTGTCCTGGGGGTCGAGCGGGGCCTGGGCCTGGATGCCCGGGCTTTTGGTTGTCGTGCCGAGCTGGGCCAGGACGGCACCGCCCGGCAGCGGCGGCGGACCGTCGTCGGGGCCGGCAAAGCCGCCGGCCAGCACGGCGGCCTGGTAGGCGCCGAGCTGCGGATGACGCTCCAGATCCGCCTTGCCCGGCTGGCGCTTACCGGTCTTGAGGTCCACGATCACCAGGCGGCCCTCGGCGTCGATCTCCAGCCTGTCCACCTGGCCCCGGAGCACGGCGGGCCGGGCCGGGCCCGCGCTCCCGCCGTCGCCGGACTCAGGTCCGGCGACGGGCTCCGCCGGAAGGTCCGGCAGCTTCACCTCAAAGTCCTGCTCGACGCCGACCAGACTACGGCCTTCGCTCCGCATGATCAGGACATACTGGGCGAGCTTGCGGACCATGGACTCGGCTCGCTGAAAATCCAGCTTGCCCTCCCAGTTGTCCTTCATCCCCAGGGTGGGCCAGCGCCGGACGAGTTCCGCCACGTATTCGCTTCCAGAGGCGTCGGGGAGGTCCTGCGCGATGGCATGGACCAAGGTTCCCAGGCTGCGGGCAAAATCCGTGGCGGCTTCTCCGCCGGCGGCCTGCACGAACCAGTCGAGCGGCGATTTCTGCACGGTTTCGACCTTCGAGGGCGAGACGAAGACTGTTCCGCCGGCAGGAACAACCGGCTCGTCGGAAGACAACCCGGCCAGTCCCCACCAGCTCGCCGGGTGTGCGCCCGGAACCGGCGGCCGAGCGGTGGCCAGGACGCCCAGCACGGCCGCGGCTTCGGCCGATTCGGCAGCTTTGGGGTCCAGCTGTGCATACTGGCGCAGCTCTGCGACCAGGGCCCTGAGGGTCAGCGGACGCTCCACCGGGGTGAAGCCCCGGCGGTCCTGCCCCGGGCGCAGCGGCGCCACATAGTCCAGGAAGGAGGACGGTTGCTCGTCCTCCGAGGACACCGCCGTGCAGATCAGCACCTCGCGGGCGCGGGACACCGCGGTGGAAAAGCTCCTCAGTTCGTCATAACGGATTTCGCGCAGCCGGCTCAGCGGATCCAGTTGCAGGGCATACTCGGCGCCGTGTTCGACGGCGTCGGCGAACAAGGTGCTGCCGAGCAGTTCGCCACGCAGCCGGGTATTGGGCCACACGCCCTCTTGGAGCCCTGGCACAATCACCACAGGCCACTCCCGGCCGGCGGCACTGGCAGGGGTCATGAGTTCCACAGCGTCTTCCAGCTGCGCCCTGGCGGCCAGGGTATCCATGGGGAGCTCCTGGCTGAGCAAGTACTCGAGGAACTGCTCCGGTCCGGAACCGGGCAGCTGGTCGACGAAGCGCTCCGCGGTATGGAACAAGGCCATCATGGCATCGAGGTCACGGTCGGCCCTGGCACCGGCTGACCCGCCGGCCAGGGCGGCCTCGGTCCAGCGGGCGGCCAGTCCGGTCGAATGCCAGAGTGCCCACAGCACCGTCTCGGCGTTACCGCCGGGGGCCTCGGCGGCGTCGCGCCCGGCCCGGATCATCCGGGCAATGCGGCGGGCCGAATGCCCTTCGATGCCCAGTGTCGCCAACGCTCCGGGCTCCAGCAGGGCCTCGACAAGGAGGGCGTCGCTGGTCCGTCCGCCGCCGCCGAGAAGTTCCTCGCGGCGGAGCGATTGCCGCAGCCTCCGCAACTCAATCGAGGTGGCGCCGCCGATCCGGGACGTCAGCAAGGACACGGCCGACTCTGGAGTGAGCGCGGCCGGGTCAAGGGCCACGGCGTAGGCATCCAGCAGCGGACGCACCGCGACCTCGTCCCGGACCGCCGATTCGGCCACGGGAATCCGGACCGGAATGCCTTGGCCGGCCAGGTACCGCTGCAGCTGGCTCAACTGGCCGCCGTTGCGCACGATCACGGCGATGTCCCCGAGGTCCCGGGCGTCGTTCAGCTGGGCTTCGAGGATCCGCTGCGCCACATACCGCAGTTCATGGACCGGAGACGGCAGCAGGTGTGCCTCGACCGTCCCCGGATTGACGTCGGCGCCACGGGGCGGCCCGCCCGGAGCGGGGTCCGGCGTGGGATCCGGAGCGGGGTCCGGCGCGGGAAGGGGCTCAGGCTGTTCGAGCCGGCGTGCGGACAGGCCACCGGACCGCAGGGAGATGCGCCCGGCCACCGATAGCCACGACTCCGCCACGGCCGGGGCGTGCCGATGCGCAATCCAGAGGGGACGTTCCAGGATCACTCCGTCGGCGGCCAGGAGACGGGGAAGCTCGGCCACGAGATCCGGGCGCGCCCCGCGGAAGCCCTGAACCACGGTGTCCGGCGAGGCGGTGATAATGGCGTCCTTGCCGGCTGCGATGTCGGCAAGCAGTTCGAAGACCGCGGGGTTCGCTTCCTGGATGTCGTCCACGAGGATCAGCTGGAGGCGCTCGCGTTCGGCCGCGAGGAAATCCGGGGCGTCCTGGAAGATCTGGCGTGCTGCGGTGATGATGCCGGCGGGGTCGAAGGCCTCCGGCATGCGCAGGTCCAGGACGTCACGGTACTCGGAGTACAGGGCGGCCGCCGGAATCCAGTCGGGCCGGTTGCACCGCCGGGCCAGGGCCACGAGATCCTCCGCCGTCCGCCCGGATTCGATGATGCGGTCGAAGAGTTGGCGAACTTCCTGCCGGAAACCGCGGGTCTGCAGTGCGGCGCTCAGATCCTCCGGCCATGGCAGCTCGAGCCCGGGCATCGCATGCCCTTCGAGCAGTTCCTTGATGATGAGGTCCTGCTCCGGGCCGGAGAGCAGCTTCGGCTGGCGCGGCAGCGGCAGGATGCCTTCCGCTTTGGCGCGGCGGATCAGATCGAAGGCGTACGACGCCCAGGTGCGGGCCGGCGTCGTGCTCAGGCTCCGGTCCAGGCGGGCTGTGAAGCGGTCGCGGAGAGTATCGGCGGCGAGCCTGCCGGGAGCCAGGATGAGCATCCGTTCCGGGTCCAGGCCGTCACGTTGGGTGCGGTGGACGGCGGCTTCGACGAGGACCGTCGACTTGCCCGTGCCCGGCGCGCCCGGCACCAGAACGGGGCCAGAGCCCGGCGGGACCTCGACGGCGGCGAGCTGGTCGGGCGACAGCACCGGGACCGCGCTGTGGTGGGTCCGGGGAGGCAACAACCGCAGCCCCACACCCGCTGCCTGCCCCGTTCCCGTTCCGTTTCCCGTGCCAGTTCCCTGATGGGGACGGGACGCGGACCGCTGCAGGCCCGGATCGAAGCTTTCGGGCTGCTGAACCTCGGTCACTTTACTCACACAGTCATCTCATCATCCGGCACCGACAATTTATGCAACTCCCGCTCGAGCCGCTCAGCGATGGCATCTATCCGGTCGAAGTCGGCGTCGCTGGGCACCCATCGGCCGGCGGCCAGGTTCACGCGCCAGCGTCCCTCGCCGGTCCGGAGGAAATCGGCGTGACTCCCCATCAGCGGCGTGCCTTCCTGCAGATAGAGCGTCAATGCCTCGCGCTCATGTCCGGGAGGCGCATCCCCGCTGGCCTTCAGGACCCGCCACCACGGCACGTGGCTGCCATAGTGGCTCATGACAGAACCGACCTGGCGCGGACCGCCGGAGCCAAGCAGTTCCGCAACGTCGCCGTAGGCCACCGCGGTGCCGGCCGGGATCAACGCCACCAGCTCCAGCACCGCCTCCACATACTCCGTTCGCATCGATCCAGCCTAGCTGGCCACAGGTCGCGTCAGTGCAGGCCCCGCACCCGGACGGCACGCGTCGGGAGCGGTCAAGAACTGTCGGAGGCAGCAGGTAGCGTTGAAGCATGAGCACCTGGAACAGCCTTCCCCGCGCAGCCTTCGACCTCGAAACAACGGGCCGCAACTCCCGCTCGGCGCGGATCGTCACCGCATCCGTCACCGTCGTGGACGCCGGCGGCGAGGTGATCAAGGAGCATGAGTGGCTCGCCGATCCCGGCGTCGAGATTCCCACCGAGGCCAGCGACGTCCACGGCATCACCACGGAGCAGGCCCGCCGCGAGGGCAGACCTGCCGCCGAGGTGACACGCGAGCTCGCTGCCGTCTTGCAGGAACTGTTCGATGACGGCGTACCCGTCATCGCCTTCAACGCCAGCTACGACTTCACCGTGCTCGCGGCCGAGTCGGCCCGCTACGGCGTCCCGCAGTTGAGCCGCTTCCCCGTCCTGGACCCGTACATCATGAACAAGCAGGTGGACCGGTACCGCAAGGGCAAGCGCACGCTCACCGCCCTGTGTGAGGAATACGGCATCAATCTGGACAACGCCCACACCTCGGCCGCCGACGCCCTGGCAACCTTGCGCATGCTCGACGCCATGGCCGGAAAATTCCCCAAGCTCAGGATGCCGGCGGCCAACCTGCACCAGCTCCAAGTCGAATGGGCCTCGGCCCAGGCCGCGGATTTCCAGAGTTACCTGCGCAAGACCAAACCGGCCGCCGTCATTGAAGGCGACTGGCCCGTCCTGCCCCCGGAAGACGCCAGCCGCGGCGACTTCTAAACTGCCGGTCTGCCCTTCGCGAAAACTTCTTAATACGAAACGTTGGGCGGCAAAAAGACTTACTTAGTCTTCCCCGGCGCCCAATTCCAGCCATTGAGACGGAACTCACACGCCCCGGGGCCCCCAACGGCCCGGCCCTTCCACGCCAATGATTCCGCCGTACCCGTCCGGCGCTACCCGGAACACTGACCATGACACAGGAAGATGAAGATACTTCGCGGTGGGCGCACTCCCCCGCTGATTAATTCGGATTGAATCCGCGTCCACACCGGATGACACAATTATCTTTCGCGGCTTGCCTGCCCATCCGGCGCCCAAGCCAGCAGCCGGGGCCCGATGAGTCGCCCCGCGCCCACTGAATTTCAGACGAAAGTGATTGCGTGATGAAAAGCAAAGCCTTGAAGTGGCTGACAACCGTTCCCGTGGCACTCGCCGTGGCGGTCTCCCTTGCAGCGTGCGGCGGCGGGTCGGCGCAGACCACGGCGTCACCGACGGATGCGCTCCAGGGCAGTGACCAGAAATCCCTGGACAAGTACACCACCAAGGACGTCACTCCCCTGGACAAGATTGACAAGGCCAAGCTCGGCCTGATCAGCGACGGAACGCTCACCGTGGGAACCCTTTCGGACGCCCCGCCGAACATCTACATCGACAAGTCCGGCAAATTCACCGGCTACGACAACGAACTTCTGCGCGCCATCGCGGACAAGCTGGGCCTCAAGGTGGAGTTCAAGTCGACCGGCTTCGCCTCGCTGCTCGCCCAGGTCCAGAACAAGCAGTTCGACCTCGGGTCCTCCTCGATCTCCACCACTGACGCCCGCCGCAAGACCGTGGGCTTCACCAACGGTTACGACTTCGGCTACATGGCCGTGGTGGCGAAGAAGGACTCCAAGATCAAGGGGTTCAAGGACCTGACCAAGGACACCCGCATCGCCGTGGTCCAGGGCACGGTGCAGGATGACTACGTCACCAACACCCTCCAGATCGAGCCCGTCCGCTTCGAGGACTACAACACCGCCTACGCCAACCTGAAGAACGGCCAGGTTGACGCCTGGGTCGCACCGTCCCAGCAGGCCACCGGCCAGGTCAAGGAAGGTGACGGCACGGTTATCGCCGAGTCGGTTGTGAACACCCAGAACTTCACCGCCTACGCCGTGAACAAGGAAAACCAGCCGCTCATCGACGCGCTGAACTCCGGCCTCGACGCCGTGATCGCCGACGGCACCTGGTCCAAGCTGACCAAGGAATGGTACCCGGACCGCGAGACCCCGGCCACGTGGTCCCCGGGCTCCAAGGCCGTCACCGTTCCGAAGTCATAGTCCATGGATGCACTCGATCAACTCGTAAAGACCTTCTTTGACTGGGAGGCGATGGCAGCCGTCCTGCCGAACATGATTATGTTCGGCCTGCCCAACACCCTGATCCTGGCGGTTTCCTCGGGTGTGCTCGGGTGCATCCTGGGCATGGTCCTGGCCGTCATGGGCACGTCACGCATCACTGCGCTGCGTTGGCTCTCCCGGATCTACACGGACGTGTTCCGCGGCGTCCCCGCGATTGTGGTCATCCTCCTGATCGGCCTCGGGCTCGGACCCGTGGTGCGGGTAACGACCGGCTCCACGAACCCGTTCCCGCTCGCCATCTTCGCCCTGACCCTCATGGCGGCGGCCTATATCGGCGAGATCTTCCGCTCAGGCATCCAGAGCGTGGAAAAGGGCCAGTTGGAGGCTTCCCGTGCCCTCGGCTTCAGCTATGGCTCCTCCATGCGCCTCGTGGTGATTCCGCAGGGCATCCGCCGGGTGCTCCCGGCCCTGGTGAACCAGTTCATCACGCTGATCAAGGACTCGTCCCTGATCTACCTGCTGGGCCTGATCGCCAGCCAGCGTGAGATCTTCCGGATCGGTAACGATGCCGCCGCCAACACGGGGAACCTTTCGCCGCTGGTTGCCGCTGCGTTCATGTACCTCATCCTGACCGTTCCGCTCACCCACTTGGTCAACTACATCGACAACCGCCTGCGCACCGGCCGTCCGGAGAAACGGCAACCGGACGATGCAGCGGCCCTGATCGGGAAGGGAGCACAGCCATGAGCGAGTTCGCCTCCGGTTCTCTGACCGGCAAGAATCTGCACCTGTCCTTCGGCTCGAACCATGTCCTCCGCGGCATCGACCTGCACGTCGAGAAGGGCACCACCGCCTCGGTGATCGGTCCCTCCGGATCGGGGAAGTCCACGCTGTTGCGCGTCATGAACCGCCTGATCGAACCTGATCAGGGCGACATCCTGCTGGACGGCCGCTCGGTCTTGAAGGACAACCCGGACGAGCTGCGCCAGCGGATCGGCATGGTGTTCCAACAGTTCAACCTGTTCCCGCACAAGACCGTCGTGGACAACGTCTCGCTCGCGCTGCGGAAGCTGCGCAAGCTGCCGGCCGAGCAGGCCCGGGCCGAGGCACTCGAGCAGCTCGACCTCGTTGGGCTCAAGCACAAGGCCGACGCGCGTCCCGCCAACCTCTCCGGCGGCCAGCAACAGCGCGTCGCCATTGCGCGGGCCCTGGCCATGAAGCCGGAGGTGATGTTCTTCGACGAGGCCACCTCGGCCCTCGACCCGGAACTCGTCAAGGGCGTGCTGGCGCTGATGGCCGACCTCGCCAAGGGCGGCATGACCATGGTGGTAGTGACCCACGAGATGGGATTCTCCCGCAACGTCTCGGACACGGTCACGTTCATGGACGGCGGCGTCGTCGTGGAGTCCGGCCCGCCGGAACAGATCTTCACGAACCCGCAGACCGAACGGCTGCAGGGCTTCCTCTCTGACGTTCTCTAGTCCGCCTGCCGTTTCGGCAGCCTTAACGACTGATGGCACCCGCCGCTGCGGGTGCCATCAGTCGTTAAGGCTTCGGTCGGCTAACGATCAGGGACGCTACGCCTTCGCGGCGGCCGCCGCCTTCGCCGCGGCCGGCAGGGCGTCGAAGATCCGGTTCATCGCGGCGTCGTCGTGCGCGGCGGAGAGGAACCAGGCTTCAAAGACCGACGGCGGCAGGTAGACGCCCGAGTCCAGCATCGAGTGGAAGAAGGGGGCGTAGCGGAACACTTCCTGGCCCTGGGCGTCGTCGTAGTTGTGCACGCCCCGGGCGCCCGTGCCGAAGGCCACGGAGAACAGGTTGCCGGCGCGCTGGATGGAGTGGTCCACGCCGGCGGCGTCGAGGGCGGAAGAGAGGGCCGCGGAGAGCTCCAGGGAGCGCGCGTTCACGAAGGAATAGACCTCGGGGGTTGCGTGGGTCAGCGTCGCGACGCCGGCGGCCATGGCCACCGGGTTACCGGAGAGGGTGCCGGCCTGGTAGACGGGGCCCAGCGGCGCCAGATAGTCCATGACCTCGGCGCGTCCGCCGAGGGCCGCCGTCGGCATGCCTCCGCCGATGACCTTTCCGAACGTCAGCAGGTCCGGGGTCCACGGCTCGGCGGCGTCGGCGGCCCCGCCGGTCAGGCCCCAGTAGCCGGAGTAGCCGGTGCGGAACCCGGTGAGGACCTCGTCGAGGATCAGCAGGGCGCCGTGCTCGCGGGTGATCCGGGAAAGACCTGCGTTGAAGCCCTCGCCGGGGGTGACCACGCCCATGTTGGCCGGGGCGGCCTCGGTGATGACAGCGGCGATGCTGTCACCGTGCTTGGCGAAGGCCGCCTCGACGGCGTCGAGGTCGTTGTAGGGCAGCACGAGGGTTTCGGCGGCGGTGGCGGCGGTGACGCCGGCCGAGCCGGGCAGCGCAAGGGTCGCCAGCCCGGAACCTGCCGCGGCGAGGAGGCCGTCGAGATGGCCGTGGTAGCAGCCGGCGAACTTGATGACGAGGTTCCGGCCGGTGAAGCCGCGGGCCAGCCGGATGGCGGTCATGGTGGCTTCGGTGCCGGTGGAGACCATCCGGACGCGTTCGGCGGCCGGGACGCGCTCCTTGACGATCGCGGCCAGGTTGGCCTCGTCGGGCGTGGACGCACCGAAGGACAGGCCGCGGTCGACGGCGGCATGCACGGCGGCGATGACCTCCGGGTGGGCGTGCCCCAGCAGCGCCGGACCCCATGAGCAGACGAGGTCGACATAGTCCGCGCCGTCGGCGTCGGTGAGATAGGCACCCTTGGCGGACACCATGAACCGCGGAGTCCCGCCCACGGAGCCGAAGGCGCGCACGGGTGAGTTCACGCCGCCCGGCATCAGCTGGCGGGCGCGGTCAAAGAGTTCCTCGTTGCGAGGCATGCTGGAAGTCATGGTTCCTATTCTTTCAGTTCTGCGGCCGAGTCATTTTCCTGCGGCCTTGGCCAGCAGTGCGGTGACGCGGGGCGCCACTTCGGTGCCAAACAGTTCGATCGAGCGCATCATGGCCGGGTGCGGCAGGGTGCCGTTGCTGTATTTGAGGTCAAAGCGGTCCACGCCCAGGTTCTTCTTCAGCAGCGCGATTTTTGCGGCCACGGTATCCGGAGACCCCACGTAGAGTGCTCCCTCGGGCGTGCACATGGCATCAAACTCGGCCCGGTTGCCTGGGCCCCAGCCCCGCTCCGCGCCAATCCGGTTGCGCATCGCGATCCAGTGCGGGAAGAACTCCTCCCGTGCTTCCTCGTCGGTAGCCGCGATGTGGCCGGGTGAATGCGTGGCCATCTGCTGCATCGGGTGCCCGTATTTGGCCATGGCCTCGCGGTAGAGGCCGGCCAGCGGGGCGAAGGACCGCGGCTGGCCGCCGATGATGGCGAAGATGATCGGGTAGCCGTATTCTGCGCAGCGCAGCACGGATTCGGGGGTGCCGCCGACGCCGATCCAGGTTGGCAGCAGGTGGTGTTCCAGGGGCGGGTAGACGCTCAGGCCGTTGATGGCGGGCCGGGTGCGCCCTTCCCAGTGGACCGGCTTCTGCGCCCGGACCTTGTCGAAGAGCTCGAGCTTTTCCTCGAAGAGGATGTCGTAGTCGGCCAGGTCCAGGCCGAACAGCGGGAAGGATTCGATGAACGAACCGCGGCCCAGCATGATTTCGGCCCGGCCGCTGGAGATGGCGTCCACCGTGGCAAAGCGCTGGAAGACCCGGATGGGGTCATCGGAGCTGAGGACGGTGACGGCCGAGCCGAGCCGGATGTGCTTGGTGCGGGCAGCCGCCGCGGCGAGGAAGACTTCCGGGGCCGAGACCGCGAAGTCGCGGCGGTGGTGTTCCCCCACGGCGAAGGCGTGCAGGCCGACCTCGTCCGCGAGCTCGGCCTGTTCCAAGAGCTGCCGCAGGACCTGGGCGTGCGGGACGGGATGGCCGTCGGGGAACACGCCGACGTCACCGAAAGTGTTCAGGCCAAGGAGGATGCGTTCCGGCCCGACCGGGGCCGTGGGGTTCTCCCCGGGTGCCGGCTCAGGCGTAGTCGCGGTGTTCACCGGGATTCCTTCAGCCAGCCGGCCAGCTCGCTGGCCCAGTAGGTCAGCACCATGTTGGCGCCCGCGCGCTTGATGCCCAGGACGGATTCGGTGATGGCGGCCCGGCGGTCGATCCAGCCGTTCGCTGCGGCAGCCTCGATCATCGAGTACTCGCCGGAAATCTGGTAGGCGGCCACCGGTACCGGGCTCATGGCGGCGACGTCGGCGAGGATGTCCAGGTAGCTCATGGCGGGCTTCACCATGACCATGTCGGCGCCTTCGGCCAGGTCCAGGTCCACCTCGAGGATGGCTTCCCGGCGGTTGGCGGCGTCCATTTGGTATGTGCGGCGGTCGCCGGTCAGCTGCGAGTCGACGGCCTCGCGGAACGGGCCGTAGAACGCCGAGGCGTACTTAGCGGCGTAAGCGACCACGGCGGTGGTGGCGTGCCCGGATTCCTCGAGGGCCTGCCGGATGACGGCGACCTGGCCGTCCATCATGCCGGACGGGCCCAGGACGTGGGCGCCGGCGTCGGCCTGTGCGACGGCCATCTGGCCGTAGATTTCCAGGGTCGCGTCGTTGTCCACGTAGCCGTTGGCGTCCAGGACGCCACAGTGGCCGTGGTCGGTGAATTCGTCGAGGCACACATCGCTCATGATCACGAGCTCGTCGCCAACTTCCGCGCGGACGTCCCTGATGGCTTTGTTCAGCACACCGTTGGGGTCCAGGGAGGCGGTGCCGCGCGCATCCCGGACAGCGGGGACACCGAACAGCATGATGCCGCCGACCCCCAGCTGCACGGCCTCGGCAGCGGCCCGCTTGAGCGAATCGGTGGTGTGCTGCTGCACGCCGGGCATCGAGGCAATCGGGTTGGGCTCGGTCAGGCCTTCGCGGATGAAGGCGGGAAGGATCAGTTCCGCAGCGGAGAGGCGGTGCTCCGCGGTCAGGCGCCGCATGGCGGGGGTGGTGCGAAGCCGGCGGGGCCGGTGGGTCGGGAAGCTCATGTGTTGTCCTTCGCTGGATGCTGGGATGGTTGGGAGCGGACGACGGCGGCGACGAGGCCTGACGCGGTGGGAGCTTCGGCGACGGCGGCGACGGTGAGTCCAAGACCGGCCGCCTCGCCCGCCGTCGAGCGCCCGATCGCAACGAACCGGCACGCGCCGAGCGGGGCGAGGTCCGTGTGGATGCGGCGGGCCGCGCTCGGCGAGGCGGCGACGACGGCGTCGAGCCGTCCGGCCCGGATCTCACGTTTCGCGTCGGCGGCCGTGAGGACTTCGGCCGGCGGCCCGGCGTCGGCTTCCTCCAGCGGGGGCCGGCAGGCCGGGAGGCTCAGGCCGGGATCGGCCGGGTAGTCCACCGTCCGGTAGGCGGTGACGGCCTGCACCGACGCGCCGCGGGCTTCCAACCCGCGGCGGAGCCTGGAATCGGCGATGTCCGCCTGGGGCAGGAACACGCTGTTGCGGCCTTCGGGCCAGACGCCGAGCAGGCCGGCGCCCGACTGCAGTGCCGTCGGTGCGAGGTCCACGCTGACACCCCGGGACTCGAGGATCTGCCGCGTCGCGGGGCCGATCGTGGCCACCTGGACGTGCCCGGGCAGCCAGGCGCCCAAGGTGGAGCCACGCTCCGCGGCCTTGGCCTCCAGCACCTGGACGGTGGTCGCGCTGCTGATGACGAGCCAGTTGTAGGCGCCGGCGCCCAAGGCATCGAAGGCGACGTCGAGGGAGTGCTGGTCGCGTGCCACCTCGAAGTCGATCAGGGGCAGCAGCACCGGCTCGGCGCCCAGGCGGCGCAGGGCCGCGACCAGCTCGCCGGCGCGGTCCGGGCTGCGGGCGATCAGGATCCGGGCTCCCGCGAGGGCCCCCTGGTCGTGGGTGGCCGGCCCGCTGCTGCCCTCATTCAGGGCATTGTCCCGTCCCATGATGCGGTCCCGTCCCATAATGCGCTGGATCCCCCGGTTCAGGATGCGGTCAGGTCCGCGATGTCGGCGGCGCCGCGGGCCAGCAGGACTTCCGCCAGTTCGATCCCGAGCAGGGTGGCCCCCACCTCGGTCAATCCGTCGGTGGCCTTCCGGTCCCGGACGGTGGCGGTGCCGTCGACGGCGCAGACCACGGCTTCGAGGTGCAGCATGCTTCCCTTGCGGTAGGCGTAGGCGCCCACCGGTGCGGCACAGCCTGCCTCAAGGCGGGCCAGGAGCGCCCGCTCGGCGGTGACGGCGAGCCGGGTGTCGTGATCGTCGAGGGCTGCGAGGGCCTGGGCGAGGACGCCCTGGGACCCTTCGGTGGACCCGGCCTTGCGGGGCGCGTCGGCCGTGCGGCATTCGATCGCGAGGGATCCCTGCCCGGCGGCCGGCAGCATAATGTCCGTCTCGAGGTATTCGCTGACCGTGTCCAGCCGCCCGATCCGGTGCAGCCCGGCTGCGGCGAGGACGACGGCGTCGAGGTCGCAGGACTTGCCGTCCACCATGGCGTCGGTCGTGTTGCCCGGCAAGCCGGGGACGCGTCCGAGCCGGGTGTCGACGTTGCCGCGGATGTCCCGGATGTCCAGGTCCGGACGGGCGGCGCGCAGCTGGGCTGCGCGTCGCGGGGAACCGGTGCCCACGCTGGCGCCGGCGGGCAGGTCCGCGAGCTTGAGCCCGTCGCGGGCGCAGAGCACATCGCGGACGTCGACGCGTTTCGGCGTCGCCGCGAGCGTCAGGCCAAGCGCCGGCCCGGTGGGCAGGTCCTTGAGCGAGTGCACGGCGACGTCGCATGCGTTCTGCAGCAGGGCGTCGCGCAGGGCCGCCACAAACACGCCGGTTCCGCCCATCTGGGACAGCGATCCGGTGAGGACATCACCGTCGGTCCGGATGTGGACAAGCTCCACGGCGAACCCGCCGACGGCGGCCAACTGGTCCGCGGTCTGCTGCGTCTGGGTGAGGGCCAGTTTGCTGGCGCGGGTTCCGATCCGGACGGTCACGGCGTTGCCTGACCAGCCGCCGGGGTCGCCATATCCGCGGCTGCGGGCGTTGCGGCGGGGTAGGGATCGTGGCCCGTGCCGATGCTGGTGTCAGCGCCCGCGATGGTGGGCTTTTCGCCGCGGAAGTTGGCGCAGCAGCCGGGCCGGCAGACGTCGTACCAGGGGCCGAGTTTGGTCAGGTGGGGCCGGTCCGCGATGTTGTTCGCCGCGGTCCGTTCGCAGATCAGGTCCACGATCCCGCCGACGAACTTCCGGTGCGTCCCGGGGGTGGGGACGCGGGTGGCCGCCAGGCCCAGCTTGCCGCAGGTCTCCAGTGCCTCGGTGTCCAGGTCCCAGACAACCTCCATGTGGTCGCTGACGAAGCCCAGCGGCACGATCACGACGCCCTTGACGCCCTGGCCGGCGAGCTCCTCGATGGCGTCGTTGATGTCGGGTTCGAGCCACGGGACGTGCGGGGCGCCGGAGCGGGACTGGTAGACGAGGGACCACGGTGCGGTCAGGCCGGTTTCGGCCTCGACGCGGCGGATGACCTCGGTTCCAGTGGCGAGGTGCTGGGCCACGTAGGCGGAGTCTTCCTCGAAGTGGCGGGGCTCGCCCTCGGAGCGGCCGGCGGCTTCGGCGTCGCGGGTAGGGATGGAGTGGGTGGCGAACAGGATGTGCACCGGGGCGTCGGGGGTGCCGGCCGCGGTGAGCTGTGCGCGGACGTCGGCCAGGCCGGCGGCGGTGCCCTCGATGAACGGCTCGACGAAGCCGGGGTGGTCAAAGTACTGCCGCACCTTGTCCACTTCGAGTTTTCCGTCCAGCCCGGTTTCGGTCAGGGCCATGCCAATGTCCTCGCGGTACTGGCGGCAGCTGGAGTAGCAGGAGTAGGCGCTCGTGGTGACCATAAGGACCTTGCGGTGCCCGGCGTCGTACATCTCCTGGAGCGTCTGCGGGATGTAGGGATCCCAGTTGCGGTTGCCCCAGAAGACCGGCAGTTCGATGCCGCGGGTGGCAAGTTCGGCCTCCATGGCGGCCTTGAGGGCGCGGTTCTGCTGGTTGATGGGGCTGATGCCGCCGTTGGCGCGGTAGTGGTGCGAGACCGCTTCGAGCCGCTCGTCCGGGATGCCGCGGCCACGGGTGACATTGCGGAGGAACGGGATGACGTCCTCCTGGCCTTCCGGGCCGCCGAAGGAGGCGAGGAGGACGGCGTCGTACTCCTTGGGAGCCATCCGGCCTGCCTCGGTGACGGGGTTCACGGCGGTCACCGCCGTGGCGGTCTCCTGGGGATCCAGCGGGCTCATGCAAGGACCTCGGCGATCTCGGCGGCGCTGACGCGCCGGCCGGTGTAGAAGGGGATTTCCTCGCGCACATGGTGACGCGCCTCGGTGGCGCGCAGGTGGCGCATCAGGTCGACGAGGTCCACGAGTTCCGGAGCTTCCAGACCGAGGATCCATTCCCAGTCGCCCAGGGCGAAGGAGGAGACGGTGTTGGAGATGACCTGCGGGAAGTCGCGGCCCAGGAGGCCGTGGTCGCGAAGCATCGCGCCGCGCTCGGCGTCCGGCAGGAGGTACCACTCGTAGGAGCGGACGAACGGGTAGACGCACAGCCACTCTGCCGGTTCGACGCCGCGGGAGAAGGCGGGCGTGTGGTTCTTGGCGAACTCCGCCTCGCGGTGGACGCCCATGGCGGACCAGGCGATCTCGGTCCCGGTGAAGAGCTTGCTGCGGCGGATGTCCCGGACGGCCCGCTGCAGGGCCTCGGCCTTGGGCCCGTGGAGCCAGATCATGATGTCCGCGTCCGCGCGCATGGCGGAAACGTCGTAGCTGCCGCGGTGGACCACGCCGGCGTCAGCGAGGCGTGCCAGCAGGGACTCGAAGTCCAGGGCAGCATCCGCGTCGCGGGCGGTGTCCGCGGACCGCTTGAAAACGGTCCAGAGGGTGAAGAACTGCTCGGTTGAATCGTCGGGCGCCGAGGCCCCGGCGACTGATTCTCCGGGGACGGGCATTCCGGTTTTAGTGACAGATTCGGCAGAAGTGTGGCTCATGGTTACCAGTCTGCCTCCTCTCTCCAGCTAAGTCGAAAAAAAGCACTTCTACAACGCGTAGAAGTGCTTTATTTCACAAGCCGGGGGCGACTGCCCTGGAATCCGGGCCGCCGGGATGCCGTCAGGTCCTGCGCATCCGGACAGCGATGACGCCGGCGCCGACTGACAGCGCCACCAGGCCGATGCCCCAGCCGATCAGCGGGGACGGTCCGGCCGGTTCCACAGCGGACGTGGCCTGCAGCGACGTACTGCCGGAGTGGCCCGCGGCTGTGGCCGGTGCTGTTTTCGAACCGGCCGCGTTCGAACCGGTGGAGGAGGGCCGGGGCGTTGCAGTATTCGATGCCGGCGCCGGCGTGCCAGCGCCGCTTCCGGCTTGCCCGGCAGTTCCTGGCCCGGTCCCGGCGGCAGGGACGGCAGCGCTGCCAGCGTTGCCACCTGCGGACGGCTGGCCGGGCACGGATCCAGTGATGGGGACCGATCCGGCTGCGGCCCCGTCCGCGGCCGGCGCTCCCGGCGCCGTGACCGGCGTGCCGGGGTTTTGCGGCGCGGAGGGCGGGGCCACGTTGGCCGACGGGGTGCCGGATGGCGGCGCGCTGGTGCCGGGAGCCGTGGACCCGGGGTTGCTGGGCTCCGGGCTGCCGGACTCGGGGATCGTGGGTTCCGGACTGCTGCTGCGGGACGGCGGTTGCGTCGGCTCGGCCACTTCGTCCGGGCCGGAGGACGGCGAGGGGCTCGGTGTGGGCGACGGACTCCGCGTCGGCGAGGAGCCGAGCAGGCTGTCCAGCACGTCACCCAGGCCGAGGGTCAAGGAACCCTGGGTCGACGGCGGGGTGGACGCCGCTGCGGATAAACCGGTGGCAGCATTCGAAGCAGGAACTCCTGCGGAAACAGCCAGTACCGCCCCGAGCGCGGCTGCTGCTGCGCCGCGTCGAAGGCTCCTATGGCGCCGGGTCGTCGTTGTTGACACGTTGGACCTGAAAATAACCATGGTCATCGAGCCTAGCCGGAATCAACCGCGAGGAAAAACCGGCGGAATTCCGCGGAATACCGGCTAGTAACCCAGGAGGTTGGAGAGGTTCAGGGTGCATTTGGGGCCGCTGTGACTCCTGCGGCTGAGGGGGCGTCAGGGACTCCGGAGCGGGTCCCCGAAGTGGCTGCAGGCGACGGTTCGACAGCGGCGTTTGGGGCATCAGCGTGTATGGAAACAGTGGTCGGGCGGCACCCTTTAGGCCAGGAGGGTGCGAACCTGCCGGGGGGTGTCGGCCACGATCGCGGCCAGCCCGTTGCCGGACAGCCATCCCCCCACGACGGCGAGGGTGCCGTCCGCGGCACAGACGCTCCGGACGGCGGCGACACGCTGTTTGTGGCCGAGGGACGCAAACGGCAACGCACCGGCCCAGCGGACCACGTCCCAGCCCACCACGTCCCCGGCGGTGACCGGGACCGACAGCAGGGCCGAGGCGTCGGCCAGGGCTGCGCGGAACAGTTCCTCGTCTGAGCGCGGCGGTTCCGAGCGCGGCACAGCCGCTCCCGGGCTGCCGTATTCCGTGGTCCCGACGGGCGCAACTCCCCGCCCGTAGGAGAGCCGGAGCACGTGCCTGCCCGGTCCGGTCCGGTCCGCCAGCCAAGCCCATTTGGCGGTGCCGTGCGTCAACGCTTTGGCCTGTACCCCGGGACTCTGCGGGGCCACGAGCACTCCCGTACCGCGTGGCGCCGCGTCGAGCGCCGGGAGATCCACCACGAGGGTGACCAGGCTGACATCGGGTCCGGCTTCGGGGCGGAGGCCCGCAAGCTCCGGCAGGGATTCTTCAAGCAGCCCGGCGGCGGCGGGGCCTTCGACCGCAACCACGAGCAACCCGGCGTCGTACGTGTCCTGATCCGTGGTCACCCGCCAGCCGCCCGCTGTGCGCCGAACGGACCGGGCCGGGGTGGCGCTGAGCAGGGTGACGCCGCGCCGGCGCAGGTCGGCCAGCAGGGCCGTCACCAGGGTGTGCATCCCGCCTCGCAGGCCGGCGACGGCGGCGCCGGCTTTCTGGAGCCCGGCGGAGCTGCCCGTCCCCGGTGCGGCTGCGCCGGCGCTCGAGTTGGCTCCTCCCCTGCGTTGGGCCGCGACGGCGGCGGCGAGGGAACCGTGCCGGCGGATACCGGCCCGCAGCCCGGGGGCCACCATGTCGACGTCGAGCACGGCGGGATCGGCCGAGTGGACGCCGCCGACCACCGGCGCAACGAGTCTGTCCAGCACGCGCCTGCCCATTCGCGCGCGGACCAGGGCTGACACACTGGTGGCCTCGTCGGCGGTGCCAAGCGAGGCAGGCAGCACGGCGTCCATGGAGGCGCGGAGGGAGCCCAGCAGTCCCAGGGACCGGCGGACTTCCGGGTCCCATGGGCTGGCCGGGATGCCCAACACCCCGGTCTTGGGCAGTTCCCGCGGGCCGTCGGGCAGTTGCACCCAGGCACCGCCGGGGTTCGGTGCGACGATGTCGCCGGCAATCCCAAGCTCGGCGGCGAGATCGGCCACCGCGGCCGTGCGGGTAGCGAAGGACTCCGCCCCGCTGTCCAGGGTCAGCCCCGCCACAGCATGGCTGCCGACGCAGCCACCCCAAGCGTCGCTGGCTTCCAGCACTGTGGTCCGGAGGCCCGCCCGGGCGAATTCCCTGGCCGCAAGCAAGCCGGAGATCCCTCCCCCGACCACGACGGCGGTCCCGTCACGGGAGGTGCCTTCTGCGGCGGTACCCGCCCCGGACGTTACGGCGGCGCCTGCGTCCATGTTCCTACTCCGGTGAAATGGAGTGGATGAGTTCGACGACGCGCGTCAGCACCTCGGGATCCGTCTCCGGAGGCACGCCGTGGCCAAGGTTCAACACGTGGCCGGGCGCTGCGGAGCCGGCTGCGATCACGTCGCGGACGTGCGCTTCCAGGATCTCCCAGGGCGCGGAGAGGAGTGCGGGATCGATGTTGCCCTGCAGCGGAACGGTCCCGCCGAGGCGGCGGTTGGCCTCGTCCAGCGGCAGCCGGTAGTCGACCCCCACGACGTCGACGCCGACGTCGCGCATGGCGACGAGCAGTTCCGAGGTGCCGGTGCCGAAGTGGATGAGCGGTGCGCCGAGGTCCCGGACGTGGTCCAGAGCCCGGGACGACGCCGGGGCAACGTAGCGCTGGTAGTCGGCCAACCCCAGCGAACCGGCCCAGGAGTCGAAGAGCTGCGCGGCGGAGGCTCCGGCTTCCAACTGCGCCCGAAGGAACATGCCGGAGGCGTCGGCGGCCCAGTTGGCCAATGCCGTCCAGGTTTCCGGGTCGGCGTGCATCATGGTGCGCGGGCCGAGGTGGTCGCGGGAAGGCTTGCCTTCCACCATGTACGCGGCGAGCGTGAAGGGTGCGCCGGCGAAGCCGATCAGCGGAGTGCTGCCGAGCTCGGCCACGGTCAGCCGGACGGCTTCACGAATGGGTTCCAGGGCCTCCCAGGTCAGCTGCGGCAGGGCGGCGACGTCCGCCGCCGTGCGCACCGGCACGTCCAGGACAGGACCGACGCCGGGCACGATGTCCACGCCGACGCCGGCCAGCTTGAGCGGAATGACGATGTCAGAGAAAAAGATGGCGGCATCGACGTCGTGACGGCGGACCGGCTGCAGGGTGATCTCGGAAGCCAGTTCCGGGCGCAGGCACGAGTCCAGCATGGCGACGCCCTCGCGGACCTTGAGGTACTCGGGCAGCGAGCGGCCCGCCTGACGCATGAACCAGACGGGACGGCGGGAAGGCTTGCCGCCGCGGTAGGCGGTGATTAGCGGTGAGTCCGCGGTGCGGCCGTCCATCAGCGGGTGTCCGGCGTCTAGGCCGCCGGCGCCGGCCACTGCGCCGTCTACTGCGGCGGCGTCATCGGCTGCGCCATGATCGGACGTACTGAATTTTGTCGTGCCGGCATGTGCCGCAGCGCTTGGAGTCATGACTTCGATTGTGCCCAAATTTGCGCCCAAAAGATAACGACAGCCTGTCACGCGGGCTGTCACACTGGCCACGAGGGCCGCGGCGTGGCGGGGATCACAGCCCTGGGTGCCGGACCCCACGCCAGGATAGTTGTTCTACACGGACGCGAAAAAGCTATGATGGTCGTGCTGTGGTTCTTTTCTCATTGGTGGCTACACACGCCGACATCGACCTCGAAACCGTTGCTCAGTTGAGCACCGGCGCTTCCGGGCTTGCCACATCCGCCCTCGCCGGATCGCCGGCCGTGGCGGGTGCCGTTGTCCTTGCCACCTGCAACCGCTTCGAAATCTACGGGGAAGCCCCGCATCCGGACGCCGTCGACGCGGCCCGGGCTGCCCTCATCACCCAGATCAGCGGAGCCAGCGGACTCAACGACCAGCTGGTCTCCCGCGCCTTCAGCACCCGCACGGGTGCCGAAGTCAGCCAGCATCTCTTCGCGGTGAGCTCCGGACTGGACTCCGCCGTGGTGGGCGAACGCGAAATCGCCGGCCAGGTCCGCCGCGCCTTGATCACGGCCCAGCATGAAGGCACAGCCAGCTCCGGACTGGTGCGGCTCTTCCAGGCGGCGTCCAAGACCGCCAAGGACGTCGGCGCCCAGACGGCGCTTGGTTCCCGCGGCCTCTCCATCGTCTCCGTAGCACTGGATCTTGCCACCGACCTGTCGGAAAACCCGGACTGGTCCGCCAAGAAGGCCGTCGTGTTCGGGACCGGCGCCTACGCCGGGGCCACCATGTCACTGTTGCGCGAACGCGGCTGCACCGATGTCTCGGTCTACTCCTCCTCCGGCCGTGCGCCCGGTTTCGTCGCCACCCGGGGCGGCGCCGCCTTGGATGAGGACACCCTTCCGGCTGCCGTCGCCGCTGCCGACGTCATGATCGGCTGCAGCGGCTCGGACAGCCGGGTCGAAGCGGACGACCTCGCCCGGATCCGGTCGGGCTCGGCCCAGCCGCTCATCGCGATCGACCTCGCCCTGACGCACGACTTCGACCCCGCGGTCGGCGAGCTCGACGGCGTCGAACTCCTCACGCTGGAATCCGTCCGGCTCGCCGCGCCCCAGGAACAGGCCGAGTCGCTCGCGCAGGCCAGCAGCATTGTGTCCGGTGCGGCCAGCGCCTTCGAGCAGGAGCGCGAGGCACGCTCCGTGGACTCGGCGATCGTCGCGTTGCGGCGCCACACGATGAACGTCCTGGATGCGGAAATGGAAAAGGTCCGCGCCCGGCACGGCTGCACCGCCGCCGCCGAGGAAGTCGAGTTCGCCCTGCGCCGCATGGTGAAGCAATTGCTGCATGTCCCCACCGTCCGGGCCCGCGAACTCGCTGCCAACGGACAGCAGGACGCCTACGTTGCCGGTCTTGAGGCGCTGTACGGGATTACGGTGGAGCCCTCCACCGCGACGACCGCTGCGACGGTCCCGGGTTCTGCAGCCTCCGAGGCCGACTGCCCTGTGGAGCACAGCCACGCGGAGCACGGCCCCGCCGCCGGCGACATCCGCGAAACCGCGTAACTGCCCGCGGCCCTCATTCCTGCCCCTCGGTTATTGCCCCGCGTATTGCCCCGCGGCGCTGGCTCGTGATGGCGACGCTCGTTGTTGCCCGTTGGCTAGTTGCCAGTAGGGCTAGTTGCTTCCGACGGCGCCACCACGGCTCATATCCCTTAGGCGGCTTACCCGGCGAACGCGTTAATGCCGGTCATGTCGGCCGACACTTGCCACAGCTGTGCGGCAGCCTCCCGGTCCACGGCATGGGCATCCACGCCCCTGATCCTCGCCTCCGGCGAGCCCGGCACGGTGGGTTCGGCAATGTCGCAGTCCTCGCAGTAGACGCCGCCCATGCCCTCAAGGGCCGGTGACGTTGCGGCCCAGACCGAGGTGGCCGCGCCTTGCGCGGGGGTCTTGAACCGGGCGTCGACGTTGCCGTTCTCATCCATCCAGCCGGCGGCGATCATTTCCTCGCGCGGCAGGTGCCGCTGCAGTTCCGTCATGATGCCGCCGGGATGCACGGCGAAGGCCCGCACGCCAAAGTTCCGGCCCAGGGCGTCGAGCTGGACGGCGAAGAGCGCGTTGGCCGTCTTGGCCTGGCCGTACGCCCGCCATTTGTCGTAGCCGGCGTCGAAGTTGATGTCATCGAAACGGATCCCCGAGAGCTTGTGCCCGGTGGAGGACAACGAGACCACGCGGGCACCCTCCGCCGCGGTGAGCGCGGGCCACAGCAGGTTGGTGAGGGCATAGTGACCCAAGTGGTTTGTGGCGAACTGGGACTCCCAGCCGGGCCCCGCCCGGTGCTCCGGACTTGCCATGATGGCCGCGTTGTTGATGAGGATGTCCAGGCTGCGCCGGGTACCGGGTTCCGCGCCGGCCAGGAAGCCGGCGGCGAACTCCTTCACGCTGGCCTGGTCGTCAAGGTCCAGCTCGGCCACGCTGACATCGCCTCCGCGGGTTCCCGGCGTCAGCCCGGCCGCAGCGAGGACGTCGCGGGCGTGCTCCGGCCGTCGGGCCGGCACCACAACGGTGGCGCCGGCCGACGCCAGGGCCCGCACGGTCTCCAGGCCGAGCCCGGAGTAGCCGCCCGTGACAATCGCGGTCTTCCCGGTCAGGTCGATGCCGGCAATGACCTCGGCCGCCGTCGAATCCCGGCCGAAGCCGGAGCCGATCTTCTGCTGGGGTGTCAGGGTGTTTTCCTCGCTCATGACCAAGCCTTTCGCTGGAGGTGCCGTTCGACGGACGCTGCTTGTCAGGTGCCGTGGATGGACGGCCCGAAGGCCGCGGCACCTGAGGGCCGGAAGCCTCAGTACACCGGTTTCCCGGGTTCCACGTCCCGCACCCAGGCGAGGATGCCGCCCTCGAGGTGGCTGACGCGCTCGTACCCGGCCGCGCGGGCCGCGGCCAGGACGGCCGCGGAACGTGTTCCGGCCTTGCAGTGGAAGACGATTTCCGCGTCCTGGGGCAGGTCCTGCCACGCTTCGCCGGCCAGGATGCGGCCCTGCGGTATCAGCACCGAGCCGTCGATGCGGACGATCTCGTACTCCCCGCTCTCCCGCACGTCCACTAGGTGGAAGTCCTTGAGGCCGGCTTTGCGCGAGGCCAGCATCGTGGCGAGCTGGGTCGCCGTCACGGTGTGTTCGGTGCCCGCATCCGCCGTGGGGGTGATCCCGCAGAACGCCTCGTAATCGGTAAGTTCCGTGATGCGCTCGGCTTCGGGGTCCCGGGCCACCTTGATCTCGCGCCAGGTGCCGCCCAGCGCGTCATAGAGCGCCAGCCTGCCTAGCAGGGACCGCCCGACGCCGGTGATCAGCTTGACGGCCTCGGTCACCATGAGCGCTCCGACGGCGGCGCACAGCATGCCGAACACTCCGCCTTCCCCACAGGACGGCACGGAGCCGGCCGGCGGCGCCTCCGGGTAGAGGTCCCGGTAGGTGGGCCCGTACTGTTCCCAGAAGACGCAGACCTGGCCGTCGAAGCGGAAGATCGACCCCCAGACGTAGGGCTTGCCGAGGATGGCGGCGGCATCGTTCACGAGGTATCGGGTGGCGAAGTTGTCAGCGCCGTCGAGGATGAGGTCGTAGCCGGCGAAGAGCTCCAGGGCGTTGGATGCGTCGAGGCGGACGTTGTGGAGCCGGACGTCCACTAGCGGGTTTAGGGCCGCGATGGCATCACGGGCGGACTCGATCTTGGGCCGGCCCACGTCCGCGACGCCGTGGATGATCTGCCGCTGGAGGTTGCTGAGGTCGACGTCGTCGTCATCGACGATGCCGAGGGTGCCGACCCCGGCGGCGGCGAGGTAGAGGAGGGCCGGAGAACCGAGGCCGCCGGCTCCAATCACCAGGACTTTCGCGTTCTTGAGCCGGCGCTGCCCGATTGCGCCGATTTCCGGAATGATCAGGTGCCGCGAGTAGCGTTCCACCTCGTCCGGGCTGAGATCGATTGCCGGGTCAACCAGCGGTCCAGGCTGCGTATCCAGCTGCGTCTGGAGGGTTGCGGGGGCGCCGGTGGCGGTGAACTTGGAAGCCATACTTCAATCTATGCCCGAAGATACCACCAGGTCATATTACCCGCGCGTAAAGTGTAGTTCAGTGCAATGTAGTTCAGTGCAATGCAGCTGAGTGTACTTGCGCGTTATTGGGTGAAGAGGGAAAGAAGGCCGACAGTGGTTCATCAGGCACCGGTGGAGCGGGACGAGACCGGCAAGCCGCCGGCCGGGCAGACGCGGAGCGGACAGCGCTCGGCACGTCTCCCCCGTGACGAACGCCGGGCGCAGTTGCTGGCGGCGGCGCAGGAAGTCTTCGTGGCGAACGGCTACCACGGTGCCGCCATGGATGAGATCGCCGAGACCGCCCACGTCAGCAAGCCTGTCCTGTACCAGCACTTCCCGTCCAAGCGGGACCTCTACCTGGCCCTGCTGGACAGCCATCTCAGCAAGCTG
This sequence comes from Arthrobacter sp. TE12231, assembly GCF_054062895.1. Classification (NCBI taxonomy): domain Bacteria; kingdom Bacillati; phylum Actinomycetota; class Actinomycetes; order Micrococcales; family Micrococcaceae; genus Arthrobacter; species Arthrobacter sp. TE12231. The sequence continues at coordinate 1,021,974 of NZ_JBSSFS010000001.1, read as the reverse complement.
ATCGATCTCCTGCTGGGCGCCCTGAATTCCACCAGCGACAACGACGAGCGCGTCCAGGCGGTCATGCGCGCCTACTTCCGATTCATCGCCAACGACGACCAGGCACACCGGCTCGTCTTCGAATCGGACCTGATCAACGATCCCGACGTCAGCGCACGTTTGGAAACGTTCAACAAGACTTTTGCCGACGCCGTCGCCCGCGTGATCGCGGAGGACACCAAGCTGCCGGAGCTCGAGGCCCAGCTCCTGGGCCGCGGACTCGCCGGAATGGCCCATGTGAGTGCCCGGTACTGGCTGGAAACCGACGGAAACCTGGACCTCGATGTGGCCAGCGACCTCATCTACCGTTTAGCTTGGCGCGGAATCTCCCGCTTCCCCAAAGAGACCTAGACTACAACTAGAGATTGACCTTAGACATTTATTCGACTTTGACTGGCTGGGAGGCCCCGCTGTGGAAGTAAAGATTGGTATTCAGAACATTGGCCGCGAAATTGTGCTCGAATCGGCTCAGGACGCCGACGCCGTCGCCAAGGTGGTGGGCGACGCGATCGCCAAGGGCAGCGAGCTGCGGCTGACGGACGACAAGGGCCGCCTCGTCATCGTCCCCGCCAATGTGCTGGGCTACGTGGAAATCGGCGCAGAAGAGGCCCGCCGCGTCGGTTTCGGCGCCCTCTAGCCCCCGTTCTTCACTGCGGTTTCCTTCACTGTCGTTTTCTTAGCCCGAGGGGTCCTGAATGCTTTCCCTGATTGTGGTCGCCATGGTCACCGTTGCTGTGGGCTTTGTGGTGTGGGCCAACGACAAGCGGCACACGAAGTACGGCATCAGTGTGCCGGCCGGAGTGGCCGCCTTCGTCGGCATGCTGAGCTGGATCATCTTCATGGCGGCCGGGTTCGGCTACCAGCCGGGCCTGACCTGGATTCCGTGGATCCTGCCGCTGATCCTCGGTGCCGCAGCCTCCATCGCGGCCGTGGTGTACCTCGGCAGGACCCGGGCCCGGCACGACACCGAGCGTCTCACCGCCATCCTGAAGCTTTAGCGGGTCCTGGCCGGCAGCCAGCAGGACGGGGCCCATTTTCTCGTCAGGGCCGGCCCTCGTCCGCCCTCGTTGGGCAGGCTCAGCCGGTTTACCTGCACATCCGTGACCACGCGCCCAGCAGGTTGCGTGGTCACGTTTCGTTGAGCACCGGCGGCTTCGGCAGGCCGCCCGCCTTGATGAAGTCCACTCTTGTCGTACGCGGAGTTACGTTGCCCGGCATCGTACCGCCGTTGCCTGCCGGGGCGGCAGCCGGATGCGGCGCCACGTCGGTGCGGAACCGGTTCGGTCTTTTTTGTCGGACCCCTCTGGGATCGTTGAGACATGAAAGCCGTTGGAGCGTTCATCCCGGAGCTGGCCCCGTGGGCCGGCCCGGTCACGTCCTCGCGGCTTTCCCGCCCGGCCGGCGAGGCCGGGGCGCCTGAAGCATCACACATCGGTGGCGCAGACCATGCCGGGAACGGTACTTTGGGCCGCGCCGCGAACGCTGCCGTGTACGGCGCTGCAGGCCATGGTGCCGGCGGCGCGGTGGAATCGGCGCTGGCGTTGCTGCGATCCTTGGGCCCGCCCGCTGCCGAGGCGGCCCGGTTCTCCCTGGTCGAAGCCGCGGACTTCGCCGGCCGCGTGGAGGAACTCTCCCGGACGGTCGAATACTTCCAACTCATCGCCGCCGCCGCGGTGGACCGGACCCGCAAACAAACAGCCTGGACCCGGCCGGCGCCGGCGGGCCGGGCCGCCGAGACCGCGCCGGCGGGCTGGCTCACCGGCTGGACACAAAACACCCCCGCCGGAACCGTCACCGGATCTGACGGCGAATCCGGGGTTGGGAGAGACGACGGCGCCGGGGCCGGATCTGAGGTGGGGACGAACGGCTGGACGGCATTTGACCGTAGCGGCGGACCGGCCGGCGTGTGCGCCGCGGCCGACGACGGCTACAAGAGCACCACCGAGTTCCTGCGGGCACGGCTGCGGATCAGCGCCCCCGAAGCCCGGCGCCGGCTCACCCAGGCCGCGGACCTGCTGCCCCGCCAGGGACTCACCGGAGCACCGGTGCCGGCCGTGCACGAGGAACTCGGCGCCGCCGTCGCCGCCGGGCAGATCGCGTCCCGGACCGCGACCATCATCACCACCGCACTGGACCGGGTCCGGCACCTGTGCCCGCCCGGGACCGCCGCCGCGATGGAACACGCCCTGACCCTGACCGCGATCGAGAACGACCCCGATTTCCTGACCCGGATCGCCCGGCGCTGGACCGACGCCCTGGACCAGGACGGCGCCGAACCTACCGAGGAAGCCCTCCGCCGGCTCCAGGGCGCCTTCATCCGCAAACCCCGGCACGGCCTGCACCACCTGGAAATCTTCGCCACCACCGACCAGTTCGAACACCTCATCACCGCCATGAACACCGCCACCAACCCCCGCACCAGCGCAGCAGCCGATCCCGGCCCGGACCCAACAGCCGACCCCGGCACCGGCGACGGCGCGGCCACCGACGCGGCGACGGACGGCGCCGCCAGGGCCGGCCGGGAAACCAACGCCGCGGTCACTGACGTGGCCGCGGCCGGCGGGATCCGTGACGGTAGCGGACACGCCGTCGGAGCGGCCGCCCGGTCTGACGCGGCCGTAAGCACCACGGCCGGTGCGGCCGACGTCCTGGACCGCCGCTCGCGGCCGCAACGACTGCTCGACGGCCTGGTCGGCGCCTGCGACGCCGCCCTCGCCGCCGGGGCCCTGCCCGCCGCCGGCGGACTCCGGCCCCAGGTCATGGCCACCATCGACTACCGGGACCTCCTCGGCCGCCTCGACCGCACCGGCACCCCCAACGACCCCACCGCCACGCCCGGCCCGGGCACGGGAACGCTGATGTTCACCGGACCCGTCACCGCCTCCACCATCCGGAAGATCGCCTGCGACGCCGACATCATCCCCGTCCTGCTCGGCGGAGAAGGCCGGATCCTGGACATCGGACGCACCGCACGGATCTTCCCGCCCCACATCCGCAAAGCCCTCACCGCCCGGGACCAGGGCGCCGCCTTCCCGCAATGCACCATCCCCGCACCCTGGTGCGAAGCCCACCACATCACCTACTGGTCCCGCGGCGGGTCCACAAGCACGGACAACGGCACCCTCCTGTGCTCCCACCACCACCATCTGATCCACAAGGAACAATGGACCATCCAGATGCGCAGCGGCATCCCCTGGTTCATCCCGCCACCCCATGTCGACCCCCGCCAAAAACCCCGACGCAACAAATACTTCCGCCCCGACTAGTAGTCGTTCTCTCATAGGTCGGTGTTCGCTGTTTGTCCCTGCGCGTTCCTGGCAACGGGGGCAGTATCCCGGCAGTTCGACGCAGACTCATCGGAGTTCCTCGCGGACGCCGTAGGGGCTATGGCTTCCCTCGCCGGCCACGGGCCTGCAAGGCGCATATCGGCGATGACAGGCGCCGATGGGCGATGCAAGGCTCCGCCTGGTGATGAGGATCTGTGATGAAGCGGTCCTGCTGGCGGAACCAGGTCAGACCTGCCAGCCTCACCGGCCTTTCAGAGGAACGCAGACGTTACAGGAACTCGGCCCGGCCTTCCATCGCCGAGGACGCCAGCGCGTGTTCGCGCCGCGGGATCCTGCCGGCCGCTTTCGCCAGCCTGCCGGCGATGACGGCGTGTTTGAAGGCCTCCCCCATGAGCGCGGGATTCTGGGCACGGGTCACGGCCGTGGCCAGCAGCACGGCGTCGCAGCCAAGTTCCATCGCCAGGGCCGCGTCCGAGGCCGTGCCGATTCCGGCATCGAGCACCACGGGCACGGACGCCCGCGAGACGATCAGCTCGATGTTGTGCGGGTTCAGGATGCCCAGGCCGGTCCCGATCGGGGCACCCAGCGGCATCACCGCCGTCGCCCCGAGGTTTTCGAGCCGCAGGGCCAGCACGGGGTCATCGTTGGTGTACGCGAAGACCTTGAAGCCGCGGGCCACCAGCTGCTCAGTTGCGTCCACGAGCTCGACCGCGTCCGGCAGCAGGGTGTGCTCGTCGGCAATGACTTCGAGCTTGACCCAGTCCGTCTCCAGGGCCTCGCGGGCCAGTTCGGCGGTGAGTACGGCGTCCTTGGCGGTGAAGCAACCGGCTGTGTTCGGCAGCACTCGGATGTTGTGGTCCACGAGCAGCTGGAACAGCGATCCCGTTTCCGCCGGTGAATAGCGGCGCATCGCCACGGTGGTCAATTCCGTCCCGGAAGCCAAAAGCGCCGCGCCCAGCCCGTCCAGGCTCGGCGCACCGCCGGTGCCCATGATAAGCCGGGATCCGAGCGTCACGCCGTCCACCACGAACGGATCGGCGAGGGCCCCGGCAGCCGGCCGGGCCGGCGATCCTGCAAGAGTCGTTTCGTTCATGCTGGTCATCCTCCCTGGACTGCCGTAACAAGTTCGACGTCGTCGCCGTCGGCGAGCGCGGTGGCGTGCCACTGGCTGCGGGGCACCACTTCAGCGTTGCGGGCCACCGCGACACCGAGCTTCTGCCCGTCGGCAGCCCGGCCGTCGGGGCCGATGCTCCGGCCCGTGAGCTGGCTGACGAGTGTGCTGACGGAGGCGCCGTCGGCGACGCTCTGCTCCGTTCCGTTCAGTCTGATGTTCATGCTGCTTCCTTGTTGGGGCTGTCCCCGGACGCATCCGGGGTGCGGGAGAAACGGTCGGGGCGGAACCCGGCCCAGCGCGGGTCCGGCATACCGTCCATGAGCTGACGACAGACGACGGCGGCTGCCGGGGTCAGCAGGACGCCGTGCCGGAAGAATCCCGTGGCGATGATGAGGCCCGGGACGTCCCCGCCTTCCGGGCGCGAGACGCGCCCCAGCATCGGGGCGTTGTCCGGTGTGCCGGGGCGGGCGCGCGCCGTGGCTTCGAGTAGTTCCAGCTCGGCTACAGCGGGCACCAGCTGCTGAGCGTCTCGGAGCAGCTGGTAGACGCCGCCGGCGGAAACAGCGTGCGGATCCGACGGGCCGTCTTCGCGTTGGGTGGCGCCGATCACCACAGTGCCGTCCTGCCGCGGGACGATATACACCGGCACCCCGCGCACCATGCCACGCACGGTGGCCGTAAGCAGTGGTTGCAGGTGCGCGGGCACGCGGAGCCGAAGGATGTCGCCGTAGACCGGCCGCAGCGGGAGTTTCAGTCCAGCGGGCAGCCCGTCAAGGTCGGGGGCGCCGAGCCCGTTGGCGACCACGGTTTCCGCGGCCCGCACGGAACCGCCGCCCGCGAGCCGGACACCGGCGATGCGTCCGTCCTCCCACAGCAGCCCCGCCGCGCGCCGACGGACGAATCTGCAGCGGCCCTCCGCGTCGAGCAGCCTGGTGAGCCGGGCAATCAGCATGCGGGGGTCCACCTGGTGGTCGGCCGGGATATCGAATGCGCACGAGATACCGGGGCTGAGCAAAGGTTCCCGGCTGCGTGCCTCGCGCACGGTCAGGGGCTCCACGGTGAGGCCGGAGTCCTGCTGGACTTCCCTCAGGTCCGCGAGCGCGCGCCGGTCCGCCGCATCGGCACCGACGGCGAGGGTCGGCGTCGTCAGGTAGCCGGTACTGGACCCTGCCCGGGATCCCGGGCCGCTGGCGGCACTGGCATCGGCGTCGATCCCGGCACCGGCATCGATCCCGGCCACGAAGTCGGGCCACAGCCGGGAGGACTCGAGCATCAGTTCCAGGAGCTGTTCTTCCTGATAGTGCAGTTCGCTGACGGGGGCCAGCATTCCGGCGGCGGCCCAGCTGGCCCCGCTGCCGGGCGCGTCATCGATCAACACCACGGACCGGCCCGCACGGCTGGCCTCGAACGCGATGCCGTGGCCGATCACCCCGCCGCCGATCACCGCAACGTCAACAGCGACGTCCTGTGCGGATGTGTCCTGTGCGGTGAGGTCCTCTGCGGAACCCGGGCCCGTGTCACAAACCCGGTAGGCGGCGTCATCTGCGGCTTCGGCTTCACGGCTGGTTCTTGTGCCCATAAAAAATTCCTTCCCTACGCCGGTACTAGCCGGATCAGGTCAAGCGGTCGGCTCTGACGCCCTCTCAGCCGTGCAGCGATGACGTGGCCGCTGCGGGCTCCCGCGGTATGCGCCCAGTTTAGAGGAACTAGGCTGGTGTCATGAGCCAGGACTCCCTCCACACCACCGCCCGCCTCTACTTGTGCACCGACGCCCGGCAGGACCGCGGCGACTTCGAGGACTTTGTGGACGCCGCATTCGCCGGCGGGGTGGACATCATCCAGCTGCGCGACAAGTCGCTTGAGGCGGCCGAGGAACTGGAGCTCCTGGAGGTCCTGCACGCCGCAGCGCAGCGGCACGGACGGCTCTGGGCCGTCAATGACCGGGCGGACATCGCCTCTTTGTCCGGGGCTCCGGTGTTCCATATCGGGCAGAAGGATATTTCGCTCGACGCCGCCCGCGGCCTCCTCGGCAAGAAAACCATAGTCGGATTGTCCACCCACAGCCCGGAGCAGGTGGACGCCGCCATTGCGTCCTCCCCCGGCCGCAAGGGACTCGACTACTTCTGCGTGGGACCCGTGTGGGCCACTCCCACCAAGCCTGGACGCGCCGCCGTCGGCCTCGACCTGGTGCGTTACGCCGCCGAGGCGACCGGCCGGGCGGATGGGGAGGGAGCCGGCACGGTCGACGGCCGGGTCGAAAGCTTGTTGCCGTGGTTTGCGATCGGCGGCATCGACCTCGGCAATGTTGAGCAGGTAGTCGACGCCGGTGCCCGCCGGATCGTCGTGGTCCGGGCAATCACCGACGCCGATGATCCGGCCCACGCAGCCGGCGCACTGCTGGCGGCGCTGGATGCCGCCGATTCCTGAACAGGTTCCGTTCGGGTTTCCGCCCCGGCGGCGGAGCTACCCCGCCAGTCCCAGCGCGGCCATCCGGCGCGAGTGGTTTGTGGCGAGTTCGGCCGTCAGAGCCCTGACCAGTTCCCTGGCGCCGGCGTCGTCCAGGCCTGAGAGCCCGCCGAGGAAGGCGTGTTCGAGACTGACCCGCTGGGCTTGGGTCAGTGCCTCGCCCAGCAGGCGCCTGGCCCACAGCGCCAGGCGCGACGCCAGCCGGGGGTCATCGGCCAGGGCCGCCTTGAGCCGCTCCTGCAGCACGGCCGTGGCCTCCTCGGCGGACTGGATCTGCTCGATCAGTTCCCGGGTCGCGGTGTCGACGTGCCTGGCGACGGCACGGTAGAAGTCCGCGGAGACGGTGTCGATCACGTAGGCCTTCATGAGGGATTCGTACCAGTCCGCCGGGCGTGTGCGCTCATGGAAGTGGTCCACGGACGGCTGGAACGGCAGCATGGCGGCCTCCGTGTCCAGGCCCATGGCCTCGAGCCGGGCCCGGACGAGTTCGTAGTGCTGGAACTCGACTACCGCGATCCTGCCCAGCACCGCACGGTCATGCAGCGTGGGTGAATAGCGGGCGTCCGAGGACAGCCGTTCGAAGGCCGAAAGCTCGCCGTACGCCATGACTCCCAGCAGATCCGTGAGGAAGCTGTTGTAGCGGGCAGGATCGTCCGGGATTGGGCTCATAATCCAAGACTAATAGCGGAAATCGGGCTAACCTGATTTTCGTGTCCCATCATCGCCTGACCCCGAGTATCCACGAGCAGCAGAACCAGCTTGCCGGGGCTCTCAAGGCGTTGCGCACCACGCTGGAACTGCCCGGTCCGTTCCCCGAGGACGTGCTGCGCGACGCGCAGGCGGCGGTGGCCGAGCACAAGCTGCCGGACCTGGACTTCACCCATGTCGAGTTCGTGACGATCGATCCGGCGTCCTCCACCGACCTCGACCAGGCGCTGTATATCGAGCGCAACGGCGAGGGCTACAACGTGCTTTACGCCATCGCCGATGTCCCGTCCTTCGTCGCGCCGGGCGGGGCGCTCGACGCCGAGACCCGCCGCCGCGGCCAGACCTTCTACACCCCGGACGGGCGGATCCCGCTGCATCCGGAGGTCATCAGCGAGGCTGCCGGTAGCCTGCTCGCCGGGCAGCTGTGCGCGGCATTCGTCTGGGAGTTCGAACTCGACGCCGCGGCGGAGGTGACCTCGGTGCTGGTGCGCCGGGCCCAGGTCCGCAGCCGCGCGAAGCTCAGCTACAAGGGTGTCCAGGCCGAGCTCGACGCCGGCACCGCAACGCCCCTGCTGCAGCTGCTGAAGGAGGTGGGCACCAAGCGCGTGGAGCTGGAACGCCTCCGCGGCGGCGCGAGCCTGAACATGCCGGAACAGGAGATCCAACAACTGCCCGACGGCGGCTACCGGATCGTGGCGGCCCCGCCGCTTCCGGTGGAGGACTGGAACGCCCAGATTTCCCTCATGACCGGGATGGCGGCGGCCGGGCTGATGCTCCAGGGCAAGGTCGGCATCCTGCGCACCATGCCAGCCCCGGACGAGGCGTCGCTGCGGCACTTCCACCGCCAGACTCACGCTCTCGGCAAGCCCTGGGACGGCGAAACGCCCTACGGCGAGTACCTGCGGACCCTCGACCCCACGGATCCCCGCCAGCTGGCCATCGTGCACTCGGCCGGCATGCTCTTCCGCGGGGCCGGCTACACGCCCTTCGACGGCACAGTGCCGCAGGCCGCCGTGCAGTCCGCCATCGGCGCGGCCTACGCCCACTCCACCGCGCCGCTGCGGCGGCTGATCGACCGTTTCGTGCTGGTGATCTGCGAGGCCTTGAGCAACGGCACCGAGGTTCCGTCCTGGGCCCGGGAAGCCCTGCCGTCCCTCCCGGCCATCATGGCCACCTCGGACCAGCTGGCCGCACGACTGGAGCGGCTCGCACTGGACACCGTGGAAGCAGCGCTGCTCGTCAACCACGTCGGCCAGGAGTTCGACGCCGTCGTGATCTCCGGCTCCAGACCGGCAAAGAGCGCCAGCGGCAGCGGCACCAACGGGAACGGCGGCAAGTCCAACGGTAACGGGAACGGCCCGTCCGGAATCGTGCAGATCGCCGAGCCCGCGGTGACCGCAAGGTGCCCCGGCGAGCTCGAACCGGGCACCCAGGTCCGGGTCCGGGTGGTGTCCTCGGACATCGCCACACGCGAAATCCGGCTGGAGCTGGTCGGCTGACTGACCGCCGCCGGGCCCCCTCTGCGGCGCGATCGCGCCTCCAGTCGAGGATCCGGGTCTCGTACAGCTAGACTGGAGAGGTAGATATGGATGCCCGGTCGTTGATTTCCATGATTTTCGAATTCAACAAGCCCGCCCCTACGCGATCTTGAGATACACCCGCTGGTCCCCAGTGCCAGCATTTAGATAGCCCGCGATCGGCTTCCACTGGAATTGCTTGCGCGCCTGAGCGTGCTCCGGAACGGCCACGGCCGGCCCCGTTGAGCAAGCAGCGCAGCCCAAAATGAATAAGGAAACTCACCTGTGAGTGAATTGCACACGCACCAGCTTCTGACCGATGAGTCGGGCACGGAGACCATCGAGCCCGAAGAAACCATCATTTCGGACGAAAAGCCGCACGAGATTGCCGAAAAGACGTTCGCCGATTACAACGTCCGCGCGGACATCGTGGAGTCCTTGGCCGACGCCGGCATCACCCACCCCTTCCCGATCCAGGCAATGACGCTGCCGGTCGCCCTGGCCGGACACGACATCATCGGCCAGGCCAAGACCGGCACGGGCAAGACCCTCGGCTTCGGCATCCCGGCGCTGCAGCGCGTCGTTGGCCGCGACGACGCCGGCTTCGACAAGCTGGCCGTGCCCGGCGCCCCGCAGGCCCTCGTGATCGTGCCCACCCGCGAACTCGCCGTCCAGGTAGCCAAGGACCTCGAGAACGCGGCCAAGAAGCGCAACGCCCGTATCGCCACCATCTACGGCGGCCGCGCCTACGAGCCGCAGGTCGATGCCCTGCAGAACGGCGTCGAGATCGTCGTCGGCACCCCCGGCCGCCTGATCGACCTCTACAAGCAGAAGCACCTGAGCCTGAAGAACGTCAGGATCGTCATCCTCGACGAGGCCGACGAAATGCTGGACCTCGGATTCTTGCCGGACGTCGAAACCCTGATCGCCGGTACCCCCGCGGTCCGCCAGACGCTCCTGTTCTCGGCCACGATGCCCGGCCCGGTCATCGCCATGGCCCGCCGCTACATGACCCAGCCGACCCACATCCGCGCCGCGGACCCGGACGACGAAGGCCTAACCAAGCGCGACATCCGCCAGCTGATCTACCGCGCCCACAGCATGGACAAGGTCGAAGTTGTTGCCCGGATCCTGCAGGCCCGCGGACGCGGCCGCACCATCATCTTCACCAAGACCAAGCGCACCGCTGCCAAGGTGGCCGAGGAACTCGTGGACCGCGGTTTCGCGGCTGCCGCGATCCACGGCGACCTCGGCCAGGGCGCCCGCGAACAGGCGCTGCGCGCCTTCCGTAACAACAAGGTGGACGTCCTCGTTGCCACCGACGTCGCCGCCCGCGGCATCGACGTCGACGACGTCACGCACGTGATCAACTACCAGTGCGTCGAGGACGAGAAGATCTACCTGCACCGCGTCGGCCGCACCGGCCGCGCCGGCAACAAGGGCACCGCTGTGACCTTTGTCGACTGGGATGACATGCCGCGCTGGGGGCTCATCAACAAGGCCCTGGGCCTAAACTTCCCCGAGCCCGTGGAAACCTACTCCTCCTCGCCGCACCTGTTCGAGGAACTCGACATCCCCGAGGGCACCAAGGGCCGCCTGCCCCGCGACAAGCGCGTGCTGGCCGGCGTCGACGCGGAGGTTCTCGAGGACCTCGGCGAGACCGGCAAGAAGAACACCCGCAGCAGCGCAAAGGACAGCGGAAGGGACGGCACCCGTGAGGGCAGCCGCACCGGCGCCCGCGAAGGTAACCGCACCGCCAGCCGTGACGGCGCCCGCGAAGGCAGCCGCACCGGCAGCCGGGACACCCGCCGCAGCGGCGCCGAGGCAGGCGGACGCTCCGGCGACCGCCGTCGTCGTCCCGCCGACGCCGAAGCCGCTACCGTTTCCACTGCCGGCGGGCAGGGCCCCGAGGCTGCTGCCGGCGCCGCGCCGGCGAAGGCCCCGACCGAGGTGGACCGTGCAACCCGTGCGCGTCGCCGCACCCGTACGCGCCGCCGCAACGGTGAAGTCGTGGCCGGCGGCGACGCACAGCCGAGCGGCGCCGAGGCCTAATCCCCTCCATGACTGACACCGTCTGGGCGCCGGACGGCAGCAACCTGGTGGTTCACGCGGACAACGCGGAATACCTCCCCACGCTGCCGGACGGCGCCTTCACACTGATTTACGTGGACCCGCCCTTCAACACCGGCCGGGTGCAACGGCGCCAGGAAACCCGGATGGTCCTCAACGCCGGCGGCGAGGGTGACCGCGTCGGGTTCAAGGGCCGGTCCTATGACACCATCAAGGGCGCGCTGCACAGCTACGACGACGCCTTCAGCGACTACTGGTCTTTCCTCGAGCCCCGGCTCGTGGAGGCCTGGCGGCTCCTGGCCGACGACGGCACCCTGTACCTGCACCTGGACTACCGCGAGGTGCACTACGCGAAGGTCATGCTGGACGCGATCTTTGGCCGCGAATGCTTCCTGAACGAGATCATCTGGGCGTACGACTACGGTGCACGGGCCAAATACCGCTGGCCCACCAAGCACGACAACATCCTTGTCTACGTCAAGAACCCGGCGAAGTACCACTTCGACAGCGCCGAGGTGGACCGTGAGCCCTACATGGCACCCGGGCTCGTCACCCCCGCCAAGCGCGAGCTCGGCAAGCTTCCCACCGACGTGTGGTGGCACACCATCGTCTCGCCCACCGGCAAGGAGAAGACCGGCTACCCGACGCAGAAGCCGGAGGGCCTCATCCGGCGCGTGGTCGCGGCCTCGAGCCGGCCGGGCGACTGGTGCCTGGACTTCTTCGCCGGTTCCGGCACGCTCGGCGCCGTGGCTGCGAAGCTCGACCGCAGGTTCGTGTGCGTGGACCAAAACCAGGCGGCCGTCGACGTCATGGCCAAACGACTGGCCGCGAAAGCGCAGTTCACCGCGTTCCCGCCGGACCCCGGGGCCTGACCCGCGGTCCCGCCCGCCTTTCGTCGCGATGCGCCATCACTTGTGGCGGGTAACCGGGCCTCTGACCGACCACAAGTGATAGCGCAATCAGGTTCGGGAAGGGCTCAGCGCACCACGGCGGAGCCGGTGCCCAGTTCCTCGATCCGGGCAAAGACTTCGGGCGAGGTCAGGTTTTCCCCCAGCAGGTTCGGCTTCCCGGCGCCGTGGTAGTCCGAGGACCCGGTGACCAGCAGGCCGTACCGTTTGGCGATGCGGCGCAGGAAGACCCTGCCCTCCTCCGGATTGTCCCGGTGGTAGATTTCCAGGCCGGCCAGCCCGGCGTCGATCATTTCCCGGTACGTCCCCTCCCCCACGATCCGTCCGCGGGCAGACGCGACGGGGTGCGCAAAAACCGGCACGCCACCGGCTTCCCGGACCAGTTCGACGGCGAGCGCCGGATCCGGCGCGTAGTGCTGGACCCAGTAGCGCGAGTGTGAGGTAAGGATGGAGCTGAAGGCCTCGGCCCGGTCCTCCACCACGCCTGCGGCCACGAGGGCGTCCGCGATGTGCGGGCGGCCGAGGGTGGCGCCCGGCGCGACGTGGTGGATCACGTCGTCCCATGTCAGCGGGTAGTCCTCGGCCAGCAGGGTGACCATCTTTTGGGCCCTCGCGTGCCGGGCGTCCTTGGCCTTGGTGATTTCCTCAAGGAGTCCGGGGTGGGCCGGGTCATGCAGGTAGCTCAACAGGTGGACGCTGATGCCTTCCCGGGTCCGGCAGGAGATCTCCATGCCCGGGACCAGGGCGACCCCCGTTTTCCGGGCCGCGACGGCGGCCTCCGCCCACCCGTCCGTGGAGTCGTGATCGGTCAGCGCGACGACGTCCAGCCCGGCGCCGGCAGCGGACTCAACGACGTCGGCCGGCGCCTGGGTGCCGTCGGAAACGTTCGAGTGCGCATGCAGGTCAATTCTCACCTCACCAGCCTAGTAGATGGCCCGGTCCAAAGCCCCGGCCCCGCGCGTCTATGCCCTGCGCCCGCGCGTTGCAGTTGCCGTGCAGCGGGAGCGCGCCGTTGGCCTAAGCCGCGGCGCTGGTGAGACTATTGGACGGTGAACGATGCAGATAACACCCAAGTCTCCGCTTCCCAGCCCCTCGAAGAGCGCGTCAACAACCGCTCGCAGCGGCCCAGTTCCGACGCTTTCAAGGCTTTTATGGCCAGCAACTGGGCGCCGGCCATGCAGCAGCTCCCCGAGCGGGACGCCGTCGCCGGCCACGCAGCAGCCCGGCGCCGCGCGATTTCAGGCCAGTTCAAAGGTGAACGCCTGGTCATCCCCGCCGGCCCGCTGAAGGTCCGCTCGAACGACTGCGACTACCGCTTCCGGCCGCACTCGGCCTTCGCGCACCTCACCGGCCTCGGCGTGGACCACGAGCCCGATGCGGTCCTGATCCTGGAGCCGGTGGCCGACGGCACTGGCGACGACGGCGGCAACCACCACGCCACGCTGTACTTCCGCCCGCTGGCCGGCCGCGACACCGAGCAGTTCTACGCCGACTCCCGCTCCGGGGAGTTCTGGATCGGCCCACGCCCCACCCTGGCCGAGTTCAAGGCCCGGCTCGGGCTGGACACCGCGGACATCAGCGAACTCGAACTCGCCATCACCAAAAACGTCGGTGCGCCCGAGATTGGCGGCATCTCCATCCGGCTGGTCCGCAAGGTTGACGAGAACATCGACGCCCTCGTGGACACCGCCCGCTACAACACGGCCAAGGATCCTGACAACCTTGACCTGAGCGTCCTCGATGCCCTGGACGAGAAGCTCAGCGAGGCCCTCTCCGAGCTGCGCCTGCTGAAGGACGAGTGGGAAATCGAACAGATGAAGACCGCCGTGGCCGCGACCGTGGCAGGCTTCACGGAGGTCGTCAAGGCACTCCCGCGGGCGCTGACCCACCACCGCGGCGAGCGCGTCGTCGAAGGGGCGTTCTTCGCCCGGGCCCGCGAGGACGGCAACGAACTCGGCTACGACACCATCGCCGCGTCCGGCAACAACGCCACCATCCTGCACTGGACCCGGAACACCGGAAAGATCGCTGCCGGTGAACTGCTGCTCCTGGACGCCGGCGTCGAGGCCGATTCCCTGTACACGGCCGACGTCACCCGCACCCTGCCGGCGAACGGCAAGTTCACGGAGATCCAGCGCAAGGTCTATGAGGCAGTGCTCGACGCCGCCGACGCCGGCTTCGCGGCCGCCCAGCCGGGCACCAAATTCCGGGACATCCACACCGCAGCCACCACCGTTCTCGCGGAGCGGCTCGCCGAATGGGGCCTCCTGCCCGTCTCCGTGGAGGAAGCCGTCAGCGCCGAAGGGCAGCAGCACCGCCGGTGGATGCCGCACGGCACCAGCCACCACCTCGGCCTCGACGTCCACGACTGCGCGCAGGCGAAGCGGGACCTGTACCTCGACGGCGTGCTCACACCCGGAATGGTGTTCACGATCGAACCCGGCCTGTACTTCAAGAACGAGGACATCGGCATCCCCGAGGAATACCGCGGCATCGGTGTCCGGATCGAGGACGACATCCTCATGACGGCCGACGGCCCGGTCAACCTCAGCGCTGCGTTGCCGCGCAAGGCGGACGACGTCGAGTCCTGGATGGCGGGCATCTACCTGGAATTCGACGGCCAGACGCCGTAGCGTCCGTCAGACGAGCCGAAGAAGCACAGAAAAGGGAGGGTCCCTGGGACCCTCCCTTTTCTGCGTCTGCAGCTTCTTGTGAGGCTAGCTTCTTGTGAGTCTTCTTTCGCCGATTGTCTCGTGCAGGCCTCTTCTGAAGCTTTCCTCTGCCGCGGGTTAGTGCTGCTGGCCGTCGTGGCCCGACGCGGGTTTGTCGCTGTCCGTGACCCTGACCCCGTACTGCGGGCGGCCGTCCGGGAGGTCGGGGTAGGTCACGCCGGAGACCCGGCCTGCCGGGCGGGCCGGCTCTTCCTCCGTGCCCGGGGCCGCCGGGGCGTGGCCCGGGGTCCCGGCCTGCTGGGGCTGGCCGCCCTGGTACTGTCCGGCCGGCTCGCTGCCGGGCTCCGGCGTTCTCTGGCCGTAGGGATCGTTCCAGCCCGCCGGGCGCTGGGGTGCATGGCCCAGCTGGCCTGGCTGCTGCGGGCCCGGCTGCTGCGGGCCCGGCTGCTGCGGGTTGTGCTGCTGGGGTTCCTGCTGCCGGTAGCCGGACGCGTCATGCGGCGTCATGGGCAACTGGTGAAGCAGGCGCCGCGCTTCGCCGGCGGCCTCGAAGGAGACCACCACGTCATAGTTGGTCGCCACCACCTGGCTGGTTGAGGTGAAGTCGCGCTTGCCGCGCTGCATGGCGTAGGTGACGATGCCAAACAGCATGAAGAATGCGGCGCCCATCAGCACGGACGTCACAATCGAGAAATACCCGGGGGTCGTGGAGAAGAAGGAGAGCATGACGCCGACGAATAGGCCGAACCACATGCCGCTGAGGGCGCCGGACAAGGCGACCCGCGGGTAGGTCAGGCGGCCGGTCACCCGCTCGACCATCTTCAGATCGTTGCCCACGATCGACACCATCTGCACGGGGAACTGCTGGTCCGCCAGGTAGTCCACCGCCTTCTGGGCATCCAGGTAGGAGTTGTAGGAACCGACGACGTCGCCTCTCGGGACGGCGCGGGCCTCGTCCGAGCCGTTGGGGGCACCGGCCCTGGGAGCACCAAAAATGTTTGACATACGCCCATTCTCACCCATCCGGCTGGTATACGGCTGGAAATTCAGCTAAAAGAGAGCAGACTGGGTAGCCTGTATGAGTGAGCACGAATCTTACGCGGGTGTTTGTCGCGCGCCTCCTCGGACTGGACGTCTTTGACCCACTGGGCGACCGTCTGGGACGGCTGCGCGATGTCGTGGTGCTCTCCCGGGGAACCAGGGGCGCCCCGCACGTGGTGGGCATCGTCGTCGAAGTCCCCGGGAAGAAGCGCGTGTTTGTGCCGATGACCCGGATTACGTCCATCGACCAGACCCAGATCATCTGCACCGGCCTGGTCAATCTGCGCCGCTTCGAACAGCGCGGTGCGGAAACCCTTGTGGTCGCTGAAATGTTCGACCGCCGGGTGACCCTCGCGGACGGCAGCGGAGACGCGACCATCGAGGACATCGCCATGGACAAGCACCGCTCGGGCGACTGGTTCGTGAGCAAGCTTTTCGTACGCCGCGGCCACTCCCTCTCACCGCTGAGCCGGCTGCGCCGCAACGAAACCATGATCATCGACTGGGCCGATGCCCAACAGGGCGCCAAGACCGAGCCCCAGGCCGCCACCCAGTTCGTGGCGACGCACGAGGACCTCAAGCCGGCCGACTTCGCCGAAGCACTCCAGGAAATGAGCGACAAGCGCCGCTTCGAGGTCGCCAGTGAACTCCAGGACGAACGGCTCGCCGACGTCCTGCAGGAGATGCCCGAAGGCGATCAGGTGGAGATCCTCTCCGCGCTGGACATCAACCGCGCCGCCGACGTCCTGGAGGAAATGGATCCCGACGACGCCGCGGACCTCCTCGCCGAACTTCCCAGCGCGCAGGCCGAGGAACTCCTGCAGCTGATGGAACCCGAAGGCGCCGAGGACGTCCGCCGCCTGCTCGAATACGACGAGGACACCGCCGGCGGCCTCATGACGCCGGTTCCGGTGATCCTTCCCCCGGAGGCAACCGTCGCCGAGGCACTCGCCCACGTCCGCCGGGAGGAACTCTCGCCCGCGCTGGCGTCCTCGATCTTTGTTGCCCGTCCACCGCTGGAAACTCCCACCGGGCGTTTCCTCGGCGTCGTGCATATCCAGCAGCTGCTGCGCTACCCGCCGCCCGAGCCGCTGGGCAACCTCGTGGACAAGAGCCTGGAACCGGTTTCCGACCAGGCCCATATCAGTGAGGTGGCCCGGGCCCTGGCCACCTACAACCTCAATTCGCTCCCCGTGGTCAACTCGGACGGACGGCTTGTGGGGGCGGTGACTGTTGACGACGTGCTTGATCACCTGTTGCCGGACGACTGGCGCGCCCACGAGGACGACGCCCCGATAAGGAAGCTTGGAGGCCGCATTGGCTGATCCCACCGCACCCCGGACCTCCAACGTCCGCCCCGGCAGCAGGACTTCCGGCGGCCTGGACACGCCTCTCAGCGGCCGGCAACGTATCCTGCCCAATTTCCGTCCCGACCCGGACGCCTTCGGCCATGCCACGGAAGGCTTCGCCCGTTTCATGGGCACCCCGCAGTTCCTGCTCTACATGACCGTGTTCTGTGTCTTTTGGCTGGGCTGGAACACGTGGGCCCCGGTTGAATGGCAGTTCGATTCACGGGCACTGGGCTTCACCCTGCTGACCCTCATGCTCTCCCTCCAGGCCTCCTACGCCGCTCCGCTGCTGCTGCTCGCGCAGAACCGCCAGGACGACCGGGACAAGGTCTCGCTCCAGCAGGACCGGCAGCGGGCTGAGCGCAATCTCTCCGACACCGAGTACCTGACCCGGGAACTTGCGTCCCTGCGCATCGCGCTGCGCGAGGTCGCCACCCGCGACTACGTCCGCGCCGAGCTGCGCAGCCTGCTGGAGGACATGCTGGAGGCGCAGGAGGAACTGCGCACGCATGATCCTTCTGCCGGCGCCCACGAGACCCCGCGGGACAAGGTCAAGGAGAAGCTGAAGGAGCGTCGCGACAAGCAGCGCGGGCCCCGGACCCAGCAGATCCCCCGCGTCAAGACCGGCGGCAAGCGGGACACCGCGCAGGAGGACCGGAAAGCGAACCCGCCATTGAACCCCTCCGCGAACCCGCCGTCGAGCCTCACGGCCGATGCTGCGGATGCTGCCGACCCCGCCCGCCTGCCTGCACACCGCACCTTCCCCGAAAGCTGAGCATCGCCCGCATGAGCACCCCGCTGGAACAGGCAGTGCACGCGGCACTTGCCACCGTGATCGACCCTGAACTCCGCCGCCCCATCACCGAGCTCGGCATGGTGGAGTCGGTGCAGATCTCCGACGGCGGCAGGGTGCGGCTTGTGGTGCTTCTGACCATTGCGGGCTGCCCGCTGCGCGGCACCATCACCGCGGACGCCGAAGCTGCCCTGTCCGCCGTCCCGGGCGTCACCGGCGTCGATGTTGACTTGAAAGTCATGACGCAGGCGCAGCGCGACGCCCTCAAGGAGCAGTTGCGCGGCTCCGGCGGCCAGCGCGGCATCCCGTTCAACGCTCCCGGCTCTCTGACCAGGGTGTACGCCGTCGCGAGCGGCAAGGGCGGGGTGGGCAAGTCTTCGGTGACGGTCAACCTGGCGTGCGCGCTGGCGGCCCAGGGGCTTCGCGTGGGGATCGTGGACGCGGATGTGTACGGTTTCTCCGTCCCGGCGCTGATGGGCATCACCCAGGCCCCCACGCGGGTGGACGACATGATCCTGCCGCCGGTGGCCTACGGGGTCAAGGTCATCTCCATCGGCATGTTTGTCACCGGAAACCAGCCCGTCGCATGGCGCGGGCCGATGCTGCACCGGGCGCTGGAGCAGTTCCTCACGGACGTGTACTTCGGCGACCTCGACGCCCTCTTCCTGGACCTGCCGCCGGGCACGGGCGACATCGCGATCTCCGTAGCCCAGCTGCTGCCCAAGGCCCAGATCCTGGTCGTGACCACTCCGCAGGCGGCCGCCGCGGATGTTGCCGAGCGGGCCGGGGCGATCGCCACGCAGACCGGCCAGACCGTGGCCGGCGTCGTGGAAAACATGTCCTATCTTGAAATGCCCGACGGCGGCAGGATGGAACTGTTCGGCAGCGGCGGCGGCGCCGTGCTCGCCGAGCGCCTCTCCGCCACCGTGGGTGAGGACGTCCCGTTGCTGGGCCAGATTCCCCTCGAAGTCCTGTTGCGTGAGGGCGGAGATGCCGGGGTGCCGCTCGTGCTGGGCCGTCCCGAGACGCCGGCTGCCCTTGCCTTGGCCGGGATCGCCGGGAAGCTGGCGTCGGTGCCCCGCGGGCTCAAGGGCATGCCGCTGGGTCTGCAGCCCCGCTGACCGGGGCGGCAGGTTGAGGCAGACGGCTGGCGCCACTGTTGGCGTCCTCAGACCGGGGCAGGATCATTCGAGCCGGGCCGCATATTGGGCCGGGCCGCGTGAGGTCCTAGGTCGCTTCTGAGTCGAAGGGCGCTGATTCGCCCGCGGGCAGCCGCTCAAAGACCCGGGCCGGGCGGTGTTCGGCGACGGCAGTGGCGGCCGCAGCCGCGGAAAC
This sequence comes from Arthrobacter sp. TE12231, assembly GCF_054062895.1. Classification (NCBI taxonomy): domain Bacteria; kingdom Bacillati; phylum Actinomycetota; class Actinomycetes; order Micrococcales; family Micrococcaceae; genus Arthrobacter; species Arthrobacter sp. TE12231. Next base: position 1,002,675 of record NZ_JBSSFS010000001.1, on the reverse strand, counting down.
CGTTACGGGCGCCCCGGAGCTCACCGGCTTGGTGTCGTCCTCCAGGAGCGCTTCCTTGATGATCCGGCGCGGATCGTACTGCCGGGGGTCATACTTCTTCCAGTCGACCTCGTCGATATCGATGCCGACTTCTTCCTTGATCTGTTCCCGCGCACCCGACGCCATCCGGCGCACTTCCTTGACGATATTGGCAAGTTTCTGGGTGTATTCGGGCAGCCTGCTGGGACCAATCACCAGAAGGCCGATGATCAGCAGAAGTAAGAACTCCGGTCCATTGATTCCAAGCACTTTAGGAAGATTACCCTCTCGTTCGGGCTGGCGACGACTTCGCGAAGTCGGGATGCCTACGATGTCGACCCCGTTGCTGCCTCACGGGGCCAGGTGCTCCAGGATTCGGCTCAGCCCGCGCTCGATCCGTTCCGGGATTCCGTCGCGTGACGCGGGCGCCGAGGCTGGGCTGCTTACCCGGGTGAGGGCGGCAGCGCCGTCGCCGGCCTGATCGGCCGGCAGGTCAGACACGTACGTGTAGGTGGCCGCGGCGGTCTGGTAGATGGCCCGGTAGGGCGGGCCGGGGTTGACCCAGAGCGCATTGTCCCCGGGTCCGGCCCCGGGCCGGGCGTCAGGCCCGGATTCCGGGGCTGCGGCCGTACCGGCCTTCGCCACCGTGAAGCCGTCCGTCATGGCGGTGTGGCCCGTCAGCACGTTGATTGGCGAAGCATCCGCCCGGGCCTGTGCCGCTGGCGTTCCGGGCACCCGCGGCGCGGAATCGTGCTGTTCCAGGACCGTGGCGAAGTGCCGGCCGTCCGTGAGGCGAAGTTCCAGGACCTCGTCCCCGGACATGACACCGGCCCGGGCCCACATCAGGTGGAATCCTAGGTCCCGCAGTTCCGGACATGTCCATCCCTGCGCCCGCAAAGCCGCAAGCTGCCCGGCGCTCAACGCCCCGGCCGGGGTGAAATCGGGTTCGCCGCCCGGGCCGAGTCCAACCCAGGGTCCGCTTCCCGCGTCCCCCGGGACGCCGGCGGTGCCGGTTCCGCCGGCACTGGAGCCGTCGACATCAGACAGGTTCCCCGTGGCAAGCGGCTCTCCGGTGGCGAGCTGCCCTGCGGTATCGGGGTGGGAGAGTTTGGAGGTCTCTGCGCCGTCGGCCAGGACTGTGGCGTCGCCTCCCATGAAGTATGCGGTGCCGGCCATGAGGGCGAGGGCGGCTACGGCCCCTCCCGCCGCCAGTGCGGGCAGGCGCGGGCCGCGGCGGCGGCCGCCTTGGGGATGCGCGGCCTCCGCCGGCCAACGGCCAAGCGGCCGGTCCGTCCCTGGCCGATCTGTCGTGAAGTCTTCTGCGGGCAAACGCCCTGGCGCCTGATGCGTGCCTCCCGGCGCTGTGTCGGCCCAGGCCGATTCCGCGCCTTCCGTGTCCGCCCGCGCGCTGCCTGCAGGGGCTGTGCCCGCCGGTGCCGTATCAGTTCGTGCTGAGTCTGTGCCTTCTGCAGCTGCGCGTTCGGCGGCCAACTGCCCGGTCCGTGCCAGGAGCCGTGCGGTCAGGTCCTCGCTGGCCTCGGGCACGGCGGCGCCGCGGAGCCTCTCCAGGTACTGGCGCTCGCGCTGCTGCCGGGCGCGGCATTCGGCGCAGGTCTCCATGTGATCGTGGTGGCCGGCGGACAGCTTCCGGGTGGCGCCGATGCGGCTACGGCCGGTCCTGCCCGAAAACCTGCAGCCGGAACCGCCCAGCAAACGTTTCAGTAGACCCATGGACCGCTTCAGAGGAGGCCGGCGATGCGCGGCATTTTGAGCCGCGGCTTGAGGGACTGCTTGGCCTGCTGTGCAGGGCGCGGGTCGCGGTGCGCGAGCTTTTCGCGCAGCATCGTCCGGCCGCGGTGGATGCGGGACCTGACGGTGCCGAGTTTGATGTCCAGCGCGGCGGCGACTTCGTCGTAGGACAGGCCCTCGAGGTCGCACAGCACGACGGCGGCCCGGAAGTCCGGGGGCAGTTCTTCAAGCGCGGCCTGAACATCGACGTCGAGGTTGTTGAATTCGAAGCTCTGCTCCGGGCCGGGTTCCCGGCCGGGGAGCCGCGACTCGGCGTCGTCGGCCAGGGCGTCAAAGCGGATCCGGCTCTTGCGCCGGGCCTGGTCCAGGAAAAGGTTGGTGGTGATCCGGTGCAGCCAGCCGTCCAGGGTGCCCGGCCTGAAGTTCTCCAGCGAACGGAACACCCGGACGAACACCTCCTGGGTGAGGTCCTCGGCGTCGTACTTGTTTCCGGTCAGCCGGTACGCAAGGCGGTAGACCTTGGCGGAGTGGTTCGTCACCACTTCCTCCCAGGTGGGCCGTACCCATTCGGCTTCCGCCGCGGTGCCGGGCTGGCCGGTTGGATCAGTTGCCTCAGTTGCCGGGACAGGTGTCAGAACCGACATCGTCCGCTCCCCTCATGGATGGTACCTACGCCTGAACGGTGCCTGCTCGCGCAGGTTCCTGCACTCTTCATTCGACGCCGATCACCACGCGGATGAGCGGATACCCATCATTTCAAAATAAGCTGGGAATTTCCTGACGCGACGCAGTCTTCCGCCGAAGGCAGAACGCCTGCCCCGAGGCGGATCGCCTGCCCGTCTGCCGGGGCCACGGCCCCGCCGCCTCCGTGTCGCGTCCCGTCGGACACAGTACGCTGTAGGGAGTACTCCCCTGCCGCCCAGAAAGCGATTACCCATGAGCGCCGATAAGTCCACGAGCTGGTCCTACGCAGAAGATCTGCCTGCCGAGGATGAGGTCCTGTTGCACGCGCGCGAACGGTCTTTCGAGCTTGGCGTGACGCCGATCGGCCCAGGCGTGGGTGCCGTGCTGACGGTGCTGGCAGCGGCGTCCAAGGCACAGACCGCCGTGGAGATCGGCACCGGCGCCGGGGTGTCCGGCGTGTGCATCCTGCGCGGGCTCGGTCCGCAGGCGGTCCTGACGACGATCGACGTCGACGTCGAACACCTCAAGGCGGCGCGCGAAGCGTTCCAGGAAGCCGGCAGCCCCGCCAACCGCACGCGCACCATTTCGGGCCGCGCCGGCGACGTCCTGCCGCGGCTGACGGACGGGGCCTACGATCTCGTGTTCATCGATGCCGACAAACCGAACTACCCCAGCTACGTGGAGCAGGCCGTGCGGCTGCTCAAGTCCGGCGGCCTGCTGATCGTCAACGACGCCCTCGACAAGGACCGTGTGGCGAACCCGGCCGCCCGGGACGCCACCACCGTGGTGCTCCGCCAGATCGGCAAGTCCATCCGCGACGACGACCGACTCGCCTCCGCCATGCTGCCCACCGGCGACGGCCTGCTCATAGCCGTCAAGAAGTAAGCGTCAGGAACCACGCGCCAGGCACAGGCAGGAGACGCACAAGCAGGGGACGCACAAGCAGAAAAGGGCGGGGTCCGCAGCCTGGTGGCTGGGACCCCGCCCTCTTGCGAAGCTCTTGGTGTGAAGCTATTCGGTGACGCCGACGAGGCATTCCTTGAGGTTTGTCGCCTCAGCAGCGTTGAGCTCGACCACGAGCCGCCCCCCGCCTTCGAGCGGAACACGCATGATCAAGCTTCGTCCCTCTTTCGTCACTTCCATAGGGCCGTCGCCGGTGCGTGGTTTCATTGCCGCCATAAGGAATATCCCCTCCATTAGTCCCTGACATACCAGCCCGGCCGGGCTGCGTCCGCTTGGTCAATCAAGCCGTCCGGCAGCGCTCCAGGAGGCCGCCGTGACAGACCCGCTCACAACCGCTTACGAATAAACCGCTTGCGAATCAACCGCTTGCCATCAAACCGCTCGCGATTAAACTCAGTGTGCTTCTTGTCCTTGCTTATCCTCTATTATCGCGTAACAATGCGCCCGGAGCTAATCGTTGGACTTTCCAGCGCGCCCCGGAAAGCCGGGGCGGCAACGCGAAATGGTGCCGTGGGTCACGGCGGATAGTCCCCTCCGCCCGGCAGCGGCGCCCACGCCCACAGCCACACAATCCAGACGATCTGCAGCAGGACGAACATGACCACCACGGCTCCCCGGTAGGCGCGGGAGCGCGAGAGCAGTGCGGCGCTGAGGGCGAGCGGGAACAGCGGCAGCAGCATCCGGAACGTGCTGGTCTGCGGTTGCAGGAAGGCCAGCAGGTAACCCATGTAGCAGCAGCACCAGAGCCTCAGTTCAGCGCCCAGCGCAACCACGGGCCGCGACATCATGAAAAGCGTAAAGGCGGCCACGAAAAGGAACGGGGCCAGCACTCCGAGCGTCGGCCCGAAGAGCATGATGCCGGTGTCGAACCATGGCTTGAACGGCACCAGGTCATCGCCGCGCCATGCGGTTTCGGTCTTGGTGTAGGCCCCGAGATCACCGGTTGCGGCCCAGGCGATGGCCGGCCACAGCAGCGCACCGACCCCGCTGACGGCTGTCAGCCCGCCCAGGGACCACAGCTGCGCGTTGGTGTGGACGGGAACCCCGCGCGGGGGGCGCCCTGCCAGGCGCTGCCAGAGTCGGTAGAGGAACAACAGCCCCATCATCACCGCAAACGGGACCCCGGTAGGCCGGGAAAGGCACATGAGGAGCACCACGGGCATGGCCCACAGGTATCGGCGCTCCATGACCAGCAGCAGCGCGGCGCCAAGGAGCAGCAGGTTGAGGGATTCGGCGTAGGGCACCTGCAGCACCGGCGCCACCGGGAATGCCGCCAGGAAGATGATCCCCCAGAGTGCCGTGCGGTGGGAGGCCCGGTGCCGGAAAATCCTGTAGGCCACGAGGGCTGCCCCCAGCCCGGCGGCCAGCGCAATGGCCGTCAGCGACCACGCCGGACCCGTGCCCGTCAGCCCGGACACCACCCTGCCCAGCACGGGAAACAGCGGGTAGAAAGCCCACGCGTTCTCCTGAACGGTGCCGGCCGCGTCTGTCGGCAGCAGCGCCGGATACCCGTTCTGCAGCGCTTCGGAGTACCAACGGGCGTCCCAGATGTTGATGAAGTTCCAGTAGTCCGGTTTCGCGGGAAACCAGGGATTCACGCCCTGGTGCAGCGCGGCGGCCATAAAGATGCAGGCGCTGACCAGACGGGCGGCGATGTACAGGCCGGCCACCTGGACCCACCACGGCCACCGCGACATCCGGGCGCCGGCCGCCGCGATGCTGCTCCACGCCGCCGCGTTCAGGCCCCTTTGTCCCCCGGCGTCAAGCGCCGGGACTGCCTCCGGGTCCTCCACGTGGCTCACGGACGCTGCTCTGTCGGCCGGCGGAGGCGTTCCAGTTCCTCCCCCAGCGCCTCGATCTTTTGGTCTTTGACGGTGATCTGGTCCCGCAGATCGTCAAGGACCTGGTCCACCTGGTCCATCCGGTAGCCGCGGAGCCCGACGGCAAATCGGAGATGGTCGATGTCCGTCGCGGCCGCACGGTCTGGCAGCAGGACCGGCGGCAGGGACGCGACCGGCTCGTCGAAACCGTCCTCAAAGGGCACCTCAGCGCCGCCGGCCGTGTCCCGGCGGAAGATTTTCGGCGCCAGGCCGGTACCCAGAAGGATGGCGACGCCGGTCAGCGCAATCGCAAGGAAGACCAGAAAGAGACTCACTAGACCATCGTGCCAGAAGCCGGACGCCGGTGCGCTCAGCCCGGCGCTTCAGCCCCGCGTTCCGCCGCCCTTTCCGTTGCCGTTTCCGGTGCCGTTCCCGTTGGTGGAGCCCCCGTTCGGGTTCCGGTGACGGGCCGCGCCCTCGACGACGAGTTCGACGGCGAGCGCGGGATCGTCCACCACCTGCACGAGGTCAAGGTCCTCCTCGGACACCATGCCCTCGGTGACGAGGGTGTCCCGGACCCAGTCGAGCATCGGGGTCCAGAACGCGGTTCCCACGAGGACGATCGGGAAGGATGTGACCTTGCGGGTCTGGACCAGGACCATGGCCTCGAAGAGCTCGTCCAAGGTGCCCAGGCCGCCGGGGAGGACAATGAAGCCCTGGGCGTACTTGACGAACATGGTCTTGCGGGCGAAGAAGTACCGGAAGTTGATGCCCAGATCCACCCACTGGTTCATGCCCTGTTCGAAGGGCAGCTCGATCCCGAGCCCCACCGAAACGCCATTGCCCTGAACGGCACCCTTGTTGGCGGCCTCCATCGAACCCGGGCCGCCGCCCGTGATCACGGCCAGTCCGGCCTCGGCCAGTTTGCGCCCGACCTCGACGCCGAGCTCGTAGTTGAGGGTTCCGGGCACCGTGCGGGCGGAGCCGAAGACGCTGACCGCCGGGCCCAGGTCGGCGAGGGCGCCGAACCCTTCCACGAACTCGCTCTGGATCCGCAGGACGCGCCAGGGATCGGTGTGGACGAACTGGCCCGGCCCCTTGGTGTCGAGCAGGGTCTGGTCCGACATTGTGACCTTGGCGGCCTTCCGGCGCAGCTCGAGCGGGCCTTTATGGCGGATCCCGTTCGGCGCCGGGGTGCTTCGGACCTCGCGGGCCGGCTTTCCGGCGGGGTTCTGTTCGGGGTTTTGCTCGGGGCCGTGCTGCGGATCGGTACTCATGCCCATAGGCTAGCGCGGAACACCGCGCCCGCGGCTTCGGTGCGGCGGCGCCACGCCCGGCGGCAGGCTGCGACCGCCTGCGGCCCGGAGGCGCAAAACAGCGGCCGGAGAGCGGGCAGTGGCCGCGCCGGGGACCAGGGCGTACAGGTATCTCTTGAATCACGATCTGCACCAAACTGCGTGATTGCCGTCATATCTTGTCAATCTTCGTTAGATTCTTTATATGACTACTCAAGTGCCCGGCGATGCGCTCGTCTCCCTGAAGGCCGTGAACAAGCATTACGGCCAGTTGCACGTCCTGAAGGACATCAACCTGAATGTCCGCAAAGGTGAGGTTGTTGTTGTCATCGGCCCCTCGGGTTCCGGCAAGTCAACGCTCTGCCGCGCCATCAACCGCCTCGAGACAATCGACGACGGTGACATCAGGATCGATGGCAAGGAACTGCCTGCGGAGGGCAAGGAACTGGCGAAGCTGCGCGCCGACGTCGGCATGGTCTTCCAGTCCTTCAACCTGTTCGCCCACAAGACCATCCTGGAGAACGTCACCCTCGGCCCCATCAAGGTCAAGGGCGTTTCCAAGGCCGAGGCCGACAAAGACGCCATGGCACTGCTGGAGCGGGTCGGCGTCGGGCATCAGGCCCCCAAACTTCCCGCTCAGCTCTCCGGCGGCCAGCAGCAGCGTGTTGCCATCGCCCGCGCCCTGGCGATGAAGCCGAAGGTGATGCTCTTCGATGAGCCCACCTCCGCCCTCGACCCGGAAATGATCAACGAGGTCCTGGACGTCATGGTCCAGCTCGCCAAGGAGGGCATGACGATGATCGTGGTCACCCACGAGATGGGCTTCGCCCGCAAGGCCGCCGACCGCGTCGTGTTCATGGCCGACGGCCAGATCGTCGAGGACGCGACCCCCGAGGAATTCTTCACCAACCCCAAGAGCAGCCGGGCCAAAGACTTCCTGTCCAAACTTCTGACGCACTGAGTTCATCGCTCGCGAGTTCGCACCCCGGCCGCCGGAAGGCGGCCGACCAATGAAAGGAATGTCATGAAGGCATTTTTGACCCGGAGGAAATCCCTTCTGGTTGCCGCATCCGCAGCACTGGCGCTCACCCTGAGCGCCTGTGGCGGCAGCTCCTCCACTACCACCAACCCGCCTGTAGCCGAGAAGCCGAGCTTTGCTGCCGATTCCACCATGGCCAAGCTTTCATCCGCAGGAAAGATCACCATCGGCACCAAGTTCGACCAGCCGCTCTTCGGCCAGAAGGGCCTCGACGGCAAGCCTGTCGGCTTCGACGTCGAAATCGGCAAGCTGATTGCCGCCAAGCTGGGCATCCCCGCCGACAAGATCGAGTGGGTTGAAACGGTCTCCGCCAACCGCGAGGAGTTCCTCAAGCAGGGCAAGGTGGACATGATCGTCGCCACCTACACCATCAACGACAAGCGCAAGACCCAAGTTGACTTCGCCGGCCCGTACTACGAGGCCGGCCAGGCCCTCATGGTGAACAAGGACAACAACTCCATCACCAAGCCCGAGGACCTCAAGGGCAAGAACGTCTGCTCCGTGACCGGATCCACCCCGGCCGCCACGATCGTGGAAAAGTACGGAGCAGTCCTGGTTCCTGCCGCGACTTACTCCGCCTGCCTTGAGCCGCTGCGCAACCACCAGGTTGAAGCCGTCACCACGGACAACGTCATTCTGGCCGGATTCGTATCCAAGGAACCGGATGCCTTCAAGCTGGCCTCCGACCAGACCTTCACCAAGGAGCCGTACGGCATCGGCCTGAAGAAGGACGACACGGCCTTCCGCATGTGGATCAACGACCAGCTGGAAGCCTTCGCCAAGGACGGGTCCTACAAGAAGGCCTGGGAAGACACCGCCGGCACCGTCATCAAGACCGCGCCCGAGCTTCCCACGATCGACCGCTACTAGCCGACTCTGGCGGCTGCCGGGCCCGCGGTTACCCCGCAGCCCGGCGGCCGCCACTGCCGTCTTTCGCCTGGAATCCCGTCAACGCAGCTGAAGGAACTTATGGACGTCATCATTGAAAACCTCCCCCAGTATTGGGACGGTTTTCTCAGAACCCTCTTCCTGTCCGTGGTCTCGGGGATCATTGCCCTGATCGTCGGCACCGTGCTCGCGGCGGCCCGAGTCTCCCCCGTCGCCGCGCTGCGCGGCTTCAGCATGGTGTACGTCGAGATCGTCCGGAACACCCCGCTGACCATTGCATTCTTTTTCGCGGCAGTGGTCCTGCCCCGCCTCGGCATCACGTTCCAACAGTTCGAGGTCGCCGCCATCATCGCCCTGAGCGCCTACACCTCGGCCTTCATTGCCGAGGCCGTGCGGTCCGGCGTCAACAGCGTCCCGGTGGGCCAGGCCGAAGCGGCCCGCAGCATCGGCATGAAGTTCAGCCAGGTGCTCACCCTCATCATCCTCCCCCAAGCCCTGCGCACCGTGATCCCGCCGCTGATCAACATCCTGATCGCTTTGGTCAAGAACTCCTCCGTTGCAGGCGCGTTCTATGTACTGGAACTCTTCGGCTACGGCAAGCAGCTGGCCAACGCCAACGGCGACGCCGTCGTGTGGGTCCTGGTCGGCATCGCATTCTTCTACCTGCTGATAACCGTCCCGCTTGGCTTCCTCGCCAACTTCGTTGAACGAAAGGTGGCAATCGCGCGATGAGCTCTGTTCTCTACGACGTCCCCGGCCCCAAAGCCCGCCGGATTTCGCTGATCGGCTCGATCATCGGCGTCATCGTGATCGGCGGCCTCCTCGTCCTGGCGGTCATGACCCTGGCCCAGCAGGGAATCTTCGACCCCAAACGCTGGGCGGTCTTCCAGATTCCCGATGTCTGGGTGCTGATCGGCAACGGCATCGGCGCGACGCTCGCCGCCGCGGCCGTGGCGGCCGTCATTGCCTTCCCGCTGGGCCTGCTCGTGTGCCTGCTGCGCATCTCGGACAACGCCTGGGTGCGGATGCCCATCAGGGTGGTGCTGGAATTCCTGCGGGGCATGCCCGTGGTGCTCATGATGCTGTTCGTTCTGCTCGTCTTTGCCACGAGCTCGTTCGTCGCAGTCGTGGCCGGCCTGGTCCTGTACAACTCCGCAATTTTTGCCGAGATCATCCGCGCCGGCATCCAGTCGCTGCCCAAGGGCCAGCGCGAGGCCGGCCTGGCGATCGGCCTGACCAGTTTCCAGTCCCGGCTGACCATCGAGCTGCCGCAGGCCATCCGCCGCATGCTGCCCTCGCTGGTCGCGCAGCTCGTGGTGCTGCTCAAGGACACCTCGCTGGGCTACATCGTCGCCTACGGCGAGCTGCTCCGGGCCGTGCAGGTCATGGCCGACTTCCTCGGCCCGCAGTACCTGTTCCCGGTGTTCTTCGTCGCCGCGGCCATCTACATCGCGATCGACCTTGCGGTCTCCCGCCTGGCCATCTGGCTCGAACGCCGCGGCTCCAAGCGTGCCGCCGGCGGCGTGGCACACGTCCCGGTCGCCGGGATCCCGACCAAGTAAGGCCTTTAGACGCTGAGAAGGTCCGGAATCCCACGGGTTCCGGACCTTTTCTGCGTCCTGACGTGCGCGGTCCGCGTGCTCCGCCGCGTGCGCGCGTTGCGCTGTGCGGTTAGGCGCTGAGCCAGGTCCGCAGCGCCCGCAGACATTCCCGGATGGCGTCCGCCTCGACGTGCTCGTTGTCCTTGTGCGCCAGCAGAGCATCGCCGGGCCCGAAGTTCACCGCCGGGATGCCCAGCTCGCTGAACCGTGCGACGTCGGTCCAGCCGTATTTGGGCTTCGGTTCCGCGCCGACGGCGGCCACGAAGGACGCGGCGGCCGGGTGGTTCAGTCCCGGCCGCGCCCCGGCAGCGCTGTCGGTGCGGACGACGTCGAATCCGTCCAGCAGCTCCCGCACCACGGCCTCGGCCCCGTCCGGGGTCTTGTCCGGGGCGAAACGGTAGTTGATTTCCACGACGCACTTGTCCGGGATGACGTTTCCGGCCGTGCCGCCGTGAATCTTCACGGCGTTGAGGCTTTCCCGGTAGTCGAGGCCGTCGACCGTCACGGTCTGCGGCTCGTACGCCGCCAGCCGGGCCAGGATCGGGGCGGCCGCGTGGATGGCGTTGCTGCCCATCCAGGCCCGGGCCGAGTGGGCGGCCTCCCCGAGTGTGGTCGCCTCGAAGCGCATCGTGCCGTTGCAGCCGCCTTCCACCGTGCCGTCGGTCGGCTCGAGCAGGATCGCGAAGTCACCGCCGAGCAGGGACCCGTGATTGCGCACCAGCCGGCCGAGGCCGCTCTTCACTGCCTCGACTTCCTCGTGGTCGTAGAAGACGAACGTGACGTCCTTGTCCGGCTCCGCGCCGGCGTCGAACATGGTGGCCGCAAGCGCCAGCTGCACAGCGACGCCGCCCTTCATGTCGGTGGCGCCGCGGCCGTAGAGGATGCCCTCCCCCGGCGCCCCGGAGGGCCAGTACGCCGGCACGGTCCCAAGCGAGCCCTCCGTGATGGGCAGCGGCACGGTGTCCAGGTGCCCCGCCAAGATCACGCGCTCGGCACGGCCGAGGTTGGTGCGGGCGATGATCGAATCGCCGTCGCGGACCAGCTCCAACTGCGGCAGCAGCCCGAGAGCATGCTCCACGGCGTCGGCCAGCGCCTTTTCGTTGCCGGAGACGCTGTTGATGTCGATCAAGGCGGCCGTGAGCAGGGCGACATCCTGGCGGAGGTCCAAGTGGACAGGGGCATGCCCTGAACTGCGGTCAAGGGCGCTGGCAGGGGTGCGGGGGTTCGTCGGGGTCACCGTCCCACTTTATCTGCTCGCCTGCCTCTCCCAACTGACCGCAGCAGGGGCCGTTTCAGGCGTCATAACGGCCCCTGCCGCGAGTCACTTGGGCGACTCACGTTTCAGCGCGCAAGGACGCTCTCGTTAGACTTGGGCCATGACTGAAACTGCTTCTTCCGCCGTGCCCGCCGACGCCCGCTCTGACGCCCGCTCTGCCTACGGCTATGGATTGGCCACCGTATCCACCCGCAATGGTGAAGCCACCGTGTTGGACGTGTGGTTTCCGGCTCCGGCGCTGGGAGTCGCGGCGCCGAGCCTGCGTGACGTGGCCAATGCGGACCAGTCGCTGATCGATATCGCGGCCAACGGCACCGACCCGGACCGCGGCACCGAGCAGAAGGTCGTCTTCGCCCAGATCCACCTGGACGAGGCACCGGCTGACACCGCGGACGCATACCTCCGCCTGCACCTGCTCTCGCACCGGCTGGTCCAGCCCAACAGCATCAACCTTGACGGCATCTTCGGCAAGCTCCCCAACGTGGTGTGGACCAACTTCGGTCCCGCGGCCGTCGAGGACTTCGAGCTCACCCGGGCACGCCTTCGCAAGCGCGGCGCCGTCACCGTCTTCGGCGTGGACAAGTTCCCCCGCATGGTGGACTACGTGGTCCCCTCCGGCGTCCGGATCGCCGACGCCGGCCGTGTCCGGCTCGGCGCGCACCTCGCCGAAGGCACGACGGTCATGCACGAGGGCTTCGTGAACTTCAATGCCGGAACCCTGGGCACCTCGATGGTCGAGGGCCGCATCTCGGCCGGCGTCGTCGCCGGTGACGGGTCCGACGTCGGGGGCGGTGCCTCGATCATGGGCACCCTTTCCGGCGGCGGCAAGGAAAAGATCGCCCTCGGGGAACGGGTCCTGCTCGGCGCCAACTCCGGCGTGGGCATTAGCCTGGGCGACGACTCCGTGGTGGAGGCAGGCCTTTACGTCACCGCCGGGACGCGCGTGCGAGTCATTAGCCCCCGGGATGCCGAAGGCGAGGACACCAGCCGGGTAGTCAAGGCCGTGGAGCTTTCGGGGGTTCCGAACCTGCTCTTCCGCCGCAATTCGACCACCGGCGCCGTCGAGGCGCTCCCCCGCAAGGGCCAGACCGTGGAGCTCAACGCGGACCTGCACGCCAACTGACCGGACCGGCTGGTACGGTATGGCGGGCGGTGAAGGCCGCTCCGGCGGGGCGCCCGTCGATGAAGCAGCCGATGACGCAGCCCGCTAGGGCCTGAGGGAGTAAGTTTCGTGGCACGACGTGGGAGCTGGCGACGCCGGATCGTCCTTCTGCTGACCCTTGCGATGGTTGCAGGAGCAATCTACACCGCGGTGGCGTTCCTGCAGCGTTCGGAAACGCTGATCACCGAACGCTGCACGGCGGTAGGCAGCGGAGGCGATGACCTCGCTACCGACCAGGCGGCCAACGCCTCCCTCATCACGGCTGTGGCGGTCCGGCGCGGGCTTCCTGCCCGCGCCGCCAGCATCGCGCTGGCCACCTCCATGCAGGAATCCAAGCTGCGCAACATCGGCCACGGCGACCAGGCCGGCCCCGACTCACGGGGGCTCTTCCAGCAGCGGCCGTCCCAGGGCTGGGGCACCACGGCGCAGGTGATGGACCCATACCACGCCAGCAATGCGTTCTACGATGCGCTCGTGGAGATCTCCGGCTACCAATCGCTGGACATCACCGACGCCGCCCAGCAAGTCCAGCACTCGGCTTACCCGGGTGCCTACGCCCAGCATGAGGGGATGGCCCGCGCGTTCGCCTCGGCACTGAGCGGCCAGACGCCCGCCGGCCTGGACTGTTCGCTGCGGTCTCCCGACACCGCCGGGGATCCTGCCGCCGTCACCGCAAAGCTGACGGCGGCGCTCGGTGACGTGCCGACGTCGACGGACGGCCGGACCTTGATCGTGGAGGCCGACGGCACCCAGGCCTGGACTATAGCCCAATGGGCCGTGGCCAACGCCAAAGCGCTGTCCATCACCAGCGTCGAGGTGGACGGCCGCGCATGGAACCGGCAGTCCCGCGATGGCTGGCAGCCGGCGCAGGTCCCGGCCGGGCAGGTCCGGGTGACCGTCGCCGACGCGCCCGCCAGCTAGCGGCGGCCGGCCGGCTCACACGAGGAGATCGACCACCGGCTGGACATAGCTGCGGAACAGTTCCGGCTCGGACAAAAGCTCCTGGCTCATGAGAATCTTGTCCGGCTCGAGGTACCAGGCCCGCGGCTCCGCCAGCGGGAGTTCGATGATCGTCAGGCTGAAATCCCGGGCCGGGCGGCCCACTTCCAGCAACCGGTCCTCCACCATGTCGGCCAGGAGCTCATTGTTGCTGTTGGATTCGCGCTCCGCTTCCAGGGCCAGGTATTCCGCGCGGCGTTCCCGGGCCCACGTCAGCGCGGCGCCGAAGTGCGCCTGCAGCACGCGGCGAAGCGCCGGTGAATTGCTGAACGACCCGAAGCCCGGCGGGGTTAGCTCGGGCGACATTTCCGGGTGGGCCTTCAGCAGCTGCTCCCACCAGGCCTCCCACTCGGTCTTGAGCACGGCCGTGCCTCCCACCTCTGCGATCAGGTGTGTATGGTCCGAGGCTCGGATCTTCGGCGCCACGTGACACAGTGCCGGATGCCCCGCGGTGTCCAGTCCGGCGGCGTCACGAACGTAGAGGGCAATGAGCATGGGACCAGATGTATCCATGGTGATCCGCCAGCCCGGTCCGCCGGTGTGGTGCATCCAATTGCCTCCCTTGGCAAGACGTACTATCTCAGTCTATTCCTGTTGTTAGTGCACGTTAACGGCTGGGGCCCGGTCCGCCATCCGGCGGTTCAGGCCCTCGAGATGGGCCTCCAGCACATCCTTGCACATGCGGGCCGTCATCCACTCCGGCTGCAGGAGGGCGTGCATCGTCAGCCCGTCCAGGACGGCCAGCAGCAGCTCGGCTTCAGTGACGAGCACCTGCTGGTCCATCCCGGCCGCGGCGTCGTCACTGTCGCGGCCTTTTGCCCCGGCGGCCAGGCCGAGGATGAGGCCGCCGACTATTGCGGCCACGGCACGATGGCTGCGGTCGGCCTCGGCGGCCAGGAACGGCCGGGTCCGGGCGGCGTTCTTGAAGGCCATCCACACGCATGCGTCGACGGCCCGTTCCTCGTCCAGCGGAAGAAACTCATCCAGCAGCGCGGCTACGGCGTTGTGGTGCTCGGCCGAGCCGGGCGGCAGTTCTCCCACCCGGGCGTCCGCAGCGGCAAGGCGGCCAAGAATCCGGTCCACCACAATGGCGAACGCGTGGGACAACAGCTCGTCACTGCTGGCGAAATAGTGCCGCACCGAGCCGACGGCCAGCTGCGCTTCGTCGGCAACTTCGCGCAGGGAGGCCCGCTCAAGACCATCCGTAGCAATGATCCTGAAGACTGCGTCTACTACTTCCTGGCGCCGGATTACGGCGTCGACAAATTTAGGCACTGGTCTTTTTTAGCACGTCCGTGCCGTTGCCGCCCCGGGGCACACCGGTTCCCCCGTGCACGTGGCGCGGGTCACAACGGCCCTGGTCACAACGGAGCGTTGGCATGGAGCGTTGGCACGGCGCGCCCCGAGCACGACGCCGGCCGCGCACCTCAGCGAGAGGTGCGCGGCCGGCGTCGTACTTTGCTGTGCGGCGCTGCCGTAAACGGCCGGTGCGCTACACCGAAGGGTAGTTCCGTTCCGGTTCGCCGATGTAGAGCTGGCGCGGACGGCCGATCTTGGTGTTGGGATCGCTGATCATCTCGCGCCACTGGGCGATCCAGCCCGGCAGGCGTCCGATTGCGAACAGCACGGTGAACATCTTCTCGGGGAAACCCATGGCCTTGTAGATCAGGCCGGTGTAGAAGTCCACGTTGGGGTAGAGCTTGCGCTGGATGAAATAGTCATCGCCCAGGGCCTTCTCTTCAAGGCGCATGGCGATGTCGAGGAGCTCGTCATTGCCGCCCAGCTTGCTGAGGACCTCATGGGCGGTGGCCTTGATGATCTTGGCGCGGGGGTCGTAGTTCTTGTAGACGCGGTGCCCGAAGCCCATGAGGCGGACGCCGTCTTCCTTGTTCTTGACCTTCTCCATGTAGTCCTCGGGCTTGATGCCGTCGGCCTGGATCTGGCGCAGCATCTTCAGCACGGCCTCGTTGGCGCCGCCGTGGGCGGGTCCGAAGAGGGCGTTGATGCCGGCGGAGACGGACGCGAACAGGTTGGCGTTGGAGGAGCCGACCAGCCGGACCGTGGAGGTGGAACAGTTCTGCTCGTGGTCGGCGTGCAGGATCAGGAGCAGGTCCAGGGCCTTGGCGATAACCGGGTCAACCTCGTACTGCTCGGCCGGCAGGCCGAAGCTGAGGCGCATGAAGTTCTCCACGAGGTTCATCGAGTTGTCCGGGTACAGCATGGGCTGGCCGATCGACTTCTTGTGGGCGTAGGCGGCGATGACCGGCATCTTGGCCATGAGGCGGATGGTGGAGACTTCCACCTGCTCGGCATTGAACGGATCCAGCGAGTCCTGGTAGAACGTCGAGAGCGCGGACACGGCCGAGGACAGTACCGGCATCGGGTGGGCGTCACGCGGGAAGCCGCTGAAGAAGCCCTTGAGCTCCTCGTGCAGCAGGGTGTGGTGACGGATCCGCTGGTCGAAGGACTCCAGCTCCGTGGGGGTCGGAAGGTTGCCGTAGATCAGCAGATAGGAAACTTCCAGGAAGCTCGAGTGCTGAGCCAGCTGCTCGATCGGGTAGCCGCGGTAGCGCAGGATGCCGGCGTCACCATCGATGTAGGTGATGGCCGAGGTGGTGGCCGCGGTGTTCATGAAACCGGGGTCGAAGGCGACGGCGCCGGTCTGCTTCAGCAGCTTGGAAACGTCGTAGCCTTCGTTTCCTTCTACAACCTTGATGCGCGGGAGCTCGAGCTCGCCGCCGGCATGGCGCAGGGTTGCGCTGGTGGTTTCAGTCATGGAGTCTCCTCATGAGGCATCGGGGCCTCTGTCGAAAGCTGGTCCAACATCTGGTGAAGCTGCCCGCGGATCCTGTGCGGACAGGATTTCCAAAGGCTGCGCTGCCTTCTTGTGGAAAGCCACCATTGATCGTCAGTTAAAAAGTACCGTCACTTCGCGGGTGGCACTAATCCGAGAGGACTCCAAAGCGCCGAAAAGACGCCACATGTGGTAGGCGTCACAGCATTGTTACGCTCCGCTGGCCAGCCGCGCCGCGGCGGCGTCGATCCTCTCGTCGCTTGCGGTCAGCGCCACCCGGATGAATCCGTTGCCGGCGTCGCCGTAGAAAACCCCGGGGCCAACGACGATTCCGCGGTCCGCGAGCCTGCCCACGGTGTCCCACGTCGCTTCGCCGGCGGTGCCCCACAAATAGAGGCCCGCGCGGGACTCATGAATCGTCAGCCCGAAGCTCTCCAACGCGGGGACGATCCGCTCCCGCCGGCCCCTGTAGAGGTCCTTCTGCGCCGTGACGTGGGCGTCGTCGCCCAGTGCGACGCGCATGGCTTCCTGGACCGGGTAGGGGACGATCATGCCGGCGTGCTTGCGGCTGTTGACCAGATTCGCCATGATCGCCGGATCGCCGGCGACGAAGGCGGCCCGGTAACCGGCAAGGTTGGACTGTTTGCTGAGCGAATAGACGGCGAGCAGACCATCATGGGAGCCTTCGGCGACCTGCGGATCCAGGATGCTGGGGACCGGGGTGCCGCCGCGCTGGACGTCCCACTCCCCCCAGCCGAGTTCGGCGTAACATTCGTCGGATGCGACGACGGCGCCGAGCTCGCGGGCCTGCCGGACGATCCGTCGCAGCGAAGCGATGTCCCGGACGCTGCCGGTGGGGTTCGCCGGAGAGTTGACCCAGACCAGCCGCACGCGGGCGCGGGTCCCGGCGTCGAGCTCGTCGAGGTCGTCGGCGGCGATGTGCTCGGCACCGGCGAAGGTGGCGCCGATGTCATAGGTGGGGTAAGCGACCGTGGGACGGACCACGACGTCGCCCGGCTTCAGGCCGAGCAGGAACGGCAGCCACGCGACGAGTTCCTTGGATCCCACCGTCGGCATCACGTTCTGCGGATCCAGCCCGGGCACGCCGCGCCGGCGCTCAAACCAGCCGGCGATCGCCTCCCGCAGTGCCGGCGTTCCGTGCACCGTGGGATAACCGGGGGCGTCCGCGGCGGCGCGCAGCGCGTCCTGGATGAGGGCCGGCGTCGGGTCCACCGGCGTGCCGATGGAAAGGTTGACGGTTCCTGCCGCGTGCCGGGACGCCGTTGCGAGATAGGGCGCCAAGGCCTCCCACGGGTAGTCGGGCAGGCTCAGGCCGAAAGTGCGCACCGCGGATGCCACTGCAGCGCCGCCCTAGTTGTCTTGGTTCTGCGGCGGCAGGGCGGCGATCATGGGGTGGTCCGTGTGGGTGTTCCCGACCTTCGCGGCTCCGCCCGGCGAGCCGAGCTCGTCAAAGAACTCGACGTTGGCCTTGTAGTAATCGGCCCACTCGTCCGGGGTGTCGTCCTCGTAGTAGATCGCTTCGACGGGGCAGACCGGCTCGCATGCACCGCAGTCCACGCACTCGTCCGGGTGGATGTACAGGGAACGCTCACCCTCGTAAATGCAATCGACGGGGCACTCCTCAATACATGCCTTGTCTTTGACATCTACACACGGCTGCGCGATTACGTACGTCACGTCCCTGGCCTCTCCACGTTGGTTCCCGGCGACCGGCCGGATGGTTTGCCCGGCCTGAGCGCCGGGCTGCTGACTTCTGAGCCTATTATCTCCCAGCCTGTTCCCGCGAACCTAGCGGGACGTCATACACGGTCCACGTCTTACTATGATCTGATGAGCTCGCCATTGCCGTTGCCCCAGCAGTTCCTCTCCGGCGCCCCGCTCGGCACCCGGGTTGTGGTCCGCTACCGGATCGAGGGCGGCCTGACGGATGCGCTCGGCGAGCTCGTGGAACGGGCCGACGGCGCGTGCACCGTCCGCACCCGCCGGTCCGACGTCGTCATTGCGCTCCCCCTCGTCGTGGCGGCCAAGGAAGTCCCCCCGGCCCCGCCGCGCCGCGCCCCGCGGGTGCAAGCGCCCTGACCGGCCCGGCCAGTGGACATGCCCTCCCCACACCTCAGCCCATGGACATGTGCCCTCCCCACACCTCAGCCGATGGACATGTGCCCCCCACGCTCCAACCAATGGACATGCCCTCTCTGATTGCCCCAACCGATGGACATGCCCTCCCCTTGTTGCCAGCCGCGTGCATATCCGGCCATAGCTTCTCTACCAATGGACATGCCCTCCCCCGGGCTCTGGCAGTGGACACGCGCTTCTCACCTGCCCGCACCCCGTGGACATGTCTTCCCCTCGCTCCGACCACCGGACATGCCCTCCCTGATTGCCCGCAACCGATGGACATGCTCTCCCCTTGTTGCCAGCCATGGACATCCCGGCATCATGTCCATCACTGAAGGCCAGTGCGGGACATGTCCAACGGCGGAACGAGGCAGCCAGGGACATGTCCAGTGACCGACTGGCACGGCGCAGGACATGTCCAGTGACCGACTGGCACGGCGCAGGACATGTCCAGTGACGGACTGGCACGGCGCAGGACATGTCCCATGATGGAAGGACGTATCTCAAGGGCGCCCTGCAGGACGCATCAAGGCGGAAATTGCGTCCGGCTCTAAGCGGCTGCGGACAACCTGTTGAGGGTTTCACGGACCATCGCGATGAATTCTTCGGGATGGTCCCGCAGCAGCGGGTAGCTCACGATCAGTGTCGGGATTCCGCGGCGAGTGGTGACGTTCCAGCGCCGTCGGTCCTCCTCGAAGCTGGCTTTGTCCATGTGGAATCCAGCCCCGTCGGTCTCAATCCCAAGACGGCCGTCGACCATCAGGTCCAGATGCCCCATGCCCGGAACGTTGACCTGTGATTCGACGTGGAAGCCGGCACGCCGCAGATGAAACCGGGCCAAGCACTCAATCAGCGACTGCGATTGCGGAACGATGGCCGACACGATCCGCCGCTCCCGGGCATCGTTCCGGCCATCCAGCCGGCGGCGCAGGGCACCAATCTGAAGTCCCTTGAGTACGACGGCGGACTCGGCGATGATCAGCCCGTCGGGTTCCGGCAAACAGCGCAGGCATTGGATGACCGTGTCCAGGAGAGTCGGCGGTGTGGCCGATCTGTGACAGACGAAGCCCTGGTAGCTCCGGCTGTGGGTGAGGGCTACGTGCGGCTGGGCAGGGGCCGAGAGAACCCATAGGCCGCCGCAGTGGGCCGCTGTGATGCAGGCCGGTTCTGCCGGAAGGGAGCGGATGGAAATCAGCTGCTCGTCAGCCCCGGGCAGCGCATAGACGCCACGGGCGACGCGGGATACGGCTCCCGAGGCCATCGCGGACTTGAGCTGGAAATCGGAGACACCCGCCGCTGCAATGTATTTGGCGCGGGCGACGCCGTCGTATTTGGAAAGCACTTCGATGATGTTGGCCATCCACCCATGGTGGAGTCGCACGTCGCGCCCGAGAAGTCCGATCCAGCGCTATGTGGAGAACTTGGAACCGCAGAGCCATTGCTGCCAGGACGTCGACCAGGAGTGACGGTGGGCATGTCCGTGCACCGGAGGTAGCACAGGGCATGTCCACCGGTGAGGACTAGGCATGTCCCGCGAACCGGCTTTGCGCTGGACATGATGCCGTTGTGCCCACTCGAGCGGGCGAAAAATGAGCATGTCCCGTGGAGGGAGCGGGTGCAGGGAGCGGGTGCAGGGAGCGGGTGCAGGGAGCGAGGAGGGTCGCGCTTAGCCCGTAGGCAGCCGGTAGCGTCGGCACCAGGCGAGCATGGCCACGGTGATGCCGGCGATGCCGAAGACCCAGATGTTGCCCGCGGTGTCGCCGATTACCAGGCGCTTGCCCGTTTCCAGGGTGGACCACCAGCCGGTCAGTGCGTAGCAGAGAAGTCCGCAGACGGCTATCGGAATGATGGAACGGAACGCGGCCCCGAGCCAGACCTCGGCCGAGCCCAGCAGGAGCAGGGCCGCGGCCGCGCCCCACGGAACCTGCAGGCTGCCCAGAAGCAGATCGTGCCGGTGCAGGGCGGTGCCGGCCAGGGCAACAAAAAGAGCTGCCGGCACGGCGGCGGCAATGCCGCCTGCCATACCGGCAGCTCTCTTAGTCACGTGTCAGCCGAAGCCCGTATACCGGGATCAGACCTTGGCGCGGGCGCGGTTGGCCTTGGCACGCTCGTTGGTGTCCAGGATGACCTTGCGGATACGGATGGAATCCGGGGTAACCTCCACGCACTCGTCCTCGCGGGCGAATTCGAGGGACTCTTCGAGGGTCAGGTCGCGCGGCGGCGTCAGGTTCTCGAAGGTGTCCGAGGAAGCTGCACGCATGTTGGTGAGCTTCTTTTCCTTCGTGATGTTGACGTCCATGTCGTCGGCGCGGGAGTTCTCGCCCACGATCATGCCTTCGTAAACCTCGGAGGTGGGCTTGACGAAGAAGGAGCCGCGCTCCTGCAGGTTGATCATCGCGAACGGGGTCACAACACCGGCGCGGTCGGCGATCATCGAACCGTTGGTACGGTACTCGATCGGGCCGGCCCACGGCTCGTAGCCTTCGGAGATGGAGGCCGCGATGCCGGCGCCGCGGGTGTCCGTGAGGAACTTGGTGCGGAAACCGATCAGGCCACGCGCCGGAACGATGAACTCCATGCGGCACCAGCCGGTGCCGTGGTTGGCCATGTTGGTCATGCGGCCCTTGCGGGCCGCCATGAGCTGCGTGACGGCGCCGAGGTACTCTTCCGGCACGTCGATGGTCATGTGCTCCATCGGTTCGTGGATCTTGCCGTCGACCGTCTTGGTCACAACCTGCGGCTTGCCTACGGTCAGTTCGAAGCCTTCGCGACGCATCTGCTCGACCAGGATGGCCAGCGCGAGCTCGCCACGGCCCTGGACTTCCCAGGCGTCAGGACGCTCGGTGGGGAGCACCTTGATGGAGACGTTACCGATCAGTTCCTTGTCCAGGCGGTCCTTGACCTGGCGGGCCGTGACCTTGGCGCCCTTGACCTTGCCGGCCAGCGGGGAGGTGTTGATACCGATGGTCATGGAGATGGCCGGGTCGTCAACAGTGATCAGCGGCAGCGGCTGCGGGTTGTCGACGTCGGTCAGGGTCTCACCGATGGTGATGTCTTCGATACCGGCGACGGCGACGATCTCGCCGGGGCCGGCGGATTCGGCCGGAACACGGTCCAGTGCCTTGGTGGCCAGCAGTTCGGTGATCTTGACGCTCTTCAGCTCACCGTTGGCACGGGCCCAGGCCACGGTCTGGCCCTTGCGCAGGGTGCCGTTGTAGATGCGCAGCAGCGCGAGGCGGCCGAGGAACGGCGAGGCGTCCAGGTTGGTGACGTGCGCCTGCAGGACACCGTCCGGGTTGTAGGTCGGAGCCGGGATGTGCTCGATGATGGCCTTGAAGAGCGGCTCGAGGTCCTCGTTCTCCGGGGCGGTGCCGTCGGCGGGCTGCTCGAGGGAAGCGCGGCCGACCTTGGCTGCGGCGTAAACGACCGGAACGTTCAGGATCTTGTCCAGGTCCAGGTCCGGAACTTCGTCCGCGAGGTCAGAGGCCAGGCCCAGGAGCAGGTCCATGGACTCGTGGACAACTTCTTCGATCCGCGCGTCCGGGCGGTCGGTCTTGTTGACGAGGAGGATCACCGGCAGGTGCGCAGCCAGTGCCTTGCGCAGCACGAAGCGGGTCTGGGGCAGCGGGCCCTCAGATGCGTCGACGAGGAGGACGACGCCGTCGACCATGGACAGACCGCGCTCAACCTCGCCACCGAAGTCGGCGTGGCCGGGGGTGTCGATGACGTTGATGGTGATGGTCTCGCCCTGGGAGGACGGTCCGTTGTAGGCCACCGTGGTGTTCTTGGCCAGGATGGTGATGCCCTTTTCACGCTCGAGGTCACCGGAGTCCATGACACGGTCCTCGAGGTGGTTGTG
This sequence comes from Arthrobacter sp. TE12231, assembly GCF_054062895.1. Lineage (NCBI taxonomy): Bacteria > Bacillati > Actinomycetota > Actinomycetes > Micrococcales > Micrococcaceae > Arthrobacter > Arthrobacter sp. TE12231. The sequence goes on along the minus strand of NZ_JBSSFS010000001.1, from coordinate 980,389 downwards.
CTCGGCAAAGGAGTTGGTCTGCTTGAGCATGGCGTCGACCAGAGTGGTCTTGCCGTGGTCAACGTGGGCCACGATCGCGACGTTGCGCAGGTCACTGCGCGATGCAGTGGCTACCGCGGTGTTGGTGGTGGTTTCAGACATGCGTTATTGCTCGATTCAGTGGTGAAGTCAGCTGTGGTATCGCGACATTTCCAACCGGAACGCACGACGGATACGCCCTTTCGACACAGGGCACCTGATACAAGTCTAAGGGCTAGGCTATTTATTGGCCTAAAATGCGAACGTCCGATGATCCGGCGGCCGACCCTGCCGAGGTGGACAGCGCCGGAAGGACACACGAAAGTCGATTGTTACCTGTGAGTAAAGTCACTGGATTTTCCCGCTCCCATGCCCCATCATTGCTCTCATAGCAGCAAGCAAGCCCGGAGACATTCATGCGAAACGCCTCGGCTCTGTCCCGCTTTGTCGCAACGATGATCGCCGTAGGCGTAGTTCTTGGCGGCTGCGGGCAGGCTTCTTCCTCACCTGCGTCCGACGCGGGCACTTCCGCCGCGCCACGGGCGGCCGCCCAGGCCGGTGGCGCAGCCAACGGCGCAGGCGTGCCGGTGGCTGCAGGCTCGCCGGGAAAGACCCGGGTCGGTTCCGGAATCAATCCCGCAGACTTGGCCGGCGGTTCGATCTACCGCAATCCTGCCAACGGCCGCGACGAGGTGATCGTCAAGGACACCAGCAACATCGCGGTATTGATTGGCGACTCCCAATCGGAGCCGTCCTTCGGCTGGCCCAGACAGGGCCTGGCCGCGGCGGGGTACAAAGTCTTCTTCTGCGGCCGGGGCGGCACCGGTTACGTGGCGTCGAACGGCAAGACCGGCAACTACATTGACGCGCTCCAGCGCGGTGACTGGAAGCTCCCCTACGGCACCCCTCCCCTGGTGGTGATTGAAGGCGGCGGAAACGACGCCGCACGCGGCGCCACTGACTCGCAGATCGTCGCCAATGCCGAGCGGCTGATCGCCAGCATCCGCCAGCGCTATCCTGCGGCGCGGATGCTCATGGTCGGCACGCTCGCGCGCGGCGCCAGCTTCGGCGGAGGACGCCGGAGCCAGGTGGACACGCTGCTGGGGACCGTGGCGAGCCGGCACGGACTGCCGTTCGTCAGCGCCGGAGACTGGCTCACCCGCTACAACCTCACGGGTTCGATGGCGGACGGGGTTCACCTGAACAGGCAGGGCCATGCGGCTCTCGGCGCCGTCTTCGGCCAGCGGCTTGAGTCCATGGGACTGGAATACCAGGACGCCGGCCTCGTCTCCGGCTTGGCCCACTAACGCCGGCCCGGTCAGGGCGGCCCGGAGCACCAAGCACCAAGTACCAAGCAGCAAGCAGCAAGGGAACCTGCACGACAAAGGAGCCGGTGCGCGCCTTTACGGGCGGACACCGGCTCCTTTGTTGTTACAGACGTACAGGCGCACTTGGTGGTGCAGGCTTGCTGTTACCAGGCGCATCTGCTGCCCGGACCTGTCAGCTGTGTTAAAGGCTCAGGCGACTTCCGGCGGCAGGATGAGGCCGGCACCGGGGATGGCGTTGAGCAGGGCCATGGTGTATTCCTGCTGCGGCGCATCGAAGACGTCGTCCGTGGAACCGGTCTCCACCAGCTTGCCCTTCTGCATGACGCACACGTGGTCCGCGATCTGCCGGACCACCGCGAGGTCGTGGGTGATGAACAGGTAGGTCAGGCCCAGCCGGGACTGCAGTTCGGCGAGCAGGTTCAGCACCTGCGCCTGCACCAGCACGTCCAGTGCCGAGACGGCCTCGTCGCAGATGATCACTTCGGGGTCCAGTGCCAGTGCCCGCGCGATCGCGACGCGCTGGCGCTGGCCGAGCGCCGGAGAGCTCATTCGGGTACCGCTGCATCGTGGACTGCGGCAGCGCCACCTGGTCCAGGAGTTCCCGGACCTTCTTCTCGCGGCTCGCCTTGTCCCCGATTTTGTGGGTCCGCAGCGGCTCCTCGATGGTCCTGAAGATGTTGTACATCGGGTCCAGGGAACCGTACGGGTCCTGGAAGATCGGCTGCACCCGGCGCCGGAAGGCGAAGAGTTCCTTGCTGTTCAGCGTGGAGGTGTCCACGCCGTCGAAGATGATCTTGCCCGAGGTCGGCGACAGGAGGTTCAGAACCATCTGCGCCACCGTGGACTTGCCGGACCCCGACTCCCCCACGATCGCCGTCGTGGTTCCCCGCTTGACGCTGAAGGAGACGTTGTCAACGGCGGTGAAGTCCGTGGACTTACCCAGGCCCGAACGCAGCTTGAACACCTTCTTGAGGTCCTGGATCTGCAGGATCTCGTCGGTCTTTGACGGTTCAACCACGCCGGTCTCGGCGGAGGCGAGCATGTCGTCCGTTTCCACGCCCAGTTCCTTGGCGGCCTGGATGCGCCGGGACGCCAGCGACGGCGCCGAGGCGACCAGCCGCTGGGTGTACGGGTGCTGCGGGTTCTGCAGCAGCTCCAGCGACGGCCCGGATTCGACGACCTGGCCGCGGTACATGACCACTACCTGGTCGGCGCGCTCGGCGGCGAGGCCGAGGTCGTGCGTGATCAGCAGCACGGCGGTGCCCAGCTCGGTGGTCATCTTGTCCAGGTGATCGAGGATCTGTCGCTGCACGGTGACGTCCAACGCCGAGGTGGGCTCGTCCGCGATGAGCAGCCGGGGCTGGCAGGAGAGCCCGATGGCGATCAGCGCGCGCTGGCGCATGCCGCCGGAGAACTCGTGTGGGTACTGCTTGGCGCGGCTGGCGGCGTCCGGCAACCCGGCCTGGGACAGGACCTTTGCGACGTCGTCGGGGCCGTTGGGCAGCCCGTTGGCCTTCAGCGTCTCGCGCACCTGGTCGCCGATCTTCCAGACCGGGTTCAGGTTGGACATCGGGTCCTGCGGGACCATGCCGATGCTGTTGCCGCGGAGTTCGATCATCCGCTTTTCGCTGGCGTTGGAGATGTCCTCCCCGTCGAAGAGGATCTGGCCTGCCGAGACGCGGCCGTTGCCCGGGAGCAGGCCGATTGCGGCCAGGGCGGTGGTGGACTTGCCGGAACCCGACTCGCCCACGATCGCGACGGTTTCGCCCGGCATGATGGTGAGGTGAGCGTTGCGGACGGCGTTAACCGCGCCGTTGCTGGTGGTGAAGCCGATTGCCAGGTCTTTGATTTCAAGAAGCGGGAGCTCAGTGGCGTATTCCGCTTCCTGGAGTTCAACAGAGGCGCTCATGGTGTCCCCTTTCATCGCTTGCGGGCTTTGGGATCGAGCGCATCACGCAGGGCATCGCCCAGCATGATGAAGCTCAGGACGGTGATGGACAACGCGATGGCCGGGTAGAGCAGCGGCATCGGGTTGGACCGGAGCGAGGACTGCGCCGCCTGGATGTCGTTGCCCCAGGACATGACGCTGGGCGGCAGCCCGATGCCGAGGAACGACAGCGTGGATTCGGCCACGATGAACGTGCCCAGAGAGATGGTGGCCACGACGATGATCGGAGCCAGCGAGTTCGGCAGGACGTGGCGCATGAGGGCACCGAACTTCGAGACGCCGAGTGACCGGGCGGCCGTGACGAAGTCGGCATTGCGGACCTCGATGACGGCGCCGCGGGTGATGCGGGCGATCTGCGGCCAGCCGAAGACCACCAGGATAAGCACAAGTGTCCAGACCGTCCGGTTCGTCCGGAACATCGGCAGCTGCATGAGCACGATTGCGCCCAGGATCAGCGGCAGCGCGAAGAAAATGTCATTGATGCGCGCAAGGATGGAGTCGACCCAACCGCCGTAGTAGCCGGCCACAGCACCCAGGATGCAGCCGATGAGGAGGACCCCGATGGTGGTGAAGAGGCCCACCGTCACCGAGGAGCGTGTGCCGAAGATGACGCGGGCATAGACGTCGCAGCCCTGCTGGGTGAAGCCCAGGGGGTGGCCCGCGGCGGGGCCGGCGTCGGAGTTGGCCAGCTGGCATGCCTCCGACGTCGGGTCGATCGGCGAGAAGAGAGCAGGGAAGAGGGAGACCGCCACTACCACCAGGATCAGGAATGCGGAGATGAGGAAGAGCGGCTGCTTGCGCAGGTTCTTCCAGGCCTCGCCCCAAAGGCTCAGCGGTGCGGCTTCGTCCTTGACCCGGTCCGTTGCCTGGAGCGGAGTCTCGGAGACATCGGCCACGAAGTGCTCCATCCGGCGGGCCGGACGGGTGGCGACGGCGTGGCGTGCGGTGGTGTTCTCAGGAGTCATAACGGATCCTCGGGTCAAGCCAGCCGTAAAGCAGGTCAACGAGCAGGTTGGACAGGCAGTAGATCAGCACCAGGACGGTGACGATCGAGACCACGGTGGGGCCTTCGCCCGACAGGACGGCCCGGTAGAGCCGGTTGCCTACGCCCGGGACGTTGAAAATGCCCTCGGTCACGATCGCGCCGCCCATCAAGGCACCGAGGTCGGCGCCCAGGAAAGTAATGACGGGAATCAGGGAGTTGCGCAGGATGTGGACGCGCACCACCTGAAACCGGGACAGTCCCTTGGCGGTGGCGGTGCGCACGTAGTCGGCGTTCATGTTTTCGATGACCGACGTGCGGGTCAGACGCAGCACATAGGCAAAGGATCCCAGTCCCAGCACGATCGCGGGCAGGATGAGGTCCGGGATTGTAGCGGCGGAACTAACTGTGGGCTTGGCCCAGCCCAGCTGGACGCCGATGGTGAACTGCAGCAGGAATCCCAGGACGAAGATCGGAATAGCGATCACGATCAGTGAAGCGATCAGAACCGTGGCGTCAAACAACTTGCCCTTCCGCAGTCCGGCGATGAGGCCGAAGACGATGCCGAAGACACCCTCGAAGATCAGCGCCATGATGGCCAGCCGCGCCGTGACGGGGAAGACCTCGCCAAGCACTGTTGCAATGGGACGTCCGGAGAAGTCCTGGCCGAGGTCGAACGTGAAGATGCTCTTGAGGTAGAGCAGGTATTGCATCCAGAACGGCTGGTCCAGGTGGTACTGCTCCCGCAGCTTGGCTGCGACGGCCACGTTGACCGGCTTGTCGCCGAACAGTGCCACGATGGGGTCGCCGGGGAGGCTGAAGACCAGGAAGTAGACCAGCAGTGTGGCGCCGAGGAAGACGGGAATCAGTTGCAGGAAACGCTTGAGGATGTAGGTCGACATCAGCGAGTCACACCCTCGTTGGCAGGCATCCTGTCCAGGGATGCGGCGGAGTTGTTCATCAAAGAACCTTTTCACTATGGATGCAGACCGGCGCCGGTTCACTCACGGCGGCAGGGCTGCGAAAAGTTCGCCCGAAGAGTCGGGCATCAAGAAAAATTAGGCGTGCGAAAAGCACGACGACGGCGGAGGCCCCAGTGTGGGCGGCCCCCGCCGTCGCTCAGGTGTTACTTACCGGTGATGTTGTAGTACAGCGGGACGCCGTCCCAGCCGTAGTCAACGTTGGTGACCTTGTCGCTCCAGCCGCCCTGGGCAACCTGGTACCACAGGGGGATGGCCGGCAGGTCGTTCAGGAGGATTTCCTGGGCCTTGTTCATGGCCTTGTTGCCGTCGCTGACGGACGAGGCGTTCAGGCCGTCGGAGACGGCCTTGTCGAACGTCGGGTTCGCGTAGTTGGCGTCGTTGGAGCCGGCTCCGGTCTTGTAGATCGGGCCGAGGAAGTTGTACAGCGACGGGTAGTCTGCCTGCCAGCCGGCGCGGATGGAGCCGGTGAGGGTCTTGGCGGTGGCGTCGTTGCGGGCTTCCTTGAAGGTGGAGTACGGCTTGCCTTCAACCTTGATGCCGAGGGTGTTCTTGAGCTGGTTGACAACAGCCTCAACCCACGCCTTGTGTCCGCCCTTGTCGGCGTTGTAGGCGATGGTGAACGTCTCGTTGGGGTCCCACTTCTGGATGGCGTCGGCCTTGGCCCAAGCTTCCTTGGCCTTGGTGGCGTCAAACTTCAGGTTGTCAGCACCCGGGATCGCGTCGCTGTAGCCGTCAAGCACGGGAGCGGTGAAGTCCTTGGCGGGCTGGCGTGCACCGTTGAAGATCACCTTGGTGATCTCGTCGCGGTTGATCGCCATGGAGATCGCCTGGCGGCGGAGCTTTCCGGCGTCGCCGCTCCACTCCGGCAGGTATTCCGGGATGGCGATGGTCTGGTTGCCGGCGTACGGCTTGTTGATGGTGCGGTCGCCGAGGTCAGACTTGAAGTTCTTCAGCGCGCTGGTCGGGATGGTCTGCAGGATGTCCAGGTTGTTGGACAGCAGATCCTGGTAGGCGGCGTCGTCGTTCTGGAAGATCTTGAAGGTCACGCCGGCGTTCTTGGCCTTGCGCGGGCCGTTGTAGTCCGGGTTCGGAACGAGCTGGATCTGCACGTTGTGCTGCCAGCCGCCGTCCGCAAGCTTGTAGGGGCCGTTGCCGACCGGCTTCTCGCCAAAGCCCTTCGGGTCCTTCAGGGCGCCGGAGGGAACCGGAACAAACGCGGTGTAGCCCAGGCGAAGCGGCCAGTCGGATTCCGGCTGCTTCAGTTCGACGGTGAACGTCTGATCGTCAACGACCTTCAGGCCGGACATGGTGTCGACGGTGGAGCCTTCTGCGCTGGCCTCGTCGTAGCCCTTGATGCTTTCGAAGAAGCCTCCGCTGAGCTGTGCGTTCTTTGCTGCGGCCCCGAAGTTCCAGGAATCGACGAAGGTCTTGGCCGTGATGGCCTCGCCGTTCGTGAACTTCTGGTCCTTCTTGATCTTGATGGTGAAGTGCTGGCCGTCCTTGCCCTCGATGGACTCGGCGAGCTCGTTGACCGGCTTGCCGCTGGGGTCGTAGCTGACCAGACCCGCGAAGATCATGTCGATGACCTTGCCGCCGCCGACCTCGTTGGTGTCGGCCGGCATCAGGGGACGCTGGGGTTCGGAGCCGTCGGCGAGGATCACTTTGCTGGTGTCGCCGCCGTTACTGCCGCTACCGGTTGCGGAGCCGCTGGCACCGCATCCGGTCAGGGCGAGGGCGGCGATAGCCACCATGCCCAGTGCTTTGGAAGTGCGCGAAAAACGCATTCCGCCTCCTATGAGTTGTGGGAGTTCGTGAGGGAAAAACTTATGCTTCCCCGAAGGCAGGCACAGGGGTATCCCCTGTGACGTGGCCTACATAAGGAAGTAGCCTAGCCCCAAAATGTCCAAATGTTGGAACTCCGTTGCCAAACCGTGATCCGACAACCTCATGACGGCAAGCGTCATGCGCAAAGTATTTCAAGTCACACGCTACCGGCTGGTAGTATTCGCCCGAACTGTGATCCGGGTTACTCCGGATTAACTCGAAGCGGGCGGTTTTCAGCCCCCGGGGCACACCTTAGCTGGCCCCCGACAGCAGCTGCGCGCGCAGCTCACGGCGCTCGCGCTGCTTGTCCGGATCCGGCAGCGGAACCGCGGCCAGAAGCCGCTGGGTGTAGGGCTCCTGCGGGTTGCGCAGGATCTGGTCCCGGGTCCCCTGTTCGACGATTCTGCCGCGTTGCATGACGCAGATCCGGTCCGCGAGCACGTCGACCACGGCGAGGTCGTGGGTGACGAAGAGGCAGGCGAAGCCCAGTTCCTTTTGCAGGTTCTGGAAGAGATCGAGCACCTTGGCCTGGACGGAGACGTCCAGGGCCGAGGTGGGCTCGTCGGCGACCATGAGCTTCGGCTTGAGCGAGAGTGCGCGCGCGATCCCGACGCGCTGTTTCTGGCCGCCGGAGAGTTCGTGCGGGTAGCGGTTGCGGTAGTCCCGCGGAAGCTCGACCTGGTCCAGGAGTGCCTCGATCCGGTGCTGCAGCTCGGCGCCCTTCGCGACCCCCGCGAGGAACATCGGCTCGCCGATGCTTTCCCCGATGGGAAGCCTGGGGTTCAGGGACGAGGACGGGTCCTGGAACACCATGCCGACATGCCGGCGCATCGCGTGGAGCTGCCGGCCGTTCCTCTTGGCGGCAGAAATGTCCTGCCCGACGACCCGCATGGTGCCCGCCGCCACCGGCAGCAGGCCGACGGCGGCGCGGCCAATGGTGGTCTTGCCCGAGCCCGACTCGCCGACCAGGCCGACCACCTGCCCGGGGTAGATGACCAGGTTGGCGCCCTCCACAGCCCGGAAGGCCGGCACCCGGCCCTGCTTGGGGTATTCGATGGCGACGTCGGTGAGTTCCAGGACCGGCTCACCCTTTGGCTTGGCGGCCTCGGCCGCGGCCAGGGCAGCGGCGTTCTCCCGCTCTCGCCGGATCAGCTCGTCTTCCGGAATGGAGAGGATCTCGGCGTGGGTGGCGGCGGCGAGGGCGGCAGTGACATCGACGTCCGACACCGAATCCGAACCGCCTTGGCCCAGGTGCGGGACCGCGGCCAGCAGGGCCTGGGTGTATTCGTGCTGCGGGTTGTGGAAGATCTGCGCCGCGGTGCCCGTCTCCACGATGAGTCCCCGGCGCATGACGGCGATCCGGTCGGCGAGGTCGGCCACCACGCCCATGTCGTGCGTGATGAGCACAATGGCGCTGTCCAGCTTGTTGCGCAGGTTGCGCATGAGGTCAAGGATTTCGGCCTGGACGGTCACGTCGAGGGCCGTGGTGGGCTCGTCCGCAATCAGCAGCTTCGGGTCGCAGGAGAGCGACTGCGCGATCATGGCGCGCTGGCGCTGCCCGCCGGAGAGCTGGTGCGGGTAAGACCGGAAGGCTTTCTCGGGATCGGGCAGTTCGACAAGTTCCAGCATGCGCAGGGCCTTGCGCCGCGCTTCTTCCGGGGAAACTTCGTTGTGCAGACGCACAGTTTCTACAATCTGCGACCCCACGGTGTAGACCGGGTTCAGGGCCGTCATCGGCTCCTGGAAGATCACCGCGACGTCCTTGCCGCGGACGGCCCGGATATTGGCCTCATTGGTTCCCAGCAGCTCCCGGCCGGCGAGCTTGACACTTCCGGTCACACGGCTGTTACTGGGCAACAGGCCCAGCAGCGCCATTGAACTGGCACTCTTTCCGGAACCGGACTCCCCCACGATGGCGAGCACTTCGCCGGCCCGCACCTCGTAGTTCAGGCCGATCGCAGCCGGGACCCATTTTTTGTCCACGCCGAAATCCACGCTGAGGTCCCGGACCTCCAGGACGATTTCCCCCTTGCCGTGCGCGGGTGCCGCCGGCGGATCGAGGGTAATGAAGTCAGTCATGATGGGGCCATCCTTCCGCCCGAGCCGCCGGTGCACCGGGAATTAGTGCTGCGGCTCGGAATACTGAATTATTGGGGGCATGAGCACTGCGCCGCACGCCGGAAATGTTGAAGTCTTCAAGGCACGGACGAACAAATGGTTCGCCTGGCTGTCGTGGACGGTGGCCGCGTTCGGTGTCGTCGCCACGGTTGTCATGGCAGGGCCGGGAGCGCTGGCGGGCGTCGCCCCGCTGGCCTTCATTGCGTTCATGGGCTGGCAACTGTTCTGGATGCCGTCCGTGGTGGTGCACGATTCCGGCGTCACCCTGGAAAATCCGTTCCGCTCGATCGAGGTTCCGTGGGCCGCGCTGGTGCACGTTGATACCCGCTTTGCACTCACCCTGGTGACGGCCCGGAAGAGCTACGTCTCCTGGGCCGCGCCCGCTCCCGGAATCTGGGGCGGTCGCAATGGCCGCCCGGAAGACCTCCACGGCCTGCCGGCAACCACCTACGGACCCGGCAGGTCGGTCCGCCCCGGCGACCTGAAGACCACGGACTCCGGCCAGGCCGCCATGCTGGTGCGGGCACGGTGGCATGAGCTGGTGGAAAGCGGACAGCTCGCCGCAGACGACGCTGCCGCCACCGATGCGACCGTCACCGTCCGCTGGGTGGCGATTGGCGCCGTCGTACTGCTTCTGGCGGCGAGCTACCTGGCGGTTACCGCCGGCTAGCGCGGACCTGCCGCAGGGGGCCGGCATCTACTTGCCCTGTGTTCCGTCGGCAGGTCCGTCGTACCGTGATCCCTCGGGCCCGGATTGCTCATACCCGGGACCGTCGGGGGCTGTGACAGCACTTGCCGGCACGGCAGTCCCCCTGTGGTCCACCGCCTTCTTGGCGTTGAACTTCTTCTGCCGCGGGTCAAAGGCATCGCGCAGGCCGTCGCCGATGAAGTTGATGCTGAGGCAGATGAGCACGATAAACATGCCCGGGAACCAGAAGAGCCAGGGCCGGGTGGCGAAGGCCTGCTGGTTCTGCGAGATGAGCAGGCCCAGGGAAGTGTCCGGGGCCTTGACGCCGACGCCGAGGTAGCTCAGTGCCGTTTCGGTGAGGATGGCCGCGGACATCGTCAGGGTGACGTTCACGATCAGCACGCCGACGGCGTTGGGCAGGATGTGCTTGAAGATGATCCTGGCATTGCTGGCGCCGGAAATCCTGGCCGCATCCACGAACTCGCGTTCTCGCAGTGACAGGAATTCGCCGCGCATCAGGCGGGCCAGGCTTACCCAGCTGATCAGGCCCAGGAAGATTCCGAGGGCCAGGACGCCGTTGGTGCTGGCGAAGGAGGCGAACCAGCTCCCCTGGTCCCGGCGGCCGGCGAGCTGCGCCATGACGGCGGCTAGCAGCAGGGCCGGAATGATGATGATGACGTCAGTCACGCGCATCAGGATGGCCTCTGCCCAGCCCCTGAAGTAGCCGGAGATGGCACCGACCACCGCGCCGATCAGGCCCGCGATGAGGCCGATCACGAGCATGATGGTGATGGACTGCTGGGCGCCGCGCATGGTCATGGCGAACAGGTCCCGGCCGATCCTGTCCTGGCCAAACGGATGTTCGCCCCAGGCCAGGGGCCACAGCGAGGACGTCGGTGCGCCGTCGTTGACCAGCGGGGAGACTTGCTCGTGGGTGTACTTCCACCAGCCCGGAATGCCCAGGTAGCCCACCGAGGTGAAGGCCATGACAAAGATGAGGGCGAAGACCACGAGGCCGATGATGGCGCCGGAGTGCCCGAGGAACCGCTTGCGGACGATCTGGCCCTGGCTGAGGCCCTTTGCCTCGAGGACCGGCTCAATTCCTGCCGCGGCTGATATCCGCGAGCCGTCTTCGGCCATGATTACTTCCTGCTGACTTGGCTGGCTCATGATTTTACCCTTACGCGCGGATCCAGTGCGGAGTAGGCCAGGTCCGCAATCAGATTGAAGACCATGGCCGTGATGGCGACGCAGATGAAGACGCCCATGACCGGGTTGGGGTCGACATGAGCGATCCCGTCCAGGAAGAGGAAGCCCATGCCACGGACCGAGAAGACTGTTTCGGTGATGACTGCACCGCCGATCAGTGCTCCGATATCGAAGGCGACGATCGTGGCGATCGGGATCAGGGCGTTACGGAAGGCGTGGCGCATGACGACGGTCCGCTCGCTCAGGCCTTTGGCCCGGGCCGTGCGGATGTAGTCCATGTTCATGATTTCCAGCATCGAGGCACGGGTGAACCGCGTGTAGCTGGCCAGCGAGATGAGGATCAGGGCCAGGGTGGGCAGGATCAGGTGGGTGAAGGAGTCAAGGCTCAGGACCCAGAAGTCACCCTCAATGTTCGGTGTGCTGGCACCGATAGTGGCGATGGGCCGGCCGCGCACACGGCTGTTGTTGAAGTAGCTGGGCCAGGCCTGCATGTAACGATCCAGCAGGATCAGGAAGCCGACCAGGAAGGAGGTGATCGCCGCGGCCCGCATGGACTGCCCCCGGTCGTAGCCCCCCACCACGTAGCCGATGCCCATGCCGATCAGGACAAAGGCGACCGCCAGGATCACGATCATGAGGAACGTCGCATCGTTGAGCAGCGGCTGCAGGACGAAGTACAGCACGACGCCGACGCCGACGGAGATCAGGGCCGACTGAAGGGCCTTGCGGTTTTTCAGTCCGGCGGAGAGCAGGGTGACGGCGAAGGCGATGCCTGCACCGGCGATGCGATGGCGATGATCACGGGACCGAGGCCCGGGGTCTTGAACCATTCGGTGGCGGAGAAGTAGATCAGCACCGCGGTGACGAAGGCGAAGACGATGGCACCGGTCAGCAGCCGGCGCTTCATGGCCCCGCCCGCCGCGACCGCCGTCAGCGCGCCGGCGACGACGCCGATGCCGAGTGCCGTCGGCAGCGGAACCTCGGGGTTTCGCAGGAAGTTGTTGAACCCGATGGCGCCGAATTCCTTGAGCAGGACGGCCACCCAGAAGATCGGCAGGGAGAAGAACAGGAAGGCCATGAAGGTCACGCCGTAGTCCAGCGTGCTGTACTGCCGCAGCGCGGTGACGATGCCCAGGGTGATGCCGATCAGGATGGCAAGCACGGTGGCCCCGGTGACGAGCGTCAGGGTCTGCACGAGCGCGAAGCCGAGAGCCTCGGTGACGGGCTGGCCGGCGATGTTCTTTCCGAGGTCACACGAGTTGGCGAATGGAACGAGGCACTGGACCGCGCCGCCGAACCACTTGAAATACCGCAGCGGGGCGGGGGTGTCCAGCTGCAGGAGCTCGGTTCTCGCGTCCATGAGCTGCTGCTTCTGCGGCGAGTTGCTGGCACGGAACTCCTCCAGGGGATCGCCGGACGCCGCTGTCAGGAGATACACGAAGTAGGATGCGCCGAGAAGTATGAGGGCGGCAGTCACAAGCCGCCGGAAGATGTAGGTCACCATTGGTATAGAACCTCGGAGTTCGGGCCCGGGGATTGCCCGGGCCGGTCGCGGAGTTTGGCCGGTTCCCGCCGATGTGGCGGCGGAACCACGGCATCGCCAGGGAGGTCGCCAGAAAGGCGCCGGGACCGAAAGCTGTGGTCCCGACGCCTTTCCAGCAGTGTTACTTGCGGTCGCGGGCTACTTCTGTGCCCATTCCCAGAAGTTCCACCAAACGCCGGTCTGGTTCGGCATGTACTTCACACCGGTGATGCGGTCGCTGTATGCGTCCACGCCAACCGACTGGAAGAGCGGAAGGCCGTAGGCCGAATCCCAGATCATCTTGTCGATCTGCGTTACGAGGCCGTCCTGCTTGCTCTTGTCGGTGGTGACAATCAGTTCGTCCATCAGTTTGTCCGCTGCCGGGTCGCTGAACTTGTTGAAGTTGGAGTCGTTGCCGGTCTTGAAGATCTGCGGGACGCCGGACACGCCGACACCGGAGTTGCTCCAGCCGAAGATGGTGGCGTCGTAGGTGCCGTCACCGAGGGCCTTGCCCCAGTCGGACTTGCCGAGGCCGCCGTCAACGATCTTGAAGCCGGCCTTGGTGGCGGACTCGCTGATCAGGGAGAAAGCATCGACACGGTTGGGGTTGTCCTTGTTGTACATGATGCGGACCGTGGGGGTGGCACCGTTGAGGAGCTTCTTGGCGCCGTCGATGTCCACGCCCTGGTAGGCGGAGGATCCGTTGTTCTTCACGGAGTCGGCATAGGGGGCCTGATCCGGCACGAAGAGCTGCGAGTCAAGCGGAGCAGCCTTCGGGTCGAGCTTCTTGACGATCTTGTCGACGATGTCCGCGCGCGGGACGGCCTTCATGAACGCCTCACGGACGTTCTTGTCGGCAAAGGGGCCCGAGTAGTTCAGGTCGATGTGGTCGTACGCGAGCTGGTTGCCGACGTCGACCGTCACGCCCTGGCTCTCAAGCGCCTTGAGCTGCTCCACGGTGTCAGCGGACGCCTGCGGGGCGATGATGTCGGCTTCGCCGTTCTTGAGGGCCTGGACCTGGGCGGGGGCCTCACCGATGTAACGGACGGTGATTTCGTCCAGGTTGGGTGTCGGGCCCCAGTTGTAGTCCTGGTTCTTGACCATGGTCAGGGACTGGTCCTGGTTGACGCTCTTGACGATGAACGGGCCGTTGGAGAGGTAGAGGCTCGGATCGGCCGGCAGGGTCTTGGTGTCAAAGCCGGTGTTCCACAGGTCTGCCATGGCCTTGAGCTGAGCGTTCGCCGGCTTGGGGGCCTTGGCGTCGCCGCGGGGAGTGCCCTTGAGGAGGTCGACGAATGCCTTGGCGTCGGCCAGGCCCGCCTTCTTGGCGAGGACGTGGGCCGGGATGTCGACGCCGGGGCCGCCGAGGGCGATTTCCCAGTCGGCGAAGGGCTTGGAGTACTTCAGCGTCATGGACTTGCCGTCGTCGCTGAGCTCCGGGAAGTCGGTAAGCGCCAGGCCGGTGGGGTCACCGGCGTAGGAGAAGTAGGACGTTCCGGTCTTGGCGTCCGCATTGGCGTCGTTGTAGTAGCCGGAGAAGGCGGCCCACTGCAGCAGGAGGTCGGCCGAGGTCACAGGCGTGCCGTCTGACCACTTCACGCCGTCATTGATGGTGTACTTGACCGTCAGGGGGTCGTCCGAGACCTTTTCCATCTTGCCGAACTTCTCATTGCGGACGACGTTGAGCTTGTTGTCGATGTAGAAGAACCCTGAGTGCGTGGCGTAGCTGATCTTTGAGTTGATGTCAGTGTTTCCGTCAGCCGTGTTCGGGTTGAACGTGTTGAACGCGTTGACCTCGACTACGGTTGCCGATCCGCCTTGCTTGCCTGCTGCGGCCGCAGTTGACGGGGTTGTCCCGCCGCTGTTGCCTGCGCAGGCGCTGAGGGCGATGGCAGCTACTGCCGCCACGCCCACTGCTTTGGAAATACGACCCAAGCGCATTCCGCCTCCTTGTTTCTGTGGTGTGGGTGAGACCGGCGCCTACAGCGCCGGACAGACGTCCACACTCCCCCAGCGGCAGTGTGGGCCGTCTCACATGGCATGAAGCGTAAACCCCAAATGCGGCCAAGAGCCACCAAAGTTGACTCACTGTAAAGTTCGTTACCGAGCTGCAACATTGGACAGGCTCAGCAGGGCCATCGTTCCACAGAAACATTGACGGCCGGGATGGAAAAGATTAATAGATCCGGACACAGGAAAAGCCCCGATCCGAAAATCGGGGCCTTCCAGTTAATCCGTCTTTACTTGGCAGAATTACCGCACTGCCGGGCGGAGGACATCAGACGTTGAAGCGGAATTCGACCACGTTCCGTAGCCGACTAACCTCTGCTCAACTGTCGTATGCGAGAGCTGCCCTAGATGCGGGGTGCCGTTTCGATGTGAGATGCGGACCTCAACTTTTCGGGCCGTGAATGGCGTAGGTGGTTAGAGGCCATTGTACTCGTCGTCTGTGATGTGTTCGCCCCAGGTGGTGGTCTTGGCCGGGTCCTCGCCGTCTTGCAGCATGGCGATGTGTTCCATGAAGGAGCCGGGGGCGGTGGCGTGCCAATGCTCCTCCCCCGGGCGGGGTGTAAGGCGTCTGGTCGGGATGGACTTCGATGATTCTTCCGTCCCGGGTACCGAAACGTCCTACGCCTTGGGTGACGCGCAAGTACTGGCCGTGCTAGTGGGAGTGCCAGGCCGTCCGCGCGCCGGGAGCGAAGCGGACGGTTGCGACGACCATAGTCTGGTTGCTCTCGTGGGGAAGAGCGATCGGATCCAGCCACACGTCGCCAGCGGTGAGGATCCGCAGGCCCGTTCTGATCTCGTCCCCGGCCCGTAGAGCTTGGAGGTCTTTGCGCATCCGGGCCTGGTCGGCGATGACGGCTGCGTCTTTCGCGTCTGTTTTGCCCTCTCCGCGGTAGAGCTTGGAGGCGTGGTGCACGATCCGGCCGGGGATGTAGAGGATGGTCTGGCCGTGGGCGACGAGGATGGCGATCAGAAGCGCGGGTCCGCCGTGGTTCAGGTCGGTCGCCCAGATGACGTCGTAGCCTTCGGCGAGTTTCAGTACGGTGGCGATGAGTTCGAGCAGGGCGGGTTCGTCGTTGGGGATTTTCTGCGAGAGCAGCCGGTTTCCGTCCGCGTCGATCACGACGCAGCGATTATGGGCTTTGTGGCTGATCCCTGCAGGCAAAGCTCCTCGCACCTACATAGCGGCCCAAAGGGCCAGAATGCAGCGACGCGGCCGCATACATATTGAACAGATCGATGACGACATTCTTCATGGACACGTCCAATGGGTACCCGAGTGTGACTCCAGGTCCGCTGTCCCGCTGCCGGAGTACCCGCCGGACTACGTGCCAATCCCGCTTCCGCCCCGGCCGACTCCGTCGCCAACTGCAACGCCCACGCCGGCAGACACCGTGACTTCGAGCCCGTCCGGGACGGCCGTCCCTTCCCCAACCGACTCACCGGCGGCCATGTCCATTCCTGCCCCTTGAGAAAAGCGGAGGGCGTTCTCACGCGGGAACCGGCCAGCTCGAGAAACTCTGGAAGGGCTTCGGGATCTTCGGGCGCGTTCACAGGAAGACGCTGAGACGGTGCGGTCAGCGCGGCAAGCCACCTGTAGGGTCGGATCATGATCCAGACTGTCGCCGTGCCGACCTTGTCGTCGTATCACTGGCTTGGCATCCCGATCGCCCTCGCCGGAGCGATCCTGCTGGCCCTCGGCACCCTCTTCCAACACAAAGCCGTAGACGAGCAGGGGCCCGCACCGGGGCGCGCAGCCGGGAGCATGGGCGGGGGCCGGTTGCAAGCCCTCCTGGGCAAACCGGCCTGGCTCGCCGGCACAGCCATGCTGGGAGCGGCAATCCTCCTGCAGCTCACGAGCCTGAGATTCTCACCCCTGATCGTTGTGCAGCCCATCGGGGCGGTCGCCCTTGTGGTCACCACCCTGGCTACCGCCAGAACGACCCGGAGGTCCCCGGGCCGCCGCGCGCTCACATCCGTGGCCCTGTGCATTGCCGGTGTGGGGGTGTTCGTTGCAGTCGCTGCAGTTTCCGCGCGGGATGTTGAAATCAACGACCGGCACCTCATCACTATTCTGATACTGCTCGGCGCTGTCCTCGCCGCGCTCGGGACGGGTTTCGGTCTCTGGCGCCACCGCTGGGGCGCCGTCGTGTTCACGGCCGGAGCCGGGATCCTCTTCGGGTTTGTCGCGGCCCTGGCCAAAACCGTCATTGCCCGGCTCTTCCAGGGCGACTTCGAATGGCTGTCCCTGACCTGTCTGGCAGGGCTAATCATCGCCGCCCTGTTCGGGACATTCCTGGTCCAAAACGCCCACACCCGAGGGACATCCGAACTCGTCGTCGCAGGCCTGACAGTAATCGATCCGCTCGTCGCCGTCACCCTGGGCATTGCCGTCCTCGGTGAGGCCGACACAGCCCCGGCAGAAGCATTCATCGCATTCCTGCTTGCCGGCGCCACAGCCGTCGCCGGAGTCCTCCTGCTGGCCACTGTCAAAAAAGCACCGGCCAGCGCTACGGCCAAATAGCCCGGACCCGGCACAACTGTTTCAGAGTGGAGACTTTGATGCCTCTGGCCGGGCAGATCAGTGCGGTGTCTGCCACGGTCGGAGCCGGACCCACCTTGTGCGTTTCGCCGTCGGGCGTGAACGGAACCCTAAGGTAATGGCAACCGGGCATGGCCGCCGCGCGCTTTGCGGCCTCCTAATAGTGTCGTCCCATGCCGGATCGCACACTCCTGAGATGCAGCAGTGAACTCGGTCTCTCGACCGCCGAGGGGGCCGAGGTCTCGCCAGACGTTAGAGCGCCAGTCTAAATTCCACCACGTTACGTAGCCGAGAACCATCACGTCAGGTGGATGTCGGCGCATACCTTGCGAGCAGGCATCCACCTCGGTATCTCCGCCCGCTCCGTCACTGCCCAAGCGCCGGGGCGTCCATTAGATGCGGGAACGCATGCGCCATCTCCAGCGCCGCAAGGGTCACCGCTGGGTTCTCGCTGATCGGCCGGCCGAGTAGCTCGGCGGCTCGTTTGACCCTGTACGCCACGGTGTTCGTGGCCAAATGCAAGGCTTGGGCTGCGGCGAGGCGGCTGCTGCCAGCCAGCAGGAAGTGGCGTAGCGTGTCGCGGACGTCGGTTAGTTTTTGATCTGTGCCCAGCAGGCCACCGAGCTGGACCTGCACGAATCTTGCGGCCCCCTGCGGGTCGGCAATGAGCAGGGCCAGCATGCCGGCGTCGTCGTAGTCCCAGAATTTCTGCCGCGGCGAAAGCCGTGCGACCCGCGCGGCCTGTTGTGCCTCAAAGTGGCTGTCCCGAAGACCGGCTAGCCCGGAGCCGGGCCGTCCGGCTGCGAGGTGGATCCAATCGGCACGTGGTACAGCACGAAGCACATTCGCCACTGAGGGATGCGGGCGTGTGTTGAACCCCCACCAGAAGAGCGTCGTGCCTTGGTACTCGACGGTCAGGAAGCCGGCGGCGCCGAGCGCCTGCGCCGCGTCGGTGCCGAATCGCTGGCGCGCCGCCTCACGGTCCGGGATGTGCCCGCTGGTGGCGGGCCAGGCCAAGGCGACCAGATGGTGCCTGCCGAGCCGGATGCCGAGAATGCGTTCGGCGTCCGCGCCGGGCTCTTCGCCGTCGAGGATTGCCGTGAGAACCCTCAGCCGTTCGGCTGGAAGCCTGCCATGCCACAGGGAGAGTTCGTCTTCGTAGCCGTGCATGAGGTCGCTGACGTAGGAGTTCACGTAAGAAAAAAGGGCTGCGTTGAGCTCCCGCACTTCAGCGACCATGCGGTCCGCTGGGACTTCGTGCTCGATGACGGCCAGCAGCGCATCCTGGACCCGGGTGTGGCAGGCCCAGACGGTGCGCAGCACGGACCCGATCGGGACGCCTTGCCGCACGGACAAACGCACATTTTCCTGAGCGCCGCGCGGAGCCACGATGTCAGCTGCCGCGGTGCCGCGGTGCAAACCGATCAAGGTTGTGAGGAGGGACGCTTCACAGCCCTCGCGCTCGGTACCGGTCATCATGCCGGGTGTCCCGGCGAGCCTGAAGTCCTCATCCACTTGGCGGACTATCTCCGCGGCAGCCTCGACGGCCCATGCCGTGGCTGGCGCGCCAATTTCCGTCTCGGCGCTGGCAATGATCTCCGGATCCGACGCCGGGCCATCCACCGCACCATCCCCTGTCGGGCGGAGACTTTCCATCCATTGCATCACTGTCACAAACCACCCTTGGTCTTGCCCACCGGAAGCCAAGTATAGGGATCCGTCGGGACGTCTTTGCTCCCAGGCGCCATACAAAGCGACTTTTCTTGCCGTCCGGCACCAAGAGCCAACCCTGTGTGCCACACCACACTTGAAGCAACCGGTGTTCGGAGTTGAACACCCGTCAAGCAACGGAGCGTGACACAGCACATGACAACATCCACCGAACTCAAATCTTCGCCGTCGGTCCTGACCCAGGCCATCGCCCGCATGACCGACGTCCTCGGCGCCGACGCCGTCCTGCTGGATGAGAGACAGGTCAAGGAGTTCCACGACCCCTACGAAGGCGCAGACGCCGGGGACTACCAGCCCTCCTTCGTGGTCCAGCCCTCCACCGTTGAGGAAATCCAGGCTGTGGTCCGGATTGCCAATGAACTGCAGATCCAGCTCTGGACCTCCTCCACCGGACGCAACTACGGCTACGGCGGCTCCGCGCCGGTGGTCAACGGCTCCGTGGTCCTGAGCCTGCGCCGGATGAACAAGATCCTGGAAATCAACGAAGCTGCCGGCTACGCCCTGCTCGAGCCCGGCGTGAGCTTCTTCGACCTCTACAACGAGATCAAGGCCCGCGGGCTGAAGCTCTGGATTTCCGTCCCGGACCTCGGTTGGGGAAGCATCGTCGGAAACACCCTCGACCACGGCTACGGCTACACCGTCAACGGCGACCACGCCAGCGCCGTCTGCGGCATGGAAGTGGTCCTCGCCTCCGGCGAAGTGGTCCGCACCGGCCTGGGCGCAATCAGCAATAGCCCCATGTGGCAGCGGCACAAACGCGGCTTCGGCCCCTCCCTGGACAGCCTGTTCATGCAGTCCAACTTCGGCATCGTGTCCAAAATGGGTGTCTGGCTCATGCCCGAACCGGAGGTATTCACCACCGGGGCAATCATCTGCCACAACGACGAGGACATCGCCCCGCTCATCGACGCGCTCCGCCCCCTCGTGCTGGATGGCACCATCCAGGGCCTGCCGCTGATCACAAGCTCACCGGAACCAGCGGACGGCCGGGCCAACCCGATGGAGGACACTGCCGGCATGTCGAAGGCGGCCAAGCTGTCCGCGACGCTGCCGCCGGGACGCTGGCACGCCCGCATTGCCTTCTACGGCCACGAAGCCATCGTGGAGGCGCGACGCCGCATTGTTACCGACGCCGTGGCCCACCTGCCCGGAGTCACCGTCGACCTACGCTCCTACCGCGGCGACGTCAGTCCCGAGGATGTTCACCCCCTGGACCTGGTCCCGGCCGGCATTCCCAACATGTTCCTGCTGGACATGATGAGGAAGCACATGGGCGAAAACGTGGGCCACATCGACTTCTCGCCCGCGATCCCGTTCGACGGCGAATCCGCCGCCAAACACGAGCTCATGGTCCGGACCATCCTCGAAGAAGCCGGACTGGTCGCGGGCTTCGGTTGGATCGCCAACACCCGCAGCCTCGTGGGCGCCTGCATGGTCTTCTTCGACGTGAACAACCCCGCCGAAGCGGCAGCCGCACACGCCGCCGTCGAACTCATGTGTCAAAAGGCTGCCGAATGGGGCTGGAGCGAATACCGCGCCCACCCCTCACTGATCGGGCACGTGGCAAAGAACTTCGACTTCAACGACCACGCCCTGAACCGCCTCTACACCTCCCTCAAGGACGCGCTGGATCCCGCCGGAACGCTCTCACCGGGCAACCACGGCATCTGGCCCTCCCCGGCCAAGAAATCCTAGAACTCCACCACCGAAAGGCACCACCATGTGGGAGACAGACAACAAATTCCTCAACGGCCCCTTCACCCCCTGGCACGAGGAAACCGACGCCTTCGACCTCGAAGTCATCGGCAAGATACCCGAAGACCTCGACGGAGCCCTGTTCCGAACCGGCTCCAACCCCAAGTTCAAGCCCCGCAACACAGAC
Organism: Arthrobacter sp. TE12231; assembly: GCF_054062895.1. NCBI lineage: Bacteria > Bacillati > Actinomycetota > Actinomycetes > Micrococcales > Micrococcaceae > Arthrobacter > Arthrobacter sp. TE12231. The sequence goes on along the minus strand of NZ_JBSSFS010000001.1, from coordinate 959,607 downwards.
CGCTACCACTGGTTCGAAGGTGACGGCATGGTCTACGCAACATATCTCCGCGACGGCAAGGCCGCATACCGCAATAAATGGGTCATGACCGATGCGCTGAAGGTCGAGATGGAGGCGGGAGAAGCTATCTACTCCGGTTTCGTCAACGGCGGCACGGCCCCGTCACTTCCAGCCGGCGCCCCGCCCATGAAAAACGTTCCCAACACCAACGTCGGCGTCCTCGCCGACCGGCTGCTCGTCTTCTTCGAGGGCGGACTGCCGCACCAGATGAACCCGCAGTCCCTGGAAACGTACGGAACATATGACTTCAACGGCGATGTCCCATTCACCTGCACGGCCCACTACAAGCTCGACCCGGACACCGGGAACATGCTCTTCTACTCCTACATGGGGAACAACATCACCTGGTACGAGGCAGACCGGCACGGAAAGGTCCTCGACACCTTCGCCTTCAGCACCAGCGCCCCGTCGATGTTCCATGACTTCGCCGTGAGCAAGAACTACGCGATCTTCTTTGTAACCCCGGGGCTGTTCCTGGCACCCAATATCGGCCAGGGCAAGCCGGGCCTGGTGTGGGACCCCGCGGCCACGAACAACGGCGTCGAGATCGTGACCATGCACCGGACGACCCATGAAGTGCGTACCTACCGGGTCGACGAGACGTTCTTCCCGACCCACTTCTTCAATGCCTACGAGCGAGGCAACGAAATCGTCATTGAGGCTCCGCGCATCAAGGAGCGCTTTGGCACGCCGGCGGACCGCATCACCCGCCCTGTCGACTCCCACGAGTGGTTCATGAACGCAATTCCCTGGCGCTGGACCGTCAACACCGACACCGGACGCGTCACTAACCAGGCCACCAGCCACATCGCGGGTGAATTCCCGGCCATCAACCCGAACAAGGTCGGTCTGGAACACAAGTTCGGCTACTTCGCCACCACTCGTGGCCGGGATGCCGACACCATGAGCGACGGCCTGGCCAAGACGGACCTCACTAAGGAAACGGTCACGGTGATCGAGGGGCTGGATGACCTGACCAACCCCTCAGAACCGATCTTCGTCCCACGGACCGGGGCCGTGAACGAGGACGACGGCTACCTGCTCTCCATCTGGTGGAACCGCCAGACCGAGCTGAGCGAACTGTGCATCTATGACACAGCAGAATTCGGGCGTACCCCGCTCGCCCGGGTGAAGCTGCCCGGCCGCGTACCCTTCGGCTTCCACGGCAGCTGGTCAGACCGCGAGCAGATCGAAGACTCCCTCCGGGTCCTCGCCAGCGAACATGCCAACTAGTCCAGCCGCACGTCCCGCACATCTGAACAGGAGCGACACCCCATGACCACCTCCACCATCAAAGCACCGGCGAGATTCGCCGGGCAGGACACCACCCTCCAGTACATCGCCGGACAATGGCGTGAGGGTCGGTCCGTGAAGACACTCACCGTGACGAACCCTTATGACGACAGCGTAGTGACCACCATCCGCCAGGCCTCCGTCAACGACGTCGACGAGGCGTACCGCGCCGCCGAAGCAGCTCAGACCGGGTGGGCCGCCATGCCGCCGGCCGAACGCCAGAAGGTGATGCGCCGTGCAGCGCAGATCCTCGAGGAGCGACGCGAAGAGATAGTTGACTGGCTGGTACGCGAGTCAGGTTCCACCCTGCTGAAGGCCAACATCGAGGTCTCACTCGCCGTCGGCATCACCCAGGAAGCGGCCTCGTTTCCCACCCGCGTCCACGGCAGGATCTTCGACTCCAACACCCCCAACCGGGAGATGCGCGTTTACCGCAAACCGATCGGTGTGGTGGGCGTCATCAGCCCCTGGAACTTCCCCCTGCACCTGTCACAGCGGTCCGTCGCACCGGCCCTGGCCTTGGGGAACGCCGTGGTCCTCAAACCGGCCAGCGACACTCCTGTTACCGGCGCGCTCATCCTGGCACGGATTTTCGAGGAAGCAGGTCTGCCGGCCGGAGTCCTCTCCACTGTTATCGGCGCCGGATCGGATATCGGCGACGACTTCGTGGCCCACCCTATCCCAGGTCTGATTTCCTTCACCGGCTCAACCCCCGTGGGACAGAACGTAGGCACCGTCGCCACCAGCGGCAAACACCTAAAGAGGGTAGCCCTGGAGCTGGGCGGCAACGCCCCACTGGTGGTACTCGACGACGCCAACCTCGAAGCAGCCGTAGCCGCCGCCGTCCCTGGTGCTTTCCTGCACTCAGGCCAGATCTGCATGTCCGTCAACCGGATCATCGTCGAAGCCCCGGTCTACGACGAGTTCGTCACCCACTTCGCCGAGGCTGCCGCGTCGGTTGTATACGGCGACCCCGCCGCCGAAGGCACCCTGGTAGGCCCTGTGGTCAACGACTCCCAGCTTGCAGGACTCAAGCAGAAAATCGTCTGGGCCCGGGAGGCCGGCGCCCGCACCGTCGTCGAAGGCGAGATCAACGGTAGGGTCGTGCCCCCACACGTCTTCGCCGACGTCACGGCCGAGATGGAGATCGCACGCGAGGAGATCTTCGGTCCCATGGTCGCCATTCTGCGAGCCGAGGACGAGACTCACGCCCTTCAGCTCGCCAACGATCACGTCTTCGGCCTCTCCAGCGCGGTCTTTACCCAGAACCTCGACCGCGGTCTGCAGTTCGCCCACAAGATCAAAGCCGGTATGACATTCATCAACGAGATGACAATCCAGGATGAAGCGCATGTGGCATTCGGCGGCCAACGCAATTCCGGGTTGGGTCGTTTCAACGGCGACTGGGCCATTGAGGAGTTCACCACCGACCACACAATCGGCGTCACCCGCCTCTAAACCAAGCGGGCACATACGAAAGTAGCCTGCCGGGACAAGCATGTCCGGGCAGGCTACTTTCGTGCTGCGCAGCCGTCGGTGAGGGGTACTGAATCAATTGGACATATTCAGGCAGGCGCCACCACCGGGTCAGGAACTATACATTAAATCTAAATTCGACCACGTCGCCGTCGGCCATGATGTATTCCTTGCCTTCGATCCGGACCTTGCCGCGGGCCTTCGCCTCGGCCATGGAGCCGGCCTCGATCAGGTCATCGAAGGAGACGACCTCGGCCTTGATGAAACCGCGCTGGAAATCGGAGTGGATCACGCCGGCCGCCTGCGGGGCGGTGTCGCCCTGCCGGATGGTCCAGGCGCGGGTTTCCTTCGGACCGGCCGTGAGGTAGGTCTGCAGCCCGAGGGTGTGGAAGCCTACACGGGCCAACTGGTCCAGCCCGGACTCATCCTGACCGTTCATTTCCAGCATCTCGCGGGCTTCTGCCTCGTCGAGCTCCACGAGATCGGACTCGAGCTTGGCGTCCAGGAAGATGGCGTCCGCCGGGGCCACAAGCGCGCGCAGTTCGGCCTGCTTCTCCGGGCTGCCCAGAATCCCCTCGTCAGCGTTGAAGACGTAGATGAAGGGCTTGGCGGTCAGGAGGCCGAGCTCCTTGAGGTGCTCCATCTCCAGCTTGTCGCTCTTGATCGAGGAGAAGATGGTGTCGCCGCGTTCCAGGACGGCCTGGGCCGCCAGGATGGCTGCCAGTTCGGCCGCCTCGCGCTTTTTGATCTTGACTTCTTTTTCGATCCTCGGGATGGCCTTTTCGATGGTCTGCAGATCGGCCAGGATCAGCTCAGTGTTGATCGTCTCCATGTCGGAGCGGGGATCGACCTTGCCGTCGACGTGGATGACGTCCGGGTCGTCGAACACGCGGACGACCTGCGCGATGGCCTCGGCCTCGCGGATGTTGGCGAGGAACTGGTTGCCCAGTCCTTCACCCTCCGATGCGCCCTTGACGATGCCGGCGATGTCCACGAAGGACACGGCGGCAGGCAGCAGGCGCTGGGAGCCGAAGATGCCGGCCAGCTTTTCAAGCCGGGCATCCGGCAGGTTCACGACGCCGATGTTCGGCTCGATCGTGGCGAACGGGTAGTTCGCCGCGAGGACCTGGTTGCGGGTCAGTGCGTTGAAAAGGGTTGATTTGCCGACGTTGGGCAGTCCGACGATGCCAATAGTAAGAGCCACGAGCATATATTCTACCCGCCCAGGCTGGGGATCGCCGTGGCGGGTCCGGCAGGGGGTCAGGGCGGCCGGGCCGAAACCGGCAGGAGCGCAGTTCCGGGACGTTTCCGGGCGCCTTCCGGGCACCTGCCGGGCACCTGCCGGGTGCCTTCCTGGCGTCGTACGGGCGGTCTTACGGGCCCGTTCGGGGCGTCATCCGGGCGTCGGCGCCAAAAACTGTCACAGGGGCGTGCAACAGTGAAGTCATGGATGCTTTTGCACTGATTCTTGCCCTGCTCATGCTGCTCACGGGCGCCGTTGCCGGCGCCGCCGTCGTTTTCGTTCTGCTCCGCCGGCGCTACCTCGCCGTGGAACAGGACTTCGACGGCGTATCGGCCCGGCTTTCGGAGGTCAGCGCGCAGTTCGCCGCCGCCGACGCCGAGCGGCGCCTTCTCGCGGCCCAGAACCGGGAGCTGGGCGAGTCCCGGAACCAGGACGGAAGTGTGCTCCGGGCGCTGGCACCGGTGGCGGAAAAACTGACGGCCGTGCAGCAGCAGGTCTCCCTGCTGGAACGCGACCGGCTGGAGCAGTACGGCCAGCTCGCCCAGCAGCTGCAGGAGGCCCGCCTGTCTGATGAGCAGCTCTTGCGGTCCACGCATGCGCTCGAGTCGGCCCTGCGGTCCAACAGCGCACGCGGCCAGTGGGGCGAGGTTCAGCTGCGTCGGGTGGTCGAGGCAGCAGGGATGCTGCGCCACGTGGACTTCCACGAACAGGTCCACAGCGGGCAGGCCCATAGCGCCGGGACGGACGGCAGCCTCCGGCCCGACCTCGTCGTGCAGCTGCCAGGAGATAAGCAGCTCGTCGTCGACGCGAAGGTACCCCTCGCGTCCTATCTCGCCGCCCAGGAGCTGGGCGCGGCGCCCGCGGGCCCGCAGGCCGCCCAGCCGTCCGGCAGCCAGCAGGCGCACCTCGCTGCCCACGCAAAGGCCCTCAAGGCCCACGTCGACGCGCTGGGCAGCAAGAAGTACTGGGACATCCCCGGCAACTCCCCGGAGCTGGTGATCTGCTTCCTTCCGGCAGAGTCCATTCTGGCCGCCGCCCTTTCGGCGGATCCGGCGCTGCTGGACTATGCATTGTCGAAGAACGTGGTCCTGGCCTCGCCCGGGAGCCTGCTGGCTGTGCTGAAGGCCGTGGCGTTCACGTGGCGGCAGGACGTATTGACGGACAGCGCCCGGGAACTCTTCGAGCTCGCCCGGCAGCTCTACGACCGCATGGGCACACTCGGCGAGAACGTCACCAAGCTGGGGTCCTCGCTGAAGACCTCGGTGGAGCGGTACAACTCCATGGTCGGGACCCTCGAAGCCCGGGTCCTGCCCACCGCCAGGAAGCTGAACTCCCTCGAAGCCACCGGCTTGGTCACTCCCCCGGCCGTCGAGGTCACGCCGCGGGCGGTCGCAGCACCCGAGCTGCAGCCCCGTGACGAGTCGGAAGAGTCCGCGGCCTGAGCCGGGCCGGGTTCCGGGCCCGGGTTCTGGGCCCGGACCCTACGACTGCTCGGGGCGGGTGCCGCGGCCGCCGAGGGCGCGGGAGACATCGCCGGCCTGCTTCAGGGTGGCCCGGAGTTCCTTCGGCAGGGAGAAGAGGAGGTCTTCCTCGGCAGTGACGACTTCCTCGACCGATCCATAGCCGTAGTCGGCCAGGAGCCGCAGCACGTCCTTGACGAGCACTTCGGGGACGGAGGCCCCCGATGTCACGCCGACGGTGGCGACGCCCTCGAACCAAGCCTCGTCGACCTCGTTGGCGAAGTCGACACGGTAGGAGGCCTTGGCGCCGTATTCCAGCGCCACCTCTACGAGGCGGACGGAGTTGGACGAGTTGGCGGAGCCCACCACGATCACGAGGTCCGCTTGGGGGGAGATCTTCTTGATGGCCACCTGCCGGTTGGTGGTGGCGTAGCAGATGTCGTCGCTGGGCGGATCCTGCAAGGTGGGGAACCGCTCCTTGAGGAGGCGGACGGTCTCCATGGTTTCGTCAACGCTGAGCGTGGTCTGCGAGAGCCAAATGACCTTTTCCGGATCGCGGACCGTGACCTTGTCGACCTCGTGCGGGCCGTTGATGATCTGGATGTGCTCGGGCGCCTCGCCGGCGGTGCCTTCCACTTCCTCGTGGCCGTCGTGGCCAATCAGCAGGATGTCGAAGTCGTCTTTGGCGAACCGGACGGCTTCGCGGTGCACCTTGGTGACCAGCGGGCAGGTCGCGTCAATGGTCCGAAGGCCGCGGTCTTCCGCTGACTGGACGACGGCCGGTGAGACGCCGTGCGCCGAAAAGATCACGAGGGCGCCTTCGGGGACCTCGTCGGTTTCGTCAACGAAGATCGCACCCTTCTCCTCCAGGGAGCTGACGACGTGGACGTTGTGCACGATCTGCTTGCGCACGTAGACGGGCGGGCCGTAGTGCTCAAGGGCTTTTTCCACCGCGATGACTGCGCGGTCAACGCCGGCGCAGTAGCCGCGCGGGGCTGCCAGGAGAACCTTTTTGGGGCCGGCGACAGGGGCCGCTGCCAGAACGTCTTCCGGTGAACGCCGCCGGCGCGGAACGGATGGCATCGGAACGGATACAGCGGTGGAGGTCATGCTCCCATGCTACCGGTGTTCAAAGTTGCCCCGTTTGCGGGCCCCGGTCACGCGGACGGCAATTCCCGTGGCCAGCAGGGCCGCTCCGGCCACGGCGGCAGCGACGATCCACTGCCCGAAACCGGCTGAGCACGCCGCGACAAACTCGCTCTTGAAGAGCTCCGCAACATCGTTGCCGCTCGAGGTGGCGGCGATGGCTGCACCGGCAGCGTCGCTGGCAAGTTTCCATACCCCGGCGAGCACCAGCGCCCCGACGCCCATGCCTGCCAAAACGGCCCATCGGCGTCGGGCCGCAACGAACGCGATGACGAAGGCGATGCAGGCGCCGACTGCGACGGCGTATCCCATCGGGGCGTAGACGGTGACCCGTTCGATGAGCTGGCGCTGGTTGGACTGCCCGATATGGATCAGCACCTGGCCGGGGCCCTCCAGCGGCAGGGTGGTTGCCTCAGAAACCTGACGTGCCACGAGTCCCACGAGCGGTGCCACATCAAGAGTCAGCGACGAGGTCACGTCCGCGTCCGGTGGCACCGTGCTGGGGTCGGCGAACGTCAGGCGGTGGCTCTTGCGCAACGTTTCCGCCCAGGCGTCGGAATAGCCGGGCAGCGCGGTCAGCGATTGTGCCGCGTTGTCCAGGACCGGCCGGGCAAGCTGGGTGAGGGCTTCGGGGATGTTGGCGCCGGAGGCCAGGGCGTCGACGGCGGCCGTGGCCAGCCGTTGCTGGAAGGCCGGGTCCTTGCCCAGCGGCGCGGTCAGGGCAACGAAACCGTCTTCCTGGACGATGTTCCGGTCCACCCACATGGCAGGAACGGCGACGGCGGCCATCAAGAGCCCGACGAGGACGGCGGCGGCGGAGACAAAAGTGCGCAAGGGATTCCTAGGAGGTCGTTGGGGTCCCACCCATCCTATGGCGGTCCCGCGCATGACCATAAAGTCAGGCCCCGCTGGTAAAGCTATGGACAGTGAAGCTATGGATAGAGTTGAAAGCGATAACTTCCGGCTGCCGGCCGGCGCTCCCCGACGGGAAGCGGGTGCCGGCAGTCCCGCCCGGGCAAAGGACACGCACGCATATGCACAAGGCATTCCACGAGGCACTCTCCGCCACGGAGCCCACGCATGCCTGAGGAAGCGGCGGCGGCCACCACGCTTCCGGCCACCGCGGCCGAGACCAGCCCGGACAATCCCTGGCCGCTGCAGTTGCTGTCCCAGAAGCTCAAGATGCATATCGACCGCGCACCCTCGGCTTGGGTTGAGGGGCAGGTGATCGAGCTGAACCGGCGGGGCAGCAATGCCTACCTGACGCTGCGGGACATCGACGCCGAGATCTCGTTGCCGGCGTCGGTCTGGACCACCGTGCTGGACCGCCAGGACGCGCCGCTGGAACGCGGCTCCCGGGTGGTGGCCTTGCTCAAGGCCGAATTCTGGCTCAAGACGGGCCGGCTGAACATGTCCGTGAAGGACATCAGGCCTGTGGGGCTGGGCGACCTCCTCGCCCGGATCGAGCGGCTGCGCCAGGCCCTCGCCGCCGAGGGGCTCTTTGCCGATTCCCGCAAGAAGCGGCTCCCGCTGCTCCCGCACCGGATCGGCCTGATCACCGGCCGTGATTCCGATGCCAAGAAGGATGTGCTTCGCAATGCTGCCCTGCGCTGGCCGGCCGTTGAATTCGAGATCCGCGAAGTCGCGGTCCAGGGCAACACCGCCGTCGCCCAGGTGATCGCGGCGTTGCGCGATCTCGATGCCCATCCCGAGGTCGACGTCATTGTCATTGCCCGCGGCGGAGGCGCCCTCGAAGACCTGTTGCCGTTCAGCAACGAGGAACTCATCCGGGCGGTCGTGGACGCGTCCACCCCCGTGGTGAGCGCCATCGGACACGAGGCCGACCGGCCGATCCTCGACGATGTTGCCGACCTCAGGGCTTCGACCCCCACCGACGCGGCGAAGAGGATCGTTCCGGACGTCGTCGAGGAGCTTGCCCGGGTCCGGCAGGCGCGCGATCAGCTCCGCCGCGGGGTCGTCCGGCTCGTCGAACGCGAGGGCGACCGGCTGGCGTCCCTGCGCTCCCGCCCGGTGCTGCTGTCCCCCGACGTCATGATCACCCAGCGCCACGACGACGTCGAACGGCTCAAACTCCGCTCGCACTCGGCCATCAGCACAGCTGTGGTCCGGGCCGCGGACCAGCTGGTCCACCTCAAGGCCCAGGTGCGGGCACTCTCGCCGCAGAAGACGCTCGATCGCGGCTACGCGGTGGTCCAGCTCGCCGACGCCGGCGCCGCCCCCGGGACCCGCCGGGACGTCGTGCGGCACCCCTCGCAGGCGCCCGCCGGCACGGACCTGACGGTCCGGGTGGCCGGGGGCCGCTTCAGCGCACAGTCCACCGGCGGCCAGGTACCGGCCGAGGAGTGACCCGCCGGAGCGACTCCGCGGAGCGACTCTGCAGAGCGCATCGCCGGGCCCCGGAACAACCCGACATTGCTGTCAGCAGACACGGCAATCATCAGACATTGCACTAGCCAGATTTCGCACAAAACCAGACCCCGCACTAACCAAGGAGCACCACCCGCATGGCAGCAGAATCAATCCCCAACGCGGACATCGAGGCCCTGAGCTACGAGGACGCCCGCGAGCAGCTGGTCGGCGTGGTCGGCAAGCTGGAAGCCGGCGGCGCCAGCCTGGAGGAGTCACTCGCGTTGTGGGAGCGCGGCGAGGCGCTGGCCAAGCGCTGCGAACAGTGGCTCGAAGGCGCCCGCAAGCGGCTCGCCGCGGCCCGCGACCAGGCCGTGGAGGAGAGCTAGGAATCCGCCCCTTAGAGACCGCAGTTCAGGACCGCAGCACCAATTCGCGTTCCATGTCGACGTCGAGGTCCGGAACCGGCCACTGAAGTTTCAGGCTCTCGAGGGCTTCCAGGAGCAACTGCTGCACGGCGATGCGGGCGTACCATTTCTTGTTGGCCGGCACCACATGCCACGGGGCCAGCTCGGTGCTGGTCTTGTCGAAGGCCTTCTGGTAGGCGTCCATGTAGTCCGCCCAGAAGGCCCGCTCCTTCAGGTCCCCGCCGCTGTACTTCCAGAGCTTGGCGGGGTCGTCCAGACGGGCCAGGAGGCGCGCCTTCTGCTCGTCGCGGCTGATGTGCAGCATCACCTTGACGATCTTGGTCCCGGCCCCCGTCTGCCGCGCTTCAAACTCGTTGATGGCCCGGTAGCGGCGCTCCAGCTCCTCGGGGCTGGCCCAGCGGTGGACGCGGTGAATCAGGACGTCCTCATAGTGGGAGCGGTCGAAGACCCCTACCATCCCGGACGCAGGCACTTCTTTCTCAATCCGCCACAGGAAGTCGTACGACTTTTCCGCCTGGGTGGGTGCCTTGAAGGACTTGAGCTGGACGCCGTGCGGATTCATGGCGCCCATGACGTGGGTGACGATGCCGCCCTTGCCGGCAGTGTCCATGGCCTGCAGGACCAGCAGGATCCGTTTGGTGCCGCCGAACCGGGACTCGGCGAAGAGCTGCTCCTGGAGCCGGGCGAGTTTGTCGTCCAGCCTGTCCAGCAGCTCCTCGCCGTCGGGCTTCTCGCCGTCGTAGCCGGGGGTCGAGTCGGGGTCCAGCGCCTTCAGGCTGAAGCCCTTCCCGACCTTCAGGAGTTTCGAGGGGTGGTCATCGAATGTCGCGGAGCCTGCCATCAACGCCTCTTTCCGGTTGGCGCAGCGCGGGCCGCGGGGGGCGAGTGCCCCATTGCGCTGCTGACCGAAGCCTAGTTCCCCTTGTACCGGCTCAGGAAGTCCGCCATCCGGTTAATCGCTTCCTCGAGGTCCTTGACGTTGGGCAGCGTCACCATCCGGAAGTGGTCAGGCCGGACCCAGTTGAACGCCCTGCCGTGGGAGAGGAGGATCTTCTGCTCGCGGAGCAGGTCCAGGACGAATTTCTCGTCGTCGCGGATGTGATAGGCCTCAGGGTCCAGCCGCGGGAACAGGTACATGGCACCGCGGGCTTGCTGGGTGCTGACGCCCGGGATGGCGTTGAGCATGTCGTAGGCCTTGTTTCGCTGCTCCAGGAGCCGCCCGCCGGGCAGGATCAGGTCATTGATGCTCTGATAACCGCCGAGGGCGGTCTGGATCGCGTGCTGAGCCGGAACATTCGCACAGAGGCGCATGTTGGCGAGCAGGTTGATGCCCTCAAGGTAGTCCGCCGCGGCCTTCTTCGGCCCGGAGATGGCCATCCAGCCGGCCCGGAAGCCGCAGACCCGGTAGGCCTTGGAGAGCCCGCTGAACGTCAGGCACAGGACGTCGTCGCCCGTGAGCGAGGCGAGGTTTACGTGCACGGCGTCTTCGTAGAGGATCTTCTCGTAGATTTCGTCGGCAAAGAGAACCAGCCCGTGCTTCTCGGCGAGGGCGACGATCTTCTTCAGCGTCGCCTCCGGATACACCGCACCCGTGGGGTTGTTGGGGTTGATGACCACGATGCCCTTGGTGCGCGGCGTGATCTTCGCTTCCAGGTCCTCGAGGTCGGGCTGCCAGCCGGACTCCTCGTCGCAGAGGTAGTGCACGGGCTTGCCGCTGGCCAGGGCGACCGAGGCAGTCCACAGCGGGTAGTCCGGGGTAGGGATCAGGACTTCGTCGCCGTCGTCGAGCAGGGCCATGAGCGACATCGTGATGAGTTCGCTGACGCCGTTGCCCAAATAGATGTCATCAACGTGGATGTTCTGGATCCCGCGGGTCTGGTAGTACTGCGAGACCGCGGTGCGGGCGGAGAAAATGCCGCGGGAGTCGCTGTAGCCCTGGGCATGCGGCAGGTGGCGGATCATGTCCACCAGGATCGCGTCCGGCGCTTCAAACCCGAACGGGGCCGGGTTTCCGATATTCAGTTTGAGGATCCGGTGACCCTCTGCCTCCATCTGCTGGGCGGCCTGAAGAATCGGTCCACGGATGTCGTAAAGGACATTATGAAGCTTGGTGGACTGCTTGAATTCTGCCATCCATCAAATATGCCATATGGAGGATGTACTTCCGCTGAGACATGACTCACACCCGGCCCCGGCGGTAACAACGACGCCGGTGGCCGGGCTTCTGGCCCGTCCACCGGCGTCGCCGGTATGTCATCACGTCGGCATCAAGTCGCCGTCAGTTCGTCGACGGCCCGGCGGGGGTCGGGCGGGTCCGCTTCCGGCATGTTGCCGCCGCGCTCCCCTTGCCTCGATTCCCTGCCGTGCCGGCTACTGCTTGACGAAGCCCTTCTCCTTCAGCCACGCGTCCGCGGCGTCCTTCGGGTTCTGCTTCTGGCTGCCGCTGACGGCACGGTTGAGGTTGATGAGGTCATCCGTGGTGAGGACCTTGGACACAGCGTTCAGGGTTTCCTTGGCCTTGTCCGTCATCTTGGCCGAGTTGTACAGCGGCAGGACCTGCTGGGCGATGAAGTTGTTCTTCGGGTCCTCCAGCACCACGAGGTCGTTGTCCGGGATGGACGGGGTGGTGGTGTAGATATCCGCAACCTGGACCTGGTCCGAGAGCAGCGCCTTGAGCGTCACCGCGCCGCCGCCGTCGCTGAACGGCTCAAGGCTCTTGGGCACGCAGTTGTAGTTCTTCTTCAGGCCGGGCAGCCCGTACGCGCGCTCGGCGAAGGTTGCCGGGGCTCCGATGACAAGGTCTCCGCAGACCTTCGCCATGTCCTCGATCGACTTCAGCTGGTACTTCTCGGCCGTGGCCTTAGTGACCACCATGGCATCCTTGTCCTCGGCCTTGGAGGCGTCGAGCACCGCCAGGCCCTGCGGCAGCTTGGTCGGGAGTGCCTTCGCGATGTCCTCGGCGGAGACCTCGGTGGCGTCCTTGTTCACGTAGAGCAGCAGGTTGCCGCTGTAGTCGGGTACGACGTCCACGGATCCGTCCTGGACCGCTTTGATGTAGACCTCGCGCGAGCCGATGTTCGGCTTCGTGCTGGCCGTGACGCCGGCGGCATTCAGGGCGCCGGCGTAGACCTCGCCCAGGATCTGGCTCTCGGGGAAGTCAGCGGAGCCGATCACCAAGGCGCCGCTGCTGGCCGGGGCCGAGCTCAGCGGATTGGATGAGCCTCCGCAGGCGGACAGGGCCATGGCCAAGCCCACGCCTGCGGCCAGGCCGCCGAATGCGCGCCGGCCGAGGGCTCGTTGGCGGGATTCCTTCATGACATACCTCCTTGAACAACAGTCCCCGCGAATACGGGGTCTGTGAGATCAACCGCAGCCTGCTGGCTGCGGTCTGGCTGGGAAAAGGCGCCCCGTGACAGGAAGAGCCTCTGAATCAGGGCAAGGACAAGGTCGACGGCGATGGCGAGGGCCGCGATCAGCAGGGACCCGCCCAGCATCTGCGGGAAGTCGGAGAGCACCAGCCCGTCGAACAGGTAGCGGCCCAGGCCGCCCAGATTGATGTAGGCCACCACCGAGACGGTCGCGATCACCTGGAGCACGCCGGTCCGGAAGCCGCCGTACATCACGGGGAGCGCGTTGGGGAATTCCGCACGGAACAGCACTTGCATCTCGGTCATGCCCATGGCACGGGCGGCATCAACGACGTTGGCGTCGACGCTGGAGATCCCGGCGTACGTGCCGGCCAGCAGGGGCGGGACCGTCAGGATCACCAGTGCCCAGATCGGCGGCATCAGCCCGATCCCGGCGACCAGGACGAACAAGGTCAACAGGCCGAGGGTGGGCAGGGCACGCAGCGCACCGGCGAGGGCAACGATGGCCACCCGCCCGCGGCCGGTATGGCCCACGAACAGGCCCACCGGCACAGCGATCGCGATGGCGATCACCATGACGAGCCCGGTGTACGCCAGGTGCTCGGCAAGCCGCACCGGAATCCCGTTGCTGCCGCTCCAGTTTGCGGGATCGGTGAGCCAGTTGAAGGTGTCCGTGACGACGTTGCTCATGCGGTGCCCCCGGCCTTGGACTCAGAGAAGCGCCGCGCGACGCCCCGCCGCCCCGGCGCTTCATCGCCGGCTCCGGGTTTGGCGGCTCCTGCCGGGCCGGCCGCCCGCGTCCACGGCGTCAGCACCCGTTCCAGCAGCACCAGGACCGAGTCCATGAGGAGCGCGAGGACCAGGATGGCGATGATGCCCACCACGACTTCGGTGACGAAGTCCCGCTGCAGGCCCGAGGTGAACAGCATCCCCAGGTTCCCGATGCCGAGGAGGGCGGCGACGCTGACCAGCGAGATGTTGCTGACCGAGACCACGCGCAATCCGGCGAACATGACCGGCAAGGACAGCGGCAGGTCGATCTGGAAGAACCGTGCAACCGGCGTGAAGCCCATAGCGACGGCGGCCTGGCGGAGGTCCTCGTCCACCGAATCAAAGGCGTCCAGGGCGGCGCGGACCAGCAGCGCCACCGCGTAGATGGTCAGGGCGACCACCACGTTGACCGGATCCAGGATCCGGGTTCCCAGGATGGTGGGCAGGATGATGAAGAGCGCCAGCGAGGGGATCGTGTACAGCAGCGAGGACCCGGTGAGCACCACGGACCGGAGTCCCCGGTTCTGCCGGGCAAATTGGGCCAGAGGGATGGAAATCACCAGGCCAAATATCATCGGCAGGACCGCGAGGACAAGGTGCTGGCCTGCGAGCGTGAAGACCTCCGCGCTGTTGGCCAGGAACCACTCCATCAGAGCCCTCCGTGCCGGACATTGCGGTCGGACTCGATCACGGCGAGGACTTCGGCTGCGGCGATGACCCCGGCTACCCGGCCGTCGGTGTCGACCGCGACGCCAAGGCCCGACGGGGAGGACAGGGCCGCGTCCAGGGCCCGGCGGAGGGTCTCGCCCTTGCGGAAGAGCGAGCCGCCGGGCACCATCGCCGGGGCGGCACCGGCACCGGTGCGGGGGCCGGCCCAGCCAAGGGGACGGAGCTCGCCGTCGACCACCAACTGCCAGTCGTCGGAGCTGCCCTCCTGCCGGAGCTGGTCCGGCGTGACTGTGCGGATGGGGTGGATGGTGACGCCGTCGGACGGGCTGAATCCCAAGTGCCGGAATCCCCGGTCCCGGCCCACGAAGGACGCCACGAAGTCGCTGGCGGGGGCGCGCAGGATTTCTTCCGCGGCGGCGTACTGTGCCAGCTTGCCGCCGATGCCGAACACGGCCACCTTGTCGCCCAGGACGGTGGCCTCGTCGATGTCGTGGGTGACAAAGACGATGGTCTTGGCGAGGTCGCGCTGGAGCCGGAGGAGCTCCTGCTGCAACTCGTCGCGGACCACGGGGTCCACGGCACTGAAAGGCTCGTCCATGAGCAGCACGGGCGGATCGGCTGCCAGCGCCCGCGCGACGCCGACGCGCTGCTGCTGGCCGCCGGACAGCTGGGAGGGGTAGCGCTTGCCGAGTGAGGAGGCCAGCCCGACGACGTCGAGCAGTTCCTGCGCGCGCCTGCGGGCCTCCGTTTTGGATACCCCGTTGAGCCGGGGCACGGTGGCGATGTTGTCCAGCACTGAGCGGTGCGGCATCAGGCCGGAGGACTGCATGACGTAGCCCATGGACCGGCGCAGCTGAGCGGCCGGCACGGAGGTGACGTCGGCGCCGTCGACCGTGATGGTGCCGGATGTGGGCTCGACCATGCGGTTGATCATCCGCAGGGAGGTGGTTTTCCCGCAGCCGGAGGGTCCGACGAAGACCGTGATGGCGCCCTTGTCGATGGACATGGTCAGCCCGTCAACGGCGGCCTGGCCGCCCTGGTACTGCTTCGTGACGTTTTGGAACTCGATCATGGCTTCGGCCATTTCCGGGCTTACCTAACTGTTGGCGCAACATCGAACGGACCAGCCTACTGTTCGTCAGTGTGCCGGCCATAAAGCAGTTAGCACTTAGACTAACCAGCACTCATGACAAAGTCATGGAAATGTGGCCAGCGGCGCAGCGGCTCCTGTAAGGCTTCGGAACCACAGCGGCGCCGGATGGGTGGCGGGCCGCACAAGCTTCCGGCCCGCCACCCGGTCCGCGGCGGCAAGCCGCGGTGCACGTCAGCGGGGGCGCCGGCCAGCTTTGCCGCCCTTACTGCTGACAGTGCCGTCCTTGCCGCGGGCGCTCTTGCCGCTGCGGTCCCGCGCTTGCTCGTGGCTGTCCCGTTCGGCCGACCGCTGGCTCTTGCCCGCCGTCGCGATCTTCTGGTGCCATTCACGCTGGTAGGCCCGCCGCGCGGCCGCGTCGTGGCGCCGGGCGAGGGCGGCGAGTTCGCGCTGCAGCTTGAGGTAGCTGGACCAGCGGCGGTCATCGAGGACGCCGTCGACGAGCGCGGCCTGGACGGCGCAGCCGGGCTCCCGGCCGTGGGCGCAGTCTGAGAAGCGGCATTGCCCGAAGAGCTCCTCGAGGTCGCCGAACATCTCCTCCATTCCATCCCCGGCGTCGAAGATCCCGAAGCCGCGCACTCCCGGCGTGTCCATCAGAACCGCGCCGCCGGGCAGGGGAACGAGCTCGCGGGACGTGGTGGTGTGCCTGCCCTTGCCGTCGCCCGCCCGGACTTCCCCGGTCTCCTGGGCCGCAACGCCGGCGAGGGCGTTGATGAGCGTGGATTTTCCGGCCCCCGAGGGCCCCAGCAGCACCAGGGTGCCGCCGGGCGGCACATGGCCGAGCAGTTCGTCGAGGCCGTCGCCGTGCTCGGCCGAGGTGGTGACGACGTCGACGCCGGCCGCCTGGCGCACCACCGTCCCCACGACGTCGTCCGCCACGTCCGCGAGGTCCGCCTTCGTGACGATTACCAGAGGTGTGGCCCCCGAGTCCCAGGCCGCGACGAGAGTGCGTTCCAGCCGGTTGTGCGTTAATGGCCGATCCAGCGGGACGACGATGCCCACCACGTCGATGTTGGCGCCCAGCACCTGCGCGTCGGAGGATGACTCGAAGGCACGCTTGCGGCTCAGCTCCGAATGACGCGGCAGGATGCCCACGATGGCGGGCTCCCCCGCCGTGTTCGGACCGATCCAGACCCAGTCCCCCGTGGCGGGAGGCTCCCCGCCGCGGGGGTAGGCCAGATGGGCGGTGCCGCCAGCCTCGGCCACCAGGACGAGGTTGCGGTCCACCCGGATGACGCGGCCCGGGCGGCGGCCTCCCGGCACGGGATGGGCCGCGTACCGCTCCGCGACGCCGGCCGTGTAGCCGTAGCGGACAGGACCCGTGTCCAGTGACGTGGTGTCCGGTGACGTGGTGTCCAGTGAAGTGGTGTCAAGCGACGTGGTGCCGAATGAGTTGGTGTCAAGGGCGCCACGGGCGCCCGGGAATGCAGCAGGATTGGTCAACGAAAAACCCTTGATGGGGCCCCGTGGTACGGCACATGGGCGCTCGCTGCGGCGTGCGGAGCCGAGCATGCGTGGGAGACTAGCGGGAACGGCTAGGCTGCGCCGTGGGACGGGGCAGGAATAATGACATGGCTTGTATCGGCGCGCTGTGCGCTCAGAAATATCGCGTTCATTGCTTCCACCTCCCCGTCCTTTGCCGGCTGTCTGCGGCTGTTTATTCCGGCCAGTCAATCGGGCCAACCATTCTGGCTAGTTCCCGGACCAAGGGCCGCCCGGCGATTTCTACACAATAGCCAAGGGGCCCGCGCCTGGCTAGGGAGTCAGCCGGAAAGTTTGCCGTTCAAGGGCCGCTCGCGGTAAAGGCGCAGTCCGGCATCCACCAGCGAGACCCTGTTCAGCTCTGCCACCTCATCCAGCGGAATCCATGCCGCGTGGGTGGTGCTCCCGTTCACCTCGTGGCGGAGTTCTCCGCCGGTGATCGTCGCGTCGTAAACGAGCCGCAGCGACTGGAAGTCCCGCTCGCCGCCGTCGAG
The DNA here is from genome assembly GCF_054062895.1 of Arthrobacter sp. TE12231. Lineage (NCBI taxonomy): Bacteria > Bacillati > Actinomycetota > Actinomycetes > Micrococcales > Micrococcaceae > Arthrobacter > Arthrobacter sp. TE12231. Next base: position 942,200 of record NZ_JBSSFS010000001.1, on the reverse strand, counting down.
CCGGACCTCGGAAGGCCAGTGCCCGACGTCGATCCCCAGCATGGCGCCGATCTCGGCGTCGTAGCCGGTTTCCTCCTGGATCTCCCGGCGGCACCCGTCGACCGGATGTTCGGCCAGGTCCAGGCCCCCGCCGGGCAGTGTCCAGCCCTCTCGTCCGTCCTGTTTCCAGTACGCCAGCAGGATCTCGGCGTCGCGGATGATGACGGCGTAGGCGGCGGGCCGGGTATCGAATTGCATGCTCATCCCTCCAGCGTAGTAGCCGCCGGTTTTCCGCCGGCCGACCGCTGCTCTGCCTAGTCCTGCTCTGCCACCAGCTGCAGCACCCCGAACACGGGTTCCTGTTGCAGGACCCGCACATCGGTGATTCCGGCGGCGGCCAGTGCCGTGCGGAACGACTCCTGCAGCCGTGGCACGTTCATGCCGAGTCCGCTCCCCAGGATGACGGGTCCGTCGATGCCGAGCTGCCTGACGGTCTGCTCCGCCAGGTCGGCGAGGTCGCGCCCGGCCTGGTCCATCAATGCCTGGCTCGGCAGATGGCCGGCATCCGCGGCCTCCACCACCAGCCGGGCCTGCTGGGCCCAGAAACGGCGTCCGGTCTCCGGTGAATGGAACAACGCGATCAGTTTGTTCGGGTGGTCCACCCCGCAGGATGCCAGGAGGGCCTTGGTGAGTTCGTCCGGTTCCAGCCCCTGGTTCATCCGGCGCAGGCTGTGCCGGACGGCCTCCCGGCCCAGCCAGTAGCCGCTGCCTTCGTCGCCGAGCAGGTAGCCCCAGCCACCGGCCCGGGCTTCCTCGCCGCGGCTGTTCCTGCCCCACGCCGCCGAGCCGGTGCCGGCGATCACAGCGACACCGGTGCTGGCCCCGCCTGCCGCGAGCAGCAGCCGGGAGTCATGGACCACCGTGACCCGGGCCCCGGGCACGTGCGGGGCAATCAGCGCGGCGAGCGCCGCCGCGTCGTCGTCGGTGTCGATGCCGCCGGCGCCGGCGTAGACCTGGGCGACTTCTCCCCCGCCGATCCGGGCGAAGAGTTCGGCCAGGTTGCGGGCGGCTTCCTCGGGGGTGACGTTCTGGACGTTGGAGCTGCCCACGGATTCGTCAGCGACGGGGATGCCGTCCTCGAAGCGGACACCCCGGGTCTTGGTCCCGCCGATATCCAGCCCGATCACGGCACCCTTCGCCGCCGGGGCGGCGTCCGTTGCCGGAACGGTCGCACCGGCCGCAGTGCCGGTCGAGGTGGTGGAAGATGGGACGGAGTCCGCCGCCGGCGGGTTGTCAGTGTTAGTCACTGGAACAGAGTACTGAATCGCTGCAAGGAGCCCGCAATGCCCCACGACCTTTTCGGCACCCCCGTCATTGCGGCGCCCATGGCCGGAGGTACGTCCACGCCCGCGTTCGTTGGGGCCGTGCACCGGGCCGGCGGCCTCGGCTTCCTGGCGGCAGGCTACAAGAGCGTAGAGGCCATGCAGGCGGAAGTCCGCACCACCCGGGAATCCGGCGCCCGGTTCGGCATGAATGTGTTTGTCCCGGATCCGGGCCAGCTGACGCCGTCCGCGGCGGTGGTGGCGGAGCTTGAGGAGTACCGCCGGGAGTTGCGTACCGAGGCTCTGCGGTACGGTGTGGAACTCCCTCCGTTGCGGCTGGATGATGACGACGAGTGGCAGGCAAAGATTGATGCCCTGCTGGCAGATCCCGTGGAGCTGGTCAGTTTCGCCTTCGGGCTCCCGGGCCCGGACGTGGTCCGGGCCCTGCGGCGGGCCGGGTCGGCGGTGCTGGCCACTGTCACCACCGCGGCCGAGGCACGGCAGGCGGCCGGACAGGGTGTGGACGCCCTGGTGGTGCAGCACGCGAGCGCCGGCGGACATAGCTCGGCGTTCCTTCCGGCGCCGGCGCCGCCAGCGCGGCCGGCCGGTTCCCCGCTTCTCGGCTCATCTCAGGGCGGGTCATTGCATGACTTCTCCCGGCAGGGCGGCACGACGGCGGAGCTGCTCGCGGAGGTCCGGTCCGCCGTCGACCTGCCGCTCGTGGCGGCCGGCGGCGTGATGGACGCGGCAGGGCTCGACGCCGTGCTGCGCGCCGGGGCCGTCGCGGCCCAGCTGGGCACGGCCTTTCTTCGCACGGACGAAAGCGGGGCCCGGCAGCTGCACAAGGATGCCCTGGCGGATCCGCACTTCACCCGGACCCGCCTGACGCGTGCCTTCACCGGCCGGGCGGCGCGGGCCTTGGATAACGAATTTATCCGCGACCATCCCGGGGCGCCGGAGGCCTATCCGGCTGTCCACCACCTCACGGCGCCCCTCCGGGCTGCGGCGGCCGCCGCCGGGGATGCGGAACGAGTGAACCTGTGGGCGGGCACGGGCTGGCAGCAGGCAGAGGCCGGACCGGTGGCCGGGGTCCTGGCGCGTCTTCTGGGCTGAGCGGGCCGCCGCAGCGCCGAGGTCACCCCAGTTCGCACCGAATTCGCCGGAAGCGCCCCATTTCGCCGTAACCTTTCGGCGACTTCGCAGCCTTCCGGCGAACTCGCGCCCGCAGGACCGGCACCCGGCGGCCGGGCACCCCTCGGCCAGGCTCAGCCTTCCGAGCGTTCCCGCACGAAACCGGCCAGGAGGGCGGGCCCGTCGCGCAGCACGAGTTCGCGGAACAATCGCACGGGGTCCGGCTCGGCGTCGGCCCCGCCACGGCGTTCCCGCCAGGCAAGGCCGATCTCGCGGAACGCCAGGGCCGAATCCAGGGGAATTTCCACCCACCCGGGGCCGCCGTCGTCGACGCCGTTGCCCGCGGAGGGGACGTGCGGCGCGGGTCCCCGACCGCCGTCGTCGGCGCCGTTGCCTTGGCCGTTGCCGTCTGACGGGTAGCGCCGCCCGGGCGCGGAGCCGCCAGGGGGCAGGATGCTCACGCCGAGCCCGGCCGAGACCAGCCCGCGGACGGTGTGCGAGTCCTGGCTCTCGAAGGCGATACGGGGACGGAATCCTGCCTCCCGGAACAGCGCGTCGGTCAGCGAGCGCATGCCGTAGCCGGTTCCCATCGCCACGAACGGCTCGTGCCGGATGTCGGCAACCCGTGCCCGAAGGCGGCGGGCCAGCGGATGCCGGTGGTTCACCACCAGGCGCAGCGGTTCCCGGTACAGGGCAGCCGAGCCGATGCTCCTGCCCGGTGCGGCAACCGGGGCCGTGAGCGCCAGGTCGGCGGAGCCTGCGGCCAGTTCCGCGAGGCAGCCGTCCCGGGCCCCCTGGCTGAGGTCAAAGGCAGTCTGCGGATGCCGGCTCCGGAACGCACTGATGAGCAGCGGCAGCATCGCCTCGCCGAAGGTGTGCTGGAAGGACACGGCAATCCTGCCACGGACCACTTCCGATTCGTGCCGGACAACATCCAGCCCGGTCTGGAATTCTGCCAGGGCGGCATCGATGTGGGGCAGGAGGGCCTTCGCGGCAGGAGTCAGCCGCACCCCGCGGCCGTCCCGGATCACCAGGTCCGTACCCACGATGGCACTGGCGCGGGCAATCGCCCGGCTCACGGTCGACTGCGGCAACCCTAGGATCTCGGCGGTCTCGGTGATGTGCTCGGTCCGGCCGAGTTCTGCCAGCAACGGCAGGAGGGGCAGCAGCTGCACCAACTGCCTGTGTTCTACATCCACGCCCTGCCCGCCTTCTTCCGCTCTCTTCGGGATTTCTGCCATAAATGTTCCATATTTGCTATCTATCCTATGGAAATCATGCATTGGAAGCATCCCTCAGGCACGTTCTACCCTGAAGGCATGCCTCGCGTTTCCGCGGCTTCCGTAGCCGGTCCCACTCCCGCGGCCATCTCTGCTGCCAAGGCTGCCCCGTGGGCGGGTCACCCGAAAGGCTCCGAGGCCTACCGCCGGATCCTCGCCGGACTTGCCTTCGCCGGCGTCGCAACGTTCGCCCAGCTCTACTCCACCCAGGCGGTCCTCCCCATTTTGGCGGCGGATCTGAAGGTCGCGGCCGCCGAAGCCGCATTGACGATCTCCCTGGCCACCGTGGGGCTGGCCGTAACGGTGCTCCCGTGGTCCTTCCTGGCCGACCGGATCGGCCGCGTCCGGGCCATGATGTGGGGCATTTCCGCGGCCACGGTCCTGGGCCTGCTGGTCCCGCTGGCCTCCAGCTTCCCCATGCTGCTGTGCCTGCGGATGCTTGAGGGTATGGCCTTGGGCGGCATCCCGGCCATCGCCATCGCGTACCTCAACGAGGAGGTCTACAAGGCCCATGCCGCGCTCGCCGCCGGAAGCTATGTCGCCGGGACCACCCTGGGCGGCCTCGCCGGCCGGCTGGTCGCGGGCCCGGTCGGCGAACTGTGGGGGTGGCGGGCCGCGGCCCTGGCCGTCTCCGTACTGGCCACCGCTGCCGCCGTCCTGTTCCTCGTGCTCGTGCCGCGGGCGCAGGGGTTCACGGCCGCGGCTGCGGGCGGCTTCCGCGGGGCCGTCCGGACCCTGGCCGGCCATGCCCGCAATCCCCGGCTGCTGGCCCTGTACACCCAGGCATTCCTGCTGATGGGTGGCTTTGTGGCCGTGTACAACTACCTCGGGTTCCGGCTTTCGGGGGAACCATTCAGCCTGCCGGCCACGGCGATCAGCCTGATCTTCCTGGCCTACCTCTCCGGAACTGTTTCGGCGAGGTGGGCGGCAGGGCTGACCCTGCGGTTCGGCCGGCGCACCGTCCTGATCACCGGGACGGCGCTAATGGCCGGCGGCCTGGCCCTGACGCTCACGCAACTGCTGGTCCCGATCCTGATCGGGCTGCTGCTGTTCACCGGCGGCTTCTTTGCGGCGCACAGCATCGGTTCAGGCTGGACCGGACTCATCGCCACGACAGGCCGGGCGCAGGCGGCCTCGCTGTACAACCTCGCGTACTACCTCGGCTCCAGCGTGCTCGGCTGGGCCGGCGGCCTGCTCTTCCAGGGACTCGGCTGGACGGCCCTGGCACTGGCCGTCATCGGACTGGCCGGCGCGACGGCGGTGATCACCGCCGTCGCGCATCCTGCGCAGGCCCCGGCACCCGGAGGCGCGGCAACCGTGGACGCCGCAACCGGAGCCGCCCCAGCCGGGAGCACGGAGGCACCCGGCGGGACGGCCGCGGTCGGCGGCCAGGCGGCCGTACCCCGGTAGGCACCAGAAGGCCGCACCCTACCGCGTTGCCTCGATCGCCTGCACGAGGTCGGCGATGATATCCGCCGGGTCTTCCAGCCCCACGGAGATCCGCAGCAGGCTCGCGTGGGGCTTGGCCGAGGCTTCGACCGGACGGTGGGTGAGTCCGGCCGGGTGCTGGATGAGGGTATCGATGCCGCCGAGGGAGACGGCGTGCGTGATCATGGCGACGGCGGCCGGGATCCGCTCGGCGTGCTCGGCGGTGGCGAGCTCGAAGGCCATGAGCGATCCCGGGCCGGACATCTGGGTGCCGATGAGGCCCCGCGGGTCGCATTCGGCCAGGCCCGGGTAGTAGACCCGATTGACGAGCCCGTGCCCTGCCAGGGCAACCGCGACCTTTCCGGCGCTGGCCTGCTGGGCGCGGACCCGGACGGGAAGCGTCGCCAGTCCGCGGTGCAGCAGATAGGCCGGCCACGGGGTCAGGATTCCGCCGGTCACGGCCCTGATCTGGCGCAGACGCACCGCCCAATCGGAGGCCGTGGCCACCACGCCGCCCATGGCGTCGCCGTGGCCGCCCAGGAACTTCGTCGCACTGTGCAGCACCATGGCGGCACCGTGCCTGAAGGGCTGCTGCAGCACCGGGCTGGCGAACGTGTTGTCCACCAGGAGCGGCACGCCGTCGGCAGCGGCAACCACCCGGGCAATATCGACGAGCTCCAGGGTCGGGTTGGCCGGCGTCTCCAGGATCACCAGGCCCGTGTCCGGACGGAGGGCCGCACGAACGCCATCGGGCGTCGTGAAAGTGACCTCGTTGCCGAGGACCCCGGAGGCGAGCAAATAGTCGCTGCCGCCATATAGGGGCCGCACGGCCACGACGTGCTTCTTGCCGGCCGCGACCACGGCGAGGAGCACCGCGCTCAGCGCCGCCATGCCGGTGGCAAAGGCGACGGACTCGGGGGTGCCTTCCAGGACGGCGACGCCCTCTTCGAACCTTGCCACCGTGGGATTCCACAGCCGCTGGTAAACGGTACTTTGACCCTCCACGTGCGAGCCGCCCGTGGCCATGTGCTCGTAAGCCAGGCCGCCGTCGTGCACGGAGGGAAGGGGCGCGGTCGTGGACAAATCGATCGGCACCGCATGCACGCCCAGTTCGGTGAGCCCGTCCCGGCCTGCATGTACCGCCATTGAATCTTGAGAGAGCACCTTACTCCTTACGAATATTCACCATTGAATGCCGCAAGTATCTGGCAATAATTCGAGGTTTAGTAGGGGTTCTGAATGGAACTGTTGGATTGTGCCGCTTATGATGAACTGACAACACTTCAAGGAGGATCCGTGAGCAGCAGTGCGAAGAATGTTCGGCCGGGAGCGGGTGCCAGCGAGCCGCTGGACGCGATCGACGAGCGCCTGCTAGCTGCCCTCGTCGCGGATGCGCGCATCTCGAACAAGCAACTGGCAGAGCTCGTGGGGATCGCGCCGTCGACGGCCCTGATGCGCACCCGCGCCCTGTCGGAGCGCGGCATCATCGAGGGCTTTGAGGCCAAGCTGAGCCTGTCCGCGATCGGGCGCTCGGTCCAGGCCCTCATCGCCGTCCGGCTCCGCGCCCACGACCGCGAACAGATCGACCGCTTCACGGCCCGGGTCCCCAAGCTCCCGGCAGTGCTCTCGACCTTCCACACCTCCGGATCAGTGGACTACCTGCTGCACATCGCCGTGGCCACCACCGAGGACCTCCGGGACTGGGTGCTGGATAACCTTGCCACCGATCCCGTCGTGGGGCACACCGAGACCACCCTGGTGTTCGACCACATCCAGGGCAACCACGGCCCGCTGCCGTAAGCTGGCTGCCTCCCGGGTTGCCGGGGCCTTCTCCGGGGCCTTCTCCGGGCCCGTTTCCGGGCCCGTTTCCGGGCCGACCCCTGGCCGCTAGGCCCGCCGGCGCAGTGCGCTCCGCAGGGTAACCGCCGCCAGGGTCAGCGCAGCGGCAGCGCACACCACGACAAAGCCGGCGACGGCACTCTGCAGCCCCACCATCCCGGTCGCGAGTCCCAAACCGATCACCGGGATGGCGCTCCCGAGGTACGTGATGACGTAGACAGTGCTGATGATCTGGGCATGCCGGGCGGCCTCCACCTTGCCGGCAACATCGTTGAAGACGGTCCGGAATGCCACGCCCTGCCCCACGCCGGCAGTGATGCTGGCCAGAATGAGCAGCCACGGGCTGCTCCATGCGGCGGCTGCGGCGATCATCAGGACTGAAATGCCCAGGACGGCCAGGCCCGCGGGCACGGCGAACCTGCCCCGGACCGCCAGCAGCTGGCTCAGGGCTGAGGAACCCAGCGTCAGTCCGGCCAGCAGCCCGATCAGCGGCCGTGAATCCGCGTGGACAATCTGGGCAAAATAACCGGGCGCGAGCGAGAGGCAAAAGCCGAAGACGGTGAAGCTCAGGAAGCCCACGGACGAGGCCAGCCAGAAAGCGCCCCGCGCCTCGCTGGAGACGGACGGACGCCGTGGCGCCAGGACCCGCAGCGGCTGAGGACCCGCATGCAGGCTGATGGCGGGCCGCGCTTTGAGCAGGTAGAGCGGCACTAGGACGGCGGCGAGGACCACGGAGTGCACGTAGTACGGCGTCGAGGTCGGCCCGGGCAGCAGCGACAGCACTCCACCGATCGCAGGGCCGGCGGCAACGCCACCCGCCGAGGCCAGGAGCGTGAACCGGGAGGCCCACTCGGGCCTGCTGGGCAGGAGTTCGCGGAGCGCGGCAGAACTCGCGCCGGTGGCAAGCGCTACGGCGATGCCCTGCAGCGCGCGCCCGACGGAGAGCGCCACCAGGCTGCCCGCGGTGGCGAAGACAAAGCCGCCGGCCAGGCCCACCAGGACCGCCAGCATCAGTGCGGCGCGTCGTCCGATGTGGTCGGACCAGTGGCCGGCCAGGACGAGCGTGGCCACGAGCGCCAGGACATAGGCCGAGAACGCCACCGTGACATCGAGTGACGTAATTCCGAGCTTTGCCTGCAGCAGGGGGTACAACGGCGTGGCAAGATTCGCGCCGACGAGCAGCGTGAAAATCACGACTCCGGCCATCACGAGCCGTGCGGTGGTGGACGCGTCCCAGCCCCAGCGGTCAGCTGTGGCCGGGCGCATGCGGAGTTCACTGAAGACTGTCATGTCCGTGCCCTTGCAAAATATCGGGCCAGGCTTTCCCTTTGTGGGGGAACAGCCCGGCCCGGTCGAAGATTGGTATCTATAGGATGCGACACCAGTGAGCTGCATGGCCAAGTTTTGTGCCAGAATTGAGCAAAACAGTCATTCTCAGGCTGTCGAAGTGAACCGGAGTGATGATTTGAACAGTCTGGACCCCACCGACCTGAAAATCCTGCTGGAACTGATCCGGGATCCGCGGATCCAGATCGGTGACCTCAGTGACGCCCTGGGCATCGCGCGGAACACCGCCCAGTCGCGGGTGCGGCGCATGCTGCGCTCGGGCATACTCCACGACGGCGGCCGCGAGATCGACCTCGAAGCGGTGGGCTACGACGTCGTCGCCTTCGTGACGATCGAAGTCAACCACCGGGAACTCGACGGCGTCGTAGGCGCGTTGCGGCTGATTCCACAGGTGCTGGAAGTCCATGAGATCTCCGGGCGGGGCGATGTCTGGTGCCGCGTGGTGGCGACCGATACGCATAACCTTCAGGCAGCCCTGCGGTCGATCCTGCGGATCCGGGGGGTCATCCGCACCGAAACCGTGCTGGCGCTGCACACCCATATCCCCTACCGGACCGAGCCGCTGATCAGCCGGCTTGTCCAAAGCAGCGCCCTGGCTCCCGGCCGATCCGCGTCGCGCCGGGGCGGTGCCGACGAACTCCAGGTGAACACTGGATAATGTCCCGGTGACTATCATCGACAACGCCGTCTACGTTGACGGTATCCGTGCCGTCGAGCCGCGGAACCTCGAGCAGACCTTCGAGACCCTGACCGAGCACGGCGGCATGGCCTGGATTGGTCTCTACCGGCCCACGCCGGAGGAGATGGCCGCCGTCGCGGCGGAGTTCGACCTGCACGGCCTGGCGGTGGAGGACGCGATTTCGGCGCACCAGCGGCCCAAACTGGAGCGCTATGACGACAACCTGTTCACGGTGCTCCGGCCCGCCCGGTACCTGGATGAGACCGAAACCGTGGAGTTCGGCGAATTGCACGTCTTTACGGGCCGTAACTTCGTGGTCACCGTCCGGCACGCCGAGACGGGGGTGGTGGGTCAGGTCCGGCGCCGGATGGAACGCCGCCCGGACCTGCTGTGCCACGGCCCGGAGGCGGTCCTGTACGCGCTCATGGACCAGGTGGTGGATGACTACGGCCCCGTGGTCGCCGGACTGGAAAACGACATCGACGAGATCGAGGACCAGCTCTTCAGCGGCGACCCTCTGGTCTCACGGCGCATCTACGAACTTGCCCGGGAGGTTATCCATTTCCAGCGCGCCATCCATCCGCTGCCGGCAATGATGCAGCAACTCCGGCGGGGCTTCGAAAAGTACCGGGTGGACACGGAACTGCAGCACAGCCTCCGCGACGTCGAGGACCATGTGGAGCGGCTGATTTCCCGCGCCGATTCCTTCCGGGACCTGCTGCAGAACGCGCTCACCCTGGACGGGACCCTGACTGCCAACCGGCAGAATGAAGCCAGCGCGGAGCAAAACGAGCAGGTCAAGAAGATCTCGTCCTGGGCCGCGATCTTTTTCGCCCCGACCTTCGTGGCCGGACTGTACGGCATGAACTTCGACCACATGCCGGAGCTGCACTGGGCGCTGGGCTACCCGATGGCAGTCACTCTCATGGCAGGCACGGCGGCGCTCATGTACGCCATCTTCAAGAAGAAGGGCTGGCTCTAGGACGATCCGGTTCCGCGAACGACCGGAGCTAACCCGAAGTCCGCCGGTTCCGAGCCTGGGCCACGAGCCGGCGGAACGCCAGGACGAAGATGACCTCTATCACCGCCATGAGCCCGAGCAACAGCCACTTCCCGCTGCCGATGAAGACGATGGCTCCGGTGAGGACCAGAATGCTGCCGAGCGCCAGGGAGTAGACGGCAAATCCGAAGGCCACCCGGGCGCTGCGGACGCCCGTCCGAAAGCCGAAGCCTTGGGGTTCCCCGCCGGGGTAGCCGGCAACGCGGTCCGGGCCAGCCGGCTTGAGGCTGTCGAACTCCTCCCACGGATCGCGGTCCTGCTGCTGGTCGGTCATGCTTCCATTATCCCGCGGACCCGGCACCGCGCGCCCGGCGGCGGGCCTGCGGTGTCATTTTTCCGCGGTGTCGTTTTCGGGCCGTGGCGTTTTCGGGCCGTCACGACGGCGGGGGCCCGGACCACTGGTCCGGGCCCCCGCTTTGCAGGGCTTTCTAATTAGTCGTCGTGGCCGTGACTACCGGAGCCGCCGTGTTCGTTGGACGTGCCGGCGTGGTCGCCGCCACCGTCGCCGCGGTGTCCGTCAGCGTTGGCCTGGCCAGCAGCGCGGTGTGCGTCAGCGTTCTGGTGTGCCCATCCGCTGTTGCCGTTCCCTTCGTGGGAACCGTCAGATTCCGGAGCGTCGGCGGAACCCTGTCCGTCATCTTCGGCCGGTGCCGAGGGAGCAGCAGGTGCCGGGGCAGCCGGCGACTCGGGAGTGGCGGGGGCCGCCGGAGCAGAGGCGGGTGCACTCGGCGCAGCGGAATTCTGCTGGTCTTCGCCCTGGTCGTCGCTGCCCTCGTTCCCGCTCTGGTCCGTACCCTGGTCATCCGCTGCCGGGGTTTCCGAGTCAGTGGGATCGCTCGGCGCGGCGGACTCCTGGCCGTCGGCCCCAGGCGTCTGCGACCCGGCCGGATCGCTCGGCTCGGAGGTCGCGGTGTCGCTGGGCTCGGACGTCGGGGTGTCGCTCGGCTCAGATGAGGGGCCGTCGCTGGGCTCCGCAGTCGGGCTGTCGCTCGGCTCGGACGTCGGGGTGTCGGTCGGGCTGTCGCTCGGCTCCGCCGTCGGGGAGTCGGTCGACGTCGTCGACGTGGGGTCAGCCGGGAAATCGGCGGTCGCGGCAGCAGCCGCCGCGCCTGCCCCGCCGGTGACGACGACGGATGCAACTACTACTGCCTTGCCGGTGGTGCCCAGTGCGCTGAGCCAGCCGAAAATTCCTGCCATGGGAGATTCCTTTCACAACGGATAGTGAGACCGCTGCCGGTCCCCCACCGGCAGCCAGCGCCACATTACCCTTCAGAATCAGCCGTTTTGCGGCTCATCAGCCACTTCTGCCCCATCCTGAGCCAATGCTGGGCAAACGCTGAGCTTCCGTTCATCTCCGCGTTCTTTAAGTCGCGTTCTTTAGCCGGCGTCCACTCAGGCGGCGCGGACGTCAACCTCGCCGGGCTGCGAGCCGTCACTGCCGAAGACCAGGTGACGGTTGGCGATTTTCTCACTAAAGAAGCGGTCGTGACTGACCACCACCACCGCCCCGGGGAAGTGGAGCAGTGCCCGCTCCATCACTTGGGTGCTGGTCATGTCGAGGTGGTTGGTGGGCTCATCCAGGAGCAGCACCGAGGCCCCGGACAGAAGGCACTGAGCCATGGCGACGCGTGCTTTCTGTCCACCGGAGAGATTCCCGATCTTCTGGTTGAGGTCGGCCTCGGAGAACTGGAACATCGCGAGGAACCTGTTGACGGACTTCTTCGTGGCGCTGAAGGCGAGGCTGTCCGGCAGCGCGTTGACCGCGTGGGACACGGTGTCGGCGTCGTCGAGCTCATCCAGCATTTGGTTGTATGACACAAAACCCGGCCCCTTGGCCCAGGCCACGTCGCCGGAATCCGCCTGTTCCTCGCCGGCCAGGACTTTGAGCAGCGTTGACTTGCCGCTGCCATTGGAGCCCAGGACCACAATCCTGTTGCCGCGGCGGATCTCAAAGCTCAGGTCTTCGAACAACACTTTGTCGCCGTAGGACTTGCCCAGCGCTTCGACACGGCAAAGGACATCCTTCACGTGCAGGCCGCCGTAGATCTCCGTGACGATCTGGTCAACCGGCCGGGGCGTGCGCGATTTCTTGATCTTGGCCAACTGGTTCCCAAGCCCGCGGCTGGCGGCCTTGGTGGCCTCGCGGCGGTCGGCGATGCCCTCTGCTTCGAAGGCCAGAAGCTCGGATTCATGGACGAACTGCGCCTCAAGCGTCTTGAGCCGGAACTGCTTCTGGACAACGTACTCGGCGAAATTTCCCGGGTACTCGTGCAGGTGGAAGTTCTCCACCTCGATGATCCGGGTGACGACGGCGTCAAGGAATTTCCGGTCGTGGGAGACGATGATCGCGGCGCCCTTGAAGTCGCGGAACCAGCTTTCCAGCCATTCGACGCCGGCCACATCCAGGAAGTTGGTGGGCTCGTCGAGGAGCAGGACATCCGGGCCCTCCAACAGGATCTTGGCCAGGGCGGCGCGGTTTCGCCAGCCGCCGGACAATTCGTCAATCGAGCAGGTGCGGTGGGCCTCGCTGAACCCCAGCGTGGTCAGGACGGTGTCGATGCGCCGCGTGTAGTCCCATCCGTCGAGGCGGTCCATGTCCTCGAACAGCTCGGCCTGACGCCGGATCAGCCGGTCGAGTTCGGCGCCGTCAGGATCCGCGGCAATGGCAGCGTCAATGGCCGCGAGCTCGGCCTCGGCAGCCTTGATGTCGACGAACAGGCCGTCAAGCACCTCAAGGATTGTTGCCTCGCCGTCGAGCTCGGAAAACTGGGAGAAGTACCCCACCCTGGTTCCCTGTTCCACGGTGACCGTTCCGGTGTCCGGGGAAACCTGGTCCAGGATCAGCTTGAGGATGGTCGTTTTGCCGGAGCCGTTCTTGCCAATCAGGCCCACCCGGTCTCCCGGCTCGAGGCGGAAGAACGCCTCGCGGAGGATTTGTGCGTTCTCGAAGCGGACCCCGACGTCGTGCAGGCGGATCAGGCTCATTGCTGCGCGAGACGGTTGCGCACGATTTCGCTGACGGCCTTGCCGTCAAAACGTCCGGCCACCTTGGCGGTGACAGGCTTCATGACTGCCCCGAGCTGGCGAAGAGACAGTTCGACGCCCTCGGCCTTGAGCGCGGCGATGGCCTCGTCCACGATCGTCTCGACCTCCGCCGCGGTGAGTGCCTTGGGCAGGTAGGCCTCGATGACTTCGGCCTCGGCGATCTCGGCGGCGGCACGTTCGGTTTCTCCGGCTTCGGTGTAGATGCGGGCCGTGTCGCGGCGTTTGGCGGCTTCCTTTTGCAGGAGGGAAGTCACCTGCGAGTCGTCCAGGACGATCGGCGTCTTGCCCGACTTCTCCCGGGTTTCGATCTCGCCCAGGACGTTGCGCACAGTGGTGAGGGCAACCTTGTTACGGTCCTTCATGTGGCTCACGACGTCGGCGTGCAGTCGTTCTTTCAGGGTGGTCATTGTTCTCCTCGTGTCACCTACAAGGCTAACGGCAGAACCCGTTGGCCCCGATCGCCGAGAGAATCCGCTGGGCTTCCTCGTCCGAGACAACCGGGACGTCGCCGTTAGTGAATGCCGCCTTCGCCGCGGCGATGAGCTGGTCCGCCGACGATTGCCCCAGCAGCCGGCCGCAGAGGCCGCGGGCCGTCTCGACTGCGTGATCGTTCGACAGGCGCGGGTTGATCTGGGCGAAGGCGGCCAGGAGCGCATCCTGCTGGGCCGGGTTCGGTTTGGGAAGCGACGCCGCCAGCCCCGTGGACGGGCTGCCGGCGGTCGGTTCTGAAGTGGGGGCGACGGAGCAGGCGGCCAACAGAAGAGTCAGCAGAACCAGAGCGAGCGAGAGGGTGTTCTTCATGGTTCGTGGCCTTGTCTACAGTGGATTTCCGTCCTGGTTTGCGGCACTGGATTCCGGCACTGGCGTGGCTGTCGCGGGCTGCAACGTTCACAGGGCCAGCACGGCAGCTGTTCCGCCGGGCCCCTTACAAGCTGTGGAGCTAAGGAGATTCGAACTCCTGACCTCTTCGATGCGAACGAAGCGCTCTACCAACTGAGCTATAGCCCCGAAGCAACGCCGGTCCTGTCGGAACGGCGTTGCCGGTGTCCCTAGGCTACAAACTATCTGCGCGGTTTGCCAGCCAGCGACGGAATGTCTCGGTGCCGTGTCGCGCTTCCGGCACCAGATTGAGCCCTGCGCGCAGGTAGCGGCCCATCGCTCCCGGCAGCGGCAGGCGCACCAGGCGGCCCTTCGCGCCGGTGGCCCGTTGCCATTCCCGGGCGAAGTCGGCCATGTCCTTGGCTTCCGGGCCGCCGATGGTCAGCACGCGGTGCCGCGGGCGCGCCGGTTCGGGCACCGGCGCCGTCGCCGTCTCCGGCTCCGGCGCCGGGCCGCGCCCCGAATCCGGTGCCGGCTCCAGTGCGGCCTCCAGGAGCATCGCAGCGACGTCGGCCGGTGAGACGGGCTGGAACCGGGCGCCCCTCACCACGGGGATGACCCTGATCCTTGATCCGGCGCCGAACATCATCGCCAGCAACGAGTGAAACTGGGTGGCCCGCACCACCACCGTCTCGAGCCCGGACAGCTCGTAGACATGCTCTTTCGCCGCCTTCGAGCGGTAGAAGGCATAGCTGCTGTGATCACAGTTCACGATGGAGAGCATCACGGCCCTGGCCGTGCCCGCCTCCTGGGCGGCGGCCAGGAGCCGCGCGCCGCCGTCGGCGAAGTTCTTGCGCGCTTTCCCGGAGCGTCCCTCCAGGCAGTCGATCACGACGTCGGCCCCGGCCACAGCGGCCGCGAGCCCTTCGCCCGTCGTCACGTCCGCGCGGAAGTACTCCGCTCCCCCGCCGCTGCCGCCGGTGCCGGCCGCCGGCGGGCGGCGGCTCAGCACGGCCACGGAATGCCCGGCGTCGAGAGCCTGACGCACCACCTCACGGCCCACTTGGCCGGTTCCACCGGCGACGCAGATCCTTGTCATGACCAGAGGCTACCGCAGCGGCCCGTGCAGCGCTCCCTGCCGGGGCGCTGCGGGGAATGCAAAACCCCGGACAGCCATCACTGGCTGCCCGGGGCGAAGACTCCGGAAGATCGGAACGGGTCAGGCGCGTCGCCGCTGAAGAACGTCATCGAGGTTGCTCAACGCGCTCTGGGCCTTGCTGAGCTGCTTCGTCTCGGGATCGTCGGCGATCCGGGGATCGGAGGCGGCCGGCCGAGCCGAGGCCTGCTTGAGCGACGGCTTGCCAACGGCCTTCGGTGCCTGGGGCAGGTCCAGCGGCTTGGGGGCCGCGCGTTCGGCCTTCGGCGCTTCGACATACGTGGGTTTGGGAACGTCCACGGGCTCCCAGCTGGAGCCTTCCGCAGGTGCCGCCGGTGCGGCTGCCACAGCTGCCGCGGTGTCGCCCGAGGCTGCCGCTTCGGCCAGGGCTGCCTGGCGGAGATCCAGTGCGGTGAGCGGTTTGGGCGAAGGTTCCGGTGTGGAGCGGTCCGCTTCGGCGTCGAAGAGCGGATTCTCGGGCCGCACGCCGGGGCGCTCCGCAGGAAGGGTCGGGGTCTCTTCGGGCACCGACGGCCGCACAGGCCTTTGCGCCGGGCTGCCCATGGCTGCACGGAATGCGGCGTTCATCCTCCGCCGGCGGTCGCGGATAGCGAGACGGCGAAGCATTGCCACGGACGCGACGGCGCCCACCAGGGCTGCCACCGGCAGCCAGCCGGATCCGACGCCGAACAGTCGAAGGAGTGCAGACACCACGCCGGTGAGCAGGGAGAGCATCCCGGCCAGCGCAAGCACCAGCCGGCCCCAGCGAATCCTGAACGCCGGGGAGGCTGCTGCGGGCAGCGGGCTTGCACCGCGTGTCTCCCTTGGCGTATCCCGGGGCCCTGCGGTGCCGCCGGCAGGTTCTGCGCGCCGGGTGATATTCATGGGCTTGTCCTGCTGCGCCGCCATTTTCATAACCTTCCCCGCTTGTGGGTCTACTGGTTCTATGTCGATGACGTCCGCCAGGAATTCGCCTGCAGGCTGCAGCTGGTGGCGCCCGTTCCGCAGAACGTAGGGTGCCACCCACACGATCCAGAGCGCAACAGCAATGACAAGGATCACAGAGCTGCTAAGAGGGAAGTCCACACTCAAAACCGTATGAGGTATATGGGGTGCTAGGCCGCATTGTCAGGGGTGTGTCGCGGGCGCGCCGGCAATTGGTGGGGGCCGGGGCGTAGTGGCTGGTCAGGCGGCTATCAAGGGCTCACGCCGGCCGGCTCCGCAACCACCGGGCGAGAAGGCCTTCCGGCACTTCCTCAGCCGTGAGCGCGAAGGTGCGGTGGTCGGCCCATTCACCGTTGATGTGCAGGTATCGGGGCCTGAATCCTTCGTCGCGGAACCCGAGTTTTTCCACCACTCGCAGGCTCGGCCCGTTTTCCGGCCTGATGTTGATTTCCATCCTGTGCAGGCCAAGGGTTCCGAAGCAGTAGTCCGTCGCCATGGCCACGGCGGTGGGGGCAATCCCCCGGCCGGCCCGGTCCTGATCGACCCAATAGCCCAACGTCGCCATCATGGCCGATCCCCAAACGATCGAGGACACGGTCAGCTGTCCCACGATCACTGGCTTCTCGTGCCCAGGCCTCCATTCGGCGATCACGAACGGCAGGGCCGTGGCCTGTGCGGCCTGGGCCTTCAGCGACCGCACCATCTGCCGGTAATCCGGCAGGCCGCCGCCGGGGACCGGGTTTGATGCCTCCCAAGGGGCAAGCCACTCGCAGTTGCGTGACCTAAGCGCTGTCCACTCTTTGCGGTCCCGGTACCGGATAGGGCGCAACACGATGTCGCCGCTCTCCAGAGTCACCGGCCAGGTGAAGCTGCCCCCCACGGGAATTACTTGGCGAGGCTGGGGGTAAGGCTGGACGCGAAGCCGGGCAGCCATTCGCGCAGGCCCGGGCCGAGGTCCTCGCTGTCGCAGGCGAGCTGGACACAGGCCTTGAGGTAGCTGAGCTTGTCGCCGGTGTCGTAGCGGCGGCCGCGGAAGACGACGCCGTACACGCCGTAGCCCTCGCCGGTGCCGGTGGAGAGTTCCTGCAGTGCATCCGTCAGCTGGATTTCGCCGCCGCGGCCCGGCGCGGTGCGCTCGAGCACTTCAAAGACGGCCGGGTGCAGGACATAGCGGCCAATGACCGCGAGGTTTGACGGGGCGTCCTCGACGTCGGGCTTCTCCACGAGCTGCTTGACGCGGACGTACTCCTCACCGGCGATCGCCTCGACGTCGGCGCAGCCATAGGCGCTGATCTGGGACGGGTCCACCTCGATCAGCGCGACCACCGACCCGCCGGTCTTGGCCTGTACTTCGATCATGGTGCTGAGGAGCTCATCGCGGGCGTCGATCAGGTCATCGCCCAGGAGCACGGCGAACGGTTCCTGGCCGACGTGCTGCTTGGCCCGGAGGACCGCGTGGCCGAGGCCCATGGGGTCGCCCTGGCGGACGTAGTGGATGTCGCCGAGGTTGCTGGCGGCCTGGATGGACTCGAGCTTTGCCGTGTCACCCTTGGCTTGGAGGGTGGCTTCGAGCGTGGGAACGCGGTCGAAGTGGTCCTCCAACGCCCGCTTGTTGCGGCCCGTGATCATCAGGATGTCGTTCAGGCCGACATTCACGGCCTCCTCGACCACGTACTGGATGGCCGGCTTGTCAACGACAGGCAGCATTTCCTTGGGCATGGCCTTCGTGGCCGGAAGAAACCTGGTACCAAGGCCCGCGGCGGGGATGACGGCCTTGCGGACGGAAGCATTGGGTGTATTCACTCGACTAATCTAACGGAGGGACCAATCATTGCGTAATTATTCGGCCTGCCCCGCGGGCCCCCTGACGTTGCGGAGCAGGCTGCACGATGCAGAGGACGGACCAGTCATGGCGTCAAAAGACGAAATACGCTCCAGCCACAGGGCAAGGCGTGCGGCGCTCCCGTTGGACGCGCTCGATGCCGCAGCGGCAGGCATCACCCGCCACGGACTCGAGTGGGCATCCGATCTGACCGGCGGCCGCCGGGCTACCTTCGCCGCGTATCTGGGCGTGGGCGCCGAACCGCCCACGCTGCCGCTGCTGTCAGCCTTGGTCGATGCCGGGCACCGGGTGCTCCTTCCCGTCTGCGAACCCGAACTCGAACTCAGCTGGGTGTACTGGACTCCGGAATCCGGGTTTGTCCGCAGCCGGTTCGCCCCCATCCAGGAGCCTGTTGGCGAGCGCCACAGCACCGCGGTGACGCTGGACGCCACCGCAATCTTCCTGCCGGCCACTGCAGTGGATTTCTCGGGCAACCGCATCGGACAAGGCGGCGGCTACTACGACAAGTTCCTTGCCACATTGGCCGCCCTGTCCTCCGCGTCCGGCTCGTCCGCGGCCGGCAGGGCGTCCGACGCCGTACCGCTGCCGACTGTCGCCGTCGTCTACGACACTGAGGTACTGCCCGCGGGCAGTATTCCCGCCGAGTCCTTCGACCGGAAGGTCGACGCGGCGCTGACACCGGGCGGGATCATCCGGCTCCGCTGATCGGGGGTCCTGCGGGGGTGATAGAATTAGCACTCAGGCCCTGCGACTGCTAAGACGGAACCCGCCGACAGGTATATCGATAGATATATCGACCGGTCCCGACTCGACAGCACGGGACCTGCTCGTTTGTCCCAGAGGAGGATTTCCAGTGCCCACGTATGCATATGCCTGCAAGGACTGCAGCCACGCCTTCGAGATCGTGCAGTCGTTCAGCGACAACTCCCTGACGTCCTGCCCCGAGTGCCAGGGCACGCTGCGCAAGAAGTTCAACAGCGTCGGCGTTGTATTCAAGGGATCCGGCTTCTACCGGACCGATTCGCGCGACACCAAGGGCAGCACAGTTGCCCCGGCCCCCGCTGCGGCTCCCGCACCCGCAACGGCGCCTGCCCCGGCCGCCGCCAGCTAGGGTCCCAAGGCTGCCATCCGTGCAGCCCTGGTGCACCGTCTCCGGACGGAACCGTCCGCCTAGCCTCCGGCCGCCGCCCCGGAGCGTTGTTCGCGAAAGACACCGCTGCCAAGGCAGCACCGTGGCCGCAGTCCCTGTGCCGTGCAATCGCGCACTAATGCCGGCATGCCGCAGCCTACACAGTCCTTCCTGCCTCCCGTTGTCCACATAAGCAGTTCCGCGACTCCCGCGAGCATGCCAGAGTCCGTAGCGTGGCGGCCATGGCACCCTCACTCAACCCGGCTTCCTGGCCGTCTTTCAAGGCCTCTTCGCTGCCGCCCCGGCCCGGGAACGGAGCGATGCCCGCCAGCTGGGCACGCTCCGGGATCCGCTCCGCTGGCCTCCTTCCGCCCACGTTTCCTTCTGCCGGCAGCTCCATCCGGAATTACACCCGGCCCGGGAGACCGCCCCGGCAGCGGTTGCCGCGCGGCAGGCCGCCGCGACGCCGCCTGGGCAACTGGTTGAGCCGGAACCGCCGGCTACTGGCGGCGCTCATGTTGTGCATCGCCGCTGGCCTGACTGTTCAGCAGCTAACTCCTGCGCCCGCCGACACCGCCACTGCGTTCGCAGCCGTAGCGGATCTTCCCGCCGGAAAAACCCTGGAACCAGGCGACGTCCGCATGATCAGCATCCCGCCCGGCCTAGTGCCGGCCGGCAGCCCGGGCGGCGAAAACGCGTTCGAGGGCAAGCAGTTGGCCGCACCGCTGCGCCAAGGCCAGCTCCTCACCGACGCCCAGATCCTTGGCCCTGGCCTGCTGGCCGGAAGCCCGCCCGGTTCCGCAGCCGTACCGCTCAGGATGGCGGATCCTGCGTCTATCCGGCTGCTCTCCCCCGGACAACTCGTCAACGTGGTGCTCACCGTCGGCAGCGGCTTCGAACAAGCCGCTGAAGGCCAAATCCTGGCCGAAGCCGTCCCTGTACTGTGGACCTCCGTGCAGGGCGGCAAGACGGGCCAGTGGTTGCCCGCAGCGGACGCTGACGCGGACGGGCTCATCGTCGTGGCAGCCGCGGCCGATCAGGCGCGGCGATTGGCCGGCGCATCAACCCAAGGCAAGCTGTTCTTCGTGCTTGTGGCGGCAGCGCCGGGGTGAGTGGCTGGGTGACTGGCGTGCACACTCTCGCCATGGCGAGCGCCCGGCTAAGAGCCTGACCGCCGGCGCGGTAGTCCTTGCATCGGATTACCGCAGGCTTCAGGGCGAGCACCCGGCTAAGTCCCTAACCGAGCGCCCGGCTAAGTCCCCGACCGCCGGCCGGTAGTCCCTGAGACCGATTGCGGTCGCCGGCGCCGCCGGCTACTCGGCACCGGCCTTACATCTCAACCCCAGTGCGGAGGCTTCTGCTCCTGGAGCCACGCATCGTGGTCGTAGTTCTCGGGCTGGTCGCCCCAGCGCCGCGGGTCGTCTTCGGCCGCCTTGTTCGGCAGCACTGCCCCGGCAGCCGTTGCTGGCGCCGCCGCGCGCCGGGACTTCTCCTTTGGCGTCGCCTGCTCCCGCGCTTCTCCGGCGGGCTGCCCCGCTGCCGACTCCCCCGCTGCCGACTCCCCCGCCGCCGGTTCCCGGGCCGCCGACCCGGAGTCGCCGTTCGCTTCAGCCGCGGTAGCGCCGCTGCTGTTCTGGATGTCGCCGTCTGCACTCATGGCGCCGGACTCCTTACTGCCTGTACTGCCTGTCATACCATTGTTGCCGGTCGTGGCTGCACCGTTTATGGTCCCAGCCTCTGGCCTCAGCAGGGGCGTAGCACCTGACTCGTGCGCATCCCCCGGCCGCGCTGCAGACTGAGTGGACGCGGTCTCGCGCCCATGAAAATCATCTCCCGCCGGTGCGTGCCCTGAGAAGACGTGGCTTTCCTGGCCCCGGGCGTCGTTGATCGCCAGGTTTTCAATGTCGTCGTCGAAGAACCCGTGGGATGCCCGGAGCCGACTGGACACGGCAGGCTTCTCCAACCCGAGGTAGCCGCCAATCCGGTCGGCGCAGGCCGAAGGATCAGTGAAGACCTCGATGGTCCACAGCGGCATATAACGCCAGCCAAGCCGCTCAAGCAGTTGCGGCCGGAGCCGGCTCCGTTCGCGGACGCTCATTCGCCGGTAGTGGCCGGTGCCATCGGACTCAATCGCCACTGGACGGGGAATCTCCGCATCCTCCTGGCCGATCGTGGTCATCGGATCGGCGGCGGCCACCATGTTGAGGACGCCGTCGTACTGGTGCCACACGCGCGCACCGCGGGCCCGGAGCCGGTCGCCCAGGTCTGCCACGAGCGGATCAGCGCCGAGCGCCTGCTCGCTGGCGGCCGCCCGGGATGCGGGGCTGCCCAGATCCGTATTCCCCGCGATCTCGCGGTCCAGTAGTTCGTAGAAATCCACGGCACCATGGCTCAGGCGGCTGACGTCGAGGTCCTCGGGGCGGAAGCAACTGAGCACGTGCAGGGATCGCCGCGCACGCGTCATCGCCAAGGCGAATTTAGCGCGTCCGCCGTCGGCGGAGAGCGGGCCAAGGCTGTGGAGCGTGCGCCCGTGCGGCGTGCGCCCATAGCCCGGGGAGAAAATGACGTGGTCGCGGACTAGCCCCTGGGCCCGTTCGAGATCCACGACGCGGAAGGATTCCTCCCCTGCTGTGAAGAAACTGCCGAGCATCGGGTAGTTGGGCAGTTGGGCCCGGATGGCTTCGCCGATCCGGGCGGCGTGACGGAGGCTGCCGGTCACCACAGCCAGCGAGGTCCGGGGACGGAGCCGGGCGTGCTCGAAGACTAACTCCACCGCACGGTTCACCTCGGCAACCACCGATTCAACGCCGTCGTGGTCGGCGCTGGGCAGCCCTGTGCCATCGGGAAGGTATTCCACGCTGAGGGCACGGTCGAGGCCTGTGGCGGATTGCCCTTCCGGGAGCCGTGTGAGTTCCCCGCCGTAATATCCCTTGCTGAGCTGGCGCACCAGGTCTTCATCGACCGCGCGGTACACGGTCCTCAGGTTCCACACGGGCAGTACGGCAGTCAGCGCACGGTAAGCACTCTCGACGCTCTGGTAGGAGCTCTCCCCTGCGGCGAGCCGTTCGACCCCCACGGTGAAGGTTCGTGGGCTGGCGATCTGGTCATCGCCGAAAGCTATGACCTGCCGGGCCCGGGCGATAGCCGGGAGGACGGCCTGCAGCGATGTTGTCTCGGCGTCCAGGATCACTACGGCATCAAAGGTCTGCTCGATCGGCAGGAGGCCCGTCATGAGGTACGGGCTGACGGACCATACAGGAACGAGTGTGGGCAGCAGCTCCTGCGCCTGGCCGCTGAGTGCCGCAAGGGTAACCCTGCCGTCCTTCAGCAGACTGCGCAGCAGCTCGGCCTGGCGCGGGTATGCCTCGATGGCCGTGCGCCAGCGCTCGGACAGGTTCCACCGGAGCCGGGCAGCGCCGCTGGCGATATGGGCGTTGTCAGCGAGCCGGTACTCCGCTTCCAGCTGGCGCAGGGCGTCGCCGTCGGACATGGCGAGGTAGTCATCGCCGCTAATCATGGCTTCCAGGGCCGACTGCCACCAGGCCAGCTCGAGTTCTGCGGTCACAGATCCCTCGGGGACCTCACGCTCGGCCAGGTCGGCGAGCAGCTCGCCCAACCCGTGCTCGCGCATGCTCTCGACCAACAGCGTACGCTCCGGGAGGGTTTCGAGTGTCGCGGTGTCGGCGACGAGTCGCTGAACGCGGGTTAGGAGATCGGCATAGGGCACGCGGTCCAGATCGCCGCCTGCGGCGGTGTGCTTGACTGCCTGGCCCAGTTCGGCCAGTTCTGACTCAAGCTCCCGGTAGAGGCCGGAGATTTCGGCCAGCCCGGACGGCACGGCAGGGTGCCGCTGCGTCGTGGCATACCCGGCCCACGCGGCGCGCTGCTCCTGCACGAGGACCAGAGAGCTGTGCAGGTCCGCGATGTGCACGCCGGGACGGACATATTCCTTGGCCACCCGGCGCAGGCGGGACCGCTGCATGGAGGGCATCTCGATCCCCCGTTCCCGGCGCCAGGCGGAGGGCGCCGTGGCCGAGATGAGGTCATGGACGGGCCGGTCAAAGATGTCGGGAGTGAACTTGTCCAGGCTTTCGCGGACGGCCACGAGCAGTTCGATCTGTTCGCCCCATTCGGTGAAAGTCCCGCCGAGGCGAATCTCGGCGTGTTCTGCCACCTCGTCCATTCGCCCGCGCAGCAGCGGCAGCTTCTCCGCGACGGACCGTGCAACCGCCTGCGCTTCCTGCGTCTCCTTGCGGGTCAGGAGCCGTGCTCCGTGCCAGGGGCTGGTGGTCGACGCACGGCTGAAACCGCCGAGTTCGGCAGCGCGGCGGAGCCTGCCGGCGAGCTCCTCGCGGTCCCGGATGTTATCCAGCACGCTGCGCTTGAGCCGGACCGTCGTGGCTGGCGCCGGCTGGATGGAGGTCAGTTCGGCCAGCGACTGCATGGCCTCGTACGGGGAACAGCCCCAGCGTTCCCGGACGTTGTGCAGCGAGGCAACATGGTCCATCAGGGCGTGCCGGTGCCCCGTCAGCGTGGCGTGCAGGTTGCTTAGCTGCGGTTGGAGCGACTTCTCGTTGCGGACGATCGCCCGGACCAGTTGGCCCTTGAGCTGCAGCGGGCTGGCATTGCCGGCGAGCTGCAGCAGTACGGAATCCAGGCCAAGGCTCTCCAGCTGGGCGGAGATTTCGGCGAGGCTGGCGCGCCTGTCGCCCACTACCAGGACGGTTTTGCCCTCGTCGACGAGGGCGCCGATGGTGTTGATGGCGGTCTGGGTCTGGCCGGTGCCCGGCGGGCTGCTGACCACCAGCGAGTCGCCCGCCCGAACGGCGTCGACGACGTACTGCTGGTCCGTGTCGGCGTCGAGCAGCAGAAGCTCATCGGCGGGGTCCCGCTTATCCGTGCTGGGGAAACGCCCAGGTTCAAGCACGGGCACCTCGACCAATTCGCCGGAACCGGACCGGGCCAGGGCGGTGACGAGGGGGTTGTTCGGGTTGATCCACGGGTCATCCAGGTTGCCGGAGAGGTCGGCAAACGTGGAGACGAGGAGGTTGTGCTCTATCTCGGCACCGGCAATCGGCTGGATCAGCGTGCCCAGGCGGTCCAGGACCGGCTGGGGGTCATAACGCGCCGTGCTGTAGGCCATCCGCGTGACCGCGCTGACGTCAAAGACGATCCCGTGGACTGACTTGAGGTGCCGGACCAGTGCGGGGTTGATCTGCGCCTGTTCGGTGAGTTGCAGTTCGTAGTCGTCCTCGCCGGGGCGCACCGTGAGGGAAATGGCGGTGAGCATGACCGGGGCGGAAATTCGCTGCGGTTTACCTCCGACGGCGGACGTCCAGACGACCGTGCCGGCCGAGAAATAGCCCGCGTCAATGCCGCGGTCGTTGGCGAGTTCGAAGATTTTCGAGCGCAGGTTGCGCGAGGCCCTGGCGGCAATCACGTACTGCTGGCGGTCCCGGATCAGGGTTGAGAGCCGGGTGCGCCGGCCTGCCATGAGCTGGGCAAGCCCCGACGGATGGGCATGGGTCAGGTCAATCGAGCCTTCGGGCGTCTTGGTGAAGCGCAGCATCGTATCTGCTCCGGTGACGGGTTTGAGCCCCGACAGCCATTTCCTGAACTCCTCGGAGCCCTCGGGGTGGCCTTGACCAACTGACACTGCTGCCTTCTTTTCTATGCTCGACTTCTCTGTGCTGGATGTCTCCATGCCGGACTTCTCCGGGCTGGATTTCTCCCGGCCGGATTCCTCCATGCCGGACCGCGGCGGGCTCGCCTTTAGCGCGTTCGACGTGTCAACGCGTGTCTGTGTTGCGTCCGCGCTTTCCATGGCCGCGTTTTGTGTGCTCGCGGTTGCCTGGCTCGCGCGGGACGCCTTGGACCATACCGGCATGCCTTCGAGGGTAGCCCGAATCAGGGGCACCTGCGGGGCCGCAACACTGAGCGGTGCGAAATTCAACCCGAATTGCCAGAAACAAAATGAAATGGCCGGCCTCGAAAGGCCGGCCATTCACACTGCTATTCCCACTCGATGGTTCCCGGCGGCTTGCTGGTCACGTCCAGCACCACACGGTTGACGCCGTCCACCTCATTGGTGATCCGGTTGGAGATCCGGGCCAGGAGATCGTAGGGCAGCCGCGACCAGTCCGCCGTCATGGCGTCCTCGGAGGACACGGGACGGAGCACGATCGGGTGTCCGTAGGTGCGTCCGTCACCCTGGACGCCTACGCTGCGGACATCCGCCAGCAGCACGACGGGCATCTGCCAGACCTCGTTGTCGAGTCCGGCCGCGGTCAGCTCGGCGCGGGCGATCGCGTCGGCCTTGCGGAGCAGGTCGAGGCGTTCCTTGGTGACGTCGCCGACGATCCGGATGCCCAGGCCGGGTCCGGGGAACGGCTGGCGGCCGACGATTTCCTGCGGGAGGCCGAGTTGAGCGCCGACCGCGCGGACCTCGTCCTTGAACAGGGCGCGCAGCGGCTCAACGAGTTCAAACTGCAGGTCCTCGGGCAGGCCGCCCACGTTGTGGTGGCTCTTGATGTTGGCTGCACCTTCGCCACCGCCGGATTCGACGACGTCGGGATACAGGGTGCCCTGGACGAGGAACTTGATCTTTTCGCCGTGCGCCGCTGCCTCGGCGATGATCGCCAGTTCGGCTTCCTCGAAGGCGCGGATGAATTCGCGGCCGATGATCTTGCGCTTGGTCTCGGGATCGCTGACACCGGCCAGGGCGCTCAGGAACCGCTCCTGCTCGTTGGCGACGTAGAGCTTGACGCCGGTTGCGGCCACGAAGTCGCGTTCGACCTGTTCGGCCTCGCCCTCGCGCAGCAGGCCGTGGTCCACGAAAACGCAGGTCAGCTGGTCGCCGACCGCGCGCTGCACCAGGGCGGCAGCCACTGCAGAGTCGACGCCGCCGGACAGTCCGCAGATGACCCGGGCATCGCCGATCTGCTCACGGATCCGGTCAACCTGTTCCTCGAGAATGTTGCCTGCAGTCCAGTTCGGTTCCAGCTTGGCGCCCTTGAACAGGAAGTTCTCCAGGACCTGCTGGCCGTAGGCCGAGTGCTTGACCTCGGGGTGCCACTGCACGCCGTAGAGGCATTTCTCTTCGTTGGCGAAGGCCGCCACCTCGGCGCCTGCCGTCGTCGCGAGAACCTCGAAGCCTTCAGGGGCCTCATGGACGGAGTCGCCGTGGCTCATCCACGTGCTCTGGTGCTGAGGCATGCCAGCCAGGATGGACCGGCCTTCACCCAAGGTGGTGGTCTCGGTGGCACCGTACTCGCGAAGACCCGTCTGGGCTACCTTGCCGCCGAGGGCGTTGGCCATGGCTTGGAAGCCGTAGCAGATGCCGAAGACGGGGACACCGGCTTCGAAGAGATCGGCGCCAACGCTCGGGGCGCCTTCGGCGTAAACACTTGCGGGTCCGCCCGAGAGGATGATCGCGGCGGGGTTTTTGGCCAGCAGCTGCTCGGTGGTGAAGGTATGCGGAACCACTTCCGAATACACATTCGCTTCCCGGACGCGGCGGGCAATCAGCTGCGCGTACTGGGCACCGTAGTCAACAACCAGAACCGGCCTGTGGGACGTCTGGGATGCAGTGGGAGTAGTCACCCCACTAGCCTACTTTGCGCCGCTACCCGCCCGCACATTGAGAAGCCGCTGTGGGCCTCGAATCAAGCCCCGGGTAAGCGAACTCACACGCCCGACGGCGGCTGCTGCCGCTGTTCGCGGCGTCTCCCCGGCTCAGTAGCGCTGGGGAGCCTGGGGGTTCGCCGCGAGTTCGGCCTCGACCTCTGCGTGGAACTTCTTCTCGACGAAGAAGGACAGGAACGGCACGACGCCGCCGAGGGCCAGGATCACCAGTTTGCTGAACGGCCAGCGCATGAGCGACCACAGCCGGAAGTTGGAAATCAGGTACACGACATACATCCAGCCGTGCACGATCAGCACCGTTATGGAGAGGTTGACGCCCCCGATCACTCCTGGCGGCTCGGCGTCGGCGAAGCCCAGGCCGAACGGCTGGCCGGTGACGGCGTCGGTGCCGCCGACGTAGAGGTACTGCCCGAAGCCGTACCGGGCGATCAGCTCGGCGCACAGCAGGAGTAGCATCGAGCCCGTCAGGTAGGCGAGCACTTTGTAGAACTTCAGGGCGGACCGGATTTGGGCCTCGGTGCCGCCGAAGCGACGCTTCTTGCCGGTTGTCCCCGTGCCGTTGGTTGGCTGGGGTTGGATGGCGGGTTGGGGCTCGATCATGATTGCACTCTCGGGTCTGTGGGATTGGGGGCTGTGCGATGCGCTTCGGCTGCCGGCGGCTGCGGGTCTTTGGAGGTGCCGGGCACCTGTCCGGCCCGTTCCTTGACCGACTCCTCGGCCGGGTCCGAGTCCAGTTGCGCCACCGGATCCTTGTCCGGTTGCGCGGCCGATTCCGCGGCTGATTCCGCGTCAAGGGCGTCTTCGAGGTCGCGGCGGTAGTCGTCTTTGACCAGACGCCACCAGATGAACAACGCGAACCCGGCAAAGACCACCCATTCCACGGAATAGAACAGGTTTAGCCAGTTGACCTGCTGCGCAGGCGGCTGCGGGCCAATCAGAAGGGGTTTGACGTCGCCTCCGGTGGCAAGCGCACCGACGTCGGTGCTGCCGGAGAGTTCCGTCTTTGCCGCGACAAATCCCGGGTAGCTGCTGACGTTCCAGTCGTTGATGAGTTCGGCGACCGAAACGGCACTCGCGCGGCCGGGTCCGGGGTCGGTATTCGCCAGCGGCGATTCGGACGGCAGTAGCCGCCCGGTCAGTGCGATGGTGCCCGACGGCGGCGCGACGGCGTCCGAGGGATCAGCGATCCAGCCGCGGGCGACCGGAATCCAGGTCTGCGGTGTGGCCCCGCCGCCCTTCAGGACAGGAGCATCCTTGACGGCGAAGGCGGAAACGATCCAGTAGCCCTTGGCCCCGTCATTCAGTCGCCCCGGGACGAGGACCTGTTTCTGGGGGTCATAACTTCCGGTGGCCGAGACCATCTGATCAGCCACCGAACCAGGGAAAAATCCGCCCGGCTGCAGGACCGACGTAAGCTGGCGAGTTTCCTCGGTTGTGGTGGAGACCGGGGCTTCGGGTTGTGTTGAGCGGCCAAACTGCCACTGGCTCAGCAGCACAAAGACCCCGGAAATGGCGATCGCGAACACGAGTCCTGCGATCCAGCGGGGTTTGAGGGCAGTTTTCAGCACCTCCTAACCGTACTTCGTCCCCCTGTAGAACAACGAAACGGGCCGACGCCGGACCCACCCCTCCCTGACCCGGCAACGACGAGGTAGAGACAACCGGACCTAGTTGAGGTGATGCCGCGCTTGCCGTCCCCCGCGCTTCGGATATGCGGCCGTCATGAGGAGCCGCCGTCGCCAACCGGGCCTCGGTCGTAGGCCGTCGTCAGGTTCCCTGGCACCGGTTGGGACTCGGTCGTAGGGCCGTCATGAGGAGCCGTCGTCTCTGTCCCGGCCACTGTCGTAAGTCCTGGTCATGTTCACTGGCCACAACACGGAACTCGGTTATGCGTCCTTCGTGGGGAGCCGCCTTCGCCGACCTGATCACGCCGTCACTGCCTGGTCCACTTGGCTGGCATGTTAGCCCGGATCACGCCGCCACCGCCGGCTCCGTGATTACACGGCCGGCACGTTAGCCCGGATGACGCCGCCACTGACCGGTCTGCCGCCATAGGCCGCGTTGAGGTGCTGCGGTGCCACTCTCCGGGCCGCGGTCATGCGGCCCGGGCAAGTCGGGCGGGTGTGAAGTAGTGGTTGCGGCGGGGCTTCTGGCCGGGGTCGATGTGGGGTGGCGGGATGAACCAGGGAACCCCGGTCCGCAGCCGGATGGTCCACGCTTCCTTGTGGATCAGGTGGTGGTGATGGGAACAGAGCAGGGCCCCGTTCTCCGTGCCCGTGGTCCCGCCTCGGGACCAGTACGTGATGTGGTGGGCTTCGCACCAGGGCGCGGGGATGGTGCAGCCGGGAAACGCGCAGCCCCGGTCCCGGGCGATGAGGGCCTTGGGGAGGTGGGGCGGGAAGATCCTGGAGGCCCGGCCGATGTCCAGGATCCGTCCCTCACCCCCGAGCAGGACGGGGATGATGTCCGCGTCGCAGGCGATCTTCCGGACCGTGGAGGCCGTGACGGGACCGGTGAACAGCAGCGCACCCGTTTCCCGCACCCCTCCCGCGGGCCGGAACACCGAACCGGCCGGCTCCACGCCGGCCGCCGCGGCCGCGGTGCCGCCCGCGCCGGCCGTTTCCTGAGCTTCCGCCGGGCCGGCCTGGCCGGCGGCCTCACCGGCTTCGCCCGCCCCAGCCGCCGTTTCCTGACCTTCTGTCGGGCCGGTCTGGGCGTCGGGGGTGGTGCCGAGCCGGTTCAGCAGGTCCCGGTAATCGATGGTGACCATGACCTGGGGGCGGAGCCCGCCGGCGGCGGGCAGGCCGCCGGTGGCGAGGGCGATTTCGCAGGCACCGACCAGGCCGTCCAGCAGCCGCTGGGCCCGGGACCGATGATCCAGCCCCGCCGCCCCCGGATCCTCCTCAGGGACCGGCTGGCCCGCTGCTGCGGGGGCGTCATCTGGAACGGCATGATTCCCCGGGGCGGGAGCCTGGGCATCCGCCGGAGTCGACACGCCCGCGGCCCGGGCATCACAGGCCGACACGCCGGCCCCGGCATCCGTGACCGGCCACTGACCGCCGGCACCGGCTGCGTCGGCGTGTCCGAGGCTCGAACGCTCGCCGGCGGCCGCACTGGGAGCCCACCCCACGGCGAAAGCCGTGCCGGCGGGCTCGGCGGCCCAGCCAGCAGAAACGGGCGTGGCCTCAGCGTCGGTGGCATCACCTGCCCAGCCGTGAACGGCCGCAGCCCCGGAACCCACGGCCCAGCCAGCAGAAGCGGCGGCACCGCCGGTGGCATCAACCGTCCAGCCGTGGCCGGCGACCGTCTCTGCACCTGCGGCCCAGCCATCAGAGGCGGCGACACCGGTGGCGGAGCCCTCAGCGCCGGCCGTGGGGTCCTCAGAAGCGGCGCCGGCGGCCGATCCCTCAGAGGCGGCGGCTTTCGTGGTCCCGGCGGCGGCGGTGTCCGTGGTGCCGGTGCGGGGGTTGGTGCCGGTGTTCATGACGGTGAGGACGTATTCGAACTGTTCGGTGGTCGCGAAAATCTCAAGATGGTGCAGGCCGTGGCGCCGGCGCCGGATGAAGGCGCCCTGCAGCCGGCGCAGCAGCTCCTCGGAGGGCTCGGCACCGTCCTGATCCAGCGCATCCGCCCAGCCCCGGGCCACCCGGGCCACGAAGTCCGCGTCGTTCTCCGCGGCCGTGCGCGTCAGGGCGTGCTCCATCCGCGCCAGGGCCCCGGCGTCACAGGCGTGCCGGACCTTCTCCAGCGCCGCCGTGATGACCGTCGCGGCCCCGGACGCGACCTGCCCGGCCGCGACCGCCGCACCGAGCTCCGCGTGCACGGCCGGGACGGGCTGGCCGGTGAGTCCCCGGCGGGGCAGCAGGCCCCCGGCGAGGGCGAGCCGGCGCTTGGCCTCCGGGGCGCTGATCCGCAGCCGCGCCCGCAGGAACTCCGCCGTGTTCCGGTACCCGTCATCGACCACCGCCGCGTCACCGGCCGCATCCCACGGCACACCCTCCCCGGACAGCGCATCGGGCGAAGCCGCTGAACCGGGCGACGCCTCAGCCGCAGAGATTCCGGGGGCGTCGTCGCGCCAGCCCGTGGTCCACGACGTGCCGGCCCCCGCCGCCGTCCTCGCCGCCGCGGAGGCCTGCTTCCGGGTCCGGTCCACCGCGCCGGCCGCCACCAGCTGCAAAAACTCCACCCGGCGCGAGAGCTCCTCCACCCGCCCGGCGAAGTCCGACGCGGCCCGGAAATCCCACAACGCCGCATCCTGAAGCACCGTCGAACCCACAGCCTCCAACGCGGCCAGCGCAACATCCACACCCGACCACCGGGCCGGGCCCATGCCGCCGCCTGCGTCGCGGTCCGTGCCGGGATCCGCGCCGCAGCCTGCAGCGCGACCGGTGCACCGGTCCGTGCCGTGCCCGTCGTCCCCGAACTCAATGAAATCCCTGGCGGCTTCCATGACACCAGTCTCCTCCGGGGGTCTGACAGTTTTAGCGGGAACCGTGCGCGAGCCAACTGCCGCCGCGAAGTGGTTGCCCGGCCACCAAGTTCTCACGGCACATGGGTCAACGCCCTCGGGTCAAAGGCGCGGGTCAGGGTGCGCGGGTCAGGACCCGCGGCCGGCCAAACTACGTGCGCACTCCGGGCGAGAAGAGCACGGACTCCGGCGCCCCGGTGACTTCAATGCCGGCAGCGCGCACCAACTGATCCTCCAGCCGGGTCACTCGCGACCGGTGCAACGGCCATGCGCCGTGCCCTTGGAAAACTAGCGGGGCTGCCGGGTCCCTTCGCGGCGACGAAATCGACACGCAAGAGCCCGCCCCCACAGTGGGGCAGCCGAATCCCCGCGTGGCGACGGAATCGACACGCAAGAGCCCGCCCCAATCCCTAGTGGTCGAAGAACACCAGGCTCGAATTGATCAGTTCGGCGATCACTTCGGGGTCGTAAGCCCGGCGGAGCGACTCGCGGAAGGATTCCTTCGACAGTGAGCGTGCCAGGGTCGCGAGCACTTCGAGGTGGTCGGAAAAGGAGCTCGCCGGAGTGGCGATGAGCAGAATCACGGTGGCCGGGCCGTCAGCGGCGCCGAAGTCGAGTGCCCTGCCGTATTTCGTGATGCCGACGGCGATGGAGGTCTGCGAGACGAGCTCGCTGCGGGCGTGCGGCAGTCCCACCCCGCCGGGCAGCCCGGTGGCGAGCTGGTGCTCACGGGCGTTGACCTGCTTGAGGAAGCCCTCCAGATCGGAAATGCGCCCAGCCTCATACATGCGCCCTGCGAGCTGGGACGTGGCGTCGAGCTTGTCCGTGGCGTCCAGTTCGAGGATCACCATCTCGGGCGTGGTGAGCTCGGCGTCGTACCGGTCCAGTGGTTCCGCCAAGAGATGTCCCTTCGAAGTGGCGTCAGTGCACGCCGGCCGGCAGTCATATGACTAGCGTTGTGGTCCGCACAGCCGGCCGGAGCTGAGTCTCAGCGCAAGGGGACGATATCCTCCACACCCAACCGTGCGGCATCGGCGGATTCGTCGTCCGGCTGCTGCTGGCTCAGGCGCTCGGCATCAACCCGGGCCAGATAGTGCTTGATTTCGCCCTCGCGCTGCGCATCACTCCAGCCGAGAACGTCTCCCATTAGTTTAGCGACTACCGGAGCGGCGGACACACCCCGGTCCCACGCCTCGATCGAAATCCGGGTGCGGCGGGTCAGGACGTCCTGGACGTGGCGGGCGCCCTCGTGCGTGGCGGCATAGACGGCCTCGGCGGCGAGGTAGTCATCCGCGCCCGGCAGCGGCTCGGCCAGTTCCGGGTTGCTGGCGATGAGGGCCAGCACCTCTGGAGCCATGGCGCCGTAACGGTTGAGCAGATGTTCGATCCGGGCCACGTGGACGCCGGTCTCCTCCGCCATCCGGTTCCGCTTGTTCCATGCGGCTTTGAAACCGCTGGCTCCAAGCAGCGGAATGGACTCCGTGCAGCTCGGCGGGACACGCTCGTCCATGCTGCGCGTTGCCTCGTCGACGGCGTCCTTGGCCATGACCCGGTAGGTGGTCCATTTCCCGCCGGCTACTACTACAAGCCCCGGCACGGGGTGGGCCACTACGTGTTCGCGGGAGAGCTTGGCGGTGGAGTCGCTTTCCCCGGCCAGCAGCGGGCGTAGTCCGGCGTAGACACCCTCGACGTCCTCCCGGGTCAGCGGCCGCTTGAGGACCTTGTTGACGTGTTCCAGCAGGTAGTCGATGTCCTTGCTGGAGGCGGCCGGGTGCGCCTTGTCGAGGTGCCAGTCGGTGTCCGTGGTTCCGATGATCCAGTGCCGGCCCCAGGGGATGACGAACAGCACGGACTTCTCGGTCCGCAGGATCAGCCCCACCGTGGACTGGATCCGGTCACGGGGTACCACGAGGTGGATGCCCTTGGAGGCGCGCACCTTGAGCTGTCCGCGGTCCGTCACCATGGCTTGGGTCTCGTCGGTCCAGACCCCGGTGGCGTTGATGACCTGCTTGGCCCGGATGTTGAAGCTCGAGCCGTCCTCGTGATTGACCACCTTGGCGCCGACCACGCGCTCACCTTCGCGCAGGAAGGCCACGACTGACATCTGGTTGACCGCGTGTGCGCCGTAGTATGCCGCGGTCCGGACGAGGTTGGCAACGTACTTAGCGTCGTCCACCTGGCCGTCGTAGTACCGGATGGAGCCTACGAAGGCGTCATCCTTCAGGCTCGGCGCGGCCCGCAGGGTGCCGCGGCGGGTCAGGTGCTTGTGGAACGGAACGCCGCGGCTGTGTCCGCCGGTGATGGACATGACGTCGTACAACGCGATCCCTGCACCGACGTACGGGCGCTCAACGAAGTGCTTGGTCAGCGGGTAGAGGAACGGCACCGGCCGGGCCAGGTGCGGGGCGAGGACGGAAAGGATGAGCCCGCGCTCGTGCAGCGCCTCCTTGACCAGGGCGAAGTCCAGCATCTCCAGGTAACGCAGGCCGCCGTGGATGAGCTTGGAGGACCGGGAGGAGGTGCCGGCCGCCCAGTCGTTGGCTTCGACGATGCCGACGCTGAGCCCACGAGTGATGGCGTCCAGCGCGGCGCCGGCGCCGACGATTCCTCCGCCCACGATCAGGATGTCAAGTTCCTTGCCCGGGTCGCCCGTGCCCTTCAGAAGCGCGATCGAAGCATCGCGCTCTGCGGGGCCAAGAGCACCTCCGGCCACGGGAGAACCGCCGGGAAAACTGTTCATGTCACGCCTCCATCCGGATCAAACCTCGTAGGGCACCAGACTACGTCCAAGTCTTCCGGATGGGCAGGGCCAATCACCTGCCAGCGTGGGGTTCAGTTCCCGGCGCCGGGTTCAGTTACCGGCGTACGGCGAGACGACGACGTCGACGCGCTGGAACTCTTTCAGGTCCGAATAGCCGGTGGTCGCCATCGAACGGCGCAGCGCACCGATCAGGTTCGAGGTGCCGTTGGTGTGGTGGCCCGGCCCGAACAGGACTTCCTCGAGCGGACCCACGGTTCCGACGTTGACCCTGTCGCCGCGGGGCAGTTCGAGGTGGTGGGCTTCCTGGCCCCAGTGCCAGCCCTTGCCGGGTGCTTCCTCGGCGCGGGCCAGGGCACTGCCCAGCATCACGGCGTCGGCGCCCATGGCGATGGCCTTGACGATGTCACCGGAGGTGCCCATGCCGCCGTCGGCGATCACGTGCACGTAGCGTCCGCCGGATTCATCCATGTAGTCCCGGCGGGCGGCCGCGACGTCGGAGATGGCCGAAGCCATGGGCGAATGGATGCCGAGCGCGCGGCGGGTGGTGGTGGTGGCTCCCCCGCCGAAGCCGACCAGGACGCCGGCGGCGCCGGTGCGCATGAGGTGCAGTGCCGGGGTGTAGCCGGCCGCCCCGCCGACGATCACGGGAACGTCGAGTTCGTAGATGAACTGCTTGAGGTTCAGCGGCTCGTGGTCCTTGGAGACGTGTTCGGCCGAGACGGTGGTTCCGCGGATGACGAAGATGTCGACGCCGGCAGCCACCACGGTCTTGTAGTGTTCCTGCGTGCGCTGCGGGGTGAGGGAGCCTGCGACGGTGACGCCGGCGGCGCGGATCTCGGCCAGGCGCGAGGTGATCAGCTCGGGCTGGATCGGTGCCTGGTAGAGCTCCTGCATGCGCCGGGTGACGGCGGGGCTGTTGGTCTCGTCCGCGAGGACCGCGATTTCGTCCAGGACGGACTGCGGGTCCTCGTACCGGGTCCATAGGCCTTCGAGGTCCAGGACGCCGAGGCCGCCGAGGCGGCCCAGGGCGATGACGGTTTCCGGTGACATGGCCGAATCCATCGGTGCCGCGATGACCGGCATGTCGAACTTGTAGGCATCGATCTGCCAGGAGACGGATACGTCCTTCGGGTCACGCGTGCGACGGTTGGGGACGATCGCAATGTCATCCAGGGAGTAGGCACGGCGCCCACGCTTGCCTCGGCCAATCTCAATCTCGTAAGTCACTGCTCTAGGTTATCCCAGGGCGCGGTTTTCCCCGTGAACGTGACCGTACGGCAGCGCAGCGACCGCTGCCGACGTAAGGTGGCCGCATGGGTATGCGGTGGATCTTCGACGGGCACATCGCCGGGATCGGCACGACGTCGGGACTTCGTGCCGTGGTGGGGCTCTGGCAGGAGTCCCCGTTCGGCACTTTCGCCGACGCCATGGTGGAACTGCCCTCGGGCCGGCGCATCCTGCTGGCCCCGACGGCAGAGGTGGCAGGATTCATCGCCGCCGTCTACAGCTTCGATGAAACCCGTGTGGTGGACATTGCCGTTCGGCACGCCGGCGGAACGCTGACGGTGGACGCCGGGCACCTGCTGTTGGAGGTTGCCCTCGGCGCCCGGACCGCGCTCGGCACGGCGGCACGGCTCATCCCCCGGCCCCTGGCCGTGCACCCGCGCTGGCTGCGCGCCGTCAGCCCCTTCGCGGGACTTCTCAGCCCCGGGGTGCGCACTGCCGGCACCGCCGGGGGCGGTCGGCGCGAGTACTACGGCGTCACCGATCTCCACCGCATCGACGCGGCGACGGTCAGCTGGGACGGGGTCGACGCCGGCGCGCTGGCAAAGGTCCTGCCCGCCGTCGGCTTCGGCTTCAGCAGCGTCCCGCCCGAACCGGGCATAGCCCGGGTGCGCACCACTGTGGAAGGCGCCCCAGTCACTCTCCGCTGATGTCCTCCGTGTCCGGGACCGTCAGCTGGGATTCGAACATCCGGAAATACCGGCCGCGCAGGGCCACGAGCTCGCGGTGCGTGCCCTGTTCCACGATCCGGCCGTCCTCGAGCATGTAGACGACGTCGGCCTTCTCGATCGTGGCCAGGCGGTGGCTGATGGCGATGATGGTGCTGCCGCGGTCCGCGAAGAGCCTCGTGAAGATCCGGTGTTCGGCCAGCGCGTCGATGGCCGACGTCGGCTCGTCCATCACCATGAATGAGGCGTTGCGGTAGAAGTTCCGTGCCATCGCCAGGCGCTGCCACTGCCCGCCGGACAGCCCGCTTCCCTTCCGTCCGCGCGGATCCTCCATCCAGTTGCTGACGTGGTTGTCCAGGCCGTTGGGCAGTTTGTTGATGAACTCCAGGGCCTCCGCATCCGCGGCGGCCCGGCGGATCATGCCGTCGTCGCGGGGCGAATCGACGTCGCCGAAGAAGATGTTCTCCGCCGCCGTGGCAAACTCGTACTTCAGGAATTCCTGGCTGAGCACCGCCAGGTGCCGGTGCCAGGACTTGACGTCGACGGCGGCGAGGTCGACACCGTCGAGCAGCACCTGCCCGGAATCGGGCCGGTAGAGGCCAGCCAGGATGCGGATCAGGGTGGACTTGCCCGCGCCGTTCTCCCCCACGATGGCGACGTGCTGGCCCTGCCGGATGGTCATTGAAATTCCGCGGATGACTTCAAGGTCGCTGCCGGTGTACGTGAAGTGGATGTCCCGCAGTTCCACACTCTTCGGCGCCTCCAGCAGGGGCCGGGCGTGGCTGGAATGCACGGGCAGTGCCATGAACAGTTCGTAGTCCTTGAGGTTCGCCAGGTCCTCGTCGATCGAGCTGAGCGAGGAGACCAGGCTGTTGGCCGTGGACAGGGCGCGGCTGACAATCTGCTGGACATAGAGGAACTGCCCCACCGGCTGGGCGTGGGCGATGATCTGGCCGACTACCCAGATCAGGGAAACGACTTCCGCACCGTACTGGAGGGCATCGGCCGCGAGCTGTTTGGGGATGTAGCGCTTCTGGAAGTCCAGCCGGCGCTTCTCGTCGGCGTCCCGGAGCCTGGAGCGCAGCCCCATCAGGTAGCCGACGATTCCGTAGAGCCGCATCTCGGCGATGTGCTGCGGGCGGAGGAGGTTGGTTTCAATCATCCTGCGCTGCCGGCGCGAGTCCACCTGCGTGTTCCAGTGCGCGATTTGTTCGCGGGAGAGTTTGAACTGCAGGTAGACGCTGGGGACGATCGCGATCAGGACGATCACGGCTATCCACCAACTGACCAGCAGCAGCGCGCCGATGGCGAGGAGCACCGAGACGAGCTGGGTGAAGATCGCGGCGATCCGGTCAAGGACCCGTGCGTAGGAATCGGAGAAGCGCTTGGCACGGTCGTACAGGTCCACCGTCTCTTTGTCGTCGTAGCGCCAGAAGTCCAGGGTGAGGAATCGCTCGTACATCAGATCACCGACGATCGCGCCGACCCGGAAGCTCATGAGCTGCTGGATGTATCGGTCCACGCTGCTGAACGCGCCCCAGAAGAGCCCGAGGGCCGCAGTGATGATGACGTAAATGATGGCCTGCCGCCCGGCGTCGGTGTTGCCCGCGTAGGCGGCAGCCAGCGCCGTCGTGGTCAGGGCGGCGAAGTAGGTCGTGACGAGCGGCAGGAGCGCCGAGATCAGCGAGCCGAGGACTTTCATCACGACGGCGGCCGGTGAGGCCTGGAAGCTCACCCGCAGAACCTGCGCCACGGCGCGAGCGTAGGGCTTCAGCGCAAGCTTGCGTTTCGGCTCACGTGCGGGCAGGAGTTCAGACATGCCTCCAGCCTAGTTCCGGGACCCGGAGGTGGCGGGTACGGAGACTGCGGGTGCGGCACCGGTGGGGCGGCGCCGCCCCGGGTGAAGCCGGGCGCCCACAAACGGGTAAGCCCGCCGA
Source organism: Arthrobacter sp. TE12231 (assembly GCF_054062895.1). NCBI lineage: Bacteria > Bacillati > Actinomycetota > Actinomycetes > Micrococcales > Micrococcaceae > Arthrobacter > Arthrobacter sp. TE12231. The sequence goes on along the minus strand of NZ_JBSSFS010000001.1, from coordinate 904,436 downwards.
AACTGCAGTTTCGGCGGGCTTACCCGTTTCACAGCGGAGAGTCCTAGCGCGAACCGTAGTTCGGGGCTTCGACGGTCATCTGGATGTCGTGCGGGTGCGATTCCTTGAGTCCGGCCGCGGTGATGCGGACGAACTTGCCGCGGGCCTTGAGCTCGGCGACGGTGGGGGCGCCGGTGTAGAACATCGTCTGGCGGAGGCCGCCGACCAGCTGGTACGCCACCGAGGACAGCGGACCGCGGTACGCGACCCGCCCTTCGATGCCCTCGGGGATGAGCTTGTCATCGCCGGACACGTCGGCCTGGAAATAGCGGTCCTTGGAGTAGGAAGTGTTCTTGCCACGGGTCTGCATGGCGCCCAGGGAGCCCATGCCGCGGTAGCTCTTGAACTGCTTGCCGTTGACGAAGATTAGCTCGCCCGGGGACTCATCGCAGCCGGCCAGGAGGGAGCCAAGCATCACGGTGTCGGCGCCGGCGACCAGCGCCTTGCCGATGTCGCCCGAGTACTGCAGGCCGCCGTCGGCGATCAGCGGAACGCCGGCCGGGATGGCCGCCTTCGCCGATTCGTAGATGGCGGTGATCTGCGGGACACCGACGCCTGCAACCACGCGGGTGGTGCAGATGGAACCGGGACCGACCCCCACCTTGATGCCGTCGGCACCGGCGTCGATCAGAGCCTGGGCACCTTCGCGGGTGGCGGCCTGGCCCCCGATGATGTCCACGTGCGCTGCCGCGGGCTCTGCCTTGAGCCGGCGAATCATCTCCAGAACGCCCTGGGAGTGACCGTTTGCGGTGTCAACGAAGAGGGCATCCACGCCGGCGTCAACGAGCGTCATGGCACGCTCCCAGCCGTCGCCGAAGAAGCCGATGGCCGCACCGACGCGCAGGCGGCCTGCCTCGTCCTTGGTGGCGAGCGGGTACTGCTCGGCCTTGGTGAAGTCCTTGGTGGTGATGAGGCCCTGGAGCCGGCCCTGCTCGTCAACGAGCGGGAGCTTCTCGATCTTGTTCGTGGCCAGCTTGTGCGAGGCTTCCTCGCGGCTGATGCCGACGTGCCCGGTGACCAGCGGCATCTTGGTCATGACGTCACTGACCAGCCGGAGCGGGAAGTCCGACTCCGGCACGAACCGGGTGTCGCGGTTGGTGACGATGCCCAGCAGCCTGTTGCCTTCGTCCACCACCGGGAGCCCTGAGACGCGGTAGCGTGCGCAGATCTCGTCGAGCTCAGCCAGCGTGGCTTCGGGGCCGATGGTCAGGGGGTTGGTGATCATGCCGGATTCGCTGCGCTTGACCCGGTCCACCTGGTCGGCCTGATCGGCGATTGAAAGGTTGCGGTGCACGACGCCGAGGCCGCCCTGGCGCGCCATGGCGATGGCCATCCGGGACTCCGTGACGGTGTCCATCGCGGCGGACAGCAGCGGGGTCTGGACCGTGATGCGCTTGGAAATCCGGGAGGACGTGTCCGCCTCGGAGGGGATCACGTCGGTGTGGCCGGGCAGGAGCAGGACGTCGTCGTACGTCAGGCCGATAAAGCCGAAGGGGTTGTGTTCGGGCTGGGTCATGAGTGCGCCTCTTACCTTGGGTTACGGGGTTCACGGGTAGGGGTTGCAACAGATGACCAGCCAGTCATTACGGGTCTGGTCTGTGCAGAAGGGTTGAATAAATAGTAGAACCTTGGCGGCGATAGCCATATTCCGGGGCGGTAATGTGCGCCTCAATGTGAGCCGCCCCATGCCGGGCGGCCGCCGGAGGCTCCCGGTGCCGGCCCGGCGCGGGGCCCTACTTCCAGCCGGTGGCAGCCAGGAGCCGCTGTTCGAACATGGGGATCATGGTCTGAACGTAGGTCTTGGTCAGGTGGTTGTCGTCCTTGTAGACGTACACGTTGCCGACGACCGCGGGGCAGACCCCGTTCGCGCAGATGAAATCGCTCATGTCCATGAGGTGCAGGCCGGGCACCTTGCCACGGTAGGCGTCCAACGGCGAGGACCCCGCGAGCGACTCCTGCTCGGGCACGTTGCACTCCGCGGCACCCTCGCCGTTCTTCTGGACGCATTCGGGCATGTTGATGTTGAAGCGGGGGTTGTCGCGGATCCCCACGACGTCCATGCCGGCGTCGGTGAAGGGTTTGATGCCTTCAAGGTACTGCGGCACCTCGGTCTCGAACGGCGCTTCCTTGTGGGTCAGGGACGCAACCGTGAAGACGGCGTCGGGGTGGTGGTCCAGGACGTACTGCGCGCTGGCCTTGTTGAAGGCGTTGCAGTCCGCGTCCCGCTCCGGTGACTCCCCGCCGAAGCGGCAGTTGCCTTTCAGGAGCGTGACGACTTCCCAGCCGTGGCTCTTCGCGATGGGGCCCAGCGCCGCCATGTACTGCTGGGCATGGGAGTCGCCAAGCACCACAATCCGCTTCGTGACCTTCTCGGGCTTGTTGTTCTGCAGGCAGCCCTGCAGCAGGGGGTCGCTGGGGACGTTCTCGTCCGTGCATAGCCCGTCGATGTCGGCCCACTCATTCTTCATCGCCGCCGGCGCGGGGATGATCTTCGCGTCCGGGGTGGGTTTGCCGGCGTTCTCCGGCGCCAGGGCGGCCGCCCCGGGCGTCAGTTCCTTGGGCTGGGACGCCGCCGCGGCCTCGTCGGCCACGAGCCTGCTCTGCCAGACCGCGACCGGACCTGCCAGCAGGGCACCGCAGGCGGCAATCACGACGGCGGTGCGCCAGGCACGGCGCTTCGGCCAGTGCCATTCGCGCAGCGGCTTCTCGACGAAACGGGTGGTGAGAACTGCCAAAACGATGGACACGCCGACGATGCACAGCCCCTGGACAAGGTTCGGCGCCGTGATGCCCGCCCCGGCAAGGGCCAGGACCAGCAGCGGCCAGTGCCAGAGGTACAGCGCATAGGAGTTGTCTCCCAGCGACACCAGCGGCTTCCAGGTCAGGAGACGGTCCACGCCGAAGCGGCTGCCGCTTTGTCCGGCGGTAATGATCGCGGCGGCGGCCAGCGTGGGCCACAGCGCGATGAAGCCGGGAAACGAACGGTCCACGGTCAGCAGCAACCCGCAGGACAGCATGGCCACCAAGCCGGCCCAGCCCAGCACGACGCGCAGGATCCTGCCGGGCTTCAGATATGGCAGGGCGAGGGCCAGGAGGGAGCCGAGGGCGAATTCCCAGAGTCGGGCGCCGGTGTCGAAGTAGGCGTGGGCCTGGTTGGTGGTGGTCTGCTGGATCGAGTAGACGAGCGACACGGCGAAGATGGCGCCGAAGGCAGCGGTCAGCAGGGACCGGTAACTAAGCAGGGCGCGGTCGTCGCCGGTCCAGCGCCGGAGTAGTCGGGAAAGAAGAGCCGTGCCGGCAAATACGAGGGGCCAGAGCACGAACACCTGTCCCTGGATCGACAGCGACCAGAAGTGCTGGAGCGGGCTCGCGCCCGAATGGTCCTGGGCGTAGTAGTCGACTGCGCTGTCGGCCAGGAGCCAGTTCTGCCGGTATAGCAGGGAGGCCCACGCCTGATCGAGGATGTCCGGCCAGCGGCTCTGAGGCAGGATGGCCCAGGTGCCGGCGAGTACGGCGAGCACCACCACGACGACGGCGGGCAGCAGTCGCTTGAGCAGGTGCAGCCAGTGGCTCAGGAGCCGCAGGGGGGCGCCGGATTCGACCTTCCGCGTGAAGCTGAGGGTCATCAGGAATGCTGAAATGAGAAGGAAGATGTCCACACCGCCGGAGACCCGGCCCAGCCACACGTGGTACGTGACCACCATGAGGACGGCAAGGGCGCGAAGGCCCTGGACCTCGGGTCGGTAGCTGGCTTTTCGGCTCGCCGGAGAACCCGCATCCGCTGATGGCGGGGTGGCTATGGTTCGCTCGTTCGACACTAAAAAACCCTTCAGGCCGGCTTCCAAAAGATCAATGTTACCGAACCGTAACTTTCTTTGCCAGTCACAGGGCGCTAGTGGGAGCGCCGGCGGGGGCGTCCACGGGGTGCTTCGTTGGAGTCCTGGGGCGGCTGCGGGCGGCGTTGGACTCCACCGGCCGCGGCGCGGAAGCTAGGCTGGTGCGAGTCTGAGGAGGCCGCTTAGTGATTGTGCAGCTGCGCATTTGTGTTCCGGGTGATTTGTCCGGAGTTGTTGTCGAAAGATGTGCCGATCATCTCGGCGTCGCGGAAATCGCCGTGGACAAGGGCGCCTCGGTCATGCCGCCCGGGGACGTTGTCCAGGTCCTGCTCGCCCGCGAATCCGTGGAGACGCTCATGGAGAAGCTCCAGGTCCTCGACATCCAGAAGCGCGGATCGATTTCGGTCAACCTGCCGGATCTTGTGCTTTCGGACCGGGCCGACCGGGCGGAGGCCGAGGCCCCCGGTGAGGGCGCAGACGCGGTCATCTGGGAAGAGGTGTCGCGCCAGAGCGGCGAAGATTCGCGCCTCACGTGGAGTTTTCTGGCATTCCTGGTCCTGGCCACCCAGCTGGCGGCCATCGGCATCGTCACGGACTCCACAATCGCGATTGTCGGCGCCATGGCCGTGGGCCCTGAGTTCGGCCCGCTGGCTGCGCTGGCTGTGGCTCTGGTCCGGCGCGAGCGACGGCTCGGACGCGACGCGGCGCTGGCCCTCGGCGTCGGCTTTCCGGTCGCGATGCTGGCCGCGGCACTGACCGCGTGGCTGTCCGTCCCGCTCGGACTGTTTCCCAAGGACGCGCTGGACCACGGTTCTGCGGTTGAATTCATCTACCATCCGGGGCCATACTCGCTGATTGTCGCGGTGCTGGCTGGAACGGCCGGGATGCTGTCGGTGATCAGCCGGCGCTCGGCGGCGCTGATTGGCGTGTTTATCTCCGTCACCACGGTGCCGGCGGCGGGGTTTGTGGCCGTGGCACTGGTCCTGGGCGAGTATCAGAAGGCGGCCGGTTCCGCCCTTCAGCTGTTCCTGAACCTGGTGGGGATTGTGGTGTCCGGCGTCGGGGTGTTGCTTTTCTACCGGGTGGTGGCCAAACGGCGGCCGCCGGAGGCTACGCTGCGGCGCAAGTCTGCGGGCACCCGCCGCTGACGGACTGGCTGACGGCCCGGTGCTGACGGACTGACCGCCAGACTGGCTGGCGGCCGGGCCGGGCCGGGCCGGGGTCAGCCAGTCAGTTAGGCAACGGCAGCAGGTTCCTCACTCGGCGGCCCACCCGGTAGCCGCCAGGAACTGGGCCTCAAAGTAGGGCGTGAGGCTCTCCATGTAGGTCCTGGTGACGTGGTTGTCATCCTTGTAGACCATCACGTTGCCGATGACGGCCGGGCAGACCTCGTCCTGGCAGAAGTACTGGCTGAAGTCCAGAAACTTGGTGGCCGGCAACTGCGCGGCCACGGAGGCATCGGGCGACGCGGGCTGGTAGTTCTCCGCCGTCTTCGATCCGCAGGCTGCGTAGTTGTTGGGGTTCTTCTCCAGGCAGGCCGGGACGGCCTCGTGCATGCGCGGGGTGTCGCGCAACGCCACGACGGGGATGCCGGCGTCGTTGATGGACTTGATCGGCGGAACCCACCCCGGGTCCATGAACTCCGTGGACGTCGGATCCGGGTCGGTCCGGGTGCTGGTTGTCACCACAAGGTCCGGCTTCATGGCCAGCACCTTCTTGAGGGTGTCCTTGTTGAAGTCCAGGCAGCCTTCCGAGAGCCCCGGGGCCGGGCCGACCGTCACAGGGCAATAACCCTTGGTGATGGCTTCGACCTTCCACCCGTACTTGTCGGCCAGAGTGAGAATGGGGGTCGCCCAGACGTGGGCGTGCGAGTTGCCGATGATCACCACGGTCTTGGCGGCGTTCTGTTTGCCGTTGGTGCAAATGTTGGTGAGGGCCTTCTCATCCGACGTGCAGCCGCCCGCGTAGCGGGGCCATTCATCAGCCGCCGTGGCGAGGGTGGGAAGGAGAGGAGCGGATTTGTCGGCCCCGCCGACGTAGGCCGGGTCCAGCGAACGTGCACCCGGATTATTGACCCAGGCCTGGCTTGACGCCGCGGCAAGGGCGTAGTTGATCTGGAGTTGCCAGGCCGCCAGCGGCACGGCGGCGATGGCCGCGGCCGCGGCAATGGCGATGAGGGCGCGGCGGCGTTTGAGCTCCGGCCACTTCCACCCCCGCCAGGGCTTCTCAACGAAGCGGGTGGTGAGGTAGGCGAGAACCATCGAAACGGCCACGATGATGCTGCCCGTGATCGGCCCCGCGCGGTCCTTGTCCGTCGCGGTCAGCGAGATGACCAGGACCGGCCAGTGCCACAAGTACAAAGCGTAGGACATGTCTCCCAGCCGGACCAGAGGCCCCGAGCTGAGGAACCGGTCAACGCCAAGCTTGCTGCCGGTCTGTCCGGCGACGATCACACAGGCCGCGGCCAAGGTGGGCCAGAGTGCCACGAACCCGGGGAAGGAGGCCTGGACATTGAGCAGGAGGCCGCAGCTGAGCATGGCCACAATGCCCAGCCAGCCGAGCGCCAAGCGCCAGCTCCGGGGAAGCCGCAGGGAGGGAAGGGCCAGAGCCACAAGGGTGCCCAGCGCAAACTCCCATAGCCGCGCGCCGGTATCGAAGTACGCTTCCGTCTGCTCCGCCTTGGTGAAGAGGATGGAGTAGATCAGCGAACCGAGGAAAATCAAGGCGAAGATGTAGCACAGCAGCACGCGGTAGCGGAGCCGGAAGCGCCTGGCGACGAGTGCGGCTCCCGCGAAGATGAGCGGCCACAGGATGAAAATCTGCCCCTGGATCGAGAGGGACCAGAAGTGCTGGAAGGGGCTGGCCTGGCTGTGGTCCGAGGCGTAGTAGTCCGTGGCCTGGGACTGCAGGAGCCAGTTCTCGACATAGGACAGGGAGGCCCAGCCCTGCGAGATCACTTCCAGCCAGCGGGTCCGGGGAAGGAACAGGATGCTTGCGGCAATGACGGCCACGATGACGGTGACGGCAGCCGGGACGAGGCGCCGGAAGAGGTGCAGCCAATGCTTGAGCAGGGCCATGGGTCGGCCCTGCTCGTAACGGCCGACGAACTGCAGCGTCATGAGGAACGCCGAGATCAGCAAGAACACGTCCACACCGCCGGAGACCCGCCCCAACCAGATGTGGTAGCTCATGACCATCAGCACGGCCAAGGACCGGAGCCCCTGAATTTCGGGCCTGAAGGTGGACTTTCGGCCGGCCTGGGGCGCGCCGTCGGATCGGGCAGGTGCGGGTAGGGTTCTTTGCTGTGTCATAGAAAAACCCCTCAAACCGGTAACCAAAACGTCTATGTTATCCAACCGTAATGTTCATGGCCAATCGTCGCGGCGGGCATAGAACTCTATTCAGTCATGCCAAGGTGTGAGTTTCCAGTGAATTGTCAGCATGAAGGCAGCACGTCGCGGCTGAGTCGCGCCAGGACTTGGCGCACTTCGGGAGCATTTTCGCGGCAGTCCCCGGGCGCAAAAGCAGGACCCGGGCACAAAAAAGGGACGGCCCGGCAAGTTGCCGGGCCGTCCCCTGTGCGGGCCGAAATTAGTGCTGGTGGCCTGCGTGCTCGTCTTCGTCGGCCGGCTTCTCCACCACGAGGGTTTCCGTGGTGAGGACCAGCGCAGCGATGGAAGCCGCGTTGCGCAGGGCCGCACGGGTCACCTTGACGGGGTCGATCACGCCGGCGGCGATCAGGTCTTCGTACTCGCCGGACTTGGCGTTGAAACCCTGGTTGACGGCGGATTCTGCCACCTTGGCAACAACCACATAGCCGTCGAAGCCGGCGTTCTGGGCGATCCAGCGCAGCGGCTGGGTCAGGGCCCGGCGGACGATGCCGACGGCGGCAGCCGCGTCACCTTCGAGAGCCTGGACGGCTGCGTCCTCGTCGAGGGCCTTCAGCGCGTGGATGAGGGCGGACCCGCCACCGGCGACGATGCCTTCTTCAAGGGCGGCGCGGGTCGAGGACACTGCGTCCTCGATGCGGTGCTTCTTTTCCTTCAGCTCAACCTCGGTGGCAGCGCCAACCTTGATCACGCCGATGCCGCCGGCCAGCTTGGCCAGGCGTTCCTGCAGCTTTTCCTTGTCCCAGTCGGAATCCGTGCGGGTCAGCTCGGCGCGCAGCTGGGCAACACGCGCGGCGACGTCCTCGGCCGAACCGGCGCCGTCGACGATCGTGGTGTTGTCCTTGGTGACCGTGATGCGGCGGGCGGTGCCGAGCACCTCAAGGCCAACGGAATCCAGGCTCAGGCCCAGCTCCGGGGAGACAACCTGTGCACCCGTGAGAGTCGCGATGTCCTGCAGCATGGCCTTGCGGCGGTCGCCGAAGCCCGGGGCCTTGACGGCGACGACGTTCAGGGTGCCGCGGATGCGGTTGACGATGAGCGTGGACAGGGCCTCGCCCTCGACGTCTTCGGCAATGATGAAGAGCGGCTTGGAGCTCTGCAGCGCCTTTTCCAGCAGCGGCAGGAATTCCTGCACCGAGGAGATCTTGCCCTGGTTGATCAGGATCAGGGCGTCCTCGAGGACAGCTTCCTGGCGTTCCGCGTCCGTGACAAAGTACGGGGACAGGTAGCCCTTGTCGAACTGCATGCCCTCGGTGAGGACCAGTTCTGTCTGTGTGGTGGAAGATTCCTCGATGGTGATCACACCATCCTTGCCGACCTTGCCAAACGCCTCGGCCAGGAGCTCGCCGACCTCGTCGCTCTGGGCGGAGATGGCGGCAACGTTGGCAACCTGCGTGCCTTCGACCGGACGGGCGTTTTCCAACAGGCGGGCAGCGACGGCCTCGACCGAAACCTCGATGCCACGCTTGATCTCGCCCGGGGCGGCGCCTGCCGCAACATTGCGCAGGCCTTCCTTGACCAGGGCCTGGGCCAGCACGGTGGCGGTGGTGGTGCCGTCGCCGGCAACATCGTTGGTCTTGGTGGCGACCTCCTTGGCAAGCTGCGCGCCAAGGTTTTCGTAGGGGTCGTCCAGCTCGATTTCACGGGCGATGGTCACACCATCGTTAGTGATCGTGGGAGCGCCCCACTTCTTGTCCAGCACGACATTGCGGCCGCGCGGGCCCAGCGTGACCTTGACGGTGTTGGCGAGCTTATCGATGCCGGCTTCAAGCGACCGGCGGGCAGCGTCGTTAAACGCAAGCTGCTTTGCCATGGTTTTGTCCTTTCAAGACAGAACCCCGCGCAACTGATCCGTTCATGGCGAAGGATCGGCTGCGCGGGGGACCAAGAGAGTTACTTTACGACGATCGCCAGAACGTCGCGGGCGGAGAGTACGAGGTACTCCGTGCCGCCGGTCTTGACTTCGGTTCCGCCGTACTTGGAGTAGATAACGACGTCGCCGACGGCAACGTCAACGGGAACGCGGTTGCCGTTGTCGTCAAAGCGGCCGGGGCCTACTGCAACAACTTCGCCTTCCTGCGGCTTCTCCTGTGCGGAGTCCGGGATAACCAGGCCTGAAGCCGTGGTCTGCTCGGCTTCGAGCGGGCGGACAACAATACGATCCTCAAGAGGCTTAATAGAGACCGACAAGGACCTCTCCTATTCGTCAGCAAATTCGTGGACTATGAAGCGGTGATGCCATGGCGTACAGACCGTCGTCGCGGTGCCGGCAGCAGCCTGGCTGTGAAGCTTCAGGTGTTAGCACCCTCCTAGGGAGAGTGCTAATGACGACTCTATGTAAATGGTTAGCACTCGGTCAAGGCGAGTGCCAGAAATTCATCTCGGGTGAACAGCTCCCCCGCGCGGGACATGCTCATTCTTTGCTGCAGCCAGCGGACACTTCGGCATCATGCTCCCTGCCCGCGCCAAGCGAGGGACATGTCCAACAGGTAGCGGCTACCCAGGAGGACATGCCCATTCTTTGCTTCCGCCACCGGACACTTCGGCATCATGCTCTCTGTCTGCACCAAGCAAGGGACATGTCCAGCGCATGCTGGCTGCCCAAGGGGGGCATGTCCACCGGATGAAGGCTGCTCAGTGGGAGATGCCCATTCTCTGCACCGTTCATTGGACACTTCGGCATCATGCTCCCTGCCCGCGCCAAGCGAGGGGCATGTCCAACGGGTAGCGGGCACTCAGGGCATGTCCAGTGCATGCGGGCTGCCCGAGAGGACATGTCCAACGGATGAAGGCTGCTCAGTGGGAGATGCCCATTCTTTGCTGCAGCCAGCGGACACTTCGGCATCATGCTCCCTGCCCGCGCCAAGCGAGGGGCATGTCCATCCGGGCCTGCTGGGTCCATGGGGCCTGGCGCGTGCCCTACTCGCCGGCGAGGTCCTCGAAGTCCACGTCTTCGCCTTCTTCGTCGTCGCGGTCACTGCCTTCGTCGTTCCGATGCCGGTACATCACCAGGGCTCCGCCGCCGGCCAGCAGGACGCCGGCGATGAGGAAGATGATGCCACCGAGCCTGGCCGTGGCATAGGTGTCGCGGATGGCCCGGGCCTCGTCCGTGGCGTCCTGTACGTTCTTGCCGCCGACGGAATAGACCGTCGCGTTGAAGGAATCGAGGAAGAAGATGATCACCAGCAACGCGATACACACGACGGCGATCACCGCTCCGGCGATGATCGCCGGCCGTGCGTAGCGGGCCAGTCCCTGCTGATGGCTATGGCGCACCCGCCCGCCGTCGTCCCGCCCGCCGTCGTCCTGCCCGTCCACGTCCTGCCCAGCGTCGTCCTGCCCAGCGTCGTCCTGCCCGTCCGTATTCTGACCGCCCGTGTTCTGCCCGGATGTTTCCTCTGACGTGCTGCCGCCTGTACCGCTGTCTTCCATGTCGTCAAGCCTAGTCCCCGTGGTCCGGTCGCAGCGTGCCCGCGGCGCTGAACTACGCTGGAAGGCATGACTGACGCACCGCAGGAACACATTGCCCCGATCCTCACGCCCGAGGGCTGGGAGCTGCTGGCGTCGCTGGGCCCGTACCGCGAGGACGAGGCCTTCCGCCTCACCGCGGCGCTGCGCAAGGCCGGCCACTCCCCCGAGCTGGTCTCGGCGGTGCTCACCCAGTCCCGGTTGCGGACCAAGGCCGAGGCCAAGTTCGGTGAGTTCGCCCGGCAGATGGTCTTCACCAAGGCCGGCCTGGAGCAGGCCACCCGGCTCACGGTGGCGGCCCGGCACGCGCAGCGGTTCGTCGAGGCCGGAATCAGCCATGTCGCGGACCTCGGCTGCGGGCTGGGAGCCGATGCCATGGCCCTGGCGTCCATGGATCTCATGGTCACCGCGGTGGAAATGGACGAGACCACGGCTGCCTGCGCCACGATGAACCTGATCCCCTTCCGCAACGCCACCGTGGTCCACTCCGATGCCACCGCGGTTTCCCTTGAGGGGGTCGACGGCGTCTGGCTGGACCCTGCCCGGCGCACCACGTCCACTTCGGGAACCAAGCGGATCTGGGATCCGGAGGACTTTTCCCCGCCGCTGTCCTTCGTCGAGTCGCTGGCCGGCTCCGGGCGCGCCGTCGGCGTCAAGATGGGGCCGGGCATGCCGCACGATTCCGTGCCGGCGGACTGCGAAGCCCAGTGGGTCTCCGTCGGCGGGGACGTCACCGAGGTGGCGCTGTGGTTCAACGCCGTCCGGCGCCCCGGCGTCCGGCGTGCTGCCCTGGTGCTCGGGCCGCTCGGTGCCGCTGAACTCACCAGCGGCGAGGACTTCGGGGGCGGCCCGGCGGCGCCCGTGGGCCCGGTGGAGGGCTACCTGTACGAGCCCGACGGTGCGGTCATCCGCGCCGGACTCGTGGCCGACGTCGCCCTCCAGCTGGGCGGGCACCTCGTGGACGAGCACATCGCCTACATCTGCGCCCCGGAGTTGCGCGAGACCCCGTTCGCCAAGGCCTACAAGGTCCTGGACGTGATGCCGTTCAACGTCAAAGCGCTCAAGGCTTGGGTCAAGGACCAAGGGATCGGCGTCCTGGACATAAAGAAGCGCGGCACGGCCGTCACCCCGGAAGAACTGCGCAAGCAGCTCCTGCCCGGCGGAAAACCGGCAGGGTCCAAGAGCAAGGCCAAGAAAGCGGCCACCCTGGTCCTCACCAGGATCGGCGAGGACCGGGTGGCCATCTCGGTGGAGCCCGTCTAACTCGGGCGGCCGGGGCTACTGAGCCCGGGTGAACTCTTCGGCGGCCTTGACCTGCTCGTCGGTCGGCCGGATCCCGGTGTAGAGCACGAACTGCTCCAGCGCCTGGATCGTGGCCACCTCGGCTCCCGTGATCACGGTCTTGCCGGCCGCGCGGGCTGCCTTGATGAGCGGCGTCTCGGCCGGGAGGGCGACGACGTCGAACACCACCTTTGCTGCGTCGATGGCCTGCTGCGGGAAGGACAGCGCCTCCGCGTCGGGGCCCCCGGCCATGCCCACTGGGGTGACGTTGATGATCATGTCGGCCGTGCCCGTTCCGGACCTTGCGGAGCCCAGATCCGGGCTCCAGGCGAACCCGTATAGCTCGGCCAGGCCGCGTCCGGTGTCCTCGTTGCGGGCCACGACCGTCACGTCCTTGAAACCGGCATCCCGCAGCGCGGCAACAGTGGCCTTGGCCATGCCACCGGAGCCCAGGACCAGCACCGAGTAGTCCGTCGGGACGGCATTGCGCTGCAGGAGCTGCTCGATTGCCGTGTAGTCGGTGTTGTAGGCGGTGAGCCGGCCGCCGTCGTTGACGATGGTGTTGACCGAATCGATGGCCTTCGCGGAGGGGTCCATGACGTCCACCAGGGCGATCACGTCCTCTTTGTAGGGCATGGACACCGCGCAGCCGCGGATGCCGAGTCCGCGCACTCCGGCGACGGCCTGGGCGAGGTCGGTGGGGGCGAAGGCCTTGTAGATCCAGTTCAGGCCCAGCTGTTCGTACAGATGGTTGTGGAAGCGTGTCCCGTTGTTGCTCGGCCGGGCCGAGAGCGAGATGCACAGGGTCATGTCTTTGTTCAGAATGGGCACAGCTCCATTAAACGCCAGGAGCGGCCCGCTCCCCCGCAGCCCCGCCTGGGCCCGGGCCCGAACCTCAACGACGCCCGGCGCCGGAGCCTCCCCTGACCAGCGCCGTTTGTGAATACACTCACGCATCAGCGGTAACTTTGGCACCGTCCGGGCCCAGCCCCTGCACTAGACTTGGACCACCCGTAGCCCTGCCAGCCGCCCGCCCGGCGCTGTGGCGGGAAATGGCACGCGACACCGCCGGTGCCGCGTGCAGGGGCACGTCCGAGGGTGTTTGCCAGCGCATTCCCGCCAGGACGACGGCCAGGACAGCAGAACAGTGAAGGGACCACATGAAGATCGAGTTCGCTTCATCCAGGCAGTCGACTCTTGGCGTGGAATGGGAGCTGGCCCTCGTCGACGCCGAGACCGGTGAACTGGCCTCCGTGGCGAACCAGGTGCTCCGCGGAGTCGCTGCCCGGCATCCCGAACTCAACGAGGACGACGAGCACCCGCACATCAAGCAGGAGCTGCTGCTGAATACCGTGGAACTCGTCACCGGAGTCTGCACCACCGTGGCGGAGGCGAAAGCCGACCTGAACAGTTCGTTGGCCGCGGTCCGCGAGGTCACCGACCCCATGGGCGTGGAGGTCTTCTGCGCCGGGAGTCATCCGTTCAGCCCGCCCCAGCTGCAGCCCGTGACTGATAAGGAACGCTACGCGAAGCTCATCGACCGGACGCAATGGTGGGGCCGGCAGATGGTCATCTACGGCGTCCACGTCCACGTCGGACTGGACAGCCGGGACAAGGTCCTTCCGGTGCTGGACGGCCTGGTCAACTACTTCCCGCATTTCCAGGCCCTTTCCGCCTCCAGCCCCTTTTGGGGCGGCGAAGACACCGGCTACGCCTCGCAACGCGCCCTCATGTTCCAGCAGCTGCCGACCGCGGGGCTGCCGTTCCAGTTCGCCCGCTGGGAGGACTATGAGGCCTACGTCCAGGACATGTTCACCACCGGGGTGATCGACACCCTGTCCGAGATCCGCTGGGACATCCGTCCCGTCCCGCATTTCGGCACCATCGAGATGCGCATTTGCGATGGCCTGGCCACCCTTGAGGAAGTCGGGGCCATCGCCGCCTTGACCCAGTGCCTGGTCGACGAATTCTCCACGACACTGGACAACGGCGGCACCATTCCCACTATGCCGCCGTGGCATGTCCAGGAAAACAAATGGCGCGCGGCCCGGTACGGCCTGGACGCGATCATCATCCTCGACGCTGAGGGCAACGAGCAGCTCGTCACAGAGCACCTCCGCGAGACGCTCAAGCGGCTCGAACCCGTCGCAGCGAAACTGGGCTGCAGCGCCGAACTGGCCGACGTCGAGAAGATCATCCAGCGCGGCGCCGGCTACCAGCGCCAGCGCCGGGTGGCTGCCGAGCACGGCGGGGACCTGCGCGCCGTCGTCCTGGACCTCGTCAAGCAGATGCGGCAGGGTCCGGAAGCCTAGCTCCGGCGCGGGGCGTGGCGTCCACGGGAGCGGACAATCGCAGGCGACGCCGGCGCTAACGGCGCCCCAGCCGCACCAACGTCAGTCGGACGCCGCCTCAGGCGGAGACAGTGGTGACCGGCATCGAGGAGTCAGGGGCAAAACCGATCCCACTCGGCTCCACTCCGGCCATCACCAGCTGCGCCCCGAGGGCTGCGACCATGGCGCCGTTGTCCGTGCACAGCGAGAGCGGCGGCACCGTCAGCCGGATCCCGGCGGCGCTGCAGCGCTGTTCGGTGAGCTGGCGCAGCCGCGAGTTCGCGGCAACGCCTCCGCCCAGGAGGACCTCCGTGATGCCGTTTTCGCGGCAGGCGAGCACGGCCTTGGACGTGATCACATCCACCACGGCTTCCTGGAAGGCCGCGGCGATGTCCGCGACGGGAACCGTCTCGCCGCGGGCCTCGAACTGCTCCACGCAGCGGGCGACGGCGGTCTTGAGTCCGCTGAAGGACCAGTCGTACCGGTGCGGGCCGGGTTCCTCGGCGGTGCCCATGTACTTCGGCTGGGTGAGGCCGCGCGGGAACCGGATGGCTTTGGCGTTGCCGGTGCGCGCGAGCTTGTCGATGGCCGGGCCGCCGGGATAGCCCAGGCCCAGGAGCCGCGCCACTTTGTCGTAGGCTTCGCCGGCGGCGTCGTCGATCGTGGAGCCCAGCAGCTCGACGTCGTCGGTGATGCTCCGGATCCGCAGGATCTCGGTGTGGCCGCCGGACACCAGGAGCGCACCCATGTTGTCCGGGAGGGTTTCCGGCGGCGACCCGGCGGGCGGCGTCGACACCGACGTCGCAGTGCCGGTGCCCTGCTGGAGGAGCCCGACACCGACGTGCGCCACCAGGTGGTTGATGGCGTAGAGGGGTTTTCCGGTGGCGACGGCGAGCGCCTTGGCCGCGCAGACGCCCACCATGAGCGCTCCGGCCAGGCCGGGTCCGGAGGTGACGGCAATGGCGTCAATGTCCGCCAGCTGAACGTTCGCCTCCGCAAGCGCCTCCTGGAGGGTGGGGACGAAGGCGTCGAGGTGGGCGCGGGAGGCGATCTCGGGAATCACGCCGCCGAAGCGGACGTGTTCCTCCATGGAGGAGGACACGGTGTTGGTCAGCAGTTCGGTCCCGCGGACAATGCCGACGCCGGTTTCGTCGCAGGAAGACTCGATGCCGAGCACGAGCGGCTGGGTGCGGTTCATGGTCGGCCTGCTTCCTTGGGCTGGGGGCTGAGTGGTTCGCGGGGCAGCTGGAGCCGCATGATCAGGGCGTCGACGCCGTCGCGGTAGTAGCGGGGACGGATGTGGATCTGTTCGAAGCCGAAGCGCCGGTAGAGCTGCTGGGCCCGGGGATTGTCCGCCCGGACCTCCAGCAGCACATCCTGGGCGCCGCGGACCCGGCTTTCCGCGATCAGCTCGGTAAGCAGGGCCGAGCCGATGCCCTTGCCCTCCTGTTCAGGCACGACGGCAATCGTCTGGACGTCCGAGATCGGTTCAATGCACATCAGCCCGGCATATCCCACGATCCGGCCGTGGAACTCCGCGACGAGGTAGCGGCGGGTATCCGTCTGCGCGAGCTCGTCGCGGAACATCTGCAGCGGCCATGCGTCCACCGGGAACAGCCGGCATTCGAGCTCGTGGACGGCGGGGATGTCCGCGGCGTCCATCTCCCGCAGCGTGACCTCGCCGGGCAGAGTGCGCGGTGTGGTGTGGTCAGCGTTCACAGGGCACGCTTCCGGGGTCCGGGCACCTGGGCATCGGACTCGCGGAGGTACAAAGGGGTGGAGTCCAGGAGCTGCTCCCCCGCCGCGAGCCGCGCGAGCGCGAACTGGCCCAGCGAGAGGGCCTCGGGCTGCCGTGTGCTGAATTCGGCGACAGCTTTGACGACGTCGGAGTAAATTCCCGCTCCGGCGCCGTAGACGGGCAGATCCGGAAGATCCGCGGCGAATCCGACGTGCGGGCCGCCGGCAAGGTGCGGCAACTGGGCGTCAGAGAGCGTGTACCGGGCCCAGTACACTTCCTTGCGGCGCGCATCGGTGGCCACGATGAACTCCGCGGCCGAGTCGGTGGATTCGGCGACTTCCAAGGCGATCGCGTCCAGGCTCATGACGCCGTACAGCGGCTTGTCCCAGACAAAGGCGAGGGTGCGGGCGGTGACGATCCCGGAGCGCAGTCCCGTGAACGGTCCGGGACCCACGCCGGTGACGATTGCGTCGACGTCGTGGCCGCTGACGCCGGCCTCGGCCAGGAGGGCGTCGATTCCCGGGGCCAGGACTTCCGCGTGCGTGCGCGTATCCTCGGTGGCGAAACTGGCCAGCACGGACTCCGGCGCGTCATCGGAGACCAGCGCGGCGCTCGCGACGGCCGAGGTGTCGATGGCGAGAATCAGCATCAGGAGTTCCGTTCCGGGGTCTGGGGCAGTGGGTCGGCGGGCGTCGCTTCGAAGCCCGGCAGCGCCGGGGGTTCTGCCCAGCGCGGGCCGAAGCCGCGGATCACGACGGTCCGGGGCTCGTCGTCGTCGTCCGTGTCGAAATCCAGCACGCCGGGTTCGACGGCGGGGTCAGCGGCCGTGCGGTCGGCGCCGGCTTCGGAGGGCACACCGGCGGCAGGGGCGGGGGCGCCTGGGGCGCCCGGTGATCCTCCCCGGGTGCGGTGGAGTTCCACCTCCAGGCGGCTGTCACTCAGGTGTTCGACCCGGTCGCGGCCCCATTCGACCACGGTCACGGCGCTGTCCATGGTGTTTTCAAGGTCGATGTCATCGACTTCGGCGGCTGATTCCAGCCGGTAGGCGTCCACGTGCACCAGGTCCGGACCGCCCGGCCGGGGTCCCTCGGGCAGGTTGGGGTGGATGCGCACCAGGACGAATGTCGGGGAAATGATGCCGGGCCGGACGCCCATGCCCTCGCCCAGCCCCTGCGTGAAGGTGGTCTTCCCGGCGCCCAGTTCGCCGGTGAGAATGAGCAGGTCGCCGGTCTCCAGGTCGGCGCCGAGGGCCGAGGCGAGCGCGTGCGTCTCCGCCGCCGTCCGGACCTCAACGCTCCGTTCCCATGCGGGCCCGCTCACGGCCGCTCTTCGACGGTCGAGGGCTCTTCGTTGATGTAGCGGCGGGGCACCCGCGGGCTGATCCGGGTGACGATCTCGTAGTTGTTGGTGCCGGCGGCCCGGGCCCAGTCGTCGGCCGTGGGTCCGCCGTCGGCGCCGTCGCCGAACAGCACCGCCTCGGCGCCAAGGATGCTCGGCCCTCCGGCTGTGACGTTGCGGGGTCCGAGGTCGATCACCATCTGGTCCATCGCGATGCGTCCCACCACGGGGTAGTTGACGCCTTCGACGCGGACCGGGCCTCCGGTCGCGATGCGCGGGACGCCGTCCGCGTAGCCCAGCGGGATGAGCCCGAGGGTGCTGACGCCGTCCGTGCGGTAGTTCAGTCCGTAGGAAACGCCCTGCCCGGCGGGCACGTCCTTGCAGTGCGACACCACCGTGCGGACCGTCATGGCCGGACGCAGCCCGAGCTCGGCCGGGCTTTGTCCTTCGAAGGGCGACAGCCCGTACAGGCCCAGCCCCACGCGGACCAAGTCAAAGTGCGTGTCCGGACGGGACAGGGTGGCGGGGGTGTTGGCCAGGTGGCGGACCTCCGGGTCCACGCCGGCGTCCTGGGCGACGGCGAGAATCTGGCGGAACGCGGCAAGTTGTTCGTCAGTTTCGGGCCGTTCGGGTTCGTCGGCGACGGCGAGGTGGGAGAAGATGCCCACGACCCGCAGCAGGCCCTGGTCCTGGTACTCCATGGCTTCACCCACCAGGCTGTCCCAGGCGTCGAGGGTCGCGCCGTTGCGGCCGAGCCCGGTGTCGACCTTCAGGTGGATGCGGGCCGGCCGTTCCTGCTCCCGGGCGGCGGCCACGATCCGGTCGAGTTCCCAGCCCGAGCAGCCGATGTCGATGCCGGCGGCCACGGCGGCGGCGAAGTTGCTGTCCGGTGTGTGCAGCCAAGCCAGCAGCGGCGCCTCGATGCCGGCGGCGCGGAGGGCCAGGGCTTCGGAGATGTGGGCGGTGCCCAGCCAGCTGGCTCCTGCACCGAGGGCCGCCCGGGCCACCTGGACGGCGCCGTGCCCGTAGGCGTCGGCTTTGACCACGGCCATGATCTTCGCCGGTGAGGCCACCGCCGCGAGGTGGCGGACGTTGTGCCGGATGGCCTCGAGGTCGATTACTGCGGAGCGTTCCTCCGCGCGGGCCGGCACTGCCGCCGATTCGGGCAGGAGATCGCCTGTTGCTGCTTGGTAAGTCACTTAACGATTCTAGGGGCGCCGCCGCGGGCCGGATAATCCGCGGGGCCACGCCCACCGCTGGACATGTCCTCCCGTCCCACGGGACATGCCCGTTCCTCGCGCCCAGGACCGGGCACACCGGGTCTATGTCCACGCCACGATCCGGGAGGAGGACATGTCCGGTGGCCAACGAGAACCTACCGGACACTGCCCATGGGACATGCCCATTCCTCGCGCCCAGGACCGGGCACACCGGGTCTATGTCCACGCCACGATCCGGGAGGAGGACATGTCCAGTGGCGGCAACCGCCCGCACCGGCACCTCCCGCAGCCCCTACGCGTCGGACAGGTGCGCGATGGTCGCCGTCGCCCGCCGTTGCGCCTCGGGCGGAACATCCCGCACGATCTCTTCCAGGAAGCGGTAGCGGCGCAGCCATTGACTAGCCTGCCGCTCCTTCCGGGCGTTGGCCCGCTGCCACCAGTCGGCAATGTCCCCCCAGCCGGGTGCCGCCAGCGAGCCCCCAACCTCCTGAACGGCCAGAGCCGCGCAGAGATTCGCAAACCGCAGCCGGTCCCCGAGCGGCCAGCCGGCCAGGCAGCCGACGATGAAGGCGGCCCCGAAACAGTCCCCCGCGCCTGTGGGATCGTAGGCGGACACCGGCAGCGACGGCACCCACTCCTCTTCGCCCGTCTCGGAGTCCACGGCCATGGCCCCCTGGGGTCCAAGGGTCACGACGGCGACCGGCACCCGGTCGGCCAGCGCGTAGAGGGCCGCCCACGGGTTGTCGTGGCCAGTGAAAGCCATCGCCTCGTGCTGGTTCGGCATGAAAGCGTGGAAGTACTGCAGGTTGTCCAGCCGGGTGGAGGACCAGACGCCGGACGGATCCCAGCCGACGTCGCCGAACAGCCGGACGCCGTTCTTATGCGCATCGACGGCCCAGGGCTCGAGTTCCTCCCCCAGCTCCGCCACGGCCGCGAGCGCCGGCGGCGGACAGCCGATCAGCTCGGTGGCGGAGACGGGCGCCGGGTGGCCGTGCGTCACCATGGACCTGTCCTTCTCCACGCTCAGGGATACCGTGACGGGCGAATGCCAGCCCGGCACCCGCCGGGACAGGGACAGGTCCACATGTTCCTGCCCGGCTAGGATCTTCCAGTTGTAGTCGCCGTAGCCGTCGTCGCCGAACGCGGCGGCCAGCCCGGTCCGCAGCCCCAGCCGGGCGGCGGCGATCGCCTGATTCGCGACACCGCCGGGGCAACTGCCCATCCCGTCGCTCCAGATTTCCGTTCCCGGCTGGGGTGCGTGCGGCAGCCCGGTGAAGATGATGTCCTGGAATACGGTGCCGGTCAGGAGCAGGTCGAACCCGTCCGCGGCCGAGCTGCGGACGGCAGACAGCGGGTCAAAGCGCCGCGTCGGGATCGCGTCCATATACGGCACACTACGCCGTACCGCAGCCGAGCGAAACCGCCGGCAGCAGCGGCCCGACGGCGGCATGACCGGACCGCCAGCAGCGGCCCGACGGCGCCATGTCCAGCACCTCAGTGGCGCCCCCGGCCCGCGCCACACCCGCCGGCACTGGCCCACACCGGCCGCGCCGGGACGTGCGAAGAATAGCGCGGAGAATAGACTGTCCGCATGCGGCTCACGATCGCCGGCGGGGGCGGGTTCCGCGTCCCCCTGGTCTACCGGGCGCTCTCTGCCGGCCCCTTCGCGGGGCTGGTGCGGGAGCTGGTGCTTTACGACGTCGATGCCGGCCGGCTGGCCGCCATCGAAGCGGTCCTGGCCTCCCTTGCACAGCAGGGTCCGCCCGGTTCCGGGCCGCAGGTCCGTACCGCATCGTCGCTCGCCGAAGCCCTCGACGGCGCCGACATGGTCTT
Organism: Arthrobacter sp. TE12231; assembly: GCF_054062895.1. NCBI lineage: Bacteria > Bacillati > Actinomycetota > Actinomycetes > Micrococcales > Micrococcaceae > Arthrobacter > Arthrobacter sp. TE12231. The sequence continues at coordinate 883,964 of NZ_JBSSFS010000001.1, read as the reverse complement.
CGCCGCGATCCGGCCCGGCGGCACGGCCGGGCGGACTGCGGACGAGCGGATCGCCCTGGACCTGGGCATCCTGGGCCAGGAAACCACCGGTGCAGGCGGCATTTCCTATGCCCTGCGGTCCATTCCGCCCATACTGAAGCTCGCGGAGGAAATGCGGAACCGCTGCCCCGAAGCCTGGCTGCTGAACTTCACCAATCCCGCCGGCATGGTCACCGAGGCCCTGGTCCCGGTACTCGGGCACAGGGTGATCGGGATTTGTGATTCCGCCGGCGGCCTGGTGCACCGCGCGGCCCGGGCTGCCGGAGTCACGCTGTCCGAGGGCAGGCTCGACGGCGTGGGCTACTACGGCCTGAACCACCTCGGCTGGCTGTGCCGTCTGGAGTCGGGGGGCCGCGATGTGCTCGCGGAACTCCTGGCGAACCCGGCCGCGCTGGCGGAGTTCGAAGAGGGTCGGCTGTTCGCGCCCGGGCTTCTTGGGGGCCTTGGCTGCCTACCGAATGAGTACCTCTTCTACTACTACGACACCGAACGCGCAGTGGCCGGCATGCGCGGCGCGGCCCTGACCCGGGGGGAATCAATCGCCCGGCAGCAGGCCGAGCTCTATCCCCGTCTCGCAGCCGCTGGGCCCGGGGCCTTTGCGCTCTGGGAGGCCGCCCGCCGGTCACGCGAAGAGGGCTATCTCGCGGAAGCCCGCACCGGGGGCGAACGCCGTGACGAGACCGACCTCGCCGGCGGCGGCTACGAACGGGTGGCCCTGGCGGCCATGCGCGCCTTGTCCGGGGGCGGCGAGGCCCAGCTGATCCTCAACACGGTCAACACCCTCCCGGCCGACACCGCAGTCAACACTGTCGCTGGGCTGGCCCCGGACAGCCCCGCCGCCGGCCGCGCGGCCGGGTCCGCAGTGCCGGCCGTGCCGGGGCTGCCGGCGGACGCCGTCGTCGAGGTTCCCTGCACGGTGACCCCCGACGGCGCTGTACCGGTTCCGCAGGATCTTCCGGGACCGGAGCAGCTGGCGTTGATGCGGCGGGTCAAGGACGTCGAACGGCTCGTGGTGGAGGCGGCGACGACCGGCCGCCGGGAGTCAGCCCTCGCCGCGTTCGCCCGCCATCCGCTCGTGGATTCGGAGGTCCTCGCCGGCAAACTGCTCTCCGGGTACGAGACCGCATTCCCGGAGCTGGGCCGCCTGTGGCACCGCGGGCCGTGACGACCGCACCGTAAGTGAAGACCCGCTGGCAGCCCGGCACGGCCGTTCAGCCCGGTTTCTACGGCCAGCCCGGCTAGAGCTTCCGATACATCACGTGGAGTCCCACATAGCCCAGTTTCGGGTGGTTGAAGGCCTCGGGAATGGTGGCGAGCACCTCGAAGCCCATGGACTTCCAGGCGGCGACGGCCCGGACATTGCTTTCCACGACCGCGTTGAACTGCATGGCCCGGAAGCCGGCGTCGCGTGCGGCGCCGAGCGAGTAGGCGCAGAGGGCCCGGGCCAGTCCGCGGCCGGCAGAGTCGGGATGGACCATGTAGCCCGCGTTGGCCACATGGCTGCCGCCGCCGCCCTGGTTGGGGTGCAGTTCGCCGGTGCCCAGGATGGCGCTGGTGTCGGAGGCGACCGCGACGAACGTCTGCCCCGGCGCCTGCTTGAACCAGCGCCCGCGGGCTTCGTCCTCGGTGGTGTCCCGGTCCCACGTGAAGGTCTCCCCCGCCCGGATGACGGGCTCCAGGATCGCCCAGATGCCCGGCCAGTCCTCCGATCGGGCCTGCCGGATTGTCCAGCTGCCTGCAGCATCGTGTTCTGTGGTTGCGCTCACAGCCGCCACGTTAGCAGGAGGCCGTGACTTGGGGACCGGGCAGTGAACCGGACGGTGAACGGAACCCGGAACCGTCCCCTGACCGGGCCCGCGAAAGGAACTGTGAAACCGGGCCGCAAAACGAGCTGTGAACCCGCCGCCACTTCAGGAGTAATGTTTTATCGACATGCATTTGGCAGAGAGAAATCTGCAGAGGAAAGGGGAACCGTGTCGCTGATCCGCCGCGTCGCTTTCCTTTCCCTGCACACCTCGCCCATGGAGCAGCCCGGCTCGGGTGATGCCGGTGGCATGAACGTGTACGTCCGGGCGCTGGCCGCGGCCCTTGCCGAGACCGGCGTGGAAGTGGAGATCTTCACGCGGTCCACCGCAGCCGGGCAACCCGCCGTCGAACATCCTTCCCCCGGCGTCTGCGTCCACAACGTCCTGGCCGGGCCGCCGCGGAAGCTGCCCAAAGAGGAACTCCCGGAACTGCTGCACAGCATGGTCGCCGAGATCGACCGCATCCGGCACCTGCAGCCGCACGGCCGGTACGACGTCGTCCATTCCCACTACTGGGTCTCCGGTGTGGCCGGTCTCGAGCTCGCGGAATTGTGGAGGCTCCCCCTCGTCCACACCATGCACACCATGGCCAAGGTCAAGAACCAGCTCCTCGAGTCCGGCGAACAGCCCGAACCGCGACGGCGCGAGGACGGCGAGCAGCAGATTGTCGACGGCGCCGCCCGGCTGATCGCCAATACCGGCACCGAAGCCGCGGAGCTGGTCTCGCACTACAACGCGGACATCGACCGCATCGACGTCGCGCCGCCGGGCGTAGACCTGGCCGTCTTCACGCCGGCGTTCCGGAACCGCGACAGGGCCGGGCATGGCGTGGCCCCGGGCAAGTTCCATCTCCTGTTCGCGGGACGAATCCAGCGGCTCAAAGGGCCGCAGGTCCTGATCAAGGCGGCCGCCCTCCTGCGGTCCCGGCGCCCCGACATCGACCTGCAGCTGACCATCCTGGGGGCCGTCAGCGGCGCGAAGGACTTCAATCTCAAAGCGCTGATCAGCGCCGCCGGAATGGACGACGTCGCCACCCACCACCCGCCGGTCAACGCACCGGAGCTGGCCGGCTGGTACCGGTCTGCCGACGTCGTGGTGATGCCTTCCTACAGCGAATCCTTCGGCCTGGTGGCGCTGGAGGCGCAGGCCTGCGGGACACCGGTGCTTGCCACGAAAGTGGGCGGCCTGTCCCGCGCCGTGCAGGACGGGCGCACGGGGATGCTGGTCGAGGGCCACAAAGCCAGCGACTGGGCGGATGCCCTTGAAGCTCTCTATGACGACCCCCAGACGCGCACCGACATGGGGCGCGCCGCCGCGATCCATGCGCAGGATTTCGGCTGGCAGCGCACCGCCGCGATTACGCTGGAGAGCTACCACACCGCAGTGAGCCAGTATTTTGGTACCCTGACCATCCCGGTGGGCCACACACCCTGAACCGGACCCCTCCGCCGAACCCGGGCCGGCAACACCGGGCCGGGACACCCGCCGACGCCACGAGCCGAAGGACAACGATGTCTGAGACCACCACTGCCGGGAACAACGTACCCAGCGATCTGGAAATTGCCCAGCGGGCCGTCATGAAGCCCATCGGGGAGATCGCGGCGGCTGCCGGAATCAACCCCGAGGCCCTGGAGCTCTATGGACCCTATAAGGCCAAGATCGACCCTTCGAAGCTAAACGTCGCAGCGGGCGCTGCCCCTGGAACCGCTGGAACTCAGTTGCGCACCCCCGCACGTACCCCTGGAAAAGTCGTGCTCGTCTCGGCGATGTCCCCCACCCCGGCCGGCGAGGGCAAATCCACCACCACCGTCGGGCTCGCCGATTCCCTGGCCCGGGCCGGGCACCAAGTGATGATCGCGCTGCGCGAACCGTCGCTCGGGCCCATCCTTGGCATGAAAGGCGGCGCCACGGGCGGCGGCTACTCCCAGGTGCTGCCGATGGACCAGATCAACCTGCATTTCACGGGTGACTTCCACGCCATCACCTCGGCCAACAACGCGCTCATGGCCCTCGTGGACAACCACATTTTCCAAGGCAACGAACTGAACATCGACCCGCGGCGGATGACTTTCAAGCGGGTCCTGGACATGAACGACCGCTCCCTGCGCGAAGTGGTGATCGGCCTCGGCGGGCCGGCCCAGGGCATCCCGCGGCAGGACGGCTTTGACATCACCGTGGCCTCGGAGATCATGGCGGTGTTCTGCCTGGCCACGGACCTCAACGATCTGCGCGAGCGGCTGGGCCGGATCACCTTCGGGTACACCTACGACCGCCAGCCCGTCACCGTGGCCGATCTCGGTGTCCAGGGCGCCCTGACCATGCTGCTCAAGGACGCGATCAAGCCCAACCTCGTGCAGACCATCGCCGGCACACCGGCACTCGTGCACGGCGGACCCTTCGCCAACATCGCCCACGGCTGCAACTCCCTCATCGCCACCCAGACGGCCCGCAGCCTGGCGGACATCGTGGTCACCGAGGCCGGTTTCGGCGCGGACCTCGGTGCCGAGAAGTACATGGACATCAAGGCGCGGATGGCCGACGTCGCCCCGTCCGCCGTCGTCCTCGTGGCGACCGTCCGGGCGCTCAAGATGCACGGCGGCGTGGCGAAGGACCGGCTCAAGGAGCCCAACGTGGAGGCGCTGGCCGCCGGCGTCGCCAATCTCCAGCGCCACATCCGCAACGTGGAGAAGTTCGGCATCGTGCCCGTCGTGGCGGTCAACAAATTCGCCACGGACACCGCCGAGGAGCTGGACTGGCTGATTGAGTGGTGCGCCGCGGAGGGTGTGCAGGCCGCGGTGGCCGATGTCTGGGGCCGCGGCGGAGGCGGCGACGGCGGGGATGAGCTCGCGGCGAAGGTGGCGGCCGCGCTGGACGCCCCGCACGCCTTCCGGCACCTGTACCCGCTGGACATGTCCGTCGAGGACAAGATCCGGACCATCGTGCAGGAGGTTTACGGGGCCGACGGCGTTGACTTCTCGGTGCCGGCGCTCAAACGGCTGGCCGAGATCGAGAAGAACGGCTGGTCCGGGATGCCCGTGTGCATGGCGAAGACGCAGTACTCCTTCACCGACGACGCCACCCGGCTCGGCGCCCCCAAAGGCTTCACCGTCCACGTCCGGGACCTCATCCCCAAGACCGGTGCCGGCTTCATCGTGGCCCTCACCGGCGCGGTGATGACCATGCCGGGCCTGCCCAAGGTCCCGGCAGCGATGCGGATGGACGTCGACGACGCCGGCAACCCCGTCGGCCTCTTCTAACCCGCCCCTTAAACGCCTGTTGCCCTATCACTTATGGCGGCTAAACCGGGGTTTTAAGGGCCATAAGTGATAGGGCAACGGGGGACGGGGAGGTGCGGGAGGGGTTAGCGCTCCAGGTCGCCGCGGATGAAGGCCTCGACCTTTTCACGGGCGAGGTCATCGTTGAACTGCTCCGGCGGGGACTTCATGAAGTAGCTCGACGCCGAAACCAGCGGGCCGCCGATGCCGCGGTCCAGGCCGATCTTGGCGGCGCGGATGGCGTCGATGATCACGCCGGCGGAGTTGGGCGAGTCCCAGACTTCGAGCTTGTATTCCAGGGACACCGGGGCGTCACCGAAGTTGCGGCCCTCGAGGCGGACGAAAGCCCACTTGCGGTCATCGAGCCACTGGACGTAGTCCGACGGGCCGATGTGGACGTCCTTGGCTGCGAGCTCAGCCTCGACATTGGAGGTGACGGCCTGGGTCTTGGAGATCTTCTTGGACTCGAGGCGGTCGCGCTCCAGCATGTTCTTGAAGTCCATGTTGCCGCCGACGTTCAGCTGGTACGTGCGGTCCAGCGTGACGCCGCGGTCCTCGAACAGTTTGGCCATGACGCGGTGCGTGATGGTGGCGCCGATCTGGCTCTTGATGTCGTCGCCCACGATCGGCACGCCGGCGGCAGTGAACTTGTCCGCCCACTCCTTGGTGCCGGCGATGAACACGGGAAGGGCGTTGACGAACGCCACGCCGGCGTCGATGGCGCACTGGGCGTAGAACTCGGCGGCCTGCTGGGAGCCGACCGGGAGGTAGCAGACCATGACGTCAACCTTGGCGTCCTTGAGGGCCTGGACGACGTCGACCGGCTCCTCCGGGGACTGCTCGATGGTCTCGAGGTAGTACTTGCCGAGGCCGTCCAGGGTCGGGCCGCGCTGGACGGTGACACCGGTCGGCGGGACGTCGGCGATCTTGATGGTGTTGTTTTCGCTGGCCAAGATGGCGGCGGACAGGTCCTGGCCGACCTTCTTGCCGTCGACGTCGAATGCGGCGACGAACTCCACGTCGCCCACGTGGTACTGGCCGAACTGCACGTGCATGAGGCCGGGAACTGTGGCCTTGGGGTCGGCGTCCTTGTAGTACTGGACGCCCTGAACCAGCGAAGTGGCGCAGTTACCTACGCCGACGATTGCAACACGAATCGGATGTGAAGACACGGAACTCCTTTGAGGAAAGGGTGACCGGCGCGGCCGCACTCTGTTGTACTGCATCAGTTGTGCGGGCGGCAGGCGGACACGGCGCCGTAAGGCGCCCTTAGTAGTCTAATCAACACCGCCGGGACCGCGGTTGTTCCCGCGGCCCCGGCGGAGCGGACTGGTCCGCATGATTACATGACGGGCCGGGCTACTTCTGGGCCCACAGGTTGATGTCGGATTCGACGGCGAACTCATCGATCGCGTCCAGCTCATCGGCCGCGAAATCCAGGTTGTTGATCGCGGCCAGGGTGTCCTCGAGCTGCCGGACGCTGGACGCGCCGACGAGTGCGGATGTGACGGGCGAGCCCTTGCCCTGTTCCCGCAGGATCCAGGCGATGGCCATCTGCGCGAGTGTCTGGCCGCGGCCCTCGGCGATCCTGTTGAGGCCGCGCACGCGGTCCAGCTTGTCCGTGGTGATCATGGATTCGTCCAGGGACTTGTCCTGGGCAGCGCGGGAGCCGGCCGGGATGCCCGTGAGGTAGCGGTCGGTGAGCATGCCCTGGGCCAGGGGCGAGAACGCGATGGAACCCGCGCCCACCTGCTCCAGCGCCTCGAAGAGGTTGGGGCTGCCGTTCTCGGTCCAGCGGTTCAGCATGGAGTAGCTGGGCTGGTGGATCAGCAGCGGCGTGCCCAGCTCCTTCAGGATCCGCGCTGCCTCTAGGGTCTGTTCCGGGGTGTAGGAGGAAATGCCGGCGTAGAGCGCCTTGCCGGAGCGCACGGCCTGGTCCAGGGCGCCCATGGTCTCCTCCATCGGCGTCTCCGGGTCCGGGCGGTGGCTGTAGAAAATGTCCACGTAGTCCAGGCCCATCCGGCCCAGCGACTGATCCAGGCTGGCCAGCAGGTACTTGCGGGAGCCGAAGTTACCGTAGGGGCCGGGCCACATGTCGTAGCCGGCCTTGCTCGAGATGATCAGTTCGTCCCGGTACGGGGCGAAATCGTCCTTGAAGTGCCGGCCGAAGTTGGTCTCGGCGCTGCCATAGGGCGGCCCGTAGTTGTTGGCGAGGTCAAAGTGGGTGACGCCGAGGTCGAAGGCGCGGCGCAGGATGGCGCGCTGGATCTCGAACGGCTTGTCATCGCCGAAGTTGTGCCACAAGCCCAGGGAGATGGCCGGGAGTTTCAGGCCGCTGCGCCCCACGCGGCGGTAAGGCATGGAGTCATAGCGGGTATCAGCTGCCAAATAAGTCATACGTCATATCCTGCCCTAGTTTGTAAGGATCGCGGCGCTGTGGCCGGGGAGGTGGAGGCGTCCGGCGGCCGGCTCCCCGCCCGAAGTCGGGTCGGCACCCGGATCCAGCCGCACGCCGTCGTCGGTCGCCAGGGCGATGGCGCCCGCGCTGACCGGGACGCGCCGCGCCTCGCCGGAGAAGTTCATCGCCACCTCGGTGCCGCCGCGCCGGAACAGCAGCCAGCCCTCTTCCTCGCTGACTACGGTGACGGTGTCCTGGAATCCGGGCTCCGTCAGGTCCGGCGTCGTGCGGCGCAGCGCGATAAGCGCCCGGTACAGCTCCAGGAGCCGGGCATGGTCCCCCTCGGAGGCCTCGGCCCAGTTGAGCTTGGACCGGGTGAAGGTTTGCGGATCCTGCGGATCGGGCACGACGGCGGGGTCCCACCCCATGCGCTCGAACTCCCTGATCCGGCCTTCGGCCGTCGCCTTGCCCAGTTCCGGTTCCGGGTGGGAGGTGAAGAACTGCCACGGGGTGCTGGCCCCGTATTCCTCGCCCATGAAGAGCATGGGCGTGAACGGCGACGTCAAGGTGGCGACGGCGGCGAGCGCGAGCTGCCCGTAGCCCAGGGTCTGGGACAGCCGGTCCCCGGTGGCCCGGTTCCCGATCTGGTCGTGGTTCTGGCTGCACACCACCAGCGCAGCGGGGTGGACCAGGGCCGGGTTGATGGGCCGTCCGTGGTGCCGGCCGCGGAAGCTGGAGAAACTGCCGTCGTGGAAGAACCCGCGTTCCAAAACCTTGGCGAGCGCTCCCAGCGAGTCGAAGTCCGCGTAGTAGCCCGTGGTTTCGCCGCTGACGTTGACGTGGACGGCGTGGTGGAAGTCGTCGCTCCACTGCCCGGCCAGCCCGTAGCCGTTGACGTCCCGCGGGTAGAGCAGGCGCGGGTTGTTCAGGTCCGATTCCGCGATCATGGTGGCCGGGCGGCCCGTCTCCGCCGAGACGGCGTCCGCGAGGGCGCCGAAGTCCTCCAGGAGGTGCACGGCGCGCTCGTCCTTGAAGGCGTGCACGGCGTCCAGCCGCAGGCCGTCCACATGGTAGTCGCGCAGCCACATGGCGGCGTTGTCCAGGATGTAGCGGCGCACCTCGTCGGACTCCGGGCCGTCCAGGTTGACGGAGTCGCCCCACGTGTTGCCCTCCCCCGACTTCAGGTAGGGCCCGAACCGCGGGAGGTAGTTTCCGCTGGGTCCGAGGTGGTTGTAGACCACGTCCTGGATAACGCCAAGGCCGGCGACGTGCGCGGCGTCCACGAAGCGCTGGTACGCCGCGGGTCCGCCATAGCCTTCGTGCACGGCGTACCACTGAACGCCGTCATAGCCCCAGTTGTGGGTGCCGTTGAACCCGTTGACCGGCAGGAGTTCCACGAAGTCGATGCCCAGCTCCGCCAGGTACTGCAGCCTTCCTGCCGCGGCGTCCAGCGTTCCTTCCGGGGTGAAGGTGCCCACGTGGAGTTCGTAAATGACGGCGCCTTTGAGCTCCCGTCCCGCCCACTGGCCGTCCGCCCATTGGTGATGGCCGGCGTCGAACGTGCGCGAGAGTGCGTGCACGCCCTCCGGCTGGCGGCGGGAGCGCGGGTCCGGCAGCGGAATGGAGTCCCCGTCCAGTAGGTACCCGTAGTCCACGTCCCCGGAGGCGGGCGCCCCGGGGACGGTCCACCACCCGTCACCGGCAGTGCCGCCGCCGCTGTCAGTGCCGCCGCCGGGCCGCCGGGTCATGGGGTACTCCCGACCATCGGCAAGCAGCGTCACCGTGCCCGCTTCCGGCGCCCAGAGGTCGAAGCGCGCGCTTCCGTGTGCAGGCAAGGTCATCGTCATGCTCCGTTCCGCTGTCCGGGGAATCAGCTTTTCGGGAAGATCGTTTTCAGGAATACCGTCGCAGTAATACGTCAGGCCGCCGGCACCAGCAGAGCTACAGGGTAGTCCCGCAGGATCTCCCCCACCGCTACGGGGCCGGGGCCGAAGGTCCTGCCGGTCAGTTCGTCGGTCATGGCGGCGGCGAACCGGACGGACGTGTCCTGCCATCCGCCGCGCTGCTCAAGTCCGCGGGGCAGCCGGGTGGCAAGCGTGAGGGCACCCGGGGTTGAGGCGGTTCCGCGGTCAAAGGCGAGCAGGTGCGCTGCTGCGGCGCCGGTGGCCGTGACCGGCACGTACCCGGTGAACAGCTCCGGCCGGTCCCGCCGCAGGCGCAGGGCCCGGGAGGTGACGAGGAGTTTCGCCGCGTCGTCCAGGAACGACGCCGGCCGGTCACCGGCGTCGAGGGCGGCGAGGGCACGCCGGCGCTCACCGAAGTCGAACGGCCGCCGGTTGTCCGGATCCGTCAGCGACCGCTCCCAAAACTCGGTGCCCTGGTACACGTCCGGCACCCCGGGCATGGTGAGCTGGACGAGTTTGGCGCCCAGCGAGTTGACGGCACCGTACGGCGCCAGCAGCGCCACCAGGGACTCCAGCTCAGCCGTCACCTCCGGGGTGTCGAACGCGGCGTCGACGGCGGCGGCCAGCTTCGCTTCGAACGCCTCGTCCGGATCGATCCAGTTGGTCGAGTTACCGGCTTCGCGGGCGGCTTTTTGCGCGTAGGACTGCAAACGGTCGCGGTCCGCGGGCCATACGCCTGCGACGGCCTGCCACAGCAGGTTGGCCAGGGGCCCGTCCGGCAGGGGCGCCAGCTTCTGCAGCCGCTTCAGGGAGGCCTGCCACTCTGGCGCCAGTTCCGCCAGGACCGAGATCCGGGCGCGGGTATCCTCGCTGCGCTTGGTGTCGTGGGTGCTGAGCGTCGTCATGGACAGCGGGAGCTCGGCCTGGCGGCGGGCCATCCGGGTGTGGAACTCCTCCGGGGCAACGGCGAATTCCGTGGGGTCGGCGCCCACTTCGGTCAGGGTTCCCAGCCGGGTGTAGCGGAAGAACGCGGTGTCTTCCACTCCCTTGGCCATGACCATGCCGGAGGTTTGCTGGAAGCGGAGGCCGAGCTCGGCGTCGGGTTCAGGGCCGGCCTCCAGCAGCAGCGGAAGGAGGATTCCGACGGCGTCTCCGAGGTCCGGGCGGCGCCGGACAGCCAGCTCGCTGGCCTCCCGGAGCACGTCGGCGCCTTCGGGCAGGTAGCTGCGGTAGACGGGGAACGCCGCGATGATCTCGGAGAGAGCATCCGCCGCGGCATCCTGGGCCAGCCCTGCAGCAGCCGGAACCAGCCGCGCCAGCCGGAGCATTTCCGAGTGCAGGATCCCGTCGGTGATCCTGCGCTTGGTGCCGCGGATCATGTCGTCGTAGTCGGCAGCCTGCCCGCCGCGCAGTTCGGTGTCGAGCGCGTCGAGCGCCCCCTGGCCGGCGGGGTCGACGAACACCCGGTCCACGTCCGCGAGGGCGTCGTAACCGGTGGTGCCTTCGCACTCGAAGCCTGCCGGCAGCACCTCGCCCGGTTCCAGGATTTTCTCGATCAGGAGGTAGCTGCCGTCTGTGGCCTTGCGCAGCCGGTGCAGGTAGCCTTCCGGGTCGGCGAGGCCGTCCGGGTGGTCGATCCGCAGCCCGTCAACGAGTCCCTCCCGGACCCAGCGCACAACTTCAGCGTGGGCTTCATCGAAGACCTCGGGGAGCTCCACCCGGATCCCGGCCAGGCTGTTGACGGCAAAGAACCTGCGGTAGTTCAAGTCCTTGTCCGCCCGGCGCCAGCCGATCAGCTCGTAGTGCTGCCGGTCGTGGACCTCCCGGGGATCATCCCCCTCCGTGTAACTGCCCTCGGCGAGCGGGAAGCGGTGGTCGTAGTAGCGCAGTTCACCGTCACGGATCTCCAGCGCGTCCACGTCCGAGTCCTCCCCGAGCACGGGGATCCGGACCCGGCCGCCGCCAAAGTCCCAGTCGACGTCGAACGCCTGGGCGTAGCGGGACTGCTGCCCTTCCTTCAGGAGGGACCACCACCATGGGTTCTGGGCCGGGGTCGCGACGCCGACATGGTTGGGCACTATGTCCACGAGCACGCCCATGCCGGCTTCCCGGGCCGCGGCGGAGGCCGCCACCAGGCCGGCCGCGCCGCCCCGGTCCGGATCGATGGCGGAAGGATCCGTGACGTCGTAGCCGTGGTCCGAACCTTTTTCCGCCGTCAGGATCGGCGAAAGATAAATCCAGTCCACACCCAGGGACTTCAGGTATGGAACGGTCAGCGCGGCGTCCTGCAGGGTAAAGCCGGGACGGATCTGGAGCCGGTACGTCGAGACGGGCGTCCTCATGAGGCAGGGCCCTTCCTGGACCGCGGCTTCTTGGCCGGGGCCGCCTTGGGGTTCGCTGCCGCCTTGGACGAGCCGCGTTTGGCCGGGGCCGCCTTCGCCGGTGCGGGATCGGGCTCGGCCGGAGCGGGATCCTGCTCGGGCGCCGGGTCCGGCTCAGGCGTCGGATCAGCCTGCGAGGCCTCAGGCTCGGGCGCGGCCGCGACTTCCTCGGCCGGAGCCTCGGGAGCAGCAGGCGCCGCCGGAACCTCCGGAGCCGGAACCTGGGCAGCAGCGGGTGCAGCCGGAGCCGCTTCCGCGGGGGCCTCGGCCCGGGCGGCCAGGGATGCCGCGGCGGAGTAATCCACCTCTACCTCCGGGCCCGAGTAGGCGCGCAGGACCACGAGGGACTTCGCCGCCAGCTTCAGTGCGGATCCGGCCTTAAGCGGCTGGTCCGTGTCTGCCTGGTCGGCGGTGTCCACCACGACGTCCCAGAACGGCGAGTACTCCTCGGCCGGGAGCAGGAAGTCGACGTGGTCGTCATGGGCGTTGAACGCCAGAAGGAAACTGTCGTCAGTGATCCGGCGTCCGCGGGAGTCCTGTTCCTGGATGCCGTGGCCGTTGTAGAACACGCCGATGGTCCGGCCGAAGCCGCTGTCCCAGTCCTCCGGCAGCATTTCCTTGCCGTCGGTGTTGAGCCAGACGATATCCGGGAGCTTCTCGCCCTCGCCGCGGCGGACGGGGCGGCCGTCGAAGAAGCGGCTGCGCCGGAAGATCGGGTGGTCGCGGCGGATCTTGTTGACCACGGCGGTGAACTCCACCAGCGGCTGGTCCATGTCATCCCAGTGCACCCAGCTCAGTTCCGAGTCCTGGCAGTAGGTGTTGTTGTTGCCCTGCTGGGTGCGGCCCAGCTCGTCGCCGTGCAGGATCATCGGAACGCCCTGGGACAGCAGGAGGGTCGCAATGAAGTTCCGCTGCTGGCGGGCGCGCAAGGTCAGTACGGCGTCGTCCTCGGTCTCGCCTTCCGCGCCGCAGTTCCAGGAGCGGTTGTGCGATTCGCCGTCGTTGTTGCCTTCACCGTTGGCGTCGTTGCGCTTCTCGTTGTAGGACACGAGGTCGCGCATTGTGAACCCGTCGTGGGCGGTGACGAAGTTAATGGAAGCCACCGGGCGCCGGGCAGAGCTCTCGTAGAGGTCGGCCGAACCGGTCAGCCGCGAGGCGAACTCACCGAGCGTGGCCGGTTCGCCGCGCCAGAAGTCACGGACGGTGTCGCGGTATTTGCCGTTCCATTCGGTCCACTGCGGCGGGAAGTTGCCCACCTGGTAGCCACCGGGCCCCACGTCCCACGGTTCGGCGATCAGTTTGACCTGGGAAACGATCGGATCCTGCTGGATCAGTTCGAAGAAGGTGGAGAGCTTGTCGACGTCGTAGAACTCGCGGGCCAGGGTGGACGCGAGGTCGAAGCGGAACCCGTCCACGTGCATTTCCGTGACCCAGTAGCGCAGGGAGTCCATGAGCAGCTGCAGGGAGTGCGGGTGCCGGACGTTGAGCGAGTTTCCGGTGCCGGTATAGTCCATGTAGTGCTTCAGGTCGCCGTCCACCAGCCGGTAGTAGGCGGCGTTGTCGATGCCCTTGAAGGACAGCGTGGGGCCGAGGTGGTTGCCTTCTGCCGTGTGGTTGTAGACCACGTCCAGGATCACTTCGATGCCGGCCTTGTGCAGGTCCCGGACCATCGCCTTGAACTCCTGGACCTGATGTCCGACGTCGCCGGAGGAGCTGTAGGTGTTCTGCGGGGCGAAGAAACCAATGGTGTTGTAGCCCCAGTAGTTGGTGAGGCCCTTCTCCACGAGGGTGCCGTCATTGACGAACTGGTGCACGGGCATGAGCTCGATCGCGGTGATCCCGAGCTTCTTGAGGTGCTCGATCACGGCGGGATGGGACACGCCGGCATAGGTGCCGCGCTGCTCCTCCGGGACCTCCGGGTGCAGCTCGGTCAGGCCCTTGACGTGGGCTTCGTAGATGACCGATTCGTGGTACGGGATGCGCAGCTGGCGGTCGCCGTCCCAGTCAAAAAACGGGTTGATGACGACGCCGTGCATGGTGTGCGGAGCCGAATCGGTGTCATTGCGGGACATGGGGTCACCGAAGTTATAGGAAAACAGTGCCGGGTCCCAGTCGATCTGGCCCTGGATGGCCTTGGCGTACGGGTCCATCAGCAGCTTGCTGGGGTTGAACCGGTTGCCTTTGTCAGGATCGTATTCTCCGTACACCCGGTAGCCGTACTTCTGTCCGGGCTGGACTTGCGGCAGGTAGCAGTGCCACACGTAGCCGTCCACTTCGGTCAGTTCGATCCGGGTTTCGCTCAGGTCGTCAGTCAGGAGGCACAGTTCCACGCGCTCGGCGCGCTCGCTGAAAAGGGCGAAGTTGGTGCCAGTGCCGTCAAAAGTGGCTCCCAGCGGGTAAGCCGTTCCGGGCCAGACTTCCATGTGTACTCCTCGTGCGTGACGAATATTCTCTAGACAGACTACTTGTAAGTAAGATTAGTATTTGTCCGGGCGCACTGAACGCGCCCGATTGTTACAGCTCCCGCATCACCTCCCGCGCCGCATCGGCAATGCCGCTGGCCGTTACCGGTCCCCCGCCGGAGTCACGCACGCCGGCACGGCCGTGGATGCTGGCCGCCATCGCCGCGATCGCGGCCCATCTGGCGTCAGGATCGATGCCATAGTCACCGAATCGCCCGACGTCGGCACCCACCTGGGCCAGCAGCCCGCCGATAACTCCCGCCAGCACGTCCCCGCTGCCGGCCGTGGCCATCCACGGGGTGCCTTCCGCCTGACTGAAGAAGTCCTGGAAAGGGGAGGCAACAAGGGTCGTGGCGCCTTTGAGCAGCACCGTGGCTTCGGTCAGACCCGCAGCCCGCCGCACCGCGCTGAGTGTGGATGCTTCTACCGCGGCACGGTCCAAGGAAACCCCGAGGCGCTCAAGCAATGCGGACAGTTCGCCGGCGTGGGGTGTGAGGATCACTTGCGGGGCCAGCACTTCAGGCAGGGCGGGCAACGCGCCGGCGTCGGCGATCGTCGGCAGGCCCGAGTCTGCGGCGTCGCGGGCCCGCTGCAGCTGCTGTTCATCGGAGTCATCCAGTCCGGAGCCAACGAGCCATGCCTGAACGTGGGTGTCGGCCACGGCTCCGGCGCTACACACCACTTCGGGGCAGGATTGCCGGACGAGGTCGGCGACGTCCGGCGGCCCAAGGTAGCGCACCATTCCGACGCCGGCAGCCAGGGCGCCCTTGCAAGCGAGCACGGCGGCGCCGGGGTAGGCGCTGGAGCCTGCGACCACCCCAAGCACTCCCCTGGAGTACTTGTGGGCCCGCCGCTCCGGGCGCGGGAGGAGAGCGGAAAGGTCTCGGGCCTCAAGCCGTCGCAGGGCCGGCCATGGCAGCGCTCCTTCGATTCCGATCGGAATCACCTGCACGCGGCCGGCGAAGTCGGCACCGGGGTCGGCGAGCAGGCCGGCCTTGGCGGCACCGAACGTGACCGTCAGATCGGCGGCCAGGACCGGCGCGTGCGCCTCTCCGGAGCCCGCGTCGACGCCGCTGGGGATGTCGCAGGCCACCACGAGGTCCGGCCGGGAGCGGCTCAGGGCCTCGATCAGCGCGGCGGCCGGGCCGCGCAGTCCGCCCTGGGCGCCGGTTCCCAGGATTGCGTCGATCACGACGTCTGCGCCGCCGGCCATCGCGGCGAGTTCGGCCGCGTTATCCCCGGTGAGGGTCACGGCGTATCCGCCGGCCTTCCGGAAGGCCGCCAGCCCCGCGTCGTGGGCGTCGCCGGCGGTGAGCACTGCCGTCGTCCGCATGCCGCGGCCGGCCAGCAGGGCGGCGGCGAAGAGCCCGTCGCCGCCGTTATTGCCCTTGCCCGCCAGCACGGCCACCCTGGAGCCGTACAGCCGCTGACCGCGGCCGCGCAATGCGCTGATGACGGCGTTGGCGAGCCCGTAGGCGGCCCGCTGCATGAGAACAGCGCCCGCACCGGGGCCCAGTGCGTCGTCGAGAAATGGTTTCTCGGCTTCTCGTACCTGTGTTCCGGTGTAGGCGCTGATCATGGTTTCAGTCCGTTCGCGGTGCGGTCGCTGGGGAATGCCTGGCGCTCAGGCTGGTGCTGCCCGGGCGGCCGGCTCAGCCTTCCGCGATTACGGTCGCAGTGGCGATCCCGCCGTCGTGGCTCATCGACAGGTGCCAGCGCTTGACGCCTTTCGACTCCGCCACGGCCAGCACGGTGCCTTTGACCTGGACCGTGGGGCCGTTCTGGTCCAGCCCGATCCAGCAGTCCTGCCAGTTCATGCCGGCCGGTGCCCCCAGCACTTTGGCCACGGCTTCTTTGGCGGCGAACCGTGCGGCGAGGGACCGCGTGTTCAGTTCCCGCTCGGCCGGAACGAACAGCCTGTCGCGCAGCCCGGGGGTGCGCTCGAGCTGCCGCCCGAACCGCTCAATGTCTACGACGTCTACGCCAATGCCAACGATCATGGCGTTATTCTACGGTCACGCTCTTGGCCAGGTTGCGCGGCTGGTCCACGTCGTATCCCTTGGCTGAGGCGAGTGCGAGGGCGAAGATCTGCAGCGGAACCGTTGCGAGAAGCGGCGCCAGGAGCGTGGGGGTCTCCGGGATGTAGAAGACGTGCTCGGCATACGCCTTAACGGCCTCGTCCCCTTCTTCCGCGATCACGATGGTCCGGGCACCGCGGGCGCGGACTTCCTGGATGTTCGAGACCACCTTGGAGTGCAGCGAGTCGCGGCCGCGCGGGGACGGGACCACCACGAAGACCGGCTGGCCTTCCTCGATCAGTGCGATCGGGCCGTGCTTGAGCTCGCCGGCGGCAAAGCCCTCGGCGTGGATGTAGGCGAGCTCCTTGAGCTTCAGGGCACCTTCCATCGCTACCGGGAAGCCGACGTGGCGGCCCAGGAACAGCACGGACTTGGCATCGGCCATGGACCGGCCGAGTTCCTTGATCTCTGCCTCGTTGTCGAGGATGCGCTGGATCTTGGCCGGGATCTTGCCGAGGTCAGCCAGGATGTCCTTGATCTCGCCCTGGAACTTGTTACCGCGCAGCTGTGCCAAATAAAGGCCCAGCAGATAGGCGGCGGTGATCTGGGCGAGGAAGGCCTTGGTCGAGGCCACGGCAATCTCGGGTCCGGCGTGCGTGTAGAGCACGGCGTCCGATTCCCGCGGGATGGTGGATCCGTTGGTGTTGCAGATGGAGACCGTCTTGGCGCCCTGTTCCTTGGCGTAGCGGACGGCCATGAGGGTGTCCATAGTCTCACCAGACTGGGAGATGGAGACAATCAGGGTGTTCTCGTCCACGATCGGATCCCGGTAGCGGAATTCGTGCGAGAGTTCGACCTCGGTGGGGATCCGGCACCAGTGCTCGATCGCGTACTTCGCCACCTGCCCGGCGTAGGCGGAAGTGCCGCAGGCCAGCACGATGATCTTGTTGACGTTCTTGAGCAGTTCCGGGTCGACCCGGAGCTCGTCGAGCGTCAGCCGGCCGTGGATGTCGGAGCGGCCCAGCAGGGTCTGCAGCACGGCGTCCGGCTGGTCGTGGATTTCCTTTTCCATAAAGGACGGGAAGCCGCCCTTTTCCGCGGAGGCCGGGTCCCAGTTGACGTGGTATTCCTTGCCTTCGGCGGGGGCGCCATAGAAGTCCGTGATCTCCACGGAGTCGGCGGTGATCGTGACGATCTGGTCCTGGCCGAGTTCCACGGCGCGCCGGGTGTAGTCGATGAAGCCGGAGACGTCGGAGCCGAGGAAGTTCTCGCCGTCGCCCAGGCCCACCACGAGCGGAGAGTTGCGGCGCGCTGCGACCACTACGTCCGGCTGGTCGGCGTGGACGGCCAAGAGGGTGAAGGCGCCTTCGAGCCGCTGGCAGGCAAGCTGCATGGCACGGGTGAGGCCGCCCTTGGCCGCGTCACCGCCGATCTGGTTCCGGTAGATGTCGCCCAGCAGCGCGGCGGCCACCTCGGTGTCGGTCTCGGACTGGAAGATGACGCCCTTGCGGAGGAGTTCCTGCTTGAGTTCGGCAAAGTTCTCGATGATGCCGTTGTGGATCAGTGCCAGCTTGCCGCCGTCGGACAGGTGCGGGTGGGCGTTCTGGTCCGTCGGGCCGCCGTGCGTTGCCCAGCGCGTGTGGCCGATGCCTGTCAGCGATTCGGGCAACGGGCTGGTCTCGAGCTCGGCAATCAGGTTGCTCAGCTTGCCCGACTTCTTCCGGGAAGAAATGGTGCCGTCGGCAACCACTGCAATTCCCGCTGAGTCGTAGCCGCGGTACTCCAGGCGCCGCAATCCTTCAAGGACAACGTCCAAGGCATTGTGTCCAGCATTTACCCGGCCATCTGAGTGGCCCACATATCCAACGATTCCACACATGGGGTCAAGCCTAGCGGGTTTCCGGGAGGGAGGACGTGGGACAGGGCCGTGTGGACGCTTCGACGCGGGGCCGGTGCTGCGCCGGTGGTGCGCCGTGGCAGGGCCGCCGCGGGCCCGCGGCGGCCCCGTTCCGGCTCCCACCGGCCCGTCCATTTCGCTCTCGGCGTCGTGAGGGGCAGAATCTCTAGGGTGACTTTGCAACGCAATGAAGCGACCGGGGAAGGTGTCTCCCCGTTCGTGGAGCTGGACCGGCAGACCTGGTCCCGGCTCGCTGCCCAGATGGAGCAGCCCCTTAATGAAGAGGACGTGGTCCGCCTTCGTGGCCTCGGGGACCCCCTCGATATCAAGGAAGTGCGCGAGGTCTACCTGCCGCTCTCCAGGCTCCTGCACCTGTATGTGGAGGCCGCCGGCCAACTGCATGCCGCCACCACAACGTTCCTTGGCGAGACCACCCAGCGCACGCCGTTCGTGATCGGCGTTGCCGGTTCGGTGGCCGTCGGCAAGTCCACCATCGCCCGCGTGCTGCGGGAAATGCTCCGGCGCTGGCCGGGCACCCCCAACGTGGAGCTCATCACGACGGACGGGTTCCTCTATCCCCTGGCCGAGCTCAAGCGCCGGCAGCTGCTGGAGCGCAAGGGTTTCCCGGAGTCGTACGACCGCCGCGCTCTGCTGCGTTTCGTGAGCGAAATCAAGGGCGGCGCCGAGGAAGTCCGGGCGCCGTGGTACTCCCACGTGACCTATGACATTGTCCCGGGCAAGGAAGTGGTGGTCCGCCGGCCGGACGTCCTGATTGTCGAGGGGCTGAACGTCCTGGCCCCGGCCCGGGCACGGCAGGACGGCCGGCAGGGCCTCGCCCTGAGTGATTTCTTCGACTTCTCCATTTACGTAGACGCCAAGACCTCGTATATCGAGGAGTGGTACGTGGACCGCTTCCGCAAGCTGCGGAGCACCGCCTTCGCGCAGCCGGAATCCTACTTCCACCGCTACGCCACGCTCTCCGATGCCGAGGCTGAACAGACCGCGCGCGAGATCTGGAAGCGCATCAACGAGCCCAACCTCGAGGAAAATGTCCTCCCGACCCGGGGCCGGGCGCAACTGGTTCTGACCAAGGATGCCGACCACTCCATCCGGCGGATGCTGCTGAGGAAGGTCTAGCACACATGTGCTACGACGGCGGGGGCGAATCGATCGGACGGCAATCGGCCGGACCGGATTCGCCAAGCCGCCGGGCGTTCAACCGCCTCCTGATGGCAGGCACCGGCCTCACGGCCCTGAGCGCCTGCACTCCGGCCCCGGCATCCGCGCCCGCTTCAGCACCGGCCGGCATACCGGCACCGACGCCGGGGCTCAGCCCGGGCATCGGCACCGGGGCGCCGACAGCTGCGACGTCGAGCTCTCCGTCGCCAAATGCGCCGTCGGCGGCACCCGTTCCGGAAAGCACGACGGCGGCGGCCACGCCTCCGACGCCGGCGGCAGCACCGTCGTCGAAGGCAGCGCCGTCGAAGGCACCGCCGTCGGCCTCAGCGCGGGGGCCGCAGCATTCACTGACGGACCCCGCCAGCCCGTGGGTAATCGTCAACAAGCACCGGCCGCTCTTCCCCGCCACCTTTGTGCCGCCGGACCTCGTCCGGCCGGCCGTCCGCTTGGCCACTTCCGGCGAGGCGGCACTGCTGAATAGCACGACGGCGGCAGCGGCGGAGAAGATGTTCGCTGCCGCGGCTGCCGACGGCGTCATCATCACCCTGGCCAGCGGGTACCGTTCGTTCAGGACGCAAACGGCAACATACGGCAGCTACGTGCGCACCCGGGGCCGGGCCGAGGCCGACACCGCTTCGGCGCGGCCGGGCTACTCCGAACACCAGACCGGCTGGTCCTTCGACATCGGCGACGGCGGCGGGGCATGCAGCTTCCAGCCCTGCTTCGCCCAGCAGCAGGCGGCGGTCTGGGCCAAGGCCAACGCGCACCGCTTCGGCTTCGTGGTCCGCTACCCGTGGATGCTCCACGAGATCACGGGCTACTACTACGAGCCCTGGCACCTGCGCTACATCGGCGTCGCGGCTGCAACGGACATGTCCACCCGTGGAATTGCCACCTTGGAGCAGTATTTCGGCCTGGAAGCCGCACCGGGGTATCTCTAGGGGTATCTACAACGATTGCCGACACAGCACACGGCCGCGCCGATTTTCCCCACCTTTGCCACTACGACGGCGGTACACGCCGGCGCTATCGGCCGACACGCCGTCGAAACCCGGGCAAGTGGGGAAACCCAGCGCCAGAACCATTCCGGCGGCCTAGTCGGCGACGAGTTCCAGGGCCAGCTCGGTCCGAACCACCTGGGCCAGGCGTTCCGCGACGTCCTGGGCTGTCTGGTGGTCTCCGGCCTCGACCATCACGCGCACCACGGGCTCGGTGCCGGAGGGGCGCAACAGCACGCGTCCGGTGTCGCCAAGTTCGGCTTCGGCGACGGCCACGGCAGCAGCCACTGCTTCGTCGCCCTTCACGCGGGTGCGGTCCACGCCCCGGACGTTGATGAGGACCTGCGGCAGCTTGGTCATCACGGTGGCCAGCTCCTTGAGCGGGCGCCCGGTGAGAGCGACCTGGGCAGCAATCTGCAGGCCGGTCAGCACACCGTCGCCGGTGGTGGCGTGGTCGGCGAAAATCACGTGCCCGGACTGCTCGCCGCCCAGGCTGAAACCGCCGTTGCGCATTTCCTCGAGGACGTAGCGGTCCCCCACGCCGGTTTCACGCAGGCTGATTCCGGCCTCGCGCAGGGCGATCTTCAGGCCGAGGTTGCTCATCACGGTGGCCACCAGCACATCGTCCTTGAGCTTTCCGGAGGCTTTGAGGGCCACGGCCAGGATCGCCATGATCTGGTCACCGTCCACTTCGTTGCCTTCGTGGTCCACGGCGAGGCAGCGGTCGGCGTCGCCGTCGTGGGCGATGCCAAGGTCTGCCCCGTGGTCCAGGACGGCCCGCTGGAGCGGGCCCAGGTGGGTGGAGCCCACCCCGTCGTTGATGTTGAGTCCGTCCGGTTCGGCGCCGATGAGGATCACGTCAGCGCCGGCGTCCTTGAACACCTGAGGGGAACAGCCGCTGGCTGCTCCGTGGGCACAGTCGAGGACTACCTTCAGGCCGTCCAGACGGTGCGGAAGCGTGCCGAGCAGGTGCACGATGTAGCGGTCCTCGGCGTCGGAGAAGCGCTGGATCCGCCCCACCTCGCCGCCGACAGGCCGGAAGGGTTCCTTGCCGAGCTGCTCTTCGATGGCATCCTCGACGTCGTCGGGCAGCTTCTGGCCGCCGCGGGCGAAGAACTTGATGCCGTTGTCCGGCGCGGGATTGTGTGAGGCGGAGATCATGACGCCGAAGTCGGCGTCGAGGTCCGCCACGAGGTAGGCGGCGGCCGGGGTGGGAAGCACGCCGGCGTCGTAGACGTCGATCCCGGAACTGGACAGCCCCGCCTCCACGGCGGCGGCGAGGAACTCACCGCTGGCCCGCGGGTCCCGTGCCACCACGGCGCGCGGCCGCTCCCCGCTCGTATTGCGGTCGTGGCCAAGCACGACGGCGGCGGCCTGCGCCAGCTGCAAAGCGAGCTCGGCGGTCAGCAAGCCGTTCGCCAGGCCCCGGACTCCATCTGTTCCAAATAATCTAGACATCGGGTCAAGTTTAGTCGATAGGTGGCCGCAGCCGGTGGTGCGCCAGTTTCGATCCCCTTGTCGGCCCACATGTGCGGGCGGGCTGGAGGGCTGGACCAGCCCACGTCCGGCTGGAGGCGCCGGTCGACTACTTGGTTTTGCACATCCGTGTACTCTACTTTTCCGAAAGCTCTCGCCTCGCTTCCAGCGTCCATTTATGCTTCGAGACATGACACCTAGCTCTGGGGGCTTGGCGCTCGAAATCGTTGTACCGGTCTTTAACGAACAATTGGTACTCGAAAACAGCATCACTAAGCTCGCGACGTACTTAACGCAAGAAATGCCATCGACGTGGCAAATCACAATAGCGGACAATGCGAGTAGTGATAATACTGCCGCTATTGCGACGCGCTTGGCTGCCCAATTGCCTAACGTGGTTTATCGCAGGCTTGACATCAAAGGACGCGGTTACGCCTTGCGCGATGCCTGGGCCGCATCGTCGGCCAAAGTGCTTGCTTACCTGGACGTCGACCTCTCGACGGATTTGGCGGCACTGCCGCCGCTGGTAGCTCCTCTGCTATCCGGACATTCGGATATTTCCATCGGGACCAGACTCGGGCAGAATTCCCGGGTCAGCCGCGGCCCCAAGCGCGAGTTCATTTCCCGGTCATACAACTATCTGCTCAAGAGAACCATGCAGGTAAAGTTCTCGGATGCGCAATGCGGGTTCAAGGCGATCCGCGCCGACGTAGCCCGGAGGCTCCTTCCCCACGTCGAGGACAACGGATGGTTCTTTGACACAGAATTGCTGATTATCGCGGAGCGTTCCGGTCTGCGGATTCATGAAATCCCCGTGGACTGGGTCGACGACCCCGACAGCAGGGTCAATATCAGACAGACGGCGGTGGATGATCTCCGCGGTTTGGTCCGCGTTGCGGGCTCGCTGTTGAAGGGGAGCATTCCAGTTCAGGCGATTTACGCTGAGCTGGGACGCAGGCCCATCGTTGCCCCGGGCCGGCCGAGCTTCTTTGGCCAGGTGCTGCGGTTCGGGCTGGTCGGCGCGGCTTCCACCATCGCCTTCGCGTTGCTCTACTTAGTCCTTCAAGCCCCTTTCGGCGCCCAACAGGCGAACTTCTTGGCGCTGCTTCTGACCGCCGTCGGCAACACCGCAGCCAACCGCCGGTTCACCTTTGGCATCAGTGGCCCGGCGCGGCTGTTCACCCAGCAGTTCCAAGGGCTAATGGTCTTCCTGCTGTCGTGGAGTATTACGTCTTCGTCGCTGGCCATTCTCCACGCCGTCAATATTGACGCCACTCCCAGCCAGGAACTCCTGGTCCTCACGGGAGCAAACGTGCTGTCTACCCTGCTACGATTTGTCCTCCTCCGTGTCTGGGTGTTCAGGGTCCGCCGCAGCGACGAGCCATCTTTCGGCCTTCCTTTCACCCCGGTCAGGGGGCCAGCCCAGTGACGCTCTTGACGGGGTTCTGGACTGCGATAGTTGGGCCGGCGCGGGGCGGCACTGACGCAACCATGCGGGTATCACTGGATTCCGAGCCCAGCGTTTCCTCACTTCCTGCACAAATCCAAGCCGCGACTCGAAGCATCTGGCGGGGGCCGGCCGAGCATCCACGCTGGGAGCGCCCGGCCCTCCTCGTGCTGTTGCTGTGCGCATCACTGGTGTATGTCTGGAAGCTCGATCAAAACGGCTGGGCCAACGCCTACTATTCAGCCGCGGTCCAGGCCGGACAACATAATCCGGCTGCCTTCTTTTTCGGTTCCTTGGACTGGGGCAATTCAATCACCGTGGACAAGCCGCCACTCAGCCTGTGGGTCATGGGGGTCTCTGTTTGGCTGTTCGGCTTGAACTCTTGGGCACTTCTGCTCCCGCAAGCCCTCCTGACGCTTGGAAGTACCTGCCTTGTCTATGCGTTGCTCCGCAGGTCCTTTCCCGCCCATGTTGCACTTCTGGCCAGCGGAATCATGGCGTTCACACCCGTTACCGTGCTGATGGCGCGCTACAACAACCCCGATCCTTTGATGATCTTCCTGATGTTGTCGGCCCTTTACGCCGGTGTCCGAGCAACAGAACGGGCCACGCCCAGATTATTGTTTCTTGCAGCGTTCCTGCTGGGCCTGGGATTCCTGGCAAAACAGCTCCAAGCATTCCTGGTTCTCCCGGCGCTCGTCTTAGTGTTTCTCGCCTTCGCCCGTGTTCCATTGCGGAGACGGCTGCTCACCGTCGGCGCCGCCGGCGCCATCCTCCTGGGCGTCTCGTTGGTGTGGCCATTGGCTGTTGATCTAACACCAGCCGATCAGCGTCCGTTCGTGGGTGGATCCACGCATAACAGCATGCTTGAGCTGACCTTGGGCTACAACGGCATCAATCGCGTGGTTCAGGCCGAGGAAGACCCAGCCGCTACGTTGCTCCCCGCGGGCCTTCGGGGAACGGCATCCGACGCTGGCTTCCTCAGGCTGTTGAACATGAATTACGGCCAGGAAATTGGCTGGCTACTGGTTCCGGGCCTCGTCAGCCTCCTTGCTGTCTCGTGGCAGCTCTTCCGTCGGAAGTTCACCAGACAACAATCCATCGTTGCCGGAGCTGCTGCCATATGGATGTTCACTACTTACGCCATGCTCAGCTTCATGGGGAACAGCTTCCATTCGTATTACAGTTCCTCCCTCGCTCCGCCGCTGGCACTCTGCATCGGCATCGGCGCCCACGTGGCCGTCGACCTGCGGAAGCAGGCGCCAGGCCGTATCCTCGTTGTGCTTGGGCTGGTTCTCAGCGCAGCGTGTTCCTACGCTATGTGGGGGCTTAGCGTCGCCATGCCGTTGACAATAGGAAACGAGATACTGGTCCTCGTCCTACTTTCTGCTGCCATGTTGGCGGTCCCCGCCCCGTGGCCGCGACTTGAGCTGATAGCTGGCGGGCTCGCCGCGGCAGGCCTTCTGATTGGACCGGTGTCCGCCGCTCTCGTCACGGCCGGGACCCCGCAATCAGGTTCCAACCCGCTGTCAGGCAGCGCCACCAGGGCCGAAAATACGCTCAGCCACTTCCTGGGAGACGTCAAACAGGGGGAGCCCGCATGGGCCAAAGGGATAGCGATCGGCAACGCGCCGAGCGTGAAACTTTCCAAAGCCCTGACGTCAGCCGATCCGGCTTGCACTTGGGCCGCCGCTACGTATCCGGGCCAGACTGCGGCTCGCTTCCAGCTGGAAACGGGTCGGGCAATCTTGGCGGTGGGCGGATTCGCAGCGGTTGATCCGAGCCCCAGCCTCGAGCAGTTTCAGCGCTTGGTAGCAGCAAAGCGTGTCTGTTATCTGGTCGAGCAGCCGGCGCAACTCGAAATTCCGGGTAACGGTGCCGATCTTCTGGCTATCCGGAACTGGGTCCGCGGGAACTTCGCGCCCGAGGACATGGACGGGGTCACCGTATACCGGCTCGTCAAATGATGCGCTGGACTGTGACTAACAGTTCGGGATGGCGACATCTTCAGGCACGAGCAATGCCTCGGGACCGTGTTCTTTCCAACTCATTCCCGTCGGAGTGGACGCCTTCGACGTCCCACTCCTAGAGTCGGAGTCGGTGTCCAACGGTGTTCCAGCAGCCGGCCGGTGCGGCGAATATGGAGACCGTGGGAGCCCATGACCAGTACCGGTTCACCGTGCCGGCAGGAGGCCAGTCAGTCCTGCTGCATTTGAAAACTTGCCCCAGCTATCTCCAATGGACACTAAAGAACGCCACCACCGGTTCTACTGCTGCCACCGGTTACGGCTTCGGCGAAGACAAACAGATCAATAACCTTCCGGCCGGCGCCTATGTGCTGGAATGGGTCGGAACCAACAACAACAGCGGCACCTACTCCTTTGATATGGGATGAGGCTTCATGGAATCTGTTCAGGTGTACACCAAGGCCATCCTCAAGTCGTGGTCGGACGTTCCGATCCTTCGGACCTATTTTGAATCGGACCTTCCCGAACCCGAAGCAGTGACACTTCTCGAACGGGTTCTGGCCACAATGGACTTGCCTGCTGCCGGGGCCGGCCAGGGCGGTATCGCACCATACCCCTTGGGGCCCATCGTTGCCATCCACCGTGCAGACTCAACGGCAAGAGCGCGATCCCTTCTGGAAGCGCTGGCCGCGGGCATCGAGGCCGAAGGCGCTACCGGAGCCCTCCGGGCTCTTCCGCGGGAGCACCGGATCGTCGGCCGCCTTGGGTTGAATATGGCTGGGTTCGCGGCCGGGGTGCGTTTGATCGGGGAACCGACCCAGAGGCGATCAACCGGCTGATTGTGCCGGTTGAACTGATGGACGCTTTGATCGACGTGGCTCTTGAATGGTGCCAGCTACCCTCCGGAACACATTATGTGAGCACGGCCTGGTCCCACGTGAAATGCACCGCCGGCCAGCGCAAAGCTGTACTCAAAACCGGGTGGGACCCCTACACGTCGAGTTGCCTTGCCTGCGTCAACGGGCCTGACGAAATCAGGAGTGTTGAATTCGGAGATTGGGGGACCGTTCAGTTTGGTCGTATTGATCCGGATCGTCGTTGGGAGCGCGCGGTGGCTGACTTGGCCGACCTGCTGGCGTCCCTGGCCGATCAGATCGAGTATGGGTGCGTTAAGCGGGCCAGACTCGGGGCTGGTTCATGGCAGATATTCCAGGACTATGACTGGCCTGCGCGGCCACACCTCAGTGATTCTCAATTCGCAACATTCTTTTTGCCGCGGAAAGTACCGGATGCTTACGGTATCCAGGTCCTTGGTCCCGGCCACCAATTGCCAGATCCACTCCTACCCATATGGACGGCAGAAAAAGTCGGGGCCGCATCGGCCATTCTGCAACACAGGGATCTTCCGTCCTGGTTTGAAGATCAGTTTCCCGACCCGGACACCCTCGATGAGGCCCGCAGATCTCTTGGTCCCCTCCTTATAACCACCGAGCAGGTGTTTGCCGCCCGGGGCCTGAAGTAAGGCTCGCGATGACCTTGTGGCGTCCTGTAGCTGGCTCTCACAGCGTCACCGTCCAGGCCGGCGGCCAGTCGGTGTTCCTGGCAGACCAGGGCTGCCCCAATTACCTGAAATGGACCCTGACCAACACGCCCACGGGCGCAGTTCCGGCAACGGGTTACTGCTACTACGGGAACCAGCAGATCAACAACCTGCCCGCGGGCCAGTACGTGCTGGAATGGACCGGGAGCAACAATGCCTCCGGCCCCTACTCCTTCAATTTGAGCTGGTGCTATGGAATCTATACGGTTATTCGCCAAGCCCATCGTGCGTTCCTGGGCGAAGATCGGCGTGCTACGGGCCTATTTTGAGTCGGAGCTGCCCGAAGCCGCTGCGGTGGAGGTTCTGGAGCGGGCCAGGGCTTCCCTGGAACTGCCGGCCGCCGGTACGGGACTGGGCGGTGTGGCGCCGTGCCCCTTGGGGACCGTCGTCGCGATCCACGGAGTAGCGTCGGCGGCCGAGGCACGGGGCCTTCTTGCCGCGCTGGCTTCCGGCCTGGAAGCGCAGGGTATCCATGGCTCCCTTCAGCCTCCTCCCGATGAGGACCCGCTCGTGGGGGATCCTGGTCTGGATATGTTCGGATTCACCGCCGGGGTGTGTTTGCCTGGACAGACAGGCCCGGAAAAGATCAGCCGACGCATCGTCCCGCCGGAGGTGCTGGATGCCGTCATTGACACTGCGCTTGAATGGTGCAGGCTGCCGTCGGGCACGCATTACGTCGGCACCGCCTGGTCTTATGTGAAGTGCACCGCGGAACAACGCAAGGCCCTCCTGGCTACGGGCACGACTCCCATCAACTTGGACTCGACGGCCCGCGTCACGGGACCGGATGAGATCAGAAGTGTTAAGTTCGGCGATCGCGGCACCGTCTATTTCGGACGTCTGGATCCGGACCGCAGATGGGAACCGGCGGTCGCTGATCTGACAGAGCTCCTCGCATCCCTGGCGGATCAGGCAGAGTACGGCTGCATTAAACGATCCAGGCTGGGAACTGCGCTCTGGGACGTCTTCCACGACTACGACTGGCCCGCCCGGCCGCACCTCAGGTACGCGAGCGTCGGCCGCGTCCTGATGAAGAGCCTTGTTCCGGGTGCCTTCGGTGTCCAGCTACTCGGCCCCGGACACCGTTTGCCCGCACCGCTGGCGCCCATCTGGAAGGCCGAACCCGCGGGTGCCGCTTCAACCATCCTTCAGCACACGGACCTCCCGGCCTGGTTTGAAGGTCCTCTTCCCGAGCCCGAGACACTGGAGGAAGCCCGCAGATCCATCAACCCCCTCCTCATGACAACCGCACAGGCCGAAGAAGTCAGATCAAAGGGCTAATCCCTTCCGGCAAACCATGGTGCGGGAGTGAGCCTACTGGCTGCAACGAGTGCGAATTCACTGCCAAATAGCTCTGCGATTCACAATCCGCGTCTAACGAGGCAACTTTACGCGACCCGGTGCAGCGCAAACCTAGATCGGATCAATATTGGACTTCTCGAAAGCCAGCCGGGCGAGTCCCGCCTCAGAGGCCTCCCACTCGGGATAGCCCTGCATTGACTCGGCGCCTCGGGGCGGGGTGGTCAGATAGGCGGTAATGCCCCGCGCCTGGACTTCCTCCACGAGGATGCGAAGCATTGTCTCGGCCATGGCCCGTGGCAGCTCACCCTTCGTATCCAGATATGCGACTGGACCATCGCCTGTGAGGTAGACAGGCGAATAGTAGTTCGCTGTGTACTCTCCGGTGACGGCCATCTCCGCGGCGGTCAGCTCATTGCCGTTGCCGTCAACGCGCATGCACCGCCCTACGGCAACGTGAAGTGCCTCGGCTGCTTTGTCGGTTTCCTCCGAGATAACCAGGAAAAACGGCGAGGGTCCCCACCAGCCATCAAGGGGCTCCTCATACGCTTCGCCTTGACTGTCAAAAATGTCCGGATCGACCGTCACGTTTGCCATGCTGTCCCCTTGATAAGTGCCACTCGGAACTGCTCGTAGTCAGCGTCAACGTAGCACGTCGGGGCGTTTTTCGTCGGCCTCAGGACGTCGCTGGTCAAGAAGCCCCGGGATGAGGATCCATGAATCAGGTGCTCTGGCACCGTTCGTCCGACGCGGCGGGTTGAACGACGACTACTAGGACCCGAACGGCGAAAGCCCGCCCCGCCAAGTGGCGGAACGGGCTTTCGGAGAGGCGCTTTCTGGCGCCTGAAGCGGGATTAGCGCTTGGAGTACTGCTGAGCCTTACGGGCCTTCTTGAGACCGGCCTTCTTGCGCTCGATCACACGAGCGTCGCGGCGCAGGTAACCGGCCTTCTTCAGGGTGGCGCGGTTGTTCTCGGTGTCGATCTCGTTCAGCGAACGGGCGATGCCGAGGCGCAGGGCACCGGCCTGGCCGGAGATGCCGCCACCGTGGATGCGGGCAATGACGTCGTAAGCGCCGTCAAGATCGAGGATCTTGAAGGGTTCGTTGACATCCTGCTGGTGCAGCTTGTTCGGGAAGTAGTTCGCCAGCTCGCGGCCGTTGATGGTCCACTTGCCGGAGCCCGGGACAACGCGAACGCGCGCAACGGCTTCCTTGCGACGGCCAACTGCAGCACCGGCAACGGTCAGTGCCGGGCGTTCCTTCTTCGGCGCAGCTGCTTCTGCAGCACCGCTCTCCGAGGTGTAGCTGGTCAGGTTTTCCTCAGCCTCGACGGCCTCGGTGGTCAGTTCTTCGTTCTGAGCCACGATTCTCCTTGATTAAAAGTTGGTTGGTGGCCAGGACTACTGGGCGACCTGGGTGATTTCGAAAGTCTTGGGCTGCTGGGCGGCGTGGGGGTGCTCGGCACCGCGGTACACCTTCAGCTTGCCCAGCTGCTGTGCAGCGAGGGAGTTCTTCGGGAGCATGCCCTTGATGGCCTTCTCCACGGCGCGGACCGGGTTGGATTCCAGCAGCTCCGCGTAGTTGACGGAGGTCAGGCCGCCCGGGTAACCGGAGTGGCGGTATGCGCGCTTCTGCTCCAGCTTGGCGCCGGTGAGGGCAACCTTTTCAGCGTTGATGATGATGACGAAGTCGCCCATGTCCATGTGGGACGCAAAGGTGGCCTTGTGCTTGCCGCGCAGCAGGATTGCGGTCTGGCTGGCGAGACGACCAAGGACAACGTCGGTGGCGTCAATGACGTGCCACTGGCGGTTGATATCGCCGGGCTTCGGGGTGTACGTACGCACGGTGTTTGCCTCGTTCTTGTTCTGGCGTTCTTGTTTTAGGCGTCACTCAAGGTGCACCTACTATCTATGCGCTACCGGAACAGAGGTGAGGGCTCTATGTAACCAGTCATCCTGAGGTCTCGAATGTGCACGTTGAGTAGCTATCCTGCAACCGGATTCTCAAGCGGGCACGCACCATCGAGTAGGACACGCACAACGACTACCAAGAATAGCCTGCCACGGGGTCTTGGGTCAAAATGGGGTGTCCGGATGCATCCTGTGTGCGCACTGTTTCGCACACTGTCCCGTGCCGGACCGTCGCATCACTGGAGGAACCGTGTTCGATCCCGCCGCTGCCGGCACCGTCTCACTGCTGTTCGCGCAGCCACTCGGACGCTCTACTGGCGTTTTCTTCATAGCGGGCGTGGGCCTCGCGGGCGCTTGCCTTGGCCTATTGGCCGACTTCTTCATCAAGCGCGCACTCCCCCACCTTGGCGGCAGCCCAGCGGTACGCACCAGATTTGCGACGGCGGCGGTCACTTTTGCATTGTCCGCCCTGCTGGCTTGGCGCTTCGGACTTTCGCCCGAGCTTCCCGCGTACGTCCTGCTGGCCATGGCCGGCATCCAGCTGGCGCGGATCGATTTAATCCACCATCTGCTGCCAAACCGGGTGGTTTTGCCCCTCCTGGGCGCCGGGCTGGTGCTGCTCGGGGTCGCCGCGGGAGTGGCCGGCGAGGCCGGAAACCTCCTGCGGGCGGTCGCCGGTGGGTTAATTCTCTTCATTTCCTACCTGATTTTGGCTTTGACCAGCCGAAATGGGCTCGGAATGGGGGATGTGAAGCTTGCGGCACCACTTGGACTGTACTTGGGCTACCTAGGCTGGTCCCACTTGTTCTACGGGGGTGCCCTGGGTTTCGTCGCAGGTGGCGTCGCTTCCATGCTCCTGGTACTCAAAAACCGCGGAAACAAGCCGGAGGAAGTGCCCTACGGGCCCTCGATGCTGGCGGCCGGCTTCGCCGTGATCCTGCTGCTCCCCTAAGTGTCAACCACCCCACCACGCGCGCAGATTAAGTAAGGCCGCTTATCAAACCAAGTAGTAGAGCCATGCCCCTACTTGGAAAGTGAGTACACCCCCGTTTGGGGCTAGGTGATACCCATGAATTCCCTCCAGAAAGTCGAGTATCGAACCTCATTGCCGTGCCGTTTGCGCCCGTGCAAATGTTGTTCCAACGAAGCTCCAGCAAATAAGCAATCGGGGATTTGCCGGAAATTCGTTTACCACTCATAAC
Organism: Arthrobacter sp. TE12231; assembly: GCF_054062895.1. Classification (NCBI taxonomy): domain Bacteria; kingdom Bacillati; phylum Actinomycetota; class Actinomycetes; order Micrococcales; family Micrococcaceae; genus Arthrobacter; species Arthrobacter sp. TE12231. The sequence goes on along the minus strand of NZ_JBSSFS010000001.1, from coordinate 852,707 downwards.
TCTGGAAAAGGAAAAACTAAAATGACTGGTCTCATGGTCTCAATGCTCGCTTTCGTCGCCGGCGTCAAGGACAAGCTCGAATCCGAAAAGGGAGCGACCGCGACGGAATACTCTCTCCTCGTGGGGCTCATTGCTCTCGGCATCGTTGTCGGCGTCGGCGCTTTCGGCGGCGCCCTCAACACCTGGTTCACCAACCTCGGCACCACCGTCGCAGGGTGGAAGTAACCCCGAGGTCAACCGCAGGTCTCAGCAACACCCAATGTGCCGCGTCCGTGTCTCGCGGACGCGGCACACACTCTTAATCATTCAGCTGCATCTATCCCTGGGGGGATCACATGAAGCGCAGCAGTTTACCGTCGCCCCGGTCTCGAGGTAAGGGCCGGCAGCGTGGTGCGGCAGCCGTCGAGTTCGCACTCGTCGCCCCCGTTCTCCTCGCCCTCGTTGGCGGGATCATTGAATTCTCCTACACCTACAACCTGCAGATTTCCGTGACCCAGGCTGCCCGCGAAGCAGCCAGGTCAATGGTCATCAGCAACGATCAGGGCTTGGCGCGGGCGGCCGCCGTGGCCGGAGCACCGGGGCTGAGTCCGGCCGGGTTTACGTACACCTTTACGGGCGCGTGCCCGAAAGGAACCACTGGCAACGCCCAGGTCACCGTCGGCTACACCGCCAACTCCCTGACCGGGATTTTTGGCAGTTCCGTCACCATTCAGGGGACTGGAGCCATGCGATGCGGCGGCTAAGGACATCAGTGACTCAAGCGGACCGCCGCGAGCGCGGGGCTGCCGGCGTCCTGGTCGCCGTCATGATGCTGGTGCTGATCGGCGCCGGAGCGTTGGCAGTCGACACCGGACAGATCTACGCCGAGCGGGCACAACTCCAAAACGCCGCAGATGCAGGCGCTATGGCCGCCGCGCAACAGTGTCACAAGGCCGGCACTTGCACTGTCACGCAGGCAAAGCTATGGGCGGAAGAACTCAGCGGGGCGAACTCCAACGATGGAGCCACCGCCGTCGATTCCGTAGATCTGTCGGTTCCGGGCCAAGTCACGGTGGTGACGTCCACCGTCAACGGCAGCAACGGGGCAGGGTTCTTGACCAAGATGTTCGCGAGTGCGCTGAACGCCCCGCCGGTGACGGTTCGGGCCGGCGCGACGGCGTCCATGGCCCCTCCGAACGCCGGGTCCGGCTTCCCCTTGGCGATCTCGGATAACTGTTACAACCTCTCGGGCGCGAGCCCTACTGGCCCGGTGCAGAAGATTTCATACAAGCCGGGGGGCACCTGCACCGGCCCGTCCGGAACAGCGATCCCCGGCGGCTGGGGCTGGTTGGACCAAAGCTCCGCTTGCCAGGCAACAACGCAGACCGGCAGCAACAACATGGGATCGGATCCAGGCAACAATCCGCCGAGCGGCTGCGCCACGATCCTTGACGGCTGGAAAGCCACCATCCTTGCCGGCGGCGACGTCAACGTAGCTTTCCCGATCTTCGACGACGCCACCAACCAGGGACAGAACGGCACCTTCCACATCATCGGCTACGCCACCTTCAAGATCTGGGGCTGGAAGTTCGGCAACAACCACTCCTACGAGTTCCGCAACACCTCCAGCGACCCCGGAATGACGGCGTCACTCGCCTGTGCATCAGGAAGTGATCGCTGCATTATCGGCCAGTTCGTCAAGTTTGAATCCATTGATTCCTTTGGAGGCCCTCCTGGAACAGGCACAGATCTCGGAACCGTTGAAATCAAATTGATTAAATAGGAAATTTCTAAGGGGATATCATGAAGACACGCCTGCTGGGGGGCATCGCCGCATTACTTGTGGCAATTGTTGGAACCGTATTGCTGGTCACCTACGTTCAAAATGCTGATAAACGCGCGCTGGGCAGTACTGAGACTGAAAACGTCTATGTTGTCCAGAAAACCATTCCTGCCGGTGCCTCCGCGGAGACGATCGCCGGCTCGGTGGTAGAGAAGTCCGTACCGAAGCTCGCCATTGCCGAAAACAGCGTGACGGACCTCTCGTCCCTTGGCTCCAAGGTCTCTGCCGTAGCTCTCATGCCGGGAGAGCAACTGCTTTCCTCGCGGTTGGTGGAGCAAACCGCCTTCCTCGGCCCGTCGCGGGTCCAGGTTCCCACGGGGCTCCAGGAACTCACGCTGAAGCTTCCCATTGAGCGCGTTGCCGGCGGCGTCCTGAAGGCCGGGGACACCGTGGGTATCTTCCTCTCAGTGGAAGACACCGGCGCCGGCCAGGCCGGAGGCAAAGCCAGCAAGACCCAGCTGAGCTTCCACAAGGTACTCGTGACGGCGGCGCAGTTCAGCGACGGCGCAGCCACCCAGACCGGCACATCGGACACCGCATCCGGCGCCAGCCAGGTCTCGTCCACGACCAACAGCAAGCCCCAGGGCGACGGCAGTTACCTCATCACCGTGGCCAGGAACTCCGCCGATGCGGAGCGGATTGTCTTCGCCGCGGAGTTCGGCAAAATCTACCTGTCCAAAGAGCCGGGCGACGCAGTCGAATCCAACACGGGCACAGTAGACACAGCAGGGCTGTTCCGATGAGCCGCTACGTACTCATCACCCCAAACGGCGACTTCGAGCGTCTGGTCCGGCTGGCCGTAACCGGAATGCACGGCGCACTTCACGTCTTCCAAGCGGACTATTTGCCGGAAGGCCCGGCGGATATCATTCGCCAGATGCAGGGAGAACCTCCGGAGGTCTTGATCCTCGGACCCGGCCTTCCCGTGGAAGGTTCCCTCAAACTGGCCTCAGTGATGGACCTCCAGTATCCCGAAATCAGCGTTGTCCTGGCCGCTGCTGCCAACCCTGAGACGGTGCTGCAGGCCATGCGGGCAGGCGTCCGGGACTTCCTGGATCCCGGCGCGGATACCGACACGATCCGCGTCATGCTTGAGCGGGCCAGCCTTGCAGCGGCAGGCCGGCGGCGTGGGCTCGCCCCGCAGGCGTCGGAACACGCTGACCACGGCGGCGCAGGCCGCGTCATCGCTGTGATGTCACCCAAGGGCGGCGTCGGCAAGACCACGGTGGCGACCAACCTCGCGGTCGGGCTCGGCAAGACGTCTCCGATGGGCGTAGTGATCGTCGATCTCGACCTTCAGTTCGGTGATGTGGCCAGCGGCCTGCTTCTGGAGCCGGATTTCACCATCACGGATGCCGTGATGGGAGCTGCCAGCCAGGATTCGATGGTCCTGAAGACCTACCTGACCGTTCACCCGGCCGGCATCTACGCCCTGTGCGCCCCACGAAGTCCGATCGAGATGGATCGGATCACGGCCGCCCATGTCTCCCACCTGCTGGATCAGCTGAGGCAGGAGTTCCATTACATCGTGGTGGACACGGCGCCGGGTCTGGGAGAACACGTCCTTGCGACGCTCGAACAGGCCACGGACGCTGTCTGGATCTGCGGAATGGACGTTCCCAGCATCAGGGGAATGCGGACCGGCTTCCAGATCCTGGAAGAGCTCAATCTGGCCCCCGAACGCCGTCACATCGTCTTGAACATGGCGGACCGACGGGCCGGCCTGACCCTAAAGGATGTCGAAGCAACAGTCGGTGCCCCGGTGGATGTGGTGCTGCCGCGTTCCAAAAACCTTCCTTACTCCACCAACAAGGGAGTCCCCGTTCTCCAGGACGGAAGCAAGGATGCGGCGTCCAAGGGACTGCGACAACTGGTGGAACGCTTCAAACCCGGGTGGGAAGCAAGACCACACAAGCAACTGCACAGAAGGGCGGTTTTCCAGTGAGCCTCACGGACAGATTCGCACAACTGCGGGGGGAGTCCCCCGCAGGAAAGTCACCCGAATTGCAGCCTGCCCAGGTCGACGTCTTCCAGGCCCCATCGACACTCGGCCGCATCCACGAGGCAAAGACCTCTGCGGAATCGCGCAGCGACGTCGTGGACGTCCAGCAGACCGCCTCGATCGCCAGTGAGGCCCTCAATGCGCTCAAGGAGCGAGCCAGCCAGGCTCTGTTTGAGCGGCTCGGGTCCAGGATCACCGATTCGTCGATCGGCGAGGCTGAACTCCATCAGTCGGTCAAAGACGAACTCAAGGCCGTCGTCGATGAGGAGCAGATTCCTCTCTCCGGCCAGGAACGCCAACGGCTGATTCGCGAGATCATCGATGATGTCCTGGGGCACGGGCCCATCCAGAGGTTTCTGGACGACCCCGCCGTCACGGAAGTCATGGTCAACCGTTTCGACCAGATCTACGTGGAGCGCGAGGGCCAACTGTTCCTGACGGACACGAAGTTCACCTCGGACGAAGCGCTCCGGCGGGTCATCGAGCGCATCGTGACAAACGTGGGCCGGCGGATCGACGAGTCTTCGCCATTGGTGGACGCTCGCCTCGCCGACGGTTCGCGAGTTAACGCCATCATTCCCCCGCTGGCGGTAAATGGACCGGCTCTCACAATCCGGAAATTCGGCCGCGACCCGCTGACCGTCAACAACCTCATCACGATGGGCAGCCTGTCCCCCGAGATGGCGGAACTGCTGCAGGCCTGCGTGCAGGCAAGGATGAACATCATTGTTTCCGGGGGCACCGGCACAGGCAAGACGACGTTGCTGAATGTGCTGTCTTCGTTCATCCCGGCGTCGGACCGGATCGTCACGATCGAGGATGCCGTGGAACTGCAACTCCAACAGGACCACGTGGTCCGGCTGGAAAGCCGGCCTCAGAACATCGAGGGCAAGGGCGAGATCTCAATCCGCGACCTCGTCCGGAACTCGCTGCGCATGCGCCCCGACCGAATCGTCGTGGGCGAAGTCCGCGGCGGGGAATGCCTGGACATGCTCCAGGCCATGAATACTGGCCACGACGGCTCCATCTCCACCGTCCACGCCAACTCCCCCCGGGACGCCATCGCCAGGCTCGAAACCCTGGTCCTGATGGCAGGCATGGACCTCCCGCTGCGGGCCGTCCGTGAGCAGGTGGCCTCGGCCGTCAACCTGATCGTGCACATCTCGCGGCTCCGCGACGGCTCCCGCCGCGTCACCCACATCACCGAAGTCCAAGGCATGGAAGGAGACATCGTCACCTTGCAGGATGCGTTCGTCTTCGACTACTCGGCAGGGGTGGATAGCAGCGGGCGGTTCCTCGGCAAGCCGGTGCCCACCGGCGTCCGGCCACGGTTCACTGACCGGTTCGCCGATCTCGGGATTGCCATCTCCCCGGCAGTCTTCGGCGCGCAGCCGGCAAGGGGGCGGTAGCCATGCTCCCTGAGCTTTCCCCCCTCACTTTCGTGGGAGGCCTCCTGCTGGTCTACGCTGCTCTGGCGATCGTCTTCACATTCGTCTTCAAGTCCCGGTCCGCGGTGCCGCTGTCCCGTCGGCGTCCCGACGCTGCACCGCAGACTTCTTCTCTCACCAGGCTCACCGACCAAGCGGTCCACGCCCTGAACAAGGGCGTCCGCCGCGGAGGCACCGGGATACTGAACAGGGACAAACTCGACGCCGCCGGTCTCAAGAAGGGCCCTGGCGACTACCTGCTGATGGCAGGCGCTTTGACCTTCGCCGCAGTGGTGGCCGGGTTCCTGATGGGCGGGGCGTTCTTCGCGGTCCTGCTGCTGGTGCTCACCCCGGTAGCCCTGGTGTTATTCCTGAATGTCGTGGTCTCCCGGCGGAGGAGGAAGTTCGACGAGCAGGTTCCGGACACGCTGCAGATGTTTACCGGCGGCCTCCGGGCAGGGCATAGCCTCTTGCGGGCCATCGATGCCGCGGCGCAGGAAAACGAGGCGCCTATGGCCGAGGAACTGAACCGGGTGGTCAACGAGACAAGGATTGGTCGGGATCTAGGCGAGTCACTCGACGAGGTGGCACGACGGACTGACAACGAAGACTTTGGCTGGATCGCCCGGTCAGTGGAGATCCACCGGGAAGTCGGCGGCGACCTTGCCGAAGTCCTGGACCACGTGGGGGAAACCATTCGGGACCGATCCCAGATCCGCGGGCAAGTCCGGGCACTGAGCGCTGAAGGACGTATCTCAGCCATCGTCCTCATGGCGCTTCCAGTGGTCATGTTCGCGGCGCTGACTTTCCTCAATCCCTTTTACGCCAGGGTGTTCACGAGCACATTGGCTGGATATCTCATGATCGCCGCAGCGGCGGTCCTGCTGGCTATTGGTGGCTTCTGGCTCAGCCGGCTCATCAAGCCGAAGTTCTGAAAGGAAGGCGAACCTCATGGACATGATTGCCTACGCCGCGATTCTGGCGGTTACCGCACCGCTGTCGGTGATGACCTGGTGGGTCGTCACCGGGGATCATGCAGGGTTGAGAAACATCCAATCCAACCTTGGTAACCACCCACAGACCAACGGACCGAAGCTGGGCTCCAAGGGACAGCTCACGGCGTGGAGTCTGAAAGTGACGCCCAAGGGCTACACCGGCTGGCTGGACAAGCAGCTCGCCGGAGCAGGTCGTCCCAAGGCCTGGCCGTTGGGCAGGATCGTCACGGTAAAGCCATTGCTTGCGCTGGCCGGAGCGGTGATCGGCATTCTTGCCTACGCTTCTGATGCCTCGGCGCTGAAGTTAGCCCTGTTGTTCGGACTCCCTGTCCTGTTCTACTTCCTGCCTGACATCCTGATCCGAAACTACGCGGAAAAGCGCCGGGCCGAAATCAAATTGGAACTGCCAAACGCCCTGGATCAAATGCTGATTTCCGTCCAGGCGGGCCTAGGCTTCGAGACTGCCATGGCGCGCGCCGGCGAGACTGGCAAAGGTCCGCTGGCGGACGAATTGATCAGGACACTGCAGGACATTCAGGTGGGGCGCTCCCGCAAGGAAGCGTATCTGGCCATGTCCCAGCGCGTTGATGTCCCGGACCTGCGGTCCTTCGTCAGGGCCGTCGTGCAGGCAGACACCTACGGCATTGCGATTGCCAACGTACTGAAGTCCCAAGCGCAGGTCATGAGGGTCAAACGGCGCCAGCGGGCCGAAGAACACGCGATGAAGATGCCGGTGAAGATCCTTTTCCCTCTAATCTTTTCAATCCTTCCCGCGATGTTCCTCATCGTTCTCGGCCCGACAGTGCTGAGCATCATGGACATGTTCGCGGGCCGCTAGCTGCACCGCCCTTCCTAGGAGCTGAAATGACCACCAGCGAATCGAACTTGCAGCTACGGCACAGTGAAATCTCACATCTCCTGTCGACAGACGAAGAAGGCGCCACGGCCACCGAATACAGCATTCTGGCGGGCTTCATCGCCATCGCCATCGTGGCCGGAGTCGGAGCTTTCGGAACCGCCCTGGGCTCGTACTTCACCGGACTCGGGACCGGAGTCAAGGTAGCTCTCGGCATCCCTTAGAGCATTCCAGCAGATGCACAGCCCATATTCCGGACCCCCTTGGACCCAGAGCCGAGGGGGTCCTTCGGCGTGCCCGGCGGACAGTGGGCGCAAGATGAGCGCAGGGAATGTACAGGAAACGTGCAGTTTGGGAAGCCTTAGCACAGGATGCGTCAAAGGCCAATCACCGGCGTGTCGGTGCTTGCTACGTTTCCCTCAGCGCTGGTGCAGGACCAGCCGCCCAACTCGCTCAGGAGTTAACAATGCGTTCCTTTCTCTCCAGCTTCGCAGCCCGTCTTCGCCGAGATCAGCGCGGCGCCACGGCCGTCGAATACGGCATCATGGTCTCCCTCATCGCAGTCGTCATCATTGTTGCCGTGACGCTTCTTGGCGGCACTTTGAAAGAGACTTTCAACTCGGTCCAGTGCAGCGTCAAGGGCGGCACCTACACGGCAGCCACGACTACGGGCGGCGTGACCACGGCAGGCAGCTGCTCGAAGTAACTCTCGCCAGGGCCCCTAGCTGCTGGCCGGGGCCAATGCCAACTCGCTCAGGAGTCACCCCATGCGCACTTTTCTCTCCGATTTCGCATCCCGCTTTCGCCGCGACCAGCGCGGGGCCACCGCCGTCGAATACGGCATCATGGTCTCCCTCATCGCCGTCGTCATCATCGTCGCCGTGACGCTTCTTGGCGGCACCTTGAAGGAAACCTTCAACTCCGTCCAGTGCAGCGTCAAGGGCGGCGCCTACACGGCAGCCACCACTACCGGCGGCGTGACCACGGACGGCACCTGCTCGAAGTAATACCCCAGCACGACCCACCGGACAGGGTTGCGGAAGGCTTCGGCCCTCCCAACCCTGTCCGCATCAGGCGCCAGCGGCCAGCGAGATCCAGAGAGGCGGTCCCCCATGTCCAAGACATCCGAACGGGGCGCAGCCGCGGTGGAATTCGCGCTCCTGGCTCCGGTACTGATCATGCTGCTGCTGGGCATCATGGAATTCGGCCGCGCCTACAATGTCCAGATTTCACTGTCCAGTGCCGCCCGCGAAGGCGTGCGCGTGATGGCAATAGGCAACGACACCACGGCCGCGCGCACCGCGGCCAAGAACGCGGCCACGGCGCTCCAGCCCCCGTTGGCAGACGCCAACATCAGCATCAGCCCCGCCGTGTGCACCGCCGGCGCGCAGGTCACATTTACCATCAGCTACACCCTCGCCACCATGACCGGCATCGCCGGGCCATTCCCGCTGCAAGGCAAAGGGGTCATGGTATGCGGCGGCTAGCCGGACTGACCCCGGCAGGAGACAGCGAGCACGGGGCCATCAGCGTCCTTGTCGCAATCCTCATGGTGGTGCTCCTGGGCTTTGCAGCCCTCGCTGTCGACACCGGAGTCCTCTACGCAGAACGGGCTCAGTTGCGGAACGGTGCCGATGCCGCGGCCATTGCGGTTGCCCAGAAGTGCGCGAAAAACATCAATGATCCGGACTGCTCCAGCACTTCCACGCTTGCCGCCAGTCTCGCGAACAGCAATGCCGGGGACGGGCTGAGCAACGTGAAGTCCCTCCTGCTGGACAAGAACGCGCGAACCGTCACAGTGGTTGCCGGCGCCCAGGAAGCGGGCAAGCCAGCCAACAACGTCTCGCTGTTCTTTGGCCGAGCCCTGGGCTTCAACAGCACCGAGGTCAATGCCCCATCGACGGTCAAATGGGGCAGCCCGGTTGCCGGGACAACGGCTTTTCCCTTGACGTTTTCCATCTGCCAGGTCAAGGGGCACGTCGACGGGACTCTGCAATTGCTCCAGAGCCACGGCAGCGGCGCCAACCCGGGCTGCAATTACGGGCCATCCGGTGCTGCCGTCGAGGGCGGCTTCGGCTGGCTCCCCAACGATCCCGGCATTTGCGGGGGACTGATAGACCTTGCGGTCAGCGAAGGAGGGAGCGATCCCGGCAACAGCGCCCCTGGTGCCTGCGACGCAACGCTTCAGCGCTGGGCTGCCGATATCACCGCGGGCCGAGACGTCGTTGTCCTGCTGCCGGTCTTCAATAAGGTGACCGGCACTGGAGCCGGCGCCGTATATGGGCTGATCTCATTTGCGGCCTTCAAGGTCGCCGGCTGGAGTTTCAGCGGTAATAACAGCCTCCCCGACTCGTTCCGCAACAAGCCTCCCGACATTCCGTCGGCAGTGAAATGTGATGGCAACTGCCGAGGCATCATCGGGAGCTTCATCCAGTACGTGTCGCTGGCGAACGGCTTCACCCTTGGGCCCGTGGACGCGTATGGAGCCACCGTCGTGAAACTCACGCAATAGCACCAGCCGTTGCCGCCCAGTCCACCCACCAGTTCAGGAGCAGTTTTTGAAGTCACGCTTATTGGCAGGAATCGCGGCCCTGGTGCTGGCCGTCATCGGAGCCATCGTGGTGGTCAGCTATGCGCAGGGAGCCGACGCGCGGGCTGTTCAGGGTCTGGATCCTCAGGACGTCCTCGTGGTGGCGAAGACCGTCCCCGCCGGCACTACCGTCGAGGCCTTGCAGCCGTTCCTCACCACCGAAAAACTCCCTGGCACGGCCGTCGCCAAATCGGCGCTCAGGAACCTGGATGGCCTGGCGGGCAAAGTCACCGCCGTCGACCTGCTCCCGGGCGAGCAGCTTGTCGCCGAACGCCTGATCGCCCCCGAAAACCTGAAGGCCAGCGGAGCAGTTGAGGTGCCGAAGGGTCTGCAGGAGGTTTCCTTCCAGCTCGAGCCCCAGCGCGTTGTCGGCGGTCGGATCGAGGCTGGCGACCATATCGGCATCTTTATCAATCTTGATGGCGGAGGCCTCGAAGCCAAGCCGGACAAGCAAACCACTCAGCTCACAGTCCACAAAGTTCTCGTGACCTCGGTGCAGCGGGCACCCTCGGCAGCCCCCTCTCCTCAGCCCTCCCCCGGCTCTACTGCCCCGGCACAGGACACGTCGCTGCCAACAGGGTCGCTGTTGCTGACGGTCGCCGTGAACGATGTGGACGCCGCCAAGATTGTCTACGCGGCGGAATTCGCCAAGATCTGGCTGAGCAAGGAACCGCTCAACGCCACGGACAGCGGCCGGCCAGGAATCATGACGAAACCAGAGGTGTACAAATGAGCCGCTTTGTCCTGATCTCCCCCAATACGGATTTTGATGCCCGAGTCCGGCAGGCCCTCGCCGGCGGTCTGCCGGGCGGTCTGCAGACCTTCGCGTTCGTCAATCCGGCCAACCCGGCGGAGCTCTTCGCGAACCTCAACCAGGAACGGCCCGAGGTCCTGATCCTGGGGCCGGACGTGCCGGTGGAGGACGCCTTGCGCCTCGCGACGGTGTTCGACGTCCAGCTGCCCGAGCTCAGCGTCATCCTGGTGGGCGAGGCAGATCCGAACTTTGTGCTGCTGGCCATGCGGGCCGGCATCCGGGACATCCTCAGCCCGGCGGCGGACCCCGCGCAGATCCGGGTGCTGCTGGAGCGGGCCTGCCAGTCATTCACCACCCGCAGCCGGACCTCGGTGGCCAAGCAACCGGACAGCGCCAGAGGGCTGGTGATCGGTGTCTTCTCCCCCAAGGGTGGAGTCGGCAAGACCACGATTGCCACCAACATCGCGATCGGGCTGGGCAAGGTCGCGCCCATGGGCGTGGTGATCGTGGACCTGGACCTGCAGTTCGGGGACGTGGCCTCGGGCCTGTATCTGAACCCGGAGCACACCGTGACCGATGCCGTCTCGTCCTCGGCCAGCCAGGATTCCCTCGTCCTCAAGGCCTTCCTCACGGTCCACCCCGGGAACATCTACGCGCTCTGCGCCCCCCGGTCGCCGGAGGAGGCTGACGACATCACACCGCAACAGGTCACCCGGCTGCTCGAACAGCTGGCCGAACAGTTCCAGTACGTCGTGGTCGACACCGCCCCGGGGCTCCCCGAGGTGGGACTCGCCGCACTCGAACAATGCACCGATGCCGTCTGGGTGACCGCCATGGACGTCCCCAGCATTCGCGGGCTGCGCTCCGGTCTGGAAATCCTCCGGCGCCTGGACCTGCTTCCCGAGACCCGCCACGTGGTCCTGAACATGGCCGACTCCAAGTCCGGGCTGAGCGTCCAGGACGTCGAGGCGACCATCGGCGCACCCGTGGACGTCAGCATCCCCCGGTCCAAGGCAGTCGCGTTCTCCACCAACCGCGGCGTGCCGGTGCTCCAGGACGGCCGCAAGGACCCTGCCGTCAAGGGCCTGAAACAGCTCGTGGACCGGTTCGATCCCGCCTGGCGCGCCACTGCCCAGAAGAAACTGCACCGGCGGGTGGTGGTCTGATGAAGCTCTCCGAACGGCTCCGCTCCGTCGAAGGCACCGCCGACGCCCCCGTTGTTCCCCTCCCATCCCACGGGCAGGAGACGACGGCGGACAGCGCCGTCGTCGTCGAGCTCCCCGGCCTCGTGCTTCCGGCCGCACACACCGTCAACACCGCCGGCAACACCGGCGGGACTCATGGCGGGACTCACGCCGGCACTCCCGACCCGACCCGCAGCAAGGGCCAGCAGCCCGTCGATGCCTTCGCGGCGCTCAAGCAGCGGGCTGCCACGGCGTTGTTCGAGCGCATGGGAACCCGCTTCAACGATTCCGCCTCCAAAGAGGATGACCTCCGCACCTCGGCGCGGGAAGAGCTGACACGCATCATCGACGCCGAACAGGTCCCCCTATCCGCCGAGGAGCGCGCCCGGCTGGTCCGCGACGTGGCTGACGACGTCCTGGGCTACGGCCCGCTGCAACGCCTCCTGGACGATCCCGCCGTCACGGAAATCATGGTCAACCGGATGGACCAGATCTACGTGGAACGGCAGGGCAAACTGACCCTGACCGAGTCGCGCTTCAGCTCCGAGGATCACCTGCGCAAGGTGATCGAGCGCATCGTCTCCAAGGTGGGCCGGCGGATCGACGAGTCCTCGCCGCTCGTGGACGCACGGCTCGAAGACGGGTCCCGCGTCAACGCCGTCATCCCGCCGCTCGCCGTCGGCGGTTCGTCATTGACCATCCGAAAGTTCAGCAAGGTGCCGCTGACGGTCCGGAACCTCATCGAATTCGGCACGCTGACGCCGGAGATGGCGGAACTGCTCAATGCCTGTGTGAAGGCCAAGCTGAACATCATCGTCTCCGGCGGCACCGGCACGGGCAAGACGACGCTGCTCAACGTCCTGTCCTCGTTCCTCCCCCACGACGAGCGGATCGTGACCATCGAGGACGCCGTCGAGCTCCAGATCCAGCAAGAACATGTGGTGCGGCTGGAAAGCCGGCCGCCGAACACGGAGGGCAAGGGCGAGGTCACCATCCGTGAGCTGCTGCGGAACTCCCTGCGTATGCGCCCGGACCGGATCGTGGTGGGTGAGGTCCGCGGCGGCGAATCGCTGGACATGCTCCAGGCCATGAACACCGGCCACGACGGCTCGCTCTCCACCGTCCACTCCAACTCCCCCCGGGATGCTGTGGCCCGCCTCGAGACGCTGGTCCTCATGGCCGGCATGGACCTGCCGCTGCGTGCTATCAGGGAGCAGATCGCCTCGGCCGTCAACCTCATCATCCAGATCTCCCGGCTGCGGGACGGGACCCGGCGCATCACCCATGTGACCGAGGTCCAGGGCATGGAAGGGGACATCGTCACGCTCCAAGACGCCTTTGTGTTCGACTACACCGCCGGCGTCGATGCCCACGGCCGGTTCCTCGGCAAGCCGGTCCCCACCGGCATCCGCCCGCGCTTCATCGACCGCTTCGAAGACCTGGGCATCCATGTCTCCGCCAACGTGTTCGCCGCGCCGCTGGCGCCGGCCGGAAGGTCGTGATCTGTCCATGACACTGCTGCCCCTTGGCATCGGCCTGCTGTTCTGCGCCGTCCTGGTCCTGGGCGTCGTGCTCCTGGCCCCAGGCGGGGCCAGCGTCCCGCTGGACCGGCGCAGGCCCGCCGAGGGCCAGCCCGACTCGCAGCTGACCCGGTTCGCCGGCTCGGCAGTCCACCTGGTTGACGGGTTCTTCTCCCGGCGTACGGTCCGGTTCTTCAACCGCGAGACCCTGGAACAGGCCGGACTCCGCCTGAGCCAGGCGGACTTCTACGTCCTGCTGCTGGCCGGGGCCGTGGCAGGGGCCATCGCCGGCCTCGTCGTCGCAGGGCCGCTACTGGCGGTCATGCTTGTCATGCTGGCCCCGGTGGCGGGACACCTCGTGATCGGCTTCCTGACCGGCAAGCGCCGCACCAAGTTCGATCAGCAGCTAGGCGACACCCTGCAGTTGCTCTCCGGGGGCCTCCGCGCCGGCCACAGCATCCTGCGCGCCATCGACGCAGCCGCGTCCGAATCGCAGAGCCCGACGTCGGAGGAGATGCGCCGCGTGGTCACGGAGACAAGCCTGGGCCGGGACTTGCTGGCATCCCTCAGCGATACCGCGGACCGGATGCGGAACGAGGACTTTGTCTGGATCGCCCAGGCCATCCAGATCAACCGCGAGGTGGGCGGCAACCTCGCCGAAGTCCTGGACCAGGTCAACGAGACCATTCGCGAGCGCAGCGAGATCAAGGGCCACATCAAGTCCCTCGCGGCCGAAGGCAAGTTCTCCGCCTATATCCTCATGGCCATGCCGATCGGGATCGTGGTGATGCTGATGCTGGTCAACCCGGGCTACATGAACGTCATGTTCACGCATCCGCTGGGCTGGGGCATGATCGTCGCTTCCGTGATCCTCATGACCATTGGCGGTCTGTGGATGCGCAAAATCATCGACCTGAAGTTCTGAGGCAGCGATGGCGCCTTCCGTCCTCCTTGCCATGCTGCTGGTATCCGTGCCGTTGGGCTATCTGGTGTGGTCGTTGCTGTCCGTCGACCGGAAATCGCAGCGCGCCACGCGGGAGATTCTCGCGCTGGGCACGGACCCTGCCGAACTCACCCAGCGGGCGCGCAGCGGCCTGCTGGAGCGGGCCGGCTACCGGCTCACGCCCTCCGCCTACGTCCGCAAGCTGGACAGGCTGCTGTCCCTCGCCGGGCGCCCCGCCTCGCTGCCGCTGGGACGCGTTCTCGCGGCCAAGCCGCTGCTGGGCCTTCTGGGTCCCCTGCTGGGCTTCTGGATCGGCGCCAACGGCACGACGCCGATCCTCAAGCTCGTGGGAATCTTTGTGTTCCTGCTGGGCTACTTCATCCCCGACCTCCTGCTCTACAGCAAGGGGCAGGAACGGCAGAAGATCCTGCAACTGGAGCTGGCCAACACGCTGGACCAGATGCTCATCTCCGTCGAAGCGGGCCTCGGCTTCGAAGGCGCCATGGCCCGGGCGGGTGAGAACGGCAAGGGCCCGCTGGCGGACGAACTGATCCGGACCCTGCAGGACATGCAAGTGGGGCGGAGCCGCCGCGAGTCCTACGTGGCCCTGGCGGAGCGGACCAATGTGCCGGAGCTCCGCAGCTTCGTCCAGGCCGTCGTCCAGGCAGACACTTACGGCATCGCCATCAGCCGGGTGCTGCGCGTGCAGGCGAAGGTCATGCGGGTCAAACGCCGGCAGCGGGCCGAGGAAAAGGCCATGAAGCTGCCCGTCACTATCCTGTTCCCGTTGCTGTTCTTCATCTTCCCCGTGCTCTTCATCGCCATCCTCGGCCCGGCCGTCATCAACGCCATAGACACCTTCAGCGGCCAGTAGCGGCCCGCATCCGCTTGCAGCGGCCAGTTGGCCGCGGATCCGCCGTGAGGCGCCACGGCGGCCGCCTGGCTGCGGCAATACCCGCTTCGGACGGTACCCCTGCGGAAAGCCTCAAGGTTTCCGCAGGATAGACCGGAGTCCCCGGCTTCAGCCGAATCAGCAAGTAGCGTGGGCACATGTCCCTTCCCAGCGCCTGCCCCGATGACGGAGATGCGAGCATGGTCCTCGCCCCCACAGCCTCCCCCGGACTGCCGGCGCCCGCCCTCACGGCCTCCAGTGCCCTGGTGGCGGCTCCCCCGGCGGCGGCCCCGCTCGTGGACCCTGCGGCGCTCCAAGACCTTGGTGTCCAGCTCGACAGTCCGGCCGTGGCGAAGGGATTCGCCAGGGATTACACCAAGATGTGGGACCAGCGCTACCGCTCGCTCGCCTCAGCCCTGGAGCGCGGCGACCTCGCAGGGTCCATGGACGCGGTGCTGAGCCTGAAGACGTCCTCCGCGATGGTGGGCGGCCTGCGCCTGGCCCAGCTCGCCGGCGAGCTGGAGGTCGCGCTCAGGGCCGGGGACATGGACCACGCCCTGTCCCTCCTGCACGACGTCGCCGAACGGGGCGACGAAACTGTTGACGAGCTTCAGTTCAGCTATGTCCTGTGGGAAAGCTAGGCCTGCCGGGAAAGCTGGCCCGTCGACTCAAGGCACGCGCGCAACCCCGGCGATGCGCCGGGGGCGGGGCGGAGACTCAGCGCCGGCGCGGCGCTGAGCGCGGCCCCCGCGCGCGGCTACCGCTCCGGTGCCAGCCGGTAGCCCACGCCGCGGACGGTCTGCAGCCAGCGCGGCTGCACCGGGTCCTCGCCGAGTTTCCGCCGGAGGTTGCCGATGTGCACCTCGACGGCGCGTTCATCGGATTCGCTGATGTAGGCGTCCGCCCGGTAGTAGTCCCCCCGCACCACCCGCACCAGTTCGGTCTTGGACCGCACCGCGCCGGCACCCTTGAGCAGGGCGTGCAGAAGATCAAACTCGCTGCGGGTCAGGCCGACGGGCTCGCCGTCGACGCTCACAGACCGGGTCTCCGGGTTCAGCTCCAGCCCGTTGTGCCGCAGCACCGGAGCCTGGGACGCCGTCGGGACGGCTTGGGCCCCCGGATCCGTCGCCGGGACGAGTGCGGCCTGGAGAACCTGCCGCGGCCGGCGCATCATCGCACCGACGCGGGCACGCAACTCACGGGGACGGAAAGGCTTCGCCAGGAAGTCATCCGCACCGGTGTGGAATGCCGTCAAGGTATCGAGTTCGTCGGTACGGGCCGTCAACATGACCACGTAGGCGTCGCTGAACTCGCGAATCCGGCGCAGCACCTCGAAGCCGTCGATATCGGGAAGCCCGACATCCAAGGTGACCACGCTGGCCTCCTGCTGCCGGATGACGTCGACGCCTTCCCTGCCGCCGGCCGCCGAATGAACTTCGAAGCCGGCCTGGCTCAATACCGCTTCGACAAGGTTCCGAACATCTTCGTCGTCTTCAACTACGACGGCGACTCCCAGGTCGGTCATGGCCCCCCTCATGTGGCACGCTACGCTGCCGTCCGCGGATGCGGCGGCAACACTGGATCCGCCGGCCCCCACCGGCATTGCCAGAATACCCACGGTAGGGGGCAAAACCTCGGCGGCTCAGTAACAGAAATAGCAAAACTTCGATTTATGTCAAGTTTGCGTGACACCAGGTGTAAAACTGAAGCAACGAGAAAGGGGCGCGGCGTCTTTGGCTAGACAACGGCTGATCCGGGGTGCGGATCGATATGTCAAGGCATTGGGGCCCCGTGCGCGGGTCCTAATCTGCCAGTTGCCGTTGGCCGTCATGATGGCCGGAGTCCTCCTCGCCGCCCCCACCGCCTGGCCCGGTCTTCTGGAGAGCCCCTTGTGCCGGTTCGCGCTCGGCCTGCAGGGCGCACTCCTGGCGGCCTGCGTCCTGGTTCCCTGGCAGCGCTTCGGGCCGTTCGCGCCGCTGATCATCCCCGTCCTGGATCTGGTCGCCGTCGGACTTCTCCGGGATGGCGGCGCGGCGGGGCTGCCAGATCCCGGGGTGCTCTCGGTCCTGCCCGTGGTGTGGATTTCGGCGTCCAGCCTGTCCGCGCCCGCAAGCCTTTCGCTCAGTTTTACCGTGCCGCTGCTGGCAGCGTTGCCTTGGCTCCTCGCAGACCCCGCGGCACCGGTGGCCGCCCGCGCAGCTGAGGCCATGCTGGTCCCGCTCATGATGCTCGCCGTATCCCTGGCCATGCGGTTCGCGCGGGCGCGTCTGCGGCACGAGCAGTGGCGGATCAAATCCAAGGAAGCCGAACTGCAGGCCCTGCTCTCGGACAGCAGGGAACGCGAGCGGCTCCTGAACACCATTCTTGACACTGTCGACGTCGGGATCGTGGCAGTGGACGCCGACGGCCGCCGTCTGCTGACCAACAGTTGGCAGACGCAGCTGGAGGAATCCGCAGAGTCGGCGGCGTCGGCGTCTCCGGCGGAAGAAGGCCAGCTGGTGCTGACAGGTCAGGACAGAAGCACGCCGCTGCCGCCGGAACGCCGTCCCCTCCGGCGGGCGCTGGGCGGCGAGTCCTTTGCCGATTACCTCGTCTGCTTCGGCGAGGCGGCAGACAGCCGGGTGGTCTCCACGGGGGCCCGGCCCCTGAAAAACGACGACGGCGACTTCCGCGGGGCTGTGGTGGTATTCAACGAGGTCACCGGCCTCGTGGACGCCCTCGCCGCGAAGGACGAGGTCGTTTCGACCGTCTCACATGAATTCCGCACGCCGCTGACGTCCATCATCGGCAACCTCGACCTCGTGCTCGCCGACACGGAGGGCCTGGACAGTCCCGTGGTGCGCCGCATCGAAGTCGCGCAGCGCAACGCGGAGCGGCTGCTGGCCCTGGTATCGGACCTTCTGATGTCCGCCAGTTCCGCGGTCCATGTCCATCCCCGCCGCACGGACCTCGCCGGGCTCGTGGAAGCCAGCCTCGGCTCGGCCCAGGCACATGCTCAAGCGTCCCGTGTTGACCTCACGATGGACGTCCGGGGCCCGATCTGGGCCCATGTGGATCCGCTCCGGATCAGCCAAGCCCTGGACAACCTCGTTTCCAACGCGATCAAGTACTCCCCCGACGGCGGATCGGTGCGGGTCTCCGCCAGCACCGACGACGGTTTGGTGCGCCTCCACGTCGCGGACACCGGCATGGGCATGACGGCCGCCGATGCCCGGCGGGTCTTCACCCGTTTCTTCCGCAGCCCGGCCGTCCGCGAGGGGTCGATTCCAGGGGCCGGCCTCGGCCTGTCCATCACCAAGGCCATCGTGGAACGGCACGGCGGATCCATCTCCTGCCGCACGCTTCCAGGCCACGGGAGCACGTTCACCGTGGAGCTCCCCGCAGACGGTCCCCCGGCGGCGTTCTAGGCTTAGCGGCCCAGCATCGTTCGGTGCTAGCCCGAGGTCGTCGGACAGCTGCCATGTCGCCGGTACCTTCCGGCGATCCGGCAGCTATCCGGCGATTTCGACGGATTTACAGGAACCCGGAGTCCGGCGCCCCTACGCGCGCAGCGCCCTGGTCAGTTCGGCCCGGGCCAGCAACCCGCTGTCCGACGGGTAGGCCACTTCCTCCAGCACCAGCGGATGCGGGGCAGCCAGCACCGAGCGGGCGTCGCGCTGCCGGGCAAGCAGCCGCTCGTAAAGCCACCCCGGAGCCTCCACGCCTTCCCCCACGTACAGGGCCGAGCCCACCAGGGAGCGGACCATGTTGTGGCAGAACGCGTCGGCCTGGACGGTGGCGACAATGACGCCGTCGGTGCCGCGCGCGAATTCAAAGCGCTGCAGTTCGCGGATGGTGGTGGCGCCCTCGCGGGGCTTGCAGTAGGAGCGGAAGTCCTGCAGCCCGAGCAGCTGCACGGCACCCTCGTTCAGCAGCCCGACGTCGAGCGGGCTCTTGTGCCAGAGGGTCGAATAACGCCCCAGCGGGTCCCACAGGGCCGGGCCGTCCGCGATCCGGTAGGAATACCGGCGCCACAGGGCGGAGAACCGGGCGTCGAAGCCTTCGGGCGCGACCGTGGCCCGGTGGACCTCGATCGCTCCGCTGAGGTCCCCCAGCCCCCGGCTCAGGGCGCCGCGGAGGCGTCGGACCAGGGCGACGGCGGGATCAAGTTCAACGCCGCGGTTCAGTCCCTGCCACTCGGCTTCACTGAGGTCCAGGTGGACCACCTGTCCCCGCGCGTGCACGCCGGCGTCGGTCCGGCCGGCCACCGTGACCCGCACGGGCCGGCGGACCAGCAACGCCAATGCCTCTTCCAGGACGCCTTGGACGGTGCGCAGCCCCGGCTGCACGGCCCATCCGCTGAAGGGGCCGCCGTCGTACGCCAAATCCAGCCGGATACGCAAAAACCCGCCGCCCCCCAAAACGGGGGCAGCGGGTTTGAGCTCGTTCATAGACTTAAGTCTATAAGAAGGTCTTGGCGAATTACTTCGCGTCCTTCTCGGAGTCAGCGGCAGCTTCCTCAGCGGCCGGAGCCTCTTCGGTAGCTTCAGCTTCGGGAGCCTCGGCAGCGGGGGCCTCTTCGGTCTCGGCAACTTCGGTCTCAGCAACCGGAGCAGCTTCAGCCTTCTCGGCGTCCTTCTTGTCGGCATCGCGCTTGGCGGCGGAGGTAGCCTCGGCTACGACGGCCTGCTTGGCGGAAACCGGCTCGAGCACCAGTTCGATGACAGCCATGGGAGCGTTGTCGCCCTTGCGGTTGCCGATCTTGGTGATACGGGTGTAGCCGCCATCGCGGTTCTCCACTGCCTGTGCAATGTCGGTGAACAGCTCGTGGACGACGCCCTTGTTGCTGATCAGGCCGAGTACACGACGGCGGGAGGCGAGGTCGCCACGCTTGGCGAAAGTCACCAGGCGCTCAGCGTACGGCTTCAGGCGCTTGGCCTTGGTCACCGTGGTGGTGATCCGCTTGTGCTCGAACAGTGCGGCGGACAGGTTCGCGAGCATAAGACGCTCGTGAGCCGCTCCGCCTCCGAGGCGCGGACCCTTAGCGGGGGTAGGCATAATAGTTTCTCCTCATATGGAAGCCGTCGGGCTGCGCACGCCAGGGTGCATCCAGCCGGCCGGCCAAGATCTGTTGGTTAGAGCTCGTCGTCGCTGAACGCGGCGTCGTCCTCTTCGATGGCTGCGGCACGTGCTGCCAGATCGAAACCGGGAGGGGAGTCCTTGAGGGACAGACCCAGTTCGACCAGCTTGGCCTTGACCTCATCGATGGACTTCGCACCGAAGTTGCGGATGTCCATGAGGTCAGCCTCGGAGCGGGCAACGAGTTCACCCACGGTGTGGATGCCCTCACGCTTGAGGCAGTTGTAGGAACGGACCGTCAGGTCCAGATCCTCGATCGGCAGAGCCATGTCGGCTGCCAGGGCAGCGTCCGTCGGCGACGGGCCGATCTCGATACCTTCAGCTGCGGTGTTCAGCTCGCGGGCCAGACCGAACAGTTCCACCAGGGTGGTGCCGGCCGAAGCAACGGCGTCGCGCGGAGCGATTGCCTGCTTGGTCTCGACGTCGACAATGAGCTTGTCGAAGTCGGTGCGCTGCTCAACACGGGTAGCTTCCACGCGGAAAGTAACCTTCAGGACCGGCGAGTAGATCGAGTCGACCGGAATGCGGCCGATCTCGGAGTCGCCGGACTTGTTCTGAGCTGCCGAAACGTAGCCGCGGCCGCGCTCGATGGTCAGTTCGAGCTCGAACTTGCCCTTCGAGTTCAGCGTGGCAATGTGCAGATCCGGGTTGTGGAATTCGACGCCGGCCGGCGGAGCGATGTCCGCGGCGGTGACGACTCCCGGGCCCTGCTTGCGCAGGTAAGCAACAACCGGCTCGTCGTGCTCGGAGGAAACCGACAGGTTCTTGATGTTCAGGATGATCTCAGTGACATCTTCCTTGACACCCGGAACCGTGGTGAACTCGTGCAGCACGCCATCGATCCGAATGCTCGTGACAGAGGCACCAGGGATCGAGGAGAGCAGGGTACGACGGAGGGAGTTTCCGAGGGTGTAGCCAAAGCCCGGCTCAAGCGGTTCGATGATGAACCGGGAGCGGTTTTCGGAGACGACCTCTTCGGAGAGGGTGGGGCGCTGTGCAATGAGCACTTAGGTTTCCTTTCGGCGAGCATCCGCTATATGACGCAACACAGGTGGTGGAAAGAGTCGGTCTGAAGACTTAACGCGGCCGGGCTTGCCCGGACCGGTAAGGGTCCGGGCAAGCTCCTGGGCGTTGGAAAGCCTTAGACGCGGCGGCGCTTCGGCGGACGGCAGCCGTTGTGGGCGCTGGGGGTGACGTCCTGGATGGAGCCAACCTCGAGGCCAGCGGCCTGCAGCGAACGGATGGCGGTTTCGCGTCCGGAACCCGGTCCCTTGACGAACACGTCAACCTTGCGCATGCCGTGCTCCTGTGCACGCTTTGCGGCGGCTTCGGCGGCCATCTGGGCAGCGAACGGGGTGGACTTACGCGAGCCCTTGAAGCCAACCTCACCGGACGAGGCCCAGGAGATGACAGCACCGTTCGGGTCCGTGATGGACACGATGGTGTTGTTAAAGGTGCTCTTGATGTGCGCCTGGCCCAGCGCGATATTCTTCTTGTCCTTCTTACGCGGCTTGCGAACCGCGCCACGAGTCTTCGGGGGCATTTTTTCTCCTACAGAAAGTTATTGGGGGAAAGCTTCGCTGTTCCCTCATTTGCCGGGTTCTTTGAAACCGCGTCAGCGGTTACAAAGGGGCAAATGGGGTTTAGCGGGCCTTCTTCTTGCCGGCGACGGTACGCTTCGGGCCCTTGCGGGTACGGGCGTTGGTCTTCGTACGCTGTCCGCGTACGGGCAGGCCCTTGCGGTGACGCAGGCCTTCGTAGCTGCCGATCTCAACCTTGCGGCGGATGTCAGCGGCTACCTCGCGGCGAAGGTCACCCTCAACCTTGTAGTTGCCTTCAATGTAGTCACGCAGCTCGACCAGCTGTGCGTCGGTCAGGTCCTTGACCCGGACGTCAGCGCTGATGCCGGTGGCAGCCAGGGTTTCGTGTGCACGGGTCTTACCCACGCCGTAGATGTAAGTAAGCGCAATTTCCAACCGCTTTTCGCGGGGAATGTCTACGCCAGCGAGACGAGCCATAGTGGCAGTGCTCCTTGTATAAACCGGAGGTCGTAGGCAGTACACCCGCACGTTCAATGCGGCCCCAGCCTCCGACCGGGGGTTAGCTGTCCGGGCCCATTACGTCCCAGTTCAGCTTGTGCTGCCTTTTCTATTTACTTGCGTGGGTTAGCAACCCAGGGTTTTCCCGAAGAGGGAAATTAGCCCTGGCGCTGCTTGTGGCGCGGGTTCTCGCAGATCACCATGACCCGGCCATTACGGCGGATCACTTTGCACTTTTCGCAGATCTGCTTGACGCTCGGCTTGACCTTCATGGCGTTCCTTTGCGTGTTGCAGTTGGTCAGCTGGACCGGCCTTCGGCTATTGCTCTGGCCGCCCAGTGTTTACTTGTAGCGGTAGACGATACGACCACGTGTCAGGTCGTAAGGGCTCAGCTCCACCACTACGCGGTCCTCGGGGAGGATCCTGATGTAGTGCTGGCGCATCTTTCCAGAGATGTGTGCCAGAACGATGTGCTTGTTGGTGAGCTCAACGCGAAACATCGCGTTAGGCAGCGCCTCGGTCACAACGCCCTCGATCTCAATGACCCCGTCCTTCTTGGCCATACCCTCCGCTAACTGTTGTTGCCGCAGCCTCCCGGTTTGCACCGGCCATGACCGCGGACGTTTTTGATTGATTGGTTGGTGCCACCCGACCACAAAAGGGCACAACGGGGCAGACAACCAACAGTCAACACTACGCCATTTCGGCGGGATTGTTAAATCCAGAGTTAAATCCAGCAATCGTAGCGCACTCAGCGTCCGTACGCACCTAGCGTGCCGGCCGGCGTCGTCACTGCCTCCGCCCGTTCGATCCCGTCGAGGATCGCCAGGCGCACGACGTCGGCTGCCGCGCTCTGCAGCGTAATGAGGCTGATCTGGCGGGCCGCCGCAGTGCTGCGGTCCAGTGCGACGGCGCCGGTCGCCAGCGCGAACACGGTGTCACCGTCGGCAAGGGTATGGCTTGGATTCAACGCCCGGGCCAATCCTGCATGGGCCGCCGAGGCTGTGCGCTTGCATTCGGACTTGTCCAGGACGGCATCAGTGGCGACGACGACGAGCGTCGTGTTGAGCGGCGGGGCTGTAGCGCCAGGACCGTAGCCTGCGGCTTCGGCCTCACCTTCCGCCCCAACAGCCGAAACCCTCTGCGTGCTCGCTCCTTCGTCCCCACCGGCCCCCTCGCCTCGCAAGCTCGGCGAGGGAACCCCGCCGTCGTGGCCCCAGCTTAGACGCACGCTGCCGGGTTCCGTCTGCTGGGGCGATGCGATGAATGGGAGTCCCAGCGCGTTGACCACCGCCAGCGCCGCTACAACAACGCCACTGTCTAGGGTGATGGAGGCTGTTCCAACTCCGCCTTTGTAGGTGCCACGGCCGATTGCTGCTCCTGTGCCGGCGCCGACGTTGCCTCGGTCGACGTCGTGGCCGTTGGCCCGGGCCCCGGCAGCTGCCGTGGCCGCGTAGCCCATGGCGTCGCCGGGGCGTGCGGTGAAATCACCGCCGCGGCCGAGGTCGAAGATCGCCGCGGCCGGAACAATGGGGACAAGCCCGCCGGGGACGGCGAAGCCGCGGCCGTTCTCCTCGCACCAGCGCTGGGCGCCGTGCGCCGCCGCGAGGCCAAAGGCGCTCCCCCCGGTCAGGACGACGGCGTCCACGGTGGAGGACAGCGTGGTGGGATCCAGGGCGTCCGTCTCATGCGTTCCGGGGCCGCCGCCGCGGACATCCACCGAGCCCACTGTGCCGGGCGGCGGGAGAACCACCGTCACCCCGCTCAGCCAGCCGTCGGCGGACTTCTGCACATGGCCTACCCGGATCCCGGCGACGTCGGTAATCGCTCCCGTTGCTTTCATGGCTCCATTGTGCGCCCCCACCCAACTGACTCGCAGCAGGGGCCGTTTTGGGGGCTCATAACGGCCGCAAGTGCGAGTCAGTTGGGTTGATCCGGCGTCCAAAACAAATGTTATGCAATCCTTCGGCGAACGCTGCGTGAACGGATTTGGAAGCCTCGAGCAACAATCTCCGGGACAGCCCGGATTCGGGATTTCGCCCGTCAGGCATGTGGTGGAGTGAGTCAGGTCCCCCGCCCACCTGCCTGCCCTTCGGCCGGCCCGGATCCGTTAGAGACCCGAATGACCAGACTATTGACTGACCGGCCGCCCGCCGTTGCGGAGGCCGGGAAGGCCAGCCCGCGGCGACCCCGCTGGTCCGGCCGAACCCGCCGGGATTTCTTCGTCTTCCTGGCCCTGGCGCTCCCGAACCTCGCGCTGATCGCCGTATTCACCTACCTGCCCCTGATCAACAACATCTACTACTCCACGTTGGACTGGACCCTCGGTTCCGCGTCCGCCACCGTAGTGGGGCTCGGGAACTACATCACGTTCTTCACGAGCCCCGATGCCGCAAACGTCCTGGGCACCACCGCCGTCTTCACCCTGGTAACGGTCGGCGGGTCCATGGCGCTGGGGCTCCTCGTGGCCCTGGCGCTGAACGCCAAAGTCCGCGGGACCACCTTTGCCCGCTCCGCCGTGTTCGCGCCCTACGTGCTGAGCGGCGTCGGCGTCGGGCTCGTGTGGCTCTTCATCTTCGACCCCGGCTACGGGGTCCTGGCCTGGCTGCTGCGTGGCATCGGCCAGCAGAGCCCGCAGTGGATCAACGATCCCCAGCTGTCGCTGGTCATGGTGATCCTGGTCTACGTCTGGAAGAACCTCGGCTACTGCGCGGTGGTGTTCCTGGCCGGCCTGCAGTCGCTGCCGCAGGACGTCATGGAAGCGGCCGCCCTGGACGGTGCCAACGGCTTCCGGCGGTTTGTGAACATGTCCCTGCCGCTGCTCTCGCCCACCACGTTCTTCCTGCTCATCACCACCATGCTGAGTTCGCTGCAGGCCTTTGACCTGATCCGGATCATGACGCCGCTGGGCAATGGCACCAGCACCCTGATCTATGAGGCCTATCTGCAGGCCTTCGGCGCCTTCAACCGGGCCGGCTATTCGGCCGCCATCTCGGTGGTCCTCTTCGCAATCCTGCTCATCATCACCGTCCTCCAGTTGCGGTTCGTCGAACGGAAGGTGCACTACTCGTGAGCACGCTCTCGCCTGTCAGCCCCGATCCCGCCACCACCGGCGACTCCCCCGCTCCCGGTGCAGGAGGAGCCACGGAACCCGGTGAGGCAGCGGCACCCGAGGGCGTCGTCGCCGAAGCACCGCCCCTGCGCCCGGCGCCGTTCTCCCGCGCCAACCTGGTCCAGACGATCGCCGGCGGCTACCTCCCGCTGATCCTGGCCACCCTGGTGGTGTTCCTGCCCCTGCTGTGGATGCTCCTGAGCTCCTTCAAGCAGCCGGGCGAGATCATCACCATGGATCTGAAGCTCCTGCCGGACAGCGTGAACCTGGAGAACTACAGGACGGCCATGACCACGGTTCCGTTCGGGCAGTTCTTCATGAACAGCCTGATCGTCACCGCCGTGGGCTCCACCGTCAAGGTGATCCTGGCGATCCTGACCGCCTACGCCCTCGTGTTTGTCCGCTTCCCGTTCAAGAACGCCATCTTCGTGCTGATCCTCGTGGCCCTCATGGTCCCCCCGCAGGTGTCCATACTGCCCAATTACATCCTGATCGCCGGGATGGGCGGAAAGAACACCTTGTGGGGCATCATCCTGCCGGGACTCGGCACGGCCTTCGGCACGTTCCTGCTGCGCCAGCATTTCCGGACGCTGCCCGGGTCCATCCTCGAGGCGGCGGAAATCGACGGCGCCGGCCACTGGCGCCGGCTGTGGCAGGTCGTGGCGCCGGTCTCCGTTCCTTCGATCGCCACAGTTGCCCTGGTAACCGTGGTCAGCGAGTGGAACGACTACATCTGGCCGCTCATCATCACGGACCGGCCCGAAACCATGACCCTCCCCGTCGGCCTGACGCTGCTGCAGAACTCCGAGGGCAACGGCTCCGGCTGGGGCATCCTCATGGCCGGCGCCGTCCTGGTGATCGTGCCGATCCTGCTGGTCTTCGCCGCACTGCAGCGCTATATCGTCGCCGGCCTCACGCAGGGCAGCGTCACGGGCTGACCCGGCCCGCGACCACCATCCCCCCTCACGCCCGCTCGACGCGCGCCCACTATCTCCGTCATCAGAACCAACGAGTCCGTACCTTTGAGAGGATCCACCGTGGCAATCAACCTTCACCGCCGGCATTTCCTGGGGCTGGCCGGCGCCAGCGCAGGAGCAGCAGCACTGGCCGCCTGCGGCGGCCCGTCGACGGCCGGCACTCCTGCCGCCACCGGCGCAGCCGAGATCGACTTCAGCGGCGTCAAGCCGGCCGCATCGTTCGATTTCTGGACCAACCACCCGGGCAAGTCCCAGGACGTGGAACAGTCCGTGATCGACAAGTTCCACGCGAAGTTCCCGGACATCAAGGTAAACCTCGTGACCGCAGGCGCCAACTACGAGGAAATCGCGCAGAAGTTCCAGACCTCCCAGGCCGCCAAGTCAGCGCTGCCCGGCCTCGTGGTCCTCTCGGACGTCTGGTGGTTCCGCTACTTCACCAACGGCAACATCATTCCCCTCGACGGCCTGGTCAAGCAGCTCGACATCAAGGTGGATGACTTCCAGAAGTCACTGGTTGCGGACTACCAGTACGCCGGCAAGCAGTGGGCGCTCCCCTACGGACGCTCCACCCCGCTGTTCTACTACAACAAGGACCACTTCAAGGCCGCGGGACTGCCGGACCGCGCGCCCAAGACCTGGCAGGAGTTCGGCGACTGGGCGCCCAAGCTCAAGGCCAGCTCCGGCGCGCAGTACGCCTACATCTACCCGGCGCTGGCCGGCTACGCGGGCTGGACCCTGCAGAACAATCTGTGGGGCTGGGGCGGCAGCTGGTCTGACGGCTGGACCGTCACCTGCGATTCCGCCGAGTCCGTCGCCGCACTGCAGTGGGCCCAGGACTCAATCTACAAGGACAAGTGGGCCGGGGTCTCTTCGAAGGAAGCCGCGGACGACTTTGCCGCCGGCATCACCTCGACCACCATCTCCTCCACCGGATCGCTCCTCGGCGTCCTGAAGTCCGCCAAGTTCAACGTGGGGGTCGGCTATCTACCGGGCGGCCCGAAGGCCGAAAGCGGCGTCTGCCCCACGGGCGGGGCCGGGCTCGGCATTCCCAGCGGTGTCAGCAAGGAAGTCCAGCTCGCGGCGGCCACGTTCCTGAAGTTCATGACCGAACCGGAAAACACGGCGGCATTCTCCGCGGCCACCGGCTACATGCCCACCCGCCTGTCGGCCGACATGGGGGCCGTGCTGGCCAAGACCCCGCAGATCAAGACCGCCATGGACCAGCTCGCCGTGACCCGGGTCCAGGACAACGCCCGGGTGTTCCTGCCCGGCGCGGACCAGGAGATGGCCAAGGCCGCCGCCGCGATCCTCACCCAGCAGGGCGACGTCAAGGCCACCATGGCCGGGCTCAAGACGACCCTCGAGGGGATCTACACCAAGGACGTGAAGCCGAAGCTCACCAGCTAACGGCGCGCCCCTCCCAACTAGCTCGCAGTTGTGGCCGTTTTGAGCACTCATAACGGCCCCTGCTGCGAGCTAGTTGCGTTAAGCGGGTCAGGGAATCGGGACGGGTACGACGCCGAGCGGGGCCAGTTTCGCCGCTCCGCCGTCCGGCGCCGAGAGGACCCAGATGCCCTTGTCGTGGACGGCCACGGAGTGCTCCCACTGGCAGGAGCGCTTGCCGTCCGTGGTGACCACCGTCCAGTCGTCGTCGAGCACGGCGGTGTCGATGCTGCCGCGGACCAGCATGGGCTCGATTGCCAGGCACAGTCCGGGGCGGATCTTCGGCCCGCGGTGGCCGGTGCGGTAGTTCAGGACGTCCGGGGCCATGTGCATCTCGGAGCCGATGCCGTGGCCCACGTAGTCCTCGAGAATGCCCAGCGGCTTGCCCGGCACCGAGGAGACGTAGTCGTCGACGGCGTTGCCGATGTCGCCGACGAACTTGCCGGTCGCCAGCGCGGCGATGCCCCGCCACATGGCTTCCTCTGTGACCTCGGACAGGCGCACGTCTTCGGGATCGGGGGTGCCGACAATCACGGTCCGGGCGGAATCGGAGTGCCAGCCGTCCACGATCGCGCCGCCGTCGATCGAGATGATGTCGCCGTCGGCCAGGACCCGGCTGCCGGGGATGCCGTGGACCACTTCCTCATTTACCGAGGTGCAGATGGTGGCCGGGAAGCCGTGATAGCCGAGGAAGTTGGACTTGGCGCCGGCGTCCTGGAGGACGGCGGCGAACACCTCGTCCAGCCGGGCGGTGGTGACGCCCGGGGCGGCCGCGGCAACCGCGGCATCCAGTGCCCGGCTCAGGACAAGCCCGGCCTCATGCATGGTGCGCATCTGGGCGTTGGTCTTGTATTCAATGCGGGGCTGGCCGAATGCCATCTCTACCTCAGTGCTTCATCTCGCGGCCCGGGCGGGTTTCCGCCCGGGCCTCCACTACGGGTCATCAGTTCAAGTCTTCAAGCTCTATTCTCCCGCACGGCCGCGGCGGTCTGGAACGGAGGCGCCGCGGGCGGCAGGGCGGCCACCGCCGCCGGCTCCCCCGCACGCGGACTCCCCTGCCGGCTTGCTGGCGCCAGCAAACGCCGAAGGGCGCGTCCTGTACACGTGGTACGGGACGCGCCCTTCGGGAGCAGCAGGAGCGGATCAGGCGGTCTGGGCCGACTTGATCGCTTCCATGACTCGCTCGGTGACTTCATCAATGCCGCCGATGCCGTCCACCTGGGTCAGGATGCCGCACTCGGCATACTTCTGCACAACGGGTTCGGTCTGGCCGTGGTACAGGTCCAGCCGGTGACGGATAACGCCTTCGTTGTCGTCGCTGCGGCCGGTTTCCTTGGCACGGCCCAGAAGCCGCTTGACCAGTTCTTCATCGTCCGCGGTCAGCTGCAGGACGACGTCGAGCTTCTGGTCGCCGTCGGCCAGGATCGCGTCGAGGTAGTCCACCTGCGCGGTGGTGCGCGGGTAACCGTCCAGCAGGAAGCCGGGCTCGACGTCGTCCTCGCTGAGGCGGTCGCGCACCATCTTGTTGGTGACGCTGTCCGGAACGAAGTCGCCGGCGTCCATGTACTTCTTGGCTTCGACGCCCAGCGGCGTCTCACCCTTGACGTTGGCGCGGAAGATGTCTCCCGTGGAGATCGCAACGACGCCGAGGCGCTCCGAAATGCGTTCCGCCTGCGTTCCCTTGCCGGAGCCGGGAGGTCCGATAATCAACATTCTCGTCATCGCAAAAGCCCTTCGTAGTGACGTTGCTGTAGTTGCGCATCAATCTGCTTTACGGTCTCCAGACCGACGCCCACCATGATCAGGATCGAGGTGCCGCCGAACGGGAAGTTCTGGTTAGCGTTGATCAGAACCAGTGCAACCAGCGGGATCAGTGCCACGAAGCCAAGGTAGAAGGCTCCGGGCAGGGTGATCCGGGATAGGACGTACTGAAGATAATCCGCGGTCGGCTTGCCGGCGCGGATGCCCGGAATGAAGCCACCGTACTTCTTCATGTTGTCCGAGACCTCTTCGGGGTTGAATGTAATCGCAACATAGAAGTAGGTGAAAAACACAATCATGGCGAAATACAGCAACATATAGATCGGGTGGTCACCCTTGGTCAGGTTGTTGTTGATCCACTCAACCCAGGGCTGCATCTGCTCGCCGGCCTTGGGCTGGTTGAACTGTGCGATCAGCCCCGGCAGGTACAGCATGGACGAGGCGAAGATGACGGGCACGACGCCGGCCATGTTCACCTTGATGGGGATGTAGGTGCTGGTTCCACCGACGGTGCGGCGTCCGATCATGCGCTTGGCGTACTGCACCGGGATCCGGCGCTGGGACTGCTCCACGAAGACCACCAGGGCCACGGTGAGCAGGCCGATGATCAGGACCAGGAAGAAGGTGCCGGGGCCCTGGGCCTTCCAGATCGCACCGAGCGAGCCCGGGAAGCCGGCTGCGATGGAGGTGAAGATCAGCAGCGACATGCCGTTGCCGACCCCCTTTTCCGTCACGAGCTCACCCATCCACATGATGAGGCCCGTACCGGCCGTCAGTGTGATGATGATGAGCACTGTGGTGACGATGGAGCTGTCCGGGATGATGGGCAGCTGGCAGTTCGGCAGCAGCTGGCCGGAGCGGGCCAGCGACACCAGCGTCGTGGCGTTGAGCAGGCCGAGGGCGATGGTGAGATAGCGGGTGTACTGGGTCAGCTTGGACTGGCCGGATGCACCCTCCTCGTACAGCTGCTGGAAGCGGGGAATGACCACCCGGAGCAGCTGGACGATGATGCTCGCCGTGATGTAGGGCATGATGCCGAGGGCAAAGATGGACACCTGCAGCAATGCACCGCCGCTGAACAGGTTGACGAGCTGGTAGATCCCGCCCGAGGTCTGACCGTTCTGCAAGCATTGCTGGACATTCTGGTAGCTCACACCAGGCGAGGGGATGAATGCACCCAAGCGGAAGATTGTGATGATTCCCAGCGTGAACAACAACTTGCGTCGCAGATCAGGCGTGCGAAAGGCCCGGCCAAATGCGCTAAGCAAGCGTCCTCCTGAGTAATAAGTAAAGTCGTGTGAGACAGGTCAAATAAACCCAACAACCGAGTCTAACGGGTGGATGCGTCCGGCGAACAATCGGCGGGGCCCGGAAAGTGAAAAAACTCCCGGCACCGGTGGCCTGAGCCCCTGGTACCGGGAGTTTCAACAACGGGCAACTGCCCCGCCGCCTCCTTAGAGGGCGGTGGTGCTTCCGCCTGCTGCGGCAATCTTTTCAGCGGCACTGGCCGAGAATGCGTGGGCGGTGACGTCAACCTTGACGGTGATGTCGCCGGTGCCCAGCACCTTGACGGGCTGGTTCTTGCGAACGGCACCCTTTTCGACCAGGTTCTCCACGGTGACTGCGCCACCTTCCGGGAACAGCTCGTTGAGCTTGTCCAGGTTTACAACCTGGTACTCAACCCGGAACGGGTTCTTGAAGCCGCGCAGCTTCGGCAGGCGCATGTGCAGCGGCAGCTGGCCGCCGGCAAAGCCAGCCTTGATCTGGTAGCGGGCCTTCGTACCCTTGGTACCGCGACCGGCGGTCTTACCCTTGGAACCTTCACCACGACCAACACGGGTCTTGGCGGTCTTGGCACCCGGGGCGGGACGCAGGTGGTGAACCTTCAGTGCGTTCTGCTTTTCAGCGGCGCCCTGTGCCTTTTCGGCGGTGTTCTTCTCTGCCATTTACTTCGCCTCCTCTACCTTTACCAGGTGCGGAACCGTGTTGAGCATTCCGACGGTCACGGCGTCGGCGGTGCGGACAACGGTGTGTCCGATCCGCTTCAGGCCGAGGGACCGAAGGGTGTCGCGCTGGTTCTGCTTGCCGCCAATGGCGGACTTGATCTGAGTGATCTCCAACTGAGCGTCGGAGGGAATCAGGTTCTTAGCCAACTCAGACACCTGCCTTCTGGTTCAAAAGCGCCTTCACCATTGCCGGCGGAGCGATCTCGTCGAGCGGGAGGCCGCGGCGTGCTGCCACTGCTGCCGGCTCTTCAAGGCGCTTCAGCGCGTCAACAGTCGCATGCACGATGTTGATGGCGTTGGAAGATCCGAGCGACTTGGAGAGGATGTCGTGGATGCCCACGCACTCCAGTACTGCACGGACCGGACCGCCGGCGATAACACCGGTACCGGCGGACGCCGGACGCAGCATGACGACGCCTGCGGCGGCCTCACCCTGTACGCGGTGCGGGATGGTGCTGCCGATGCGGGGAACGCGGAAGAAGGACTTCTTGGCTTCTTCAACGCCCTTCGCGATTGCGGCAGGAACTTCCTTAGCCTTGCCGTAGCCGACGCCGACCATACCGTTGCCGTCACCGACGACGACGAGGGCGGTGAAGCTGAAGCGACGACCACCCTTGACGACCTTGGAAACGCGGTTGATGGTTACGACGCGCTCTACGAACTGGCTCTTCTCGGCCTCGCGGCCGCCGTCGCGGCCACCACGGCCGCCACGGTCGCCACGGCCCTGGCCGCGGTCGCCACGCTCGCCACGACGAGCGCCACCACGGCGGTCATCGGCGGTCGCAGGCGCAGCGGTCTCAGTTGCCGGAGCAGCTACAGCTTCAGTCACCTGAATGTCCTTTTCGTTATTTTCGGTCACAGTGACAGCCCACCTTCACGTGCACCGTCAGCGACGGCGGCGATGCGGCCGTGGTACTTGTTACCACCGCGGTCGAAGACAACTGCTTCGATACCGGCAGCCTTGGCACGCTCGGCGACGAGCTCGCCAACGCGCTTGGCCTTGGCGGTCTTGTCACCGTCGAATGCACGAAGATCGGCTTCCAACGTGGAGGCGCTTGCCACGGTCAGGCCCTTGGTGTCATCGACAACCTGGACGAATACGTGACGTGCGGAACGGTTGACGACCAGACGCGGGCGTACAGCCGTACCGGAGATGCGCTTGCGGATACGAAGCTGGCGGCGGCTGCGCTGGGCAGACTTGCTCTTGTTCGTACGCTTCTTGTTAATTGCGATCGCCATGGTTACTTACCAGCCTTTCCGACCTTGCGGCGGATGACTTCGCCTGCGTAACGGATGCCCTTGCCCTTGTAGGGGTCCGGCTTCCGCAGCTTGCGAATGTTGGCAGCAACCTCGCCGACCTGCTGCTTGGAGATACCTGAAACAGAGAGCTTGGTCGGGGTCTCAACTGCAAAGGTGATGCCGTTCGGTGCCGAGACGTTGACGGGGTGGCTGAAGCCCAGAGCGAACTCCAGGTCAGAACCCTTGGCCTGGACGCGGTAACCGGTACCGACAATCTCAAGCTTCTTCTCGTAGCCTGCGGTGACACCCTGGATCATGTTGGCGATCAGGGTGCGGGTCAGGCCGTGCAGCGAACGTGAGGCGCGCTCGTCGTTCGGGCGGGCGACAGTCAGGGTGCCATCTTCCAGGGAAACCTCGATCGGGCTGGGCACAGTGTGGCTCAGCTCGCCTTTGGAACCCTTGACGCTGACGACAGAGCCGTCAACCTTGACCTCAACGCCGGCAGGAACGGTGATGGGGAGACGTCCAATACGTGACATTATTCTCTTCCTTTCCCGTTACCAGACGTAAGCGAGGACTTCGCCGCCCACGCCCTTCTTGCCGGCCTGCTTGTCAGTCAAGAGGCCGGAAGAGGTGGACAGGATTGCGACACCCAGGCCACCGAGCACGTGCGGCAGGTTGGTGGACTTTGCGTAAACGCGCAGTCCCGGCTTGGAAATACGACGAACGCCAGCGATTGAACGCTCGCGGTTCGGACCGAACTTGAGCTCGAGGGTCAGCTTCTTGCCAACCTCAGCGTCTTCTTCTTTCCAGGAGGCGATGTAACCTTCAGCCTTCAGGATGTCGGCAACGCGTGCCTTGAGCTTGCTGTACGGCATGGACACGGAGTCGTGGTATGCCGAGTTAGCGTTGCGCAGACGCGTAAGCATGTCTGCGACGGGATCTGTCATTGTCATGTGGGCTCTTGCCCTTCCTCATAACGGTTTCCGCCACGCTGCATTTCCGAAAATAAACCGGAAACAGCGAGGCCGGACCTTTTACGTAGCTAGATTAGTCTTCGGTCTTGAACGGGAAGCCAAGCGCCTTGAGCAGCGCGCGGCCTTCGTCGTCAGTCTTGGCAGTGGTCACGACAGTGATGTCCATGCCGCGTACGCGGTCGATGGAATCCTGGTCGATTTCGTGGAACATAACCTGCTCGGTCAGACCGAAGGTGTAGTTGCCGTTGCCGTCGAACTGCTTGCCACTGAGGCCACGGAAGTCGCGGATACGCGGCAGTGCCAGCGTGACCAGACGGTCCAGGAATTCCCACATACGGTCGCCACGCAGAGTCGCGTGCGCACCGATCGGCATGCCTTCGCGCAGCTTGAACTGTGCGATCGACTTGCGTGCCTTGGTTACCTGCGGCTTCTGGCCGGTGATCAGGGTGAGATCGCGGACAGCGCCGTCGATCAGCTTGGAGTCCTTGGCGGCATCTCCAACACCCATGTTCACAACGACCTTGACCAGGCGGGGAACCTGGTTGACGTTCTGGTACTTGAATTCCTCAGTCAGCGTGTTCTTGATGGAATCGGCGTACTTGGTCTTCAGACGAGGAACGATCTTGCTTGCCGGAGTCTCGAGAGTCTCAGTCATTAGATGTCCTTCCCTGAGCTCTTGGCCACGCGGACGCGCACTTCACGCTTCACGCCATCGCGTTCAACGGTCTCGGTGCGGAAACCGACGCGGGTGGGCTTCTTGGTGGACGGGTCAACCAGAGCCACGTTGGAGATGTGGATCGAAGCCTCGACGACCTCGATGCCACCGGTCTTGGTGCCGCGCTGCG
Organism: Arthrobacter sp. TE12231; assembly: GCF_054062895.1. Classification (NCBI taxonomy): domain Bacteria; kingdom Bacillati; phylum Actinomycetota; class Actinomycetes; order Micrococcales; family Micrococcaceae; genus Arthrobacter; species Arthrobacter sp. TE12231. The sequence continues at coordinate 818,205 of NZ_JBSSFS010000001.1, read as the reverse complement.
ACTGACCGACCTTGGTGTGCTTGGTTACGCGGTTAATGCCTTCGACCAGCACGCGGTTGGTCTCGGGGAATACGCGCAGAACCTTGCCCTGCTTGCCCTTGTCGCCGCCGCGCTCAGCCTTGGCGCCAGTGATGACCTGAACGAGGTCACCCTTTTTGATCTTAGCCATGGACTAGAGCACCTCCGGAGCCAGAGAAACGATCTTCATGAACTTCTTGTCGCGAAGTTCACGACCAACCGGTCCGAAGATACGGGTACCGCGGGGGTCACCGTCGTTCTTCAGGATGACGGCTGCGTTCTCGTCAAACTTGATGTAGGAACCATCCGCACGGCGGCGTTCCTTCTTGGTACGGACGATGACAGCCTTGACGACGTCGCCCTTCTTTACGTTGCCGCCCGGAATTGCGTCCTTGACGGTAGCGACGATTACGTCGCCAATGCCTGCGTAGCGACGGCCAGATCCACCGAGAACGCGAATGGTAAGGATTTCCTTAGCACCCGTGTTGTCGGCGACCTTGAGTCGCGACTCCTGCTGAATCACTATTTACTCCTTGCGTCGCGCTGGTTCTCAGACCGAAAATCTTCCTACGGAATGAGCCTTGCGGAACGGTTGATCGGGGTGTCTCTTGACCTGCCTGGATTTTGCCAGACCAGGCCTAAACGCCCGTGCCAAAAACATTTGCTTCCCAGGCGGTTCCGACGGATCGGGGCGCAAGGGGGCACTATGCCGTGGCACGATTGTTTACGAGGTTGATGACGGCGCGCAAAAGGCGCCATACAAACTCAAAATCTTAGCACGTTTTCGGCGAATCCCCATATCACAGCTTCGCCCTTCAAACACAGCCCATCACAGCGCCGCCCGGGCAGCAGAGCACGGCAGCGCCCGACGGCGTCACGCAGGACAAGCTTTTGGCCCGCCGGCCGCCGCGCTCCCCCGGAAACCCGGCCGCCGCCGTCGTACGCTTCGTGAAAGCCTGCTGCCCGTGGCACCGCGAGCCGCGGCCCCCAAGATTTCCCCGACAACGCGGAAGCCCCCGCTCCCCCAAAGGGGAACGAGGGCTTCAGCTGTAGCACAGGCAGCAAAGCTGCAGGTGTTACTTGGCCTTTTCGAGGATCTCGACCAGGCGCCACCGCTTGGTAGCGGACAGCGGGCGGGTCTCGGCGAGGAGCACGAGGTCGCCGATGCCGGCGCTGTTCTCTTCGTCGTGAGCCTTGATCTTGGCGTTGCGGCGGATGACCTTGCCGTAGAGGGCGTGCTTCACGCGGTCTTCGACCTGGACAACGATGGTCTTTTCCATCTTGTCCGAGACGACGTAGCCGCGCTTCGTCTTACGGTAACCGCGCTCGTCAGCCTTGGCTGCGCCGGAAACAGTTTCCGTCACGTTCTCGTCCTTTTCACTCACTTGGCATCCTCCTCGGTTTCAACCGTTTCAGCCTTCTCGGCCTTCTTGGTTGCAGCCTTCTTGGACTTCTTCTCTTCCTTGGCTTCCACAACCGGTGCGGCAACCTCGGCACGAATGCCCAGCTCGCGTTCGCGGAGAACGGTGTAGATGCGGGCGATGTCCTTCTTTACCGCACGCAGACGACCGTGGTTCTCCAGCTGACCGGTGGCGGACTGGAAACGCAGGTTGAACAGCTCTTCCTTGGCCTTGCGGAGTTCTTCAACGAGACGCTCGTTGTCGAAACCGTCCAGCTGTGCGGATGCAAGTTCCTTGGATCCTACTGCCATTTCTACTCACCACCTTCGCGACGCACAATGCGTGCCTTCAACGGCAGCTTGTGGATTGCCAGGCGCAGGGCCTCGCGAGCTACCTCTTCACTGACACCGGAGAGTTCGAAGAGAACCCGGCCCGGCTTGACGTTTGAGACCCACCATTCCGGAGACCCCTTACCGGAACCCATGCGGGTTTCGGCAGGCTTCTTCGTCAGCGGACGGTCCGGGTAAATGTTGATCCAGACCTTTCCGCCACGCTTGATGTGGCGGGTCATCGCGATACGGGCAGATTCGATCTGACGGTTCGTGACGTAGGCAGGGCTCAGAGCCTGGATGCCCCACTCACCGAAGGAGACCTGGGTGCCGCCCGTAGCAGCGCCGGAACGACCCGGGTGGTGCTGCTTACGGTGCTTTACTCGACGTGGGATAAGCATTTAAGCCTGTCCTCCTTCTACTGCCGGTGCAGCTGCCTCAACTGCCGGAGCTTCGGCGGCAGCGGGTGCTGCCTCAGCTGCCGGGCGGTCGTTACGACGACGGCGGTCACCACGGTCAGCGCCACCCGGGCGGCCCGGGCGGTCGCTGGCACCACGGCCGCGGGACGGAGCAGCAGCTGCCTGCTGAGCCAGTTCCTTGGCGGTGACGTCGCCCTTGTAGATCCAGACCTTCACGCCAATGCGGCCGAAGGTGGTCTTGGCCTCGTAGAAGCCGTAGTCGATGTTCGCACGCAGGGTGTGCAGGGGCACACGGCCTTCGCGGTAGAACTCCGAGCGGGACATTTCAGCGCCGCCCAGACGACCGGAGCAAGCGATACGGATGCCCTTGGCACCGGCACGCTGTGCGGACTGCATGGCCTTCTTCATCGCGCGGCGGAACGCCACGCGGGAAGTCAGCTGCTCAGCAACGCCCTGGGCAACAAGCTGGGCTTCCATCTCGGGGTTCTTGACCTCGAGGATGTTCAGCTGAACCTGCTTGCCGGTGAGCTTTTCGAGCTCGCCGCGGATGCGGTCTGCTTCAGCGCCGCGGCGGCCGATGACGATGCCCGGACGTGCCGTGTGGATGTCCACGCGGACACGGTCGCGGGTGCGCTCGATTTCGACCTTGGCGATGCCGGCGCGTTCCATGCCCGTGGACATGAGCTGGCGGATGCGGATGTCTTCGCGAACGAAGTCCTTGTACCGCTGGCCAGCCTTGGTGCTGTCAGCAAACCAGTGCGATACGTGATCGGTGGTGATGCCGAGTCGGAACCCGTGCGGGTTAACTTTCTGTCCCACTTAGCGAGCCTCCTCTTTCTCCGGGGTAGCGACTACCACGGTGATGTGGCTCGTGCGCTTCTTGATCTGAAATGCACGACCCTGAGCTCGCGGCTGGAACCGCTTCATGGTCGGGCCTTCATCAACAAACGCTTCGCTGATGATGAGGTCACCTTCGTCAAACGCCACGCCGTCGCGGTCCGCGAGGACCCGGGCGTTGGAGATTGCCGACTGAACTACCTTGAATACCGGCTCCGAAGCTGCCTGGGGGGCAAACTTCAGAATTGCCAGAGCCTCATTCGCTTGCTTACCACGAACAAGGTTGACGACGCGCCGGGCCTTCATAGGCGTTACGCGGATGTGACGCGCAATTGCCTTGGCTTCCATTGCTTTCCTTCTCTCGTCTTTGACGTAAGTGCAGGCGCCTAGCGGCGCTTGCCCTTACGGTCGTCCTTGACATGGCCGCGGAATGTCCGCGTGGGAGCGAATTCGCCGAGCTTGTGCCCGACCATCGACTCAGTGACAAACACGGGGATGTGCTTGCGTCCGTCGTGCACGGCGATCGTGTGGCCGAGCATGTCGGGGACGATCATCGAACGGCGGGACCAGGTCTTGATGACGTTCTTGGTGCCCTTTTCGTTTTCCCTGGCTACCTTCACAAAGAGGTGCTGGTCAACGAAAGGACCTTTTTTCAGGCTGCGTGGCATGTGTCCAGGCTCCTATCGCTTGTTCTTGCCAGTACGACGGCGACGAACAATAAGCTTGTCGCTCTCTTTGTTGGGGCGGCGGGTGCGGCCCTCAGGCTTACCGTTGGGGTTGACCGGGTGACGACCACCGGAGGTCTTACCTTCACCACCACCGTGCGGGTGGTCAACCGGGTTCATGGCGACACCACGGACGGTCGGGCGAACGCCCTTCCACCGCATACGGCCGGCCTTGCCCCAGTTGATGTTCGACTGCTCAGCGTTGCCGACCTCGCCGACGGTTGCGCGGCAGCGCACGTCAACGTTGCGGATTTCGCCGGAAGGCAGACGCAGCTGGGCGAAACGGCCTTCCTTGGCGACGAGCTGAACAGAAGCGCCAGCGGAACGGGCCATCTTGGCGCCGCCACCCGGACGCAGTTCGACTGCGTGGATAACGGTACCGACGGGGATGTTGCGCAGCGGCAGGTTGTTGCCCGGCTTGATGTCAGCGTCGGCGCCGGCCTCTACGAAGTCGCCCTGGGACAGCTTGTTCGGGGCGATGATGTAACGCTTGGTGCCATCAACATAGTGCAGGAGTGCGATGCGAGCCGTACGGTTCGGGTCGTACTCGATTTCGGCAACGCGGGCGTTGACGCCGTCCTTGTCGTGGCGACGGAAGTCGATCAGACGGTACTGGCGCTTGTGTCCACCACCCTTGTGACGGGTCGTGATCTTACCGGTGTTGTTACGGCCACCCTTTTTCGGGAGGGGACGTACCAACGACTTTTCCGGCGTCGACCGCGTGATTTCAGTGAAGTCCGCTACGCTCGAGCCACGACGGCCCGGGGTAGTCGGCTTGTATTTACGGATTCCCATAATTTATTTCCTCGTTAAAGTGGTCTCCGCTATGAAAGCGGACCGCCGAAGATGTCGATAGTGCCTTCTTTGAGGCTCACAATGGCACGCTTGGTGTTCTTGCGGGTACCCCAGCCGAATTTGGTGCGCTTGCGCTTACCGGCACGGTTGATGGTGTTGATCGATTCGACCTTGACGGAGAAAATCTTCTCCACGGCCAGCTTGATCTCGGTCTTGTTCGAGCGGGGGTCCACCAGGAAGGTGTACTTGCCCTCGTCGATCAGGCCGTAGCTCTTTTCCGAGACGACGGGTGCAAGCACGACGTCGCGCGGGTCTTTGATGGTGGCTGCACTCACTTGGCATCCTCCTCGTTCTTTGCGACCTTGTCAGCAACAAATGCTTCGTAGGCAGCCTTGGTGAAGACTACGTCGTCGGAAACGAGAACGTCGTAGGTGTTCAGCTGGTCTGCGTACAGAACGTGAACTTCCTCGAGGTTGCGCACGGACAGTGCAGCAACATCGTTGGCGCGCTCAATGACAACGAGCAGGTTCTTGCGCTCGGAAACTCCGCGCAGGGTTGCCAGTGCTTCCTTGGAGGACGGCTTGGAGCCGGCAACCAGGTCAGCGATGACGTGGACGCGGCCGTTGCGGGCACGGTCCGAGAGTGCGCCGCGCAGTGCAGCAGCAATCATCTTCTTGGGAGTGCGCTGGCTGTAGTCACGCGGCGTGGGGCCGTGGACAACGCCACCACCGGTCATGTGAGGAGCACGGATGGAACCCTGACGGGCGCGGCCGGTGCCCTTCTGCTTGAACGGCTTGCGACCTGCACCGGAAACTTCGGCGCGGGTCTTGGTCTTGTGGGTACCCTGGCGAGCAGCAGCGAGCTGGGCAACGACGACCTGGTGCAGCAGCGGCACGTTGGTCTGTACGTCGAAGATCTCTGCAGGCAGGTCAACCTTGACAGTGCTAGTCATTGAACTAGGCTCCCTTCACGGCGGTGCGTACGAGTACGACCTGGCCGCGGGCACCGGGAACGGCGCCCTTGATCAGGAGCAGCGACTTCTCGACGTCAACCGCGTGGACCGTGAGGTTCAGCGTGGTGTGACGAACGGCGCCCATGCGGCCGGCCATTTTCATGCCCTTGAAGACGCGGCTCGGGGTGGATGCGCCACCGATTGAACCGGGCTTACGGTGGTTCTTGTGGGCACCGTGGGAAGCTCCAACGCCGTGGAAGCCGTGACGCTTCATAACACCGGCGAAGCCCTTACCCTTGGTGGTGCCAACGACGTCGATCTTCTGGCCGGCTTCGAAGAGCTCTACGGAGAGCTCCTGGCCCAGCTCGTAAGAGTCAGCATCTGCAGTGCGCAGTTCTACGACGTGGCGGCGAGGCGTGACGCCTGCCTTTTCAAAGTGACCAGCCAGCGGCTTGGTGACCTTGCGGGGATCGATCTGGCCGTAGCCGATCTGAACGGCGACATAGCCATCAGTTTCTGCGTTGCGCAGCTGCGTGATGACGTTCGAGTCAGCCTGGACCACAGTGACGGGGATGAGCTTGTTGTTCTCGTCCCAGACCTGGGTCATGCCGAGCTTCGTGCCCAGCAGGCCCTTTACGTTACGGGTTGCGGTCATAGTCTCTCAGCACCTCCCTACAGCTTGATTTCGATGTTCACGTCGGCCGGCAGGTCGAGACGCATGAGCGAGTCAACAGCCTTGGGCGTGGGGTCGATGATGTCGATCAGACGCTTGTGCGTGCGCATTTCGAAGTGCTCGCGGCTGTCCTTGTACTTGTGCGGAGAGCGGATAACGCAGTACACGTTCTTCTCCGTCGGCAGCGGCACGGGGCCGACTACCGTTGCGCCTGCGCGCGTGACCGTCTCAACGATCTTCCGAGCTGAAACGTCAATGACCTCGTGGTCGTATGACTTCAGCCGGATGCGGATTTTTTGTCCCGCCATGTCGCCTGACTCTCTTTCAGTCTGTGCTTCCCCTGATTGGGGCTGCCCTGTTCACTTACGTGTTGTGTGGCTGCCGAAGCATTTGAAGTCGTGACTACCACCCGCCGCACAAGCTGAATCCGGAAGAATCCGGGTTCCTCAACCTGCCGGCGTAACCGACCCCCGCGGTCGGGCGTGTCGCACGTTTTCACACATACGAGTCCGCAATTCCATGGGGAGTGGGTTATGTTTGGTCTCTTACTTGGACCCTGTCACCCGGCATTATCCGGATCGGGACGCGAAAGAGCGCTTGAACAACTCAACTAGTATGCCGGAATTTGCGGGCAGAAGCGAATCAGTCCCCATGAAGGGGCAGTTCGGACATTGTCCTCTTCCGCCATCGAATAGATGATAGGGGCATGACTGTGCAGGATTCTGTTTCAGTTCAGGCCCTCGCCGCTCGCCTGAGGCCCGGGTTCACTCTGGGAGTCGCCTCCGCTGCCTTCCAGATCGAGGGCGGCCTCGACGCCGGCGGCCGCGGGCCCTCCGGCTGGGACGCGTTTGCCGAGAAGCCGGGGAACATCCTGCACGGGCACTCCCCCGCCGTCGCGTGCGATCACTATAACCGCGCCGCCGAAGACATCGGGCTCATGCGCGAGCTCGGAATCGACTCCTACCGCTTCTCGATCTCCTGGCCGCGGGTCCAGCCCGAGGGGACAGGGCCCTTCAATGCGGCCGGCCTGGACTTCTATGACCGACTCATCGACCAGCTGCTCGCCGCCGGCATCTCTCCCATGGCCACGCTGTATCACTGGGATACGCCGCTCCCCCTCGAGCACCGGGGCGGCTGGATGAACCGCACGACGGCGGAACGGTTTGCCGAGTACAGCGCGGCTGCCGGCAAGCGGTTCGGCGATCGTGTGGCGCAGTGGGTCACGCTGAACGAGCCCGCTTCGGTCACTCTCAACGGGTACGCCCTGGGCACCCATGCGCCCGGCCACGGCCTGCTCTTCGATGCCTTGCCGTCTGTGCACCATCAGCTCCTTGGCCACGGCCTGGCGGTGCAGGCGCTGCGCGCGGAAGGCGTCAGCGGCGCCGTCGGCGTCTCGAACCTGCACTCGCCGGTCCGGCCGGCTTCCGGCTCCGTCTCCGACCGGCTGCTCGCCCGGGTGTTCGACCTCCTGCTGAACCGGCTCTACGCCGACCCGATCCTGCTGGGCCGCTTTCCCGGGCCGCCGCTGATCGCCCGGCCGTGGTTCCGTTCGCTGCGGAGCATCCCCGACGCGGATCTGGCCACCATCCACCAGCCGCTGGATTTCTACGGCCTGAACTACTACTACCCCGTGCGGGTGGCCACGGGCCGCGGCGTCGACAGCCCCACCGGAGACGCGGAGGCGATGCTGAAGGTGCCCTTCCACCTCGCCGCGTTCCCGGAGTACGAGCACACGGGATTCGGCTGGCCGGTGGCCCCGGACCACCTGGGAGTCCTGCTCCGGGAGCTGAAGGACCGGTACGGCGCGGCGCTGCCGCCGCTGTTCATCACCGAGAGCGGGGCGAGCTTCCCCGAACCGGACCGCGTCACGGGACCTATTCCCGACGCCGGGCGGATCAGCTACCTCGCCGCGCACCTTCGCGAGGCGGTGGAAGCCACCTCCGCCGGCGGCATAGCCCACGACGTCGAACTGCTCGGCTACTACGTCTGGACCCTCATGGACAACTTCGAGTGGGCGGCCGGCTACTCCCAGCGCTTCGGCCTGGTGCACGTGGACTTCGACACCCAGCAGCGCACGCCGAAGGAGTCCTACTACTGGTACCAGGCCCTCGCACGGGCCCGGGGGCCAAGAAGCATCTAAACAGGCCGGCGCGGCCGGAGACTACTACTCGCGGTTTGCCCGGTTGATGCGCTTGGCACGCTCGATCTCCCGGCGGAAGTGCTTCTTCACCCAGAAGTAAGCGACCGCTGCCCCGACGACAAGCAGCAGAAAAATGAACCAGCCCATGGTGAGCTCCTTTCCCCTACCTGCAAAGGTAGCAGGAACTTAAAAAGAACAGCCCCGCTGCAGATGCAGCGGGGCTGTTCCCTGGTTTTCCGTGGCCGTCAGCCGGCCAGGTCAACCGTGATCAGCAAATACTACTTGAGGATCTTGGTGACGCGTCCCGAACCAACGGTGCGGCCGCCTTCGCGGATAGCGAAGCCGAGGCCCTCTTCCATAGCGATCGGCTGGATGAGCGCAACGGTCATCTCAGTGTTGTCGCCGGGCATAACCATTTCTGTGCCTTCCGGCAGGGTGATAACGCCGGTTACGTCCGTGGTGCGGAAGTAGAACTGCGGGCGGTAGTTGGAGTAGAACGGGTTGTGACGTCCGCCTTCGTCCTTGGAGAGGATGTAGACGTTAGCCTCGAAGTCGGTGTGCGGGGTGATGGAACCCGGCTTGACGACAACCTGGCCACGCTCGACATCGTCGCGCTTCAGACCGCGGAGCAGGAGGCCACAGTTCTCGCCGGCCCATGCTTCGTCGAGCTGCTTGTGGAACATCTCGATACCGGTAACCGTGGTCTTCTGGACCGGGCGGATGCCGACGATCTCGACCTCGGAGTTGATGGCGAGGGTTCCACGCTCGGCGCGGCCCGTAACAACGGTGCCACGGCCGGTGATCGTGAAGACGTCTTCGATCGGCATCAGGAAGGGCTTGTCACGGTCACGGATCGGGTCCGGAACGGACTCGTCGACAGCTGCCATGAGGTCCTCAACGGACTTGACCCAAACCGGGTCGCCTTCGAGGGCCTTCAGGCCGGAAACGCGGACAACCGGAGCCTCATCGCCATCGAAGCCCTGCGAGCTGAGCAGCTCACGAACTTCCATTTCGACGAGATCGAGGAGTTCCTCGTCATCAACCATGTCTGCCTTGTTCAGCGCGACCAGCAGGTAGGGAACGCCAACCTGGCGGGCAAGCAGAACGTGCTCGCGGGTCTGAGCCATCGGGCCGTCAGTGGCGGCAACCACGAGGATTGCACCGTCCATCTGAGCAGCGCCGGTGATCATGTTCTTGATGTAGTCAGCGTGACCCGGAGCGTCTACGTGTGCGTAGTGGCGCTTCTCGGTCTGGTACTCAACGTGGGAGATGTTGATGGTAATGCCGCGCTGACGCTCTTCGGGTGCAGAGTCAATCGACGCGAAGTCACGCTTCTCGTTGAGAGTCGGGTACTTGTCGTACAGCACCTTGGAAATGGCGGCCGTCAGCGTCGTCTTACCGTGGTCAACGTGACCAATGGTACCGATGTTAACGTGCGGCTTAGTCCGCTCGAACTTTGCCTTTGCCACAGGTTCCTCCTAGAACGTTTTCAAATGACTTACCCTTCGGCCGCGCTTGTCGCGGCAGAAACTCCAGTAAGTCTACTTGGGGGGCTTTGGATTGGTGAAATTGCAGATTCAGGTACTAATGCTAGTGCCTAGAGCCTGTTCGTGCAGGCGGCCGAACTCCGGCCTGGCCGGACTACAGCTGACCGGAGTCCGGCCACTTGCACCAGATGAATCCCCGCTGGCGGAGACGCATCCGAGTTTTTGCTGCTGCGATGCGTCCTAGGGACTACTCGCCGCGGTTCTTCTGGATGATCTCGTCGGCAACTGCCTTCGGGACCTCGGCGTAGCTGTTGAACGTCATGGAGTACACAGCGCGGCCCTGGGTCTTCGAGCGCAGGTCACCGATGTAGCCGAACATGCCGGACAGCGGGACGTGCGCGCGAATGACCTTGACGCCCTGGGCATCCTCCATGGACTGCATCTGGCCACGGCGGGAGTTGAGGTCACCGATAACTTCACCCATGTATTCCTCAGGGGTGCGGACCTCGACATCCATCAGCGGTTCGAGCAGAACAGGGTTCGCCTTGCGTGCGGCTTCCTTGAAAGCCATACGGCCGGCGATCTTGAACGCCATTTCCGAGGAGTCAACATCGTGGTAAGCGCCGTCAATCAGCGTTGCCTTGATGCCGACAACCGGGTAACCGGCCAGGACGCCGTCGTTCAGCGCATCCTGGATACCGGCGTCGACCGACGGGATGTACTCGCGCGGAACGCGGCCACCGGTGACCTTGTTCTCGAACTCGTACAGCTCGCCACCTGAGGTGTCCAGCGGCTCGATCGCGATCTGGATCTTTGCGAACTGGCCGGAACCACCGGTCTGCTTCTTGTGCGTGTAGTCGTGACGCTCGACAGCACGCTTGATGGTTTCGCGGTAAGCAACCTGCGGCTTGCCAACGTTCGCCTCGACCTTGAATTCGCGGCGCATGCGGTCCACCAGGATGTCCAGGTGGAGCTCGCCCATGCCGGCGATGATGGTCTGGCCGGTGTCTTCGTTGAGGGAGACCTGGAAGGTCGGGTCCTCAGCGGAGAGCTTCTGGATAGCCGTGGAGAGCTTCTCCTGGTCACCCTTGGTGTTCGGCTCGATCGCAACCGAGATCACAGGCTCCGGGAAGCTCATGGACTCGAGGACAATCTGGTTGGCCGGATCGCACAGGGTGTCGCCCGTGGTGGTGTCCTTCAGGCCGATCGCTGCGTAGATGTGGCCGGCGGTAGCGCCCTCGACGGGCATTTCCTTGTTGGCGTGCATCTGGAACAGCTTGCCGATGCGCTCCTTCTTGCCCTTGGTGGAGTTGACCACCTGGGAGCCTGCTTCCACGTGACCGGAGTACACGCGGATGAAGGTGAGCTGGCCGAAGAACGGGTGCGCGGCGATCTTGAAGGCCAGCGCGGAGAACGGCTCTTCGGAGGAAGGCTTGCGGGTCAGTTCCTTCTCTTCGTCGCGGGGATCGTGACCGATCATCGGCGGGACGTCGAGCGGGTTCGGCAGGTAGTCCACCACAGCGTCGAGCATCGGCTGGACGCCGCGGTTCTTGAACGCAGAACCACAGAAGACCGGGTAGATCTCGGAGTTGATCGTCATCTTGCGGATGCCGGCCTTGAGCTCGTCGATGCTGATCTCTTCGCCTTCGAGGTACTTCTCCATGAGTTCCTCGGAGGACTCGGCAACAGTCTCAATGAGCTGCGCGCGGTACTCGTCGGCCTTCGCCTGGAGGTCAGCCGGGATCTCGCGGATCTCGTACTTGGCACCCATGGTGACGTCACCCTTGGCGTCGCCGGGCCATACCAGCGCACGCATGTAAAGGAGGTCGACGACGCCGATGAAGTCGTTCTCGGCGCCGATCGGCAGCTGCATGACGAGCGGCTTGGCACCGAGGCGGCTGATGATGGTGTCGACGGTGAAGTAGAAGTCAGCGCCGAGCTTGTCCATCTTGTTGACGAAGCAGATGCGCGGGACGTTGTACTTGTCAGCCTGGCGCCAAACAGTCTCAGACTGCGGCTCCACGCCTTCCTTGCCGTCGAACACGGCGACAGCGCCGTCGAGGACGCGCAGGGAGCGCTCAACCTCAACGGTGAAGTCCACGTGGCCGGGGGTGTCGATGATGTTGATCTGGTTGTTTTCCCAGAAGCAGGTCACGGCGGCAGACGTGATGGTGATGCCGCGTTCCTTTTCCTGTTCCATCCAGTCAGTCGTCGAAGCGCCGTCGTGCGTTTCGCCGATCTTGTGGTTCACACCTGTGTAGAACAGGATGCGCTCGGTAGTAGTGGTCTTGCCGGCATCGATGTGGGCCATGATGCCGATGTTGCGGACCTTGCTAAGGTCGGTAAGCACGTCCTGTGCCACGGTGTCTCCCTTTCGGATGGACTGCACGTTCGCCGCCGGCTCAGTCGAGCCGGCGGCGTCCGGGAAGTATTACCAGCGGTAGTGTGCGAAGGCCTTGTTGGACTCGGCCATCTTGTGGGTGTCTTCGCGACGCTTCACAGCGGCACCGAGACCGTTGGAGGCATCCAGGATCTCGTTCTGGAGGCGCTCGGTCATCGTCTTTTCACGGCGAGCCTTGGAGTAGCCGACCAGCCAGCGGAGGGCGAGGGCCGTCGAGCGACCCGGCTTGACCTCGACCGGAACCTGGTAGGTGGCGCCACCAACACGGCGGGAGCGGACCTCAAGCGAAGGCTTGACGTTCTCCATGGCCTTCTTGAGGGCTGCAACGGGGTCGCCGCCGGACTTGGCGCGAGCACCTTCGAGGGCACCGTAAACGATGCGCTCTGCGGTGGACTTCTTGCCGTCAACCAGCACCTTGTTGATGAGCTGGGTAACCAGCGGGGAGCCGTAAACGGGATCTAGAACTAGCGGCCGCTTGGGGGCCGGACCCTTGCGAGGCATATTACTTCTTCTCCATCTTTGCGCCGTAGCGGCTGCGGGCCTGCTTACGGTTCTTGACACCCTGGGTATCGAGGGCGCCACGGACGATCTTGTAGCGGACACCCGGAAGGTCCTTCACGCGGCCGCCGCGGACGAGCACAATGGAGTGCTCCTGCAGGTTGTGGCCTACACCGGGGATGTAAGCGGTGACTTCAATGCCACCGTTGAGGCGCACACGTGCAACCTTACGCAGAGCCGAGTTCGGCTTCTTCGGGGTCGTCGTGTAAACGCGGGTGCAAACACCGCGACGCATCGGGCTGCCGTTAAGCGCGGGGGCCTTGGTCTTTTTGACCTTAGGCGTGCGGCCCTTGCGGACCAGCTGGTTAATCGTAGGCACTCTCGTGTTCTCCGTTTTATCCGGAGCGGCCGTTGGCGGACGCTCTCTTGTCGCTGCGCCTCGCCGCCCGAGCCTTGAAGTTCTCTCCAGAGCAGCTGAGGCGAAGCCTTAATAGTCGGACCGCACGCCGGGTTCCAAGGACTTTCGACCCAAATTGCCCCTAGGCATGCGAAAATGTGGCATACGTTGCACAAGAACCCTGCAAACCGGAAACGTCGTCCTGGTTAAGCTTTTCAGCTGCAACCGGCGCACTCATCCACTGCCACAATAACAATTAGTCTCCATTCTACCACGGGCGGCTCCCAGCCCTTAATCGCGCCCTTAGTCACGCCCCCGCTGCCCAACTGACTCGCAGCTGAGGCCGTTTTGGGGACCCATAACGACCTCAGCTGCCAGCTAGTTGGGCAGACAGGAAGGGCCCCGCCCCCGCCCCGCTGAAAGCAGAGTGGTGACGGGGCCCGACGCCAGCTATCGGCTAGCGGAAGTCGCTGCCGAGATCGTAGTCATCCAGCGGGATGGCGTGGAACTCGGGAGCTCCGTCGCCGCCCAGGGTGTCGTAGGAGAAGTCACTGAATGCGCTGGGGCCGGTGAACAGGTTGGCCTTTGCTTCTTCAGTGGGTTCCACGGTGACCTCGGTGTAGCGCGGGAGACCCGTGCCGGCCGGGATGAGCTTACCGATGATGACGTTTTCCTTGAGGCCGAGCAGCGGATCGCTCTTGCCTTCCATGGCCGCCTGCGTCAGGACGCGGGTGGTTTCCTGGAAGGAAGCTGCGGACAGCCAGGACTCGGTCGCCAGGGACGCCTTGGTGATGCCCATGAGCTCGGGACGGCCGGAAGCCGGCGTCTTGCCCTCGGACACAACGCGGCGGTTGGCCTCTTCGAAACGGCTGCGTTCGGCGAGCTCGCCGGGCAGCAGATCCGATTCACCGGATTCGATGACCGTGACGCGGCGCAGCATCTGGCGGACGATAACCTCGACGTGCTTGTCGTGGATACCGATGCCCTGGCTGCGGTACACGCCCTGGACTTCGTCCACCAGGAACTTTTGCGCGGCACGGGGACCCATGATGCGCAGCACCTGCTTGGGATCGACCGGGCCGTTGATGAGCTTCTGGCCGACGCTGACGTGGTCGCCGTCTTCGATGAGGAGCCGTGAACGGCGCAGCACCGGGTAGGCGATCTCTTCGGAACCGTCATCCGGGGTGATGACCAGGCGCATCTGGCGCTCGGACTCTTCGATGGCGATGCGGCCGGCTGCTTCAGCAATCGGTGCAACACCCTTCGGAGTACGGGCTTCGAAGAGCTCCTGGATACGGGGCAGACCCTGGGTGATGTCGTCGCCGCCGCTGGCCGAAACTGCACCACCGGTGTGGAACGTACGCATGGTCAGCTGGGTGCCCGGCTCACCGATGGACTGTGCGGCGATGATGCCCACTGCCTCACCGATGTCGACGGTCTTGCCCGTGGCCAGCGAACGGCCGTAGCACAGGGCGCAGGTGCCGACGCTGGACTCACAGGTGAGTACGGAGCGGACCTTGACCTCGGTGATGCCGGCTGCGAACAGTTCGGCAATGACGACGTCGCCGCAGTCGGTGCCGGCCGCCGCCAGGACCTTGCCCGAGGCGTCGAGGACGTCCACGGCCAGGGTACGGGCGTAGGCGCTGTTCTCGACGTTCTCGTCCAGGACGAGCTCGCCGTTGGCGTCAGCGACGGCGATGGCGGTCACCAGGCCGCGCTCCGTGCCGCAGTCCTCTTCGCGGACAATGACGTCCTGCGAGACGTCCACCAGACGACGGGTCAGGTAACCCGAGTTGGCGGTACGCAGGGCGGTGTCAGCCAGACCCTTACGGGCACCGTGCGTGGCGATGAAGTATTCCAGCACCGACAGGCCCTCACGGTAGGAGGACTTGATCGGACGCGGGATGATTTCACCCTTCGGGTTGGCCACCAGGCCACGGATACCCGCGATCTGACGGACCTGCATCCAGTTACCACGTGCGCCGGAGGACACCATGCGGTTGATGGTGTTCATCGGGGACAGGCTGTCACGCATCGCCTGGGCGATCTCGTTCGTGGCCTTGTTCCAGATCTCGATCAGTTCCTGGCGACGCTCGTCGTCGTCGATCAGGCCCTTGTCGTACTGGCCCTGGATCTTGGCAGCCATGGTCTCGTAACCGGCAAGGATCGCCGGCTTGGACTTGGGCACCTCGATGTCGGAGATGGCAACGGTGACGCCTGAACGGGTGGCCCAGTAGAAACCGGCATCCTTCAGGTTGTCCAGCGTTGCCGCCGTGACGACCTTCGGGTAGCGCTCGGCGAGGTCGTTGACGATCCGGGACAGCTCGCCCTTATCGGCAACATCCTCAACCCACGGGTAGTCCGCGGGGAGCGTCTGGTTGAAGATGACCTGCCCGAGGGAGGTCTCCACCAGTGCGGTCTGACCGGGCTCCCAGCCCTCCGGGGCTTCCCAGCCGGCGTAGGGCACGAAGCCCTCGAGGCGGATCTTGACCTTGGAGTTCAGGTGCAGCTCGTGGAGGTCGTAGGCCATGATGGCTTCCGCAACCGAGGAGAAGATCCGGCCTTCGCCAGCTGAACCGACACGCTTGGTGGTCAAGTGGTAGAGACCGATGATCATATCCTGCGACGGCAGGGTCACCGGGCGGCCGTCCGACGGCTTCAGGATGTTGTTCGAGGACAGCATCAGGATGCGTGCCTCGGCCTGGGCTTCGGGGCTCAGCGGCAGGTGGACTGCCATCTGGTCGCCGTCGAAGTCGGCGTTGAAGGCGCCACAAACCAGCGGGTGAAGCTGGATTGCCTTGCCTTCGACGAGCTGCGGCTCGAACGCCTGGATGCCGAGGCGGTGCAGGGTAGGTGCACGGTTCAGCAGCACGGGGTGCTCGGTGATGATCTCTTCGAGGACGTCCCAGACCTGCGGGCGGTAACGCTCCACCATCCGCTTGGCCGACTTGATGTTCTGTGCGTGGTTGAGGTCAACCAGGCGCTTCATCACGAACGGCTTGAAGAGCTCCAGGGCCATCTGCTTGGGCAGACCACACTGGTGCAGCTTCAGCTGCGGGCCGACGACGATGACCGAACGGCCGGAGTAGTCGACGCGCTTGCCGAGGAGGTTCTGGCGGAAACGGCCCTGCTTGCCCTTGAGCATGTCGCTCAGGGACTTCAGCGGACGGTTGCCCGGTCCGGTGACCGGGCGGCCGCGGCGGCCGTTGTCGAAGAGGCTGTCAACAGCTTCCTGAAGCATGCGCTTCTCGTTGTTGACGATGATCTCCGGGGCACCGAGGTCAAGCAGGCGCTTGAGACGGTTGTTGCGGTTGATCACGCGGCGGTAGAGGTCGTTGAGGTCGGAGGTCGCGAAGCGGCCACCGTCCAGCTGGACCATCGGGCGCAGTTCCGGCGGGATCACCGGGACGGCGTCGAGCACCATGCCGAGCGGGCTGTTGTTGGTGGTCAGGAAGGCGTTGACCACCTTGAGCCGCTTCAGGGCACGCGTCTTGCGCTGGCCCTTGCCGTTGGCGATGATGTCGCGCAGCATGTCGGACTCGGCCTGCATGTCGAAGTTCTCAAGACGCTTCTTGATGGCCTCGGCACCCATGGAGCCTTCGAAGTACATGCCGTAGCGGTCGCGCAGTTCGCGGTACAGACCCTCGTCACCTTCGAGGTCGGCGACCTTAAGGTTCTTGAAGCGGTCCCAGACCTGCTCGAGGCGCTCGATTTCGGCGTCGGCACGCTTGCGGACGTTCGCCATCTGGCGGTCAGCGGAGTCGCGGGCCTTCTTCTTGTCGGCAGCCTTGGCGCCTTCGCCTTCGAGGCGTGCGAGCTCGTTCTCGAGGTCGCGGGCGATCGTGGCGATGTCGGAGTCGCGGTTGTCGATCAGCTGCTTCTTCTCGATGTCGTGCTCAACCTGGAGGTTGGGCAGTTCTTCGTGGCGGCTGTCGGCGTCGACGCTCGTGATCATGTAGGCGGCGAAGTAGATGACCTTTTCGAGGTCCTTCGGTGCCAGGTCAAGGAGGTAGCCCAGACGGGAGGGAACGCCCTTGAAGTACCAGATGTGCGTGACCGGGGCGGCCAGCTCGATGTGGCCCATGCGCTCACGGCGGACCTTGGCGCGGGTGACTTCAACGCCACACCGCTCGCAGATGATGCCCTTGAAGCGCACGCGCTTGTACTTGCCGCAGTAGCATTCCCAGTCGCGGGACGGGCCGAAGATCTTCTCGCAGAAGAGGCCGTCCTTCTCGGGCTTGAGCGTGCGGTAGTTGATGGTTTCCGGCTTCTTAACCTCGCCGTACGACCAGCCACGGATGTCTTCCGCGGTGGCGAGGCCGATCTGCATGAGGCCGAAGGAGGATTCGCTGGACATATGGTCCCTGTTCTCTCTTGTTCTCTAAATTCTGAAGTCTTGGGTTACGGGAAGAGGGAGGACTCCGACGGCGGACGGGAACCGCCCGCCGTCGGAAGCCTGCTAAACCTCTTCTACGGAACTGGGCTCTGCACGAGACAGATCGATGCCCAGTTCTTCCGCAGCCGTGAAGACTGCGTCATCAGAGTCACGCATTTCAATTGTGGTTCCGTCCGTGGAAAGCACTTCCACGTTCAGGCACAGCGACTGCATTTCCTTGATCAAGACCTTGAAGGACTCAGGAACGCCCGGCTCGGGGATGTTCTCGCCCTTGACGATGGCTTCGTAGACCTTCACGCGACCGTGGATATCATCCGACTTGATCGTGAGGAGTTCCTGGAGCGTGTAGGCGGCGCCGTAAGCTTCGAGCGCCCACACTTCCATTTCACCGAAGCGCTGGCCACCGAACTGTGCCTTACCACCCAGCGGCTGCTGCGTGATCATGGAGTACGGGCCGGTGGAGCGTGCGTGGATCTTGTCGTCCACCAGGTGGTGGAGCTTCAGGATGTACATGTAGCCGACCGAGATCGGATCCGGGAACGGCTCGCCGGAGCGGCCGTCGAACAGACGGGTCTTGCCTGAGGAGTTGATCAGACGGTCGCCGTCGCGGGTGACGTTGGTGGAATCGAGCAGGCCCGTGATTTCCTCTTCACGAGCACCGTCGAAGACCGGCGTTGCAACAGTGGTCTGGCCACTCTCGCGCGGCAGGTTCGGCAGCTGCTTGACCCACTCGGGCTCGCCTTCGATCTTCCAGCCGGTCTTGGCAACCCAGCCGAGGTGCGTTTCGAGCACCTGGCCGACGTTCATACGGCCCGGAACACCCAGCGGGTTCAGGACGATATCAACGGGGGTACCGTCGGCAAGGAAGGGCATGTCCTCGATCGGAAGGATCTTGGAGATAACACCCTTGTTGCCGTGACGGCCGGCGAGCTTGTCGCCGTCGGTGATCTTGCGCTTGGCGGCCACGTACACGCGGACCAGCTGGTTGACGCCCGGGGGCAGCTCGTCGTCGTTGTCGCGGTCGAAGACGCGGACACCGATCACGGTGCCGGACTCGCCGTGCGGGACCTTCAAGGAGGTGTCACGCACTTCGCGGGACTTCTCACCGAAGATGGCGCGCAGCAGGCGCTCTTCCGGGGTCAGCTCGGTCTCGCCCTTGGGGGTGACCTTACCGACCAGGATGTCGCCGGCCTCAACTTCGGCACCGATGTGGATGATGCCGCGCTCGTCCAGGCCTGCCAGGACTTCCTCAGACACGTTGGGGATGTCACGGGTGATTTCCTCGGCACCAAGCTTGGTGTCGCGGGCATCGATCTCGTGCTCCTCGATGTGGATCGAGGACAGGACGTCCTCGGCCACGATGCGCTGGGACAGGATGATCGCATCCTCGAAGTTGTGGCCTTCCCATGACATGAATGCCACGAGCAGGTTCTTACCGAGGGCGAGCTCGCCCTGGTCCGTTGCCGGGCCGTCAGCGATGATGCCGCCGACCTCCAGGCGCTGGCCTTCGTTCACCAGGACACGGTTGTTGTAGCAGTTGCCCTGGTTGGAGCGGGCGAACTTGTTGATGCGGTAGTTGGTTTCCGTGCCGTCGTCGTTGAGCATAATGACGAGCTCGGCGGAAACCTCGGTGACCACACCGGCCTTCTTCGCGATGGTGACGTCACCGGCGTCGACGGCGGCGGCGCGCTCCATGCCGGTGCCGACGAACGGCGCCTCGGAGCGGACCAGCGGCACGGCCTGGCGCTGCATGTTGGCACCCATGAGTGCACGGTTAGCATCGTCATGCTCGAGGAACGGGATCAGGGCGGTTGCCACGGACACCATCTGGCGCGGGGAAACGTCCATGAATTCGACGTCGGCGGCGGGGACCAGCACGGGCTCGCCTCCACCACCGCGGGCACGGACCAGGACGGTCTCTTCGGCGAAACGCTTGTTCTCGTCGAGCGGGGCGTTGGCCTGAGCGATCAGGACCTCGGCTTCGTCGTCGGCGGTGAGGTACTTGACCTCATCGGAAACGACGCCCTCGGAGACAAGGCGGTACGGGGTTTCGATGAAACCGAACGGGTTGATGCGTCCGTAGGAAGCCAGCGAACCGATCAGACCAATGTTCGGGCCTTCAGGAGTTTCGATGGGGCACATACGTCCGTAGTGGGACGGGTGCACGTCACGGACTTCCATGCCGGCACGGTCACGGGACAGACCACCCGGGCCAAGCGCGGACAGGCGGCGCTTGTGGGTCAGACCCGAGAGCGGGTTGTTCTGGTCCATGAACTGGGACAGCTGGGAAGTTCCGAAGAACTCCTTGATGGCTGCCACAACGGGACGGATGTTGATCAGGGTCTGCGGCGTGATGGCCTCGACGTCCTGGGTCGTCATGCGTTCGCGGACAACGCGCTCCATGCGGGACAGGCCGGTGCGGACCTGGTTCTCGATGAGCTCGCCGACGGCGCGGATGCGGCGGTTGCCGAAGTGGTCGATGTCATCGATCTCGACGCGGAGCTCGTGGTCCTGGCCGTCGCGCTTGCCCATGAGGGTCTTCTCGCCGGCGTGCAGGGCAACCAGGAACTTGATCATGGCCACGATGTCTTCAACGTGCAGGACCGAAGCTTCCTTGTCGCCAAGGGAGCGGTCGATGCCAAGCTTGCGGTTGATCTTGTAACGGCCGACCTTGGCCAGATCGTAGCGCTTGGAGTTGAAGTACAGGTTGTCCAGCAGGGACTGGGCAGCCTCAACCGTGGGCGGCTCGCCCGGGCGCAGCTTCCGGTAGATGTCCAGCAACGCGTCTTCGCGGGTCTCGGTGGCGTCCTTCTCCAGCGTCGCGCGCATGGAGTCGTACTGGCCGAATTCCTCGAGGATCTGACCTTCGGTCCAGCCGAGGGCCTTCAGCAGCACGGTGACGGACTGCTTGCGCTTGCGGTCAAGACGGACGCCGACCTGGTCGCGCTTGTCGATTTCAAGTTCGAACCAGGCGCCGCGGGAGGGGATGATCTTCGCAGTGAAGATGTCCTTGTCACTGGTCTTGTCGGCGGTGCGCTCGAAGTAGGCGCCCGGGGAGCGGACCAGCTGGGAGACAACGACACGCTCGGTGCCGTTGACGACGAAGGTGCCCTTCTCGGTCATCAGCGGGAAGTCACCCATGAACACGGTCTGCTGCTTGATTTCGCCCGTGTTGTTGTTCATGAATTCGGCCTTGACGTACAGCGGGGCCGAGTACGTTGCGTCCCGGTCCTTGCACTCGGCCATGGTGTATTTGGGGTCAGCGAACTCCGGCTCGGAGAAGCTCAGGGACATGGTGCCCTGGAAGTCCTCGATCGGGGAGATCTCTTCGAAGATGTCAGACAGACCCGAGGTGGTGGCGACGCTGAGGTCGCCTTCTTCGACGGCCTTCGCCACGCGCGCCTGCCAGCGTTCGTTTCCGACCAGCCAGTCAAAGCTGTCCGTTTGCAGGGCGAGCAGATTCGGAACATCAAGAGGTTCGTGAATCTTTGCGAATGAGAGCCGGCGAGTGGCACCATCGGTGCTGTCGGCATTGATAGCGGTAGCGTTGTTTACATTAGAGGTGCTCGAGGCGACCAAGAGGGATCCTTCCACAGACCTTCAGGCGTTGTCAGATCTCCCCCGTTATGCACCCTGCAGAATGACTCCACAGTGCTACCAGTCCGGTTCCGCTATATGACCCGGGACCCGCGCTGCCCACGCTGGTGCACGTTGTAGACGGCACATTGATGGAGCAGCTGTCAGGCTAAGCCCACCGCTATATGAAGGCTGAAGGTAAACAGGGAAGACGCAAATATCTACGATACGGCAAAGCAACCTACTTGTCTACCCCACTTCCGGCGGGATTGCAAGCACGAAGTTTGGCGGATGTTGCTCGGACGCTGCACAGAGGACGCTGTGCAGAGGCTGTGCGGCCGCTCCCCCGGCGTCCGGCCTGTGTCATGCCGTAGCGCGGCCCGGGGCCGAATGGATACGTGATGGGGCTCACGATAACGTAGACATTAAGCCGTCATAGAGCCGTCGTAGATCGGAAGAGAAGACCATGAGCAATCCTGCAGACAACAACGACGTTGTCATCCTTGCCGCCGCCCGCACCCCCCAGGGGCGCCTGAACGGGCAGCTGGCCAGCTTCACCGCCGTCGAACTCGGCTCCCATGCCATCAAGGCCGCCTTGGCCGCCAGCGGCGTCAAGGCGGACCAGGTGGACAGCGTGATCATGGGCCAGGTCCTGCAGGCCGGGGCGGGCCAGAACCCGGCCCGCCAGAGCGCCATCGGCGCCGGCATCGGCTGGAACGTCCCCACGGTGACCATCAACAAGGTCTGCCTCTCGGGCCTCACCGCCGTGATCGACGCCGCCCGGATGATCCGCAGCGGCGACGCCACCGTGGTGGTGGCCGGCGGCCAGGAATCCATGACCCGCGCCCCGCACGTGCTGCCCGGCTCACGGCAGGGCTGGGCGTACGGCACGGTCCAGGCCCTGGACGTGGCGGCGCACGACGGCCTCACCGACGCCTTCGACGGGCAGTCCATGGGGCTCTCGACGGAAAGCAAGAACCTGACCCTCGGCATCGACCGGGCTTCCCAGGACGAGGTCGCGGCGCAGTCGCACCAGCGCGCCGCCCGGGCCGCCAAGGACGGCGTCTTCGATGGCGAGATCGCTGCGATGAGCGTCAAGCAGCGCAAGGGCGACCCCATCGCCGTCACCTCCGACGAAGGCGTCCGGCCGGACACCACGGTTGAGTCGCTGGCCGGCCTGCGCGCGGCGTTCGTCACGGACGGCACCATCACCGCGGGCAACTCCTCCCCCCTGTCCGACGGCGCTGCCGCCCTGGTGCTGTGCAGCCGGAAGTTCGCCGAGGACAACGGCCTTGAGTACCTGGCCGTGGTCGGCAAGCCCGGCCAGGTCGCTGGACCGGACAACTCGCTGCACTCCCAGCCGTCCAACGCCATCAAGAGCGCCCTGGACAAGGCCGGGTGGACGGTCGCCGACCTCGACTTCATCGAAATCAATGAGGCGTTCGGCTCCGTGGCGGTGCAGTCCCTGAAGGACCTGGGCTACCCGCTGGAGCGGTGCAACATCCACGGTGGGGCGATCGCCCTCGGCCACCCGATCGGGGCCTCCGGCGCGCGGTTGGCCCTGCACGCGGCGCACGAACTCAAACGCCGGGGCACCGGCAAGGCCGCCGTGTCGCTGTGCGGCGGGGGCGGCCAGGGCGAGGCGCTGCTGCTGTACCGCGACTAGGGCCGGACTGCGACCAGGGCCGGACTGCGACCAGGGCTGAACTGCGAGTAGGGCTCAACTGCGGCTGACCCGGCAACCGCCGGGTTCAGGAGTTCCAGGGAGGGATTTTGGCGGGCATGGCAGAGCAGACAACAACCGGCGGCGGCCGCGAGCGGTTCCTGGCCGATGCCGCGGCCCGCGGCCTGGACGTCGAGATCGTGGAACGCCTCGCCGCCCGCAGCCTCGAGGAAGCGGCCGATATCCTCGGGATCCGGCCGGCGGATATCGTGAAATCCCTCGTGGTCAAGCACAAGGACGGCAGCTTCCTGTTCGCGCTCGTGCCCGGCGACCGGCAGATCTCCTGGCCCAAGCTGCGGGCGCTGCTGGGCGTCAACAAGCTCTCGCTCCCGACGGCGGAAACGGCGTTCGAGGCCACCGGCTACGAGCGCGGGACCATTACGCCGCTCGGCAGCACCCGGCCGTGGCCGGTCTACGCCGACCAGACCATTACGGGCCGGCGTATCTCCATGGGAGCCGGGGAACACGGCTACAGCGCGTTCGTCGACGCGGACGCCCTGACGGCGGCCCTGGGGGCCGTCGTCGCCGACATCACCGAACCCGGTTAGCCGAACCACCCCAACTGGCCCAGCCGGGTTAAAAGCAACGCCGGGCCCGGCGGTGCCAGATACGTCGACTGCTCCGTAACTGCCCTTATGGGTGCTGAAAACGGCAGTTACGGAGCAGTCGACGCTGCTGGGCCGCGTCAGGCCGTGACCGTGAGCGGTGCCCCGTTGACGGTGAGCCGCCAGTTGGCCTCGCTGAAGACGGCGACGTCCAGGGTGCCGTGGTCCACCACGTAGTCGATGATGCGCTGCCGGATCTCCTGCTGGCTGTTCGAGAGCACCGGAGCGGTCTTGACGGCCGGGAAGTTCCCGCCGCCGCTTTGCCGGTAGTTGTTGATGGCCAGGGCAAATTCCTGCTCGGGCCGCAGCGTCTGGCCGCCGTAACTCAGATTGGCGATCCTGTCCCCTGCCGGCCGGGCGAGGTCGATCTCATAGTTCAGCGGAGCGTCGAGTCCGTAGACGACGTCGTAGTTATAGTCCGGTGTGCCGTTCGGGGCCACGGCGGTCACGGCGTTGGTGACGTCCGCGGACCTGGCCGTGGTGCCGGTCACCGGTTTGAAGTACTGCGCGGACCACTCCAGGTAGTCCTTGACCTGGGCACCGGTGACCTTGATGGAGAGCAGGGTGTTGTCGAAGATGTACAGCCCTGCGACGTCGCGGATGGTCAGCGGTCCGGCCTTGACGTCGACGGCGCGGGAGAATGCCGCCGCAATGGACAGCACGGGCAGCCCCGCCGCGGGTCCGTTGGCCAGCTCGGCCTTGATGGTGCTGGCCTGGACGTAGTTGATGGCGTCGATCGCGGCGGAGTCCTCCCAGCAGGCGGTGGCGGTGCTGAGCGGGGCCGTGGAAGTGCCGATCACCTCGTTGACGTATCTCACCGTGGCCTCGTGCCCGGCCTGAACGGCCCGGACGACGGCGGGATCGGCGTCGACGGTCTTGGCGTCCAGCAGGAGCGAATGCGCCGAGGTGACGGTCCACTGGCCCTTCTCCCTGGCGAGTTCGAGGTCCATGACGGACACCCGCATGCCCCATTTGAGCGGCTCGGTCAGGAGGACCTGCTTGCCGGTGGCTTTGTTGGTCACAAAGCGCTCCGGGATTTCCAGATGGGCGTGCCCGACCAGGATGGCATCAATGCCGGGGACTTCCTCGGCGAGCTGGGTGGAAGCGTTCTCCGGGAAGGGCAGGGCGTCGCCGTAGGACGATCCGGGGGTCGCGCCGGAGTGGCTCGTGACGATCACGATGTCGGCGCCGGCGGTTTTGACCTGCGGGATGACCGTTTTGGCTTCCTCGACGATGCCGTTGAAGTCGAGCTTTCCCTGGACGTTGTCGCGGTCCCAGAGCGCGCACCCCGGCGTCACGAAGCCGACCAGTCCGACCGTCAGCCAGCCGTTGTCTGTCTTGACCCGTTTGAGGACGTAGGGGGTGAAGGCGCGGCCGCCTGTGACGGCGTCGTGGACGTTGGCGCCCAGGAGCGGGAAGTTCAGTTGCTTCTCCCAGGTGCGCAGAAGCGGAATGCCGTAGTTGAACTCGTGGTTGCCCAGCCCCACGGCGTCGTAGCCGATCGTGTTCATGGCCAGCGCCATGGGGTGTTTCACGGTTGCGGAGATCGGGCTGATCTTGGCGAAGTAGTAGGCCAGTGGCGTGCCCTGGATGGTGTCCCCGGCGTCGATGGTCAGCGTGTTCGCGGCGCCGCGCTCGGCCCGCATGGCGTGGATCAGGGTGGCTGCCTGGGCGATCCCGATCTTGTTCCCGGCGGTGTCGGCGTAGGCGGTGTTCTTGAAGTAATCCCAGTTGAAGACGTTGTTGTGCAGATCGGTGGTGCCGAGCACGGTCAGCGTGAACTGTTTCTTGCCGCCGGGCTGGCCCCCTTCTGATTGTTTGCCGGCGGCCTGTGCTGCCGGGGCCCCGGCCAGCGCGGCAGCGGCGGCGCCCCCGCCCACGAGGGCTGCTGTGAGCATGGCGCGGCGGGAGAAGGAATCGTGAGGGTCCGTCATTGTGGGTGAACTCCTGAGCGTTGGGGGCCGGTGGGCACAAATCCAGAGTCTAGGGGCGTGCCAGCAAGTGCGACAGTGGTATCAGAAAATCCTTGCCTAATCCTTGCACTCCGTTCACCCGGCGCCCGGAGGTACAGGTTCTGTCCATCGATCCCGTCAAGCCATGATGGAGTTCGGCCCGGGAACGCAGGAAACCCCGCCCACCGGAGTGGACGGGGTTCCCGTGAAGCAGTGCGGACCGCGAAGGATCCGGACGGCGAAAGTTACTTGAGGGTAACGGTGGCGCCGGCAGCCTCGAGCTGCTCCTTTGCCTTCTCGGCAGCTTCCTTGGTGGCACCTTCGAGAACAGCCTTGGGAGCGCTGTCAACCAGGTCCTTGGCTTCCTTGAGGCCCAGGGAAGTGATGGCGCGAACTTCCTTGATCACTGCGATCTTCTTGTCGCCAGCAGCTTCGAGGACGACGTCGAAGTCGGTCTTCTCTTCGGCTTCCTCAGCAGCAGCGCCACCGGCGGGGCCGGCAACGGCAACAGCAGCAGCGGTAACTTCGAAGGTCTCTTCGAAGAGCTTGACGAACTCGGAGAGCTCGATGATGGTCAGTTCCTTGAAAGCTTCAATGAGCTCTTCGTTGGTGAGCTTCGCCATGGTGTGGCGTCCTTCCTATAGTGGTGCCCGGCGGGCCTGAGGCCCGCAGTGGCACCGGAGTCTTATGGAGAAGAGAGTTAGTTCTCTTCGGGGGCTGCGGCTTCGGCCGGTGCGGCCTCGGCTGCTGCATCTGCTGCGGGAGCTTCTTCAGCGGCGGGTGCTTCGGCTGCTGCCGGTGCACCGTTCTCTTCTTCAAGCTTGAGGCGCAGTGCGTCGATGATGCGTGCAGCAGCGGCAGCAGGAGCCTTGAGGACACCTGCAACCTTGGCGAGCTGCAGCTCACGGGACTCGAGTGCTGCCAGGGCAGCAACTTCGCTGGCGTTCAGTGCCTTGCCTTCGAAGTAACCGGTCTTGATGACCAGCTGCTTGTTGGCCTTGGCAAAATCCGTCAGGCTCTTGGCAGCGGCAACTGCGTCACCCTTGATGAACGCGATTGCAGTGGGGCCGGCGAGCTGACCGTCGAATGCTTCGACACCAGCTTCCTTGGCTGCAATAGCGGTCAGGGTGTTCTTGACGACCGAGAACTTGGTTTCCTGGCCGAGAGAAACACGCAGCTGCTTGAGCTGTGCAACGGTGAGCCCACGGTATTCGGTCAGGACAGCGGCGGTCGATTCCTTGAAATCGTTAGTGATCTCAGCTACTGCTGAAACCTTGCTAGGCGTTGCCATAACCCTCCTTCCGGGGATAGTGCCGGTGTGTCCGGGTCCCCGCTCAAAAGAGCTAAAAACTAAAAACGCCCCGCGCAGATGCACGGGGCTTGTCTCGACGCAGTCCATGACCGCGGAGCTTTGCTTCGTTCACCTGCGCCGGCCGCCCTATGTTCAGGGTCCTTCGTCCGGAAACCTACTGTGTTCTCCCGGCGCGACTGCAGAAGTGAGTCTTGCTTGGGAGAGTGGATTTCCAACAACCGACGGTCTTTGGTCCTCCCAGCTTACGGGACACCGTGCGCGTGCTCCAAATCGGGCCCGCTCGGGAGCCCGTGCCCGGGAATCAGCGCGCACGAGCCGGCCGCCGGCCCTCAGCTGACAGACGGGCCGAAGTTGGGAAGTTCCTTCTGCCAGAGACCGGTCACGCCGGCTGTCGTGAATCCCAGCTGCTGGTTGACCTTCAGCAGGTAGCGGTTCTCCGGGGCGTTCCAGGTGTAGAGGACCCGCGCGTCCGGGAACTGTTCGCTGAGCCGCTCCATGTTAGCGACCTTGATCAGGAGGCCGAGCTTGTTGCCGCGGTGTTCCTGCAGCACGACGGTGTCGTCCTGGAACACGACGTCGGGGCGCAGCGCGAGGACACTGATGGTGGTCAGTCCCACGAGAGTCCCGCTGGCGATGTGCTCGACGGCGGTCACCACCGTCCGGCGGCCCTGGGCAATGGTCACCTCCTCCGCTTCGCGGAGGATGCCGCCGTCGAACACCATCTCTTCGGCATCCGGCCCCGGCACTTCGTCCTCGCCTGCCTGGTTCTCCAGGGCGGCGACTGCCTCGAGCCACTGGTCCGGGCAGCGGTCGGTCCAGTGGTGCAGGCGGTACCGGCCGGCGTTGGCTTCCTCGGCTTCCGCCTCCAGTTCGGCGACGAGCTTGCTGTCCAGGGGCAGGGCGCAGGAACTGAACTGTTCAATGTGCTGCAGCGTGTATCCGGTGTGGCGGGCGAACTCGACGTCGCGGCTTCCCAGCGGGACAAACCCGACACCGCTTCCGGGCACCAGCTGCTCGGCCTCCGGGTCCGTCAGCGTCGATCCCGGGTGGTTGGTGTCGATCAGGATGGTGTGGCGGCCCTCGTCCCGGGCGAAATGCTCTGCGGCTTCGAGCAGTTGCCGCCCCACACCCCGGCGCCGGTATTCCGGAAGGATGTCGAGGGTAAATTCGGCAAGGTCCAGGTTGTCTACAAGCGGCAGGGCGATGTCCGCTGTCCCGACGATCACGCCGTCGACCTTGGCCACGAGGATCACCTGGCGTTCGTAGGGGTCCGCCATCTCCAGCAGCTTCTCCTGCGGCGCGTAGGCGAGGTCATCGGTACCCCAGGTCTGCATCCTGACCCTTCGCCCCACTTCGATAGCGGCGAGAAAGTCAGCGGCATCGGGCGCGTCGAGGGAATCGGGGATCCACAGCTGCTCAATCCGTACATCGTCTGCCATAGAGGGCATCATCCCAGCCGTTCTGCCACCCGCCATCGGTACGGCCCGGTTCTGACCGGGCTTTCAACCGCCAGCATATGCTGGTTTGGGCTGCTGTTCCATTGGTGACGCGGGCCAGTTTCCGGCCGCTTGGGCGCACGGTCGCTGCGGAGCTCAGTTCGGGGTGCCCGCACCGGCCCCTACAACAGAGCGCTGCCATTCGCCGTCGTACCCCGCAGGCTTGAAGCCCAGTGCGATGTTGATACCAAGCATGTGGTCGTTCTCGGCGGCATTGAAGGTGATGACCCGCTGCACCTCGGGATAGTCGTCATGCAGCCGGCGCAGGTTGAGGATCTTGACGAGGATGCCGAGTCGGTGGCCCCGGTGGCCGGCCGCGACCAGGGTGTCGTCCTGGCTGGCCAGCCAGGGTTTGTCGGCGGCGACCTGAAGGACGGTGTAGGCGGCGAGCTCACCGGTGTCCCGGTGCCGCGCCGCCGCGACGAGGGAGGACAGGCCGGCCCGCCGCCAGGTGTCCTCGACGTGGCGCACGCGCGCGACGTCCCACCTTTCCGGCTCGTAGCTGAGCGCGCCGGTGGGAGCGTCGGTGCTCATGCGCGACATCAGCACGGCCAACTGGGCGGCATCTTGCTCCGGGCACGAATCGCTCCAGTGCAGGAGTTCGTAGTCCCCCGCGCGGGCCAGGGCGTCCCTCGCCAGAGCATCGAGGTCCGCGGCCGCCGGAACCTCCAGCGCGCTGAAGCGTTCCACCTGCTCCAGGCGGTAGCCGGCCCGTCCGGCAAACCGGACGCCGGACGCACCGGCCGGAAGCGCCCCGGTCCCGGTGGCCGGCTTGATGAGGTTCGGACCGTCGACGTCGAAATCGGCCGGGTGTTCCGTGAACGTCTGCAGCATGGTCCGGCCGTCGCCGGCGGCCAGCGCTTCGGCGTGCTGCAGCAGTGCCCGGCCGATCCCGCGGCCGGCGAAGGAATCGAGAACGTTCACGTGCAGGAGCGCACTGCTGAGGTTTTCCTGCAGTTCGTAGCGGACCCACGAGCGGGCCACCATGCGCCCGTCGACCCGGACGAAGAAGAGCCGCAGCCGGCTGTAGGGGTTGTCCCGCCAGTACTGGAGCCGGGCCGCCGCGGATGCTGAACGGTCCAGGTTTCCCCAGGTCTGCAGGGCGAGCTCGTCACAGAGATCTACGAATTCACGGAACTCCGCCGCGTCGGCGGCGTCAAGGTCCGCGGGCAGGGAAAGCTGCTCGATGAGGTACGGCGGCGTAGTCACTGGGAAATCCTAACCGGCGGCCCGGGCGCCTCCAAGCGTTTCCGCAGGGGCACCTGGTTTCCGCAGTGGCACCTAGTTTCCGGGTGCAGGAGGGGATTCCCGCGCCGGATACGGCAAAAGGCCGCCCCGCAGTTGCGGGACGGCCTTTTGCTGGAAACTGGTGACGCCCTGAAGCTGGCGACGCCGTGGATCCGGTGAGGATTAGACCTCGGTCAGGACCTTGGTGACGTTGGGGTCAACCGAGATGCCCGGGCCGAACGTGGTGGCCACGGTGGCCTTCTGGATGTAGCGGCCCTTGGAAGCGGACGGCTTGAGGCGCAGGACCTCTTCCAGAGCGGCTGCGTAGTTCTCGGCCAGCTTGACGGCGTCGAAGGACACCTTGCCGATGATGAAGTGCAGGTTCGAGTGCTTGTCGACGCGGAAGTCGATCTTGCCGCCCTTGATGTCGTTGACGGCCTTGGCGACGTCAGCGGTCACGGTGCCGGTCTTCGGGTTCGGCATCAGGTTACGCGGACCCAGGACCTTACCGAGACGGCCAACCTTGCCCATGAGGTCAGGGGTGGCAACGGCGGCGTCGAAGTCGGTCCAGCCGGCTGCGATCTTTTCGATCAGGTCATCGGAACCAACGAAGTCGGCGCCGGCAGCGATTGCTGCCTCAGCCTTGTCGCCCGTTGCGAAGACGAGGACGCGGGCAACCTTACCGGTGCCGTGCGGCAGGTTAACGGTGCCGCGGACCATCTGGTCGGCCTTACGCGGGTCAACGCCCAGGCGGAAAGCGACCTCAACGGTGGCGTCGAACTTGGACGGGTTGGTGTCCTTGGCGAGCGTCACTGCCTCGAACGGCGCGTAGAACTTCTCCGCGTCGATCTTGGCCGCGGCTGCCTCATATGCTTTGCTGCGCTTTGCCATGCTGCTTATTTCTCCTTGTGCAGTTGTGGTCTGCGGACCGCGCTGGGCCCTGCCACAGGCGGCATTCCGGCTGGTTTGTCCATCCCGGAATTCCGCTCTTCAATGTTTAGGTGTTGCCGGCGGACCGGCGGTGCTGACCGGCGTCGTGATCGGTTTTGCGAACCCGGCGCATCAGCGGTGGGGAACTAACCCTCGACGGTGATACCCATGGAGCGGGCGGTGCCGGCGATGATCTTCGCTGCGCCTTCGAGGCTCGTGGCGTTGAGGTCTTCCATCTTGGTGGTGGCGATCTCGTTGACCTGGGCCTGGGTCAGCTTGGCAACCTTGACGGTGTGCGGGGTCGGTGAACCCTTGGCAACGCCTGCAGCCTTCTTGATGAGCTCTGCAGCCGGCGGGGTCTTGGTGATGAACGTGAAGGAACGGTCTTCGTAGACCGTGATTTCCACGGGGATCACGTTGCCGCGCTGGGCTTCCGTCGCAGCGTTGTACGCCTTGCAGAATTCCATGATGTTGACACCGTGCTGGCCAAGCGCAGGACCGATCGGCGGGGCCGGGTTAGCGGCACCTGCCTGGATCTGCAGCTTGATGAGGCCGGTGACCTTCTTCTTGGGAGCCAATGTAGGTCCTTCTCTCAAATACGTCCTGGGACACAGGAGCGTGCCTCAGGTTGGTGGCCGCCATGGCAAGGCGGCCGGCCGCTCCGTGGCTGCTAAGCGGGCAGCCCGGGGCGAATTCTTGTAGTCCAGCTAGATCTTGCTGACCTGGTTGAACGCCAGCGTGACCGGAGTCTCGCGTTCGAAGATGGACACCAGCACCACGAGGGTCTGGGAGTCGATCTTGATCTCGGAGATCGTGGCCGGAAGGGTCTCGAACGGGCCCTCCTTGACGATGACGGATTCGCCAACCTCGAAGTCGACGTCCACCTGGGCGGCAGCGTGCTTGACGGGCTTGCCCTTCTCGGCCTGCTCTTCTTCGAAGACCGGGGCGAGCATGGAGAAGACCTCATCGAGGCGCAGCGGGACCGGGTTGTGGGCGTTGCCCACGAAGCCGGTGACGCCGGGGGTGTGGCGGACGGCGCCCCAGGATGCGTCCGTCAGGTCCATGCGGACCAGGACGTAGCCGGGGATGCGGACGCGGTTGATGACCTTGCGCTGAGCGTTCTTGATCTCAACGACTTCCTCCATCGGAACCTGGATTTCGAAGATGTAATCTTCCATGTCCAGGGTCTGGATGCGGGTCTCAAGGTTGGCCTTGACGCGGTTCTCGTAGCCTGCGTAGGAGTGGATGACATACCAGTCACCCTCCTGGCGGCGCAGCTTGGCCTTGAACTCTTCGGCGGGGTCGACGTCGGCCTTGGCGGCCGCTGCTGCCAGCGCGTCGGTATCTTCTTCAGCTTCGCCCGTTTCGGCGTCAGCATCGGTGTCTTCTTCAGCGTCGACGTCGGCGGCAACTGCTGCCTCTGCGTCTTCTTCCGCGGCTACGGCCTCGTCAGTGACGTCGGATTCGGGTGCAGCAGACACAGCCTCGGACTCTTCCGCGGCTTCCACCGCGGCGTCCTGGCTCTTATCCAGCCCAGTCTCAGTTACCTCGAGCTCCTGCTCAGACACTTGGTCTCCTGCTTCCTCATTGCCTAACATGCCTATTTAAATGACTCAATTCCGCACACCCCGCGGAATCTCCGGTTTCCCGGGGCATCCACGCAGTCTGCGGACCGGTCGCCTTAGCGGTCCGTGGGGGCGCTGCCGCCGAAGACCCAGCTGACTGCGGTCCCAAAGGCCAGGTCCAGCAAGGTGACTATCACCATCATGATGATCACGAACACCAGCACCACGAGCGTGTAATTGATCAGTTCTTTACGGGTCGGTGCGACGACCTTCTTCAGTTCGCCGATGACCTGGCGGATGAAGATCGCGATGCGAGCGAAGAAGCCGGGCTTGGCGGCATTCTTGGCGGGGCGGCCTTTGGAGCTGCTGGCAGCCGTTTCGGTCACCTGGTCCTCACTCATCCTCGCAATGATCGGATACCCGGCTCTGAACTGAACCATGGTTGCTGCGCTGGTTCCGGATGATCCGGAACAGCATGCGCAGGGCAGACAGGACTCGAACCTGCAACCTGCGGTTTTGGAGACCGCTGCGCTACCAATTGCGCCACTACCCTTCGGGGCTAAAATCCGCTCCGGCCGATGCATTCCGCAGGCTTCCCTGAGGCGCAGGCCATCATCGTGTTTTCAACACCGGAGAACCAGTCTACGCAAGAACTGCGCCTACGTCGAACCGGCCCTCTTCCGGACCCCTGCGTGACCGTGAAAACCAACTGACAGCCGTCAGTCACATTTCCGTTCCGGCACCGCGGGGGATCCGGTGAACAGCATAGAGTAGATTCCGTCGAATCCCACATCCAGCCTTCCAGCTGCAAGCGAAGAACGGACCCGCCCATGTCTGCTGCCCGCATTTCCCAGCGCATTTCCGCCATAGCCGAATCCGCCACTCTGGCCGTCGATGCCAAGGCGAAGGCGCTGAAGGCAGCCGGGCGGCCGGTCATCGGCTTCGGTGCCGGGGAACCCGACTTCCCGACCCCCGGCTACATCGTGCAGGCCGCCATCGAGGCCGCGAGCCAGCCGAAGTACCACCGCTACTCCCCCGCGGGCGGGCTGCCGGAGTTGAAGCAGGCCATTGCGGAGAAGACCTTCCGGGACTCCGGCTACAAGGCCGAGGCATCACAGGTGCTGGTGACAAACGGCGGCAAGCAGGCCGTGTACAACACGTTCGCCACCCTCCTGGATCCGGGCGACGAGGTCATTGTTCCCACCCCGTTCTGGACCACGTACCCGGAGGCGATCCGGCTGGCCGGCGGCGTGCCGGTGGAGGTCTTCGCCGGCCCGGAGCAGGAATACCTGGTCACGGTGGACCAGTTGGAAGCCGCCCTCACGGACCGCACGAAGATCCTCCTCTTCGTCTCCCCCTCCAACCCCACCGGCGCCGTGTACTCGGAGGAGCAGGTCAAGGCGATCGGTCAGTGGGCGGCGTCCAAGGGCCTGTGGGTTGTCACCGACGAGATCTACGAACACCTGACCTACGACGGCGTGCCGTTCACCTCGATCGCCACGGCCGTCCCCGAACTGGGCGACAAGGTGGTCATCCTCAACGGCGTCGCCAAGACCTACGCCATGACGGGCTGGCGCGTGGGCTGGATGATCGGCCCCGCCGACGTCATCAAGGCCGCCACCAACCTGCAGTCCCACGCGACGTCGAACGTCTCCAATATCATGCAGATTGCTGCCCTCGCCGCCGTGTCCGGGCCGCTGACCGCCGTCGATGAGATGAAGGTGGCCTTTGACCGCCGCCGCAAGGCGATCGTCGCGGGCCTGAATGCGATTGACGGTGTTGAATGCCCGACGCCGAAGGGCGCCTTCTACGTGTACGCGGACGTCCGCGCGCTGCTGGGCAAGGAGTTCCCGTCGGCGAACGGTCCGGTGCGGCCGGCCACCTCTGCTGAACTCGCGGCGCTGATCCTGGACGAGGTCGAGGTGGCGGTAGTTCCCGGCGAAGCCTTCGGCCCGTCCGGCTATCTGCGCCTGTCCTATGCGCTGGGCGACGAAGACCTGGCCACGGGCGTCGGCCGCCTGCAGGACTTCCTCGGCAAGGCGAAATAGCAGCCCCAATCCCCCGATGCGCTATCACTTGTGGTTGCTTTGCCCCCGGCGAGGCAACCACAAGCGATAGCGCATCCTTGGGTTAAAGGAGGCGGCGCTCGGCGGCCCAGCGGGTCAGCTCGTGGCGGCTGGAGAGCTGGAGTTTGCGCAGCACGGCCGAGACGTGGGTTTCGACTGTCTTGATCGAGATGAACAGTTCCTTGGCCACCTCCTTGTAGCTGTAGCCGCGGGCGATGAGGCGCATCACCTCGAGCTCCCGCGCCGAAAGCCTGTCCAGTTCGTCGTCGGCAATGTCCGCCGGGGCCGTGCCGAACGCGTCCAGGACGAAGCCTGCCAGCCGTGGCGAGAAGACGGCGTCGCCGCCCGCCACGCGGCGGACGGCGCCGCTGATCTCCGGCCCGGAAATCGTCTTGGTGACATAGCCGCGCGCGCCCGCCCGGATCACGGACACCACATCTTCCGCCGCATCGGAAACACTCAGCGCCAGGAACCGTGTGGTGGCCAGCAGCGGCGCCGAGCCGGCCAGAACCTCACGGCCGCCGCCACCGCGGCCGCCTGGGAGGTGGACGTCCAGCAGCACGACGTCGGGACGCCGGGCTGCGATGACGGCAATTGCCTCTTCCACGGTGCCGGCCTCGCCCGCGACGACGATGTCCGGGTCCAGGTCCGCCTTCAACCCGGAGCGGAAGATGGCGTGGTCGTCCACGATCACCACGCGGATCGGGGATGGGTTCCCGGCTGCGGGGTTCACTGGTGCCGGGTTACCGGTTACGGGGTCTCCCGGGGCTGGGATGGTCACGGTTTGGCCTCTCCATTGCTGTTGTTGGCGGCAGCCGCGGCAGTTCCGGCAGATGCGGCGGCGGTGACAGGCAGCCGCAGCCGCACTTCGGTGCCGTCCGGGCTGCTGATGATGGCGGCGGTGCCGCCGTGGCGGTTCATCCGCCCGATGATCGATTCGCGCACGCCGAGCCGGTCCGGGGGAACCGACTCCGGGTCGAAGCCCGGCCCCCGGTCCTTGACGAAGACTTCCGCGGCGTCGTCGGTGACTTCAAGGTAGACGGAGACGGTGCCGCCGCCGTGACGGGCGGCATTGAGCATGGCTTCACGGGCCGCCTGGACGAGGGCCTCGTGGCGTTGGGTCATGACGCAGTCGCCCACGCTGACCACTTCGACAGCGTGTCCGAGGGTGTCTTCGACCTCCGCGGCGGCGGCCTCGATGCCCTCGGACAGCCGGCCGGATTCCTTGTCGGCATCCCGGTACAGCCAGCCCCGCAGCTCCCGCTCCTGGGCACGGGCGAGCCGGATGACGTCGTGCTCATTGCCGGCACGGCGCTGGATCAGGGCGAGGGTCTGGAGTACGGAGTCATGGAGGTGGGCGGCGATCTCGGCGCGCTCGGTGGCGCGGACACGCCCCGCACGCTCGGTTTCCAGGTCGCGCCAGAACTTCAACCCCCAGGGCAGCAGCACCAGGGCCACGCCGCCGAGCACCGCCACCGAGGCCAGGAGCGCCAGCCAGGTCGCTTCCCACGACCCCGAGCCGGACACCATCACCAGTACGCCGGCCACCACGAGGGCGAGCCCGGCTGCGAGCCGTGCCCAGCCGCCGGCCTGATCCGCCTTGGTCTTGTCCACGAGCCCCGCCCGGCGGGTCTCATCCAGTTGCATCCAGGCGATTGCAGCGCCGCCCAGGATCGCCGCGACCGGAATCAGGGTGCCCAAAGGTACATCAACACCGAGGAGCCGGGCGATCAGGATTCCGGCGGCCAGCAGCAGGCCGGCGCCGAGCAGGATCTCCTTGCCGAAGGGCATGCCGGGCACCTTGGACCGCCAGGACCCCTGCCCCGCGCGGCCGGCGGCTTCTGCACTCCCGGCGCTTTCCGGGGAGCCGGGAAACCCGGGGGTGCCGGGGATCTCGGGGGTGCCGGGCATATCCGGGGCACTTACTGCCGGAGCGATGGGCGACGCCGGACGGCGGGCACTGCGCCTGGCGCTTTCATCCGCTGTGGGAACCATGATCCAGAGCCAGCCGTAGAAGGCCACCCCGGCGCCGCCTGCGAGCGCGGCCACCAGCATACCGATTCTGACCATGCGGACCGGCCAGCCCAGGTGGTTGGCGAGGCCCGCGCAAACGCCGGCGATCACGCGGTCGCTGCTGCGGACCAGCGGCGGGCGGACGGGCGGGGTTGTCATGCTTCAATCCAAGCACGGATCGGGGGTCCCCGGACGTGTTTGCGGGCCCAGCCGGGGGCAGCTCAGGGACCATTCAGGGTGTTCCCCAGTAGAGCGCGGCACCGGAAGCGGGAAGGATCGAAGTATGAACCCGCACACCCCGCACCCTGATGAAGGCCGGTCCTCCGCAGACCGGCAGCCTACGGATCAACCAGGCCCGGACCTTCCCGTCCCAGCCGAGCCCGCCACGGACCTTCCCGTCCCAGCCGAGCCCGCCACGGACCTTCCCGCCGCAGCCGAGCCCGCCACGGACCTTCCCGCCGACGGCCAACCCGTTCCCGGGCAGCCCTCCGCTGAGCCCGCAGGTTCCGAGCCCGCCGGTTCCGCGCCCGCCGGTTCCGAGCCCCTGCCGGAGCCGCCACGGCTCTACCGGGCCGGCGACCCGGACGGACCCTACGGCCCGCCGTCGTACTCTGGCCCGCCCCCGTACACCGGCGCGACTCCCCCGCAGAGGGGCCCGTCGCAGTACGGGCCGGACTTGGACGGGCAGCTGCCGGGGCGCCAGCCGCAGAACTTCTTCGACTGGATCCGCAGCCAGGGTATTTACCGCGGACGCGACCGGTGGATCGGCGGCGTGGCCAGCGGCATAGCCCAACGGCTCGGCGTCGACCCCCTGATTATTCGCGGCGTCCTGATCGTCCTGACCGTGTTCGCCGGAGTTGGCGTGCTCGCCTACGGCCTGGCGTGGGCACTGCTGCCAGAACCCGACGGCCGCATTCACGTCCAGGAGGCCGGCGCAGGCCGGTGGACTGCCGGGATGACCGGCGCCCTTATCACCGCAGTTATCGGCTTCCCCAGCCTGGGCGCCGGCGTCTGGGGCTGGAACCGCTACGGCTTTGGCGCCTTCGCCTGGACCGTCTTCTGGGTGGGCGGCGCGATCTACCTCGTCTACTACCTGACCCAGCGAAACAAGACCCGCAACGGAGCCATTCCCACGCCCTCCCGGTACGAATCCAGCAGCCCGGCCGGCGCCGCAACGTTGGCGGGCACCGGTAGCGCAGGCGCCGGGCAGCGATCAGCCGGGGGCTTCCGGGCGGGTCCCGCACCGGCCTATGGCCAGCACGACGGCGACCCCGGAGTCTCCGCGGCCGGCCCGGCCTGGGGTCCGCCGCCGTCGGGCACCACCCTGCCCGGCTCCGCCGGGCCCGGCCTTGTTCCCCCCAATTCCGTTCCGCCCGGCGGCTACGGCCCGGGGGCAGGAGTGCCGCCGATGCCTCCCGCCCGGCGACGCAACCCGGGCCCGGGCACTCCGGCTGTCGCCATCACCGTCGGCGCCGCCCTCCTGGTGGGAGGCGGCATCAAGGCCCTCGATGCCGCCCACGTGATCAATCTTGGCGATTCCGGCAACGCTCTGGTCTGGGCCATCGGGGCGGCCATCCTGGGACTCGGGATCCTGATTACAGGTTTGCGGGGCCGGACCTCGGGGATCCTGAGCTTCTTCGCCGTCGTGGCCCTGCTGATCGGCGTAATCTTCAGCGTGGTCCCGCACGGCGACCGGTTCCGGTTCCAGAATGCCGACTGGACGCCGTCCAGCATTCAACAGGCCCGCGGCGGCTTCGAAATCACCGGCGGCGCCGGAACCGTGGACCTGACCAAGCTGGCGCTCAATCCCCCGCTGGGCGCCGACGTCGTTGTTCCGATCGACGCGACGGCAAGCAACGTGACCGTCGTCATCCCGGACACAGTCCCCGTGCAGATCCAGGCGGACATGACCATGGGAAACCTGCACGAAGGCAGCCAGGACCACGGCGGCATGATGAACCAACAGAGCGACTACAACACCTCCAAGCCGGGCGCCCGGCTGGTCGTCCAGATCTCCGGCACCGTCAGCAACGTGACCATCAAGGAAGGCAACTGACATGAGCAGCTATGACGACTCCCCGGACGGCACCGGACTGGCGCCGGAAGAGGCGAATTCCCCGGCCCGGGTGGGCACAGTGGTGTGGGGGCTCACAGTGGTGGCCCTTGCCGCGCTGCTCATCATCTCCCGGCTGGGCATCGTGGCCCTGAACGGCACCTATGTCCTGATCGGCCTGATGATTGGCGCCGGTGCCGCGTTGATAATCGGCGGCCTTCTCTCGGCCCGCAGGCGTGACAATAAACCGACAACAGGGAAGTCTTGAACCATGGATAAATTCTTCAGCACCATCCGGGGCTTCGGCCTGAAACGTGGTCCGCAGCGCTGGCTTGGCGGCGTCTGCGGCGGAATTGCCGCCAAACTCAATGTGGACGTCGCCTTTGTCCGGATCGCCTACCTGCTGGTAAGCCTGCTCCCCGGCCCGGCCTTCGTGGTGTACCTCGCGGCGTGGCTGCTCCTTCCGGACCAGCGCAACGCCATCATCCTGGAAACTTTCCTGGCGAAGCGTTCCTCGCGCCGCTAGCGGCGTCGGCATCAGCGCGAACGGGTGCCCCTGCCTTTACGGCAGGGGCACCCGTTTGTAACCGTTTGTGTCCTGCCCCACACGCGCTACTAGACTCTAGGTGAGCTCAGCGTGGCGCTCTGCCTGTACCCCTTCAAACCAGGATTTGAGCCAAGATATGAAAATTGGAATCCTCACCAGCGGCGGAGACTGCCCCGGACTGAACGCCGTCATCCGTGGCGCCGTCCTCAAGGGCATCGCCGTCCACGGCCAGCAGTTCGTGGGATTCCGGGATGGCTGGCGCGGCGTTGTCGAGGGGGACATCGTCGAGATTCCCCGCACCATGGTCCGCGGCATCGCCAAGCAGGGCGGCACCATCCTCGGCACGTCCCGCACCAACCCGTTCGAGAACGGCGGCGGTCCCGAGGTCATCAAGGCCAACATGGACCGGCTCGGGATCGACGCGATCATTGCCATCGGCGGCGAGGGCACCCTGGCCGCGGCGAAGCGGCTCACGGACGCCGGTCTGAAGATCGTGGGCGTGCCCAAGACGGTCGACAACGACCTCGATGCCACGGACTACACCTTCGGCTTCGACACCGCCGTGGAAATCGCCACCGAGGCGATCGACCGGCTGCGCACCACCGGGGAATCCCACCACCGCTGCATGATTGCGGAGGTTATGGGCCGGCATGTGGGCTGGATCGCCCTGCACGCCGGCATGGCCTCGGGCGCCCACGCCATCCTGATCCCGGAACAGAAGGCCTCCATGGAACAGATCGCCGAATGGGTTGTCTCCGCCCGCGACCGCGGCCGCGCACCGCTGGTGGTCGTCGCCGAGGGATTCGTCCCTGAAGGCCAGGAGTCCCCGCATTCGGAGCGCGGCCTGGACACCTTTGGCCGCCCGCGCCTCGGCGGCATCGCCGAGATGCTGGCCCCGGAACTCGAAGCCCGCACCGGAATCGAAACCCGCGCCACTGTCCTGGGCCACATCCAGCGCGGTGGCGTCCCAACCGCGTTCGACCGCGTCCTGGCCACCCGCCTGGGCATGGCTGCCATCGACTCCGTGGTGGAAAAGCGCTGGGGCACGATGGTTTCCCTGCACGGCACCGACATTGTGCACGTCGGCTTCGACGCCGCGCTCGGCAACCTCAAGTCCGTCCCGCAGAGCCGCTACGACGAGGCCGCCGTCCTCTTCGGATAAACCACTTCGGACGAGCGGCCCGGAGGCGCGCACGGCACGATGCGGCCGGGGCGCCCGCCTGCGGTGGGTAGGGTGGATGCATGACTCTTGAGCCCGGTTCCGCCGAAATCGTCCAGCTGGCATGGGCGCGCCGTTTGGGGTTCGACGACGGCGCCTTCGCGGCCGCCGCGGGTGAGCGCCTCACCCGGGCCGATGAGTCGGCCCGGTCCGTGCAGTTCGTCCGCCTGTTCGGCAACTCGGCTTTGGTGGGCCCGCAATGGGCCCTGGACGCCGCGGCCGGTCTCGCCGACGAGGAGCTGGCCCAGCACGTGACGCTCCTGACCATCACCCGGGGCCACGGC
Organism: Arthrobacter sp. TE12231; assembly: GCF_054062895.1. Classification (NCBI taxonomy): domain Bacteria; kingdom Bacillati; phylum Actinomycetota; class Actinomycetes; order Micrococcales; family Micrococcaceae; genus Arthrobacter; species Arthrobacter sp. TE12231. The sequence goes on along the minus strand of NZ_JBSSFS010000001.1, from coordinate 778,170 downwards.
GGCCACGGGCTTGGCGCCGCGGCACTCTTCTTCGCCGACGACCTCCCCTTGCAGCAGCCGTCCGAGGAACTGACGGTCTCGCACGGGAACCCCGAGGCGATCGAGCTGGAGACGTTCTGCCCGCCCGACGACGTCAACGAGGTGGGCCTGGCGGACCTCGAACACCGCTTCACGGTGATGCATGTCGAAGACGGGCGCCGGACACCCGTGGCCTGCGGCGCGTACGGCGAGTGGGAGGGGCTCCTGGCGCACATGGGCGTGCTGGTGGCACCGGAGTGGCGGCGCCGCGGGCTGGGAAAACTGGCGGCTTCGATCGCCGCCCACGAGGCCCTCGCCGCCGGACTGACGTTGCAGTGGCGCTCGGAGGTCAGCAACAAGGGCTCGCTGGCGCTGGCCCGGAGCCTGGGCTTTTCCGCGGGCGGCATCCAGACCAGCGTGCTGCTGGGCTGATCCGGATGCCGGCCGGGTCAGCGGCGCTCTGCGGCCGCCTGGTCCGTGGCCCCGGCCGCCGGTTCCGCGTCTGACTCCGCAGCTGTGCGTGCTGCGTCCGGCACAGCAGGAGCAGTGCCTGCGGCGGCGGGAGCCGCCTCGCCCCAGCCCTGGACCGGCTTGGGTTTGGCGAAGAAGAGGACCACGGCTGCGCCGAGCAGGATTACGGCCGCCGGGAGCAGGATGGACTGGCCCATCGCCGTCGAGAACCCCTCATGGAGCGGCTCGGGCAAGGCGCCCCCGAAGCCCATGGGACTGGCGTCCGGGCTTGCTCCGGGACGGGCGGGAAGCTCGGCGGCCAGCCGGGCCTGGATGAGGACGGCGATGGCGGCGCTGCCAAGCACGGCGCCGATCTGGCGGGTGGTGTTGTAGACGCCCGAGCCGGCCCCGGCCTGCCGCGGTGGCAGGTTGCGCGTGGCGGTGGAGCTCAACGGGGCCCAGATGCCTGCATTGGCGAAGCCCAGCACGGCGCTCGGGAGCAGGAACAGCCAGATGGGCGTGTCCGGGTGCATGAGGAGGGCGTTCCAGAACAGCGCCACGGACATCAGGACCAGGCCGCTCGCGGTGATGAATTTCGGGTTGACCTTGTCGATGATCCGGCCCACAACCGGTGCGAGGCCGCCGGAGATCAACGCCATCGGCACCATCATGAGCGCCGACTCGGTGGGGGTCAGGCCGCGGACAATCTGGTAGTAGAAAATCAGGGGCAGGGTGAACGCCGTGACGGTGAAGCCCACCGTGGTGATCGCAATATTGGCGAGCGAGAAGTTGCGGTCCTTGAAGAGGGACAGGGGCAGCAGCGGTTCACCGGTGTTGAATTTCTGCCACAAGACGAAGACGACCAGCACGGCGATGCCGCTGATGATCAGGCCCCAGACGGTGATGGGTCCGGCTATGGTGCCCCAATCGTACTTCTCGCCCTCCTGGATGCCGAAGACGACGAGAAAGAGTCCGAGGGCACTGAGCAGGACGCCGGGAATGTCGAACTTGTGCGGGTGGGTGCTCAGCGTGGGGACGAAGCGCATGGCAAGGATGAAGCCGGCAATCCCGACCGGGACGTTGATGAAGAAGATCCACTCCCAGCCGAGGCCGTCCACCAGGACGCCTCCGAGGATCGGGCCGACCAGGGTGGCGACGCCTGCGGTGGCACCCCAGATGCCCATGGCCGCTCCGCGGCGGTCTGGCGGGAAGATCCGGGTGATGACGGCCATGGTCTGCGGCGTCATCATGGCCGCGCCGAGGCCCTGGACCACACGGGCTGCAATGAGGGTCTGGACATCCCCGGAGAGGCCGCACCACAGCGATGCCAGGGTGAAGACGACAAGTCCGGAGAGGTAGAGCTTTTTCGGTCCGAAGCGGTCGCCAAGCCGGCCCGTGATGAGCAGGGGCACGGCGTATGCCAGCAGATAGCCGCTGGTGACCCAAATGACCGAGTTGATGTCAGTGTTCAGGCCCGCCATGATGCTCGGGTTGGCCACCGAGACGATGGTGGTGTCGATCAGGATCATGAAGAAGCCGATCACCAGGGACCAGAGTGCCGGCCATGGCCGGGCTACGTTTTCCATGGGGTTCCTTAGGGGCTGGTGTGAATGCTGGATGGCAAAGATGGGGGTGGCCGGGGTCCGGCGTGATGTACTGCACGGGCCTCACCACGGCAGTTCGCCGGAGCGGAGCTGGTCCTGAAAGCCGCGGATCCAGGCGATTTCGGCCTGCAGCATGCTCTGCTGGTACTGGATATCGACCCAGTACTTGCGCTCCACGCCCTTCGTCCGGAGCAACTCTTCGCCGGACTCCAAGTACTCAAGCTGCTCCTGCAGTGCCGTGAGCCGCCGGTCCAGGAGTCCGACGACGACGTCGGCCGGCAGATTGTAGGCCTCGGAAATGGCCAGCGGGAAGGACGGGTACTCGTTGACCGGGGCGGCGAGCATGTCCCGAATGCGCGCCGTGAACGCTTCACGGCCGGCGGCCGAGATGGTGTACGTGGTGCGTTCCGGGCGGTTGCCTTCCCGGTCCGTCCCCGTGGCAGCGACGAGGCCCTGCTCCTCCAGCCGCCCGACCGCGTGATAGAGCGTTCCGGGCCGGACCTTGACCAGCCGGTCCTCGTGCCGGGCGATCAGAAGCTGGTACATCTCGTAGGGATGCATCGGCTCTTCCACGAGCAGGGAAAGCGCGGCGAGACCCAACGGTGTCAATGCGGTTCCCCGGGCCATGATGCGGTGTCCTCTTCGTTCTGCAGTGCTTGTACTCCGCAACGATTATTCCACGTGGAATAATCGGGCGCAATCGTCCCTTGCCCCACTGCCCCGGCACCAGCCGCGCCCCGAACCCCGCGCGGTCCCCGGCGGGCCGGCCAGGAGGCCGGCCCGCCGGGCCTTCCTCAGCCGAGGAGGGCCAGGATGTCAGTCCGGGCAAACATCTGCGCGGCGGCCCGCGCGGAGGGGGTGCCGGCGTCGGGGTCGGCCCCGGCCTCCAGCAGCTCGCGGGCGACGTCGGTGTAGCCCTTGAAGACGGCGCCGGCCAGCGGTGTCTGGCCGCGGTCATTGGGCGTGTTGGCGTCGCCGCCGCGCTCCAGGATCAGCCGGACCGTGGCGGCGTGGCCGTGGTAGGCCGCCAGCATGACCAGCGAGTCACCGGAGGCATTCGTCAGCGTGGCCGGGGCGCCGGCCGCCAGGTAGGCACCCAGCACTCCGGAGTTGCCTTCGCGGGCCGCATCGAACAGCGTGTGGGCGAGCGCCAGCGTCGCGTCGTCGGACGCGGACTCATTGGGTGCCGACCCGTTCTGCGCTGACCCGTTCAACGGAGACTCGGCGCTCATCGGGTGCCCCGCAGGAAGCCGGTCTGACGGCCCACGACCTGGCCTGCGTCGGGCGCCACAATGAGTTCCTGGGCTGCGGCGTAGGGCTCGTCGCCGTCGACGACGGTCAGGACCTCGTCCGCGGCGACGGAGCGTTTGATGACAGCAAGGGCCACCGGGCCCATTTCGTAGTGCTGCGCCACCGAGGTCACGGCGCCCACCTTGCGGTCGCCGGCGCGGACTTCGCTGCCGACGGCGGGCAGGGTGTGCTGGGAGCCGTCGAGCTGGAGGAACACGAGCCGCCGCGGCGGGTGGCCCAGGTTGTGGACGCGGGCGACTGTCTCCTGGCCCTTGTAGCAGCCCTTGGACAGGTGCACGGCGGTGCGGAGGAGGTCAAGCTCGTGCGGAATGGTTTTGTCGTCGGTTTCCGCACCCCAGCGGGGACGCCACGCGGCGATCCGGAGCGCCTCGGCCGCAAGGGTGCCGGCGAGGGGCCGGTCTCCGACCGTGGCGGCAAGGTCAGCCGCGGGGACAAGGTACTCGAACCACGGCCGTTCCAGGCCGGGATGGGCGTCCTCACCCACCACCGCGTAGGAGTAGCCGCCGGCGCCCACGTGCGGCCACGGGTCCTCCCAGACCAGGAGCTGCGCCCACTCTTCGATCCGGCGGGTGGACCCGAGTACGGCCCAGTCCGCCGAGACGTCGGCGACCTCGACGCGGAGCATGAACTTCATCTTGGTGAGCCATTCGGCGAGCGGTGCCGCCTCGGCTCCTTCGACGATCAGCCAGGTGGTGGCGCCGTCGTCCACCACCCGGGCGTCAAATTCGATCCGGCCCTGGACGCTGAGCAGCAGCAGTTCGGTGGACTGGCCCGGGGCCAGGCCGGTGAGCTGCTGCGAGGACAGGGTGTTGAGCCAGCTGAGCCGGTCCGGTCCCGTGACGGTCACCACGCCGCGGTGTGAGAGATCGACGACGGCGCTGCCGGCAGCCAGCGCCCGCTGCTCCCGCAGCGGCTCACCGTAGTGGGCGGCGACGCCGGCGTCGGCACCGCCGGCCTCGACAGCGGCCGGGCGCGACAACATAGGGCTTGTGATAGTCATATTGAAAGGAACGTCCTTTGGTGTGTGCGTATTCCGTCACCGGCAGGCCGGCACTGCCGGCCCAGCTTCCGGCGCCACGTCCGCCGAGCGGAGTTAAGTGCGGGGTTAGCGGTATTCCGGATTTTCGAAGTCGAACCGGGTGCCGGCCTTCCAGGCGTCGGGGAGGTTGCCGTAAGCGGGGATGCCGCCGGCGTCCTTGAGCATCCGGGCCAGGTGCAGCATGTTCCAGGTCATGAAGGTGGTGTTGCGGTTGGTGAAATCGCTCTCCGGGCCCCCGGACCCCTCGTCAAGATAGCTCGGCCCCGGTCCGACGGGACCGATCCAGCCGGCGTCGGCCTGCGGCGGGATGGTGAACCCGATGTGCTGAAGGCTGTACAGGACGTTCATGGCGCAGTGCTTGATGCCGTCCTCATTGCCGGTGATGAGGCAGCCGCCCACTTTCGGATAGTAGGCCCACTGGCCCTTGGCGTTCAGCTGCCCGGAGTGGGCGTAGAGGCGCTCGATGAGCTTCTTGGTCTGCGAGGAGTTGTCCCCGAGCCAGATGGGCCCGGCAACGACGACGATATCCGCCTCCAGGACGGCCGGGTAGAGGTCCGGCCATTCGTCGGTGGCCCAGCCGTGCTCGCGCATATCCGGATAGACGCCGCTGGCGATGTCGTGGTCCACGGTGCGGATCACGCGGGTGGTGACGCCCTGCTTCTCCATGATCCGGCGGCTCACCTCGATCAGGCCCTGGGTGTTGGACACGTCCGGGGATTTCTTGAGGGTCCCGTTGAAGTACACGGCCCTGAGGTCGGCGTAGCTCGTGCTACCGGCGTCGCTGCTGGTGCTGGTGACATCGTCAGTCACGGTGTTTCTCCCTGGTCGATACGGACAACGGAAAAATCAGTGAGACCGTGTATTCAGCTTACTTTCGCCAGGATGGCCGATGCATGGGCTTCCAGGCCGCCACTGCCGGACGAGGAATCCTTGCCGGTGGCCACGTCCCAGCGCCACAGCAGATTCCCGTCCACGAGGCCGAAGATCCGGGTGGCCGCCGTGTACTCCTTGGAGTGGCTGCCGCGCATCACCAGATCGGTGCTGAGCTGGATCTGGGGCCCCTTGATCTGGCCGTAGTAGAGCTCCGAGATCCCGCCGGGGTGGGCGATGGACACCGAGATGTCGAAGCCGCCGTCGCTGTTGCGCAGGGCCTCGACCTCGTCGGCGCTCTTGAGCACGGGGACGATATCCGCCGGGATCAGGCCGGGGCCGCCGTCTTCCTCGCGCTGCTTGCGCTCCAGCGCCCAGAAGCCGGTCTCGACCGTCAGGGGACGCAACGTGGTGCCCTCGTCGTCGGTCAGCCAGCTTTCGGCGCGGTACTGCAGGTACGGCAGGCCGTTGTGCGTGAATGAGACATGCTGCAGGAAGTGCTCTGAGTCCTCGTCCCCGGCCCCCAGCCGGCCACGGCCCTCCCACTCACCAATGAGCCAGGACAGCGGAACGATTTCGGGCGTCAGATCTGTAGGAATTTCAATCGGCACAGCAACTACCTCTGGAAACTACGGTGACTGGAAAGTATCGGGTTACTTCTGGCCTTTGAAGAGGCGGTAGACGACAAAGCCGGCAAACCACGCCATGGACAGGCTGGCCACGCCGAGCAGGACAAGGAAGAAAATCTCATATGCAAGTACGGACATGATGCCATCCTAACGCTTAGAAGATGAGTAGTTTGTCTATGAAGTAGGCCAAGGAACCGACCGCCGACACCGGGCCAAGCCCCATTCCCACGGCCGCCAGGATCGTCAAGCCCTCACCGCTGAGGATGACGAGGCGGCGAAAACTCACCAGCACCGCCCCCACGACGACGCCGGCCAGGGCGGCCGGCAGCACTGCGATATCGGAGAACACGAGGCCGGCCAGCGGCCCGGCGAGCCCGGCGCTGATGATGCCCAGCGGTGCCACGATCCGGTCAGGCCAGCGGATCAGCCCTGCCAGCAAGGCGACCGCAGCGCTGATGGCAGCCACGAGGAGCATCTCCCGGACCCCGTTGAAGCGCGAATCCGCAATCCAGCCGGCGCCCAGGCAGGACAAAAGGACACCCGCGCACGAGCCCAGCGTGGATTCGAGTCGCTGGGCCTGGCCGGTACCCCGGAGCAGCTGCATGACGAAGATGGCCATGACCCCCACCGCAATGAACGACGGCGTCCAGTCCAGGAAGCCGGGGGCCGGAAGGTATGTCGCGGCCACTGCCGCCCCGACACCGGGCAGGCCGATCAGGGCTGCGAGGGTTTTCTTGGCGGGGATGCCGAGAAAATAGGGCCAGCCGATGCCGATGCCAGCGGCGGTGACGGCAGCGACGGCGAGGAGGACCTCGGGCGAGGAGTAGGCGCCGGCAACTATGGCCGCGAGACCGGCCAGGCCGATGATCCCGACGCTCCACAGCTTCACTGGTCTACTCGCCCTCGGCAGACCCGCCATGGCTGTACCTTCGCTCACTGCGGACCCCAATTCGACTCGGCTCAATTTCCACGGGCCGCGGGCCCTAACGGTTCAATCCTGCCCTATATGAACGCTATGTGTCGCAAACGGACCGGCCGGAGGTGACGGGACCATGGCCGGAAAGGGGCCTTTAGGTATACTCATGATCAGCAACACAGACGCCCAATGATGCGCGGACACCCCTTGGAGGAACAATGTCGCACATCCTGCTATTGACGAACAGCACCGGAACATCCGTGGACGTCCTGCCTGCTCTGGAACTATTGAACCACCGGGTGCATATCCTTCCTGCCGAGCCGACCGCCCCTGCTCGAGACCGACCCCTGTGACATCGTCCTGCTGGACGCCCGCAAAGACCTGGTCGGCGCGCGTTCCCTCACCCAGCTGCTCAAAGCAACCGGCCTCAGCGCCCCCCTGATGCTGATCCTCACCGAGGGCGGCATGGCCGCCGTCTCCTCGGCGTGGGCCGTGGACGACATCCTCCTCGAATCCGCCGGCCCGGCCGAGGTCGAAGCCCGGATCCGCCTCGGCGTCGCCCGCGCCGTCCCCGAGCAGGACGACGCCCCGACCGAAATCCGGGCCGCCGGCGTCGTAATTGACGAGGCCAGCTACACCGCTCGGGTCAACGGCGCCGCACTCAACCTGACCTTCAAGGAATTCGAACTCCTGAAATACCTGGCCCAGCACCCCGGCCGGGTTTTCACCCGCCAGCAGCTGCTGACCGAAGTCTGGGGCTACGACTACTACGGCGGCACCCGCACCGTGGACGTCCACGTCCGTCGGCTCCGGGCCAAACTCGGCGCCGACCACGAGAACCTGATCAGCACCGTCCGCAACGTCGGGTACCGCCTGACCCTGGTCCGGCAGCCCGAGGACGAGCTCACCGAGGCCTGAGCAGGCTTGACCGGGCCGGCACCCCGCAACCACAGGCGCACAATATAGGGGCGCTCAAACGCCGCCACAAAGACCGAAGGCCCCGGACGAATGAGTCCAGGGCCTTCGGTCTGTCAGTGGAGGACATACGGGTCGAACGTATCGAGGCCACCCCAGTGGTGGATCCCCCTCGCATCCGGCTCAACGCCGGACGAGATATCGACTATACGTTGCCGTGCGGAGTTCGACAAAATCGGCCGCCGGCGGCCCTGCGCCCGATAGCCTTGCACCATGAGCCCTGCGCACCCGGAAAACTGGCCTGTACTTACTGTCAAAGGAACCGTCGACGGCGGCCTGCTGCGGGACGTCGCGGCCCTTGTCGCCGCCGCGGAAGAGTCCGACGGCAATCCGCCACTCTCCGAACAGACCCTCGTAACGCTGCGCGCCGCCGACCCCGGCGAGCATTCGGTGCTGGCCCTGGCGCTGTACGCCGCGGACGACGAGTCCGACCCCGCGACGGCCCAGGACCTGGCCGGCGTCGCCGTCGTCATCGAAGAACCCGACGGAACCGGGGTCCTCGAGGTCGCGGTCCATCCCAGCTACCGCAACCAGGGCGTCGGCGACCGCCTGGTGGGGGAACTGAAGAACGTCCGCGGCTTCGCGGGCCTCAACGCCTGGTCGCACGGAAACCACGAGGCCGCCGCGGACCTGGCGGCCCGCTACGGCTACGGCGCCGTCCGCGAACTGTGGAAAATGCGGCTCATGACGGCGGCGGCGGAGCTGCCGGAGGCCGGGCTCCCGGACGGCGTCCGGCTCCGGGCCTTCGTGCCCGGCCGGGACGAGGACGCATGGCTGACCGCCAACAAGGCCGCTTTCGCCCATCACCCGGAGCAGGGCAACATGACGCGCGCCGATCTGGACGCCCGCATGGCCGAGCCGTGGTTTGATCCGGCAGGCTTCCTCTTGGCCGTAGACCCGGCGGACCGGATCCTCGGGTTTCACTGGACCAAGGTGCACCCCCGCCACGGGGACCACCCGGCGATCGGGGAGGTCTATGTGGTGGGCGTGACCCCGGAGGCCCAGGGTTCCGGACTGGGCAAGGCCCTCACTGTTGCCGGCATCAAGCACCTGCAGGGCCTCGGGCTCCGCGCCGTCATGCTCTACGTCGACGCTGACAACGCCCCCGCCGTGGCGCTCTACCGCCGGCTCGGCTTCACCCGCTGGGATGTGGACGTCATGTACGCGCCGCTCCCGCAGCAGTAATCCCGCAACCCTTATCAGCCCCCGCGGACCGGCGTTAGTCACGTCGGAGGGCAACCGGGCCGGCCGGGCCGAAATCTGGGGCCATCGGGCCGTTATTGCTTGTAAGGTTGAACCTACATCGCGCCAGCATTGAGGAGACACCATGCCACGGGAAACTGCCCGGACATCCACGTCTGAACCCGCTACGCCGGAAAAGGGGGCGCGCCCGGTACGTGCCCGCTTTGGCTCCTCCGAAGTGCCGGCCTCGCGCGCCACCCAGGACCGGATCGACATTCCGGAGTTCGCGCCGAACCTGGAACCGGAAGGCGAAATCAGCCCGGACCGGTTCCTGGACCGGGAGCTGAGCTGGCTTGCGTTCAACGCCCGGGTCCTGGAACTGGCCGAGGACCCCAATCTGTACCTTCTGGAGCGGGTCAGCTTCCTGTCCATCTTCGCCTCCAACCTCGACGAGTTCTTCATGGTCCGGGTGGCCGGGCTGAAGCGGCGGATCGCCACGGGACTCGCCGTCCCCTCCCCCGCCGGGCTGAGCCCCATGCAGGTCCTGGAGCAGATCGGCGACGCGGCCCACCGGCTGCAGCAGCGCCACGCCCGGGTCTACGCCGAACAGATCAGGCCCGCTCTGGCCTACGAGCACATCCACCTCATGCACTGGGAGGAACTCGACTCCCAGGCCAAGGACCAGCTCAGCGCCATGTTCGCGGAAAAGGTATTCCCGATCCTGACCCCGCTGGCCGTGGATCCGGCCCACCCCTTCCCCTACATTTCCGGGCTGTCCCTGAACCTGGCCGTGGTGGTCCGCAACCCGGTCAGCGACAAGGAGCTCTTCGCACGTGTCAAGGTGCCTGACCAGCTGCCGCGCCTGATCTCCATCGACGGTCCCCGTGCCGGCTCCGTCCCGGGACGCGTGGCACGGTTCATCGCCCTCGAAGAGGTCATTGCCGTGCACCTGGACCAGCTGTTCGCCGGCATGGAGGTCCTGGAGCACCACACCTTCCGCGTGACCCGCAACGAGGACGTCGAGGTTGAAGAGGACGACGCCGAAAACCTCCTGCAGGCACTGGAGAAGGAACTCCTGCGCCGCCGGTTCGGCCCTCCCGTCCGGCTCGAGGTCACCAACGACATCAACCCGAACATCCGCGCCCTGCTGATCCGGGAGCTCGGCGTCGAGGAATCCGAGGTCTACTCCGTCCCGGCACCGCTGGACCTGCGCGGCCTCTCGGTCATTGCCGGGATCGACCGGGCGGACCTGCATTACCCGAAGCACGTCCCGCACACCTCGCGGCACCTCAACGAATCGGAGACGTCCAAGGCGGCCAACGTCTTTGCCGCCATGCGGCGCCGGGACATCCTCCTGCACCACCCGTATGACTCTTTCTCCACGTCCGTCCAGGCGTTCCTGGAACAGGCGGCCGCGGACCCGAAGGTCCAGGCCATCAAGCAGACCCTCTACCGCACGTCCGGGGACTCGCCGATTGTCGACGCCCTGATCGACGCCGCCGAATCCGGCAAGCAGGTCCTTGCCCTCGTGGAGATCAAGGCCCGCTTCGACGAACAGGCCAACATCTCCTGGGCCCGGAAACTCGAGCAGGCCGGCGTCCACGTGGTGTACGGCATCGTGGGCCTGAAGACCCACTGCAAGCTCTCGCTTGTGGTCCGCCAGGAAGTGGACGGCCTGCGCCGCTACTGCCACATCGGCACGGGCAACTACCACCCGCGCACAGCCCGGTACTACGAGGACCTGGGCCTGCTGACGTCCAACGAGCAGGTGGGCGAAGACCTCTCGAAGCTGTTCAACCAGCTTTCCGGCTACGCGCCGAAGTCCACATTCAAACGGCTGCTCGTGGCGCCGCGCTCAGTCCGGTCCGGTCTGATCGACAGGATCGAAACCGAGATCAGGAACGCCAAGGCCGGCATCGCCGCCCGGGTCCAGATCAAGGTCAATTCGATGGTGGACGAGGCCATCATCGATTCGCTCTACCGCGCGTCCCAGGCCGGGGTGCCGGTGGACGTCATCGTCCGCGGCATCTGCTCCCTGCGTCCCGGCGTTCCGGGCCTGAGCGAGAACATCACGGTCCGCTCCGTGCTGGGCCGTTTCCTGGAGCACTCGCGCGTCTTCGCCTTCGCCAACGCCGGCGACCCCGTGGTGTACATCGGCTCGGCCGACATGATGCACCGCAACCTGGACCGCCGGGTGGAGGCCCTCGTGCAGCTCACTAGCGGCGACGACACGAGCTATGTCCTGGACCTGCTCAAGCGCTACATGGATCCGGAAACCGCCAGCTGGCACTTGGACAAGCAGGGCGACTGGACCCGACACCACCTCGCGGAAGACGGCCGGAACCTCGAGGATGTCCAGTCCTGGCTGCTTGCTTCCCGCTCGCGTCAACGTTCGACCAGCCTGCGGTAGGGGCCGTGAGTGTGAGCAGCGATGCACTGGTTGCGGACCAGACGGACCAGCCCGGCGAGGCGGTTGCCGTCACGGCGGCCGGCGCCATTCCGTGGCGCCTCAATTCGGTCAACAAGGACCAGCTTGAGGTCCTGCTGATTCACCGCCCGCGGTATGACGACTGGTCCTGGCCAAAGGGAAAGATCGACCCCGGCGAGACCATCCCGGAATGCGCCGTCCGCGAGGTCTGGGAAGAAATCGGGCTCGTTGCGCCTCTCGGGATCCCGCTTCCGCCCATCCACTACCACGTGCCCGCCGGGCTGAAGGTGGTGCACTACTGGGCGGTCGACGTCAACGGCGCTGCGCTGGTGCCGGACGGCAAGGAAGTGGACAGCATCATGTGGTGTTCACCCGAAAAGGCGGCCCGGCTGCTGAGCAACCCCAGCGATGTCGAGCCGCTCGAGCATCTGGCTTCGGCCCATGCCCGCGGCGAACTCAAGACCTGGCCCCTGCTGGTGGTCCGCCACGCGAAGGCCAAGCCGCGCTCCTCCTGGAGCAAGGCCGAGGGTGATCGCCCGCTGGCCGCGACCGGCATGCGGCAAGCGCAAGCGGTGGGCCGGCTCCTGCAGGCCTGGAAGCCGGCGCGGATCGTCTCCAGCCCGTGGCTCCGGTGCGTGGCCACTATCGCGCCCTACGCGAAGGCGGCCGACGCCAAGGTGAAGCTCAACGAGGCTCTCACCGAGCACCGGCACGGCCGCAGCCCGCACAAGACGGCCGCCGCCGTCGAGGCGCTGTTCGACAAGCAGCGGGCCGTGGCCCTGTGCACGCACCGCCCGGCGCTGCCGACCGTCTTGAAACAACTCGAAAAACACATGAACTCCCGCCTTCGGGACGAACTGCCGTCCTCGGACCCGTACCTGGCCCCGGGCGAGATGATCGTCTGCCACGTGGCCCACGGCAACAAGAACAAGGTGGTTGCCGTGGAGCGGTTCAGGCCCTTCGACGACTGACGTCCCGCAACACGTGGCGCCCTGCTGCCCGGTACCTTCACACTGCGAAGCCTTGGACCGGACCTCTAGACTGGAACCGTGAGCATTCCTACGCCCTATGAAGACCTGCTGCGTGACGTCCTCGAGCACGGCACGCACAAATCGGACCGTACCGGAACCGGCACCCTCAGCGTGTTTGGTCGCCAACTCCGCTTTGACCTGAGCAAGAGCTTCCCGCTCATCACCACCAAACGGGTGCACTTCAAGTCCGTGGCCGTGGAGTTGCTGTGGTTCTTGCGCGGCGACACGAACGTCAAATGGATGCAGGACCAGGGCGTGACCATCTGGGACGAATGGGCCGACGCCGACGGCGAGCTCGGCCCCGTTTACGGGGTCCAGTGGCGCTCCTGGCCCACGCCCGACGGCGGCCACATCGACCAGATCGCCGAACTCGTCGAGAACCTCAAGTCCAACCCGGACTCGCGCCGGCACATCGTCTCGGCGTGGAACGTGGCCGAGCTCAAGGACATGGCTCTGCCGCCCTGCCATGCGTTCTTCCAGTTCTACGTGGCCGACGGCAAACTCTCCTGCCAGCTGTACCAGCGCTCGGCGGACACCTTCCTGGGCGTACCTTTCAACATCGCGTCCTACGCGCTGCTGACCTGCATGCTGGCCCAGCAGACCGGCCTGGAACCGGGCGAATTCGTCTGGACCGGCGGAGACGTGCACATCTACGACAACCACATGGACCAGGTCCTCAAGCAGCTCGCCCGCGAGCCCTACGACTACCCGCAGCTGAAGATCACCCGCAAGCCTGACTCCATCTTCGACTACACCCTCGAGGACTTCGAGGTGATCGGATACCAGCACCACCCGACGATTAAGGCCCCGATAGCCGTATGAGCACAGAAAAGACCCCGGGCGTGCGGCCCGGCGATTTCACCGAGCAACTCCGAGCCTCCACCACCGGCCTGGGGCTGGTCTGGGCCCAGACCAGCACCGGCGTCATCGGCAAAAGCGGCACCATGCCGTGGCACCTGCCCGAGGACCTCAAGCACTTCAGCAGCCTCACCGCCGGCCACCCGGTCATCATGGGCCGCAAGACCTGGGAGTCGTTCCCGGAGAAGTTCCGCCCGCTGCCCGGCCGGACAAACATCGTCATCACCCGCCAGGAAGCCTGGGGCGGAACGCCCGCGGCGGCCGGTGCCGTCGCCGTCAGGTCCCTCGACGATGCTCTCCTGGAATCGCAGTTCGCCCCCGGCAATGAGATGGTCTGGATCATCGGCGGCGGAAGCATCTACGCGCAGGCGCTGGACCTTGCCGACGTCGCGGTTGTGACCACGATCGACACCACAGCGGAAGGGGACACCTTCGCGCCCGAACTCGGCTACGAATGGGCCGCCTCGGCCAGCCTTCCCGCCAACGGCTGGCTGACGTCCGCCAGCGGCACCCGCTACAGGGTCACGCTATGGCGCCGGACGGAGGCCAAATAGTGCTGAGGAAGCCCGAGACACTCTTTGTCCTGGGGTACATGCTCCTGCCCCTGCTGGCGCTGCTCTCGGCGATCGTGGGACTGACCATGATCCTGGGCGGCAACAAGATCCCCGGTGCCATCGTGCTGGTGGTGGTGACCCAGGTCTTCGCGTTCGGGGCGGTCTTTGCGCTGCGCCGACGCAAAGCGGCACTGCTGGAAGAGCCGCACGGCGACTAGCGCCGGCCGCCTCCCGGCCCGGCGTCGTCCGCGCCCGCGTGACGTAACCGACTGCGTCCTGCGGCCGGTGAAGTCTAAACTGGGCCCATGACTACAGCAGCTACCCCGTCCGTCGGCCTGGTCGGTTGGCGTGGCATGGTCGGTTCCGTCCTGATGCAGCGCATGCAGGACGAGGGCGACTTCGCCAATATCAACCCGGTCTTCTTCTCCACCTCGAACGCGGGCGGTGCCGCCCCGGCCATTGCCGGTGCTGCCGCGGGCGCGGCCGGCAAGCTGGAGGACGCGTTCGACGTCGAGACGCTGGCGAAGCTGCCCATTATTGTCACCGCACAGGGCGGCGACTACACCAAGCAGGTCCACGGCGAGCTGCGCAGCCGCGGCTGGGACGGCCTCTGGATCGACGCCGCGTCCACCCTGCGCATGAATGATGACTCCATCATCGTGCTGGACCCCATCAACCGGGATGTCATCGACGCCGGCCTGTCCGGCGGTGTGAAGGACTACATCGGCGGCAACTGCACCGTGTCCTGCATGCTCATGGGCCTCGGCGGGCTGTTCAAGAACGGCCTCGTCGAGTGGGGCACCTCCATGACGTATCAGGCCGCCTCCGGCGGCGGCGCACGCCACATGCGTGAACTGCTGAACCAGTTCGGCACCCTCAACGCGGAGGTCAGCAGCGAACTGAGCGACCCGGCGTCGGCCATCCTGGAAATCGACCGGAAGGTCCTGGCGCACCAGCGCACCGACATCGACGCCACGCAGTTCGGCGTCCCGCTGGCTGGCTCCCTCATCCCCTGGATCGACGCGGATCTCGGCAACGGCCAGTCCAAGGAGGAGTGGAAGGCCGGGGTGGAGACCAACAAAATCCTCGGCACCTCGGCCGAAGACCACGTCATCATGGACGGGCTGTGCATCCGGATCGGCGCCATGCGCTCCCACTCCCAGGCCCTGACCCTGAAGCTGCGCGAAGACCTCTCGGTCGCCGAGATCGAGAAGCTCCTGGACGCGGACAACGAGTGGGCCCACGTGGTGCCGAACACCAAGGAAGCCTCGATGGCCGATCTCACCCCCGTGGCGGCGTCCGGCACCCTGAACATTCCGGTGGGACGCATCCGGAAAATGGAGATGGGCCCGCAGTACATCAGTGCGTTCACGGTCGGTGACCAGCTGTTGTGGGGCGCCGCCGAGCCGCTGCGCCGCATGCTCCGCATCGCCACCGGAACCCTCTAGGGCTCGTCAGGAACCCGTTCCGGCACCAAGATATCTGCGGTACTTCGCGGCCTGCAGCTCAAAGGATTTTTGGGCGGCAGGCCGCAGCCCGTTAACGGCATCGAAGGGCTCGGCCACGACGGCGCCGCCCCGGCGCCCCGCCGGTCCCGCCCAGGTGCCGATCACCCCGCCGCCCGCCACAATGGTCTTCTTGAACACGCCGTTGCCGCCCGGGACGATTCTGTCCGCATGCTCGGCCGGCAGCACGAGGGACCGGTCCGCGTAGCCGAGCAGGAATTCGTCGAACCCCGGCAGGGCCAGCACGGTGCGCTGCCCGGGGACGCCGTCGTCGAGCAGCGATGCCGTTTCGGGCGAGAGCCAGTAGCTGGTCCCCTCGTGCCGCAGCTCCACGAGCTGGTCCTTCACCTGTGCCAAGGCGGCCCGGGTTTCCGTCAGCGGAAGACCGGACCACCAGGCAAAATCACGTTCCGTGGCGGGGCCGTGGCTGCGGAAGTAACGCAGCAGCCATTCGGCGATACCTTCTGACCGGTCCAGGGTCCGCGACCCGGTGATCCAGTCGTCGAAAGCCACGATCAGCTGCTGGTTGCCGGCCAGCGGACCCTGCACCAGCAATCCCCGCTGGCACAGGGCGCCGAGCAGATGAATGCCGCGCTGGCCGGCCGTGGACTGTCCCGCCCGTTCCAAGGCCTGGAACAGCTCCGTCCGGCTGGCGGCTGCTCCTCCGGAGACCAGCTGCAGCGCGGTGTCCGCGGCGGCGTCTAGGTCCGCGGCGCTGATCTCCAGCTCCCGGTGGCGCCCGGCCAGGCCGCGGATCAGCCGGCCGGAGGTAATGGCCAGCATCCACTTCAGGTCCTCGGGAGCCAGCACGTGCAAAGTGCCGCGCATCGGCCAGGAGCGGACTATCTCCCCCCGGTCCAGGGCGGCGCGGACATCGTCAACGCGCGACCCCGGCACCCGCTGGCCGACAGCCCAGAGACCGGACGGCAGGTCCTGCGCCTGCATGGCCGTCATTCGGCGGGCGGCGTCCGGGACGCTCTGAAACCCTGGCCCCAGCAGACCCTGCGCAGCCAGCCGCAGCCTGCCGATGATGCCGGGGCTAAGCCGGGTGCCTGTCGCTGCTGTCACGTGTCAATGGTAGGCCGGGCAATGCCTGGACGGCTTCGTTCGCTGCCCGGTTTGCCGGGCATTCTGCCGGGTTGCTTGCCCGGGTTGTTGCCCGCTTGCTCCCAGCCGCCGTACAGCGGACCTCATTACCCTTGATGCATGACCATGAGTGACGTGTGGCCGCAACTGCGGCCCCTGTGCCGGAAGCTGGCCCTGCTGGGCTGGGCCTCCAGCGCCGCCGGCATGGCTGCCGGACTCGCCGTCGCAATTGCCAGCGGGACGCGGCTTTCGCCCATGATGAGCACCCTGCAACTGGTGGCCGGGTTGTGCATGGCTGTTTCCGTGGCCAGCTTCGTCACGGCCGCGGCCCTGCAGCCGCGCGCCCGGGTCCGGGAAGGCGCGAAGCCCGGAAGCGTGGCCCCGCGCGGCCGGGACCTTCAGCTCGACTACGCCGGGGAGTTTCCGGCCACCGTCCAGGCCTTCCTGCTCGGCTCGCTGGCCCTCCTCGCCGGCGCCGTGGCATTTGCGTGCGCCGGACTCGTGCTGCAAAGCGGTCCCAGCGTCCAGTCCGTGGCCTTCTGCCAGGTCTTCCTGCTCGGGGCCGCTGCCTCCGGCTTCACCTTCATGCTCTTCAGCAAGGTGACCCCCCGCCATATGGACCGCTAGCCCGGCTTTTCCTGAAGGGCCATTCCTACAGGGGCGACGCCGATCAGCAGCGGTTCCGGGTGAAGGCAGGCTTCAAGGAGCACGCCAACCGCCCGTTCCATGGATTCGGCTTCGAATGTCATGGCCGGGTCGTGAAGTCCTGGCTGGACGTTCGCTCCGACGGCGAGCATGGATGCCTGAATTTCGGGGTTTCGCAGTGTGTAGAAATGGAAGTCGTCCGATCCCGATGTGACAATACGTGGCCGCAAGTGGTCGTCGCCCAGTTCCGTGGCCACTGCCGCTGCGAGGGCGGCTTCGGCGCGGGGTCCGATCATGGCCGCGGGTACGGCATCCCGGAAGTTGAGGTCGATCACTGTCCCTGTTGACGCAGCTACCCGTGCACAGACCGATTCGAGTCCTGCGCGGAGGGCGGACATGACTTCATTGGTTTGGGCGCGCAGGTCCACTCCGAAGCGTCCGCTGCCCGGTATGACGTTGAGGTTGTCCCCACCGGCGTGGAGCATGGTCATCTTGGCCGAACTGGGAACTTGCGGGTCAACCCGTATGCGACCCAACCCCTCGGAGATTTCGAGCGCGACCTCAACGGCGTTCGCCCCGAGGTGTGGACGCGCCCCGTGATGGTCAGACCCCGTGATGGTTCCCGCCGCAAACAGGCATGATCCGTGCGAAATGGATGGCGCGAAATATGGAGCCGGGAGTTCTTCTTCCGGACGTAAGTGCACGCCGAAGAGATAACTAAGCCCATCGCTGACACCCAAAGCAGCCACGTGTTCGGCACCGTTGCCCAATTCCTCGGCCGGCTGGAAGATCGCCCGCACGGAGCCTTCCAGCAGGTCCCCGAGTTCTCCCAGTTCCAGCATCACGGTGGCGACTATTGCCATGTTGGCGTCGTGACCGCAGGAGTGGACCGCCGTCGGTCCCCCTGCCGTGTCTTGTACAAGGGCGTCCATTTCTGCCCGCAGTCCAATCACCGGAGGACCCGTCCCCACGTCGGCCGTGAAACCCGGGAGGGAGTCGAACCTGCGAACCTCAAGGCCCGCCTGCTCCAGAAGTCCCGCGAGATACTCTGCAGTGGCGAATTCCTGCATGCTGGGTTCAGGATGGTTGTGCAGGTGAGTCCAAATCTCCGCCAGCCGGCGGCGCCTCATGGCGCCGCCACTCACGCGCTGACTTCGCATTCACTCACCGTGAGTTCGGCAAGAATGTCCGTGTCCATATCGACTCCGAGCCCTGGCCGCTCAGTGATCTGGACGTTGGGGAGAATGTACTGGAGGTCGCCAGGTTCCGTGGCGAACTTGATGGGACCGGAGAGTTCGGTGGACACGATGTTCGGGTGGCTGAGGGCCAGGTGGAAACCGGCAGCGGAGGCAACGCTTGTTTCCAGCATGGAACCGATCTGCACTTTGAGTCCGCCGAGTTCAGCCTGAGTGGCCAGACGATGACACGGCGTGATGCCGCCGCTCTTCATCAGTTTAAGGTTGACCATGTCCACCGAGCGGTCGCGGACGAACCGCGCGAGGTCGCTGGCGTCAACCACGGACTCGTCGGCCATGAGGCGGGCGTTCGTGTCCTGGCGGAGGAGTCGGAAGCCATCGATATCGTCCGCGGGGATTGGCTGCTCTACCCAGTCAATCCCGAATGGTTCAAGGGCTCGGATCATGGTGCGTGCGGTGGCGGTATCGCCCCAGCCCTGGTTGGCGTCCACCCGAATGGCCATATCGCTGCCGATCGCTGCCCGGACCGCCCGCACGCGCTCGATGTCCTGCCCGTCACCGCCGCCGAGCTTCATTTTGAGGTGGCGGTAGCCTTCCCCGCGCGCTTGGATTGCCTGCGCCACCAGGACTTCCGGTTCCAGGATGCTCAATACCTTGGCGATGGTTGGCTGTTCAGGCCGCCGGCCGCCGAGCAGTGCGTAGATGGGTCGCCCGGCCGCCTTTCCCGCCAGGTCCCAGCAGGCAATGTCGACGGCTGCTTTCGCCGCTCCACAGCCCTTGAGCGCCTGGTTGAGCCGCTGATGGATGGCAGTGATGTCGCGGGGATCCAAACCCATCACGGCGGGAATCAACTCGGTTTTGAGGGCTTCGACGGTCCCGGTGGGGGTTTCTCCGGTGATGTGGCCGTCCGGAACGCTCTCGCCGTACCCGGTTAAACCGTCGTCGGTCTCGAGGGTAAGGATAACGCTCGGCATTGAGGCGTAAGTGGCATAGGAAACCACAAAGGGTTCCAGCAACGGAACATCGATGAGGGTGACGGTGGCGCGGGAGATCTTCATGTAGGGCTCACTGTTCATAGGGCGGGAAGAAACGAGGAACGAGGGAAGGCGCAGTCAGGGCGTTCCGGGCCCGGCCGCCAAACATGACATCTGGTTTGGCAGTGCATCCGGGCTTCTTACATAACGCTGTTGAGGAATGCGATGGTCCGGGGGTTTTGCGGGTTGTCCAGCACGGATGCCGGCGCCCCTGATTCCACCACCACGCCGCCGTCCATAAAGACGACGTTGTCCGCAGCGCTACGGGCGAAGCCAATTTCATGAGTGACAACGATCATGGTCATGCCATCGGAGGCCAGCGTGCGCATAACGTCGAGGACGTCGCCGACCAGTTCCGGGTCCAGGGCGCTCGTCGGCTCATCAAAGAGCAGGAGTTGGGGGTCCATGGCCAGTGCCCTGGCAATTGCGACCCGCTGCTGCTGCCCCCCGGATAGCTGCGCCGGGTAGGCCTTCGCCAGGTGTGCCAGGCCCACCCGCTCCAGCAAGTCCATTCCGCGCTTGGACGCTTGCTGCTTGGGCACTTTTTTGACTCCCACCGGCGCAACCGAGATGTTCTCCAGGGCAGTCATATGCGGGAAGAGATTGAAGCGCTGAAAAACCATGCCGATGCCGCGCCGCTGCCTGGCCACTTGACGGGGATTCATTTCAAAAATCCGGTCCTGACGCTGGGTATAGCCGATCAGGTCCCCGCCGACGGATATCCGTCCTCCGTCGATCCGCTCCAAATGATTGATGCAACGCAGGAAGGTGGACTTGCCGGAACCGGATGGGCCTAGAAGGCACATAACCTCCCCGGGGTTGACGCTCAGCGAGATGCCCTTCAACACCTCCACGCTGCCGTAGCGTTTGCGGACGTTTCTGGCAACGAGGAGCGGCGAGGCGGCGGGGCCGACCGCGTGCTCATGGGTGGCGAGGGCATCGGTCATGGCTGAAGTCCTTTCGATTCTGCGTGGGGCTTGCCGTGTTTGCGGAGTGTGGAGATCATCCTGCCCAGGGGTGTGGGAGTCTGCTGACGTACGTTTCCACGGCCGTAGTGCCGCTCCAGGTAGTACTGCGGAACGGATAGCACCGTGGTCAGGAACAGGTACCAGCAGCTGACCACCACGAGCAGTTCCACCTGGCGCAGGCTCTGCGAAGAGATTTGCGTTGCCACGGTATAGAGCTCGAGTACCGCGATGACTGACAACAGCGAGGTGTTTTTCAACATCGAGATGGTCTCGTTGCCCATCGGCGGGATGATCACGCGCATCGCTTGCGGCAGCACCACCCGGAAAAGGGCGAAGGCTGGTGACATCCCGAGCGAATACGCGGCTTCGTGCTGGCCGGTATCCACTGAAAGCATCCCTCCCCGGATTATTTCCGCTGAATACGCGGCCTGGTTCAACGTCATGGCCAGCAGCCCGGCCGTGAACGCTGGAACCAGTGCGTTGGTGTCCATGGAGAAGAACGTGAAGTCAGTGAACGGGAGGCCCAGGGAAATCTGTGAATAGAGCAGCCCCAGGTAGCCCCAAAAGACGACTTGGATCAGCAGTGGGGTGCCTCGGAAGACCCACACGTAGAGCCAGGCGAAGGCGTTCATCACCGGATTTCTGGACAGGCGCATCACCGCGAGCAGCACGCCAAGCAGGGTGGACACGAGCATGGAAATGACCGTCAGCGCCAGGGTAAGGCCTATTCCGCCGAGGATCCGGGGATGGAACAGGTAGTTCTTGATGGTCGAGTGGTCGATGTTCGGGTTGGACCACAGCGATGACAAAAGGGCCACAAACCCGAGAGCCAGCACTGCCGCGACTACCCAGCGCCACGGGTGGCGCAACGGAACAGCTACAACATCGTCCTCGGCGGTGCCGACGATTGCGGTTTCGGTTGCGGTCTCAGCCGTTACTCTCCGGGATGGGAGCGTGCTTGCCTGTTTCATGGTTTGGCCGTACCCAAGTTGAGGCCGGTTTCCTTGACCCTGTAGTCGGAGAGGTCGTACTTCTCAAGGATCGTGCCATAACTGCCGTCGGCGACGATCGCCTGAAGGGCTGCCAGCAACGCCTTGCCGAGCTCCGCATCCTTCTTAAGGACACCGATCCCGGTGTAGACCGGGTTGTAGCCGGCAGGGTTTGCCGGGTCTTTGACGATGTCGAAGATCTTGCCGTTCCCGGCAGTCTTGGCGGCGTAGGCAGCCGCGGCGGAATCGACGACGTCAGCTGCGGCTTTTCCTGAACGGACGGCCGTCTGGACATCCGTTTCCAGCGGAAGTTCGGAGACGCTCACCGGTTCTGATCCCTTGTCCCTGCACTGCTGGTCATAGCTGCGGAGAATCTCCGCCTGCACAGTCGCCTTCTGCACGGCTACGTTCCTGCCGCAAAGGTCCATCACGGTCGTGATGCGGTCCGGGTTGCCCTTGGGCACGAGGATGGAGAACCCGGCATGAAAGTAGTCCACGAAGTTCAGGGTCGCCTGGCGCTCGGCGGTGTCGTTCATCCCTGACATGATGATGTCGTTCTTGCCCGACTGCAGCGACGGAATGATGCTGTCGAAAGCCTGGGTCTGCAGTTCCAGGCGGACCCCGAGCTTCGCGCCCAGGGCCTGGGCAAGGTCGTAGTCCAGACCCGTGAGTTTTTGGTTCTCATCGAACATCTCCATCGGCGGGTACGGAATGTCCGATGCCACCTTGATGACTCCGGCTGACTTGTAGCGCTCTGGCAGGGCCGCTGCTGCAGCGGGGTCGACGTCGGCGGCGGACAAAGTCTTCGAATCCGCCGCGGGCACTGCTCCTCCCGAACAGGCCGCTAGTCCGAAGGTGAGGGTCAGGCCGGCAGCGCCAAGGGCCTGGCGCGCGATACGCGCGGAAACCGTACGATTCCTGGGTCGCATTCTGTACTCCTGGTGTTGGGTAAGGGTTATGCCTGGTTGGTTTTGGTCAGCCGGTACCAGCCGGTTCGGGTGACTCCGGACGCGTTGTAGCCGGATGCGAAGGCCGGTTCGAAGATTCCGCGGATCCGCAACCGCCACAGTCCCGCTTCATCGGAGTCCGCGGCCCTCAGCGCCACGATGTCTTGCGGTGCACGGCACCATAGGGTGTCCGGCGTTTCGAGGAGGACCGGCCTGGAGTCCGGGCCGTACTCCAGAATGTTGTTCAGGGCCGTTTCGGGCAGTTCCAGTTCTTCGACGGACCCTTCGCTGCAACTGATGCTCCGCCTGGAGGACAAAGGCCAAACGGCGACGAGCCGGTCGCTTTCATCGTTGGCGTTGATGTCGTCCTGCATTTCGCCGTAAAAATCGCGTGCGTACTCGAATGCATGGGCTCCGAGTTTCGTGAGGTTGAAACGGGCGTTCCGGCTGACCAGCGGGTCAAAGGTCCACGTCATGGTCTCGATTCCGCGGGCAAGCGACCACGCCCGCTGATGCTGTTTGAGCGCGAAACCGACGCCTTTGTCCGCCGCGCCGGGCAGGACACCGGCGATCAGGGAATAGGTAGCCGCTCCGCCGGGGGACACGATGCCGACGGCGGCTCCGCGCAGGGCCCCGTCCGCGTTGTATGCAGCGGAAACATTGCAGCCTGCGTGCGAAATGCTCCGCAGCAAATCGAAAGGAACAGGCGCTCCGTGGGGAGACATACCCCAGATCGCGATGAGCAGCCCTTCAACGTCCCTGAGCTTGTCGCGGTCATGTTCGTCGATGACCCGGACGCCGGCCCTGGATGCTGCGGCTGCTGCCGCTTCCCCGGCCTGGCGTGCTGTTGGACTGGCTTCAACAATAAGTGACATGCATCAACTATTGGCTTTGCCGGTGCCGGCTGGCTTCGGTGCCAGACACCAACGTCAGTCCTTCAACTTGTGGGCCAGCACTAGGGGCCGTAGATTTACGCCTTGTGGAAACCATCCCGAAAACCCCGGGCAGCATCGATTTGCCTGACCTCCTGCAAGTGCTTGCGAACTCCGGACTGGTTCTCCGCTCACACGGAACTACGCCCGGGCTCTCCCTGACGAGCCCGTCCCTCTACGATCCCCTCGCGCCTTTGGAAGGGCTCCGGGGAGGGATCTTGCTGGGGATCGGACTCCACCCCGCGGAACCGGAAACAACCGTCGTCGTCCGGGAAGCAGCGCAAGCTGGCTTCGGCGCGATCGTGCTCAAGCAGCTGTCTCAGGACATCGAAGAACTCGCGAACACAGCTGACCAGGCCGGCATAGCACTTTTGGTCGTCGACGACGCCGTGGGGTGGCGGCAACTCGATGCGCTCCTGGAATCTGCCCTCAGCGCCTCCGCGGAAGCCAACCGGTCGGCCTCGCCGCTGGGAGTGGGCGACCTGTTTGCCCTAGCCAACGCCATTGCCGCACTGGTAGGTGGGGCCACGGCCATCGAAAACCTCCAGGAACAGGTTCTGGCATACTCCACCCTCCCCCACCAACCGATCGACGACGACCGGCGGAACGGAATCCTGGGGCGCCAGGTTCCCTACCTGCCGGAGAATGCCGGTCAATATGCCAGCGTGTTCCGGGCCCGCGGCGCCGTGCGCATTGAAGGTGTCCGTCCGGCAATGGACCGTCTGGCCATCGCCGTTCGTGCCGGTAACCAGCCGCTGGGGTCTATCTGGGTAGTGGACGCCAACGGGGACCTGGATTCCGACGCGGAGCAGGCGCTCGAGCGCGCCGCGGATATCGCAGTCCTCCACATCCTGAGGGCGCGAAGCACCATCGACCTTGCGCGGCAACAACGGGCCGAGCTCCTCCGCCGGCTCCTCGAAGGGGGAGACGACGTCCAGCTTGTAGCAGAACAGCTCGGACTGAAGCACTCGGGCCCCTTCGCCGTCGCGGCTTTCCAACTGGACCTCGGCCAGTCCGACGAGCTGTCCCTGATCCGGCTCGTCGACCTTGTCACGACCCAGTGCGAAGCGCACGGGCAAGGTGCGCAGTGCGTACTCATCGGCACCACGATTTATGCGTTGTTCACCGAGGCCCCCGCCTCGGGCCCCGGATCCATTGAGGCGCTGGCCCGCCGCCTGATCGAGCGTTCAGCTGCGTCGCTGCGGGTCAAGCTGCGGGTGTCAACGGGCTCGACCGTCACCACCGCCGCAGACATCAGCCGTTCCCGGCACGACGCGGACCTCGTCCTGCTGATGCTCGCCTCCGGGCGGAGCGCCGGCGACTACGCCAACGCTCAGGAAGTGCGCAGCCGTCTGACCTTGCTGGAACTCAGTGCGCTTTTCCGGAACACGCCTCATCTTGTGTCTCCGGCCGCTGCCAGCATGAGGAAGTACGACGCCGAATCAGGAACCGAATACGCGAGAACTTTGCGCACCTACCTCGATTTCTCCCGCGATTCCGCCAAAACCTCGGCGGCACTTTCAGTGCACCAGAACACGCTCCGCTACCGCTTGCGGCGTCTCCGGGAACTTTTTGGAATTGATGTGGACAACCCCGAAGACACAGTGGTCTTGTGGCTCAGTCTGCACGTTCAGGAGTTGCTGTAGGGAAATCGCCCCTACCTCGATGCGTGCCTTACGTGGCGACGGGCGGGCCCGGGCCGGGGCAGGAACTATAGGGTGACGCCGATCAGCAGCGGTTCCGGGTGCAGTTCGATCCCGAAGCGTTCGACGACGCCGTGGCGCACCTCGCGCGCAACGGCCAGCATGTCCGCCGTGCTCGCCCCGCCCCGGTTCGTGATGGCGAGAGTGTGCTTGGTGGAAAGCGATGCCCTGCCGCCCGAGACGCTGTCCGGGGCCAGCCCAAAGCCCTTGGCGAAGCCGGACTGGTCGATCAGCCACGCCGCCGAGAGCTTGGTCAGCCCGTCGGCACCGCCGGGGTAGCGCGGGGCGTCCTGCGGCAGCCGTGCCGCGACGTCCTCGGACACGATCGGGTTGGTGAAAAAGGACCCCGTCGAGTAAGTGTCCCGGTCGGCCGCATTCCACACCATGCCCTTGGAGGCCCGCAGCCGCAGCACTTCGCGGCGGACGTCGTTGGAGTAGGCCCGCTGGCCCTGCTCGACGCCGAGCGCCCGGGCGAGTTCGGCGTAGCGGATCGGGGCGCTCATCCGGCCGAGCGGGAGCTGGAATTCCACGGTGAGGACCACATAGCGCGGCGAACCGTTGACGGTGGCCTGCTTCAGGACGGAGTCACGGTAGCCGAACTTGAGTTCGGAATTCGTGAAAGTCTTGACCGCGTTCCGTTCCCGGTCCCACGTACGGACTGCGGCGATCGTCTGCGAGACGTCGGCGCCGTAGGCGCCGACGTTCTGCACGGGAGTGGCTCCCGTGGCTCCGGGAATTCCGGAGAGCGCTTCGACGCCGGACCAGGCATGCCTCACGGCGTGGTCAACGAAGGCATCCCAGTTGTGGCCGGCCTGCACCACCACCGCCACGCCGCCGCAGGAGTCCTCGGCGTTGACGGTAAAGCCCGCCGAAGCGATCTTAAGTACCGTTCCGGGGAACCCGGCGTCGGACACCAGCAGGTTGGAACCGCCGCCGATGATCAGCAGGGGCTGGCCGGCGGCGTCCGCCGACCGCACGGCATCGATGATCTCGGCCTCGCTGCGGGCTTCAATGTAGCTGCCGGCGGGGCCCCCGACAGCGGAGGTGGTCAGGGCGGAGAGCAGAATCGGGGTCACCTGAACAGCCTAGCCGGGATCGTGCGCCGGCCTAAGCCGGTGGTGGCTTGTACTTAGCTAGGCGGCGGGAACGGCTGCGGGGAGTTTGCGCGCCACCGGGGAGAGCAGGAAGCTGCCGATCAGCATCACCATGACGGCCAGCAGCGAGTGCAGGATGCCCACGTGTTCGGCCAGGAGCCCCAGCAGCGGCGGACCGCACAGGAACGCGCCGTAGCCGATCGTCGAGACGACGGAGACGCGTGCGGCAGCCTTGCCGGGATCGTCGGCGGCGGCGGACATGCCCACCGGGAAACCAAGGGAGGCGCCAAGCCCCCAAATGGCCAGGGCCACGTAGGCCAGCCACGGCACGGAGGCGAAGACGAACAATCCGAGGCCTGCTACGGCCAATGCGGCGCACCACCGCATCACCGGGACGCGGCCGAACCGGTCCAGGACGAGCGTTCCGGCGAAGCGGCCCACCGTCATGAAGGTGACGAACAGTCCATATCCGGCGGCCCCGGCGGCGTCAGACTGGCCGTGGCCGTCCGCGAGCGCCAGTGCCACCCAGTCCCCCGCCGCCCCTTCGGCGAGGGCAAGGCCCAGGACCAGCACGCCCAGCAGCAGGGTGCGCCGGTCCCGCCAGGCCTGGGCGATCTGGCGTTTGTTGTCCAGCGGCTGTTCGGGGACCGCGTCCGCCTGCCGGACGATGGGGATGGGCCCGGTGGAGGGATCTTCGAAGGTATCTGTCCCGGAGGCCGCGAACGGTTGTTCCCCCTGCAGCGGCGTGATGTCGGCGCGGAACCACGCCGCAGCGGTCGTCACGGAACCGGCCACCAACAGGCCGGCCGCGGCGAGGTGCCAGAAGACCGGGATCCCGGCGCCGGCAGCCCACGCACCCAGCCCGGCTCCGGCCACTGTCCCCAGGCTAAAGGAGCCGTGCAGCCGGGGCATGATGTGGCGGCGGACGGCGCGTTCCACCGCGGCGCCTTCGACGTTGGACGCCGTGTTCCAGCTGGCGGTACCCAGCCCGATGATTGACAGTCCCGCGGCGACCGCCACCGGGTTGGCGAGCACGGAGGTGCCGAAGCCTGCCAGCATCAGCCCGAACCCGACCATGATGCTGCCGATCCGGATGGTGCGCTTCGAGCCCAGCCGAAGGACAATCAGGCCAGAGGCGGACACGGACAGGAAGGACCCCGCCGTCATGCAGAGCAGGAGCAGCCCGATGGTGCCGGGAGTCAGGTCCAGACCGTCGCGGATGGCCGGCAGCCGGGATACCCACGTGGAAAACGCGATTCCGCTGGCCGCATAGGCCACCACCACGGCATTCCGCCAGTGCGTGATCTCGGCAGCCGGGACGAAGACGTCTTTAGTCTCCTTGGTCACAGCAGCGCCACAGGCTACGCCAGCCTGACGACGGCCTGGGCCTTGACCAAGACTTTCTGACCGGCCGAGACGACCGTGAGGTCGACGCGGGCGGTGCCGGCGTCGGCGTCGAGCGCTCCGATGGCGCCGCTGACCTCGATCACGGCGCCGGCTTCCGGCGTCCCCGTGGTGTCGGCCACCGGCACCGGCTTGGTGAAGCGGGTCTGGAAGTCCACGACGGCGGCGGGGTCGCCGGCCCAGTCGGTGACGAGCTGGACGGCCGCGCCCATCGTGAACATGCCGTGGGCGATCACGCCCGGCAGGCCCACGCCCGTGGCGAAGGCCTCGTTCCAGTGGATCGGGTTGAAGTCACCGGATGCGCCGGCGTACTTGACGAGGTCGGTGCGGGTGACGGCGATGCTGCGGCTGCCGATGTCCTGGCCGACCGTAAGTCCTGCGATGTTGATGCTCATGGCTACTGTCCCTCTCCGCGGACCAGGATGGACGAGGTGGTGGTGGCAACCGGCTCGCGGACATCGGCGGAATCGCTGTTGCCCAGGGCGAAGATCTCTGAGCGGGTGGTGATCATGGCCCCGCCGCCCATGGCACGGACGCCGTCGACGTGCAGCTCGGCGACCAGCCGGTCCCCGGCAATGATCGGGCGGTGGTGGGTGAACCGCTGGTCGGCGTGGACCACGCGGGAGAAGTCGATGCCGGATTCCGGATCCTCGATCAGCTGCGCGTCGGCGCGCTGGGCGACGATAATGGCGAAGGTCGGCGGCGCGACGAGGTCGAGGTGGCCCAGTGCCTTGGCCGCGGCGACGTCGAAGTGGGCGGGATGAGTGGCCTTGACCGCGCGCGCGAACTCGCGGATCTTCTCGCGGCCGACGTCGTACACCTCTGCGGCAGGGTAGCTGCGCCCCTGCAGATCCGGATTGATAGTCATGGTTCCAGCCTATCGCCACGCCCGCGGCGCCCCGGCTTCATGACAGGGTGCGCGCCGGGCAGCAGAGTGCTTGACCCGGGCGTGCACCGGGGCCAAGCGGGCAGTGGCGCCCGACTCGGGCCGGGCGGGGCTTGACCGATGCGATATGATGAAAACATCAATCCATCAATCCACTGGCGATCGAAGCCCGCCGGGCACCGATGCCGCTGGATCCGAGAAAGCGTTCTCCTGTCATGATCCCCTTCCGCCCATGATCACCCCCGCGCAGACCCCGCTGTACGAAATCAAGGCCAACCTGTTCAAGGCCCTCGCCCACCCGGCCAGGATCCGGATCCTGGAGCTTCTGGCCGCGGCGCCGGACACGGCAGCCCCAGTGAGCTACTTGCTCGCCGAGACGGGCCTGGAGGCCTCGCATTTGTCCCAGCACCTGGCGACGCTGCGCCGGCACGGGGTGGTGACGTCGGTCCGGACGGCGAATGCCGTGACCTACCGGCTGGCTCATCCCAAGATCTCGGAGCTGCTGGCGATCGCCCGGGTCTTCCTGCTGGACAGCCTGGCCGGATCCAGCGAACAGCTTCGGCTGGCGCAGGAACTGCCCGCCGGCCACCTCGGCAGCACAGGCCCCGTAGGCATCCCCGACCGCCTCGGGAGCACCGACGGGCTCGAGAGCACAGCGCCATGAGCGCGGCCCAGACCTCACGCCCGGACCGGGCAACCGGCACTGCCCGGGCACTCATGGCGCGGTTCCTGCCGTCGCGCCGCGACTATGGGCTTCTGCGGTCCGCCTGGAAGACGGACCTGTTCGCCGGCATCACGGTAGGCATTGTGGCGCTCCCCCTGGCCCTGGCCTTCGGGGTGAGTTCCGGCGTCGGCGCAGAGGCCGGACTCATCACGGCGGTGGTGGCCGGGCTGGTGGCGGCCGTCATGGGCGGATCCAACGTCCAGGTCTCCGGCCCCACCGGCGCCATGGTGGTGGTTTTGGCCCCGGTGGTCGCCGCCCACGGTGTCGGCAGCATCGCCTTGGTTTCGGTACTGGCTGGACTGATCGTCATGATCCTGGGGGTGAGCGGACTGGGCCGCGCCGTCGCCTTCATCCCGTGGCCCGTCGTGGAGGGCTTCACGCTCGGCATCGCCGCCATCATCTTCCTGCAGCAGGTCCCCCTGGCCACGGGCACCGAGGCAACGCCGGGCCACAACACCTTCCTGGCCGCCGTCGAGAGCGCGTCGCAGGCTACCGTCCCGGCAGTGCTGCAAACGCTCGCTGTGGTGGCAAGTGTCGCCGCTGTGATGTATCTGCTCCCCAAGCTCAGCAAGGCACTGCCCGCAAGCCTAATTGCGGTGTTGCTCGCCACCGTGGCGGCCGAGGTGCTGGCGCTGGACATCCCACGGATCGGCGCGCTACCGCACTCCCTGCCGGCACCGTCCATGCCGTCCCTGGATCCGGGCGCACTGGGCGGTCTCCTGATGCCTGCCGTGTCGATCGCCACGCTGGCCGCCATCGAATCCCTGCTCTCGGCCCGGGTGGCCTCCGGCATGGCGGGACCGGACGGCCGTCCGTCCGGCGCGTACAGCCCCGACCGCGAGCTCACGGGCCAGGGCCTGGCCTCGATCGCCGCGGGCTTCTTCGGCGGCATGCCGGCGACGGGCGCGATCGCCCGGACCGCCGTGAATGTCCGCTCCGGTGCGAAGACCCGGCTCGCCGCGATAGTGCACGCGCTCGTGCTGCTCGCCATCATCTACCTGGCGGCCGGGCTGGTCGGGCGGATCCCGCTGGCGGCTCTGGCAGGCATCCTCATGGTCACGGCCACCCGAATGGTCTCGCGGCACACGGTCACGGCGATCCTGCGGTCCACCCGGGCCGACGCCGCGGTGTTCGTGATCACGGCCTTCATTACGGTCGCCTTCGACCTCATTGTGGCCATCCAGATCGGATTCGCCGCGGCTGCCGTGTTCACGTTGCGGACGTTCGCTTCCCTGAGCGGGGTCCGGCGCGAGGCGGTTCCCGGACCGACGCTTCCCGGGGATGAGCACATCGCGATTTTCCGGCTGGACGGGGCGATGTTCTTCGGCGCCGCGGAGCGGGTCCTGCAGGAGATCGGCCAGGTCAAAGACATCCAGGTGGCCATCATCCGGCTGTCGCAGCTGCGGATGCTGGATGCCACCGGCGCCCACGCGCTCGTGGAGGTGATTTCCGCACTGGAGTTGCGCGGCGTCACGGTCTTGCTGAAGGGGGTCCAGCCACAGCATCTGGAGCTCGTCACCAACGTGGGCGTCATCCGCTCACTGCGGCATCACAAGCACCTGTTCACGTCCCTCCCGGACGCCGTGCAGCATGCCCGGAGCCATGTGCTGCGGAACGCGGCCGCTAGCGCTTGAGGTTCTTCCGGATCGCCTGGCCGCGGACCACAAGCCCGGCAAGGTGCAGGATCAGCCCCAGCCCGATCACCGGCAGTGAGGCGAGGGCCAGGGCCTGGTTGCCGGTGCTGTTGCCCACCACGTTGAGGACGATGCCGAGGGCAATCAGTCCCATGGCGCTGAAGACGAGCACCTTGTAGGCGGTTGACGCGGTGGCCCAGAATTCATTCAGCACCGTGCCAGTCTACCGGGGCCGGCGACGCACGCCGCGATCCGCACAATTTCCGGCGACGCTCAAAATGCCCGGCGACGCCGGAATACGGGCGCGTCCGGCATTTTGCGCGTCGAGGGGCAAATCCAGCCTCAGAACAGGGATTCCTGCACGGCCGGGACGTCGGACTTGTACTCCCCCAGCAGAACCGTCCTCGCCTTCAGCAGGCCCAGGTTCACGATGAATTCCAGGTCCGTTCCGGCCAAACCCGCGACGGCGCAGCTGCCGCTCA
The DNA here is from genome assembly GCF_054062895.1 of Arthrobacter sp. TE12231. Lineage (NCBI taxonomy): Bacteria > Bacillati > Actinomycetota > Actinomycetes > Micrococcales > Micrococcaceae > Arthrobacter > Arthrobacter sp. TE12231. The sequence goes on along the minus strand of NZ_JBSSFS010000001.1, from coordinate 747,076 downwards.
GGGAGGCAATCCCGAACCCGTGGTCCCCCGAATCGAACCCGTGCGGGTACGGGTGCCGTGCGGTCCGCGCGCCAGCACCGTTCGGCAGGCAGGCGACCTCCGCCAGGCCGGGTCGCAACCACGGCTCGTCCACGATCCCGAAGCCGTCGGCGGGGACCCGGGACAGCAGGTCCCGGACTTCCGCGGCCAGCCGCCGGTTGAGGGCGTCGAGTTCGACGGCGGCCACGAGCCCGGCCAGCGCTGCGGAGCGGACCTGCTGCGGCAGCCCGGCGTCGCGCGTGATCATGTCCTCAAGGATCCGTACCACGCGGCCGTCCTCGGCGCGGGCGACGTAACGGGCGACGACGGCGCCCTGCTCGGCGAGGCGGTTCCATTTGCGCAGGTGGGAGGCGGTTCCGACCTTGCTGGCACCGCCGGCGAAGGTGGCGATGTAGAGCCAGTGAGGCTGCATGAGGTAGGCGCGCAGGCCCGGCGGGACCCGGCCGCCGCGGTGGAAGTCGTGGATCAGCCGCGAGTCGTCCAGAACGAAGCACCGTTGGCACTGGCTGCCCCGAGCGGCCTCTGCCCGGGCAGGGCAGGGAATGTGGTCCCGGTCCGCGGGGCCGTGCACCTTGTGGTGGCCCAGGCAGCGCTTGCCTGGGGCGGCGAGCCGGAACCCGAGCCGCGTCCCGGCGTCGAGCGCCAGTTCGGTGAAGGCGCCCGCAGGGTCCTGCAGCCGCAGGACGGCACTCCCGGCGGCTGCCTGTCCGGGTCCGGGCTGGCTCCGTCCGGCCGCTGCCGGCTCCGGACCATCCCAAAAGACCCCGTGGACCAGATAACGGGTACCGGTCACGGGGTCTCCTTCAGTGGCGGGGCGGCTACAGGGCCGGCTTCACGCCAAAGGCTACGGCGAGCTTCATGATCTTCTCGGCGCGGCCCAGGCGCGGCAGGTCGGAGCCGTCCCGGATGACGCGGCCGTTGGCTTCGAAGTCGTTCATGAAGTCCGTGGCCCAGGCGACGTCGGACGGGGTGGGGCTGATGACTTCGTTGATCACCGGAGTCTGGTCGATCGCCAGGCAGAGTTTCCCGGTCATGCCCATCATCACGGTGATGCCGGTCTGCTCGCGCAGGATCGGGTGGTTGGTGCCGACCGTGGGGCCGTCGATGGGGCCCGGCAGGTTGCCGACGCGGCTGGCCACCACCAGCTTGGCCCGCGGGTAGGCCATGGCCTCCGGGGTGGCGGCCATGCCGGTGTCGCGGCGGAAGTCGCCAGAGCCGAAGGCCAGGCGGAACGCACCCTGGGCCTTAGCGATGTTGTTGGCTTCCTCTATGCCGACGGCGGACTCGACGAGCGGGATGACCGGGGTCTTGCCGTCCATCCGGTGGAAGCTCTCTGTGACCTGGTCGGCCGATTCGGTCTTGGCCAGCATGACGCCCAGCAGGCCGGGGGTGCCGCGCAGTCCGGCGAGGTCGTCGGCCCAGAACCGGCTGGTGGCGTCGTTGATCCTGACCCACGCACTGCCGCCGGCGGTCAGCCAGTTCACGACGTTGTCGCGGGCGGCGTCCTTCTGGGAGGGGTCCACCGCGTCTTCGATGTCGAGGATGATTGCATCGGCCCGGGAGACGGCGGACTGGTCGAAGAGTTCGGGCTTCATCGCGTTGACCAGCAGCCAGGAGCGGGCAATGTCGGCCGGGATGTTGCGCTGGGGCCGAAGGGATTCGGCGGTGGTGGTAGAAGTCATGCATCTACGCTATCCGCCCGGAGGCGTTTGCGGCTAAGCGATCCGGCCCTCCGGGGTGACCATTACGACCAAAATCACATCCGCACCCAAGTAGCTGGCAGCTGAAGCCGTTTTCAGCGCGAATAGCGGCCTTAACTGCCAGCCAGTTGGGTGGGCATGGTGGGCGTACTAGGGGATGTTGCTGCCCCGAGCCGCCACCCAGAGCCCGTACCACTCGGCGCGGGTCATGGACGCGGCGGCCTCTGCGGCGCCGGCACAGGCGAGGATCCGGTCAGGGTTGGCGGTGCCGATCACGGGCGCGATCCCGGCGGGGTGTTTCATGAGCCAGCCCAGCACGATTGCCTCCCCCGTGGTCCCCTTCGCGGCGGCCAGGGCGGCGACGAGGGCGGTGGCGGCTTCCTCGGCCGGCGTCGGCACGGCGGCCGGCGCCCCGGTGTACAGGCCGCGGGCCAGCGAGCCGTACGCCTGCAGCCGGATGCCGTGCCGGACGCAATGCTCGACGGTGCCGTGCGGGAAGCTGTAGTCCGTGCCCTCGGCATGGTTGACCAGCACCGTGCTTTCGAGCCAGGCCCGCTTGAGCAGGCTCATCTCCAGCTGGTTGGCCACCACCGGCGTCTCGAGCCGGTCCTGCAGCATCTCGATCTGCGGACCCGACATGTTGGACACGCCCACGGCGCGCACCTTGCCTTCGGCCATGAGCTGCCCGACGGCGGATGCCACTTCCGCCGGATCCATCAGGGGATCCGGGCGGTGCAGCATGAGCACGTCGACGTAGTCCGTGCGGAGCCGGGCCAGGCTTTCGTTGACCCGTTCCAGGATGCCGTCCCGGCTGAGGTCGTAGTACGCCTCCAGGCCCTGCTCGTTGAGCCGGATGCCGCATTTGGTCTGGAGCCGGATCTTCTCGCGCAGTCCCGGAGTCCCGGCCAGGATCTCGCCGAAAACGGCCTCGGCCTTGCCGTTGGTATAGATGTCCGCGTGGTCAAAGAGCGTGATGCCGGCCTTCAGGGCTGACTCGACGGCGGCCGCCGCCTCGTCCACCTCCGCGGACGAGTACGGCTCCGCCGACCAGCTGCCGCCCAGACCCATGCAGCCATAGATGAGCTCCTGGCCGGGATTCCCGTCTCGGGCGGGCGCGCCGGTCGAGTCCTTCGCCGGAATGCTCACCGCAGCCAGACGGTGGTGTTGGCCGGCAGCAGTCCGCCGTCCAGCGGGCCGCTGCTGACCAGCACCTCGCCGGCGGGCAGTTCCACGGGCGTGTCACCGAAGTTGGTCACCGTCTGCCAGCCGCCCGGGCGGCTGAAGTGCAGGACGTCGGCGCTGCCGGATTCATGCCATTCCATTTCCTCCGAGGTCTGCAGTTCGCGGCGGAACTTCAGGGCCGTGCGGTAGAGCTCCAGCGTGGAGCCTTCCACGCCGTCCTGGGCTGCCACGGCGTAGCGGGCGAACCAGGCCGGCTGCGGCAGGTGCGCGCCGCCGTCGCCGAACCCGAACGAGGTGCCTTCCGGGGCCCAGGGCAGCGGCACGCGGCAGCCGTCACGGCCGATCTCGACGCCCTTGTTCCGGAAGAAGGTGGGGTCCTGGCGCTCGGCGTCGGGGATCTCCGCGACTTCCTGCAGGCCCAGTTCCTCGCCCTGGTACAGGTAGGCGGATCCGGGAAGGGCCAGCATCAGGAGCGTGGCGGCGCGGGCCCGGCGCAGGCCGAGTTCGACGTCGAGTTCTTCGGCGGGGGCTCCGGCCAGAAGCCAGCCCTTGCCGTCCTGGCCCTGGGCGTGCTTGCCGCCGCCCTTGGGAAGGCCGTAGCGGGTGGCGTGGCGCACGACGTCGTGGTTGGAGAAGACCCACGTCGAGGAGGCGCCGGATTCGGTGGCCTCGGCGAGGTTTCGGGTGATGATTTCGCGGAACTCATCGGCGTCGAAGTCGGCCTGCAGGAGGTCGAAGTTGAACGCCTGGCCCAGGCCCTGCGGGCTCGCGTAGCGGGCGCGGCGGCTGGCGTGCACCCAGGCCTCCGCGACGGCGGTGCGCGGAGGGTTGTACTCGTTGAAGACCTCGCGCCACTCGGCGTAGACCTCATGGACTTCGTCGCGGTCCCAGAAGGGGTGCGATCCGTCGTCGAATCCGTCGGTTCCGGTGTTGGCGGCGCTGAGCTCGACCTTGGAGATCAGGGGCTCGGTGAGGTCCTTGGTCAGGGCGTGGGCGACGTCGACGCGGAAGCCGTCCACGCCCCGGTCCGACCAGAAGCGGAGCGTCTTGAGGAAGTCGTCGCGGATTTCGCGGTTGGACCAGTTCAGGTCCGGCTGTTCCTTGGCGAAGATGTGCATGTACCACTGGCCGGGAGTGCCGTCGGGCTCGGTGATGCGCTCCCAGGCGGGGCCGCCGAACACGGACTCCCAGTCCGAGGGCGCGATCTCGCCGTTTTCGCCCTGGCCGTCCCGGAAGATGTAGCGCTCGCGGGCGGCGGAACCCCGCGGGGAGGCAAGGGCTTCCTGGAACCAGACGTGCCGGTTGGAGGAGTGGTTGGGGACGATGTCCGCGATCAGCTTGATGCCGGCCGCGTGCAGCGCGGCGGACATTTCGTCGAAGTCCGCCAGGGTGCCCAGCTTGGGGTCGACATCGCGGTAGTCGTCGACGTCGTAGCCGCCGTCGGCCAGCGCCGAGGGGTAGAACGGGGAGAGCCAGACGGCGTCAATTCCGAGTTGCTTCAAGTACGGGACCTTGGCGGTGATGCCCTTGATGTCGCCCAGGCCGTCACCGTTGGAATCGGAGAAGCTCCGCGGGTAGATCTGGTACACCGAGGCCTGGCGCCACCAGTTGGGGTCGGCGGCGAGGTCGGAACCGGACAGGGTTGCCAGCGTGGCGGTGTTGGACAAGGGATGATCCTTCGGGGCTGGGAGACGGCTTCTGGTATTTTAGATACAAGCTAAATATATTGCCTGAACAATTATGGGTCCGGGAACAGAAGAGGTCAAGAAGTGATGCCGCACGCAGCCGCCGCCACGCCGCAGCTGCTGCGCCGCGTCAACGCCCAGGCCGTTCTCCGCCACATCCGCGGCGCGGAGGTTGCCACCGGGACAGAGCTGATGGCCCTCACCGGGCTGACCCGGGCCTCCGTGATCGCCGTCTGCGAGGACCTGATCGGCCGGGGCTGGATCGTGGAGCTGGATCAGCCCGGAACTAACTCTGAAGGTCCCCGGAAGGGCCGCCCGGCCCGGCGGTTTGCCTTCAACCGGGAGGCCGGCTTCGTCCTGGGCCTCGACATCGGCGCGGCCACCACCACCGCCGCCGTGGCCGACCTCCGCGGCACCGTCGTCGGCCGGTCCAGTGAGAGCTTCCGCGCGGCGGACATCCCCGCGCAGGAGCGGATCGGCGTCATCGACCGCGCCTGCCGCCGGGCCCTGGAGGCCGCGGGAACGGACCCGAGCATGGTTCTCGCCGTGGGCGCCGGGATCGCCGCACCGGTGGACCGGGACGGCAACGTCTTGGTGACCCAGCGGTTCTGGAGCCTGTTCGACGTCGGGCTCCGATCCGCGCTGAAGGAACTGCACGGCTGGACAGTGCTCCTGGAAAACGACGCCAACCTGGCCGCCCTCGGTGAGCGCTGGCGCGGTTCCGGTGCGGGGGTGGACGATCTGGTGGTGCTTCTCGCGGGCGAACGCCTGGGCGCCGGGGTCATGGAATCCGGGCGCCTGCTCCACGGCCGCGGCGGGGCAGCCGGCGAGATGGGCTATCTGGACATGGTGGAGGGCGTTGGCTCCAGCGACGGCATCGCGGCCCTGGCACGGCAGTGGTCCGCGGCAGGCGGCGGCCCGTCCGACGGCGGTGCTGCCAGCGCACCGCGGGTGTTCGAGGACGCGGCGGCGGGAGACCCTGCGGCATTGGCGATCCTGAGCCGGATTTCGGAGCGCATGGCCCGCGTGATCGCCTCGATCGCGAGCCTGATCAACCCCGAGCAGGTGGTGATCAGCGGCGCCGTCGCCGATTCCGCCGGCGCCCTGCTTCCGGAGATCACGGCGTTGCTCCCCCTCTTCACCGCGACTCCCCCGCGCGTAACGGCCTCGCCACTGGGCGACGCAGTCGTCACGGTCGGCGCTGTCCGGCACGCTTTGGACTACGTCGAGGCGAATGCGATGGAGCTGACGCTGCCCGCGCGAGGCTGACCCTGATCGGTTGCCCTAGTCCGGCATGATCATGGTGCGAAGGTCCAGCTGACGCAGCACCCGGTCCGCCACTTCCGGATCCATGCCCGGCTCGTTCCGGGCCGCCACGACTTCCTGGCGGGCCGCGTCGAGGGCTATCGTCTGCACGGCAATCGCCAGTTCGCGGCCGCGCTTGCGCTTCTCTCCCGCGCTTTCATTCTTCAGGCTCCCGTCGAGCAGTTCGGCGTGCAGCCGGGTCATCTTCTCTTTCACCAGCGCCACCTTCTCCGCCGGCAGCTCCTTCATGAGCTCGTTGTCCTTGAGCGCCGCGATGGCTGCCTGTTGGGCCCGGTAGGCCAGCACGCGGGCGGCGTCCCGTTCTTCCGAGCCGTCCTCGGATGCCTTCAGGACGCGCATGAGCCACGGCAGCGTCAGCCCGGGCAGCACCAGGGTGGCCAGCAGCACCGCGCAGGCGATCACCAGCAGCTCGCTCCGGGCCGGAAACGGCGTGCCGTCCGCAACGGTCAACGGAAGGGCCAATGCCAGCGCCAGCGTGGCCAGGCCGCGCATGCCGCACCAGGTAAGGATCAGCACGTCCTTCGCCGAGGTGGGGCGCAGGACGTCCTTCCTGGCCCGCGACAACCCGGACATCATGGCCAGCCAGGCGAACCGCACGGCGAACACGAGCACGCAGACCACCGCGGCGCTCCCCACCATGCCCAGCACGGACGTGCCTTCGTCGTGGATGACCTGCCGTACTTCCAGCCCCACCAGCCCGAACGCCAGGCCCGTGATCAGCAGCTCCACCACATCCCAGAACGCGGTGCGGGTGACCCGCTCGGCGGCGTCCTGCGGTCGGGAGTGACGCTGTATTTCCAGCGCGGTAACGACCACGGCGATCACCCCGGAGGCGTGCACTTCCTCGGCCAGGATGTACGCGGCGAACGGCACCACGAGGGTCACGGCGCTGCGGGCCACCATGGAGGCCACGAGGCGGGTAATCAGGCTCGTGAGCCAGCCCATGCCGATCCCGACCAGCACTGCGATCGCGGCGCCGAGGATGAACTGAAGGACGACGTCGGAGGCGATCTTGGTGCCGGCCACCGCGGCGGCCACGGCCGCCTGGAAGATGACGATGGCGGCGGCGTCGTTGAAGAGTCCCTCGCTCTGGAGCACGTTGATAAGCCGCCGCGGCATGTGGACCCGGCTTGCGATGGAGTCCACGGCCACGGGATCCGGGGGCGCCACCATGGCCCCCAAGGCGATGGCGGCCGGGATGCCGATGCCCGGGATCATGAGCCACGCCGCGCCGGCCACCACCGCGGTGGAGGCCACCACGAGCGCGACGGCGAGCATGAGCAGCGTGCGCCAGCGGACCCGGAAGACGGCCCAGGAGCTGCGCTGGGCTGTGGCGAAGAGCAGCGGCGGAAGGAAGATCGGCAGGATCAGATCCGGTGCGATCTGGACTTCCGGAAAGCCCGGGATGAACGTCAGGGCCACGGCCAGGAGCAGCATCAGCACGGGGTAGGGCAGCTTGAGCCGGTCCCCCAGCCCAACGGCCACCACGGTGGCCAGCAGGAGTCCAACGATGAGTGCCAACTGGTCCATGCGCCTGCTCTCCCCGAAATCCGGCCGCGCGCATCCCGGGTGGATGCACGGACCGACCCCACCACCCTATCGGCCGGACGCGGCCTCCCAAGGCCCGGGTCTCTGCGGGGCTGGGCCCTGGTGCTAGGCCCGTGGGCCCAGGGCTGCGGCGAGCGGCAGGGTGCCGTCCCGGAATTCGATGGTGCGTCCGATCGTGGCGGGCAGCCCGAGCACCGCGGCCGCCACGAGGGCGACATTGGCGCGGGCGGTTCCGGTGCCGTCCGACGTGTCGGCGGGATCGACGTCGATCATCCCGTTGCCTGGTCCGTTCGTCAGGGTCCCGGGGCCCAGGACGGTCCACTCAAGGCCCGAGCCGCGCAGGTAGGCATCCGCGGCGGCCTTGGCCTCGGCGTAGGCGAAGAACCCGTTGTCGGCGGGGACCCCGTGGTCCGGCCCGGCGCCGAAATAGGAGACCATGACGTACCGCCCGACGCCGGCGTCTGCGGCGGCGTCCATGGAGCGGATCGCGGCGTCCCGGTCCACGGCGTAGGTCCGTTCGGGGCTGCCGCCCCCGGCCCCGGCGGACCACACGACGGCATCGTGGTTGCGCAGGGCATCGGCGATCTGCGCCGTCGTCGCGTTCTCCACATCCAGAACGGTGGGCGTAGCGCCGGTGGCTGCGACGTCGGCCGCGTGGTCCGGGTTGCGGATGAAGGACGTGACCTCCTGCCCGTCCGCTGCGAGGATCCTGGACAGTTCCAAAGCCACTTTGCCGTGGCCGCCGATGATTGCGATTCGCGTCATGGACCCATTCTGTCCCATGCGACGAAAAACTGCTGTCCCATGGTCCAGAGGTTGGTGGTGGTCCAGTAGATGAGGACTCCAATGGGGAAAACGATGCCGCCCACACCGAAGACGACCGGCAGGATGTAGAGCATCATCTTCTGCTGGCGCATGAACGGGCTGGCCAGGGCCTCTTCGGACATGTTCTTGGCCATGATCTGCTTCTGCGTGATGAACTGCGAGGCCGTCATGGCCAGGATCATCACGATGGAGAGAATCCACACGGCCGTCTGGTTGCCGCCGCCGCCATGGAGCAGGGACGCGGACAGCGGTGCGCCGAAAATGGTGGACTCATCGAACTGCTTGACCTGCTCGGCGCTCATCGCTCCGATGCCCTGGCCGCTGACTTTGGCGCTGCTGATGCCCGAGAGCACCTGGAAGAGCGCGAAGAAGAACGGCATCTGGATCAGCATGGGCAGGCAGGCTGAGAACGGGTTAGTGCCGTGCTTCTTGTACAGCGCCATCTGTTCCTGAGCCATGGCCTGGCGGGAGAGCTGGTCGGTCTTGCTCTGGTACTTGTCCTGCAGCTTCTTCAGGTCCGGCTGCAGGTGCCGCATCCGGCGTTGGGCCTCGACCTGCTTGACGAAGACGGGAATCAGGGCCGCGCGAATGACCAGCACGAGCCCGATGATGGACAGGGTCCACGTCCAGCCGTTGGCCGGCGACATGCCGATGGCGCTGAGGCCGTCATGGAAGCCCACCATGATGGCTGAGACCAGCCATTTAAACGGGGCCAGGATTGCTCCCAGGACGTCCACCGAAACCCCCATCCGCCAGGTGCTGCCAAGCTACGGCGAAAGGAGGAACTTGTCACGCACTTGGCGGGGACTGCAGTTGTCGGGAAGACAGAAAGACCCCCGCAATCTCAATGGATTCCGGGGGTCTTGCCTGTAGCGGTGGGGAGGCTCGATCTCCCGACCTCACGATTATGAGTCGTGCGCTCTAACCAACTGAGCTACACCGCCATAAATGAGGAAAACCTGCGCTAAGCCGGTCAAAAACCGCCTTGACACAGGCCCTCATTCAGAGCCCCCCACCGGAATCGATCCGGTGACCTCGTTCTTACCAAGAACGCGCTCTACCACTGAGCTAGGGGGGCAACGAGTAAATACTCTACCGGAAGATTCGCCCACCAACAAATCGGCGCCCGAACGACGGCGGTACTGCCGAAAGTCGCGGAAATCAGGGCTTCCAAGGCAGTACGGGGCGGCAAAATCGGCCTCCCAGGCCGACCGTCCGCCCGCGGTGTGACGAAGCGAACACAGGCGCGGAAGCTTAAAGAAGAAAGGGCCGGCTCAGGAGCCGGCCCTCTCTCAGATAGTGCTAGTGGTTACCACTTGTTGCGGGGTTTGAAGCCGCCTTCGTGGCGGGGCTTGCGGGTGTCGGTGCCGACGCTCCGCTCGGAACGCTCGCTGAAGGAGCGGCCGCCACGGTCAGCGGAGGACCGCTCGCCGTCGCTCTTGCGGAATTCGCGCTTGAAGCCGCCGTTGCCCTTGAAGTTGCCGCTGCCACCGGAGTAGCCGCCGCGGTCTCCCCCACGGTCGCCGCCGCGGTTGCCCTGGTAGGAGCCACGCTCGCCGGAGGGCTTGCGGCCGTTGTCGAGCTCGAGGTGGATCAGCTCGCCGCCGATCCGGGTGCGGGACAGTGCCTTCAGCTGATCGGGGCTCAGGTCTGCCGGGAGCTCCACGAGGGAGTGGTCCGAGCGGATGTCGATGCCGCCGATCTGGGCCGAGGAGATGCCGCCTTCGTTGGCAATGGCGCCCACGATGGAACCCGGCATGACGCGCTGGCGGCGTCCGACGGCGATCCGGTAGGTGGCGTTGCCCTCGGTCAGCGTACGGGTCGGCCCGCGGGAGCCGAAGCCGTCCTTGGAGCGTTCGCGCTTCTGGAATTCCGGCGCGGCCGGGAGTTCCTTGACCAGCAGCGGCTGTCCGCCCTGGGCCATGACGGCCAGCGCGGCTGCAATCTCGGCGGCCGGCACGTTGTGCTCTTCCTCGTACGAGGAGATGAGGTCGCGGAATGCCGCAACGTCCTCGGACTCGAGCGTCTCCGTGATCTTGTCGGCAAACTTGCCCAGGCGCAGGGTGTTGACGGTTTCGGCGGTGGGCAGGTGCATCTGCTCCACCGGCTGGCGTGTGGCCTTCTCGATGGAACGCAGCAGGTACTTCTCCCGCGGGGTCATGAACAAGATCGCGTCGCCGGAACGGCCCGCGCGGCCGGTGCGGCCGATGCGGTGGACGTAGGACTCGGTGTCGTGCGGGATGTCGTAGTTGACCACGTGGCTGACGCGCTCGACGTCAAGGCCGCGGGCCGCGACGTCGGTGGCGACCAGGATGTCGATCTTGCCGTCGCGCAGGGCCTCGACCGTACGCTCACGCTGCTGCTGCGGGATGTCGCCGTTGATGGCGGCAGCCTGGAAGCCGCGGGAGCGCAGCTTGTCGGCGAGATCCTCGGTGGCCATCTTGGTCCGCACGAAGGCGATGACGCCCTCGAACTCTTCGACCTCAAGGATGCGGGTCAGCGCGTCGAGCTTGTGCGGGCCCATGACCTGCAGGTAGCGCTGGCGGGTGTTGGCGCCCGTGGTGGTCTTGGACTTGACCTGGACCTCGGCCGGGTTGTTCAGGTACTGCTTGGAGAGCCGGCGGATCTGGCTCGGCATCGTGGCGGAGAACAGCGCAACCTGGCGGCCCGCGGGGGTCTGCTGGAAGATCTGTTCAACGTCCTCGGCGAAGCCCATGCGCAGCATCTCATCGGCCTCGTCCAGCACGAGGTACTGGAGTTCGGACAGGTCCAGGGAACCCTTGGAGATGTGGTCGATGACGCGGCCGGGGGTTCCGACAACAACCTGGGCGCCGCGGCGCAGGCCGGCCAGCTGGGGGCCGTAGGCGGAGCCGCCGTACACCGGCAGGACGGTGAAGTCGTCGATGTGCTTGGCGTAGGAGGTGAAGGCCTCGGCAACCTGGAGCGCAAGCTCGCGGGTCGGCGCCAGGACCAGGGCTTGGGTCTTGCGGGACGGGCCGTTGAGGTCGTGGAGCTCGGCCAGGCGGGACAGCGCCGGTACTGCGAATGCTGCAGTCTTACCGGTACCGGTCTGGGCCAGGCCCACGACGTCGCGGCCTTCGAGCAGCAGCGGGATGGTTGCTGCCTGGATCGGGGACGGCTTCTCGTAGCCGACGTCCTGCAGGGCAGCGAGGACGCGGCCGTCGATGCCGAGGTCAACGAACTTGACGCCCTCATCTTCGGTGTCCTCGTCCTTGGACGGGGCGGACTTGGCCTCGGTCCCGGCTTCGGTCGTGGTGTCAGCCTGCGGGGCGGCCTCGGCTACCGGAGCCTCAACGTTCGCAGGAGCCTCGGTGAATTCCGGGGCGGAGCCGGCTGCGGGGGCAGCCGTTTCAGAAGTCTCGACGTCGGCCTGGCTGTTCTCGGTGGCGAGTTCGGTGTCGACGGAGTTGTTCTGATTTTCGGGCATAGGTGAAATTTCCTCATCCATAGGGGCCAAGCGGCACAACCCGAGGTGAGCGGAGCCGCAGTACGCGTGACACGAGTTGCCGGGCGTACGTTGACCGGCGGGTCACAGAAGTCCGGCGCTTTCGCAATCCCGTGGCAGGACTTCCCGCTGCATCTCTTGGCTGCTATCCCAGCAGTCTGTACAGCGTTTTCTTTTGCCGGCTCTCCCTATGAAAATGCCCGCATCACATTTTGCGGGCCCCAACACTTACCAGTCCTGCCTCAAGAATTGGGCAGGAATAAGGGATTTCCGGAGTGGGGGATAGTTCCAGTGTAGGGCATGAACCAGAACAGTGGTAATTGAGGGGCCGACGGCGGCGGGTGAGCTTGCGCACACCGGCGCGGCACGGCTACACGCCAAGCTGTCGCTGCAGCCTCTCGAATCGCTCGTGATATTCGGGCTGGAGGCGGATCTCGCCGTCAGCGTCGGCGTCGCGCAGGGCTTCCATATCCTCCAAGGTGGGATCGGTGAACCACTTGGCAACGGTCACGCCGTGGACCGGGACAAAGATCCGGTGGATGTGGTCTCCGGCCTCGATGCTGCCGGTCCGTACCACCCGCAGGTACGTGCCGACCTTGCCCGCCTCGGTGAACCGCTTGACCCAGTGCGGCTCGCCCATCCGCCGCTGAAACGTGGCGCAGGGGACGCGCGGGGAGGTGACTTCCACCTCGACGTCCAGTCCAATCTTCCAGCGTTCGCCGATCACAGCATTGGAGGCGCTGAGTCCTGAGATCCGCAGGTTTTCGCCGAAGATGCCCGGCGGCATCTCCCGCCCGAGCTCCCCTGCCCAGTAATCGGCGTCGTCCTGCGAGTACGCGTAGAGAGCCTGGTCCTCGCCGCCGTGGTCCATCCTGCTCGCCTGGACATCACCGCGCAGGCCGAGTTTGTGGACCCGTACCGGGCCGTCCACGGGGCGCTTGTCGATCGCGGTGACCCCGACGCTGCCGGGATCTTCGAGCAGCTGGTGAACCCGGCAGACAGCAAGCACAGATGCGGTTTCCATGGCACCAGTGTAGGCCCGCCCGGGCACCGGATTCAGCGCCCGCACCGGTCCCCGTGCACCGGGCGGGCACCACCGGGCTGAGCACCACCGCTACGAGCGGAGCCGCCGTAGGATGCTGGCATGAGCAACGAGGCCAACCTTTCCGATGTTTCCGATGTCCTGGCGATCGATTCCCTGCTGAGCGCCGGGGAGCTGGCCGTGCGGGAGCGCGTCCGCGACTTCACCAACCAGCGCATCCGGCCCGGGATCGCCGGCTGGTACGACGACGCCGTGTTCCCCCTGGACCTCGCCCCGGAGCTTGGCGAACTCGGCGTGCTCGGCATGCACCTGGAGGGCTACGGCTGCCCCGGCCGCTCCGCCGTCGAGTACGGCCTCGCGGCAATGGAGCTTGAGGCCGGCGATTCCGGCATCCGCACCTTTGTCTCCGTGCAGGGCTCCCTCGCCATGACGGCCATCCACAAGTGGGGCTCCGAGGACCAGAAACAGGAGTGGCTCCCCCGGATGGCCGCCGGCGAACTGATCGGCGCCTTTGCCCTGACCGAGCCCACGGCCGGCTCGGACCCCGCCTCGATGAAGACCTTCGCCCGCCGCGACGGCTCCGCGGACACCGCCGGCTGGGTCCTGGACGGCGCCAAACGCTGGATCGGGCTCGCGTCGGTGGCGGACGTGCTGGTGGTGTGGGCCATGACGGAGGACGGCGTGCGCGGCTTCCTCGTCCCCGCCGGCACCCCGGGGGTCACCGCAACGCCGATCGGGCAGAAGCTCTCGATGCGCGCTTCGATCCAGTGCGACATCACATTCGACGCCGTCCGGCTGGGTCCGGAGGCGCTGCTGCCGGCGGCGCGGGGGCTCCGGGGCCCGTTCTCCTGCCTCAACGAGGCCCGGTACGGGATCGCCTGGGGCGCGATGGGCGCCGCCCGGGATTCCTACGAGGCGGCCCTGGCCTATGCCCAGGAGCGGCTGCAGTTCGGCAAGCCGCTGGCCGGGTACCAACTGACGCAGGAGAAGCTCGTGAACATGCTCCTGGAAATCCAGAAAGGCACCCTCCTGGCCCTGCATCTGGGCCGGCTCAAGGACGCCGGCAGGCTGCGGCCGGAGCAGATCTCGCTCGGCAAGCTGAACAACGTCCGGGAGGCGCTCAGCATTGCCCGGGAGGCCCGCACCATCCTGGGCGGCAACGGAATCACACTGGACTATTCGCCCCTGCGGCACGCCGCCAACCTGGAATCCGTCCGCACCTACGAGGGCACCGACGAGGTCCACACCCTGGTCCTGGGCCAGCACATCACGGGGATCCCGGCCTTCCGCTAAGCCCGCGAGCCCGCGAAGGCGATCCCGGTCGTGAGGTACGTATGGGGCCAGTGATACAAGTGGTGACTGCTGAGATTTCGGGTAGCCAGCACTCGTGTTCTCCCTGGGGCGCATTCGTAGAGTGGTGCCATCGCTCCGGAGGGCGGCACGCTGCCTGTCCGACGGATCGGAACAGGATGCCGGGTTAGGGGGACATCATGGGTCTCAATGCCAAGTCAGCCGCGTGGACGCTCCGGTTCTTTCCGGCACGTCACGCCACGACCAGCGCGGGCGTGAACGATCAGGACATTTTGGGGGCTGACCAGGGACCCCGCAGGTACCGTGCCCGCATCGCCACGGCACCTGTTCTGGACCGCAACCGCCTTCAGGAGAGCACAGGCACACTCCAGTCCTGGCGGTTCCACGACTTCGTCACTACATTCCAGCTCATGCTTCCCCACCGGGTCGAAAAGGTTCACCGGGCCTTGACCGTCGGGGACTGGGAAGACGCGCGCCTCGCCGCCCAAAGCCTGTCCTGGTCCGCATCCATTGCCGGTGCGTGCCAGCTCCAACTCATGGCCGACCTCATTGATGCCGACCTCCAGTCCGGACGCAACGCCCGGGCACGCGAGACGGCCTGCCTCCTCCAAGGCGCCGCCACCGAACTGGCAACAGCCCTCGCCCTGCTGACCGCCGACTGACCGGATCCGGCCACCACCGGATCAACGACGTCGGCGTGCAGGGAAGCGGGGTCCGGGGACCTCAGGCGGAGAAGCCGCCGTCGGCCTTGACCAGCTGCCCGGACATCCAGCGGCCCTCGGGCGAGAGCAGAAACGCGACCGTGCCGGCCACGTCCGCCGGAGTGCCCAGCCGGCCGCCGGGCTGCCGGACGGCCAGTTCGCCGCGGAGCACGTCATCCATCCAGCCGGTGTCCACGGGTCCCGGGTTGAGGACGTTGGCGCTGATCCCCAGCGGGCCGAGCTCCCGGGCCGCCGCGATCACGATCCGGTCCAGCGCACCCTTTGACGCTCCGTAGGGCAGGTTGAAGGCGGTGTGATCGCTGGTCAGCGCCACGATGGCCCCGCCGTCGGGACCCGCCTGCCGGGCGAAAGCGGCAATCAACTGCCAGCTGGCGCGGGTGTTGACCGCGAAGTGCCGTTCGAAGCTCGCCAGGGACGTATCCAGGATGCCGGAGTCCACGGATTCGGCGTGGCTGAGCACCAGGCCCTCCAGGGTTCCGGCCTCGGCCGCCACCGCGGCCATCAGCCCGTCCACGGCCTGCGGGTCTTCCAAATCCGCCGGCAGGACCACGACGGCGGCGCCGGTCGCCTGCAGCTCGACGGTGAGGCGTTCGACGTCGTCGGGCTGGACTCCCCACGGCATCCGGGCGTCGTAGTCCTGCCAGTAGCTCAGGACGAGGTCCCAGCCGTCCGCGGCGAGGCGGCGCGCGATGCCGGCGCCGATTCCGGCGAGCCGGCCGACGCCGGTGACGAGGGCAGTCTTACGGGGTGACGGGGAGCTCATGGCGAACAGCCTAGCGCCGCCCGGCGGGGCGGCAGCTACGAGGAGACCGCGGAGGTCCGGACGTCCACTTCGGCGGCAGGCATGGAAGCAAGGTCAAGCTGCGGCGCCACCGAGTCCCGGCGCAGGGCGACGAGCCAGCAGACCAGGAGGGCCACGGCGCAGAACACCCCGGCGCTGGAGGCCATGATCCACAGGCCCGGTGTCTGGAGGTCGAGGTTCTGCGCGCCCAGCGCCGTGCCGATGGTCTTCGGTGAGAACAGGAACACCAGGATCGAAACGCCCAGCACCCCGCCCATGGTCCAGCGCATCCGGGCGTAGCGGCGGGGGGTTTCGCGCAGGGTCCAGGCGAAGGCCGGGAAGACCGCCGCGACCCACACCCAGTGATGGGACCAGGAGACCGGGCTGATCAACAGCATGGTCAGCGCCGTCGCCGCAACAGCGACGACCCGGGCGCCCTGGTCGCTGGCGGCCTTGATGACTCCTGCGCCCAGGGCCACGACCGCCAGGCTCAGCACGAGCCACGGCACGGTGACGAGCGGTTCCGGAACGCCGAAGTGCAGCAGCGCGCCCTTGAGGGACAGGTTGTCCACATAGCCCGCTCCGCCCATCCGGGAGGTGTCCGGCAGCATCTGGAGCCAGAACTGCAAGGACTCGACGGGACGCAGCAGCCAGCCGATCACCACCGTGACAGTGAAGCCGGCGGCCATGTTGCACAGTCCGCGCCAGTCCTTGCGGACCACGTAGTACAGGCCGAACACCAAGGGCGTCAGCTTGATGCCGGCGGCGACCCCCACCAGGAAGCCGCTGCCGGGGACGCCGCGGGTCCAGCGCGAGTTCCGGGCCAGCAGGTCCGCGGCCATCAGGCCCATCAGCAGGATGTTGATCTGGCCGAACACCAGGGTCTCGCGCCACGGACCGAGATTCAGCAACGCCAGGACCACGACGGCGGCGGCCCAGCAGTTGCGCGGGGACCGGAAGGTGGCGCGCCAATTGGTTTTGGCGTTCCAGTAACGGACCGTGCGGACGGCGGCCAGGATGCCGACGACGGCGCCGGCGGTATTGAACAGTGTCAGCGCGGTCACCTGCGGCAGCCGGGCCAAGAAGCTGAAGAGCAAGGCGGCGAACGGCGGATACGTGAACTTCAGCCCCGGGCCCCCGGCCCAGTCCACGTTTCCCGCGTACAGGTCCGACGGCGCGGCGCCGGCGTCGTTGAGGATTTTCCCGCCGTACCAGTAGACGCTGAAGTCCAGTCCGTGCTTGGCCCAGACCCCGAGCGACACCCAGATGAAGTAGCCGACGGCAGCGATGGCCACTATGACGGAGAGCCACAGCAGTATCCGGACCGGTTGTGTCGCGCTCAGCGGTTTCGGGACGGGCCGTATCGGGAGGGGCGGTTTCGGGTCCGGCTGCGCCGGGCGGTCTTCGGAATCGAGCACTGACATGAATTCCCCAATCGGGCTGCTGGTGTAGACGCTTGCCGAATGGTCGGTTCCGTCCGGGCGGCCGAAACGCGCCCTCGCTGTCGGGTCAGTCTACAGAACAGCTACGCCGCAGCCGGGACCGTGTCCGTCTTTCTGGCGTCCTTGCGGATGGTGGCGCTGATGACGGCGGCGATCGTGCACATCGCGGCGGCGGCGAACCAGGCGTAGGTGTACTGGCCGGTGGCGTCCCGGACGGCTCCGGCCGCCAAGGCGGCAGCGGCCGCGCCAAGCTGGTGGGCGGCGAACACCCAGCCGAACACGACGCTGCCGTCGGCGCCGAACACCTGGCGGCAGATCGCGGCGGTGGGCGGCACCGTGGCCACCCAGTCCAGGCCGTAGATGACGACGAACACGATCATGCTGGGCTGCACCGTGGCGCTGAGCAGCAAGGGCAGGACCAGCAGCCCGATACCGCGGAACTGGTAGTACACCGCGAGCAGGATCCGGGGGTTGAAGCGGTCCGTGAGCCAGCCGGAGGCGATGGTTCCGACGATGTCGAAGAGCCCGACGACGGCGAGCAGGCCCGCCGCGGTGGTTTCCGGCATGCCGTGGTCGTGGGCCGAGGGGATGAAGTGGGTGCCGATCAGCCCGTTGGTGGTTGCGCCGCAGATCGCGAAGCCGGCCACGAGGGCCCAGAAGGTACGGACCTTGCTGGCCCGCTTGAGGACCTGCAAGGCCCGGACGGCCGCGTTGCGGCTGGGTTCGGCGGCTTCCGGCGCGGCGGTCTCGGGCCCGGCAGTCTCATCGGAGGTCCCGTCGGCGGCCGGCGGCGTGGCCCCGTAAGGCAGCACGCCGACGTCGGCCGGTGAGTTCTTCAGGAACTTCAGCACGAGCGGCACTACCGCGAGCGCGCCGGCACCGATGAGGAGCGAGGCCTGGCGCCAGCCCGGGTCCTGGGCCAGGAGCGCAATGAAGGGCAGGAATACGAGCTGCCCGGCGGCGCTGCCGGCGGTGAGGATGCCGATCACCAGGCCCCGGCTCTTGGCGAACCACGTGTTGGCGACGGTGGTGGCGAAGACCAGTGCCATGGACCCGGTGCCGAGTCCGATCAGCAGCCCCCACGTCAGCAGGATCTGCCAGGACTGGTTCACGAGGACCGTCAGCGCGCTGCCGGCGCCGATCAGCATCAGGGCCACGGCGGTGACGGCGCGGATGCCGAAGCGTTCCATGAGGGCCGCAGCGAACGGTGCCGTGAGCCCGAACAGTACGAGGTTGATGCTGACCGCGGCAGAGAGCACGGTCGTGGACCAGCCGAACTCGTTCTGCAGCGGCACCATCAGCACGCCCGGGGCGGCACGGAACCCGGCCGCGCCGACGAGCGCGAGGAAGGCCACGGCGGCCACGCCCCACGCCGGGTGGATCCGGCGGCGGACGGGCGCGGGGGTCAGAGTGTCTTGGGGGGCGCTCATGCGGCGGTTCCGTTCTGGGGCTGGGACTTGGGCCGGCCGGGGACCGGGGTCTGCGCGCGGGCCGAGGCCAGCGGCACGGGGTCGGCGGTGCGGGTCAGGCTGTGCCAGCTCGTGTTCCCGGCCGTCAGCCGCTCCCCGCAGGCAGTACAGGTGTCCGCAGAGGAGGTCCTCGCCCCGCAGCCGTTGTGAATGACGAACATGTGCGCCTGCTCGGAAGGGGCCGGGAGGTGCTTTTCGGCCCAGATGACGACGGCGTTGAGCACCGGCAGGGCGTCCTCGCCCTTGGTGGTGAGGACGTATTCCTGGCGGGTGCGGCCGCCGTCGTCGTAGGGCCGCCGGGTGAGCAGCCCGGCGTCGACGAGCCCGCCGAGCCGCTTGGTGAGCACGGAATCGGCTGCTCCGAGCCGCTGCTTCATGGCCTCGAAGCGGCCGTTGCCGAAGAAGACCTCGCGCAGGACGAGCATGCTCCAGGGATCGCCGAGGATGTCGAGGCCGCGGGCCATGCTGCAGGTCCGCTGGGACCAGTCGGATCGGAGTGCCATGCAGCCAACCCTAGCTGACTCTCTTAGAGAAAGCTAGGGTCGGCACTGCGGGAACGGGTGGCTAGCTGCCGCCGTCCAGGGCGGAAAGCGCGGCGTCGAGGTCGGCGATGAGGTCCTCGACGTCCTCGATGCCGCACGAGAGCCGGATCAGGTTGACCGGGACCGCCAGTTCGGTGCCCTTGACCGAGGCATGCGTCATTTCCGAGGGGTAGTTCATGAGCGATTCGATCCCGCCCAGGGACTCGGCCAGGGTGAACACGGACGTCGATTCGGCCACCTTGCGTGCCGCGGCTTCGCCGCCCTTGAACTGCACGGAGATCATGCCGCCGAATTTCTTCATCTGCTTCCTGGCGAGCTCGTGGCCCGGGTGGGAGGGCAGTCCCGGGTACAGCACGGCCTCCACTTCGGGGCGTTCGAGCAGCCATTCCGCGACGGCCTGGGCGTTGTCGCTGTGCCGGTCCATCCGCACGCCGAGGGTCTTCAGGCCGCGGGTGGTGAGGAAGGCGTCCATCGGACCGGACACGGCGCCGACGGCGAACTGGACGAAGCCGATCTTCTCGGCCAGCTCCGGGTCGTTGACCACGATCGCGCCGCCGACGACGTCGGAGTGTCCGCCGATGTATTTGGTGGTGGAGTGCACCACGACGTCGGCGCCGAGGGCCAGCGGGTTCTGCAGGTACGGCGAGGCGAAGGTGTTGTCCACGACGAGGAGGGCACCGGCGTCGTGCGCCACCTTGGCGAGGGCCTCGATGTCGGTGATCTTCATCATCGGGTTCGACGGCGTCTCCACCCACACTAGGCGGGTCTTGCCGCCGCCGTCGGCAGCACCGCCGGCGGCCACGGCCTTGGCGACGGCGTCGAGGTCGGACATGTCCACCGGGGTGTTGCCGATGCCCCACTCCCCCAGGACCCGGCTGATGAGCCGGTAGGTGCCGCCGTAGGCGTCGTTGCCGAGCACGATGTGGTCACCGGGCCGGGTCAGGGCACGGATCATGGAGTCCTCGGCCGCCAGACCCGAGCTGAAGGAGAATGCGGCGGTCCCGCCCTCCAGCGCGGCCAGCTGCTCCTGCAGGGCATCGCGGGTGGGGTTGGTGCCGCGGCCGTATTCGTAGCCGGCGCGCAGTCCGCCGATCCCGTCCTGCGCGTAGGTGGAGGAGAAGTGCACGGGAGGCACCACGGCGCCGGTGCGCGGCTCGAAGGCCTGGCCGGCGTGCACGGCGCGGGTGTTGAAGCCGGTCTTCTTCGCGGAAGAGCTTTCTGGCAGAGACATGGGACTCCTTGAACTGGTCAGTTGCTGAGGTAGGCGAGGAGGTCGTGGCGGGTCAGGATTCCCACCGGAGCGCCGACGAACGTCACCATGAGGGTGTCGGCGTCGGAGAGGAGTTCGCGGGCGGTCGAGATCGATTCGAGGGAGCCGATCACGGGCAGCCGGGCCTCCATGTGTTCGGAGATCTTGTCCGAGAGCTTGGCCTCGCCCCGGAAGAGCTTGGCCGTGAGCGTGCGTTCGTCCACGGCGCCAAGGACCTCGCCCATCACGACGGGCGGTTCCTGGGACAGGACGGGGATGTGCGAGACGCCGAACTCGTTCATGATGTTGATGACATCGCGGACGCTCTCGTTCGGGTGGATGTGGACGAGGTCCGGGAGTTCCCCGGTCTTGGCCTTGAGGATCTCGCCCACCGAGGCCTCGTCCCCGCCGGCCAGGAAGCCGTAGGAGCGCATCCACTGGTCGTTGAAGATCTTCGCGAGGTAGCCGCGTCCGGAGTCCGGCAGGATGACCACCACGACGGCGTCCGCCGGGAGGTCCCTGGCGACCTCCAGCGCGGCCACGACGGCCATGCCCGAGGACCCGCCCACCAGCAGGCCTTCTTCGCGGGCCAGCCGGCGCGTCATCGCGAAGGAGTCGGCGTCGCTGACGGCAATGACGTCGTCCGGGATGGACTTGTCGTAGTTGGCCGGCCACATGTCCTCGCCGACGCCCTCGACAAAGTAGGGGCGGCCCGTGCCGCCGGAGTAGACCGAGCCGGCGGGATCGGCGCCGATGATCTTGACGACGCCGCCCTCGGCCTCAGGCCGTCCGGCGGAGACTTCCTTCAGGTACCGGCCGGTGCCGGTGATGGTGCCGCCGGTGCCGGCGCCGATCACGCAGTGCGTGATCCGGCCATCGGTGTCGTTCCAGATCTCGGGTCCGGTGGTTTCGTAGTGGCTTGCCGGGGCGGCCGGGTTGGAGAACTGGTCCGGCTTGTAGGCTCCGGGGATTTCGGTGACGAGCCGGTCGGAGACGCCGTAGTAGCTTTGCGGGCTGTCCGGCGGGACGGCGGTGGGGGTGACCACCACTTCGGCGCCGTACGCCTGGAGCACGGCCCGCTTGTCTTCGCCGACCTTGTCCGGCACGACGAAGATGCAGCGGTAGCCCTTCTGCTGCGCCACGAGCGCCAGGCCGACGCCGGTGTTGCCCGAGGTGGGTTCCACGATCGTGCCGCCGGGCAGGAGTTTGCCCGTCCGTTCGGCCTCCTCGATCATCTTGACCGCGATGCGGTCCTTGATCGAACCGCCGGGGTTCAGGTATTCCAGTTTCACCAGGACGGTGGCTGCAATGCCGTCGGTCACGTGGTTGAGCTTGACGAGCGGTGTATGGCCGATGAGGTCCAGAACGGACGGGGCGTACTTCATAGGTACCAAGTTACCGTCTCCGGCGGACGGGCACGTCGGCGCAGTCCCGTCCCCTTGAGGTGCGACGATTGGGCGGTGAAGTGGATCGCCCGGATGAAGAGGTTCAAGAGCTATGCGCTGCCGGCGGGCATGCTGCTGGCAGGGTGCGCGGCGCTGGCGTCGGGGCTGCTGCCGGTCCAGGCGTTCGACGAGCTGGCGGCGCGGACTGTGCCGGTTCTGGCGTTTGTCGTGGCAATGTCCCTGGTCACGGAGCTGGTGGATGACGCCGGGCTCTTCCGCGTGGTGACGGAGCGGCTGGCCGCTCTGGGCCGTGGCCGGGTGTTTCTGTTGTGGCTGCTCGTGATCGCCCTCGCCACCGTGTCCACGGTGTTCTTGTCGCTGGATACGACGGCGGTACTGGTGACGCCCGTCGTCGTGCTGCTGGCCGTTCATGCCCGGATTCCGGCGCTGCCGTTTGCCATGACCACGGTCTGGCTGGCGAACACGGCGTCGCTGCTGCTGCCGGTCTCCAACCTGACCAACCTGCTGGCGCAGGACCGGCTCAAACTGAGCCCCGCCGCGTTCGCCTCGCTGGTGTGGGCGCCGGCCGTGGTGGGCATCCTCGTGCCGCTGGTGCTCCTGTGGCTGGCGTTCCGGAAGGATCTGCGCGGCCGCTACGGGCCGCAGCCGATCCACAAAGTGCGGGACCGGGTGCTGCTGTACGCGGCGTCCGGGGTGATGGTGGTCCTGCTGCCGGCGCTGGTTTCCGGGATTCCGGTGCAGATCCCGGCGATCGCGGCGGCGGCCGTCCTGCTCCTGCTGTTCCTTTGGCGGCGCCGCTCCGCCCTGCGCTGGTCCATGATTCCGTGGCGGCCGCTCATGCTCACCTCGGGCCTGTTCATGGTGGTGGAGACCCTGCACGCGAACGGGCTCACCCGCTTCCTGACCGGGATTGCCGGCACCGGGGACAGCCTGCCGGCGCTCCTGCAGCTCGCCGGGCTGGGCACCGGGGCCGCCAACGCCGTCAACAACCTGCCTGCCTACCTGGCCCTGGAACCGGTGGGCGGCTCCCCGGCCCGGCTGGCGGCGCTGCTGATCGGAGTGAACCTGGGTCCGCTGGTCACCCCTTGGGCTTCGCTGGCCACGCTGCTGTGGCACGAGCGGCTCCGCGCACTCAACGTGGACATCCGCTGGGGCGGCTTCGCCGTGGCAGGCGTCGTCGCCGTCGTCCTGGTAATCCCGCTGGCAGTCCTGGCGCTCTGGCTCAGCACAGGGATGCACTGACCTGCTGCGGCCGCCTGCCGGAATCGGACAACCCGGCACATGAGTACGCCACTCAGGCGCCGATGTCATTCCCCGGGTCCGCGCCGCCCGCCGGCACCGCGTTCTGCCACAACCCCACCACGTTGCCTTCACTGTCCTTGAAATAGGCATTCCATCCCATCCCCGGGACCTCCAGCTTTTCACGGACCACGGACCCGCCGCGGGCGGCGATGCTCGCCAGTGCGGCATCGATGTCGTCGACGTCGATCGTGACAACCGGCGCCGTAAGGTCCCCGCGCCGGAACAACCCGCCGTTGATGGACCCGGTGACGGCGGGCCGGCCGTGCTCGTCCATCGGCGTCGTCATGGCCAGGCTGTACTCCATTTCGGGCATGACCTGGAAACCCCAGCCGAAGATTGAACTGTAGAACTCCCGCGCCCGATCCTCGTCGTCTGCGGGAATCTCGAAATGCACCACTCCACCGGCCATGATCTGCTCCTGGCGGCCCCAGGGCCCGGGCCAACGGCAGGACCGCCGCATGGGTGTCCCAGCCGGATTCTAGCCCCGGAAACCGCGCAGATTTAGGGCCGTTTGGCTCACCTGCCGGAACCTCCGGTGCGGGGGCTTTCCGTCCGGCGTGGGAACATATTCGGATGACCCTCGCAGACGTTCCCGCCGGCCATGCCGCCGCGGCGGACGCCTCTTTGCGGTGGCGGCCCGGCGGCCCCTTCGACCTGATGCAGACGGTCGGGCCGCTGCTGAGGGGGCAGGGGGACCCTTCCATCCGCACATCACCGGGCGCCGTGTGGTTTGCGTTCACGACGCCGGCCGGCCCGGCGTCGCTTCGGCTCGTGTCCTCCGGGCCCCGGACCGATCCCGCCGTCGATGTCCAGTCCTGGGGCCCCGGCGCCGCCGACGCCGCGGCCTCCGTTCCGCGCATGCTGGGCCGTGACGACGACTGGACGGCTTTTGATGAGCCGGCCTTCCACGCCACGCTCCCCCGCATGGTCGTCGAAGCCCGGCGCCGCAACCTCACCGTCCGGCTGCCCGCCACCGGACGGATGGTCGACGCGCTCGTGCCGACCATCCTGGAGCAGAAGGTCACCGTCATTGAGGCCCGCCGGGGATACCGGTACCTGACGTACCGCTTCGGGACAGCTGCCCCGGGCGCCGGGACGGTGGCCCCGGCCAACCTCATGCTCCAGCCCACGCCCGGCCAGTGGCTGCGCATTCCGTCCTGGGAATGGCATAAGGCCGGGGTGGGTCCGCAGCGCTCGGCGACCGTCATGCGTGCGCTGCGCTCCGCCGCCGCGCTGGAGCGGCTCGCCGACCTCCCCGCCGCGGAAGCAGCGGCGAAACTGCAAACCATCCCGGGGATTGGAGTGTGGACGGCCGCCGAGGTGGTGCAACGCACGCACGGCTGCCCGGACTCGATCGCGGTGGGCGACTACCACCTCGCGGCCTACGTCGGCGCTGCCCTGACCGGTCGCCGGACGGACGACGCCGGCATGCTCAGGCTTCTGGCGCCCTGGGCAGGGCACCGGCAGCGGGTGGTCCGGATGATCGGACTCAGCGGCTTCCGCAAACCGACCTTTGGCCCGCGGATGACCATCCAGGACCACCGTGGGCACTAGTCCCGTCCTCCCACCAGCGGGGCTGGCCGCGTTCCGGAATCACCCCGCCATAAAACAACACGCCCGACCCGGCCACCACCAGCAACGCGGTTAGAGTCCCAGGCGGGCCGCGGCCTCCTGGCGCATGTCCACCTTGCGGATCTTGCCGGAGACGGTCATGGGGAAGCTTTCCCGGACGTCGACGTAGCGCGGAATCTTGAAGTGCGCCAGCTTGCCCCGGCAGAACTCGGCCAGGCCGGCGGCATCCAGCGGCGCAGCCCCGGGCTTCATGATGACGCAGGCCATCAGTTCTTCGCCGTACTTGGCGTCCGGGATGCCGATCACCTGCACGTCCTGGATGTCCGGATGGGTGTAGAGGAATTCCTCGATTTCGCGCGGATAGACGTTCTCACCGCCGCGGATCACCATGTCCTTGATACGGCCTTCGATCACCACATACCCGTCCTGGTCCATCCGGGCGAGGTCCCCGGTGTGCATCCACCCCTCGGCGTCGATCGCTTCGGCGGTCTTGTCCGGCTGGTTCCAGTACCCCAGCATCACGGCGTAGCCGCGCGTGCAGAGTTCGCCGATCCCGCCGCGCTCCAGCACCTCCCCCGTGACCGGGTCCACGATCCTGCTCTCCAGGTTCGGCATGGTCCGGCCCACGGTCTCGGTCCGCTGGGCCATTGTGTCCACGCTCCGGGTCATCGTGGACACCGGCGAGGTCTCCGTCATCCCGTAGCAAATGGCGACGTCTTTCATGTTCATTTCGGAGATGACCCGGTTCATCACCTCGATCGGGCACAGTGATCCGGCCATGACGCCCGTGCGCAGGGTCGAGAGGTCGTAGGAGGTGAAGTCCGGCAGGGCGAGCTCGGCGATGAACATGGTGGGCACCCCGTAGAGGGACGTTCCGCCGAAGTCCTGCACGGCTTCCAGTGCCGCGGCCGGTGAGAATGACCGGCCGGGGATGATCGTGGCGGCGCCATGGCTGAGCGCCGCCAGGTTCCCGATCACCATTCCGAAGCAGTGATAGAACGGCACCGGGATCACGACGCGGTCGTGTTCGGTGTAGCCGAGTTGTTCGCCGATGGAATAGCCGTTGTTGAGGATGTTGTGGTGCGTCAGCGTGGCGCCCTTGGGGAAGCCCGTGGTGCCGGAGGTGTACTGCAGGTTGATGGGGTCGTGCGGGTCCAGCGCCGCCATGCGCGCCTGCAGCGCGGAGTGCGCGACGTCGTCAGCCCGCTTGAGCAGTTCGGCGTATGTCCGCTCCGCCTCGTGCTCGGGTTCGCCGGCGGTGAGACCTTCCGCGCCGGCGTCCGGGAGGAAGACGAGCTCGCGCAGCTCCGGGCAGGCTGCCAACGCCTGGCGTGCCATGCCGGTGTAGTCGCTGTTCCTATCTGACGGCGCCATGACCAGCATCCGCATGCCGCTCTGTTTGACCACGAACTCGAGCTCATGGCTGCGGTAGGCGGGGTTGACGTTGACCAGGATCGCCCCGGTCTTCGCTGTCGCGTACTGCAGGATGGTCCACTCGGCACAGTTGGGACTCCAGATGCCGATCCGCTCGCCCTTCGCGACGCCCAGGGCCAGGAGCGCTCGTGCCAGGCGGTCGACGTCGTCGTTCAGCTTGGTATAGCTCCACCGCCGGGCCTCTTCGCCGGGCACTGCGGCCGCCTCGATCAGGGCATCGTGATAGGGGAACCGCGCCGCGATCCGTTCGAAGTTCGCGCCAATGGTTTCCTCGAGCAGCGGGACGTCAGTGTCCCCGCCTGTGTAAGCAAGCATGGTGTGACGCTACCTTGTGCGCGGAGGCAAGAGAAGAGCAAAGCTTGGAAGTCCTATGAAATTTTCCGGTCATCTTCCGGCGCCGGCGCGGACGCCCGGTAGGGTAATTGCCATGAGCGCACCAATTGACCTCCTGGCCACCTTCATCCCCAACGACGGCGAATTCTTCCGCGTGAAGCTCGCGCTGGAGATCGCGATTGACGAGGTGGTCAACGAGCCCGGTTGTATCCGCTACGAGCTCACCGAGGCCAACGAGGACAAACTCGTGCTGACCGAACGGTGGGCAAGCCAGGAGGACCTGGACAAGCACTCCAAGGGCACGGCCGTGCAGGACCTGAATGAGTCCCTCAGCGCGCTACTGGCCGAGCCGGTCATACTCGAAAAGCTCTGACCCACCACTCCAACGACAGCGCGGGGTCACTCCGCGCCCATCCTTGAAGGATTTATGGGCGCGGAGTGACCCCGCGTTGCTTGCGTTTGTGGAGGTTTAGGCGTCCGGGATCTGGGTGCCGTCCTGCTTGGGCGCCGAGGCAGCGGCCTCGGCCTGGGAGCGGGCAACATGCGCGTGGACTTCTTCCATGTCCAGGGCCTTGACGGCGTCCACCACCTGCTCCAGCTGCTGGGCATTCAGGGCGCCGGGCTGCGAGAACACCAGGACCTTTTCGCGGAAGGCCATCAGCGTGGGGATCGAGGTGATGCCGGCCTCAGCGGCGAGCTGCTGCTCGGCCTCGGTGTCCACCTTGGAGAAGACCACGTCCGGGTGCTTCTCGGAGACTGCTGAGTACGTGGGGCCAAACTGCTTGCACGGGCCGCACCATTCGGCCCAGAAATCGACGAGGACGATGTCGTTATCCTCGACGGTCGATGCGAACTGTTCACCTGTGATGTCTACGGTAGCCATGAGTCAACGGTACGGGAGCAGTCCGGGATTGTCCCCGGCATTTCGCTGTTGGCACATCCGGGCCAAAGCGGGTGCGCCTGCCTGGCCGGCGGGCGCACCCGTCAGGCCCAGGCATGCGGGGCAGGACGCCTGGCGCCGGGCAGGGCGTTGGTTTCGCGCCATTCGTGGATCCACTCAGGCAGCTCCAGATCCGCCGGCGGGGCGCCGAATTCGCGGACGATCTCCTCCTGGCTGACGGGCTTGCCCTTGCTGACCAGCCGGGTCGCGATGTAGGCGCGGGCATAGACTTCGCCGTCCACCACCATCCGCTGCTCGAAGTAGATGGCTTTTGAGTCAAGGCCGATGATCTTGGATTCGATGGTGTACTGCTGCCACAGCTGCAGCGAACGGCGGAAGGCGATGGTTTCGCCCGCGGCCACGGGCGTCCAGCCCCGGCGGCGCATCTTCTTCCAGGTTCCACTGCGGGCCATGAGGTCGAAGCGCCCGAGGTCCATGAGCGAGAAATACATGCCGTTGTTGACGTGCATGGCGATGTCGATATCCGTGGGCAACACGCGCAGCGGCAGGGACGAGCTGTCCCAGATGCTCAGCGGTGGGCGGCGCGAGGACGTGAACAGCAGCAGGAGGGTGCGGAGCAGAAGGTGCATGGGGCAATGTTACCCGCGAGTAACAACGGTGCCAAGGGGTAGGACCCAAGGTGCCCGGCCTCCGCAGGCTAGCTGTGCGCGGACAGCACCGAGACGGTGGCCTTGGGTCCGGCGCCGCGGATCGTCCAGCAGTTCCCGGTGCCGATCACGTCGAGTTGCTGCAGGTCCGCGTAGTGCAGCACCAGGGCGGTGTTTTCATCGACGGCGGCCGCGTGGTCCACGAGTCCCTTCGCCACGGCACCGACGGCCCGGCTGAGTGTTCCGGCCTGCGCGGCATGGACGTCGACGGCGAAGGGCACCAGGCCCAGCCCGCCGCGGATCTCCACTTCCTCGAGCCCCTCGGAACAGTCCATCGCGCAGACTTCGGTGCCCCTGATCCGGTATCCGCCCACGATCGCCCGCGCCGGGGCCACCATCGCCCCGGCGGAGAACCCCATGTACGGCACACCCTCCGAGACCGCACGGCGGATGGCCCCCGCGGACGGCAGGAGGCCTTCCAGATAGGCCGGCGTCGGGCCGCCCCCGACCACGATGCCGTCGACCTCGTCGAACGCGGCCGTATTCGCCTCTTTGTTGAAGCGGAGCAGGACCGGGAGCACCGTGCAGTCGATCCGGGATTCCAGCGGCCCAACATAGGCGGGCAGGAAATACTCAGAGCTGCCCTCGTGGTCAAAGAGAACGACGGCGACGCGAGGAACCCTGCCGGGGGCCCGGTGCCGGAGTTCCCGGACGAACCGGTCGAAGACGGCAGGAATGGTCACGGTGTCCGGGCCTCCGCCGACAAGGATGATGGTCATGGCTTCAAAGTACCCGGATCCGAAGCAATCGCAATGGGCCCGGCGCGCCTGCACCAGCTTTGGCCGCCGCCGAACTTGCTCGCGGCCCACGCGGCGGGGCGAGGCGGGTGGGGTCGCCGGAGTCCGTCGGTGCGCGGACAGAACCGGGCCGACCGCCGCGGCGGCTCCAAAGTTTCTGTAGTGATTGACCGGCACGGACGGTGAGGAACATAATCGGAATCGGTACTAGTTTCACGACACGACTGCGCCGACCATGAGGCCGACGGCAGAGCATTCAACGGAAAGCGGTCGGCATTATGACTACTGCCCATCATCCTGTTGCTTCGACTGGCTGGACCGGTTGGGTCCGTTTCGCCGGAGTCATTCTGATCATCAACGGCGTTTTCAGCGGCCTTCAAGGCCTCGTCGCACTCACCGGTCCTGACACCTACTATTTGGCGACCCCGGGCACGCTGTTCATCTTCGACGCGAAGGGGTGGGGCTGGTGGAATCTAGCTCTCGGGGTGCTCTTGATCCTCACCGCCGTCGCGCTCTTCTCCGGTGCAACGTGGGCTCGAGTCGTTGGTGTTGTCGTTGCGGGCTTCAGCGCGGTCGTTCAACTGATGCTCATTCCGGCGCAGCCGTGGTGGTCCGTCATCGTCATCGCCATGGACGTGCTGATCATCTACGCGATCATCGCCCACGGCGAGGAACTTAAGGCTGAGCAGGCGCCTCCGCCAACCAACCCGTAGGGCACCGTCGCGATCAGTCGGCCGCAATCAACTCCACTTCGTAGCCGTCCGTGTTCACGAGGTAGGCGGCGAAGTGGCCGGGGCCGCCTGCGTGCGGGTATTTGTCCGGAAACAGTTCGGTCCAGGCCAATGGTGCAGGGCACCAAAGGACGCGGGTGCACCCGGGACGACGGTCATCAGAACAGGATCCGCTGAAAGAGGACGTGGTCCTGCCAGGCCCCGGCAATCCGGAGGTACCTGGGGGCCAGGCCGATTTCTTCGAAGCCGGCCCGTTTCAGGATTCGCTGGGATGCGGCGTTGTGCGGGAGGGTGGCGGCCTGTAACCGGTGCAGTCCGAGCTCGGTAAGGGCGGCACCGACGGCGAATTCCACGGCGGCCGAGCCAATCCCCTGACCGGTCATGTCCTTGTCCACCCAGTAGCCGAGGTGGGCGCTGAGGAACGGCCCGCGGACAATCCCGCTGAGGTTCATCACCCCGACGATGCGGGAACCGTCCACGAGAACCCACGGGACGTCCGATCCGGCGATGAACAACCCGAGTTTGGACTCGATGCTGGCGGCCTGCCCGTCGGCGGTGAAAAATTCCTCGGCCCGCACGGGTTCCCAGGGCGCCAAGTGCTCCCGGTTCCGGAGGTAGGCCTCGGCCATCCGACCGGCGTCGGACCTGTGCAGCACCCGCACCCGCACTGTGCCCGTCAAAGCGATGCTGTTCTCGGTCATCCGGCGACTCTAACCGTCATGCCGAACGGCTTCAATCTACGGAGCGGCAGTGCGGGAATGGTCTTCATGCTCCGGCCCCGGTTGGCTTGGCCGGACCCGACGGTCAGCTTCACCCGCCGAGCTTGAGTTTCCGCCAGCCGCCGGCCCGGTTGTCCGCGATGATCTGCCGGAACATCGCGGTGAGGGCCTGCCCGGGGATGGATTCACCCTGGCGGAAAGCGATAGTGCGTGCGGTCTTGTTGTCGTGCCCGCCCGTGATGATCCCCTCCGGGTCCGGGACGATTCCGCCGTCGTAGAGGAAGACGTTGACGTGGTCCTTGGCCGCCAGGAGGGCGCAAATGTTGCCCTCGAGGACGAAGTAGGGCTGAGTGGTGCGCTTGATGGTCTCGGCGACGGCCGGGTCGGCGGCATGGACAAGTTCGCGCACCTGGCGGCAGATCTCTTGCTGCCAGTCCGGCAGTGCCCCGATGAACGCGTCAACCCGGGGGTCTCGTAGCGCCGGGTTCTCAGGCGCTGGCATCATCGTCCTCCTCGTTCGCGTCGGCGCCGCGGACGGTGACGCTCTTCACGCCGGGCACGTCCAGGAGATAGGGCACGAGCTCCCGCAGCGGAAGGTGCCCGTGGAAGCGGATGTCCATGAGGACGATCGGATTTTGTTCGGTTCCCGATTTGTTGGTGCTCAGGATCGACGAGCTGAAGCCCATGTTGGTGGCGATCTCCAGCACCTGCCTGAGCACGCCCTGGTTGTCGGCGTAGCCAAGGTGCAGGACCCGGTGGGCGTCCGTGGTCGGTATCTTCCTGACCACGGGAGAGACCACATACAAGGTGATGAGGTGGAATGCGGTCAGTGAGAGGGCCAGGGAAAGCATCCCGGCACCGCACGCCATGCCGACCGCCGCCGAGACCCAGATGCTCGCGGCCGTTGTGAGGCCCCGGACAACGTTCCGTCCCTTGAAGATCACGCCGGCGCCGAGGAAGCCGATGCCGCTGACGATTTGGGCGGCAATGCGGGACGGGTCCATGGTGGCCCCGGGGGCCAGAGCGGCGGAGAACCCGTAGGCAGAGATGAGAGTGAAAGTGCACGATCCGAGGCCGACCAGGACGTGGGTGCGGTAGCCCGCGACCTTTTGCCGGACCTGCCGCTCGACGCCGATCAGGGAGCAGAGGACAAAGGTCGCCAGCAGGAGCCCGATTTCCACCAATGTGGTCGGGGTATATAGCCCGTATGCGTCCTGCATCCGCCCTCCGACTCGGCCCGAGAGCGGCGCCCGGTCGTTTCTGAGGTGCGCCAACGGCTCTCGAAGTTGATACTACCGCCGCCCCCGTATGGGGAACAGGGCGGGGAACAGGGGCGGTTCGGTTCCGCTCATGGGGCCAGGTCCCGGCGGCGCCAGCCGGTGTAGCCGAGCGCGGCGAGCGCCGCGGCGGTCACGGTAAGTCCCAGCAAGGGCCAGACGGCGTCGGAATCCAAGGGGAGCAGTGGTGAATGCCGGAACGGGGAGAGCTCCATCACCCACTCCGGGGCGTTCCACAGGACGCCAAACTCGCCCAGGGCGACGAAGACCAGCAGCAGTCCCCAGACCGTCCCGGTGAGCCGGGGCGCCCAGCCGAACACGGCCAGGACTACTGAGGTCATGACCCAGGCCGCGGGGATCTGCGCGACGGAGGCCACCGCAATCCGCCCCAGCTGATTTCCGTCGGACAGGACCATGGCGGCGCCGGCCCCGACCGACAATCCGGACAGCAGCATGAGCACGGCGACGCCGGCGAGCGCGAAGGCGAAATGGCTTGTGGCCCACCGCGGCCGGGTGGTGGCCGTGCCCAGCAGCGCCTCCACGTGGCCGTCCGTTTCCTCGTCGCGGAGCCGGTTGGCCGCGGACAGCCCGTAGGCAGCGGCAAGCAGTCCCATGATGCTGATCTCTGCGGCGATGAAGGCGTCCGTCATGGCCTGGGTTCCGCCCAGCATCCTGATCAGGTCCTGGGCGTTGGGGGAACTCAGCAGGTCCGTGACGTTGCCGGCCAGCGACCCGATCACGACACCGAACGCCACGAATGCCACGGCCCACGCCGCAAGGAGACGGAGCTGGAGTCGCACGGCGAGGTCCCAGACGCCGTTGAGTGAGCCGCGCGCCGGGCCGGGGCGTTCCTCCCGCAGCCCCGAGCCGAGGTCCCGGCGGGCACGAAGGGCCAGCGCGACCGGCACGAGGGCTGCGCAGAGTGCCAGCGGCAGGGCTAGCACCCACCACCGGTCTCCGGCAAAGGCCCGGATCTGCTGGTTCCAGCCGATCGGCGAAAGCCAGGACAAGGCTGACGGCCCCGGCTCTGCGAGATCCCCCACCGCGCGCAGCGCGTAGGTCACCGCGACGACGCCGAGGCTCAGTCCCGTGGCGGCCCGCGCACTGGCAGTCAGCTGGGCGGTCACCCCGGCCACGGCGCTGAAGGCCATGCCGGTGGCGGCCCAGCCGAGTCCGAACGCGAGCGAGCCGGCGGCGGGAAGGCCGCCGGCGGCCAACGTCACGGCCGTGACCAGCCCGAGGACAAGGCTCGCACCGAAGCTGATGGCGAGGGCGGCAGCGAGCGGTGCGTCGCGTCCCAGACGCCCGCCGCCGAGAAGCTCGAGCCGCCCGGACTCTTCGTCGCTGCGCGTATGCCGGATGGTGATGAAGACCATGAGGACGGCGAGGATGGCGGCCATGAACGCCGTGTACTTGATCAGGGACAGCGCGCCCAGGGACGTGGGGTCGTAAACCCTGCCGAATAGTGCCACTAGCGATGCCGTGGCGTTCAGGGCTGTCGCGGCTTCGACCCGGCTCCCTACATCGGGGTACAGCTCGGCACCGGCCGCGGCGGTTGAATAGGTCGTGACGGCGAATCCGGCGATCCATGCCGGCAGCAGCCAGCGGTCGCGCCGGAGTCCGAGCCGGATCAGGACGCCCGTGCCCGCCAACGTTTCACGCATCACCGGGCCGCCCGCTGCTCGCCCCGGCCGCAACCGCGGGCACCGCCGCGCCATAGTGGCGCAGGAAAAGGTCTTCGAGGGTTGGCGGCTGGCTGGTCAGCGCAAGGAGCCCGGCGTCGGTCAGGGCCCGCATCAGCGGGGCCAGGCCGGACGGTTCCACCTGGGCGCTGACCCGATGGTTCGTGACGACGACGTCGTGGACCCCCGGCAGGGCATCCAAACCTGCCGGTACGGCCGCGACGTCGGCGGTGACGGAGGTCCGGGTGAGATGCCGGAGCTCCTCAAGCCGCCCGGTCTCCACCACCCGGCCCTCACGGATGATGCTGACACGGTCCGAAAGCGCCTCGGCCTCACTCAGGATGTGGCTGCTGAGCAGGACCGTGCGGCCCTGATTCCGCAATTCCCGGACACATTGGCGGAAGGCGTCCTCCATGAGCGGGTCCAGGCCGCTGGTGGGCTCGTCCAGCAGGAAAAGCTCGGCGTCGGTGGCCAGCGCGGCGATCAGGGCCACTTTCTGCCGGTTGCCTTTGGAATAGGCCCGGGACTTCTTCGTCGGGTCGAGGTCGAATACCTCCAGGAGCCGGTCCCGCCGGGCCGCGTCCTGACCGCCCTGGAGCCGCCCGAGCAGATCGATCACTTCACCGCCGGTCAGGTTGGGCCACAACGCCACATCCCCGGGGACGTAGGCCAGCCGCCGGTGCAGGCGCGCGACGTCGCTCCACGGGTCAAAGCCCATGACCCGGATGGAGCCCGCGTTGGCGCGGAGCATGCCCAGCAGCAGACGGATGGTTGTCGACTTCCCTGAGCCGTTGGGGCCCAGGAAACCGTGGACCTCGCCCTCTTCGACTGAAAAGTCCAGCCCGTTGAGGGCAACCACCGGCCCAAACCGCTTCACAACCCCGGCCATCTCAAAGACGCTCGTCATAGCGGACACGATACGCCGGGGCCGGACCCTATCGCCCCGGCCGAAGGACCCCTTCACGAGCGGCCGGACTGTCGCGTTGCACCCCGGCGACGTAGCCTAGCGAGCATGGAAGACCCCTACGATCTTCAACGGTTCGTAACTGCCCAGGACTCCGGTGGAACGTACGGGCATGCCCTGGCGGAGCTGAGGTCCGGCACGAAGGCGAGCCACTGGATGTGGTTTGTGTTCCCCCAGCTCGCCGGGCTGGGCCACAGCGAGACCGCCCGCAGGTACGCGATCGCATCGCTGGACGAGGCGCGGACTTATTACCGGCACGCGGTCCTGGGCCCGCGCCTCGTGGACGTCGCCGCCGCTGTGGCTGCCGTACAGGGACGGTCCGCGGTGCAGATCTTTGGAGGCATCGATGCCCGGAAGCTGCACTCGTCCATGACTTTGTTCCTGCGGGCCGCCCCCGGTGAGACCGTGTTCCGCGACGTCCTGGACCGTTACTACGACGGTGCCCCGGACCCCGCGACGAACCAGCTGCTGGACGGATAGGGAGCCGGCGGGCACGGCGGGGCTACCGACACATCCTGCCCCGGGCACGGCTAGGTGTCAGCCGCCGCGAGGGCCGTGATCATCCGTTCCATGCGGGCGACGCCGGCAAAGCGTCCTGCGTTGTCCGTGACGAGCAGGGGGTCAAAGCGGCTGTCCCGGGTCCGCGTCATGGACCGCGCCAGTGCCTCGCTGAGCGGTGTGTCCAGGTTGACCCGCATGCCAGGGCTCACCATCCCCAGCGCCGCCGCCGAGGGATCGAGCACCGCGACGGGCCGCCGGCACTCCCCCATCAGCACAACCGACTCCAGGGCAGGGTTACCGTCAAAGGCGGCGGCCGCCGTCGCCGCGCTCGTGGCCGTCGTCGCCGGTTCCACGATGTCGCGGATAATGCTTTGGTGCGTCACGGGCGGTCTTGACGCCAGGCGGTGGGCGATGTCAAGGTCCAGCGCTTCCCACGCCGGCCCCGGTCGGGCCAGGCAATACCCCTGCACCAGGGGAACGCCGAGGGCGGCAAGGGCGTCCAGTTCTTCCACCCGTTCCACGCCCTCGGCCAGGATCCAGGCATCGACGCGGCTGGCAAAAGTTCCGAGCATGGAGATCAGGGCGCGCTTGGCTTCGTCGCGGTCGACGTCCTGGATGAGCTCGCGGTCAATCTTGATCAGCGAGGGCCGCAGGGCAAGGAGGTGACGGAGCCCCGCATAGCCGGCTCCGGCGTCGTCGACGGCGATCAGGGCGCCTGCGGCGCGCAGCTGGTTGAGGTCAGGTTCCAGCTCCAGATAGGAGTCGATCGGTGTTTGCTCCGTGAGCTCAACCACGAGTCCGCCAAGGTTTCCCTGATCGCGCCAGATCTCGCGGATGCTCTCCGTCAGGAGCAGTTCAGGTGAGACGTTGAGCGTCAGGAAGCAGTTTGGCGGCAACGTGGGACGCGCCGCGAGCGCTGCCCGCAAGGCTGCGGCCTCAAGCTCGGCCGCGTGCCCGTGGGTGCGTGCGGCGGCAAACCACGCTTCAGGGTTCTTTTCCGCGAAACCCGGAAATCGCGCCAGGGCTTCGTAACCCACCACTGTGCCGCGGGCGGTGTCAACAATGGGCTGGTAAGCCGCGGAAAGGCCTTCGCCGCGGCAGGCGGCCGCCAGATGCTCTTTCCAGCCCGGGGCGGCCCCGGCGCCGGGCGGGAGGCCGCCTGCCGCGTGAATCAACTAACTGGGACGATGGCTCTGTGGACGGACTGCACGACGTCGGCCGGCAGCTCCTCCAGGCCGTGGGCGGTCGCAGCGTGGGCTGCCACATTGACCAGAATTTCATCATCCGTGCTGCACACCCAGCGGGCTTCACAGCCGGGAACCACATCACCACAGGCAAACGACTTCACGTCAGCTCCTTCTTCTTCGACAGCGAACCCGACAACCCTACGATGCCCCCGCCCGGAAAACTGAGATTTGGCTTGCAGAAAAGCCGGGTGTTTCCGGTAATCCATCGCTGGCCGCCAGGGCTTCGGCGGCCACGGCGGCCGCTTCGATCCGGGCCCGGTGAACAGCCCACCCTTCGGGGGTGCGCGCCGAGAGGTTCGGGTCATCCGGGCGTTGGCCGGCGCTCCCGTCGATGAGCTCACGAAGGATGTCCGCGTGGCCAAGGTGGTGGGCGGTCTCGACGCACATGTGGACGAGGATCTGGTGCAGGGTCACGTGCTTGCGCTCGTCCGGCCACCAGGGCACAACGCCGGGCGCGTCTAGGGCAAGGTCATCGATCGTGGCGTCGCTGTGCGCGGCAGCGAACCGGTGCAACTCCACGATCTGCTCCCGTGTCTCGCCGGGGGCAGCCCACATGTCGGCATCAGGCTCTGCATCGTCGGCAAGCCACGGCAGCTCCAGGCTGCCGGGCCGGCCGAAGACCTCGCCAAAGTAGCCGAATTCGACGCTGGCCACGTGCTTGACCAGGCCCAGCAGGTTGGTGCCGGTCGGAGTGAGCGGCCGGCGCACGTCGTACTCGCTCAGGCCCTCAAGCTTGCCGAGGAGGTCGGCGCGTCGAGTGCTCAGGTAACGGTGCAAGATCGCCTTATCGTCCATGACGGGCACTATACCTAACCCGGTCAACGGGCCCACCGGAAAACAGGTTTCATCA
This sequence comes from Arthrobacter sp. TE12231, assembly GCF_054062895.1. NCBI lineage: Bacteria > Bacillati > Actinomycetota > Actinomycetes > Micrococcales > Micrococcaceae > Arthrobacter > Arthrobacter sp. TE12231. The sequence continues at coordinate 710,384 of NZ_JBSSFS010000001.1, read as the reverse complement.
AACGTATGGAATAATCGGCGGCAGCGGGCCTCGGGGGGAGGCCCCGAATGACAGGACACCAACGTGAGTCACGGTCCCGGCGCCAGTCGTCTCGTGCCCGCCGCTGCGATTCTTGCCGCATTCTTGGCCGGTTTGCTGACCGCGTGCGGTTCCGGTGCGGACGCGTCCGGAGGACCCGCGGCGGGGCGGCCGGCGGCCGCGGTGCCTGCATCTCCGGCAGCCTCCCCGTCTCCGGCGGTCCTGCCGGGGACAACGGAGATGAACGGTTACTTCCTGCCCATGCGCTATACGGCCGCCGACAGCGACACCTGGGAGGGCATCGCCGCCCACTTCCGGATGACGCCCGAGATCCTCAGGAGCTTCAATGAACCGGTGCCGCTTGCCGCTGGGCAGGTGGTCGATCTCCGAGGCGTGGACGTCCCGCAGCTGGGGGCCGGCGGCCACGTCACCGGGCAGGACGGCCAGGGACGCCTGCTGTACAGGACGGTCCCCGGGGACACCCCCTCGGGCATCGCGAGCCGCTACGGCGTCCCGCTCCATGCACTGCGGATGGCCAATCTGGACTTGCTCACCGGCGGCGAATGGATTCCGCCCGCCGGTACAACGGTGACGATCCCGAATGCGCCGACCGACTGAGCCACGGGTTTCGGAGGTCCGCGGATCCGCAGGCCAAGAAAGCGTGGACGCTAACGTTTCAGCGTGGCCTCCGGGCTGGATACCCTGCCGGCTGCATAGGTGCTGGCAGCCTGCATGGTGTCGCCCGCTACGAAACGTCGACGAACACCGTCCGTGATCGGCGCGACGTAGAGCTTCTTCAGGGTTGCACTGCGGTCCTCGTAGTACGCGTAGGCTGTCCCCCAGGCGAACGAGCGGAAGCCCTCGAGCCCCGAGTCGCACAGAGCAACATAGTTCCCGGCCGCGTTCCAGGCGTAGCACAACTGGTACGGGAGCTTGCCGAGTTGGCCGGCAGGCGCCTTGCCGATGTTCTGGTCTGCGGTCCAGGTCTGGTTGGCCCCCACCCAGGACACGCGTTCGAGCGTGGTCGGCCACATCACCATGTACGGGTTGTAGTACCAGCCGTCGGTGACCCAGGTGATCTTTCGGTCCACGTGCAATCCTCCCGTTGCGCTCATGCTGTAGACGACGCGCGCGGTTCCGACCTTGCTCGCGCTGCCAGGGTGGTACAAATCCGACAGCCGCTCGATCGTGAACCCGTTCGAGGTGTAAATAGAGCCAACGGGCGGCGTGAGAGTCTTGGCATCGGCGTAGACCGTCCATGACGTTGGGCGGTCGTAACCGTGTTGGTTGCCGATGTAGGAGTCCGTCCCGCCAATGTCAACGCCCAAGGCGTATTCCCAAGCTGACGGGTCACGAGTTCCAGAGCCGCCCAGCTGCTCATCAAGGACCCACGTCGTCTGACTGTTCGGGGTCGGGTGGTCGCGGCCGATGGCAGCTACCGTCATGTGGGGCCCCGGCGCCCCTTCAGGGCAGGAGCGCAATGTGTCCGACTGGTCGAGCATCACACCGTAAAAGTCCATGGTGCTACCGACGTCAGTAGCGTTCGTATTGCCGATACGGAGAAGCATGCTGACTGTCCCGGCCGGGGGTGTTGCAGTTACCGAGGTGCGGACAAAGGTGGATCCGGTGATGGTGGGCGAGTAGGAGCTGTTGCCGACTACCGCGCCGCCGGAGTCGAAAAAAACCATCTGCAGGGATACCCCAACAATTCCAGCCGCCCGAAGATAGGCAGACATCGTGTACGCCACACCGGGAATGACTGTTATGCGCGGCGTAATATCCACCCGCTGGTTGTGGATGCCGGCGGCACTATCCGTAACAGTCAGTCGGAAGTATGCGTTGCCCTGGGCCGGGGTACCGCCTGCCCCCTTCGACACTGCTGCCCGGGTTGCTGCGCACCCCGAAAATTCCACCTCGGCCGACGAACTGCCAACCAGATTAATGGGGATGGAACCGGCCCTCTGCACGCCAGTCCCCAGAACGGTTACGGTGTAGGTCCGCTGAGCGTCGAGGTTTGTGGACAGGACCACGTCCGTGACGGAGCTTGCGCCGTATGTGTGCTGGTTTACGTAATAGGCGCTGGATCTGATGTTCTCCGCGTCGATATCGCCCTGCGTGACCAGCCTGGCCTCCAGCATCGCCCTTCCCGACAGCAGATCAAACGGTGTATGGGTGGCGCCCAGATCATCCACCATTCGGACTTCGGCAATCCCGTTCGACGAGTGCGCGGTGAAGCGCAGAAGGGCGGCACGGCTGCCCAACGGCAAGGTGAATCGGGCGTACTCGCTGCGGGTCGCGGCCCGGCGCCCGGCCAACGGTGCGGAGTCTTCCCAGCTCGCACCGTTCCACGTCCAGCCCGCCTCGTCCCAGTTCGTATACAGGCTCGCGCGGTAGGCGGCGAAATTGTTCAACTGCACGAGTTGCCGTGCCTCGGCGCCGCCGTCAGCGTTTGGGGAGTTACTGAACGTATGGACCATCCACCGCAGCGGATCCAGCTGGTAGCCCATCCAGTACTTGTACTTTGATGTGCGACGGAGGAAGCACTTACCGGAGGGCATGGGTCGGGTGCGTGACAGCAGGTTGTGTCGCAGCGGGTCCAAGAGTTGGACGAGATAGTTGTCCTGCTGGGCTTTTTGGGCGTTAGCGGAGATGACGCCACTGCCGTGGCGGAGTACTTCGTTATCGTCAGGCCTTTTGGAGCCTGGCAGTGTTGTCTCTGTCCCCAATGGAAGTCCTCTGCGTGATTCGTGGTGAGCCAGTCTTCGTGTTGCCTATTCTGCCTCTCCTTGGGACTGACCCGGGCCACGCCGGCCCGGGCCACTCAATGGCACGCGAATCTCGGTGGAGAGAACCGGGAAGGTCGCAGATGAGGGAATGAATCCTCATTGCGTCGCAGGTCAGAGGCCGCCCCTGGAAATTCAGGGGTTCTTGTGGTGAAGGGCGGGCGCCGTCGCCTGGGCGCAAATTCCGACAACGGGCCCCTGGCCTGCCATCGTGGAGTAACGTGTGACTCAACTCACTAGGAGGGGTTCACATCAGCTACAAGTATCGAACCGTCAGAGTTCGCGGCACCGACATGGTTGGAACCATTGCGCGAAAACACGGGAGCGCGCCCGAGATATACGAAACGTCCAAAGACCCGAGCACTTCTGTAGTTCCGGTGTTCTTCCAGGCAACGGGCGAGGTCCGCTTCTTTGACCGATCCGTGCTGGAGGACGTACCCAAGGCCACCGACCAGCAGCCGTAACGCATCCTCACGAAGCAAGCCGCATGTGGTGGCTTGTGGCCTGTTTCACGAGCAGTCGCGCTCACAAGGCGCCCACACACCATGCCCGGGAAATGACAAAGGGCTCTACTTCCTTGCTATTGCTAGGAAGTAGAGCCCTTTGCTTGGGTGGCAGATGAGGGATTCGAACCCCCGTAGGCGTTGCCAGCTGATTTACAGTTGTCACAGCCGAGTGGGCACCAGTTGTCAGAAGTGGCCTAGGGCGGCTTGCATCCAGTGATTTCCCCGGATGCAAGCCGCTCTCTTAGTCACCTTTTGTCCCCAGCAAACGCCTCTTCCCCCACAAATCCCCAACAGAACATCAGAGCTTCACGGGGCTTCGCGTCACCTTCGCCTTGCTTTCACGCCCCTGCTTGGAGAACAGTCCGTTGATCATGAAGGCCGTGACGAGTAGACCCGCTGCAGTAACGGCTCCGGTGTACGCCATCACCCACATTGCAGCAGGGTGCTCGGGCCGTGCAGAAAACAGGGCACAGGCGATCGCGCCGATGACCATTAGGCCGTATCCCCCAAACAGAACGGCCCTTAGAAAACCGCCATAGTCGTCCACGATCTCTTGCAGCATTTGGCCCTTCAGCGAAAGCACGGCCGTTCCAGTCAGAGAGAGCCCACTTGCCACACCACTTACCTGAGCCACGTTCGTCAGGCCCGTTTGTATGCCGGCAACAGTTATGCCCTCCAGAAAGAAGACAACCAGCAGAGCACCACCTGCTCCGACTGCGACAAGGATGGCGAGGAGCAGGATGACAAGGCTCTTGGTCTCGGCTGCCGGAACTTCATTGCTAGTCATCAGTTCTGCCCCTCTCGCTTCTATTCGATCTTGGACCTCAGTCGAACTAGATCTTTTCTATCGTTACAGAACGCACTGACAATCTCGCTGATTGCCGTAGAGGCTTCGAAGGATCTTGTTGCACCCGGCGCGAGGGCGACCTTCACCTTTCTCGTCAGCCGGTGGTGCAGGAGGTCAATCTCGTCGGCCGGGACGTCTGCACCCTGATCTTGAGCGATCGTAACTTGGGCTTTCTGGACTGAGCCCTCCAGATCCCCGAATTCCCGTGAGAACCAATCAAGAATTGCCTCTTCATCGCCCGGTGCGCTCTGGCCTGCAACACGGCTGACCTTGATTTCGATACGAAGTGCACCGACCGCAGCCTGCGGACGTCCAAAGATGCGGGCGAGACCGGATGCGTCGCGGACGTTGTTGCCGAACAGACCCGCGAAGGCCATCGAACGCAGGCCAGTGGCTGTCCTCAGCCTGTTTGCCTGCTGCTTGTCGATGACTGGATGCACGGCCCACGAGAATTCCGGATCGTCTGGATCCAGCATGCCCGCGCCTTCCATCGTCAGGGTCAGCCACTCCGCGAATGTCCTCGCCCTTGCTGCTGACACAGACTCGGCCATAACCCCGAAGATGTTGCCAAACGGCGCGAACCAAACAAACAGGTTGTCTACGGGTTCCCATCCGTCGCCAGCCAAACCCAGCGGCTGCTGATCCCCGCTTTCGGTGTTCAGCTGGTTGGGGACGAAGTCCTTGCCGCCCGCGAGGACAATGCCGTAAGTGGTGGTGTCGTCTGGTACCAGTATCCCGTCTTCGAGATCACTTACCGCGAGACTTTCCTGCCACGCGTTCGACACGGGAAGGGCGCGGATAAGACCGCTCTGCTCGCGTCCGTCGACAGAGTAGACATGCTGAGATCCGTGTAGCTTCCCCAGGACGCTAAACCAGTCCACTTCCTCGACCGCCGCACCACTTCTACCGTCGACCAGCCGCCACCACTGGATGGTGCGGGGAATCTTTTCCCTGATTTTGGCCATCTGTGCCCCCCCTACGTGTTATAGCTCGCCAGGGGTACAGCCATGCTCGACCCCCACCGAGTCATTCTGTGTCAGTGTTCAGTTCGAACACTGACACAGAATACAGGCCACTTAAGATAAGAAGGTGCGTGTGACAGCAAATGCAGGTGTAAGAACCGACCTTGGCAGCGCGGACTACAGCCACCCCCGCACCGCACACAGGCGGTACAGCTGCAACGCCCTAGGGTGCTTCTCCTCGGTCCAGCCGAAGCCGCGGTAGTCCGGATCCGTCATCAGCTGCCGAAGCGCTGCCCGCTCCCCTTCGCTCACCGTCCGGTGCTCCGTGAGCATGTCCATTGCGAAGGTTCCCACCCGCATCAGCTGGTAGACGTGCCCTTCCAGCGCTTCCCGGGTCTTGCTGCTGGTCAGATACAGGAGGATGCAGTTCCGGGTCAGCACCCCGATTTCCCCATAAGCTGCCTCCCAGTCGAACGGCTCCCGGCGCTTGGGGCCTTTGATCTTGGCTTCCAGCTGGCCTACCCGTGCCTTGCGTCCCATGCCCATTTCTCCTGTTCCTGTTGTTTGGCGATCTCTTCCAGCCGGGTCAGACGCTGGTCCAGGTCATCCCCCGCGATCCGGTGCCCAAGTTCCACCAATTTCGACGCGGCCCGCAGGCGGACGTCTGCGGACCTGCTGGCCATCAGACGGACAAGAACCGCCACAGCCTCCTGCTGGGCTGAGAGGACCGCGCTTACCGCTTGCTGGTGCGTCTCGCGTGACAGCCGCCGGTACTCCTCCTGAAACTCCGGCTGAGCAAGCCAGCGCCGGAGCGTGGAATGCCCTACGCCGGCACTCTGGGCAGCTGTCCGGAGGTTCGGCGTGACCAGCAGGGCCGTGAGCGCTGCCCGCTGTCCCCGGCTTAGACGCTCATTCGTGCTCATTCGAGCTCCGCACGGTCACAGATGCCACCGGGCACCGCCGGGCCTCCGCTGCTGTGCGGCCTCTTCCCGGGTCATCCCGTCCGGTCCGTCCGGTCCGCCCTTCATCGGCTGGTGGAATCCGTCACGGGGTCCCCCGTCGATCCACTCCGTTGCGGGCGGGAACGGTTCGAGGAGATCCGCCCCGGTCACAGCCTCCAGCAGGTCCGCTGCAGTGATCGTGGTCCGCATGCGGCCGCTTGCGGGTTCCCATGGCCTCTGGCCTCCGGAGCGTTCAGCAGCGGCCCGACAGTCCCTGACCAGCTGCAGCCAGCCGTTCCATTCCGTGAGGATCGCGCCAGTTGCGCCGAGTGTGGTCGCGTGTGTCCGCTCGATCAGGTCAGGGAGCGCTGTCCGGTACGCAGTTTCCGCTTTTCCGCGCTGTTCGGCCAGCAATCGCTCCTGCCATACGGAAACCTTTTGGCGGGCGGTGATGGCCCGGTGCAGCACTGCATGATGCTGGGGCATCTCCACGGGTGCCGGCGGCGGTGGTCCCGGCAGGAAGAGCCGCAGGCATTCCGCTGTTTCGGCCCGCCATGCCGTCAGCTCCTCCTCACGCTTGGCCCGCGCCGCGTCGATTGCCGCCCGCGCTGCCCTCTCCCCCGCGTCGATCCGCTCTTGCTCTTCGATCGCCGGGGCCAGAATGTCTGCCCGTACCTGATCAGCGGTCAGCGGTGCCGTTTTCGGGCTCACGCGTCCTCCTCCGTGTCAAAGCTCTTGGCAATGGCACGGTCCAGCGCGTCCATGCCAAAGGTGTCAGCAGCCGCCGCGGCTTTGCCCTCCTTGGCTGTCGTCCGGGACGGGATAGCGCCGTGCTTGCTGGCGGCCGCCATTTCCAGCCGCTGCAGCTGCGCCCGCTGCCTAGGTGTCCCATAGGTGTCGATAGTCCAGGCGGCGCCCGATCCGAGCGGGCCTCGCGGGTCTGCTCCGCTGGCGATCACGTCTTGCAAAACGTCAAATGCCATCACAACGGCAGTTTCGGGAGTGGTCATGATGATGATTCCTTTCGAGGATGATTCCCACCCGGGCGGGCGGGAGTCGACGGGGTTACCAGCCGCTGAGTCCGGAGAATGCTTCTGAAGGCCAATCGTTCCGGGACGCAGGAGCAGTGCGGCTATGACCTGTTTTCCTTTGGTTTAGCTGTTTACTCTGTTTGGGTGACACGGGTGTCAGGTCTGATGTCACCCCTGATGTCACCCCTGATGTCACCCCTGATGTCAGGTCTGGACCTGTCACCGATGACACCTCTGGACCTGTCACGGGTGACACGTCTGCGGGGAAGATGACCAGATCCCAGACCATCGGCCGGTACTGGGGCGGAATGCCGGAGGCCGCCGCCTGATTGCCCCGGCGTATCAGCCCACGGCCTTCCAGTGCGGAGATGGTGCGGCGCACTGTTCGTACATCAACCCCGCACAGTTCCGCGATCGTCGGGACGGACGGGAAGGCGTTAGTCCCGTCCTTTCCCGCGTGGTCAGCGAGGCACACCAGAACTAGCTTCATCGTGGGATGCAGCCCGGTTACGTGCTGCATCACCCGCGTTACCGCCTGCCCGCTCATGGTCCACCCCGGCCGATACCGGGCACGGCGTCAGGCTCCGGTAGCGCTGCGGTCTGCTGTGGCTTCGAGCCCCAGGACTCGCAAGAGTCCGGTCTTTGGTACGCGGATAGCGCGGCCAGCCTTCACCACGGGGCAGGGGAAGGCGTTCGCCTTCACCAGCCGGTAGCCCGTGGCTTGGGAGATTCCGAGGGCGCTACACGCTGTCTCCAGCTGTATTGACGCTGGCAGGGACATGACTTCATCTGTGCTTAGTGGTTTGCTCACCTTCTCAATTGTGCCCCGCTTCTGTCAGAAGTAGACTGTAAATATGGCAAGCCAACCGGACCAGTTATCCGGACGGCAATTTAATCCGGAAGGTGACATGCACGAGCACAAGATCAAGGTCCCGGTAGGCGGAGAAAACCCCAGCACCTTCGAGGAATGGCAGACCACCGTCGACCGGCTGGGAATGGAACCGGACGCCGCAACGGCCATGCTGGACCTCGCGTCGATCTCCCACGATGAGACGGCACCTTGGGAGGCCACAGTGACCTGGGCGCTCGACGGCGAAACGGCAACACCGATTGCCGTTGAACTTCGGTCCCGTAACGGCCAGCCGGTCACCCCGGAGGCATGGCGCACTGTGAAGGTCGCGGCGGTTATCGGGGAAACCCGTAACCGCCTCAATTGGATTTACGGCCGCGTCTCTCAGGTCTTGGAGGCCGAGGGGAATCCGGAAGCGGCCACGACGGCTCAGGTCTACGCGGACCCGCTGGCGGATACCCCGAGGCGGGGACGGCGGTCCATTTATGACGCCGCCCATTTTGCCCGCGTGGCCGGACTCTACAACGCCGCGGCCAGTTCCGGAGATACCCGCCCAGTCCGGACCGTCGCGCACCAGCTGGCTGCAAGCATGGAAGACCCACAACTCACCAAAGACAACCGCGTAAAAGCATGGGTCAGGGAAGCCCGGAAACGCGGACTCATTCACGGCGAAAGGAACAACGAAAATGGCTAAGGCGGCAGGCGTTTACCAGAGGTGCACCAAGGAATGCCCGGCCCGGTGCAAGCGGCACAAATGGGCCTTCAGTGTTGAGTTCCCTCCCGGTCAGGATGGGAAGCGGCTCCGCATTGCCGAGTCCGGGTTCCCGGATCAGGAGACGGCAAAGGACGCCCGTACAAAGGCGATCCGGGCGCACAAGGAAGGCACGCTGGAGGCTGACCGGCGGAAGGAAACCGTGGGCCAGTATCTGGAGCGTTGGCTGACAGCGAAGGAATCTGCCAAGACCATCCGTGCCGCGACCATCCGGTCCTACCGCGGGCACTTGGACAACTACCTGATCCCGAACCTAGGCGGCCTCCGGCTGTCGGACCTGAAGGCTTCCCATATTGACGCCATGCTGGTCAAGGTCCGGAAGGCCAACACAGGGAAGCCCCTGAATCAGCAGGTCAGCGCGTCCACAGAGCGGCGGATCGTTGCCACGCTCCGGTCAGCTCTTCGGGATGCCCTCAGGGCGGGCCAGATCCACCGGGACCCGACAATCGGTGCCCATGTCTCCAAGGAAGCGGCGGAGCGGAGGGACGTGTGGAGCCCGGAAGAGTTCGGCCAGTTCCGGGGCTGGATGGAAGCCCAGGAATCGGGTCACGCGGAACGCCTCGCTCCGCTGATCCTGTTTGCGGTGGGCACGGGCATGCGGCTTGGGGAAGTCTGCGGGCTCCGCTGGTCAGACGTGGACCTCGCGGCCGGGGACCTGACCGTCCGGCAGCAGGCACAGCTGCAGGGCAAGGAAGTGCTGTTCCAACCGGTCAAGACAAAGGCCGGGCAGGACCGCTGGGTACCACTCGCGGGCTGGGTGCCGGACGTGCTGAAGGCGTGGAAGGTCCAGCAGGGACGGGAACGCCTGATCGCCGGGGAGGCGTGGGCCAATGACCGGGGACTGGTCTTCACAGACGCGCTGGGAGCCCCGCTGATCCCCAATAACGTGTCAAAGACCTTCGGGCGCATGGCCGAACGCGCGGGACTGCCCAAAGTCGTGTTCCACAGCCTCCGGCACTTGGCCGCAACGATCATGCTGCAGAACGGTCTGCCGCTGCCCGTGGTGTCCCGCATTCTCGGGCACTCCACGATCACCGTCACGTCGGACCTGTATTTCGACGTGGTCAAGGATCAGCGGCTGAAGGATGACGTTACCGCGGCCTATGCGCGGGCCTTCAGCGCCTGATTCTGGACGCTTCCCCCACAAGTTCCCCAACAAATAGGCAAAAAGAAGACCCGTCCGGACCTCCGAAGAGATCCAAACGGGTCTAAATTCCCCGGAAATCCGGGACTGTGGCAGATGAGGGATTCGAACCCCCGTAGGCGTTGCCAGCTGATTTACAGTCAGCCCCCTTTGGCCGCTCGGGTAATCTGCCGAACTTCAAAAGAAGATCACTCGCGGTTCCTCGTCCCGGAACGTCTGTTTCCAGTCCGTTCCGCTTCCAGAACCCGCGGGCAAGACAACTTTACAGAACTTCCGCCGAAGAATCGAATCGGCGACTTGGCGAGCCAAAAAGCCCGGAAATTCAGGCGTCTCCGAGAATGCGTCCGGCCAGCCGGGCCTCGAAACGCGCCGCCTGCTCCGCAGTGACCTGGTTCAGCTGAACGGCGCGGGCCAGATCGGCGTGGACGCCGTCCAGGCGGGCCGAGGCATCCGCGGCCGGGCTCAGAATAATGGAGGCCGCCAGCGCGGCGGCGGCAACGGACGTCGCCGTCGCAGCCAGGGTGCTGGCAGCGGCGGCGGTGGTGCGGGTGACGTAGCGGACGGCTTTGTGGTGCATGCTCTTTGCCTTTCAGCGTCGGTTCCAACCCTTGCAACTCTGCTCAGCCCGGCTTCGTTCCCGCAATGAGTTAGCTATGAGCGGACTGTGAAACGTAGCCCCGGGCAGCAGGCCTCCGGATCGGGGGTATCCGTATTAGGCTGGAATGCAGACATCCCGGCCTTTCACCAGGCACCCGGCAACCATCAGGAGGACAGTCATGGCAGGCGAATCCACGTTCGACGTCGTCAGCAAGGTAGACAAGCAGGAAGTCGCCAACGCGCTGAACCAGGCGCAGAAGGAAATCGCCCAGCGCTACGACTTCAAGGGCGTCGGCGCCGAAGTCGATTTCAGCGGCGAGAAGATCCTCATGAAGGCCAACTCCGAGGAGCGGGTGCTGGCAGTGCTCGACGTGCTGCAGTCAAAGCTCATCCGCCGCGGCATCTCGCTGAAGTCCCTCGACACGGGCGAGCCCTACGCCTCCGGCAAGGAATTCCGGCTCGAGGCCTCCATCAAGGAGGGCATTGCCCAGGACCTCGCCAAGAAGATCAACAAGCTGATCCGCGACGAGGCCCCCAAGTCCGTCAAGTCGCAGATCCAGGGCGACGAGCTCCGGGTGACGTCCAAGTCCCGCGACGATCTCCAGGAAACCATGAACCTGTTGAAGGGCTTCGATGAGGCTGACCTGCAGTTTGTGAACTTCCGCAGCTAGCGGTCCCTCCCCGGCGCAATTTTCCTCAGGACGCGCAAAAGAGCTGGCGATGCCGGAACTCCGGTGTCGCCAGCTCTTTTGCGTGTCGCGAACGTATCCGCGCGTCGCCAGACCGCAGCTAGCGTCAGCTGAGCGGGCGGCCGGCCATCCGTTCGAGCCGGTCGATCCGCTCCGCCATCGGCGGGTGGGTGGAGAACATCTTGGCCACGCCTGCGCCGCGGAACGGGTTGGCGATCATCATGTGCGAGGCGTTCACCAGCTTCTGGTCCTGCGGCAACGGCGCCAGTTGCACGCCCTGTTCGATCTTACGCAGGGCCGAGGCGAGCGCCAGCGGATCGCCGGTCAGCGACGATCCGTCCTCGTCGGCGTCGTACTCACGCGTTCGGGAGATGGCCATCTGGATCAGGGAGGCAGCGAACGGGGCGAGCAATGCCATGGCGATCGCGGCAAACGGGTTCGCGTTGCGACGGTCCCCGCCGCCGAACAGCAGCATCATCTGCGCCACCGACGTGATGACGCCGGCGACGGCGGCGGCCACCGACGCCGTCAGGATGTCCCGGTTGTAGACATGCATCAGTTCATGGCCCAGGACGCCGCGCAGTTCGCGGGCGTCCAGCAGCCTCATGATGCCCTCGGTGCAGCAGACGGCGGCGTTCTGCGGGTTCCGGCCGGTGGCGAAGGCATTCGGCGCCATGGTGGGCGAGACGTAGATGCGCGGCATCGGCTGGTTGGCCCGGCCGGACAGCTCCCGGACGATCTGGTAGAGCTGGGGCGCCTCGGCCTCCGTGACGGGATACGCCTGCATGGCACGAATGGCCAGCTTGTCGCTGTTCCAGTACCCATAGGCCGTGGTCCCGATGCCGACCAGGGCCATGATCCAGATCGGCGCGGCACTGCGCGTCCCGGCCGCGATGAAAGCTCCCAGACCCAACAGCACCGCCCACAGGACCCCGAAAAGGGCCGCGGTCTTCAGTCCGTTGTGATGCTGATGCACTGGTCCTCCTGATGACCCGTATTTCACTGACCTGCAGTTCACAGACCTACCAAGGAAAACGAACCGCTACGGCACCGGGTTCCGCGCGTCGTAGCGCAGGAATCCCGACTGCAGGTGGGCCACCGTCCAGGCCACGGCAATGCATAGCGCGCCGCCGAGCAGCAGGACCCATCCCTCGTTCCACAGTTTAGTCGCGCCGCCGGCCAGCATGTCCCCGATCCGGGGTCCACCGGCCACCACCACCACGAACACACCCTGCAGCCGTCCGCGCAGGTGGTCCGGTGTGGAGGCCTGCAGGATGGTGGTGCGGAAGACGGCGCTGACGGAATCCGCGATGCCGGCGAGCGCGCAGCACAAGGCGGCGGGCAGCAGCCACACCGTCACGCCGCCGCTGCCGGTATGCCCCGCGAGGAGAACCACCAGGCCGAACGCCGCGATGGAAGCACCCCAGCCCATCACGGACCACACGACGGCGGCACCCTGCCGGCGAACCCGGCCCAGCGGCCCCGAGAACAGGCCGGACAGGAACGCCCCCACGGCCATGGCGGCCAGCAGGATCCCTACCGTTGCGTCACCGCCGCCGATCATCAGGGCGCCGATGGCAGGCAACAGCGCTCGCGGCTGGGCAAAGATCATGGCCACGAGGTCGATCACGAACGTCATGCGAAGGTTGGGCCGGGTGCCAAGGAAGCGGAAGCCCTCCACCACGGAACGCAGCCCGGCCGGCCTGGCATGCTTCCCGGGCGGCATGGGCGGCAGATTCAGGAGCGCCCAGAACGCAAAGGCGAAGCTGACGACGTCGATTGTGTATGTCCAGCCGAAACCGATCCAGGCCACGAGCACGCCGGCCAGGAGCGGCCCGGCGGTCATGGTCAGGCCAAAGCTCATCATGCTCAGGGCGTTGGCGGCCGGGAGCAGCTCCTTGCGGACCAGGGCCGGGATGATGGCGCTGCGGGCCGGCTGGTTGATGGCCTGAGCACCGCTTTGCACCGCCACGAGGACGTACAGCAGCCACACGTTGCCCAGCTGCAGCCACGCCTGCAGGGCCAGGGCGAGGGTGGTCAGCCAGAGGACGGAGGAGGCCAGGAGGGCGACCGTGCGGCGGTCGTGGGCGTCGGCGACCGAGCCGCCCAGCAGTCCCCCAAACATCAGCGGAACGAGGGCGAAGATGCTCAGCAGCCCCACGTACAGGCTGTCCTGGGTCAGCCGGTACACCTCCAGGCTGACGGCCACCACGGTCAGCTGGCTGCCCAGGGCCGACACGGAGGACCCCAGCCACAGGCGGCGGAAGGCCGGACTTTCGCGCAACGGCGTCATGTCCGCCAGAAATTTCCCCACCGGGCAACTCTAGCGGCGGCCCGGGGCGGCTTGTGACGCGGACGGACGTAGTTAGCCGTGCCTTATTGTGAGGCAGTCATAATAAGTGCTTGAATGGGACCATGACGGATTCCACGGGCAGCCACGACGCATGGGCGGCCGCCCTGCGTGCCCACGGCCGTCGGGTGACCAAGCAGCGCCTGGCCGTGCTGGCCGCCGTCGAACATCACCCGCATTCGCCGGCGGAGGCGATCCTTGCCGCCGCACGGCAGGAACTGCCGGACCTGACCGCCCAGTCCGTCTATGTGGTCCTGGGCGACCTCACCGATCTGCACATGCTGCGCCGGTTCGAACCCCCGCACTCCCCCGCGCTGTACGAAACCAGGGTGGGCGACAACCACCACCACGCCGTCTGCATCAGTTGCGGCCGGGTGGAGGACGTCGAATGCGCCGTGGGCCACGCGCCCTGCCTCACCCCGCACTGGGACGCGAACGCCAAGCCGATGACCATCCAGATCGCGGACGTGCTGTACCAGGGCATCTGCCAGGACTGCCAGCGCACCCAACAACTTCCCTCCGAACGAAACTAACAAACCCAACCAAAGGAGAATGATGACTGAGAACATCTCTGTGCCCGCCGTGTCCACGACACAGTCCGGCGCTCCCGTCACTTCCGACGCCCACTCCAAGTCCGTCGGGGCCGACGGTGCGATCATCCTGACCGATCACTACCTGATCGAGAAGCTCGCGCAGTTCAACCGCGAGCGCGTCCCGGAGCGTGTTGTCCACGCCAAGGGCGGCGGCGCCTTCGGTACCTTCAAGACCTCCGAAGACGTCTCGAAGTACACCAAGGCCGCCCTGTTCCAGCCCGGCACCGAGACGGACATGCTCATCCGTTTCTCCTCCGTCGCCGGCGAGGCAGGCTCCCCCGACACCTGGCGCGACCCCCGCGGGTTCGCCGTGAAGTTCTACACCACCGAGGGCAACTACGACCTCGTCGGCAACAACACTCCGGTGTTCTTCATCCGCGACGGCATCAAGTTCCCGGACTTCATCCACTCGCAGAAGCGCCTCCCGGGCACCCACCTGCGCGACGCCGACATGCAGTGGGACTTCTGGACCCTCTCCCCCGAGTCCGCCCACCAGGTCACGTGGCTCATGGGCGACCGCGGCCTCCCGGCTTCCTGGCGTGAAATGCAGGGCTACGGCTCGCACACCTACCAGTGGATCAACGCCGAAGGCGAGCGCTTCTGGGTCAAGTACCACTTCAAGTCCAACCAGGGCGTCAAGTCCATGACCGGCGACGAAGCCGAGGCCTTGGCCGGTGCTGATGGCGACTTCTACATCCGGGACCTCCAGGAGAACATTGCCGCCGGCAACTTCCCCTCCTGGGACCTGCACGTCCAGGTCATGCCGTACGAGGACGCCAAGACGTACCGCTTCAACCCGTTCGACCTCACCAAGGTGTGGCCGCACTCGGACTACCCGCTGATCAAGGTCGGCACCATGGAGCTGAACAAGAACCCGGAGAACTACTTCGCGCAGATCGAGCAGGCCACCTTTGCGCCGTCGAACTTCGTCCCGGGCATCGCCGCTTCCCCTGACAAGATGCTGCAGGCCCGCATCTTCTCCTACGCGGACGCACACCGCTACCGCGTCGGCACCAACCACGCCCAGATCCCGGTGAACCAGCCCAAGAACCAGGTCAACAACTACAGCCAGGACGGCGCGGGACGTTACCACTTCAACGCCCCGTCTGTTCCGGTCTACGCACCGAACTCCGTCGGTGGCCCCGCTGCCGTGGAGCCCGCGGTTGCAGGCGGCGGCTGGGAGAACGACGGCGAACTGACCCTCTCCGCGCACACCCTGCATGCGGAGGACAGCGACTTCGGCCAGGCCGGCACGCTGTACCGCGAGGTGTTCAACGACGGCGAGAAGGCCCGCCTGCTGGACACCGTCACGGGTGCCGTCGGCGGCGTCAAGAACGCCGACATCAAGGAACGCGCCATCCAGTACTGGACCAACGTCGACGCCGAGTTCGGCGCCAAGCTGCGCGCCAACCTGGGTGCCGGCCAGGTTGAGTCCGACGCCGAGGCCGCCAACAAGGTCTAATCAGCAAGGCCCGTTTGTGACCGGCTGAGCCCATGAACGCCCCGCCACGGAAATCCTCCGGAGATCCGTGGCGGGGCGTTTTGCCGTTTTCCACATAGGTGCTCGCGGCCCTCGCCACGAGACGCGGCAGATCCCTAGGATTTAGCCATGACCGCATTTGCAGGCATTCCGGATGACGCCTTCCGGTTCTATTCCGAGCTTGAACAGAACAACAACCGGGACTGGTGGCTGGAGCACAAGCCGGTCTACGATGCCGCGGTGAAGGGGCCGTTGACCGAGCTGCTCGCCGAGCTGGAACCCCGGTTCGGCCCGGCGAAACTCTTCCGACCCAACCGGGATGTCCGCTTCTCGCCGGACAAGTCGCCCTACAAGACGGCGCAGGGAGCGTTCGCAGCGCTGGCGGAAGGCGTGGGTTTCTACGTCCAGCTCAGTGCCGACGGCCTCCTCATCGGCGGCGGCTGCCACACCCACACCCCGGCCCAGCTGGCACGCTATCGCGGTGCCGTGGACGACCCCGCCAGCGGAGAGACTCTGCAGGAAATCGTGCGCCACGTCGAGGCCGCAGGGTTCGCCGTGGAAGGCGAAAGCCTGAAGACCGTGCCGCGGGGCTTCGACAAGGACCACCCCAGGGCCGAGCTGCTCAAACACAAGTCCCTCACGGCCGGCGAGAACGTGGGGCAGCCCGCTTGGCTTGCCGGGCCCGGGGCCGCGGCGGAAGTGGCCCGGCGCTGGGAGGAGCTCCGTCCCCTGGTGGAGTGGGTCGGCCGTTACGCGGCTCCCTGACCTGGACCCCGGTCTTCAGCGTCAGATGTGCTGGCCGTCGGTGGCGAGCCGCCGGTCGAGGTTGTTGAAGAAGACCAGCATCATCAGCTCGAAGGCCTCGGTGGCTTCCTCGGGCTGGTTGTTGACGACAAAGTCGAACTGCAGCCCATAGAACGCGGCGGTGAAGAGACGTGCGTCGGTGTCGGCGAACTCTGGCCGGATCCCCTGGATGACGAGCCAGTCCCGGGACTTCTCGTGCAGCATGCGGAAGTGCTCCTGGGCTGTGCCGCGCGGCACAGCCGCCACCACGTCCTGCGCCGTCGCCTCAAATTCCAGCCGGGCCAGGTGCCGGTTGCGCTGCGCCATGGTCCACTGCCAGGACTCCAGGAGGAAGGCCCGCCAGGCATCCCTGTCGATGTCCCGGACGTCGGTGGCACGGATGCTGTCCAGCCGGGATTCGATGCCGCGGATGATCTCGTTGATCAGCTGTTCACGGTGGCCGAAGTGGTACACCAGAACGTAGCTGCTGACACCCAGCCCGTCGGCGAGGCTTCGAAACGTCAGCTCCGCCAGCGTCTTGTCCATGAGGTAGTCGAGAATCGCCGACAACAGTTCTGATTTGCGTTCCGGTCTTGCTGGGCGGGCCATGTCTCCATCTTAGGGAGGCGGGGTCCTCCGCGCCCGCCGGCTGTACCCTCCCGAACCGGACGGTCCAACGCCGAAGTCGCCGGAGCCTTGCCAATTCGCCGGAAGTTGTCGGCGAATTCGCAGGTCTCCGGCGACTTCGATTTGTCGGGACCGGCATTTCCCGATCAGGAGCGGGTGAGCGCGTCTTCCTCGTTTGCCGGGGCGGCGGTGACGGCGTCGTCCTTGGCAGGGCCATTCACGGAGGCCCGGGCCGCCGCGAACTTTTCGTTTAGGCGGGAGTGGCGCTGGCCGTAGGCGAAGTAGATCGCGATGCCAATCACGAGCCAGATCGCGAAGAAGATCCAGGTTTCCACGGCGAGGTTCGTCATGAGGTAGAGGCACAGCACGGCCGAGACAACCGGGAGCACCTTACCGAACGGGACGCGGAAGCTCGGCTTCAGGTCCGGGCGCTTCTTGCGCAGGACCAGGATGCCCAGGCTCACCATCACGAAGGCGGAGAGCGTGCCGATGTTGATCATTTCCTCGAGCAGGTCCACGTTGGTCAAGCCGGCGACGATAGCCACGGCGGCGCCGCAGATGATCTGGAGGCGGGCCGGCGTCGCCCGGATGGTGCTGGTTTTGGACAGGGATCGCGGCAGCAGGCCGTCGCGGCTCATGGCCAGGACCACGCGGGACAGGCCCATGAGGAGCACCATGATGACGGTGGTGAGGCCCACGAGGGAGCCGAAGGCGATGACTTTGGCGGCGTCGGTGTTGCCGACGGCCTCGAAAGCGGTGGTAAGGGTCGGGTTCTTGGCCTCGGCGAGCTTGGTGTAGGACACCATGCCGGTCAGGGCCAGGGACACCAGGATGTAGAGCACTGTGACGATCGCAAGGCCGCCGAAGATGCCGCGCGGCAGCGTTTTCTGCGGGTTCTTGACCTCTTCGGCGGAGGTGGCGACGACGTCGAAGCCGATGAAGGCGAAGAAGACCAGGGCGGCGCCGGCGAAGATGCCGAGTGTGCCGTACTGGGCAGGGGCCGCACCGGTGAGGAAGCCGAAGAAGGACTGTTTGAGGACGTCGGCGGTTCCGGTGCCGCCGGTCGGCTCGGAGGCCGGCACGAACGGAGCGTAGTTCTCGAACTTCACGTAGGTGAAGCCGACCACGATCACGAAGAGCACCACCGCGATCTTGATGAGCGTGAAGATGTTGCCGACGCGGGCGGAGAGCTTGGTCCCGAGGACCAGCAGCACAGTGAAGATGGCAACGATCAGGAAGGCACCCCAGTAGAGGTCAACGCCGCCCAGGGAGATCGACGGCGGAACGTCGACTCCCATGAGCGCAAAGACCTTGCTGAGGTAGATGCCCCAGTACTTCGCGATCACGGCACCGGCTGTGAAGAGTTCCAGGATCAGGTTCCAGCCGATAATCCACGCGAGGATTTCCCCCATGGTCGCGTAGGTGAAGACGTAGGCGGAGCCCGCCACCGGGATGGCCGTGGCAAACTCGGCGTAGCACATGATGGCGAGCGCGCACGTGACCGCGGCGATCGCGAAGGAAATAGTCACGGCCGGGCCGGCGAAATTCGCGGCAGCCTTGGCGCCAACCGAGAAGATCCCGGCGCCGACGGCGACCGCGACCCCCATGATCATGAGGTCCCACGTGCTGAGCGAGCGCTTCAACTTGCGTCCGGGCTCATCGGCGTCGGACATGGACTGCTCGATGGATTTGGTCCGGAAAAGGTTCATAGGAAAGTCCGCAATCTCGATAACTGGTTTGGAAACAGACCTATCTAGTGTAGTGTCCATCCACTGGACGGCCCGATTTGTCCCACATAGTGAGACGCAGATGTGGGCCGTGCCGACGTTGCCGGCACGGCCCACATCTCTCGCAGAGAGCTCTACGCTCCGCCGTTCCGGCTCAGACCGGCCATTTTTCCATCAGCGCCGAGCGGATCAGGAACCGTTTGCCTTCCGGCGCCTCCACCGAGAAACCGCTCCCCCGGCCGGGGACGACGTCGACCGTCAGGTGCGTGTGGCTCCAGTAGTTGAACTGCTCCCGCGACATCCAGAATTCCACCGGCTGGGGCTGGATTCCGTCCGAAATATCGAACAGGCCAAGCAACACGTCCGAGTCCCCTGTGATGAACTCCCCGGCCGGGTAGCACATAGGCGAGGAACCGTCGCAGCAGCCGCCGGACTGATGGAACATCAGCGGGCCGTGCTGCACCCACAGCTTGCGCAACAGGCCCACAGCCTCCGGGGTGAGCGCCACGCGGGAGAAGTCCTCCCCCGGGCGGGTCACGGCGGCGTCGAGCTTGGTCTCCGGCATCAGCGTCCTTCTTTCATCAGAACCTCAGCACCACACGGCCGTCGATCTTGGCGTGCTTCATCTCATCAAGAACGGCGTTCACTTCGGAAAGCGCCCTCGTGGACACCGTGGGGTGGATCTTGCCCTGGGCGTAGAAGTCGAGGGCCTCCTCAAGGTCCTGCCGCGTGCCCACGATGGAGCCCCGGACCGTCAGCCCCTTGAGCACAATCTCAAAGATCGGCGCCGGGAAGTCGCCCGGCGGCAGCCCGTTGAACACGATCGTTCCGCCGCGCCGGGCCATCCCAATGGCCTGCCCGAAGGCTGACGGGTGCACTGCCGTGACCAGGACTCCATGGCATCCTCCGGTTTCGCGCTGGATAACTTCGGCGGGATCCTCGTGCAGGGCATTGACCGTCAGCTCTGCACCGTGCTTCTTGGCCAGGGCGAGCTTGTCGTCGGCGATGTCCACCGCCGCGACCCGCAGCCCCATGGCCACAGCGTATTGGACAGCGATGTGGCCGAGTCCGCCGATCCCGGAGATGGTGACCCACTGGCCGGGCTTGGCCTCGGTCATCTTCAGGCCCTTGTAGACGGTGACGCCCGCGCAGAGCACCGGAGCCACTTCCACCGGATCTGAGCCGGCGGGGATTCGGGCAGCGAAGCGGCTGTCCACCAGCATGTACTCGCCGAAGGAGCCGTCCACGCTGTAGCCGGCGTTCTTCTGGGCCTCGCAGAGCGTTTCCCAGCCCGTCCGGCAGAACTGGCAGTCGCCGCAGGCGGACCAGAGCCATGCGTTGCCCACCAGGTCTCCGACGGCCAGGTCAGTGACGCCTTCGCCCAGGGCCACGACTTCGCCCACGCCTTCGTGGCCGGGAATGAACGGCGGGGTCGGCTTCACCGGCCAGTCGCCTTCGGCCGCATGAAGGTCCGTGTGGCAGACGCCGGTGGTGATGACCTTGACCAGCGCCTCACCGCGGCCCGGGGAGGGAATGGGGAGGTCCTGGATCTGGAGGTCTTTGCCGAATTCAGTTACTACAGCTGCTTGCATTGTCGTCGTCATTGGCGAAATCCTTGCGTAGTTTTGGGGCCTAGATATGGGGCGTAGCTTTAGGGCGTATTCAGGGTTTGGTGTACTCCGTGGGGTGGTGGGTGGTACGTCCCGCCCGGGGGTGGCCAGACATGGTGCGGGCGGGGCGGATCACGTCCGATCCGCCCCGCCCGGGTCAGTGCGGCTTAGAAGAAGCCGAGCTTGTTCTCGTTGTAGCTGACCAGGAGGTTCTTGGTCTGCTGGTAGTGGTCCAGCATCATGGAGTGGTTCTCGCGTCCGATGCCGGAGGACTTGTACCCGCCGAACGCGGCACCGGCCGGGTAGGCGTGGTAGTTGTTGACCCACACGCGGCCGGCCTGAATCTCGCGGCCTGCACGGTAGGCAACGTTGCCGTTGCGGGACCAGACGCCGGCACCGAGGCCGTAGAGGGTGTCGTTGGCGATCCCCATGGCGTCGTTGTAATCGCTGAAGCGCGTCACGGACACCACCGGGCCGAAGATCTCCTCCTGGAAGATCCGCATCTTGTTGTGGCCCTCGAAGATGGTCGGCTGGACGTAGTAGCCGCCGGCCAGGTCCCCGGTGAGCTCGGCGCGGGCGCCGCCGGTGAGGGCCTTGGCGCCTTCCTGTTTTCCGATGTCGATGTAGGACAGGATCTTCTCGAGCTGGTCATTGGAGGCCTGGGCGCCGAGCTGCGTCTCGGTATCCAGCGGGTTGCCCTGGATGATCTTCTGCGTGCGGGCCAGCGCATCGGCCATGAAGGAATCGTAGATGCCTTCCTGGACCAGTGCGCGGGACGGGCAGGTGCAGACCTCGCCCTGGTTGAAGGCGAAGAGCGTGAAGCCTTCAAGGGCCTTGTCGTAGAAGGCGTCGTTGGTGTCGGCGACGTCGTTGAAGAAGATGTTGGGGCTCTTGCCGCCGAGTTCCAGCGTGACCGGGATCAGGTTCTGGGAGGCGTACTGGCTGATCAGCCGGCCGGTGGTGGTTTCGCCGGTGAAGGCGATCTTGCGGATCCGGGGGCTGGAGGCCAGGGGCTTGCCGGCTTCGACGCCGAACCCGTTGACCACGTTGATGACGCCGGCCGGCAGGAGGTCGCTGATCAGTTCCATCAGCACCAGGATGGAGGACGGGGTCTGCTCGGCCGGCTTCAGGACGACGGCGTTGCCGGCGGCGAGGGCCGGGGCGAGCTTCCAGACGGCCATGAGGATCGGGAAGTTCCAGGGAATGATCTGGCCGACGACGCCGAGGGGCTCGTGATAGTGGTAGGCGGTGGTGTCGTCGTCGAGCTGGGACAGCCGGCCCTCCTGGGCGCGGACGGCCGAGGCGAAGTAGCGGAAGTGGTCGGCGGCGAGCGGAATGTCCGCGTTGAGGGTTTCGCGGATCGGCTTGCCGTTATCCCAGGATTCGGCGACGGCGAGCATCTCGGTGTTCGCGTCGATCCGGTCCGCGATCTTGTTCAGGATCGCGGCGCGCTCGGCCACGGAGGTCTTGCCCCAGGACGGCGCAACCTTGTGCGCGGCGTCCAGCGCCAGCTCAATGTCCTCGGCGGTGCCGCGGGCCACCTCACAGAAAGCCTTGCCTGTCACGGGGGTAATGTTCTCGAAGTACTGGCCCTTGACCGGGGCAACCCACTCGCCGCCGATCCAGTTCTCGTAGCGGTCCTTGAAGGTGACCTTCGAGCCCTCGGTACCGGGCTGGGCGTAAACAGTCATTGCTAGCTCCTTTGCTGTGCAAGAGAGGGGGCAGCAAGGCGCTGCCGGCCCCCGTTGCCCTCAGCCTAGGGGCGCGAAGGTTGCAGTCAGGTTGCAACGATGTGAGCCCGGTCACGGTCCGGTGCCCCGGGCCGTGACGTTTCAGGCGCTCAGTTCCCGGTCCAGCCGTTCCAGATCGGCGACGACGGCGGCACGCTTGGGCGAGCGCGGTGCCAGCAGCTTCAGCGCGGCGGTCCGGACGTCGACGTCGTCCTTTGCCTCGGGCAGTTCGGCGTACTTCAGCAGTGACTCGGCACTGCCGTCCGTCAGCAGGGCCTCGCGCATCAGCGCGGAAACCCTGGCCCGCAGCTCCACGATGCCGGGCGCCTCCGAGCGCGGCAGTACGGCGCCGCGGTAGATTTCCAGCGCTATCCGGTGAGCGCCGCGTTGCAGGCAGCTCAGCACCTGTCCGGAGTCCGGCACGAGGTCGACCGGCAAGCGGTACGGGCGTGACGCCGGGACGGCTTCGGGATTGAGCTGCTGCAAGACTTTGCGCAGCCGTACCATCTCCGCGCGCAGCGTCATGGTGGAGGCCTCCCCGGGGTACAGGAGGGCGCACAGCTCCTCGGCGTTCAGCCCTTCGGGGTGGGTGCTGAGCAGGGCGAGGATCTCACTGTGCCGGGCGGACAGGGACACGGTGCGGCCGTCAATGCTGAGCAGGGCCTGATCGCGGCCAAGCAGCTGGAGGCTGTTCCGGTACAGGCTGCCAGCGGCCGATGCCCCGGCCGTTTTCGGCGCGGCCGGGCTTCTCCTCCGGGAGGGCGAGGACTGGCGTGCGGCGGCCAGCTGGAGCCGTTCCACCCGCAGATGCGCCTGGGCAGCGGCGACCGTCGCCTCGACAAGGGACAGGGTATGCGGGGCCACGGCCGACTCCGTGCCGGTGATGTCCACAACCCCCAGCAGTGCGCCGGAATCCGGGTCGTGGAACGGCACGGCCGTGCAGCTCCAGGGATGCACCGAACGCTTATAGTGCTCCGCGCCGGAGATCTGGATGCCCCGGCCCAGGGCCAGCGCGGTGCCCGGGGCGCTGGTGCCCACCGTCGCCTCGGACCAGTCAGCCCCGGGGACGAACATCATGCCTTCGGCCCGGCGCTGCAGGGCGGCGTCGCCTTCGACCCACAGCAGCCGGCCGACCTCGTCCCCCACGGCCACCAGCATCCCGCTGTCGTGGCTTGGCAGGACCAAAAGCTTATGGATCACAGGCATGATGGCGGCCAAGGGGTGCTGGCGGCGGTATTCCTCAAGTTCTTCGCGGTCCATGGCCAGAGGGGCCTCGGGGTTGTCCGGGTTGGCGTGCAGTTCCGCCGAACGCCGCCACGACTCCTGGATCAGGCTACTGAGCCCGGGCAGGTGCAGGTCCTCCGGAAAGACGCGACCCCGGGAATCCAGTTCCTCGTGCCCGGCACTGGCATGCTTCTGCCGCAGCGCTGCGGTGACCCCGCCTGCTGGCGGTAGCAGCGCTGCCGGATGGACCAGATTCCTCATTGAACTCCCACCGGACGGGCTCGACGGCGTGCCGGAGGCCGCCTCGTCCGGCCCAGTCTAGTTCCGTGCGGGGAGTTTGGAAATGCACCGCCTTGCACCACCTGTGGGCCCGGGCGGGCTCAGGCGCCGGCTCCCGGCGGCAGGACGTAGCTCTTGATCTCGCCCACGTGCTGGATCTCGGGGCGTGGCAGCCCGGCGGCCGCTATCAGCTCTTGGAATTCCCTGCCGCCGCTGAAACGGTCAAAGACCTCCCGGCTCGGGCACGTGTCCAGAACGGCGATGCCGTCCTCCGTCTGCACGCACAGATGCAGCTCCAACTGGCCGGCGGGCAGGAGGGCCAGCAAGCGGTCGTGGCCTGCGAGAAGGTCCGCCGGGTCGCCGCGGAAGCTGTACATTCCCAGATACATGGTGCCCAGATACATGGCGGGTCTCCTTCACGTGGATTGCTTGAGTGCAGGCCGTCGCCCGGCCCAGGGGCTGGCCTGCTCCAGCTGGGCGGCCAGCCGGAAGAGGGTCGCTTCGGCGCCGAAGCCGGCGAGGAAGGACATCCCGACGGGAAGCCCGGCGGAATCGGTGCCCAGCGGCACGGACATGGCCGGGTTGCCTGTGATGTTGGCGTATTCGCCGTCGAACATCAGGAAGCGGCCGGCCTCCCGTTCCCCGCGGACGGGGTCCTCCGCCGTCGCCGTCAGCGTGCCGAGCGGCAGCGGCGGCCAGCCGACTGTCGGCGTCAGCCACAGATCGTAGGTCTGGAAGAAGCCTGCAACCCGGCGGCTGAAGCGTTGCAACTCCTCAACGCCCTGCAGGTAATCCCCGGCGCTGACCTTCCGGCCGCGCCCGAACAGGACCTCGGTATACGGTTCCACCTCCCCCGGTTCGGGCCCCCGGCCCAGCCGCCGAGTCCAGTAGCCCTCGATCCAGGCGGTTGCGGCGGCGTATACGGCCCGGATGGCGTGGTGCCCCGCCCGGTCCAGGGGTTCGGGGTGCGCTTCCTGGACGTCGTGGCCCAGGTCGCTCAGCAAGCGCACGGCGGCGTCGAAGGCCCGCAGGTAGTCAGGATGGACAGTCTGGCCGCGATTGGGAGTGGCCGTGGCCGCGATCCTGAGCTGTCCCGGCGGTGTCACGGCCTCGGCTGCATAGGGGCGTGGCCGTGGCGGCGCCAGGTGGGGGTCCCCGGGCGCCGGACCGGCCACGGCGTCCAGCAGCGCCGCGGCGTCGCGGACTGTGCGGGTCAGGGCGAATTCGGCGGCGAGGCCGCCGACGACATCGCCGTATTCCGGGCCTAGCGGCACCCGTCCCCGGGTCGGTTTCAGGCCGACCAGCCCGCACCACGCCGCGGGATACCGGAGCGACCCGCCGAGGTCGTTGCCATGGGCCATCGGGACGATCCCGGCGGCGACGGCGGCCGCCGACCCGCCGCTGGATCCGCTCGTGGAGCGGGACAGGTCCCAGGGGTTGCGGGTTGCCCCGTGCAGGACCGGTTCGCAGTGCGGGCTCAGTCCGAACTCGCACGTATTGGTTTTGCCGATGATGGCCAGTCCCGTCTGGCGGAAGCGCCGCGCGAGTTCCTGGCTGTGGCCGGAGACGTTTCCGGCGAGCCAGCGTGAGCCTTCGGAGAACGGCGTCCCGGCGATTTCCAGCGCGAGGTCCTTGACCAGGAACGGCACCCCGGCAAACGGAAGGTCGTCGGTGGGGGTGCTGCCGTTTGCCGGGGTGGCGTCGGGGGTGTCGGTGTCCAGCCCGGCGATCACGGCATTCACCACCGGGTTGAGTTCCCTGATGCGGGCCCGTGCCTCGGCGAGGAGTTCGGCGGCACTGACCTGGCCGGAGCGGACCAGGTCGGCCTGCTCCGTGGCATCCATCCACCGGAGTTGTTCGTCCACGGCACCTCCCGAAGGGGAATCGCAGCAGGGAAACACAGCACGGGGTCACGTCACACGTCACACCACGACGGTTACAGCACGGGGTTTGCAGCACGGCGGTATAGCGTCCGCCGCGCAGTCCTTGTGCGTGAAATTCTACGTCCGGGCGCCGCTGACGGGACAGGCTAGTCGCGGGAAATCTCAATCATCTCCTCGCGCGGAACTACCTTGATGCGCTCCCGCTCAATCCCGTTGGCGTTCTCCGCAGCCGACCACTCCGCACCGAGGGCGAGCTCGTGGGCATCGAGCTTGATCCACCCTTCCCAGGTCGTGTACTGGATGCCGCGTTCCTGCAGCAGATCGATGATGGCCTGCGGGTCCGGGTTCTGCGCCGGCGGCAAGGTGAGCCGGTCCTCCAGCAGGTAGCCGATGGTCTCCAGCGCGTCACCCTTGGTGTGGCCGATCAGCCCGACGGGTCCGCGCTTGATCCAGCCGGTGGCGTAGATCCCGGGGACCGGCTTCCCCTCGGCGTCGAGGACACGGCCGCCCTCGTTGGGGACAACGCCGCGGCGGGCATCGTACTCCAGCTCATCCAGCGGCGAACCGTGGTAGCCGATTGCCCGGTAGACGGCCTGGACCGGGTAGTCAAGGAATTCTCCGGTGCCCTTGACGTTCCCGGTGCCGTCGAGCTGCATGCGTTCGAACTTGATGCCGGCGACTTTGCCGGGATTCGCGGCGTCGTCATGGATCTCGACCGGGCTGTGCAGGAAGTGCAGGTGCAGCCGTCGCGAGGACGGTTCCTCGGCTTCGGCGTGGTCCTCGACGAGCCAGTTGGTCAGGGTGTTGACCATGGTCCGGATCTGGTTGTTGTTGCGGATGGCCTCATCCGAGGCTTCGTCGAACTCGAAGTCCTCCGGATACAGCACAATGTCCACGTCCTTGGCGTGGCTGAGTTCGCGCAGCTCCAGCGGGGTGAACTTCACTTGGGCCGGCCCGCGGCGGCCGAAGACATGGACGTCGGTGACCGGCGAGTCCTTGAGGGCCCGGTAGACGTTGTCCGGGATTTCGGTGACCAGGAGTTCATCGGCGTGCTTGACCAGCATGCGGGCCACGTCCAGGGCCACGTTGCCGTTGCCGATCACGGCGATCTCCTTCGCCTCCAGCGGCCAGTCCCGCGGCACGTCCGGGTGGCCGTCGTACCAGGAGACGAAGTCGGCCCCACCAAAGGAACCCTCGAGCCCGATCCCGGGAATGTCCAGCTCGGCGTCTTTGATGGCTCCCGTGGAGAAGATGACGGCATCGTAGAAGGCGCGGAAGTCATGCAGCGTCAGGTCCCGGCCGTAGGTGACGTTGCCAAGGAACCGGATGTCGCCGCGGTCCAGGACTTTGTGCAGGGCGTTGACGATGCCTTTGATCCGGGGATGGTCAGGAGCCACCCCGTAGCGGATCAGGCCGTACGGCGCCGGGTATGCCTCGAAGAGATCGATGCTGACCTCGACGTCGCCGTCTTTGACCTCATTGGACTTCGTCAGGATGTCCGCGGCGTAGACGCCGGCCGGACCCGCGCCGACAATGGCGACGCGGAGGGGACGAGTGGATGTGGATTCGGCCGAGTTGGACACCGGGAGCCCTTCTGAGTCTTAGGGACAGCGCCAGTACATACAGCGCACAGGCCCCTATTCTAAATGTCGCCGGGCGGCCTGTGGCCCGGTTGGTAGGAATAGGCGCCGTGCAGGTGGTGTTATTGGTCTTGTGCCTAAGCCCGAACGATCCTTCTCCCCCGCCCCGCCGACCGACCCGCGCGTCCCAGCCCCTGCGGTCCGGCCGGCGCCGCAGCCGCCGGCCGGACTCGCGCCGGTAGATAAGGAAACGACGCCGGGGATCCTGTTCGGGATCGGCGCGTACGGGCTGTGGGGACTGCTGCCCCTGTACTTCTATGCGCTCCAGCCTGCCGGCGCGATCGAAATCGTCGCCAACCGGGTGGTCTGGTCCCTCGTGTTCTGCGTCCTGCTGATCACCGTCACGCGCTCCTGGCGGGTGCTGGCTGCTGCGTTCCGGAACCGCGCGGTGATCGGCCCGCTGTCCATCGCCGCGGCTCTGATCGCGGTGAACTGGCTTACCTACACCTACGGCGTGACCACCGGCCAGGCCGTAGAGGCCTCCCTGGGCTACTTCATCAACCCGCTGGTCTCGGTGCTGCTGGGGGTCTTTGTCCTGAAGGAAAAGCTGAGGCCGCTGCAGTGGGCCGCCGTCGGCATCGGTTTTATCGCGGTGGGCGTGCTGACAGTCTCCTACGGCAAGCTCCCCTGGATCGCCCTGACGCTCGCGCTGAGCTTTGGCCTGTACGGCTTCGTCAAGAAGCGTGTCGGCCCGCGGGCGGACGCGATCACCAGTCTCACCGTGGAGACGATCGTGCTGGCCCCGCCGGCTGCGGCCACCATGATTGTGCTCGCGGTCAGCGGTGCGGCCACGCTGGCGTCCAACGGCGCCGGGCACTTCTGGCTGCTGGTCGCATCGGGTGTCATCACCGCCGTGCCGCTGCTGTTCTTCGGGGCCTCTGCCCGCCGGCTGCCCATGACCACCATCGGCTTGTTGCAGTACTTCGCACCCGTGCTGCAGTTCATTGTGGCGCTTGTGGTGTTCAAGGAACCCATGACTTTGGACCGCTGGATTGGCTTCGGCGTCGTGTGGCTGGCACTGCTCGTGCTGACGGTGGACATGCTGCTGGCGGCCGGGAAGAACTCCATGATCCGGAAACGGGCCCGCGCCGCCGCCTAGCAGGACTGCTCCGGCGGGTTAGCCGTCTGCGAACCAGGGCCGCCGTGCGTTAGTGTCATCATGAAGGACACGTTGGGGCGGAATTAAGGATTGCTGGTGCCAGAAAACGATCTTGAGACTCCGGGCGGCCGGGATATCTCGTCCCTGGGCTTCGACAGCAGCGGTATCCTGCGCCTCGAGTGGGCCCGGGGCATCGTCATTGACGCCCCGAATGCCCAACTCGCCATGGATCGGGTCAATGCCATGTGCGACGGCCGGCCCACGCCGCTGCTGATCGACATGGCCACCACGGAATCCGTCAGCCGGGCCGCGCGGGCCGTGTTCGCCAAACGCTGTGACGCGTCGGCCATCGCGCTGCTGGGCGCGTCCGCCGTTGACCGGGTTCTCGCCAACTTCTTCCTGGGCGTCAATTCGGCACCGGTCCCCACGCGCTTTTTCACCGACCGCGATGAGGCGGTCCGCTGGCTGATATCGCAGGGCCATGACGGGGCGTGATGACGACCGCCGCCTCGAGGAACTCGTAGACGGCATCGTCGTGCTGTCCTCGGGCGATCTTTCAAACCGTCTGGAGGTCTCACCGGCACGGGACGGCATCGACGCTGTCACGACCGGCATCAACCTGCTCGCTGAAGAGCTTCAAAGCATGTACGAAGACATGGAAGTCCGGGTCGCCGAGCGGACCGCGCTCCTGGAAGCGGCCAAAGCCGAACTCCGGCGCGTGATCAACACTGACGAGTTGACGGGGCTGGCCAGCCGCTCGCTGCTGCAGGAAAAAGTGGCCGAGGCCGTCACCGGAGCCGGCCGGGGCCCCCAGCCCGCGCTCATCCTGCTGGACCTCGACTCCTTCCGGCTCATCAATGACAGCCTTGGCCACGCGGCCGGGGACGCCGTCCTGCGGGAGGCAGCCCTGCGGCTGGGCGCCGCGGCCGGGGCCCGTCACTTGATCGCACGCCTCAGCGGCGATGAGTTCGCCGTGCTCGTGGTGGACCAGGAACCGGACGCCGTGCTGGAGATCGCGTCCCGCCTTAGCGAATCGCTGAAGGACAGAATCGTTGCCGGCGGCGTCGCGGTCGCCCTGACGGCCGGAACCGGGGTGCGGCTGGGCGAACCCGGGCTGAGCAGCGAGGAGCTCATCCGCGATGCCAACATCGCCATGCATGAGGCCAAGAAGCGCGGCCGGGACACTCTCCTGGTGTTTTCCGCGGCCATGCACGAGGCCGCCAAGCAGCGGGTTCACCTGGTGGCCGAGCTCCGGACGGCGCTGGCAACGGACGAGCTCGAGCTGGAATACCAGCCCATCATGGATCTGCGCACGGGGACGATTGCCGGGACGGAGGCCCTGATCCGGTGGCGCCACCCGGACCTGGGGCTGCTGGCGCCGGACACGTTCCTCGACGCCGCTGACGAGGCCGGGCTCACGGTGGAAATCGGCCACTGGGTGCTCCGGAACGCCATCGCGCAAACCGGACGATGGAAGTCCGATCCGGGGCTTCCGGCGGACTTCAGCACCCACATCAATCTCTCACCGGCGGACCTGCACCATGTCGATCTGGCACCGTATGTCGAAGACCTGCTGGTCCGGCACGGCGTCGAACCGCGCCATATCTCGATTGAAATCACCGAGACCGCGATCATGCGCGGCGGTCCGGAAGTGGCAGCCACCATGCAGTCGCTCAATGACCTTGGCGTCCGGATCGAGATCGACGACTTCGGTACGGGCTATTCCTCCATCAGCTACCTGCGCACCCTCCCTGCCTCGCAGGCGAAGATCGACAAGTCCCTCCTGGACGGGCTGACCACGGACCGGCAGCAGGAGACCTTCGTCGCGGCCATCTTGCAGCTGATCCATTCCGCCGGCCTGGGTGCCGTGGCCGAGGGTATCGAGGACCGCGAGCAGGCGGACCGGCTGCGGCACCTGGACTGTGAATTCGGCCAGGGATATTTCTTCAGCCGGCCCCTGCCCGTTGCGGACATGACGGACCTGCTGGCACACAGGGACGGTGCAGCCGCATGAGCGGAGCCGGTACGGGGGACACGAGAAACACAGGTACGCCGAAGACAGCCACGAAAAACACAGGCACGCACAAGGCGGCGGACACGCTCCGGATGGTGGCCCGGGTGGTGGCCCTGTCCCTGCACCGGCCCCAGCGCCCGGACCGGCGCTGGGATGAGTTCTGGCGCGGAGTGTCGCAGGGAGTGCTCACGGAACCGATCATCTGGGATACTTCGACCGCCGGCGACGACGAAGTGAGGCAGCATCTGCGGGCCATGGCGGCCCTGATGGACACCAGCCTTCCGGTGGTCGATCTGGGCTGCGGGAACGGAGCCCTCTCGTGCCGGCTCGTCGAGGCCTTCCCCTCGGTGCTGGGCGTCGATGTCTCGCCTGCGGCCGTGGCCGCGGCGCAGTCCGCCCATGCGCACGTCCCGGGCCTCAGCTTCCGGAGCCTGGATGCCACCCGGCCGGCTGCCGCGGCCGCGCTCGCGCACGAACTCGGCGACGTCAATGTCTTTGTCCGCGGCGTCTTCCACGTCCTTAGCCGGCGACGCAAGGCACGCCTTGCGGACTCCATCAAAGCGCTCCTCGGAGCCCAGGGACGGATTTACCTCGTGGAGACAAATGTCCCGGGCGGGGCGCTGAGCTATCTTCGGGGCCTGGGCGCCACGGGCGAGCGGATCCCGGGACCGCTCCGCCAGGCAATTTCTGCCTTGCCGAAACCGGGCCATTTCGGCCCCAGGCAACGCTCGCGGGCGTTCCCCGAACGGCACTGGACCCTCATCGCGGAAGGTCCCGGTGTCCTGGCAACGGTGCCGATGGAGACCGGCGGACCGCCCGGCAGCATTCCGGCGTACTGGGCGGTCCTGGCCCCGCGGCCCCAAACCTCCGGGAATCAGACCTCCGGGAATTAGACCTCCGGGAAGGTATCCACCCGCTGGTAGTCGCGGGGCACAACCACCATCGGCACCGGGAGGGCCCGCAGCACCTTGTTGGCGGTACTGCCGATGAAGAGTTTGTATTTCTCCGCCAGACGGGAGGATCCCACGATCATGACCTCGCCGTCGTCCCATTCCAGGTCGTCGATCGCTTCCTCGATCGTGCGCCCGTGGGCGACCTCCACACTGACGTGGTGGCCCTCAGGCAGGCGGTGCGCGGCGGCGGCGAGCACGGTATTGGCATGGATGTGGGCCGCGTTGACGTTTTCCCCGCCCTCCTCGTCGACGTCCAGTTCCACAAGGGAGACCAGCCGGAGCGGGACGCCCCGGCGCTCGGCGGATTCTATTGCAACGTCGATCGCCGCTTCTGCCCCGGGGCGCTGGCCCACGGCGAGGGTCAGGCGCGTGATGGGTTCGGTCCGGCGGTAACCGCGCGGCGCAAGTGCCACCGGAACCGGGGCGGCGTGCAGGAGCGCGTTGGCCACGCTGCCTATGGTGTGCCGCTTGAAGAGGCCGTTGCTGGCGGCGCCGACGACGATCAGGCCGGCCCGGTACTCGAGGGCCGCGTCGATGAGGCCGGCCGCGAACGAGTCCGCCTGGCGGACGTGAAAGTGCGCCTCCAGCCCTTCCGGAACCAGGGCCATACCCTCTCGTTCCGCCGAGTGGATATGCTGTTCCGCGGTCTGGGCGCGGCTTCCTTCCGGTTTCACGGCCGGATAGGGCGTGTGCCGGTCCACCACATAGACAAGGTCAAGATGCGCTCCCTGGGCCCGGGCCATGGCCGCAGCCAGGGCAACGGCGTCCGCGCCGCGTTCAGTGGGCGTATAACCGACTACGTATCGCATGTATGAACCCCTTATGGGTCTGTGGCAGACGCCAGCAGCGCCCCGGGGGTTCCGGGCGTCGTCGGCCGGTCTGCGTTCCTGCAGTGGTAGGAATGACTCTAGTCCAGGGACCGCAGAAACGGTGGTGACTTATGGCCCTGAGCTGCACAATCTTCTGTGTCTACGCTGGGATGGTCGAGGGGAGACCATCATGAACGCCATCAGCAACCGCAGGTGCCGGCCGCGGACTGCCGGGATGGGAGCTTTGACGCTCCTGCTGGTCCTCACCGCCTGCACCCCGCCCGCGCCGCAGCCGTCGGCCAGCAGCCAGCCGCCGTCGCCTTCGCCGACCGCGACAGCGAGCCCGTCGCCGTCTGCGACCGGCGATGCTGATGAAACGGCACCCCCGCAACCCGGCGACAAGGTGATCTCGTCCACGATCACCCACGACTGGTCGGTGCCAAAGTCCGGCACCCCGTTCCACACGGACCACGAGAATCCCGTGCCCATCGCGCCTCCGCCGGCGGCTCCGCTGCCCACGCTGTACGCCATCGGCGCGGGCCAGCACCCCTCCGACACCCCGCCCTATGACCAGCTGAGCTTCCGGTTCAACGGCGGCTTCCCCAGCTACGACGTCGAGGTGGTCCCCGAGCTCGTCGCCGACGGCAGCGGTCAGCCGATCGACATGCCGGGAACGGGAACGATCCTTGAGGTGACGTTCCATGGCGCCCAGGCGCACACCGCGGACGGCAAGGCCAGCACGGTGACGAGCGCCCCGGCGCCGTCGATCGGTTACAGGGCTCTCACGAGCTACGCGCCGGCCGGGGACTTCGAGGGCGTGCTGACATACGGGATCGGCGTCGGCCGGCCCATGTCCACGGTCCCGGAGACGAAGGTGCGCGTTTACGAGGTGGAGAAAATCGAGCAGGGCCAGCACCTGTATGTCGTGGCGATCCAGCTGGACGCGACCGCCTGGAAGTAGCGAACGGGAAGTCAGGGCTTAAACAGCGGAAGAGCCGCGGATGATGTGTCCGCGGCTCTTCCGTTTTTCCGGCTAGACCGGTCTCCGGGAAGGGATTGCCTTCCCGGCAGTTTGTTGGCTAGTGGCTCAGGCGTTGGCCTTGATGGCCGCGGCCAGGACCTCGAGGCCGTCCAGCAGCAGTTCGTCGCTGATCACCAGCGGAGGCAGCAGCCGGATGACGTTGCCGTAGGTGCCGCAGGTGAGGATGATGACACCCTCCTTGAGGCAGGCTGCGGCGACGGCCTTGGTCAGCTCCGGGTTCGGTTCCTTGGAACCGGCCTGGACGAGCTCGATCGCCAGCATGGCGCCGCGGCCGCGGACATCGCCGATGACGGGCTGCTCGCTCGCCAGTTCACGCAGCTTGCCGAGGGCGATCTCCTCGATGTGCTTGGCGCGGGCGTTGAGGTTGTACTGCTCCATCGAGCCGATGGATGCCAGAGCGGCGGCGCACGCGACCGGGTTGCCGCCGTAGGTGCCGCCGAGGCCGCCGGGGTGGACGGCGTCGAGGAGGTCGGCACGGCCGGTGATGGCGGAGAGCGGCATGCCGCCGGCGATGCCCTTGGCCATGGTCAGGATGTCCGGGACAACACCTTCGTGGTTCACGGCGAACCATTCGCCGGTGCGGCAGAAGCCGGACTGGACCTCGTCGGCGATGAAGACGATGCCCTTGTCCTTGGCCCACGCGGCCAGCGCCGGCAGGAAACCCTCGGCGGGGACAATGAAGCCGCCCTCGCCCTGGATGGGTTCGATGATGATGGCGGCAACCTGGTCGCCGCCGATCTGCTTCTCGATCATGGTGATGGCGCGCTTGGCGGCCTCGGCACCGGTGATCTCCGGGTTTTCCTCGCGGAACGGGTAGCTCATCGGCATGCGGTAGACCTCGGGCGCAAACGGGCCGAAGTTGGTCTTGTACGGCATGGCCTTGGCGGTCAGCGCCATGGTCAGGTTGGTGCGGCCGTGGTAGGCGTGGTCAAAGGCGACGACGGCGTCCCGGCCGGTTGCCAGGCGGGCCACCTTGATGGCGTTCTCGACAGCCTCGGCACCGGAATTGAAGAGCACGGTGCGCTTCTCGTGGTCGCCCGGGGTGAGGCGGTTCAGCTGCTCGGCAACGGCCACGTAGCCTTCGTAGGGCGTGACCATGAAGCACGTGTGGGTGAAGTGCTCCACGGCTTCCTTCACGGCGCCGACGACGGCGGGGTCCGAGGCGCCGACGCTCGTCACGGCAATGCCGGAGCCGAGGTCGATGAAGGAGTTGCCGTCGACGTCATGGATGATGCCGCCGTCGGCGTCGGCCACGAACACCGGAACGCTGGACGCGACGCCGGCGGCGACGACCGCCTTGCGGCGCTCGGTCAGGGCAACGGACTTGGGGCCCGGGAAGTCGGCCTGGACGCGGCGCTTCTGCTCAAGCCGGTAGGTGATGTCATGTGCGGTGGTGGTCATGGGAAAGCCTTTCTAAGCGTGCGGTGAAGCGCGCGAGTTATGCGTCAGGTTGAGTTATGCCACTGCGTTTTGCGGCTGCGTTATGCGACAGCGTTATGCATCTGCGTTATGCGTCGAGCGCACTCATGACGTGCTTGATGCGGGTGTAGTCCTCGACGCCGTACATGGACAGGTCCTTGCCGTAGCCGGACTGCTTGAAGCCGCCGTGCGGCATTTCGGCGGTGAGGAGGATGTGGGTGTTGATCCAGACGGCGCCGAAATCGAGGTCGCGGCTCAGGCGCATGGCCGTGCCGTGGTTCGAGGTCCAGACGCTGGAGGCCAGGGCGTAGTCGACGTCGTTCGCCAGTTCCACGGCCTCGCCCTCGGTGCTGAACTTCTGCACCGTGATGACGGGACCAAAGGCTTCCTTCTGCACGATGTCGTCGCTCTGCTTGGCGCCGGTGACGATGGTGGGCTCGAAGAAGAAGCCCTTGTCCCCCGCCTGATGGCCGCCGGTCTCGATTTTGCAGTTTTCCGGCAGGGACTCCACCAGGGCCTTGACCGTGTTGAAGTGGTTGACGTTGTTCAGCGGGCCGAAGTAGTTGTCTTCGTCGTTCTGCGAGCCGGTGCGCAGGGTCTTGGTGTGTTCCACGAGGGCTGCCACGAGGTCGTCGTAGGCGGAGTCCTGGACCAGGACGCGGGCGATGGCGGTGCAGTCCTGGCCGGCGTTGAAGAAGGCGAACTCGGCGATGGCGGCGGCGCTCTTCTTGATGTCGGCGTCGGCGAAAACGACCGCAGGGGCCTTCCCGCCGAGTTCCAGGTGGGCCCGCTTAAGTCCCTTGGCGGCGCCCGACGCGACGGCGATGCCGGCGCGGACGGAGCCGGTGATGGAGACCAGGCCGGGGACCTTGTGCTCCACCATCAGAGCGCCGGTCTCGCCGGTGCCCAAGACCACGTTCAGCACGCCGGCCGGGAAGATCTCGCCGGCAAGCCGGGCCAGGACCAGGGTGGATTCCGGGGTGGTGTCCGAGGGCTTGAGAACCACGGTGTTGCCGGCGGCCAGGGCGGGGCCGATCTTCCAGATGCCCATGAGGAACGGGTAGTTCCACGGGGCGACCTGGGCCACGACGCCGATCGGTTCCCGCCGTACGTAGGAGGTGTGGCCTTCGAAGTACTCGCCGGCGGACTTGCCTTCCATGATGCGGGCCGCACCGGCGAAGAAGCGCAGCTGGTCGGCACCGGCGGCGACTTCCTCCGAGGCGATCAGGGAGCGGACCTGGCCGGTGTTGCGGTGCTGGGCCTCAACGATTTCGTCGCTGTTAGCCTCGACGGCATCCGCGAGCTTGAGCAGCATAAGCTGGCGCTGCCCGGGCGTGGTGTGCTTCCAGGTCTTGAAGGCGTTCTTGGCAGCCGTCATGGCGGCGTCGACGTCGGCCTGCACCGAGATCGGCGACTGCGCCACGACGTCTCCGTTGGTGGGGTTCACGATGGGCATCATCCCTGTGCCGGCGGGGGTGACAAACTCGCCGTTGATGAAGTTCTGCAAGGTTTGAACCACGGTGTACAACCTCTTTCTTACTGCCAATGACGGATGTGGGGCTGGTCACGAGCCTATGCCAGCGGGGCAAGCCAGGGAATAGGCACCTGCACACCATCCCCGCAATGCTTTAGTGCGCTTGACCAGCACCCGGCTATCCTGAATCCATGGCCATTTCACTCGCCGCACTACTGGGTGTGCCGTCCCTCAAACTCACCAAGGCCGGCCTCGCCGAAACCACCTGGCACCAGGACATTCTCTGGGTGGCCGTCACCGAACAGGAGGACCCGCAGCGGTTCCTCAACGGCGGCGAACTGATCCTGACCACGGGCATGCGGCTCAAGAGCGCCGCGGAGCAGCGCCGCTTCGTGCGCCAGGTCCAGCGGGCCGGGGCCGTCGGGATCGGCTTCGGGGTCGGCCTGACGCACGACGCCGTGCCGCCGGCCCTGATCGCCGAGGCCAACCGCTGGGGGCTGCCGGTGGTGGAAGTACCGTACGAGACCCCCTTCATTGCCATCGGCAAGATCGTGGCCGACGCCCAGTCGGCGGACCACCTGGTCAAGCTCGAGCGACTCATTGCCGGGCACCAGATCCTGGCCCGGGCCTTGCTGACCGGCGGCGGGCTCGCCGAACTCCTGAAACATCTGGGGTCGATGCTGCGCACCGAGATCGTCCTGACCCAGTTCACGGCGCAGCTGTACAACAGCGTGCCCGGCCACCCCGCCCCCACGGCCGAGGGCTGGGCGTCGTACCCCATCCCGACCGGCCGCCGCGATGCCTGCACACTGTGGGTGAAGCAGCCGTTCGAGGACTCGGGCATTGTGGGCTACGCCCAGAACCTGATCAGCGTCGAACTCAATAACATGGTCAAGCAGCGCCAGGCCCAGCGGGCGCTGGCCGGCCAGGTCCTCGAAGACGTCATCCACGGGACGTTGGAGACCTCCGAAGCCACCCGGCGCCTCGCCGGCGTCGGCATCAACAGCACCCGCAAGAACGTGGTCCTACTCGCCGAATCGGCGGCCCACAACAAGCAGCTCGGAAGTTCATCCCTGCCCCAGCCGCTCGAAGCGGCGGTCAGCGCCGTTGTCGGGAAGGACCTCGTGGTGGTGATGCCCGATGACGGCAGCGGCGCCAGCGCGCTGGCCCGCCGCCTGAGCGACCACCTCGCGGAGGCCGGGATCCATGCCACGATCGGCATCGGCGGTGCCTACACCAAGCCGAACGGCCTGCGGTGGAGCTATTTTGAAGCCCGCGATGCGGCCACCCACGGCCTGCCGGTCAACGAGCCCGAGCGGCTGAGCCTGACCTCGCTGCTGCTGGCCAGTGAGGACGTTCCACTGGCGGACATGGCCAACGAGTCACTGAACCCCCTGCGGGCCTTTGACGCAGCACACGGCGCCGAGCTCATGACCACACTGGAAAGCTACCTCAACAACAACGGCTCGGTGGCGGCCGTCGCCGAGGAACTCACCCTGCACCGCAACACGGTCCGCTACCGGCTGGCGCAGATCACCGAGCTCACCGGCTACGACCCCGCCCAGACACCGGACCGGGTGCAGCTCTGGCTCGCCCTGGCGGTCCAGCGGCTCAGCGCCCGGCACCCGCGCTGACCCTCGCCCTCCGTTGCTTCTTAGGGGTTGTCTCTTTCGGAGATATTCGCCGCTAAAGGCTGACGATCAAACATCAAACGTCTAACCTTTAACAATGGCAAGCATGGCTAGCAGCACGGCGGTCTCCGCTCTCCCCCAAACAGCCCCACCCGGCACCCGGCGCCCCCGCGGCGTGATCGTGGCCGGCGTCGTGGCGCTCGTACTGATCGGCCTGAACCTCCGCGCCGGCATTACCGGCTCCGCGGCACTGTTCCACGACCTGCAGGCCGTCCTCGGGTACGGCCCGCTGATCACGGCCCTGCTCCCCTCGATCCCCACCCTGTGTTTCGCGGTGGCCGGGGCTGCCACGTCCTGGCTCACCCGGCAGCTGGGGCTGGAAAAGGCCATCCTGCTTTCCCTCGTGATGCTGGCCGCGGGACTGTTGCTCCGGGGCATCCCGTCCACCGGAATGCTGCTCGCCGGGACCGTGGCGGGAATGTCCGGGCTGGCCGTCTGCAATGTGGCGATGCCCGCCTTCATCAGAGTGCATTTCGCGGACCGCACGTCGCTCATGACCGCCCTGTATACCTTGACCATGACCACCGGCGCCACTGTCACCGCCGTGCTGATCGTGCCCGTGGCGCAGGCCCTTGGCTCGCCATCCGCGGGCGTCGGGTCCATCGGAATCCTGGCCCTGTGCGCCTGCCTCGGCTTCCTCCCGATCGCGGTGCACGCCCACCGCAACGCGTCGCCTGTCAAGGCCGCCCGGGTTTCCCCGTGGCCTCTGCTGCGGACCCGCACCGGCGCGCTGATCACCCTCGGCTTCACGGTGCAGGCGCTCCTGGCCTATGCCGTCCTCAGCTGGTTCCCGTACATGCTGGCCACGACCGGGCTCTCCGCGTCCGACAGCGGGCTGATGTTCGGGCTCATGCAGCTCGTCTCCGTCCCTGCCGGCATGGTGCTGGTCGCCATCGGCTCGCGCCCCCGGATGCTGCGGACCTCGTTCTACCTGGCCACGGTGACAATGGCGTTCGGCGTCCTGGCCATGCTGGTCCTCCCCGCTTCCTGGGCTCCGCTGACCGCGGTGCTGCTGGGCTTCGGGCTCGGGATCTTCCCGCTGGTCATGGTGATGATCAGCCGCAGCGGCCGCACCACGGCCGAGACCACCGCGCTGTCCACCGTGGCCCAGTCCGCCGGGTACCTGCTGGCGACCCTCGGACCGTTCGGCATGGGCCTGCTGCACAGTGCCACCAACTCCTGGACTCTGCCGTTGGCGCTCCTGCTGGCAGTGGCCCTGGGCCAGATCGCCGTGGGCCACCTGCTGACGGGCCGGCCCACAGAGCAACGGCCGGCGAAACTCCCGCCTGCTGCCCCGCACACCGCTTCGCACCCGCTGGAAGGAATCCGGCGATGACACTCACTTCTTCGCACCGGCCTCCGTTGGCGGAGGAAATCACTGCCAAGCTGCGGGCGCTGATCCACTCGGGCGAGTGGCCGCTGCAGCAGCGCATTCCGGCCGAACCGGAACTGATGGCCGCGTTCGGCGTCTCCCGCGGCACCCTGCGCGAGGCCATCAAGGCGCTCGCCCACAGCGGCATGCTTGAAGTCCGCCGCGGGGACGGCACTTACGTGCGCGCCACCAGTGAGATCGCGGGGGCCACGCAGCGGATGTATGCGGACCACTCCCAGGGGCACATCCTGGAGGTCCGCGTCGGGCTGGACACCCAGGCCGCCCGGCTTGCCGCACGCCACGCCACGGCCGACGACGTCGCCGCCCTGCGCGCATTTCTCGACAAACGCCGCGCAGCCTGGCTGGCCGAAGATTATCCGGCGTGGGCCCGCGCCGATTGGGACTTCCATGTGCGGGTGGCCCAGGCCTCCGCCAACCCGCCCCCCCCTCCTGCACGAGCTATATGTCAGTTTCGGTGTCGTCTTCCACAATGATCTGCTCCGGCAGCAGCGGCGGGTCGGTTTCAATGGACTGCCGCATGAGGGCCACGACGAACTGGTGGACGCTATTGCCGCACGTGATGAGGCGGCCGCCGTCGAGAGCGTCACCCGGAACCTGAACTCCTGCGCGGAGTGGCTGCAGGAATAGTTCCCGAGGGTTTTCCGAAGGTGCCGGGACAATGCTCTGTCTCAGCCTGTGCCCCCGCGCCCAGCAGCGGGGGCCCGGCAGGCCAAGGGCCTCCGGGCAGGAACTTCCGTTCCCCCCCCCCCCCCGGGGGCCTTTGTGCTGCTCCGAGTGCATCGCCGCCCACGCCGGGCCGTCCCGTCATGCCGTGTTCAGGTGCAGCTCAATAGGGTCTTAGTGCCGTAGACCCTGCCCTGGCCAGGGTCAACACTGAAAGTTGCAGGACGCTGCGCGAGCGTTCACGCGATTGGTGCACGTGCTCTTCCGCACACTACCCGGACTACTATGCCGGACTCACCGGATCTCGCAGTGCGGCACCTTGATTCGCCCCAGCAAGGACTCGGCGAGGAGGTCGATGGTGGGCAAGAAGAAGAAAAAGAAGAGCGCCGGCGGAAAATCGGGGCAGGACGAGCAAACCACAACAAAAATGCGCCGCAAGGAATATGAGGCGGAGATGGCCGTCCTGCAAGGCGAGTTGGTGGCCCTGCAGGAGTGGGTGAAGTCCACCGGCGCCAAGATCTGCATCGTGTTTGAGGGCCGCGATACGGCCGGCAAGGGCGGCACCATCAAACGTATCGTCGAGCGGGTGAGCCCCCGGGTGTTCCGGGTGGTGGCGCTCCCCACCCCGACAGAGCGGGAAAAGTCCCAGATGTACCTGCAGCGGTATATGTCGCACTTTCCCGCGGCCGGCGAGGTGGTCATCTTCGACCGCAGCTGGTACAACCGGGCGGGCGTGGAGCGTGTGATGGGCTTTTGCACCCCGGAGCAGACCGAGAGGTTCCTGAACATGACCCCGCTGGTGGAAAAGGCGATGGTCGACTCCGGAATGATCCTGCTCAAGTACTGGCTCGAGGTCAGTGCGGACGAGCAGACCCGGCGGCTTGAGAGCCGCATGGACGATCCCCGCAAGACATGGAAGCTGTCCCCCATGGATATGTTGTCCTACAGCCGCTGGTACGACTACTCCCGGGCCAGGGACGCCATGTTCGAGGCAACAGACACCGCCTGGGCACCGTGGTACGTCGTGAATAACGAGGTCAAGAAGCGCGGGCGGCTCAACATCATCAGCCACCTGCTCAGCCAGGTGCCCTATGAGCCGTTCCCCGGGCTCGACGTCGAGCTCCCGAAGCGTCAGAAGGCCGGCGACTACCGGGAGCCGACCCTGGCGGTGCGGCACATCCCGACCCCGTTCTGAGCAGCGCCCCGGCGATGAGGAGAAAGTCATGAATGACAATTCCGGAGCCGCAGCGGGCTTGGCCCCCGCCGAGGCGGAGGCGACGTGGTACGCGCTGGCGCCCGCGGACGTTGCAACCGAGCTGCGGGTGGACCCGGCCCGCGGCCTGAGCACGGCCGAGGCGCAGGAGAGGCTGGAGGAGTACGGACCGAACGCCCTGGCCGCCGCGAAGCCGGAGCCGGTGTGGAAACGGTTCTTCAAGCACTACCGGGACTACATGCAAATTGTGCTGGTGGTCGCCGCGCTGGTCAGCCTGCTGATCGCGGAATACGGAACAGCAATTGGGCTCGCCCTGCTGACGTTGTTCAACGCCTGGCTGGGATACCACCAGGAAGGCAAAGCCGAGGAAGCGGCCGCCTCCCTTGGCCAGATGATGAAGGCGATGGCCAAGGTGCGCCGCGACGGTGATGTTGTGGAGCTCCCCGCCGAGGAGATCGTGCCCGGGGACATCGTGGTGGTCGATGCCGGGGACCGCGTCCCCGCCGACGGCCGGATCATCCTGGCGGCGACCTTGCAGATCGAGGAAGGCGCCCTGACCGGCGAGAGCGTCGCAGTCGAGAAGGACACGGGGGCCATCACCCGGCACGATGTCGGCATCGGTGACCGCCTCAACATGGCGTTCATGAACACGAACGTGACCCGGGGCCACGGCGAGATCCTCGTTACCACCACGGGGATGGGCTCAGAGGTTGGCCACATCGCCAACATGCTGTCCGGGCAGAAAGTGGAAAAGACCCCCCTCACCAAGCAGGTGGACCGGCTCACCATCTTCATCATCATCGCGGCCCTCTTCGCCTTCGTCGCAATCGTCATCATGGGCCTGGCCGCGGGCGAATCCTTTGCGGTGCTCTTCGGGATCGGCGTGGCGCTGGCCGTCGGCTCGATCCCGGATGCGCTGCCCGCAGTCGTCACGACGATCCTGTCTGTCGGTTCGGTCAACATGGCCAAGAAGAACGCCATCATGAAGGTCCTGCCCGCGGTTGAGACGCTGGGCTCGACGTCGGCGATCAATTCGGACAAGACGGGCACCCTGACCCTGAACCAGATGACGGTGCGGGAGATCACCACAGTGCAGCACCACTACACCGTGAGTGGCGAGGGCTACAGCTTCGACGGCCAGGTCCAGCGGACCACCGGCGACGCCGAACGGAACCTCGACTACGTGATGTTCTCGTGCGCCCTGTGCAACGATTCCGACATCAATGACGGCGAGGTTGTCGGGGATCCCACCGAGGCGGCGCTGTACGTGCTCGCGCAGAAGGGCGGCGTGGACGTCAGGGAGTTCCGCCGCAACAACCCGCGCGTCGCGTCGGTCCCCTTCGACTCCGACTACAAGTTCATGGCCACCTTCCACCGGATGACCGGCGCCGACGGCAGGGCCGTGATCCGGGCCTACGTGAAGGGGGCACCCGATGTCCTGCTCAACAGGTCATCGTTCGCGCGGATGCCCGGCGAGCGGTCCGAGTCGCTCACCGAGGAGATGCGCGGGAAAGTGCTCGCCGAGAACGAGCGCATCGCCAGCCAGGGCCGTCGGGTGCTCGCCCTGGCGCAGCGGGAGTTCGATCCGGCGGCGTTCGACCCCTCGGGCGACCTCATGGCGCTCATGCAGGACTTGGAGATTACGGCGCTGATCGGCGAGGTCGACCCGCCGCGCGCCGAGGCGGTGGCCGCCATCGCGAAGGCCAAGCACGCCGGCATCCGGGTCCGGATGATCACCGGCGACCACGCCATAACGGCGGCGGCGATCGCCGATGAACTCGGCATCAGGGGCCGTGCGGTGACAGGTGCCGAGTTCGCCGCTATGAGTGATGCGGAGGCCGACAACCAGGTGGACGGGATCGGCGTGATCGCCCGGGTAGCTCCCGAACACAAAGTCCGGCTGGTCGAGGTGCTCAAGCGCAAGGGCCACGTCGTTGCCATGACCGG
The DNA here is from genome assembly GCF_054062895.1 of Arthrobacter sp. TE12231. NCBI lineage: Bacteria > Bacillati > Actinomycetota > Actinomycetes > Micrococcales > Micrococcaceae > Arthrobacter > Arthrobacter sp. TE12231. The sequence continues at coordinate 667,601 of NZ_JBSSFS010000001.1, read as the reverse complement.
CGACGGCGTCAACGATGCCCCGGCGATCGCGGCGGCCGACATCGGGATCGCGATGGGCATCACGGGCACCGACGTCGCCAAGGGCGCGGCCAAGATGATCCTGGCCGACGACAATTTTGCCACCATCGTGGCGGCGGTCGAAGAGGGCCGGCTGGTGTACGACAACCTGCAGAAGTTCATCCGGATCCAGGTCGCCAACCTGTTTATGTTTATTCTGGCGTTCATCGGATCCTCCGCCTTCGCGATTGCCGGTACAGCGCTGCTCAGCCCGGCCCAGGTGTTGTGGATCCACATGGCAATCGTCGCCCCGATTGGCGCGGTGATGGGACTGGACCTCGCGACGCCGGGCATCATGAACCGCAAGCCGCGGCCCTTCAATCAGCCGATCATCGTCCGGTCGATGATGGTGCGGCTGTTCGTCGTCGGGCTGTTCATGGCGGCCGCGACGCTGATCCTCGTGCAGATCGGCAAGATCTCCTACGGCTCGCTCGAGATCGGCCAGAGCATGGCCATTGTGGGTCTCGGGTTGATGAATATCGCCGTCGCTCTCAACCTGCGCTACCCCACGGAGAGTGCCTTCGGGCCGTCCACCATATCCAACCCGAAACTGCTTTGGGCCTTCGCGTGGGCCTTCATCGGATCGATGCTGATTACCCAGATGCGGGTGCTGCAGGACCTGTTCGGCACCGTCCCGCTCACCGGCCAGCAGTGGGTGGCCTGCCTGGTTCCGGCGGCAGTGCTGTTGCTGCTCGGTGAACTCTTCAAACTGGTCCTGCGGGTCAGGCATGCAGGCGCGCACGCCAAGGGCGCGGCCCCGGCCGTTCCTGCGTAGACGGCCTATTCCTGGGTAGGCGTGCGACTGCTGAGGGCGACTGATACGGCAACTGCTGAGGGCCGGAACGCGACGTTCCGGCCCTCAGCGCGTGCGGTGGTCTTGGACGTGCCGCTAGCGGGCGAGGCCCTTGAACACGTTCTTCGGGCGCTGCATTTCGCCGTGCTTGGCGCCGAGGACAATCACCCAGCCGGCGAACACCGGGATGGCCCACTGCAGGATCTTCAGCTGCTGCTGCGCGGAACGGAGTTCCTCCGAGGCTTCCGGCTTCGGCTCGGTGGCACCCTTGGCGCCTTCCGAGGCCAGTTTCTCCACCTTGGCGCCCTGCAGCCCGGCGTACAGCGTCACGGCTGCGCCTGCGAGGGTGACGATGGACTTGTAGACCGTCAGCCGCGTGACGCCGTCCTGCTTGGCCATCCGGCCCTTGTTCTCCCACATGATGGCGAGGCCGGAAAGGAAGTGCGCGCCAAATGCGGCTGCCTGGAACGGGGCCCACTTCTTCCAGCCCAGGCTCGACAGCCGGGTACGTTCCGCGGGGTCCTTGGCTTCCGCCGTGGCACCATTTAGCCCAATGGCGCCCATGAGCGAACCGCCGAACCAGGCGCCTGCCGTGAGGTCGTGAATGGATCGGGCAACAAGATTACCTGCCATGGTGAGCTTCCTATCGTCTGTATTTCGAACCCGGAATCGCGGCGGCCAACCAAGGCCACATCTCGGCTATGGTAAGCATACTTAGCAAAAACTTGATAGTCCCCCTCCTCAACCCCGGCGCTGATGCCGCCTCCCGTCCTTGTTGCCGGACGAGCATTGGGGATATCGTGTGAGCTATCCCCGGAACCGTTCGTCATGCTCGTCCGGGGGTCGGGTTCTCCGAGGTGAGCCATGAGCTATGTCCCAGTCAGCAGACGCACCATCAGAAGGCACCGCGAATCCGAGCGGTCCACGAGGCGCCTCGTCGTCGTCCTGTGCGCAGCGGCCGCCGCGGCGTGGCTACTGTCCGTCACGCTGTCCACGGCAGTCCACGTGGACACCTTTGCCCACAACGTCGCCGTCGTGCTGCACGTGCTGTCCCTCGTGGTGGCCTTTGGCGCCATCATCCTGGTGGACTGGCACGGCTTCCTGTGGCTCATCGGCCGACGCAAGCTGGCCGAGATCATTCGGCTCGACGGGGCGGCCACACCGCTGATCTGGGGTGGCCTCGCCGGCATGCTGGCCACCGGGGTGTTCCTGAACCCGCACTTGACCAACCCGATGACAGACGTCAAGCTCGCAGCCGTCCTTGTGCTCAGCCTGAACGGGATCATGCTCATCCCGCTCATGCGGCGACTGGCGCGGATGCCCACCGATGCGTCGTTCGCGGACCTGACCGTCGGGCAGCGGATCCACATGATGTTGTGCCTGGTCATCTCGCAGGCCTGCTGGTGGACGGCGATCATCATCGGGTTCATCAACGGGATGTTCTGACAGCTATCAGGCATCCCGGCCGGACAAGGCGACCACGTCACCTTCCTGGTACAGCAGTGCCCGGAGCTCGGATTCGGCGGATTCCAGCCGTCTGGGGTCGATGGTCTCCCCGGAGGCGAAATGGTCCAGCAGCCGGGGGTCCACGTAGCTTTTGCGGGCGATCGACGGCGTGTTGCCCAGGACCTCGGAGGCATCGACCATGGCCCGGCTCACCGCACGTTTGCGGGCGGAGGCCTGCGCCTGAGGACCGCTCCGCGCGAGGCTGACGGCCGCCGCCACAGTTCCCCGCAGGGTGCGGAAGTCCTTGGCCGTGAAATCCTCCCCCGTGCGCTCCTTGACGTACTCGTTGATGTCCGGGCTGGACACCGGGTGCCAGCGGCTGCCGACCTTGTAGGCCAGCAGCCGGGCGTTGCCGCCGCGCCGCTTGAGCTGGCGCACGACGGCGGCGAGGTCGGCGTCGTCGATTCGCGATTCCCACGTCTTGCCGCTCTTGGCTGGGAAACTGAGCCTCAGCTCGTCCTGGTGCACGCGGACGTGGGCGCACAGCAGGGTGGCCAGACCGTGGCTGCCGTTCTCGTTGGTGTACCGCTCCGAGCCCACCCGGAGCGAGCCGCTGTCCAGCATCCGGAACGCGGCCGCCAGCACGCGTTCCCGGGTGAGCCCCTCCGAGCGCAGGTCCATCGTGACCCGGCGGCGTGCTGTCGGGAGCGTTTCGGCGAGCTGGAGGGCGCGGTCGAATTTGAGCCGGTCCTTTTTCTCCCGCCAGCTTGGATGGTAGATGTACTGCCGGCGTCCGACGGCGTCGAGTCCCGTCGCCTGGATGTGCCCGTTGTCGTACGGGGCAATCCAGACGTCGGTCCAAGCCGGCGGAATGCCGATGTGTTCCAGCCGGTCCCGCACCGGGCCGGCCGGAAGCGTGGAGCCGTCCAGGTCCTTGTAGCTGAAACCTGTCCCGGCGGGGACCCGGCGGTATCCGCGGCCGGACGCGTTGCTGTGACGGAGCCTCATCGGCCGGATCCTGGGTGCCTGGCGGTGTCCATGACGGTAAGCCTACTGACTACCGCCCCGGATCTCCCACACATCAAACAACGCGGGGTCACTTCGCGCCCATAATTCCCTACGGGATGGGCGAGAAGTGACCCTGCGTTGGTCTGCGCGTTTGTGTCATGCGGGTGGAGGCTAGACCTCGACGGCGGCGCCGCGGGAAATTTCCACCATGTCCTCGCGCGGGACCACCTTGATGCGTTCGCGGGCGACCTCTACGCCGTGCGATGCGCCGGCCGCCGTCGCCGCGTCGCCCAGGCCACGCTCGTGGGCGTCGAGCGCCAGCCAGCCTTCCCAGCTGGTGTACTCCACGCCGCGGCGCTCCAGGAGTTCGACGACGGCTTCCGGGGCCGGTGCTGCGGCCAGCGGCAGGTTTTCGCGGTCTTCGAGCAGGTAGGTGACGGTTTCCAGCGCGTCGCCCTTGGTGTGGCCGATGAGGCCCACCGGCCCGCGCTTGATCCAGCCGGTCGCGTAAATCCCCGGCACGTGGGTGCCGGCGGCATCCAGGACGCGGCCGCCGTCGTTCGGCACGACGCCCTTGCTGTGGTCGAACTCGACGTCGGGCAGCGCGGAGCCGAAGTAGCCGATGGCGCGGTACACGGCCTGGACCGGGTAGTCGACAAACTCGCCGGTGCCGCGGGCGTTGCCCGTGCCGTCCAGTTCGGTGCGCTCAAACTTGATGCCGGCGACCCGGCCGGGTGCCTCGGCGTCGTCGTAGACCTCCACCGGACTGTGCAGGAAGTGCAGGTGCAGGCGGCGGGACGCCTTGAGCTCGGAAAGGTCCTCGGGCTGTTCGGCGATCCAGTTGGTGAGCGTGCCCACCATGGTCTTGGTCTGGTTGTTGCTCTGGATCTGCCGGTCGGACTCGGCGTCGAACTCGAAGTCCTCGGCGTAGAGGATGATGTCGACGTCCTTGGAGTGCGAGAGCTCGCGCAGCTCCAGCGGGGTGAACTTCACCTGGGCCGGGCCGCGGCGGCCGAAGACGTGCACGTCGGTGACGGGCGAGGACTTCAGCCCGGCGTAGACGTTGTCCGGGATTTCGGAGACCAGGAGGTCGTCGGCGTGCTTGGAGAGCATGCGGGCCACGTCCAGGGCCACGTTGCCGTTGCCGATCACGGCGACTTCCTTGGCCTCGAGCGGCCATTCGCGGGACACGTCCGGGTGGCCGTCGTACCAGGAGACGAAATCGGCGCCGCCGTACGAGCCCTCGAGCTCGATGCCGGGGATGTTCAGGTCTGCGTCCTTGATGGCGCCGGTGGCGAAGATGACGGCGTCGTAGTGGGTGCGGAGGTCCTCGAGGGAGAGGTCGGTGCCGTAGTCGACGTTGCCGAAGAAGCGGATGTCGCCGCGGTCCAGGACTTTGTGCAGGGCGTTGACGATGCCCTTGATCCGCGGGTGGTCCGGGGCGACGCCGTAGCGGATGAGTCCGTACGGCGCCGGGTAGCGGTCGAAGAGGTCGATGCTCACCGTGAGCTCGCCGCTCTTGACGGCCTCGCTCTTGGTCAGGATGTCCGCGGCGTACACCCCGGCGGGTCCGGAGCCGACGACGGCGATGCGCAGCGGGCGGGCGGCAGTTCCTACAGGGGTGTTTGTTGACACGGCTGTGTTCCTTTTTCTTCTGCATCCGTTGCTCCATAGCTGCCCTTTTGAGGCTTGATAACGGCGGTTATGGAGCAATCGACGGGGTTTAGGGGGTCAGTACTCGGGTCTTGACGGTGCGGGCGGTGCGTGGGGTGTTCGGGGTGGTGGTGCTGTAGTCCGCGGTCTTGAAGTGCGACGGCGCGAACGGGCTGACGCGGACGACGTCGCCGATCACGATCACGGCGGGGTTCGCGACGCCGGCCGCCTCGGCCTGGTCCGCGATGGTCCCGAGCGTCCCGATGGTCACCCGCTGGTCGGGCAGGTAGCCATTCTCTACGATGCCAACCGGCGTGCCTGCTGGCAAACCGGCACGGGCAAGGGAATCCGCGGAATCGCGGAGCTGGCCCACGCCCATGAGCAGGATCACGGTGTGGTCGGCGCGGGCCGGGACCTCGGAGAGCTCCTCGTGGCCGGTGACCACGCTGAAGCCCTTGGCCAGCCCGCGGTGCGTGACGGGGATGCCGGCGGCGGCCGGGACGGATATGGCGGAGGTGACGCCCGGGACCACTTCAACGTCCACGCCGTGCTGCCGGCAGAACTCGGCTTCCTCGCCGCCGCGGCCCAGGACGTACGGGTCGCCGCCTTTGAGCCGGACCACGCGGTGGCCCTGCCGGGCCTCGTCAACCAGGATCCGGTTGATTTCGGCCTGCGGGACCGGGTGGTGGCCCGGAGTCTTGCCGACCTCGATCACGCGGACGTCGGGGGCGAGTTCGGCCAGGAGCTCGCGGGGGCCGAGGCGGTCCGCGACCACGACATCGGCCTGGCCCAGGAGCCGGCGGCCGCGGACGGTGATGAGTCCGGTGTCGCCAGGCCCGCCACCCACGAGGGCCACGGCGCCGTCTGTTGAACCGGCCCGCGCCCGCTGGCGGCGCAGCGGGAGGTCTCCAGTTTCCAGGGCGGTGGCGACGGCGTCGCGCAGGGCCATGGCGCGGCGCGGGTCTCCCCCGGCATTGACGGCGATCTTGACGTCGTCCACGACGGCGACGGCGGGCGTCCAGGCTGCGGAGGATTCGTGGTCGGAGGCATTGACGCACCAGATGCGCTGCGCCTCGGCGTCGGCGGAGACCTGCGCGTCCACGGCAGCGTCACCGGTGGCGGTCTGGACGAACCAGACGCCGTCGACGTCGGCCGAGCGGTACGCCCGGGGCTCCCAGCTCAGGAGGCCGGCGCCGACAAGATCCTGGAGCGGCGCGGAGGCAACGGGGGCCACCACCGTGACGCGGGCTCCGGCGTCGAGCAGTCCCTTGGCGCGCCGCGCGGCTACGGGTCCGCCGCCAACCACCAGCACGGGACGGCCAAGAAGGCGCAGCGCCGTGGGGTAAATGTCCTGAATTGCCATGCATCGACGATAGGGCGGCGTCACATTGCGGAACAACGGTACGGAAACACCAGTTCACGCAAGGTAACGCCGCGTCACATAGTGGCACTCCCCGACGAAGGACGGCGGAGCCCGGTGGAGCCCTATTTCACGGCGATGAGTTCGATCAGCTTGATGTCCGGGTCCTTGGCGAGCAGCGACGGGCCGTGTTCACCGAGGGCGGCCGGAATGGCTCCGTTGAGGTGGGCCTGGCGGTCCTCCTCGGAATCGAAGGTGTCGAAGATGCCGAAGGTGTTCTCGTTGACCCGGAAGGCGTACCAAGTCCGGGTTCCGGGTTCGTTGAGCACGATCTCGCGGCCCCCGTTGAGGAAGTCCCAGACATCCTGTTCCTTCCCCGGCTTGGCTTCGACCAGGGCCAGCACGCCAAATTTTGCTGCCACAGCGACCTCCTAGGATTCAGACTTGGAATCAGTCTTGGAATCAGTCTCGGAATGGGCCGGAACCCGGCCTCTAGGCGTGAGTGTAGGCCTGTGCCCGTGCCCCTGCAAGGAGTCGCGGCAAAAGCAACGCGGGGTCACTCGCGGCCCATAATTCCTGGAATATGGGCCGCAAGTGACCCCGCGTTGCTGTGCAAGGGGTGACGTCGAGGCAGGCGTGCTGCCGGGTGCTGCGCCTAGCGGGTGCTGCCGGCGAGTAGGCCCCGGCGGCGGAGCAGCCGCTTTTCGATCGGGGCGAAGACAAGCAGTTCGATCAGGATGCCGACGGCGAGGATCAGCAGGATGGCGGACATCACGATGGTCATGTCGGACAGGACGCGGCCCTGATCCAGCATGGAGCCCAACCCGAAGCCGATGGTGCCGCCGACGGCGATGATTTCCGCCGCCATGAGCGAGCGCCAGGAAAACGCCCAGCCCTGTTTGAGGCCGCTGAGGTATCCGGGCAGGGCGGCGGGCAGGATGATCTGCAGGGCAAGTTGGAGCCGCGACGCACCCAGGACCTTTCCGACGCTGCGGTACTGCGGCGGAATCTGGTCCACGCCGGAGATCAGGCCATTGATGATCGAAGGGATGGCACCCATGAACACCACGAAATACACCGTGGCGTCGGTGAGGCCGAACCAGAGGATGGCCGCGGGCACCCAGGCCACGGACGGCAGCACCTGCAGCCCGGAGATCAGTGGCCCGAATGCGCGCCGCAACGGTGCCACCTGCGCCAGTAGGAGCCCCACCGGCGTCGCGATGACCACGCTGATCAGGAAGCCCACGACGCCGCGCTGCAGCGACGTCCAGACGGCCTCCTGCAGCTTGCCCTCGCTCCACAGGGTTCCAATCTGGCTAATGACGTCCATAGGGCCGGGCACGATGTCCCGACGCTTGAAGCCGAGCGACACGTACAGCTGCCAGAGGATGACGAGCACCGCGAGGGCAGCGACCGGCAGCAGAATCCTGCTCCAGTCGATGCGGGACTTACGGATGGAGTCGGACTGGAGGGAATCCAGGCCCGCTTCGAGCTCGCGCAGGTCTTCCTTGCCGCTGGAGGAGCGGGTCAGGGCCGCGTGCACTTTGCGGGTCTCGGCCGGGGCTTCCGCTATGGCTTCGACTACGGGGAGTTGGTTACTTGGCATGGCGGCGGATCTCCTCGCGTAGCCGGGCGGTGATGACGCCGGTGAGCTGGCCGGCCAGACCGGCGTCGGTTCGGTGTTCTTCGGTGACGTGCCATTCCTCCACCACACGGCCGGGCCGGGAGGAGAGCAGCAGCACGCGCTGGCCCAGCCGGACGGCCTCGCGGACGTTGTGCGTGACGAAGACGATGGTGCGGCCGGTTTCCTTCCAGATGCGTTCCAGCTCGTCGTGGAGCAGGTCGCGCGTAATCGCATCCAGCGCCGCGAACGGCTCGTCCATGAGCAGCAGCTGCCGGTCCTGGGCCAGGGAACGGGCCAGGGCCACGCGCTGGCGCATCCCGCCGGAGAGTTCGTGCGGACGCTTGTCCCCCGCGCCGCCCAGGTGCACCAGGTCCAGCAGCTCCCCGGCGCGGACGCGGCGGTCGGCCTTCCCGACGCCGCGCAGTTTCAGGGCCAGCTCGATGTTTTCCCGGGCCGTCAGCCAGGGAAAAAGCGCCGCGTCCTGGAACATGAAGGCGGCGCCGTCGCTGGGCACCTCCAGGGCGCCCGACGTCGGGGCCTCCAGTCCCGCCATGATGTTGAGCAGGGTGGACTTGCCGCAGCCGGAGGCACCGAGCAGGGCGACGAACTCGCCCTGCGCGATGGTGGCGTTGACGTCGTCCAGCACCGGGGCGCCGTCGCCGAAGCGCTTGCCCAGGTTTTCCAGTACGACTGGCATGGTCAGGTCCTTACTGTTGTGGCGGATTACTGGAGGCCAAGGAGCTAGTCCTTGCCGAGGCCTTGGGCGGAGATCTTCTTGCCGGCGACGGCGTTGAGGGCGGTGAGGTCGAAGATGCCGCTGATGTCGGCCTGCTTGGTGGTGCCGGCGTCGACACCGTCCTGGAGCAGCTTCTTGTACGTCCCGGCCAGCGGGTCGATCGTGAAGACAATGTTCTTCAGGGACCGGTCGATCACGTCCGCCGGCAGCGCCGACCCGGCCGCGGCCTTGAGCGCGGCATTGAGGACCGTGGCCTTCTCGCCCGCCGGGGCCGCGTTGAGCCAGTCCACGGATTCCACATGGCCCTTCAGCAGCGCCTGCACCGTGGCCGGGTGCTCCGCGGCGAACTTCTTGTTCACGATCAGCACCGTGGTGACGAACTCACCTTTGTCCCACAGATCCTTCTCATCGACCAGGACCTTCGCACCGGCCTGCAGCACCAGGCGCGAGGCCCAGGGCTCCGGCAGCCACGCCCCGTCAAGCTTGCCGTCCTGGAACAACTTCAGGGTCTGGGCGTTCTCGGTCGGGTTGATCGCGACGTCCCCGCCGCCGTCCGTGGAGGTCTTGAACCCCTGCTTGCCCAGCCACGCCCGCAGCGCCACATCCTGGGTCCCGCCCAGCTGCGGAGACGCCAGCGTCTTGCCCCTCAGATCCGCCGCGAAGTTGATCCCGGGCTTCACCACCAGCTGCGCCCCGCCGGACGCGGCACCGGCGATGATGCTGACCGACGCACCGCCGCTCTTGACATAGGAGTTGATCGCCGGGTTCGGGCCGATGTAGGTCGCGTCGATCGCACCGGCGTTCAGGGCCTCGATCGCGGCCGGGCCCGCGTTGAAGACCTGCGTGGTCAGCTTCGTCTGGCCGAGTTCCTTGGCGATGAACCCCTTATTCACCCCGACCAGGGCCGGGGCATGGGTGATATTGCCGAAATAGCCCAACCGCAGCTCCGCAGCCGGGCTCGTGCCCGCCACGGCCGCCCAGGCCGTTTCCGGACCGCGCGACAGCGTGGAAGCCACGGCCGCACCCGCGCCGATCAGAAGCACAAGCCCTGCGGCCAGCGCGATCTCAAGAGTCCGCTTGCGCTTGGGTTTGCCGGTTTCGCCGGCAACGATCCGGGTCGTGCCGGGCTGCGTACCGGGCGCGGGGTTTTCGGGGGTGCGTGACATGGGTGAAGTCCTGTTCTGGGGTGCGTGCGGAATTGCCGGGCGTGGTGGTCAGCGCCGGCGACATCGCCCCTGGAGGTTCCTGCGGGGGGAGCCGTGGATCCGTTCCGTTGTCTTCATTCATTCACCATAGGGAGTGTCATAAACGCGGTTCAACGGTCCGGAAACCGGGGGTCACGCGGGTTCATGCGGCGTCATATTCGGCCTCAAAAGACGGCAGCCTGTTTCCGGGCCCGCGGCATATGGCGGCGGGCCGGGAAACAGGCTGCGCCCGTGTAACAGAAGACCTAGATCGAGTAGCGCTCGTCTTCGTGGTCGCCGGGGTGGTCGTTGACCAGGCCGGCGGCAAGGGTGTTGCCGTCGAGCGGGTCAATCACGAGGAACGCCCCGGTGCGGCGGTGGTGCAGGTAGTTCTCCAGGGGAAGCGGAGCGGCGAGCCGAAGCTGCGCGTGCCCGATGTCGTTCAGCTCCAGCGTGGTGGTCGGTTCCAGCTGGAAGCTGGCGAGGTCCAGCTTGCCCGTCACGTTCCGGACCAGGGCCTGGACCGTGCGGGTGCCGTGCTTGACCAGCACCTTGGCGCCTTCCCGGAGCGGTTTGGGCGAGAGCCAGCAGAGGGCGGCATACAGGTCTGCCGAGGATTCGCGAACCGTCCCTGCTGCCGCGATCGTGTCACCGCGGGCGACGTCGAACTCATCCGCCAGGCGCAGTGCCACGGACTGCGGGGCAGCCGCCTCGGCGAGCTCGCGGCCGGCGAAGTCGATCCCGGTGACCGTGGTGGTGCGCGGTGCCTGGCCCGGCGTCAGGACGCTGACCTGGTCCCCGAGCTTCACGGAGCCTTCGGTGATCTGGCCGGCGTAGGCACGGTAGTCGCGGTACGCCTCCGGATCCAGGCCGCCGGCGACGGCGTCGGGGGCCAGCGCACCCTGTGGCCGGACCACCAGCTGGACCGGGAAGCGGAAGCTCTCCAGGTGGCTTTCGAGTTCGTCGGCGGCCGGCAGGGTCTCCAGGACTTCCAGCAGGGCAGGCCCGTCGTACCAGGGGGTGCGGTCCGAGCGGTCGACGACGTTGTCGCCGTCGAGCGCGGACACGGGGATGACCAGGAGGTCGGCAACCCCGTCGGAACCAAGCCCGAGTTCGCGGCCGACCTGCTGGACGTCCGCCTCGATCGCGCGGAACACGTCCTCGCTGAACTCCACGAGGTCGATCTTGTTCACGGCCACAATGACATGGGCAACGCGCAGCAGCTGCAACACGGACAGGTGCCGGCGGGTCTGCTCCAGGACCCCCTTGCGGGCGTCGATGAGCACGACGACGGCGTCCGCCGTGGACGCGCCGGTCACCGTGTTCTTGGTGTACTGCACGTGCCCGGGGCAGTCCGCGAGGATGAAGCTGCGGCGGTCAGTGGCGAAGTAGCGGTAGGCGACGTCGATGGTGATGCCCTGCTCGCGCTCGGCGCGCAGGCCGTCGGTCAGCAGGGCGAGGTCGAGCCCGCCAGCCGAACCCCCAAAGCCGCGGTCCGCGGAGGTGCGGGCGACGGCGTCGAGCTGGTCGGCTAGGATCGCCTTGGAGTCGTGCAGGAGCCGGCCCACGAGGGTGGACTTGCCGTCGTCGACGGAGCCAGCGGTGGCGAAACGGAACAGTGTGGTGGGCAGCGCCGCGGACGCCAGGTCCGGGCCCGCGAGGAAAGTTTCCGTGCTCATTAGAAATAGCCGTCCTTCTTGCGGTCTTCCATGGCGGCCTCGGAGATGCGGTCATCGGCCCGGGTGGCGCCACGTTCGGTGATGGTGGAGGCGGCAACTTCAATGACGACGTCGCGCACGGTGGCGGCGGCCGATTCCACCGCGCCGGTGCAGGACATGTCACCGACGGTCCTGTACCGGACTGTCTTGGTGATGACTTCCTCGTGGTCGCGCGGCTGGGAGACCTCGCCGACCGCGCGCCACATGCCGTCGCGGGCGAAGACCTCGCGCTCGTGGGCGTAGTAGAGGCCCGGCAGCTCGATGTTTTCGCGCTCGATGTAGCGCCACACATCCAGTTCGGTCCAGTTGCTGATCGGGAAGGCCCGGACGTGCTGACCCACGGTGTGCCGGCCGTTGTACAGGTTCCACAGCTCGGGGCGCTGGTTGCGGGGGTCCCACTGGCCGAACTCGTCGCGCAGGCTCAGGATCCGTTCCTTGGCGCGGGCCTTGTCCTCGTCCCGGCGGCCGCCGCCGAAGACGGCGTCGAACTTGTTGCGCTGGATCGCATCCAGCAGCGGGACTGTCTGCAGCGGGTTGCGGGTGCCGTCGGCCCGCTCGGCCAGCTCGCCGGAATCGATGAACTCCTGGACGGAGCCGACCACGAGCTTGAGGCCCAGACGCTCCACCGTGCGGTCGCGGAACTCGATGACCTCGGGGAAGTTGTGCCCGGTGTCCACATGCAGGACCGGGAAGGGCACCTTGCCGGGCCAGAACGCCTTGGTGGCCAGGTGGAGCATGACCACGGAGTCCTTGCCGCCGGAAAACAGCAGCGCCGGCTTCTCGAACTCGGCGACGACCTCGCGGATGATGTGGATGGCCTCGGACTCGAGGGTGTCGAGGCTGGAGAGGCGGCCGGCTGCGACGCCGATTGCCGCCCCCGCCCCTGCGCCGCGCGGCTGATCTCCGATCAGCCCGGCGCGCGGCTCCGACAGGCCCGATGCCACTCCCCGGGCGGCAATCGGCGTCTCAGCAGCGTCGTTGTCCAGCACAGACAGCTCCAGGTCCTCGTGGGTGATTTGAGTTCTCATACGTGTAGTCCGCATTCTGTCTTGTCGGTTCCTGCCCAGCGGCCGGCGCGGGGGTCGTCGCCGGGCGCTACCTTGCGGGTGCAGGGCTGGCAGCCAATGGACGGGTAGCCCTGTGAAAGCAGCGGGTTGACGGGAAGGAGGTTGTCGTCGGAGTACTGCACCAGCTGGTCGAACGTCCAGGCCGCCACCGGGTTGACCTTGACCAGGCCGTTGGCCTCGTCCCAGGTGATCAGCGGCGTGTTGGTGCGGGTGGGGGCCTCGTCGCGGCGGACTCCGGTGAACCAGAGCTCGTAGCCGGCGAGGGTGCGGCGCAGGGGCGCCACCTTGCGCAGGGCACAGCACTGGGCGGCGTCGCGGGCGAAGAGGTCCTTGCCCAAGAGCCCGTCCTGCTGCTCCACGGTGTTCTCCGGCAGGACGTCCACGACGTTGACGCGGAGGTTGGCTGCCACCTCGTCGCGGGTCGCGTACGTCTCCGGGAAGTGGTAGCCGGTTTCGAGGAAGAGGACGTCGACGCCGGGGAGCTGGTCCGCGACGAGCGCCGGCAGGACGGCGTCGGCCATGGAGCAGGCGACGGCGACCGCGGGCAGCTCGAAATTGCGTGCCACCCAAGCAATGACGTCGCGGGCCGGGGCGTCCCAGCCGAGCTCGGCGGCGCCGGCTTCGGCGAGGGCCTTGAGCTCCTCGTGAGTGCGGAGTGCAACGGGGCCGTTGGCAGGCGATGCCGCCCCCGCCCCTTCGCCGCGCTGCTGATCTTCGATCAGCTCAGCGCGCGGCTCCGACAGGCCCGATGCCACTCCCTGGGCGGCACCGCCTGCCAGCGGCTGAGCCTTCGTCACTGGAGATCACCCTCTTCCGCGGCATGGGCCCATTCTGCGAAGGTCTGGCCCTCGGCACGGTCGGCGACGAACTTCCGGACCACGCGCTCCACATAATCGGGGAGATCCTCAACGTAGACCTTGAGGCCACGGACGGTGCGGCCGAGGCCGGCCTCCTCGCGGCTGTTGGACGCCAGCCCGCCGCCGAGGTGGACCTGGAAGCCGGGCGTCGGGTCGCCGTCGGGCGTTGGCAGCATCATGCCCTTGAGGCCGATGTCCGCCGTCTGGATCCGGGCGCAGGAGTTGGGGCAGCCGTTGATGTGCAGGGACAGCGCCTGGGGCAGCTGCTTGCTCTCGGCGAGGTCGGCCAGGCGGCGTTCCAGCTCGGCGACGGCGGTGGCGGCCGTGACCTTGGTTTCCACGATGGCGAGCTTGCAGAACTCGATGCCCGTGCAGGCGATGGTGCCGCGGCGGAACACGGACGGCCGGGCGGACAGGCCCAGGGCGTCGAGCTCGGCCACGAGGGGCTCGACCTCGTCCTTGGGCACGTCGAGGACCACGAGCTTCTGGTGCGGGGTGGTGCGCAAACGCTGCGAGCCGCGGGCTTCGAGGGTGTCCGCGAGCTTGACGAGCTGGCTGCCGGAGAGCCGGCCGGCCAGCGGGGTGGCACCGATGAAGAACTTGCCGTCCTTCTGTTCGTGCACGCCGATGTGGTCGCCGGGTGTGGACGGCTTGGGCGCTGCGGGGCCGTCGGAGAGCTTGAAGCCAAGGTATTCGTCTTCGAGGATCTGCCGGAACTTCTCCGGGCCCCAGTCGGCCATCAGGAACTTCAGGCGCGCCTTGGTGCGCATGCGGCGGTAGCCGTAGTCGCGGAAGATGCTGGTGACGCCGAGCCAGACCTCTGCGGCCTCCTCGGGCTTGACGAACGCGCCGAGTCGCTTGGCCAGCATGGGGTTGGTGGAGAGGGCCCCGCCGACCCAGAGGTCGTAGCCGGCGCCGAGCTCGGGGTGGACCATGCCCACCAGGCCGAAGTCGTTGATTTCGTGGACCACGTCCTGGCTGGGGTGGCCGGTGATGGCGGTCTTGTATTTCCGCGGCAGGTTAGCGAGCTCGGGGTCGCCGATGAAGCGTTCCGCGAGCTCCTGGATCAGCGGCGTGGGGTCGATGATCTCGTCCTTGGCGATCCCCGCAACCGGGGAGCCGAGGATGACGCGGGGGACGTCGCCGCAGGCTTCCGTGGTGGACAGCCCCACGGCCTCGAGCCGGCGCCAGATCTCGGGCACGTCTTCGACCCGGATCCAGTGCAGTTGGATGTTCTGGCGGTCCGTGAGGTCGGCCGAGTCGCGGGCGAAGTCCACGGAGATCTGGCCGATGACGCGCAGCTGCTCGGTGGTGAGCGCACCGCCGTCGATCCGTACGCGGAGCATGAAGTACTTGTCTTCGAGCTCATGCGGCTCAAGCGTGGCGGTCTTGCCGCCGTCGATCCCGGGTTTGCGCTGGGTGTAGAGGCCCCACCAGCGGAAGCGGCCGTGCAGGTCGGTGCCGTCGATGGAATCGAAGCCGTGCTTGGAGTAGACGGACTCGATACGCTCGCGGACGTTGAGGCCGCTGTCTTCCTGTTTCCAGGTCTCGTTGGCGTTCAGCGGCGTGGTGCCGTCCACTTTCCACTGCCCGTGCGGCTTTGCGGCGGGGCGGGAGGGTCGCTTGGTGCGGCCGGCGGCAGCCTCGTCCGTGGACGCTCCGGCTAGAGCTGTATCAGTCATGCATCGACTGTAGGGGTGGCCGTAATGCCGTCACAAAGGGTCAGAAACGGGAGGTCACCTAGGGAAACATTTCGTCACGAACCGCCGAAAAGCCTTGATCCAGCCGCCCGCCTGTGCATCTGGCGGAACAGTCAGGCCAAGGGTTGGCCGGCCGCGGCCAGCGCGGCGTCGTAGCGTTCCAAGGCGATGCTGGCGAGGACCGGCGAGGGCAGGAGCGGCGCCGTCACAAGGTCCGCGCCGGCCTTGGCCAGCTGGTCATGGAAGAAGCCGGGCGCCAGGAGATAGGAGGCGATGACAACCCGGCCACCCAGGTCCACTCCTCCGGCCGAGTCCCCCGCGCCAGCACCCCCGGCGGCCTCCTCGCGGAGCATGGCCACGGCTTCCGGCACCGAGGGCTTGGCGGACGCGCCGTACGCGGCCACGATCCGGTTGGACCGCAGGGAGCGCAGCTGTCCGGCAAGTTCCTCGACGTTGCCGGAGGCACTGGGGTCGGAGGACCCGGCAGCGGCGAGGATCACGGCGTCGTTGTCCGTTACGCCTGCCTCGCGCAGTCGCTGGTCCAACAGCGCCGCCAGCCGCGGGTCCGGCCCCAGCGGCGAAGCGGCAAGAGTGTCCGGCCGGCTCTTCACGGCCCGGGCGATGTCCACCTTGACGTGGTAACCGACGCTCAGCAGCAGCGGAACCACGACGGCGGTCTCCCCCGCCGGGAGCCCCGCCACGACGGCCGGCAGGTCCGGGTCCTGCACGTCGACGTAGGCCTCGCGGACGTCCAGTCCGGGCCGGAGCGCGGCGATGCCGTCCCGGAGCGCGTTGACCTCCGCGGCTCCGAGCTTGCTGGACGTGCCGTGGGCGCAGGCGATCAGGATGGGGCTATTCATAGCCGTTAGCGTAACCTTGGAGCCGCCCCATCCGCCGCCTAATTATCGACCGGGACGCTTCATGACCTTCTCCTTCAGCTTTGTCCTGGTCTGGCTTGACCTCGCCGGCGTCTTCTTCTTTGCAGTCTCCGGATCGCTGCTTGCGGCCCGGAAGCAGTTCGACATCATCGGCTCGCTGCTCCTGGCCTCGGTGGTGAGCCTGGGCGGGGGCGTCATCCGCGACATCATCATCAACGCCGGGCCGCCGGTCGCGTTCACCAACCCGGCCTACCTCGCACCTCCCCTGCTCGCCACGGTCCTGGTGTACTTCCTGTTTTCCAGCGTCCAGCGCTTCACCTCGCTGCTGGTCCTGTTCGACGCCGGCGGGCTGGCACTGTTTTGCATCACCGGCACCCTCAAGGCCCTGGCCGCCGGGATGAATCCCGTGGCTGCCGTCCTGCTGGGAGTCACGACGGCGGTGGGCGGCGGCCTGCTGCGCGACATCACTGCCAACGAGGTTCCGCAGCTTTTTGACCCCAAGGACATCTATGCCTTGCCGGCGTTTGCCGGGGCGGCCTCCACCGCGATCCTGTCCCTCACCGGAACCTTCACCGCGGTCTCCGCCACCGCCGTCACCGCCGTCGTCTTCGCCTTCCGGGTCACGGCATGGCGCCGCCACTGGCACGCCCCGCTGGCCGTGCGCGGCTGGCACCGGCTCGGCCTGGGCACGGCGGAAAACGGCCGCTAGGGATTAGCTAGGATAAGACCATGACTGACATGTTCCTCGAGAAATTCCGCGCGCTTGTACCGAAGTATCTCGAAGACGAATGGCAGGAAGAGGATGGCCTCGCGGCCGACGAACTCGACGCCGCACTGGCCGAACACCAGTTCCAGATCCCGCTGGTCCTGCGCGAGTTCTACCTGGCCGTCGGGGGCTGCGAGGACCTCATGGAGGCCTACCACTATTTCTGGGACCCGGAAGAGCTCGAAGTCGATGACGAGGGCTTCCTCATGTTCCTCGAGGACGAGGAAGAGCAGTTCACGTGGGGTTTCCGCGTCGGGGACCTCAGCGTCCCGGATCCGATCGTGTACCGCCGCAACAACGCCCGCGGCCAGTGGAAGAGCGAGGAAGGGACCTTCTCCGAATTCGTCTTCGACATGTTCGAGTGGGCCTTCAACGACGAGGACGAAGACTAGGCGGAGCCCTGCGGAAGATCGACCGCCGGTTCTCCCCACGTTTGGCCTCCTTCACCGGAGTATCGGGGCGAACCGCCGGCGTTCTGCGGCGTCGGAAGTTCATACATGGGGGAGTTCAGCGGATGACGCGGCCGCGCAGCACCTGCCACACCTCATCAACGATCCTCTGCGGGTTGTAGACCACGTCCTGATACCCGTACCGGAGCACGGCGTAGCCCGCCAGGGTGCTGGCGTTGTTCCGCCCCCGATCCTTCTTGACCTGAGCGCGCTCAAGGTGGGTGCTTCCGTCGATCTCCACGATCAGGAACCCCTCCAGGAGAAAGTCCACAATGCCGATTCCCGGCAGATGCACCTGCGTCTGGGTATAGATTCCCTGGCTCCTGAACAGCAGCCTGGCGACGACCTCTATTGCAGAGTCCGCCGTAGCGTCGACCAGGTCCAGGATTCCGCGGGCGGCCCCGTTACGGTTTCCCGGCAGCCGCTGCCGGAGGTAACCGAGTGTCGTGCGGCCTTGCAGCAGGGCACTTTCCACCATGACGGCGGCCTCAACCGGGGGTAGGCATCGCAGCGCATGCAGCAGGGTGTCTGTCAGTCCGGCCACGGGGCGTGGGAACTCCGGCGGCACCACGCTACCGCGGTGGATGACTGCACCGGCTGCCGAGCCGTGCTGGCACAGGAGATGCAGCCGCTGGGGCGCGTGGAGCCGCCAAAGCCCGTGGTGCGTTGTCGCCGAGACGCAGCTCAGCAGGCCGTTGGCCAGAACCGCGGCCACGAGGTCAGGCGCCGCGCCCGCCTGTGCCACAATTCCGTGGCGCAGGCGGGCGACTTCCCCTGCCGCAACCGCATTCCTGATGCTCCGCGCCGAGAAGCCTGCCTGCAACAGCGTCCCGGTCCGGGCCACCGAGCCGGCGTACCTGAGGTAACTGGTGAGGTCCATGAACCCAGCACAGTCCGGAACTGGGCCCACCGACAGCTGCTTGGACGCGTATGTGGAAACTCCCGACGCCGATTCTCCCCAACTTTGGGGCCAGCTGACGGCGTGCCCCAAGGCTTCCGGGCGTTGTCTGCTCGAGAAGTGGGAGATTCCGAACCGGCATCGGCATCCCGGCGTCCTGACAACGGAATCCCAACACCGAAAAACTGTGACAACTTATTTACAGATACCCCTAGACAGCATTACAAACTTGTCATAGTCTCTTTCTTGGGTTCACCAAATGCCTCCGGTGGATCTGATGCGAACGGAGAAATGGCCCCGGTTCGGCACAACGGAAGACTCGAACGTTGTGAGGAACCGGGGCCATTCCGTTGATGAAGCGGCAAGCCTGAAGCGCCCAGGCGGCGGTGCAAGGCGGCAGTGCAAGTCGGCGGCGGGACAGCGCCCAAGCGGAATTGCCGGCAGCGCCCAAACGGCAGAACGGCAGAACGGGCGACTCCGGCCAGCCGACGTCGCGGGGTGGCTAGCTGCTGCGGTCCACGACCGCGTGGGCGAAGCTCGTCAGCGAGGCCTTGACGACGCCTTCAGGCAGCGGCGCAAGGGCGGCAATGGCCTCCTCGGCCCAGGCGCGCGCGACCACCCACGATTCTGCGGTGACGGGGTGCTCCCGGAGTCCGGCCACGGCGGCCGCCAGGGCCTCGTCAGAGCTGAGGTCGCCGTCGATCAGCTTCAGCAGTTCGACGGCGGACTGGTCCCCGTCGCGGGCGGCGTTGCGCAGCAGCAGCACGGGCAGCGTCGGGACGCCTTCGCGCAGGTCGGTTCCCGGCGACTTGCCGGACTTGACCTTGATCCCGGTGACGTCAATGACGTCGTCGGCGAGCTGGAAGGCGACGCCCACTTTCTCGCCGTATTCGACCAGCAGGGCCTCGTAGGCCTCGTCTGCACCGGAGAAGATTGCGCCGAGCTGGCCGGAGGCTGCCACCAGCGAGCCCGTCTTGTCCGCGATGACGGAGAGGTAGTGCGCCACGGGGTCCTCGTCCGGACGCGGCCCCACGGTCTCGTGCAACTGGCCCAGGCAGAGCCGCTCGAAGGTCCGCGCCTGGATGCCCAGCGCACGCGAGCCGAGTTCAGAGACCAGGATGGAGGCGCGCGCGAAGATGAGGTCGCCGGTCAGGACGGCGACGGAGTTGCCCCAGACCTCGTGGGCCGTGGGTGCGCCGCGGCGGAACGGCGCGGAGTCCATGACGTCGTCGTGGTACAGGGTGGCGAGGTGCGTCAGTTCAACGACGACGGCGGCCTGCACCACGGCGGGCCGGGAGGCGTCGCCCAGGTGGGCGCACAGCAGGGTCAGGAGCGGGCGGATGCGCTTGCCGCCGGCTTCCACGAGGTGACGCGACGTTGCGTCAGCCAGCGGATCGGAGTTGGCAATGGCTTCGCGCAGCTTCTTCTCGACCCGCGCCAGGTTGGTGGTGATCGCGGGGCCCAGTTCGGGGTCGCCAGCGATGGCCGCGAAGCCTGCCGGCAGTTGGAGGCCGGTGGCGATCGCCGTGGTGTTGAGGCTGGGTTCAGAGCTCGGCAGGCCGTGTCCGGCGTGCGTCCAGCTTTGGTCTGCAGAGTTGGTCACGGGTTAACCCTAACTTCAGTTGCGGAAACCGCGGAGTTGGTGCCGGAGTGCGGATCGCTGTCCGTGGTGGGCATGGCCTGGTTGGACGTGGCGGGGACCAGGGATTCCAGGACCCGGATGACCCTGTCCTCGCAGCCCTTGGCGGCCGGATCGGTCAGATTCGCCAGCATCCGGACCACGAACCGCATGAGCACAGGAATGGGCATGCCCGTGCGGAGGGCCAGTTTCATGACCGCCGGCTTGCCGATCAGGGCGGCGAAGGCCCGCCCCAGCGTGAAGTGCGAGCCCCACTGCTGCTGCACATAGTCGGCGTACCGCGCCAGGTGCGCATCGGCGGCTCTGGAAGCCGCCGCCCCGGACCCCCAGCCGGCTGACGCGGAGCGGGCGGCGGCGTCGATGATGAACTCCGCGGCGAAGCGGGCGGACTCCATGGCGTAGGAGATGCCCTCTCCATTGAACGGGGACACCATGCCGCCGGCGTCGCCGAGCAGGAGCAGGCCCGGCGAATAGTGCGGGGTGCGGTTGAATCCCATCGGCAGGGCTGCGCCGCGAATCTCCCCCACCTGGTTCTCGGGGGTGAAGCCCCAGTCCGCGGGCATGCCGGCGGTCCACTCGCGCAGGACCTGCTTGTAGTCCAGCTTGCCGAATTCCTTGGACGAGTTCAGGATGCCGAGGCCCACGTTGGAAGTGCCGTCGCCGACGCCGAACACCCAACCGTAACCGGGCAGCAGCTTCCCGTCGCGGCCGGGAAGCTCAAGCCAGCCTTCCATCCAGTCGTCCTCGTGCCGGGGCGAGGTGAAGTAGGTCCGCACGGCCACGCCAAGCGGCCGGTCGTCGCGCTTCCGGATGCCCAGCGAGACGGCGGTGCGCGTCGAGTTGCCATCCGCGGCAAGGACGACGTCGGCCGTGAAGTCGCGCGTTTCGCCCGTCTTGCGCCCGGCGTCGTCCAGCAGTGCGGCCCGGACGCCCGTGACACGGCCGTCCTCGGAGCGCAGAGCCTCGGTGACGCTGTGGCGCTCCAGCACGACGGCGCCCGCGGACCGGGCGTGCCGGGCCAGCTGCTCGTCGAAGCCGAGGCGGGTCCGGATCAGCCCGTACTGCGGGAAGTCGGAGACCTCCGGCCAGGGCAGTTCGATCGTGCGGCCGCCGGCGATCAGGCGCAGGCCCTTGTTCCGGCGCCAGCCCTCGGTTTCCGGATGCGGGAGTCCCAGCTTCTGGATCTCGCGGACGGCACGCGGAGTCAGGCCGTCACCGCAGACCTTTTCGCGGGGAAAGCTGGTTTTCTCCAGCACCGTGACATCAATGCCGGCTTTGGCAAGGTAGTAGGCGGCGGTGGAACCAGCCGGTCCTGCTCCGACAATCAGTACATTCACAGCAGGTATCGGCTAACGTCCGGGCCGGGTGATGTTGCGGCGCAGTTTGGCCACCGGTCCGGTGTGGGCGGCAAGCGCCGTTGCACCCGCGGCGTGGCCGGCTTCGGGGCCGGCCGGCTTCTGGGCGCGGTGCACGGCGACAATGCCGCCGCTGAGGTTGCGGTAGGTGACGGATTCCCAGCCGGCCTCCTGCAGCCACGCGGCCAGGTGGTCCTGGTCCGGCCAGGCACGGATGGACTCGGCCAGGTAGACGTAGGCGTCCGGGTTGGACGAAACCTTGACGGCGATGGCCGGCAGAGCCCGCATGAGGTATTCGGTGTACATGGTGCGCCAGAGCGGCACCACGGGCTGGGAGAACTCCGCGATGACCAGCCGGCCGCCCGGCTTGGTGACCCGCAGCATCTCGGCCAGGGCCTTCTTGGGCTCATTGACGTTGCGCAGACCGAAGGAGATCGTGCTGGCGTCAAAGGTGTTGTCCGCGAACGGCAGGCGGGTGGCGTCCCCGGCGATGAAGTCGATGTCCGGGCGGCGGCGCTTGCCGACCTTGAGCATGCCAAGGGAGAAATCGCAGGCGATGACGTTGATGCCGGCGTCAGCGTAGGGCTCGCTGGACGTGCCCGTGCCGGCGGCGAGGTCCAGCACGCGCTGGCCGCCCGAGACACCCACTGCCTCCACCACTACCTTGCGCCAGCGGCGCGTCTGCCCCATCGACAGGACATCGTTGACGACGTCGTATTTGGGGGCGACGTCGTCAAACATCGTGGCTACTTCGTCCGGACGCTTATCCAAGGATGCTCGGTTCACCATGACATTGTCTCAAATGATCGGCTCCCCCACGAACGGGCCGCCAACCATCGCCGCTTTCACCTGCGGCAACGGCCGCGGCCGCCGCGTCGAGGGCCCGCCAAACCCCGTATATCCACGGTCGGGACGATCACGGGCTAGTGTTATGCCATCATGACGAGCACGTTCCGCACCTTGACAGTCCCCCTCGATGCCGAAACTTTCCCCGGGGGCCTGCCGTCGTTTCTGGTCCGGGACGACGTCCTCTGCTGGACCCGCCGCGAGGCCGGGCTCGTGGGCTTCGGCGAGATCGCCCGGTTCACCGCCACCGGCCCCGAGCGGTTCCTGGAAGCGGACATCTGGTGGCGGCACCTGGTCCTGGAGGCGGACATCGAGGACGCCGTCGACTGCCCCGGCACCGGACCGGTCGCCTTCGGCTCGTTCGCCTTCTCCAAGGCTTCCGCCCACGAGTCCCGCCTATTAGTCCCCGAAATCGTTGTGGGGCTCCGCGACGGCCAGGCCTGGCTCACCCAGCTCACGTTCGACGACGGCGAACTCACCGAAGCCGGCGCCCGCGCCGCCCTGGACCGCTGGCTTCGCAGCGGCCGGGCGGCAGAGGACAATGGCAGCGCCGACGGCGCTGTGGTGGACGGCGCTGTGGACGACCCGGCGCCGGGAGCCGCGCAGGCCGGCGCCGCCGTCGTACGCCCTTTGCCCCTGGCCGCCGGCGCAACGCTGCACACCGGCTCGCTCAGCGAGGAAGACTGGATGGCCGCCGTCGCCGCCGGGGTCAAAGAGATCCGGACCGGCGCCCTGGAGAAACTGGTACTGGCCCGGGACATCGTGGCAACCGTCCCCACCGGCGTCAACGCCGCGCAAGTCCTGCGCGAACTCTCCGGGCGGTACCGCGAATGCTGGACGTACGGGGTGGACGGTCTCGTGGGGGCCACACCAGAGATGCTGATCCAGGTGGAGGGCCGCACCGCACAGGCCCGCGTCCTGGCCGGCACCCTGGACCGCCGCGACGCCGACGGCATGGCAGGCTCCCCGCTGGAGTTCGCCGAACGCGTGCTGGCCGGCTCCGAGAAGCAGCGGCACGAACACGACATCGCGATCCAGTCCCTGACCACACAGCTGGCCCCGTTTTCCGAGGCCATGAACGCGCACAGCGAGCCGTTCATCCTGGAACTGCCCAATGTGTGGCACCTGGCCTCTGATGTGAAGGCGGAGCTCACCGAGGTGGAAGGCCACGTCCCCACGTGCCTGGCCCTGATCAACGCACTGCACCCCACGGCGGCGGTCTGCGGCACTCCCACCACCGTCGCCGGCGCACTGATCCGCAAGCTGGAGCACCTGGACCGCGGCCCGTACGCCGGGCCGGTCGGCTGGCTCGACGCCGCCGGCAACGGCGAATGGGGCATCGCGCTGCGGGGCGCGGTCATCGAATCCCCGCAGACGGTCCGGCTGTACGCGGGCTGCGGCGTGGTGGATGGCTCGGTGCCCGAGACCGAGCTCGCCGAGACCTGGGCGAAGTTCCGCCCGATGCTCGAGTCGCTCGGCATCAGCAGCTAGCCTGGGCCGGGTCTGCGGCGCCGTCGGGCCGTCACATTCGGAAGAAATCCGGGATTCCAGACAGTTCGAGCATTCTGGACGTTGCTTTTGGGTCTGGTTTTGTTATCCAATAGTGAAACTTAGTTTTCTGTGACGCACATCTCATGTTCGGCGCTACACTATAGACCGGCCTCGTAACGCATCCCTTCGGCAACAAAAGGTAATAAAATGCAGATCTCCCGTTCGCTCCTGAGCAACCCCGCGCTGAAGGCCGCCACGGTCCTTGCTGTGAGCGCCTTGGCCTTGACGGCCTGCACGAACGCTTCAGAGACCGGCACCTCCGGGGCGGCTACCGCTTCCGGCAGTGCCGCCGCCAGCTTCGATCCCAGCACGGTCAAGAAGGACGACGCCCTGGCGGCCATGGTGCCTGACGCGATCAAGTCCAAGGGCACCCTGACCGTGGGCTCGGATACCTCCTACGCCCCGGCCGAATTCCTCGGCACCGACGGCCAGACCCCGGTGGGGTACGACGTCGACATCGCCAAGGCGATCGGCGCGGCACTGGGTCTGAAGGTCCAGGTCCAGACGTCCGAATTCACCGGCATCCTTCCGGCCCTCGGCCCGAAGTACGACCTCGGCATCTCCTCGTTCACGATCAACCCGGAGCGGCTCGCCGCGGTGAACATGGTCAGCTACTTCAACGCGGGCACCGCCTGGGCCGTGCAGAAGGGCAACCCGAAGAAGGTTTCCCTGGATGACCTGTGCGGCAAGTCCATCGGCGTCCAGACCGGTACCGTCCAGGAAGATCCGGACCTCTCGGGCCGCAACAAGAAGTGCGTCGACGCGGGCAAGCAGCCCATCAACATCGTCACGCTGAAGACCCAGACGGATATCACCACCCGCCTGGTCAACGGCAGCATCGATGCGATGGCAGCCGACTCCCCCATCATCGGCTACGCGCTGACCCAGACCAACGGCCAGCTCGAGAAGCTGGGCGATGTCTACGACTCCGCTCCCCAGGGCATCGCCGTCGCCAAGTCCGATACTGCTCTGGCCGACGTCGTCCAGAAGACTCTCACCAAGCTGATGCAGGACGGTTCCTACAAGAAGATCCTTGAGGGCTGGGGCAACGGCGACGGCGCCATCACCAAGTCCGAGGTCAACCCGGCGGTCGGCTAATGAGCATCCCCACAACCAATCACAAATCAGGTGTACAGATGGACAGCCATCAGGACAGCCACACAGCACCAGTACTAAATAAGGCGGTGCCGGTGCGGCACCCCGGCCGCTGGATCAGCGCCGTCATCATTATCGGCGCGTTGGCTCTCTTCCTGCAGAGCCTGTTCACGAACCCCAATTTCCGCTGGGACGTCGTGGGCGCCTACATCCTGGACACCAAAGTGGTCCAGGGTGTCGTCTGGACCTTGGTCCTAACGGTTGCCTCCATGATCCTGGCCATCATTCTGGCCATCCTCCTGGCCTTCATGCGGCAGTCGGAGAACCCTGTATTCCGCTGGTCCAGCTGGACCTGGGTCTGGTTCTTCCGCGGCACCCCGGTCTACACCCAGTTGATTTTCTGGGGCCTGATCGCCGTTCTCTACCCCAAGATCAGCGCCGGTGTGCCGTTCGGGCCGGAGATGTTCAGCGTGGACACCAGCACGGTGGTCACCGCAACGGTGGCGGCGATCCTGGGCCTTGGCCTCAATGAATCCGCCTACCTCGCGGAAATCTTCCGGGCCGGGCTCAAGTCCGTGGACCAGGGCCAGATGGAAGCCGCCGAGGCTCTGGGCATGGGCAAGACCAAGATCATGTGGCGGATCATCCTGCCGCAGGCGATGCGGGTAATCGTGCCGCCGACCGGGAACGAAACCATCGGCATGCTCAAGACCACCTCGCTGGTCCTGGCCGTGCCCTTCACCCTGGACCTCACCTTTGCCACCAACGCCCTGGCGAACCGGACGTACCTGCCGGTTCCCCTGCTGATCGTGGCGGCTATCTGGTACCTCGTCATCACCAGCCTCCTGATGGTGGGCCAGCACTTCATCGAGGCCTACTACGGCAAGGGCGTGGACAACCGGGCCCCCGCCACTGTGAACCCCGCAGCGGCCAAGGCTGCCGCGGCCGTGGCCCCAAGCGCCGACGCCGAGCCGGCACTCAAGATGGACTTCCCCGAGGAGGAGGCGAAATGACGATCACCACTGAGAAACCGCTGGTACAGATCGAGGGCCTTCACAAGTACTACGGCCAGCACCACGTGCTGCGCGGGATCGACCTGAACGTCAACCAGGGCGAGGTGTCGGTGGTGATCGGCCCGTCCGGTTCGGGCAAGTCGACCATGCTTCGCTGCGTGAACCTGCTGGAGACCATCAGCGCCGGTCGCATTTCCGTAGGCGGGGAGCTGATCGGCTACCGCGAGGTCAAGGGCAGGCTCCATGACCTGAAGGCCAAGGAGATCGCCGCCCAGCGCCGCGAGATCGGCATGGTGTTCCAGCGCTTCAACCTGTTCCCGCACAAGACCGCGCTGCAGAACATCATGGAAGCTCCGGTCCAGGTCAAAGGCCAGTCCAAGACAGTGGCACGGAAGCGTGCCTTGGAGCTGCTGGACCGGGTGGGTCTCGCGGACCGCTCCGGCCATTACCCGAACCAGCTCTCCGGCGGCCAGCAGCAGCGTGTTGCTATTGCCCGGGCCCTGGCCATGGACCCCGAGCTCATGCTCTTCGACGAGCCCACGTCCGCGCTCGACCCCGAGCTCGTGGGCGACGTCCTGAACGTGATGAAGGACCTCGCCAAGTCCGGCATGACCATGATCGTGGTGACCCACGAGATCGGCTTCGCCCGCGAAGTCGGCGACCGCCTGACGTTCATGGACGGCGGCGTGGTCGTGGAGTCGGGCGACCCACGCGAGGTCCTGGCCAACCCGCAGCACCCCCGCACCAAGGAATTCTTGAGCCGGGTGCTGTAGCCCGACGCGCAAGGCGCCTATCGATGCGCAAATGCCCTGTCGCTACCGTTATTCGGGTAGCGACAGGGCATTTGCGCGTCGTGGGACAGATTGCGCGTCATGGCCACACGGCCGAACGGGCTCGACGGCGGGGCACACCGAACGCGGCCAGCTTCTGTTCCAGCCGGCCGGGCTCCGTGAGGTCCGCCCAGACCCACCGCACCACCCGGAGCCCCATCGCCCGGATCCGGTTTTCGCGCTCTTTCTCGTCCACGACGGCCTGCGATGCGGTCCTGCCCCGAAGGTATTCGGGTTTCAGATATTTCTCGACGCCGTCGAACTCGCCCGCCAGCCGTGCAGTTTCCCAGTAGTAGTCGGTGTAGCCCGCGAGGCCGGCGCTGTCCCGGACTTCGTGCTGAAGTTCCGGCGGTTGGAAGCCGGCCACCCACATGAGCCCGCGGCTGTACGACTCGCCAGGGGACCCGGACCGCGGATCCGCGAACTCCACGGCAGTCCTGATCCGCAGCGCAGCCGCCGCTGTGTAATTGCCGTCGACACCCGCCAGCAGCATTTCCTTAGAGAGCGCGGGCAACCCTTGGGCTGCGTCCGGCCGGAGTACATGGTCCAAGGGAACAATAGCTTGGGCAAACGGTGTAAAGGCAGCGAGATCCAACACCGTGCGGACCCGCCCCGTGACCAGAAGGCCTTCGCGCCGGAACACCTTGAGACCGTCCGGGGCCGCGTAGTGCCGCTGGACTCCTGCACGCGAGCGTCCGCCAGCGTTCTGAAGCGTCAGGGCATGGACCGGATGGCGCTGTCCAATGGTTGGAACTCGCCACACGGACGCGGCTGAGTGCCTGGCAAAGACTGTCGGTGCCGTGAATGCCTCCGCCGCCGCGCTAACCCGGAGCCGGTATTGTTCCCAAGGCTGGAGCGCCCGCCACGCCTCCCCATCGACGTAGACGCCTTGACGCACGCGAACAAGCACCCCTGACCGGCAGCGTTTGGCGAGCTCTTTCGGTGTGAGGCCCTGCTGGACATGCTCACGGGCCAGGATCAGCCTTGGTAGTTCCTTCATGGAACGAAGATCGCAGCACGGGGGCGGCGGCGCCATGACCTACCGCCCGGGTGTGGACAACCCGACGCGCATTCCGTTCTGCGACGCGCAACTTACCCATCGCGGCGGGTATTCCGGCGTCGGTGGGTATTTTGCGCGTCGAAAACCGGGTTAGGCCTGCGGGACGCCTTCCACGGCGGCCTCGACGGCGGCCCGGATGGCGCGGTGCAGTTTCCCGAGGCTGTGCCGGTCCGTGCGCACTTCGATGATGCTGCGGCCTTCCACCGGGCGGGACAGCGCGTCGGCGAGTTCCGCCGTCGTGCCCACCAGACGGTGCGCGACGCCGTAGGCGGCCGCCAGCGCGGCGAGATCCACCCGCTGCGGGGTCGCGAAGAGGCGTTCGACGGCGTTGCCGTAGCGCCCGGCCGCGGCCACCGCGCCGTGCTCCAGGAGACCAAAGATGGCACCGCCTGCGTCGTTGAGCACCACGATGCGCAGCAGGGGTTCGGCCTCCCCGGCACCGAGGAGGAGCCCGCCGGCGTCGTGCAGGAACGTGACGTCACCCATGAGCACTGTCGTTTCCTGGCGCCCGCCGAGCGCGATGCCCGTGGCGGTGGACGTGGTGCCGTCGATCCCGGCGAGGCCGCGGTTGGCGAACATGGTGGCCTGCGGTTCAGCGGGCGGTGCCCCCGCGAGGTCGACGTCGCGGATCCCGTTCGACGAGCCCAGCACCAGCTGCCCGCGGCTGTGTTTCCAGACCTCGGCGCCGACGGACGGCCCGGTCGCAGCCGGGGACGCGGCAAGGACCAGGTCCACGGCGCGCTGCGCGGCGGCACCTGCCATCAGCCAGGCATCGAGCCACGCGGCAGACCCGCGCCCGGCGAACTCCGCCAGGTCCGCGAGGCTTTCCAGTGGCAGTTCGGTCCGCCGGCCGGGTTCGTACCAGGCTACGGGGACGGGCTGGTACAGGGCCGACGGCACGTCCGCCCTGGCCAGGAGCGCACTGACCGGCCGGGAGAGCGTCGGCCGGCCGAAGAGGACCACGCGTTCGATCGGCTGGGCGGAGTCCGCGCCGAAGTGGTCAATCAGCAGCCGGTAGGGCCCGACGGCGTTGGGGCCGAACCGGGCATTGGAGGAGGGTTCAGCCAGCAGCGGCAGGCTGTGCGCGCGGGCGAAAGCCTCGGCGACCGGGCCGGCGTCGTGCCCGGCCAGCACGACGGTGCGGCGCTCCGGCAGGGCCGGTGGCGCGGCCGGAAAGTCCAGCACCAGGGGGTTCCGGGCGGCCCGGTAGACACCGCGCCCGGTTTCAACGGGCAGGGCGTCGCCCTCCGCCGGGACCAGCGGGTCGCGGAAGGCCAGGTTGAGCTGGACCGGCCCGGGAGGCGTGTCCTCGAAGGCTCCGGTGGCTGCGCTGAGTGCGGTTTCCACGGCGCGCTGCGGATCGCTGCCCGCAGGGACGTCGACGGCGAAGCGAACGTGCTCGCCGAACAGGTCCAGCTGCACGGTGGTCTGGTTGGCCCCGGTCCCGCGCAGTTCCTCGGGCCGGTCGGCGGAGAGGACCACGAGCGGCACCGCGGCGTGGTTTGCCTCCATCACTGCCGGCAGGAGATTGCCGACGGCGGTCCCGGAGGTGGTGAGGACGGCGACCGGGGCCCCCGTGGAGAGGGCGAGGCCGAGGGCCGTGAAGCCTGCCGAGCGCTCGTCGATCCGGACCAGCAGCTCCAGCCGGCCGGCGCTTTCGGCTTCGGCCAAGGCATAGGCCATGGGCGCCGAGCGGGAACCCGGGGACACCACGACCTGGCGCACCCCGGCGTCGAGCAGGGTGCTGACGGCGATGCGCGCTGCCTCCACCGCGGACAGGCCGGACGTCGAGGACGCGCCGGCGGAGGTCACATGTTCTCCGGCGTCTCGATGCCCAGCAGCTCCAGCCCGCCGGACAAGCGGCGCAGCACCAGGGCGCACAGGGCCAGCCGGGACTCCCGGACGGACTCCTCGGCCTTGAGTACCGGGCACTGGTCGTAGAAGGAGGTGAACAGCTGGGCGAGCTCGAAGAGGTAGCCGCAGAGCCGGTGCGGCTCCAGCGCATCCCGGACCTTGTTCAGCGTCGTGTCGAACTCCAGCAGGTGCAGGGCCAGCGCACGTTCCGCGGGTTCGACGACGGCGATCGCCGTGGCAGGACCGCCGGCCCGGGCGCCGGCTGCGGAAGTGCCGTCGGCGACAGTGCCGCCAGCGCCGCCGTCGGTGAACTGCTCCAGAACCCCGGCCTTGCGCAGGATGGACCGGATCCGTGCGGCCGCATACTGCACGTAGGGTCCGGTGTTACCGCTGAGGGCGAGCATGCGGTCGAAGTCGAAGACGTACTCGGTGTCGTGGCCGGTGGAGAGGTCGGCGTACTTGACGGCACCGATGCCCACCTGGCGGGCGGTCACGGCGCGTTCCTCGTCGCTGAGCTCGGGCCGGCTGGCGTCGATGACGGCGCGGGCGCGGTCCACGGCCTCCTCGAGCAGGGCCATGAGTTTCACCGGGGCGCCGGAGCGGGACTTGAGGATCTTGCCGTCCTCGCCGAGCACGTTGCCGATCTGCACGTGGACGGCCTCGACCGTGTCCGGAAGCCAGTCGGCGTCCCGGGCGGTGGCCATGACCATCCGCAGGTGCACGTTCTGCGGGGCACCCACGACGTAGAGGACGCGGTCTGCCTCCAGCTCACGGACCCGGTAGCGGATGGTGGCGAGGTCCGTGGTGCCGTAGCCGTAGCCGCCGTCGGACTTGCGGATGATCAGCGGCAGCGGCTGCCCGTCGCGGCCCGAAAAGCCGTCGGGGAAGGTGCACAGGGCGCCGTCGCTGATCCGGGCGAGGCCGCGCTCCTCAAGCTCCTGGCACAGTTGTGCCAGATGCTCGTCGTAGGAGCTTTCGCCGGCGATGTGGTCATCGGTGAGGCTGATGCCGAGCATGGAGTAAATGGCGTTGAAGTAGCGCTTGGACTGGGCAACGAGCCGCTGCCAGACCGCGAAGGTCTCCTCGTCGCCGCCCTGGAGGGCAACGACGCGGAGCCGGGCCCGGGTGGCGAAGCCGTCCGCGTCGGCGGCGGAGGAATCGAACTTGGCCCGGGCAGCCTGGTAGAACGCGCTGGGGTCATCCACCAGCAGCGCCGCTTCCGGGGAGTCCTCGCCGATCTCCAGCCAGTGCTCGATCAGCATGCCGAAGGGGGTGCCCCAGTCGCCGATGTGGTTCTGCCGGATCACGGTGTCGCCGAGGGCCTCGAGCACCTTGACCAGGCTGTCCCCCACGACGGTGGTGCGCAGGTGGCCGACGTGCATTTCCTTGGCGACGTTCGGGGAGGAATAGTCGACGACGACGCGCTGCGGTGTTGCGGCGGGCGTGACGGCGGTGGCCTTGGACGCGGCTTCGGCCGCCTCAGCGTTGAGCAGTTCCTCGATCCACGTGCCGTCAAAGCTCAGGTTGATGAAGCCGGGCCCGGAAATTTCGACGCCGGTGCAGATGCCGTCCAGGTTCAGGGCATCCACGATCTTTGCCGCGGCATCCCGCGGCGGCAGGCCGGCCTTCTTGGCCAGGGCCATGGCGGCGTTGATCTGGATGTCGGCGAATTGGGAGGGCCTGACCACCGGGTCCGTCTGCCGGAACTCTTCGCCGAACGCGGTGGCAATTGCAGCCTGGACTCTGGGGACAACCAATTCAGCCGGATTATTCACAGTCCCAAATTATCAGTAGGAGCCCTCCCCCGATGCTCGGCCGCCCTCAGGAGCAACGCACTCAGAAGCAACGCGGGGTCAGATATCGCCCATGCAGGGCGGCCAAAGTCACATGGGCGTGAAGTGACCCCGCGTTGCTGTGGCCCGAAAGGTGGTTAGGCGTCGGCGCGGAGCACCTGGACCACAGACGGGCGCGGGGCGCGCGCCTGGCCTGGCTTCGGCGTCGCTCCGGCAGCGACGTAGTCCGGGAAGTAGGAGTGCTGGTCGGCGAAGGTGCCTTCCTCCCCCGGGTGCTGAACGGCAACGAAGACCGTCCGTTCGTCGTCGTGGATCACCGGGCCGCAGGTCTCGGCGTCGCGCGGGACGGCGAGGAACTGCTCCACCTTGCCCCGGTCGGCACCGTCCAGGGTGACCTTGAAGAGCCCGTCGGCGTAGCCGATGCTGGACGGCGCACCGTCGGTGGAGATCCACAGGTTGCCCACGGAGTCGAAGGCCACGTTGTCCGGGCAGGAGATCGGCGAGACCTGGCTGGGCGGGAATCCGGCGAAGTAGGCGGCCGAGTTCTTTGCCGGATCCCCGCAGACCATGAGCAGGTTCCAGCCGAACGTGGTGGACGTCTGGTCCCCGGTCTCGGTGATTTCGACGATGTGGCCGTCCCGGTTCAGGGTGCGGGGGTTAACCTCGGTGGCACCCTCCTTGCCGGTCTTGCCGCGGTCCGTGTTGTTGGTGCAGACCACATAGACCTTGCCGGTGTGCAGGCTGGGCTGGACGTCTTCGCAGCGGTCCATCTTCGTGGGGCCAACCTTGTCTGCGGCGAGACGCGTGTAGACCAGCACTTCCTCCACGGACATCCCCGCCACCTTTGACTGCCCGCCCACAACGAGCGGCAGCCATTCGCCGGAGCCGTCGAATGTGCCGTCGGCGGGGAGTTTCCCCGAGCCGTCGAACTCTGCCGGCGCGGAGTTGCCGGTGAACTTGGCAACGTAGAGGTCGCCCTCCGAGAGCAGCGTCAGGTTGTTCTTGCGGTCCTCCGCCGTCGTGCCGGGGCGGTACGTTCCGGCCGAGACAAACTTGTAAAGGTAGTCGAAGCGTTCGTCGTCGCCCATGTAGGCCACCACGTGACCGGACTTGGCGACGATCAAGTTGGCGCCCTCGTGTTTGAAGCGGCCCATCGCGGAGTGCTTGCGGGGCGTGGACGCGGGGTCGAACGGGTCAACTTCCACGATCCAGCCGAAGCGGTTGGCCTCGTTCTCGTAGCCGGGGTTGCGGGTGTCGAAGCGCGGGTCATCCAGTTCCCACTGGCGCGCGGTGGGCTTGCTGGTCAGTCCGTAACGCTTGTCCGAGTCGGACGTTCCGGGCGCGGCGAAGTAGCCGTTGAAGTTTTCTTCGCCGGAGAGGATGGTGCCCCACGGCGTGGTTCCGCCGGAGCAGTTGCCCAGGGTGCCCTTGATGGCCCGGCCGGAGGGATCGGCGGTGGTCTTCAGGAGGGCGGATCCGGCAGCCGGGCCGTCGAGTTCGTAGGTGGTGTCGGTCAGGAAGCGGCGGTTCAGTCCGGCGCCTTTGACGTAGCTCCAGGGCTTGTTCTTGTTCTTCCGCTCCAGTTCCACGACGGTGAGCCCGTGGGCGGCCCGGCCGATCGCGCGGGTCTCGGCGGCGTCGAACCCGGCCGGCAGCATGATGTTTTCGTTGGTGTATTCGTGGTTCGTGAAGAGCACTGCCCGGCGGTCCTTGGAGCCGTCGATCGGCAGGATGTCCGTGTAGTCGTTGTTGTAGCCGAATTGGCGGGCCTGTGCGGCTGCGCTCTGGTGGTCGACGTCGAACGCCGGGGAGTCGTTGAACAGCGGGTCGCCCCAGCGGATGACCGGCTGCCAGGTGAAGCCGGCGGGGACGGTGAGCTTGTCCACGGCGGCGTCCACCGGCGCGATGGCCGTGAACTGCAGCTTGGATGCACCGAGGCCGTCTTTGGCGGCGGCCGCGAGGCCCGGGCCGCCGTCGGCCACTGCCGTGCCGGCGGACGTCACCGTGTTGCCGAGGACGACGGCGAGCGCGCCGGCGGCGCCGAAGCCGAGTGCTGCGCGGCGGGACATCGTGGCGGAGGCGATGTCCCGGAAGTAGCTGTTGCTGCTGGTGTTGCAGACCTCGCCTGAACAGGCGTTGTCGCATTTGAGCGCGCACGTGACAGGGCTGCGTTTGCCCTTCGTGTGGCCAAGCATGGGGAGCAGGGAAAAGGTGCGTCCGGAGGATGCGGGCATGGAGAGACCTTCCAAGGGGTGCGTGCGGTGCGGTGGCACCCACCCTTCCAGCCACGGGCTACGCGAAGCCGTCCCCCGGGTGAAGAAGCGGTGAACGGCGCTGTCCCTACCGGCCCCGTGGCCCTACCCGACGCTGTGCCCTACCGGACGGGCGGGGCGGCCAGCACCGCGTGCACGCGCCGCAGCCGCTCCAGCCACCAGTCCCGGCGTTCCGGAGAGGCGGCATGAGCGGCCAGGAGCTCCGGCGCCGGGCGGACGTCGCGGAGGGTGATCGCGCCGTCGTCGGCAACGAGGGAGTCGTGCGTGACGTCCGCGGCGAGCAGGGACACCGTCCCCAGGCCGCAGGCATAGGGCAGCTCCGGCAAGACGGCGGCGAGGGCCAGCCCGGCCCGGATTCCCACGGAAGTGTCCAGCGCGGAACTCACGACGGCGGGGAGCCCCGCCTGCGCCACAATCTCAAGGGCGCGCCGCACTCCCCCGAGCGGTGCGACTTTAACCACGATCAGGTCCGCGGCGCCGGCGCGTGCCACCTTGAGGGGGTCGTCCTCCTTGCGCACGCTCTCGTCAGCGGCTATCAGGACGGGGACGCCGGCGGCCCGGAGCCGGCGGCGGACTTCGGCGAGGCCCGCGATATCAGGAACGGGCTGTTCGGCGTATTCGAGTCCGACGGCGGCAAGCCGCGTCAGTGCGGTGACGGCCTCGGGCACGTCCCAGCCGCCGTTCGCGTCCACCCGGATCGCGGCATCCGGCAACGCCTCCCGGACGGCCGCCACCCGGGCGGCGTCGTCGTCGAGGCTCTGGCCGCGCTCGGCAACTTTGACCTTGACCGCGTCCACCCGACCAAAGCGGGCCAGGACTTCGGGCACCCGGTGTGCCGGCACGGCAGGCACTGTGGCGTTGACCGGGATGCTGTCCCGCAACGGCGCAGGGAACCCTGACCACCCGGCCTCGATCGCGGCCGCAAGCCAGCGGGAGGCCTCGGCATCCTCATACTCCGGGAAGGGACAGAATTCGCCCCAGCCCAGGGGGCCGCGGAGCAGGAGGGCCTCGCGCTGCAGGATGCCCCGGAACTTCACACGCATCGGCAGGCTCACCACATGGGAACCGGCAAGGAGCTCATCAAGGCCGGGCAGGGATGCATCGGAATGTGGCGGTGTGCCGGCGGCAAGGGGGTCCAGGGAATGTGGGTCCAACGGCTGTGGGTCGAGGGAATGGGCGGGCATGATGCCACTGTACTGGGACACTCTGTACTGGGATGCTCCGTACTGGGATGCTCTGGGCTGGAACGTTCCGGACTGGGACGCCGTGAACCCATATGCCGGGCTGAGACGCTGTCACGGGAAGCGGGCCCCTGATTGGGGCGGGGCCCTTGATTGGGCCGGCGTCGACTGGGGGTGAGTTCCTGGACCAGGAAACTCGTCTCCGCCGGCCCCGCTCAAGGAGCGTACTGCCGGGGACAAGCCGCGCCGGCACTGTCGACTCTACGAATCGCGTTCCGGCATGGCACGAGTAGTGTGTACTCGTTTTTTGTCCGGACACTACCCTCGCGCCGCGCGTCCGGTCCATCAGGTGGCGTGGAGGGTTCTGTGGGAGCCTTGATGGCATGACTTTTCGGCAGGAACCCACCCCACGGGACCCGTCTGCCCCAGTCTCTGGAACACCAATCCCTGAGACGCAGATCCCGGAGACGCAGGTCCTTCAGGCCCAGGCGCCCAGGACCTCCGCGCCAGCGGCCCGGGCGCCAAGGGCCCGGGCAACGAAGACTCAGGCCCCCAAGACCCGGGCCGGCACGACTCCGGATCCGCGGGCGCGGTGGTCTCCGGGCAGGGGCACGGCCGCCCTGTTCGTTCTGGCCACTGTCGCCTGCATCGCCGGGCTGGCCGCAACGTATTTCTTCTTTGTCCGCACCACCACGGGCCAGTTCATTGACGAGTCCGCCCTTGTGGAAGCGGTGGCGCTCAGCGGAACCGCGGGCAAAGCCGCCACCAAGTTGCTGGACTGGCTGCCAGCGCTCTGTGTCGTGATCGCGTCAATCGTGGTCATCTTCGTCACCATTCTGAGGCGACGCTGGGCTGCAGCCGGGATCGCGATTGCGGCCTGCGTGGGCGCCAACCTGGCCACGCAGATCCTCAAGGACCTGCTCCCGGTCCGGCCGTACCGCGGCGTCGAGACACTGGAACTGAACTCGCTGCCCTCCGGCCACACCACCATGGCGGCCTCGGCCGCCGCCGCCGTCTTCCTCATGGTCTCGCCGCGCTGGCGGCCTCTTGCCGGCTATCTGGGCGGCAGCTTCGCCGTCGCCACCGGCGTTTCCACCCTGATCAACCAATGGCACCGCCCGGCCGACGTCGTCGCGGCATTCCTCGTGGTGGGGGCGTTCATGCTCCCGGCCGGCTGGCTGATCATCCGCACCGGCCCGCGCTGGAACGTCTGGGACGGTTACGGGGAGCACTGGGCCTCAGCCAGGATATGGGTGGCGCTCCCCGTACTCACCGGACTTGCCGCGGCCGGGGTGGCAGCCTACGCCTTGCTGAGCATCGGTCCGGGTGGGCAGGAGATCAGCACCACCAGCTACTTCTGGGCAGGGACGTCCCTGATTGTCATCGCGGGCTACCTCGCCACCGTGGCGGCCGTGTGGCTGTTCGGCCTTGCCGCACGACGGCGGGACGCGTAGCAGCGAGGGTGCATAGGCCGCCTGGCTAACCCGGTGGCGCCGTCCGGGGGCGCTTTGACACGGACACGCCGGGGATACCCGGCGTCGCCACCGAAAAGCCCTTCAAAGTGCCCCCGCACGGAACGCACCCCTGGTGGAGTCGCACCCAAGGGCCGGCCGCCCGGAAACCTGCAGCCAGCGGGAGCAGGTCAGTAGTTCCGCCGGTATTTGAGCCGGGGAATGGTGACGGCGAAGACCGCCGCAGCAGCGAAGCCCAGCACGCCGGTGGCGGCCACCCCGGCCCCGAGCGAGACTGCGGCCGTCACGCCGGAGAGCAGCACGGGTCCGCCGGTAGAGCCGGCATCGGCCATGAAGCGCCAGATGCCGAGGAACTGGCCGCGGCCGGCGTCCGGCGAGAAATCGGCCCCAAGCGTCATGTTCAGGCCGGAGCTGATGCCGTTGCCGAAGCCGATCAGGAGCGCCGCCAGCATCAGGGAGACGAAGCCGGTGCTGAGCGGGATCAGCACCATGGCGGTCCCCATGATGAGGGTGGACGGCACGGCCACCCATTGCCGGCCCTTGCGGTCCATGAGCCGTCCCGCGGGGTAGAACACCAGCATGTCGATGGCCCCGGAGATCCCGTAGATGAGGGAGGCCTGGGTGGGGTCCAGGCCCAGATGGTCGGCCCACAGCGGGATGACCGCCTGACGGGAGGCCCGGATCGCGCTGAGCAGAAGGACCCCGCCTCCAACGGTCAGGAAGACGCCGGCGTGGGACACGGCGATGCTGCGCAGGGTGGGCTGTTGCCGGGGAACGCCGTCCTCGGGCGCCGGGGCTGCCTCGAGGTCGGGGATGGTGACGGACACGGCTGCCGCGGCGGCCATGGCCACGACGCCGACCCAGTAGGCGCCGGTGATGCCGGCAAACTGCATGACGGCGGCGCCGATGAACGGGCCGATGAAGATCCCGATCCTGTTGACGCCGCCGAGCGTGGACAGGGCCCGGGCCCGGAGCATGACCGGCACGGCCTCGGTCAGGTACTTCTGCCGCGCCAGGCTGAAGACGCTGGCGGCCATGCCGACCACCACCATCGCCGCCGCCAGCACCCAGAGTCCGCCGGGAAACAGCGGAGCGACTGCGGCGGCGGCGAGGGCCGCCGCGCTGGCGGCCGCGGCCCCCACGATCGCCCAGCGTTCGCCGAACTTCAGGGTGATCAGGGACGCCGGCAGGTTGAAGAACCAGGATCCGAGGCCGATCAGCGTCACGATCAGCGCAGCACCGGCCACGGAGGCGCCCAGATCGCGGGCGGACAGGGCAACCACCGGCAGGATCGCGCCCTCGCCCAGGCTGAACATGAGAGCCGGCCCGAAGGCGGGTACGGCGATACTGCGGAGGCTGAACGGGGCGAGGCGTGTGGTGGTCATCCCCTTCATCCTAGGCAACCGGCGGGCGCTCCCAGGTTTAGGCGTCGAAGTGGGTGCGGACTTCCTCGCTGGTGAGGTTCCGGAGCACGTCCGCGGCGACTTCTCTCAGCTTCTGGTTCCGGTTGCTGGACACCCGGGTGAGAATGGCCATGGCCTGCTCCTGGGAGCAGCGGTTCTGGGCCATGATCACGCCGCACGCGAGGTTGATAGACGTACGGTTTTCCAGGGCGGCCTGCAGGTCCTCGGCCCGGGACTGGAAGGTCCCTAGCCGCACGGCCAGCCGGAGGGCACGGCCGGCGAGATCGGCGAATCCGGCCGCTTCGGCGATGATGTCCTCGGTGAAGAGCCCGGTGTCCGGCGCGAAGAAGTTCAGGGCCGCGGCGGCGTCCTCGCCGATTTCCAGCGGGACACCCAGCATGCTGCGGCAGCCCTGGGCTGCAAGCTGGCGCTGGTAGTCGGGCCAGCGGGGATCGGTGTCGACATCCTCGAGCAGGACCAGGGCCTTGGTCCGCAGCGCCTCGATGCAGGGGCCGTCGCCGAGGCTCTGCTCGATGCGGTCCAAGGTGACCGCCCGCGGGCTGCTGCCCGCGACCGTCATGGTCCGTTTCCGGCGCTGCAGCGTGACGCCGCAGTCAATCTCGGCGTCGGCGGTGCGGCTCAACGCAGCGGCCGAGAACGCGGCGAGCCGGCCCAGGAAGTCCTCGACATTTTCGGTTCCCAGAAGAAGGTCCTGGAGGTGCAGGGCGGCGTCTTCCCCGATTGAGTTGTTGGCCATGCCTTAATCTACCGCGGCAGTCCGGGCACGTGGGCCTAGACGTATCCGTCCACGATTGCCGCGGCAATCTCCCGGTAGGCGCGCCGCGTTTCGGGGCGGAGCACGTCCAGGGTGACGAGGTCGCCGTCGGCCACGCCGCGGTCGTGCGGGACCGCGATCAGCTGCCGGCAAATGCCGGACAGGTGTTCCTCGATCGCGTCCTTGTCCACCCGCGTGGACACCTCGTCCTTGTCCGTGATGACAACTACGGCGTTGCGCGCCAGGTCCTCGTAGCCGTGGCTGGCCAGCCAGTGGAGGGTGCTGCGGGCGCGCTTGGCGCCGCTGACGGCGTACCCGGCCGCGATGATCAGGTTGTCCGCAGATTGCAGGATGCCGCTCATGGCATTGTGCGTGACGCCGGTGCCGCAGTCGATCAGCGCCACCGAGTAGTAGGCGGAGATGAGCTTGCGGATCCGCAGGTATTCCTCTGCCGTCAGTGAGTCCGACACCTCGGGGTCCTGTTCACCGGCGATGAGGTGGAGCCTGCCGGCATGGTGCATGTAGCGGGCCAGGGCAGTGAGCGAATCGACGGAATCGATGTTCTTGAGCAGGTCCGTGATGGTGCGCGGGCTCTGCTGCTGGTAGATCCCCTCGCCGAGGGCGCGCTCCACAAGGTCGCCGGAATCAGGGTTGGCGTCAATCGCGCACGGCGGATCGCCGCGGAACTCGGCCAGGGTCAGTCCGACGCCCACCGTCGTGGAGGTCTTGCCGATACCGCCCTTGAGGCTCAGGACAGCCGTGTTGTAGCTCCCCTGGAGCTGGCGGGAGATGCGCCGGGCGAGCTCGTCCTCTTCACGCTGCCGGGCGCTCGGCCCCAGGTTCAGCCCGCCACCGGTCAGCTTGTAAAGGGCGCCGCGGAACCCGCCGATGGGCCGGGGCTTCTGCTCCCGGACAAAAAGGCCCGGGGAACTGATGAAGTCAGGCACGGGGGCGTCTGCCAGGGCGGCGGCCCGGCTGGCCGAACGGGTGGCGCGGGTCGGCTGGGCAGGCACGGCAGGAGCAGCCTCGGGGGCAGGCGGTTTCAGGACGGGGTCCTTGGACGGTTTTGCAGGCTGCGTGCGCGCGGGCGCGTCGGCTGCAGCGGCAGCCTCCGCCCAGGAACTGCTCGGCGCCGTGGGGCGCTGTTCGGCCTGGTTGCTGGAGATGATGGGCATGGTTCCTGTCCAGGCGTCGGAGTCGTCACCGCGGCGGCGGTCTCTCCGGCGCGGGAGTTGGGCCTGCTCTGCAGCTGCGTCAGCTTCAGGGCGGCCGGTGGCGGTCTTGTTTTCGACCGGTTCTGGCATGTTCGTTCCCCCCAGGGATCACAGCGCAGACCGCTGCAGTGCTCGATTGACATCGTTCAAGGAACAAGTCTAGGGGCAGTGGTGAGCACCCTTACCATCGGATGCCGCAACCGGGCCCTAGCGGTGGGCGCGCGTGTCCTGCAGGCGTTTGATGAACCAGCGCGACTGCTCAGGACCGTACGGCAGGATCGGGATCGCTTTGGTCGCGTCATCCGGTGTTTCCCGCGTGGCCTGGATTGCCTGCCGTACTGCGGTGGTCATGGTGTTGGCCATGGTCTTGACGAACTGGTCGCTGCACGGCTCGCCGTGACCCGGGACCAGGAACTCGTAGCGGTGCCGCAGCGCGGACAGGTGCCGGAGGGCATCGGCCCAATCTTCCGGGAACGAATCCTCAAAGGAGGGGTGGGATCCCTGTTCCACGAGGTCGCCGGCGAAGACCGTGCTCGACGTGCCGACCAGGAGGTCGCCGTCGGTGTGTCCGCGGCCCAGGTAGAACAAGGTGGCGACCTGTCCGCCAAGGTCCACGAGGACCGGCTGGTCCTTGACGATCGCGTTCGGGACCACGAGCTCGACGTCGGTGCCCTCCCCCGCCGCCATTTCCGGCTCGGCCAAGGTCACGAACCGGCGCTGCTCGTCGCCGTTCTCCTCGATTTCCGCGGCGCAGTTCTCGTGCGCCCAGAATTCCGTGACGCCGTCGGCGGCGAAAACGGCGTTCCCGAAGAAGTGATCGTAGTGGGCGTGGGTGTTGACGACGACGAGCGGCAACCCGGTCTTTTCCCGCACGGCGGCCAGGATCTCGCGGCCCTGCCGAGGCCCGCCGCCGGTGTCGATCACCATGGCGCGCTCAGTGCCGACCACCAGCCCCGTGTTGAGCCAAGAATCTTGTGTTGTCAGTACGTAGTTGTCCGGACCGACTTCGAGCCATCGTGACATTAAATCTCCGTAATTCAGACGCTATTCCGGCGTTGTTGGTGCGCTGTCCAGGCCTCAATTCTACCTGTGAAGGCTGGCAAATCCCGGAGGGCATGCCCGTCCCGCGCCACATTGGGCGGGAGGACCCGGCTGCCCTCCCGCCCCAACGCCCGGCGTCCCCGGGCAATGCTCACATGTCCGCGAGCGCCGACCCCGGGTTCTCGATCGCGTCGGCGACATAGCGCAGGAAGCCCCCTGCCGTGCCGCCGTCGCACACGCGGTGGTCGAAAGTGAGCGTCAGTTCGGTGACCTTGCGGACTGCGAGTTCCCCGTTGACCACCCAGGGCTTGTCGATGATCCGCCCGACGCCGAGGATCCCCACCTCCGGGTGGTTGATGATCGCGGCGGAGCCGTCCACACCGAACACGCCGTAGTTGTTCAGCGTGAATGTGCCGCTGCCCAGTTCCGCCGGGGTCGCCTTGCCGTCGCGGACGACGGCGGTGAGGCGTCGGATCTCGGCGTCCAGCTGGCGGGCGCTGAGCTTGTCCGCGTTGCGCACTGACGGCACCATCAGCCCGCGGTCGGTCTGCGCCGCGAAACCGAGATTGACGCCGTCGAACTCCACGATTTCCTGGCTGGCGCCGCCGGTGGTGTCCTCGGTGGTGACGATCCTGGTGTTGAGCGCGGGGTACTTCTTCAGCCCGGCGACGACGAACCGGGCGATGAACGCCAGCAAACCCGGAGTGTTCTCCGGATCGGACGTCTTCAGCGCGGCACGCAGTTCCACGAGCGCCGTGGCGTCCACGTCCACCCACACCGTGGCTTCCGGGATTTCGGAGCGGCTGCGGGTCATGTTCGCCGCGACGGCCTTCCGCACGCCGCGGACGGCGGTGCGTCCGGCGATGCCCAGCCCGGTGCGGGCATCCGTAGCCCCGGATGCCGCGGCTGGGACTGCCGGCTCTGCCGGAACCGGCAGCTCGGCAGGCTCAACCCCCGGGAGCTCAACGGCCGGGGCTGGCTTGATGGCCGCCTCAACGTCCCGGCGCATGATGAGCCCGCTGGCACCCGACCCCTGGAGTCCCCCCAAATCGACCCCATGATCGCGCGCCATCCGGCGGACCAGCGGAGAAATAACGGCCCCCAGCTTCCCGGGAACCCGGGTGCGCAGGAGCAACAGGTCATCGGCAGCCGTCTCGGCCTCCGACACCCGAGGCGCCGCCGGAGCAGTCCCAACAGTCCCCTTAGGAGCCCGGGTCCGCCGGGCAACCCCATGCCCGCCAGGAGTCCCGTACCCAATCAGGACATTCCCCGACCCGGCCTTCTCCTCCTCGCGGTATGCCTCAGCGGCAGCTGCAGCAGGCGAGTCGGCAGCAGCGTCAGGAGAAGAACCTGCAGCGGCGCCGGACTGGGCGACAGCAGGTGAGCCAGCAGCGAAACCCGCCGACGCAGGCGATGCCGCCCCGAGAGTGGCATCGGGCCTTCCGGAGCCGGCAGCATCGTCCGCAGGACGAATGCTGTCCGGCGAAGGGGCGGGGGCGGCATCGCCTGTGGCGGCGCTACCAGCGGCGACAACGGCGCCGACCGGCATTACCGAGATCAGCGGCTTGCCGACATCGAGCGTCTGGCCGGGCTCGCCGTGCAGCACGGCCACGGTGCCGGCGTACGGCGAGGGCACCTCCACCATGGACTTGGCGGTCTCGACCTCGGCGATCGGCTGGTCCACGCGGATCTCGTCACCCACGGCCACGAGCCAGTTGACGAGCTCGGCCTCGGTGAGGCCTTCGCCGAGGTCCGGCAGGAGGAATACTTTTGGTTCGCTCATGGTCAGTCTTCCCACTGGAGGTCGTCAACGGCGTCAAGGATGCGGTCCACGCCGGGCAGATAGTAGTGCTCGAGCTTCGGTGCCGGGTAGGGCACGTCGAAGCCGGTGACGCGGCGGATCGGCGCGGCGAGGTGGTGGAAGCAGCGTTCCTGGACCCGGGCCACGATTTCCGAGGCCACGGACGCGAAGCCGTGGGCCTCGGCGATGACCACGGCGCGGCCGGTCTTGCGGACCGAGGCGCAGACCGTTTCGTCGTCGAACGGCACGATGGAGCGGACGTCGATCACTTCCAGCGAGCGGCCTTCCTCCGCGGCCGCGGCCGCGGCGGCGAGCGCCGTCGGGACGGACGGGCCGTAGGCGATCAAGGTGGCGTCGGTGCCGGGGCGGGCGACGGCGGCGCGGCCCTCGGAGGACGTGCCCCGTTCGGTGTTCGCTGCGTGCTCGGCGCGCAGCGCGTCCAGGTCCACCTGGTCCTTGGACCAGTACAGCTTCTTGGGCTCCATGAACATGACGGGGTCGTCGGAGTCAATGGCTTCGCGGAGCATCCGGTAACCGTCCGCCACCGTGGCCGGGGTGAACACCTTCAGGCCTGCGGTGTGGGCGTAGTAGGCCTCGGAGGAGTCGCAGTGGTGTTCCACTCCGCCGATGCCGCCGGCGTAGGGGACCCGGATGACGATGGGCAGCTTCACGGCGCCCTTGGTGCGGTTGTGCATCTTGGCGACGTGGCTGACGATTTGCTCGAAGGCCGGGTAGGCGAAGGCGTCGAACTGCATCTCGATGACCGGGCGCATCCCGTTCATGGCCATGCCGACGGCCATGCCGACGATGCCGGATTCGGCCAGTGGGGTGTCGAAGCAGCGGCTCTGCCCGAAGGTCTTGGTCAGGCCGTCGGTGATGCGGAAGACGCCGCCGAGCATCCCGACGTCTTCGCCGAAGACCAGGACCGACTCATCGGCGTGCATGGCGTCGGCCATAGCGGTGTTCAGGGCCTTGGCCAGGGTGATGGTCTGTGGGCCGGTCTTCTCGGCCTCAACCGCAGCCCGGGCGGCCGCGCGGGCCGTGGCGGCGCTGACGTTGCCGTTTGCCTCGGAGGACGTGGTGACGGTGGGGCTCATTTTGCTGCCCCCTTTGAAGTGGATGCGGTTGCGGTGGATGCGGCGTCGCGGGCCAGTTCGTCGGCGAGCATGGCGGACTGCTCCTTCAGTTGCGGCGTGGGGGTGGAGAAGACGTATTTGAAGAGGTCCAGCGGCTCCACCGGAACCTCTTCGCTGAGGCCTTCGCGCAGCTGGGCGGCGACCGCTTCGGCCTTGTCGGCGATCCGGGCGGCACCGTCGTCATCGAGGATGCCGCGGTCCGTCAGGTAGGTCCTCATCCGGCTCAGCGGGTCCTTGGCCACCCATTCGGCGACTTCGCTGTCCTGCCGATAGCGGGTAGCGTCATCGGCGTTGGTGTGCGCCTGCATCCGGTAGGTGTGGGCCTCCACGAGCAGCGGGCCCGAGCCTTCCCGGGCGAGCTTGACCGCCCGGCCCAGGACCGCGAGCAGTGCGACGACGTCGTTGCCGTCCACGCGTTCGCCGGCCATGCCATAGCCGACGGCTTTGTGCGCGAGCGACGGCGCGACGGACTGGTGCGCGAGCGGCACGGAGATCGCGTACTGGTTGTTCTGGACGAAGAAGACCACCGGCAGATGGAAGACGGCGGCGAAGTTCAAGGCCTCATGGAAGTCGCCTTCACTTGTGGCGCCGTCGCCGCACATGGCCAGGACCACGGTGTCCTCGCCGCGCAGCTTGGCCGCGTGCGCGACGCCGACGCCGTGCAGCAGTTGGGTGGTCAGCGGTGTGCACTGGATGCCGACCTTGTGCCGGGAGGGGTCGTAGCCGCCGTGCCAGTCGCCGCGGAAGAGCGTCATGGTCTGGACGGGGTCCACGCCGCGGGCCATCACGGCCACGGAGTCGCGGTACGTGGGGAACATCCAGTCGCCCTCGGACAGGCACAGCGCCGCAGCGACCTGGCAGGCCTCCTGGCCGTGGCTCGAGGGGTACACGGCCATCCGGCCCTGCCGGACCAGGGCGGAGTTCTGGTCATTGACGCGCCGGCCGACGACGAGCTGTTCGTAGGCGGCGAGCAGTTCGGCGTCGCCGGGCAGGCTGTATTCGTGCCCCGGCTGGGTGCCCTGCTCGGTGTGGGG
Source organism: Arthrobacter sp. TE12231 (assembly GCF_054062895.1). Taxonomy (NCBI): domain Bacteria; kingdom Bacillati; phylum Actinomycetota; class Actinomycetes; order Micrococcales; family Micrococcaceae; genus Arthrobacter; species Arthrobacter sp. TE12231. The sequence continues at coordinate 623,041 of NZ_JBSSFS010000001.1, read as the reverse complement.
GTTCAGTGTCCCGTCCGGGCCGACCATCTGGATCTGGTGGCGGGCCGGGAGCATGTAGTCCTCAACCGTGATGCCGAACTTGCGCACAGCCTCGCTGGCAGCATCTTGCTGCGCGGGTTGCTGCGCAGTCTGGTCTGCGGAGATCGTCATTGGTCCGTCCTTCTGTAGCCACTAATCTTTCCCAGTATGCTGCCAGCGGATGTTTCGTATCCACCTCCGCCGCAAATCGTGGAGAAGTCCATAAATTTGCCCTAATCTGGAAGACAAATCGTAAGTGTGAGCTGGATTACCGGCGGGGGTTGTAGACGAATGGCAGAGCTCGAGCCGGACCAGGTGGCGGTGCCGCTGGACGATGTGGACCGGAACATCATTGCGGAGCTGACCCGGGACGGCCGGATGTCCGTGACACAGGTGGCGGAGAACGTCCACATATCCCGCGCCCACGCCTACACCCGGATTGCCCGGCTCACCGGCGAAGGCGTGTTGACCAAGTTCACGGCGCTGGTGGATCCGATCAAGGCCGGCCTGAAGTCGTCCGCCTACGTCACGCTGAAGGTGCGCCAGCATTCCTGGCGCGAGCTGCGCGAACTCCTGCGCGCCATCCCCGAGGTGCACCACATTGCGCTGGTGGGCGGGGACTTCGACGTGATCCTGCTGGTGCGCGCGGTGGACAACATCGACCTGCGCCGGGTGATCTTCGACCAGCTGCAGTCCATGCCGGGGGTCCTGGACACCCAGACGTTCCTGGTTTTTGAAGACCTGGATACGCGCTAGCTGACGAACTCTTTCATCCAGGCCCGGAGCTCTTCGCCGAACTCCACCCGGTCGGCGGCGATCGAGATGACCGCCTTGAGGTAGCTCAGTTTGTCTCCGGTGTCGTACCGGCGCCCCCTGAACACCACGCCGTAAACGCCGCCGCCCTCGCAGTCGGACACGGCGAGGGTCTGGAGCGCATCGGTGAGCTGGATTTCGCCGCCGCGGCCAGGAGAGGTTTCCTCGAGGACGTCGAATATCTCCGGATGCAGGACGTACCGGCCGATCACGGCCAGATTGGACGGGGCATCGGCGACGTCGGGCTTCTCCACGAGGCGGTTGACCCGGACATGCTCCTCGCCCGGTATCGCCGAGATGTCGGCACAGCCATAGGCGCTGATTTCGGCCGGATCCACCTCGATCAAGGCGACGACGGAACCTCCGGTCCTGGCCTGGACCCCGATCATGGCGGTCAGCAGCTCGTCCCGCTCGTCGATCAGATCGTCGCCGAGCAGCACGGCGAACGGTTCATCGCCCACGTGCTGGCGGGCGCACAGGACCGCGTGGCCGAGCCCTTTGGGGTCCCCTTGGCGCACGTAGTGCAGCGGGCCCAGTCGCGAGGCGTGGCGGACGGCCTCCAGCCGGTCAAGGTCGCCCTTGAGCTCGAGGGCGTGTTCGAGCGAGGGCTCGCGGTCGAAGTGGTCCTCCAGCGCGCGCTTTTGGCGCCCGGTAACCATGAGCAGATCCGTCAGCCCGGCCCGGACGGCCTCCTCCACAACGTATTGGATCGCCGGCTGGTCGACCACCGGAAGCATTTCCTTGGGCATTGCCTTCGTGGCAGGCAGGAAGCGCGTTCCCAATCCCGCGGCGGGTATGACAGCTTTAGTTACAGATTTCCCCAGAGTCATAACCGAACATTACAAGCGGGTTCCGGAAATGAGAATGCTTCGGAGCAAAGACAAGTAGTGGACATTCCCGGTCCCGGGTCCCGCGCCGGGGCGCCTGTCAGCCTTTGAAAACCGGGGAGCGCTTCTCCTGAAAGGCGCGGAAACCCTCTGCGTAGTCCTCGCTCTTGCACAGCCGCGCCTGCTCGGCGTTCTCCTCTTCCATGGCCTCCCACAGCCCAAGGCGCTGGTCCCTGATGTGCGCCACGAGCTCCTTGCTGGCGTTGAATGCCCCGGTCGCGCCCGTCGCCACAGAGGCCACGATGGCGCGGGTGTTCTCCAGCAGTTCCGCGGCGGGCATCGCCCGGCTGAACAGGCCCTGCGCCACGGCGTCGGCGCCGCTCATGAGCTCGGCGGTATAGATCAGATCCAGGGTCCGGTGCATGCCGAGGCGCTCGGTGAAGTACCAGTGCCCGCCGGAATCCAGTGTCGCGCCGAGCTTTGCGAACGGTGAACCGAATTTGGCGTTCTCCGCCACGTAGACCACGTCAGTGGCCAGCAGCAGGCCGAGTCCCACGCCGAGGCACGCGCCCTGGGCCGCGGCGAACGTGGGCGCGGGGAAGGCGCTCATCTTCTTGAGGAGCGGCTGGACGAGGCCGCCCAGGTAGGCCTGGGCGTCGTCGCTCTCCGGGGTCACGCCGGCAATGTCGCGGCCGGCGCAGAAGGCGCGTCCCTCGCCGCGGAGCAGCAGTGCCCGGACCTCGCCGCGTGCGGCGGCGTCAGCGGCGTCGTCGTAGGCCCGGGACAAGTCCGCCAGTGCCTGTTCGTCGAGGGAGTTCAGCTTGTACGGCGCGTCGAGCACTACTTCGGCGACGCCGTCGGCGATGGACAGGGAAATCATGGGACTCCTTGGATTGGGAAAGGCCTAGACGTCGAAGTCGACCGTGACTTCCGGGGTGGTGGGGTGGGACTGGCAGGTCAGGACGTAGCCCTTGTCGAGCTCGTCCTGCTCCAGGGCGTAGTTCTCGTCCATGGTGACCTTGCCGGTCACCACCTTGGCGCGGCAGGTGCCGCAGACGCCGCCGGCGCACGCGAACGGCACATCGGGGCGGACCCGGAGGGCTGCGTTGAGGATCGATTCCCGGGCGTGAGTGGGGCTTGTGACCTCGCCCTGCAGGCCGTCCAGCTTGAACGTGATCTTGTAGGTATCCTGCGACTCGTCGGCGATGACGGGCCGGCCGATGTTGCCTTCGGGACGGTCCGGCTTGCCGGAGGTGAACAGTTCGAACCGGACATGTTCGGGGGCGACGCCGCGGGCGGCGAGGGTGTCCCTGCAGAGCTGGACGAGTTCGAACGGGCCGCAGAGGAACCATTCGTCGACGTCGTCGGCGTGGATGGCGGTGCCCAGCAGCGCCTGGAGCTTCTCTGCGTCGATCCTGCCGCTGAGCAGCGGCGCGATCCGCTGTTCACGCGAGAGCACGTGGTGCAGCGCCAGCCGGGCCGGGTACTTGTCCTTCAGGTCCGCGAGTTCCTCAAGGAACATCACGTCCATGGCGGCCTTGTTGGCGTAGATGAGGTCGAAGCGGGTCTCCGGGTGGGCCGCCAGCAAGGTGCGGGCGATGGCGATCACGGGAGTGATGCCGGAGCCGGCGGCGATGGCCACGAACGAGCCCGGCTCCCCCGCTAGCTCTTCCGGGTGGTTCATGGAATTCATGACGTTCTGCTCGACGGGCTTGCCGTCACGGCCGTGTTTGGAGACAAACGCGCCCATGGGGCTCATGACGTCCAGGACGTCGCCGGCCTTGAGCTCGGCGTTGGCCCACGTGGAGAACAGGCCGCCGAGGTCCTTCTTGATGGCCACCCGGATTTCGCTGCTGCCGTCCTCGAAGCTGCGCGGTTCGGCGCAGATCGAGTAGCTGCGGCGGATCTCGTGCGGCTGGCCGTCGGCGTCGGGCAGGGTTGTGCGGAGCGCGACGTACTGGCCCGGCAGGTAGTCGAACTGCCCCGCGAGCTCGGTCGGAACGCCGAACGTCACCTCGATGGCGTCATCGGTGAGCCGGCGGACTTCGTCCACCGTCAGGGTGTGGAAGGACGCACGACGGCGGCCGGTGGCTGCGGCCGACTCGGCGGCGGTCTGGCGGACAACAGTCATGGAGGCACCTGTTCCTTACAAAACTTTGAAGTAGTCGAACGGTTCCTTGCAGTCCTGGCACACGTAAAGGGCCTTGCAGGACGTGGAACCGAAGCGGGTGAGTTCTTTGGTGTTCAGCGATGAGCACTGGGGGCATTTGACGGCGAGGGACAGCCGCACCGGTCCGGCGTGGCGCACCGCGTTGGAGTGGCCGGAGGGCGGCGCGATGCCGTACTCCTCCAGTTTGGCCTTGCCGTCCTCGCTCATCCAGTCCGTGGTCCAGGCCGGGGACAGGACGAGTTCGACCTGGACGCTGGGGTACCCTGCGCGGTGGAACGCCGCGGTGAGGTCATCCCGGATGGTGTCCATGGCGGGGCAGCCGGAGTAGGTCGGGGTGATGGTGACGTGGACGGCGGGAACCATGCCGCCGTCGTCAGCGCTTGGTTCCTTCGTCACCTGGACGTTGCGCAGGATACCCAGGTCCTCGATGGTGAGGACCGGGATTTCAGGGTCGCAGACGGTGGCGGCCACCGCCCAGGCTTTCGCCTGGGCGGTGTTGCCCTGGGCGGCATCGCGGCGCCCCGGGGTGTCCGGATGGGAGACAAACATGTCCATCGTGGTTACCAGCTGGCTCCGGGGTACTCGCGGGCGAGCACCTGCATTTCGGCGAGGAGGTAGCCGAGGTGTTCGGAGTGCAGGCCGCGGCGGCCTCCGCCGGGGGCGGGCTGCACGTGGGGGACCTCAAGCTCTGCTTCGGCCAGGACCTCGCCGGTGAGCCGGTCGAAGTCCTCGCGCAGGCTCGACGGCTGCGGCGCGGCGCCGGCTTCGCTCAGCCGTCCGGTGAGCTCGTCGTCGCGGAACAGCTCATCCACGTAGGGCCAGATGACCTTGAATCCGTGGATCATCTTCTCGCGGGATTCGTCCGTACCCTGGGCCAGGCGCAGGACCCACTGGGCACTGTGGTCCCGGTGGTAGTCCACTTCCTTGACCGCCTTGGCGGCGATGCCGGCCAGGGTGGCGTCGGTGGAGGACGTCAGCCGACGATAAAGCTCGAATTGGTAGTAGCTGACCACGAACTGCCGGGCGATCGTGACGGCGAAGTCGCCGTTGGGCTGCTCGAAGAGCTCCGCGGAGCGGAACTCGTGCTCGCGGCGGAAGTAGGCGAGATCGTCTTCGCTGCGACCGTCCAGGCCGCCGGCGTAGCTCAGGAAGGACCGGGCGTGGCCGAGCTGGTCCAGGGCGATGTTGCCCAGCGCGATGTCCTCTTCGAGCTCCGGCGCACGGGAGATCCAGTGGCCCAGGCGCTGGGCCAGGATCAGGGCGTCGTCGCCCACGCGCAGGGCGAACTCGGCGACGTCGTCGCTCGGCTTCGCGGCGCCGCGGCTCACGGCAAGGGCGATGTCCTCCGGGCGGAGGGCGTTGCCGGGGGTGATGCGCGTTGCGCTGGCGGCGCCGTCGCCGCTGGCGCCGGCACCGGAGACGCCGACGGAGATGTCGCCGTGGCCGACGGTATCTGTCTCTGCGGGTGCCGCAGCTGCGGCAGTTTCGGCGGTGCTCACAGGTGCTTCACTCCCTCGCTCTTGGTGTAGTACGTGGCGTGGCGGTAGTCCTTGCCCTGCGGGGACTCAAAGAAGGACCCCTTGGAATCGGGATCGCTGGACGCGATGGCCTCGGCGGGAACCACCCAGATGGACACCCCTTCGTTCCGCCGGGTGTAGAGGTCACGGGCGTTCCGCAGGGCCATGGCCGCGTCGGGTGCGTGCAGGGATCCTGCGTGGACGTGGGACAGGCCGCGGCTGGAGCGGACGAACACTTCCCAGATCGGCCAGACGTTGCCTGCGTGAGGTTCGGGGGTGGTCATGCTGCGGATTCCTTCTCTGCTTGCTTGCGGCTCTGTTTTTCGGCATACGCCGCTGCGGCTTCGCGCACCCAGGCGCCGTTCTGGTGGGCTTCGCGGCGCCGTTCGAGGCGCTGGGCGTTGCAGGGGCCACGGCCGGCGAGGACTTCGTGGAATTCATCCCAGTCCAGCGGCCCGTGCTCCCATTTCTTGGTTTCCTCGTTGAAACGGATGTCCTTGTCCGGGAGCGTGAGCCCGAGGACCTTGACCTGCTCCATCATCATGCCGACAAAGCGGTTGCGGAGCTCGTCATTGCTGAAACGCTTGATGTTCCAGGCCATGGACTGCTTGGAGTTGGGCGAATCGTCATCCGGCGGGCCGAACATCATCAGGGCCGGGGCGTACCAGCGGTTCACCGCGTCCTGGGCCATCTGCTTCTGTTCGGGGGTGCCGTTAGAGAGTTCCAGCAGGATCTCGAAGCCCTGGCGCTGGTGGAAGGATTCTTCCTTGCACACGCGCACCATGGCCCGGCCGTAGGGGCCGAAGGACGCGCGGCACAGCGGCACCTGATTGGCGATCGCGGCGCCGTCGACCATCCAGCCGATGGCGCCCATGTCGGCCCAGGTGCGGGCCGGGTAGTTGAAGATGGAGGAGTACTTGGCCTTGCCGTCCATCAGGTCCTGCATCATCGCATCACGCGGCTGGCCGAGGGTTTCGGCCGCGGAGTAGAGATAGAGGCCGTGGCCTGCCTCGTCCTGGACCTTGGCCATGAGGATGGCCTTGCGCTTGAGGCTCGGGGCGCGTGAAATCCAGTTGGCCTCGGGCTGCATGCCGATGATCTCCGAGTGCGCGTGCTGCGAGATCTGGCGCAGGAGCGTCTTGCGGTAGGCCGGCGGCATCCAGTCGCGCGGCTCGATCCGGGAATCCTCCGCCATGACTTTGTCGAAGTATGCCTGGCCCTCGGCGTCGCGCCGGGCCGCGTCCTCGAGGCTCTGTTCATGCCGTGCCGGCGATGGCTCGGCGGGCACTGACTGCAGGGTCTGCGATGCCATGGTTGCTCCTATGAATTTCCGATAAATAATTACCGACCGTTCGTTCAGGATATGCGGAAGGCCGGAGATGCGTCAAGCACCGCAGACCCGACTCCGGCTCCCCTCGGGCGCGGAAAATCAGCGCACGTCCGGAGAGGGCACCGCCCGCGGGTTCGTGCGCAGGCAGGATGTCCGCGGATACAGGGATCGCGCGCAGAGGCCCAGCGCACAGAAGGCCTGCGCACGGAAGGCCTGGACGCCTTGCCAGGGCGCGCGGGATCCACGAGGGTTCCACGGGTGACGCATGACGGCGGCAACCGCCTCTCGGCGCGCACCGCCCGTACGGCGCCCAACGCGCGCACCGCGCGTACGGCCCGTCCGGGCTGTCCGGGCCGCTGCCCGCGCGGGATCCGGCTATCGCACTGCCGCGCGACGTCCGGCATTCATGGGCGCCGCCACAGAGAACGACGTCGCCAATCCCCACCGGCGCGGTGAGGAAGCCGGCGCAAGCTTAGGCCGCGAGCCTCCGGGGCCGGGGCGCCGGGGCATTTTCCGCCGGAGCCAGGATGCTGAGCTGGCATTCGGACTGGAGCGGATCAATGGCGGGCGGGAGGTGGTGGGAGGCCGAGCACTCCCGGAGCTGCTCGAGGGCCGCCGGTTCCACGCGGGCGTGGCTGATATCCAGCACCAGGTGGAGTCCTTCTTTGAGGTGGTTTGCCCTTTTAACCACTACGTACAGGGCTTGGAGGCTCCTCGCCGTCACATGTCCCTGCGCTGCTACTTCTGCCTGACCGCAATCGAGGTCAAGCCTGACAAGAACCCGGAGTTTGTGGTTCAAACGATTCCCCTGTTCGTGCATTTACTGCCTGGCCGCGACGCTGCGACCGCTTTGGCCGCGACGCTGCGACCGCCCCCAGCCTAGGCAGGGAGTGTGACGTAGGCAACAGTCCGCTTCATATCCGGGAAACCCCGCGTTATCTGCGGCTTTGTTGGGCCGAAAGTGTTGATCACCGGGCCCGGTGTACTGTAGTGGGGCCGCCACGGCGCCCGTCCGGCACCCGGCATTGGTCCAGATGGCTACCGGGTACGAAGCCCGGCCGACGTAGAGGAACACATGACAGACCCCTTCGAAACCGCAGACCACATCCCCGGGCCTGGGACCCGCGAGCGGCGCCCCGTGCGGAAACGCCGGGGCCGCACGGTGCTGATCGCCGTCGCCGTGGTGGTGGCGCTCGTCGCGGTCGTGGCCGGCGGCTACCTCTTCAACCTCGCCCGCACCTTCGACTCCGGCACCAGCAAGATTGACCAGGCCTTCCCGGACGAGTCCACGCGCCCGCAGAAGACGGGCACGGCGATGAACATCCTGGTGATGGGCAGCGACAGCCGCGGCGCCACCGAGTCAGATGCCGGCGGCGGCACGCCCACGAACCAGCGCGCGGACACGCTGATGCTCATGCACATCCCGGCGGACCGCAAGAACATCTACACGATGTCCATCATGCGCGACCTCTGGGTCAACATCCCCGGGCACGGCGAGGCGAAGATCAACTCCGCGCTGGCCCTGGGCGGCACGCCCCTGATGGTGCAGACCGTCGAGTCGATTTTCCAGCAGCGCATCGATCACGTCGCGATGATCGACTTTGAGGGCTTCAAGGGCCTCACCGACGCGCTGGGCGGGGTGACCGTGAACATCAAGGTGCCGTTTAGCTCCACCGCGCTTCCGGGCCAGTCTTTCGCCCCGGGCCAGCACACCTTCAACGGAACCGAAGCTTTGGCGTTCGTGCGCGAACGCCACGCCTACGCTGACGGCGACTACCAGCGCGTCCGCAACCAGCAGGAGTTCCTGCGGGCCATCATCAAGAAGTCGATTGCGGGCCAGACGCTGAGCAACCCGATCACGATCAACAACATGGTGGGCGCCGTCTCACCGTTCGTCACCGTGGACAAGTCCCTGGATTCAGGAGCCGTGGCGGGTCTGGCCCTCGAGCTCAAGGACATTCGGGCGCAGAATGCCGTCATGTTCACGCTCCCGACCGGCGGCATCGGAACGTCCTCCGACGGCCAGTCGATCGTCGTGACCGACCCGAACGCGATCCAGGCCATCTCCGGCGCGATGGCCTCGGACACCTTGGGCGATTACGTCGCGGCGAACAAGTTCGAGAACGGCAACTGATTCCCGCCATCCGATCCGGGGTGGGGGGCCCTTGGGCCCATGGTCCGCGGCGGGCGGCAATGGTAACGTCCGCTCATGGGGAGCGCTCAGGAGCCGGCAGCCGAGGCTTCCGCGGCGTCCCCGCCGCCGTCGCCGCCTCCCAAGGCCGGAACCGGCCGACGTCGGCTTGTCCTGCTTCTGGGCGTGCTGCTCGTGCTCGCCGTCGCTGCCTCGGCCGCGGTGTTCGTTCTCACCCGTTCCCGGCCGGGGCCGTCGGGAGCCACGGCGCCGGCCGCCAGCCCGGCTGCCGTGCCTTCGACACCGCCCAGTCCTACGACCACACCGGAACCACCCGCCGTCGCCCTTAACATCCTGCTGATCGGAAGCGACAGCCGGGTCAATGCGCGGGCGGCGGCGGCCGCCGGCAGCACCTCCGACCAGCGCGGGGATGCCCTCATTTTCATCCACCTTCCGGCGGACCGGCAGAGCATCTACGGCTTCTCGATCATGCGCGATCTCTGGGTCGACATCCCCGGCCACGGCGAGGCGAAGGTGAACGCCGCACTTGAACTGGGCGGGCTGCCCCTGATGACCCGGACGGTGGAGGCGCTGCTTGGTGCGCACATCGACCACACGATCATGCTCGATTTCCAGGGGTTCGCGGCTCTGACAGACGCGCTCGGCGGTGTCGACGTCGACATCAAGCAGCCGTTCACCGGCACCGTGGATGACAAGGTGCATTTTCCGGCGGGCGTGAACCGGCTCAACGGACTGCAGGCCCTGGCTTTTGTCCGCGAGCGCCATGCCTTCCCTGACGGCGACTACCAGCGGGTGCGGAACCAGCAGACGTTCCTGAAGGCCGTGATGGCCAAGATGGCCTCCGACGGCGGCCTGGCGGACCGCGATACCGTCCGGAAACTCGTCACGACGGTGCTGCCGCATGTGACCCTGGATGCGAGCTTCACCCCGGCGTCGCTGGAGGAGCTCGCCTTCAGCCTCCGCAACACGGCGCCCGGGCGTGGTGTGTTCTTCACGCTGCCGACCTCCGGCACCGGGACCAGCCGGGACGGCCAGTCGATTGTCCTGCAGGACCGTGCCGCGACCGCCGCGCTCTCCGCCGCGCTGGCCTCGGGAACGCTCGCCCGCTACGTGGCGGCCAACAATCTGCAGAACGGCAACTGAAGCGCCGCTCTTCGGTACATTGGGTCCATGACCCAGACTCCCGTCCAGCCGTCCCCGCAGCCTCCTGTCGCCCGGAAAGTCCCCTCGGTGCGCACCCACCACGGCGACTCCTTCGAGGACAACTACGAGTGGCTCCGGGACAAGGAATCCGCAGAGGTCGTGGACCTGCTCAAGGCGGAGAACGCCTACCAGGAGGCGGTGACCGCGCACCAGGAGCCGCTCCGCGAGGCCATCTTCCAGGAAATCAAGGGCCGCACCCAGGAAACAGACCTCTCCGTCCCCAACCGCAAGGACGGCTGGTGGTACTACACCCGATCGGTCGAAGGCAAGGAGTACGGCATCCACTGCCGCGTGCGCGGCCAGGACACCGGGGACCGCGTCGCGGACTGGACTCCGCCGGCGGTCGAGGCAGGCGTCGTGATTCCCGGCGAGGAGGTCCTCCTCGACGGCAACATCGAGGCGGAGGGCAAGCCGTTCTTCGCCGTGGGCGGGGCCGCAACGACCATCGACGGCACCCTCTACGCCTATGCCGTGGACAACGCCGGCGACGAGCGTTTCACGCTGCGCATCAAGGACCTCCGCACCGGCGAGCTGCTGCCGGACGTGATCGAGAACGTCTTTTACGGCATCTCCTTCTCCCCCGACGGCAGCCGGATCTTCTACACCGTGGTGGACGATTCCTGGCGGCCGTACCAGGTCAAGTCCCACGTGCTCGGCACCCCCGTCAGCGAGGACGAGGTCATCTATCAGGAGGACGACGTCGCCATGTGGCTCGGCTTCGAGCTCTCCGCCGACCGGCGCCACCTGGTGCTGAGCATCGGTTGCTCCGAGTTCAGCGAAACCCGCCTGCTGCGCTTTGATGATGTCGACGCCGGACTCCGCACCGTTATCTCCCGCGACGAGCGCATCCTGTACGAGGCGGAGCCGTTCCTGCTGGCCGACACCTCCGGCCGCGGCCAGGAACGGATCCTGCTCACCCACAACAAGGACGCCATTAATTCCATGGTGTCGCTCGTGGACCCGGCCGAGCTCGCGAAGCCGCTCGCCGAGCAGCACTGGAGCACCGTCGTCGCGCATTCCGAGCAGGTCCGGGTCAACGGCGCCGGCGTGACGTCGACCCACGTGGTGGTCTCGATCCGTAAGGACACGATTGAACGGGTCCAGGTCCTGCCCCTGACCGGGCTGGGCACCCCGGAGCAGGGCGCCGCGGTGGAACCGGCCTTCGACGAGGAGCTGTATACTGCCGGCGTCGCGGGCTCCGACTACGAGGCCCCCGTGATCCGGATGGGCTATACCTCGTACTTCACCCCGTCCCGGGTCTACGACTTCGTGCTGCCCACCCCGGAGCAACCGGGCGGTGAACTCCTGCTGCGCAAGGAGAGCCCGGTACTGGGCGGCTACTCGCCGTCCGACTACGTCGCCACCCGGGAATGGGCCACGGCCGACGACGGGACCCGCGTCCCGCTCTCGGTCCTCCGGCACGCCTCGGTCCGGCAGGATTCGACGGCGCCCGGCCTCGTGTACGGCTACGGCTCCTACGAGATGAGCATGGATCCGGGCTTCGGGATCCCCCGGCTGTCCCTGCTGGACCGGGGCATCGTGTTCGTGATCGCGCACATCCGCGGCGGCGGCGAGCTGGGCCGGCACTGGTACGACGACGGCAAGAAGCTGCGCAAGAAGAACACGTTCACCGATTTCATCGCCGCGACGGACTGGCTCGCCGGATCCGGCTGGGTGGACCCGGCCCGGATCGCCGCGATGGGGGGCTCCGCGGGCGGCCTGCTGATGGGCGCCGTCGCCAACCTGGCACCGGAAAAGTACGCCGCCATCGTGGCGGCCGTTCCGTTCGTGGACGCGCTGACCACCATCCTGGACCCCGAGCTGCCGCTCTCGGCGCTGGAGTGGGAGGAATGGGGCAACCCGATCACCGACCCGGAGGTGTACGCGTACATGAAGTCGTACACGCCGTACGAGAACGTCAGGGCCGTGGCCTACCCGAAGATCGCCGCGGTCACCTCGTTTAATGACACGCGGGTACTTTACGTGGAGCCCGCCAAATGGGTGCAGCGGCTGCGCGAAGTGAACACCGGCAGCGAGCCGATTGTCATGAAGATCGAGATGGAAGGCGGCCACGGGGGCGCCTCGGGCCGGTACGTGCAGTGGCGCGAGCGGGCCTGGGACTACGCGTTCGTGGCCGATTCCCTCGGCGCCACCGAGCTGCTGCCGGGGGCCGGGCTAAAGTAAATCCCCCACCCCCATCGGTTGCTCCGCAGGCGCCCTATTGGGGGCCCATTAGGGCAGTTGCGGAGCAACCGATCGGGTTGCCTGTTGCCTAATTGGTCATCATGCTTACTATTTACTGGCATGATGGGCACTTCGACGTGGAACCCGGCCGCTGGGGGCGGGGCGTCGCAGAGCTTTGACCGGGCACAGGGTGCCGGAGATGGAGTTTATTGTGAGCGTTGAGCAGGAAATGACCCCGTTGACTGATGATGAGCTGATGGCGCAGGGCGGCACGGCCCTTCCGGACAAGGAAGTCGCGTCCGTCCTGGACCTGAACGCCGACCTGAACCTGGGCATCAGCGCCGCGGCGCCGATCGACCTCGGCGTCGCAGCCAACGCCAACGTTGCCGCCCCGATCGACGCCGGCGCCTCGGCCAACGTTCTCTCCGTCGGGTCCGAATCGCAGGCGCTGGCCGATCAGGGCACCCTGATCAACCAGGGCATCACGGGCGATGCCACGGCGCATTCCGTGCAGGACAGCGGCATCGACCAGGGCACGGGCACCGCCACCGGGCCTGCCTCCACCGACTCGGCCCCGGCCCCGGCCCCGGATCCAGTCACGGATCCGACCACGGACCTGGGCGGCACAGACTTGGGCGGCACGGCCCCGGACCTGGGCGGCGCGCTGCCGACGGATGTCGCCGGTGCCGCCGGTGCTGCTGGGGCCCTGAACGGCAACCTGCTCAATGTCGACGTGAACCTGGACGCCAATGCGGGCATCGCAGCGCCCATCAACGGGGCCGTGGCCGCCAACGCCAACGTGGCAGCGCCGATCGACGCGGCCGTCGGCGCCAACATCGGCTCGATCGACAGCAACGCGTACGCAGTTGCCCACCAGGACGCCATCATCAACCAGGACATCCACGGCGATGCCACGTCCTCGGCCGATCAGCAGTCCACTCTGAAGCAGTAGCACCTCGATGAGCACTGTGCACGGAGGGCCGTCCGAACAGGGCGGCCCTCCGGTCCTGCCTGCCAGCGGCGGCGCTGGAACTGCCGGCGGCACGTCCGCTGAAACTCCTGCTGCAGCTGCCGCCGGGACTGGCCGCCCGGCGTCGTCCGTGGCGGTCAGCCAGCAGCCGGTTCCGGCGCGGGCCGCCGGCATCCAGCTGATCGGCGAGGCGAAGGGGTCCGGCTACAAGGAAGCCCCATCCCTCGTGCGCCGTTCCGACGGCCAGACCATCCAGCTCACCCGCCTGCTGTACCTCGTGCTCGAGGCGATCGACGGCCGCCGGGACACGGAAGAAATCGCCGAGCACGCCAGTGAAGGCTTTGGCCGGCTGGTCAGTGCCGATAACGTCCGGACGCTGATTACCTCCCAGCTCCTACCCCTCGGACTCCTCCGGCTGGCTGACGGTTCCGAGCCCGAGGTGAAGAAATCGAACCCGCTGCTGGGCATGCGCTTCCGGTACTCGGTGACCGATCCGGAACGCACCCGGAAGCTCACGGCACCGTTCGCCACGCTGTTCCACCCCCTGATCGTGGTGGCCGTGACTGCTGCCTTCCTGGCCACATGCTGGTGGGTGCTGATGGTCAAGGGGCTGGCGTCGGCCACGCATGAAGCATTCGCCAACCCCGGCCTGGTGCTCCTGATTCTGGTGGTCACCGTGTTCTCTGCCGGTTTCCATGAATTCGGCCATGCCGCCGCTGCCCGCCGCGGCGGGGCAACCCCCGGCGCCATGGGCACGGGACTGTACCTGATGTGGCCGGCCTTCTACACGGATGTCACCGATTCCTACCGGCTCGGGCGGGGCGGCCGCCTCCGCACCGACCTCGGCGGACTGTACTTCAACGCGATCGTAGCCGTCGCGATCATGGGCATCTGGTGGGCCACCGGCTTCGATGCGCTGCTGCTGGTGGTGGTCACCCAGATCCTGCAAATGGTCCGGCAGCTGATGCCGATGGTCCGTTTTGACGGCTACCACATTCTGGCCGACGCCACCGGCGTCCCGGACCTGTTCCAGCGGATCAAACCCACCCTGCTCGCCTTGATACCGTGGCGCCGCACCGACCCCGAAGCCCGGCTCCTGAAGCCCTGGGCGCGGGCGGTAGTCACCATTTGGGTGCTGGTCACGGTTCCCCTGCTGGTCTTCAGCATGGTCACCATGGTGCTGACCCTGCCGCGAGTCCTCGGGACCGCCTGGGACAACGGACTGAAGCAGCAGGCCATGCTCTCCCACAGCATCTCCGCCGGCGACTTCGCCGACGCCGCGGTCCGGGTGATCGCGATCGCCTGCCTGGCACTGCCGGTGCTGGGCATCTTGTACATTCTGCTGCGCCTTCTCCGCCAGCTCATCACTGGGCTGTGGCAGAAAACCCGCGGCAAGTCGCTGCAGCGGGCTACCGCCATCGTTGCCATCGCGGCCGTTGCCGCCGGCCTCGCGTGGGCCTGGTGGCCCGGCGGCGACGCCTACCGCCCCGTCCAGCCCTACGAGCGCGGCACCCTGGCCGACGCCACTGTGGCAGTCTTCCCCGTTGCGGCCACGGGCCGGATGGCGGAGGGCCGGCCAGGAAGGACCGTTGCCCTGTGGCCGGAGGGCGCCCGGAGACCCACGCGCGACGAGCCCCAGCTCAGCATGGTCCTGGTGCCGCGGCAGGCCGGCGCGGCCGGCACCGCAGGTCCTGCGGGCGCCGCAGCGGCGCCGACTGCCCCTTCCTGGGTTTTCCCGTTCGACAAGCCGGCTGCTCCCCAGGACGACGGCAACCAGTCCCTCGCGGTCAATACCACCGACGGTTCCGTGGTGTACGACGTCGCCTTCGCCCTGGTCTGGGCCGATGACGGCGACACGGTGGACACCAAGAATGAGGCCTACGCCTTCGCGAACTGCGCAGACTGCGCCGCCGTGGCGGTGGGTTTCCAGGTGGTCCTGATTGTGGGCCAGACCGATGTGATCGTCCCGGAGAACCTCTCGGCGTCCGCCAACTACAACTGCGTACGGTGCCTGACCTATGCCCTGGCGAGCCAACTGGTCCTCACCCTCGACGGTCCCCTGAGCAGCGACGGCACGGCCAGGCTCAACGCGCTGTGGCAGGAGATCGCCGCTTACGGCCGGGACCTGCGCAACCGGCCCCTCTCGGAGATCCAGGACCGGCTCAGCGCGTACAAGGAACAGATCATGGCGGTCATCAAAGCCGATCCCAGTGCCAGCCCGGCCGGGTCCTCCGGCACCGCCGGGACGCCGGGGGCCACACAGGGTGCCGCACCGGGGGCCAGCCCCTCCGCGACACCTGGAGCGACGTCCGGCGCCACGGGAGCCACCCCGGGCAGCACGCAGGCCGCGTCAACGGGCGCCAGGGGGACCACGGCGCCAACCGGCGGTGCTGCGCCGACTGGCGGTGCGGCGTCGTCCGGTCCTGCCCCGGGCTCCGGTGCCACGGTGCCTGCAGAGGAGCAGCCGACTGCGCCGGCTCCGGCATCGGGCACGCTCTCACCAGCGCCCGCATCCACCCCGCCGCCCGCACCCTAAGCTGGGGACCCTAACGGCATCCCATCTGACGCAGATGGCCGCAATGAGGACTTCATTCCGGCCATCTGCGTCAGATCGGCGTTCCGTCACGTCGGCGTTCCGCAAGGTCGGCGCGTCCCGGAGCCCTCAACCGCCGTATACCTCCTGCGGGCCTTCCATTCCTCCTCGAGGAGGGCGTACACGACTTCCGTGGCCCACTGTCCTTTGTAGTGCCACTTGTCCACCTGGGTGGATTCCAGGCGCATGCCGAGCCGTTCGCAGAGCGCCGCCGAGGCAGTGTTCAGGGCATCGAGCTTGGCGTCTATCCGGTGAAAGCCGAACTCCTCGAAGCCCAGCTTGAGCAGCGCCCGGGCGGCCTCGCTCGCGATGCCCCGTCCCCGGGCCTCCGGCGCCAGGCTCCAGCCGATCTCGGCCTGGCCAGGCCCCTCCAGCCACTTCAGGACCACCTCACCGAGCAGCCCGGGCGAATCCTGGGCCTCGATGGCCAGGGCAACCCAGTCGCCCTCCTTCTCGAACTCGAAGTTGGCGTACTTGCCCACGGTCTCCATCGACTGGGTATAGCTCTTAGCCTCGCGGGGCAGGAACCGGGCGGTCTCGGGCAGGCAGTGGTACGCGTGGAAGGCGTCGAGGTCGGCGGCTTCGAAGCGCCGCAGCACCAGCCGTTCGGTCCGGAGTGGCAGCGGAGGGAGGGGCGTGGGTTCCTTCATGTCCCCAACGCTACCCTCCGCCCAACTGACTCGCAGTTGAGGCCGTTGTGGGGGCTCAAAACGACCCCTGCTGCGAGCTAGTTGGGGCGGCTACGGAGCAACGGACGCCTGGGCGACGACGGCGGCCGTCGCCTCGGCGATCGCGCGTTCCTCGTCGGTCGGCACGACGAGAACGGGCAGGGCCGACGTCGGGGTGGAAATGACGCGGGGTTCTTTGGACCGCTCCCGGTTCAGCCCGGCGTCGAGCTCCACGCCCAAGGCACCGAGCCGCTGTGCCACAAGGGTCCGGAACTGGTGCGAGTTCTCGCCGATCCCGGCCGTGAACACGAGGGCCTTCGCGCCGCCGACAGCCACGTGGTACCCGCCGATGTACTTCGCGAGCCGGTAGGACGCGACCGCAAGGGCCATCGCCGCCTTGGCGTCGCCGGCCTCCGCGGCCTCCACGACCGAGCGCATGTCGTTGTTTCCGGCAAGGCCCTTGAGCCCGGACTGCCGGTTCAGCATCGAATCCAGGTCCTCGGGGGACCAGCCGGCCCGGCCCAGGAAGACGAGGATGGACGGATCGAGGTCACCGGAGCGGGTGCCCATGACGAGTCCCTCGAGGGGCGTGAAGCCCATGGACGTGTCGATGGACTGGCCGCCGCGGATGGCCGTGACCGAGGCGCCGTTCCCCAGGTGGGCGATGACGGCGTCGAACTCTTCGACCGGAACGTCCAGCAGCGCCGCCGCCCGGTGCGCAACGTACTCGTGCGAGGTGCCGTGGAACCCGTAGCGGCGGATCCCGTGGTTCGTGTAAAGCTCGTCCGGCACCGCGTAGCGCCAGGCGTGCTCCGGCAGGGTGCGGTGGAAGGCGGTGTCGAACACGGCGACCTGCGGCAGCTGCGGCCACTTCTTCGAGATGGCGCGGATGCCCAGGACGTTCGCCGGGTTGTGCAGCGGCGCGAGCGGGTTCAGTCGTTCGATGGCCCGGGTGATCTCGTTGTTGACCAGCACCGGCTCGGCGAAGCGTTCGCCGCCGTGCACCACGCGGTGGCCCACGGCGTCCAGGGCCCGGTCCCCCAGGGCTGCGTGGATGGCCGCGTCCACTTGTTCCAGGGCTTCGGCGTGGTCGCGCGGGCCCTCGATCTGGCCGTCCCCCTCACCGCCGGTGCCCATCCCGATCTTCTCGACCAGACCTTCGGTGAGCACGCTGCCGGCCTCGACATCACGTACCTGGTACTTGAGCGACGATGAGCCGGAGTTGATGACGAGCACGAGCACGGGGCCTCCTAAGCCTTGGCTTCGACGGGAAGTTTGGTTGCTGGCTGGATCTCCGCGGACTGCGCCTGGACGGCGGTGATGGCCACTGTGTTCACGATGTCCTCCACGGTGCAGCCGCGGGAGAGGTCGTTCACCGGCTTACGGAGCCCCTGCAGGACGGGCCCGACGGCGACAGCACCCGAGGACTGTTGCACCGCCTTGTAGGTGTTGTTGCCGGTGTTGAGGTCCGGGAAGATGAACACGGTGGCCTGCCCGGCGACGGTTGAGCCGGGCATCTTGGACTGCGCGATCGCGGCATCCACGGCGGCGTCGTACTGGATGGGGCCCTCGACGGCGAGATCCGGGCGGCGGGCCTTCACCACTTCGGTGGCCTGCCGGACTTTGTCCACCGCCTCGCC
The DNA here is from genome assembly GCF_054062895.1 of Arthrobacter sp. TE12231. Taxonomy (NCBI): domain Bacteria; kingdom Bacillati; phylum Actinomycetota; class Actinomycetes; order Micrococcales; family Micrococcaceae; genus Arthrobacter; species Arthrobacter sp. TE12231. Next base: position 604,956 of record NZ_JBSSFS010000001.1, on the reverse strand, counting down.
GCTGCCGGATCCGCCCGTGGAGTAGGACAACATGGCCACGCGGGGCTCCACGCCGAACTGGGCGGCGGTCTCGGCCGAGGCCAGCGCGATGTCCGCCAGCTGCTCCGCGTTCGGGTCCGGATTGACCGCGCAGTCGCCGTAGACCAGCACGCGGTCCGGCATCAGCATCAGGAACACGGAGGAGACGATCTTCACGCCGTCGCGGGTCTTGACGAACTCCAGTGCGGGACGGATGGTGTGGGCGGTGGTGTGCGCGGCGCCGGACACCATGCCGTCCACCACGCCCAGCTGCACCATCATGGTGCCGAAATAGCTGCCGTCCAGCATGACTTCCAGCGCCCGGGCGAGGTCCACGCCCTTGTGTGCCCGCAGCTCCGCGTACTTCTGCGCAAACGGCTGGCGCAGCTCCGACGTCGCGGGGTCCACGATGCTCATGCCGGAGAGGTCGATGCCCTGGGTGGACGCCAGCTCCCGGACCGCCGACTCGTTGCCCAGGATCGTGAGATCGCAGACATCGCGCCGGTGCAGAATCTCGGCCGCACGCAGGATCCGCACGTCGTTCCCCTCCGGCAGGACGATGTGCCGGCGCTGCAGCCTGGCCCGCTCAATGAGATCGTGCAGGAACCGCAGCGGCGTCATCCGTTCCGGCCGGGGCAGGTGCAGCCGCTCCAGCAGCTCGGCCTCGTCCACCCGCCTGGCCCACAGGCCCAGGGCGGAGGCCACCTTGCGGCGGTGTCCGGACCAGATCTCGCTGCGCACCTCGGAGACCCGCTTGGCGGTCACGTAGGTGTCGTCGGGGGCAGCGAAGATCGGGAACGGGGCCTGCGCCAGCAGCGAGTAGATGGTGGGATCGGGTGCCAGCCCGCCGGTCAGGATCAGCGCGGACGGGACGGGGAACTCGGGCGAGAACGACGACGCCAGGCAGGCGACCAGCACGTCGGCCCGGTCACCGGGAACGATCACCAGAGCGCCGTCGTCGAGCACGTGCAGGAAGTTGGCGACGTTCATGGCCGCCACTTTGACCGAATGCACGTCACGTTCCAGGTCCGGCAGCCCGGCGACCTGGCCCAGACCCAGGGCCGAGGCGACCTCGCCGGTGGTCGGCCTGGCGATCGCCTCCAGCTCCGGCAGGACGTACACGGGCCGGCCCGAGGCGCCCGGGCGGACGGCCGCGGCAATGCCGTCCAGGTCCTCCGGGTCGGCCCGGTTCACCATGATCGCCAGGAGCGTGCAGCGTTCGGCGAGGAGTTCCTTGCGGGCAACCTCGACGGCGTCGGCCGCTTCCGCGACAGTCCGCCCCTTCGCGCCCACCACAGCCACGATGGAGGCACCCAGATTGTTCGCGAGGCGTGCGTTGAGGTCGAATTCGACGGCGGCGTCCTGGCCGGTGAGGTCCGTTCCCTCCACGATCACCACGTCGCAGTGGCGCGACATTTCGGCGAAGATCTCCACGCACCGGGCGTCGATCTCCGCCCGGTTTCCCTCGGCCAGCAGCCCGCGGACCTCGGTAAACGTCAGGCCGCCGCGGCAGCGCTGGTCGTCAAGGTCGAACCGGGCCTTCATCAGGGCCACCATAGGGTCCGCCGCGGCGTCGTTGCCGTGAACCACAGGCTTGAAAAAGCCGATGCGGTCAGCATGGCGGTGCAGCGTGTCCGCCAGCCCCAGCGCTATGAGCGACTTCCCGGATCCCGGCGTGGTCGCGCTGACGTATATCCCCTTGGCCATGATCCGCCCTTAGGTCGTGTCGTGGTGGTGCTCCGTCCCTCCATACTTTCACCAGTTGCCGCAGTTTCTCCATGCGGCGCCCGGAGCACACGGGGCAGGTCCCGAAATATGCCTGATGTTCGGGCGGATGGGCCGCCAGCTCTTGACAGCGGGCACCCAAATGGGATTACCTAATGAACATTCGGTAAATAAAGCTGGAGGCAACGACGCATGGCTGAACTGACGATTTCCGGTGACACGCACCCCATCCTCAAAGACGACTACGCATCGGAGTGGATGGGCATCGAAGTTGTGGCACTGGACGACGGACATGCCACGATCCGCATGACGCTCCGGCAGGAAATGCTCAATGGATTCGGCATGGCCCATGGCGGGATGATCTTCGCCTTCGGCGACACAGCTTTCGCGCTGGCCTGCAACCCGGCCAACCCGAAACCGGGCGAAGCCGGGATCGACTCGGGCACCATCACCGTGGCTTCCGGCGTCGACATCAACTTCCTCAAGCCGGCGTTCCGCGGCCAGGTCCTGACCGCCGTCGCCAACCGCCGCGCCAGCACGGGACGCAGTGGTCTCTACGACATCCAGATCTACGCCGCCGATCCCGGCGAGGGCACTCCGACGGCGGCACCCGCCGGCCCGGCTCCCGCCGCCACGGTTCCGGGCGAACTCCCCACCGACATCGCCCCGGGCGAACTCGTCGCTGAGTTCCGCGGCCGCAGCCGCACCATCTCCAAGAAATAGAAACAGGGAACCACAGATGACCCAAGAAACTGCCGCCGCCACTACCGACGCTGTCCTGGACCGCGAGGAAACCATTTCCCGCGACGAACTCGAGGCGCTCCAGCTCAGCCGCCTGCAGCACACCGTGGCCTACGCCTACGACCGCGTTCCCCTGTACAAGCGCAAGTTCGATGCCGCCGGCGTCCACCCGACCGACCTGCGCGAGCTCTCCGACCTCGGCAAGTTCCCCTTCACCACCAAGGAAGACCTCCGCCTCGAGTACCCGTTCGGCATGTTCGCCGTGCCGCAGCACGAGGTCGCCCGGATCCACGCCAGCTCCGGAACCACGGGCCGCGCCACCGTGGTGGGCTACACGAAGAAGGACCTCGCCGACTGGGCCAAGCTCGTGGCCCGCTCGCTGCGCGCCTCCGGCGTCCGGCCGGGCATGAAGGTGCACAACGCCTACGGCTACGGCCTGTTCACCGGCGGCATGGGCGCCCACGCCGGCGCCGAGGCCCTCGGCTGCACCGTCATCCCGATCTCCGGCGGCCAGACCGAACGCCAGATCACGCTCATCCAGGACTTCAAGCCCGACGCCATCCTGGCCACCCCCACCTACCTGCTGACCATCGCCGACGCCATGATCAAGCAGGGCATCGACCCGGCCTCCACCTCGCTGAAGTACGCCGTGCTGGGCGCCGAGCCGTGGACCGAGGAAATGCGGCATGAGCTTGAGGTGACCATGAACCTCAAGGCGTGCGACATTTACGGCCTCTCCGAGGTCATGGGCCCGGGCGTGGCCGGCGAAGCCGTGGAGACGCAGGACGGCAGCCACATCTGGGAGGACCACTTCCGTCCCGAGATCATCGACGCCTTCGACCCCTCCGTGGTGCTGGGCGACGGCGAACCCGGCGAGCTGGTCTTCACCTCGCTCACCAAGGAAGCCCTGCCGATCATCCGGTACCGCACCAAGGACCTCACCCGGCTCCTGCCGGGCACCGCGCGGCCGGCACACCGCCGCATGGGCCGCATCACCGGCCGCAGCGATGACATGATCATCCTCCGCGGCGTGAATCTGTTCCCCTCGCAGATCGAGGAAATCGCCCTGCGCATCCCGGAGCTCAGCCCGCACTTCCAACTGGAGCTCACCCGCCCCGAGGGCCATCGGATGGACCAGATGACCGTCAAGATTGAACGCCGCGACACCGTCACGATCGAGAGCGGCGCGGCCGCGGCCAAGGTTCTGCAGCAGCAGATCAAAATCCACGTCGGCTCCTCCTGCACCGTCGACGTCGTCGACCCCGGCTCGCTGGAGCGGTCCAACGGCAAGCTGCGCCGGATCTACGACATGCGCCCCAAGGGCTGACGCTGCCCGCCGGTCCAGCCACCAGGCCAGCCCGGCCCGCCAGACCTTCGGGGCCGGGCTGGCCGGGCTGACCGACCGTTCATGAGAAACTAGCGAGTATGCCCAGCACAGCAACCACCACCAAGCGCGGCCGCCCCGGCTATGACCAGCAGTCGGTCCTGCTGATCGCCGTCGACGTCTTCAACCGCCACGGCTACGATGCCACCTCCATGGGCATCCTCGCCGAAAACCTGGGCATCTCGAAGTCCGCGATCTATCACCACGTGCCGTCCAAGGGCGATCTGCTCAAGCTCGCGCTGGATCACGCCCTCGGCGGCCTCGAAGCCATCCTGGACCGGCCCGAGGCGCAGACCGGCTCGGCCGAGGCCCGGCTGGAATTCGTGGTCCGTCAGACCATCTCGGTCCTGGTGGAACGGCTGCCGTTCGTCACGCTGCTGCTGCGGCTGCGCGGCAACACCGAGATTGAGCGGGACGCGCTGGAACGCCGTCGCACCTTCGACCACAAGGTGGCGGCCCTCATTTCCGCCGCCCGCGACGAAGGCTCGCTGCGCCAGGACATCGATCCCCGCACCGTCACCCGCCTGCTGTTCGGCACCATCAACTCGATCGTCGAGTGGTACAAGCCCGGCGGCTCGCTGTCCCCGGAGAAGCTGGCCGACGACGTCATCACCATGGCCTTCCACGGCCTCCACGTCCCGCAGTAGGCCCCCCGCTTCCTGCGGGCTGCGCGGCCGGATCGCCGTCGTCGACACGCTGCAGGCGTGCCTGATTTGGGAACCGCGGCGGATCACCCCGATCTTTGCCGTGCCGGAGCAGGAACTGCCGGCCGAGCCCGCCCCGGAACATCGCGTGGAGCTACGACCAGCGGTTCCTCGACGCCGCACAGATCCACGGATGGCCGCGTGACCCGTTTCGCCGAGTAATACCGGAGCGTCCGGGTCAATGTGCCCTCGCCCGGCTGACGCAGACGACTACTGAATCCGACAGGAGCCCTCGTCGCATGAAAGGATCAGCGGCTACTGGACGACAGTGCCGGTGGAATGCACCACGGTTCCGGTGCTTTGGGTTCGCCCGCTGATGTCGATCTGCAGCTGGCTGCGCTGCAGGGGCGCTTCCAGTGCGTAGGAGAGCTCCGGCAGGGTGGATGTTTGAATGCGGTGGATGAGGTCCTGGACGTCGGCCCTGTCATTGGCCGTCACCCTCAGGCTCAGGTCGGGGGCTCTGGCAGTTCCTCTCAGCAGGACCGCGGAACTGATGACACCGGGGAGGGTGTTGATCCGGTTTTCGACGGCGGCGGCGAGGACGGACGGGTCGCAGAGAGTGAATCCCTGACTGCCGTCGCCATGGAGGCGGTAGGCGCCGGCCGTGTTCTTCCTTGGGATCTGGGCGGTGATCCACAGCAGCCCGAGCACCGCGACGATGACGCCAATGATCAGTAGGGCGGCCGCCACCCACGGCTGCGCAAAGAACGCGTTCAGGTCGCCGGTGACAACGGACTCCCAAAAGCGGGCGGTGTTCAAAAAAGCATGCAGTGTCCCGTTGGACTGCAGGAGCAGAGCAGTACCGACGGCCAGGACAAGGATGCCGAGAACTGCCAGCCAGATCCGGTTCAGGGTCCCTGCAGTCTGTCTCATCGGAAACCATCCTTCAAATAGTCGCGGCGGGCGGGTGCGCGAATAGTCTTAGTCTCTGGACCGGACCGTGGCGGTAACCTGCGGAACCGGGGAGAGCCCGGTTTCTTCCAGACGGGCCCGGACAGCCTCGATGACCCTGGTGCGCAGGTCCCCCGGCTCGTGCAGGGAAGTCTTCACGCTCAGGTGTACGCGCCGGGTGGTGGCTGTTGCCGCCGCCGAGCCGACGCCGTCGATCTGCAGGCACCGGGCTTTCGCCAGGCGGGCGACGGCGCGGCGGGTCATCACTGTTTCCCGCTCCTGCACCGGCGGCGCCTCGGCCCCCGCGCCGCTGCGGGAATCATCGATTGCGAGGGCATTGAACCCTCCGGGAATGATGGCGCACAGCAACAGGATCACCCCTGCCAGTATGGCGGCTATCCCGATCTGCCCGACGGCGGGGTCGTTCCACGCCAGCGCGGTAAGCCAGTCGCGCGGTCCCTGCAGGAGGGTGGGCCAAGTGCCGTTGACCAGCCGGGTGATGGCCAGCCAGACCAAGGCAACGCCGACGGCCAGAAGCAGGGTTCCGGCGATGAGTGACGGGACGGCGCGGCTGGGCCGGTGCCGCAGGCGCGAGGACCGTTGGCCGTGCCGGCTCATAGCAACCTCCTTCGTCCGTTGGTGTCGGTGGTCAGCCACGAGATCCTGATGTCAACCTCTCGGACGTCAACTCCGGTCAACTCCGTCACCCTGGTCCTGATCCGGCCGCGCAGAGCCTCGGTGGCCTGCCGTAACGGCACCGGGTACAGCATCCCGACCTCGACCTTTAGAGTCGCGATGTTCCCGGCCAGTTCCACGGATGCCTTGGGCCGGGCAGAGAGGTCAGCACGGTTCCCGATACCCAGAAATCCGCCGGAGGAACCCCCGGCGGAGGACTCGTCGCTGGCGACCTGGGCGGCGATTTTCTCGATCACCCTGGCCGCCAGGACGGTCTGCCCCCGCGTGCCCGTCTCGACGAAGTCCGGGCCGGCATCCCCGGCCCCGGGCAAGGACCCGCCCCCGGCCCCGTCCCCTGGCAACGGCAGGGCGTGGGCTCCTGGCGGGTTCATCGGCTCGATGCTCTACCGAACAGGGCCTGCAAGTCGAGTTTTCCTTCCGCGACCCGGCCGACCAGCAGTCCGATAAATCCGAGGATCACCGCGGACAGCAGCGCCAGCCAGCCGCCGAAGCCCAGAACGATTCCCAGTACTAGTCCTATCGTCACGCACCAACGTGTAGTAGACATAGCCATCCTTTTTCCTCATCGTCCCGTTCCCCTTGGCGGAGGATTCTGTGACGGGTGGTTACTGCAGTTGGGTCTTCTGGACCTGCTGGTCTTCGTGTTCTTCGTCGGGCAGGTGGACATCGGTGACATTGATGTTCACTTCGAGCACTTCCAGCCCGGTCGCGCGCTCAACGGACTGAATGATGTTGCGGCGGATGGCCTGGCTGACCTCCACCACGGAGAACCCGTAGTCGACGACAATGGAGACGTCGATGGCAGTCTGACGTTCTCCCTTTTCCACGCTGACGCCGCCGCTGACATTGGTCTGGGAACCGGGAATGCGTTCCGTCAGTGCACTGAACGCCCGCCGGCCAGCACTGCCCATGGCGTACACACCGGGAACCTCGCGGGTCGCTATGCCGGCCAGCTTCTGCACTACGGTTTCCTCGATCGTGGTGTCGCCGCGATCGGTGTGCAGTGCGTCCCTCGCCTTCACTAGTTCCGGCGCGCCGCCGCGCATCTGATCGTCGGGTGTGGCCATGACGCCGCTGGCAGTTCCGGGGGTTCTGGGTGTCTCTGTCATGGAAAACATCTCCTCGTGGACTGGTGATCGTACTTACACCGATAAAGACGAAACCCGACAGGAATCGTCACGTGATGGCGCGGATTATTTTCCTCCCTGGGCACCGGAACCTCGGCATGGTTCCCGGCGTCGCCCGGCTGTGGCATATTTGGCCAGATACCGGTAAGTCACCGGACGGGATGGACAGCGCATGGGTGATCATGGCCCCGGCTTCGAACCGGACCTGGACGAAGGGAGCATCGTCGCCCGCGCCCAGGACGGCGACCTGGCAGCATTCGAACACCTGGTGCTCACCTATCAGTACAGAATTTTTCGGCTGGCGTATCGGATGCTCAACGACCATGGCGAAGCCGAAGACATCGTGCAAGAGACTCTGACAACGGGCTGGCGCGGTCTTCCCATGCTCGCTGACGTCGATGCATTCGGTGGCTGGATCTACCGGCTGGCGACGAACAAATGCCTGGACCTGCTGCGTAAGCGGTCCGCCCATGCCGTGAACTGCATCCAACCTGAGGACATGGACGCCATACCCGAAGCCTGCGCCCGCGCGGTGCCGGCCGGTTCGGATCCGTCCCATGAGGCTGAATGGTCCGCCGAACAGGCTGGCCTGACCGCAGTCCTAAACACGCTTCCCCCGGCACAGAGGGCCTGCTGGCTGCTGCGGGAACTGCACGGACGCAGTTACGCCGAGATTGGTGTCACACTGAAGATCAGCCCGACAGCAGTTCGCGGCACACTCGCCCGGGCACGGCACCAGATAGCAGAAGGGATGAGCGAATGGCGCTAGAAGACATCCCCCGGCTCGGCTGCGGCCGAAGCATCGACCGCATCTGGGCCACCATCGACCGGCCACCCACCGCACACGAAGAACATTGTGAACAATGCCAAACTGCCAGAACCCGACTGCAAAGACTCGGCGAAGCAACCCGTTTACTGCGTGAAAGCGACCTTCACGATCCCGCACTGAAACCCCGTCCCGGGATCGAAAACGCCATCATGGATGTGGCTCGCACTGAAGTCCGCCGCGGCAGCAGTATCCTCCTGCGCAGCGCAGACAACGGCACCACGGAGATCAGCGAACAGGCCTTGGGCTCCCTCATCCGCGTCGCGGCGGCAGCGATCCCCGGCGTCTACTCACGACGCTGCCGGATCGAAATACGTTCCGGCACCGCCAGTCTCGCCGGTGAAGACCACCCCTCCGGGACCACCGGTACCGCCACCAATGATGGTCCTCGCCTCATCGTCAATCTTTGGGTGGCCGCCGCCCGGGGGATCATCATCCCTCGAACAATGGAGGCGTTGCGACAAGAGATCAGAAACGCGCTTCCGGCCGGCGTCGGTATTGGCGCCGGAACCGTCAATATCACTGTTGAAGACCTTTACGATGTCTGACCAATCCCTCAAGGGCTCCATCATCACCAGCCGGCTCATTGCCTCCATCGCCACACGCACCACACTGGAAACACCCGGAGTCCTCAGACTTGAACCCACGATCCAAGGCTTCCTGGCGCGGCTCGGTCCCGCCGCCTTGCAAAACCTCCGCAATCCCGGCAGCCAGGACGGCACGTACCGGCAAAACGGCGTCACGGCGACAATCAGCGGAGGCACCGCACGCGTCCACCTCGACATCGCCACCGACATCGCCTACACCGCCCTCGACGTCGCCGAAACAGTTCGACGACGCGTGCGTGAAAACATAAGCCACACCGGCCTCATACCCGGCACGATCGACGTCACCATCCTCGCCATAGAGCCCCACCGCGGCGCAAAAATGCTGTAGCCCGGGGGGCATTAGCCGGCTCCACCACCCGGCCGCGCAGCCAGGGGGGCCAACACCGCCGACCCCACCCGGCTGCCACCTTGTATTCATAGCCAGCAGGGCGGCAGAGACCCGGCCGCACGGATTGCAGAGGGAAGAGGCACAACAATGGAACTGGTTCAGCTCATCCTGATCATCGCCGGAATCGTCGTCGTCCTGGCGGTCCTGTCCGCCCTGATGTCTTTTGGCCGGCGCAGAGGTGAAAAACGGGTACATGACAAACGACCGGCCACGGACGGGGACGCAACGGCCCAGGACCCCAATGAAGACCGCCGGGACCCATAACGGTTGCCGTTTCTCACGCCCCTGCCCCGGCTGTGGCCCGGCGCAGATCCCGCACGAGCGGTCCGGGGGCACTTTCACGGCGGCGGCACCGGTATCGCTGAGCAAAACCCGCGTGCCCTCGTCAATGGGCCCCCGCCCGGCCGACGACGGCGGCAGCTTCCCCGGACGAACTTCCCCGGACCAAAGAACAGCGCCCCGGCAGGCCCGGACGCTGTTCCCCTCGGGTGTATTGGGTGAAATGCTGTTTGGTTAGAGCTGGTAATCAGCTACCGTGGTGATGTTCTCGTGCACGCAGAGAATATTGTGCTCCGAGTCCATGAACCAGGCGCACTTCTCGGAATCCGTTGTGCAAATGTGGTTCTCGGTCTTGAGATCCGGGAGATCGTAGTCCTGGAACGTTACGCCCTTGGCTTCCATCTCCCTGACGGTGCGTTCGATCTCGCTGACTTCGAAACTCAGGGTGGTGTGCTCTGAATGCATCCCATCCTTGACTGGCATCAGCTGCAGCATGGGGCCGCCTTCTGAGCCGAACATTTCGCTTCCGTCCTCAGCCACGCCGCGGTGCGGGAGTCCCAAGGTGTCCGCGTAGAAATGCCGGGCACGCTCTGCATCATCGACTGGCAGGACCGTTGTGGCTTTACTGAGTACTAGGGACATTTCGCCACCTCCTACGAGCACGATTTTACGCCGGAGCGGGGTGGAAAGAACTTGCCAATCGCACCCTCCACCACTGTTGCCCTATCACTTATGGCTGCTATTCCGGGGGCAAAGTCAACTGGTTGGAGCAACGCCGGGGTTTAGGCTGCGTGCAGCAGCTGGTTCAGCCGGTTGGCTGGGGTCTCCAGGTTCAGGGTGGGTCGGGGGCGGCGGTTGAGTTTCGCGGCGACCTGGCGGAGGTCCTCCGGGGTATGGACGGAAAGGTCTGAGCCTTTCTCGAACCAGAATCTCAGGAGCCGATTGGTGTTCTCATTGGACCCGCGCTGCCAGGGCGAGTGCGGGTCGCAGAAGTAGAGCGTGGTGTCCAGTGCGGTCTGGATCCGGGCGTACGCGGCGAGTTCCGTGCCGCGGTCCCAGGTGATCGACCGGCGCAGGTGATCCGGGAGCTTTCCCATCTCCCGGATCATCGCCGCAGCGACGGTGTCAGCGGTGTGATCCCCGGGAAGGTGGAGGAGGATCGTGAACCTCGTCGAGCGTTCCACGAGAGTGCCGATCGCGGTCCCGTCGCAGCCGATGATGAGGTCACCCTCCCAGTGGCCCGGGACCGCCCGGTCCTGGACCTCGGCCGGGCGCTCACTGATCTTGAACGCCTCCTTGTAGGGGCTGTTCTTGTGCCGGTCCCCGGCGTGGGGAACGCGCTGCTTCCGCTTCAGGCTGAGCTTCTCCGCCAGATCTGCCCGCAGACTTCCGCGGGATTGAACATATAAGGCCTGGTAGATCGTTTCGTGGCTCACCTGCATAGTCTGATCGTCGGGGAAGTAGAAGGCCAACATCGCCGAGATCAGTTTCGGGCTCCACCCGTCATCCATCCACACCCCGATCAGCCGGCAGAGCGCCTCGTCCCCGACCAGCTTCAACGCCTTCGGCCGGCGCCTGGCCTGATGTGCCTTCGTATGGGCGACCGAGGCGTAATACACCCCGTCCGCGCCGGTGTTCCGTTTCGCCTCCCGCCAGACCACGGACCTGTCCCGGCCGATCACCTCACCGATCCTGGCGTAACTGAGTCCGCTGCGCAGGCCCATCTGGATCATCCCCCGCTCAGCCAGATTCAGTGCCCGGCCCTCCGGCCCTTCGGCCGTGGGCGCCGGATCCGAAAGACCCCCAACGGGCCCCGTGTCCACAGTCATCATGTGGCCAGACTGGGCCCACCAGTTCCTCCCGGTCCCATGCGTGGCGCCGACACGCCGGGCCGCAGCCAGAATCGACATCCCGCCACACACCAGATCAAAGAACTCAGTACGCGCATCCAGGGAAAACACATTCACCATCAAACGCTCCATCAATCAGAGCGTTGCAGCGACCATATGACTTTGCCGGGGTTTAGGCAGCCACAAGTGATAGGGCAACGGGAAGGGGTTACTTTTCGACGAGGGTCAGGACGTCGTAGGTGGCCACGATTTCGTCGTTCTGGTTGGTCAGGACGGCGTCCCAGGCCACCTCGCCGTATTCGTCGGTCTCGCGCGGGGTGATCTTCTTGGCGGTCAGGGTGACCCGGATAGAGTCCCCGGCCGCCACGGGCGTGATGAAGCGCAGGTTCTCCAGCCCGTAGTTGGCCAGGACCGGGCCCGGTGCGGGCTCGACGAACAGGCCGGCGCCCCAGGCCAGGAGCAGGTAGCCGTGAGCCACGATGCCCGGGAAGAACGGGTTGGCCGCCGCGGCTTCCGGGTTGGTGTGGGCGTAGAACGTGTCGCCCGTGGAGTTCGCGAACTTCGTGATCTCCTCCAGCGTGACTTCGCGCAGCCCGGAGCGGATGGCGTCGCCGATGTGCAGCGTGGCGAGGGACTTCCGGAACGGGTGCTGGCCCTCAGTCTCGAGCGTGAAGTTGCGGTCCGCGCCCGTGTGCCAGACGCCGGTGACCGCGGTGAGCATGTTGGGCGAGCCCTGGATGGCGGTGCGCTGCATGTGGTGCATCACGGAGCGGATGCCGCCGAGCTCTTCGCCGCCGCCGGCGCGGCCCGGTCCGCCGTGGACCAGGTGCGGGACCGGGGAACCGTGGCCGGTGGAGCTGCGGGCGTCCTCGCGGTTGAGCATGAGCACACGGCCGTGGTGGGCCGCGATCCCGGTGACCAGCTGCTGCGCCACGGCGGGATCGTTGGTGCAGACCGAGGCGACGAGCGAGCCGCCGCCGCGGGCGGCGAGCCGGACGGCGTCGGCCAGATCCGTGTAACCGATCACCGAGGACACCGGGCCGAAGGCCTCCAGCGAGTGGACTTCCTCGGCTTCCGGGTCGGCCCAGCTCAGCAGGACCGGGGACATGAAGGCGCCGCCGTCGACGACGCCGATGCTCCCGTCCGCGCTGGTGACCTTCGGCGAATCGAGCGTGCCGTAGGCAAGCTCGCCGCCGGCGTCGAGCATGGACTGGACGGCCGCGCGCACATCGGCGAGCTGCTCCCGTGAGGCCAGGGCGCCCATCGTGACGCCCTCCGCGCGGGGGTCACCGAGCACAACGCGTTCGCGGATGCGCTCCCCGACTGCGGCGATGACGTCCTGAACCTGCTCCTGCGGAACGATCGCGCGGCGGATCGAGGTGCATTTCTGGCCTGCTTTGGCCGTCATCTCGGTGACGAGGGATTTGATGAAGGCGTCGAATTCCGGCGTGCCTTTGACGGCGTCCGGGCCGAGGATTGCGGCGTTGAGGGAGTCTGTTTCGGAGGTGAAGCGGACGCCGCCCTTGACCACGTTGGGGTGGGACTTCAGCGTGTTGGCGGTCGAGGCCGAGCCCGTGAACGCCACGAGGTCGCGGTAGTCCAGGTGGTCCAGCAGGGTGCGGACGGAGCCGGAAATAAGCTGCAGCGAGCCCTTGGGGAGGATGCCGGATTCATCGATTGCCTTGACGACGGCCGCGGCCACGTACCCGGTGGGGGTGGCGGGCTTGACGATGGTGGGGACGCCGGCGATGAAGGCCGGGGCGAGCTTCTCCAGCATGCCCCAGACCGGGAAGTTGAAGGCGTTGATCTGCACGGCGACGCCCGGGATGCGGGTGTAGATGTGTTCTCCGGCGAAGGAGCCGTCCTTGGACAGCACCTCCATGGGGCCGTCCACCACCACCTGGGAGTTCGGGAGCTCGCGGCGGCCCTTGGAACCGAACGTGAAGAGCACGCCGATGCCGCCGTCGATGTCGATCATGGAGTCGATCTTGGTGGCGCCGGTCTGTGCCGAAAGGGCGTAGAACTCCTCGCGCCGGCCGTTGAGGTACTGCGCCAGTTCCTTGAGCTTGAGGGCGCGCTGGTGAAAGGTCAGCTTGCCGAGTTCCGCCTGCCCGGTGGTGCGGCCGTAGTCCACGACGGCGGCGAGGTCGAGTCCTTCGGTGCTCACCTTGGCCAGGAGTTCGCCGGTGCTGGCGTCCAGGACCGGCGCGGCGCCGGCGGCGGAGGCTGCGTCGGGAGTCCACCAGGAACCCCGGATGAAGCTGGGAACGATCTCTACGGTGTCTACTGTGGGTACGACTGTGGTGGTCATCGTTGACGGGTCCTTCCAACGCGGGGCAAGATCAACACGGCCAGCATTACTGACCGTCCGTTCGGTAATATGTCTACAGTACATGAATGAGGCCTGCCGCACACTAGCTACGGCAGCACAGACCGGCCAGGCCAATGGCCCGCCGGCAACGAAGGAGACGCTATGACGCCCGAGACCGGCAGCACCGAGTTGTGGAAGATCACCCTCGGGGAACTCGACGAGAAGATGGGCGTGAAGATCGTCGAGGAGTCCGTGGACCGCGTGGTGGCGACCATGCCGGTGGAGGGCAACCGGCAGTCGTTCGGGCTCCTGCACGGCGGCGCCTCGCTGGCCGTGGGCGAGGCCGTAGGATCCTGGGCCGCCGTGATCCACGCCAGCACGCTGGGCAAGACGGCCGTGGGCGTCGACGTCTCGGCCACGCACCACAAGTCGGCCCGGGAGGGGACCATCACGATCACGGCAACCCCCATCCACCTCGGCGGCACCCTGACCACCCACGAGGTCCTGATCACCAACGAGGTCGGCCAGCGGCTCTGCACGCTGCGGATCACCAACCTGTTGCTGGACCGCAAGTCCTGACGGCCGAGTTCGCGGCCCGGGGTTCCGTCCCGCACCCCCGAGTTCGCCCCAGACTTGCGGGCTCGCCGTAGCCGTACGGCGAGCCCGCAGCTTTCCGGCGAACTGGGTCCTGGGCCAAGGCCCGACTACACCGCTCTCACCGCGTGATGTAGGGCCGATCGACCCGGAAGGCCCGACGACGGGACTGTTAGCTTGCAAGTGCTGAGTCGCCCGGCAACGCTGGGTGCAACCGGTCACACCGGAAGGGACCCATCATGCTCTCAGACACCTCGCTTCCCGTCATCAAGGCAACGCTTCCCGTAGTCGGCGAGCACATCGAGGAGATCGCCAAGCGCTTCTACAAACATATGTTCGAGGCGCGGCCGGACCTCCTGGACGGCCTCTTCAACCGGGGGAACCAGGCGGACGGCCGCCAGCAGCAGGCGCTCGCCGGATCTATCGCGGCGTTCGCCGGCATGCTCGTGGACAAACCGGATCAGGTCCCGGACCATCTGCTCTCCCGGGTGGCCCACAAACACGTCTCGCTGGGACTAAGCCCGGACCAATACCAGGTTGTCCACGACCACCTCATGTGGGCGATCGTGGATGTCCTCGGGGACGCCGTGACTCCCGAGGTCGCCGCCGCCTGGGACGAGGTCTACTGGCTGATGGGGAACCTGCTCATCAACAAGGAACGCGGACTGTACAACGCCGTGCACCTCTCCCCCGAGACCATATGGCGGACGTGGCGGGTGGTGCGGCGGATCCAGGAGACGGAGGACGTTGTCTCCTTCGTCGTCGAACGGACCGACGAGCGCGACGTCAAGCCGTCCCTGCCGGGGCAGTACGTGACCCTCAAGATGGCCATGCCCGACGGCGTGCAGCAGCCCCGGCAATACAGCCTCACCAAGGCCGACGACGGGCAGCACCGGCAGTTCGCGGTGAAGCGCGTCCACGGCCTCGCGACTCCCGACGGCGAGATGTCCACGCTGCTCCACAACGGTGTCCAGGTGGGCGATGAGGTGGTGCTGTCGGCACCGTTCGGCGACGTGGTGCTGGAGTACACGGACCGTCCGCTGGTTATGGCCAGCGCGGGGATTGGGATCACCCCGATGGCCGGGATGCTGTCGCACCTGGTGAAGTCCGGCTCCCAGCGCCAGGTGATGCTCCTCCATGCCGATGACAGCGAGGCGTCCTTTCCGCTCCGGGCGCAGGTCCGGGAGGATCTCGCGACGCTGGCGGACGGGACCTTGAAGACGTGGTTCCTGACTCCCCCGGAGGCCGGAGAGTCGTCCGGATCCGTGTTCTCCGGGTTCATGGACGTCAGCGCGGTGGAGCTCCCCGACGACGCCGAGTACTACCTCTGCGGTCCCCTGCCGTTCCTGAAGTCGGTGCGCAGCGCCCTGATTGCCGGCGGCGTCCCTGCCAAGGACATTCAATACGAGGTTTTCGGCCCGGATCTCTGGCTGGCTGACTTCCAGTAGCCGCGGTAGCTAACGCACCGCCCGACGCCGGGCGAAGATCACGACGGCCGCGCCCAGCAGCAGGGCACCGGCGCCGAGACCGGCGGCGTACAACAGCCCTCCGGCGCCCGTGCCGGCCAGTTGGTTTGCGTTGCCCGGAGGCGTGCCGTCCACCGTGACGGAGGCGTCCGACGGCGGGACGGTAGAGGGCGGGACGGTGGACGGCGCAACGGGAACCTGCGCAACGGGAACCTGCGCCGGAACTGTCGACTGCGCAGGAGTTCCGGGCTGCCGGGGAGCGGGCTGCTGGACGGCCGGCTGCCGGGGAGCGGGCTGCTGGACGGCCGGCTGCTGGGGAGCCGCCGGCGTCTCATCGGGGGTGCCCGCGGAAGCAGGCGCGGCGTCGATGGTGAACGCGACGGCGGCCGGAAGTGAAGCGACCCCGTCAATTGCCTGCGTGACCGTAAGCCTATGCGCTCCGGCGGCCAGGCCTGCGGGGAAGGGGACACTCCACCGGGCGCCGCCGGCCAGATCCTGCGGAACCCGCGGCTGCAGCGAGGCCCTCGCCCCCGTACCGGCGGAACTTGCCTGTGCCGATCCGATGGCCGCACCGTCCATGGACACGCTGACCTCGGCGCCATCGACGGCGGTCCCGGAGATGCTCGCGGGCAGGGCATCCTGACGGAGATGCTTGCCATCGCGGATGCCCGAGACCGCCGGGACTGGCGGGATGACGGTGAAACTGCTGGTCGCGGAGGGGCTGTCCGTTTGGCCCGGAGCCGTCAGCACCGCGGTCACCGAGACTTTTCCGAAGACCGGCTGATCGGCCACGTTGATGCTCCAGCGGCCGTCCGGGGCGACCAGTCCGGTCCCGGTGAAGTCACCGGAGAGCCGCACCGTGCGGCCGGGCTCCCCCGTTCCCTCAATCGTTTCGACGGCGGTCAGCCCAGGGCCGTCCGCATGGCCGTCCGTCCGGGCGTCTGCCGGAGCCGTGATGACCGGGGCCACGAGGCCGGAGACCTTCACGGACAGGGAGACCGCCCCGGAGCGGCTGAAGCCGTTCACGGTTTCCGCGGAAAACGTGAAGGAACCGGCCCACTCGGGTGCGGGGAACTGCCAGTTTCCCGACGCGTCCACCGGCACTTCCAACGGCTGGCCCGGCTTCTGGCCCGGGTTTGAGCTTTGGACCGTGATGCGGACCTTGGAATTCGGCGCCACCACGGAAGCCGGGCCGGCATCCACGTGGCCCGTGATGGGCTCGCCGGCCGTGAGGGTTCCGTTGGCGGCCGCGGCGAGCGTCGGCTTATTCAGGAACAGCTGCAGCTGGACTCCTCCGGGGATCCGGCCGGTGGCGTCCTCGAGCGTCGTCGCGATGGCGCGGGTCTGGACGCCGCCGTCGCTTTCCGCCCCGGTGTGCGTGCCCACCGCGAAGTTCCCGCTGATCCAGGGGCCGCCCGAGTCGCCGGGGCGGGACTTGACCGTGGTGGAGTCAAAGCCGTTCAGCGCCCGGAGATCGTTGTCGTAGTCCGGCGGCAGGGAGTCCGGACCGGCGATGACCCACGTTCCCACGGAGTCCACGGTTCCGCATGACCAGCCGAGGCTCCGGCCGGATCGGCACACGGGCTGGCCCTGGAAGGGAGCCACGGTTCCCACGATCTTCACGGAGGTCGGCCCAGGATCGGCAGGGTTGTCCCACCGGGTGACGGCGGGCTGGAGGTCCAGGCTGCTTCTGATGCCTTGGAGGACGGCGATGTCCGTGCCCACATTGGTCCCGTCCGAGGCAACCTTGGTGTTGCCCGGACCGCCGAACTGGCTGAATCCGAAGGACCCCAGGGTTCCGGCGGCTGTGCCGGAACCGGCCCCGCCGGCCGCCGGCGCACCCGCCGGGTTTTCAATCTCGGCCTGCTTCGCGGCGCCGTCAGCGGCGCAGTGCCCGGCCGTCAGGACCAGGGGCTCGCCCGCGGGGCCGAAGGCTCCGAACCCGGCCGAGCACACGGTCCGGCCGTCAATGATGTAGCCCTCGCCGCCAAAGTAGTCCTCCTCCGTAGCGATCCGGGATCCTTGCTCCAGCGCTACGTTGGCGTAGCGGGCCACAAAGTCCGCTGCGGACATCTTCGGCTTAGTGCCCGGCGCTGTCGCCGGCGTTGTGTCCGGGCCGGTGAGCAGGCCGGCGCTGGAGGCAGGCCCGGTTTGCGCCGTCGTTGTGCCGCCGGTTCGGATGACGAAGTGGCCGTTGGTGTAGGTGACAGCCTGGAGCCCGGCGGCGCCGACGTCGCGGACATAGGCCTCGAACAGTTGCTGCGTGCTGGAGGCAAGGAGCTCGGCGGCCGAGGGGACCACGGCTGCGGATGCGGGGGCGGCCAGCACGAAATCGGCAGGGCCGGCCTGATTTAGTTGGTCCACGCCATTCACTTGGTCCACGCGGTTGAGTTCCGCCACGCGCGCCCGGAGCTCGGGGCCCTCGCCTTCGACGACGATCGTGCCGGCGTGGAGGCTGATCCCCACATAGCCGGGGAGCGCACGGAGGGAGGGCGCGGCGTCGGCGGCCCGCCGGGCCAGGGCCCCGGCGGCGTTGAATTCCGAGAGGGTCATGCCAAGGTCCCGCTGCACGGCTTCGGCGAGACCGGTACCGCTGATGGGCGCCGTGGCAGGCGCCGGAGCAGAGTCGGCTGCAGAAGAACCAGCCGAAGTCTCAGCCGGGGAAGACGCGGCAGGCGCCGCCGTCGTCGCTGGGACCGGCGAGGGCGAGGTTGAGGGTGACGACCCAGCCGGGACCGGCGTCGGCGTTCCCGTACCGGTTTCGGCCTCTGCCGGCATGGCGGACACGGTTCCGGCGGACAAGGTGCCGGCGAGCGCGATCGCAAGGGCGGCAGCACGCACCATCAGCTGGAACTTCGGAGTCTTCACCCGGTTACTCTAGCGTCCCAATTTGGCCAGAATGGCCGTCAACTCCCGGTCCGTTATGCCATTGTGGCGTAAGAAAGTTTCAGTCTTCACGTGGCGAACGAACCGCAGCAGGCTTTCGCCGCGGGATTCCAGCAGGGGCACCAGGGCGTCCTCGGGCAGGAAGCGCTCGTGCGGATGCGGGACGGCGGAGCGCCGGTGATGCTCGTTGATGCCCCGCATGGAGCGCTGGTAGGCACGCACAATGGCTTCGTCGCTGTGCCCGGCGAGGTCCTGGAGCATGGCGGCGATCATGCCGCTCCGGTCCCGCCCGGCGGAGCAATGGATGATCACCCCGCCCTCCGCGGCGGCCACCGCTTTGAAGACGCCGGCCAGCAGGTCCGGGAAGAGCCTGGCGTTGTCGGCATAGGAGGCGGGGTCGTTCAGGTACGGCACGCAGAGTTCACGGAATTCGCTGTTGGCCGGGTCTTCGGTGGGAGCCAGCACGACCTCGAAGGCCGCCAGGGCTGCCTCGTCCACCGGCGGGTCGGTCTCCCGGCGCCGGATTTCGGCCTCGTTGCGGAGGTCGACGACGGTCCGGATGCCGTGGTCGTACGCCTGCCGCCAGCCGGCCTCGGTCAGCCATTCGCGGCGTCCCATGCGGTAGACGTCCCCGGCCACGTGCCAGGCGTTGACCGCACCCTCCCAGCGCATCGCTCTGTGCACCGCCATCCCATTGGCGTAGCCACCCGAGGCGGCAGGAATCGTCATCCTGAAAGCTAATCACACGCCCCGGCGCCGATCCACGGCAGGATTCCCAAAAGACATACACAGTGGGAATATTGGCATGGTGCGGGTTCCCGATTCCGCAGAGTAGCGGAGCACCCGGTAGCCGCCGGACTCCTTTTCAGTTCGCCTGCCGCCGGGGCTGACACCCCTTCGCGATGCGATTTCAAAGCATGGGCGCTGAAGCCAGCGTGTTACTGAGGAGAACACCATGGGAAGTCTGAAACTTCGACGCCGGCGAACGGCTCTGGCAGCCGGTCTCGCCGCCCTGGCAATGGCGGCCGGTTTGGCGGGGGTGCCGGCGCAGGCGGTGGGCAGGACCACGTACATCGCGCTGGGAGACTCCTACGCCGCCGGGCTGGGGGCCGGTCCGTATCTGGATAGTTGTTACCGCAGCGAGAACACCTATTCCGAACTCGCTGCCCACGCGCCAACCATCAAGCTGGTCGCCAACGCGGCCTGCAGCGGCACGACGACCCAGGACGTCGTGAACACCCAGCTGAGGCAGCTGAATAAGACCACCGACCTCGTCACCATCACAGCTGGCGGCAACAATCTCCGGTTTGGGGCAATCCTTGCGTACTGCAGTGCCGCCATGGTGAGTCCCGTCGCGGGGCGGCAGTGCGCCGCGGCGACGGACTTCGCGGAGGGCGAGATCTCCAGCCATAAACTGGACGGTGACGTGACCGCGATGATTCAGAGCGTGAAGGCTGCCGCCCCCAACGCCAGGGTTGTGGTGACGGGCTACCCCTACCTCTATGATCCGGTCGCCCCGGGTCAGACTGATCCGATGTCCCTGTTCATCTATAAAGCCACACACCTGGCTGACGGCCTGAACGGCTCCATCGCCGCCGCGGCCGGGGCCGCCGGAGCGGAGTACGTCGATGTACGGGCCGCTTTCGCCGGTCATGGCGTCAATTCCGCGGCCCCGTGGATCAATCTCAACCTTTTGGCCCCGGCCAGTCCCGAAAACTACCACCCGAACGCCAAGGGCTACACGGCGTACTTCGCATCACTTCGCGAGGCCAAGGCCTACTCGACCCGCTGACGCCGTCTGGCCAGCCGGGCCTCGAGGCCGTTGCGGACCATGGGCCACTCGTGCTCGAGGATGGAAAAGACCACCGTGTCCCGCAGGACGCCGTCGGCGGTGCGGGAGTGGCTGCGCAGGACGCCGTCCTGCTTGGCTCCCAGCCGGGCGATCGCCTCGCGGGACTGGTGGTTGAGCCAGTGTGTCCGGAATTCGACCGCCGGGCACCCGAGCGTTTCGAACGCGTGCCGCAGCATCAGGAGCTTGGAGTCCGGGTTGGTGCCGCTGCCGTGCGCGGAGGCGGCGTTCCAGGTGGATCCAATCTCGACGCGCGGCGTGACCGGATCGATGTTCATGTAGGTGGTCATGCCGATGACCGCGCCGGGCGTGCCGGTGGCCGGATCGATCAGCCGCGTGGCGAACGGCAGCATGGATCCCTGCTCCTGGAGCGCGAGACGGCGGTCAATCTCCGCTGCCATCCCCTCCGGCTCGGGGACGCCGGTGTACCAGAGCTTCCACAGTTCGCCGTCGCGCACCGCGTCCACGAGGCCGTCGTGGTGGTCCTGGCTCAGCGGTTCCAGCACGACATATTTTCCGGTGAGCGTTGTGGGATGAATGCGGTTCACGCGACCATCCTAGGTGCGGGAGACGGCTGTTTGCCGGATCACGGGCGGCCCGGAGGCAGGTTCGGTCCCCATGCCGGGCCTTCTGGGTAGGCTGGGGCCATGATCACAGTCACCGGTACGGTCCGCTCAGCCCTGGATGCCAGTAGCGCCTTCGCATACCTCGCCGCTTTCGAACACACGCCGGAATGGGACCCCGGGACGCCGGTGGTCAGGAAGCTCTCCGACGGCCCGGTGGCTGTGGGCCACCGCTATCACGCCGAAGCGGAGTTTCGCGGCAAGCGGCAGACGCTGATCTACGAGGTCGTGGAGCTCGCCGGGACTGTCATCAAACTGCGTGGCGAAAACAAGTCAGTCATCTCCGTGGACACCATCGACGTCACGCCTTCAGGCTCCGGATCCGAAGTCCGGTACACCGCAGAATTCCGGCTCAAAGGTTGGCTCAAGCTTGCCGAACCGTTCGTCAAGCCGGCCTTCCAGTCGCTTGCGGCTCCGGCCATGGACGGCATGAAGAAGACCCTGGACGCCCGGGCAGCAAGGTAGTCCCCGCCCTGCCGTCAGTCGGTCCAGTCGAAGAACCCCTTGCCGGTCTTGCGGCCCAGTTCGCCGCGGGCCACCTTGTCGCGGAGGATCTGCGGCGGGGCGAAGCGCTCCCCCAGGGTGGACTGCAGGTATTCCGCGATGCCGAGGCGCACGTCGAGGCCGACGATGTCTGTGGTCCGCAAGGGTCCGGTGGGGTGCTTGTAGCCCAGGACCATGGCGTTGTCGATGTCCTCGGCGGACGCCACGCCCTCTTCCACCATGCGCATCGCTTCGAGGGCGATCGCGACGCCAAGCCTCGAGGAGGCGAAGCCGGGGGCGTCGTTGACGACGACGGCCGTCTTGCCGAGAGCTTCTACCCAGCCGCGGGCGGCCTGGGCCAGGGCATGGGAGGTCTGTTCGCCGAGGACCACTTCGATCAGGGTCGACGCCGGAACCGGGTTGAAGAAGTGCAGCCCCAGGAAGTTCTGCGGCCGCTTCAGCTCGCGGGCCAGCCCGTTGACGGACAGTGATGACGTGTTGGAGGCGAGGTAGGCGTCGTCGTCGAGCCGTTCCTCGATGCCGCGCAGGGCGGTGACCTTCAGGTCCCAGTCTTCCGGCACCGCCTCAACCACCAGGTGCCGGCCGGCGAAGTCGTCGTAGTCGACGGTGACCGCGAGCCGGGAGACCATCTCGTCCAGATTGCCGTCTACGGCGCCACGTTCGATGCTCTTGGCCGCGGCGGACTCGACCCGCTCGCGGGCGGCCTCGGCCGAAGCCTCGTCGCGCTCCACGACCAGGACATCGGCGCCCTTGATCAGGAAGGCGTGGGCGATGCCGGCGCCCATGCGGCCGCCTCCGAGGACTCCCACGAAGTGGGGAAGATCACTGTTGGGAAGGTTGGCGGGGAGTACGGAGTTGCCCATGGCTAGTTCTTCTTCTCGGATTCGTTGGCTGCCGTCTTTGCGGCAGATTTCTTGTCGGATTTTTTGTCCAGGAAAGCCTGCATGCGGTCGAATTTTGCCTGCGATTCGAAGAGGATCCCCTGCGCCAGCTGGTCGATGAGGGGGTGCGCCTCGGCCGGGGCATGGAACACGGACTTGGTGATCCGCACGGCGAGCGGATCCTGCGTGGCGATCCGGTCGGCGAGCTTGTGCGCCGCTGCCATGAGCTCGGACGGTTCATGGATTTCGGTGATGAGGTTGACGGCCAGGGCGCGTTCTGCGCGCAGCACGGCGCCGGCGAGCAGCATCTCCTTGGCCACGGGCTCCCCGACAAGTTCTTTGAGGCGCCAACTGGCACCTGCCGCGGCCAGGATGCCGAGGCCGGTTTCCGGGTTGCCGATCCGGACCGACGGGGTGCCGATCCGGAAGTCGGCGGCGTAGGCCAACTCGGCGCCGCCGCCGAGGCAGAAGCCGTCCAGGGCCGCGATGACGGGCATCGGCAGCTTGGCGATGCGGACGAAGATGGAGGAGTTGATGCCCTGCAGGGCGTCGTCCCGGCGGCGTTCGCGCAGCTGTGCGATGTCGGCGCCGGACGCGAAGACTCCGTCGGCGCCGGCGATGATGAGGATCTTGGGGCGCTGCTCGAGGTAGGCGCACACGGCGTGGAGTTCGTCGACCATCTGCTGGTCTATCGCGTTGCGGACCTCGGGGCGGTTGAGGACCACAACGACGCGGTCCTCACGCTGGTCGACCAGGAGCGTGCTGAAGCCGGCCGGGTCGAGCGTTTCGGCCGCCACTACACGCGCTCCAGCAGCATGGCCGTGCCCTGGCCGACGCCGATGCACATGGTGGCGAGGCCGATCCTGGCGTCTTCGCGTTCCATCCGGCCCAGCAGCGTGATGGCGATCCGCGACCCGGACGAACCCAGCGGGTGGCCGAGGGAGATCGCGCCGCCGTCGCGGTTGACGATTTCCGGGTCCAGGCCGAGCCGACGCATGCTGGCCAGGGACTGGGTCGCGAACGCTTCGTTGAGTTCGACGGCGCCGAGGTCACCGACGCTGAGTCCGCTGCGCTTGAGGACCTTCTGAGTGGCCGGGACGGGGCCGATGCCCATGATTTCGGGCTCACAGCCGGCCGAGGCGCCGTCGATGATGCGGGCGCGCGGCGTGAGGCCAAGCTTCTGGATGGCGGCTTCAGAGGCCACGATGATGGCGGAGGCGCCGTCGTTGAGGGTGGAGGAGTTGCCGGCCGTGACAATCGAGCCGCCCTTGACGACGGGACGGAGCCCGGCGAGGACGTCCATGGTGGTGCCTGCCCGGGGGCCCTCGTCGGTATCTACGATCGTCTCGCCCTTGCGGGACGTGACGGTCACGGGGACAATCTCGTCGGCGAAGCGGCCTGCGGCGATCGCCGCGAGGGCGCGTTCGTGGGAGCGGACGGCGAAGGCGTCGGCGTCCTCGCGGGAGATGCCGTCAACCCGTCCCACTTCCTCGGCCGTCTCCGGCATGGAGTAGGTCATCTTCCCGTCCCGGGCGAGCTCGCCCTTGGCGAACCGCGGGTTGACGAAACGCCACCCGATGGAGGTATCGAAGATTTCGCCGGGTTTGGCGAAGGCCGTCCGGGGCTTTTCCTGGACCCACGGGGCCCGGCTCATGGATTCGACGCCGCCTGCGATCACGATGTCGGCGGCGCCGGATTTGATCATCTGGCTGGCCATGATGATGGCGCTGAGGCCGGAGGCGCACAGCCGGTTCACGGTGATGCCGGGGATGTGCAGGGGAAGCCCGGCCAGGAGCGTGGCCATCCGGGCCACGTTGCGGTTCTCTTCGCCGGCGCCGTTGGCGTTGCCGAGGATCACCTCGTCAATGCTGTCCGGGTCGACGCCGGCGCGGACCACGGCTTCGCGGACCACCAGTGCGGCCAGGTCATCGGGGCGGACCGCGGAGAGGGCGCCGCCGTAGCGGCCGACCGGGGTGCGGGCACCGCCTACAAGAAAAGCCTCGACCATGAGAACATCCTTCACCAAGAAAGCGGGGCCGGCAGCAGACTAATTTACCGACCGTTCGTTCTATAAAGATTACACGGCAGGGCAAGCGGGTCAACCGGATGCCGCCGGATTACGCGACGACGACACCCAGATGCGTTGCGAGCAGCGGGGCCAGCAGGGTGAGCTGGTAGTCGTCGATCACGAGGCCGGCCAGGCTGCCCAGGCCGCTGATCGTGCGGAAGTCGGTGCCGCGGAGATCGAAGTCCTTGAGCCGGGCCCCGGTGAAATCGAGGGTGCCGATCGTGCAGTTCTTCAAGGCGACCCGGGTGGCGGTGCAGGAGCCCAGATCCAACTCGTTGATGATGCAGTCGCTGATCTGCACGTCGGTGAGCTTGGATCCGCGCAGGTTCACGTAGTCGAGTTTGCCGCCGTCAATCCGCACCGACTGCCAGCCGCTTTCGTAGAGCTCCGCCGATCCCCAGCGGGGATTGCCGATCTCCACGTCGCGCAGGCTGGCCCGGGCGGCCGTCAGCACCGGGGCGTAGAGCTCGGTGAGGATGCAGTCGCGGAAGGTGGCGCCGCGCAACTGGGTCTCATTGAACGACACCCCTGCGAACTCGCACTCGGCAAAGACCGCGCCGCCAAGGTCCAGGCCGTCGGCCGACACGCGGCTGTAGCGGACGCCGTCGTACCGTGCACCGCTCCGGAAGTCCGGGGCAGGGTCATCCCGCAGTTCCGGTGGCCGAACCGGCGCGAGGCGAGGGGCGGTGACTTTGGGGGCCTTGGCCGCCGCAGCGTGGCGGACCATCAGAGCGACTCGGCTTTGGCCGCGATTTCCGCCAGGTCCTTCGCGAGAGCTTTGCGGGTGATGCGCATGCCGAGCGGACCGAACACGGTGAGCATGATCTTGCTGAAACGGGTGGGGCTGGCGAGCTCGGCACCGAATGTCAGCGTGAGGTCAGTGCCGCCGTCGCGCTCCGCCAGGGAGAAGCGCGAGGTGTAGTCCGCGCCGCCCTGGAGAGCCTTTACGGTGGTGCCGCCGCCCCGGCCGTTCGACGGCGCCTCGCACTGGGAGACCCACATCTCCACCGTTTCCGAGCGCCCCATCATGGTGCGGGTTTCCTTCCAGCGGGTCCCCACAGCATAGGGTCCATCGGTGAGCATCTGGATCGCGTCAACGCCGGACAGGGTTGCGGCAGATGCGGGAATGTCCGACACCACCGCCCAGACCGAGTCCGCCGGAGCCTTGATGTGCTGCGTGAGAGTGGTCTTATGGTCCATGACTCCGAGCCTAGCCCGGGGAGCGCCCGCCAGGAAAAGCCCCCAGGGTTCGCGCCGCTCTGCCGTGGCCCGGCGGCGACATCCACCGATCAGCTCGCGGCACCCTTTTGGACGGGGCCCCTTGAAGTAGTAAGCATGCTTTGTGTTATGGTGTTCGGACAGTGAATTTCTACCGGAAACGAAAGGTGGCCTGCACCATGGGTATCGGAGACAAGATTCAGAACGAAGCGGAGCACCTTGGCGGCAAGGCCAAGGAAGCCGCAGGAAACGCGACTGACAACGACCAGCTGCGGGCCGAGGGGCAGCGCGACCAGGTTGTAGCCGACGCGAAGAAGGTCGGCGAAAACGTCAAGGACGCCTTCAAAAAGGACTAGTCCTTTTCAAGAATTGCGGCGCCGGACTTTCCTTTGGGGGATGTCCGGCGCCGCTTTTTTGTGCCCTCCGGGCGAACATCCTGCAACAATGGCCCAAACAGCCACAGAGGGGACAGCATGGCACGCACCGAGGCAGACCACGGCAAGCCCGCAAGCCGGGATCTCAGCAACGTCGACCTGAGTCAGGCCAGCGCCGCGGCCGGCGGTTCGCGGGTGCTGCGAGCTTACCTGGCGACACCGGAGGGCGAGGGGCCTTTCCCGGCGGTCCTGATGATCCACGAAGTGTTCGGCCTCAATGACATCACGGTCCGCCACGCTGACAGGTTGGCGGCGGCGGGATACCTGACGCTGGCCGTTGATCTGTTCAGCGACGGCGGCGCCCGCCGCTGCCTCGTGGCCACCATGCGGGCGCTGGCGGCGGGCGAGGGACGGGCCTTCACCGACCTGGCGATAGCCCGGGACTGGCTTCTGGAATCCGGCCGGACCACCGGCAAAATCGGCGTGATCGGGTTCTGCATGGGCGGCGGATTCGCCCTGCTCCTGGCCAATGACCGCTTCGACGCCGCGGCCGTCAACTACGGCCGGCTCCCTAAGAACCCCGAGAAGGCCCTGGCCGGCGCCTGCCCGGTGGTGGGCAACTTTGGCGGCAAGGACCGCAGCATTCCCGGCGGGGCGGCGAAGCTTGAGTCCGTGCTGGACCGGCTGGGGGTGGAGAACGATGTCAAGGAGTTCCCCTCGGCCGGGCACGCGTTCCTCAACGACGCGGAGGCCGGACCGAGGGCGCTGCGGCCGCTCTTCCGGGTCATGGGCGTCGGTCCCGATCCGCAGTCGGCTCCGGAAGCCTGGCAGCGGATCGAGGACCACTTCGCTGAGCATCTGAAGACGTGAGCATTTGAAGGCGTGAGCGCCCGCGTGTTCCGCATCGGCTGCTCCGTAACTGCCCTCATGGCGTTCCAGAAGGGCGGTTACGGAGCAATCGATGGGCAGATCTGCGGCGGTTCCTAGCTGTAGAGCTCGCTCTTGGGCGCGTTGTGCTTGACCTTCTGCCAGCCCATCCACAGCATGAGGGCGAAGAACGGAACGGTGGCGAGGGTCCACAGGCCGAGGTGGAAGACCTCGCCGGTCTTGCTGGTCATGGTATCGAAGCCGATCAGCACGGTGATCGCCAGGAGCGCGAGCAGTCCGGCCCAGCTGGTCCACGGCGAGCCCGGCATCGGGAGGCTGGAGACGCGGCCCTTCTGGTGGCGCAGCGCGATCTGACTGGCGAAGATGGCGCCCCACGTGAAGATCACGCCGATCGAGGCGGTGTTCAGTGCGAGGTCGAAGGCGTGCGAGCCGCCCAGCCAGATGTTCAGCAGGATGCCCACCAGGTAGAAGGCGGCGATGGCGAGGATGGCCGCGTACGGCACGTGCCGCTTGGACATCTTGGTGAGCCACTGCGGGGCATGTCCGTTGTTGGCCATGGTGCGGAAGACTCGGCCGATCGAGTACAGGCCCGAGTTGCAGGAGGACAGAGCGGCGGTGATGACGATCATGTTCATGACGTCGCCCACCCAGCCAAGGCCCATCTGGCCGAAGACGGTGACGAACGGGGACACGCCGGCCTTGTACTGGTCCGAGGGCAGCAGCATGGCAAGCAGCAGTACGGAACCGACGTAGAAGACCACAATGCGCAGTACGACGGCGCGGATCGCCTTGGGCACTTCGCGCTTGGCGTTTTCCATCTCGCCGGCGGTGATGCCGACGAGTTCGATGCCGTTGTACGCGAAGATCACGGCGTTCAGCACCAGGACCATGACGAGGGCGCCCTTGGGGAACATCCCGCCGTCGTCGGCAAAGAGGTTGGCGACCGAGGCGTGGCCCGCGCCCACCTTGGCGTTGGTGACCACCATGAAGGTGCCCACAGCCAGGAAGATCAGGATGGCGCCGACTTTGAGGCAGGACGCCCAGAATTCAAACTCGCCGAACGCCTTGACGCTGAACAGGTTCACGGCCACCAGCAGCGCGAGCGCCGCAATCGCGGAGGCTTCCACCGGCACGTTGGGGAAGAAGAACTGGAAGTACAGGCCGATCGCGATCAGTTCCGCGATCCCGGTCATGCCCCAGTTGATGAAGTACATCCAGCCGGAGATGAAGGCGCCCTTCTTGCCGAACATTTCGCCGGCGTAGCTGACGAAGGAGCCCGAGGTCTGCCGGTACATGATGAGCTCGCCGAGGGCCCGCATCAGCAGGTAGGCGATCACGCCGGCAATGGCGTAGGAGAAGATCAGCGCCGGGCCGGTGGAGGCCAGGCGTCCGCCGGCTCCCATGAACAGGCCGACGCCGATTGCGCCGCCCATCGAGATCATCGTCACGTGGCGGCCGCTCAGGGTCTTCTTGTAGCCCTCGGCGCTGAGAGTCGAGTCGACGACGGCGGGTTGCGCCGGCGCGCTCTGAAGTTCGGTGGAAGTACTTTGTGGCACAACAGTTCCTTGCAGGTCGGATTAGGGCCGGGACGGGACCGGGATTCGGTTACACAACATGCGGGTTTGCCCCGGCGGGGCGGCAGCGTGTACCGAACCTCACAAAGTCAAAGCTTCGCGCGGCTCATCCATCGTACTAGAATTCCCGGCCGCACCGTGACGCGGGCAACACCAGACGGGCACTATGCCTAATTAATGATGCTCGATCTTCTCAATGGCCGAATAATATTCTATTTGGAGTCCTTAAATCCCGGCGCATCATTGCCTTGCGTCACGGCGCCGTCCCGCATGGCGTACCGGCGCCAGTTCCCGGCCTCAACGCCGTGCCCGGTGCGGTTCCCGCTGCTGTTTGCACGGGCGCACTTGCTGAACCACTCCCCCAGCGCGCGGTCATGGCTGACTATGACCAGCGTCCCTGCGAAGTCGGAGAGGGCCGCTTCAAGCTGTTCCACGAGGACGGGCGCCAGATGGTTGGTGGGCTCATCCACGAGCATCGTCCCGAACCCGCCGAGCAGGAGCCGGGCCAGCGCCAGCCTGCGTTGTTGCCCTGCGGAAAGGCTGCCCACCGGTACGTGGAATTCGCTGGTCCGGAAGAGTCCCAGGCGCAGCAGTGCCTCGGCGTGCTCATCGATGTTGCCGCCCAGGCCCGCGGCAAAAGCAGGCAGGAGACGCAAGGCCGGACGCCGCGGGAGCTCCAACTCCTGCTGCAGGTACCCGATCCGGCCATGCCTCACCACGGTGCCCTTGGCCGGTTCCAGCGTGCCCGCGAGGACGGAGAGCAGTGTGGACTTGCCTGCACCGTTGGGGCCCGTGATGAGGATTTTCTGGCCCGCCTCCACCCGGAAGTCCGTGGGTTCCAGGCGGCCGGGCACGGCCACCCCGCTTGCTTCAAGAGCGGGACCCGCCGCAACGTCCGCCTGCAGATCCGTTGCCAGCTTCAAGGGCACCGGGGGACGGTCGATGGGGTTGGCCTCCAGCCGGCGGAGACGTTCCTGGGCATTGCGGACCTTGCTGGTGACCGCCTTTTGCCACGTGCCGGCCTTGAAGTCGAACCCCATTTTGTCGCCGTCGCGTTGGCGGGCATAGCCCATCCTTCCCGCGACCGTGTCCGCCTGGAGCCGTTCGGCAGCCATCGCGTCCAGCCACCCCTGGTATTGCTGCGCCCAGCGCTGGCGTTCGGCAGCCTTCTCCCGCAAGTAACCTTCATATCCGTTGCCATAGCGGTTGACCGTCCGGCGTTCGGCATCAACCTCAATCACGGTTGAGGCCACTTTGCGCAAGAGCACGCGGTCGTGGGAGACCACCACCACGGTTCCGCGGTGCGCCGCCAGCCGCGCCTCCAGCCAGGCCGTGCCGCTGGCGTCAAGGTGGTTGGTGGGTTCGTCCAGGAGGAGGATGTCCGCGGGATCGGCCAGTACGCAGGCGAGTGCCACGCGTTCCTGTTCCCCGCCGGAGAGCGAGCCCAGCGTCCGCATCCGATCCAGTCCGCCCAGGCCCAGCCTGTCCAGCGCCGCCTCCACCCGGGATTCCGCGGCGTAGCCTTCCCTGAGCTGGTACCTCGTCTGCAGGTTTCCGTAGCGCTCCAGTTCGTCCGCTTCCGCGCCGGCAAGCCCGTCCTCCAGCCGGTCCAGCTCGGCCTCCAGTGCGCGCAGCGATGCCAGTGCGGCGTCGATCGCGTCGCTGACGGTGAACTGATCGGGCAGGCCATGAGCCTGGGCAAGGTAGCCGACACGGCCTTGGCTGACGGCGGTGCCCTCGTCCGGGGCCTCAAGGCCGGCCAGAACCCGGAGCAGCGTTGATTTGCCCGCGCCGTTTTCGCCGACGACCGCCACATGTTCACCGGCTGTGATGGCCAGTTCGACGCCGGCAAAGAGCTGGCGGTCCCCATAACCATGGGATACGCCCGAAAGGCGGAGATGTTCGCTCAAGGAGTCCTCGCAAGTATGTGCCCAGCCTGCCGGCGGCAGCTTGCGTCCTCAAGTATCGCACCGTCAACTCTTGCTGAGGTACCGCGGCGACTGCCGCATGGTGTACTTGACCGCGTCAGTGCGCCCCGGCGCTAGGCTGGGGGCATGGGCACAGCTCTCCGCACACCGCCGGCGCCGCAGCCGGAGCTTTACCGGTTCTCACGGCTCGATTTCATCACTGCCGGACTCTATGTGGCCGTGGCCGCATTCTTCGCCGTGGCGGGCGAACTGCTGGCGCCGCTGCTGCTGAGGCTGTCCCCCAATCCGGCCGTGGCGTCCTATACGGTGAACCTGATCTTCTACGCAACCATCGGCATCCTGGCGCTGGCCGCCGCCCGACGCGTTGCCGCGCGGGACCTCCGCGTCCTGGCCACGAGGCCCTGGTTCACCGCGCTCATGGTGCCGCTGACCGTGGTGGCGATGCTCATCCTCACCGCCGTGTTCGTGGCCGTCAGCGGGCCGGTGCAGACCTCCGCCAACCAGGCCGGTCTTCAAGCGCTCATGCAGCAGGTCCCGGTGTGGCTCATGGTGCCCCTGCTGGTGATCGTGGGCCCGTTCGTCGAGGAGTACATCTTCCGCCACCTGCTGATCGGCAAGCTGAGCCGCCGGGTCAACCTCTGGCTGTGCTGCGGCCTGTCCGTGGTCCTGTTCGCGGCCCTGCACATCGTGGGCCAGGAGCAGATGACCCTGCAGGTGCTGATGCCGTACCTCGCCATGGGCGCCGTCCTGGTGTTCGTGTACGTCTGGACCGGCAAGAACGTGATGTTCTCCTACTTCGTCCACGCCTCCAAGAATCTTCTGGCGGTGGTCTTCGTCTACGCGATTCCGCCGGAGGTCCTCGAACAGCTGCAGCGGATCCAGGGCTAGGCGAAACAACGCGGGGAGACCGGGCACTTACCGTGCGGCCCGGGCACCTTCCGTCGCGGCCCCCGGCGTCGTAGGTTCTTCCCATGACACTGAACATTCAGATCGTGGTGGACTGCATCGACCCGCACGGGCTCGCCGACTGGTGGGCCGAAACCCTGGACTGGGCCGTGGAGCCGCAGGATGAGGGCTTCATCCGCTCCATGATCGGGCAGGGTTTCGCGACGGAGGCGGAAACCCGGACTCATCACGGCAAGCTCGTCTGGGATGCCGGCGCCGCCATCGTCCCGCCCGAAGAACTCGACGCCAAGCCGCCCCTCCGCCGCATCCTGTTCCAGGCGGTCCCCGAGGACAAGACCGTCAAGAACAGGATTCACTGGGATGTGAGGCTGGCCGGCGCGGACAAGGATGAGGCGCGCGCCGCCCTGGAAGCGCGCGGCGCCACGTTCCTCTGGACGGGCCGCCAGGGACCGCACGAATGGCACACCATGGCGGACCCGGAAGGCAACGAGTTCTGCATCAGCTGAGCCGATTACTAGACTCGGACTGTGAGCAACGAAATCCCCGCCAAGGTATCCGACGTCTTTGACCCCCAGCGGTGGCGCACCGTGTCCGGTTTCGACGACTTCCAGGACATGACCTACCACCGGCAGGTGGAGCGCTCCGCCGACGGAGAGGCGGTCCGGGACCTGCCCACCGTGCGCATCGCCTTCAACCGCCCAGAGGTCCGCAACGCCTTCAGGCCCGGCACCGTGGACGAGCTCTACCGCGCCATGGACCACGCCCGGATGACCCCGGACGTGGCGACCGTGCTGCTCACCGGGAACGGCCCCTCCTCCAAAGACGGCGGCCACTCGTTCTGTTCGGGCGGCGACCAGCGGATCCGCGGCCGCGACGGGTACCGCTACGCCGATGGGGAGACGAAGGAGTCCATCGACCCCGCCCGCGCGGGCCGGCTCCACATCTTGGAGGTCCAGCGGCTCATGCGCACCATGCCCAAGGTGGTGATCGCCGTCGTCAACGGCTGGGCAGCCGGCGGCGGGCATTCCCTCCACGTGGTCTCGGACCTCACCATCGCCTCCCGCCAGCACGGCAAGTTCAAGCAGACCGACGCCACTGTGGGAAGCTTCGACGCCGGTTACGGCTCGGCCCTCCTGGCCCGTCAGATCGGCCAGAAGGCCGCCCGGGAAATCTTCTTCCTGGCCCGCGAATATTCCGCCGAAGACATGGTCCGGATGGGCGCGGTCAACGAGGCCGTGGACCACGAACGACTCGAGGAAGTCGCGCTGGAGTACGCCGCCGACATCGCCCGGCAGTCCCCGCAGGCCATCCGCATGCTCAAGTTCGCATTCAACCTGGCCGACGACGGCCTGGCCGGCCAGCAGGTCTTCGCCGGCGAAGCGACCCGTCTGGCCTACATGACCGACGAGGCCGTGGAAGGCAAGGAAGCCTTCCTCGAAAAGCGCGACCCCGACTGGTCCAAATTCCCGTACTACTTCTAAGGCGCAGTGTGACTTCCGGAGCTATCAACATCGAACCTGCGCTCAAGGCGCTGGCTGCTGCCCTCCACGGTGAGGGACCCGCCGTCGAACTCTCCGTCGGGCCGGACGGCGCTCCGGTGCTGGCGTTCCCCGCAACGCCCGGCATCGAGGACGCAGCCGTCGTGGTGCGGACGTCCGGGTCCACGGGCACGCCGAAGGCAACCGTCCTCACCGTCGACGCCCTGGCGGCGTCGTCGGTGGCGACCGCCTTTGCGCTGAAGGGCGAAGGCCAGTGGCTGCTGGCCCTCCCCGTGCAGTATGTGGCCGGCCTGCAGGTGCTGGTCCGCTCCCTCTTTGCGGGCACCCGCCCGTGGGTCATGGACATGTCCGGCGGCTTCACCCCGGAGGCCTTCACGGCCGCGGCTTTGGAGCTCACGGACAAGATCCGTTTCACCTCGCTGGTGCCCACCCAGCTGCAGCGGCTGCTGGACTCGCCCTCGGCCGAGACGCTGGCCGTGCTGCGGCGCTTTAACGCCGTCCTGCTCGGCGGCGGCCCCGCGGCCCCGGAGCTGCTCGCGGCGGCCCGTGACGCCGGAGTCAAGGTGGTGACCACCTACGGGTCGGCCGAGACCTGCGGCGGGTGCGTGTACGATGGCTTCCCGCTCGAAGACGTCCTGGTCCGCGTGGCGGAAGACGGCCGCATCCTGCTGGGCGGGGCAACCGTCGCCGCCGGGTATCTGGATGCCCCCGAGCTCTCGGCCGGCGCCTTCATCGAAGAGGACGGCGTCCGCTGGTACCGGACCAACGACCTCGGCGAACTGGACGCCGACGGCCGGCTCACCGTGCTCGGGCGGGCCGACGACGTCGTGATCACCGGCGGCCTGAAGGTTTCGGCCGCGCGCGTCCAGGCCGAGCTGGAAAAGCTCGACGGCGTGCGCGCCGCCTTCGTGGCCGGCGTGCCCTCCGCGGAGTGGGGCCACGCCCTGGCCGCGTACGTCGCGGTGGCCGACAGTTCCCCGGAAGGCCTGGCCGCGTTCGCCGACGGCCCGAACGAAACTTGGCGGACGGCGCTGGGTGCGCTGGCGCCTAAAACGGTCCTGCCCGCCGCGGAACTGCTCATGCTGCCCAACGGCAAGCCGGACCGCCTCGGCATGACGGCCCTGCTCGATGCCCTGCATCAGGGAAAATAGACAAGCGGCTTCCGGCTTCCGGCCGGGTATCGAACCAACCAACGAGCATTCAACGAACCAATGAGGTACTGACCGTGGCCACAGCCGCACAATGGATCCAAGGCGCCCGACTGCGCACCCTGCCCGCCGCGATTGCGCCGGTGCTGATCGGCAGCGCGGCGGCCTACGAGATGGATTCGTTCATCCTGCTGAACGCCGTGCTGGCCGCACTGGTCGCCCTGCTCCTGCAGATCGGTGTCAACTACGCCAACGACTACTCGGACGGCATCCGCGGTACGGATGAAGACCGGGTGGGCCCGCTCCGGCTGGTGGGCTCCGGCGCTGCCAAGCCCGAACACGTCAAACAGGCCGCGTTCGCGGCGTTCGGGCTGGCGATGCTGTTTGGCCTGATCCTGGTGATCATCACGCAGGCCTGGTGGCTCATCCTGGTCGGCATCGGCTGCGTGCTGGCCGCCTGGGGCTACACGGGCGGCAAGAACCCGTACGGCTACCTCGGCCTGGGCGACGTCTTTGTGTTCGTGTTCTTCGGCCTCGTGGCAACGCTGGGCACCACCTACACCCAGGCCGGCCAGCTCAGCCTCGCCGCCATCATCGGGGCGATCGGCACGGGGCTGATCGCGTGCGCCCTGCTGATGGCGAACAACGTCCGCGACATCCCGACCGACAGGAAGGCCGGAAAGAAAACCCTGGCCGTGCGGCTCGGCGACAAGCATGCCCGCGAAAGCTACGTGCTGATGCTCGCCGTCGCGATCCTGCTGGTGATCGTCCTGGCCCCGGCCAGGCCGTGGATGCTGATTGTGCTGCTGCTGATCCCTGCCAGCCTCATGCCGTCCTGGCTCATGATCTCCGGGCGGCGCCGGAAGAGCCTCATCCCGGTCCTGAAGCAGACCGGACTGATCAACCTCGGCTTCGCGGCACTGTTTTCACTGGGACTCGTCCTGAGTCACGGCTTCTAGCACGCTGTTTCCAAGAACGGATTCGAGTCCGTGGCCCGGCGCTGCTTCCGAGTCATGGCCGGCGCTCCGGCCCGGCGGGTTCCGGCCCGGCGCTGTTAGGAGTCTTTGGGGCGGGCGTCCGTGTGGACGGCAATGTCGGGGTTCGCATCCACCATTCGGTCTTCGGCCTCGGCGTCAGCCACCTCACCGGCACTGCGCAGCGGCTTGGCCTTGCCCGAGAACCGGTGGTGGAGCGTCGCGGTGGCCGCGTCGCGCTGCCTCTGGAAGAACAGGAAGCTGATGGCGAAAGACATCATCCCGGCGCACAGCGCGGCCAGGAGCACCCCCAGCTGCAGGTAGAGGAAAAGTGCGAAGAGAGGCGCAAACAGCGCCAACCGAATCAGGGAGTATTTGAGGAAAGCCACACCCCAAGTTTAGCCGCCAGGACGGCAGCCCGGCTTCGGCCGCCGACCTCCCCGCGGCTCCGGCGCCCCTGACGTGTCCCGGCAGCAGTACCGGTGCCCGGACCCGGGGACGGACCGGGGGCGGTGATCGGCGCCGTCGGGCCGCTTGACGGCTAGACTGAAGATATGCTCCGAGTAGTGGTCCCGATCGTCATACTGGTCGTATTCGTCTATGGACTTGTCGACCTCATCCGGACTGACAAGCGGTTGACCAGGGGGATCTCCAAAACGGCTTGGAT
Source organism: Arthrobacter sp. TE12231 (assembly GCF_054062895.1). Taxonomy (NCBI): domain Bacteria; kingdom Bacillati; phylum Actinomycetota; class Actinomycetes; order Micrococcales; family Micrococcaceae; genus Arthrobacter; species Arthrobacter sp. TE12231. Next base: position 569,361 of record NZ_JBSSFS010000001.1, on the reverse strand, counting down.
CTTCGTGCAGATCCTCCTCCCCGTGGTCGGCGCCATCCTGTGGTTCCTGATCGGACGCCCCCGTGCCACGGACACCGCGCCCGTCGCCTACAGCCACCCCGTAGCGCCCGACGACGACCCCGATTTTCTGCGCAACCTTGAAATCCGCCGCCGCAACCAGGCCGAGGCCGACCGGCTCAAGAGGCTCAAGGACCAACTCGATGCCAAGGAGCGCAAGCTTGACGCCGGCAACGGGGATGCGAGCCGCCCGGAGAGCGCCGGCGATGCCCGCGAACCAGGCGACGCCGGCACGCAAGGCACCGACGAGGTCAAGTAGCACTACTCCGGCCCTCATTCCCCCGGTCCAACGACTCCGCGCCATACTAACTGCCGCCATTCGCCCCAGATGGCCGGAATCCCGGCCTCAAAGCGGCCATCTCCGGCAAATGGCCGCCACTCATCCACTCGGCGGCTGCTGCTCACACGGCCCACTTCTCCCCCACACCCGGCCCGCTCTGTGGACAACTCCCGAGCCTCCTCGACGCGGGCGCAGAATGCTCATATGCGCGAGCCCAGTGAGCTACCCCCGCACCTTCGACATCGACCCTTCACCGTGGCCGAGGCCCGCACTGCCGGGCTGAGCCGACGACGGACCCGGGCCCAGGATCTCGCCAGCCCCTGTTACGGAGTGCGCGCCACCGCCGCCGCCCCGAATAGTTTGCTGGCGCGTGTGCACGCCCTGACGGCGGTGACGGGCGCAGTCGTGAGCCATCTGTCTGCGGCCGTGCTGTGGGGCTTCCCGCTGCCGCGCGCCTTGGAGAACCTGACTGTCGTCCATCTGACGAGTCAACCGGGCCGGCGCGCTGTGCGGCGTAAGAATGTGGTGGGCCATCAGCAGTCACTCGAAACGGAGGAGATCGTGTCCGGTGTCAGGGTGAGCTGCACATCCCCGCTGCGAACGTGGTTCGATCTCGCCGGCATACTGAGTCTCGATGAATTGGTGATTGCCGGGGACTTCCTATTGCGGCGGAGAAATCCATTGACCACGATCGACAGGCTGGACGCATACCTCGCCGGGAAGCAAGGCAGGGCGGGCTACCGGCGCGCTATGCGTGCCCGCTCCCTGATACGCGCCGACACGGACTCCCCCAAAGAGACGGAACTCCGGCTACTTCTGATTCGGCACGGCCTGCCCGAACCCGGAGTCAACGTCCCCATGTTCGACGAGACCGGGGGTTGGATCCAGGACCCGGACCTCTCGTACGAGCAAGAAAAGGTAGCGATTCAGTTCGACGGCGGCCATCATGCCGCTCCGGCCCAGCGTCGCAGCGACATCTTCCGGGATGAGAACGCCAGGGATGCCGGGTGGCGCGTCGTCGTATTGACCCAATGGCACTTGGCCCCGTTCGCCCCGGGGATGGAGCCGGCGGCGGTTACCCGAGTGCGTGCCGCGTTGACGGAGCGCGGCTGGACTCCTCCCGCCCCGGTTCCACAGCAGGGGCGACGCCAGCGTGCTCGCCCCACACCGAACTCACTTGACACGAATGGCCGCTGAGCCTGGTGGCGTAGCGGCCATCTGTGGCGAATCGAGGGAGTGCGGGGCCGACGCAGCCTAGTGCCGCCGCGCCATGCCGCGCTGCCCCAGCCGACCCACACCGCACTCACTTGGCACGAATGGCCGCCAAACGCGGTAGCTTGGCGGCCATTCGTGGCGGATCGCGGAGGCGTTGCGGCTCTGGGGTGCGGTCTACAGCCCCGAGTAGGAGTGCAGGCCGTTGAAGAACTGGTTCACGATCGTGAAGTTGAAGACCACGCACAGGTAGCCGACGATCGACAGCCAGGCGGCGCGGGTTCCGGTCCAGCCACGGGTGGCGCGGGCGTGCAGGTAGCCGGCGTAAACCACCCAGATCACGAAGGTCCAGACTTCCTTCGTGTCCCAGCCCCAGAACCGGCCCCAGGCCTTCTCCGCCCAGATGGCGCCGAACATGAGCGTGAACGTCCAGCCGACGAACGCGATCGCGTTGATGCGGTAGGACAGGTTCTCCAGGCTCAGGGCGTTTGGCACGAGGCGCATGAATCCCAGCTTGTCGGCACCTCCCGCGGCGATGGTCTTCTGCCGGTGCGACTGCACGAGCTGCAGCGCGGACATGGCGAAGGTCAGGGTGAACAGGGCAGAGGACATCACCGCGATGGAGACGTGGATGATCAGCCAGTAGCTCTGCAGAGCGGGCACGAGGTGCCCCACGGGCGTCCAGAAGGCGATGGAGGCCGCAACGAGCATGATGATCGCCAGGCCGATCACGAACGTGCCCAGGAAGCGCAGGTCGCGGCGGATCAGGACCAGCAGGAAGACGGCAACGGCCACGAAGGCACCGGTGGTGAGGAATTCGTACATGTTGCCCCACGGCACCCGGCCCGCGCCGAGCGCACGGGTGATCACACCGGCAGCATGGATTGCGGCGCCCAGGACGGTCAGCGCGACAGCCACCCGCGCGGGGACCCGCCGCTCGCCGCCGTAGCGCATGCTGCCGTCGGCGGTGTAGCCGGCCCCTGCCGCGCCGCTACGGCCTGAGGAGGACGACGTCGGACGTTCGGCGCGGCCCACGGGTCCGCTGACATCCGAATCGGCGCGGTCAGCGTCGCCTCCGGCGGCCCCCGCACCGACGCCGACGGGGACGCGCGCGGCCTCGGCCGTCTGGCCGGAGAGTTCCGCCGCCTTGAGGTCCACCGCGCGCAGCATCTTGCTGCTCTTGGCCAGGTCCCAGGCGAAGGCGATGAAGGCCACTGTGTATGTGCCGGCGGCCAGCAGCATGAAGAGCTCGCTGTACTGGCCCATGGTTTCGTTGATCGAGAACAGCATTACTGATCCTTCTTCGACTCAGAGGAGCCGGCTGTTGACTGAATGAAGTCTTCTGCGGGGTGTTCAGGGGAGGCGTCCGTGCCGCCGGCACCGCTCTCGGCGGTATCTGCCCGGTCATTATCCGCCGTCCTGCTGGGAGCGGGCTGGGAACCGGGCGCGGCGTCCTCGCCCAGCAGCCATTCGCTGGACAGGAGTTTGCGGATGGCCGCGGCTTCCCCGGCCAGGCGGTGGTCCTCGCCGCGGGCCAGGAGACCGTATTCCACCATGGTGCGGCCGTCCTCGTGGGTGCCGGTCCGGACCCAGACGCGGCGGCGGTTCACGTAGAGCGAGGTGACCAGCCCGGCGACGGCCAGAAGCGCGAAGATCAGGGCGTAGAGCTGGCCGGGGTTGTGGTGGATGTCCACGCCGACGTAGCGCTTCACGCCGTCGAAGCTGATGGAGCCCTTGCCGTCCGGCAGCGTGTAGGTGCTTCCGGGCGACAGGACGATGCCCTTGGTGGGCAGGTTCCGCGCATTGAGCGGCGTCAGCTTCTTGACGTCGAGTTCGAACACGTTCTGCGGGGCCCCCGCGTTCAGGCCGAGGTCGCCGAAGTACGAGTTCAGGGTCAGCTGCGGGTTGATGAGCTCCGGATCACCGCTGAAGGATACGCCCTTGTCGGTGATGAAGGCCGTCGGCAGGAAGAACCCGGCGAACGCGAGCTGCTCCGGCTTGGCGTCCGGGACTTTGATGACCACGGAAGAGTAGTAGTTCTCGCCCTGGAGTTTGGCGACCACGGGTCCCTGCATGGCGATGTTCCCGGCGGCGTCGCGGACGGTGACCACGGGGGCGTAGCCGTTGCCCGTGAGGTACACGCTGGTGCCGCCGAGGCTCAGGGGGTCGTTGACTTTGAGCAATTCCTTCTTGGCCGGCGCGTCCGGGTTTTCCTTCGTGGTCACTTCGGCTGTGAAATCGATGGGCTGTCCGAACTTGCCCTTGGATTCGCGGTCGAAGGTGATGTCGAACTTATCCAGCTGGACGGAATACGGCTGAAGCTGGCTGCTCTGGAAGTTCGTGCCGGGCGTGAACTGGTCATAGCCGACGAGGGTGTTGACGAAGGTGTCGCCCTCCACCAGGATCCGCTGCCCGCTGTAGCCGAAGAGGCCGCCGGCCGCCACCGAGACCAGCACCCCGATCAGCGCGGTGTGGAAGACGAGGTTGCCGACTTCCTTCAGGAAGCCGCGCTCGGCCCCGAGGGAGGGCCGCTCGCCATCGCGGTCCCGGACATCCACCCGGTATCCGCGCTTTTTCAGCAGCTCCGCGGCGTCGGAGATAGCCGCCGACGCCGGGATCCCGGCGTCGGCCGGAATCACCAGGGTGCCGTATTCGGGGAGGCGGGACAGCCGTGCCGGGGTGCGCGGAGGCTGGGAGCGCATCGCTTTGTAGTGCGCGATGGCACGCGGGATCACACAGCCGATCAGCGAGATGAACAGCAGGAGGTAGATCGCGGAAAACCACGCCGAAGAGTAGACGTCGTAGAGCTGGACCGAGTCCAGGATCTTGCCGTAGTCAGGGTGGTCCTGGATGTACTGCGTGACAATTGACGGGTTGGCGGGCCGCTGCGGAAACAGCGAGCCGGGCACGGCGGCGACGGCCAGCAGCAGGAGCAGGAACAGGGCCGTGCGCATGCTGGTCAGCTGCGTCCACGCCCAGCGGAGCATGCCCAACGGACCCAGCGAGGGCATGACGGCCTCGGACTTGGGGGACTTTTTCTTCTTTACGTTCACGCGCTCGCTCATCAGATCGGCAATTTCACATCGGTTTGGAACCAGTACTGCAACCCGGAGACCCAGGTACCCCACACGCCGCTGGCCATCAGGACGCCGAGCAGGATCAGGATGCCGCCGCCGGTGCGCTGGATGGCGAGCCGGTGCTTGCGGAAGAAGGACATCACGCCAATGCCGCGGCGCACAGCCAGCGCGATCAGCAGGAACGGGATACCCAGCCCAAGGCTATACACGAAGGCCAGGAACGCCCCCTTCGCCGCGGACGAGCCGCCGGAGAGGCTGAGCAGCTGGACGGCGGAATAGGTGGGACCGATGCACGGGGCCCAGCCCAGCCCGAAGGTGATGCCGAGCAAGGGCGCACCCCATAGGCCGGCCGGCGGTTTGGCATGGATCTTGGCATCGCGTTGCAGCCAGCCGAAGCCGCCCATGAACACCACGCCCATGATGATCACCAGGATACCCAGCAACTGGGTGATCCACCTGTTCTGCGAGCCGGTGATGAGGCTGCCCAGCTGCCCGAACGCCCCGCCAAGCAGCACGAAGATCACGGAGAAGCCCAGGACGAAGAGCCCGATCCCGGCCAGCATGCGGCCGCGCCTTTGCTTCTGCAGGTCGACGCCGGTCAGCCCGGTGACGTAGCCGAGGTATCCGGGGACGAGCGGAAGGACGCAGGGAGAGAGGAAGGAGACAAATCCCGCCAAGAGGGCAACGGGAATGGCCAGCAGGAGCGATCCGTTCAGGATGGCTTCGGCGAAGGGGCTGTTCACGGTGTGGACCGCGCTACTCGGCCACGGCGGCGGCGATGAGGGATTTAAGGGTGCCCTGCTGGATTTCGCCGAGCACCCGGGACGCGACGCGGCCCTGCTTGTCGAGCACGAGGGTGGTGGGCACAGCGCCGGGCGGCACGAGACCGGAGACGGCAAGCAGTACGGCGCCGTCTTTGTCGTTGAAGCTTGGGTACGTCAGCTTGAAGGTCTGGTCGAACGCGTCGGCCGTGGGTTTCTCGTCGCGCAGGTTGACGCCGAAGAACTGCACGCCCTGGTTCTTGAATTCCTGGTGCAGCGACTCAAGGGTGGGCGCTTCGACCCGGCAGGGGGCGCACGCGGCGAACCAGAAGTTCAGCACGGTGACTTTGCCGGTGAAGTCTGCCGAGGTGACGGCGGTGCCGTCGAACAGCGTCCCCTTGAGCTCCACGGGACTCTTGCGGTCCGCGACGGCGAATTCGGTCACGGATCCGTCGCCGGCCACGTAGTTCTTGTTGTCCCCGGCCTTGGCCTGCTTGGCGAGGGCATCGTCCTGGGCGCAGCCGGACAGCCCGAATACTGCGGCGAGGGCGGCCCCGCCGGCCGTCAGGACGTTGCGGCGGGACAGCGGAGCCCCGGCACGTCGGTTCTCTGCCATGGTCAGGCTCCCGGGGTGCTGGCGGCACCGGGCAAGAGGGCGGCAGCGGGCTCGCTGTAGTCAACCCGTACGAGCACGCCGGCGTCGTCGAACACCAGGGACGTCAGCGAGGTCAGCGTGCACTCGCGCTTCCGCGGATCATGCCACAGCGGGCGGCCCTCGGCGCTGAGCCGCGTGGCCCAGATGGGCAGCTGGTGGCTGACCAGGATGGCTTCGGCCCCGTCGCCGCCAAGCTCGATCGCCCGGACCCGTGCGTCCTGGACCGCCGCGATGACCCGCGCAGCCTGCTCCTTGTAGGGCTCACCCCACGACGGCCGGAGCGGGTTATACAGCTTGGTCCAGTGCTTGGGCCGGAGCAGCTCCGCCTTAGAGACGTGGAGACCCTCAAAGTAGTTGGCCGCTTCGATAATGCGGGCGTCGGTGGCGATCTCAAGACCCAAGGCTGCGGCAATCGGCTGGGCCGTCTCCTGCGCGCGGGCCAGCGGCGACGCCGCCAGGTGGACGATCCGGGCCCCTTGCTCGGACCGCTCGCTGAAGTGTTCGGCCAGCGTGCGGGCCATCTCCCGGCCGAGTTCGGAGAGGTGGAATTCCGGCAGCCTGCCGTACAGGACACCATCGGGATTGTGGACCTCGCCGTGGCGGAGCAAATGAACAGTGGCTTGGGGCATGTCTACCAGTTTCTCAAAGATGACGGTCGATCTGAAATCTTCTACGGAAGGTAGAACTGACGAGTTTTGAAAAATGTTCCCTGGAGTTGGAATAAAAGATGCAAATGCATGTTTATACTGGGTGAAGCAGTTAGTTGAGATTTCAACCAATGAGGTTTCAAGTAACGATCAGACGAACCGCAGCAGGACCCACCCGACTCAAGGAGCATCACCATGGCACTTCCCGCAAACGTCACCACCGGCACCTGGACCCTCGACCCGTCGCACAGCGAGATCGGGTTCACCGTCCGCCACGCAGGCATCAGCAAGGTCCGCGGCCAGTTCACCGACGCCGCAGCCACGCTGGACCTCTCCGAGAACGTCACCGACTCCAAGGTGAGCGCCTCGATCAAGACCGCGAGCTTCGACTCCGGCGATGCCAACCGCGACGGCCACGTCCGCGGCGAGGACTTCTTCGACGTCGAGAAGTTCCCGGAGATCTCCTTCGTCTCCAACACCATCGTCCCCAAGGGCGACGCCTACGAACTCCAGGGCGACCTCACCATCAAGGGCATCACCCGCCCGGTGGCCCTCGAGACCGAGTTCAACGGCGTGGCCGTCGATCCGTTCGGCAACACCCGCGCCGGACTCACCGCCGAAACCACCATCAGCCGGAAGGACTTCGGCCTGACCTGGAACGCGGTCCTCGAAGCCGGCGGCGTGCTGGTCAGCGACAAGGTTGCCATCAACCTGGAACTGGCCTTCATCGCTCCCGCGGCATAGCCACTACTCTCCCCGCTGGCCGCCCGACGCCGGGTGGCCGGTTCCGGCGCCCTGCTTCATCTTCGCGATGAAGCAGGGCGCCGTTGTTTCCGCCATTTTTCCGCAGTTGCTTCGCGGGCCGCGGTGGGCCTCGGATTCCCTAGATAACAGGGTATCGCCGGTCTACAGTGAGAGCCATGAGCAACCCGAGTGATGTACCGCCGCAGCAGCCAGGCGCCCATCCCCCGCCGCCGGGCAGTGTCCCGCTGGCCGGCCCGGAGCAGCCGCCGGGCTACCAGGCACCGCCGCCGGGTTATCAGGCGCCCCCGCCGGGCTACCAGGCACCGCCGCCGGGCTATGGGGCACCTCCACCCGGGTACCAGGCACCGCCGCCGGGCTATGAGGCGCCTCCACCCGGGTACCAGGCACCGCCGCCGGGCTACCAGGGGCAGCCGGCGCCTACGGGCGGATTCCGCTTCGAGATGCCTGCGGACCGCCCGAGAAGCTTTAGCGATGCATTGCCCGCGGGCGGCCTGTCCGGCATGTTCAAGGTCACCGCAATGCCCACAGAGCTGAAGGTCTCGTATTGGATCTGGCTCATCGGCGGGCTTCTGGGCATCCTCGGCGGAATCATTGGTTTGTTCGGGTCCTTTGTCATCATCGCCTTTGCGCCGCCCCTCGGGCTCCTGGTGTTCGTCCTGGTGTTGGTGGCCCTCGTGCTGGCGACTGCCCAGATCATCCTGGCCATGAAGATGAAGGAGGGCCGGGAGTGGGCCCGCTTCGCCCTGACAGTCCTTGTTGGCATCTCCTTGGTGCTGGCCATCGTTAGTGCCGGTCTCGCTGCCGGTCGGGGCGGTGGAGGCCTGCCGGGCTTCTTCATCAGCCTGGCGGCAACCGTGCTCATGTGGCTGCCAAATTCACAGGCTTGGTTTGTCGCCCATCGGGGCCGAATCTAGGCCTGCCGCGCCCCGGGATTCCCTCTGATGGCAGTGGCGTGCGCGCGGCCCGACCGCCCGTCCCGCTTGCCGTCCAGCCGCGGCACAGCCGGGGGTCGAACGAGGGTTGAGAATACCCCTTCGGAATGATCCGCACGGCGGCCGGCCCGCGGTACGGTGGAGCTAAACCATGCTGGGGGCAGGGCAGGATCGCTGGTCCCGGTGGCCGATTCCGTGATCGACTCGCAAAGGACCGCTTCATGAGCAACCCTCCAGTCCAGCCTTCACCTCCCAACGGCTCCGAGCCGGGAGGGGAGTCCAACCCTGCCAACGGTCAGAACGCGCCGCAGACCCCGCAGTACGGCCAGCAGACGCCCCCGGCCTACGGCCAAAACGCCCCGCAGACTCCGCAGTACGGCCAGCAGACGCCCCCGGCCAACGGTCAGAACGCCCCGCAGACTCCGCAGTACGGCCAGCAGACGCCCCCGGCCTACGGCCAAAACGCCCCGCAGACTCCGCAGTACGGCCAGCAGACGCCCCCGGCCTACGGCCAAAACGCCCCGCAGGCTCCGCAGTACGGCCAGAACGCACCGCAGTACGGCCAGCAGACCCCGCCGGCCTACGGCCAAAACGCCCCGCAGACTCCGCAGTATGGCCAGAACGCCCCGCAGTATGGCCAGGCCCCCTACGCCCAGTACCCGTCCGAGCAGCCTCAGGCTGCTGGCCCCGCTCCCCAGCTCGTCAACACCTCGTTCTGGCTGATCATCGCGGCAGGCGCGGTGTGGGTGATTTCCATGCTGCTGTCCTTGGGCACCCTGGACAGCCCCGCCGTTCGGGACCTGTTCGAGCAGCAGATGGCAACAAGCGGCACGAAGGTCGATTTCGAGTCCCTCAAAGGTGTCCTGATCGGCACCATCGTGGTGATCGCCGTGATCACCGCCGGGCTGTACGCCCTCGTGGCGTTCAATGTCCGCAAGGGCAAGAACTGGGCCCGTATTTTGGGCACGGTGTTTGCTGCGCTGTCGATCCTAAACCTCTTCCCGTTCAGCCTCGCCACCTTGGCCGCGCTGCTCGGCATTGCGGCCATCGTGCTGCTGTACCTGCCCGCGGCGTCGCCCTATTTCCAGAAGCGGCAACCCTTTGCCAACCCCTACGGGCGTCCCGGGGCGCCCTTCGGGAAGTAGCTGAACCAAGGACTCCCCAACAGGGAACTGCCCAACGGGCGCGGGAGCCGGAGGACCTGGCCGAACCTAGTCGGCGTCCTCCGGGTCCTGCGCCCGTTGTGCGTGATAGGCCAGGATCTGCAGTTCAGTTGCCATGTCGACCTTGCGGAGGTTGACTCCCGGCGGGACCTGCAGCATCACCGGGGCGAAGCTGAGGATGCTCCGCACACCGGCGGCAATCACGCGGTCGCAGACATCCTGGGCCACCGCGGCGGGCAGGGCAAGGACCACCATGTTGGCGCCCGTCCGTTGCAATACCGGCTCAAGGTCCGCGGCGTCGCTGACGCGCAGCCAGCCGACTTCGCTACCCACCACCATCTGGTCGGCGTCGAAAATTGCCACGATGTCAAAGCCCCGCGACTCGAATCCGCCGTATCGGGCCAAGGCCTTGCCCAGGTTGCCCGCACCGACGATTGCGACCTTCCAGTCATGCGTCAGCCCGAGGGCGGCCGCGATGTGCCGGTTGAGGTACTGGACCTCGTACCCCACGCCCCGCGTTCCGTAGGAGCCAACATAGGAAAGGTCCTTGCGCAGCGTCGAGGAACTAACCCCGGAGGCCTCGGCCAGGGACTCGGACGAGACCCGGTCCACCCCTTCAGCCAGCAGAGTGGTCAGGGCGCGCAGATAAATGGTCAGCCGCGCCACGGCCGCGGGCGGAATCTGTTTGGCGGCAGTCCCGGCTCCCCCGGGAACAGCCTCGGGAGATGAATCCAGCGAAGTCACTATCTGCTCCATTGCGTCGCGTTGTGCTTCCCACTCTAGAGCCCGCGCGCATCACGCAACAAAGCACCAGGCGTCAGGGCTGTTGTCCGAGGGCCCGCTGAAGGGTCCGTGTCAGGCGGGCCTCGTCGATCTTCCAGAAATCCCGCTGCACGCCGTCCACCAGCACCACCGGGATCTCCTCGGCGAATCGGTCGCGCAGCCCGGCGTCGTCGTCCACGGATTGCTCCGTCCAACCGATCCCGAGGGCAGCGGTGACGCGGCCGACGGCGGCGCGCGCCTCCGTGCACAGGTGACAGTTAGCTTTGGTGATCAGTACTACATCGGGGAAAGACGCGGGTGTGGCCATGGATCCACCGTAGCCCGGCGGGCGCGTCGGCGTCGACGCGCTGCACTCCCCTCATGGGGACAACACCGGCGGCGGCGCTTGGGGGGCCGTCATGCAGTCCTGCCGCCGCGTCGCGCGCCCGGCGGGCGGTCCGGGGCCGGTCATTGACTAGACTCGTGGCATGCCCGAGGAGAAAAACGTCGCTGTGGCCAGCGAGCCCGCTGCAACGCCGCAGCACGGCGAGGCCGCGTTCTTCGACGTCGACAACACCCTCATGAAGGGCGCAAGCCTTTTCCACGTGGCACGCAAACTGCACCAGCGCGGCGCTTTCACCCTGTGGCAGGCTGCCGGCTTCGCCTGGAAGCAGTTCATGTTCATCCTGCGCGGCGAAAACATGGACGATGTCCATGCCGTCCGGGATTCCGCCCTGTCCCTCGCCGCCGGCATCACGGCGAAGGATATCGAGGCCCTGGGCGAAGAGGTCTATGACGAGATGATCGAGTCGCGGATCTGGCCGGGGGCCAAAGCCCTGGCCGAGCAGCACCTCCGGGTCGGGCGCAAGGTTTGGCTCGTCACTGCGACACCGGTCGAGGTGGCGAACGTTATTGCCAGCCGGCTGGGCCTGACCGGGGCGCTGGGCACTGTGGGCGAGATCCTGGACGGCTCCTACACCGGACAGCTCGTGGGCGAAATCCTCCATGGCCCGGCCAAAGCGGTGGCGGTCCGCGAAATCGCCGAGGACCAGGGCCTGGACCTTGGCCACTGCTGGGCCTACAGCGATTCCCACAACGACATCCCGCTCCTGAGCATGGTGGGACACCCCGTCGCCATCAATCCCGACTCCAAGCTGCGCCGTTACGCCCGCGAGCACAACTGGCCGGTCTACGATTTCCGCTCCGGCCGGCGCGCTGCCACTCTGGGGTTCAAGGCCGCCACGGTGGGCGGGGCCATCTACGGCCTCTGGCGGGGGTTCTCCCGCTTCCGCGGCCCCGGCCGCTAAGCTCCGGACCTTTCCGCCGCGGTTCCGGTCGCGCGCGGCGCGGATCCGGCCCGCCGTCGTCCGGTCCGGTAGCCTGCGCCCGGTTCCGCAGCCCGTGCCCGTTTCCGGCGCAAAATCCCTGCCCGCCCGCACAAGGGCAAGAAAATGCCCGCCACCTGGAAGGCAACGGGCATTTCATGCAGTGCGAAGTATTGCTACTTCTTATTGCGACGCTGGTGGCGCGTCTTGCGAAGCAGCTTGCGGTGCTTCTTCTTGGCCATACGCTTGCGACGCTTCTTAATAACTGAACCCACGAAAGTTCCTTACCGGCTAGATGCAGTACCTGCCTGTTGGGAAGGGTCCGCGGGCTAAGCAGCAGACTGAAACAACTGACAGGTTCTTACAATGACGTAAAACGTTCCTTAACAGGGTACCGCCTCTCCGGGGCACCCCACGACCGCGGGCCGTATGCGGGCCCCAAAGCAGTCAATTCACGCTGAGAAAGATGTTGCGGACTGTTTAACCAGTCCCGGCGTGGCCGTCGCTCGAGTCGACGACAGCACCCTTGAGGTACTGCTCGACGGCGTTCTCCGGTACGCGGTAGGAGCGGCCGAAGCGAACGGCCGGCATCTCCCCCGAATGCACCAGACGGTACACAGTCATCTTTGATACCCGCATGAGTTCCGCGACCTCAGCCACGGTCAAAAAACGGGCTTTGGAGAAGTTGGCCTCCGTAGACATTTCCCTTATTCCTTTGCTCAAGCGAACGGCAGCCCCACCTGATGCCATGGCGGTGTGCCGATGCTGAGCCATCAAACAACCATGTGAAAGCAACTGTAGTTGCTCATGGTGCCAATGTGAAAGGCTTCCGCAGGAATACCCACGCACTTTCCGCAGGAATCTCGAAATGCTGGCCGCGCCGGCACCCCGTTCCCTGGTCCGGGTTGCGGCCTCAGGCGCGGGTCCGGCGCGTGCGGGCCGAGGCCGCCAGTTGGCCGAGCACCGACGCCGTTACGTCCCAGTCCATGCAGGCGTCCGTGACGCTCTGGCCGTAGACCAGTTCGTCCCGCCCCGAGCCTGGTTCTGCGGCTGTGCCTGCGGCGTTGGCCGAGGCGTTGACGTCCAGGTTCTGTGCCCCGCCCACCAGGAAGCTCTCCAGCATGACGCCGGCGATGGCCCCGGCAGCGGCTCCGGCGCTTTCCAGCTGGGATCCGATTTCGAGGGCGACCTCGGCCTGGCGGTGGTGGTTCTTGCCGCTGTTGGCGTGGCTGGCGTCGACGATCAGCCGGGGGTTCAATTGCTTCGCGGCCAGCTTGGCCGAAGTGGCCTCAACGTCGGCGGCGGAGTAGTTGGGTCCCTTGCGTCCGCCGCGGAGAATGATGTGGGTGTCCGGATTGCCGGCGGTGGCCACGAGCGCGGCCCTGCCGTCGTCGTCGATCCCGAGGAACGCCTGGGCGGCCGCGGCGGCGCTGCAGGCGTCCAGCGCCACCTGGAGGTCGCCGTCGGTCCCGTTCTTGAACCCGATCGGCATGGACAGCCCGGAGGCCAGCTGGCGGTGGATCTGGCTCTCCGTGGTGCGGGCGCCGATTGCGCCCCAGGAGACGAGGTCCGCGACGTACTGCGGGCTGATGGGCTCGAGGAACTCGGTGGCCGTGGGCAGTCCGAGCGCGGTGACCTGCCGCAGGAATGACCGGGCCGCGCGCAGGCCTGCGGCGATGTCGTGGCTGCCGTCCAGCCGGGGGTCGTTGATCAGGCCTTTCCAGCCGACCGTGGTGCGCGGCTTTTCGAAGTAAGTGCGCATGACGATCAGCAGGTCTTCACGGTGCTTCTCTGCCTGGCTCACCAGCCGGCGGGCGTATTCGAGGCCGGCCTTGGGGTCGTGAATGGAGCACGGACCCACGATCACCAGCAGCCGGTCATCGACGCCGTCCATGATGGCTCGGACCTCGTCGCGGCTTCGTCCCACCACCTCGGCCATGCGGGCCTCCAGCGGCAGTTCCGCCCTGAGGTCCTGCGGGGTGGGCAGCGGGGTGAACTCGCTGACGCGCAGGTTCGAGGTGGATTGCTGGGTGTCGGCGGCTGCTTCGATGCTCATGTTCGGGTCCTGTTCCGGGTGCGGAGCGGGCCCTGATCAGAACCCGCCGGAGAAATGGCGAAGGGCAGAGAATGATCTCTGCCCTGTTGGCTCTGAAGGAAAGTTGGATGCGTGTCAGTTAGACGCGGGCCCCTCCAGAGCCAACGAAAAATACGCATACCAACGGTTAGTCATAGCGTCGACCATAGCCCCGGAGCCGAGGAAGGGGCAAACGCCGGGCGTAACATTTCGCCGGCACCGCCGCCACCCAGCCGGCGGGCCACCCCAGCTCCCCGGCCGCCCCACGTCGTCGAGACGGCAGATCACGGCGCTATCTGGCGGGTCGATGCTGCCGCAAAGTGTCATCTCGGGGCGGGCACGGGGTCAGGCCGCCGGCGGGGCCAGCAGGACGTCGACAAGCTGGGTCAAGCCGTCCGCCATGTCCACGTCCTTGTCGTAGAGCCACTGCAGCTGCAGGCCGTCAAACGCTGCGATCACCAACCTGGCCAGGATGTCCGGCGCAACGTCCGTCCGCACCGAACCCGCACCCTGGCGGTGCGCGATGTCCTGCCGCAATTCCTCGACCAGCTGCGCGTACCTGTCCTGGAAATAGCCGTGGGAATCATGTCCGGGGTCGTTGGCGGTCGCCGACGCCACGGCGTACAGAGTAGTGAGGCCCGGTTCGCGGCGGTTTCGCTCGGCAACGACGGCGAGGGAAGACAGCCCCACGTCCCCCGTCCCCCCGGCTTCCCGGCTGCGCCGGTCCCGTTCGGCCAGCACGGCCGTCAGGAGTTCCTGTTTGCCAGTGAAGTAGTGGAAAAGTGTTGCCTCCTTCACGCCGACGAGTTCGGCGACGCGCTTCAGGGCAGTGCCCTCAAAGCCTTCTGTGGCGAACACATCGGTCGCTGTCCGAACGATCTGCTCGCGGCGTTCCGCTCCTTTGGCGTAGGGCCCGCGCGGCTTCGAGATTGACATTGACACAGTTTATTTCACCTTTTTGTCTTAAAACCTAGTCGCACTCGGTTTTTATGGTTACGATCATTTCCAGGGCCCAACGGAGGGCCACTTTTCGTCAGGAGGCAATGTGGCCGTCAGGACCATCAACCAGGATTCAGCGGCTCAGGCCGCCCATCAGGCTCCCAGCAGCCTGGAACCGTCAATCAGCAAGGCTTCCCGCGCCTACGTGATCGGGATGCCGATCGCGAGCGCCGGTCTGTGGATGGCGGTGCTTGCGCCGGCCATCGTTGTTCTGGCCATCAAGGTTTCCGAAATCACCACGCCGGACACGCGCGCCGGTGCGCTGAGCCTTGTCGCCGGCGTCGGCGCCATCGTCGCCCTTCTCGCCAATCCGTTCTTCGGCCGTCTGAGTGACCGCACGACGTCCCGCTTCGGAATGCGCAAGCCGTGGATCATCGGCGGGGCGCTGACCGGGCTTGTTGCGCTTTTCTTTTTGGGTTCGGCCACCACTGTCGCGGGGGTCCTGGTCGCGTGGATCTTTGCCCAGCTAGGCTTCAACGCGGCACTCGCGGCGCTGGTGGCCACCCTTCCGGACCAGGCCGCCCCCTCGGAACGCGGCCGCCTGTCCGGGCTCATCGGCATGACCCTGTCCGTCGGGCTTGTGGCCGCGGCGTTCTTCGCGCAGCTCTTCGACAATGCCCTGCAGATGGCCGTTGTTCCCGGCGTCGTGGGGACCGCCCTGGCCATCGGCTTCGCTTTCACTTTCAAGGACCGCGTCCTCACCGAGAAGCCCGCTCCGCTGAACCTCAAGGAGATCCTGGGTTCGTTCTACTTCAACCCCCGCACCTACCCTGGCCTGGGCTGGGCCTGGCTGACCAAGTTCATGGTCTATGTGGGCTACTGCGCGGCCCTGCTCTATCTGCCGTACTTCTTCACCGACCAGCTCCACGTAGCCCCGACCCAGGTCACCACCCTGGTCTTCCAGGCAACGCTGATCAGTTCCGCCGGCACGGTGCTCACCAGCGTGGCCGGCGGTTGGCTCAGCGACAGGATCGGCAAGCGAAAGGGCATGGTGATCGCCTCGGCCCTCATCATCATGGTCGGCCTTATCGTCATCGCCACGTCCAGCACCACCGACCAGGTCCTGGTGGGCCAGGCCATCGCCGGACTGGGCCTGGGCTGCTTCGGCGCCGTGGACGTCGCCCTCATCGCCGACCTCCTGCCGGGTACCCAGTCTGAAAACGCCAAGACCTTCGGCGTGTTCAACATTGCCCAGGCGCTTCCCCAGTCCCTGGTGCCTGCCGTCGCCTTCCCCGTGATCGCCTTGGGCGGATACCCCGCACTGTTCCTCGGCGGCGCCGTCGTCGGCATCATCGGGGCGATCCTCGTCACCCGCATCAAAGGAGTCAAGTAAATGAACCCCTCGCTATCCCCTGCCGTCCTGGCCCTCTCCCCGGATTCGCCGGATGCGGAGGCCCGGATCCGCGAGCTCGCTGCCGGTCTGAGCCTGGAGCAGCAGATCCAGCTGCTGACCGGAGCGGATGTGTGGTCCACGCACGCCATCCCCGAAATCGGGCTCAGCCGCGTCGTGATGTCCGACGGCCCCGCCGGCGTCCGCGGCGAGGACCTCGATGAGCGCCACGACTCCGTCTCGCTGCCCTCGTCTTCCGCCCTGTCCGCGACGTGGAGCGTTGAAACCGCCCGCCGCTACGGTCAGGTACTCGGGCAGGAGGCCCGGCGCAAGGGCGTCCACGCCGTCCTCGGCCCCACGATCAACCTCCACCGCTCGCCGCTGGGCGGTCGGCACTTCGAATGCATGAGCGAAGATCCCCGCCTCACCGCGACGCTGGCCGCCGGGTACGTCTCCGGCGTGCAGTCCATGGGCGTGGGCGCCACCCCGAAGCACTACCTCGCCAACGAGGCCGAGACGGAGCGTTTCACATCGGATTCCGTCGTGGCCGAGCGCCCGCTCCGCGAGCTCTACCTCGCCGCCTTCGAAGACGCCATCACCGAAGCCCGCGCCTGGCTCGTGATGAGCTCGTACAACTCCATCAACGGCACCACGGCCAGCGAAAACAAACTCCTCGAGACGCCGCTCGCCACGGAATGGGGCTTCGACGGCGTCGTCGTGTCTGACTGGACCGGGGTCCGGTCCGTGGAGGCTGCCAATGCGCACCAGGACCTGGAAATGCCGGGACCTGTGGGTCACTGGGGCCCGAAGCTGCTGGCGGCCGTGAACGACGGCCGGGTCAGCCGGCACGCCATCCTGGAAAAGGTCACCCGCATCTTGCGGCTTGCCGCCCGCGTGGGTTCCCTCGAGGGATTCACGCCGGCCGTGACGGACCTGCCTGCACAGTTGAACGGCGCCGCCGTCGCCCGTGAAGTGGCTGTCCGTGGCGCGGTACTGGTCCGTAACGAGGGCGGAATCCTGCCGCTGGACGCCGCGAAGCTGGGCAGCGTGGCAGTGATCGGCCACAACGCCGAGGAGGCGCGCACGCAGGGCGGGGGCAGCGCCACCGTCATGCCCAAATACACCGTCTCGCCGCTGGAGGGACTGCGAAAGGCGCTGCCCGACGGCGTCGACGTCACCTATGCCCGCGGCGCCAAGGTGGCGGAAGGCCTTCAGGCGTTCCCGCGCACCTCGCTTCACAACCCGGTATCAGGTGTGCCCGGAATCCGGGTCACGTTCCTCACAGCGGACGGAACAGAGATCTCGGGCGAAGACCGCCTTGCCTCACATCTGATCTGGTTCGGCGTGGGCATTCCCGACGGCACCGCAGCCATCCGGATGCAGGCCGACTGGACCGCGGAAACGGCCGGTATCCACCACCTCGGCGTCGGGACCGTCGGTCAGATCCGGCTCGCCCTCGACGGGGATGAAGTGTTCAACGGTGAGCTCGAGGACGACACCGACGTCCTTGGCGCCGCCTTGTTCGACCCGCCCAAGACCGTCCACGCCCTTGAGGCCGCGGCCGGCCGGAGGGTCCGGATCGACGCCGAATACAGTCTGCCGAAGCAGCAGGTCATCCCGTTCACGGCCATCCTGCTGGGCGAGGAAACCGTGGTCACGGATCCCCAGGCGGAGATCGACGCTGCCGTGGACGCCGCACGGGACGCCGACGTCGCGGTGGTGGTGGTTGGAACCAACGCGGCGATCGAATCCGAGGGTTTCGACCGCAAGGACCTTGACCTGCCCGGCCGGCAGAACCAGCTCGTGGAAGCCGTAGCCGCGGCCAACCCGCGCACGGTAGTTGTGGTCAACTCCGGTTCGCCGGTACTCATGCCCTGGCTGGACAAGGTTGATGCGGTCCTGCTGGGCTGGTTCGGCGGCCAGGAGTTCGGCACCGCAGTCGCCGATATCCTGCTCGGCGCCGAGGAGCCCGGCGGCCGGCTGCCCACCACCTGGCCTGCGGCTTTGGCGGACGTTCCGGTGCTCGCCACCAGCCCCGTCGACGGCAAGGTGGTGTATTCCGAGGGGATCCACATCGGCTACCGCGCGTGGCTCCGGCAGCAGGCCAACGGCGGAGCTGCGCCGGCCCTGCCGTTCGGATTCGGCCTCGGGTACACCACGTTCGACGTCGGCAGCCCGCACGCTCCGGCATCCGTTCCCGCCAACCAGGACGTGGTGGTGCACGTGCCGGTCCGGAACACGGGCACGCGCATCGGTCGGGAAATCGTCCAGGTCTATCTGGACCGCGCCGACTCCGCCGTGGAGCGGCCGGTCCGCTGGCTGGCCGGCTACGCCGGAACACACCTCGCGCCCGGCGGAACGGAGAGCGTTGAAGTCCGGATCCCGGCCAAGGCGTTCGGCCACTACGACGGCGGCTGGCAGTTTGAGCCCGGAACCTTCCGGCTACTGGTAGGCCGCCACTCGGCCGATGATTTCCAGACCCTGGACATCGAACTGCGCTAAGGCCTTTCGGCCCGCCCGAGGCTTGGCGAAGGAGCAGTTGGCGGCAGTGCCCATTACCGGCGCTGCCGCCAACCGCGTCCCTTGTCACCACCGGCCACCCCCTAGAGTGTGAAAGGACCCCAACACGAGCATCCGACCGCTTTGGAGGAAGCCATGAAGCAGACCTTCCCGCCCGAGAACCCAGAGGCCCCCACAACGCCGAGCGCGACGGCGCCGGACATCCAGGCGCCCGGCGCCCGTGCATTCGGGCAGGCCGGCCCCGGGGCCGTTCCGGCGGCGCTGAGGCGCCGCGTGCCCAAGTACGCCGACCTCGCGCCCCTGATGCAGTTCAAGAAGCCGGAGTTCAGCCGGGCCGCCCGGCTGCGCCGCGCGAGCACCATCTGGGACCTGCGCGACATCGCCAAGCGCCGCACACCCCAGGCGCCGTTCGACTACACCGACGGCGCCGCAGAAGCCGAAATCACCCTCCGCCGCGCCCGCCAGGCCTTCCTGGACATCGAATTCCGTCCCGGCATCCTGCGCGACGTCTCCAGCATCGACCTCAGCACCGAGATCCTGGGCGGCCCGTCCCGGCTGCCGGTGGGCATCGCGCCCACGGGATTCACCCGGATGATGCAGTCCGAAGGCGAATACGCCGGCTCCCGGGCCGCCGAAGCCGCCGGCATCCCGTACACCCTCTCCACCATGGGCACGGCGTCCATCGAGGACGTCGCCACCGCCGCACCGGCCGGCCGCAACTGGTTCCAGCTCTACCTCTGGACGGACCGGGACCGGTCCCTGGAACTGATCCAGCGCGCCGCCACGGCCGGCAACGACACCCTCATGGTCACGGTGGACACCGCCGTCGCCGGCGCCCGCCTCCGGGACGTCCGCAACGGCATGACTATCCCGCCCGCACTGACGCTCAAGACCGTCCTGGACGCCTCCTACCGGCCCGCATGGTGGTTCAACTTCCTCACCCACGAGCCCCTGACCTTCGCCTCGCTCTCCCGCTACACGGGCACCGTCGCAGACCTGATCAACTCCATGTTCGACCCCACCCTGACCTTCGCCGACCTCGACTGGCTCCGCGAGACCTGGAAGGGCAAACTCGTGGTCAAGGGCATCCAGACAGCAGAGGACGCCCGCAAAGTGGTGGACCACGGCGCGGACGGGATCGTGCTCTCCAACCACGGCGGCCGCCAGCTGGACCGGGCACCGATCCCCTTCCACCTGCTCCCCGAGGTGTCCGCCGCCCTGAAGGCGGACCGAAGCGACGCCGCGATCATCCTGGACACCGGCATCATGAGCGGCGCGGACATCATCGCCGCGCTCGCCCTGGGCGCCGACTTCACGCTGATCGGCCGCGCCTACCTCTACGGACTCATGGCAGGCGGCCGGGCCGGCGTCGACCGCGCCCTCCAGATCCTGGAGAAGGACATGCAACGCACCATGGCCCTGCTGGGCGTGAGCCGCATCGGGGACCTCACCCCGGACCACGTGCGGATCCTCCGGGGCTAAGTCCGCAGCCTAGATGGCATTTCGCGGCAGAGTTGGCGCCGGGCACTGGCGCGAACCGCCAACACAAGACGGGAGGCCGGAGGGCTACTTCTTGCGGCCGAACTTGGGCAGGTTGGCGAGGAGGTCCGCGGCCTTGGTGGCGGCGCGGCCCACGGTCCGCCCGATCTGCTGGGGCATCTTATCCTCGCCGGCGGTTCCCACCGGGATAACGACGGCGGGGCTCAGCGGGCTGCCGGCAGGGCGGCCGGCCAGTGCCGCAGCCGGCTGCGCGCCAGCCTGCGCTGCGGCAGGTAACGGCTGCGGGGCGGCCGCGGCTGCCAGGCTGTCCGGCAGCGCTGCGGGGCTGGTTTGGGGGCTGGATTCGGGGTGGCGGGCCGGTGCCGTGTCCGGGGCCGCTGCTGGGACGACGTCGAAGGTCTGCAGCCAGTTGGCAACGCCGGCAAGGGGCTTCGGGTTGAGCGCGTAGTAGCGCTTCTGGCCCTGGGCGCGCATGCTCACCAGGTCCGCTTCCCGGAGGACCTTGAGATGTTTTGAAATGGTGGGCTGGCTTGCATCAAGCTCCTGGACCAATTCCCCCACTGCCTTATCCCCCTTGCGGAGGGCCACCAGAATGTCACGCCTGGTTGCCTCAGCAATGACGGCAAATACGTCGTCTGTCACCATGTCCTCCACACTAGCGACATATACGCCAGATGGCATCCACAAATTGGCGGGCTGCCGCCTGGCCTGATCCGCGGCGCGGAGCTAGTCGAACCAGGGGTCCAATCCATGCAGGGGAAACACTTCTTTGCGGGTGGCCATGATGGTGCGGTCCACCGCGTCGTTGGGGTCGAACCCCACTTCCCAGGACCGCCACCAGACGTCGACGTCGTCGCCCATCAGTTCAGGGGGCTCGACGCCGAACTTGGCCCCGTACTTGTCCCTGACGTAGCGGCGCCAGTCCTCCGGAACCGGGGTGCGCAGGGGGACAGGCCGGCCGGCGGCGATGGCGATGAGGTGGCTCCAGGAGCGCGGCACCACGCTGACGACGTTGTAGCCGCCGCCGCCCGTGGAAATCCAGCGGTTGTCGCAGTAGCGCGCGGCGAGATTGCCGATCGCGGTGGCGGCCTCACGCTGGCCGTCCACGCTGATGTTCAGATGGGTGAGCGGGTCAAGCCGGTGCGAGTCGCACCCGTGCTGGCTCACGATGACTTCCGGTTCGAACGCGCCGATGAGTTGCGGCACGACGGCGTGGAAGGCCCGCAGCCAGCCGGCGTCGCCGGTGCCCGCCGGGAGGGCCACGTTCGCGGCGCTGCCCTGCGACCCCGGGCCGCCGATCTCATTGGCAAACCCGGTGCCCGGGAAGAGAGTCAGCCCGGACTCGTGCAGCGAAATCGTCAGGACGCGCGGATCGTCCCAGAAAATGCTCTGCGTACCGTCGCCGTGATGGGCGTCGACGTCGACGTAGGCGACGCGCCGGATGCCGCCGTCAAGCAGTCGCTGGATCGCGAGGGCGGCGTCGTTGTAGATGCAAAAACCGCTTGCGCGGTCCCGGGAGGCGTGGTGCATTCCGCCGCCGAAGTTCACGGCCCGCACCGCGCTGCCGTCCAGGACGGCGGCGGCCGCCAGCAGGGAGCCGCCGGCCAGCCGGGCGCTGGCCTCGTGCATGCCGGCAAAGGCGGGGTCGTCCTCGGTTCCGAGGCCCCTGGCTTCATCGGGGGTGTCCGGATCTTCGCTCACGCGCCGCACGGCGGCTACGAACTCGGGGGTGTGGACCGCGCACAGTTCCTCGTCGGCGGCGACTTCCGGGGCAGCTACTGTTACGTGCTCCAGATCCAGCAGTCCCAGGCTGCCGGCCAGCTTCGCTGTGAGCTCCATGCGCTCGGGCGCCATCGGGTGGCTGTGGCCAAAGTTGTAGGCGGTCATGGCAGGAGCCCACACCACCGTCGTTGGCAGCGCGGCCTGAGAGAGTCCGGGCAGGAATGTCATCACTCACAGGCTACCCGAGCGTCCCCCTGCTTCCCGCGTGCGCAGGCGTGCTCCCCCGGTCATGACGCGGACTTTAGTGGTTTACTACTGAGGGAAGCAGTTTCAACCAAGGAAAAACATGACGCAAAGCCAGTCGAGGTCTACGCGCACGGCCAGCTGGCAGCCAGGCATGCCGGAGCGGGACGGCCTGTGGATCTTCACACGCCTGCGCGACTTCATTGACAGCATCGCGAACAGCTCGCCGGCCCGCCTGGCCCTCACGGTGTTCGGCATCGTCATCGTGGTTTTCACCACGCTGCTTTCGCTGCCTATCGCTTCCGCCACCGGACAGGTCACACCCGTGCACGAGGCCCTCTTCACGGCCGTGTCCGCCGTCTGCGTCACAGGCCTGACCGTGGTCTCCACGGCCGCGTATTGGTCCTTCTTCGGTCAGCTCGTGATTCTGGTCGGCATTTTCGTGGGCGGCCTGGGCACCCTGACTCTCGCGTCGCTGCTGGCGCTCATGGTCAGCAAGAAACTCGGTGTCCGCGGCAAGCTGATTGCCCAGGAGGCCATGAACAACGCCGGCCGGCTCGGCGAGGTCGGCACCCTGCTCCGGATCGTGATCGTGACGTCAGTCGTGATCGAGGGCGCACTGGCGCTGGCCCTGGTCCCCCGCTTCCTGATCCTCGGGGAGAGTTTCCCACAGGCCCTCTGGCACGGCGTCTTCTACGCAATTTCGTCGTTCAACAACGCCGGCTTCACCCCGCATTCGGACGGAATCGTCCCCTACGAAACCGATCTCTGGATCCTCATCCCGCTCATGCTCGGTGTGTTCCTGGGCAGCCTGGGCTTCCCCGTGGTCATGGTGCTGCAGCAGAACGGGCTGCAGTGGAAGAAATGGAACCTGCACACCAAGCTGACCATCCAGGTGTCCTTCATCCTCTTCGCCGCCGGGGCGCTCCTCTGGGGGCTCCTGGAATGGGACAACCTGCGCACCATCGGGGGCATGGACCTCGGCGACAAGATCACGCATTCGCTGTTTGCCTCCGTCATGCTGCGTTCAGGCGGCTTCAACCTTGTGGACCAGAACAACATGGAATCCACCACCATGCTGGTCTCCGATGCCCTCATGTTCGCCGGCGGCGGCTCGGCATCCACGGCCGGCGGCATCAAGGTCACCACCATTGCGGTGATGTTTCTGGCGATCGCCGCCGAGGCCCGCGGCGACGCCGATGTCAAGATCTACGGCCGGACCATCCCGGAGGGCACCATGCGCGTGGCCATCTCGGTGATCGTCGCCGGCGCCACCCTCGTCTCGGTCTCGGCCCTGCTGCTCCTGCACATCAGCGGCGCCTCCCTGGACCGGGTCCTGTTTGAAACCATTTCCGCCTTCGCCACGGTGGGCTTGAGCACCAATCTCAGTGCCGAATTACCGCCGTCGGGGGTTTACGTCCTCACTGTGCTCATGTTTGCCGGGCGCGTCGGGACGGTCACCCTCGCCGCCGCCCTGGCCCTGCGCCAGCGCAGCCAGCTGTACCACTACCCGGAAGAGAGACCGATCATTGGCTAGTTCCTCAGGCGCCGTCAACCGCCCCGCCCACAATGCCCCCGTGCTGGTGATCGGGCTTGGCCGCTTTGGCGCATCCACCGCAGAGCAGCTGGTGAAGCAGGGCCGGGAGGTGCTTGCCATCGAGCGCGACCGCACCCTGGTCCAGAAGTGGGCTGGCGTCCTGACGCACGTGGTGGAAGCCGACGCCACCAACATCGACGCCCTCCGCCAGCTCGGAGCCCAGGAATTCAGTTCCGCCGTGGTGGGCGTGGGCACCTCGATCGAATCCTCCGTGCTGATCACGGTGAACCTCGTGGACCTCGGGATCGAACACCTCTGGGTCAAGGCGATCACGCCCTCGCACGGCAAGATCCTGACCCGGATCGGCGCCAACCACGTCATCTACCCGGAAGCCGACGCCGGCGTCCGCGCCGCGCACCTGGTCTCGGGCCGCATGCTGGACTTCATCGAGTTCGACGACGACTTCGCCATCGTCAAGATGTACCCGCCGCGCGAAACCGTGGGCTTCACGCTCGACGAGTCCAAGGTCCGGTCCAAGTACGGCGTCACGATTGTGGGCGTAAAGTCTCCGGGCGAGGACTTCACCTATGCGCGGCCCGAGACGAAGGTTTCCTCACGGGACATGCTCATTGTTTCGGGCCACGTGGACCTGCTGGAACGGTTCGCCGCGCGCCCCTGAGTTCAGCCGAGCTGGCGGGTGATTTCCGCCGAGCGGGCGGCGGCCGCGCGGGCGCCCTCGGCGATGATGGCCGGCAGGCCGCGCTCATCAAACGTCGCGATGGCCCGTTCCGTGGTGCCGTTCGGGCTGGTGACCGCCTTGCGCAGCGACGCGGGGTCCGCCCCGGGCTCGGCCAGCATGAAGCCGGCCCCCGCGACGGTCCCGCGGGCGAGCAGCAGCGACAGTTCCGGGTCCAGGCCCAGTTCGACGCCGGCCGCCGCCATGGCTTCCGCCAGGTAGAAGGCGTAGGCCGGCCCCGAGCCGCTGATCGCCGAGACGGCGTCCACCTGCTCTTCGGGAACCTCCACCACCGTGCCGGCGGCTGCGAGGATGTCTTTCGCGTGCTGGAGCTGCCCGGCCGAGCAGCTGCTTCCGGGGGTGACGGAGACCATGCCGCGGCCGAGCTTCGCCGGAGTGTTCGGCATCGTGCGGATGACGGGCTGGCCGGCCGGCAGCACGGCTTCGAGCTGCGCCAGGGAAACGGCGGCTGCGACGCTGATGACGATCGTGTCCGGAGAGAGGGAACCGCTGATTTCCCGTGCCAGGTCCGCGATGCCCGCCGGCTTGACGCCCAGGATCACGACGCCGGAGCCGGTGGCCGCCTGTTTGTTGTTTTCGGGCTCTTCTTCGCCGGCGATGGCCGTGATCCCGTGATGGCGCTCTGCGAGCCCGGCCGCGCGGTCAGCCCGGCGCACCGTCGCGACGATGTCGGCGGGATCGACGCCGCCGTCGATCAGGCCGCCCATGATTGCCTCGTTCATTGATCCACAGCCCAGGAATGCGATTCGGTTGCTCATGCTCCCATCATTGCAGTCCGGCCCGATTCCCAGCCAGCTCACACCTTGGCCGCAGTCAGCGCACAACTTCGGAGCCTAGCGTTGTCATTACCTCATTGAGGGTGCGAGTGATGCAGCAGGCATGCGGATGCCTGCGTGGCACCGGTGGTCTGCAGCGGGTTTTCCCATTTTCCCGCAGCGGACCATCGGTGCCTTTTCCGTTTAAGCCGGCGCCCATTCCGGCTGACTCCTGCGGCGTCGCGCCACCGCAGCGGAACGACGGCGGATTGTCAGCGAACTCACAGGTGACTCCCGCCGTGCGCCCATCTGCGGCCACTACCGTGGAGCGTGCCTCAACAGGTGCGAGTGATGATAGCCGGTTCCACCGGAGCCGGCGGTGCGCCGGGTGTTTGCAGCAGATTTCCCCCAAGTCCTGCTCCAAGCGCCCGGCGCTACTCCGTTAAGCGAGCTGCGAGCTTCAAGGCACCTGCGAGTCCGGCCGCTCGCGGTCTCTGGCCCCGGCGAGCCAGCAGCTCCGGAGCTTCTCTTCCAGAAACCGGCGTTCCGCCGCGCTCCCGGCAAGCTCCAGCGCCCGCCGGTAGGCCCCGGCAGCCTCCGGAGCGCGGTCCAGGCGCACCAGGAAGTCGGCGCGGACGGCGTGGAAGAGGTAGTAATTGTCCAGTCCCAGGCTCTCAACCTCCGACAACCCGGCAGCGGGACCGTGCAGCTCCGCCACGGCGACGGCGCGGTTGAGGGCCACGACCGGTCCGGGTGCGACGGCCAGGAGCAAGTCATACAACTGCAGGATCTGTGCCCAGTCGGTGCCGCGGGCGGTCGCGGCGTCGCTGTGGACGGCGTTGATCGCGGCCTGAAGCTGATAGGGCCCCGGCCGGTTCCGGCGCAGGCACTGACGCACCAGCTCCTGGCCCTCGGCGGCCAGCGCCCTGTCCCACCGCTGCCGGTCCTGTTCAGGCAGCAGCACGAGTCCGCCGTCGGGAGTAAACCGCGCGGCGCGGCGGGACTCGATGAGCAGCATCAGTGCCAGCAGTCCCCTCGCCTCCGGTTCGTCCGGCATGAGGGACGTCAACAGCCTGCCAAGCCGGATGGCCTCCCAACAGAGCTCCGTACGGCCGGGGCTGTCCGCGGGGCCGGCGCTGTAGCCTTCGTTGAAGATGAGGTAGACGACGGCGAGCACCGATTGCAGCCGCTCTGGCAGGTCGGCGCCCTGCGGGACGCGGTAGGGGATCTTGGCGTCGCGGATTTTCGCCTTGGCCCGGACCAGCCGCTGGGCCATGGTGCTCTCCGGAACGAGGAAGGCCCGGGCGATCTCCGGCGTCGTCAGTCCGCCCAGAAGCCGCAGCGTGAGCGCCACCTGGGCGGGCCTGGCCAGGGCCGGATGGCAGCAGGTGAAAATCAGCCGCAAAGTGTCGTCGTCCACGTCGTCGATTCCTGCCTGGTCCGCAAGGAGCTGCTCGTCCGCGGCCGGTGCTGATCCGTTCCCCGCCGGCGCCGCAGACAGGAAAGCGGCCTGTGCGTATTTGTCCTCGCGCGAGGACTCCCGCCGGAGCCGGTCGATGGCCCGGCGCCGTGCCGTGGTGATGATCCAGCCGGCCGGGCTGGGCGGGACGCCTGCCGAGGGCCAGTGCCGGACCGCCGCCGTGAAGGCATCCTGGACGGCGTCCTCGGCTATATCGATGTTCCCGAACGTGCGCGTCAGGACGGCTACTGCCCGGCCGTATTCGTTCCGGAAGACCCGGGCAATGTCCGCCTCGGTGGCACCGGCGCGGGGGCCATGACCGTTCACGGCAGCGTTCCCGTCCGGGGGCTAGTGCTGGAAGGGACGGACTTCAACGGGAAGGGTCGTGACGCCGGCCAGCTTCCGGGCCCAGCCGAGGGCCGCGTCCAGGTCCTGGGCTTCGATGACGGTGAAGCCGCCCAAGTGCTCTTTGCCTTCGGTGAACGGCCCGTCGGTGATAAGAATCTCGCCGTCACGGGGCCGGAGGACGGTGGCGGACTCCGCGGGGTGCAGTCCGGCGGCGAACACCCAGGCCCCGGCTGCCTGCATCTCACGGTTCAGGGCCGCCAGGTCCCGCATGATCGGTTCGAGGACCTCAGGTCCCGGGACCGGGCCGTCCGGCTGGTAAATGCTGAGCAGGTACTGCGACATTTCAGGTGCCTCCTTGTGGAATCCGCCGGCGGCGTGCCGGCCTCTCAGCAACTACACGAACGGAACCCCTGCAGATCGACACTTCCAATCGGCACTTCCAATCGAACCCGCAGGATTCGCAGCGGACACTGACCGGGTCAGGAAACCTTCTCCGGGGACTGGAGCTGCGCCGGCGGCCTCTGCGCCACATGCGGTGCGGGGTCGAGCGGCCCCTCGAACACCAGTTGGTCCAGGCGGCGGAGGATGAGTCCCTCGCGCAGCGCCCACGGGCAGATCTCCATGCTGGCGAACTCGAACATTTCCAAGGCGGCCTCCGCGACGAGCGCGCCGGCGAGGACCTGCGGCGCCCGGGCCTCGGAAACGCCGGGCAGGTGGAACCTGTCCCCGATCTCCATGGCAGAGACACGCTGCGCCCAAAGCCCCAGGTCCAGCGCCTGCAGCTCGCGCTTGACGTACGGCCCGGCGGCGCTGGGGGCGGCCCCTGCGATCCTGGCGAGGGACCGGAAGGTCTTGGACGTGCCCGCCACATGGTTGGGCCTGCCCAGTTTCTCGAATTTGCGCACGGCGGGCTTGAGCGTGGAGCGGATGTAGCGGCGCAGCTCCTTGATGCTTTTGGCCGAGGGCGGGTCTCCGGGGAGCCAATCGCGCGTCAGCCGGCTGGCCCCGAGCGGCACGGACATCGCCAGCTCGGGGAGTTCGTCCTGTCCGAGGGCCATCTCGAAGGAGCCGCCGCCGATGTCCAAATTCAGGATGGGCCCGGCGCCCCAGCCGTACCAGCGGCGGACGGCGAAGAACGTCATGGACGCCTCTTCGCTGCCGGTGAGTTCCCGGAGGGTGACCGTGGTTTCATGCTTGACGCGGGCCAGGACCTCCGCTCCGTTGGTGGCCTCGCGGATGGCCGAGGTGCAGAACGCGAGGAGGTCGTCGGCTTTGTGCTTGGCGGCGAATTCCCACGCTTCAAGGACGAATTCGACAAGCTCATGCTGGCCGGCGTCGTTGATGTTGCCGTCGCCGTCGAGGAACTGCACGAGGGACAACGGCCGTTTGTGTGAAGCGAAAGGGACCGGCCGGGCGCCGGGGTGTGCGTCGACCAGCAGGAGGTGGACGGTATTGGACCCGATATCGAGGACGCCTAGACGCATGTTGCCATTATTGCCCCCACTGAAGCGGCTGGTCTAACTGCGACGGCGGTATTCGCGAAGAATACCGCCGTCCGGGACGCTGGCTCAGGCGAGGTCCGTATCCTGCGCCGGGCGGTCCGCGGACCCGGCAGTACCGTCCGCGGACTCGTCGGAGGGCTTGAAGTCGCGGCGGATGTTGGCCACTCCCTCCGGATCGATTTCAAAGCCGTAGGCGGCCCCCGGGTTGATCACCATGCCGAGCTCGTCGCCGAGGTTGCCGATGATCGCGGCGCCCTGTGTGCCCAGCACGTTGGGAGCGGCCGCGAGATACTGCTCGGTGACGCGGCTCGGGTGCGAGAAGACGGCCAGAACCGGCTTACCCGAGGAATTCGCGAGGACCAGCGGCTCCACCTGGGAGTCGGGACCCTCGAGGGCGTCGGAGCTGACCACGTAGACCTCGTTGTTGAGGAAGGCCAGGATCACGTCCACCGGGTTGGCGTCCGGCTGCTCCCCCCGGGCAAGCTGCTCTTCGAGCTCGTTCAGCGGCTGGTTGTCCAGGTGTGCGGGCTGTTCAGTCATGGTCCTACTCGATCACGTCCGCGCCCGCTCCGCAAACGCAGAATCGCCGGAAAGCTGCGGAGTCGCCGGAAAATTCCGGCGACTCCGCAGCTTTCCGGCGAACCCGGTGTGGCTCTGCTACTTCTTGGCCGGCGTCTTCCGGGCCGGGGCCTTGCGGGCCGTCGTCGTGCGCTTGACCGGGCCCCTGGCGCGCTTCTCCGCGAGGAGTTCGACGGCCTGTTCCCGGGTGAGCTCCTCCAGCGAGGTGGAGCGCGGCACGGTGATGTTGGTGATGCCGTCGGTGATGTACGGGCCGAACCGGCCTTCCTTCACCACGATGTTCTTCTCCGAGACCGGGTCCGGGCCGAACTCGGCCAGCGGCGGCACGGCGGCACGGGCGCCGCGCTGCTTGGGCTGCGAGTAGATCTCCAGCGCCTGTTCCAGCGTGATCGTAAAGATTTCCTCCTCGGAGCCGATGGAGCGGGAGTCCGTGCCCTTCTTCAGGTACGGGCCGAACCTGCCGTTCTGCACCGTGATCGGGTTGCCCTCGGCGTCCTGGCCGAGCACGCGGGGCAGGCTCATGAGCTGCAGGGCCTCGTCCAGGCTGACCGTCTCCACGCTCATCGAGGCGAACAGGGAACCCGTACGCGGTTTGGCCTTGACGGGCTTCTTCGGCGGCTTCGGCTTGCCGTTCTTGTAGTACTCCACGGGCTGGCTGGCCAGCTGCTCCTCGGTCATTTCCGGGATGATCTCGGTGACGTAGGCGCCGTAGCGGCCGTTCTTGGCCACCACCGTGTGGCCGGTGTGCGGGTCCGTGCCGAGGACGCGCTCTTCCGGGGCGGCGGTCTCCATGAGTTCAATGGCTTTGGCGGCGGTGAGCTCGTCCGGCGCCAGGTCCTCGGGGACGTTGGCGCGGGCGGCTTCAACCACTTCGCCGGTCTTGGGATCGACCGTCGGGACGGAGCTTTCCAGGTACGGGCCGAATTTCCCGACCCGCAGCGTGATGCCCTCGGCGATCGGAATCGAGTTGATTTCGCGGGCGTCGATCTCGCCGAGGTTGTTGACGATGCTCAGCAGGCCCGGCTCAGCGTCTTCCCCGAAGTAGAAGTGCTTGAGCCAAGCGGGTCCGGCCGCCTGTCCGTTGGCGATCTTGTCCAGGTCAGCTTCCATGTCGGCCGTGAACTCGTAGTCCACGTAGTCGTGGAAGTGCTGTTCAAGCAGCCGGATCACGGAGAACGCGATCCAGCTCGGGACCAGCGCGGAACCCTGCTTCCGGACGTAGCCGCGGTCCTGGATGGTGGAGATGGTGGAGGCGTAGGTGGAAGGACGACCGATGCCCTTCTTTTCCAGCTCAGCGGTCAGCGATGCTTCCGTGTAGCGCGGGGGCGGCGAGGTCTCGTGGCCGACGGCGACGATGTCCGAGGCGGTCAGGGAGTCGTCCTTGGCCACGTTCGGCAGGCGGCGGGCTTCCTCGGAGTCGTCATCGCCGCGGCTTTCGTCCTTGCCCTCTTCATAGGCGGCCAGGAAGCCGGGGAAGGTGATGACGGTGCCGGAGGCGGAGAATTCCGCGTCGCGACCGGCGGCAGCTCCGCCCACGGTCACGGCGCCCAGGCGGATGGTGGCGGTGGAGCCCTTGGCATCAGCCATCTGCGAGGCGACGGTGCGCTTCCAGATCAGCTCGTAGAGCCGGAATTCGTCGCCGGAGAGCTGCTTGGCGACCTGGGCCGGGGTGCGGAAAGAGTCGCCCGCCGGGCGGATGGCCTCGTGGGCCTCCTGGGCGTTGGCGGCCTTGCTGGTGTAGACCCTCGGGGACTGGGGCACGTATTCCGTGCCGTACAGCTCGGCTGCCTGGCGCCGGGCGGCGGTGACGGCCTCGTCGCTCAGTGCGGACGAGTCCGTACGCATATAGGTGATGTAGCCGTTTTCGTAGAGCCGCTGGGCCACCTGCATGGTGCTCTTGGAGGAGAATCGCAGCTTGCGGCCGGCCTCCTGCTGCAGCGTCGAGGTGGTGAACGGCGCCGCCGGGCGGCGGGTATAAGGCTTGGTGTCGACAGAACGGACGCGGAAATCAGCGGTCTGCAGGCCGACCGCCAAGGCGGTGGCGAGTTCCTCGTTGAGGTGGATGACGTTGCGGGAGGTGAGTTCGCCGTTGTCATTGAAGTCGCGGCCGCTGGCCACCTTGGAGCCGTCCACGGCAGCGAGTTTCGCTTTGAAGGCTCCGGCGTCGGCACCGAACTGGCCGGTCAGGTCCCAGTAAGAGGCAGCCTTGAACGCCATGCGCTCACGCTCCCGGTCCACCACCATGCGGGTCACGACCGACTGCACCCGGCCGGCGGACAGACCGCGGGCCACCTTGCGCCACAGCACCGGTGAGATCTCGTAGCCGTAGAGGCGGTCCAGGACGCGCCGGGTTTCCTGTGCGTCCACCAGGTCCTGGTCCACGTCGCGCAGGTTGTCCATGGCGCGGTGGATGGCTTCCTTCGTGATTTCACCGAAGGTCATCCGGTAGACCGGCACCTTTGGCTTCAGGACTTCCAGCAGGTGCCACGCGATGGCCTCGCCCTCGCGGTCCCCATCGGTTGCGAGGTAGAGCGCATCGGCGTCTTTAAGCTGGGCCTTGAGTTCGGCGACCTTTTTCTTCTTGTCCGCGGACACCACGTAGTACGGCTTAAAGTCGTTTTCAATGTCGACGGCGAACTTGCCCAGCGGGGTCTTCTTCAGTTCCGCGGGGAGCTCGGAAGGCTGCGGAAGGTCGCGGATGTGACCAATGGAGGCCTCAACGATGAAGCCCTCGCCCAAGTACTTGGCGATGGTCTTGCTCTTGGCGGGAGACTCCACGATCACGAGTTTCTTGCCGGTTTTGGCCTTGCTTGGCACGGTGCTCCTACAGAAAAAGGTTGCTCGGGCAGATGCGCCCATACCCGCCTAGTTCACCATATTTTGCAGAATCGCGCGCATCCGGCCGGAAATGACGGCCCCGCGGAGGCGGGTTTCGGCCGCAAAAGAGCAGGGCGCCCGGTGGTCCTGGAGGCCGCGCCGGGCGGCGGCTCAGGCGCTGCCGGCCTCGGGTTTCGCGGCGGCCGGGCCGCGGTCGTCCGGAATCATGGACCACATGGTGGCCATGCGTTCGGCGCCGTCGGGCACATGGTCCGGATCCTCGAGTTCATAATCGCGCAGGAGGTCGAAGACGCGACGCGTCAACTCGGACCGCTGCTCCGGCGTCAGGTACAGCAGGTTACTCGCCAGCACCACCGACGACGGGCCGTCGCCGGTCTCGCCGCGCTCGCGCCGTTCATTGCGGGTCTTGGCGTACGCAAGCACCCGGCGGCGGTAGGCTTCGAGCTCGAGATCAAGGACGGCGAGCTCAGGGCTGGCCACTCCGCCGAGCGAGTGAATAGTGAAATCGGTGCCGGCAGCCTTCCAGCGCCGCTCCCGGGCGTCCCCTGCCGTGGCTGCGGGGACCACTATGCCCCACTTCTGCAGCGCCCGCAGGTGGTAGCTCATGGCGCTGGGGGTCAGGCCGGTCTGCGCCGCGAGTTCGGTGGCCGTCCGGCTCACCTGGGTGGAATACAGTTCGGAAATAACCTCCAGCCGGGCGGCGTGAGCGAGGGCCCGGATCGCCTTCGGGTCGGTGATTTCCACTTGCTTTTCCGGACGATGCCGGCGCTTGGCGGCCGGCGGAGCCGTGGACTCCGCCGTCGGGGTTTCTGCATTCACCCCTCCAGTGTATCCAGCCGCTCCAAAATATGAAAGAAATGCTTGACATCTAGTCCCGGCCGGGACTAGCTTCCTATTTATGAAACAGATATTTCATAAATCCTCTGCCCCTTCAGCGGCGGTGCAGCCCCTGTGGCGCAACCGCGATTTCCTGATCGCCAGCACCGCCAGGTTCGTTGCGACGGCGGGGATGGGCGCCGTCGTCGTGAGCGTCATGCTGCACCTGCAGAACGCGGCCGCTGCCGGGGGAACCCCTGTCGCCGGGCCCTGGCTCGTGGCTGCCTACCTCTTTTGCTCAGCGCTGCCGCTGGTCCTGCTGGCCCCGTGGGCCGGCCGGCTCGCCGACACCAGGGACTCCCGCACGCTGGCGACGGCGGCCTCCGCGGTCAGTGCCGCCGCCGTCGCCGGCATGGGCCTGGGCATGCAGTATGTGGAGAACTACCTGCCCGTGCTTTTTGCCATGACGTTCCTGCTCGACGCGGCCCAGGCCGTGGCCGGCCCCACCTGGCAGGCCCTGCTGCCCCGGCTCGTCGGCGAGGACCGCACCCCGCGGGCGATGGGGACCATGCAGGCGACCGTCATGATTGCCGGCATGGCCGGGCCGGCCGCGGGCGGCATGCTCAGCGGCTGGGGCGGCGCCGGACTCGTGTTCGCCGTGGCCAGCGGCTGCTATGTCGCCATGGGGCTGGGCGCCCTGCTAATCAGAACCCGCCGCGGCACGGCGGCCGAACGGGCCGGCCAGGCGAAGCCCGCACTGCTCGACGGGCTGCGCCTGATCCGCCGGGACAGCTTGGTCTGGGCCCTGGTCCTGGGGGCGATGTTCTTTATCGTCGTGGGCGAGGCCACGAATGTCCTTGAAGTGTTCCTGGCCCGCGGCGAACTTGGCGCCACCGAGACGCAGTATGGCCTCCTGGCCGCGGCGTTCGGCCTCGGCATGGCGGGCGGGGCCGCGATGGCCGGCAGGATCACCACGCCGGCGTTACGACTGCGCGCGCTGCTGGCCTCCATGGCCCTGGCCTCGGCGTTCCTGGGCATCACGGGGATGGTCCCCACCGTGGAGATGCTCTTTGTGGCCTACACGGGGACGGGGATGGCCTGCGGCGTCCTGAATGCCTGCTTCGGGGCGATCGCGATCCTCCGGATACCCGAACGTGGCCGGGGCCAGGCCATGGCGATCGTCGGTGGGATGACACGCGCCGTCTCGATCGCCGCCCTGGCCCTGGGCGGGCTGCTGGGCGCACTGGTGCCGGTGCGTGTCAGCTTCCTGCTCACCGGGGCCGTCGCGGTGTTGGTCACTCTTGCCCTCACCGCGTACGTCCTGCCGAGGTTCGGCCGGGAGGACGCACGCGGTATCGCGGCAGCGCCTGCCGTCACGGCCGCCGGGGCTGGAACGGCAGGCGTGAGGGCGCCAGACCCGGTTGCGGCGGCGCCTGCCGTCTCAGGCCGGCAGCAGGAAGCCGTCGCGAACCAGGTTACCGACTTCGGTCAGGAGGCCGGCGCGGAACTGCGCGCCGTCGAACCCCTCATAGCCGCCCAGCAGGGCCTCGAGGGCGCCGACGATCTGCCCGACGGACAGGTCGCCGTCGCACGCTGAAACAAAGCCGGCCAGCTCGGTGCTCAGCAGGTTGGTGCGGCGCAGCCCGGCACCCTGCCGCAGCAGGATGACGCCGGGGTGTTCCGCCCCCGGGCGCTGGTGCCGCTCCTCGGTGACGTCCTCCGCGACCAGCAGGTGGGCGGCGGCCAGATCGTGGGCGGCCAGCCAGTCGGCACGCTCGACCGCCGCGCCCAGGTGCGGCCCCACGGGCTGTTCGATGGGGTACGTGATCTCCTCGAAACGGGAAATCACCCGCCCGGCGCCGTCAGCCGGCCGGCGCAGCCAGATCATGCCGAAACCGATTCCCGCCACATTGCGCGAGGCAAAGTCATCAAGGTACGCCGCATACGAGTCCTGGTAGAGCTGGCGGTCCCGGTTTTCGGAGGCGTCCTGCAGCCAGGTCTCGGCATACTGCTCCGGCCCCACCTGCTCCCGCTGGATGAACCAGACGTCGGCGGCCGGGTCGGCCCAGCTTTGGGGCCGTTCGGACCAGGCCGCCCCCGCCTCGATCTCCCAATTGCCCAGGAGCTGGGCCGTTCCACCCGGCGCGAGAACGGAGGGCAGGGCCCGGACCAGCGAAGAAACGATCTCGTCTCCCGGCAGGCCGCCGTCGCGATAGGTGAACTGGTCCACGGGGGTCTCGCCCAGGCTGCGCGGCGTAATGACGAACGGCGGGTTGGACACCACCAGCTCGAACTCCTCCCCCGCGACGGGTTCCAGCAGGGACCCGAGCCTCAGGCTCACGCGGGCCTCAGGATCCGCCGGGTCCACGTGCAGTTCGGCGGCGTTGAGCAAGAGATTGAACCGGGTGAACGCGAGGGCGCGTTCGGAAATGTCCGTGGCGGTCACGTGCTCCGCGTGGTGGAGCAGATGGAACGTCTGGATGCCGCAGCCCGTGCCGAGGTCGAGGGCCCTGGCCACATGCCGGCGGGCCGTGACCTGGACCAGGGTGGTGGAGGCCTGCCCGATCCCCAGGACGTGGTCGTGACGGAGGACGCCTGCGCGCTGGTGGGCCGCGAGGTCGCTGGCCACCCAGAGGTCCGCCCCGCCGCTCGCCACGCCATCGTCCCCGACAGTGGGGTCCCAGCCGTACGGCCTCAGATCCACCTTCGCCCGGATCAGGTCTTCGTCGGACCGCTCCACGAGCCCGAGTTCCGTCAGCCCCTCCGTGCGGATGCCGGGCAGCGCGGCGTCGAGGGTCTCCGCACGCTGCGGCTCGGCCAGGAGACAGAGACGCACGACGGCGGCGAGCGCCGCCGTCGACGGCTCACCGGAGGCGCGCCCGGTGACGATCAGTGCGGGGATGAGCTGGTCCCGGCTGAGGGCAGAGTGTGCAGCCTCACCGAGCAGCCCGGCGACGCCATCCACGGTGTAGCCAACGGCCCGCAGGTCCCCGGCCAGGGCCTCGAGGAGGCCGGGGAGGTCGCTCCGCGGCGCCTCCGGAGTGTTGCCGGCCGTGAACGGCGATGAACGAACTGCCATGGCGGGAGTTGGCGTGGCCGGACGCGGTGCTGCGGGAGCCTGCGGGGCGGGGTTTTGGGCTGAGGACGTCACCGCACAAGTTTAGTCCCGGGGACTGGGCGGGGCCGGCGAGAGCCGGGTCTCCGCATAAAGCCGCAGGGCATCCCGGACGAAGGCCGCGCCCTCGGCACCGCCGTAGTTCGCGGCGAACCGGGGATCCGCCACGTACATCTCGCCGAGTCCCGTCACGTACCCCTTGATGTCCGGCACGGCAACTGCGGTGCCGCCTGCTGCCCTAGCGCCTGCTCCCTTGCCACCGCCTGCGGCGGGCGGCGCCGCCGGGGTGCCGGGAATGCCCCTGAGCCATTCGACGTGGCGCCGGGCCAGGTCTTGGGCCTGAACGCTGTCCGCCGTGACGCCCGACTCTGCCGCGGCCCTCCAGTCGGCGCCAAGCTGCCGGGACTGTTCCTGCCAGGCAGCCTTCTCCTCGGCCTGCATGCCGCGCCACCAGGCATCTGAGGTCGCATAGGCGTCCTGGCCCCACCGCTGCTGGACTTCGTCCCGGTACCGGGTGTGGTCGAAGCCGTCGAACATTTCCTCTGCCATGATCTGTCCTCCCGCTTGCAGTGCCTCAATGGTGTGCCGGACCGAAGCGATCTGCCGCCCCAGCCGGTCCTGTTCCTGCTGCAGCCACTCCAGATGCCGTCCCAGGGCGTATTCCGCGTCCGCCTGGCCGGCGAGTACGTCCGCGATCGCCGGCAGCCCGAGCCCCAGGTCACGCAGTAGTAGGATCCGCTGCAGACGGACCAGCGAGTCGGGGCCGTAGTACCGGTAGCCGTTGTTGCCGGTACGGCTGGGCTTGAGCAGGCCGATGTCGTCATAGTGACGCAGAGTCCGTCCGCTGGTGCCCGCCAATTTCGCGATTTGTTGGACGGACCAGTCCATATCTCCTCCTTTGCGCAGGGCCGGCTGCCCCGTCGGAAGTAGCTTGCCGACGGCGCCGGTCATCCCGGTTCGCCGTCTCCCGGAGCGCCGTCTGCCGGTGCCGCGCTTGTCGCCTGCCGGGCCGTCCCGGGCCGTCCCCACGACTCTAAACTTTGACGTTACGTCAACGTCAAGAGCCCGTGGGAGGCGCCGCTGGACGGCCGGCGCGGCCGGGGGTGAAGCTGCAAGGCGGTAAGTTGGAGGCATGGTTTTTCCCTCCTCTCACGCGCCGGCGACCCTGCTGGTAAGGCGGACGCTTACGGGCGCGGCCGCAGCCGCCGTCGTGCTGGCCGCAACGGCATGTACCCCGCCCGGTTCCATTCAGGGCGTCGATGTCCCGGCCTGGAAGGCGACCGCTCTGCCCTCGGCCCCCGGGACTGTGCTGGAGGACGCCGGCAAAATCCTGAACCGCGATCCGATCGTCCGGACCGCGTCCGGTGTGCCCGCCGGCACCTACACCCTGACCATGACCTGCGACGGCGGGGGTAAGGCGTTCTTCGCCGTCAGCCTGGCCGGCCGGCCGCTGACTGAGGCAGGAGCTGCCTGCAACGGCAGCCGCGAAACCGCCCGCATCACGGTGCCCGCCGCGGGCGAGGTGAAGCTCAGCACGTCCAGCGTGGACGCCCCGATCATCTACGCCTACCACCTGGCCGCGTCCGAGTAGGGTCCGCCCGCAACCCGGTCACGGCGGCCGGCTCGGCACCTTCTGGGAAAACCGCCCGCCGCGGACCTTCGACCTCTGGTGTTTGCATCGGGGCGACCTTAATCTCAGGGTATGCCAACTGTGCCGGCCCGCAGGCTGCCGCGACGGCGCACCCCGGCCGCCGCCGCGGTGATGTCAATTGCGGTGTTCCTCGGGGCGGTCTTGTCCGGCTGCGAGTACGAATACAGCGCCGACCATTGGGACGATGGCTCGCCCACTGTTTCCGCCGCGCCGACCACCGACGCCGCCCTGCCGCAGGATCCCCATCGCAACGAGCCGGTGTCCGGTGAAGAGCTGGAGCAGTGGGTCGACGACGCGCTTCCCGACGCCGCGGGGCAGGTGTTTCACACCAGCTACGGCTCCGTGGCGGCCGGCGCGGTGCACACAGAAACAACAACGCAACTGCCCGCCGGCACCTATTCCCTGACGCTGGCGTGCCGCAGCACGGCCCGGGTGTCTTTCACCGTCCGCAATGGGGATGAGTCGCTGGTAGACCTGAGCCTGCGCTGCGGAACATCACGAGTGAACGTCGTCTCGCTGCCCGTGGACGCGGTGCTCTCCGTCCAGGTGACCGGGCGGGCCGCGGCAAACTTCGCCTACCGCGTGAGCCGGATCTGAGACAACCCTCGCAATGGGGGCCGCGCCTCTTGCGTGAGCAACGCCTATTGCGTGAGCAACACCTAGTGGGCGGGGCCGCGCCTGCAGAGGGCTTCGGGGCCCCGGACCGGCTGGGATAGTTCAGCCTCAGCCGATCAGGCGGCGCAGCCCTCGGGGCATCGGAGGGTTTCAGGGCTCGCTGCGCACCCGGCACAGTAAAGCGTGAGGGTCCGGCAGCTCGGATTGGAGCAGTTCTCGAACTTGCTCGTGGGCGCCGAGCAGCGGACGCACTGGCCGATTGTCTTGGCGTCCTCGCTGAACTCCAGGTGCATGCGCTTGTCGAACACGTACAGGGATCCCTCCCACAGGCCGTGGTCCTTGAAGGTCTCTCCGTACCGGACAATGCCGCCGTCGAGCTGGTAGACCTCCTTGAACCCGCGGTTCACCATGAGGCTCGACAGCACCTCGCAGCGGATGCCGCCCGTGCAGTAGGTGACAACCGGCTTGTCCTTGAGGGCATCGTATTTGCCCGAGTCGAGTTCTTTGATGAAGTCGTGGGTGGTAGCGACGTCGGGGACCACCGCATCCTTGAACTTTCCGATCTGGGCCTCGAAGCCGTTGCGTCCGTCGAAGAACACGACCTCGTCGCCCTGTTCCTTCTTGGCTTCAATGAGTTCGTGGAGTTCCTCGGGTTTGAGGTGCGTCCCGCCGCCCACCACGCCGTCGGCGTCGACTTTCAGCTCGCCCGGGGCGCCGAAGGAGACGATTTCATCCCGCACCTTGACGCTGAGGCGCGGGAAGTCTGCCGCGCCTCCGTCGGACCACTTCACGTCGATCCCGTGGAATCCCTTGTACTCCCGCGTGGTCTTGACGTATTGCTTCACGGCGTTCAGCTCCCCGCCGACCGTGGCGTTGATGCCGTCCTTGGAGATGATGATGCGGCCGGTGAGGCCGAGTTTTTCGCATAGCGCGCGCTGCCACAGCCGGACGGCGTCCGGGTCAGCGAGGGGGGTAAATCCGTAAAAGAGCACAATCCTGTTCAAAGCCACACTTTTAAGGGTACTGGCTGGGACGGGAGGCCGGGAGACAGTCACAATTCCATAAGCGAGCACACTTCCCGGACCCGGCCCCTGTTGCTTGTGGCACGGCTGGAATACGCTCATCACATGAGTCTTGACGCCATGGTTGAAGACACCACTCATCTGCTTGAAATCTGGGTTGCCGGATGGGCAGGTTGTCGCGGATATGAGACGCGCAGGGAGGGACGGTTCCCTGCGGCCTTGCGCGCGGACACCACCGGTCAATGGGAATATTTTGCCTTCGACCCGTCCGATTCGGAGTTTGCGGAGCTGGCGGCGAGGACGGCTGAAGTGCCGGCCCGAGTCCTCACGATCCTCACCAATGACGTGGCCCGGTACACGTTCCTCGGCCAGGAAAACGGCCTCCATGTCACCTCGGCTTCCCAGACCATGATGATCGTGGACATGGAGACTCAGGACTCGGAGGACCCCTGGCTTTCCGACGACGACCTCAAGCTGGAGACGTCCCGGACGGACGGCGTGCACCACGCTGTGGTCCGCGCAGGCGAAGAGACCGCCGCGAGCGGGCGCGTATTTGTGGTGGGACACACCGCCATCTTCGACAAGATCGTGACGGCGCCGGCGTACCAGCGGCGGGGACTGGGCAGCTTCATCATGAAGGCCCTGGCGGCCCAGGCCTTCGAGCACGACGTCGACTCCGGGCTGCTGCTCGCGTCTCTGGACGGCCAGAAGCTCTATTCGCACCTCGGCTGGCGCATGGTCTGCCACGTTCTGATGCTGTCGACCTCGGACGAAGGCGCTGACCTCTCCGTCGGCTGAGGCCCTGCGCGTGCCGGGCGCTGCGCGACCCGGGCTGCCTTCTCCGGCGATTTGAGGCCGGATGAAAGAATGTGTGAGTGAACCCGCATGAGTCCCTGATTCCGCTGCTGGGCCGAGGTCCGGACCCGGAACAGCTGCGTCATGTGCGAACGATCCCCGCCCGCCAGGCCGTCAATGCGCCGTGGCCGGGCTGGGCCCACCCGGATCTCGTGACAGCCTACGGTTCCCTGGGCATCCACGAGCCCTACCGCCACCAGGTGCAGGCCGCCGAGTTGGCCCACGCCGGAGAACACGTGGTCATTGCCACCGGCACGGCGTCCGGCAAGTCCCTGGCGTACCAGCTGCCGGCCTTGGACGCCATCCACCGTTCCGAACTCAGGGTCCTGGCCGATCCCGGAAAGATCCACGACGACGGCGCCGTCACCCTCTATCTGTCCCCCACCAAGGCCCTCGCAGCGGACCAGCTGGCCGCGATCCGCGCGCTGAAACTCCCCACCGTCCGGGCCGAAACCTACGACGGCGACACCGATCCCGCGTCCCGGCGCTGGATCCGGGACCATGCGAACTTCATCCTCGCCAATCCTGACATGCTGCACTTCGGCATCCTCCCGAACCATGCCTGGTGGGCCCGGTTCTTCCGGCGCCTCCGCTATGTGATCGTGGACGAGGCCCACAGCTACCGCGGAGTGTTCGGCTCCCATGTCGCCAACCTCATGCGCCGGCTGCGCCGGATCTGTGCCTACTACAGCCCGGGCGGCTCACACCCGGGCCCCGTGTTCATCGCGGCGTCGGCCACGGCGTCAGAGCCCGGAACGTCCTTCGGCAGGCTCATCGGCGCACCGGTCCGTGCCGTTTCCGAAGACAGCTCGCCCCACGGATCCACGACCGTAGCTTTCTGGGAGCCTGCCCTGACCGAAGTGCGGGGCGAGAACGGCGCCAAGGAGCGACGTACCGCCGTCGCCGAGACCGCCGATCTGCTGGCCAATCTCGTGTCCTCCCGGACCCGGACCATTGCCTTCATCAAATCCAGGCGCGGAGCCGAGACGATTTCCTCCATTGCCAAACGCCTGCTCGATGAAGTGGACCCCAGCCTGCCGCAGCGTGTGGCCGCCTACCGCTCGGGCTACCTGCCGGAGGAGCGGCGGGCGCTGGAAAAGTCGTTGCGCTCGGGTGAGCTGCTGGGCGTCTCGAGCACGTCTGCGCTGGAGCTGGGCATCGACATTTCCGGTCTCGACGCCGTCCTGGTGGCCGGATGGCCAGGCACCCGCGCGTCCTTGTTCCAGCAGATCGGCCGGGCGGGCAGGGCCGGCCAGGACGCGATCGCGGCCTTCGTAGCCAGCGACGACCCGCTGGATACCTATCTGGTGAACCACCCCGAGGCGATTTTCGACGTCTCGGTGGAAGCCACGGTCTTCGATCCCTCCAATCCCTATGTGCTGGGCCCGCATCTCTGCGCCGCCGCCGCGGAACTTCCGCTGGGGTTCGCCGAACTTGACCTTTTCGGGGCCACCTCGGAGAAGCTGCTGGAGCGCCTGGTGGCGCAGGGCTACCTGCGCAAACGGCCGGCCGGCTGGTTTTGGACCCACCCGCAGAGTGCTGCGGCTATGGTGAACCTGCGCGCCGACGGCGGGGGTCCGGTGAGCATCGTGGATGCCGACACCGGGTCCCTGCTCGGCACCATGGATTCGCCCCAGACCCACTACCAGGCCCACACCGGCGCCGTCTACGTCCACCAGGGCGACAGCTACGTCGTGGAGGACCTCAATGAGGGCGATCACTGCGTGATGGTGCGCCGGGCGAACCCCGACTACTACACCACCGCCCGCGACGTGACCCAGATCGAGGTCCTCGAAACCGAACGCACCACCCGGTGGGGCGACGTGGCCGTACATTTCGGCGAGGTCAAGGTGACGACCCAGGTGGTCTCCTTCCAGCGCAAGGCACTGATTTCAAATGAAATCCTCGGGGAAGAACCACTGGAACTGGGGGCCAGAGACCTGTTTACCAAGGCGGTCTGGTTCGTTGTGGACAACCGCTCGCTGACCGGCGCGGGACTGATCGAGGCGCAGTTCCCCGGAGCACTGCATGCCGCCGAGCACGCAGCCATCGGTCTCCTGCCGCTCGTGGCCTCCAGCGACCGCTGGGACATCGGCGGGGTGTCCACCGCCATCCACGCCGACACCGGGGTGCCTACCATCTTCGTCTACGACGGCCATCCCGGCGGGGCTGGCTTCGCCGAACGCGGATACGACAAGGCCCGGGTGTGGCTGACCGCCACGCGGGACGCCATCAAGGCCTGCGAATGCGAGTCCGGTTGCCCATCTTGTGTCCAGTCACCCAAGTGCGGCAACAAGAACAACCCTCTCGACAAGGACGCCGCCGTCACCCTGATTGACGTGCTGCTGAAAGACGCCAGCGAGCTGATGAACGCCGACAGCACTGGGACGGTGGCGGCTGGCACGGCTGCTGCTGGCACGGCCGTTGCGGGCGCCGGCGCGGCGGGTGCGGCCACGGCCGCTGCCGGTACGGCGGCCGGTACAGCGGCCGGTACGGAAAAAGATTCCGCCCAACCGCTCCGCGCCGGATAGCGCGTTTGGCGCGGCCCTGGCAGGGCGTGCCAGCGGGTGAATCCCGGTTGTTTCGAAGCGCCGCGCGTCCTGCCGCGGGCAAAGCAGCCCTCACGGTGAGGGCCCGTTCCGGGGCGCCGGGGGTGGACCGGCCCTGGCCAGACCTCTGGCAGCGCCGAGGAACGGCCCGACGTTGATCTCGGTGCTGACCTGGACTGACGTGTCCGCGCCCTTCGAGCAGGCGAGCACAATGGCATTGTTCTTCCGTGCGACCTCCCGGGCGACGGCGCACGGCTCACCGGATGTGATTCCTCGGGCGGCGTCCGCTGCCGCCAGGGCTGCGAGGTCGGCAGCCGCCGCAGCCCTGGCCGCCGCGACGGCTGACTGAGCCAGAAGCAGCAGCAAGACTGCCGCCATGATCACGACCAGCCCGAGTCCCAAGGCCAGGACCGTCCCTGATCCCCGCTCCCGCGGCCGCCAGCGGTACACGTCATGGCCTGGGGACGGAGTCCGGCGCCATGGCCCGCTGGCCCCGGCACTAACCGGCGACATCATGTGCCCGTCCCGAGCGGGAGGCCCCATCCACCCGGGACAGTTGTGCCGCGCCGGGGGTTTCCGGACGCGCCCAGGCACTGGCGCTCAGGGTCCACGGAATGAGGGAACCGACAGCCCCGGGGACACGGCCGGACACCGTGACCCTGAGCCATTCGCCGTCGAGGGCCACGGTCGACGCTGCGGTTTCGCCGGCAAGCTGGCGGACAATCCCTCCGACTTCGCCGGCTGCGGCTCCTCTGGCCAGCGCACGGGCACCACCCCGGGCCGCTTCCTCGACGCGAAGTTGCATCACCCCGGCTGCCGAACCCGCGAGCAGCATGGCAAGCAGAAAGACGACCGACGGCAGCGCCACGGCGAACTCCGCTGTGACCGCCCCGAGGCAGTCCGGGGTTCGCGGCGACCCCCGCCGCCCGCTCCCGCCCGCGCGCCAGACCCACGTCATGGCAGCGTAAGCGCCGTGCGGATGAGGTTCAGGAGGAACCCCCGGACCTCATCACTGCGCATGATGAACACGAGAACGCCGGCAAACCCTACGGCGGCGAGTGTTGCGATGGCGTATTCGGCTGTTGCCATTCCTGCCTGCGCCGAGAGCGGCCTCCTGCGTCCGTTCGGCTGAACGGGAACAACCAAGCTGGCGCCGGGATAGATTTCGTACACCTCGGCAACCCCATCTTCCCCGCTGTCTATGCGTTTCGCAGCGGGAGTGTCCTGATTGACTGACATCTGCTTTCCTTCCACGGGACACCGGCAGGATCGCCGGCTGATTCGACTCTCCCGGCTTGGGCACGGCGCGGTAAGCCACGAAGTCCGCTAAGTGGAAAACATGCCCGCAGCCGGCGCCGCGGCGGCCTGTGGAGGAGAACTCACGGGCTGTTCCACGCCGCCGGACGGACGGCACGACAGCGCCCCGCTCATGCCTTGGCCCGACGAGGTACCCGCCTGACCCGACTAACGGCCACTCCTGACCGGGCGCAAAACTGAACCCGAGATGCTGCGGTCCATACTGCGACTACAGCTTCTCGGGTTCAGTTCGGTGCGCTGGAACCTCAATCACGCGCTTCTAGGGGAGGAAGTACCCCGCGAGGTCGGCGATGAGCTGGGAGGATCCGGAGGACCGGTTGAACAGCGCCACCTTTCCATCCGAGCCGAGCGCCACCGAGACCAGGTTCGGTACCGTCTGTCCGGTCGAGAAGTTCAGGTTGGACGCGTTGGGCCGTGCTGAACCGTTCGGGTAGGCGGTGATGAAGCCGAAGGACTTGGGCGAGGTGACGGTGAGGTTGAACACTGCTGCCAGGGCACCGGTGGGGACCCCGTTGGCGCCGGCGACCTGAACCGACACCGCGGAATCCGCGGCCACCGGCTTGGTATTGCGGGTGTCAAGGATCCGGGTCGGTCCGACGGCCTTGAAGGCGCCGGTCGCGGTCGGTGTGCCGGGCAGGTAGTAGCCAGCGACGTCGGCGATCAGCTGGGACGTGCCCGAGGAACTGTTGAACAGCGTCACCTTGCCGTCGGACCCGACCGGGACCGTGACCAGGTTCGGGACCGTCTGACCGGCGGAAAAGTTCAGGTTGGACGCATTGGGCCGGGCCGCACCGGACGCGTACGCGGTCACGAAGCCCAGGGACTTCGCCTGGGTCACCGTCAGGTTGAACACCACGGCCGCGACCGAGGCGGGGATTCCGTTGGCTCCCGCGACCTGGAACGACACCGCGGAATTCGCGCCGACTGCCGAGGAGTTCCGGGTGTCCAGGAGCCGGGCCGGCGAGAGGCTCTTGAAGGAACCGCCCGTCGCCGGCGTTCCGGTGACGTAATAGCCCGTCACGTCAGCGATCAGCTGGGAGGACC
Source organism: Arthrobacter sp. TE12231 (assembly GCF_054062895.1). Classification (NCBI taxonomy): domain Bacteria; kingdom Bacillati; phylum Actinomycetota; class Actinomycetes; order Micrococcales; family Micrococcaceae; genus Arthrobacter; species Arthrobacter sp. TE12231. The sequence continues at coordinate 524,578 of NZ_JBSSFS010000001.1, read as the reverse complement.
CGGAGGAACTGTTGAACAGGGCGACCTTGCCGTCGGCCCCGACCGGGACGGTCACCAGATTCGGTACCGTCTGGCCGGCAGAGAAGTTCAGGTTGGACGCGTTCGGACGGGCGGCGCCCGAGGCGTAGGCCGTGATGAAGCCGACGGACCGGGGCTGGGTCACCGTCAGGTTGAACACCACCGCCGAAACCTTCGCCGGGATCCCGTTGACCCCCGCGACCTGGAACGACACCGCGGAATTCGCCCGGACCGGTGAGCTGTTCCGCGTATCAAGGACACGCGTGGGAGCGGTGGGGTTGAAGGTTCCGGGAAGCTGGCCACCGGCCTTGCCGGCTTTGATCACGACGTCGTCAATGTAGCTGTCGCCCGCCTGCCGTCGGTGCTCTGCGCCGAGCTGCATCTGGGTGACCGCGGTGAAGGCCGTGGCGACCTGCTTGCTGGAATAGAGGAGCTGGCCGTCAAACCACACCTCGATGGTGGAGGAGGCGCCGTTGGGGATTACGTGCATGACCAGGTGGTGCCACGTTCCGAGCGGGACGTTCACTTTCATCGCGGTGTAGCCGAGCGTGCCGTCGGGCGCCGCTACGCGCAGCCACAGGGGGCCGGCGCCGCCGTTGGAGCGGTAGACGTCCACGAACCGGGTGGTTCCGTTGAAGAACCGGAACATGGGGACGTTGTTGCCCGCGACGCCTTCCTTGGTGACGTTGAACCATCCGTCGGCGTAGACCTCATTGGTGCCCGCAGGAAGCGGTGCGGAAAAATTGGCCAAGGAACCAGCATCCGTGGTCACGTGAACATGGGCTGAGCAGCGGCCCGAGTGTTGTTCAGCCGAGGAGACGTCGGCCGTGCCTGTCCCGGCCGTGACGGGGGCGTTGAAGCCCGAAGCCGTGATGCTCCCCGACTCGAAGTTGGTCGCAATCACCGTTGTGCCCGGGTATTGGTTGGTCGGTTGAGGCGCCCCCGGCTGACAAGTCGGCGTTGCGGCGGACGCCGGACCGGCCCCCACCGCCGAACCCGCCATCACCAATAGGCTCAGCGCTGCAATCACGCCCGCCCTCTGCAATCGAATCATTGATCTGCCCCCCTGCGTGGCTTCCACTCGATACGAAATCCCAGAAACCCTGAGGATTCGAGGCGCCACAGAAGCGCTGTGAGTAGCCGACGCACGAGACCGCTCATACTCCGACGGTGCCTGCCCCCAAGGTATCCCCCAGCAACTTGAATAAACCTTGGACCAGCGGCGATGCGGCATCGGGGGCGCCGCCCGCCCGCCGGCATCAGGCCGGGACCAGCCCCAGGAGCACGGGCACGACGCCGAGGCAGACAAATGCCGGCAGGGAGCACAAGCCCAGAGGCACGACCAGCTTCACGCCTAGCGCCGCGGCACGCTGCTCGGCAGCCCGGTTCCGTTCGCGGCGAAGCCGGGCCGCTTGGGCATAGAGGAGGGCCGAGGACGGGGCGCCCGTGAGGGCGGCGAACGTGAGGGTGTCGCGCAGGGCAAGAAGTTCGCACGCCTGGCCACCTGAACTGTGCCATGCCGTGTCCCAGTCCGCGCCAATGGCAAGGGCTGACACCACCGGCCGAAGCTGCCGCCCGAGTTCCTGCGGCACCAGGGCGGCGATGAGTTCCAGGGACCGGCCCAGTCCGGCTCCCGCATCCAGCATGGCGCCGATGAGTTCCAGCATCATGGCGGTGTCCCGCAGACCCGGATAGCCGGGCTGGCGGCCGGCCGGGGTCCCCCGACGCAGTCCGGACCCGTCCGCCGGGGCCAGGATTTGGCGGTGGAGTCTTCGGCGGACGCGGCCGGAGTCTCCGCGGACCATAATGGCTGCACCGGCAAGGCCGGCGGCCACCACAACTCCGGCGAGTCCGGGACTCACGGCGGCGGTGGAGTCACGAGTGCGCTCCCGCCGCGGCCCGCACGAGCTTCGAAGACCACACCCGGCCGGCGGCGGTCAGGACCACGCCTGCGGCCAACGCCAAGAGGCCCCACGGATTTCCGAGGAGCGTAGCCATCGGGTCCACTCCCAGCAGCAAGCCGAGCCCCAAACCCGATACCGGCAGCCAGGTCAGCAAGCGGATGGTTGCCCGGGGCCCCGCCAAAGCCGTCTGCCGGGCACCTTCGGCGTCGTCCTCCGCCTCAAGGTGCGCGGCAAAGCGCGCCAGGACGTCTGCCAGCGGGCAACCGCTGGCCTCCGCGGTGTCGAAGCATGCGGCGAGCTCGCCCCACACCCGGGCGTCGCGCCCGGCACGGACGCTCACGGCGCCGCCAAAGGCGGCTCCAGCGCCGCTACCCCCGCCGGCCGGCCCGCCGGATACCGTGCGGCGGATCGCCACGGCCACGGAGGACCCGCCCAGGGCGGCCGCACGTGCGGCCGCGAGGACTCTGAGCGACTCCGGGTCAAGCACCGGCCCGGACGTGACTTGGGCACCGTCGCGGCCCGCGCCGCGGACCCAAGCACGGACCGAAGCGTCGACAGTTCTGTTGACCGCGGCCCCTTGCTCCGCAGCCTCCGCGCCGTACAGCACCCACAGTTCATCCCACAGCCGGGCGGGGGTGCGTCCGCCCTTCAGCAGCGCGGCCAGCTGCTGAACCACAACTGTCATAGGCACGGCCCCCACCCCCGCGGACCCTTCAGCCAACACGCGGCCGAGACCTGGGACGGCCCTCCGGCCACGACTGCGCACACCTGTTGACCGGCCCGGGCTCCGAGTGCTGGATGGCTGCTCGCGGGGCAGGAAACTCCGCGGACCGGCGCCGTGCAGGGCATTGCGGGTGCGGCGGCCTGCCACACGCGGGGAGGGAAAGGCCAGCCACAGGGCCAAGATCAGGACGATGATCAGGAGCGCCGTCATCGCGGGGTCCATGACTGCGGGTGTTCGGCTCCTGAACCCGGCGGGCGTGCTTCGGGCGCCGGGCGGGCCCCGGTGTTGGTTCCATCGGCTACTGCTGGATCCAGGCCGAGCCGGTCCGCCAGCCGCGGCCAGGCCGGGCCGAACCGGGCCCGGTCCCTCAGTACTTCCAGTGCAGCGGTGACAGCCAGCCCGGATTCCTGTGCTTCCATGATTCCGATGCTCGCGACCTGGCGCCCGGTCCCGCTCCGCTCGACATGCACGACGGCGTCGATGGCACTCGCCACCTGCAAGCGCACGGCATCCTGGCCCATGCCGGCGAGCGCGCCGAGCGCCGCCAGCCGGGCAGGCACGGCCGCCGCAGCGTTCGCGTGAATCGTCCCGCCGCCTCCCGTATGACCGGTATTCATGGCCGACAGCAACTCCCGGACCTCCGCACCGCGGCATTCACCCACCACCAGCCGGTCCGGCCGCATCCTCAGGGCCTGACGAACTAGTTCGCCCAGGTCCACGGCACCCCCGCCTTCCAGGTTTCCGTGCCGGGATTCCAGCGTGACGGCGTGCGGGTGCACCGGATTAAGTTCCGCGGCGTCCTCAATGAGGACGAGACGTTCTCCGGGGCCGCACAACCCCAGCAGCGTCGCCAGCAGCGTGGTTTTCCCCGAGCCGGTGGCGCCGCTAATGAGGAAGCTCAGCCTGCACCCCACCATGCGTTCGAGTACGGACTGGACCAGCCCGCCGCATGCCCCGCTCCCGAACATGCCCTTGCGACCCAGCTCGGCCATCGTAAAGACCGAAGTCCGGCGGATTCGCACGCTCAAGAGGGTCCCGGCCGGGGAAATCGGCGGCAACACCGCATGCACCCGGTAGCCGCCGTCGAGCCTGACATCGACGCACGGCGAACCGTCGTCCAGGCGGCGGCCGCCGGCTGCCACCAGCCTCGCCGCGAGCGCCCGGACCTGCGGTTCCCCGGAAAAAAGGACGGGCGCCTTTTCCAGGCCGTTGCCGCGGTCCAGCCAGACCGAGTCCGGTCCGTTCACGAAGATGTCCGTCACAGCAGGATCCCGGGTCAGCGGATGCAGGGGACCCAAGCCGCTCAGCTCCGCGCTGATACTTTCCACAGCTGCAAGGGCGCCGGCCGTGCCAAGCAGCCGTCCGCTCGCCTGGAGGGCCGCTGCGACCCGGGAGGGGGTTACCGGGGCGGAATCGGTCATGACTGACTCGCGCACGGATTCCAGCAACGCCGGGTCCAGAAATCCCTGCGAGCGGCGGCGGCCCGGCGCCCGCCGGGTAAGCCGTTCCGGTTCGGCGGGGTCCGCGGCCGAATGGGCGCTCATCAGACGTCACCCCGGTCCAGGTCAAGGAGCCCTGCGGTGAGACGGCGGACAGAGCGCTGACGGCCGGCTTCGAGGAGTCGGCCGAGTTCCGTGGCCGCCGCCAGACCCTTGATTTCCGGCATGACCCCGTGGAGGGGAAGCCCCACGGACTCGGCAATCAGTGGCGCATCCAAGGCAGCGCCCGGACTGGCCCGGACCACTAGCGTCGTATCTACCGGTGGAAGCTCCTGCGCCAACCGGGCCGTGGCGACGGCCGCCCGCAGCCGGGCCGGCGCCACGACCACGATCCGGTCGCATTCCCAGGCGAAGGATCGCAAAGCCTCCCGTCCCCGGCCGATGTCCAGCACGACCAGCTCGCTGCCCCGCCGGGCGGCGTCGAGAACCACGGCCACCGAGGTCGCGTCCACGCCGGCTGCACCGTCCCGGGTGCCCGGCCACGACAGGAAGGAGAATCCCCCGACCTTCGGGAGCGCATCGTCGAGCTGGGCGGGATCGATACTGCCGCTCGCCCCGGCCAGGTCCGGCCAGCGGAGCCCGGGAGCGTCCTCGGCGGCCAACGCCAGTTCCAGTCCGCCGCCCCAGGGGTCGCCATCGATCAGCACCACGCGCGCCCCGAGCCCGGCGGCGGCCTGCGCGACCCAGATGGCGGCGGTCGTGGCCCCTGCACCGCCGCAGCCGCCCGTCACGCCTACAACGAGTCCGCCGGCTTCCGGCGCGCGGGACCGGCTCAGGTATTCGGCCAGCCAGGCGGCGGCATCCGGCAGCACGGCGACGCGTTCGGCCCCGATGGCGGCGGCCAGTTGCCACAGTCCGTCGCCGTCATCCTTGACTCCGACGAGCACCGCCGGCGCCCTCCTTCGAAGTGGCAACTCCCTGATGTCGCTGCCAACCAGTACGGCGCCCGCGGCGTCCCAGAAGGGCGCGGCATCGGCCACGTCCCGGACTGTCCGCAGGTGGCCCCCGGCAGCGGCGACGATGCGCTCCACCTCGCCGCGCAGAACATCGGCGCCGGTGACGAGCAGAGTCTCCGCGGACTCCCCGGGAATCCACGGCCCCCCGTCCTGCGGGGGCGGCGAGTCCGGGCCGGGTGGCTGGTGCCTGTTCATGCTGCCACTGTGCCTGTCCGGGAAGCGCAGCGTAACCGCCGTCGTCGGCTATGTGGACAAACCGGGCCCGGCCTCTGCAGCCCCGCCAGGCAGTGCGCACCGAGCACGCTCCGGAGCAGGGCAGAATTGACCCTATGTACCTCCTGCTTGCCGCCCACGCCGACGGCGCGGCTCTCCAGGAACTCACGGCCGATGGCCTCCCCGCACCGTCCAATCCACAGCCACGGGTGGTGAGCGCCGGTGACCTCGCCGGCGTCGTCCGCGGGCTTGAAAAGCGGCGCCCGCGCTGGATCTGGCACCGCACGCAGGACTGGTATCCGTCGCTGCTGCGGGCCGGCGTGGAGCTCGAGCGCTGCTACGACCTGACTTTGTGCGGTTCGATTCTGGCCCACTCGGAGTTCACCGCCCACACCGGCTATGCCCGGGCGGCGGAGAAACTCACGCAGGACGACGAGCTGCACCAGCCGCCGCGGGCCCTGCAGCCCCCTCCCCCGCCGCCGGAGCAGGGCGCACTCTTCGATGCCCCGGCCCGGGACCAGCGCCCCGGCCAGTCCCTTGAGGAACTCCGCGCCGAGTATGCCGCCCAACAGGACGCGCTCCGCCAGGCGGGAGCCGTGCCGGCAACGGCCCCCGGCACGACCGGCGGCTCGGCCGACGCCCCAGACGCCAACCGGCGCCAACGGCTCCAGCTGCTGCTCGCGGCCGAATCCGCGGGCGCCATGATCGCCGCCGAAATGCAACACACCGGCGTGCCCTGGCGTGAGGAACTGCACGAGCAGATCCTCGCGGACTGCCTCGGACCCCGCCCGGCTCCGGGCCAGCGCCCTGCCAAACTCGAAGCGCTCACCGCCGAACTCAGGCAGCTGCTGCGCTCACCCGCGCTGAACCCGGACTCACCGCAGGAGCTCATGCGCGCCCTGCACCGGAACGGCATCGAGGTGAAGACCACCCGCCAATGGGAGCTGAAGGAATCCAGCCACCCCGCCATCGAGCCGCTGCTCGCCTACAAGAAGCTGGCCCGTCTCCACGCGGCCAACGGCTGGGTGTGGCTTGACGCGTGGGTCAAGAACGGCAGGTTCCAGCCCGAGTACGTGGTGGGCGGTGTGGTGTCGGGGAGGTGGGCGTCGCGCGGCGGAGGGGCGCTGCAAATTCCGCGCCAGATTCGCGGCGCCGTCCACGCCGATCCCGGCCACAAGCTGATCGTTGCCGACGCCTCGCAGCTGGAACCGCGGGTCCTCGTCGCGCTCGCGCAGGACTCCAAAATGGCCGAGGCCGCCCGGGACAAGGACCTCTACGCCGGCATCGCGGCACAAGGCTTCGGCGGCGACCGGGCAAAAGCCAAGGTAGCCCTCCTCGGGGCCATCTACGGCGCAACCACGGGCGAGTCCGGGCGCCTGATGCCCCAACTTGCCCGCACCTATCCCCGCGCCGTGGGCTTCGTCGAGCAAGCTGCCCGCGACGGCGAAGCCGGGAGAACCGTCACCTCCCGCCTGGGCCGCAGCAGCCCTCCGCCGTCGGATCGCTGGCTGCGCAGCCAGCACTCGACTACCGCGGAAGAACAGCGCCGGGCGGACTCGATCGCCCGCTCGCGCGGACGTTTCACCCGGAACTTCGTGGTGCAGGGCTCGGCCGCCGACTGGGCGGCCTGCTGGCTGGCGGAACTGCGACGGCGGCTGCGCGACCTGCGGTCGGACGGCACCGCCGCGGCTGAACTGGTCTTCTTCCTGCACGATGAAGTGATGGTGCACTGCCCCGATGGCGCCGTCGAAGACTGCATCCGGGCGATCGAGGACTCAGCGGCTGCCGCCAAAGAGCTCTTGTTCGGCCGGATTCCGGTGGAATTTCCGGTCAGCGTGGCGGTCGTGGACTCGTACGACAACGCAAAATGAGTGACCTCGGACACCATCCGTAACGTACCCGTCGGTAGCATTGTGTGGGCTCCATCACCCGGCTAGGCTCGAAAAGGCCGGCGGATTCCCGTTCTTTCCGCTGGCTATTGCAATGACGCAAGGAATTGGGGAGGCACAGATTTGGCTGGCATGTTTGAGATTGCACAAGCTGGAGACAAGGCGTATTTTTTTCGGCTGACGGCACCGGATGGAACGGTCGTCGCCGTTTCGCCGCTGTTCAGCTCCATTAAGAGCGCGGCGGCGGGCATTACCGCTGTGCGTGAGAACGCCGCGACCGGTCTGATTGTGGATCGTTCCGGCACTCAGCGGCGAGCCGCCAGCCGGCCGGCGGCGGTGGCACCCGCTGCCCTGGTGGGCAGCGGCGTGGGGGCCAGCTAGCGGATCAGCCGGCAGGCCGGCGTAGAACAGGCCGGCGTAGAACAGGCCGGCGCAGAATCGGCCGCACGCATCGCCGGGCGTGGCTCACACATCGATCCCGTAGAGCCGTGCACGGTCCCAGGGAACCGCCCAGCCCAGCTGTTCGAACAGCTGGTTCAGAATCATCCCGGTAAACCCCCACACCACCACGCCGTTGACGGTGAACGCGGGGCTCTGGAACGTCTGGCCGGCCCGGCTGACCGCGGCCATCACCCGGTTGTCCGGATCCAGCAGATCCCGGACCGGAACCCGGAACACCTGCGCGGATTCGCCGTAATCCACCACCCGGACGGGCGACTGGGCGGCCCACCAGGCCAGGACCGGGGTGACGAGGAAATTCCCCCGCGGCAGGGCCAGCTCGGGCATTGCCCCGAGGACGTCCACACCCGCTGGGTTCAGCCCCGTCTCCTCTTCGGCCTCTCGAAGGGCCGCGGCGACCACCGACTCGCCCGGGTCGATGCCCCCGCCCGGAAAGGCCACTTGTCCGGGATGGTCATCCAGAGTCTGCGCCCGCTGCAGCAGCAGAACGTCCAGATCGGCCGGAGCCAGCAGCTTCTCGGACACCGCCGGGACGTTGTCCAGCGCCCCGAAGAGCATCAGCACGGCGGCCTTGCGGACCCGTTCGCCGGGCTCGACGGCGAGTTCCCGCCAGCGTGGATCCGGCGCGGGCGCCGTGCCCGCCACGACGGCGGCAACGAGGTCGACGAGGTCCTGGCGCGCGGTCACGGCTGCTTCCTCTGCGATTCCATCCGGATTTCGGCAGCGCGGTGCGTCTCGGCCAGAAGCCGGGCCAGCAATGCCTCCTGCCCCGGGGCGAGCTCGTACTTCAACAGCTTCCTGGCCTTCTCCGGGTCGGTCTCGCCGGCGCCGTAGCTGGGGCACCAGTTCGCTACCGCGCAGGCGCCGCACGCCGGCTTGCGGGCGTGACAGACGCGGCGGCCGTGGAAGACGACGCGGTGCGAGAGCATGGTCCAGTCCTTCGGCTCGAACAGTTCGGCGACATCGGACTCGATCCGGACCGGATCATCGGAGTCTGTCCAGCCAAAGCGCCGGGCCAGGCGGCCGAAGTGGGTGTCCACGGTGATGCCCGGAATGCCGAAGGCATTGCCCAGCACCACGTTCGCGGTTTTCCGCCCGACGCCGGGCAGCGTCACCAGGTCCTCCAGCCGGCCGGGCACCTCGCCGTCGTACTCATCCACGAGCCGGTTGCACAGCGCCAGGAGGTTCCTGGCCTTGGCGCGAAAGAAGCCGGTGGGCTTGATGATGGCCTCGAGCTCGGCCGGCTCCGCCTCCGCCATCCGGCGCGCGTTAGGGTAGCGCGCGAACAAAAGGGGCGTGATCTGGTTGACCAGCACATCCGTGGTCTGGGCGGACAGCACCGTGGCCACCACGAGCTCAAACGGGCTGCGAAAATCCAGTTCCGCGTGGGCATAGGGGTACTGTTCCGCGAGGGCCCGGTTGATCCGGCGAGCCCGGCGCTTGAGCGCCAGAAGGGACTCCGACGCCCGCGGCGCACCGGGCTTGGTGCTGCGGGGGGCCTTGCCGCCGGATTCCTTGGTACCGGATTCCCTTCTGCCGGATTCCGTGGTCACGGACGGCTAACCGCGTTCGATGTTGCTGAGGTCCCGCAGCACGCCGAGGCGCCCGTCCGTGTGCTGGACCAGGAATTCGTTGCCGCGGTCTTCAAGGGCCAGGACCCAGCCGCCGGGCTCGATGACGAACGCCGGGGCCCCGGTGCGCTCGTCGACGGCGGTGCGGGGCTGTGCGACGGCGAACCAGAAGGCCTCGTGCACGGGGTGGACATCGTCCTCGGCGGCGCGGCTGGCGGGATCGACGGTGGCTCCGATGGGTTCCTGCGGCCGGACCTGTTCCTGTGGCCGGACCTGAGGGTGGACCGCGGTGGGGGCGCTGCCTCCGGAGGCAGCCGGAACGCTGGCGGCCTGGGTCTGGTCCGCGGCGGCGCCGGTGGAAGCGGCCGGGGCAACGGAAGGAGTCGATGCAGCAGCACCGGCCACGACGCCGGCGGCCTGGGTTTGTTCCGCGGCGGACGCCGGCTCAGCGGAGGGAGCCGGCCCCGGGGACGGAGCCGACGTCGACGGCGTTGACGGAGCCGACGTCGACGGCGTTGACGGAGCCGACGCTGATGTGGCGGAAGCAGCGGACGGCGCAGCACCAGCCGTGTCACCCGCGCCAGCGGGTGGTACAACGCCGGAAATCTGGGTTGCCGGCGCGCTGGAAGCCGCAGCGCTCGTCGCTGCAACGGACGCTGCACCCACCGAAGCTACCCCGGGCGACAGTACAACCGGTGAAGGTGCTGCCGGCACGGCGGTCTGGCTGGCGGTGGCCGGTCGATTGTCCCGGCCTGCGGCCGCCCCGAAGGCGGCCGCCTTGGATTCGCCGGTTCCTGTGGCGGCCTTGGCCGGTTTGGGTGCCTTCGGCGTCTTGGGTGCACGGGGCTTTTGCACCGGCACAACGGCTTCACGGGCCACCACGTGGGCAGGCGCTTCCTCGCGGCCCAGGAAGTCGCCGGCAAAGAACGGGATCCACCGGGCCAGGACCGTGGCCGCGAAGAGACCCGCGGCTCCCAGGAGGGCTATCAGCATGCTCGGCACGAAGGCCCCGGCCGCGGCGAGAAAAAAGAAAGCGAGCGTAAAGGACGCCACGACGGACGCGAACTGATCAATCGACAGCGATCCGACCCGGATTTTCGTCCCCGGGCTGAGCCGGCGCGCCACGAACAAGACGGTGACAATGAGCGGCAGCACGATGCCCAGGCCCAGGAAGAAGAGGCTGCCCAGGTTCCACAGATTGTAGGAGAAGGCAAACATCGGAATGAGGGAGGCGATGAAGAGAAGCAGCGTGGAGCCGAACACGGTCAGATCCCGGATGGTGAAGGGGCCTAGAATGGCTTCGTTCTTCTTCGCGGTCTTCTTGTCCACCGTGAAGCGCGGCGCGTCCCCGAACCCGGCTGGCCCCGGCTGCGCCGCGCCGCCCTGGTTCTGGGCGGGCGCCCGGAGTTGCCCGTTGTCTTGCTCGTTCATTCCGTATCTCCTTAGCATGGCGGCGCCCTGGACAGCGCCGTCTAACGGCAGGCAAGGACAGGACCGCTAACGGGTCCCGCCGCCTCCATCGGATGTCACAACTTCATCTCAGCCTAGCCAAGTGCATGGCCGATCACTAGCTGACAAGCCGAGGGCGCCCACAGCAGAATTCTCTGTATTTTCGGTTCCCCGGCGCCTGCGCCGGGGAGGCGGGAACGGGCACGTCCGATCGCCGAAGAGACCACTCGGCGCTTAACAAACACCGCTCACGGCGCTCTTTGTGACGGGGCGCACGTTTGGTCGGACCCGCGTATTAGTGTTTATTGCAGAACAGCTCTTGCGGCACTGCCGTGATCTGCCGCCGCCCGACGTCGCGCATGCGGCCCGGCGCGGAGGCGGCACGAACGTCCGCTCAGCACGGATCGATGAATGATGAGGTTCACCATGTCCCAGCAGACACCCGGCACCACTGCCACGCAGGCGCCCCAGGGCGATGCCTTCGAAAATCTGTCCCAGGAGAACCGCCGTTTCGCGCCGTCGGCCGAGTTCGCGGCGAATGCCGTGGTTACCGCCGCTGACTACGCCGAGGCCGACGCCGACCGTCCCGCCTTCTGGGCGAAGCAGGCCCGCGAGCTGCTGAGCTGGTCCAAGGACTTCACCCAGGCGCTGGACTGGTCCAACCCGCCGTTCGCGAAGTGGTTCGTCGGCGGCGAGGTCAATGCGGCCTATAACGCCCTGGACCGGCACGTCGAGGCCGGCAACGGGGACCGGGTGGCCATCTACTTCGAGGGCGAGCCCGGCGACACCCGCACCTACACCTACGCGCAGCTGACCGAGGAAGTGAAGAAGGCCGCGAACGCCTTCGAGTCACTGGGCGTGGCCAAGGGCGACCGCGTGGCCGTCTACCTGCCGATGATTCCCGAGGCCGTCATCACCCTGCTGGCCTGCGCCCGGATCGGCGCGATCCACTCCGTGGTCTTCGGCGGCTTCTCCGCCGAGGCCCTGCGGTCCCGGATCGACGACGCCGAGGCCAAGCTCGTGGTCACGGCCGACGGCACCTACCGCCGCGGCAAGCCCAGCGCCTTGAAGCCGGCCGTCGATGAGGCCCTGGCCCACGACGGCCACACCGTCCAGAACGTCGTCGTGGTCAAACGCAACGGCCAGGACGTGGACTGGCACGAGGGCCGGGACCACTGGTGGGCCGACACCGTCGGCGCCGCGTCCCCCACACACACCGCCGTCGGGCACGACTCCGAACACCCGCTCTTCATCCTCTACACCTCCGGCACCACGGGCAAGCCCAAGGGCATCCTGCACACCACCGGCGGCTACCTCACCCAGGGCGCCTACACGCACAAGGCCGTCTTCGACCTCCACCCGGAAACGGACGTCTACTGGTGCACCGCCGACGTCGGCTGGATCACCGGGCACTCCTACGTCGCCTACGCCCCGCTCATCAACGGCGCCACCCAGGTCATGTACGAAGGCACGCCGGACTCCCCGCACCAGGGCCGCTGGTGGGAGATCGTGGAGAAATACAAGGTCTCCATCCTCTACACCGCCCCCACCGCCATCCGGACCTTCATGAAGTGGGGCAAGGAGATCCCGGCCAAGTCCGACCTCTCCTCGGTCCGGGTCCTGGGCTCGGTGGGCGAACCCATTAACCCCGAGGCCTGGATGTGGTACCGCGAGGTCATCGGTGCCGACAGCGGCCGGAAGGCGATCCCCGCACCGATCGTGGACACCTGGTGGCAGACCGAGACCGGGGCGCAGATGATCGCCCCGCTGCCCGGCGTCACGGCCACCAAGCCCGGCTCGGCCCAGGTCCCGCTGCCCGGCATCGCGGTGGACGTCGTGGACGAACTCGGCGAATCCGTGCCCAACGGCTCCGGCGGCTACCTCGTCATCCGCGAACCCTGGCCGGCCATGCTCCGCGGCATCTGGGGCGACCCGGAACGGTTCAAGGAAACGTACTGGTCCCGTTTCGAGACCATGTACTTCGCCGGCGACGGTGCCAAGAAGGACGAGGACGGCGACATCTGGCTCCTGGGCCGCGTGGATGACGTCATGAACGTCTCCGGCCACCGCCTGTCCACCGCGGAGATCGAATCCGCCCTTGTGTCCCACCCGGCCGTGGCCGAAGCCGCCGTCGTGGGCGCCGCGGACGAGACCACCGGCCAGGCCGTCGTGGCCTTCGTGATCCTGCGCGGGGACGCCGTGGACACCGGCGATGCGATCGTTCAGGAACTCCGGAACCACGTCGGCAAGGAGATCGGACCGATCGCCAAGCCCAAGACCATCCTCGTAGTGCCGGAATTGCCCAAGACGCGCTCCGGCAAGATCATGCGCCGGCTCCTCAAAGATGTCGCGGAAGGCCGCGAGGTCGGCGACGCCACCACCCTCGCCGACAACACCGTCATGGCCCAGATCGCGCATTCGCTGAAGAAGTAGCCGGCAGAAACAGCCGGGGCGCCGGAGTGTTTCGACACCGGCGCATGGACGACGGCGGCGCCTCCCACCCGGTGGGATGCGCCGCCGTCGTTAATGTTGTCCGCGGATTTTGGCGCGGCGCGCAAAGTCGGCAGTAACGAAGGGTGTTGCAGTAACGAACAGCGCACACGGGCCGGGGCGCGATAGATTTGCTGACATGACTGAAGCCTCCCCCGCCAGGGCTGCCGGCCGCGGCACCATCCTTGTTCTCAACGGACCCAATTTGAACCTGCTCGGCACCCGCGAGCCCGAGAAGTACGGGACGGCGACCCTGGCCGACGTCGAACAGCTCGCCAAAGATGCCGGTGCGGCGCACGGGCTGGACGTCGAATGCTTCCAGTCCAACCATGAAGGGGCCCTCGTGGACGCCATCCACGCAGCACGCGGGAAGGCGGTGGGAATCGTGCTCAACGCCGGCGCCTACACGCACACGTCCGTCGCCATCCGGGACGCCATTTCCGCCGTCGCGCTGCCCACGGTCGAGGTGCACATCACGAATGTGCACGCCCGCGAACAGTTCCGTCACCATTCCTATCTGTCGGACATCAGCAAGGCCGTGATTGCCGGCGCCGGGATCCTGGGCTACCGGTTCGCGGTGGAATACCTCGCCGGACTGCACGCGGCCAAGGACTGAGCATGTCCACTGTGGCGGGCCTGCTTCGACCTCAATCCTGTGGATGTGCGCAGCCCTGACGACGTCGACGGGTGGAAGCCTTCGTCCGGCCGGGGCAGGATTTCCACGTCGAACGGTTACTCCCGGGGATCGTGATCGCCCGGGAGCGCCCGCGAGTGCTCGTGGCCGGCAACCGCAAGGAACAGCTCGTGGCGTAAATGTCGGGCTATTTCTTGACGCAGTGTCCGGACGAGACGGCGCCGCCCAGACCCGGCGCCTGGGCCGCGACGGGGCCGAGGTCGGTCATGGTGATAGCGAATCCGAGCGAGGACTCGGCGGTGGCCTTGGCAAAGACCACCCCTGCCACTTGCCCGTCCGTGGTCAGGAGCGGGCCTCCGGAGTTACCCGGCTGCACGTCGGCAGCGAGCCGGTACACGTTCTCGGGCGCGGCATTGTTGCCGTAGATGTCGGGGACCAGCACGGTGGTGATGTCCTGGACCGTGGCCGGCTTGGACTGGAACGGACCGCCGTGTGGATAGCCGGCGAAGGCCGCGGCGCTGCCGGACGGCAGGTCAGAGGTCAGGGGAAGGGGTGCCGACTGCAGGCCGTCCACCGCCACGACGGCGAGGTCGTGCTGGGTGTCAAAGTACACAACGCGCCCGGGCAGGGCGCCGCCGCCGGGCGTTTCCACCACCGGCTGATCGACGCCTGCGACCACGTGGGCGTTGGTCACCACGCGTCCGGGGGCGACGACAAAGCCGGTGCCGGTCTGGTTCTGGCCGCACTGGTAGGCGGTTCCGGCGATCTTGAGGACCGACGCGGCTGCTTTGTTCAGTGCCGGGGTATCCGTGCTCGTGTCCGGGACGGCGACCGGCTGGCCCTGGCCGATGCCGTCCAGCAGGGTGGGGATGCCCTCGCCGATCACTGCGGAGCGCAACTGGGCCATTGACGCCTTGACCGGGGTGGGCGTCACGCCGTCGATGAAGCCGATGACTTTGGATTCGGCGATCTGCTGGGACACGAAGGGCACGCCCAGGGCCCCGATGCTGAATGCCAGCATCGACATCACCAGGGCGGACACGACGACGTTCACGCCTCCGCCCACGAGACGGTCCGCCGCACGCAGGGGGCTGAACGGCATAACGCTGCGGATTCGCCGGCCGATCATGGTGCCTAGCCCGTTCCCCACGATCATCAGCAGGATGGCCGTGGCCACGATGGCGGTCAGACGCCAGCCGCTGTCTTCCACGAGCCCGCTGACGATGGGAACGGACACGAATGCGGCGACCGCGCCCGCAGCGAATCCCGCGATGCCTCCGAGCGTCACAAGGAAGCCGTTGCGAAGGCCGTGGATCAGGTAGGACAAAAGCGCCACAACCAACACCAGGTCCAAAATGGTCAAGCCAAACACCGGGGCTCCTCACAGACAGTTCAGCCACGATTCTAGCCGTGTAAGCTGAACGTTTGCCGATCGGCCGCCGGTCTGCCGGGTCTTCCGGGATCGGCGGGGACTTCCGGGACCCCGCTTTCGAGCCCTTCGGGCGTTTCAGTGCCAACTACGTCACAGACGCGCCAAAATTCTGAAAGAATGGCTGAAGCGCCCCAGCCGACACAGCTAGTCAGGAGATTTCATGGATATCGAGGTATTGCGCCGCGCACCCCTTTTCGCCACGCTCGACGACGAGGCGTTCCGTCTGCTGACGGACGAACTCACCGAGGTGGACCTTTCACGCGGTGCCTCGGTATTCCGGGAAGGCGATCAGGGTGACCAGCTCTACTTCATCGTCTCCGGCAAGGTGAAGCTCGGCCGCACGTCGCCGGACGGCCGCGAATCGCTGCTTGCCATCCTCGGCCCGGGCGAACTCTTCGGCGAAATGGCGCTCTTTGACCCCAGCCCGCGAACGGCGACGGCTACGGCAGTTTCCGAGACCCGCCTGGCCGGTCTCAAGAACGAAAGCCTCAATGCGCTGCTGCGCACCCGTCCCGAGGTTTCGGCCCAGCTGCTGCAGGCCTTGGCACGCCGCCTGCGCCGTACCAACGATTCCCTCTCCGACCTCGTCTTCTCCGACGTTCCGGGCCGCGTGGCCAAGGCGCTCTTGGATCTGGCCGACCGCTTCGGCCGCCCCGCTACCGACGGCGTCCTGGTCGCCCACGAACTGACGCAGGAAGAGCTGGCCCAGCTGGTCGGCGCCTCCCGCGAAACGGTCAACAAGGCCCTCGCTGAATTCGTCCAGCGCGGCTGGCTTCGCCTGGAAGCCCGCGCGGTCGTCATCCTCGACATGCAGCGACTGCGCCAGCGTTCCCGCTAGGAAACCTGAGCAGCAACCACGAAGGCCGGGCCCGGAATGAACGGGACCGGCCTTCTGTCGTTGGTACCCACTTGTCCGAGGGACATGCCCATTCTTCACAGACCCATGGCCGGGACATGCCCAGCACCGGAAGCCAGGAATGGACATACTGCCAGCATGTCCAACGGCCAGCGCCAACGGAGGGCATGTCCTAGGACGGCGCGGCGCAGAGAGGAGCATGTCCTTTTGCAGCCGCCGTATGGCCGGGAGATGCCCAGCCCCGGAAGCCAGGAATGGACGTACTGCCACCATGTCCAACGGCCAGCGCCAACGGAGGGCATGTCCCCCAACGGGCCAGCCCCGTCAGGCCGCCACACCCCTCAGGCAGTCACAAACCCTAGCCAGGCGGGGCCACGCGGTGTGGGCCTAACGCTCCCGCTGGGGTTCGCCGGCAACCGTCTTGGCGGCCTCGACTTCGAGCATGAGCCGGCCTTCTTCCTCGACGAGCTTGGGCTGGTAGACGTGAGCCTTGCGCTTGTAGCTGAGGTAGGCGATGCAGCCGTTGGCCTTGGCCATCTTCTCGAGCATGATCTCCGAGCCAGGAACCAGGAGTTCACCCAGGGTGCGGCCCACGGTGTTCTCCTGCCCCACCTCGTCGCCGAGCACCGTGGTGTCCCGTTCGCTGACAACTTTGCGGACGCAGACCCAGCGGCCCCAGACGCCCTTGCTGGCGAGCAGGGAGGGCTGCTGGTTCACGGGCAGGGTGGCAGCGAAGTAGCGGGTGTTGAACCGGCGGTGGGCGAAATCGGGGCTGAGCCAGTTGACCAGGGGCTTGAGTAGATCCGTCCGCAGGGAGAGCCCGCGCTTGGCCAGCACGTCGGTGAAGGATTTCTCCTGGTCCGCCACGGCTTCCCGGGCGCGCATCCATTCCGCGCTGGAGGTCGACTCCACCGTGGTGGACAGGTCCGGGCCGGCCAGCAGGATGCCGGTCTCCTCGAACAGCTCACGGATGGCGCCAACCACATGACGGCGCGCTAAGCCGACGTCGGAGGTCCCCATCTGCTCGGCCCAGTGCTGGGGCGAGGGACCAAGCCAGCCGACGGCGTCGTCGTCGGACGTTTCGAGCGATCCGCCGGGGAAGGCCAGGACACCGAGCGGGGAGGACCCCGTCCGGTACCCGAGCCAGGTCTCCAGACCCGTGGGCGAGTCCCGCAGGAGGATCACCGAGGAGGCGAAGCGCGGGGCGCGGGGCGTGCGTTCACCGTGTTCAAGCCAGCTGCGTGCTGCTCCTTCAAGATCGGGGGGCAGAACGAACAGGCGACGTGCTAACTGAGGCAAAGAACTAACCGGCCTTCTAAGCGAATTCGGCGATCAGTTCGACTTCAACAGGAGAGTCGAGCGGCAGGACGGACACCCCGACGGCGGAACGGGCGTGCTGGCCGGCATCGCCGAGGACCTGGCCCAGCAGCTCCGAGGCGCCGTTGATGACACCGGGCTGGCCGGTGAACGAAGGATCGGAGGAAACAAATCCGACCACCTTGACGATCCGCGTAATGCGGTCGAGGTCCCCGATCACACTCTTGACCGCCGCCAGGGCGTTGACGGCGCAGACGGCGGCGTATGCCTTCGCGGCTTCCGGGGAAACCGTGGACTCGTCGGAGGCGCCTTCCGAGCCCGTGGACACCTTGCCGGTGGCTTCGAGTTTGCCGTTGATGAACGGCAACTGCCCGGAGGTGTAGACATGATTGCCGGAAATGACGGCCGGAACGTAGGCCGCCACGGGGGCCGCGACGTCGGGCAGGGTCAGGCCCAGCTCCGCGAGGCGCTGTTCGACGGCGGACGACGCGCCCGTGCCGCCGGTCTGGCCCGCTGCGGCGGCCGTCGAGGCAGCGGTGCCTTCGGCGACGTTTTCCGGGTTTGCCGGCGTGGCCGGGGTGGCTTCAGAGGGGGTGCTCATGGCTACTGCTTCTCCCGCTTCAGGTAGGCAACAAGGCCGTTTCCGTCAGGGCCCGGAACAACTTGGACGAGCTCCCAGCCGTCCTCGCCCCACTGGTCCAGGATCTGCTTTGTGGCATGGATGATGAGCGGAATCGTGGCGTACTCCCATTTGGTCATGACATAAAGCCTAGTCGTTGCCGGTAAAGTGGAAAACATGGCGACTGGTAAGAACCCTTTATTCGACACGGCCACCACCCTCGGAAAGATCCTTCTTTTCCTGGGCGTGAGCGCCATTTGTGGCGTCCTGGTGGCGGGGCTCCTGGTCCCCGCGGCGGCCGTTTCGGGCAGCGCGGCGAGCGGTTCGATCCAGTTCTTTGACACCCTTCCGGCAGAGCTGAAGGTCGATCCGCCGAGCCAGTCGACGACGATTCTGGCCTCCGACGGCAGCGTGATCGCCAATCTCTACGCGGAGAACCGCACCCGCGTCTCGCTGGACCAGATGTCCCCGTACATCAAGGACGCGATAATCGCCATCGAGGACAACCGGTTCTACGAGCACGGCGGCGTGGACACCACCGGCATCCTGCGCGCCCTCGTCAGCACCGCCCGCGGCCAGAAGCAGGGCGCGTCCACGATTACGCAGCAGTACGTGAACAACGTCATCAACTCCTCGCTGGAGGCCGAAGGCAAGGGTGACGAGGTCCTCCTCAACGGCGTCAACAAGGGCGTCGGGGACAAGCTCCGGGAAATGAAGCTGGCCATCGCGCTGGAGAAGAAGTTCACCAAGGAGCAGATCCTTGAGGGCTACCTGAACATCGTCTTCTTCAACCGGGACGCCTACGGCATCGAAGCCGCATCCAAGTTCTTCTTCAGCACCACCGCCAAGGACCTGACCCTGCCGCAGGCGGCACTGCTCGCCGGCGTCGTGAACAGCCCCTCCTTCTACGACCCCATCGCGAACCCGGACAACGCCAAGGTCCGGCGCGACCTCGTGCTCAAGGCGATGCTGACCCAGGGCAAAATCAAGCAGGCCGACTATGACGCCGCCGTCGCGACGCCGGTGGAAACCAAAGTCACCCAACCCCGCCAGGGCTGCGCCTATTCACAGACCGCACCGTACTTCTGCGACTACGTGTTGCACCTGCTCCTGAACAACCCGGCCTACGGGGCCGACGCCGCCGAGCGCGAGCGGAAGATCTTCCGCGGCGGCCTGACCATCAAGACCACGCTGGACCCGCACGCCCAGGCTGTGGCCCAGTCCCAGGTTGATGCTTCGGCCGGCGCCAACCCGGACAAGTGGGGCGCCTCGCTGGTGTCCGTGCAGCCGGGCTCCGGCAAGATTATTTCCATGGCCCAGAACACCGTCTGGTTCCCGGCCGACGGCAAATTCGACCAGACCCAGAACTTCAACGTGGACAGCCAGGACGCCAAGGGCAACGACCTCAACGGTCTGGGCGGCTTCCAGCCCGGCTCCACCATGAAGCCCTTCACGTTCGCGGAATGGCTCAATGAGGGCAAGTCCATGAGCACGCTGCTCAATGGCGCCGTGCGCCGATATCCGCAGAATTTCCCCTGGAAGAACACCTGCCCCGCCCCGACCGTCGGCTGGTATGACGCGACCAACGGCACCCATGACCTGCAGAACGCGGAAGAGGGCTACTACAAGTACATGTCCGTCCTCGACGGGCTTGCCAACTCCATCAACACGATCACCTTCGCTACGGCGGCCCAGGTGGATCTCTGCGGGATCCAGAAGATCGTCGACGCCGTCGGCATCCACGGCGGCCTGCCGAGCACGGACAACCCCAATCCGCAGGTGCCGATGACCACCCTCGGCAACCTCATCGGCTCCACCCAGACGGCGCCGCTGACCATGGCCAGCGCGTTCGCCACGTTCGCCAACGACGGCAAGTACTGCGAACCGATCGCCATCGATTCGGTGACGGACGCCACCGGCGCCCAACTGCCGGCCCAGACGCCCAACTGCCGGGACGCGATCAATCCGGATGTGGCCCACGGCGTCGCGTATGCCATGCAGGAGGTGCTCAACCGCGGTTCTGGTGCGCTGATTGTGCCCCGGATTTCGACCAAGACCACCTTCCCGATCGCGGCCAAGACGGGAACCAACGACTCCAACAGCTCCACTTGGGTGGCCGGTTACACCAGCGGCCTGGCGACGGCCACGTGGTTTGGCGATCCCCTGGGCAACCAGCAGCGGGCCGGCCAGAACGTCACCATCAATGGCAAGTTCTACAGGGGCATCGACGGCTACATGATCGCCGGGCCGCAGTTCTCGAACTACATGGCCCAGGTGGCGCCGGCCTACGGCACCAATCCGTTCCCGGCACCGCCGTCGAACCTGCTGAACGCGCCGGCCCCGGTCGCGCCGCCGCGGGCGACCATCCCGACAACCCAGAGCACGGATCCGGCCACGGCCCCCGCCGCCGACCCGACAACGGCCCCGACGCTAGCTCCGGCTCCGGCCCCGACGAAGTCCAGTAAGAAGTAGCCGATGAGCCGGGGGAATGATCTGGCAAGCCGCGTTCGAAGCATCGGACGCGGCTTTGCCGTGACCGCCGCAGTCGGCACCGCAGCAGGGGCGGCCGCCACCGGTTACGGAATCTGGGAGAAGAACCAGTTCGTGCTCCGGGAGGAAACTCTCCCCATCCTGCCGGCCGGCTTCGGCCCGTTCCGGGTGCTGCACCTCTCCGACATCCACTTCGTGCCGGGCCAGCACCGGAAGGCCCAGTGGCTGTCCTCCCTGGCCGAGCTGAGGCCGGACCTCGTGGTGAACACCGGCGACAACCTCAGCCATCCCAAGGGCGTGGCCCCCCTCGTGGAGGCCCTACGTCCCCTCCTGGATTTCCCCGGCGTGTTCGTTCCCGGCTCGAACGACTACTTCGGCCCGCGCCTGAAGAACCCCGCCTCATATCTATTCGGGCCCTCCGGCCAGAGCAAAGACCCACAGAAGCTCGACTGGCCGCTGCTGCGGTCCGAGTTTGGCATGTCCGGCTGGTTGGACCTGACCAACCGCTGCCAGTCCCTGGTGCTCCAGGGCATGCGCTTCGACTTCTCCGGCGTCGACGATCCCCACCTGCGCCTCGAACGGTACGCCGGCTGGCCCCGCGGTACCAAGGGCCGGGACTCCGATCCGCACTTGCGCGTCGCCGTCGCCCACGCGCCCTACCAGCGCGTCCTCGACCACTTCACCGACGACGGCGCCGACCTCATCCTGGCCGGCCACACCCACGGCGGGCAGATCTGCATCCCGGGCTACGGGGCGCTGGTCACCAACTGCGACCTTCCCACCTGGCGGGCCCGCGGCCTGCACACGTGGGAAAGCAACGGCAGGGCGACGCCGGTCAACGTCTCCGGCGGCATCGGCACCTCCCGGTTCGCCCCGGTCCGCATCGCCTGCCGCCCCGAAGCCGTCCTGCTCACGCTGACCTCCCGCGCCTGACCCTGACCTCCCGCGGGCCCGACGGATGGACATGCCCTCCCCCGACGCTGCCGTCCGCGGGACATGCCCTCCGGTGGCTCTCCTTCCCGTGGGACATGCCCTCCCCTGCTCGCGAGCAATGAGCATGGTGGCATCATGTCCACTCCAGGGAGCCAGGGCTGGACATGTCCCGTGGGGCCCGGGCCAGGACTGGACATGTCCCGTGGGGCCCGGGCCAGGACTGGACATGTCCCGTGGGGCCCGGGCCAGGACTGGACATGTCCCGTGGGGTCCGGGCCAGGACTGGACATGTCCCGTGGGGTCCGGGGAGCGGTACCCTGACTTCATTGCGGATCGTAATGACTGTCCGAGACCACGGGCCCGCCCAGTGCCGGGTGAATGCGGTCACATGATGGCCTAGGGTAGTTGCTACAGGAAACTACATTCAACGGTGCTCTCTACGCACGGGCGTCTTAAGAAGCAGGCATGGCCAAGCAGACTTCATTCTTCACCTCCATCAGCCGTCTCTACCCGCACGTCAGGCCGATACTGCCCCGGCTGGTCATGGGTCTGCTCTCGGCGCTGCTGGCGAGCCTGATGGCACTGGCCATCCCCCAGGTGCTGCGCGTGCTGGTCAACGAATCCCTCAAGCCCGGCGGCAGCGCGGAAGCCGTGTGGACCGCCTCGCTCGTGATCCTGGTCCTGGGCATCGCCGAGGCCGGTCTCGTAGCCCTGCGCCGCCAGTTCGTCATCAACCCTGCCACCACCGTGGAGACCCGGATGCGGGTCTCCCTGTACGGGCATCTGCAGGACCTCACGGTGTCCTTCCACGACCGCTGGGGCTCCGGGCAGCTGCTCTCCCGCGCCATGACGGACCTGAATTTCCTGCGCCGCTGGATGGCCTTCGGGGCCATCATGCTGGTGGTCACCACGCTCACCGTGGTGATCGGCGTCGCGGTGATGTTCTCAATGAGCTGGCAGCTGGCCCTGATCTTCCTGGCCGCCGCCGTGCCGATCATGATCTACGGATTCCGTTTCCGCACCCGGTTCAGCAAGGTGGCCCGCCGCAGCCAGGACCAGGCCGGGGACCTCGCCACAACGGTCGAAGAATCCGTGCACGGCATCCGAGTCCTGAAGGCCTTCGGCCGCAGCCAAGAGGCGCTGGAGAACTTCAACGAGCAGGCCCAGGAGCTCCGGCAGACCGAGATTGCCAAGGCCAAACACCTGGCGACCTTCAGCCTTGTCGTGACGCTGCTGCCCGAGCTCGCCCTCGGCGCCGGGCTGGTCGTCGGCATCATGCTCGCCTCCACGGACCAGCTCTCCATCGGGTCCCTCGTGGCCTTCTTCGCCACCGCCGCCGTCGTGGCAGCGCCGGTCGAGTTCTGCGGCATGCTGCTGGCCATGGCCCTCACCGCGAAGTCGGCGGTGGACCGGCACTTCGAGGTCATGGACGCGCGGAACACGATCACCAGCCCGGACAAGCCGCGCCGGCCGGCTGAGCTGAAGGGTGCCCTAAGCTTCCACGATGCCTCATTCGCGTTCGAGGACGCCCCGGACAAGCCGATCCTCAAGAACATCAGCCTGGACCTCCGGCCCGGGGAGACCATGGCCTTGGTCGGCATCACAGGCAGCGGCAAGAGCGCCCTGCTCCAACTGGTCCCCCGCCTCTACGAGGTCACCGGCGGCGCCATCACGATCGACGGCGTGGATCTGCGCGAGTTCAGCGTGGAGGATCTGCGCACCGTCGTTGCCGTGGCGTTCGAAGACACCACGTTGTTCTCCAGTTCCGTCCGCGACAACGTCCTGCTCGGAGCGCCCGACGCCGGCCCGGCGGACAGCCGCGACGCGGCCCTGGAGGAAGCCCTCGACGTCGCCCAGGCCCACTTCGCCTATTCGCTGCCGGACGGGGTGGACACCCTGATCGGCGAGGAAGGCCTGAGCCTCTCCGGCGGCCAGCGCCAGCGCATCGCCCTGGCCCGTGCCATCGCAGCGAAACCGGCCGTGCTGGTCCTGGACGACCCGCTCTCGGCACTCGATGTGAACACCGAGGTCCTCGTTGAGGCCAGGCTCCGCGAAGTCCTCGCGGACACCACCACGCTGATCGTGGCCCACCGGCCCTCCACGGTGGCGCTGGCCGACCGCGTGGCTCTGCTCGAGGACGGCCGGATCACCGCCGTCGGAACCCACACGGAGCTGCTCGCCACCAACAGCCACTACCGCTACGTGATCGCCAGCCTGGACACGGAACCGCGGGACCTGGATTCAGAACTGTCCGCCTTCGACGACCGGTCCGAGGAGATTTCCCGATGAGCAGCGCAACATTCGGCACCGCTAACGAGGACAACGCGCACCTCACCAGGACCGAGAGCAAGGCCGTCCGGCGGCGCTCCCTGGCCCTGCTGGGTTCCCTGATCCGCCCCGTCCGGGCGCGTTTCTGGCTGACAATCGGCGCTGTCGTCCTGTCCCAGGCAGCCCGCGTGGCCGGGCCGGCGCTGATAGCCTTCGGAATCGACCACGCGCTCCCGGCCCTGCGGGCCGGCAACAGCCTGCCCCTCGCGTTTGCCGGCGTCGCGTACCTGGCCGCTGCCGCGGCTACGGCGGGCCTGACCGCCCTCTACGTCACGTCGACAGCCAGGCTCAGCCAGGCGATGCTGCTGGATCTTCGCGTCCGGGTCTTCCGCCACACGCAGCGGCTGAGCCTGGAATTCCACGAGAAGTACACCTCCGGCCGGATCATCGCCCGGCAGACCTCGGATCTGGAGGCCCTGCGCGAACTGCTGGATTCCGGCGTGAGCTCGCTGGCCTCGGGAGTGCTGTTCATGGCCTTTACGGCCATCACGGTGTTCGCCCTGGACTGGCGCAGCGGTGTGCTGGTGCTGGCCGCGGGCGTACCCATGTACTTCCTGGCCCGCTGGTACCAGAAGCATTCCCAGATCGCCTTCCGCGAATCCCGGGTGGTCTCGGCCCGGCTGATCGTGCACTTCGTGGAGACCATGACCGGCATCCGCGCGGTGAAGGCATTCCGCAAGGAACGCGAGAATGCCGCGCGCTACGCCGAACTCTCCGAGGACTACCGGCGCGCAACCGTCCGCTCCATCAACCTCAACGGTATCTTCCAGCCCGGACTGGTGCTGATCGGCAACGTCTGCGTCGCCGTCGTACTACTCACGGGCGGGTTCCGGGTCCTCAGCGGCGAGCTGGCGGTGGGCGTGCTCCTGGCCCTGATCCTGTCCACCAAGCGCTTCTTCCAGCCGGTGGACCAGATGGCCATGTTCTACAACTCCTTCCAAAGCGCCCAGGCGGCCCTGGAAAAGGTCTCGGGCCTGCTTGAGGAAATCCCCACCGTCCGGCCGCCGCAGACGCCCGTGCCCCTGCCCTACGCGCGCGGCAGTATCGACTTCAACGGCGTCGAATTCCGCTACGGCGACGGCCCGGTGATCATCCCGAGGCTGGACCTGCACATCCCCGCCGGCCAGACGGTCGCGCTCGTCGGGCAGACCGGCGCCGGCAAGTCCACCCTGGCGAAGCTGATCGCCCGCTTCTACGACGTCTCTGCCGGATCCCTCACCCTCGACGGCGTGGACCTGCGCCAGCTCACCACCGAAGACCTGCGCCGCAACGTCGTCATGGTCACCCAGGAGGCCTTCCTGTTCAGCGGCTCCGTCGCGGACAACATCGCCCTGGGCCGGCCCGAGGCGTCCCGCGAGGAGATCGAGGACGCCGCCCGGGCCGTGGGGGCACACGCCTTCATCACGGAACTTCCGGACGGCTACGACACGGACGTCAACAAGCGAGGCGGCCGCGTCTCCGCCGGACAGCGCCAGCTGATCAGCTTCGCCCGGGCCTTCCTGGCCCGCCCGGCCGTCCTCATCCTGGACGAGGCAACCTCGTCGCTGGACATCCCGTCGGAGCGCATGGTCCAGCAGGGCCTCGCCGGCTTGCTGCAGGGCACGCGGGAGACCAGCCCGCGGGAAGCCGGCCCGGACGGCGCGCACGGCGCCGGACGGACCGCGCTCATCATCGCCCACCGGCTCTCCACCGTGGAGACCGCGGACCGGGTCCTGGTGGTGCACGACGGGCGCGTCGTCGAGGACGGCACGCCCGGGCAGCTGATCGGCGACGGCGGCGCCTTCGCCCGGCTCCACGGCGCCTGGAAAGACTCCCTGGTCTGATCCGCTCCCCCGCGGTTCGCACGGCGGCGTCCGGCGTCCGGTCCCGGCGTCGTACGCCGTCTTCACGTCCACGAACCCGTCCCCATGCACCGGTGTTCCACCCTGTTTCACGCCCGATTTCACATCCGGGGCCATGATCGGATACTCTTGTGAAGTTGCTTTTGAAGCAACGGATCGGGATGTGGCGCAGCTTGGTAGCGCGCGTCGTTCGGGACGACGAGGTCGCAGGTTCAAATCCTGTCATCCCGACCACAGATAAAAGAGGGCCCTCCACGCGGGGGGTCCTCTTTTTCTTTGCCCGCACTTTTGGTCCCCCGCGAAAATAGGAAAATCCTTCCGCCGGGGATTTGGGCCGGACGCGGCACAGCCCCGGGAAACAGTCCCCGGGGCTGCGCTGGATAGCCGTGGTGGATGTTTGTGACGCGGGCCGGCAGGCGCTGCGCCGGATCTGTCACATCGAATCTGTTACATCGGGTCGGGCCAGTTGCCGACGTTGAGCGAGTGGGTCATGGGATCGGGCCAGTTGCCGACCGCCTGGGCCGTGCGCATGGGATCCGGCCAGTTGCCGACCGCGGCAACGTGTGAGACATCGGTAAGTGAAGCAGCGGACAGCACGGCCGGAGCCGCGGCGGAGAATGCCAGTGCGCCCGCCAGAACGGCGCCGGCTGCAATCTTCTTCAACATAGAGTTCCTCAATAAGAGTCGGGGTCCTTAACCAAGTCAGCACTACCCTTGTTGACACACATTGTAAAATGGTTTCCACAGAGACTGTCAAGCATTTAGTACAAAGAATGTCCGGAATTAGGAGGTGTCCGTGGGGAACGGATTTGGGGAGAAGCTCCGCGCGGAACGGCTCGAACGGGGCCTGACGCAAGCGGAACTGGGCCGTGACCTGTACTCCCCCAGCTATATCTCGCTACTGGAAACCGGACGCCGCGAGCCCACTGCCGATGTCATCGAAGAGCTTGCGCGCCGGCTCGAACTTGCCCCCAAAGCGCTCGAAGCCTGGAGCCAGCCGGTGTCCGTCAGCGACGCCGAATATGTGCTCGCGGGACTGTACGCCCGGCAGGCCTGGGACCTCCGCGACTACCCAGTGGCCGCCACCCACGCCGCCGCCGCCGCCAAGATCGCCCTGGAAGCCAAGAACACCAGCGCCTGGTGGAACATGACCTATATGCAGGCCGAGTGCCTGATCAAGCAGGGCCTCTGGCAGGAGTGCAAGGACGTCGTCCGGAATCTCCTGGAGCACCCGATGGCCGCGGAATCGGCCGGGCTCGGCGTCCGCGCCCAACAGATGCTCGCCGCCGCCTCGCAGGGGCAGGGCCAATTGACGGCCGCCGTCGAACATGCGCAGGAAGCGGTGCGCCTCTGCGCCCAGCTGCCCAAGGGCTCCACGATGATTATCGGCGCGCTGCGGGCGCTCATCGGCGCCCTGGCCGAGAGCGGCCGGCTGGATGAGGCCTGGGAGTACTGCCAGGCCATGAACGACCAGATGGATGACCACTCCATGTCCCAGCTCGCCGGCGAGGTCGCCTGGGTGATCGGCAACGTAGCATTCATGCGCCACGACTACGCCGAGGGCATCAAATACCACGAGCGTGCCGGCCGGCTGCTCTCCCCGGCGAACGACATCGACTTGTGGGCCCGGTTCAACAAGGCCTCGGCGGCGGTCCGGCTCTCCTCGGGGATCGTCGAACCCGAAACCCTGTCCTCGATCGAACGCGCCGAACTGGCCCTCTCGATTGTGGGCGGCAACAAGACCGACCAGCTGGAAGTCGCTTTTATCCGGGCCCGCTGGCTCTACCTCACCGGGGACATCGTGGCGGCCGTCCAGAAGCTGCGCGAAATCCACGCGGAGCGCGAGTCGCTGGCCCGGCACACGGCCGGCGAAGTGTCCCTGCTGCTGGGCAAGGCCCTCAAGGCTGCCGGGGAATCCGCCGAGGCCCTGGTTTACCTCGAGGAAGCCCAGAAGGAATTCAGCGCGGCGGGAGCTTCGGACCGGGTCCAGCAGGCACTGGATGCCGTGCTCGAGATCCGGCTCGCCCAGCGGCGCGCGGAGGCAGCGTCCGCCGAAGCCTAGCCCCGCCCCACAGGCCGTACGGCCGGGTCCCGTGATGGGCCCGGCGAACGGTGGCGGCGGGACCGCCGGATTAGGCGAACGTCCGGCCGGTGAGCTTCTCGTAGGCCTCCACGTAGCGGCTGCGCGTGCGGGCCACGACGTCGGCCGGAAGGGCCGGCGGGGGCGTGTCGGAGGCCTTGTGCCAGCCGGAGGCCGGCGAGGTCAGCCAGTCGCGCACGTACTGCTTGTCGTAGGACGGCTGGGCCTGCCCGGGCCGGTACGTGGCCGCATCCCAGAAACGTGAGGAATCCGGGGTCAGCACCTCGTCGCCCAGGGTGATCACGCCGGTCGCCGCGTCGACGCCGAACTCCACTTTGGTGTCGGCCAGGATGATGCCGCGGCCGCGCGCGATGTCCTCGGCCTTGGTGTAGATCTCCAGGGTGAGCTCGCGGAGCTTGGCCGCGACCTCCGCACCGACGAGGCCAACGACGGCGTCGTAGGTGATGTTCTCGTCGTGCTCGCCTACCTCGGCCTTCGCCGACGGCGTGAAGAGGGCTTCATCCAGCCGCGATCCGTCCACGAGGCCGGCGGGCAGCGGGATGCTGCACACGGTGCCGGACTCGCGGTACTCCAGGAGCCCGGAGCCGGTGAGGTAGCCGCGGGCGATGCACTCGACCGGGAACATGTCCAGTTTTTTGCAGATCATCGCCCGGCCCTCGACGGCGGCGGGAACACCGCCGTCGACCGTGGAGGCGAGGACATGGTGCGCGACGCCGAGTTGTTCGAACCACCACAGGCTGAGCTGGGTGAGGATGCGTCCCTTGTCCGGGATCTCGCTGGCCAGCACGTGGTCGTAGGCGCTGATGCGGTCGCTGGCCACCACCAGGACGCAGTCCTGGCCGACGCGCTCCGTGATGGCCGCGTCCGCGGGGACATAGAGGTCACGGACCTTGCCGGAGTAGACGTGCTGCCAGCCCGGCAGGTCCTGCGTGGCGGTGTCCAGACCGCCCTTGGGCGGGGTGGCGGACTGTGCGGGGCCGGACTGTGCGGGGCCGGACTGTGCGGGGCCGGGGGTCGAAGCTGCGGGATCCGTCACGGTCATGCCTTCGCTTTCGACGCGGCCGGGGCACCCGGCGTCGTCACCTGGATTTGACCGCGGGCAGCCTTGCGGCCGATGTCGGTGCGGAACTGGCTGCCATCCAGCTGGACGAGTTCGACGCCGTCGTACGCCCGCTCGCGGGCCTCCACGAGGTCGGTGCCCAGCGCCACGACGGCCAGGACGCGGCCGCCGGCGGAGACCACGCGGCCTTCCTCGTCCAGCTTCGTGCCGGCGTGGATGACGTGGACGCCGTCCAGCGCGTCAACCTTCTTCAGGCCCCGGATGCGGTCGCCCGTCCGCGGGGTGCCGGGGTAGTTCTCGGCGGCCACGACGACGGCGACGGCGGTGTCCTTGGACCAGCGCAGCGGCTGCACCTTGTCCAGTTCGCCCTTCGCGGCGGCCATGAGCAGCCCGCCGAGGGGTGTCTTGAGCCGGGCGAGGACGGCCTGGGTTTCGGGATCACCGAACCGGACGTTGAATTCGATGACCCGCGTGCCGCGCGAGGTCAGTGCCAGGCCGACGAACAGGACGCCGACGAACGGCGTGCCGCGGTGGGCCATCTGGTTGACCGTGGGCTGGGCGACGCGGTCGATGACTTCCTGGACCAGGCCGTCGGGGGCCCATTCCAGAGGGGTGTACGCTCCCATGCCGCCGGTGTTGGGGCCTTCGTCGTTGTCGAAGATGCGCTTGAAATCCTGTGCCGGGGACAGGGCGACGGTGTTCCGGCCATCGCAGAGGACAAACACGGAGACCTCGGGGCCGTCCAGGAACTCCTCGATGACCACGGTGCCGCCGGCGTCGAAGCAGCTCTGGGCGTGCGCCAGGGCCTCGTCGCGGTTGGAGGTGACCACAACACCCTTACCGGCGGCGAGCCCGTCATCCTTGACGACGTAGGGGGCGCCGAAGGTGTCGAGGGCGTCGGCGGCTTCCTCGGCGTTGGAGGCCACACGGGCCATCGCCGTGGGGACGCCGGCCTCGGCCATGACCTCCTTGGCGAAGGCTTTTGACGCTTCCAGCTGGGCAGCGGCCTTGCTGGGCCCGAAGACCGGGATGCCGGCGGCTCGGACGGCGTCGGACACTCCGGCGGCGAGCGGAGCCTCCGGACCGACCACCACCAGGTCCACGGTGAGCTTGACCGCGAGCGCGGCGACGGCGTCGGGATCGTTCGCGTCGATCGCGTAGGTGGGGACGAGCGCGCTGATGCCGGCGTTGCCCGGGGCCGCGTGGACCTCGGACACGTTGGGGTCTGCAAGCAAGGATCGGACAATGGCGTGTTCGCGGCCGCCGGGGCCGATGACAAGTACCTTCACAGTCTCCAAGGGTACGTGGTGCACCCCGCAGGCTCCTAAGCTGTGTCGGCCGCTGGACATGCTCAATCTTCCGCCCGGGAGATGCCCGGACATGCCCCGGCACCGCGTAATCCGTGGGACATGCCCAGTCCCGGCCGCAGCCACTGGACACAATGCCACCATGTCCGCTCCCGGATACCAGGGCTGGACATGTCCCCCGGGCCAAGGAGCATGTCCAGTCCCCGGGACGCGGCCACGGAGCATGTCCATTCGCTGCCGAGTGGCCGCGGAGCATGTCCATTCGCTGCCGAGTGGCCGCGGTACATGCCCTTCCGTCAGGCACGACATCACTCCTCGGCCTACG
The DNA here is from genome assembly GCF_054062895.1 of Arthrobacter sp. TE12231. Lineage (NCBI taxonomy): Bacteria > Bacillati > Actinomycetota > Actinomycetes > Micrococcales > Micrococcaceae > Arthrobacter > Arthrobacter sp. TE12231. The sequence goes on along the minus strand of NZ_JBSSFS010000001.1, from coordinate 494,163 downwards.
CCCTTGCCCAGAGACTCCCCCGGACATGCCCGGTCCCGGCCGCCGCCACTGGACACAATGCCGCCATGTCCTCTCCCGGATACCAGGGCTGGACATGTCCCCCGGGCCAAGGAGCATGTCCAGTCCCCGGCACGAGGCCACGGAGCATGTCCATTCGCTGCCGAGGGGCCGCGGAGCATGTCCCTTTCGACGGGTCGCCGGGGAGCATGTCCACTCGCTAGACAAATCCGGCGGCCCTGCGGCTACGAATGGCCTATATGACAAAGCCCAGCATGAAGCCCAGCAAGCGGTCCCGCGGCGCCACAGCCCTGGCCGCGGTGGCCGGAGTGGCCGCCGCCGCCGTCGTCCTGTCCGTCGCGGAACTGATTGGTGCCTTCTTCACCACGCGGGCAACGCCCCTGATTGCCTTGGGCTCGACGTTCATCGACTTTACGCCGCTATGGATGAAGAACTTTGCCGTTGAAACGTTCGGCACCAACGACAAGGCGGCGCTGTTCGTCGGCATGGGTGTCACGATCCTGCTCCTGGCGTGCGTGCTCGGCATTGTGGCCTACCGGAAGTGGGCCTTGGGCGTGGCCGGAGTGCTGCTGATGGGCGCCGTGATCGTCGGGAGCGTGGTGACGCGGGCCAGTGTCAAACCGGTCGACGCCGTCCCGTCCCTGATCGGCACCGCGGCCGGGCTGGTGGTACTCCGGTTCCTGATCACGCGGCTGTGGCGGATGCAGGAATGGCCGGACCAGGCGGCCGACCGCGCAGCGAAGGAACCCGAGCGCCCGGCGACCACCCGGCGCGGATTCTTCGCCGCCGCCGGCATCACCGCGGCCGCCTCGGCCATTGCCGCCACCGGCGGCCGGATGCTCAGCGCCGCCCGCAGTAACGTGGCGGCGGCGCGTGAGTCGCTGCAACTGCCTGCACCTGCCAAGGCCGCCGCCGCGGTCCCGGCCGGTGTGCAGTCCAAAGCCCCCGGCGTTACTCCGTGGCTGACCCCGAACAAGGATTTCTACCGAATCGACACGGCCCTCAGTGTGCCGGAAATCAACGCCCAGGACTGGGAGCTGCGCATCCACGGCCTCGTGGAACAGGAGGTCAGGCTCACCTTCCAGGACCTCCTCGACGCCCGGCTCATCGAATCCCATGTTTCCTTGACCTGCGTGTCCAACCCGGTCGGCGGCAACCTCGCCGGCAACGCCAAATGGCTGGGCATGCCCATCCGCGACGTCCTGAAGATGGCACGGCCCACGCAGGGCGCGGACATGGTGCTGTCCACGTCGGTTGACGGCTTCAGCGCCTCTACCCCTTTGGAGGTCCTCCAGGACGACCGCGACGCGATGCTGGCGATCGGCATGAACGGCGAACCCCTCCCGCTCGAACACGGCTACCCGGTCCGGATGGTGGTCCCCGGGCTCTACGGCTTCGTCTCGGCCACCAAGTGGGTGGTCGACCTGGAAGTGACCCGGTTCGCCGACAACAAGGCGTACTGGACCCAGCGGGGCTGGTCCGAACGGGGCCCGATCAAGACCATGGCCCGGGTGGAAGTGCCCAAGTCCTTCGCCAAGGTCCCGGCCGGAAAAGTCGCGCTCGGGGGCACCGCATGGGCCCAGACCCGCGGCATCACCAAGGTCGAGGTGCAGATCGACAACGGTCCGTGGACCGAGGCTGTGCTCTCGGATGAGGCCTCGCTCATCACGTGGCGGCAGTGGTCCTTGGACTGGGATGCCACGCCCGGCCCGCACTACATCAAGGTCCGCGCCACGGACGGCACCGGCCAGGTGCAAACGGACAAGCGGGCGGATCCGGTGCCGGACGGCGCCTCCGGCTGGCAGTCGGTCATGGTGACCGTGGAATAACCGGGGTATCCGCACCCGGCACCATACACTTGCTGCATGGCTTTGAACCCGCATGCAACTTTCACAGTCGACTCCGCCGTCGAACTGGCAGTCATCGAACGCAGCGGCTTCGTGGAGTCCCGCCACATCGGTTCGGCTGTAGTGATGGCCGCGGACGGAACCGTGGTGATCGAGCTCGGCGATGTCACCGCCCCCATCTTTGCCCGGTCCACGCTCAAGCCGCTGCAGGCCTTGGCCTCGATGCAGTCCGGCGTGCCTCTGCGGGGTGCCCAGGTGGCCATTGCGTGCGGCAGCCACATCGGATCCCTTGACCACATGGATGTGGTGGAAGGCATGCTCAAGGCGGCCGGAGCCAAGGAGGACCAGCTGCAGTGCCCGGCCGACTGGCCGCAGGACGAGACGGCCCGGAACTGGCTCGTCCAGACCGAGCGCGGCAAGTCCAGGCTTGCCTTCAACTGCTCGGGCAAGCATGCGGCGTTCCTCTGGGCGTGCACGGAGAACGGGTGGGACAAGAACAGCTACCTCGAACCCAACCACCCGTTGCAGCAGCGCATCCGCTCCGTGATCGAGGAGTACTGCGGCGAACGCATTGCGCATCTCGGGATCGACGGCTGCGGCGCGCCGGTGGCCGCCGTCTCCCTGACCGGTCTGGCCCGGGCCTACTCGAAGCTGGCCAAGGCTCCGGGCGACAAGAACTCCAACGCGCGCGCCGCCACGATCGCCACATCCATGCTGGACTACCCCTGGGCCGTCCAGGGCCGTGGACAGACCAACACGATCGTCATGGACGAACTCGGCATCCTGGCCAAGATCGGCGCCGAAGGGGTGCTGGTCATGGCCACCCGGCAGGGCGTCTCCGTCGCCATCAAGATGCTCGACGGCAACATCCGGGCCACGACCCTCGTCGGGCTGACCCTGCTGGCCGCCTCGGGCGCCGTCGAAATCCCCGAAGTTTCCAGCGTGCTGGACAAAGTAGTGGACCCCGTCCTGGGCGGCGGACGCCCCGTCGGCAAGATCCGGCTCGGCCGGGCCGTCGCGGCACTGCTGGACTGACACTGCTGGACTGACGCTGCTGGACTGACACTGCTGGACTGACACTTCTGGACTGGGACGTCCGCTCCGGTCCGAGGCAGCCCGGCGGCCGGTCACGGCCGGTCACGGCCGGTCACGGCCGGTCACGGCCGATCACGGACCTTCCGGACCCTTCCGGACCGGCCCTTTCGGTGGCATAGGCTGGTGGGAGGCCGCCGAGCGGCGGCCGTGACATCGCCAGGCTGGAGGCAGGAACGTGGCCGTATCGCGCCGACGCATCGCCGTGGACGAGGGCCGCGCGGCGCTCGCCGCATGGCAGGACGCCACCCCGGCACTGCCGGGAGCCACACTGCCGGGAGCCACAGTGCCGGGAAGCGGGGCCGCCGGCACCGTCCCGCGCAGCACGATCGCGACGGCGGTGCGCTACTCGCTGGAGGAGGTCACCGCCCGGGCACCCGGCAACTCCGTGGAAGTGCGCGTCCCGCCGTTCGGCGTCACACAATGCGTGGAGGGCCCGCGGCACACGCGCGGCACTCCCCCGAACGTCATCGAGTGCGACGCCGCCACCTGGCTGGCGATGGTCAGCGGGCAGCTGAGCTGGGCGGATGCCGTCGCGGCCGGCAAGGTTGCCGCCTCGGGACTGCGCGCGGACCTCTCGGCGCTCCTGCCCCTCTAGGGCATGGACAACACGCCCTAGCCTTCCTTGTTGCGGGCCGCCATATCGCCGACGCCAGGCGTGCCACCGGCGAGCGCGTAGCGCTGCAGCACCGCACCCTTCGGTGAGGCGACGACCGGCTCGATGAGTGCGAGGTTCGTCGGAACGACCCCGTCGGCGAAGACCTTCTTTCCACGGCCGAGGAGGATCGGATACACCCAGAGCGTGAGCCGATCGAAGAGCCGCTCGGCGAACAGGGTCTGCACGAAGTCAAGACTGCCGATGACGTGGATGTTGGCGTGCCGGTCGCGCAGTTCGCGGACGGCGGCGACGACATCAGGACCGAGCAGGGCGGAGTCGGCCCACTCGAGAGTCGGCGTCTGGCGCGAGGCCACGTACTTCGGAAGGCGGTTGAACAGCCGCGCGATGCTCCCGTCCGCGTGCGGCCAGTACGCGGCGAAAATGTCGTAGGTTCTGCGCCCCAGCAGCAGCGCGTCCATCCCCGCCATCCCGGATTCGACCTGCTCGCCCACGACCTCGTCCAAGAGAGGCGCTTGCCAGCCGCCAAACGCGAAACCGCCGTCGGCGTCCTCGTCCGGGCCGCCGGGTGCCTGCGCGACGCCGTCGAGTGTGGTGAAAAGGTCGATATGGATGAGTCCCATGCCGGGCTCCTTCTCTGTCGCCCGTCGTCGCCCCGGCGACGGGATCACTTCGAGGCTGTCACAGGATCCCACTGCGAAGCAACAGGTATCGACGGCTCGACACGAGTCCCGCTGTGCATCCGGCCCCTTAGCCCCGGCCGATGAACGGCATGCCGGCGGCCGTGACCACGAGGGACCCCACATTGGCCGACGCCGGCATCCCGGCCATGAGCAGCACGGCCCGGGCGGCGTCCTGCACCGGAAATGTGGGTTCGGCCCTGCGGCTGCCGTCGGCTTGCACGGCCCCGGAGCCCACGCCGATCTCGTCCATGAGATCCGTGGCCGCATTGCCTATATCGATTTGTCCGCAGGTGATGCCGAACCCGCGCCCGTCGAGCTCAATGCTCTTGGTGAGCCCGGTAATCGCGTGCTTGGTCACCGTGTAGGCCACGGTCTTGGGGCGGGGCGAATGGGCCGCGATGGAGCCGTTATTGATGATCCGGCCGCCCTGGGGCGACTGGGCCTTCATGGCACGGACGGCGGCGGCGGCGCAGAGGAGGGATCCCGTGAGGTTTACCGCTACGGTCGCGTTCCAGTCCGCCACCGTAATCTCGTCCACCGAGGCGGCGGGGCCGAACACGCCGGCGTTGTTGAACAGCACGTCCACCCGCTCCCACTGCTCCAGTGCCGCGGCGAAGAGCCGTTCGACGTCGGCGGGGACGGTGACATCGCACGGTACCGCGAGCGCCTGGCGGTGGCCGGCCGCTGTCTCCAGCAGTGGCTCTTCCCGCCGGCCTGCCAGGACCACCCGGTAGCCCTCGGCCAGCATGAGCCGGGCCACCGCCCGGCCGATGCCGGATCCTGCTCCGGTGACGACGGCAACCCGTCCGGGGGTGTGGTGCTGGCTCATGGGGGTCCTCCTCGACTGGTGCGCGCGTGCGCCGTTGCCCGGCCAGCCTACCGCCGAGTGGGCCGGTCACGGCAGTGTTGCGCGCCCCGACTGCCGCGAACTGCCCCCTCACGAGGTCGGGCGGACGCGGCCCTAACGGGAGTCGTCGTCGCGGTCCCTGATCTGCCCGTTGCCGATCCGCCCGTCCCGGACCTGTCGCCCCGCACGGTAGCCGGACCAGAACGCCAGGACCAGCAGGCCGGCGCCGATCAGGGCAACGCCGGTCCAGGTCTCGGCGCCCATGAAGACCAGCCCCTGCGGCACGACGGGCCGGGCGGCCAGCGGGGCATAGGCGAACCAGCCGAAGTCTTCCTGCGGCACCGGCCGGGCCAGCAGGACCAGGCCCGCGAGCAGCATCGCCAGGGCAACGAGCGGCACCGCCAGACGGCCCAGCAGACGCGTTCCGGCAGGGCCGGCGTCCCGATTCCCCCGCGGATCCATGGCCCTACTGTAACCGGTACGAAGGGCTCTGTCCGGGCACCGGGGAAGTCAGTACAGTAAAGCATGGCGACCACCACGGGGGATGTTCTGCAGGCCTATCTGGGACAACAACTGGGCGAGCTGCGCCGACACGGCCCCGGCGCCAGGGCCGGACAGGCGGAAGCCATCCACCAGATGCGCGTCGCGGCCCGGCGGCTCCGTTCGCTGCTGGCCACGGGACGAACCCTCTTTGCCGCCGGCGCCGCTGATGACATCCGCACCGAGCTCCAGTGGATCTCCGGGGTGCTCGGCGCCGCCCGGGACCCGACGGTGGTTCAGGACCGGCTCAGGGAACTGCTCGCCGAAGAGCCCCCGGGGCTGGTTATCGGCCCGGCGGCCGAACGGATCGACGAAACTTTGGATGCCTCCGCCGCCGCGGGCATGGAAAATGTGATCGTGGCCCTCGACGGCGAACGCTATGCCCTCCTGCTCGGCCGGCTGGCGGAGTTTGTCACCGCCGTCCCGCTGACCGCCAAGGCCTCCCGGCCTCCGCATAAGACTGTGCGGAAGCTCGTGGCCAAGGATGAGGCACGGCTCAGGCGCTCGGTGGACGGGTTGGCTCCGCGGGCCGACGGCGGACCGGGTATCCCTTCCCACGCTGAAGCCGCGTCCCGGGATGAAGGTCTGCACGAGGTCCGCAAATCGGCCAAACGTCTGCGCTATGCCGCCGAGTTCGCCGCTACCGTGGCCGGGAAAGGGGACGCGAAAAGGCTTGCCCGGATGGCCCTGGCGGCGCGGCACATTCAAACCGCGTTGGGCCTGCACCAGGACAGCGTGGTGGCACAGACCCTGCTGAGTGAACTCGGACGGCGTGCCGCGGGCAGCGGCGAACCCGGGTTCACCTTCGGGCGGCTGCACGCCCGCGAGGGCCAGTTGGCCGCCCAGGCCGAGGCGGACTTCGCTAAGGCCTGGAAGAAGTTCCCCGGACCACGGGACGGGTAGCCGGGCTGCGCGACAATCGGATCAGCGTGGCCGCATCCGTTCAGCGCCCCATCCGTTCAGCGCCGATCAGTGGCGGGCACGCGTCCTCTTCCCGGCCGCCAGCGAGCCGCCGGTCGCGGGCGCTGAGCGCCCGGCCGTGCCGAGGGCCCGCCGGATCACCCGCGGCGTCGAGCCGTGCCGGGCGGCCGGGGCATCGGAACTGCGGTCCCGGATCAGGCCGGTTCCGGCGATCTCCCGCGCCTGGGCGACGCCGGCCACCGCCGCCCTCTTGCTGGGAAAGGTGATGGAGACCGCCATCAGTTCGCCCGCACCGTCCAACATCCGAATGCGGTAGCCGCCCTCGGGCGCGTCCACGAGCTCGAAATATCCCGCCATTGCACACTCCTCGTTCCATGTATCCCCCGCCATATCCCGTGCCGGGATATTAGTAAGTATACTTACTTGACGGCCGGGCGAAAGCCCCGAAGGCTTCGCCGGCTGCACGCCCGGACGGGCGCCGGAACGCCGCCGGGCCGGCGCTTGGCATGCTCAGGCGCCCGCCGTGGGCATAATTCCCTTGAGGCACAATTAATGTCGGGCACAGTTCAGGGGCGCGGTTGACCGACGCCGATTAAGCGCGTGTCAGCGGCGGATCAAGGGCGCGGGGTCCCGCCGTGAGCCGGGTGTCCCGCCAGCCCGGCGTGTTCGGCTGGTCCGGGGTGGCGCGCGGCGCCGCCCGCGTCCAGCGGGGTGTCGCTGCGGCGGACACCGTCATCATGGAGCTCCAGTGCACTCATGATGAGGGCGAAGTGGCTGAAGGCCTGCGGCGTGTTGCCCAGCTGCCGGCCGGCCTCGACGCCCCACTCCTCACTGAGGAGTCCGACGTCGTTGCGCAGCGCCAGCAGGCGTTCGAACAGTTCCCGGGCCTCATGGCGCCGGCCCGCCCCGATCAGGGCCTCCACCAGCCAGAAGGAGCACGCCAAGAACACCCCTTCCTCGCCGGGGAGCCCGTCGCCGCTCTCCGTTGGCAGGTAGCGGCGCAGGAAGCCGTCGTGCGTCAGCTCGCGCTGGACGGCGTCGATGGTTCCGATGATGCGCGGATCATCCGGCGGAAGGAAGCCGACCCGGGGCAGCAGCAGCAGGCTCGCGTCCAGTTCCGGCCGCCCGTAGGACTGCACGAACGTGTTGCGTTCGGCGTCGAACCCGTTGGCCATGACCTCGGCGTGGATAGTGTCACGCAGCTCCTCCCAGCGGTCGGCCGGGCCGGTCAGGCCGAAGTCCCGGACGCCCTTGACCATGCGGTCCGCCGCCACCCATGCCATGACCTTGGAGTGCGTGAAGTGGCGCTGCGGACCGCGCATTTCCCACAACCCGTTGTCCGGTTGGCGCCATGCCGTCTCAAGGTGTTCCATGAGGGCCACCTGGACGTCCCAGGCGTCGTCGGTGTGCTTCAGCAGGGAGTTCCGTGTCAGGGACAGGCAATCGAGCACCTCGCCCCAGACGTCCAGCTGCAGCTGCCCTGCCGCGCCGTTCCCGGTGCGCACGGGAGCGGAATTTTCGTATCCCTTGAGCCAGGGAAGTTCGGTCTCCGGCAAGCGGCGCTCCCCGTGGAGTCCGTACATGATCTGCAGATCGGCGGGATCCCCGGCGACGGCACGGAGCAGCCAGTCACGCCATGCACCGGCCTCCTGCGTGTAACCTGCGGCCAGCAGCGCCTGCAGCGTCAGGGTGGCGTCGCGGAGCCAGCAGAAGCGGTAATCCCAGTTCCGGGTGCCGCCGATCTCCTCCGGCAGGGACGTCGTGACGGCGGCGACGATGCCGCCGGTGGGGGCAAAGGTCAAGGCCTTGAGCGTGATCAGCGAGCGCTGGACCGCGTCGCGGTACGGCCCGGTGATCGTGCACTTGGCAGACCAGCTGTGCCAGAACTCCTCAGTGGACACCAGGACCGCTTCCGGGTCCACGGTGCGCGGCCGGGCGAGGTGGCTGGGGCTCCAGGTCAGCACGAAGGGAACGCGCTCCCCGGCCGTGACGGTGAAGTCGCTGACCGTGTGCATCCGCTCGCCGCGCAGCGGCGCCTCAGTCACGAGGTAGACGGCGTCAGGCCCTGCAACGGCGTGGATGCCGTGCTCGTCGTGGCGGACCCATGGCACAATATGGCCGTAGTCGAACCTCAGCGCCAGCTCGCCGCGCATCCGCACGGTGCCGCGGACGCCCACTACGATCCGCACGATGTCCGCCACCTCGTCACGTGGCGGCATGAAGTCAATGATCCTGACCGCCCCCTCGGGCGTCTCCCATTCGGTCTCCAGGATCAGGGTGTCTGCGCGATAGCGGCGCCGGGTGCATTCACCGCCGCCTGCCGGCGCCAGCAGCCACCGTCCGGCCGCGGGCGTGTCGAGCAGCGCGTTGAAACAGGCAGGCGAGTCGAAACGCGGCAGGCAGAGCCAGTCGATGGAACCTTCTGTACTGATCAGGGCGGCGGTGTGCAGATCGCCGACCATTGCGTAATCCTCGATGCGTGCCATGACACTTACAGTGCCACACCGGCTCTCCGGGTTCGAGGAGGCGGCACGATGAGGGCGCCCGACGACGGCGTCCGCAGGCGGCGCACGACGGCGGTGCGCACCGGTGCGCACTGGCGCCGCATGCGCTGCTGACGGCGCGCGGCGCAGGGCCTTCCCGGTTTGCGGAAGGACGGGCCCGCGGGGCTAGGATCCATCCATGCTGAAACGGAACTTCGGATCATCGTCACTGCAGGTCTCCGCCCTGGGCTTCGGCGCCGGGCACATCGGCTACGACGACGTGACAGAACGCCAGGCCCATGCGCTCCTGGACCGGGCGCTGGAGCTGGGCATCAACTTCATCGACACGGCCCGGGGCTACGGGTTGTCCGAGGAACGCATCGGCTCCTGGCTCCCGGCGCACCGCAACGACGTCGTCCTGTCTACAAAGGTGGGCTACGGCGTCGAGGGCGCAACGGACTGGAGCGCCACCGCGGTGACCCGCGGCGTCGACGAGGCGCTGGCCACGCTCGGCACTGACACGATCGACGTCGTCTTCCTGCATTCCTGCCCCCTCGAGGTGCTGGAGCGGGGCGATGCCGTGCAGGCGCTGCTTGCCTGCGTGGACGCGGGCAAGGTCCGGGTGCCGGGGTACAGCGGCGAGAACGAGGCCCTCGCCTGGGCCGCCTCGGCCGGCGTCTTCGGCGCCGTACAGTCGTCCGTGAACCTGGCAGACCAACGTTCCCTCCGCGAGGTGCTGCCCGGCGCGGCGCGGAGCGGACTGGGAGTGGTTGCCAAACGCCCCCTGGCCAACGCGCCGTGGCGGCACACGGACCGCCCCACCGGCGTGTACGGCGAGACGTACTGGCACCGGCTTCGTGAGATGGACCTGAAGCCGGAGGCCGATGACTGGCAGGGCACGGCACTGCGGTTCTCGGCGTTCAGCCCCGGCGTCTCCACGGCGATCGTCGGAACCTCGCAGCCGGCCAATCTGGACGCGGCGGCAGCCGCCGTGGTGCGCGGGCCGCTGCCCGACGCCGAGCGGCAGCGCTGGGAGGCGGCGTTCGCCACGCATGCCGGCGACTGGGCCGGAGAGGTCTAGGCGGGCCGGGGCACGGAAGCGGAGGGGCACGGACCGGCATGGCAGAGCACATGAATACTGACCGCACGGGCACTGTGCGGATCGGGACGTCAGGCTGGAGCTATGACCATTGGGAGGGGGTCCTCTACCCGCCGGGCCTGCCGGCCCGGGACAGGCTGGCGCACTACGCGGCCCGCTTCGACACCGTGGAACTGAACGCCAGCTTCTACCGCTGGCCCAGGGAGGACGCGTTCGCCGGCTGGCGGCGCCGCCTGCCCGATGGCTTCGCCATGTCCGTCAAGGCTCCGCGCGGCCTGACCCACGGCAAGAAGCTCTACGCCCCGGAGGCGTGGGTGGAGCGCATCACCCGGTGCTGGCACGAGCTCGGCGACAAGCGGGCCGTCCTGCTCGTCCAGCTGCCGCCGGACTTCGGGCGGGACGACGCCCGGCTGGACTATTTTCTCGCCGCGCTGCCCGAGTGGATCCGCGTCAGCGTGGAGTTCCGCCACCCAAGCTGGGACGACCCCGGCGTGTATGCCCTGCTGGAGCGGCACGGCGCGGCGTACTGCATCATGAGCGGTGCCGGGCTCCCGTGCGTCCTGCGCGCGACGGCCCCGTTCGTCTACATCCGGCTGCACGGCCCGGACCGCGACGCGCTCTACGCCGGTTCATACCCGGACGAGGACCTGCAGTGGTGGGCTGCGCGCATTGGCGAATGGCGGGCGGACGGCAAGGACGTCTTCGCCTATTTCAACAACGACGGCGGCGGCAACGCCGTGCGCAACGCCGCCGCACTGCGCCGGCTGCTGGGCGAGTCGCTTCCCTGGTAGGCCGTGCGTCGCGGGGCGTCCGGCTCCCGGACCGCCGTCGCGGCACTGCGGCCTCGGGCTAGTCACACGCACGGCGGGAGTCCGGCGCTGTGGGAGAGTGGGGGCATGGAATTGGCGTCACAACCAGCGCATCAGCAGCCCGTGTCCGGCACCAGGGCCTTTCGGCTCGCCCACTGGGTGTCGGACACCGTCAATGGGCTGCGCCTCAAGACGGCCCGACGCTGGAAGTTCATCCCGCAGACCGTCGCCTATCAGGGCTACGGCTCGACCGAGTGGGTCCGGGTCCTGGGCCGGGTGGTCCTCACCAGCAAGCCCGTGCCAGGCAGCAAGGCAGAGCGACTTGTCCAGAACGGCAACCAGAACTTCCGCGGCTGGCGCGCCTTCACAAGCGTCCCCGTCCAGTTCACCGAGGTGGAGATCCGGCTCGGCGGCGTCACCACCCGCGTCCATGCGGACCGCGGCGGCCTGGTCGACACCGTGGTTCCCGTGGCGTTGAACCCGGGCTGGCATACGGCCACGCTGCGGGCCGAGGGAACGGAACCGGTCGAGGCCAGGATTTTCGTGATCTCAGCCGACACCAGGCTGGGCATTGTCTCGGACATTGACGACACGATCATGGTCACGGCGCTCCCACGGCCTTTCCTGGCGCTGTGGAATACCTTCGTCCTGAACGAACGCGCCCGGATGGCCACGCCAGGCATGGCTGTTCTGATGGACCGGCTCAAGGTCGAGCACCCCGAGGCGCCGGTGCTGTACCTGTCCACGGGGCCGTGGAACGCGGCGCCCACCCTGGCCCGCTTCATCGCCCGGAACCTCTATCCCTCGGGCGCCCTGCTGCTCACGGACTGGGGCCTGACCCACGACCGCTGGTTCCGCAGCGGCCAGGAACACAAGCGGCGGAACCTTGAACTCCTGGCCCAGGAGTTCCCGAACATGCGCTGGCTGCTGTTCGGCGACAACGGCCAGCACGATGAAGAAATCTACTCCGGCTTCGCCCAGGAGCACCCGGACCGGGTGGCCGCGATCGGGATCCGGCAGCTTTCGGCCAGCGAGGCCGTCTTGGCCGGCGGCCACTCCGATTCCGGCGACCACTCGGGATCCTCCGTTCCCTGGATCTACTCTCCCGATGGCGCCGGACTCGCCAAGGGCCTGCAGGACCTGGACCTGCTCTGAGCTAGGTCTGCGCTGACGTTGATCCGGGTAAGGGCCTCAGCCCGCCGGGCGGGGCGGTTCGGCGTCGGCGTCTGGCTCCTGCTGTCCGACGGCGGCGGCCCCGGGCACGTGCGCGGCGGACGCCGCGCGGCGCGCCGCGATCACCTCCTGCAGCCAGTAGTACGAGGCCTTCGGCGTGCGGACCTGGGTGTCGAAATCGACGTGGACCAGGCCGAATGGCTGCTTGTACCCGGCGGACCACTCGAAGTTGTCCATGAGGGACCAGACATAGTAGCCGCGAAGGTCCACGGACTCGGCGGCACCGCCGGGGCGCGTGGCTTCCAGAGCCGTGCCGATATGGTCGGCCAGATACCGTAAGCGGCGCTCATCCGGAATGATCCGCCGGTCCGCCGCGGCGTCCCGGACCACGACGTCCTCGAAGCTCGCCCCGCCCTCGGTGATGTAGACCGGCGGCAGGTCCGGGTAGCGCTCGGCCATCTCGGCCAGGGCGACGGCCATGTAGTCGGGCTTGACCGGCCAGCCGTAGGCCGTGTGCTCCGTGTCCGGGAACGACGCTATGTGGAACGGCGCCCCGGGCGTCCCGCTGAGGTCGTCCCCCATCGCCTCCGCCATGCCCGGCGGCACGGCCCCCTCTCCCGGACCTGACGCGACGCGGGTGGGCATGTAGTAGTTCAGGCCGTAGAAATCCAGGGGCTGGGAGATCAGTTCCATGTCCTCGCTGGAGGGGCTGAAGGAGGAGGAGAAGAACGTGGCTGCGCGGATGACGTCGGGGTACTTGCCAAGCAGCACGGGATCCGCGTAGAGCCGGTTCTGTGCCACGTCCATGAGTCCGGCGCTGAGCTTGTCCAGCGGGTTGGCGCTGGCCGGGACCATCGGCGAGTAGACGTTGGTCATGCCGATTTCGCCCCGTACGTTGGCGGCACGCAGCGCCTGGAGCGCCAGGCCGTGGCCCAGCAGCTGGTGATGCACGCTGGGCAGCGCCTTCAGCATGAGAGCTTCGCCGGGCGCGTGCATGCCCAGGGCGTAGCCGTTGGTGGTGACGGTCGCGGGCTCGTTGACCGTCACCCAGCGGTCCACGCGGTCCCCGAAGGCAGCCGCGGCGATGGCGGCGAACTCGCCCAGCCGGTACGCCGTGTCCCGGTTCATCCAGCCGCCGGCTTCCTCCAGCGGCAGCGGGGTGTCCCAATGGTAGACGGTGGCCATGGGGGAAATCCCGTTCTCAAGCAACAGGTCGATCAGCCGGTCATAGAAACCCAGCCCGGCCGGGTTCACCGGTCCGCTGCCGCCGGGCTGGATCCGCGGCCAGGACAGCGAGAACCGGTAGGAATCGATCCCGAGGTCCTTCATGAGGGCCACGTCCTCGGGCATCCGGTGGTAGTGGTCGCAGGAGACCGTGGGGCTCTGGTCCTCCACGATCGCTCCGGGCTTCGCGGCGAAGACGTCCCACCCGGACGGGCCGCGGCCGTCCTCATCGAGCGCGCCCTCGATCTGGAAGGCGGACGTCGCCACGCCCAAGGTAAAGCCGGGCGGAAGAAGGGCGGCCAACTCCTTGGCGGAAGCGTTCATCGACAGGACCCCTATGTAGTTTCGGTGGTGGTTGACTGATCTTAGGCCTCACCCCGGAGCGGGCGCCACGACCTCGCCGGTTTGACGGACGCCGGGGCATTGGCCAGTGTTGATCCGTGCAAGTGAAAATTGAACACGCCGTCGACCGCCGGCCGTCGGCACGGCCCGGGCCGCGCCGGCAGGGAGCGGTTCTCGTCGGTTTCCTCGCGGTTTCACACGCGGTGGCCTACTTGGCCTCGCAGGTCATCATCAGCAACGCCGGCGGCTGGTATGCGGCGGCGGACAAGGCTCCGTGGACTCCGCCGGGCTGGGCCTTCGGATCGGTCTGGATGATGCTTTACACGACCATGGCCGTGGCTGCATGGCTGGTATGGCGGCAGCGCTCCGGAAGGGGCGCCGGGGTGAAATCCGCGCCGGACGCCGGGCAGCACAACGGCGCCATGACGGTCTACGGCATCCTCCTGCTCCTGAACGTGGCCTGGGCGCCGCTGTTCTTCGGCATGTATCCGATGATCGGCACGGCAGCCCTCTGGTTTGCCCTTCTGGTCATCGTGGCGCACGCCGTGGCCGCTTCGGCAACCACCGTCCTGTTCGGCGTCGCCAGCCGGGCGGCCGGCCTGCTCATGCTGCCCTACGTCTCGTGGATCGTGTTCTCCTGCAGCCTCAACGTCTACGCGGCCGCCAACAACTGAGCCCGGCCCCCTGGCGGCTCAGAAAACCGACGTCTCCGGCCCGAAGAGGAAGTCCTTGGCGTGAGCCACCGCCTTACGGAAGGCGTCGTTCCGCAGGCCCACGAGCTGCTCAGCCTCGTCCGCCGAAGGTTCCAGGTACTCGGTGAAGCCGGGCCTCAGCACCCAGATATCACCCGCGGGCGGCAGGTAGAACACGCCAAAGGAACGGTGCTGGTTGTCCTCAGCGGTCCAGACCGGAACCACGGCCAGCGCCGCGCCGGTATCGACGTTGATCCATTGGGCCCGGGGCAGCGGGGCCTCGTGCGCCTCCGGATCCAGGAACGGTGCCGTGCCTTGGCCCCAGCGCTTCTCGAAGCGTTCGTGGAACACCGGCATCAGGTGTGAATCGTAGCGGCGCCATGCGCTCATGGACGTTCTCCTCCTCCGTGGGAGTTGCTGGTGATTGGGGTCGGCGGCCAGGGCCAGTAACCCCTGCTCAGTGACCTCTGCGTGGGGGCTGCTCCCGGCGGTGCTCTGGTTCCCAGCGGACGGGGAACACCCGCAGAAGCGGTTCCCGGCGCCGGATGATGCGCACCGGGATGTCACGGCCGCCGTGTCCGGCCCCGCTCGTCGACGTGCCGGCCGGGCCGGCCGCCCGGCGCCCGCCGGCGTCGTAGTCCGCCCGCATCCTCGGGTCCCGCAGCACGGCGAAGGCGTCCAGGATCGCGCTCACCTCGCCGGCACCGGAATCGCCGGTACCGCGACCGGCCCCGGAGCTTCCGGCGTCGGGATGGTGCAGGCGCATCAGCGCCCGAAAGGCGCGGCCGATCTCCTCCCGGCTCGCGTCCGGAGACACGTGCAGGAGTGCGTAGTAGCCGCGGGGGTCGGGGTTGTTCGAGGGCATTATCGGGCTCCGCCGTGTGAAGCCGGAGCCTGCGCCGGGCCTGGTGCCCGGCGCAGGCTCCCGGGACTACTTGCCGATCTCCTGCAGGTTGTCCTGCGAATGGGTGATTTCAATCTTCCGCGGCTTGGCCTGTTCCTTCACGGGGACGCGGAGGGTCAGGACACCGTCCGCGTAATGGGCCTTGACGTTCTCGGTGTCCAGGGTCTCGCCCAGGATCAGTTGGCGGCTGAAAACACCGCGGGGGCGCTCGGAGACCGTCAGTTCCACATTGGGCTGCACGGGGTCCCGCCGTTCCGCCCGGACCGTCAGGACGTTGCGTTCAATATCGAGCCCGATCGAGTCGACGTTGACGCCCGGGAGGTCAAAGGCGACGACGAATTCGCCGTCCTCCTGCCACGCGTCCATGGGCATGGCGGCGGGGCGCGCCGTCGTTCCGAAGACCTGCTGGGCGAACCGGTCAAAGTCACGGAACGGGTCCGTCCGAATTAACATCATTTCCCACTCCTTCAGCGCGAATTGGCTCCATTTTCTCCATCACCCGTCACCGTTTTTCTATGGTGAGGGGTATAGATTTTTTATAGCACCGGTGACACACTGCTGCAAGGGGGAAATCGCAGCAAAGGGAGGAAAACCATGGCGGAGAGCGGGTCGGAGGCAGGTCTTTACGCCATCTCCGTGGTGGCACACCTGGTGGGCACGGGACAGCAGAACATCCGTCTCTACGAGCGGCGGGGACTGCTCACCCCGGACCGCACCGCAGGCGGCACACGGCAGTACAGCGATGCTGACCTCGCGGTGCTGCGGCGGATCAGCGAACTCCTGGAAGAAGGCCTGAACCTGGCCGGGGTGGCCAAGGTGATGGAACTCGAGGCCGCCAATGCGCGGCTGCGCGCCGAACTCAAACGGGCGCGCAGCCGCTGACGGGGCTTAGTCCGTGCCCGGGCTTAGTCCGTGCCCGGGCTTAGTCCGTGCCCGGGCTTAGTCCGTGCCCGGGCTTAGTCGGTGCCGGCGTCGGCGGTGGACAGCGTTCCGGTGATCCGCTCCCCCGGAATCCGGGCCGTCCGCCAGGTATCCAGCGCAATGACCCCGCCCAGCACCACGAGCGAGATCGAGAAGGCGCCCAGGGCATCGGTCATCCAGTGGTAGCCGAGGTAGAGGCGGCTGACCGCCGCGAAGAAGATCCCGATCCCCGCCACGATGAAGGCGATGATGGCCGACCGCGGGTTCTTCCGGCGCGAAAAGACCAGGTACGTGGTCACCAGCAGAAAATCGCACGCGCCCAGGACATGGCCGGACGGAAAGGAAAAGGTGGTGTCGGCGCCGAAGAGCATCAGGTCCACGGGAGGGCGGTGGCGCTCCACGATCCGGCCAATGACCTGCGCCAGGATCACGCCAGTCAGCATAGCGCCGGCCAGGAGCATGGGCCGCCATGCATGCGTGGCGGCCAATCCCCAGGCCACGGTGACGATCAGGACGATGATCGGCAGGCCGATGGGGCCGAACACGATCGCCAGGATGATCATGATGGTGGTGGCGGGTTCACCGCGCAGGGTCACGAGCCAGGACCGCACGGGCTCGTCGGCCGCCGAGATGCCGCCGTGCTGCAGGACACCTGTCAGGATCACGACGAACAGGACGACGCCGAGGATCATCAGCCCGACGGCCGTGCGGTAGAGATTCCGGCGCGCCGACACGCTCATGAACCGTTCCTCGACGACGAACTTCTCGTGGAAGGTCCGCCACCGGCCATGCGACTTATCCGATTGTGCTTCTGCCATGGTGCCGTGCCGCCTTTGCGCCGTTTGTGGACATTCTCTGCAGAAGATTATCCCGGTTGTCCGGCATTCGATACGCAGAGTACGCGGGCGGGGCCCTGACGGCCGTCCCCTCGGGGGCCCGGGCAGGCGCTCCGGCAGCCATCTGGCCCGTTCGCCTCGCGCGGAATCTGTCCAGTGCCGAAGGTCCCGGGTTGAAAAGGATCCGCAGGTCCACGCCGCGACACTCGCCCGGACCGCATTTTGAGGGCCGGAAGCGGCCGTCCGGCGACTTGACGCCCCTATAAATATGACGTTATTGTCCATTCAATTGGGGCCAAGAAAAGAACTCCAAGAAAGACTGTGCTATGACCCAAGTTACCCCGACCATTGAGATCCAGGTCGACAGCCGCAAAGTCCTCGATGACCGCCTCAACGACGCCGTCCTCGGCCTTCAGCGGCTCGCGATGACCGCCGGAACCCACGGCATCCTGCTGACGCGGCACAGGCCGGGCCACTACACGGCGGCTCTGTCCGACCAGGTGCCCTTCGGCATGACCCGCGAGCTCGTTCACTGAGCCGGATTTCACCGGAACACCACAACGCGGGGTCATTTCCCGCCTGTCCACTGCTGGACGGGCGGGAAATGACCCCGCGTTTGTTCTTTAGCGACCGCCCTCGAGCTTCCGGCTGCGCTGCTCCTGGGCCATCGGCCCGTACGGATAGACGCCGACGCGCGGGCGGCTGACCTCGGTCAGCCGCTCAGTTTCCCCCGCGGTGAGCCGGAGGTCCGCCGCCGCCAGGTTGTCCGCGAGCTGCTCGACGGTCCGGGCGCCCAGGATCACCGAGGTGACGGCCGGCCGGTCCGCCAGCCAGGCCAGTGCCACCTGGGACGGGCTCACGCCATGCCGGCCGGCGGTTTCCTCGACTTCGGCAATCACGTCCCAGGTGCGCGGGTCGGCGTTGCGGGCCTCCCACGCTTCCATCCCCCGTTTCGGATTTTCGCCGAGGCGGGTGGCCCCGGCGGGCGGCTGGTCGCGCTTGTATTTGCCGGACAGCCAGCCGCCGCCTAAAGGCGACCACGGCAGCAGCCCGATCCCGGCGTCGAGCGAGGCCGGAACGATTTCCGATTCGATCTCGCGGACCAACAGGCTGTACTGCGGCTGCAGCGTCACGGGGGCACTCCAGCCCTGGGCTTTCGCTACGTGGACCGCCTTGGTCAGCTGCCAGCCCAGGAAATTGGAGAATCCGTAGTACGCGATCTTGCCGCTGGTGACGGCGTCGTGCAGGAACCGGAGTGTCTCTTCCAGGGGAGTGATCGGGTCCCACGCATGCAGCTGATAGAGGTCGATCTGCTCCACGCCCAGCCGGCGCAGCGAGTCATCCAGCGCCCGGACCAGGTGGCGGCGGGAGGTCCCGACGTCGTTGGGGGCCTGGCCCATCGGGAAGCGGCCTTTCGTGGCCACGACGGCCCTGTCCCGGGCGTCTGCCCGGTCGGCCAGCCAGCGGCCGATGATTTCCTCCGACACCCCCGAGCTATAAACGTCCGCGGTGTCGATGAAGTTGCCGCCCGCCGCGAAGTAGTCATCCAGGATGGCGCGGGACTGCTCCTCGGTGGCTTCGGCGCCAAAGGTCATGGTGCCCAGCGCATAGGTGGAGACAACGGCGCCGCTGTTGCCCAGGGTGCGGTAGTGCATGGAACTCCTCAGTGGTGGGTGGATTGGTCCCGGTTTCGTCAGCCGCGGGTGTTTCAGTCTTCGGTCGGGGTGGTCCGGTTCGAGTGGTAGGTCCGCCAGGTGTGCTCGGGCGCGTAGCCGAGGAGGCGTTTGGCTTTGTCGATCGAGAGCATGGTTTCGTGCTCGCCAAGCTCCTTGACCACTTTGACGTCGGGGAAGACCTCGGCGGCCAGGCTGGCGCTGGAACGGCTCATCACGGTGTCTTCGTTGGCGATGATGAAGGCCTCGAAGCCGGGCTTGCCGTGGGCCAGGGCGCGGGCCACGGCCTGGGCGCCGTCGCGGCCGTCGATGTAGCCCCAGAGGTTCCATTTGCGCAGGGTTGCGTCGTGGTCAAAGGAGGGGAACTCCTCGTAGTCCTCCGGGTCCATCACATTGGAGAACCGCAGGCCCGTGATGCTCAGTTCCGGGTCCCAGCGGGTCAGCTGGATGGCCATCTGCTCCTCGAGGTGCTTGACCAGGGAGTAGGTGCTTTCCGGCCGGGCCGGGTAGTCCTCGTCCACCGGGATGTAAGGAGGGTCGACGTCGAACGGCAGCCCCAGGACCGTCTCGCTGGAGGCGTAGACAATTTTCTTGATCCCGGCACGGCGGGCGGCCTGGAACACGTTGTAGGTGGACTGCATGTTGTTCTCGAACGTGGCGGCATCGGGGGCATGCCCCGGGGCGGGAATCGCGGCCAGATGCACCACGGCGTCAAAGCCGTTGTGGCGGTCCTCCAGGCCCAGGAACACGTCCACCACCTGGCCGTAGTTGCGCAGGTCCACCTCCGTGAACCCGGGGCTGCGCGCGCCCGTCCGGTCCAGGTTGGTCACATCGTGGCCGTCCTCACTCAGCCGCCGGACGACGCTCCGTCCCAGCTTTCCGCTTCCTCCGGTAACAGCAACTCTCATCAGGAACTCCTCGGGTGGCAGGATCTGCAGACCGTCTTGGTCCGGCACGGGCTCCGGCCCCAGGTCCGGCGCCGGCAGTCACCGTTCCACCCTAAGGGGAGCCGGGTGCTCTGCCCAGCCCCGCGTGACTTTCGGCCCTAGGCAGTCCCGGAGGCAGGGGGCAGGCTGGGGGCCATGAACGGTGATCAGCGCATTGTCGTGGGCGTGGACGGATCCGAGTTTTCGACGACGGCGCTCCGCCTCGCCGGGCGCATGTCCACGAGTCTGAACGTCCCGTTGGAGGTCATCACGTGCCTGGGCACCTCCGACTTCTTCCTGGCGTCCCACCTG
Source organism: Arthrobacter sp. TE12231 (assembly GCF_054062895.1). Classification (NCBI taxonomy): domain Bacteria; kingdom Bacillati; phylum Actinomycetota; class Actinomycetes; order Micrococcales; family Micrococcaceae; genus Arthrobacter; species Arthrobacter sp. TE12231. Next base: position 474,205 of record NZ_JBSSFS010000001.1, on the reverse strand, counting down.
CCGGAGGAGAGCACGCCCACCACCGCGCAGCTGGAAGAGACCGCCAAACGCCTCGTGGACCAGGCGCTGGAACGGGCCTTCGGGGACTCCCGCCCGGAAGGACTCACGCGCTCGGTCAAGTTCGGGGCGCCGGCCAAGGCCCTCATCGACGAGAGCAAGAACGCCCAGCTGCTCGTGGTGGGCAGGCGCGGGAAGGGCGGCTTCCTCCATCAGGTCATGGGCTCGGTGAGCGGGGCCTGCGTGGCCCATGCCCATTGCCCGGTGCTGGTGGTCGGCCAGAGCGCGGACGACCTGAGGGACCGGACCACGGGATGAACCGCGCCGGCCCCGCACCGGCACCCCGCAGGACCGCCCGTGCTGCCGCAGCGCCGGCTGAGGTCCCTCGCCTGAGCGGCCCGCACCTTCCGGCCCGGATCCGCGGACCGCTCGCGGCGCTTGCGGCGGCGGCGGCGGGTGCCGCGTACGTCCTGGCCGTCCGGCCGAGGCTCCTGCGCTGGGGAGCCACCACCCAGGAGGCCGCCGGGCCGCTGCCCGGGGACGAGATTGTGCCCGCGCCGCGCATGCAAAGCACCCGGGCCGTCACCATCGCGGCCCCGGTATCAGACGTCTGGCCGTGGCTTGTCCAGTTGGGCGCCGGCCGCGGCGGCATGTACTCCTACGACTGGCTCGAGAACGCCGCGGGCCTGGGCATCCACAGCGCGGACAGGATTCTGCCGGAACTGCAGCATCTGGAGATCGGTGACATCGTTCCGCTTTCCCGCGACGGCGGCCTGCCGGTCAGGCTTCTCCAGTCCCGGGCAGTGCTGGGCCTTGGCGGAACCATCGATCTGCGGACCGGGCGGGTGTCACCGGGCGGTCCTCCTCCCGACGGGCCCTGGCTGGAGGCGGGGTGGACGTTCGTGCTGCGTCCTGCGGGCCCCCATGCCAGCCGGCTCGTGTCCCGCACCCGGTACGACTATTCGCCCCTGGCCGCGGGACTGGTGCTCCGCCCGTTGCTGGAGCCGGTGCAGTTCGTCATGGAGCGGCGGATGCTCCTCGGCATCCGTGCCAGGGCCGAAAGCCGGGCCAAGAGCCAGGCAAAGGCCCGCGGCGGGGGTCACGGCAAGGCGCGCGGCTCCTGATTCTCCAAGCGGCTGTGTTCTTCAGGCATCTGTGTTCATCAAACGTCTGTGTTCATCAAACGCCCGTGTTCATCAAACGCCCGCGGCGCCGTCACGCGGTCCGGTACCGTCCGGGGCCAGCAAGTAGTCGACAAACCAGTCCCGGGCCAGGATGGCCGCCGCGGCCAGCGTGCCCGGTTCCTCAAACAAGTGCGTCGCCCCCTGCACGACGGCGAGCTGGTTGGGGCACCGCATCATGGCCTTGGCCTTGCGGTTGAGCTCCAGGACCTCATGGTCCAGGCTGCCCACAATCAGGAGCGTTGGCGCAGTCACGGCGGAGAGCCGCGGGCCGGCGAGGTCGGGCCGGCCGCCGCGGGACACAACAGCCGCGATCCGTGCCGAGGGCTCCGACGCCGCCCACAGCGCGGCCCCGGCGCCCGTGCTGGCACCGAAGTAACCCACGGCGCAGGAGGCCGTGTCCGCCCGGGTGGCAAGCCAGTCGGTTGCCGAGGAGAGCCTGCGGGCCAGGAGTTCGATGTCAAAGACGTTGGCGCGGTTGCGCTCTTCCGCGGGCGTCAGCAGGTCCAGCAGCAGTGTCCCGAGCCCGGCCTGCTGCAGGACCCCGGCCACGTAACGGTTCCGGGGGCTGTGGCGGCTGCTGCCGCTGCCATGGGCGAACAGCACCACGGCCCGGGCCGGCACCGGAAGGTGGAGCTGGGCCTGAAGCCGCACCCCGCGGGACGGAATCTCCACTTCCTCTTCGACGTCGGCGGCGCTGCCCGCGTGGGTGAAGTACGGAGCACGGGACGGCGGCGGCGCGGATTCCAGGCGTTTGGCCGCAAGATCGAGCAGGCGCACCACCTCGTCGTCGTCGGTGGGAGAGAAGTCCCGGTAGTGGTAGCCGACCGCGGTGAACTGGCGCGGCGTTGCCAGGCAGACCACTTCATCGGGCTCGGTGAGGCTGGCTAGGGTATCCGCCGGGGCAACCGGAACGGCAAGGATCACCCGTGCTGCCCCCTGTTTGCGGGCGATCCGGCAGGCCACACGGGCGGTGGAGCCGGTGGCGATCCCGTCGTCGACGATCACCGCGATGCGTCCGGTCAGGTCCTGCCGGGTCCGGCCCTTCCGGAACAGGACCACCCGGTTTTCCAGCACGGCGCGCTCGCGGTCTTCAACTGCCTGGAGTTCGTGGGCGCTGACCCTCGCATGGGCCAGGACCTGCTCGTCCAGGACCTTGGCTCCGCCTTCACCGATCGCGCCCATGGCGAGCTCCGGCTGGTATGGAAGTCCGAGCTTTCGCACCACGATCACGTCCAGGGGGGCGTCCAATGCGGCGGCAACCTCGAAGGCGACGGGGACGCCGCCGCGGGGTAGTCCCAGGACCACAATGTCCTGGCCACGCAGTTCCGCCAGACGCCGGCCGAGCTGCCTCCCGGCGTCGACCCTGTCTTGAAAAATGCTCATGGGTTATGGCTTTCCAGTCGAAATGTCGGCCATCGGCCCCATCAGTCCTGGACCGCTGAAACTGGTGTCCCTGCGGGCCCGGCGAGCCGGAAATGGGCCAGGTGGCCGCTCCCTCCAACTATCCGCCCGGGGCTGTCACCCGGTGAGGGCCTTTGTGCCCGATTTTGCGCCGGCGGCGCCAGCCCGGGCCACGGTTGACGAGCAGCGGGCGGGCCGCCGGGATGCTGAAGCGTGCGGCCCGGCGGGCGATGCGGTGGGTCCGGCCGCGGAGCCGGACGGGACGGGGCGGGAGAGGCTGCTGCGCGGCCCGGGCGTAGAACCAGACTTTGGCCAGTTCAACCAGCACCAGGTACACCGCGCCCATCCCAAGCAAGGCGAGGAAGAACGGCGTCGGCAGCGGATCGAAGCCCAGTACCCCGGCCAACGGCGAGAACGGGAGGTACACCCCGAGGGCCACCACGCCCAGGGACGCGCTCACCAGGCCCACCGACGGCCGGCTCCGGAAGAAGGGTACGCGCCGGGTCCGGATGACGAAGATGATCAGCGTCTGCGTGACGATGGATTCGATGAACCATCCGGCGCGGAATTCGCCGGGAACCGCGTCGAAGACGAAGAGCATCAGCGCGAACGTCGCGAAGTCGAAGATGGAGCTGATGGGGCCGAACAAGAACATGAAGCGCCGGATGAAGCCGATGTCCCAGTGCGATGGGGCCAGCAGCTGTTCCTTGTCCACCCGGTCGCCTGGGATGGCCAGCTGGCCGGCGTCGTAGAGCAGGTTGTTCAGCAGGATCTGGCCGGGCAGCATGGGCAGGAAGCTCAGAAGCACCGAGGCCGTGGCCGCGCTGAACATGTTGCCGAAGTTGCTGGAGGTGCCCATCAGGACGTACTTGATGGTGTTGGCGAAGATCCGCCGGCCTTCCATGACGCCTTCGGCCAGGACCCCCAGGTCCTTGTCGAGCAGCACGACGTCGGCGGCATCCTTGGCGACGTCGGTGGCGCTGTCGACGGAAATGCCGATGTCCGCGGCGTGCAGCGCCAGGGCGTCGTTGACGCCGTCGCCCATGAACCCCACGGCGCCGCCGCTCTTGCGCAGCAGCCGGATGATCCGGGCCTTCTGTTCGGGCGAAACCCGGGCGAAGATGCTCGCCTCGCGCGCGGCGGCGGCCAGCTCGTCGTCGGTCATGGCCTCCACCGCGGGACCACTGAGCGTTCCGCCCGAGAGGACGCCGAGTTCATCGCACACCTTTTCGGCGACCCTGGCGTTGTCACCGGTGGCGATCTTGACCGTTATGCCCAGCGCCTCGAGCTGGTCGAGGGAAGCCCGGGCGTTGGCTTTGGGCCGGTCCAGGAAGATGAGGAACCCGGCCAGGACCAGGTCCTTCTCATCGGCCGGGGTCAGGTCCTCCAGCCCGTCCGCGGGGCGGCTCGCGACGGCCACCACCCGGGATCCGGCGTCGAACTGCTCATTCAGCAACGCCTGTACGTCCGCCGGGGTGTCCGCGCATAACGCGAGGACGTCCTCTGGCGAGCCTTTGGTGATAAGGCGGGCGGGGCCGCCGTCGTCGCTGACCAGCACGCTGGTCCGGCGCCTCAGGTGGTCGAAGTCAATCACGTCCAGGCGCTTGTAGCGGGCCGGCTGGAACGCCGCGGCCTCCGGTGACGCCCACAGGGCGGCGTCCAGCGAGTTCAGGCCCACCGGGGAGGTCTGGGATTCTGCGTAGTCGGCTTCGGTCGCCAGCAGCCCCAGCGTGAGCAGGTCAGCGGGGGCGATGTCCGGGCGGGCGGGCAGCGCGGCCGTGAAGCTGATCCGGCCCTCTGTCAGAGTCCCGGTCTTATCCGTGACCAGGATGTCCATGTCGCCGAGGTCCTCGATGCAGACCAGCCGCTTCACCAGCACCTTCCGCCGGGCCAGTTGCCGGGTACCCGTGGCCAGGCTGGTGCTGACCACGGCCGGCAGCAGCTGCGGGGTGATGCCGACCGCGATCGCCAGCGAGAACAGCAGCGATTCGATCACCGGGCGGTGCAGGAGCAGGTTCGCGACAAAGATCAGCGAGGTCAGCCCGATGGCCACCTGCAGCAGCAGGAAGGAAAAGCGTTTGAGGCCCAGCTGGAACTCGGTCTGGGGCTGCCGTTCGCCCAGTCCCAGTGCGATCCGGCCGAACTCTGCCCGGCCCCCGGTGGCGACCACCACCCCGGTGCAGGAGCCGGACTGGATCACGGTCCCCATGAACAGGCACGACGTCAGGTCACCCAGCGCCACTGCGCCGGTGACCGGGGCGGGGTCCTTGCCGACCGGCAGCGATTCGCCGGTCAGGATGCTTTCATCGCACAGCAGGTCTTTCGCGGTCAGCACTCGCATGTCAGCCGGAATGATCGCGCCGATCCCCAGATGGACGACGTCGCCGGGCACCAAGGCGGTGACCTCGACCTCTCGGGCGGTCCCGTCGCGGACGACGACGGCGCGGTGCGTGACGCGCGAATGCAAGGCCTCCGCAGCGCGTTCGGCCCGGAATTCGTTACTAAATCCGAGCCCGACGCTAACCAGCAGGATCACGCCGATCACGATCGCGTTCGTGGCGTCCCCGAGGAACAGCGAAAGCCCCGCGGTGATGAGCAGCAGGATCAGGATGGGGCTGGCCAGCTGCCGGCACAGCACCGACCACCCGCTGGCCATGTGGGTCCGCACCGCGTTGGGCCCCAGCTCCGCGAGGCGCCTGTCCGCCTCCGCGCCGGTCAGCCCGGTCTCATCCGAGCCCAGCTCTCCCAGCACGGCAGCCACGGGCTGGCCCGCGGCACGGGAAATCGCCAGCGGAAGGGAGTGCGACTCCTTGACGTCGAGCTCTGGCATGCGGCATCCGTTCACGACAATTCACTTAAGGCAAGCCTACGTGCCCCAGCGAAACGGTTCAGCAGTCTGTGACCCCGCGGGCGCCGTCTGGAGCCCCGCGTATCCGGATGTATATAATCTCCCGGTACGGTTTTGCAGCAAGCCGTTGGATTGTTCTTCGATCCGGCCGGCCGCTGCCGTATCCGCCACTTGCCGCGGTGGGAAGCACCGCCGGGTTGTCTTGACCTGAGGGAAACGGCACAACAGAGAAGTGGTCAGCGAGTCAACCGCAAATTCAATAAACCAGCACCTGCATGAACTGGTGCTCAGCAGTTCGGACGTGGAGGAGTTTCTCAGCGAACTCGCCCGTGTGTCCGCGCGCAGCCTCTCAGAGCCCGGGGACGAGATCCTCTGCGGCATCACGCTCCTGCGGCACCGGAAAGCGGCAACCGTCGCCAGCAGCAGCCCCGCCGCGCAGGCCATGGACGAAATCCAGTACGCCTACGGCGACGGTCCCTGCATGACGGCGTCCCGGGAGCAGGAAACCGTCCACATTTCAGACCTTGAACAGGACGGCCGCTGGCCCCATTACGCCGCGACGGTCCACGGGCACGGCTTCCGGTCCATCCTGGCGCTGCCGTTTCTGCTGGAAGGCGAGACCCGCGCCGCCTTGAACCTGTATTCGCACCGGCCGGGCCGGTTCGATCACCGCGCCACGGAACTGGCCCGCGACTTCGTCCACCAGACGTCCATGGCACTGCGCCTCGCGGTGCGGTTCGCTCACAGCAGCGATACCGCGGCCAACCTCAAGGCCACCCTGGAGACACGGACCGGGATCGACGTCGCGGTCGGCATCATCATGGCGCAGAACCGCTGCAGCCAGGACGAAGCGTTCGAGCTCCTGAAGTCGGCATCCAGCGCCCGGAACATCAAGCTCCACGCCCTCGCGGCCGGCGTCGTCGAGTCACTGGGCCAGGGACCCACCCGGACGCACTTTGAGGTCTAACCGCCGGGGCGGGGTTCCCGGGCCGTTCACGCCGGGCCCGGCAGCGTCTCCCCTGCCGCCGCGGGCATGCCCGTGAAAGCCAGAATCGCGTCCCGCACTTCGACCGCCCGGTTGTGCTGCACCACGTGCCCCGTGCCCTGGACTTCCAGCAGCTGCCCAAGGCGTGCGAGTCCGGCCAGCCGGCGGCTCCAGTCCGCGTCCGCCACGGGGTCGTTGGCTCCGCGCACCACGAGGACCGGCGCGGTGACACCGGTGATTTTCTGAGCCATGGGGTACTCCATCATGACCCGGAGTGTCTTGAAGTACCAGGAGGGCCCGCACCGCAGGTAATCGGTGAAGACGAGGGCGTTGGAGGAGGGGCTTTCGTAGAACAGGCAGTCCCGGCCCAGCGCCAGGGCCTGCTGCGCGACGGTGCGGCGCTCGGGATCCACCACCGGCCCCATCAGCACCAAATGCGAGACCCGCCCGGGCTCCTGGAGCGCTGCTTCGGTGGCGAACTGTGTTCCCATCGAGTGCCCAACCAGCACAAACTCGGTCACGCCCAGCTGTTCCATGGCCCCCAGGACGTAGCGGGCGTGCTCGGCAATGGAGAGCGTACGTTCCGGTCTGGGCGTGGCGCCGAACCCCGGCAGGTCAATGGAATAGGTGTCCATAGAGCCGGCAAGAAGCCGATTCAGGCGGCGCAGGTAGCGGTGTGAGGCGCCGATCCCGTGGAGGAGCACGACGGCGGGCGCGGCCGGGCCGCCCCGTCTCCGCGACGCGGCTTCCCGCGTCGCGAAAACGTGGCCGGTATGGCCCGCCGCATGGACTTCCACGCGGACCGGGTCGGTCATGCCCTGCGTGACCGCAGGACGGTGACGGACCGGTCGCGGACGATCAGCGTGCTCACGGGCGATTCGACCTGCTGCTCCGGATCGGTGGACAGCACGAGTTCCCATTCCTGTGCGGGAGCGGCCGGGACGGTGAATTCGACGCCGTTTTCGGCAGCGTTGAGCAGCACGGCGAAGGAATCGGCGCCGTCGTGCTCGAGCACGAAGGCGATGGCGCGGTGATCCGCTGTCCAGTCCTCAGCAGTGAATCCCTCGGCGTCGGCGCGGAGGACCCGGACGGTGTCGGCGCTGCCTGCCTCGGGCGCGTGCCGGAACCAGGCCGGGCGGAGCGCCGGGTTCTCGCGGCGGAGGGCAATCAGCTCCGTGGTGAACCGCAGCAGCCCGTCGTCGACCTTGTTCCAGTCGAACCAGGAGATCTCGTCGTCCTGGCAGTAGGCGTTGTTGTTGCCGCCCTGGCTCCGGCCCATCTCGTCGCCGCCGAGAATCATCGGCACGCCGGTGGACAGGAGCAGCGTCGCGAGGAAGTTCCGGCGTTGCCGGTCACGCAGTTCGTTGACCCCGGCGTCGTCGGTGGGTCCTTCGACGCCGTGGTTGGCCGAACGGTTATCGCTCTCGCCGTCGTTATTGTCTTCTCCGTTGGCTTCGTTGTGTTTCTCGTCGTAGGCCGTCAGGTCCGCCAGGGTGAATCCGTCGTGGGCGGTGATGAAGTTGACGCTGGACACCGGGGCCCGGCGGCTGCCCTCGTAAACGTCGGGGCTGCCGAGGAAGCGCTGGGCGAAGTCGCCCAGGACGTTGTCGCCGCCATGCCAGAATTCACGGGCGTCATCGCGGAACTTGCCGTTCCATTCAGACCAGTCGGCAGGGAAACCGCCCACCTGGTAGCCGGCGGTGTCCCACGGTTCGGCGATCATTTTCACCGGGGCGAGTACCGGATCCTGTTGGATCAGGGTGAGGAAGGCGCTGTGGAGTTCGGCGCTGCCGTCCTGGCGGGTCAGCGTAGTGGCGAGGTCGAAGCGGAACCCGTCCACGTGCATCTCCGTCACCCAATAGCGCAGCGAATCCATGATGAGGCCCAGCGCCGCCGGGTGCCCCACATTGAGGCTGTTGCCGGTGCCCGTCGTGTCGAAGTAGGCCGATTCCTCGCCCTCGACCAGCCGGTAATAGGCCTCGTTGTCGATGCCCTTGAAGGACAGCATCGGGCCCATGTGGTTGCCCTCGGCGGTGTGGTTGTAGACCACGTCCAGAATCACCTCGAGGCCGGCGGCGTGGAGGGCCTTGACCATCGCCTTGAACTCGGCGACCTGCCCTCCGCCGTCGCCGGCGGCGCTGTAGTCCCCGTGCGGGGCGAAGAAGCCGATGCTGTTGTAGCCCCAGTAGTTCCGCAGGCCCTTTTCTTCCAGATGGCTGTCCTGGACAAACTGGTGCACCGGCAGCAGTTCGACGGCGGTGACGCCGAGGTCGGTGAGGTGCTTGATGGCGGCCGGGTGCGCCAGGCCGGCATAAGTGCCGCGGATTTCTTCCGGGACCTCGGGGTGCTGCCGGGTGAAGCCCTTGACATGGACTTCATAGACCACCGTGTCGGCCAGCGGAATCCGCGGCGCGACATCGGGGGTGCCCTCGTCCCAGTCGAAGGACGGGTCTGTCACCACGCAGCGCGGAACAGCCGGGGCGGAGTCTGTGGAGTCGAACTCGGCCGGGTTGTTCAGGTCATGGGCGAAAACCGCTTGGCCCCAGTCATAGCCGCCTTCAATTGCGGTGGCGTGCGGATCCAGCAGCAGTTTGTAGACGTTGTGGCGCAGGCCCGCGTCGGGGTTCCAAGCGCCGTCGACCCGCAGGCCGTAGCGGGTACCCACGGTGACGCCGGGGACGACGCCGTGGAAGACGTGCCCCGTCCGCTCCGGAAGCGTTGTCCGGGTCTCGTGGCCGTCGGCGTCGAAGGTGCAGAATTCCACGGAGTCCGCAGTCCGGGAATAGACGGCGACGTTGGCGCCGTCTTGGCGCAGGGTGACCCCGAGGGGGTACGGGAGGGAACGCGGGGCGGCTGCCGGTGTCATGGGTGCTCGTTTCTCTGCAGAATGGTTACTCCAGTGTAGTAAGCATGCTGACTAGATTGCGGACGCCATGCGAAAGGCCGGACCTGCCGCGGCCGGTTCCGGCCCTTCAGGTCTCCCGTTTGTCCCGCTCTTCGAACTCCTCATCGAGGTCATAATGACGGAATTCAGTCTCCGGATTCGGCTCTCCCTCCGCCACGTACTCGTAGTCGAGCTGGCGCTGGACCTGACTGTCGAGGACCTGGAGGTCCTTGTCCTCGACTTTGCTGAGGTCCTCGGGGAATTCATCGTCCGGGCTGAGGTGCAGCTTCTCGGTCATGGCATGCCTCTCTCGGCCAGGAGGATGGACTCGAATCTGCACTGTCCTGGCCGCCTTCAGGATAGCTCTAACTGCAGGCCGGGCGGAGGCGCCTTGCGCCGTGAACCGGCACCGTCTTTTGGGGCTGTGCGTTCCCTGGGCCCCGGCGCGGGGTGCCGGTCCGGCTCAGGCGACCTCGGGACCGACGTTCACCAGCCAGTCCACCCCGAATTTGTCCTTGCACATGCCGAAGATGTCACCCCAGGGCGCCCTCTCCAGCGGCATGGCGATGGTGCCCCCGTCGGCCAGCTTCTCGAAGTAGCCGCGGAGCTCGGCTTCGTCGGATCCGCTCAGCGACACGGAGAAGTTGTTGCCCGGGGTGTAGTCCATGCTGTTGGGGGTGTCTGCCCCCATGAGCACCAGGCCGCCGTCGGTCCGGAGCTGGCCGTGCATGATTTTGTCCTGCTCCGCCGGGTCCTCGCTGGCGTGGTACTCGGCGAAGGTACTCATCGTCAGCTCCCCGCCGAACACCGACTGGTAGAACGTCATGGCGTCCTTGGCGTTGTCGCGGAAGCCGAGGTAGGGATTGAGCGTGGTCATGCGGGACTCCTTGCTGCTGGGGCGCAGGCCGGGACGGCCGAATCGGCGGTGCACGTTACACGGCATATCCTGCCTCAAAACCGGCGGGCTGGGTAGGCTCCCGGCAGACAACAAAAGAACAGCGGCCGACGGCGGTGCTCACCGCCGTCGGCCGCTATGGCGGGCCGGAACAGCTCCCAGTTCCAGCCGTTGTCCACTAGGCCGTTTGGCCGGCGTGCTCGCCCTCGGCGATTTCTTCCAGGAGTTTGGCGTTGAAGGCCGGGAGGTCGTGCGGGTTGCGGCTCGTCACGAGACCCTGGTCCACCACGACTTCCTGGTCGCTCCAGTTCGCTCCGGCGTTCTTCAGGTCCGTCTGCAGCGTGTGGTACGAGGTCACGTTCCGGCCGCTGACCACGCCGGCATCGATCAGCAGCCGCGGGCCGTGGCAGATGGAGGCCACCGGCTTGTGCTGTTCGAAGAACGCCCGGGTGAACGCCTGGGCGTCCTTGTCGACGCGGAGGTGATCCGCGTTGACCACGCCGCCGGGGATCACGAGGGCGTCGAAGTCGGCGGCATCGGCCTGCCCGGCGGCGAGGTCCACGGCAAACGTCTGGCCCTTCTCGGTGCCGTCATAGCCCTGCAGCTTTCCGGTCTTGGGCGAGACCAGGGTGGGCACTCCGCCGGCTTCCTTCACGGCATTCCACGGGCTGGTCAGCTCCACCTGCTCCACCCCGTCCGTCAGCAGGAACGCGACCTTCTTGCCCGCAATGTTGTGCTCTGACATGTGTCCTCCTCATACCGGGGCGCGGGTCCGGGCGGCCTTGGGCCGCACCGGCGCCCGCACGGGAATCATTGGGCTTGCGGTTTCAACTCTAGGAACCGGCAAAGTAATAAGCAAGCTGATCATGCAATGCGGGGGAACCCTCCGGCAGGCGGCGGCAAGCTGACAGAATGGGCCAATGGAAGTCGCTTACGGGCTGCTGGCCCTGGTCGCCATTGTCTGCGCCGGCAGCGCGCTGGGACGCAAGATCAACGTCTCCGTCCCGCTGCTGCTGGTGCTGGCCGGCGTCGTGTGCTCCTTCCTCCCGTTCGTCCCCACGATCGAGCTGAATCCGGAGCTCGTGCTGGTCGGGCTGCTGCCGCCGCTGCTCTATGCGGCAGCCCTGCAGACCTCGCTGTTCGACTTCGGGTCCAACCGCCGCGCCATCGGCCTGCTCTCGGTGGGCTACGTCATCTTCGGCACCGTCTGCATCGGTTTTGTGGTCTTCTGGCTGTTTCCCGAGATCCCGCTGGCGGCGGCGATGGCCCTGGGCGCCGTCGTCGCACCGCCGGACGCCGTGGCAGCGACGGCCATTGCCCGCAAGGTGGGCATGCCCCGCAGGATTGTGACCATCCTGGAGGGCGAATCCCTGGTCAACGACGCCACGGCGCTGGTCTGCCTGCGCGCCGCCATCGCCGCCATCGCCGGAACGGTCTCGGCCGCGGCCATCGCCGGGGGCTTCCTCCTTGCAGCTGGCGGGGGCCTGGTGGTGGGCATTGCCGCGGCCTTCGTGCTCACCGCGCTCCGCAAACGGATCCGCAACGTGGCCATCAACACCTCCACGTCCCTGGTCGCGCCGCTTGTGGCCTATCTTCCGGCCGAAGCGATCCACGCCTCCGGCGTCCTGGCCGTCGTCGTCACGGGGCTGATCATGGGGACGAAGGCCCCGTCCATGCCGAACGGGGCGGCCCGGCTGAGCCAACGCAGCAACTGGCACACGGTCCAGTTCCTGCTGGAGAATTCCGTGTTCCTCCTGATCGGGCTGCAGGTCCGGACCATCATCGAAGGCGTCCAGGATGACTCGCTGGGGCCGAACCGGATCTGGCTCGGCTGCGCCGTGGTGCTGCTGGCCGTACTGGTCCTGCGCCCGATCTGGGTTTTTCCCGCAACGTACCTGCCCCGGCTCATTCCTGCCGTCCGGCGCAATGATCCCGCGCCGCCCTGGCAATTTGCCGCGATCGTCTCCTGGGCCGGCATGCGCGGCGTGGTGACGCTTGCCGCCGTCCTGGTCCTGCCGGCACAGCTGGACCACCGGTCCGTCCTGATCCTGATGGCCCTCGTAGTGGTGGGGGGCACCCTCACCCTGCAGGGCTTCACACTCCCGGCCCTGGTCCGGGTCCTGCGCGTGAAGGGACCGGATCCGCGCGAAGACGCGCTCAACCAGGCCTCGCTCATGCAGCTGGCCACGGCGGCGGGCGTGCAGCGGCTGCAGGAACTGCGCTCGGACTCCGATCCCCCGGAAGTCGTCGCGATGCTGAAACGGCGCACGCAGGAGCGCGGACTGGCCGCGTGGGAGCGGCTGGGCCGTCCCTCCGCGGAATCCGCCACCCCCAGCCAGCGCTACGCCCAGCTGCGGCTTGCGATGCTCGATGCCGAGCGCGCCAAGGTCCTGGAACTGCGGCGCGGCGGCGCCTACGCCCACGAGGTCCTGGCCGACGTCCTTGACCGCCTGGATGTCGAGGAGTCCATGCTGGACGCCTCACTGGAGGAACCGGACAGCACCGGAGGAGGCGGCGGCGAAGGGATTGCCCGGCCCGGCGGGGTCTGCTCCCACCTGGAATCCGCCCCCGACCCGGTGGTCCCGCCGGATCCCGCCTGCGCCGCATGCGAGCGGGACGGCACCACGCCGGTGCACCTGCGGATGTGCGTGCACTGCGGCAACGTGGCCTGCTGCGATTCCTCCCCGGGAACCCATGCGTACAAGCACTTCCAGGCCACCGGCCACCCCGTGATGCGCAGCATTGAGCCGGACGAGGACTGGCGTTGGTGCTACTCCGACGAACTCCTCGGCTAAGCCACCGGCTTGGCGCGCGCACCGGACGCAGGTGCGCGGTGCCGGCGCCGGCGCCGGCGCCGGCGGGAGCCTCTGTTCACGGCCGCTCCGCCTCCGTAGGCTGGAAAGGGATCTGGCCAGGGACCGCGGAGGTCCCGGGCCCTGCCGCCGTCGGACGAGAAGAGGACACTGTGGACAACCAAGACATCCTGGAACGGATCAAGGCACTGGTGGAGGAAGAACACAGCCTCCGCGAAGACGCAGCACCGCCCGGGGCTCCGGACGTCCTCCGGCTGCAGCAGCTGGAGGAACAGCTTGACCAGTGCTGGGACCTGCTGCGCCAGCGGCGGGCAAAAAAGGACTACGGCGAGAACCCGGACGAGGCGGAGGTGCGGCCGGCCAGCGAGGTCGAGGGCTACCAAAGCTAGCCCTCGGGGCATGAGCTGACGGGCCGGATAGCCATGCAGATCGCGCTGCTGGGAGACGTCATGCTGGGCCGGCTGGTCAACCGCCACCTGGCCACGGCCAATCCTGCCTATCCCTGGGGTGACACGCTGGAACTCCTCCGGGAGGCCGACGTCCGCGTCGCCAACCTCGAATGCGTCCTGGCGTCCGGCGGCGAGCCGGAGCCCGGAAAAATCTTCCACTTCCGCTCCGACCTGAAAAACGTGGACAGCCTGCTCGCCGCCGGGATCGACGTCGTCTCCCTCGCCAACAACCACGTCTTGGATTTCGGCGCGGACGCGTTCCGGGAAATGCTCCCGGCGCTTGACGGCGCCGGAATCCTGCACGCCGGGGCCGGCCCGGACCTGGACGCAGCCCGGCGCCCGGCCGTGCGGCGGGTGGGCGGCACCGCCGTCGGCTTCATCGCCTTTACGGACAACCAGCCCGATTGGGAGGCGGGTCCCTCGGTTCCCGGGGTCTACTTCGTTCCCTTGGACGACGGCGGCGAGCGCGGAGCCGCGCTCCTGGACCTGGTCCAGCGGACCAAGGCCCGCGTCCAGCTCCTCATTGTGTCGGCCCACTGGGGAGGCAATTGGGGCTCGGACGCCCCGGTGCGGCATCAGGACCTCGCGCGCGACCTCATCGATGCCGGCGCCGACGTCGTGTTCGGCCACTCCCCGCATGTCTTCCGGGGCGTGGGGATCCACCGGGACCGTCCGATCATCTACAGCGCCGGGGATTTCGTTGACGATTACGCCGTGGACCCCGTCGAGCGCAATGACCAGTCCTTCCTCTTCGTACTCGTCACAGGGGACAACCAACCCCGCACGCTGCGGCTGTACCCCACCGTCATCGCCGGATTTCAGGCCCGCCTGGCCCGGGGGTCGGCGGCCGATATTGCCGCCCGGATGCAGCGGCTGAACCAGCATCTGGGCACGCGAAGCACCTGGAACGCGTCCGCCCGCTGCCTTGAAATCCCGCTCAGTCAGCAACTCCGGCCCTAACCGTCCAGGTCCCGGGGTGCAAACCCAAGAATTTTCTAACCCCCTCTTGCTACTGTCCGCTTGTTAAGGCCGTGTCACCCGGCCGGCCACGGATGCGAAAGTGAGAAAGCATCATGGGGAATCACGCCATGACGCCTCAGCAAGCCCGGACGGGACCGTTGTTCTGGCCGCGGTGGATTTTGCTGTTGATGGTGATGGGGCTGGTCGCGGCCTTGGCCCCGATCTTCATCCTCTCGGGGTCGGCCACCGCCACGGCGCCGGCCAAGGGGCACTATGTTCCGCAAACGCGCACATACTTCATCGGCGCGGATGAGGTCGACTGGAACTACGCGCCGACCGGCAGCAACCAGATCACGGGTGAGCCGTTTGACGCGGCTGCCGCCGTCTTCACTCAGCAGGGACCGCAACGGATCGGCAGCACCTACATCAAGTCCTTGTACCGGGAGTACACCGACTCCTCCTTCAGGACGCTCAAGCCCCGGATCGCGGCCGACCAGCATTTGGGCATGCTGGGGCCTGTCATCCGCGCGGTCGTCGGGGACACGATCAAGGTGATATTCAAGAACAATCTGGACCGCCCCGCGGCTGTCCATGCCCATGGCGTCTTCTATGACAAGGGCAGCGAGGGCGCCCCGTACAACGACGGAACGAGCGCGGCAGATCACGGTGACGACGCAGTCACCCCGGGCACTGTCTACACATATAGCTACAAGGTCCCGGACCGTGCTGGCCCCGGCCCGATGGACGGCAGTTCTGTGATGTGGATGTACCACTCGCACACGGATGAAGTGGGCGATGACTACGCAGGCCTGGTCGGCCCCATGGTCATAACGAAGGCCAGCGCCGCGCGCGCGGACGGCACGCCGAACGATGTGGACCGCGAGTTCTTTGTCCAATTCAAGGTCAGCGACGAGAACGCCAGCCCGTACCTGCAACGCAACATCGCCCGCTTCGCCGGTGACCCTGCGTCAGTGGACCCGGACAATGAAGAGTTCGGCGAGAGCAACCTGATGCACTCCGTCAACGGCTACGTCTTCGGCAACCTGCCCTTGGATGCCATGACCATGGCTAAGGGGGATCGGGTCCGCTGGTACCTGATGGGTATGGGCACGGAGGTGGACCTGCACACCCCGCACTGGCACGGCAACACCGCGACGGCGCTGGGAATGCGCACTGATGTCGTGAGCCTGTTGCCGGCCACCATGGTGACGGCCGACATGGTCCCCGACAACCCGGGCACATGGCTGTTCCACTGCCACGTCAACGATCACATCAGCGCCGGGATGCTGGTCCGCTACCGCGTGAGCGACGCAGCAAACCCTGACAGCGGAAACGGCAACGGCACCGGCGGCCATTCCGGCCACACGCTGTAGATCAGCAGAGCCGGCAGCGGACGAAGCCGGGGTTCGGCCGTCGTCTGCCGGCCCTCAGGCCAGCGTTTCGCCGGGTCGGTGGCCCACAAGGCCGGCGGAGACCTCCCGGTTGACGGCGGGCATGATCTCCGTCGCGAGCAGCTCAATGGACCGGGCCGTCTCGGCAAACGGCAGTCCGCCCAGCCCGATCTGGGCCAAGTACCGGGTGTTTCCCAGCGTCTGGTGGATCTCCAGGAGCTTCTCGGTGACCTGCTGCGGACTCCCGACCAGCAGTCCGCCGCCCGGCTCGGTCCACGCATCAAAAGTGGAGCGGGGGAAGTGGTCCACGGGGCGTGGCATGTTTTGTTCGAAGTAGGCCCGGTAATAGGGGTAGAACGTGTCGCGCGCCTGCTGTGACGTCGGAGCCGTATAGAAGTGGCCGCCGGCCCCCACCGGCAGGGCGCCGGCGTCGTGCCCGGCGGCGGCAGCACTCTCGCGGTACAGCTCAACAAGGTGGCGGAAGCGAGCCGGCCCGGACAGCAGCGCGATGAACAAGGGCAGCCCCAGGCGTCCCGCCCGGGAAAAGCTCGCCGGCGTGCCGCCGACACCTACCCAGACAGGCAGTTTCTGCTGCATCGGGCGCGGGGCGATGTCCATACCCGGGATGCTCTGCGTCAGTGTTCCGGACCACTGCACTGTGGTGTTGTCCCGGGCGTTGTCCCGCAGTTCCAGCAGCAGGCGCAGCTTCTCGTCGAACAGGGCGTCGTAGTCCTCGAGCTTGTGGCCGAAGAGCGGATAGGACTCTACGAACGCGCCACGGCCTGCAATGATCTCGGCCCGGCCGTCCGAGATCAGGTCCAGGGTGGCGAACTGTTCAAAGAGCCGCACCGGGTCTTGGGTCGAGAGCACGGTGACGGCCGTGCCCAGCCGGAGATTGGATGTTTCCCGGGCAATCGCGGCCAGCACGATTTCCGGGGCCGAAAGGGCGAAGTCGCGCCGGTGGTGCTCCCCCAGCCCCAGGAAGGCGAGGCCCGCCTGATCGGCCAGCTTGGCGAGTTCAATGATCTCCTTCAGCCGCTGCTGCGGGGACAGCGCGGTGCCGGTGCGGGTGTTTCGGGAAAGCTCGCCAAAAGTGAAGATACCAAAGTCCATATTTATTGAACGTTCAATCAATTCATTTCATTCCGGCTCCCCGGCTGCCCTGCGGCGTTGCCGGCGCCGCCCGGCAACCATGCGGGCGCAGGCGCCGTCGAACTCTTCAGGTACGCCCCCTTATGCTCTGGCTGAAGGTCCCCATCCGGCGTATTCTGGGCAAAAATCTTGAGCCTGATAGCTGGACCAGAATGGCGCCGAAGAACCGATTACTCGTCCGTTTGGCCTCAACCATGGGCTGGCTCGCCGGCTTCCTGGCAGTGAGCGCACTCTGCGGAGTCCTGGCTGCCGGCCTGGTGATTCCCGGCGTTGCCGCAGCAGGAGCCTCCGTCAGCGGTTCGATCTCGTTCTTCAACAGCCTCCCTTCCGACTTCGCGGTTGAAACGCCGTCGCTCTCCACCAAGGTGCTGACCTCGGACGGGCGCCCCATCGCCACGTTCTACACGGAGAACCGGGTGAAGGTCCCACTCGATCAAATGTCCCCGTTCATCAGGGACGCCATCGTCTCCATCGAGGACAACCGCTTCTACGAGCACTCCGGGGTGGACCTCCGCGGGATCATGCGGGCGCTGGCACACAACCTGACCAGCAACGACGGCCGGCAGGGTGCGTCCACCCTGACCCAGCAGTACGTCTCCAACGTGCTCAATGAAGCGAAGTTGTCCCAGGACAACGGCGATGCGATGTTCCTGAGCGCACAGAAGGACCTGGGCGACAAGCTGCGGGAAATGAAGCTCGCCGTGGAGCTGGAGAAGAGATACACCAAGGACCAGATCCTGGAGGGCTATCTCAACATCGTCTTCTTCAACCGGGACGCCTACGGCATTGAAGCGGCGGCACGGCACTTTTACAGCACCTCGGCCAAGGACCTGACGCTGCCGCAGGCCGCGCTGCTCGCGGGGCTGGTCAACAGCCCCAGCTACTACGATCCCGTTGCGCATCCGGAGGCCTCCCTCGGGCGGCGCAACCAGGTGCTCGACAGCATGCTGCGCCTGGGAAAGATCACCCCCGCGGAGCACGACGCCGCTGCCGCCACCGGCGTGGGACTGTCCGTCACCCCCGGGAAGCAGGGCTGTGCGGCCGCGGACATGGCCCCATACTTCTGCGACTATATTTCGCATCTGATCCTCAACAATCCGGCCTACGGCGTGGACGCCGCCAGCCGGCAGGCCAAGCTCTACCGGGGCGGCCTGACCATCACGACCACACTGGACAGCCGGCTGCAGGCGGCCGCACAGACGCAAGTGGACGCGACCGCCGGGGCCAATCCGGACAAATGGGGCGCTTCGCTGGTCTCCATCCAGCCCGGCACCGGCAAGATCCTGGCCATGGCCCAAAATACGGTGTTCCTTCCCGAGGACGGAAAGTTCGATACCCAGTTGAACTTCAACGTCGATGCAAGGGACGCCAACGGCAACGACCTCAACGGCGCCGGCGGTTTCCAGCCGGGTTCCACGATGAAGCCGTTCACATTCGCCGAGTGGCTCAATGAGGGCAAGTCCCCCACCGCGGTCGTCGACGCGTCCCGGAGGTCATACCCGGTGGGTTTCCGGTGGAGGGACAGCTGCGGCAGGGTTCTCGGCGGCTACAGCACGCCGCAGAGGATCGCCGGGCTCGGCGCGGATGACGACCTCCAGAACAACGATCCCGGCTACTACCGCCCCATGCCCATCAACTACGGGCTATACAACTCCATCAACACAGCGACCTTCGCCGCCGCCGCCCAGTTGGACTTCTGCGGAATCCAGAAGATGGTCAACGCGGCGGGACTTCACAGCGGCCTGGACAACGCTCCGATCAACATGCACCAACTGGGCAACCTGCTCGGCGCCATCGGCGTTTCACCCCTCAACCTGATCACCGGATTCGCCACGTTCGCCAACGACGGCAGATACTGCGCGCCGATCGCCATCCTGGAGGTGAGGGATGCCGCCGGAAAGAAGCTCCCGGCCCAGACCAGCGACTGCCGGAACACCATCAAGCCCGAGGTCGCCCGGGGTGTCAACGCCGTGCTGCAGGACGTGCTGAAACGCGGCTCCGGCGTATACATCAATCCCAAGGTCCAGAGCCGGTTCCCCGTGGCGGCCAAAACCGGCACGTCCAACACCAACGGCTCAACCTGGGTTGTCGGCTACACCACCGGACTCGCCACCGCGTCCTACTTCGGCGACACGCTGGAAGGCCAGAAGCGGCCGGGCCGGAACATCACGATCAACGGCAAGTTCTACAAGGCAATCGACGGCTACATGCTGGCCGGTCCGCAGTGGGCGAACTACATGATGGACGCGGCCGGGCTCTACCCGGCTGCCGTTTTCCCTGCCCCGCCTGACTCCAAGCCCAAGCCGCCCAGCGCGTCTCCCAGGCCCTCCCGCTGAGGCCCGGCGCCGCCAAAAATCCGCCGCGGACGGCATCTCACAGCCCGCAGCCACAGGGTGTCCCCACAGCCCCGCCATTCCGCCCCGCCGGCGCTGGCGGAACAGACAGCAGCGGCCGGGGCAAGAGGCCGCGTTTACATTCCTGAAACATGGCGGTCACGCGATCTTCACGCCACCGCCATTCCTGTAACCTGCCCGCAACTTTTCGCCCCATTGCCCGAAACATGCCTCCGCGAGGATTAAATCCGGATCGGGGGGCCGGCGGCAACGTGTCCCGGTACGACAGACTTACGAGGAGGGACCCGCCGGTGGAACTCACTGCTGGAAGCGTCTGGATGATTGTGTCGGCAGCGCTCGTTCTGCTGATGACCCCGGCATTGGGCCTCTTCTACGGCGGCATGACCCGGGCCAAGGCCTCGCTCAACATGATGATGATGAGCTTCATTTCCATCGGGATCGTCGGCGTCGTCTGGGTCCTCTGGGGTTACTCGATGAGCACCGGCAAAGGCGTCCTCGGTGTGTTCGGCAACCCGTTCGCCAACTTCGGCCTGAGCAACATCATCGGTTCGCCGGACTTGATCAAGGCCGGATACAGCGCCACCTTCGCCATCATCACCGTGGCCCTCATCAGCGGCGCCATCGCGGACCGCACCAAGTTCACCTCCTGGGCGCTCTTCGTTCCCATCTGGATCACCCTCGTCTACTGCCCGCTGGCCTTCATGGTCTGGGGCGGCGGCCTCATGAGTGCCGGCGGTGCCGTCAGCGCCGTCTTCGGCCAGGTCATCGACTTCGCCGGCGGCACTGTGGTGGAAATCGCGTCCGGAACCGCGGCACTGGTGCTGGTCCTGATCCTGGGCAACCGGCACGGCTTCGGCAAGGACCCCGGCCACCGCCCCCATAACATCCCCTTCATCATGCTGGGCGCTGGCATCCTCTGGTTCGGCTGGTTCGGCTTCAACGCCGGCGCTGCCACCACCGTGCAGCAGGCCGGGCTGATCTGGGTGAACACCCTGGCGGCCCCCGCCGCGGCCATGATCAGCTGGTTGGTCACGGAAAAGATCCGGCATGGCCACCCCACTTCCCTGGGCTCCGCATCCGGCGCCGTCGCCGGCCTGGTGGCCATCACGCCGTCGTGCGCCAACATCAGCCCGCTCGCCGCGCTCGGCCTGGGCTTCGTCGCCGGTGCAGCCTGCGCGGTGTTCGTGGACCTGAAGGTCAAGTTCGGCTTCGATGACTCGCTCGACGTCGTCGGCGTGCACCTCGGCGGCGGCCTCATCGGCACCCTCGCGCTGGGCTTCATCGCCCTCCCGGTGAACGGCGCGGGCGGCGGCCTGTTCTACGGCGGCGGCCTGCACCAGGTGATCGCGCAGGTCGTGGCGGTCCTCATCACAGTGGCGGTGTCCGGACTCGGGACCGCGGTAATCGGCCTCGCCATCCACAAAACGCTTGGATTCCGGGTCAGCCACGAGGACGAACTCGCCGGAGTCGACCGGTCCGAGCACGCCGAGACCGCCTACGCCTTTGCCGAACTCGGTTTCAGCCGGTTCAACCCGTTCGGCCACCATGTCCGTGCCGCCCACGCTGTGCACGCCGCGACGGCCGCCCACGCCACCGCCCGCACGACGGAAGATCGGCTGGCCCCTGTGAAGGAAGACAGCCTCGTCTGAGGCGGCCGCTGCTAGTGCGCCGGACGGCGGCACAAGTTTTTCCAAAGGTCCCTGTGTCTCGCAGGGTCTGAGGCCTAAGATGTTGGGCGGGGGGCACTCGAATTAGCGAACTCGCTTAATGGGAGGCCACGATGTTCAGCCAAGCCGGCCGCAAGGCACCAAAATCGAAGCTAACATCGGCGGCGCGGGTCCCGCGCAAACACCGGCGGGGCCCCCTTTCCAGACCGGACACACTCAGGTTCCGGCGCGCCCTCGCCGCTATTGCCGCCTTTGCGCTGGTCACCGCCGGCGGTCTGGCGGCGGCAGTCCCCTCGGCCGCAGCCGAGACCGGGCAAAACTACATTGTGGTGCTCAAGGACGGCGTCGTGGACGCCGGAGCCGCGGCGACCGCCCAGCAAAGCGCCTACGGATTTACGGCGTCAAAGGTCTATCGCAGCGCCGTGAACGGCTACTCGGCCACCATGACGGCGTCCCAGGCGCAACGGGTCCAGGCTGATCCAAGCGTCGACTTCGTCACGATGGGCCGAACGTTCCACAAGCCGAGCGATCCGGCGTCCGCGGGCACCCAGCAGACCCCGTTTTGGCGGCAGCGGATCGCCGGGACGGACTCCGATGTCCGGAAGGCCCTCGACAAAGGGCCGGACCGGATCAATGTCAACGTCGCCGTGATCGACAGCGGCATCGATGCCACCCACCCGGACCTGAACGTCAAAGGCGGCGTTGACTGCCAGTCCGGCTCGCCCGTGGATGTGACCCCCGTTGACGTTTTGGGGCACGGGACGTTTGTCGCAGGTGTGATCGGCGCCCGGAACAACCGTTTCGGCGTCGTGGGAACCGCGCCGGGCACCCCGCTGTGGTCCGTCCGGGTGGTTGACGACGCCGGCCTGATCTCCGAGGAAAGCCTGATTTGCGCGATTGACTGGGTGACCTCGACGCACAAGGACGACGACCCGAGCAATGACATCGCCGTGGCCAACATCAGCATCGCCGGCGGCGGCGCCGACACGCCCAACTGCGGGAAGGGCACGGACCCGATGCATTACGCCATCTGCCGTTCGGTCCGGGCCGGCGTCACCTACGCCGTCGCGGCCGGGAACGCCGGGGAGGACTTCGCCAACACCGTGCCGGCCACCTATGACCAGGTTCTGACCGCCACGGCCATGGGCGACTTCGACGGAAAGGCCGGCGGCTTGGCCGCTCCTGACTGCGGCGCAGTGGACTTTGCCAAGTACGGGCAAAAAGATGACCAGCCGGCGTTCTTCTCCAACTTCGCCACCACGAACGATGACAAGGCCCACACCGTCGCCGCCCCCGGAGTGTGCATCCTCTCCACTGCGCCGGGGGGTTACGCCGTGAACCATGGCACCAGCTTTGCCAGCCCGGCTGTGGCCGGGTCTGTGGCCCTGTGCATCAGCCAGAAGGAGTGCACCGGCTCAGGCAAGGACGTCATGGAGCAGTATCTGCACCTCACGGCGTCGTACACGAAGCGCCACCACGACTACGGCTTCGGCGGCGATCCCGTCCACCCGATCAGCGGGAAGTACTTCGGCTACCTGACCGAGACGGTGAGCTTCTGACAATCCGGCTGTGAGACTGGGCCGAGGCCGGCTGCCGCGGGGCGGCCGGCCTCGGCCCGGAAACCGGCGCCCGCAGACGACGCCTGCACGCCGGTGCGCGTAATATGGCGGCCATGACCAAGGAAGCGGTTGAGGTCACAGCCCCTGCCGGCACGGTGCCGTACTCGCGGCTGGACACCATGTTCTTCGTGGTGGGCGGCGTCTCGGCCGTCTGGCTGACCTCCCTGCTGGTGCAACTGAGCTTCCAATGGGGCTGGGCGCAGGTCTGGTTCCTCTTCATCTTCTGGGGCCTGCTCGCCTATCTGGTGCTCCCCCGGCTCCACCGCATCCTGACCCGCCTGTATGTTCCCGATTACTTCATCGGCCGGGCGCGCACCAGCGACGGGCTGCTGGGCGACCCCGTGAATGTGGCTTTGCTGGGATCGGAACCGCAGGTGCATCGGGTGATGCAGACAGCAGGCTGGACCCTGGCCGACGACGTGACGCTGGCCAGCAGCCGTCGCATCGTCACCTCCACGCTCCTGCGCCGCAGCTACCTCGAAGCCCCGGTGAGTCCCCTGTTCCTGTTCGGCCGCCAGCAGGATTTTGCCTATCAGGAGGAAGTCGACGGCACGCCGGGCAAGCGCCACCACGTCCGCTTCTGGCGGTGCCCACCCGGCTGGCTGCTCCCCGGCGGGCTGGCCGTCGACTGGCTGGCCGCCGGAACGTATGACCGCAGCGTCGGGCTCTCCCTGTTTACTCTGCAGATCACCCACAAGATCGACGAGCACACCGACGTCGAACGCGACCACGTTGTCGCAGCCATCACCGGGGCCGACCCTGGTGCCGAGGTCCGCGTGATCCGCGACTTTTCGACCGGGTACCATGCCCGCAACGGCGGAGGCGACACCATCATTACCGACGGCGATCTCCCGATCGTTGATCTGCGGAACACTGGCGGGGCGCCGGCCGAATCCGTCGGATCCGCCACCGACAGCCGGAACAAGCGCCCGGCACCCACGATCGTCGGTGCTGTCTTGGTCGGGGCCCGCGCAGCCGCAGCCGTCCTGCTGGCCCTCTCCCTGGTGCTCTTCCGGGACGCGCACGTGAGCTCGCTGCTGCAGCCCGGAGCCGGGCCGGGGGTCACGGAGGCCCAGGCCGAGGCGGCCGTCACCATCGCGACGGTGATGGTCCTGCTCTTTGCCGTGGTCGAGGTCCTGCTGGCCTGGTTCGTGTTCCTCGGACGGAACTGGGCCCGGACCGTGGCCATGGCCCTTAGCACGGCGGCCATTGGCCTGCAGGCGTTCGACGTTTTCCACGGCGGTCCGGACATCACCCTGCAGTCCAATCTTCCCGGCCTTGCCCTGGACATCCTGCTGCTCCTGGCGCTGTCCAGCAGGCGGTCCCGGGACTATGCCCTGCGCCCGCGCAAGGAACCAAAACGGTATTCCAGTCGTGCCGGCGGCCGGACAGGGAACTGAACGGGCCGTCGTCGAACATTGCCGAACATGCCGGCCGGGATGGATCTTGACATCCCGGAAAGCCCGGGCGCTAGATAAAAGTAGCCGGCAGCGGGCCGTTCACCACAGGATTCGCAGCAGAGGAGCGGACATGACCAAAGATGCACAAGCGACGGAGCGCGTCCACAGCGAGAGCCCCGCCGAGGGTGACGCAACAGCCTCACCCTTTGTCGACCGTGCCCATTCCCAGGACGCGGCAGAAGGGCCGGACATCGACGAGGAACCGGGCGCCTAGCCGGTTATCCGGCGAAATATCTTCGCCCGCATTGGTGTTGGGCCGGACATGACAACTATCGGAATCATCGGTGCAGGACACATTGGCAGCCAGCTCGCCCGCAAAGCAGTTGAGCTCGGCTACGACGTCGTGATCAGCAACTCGCGCGGGCCCGAAACCCTCGCGGACCTTGCGGCGGAACTGGGACCAAAGGCCCGGGCCGCAACCCCGGCCGAGGCGGCAGCGGCCGGCGACTTCGCGATCGTCACCGTGCCGCTAAAGGCGATCCCGGACGTGCCCGTGGAACCGCTGGCGGGCAAGATAGTCCTCGACACCAATAACTACTACTGGGAACGCGACGGTCACTTCCCCGCCCTGGATGCCGGCGAGGCCACCACCTCCGGCCTGCTGCAGGAGCATCTGCCGCAGTCCAAGGTCGCCAAGGCCTTCAACCACATCCTGTTCTCCCAGATCACCACGGACGGCACCCCGGCCGGCACGCCCGACCGCCGGGCGCTGGCCACGGCAAGCGACTACCCGGACGCTGCCGAACTCGTGGCCAGGCTCTATGACGAGTTCGGCTTCGACACCGTCAACATCGGCCCGCTCGCCGAAAGCTGGCGCGTGGAACGGGACCGCCCGGCCTACGTGGCCCGGCAGAACGCCGCCGAGCTCACCGAGAACCTGGCCAGGGCGCCGCGCACCATCTGACCTCCCCGGCGCCGGCGCGGCGCGCGAATTCGCCGGAAGCCTGCGAGTTCGCCGGAACTTTCCGGCGAACGGGCAGCTTTCCGGCGAATTCGGCTGTGGTCGGACCAGGGCGGCTGCGGGCCGACTAGCCCTGGACGGCGGGTTCGAGCTTGAGCATCTTGGCGATGACGTAGTCGAGCTCGGAGTCGTCGAAGATCTTCTTCCAGTCGTCCTTGATGATGGTGTCCTTGCCGTACTGGATGGCGATTTCGCAGGCCTCGGAGAACGGGTTGGAGCCGCGCAGTGCGTTGGTCAGGGCGATCTGGACGTGCCCGAACAGCATGGCCTTGGCGGCTTCCTCGGGTACGCCGGCGGTGTGCACGGTCTCGTGCAGGGCTTCCTTGAGCAGGGTGCCGATCATGCAGGCCACTGTCTCGACCAGGGTGGGTTCGAGGATGGCGAGCTGCTTGACGGTGACCCAGTGGACGTCGATCACGGGTGCGTAGATGACCTTGATGGTGGCCTCGGCGGCGGCGCGGGCGTCCTTGGTGGCGTCCTCGTCGATTGCGGCGACCACGTTCTGCGGGGCGCCCTGGCCGCCGAAGGTGTCGGCCCATTCTTCCTTGGTGGTGCGTTCGAGGAAGACGGAGGGGTGGCACGGGTGGGCGACGGCCTGGACGACGTCGTCGCGCTTGGCGAGCAGGCCCGCGTAGGCGGCGGCCGGGTCGAGGGTGAGCAGGATGGAGCCGGACTTCATCTGCGGGACCACGCCGTGGGACACGACGCCCAACACGGTGTCCGGGACGGCGAGGATGACGACGTCGGCGTCCTTGATGGCGTCCTCTGTGGTGCTGATTTCCCGGCCTTCGGCGCGGACGCGCTCCTGGCCTGCCGGCGAGTTTTCGCTGTAGTGGACGGTGTGGGCGCTCTTCTGGAGGTTGGCTGAAACACGCAGCCCCATTTTGCCTCCGGCTCCGATGACGGCGACGGTCAATTGTTCTGCTGACATTTCAGTTACTCCTTAGGAAATCGAGGCTTTGCTGGGTCCACTGCTTTTCGAGGCGGATGGTCTCCTCCTCGGAGGCCTGCCACGGCAGCCAGTGCTCGATGATCTGGTTGATATTTCTTTCTTTGGGCTGCAGCTTCCGGGCCATGTAGGCATAGTCCAGGAGGCCTTCGCCGAGGGGAGCGCCGGAATAGGTAAACCCGACCCACCCCTCCTTGCGGCTGAACGCAAAGTCTTTGATGTGCATGTTCAGGACATACGGCGCGACGGCGTCGATCACCTCGCGCGGGGACTCCAGCGCCGCCACGGTGTTGGCAGGGTCGCTGCAGATCCCCAGGTAGGGGCTGTCCACCCGGGCGATGACGTCCAGGACACGGGAGGTAGGGACCTGTTCGTAGGTCTCCACGGCGATCCGCACCCCGGCGGCCTCGAAGTCGGGCAGGACCCCGGTGAAGATGGCTACGGCCTCGTCCGCGTCCGGGGTGTGGGCCGGGACGTTGAACATGGTCCGCAGCAGCGGCGCGCCCAGGATCCCGGCGATCCGCAGGAATTTCCGGAGATGCTCCGGCCGGATCCCCTTGGTGCCGAGCTCCAGGGCGATCCCCAAGGCATCGGCCGTGGCCCGGACGGACGCCAGGTCCGCGTCCGTCATGGCCTCCAGCGGTGCGTAGTCGCAGATCTGGAAGAGGTCCACGCCCAGCGCCGCGGTCTCGGCCAGGGCCTCGTGGAGGTTCAGCGGAGCGGAGACCCGGTCCGAGAGCTGCCAGAAGAAGGCGTAGCTGCTGAGCCCGATTCTTGAACCCTGGCTACTATTTGAACCCAATCCGGTTCTTGAACTCTGCCCGGTGCCGGAGCTCATGGCCGGCCTCCCGCCGTCAGCAGGAGCCCGAGGCGGGCTGCGGTTTCGTCGAGGATGGTCTTGAGCGCCTGCGGGTCGTGAGCGAAGCGGCCCAGGAACAGCCCGGCAACGGACATGTCCAGCTGGCTGATCAGGCCCGGGCCGGCGCTTCCGCCGTAGATGACCCGGCTGTCGGCCTGGCCGGGCAAGGAGCGCAGGTGCGCGTCCAGTCCGGTGATGACGGCGCTGATGTAGTCCGGGGTAGCCGGTTCGGGGGCGCCGATGGCCCATTGCGGTTCGTAGGCAACGATGGTCCGGCCGGCGGGGGCCAGGGACCGTGCCCGGTTGAGGGCGGCGTCGACGTCCGCGGTGCAGTGCCGGATGGCTTCCTCCACGGAACCGGGGTGCAGTTCACCGACGCAGAGCACCGGGGTGAGGCCGTTGCGGTAGGCGGCGGCGGTCTTGAGACCGATGGTCCGGCCGTCCTCGCCGAAGATCCGGCGCCGTTCGGCGTGGCCCACCTCGGCGTAGCGTCCGCCGAGCTCGGCGACAGTCCGGCCGGAGACCTCGCCGGTGTAGGCGCCCTCGTCTTCCCAGAAGATGTCCTGCGCGCCGGCGCCGGCCCCGGCCAGGCCGAGGATCCGGGCTGCCTCGGGCAGCGCG
The DNA here is from genome assembly GCF_054062895.1 of Arthrobacter sp. TE12231. NCBI lineage: Bacteria > Bacillati > Actinomycetota > Actinomycetes > Micrococcales > Micrococcaceae > Arthrobacter > Arthrobacter sp. TE12231. The sequence continues at coordinate 446,756 of NZ_JBSSFS010000001.1, read as the reverse complement.
GGCAGGGCTGGCAGGACGAACAGTTCGATCTCGCCGCTCTGCACGGCGGGGTGGGCCAGGGCGACGGCGGCGACCTCGCGGCAGTAGTCCAGCGTGCGCCGGTAGCCGAAGTACATTTTCAGGCTGACGCCGATGACGGCAGCCTTGGGCCGGGCAGCTCGGGCAGCTCCGGCGATGCCCAAGGCGTCGCCTGTGCCCTTTCCGCCTGCGTTTGTCCCGTTCGTGGCGGCGTTAGCAGGAAGTGACACCCTCGTAGTCCTTAATCAGTGTGACTTTCTCGGCCGAGGCCGAGGTTTCGTCGAACGTGTAGGTGAGCCATTCCCGGGCCAGCCGGCGGGCGAGTTCCAGGCCGACGACCCGCTGGCCGAAGGTGAGCACCTGGGCGTTGTTGCTCAGGATGGCCCGCTCCACCGAGAAGCTGTCGTGCGCGGTGACGGCGCGGACGCCCGGGACCTTGTTGGCGGCGATCGCCACGCCGAGGCCCGTCCCGCAGACCAGCAGGGCGCGGTCGGCTTCGCCGGAGGCGACGAGTTCCGCTGCGGCAATGGCCACGGACGGGTAGGGGGTGTGGCTCGTGGCGTCGACGCCGACGTCGCGGACGGACTCCACGAGCCCGTTGGCCGCCAGGTCCGCCTTCAGGACTTCTTTGTACTCGAATCCGGCATCGTCGGACCCGATGACCAGGCGCAGTTTGGTGCTCATGCTTTCTCCATAACTTTGATGTCTGCAGCTTTCGACTCCGCGAAAGTGTTGTGAATGGCTCGTACGATCAGCGCCATGGACACGGCGCCCGCGTCGGGGGTGCCCAGGCTTTTTTCGGCGTGGGGGCGGGCGCGGCCCATGAGGGGCAGCAGCTGGGCGGTGTCTTCGGCGGCTTGCTGGGCCGTGGCCGCGGCCGCGTCCCAGGCTTCCGCGAGGCCGAGTCCGGCTTCCACGCCGCCGTTTAGGACGTCGCGGAACGGGACGAGGACGTCCACGAGGGTTTTGTCGCCGGGCGCGGCCTTGCCGAAGTCCATGATGGCGGCGGCGGCCCGCGAGACTCCGGTGGCGACAGCGCCGGCGTCGGGGGCGTTGGTGTTGCCGAGCGCATCGCCGACGGCCCGGAGGGCCATTCCCCACAGGGCGCCCGAAGTGCCGCCGGCTTTGTCGGCCCAGGCGTCTCCGGCGAGGTGAAGGGTGGTGGCTGCGCCGGCCCCGCGGGCGACGGCGTCTGCCGCGGCGTCGACGGCGGCGCGGACACCGCGCTCCATGCCGATACCGTGGTCCCCGTCGCCGGCGATCGCATCGATCCGGCCCAGTTCCTCGGCGTTGGCGTCCACGACGTCCTTCGCGGCTCCCAGCGCGGCCAGGACGCGGACGGCCCCGGCACGGGATGCCTCGGAGGCAGCCGGGATGGACGCTTCGACGTCGGCAAGGTCGGTGAAGTCCGTGAAGTCGGCAGGATCGAGGGTTGCTGCGGTGATGGCGCCGCGGCGGAAGGCCGGCGCGTCGGCGGGCGCGTTCCAGAGGGTCTCGAGTTCGTCGTCGAGCCAGAAGAGCGTCAGGGAGGTGCCGGCCATGTCGAAGCTCGTGACGAGTTCGCCGACCTGCGGGTCGACCGCTTCCAGGCCGGCCTCGGCCAGGAGTTGGGCGACGCGGCGGTAGACGACGAACAGTTCCTCGTATTTGACGCTGCCCAGGCCGTTGAGGATGGGGACCACGCGGGCGCCTGTCACGTCGAGGCCGTCCGGGATTTCGGTGAGGAGTTTGGCGACCAGGAGCTCTGCGAGTTCATCCGCCGTCGGGATGCCCGTCTCGGCGATGCCGGGCTCGCCGTGGATGCCCATGCCGACCGCCATGCGGCCCTCGGGGACCGTGAAGAGCGGGTGGTCCGCGCCCGGGAGGGTGCAGCCGCTAAACGCGACGCCGAAGGAACGGGTGCGGTCATTGGCGCGCTCCGCGATGGCCACGACGTCGTCCATGGTGTAGCCGGCCTCGGCCGCGGCGGCGGCCACCTTGAAGACCGTGAGGTCGCCGGCAATGCCGCGGCGCTTGGCGTGCTCGGCCGGCGGGGCGGAGGAGACGTCGTCGGTGACGGCGATCCTGCGGCAGTCGAGGCCTTCGGCGCGGAGCCGGGCCTGGGCCTGGTTGAAGTGCAGGACGTCGCCGGCGTAGTTGCCGTAGCCCAGGAGCACTCCGGCGCCGTTGTCCGCGGCCTTCGCCACGGTGTAGATCTGTTGGGCGGACGGGGACGCGAACAGGTTGCCCATGGCGGCACCGTGGGCCAGGCCCTGGCCCACGAGCCCGGCAAACGCGGGGTAGTGGCCGGAGCCTCCGCCGATTACGAGGGCCACGGTGCCGGGAGTGCTTTGGGTGTTGCGGACGACGCCGCCGGAGACACGCCTGACCCAGCGGCTGTGGGAGGCGACGAAGCCTTCGATCATTTCGTCAGCGAAGGCTGCGGGGTCATTGAACAGGCGGGTCATGGGGGTACTCCTGGAAGAGGGAAAGCTGCTTGGTGGGTGCCCGCCGCGGCCGTGTGGTACGCGGCGGGCACCGGTTGTTGGGAGCGCGCCCGGAGCGGGCGTGTGAGTCCCGCGGGGAGCCGTCGCCTGGAGCGGTGACGGGTCTTCCGGTATCGGGCGTGTCTGCTACCGGGCTGCGGCGGACTCCGCAGCCGCTGACTCCCCGATTTGAGGGGCGATCTCTGTGGCCGTTCCGTTGGCGGCGCCCTTGCGGGCCAGCACCACCATGAGGATGGCCGACATGATCATGAAGCCGCCCACCACGAACATGGGCACGTTGTAGCTGCCGGTCCAGTCCTTGAGCCAGCCGGTGATGTAGCCGGCGCTGAACCCGGCCAGGTTGCCCACGGTGTTGATCAGGGCGATCCCGGCTGCAGCCGCGGCCCCGGTGAGGAACTGGGTGGGCACAGTCCAGAAGTTCGGCAGCGCCGCGAAGATGGCCATCGCGGTGATCGTGATGATCGCAATCGTCGCCGCCGGCGATCCCGCAAAGAGGGCCAGCGGGATGCTCAGGCCGCCGACCAGGGCCGGGACGGCGATGTGCCAGGTCTTGACCCCGCGCTTGGTGGCGTCCTTGGACCAGAAGTACAGGGCAAAGGCGGCCGGCAGGTACGGGATGGCCGTGATCAGGCCCTTCTGGAAGACGTCGAACTTGGTCCCGTACAGGCCCTCGAAGCCGGCGATGATGGTCGGCAGGAAGAAGCCGAGCGCGTACAGGCCGTAGATGAAGCCGAAGTAGATCAGGGCGAGCATCCAGACCCGGCCGTTGCCGAAGACGGTGCGGACGCTGACGTGCTTGTTGCCGGCGGCGGTCTCGTTCTTTTCCTTCTCCAGTGCGCCGGTCAGCCAGGTCTTCTCGTCCGCGGTCAGCCACTTGGCCTTGGCCGGGGAGTCCGCGAGGTAGAACCAGGCGGCGATGCCGATCAGGATGGCGGGGATGGCGACGCCGAAGTACATGACGCGCCAGCCTTCAAGGCCGAAGAGGCCGTGCTGCTGGATGAGGAGTGCGGCGAGCGGCGCTCCGATGACTGTGGTGAGCGGCTGGGCCAGGTAGAACAGGGCCAGGATCTTGCTGCGGTGGCGCGATGGAACCCAGAGGCTCAGGAAGAGGATGGCCCCGGGGAAGAAGCCGGCCTCGGCCACACCCAGGATGAAGCGCAGGATGTAGAGCTGCTCAACATTGGCTACCCAGGTGAAGAGCAGGGAGACAATGCCCCAGCTGACCATGATGCGGGCCAGCCACCGGCGGGCGCCGAACTTGTGCAGGGCGAGGTTGCTGGGGACTTCCAGCAGGATGTAGCCGATGAAGAAGACGCCTGAGGCGAAGCCGAACTGGGCCGCCGAGAGGGCGAGATCGGTGTTCATGCCATTGGGGCCGGCGAAGGAGATGGCCGTGCGGTCCAGATAGTTGATGAAGAACATGAAGGCGACAAACGGCACCAGCCGCACTGCCACTTTCTTGATTGCAGATCTTTCGACCACTGATTGCGTGGTGTCCACATTGACTCCTTGATGTCGGGATCCCGGTGGCCTCCTGCGCTGGAAGCTTGGGGATTGGTCTCATCGCATAGTTCCGGAGGACTGGCCAGGCCCTAACTAAGCGTGTGATAGAAACCATAGGGCGTCCACCCCAAATTGGTCAACCGGTTGACATGTTTATGTCGCGGGCGGACGTGGGCGTGGCTCGGCCGGTCCGGGTTGTTACGCTTTGAAGGTGTCCGTTAACTCCGCCGCTTCGACGGCCAAAATCAGTGCCGCGCTCGGTTCCATGGAGCAAGGTTCGGTTGTCTCCGAAGTCGCGGAACGCCTCTTGGGCTACTTCACGAGCGGTGAAATCGCCGTCGGGACCCGCCTGCCGGCCGAGCGCCAGCTCGCCGCCTCGCTGGGGGTCGGCCGCTCCGCGGTCCGCGAAGCCCTCGCAGCCCTGGAGATCCTCGGGATCGTCATAGTCCGGCCGGGGTCCGGAACCTACCTGCGCGACGGCATTTCCGAGCTCCTGCCCCGCACGCTGAGCTGGGGCCTCATGCTGGGCGCGCCCCGCACGCGGGAACTGGTGGAACTGCGCGGCGGACTCGAAGTCCAGGCCGGCCAGTTGGCGGCGCAGCGGATTACCGACGACGCCCTGGAGCGGATGCGCGGCAATCTGGCCACGATGGAGGTCAGCCTCGATGACCTCGCGACGTTTGTGGAGGCCGACGCCGCCTTCCACCGCGAAATCGCGGTCGCCTCCGGAAATCAGGTCCTGCAGGAACTGCTGCAGAGCATCCGTTCGCTGCTGCGCATCTGGGTTGACCGCGCCTTGACGGACGAAGGGCACGCGGCGGCCGCACTGGCCGAGCACCGGGAAATCTTCGGCGCCCTGGAATCCCGGGACGAGGCCGCCGTGACGGCAGCCATGCGCTCCCACATGGACACAGCGTCCCGGCGCCTCCTGGCCGGGTTCGACGCCGACCGGGGCGCTACGGACTGACGCCTCCTCCTCCCCAACGCACGAAGTCGCCGGAAGCCTGCGAGTTCGCCGGAACTTTCCGGCGAACGGGCAGGCTTCCGGCGACTTCGGCCGGGCACGGCGGGGAGAGAGCGGCTGGGCGGGCTCTAGGGGGCGGCCGCCAGGGCTGTCGCGGCGAGGGTGGCGAGCTCGACCGGTGCGGGGCGCGCGACCGTGCTGCCGATCCGGACCGGTGCACCCGTGTGCGCGGACGCCAGGACGGACTCCATCACCTCCAGGGCGTGGAAGGCCAAGGCACCTCCCGCCCGGGGCTCCCGGCCGGCCGGGGTGCGGATGAGGTCTGCGATGCCGAAGCCCCGCCCCGAGTCCGTGTAGCCGGCGGAGACGGGCAGGGTCTCCCAGTGGTCCGCACCGAGGGCGAAGAGCTGCACGTCGCCGTCGAAGTGGTTGGGATCCGGAACCACCAGGGAACCGCGCTCGCCGTGGACCTCAATGTTGGGGCTCTTGGTCTTCACGGCGTCGAAGCTCATCACCAGTGTGGACAGGGCCCCCGAGGCGTGGACCAGGACGCCGGTGACGTGGGTGTCGATCGCTACCGGCACCGTCTGGCCCTCGCGCGGGCCCGAGCCGATGGTCCGCTCGTCGCGGGTGTGGCTGGCTGCGCCGATCACCGAGACCACCGGCCCCAGCAAAGTCACGAGGGCTGAGACGTAGTACGGTCCCATGTCCAGGAGCGGTCCGCCGCCGGGCTGGTAGTAGAAGTCCGGGTTCGGGTGCCAGCGCTCGTGGCCGGGGGTGACCATGGTGGCCGTCGCGGAGATGGGCTTGCCGATGAGCCCGTCGTCGATCGCCTTCCGGGCGGTCTGGATCCCGGTGCCGAGCACGGTGTCAGGGGCGCAGCCGACCACGACGCCGGCTGTCCGCGCGGCGTCCAGCACTTGCCGGGCCTCCGCCGTCGTTGCCGCGAGCGGCTTCTCACCGTAGACGGACTTGCCGGCGGCAATCGCGCGCAGGGCGACCTCGGCGTGGGCGGCGGGGATGGTCAGGTTCAGGACAAGTTCGACGTCGTCGTCCGCCAGGAGCGCATCGACGCTGAGCGCCCGGACGCCGTCGTACGAGTCGGCCACGGCCTGCGCCCGCGCGGGGTCCAGGTCCGCGACGGCGACGAGATTGATGTCCTCAAGTCGGCGGAAGTTCGCCAGATACTGGGCGATGATGGCTCCGCAGCCGATGATTCCAACGTTTATTGGCTGGTCTGTGTCAATTGACTGGTCTGGGTCAATTGACTGGTTTGGGTCTAACGGCTTGCCCACAGCAGGCCCCTTTCGATGATGGTGCGGACGTTACTGTCCTGGAGGATTTCGACGCGGTGTCCCGGGGTGCAGACGAAGATCCTGCCCTGTCCCCATTGCCGCGTCCAGATGGCCGGCGACGTGACTTCCCGGTGCCACGGGTCCCATTCCCGGACTTTCTGGGTGGTGGTGGCCAGGACGTCGATGTAGTCATCGGCGAGGACCCAGTACTGTTCGGTGACGAGGTCGAAGTCGCCGACGCCTGCCGTGATCGGATGGTCCGCGGCCGCCGGGAGCATATTGACCGTATACGGGACGTAGTTGTCGGGCTGGCCGCCGGTCCGCTCATCCGGGTGCTTGCCCGGGTGGCAGGCAAACTGGCCGCCGATCAGGTGCAGGTAGTCCGAGGTGTCACGGTAGGAATCCGCGATGCCGCCGTGCCAGCCGGCCAGACCCGTGCCGTTTTCGACGGCGGCACGCAGGCCCTCGAACTCGTCCTTTTCGATGGTGGACATGGTCACGCACTGCAGGATGAGGTCGACGCCGGCCATGTAGTCGGCGTCGGCATAGATCTTGGGCGATTCCTCCACCCGGACCTCGTAGCCGTTAGCTTTCAGGTACGGGATGAATTCCTCCGTCGCGGCAACGGGCTGGTGCCCGTCCCAGCCGCCGCGCACCACGAGAGCGGTTTTGTGGTCGTTTGTCATGGGGTTCCTCTGTTGTTGGTGTGTCGTGGCCGGCTCAGCGGGCGGCGAAGGCCGCATCGAACGCGGCCGCGGGCGGTGTGATCGTGGCGAGATCCTTGACCAGTGCGAGGGCCTGCGGCGCACCGACCAGGCGGTCCATGCCGGCGTCCTCCCACTCGATGCTGGTGGGCCCCTGATAGCCGATGGCGTTGAGGGTCCGGAATATCGGTTCCCAATTGACGTCGCCATGACCGGCGGTGACGAAATCCCATCCGCGGCGCGGGTCGGCCCACGGAAGATGGGAACCGAGCCGGCCGTTGCGGCCGTTGAGCTGCCGGACAGATTCCTTGACGTGAACGTGGAAGATCTTCTCGGCGAAGTCCTGAAGGAACATCACGGGGTCCAGGTCCTGCCACAGGAAGTGCGAGGGGTCGAAATTCAGGCCGAAGTTCTCCCGGTGCCCGATGGCCTCGAGGGTGCGCCTGGCGGTCCAGTAGTCGTAGGCGATTTCGGACGGGTGGACCTCAAGGGCGAAGCGGACCCCTTCCTCGTCGAAGACGTCGAGGATTGGATTCCAGCGGTCGGCGAAGTCCTGGTACCCGCGTTCAATCATGGCCGCCGACGCCGGCGGGAACATGGCGACGCATTTCCAGATCGAGGACCCGGTGAAGCCGGTGACGGTCTTCACGCCAAGCCTGGCGGCCGCTCGAGCCGTGGTCTTCATGGCCTCGGCGGCGCGGGTGCGGACCCCTTCAGGGTCGCCGTCGCCCCACACCGGGGCGGGAAGAATGCCCTCGTGGCGTTCATCGATCGGGTCGTCGCAGACGGCCTGACCGGTGAGGTGGTTGGCGATCGCATGGACTGTGAGGCGGTGCTTGTCCAGGATGTCGAGCCGGTTCTGGAGGTAGGCGTCGTCCTCGACGATGCGCTGCGGGTCCAGGTGGTCGCCCCAGCAGGCGATCTCCAGGCCGTCGAAGCCCCACTCGCCAGCGAGCCGCGCCACTTCTTCGAAGGGCAGGTCGGCCCACTGGCCGGTGAAGAGAGTGATGGGTCGTGTCATGGTCTTTCCGCTCAGACGTTGTGCCAGTGGCTGTTGGCGCCGGCGCTGGCTTCGACGGCGGCGAGGACTTTTTGGACTTGGAGGGCGTCGGCGAAGGACGGTGCGGGGGGCCGGTTGCCGGCGATGGCGTGGATGAGGTCGACCACCTGGTGGGTGAAGAGGTGTTCGTAGCCCAGGCCGTGGCCGGTGGGCCACCAGTTCCCGGTGTAGGGGTGTTCGGGTTCGGTGACGAGGATCTTGCGGAAGCCCGCGTCCGGGCCGTCGGCGGCGTCGTAGAAGGTCAGGGCGTTCATGTCCTCGAAGTCGAAGGCCAGGGAACCCAGGGTGCCGTTGAGTTCGATGCGCATCGCGTTTTTCCGGCCGAGGGCGAACCGGGTGGCTTCGAACACGCCGATCGGCCCGGTTCCGGTTCCGTTGTTGGAGGCGGTGCCGTCGCCGTCGCCGGCGAAGCGGGCGGTGAAGATGGCGGCGTCGTCGACGGTCACGGGCCCGCGGACGGTGTCGGCACCGGTGGCGCCGTGCCCGCCCAGGCCCACGAGGTCCCCGGCGACGGGGCGTTCGGTGACAAAGGTCTGCAGCAGGGCCGAGACCCCGGTGATGCTTTGTCCGGTGATCCACTGGGCGGTGTCGATGCTGTGGGCTCCGATGTCCCCGAGGGAGCCGGAGCCGGACTTGGCCTTGTCCAGCCGCCAGGTCAGGGGAGCATCGGCGTCGGAGAGCCAGTCCTGCAGGTACTGCGCCCGGACGTGCCGGATCCGGCCCAGCCGGCCCTCCTGCACCATCCGCCGGGCCAGGGCCAGGGCCGGGGTGCGGCGGTAGCTGAAGCCGCACATCGAGTACACGCCCCGGGCGGCCGCGGCGTCGGCCGCCTTGGCCATCCGTTCGGCTTCCGCGACGGAGTTCGCCAGCGGCTTCTCGCACAGGACATGCTTGCCGGCTTCGAGCGCGGCGATCGCGATCTCGGCATGGGTGTTGCCCGGGGTGCAGATGTCGATCAGGTCGATGTCGTCCCGTTCGATCAGCGCCCGCCAGTCCGTCTCGGCGGACGCCCAACCCATCTTGTCCGCGGCGGCACGCACCCCGGAGCCGTTCCGGCCCGCGATCGCGGTCAGTTCGGGGCGCAGGGGCAGGTCGAAGAACCGCGGCGCGCTCCGCCAGGCCTGGGAATGCGCGGCCCCCATGAACGCGTAGCCCACCATCCCCACACGCAGGGGTTTCAGTTCAGTCACAACAAGTCCTCTCTATTTGCTGAAGCCCGCGGTGAGGCCGCTGAGCAGCTGGCGCCGGGCCATGACGTAGACCACCAGCAGCGGCAGCGTGGCGAGGACGACGGCGGCCAGCACGGCCGGGATGTTGACGCTGAACTCGCCCTGGAACGTCCACAGCGACAGCGGCAGCACCCGGGTGTCCGGGCTCTGCGTCAGGATCAGCGGGAACAGGAAGCCGTTCCACACCCCGAGCGCGTTGTAGATGCCGACCGTCACCACGGCGGGCCGGGTCATCGGCAGCGCCAGGCGCCACATCATGGCCCAGTCCGAGCAGCCGTCCAGCCGCATGGATTCGAAGAGCTCGTTGGGGACGTCCCGCATGAAGTTGGACAGGATCAGCACTGAGATCGGGATGGCGAAGGCGACCGACGGCAGGATCAGGGCCAGCAGGGTGTCGTACAGATGGGCACGGGTGATCATCCAGTAGATGGGGATGATCGTGGCGTGCAACGGGATGGCCAGGCCCAGCAGGAAGAGGTTATTTGTCCAGCCCAGGAACCTGCTTTTGCCGCGGACGATCGCGTACGCAGCCATGAACGAGACCAGGAGGGCCGGCACGACGCTGCCCACTGTGACGATGAGACTGTTGGCAAAGTATCTGGCGAAGTCGTTCTCCAGGACCAGCTTGTAGTTGTCCAGGGTGGGTTCGGCGGGCGGCATCATCGGGTTGGACGTGAAGAAGCCTGCCTGGTTCTTCAGGCTCGTCACCACCACGTAGTAAACGGGGACGATGATGATGGCCAGCCAGAGCCAGCCGCCGAGGCCGCCAAGGACGTTCGGGCGGGACCGTCCGGATGCCTTGGTCCGCGGACGGGGGCTGGCGGCGGGGCGGACGGGTGTTGGGGACGGGACGGGAATCTGGGTCAGGGACGCCATCAGGCACCTTCCAATTGGCTTGCATTGCGGTTCTTTCCGCCCAGTCTTTGCAGCAGCAGGGCGAGTGCCACGCCGATCACCACGAGGATGACCCCGAGGGCACTCGCAGCGCCCATGTCATTGGCTTTGAACCCGGTGAGGTACATGTGCAGCGGGAGCAGCCGTGTGGCGTAGCCGGGGCCGCCGCCGGTGAGGACGAAGACGAGGTCAAAGTACGCAAGCGACCCGACCACCATGAGCGTGGAGGACGTGATGATGGTGTACTTCAGCTGGGGCAGGGTGATGTTGAAGAACTGCTGCATCCGTCCGGCACCGTCGATTTGCGCGGCCTCGTACAGCGACCCGGGGATCTGGCGCACGCCGCCCTGGTAGATGAGCGTGTGGAACGGGACAAACTGCCAGGCGATCACGAAGACCACGACGAACAGCACCAGGTCCGAGTTGCCGAGCCAGTCCTGGGCCAGGAACGGCAGGCCGAGACCGGCGCCCAGCCCGAAGTTGGGGTCCAGGAGGGCTTTGAACGCGATGGCCACCGCGGCCGAGGACAGCAGCAGCGGCACGAAGTAGAGGACGGCCAGGGCGGCGCGGTACTTCTGGCCCCCGGCGGTGAAGACGCCCAGCAGAAGACTGATTGGCGCCTGGACGATGAACGAGAAGAACATGATCTTCGCCGTCACCAGCAGTGCGTTCCCGGTGACGGGGTCGGTCAGGACGGTGGTCCAGCTGGACAGACCGTCCAGCTTGATCTCGCCCAGGCCGTCCCAAGAGGTGAAGCTCAGGAACAGGACGCCGATCAGCGGAATGATGGCGAACAGCAGGAAGAAGGCAAGGGCCGGTGCGGCCAGCCACCCCGACGGGCCCTGCTGGAGGGCCCGCCGGGAGGAACCGGATGTGGTGGACACTGGATTACTTTCCGATCGTCGCGTTCATCGTGGCGGTGAACTGCTCCGGGGTGATCTTCTTAAGGAAGATCTGGTCGAGGTTGGCCAGCATGGCGTCCCCCTGGGCCGGGCTGAGTGCCTGGTCCCAGGAGAGGGTGAAACTCGGAGCGTTCTTGGCCATGCCATACACGTAGGTCAGGAAGTCCTTGTCCGGGGACGCGGCGAGCTTGCTTTCGATGCCCTTGACCACCGGCACGGCTCCGGAGTCGATGAGGCCCTGGATGTTGCTGTCCGAGAACATCCCGCTCTTCACGTACTCAAGGGCGGCTTTCTTCTGGCCGTCGGTGGCCTTCGAGGAGACGGACCAGAAGTTCGAGGGGTTGCCCACGACATTGGCCGGATCTCCCTTGCCGCCGGAGACCGCCGGGAAAGTGGTGTAGCCGAGCTTGCCGCTCTTGACGAAGTCGGCGGCGTCCTTCTTCATGCTCTGGTAGATCCAGCCGCCTTGCAGGATCATGGCCGACTTGCCGGTGTACAGCAGTGCTTGGTCGGCGTTGCTGTCCGCCGCGATGGATGAGAACCCGTTGACGAAGCCGCCGGCGTCGACGAGCTGCTGGATTTTGGTCAGTGCCTCGGTGACCGCGGGGTCGGACCACGCGTTGGGCTTGTTGGCAGCGATGTTGGCGAAGACCTCCGGGCCGCCGATGCGTTCCACGAGGTACTCGAGCCACATCAGGTCCGGCCATCGGGACTGGCCGCCGAGCGAAAACGGGGCAATACCCGCGGCCTTGAACTTCGGCACCAGCGCCATGAGCTCGTCCCAGGTCTTGGGAGCCTCGGCACCCACCTTGGCGAAGACGTCCTTGTTGAAGTACAGCACCACAGGCTGCACGTTGTTGTTCGGCAGGGCGTAGGTTTTGCCGTCGATGACGCCGTTCTTGAGAACCGCCGGAAGGTAGCGGTCCTGAACGTCGGGGTTGTCCTTGAGGAACCCGGAGAGATCATCCACCTGCCCGGCATCCACGTAGGATTTCAGCACGCCGCCGCCCCAGCCGTAGATGAAGGTCGGGCCCTGACCGGCGCCGACGGCGGTGCGCACCTTTGTCTTGTAGGCGTCGTTCGCGAAGAAATCCAGTTTGATGGACGAATCCGGGTGGGCGGAGTTCCAGTCCGTGACGGACTTCTGCAGCACTGGCTGGTTGCCGCCTGTCAGCCCCCACATGGTGGCCGAGTCCGCTCCGGCGGCAGTGCCTGCCGGGCCGCTGGAGCCGCAGGCGGCCAGACTGATCGAGATTGCGGCGGCGGAGACGGCCATCGCGGCACTGCGAAACGTACGATTTTTCATCTGGGATTCCATTCGTCTTCCGGGGTCTGCGCTGATGGCCCGGGTGTGAGTGGCGGCAGCCCAACCCTCCGCGAAGAAGGCTGCACTGCCGCTGCTGATGGGGTAAAGCTAAATTTCGAAAAGTTTCGTAAAAGTCTGCGACTTGTGAAACTAAACTAATGGTGACTGCAATCACAGTCAAGGGCGGATTCGGAAACCTTGGTTCATCTGCACCAGATAGGCTTGACGCACCAGACAAACAAGGCGAGACTTCTTTCTGTCGAAATATTTCGAAAGTACAGGAGTCATCGTGTCAATAGTCCAGGGTTCCGGCAGACCAACGCTTGCCGCCGTCGCCCGGGAGGCCGGCGTCTCCTCCCCCACGGTCTCCAAGGTCATCAACGGGCGGGAGGACGTTGCAGAGAGCACGCGCACCAAGGTTCTGGCGGCACTTGAGCAGCTGGGCTACCAGTCCACGCATCAGCGCAAACATGCCGAGGGCCGGACCGGGATCGTGGAAGTGGTTTTCGACTCGCTGTACTCCGCGTACTCCGTCGAGGTCCTCAACGGAGTACTGGAGCAGGCCGCCTCGGTGGACGTCCAGGTACTGATCGATGTGACCGGACACCCAGCCGCCATGACGCTCAGCCCGGAGCGGCGGGCCCAGCGCATCCTGGATGACGGCCGGCTCGGTTTGATTGTGGTGACGTCCGGCTTCAGTACGGCCCAGCTGAGCGCCTTCCGCCGGCGGCACATCCCGGTGGTGGTGATCGATCCGCTGAACCCACCGCCGTCGGAGGTTGTCAGCGTGGGGGCCACCAACTGGGCGGGCGGCAAGGAAGCCACGGAGCACCTGCTCGGCCTCGGCCACCGGCGGATCGCCTATGTTGGCGGACCGGAATCGGCGGAATGCAACCAGGCCCGCCTGCACGGCTACATGGCGGCACTCATGGCCGCAGGAGTGCAGGTCCGGCCCGATTACGTCATGCTGGACAAATTCCGCCCCGAACACGGAATCCGCTCGCTCAAGGCGCTCATGGCCCTCCCAGAGCCCCCGACCGCCATCTTCGCGGGGAGTGACAGCATTGGCCTCGGCGTCCTGGCCGAAGCCCGGCGGCACGGGCTGCGGATCCCCGAAGACTTGAGCGTGGTGGGCTTCGACGGCACGTACCAGGCGGAGCAGTCCATCCCCGCCCTGACTACCGTGACGCAGCCCCTGCAGGAGATGGGCCGCGCCGCACTGCGCGCCGTCCTGCGGCTGGCCAACAACGAGGAGCTCGACTCGCGACGGGTCGAACTCGCCACCCACTTGGTGGTCCGGGAGTCGACGGCCCCTCCCGCCGCCGGGATCCCGACGCCGGACGCGCCGCGGCCGTAGCCGCCGCGGCGGCTCAGCCGCCGGGGTCAATATGGCGGCTCGCCCTCAGGTAGTTCTGATGGATTTCCGGGTGGAAGTCCGGGGCCGGAGCAGCGTCCACCGCGACGGGCCATGCCGGGCGGTTGTTGCCGTGCGCCCAGGCTGCCTGCACGGCCGCCCCCCGGGCCACGTACTCCCCCGGGCTCGGGACCACCACCGGCAGGTCGAAGACCTGGGCCGCGATAGCCTGCACCGCGGGGTTTTGCACGGCACCGCCGATCAGGAGCAGGCGGGTTGCCGGGCTGCCCTGGGCGCGGAGGGAATCCAGGCCGCCGGACAGCCCGCAGAGCATGCCTTCGAATGCGGCCCGGGCAAAGTTGCTCCGGGTGCTGGAGGCAATGCTGAGCCCATGGAAGCTGGCCTTGGCGTGCGGCAGGTTGGGCGTGCGCTCGCCTTCGAAGTACGGCACCAGCACCACGCCGCCAGCGCCGGGCTCGGCCTCAAGGGCAAGGCGCGACAATTCATCGAAGTCCACACCCAGGATGCCGGCCACGGAGCTGAGCACCCGCGCGGCATTCAGTGTGACGGCGATGGGCAGGTATTCGCCGCTGGCGTCCGCGAAGCCTGCCACCGTGCCGCTGGGGTCGGCAACGGCCTGCGACGCCACGGAGAACACCGTGCCGCTGGTGCCCACGGACACCACCACGTCCCCGGCTTTGGCACCCAGGCCCAGTGCGGCGGCCGCGTTGTCCCCGGCACCGGCACCCAACAGGATCCGGGGCCCGGACGCTAATGTGCCGGATCCAGCAGCGCCGGGCAGCTCAGCCGGGGATCCGAAGCAGCCGGGGTGGATCTCCCCGGCAGCCTCGCCGGGACCCAGAACGCGGGGCAGAATCACGGTCCCGGAGTCCCCCGGCCCGGCATTCCCGGTAGCTTCCCCGGCATCCCGGCCGAAGGCCAGCTTGAACAGCTCGAGATCGTAGTCGCCGGCAGAGGGGCTCCAATAGCCCGTTCCGCTGGCATCCGAGCGGTCCGTCGTGAGCTGGTCCAGGTCCGGGCCCAGCGGGCTGGATGCTGCCGGGCCGTAGCCGCGGAGCCGCCAGGTCAGCCAGTCATGAGGCAGCGCAACGGCCGCCACCCGATCCGCCAGGTCCGGTTCGTGGTCCCGGACCCAGCGGATCTTCGTGATGGTGAAGGAGGCCACCGGGACCAGGCCGGTCCTGCGGGCAAAGTCGTCCGCCCCCACTTCGTCGGTGAGTGCGGCCGCGGCGGCGGCGGAACGGGTGTCATTCCACAGCAACGCCGGCCGCACCACATTGCCGGCGTGATCCAGCAGCACCATGCCGTGCTGCTGGCCCCCCACCGACAGCGCGCTGACGTCCGCCAGCCCGCCGGCGTCGTCGAACGCTTCGGACAAAGCCTGCCACCAGTGGTCCGGGTGGACCTCCGTTCCGTCCGGGTGGCCGGCCCGGCCCTCGCGGACCAGCTTTCCGGTTTCCGCGTCCAGGACCACCACCTTGCAGCTCTGGGTGGAGGAGTCGACGCCGGCAACAAGGGTCATGGGAGCAGCCGTCACGGTATTAGCGGGCGCCGAGCAGGTGCTCGATGAAGAGCTGCTGCAGCTTGACGAAGCCGAAGCCCTTGCCGCCGAAGTAGGCGTCGGCGTCGAAGTCCTCGTAGGAAGCGCGGTCCGCGCGGAGCTGCTCGTAGCCTTCGCCCGGGTTGAGCGTGGGTTCGTTGATCTCGGCAACGCGGGAGGCCTGCAGAGCGGCCTGGACCTCGGGGTCGGCGCGGAAGGCCTTGGCGCGTTCCTTGAGCAGCAGGTAAGTCTGCATGTTGGCGGCGGCGGAGTCCCACACGCCGTCGATGTCCTCGGTGCGGCTGGGCTTGTAGTCGAAGTGGCGCGGGCCGTCGTAGGCGGGGCCGCCGTCGGGGCCGCCGTTTTCGAGCAGGTCCACCAGGGAGAACGCGTTCTGCAAGTCGCCGTGGCCGAACACCAGGTCCTGGTCGAACTTGATGCTGCGCTGGCCGTTGAGGTCGATGTGGAAGAGCTTGCCCTGGTAGAGCGCCTGGGCGATGCCGTGGGTGAAGTTCAGGCCGGCCATCTGCTCGTGCCCGGTTTCGGGGTTGATGCCCACGAGTTCGGGGCGCTCGAGCGTTTCGATAAAGGCCAGGGCGTGGCCCAGCGTGGGCAGGAGGATGTCGCCGCGGGGTTCATTCGGCTTGGGTTCGATGGCGAAGCGGATGTTGTAGCCCTTGTCCGTGACGTAGTCGCCGAGCAGGTTCACGGCTTCGCGGTAGCGTTCCAGTGCGCCGCGGATGTCCTTGGCGGCGTCGTATTCACTGCCTTCGCGGCCGCCCCACATGACGAAGGTTTCGGCACCGAGCTCAGCAGCGAGGTCAATGTTGTCCAGGACCTTGCGCAGGGCGAAGCGCCGGACGCCGCGGTCGTTGCTCGTGAACCCGCCGTCCTTGAAGACGGGGTGGCTGAAGAGGTTGGTGGTGACCATCGGGACGATCATCCCGGTGGCCTTCAGCGTGCCGGTCAGCCGGTCGATTTCGCGCTGGCGGTCAGCGGCCGAGCAGCCGAAGGGAAAGAGGTCGTTGTCGTGGAAGGTGATGCCGTAGGCGCCGAGGTCGCTGAGCCTGTTGACGGCTTCGACCGTGTCCAGCGGCGGGCGGGTGGCGGAGCCGAACTGGTCCTGGGCCTCCCAGCCGACCGTCCAGAGGCCGAAGGAAAACTTGTCTTCACGGGTGGGCTGAATCGCCATTGAATGCTCCAGAGGTGTGTGCGGTTACTGAGAAGGGGTGGTTCAAACGAAATTGTTCTAGAGACAAACATATTATGGATTTTAGTGATGTCAACCACTTGACCGAAGCATGGCCGCCGTACTTGTGCCGCACTCTGGCGGATTACCCGTGGGGCTGTTATGTTGTGAAAAACAGCAAATAAGTGCCAGGCGAGACAGGAACCAGGGCAGCGAGGCCCCCGAGTGAAGGATTCAACCGTGATTGATCAGATGGTGACCGAACGCAACTGGGCGGGGAACTACGGCTACCAGGCACCGCGGATCGCCCATCCGGCGAGCATGGCGGAACTGCAGGATCTGGTGGCCGGCACCGGGAAGGTCCGCGCGCTGGGGTCCCGCCATTCCTTCAACGACATTGCGGACACGGCCGGGACACTGGTGGTGCTGGACCGGCTCGACGCCGGCATCAGCGTCGATCCGCAGAACATGACCGTCACCGTCAGCGGCGGCACGCGCTACGGGACGCTCGCGGCGGAGCTCCATCGCCAAGGCTTTGCCCTTCACAACCTCGCCTCGCTGCCGCACATCTCGGTGGCGGGCGCCGTCGCCACCGCCACGCATGGCTCCGGGGACGGCAACGGCAATCTCGCCACCGCCGTTGCGGAGCTTGAGCTGGTCACCGCCGACGGCACAGTCGTCACGGCCCGGCGCGGCGACCCGGACTTTGACGGCATGGTGGTGGGCCTGGGCGCACTGGGCATCGTCAGCCGCCTGACCCTGGATATCGAACCGAGCTTCGAGATTGCCCAGAGTGTCTTTGAGGGCCTTGACTGGGAACAAGTCCTGGAGAGCTTCGACGACGTGACGTCAGCGGCCTACAGCGTGAGCCTGTTCACCGACTGGAGCGGGCCCACGGTGGGCCAGGCCTGGCTCAAGAACCGCACGGACCACACGGCGTTGCCCGCCGGATTGCAGGAATTCTTCGCCGGCACGCCGGCCACGCAGGCCCGGCACCCGCTGCCCGGCGTGTCCGGCAGCAACTGCACGCAGCAACTCGGCGTACCCGGGCCGTGGTCCGACAGGCTCGCGCACTTCCGGATGGAATTCACCCCCAGCCAGGGCGACGAGCTCCAAAGCGAGTACCTGATCCCGCGGGAGCACGCCGCCGACGCCCTCCGCGCGATGCGGAACCTCTCGGGCATCGTCACTCCCCTGCTCCTGGTCGGGGAAATCCGCACGATCGCAGCCGACCAGCTGTGGCTCAGCCCCAACCACGGCCGAGACGGGATCGGCCTGCACTTCACCTGGCGTCAGGACGAGCCCGCGATCACGGCAATCCTGCCCCTTCTTGAAGCGGAGCTGGCCCCGTTCGGTGCCCGCCCCCACTGGGGCAAACTGTTCGATGGCGACGCCGCCGCCATCGCCCCGCTGTATCCCCGCTTTGCCGACTTCACCGCGCTGGCCGGCCGGCTGGATCCGGCCGGAAAATTCCGCAACGCCTTCCTGGACCGCACGGTGTTCGGCCGCTGATAGTGTCACGATGATGCCTCCACGTACCCATCCCTCGGCCCCGGCGGGCGAGCCGGATCCGTCGCGCCGCAACAATTTGTCGCTGCTGACCTCCCTCGTCCATCACCACGGCGTACTCAGCCGCGCCCAGCTGACCCGGCTCACGGGGCTGAACCGCTCCACGGTCGGGACACTGATCGGACAGCTCACCTCGCTGGGGCTGGTCTATGAAACGGCGCCCGCCGGCGAGGGGCAGGTGGGCCGGCCGAGTCCCGAGGTCCACCCCAGCCCGTCGATTGCGGCGCTGGCCGTCAATCCGGAAGTCGACGCCGTGACCATCGGCCTGGTCAGCCTCGGAGGGAAGGTCCAGAAGAAGATCCGCTTAGAAACGGAACGGATTCCGAGCGCCCGGGAGGCGGTGAATATCGCAGCGGCCGTCATCGCCGGGATGCGGTCCGAGCTCGATGCCTCCTACCGGATTACCGGCATTGGCATGGCCGTGCCCGGCCTGGTTAACCGCGACGACGGCGTCGTGCGGCACGCGCCGCACCTGGGCTGGCGCAATGAGCCGGTCGCCCGGATGCTGAGCGAGGCCACCGGCTACCGTTGCCAGGCCGCCAACGACGCTTCCCTGGGCGCGGAAGCCGAGCTGATTTTCGGCGCTGGCGCTGGTGTTGGTGCCGTTGTTGGTGCCGGTGTTGGTACCCGGCCGGGCAATCTGATCTACCTCAACGGTGGTGCCAGCGGCGTCGGCGGCGGGATCATCGCGGACGGGCAACTGCTCCGGGGGGCCTCCGGCTATGCCGGGGAACTCGGCCACACCTTTGTCCGCTCGGGCGGCACCACCTGCCACTGCGGTGCCACGGGCTGCCTGGAAACCGAGGTCTCCCAAGGCCGCCTCCTCGAACTGGCCGGCTTGAGCAGCGGCGACACCGCCGACCTCGAAAGAGCCCTCGGGAACAGCAACAGCGCCGGGCTCAGCGACGAAGTCGCACGCCAGCTGACCTATCTGGGCATAGCCCTGCGCAACGCTGTGAACATTTTCAACCCCGACGCAATCGTCCTTGACGGCTTCCTGGGAACCCTGCACGCGCTCGCCCCGGGGTCGCTGCAGGCAATGCTGCTGTCCCAGGCAATGGACGGCCCCGCCGGACAGGCAAAAATCTACCGCGCAGCCCTCGGTTCTGATCTGATGATGATCGGAGCCGCGGAACTGGCCTTCACCCCGTTCCTGGCAGATCCCGCCGGCCTCGGCACAACCGCCGGCACCGTGCCCTCACCCACGTCACAGACAGGCTGAACGTGCAGAATCAGGCAGTGCAGAATCAGGCAGTGCAACACCAGTGCGTGCAGAACCAGCCGGGGCCGCACCAGACACGTTCACCGATGGGCGCGCACTTCGAGCTGCAGGCCACGCTGGGAGGCCGCAGCCAAAAAGCCGTCGTGACGGAAATCGCCGCCAGCCTGCGTGCCCTGGAAATCGACGGCGTCGCCCTTGTGCAGGACTATCCCGCCCAGTCCGCTCCGCCGTCGTGCGCCGGCTGGGTCCTGGTGCCGTGGCCCAACCGGGTGGCCGACGGCAAGTGGACCTACGACGGCGTCCCGCAGCAACTGGAGATCACGGAACCGGGCAACGGCAACGCCCTGCACGGCCTGCTATCCGCCGCCGCGTACAGGGTCGCGCACCGGACGCCGGACAGCATCACCCTGACCGCCGACGTCGCGGCTGAACCGGGCTACCCCTTTGAACTTTCGACGTCGGTCCGCTACCAGCTCACCGAGGACGGACTCCTTGTCACCCACAGCCTAGCCAACACCGGCAGCGGGGCCGCCCCGGTCGCCGTCGGGGCACATCCCTTCCTCCGGCTGGGTGCCGTGCCGACCGAGGACCTGACGCTCGTCATCAATGCCGACACCCACATCGAAGTCGACCACCGGCTAAATCCGACCGGCGCCACCACGGCTGTCCACGGAACCCGCCACGACTTCCGGGCGGGGCAATTAGTGGGCGCCGTCGCCCTCGACGATGCGTGGGGCAACGTCCGCAGGGAACCCGACGGCAGCTCGCTGCACTATCTGGAGGCCCCCGACGGCAGCCAGGTGCAATTGTTCATGGATGCGTCCTTCGGCTACATCCAGGCATTCACCACCGGCGTCTTCCCGGGCGCAGACGGCCCGGTCACTGCGGTGGCCGTGGAACCGATGACGGCTCCGGCCGACGCCTTCAACAGCGGCGAGGGGTTGCGCTGGCTGGCCCCCGGCGAGACCTGGGACCTCAGCTGGGGTATCCGCTACCGGCAGCCCTGATCCAGGGAGCCGATGTCGGCTGCGCTTCCGGCTCCCACGCGCGAATTCGCCGGAAACTTGCGAATTCGCCGGAACTTTCCGGCGAACGGGCAGCTTTCCGGCGACTTCGGCCGTGAGTGGCCCGTTACCCGCGTCACATGTCCCCCGACGGCGCATCGTTGCCAAACCACGCGCTGAGCAGCAACCACACGGTCCACACCAGCATCAGGACAATGCCTGCCAGCGTGGGAATGGTGTTGGCCGGGGAGAAGCCTTCGGCCCCGATGATCCAGCCCTGGGCGAGGTACGCGATGCCGGAGAGCGCCATGAGGTAGCCGATCAGCCGCGAGACGCGGCGTGCTCTGACAACCACGGCGCCGGTCAGGAACAGGACCGCGCCCAGCATGAAGCTCTGGTAGCTGCGCACGCCCCACTCCAGCCACCGGACGCCCTCGGCGGTCGCGAACCGGGCAGCCTTCTCCGGTTCCGCCGCGGCAGCCCACGCGTCCACGGCATGCTTGAGGGCGACCCCGTCGACGGCTTGGAGCGCGGCATACAGTGCCAGTGCCGCGACCGCCGCCACCGCGCCGAACCGGGCCGTCCAGGCCATGGCCCCGTCCGGCGCTTTCAGGACCACCAGCAGGACCAGCAGCCCCGAGATGAGAAGCGCCATGCCGACGAACTGGCCGAGATGGACGGCCGTCCAGATGCCGCTGCGGGCGTACTCCGCGAACGTCGCAGGGTGGTCGTTCGCGCTGGCCGAATCGGCGTGGAACAGCCCGGCAACCACGGATACCACGAAACCGGCAAACGCCAAGGTGGCGGCGAGGCGCAATGAGCCACGGTGCGGTGACAGGCGCCCCGGTTCGGCCGGAGCCGCCGGAGGGCTGTGGCTGTCTTCTGTTCCGAACTTCTTCATGGGCACCGCCCGCTTCGTGCCGACGCGCAGGTGCGCGCTGTATTCGCCTAAGCGCAGGCTACGCCGGTCACGCCCGCGATGCCACGGCTCGTTGCTGCCGCGCACTTTGCCAGCGCACAGGCCCGGAACTTCTCACCGTCGTTACTCTGGCACTCGCAAACTCGATAAGCCCGGCCTGTTAACGGCTGGGGGTGTCCTTCAGCGGGATTTCCTGAATCACCCAGCGGTTGCCGTCGGGGTCACTGAAATACGCGAAGGCAAACCCGCCCATGTCTTGGGCCTCACTGACGGGCGCGCCTCGTTGGAGCAGCTCGCTCCGCGTGGCAGCCATGTCCGTCACGACCAGTTGGAGACCTTCCAAGCTACCGGGAACCATGCTGGTCATCCCGGTTCCGATGACAATGGAGGCTGCCGAGCCGGGCGGGGTGAGCTGGACGACGCGCATTCCGGGTATGTGTTCGACGTCGTGATCCAGCACGAAGCCGAGCTTCTCAGTGTAAAAGGCCTTGGCCCGGTCCACGTCTGAGACGGGTATCTGGACGACCTCGAGGCGGAGTTCCATGACCGCTACCCTACGGCACAACCGGGCACGGTGCTCAGGGATCTTCATCGATCTTGCGGTCCCCGTTGCAGGAGTCGAAGGCTCCCACGTCCATTCCGTGCGGATCGAATCCGACGACGGCGGGGCGGCCCGCCGCCGTCCTCCGCGGGGCGCGCCTAGCCAACGTTCTGCGCGGCAAGCCGTGCTTTGATCCGCTCCGAGGCATCGAGAAGTGATGCCTCGTTGATGGAAGCGGCCGCGCCGGCGTCGTTGCCTCGCGCAGCCGTGATCAAGCCCTGCTTATACCGCCACAGGGAGTCATCGCCTGCAGTATCCAAGGAACCCCGAGGCGTGATCTCTCGATCTACGCCCTCGATGACTACTCCCGCACCAAACACGTGATGCACAACCGCGGACGCTGACTCCGGGAAGCACGGTCTCACGGGAAGCACCAAGTCGTTGAAGACCTGCCCGGGTTCCTGCCGGGCAGGTCTTCAACGGGAAATTTCTTCCCAAAAAGATAACGAGGTGGAAAATTCCTGCTATGATGATGAGTAGCACCACACCGACATCACGCTCGGCGGTCAGGAAGTCTCAGGGCTGAAGGCGTCAGGATGATGCGGCCCGGGCAAAGCCTACCCGCTCGAACACCATGGAAGGGAACGACGACATGACTCGCGAAGAAGCCTTCGCACATTGCCCCTCTGACTCCTATGTGGAGTTCTACGGGAACCAATGGCTCATCATTCCGTTTGCGCGCGTCGTACAGCCAGCCTTCTTCGACTGCACTCCAGGACTTCGACTCACCCGCGCCTGAGATGCTCCCGGGAATGAAGCAAACTACTGCGTGACCTACTGCCCCTACGGCCCGATGCTCGGCACAGACGGAACAAACCCGGTGGAATTCGAGAGGCGGGCAACGACAGGGCCTATCTGGATTCCGTCCCGTCGTGATTGAGTGAAGCATGGCCGCACCGATAGAAGATTATGCGCTGCTATCCGATCTTCACACCGGACCTCTTGTTTCCCTGCAAGGCAGCGTGGATTGGCTGTGTTTCCCTCGTTTCGACTCGCCGTCGGTGTTTGCCGCCCTACTCGGGAGCGAGGAACACGGCCGATGGCTGTTGGCGCCGAGCCCGCCAGAGGCCGTCGTGATTGATCGTCACTATGTGGACTCGACGTTCGTACTCCAGACAACGTGGCAGACCGACACCGGACGGGTGTTGGTGACGGAATTCATGCCCGTTGGTGACCGACGTTCGCGTCTTGTCCGTCGCGTGACAGGACTGAGCGGGACCGTCCTCATGCGCCAGGAGATAAGAATCCGACCCCAATACGCCACCGTGTTGCCCTGGGTAAGCCGGGTCCTTGATAGCGCGGCGGTTCGGGGTGCGGAGATACTGCTGGCCATGTCGGGTCCGGACGCGCTCGCCTTACGGGGAGACTACCTTCCGATGGCCGAAGGTCACCGGCATGCCGGGGAGTTTACGGTTGCACAGGGGCAGACCGTGGACTTCGAACTGACATGGTTCCCCTCACACGAGGATGTGCCGGCGGCCATCGATGTCGATGCTGCCCTCGAACTCGCAGTGGACTACTGGACCACCTGGGCCGGCAATTGCCGCGATGACGGCAAATACGGCGGGGCAGTGAAGCGGTCACTGCTGGTGCTGCGTGCGCTCACCCACTATGAGACCGGCGGCATTGTCGCGGCGCCCACCACTTCCCTGCCTGAAGATTTTGAGGGTACGCGCAATTGGGACTACCGCTACTGTTGGCTGCGCGACGCGTCCTTGACGTTGGAGGCCATGTTGACGCATGGCTATGAGACCGAGGCCCTCAAGTGGCGTAACTGGCTTTTGCGGGCCCTCGCCGGCGATCCCGAGGACCTGCAAATAATGTACGGTGTGGGGGGCGAACGGGATCTGACGGAAAAGGAGCTGCCCCACCTTCCCGGATACCGGAATGCCAGACCGGTGCGAATCGGTAACGCTGCCGTATCCCAGTACCAGGCCGATGTGGTCGGCGAAGTGATGGTGGCTCTTGAAAGACTTCGTCTCGCCGGGGGCAAAGAGGATCATTTCTCCTGGGCACTTCAGCGGGCGCTGCTTGGATCCGTGGAAAATCACCTCGCGGATAAAGACTTCGGCCTGTGGGAAGTGCGTGGCGATGCCCAATATTTCACCCACTCCAGAGTCATGATGTGGGCTGCCTTTGACAGCGGGGTGAGGGCCGTTCGGGACCACGGACTGCCGGGTCCTGTGGAGCAGTGGGAGAGACTCCGTGAGAACTTGGCCGCGGAAGTCGTCGATCTCGGATTCAACCGGGACCTCAACTCGTTCACGCAAACCTACGGCGGCCAGCAGACCGACGCCGCCCTGCTGGCCTTGCCGCAGGTTGGCTTCCTGGCCTATGACGATGAGCGCATGCTCAGCACCGTCGCCCAGCTCGAAAGGGAGCTGCTCACCGCGGAGGGACTGCTGCTGCGCTACCGCACTGAGACGGGCGTTGACGGATTGGAACCGGGTGAGCATCCATTCCTCGCGTGTTCCTTCTGGCTGGTGGAACAGTATGCTCGCTCGGGCCGCCGGACCGACGCCGGGAACCTGATGGACATGCTGGTGGGACTCTCCAACGACCTCGGCCTGCTCAGCGAAGAATACTCAATGAAGGACAATCGGATGGCGGGAAACTTTCCCCAAGCCTTCTCCCACCTGACCCTGGTGCGGGCCGCAGACGCCATGCACGGCGTCGACCGTCTAAGCCTCCAACCGAAGCATTGAACCAATGGGCAGGCCGACTCAATGCGGGTTCGTTACTGCAGGTACCTGAAGACGCCGTAACTATACGAGACGACGGGACAGGCCCACCCGTGAGGTTTCGCGCCGAAAAATGCCCGGCTCCCGTGCCTGGAGGTGTCTCGAAAGAAGGCGCGCGAGCCGCAGCCAAGGCATACGAGGTGGCTTCTGTGGCGCATCCTCCAGTCCTTAGGTTTGGCCGCGAAATCCTGGGCGTCCCATTCCTTCCCGTCCAGCAAACACAATGCCCGCTTCACGGTCTTGCCTGCACGCGATTAGTTGGTGAAATGGCCCTCTTGGAACATAGATCATACGGCCCGCAAGTCACGCCAGGACCGGGCGTGGAGAGGGCCGGCGCTGTGCCATGGGTTCCCTCTCCACGCCTCTGTACCTGTCGCCCTCCACAGTTGCGTTGGGCGTTCACTGCGGCTTAGAAGATCGCGCGCCGGGTGCCGCCATCAACGGACACAGCGGCACCCACAGTCGCCGAGGCCTGGGGTGAGCTGAGATAAACGACCAGGTTGGCGACTTCGTCTGTCGTGGCCGCGCGTCGCAGCAACGATGTGGGCCTGTGTTCCCGTACGAAATCATCTGTCTGCTCCTGGGCGGAGAGCTGGGAATCTCCCCCCATCTTCACGACAAAATCGGAGACGCCTTCTGAGAATGTCGGTCCGGGCAGGACAGAGTTGACGGTGACGCCGGTCCCGGCAGTCAGTTCCGCCAGACCACGGGAAATGCCCAGCTGCATCGTTTTTGTTGCGCCGTAGTGCATCATCTCGGGCGGAATCTGCAACGCTGATTCGCTCGAGATGAATACAACGCGACCCCAGCCGTCCTTCATCATTCCGGGGAGATACTGGCGGGCCGTCCGAATTCCGGTGAGGACGTTGACTTCGAAATACCGGATCCATTCGTCGTCATCGATGTCGAAGAACGACTTCGGCTCAAAGATGCCCAGATTGTTGATCAGGATGTCCACGGCAGGGAGCGCACTGAAGAGTTTGGCAGTTCCCTCCTCTGTGCAGAGGTCAACCGCAAGCGGTGTGAGTCGTCCCGGCAGGTTGAGGTTGTTTACGGCCTGGGCAGCCTTCTCCACCCGCTCCTGATTGCGACCCGTGATTGTCACGGTGGCTCCCGCTGCAGCGAGACCCTTGGCGATGGCCAGGCCTATCCCCTGGCTGGACCCTGTTACCAGGGCTTTCTTGCCCGCAAGATTGATGTTCATGTGATTCGCCTTCTCGTTGATGTGGTGGTTTCTTGGGCTTTCATGCCCGGCTTAGGTGGCCTCGCCGCGCAGAAGCCGGGTGGCGGCGACGGCGGCGATGAGGGCAGTACCGGTGAACAACGGTTCAATCCAGAACGGCGCGCCAATGAGGGCCAGTCCCGTGGTGCCCACCTGGAGAGTGATAACGGCAACAATGGTCCCCCAGACATTAAACGTTCCGGGGAGGAATGCGGTGGCGCCGAGGAAGACTGCGGCATAGGCCGGCAGCAACATCGGTGGCCCCACTGTAGGGCTGCCGCTCCCGAGGATTCCTGCCTGGATGACGCCGGCGATGCCGGCCAGGGCGCCTGCGCCGGCGAAGGCGCCGATTGTGAGCCGGGGTACCGCGATCCCCGAGAGCCGTGCGGCGTCCCGTGACCCCCCAATGGCGTAAAGAAACCGCCCTGCAGGTGTCTGCGACAGTATGTACCAGAGGATCAGTCCAATGGCCGCCGCGGCGAGCACGGGCAACGGAATGCCAAGAAGGTTGCCTTGTCCCAGCTCTGTGAGCTCCTTGGGGATGTTCTCATAGAAGACGTTGCCGAGCGTGTAGGCGCCAATCAGCCCCGTGAGGATTGTACTCATGCCAATGGTCACGATGAATGAATTGATCCCGGCCTTGCTGACCAGCAGTCCATTGATGAGGCCGACGGCGGTGCAAGCCGCAACGGCGATGATGATGGCAGGGACCGCCGGCACGCCCTGCTGGGATGTCAGGCCGGTGACGAGAATCAGTCCAAGGCCCAGGTTGGCGGCGACGGAGAGATCAAGTTCACCGACGATGAGCGGCAGGAGGAGTCCAATTGCCAGAATCGTCAGAACCGCCTGAAGATTCAGCACCGTCTTGAGATTGTCAACAGTCGCAAATGTCTCGGGGGCCGCAACGGAGAAAACGACAATCAACAGCACCAGGAGCAGCGGCAGTGCTATCCGGGCAAAGAACAACGACAGAGGTTCGTTGGGCCGTCTGTTCATCAAACGCTTCCCGGTTTTCCGGGGGTCGCTGGTCGGCGGTGTTGCGGACGTCGGGTCTAGGGTCGAAGTCATTGTGTTGTTTCCTTAGTTCTTTCACCGTCGAAGTACATCGACTGTGTGACCTTGCCGGCGGTCAGGCCTGTGGTTGATTCGTCGGCGACGATCCGTCCGCGCCGGAGAGTGAGGATCCGATGACTGAGGGCAATCATCTGCTCGATCTCGGAGGAGATCAACAGGACTGCGGCCCCCCGTTCCGCCGCACTGCTAATGAGGTCGAATATTTCCGCCCGCGCACCAATGTCCACTCCTTGGACAGGTTCGTCAAAGATGACAATGTCGGGATTGGTCTCTAACCATTTGGCGATGACAACTTTTTGCTGATTTCCCCCGGAGAGCACCCGGAACAGCCTGCCGGACGAAGCCGGCCTGACGTCATAGTCGCGGATCTGTTGCGATATCCATTGCCGTTCCGCGGCTTTGGACAGCCTGACGCCGTGCCAGAACCGGCCGATTGATGGCATCGTGAGGTTCTCACCGACGCTCATGTCGAGCACCCCGCCGTCCCGACGCCGGTTCTCCGGGATTAGGGCAATCTTCCGCGCCACCGCATCCCGGGGCGTCCTGAACCGACACTCTTTGCCCTGGACACTGATAGTGCCGCTCACGGGTTCCTGCGCACCAAAGAGAATCCGGGCGAGTTCGCTCCGGCCTGATCCCAGCATTCCTGCGATCCCGATGATTTCTCCCGCCCCGATTGTGAACGAGACGTCCCGGAGCCGTTTTCCGGAGATGCCGCGGACGTCCATGAGCTCTCGTCCGGTGAACTGTGGCCCATGTGCGCGGGTGACGGCCTCCACGTCTCGTCCAACGATCAGCCGAACGAGGCTGTCCCGGTCGGTATCGGCTATGTCGACCGTTTCCACGTTCCGGCCATCGCGCAGGATGGTCGCCCTGTCGGCAAATGCGGACAACTCTTCGAGTTTGTGGGTGACGTAGAGGACGGCCACGCCCCTGTCCACGACTCGTCGGACTGCTTTGAACAGCAGCGCGGCTTCCGAGTCGGGCAGAGCAGCCGTAGGTTCGTCTAGGACGAGGATCTTGGCCCCTTCGCCGGCCGAGCTCAGCGCTCGCGCTATGGCGACAATGGTCTGTTGGGCGATCGGGAGACGGCCGACCGGCGTGTCGGGGTCAAGATCCGGGTGCCCGAGAAGTGCCAGCTCTGCGGTGGTGTTTTCTCGCATCCGGGACCACGGGATCCGTGAGAAGAGCCCAGTCCCGTATCGTCTTGAGGCTTCGAAATTCTCGGTGATGGAAAGATTCGGAATAAGGCCCAGGTCCTGGTGAACGAACACCAAACCCATGGCCGCGGCCTGGGCGGGTTCGAACGGAAGGGTGACAGGCACACCGTCCAGAGTCATTTCGGCGCCTTCGTCCGGGTGATGGAAACCGGCAAGGCACTTGATGAGCGTGGACTTTCCGCAGCCGTTCTGGCCGAGGAGTGCGTGCACTTCACCCGAGCGCAGCTCGAGGTTCACGGCGTCGAGGGCCTTTTGCCCAACGAACGTCTTGGACAGCCCCCGCACCGTGAGCACAGTGCGGGGCGAATCGGAAGTCGTCATGTCAGCTGACCTTCCACAGTCCCTTGTAAAGGCCCACCGCGTCGAAGTCTCCATCCCAGCCGCCGGAGGCCGGGGCATTCTCGGCGGTGACGAGTTTGCCAGTGACGCCCTGGTCCTGGGGCTTCTGGCCGCTGAAGATCCTGTTCAGATTGTCCACCTGGCCATAGCCGGCACGGCCGAAGGCAAATCCGATGGAGGCCGCCTGGAACCCGCCCTTGCGGATCATCTCTGTGTTGGCGACGTCCGCGTCCACGGAAATCCCGAAAGCCTTCTTGGAGTCAGCCAGTCCGGCCTGCTGCAGACCCTGGGAGAAGAACAGCATGGCCGCGTCGAATCCTGCAAACAGCACGTTGTATCGGGGGTTGCTGCGCGCGAGCTGGGCCACCCGTCCGGGGGCCACGGTGCTGATTTCACCTGCCAGGAAGGAACTTTCCGCGACCTGCTCGCAGCCGGCTCCGGCGGCTTTGCAGTCATCGATGAACTGCTTAAGCCCACTCACCCGGGCCTTGACGGTGTCGAACTCCGGATCCGTCAGGACGATGAATTTGGGGGCCGAGTTGAAGCGCTTACGGGCTTCGAGGAAAGCGAACTCACCGAGCAGATAGCCCGCCTTGTTG
This sequence comes from Arthrobacter sp. TE12231, assembly GCF_054062895.1. Taxonomy (NCBI): domain Bacteria; kingdom Bacillati; phylum Actinomycetota; class Actinomycetes; order Micrococcales; family Micrococcaceae; genus Arthrobacter; species Arthrobacter sp. TE12231. The sequence continues at coordinate 417,781 of NZ_JBSSFS010000001.1, read as the reverse complement.
TTAGCGTCCAGGGCGGGAATCAATGACTCGTACAGATCATCCTTGTTACCGCACATGTTGCAGGTGACTGCGATGCCTGCGTCTCGCGCGGACTTGATATCTCCTTGGACTGCAGCGGCGTCGATGGACGTCAGTGCGATGGCATCGACTTTCCGCGAAACTGCCCGCTGAATAGCGGCAGAGATCTTGGTGCTGTCGCTTGCGGGGTCGTCAATGGTCGCATCCCAGCCAAGGAGCCGTGAGGCTTCCTGCGTTGAACGGGCCGGTCGGGCGCACCCTTCCACGGCCATGGAACAGGGGATGATCACGATCTTCTTGGCCCCGGTGGAGAGCGATGCGCTGGCCGGGACGGGGTTGGTCGTTGGGGTCTGCGGCGCGGTTACTGCCGCGACATCAGCGGTGACCTTGGTTGTAAACGCTGCCGAAGCGGCGGAATTCGTCTGTGATGTCTGACTGGATTGCGCGGACCCGCAGGCGGTGGTCAGCAGCATGAGACAGGCAAGCAAGGCCACGGCCGCGCTCCCCCGTTTGTGGTTTCTCCGTTGAAACATGTTGGGCCTCTCTGAATGCCATTGCAGTGGCTGGCGGCAGTATTTCGGTGGCCGGGACCAGTTGGGGACGCAATGGGTCTTGCCCTCATTGGCAATAGCATCAAGGTAGCAGGAATTTCCCACCATAACTAGATATTTGGTAGGAATTTCTACACCTTGGCCGAGCGTGTCATTCCACAGTGACGGACTTCGCGAGATTTCGGGGCTGATCAATGTCCAGCCCCTTGGCGCCGGCCAGGCTGGCTGCAAAGAGCTGCAGCGGGATGGCGGTCAGCAGGGGCGCCAGCAGGGGGCTGGACGCCGGCACGGTCAGCAACGCATCCGCCGTGGTCGCGGCATCACCCTCCTCCCCGACGGCGATGACCCGCCCCCCGCGCGCCTTGATTTCTTGGATTGTGGACATCATCTTCGCGTGCAAGACCGGGCTCGCGGCCGGCGAAGGCATGATGACCACGACAGCCTGGCCCGGCTCGATGAGGGCAATCGGGCCATGCTTGAGCTCGCCGGCGGCGAAGCCTTCGGCGTGGATGTAGGCGAGCTCCTTGAGCTTTAGGGCCCCTTCCATGGCAACCGGGTGCCCGACATGCCTACCAATGAAGAGCACTGCTGTCACGTCGGCCATTGATGCGGCGAGAGCTTCGATTTGGCCTGCGCCCGCCAGCACACTCTGGACCCTTCCTGGTATGCCGGCCAGTTCCCGTGCTGCGGCTGAGATTTCCGTCGGATCGCCGGAGCCCCGCATCTGGGCGAGATATAAAGCGAGCAGCAGTGTGGCTGTCACTTGGGTCAGGAACGCCTTTGTCGAGGCTACAGCCACCTCGGGTCCTGCGTGCGTGTAGAGCACCCCGTCGGCTTCACGGGGAATAGTGGCGCCGACGGTGTTGCAGATCGCGAGGACCGTCGCACCCTGTTCCCGCGCGTATCGAACGGCCATCAGGGTGTCCATCGTTTCGCCGGATTGCGAGATGGCAATCACGAGCGTGCGGTCGTCAACCAGTGGGCTCCGGTAGCGGAACTCGTGCGCTAGATCGACTTCAACGGGTATGCGGCACCAGCGTTCGAGCGCGTATTTGGCAATTTGGCCCCCGTAGGAGGCCGTGCCGCAGGCCACGATGACGATCTTTTGAATCCTCGCCAGTGCTTTGTCGCTGATTCCAAGCTCCCCCAGCGAAACTGCTCCGTCAGAGCCAAGCCGGCCACTGAGGGTGCGGCGGACGGCTTCGGGTTGCTCGTGGATCTCCTTGGCCATGAACGAAGAGTGGCCATCTTTGGTGGCTGCCGCGGCCTCCCATTCGACGGTGAATTCGTTCCCCACAGCGGGTCGGCCGCTGAAGTCGGTGATGACTACCGCATCCGCCGTGAGGGTGACAACCTGGTCCTGTCCGAGTTCGACGGCGCGGCGCGTGAAATCGATGAATCCAGAGACGTCCGATCCCAGGAAATTCTCACCGTCACCAAGGCCCACCACGAGAGGGGAATCCCTGCGGGCAGCCACGATGAGGCCTGGGTGGTCGGCATGCACCGCAAGGATAGTGAAGGACCCCTCCAGCTCCTGGCATGTCCGGCGCATCGCAGCGGCAAGAGGGCCGTCGCCGGCCCGATCCCCATCCAGGCTGCGGTAGTTATCCGCCAGAAGGGCCGCCGCAACCTCGGAATCGGTCTCCGAACGGAACACGTGGCCCCGGGCTGCCAGCCGGCTCCGCAAAAGTGAATCGTTCTCGATGATCCCGTTATGTATGACGGCGAGCCGGCCATCGTCAGCCTGATGCGGGTGGGCGTTTACATCGGTCGGCGCCCCGTGCGTCGCCCACCGGGTGTGCCCAATGCCTACCGCTGCTGCCGGCAGGGGCTCGGTTTCCACGAGTGCCGCGAGATTCGCCAGCTTTCCGGCCTTCTTGCGCACATGAACGCTCCCCCCGGCCAGGACCGCGACTCCTGCGGAGTCGTACCCCCTGTATTCCAGGCGTCGAAGGCCCTCGAGGACCACACTTACCGCCAAGCTCGTCACCCCGGCCTCAGCCGATCCCACCCTGCCCGCATATCCCACAATTCCACACATGATAACGACCCTACGTGAGGTTGGAACTTTCTTCCAAAAGTTATTGCACGGTTGAAAATTTCTGCTACTGTAGTGACCAACAGCACCCCAAAGTTCAGAGCGGCGACGCTCGTGGACGCGAGAAAGGCTCTTGAAGAATGTTGTCCCGTACACAAAGGCGTGCACCGAAGATCAAAACCGCGGTGGCCATCCTGATCGCGGCCGGACTCGCCATCGGAGCTTCAGGATGTTCCGGAGCCTCAGGCAGTTCCAAACCTCTCGTCGGGCTCATCACCAAAACCGACGACAACCCGTATTACGTCAAGATGCGCGAAGGTGCCCAGCAGAAGGCAGCGGAACTCGGCTTCGAGCTGCAGGCGCTGTCCGGCCAGGGCCAGAGTGACAATGACTCCCAGGTCAAAGCGATAGAAAATCTGATCGCCCGGGGAGCGAAGGGCATCATGATCGCCCCTTCCGACTCCGAAGCCATCCTTCCCGCCATCAAGAAGGCACGCGACGCCGGAGTCTTTGTCGCCGTGCTGGATTCCCCCACCAATCCGGCCTCGGCCGCCGACGCAACCTACGCCACGGACAATTTCCAGGCCGGAGTACTCATCGGGAAGTGGGCCGCCACCCAGTTCAGCGGCAAGCAGGCCCGCATCGCCATGCTGGATCTGAGCCCCGCCCAGGTCGCCGTCGACGTCCAAAGAGACCAAGGATTCCTCCAGGGGTTCGGCATCGACGTCGCCGACAAGTCCAAGATCGGCGACGAGTCAGACTCCCGCATCGTCGGCCACGAAGTCACCAACGCCAACGAAGCTGGCGGCCGGACCGCCATGGAGAAGCTCCTCCAGCGTGACCGGAGCATCAACCTCGTGTACACCATCAACGAGCCGGCCGCTGCTGGCGCGTTCGAATCCATCAAGGCCGCGGGCCTCGAGAACAAAGTGACAGTGGTCTCCATCGACGGCGGCTGCCCCGGAGTCAAGGACGTCAAAGCCGGAGCCATCGGAGCCACGTCAATGCAGTTTCCCCTGAAGATGGCCGGTGACGCACTTCAGGCCATCAGCGCCTACATCAAGGATGGCACCAGGCCTGCAACCAGCCAGGGCCTGGACTTCACCAACACGGGCGTGACGCTCATCAGCGACAAGCCCGCCGCCGGAGTCGACTCCAAGGACACGGCCTGGGGTCTGGCGAACTGCTGGGGATGAGCCCCATTCCCCCCAGGACACCACCTCTTTGAACAGCGAAGGTACACACCATGAAGTCCGTATCACCACCGCCAACTGCGCCGGCACCCCCGCGCCGGGTCGGGGAACGCCTCGTCGACCAGCCGCAAGTCCCGCTCCTGGGCCGCATCCAGCGGGCCATGCACGCCCACCCATTGCTGGGGCCGACTGCCGTGCTCATCCTCGCCTGCATTTTCTTCACCGTCGCGGTCGGACCCCGCTTCATCGAGCCCCTGAACATCTCCCTGATCCTGCAACAGGTCCAGATCATCGGCATGGTCGGCATCGCACAGACCCTGATCATCCTGACCGGAGGCATTGACCTGTCCGTGGCGGCAGCCATGGTCTTCAGCACCGTGATCGCCGGCAAGCTGGCCGCCGAAGCAGGCACTCCCCCGCTGCTGGCGCTGCTCCTGGCTCTGTTGACCGGTGCAGTGTGCGGATCCCTCAACGGCGCCCTGGTCACCCGGTTCCGGGTACCGCCCTTCATCGCGACCCTCGGCACCCTCAGCATCTTTACCGCCCTTAACCTCTATGTCTCCGGCAGCCAGACGGTCAAGGCAAATGCACTGCCTGACCTGCTCCTGTGGCCCGGCCAGACGTTTCGTGTTCTGGGGGCGCCGGTAACGTTTGGCTCGGTCCTCGTCCTGGCAGCCTTCATCATCGTCAGCTACATCCTCCGGCGCACCGCCTGGGGCGAACACATCTACGCCGTCGGAGACAACGCCGAAGGCGCACGCCTGAGCGGTATCCGCACCAGCACGGTGCTCATAAGCGTCTACATCGTCGCCGGCGTCGTCTGCGCCATTGCCGGATGGCTTCTCATCGGGCGCGTCGGCTCCGTCAGCCCGTTCTCCGGAGAAGGCGTAAACCTTGCCAGCATCACAGCCGTCGTCATCGGAGGCACCAGTCTCTTCGGCGGCCGCGGACACGTGCCCGGCACACTGCTAGGCGCCCTGATCATCGGGGTGTTCAGCAACGGTCTGACACTCACAGGCGTGGACGTGCTCTGGCAGGTCTTCACCACAGGCGTCCTGGTCATCGTGGCCGTCGGCCTGGACCAGTGGACACGAAAGGTCGCAGGATGACAACGACAAGCAACCCAGCCCGGACCCGGCAGATCACGCCAATCCTCTCCGCCCGGAACCTGGTCAAACGCTACGGGCACGTCACCGCACTTGCCGGAGCGGACCTGACCCTGTACCCCGGAGAAGTCCTCGCCGTGATCGGAGACAACGGCGCCGGGAAATCATCCCTCATCAAATGCCTGTCCGGCGCAGTGGTGCCCGACGAAGGAGAAATCAGGGTCAAAGGAAAACCCGAACGGTTCCGCACCCCGCTTGATGCCAGGTCAGCAGGAATCGAAACCGTCTACCAGCACCTTGCTTTGGCCCCAGCCCGGGACATAGCGGCCAATGTCTTCCTGGGCCGGGAGCTCCGCAAGCCGGGACCCCTTGGATGGGGACTGCGGATGCTGGACCGCAAGACCATGCGCCAGGAAACGGCGAAGATCCTCGGCGACCTCGGTCTGTTGACGATCCAGAACATCGGCCAGGCCGTGGAAACACTATCGGGCGGTCAACGCCAGGGCGTCGCCGTCGCTCGCGCAGCAGCGTTCGGAAGCCGCGTCATCATCATGGATGAACCCACAGCCGCGCTGGGCGTGAAGGAATCAGCCAAAGTCCTCAACCTCATCGCCGAGATCAGAGACCGGGGAATTCCAGTCATCCTCATCAGCCACGACATGCCGCACGTCTTCGAAGTAGCCGACAGAATCCACATTCAGAGGCTCGGCCGGCGGATCGCTTGCGTGCAGAAGACCGAGATCACGATGAACGACGCCGTCTCCCTCATGACCGGAGCCCAGACACCCCCGGAAGACCATGATCCCGAAACCATCCCCGAGCGGCTGGTGAGGCAATGAATTCCCAGCCCATCATTCGCACCCTGGCAGACGGGCCCGGTCTGGGCTACCTTACCAAGGCAGCCACACCATCCGAGGACATCAAATTCTGGTGGCTGGGCCAGGCGGGATTTGCACTCGAACATGTCGGACGCAGGGTACTTCTGGACCCCTACCTCTCGGACAGCCTCGCCACCAAGTACGCCGGCACCATATTCCCCCACACCCGTCTCCACCCAGTGCCCGTGGACCCCTCAGAAATCCAAGGGGTCAGCGCAGTACTTCACAGCCACGCCCACACCGACCACCTGGACCCGGCTACCGTGCAGGCGCTCCAGACGCGGAACAGCCCCCGGTTCATTGCCCCGAGGGCGCGTGCCCAGATCGCCCTGGACCGCCACGTCCCGGCCAGCTCATTCACACCGGTCACGGCCGGTGACCGGGTCGAACTGGCCCCGGACATCACGGTCACCGCAGTTCCCGCCGCACACGAAACACTCGAAACCGACGAGCACGGGGATTCGGTGTTCCTGGGCTACGTCATCGACATCGCCGGATTCCGGATCTACCACTCAGGCGACTGCGTCCCCTACGAAGGCCAGTCCCAACTGCTCCGTCAGCACGGAGTGGATCTGGCATTGCTGCCCATCAACGGCCGCGACAGCCACCGGCTGACAAACGGCGTACCCGGAAACTTCACGGTTGAAGAAGCCATCGGGCTGTGTTTGGCAGCGCGCATACCCGCCATGGTGGGGCACCACTTCGGACTCTTCGACTTCAACACCATCAACCCCGACGATGCCGCCGCCGAATTTGCCCGCACTGCGGGAGATCTTCAGTGGACGGTCCCGACCGTCGGACGACCCTACAGCGTTACCGTACCCAGGACAGACGCTGTCCTGCAGGAAGAGAGCATCAGTCATGAACGCTGAGGATCTGGAAGATACGCTTCGCCGGCTCGCCATTGTTCCCGTCATTGAGATCGAATATGCCGACGACGCTATCCCGCTCGGCCGGACGCTGGTCGAAGCCGGTCTTCCCATCGCGGAAGTCACCTTCAGAACGGATGCGGCCGCCGAAGCAATTGCCCGCATGGTCGAGAACGTCCCCGGGCTTCTGGTGGGAGCCGGCACCGTACTGTCCGAAGAGGACGTGGACGCCGCCGCAGACGCCGGCGCGCACTTCATCGTCTCTCCCGGCCTCAACGCCGCCGTCGTCCGGCGCGCCCGGGAACGTTTCGTGCCGATCATTCCCGGCGTCACATCGCCGACGGAAATTGAGGCAGCCAGGTCCCTTGGGCTGCGACTGCTGAAACTCTTCCCGGCCGAGGCCATAGGAGGCATCCGGCTGGTCCGGGCGCTCAGCGCACCGTACCCGGACGTGTCCTTCATGCCGACCGGAGGAATCACGCCCGAGACGGTCACAGCCTGGCTGGGACAGCCTTCCGTCGTCGCGTGTGGCGGCTCCTGGATCGCGACCCGCGACGCCGTCGCAGGCCGCCGCTGGGAAGAAATACGCACCAACGCCGCGCAGGCTGCCGAACTCGCCGCCGACGCGATCCGATCCCACGCGGCATCATCGTAACGGCCGCCGCGTCCCGCCGGGTCACGGCCCTACCCCAACACTTTTCTGCAAGTTCCATCATCCAAGAGGAGAAAACAAAATGAGCGAAACATACATCCCCCAGCCCGGAGTTGCCTTGGCCGGCAAAGTCGCCGTCATCAGCGGAGCAGCATCCGGAATCGGCGAGGCCGTTGCCCGGATCTTCGCCGCCAACGAAAGCAAGGTCCTGCTCGTGGACATCGACGAAGAACGACTGGAAAAGGTTACCGCCAGCATCCGCGGCTACGGCCGGGGAGAAGTGCACTCCATCCTCGCCGACGTCACCGACGAACAGTCCGTCATCGACCTCTTTGCCTGGGCCAAGAACACGTGGGGCAGCGTTGACCTCATCGTCAACAGCGCCGGACGCGACTCCCTGGCCCCACCGGTAGTGGACGTCACCCTTGACGAGTGGAACAAGACGATGACCCCGAACCTGACGGCCGTGTTCCTGATGTGCCGGGAGGCCTTCAGGATCATGGAAAAGCAGGAAAACGGCGGACGCATCATCAACATGGGTTCGTCCTCTGCGCGCGTCGCGTCGGGACCCGGGCACAGCCCGTACCGCGCCTCCAAGCACGGCCTGATGGGCTTCAGCAAGAACATCTTGCTCGAAGGCAAGGACAAGAAGATCGGCGTCACCGTCATCAACCCGTCCCACGTCAAGACCCCGATGACCGAAATCATCGACAAGGGCCTCTACGACGGCGACGTCCCCGCCTACATCGACGGCTGGCTTGACGAGAAGGAACTCAACGAAGGCATCCACGCCAGCTGCATCGAGGTGGACAACGTCGCCGAAATCACCCTGTTCGTGGCAACGCGGACCCCCGACGTCACCATCCCGCAGATCGCGCTCTACCCGACGCATAAGGCCCACCGCTACGGCATGGAGGTCTAAGACACCATGAAAGCTGCCATCCTTAACGGACTCAACGATCTGGAATACGCGGACATCCCGGATCCAGACCCGGTCGGGGACAACCCCGTGCTGGTGCGTGTCGGCGCCGTCGGAGTCTGCGGATCCGATGTGCTCCGTTACGGGCACGGCAAGGCGTATCACTACCCCCTGGTGCTCGGACATGAGTTTTCGGCCATCGTCGAGGAAGCCCCGCACAGCCCCGGCCTTACGCCGGGGGACCGCGCGGCGGTCTTTCCGCTGCTGCACAGGCACGATGACCCGATGTCCGAGATCGGCGAATATGCGCTGGGCACCGGATACGACTACTTCGGCTCCCGCAGGCACGGTGCCATGTCCGAGAGGATGTGGGTGCCAGAGCGCAGCATCTTCCGCGTTCCAAACGACATGCCCCTCACCCACGCGGCCATGGTGGAACCTGCCGGAGTTGCCCTGCACGCCATGCTGAAGGTGCAGATCCCCACCCATGCCACGGCCCTGGTGATTGGAGCCGGCCCCATCGGCGCCCTCGCCGCGCAGTGGCTGCGGATTCTGGGCTGTTCCCGTGTCCTGGTGGCCGATATCGACGACCGTAAGCTGGAGATCATGACCGGCCTCGGCTTCGAGACTCTCGATGCCAAAACGGGTGACACGGCCGAACTTGCCAAGACAGCCACCGGCGGGTGGGGTCCGCAGATCGCCGTCGAGGCGACTGGAAATCCGAACGCGCTGGTCCAGGCGATCGACGCAGCGTCAGTCCAGGGGCAGGTGGTCCTTCTCGGGGACCTGAGCGGGGACCTGCATCTGGCCAAGGCCGCCGTCTCCTCGCTCCTGCGGCGGGAATTGCGGCTCTACGGGACGTGGAACGCCAAAGTTGTGCCCAAGGGCCGCAGCGAATGGGACATGGTCATCGCCCATCTGGGCCGCGATCTCCACGTGGACGAACTGATCAGCCATGTCCTGCCCCTCGAGGCGGCGCCCGCAACATTCAGGAAGCTCACCGACCGGGCAATCTGGTACAACAAAATGCTCTTCGCTGTTTCGGACGAGGCGCAGGCGGAGGTGCGGACCCAGTGAAAGCAGCACGCCTCCATTCCCCGGGCAAGATCACAGTCGACGAAATCCCGACGCCAATTGCGGGAGCCAGCGACATCGTCATCAAAGTCCAGGCAGCGTCAATTTGCGGAACTGACCGGCGGATCGCCGCCAACGGGCACTTCAAACTGCAGGACGGCACCCCACGCGTGCTCGGCCACGAATTTGCCGGGGAAATCACCGAGGCAGGCAGTGAAGTCGTGGGCTACGCCGTGGGTGACCGGGTCAGCGTCACGCCGAACGTCGGCTGCGGGCGATGCGCGAACTGCCTCGTGGGCTTGAATAACATGTGTCCCTCCTACGAAGCCTTCGGCATCACCATGGACGGCGGCTTCCAGGAATACGTGCGCATACCCGGCTTCGCCATCAACCGGGGCAACGTGTTCCACTTGCCCGGGAGCGTGACGTACGCAGAAGCGGCCCTAGTGGAACCACTTTCGTGCTGCTACAACGCTGTCAGCAAGCTAGGCGTGGGGCCCAGCACCACGGTGTTGATCATGGGCGCCGGACCCATCGGCGCCTGCCACGTCATGCTGAGCAAACTCTACGGTGCCCGGAAAATCATCGTCTCAAACAACAGGCAGCCGCGTCTGGACTTCGCTGCATCCGTCGGGGCAGACGTACTGGTCAACCTCACCGAACGCGACCTTGCCACCGTGGTGGATGAAGAGACCGGAGGCCGTGGCATAGACGTTGCCCTGACGTGCGTGTCCAAACCCGAAGTGCAGGCGCAGGCGGTCCAGCTGCTGGCCACCCACGGACGCGTGAACTTCTTTGCAGGACTCGGTAAGGCACAGACCGTGCCGCTGGACACCAACAGGGTCCACTACCAGGGCCTGACACTCACGGGGACGACAGGGTCAAGCAACTCCGATTATGCCGAATCCCTTCGGCTCGTCGGAGAGCGCCGCCTGGACCTCTCGCCACTGGTCAGCCAGACATTCACACTGGATGACATCGAGAAGGCCATGGCCTACGCAGGATCGGGCCAAGGGATGAAAGCCATGATCCTTTTCGAATCGAATTAACGCGTTGCACCAACCCGCAACGCGCACAGAAATGGATCGGCGATGACGACGAAGTACATCATGGCGCTGGATGCCGGGACAACCGGCATCCGGGCAATAATTTACAACTCAGACGTGGAGATCGTAGGCGAAGCCAGCCAGGAATTCACCCAGATATACCCCAAGCCGGGGTGGGTGGAACACGACCCCATGGAAATCTGGAACACCCAACTCGCCGTGGCCCGCCGCGCGCTACTGGGGGCCAACATCGACCCGCACGACATCGGTGCCATCGGCGTGACCAACCAACGCGAAACAACAGTCATCTGGGACCGGGGCACCGGCAAACCCATCATGAACGCCATCGTCTGGCAGGACCGGCGAACAGCAGGCGCGTGTGACGGTCTAAAGGAGAAGGGCCTGGAGGATCATGTCCGCTCCACAACGGGCCTGGTCATAGACGCCTACTTCTCCGGTACCAAGATTGCGTGGATGCTGGACCATGTACCTGGTGCACGAGTCCGGGCAGAGGCCGGCGAACTGTGCTTCGGCACCATCGATAGCTGGCTCATCTGGAACCTGACCGCCGGGGCAGCGCACGTCACGGACTACTCCAACGCTGCCCGGACGATGCTGTTCAACATCAACACGCTGGACTGGGACGACAAACTGCTCACCGAGATCGGCGTACCCCGGCTCATCCTTCCCGAAGTGCGTCCCAGCAGCGAGATCTACGGATACACCTGCGACGGAATCTTCGCCGGCGCCCACATCCCGGTCGCCGCGGCCATCGGCGACCAACAGGCAGCGTTGTTCGGCCAGGCGTGTTTCGACCGCGGAATGGTCAAGGCCACCTACGGCACGGGTGCCAGCCTGGTCATGAACACCGGAGACAAGCCCGTCAGCTCGGCAAATGGCATGCTGACCACGATTGCCTGGGGTATCGGCGGCAAGGTCGAGTATGCGCTCGAAGGACTGATCTTCGTGGCAGCGGCGTCAATCCAATGGCTGCGGGATGAGTTGCGGGTCATCTACGACGCGGCCGACAGCGAATACGCTGCGATGCGGGTCGAGGATTCCGGCGGGGTGTATGTTGTACCCGCGTTCACCGGCCTGGCTGCACCCTACTGGGATCCGTATGCCCGCGGGGCGATCCTCGGACTGACGAGGGGATCGAGCCGGAACCACATTATCCGGGCCACCCTTGAATCCATCGCGTTCCAGATCAAGGACGTGATTAATTGCATGGAAGCCGACGCCGGTCTCCCCGTCTCGGAAATCCGGGTCGACGGTGGGGCTGTGCGCAACAACTTCCTCATGCAGTTCCAGGCCGACATGGTGAACGTCCCGGTCCTTCGTCCACGCCAGGTGGAATCGACCGCGCGAGGTGCTGCGCTTCTCGCGGGCCTGGCCTGCGGATTCTGGAACAGCCAGGACGAACTGCGGGACACGTTTGCGCTCGACCGGGCCTTTGTTCCGGACATGTCAGAAGAAAAGCGCTCGGCCCTGTACGCCGGCTGGCAGAAGGCCGTCGCCCGCGCCTGCGACTGGGAAGAACACGAATCCACCACCCCACCGACCACCACACTCTAGGAGCGCCCTGTGACGCTACTGCCCGCCGTCGAACCGACGATGTACTTCATCGGTGTCACGACGAACAAATCCTCCATCATGAAAGTCTTCCCTGCCTGGGCCAAAGAGCTCGGCCTGAATGCGACCCTCAAAGGCATTGATCTGCCGTTGGGCGCGCCACGGGAGGCCTACCGGGACGTCGTCGGTTTCCTGAAATCCGACCCGATGTCGCTCGGGGCACTGGTAACGACCCACAAATTGGACATTGTCAGCGCTGCCCGCGACCTCTTCGACGACTTTGGCCCCGATGCGCAGCTCTTGCACGAGATCAGCAGCATCAGCAAACGGTCCCCGCACCTCTGGGGCAACGCCATGGACGCCGTCACCAGCGGCCTGTCTCTGGAAGCCATCCTTCCCGAAAACTACTGGAAAGACTCGCCGGCAGACCTGGTATTGCTCGGCGCCGGCGGGTCCTCCCTGGCACTCACCCTGTACCTGCACCAGCGCGCCGCCGCTGGCCTCCCCGGTCCCAAGAAAATCATTGTCACCAACCGCCGGAGTCTGCGGCTCGAGGAAATGCGGGAAATGCACGTCAGGATCAGCAGCACGCTGCCGATCACGTACGTCCAGGCAACGGACGAATCGACCAACGACGACGTCGTTGCCAACGCGTCTCCCGGATCCGTGATCATCAACGCCACCGGACTGGGCAAAGACCGTCCTGGTTCGCCGCTGACCGACAGTGTCACCTTCCCCCAGGGAGCCATCGCCTGGGATTTCAACTACCGCGGCGATCTGGTCTTCCTGGACCAGGCCCGGGCGCAACAACCGGAGCAACAGGTCCGGGTGGAGGACGGCTGGGTGTACTTCATCCACGGCTGGACCCGCGTGATCGCCGACGTATTCAACATCGACATTCCCACCCGGGGAGCGGACTTTGACCGCCTCTCCGATATTGCCCACACCGTATCCCAGAAGGAGAACCTCTCATGAACACCACCCCCGCAACGACTGTCGAAGCAGTCGTCACCGACTTCAACGTGGTCACCGGACTGTCAAAAAGCAAAGCCCCCCTGCAGCGCCGCCTCTCCGCCATGGCCGAGATGTACGCCGACCAGGAGGCCGCCACCGCTCAGCTCACCAAGGAGGACGTGCTCGTGTACGAGTTCTTCGACATGGGGGTCCCATCCACCAGCGGCGACGTGGCATACGGAACAAGCATCACGTATCCGGGAAAGGTGGGCGATGAGTACCACATGACCAAGGGACACTTCCATGAAGTCCTGGACACGGCCGAAATCTACTACTGCCTGAGCGGACGCGGTTACATGCTTATGGAAAACCCTGAAGGCGACTGGCAGGCGGCCGAATTCACCCCGGGCCAGGCGGTCTACGTCCCGCGCCGCTACGCCCACCGCAGCATCAATGTGTCCGATACCGAGCCGCTCGTAACTTTCTTCGCCTTCCCCGGACACGCCGGCCACGACTACGGGACCATCGAAACCAAGGGATTCCGCAAGCTGTGCGTCGAAAGCGACGGCAAGCCGGAGTTCATTGACAATCCCCGTTGGCAGGCCTGAGCTCCATGCCGCCAACTGGAACGACAACCACCGGCCGTAAGGGCCGCATCGCAGTGACCCCCCGCTCACTTTCGGGCGGGGGACACCCGGCCCTCAGGCTGCTGGAAGACGCCGGATACGATCTCGTGTTTCCGGCCCCCGGCGCCGTACCCAGTGAGGAACAAATCCGGTCCTCCCTAAGTGACTGTGTCGGCTATCTAGCCGGGACCGAAGTCCTTTCCGGCGCGTTGCTGGAAGAACTTCCGAACCTTCGGGCCATCTCCCGGAACGGCGTGGGCGTTGACTCCATCGACCAGGAGGCAGCTGCTCGTCTTGGCATAAGTGTCGTCACGGCGCCGGGAACAAATTCCCAGGGAGTCGCGGAACTAACGATCGCGCTCATGCTGGCCAGCTGCCGCAGTATCCCTTGGCATGACACGCAACTGAAATCAGGGGATTGGAAGCGCCGGCAGGGCCGCGAAATCTCCGGCCAGGTTCTGGGTGTCATCGGGTGCGGACAGATAGGCCGCCGGGTGGCCTCCCTGGCTTTGGGGCTGGGGATGAAAGTGCTGGCGTTCGATGAATACCCCTTGGCATCCTTCAATCCGTCTCCCGATTTCTCCTGGGCGCCATTGGAGACTGTCCTGTCAGCAAGCCAGATCATATCGCTTCATATGCCGCCGGCAGGCCTCCCTGTCCTTGGCGCCGAGGCGATAGGGCTGCTCCGGGACGGCGCCATCGTTATCAATACTGCCAGGGCGTCGCTCATAGACGACGCAGCAATGCTGCAAGCTCTGGACTCCGGACGGGTGGACACTCTCGCCACCGACGTATTTAGCGCGGAACCGCCTGCACCGAGCAAATTGATTTCGCATCCGAGGGTCATCACCACCCCGCACATCGGTGGATACACTAGGGAAAGCGTGGATCGAGCCACCGAAGCCGCGGTGGAAAACCTGCTGAACGCGCTGGCCACATCGCCCTAGACCGGAGATTGCACAATGACGGAGACCTCTACAGGAGGCGGACTGCTGCACCGAATATCGGGGCGGTTGCCGTACCTGCCACCCTCGCTTCGTCTGGTAGCCGAGGCAGTGCTGAAGTCCCCCGAGCAGGCCCAGTCCATGACCATCACCGAACTCGCCCTCGCTGCCGGCGTCGGAGAATCGACTGTGTCCAGGTTCGTGAAAGAACTGGGCATCGATGGTTACAAATCCATGATGCTCGGCCTGGCCGAAGCTACCTTCATCTCCAAAGCTGCAAGCGGCGCACAGTCAACGAATTCGGAGGTCGTTTACGAAGGCGTCAACCGCGGAGACTCAACAGAAGATATCGCCGGGAAGGTCGAACGAAGCAGCATACAGTCCCTCAGACGGACCGCGAACCGACAAGATATTAAGTCCATCGAGCGCGCGGTCGACATCATCGACGCCTCCAACACCGTGATCTTCTGCTGCATGGGATCATCCAGCATCGCGGCTGAGGAAGCTGTCATGCGCTTCACCCGGGCCGGCAAGAAGTGCATGTTGTACCGGGACACGACGATCCAGGTCATGTTGGCGGCCATCATCGAGCCCGGAGATTTGCTGATCGGAATCAGCGACTCCGGCCAAAGTACCCCCATCATCGACGCGATGCACTTGGCCCAAAAACGCGGGGCGGCGACTATTGCCATCACCGGCACCGAGGGTTCCCCGCTGCACGAATACGCGGATGTTCTCTTATACACCGCCACTGTTCCCAGCGGCGGGGAACTCTACGGAGAATCCGTAACGAGCAAATGGGGCCAGCTGCTGGTAATCGATATTCTGTACGCCGCCTACGCGAGCCGGCATTATGATGCCACCGTCGAACACCTCAGGCAGACGTACCAAGGCGCAATTCGCCAATCACGAAGCAGCCCCCCGATATCTCCACATTAGTTCCTTTGGACGCCTCGGACGACGGAAATGGATCGCAGACGGGAATCTGCACTCATGCAGTGCCGGCGTCTCGCGACTCGGGTGCGGTGCCGGCACCAGGCCGGATCTTGAAGAGCCGGCAGGACCTTCTCTCAGGCCCAGCCCTCCACCCAGTTCAGAAGGTCGGTTGCTTCCAGAGATTCGCGCGTCAGGTCAGCCATTGGTTTCTGGTCCGGCGAAGCGGGTATTGCGATGACTTTCATCCCCGCGGAGCGCGCGGCGGAGGCCCCGGCCTCGGAGTCTTCGAAAGCCAGGCAATCCTCCGGACATAAGTTCAGGGCGTCCACGGCGGCCAGATACACGTCCGGTTCCGGTTTCGGATTGGCGACTTCGTCTGCGGAAATCGTGACGCTGAACCCCCCGTCGAACGCGCCACGAAGCAGCGTCTGATCCAAGATGCGCCGGGCGGAATTACTGGCCACTGCCACCGGGACTCGCGAGGAGACCGCCGCGACGAAGGATCGCGCACCCGGCATCGGCACGGCAGATTGAGCCACCATGGCCATATTGACCTGGAGTAATTGTTCAACAAGTAATCCCGGGTCCTGTCCCGCACGAGAGGCAATCAACGGCCCTATTCGGCTGGCGGGGAGGCCAACGAGACGGTGCTGCAAGTCGGCGTCGAAGAGGACGCCATGGCTTTCGCTGACAAGACGCTGGGTTTGAATCCACAGGGATTCGGTATCCATCAGTAGCCCATCGCAGTCGAAAACCACTGCGCGGGGCTGCCAGTCGCCAAAAGTCCGTGGAAAATCTGAACGAGCTGCCCGGCCGTACAGTGCGCGACGCGCGGCACTGACCGCCCCGTCGGGACGACGGCCGCACGCATCATCTAGCACCTAGAGATACTAACAAAATGCACCGCCATGGGCCCATGACGGCTTCACAATTGCTCCACTTACTCCGGCGTTTCGCCTCGCCGGAATGTCTCTTAACGTATTCCATCCGTGCCTGAACCCTGCGAATCGCGTCCGGATCGGATTCGAAGGCCGACCATAAATTGCATGGCCCATATGGCGTATGCTCGGACCACATCGAATGACGGCATCGTTCTCCGCGAGGTCAGCGCACGGACGGGCACCCGCCTGGGAAAGTTGCGCTTGAGCCCCCGCGGGGGCGGCGGCAGATTACACACAGATCGTGCAACGCTAGGTGCATGGATCTGGAGGTATCGCCCGCGCTCACGATTCCCTCGGCGGAACTCGGCTGGAGATTCTCGCGGTCGTCCGGGCCGGGCGGCCAACACGTCAATACCTCGGACAGCCGCGTCGAACTCTCGTGGAACATCGCCGCCTCGGCTGCGCTCTCGGAGGGCCAACGGCTGAGGCTTGTCACGCGGCTCGGGCCGCGGCTCATCGCCGGGGTGATCACCGTGACTGCCTCCGAGCGGCGCTCCCAGCTCCGCAACCGCGAGATCGCCTTGGCCAAGCTCGCCGCCCTCGTGGCCGAGGGCCTTGCTCCCGATGCTGCCCGCCGCCGGGCGACCAAACCGACCCGGGGCTCTACCCGTCGGCGCCTCGCCGCCAAGGGACAACGGGCCGCGACGAAACAGCAGCGAAGGCGGCCGCCCGCCGAATAACGGGGTCTCCCCCGTGCTCGTCGATGCCTACACCGACAACAAGGTGGGCCGACGTGCGCCGCCTGCTGGCCGGACCGCAGCGCCCCACCGCGATTTTTGCGTTCAACGACCTCGCCTGCATAGGCGCGCTCTCGGCCGCCGCCGACCAGGGCCTCACGGTGCCGGGCGACCTCTCGCTGGTCGGCTACGACAACACGTACCTCGCCCGCATCCGCCACCTGTCCCTAACCTCGGTGGACAACGGCAACTTCGCCGTGGGCCTGCAGGCAGGCAGGTACATCCTTGAACGGCGGGAAACCCGGGATCTTCCGCAGCGCCTGCATCTCGTTCCGACGCAGCTGGTGGTGCGGGGTTCCACCGGGCATCCCCCGGACAGCGCCTAAGCGCAGCCGTTCCAGAGCCGCCGCCACCAGGACTGGGCCGGTTCCGGCTCGGTGGGAGCAGCGGCGGCCGTGGCAGCCCGGCGCCCCCGCCAGCGGTCCAGTTCGACGTCGACGTCGCGCGTCTTGGTGATCACCGGCGGGCCGCCCTGAAGCTGCCGCCGGGCATCGATGACCCGCACATTGAAGTCCTCCACCATCTCGCGCACCTGCTTCTCGCCGAACTGGGCATCGAGCCGGGCATCGAGTTCGGCGTCCTCGGTGCGGAGCAGGATCGCCTTCGGGCCCAGGCCGGAGATATTCTCCCGCTGGATCAGGCCCTTAACCCACCAGTCGGGGTCGTACACCTCCCCCAGGCCCGGGATGGGTTTGCCGGCGTACTTGAGGTTGTCGAACTTGCCCTGCGCCATGGCGTCGCGGATCAGGTACTCGGCCTTGGCGGCGTCGTCAATCTTGGCCCGCTTCTGCCGGAGTTCCTCCTCCGCGGCGTTCAACGCATCGTTCTCCTGCGCAGTGCTGCCCGAGGCCCGCACGCCGCGAAGTTCCGCCGCGCGCTCCACCCGGCGCCGGAACGCGCTGCTTGAACCGCTCACCCCGCTGCTCATCAGCCACCACCGTCCTCGCCTGCCGGAATCGCGGATCTGCCTTTCCAGTATGAGGAACAGCAAGGCGGCGGCGAAAGGGTTGGCAGGCGATTGGACTGCCAAACTCCCTGCGCCCCGGGCCCGCCCGCAGTCCACAGCCGAGACGGGACCCTAACGCCCCCGTAACCCGGTGTTAACCCAACCGTGCAAGGCTGGGGACTTCGGAAACTAAGCATCCTTCCCATCTTTCCTGCAGAACAGATCCCGAGGAGTTGCAGCCGTGAACAGCCAAGAGCGCCGTCCGTCCGGAAGCCCCCAGCCCGCCAGCAGTGAGGAAGGAACCCGGGATCTGAGCAGCACGCACGTCACGCATGTCCGGGAAGATGTGGCCCTGGCAGGACGGTGCGCCAATGTCCACTTGCCCACCGGGCGCACCTGCACGTTGCCCGTGCGGCATCCGGGCTCGTGCAAGTTCGTCGGCCCCGGGGACGCGGACAACATCGCCGTGCACTAAACCAGTGCACTAAGCCAGCGCACCAAACCGCAGCGCACTGGGCGCCTGTGCAGCGGGTTCCGGCGCATTAACATGCGGTGATGGCTCGTGGCGCCACCCCAACAGCACCCCGGGCGCAGTTTTGTGCAAGTATTACGCCAGCCCCGGCGACGCGGGGCACTCCGCGGCTACGATGATCGGACTTGAGCACCGGATCTAGCTGAGGGAGATCACGTGTCTCGTGAGGATCTACGGCAGCGCGCCGAAAGCGCATCGGCTGAGGGACTGTCGGCCGACAAGACTTCTGCGGCGCCGCGGCCCGCACAACTTGATGCCACGGCGCTGACCCGCGCGGGCATTGCCGGCTGGGCTGCCCGTCTGGGACCTCCCGGGCCGGAAGCGCCCCGGTCCCGGCGGCTGGCCCATCTTGGCGGCCTTGCCGCGATCGCGGCCCTGGTCCTGTACCTGACATGGCGTGTGCTGTTCACGATGCCGTCCGGTGAATGGAACCTGACCATCGCCTGGATCCTGGTGACCTTCGAGGCCCTCCCGCTGGCCGGCCTCATCCTGAAGGCGTGGTCCGTGTGGAACATCGACAGCCATCCGCCGGCGCCGGTGACCGAGGCCCCCAACGGCATGCGGGTCGCAGTCCTGATCCCCACGTACAACGAGCCCATCGAGGTGCTGACGCCCACGGTGGCCGCGGCCTGCGAGCTCGCCCCGGACCATGAGACCTGGGTCCTCGACGACGGCGACCGGCCCTGGGTTGAGGAAATGTGCGCCGCCTACGGCGCCCGCTACGTCCGCCGAGACGTCCACGACCACGCCAAGGCCGGCAACATGAACCACGCGCTGGGCCTGATGGCCGCGGAAAAGGCCGCAGGCGGCCCGGGCATCGACATCATCGCGGTGCTGGACTGCGACCACGTCCCGCTGCCCACCTTCCTCACCGCCACGCTGGGCTGGTTCGAGGATCCGGAGATCGCCCTGATCCAGGGTCCGCAGTCCTTCTACAACGGCGGCGCGTTCGACGACGACGGCATCACCGGCGAGCAGGGCACCTTCTTCAACGTCCTCATGGCCTCCCGCAACGTTCCCGGCGCCGGGCCCTTCTGGTGCGGGTCGACGTCGTTGTTGCGGATGAGCGCCCTGGAAGAGGTGGGCGGTGTGGCCACCGAAACCATCACCGAGGACATGCACACCACACTCAAACTCATCCGGCGCGGCTGGCGGACCGTGTACCACCACCAGACCCTCGCCGTCGGGCTGGCGCCGGCGACGCCGGACCAGTACCTGCTGCAGCGGCGGCGCTGGGGCATGGGCGCGATGCAGATCCTGGTCCACGAGAAACTGTGGGCGGCCAAGGGTTGGATGTCGTGGCGGAACTACCACGAGTACCTCAACGGCACGCTGTGGTGGCTGGAGGGCATCGCCACACTGGTGGCCTTCCTGATTCCGGTGCTGATCATGCTGTCCGGGGCTCAGACCTCCACCGCCGGTCCGCTGCTGTTCACCGGGGTCTTCCTGGTCATGTTCACCGTGCGGCTGTGGGGCTCCAAGCAGCTCATGCGCAACGAAATCCATTGGCCCACGGCCTTCGCCCTGCGGATCTTCCGCGTCCCGGTTGGCTTGGCGTGCCTCTGGTGGCTCATGTCCCGGAACGTCCTGGAGTTCCAGGTCACGCCCAAGGGCGCCGCGGATTCGCGGCTCCGCGGCCGGACGCCGCGGATTCTGATCGTGATGGTGGTTCTCATCACCGCGGTCATTCTGTACGCGGCGGCCGGGCTGGCCGGGCTGGTTCCCTGGCGGACGACGCCCGGTTCCACGGTGGCCTCGGGCGCCTGGCTGGTGCTTGCCGGCGTGGTCCTGGTCCTGGGCACCCGGCGGATCCGGGCCGCCGAATTCGCCACGTCACGCCGCAACGCGCACCGGATCGAGGTGAAGGCGCCCGTGGAGGCCGAGGGCGTCTGCGGCGAGCTGCTGGACATCTCCGTCGGCGGCGCGGCCGTACGGTTCCCGCATGGAACGCTGCCGGCCTCGGGCCTGGTCACACTCCGGCTCCCCGAGGCCGTGCCGGTCCAGCTGCAGGTCATCCGGACCACCGAACAGCCGGACGGGTCCCAGACCGCGTCCCTGCGGGCGGCCGACGACGACTGGGCCGTCTACCGTGCCCTCTCGTTGTGGATCTTCCACACTCCCGCAGGGGCGCTGCCCGAATTCCCGCCGGGTGTTCCGGCCGCGGCGTCGCTGCGGGGCCGCTGAAAGCGCACCGTCCGGGGGAGGTCGCCGACGCCGCCACCGGATCAGCCACGGAGGCCGAGGTAGATGCCCGTGTGGTCCAGGTCGCCGCGGCCCGCGGAGACCATCGCCTGAAACGCCGTCAGGAGGCTTCCGGCCACGGGCAAGTTCAGGCCCGCCCCCGCGGCGACCTCAGCGATGAATCCGAGGTCTTTGAGCTGGTTCTTGGCCGATCCGCCGCCTGCGAAGTCGGCGTCAATCCACCGCTGCCCTTTTTGCCGGAGCACCTCGGAGTTCGCGAGTCCTCCGGCCAGGATTGACTGGACCCGTTCAAGATCCAGCCCGGAGGCTTCGGCGAGCGCCATGGCTTCTGCCAGCGCGGTGACGGTGGCGGCAACGACGATCTGGTTGCAGGCCTTGACGGTCGATCCGGCACCGGTGTCGCCGAACCAGGCGACCGTGGAGCTGTATAGCCGGAAGAGCGGCATGAGCTGCTCCACAACGTGGCGGGGTCCGCCAATCATGGTGCTTAGCCGGCCCTCTTCGGCGCCGATGGTGCCGCCGCTGAGCGGTGCATCGATGACCGTCACCCCGTGGTCCCGCTGGCAGTCGGCGGCGAAGGCCGCGACGGCGACAGGCGAGACCGTGCCGTGGATGACCAGCACGGGGTTGGCGATCCCGGCAGCCTTCCACCCGGCCAGGAGCCCGTTTTTGCCGTCCAGGAGCCGCTGAACATTCGGGAGGTCGGGCAGCACGGTCAGCACGACGTCGCTGGCCGCTTCCGCCGGGGAGGCGGCAACCCGGCCGCCGGCGATGGCCTCGGCCCTGTGCACGGTGCGGTTCCAAAGCGTCAGGGGGACGGCCGCGGCGATGATGTTCCGGGCGATCGGAGCGCCCATGGGACCTGTTCCCAGCAGGGCCACTGACGTGGGCAGTCCGGTGGAAGTAACGTTCATTGTTTGCGGTCTCCTGGCTTAGAAGGGGATGAGTCCGGCGAGGGCGGGGAGGAAGGTGCTGAACCAGGGAACGGCGGCCAGCACGAGGAGCCCGATGAACAGGGCCGCCAGGTAGGGCCAGAAGTGCTTGAGGCTGTTTTCCACGGTTTCGCGGGCGGTGGCGCAGGCGACGTAGAAGCCGACGCCCGCCGGAGGAGCGAACGAGCCGATGCCCATGGAGATGATGAGGACCATGGCGTACTGGACCGGGTTGACGCCGAAGTCCGTGGCGATCGGCAGCAGCAGCGGGGCAAAGATGAGTACTGCCGGCAGCCCCTCGAGCAGCTGGCCCATGATGATGAGCAGGATCACCGTGAACAGCATGAACAGGACCGGGGAGTCGCCGAGTCCGGACATGAGGTCGTGGATCTGCTGCGAGACGCCGGCGAGTGCGAGGGTCTGGGCCAGGGGCGAGGCCGCGGCGATGATGAAGAGCACCATGCCCGCCGTCGTCGTCGTTTCACGCAAGGTGTCACCGAGGAGTTTCTTGCTGCCGCGGCGGTAGGCGGCGGCCAGGACGAACGCGTAGGCCACCGCGACAGAGGAGACCTCCGTCGGGGTCGCGAAACCGGTGAGGATGCCCGCCACCATGCCGACCGGCAGGAGGAGAGTTGGCAGCGCGAAGAATGTCGCCGAGCCGCGTGCGCGCCAGGTGGCCTTGGGGCTGGCGACGCCGCCCTGCCTGCGGGCCCGCAGGAACACGAGGCCCATGACGACGAGCGCCAGGAACGCCGCGGGAATGAACCCGGCCAGGAACAGGGTGGTGGTGGAGATGGTCGTGATGGAACCGAGAACGAGCAGCACGATGCTGGGCGGGATGGTTTCGCCCATGATGGCCGACGCCGATAGGACAGCGACCACCTCGCCGCGCGGGTATTTGCGTTCCTCCAGCATGCCGCGCATCGTGGTGCCCACGGCGGCGACGTCGGCGACTTTGGATCCGGAGATGCCGGAGAAGATGTACATGGTGACGACGACCACCTGCAGCAGGCCGCCGCGCAGATGGCCGATGAGGGCGTCAACGAGCTTGGCCAGCGGCAGGGTGAGGCCGGCGGAGTTCATGACCGTGCCGGCGAGGATGAAGAACGGGATGGCCAGCAGCACGAACCCCTTGGCGCCTGAGGCCATTCCGATCGGGATGGCGCTGACATCGGAAATGCCGCCGAGGTAGAGGTAGATTCCGGACGCCAGGGCCAGGACAAAGGCGATCGGGAGACCCAGGAAGAGCAGCAGGAACAGCACTGCGAGCACCACGCCGAGGAGGACGTTCGGCGATGCGTAGTAGAAAAGGGGCGGGGCCAGGAGAACGACGGCGACCATCGCCGCGGCGATCCCGGCGGCAACCAGAACGGGACGGCGTTCCTGCCGCCAGAGCTTGACGAGCGCGAACCATGCGATGAGCACCATGCCGGCAGAGAAAGGCATCGAAACCCAGAACACGGGCAGCTGCAGGATCGGCGTCTTTTCGTCGATCTGCTGGGCTAGGGTCGGCACGAAGAGGGCGAATGCGCCGGCGCTCATGATGAAGACGAGCCAGTCGACCAGGGCCGCCAGATAGGGCTTCCACCCCGCGGGCAGGCGCATGATGAGTGCCTGCACCGACATGTGCGCGCCCTTGGGATAGGCGATCGCTCCGCCGATGAAGGCAATCGTCAGGAGTGCTATCTCGGATACTTCCTGGGTCCAGAGCACGGAGTCGCCGGTGATGAGCCTGACCATGATGTTCAGCAGGATGACCAGGAGCTCGGCGAGGATCGCCGCGCCCACGATCCACTCCAGTGTTCTGTCGAACCAGAGTCCCCCGCTCCAGCGCGAAGCGACGTGACCGTGGTGCAGGATCTCTTCCGCGTCAGACGGAATGACCTCCTCGAGTTCCTCGGGAGCGAGGGCGTGTTTCATGTTCTTCCAGACTGTCGACATTGAGAGCGGGAGGGCGGGCAGGGGCGGGAGGCCGGGAAGACGCTCCCACCCCTGCGGGACTAGCTAGAGGTGGTGAAGGCGATCGCCTGATCGAAGAATTCCTTGCCGATGAGCTGGGAAAACTCCGGATACAGACTCTTTGAGGCGGCCTTGAACTCCTCGAGGCCGGCGGCAGTGATCTCGTTGGTCTTCATGCCCTTGGCAGCGAGTTCGTCCAGCTGCTTCTTGGACTGTTCGGCGTCGTAACCGGTCTTGAACGTTGAGGTTTCCGCCGACGCGTCGGTGAGGGCCTTCTGCTGGTCGGCGCTGAGCGACTCCCACTTCTTCGACGACAGGGCCAGGACCCAGGCGTCGTTGATGTGGTTGGTCAGCGAGACGTACTTCTGCACTTCGGAGAACTTGTTGGTCCAGGGCACTTCGATCGGGTTTTCCTGCCCGTCGATCGTTCCGGTCTGGAGACCGGTGAAGACCTCGGAGAACGCCATGGTGGTGGGGCTGGCGCCCAGCTTGCCGAAGAAGTCGGTCCAGAGAGTGTTGCCCGGAACCCGGATTTTCAAGCCCTTCAGGTCCGCGGGCTTCTCGATGGGACGGACCGAGTTGGTGATCTCACGGCCGGTCCGGGTCAGGAAGCTCAGGGCGACGGTGTCCTTCTTGGCCAGCTTGTCCTTCAGAGCCTGGCCCGGCTTGCCGTCAAGGAAGGCCGCTTCCTGCTTGGTGTCCTTGAACAGGTACGGGATGCTGATGGCATTCATTTCCGGCACCACCGAGGCATACACCGAGGTGGACAGGATCAGGGCATCCAGGGAGCCGCCCTGCAGCCTGGTCACGGCGGCGTTCTGGTCCCCGCTGAAGCTTGTGCCGTTGGGAACCACCGTGACGGCGACGGAACCGTTGGACGTCTTCTTCACCTGGTCGGCGAAGTGCTGGGCCGAGACTCCCACAGAGGATGTGAGCGGGTCCGGAATCGACAACTGGATCTTGGCGACCGGTCCGGCCTGCCCTCCGCCGGATGCTCCGGCGGCACAGCCGGCAAGGACGGAGGCTGCCAGGCTGCAGGCCAGGACTCCGGTGATGGCGCGGGTCTTCGTATTCATGCGATGCCTTTCTTCATTGGAAGGATGTGATCCGGCGTACGGAAGCAATCAGGGAGTGAGTCAGGCCCCTACGGCAGCGGTTTCGGCGATGAACGCCTCTGTTTCGCGGCGCAGCTCAAGAGCCTGGGACAGGGAGTCGTCAATGATGACATCGTCCCAGCGGACAATGTCGCCCTTGGCGACGTCGTTACGCAGTTCGACGTGGTGGGCCAGCGCAACCGGGAGGGCGCCGGTGGCCACCGAGTGCTTAGCCGAAACGAGCTTGCCCCAGACTGTGAAGCCGCCTTCGCCGTCGAGGAATTCGCCGGCTTTGAGGTCCTTCTTCGCCGTCGCGACGACGTCACCGAAGAATCCGATGGGCGAACCCGTGGCGATCCCCCGGAGGGCGGCATTGGCGATGGAGACGTTGAGTTCGAGGCCGACGTAGTGGTACGGGCGGTACAGGGCCGCGTACTGGCCGGTGGGGTCCGGGTGCCAGGGGTACTCGTTGAAGCAGCCGGAAACGTAGCCGTTCGTGGCTTTCACGACGACGAAGACACCCTCCTGGGTGTTGTGGCTGATCCAGCTGCCGTCGCGGTTGACGCTGGACATGACATCGACGCTTCCCTCGTGGGCCAGTGCCCCGCCGACATCGCTGGGACGGCAGATTGTGGCGATTTCCTCGACGTTGCCCGGCGCAAAGCTCAGCCCGGCATCGGACGGTTCGAGCCCGGCGCCGTTGGCCACGGCGGCCATTTCGATTGCCGCCTTGGTCCCGTCCCGGAAGGACGTGTGCATGTAAGGGTTCAGCTGCCCGGAGTCGGTGAGCTCCTTCGAGAATTCCCAGTTTTCCCAGACGTTGTCGGGGTTCATTTCGTGATAGTGCTCAAGGTACTTGGCGCCCTTGCCTGCACAGACCACGTCAAACCCGCTGGTGCGGGCCCAGTCCACCAGCTCCATGATGAGGGCGGGCTGGTCGCCGTAGGCCATCGAATAGACGACACCGGCGGCTTCGGCCCGTTTGGCCAGGGCCGGGCCTGCCAGGGCATCGGCCTCGACCGTCACCATGACGATGTGCTTCCTGGTTTCAATGGCGCGGAGCGCGTGCTTGATCCCCACGATCGGGTTGCCGGTAGCCTCGACGATCACGTCGATGTCGACGTCGAACAGCTCGTCCGCGTTGGCAACAATCGCCGTCGTGCGGTTTGTGAGCGCCGTGGCGATGTCGGGGGCGATCTGCTCTGCGGGCCAGTCGACCAGCGCGAAGGCGCCTTCGGCGCGTTTGACGTTGATGTCCGCGATGGCGACGACGTGGATGCCGGGGATGTTGTTGGCCTGGGCAAGGTACATGGTGCCGTAGCGGCCGGCGCCGATCAGGCCGACCCGGATGGGGCGGCCTTCCTGTTCACGGTCGGTGAGGAGTTTGTGAAGATTCACTGGAGTCTCTCTGGTAGGGGTGCGAAGCGAAGAGACACCCTTCCGCCGTAGCGGATGGCACAACTTCCTTGTCGCGGTTTGGCTTGAAATTTACCCGAAGTGGAACCGGTTCCACTTTTGTACCACCCGGTGCTAAGCTGTGTCAACGGATCCAAACGAAACGTCTTCCGCCAGCTCATGGCGTTCGACCGGAGACGCTGTGTACGAACTACTGCCTAGGATTTCCCTCAAGGAGGAGCGGTGAAGAAGGCCCCAACCATTCGCGATGTCGCGGCGGCTGCGGGAGTCTCGGTCTCGGTCGTGTCCCGGGTGCTGAACCCGGATTCCGGGCCCGTTGCACCAGCAAAGCGACAGGAAGTCGTCCGGGTCATCGACGAGCTGGGCTACCGCCCCCGGGCAGCGGCCCGCGAGCTCAGCGGGGGCCATGCCCTCACGATCGGGCTCGTTGTCACCGACCTTTCCAACCCGTTCTTCGCCCGCCTGGCCGACCGCATCGTCTGGGAGGCCCGCAGCCACGGCGTGCAGGTTGTCTTGATGACCACCCAGGAGGATCCGCACCTGGAGGCGGAATCGCTGGATACCCTGCTGGACCGGTCCGTAAGCGGCGTCATTGCCACTCCCACGGGCGGCAACATTGAGAAATGGGTGCGCCTGCAGGACCTCGGCGTGAATGTGGTGTTCGTTGACCGCACCATCGAGGAACTCGGCAACGTCGACGTCGTCAGCATTGAAAACTTTGACTCCGCCCGGCGCTCCACCGAGTACCTGATCGGCCTCGGCCATACCCGGATCGCCCTCGTTACGGGGCCACTGAGCACGTCAACGGGCCGGGCCAGGATCAGCGGTTACCGGGCGGCGCACGAGACCGCTTCGCTGCCGGTTGACCCCCTGCTCATCCGCGACGTCCCCTTCCGCGGGGATGCCGGCGGCGATGCCGTCGGTTCCCTTCTTGCCATGCCGCAGCCGCCCACGGCCCTCATCGTCGCCAACACGGCCCAGGTGCAGAGCTCGGTGCGGCGGCTTGTCCAGAAGGGGGTCCGCATTCCCGAGGACCTCTCGGTGATCGTCTTCGATGACAATCCGTGGACAGAACTAATGACCCCGCCGCTGAGCGTGATCCGCCAGCCGCTGGACATGCTCGCCGTCCATGCGCTCGAACTCGTGCTTGGACGCATGCAGGGCAAGCTGCCGGAAGGGCCCCGGCTTATCGAGGTCAAGGCCGACTTCCTGCCGCGCAATAGCTGTGCCCCGCTCGCCCAGACCGCTACCCGCTAAGAACCACATCGCGAAGGAAGAACCATGCCCGTCGTCGTCACCGCAACGTTTACACCCAAAGAAGGATCCTTTGACCAGGTGGTCGAGGCCCTGTCCCCGGCCATTGCAGAGGTCCACGAGGAACCCGGCTGCCTCCTCTACGCCATACACGAATCTCCCAACGGCCAGATCCTCATGATCGAGAAGTGGGAGTCCGCTGAACTGCTCGACGCCCACGGCGCCGGCGGCCCGGTTCAACGGCTGAACGCCTCCTTGGAAGGCCTCCTGCAGGGGCCGGTCGCCGTGATGCGCCACGAGCCGATCCCCGCCGGAACCCCGGGCCAGGGCGCTCTCTAAGAGCCGTCCCCGTCTAACCGCGCCTCAACGCGGAGGATGAAACCGGGAGACACGTGTCGGCCGGGGCGCCCGCCGGCCTCGTCGATGGCCCGGCGGATCTCCCGGAGGTCGTCGACTTTCATCTGCAGCGGCGGTTCGTCCGGCTGGTACGTGGTGTAGATGGGGTAGTCGACGCCGGGTTCCCTCGACATCTCGATGTGGCAGCCCAGGACGTACGTGACGGGACGGGTACCGCAGAACCTGATCAGCCGTTCGATGGTGCGGACAAACGCGGGCCAGTCCTGGATATACAGCCGGCCGGGATATACCGTGTCGCCGGTGAGCAGGAAGCCGGTGTACGGATCGTAGAACGTGACTGCTGCTGTGTGGTGCCCCGGGCTCGGCCAGCATTCCAGGACGCGTCCGCCCAGATCCACCTGCGCCGGCTCCACGGAGCCGCCGCCGTCGTCGCCGGAGTCCTCGTCAGGGTAGTCAGTCAACCCGAAGAATTCCCACGCGCTGTCCCGGGCCGCGTCCACCAGAACGGTATCGGGGCGCCCTGCGAACTGGGCATCTCCGGCAACATGGTCGCCGTGCGGATGGGTGTGGAGGACAAGTAGTTGGTAACCGTCGCGGGGATGCCCGGCAAGCCACCCGTCCATAAGGCCGTCGACAACGCGGCGCAGGGGGAAGAAGTCCGCGGACGCGGTGGCGCCGGTATCGATGAGCACGGCACGGGCGTTGCCGAAAAGCAGGAACATGAACGGCGCCTCGTAATTGACCGCCATGTTCTGACGCAGGATGAACGTGTGGTCGTCGTAGGCGTGGACCTGGATGTCCGGGTCCGTGTTGTGCTTCGCGGACTCGGATCCGTGGATCCAGGCCACCTCCAGATCGCCGGGGCGCGGGACGCCTGCGGTGAAGTCGATCTCAGCGTGCATTCGGCTTCCTCACAGTTCCGGCAGAACTTGCTCGCGCACCTGCTTGCGGAGGATCTTCCCCAGCATCGAACGGGGCATGTCGCCGATCGCCACGATCCGTTTGGGGACCTTGTAACCGGCGAGGTGCTCGCGGCAGTACGTGCGCAGCGCCTCCTCGTCGAGGTCGGCACCCGGGGCGAGTTCGACGGCGGCGACCACCATCTCACCGCCGCGCTCCAGCGGCTTGCCAATCACGGCGGCGTCGGCAACATCGGGGTGCAGCCGCAGCGCGGCCTCCACTTCGGTGGGCGAGACGTTGAAGCCGCCCGTAATGATGAGTTCCTTGGCCCGGTCCACGATCTTGGTGAAGCCGTCCGCGTCCACGGTGACGACGTCGCCGGTGCGCAGCCAGCCGTCGGGCGTGAGGGCTTTCGCGGTTTCCTCGGGGTTGTTCCAGTAGCCCTGGAAGACCTGCGGGCCCTTGATCAGCAGCTCCCCCGGCTGGCCCTGAGGGACCTCAACGGCCGGGTCGTCGATGTCCACCACCTTCATGAGCGTGGACGGGAAAGGTACGCCGATGGTTCCGGTGCGCCGGGTGGGGAAGAACGGGTTGCCCATGGCCACCGGCGAGGACTCGGTCATCCCGTAGCCCTCCACGAGCAACCCGCCGGACACCGATTCCCACAGCTCCACGACGTGGTCGGGCAGGTTCATGGCGCCGGAAATGCAGTATTTGCAGGACCGCAGCGAGATGCCCTTTTCCTTCGCCGCCATCGCCGTGCGCTCGTAGATCGGCGGGACGGCGCAGTAGACGGTGGCGGGCGACTTCTTCATGGCGGCAAGGATCAGATCCGGGTCGAACTTCGGGAAGAGCACCAGCAGGCCCTGCTTGCGGATGCCGTAGGTGAGGTAGAGCGTCATGCCGAACGCGTGGAACATCGGCAGGATCGCGTAGAACACCTCTTTGCGGTACTCCGCGCCATGCATCCAGGCCTCGCCCTGCAGCGCGTTGGAGTACAGGTTGAAATGGGTCAGCATGGCACCCTTGGGCCGGCCGGTGGTGCCCGAGGTGTACTGGATCGCCGCGAGGTCGCCCACGGAGGGGCGCGGGTGCGCGGGGTCGATCCGGCCGTGGGCGAGGAGCTCCCTCCATGGCGTGGTGCCGGGCGCCGGCGCGGTCAGCGAGGCACGCGTTTCGCGCAGTTTCTTCACCGGCAGGTGCAAGGCGAGGCGCTTGACGGCGGGGAACGCCTCCAGCAGGTTGACGGAGACGATGTGGTCGATTTCGACGTCGTCCGGGAAGCCCCGGACCGCCGCCACGGCCTTGTCCCATGCGATCACGATCCGCGCCTGGTGGTCCTCAAACTGGTGGCGCAGTTCCCCGGGGGTGTACAGGGGGTTGTGTTCGACGACCACCGCGCCCAGGCGAAGCACCGCGTAGAACGCGACGACGTGCTGCGGGCAGTTCGGCAGGATCAGGGCCACCCGGTCACCAGCGCGGACGCCGAGGCGGCGCAGGCCCTCGGCGGCCCGGTCCACCTGTTCGCCGAGATCGGAGTAGCTGGTGCGGCGGCCGAAGAACTCCAATGCCGGCGCGCTCCCCGCCTCGGCCACGGACCGCTCCAGCATGTCCACGAGCGACTCCGTGGGCAGTTCGATCTCCGCCGGGACGCCCGGCTGGTAATTCTTCACCCAGGGCTGCTGGTCAGTTTTCGCCATGGCCCCATCATTTCCTGAAGTTCCGGCCGGGGCGAATTCGGGCGCGGGGGGCCGACGGCGGGTGCCGGGCGGCTGATGCTCACGCCGGTACGCTATGGACGGCCTCCGGGTCCGGTACCGCGGCCTTCGCCGTCCGGGTCAGCGCGATGGCTGCAAGTGCCACGACGGCGAGCGCGGCGCAGGCCGCGAAGACTTCCTGGTATCCGAGCGCGGTCATGGATCCGAGGGCGATGATCGGGCCGGAGACGATCGCGCCGACGCGCCTGGTGTTCATGTAGAGGCCCGAGGCCAGCCCCGGACGCGGAATGATCTGCTGAAACAGGGTCAGGCCCACTCCGGCCACAATCGCAAAGAACCAGGCATTGAGGATCTGGAGCGCGATGAGACCTACGGGGTCGGCGACGAAGGCCATCGCGGCGTAGTACGCAATCCCGGCGAGACAGCCTGAGGTGATGAGGGCACGGCTGGAGAACCGCGCGCTCAGCCGCCCGATGACAAGCAGCGCGGGGATCTCAAGCGCGGCGGAAACGCCCAGCGCGATACCCGCCCAGAGGACGTCCAGGCCAAGCCGGCCGGTCACGAAGAGGCCCATGACGGACACTGCGGCACTGTTGGTGGCCTGCAAGGCGATGAACGCGAGGACGACGGCGGCGAGGCCGGCCCTGGACAGCGGCGGGCCGTCGTCGTCCGGGGTTGACGGGCCGGTCGGGTCGCTGACCGTCTGCGGTTTCCGGCGGATCATGGCCGCGGTGGTGGCAATGTTGAGCACGGCCACCGCTGCGAGGGCCAGCAGGATCGCACGGTTGCCCAGCGTACCCATGATGAGCGTTGCCAGTGGCGGCCCGGCCACCCACGCGACGGAGACGACGGCCCGGGTTTTCATGACGTCCGCCCGCGGCGCCCCCGAATGTTTGAGGTGCGCGAAGAGTAGCGAGACGCCGACTCCCGCCGGGCCGCCGAGGGCGATCAGGCCGACGACGGCGACCGGGAGCGAGGTAGTGCCGGCCAGCACGCCGGCGAGCACAAGGGGCAGCCCGGCGCAGACCAGGAGGGGCCGCAGATAGTTGTTCATGCGGTCGGCATAGGCGGGCACCAGCAGGGCGGCGACAAACCCGCTGGCGTTGTAGACGGCAAGGACCCACCCGACGTCGGCGGGGTGGCGTCATACAGCGCGACCAGCAGGAGCGCCAGCGCGGGGTTCAGGAAGGCGAACTGCAACCCCCAGAGCAGTGCCGCCGAGGACACCAGCAGGCGCGGGGGCGTGGGTGAGGCCCGTGGCGTTTCCTCGAGTCTGGGGCCGCCGCTCTGACGCATGCGCATGTCGGTTGTCTCCTGTCAGGTCGCGGGTGCCGCAGGCCCCGGACGTTTTCCCCCCGCCGTCGGTTCGGCCGGGCGTGGGCTGCTCCGCCGAACGACGGCCGCACCCACGTCCCCAAGGCTAAGCGCGTCAGTTATGGCCCGGGAGTCACTGCCAGTACCCCCATCGGCTGGACCGCAGAAGGGCTCCAGCGCGACGACTAGCAGTAACCTGAGTACTTCCCCGGGGCCGCGTGGCCATGGGAACGGGGAAGAACGGAATTTAACAGAATGAGAATTTCCGTCACCTGAGGCGGCAGACGTAGAGAGCCCCCGGCGCAGTATCCACCAAGGGCTCTCTCTTTGAACAAGAAGAAATTACGGCGTGACCTGAACGCGCGCGGCTTCCTGAAGAATCGGGTTCGTGACAATGATCGTGGACGTGCCCGGCTTGATGTCGAATGCGATCTTTCCACGTGCCTTATCCCCAACGGGGACATCTCCCGAGCCGAGCTGATCGTCGATCATCAGTTCGCTGTTGGCCGCACGCCCGTCGGCGTCCTTGGCCTTGAAGTAGAGCGGGTTGCTGGAGGTCTGGCCCTTGTCCGTCTCCCACAGCACATCGAGCACGAGGTAGCCGCCGTTCTTGGCAGCTGGGACGTACGTACCCACCGCGGCAGCCTGGCCGTAGGTAGCGGAAACGATCGTGATCCGCGCGACGTTCCCGTTGCCCATATCGGCGGTGAACGGTTCGCCAACTTTGGCGCCTGTCGCAGCTTCAGCGGCCGGAGCGGCAGCCGGAGCAGCGGCGGGGGCAGCGGCAGCCGAAGTGGCCGCGGCAGCGGGAGCAACAGCCGGAGCCGAAGAGGGAGCGGAACCTCCACGGGCGATGTTGATGATGAAGCTCAGCGCCACGAGGGCCAGAGACACGATGAGCGCGATCTTCTTGTGCTGCTCGTAGCCTGCAAGCTTGAGGCCCTGCTTGTCCGTCTGCTTGTTGGTTAGGACCAGGACGAGGTCCACGAGGGCCCAGATTCCCACACCGCCGAAGGTGACGAGCTTCAGGATGCCGGTGCCGACCTTGCCCAGGTAGAAACGGTCAACACCGAAACTGCCAAGGAGCAGGGACAGCAGCCAGGTCGTCAGGAACGACTTGCTGCTTACGCCGTACTGCTGTCCGGCCTGGGGGCCCTGGAAAGCGGCCGGAGCGCCCGGGTAGGCTACGGGGGCTCCGGGGTACGGTGCCGGAGCCTTCGTGTAGTCGGCCGGGGTTCCGGCGGGAGGGGGCGTTGGCTGGCTCATTGAGGTCCTTTCGTGGGCAGCCTGATGACAGGCCGCGCTACGGATGCGAGGTTGAAATGGTGCGATATTGCGGCTGGCTGGTCGACCAGTCTTGGGTGCGAGATTCGCAATGTGAGCGGCGTATACGCCTGCAGACTTGGCGCGCTAAGGCGGGCTCATGTGTCTTGTTCTTCCCCCAAAGTTATGCGCGGCATCGCCGCTCATTCCCAGAGAATACACAGCTACTCCGGCGTCACCAATTTTGACGGGATGTTATTTCCGGCATCGCCCTGTATTGCGTCACAAAGCCGGCAAGAGACGGCTTCGACTCCCGGTCTGCACCTAAAAGACCTGACAGGTAGTCGCAAAGAAATCACCAGTTAGCGCCACAGCTGAATGACTTGGGATAAAGTCCGGATCAGCAGCGTTTTGGCGGGATGCTTCCACGGATTACAGCACAGCTTTAACACGGCCTCGCGAGCAAAATCCAGCAGGGGAACGCCTCTGAAAGGAAAAGACCTCACGGGCAAGATGAAAGGCAACCGTCTGAACATGGCGGCAAATGTGGGGACTTTTGTCACCAGCCGCCAGCAGCTGAATGTGCAGCGAACCCTCATGCAACAGAATGCCATTCGGGCCGAGTACGCGGCAGCCCAGCTGGCCCAGATGAGGCACGAGCAATTCACCGAGGAATACTAGCGGCTTTGCCAGTGGGCAGACGCGGAAGTGGCGGCCGGGCGCAGGAGTCAGGAGGATGCGAATGACTACGTCGCAGGTTACTGGCACAACCTCACCACTCCGGCATCGCAGGCGGCCGACAGAATCACCGCCAAATTCGGTGAATTTCTGGCTGCCGGCCTCAATATTGGCGGGCTTCGGGCCGGTTGGTACAACGAGGGCGCCACAGCCCGCTACTGGGACGGCCACGCGTGGACGCACCACACTACGTCCCCTGAAGTGGCCCGTGAACTAGTCAAGAGGCTAACGGCGGACAGGTATGCCCACGATGGCGTGCAGACTCTCCCGGCCTACGAGCCACAGCCGCCAGCTGTGCAGCCGCAAATGCCGCGGGAATCTATTGGTCCAATGCAGCCTGTTCAGCAGACTCCGGCGGCGCCGCCGTTGCCGCCGTTGCCGCCCTCCGGCTGGTACCCGACGGGTACGCCCGGAGTCCTGGGCTTTTGGGATGGCCAGTCCTGGACCGGCCAGACTCGGCCTGAATCGCGTTGAACCGGAAAGAGGACGACGGCGGGACGTGCACGCCGTCGTCCTCTACCGCTTGCGGGCACAGGCTGGCCCACGCCCCACACCGCAACCGGGCCCTCCTTGGTCCCCGGACCTAAAATGAGCCGCGTAATTTAGGATCTTTTCCATATTTTTGGGGATAACCGCTCGATAGCATGAAGTGTCCGGACAGAGCCGTCCGGGAGGGTGCCAATGTCAGAAGGAAGCCCATGGCCGCAGCTACAGTGGACGACATCCTCGCGGATCTCCCGCTGGGCTCCGCGACCCTGATGCTTCGGCCCGCCCGCACGGATGCGGCGATCGAGCGCTTTCTGATCGTGGACGCCGACGACGAAAGCTCCGACGGCGGGGCCGCGTTTGTCCTGTTGGTCGGCGTTCGCGGACGCTCCGCGTTGCCGGCAGTTCGGCGCCTGCTGAAGAACCCTCCCCTGGTCCTGGCCGTCAAGGGCAGCCCGGAGGAACTGGCGGAAGCCGAAGAACTGCTGCGCGCCGCCGGAACCGGCCTGCTGCTGGTGGACCCGTCCGCGGACTGGGACCGCCTCCTGTCCATCGCCAAGGACCGGATCCAGCCGCCCAGCTACCAGCGCGAAGTGCTGACCCTGCTTGAAGAGGACCTCTTCGCCATCGCCCAGACGACTGCCCGGCTGACCTCCAGCCACGTCGTGATCGAGGACGCCGCCAACAAGGTCCTGGCATATTCCACCGTCGCCAACGCCATTGACGAGCTCCGCAAGGCCTCCATCCTGGCCCGGCGCGGCCCGCGCAAATACGAACTCCTGCTCAAAGACCTTGGCGCCTACCGCGAGCTGCACCGGACCCGCCTCCCGGTCCGGGTACCCGCCCGGCCCCAGGACGGCCTGCGGGAACGCGTCGCCATCACCTTGTTCGCCGGCAACCGCATCATGGGCTACATCTGGCTCCAGGAAACCGGCGCCGGCTTCGGCGACGACGTTGATTACGTGCTCACCGGCTCTGCCGCGCGTGCCTCCGCCGAGCTCATCCGGTACCGCAACCAGCAGTCAGTGCACATGCGCGAGGACCGGATCGCGCGCCTCCTTTCGGGTCCTGCGGAGGCCGCGGCGAGCGCGCACAGTGAAAAGATCCCGGCGGACCGCCCCTCGGCCCTGATCCTGCTTGGCCTCTCAGCGTCTGAAGCCCGGGAGGACGACGCGGCGCTCAAGCACGGGGAGCTGGCCAATCTCGCGTCGATCCACGCGGCCGCCTACAAATCGTCAGCCATCGTGGGACAGTTTCACGGCGACACCGCCGTCGTCATTCCCGGTCTCCAGTCCGCCAACGCCGATGCCGGGCTGCGGAGTCTGGCCGAGGCAATCGTCAAGGACGCCGCCAAGCACCTCGGCATCAGCCCCTTTGCCGCCGTCGGACCCGTCGTCCCCGATCTGCTCTCGATTCATTCCGCGATCGGAATAGCCGAAGCCCTGCTCGGCTGCATGCGACGGTCCGGCGAAGTTCCGGTAGCCACCGTGGACGACTTCGAGGCGGAAATCCTCTTCCACGACGCCGTCGAAAACTTCACGACGGCGGCCTTCCGGCACCGCAGCCTCTGGGCCCTCCTCCGACACGACGCGGAACTGGCCGAAACCCTGCGTGCATTCTTCGACGCCTCCCTGGACGTGGCCGAGTGCGCCAAGCGGATGCAGCTGCATAAGAACACCGTCTACTACCGGATCAACAAAGTCAGCCGGGTCACCGGGCTGAACTTCGGCAATCCCCGAGATTCATTGGTCGCCCTGCTTCATGTTCAGGAGTGGGCCGGCACACAGAAGGAGCACCTGGGCAAGAAATGATGACAGCACTTGATTCTCCGCCGCTTGGCCCGGTCCTCGAAGACCTTGTCCGCAGCCACCGGCCCCGGACGGAAGCGGGGTCAGTTCCAGCCAATATTCCCCACCTTCAGGTCCCGCCGTTCGACCGGTTCGGCATCGCGGTTGCCACGACGTCCGGAGAAGTCTTCAGTTCCGGCGACGCCGATCTTCCGTTCTCGATCCAGAGCATTTCCAAGGTCTTCACCCTGGCGATGGCGCTCAGCGCCGACGACTCCGGCTCGTTGTGGTCCAGGGTCCTTCGCGAGCCGTCAGGGACGTCCTTCAACTCCCTGGTCCAGCTTGAAGTCGAGCACGGGATCCCGCGGAACCCCTTCATCAATTCGGGCGCACTGGTGGTCACCGACCACCTGATGGAAAGATCACCCGACGCCGCCGCTCAGGTCCTGCGCTTCCTCACCGACCAGGTGGGTCACCAGAATGGAAGACAGGGTCCCTTCATCGATGAGGCGGCCGCAAGGAGTGAGCTGTCCAGCAGCAGCCGCAACCTGGCCCTCGCCCACTTCTTGAAGGAATTCGGCAACCTGCGGCGGCCCGCACAGGCCGTGGTGGAGAACTACGTCAGGCAGTGCTCAATCATGATGACCTGCGTGGAGGTGGCCAAGGCGGGCCTGTTCCTCGCGCAGGATGGCCGCGGGGCGCAAGGCGCGGTGGTCTCCCGGAGCGAGGCAAAGCGCATCGGCTCCATCATGCTGACCTGCGGCATGTATGACGCCGCCGGCGAGTTCGCCTACCGCGTGGGACTTCCGGGGAAAAGCGGTGTGGGCGGCGGCATTCTGGCGATCGTCCCCGGCGAGTGCGCCATCTGCGTCTGGAGCCCGCGGCTGGATTCCAAAGGAAATTCCCTGGCAGGCTCGGCGGCTCTCGCCGACCTGTCCGACCGGACCGGGTGGTCGATCTTCTGATCTGACGCCTCGCTGTCCCCACAATCTCTCTCCAAACCCCATTTAGATCTCCGACAGATCGAAAGGAACACCCATGCCCAACAACCCCAATGACGAGGTTGGCTTGTACGAGGCCGATGGTGGCCACGCCCATGCTTCGGATGCCCTGATCCACGCGGAGGACTCTGGCTACCACAAGAGCCTGAAGCCCCGGCAAATCCAGATGATCGCAATCGGCGGGGCCATCGGAACCGGCCTGTTCCTGGGCGCCGGCGGCCGGCTCAACGCCGCCGGCCCGTCACTGGTCATCGCCTACGCCGTCTGCGGCTTCTTCGCGTTCCTGATCCTGCGCGCCCTGGGAGAACTGGTCCTGCACCGGCCCTCTTCAGGATCGTTCGTGTCCTACGCCCGCGAATTCTACGGAGAGAAGGCCGCATTCATCTCCGGCTGGTTCTATTGGATCAACTGGGCCACCACCACCATCGTGGACATCACCGCCGCGGCCCTCTACATGAACTTCTTCGGCAAATACGTCCCCTGGATGGGGACCGTTCCACAGTGGGCGTGGGCGCTGATCGCCCTCATCGTGGTCCTCTGCCTGAACCTTGCCTCCGTCAAGGTCTTCGGCGAACTCGAGTTCTGGTTCGCCCTGATCAAGGTCGCCGCCCTCGTCGCGTTCCTGCTGATCGGCAGCTACTTCGTCGTGTTCGGCACCCCCTTGGAAGGCCAGGAAGTCGGCTTCAGCCTCATCACCGACAACGGCGGCATCTTCCCCAACGGCCTGCTGCCCATGATCATCCTCATGCAGGGCGTGCTGTTCGCCTACGCCTCGATCGAACTGATCGGCACGGCCGCCGGCGAAACCGAAAACCCCGAAAAGATCATGCCCAAGGCCATCAACTCCGTGGTCTTCCGCATCGCCGTGTTCTACGTCGGCTCGGTCATCCTGCTCGCCCTGCTGCTGCCCTACACCTCCTACCAAAAGGGCGTCAGCCCGTTCGTGACGTTCTTCGGATCCATCGGCATCCAGGGCGTGGACGTCATCATGAACCTCGTGGTCCTCACGGCCGCCCTGTCCTCGCTGAACGCCGGCCTTTACTCCACCGGCCGCATCCTGCGCTCCATGTCAGTAGCCGGATCGGCCCCGAAGTTCGCCCAGCGGATGAACAAAGCCGGCGTCCCCTACGGCGGCATCGCCATCACCGCAGGCGTCTCCCTCCTCGGTGTCCCGCTGAACTACCTGGTCCCCGGTCAGGCCTTCGAGATCGTCCTGAACGTCGCCTCGGTAGGCATCGTCGTCACCTGGGCCACCATCGTGCTCTGCCAGATCCAGCTCAAACGGTGGGCAGACAAGGGCTGGCTCGAACGCCCCTCGTTCCGGATGTTCGGCGCCCCCTACACCGGATACCTCTCCCTCGTCTTCCTGCTCGGCGTGCTCGTCATGGTCTTCATCGATTCCCCGCTCACGCTGCTGGTGACCCTGGTGGCCTGCGCGCTGATGGTCGGCGGCTGGTACGCCTGCCGGAAGCAGATCCACGACATCGCCGAAACCCGCGACGGCTTCACGGGCGCCGCGCCCGTGCTGGCCAACCGGACTCCGATCCACTAATCGAACCTGGCTAATCGAACATTCGTCTGCTGACCGGTCCCACCATCCGACCTACAACCTGAAAGCCTCCATGAAGCCACGAAACCCGCTGAATCCCGGCCGCACCAGCACCCTGCAGGAGCGCCACCCGCCAGCCGTGCGCACCAGCAACCCGCCGGCGTCGAACGACAGCTGCGAGGACGGCTGCTTCTTCTGCACCGGACCGGAAACCGACTAGGCGCCACCATCCGTTCCGCTGGATTCAGTGGACATGCCTTGCCCGCCAAACCAACCCAAGAAGACAACCAAGTGATGAAAACGGAGTCTGCATCCACCATGACCGCAACCGACACGTACCCAGTCGACGGCGACACCCTCCCACCCCTCCAGACGGTCCCGGCGGCTATCCCGGACAGCTTCAACGGCAGCGGCGCCCTGAAGTCCGCCGGCCACGTCATCGTCGATTCCCTCGTGGCGCACGGGGTTGAGCGCACCTTTGTTGTGCCGGGCGAAAGCTTTCTGGACGTCCTCGACGGGCTGCACGGCTCGGACATCGAGACCGTGGTCTGCCGGCACGAGGGCGGCGCCGCGTACATGGCCGAGGCCGACGGCAAGATGAACCAGCGTCCCGGCGTCGCAATGGTCACCCGCGGGCCCGGGGCGGCGAACGCCCACGTCGGCCTGCACACCGCGTGGCAGGACTCCACCCCGATGCTGCTCTTTGTCGGTCTCATTCCGTTCGCGCACCGGGACCGCGAGGCGTTTCAGGAGTTCGACATCAAGGCGTGGTTCGACACCGGTGCCAAACGCGTGATGGTCCTGGACCACCCCGAACGGGCCTCCGAGATTGTCGCCGAGGCCATGTTCGCGGCCATGAGCGGCCGCCCCGGCCCCGTGGTGGTGGGCCTGCCGGAGGACATCATCCGCGTGCAGATCGATCCGGCCCTGCACCCGGCCATCCCGGTGGCCGCGGGCGGTATGAGCAGCACGGATGCCGGCGTCCTTGCCGAGGCCCTGACACAGGCCAAGAAGCCGCTATTTGTCACCGGCGGGAACGACTGGACCCAGGACGCGGCCACGGAGCTCACCGAATGGCTCGAAAAGCATCACATCCCGGCCGCGGCGGAATGGCGCACGCAGGGAACCGTCTCCTTCGACTCCCCCAGCTATGTGGGACCGATCGGCTATGGCCGACCCCGCCCCACCTACGACCTCCTGGAGGAAACCGACCTGCTCGTGTTCGTCGGGACGGTCCCGGGCGACGTGATCACGGACGGCTTCGTCTGCAGGCAGGACTGGAACAAGAAGAACTTCCTGGTCACCATCGATCCCTCGCTGCGCGGCCGCTCCGGCCCCGTCTCCCGCCAGATCCTGGCCAAGCCGGAGGCCTTCGTCCGGGACCTCGTTAACATCGACCTCCCGGTCAAGGAGGAGTGGAAGGCATGGACGGCCCGGATGCGGGCCGAGCAGCAGTCCTTCGCCAGCCTGCCGCCGTCCACCCCGGACGAGGGGCCCGCCAAGATGGATACCCTCATGGCCAACCTCGTGCCGCTGCTGCCCGAGGACGCCATGGTCACGTTCGGGGCCGGCGAGCACACCAACTGGGCGCACCGGTACTTCCCCACCCGGCGCTACGCCTCCATGATCAGCGCCCGGAACGGCTCCATGGGGTACTCGATTCCATCGGCCATCGCGGCCTCGCTGGCCAGCCCGGAGCGGCGGGTGGTCACCATCGCCGGCGACGGGGAATTCCTGATGAACGGCCAGGAGCTCGCCACGGCCGCCCAGTACGGAGCCACGCCGCTCATCATCGTGATGGACAACCAGGAGTACGGCACCATCCGCACCCATCAGGAACGCCACTACCCGTCCCGGGTATCGGGCACGCAGCTGAAGAATCCCGACTTCGGCATGATGGCCCGGGCCTTCGGCGGTTTCGGCGTCACGGTCACCGAGGACCAGGACATCCCGGCCGCCCTCGAGGCCGCGCTGGCCGCCATCGACCGCGACGGCGTGTTCGCCCTGGTCCACCTCGTCGTCGAACAGCGGGTCAAGGCCTACTAGATTGCGGTCCAGACGGTAAACAGACGGACGACGACGGCGGGAGCCTCCCGCCGTCGTCGTGTCCTCCTGGTTGCGCTATCAGGTCTGGTTGTCATTCGGCGCCGATAGCCGCCATATCTGAAAGTGCAACGGGTGGTGGGGTGTCCCCTTGTCCGGTGATCTCTTGTCCGGTGATCTCTTGTACAGGCGGGCGCCCCGGACCACACTGGTTGCTGGAGGCAACGTCATGGAACCAGTCACCATCAGCGATCTGCCGATGACGCAGGAGGAATTGGTCGCCGTAGCCGAGGGCGCGCCGGTGGCACTCGGCGAGCCCGCCAGGGCACGGATCGCGGCGAGCCGGGCCCTGCTGGAGGAGGCCATGTCCGGCGGCAACCCGATCTATGGGCTCAGCACCCGGGTCGGCCACGGCAAGGACACCAGGGTGCCGCGCGAAGAACTCGAACGGCAGCAGCAATTCCTCGTGGCAAGCCATGGCGGCGCGTTCGGACCCCTGCTGGATCGGAGAGTGGTCCGGGCCGCGATGGCTGTTCGCCTCAACGGCATGGCCCGGGGCGGCTCCGGCGCCAGCCCGGCCGCGGCAGACACCCTGCTGGCCATGTTGAACGCCGGCGTCCACCCGGTCCTGCACAGCACGGGCTCGGTCGGAGCGGCCGATATCAGTCCGATGGCCGGCATCGCCCAGGTGGCTGTCGGCACCGGCACAGCGGAATTCAGGGGCGAGACCCTCCCCGGAGCCGAAGCCCTGCGCCGTGCGGGCATCGCGCCGCTCCGGCTCGAGGGCCGCGACGGACTGGCCATAATCTCGGCCAACGGCGTCTCGATCGGCCACGGGGCCCTGGTGCTGGCCCGCGCGGCGCGGACGGCCGGCGCCGCGGACCAGGCCGCAGTCCTGTCCATCGAAGCCACCCGGGGCAACCCTTCGGTCTTTTCGGGCTCCGCGGCCGCGGCCAAGCCGTATCCGGGGCAAGTAGCGGCAGCGGCCCATCTGCGCGAACTGCTGGAAGGCAGCCTGCTCCTGATCCCGGGCGGGCCGCGGTCGGTGCAGGATGCCCTTTCCTTCCGGGTGATCCCGCAGGTCCACGGCGCGTTCCGTGAGTTCCTCGCCACGGCAGGGGGTGCCGTGGACACGGAGCTGAACTCCGCGAGCGATAACCCGCTGGTCGACGTCGCAACCGGCTCGGTGCTGAGCAACGGCAACTTCCATCCGATGGTGCTGGCGATCGCCTTCGACGCCTTGCGCGTGGCTCTGGTCCACGTGGGTCAGCTCAGCGAACGCCGCATGAGCCACTTGTGGACTGCCGTCATGGCGGCGATGAAGTCGGGGCCCCCGCCCGGGAACCGCGGGCCCGCCGCGGCGCCGGGCGTGCAGCTCCGCTACGCCGGCTCCGCCTGCTACACCGAGCTCCGGCTGCTCGCAGCTCCCGCCACCCTGGACTCGACCATCCTGGATGTCGGCGTCGAAGACCATGCCACGGGAGCCATGCTGAGCGTCCGCAAGACCGAGGAAGCGCTGAGACTTCTTGAGGACCTGCTGGCGATCGAGGTTCTGCTGGCCGCCGACCTGCTGCGCATCTCGCCGCAGGGAACGCTCGGCGTTGGGGCCGCGGCCGTTCTCGGGCTCACCGAAGAGGCGGCAGCCGGCGCAGGATCGGCCGCCGACGTCCACCGCAATCTGCGGGAACGCTTCCCCGGAGCCTAGCCCTCCCCCTGGATGCGCTATCACTCCTGGTCGTCATTCGGCTCGGAAAACGCCAAGACTGATAGCGCATCGGGTGGGCACGGGTGGGTGAGCACGGATGGTTGGGCAGGCGGGTGGACGGACCCTTAGACCGCCGACCAGCCGCCGTCGGACGGGAGGACCGCGCCGTTGACGTTGGTGCCGTCGTCGCTGAGCAGGAAGGTGATCGAGGCTGCCAGCTGCGCCGCGGTGGCGGGGGCCGGGATGTTCGCGCCCATGAGCGGCTGGAGGCGCGCGGCACCGAGCTCGGATCCCCACGGGGCCTCGATGTTCGTGATGGTGGCACCTGGGGCCACTGCGTTGAACCGCAAGCCCTTCGGCCCGTACATCACGGCGGAGTTCTTGGTCAGGCCGATGACGGCGTGCTTGGACGCCGTGTAGGTGGCGCCGGCGGCGGACCCGCGCAGCCCGGCTTCGGAGGCGATGTTGACTACGGAACCGGTTCCGGCCTCTAGCATGAGCGGCACGACGGCGCGGGTCAGGCGCATGAGGGCCGTGACGTTGATCCGGAAAACCCGCTCCCAGGTTTCGTCGTCCACCTCGTGGATCGGCGTGAAGTTGTCCATGATCCCGGCGACGTTCGCCAGCGCATCAACGCGCCCGCCCGCCGCGGCCACGACGGCGGCAACGGTTTCCTCGGTGGAGATGTCGCCGGGCACGGGAACCAGGTCCATGCCGGCGTTGTCCTGCACGAGGGCGTCCAGGCGTTCCTTGCTGATGTCGGCCGCGATCACCCGGCCGCCCTCCCGCGCGACGCGGAGGGCCGTGGCCTGTCCAATGCCCGATCCCGCACCCGTGACGATGACGGTCTTGCCCGCAAAGCGGCCCGCGGTGACGGTTTCCTGCCATGAAGCTTCGTTGCCCATGATGTCCTTCCAGACGTTGAGGATGCTCACAGGCTCACCTTATGACACTCTGTGTCATTATGTAAGGGTGAATAGCGGCCAGCCCTCCGAGGACCACCAGCCCGCCGCCGCGCGCGCCACCGGGCGGCCGGCGACGATCGACCCCGACGCCGTCGCCCGCATCGCCCTGCACCTGTTCGCCGAGCGCGGCTACGAACAGACGTCCATGGAGGACATCGCGGGCGCGGCCGGGATCGGGCGCAAAAGCCTTTACCGCTACTTCGCCAGCAAGGCCGACCTCGTCTGGGGCGGCATCGAGCCGGTCACGGAGGCCGCCGGCCGGGCACTGGACCGGGCTCTGGGAAGAGAACTGGACAGCGCGGGCGACGGCGGCGGCCCCGTTGGCAAGTCCGACGGCAGGCCCGCTGGCGCGTCCGACGGCGGGCTCCAGCCAGGGACGGGTGCGGCGCAGATCCGGGCGGGACTGAGCGCGGCGCAGATCCGGGCGGGACTGAGTGCGGCGGCCGTCGCCGGGGCAGCCGCGCTTCCGGACCTCGCCCTTACCCGCGGGCGCCTGCGGCTCATCGCCGAACACCCGGAACTGGCCAGCCGGAGCTACGCCGCCCTCGCCCCCCAGCGCGAGCGGGGCCGCCGGTATTTGATCACGCTCGGCGTCCGCGACGACATGGCGGGCTACTTCTGCGCGGCCTATCTCGGGGCAACGTTCGAGGCCTGGATGCAGTGGGCCGCCGGCAGCGATCCCGATCCCGCGCCATACCTGCTGGCCGCCCTGACCGTGCTGCAGATGCCCGACGCGTAGGAGTCTTCGAAAGACGCGCAGGACTCCCTGAAGACACCGGCGGCGGGCGAGTGGCGCCGTCGGACTCCCCGCCGGAAACGCCCGGGGAACGCTGTGGCCGCCGCGGCTACTCCCCGGTCTGCCCGTCCACCGCTTCGCGGAGGAGGTCGGCGTGGCCGTTGTGCCGGGCATACTCCTCGATCATGTGGCACAGGATCCAGCGTAGGCTCGGCGCCGAGCCATCCGGCCACGAGCGCCGGGCCAGTTGGTCCAGGCCGCCGCTGGCCAGGGCATCCGCGAGGCGTTCCCGGGAGCGGTCGACGGCGCCCTGC
Organism: Arthrobacter sp. TE12231; assembly: GCF_054062895.1. Lineage (NCBI taxonomy): Bacteria > Bacillati > Actinomycetota > Actinomycetes > Micrococcales > Micrococcaceae > Arthrobacter > Arthrobacter sp. TE12231. The sequence continues at coordinate 373,516 of NZ_JBSSFS010000001.1, read as the reverse complement.
CACAGGTTGCGCAACTGGTCCGGGGTGTCCTCGGCGGCGGAATGCCAGTCCCAGTCCGGGTCGGCCTTCCAGTCCACGGTGCCGAACGGAGCCTCCCGGTCCCGCGCGTGCAGGGAACGGGAAAACCATTCGCCTTCCACGTAGGCCATGTGCTTCAGCAGCCCGCCCAGGGTCATCGATGAGGCAGCGGTCGTCACCCGGAGGCCGGCGGCTTCCAGTCCGGCGCACTTCCACGCCAGCGTGGCCCGCTGAAAGTCCAGGAACCCCAGGAGGGTCGCGGTTTCATCGGCGGCAAGGGGAGGCTCCGGGCGCCCCTGATCGTCCACAATCGTCATGCGCGTGAGTCTAGCGGCCTGCCATCCGGCGTCCGTGGGGCGCGCCGCCGACGCCTCGCCAGCCTCGAACTCGCCGGAAACTCTCCGAGTCGCCGGGAAATTACGGCGAACCGGCACGCTTCCGGCTACTTCGACGACGGCGGCCGCCTCACGCCGTCGTCCGCCTCACCGGTTCAAGACCTGCGACTTTCCGCCCGGAAGGCCGCGGCACCCTCGTGGCCCGTTGCGCGCGGCGGCGGATGACAAACTCGGCCACCGCGACATTGATCACCCAGGCCGATCCCAGCAGCGCCGCCCGGGTCGGCTCGTCGGGCGGGCCGACCAGCAGTATCCACGGCAGGCTCACCAGCGCCTGCGTTCCCGCGGCGACACCGATCGCGTAGCCGCGGGTCATCCATGCTCCATGCCGCACGAAGTCGCGGCGCACAATGGCGACGATTCCCAGGACAATGCTCGCCGCCATGGCTGAGCCGAAGACGAGCCGCAGGACGAAGAGCGCCGGGCCGTCGCCGGGCGGCAGCTGATAGAAGGCGGCCATCCACAAACCGGACAGGGCGGCCAGCAGGCCCGCGGGTGCAAGGATGCGGCCGGCGATGCGGTGCCAGCCGCGGCGGCCCCGCAGCGAGGGCAGGAACTGGAATGCCCCGAGCAGGCTGTAGGTGGTGACGCAGACAATGTGCGTCACCACGGGAACAGGCGAGGCGAAGAACCGGGCGTTCTGAGGCGTGATGGCCGCACCTCCGGTCAATTCCGTCAGCCGCGCCGCCCCCCCAATGACCGGGATGAGGCTGAGCAGGATCAATCCGGCGGGTACCGGCCACTGGGGGCGACGGCGGACGCGGGGCACGGGAGCGCTGCTGGCATGAATTGTCATGGCTTGGTCCTTCGCTGGAGCCGCCCACGGCCTGTTTCGCGCGGCTCGTGGTGTACGGCGTACACCTGATGCGCACAACGCTAGGTGTACGCCGTACACTTGTCAAGAGGAGACCGCTAGGGAAAGGTGGCCGGATGACCCAGCAAGCGGAGCGCACGCGCCGGACCCCCCTGAGCCGGGGCCGGGTACTCGCGGCCGCCGTCGTACTGGCCGACGAGGTGGGGATCGAGGCGCTGAGCATGCGGCGGCTGGCCCAGGAACTCGGCGTCGTGCCGATGGCGCTCTACAAGCACGTGGCCAACAAGGAGGAACTCCTCGACGGCATGGTGGATGCGCTCGTCAGCGAGATCGATCCTCCCGCCCGCGATGCCGACTGGAAGGACGCAGTGCGGCTGAGGGTGCTCTCGGCCCGGCGGGCGCTCCTGCGTCACCCGTGGGCCCGTCAGGTCCTGGAGTCGCGCACCAACAAGACGCCGGCGGTCCTTGGGTACATGGATTCGTTCATCGGGATGTTCCTGGCCGGCGGCTTCTCCGTCGATCTGACCCACCACGTCATGCATGCCCTGGGCAGCCGCATGTGGGGGTTCACCCAGGAGCTGTTCCCTGACTCCGCCGGCGGGACGGCGGAGGGGACGGCGGATCTGCCGCCGGAGGCGCAGGCCGCCATGTTCCGCGAGATGGCCGAGCGGTATCCGAACATTCTGAAGGTCGCCACCTCGTCCGCGCACGAGGACTCCGTGGCGGGGCAGGGCTGCGATGACCAGTTCGAGTTTGAGTTCGCGCTGGATCTGCTCCTGGAGGGCTTTGAACGCCTGCACCGGCAGCACTGGACTTCCATGCCGAAAAAGACCTCGACGCCGGCAGAGCCCTGACCGCGCCCTACTCCTCCAGGAACCGCAGCAGGTAGGGGACGATGGTCCGCATGGCCGTCAGGTCGCCGCCGCTCGCAGACAGTTCGCCGAGGTAATCGCCGTGGACACCCGGCACGATCATCAGGCGCGCCCCGGGAATGACACGGGACATCCGCACGGCGTGTTCTGGGCTCATGACGTCGCGGTCGGCGCCCAGGACCAGGGTGCGGGCCGTGATGCGGCGCAGGTCATCGTCCGGCCAGCCGGCGAAGGTCAGGATGCGCTGACGGTCCAGCTCGAACAGCCGCTCGAGGTGTCCGGGCTCCGGATTCAGCCGGCGGTCCGCGTCCTTGAGCGCCTCCGGCATTTCGGCAAGCGTGCCCTTCGCCATACCGTCCCAGAACTCGTCGCTGACCGCGTCCCGGCTGACGAAGGTGGAGGCGGCAATCAGGCACCGCACGGAGGCCGGATACCGCATCGCCAGCGCCAGCGCGGTATGGCCGCCGGCGCTGAAACCGAGCACGTCCACGGAGTCCACCCTGAGCTCGTCGAGCACGGCTTTGACGTCGTCGGCGGAGTTTTCAGCGGTGAGCGGGCGGCCGGTCGCCGCGGTCCGGCCGTGCCCTTCTTCATCGACGGCGATTACCTGGAGACTCTCGGCCAGCAGCGCCGGGATGAGGCCGGCGAAGTTCGTCTCGATAGTCGACCCTCCGCCGGGGATGAGCAGCAGCGGGGGCTTGTCGGCCCGCGGGTGACCGTGGACCTCGTAGTACATGCGGAGATCGCCATTGGCCGCGTAACCGTGGGTGAAAGTCACAAGGCATCCTAACGCCGCACGCGGCGGGCTGAATAGGGCCACAGCGGACGACGGCGGGAGGGTTCCCGCCGTCGTCCGTTGTCGTTGCAGCTCAGGCGTTGACGGATTCGGCGAGGATCGCGTCCACCTGGCCCAGGGCCCTGGTTCATGCCCTCTTCCATGCCCATGGCGACGATCTGCTCCATCTGTTCCTCCGCCTCGAAGGTGGACAGGACGGTCATCCGGGTGCGGCTGCCGATCGGTTCCAGAGTCACAACCCCGTGGATGCTGCCCATGTCGGCCACGGGGTCGCCGTTGTCGTCCGAGAAGCCGTCATCGAACTCCAGACGGTGCGGGGCGTCGATGGCGATGAACCGCCACCAGCCACGGGCCTTCTCCCCCTCGGGGCCCGTCATGAAATAGGTGGCCTCGCCGCCGGGGACGAAGTCGTGCTTCTCGAACGTGGCCGGCCACGTGGGCGGGCCCCACCAGCGCTCGAGCTGGCGCGGGTCTTCCCAGATCTGCCAGACGCGCTCCACGCCGGCGTCGAATTCGGCTACCACGGTGAGGCTCAGCGCCTCGAGATTCTTGACTGAACTGACAACGGTCATGACAAGCCCTTCCTATCCTTCAGCGTTGCTGTGTGTTCCCTGCCTGTTTCGTGCCTGCTTCGGTGCTGTCTGATTCTGACCTGGCTGGTTCTGTCTGGCCTGGTTGCGGGTCGGCTGTCTCGGCGAGCAGGTCGGCGATCCGGTCGGCCCGCTGCCGCCAGATGACCTCGTACTCATCGAGCAGGCGGCGGGCCTTCTGTAGCCCGTCATGGTTGGCCCGCACAATCTGTTCCCTTCCCCGCTTCTCCTTCGAGACCAGCGAAGCCCGTTCGAGCACCGCCACGTGCTTCTGGACGGCCGCGAAACTCATGGCGTAGAGGGCAGCCAGTCCGGAGACCGAGTACTCCCCCACCGTCACCCGGCGCACAATGTCCCGTCGGGTCGTATCGGCGAATGCCTGGAACAGATGGTCAAGTTCTTCGTCGCTGAGCGGTTCGCCGAGCTGATTCCTGCGTTGATCTACAACCATTTGGTTGTAGGATAGTCGGGCCCTGCGACAGGTGTCAATGGGGTGGCGGGTGGCCCGGGACGCCGAGTTCGCCGGAAGCCCGCCAATTCGCCGGAAGCTTACGGCGACCTCACACGGGTCCGGCGAATTCGTGTGCCTTTTGCCGGAGACATCCGTGCCGGATGGACCCGGTGTGCCGGCCGCGCGCCGGGCGTAGAGTGAGCCCATGAAGCGTGTAGTGATCGACCGCTTCGGCGGCCCCGAGGTCTTGAATGTGGTGGAGGTCGAGGATCCCCGCCCGGGTCCGGGTGAAGTCCGCGTCAGGGTCCTCGCCTCCGGCGTCTCGTTCACCGACGCACAACTGCGGGCCGGTACCTATCTCGGCGGGCCGAAGCCGCCGTTCACGCCCGGCTACGAGCTCGTCGGCGTCGTCGATGAACTCGGACCCGGCTGCTCGCGGATACGCGTGGGAGACCGCATCGGTGCGCTGACTGTGTGGGGCGCCAACGCCGAGAAGGTCTGCGTGCCGGAAGTGTATGCGGTGGAGGTGCCCGAGGACCTCGACCCGGCCGAGGTCGTGAGCCTCGTCTTCCCCTACATGACCGCCTACCAGTTGCTGCACCGCACGGCCAAGGCGAAGCCCGGGGAGAGCGTTCTGGTGCACGGCGCGGCCGGCCGGGTGGGCACAGCGATCCTCGAGCTCGGAGCGCTGGCCGGCCTCCGCCTCTACGGGACTGCTGCCGGCCGGGACCGTGCTGCCGTGGAGCGGCTCGGCGCGGTGGCAATCGACTACAAGAACGAGGACTTCCTGGCCCGGCTCCGCGGGCTCACCGGCGACGGCGTAGACATAGCCCTCGACGGGATCGGCGGCGCGTTGTCGCTACGTTCCTTCCGCGCGCTCCGGCCCGGCGGACGGCTCGTGGTGTTCGGCCGCTATGCCACCATCGCTAAGGGGCGCAAGAACTGGCCCGGGGTGGTCGCCTGGTACGCGGCAACCGGGAGCGTCGCCCTCTGGGGCTGGCTTTCGCCCCGCCGAAAGGTGCTGTCCTACCGAATCCAGAAGTTGCGCATCCATCACCAGGACTGGTTCCAAGCGGATTTCCTGGTGCTCCTCGAGATGCTCCGCCGTGGCGAGATCCACCCTGTGGTGGCCGAGCGGCTGCCGCTTTCGGAGGCCCGGCACGCCCACGAACTGCTGGCAAGCACGGCGGCAACAGGGAAAATCGTGCTCGTCCCCTAATCCGGCACGGTCACCGCCGGGTCACCGCGCGAACTCCGGCCGCGCCTAGCCCAGGAACGTGCGGTGGATGTCGCTCCCGTAGCGACGGATGATGTCCCGTTTGGCGGCCTGGAAGGCCTTAAGGTCGCCCGCATCCCCGTGCTGTTCCACGCGGCGCCTGGCCAGCTCGTCCGAGATCACATCCAGGAAGAGCTCGGCCAGTAACAGCCGGGCGGAATCCCGGAAACGGCCGCGGCCGTCGACATACAGCTGGACCGTCGGGGCGCCGGTGTTGATGATGACCTTGCGCTCCGCGGGGCTGTAGACGGCACGGTCCGCGCTGTTGTGCAGGGTGCGGAAGTCGTAGCCGGTGAAGAGGTCGACGCCGTGATCCCGGCTCGGGCGGTGGACCTCGCGGTGCGCCGCCTGTTGCGCCGAGGCGTCGGTGGCGATGGCGTGGTGCGGCGGCTGGTCGGTGCTGCGGCGGGAGGCGTGTTCAGCGATGACGATCTCGCACAATGCCCAGTAGTCGCCAGCCCGGACAGTGATCTCGCCGTGCTCCCCCGACCGGTCCCCCGCCATGGTCCACTCGATCCTCCGCGTGTCCCTGAGCGCGCTGACCGGGACCGGGGCGGGTGTGGGGTCAATCCGCAGTGAACCGGGCAACGCGAGCTCAAAGGTGAGCGTCCCGGCGTCGGGCAGTTGGCCCGGATCCAGCAGCAGCGCGACATGGAACGGATGCCCCGGCGGGCGGTAGTAGAAGGGCGTGGTGAACCGCAGGGCCGCCGGCGGTGCCGCCGCCGAGCCGTCGCCGTTCCGGAGCGCCGGCGCCGTCTCCAGCCCCAAATCGATGACGGCTGCCTCGCTCATGTGCTGCAGCAGGTGCTCGATCATCTCCGCGGTCCGCCCCGACGTCGTGGCGCGTTCCAGGTGGGTGAGCTTTTCCTTCTCAGCCTGCACGGGGCCGGCGATCATCCGGCTGACGGCGCGGGAGAAGGCTGCAACGAAGGGGTCCTTGAGATTCAGACCCTCCCGCTCGTCGCTGATGATCGCCTTGCCCCGGCCCAGCATCTCGGTCAGTGCCGGGCAGCGCACGGTGCCGAAGAGGTATTCCGTGCCCACCTGGTTCTCGTACTCGAACAGTTGGCAGTCGAGCACGGCCATGCCGGATTCGACCACCAGACCGGCAGTGCGTTCGTCGCCCTTGAGCGTCAGTTCCACGTCCCGTGCCCGCTTGAGCGTGACGGTGAACGGGAACTCCTCACCATCAAGGCTGAAGCTTCCCGGCTGGTCGGGGCCGAGGAGCACAGTGGCCGGCGGTTCGTGGAAACGGATGTTCTCGCTGCCGTAGTCCTCGGCGCCGGGGCGTCCGTGCACCAGCTCCACCTCGCGCCGGTCCAGGACGTCCCGCAGGTAGATGTTGTCCGAGAGCGACTGCAGCAAGGTCGCGTGCTGGGTGATCGTGACGTGGGGATTGTCGACGACGATCGTCACCCGCGTGCCGTTGCCGGCGGCGCCGTCCGTACCGTCGGCGCCGGCGTCGATGTCCCCGCCGGGGATGCCCAGCCGGGCGTAGTCGGCGGGGAAGGCGCGGCGGTCTGCGCCGTCGTCGTCGTAGAGGTAGCCGCCGTTCTCGCCGCGGAAGACGTCGATGCGGGTGAACCGGCCGTTCTGGATGGTCTCGATCCAGCCGTGGCCCAGACCGAAGATGGCCTGCTTGAGCCCGCGGCCGAAGTACCCGCGGCCGGCGCCTTCGCCGCGGGCGAGCGGGCTGTGTGCGCCGCCGTAGCTGAGGATGCGTCCGGCCTGCTCGAAGGACATGCCCTCCGCCTGGTCGCTGACCATCAGCACGGCCCCGGCGTGGTGGCGCTCGTAGCCGACGCGGATCCGGCCGGTCACGGACGCCCCGGCCTTCTCCAGCCGGGCGTAGCTGTCGTCGCTGTTGGTGATCAGTTCCACCAGCGCCTTCTCCACCGAGGCGAAGCGCCGGGAGTCAATCCCGATCACCCGCTGGTCCACTTGGATTTCGGCAACCGTCATGCTCTTTACCTCGCTCACAACTTCGCTGTTGCTGCGCCGTCGGCACCGGACCGGGCCGATACGTGGAGCGTAGCAGTTTGGGCGCCAACACCGTTCCCCACGGCCGAGTTCGCCGGAAAGCTGCCGATTCGCGGAAAGCTTCCGGCGAGCTCGCACGTTTCCGGCGAATCCGGCGCGCAGCCTCGGCGTGGGGCCGCCGAGCCGTGCATGGTGCCGAGTCTGTGTGATGGAGGATAGTTTTAGGGCATGACGGCAAGCTACAGGTACGACGTCGAGATCCTCCATCTGCTCGTCTCGCCGGCGCACGCCTACTTTGGCCGCGCACGCGACGGTGCGGCAGATGTCCCCACCACGGACGCGGACCGGGTCGAGGTGGTGGCTGGCAAGGGCATCGTCGGCGACCGGTTCTTCGGCAAGGCCGCGCACATGGACGCCGCCGTCACCATCCTCGCGGTCGAAGCCCTCGAGGCGATGGCCGCAGAGCTCAGTATCGGGCCCTTTGACCCGCTCCTGACCCGGCGCAATGTGGTCATCCGTGGCGCCCACCTGGCTCCCCTGCTGGGTCAAGACTTCGCGCTCGAATCGCAAGGGGATGTGGTCCGGTTCCGGGCCGGACGGCCCGCCCATCCCTGCGCGTGGATGGACCGGATGCTCGCGCCCGGAGCCCACGCCGCCATGCGGGGTCGGGGTGGCGTGCGTTGCCAGCCGCTCTCGGACGGCTTCCTGAGCCGCGGGCCGGCCGTGCTGGTCAGCCCTGTCCCCCTCGAGCCCGAGAAAGCCGGCCACGCTGTGGTGCTCCGGCCGACACGCCTGCCGTAGCAGTAACCGGATAAGGCAGGGTCCGGGGCTCACAGCCACAGCCGATTTCGCCGGAAGGCTGCCAATTCGCCGGAAGCTTCCGGCGAGCACGCAGGTTTCCGGCGAATCCGGACCGGAGGCTTCGCGGGAGCATCCCGACGTCGTCGTTCTCCTCGTGCTGCGTACGGCGGCGCTACGGCTGGGCTGCGGCGACAGGCGCGGCCGCCCGCGGCCAGGCCTGGTCGAGTCCTTTCATCCGCCGGTACGCGACCCGCACAAACCGCACCCCGTTCGAGGCGATACTCACCACCCCGAAGAACGCGAAGCCGAACACCGGGTCCCCCGCCTCGGCGATCTTCAGCACGGCGATGCCGGCCAGGAAGTAGATGCTGCCTTCCAGGGTGTTCACGCCCAGGGAGAGCAGGCTCAGGCCGCGGGTGGAGGCGCTGACCAGGCCCTCGTACGCGGCGGGGACGGCATAGAAAAGGGTCGATACGCCCAGCATGAGCCCGAGGGCGTCCTGCACGGGCATGAAGAACCGGGCGCCGATCGTGGCAACGGCGAGGGCCGCCGCCGAGCCGGCCCCGGCCAGGACAATTTCGCGTCTCTTCCGGGTATCGGTCCGGGCCACCTCCCGGCACAGGACTGCGTGGATCACGATCCACAGCATGTTGGCGACCAGCACCCACCAGCTCTGGACCAACAACGCCAGGGCCAGCCAGCCCAGTCCGGTGCCGGCGAGCACGCCCAGGCTCAAGCCGCTGACCCCGTCGCTGGTCCCGGTGCGCTGCACCCGCCGGAGCGCGGGAACTGACCGGATGAGCTCGACGGCGATCAGGGCCAGCCCGGCAAGCGCGGCGGACGTCTCGGCGAACAAGTTGCTCCTTCAGGTTCCTGCGACCATTGCGCAGTTGAAGCCACCATAGCCGAGCCGTGACGGGCACGGCTCGGCCTCTGATGGCAGTGCCTAGGAGAAGCGTCCCGGCCGGAACGTGGCGAGCATGGGGTGTTTCTTGCCGGTCATGATCTCGCCCGCGAGCAGTTCGCCGGCGATGAGGCCCAGCGTGGCCCCCGAGTGTGTGAAGGCCACGAAGCAGCCGGGCACCTGGCCGAGCTCGCCGAGGACCGGCTCGCCGTCGCCCGGGATGGGCTTGTAACCGATCTTCCACGAGGCAGGCTTGAGTTCGGGGTTGCCGGCGATGAGCTTGGAGGCTTCGTCGGCGAGTTCCTGGACGACGTCATCGGGGACGCTGAAGGAGCCGTCGGCGTGTTCGGTGATGTGCTCTTCGTACCAGTCGTGGTCCAGGGCGAGTGTGTTGCCGGGGTTGGGCCGGACGGCGGCCCGAGGGGTGTTCAGCACGGCCTGCAGACCGTGCTCCACGGGTTTGGTCACCACCAGCATGGAGACCGGGGACCCGTTCGGGATGTCGACGCCGAGGGGCGCGACGACGTCCGGCGTTGCGGCACCGCACGCCACCAGCACCGCGTCCGCCTCAAAGGTTTCACCTGCTGCCGTCTCGACGCCGGCGGCCCGGCCGCCGTCGACCGTGACGGAGACTTTTCCGGCGTTGAGGATGAGTTCGCCGCCCAGGGCATGGAACTCTTCCATCAGGAAGTCTACGAGTTCGGGCAGGCTGACCCAGCCCTCGCCGGGGTTGAAGATGGCGTTCTCCGGCACGGCGTCCGGATCGATGCCGTGCGTGGCCGCGGGAATCTGTTCGGGGGCAAGGAGCTGGGAGTTGTAGCCGATGGATTCTTCGTAGTCGTGGCGGGCTTCCGTGGCGGCCGCCTGTCCGGCGGAGTTCCACATGAGACCTCCGCCGAACTGCAGCCAGTCCCGGTCCGGGTCCGCGGCGAAGAGGGTGCGGTAGCGGTCCACGCCGGCGACCCGGAGCTGGTGGTACGGGGTGGACCGTTCTCCGGCCGAGTTCAGCCACGACAGCGAGCGGCCCGTGGCCTCGCTGGCCAGGCCGCGTTCGCTCAGGAGGATGACGGAGGCGCCTGCGCGGAGCAGGTGGACGGCGGTGGAGACGCCGAGGATGCCGCCGCCGATGACGGCGACGCGTTTGGTTGAGGGCGTGGAGGACATGGGTCTCCCTTTCGTTGCGTAGTGGGTTTGGGGTGCGCCCGGGCCTTGGCCGGGGCGCAGTGTGGCTAGGCGAAGGCGCGGATCGTGTCGATGACCTTCAGGACTTCGAGGGACTCTGCGGGGTCCACGGGTAGCGGGCCTTCGCCCCGGAGGGCTCCTGCCAGCCGGGTGTAGAACTCGGGATAGGCGCCCGTCTGGGCAGGGACGGGTTGGGTGGCGCCATCGACGCCGACGCGCCCCCAGGATTCCTCGGGGTCGACGCCGTACGCGGGATCCGAGGACGTCATGCCGGCAGCGAGGGCCGGCTCCTGGCTGTCCAGGCCCCACTTCGTGTAGCCGGCCTCGGAGCCCGCGACATGAAACCGCGGGCCCACCTGGGCCGCCATGCCGTTCATCCACAGCCGCGATCGGACCCCGGATTCATGGAGCAGGGACACGAAGGCCTCGGTGTCGGCGCCGTCCGGGTCCGGGCCGCGGTTCGCGGTCTCCCCATAGCTTTCCGTCACAGCACCAAAGAGCTGGATGGCCTGGTCGATCAGGTGGGCGCCGAGGTCGTTGAGGATGCCGCCGCCGTCGGACACTGCCGCGGTGTCCCGCCAGTTCCCGAAGCCTTCCGGCCGCCACCACTCAAAGCGCGACTCGAAGGTGCGGACCTCCCCCACTGCGCCTTCCCGGAGAAGCCTGCGGAGCGTCAGGAAGTCGGCGTCCCACCGCCGGTTCTGAAATACCGTGAGCTGCACCCCGGCGTCGGACGCCCGGGCGATGAGCGCCTCGCCCTCGGCCGCCGTCGTGACGAACGGCTTGTCCACCACCACGTGGAGGCCACGGGCCATCGCGGTTGCAGCGAGGTCGAAGTGGGTCAGCGGGGGCGTGCCGAGGACCACGAGGTCAAGGTCGCCGGCGAGGTCGAACAGGGCCTCCGGCGTCGGGACGATCCGGGTGTCAGGGTAGAGCCGTGCCGCTTCCGCAGCGCGGACCGGATCCGCCGTGACGATCACGTCCAGCGAGTAGCCGGGATGCGCCGAGATCAGCGGCGCATGGAAGACTTTGCCCGAGATTCCGAAGCCGACGACGGCGGTGCGGACGGGTGCCGCTCCTGCGTTTCCCTTGAGGGTCTCCATCAGAGCACTTCCGAGAGGAAGCGCTGGAGGCGTTCGCTTCGGGGGTTGTCGAAGAGGTCGGCGGGGGATCCGGACTCGACGACCTCTCCTTCGTCCATGAAGACGACCTGGTCGGCGACTTTGCGGGCGAATCCCATCTCGTGCGTGACCACAAGCATGGTCATGCCGCGGCGACCCAGGCCTGCCATGAGGTTCAACACCCCTTTGACCAGTTCCGGGTCCAGGGCGCTGGTGGCCTCGTCGAAGAGCATGACTTCCGGTTCCATGGCCAGGGCGCGGGCGATCGCCACGCGCTGCTGTTGTCCGCCGGAGAGGTCGCGGGGGCGGTGGTCGGCGCGTTCGGCGAGGCCGACCTCGGCGAGGCGGCGGCGGGCGCGTTCCCTGGCTTCGGCTTTGGGCATGCCTTTGACGCTCCAGAGGGCCAGGGCCACGTTCTCGAGGGCGGTGTGGTCCGGAAAGAGGTTGAAGTGCTGGAACACCATGCCGATGCGGGCGCGCAGGATGTCCGGCTTGACCGCCAGGGCGCTCTCGCCGGCCAGGAGCACGTCCCCGCTTTTGGGTTCGTGCAGCCGGTTGACGCCGCGCAGGAGGGTGGACTTGCCGGAGCCGGAGGGCCCGATGATGCACGTGGTGGTGCCCGGTGCGACGGTGAGGCTGACGTTGCGGAGCACCTCGATGTCGCTGTAGGCCATGGTGAGGTTCTTCAGTTCCAGGCTGGAGCCGTGGAAGGTCTCGATGTCCGGGGCGGTGTTCTGTGTGGTGTTGCTGGCGAGGCTCATGTGTTGCTCCCGGTGGTCAGCGGCGAGGCCGCGGCGAGTTCCTTGACTTCCTTGAGACCGCTGCTGGGTGCGGCGGGGCGGCGCCGGCCGGTGCGGAAGCGGTTGTCGAAGTGGTTGACCAGGTGGGTCAGGGGCACCGTGATCAGCAGGTAGAAGATTCCGGCCATGACCAGGGGCGAGAGGTTGCCGGAGAGGACGGCGGCGTCCTGGCCGACGCGGAAGAGCTCCCGTTCGGTGACCAGCAGGCCCAGAAAGTAGACCAGCGAGGAATCCTTGACGATCGCGATGAACTGGTTCACCAGCGCCGGGAGGACCCGGCGGACGCCTTGCGGAACCACCACGAGGGCCATGGATTTTGCGTAGCTCATGCCCAGGGCACGGCAGGCCTCTCCCTGGCCTTTGTCCACGCTCTGGATACCGGCGCGGAAGATTTCGCCGATGTAGGCGCTGGCAATCAGGCTCAACGCGATGATTCCCAGGGGGTACGGCGACGGGCCGAAGATCGACTGGCTGAAGCGGGCGAATCCCTGGCCGATCAGCAGGATGGTCAGGATGGCCGGGAGGCCGCGGAAGAGGTCCGTGTAGATCCGCGCCGGGACCCGCAGCCACTTGGAGGGGGATATTCCCATCACCGCAACGATCATGCCGAGGGCAACTCCGATGATCGTTGCCGCGATGGAGATGATGAGGGTGTTGAGGAGACCGACTCCCAGAAGCTGGGGCAGGACTTCGGCCATTGCGTCGAAGTCGAAGAAGGTGCGGGTGATGGTGCTTAACCAGTCCATGGTTGCTCTCAGACGTAGGTAGCTTGTGGATCCCGGACGGGCCGCGCTGCGCGGCCCGCCCGGTCAGGTGGCCGCCGGGCTAGGTCCCGGACGTGCCTCGTTGTGGGGACGCTTATTTGCTGGGGGCCGGGCTGGCCGTCTGTTCCGCCTTAGGCAGGTACTGCTCGGGCATCGGGGAGCCCGGGAACCACTTCTGGTAGAGCTTCTTCCAGGTGCCGTCCTCCATGGCTGCGGCCAGGCCCTTGTTGAGGGCGTCCTTGAAGGCGGACTTGCCCTTGGCCACGGCAAACCCGGCGGGGGCATCGAAGGACGGGATGTCCGCTGCGCTGACCAGGCCGTACTGCGTTTCATAGGCCTTGGCGGCCTCGTAGTCCAGGAAGTGCGCATCGACGGATCCGCTGTTGACGGCGGCGATTGCGGTGTTGTTGTCCGGGAAGCGCACCAGGCTCGCGGAAGTGAAGTTCTTGACGGCGTAGGCCTCCTGCAGCGTTCCCTGCACGACGCCGAGTCGCTTGCCGGCGAGCCCGTCGGCGCCGGTAATGCCCGAGGTCTTCGTGGTGATGACCGTCAGATATCCGGCGAGGTACCCATCGGAGAAGTCGACGGTCTGCTTGCGCTTGTCCGTGATTCCAATGGCCGCAACGCCGGCGTCGAACTGACCGTTGGAGACGGCGGCGAGCAGCCCGGAGAAGTCCTGTCCGGTGAAGACGACCTTGTCGATTCCGGCGCGGTGGGCGACGTCCTTGAAGAGCTCGACGTCGAAGCCCGTGAAGTTCCCCTGCGCGTCGGTGAAGGTGTAGGGCTTCGAATCGCCCAGGCTGGCCACGCGAATGGTGCCGGCCTCAATCAGGCCATAGGGGTTGTCCGCCGGCGAGGACGCTGCGGAGGAGGTTCCTCCGCAGCCGGACAAGGCCAGGACCGCGGCAACAGCGGCGGCGATGAGCGCCACCGGGCGGCGCATTTTGTTTCCTGTGTTCACAGCGTTTTCCAATCGTGGGAGTGAGGGGCGAGGTGGGCGGGCAATTGGCCCCCGGGTTGCGGACTGTCGATGCGAGCCTTGCTGAGTCCGGTCTCAGTCCCTAAGATTGAGACCGGACTCACATCGATTGCTAGAAATGTAATCGAAGCCACATGGGGCGTCAAGAGTCCGCTACGAAAGGCCGTAATGAATAGTGATGCTTCCCGGCGCCGCGATGTCACTGTCGCCGACGTCGCCAGAGCCGCCCAGGTTTCCAAGGCCCAGGCTGCCCGCGCCCTGGGCAACTACGGTGCCGTGAGCGACGACGTCCGTGAGCGGGTGCTGGCCGCTGCCGAGGAGTTGGAGTACCGGCCCAACGAGCTCGCCCGCAGCATGAACACGGGGAAATCGCACACCATCGGGGTGGTGGTCGGCGACATTGAAAACCCCCATTTCGGCCTCGCCACGCGGGGCATTACCGACACCGCCAAGCGCAGTGGTTTCAACGTCATCCTGATCAACACGGATGAGGATACCGAGGCGGAAATCGATGCCGTCCGGGTGCTCCTGGACAAGCGCGTCGACGGCCTGATCGTGGCACCGGCGTCATCCGTGGAAACGCAACATTTACGCCGCGTTCACGAATCCGGCCGCCCGCTGGTCCTGCTGGACCGCAAGGCGTCGGGGCTCGACGTCGACACCGTGGCGGTGGACATGGAGGGCATCTCGCACGACTCCACGAGCTACCTGATCGGGGCCGGACACCGGAGGATCGCCTTCGTCTCCACCCTCAAGACGGACGAGCCGTACCGCGACGGCATGGTCCTGGACTCGTCCCAGATCTCGGACCGGCGCGACGGCATGAAACGGGCGTTCGATGAGGCGGGTCTGAACCTGCCGGACGATCTGATCCGCCTCAACGCCGGCGACAACGAGTCGATCAAGAAGATCACCCGCGAGCTGCTGCAGCGCCCGGATCCGGCGACGGCGATCATCGCCTCCGACGGCCTGATCGGCCTCAGCGTCGTTGAAGCCATCCAGGAGTTGGGCCTGCGGATTCCGGACGACGTCTCATTCCTCATGTACGACGACTTCGCCTGGACCCGCCTCACCACCCCGCCGCTCACGGTCATCGCGCAGCCCGTCTATGACATGGGTGTTGCGGCCGCGGCGGCCCTGATCCGGCAGATCGAAGGCCGGAAGGTGCCCGCGGCCGTGCCGGAGTTCACGGCCGAACTGATCCGCCGCGGCTCGGTCGCAGCCCCGCGGGTGACCGGCGTCGGCCACTAATCTGCGGCCGGCCAGGGCCCCTAGGGACTTTGGACACGGGCATCGGCAGCCCCGCCGCGCCTAAAGTTGAACATGGCCTGTTCCGACACGTCTCATGACGACTCCGGGGGCACGGAGGCGGGCACCGATCCGTCATGGAACTGACGGTCATAGTCCTGATCACCGCCGCACTGTTCGCGTGGGCGCTGGTATCGGCGCGGCTGCAGCAGGCGGACCTGACCGCTCCTATAGTGTTCACTGCTGTCGGCACGGGCCTGGCCTGGGCCGGGCTGGTCGATGCCGCGTCGCCCCCGGCGGCCATCACCCCGGTTGTCGAGGTTACCCTGGTGTGGGTGCTGTTCTCCGACGCCGCCCGTCTGCCCCTTCAGGAGTTGCGCCGGGACGTGGGCCGCTATGTGCGGTTGCTGGGAATCGGCCTGCCTCTGACGATTGTGTTCGGGTGGGTGCTGGCCGCCTGGTTCTTTCCTCAGTTCGGACTGTGGCTGGCCCTGCTCGTCGGTGCGGCGCTGGCCCCTACTGACGCCGCGCTCGGGATCCCCGTGGTGACGAATCCGGCGGTGCCGTCGCGGATCCGCCAGCTGATCACCGTCGAGAGCGGCCTCAACGACGGCATCGCCACCCCGGTCGTCATGGTCGCGATCGCCGGCGCGGCCGCCGCCGCAGGTCTGGAGAGTGCAGCTGGTCCCGGCAGTGCCGCCGTCGAGCTGCTTATCGGCGCCGGCGTTGGCGCGGCAACCGGCGCCGTGGGCGGGTGGCTGCTGCAGCTGGCCCGCCGGCGCGGGACGAGCGCCGAGGACTTTGCCGGTGTCGGAGTCCTTGCCCTGAGCCTGCTCGCCTACACCGCCGCCCTCGCTGTGGGCGGCAACGGATTCGTCGCCGCCTTTTGCGGCGGTCTGGCGTTCGGCACGTGCGCCGGTCAACGGGCGCCGGCCGAACTGGTCTTCGTCGAGCAGATGGGCGGCTTGGTGTCGCTGCTGGTGTGGCTGGCCTTTGGAGCCATCACCATTCCGACCATGCTGGCGCACTTCGTCCCCCTGACCATCGTGTATGCCGTGCTCAGCCTCACGGTGGTGCGCATGCTGCCGGTGGCACTGGCCTCGCTTGGCGCCGGACTGGACCGGCGCACCGTCCTGTTCGTGGGCTGGTTCGGTCCGCGCGGCCTGGCGTCCCTCGTGTTCGCGCTGCTGGCGCTGGAAGCCCTCGGACCAGCGTCCGACCAGGCGGTGGCCGTCATCGCCGCCACCGTGCTGCTCAGCGTCCTGGCGCATGGCTTCAGCGCCGCGCCGCTGGCCGCCCGCTACGGCAGAGCCGCTGCCGCAGCAGGGCCGGAGCCGGGAGGGCCGGTGCCGGTCACCCGCGCTCCGGCCCGGGGCCTGAGCCGCAGGCACACGCCCACGGCACTTTTCCCGCGGAAGCGCCCCCGTCTGTAGTCCGAACGGACCCTGCGCGACGCCGTCGCAGTTCGCGCCACGCCGGTGCCTGTGATGAGTCTCACGCGCTATTTTCGCCATCTGGCTTGAGACGTCTGCGCGGCGCTGTGCACTATGGAAAGGCAGGGCAGGGAGCATTGCTCCCGGTCACGCGGCCCCGATGTTCGCTCCGACGCCACGCGTCCGCAGTGAACCGGGGGCACCCATCCTGGTGGACGCAATGAGGCCAAACCGGTGAGCTCGCAGAGCTGCCCAAGGTTTCAGGCGTTCCTGGTTTGGCCCCACGGCGGCTCCGCATCGGTGCGGCAGCCGGACATCCGGATTCATGAAATGGAAGCACTGAACAATGACGTTTGAAACTGCCACCTCTGTAACCCACAAGCTCTGGGACCGCTCCACGATGCACCACGAGCTGGACGCCCTGATTCACGACCTCTCGGAGCGCCACAACACCGCCAAGAGCAACATCGCGGTCCACGCCAGCGGACCGGGCACCTTCACGCTCAGCCTGAACCACGGTGCAGCAAACCTTGAGGCAGTTTCCGCCTAGCAAACACACGGAGGACGACGGCGGGAGTTGACTCCCCGCCGTCGTCCTCTGGCATTTAAGGCAGGACGTCGCACGTGGTGAAGCCGGAGTTGCGCAGGAAAGTGGCGCCGGCTTGTGTGACCGCGGTGTCTCCGTCCAGCACGGCCGTCCAGATCAGGAAGTTGGCTGCCTCACTAACCAAGGCGATCAGCTTCGCCCCCTGGGGCAGGGGTCCGTCCGCCCCGAATCCCTCCAATGCCAGCGGCCCGGAGGGCTCATCCCCCACACTGACCAGACTCCACTCGTCGTCGAGCGTCTCGGTGCCGCGCACCAGATGGACAGCAAATTTGGGCGACAAGCCAATCCTTGCCGCAGTGCCGTGAAACTGCGCATCCGGCCCGTCCTTCACAACGCCCCAGCGCACGTTGAATTGATGCAGGGACAAAAAGGGATTGGCAATGCCCTGGATATCCTCCAGGCCGGTGGCGACTTGGAGCGGATTGTCGTGTGTCTCCACGCTCCAGACTCCGAATTCGGTCTTTGCCATCAGATGTCCGACCGGTTTGGTATCAGGCCAGATTGTGAACTTGACGTCGGTCAGGCACAGGGTCTTCAGGTTCTTCGCCGCTGCCAGCGGGGAAATATCGGCGATCCGATTGCCGCCTATATTCAACGACTCGAGATTGGGACAGCGCCCGAGCGGCGCGACGTCGCTTACGTCATTGTCCGAAACGTCGAGTCCGCGCAGAAAGGTAAGTCCCGCGACCGGTTCCAGCTGGCCTATGCGGTTCCCCGAAACATTTACGTGCTGAAGCTTTCCCAGCTGTTCCATGCCCTGCAAACTCATCAGGGCGCCGTCGTTGTTTCTGCCGGTGATTGATAGTTCGGCGAGCCGGTCCCTTGCGATCATCGTCGGAAGATGGGCGATCGAGGTAATTCCCATATTTTCCGGGTACCACTCGATCGTGAACTTATCCAGCTCGCTGACGACTTGCGCAAGCGCCTCGCCACGCAGGTGCTCCGTCTTCAGTTCGTCGCCGCCAGGATCCACGATCCCTTCGAGATTGTCGATCCGGCCGGCAACAGCGAAAGCGATCTGGTTTACCAGCTTCCGGTCGTCGGAAAGTATCCCCGGCTGATTCCGTTTCTCATACCAGTCGGCGTAGCTGCCCTCCACGCCGCCGATCCGCCGATGCAGTTCGAGAGTGGGAAATTGCAGCGGGGGGTCAGCCGTGGCCGGGTCAAAGAGTTGAGGTGGATCAATTTCACCCCTCGACAGGCGAACGGCATGACGAGTAGCCGCGTCCGTCGCACGCGCATAGGCCTGTGCCGCGGCCTGGAGCTCGGCGCTGGGAGCAGGATTTTCAAAGAACTCCGGATGTTCCGCCGCAAAGGTGAAGTCGTTGTACTTCTGGAGATAAGCGAGCCTTTGGCGGTCAGCGTCAGCCGTCGCTACGAGGAAGGCTTCCTGCTGAACCTTCGTAGGAATCGGAATCGGCACGGTGTCATAAGTGGCAACTTCAATTTCGTACGGGAAGGGGTGGTTGGCCACAGCCGTCGGGAGTGACTTGAGGCGTTCTTTCACCTCATCAACGGTCATGGTTGTCCCGATTTCCTCTTGGCCCTCTCCACCCTTCTGATAGAACACCACATGCAGTTCGGCCCGCGACTGGGACTGGTCCTTATGCTCGTTGAATTTGCCGCTGAAGGAGCCGGCCCCAATCGCGCCGTTGATCTCCGCCTGCAATGTCACCGCAAGATCGGTCTGCACGGCCGTATCCAGTGACGTGATTCGCAGCACCGCGAAAAACTCCCCGCCACGAAATTGTCCCCGCACGAACGAGTCACCGTACGCCCTCGAAAACGCTTCAAACTGACTGGCTGTCAGCAGATCTTTCGCGTCTTGCTTGATGCGAAAGTTTCGTCCGCGCACGATCTGGTTATTGACGACCATTTTCGCTACGACGAACGTTGAAACGGAGTTGTAGGAGGTACTCTTCGAAAAGTCGACCTTGAGGCTTGCAGATGCAAATCCGTAGCGCCCCTGCGCTTCCGCGGATACGCCCAACGACTCCATCAGCGACTCATGTGTTGTGATGATTTCGGCGGTTGCCTTGGCCTCCTGCCCGGACAGGCGCGACGGTTCGTCAAAGTCCAATGCGGTGCCTATGGCCAGGCCGCTGTCACTGTTGAACCCCATCCCGATGTCTTCCCCGTTGTAAGTCAGGACGCGCACTTGGGGTAGTGGTGTGCTCATAACCCAGACCTTCCTCCGTGCCGGCCGCATGCCATAACAGGCCCCACGCAACGACGTGCTGGCCTCAACAATCCAGGCCTGTTCCGGCGTTCGGCTGCCGGTGTCAGCGGCTGAGCTAATTATGGACGACGCCGCCTGCCCCGTCACGATGTCCAGGAATCACCGGCGGCAGAAGAACTCCGGCTTCCAGCGCGGCCAGAGCTTGGTCTGATTCCGCCCTGGCGGGCTCTTGGCCGTATCGACGCCCCTAGAGCCGGGCGCGCAGTCCTGCGATGATCACGTCGAGCCCGAAGTTAAAGGCGTCTTCTCCCCGCTGCCGGGGTGGTCCGGCATGTTCGAGCGCGCGTGTGAGCGCCGGGAACCCCTCGCCCGACGGCGCCCACACGACGTCGGGCGCGGCCAGATCAAGGGCCGCACCGAGGGCGAAGCTGTCGATGGTCGTGATGGCCGAGACGACGTCCTTTCCCTCAAAGCCAGCGCCCTCCAGCGCCAGGGCCAGATCCTCATACAGGCCGATGACCTTGGCGTCCTGCACAGTCTGCAGGACCATCAGCGGGGCCAGCCTGGGATGCCGGGCGAACGCGTCACGGTAGGCGCGGATCACTACACGGAGGGTGTCTTCCCAGCTCAGCCCCTGAAGTGCGGGATATGGGGTCTCGCTGATGATACGCCGGCGCATCAGCTCAAGGATCTCCTCCCGTCCGCTGACGTGGTTGTAGATCGATGACTGGCTGACTCCGATGCGCCGCGCCAACTTCGGCAGGCTGAAGTCGCCGGTCTCATCGACCAGTTCGAGGCTGGCGGTTACGAGTCCGTCGATGGATATCAGCGGAGCGAGCGGGCGGCCCATGGGGATTCTCCAATCAGTGGCTCCTAAGAACCTACACAATTTTTGGGACTCAGTATTGTGCGCCGGGTCACAGGGGCCCATAATAAACGAAAGGCTATCGTTTATGAGAGCTCCTGACCCCTCCAAAGGAACCCCACATGTCCGACACCCAAACACAGCCGTCCAAGACGGCGGCCGAGAACGGCCTCAAACGCAATGCCATTGGCACAGGCGGCATCGCCTTCCTGGTCATTTCCGCGGCCGCCCCGCTAACCGTGATGGCCGGCGTCGCGCCGGTTGCCATTGCGACCGGCGGTATAGGTGCCCCCGCCGGCTATCTGATCGCCGGCGCGGTCCTCACGATCTTTGCCATCGGCTTCATGGCGATGACCCGGCACGTCAAGGCTGCCGGAGGCTTTTACACCTACATTTCACTGGCCATGGGCAAGACGGTAGGTCTGGCCTCCGCCGTGCTGGCGATTGTCTCGTACAACTGCCTTCAGATCGGCGTTTACGGGCTCTTTGCGGTGCAGACCCAGTCCATGCTTCATTTCATCTTCGGTCTCGACGTCCCTTGGCCGGTCGTGGCGCTCAGCGCCGTGGCCGCCGTGTGGTTCCTCGGTTACCGCGGCATTGATGTCGGCGCCAAGGTGCTCGGGGTCCTACTGGTCGCCGAAACCGCCATCCTCGCAGTGATGGGCGCGGGCATCCTCTCGCACGGGGGTGCCCACGGGATCAGCGGCTCCTCCTTCACCCCGGAGAATGCCTTCAACCCTGGAGTACTGGCAATTCTGGGCATCTGCTTCGCCGCGTTCATGGGGTTCGAGTCCACCGTTCTGTACCGGCGGGAGGCGCGGAATCCGGACAAATCCGTCCCCCGGGCGACCTTCATCGCTGTGGGCTTCATGTCCGTCTTCTACGCCTTCATTGTGTGGAGCGTGGTCCAGGCGTACGGTGACGGCGACGTGGTCCAGGCGGCGGGACAGCTTTCCAACGGAATGTTCTTCGCGACCATCAACCAGTACGTCGGCCCATGGGCCGAGGTGGTCATGTACGTCCTGATTGTCACCAGCGTCTATGCCTCCCAGCTGGCGTTCCACAACGCCATCAACCGCTACGTCTACATGCTGGCCCGCGACGGCGTCCTGCCGGCGTTCCTGGGCAGGACCCACTCCAAATACAAGTCCCCGCACCGTGCCGGCCAACTGCAGTCCCTGCTCGCCGCCGTCGTGATCATTGTCTGTGCAGTCCTCGGCGCAGACCCATACCAGCAGCTGTTGATCTGGGTAAACACGCCCGGCATCTTTGGCATCGTCGGGCTGCAGGGCCTGGTCTCCGTGGCCGCCTTCATCTACCTTCGCCGGAACCCCGCGGCGGTAACGAACCGCCTGGTCGTTCCGCTGAGTATCGCCTCCGCCGTGCTGCTCTTCGCCGTCGTCGCCATGATCGCGGTCAACATCGAGCTGCTAACCTTCGCCGACACCCTGACCAACACCATTATTTTGCTGGTCACTCCTGCCGTCTTCCTGGCGGGACTCCTCACCGCCCGCAGGCTGCGCACCCGGCGGCCCGCGACCTTCGAACGCATAGGAAGTTTTGAAATCCATGAATCCTGATCTGATCCTGCTCGCCGACACCGTCCACACGCTGGACGGCACGCCGGAACCGGTGCAGGCGGTGGCCGTAGAGGACGGCCTGATTGCCGCCGTCGGCAGCCGCACCGACGCCACGGACTGGCGGACGGCCGGGACCCATGTGCTTGACCTGGGTGCTGCCACGCTGACGCCAGGGCTGGTGGACAGCCATATCCATCCGGTCCTTGGCCTCGATATGACCGGCGGCCGGGATCTCTCCGGCGCCCGGACCCTCACCGAGGTGCGCCAACTATTGCACGCTGAGGCCGCCGCCGCTGCACCGGGCGGATGGGTGCGGGGTTGGGGGCTAGACCCCAACGTCTTCGGCTCATCGCGCGTGCACCGGGAGGCTGTCGACGACGTCGTCGCCGGACGCCCCACCCTGATTCGACTCTTCGACGGGCACTCGGCGCTGGCCAGCGTCCGCGCCTTGGAGCTTGCCGGCGTCACCGGCCCGCGAGTCTTTGAACAGGCCTCCGAAGTAGTCTGCGACGACGACGGGGTGCCGACGGGACTGCTACTGGAGGCGGCGGCCGTAGACCTTGTGGAGCGACACGCGCCAACGGAGCCGTTCGCAACCCGGAAATCCCGGCTGGCGGAACTGCTCCGCCGCTTTGCCTGCTCGGGGCTCACCGGCGGACACGTCATGGACCTCGGTGCGGGATCGCTCGAACTCTACCGCGCGCTGGAGAACGACGGCGACCTGCCGCTGCGGCTGCGCTGCGCCGCCTGGTGCATGCCCGGAAGCGGAGAGACGGAGTGGGCGGAACTTGCGATGATGCTCCGGGAGGGCGGCCGCCGCTGGTCGGTGGATGCCATCAAGCTCTTCGTGGACGGAACCATTGACAACGGCACGGCCTGGCTCTTCGAACCCGACTCCTACGGCCAATCCACCGCACCCTTCTGGCCGCGCCCGCAGGAGTATGCCGAAGCAGTCCGATACTTCGCCGGTCGCGGCATTCCGACTGCGACCCACGCGATCGGGGATGCCGGCGTGGCACATGTGCTCGACGCCCTGGAATCGCTGCCTTCCTCGACTCCCGCGACGGTCCACCGGGTGGAGCACATTGAATCCATCCCGGACAACCTGATCAAGCGGTTCGCCCGACTGGACGTCGTGGCGAGCATGCAGCCGACTCACTGCACCCACTACTCACGGGCGGACCACAGCGACAACTGGTCCACGCGGCTGGGCAGGGAGCGGGCCGACCGCGCCTGGCGCTGCCAGGACCTGCGCCAGGAGGGAGTGACGCTGGCCCTGGGGTCGGACTGGCCCATCGCACCGTTCGAGCCGTTGCCGATCATGGCCGACGCCCGTTTGCGACGGCGTGCCGGCCAGCCGGACGAGTCGCCCATCGGGCCAGACCAGGCGCTCACAGCCCTCCAGGCCCTGGAGGGCTACACCTCGCACGCCGCGCGCGCGGCGGGCCTATTCCACAGCACCGGATCGATATCGGTCGGCAAACGCGCAGACTTCACTGCCTTTGAATGCGATCCGCTAACAGCAGACCCCGATGACTTGGCCGGCAGCAACATCCTGGGCACGGTCGTGGACGGAGATATCCAATTCATGCTGGACCGGGTGGAATAGCACAGCGGCTGTAAGCACTACGGCGGGTGGAATGCTCAGCCATGGGCTTTTCCACCCGCCCTATCGAGTCGCGCGGCATATTTGTTCACACTCCCCTCACCCGGTTGACAGCCTCACAGCCTTGAGCCAATAATGAACGTCATTCATTTATTTGCACGCTCCTCTTCTGCCTGCACCGGCAAGCGGCGTCGCAGGCCGGCCGTCAGGGCGTTAGCCCCACTGGGGACGGTGCGCTGGCCGCAAGAAACACGTCCGGGCCCGGAAGCGGACGTCATCGTGCGTGGACTTGCACCGCACCAACACATTCCTCGAAGAAAGGCGACATCATGAGCGACGATCACGACTGGAGCAACCTGGTCGGCAGGCCGGTGGAGGTATGGAAGGACGGGCATCTCATCCGAACCGGCTATGTGGACGACGTCGCCCAGGCTGCAGGCGCCCTATGGCTCGCAGGCCACGGCGCGGACAGGCGGGCTCTCTATCAAAAGGCAGACGGCTATTCCGCCAAGCCGGTATGCGAGGCGGCGCCGTGAATCTCTTGGCCGGTACCGAAACCGTGCAGAGCATTGAGGTCCTCGCCCAGGACCGGGAGTCGATGGACCGCGGTCTCAATGCCGCGGTGGAACTGATGACGGAAGTCGCTGTCGGGCTCGCCACCCATGGCATCCTTGTGAGCCGCCTTGACGACAGGCTCTTCCGCGTCGGGTTGAGCGAGCTTGTCCCCTTCGGCTACACGGAACAGCGCGACTGCCGACCGTGATTCCCTGCCGTCCGCACCGCCCCGAAGGCGGTGGCGTGCGGTCCCCAATCAGGCGGCCGGCGCGGCTGAGGCAGAAAGGCATCAGTCCTGGGAAGAACCGAGCTGCTGCAGCGAACCGCGCGCCGCACCCACCATCCCTTCGACCGCGCGGGCCAGGTGGGTGCCGCGGTCATTGACGCCGTCCCAGCGCACCAACGCCTGGGCGTTCAGCCCGTCGATCATCCCCAGAATCTGCCAGGCGACGGATGCGGCGTCGGAGGTCTCGAACTCACCGGCCGCAATACCGGCCTCCACCACGCCTTGCAGCATGGCCTGCCAAGCGTCCATCTGATCGCGGACGCATACCGCCAAAGCCTCGTTGCGCCGGCCCATGGTCCAGGCATCCACCCAGACCGCCGTGACGTCCAGGCGGCCGCTGTCCAGCAGCGTGTCTAAAAGGTAGGCAAGCTGCCCGCGGGCTGACGGCATCCCGTCCAGGGTTGCCTGCAATTCCGCTGCTTCCGCCGAGACGATGCCGGTGAAAGTGGTCGCCACAAGGGCCTCAACATTGGGCTGGTAATGCGCCACCAGGCCGGAAGCCACCCCCACGCGGGCCGCCACATTGCGCAGGGTGATCGACCCGAGCCCCTGCTCGAGGGCGATAGTCCGGGCCGCCTCTGAAATCTCGCTGGCCCGTTCCCCTGGCGCCTTTCGGACGGCGCGTTTCCTCTGTGTGCTTGACATCACCTAACAGTCTAGAGTAATTTTCAACCTTATTGATCGATTGATCAATAACGGCTTGGCGTCGTTCCTATGCGCGCCCCTCATTGGGGAGGAGGCGTGCAGTGCCGGCGCAAAAAGGACTAAGGAGCCCTTCTCATGGCGTGGAGAATGCCCGCTGAAACCGCACCTCACGATCGAACCTGGATGGCGTTCCCCCGCACCGGCCTGACCCTGGGCGACGACGCCGCTTCAGCCGAGGAGGCCTATGCGGCCTGGACGGCCGTCGCCCACGCGGTTGCCGAATTTGAGCCGGTCACCATGGTGGTGGATCCCAGCGAGCGGCAGCGGGCTGCCGACATGCTCGGCAGCGGCATAGAACAGCTTGAAGCCCCATTGGATGAGTTCTGGATGCGCGACGTCGGACCGACCTTCGTCGTCGACGACGAACGTCCCGGCGTCCTCGGCGCGGTGGACTGGGTCTTCAACGGCTGGGGTGCACCCAAGTGGTCCGAATGGGAGAAGAGCGCCGGGATGGCGCGCTTCGTGGCCGAAAAGTCCGGTGCTGAGCTCGTCAGCTCGCTGCTGGTCAACGAGGGCGGCGCCATGCACGTCGACGGCGAAGGCACCGTGCTCGTGACCGAAACCGTGCAGCTGGACCCGGGCCGGAACCCGTACGCGGACAAAGCCCGCGTCGAAGCAGAGCTGGCACGCACCATCGGCGCCCGCAAGACCGTCTGGGTGCCGCGCGGCCTGACCCGCGACTACGAGGATCTGGGCACCCGAGGCCACATCGACATGGTGGCCACCCTGCCCTCCCCCGGCCGGGTCCTGCTCCACACCCAGATGAATCCGGAGCATCCTGACTACGAGGTCAGCCGCACCCTGCAAGCGTTTTTCGAAACCCAGACGGACGCCGCAGGCAGGCCGTTCCGGATCCTCCCGCTGCCGGCCCCGCAGACACTGCGCGACGAGGAAGGCTACGTGGACTGGAGCTATGTCAACCACCTTGTGGTCAACGGCGGCGTGATCGCCTGCGGCTATGGCGAAGACAGGGCGGACGCGATGGCCGCGGAAATCCTTGCGGAGGCATACCCGGGGCGCCGCGTGGTGACCGTGGACGCCCGCCCGATCCTGGCCCGCGGCGGGGGCATCCACTGCATCACCCAGCAGCAGCCCACGCTCGACGGGCCGGTGGCGTGATGGCGGGCTTCGACGTCGTCGAGGCGTCCATCGCCCAGTTGCGTGACGCCTTGGAGTCCGGCCGGGCCAGCAGTGAGGAACTTACCCGTTCCTACCTTGAGCGCATCGCAACCTACGACCACAACGGCATCACGCTGAACTCGCTCGTCGTCATGAACCCTGACGCTCTGGCGGATGCCCGTGCCTCTGACGAGCGCCGGGCCGGGGGCACGACGCTCGGGCCGCTGGACGGCATCCCGTACACGGCCAAGGACAGCTATCTGGTGAGGGGCCTTACCGCCGCGGCCGGTTCGCCTGCTTTCGAGCATCTCGTAGCACAGCGGGATGCGTTCACCATCGAACGCCTGCGGGCGGCAGGCGCGGTGCTCATAGGCCTCACAAACATGCCGCCCATGGCCAACGGCGGAATGCAACGCGGCGTCTACGGCCGCGCAGAGAGCCCCTACAACGCCGATTTCCTCACGGCGGCATTCGGCTCCGGCTCCTCCAACGGTTCTGGCACCGCGACGGCGGCAAGCTTCGCGGCGTTCGGCCTTGGGGAGGAGACGTGGTCCAGCGGGCGCGCGCCGGCGTCGAACAACGCGCTGTGCGCGTACACGCCCTCGCGAGGGGTCATTTCCGTCCGTGGCAACTGGCCGCTGGTGCCCACCATGGATGTGGTGGTGCCGCACACGCGCTCCATGGCAGACCTGCTCGAGGTGCTCGACGTCATCGTGGCCGACGACGCACAGACCCGCGGCGACTTCTGGCGGGTCCAGCCGTGGGTGGACATCCCGGCCGCCTCGGCGCTCCGGCCGTCCTCCTACCCTGCGCTGGCGCCGGCAGATGCCGACGACGCACGCTCGGTGTTGAAGGGCAGGCGGCTGGGCGTGCCGCGGATGTACGTCAACGCCGACCCCGACGCCGGCAGCAGCGAGAAGCCCGGCATCGGCGGGCCGACCGGCCAGCGCATCCACACCCGCGGCTCGGTGATGGAACTGTGGGAAGCGGCACGGCGCGATCTTGAGGCGGCCGGCGCCGAGGTTGTGCTGGTCGACTTTCCGGTGGTGTCCAACTATGAAGGAGACCGCCCCGGGGCACCCACGATCGCCACGCGCGGCCTGGTGAGCCCGGAATACCTGCAGCGGGAAATCCTGGATCTCTCGGCCTGGGCCTGGGAAGACTTCCTCGCAGCGAACGGCGACCCTGCCCTGAACACTTTGGCTGCGGTGGACGGCGCAACGATCTTCCCCCATCCGGACGGGGCGCTCCCGGACCGCTATGCCGGCTTTGATGACGACATCGCCAACTACCCTGGATACATCCGCAAGTACGGCGCCGCATCGTTGACGGACATCCCGCATCTCAAAGGTGGCCTGCAGGGCCTGGAGGAGACCCGCCGCGTGGACCTGGAGGCATGGATGGACAGACTCGGACTGGACGCCGTGCTGTTTCCCGCCGCCGCGGACGTCGGGCCCGCGGACATGGACGTCAACGAGGCCTCGGCGGATCTCGGCTGGCGCAACGGCGTCTGGGTCGCCAACGGCAACCTCGTGCCGCGCCATCTGGGCATCCCGACCGTCACTGTGCCCATGGGCACGATGGCCGACACCGGCATGCCCGTTGGCCTGACCCTCGCGGGCCGGGCCTACGATGACACCTCACTGCTGAGCCTGGCCGCCGCGTTTGAGGCAACGGGTTCCCGCCGGACAACTCCCCCACGGACGCCCCGGCTGACGTAAGCGAGACCGGACATATCCGGATTGAGTACTTGGCTGGCGCTCTATTCCGTCATGTGCGGCGCACCCAAAGCGTTGTAGCCGTGCGGGTTGTTCTTCTGCCAGCACCAGTGGTCCGCGCACATCTCATCAACAGTCCTCGTGGTGGACCAGCTCAGGTCCGCCAGGGCCGAGGCCGCGTCGGCCCAGAAGGCGGGGAGGTCGCCGGCGCGGCGTCCGGTGAGCTCGTAAGGGATCGGACGGCCCGCGGCCTTCTCGAAGGAGTGCAGGACCTCGAGCACGGAGGAGCCCTTGCCCGAGCCGAGGTTCCAGCGGAAGACGCCGGCCCGGCCCGCCACGTGGTCGAGCGCGGCGACGTGTCCTTCGGCCAGGTCCACCACGTGGATGTAGTCGCGCAGACAGGTGCCGTCCGGGGTGTCGTAGTCGCCGCCGAACACCATCAGTTTCTCGCGCCGGCCCACCGCCACTTGGGCGATGAACGGTACAAGGTTGTTGGGAATGCCCTGCGGGTCCTCGCCGATCCGGCCGGAGGGGTGGGCGCCGACGGGGTTGAAGTACCTCAGGAGGGCGATGTGCCAGCGGCCGTCCGCTGCTCCGAGGTCGGCAAGGATGTCCTCGATCTGTTCCTTGGTCCGGCCGTAGGGGTTGTTGGCGCCGATCTCCATCTTCTCCACGTAGGGGATCGGGTTGTGTTCGCCGTATACCGTCGCCGAGGAGCTGAAGACGATTGAGCGGACGCCGTGCCGGTCCATCGCCCGGAGCAGGTTCAGGGTGCCCACGAGGTTGTTGTGGTAATACATCAGGGGCTCCCGGACGGACTCCCCGACGGCCTTGAGGCCGGCGAAGTGGATGACGGCGTCGACCGGGTATTCGGTGAAGACGGCATCCACCGCCGCCTCATCAACCAGGTCCACAAGGCGGAAGGTCAAGGGCGTGCCGCTGAGCTCGGCAACCCGGCGGAGCGATTCCTCGCTGGAGTTGACGAGGTTGTCGATCACCACCACCTCATGGCCGGCTTCCTGCAGGGACAGAACGGTGTGCGAACCGATGTAGCCGGCACCCCCGGTGACCAGAATTCTCATTGGATGCGCTCCGCGCCGGCTGAGGGGGTGACGGTGAAGATTTCCGGCCGGGTGAATCCCGCCTCCGCGAAGGCGCGGACGACGGCGTCGCGGACGTCCTGCTCATGCTCCACGGGAGTCAGGGCGATCGCCGAGCCGCCGAACCCGCCGCCGGTCATGCGGGCACCGATGGCGCCGTGGGTCCGGGCCGTGTCCACGGCGAGGTCGAGTTCGGGGCAGGAAATCTCAAAATCGTCGCGCATTGAGGCGTGGCTGGCATCGAGGAGGTCACCGATATGGGCCGGGCCCTGGGAGCGGAGGGTATCCACTGCCTGCAGGACGCGGCCGTTTTCGGTGACGATGTGACGGACCCGCCGGAAGGTGGTCGGATCGAGCACCTCGCTGGCGTTCTGGAGGTCGGCGACGGCGACATCCCGCAGGGCACGCACGCCCAGGACCTCGGCGCCGAGCTCGCAGGAGGCGCGGCGGGAGGCGTAACCGCCGTCGGCGTGGGAGTGCGAGACTTTCGTGTCGATGACGAGCAGGACCAGACCGGCTTCCTGTGCCTGGAACGGCACGAGTTGAACGGATTGGTCCCGGCAGTCGAGGAAGACGGCGTGGCCGCTGGTGCCGCGCAGTGATGCCGACTGGTCCATGATGCCGGTCGGCGCGCCGACGAACGCGTTTTCGGCGTGCTGGGTCAGCAAGACCATCTCCTGGGCCGAAAGCCCTGCACCGGTGAGTTCGTTGAGGGCCGTCACGACGGCGCATTCGATCGCGTGGGAGGATGACAGCCCCGCGCCCAGCGGGACATCGGAGTCCAGCAGCAGATCGAAGCCCGGAACCTCGACGCCGCGCTGCTGCAACGCCCACACGACGCCCAGGGGATACTTGGCCCAGCCGGGCGCCCGGCCGGGTATCAGGGCCGCGGCGTTGGCCTCCACAATGCCGTCGTCGCCGGAGGTGGACAGCAGCCGGACGGTGGAGTCGTCCCGGAGCCGGACCGCCGTCGTCGCGCGTTTGTCGATGGCGAAGGGCAGCACGAAGCCCTCGTTGTAGTCGGTGTGTTCACCGATCAGGTTCACCCGCCCGGGGGCGGCCCAGACGCCGTCCGGGGCGGCCCCGAAGGTGGCCTCAAAGCGGCTGATCAGGTTGTCCGGATGGGCGTCGGCGCGGGTGGGCGTGTTCATGCAGGGGCGCCTTCCGGGGTCAGGGTGGTGCGGGTTGCGGTGCCGGCCGTTGTGCCGGCGACGTCACTGGCCACTTCACTGGCTACTTCGCTGCCTACTTCACGCAGCCGGGCGGCGACCGATTCGGGGGTGATGTCATTGATGAAGGCCCCCATCGCCGCTTCGGAGCCCGCCAGGTACTTGAGCTTGTCGGCGGCGCGCCGGGGCGAGGTCAGCTGCAGATGCAGTTGGCCCGCCCGGCGCATCTCCGTCTCCAGAGGGGCCTGGTGCCAGGCCGCAATGTAGGGGGTCGGCGTCGGGTATAGGGCGTCGAAGCGCCGCAGGAGATCCGGGTAGAGGTGCGCCAGCTCATCGCGTTCGGCCCCGCTCAGCGCCGCCAGATCCGGAACCTGACGGTGCGGGACGAGGTGGACTTCCAGCGGCCAGCGCGCGGCAAACGGCACATAAGCGCTGAAGTGTTCGCCCTCCAGGACCATGCGGCTGCCGTCACTGCGCTCGGCCTGCAGCACGGACGCGGCGAGCGTCGCCGTGCCGTCGGAGGCATCGAAGTACGCGCCGGCCGCGGCGGCCAGGACGGCGGCACGCGGCGTCACGTAGGGGTAGGCGTAGATCTGCCCGTGCGGGTGGTGCAGGGTGACGCCGATCTCGGCGCCCCGGTTTTCAAACGGGAAGACCTGCCGGATGCCGGGCAGGGCGCTGAGGGCCTCGGTCCGGTGGGCCCAGGCGTCAATCACGGTCCGTGTGCGGCGCCAGCCCAGATCGGCGAAGGACCCCGTGTGCTCCGGGGTGAACGCCACCACCTCGCAGCGGCCCACGGCCGGTGTCGAGGTTCCCCAGGCAAGTGCCGCCGGGAGCTCGCTCGTGGCCGGCCCGAGCGAGGGGAAACGGTTTTCAAAGACAGCGACGTCGTAGTCCGGAGCCGGAATCTCGGTCAGGTTGGCCGGCGTCGTCGGGCAGATCGGGCACCGGTCCGCCGGCGGCAGGTGCGTACGGGACTGCCGGTGGGCGGCGACGGCGACCCATTCCCGGCTGAGCGCGTCGAAGCGCAACTGGCCCGGGTCGGGGCGGACGGGCAGTTCGCGGTGGTCCGTCAGGGATTCGGGGGCCCGTTCCGCTGTGCCGGCATCGTCAAAGTAGAGGATCTCCCGGCCGTCGGCCAGGAAGGTCGTAGTGATGCATGTCATGTTCACATTTGTACACTAACGTTCGAATGAAAACAATATCGAACAAAGTGAAACATTGCCGGCGGCGCGAGGAGGGATCGCACGCGTTGCGGACCTGACCGTGGGCGCCAGCACGATCGAGGCCATGGAGGAGGGGTGCATCGACGACGACGACGGGTCTGGCAGCGGCCGAGGCCGGAAAGCGGAAACGGCTCCGAACCGCCGGACGGGTGCTTCCCCGGGATCCGTGAATCCCGACAGCGGCGCTTGGCCGCCGTCGTTCGCTCAACTGTCTGCTTCTCAGGGATAGGTGGGTATCGCGATGTACTGGTTGATGTTCGTGGACCGGAAGGTGTCAAACGACAGCGTTTCCTGGCCGCCCTCCGGATTTCCCACCACGACGGTTTGGTCGGAGGCGTTCACGTCCAGCACTGCGTAGGAGTGGTCGGATACGAGCTTGCCGTCGGAGTTTGAGGTCCCCAGCGTGACAAGGCCGTTCGCGAAATCCTGCTGCACCTGCTCAAAGCTCACTTGCGTCATGGGGCCGCCGGGGTTGCGGTCGACGCCCGCCTTGCCGGTGATGGCATAGAGGCCATTGTGCACATCGTGATCCTGGGCGTTGCTGAGGTCAGTGCCTTCGATGCCTTTATAGCTGTTGCCGTTCGCGGCCGCCCAGCCTTTCTCGATAATCGCCGCCCATGAAACGTTTTTGCCACCGATATTTTCGATGCCATTTTCAACGGTTTTGCCGCGGCGATATGGGAGGTCACCGTTGACCGTCACCTGCACCGGATTGGGCACCCCGTCGTACTTGCTGTGAAATGAAATGGTGTAAGTGCCGTCACCATTGTCGTGAACCATGTTTTGAATGGTGTCAGGCTCCCGCGCGGCCACCGTCAGCAGAGCCGCCAGGAAATAGCAGTCTCCGACGTCGCCCTGCTGGATATTTGTCAGGTCGCCGGAAATATTCGGTTTGCCGTTAGCGTCGAGGGCAAACAGCACCTGGTTCGGTACTCTCTGGTAGGTCCCGCGACTCACCGAGGGGTTTGTGCCCGCAGGCCCCGATACGCCCGGAGGCGCCGACGCTCCCGGACTCGACGCAGGGTTCGGCATAACGGTCGCCCGGTAAATGAAAACAAGCGAAATTCCAAGAATGACCACGACGGCAATCAGTGAGTAAATGCCGATGGCGCGAAATTTAGCTGATCCGAATGCTGCACGTTTCATGTGACGTGCCCTCCCGTTCTGCGGGCTACTGCTTGGGCGGCGACATCGCCGCGTCAAGATCCACCGGCATCCTCGCCGCCGGACCCTGGTAAGTGATCAAGTCGCCAACTAATAAACAGCTTGCCGTAGGCAACCAGACCCGCGCAAGGACCAGCGGAGGATCCACAGGCAAAACACATGGAAGTCACAGCGAGGGAACCGGCCTGGCCCGCAATGAGTCCGTGACGTGCCGGGGACGGCGGCGAGAGCCCTTGCGTTCGCCGCCGGCAAGCGGCACCAACTGGAACGACACATCTGGCACGTCCCGTCTCCTGCTGGCACACTGAGCCGATGAGTGATCCTCTCCCCCAGTCCCGGCGGCCTGGCATCCGCGCCGCGATGTTCGTGGACTTCGACAACGTCTATACGGGCCTGATGGCTTTGGACCCCGCCGCGGCCAAGAGGTTCGCCGAGGATCCCAAGCACTGGACGGAAGCGCTGGCAGACGGCGGCACAGGTGCGGAATCCCGGCGTTTCCTGATCCGCAACTGCTACCTCAACCCGGTGATCTACTCCAAGTACCGGCCCTACTGGACCCGGGCGGGCTTCCGCGTGATCGACTGCCCCTCCCTCACGCAGCGCGGCAAGTCCAGCACCGACATCAACCTGGTCCTGGACGCGATGGATGCGCTGTCCGGCGCGGCGCATGTTGAGGAATTCTTCGTTGCCTCGGCGGATGCGGACTTCACCTCGCTGGTTCAGAGGTTCCGGGCGGCCGACCGGATGACGACGGTCATCGCCGCCGGGGCTGTGGCGTTCGCGTACCGGGAGATGGCCGACAGCGTGGTGGAGTCCCACGACTTCGTGGCAATCCTCAACGGCACCTCGGCCGAGATCCCCCGCATGGTGCCCTCCGCCGGACTTGCCGCCCCGCTCCGCACCGCACCGGGTGTTTCCGTGGCCGCGACGACGGCCGCCGACGAGGTCCGCGCCCTGGTGCAGGCCGCGCCCGGTCCGGTCACCGGGGCCGTGGCAGCGCACAGGGCCCTAACGGCTGACCCGTCGCTGAAGACCGATTGGGGCGGTCACGGAAAGTTCGGGGCCTGGATCGCGCAGATCGGCCAGGGCGTCCAATACTCATCCACGCCGTCCCCCGGCTGGGTATGGGACGCGAAGCGGTTCTCGCCGGAGCTGTCCTCGCTGGCCTCCGAAGGCAGGCCGGCGATCGAGGAGCAGGTCACCCGGGTCACCGACGTGCCGGCCCTCTCCGCCGATCAGTTCCGGCAGGTCTTCGTCTCGCTGGAGGCGAAGCTCCGCGAGCACCCCGGCAACCGAAGCGAACTCGCCCGCTCCGTCCGGGACGACTGCGTGGCGGCCGGGCAGCCGGTGTCTCGCTCGGCCGTCAACTTCGTGATCCAGGGCGTGGTGTACGCCGGCGGTTCCCTCTCCGACGACATGACCGCTAGGGACCTCGCCGCCGCGTGGGTCAGGAACGTTGAAGAGCTCTGCCGGCTGGCCCTCATGGAGTTCGACGACGCCGAGAAGCTTGCGCTCAAGCGCTGGGCCGGCGGCGGCCTGCTGGAGTCGGGCCCGGGTAATTCCCGGGCCTAAGGCTGCGCCCCACGCACCAGGACCACCGGTTGTTGCCGTGCTCCTGCGCTAGCTTTCGGCAAGAATCCCTGCCAAGACTTCAATGAAGGCCGTCTGCACCGCAGGTCTGCGCCGGCCAGCCATCGTCTGAATCTGCGCCTGCCGCTGGTGAAATACCGGATGATCGATAGCCACGAAGACAAGCCCGTCCTCCCCCTCCGGACGAGCCACAAGACGGCTCATCAGTGCCGCCCCGGCTCCTGCCCGGGCGAATTCCAATGCAGGGCTGACCTGATCCGCTGACAGTGCAATCCGCGGCGATATCTGTTCCATCTGCACGGCTATGTCGAAAAGCTCTCGCTGGCTGAGGCCTTTAGCGGGAAGGGTAAGCGGATATGCACACAGTTCGTCAAGGCGCACGCTGTTTCGATCCGCGAGCGGATGTCCTGTGGCTACCACGGCGAAGGCCGGAGCGGCCGCGGAAAACTCAACGGTCACATCACGTTGGAGCCCCAGCGCGTAAACGGCGGCGATGTCTGTCCGGCCGTCGACGACCATCCGCGTCGCTTCGGCTGAAGAGACCACATCCAAGTGAAAGTCGACGTCGTGATAGTCCACGATGAACCGGGCGATCGCCTGGGGAACCCTGCACCTGGCAAGCCCCTCAGAACTGACAACGTTGATGATTCGCTTTTGCCGCTTGTCAAAATCTTGAAGTTCTCGGATCAGCGCCTCTCCTTCGGCTTCACTTCGCCTAGCGTGCGCAAGTAGGAGCCGTCCAGCCTCCGTCAACGTCATTCCTCGCGGATGCCGCGCAAACAGCGTGACGCCGATCGTGCGCTCCAGGTTGCTTATCTGCCGGCTAATGGCGGACGCCGACACGTGCTGGGCGATGGCAGCTTCCGTAATTGAACCGGTTCGGGCCACGTCATGAAAATAGACCAGTGCAGTAGGAAGCATCCTCATTGGCCCCATCTAAGCTCCGGTTTGCCTTGAAGTCAACGCCATTTGATAAAACGATGCTGGTTTGTGAGCTGGCGCACTCCTAACGTTGATTCCGTTCACCCGGCACAAGGCACTATCCCAGGAGCACCGACCATGACCCTTCCGCAGGAAATATCAAGCATTGCAGAGGCATATGCTTCAGACGGACAACTGTTCGAGGAACTGAAGCGCCTGGTTTCTTACCGGACGGAGAGTGCTACCGCAGCCGGGCGAATTGCCTTGAAAGCATATCTTGAAGATGTTCTCGTTCCATCCCTGGCAGAGCTCGGCTGCGACACTGAGCTTCATCCCCGCTGGAACGGCGGGGCCAACTCGTTTCTGATCGGCACCCGATTCGAGTCCGAGGAACTTCCAACCGTCCTTTGCTACGGGCACGCAGATGTTGTCGGTGGTCAGGACGATGGCTGGGACGACGACCGCAGCCCGTGGGTCCTCGACGCGGACGGCGGCCGCTGGTATGGCCGCGGAACGGCCGACAACAAGGGCCAGCATCTGATCAATCTGGCGGCGCTGCGCATCCTGCTGGAAAGCAACGGCCGTCTGGGCTTCAATCTGAAGTTCCTGTTTGAATGCGGCGAGGAGATCGGGTCGCCCTCGCTGGATGAATTTTCCTCGGTCAACAAAGACAAATTGGCGGCGGACATCTTCATTGCCTCAGACGGCCCCAGACTGAGCGCGGAGTCGCCAACAATCTTTCTCGGATCGAGGGGCGGAATCACGTTTGAACTGGACGTCAACCTGCGGTCCGGCAGCTACCACTCCGGCAACTGGGGCGGTCTACTGCGCAACCCGGGGACGACACTGGCAGCTGCCATCGGCACCTTAGTCGACGGGCACGGAAGAATTCTCTTGCCGGAGCTGCTTCCAACAACCATCCCCGAGTCCGTTAAAACGGCGCTCAGCAACATTGCCATTCCTCACACTCCCGGGGACCCGCACATCGACACTGACTGGGCGGACACCGGCCTCACACCAGCCGAACGACTCTACGGCTGGAACGCTCTGGAGGTTCTGGCCCTTGGCTCCGGCGACATCGAAGCACCGATCCACGCGATCCCGGGATCGGCGCGTGCGATACTCCAGCTCCGGTTCGTAGCAGGCACGCCGACGGACGGTGTTGAAGCCACCATCCAGGCCCACCTTGACCGCCACGGATTCGAAATGGTGCGGGTGCGCCAAACCACGTTCTTTCCCGCGAGCCGCCTCGACCCCGCCAATCCCTGGGTGGAATGGGCACGCCGTTCCATCCACAGCACCACCGGCATCCAGCCCACAGTGCTGCCGAACATCGGCGGTTCCCTGCCGAATCACGTCTTTGAGGGCGTTCTGGGTCTTCCGACGCTTTGGATCCCGCACTCCTATCCCGGCTGCCGCCAACACGCACCCAACGAACACATGCTGGCGTCCATCGCCAGCCAGGGTCTGAAGATCGCCTGCGGCCTCTTCTACGATCTGGGCCAGCCCGGCGTCAACGTCGAACTTCCGCTCTCCGCGACCACAGCCTGAGCCAACCCAATACCGGAGCAAAACAATGAACCCTGCACAAAAGGCCTCCCCGATAGGAACCGCCGTCGCCGGCCCCAAACCATCAGCCGGCGCCCCGTCCCCAAAGAGGACACCCCCGCAAAAAATGGCCTCGCCCGTCCGCGGGATTGCGGCCGCGACGATCGGCAATGCGCTCGAATGGTTCGACATGTCCATCTACGCGCTGCTGGCCATCTACATAGGAAGGAACTTCTTCCCATCCGATAACCCTGCCACCGGGGTCATCCAGGCTTTCGCAGTTTTCGGCGCGTCCTATCTGATCCGCCCGTTGGGTGGCCTGGTCCTTGGCTCCTATGCCGACCGGAAGGGCCTCAAAAAGGGTCTGATGCTGACAATCCGCCTAATGGTGTTGGGAACCGCGCTGATTGCGTTCATGCCAAACTATGATTCCATCGGCATTCTGGCGCCCCTCGGGATCATCGTGGCACGTCTCATTCAAGGCTTCTCCGCTGGCGGTGAATTTGGCGCGGCAACGTCCTACCTCATCGCACAAAACTCAGAACGCCGCGGATTCCTGGGAAGCTTCCAATTCGCCAGTCAGGGTCTGGGATCGCTGACCGCAGCAATCTTCGTTGTCGCGCTCACAACGGTGGTGTCAAACGAGGACATGATGTCCTGGGGCTGGCGGATACCGTTCGTCTTCGGACTTCTGGTTGGACCTGCCGGCTACTACATCCGCAAATTCGTCGACGAAGCACCCATAGACCACGGGCCCGATCCGGAACGCCACGAGCCGATCCGCGATCTCTTCAAGAGCCAGAAAGTGGGCATCCTTATCGCTGGGGGCGCCCTCGTCGTCTCCACTGCAATGAGCTTCATCCTCGACTACATGCCCACCTTTGGCATCCAACAACTCGGGCTGCCCAAATCGTCGTCATTCTTCTGCCTCGTTCTCACCGGCATCATTCTGACTTTCGGAACTCCCATGGTGGGGCACTTGTCGGACAAGTACGGCAGAACCAAAATAATGATTCCTGCAGCTTGCGCCATCGGAATATCGGTAATTCCGTTGTTCCTTTGGCTCAATGCCGGCCGCACGTTCTTCGTCCTGGCCTCCGTCATGGTCATCCTCGCGCTGCTCAAGGCCATCTATTTCGGTGCTCTGCCGTCGGTCATGTCCGATGCCTTCCCCGCCCGGGCCCGTGCCACCGGGCTGTCATTCAGCTATAACACTGCCGTCGCCGTCTTCGGAGGCTTCACGCCGATGATCGCCGCGTTCCTCGTCCAAGCGACCGGGCAGAATATGTCCCCCGGCTACTACATCGCCGCACTCTCCTGCCTCAGTATCGTTGCCCTGAGCTGCGGCCTGAAGTACCGCGGGATCCGGTGATAATTGAGCACCTAAACTCGTCTGACCCCTGCCCCCTGACCCCCGACCCCCGACACCTGGCCGGCGGCGGCCTGCTGGAGCCCAACGGCGGCAGTTCCCGAGCCTAAGGCTGCGCCCCACACGGACGACGGCGGGACCTCCCGCCGTCGTCCGCTTGCGTTTGACGGGTGTTTTGCCGTGCCCTTGGCCTGCCCGCCCCTCGACGAGTCCGCGCGTCCCCTCGACCCCGGCGCCTGCAGACCGATAGAGTTCCCGCATCTGTTCCGGACAATTCTTAGGAGCCCTCGTGCTTAAAGGAATCAGTAGGATGACAGGTGCCGTGGCGGGGCTGGTGCTTTCGCTCGGCATGATCGCACCGTCGGTGGCGGCAGTGGCCGCGGCGGGCTACGACATCAGTTCCGCCTCCAGCCTGCAGGTGGTGGTCAACAAACACCGGCAACTGAACCCTGCCACCTACGTGCCGGCGCAGCTGGTCAGGGTCCAGGGGGAACGGTTGCGGGCGGAGGCTGCGGACGCCTACAAGCAGTTGACCAGGGCCGCCAAGGCGGCCGGCGTGAACATCATTCCCATCAGCGGCTACCGGTCGTTCAGCCAGCAGGCCAGCCTCTATGACAGCTACGTGAGTCAGTACGGACAGGCGACGGCGGATACCTTGGCTGCGAGAGCCGGCTACAGCGAGCACCAGACCGGTCTGGCGATGGACATCGGCAATGCCAGCGGAACCTGTGCCCTGCAAGCCTGCTTCGCGAATACCCCGGCGGGGCAGTGGGCGGCTAAGAACTGCCGGGATTACGGATTCATCATCCGATATCCGGCCGGCGCCGAGGCCACTACCGGCTACACCTACGAGCCATGGCATCTGCGCTATGTGGGAAAGAACGTCGCCCTCGATATGGGCAGCACGGAGACCCTTGAGGATTACTTCGGCCTGGAAGCGGCCCCGGATTATCTCCAATAAAGCGCCGACGCGCAGATCGTCTATGTAGCCCAGTCGGCGTCGTCGTAGGGGCGTCCGCGGAAGTGGGCGCGGAGATACTCCCCTACCACCGCAGCGCCCAGATCCCCGGCGTCGGGCGCCACCACCCGGCCGTCGATCCGGCGGGCCATCCGCTGGACAAACCGTTCCAGGCCTGGGTCGTCGCCGAGCCGGAAGAACGTGGCCTGCGTACCGGCCCGCCCAAGGCGGTCCAACTCGGCGATGGTGACACGGATGGTCTCCGGGTCCGGCGGCCAATTGAACCACGAGTCGCCGTCGGCCAGCAGGTGCGCGGTGGGTTCGCCGTCGGTGACCACTAAGAGAACCGGCTGCATGGACGGGTGCTGGCGGAAGAATCTGCCGGCGAGCAGCAATCCGTGGTGCAGGTTGGTTCCCTGCTCGCGCAGGGCCGGCAGGGACGTGAGCTCGCCGATATCCATGGACTGCGCGTACCGGCCGAACGTGATCAGCTGCAGCCGGTCGCCGCGGAACCGTGTTGTGACCAGATGGTGCAGGGCGAGTGCGGTGCGTTTCATAGGCACCCACCGTCCCTCGGCGGCCATCGAGAAGGACACGTCCGCGAGCAGGACGACGGCGGCCTGCGTGCGCGCTTCCGTCTCGGTCACTTCGATGTCACCCACGGCGAGGCGCAATCCGCGCCCCGGGTCACCTCCGTCGGCAATCGTGCGGCGGATCGCGTTGGTGATGGTTCGGGTGACGTCCCACGGTTCGGCGTCGCCGAACTCCCACTGGCGGCTGGAGCCGGTCTGTTCCCCGGCCGCCCCGGCAACGCGCGTGTCCCGGCGCCCCTGCCGTCCGGAAAGCTGCTTGGCGGTGTCCCGCAACAGCGACCTGCCGAGCCGTCGCATGGCCTGCGGTGACAACCGCAGGTCGCCGTCTGCGCCGCGCTGCAGGAAGCCGCCGTCGTGCATGGCCTTTTCGATCTCCGCGAGCGTCCGGGCGGACACGGCAGCGTCCTGTCCCAGCTGCCGGGCGAGCGCGTCCAGGTCCAGGTCGTCCAGGCGGGAGCCGTTGTAGGACTGGGACAGCTGTTCGGCGAGTTCGTCGAGCTCGGCGAGGTCCTGCAGCACGCCGGTGCCGTCGCCGAGGCCCAGCCCCTCCTCGCCCTCAAAGCGTTCGGAGCCGGACCAGTCCTCGCCGGGGCGCAGCGCCTGCAGGTTGGCATCGAGTTGGCCCAGCTGTGCCATAAGCTCCGGGGAGCCGAACGCCTGGGCGGAGAGCCGCATCAGCTCCTCGCGCTGCTCGGCGGACATGGACCGAAGCATCCGCTGGGCGGCGGCCGCGCGCTGGGCGAGCGCGTCGATCAGCTCCTCGACGGACTGCGGGTTCTCCGGGAAGAACTGGCCGTGTTTAGCCATAAACTCCTGGAAATCCGCGTCGGCGTCCTCCCCGCGCCGGTGTTTGTCGAGGAGTTCGTTGAGGTCCTGCAGCATCTCGGCCACGGCCGCGCGGTCCTCCTCCGTGGCGCCCTCGAGCGCCTGCTTCATCCCGGCGAACCGCTGGTCCAGGATCTCGCGGCCCAGCAGGTCCTTGATCCGCTCGTAGGCTTCCCGGGCGGTGCTGGACTGCCAGTCATAGGAGGCGAGTTCGTTGACCGCTGCCGCCGTGGACTTCGGCAGGTTCTGCAGCTGCATCTCCCGTAAGGCGCGGTCCGTGTCGTCCATCCGAACGTCGCGGGCGAGCTGCTTGCGCTCCTCCAGCACCGCAGTGTCGAGCAGCTTCTGGACCTCACTGAGGGTGCCGTCCAGCCGGTGCCGGCTTAGCAGGTCACTCCGCCGCTGCTGTACGCGACCGGCGAGGTCATCGAGCCCTTCCCGGCTGCGGCCGCCGCGCCGCAGGAACTCCTGCAGGGCGTGCCGGGGCGAGTAGCCGGCCATGACGTCCTCGGCGACGGCCTCAAGTGCCTCCGCCAGGTCGACCGGCGGGGCGAGCGGATCGGGTCCTCCCGTATACCGGCCGTATCGGGACCGGTTGTGAACGCTCATGGGCACTCCTGTACTCAGCCGTAGATGTAGTCAGCCGTAGATCGTCGCCTCGTCGTCGGACTCCTTGGAGATCCGCCGGGCGAGGTAGAGCCCTTCCAGTGCAAGTTCGACGGCGGCGGCTCGCTGCCCGTCGTTTGTCGCGCCCAGGCGCTCAGTGATTTCGTCGTAGAGGCTGGATCCGTTGAGGGGCGGAAGATTTTGGAGGAACTCCCGCGCCGTGACCAGTTCCCCGGTGGTCACCGTGGAATGACCGTCGAGCGCGGCCACGAGCGGACCCATGTCGATGCCGTGGAAGTGCGCCCGCACCGCTTCCGCGGTAGCCATGCGCAAAAGGTGGTCCAGGATGTCCTGTTCCCGCCCTTCCTCGCCCGACTCGAACTCAATCTTCCCTCCGAGGACCTCCACCGCCGCGTCCAGGTCGATGATCCGGGCGACTGCTTCGTCTTCTCCGCGCACGCTGGCCCGGCGCAGGGCGGCCGCGGCGACGGTTTCGGCACCGGCAATGGCGAACCGCGCGGAAACCCCGGAGGTCTGGTTGATCGCCGGGGACTGCCGCAGCGCCCGGGTGTAGCGGGCCAGGATCTCGAGGATGACTGGCGGGACGCCGGCCACCAGGTGCCCCTCCTGCCGGATAACGGCGACCTCGTCGTCGAGCTCGATCGGGTAATGGGTGCGGATCTCGGCACCGAAGCGGTCCCGCAGCGGCGTAATGATCCGGCCGCGGTTCGTATAGTCCTCCGGATTGGCGGACGCGACGACCAGGACATCCAGCGGCAGCCGCAGCACGTAGCCGCGGATCTGGATGTCGCGCTCCTCCATCACGTTGAGCATCGACACCTGGATCCGCTCGGCGAGGTCGGGCAGTTCGTTGATGGCGATGATTCCGCGGTTGGAGCGTGGGACCAGGCCGTAGTGGATGGTTTCCGGGTCGCCAAGACGGCGGCCCTCGGCCACCCGCATGGGGTCGACGTCGCCGATCAGGTCGGCGACGGAGGTGTCCGGCGTCGCAAGCTTCTCAACGTACCGTTCCGAGCGGTGGCGCCACGACACCCGCAACCGGTCCCCCTCGGTGAGGGCACGGGCGCGGGAGTGCTCGGTGATGGGTTCGTACGGGTGTTCGTTCAGTTCCGAGTCCTCGATCACCGGCGACCACTCGTCCAGCAGCCCGGCCAGGGTGCGGAGGAGCCGCGTCTTGCCCTGTCCCCGTTCGCCCAGCAGGACGACGTCGTGGCCGGCGAGCAGTGCCCGCTCGAGCTGGGGCAGGACGGTCCGGCTGAAGCCGTACATCCCGGGCCAGGGATCCCGGCCGGCGGCGAGCGCGGCGAGCAGGTTGTCGCGGATTTCGCGGCGCAGGTCCCTGTGAACGTGGCCGGAGGCACGCAGTTCACCAACAGTGAAGATATCGGGGCGATCACTCACTCCTCCACCGTAGACCTGTACCCGGCGGGGAATCGAGGGATTCTTTGAGATTCCTGAGCTTTGGGCCCGAGTGCGGCATACCGCTCTGCGCCTCCCCCTTCCCTCGCAAGCTCGGGCGGGGCCCCTGGCGCTACGCTTAGATCCTGATGACTGCAGCAACTCCGCCGGCACCCGTCACGTCACCTGAGCGGCAGGGCACGCTCCTGCTTCTGGTGCGCCACGGGGAGACGCCGACGACAGGCACGGTCCTCCCGGGGCGCGCGCCCGGACTGCACCTGTCCGACCGGGGCTTGGCCCAGGCCGAACGGGTCGCGGACCGGCTCTTTGGACTACGAGTGGACGCCCTATATTCGTCCCCGCTGGAGCGCGCCTGCGAGACGGCGGAGCCGACGGTGGCA
The DNA here is from genome assembly GCF_054062895.1 of Arthrobacter sp. TE12231. Classification (NCBI taxonomy): domain Bacteria; kingdom Bacillati; phylum Actinomycetota; class Actinomycetes; order Micrococcales; family Micrococcaceae; genus Arthrobacter; species Arthrobacter sp. TE12231. The sequence goes on along the minus strand of NZ_JBSSFS010000001.1, from coordinate 330,983 downwards.
CGCACGGGACTGGAAGTAAACCACGACGACGGGCTGCTCGAATGCGACTTCGGCGACTGGACCGGATCTGCGATCGCCGACTTGGCGGCCCTGCCGGAATGGCAGACCGTCCAGCACAGCCCGTCCGCCTTCCGCTTCCCCAACGGCGAGAGCTTTCCGGAGATGCAGGCGCGGATCGTCGGCGCGATGGAGGCACTGCGTGCAGCCCACGCCGGGGGTGTCGTCGTGTGCTTTTCCCACGCCGATCCGATCAAGGCCGCGGTCGCCCATGCCCTGGGCACGCCCTTGGACCTCTTCCAGCGCATTGTCATCAGCCCGGGCTCGGTGTCGGCCATCTCGTTTGTGGAGGGTCAGGACCCGGCGGTGCTGATGGTGAATTCGACGGCGGAGCCGCTCAGCGGGTTGAGGGCACAGTGAATTCGGGGCAGCGTGCATTGGGACCTTCGGTGAAGCGGGGCGGCCGGTGTCCGGCCGGAAGCTGACACTGCTCAGCGAGGGCCGCGTCGAGCTGCTCGGGCGCATCCCCCGCAGCAGCAACGAGACGTTCCTGGTCCAGGTCTCCGGTGGGGACGACGCCGCGTATGCGGTCTATAAGCCGGAGGCCGGGGAACGGCCGCTGTCCGATTTCGAGCCCGGGCTTTACAAACGGGAACGCGCGGCCTACCTGCTCAGCGAGTCCCTGAATTGGGGACTCGTGCCGGCGACGGTGATCCGCGAGGACGCCCCCTTGGGGATCGGGTCGCTGCAGTGGTTCATCGAGTGCGACTTTCAGGAGCATTACTTCACCCTCTACGCTGACGCCCCTGAGACACACCGCGAGCTGGCGCGGATCGCCGTGTTCGATTACGTCGCCAACAACACGGACCGCAAGAGCGGCCACGTGCTGCGCGGCGACGACGGGCGGATCTGGGGCATTGATCACGGGCTGTGCTTCTCGGCAGCATTCAAACTCCGCACCGTGATCTGGGACTTCGCCGGCGACCCCATCCCCGGTGCCCTGCTCGAGGACATCTCCTCTTTCGCGGAGGCCGCGCCTCCCGAGCTGGCCGAACTACTCGACGATGACGAGGTCACCGCCCTGCAGCGCCGCGTGCAGCGACTGCTGCGCGCAGGGGTGCTGCCGGTTGATCGCACCGGCATGCGTTACCCGTGGCCGCTCGTGTAGGTGGCTGCTTCCGGAACGCGCGGGTCGAGGATCACTTCAACTATCCGCCAGACAAATAGGTGGCATCAGGAAACGACCCTTCACCGAATAGCTCTGGTGCTTCAGTCTGGTTACTAGACCCGCTGGTCCCGTCCAGCAGCAACATAGAAGGACTTCAACGTGGAAACTCCCCTCTCCCATCTTGCCCACCTCGAGATCACCACCCCGGACGTCGAAGCCTCGGCACGGTTCTATGAGGAAAAGTTCGGCATGCGCATCATCGACCGGGTAAACGGCAACGTCTACCTGCGCTGCTGGGGCGACTACTACCGCTACAGCCTCGTCATCACCGAAGGACCGGAAGCCTCGCTGGGCCGGATGGCCTGGCGCACCAACTCCCAGGCAGCCCTCGAAGCAGCAGCCCGGGGCGTCGAAGCAGCCGGAGTCCAGGGCAACTGGACCGCCGGCGGCCACGGCTACGGCAAGGCATACGAATTCACCGGCCCCTACGGCCACCACATGCGCCTGTTCTACGACGTGGATAAGTTCGTCGCCGAAGCCGGCTTCGAGTCCACCTACCCTGACCGGCCGGAACGCCGCAGCAGCCACGCCGCCGCTCCCCGATTCCTGGACCACGTCACCGTCGCCACGTCTGACGTCCGCGGCTTCGCCAAGTGGTACAACGAGGCCCTCGGCTTCCGCGTCATGGCATTCGTGGACCTGGACGAGGCCCCCATCACCGTCTTCTCCGTGCTCACCACCAATGAAAAATCCCACGACCTCGGCGTTGTCCTGGACACCTCCAACCGCCCCGGGCGCGTCAACCACATCGCTTTCTGGGTTGACGCCACCGAGGACCTGCTGCGCACCGCGGACGTCATGATGGAAAACGGCACCCCGATGGAATACGGTCCCTCCATTCACGGCGTGGGTGAGCAGAACTTCCTCTACTTCCGCGAGCCGTCAGGCCTGCGCGTGGAGCTTAACTCCGGCGGCTACCGCAACTACGTCCCGGACTGGGAGGCCAACACCTGGAAGCCCTCCGAAGGTTCGAACAACTTCTACAAGAACGGCGCCATGCCGCACTCCATGACCGAATCATTCCCTCCCGCCGAAGGCTTCACGGCCACCGAAGAGGGCGCTTCCCCCGAGATGAAGGAAGCCCTCCTGAACCCCTACGCCAAGCAGGGACGGGGCTAACGGCGCCATGGCTGAAGCTACGTATTCTCTGATCCGCTTTCAGGAACCGGGTGACACCAAGGCCCGGGCAGGCATGCTGGTGGGCGGTCGTGTCGTGCCGCTGAATGAGGACATCAATTCCATCATTGAGCACTGGGACACCACGGAGTGCCAACTGGATGCCATCGCCGCTTCTGCCGCTGAGCGTACTGGCCTGGCAGCGGCCGACGTGGAGCTCCTTGCCCCGGTGGAGCCGGTCCAGGTCCTCCAGACCGGCGCCAACTACCGCAAGCACGTGATCGACCTCGCCGCAGCGCACCGCGGCCAGGGCGAGGACGAGGAAGAAGTGCGCGCCAAGACGGCGGCCATGATGGATCAGCGGGCAGGGCAGGGCACGCCGTACTTCTTCATTGGACTCCCGACGGCGATCGCGTCCGCGACGGAGGACCTCACTCTGCCGTCCTATTCCAAGTCCCATGACTGGGAGCTGGAACTTGCAGCGGTCATCGGCAGGACGGCATTCCGGGTCACCCCCGAGGAAGCCCTGGAGTACGTGTTCGGCTACACCATGGTCAACGACATCACCACCCGGGAGTACGTTTTCCGCAAGGACATGCCTGCCATCGGCTCGGACTGGTACCGGGCCAAGAACGCCCCAGGCTTCCTGCCGACCGGACCGCTGCTGGTGCCGGCAAAGTTCTTCGGCGACCCGCAGGACGTCCAGGTGACGCTGAAGCTCAATGGCCAGGCCATGCAGGACGAATCCACCCGGGACATGATCTTCGGGGTCGCCAAGCTGGTCAGCGAGGCCTCCCAGATCATGCCGCTGCGCCCCGGCGACCTGGTCCTGACCGGAAGCCCCGCCGGCAACGGACAGCACTGGGGCCGGTTGCTCCAGGACGGCGACGTCATGGAAGGCACCATCACCGGGCTGGGCACCCAGCTGATCCGCTGCAGGGACGAAGTGCAAACTGAAGGCAGCCAGCCGTGACCGCCCAAGACATCTCCCCTGCCACCATCTCCGCCACCGGGGAATCAGCCACTGCTTCCCCGGTGATCCGGCGTGAGGACCCGCTTGGCAGCATCCGCGCCATGGCCGCAGCCCACAACAATTGGGGCCGCTGGGGCGCAGACGACGTTCTGGGGACCCTGAACTTCATCGACGCGGCCAAACGCATCGAAGCAGCAGCCCTGGTGAAGACGGGCGAGGCCTTCTCGCTGTCCCAGCCTTTCGACACCAACGGACCACAGAAGGGCTGGCGCCGCCGCACCAACCCCGTGCACACCATGACCGACACCGGCGTGGACGCCGAACGCGGCAACCAGGGATTCCCGCACGGCTTCGGCGGAGCAGACGACGTCATTGCCATGCCGTTGCAGTGCTCCACGCAGTGGGACGGCCTGGGCCACATTTTCGACCAAGGCAAGGCTTGGAATGGCCGTGCTGCCGGGGACGTGGTCACCTCTGAAGGTGACCTCGTGACCGGGATCGAAACCGCTGCGGCGAAGATCGTGACCCGGGGTGTGTTGCTGGACGTTGGGCGCGCGCTCGGACCCGATATGGGACGGAGCGACGGCGAGTTGCCGGACGGCTTCGCCATCACCCCGGAGCACCTCCAGCGGACCATTGAACTGCAGGGGCCAAGCTCCCGAGTAGGCCGGGGCGACATCGTGGTAATCCGCACCGGGCAGCACACCCGGGTCCGCCGCGACGGCTGGGGCGATTACGCCGGCGGCTCCGCCCCCGGGCTGTCGTTCAGCACCGGGCCGTGGCTGCACCGCAGCGAAATCGCCGGAATCGCCACCGACACCTGGGGCTTCGAGGTCCGTCCCAACGAGTTTGAGGGCGCCTTCCAGCCACTCCACCAGATCGCCATCCCGAATCTCGGGCTGTTCCTGGGTGAAATGTGGGACCCGGACGGCCTGGCGGAAGCGTGCGCGGCGGACGGAAGGTATGACTTCCTGCTCACCGCCGCTCCGCTTCCCATCACCGGTGCCGTGGGGTCACCCGTCAACCCGATCGCCGTCCGGTAATCGGGTCCGGTAATCGCGGTCCGGTAGCTTTCAGTACAACAGCAACACAACCACCAGCAGTTACGCCGTCAATACAAAGGAGTCAGCGATGGCAGCAGTACAGAACGTCGGAATCGTCGGGGCGGGAGCCGCGGGACTGACCGCAGCCATCCTCCTGGCCGACGCCGGAATCCACGTGGAAGTCCTGGAGAAGGCGGAAGCCCCGCAGACTCTCGGATCGGGAATCACGCTGCAGGGCAACGCGTTACGGATCTTCCGCCAGCTCGGCGTCTGGGAGCAGATCGAGGCGAAAGGCTACGCGTTCAGCACCCTCGGCCTGCGCGCCCCGAACCCCGACGGCACCGTCATCGCGGTCCTCGAGGACATCCGGACCGGCGGCGAGGACCTCCCCGCCACGCTGGGAATGTACCGTCCCGACCTGACTGCGATCCTCCGCGAACGGGCTGAGCAGGCAGGTGCACGGATCAGCTATGGCAAGACCGTCACCGGAATAACGGACGACGGCGGTTCCGTCACCGTCAGCATCGCCGACGGCGGCACCGCACGCTACGACCTCCTGATTGGTGCCGACGGCCTGCACTCCGCTGTCCGTAAGGCCATCGGCATCGACGTCGAACCCCAGCCCACAGGGATGGGTATCTGGCGCGCGTTCGTGGAGCGGCCAGAGGACGTGGTCCGCACCGACCTGACCTACGGCGGCCCCTGCTTCATCGCCGGCTACTGCCCCACCGGCCCGGACACCATCTACGCCTACCTCGTAGAGAAGGCCCAGGAGCGCAAGCACGAAGACGGCCCCCGCATCATGACCGAACTCGCGGCAGCCTACGGCGGCCCCTGGAACGAAATCCGCGCGAGCCTGGACCAGAGCGCCCGCATCAACTACACGTGGTTCACCACCCACCTGGTCGACGGGCCGTGGAACCGCGGCCGCACCGTCATCATCGGCGACGCCGCCCACAGCTGCCCGCCCACGGTGGCACAAGGGGCTGCCATGGCCCTGGAAGACGCCGCCGTGCTGGCCGAGCTGCTGATACAGGCCGACGACCTCACGGAGACCCTGTGGAAGGAGTTCACCGACCGCCGCCTGGACCGGGCAAAGGCGGTGGTCAGCGCCTCCGTCCAGCTGGGCCAGTGGATGCTCGACGGCGTTCGGGACGCCGATGTGCCCGGCCTGATGCACTCGCTGTCCACCTTGCTGAGGGAACCCGCATGAGCGCCCACTCTGCTGAAACGCCCACTGTGGACGTACACGCCCACATCCTGCTTCCGGCCCTGCAGCAATTGGTGGCCGAAGCTGATCCCGAGGGGTTCGGCGCCCAGCAGGCCTTGGAAGTGCGCCGCAACGGACCGGAGTCCATGGCCGCTTCGGGCCGGATGATCAAGGAGCGATGGCCGCAGCTGACGGACCTGGACCGCCGGCTGGCGGACATGGACGCCCAAGGCGTGGACGCCCAGCTGGTCTCGCCGTCCCCGTCGCACTTCTACTACTTCGCCGGCGAGGATCTGGCCCTGCAGGTGGCCAAGTCCGCCAACCAGGCGGTGCTGGAGTTCGTGGGCCGCGCTCCGGAGCGGCTGAACGGGCTCGGTCTCGTGCCGCTCCAGCACCCAGCCCTGATGGTGGAAGCGCTGGACCACGCTGTGCTTGAGTGCGGGCTGCTTGGCGTGGAAATCGGCTCGTTTGCCGCCACTCCCGGCGACCCGGAGCGCAGCTCCGTTGAACTTTCCGACCCCCGTCTGGAACCGTTCTGGACCCGTGCCGAGGAGCTGGAGGCCGTGGTGTTCCTGCACCCGTTCGGCTGCTCGCTGGATGAGCGGCTGGACCGCTTCTACCTCGCCAACACCGTCTCCCAGCCCGCAGAAAACGCGGTGGCCCTGTCCCACCTGATCTTCAGTGGCGTCCTGGACCGGCACCCGGACCTTAAGATTCTGGCGGCGCACGGCGGCGGCTACCTCCCGACCACTCTGGGCCGCTCAGACCATGCCTGGCGGGTCCGGCCCGAGGCACACGGCTGCGCCCAGCCGCCGTCGTCATATCTGAAGAAGCTGTACTTCGATTCGCTGGTCCACAGCGCTGCTGAACTGCGCGCCCTCGTGGCCGCCGCTGGCCCGGAACGGGTGCTGCTCGGCTCGGACTACCCGTTCGACATGGGCTCCGACCTCCCCGTGGCGGAGGTAGCCGAGGCATTGCTTCCTCCCGAGGACAAGGCCAAAGTGCTGGCCGGCAACGCTGCCGCCCTGGGCATCACGCCCGCTTCAATCCTTACCTCCCGCCGTACAGCCTAAGGAAGAATTTTCATGGTCAAGATTGCACGCTGGAACCACGACGGCGGGACGCAGTCCGGCTTCTTGGACAACGGAACCTGCTACGCCCTGCCCATGGGCCAGAGTGTCCAGACCCTTTTGGACGCCGGACTGGACGAGACGCTGAGTCTTGCCCGGCAAGTCATCGGTTCTGGCCCTGCCGTCCCCCTGGCCGAAGTGCAGCTGCTCGCCCCGCTGCTGCCGGCCACCATCCGGGACTTTGTGGCGTTCGAGGAACACGTCGAAGGCGTGCGGAAAAGCATCGACGGCGTGGCGGGCGTGGTGCCCGAGTGGTACGAGGCACCCACCTTCTACTTCACAAACCCCCACACGGTGACCGGCACCGGTGAGGTGATCGGCATTCCGGCGGGCTGCGACGACCTGGACTTCGAAACGGAAGTCGCCGCCGTCGTCGGGCGCGTCCCTGGCAGCAACGGCAGGAACCTGACCGCGACGGAAGCGCACCGGCATATTTTCGGCTATACCGTCCTCAACGACTGGTCGGCGCGCGACTTGCAGCGCCGAGAGATGAAAGTCAGCCTGGGGCCGTGCAAAGGCAAGGACTTCGCCAACACTCTGGGGCCCTGGATTGTCACCGCCGATGAGTTCGAGGACCTGCACGACGCGGAGGGGTTCCTGCCGATCTCCATGGCCGTGGAAGTCAACGGCGAAACCATCGGCCAGGACCTGCTGTCCAATATGGGCTGGCCCTTCGCCGAGCTGGTGGCGTACGCCTCGCAGGATTCCGTGGTGCGCCCGGGCGATGTGCTGGGCTCCGGCACGTGCGGCAGCGGTTGCCTCGCGGAGCTCTGGGGGCGGAACGGCTCACAGACTCCCCCGCCGCTGAAGACCGGCGACGTGGTCCGCATGACGGTGGAAGGCATCGGCAGCATCGAGAACACGGTGGGTGAACGCCGCAACGCCGGGACCCGTGTGCGTGCCCGGCAGCGTCCGCGCAACCGGGTTGCCTCCGCGGTTATTTCCGGGACTTAGGGTGGTCTCCCTTCAGCTCGATGGCCGGACTGTGGTGGTCACCGGCGCGGGCCAGGGCCAGGGCGCGGCGGAGGCGCGCATGCTGGTGGAGGCCGGGGCCCGTGTCATCGCCACAGACCTCGCCGCGGACATGCCGGCTGGGCTGGCCGTCGTGTCATCGACGTCGCCCGGTGCGCTCGTGTACCGGCAGCTGAACGTCAGCGATGCCTCCGGCTGGTCCGATCTCGCTCAATGGATCCGGTCCCAGGGATGGCAGGTGGACGGGCTGGTCAACAATGCAGGCATCACCCAGCGGAGCCGGTTGCTGGATGCCTCTGTGGCTGACCTGCAGAACGTCTACGAGGTGAACGTTGCCGGAGTCCTGCTCGGCATCCAGACCCTCGCGCCGCTGATGGCCAGTGGCTCCGCGATTGTGATCGTGGGCTCCGTGGCGGGCCTGACCGCACACTATCCGGTGGCCTACACCGCCAGTAAATGGGCACTGCGGGGCCTCTCCCAGGTGGCTGCCATGGAACTTGGCCCCCGGGGAATTAGGGTCAATTCTGTCCACCCAGGCTTCATCGAAACGCCCATGACGGCGAGCGCCAAGGCCGAGTTCAGGCAGGCGACCATGGCCGAGACCCCGCTGGGGCGCACTGGAAGCGTGGAGGAGGTGGCCGGCGTCGTGTTGTTCCTCCTGAGCCCGCTCTCTTCGTTCGTGACCGGTGCCGAGATCCCCGTGGACGGGGGCCAGTCAGGCCACGGCGGAGCAAAGTCTGTCTCCGATGCCATGCGCTAGCCCTGCAGCACGATGCCAACTAACCCGGCAGCACCGCCGACCAGCCGCCGTCGACCATCAGGTTGGCGCCCGTCACGTATGACGCTTCGTCGGAGGCCAGGAACAGCGCGCACTTGGCCACTTCTTCCGGCGAGCCGATCCTGCCCAGCGGGATGCTGCCGGCGATGGAACGCATGGGGTGGTCGGCGGCCAGGAGGTTGCCCTCGGTGGCTGCAGTGCGGATCATTCCGGGGCTGACAGCATTGACGCGCAGTCCATGCGGAGCCCCTTCGGCCGCGAGCTGCCTGGTCATGGCCACCACGGCTCCTTTCGTGGCGGTGTGGGCCAGCCGGCCGTTGGTCATGGAACCGGTAACTCCTGCCGTGGATCCCACCAGCACGATGGCGGCGTTCTGCGCCCGGATCAGTTGTGGCCAGAAGTATTTGACCGGCAGGAACACCACGTCCATCTCGTGTTCAACATTCCACTTCCAGTCGGCAAACGTGAGCTGCTCCACCGGGGCGAAGCGGGTGACCGCCGCGTTAGCGTACAGGATGTGGATCTGGCCATGGTTTGCGGCTACGTCCTGCGCCCATGCCGCCACAGCGGGCTCGTCCGTCAGGTCTACCCGGCTGCTGCACATCCGGCCCCCGGCTGCGGTGACCTGGCGGACGGTGCCTGCGGCGCCGGCGTCGTCCATGTCGCAGCCGATCACTATGGCCCCTGCCTCCGCGAAGGCCAGCGCCGCCGCCCTGCCTTGGCCGCTGGACGTTCCGGTGATGACGGCGGTTTTGCCGGCCAGGCGCTGGCTGGAGACAGGCATGGGGGGTCCCTTCTGAAAGTACGTTTCTTCGACTTTCGCAGGGTTGGTCCGAACGGGGAATGGCGCTTTGGCTCTAGGTAGTATCCGCCGCACGAATAGTCACCGGGTGGGCGGCGACGGGGAAAAGTTCGTGCAGCCGCGAACAGGCCCGCTGGACCACGGAACGCAGCCAGACGCTGGCAGGGTCCTCCGTCTGGGACGGGTGCCAGTACATCGCTTCCACAAGGGACGCTTCAGCGTCGTCCGTGAACTCCAGCACAACGATTTCCGCACCGCGCTGGGCCCGTGCTGCCAGCATTCCCGGGACCAGCGCCACAAGGTCTGTCCCTTCCACCAGGAGTGGCAGGGACAGGAATCCGGCCACCACAGCCGCCACGCGGCGCTGGATGCCCCGCGACTCGAACAGCTTGTCCGCCGGGGTGCTGATTCCCTCGCCGAAATAGCCGACGGCGTGGGGAACGGTGGCCAGGTCCCCCAGCGTGAGCCGGGGCCGCTGGAGCAGGGGATTTCCGGTGTCAGCCACAGCCACGAAGCTGTCCCGGAAGAGCTGCTTGCTTGCTCCCTGCATGTGGTATCCCGTGGGCCCGACGAGAAGGTCGATTTTAGAGTAGTCGGCCATCTGGCCCTGGATCCCGGACTTGGCTGTGGGAACGAAATCCACAGACACTCCGGGTGCAGCCTCGCGCAGGATCCCCCGCAGGGGACCCACAATCAGAGCCGCCGCATAGTCCGAGGCTGCGATGATGAATTCCCGCTCGCTCGTGGCGGGGTCGAACCCGGACCGTACACGCGTGGCCCGCTGGATGTGAAGCATTGCTTCATCAACCAGCGGAACCAGGGACTGCGCGAAGGGCGTGAGGTCATAGGTTCGGCCGTTCCGCACCAGGAGTTGGTCGTCGAAATGGCGCCGGAGCCTGGCCATCGCGGCGCTGGTGGCTGGCTGGCTGAGCTGGAGCCTTTCAGCCGCCCGGGAAACGTTGCGCAGCTCCAGCAGGACCTGCAGTTGGGGCAACAGGTTCAGGTCCAGGTTCTTCATACCCATAGGTTATCTGTGCTCCGAGTCCGGCCGTCTTAGCGGTCGGTGGCACCCGGCTTCCCAAGAGCTGTCAGCTCAGGCGCCCTCCGATCCAAGCGCTTCGGCAACCTTCCGGGCGCCGCGGACGGCGATGGCCACACTCATCAGCGTGGGATTCATGGCCGTTGCCGTCGGAATGAGAGCGTTTCCGCCCACCACCAGGTTGTCGTAGCCCCACACACGTGACCACGGATCCGCCACCGAGGTGCCGTCGTCGGTTTCACCCAGGCGCATGGTGCCCTGGTAGTGCAGGCTCGAGCCGTTCGGCATGAGGCGGGGCTCGGCAACGAAGGCGCCAAGGGCCTTGCCGGCACGCCGCAGCCGCTCGGTGGCCTCGGCGATTTCCGCGTTTTCCCGTTCAGTGAGCGCGTACTCGATGCTCATGTTGGGGAATCCCCGGTAGTCCGGTTCGTTGTCGTCGAAAGTGACGGCATCCTCGTAGCGCGGGTGCTTGCGCATGCCGTAGCCCATGTTGACGTAACCCCAGCGGTTCTCGGAGTAGGGGGTTCCCGGCTCCATCGGGAACGGAGTCGATTCGGAATACATCACCTGGACCGAGAAAGGGTGCTCGGGCTCGGAGAACGGGATGCGGTTCACTGCCGCAACAGGGTCTGCCGGGTTCAATGCGCGCCGGGCCAGTTCGGCGTCGAGGTCCTCCTCCGTGGCGAAGCGGCGCATCTTTTCGGCGTCCAGCGCCACCGTGGAGATGACCACGGGATGCTCGGTCAGGTAGTGGCCGAGCGCCTGCGGTCGCACGCCCGAAGCCCACAGGAGCTGCGGTGAGCGGAAGGCATCCCCCGCCACGACAACGGCGTCCGCCGCCACAAATGACATCTCGCCCGTGCGCAGGTCCTGGACGGTGACCCCGCTAGCCCGGTGTCCGTCCAGCTCCACGCGGCGGACCAGGGTGAGGTCACGGAGTTCAAACTTCTTTGAGAGCGCACTGTCCTTATCGATGAGCGGACCGAGGACGACGTCGGCGCCCGCCCAGCGCACGGAGCCGTCCGGTTGCGGGTCTCCGGCAACCGGAAGGGTGCCAACGCCGTACCCCTCCGGCAGTTCCGCGCCGAACTCTTCGTCAAGGAGTGACCTAATGGCTTCGCCGACGGTGGAATCGGCGAACGCGGCACTGTGGACGTGCAGGAGCTCCTTTGCCTGGCCGATCAGCTCATCCCACTCCTCGTTGGCGATGAACGGAATCTTCTCGCTGAACGCCGGCGACGGCGTGGCGCAGGTCCAGTGCGCACCTTGGCCGCCGACGTTGGTGGCCGCAGCCGCTGCGGGAAAAGAGGAAGCGTGGGCGGAGCCGGCTCCACCGAAATCGAGCAGATGGGTGCCCTGACGGGCGGTGAACATTCCCTCGGTGACCGTCCCGGCCGGGATGCCGAGCGATTCACGGTAGGCGCCGGCCTGCGGTCCCTGCGACATTTCCCGCGCACGGGCCTTTTCGCCAGGGTCTGCAATGTTCCGGACGCTCTCGCCGGGAAGGTTCGTCAGCTGTGGTCCTGCTTCGAACATCACCACCCGGGCTTCAGGGACCCGCTCGAGGATCACCCGAGCATAGGTGGAACCGATGGGCCCGCTGCCGACGATGGCAATAGTGGGATTGGACATGGTGTCTCCTTCGAAAAAATCAGGCCGAAAGTGTTTCGGAAGTTGTTTGGGGGGCGGGAACCGGTTCGTCGGAGAGGCGGCCATGCGGGAGCAGGATCGCTGCGACAATGCCCACGGCGTAGGTGGCCGCCAGGGAGATGAAGATGGGTGTGAAGACTGCACTATAGATCTGCGCGATGGTGGCCCGGACGGCGGGCGTCGCCCCGTGGACCAGTTGCGGGGTAAGGGTGGAAGCGTCAAAACCTACTGGCAATAGGGCCGCCACGCCGAAGCCGATCACCCCGCCGATGATCGCCGTCGCGACCGTTGAGCCCACCTGCCGCACCAGGTTGACGGTTGCCGTGATGGTGCCTGTCTGGCTGGCCGGAACGGCCCCCTGGACCACTGCGACGATCAAGCTCATGAACGCACCGGTGCCCATACCAACCACACCCATAACGATCATGGGCACCCACAACGGAAGCCCCGCGGGCAGCAACGCCATCACAGAAAGTCCGGCCGCTCCCAGAGAGGTTCCCAGGATCGGGAAGATGCGGTACCGCCCGGTCCGGGTGGCCAGCCATCCCGTGAGCAGGTTGCTGATCAGCATGCCGAACACTGTTGCGATGGGGACGAACCCGGACACCGTGGCGGTGGTTTGGTAGGCCATCTGGAAGTAAGTGGGCAGGTAGGCCGTGATGGAGAAAAGCCCGACGCCGATGATCGCCGATAAGGCGGTGCCTGCCGCAATGGTCCGGTTCGCGAAGACGTGGAGCGGCACGATGGGTTCGGGAGCCCGCCGCTCAATAAAGAAGAAGGCAACGAAGCCCAAGACGCTCACTGCAAGCGCCGCAGCGGTGCCAGGGCCGGCGCTCCGTTCAGCAGCCCACGTGACGGCGAGCACGAGGGCCACCAGGGCCGTGGTGAAAACAGCCGCCCCGGCGACGTCGAAGTGGCGCGGCATGGGTCCCGGTTCCAGATGCGGAACAGCGATCACTGCGAGGCCCAGGGCCGCTGCGCCGACCGGAATATTGATCCAGAAGACCCACGACCAGCCCCAGTAATCGGTAATGGCGCCGCCGAGGACCGGGCCAACGAGGATCGCGATAGGGAAAGCCGCACCAATGATGGCCATGTAGCGCGGCCGTTCCCGCTGCGTCGTGACCCGGGCAATGATGGTCTGGGACATCAACTGCAGGCCCGCGGAGCTCATCCCCTGCAGGACACGCGCCGCGATGAGCCATGCCATGTCCTGGGCGAAACCGCAGGCCAGGGAGGCGGCCAGGAACATGACCAGCGAACCGAGGAAGATCCGCCGCGCTCCGAGCACATCACCCAGCTTGCCGAGCACGGGCAGCAGCACGGTGCTGGCGAGGGTATAACCCACAACGACCCAGCTCATCAGTTTCAGTGCGCCCAACTCACCGGCAATGGTGGCCAAGGATGTGGACACCACAGTGTGGTCAAGGGCTCCGAGGAAAGAGACCGTAAGGAGGGAGATAACAAGGAGACGGAGTCTCAAAGGCGAAAGTGGCATAGTGATCTACCCGAACGATCGGGCCGTCGACGCGACGTGTTGTGCCTCGGCCGCACCATCACGGACGAGAACGGGTCCCGAGGGAACCCCGGCGCCACTAGCCATGCTACCTCACTTTAGTCCAAAAACAACAAAAGAATGCCCGAATTCGACATCATTCGCGCCAGGTGCCCCTCAAGGCCCAGGTGAGGGCCATGTCCTCGAGCAGCTCATCCAGGTCGGTGACGTTCCGGCCCGAGGAGCAGGCAACAAGAGCCCGGCGGAGCGCAAGGCGGGCTGATGATTCGTAGCGTTCCGGAGCCCTCAACGCGCCGCCCGCGGTGGACGTCTCCAGGCGCGTCAGCCCGGCGGGTTGGTCCACGGTTATTTCCGTCCTCACCTCACCGAGGGCCAACACCTGGACCAGCCCTCCGAGGTGAGTCCCGCCCACCAGTGTCCCGACGAGGGTAGCGGGAACCGATCCGCCGTCGGGGCCCGCGGAGTCCAGGAGCGCGATCCTGCCGTGGGCAGTGGCCCTGCAGGCCTGTGGAGTCAGCGGCCGCCCGGTCAGGGACCGCGCCCAGCCAAAGCCGTCCCGGAGTACGGCATCGAAGTTTGCAGCGGGAGCCGCACACTCGACGGTGACGATCCGGGCCGGGCTTCCCCGCCTTGCCCGGACTGCATCAGCAACAACGTCGGGGCGCAGGCGGGGGCGCTCGGCGATCAGTGGGATATCGCCCGGCCAGGGTCGGGATGCAAGGGATTCCTGCGGAAGCACCCCGGGGTCCGCAAGCACCACAGCCACCGCTCCTTCCGCCCGGGCGGCCAGCATGCCCTGCCACCAATTTCCGGATCCAGGCACCACGGCCACCGCGCCACGGACGTCGTCCGTGCGCACTGCGCTCAGGGGAAGTTCGGCAATAGCGGCAACATAGGCAGGCATTGCGGTGCAGACGCCGAACCCTCGAACTGCGGGATTCACTGCGGCACCCCTTCAAGAACTTTCGCCACGACAGCATCGGCGAGGTCAATTGCATGGAGCGAGTCGGCCAGCAGTTCGTCATACTCCACCGGGGCTGCACCCTCAAGGAGCGACGCAAGCAGGCGCCACTCCGCCACATAGCCGTCTTCCGGATCCCGCCGGTACTCTGTCCACTGCCCGTCCACGCTTCGGACGCGGACGGCCGCGCTTCCGGCATGGACGAAGGCCGGCGGGAAATTAACCTCGATACGGTCATGGGAGGTGGCGACGCCCATCCGCCAGAGCGCGTCCGGCCCTTCCGGAAGCATGGTGAGCGCCAACTGGACCAAGACGTCACCCGCCCGGTACCCCACCAGGTAGCCGATGGGCCTGGCCACCTTCGCGTACACCACTTCGTCGACGCCAGGCGCAATGTCCCTGACGGCTGGAGAGTCATGGATCGCGAGGCCCGTCAGCAACTGCCGCAGGACGCCGGCCGCCACTGCTGGATCGTCCAGGTCAGGACGGCCCCGCCGGGCCGCCGGGAGGGGACCGCCCTCGACCACCAGCCGGTGATACCTGTCATTTGGCGGGAGCGCGAGCGTCACGGAGATTGCCTGGACCCGGCCTTCGAGGGCCACAAGATGATGCTTCGCGCGTCCCCAGGCCGCATCAAACAGGTGGTTGGTTCCCACCACCAGAATGGCGCCGGCGGCCCGGCACACAGTAATGACCTCATCGGCTTCCTCCCGGCTGGTGGCCAACGGCTTCTCGCAGAAAATGGCGCGCTTGCCGGCAGCCACTGCCTCCATAATCTGGCGCGCATGTTGCGCAGGCGGACTGCAGACGGCCACCACCTCCACCGTTGGGTCTTCAAGGAGGTCCGCGTCCCCCTCCGACCAGCGGGCGCCAAGCCTCTCCGCCAGCCCCCGGGCGCGACCGCTCCCGGCATCGGCAATGTGCTGCACCGTGAATAGTTCCGCCAGTCCTCCCAGCACCGGCAGGTGAAGGGCCGCGACGCCCGGCCCTGCTCCAAGAATCCCCACTCCCCAAGGCATCGTTGCCCCCCCTTCTTATGTTCTTATTATTCATAAGTAGGAAAAGTTTTGGCTATAGTCACATCAAGCCGCACCTTAGTCGCTCCAATGTGTGAGAATTGTTGCCATGACGACAGACTCCACCCTCCGCTTTGGAGCACAGACGGATGAAGTAACGAGCCTCCTACGGATCGTCAACCTGGTGCGCACGGGCGAGGCCACCACGCGCCCTGAAATCGGCAAGGTCACCGGCTTGGGCAGGGGCGTTGTCAGTCAGCGCGTGGATCAGGCCATCCAGATGGGCTTCCTCGGCGATGGCGAGTTCGGAGCCTCATCCGGGGGCCGCGCCCCCCGGACCCTACGTTTCCGCGCGGAGCGGGGGCGGATCGTGATCTGCGCCCTCGGAGCGGCTCATATGAGGGTTGGCGTAGCGGCCCTCGACGGCGACATCCTGGAACACAGGCACCGCACGTGGGATATCGCACAGGGTCCGGAGCAGACCATCGACGCGGCGATGTCCCTGATTGACGACATCCTGAAGAAAGACGCGGAGGTGCCCGTCTGGGGTGTGGTGGTAGGGCTTCCGGGCCCGGTGGACTTCGCCTCGGGGCAGCCCGTGGCGCCTCCGATCATGCCGGGGTGGAACGGTTACGATGTCCGCGCACCATTCGAGGAACGGTTCAACGCACCGGTATGGGTAGATAACGACTCCAACCTGCTTGCCCTCGGCGAACGTGCCCGGCGGCGCGACGCCCTGGTGGACCTCATCTACTGCAAGATCGGCTCAGGAGTCGGAGCGGGCCTGCTGTCCAAGGGCAGGATTCACCGCGGTGCAAACGGGGCCGCCGGCGACATCGGACACGTCCGGGTTTCCGATTCCGACGCACAATGCCGCTGCGGCAAGATCGGCTGCCTGGAAGCTGTTGCCGGCGGCTGGGCCCTCGTCCGGGATGCCGAACAGGCCATCAAGGAAGGTGCTGGCAGCTCCCTGGCCCCGAAGGCGAAAAAGGGAGCGCTGACCCTCGAGGACATCACCCTGGCAGCCCACGACGGGGACCCCCTGGCCATCACCCTCATCCAGAAGTCGGCACGGGTGGCAGGCGAGACCATTTCAGCCCTGGTGAACATGTTCAATCCGGGAGTCATTGTGATCGGCGGTGCCATCGCATCCGCCGGTGAAGTGTTCCTGGCCGAGGTGCGCCAGCGGGTCTATGAACTGTCACTGCCGCTCGCCACCCGCGACCTAACCATCACGCTCTCGGTAAACGATGAGCGCGAACCGCTGCGCGGCGGAGCTGAACTGGCCCGCGAGCAGCTGTTCGACGTCACTTTCCCCCGCTGGTTCGCGGAGGGCCGGCCGTCCCCTGAACGAGCCGCCGTTCCGGCGTAAAATTCCGGCGTAGGGTACCGGCATGACGGGATAGCGCCCCCGGCCCCCTCAGGCCACGTCGCGGGACACGCTGGGCACCGGCACCCGGTCAGGATCCAGCAGGGCCTCCAAGCGGAACGGCAGGAGCAACGGCGAGCCGGGACCTGCCCGCAGGTAAGGCACCAGGAGCTGGAAGCCGACAGCCACGGCGTGTGCACCGCCGCGAAGTTCGCGTTTGCCGGCCAGGACCAGCCTGTCCTGCACGAACCACCAGCCGGACTCGGCCTGCAGCGAATCTGCCGGCACACTGCGGGCCCCCAGCACTACCGCCAACTCCCCGGGCGGCACCCGGACGCCGTCGATCTCAACTGCAAAGCCGCCCAAGCTGGACAAGGGCATCGAGCGGATCCAGGGAAGACCCACGCGAAGCTCAAAGCCCCCCGGGGTGGCCGTCAGCGCATCTTCGCGCAAGGCGGTTTGCAACATGACTTCCATCCTTTATCCTAAAAGTGACATTAGTTTGTCATTCATAAGCATAAATGGGAAGGCACTCTATGGCCCCCGAAATTCCAGACGACTGGACCCTCTGCGCCAGCTCCTTCAACTGGGCCCCCGAGATCACGGCAGCACGGCGAACGGCCCAAGACATTGTCACTGGCATCGCAGACTCCGCGGTGAAGACAATAGAGCTCGAGCCTGGACTGCTGTGGCGGACCTTCCCCGCTCCGCAGGACGCTGAGGTGGACGAACTGCGGGATTCGCTGGCCGCTAGAGGGGCACGCGTCAGCATCGTTGGTGCCAGCCTGGACGACTTCACATCGCCAACCGAACGCCGTTCGCTTCAGGAACGTCTGGACTTCCTGGTCCCCCAACTCCACGCCGCCCGCCGGGTGGGCGCGAGCGGAGTCCGGTTGCCGGTCGGACAGGCGGGCACGGAACTGCTGACGCTGCTGCAACCGCTGCTGCATGAGCTCGACCTGGTGCTGTATGAAGAGATCCAGGGGGAGCAGTCGCCACGGAACCCTTCCGTGGCTCCAGCCCTGGATGCAATAGCCGGGCTGGCAGATGACCATGTGCGCGTGCTCGTGGATATCAGCATGCTGATGCCTGCCCTTCCCGTGACCTACCTTGAAGAGCTGCGGCGCGGAGGCGTCTCCGCGGAACTTCTGGTGCGCCTGGAGAATGACTGGCGGGACCCAGCCACGCTCGACGCCGTCACGGGCCTGCTCCGCTCAGGGAAGGTTCCGCCGCACATCCATACCCTCTTCATGAACTTGCTCATCCGGTTCGGCCGCAGCGATGCCGCAGACCTTCAGGGCATCCTCCCCTTGGTGGGTGCCTTCCATTTGAAGTTCTGGGACCTGGACGACGACGGCGGCCGGGTTTCGCGGCCGTTGCGGGACCTTGGCAGCCTGCTCGGCAGGAAAGGTTTCACCGGCACGCTGACCAGCGAATGGGGTGGCCACGAGTGGCTGCAGGATGACCCGACGGAGATGACGCGCAGGCATTTGGCACTGGCGGAGACTTGCCTGGCGGGGTCAGCGCCGACCGGCAGGGCTGCGGTCTGATCAAAGCTCAAAACTACAACTGAACAGCGGAACGGCCAGCCCCCGAAGTACCTGGGACCGGCCGTTCTGGTGTGTGCTACTTGGTGCTGAAAGCGGCGTCGAAGGCCGCTGCGGACGGTTCATAGCCGGAGAGCCGGCGGACGAACGCAAGCGCCTCGGGGGCACCATCCAGCCGGTCCATGCCGGCGTCCTCCCACTCCACGGACAGCGGGCCCCGGTAGTCGATGGCGTTCAGCATCCGGAACGCATCCTCCCATGGCACGTCGCCGTGGCCTGTGGAGATGAAGTCCCAGCCGCGGCGCGGATCAGCCCAGGGCAGGTGGGATGAGAGGCGCCCGTTGCGGCCGTTGGCCAGCCGCTTCTTCGTGTCCTTGCAGTGCACGTGGTAGATGCGGTCCTTGAAGTCCCACAGGAACCCCACCGGGTCGATGTCCTGCCACACCATGTGGCTGGGGTCCCAGTTCAGGCCAAAGGCCTCGCGGTGTCCGATCGCCTCCAGGGTGCGCTGCGTTGTCCAGTAGTCGTACGCGATCTCGGACGGGTGCACCTCGTGGGCGAACCGGACGCCGCACTCGTCGAAGACGTCCAGGATGGGGTTCCACCGGTCCGCAAAGTCCTGGTAGCCGGCGTCGACCATCTTTTCGGAGGCGGGCGGGAACATTGCCACGTACTTCCAGATGGATGATCCCGTGAAACCGGTTACCGTCTTCACGCCGAGCTTGGCGGCGAGCCGTGCGGTGTTCTTCAGTTCCTCGGCGGCACGGCGGCGGACCCCTTCGGGCTCGCCGTCGCCCCACACAACGTCAGGCAGGATGCCGCGGTGCCGTTCATCGATGGGGTCGTCACAGACTGCCTGGCCCTTGAGGTGGTTGGAGATGGTCCACACGTTGAGTCCGTGGCGTTCAAGGATGTCCAGCTTGCCCTGCACGTAGGCGTCGTCATCCCAGCGCCAAGGATCCAGGTGGTCACCCCAGCAGGCGATCTCCAGGCCGTCGTAGCCCCACTCGCCGGCGAGCCGGGCGACCTCCTCGAACGGCAGGTCGGCCCACTGGCCGGTAAACATTGTGATTGGTCGAGCCATCTGTTCCCCCCTCCTCAGCCGGCCAGCACGGGAACGCCGGCAGCGACGCGTGTCCAGGCGGAATCATTGTCGGAACTGCGCTCGACGGCGTCGAGCACTCGCTGCACCCTCAGCCCGTCAGCGAACGACGGGTGCGGGTTTGTGCCGCCCACGATGCCCTCCACGAGGTCCTTGACCTGGTGGGAGAAGCCGTGCTCGTAACCGAGCATGTGACCCGCGGGCCACCACGCCGAAACGTAGGGGTGGTCCGCTTCCGTGACGAGGATCTTCCTGAAGCCCTGGCGGTCCGCGGGTGCGGTGCGGTCGTAGAACCGGACGCTGTTAAGGTCCTCAAGGTCGAAGGCCAGGGCGCCCTTGTCGCCCGAAACCTCGATCTCCAGCGCGTTCTTGCGGCCGGTGGCAAAGCGTGAGGCTTCAAACGACGCCAGCGCCCCGGTTTCGAAGCGGCCGGTGAAGATGGCGATATCGTCCACGGTCACCTGGCCGTAGCCGGTCCCGGCAGTGCCGGACAGCCCGGAACTTGAGTTCAGGAGAGGCCGCTCCTTCACGATGGTGTCGATGACGCCGGACACCTTCGCCAGGTTTAGCCCGGTGACAAACTGGGCCAGGTCAATGGCATGGGCACCGATGTCCCCCAGCGCCCCGGAACCGGCGTGTTCCTTCTGCAGACGCCAGGCCAGCGGCATTTCGGGGTCCACGAGCCAGTCCTGCCGGTAGGAGGCGCGCACGTGGTTGATCGTCCCCACTGCGCCTTCGGCGATGAGGTTGCGGAGGAATGTGACGGCCGGAACACGGCGGTAGGTGAAGCCCACCATGGCCCGGACGCCCCGGGCTGCCGCGCGCTCGGCAGCCGCGGCCATCGCTTCGGCCTCCGCCACCGTGTTGGCCAGGGGCTTTTCGCACAGGACGTGCTTCCCGGCCTCAAGCGCCGCGATCGCGATTTCGGCGTGGGAGTCACCGGGCGTGACGATGTCGACGACGTCGATATCGTCCCGCGCGATCACTTCCCGCCAGTCTGTGGCTGATTCTGCCCAGCCCCACTTTTGGGCGGCGGCGGCCACCGCTTCGGCGTTCCGGCCCACAACGACCGCCATTTCCGGCTCGGCCGGCAGGTCGAACACCCGCGGTGCCGTGCGCCAGCCCTGGGAGTGGGCGGCGCCCATGAAGCCATAGCCGATCATGGCCACACGCAGGGTGCTCATGCGAGCACTACCTTGCGCTCGACCGCCACGCGGTTGCCCACGTAGCGCATGGGTGCGATCTGCATGTAGAGCAGGCGGAGCGTGAGGATGACTTCGACGTCGATCTCCTCGCCGGCGTCGGGGACGCGGTCCAGCGGGATGATGACATCGGGCTTGTCTGCGACGAACCACAGGGTTTCCCATTGCTCCGGAAGCTCAGCTATGGAATAGGACTTTCCCTGCAATTCGAAGCGGAGGGACGCTTGGGGAATCTCCACGCCGTTGACTGTTGCGACGACGTCGTCGACGGCCGACAGCCAGAGGCTGCGGTACCAGGGCAGCTGCACCGACACGGCGATGCCCTCGGGGTGCCTGCGGACGTTGGTGTCCTGGAACAGGGAATTGTGAGTTGCCATGGCTTTCCTTACTTAACAGTCTCGACCAAGGTCGCGTGGGAGTCGGGTGCATTAGGGTCAACGGCCGCTTCAATGGCACGCCGCATCAGCGCGTGCTGCTTCTTGACGAGGTCGATCGGATCGGATTCGCCGAGATCCGCGAACGCGTGCCCCTCCCACTCGCTGGAGAGGTATCCCTGGTAGCCGCCTCTAACGAACTGGTGCACAATCCGGGCAATGTCCATCGCAGGTTCATTGCCGTTCTCGTCAATGTCGTAGAACTTCGCGTGGACGTGGAAGATCTGCGGCATGATGTCCAGCCATTCCTCCGGTGGAACCAGGCCGTGCATGTTGAAGGCCAGCCGGGTGAACGGGCCGAGGCGTGCTGGATCGAAGTTGTTGGCGTTGAGGTAGTCCTCGAACTCCTGGTTGCGTTCGTGCATGGGCAATGGTTTGCGCCAGATGTCCTGCATGACGGCGAAGTGCTCCTCGGGCAGTCCCATCTGCGTCAGGGTGCGGAACAGGGTCGGGGAAAGGCTGTGCATCGTGGAGCTGAAGTCTGCGGTGAAACCGAGCCGGTCGCTTCCCAGTTCCTCGTACATTTCCCGGATCTGCAGGATCTTGGGGTCGTTCGGGCCCTGCGGCGCGTGGATTTCGTAGCCGAGCTTCTGGTCGTACTTCTCGGCCAGGGGAAGCAGCCGGCGGAGTAGTTCCTTGCCGGCGGAGCGGATTACCACGCGGTGGAATCCGAGCTTGTTGGCGGTGCGCAGTTGCGCGGCGAAGAAGTCGTACTCCTCGTCCGGCGTCATGTCCCGGTCCTTGCGGCGGCCCATGTCCAGGTTGGTGCCGACGGCGCTGGGTGTCAGGCCGTAGCGGTCCATGCTGTCGCGCCAGAGGCGGATGAAGTCATCGTCCACGTCGGGGTAGGTGCGCAGCATCTGCGCGATGTTGAATTCGACGCCGGGGCCGAGGCCTTCGTCGGCAACAGCCTTGATCAGCGTCTCGGGCGTGTAAAGCCCGGCGGCGAACTCGGAGGTGAGTGAATAGAGGGTAATGCCTAGCTCGATACCCGAGCCTGCGATGCCTTCTGACATGTCTTTTAGTTCCTTCGTTGTCAGCCGCGGACGGGCTGGGCGAGATGGCTTTTGAGGATGCGGCGCGCCTCGGAGGCGTCGGTGATCATGGACGAACCGGCGTTGGCCGCGGCCGAACGCTGGACGGCCTGCTCGCCGCGGATTATGTCGAACGGGTCCTGCCAGTTGTTCCAGTGCCAGCCTTCGTATTCGCTGGAGATTGCACCGGAGTAGCCGTTCTCGACGAGCTGCCGGACCAGGTCACGTACCGGTACCGAGGGCTCTTCGCCGTTCTCGTCGATGCCAAAAAACTTGCCGTGCACGTGGCGTACCCACGGCATGATTTCCAGCCACGTGTCCAGCGACGCCGGACCGAAGAGACCTGTTCCGTTGATGGCGAAGTCGATCCCAAGGTCCGGCCGGCCGTTGCGCGCTGCCAAGCCAATGAAAGCCCCGAAGCGCTCACCATGGACCTTTTGTGTGTTGGGCGGTCCTTCGGCATGGAAACCGTTCCACATCTCCACCACCTGCCGGAGAAGCTCCTCGGAAGCACCGCGGCGGCGGTAGGCCTCCAGCAGGGAAGGAGCAAAGCCCGTGACCGTGGCGCCCCAGTCGGCGGTGAAGCCCAACAGCGGGGAATTGAGTTTTTCATAGCGGTCGCGCAGGGCCAGGACACGTTCATGGGCGCCGTGCTGGTCCGCGTGGACTTCCAGGGCCAGGGTGACCCCGTACTGCTCCGCCACGGGAAGCAGGCTTTCCATCGCGTCGGGAGTCAGCGAGATCTGTACCCGGGCGATCGGGAAGCCGAGCCGGGCGGCCACTTCGATCTGCTTGCGCATGTACTCGACCAGCTCGTCGTGGTTCATGAGCCGGTCACGGCGGATGCCCGTGTCAACGTTAACTGCGAGCGAGGTGGGCACCAGGTCAACCTCGGCAACCAGGTCACGGAACTGCCCAACGAAGGTGTCATCAATCCGGTCCGGGAAGCCCCGCAGGCTGGAGAATCCGATGACCTCAAGGCCGGGGCCGAAGCCTTCGGCCGCCACTTTGCGGATCAGGCCATCGAGGTCGTACTGCCGGGCGTGGGAGGCCCGGGTGAAGCTGTAAAGGGTGACGCCCTGGATCGGCGTGCCGAGGCTGGTCATCGCTGTGCCACCTTCATGGTCCTGGTGTCGTGCTCTTCGATGTGCAGCACGCCGTGGTCGGTGATGATGTACGGGATATAGAGCTTCAGGTCGACCCGGACCTCGTGCTCAGCCTGCTGATCCGCTACGGGAACGTCGCCCGAAAGAACGGCCGAGTCCAAGGGAAACCACCATTCGCCGGTCTCGTCCACGAGTTCCTCGAAGCTGAAGGTGCGGTTGTTCATGGTCCAGCGCAGCGAGCCCTCCGGTGCGCTGACGCCGTCAATGCTCAACGCCGCCCCGGCAATGCACGAACCCGGCAGGGCCCTGTACCAGGGGATGCGGACTTCGACGGCTGTTCGGCCGTCCTGGGTGGTGAGTGTTCCCTGCTCGATAATGCGGTCGGCGATCATCGAGACCTCCTTGTCTGCGGCATGTCTTGCCTGTGCTTGAACAGAGTGGCGTGGGCCACTTCTTCATTATTTAGTCAGTCTAATGTCAGATTCAGACATAAGTAAAGAGCGGGTGACTTCTTCCGCGATCCTCCGCGCACCGCGCACCGCGAGCGCTACCGCCGTCAGCGTGGGATTGCACGCCGTGGCGGTGGGGATCACGCCGTTGCCAGCCACAAAGAGGCCGGGGACCTGCCAGACCTGGCTGTCCGGGGAACACACGCTCTCGCCGTCGTCCGCCGCGCCCATGCGCGTTGTGCCTTGGTAGTGGAGCGAAGACCCCGGCGGGAGGACGAAGGGGCGCTCGTCAAGCGGTTCGCCCACCGCCTTGCCCAGCCGGACGATTTCCTGCCGGGCACGTTCAAGCACCTCGTGGTCGCGACCCGTGAGGCGGTAATGGATGCGCATGGCGGGCATTCCGTATGAGTCGCGGGCGTCGTCGTCGAACGCCACCCGGTCCTCCCGCTGAAGGTCCTTGGCGCAGAACAGGCCCAGCCCAACAATCGATCCCGGGACAATAGGGTCATCTTCGGCCAACGGGACAGGGGACGCATCCAGCTGCATGATCTGGCCATGGAAGGGTGCGTCGTCAGTGTACGGAACCCACGCCACCCCGCTTTGCTCGCTGAGCGTGCCGTCCGCAGCCGCCGGGCCATGCTCGGCCTCGACGTCACGCAGCCTGCTCGCGAACACCACCTGCGCCTGGTCGTTGAGATAACGGCCCAGCGCGGAGGGCCTGATTCCGGAAGCCCACAGAAGTTGCGGCGTGCGCAGGGCATCCGCGCCCACCACAACGTAGCGGGCGGCCACCTGATGGCTCTCTCCGCTGCGCCGGTCCTGGACTTCAATGCCGCCGGCCCTGCCGTCGTCATCGACGAGCACGCGGGTCACCAGCGACTCGTCGAAAAGTTCAAACTGCCGGTTATCCCGGGTCACGTCCCCCATGACGACGTCGGAGCCTGACCAGACAAGGCCGCCGTCCTTCCGGCGGTGCACGGCGAGCGGCATGGGCTGGACGCGTTGGGCCCGGCCCCGGCCCTCATCCACAACGGCCGCAAGGCGTCCGCGGACGAGGTCCGAGAACGGGGCGCCGTCAAAGGCATGGGTGGTCACGCCCAGCAGGCGGTCGGCGTCCTCGAGAAGCTGCTCCAGGTCCGGCAGGAATGCGATGCGCTCCTGCCCGCCCGGGCGGGGGCAGGCGGCGGTCCAGTGGGCAGCCATGCCGCCCACGTTGCTCGACATGGCGGCGACTGGCATCCCGTCTTCTCCGGGGAACGCGTAGCCGTCCGGCAGCAGGTAGGTCCCGGGCCGGGCGCGGCGCTCCCCGCTTTTGACGGCGCCGGGTGAATTCACCGTTTCCGCGCCGGCTCCGGGGCCTTCCGATGCCCGCTGGGCAAGGCTGCGGCGTTTAGCGTCCCCGATGTTCTTCACGTGCGCCCCGGGCGGGCTGCTGACCGTGGGACCCACTTCGAACATGGCGATGGTGGCGCCGGGCGCCTCCTCGCTGAGGATTCGCGCGTACGTTGATGCCGTCGGTCCGCTGCCAACGATGGCGACGTCGACGGTGTCGGGGTGCCGGCGGCTGCTCATCGCCCCGCCACCAGTTCCTGGATGCGGCGCACGGACTTTGCCGAGTCAATAGTCGGGTAGTACTCGAGCCCGATGGGGCCGGAGTAGCCGCTGTTCTGCAGGTCTGCGAGCCGGGCGGGCCAGTCGATGGATCCTGAACCCGGCTCCCCGCGGCCCGGGGCGTCGGCGATCTGCACGTACTTGATGAGGCTGCCGGCGTTGGCGAGTTCGGCGGCCACGTCCTCGCCTTCGACGGTGGAGTGGTACAGGTCGTAGAGGACGCCAAAGTTCGGGGAATTCACGCCGCGGGCGACATAGACGGCTTCCGCGGTCCGGTCCAGCAGCGCCCCGGGGTGGTCAACCCGGATGTTCACCGGCTCGAGGACCAGGGTGATGCCGGAGCCCTCGATGTGCGCGACGCCACGGGTGAAGATCTCGATCAGCTCGTCAAGCTGGTCCTGCCGCTTGCGCCCGCCGAAGCCGGTGCCGCTGCCCACCACGATGCGTGGGCAGCCGAGCTGCTGCGCTACCGCCACGCCGGCGTCCAGCCCCTCGTAGAAAGGCTCGTGGTTTCGGGGCGGGATCATGAACTGCATGCGCGGTTCCGCGAGCTGGGCAGTGAGCTGGACTCCGGTTTCCTCGAGTGCGTCCTTGAGGGCCGGAATGTCCTTGCCCGTCGGGCCCCACATCTCGACGGCGTCGAAGCCGGCGGCAGCGGCGGCACGGACCCGGCCCGCGGCGCTTTCGTCTGATTCGGCGAACAAAAGGTCAATATTTGGCGAAAGTTGGAACATGGGTGTCTCCTGAAATGTTGAAGAGTGGTTTAGAACATGGGGTGGTCGTGGACCGGACGCTCCGGAACCGGTTGAAGCACGTCCCAGTGCTCAACAATCCGCCCGTTTTCGAAGCGGTAGATGTCTGCGACGGCCGCGTCGGGACGCCCTGGACCTGAAGCGCGTACATGCACCAGCGCCAGGTCACCGTCCACGAGGATGCGCTGGATATCGAAACTCGCGTCCGGGGATCCATCAAATTTTGGCGTGAGCATCCGGATAGCCGCCTCAGGCCCGTCAGGAATAGTCGGGTTGTGTTGCCGGTAGTCGTCGGCCACAAGGAAGTCGAAGGCTTCTCCTACCCGTTTTTGGGTATAGAAGATCTCCACGAAGCGCTCGAACGCTGCGCGGTTGTCAACCATCGCGGGTCAGCCCTTCAGGCCGCCGGAGAAGCCCTGGATGAATCGCTTCTGGGCGAACAGGAACAGCGCCAGGATGGGAATCATGGAGACGATCACGATCGCGAAGATCGAGTTCCACTTCGAGACCAGGGAGCCGATGTAGTAGTACATGGCCACCGGCAGCGTCTGGTTCGCAGAGCCGCCCAGGAAGATCAGCGAGGTGAAGAAGTCGTTCCACACGATGAGTCCGGCGAAGATGGTGACCGTGCCGGTGGCAGGAGCCATCATGGGGAACACCACCTTGGAGAAGATCTGGGACTTGCTGGCGCCGTCGATAGTTGCCGCTTCCTCATAATCCGTGCCAAGACCCCGGAAGAAGTTCGCGTAAAGGAAGATCGACAGCGGCAGGAGCATGCCGGTGTACAGGATGATCAGGCCCCATGCCGATCCCGTGAGGCCAATGGCACGCGCACCCATATAGAGGGGCACGGCGCCGAGCTGGCCGGGGAGGATGATGGCAATGAGGAAGAGATAGTACGCGCCCCTGCTCCAGCGGCGGGTGTTGCGGGAGATCACGTATCCGGTGATTGAGCCCAGTGCGATCAATCCGACTATGCTGCCCGCGGTGATGATGACACTGTTCACAAGGCCCATGACCACGTTGGAGTTGCCCGTGGCCGTCAAGACAGCCACGAAGTTGCTGAAGTCCGGGCTCTTAGGCGGCGCGAGGGGCGACGTCGTATACATCTCGCTGTCAGGCTTAAGAGCCGTGGTCACCAGGAAGTAGAACGGGGCGAGGAAGATTAGCGCCAAAGCCCAGAGACCAATTTCCCGGAGCAAGGTGAGTTTGGTGTAGCGGAACATTTGTTAGTCCTCGGGGTTCGATCGCGTCAGCCGCTGCTGGAGAACGGCGAAGAACAAGATGATGACGGCCAGCACTAGGGCCAGGGCGGCACCGCCGCCGAAGTTCCCGAGCGCGAACGCCTGCTTGTAGACCTGGGTGGCCAGCGTTTCGGTTGCACCCGCCGGCCCTCCCCCGGTCAAGGCCATGATGGGGTCGAAGACCCGAAGCCCCTGGACGATTCCCAGGGTGGTCGCAATGGCAATGGCGGGGCGGATAGCTGGCAGCGTGACGTTCCGGAATCGCTGCCACAGGTTGGCGCCGTCAATGGCGGCCGCCTCCTCGACTTCCACCGGCACGCCGGCCAGTCCGGCCATGAAGATCACCATGGCGAAGCCGGTAGAGCTCCAGACAAGCACCACCAGCACCGTCCAGATGGCCCACTGCGGGTCCGCGAGCCAGGGCTTCGCGAGGTCGCCGGCGCCTATCGAGGTCAGGAAGACGTTGATCGGACCGTCGAAGTCGAAGATGTACTTCCAGATGTAGGCCGTGGCGAGGGGGCTAAGCACCACGGGCATGAAGAAGAGAGTGCGGAGGATGTAGCGCGTCTTGAGGACCCGGTTCAGGCCGAGGGCGATGATGAGGCCCGCGACGCTGCCAAGGAAGACCGACCCAAAGGCCAGGAAGAGAGTGTTCAGCAGGGCGCCGAGCTTGGTGGGATCTTTGAAAATGGCTTCAAAGTTCTGCCAGCCGACCATTTTGAACGAGCCGATGCCTGTCCAGTTGGTGAAGGCGAAGAAGCCGCCGATGCCGGTCGCCACGTAGTGGATGGCGATGACAAGGGCAATCCCGGGCAGCGCCCACCACCAGTGCCCGAACTGTAGCCCCCTGCCCCGGGGGCGGGCCTTTGGGTCCGCCCCCGGAGTGCGCTTGCCTCGCCGGGGTGCTTCAGCTGCTTCGCTTTTCGGTTGCATCGTCGCAGTCATGGTAATCCTTGCTTATCCCTTTGAGTTCTCGGAGCTTGGTGATGTGAAGCTGTTACTGGTCCCAGGCTGCATCCATCGCCTGCAGCACCTGGTCGGCAGTCTTCTGGCCAGTGATGAGGCCCTGGACGCCGGTGGCGAGTGCATCGTACACGGCTGAGTTGGGCCACTGGCTGTTCGGCAGCGGGCCGTACTTTCCGCCCTTGATGAGATCACCAACGTTCTTGTACGCACCGCTGTTGAAGTCGTAGCTGTCCAGGCCGCTGACCGGGAGGGCGCCGTCGATTTCCGCGAAGGCCTTCGTCTGTTCAGGCTGTGCGGCCCAATCGAGGAAAGCCTTCGCCGCGTCCTTGTTCTTGGACGCCGCGTTGATGGAAAACGCGTAGTTGGCACTGGCGAATACGAAACCCTTATCCGAGCTCTGCTCTGCAGGGAGCCCGCGCACATCGAAATCCGAGTCGGCGGCCGCAGACTTCAACTGCTTCCAGCTGGGGCCCGGGATAAATCCAGCGACAGAAGTTCCGCTGGCAAGGCCCTTGGTGATGGCGTCGAAGCCGGCACCTGCGGCGCCCTTCTGGAAGCAGCCAGCGTCATTCAGTTTGGTGACTGCCTCCAGCGATGCCTTCCAGCCGTCCGAGCCGGCGAAGGTGGTTTCCTTGGCGGTACGCTTTTCGTTCCACTTCGGGTCCTCCGCATAAACGCGGGAGGCTGCGAGCGACATTGCCATCAGGCCGGTGTTTGGAGCAGCGGAGCCGGCCAGCGCGAAGAACGACTTGCCGGACGATTCGAGCGTTTTGCACTGCTCCTCGAGGGAGGAGAAGTCTGACGGGAAGTCAGCGATGCCGGATGCTTTGGCGGCGGTCTCATTGGCGACCATCCCGACCACCGTGATCTCCGGGGCCTGGCCGTAGACTTTTCCGTCCGTTCCAAAGAGGGCTTCGCTGCCCGTGGGAACAAGCTTCTTGGCGGCGTCGTCCAAAGGCTCAAGGAAACCTGCCTGAACGAGGGGCAGGATGCTGCGGCCGGTGCCGGAACCCGGTGCGGTCACCACGACGTCGGACGCGTTTCCGGCCTGGAGCTGGGTCCGCAGGGTCTGGTCGTACGAGTCATTGGGCTGCGGGTTGAACGTGATCTTCACGTTGGGGTTCGACTTCATGTACTTCTCAGCCAAGACCTGGAAGGGGCTCTCAATGGTGTTGGAGGTGGCGAACGACAGGGAAAATTCCTGTGAGCCCCCAGCGGAGGAATTGCTGCCAGCGGAGGCTGAGCAGCCGGTAAGGACGAGGGCTGCGATAGTGGGGACGGCGAGGGCGCCGACCTTGAGGCCCGAATAGCGACGGTGCTGTGTCATGTCCAGCCTTTCTGACTTCGTTGTCGAAAATATCCGGGGCCGTGACCCCGGTCACTCATCAGTATGCAAGAGATGTGCCGAAAACGCACATAAGTCTTACCGATGACAGACATAAGTCATGCGGGGGGTGAGCGGAAGCACTTACATCGAGAAGTCTGATGCCGGCCGCCCAACTTATCGACGCCGCTGATACACTGGCCCTACTTAGTTCACCGTTGAAGGATTGCCGTGCCGTGATGAATCATGTTTTGCTATCCCGGCTCGACCTCAACTTGCTGATTTCGCTGGATGCCCTCATTACCGAACGCAGCGTGACCAGGGCGGCGGAGCGGCTCCACCTCAGCCAGCCGGCGCTCAGCGCCTCGCTCGCCAGGCTCAGATCCCACTTCGGGGACCCGATCCTGGCCCGTCGCGGAAATGCTTACGAGCTCACCCCCTTCGCCCTGCGGCTCGCGGAGCACACCACCACCGCGCTCGAGGCCGCACGCCGCGTCTTCGAGAGCCAGGCCACCTGGGAGCCCACGCAATCCGAGCGTGAGTTCTCCATCTACGGCTCGGACTACGGCTTCACGACCATTGGCCGGGTTGCCTCCGAACTTGCCGCTGAGCGGGCGCCAGGGGTCCGCTTCCGGTTTATGCTTCACAACCCGATGGTGGTGGAGGATGCCGCCAACCGCCTTCGTTCCGTAGACGGCATGGTGATCCCCCACGGGTTCCTTACCGGGCTCCCCTACCTGGATCTATGGAGGGACGGGTGGGTGGCCGTGGTCTCCTCGTCCAACGACGCCGTCGGCGATCGCATCACCATGGAGAACATCGCCGAGCTTCCCTGGGTGATGACCTATCAGACCCGCACAGCTTCAACGTCGGCGGAACGGCAGATCCAGCAGCTGGGTGTTGAGCCGCGCGTGGACGTGGTTGTTGAAAGTTTCCAGTCCCTGCCGCACTTTGTGGTGGGAACCAACCGGATCGCGCTCATCCAGGCGGCGCTGGTACCGTTCGCGCTGCGGATAGGCGGGGTGCGGATCCTGCCGCTGCCCTTCGATGCCACTCCGCTGGTGAATGCCCTGTGGTGGCACCCCGTGCACAACCGCGATTCGGAACATGAGTGGATGCGGGGCCTCTTCAAAGAGGCCGCTGACATCGTGGCAGCCGCCGCAACAAAGGAAGCCCCTTAAATGCCTCGATGCCCGCCTATTTTTGGACGGGCATCGAGGCTACGGGACGTTCGGTTGCAGCGTCAGGCTGATGCCAGCGCCGTCCGCATGCTCTTGCGGATGAGGTCGTGCTGCTGACGGACCAGCAGCAGCGGATCCACCTCGCCAAGCTCGGCGAAGGCGTGGCCCTCCCATTCGCTGGACCAGTAGCCGCGGTAGCCGCCTTCGACGAATACGCGGACGAGTTCCGGATAATCGATGGCCGGCTCGTTGCCCTGAGCATCAATGTCGTAGAACTTCGCGTGGACGTGCATGATTTGCGGCATGATGTCAGCCCACTCCTGGGGGCTGACATGGCCGTGCATGTTAAAGGCCAGGTGGGCGAAGGACCCAAGCCGGGCAGGATCGAAGTCGCGTCCGCGCAGGTAGGCAATGAACTCCTCCTGCCGCACCCGCATCGGGGCGTCAGTGGCCCAGATAGCCTGCAGTCTTTGGACGGCTTCGTCGTCCAGCCCGGCACGGCGGACAGCACGCAGGAGCGTGGGAGACATGCTGTGCATGGTCGAGGAGAAGTCAGCTACGAAACCCAACAGTGGCGAATCAAGCTCCGCATAGACGTCGCGGACCTTCATGATCTCCGGCGAGTTGGGCCCCAAGGGGGCATGGATCTCGTAGGCAAGTTTGAGTTCGAGGTCCTCGGCGAGCGGCAGGAGCCGGCGAAGAAGCTCCGGCTTCGCGCTCTGGATGCGGACAAGGGGGAAACCCAGCTTCTTGGCGCCTCGGAAGAGCGTCTGCGTGAACTCGTACTCTTCGTCCGGGGTCATGTCACGGTCACGGCGCCTGCCCATGTCCAGGTTGGCGCCAAAGGAGCTGGCCGTGAAACCGTGTTTGTCGAAGGCCTCCTGCCAGGAGCGCGCGAAGTCGTCCGTCACGTTGGGATAGGTAGGCAGGACCTGAGAGGCCACGATTTCGATCCCGGGGCCGATGCCCAGCTCCGCCACCCGGCTCAGCAGGCCGTCGAAGTCGTACCAGCCGGCGCGGAATTCGGCACTTGCCGAGTAGAGAGTGAGCCCGAGGGCGAAAGGATCCCCCTCAGCTTTGGGCGGAGGCGGGGTGACCGCCGTCGTCAGCTCCGGGGCCGCCGCCACCGTGTCCGTGACGGTCAGCTCCAATGTCTGGCTGACGAAATTGGGGACGTACATGCCGGGACCGCCGTCCTGGCCGGGGGCAATCTGCATGTAGGGCAGGCGCAGCTCACCGATGATCTGGATTGTGTGCTGCTCGCCCAAGGCAACAGGACTCTCCGTTTTGGCAATGAGCAGAGGATGTTCCTGGAGGAACCAGAGAGTTTCGCTTTGCGCGGGCAGGTCCGGGAGCGCATAGCGGATACCGCCCAGTTCCAGGGCCAGGTCCCCGGCGGGGATTTCCCGGCCGTCGACCATGAGCCGGAGGCTGGAGACCGAGGAGAGCCACAGGCTCCGGTACCACGGAAGCGTCAAGGCCAGCGCGAGGCCCTCGGGGTGGGTGCGGAGGCTTGCATCGTCAAGAAGTCCGTTTGGCATGGTTGTCTCTTTGCTGGGAGGTGGGATGGGTTAGGTAAGTCCGCCGGCGATGCGGCGGATCAGGGCGTGGTGGCGCCGCACCTGCTCGATGGCACGCCAGGGAGTGCGTTCGCCTTCGTATTCGCTGGAGAGGTAACCGGTGTAACCGGAGTCCTTGAGGGCCTGGAGCACGGGCAGCCACGGAATCTGCTGGTCTTCCAGCTGCTCGTTGATGTCGTGGAACTTGGCCTGGACGAATACAACGTACTGTGCGATATCCGCGAAGTCGGCGGGATTGACGCCGATGCCGTCAAGGAAGGCGGGCCGTGTCTCGCGGGTTTCCCCTTCGCGCAGCGGGATGGGCCGGTCCTGGAAGATCCCGGTGTCGATGAGGAGCCCGAAGTTCTTGGTGCCCGTCCGCTCGATGAGTGCGATGTAGTCCTCGACGACGGGGTGTTTGATGGGCGTTGGCGAGTGGATTTCCGGGCAGATGATGATCCCCAGTTCGTGGGCCAGATCAAGGGAGTGTTCCACGGACTCGGTCCAGCTGGGGTCCGGGACCAGGTCGCTGGACACGACGCCGATCTTGGGGCGCACGAACCCGAAGCCCAATTGGTTGGCAAGCCGCAGGTCCCGCTGAAGGGCATCGGTGCCCTCGGCAACGGTCATGGTCCGTCCCGGGTGCAGACGGGTGTCAATCCAGGAGCCGTAGTTCGTGGGCTCCAGCGAGTACTTCTCCAGGAGGCCGAACCAGTTGTCGATCCAGGCGGGGGACGGTTCGGGATAGCCGGGGATGTGGCCCTCGCCGAGGATTTCGACGCCGGTGGCGCCCACGTCCGCGACGGCGGCCAGCGCCGTTTCCAGGTCCATGACCGTGCCGTAGTCGCCCATGAAGCTGTACAGGGAAACGCCGTAGCGGAAGGTGCCTTCGCGGCCTTCCGGCGCGAGCGTCACCTTGCGGCTGGTCCGGTGCACGGTGGGCTGGTGCTCCAGCGGGATATAGGACATGCGCAGCCGCAGCTCGATGGAGAGTTCGTGGACGCCCTGGGGGAGGCCGCCGTCGAGCGGTACGGTCACCACGGCCGCTTCCTCAAGGGGCCAGCGCACGCCGTCGCTGTCCCAGAGCTGCTGCAGGGTGTAGGTCCGCTCACCGAACGTCCAAAGCGGAACGTCAGGTCCGACGTCGACGATGGTGCCAACGCGAACGGCGATGCCGTCGATGAGGGACGCGGCCATGCCCCTGTAGGAAGGCATTCGAACCCGGAACTGAAAGCCGGTTACACGTCCGCCGTCCGTTACGTTGCGGAAGCCGACGGATTGGATGAGGTCTCTTTCGAGAAGCATCATTGCTCACTCTCTCTAGGTGCAGAATCCAGAGTAGCAATCATTCTGCCACTTTTATACTTAAGTTAGCGCATATTCGACAAAACTTCGGCTCCCGCTCCCTTGGATTTGTTAGGGGCCTCACGTCACACAACGCGACGGCATCCGGTTCCGGACAGGCAACGCCCTACCCTTGACAGGTGACTTTGACTCGAATCCGCACCGCCGCCGCGAGCTCCTTCGCCGCCGCAGGTCTCCTGTTTGCCCTCGCCGCCTGTTCGACGCCGGCCGCCACCCAGCCCACCTCCTCTGCACCGGCTTCCCCGGCAGCAACTTCCTCCAGCGCCGCCTCCGAGCCCTGCACCGGAGTGAAGGTCATCACCGATTCGGGCGCCCTGAAGCAGGCTGCCGCTGACACGTCCGTTTGCGTTCCCGTGGACGCGCCGACCCTCGCTTCCAAGGTGCTCGAAGATGCAAAGGTGAAGATCGAGGGCACTGCCGCATATCCCAAGGAACTGGTGTGCCGTGTGAACGGTGTACCCGCCGCAGACTTCGACATCGCCCACAAGGGCGGCACGTACCGGGAAGATTGCAGCAAGATGCCCGCCGCCTTTGCCTACTGGGCTCTCTGGGTCAAGCCGGCCTCTGGCGCCTGGGCATACGCGCAGGAAGGCCTCGGCACCCTGAAGGTCAGCCCGGGAGAGAGCCTGGAACTGCTCTTCACGGTCGACGACGCACCGGCCGCACCCGCAGCATGACCTTTCGACCCGCGCCGTTACGCGCAGCGGCGGCTCTCGCCGCCGTCTTCATCGCGGCGCGGGTCCTCTACCGCATTCTCTTCAACGGGGCGGGCATCGGTGAACCCGTCCTGCTGAACATGCCGCCGGTGCCGCTGCCTGCCCCGTATGCCCATGTGGTCCTCCTGGGCCCGGTAACGGCACCCGGCCTGTGGGCGGCGGTCCTGTCCGCCCTGCCGATCGCCGGAATGATCCTCGGCTTCGGCATGCTCAACGCCTGGGTGGACGTGGCCCGCGGCTTCCGGCACCTGGCCCGCGGCGGCCCCCTGCAGAGCACGGCCCGGACGCTTGTGGTGGCTTGGGCGGCGCTCCCGGCACTCTCCGACGCCGTAACCTCCGTACGCCTGGCTTTTCGATTGCGGGGCGAACGCTTCGGACCCCGCGCCCTTGTTCCCGTGCTCGAGCGCACCCTCGAGCACGCCGGACGGGTGGCCGCGGCCCTGGAGTTACGCGGCTTCGGCAGCCGGGCACCACACCAACCCGCCCCCGGCGCCGAAGCGCCGGTTCTGATCCCGGACGCACAATTCCGCATTAGTGACACGCAGGTGCGCGTCACCGGGTTCACGCCGTCGAGCGGGTCAATGACGGTCATTACCGGGCCGACGGGCTCCGGCAAGTCCACGATCCTGCGAGGTATCGCGGGCCTCCTCTCCCACGTTGACGGTGGAGACATTTCCGGCACGCTGCACGTCGCCGGAACGGACCGTGCCGCCACGCCGCCGCGCGATACCGCCCGCCTCGTCGGCGTAGTGTTGCAGAATCCCCGCGCCGCATTCGCCACCACCCGGGTCCGGGACGAAATCTCCCTCGCACTTGAGCTGCGCGGCGTGGCTTCCGGTGTCGCCAAGGCCCGGGTGCTGGAGGTCGCGGAGCGCATCGGAGTGTCGGCGCTGCTGGACCGGAATGTCAGCACCCTCTCGGCGGGTGAGGCAACGCTCGTAGCCATCGCCGCCGCGGTGGTGGACCATCCGGTCCTGCTCCTGGTTGACGAGCCCCTGGCCGACCTTGACACCTCAGCACGCGGACGCGTCATCGCCGTCCTCGACGCCCTCGCCCGCGACGGGGATGTCTGCGTCATCGTGGCGGAGCACCGGGCGGACTCGCTCGTACCCGTTGCCGACTCGTGGTGGACCATTTACGAGGGCACGTTGGTGCCCGGTGTCGCGCCGTCCGCTTCGGCCCCGGCTGCTGCCTACCCAATGCCCGTTCCGGAAACGGGGCATGCACCCGTACTTACTGCGACAAACCTCGCGGTGCACCGCGAGGGCAAGCCGCTGGTGCGCGACGCATCCCTGGCCCTGCACCGCGGTGAAGTGGTCGCCCTGGTGGGGCCGAACGGGGCCGGGAAGTCGTCCCTCCTCGTGGCGCTCGCCCTGGGGGAAGGCACGCCCGGTGAAATCACAGTCGACGGCGGCCGCGTCGCCCTTGTGCCGGACGCCTCCGACGACCTCTTCACGAGGGACACCGTCGCGGCAGAGCTTGGAGCGGCGGAACGACGGCGGGAACGTGACCCGCGTCGTTCGAACCGGCGCCGTTCCAACCGGCTCCGCGCAGGCAGCGACCAAGTCCCTTCCCGGTCGGCGGAATCGCACCTGGCTCGCCTGCGCGGGGATGTCCGGATGCCCATCGGACACGAGCACCCGCGGGACCTCTCCGCCGGGGAACGCAGGATCCTGGCCATCGCGCTGCAAACCATGGACGATCCGCAGGTACTCCTGATCGACGAGCCGACCCGCGGGCTCGATTACGAGGCACGCACAGCGGTCGCGGCGGCGCTCCGGGCCGCAGCGGACGACGGCGCGGCGGTCCTGATCGCCACCCACGACCTCGACTTTGCCCGCGGGCTCGGCGCCCGGATCCTCCCGATGCGCGACGGCGTCGCCCCATCATTCGTGACAGAAGCCGCCCCGGCCAGTGTCCCCACAACACAAAGCAGCACAGCACAACGCACCGCAGAACCACGGTTCATCGACCCACGGCCGGACAGTCCGGGTGCGGCAGCAAGAGTCCGCCACATCCGGATGCCGCGGGGCGTGGAGTCCGCAATTCTCGCAGCCGCAAACCTTCTTGCCCTGGCAGCGTTCTGCTGGCCTTTGCTCGCCGCAGCCCTCCCGGAGGATGCCGCCGCGGCTCTCCCCTACGCGGCGCTGGCCATCGCGCCGCTCGCCGCCGTCGCCGTCGCGGTGTCGCTCGACGGCTCGGTCCGCTCCGCGCACACGGTGGCGTTGCTCGGCGTGCTGGCCGCCATTGGCTCGGCGGTGCGGGTGGCGAGCACCGGCGTCGGCGGTGTGGAGGCGGTCTTTATCCTGCTGATCCTGGCCGGCCGCGCCTTCGGTGCCCGTTTCGGCCTGCTCCTCGGCGCCGCCACCATCGCCGTGTCCAGCATCCTGTGGGGTGGCATCGGACCCTGGTCACCGTTCCAGATCTTCGCCTGCGCGTGGGTGGGCGCCGGGGCAGGCCTGCTCCCCCGCAGGGTGCGGGGCAAAGCCGAGCTATGGATGCTGTGCGGCTACGGGGCCCTGGCGTCCTACGCGTTCGGCCTGCTGACCAATCTGTGGTTCTGGCCCTTCGCGGTGGGTGCCGGCACCGGCATTTCCTACGTGCCCGGCGCGCCGCTGGCCACCAACCTCAGCAGCTTCCTGCTGTACTCGCTGGTGACCTCGACGGCGGGCTGGGACACCCTGCGTGCCATCACCACGGTCATCGGAATCACCCTGGTAGGGCGGGCCGTTCTCGCCGCCCTCCGGCGGGTGAAGCCGGTCTCCAGCACGGGTGGGCAGGCCGTTCAGGCCCAACCCGCCCCGGACAGGGACCGGCTTCAACTCGGGGTCTGAGGCCACCGCCGGGACACCCGCCCTGCACGCTGTCCCTGACCTATCGCCGGAACCTCAAGACGCTACTCGCGAACCTCGATGTTGGGGTGGTTCTCTGTGACCCACTTGGCCATCCGGCGATTCCGTGCCGCGATGAACTCCAGCGTGGCCTCCCGGTACGTCACGTAGTCCGCCGGTATCCCGGAAGGATCAAAGCCCTCAAAGGGCACGAAGAACCGAATGTCTTTGTAGTCGGGCGCCACGAGGTCCTGAAAGTGGAAGAAGTCCACGAACTCCACGAACCCATCGAAGAGCTCGAAGAAGTCTTTGTAGGCGTTGATGACATCGGCAAGCGGGCTCTTCGGCTCTCCAGCGTAGTGGCGCCGGACGCACTCAAGGGTGAGGTCTATGCGGTCAGCGATCGAGTGGCGAATCCCCCGGGCCTGGTTCATCGTGGGTCGGTCTTTCGCCCTGACGGGCCAAATCATCGCACTGCCGATGGTGTACGGCGGGTAGAGGTAGCGGGCCCGCTGCTCTTCGTTCAGACCGGCCATCGCGTTGGCCAGAGACGCCGGGCGTGATCTTCCGGTGTAGGAGGCCGTGATGGCATCGCTGCCGTAGCAATGCCTCGCCCCGGAGTCGTCGGTATAGATGAGGTACTCGTTCCAGCGGGCCGCTGATGCGCTCGGGGCGAAAAGGGCGCCGGAGTTCAGCTTCTTGGTCCACAGCAGCTCATGGTCCGCCCGGAGCCTCACGCTGTTCGCGTCTGGGTCGCCCAGGCCGCCGGATTTGCCCCGCTTGGCCTTCCGAGACTCGTCGGTCTTGTAGTCGAATGACGTATCGAAAACGCGCATGGTGGCAGTGTATGCGCAGGTCAAGACATTTTGACGGTTTCAGACCAAATAACGTCGAAGTACCAGCTCACACCTTGAAGTACTTCGCCTCCGGGTGGTGGAACACGAACGCGTCGGTGGACTGTTCCGGGTGCAGCATCAGCTCATCGCTCAGGACCACGCCCATCCGCTCTGGACGCAGCAGTTCCGTTACCTTGCGGCGGTCCTCCATGTCCGGGCACGCGGGGTATCCGAGCGAGAACCGCGCACCGCGGTAGTCGAGCTTGAACAGGCCGGCCTTGTCCTTGGGCTCCTCGGAAGCGAAGCCCAGCTCCGAGCGGATGCGCGCATGCCAGAATTCCGCGAGCGCCTCGGTGAGCTGCATAACCAGGCCGTTAAGTTCGTAGTAGTCGCGGTAGTGGTTTCCTTTGAACAGCTCGCCAGTCACCTCGTCGATCTTGGAGCCGGCGGTGACCAGCTGCACAGGCAGCACGTCGATCTGTCCCGATTCGCGCGAGCGGACGAAGTCGGCGAGGCACAGGTGCCGGTCGCGGCGCTGGCGCGGGAAGTCGAAGCGCAGCCGCTCGGTGCCGATCGGGCCGCCTGAGCCGCCGTCGGGGGCGAGCAGTCCCACGGTGCCGAGGACGCCGTCGCGGTCCTCCCCGTGGTGCAGCACCACCACCTGTTCCCCCTCGGAGACCACCGGGAAATAGCCGTACGCGACGGACGCGTCAAGCATTCCCTCGCCGAGGATGCGGTCCAGCCAGTACCGCAGGCGCGGCCGCCCCTCGCGTTCCACCAGTTCCTCGTAGGAGGCGCCGTCCTCGCCGCGGCCGGGCTTGAGCCCCCACTGCCCCATGAAGGTCGCGCGTTCGTCGAGGAAAGTAGCGTAGTCGTGGAGTGCGACGCCGCGCACGATGCGCGTGCCCCAGAACGGCGGCGAAGGCACGTGATTGTCGGAGGCGACGTCGGACCGGCCGGGCATCGCCTCCGGCTCGGTCACCGTGAACTTCGGGCCGCCTTTATGGATCCGCTTCTTCAGCGGCGGAAGGCCGACGGCGTCCGGGTCGGCGCCGCGGGCCACCTGCACCAGGGGCTCCATGAGTGCCAGGCCCTCAAAGGCGTCCTTGGCGTACCGGACGGTTCCTTCAAACTGCTCCGCCAGGTCCTGCTCCACGTAGGCGCGGGTCAGGGCTGCGCCGCCGAGGATGATTGGCCATTTCTTCGCGAGCCCCCGGGACTGCAGTTCGGCGAGGTTTTCCTTCATCACCACGGTGGACTTCACCAGCAGGCCAGACATGCCGATCACGTCGGCGTTGTGCTCCTCGGCTGCGGCCATGATCTCGGCGATCCCCTGTTTGATGCCGATGTTGATCACTTTGTAGCCGTTGTTGGTGAGGATGATGTCCACCAGGTTCTTGCCGATGTCGTGCACATCGCCGCGCACGGTGGCGATCACCATGGTGCCCTTGCCGGAGGAATCCGACTTCTCCATGTGCGGCTCGAGCAGGGCAACCGCATTCTTCATCACCTCGGCGGACTGCAGCACGAAGGGCAGCTGCATCTCGCCGGCGCCGAAGCGTTCGCCAACCACCTTCATGCCTTCGAGCAGCTGGTCGTTGATGATGCCCAGCGGGGTCATGCCTTCGGCGCGCGCCAGGTCGAGGTCCTCTTCGAGGCCCTTGCCTTCGCCGTCGATGATGCGCCGCTGCAGGCGTTCGCCGGTGGGCAGCGCGGCGAGTTCAGCGGCGCGCTGGTCCTTGAGCGCTGCGGTGTCGACGCCGGCGAACAGGTCCAGCATGCTGTTCAGGGGGTCGTACGTGACATTGCCGTCGGCGTCGTATTCGCGGCGGTCCCAGATGAGGTCCAGCGCCACCTTGCGCTGCTCTTCCGGCAGCGACGCGAGCGGCACAATCTTGGCGGCGTCAATGATGCCGCTGGTCAGGCCCGCCTGCACGGCCTCGTGCAGGAACACCGAGTTCAGGGCCATGCGCGCTGCCGGGTTCAAGCCAAAGGACACGTTGGAGACGCCGAGAGTGGTCTGGATGCCGGGATATTTCGTGGTGATCTGGCGGATGGCCTCGATCGTTTCGATGCCGTCCCGGCGGGTTTCTTCCTGGCCGGTGGCGATGGGGAAGGTCAGGCAGTCGACGATGATGTCCTCGACGCGCATGCCCCATTCGCCCACCAGGGCGTCGACGAGGCGCGAGGCGATGGCCACCTTGCCCTCGGTTGTGCGTGCCTGGCCGTGCTCGTCGATGGTCAGGGCGATCACGGCGGTGCCGTGTTCCTTCACGAGCGGCATGATGCGCGCGAAGCGGCTGTCCGGGCCGTCACCGTCCTCGTAGTTGACGGAGTTGACCACCGGGCGTCCGCCGATGAGTTCGAGCCCGGCCTGCAGGACGGGTGGTTCGGTGGAGTCGATGACCAACGGGAGGGTGGAGGCCGACGCGAAACGTGAGACGACCTCCTTGATGTCGGCCACGCCATCGCGCCCCACGTAGTCAATGCACACATCGAGCAGGTGGGCGCCGACGCGGACCTGCTCGCGGGCGATATCGACGCAATCGTCCCATCGCTCGTCGAGCATCGCCTGGCGGAACGCCTTCGAACCGTTCGCGTTGGTGCGCTCGCCAATCGCGAGGTACGCAGACTCCTGGTCGAACGGCACATGATGGTAGAGGGACGCGATGCCGGCTTCACGCTCGGTGGGAACGCGGCTGCCGTCGGCGCCCCTCCCGCCGCTGGTGACAGCGACGCTGGCACGCAAGGGCGCAAGACGCTCGACGACGGCGGCCATGTGCTCCGGCGTCGTACCGCAACATCCGCCCACGAGGCCCAGACCGAATTCCCGCACGAACTGCTCGTGCGCGGTGGCGAGTTCGGTGGGTGAGAGCGGGTAGTGCGCGCCGTTGGCACCAAGGACGGGCAGGCCGGCGTTGGGCATGCAGGCGATGGCTACGGTGGACTGCTTGGAGAGGTGGCGCAGGTGCTCGCTCATCTCATCCGGCCCGGTGGCGCAGTTGAGGCCGATGGCGTCGACGCCGAGCGGTTCGAGGGAGGTGAGCGCGGCGCCGATCTCGGAGCCCATCAACATGGTTCCGGTGGTTTCGACGGTCACCTCGACGAAGATCGGGAGCCGGATGCCGCGGGTGACGATCGCCTGCTTGCAGCCGTTGACCGCGGCTTTGGTCTGCAGGAGGTCCTGGCTGGTCTCGATGAGGAAGGCGTCCGCTCCCCCGTCGATGAGGCCCTCGGCCTGCAGCGCGAAGGTCTGTTTGAGGTAGTCGTAGCTGGTGTGGCCGAGGCTGGGGAGCTTGGTGCCCGGCCCCATCGAGCCCAGTACCCACCGCATCCGCCCGTCTGTTTTTTCTGCCGCTTCGGCACGGTCCCGGGCGATCTCCGCGCCCTTCCGGGCGAGCTCTTCGATCCGGTCGTCGATGCCGTAGTCGGAGAGGTTGGACCAGTTCGCGCCGAAGGTGTTGGTTTCGACCGCATCGACACCCACGGCGAAGTACGCGTCATGAATGTCCGCGAGGACATCCGGGCGCGTGGCATTGAGGATCTCGTTGCAGCCTTCAAGGCCCAGGAAGTCGTCCTCGAGCGACAGCTCACGCCCCTGCAGCATGGTGCCCATCGCCCCATCGGCAATGACGACCCGGTGGTTCACTGCATCCAGCAGCTCCTGCGAACGGACGGGGCGGGGGACGGACTCAATATCAAGCGCAAAACGAGGCATCTAAACAGACTACGGGCGGGGCAGTATGCAGGGCGCTGTATTTCCATGTACTACGACGGCGGGGGTCGCCTTCCTGAGACCTTCGAGTCACGACACGGGCCCGATCAGTCAGGAGGGGCCCAGCTTTCGTAGACTCGATGGAGATCCGACCCGTCTCCTCTGTAGAGACAAGCCCGCCACAGGAAGAGCCATCGATGAAGATTGTCGTTCTAGTAAAGGAGGTCCCCGATACCTACGGGGACCGAAAGCTGAACCTGGAAACAGGCCTCGCCGATCGGGAAGCCAGCGAGGCAGTCATTGATGAGATTGGTGAGCGGGCCTTGGAGCTGGCGCTGACGTACGCCGACGCGCACGAGGGCACCGAGGTCGCAGTCCTCTCCCTCGCTCCCGAGGGTGCGACGGCAACGATCCGCAAGGGGCTTGCGATGGGCGCGGGGAGCGCTATCCACGTCTCTGACGAGGCGCTCCGGGGTGCGGATCTGGGACTTACCGCCGAGACTCTCGCAGCAGCGATCCGTCGCGCTGGGTTTGACCTCGTGATCAGCGGCAACGTCTCCACCGACGGATCCGGCGGGATGATTCCCGCGATGCTCGCAGAATTGCTCGACGTGCCGCACGCTACCGGCCTCAGCTCCGTGGAAATCAGCGACGGCGCGGTGTCCGGCACCAGGCCCGTTGAATCCGGCGTGCAGAAGGTGTCAGCGGACCTGCCTGCGGTGATTTCCATTACCGAGGCGCTTCCCGGGGCGCGCTTCCCGAACTTCAAAGGAATCATGGCCGCGAAGAAGAAACCCCTTGAGGTGCTTACCCTCGCAGACCTCGGGATCACGGCCGACAACCCGGAGGCGGCGCGTTCGATCATGCTGACCATTGCAGAGAAGCCCCCGCACGCGGCGGGCGTAAAGATCATTGACGAGGGTGACGCCGGCGAGAAGCTCGCTGACTTCCTTGTCGAAAACCGACTGGCTTAGGGAGAAACGACATGACTGAATTCCCTCCTGACGCCATCCTCGTCGTCGTCGAAACCCGGGCCACCGGTGAACTCGAGAAGGCTGCACCCGGACTCTTCGGCGCTGCCGCTGCGGTCGGCACGCCCATCGCCTTGGTACTTGCCGCACCCGGCGCCGGCAGCGCCGCCGCCACGGAGGCCGCGGGCCTGGGTGCCGCGCACGTATTGATCGCGGAGACCCCGGATCCTTCCGTGCTCGGAGTGCCGGGCGTTGACGCCCTTGCCGCCGCCGCGGAGCAGGTGCAGCCGGACGCGATCCTGATTTCACATTCTCTGAACGGGCGCGACCTCGCCGGCCGTTACGCTGCCCGCACGCGTGCAGCGGTTTCCGCCGATGCGGTCGGCGTGTCACGCGACGACGAGGGCGTCGTCGCCCACCACTCCGTCTACGGCGGTGCCTACAACGTGACGTCATCGTCCACGTTTGGGGCGCCGGTAATCACGGTTCGCCAGGGCTCCATCGATGCGCGGGCTGCGGCTCAGCCGGAAGCCTCGGAGACCTTGGCCGTGACGCGCTCCGAGAAGCCGGCCGCGCGGATCGACTCGTTCGAGGAGGCGGTTGCCGCCACCTCGCGGCCGGAGCTGCGTGGTGCCGCGAAGGTTGTCGCGGGTGGTCGCGGCCTCGGGTCGAAGGAACAGTTCGCACTGGTCGAACAGCTCGCCGATGCGCTCGGTGCTGCCGTTGGTGCTTCGCGTGCCGCAGTGGATGCGGGCTACATCCCGCAGTCGCAGCAGGTCGGCCAGACCGGGGTTTCGGTGTCATCGCAGTTGTATATCGCGCTGGGCATTTCCGGCGCGATTCAGCACCGGGCCGGCATGCAGACGGCGAAGACGATCGTCGCCGTCAACAAGGATTCAGACGCGCCGATCTTCGAGATCGCCGACTTTGGTGTGGTCGGCGACCTCTTCAAGGTCGTGCCGCAGCTCATCAGCGCGCTTGAGGCTCGGAAGAAGTAGTCATGGCAACTTTTTCTCGGTCTGTTCGGCGGGGCCTGCCGCGCGTCGAAGGTGGTGAGCCCTGGCCCGCAGCAGGGCAGGCGCCCGCACGCATTATGTCGGCAGGAGCGGCGGCCCGGTCCGCGCCTGTTTTCGGGGAGGGATCGGTCACCGCCGCGCCCTCCGCCCCCGCACCCTCCGCCCCCGGTGCTGCCGCTGCCCGGGAAACGGCACCGGGTGCGACGGCGGTGTCCGCTCCGGTCCCGG
The DNA here is from genome assembly GCF_054062895.1 of Arthrobacter sp. TE12231. Lineage (NCBI taxonomy): Bacteria > Bacillati > Actinomycetota > Actinomycetes > Micrococcales > Micrococcaceae > Arthrobacter > Arthrobacter sp. TE12231. The sequence goes on along the minus strand of NZ_JBSSFS010000001.1, from coordinate 286,994 downwards.
CCGCGAACTCCGGCGCCGCTGTGGCGCGGCCGCTTCGCCGCGGCCTGCCGCGCGTGCCGGGCGGCGAGCCGTGGCCGCCCGCGGGCGAGGCTCCGGTGTCAGCGGGGGCTCGGTCCGGGGCTCCCGCCGCAGGCGCCACGCCCGCGCCGGTCACAGATGTTGCTGCGGCTGCGGCTGCGGCTGCAATAGCGGCAGCAGTAGCGGCAGAGGCGGCGGCAGCAGCAGTAGCGACGGCGCCGACGTCGACGGCGCTTCCAGCTGTTCCGGCCACCGCACCCGCCGCACCCGCGGCAGTGACGCTGGGAACCACTTCGCTGCGTCGCGGGCTTCCCCGCGTCCCCGGTGGCGAACCGTGGCCGCCGGCTGGACTCGCTCCGGCGGTCGCTGCCGCCCCTGCGGCGCAGGCCGTTCCCGAACACGTTGCCCAGACCCCGGCCCCGGCCGCCAGCGTGGTGGAGGCCGTTGCCGAGGCGGAGCCCTCAGCCACGGCGACTGCGCCCGCGGCCACAACCCCGCCGGAAGCGGTGGCACACGCCGTCGTCGCCCCGGCGGCACAGCCCGTCGTCGCCGCTGAAAAGCCCGTCAGGCCAAAAACCGAGGCCAGGCTCTACGGGTCGCGTACCCGGGGCCAGTGGATCAAGCTCGTCGTGCTCCTCGCGGTCGGCGCCGTGGCCGCCGCAGGGATTCTTGTGCTCGCCGCGCGCGGCGTGACGACGCTGCCGGGCGTGCCGGAGTTCCTTGAGAGGTACCCGGGCGCGTATCCCCTGCCCGACACGATGGAGCCCGGCTTCCCCTGGTGGGCGCAGTGGGCGCACTTCTTTAACATCTTCCTGATGGTGCTCATCATTCGCTCCGGCTATCAGGTGCGCACTCAGCAGAAGCCGCCGGCGTTCTGGACGCCGAAGCGCGGTGGCAAGAAGATCAGCATCAACCTGTGGCTGCACCAGTCGCTCGACATTTTGTGGCTTGTCAACGGACTCATCTTTGTGGTGCTGCTGTTTGCCTCGGGACGCTGGATGCGAATCGTCCCGACCAGCTGGGAGGCGGTCCCAAACGCACTCTCCGCGCTCCTGCAGTACATGACACTCGACTGGCCCGTTGAGAGCGGCTGGGTGAACTACAACAGCCTGCAGCAGATCATGTACTTCGTCGTGGTGTTCATTGCGGCCCCGCTGGCGGCGATCACGGGTGTGCGCATGAGCGAGTTCTGGCCGAAGGACGCGAAGAGGCTGAACAAGATCTACCCGGTGGAGGTTGCGCGCGCCATTCACTTCCCGACCATGCTGTTTTTTGTGCTGTTCATTCTCATCCACGTGTTCCTGGTGTTCGCGACCGGCGCGCTGCGCAACCTGAACCACATGTTCGGCGGCACCGACGTGGTGAACTGGGTCGGGTTTTGGCTCTTCGCGGCCGCAATCGCCATCACCGCGGCCGGGTGGTACGCCGCCCGCCCGCTCATCATCGCGCCAATCGCGAAGCTGTTCGGGCAGGTGAGCAGCCGCTAAGTTTCACCGGGCCGAATTGCCCGTTCAGGTGCCCAGCAGACGGCGTTCGTGGGCGAAGGCGACCAGCTGCAGCCGGGTTCGGAGCTCCAGTTTGTCCAGCACGCTGCGCAGGTGGGTTTTGATGGTTGCTTCGGAGACGAACAGGCTCTCCGCCATTTCGCCATTGCTGAGGCCTTTGGCCGCGAGCAGGAAGACGTCCCGCTCCCGCGCGGACAGGACGTTGAGGACCGACAGGTCCGGGCCCGCCGCGGGAGCACTGCGGGCCGCATGTTCAAACAGAGAGTGGATGGATCCTGGCGCGATGACCGAATACCCGGAGTGAACAGTGCGGATGGCTGCCAGGAGGAACTCCGGTTCCGCGCTCTTGAGGAGATACCCGCTGGCTCCGGCCTGCACTGCCTGGACCACGGCCTGATCCCGGTTGAAGGTGGTCAGTGCGATGATTCTTGGCTTGTCGGTGCCCGCAGCATCGGCGCGCTGCACAATCCGCCGGGTGGCCTCGACGCCATCCATGACCGGCATACGCAGGTCCATCAGCATGACGTCCGGACGACGTTCGCTTGCCAGGGCTACCGCCTGTTCCCCATCGTTCGCCTCTCCGGAGAGTTCCATGTCCTCCTGGCTCTCTATGAGCATCCGGATTCCTGCACGGAACAGAGGCTGGTCATCCACCAGGGCGACGGCGATGAGCGCCCCGGCATCAGCCACGGTCGTGCACTTCCCGGGCAATCGCTGCTTGCTGCAGTCCGATTGCGGCGAGCAGCGGCTGGGCTTCCGCATCCGCGATTTCCGTGAGGGAGCCCCCGGCTTCAGCGCAGGCTGTATCGTCCGCTTCTCTCGCTTCCCGGGTTCCGTAGGGGACGAAGACCGTCACACGGAAGTGTTCGCCGTCCGGGCCGGCCGTGAGCCAGCCGCCGGCCAGATGGGCGCGTTCGCGCATGCCGGGAAGTCCCCGCCCGCCCCGGGAGGAGGACGGATCGCCGGCGCCTGCTTGGCCGGGGTCTAGCGCCGAGGCCACGTGCAGGGTCAGGCCCGGGCCGCTCCAGTCAAAGTGGAGCCGCACGTCCGTGCCGCGCCCGCCATGTTTAAGCGCATTGGTCAGGCATTCCTGGACGATCCGGTAGACCGCCATCTGCTGGCCAGTTGAAAGTTCCACGGATGTTCCCGACTCGCTGCGGTGGACCTTCAAACTGCCGCGCTGCATCCCTTCGATGAGAGCCGGAATGTCGCTAAGTCGCGGCTGGGGCGTCACCATGCCGTCATCACAGACTCCCTCGATGACGCGTTGGGCGTCCACCAATGCGCTGCGGGCTGACCGGGCGATGGTGTCCAGGGCGTTGAGGACAGCTTTAGGCTGGTCCTTGCTCAGGTATCGGGTTCCGTCGGCTTGGGCGGCGATGACTGCCAGGGAATGGGCGAGGACGTCGTGCAGGTCCCGGGCGATGCGCGTCCGTTCCCGCTCCACAATCAGGTCGATCTCGGTTTCCTTCAGGCTGCTCTGCGCCAGCTCCCGTGCCCGGAACAGGCTGCCCCGTTCCTGGTACAGCGCCAACAGAAGTCCGACCGCGGCGCAGGATCCGGCTATCAACAGGAGGAGTGCAAATAGCTGCCAGCCGTAGTCCTGAAGCATCCAGCGGTCGCCGGCGTACGCAGGACGGTACCAGCCGACGCCGTTGCCGTACCTCCACGAGAGCATCAGGAACGCCATGATGGCAGCTGCGACCACGTTGGCGCCCGCAGCGATATAGCGCAGCCGCTGCGGTGCGGTCCACAAGATGAAGCCAAGAGCGACAAAGGAGCCCAGATAGATGGCCCAGTGGTTGGAAGCCATCGGCGGCAGTGCATGGCTTAGCTGTCCGGCAAGGAGTGCAACCGTGAACCCGAGGGACACCAGCGGCTTCCAGGAAGCTGTCGCAATGGCCAAGGTCATCAGCACCAGGGGCCAAGTTCCAGGCCAGCTGTCCAGACCCGTGTTGCTCACCCCGTACCCACCGGTCGGGCCCATTCGGCCGGCCTCGGCCACACACCACAGGGAGAAGAAGATGACGGCCGCCACGAGGGCGCCCCAATGCCGGACATATTTCAGAACTGGTTCCATGCCAGTCACCATATCCACGGCAATCACGCGCTTCTCTCCATTTGGCTGAGATCTCAACCTAAAAGCCAGAGGATTCATTCTTTGAGCCAGAAACTAGCTGCTACTGGCCACACGATACTTCCGTTCGGCGGTGAAAGGGGAGGAGCATTCGGGCCAGCGCTGAGAGAACTCCGGGCTGATGGCGTATCCACGGCAGAAGAACTCGAGCGCCTGATCGCCCTCGGCGCGCGGCAGAGAGATGTCGACCAAGAATTAGGGGTTCAGCAGTTTCAAGGCCCGCATCACGAGGTTTCCACCGGTGACTCGGGCCTCCGTCCCCATTCAGCCCAGGAACCTTCGTAGACCCGGACGTCTTCACGACCCAGCAGATAGGTCAGCGCGAACCACGCCGTGCAGGCTCGGATACCGATAGTGCAGTACGGGATCACCTCGCGAGCGCCTGCGGGGTCTATCGGCGCAAATATCTCCCGCAATTCTTCGACGTTTCGGAACGCCCCGCCGTCGTCGCGCAAGGCGTCGATCGACAAGTGAACAGCCGAGGGAATGTGGCCGGCGCGACCTCCTGGTTCGAGTCCACCCGACGGCCAGAACCGCTCGCCCCGGAATTCAAGATCACTGCGCACATCCAGAATCGTGACCGAGGGGTCATCAATCGCGCTCTGCACCCGCGTCCGGTCGGCGCGGAGCCGTTCATCCTGGCCGGGCAGACGGTAGTCGGTCGTAGCCGGTGCGGGCACCTCCGTGGTCCACGGACGTCCGGCCTCTTGCCACGTGTCTCGAGAGCAGTCGAGAACGCGAACGTCGGTATGGCCGTAGAGCTTCATGAGCCAGAAGCCCATTGCCGGTCCATAGCCATAGAAGACCACTGTTGAGTCCGGGGCAATCCCGGAACCGGCGATCAGCTTTTGGACAGCGGCCGTATCGACGAGCTGGTAGTTGCCGTCCTTCAGGTCCCGGTAGACGTTCCACAGCACAGCACCCTCAATGTGCCCGCGGTCATAAGACGTCGCATTCACGTCGATCTCAATCAGGCGAAGCCCTGGATCGTGCAGATGCTCCTCAAGCCATGGCGCATCGACGAGGACATCGCCCCCTGCATCGCCCGTATCGTACATCTCCGGACCTCCTGAAATGCGTCAGGGAACGGGACGCAGCCCGCTCTTCGCTGAGAATCCGCACATTACTCCGCTTCCGGTCCATCCGGTACGGGCAGCGGCAATGACGGTGGCTGCCGGGCTGCAACTATGTGACCAGCGGGACCGGCGGCGGGCTCTCCCGCCCCGTCAAGGGCTCATCTGGCTCTGAATTACTCTCGCGCTGCTGCGTGGACCTGCTTGACGGGTTTTGTGGCGGGCATGCCGATGACGGCGACGACGGTGAGCACGGCGGCGATCAAGACGGCCAGGAAGACGGCGGAGGAGGCCGCGACGACTGTTTGGGGGTCCGTCTCGCCGTGCAGAGTGCCGGCGTAGACAGCGTTCGCTATCGCCCCGAAAACGGCGACGCCGATGGAGCTGCCGATCGACCGCGCGAACAGGTTGGTGCCGGTGACCACACCGCGCTCGTTCCATTCGACGCTCGATTGGGCGGCGATCAGTGTCGGGGTCGCGACGAGCCCGAGACCCAGCCCGACGATGAAGCAACTGCCCGCGACAAGCGCAACGCTGGGGACGGAGGCGGTGAGGGCAAGGACTGCTGTGCCGATGACGGTGACCGTGATGCCGATCAGGGCCGTGTTCCGGAACCCGATCCGAAGATACAGGCGGCCCGATTGGGACGCACTGATCGGCCAGCCGATCGTCAGCGCCGCGAGGGCGAGCCCGGCCAGGATCGGGGAGGTGGAGAGTGCTCCTTCGAGGAACGTGGGAACGTAAGAGGTGAGGCCAAGCATGACCGCTCCGACGCCGAAGGCGATCATCGCCGTCGTCGCCAGCAGCCGCCGGGACACCACCCACGGCGGCAGGACCGGCTCCGCCGCCCTCCGTTCAACCAGGAGGAACGCGGCGAAAAAGAGGGCGCCACCCGCGAAGACTGCAATGCTGATGGCGGAATCCCAGGCCCAGGCCTGGCCGCCCTCGAGGGCCCCGAGAATGAGCAGGGTGAGAGAAACGGTGAGCAGCCCCGCCCCCAGATAGTCGACCCGGTGTTTCACGCTCTCAATATTTTCGTGGAACGACCGGACCAGCATCCACCCTGCCACCAGGCACAGCGGGATGTTCACGAGGAAGATGCCACGCCAGATGCCCAGTGCGGCAAACACGCCGCCGAGCGTCGGGCCAACCACCGAGGAAACTGCCCACACGCTCGCAAGGTAGCCCTGCACTTTTGCCCGCTCTGCCAGCGTGTAGATATCGCCGGCGATGGTGATGGCCATCGGCTGGACCGCTCCCGCGCCCAGGCCCTGCACCACGCGGAAGGCGATGAGGACCGGCATGCTCCAGGCAACGCCGCACAGGATCGAGCCGAGCAGGAACAGACCGATGCCGATGAGCATGATCGGCTTACGGCCGATGGTGTCGGAGAGCTTCGCGTAGACAGGTACTGACACGGCCTGCGCCAGCAGGTAGGCGGAGAACAGCCACGGGAACGACGCGAACCCGCCGATGTCTTGCACAATCGACGGCACGGCCGTCGCCACCACGGTCGCATCGATCGCCACCAGACCCGTGGAGAGCATCAGGGCAATGAGGACAGGTCCGCGTTTGGAGCGGAAGCCGACTCCGTCGGCAGTCGATGTCGTCATGTGATCTCGTTCCCATCCGCGTGCAGGGCGCGTTGCGCGCAGAACCGGTTCCGGCCCCGACTGCATAACCGCACCCTTCACCGAATTAGTCCCCGACGCCCCTCATAACGCTCCCGACCGGACCGCTCAAGAGGCTCGCCGACGTCGAGAAAGCGGCGGTGATCAAGCGAACGACGGCGGGACTTTGAGTTCTAGCGGTAGTTGCAACACTCCGTGCGGGCGGCCTCACGTTCCGAAGCGACATCGTCAAAGGCCCAGGCGGTCAGCAGATCCTGCTGGAGGACCCGTCCGGCAATGTGGTCGAGATATTCCAACCCGCAGGCACCTAAACACCGCGGGCCGGATGAACTCTGCTGCCAGGCAGACGACGGCGAGACATCCTGCCTCTGCCCTCGGCGCGTCACCGGAAAATGCCAACGGCATAGGCGCACAGTAAGAATATGAAATCACTACAAAGCGATGAAGTCGTCGCCGTACGTGGCGTCCTCACCGATACACACCCGGTCGATTTCCATGCCCTTGGGCTGACCGGCGCAATTGACCGTCTGACCCTCCCCCTCCGCAAACGCGGCATCGTGGTGCATCTGGAGACTCCGCAACACCGGATGGAAGTGGACCGACAGTCCGCAACTCTTCTGTACCGGGCGGCGCAGGAGCTCCTCAGCAATGTCTATAAGTTCGCTCAGGCATCAGTTGTCACGGTCCGGCTCAGCTGCGTCTCCCACGGCATGACCCACGGCATTCAGCTCAAAGTGACCGACGACGGCGGTGGTTTCGACGCACCGGCAGCCATGATTGGCCGGCACACCGGCATGGGGCTACGCCTTATGCGCCTGGCGGTGGACCTTGCTGGCGGAGAGGTGATGATCGATTCGTCCGCCGCCGCAGGAACCCGTGTGACCATAACGCTGCCCCTGGACTAGCGCCGGCCCGGAGGCCGCAGTGGCATGAACCTCGACCCTCCTCTTGTCCGTGAGAAGCGTCACAAATAAATACGGCCGCAGCCGGGAGTGAGCCGCAGGCAGGTAAAGTTATCTGTTCGTAACATTACCTGACTGAAATGTGTTTGAAGATGCCTGCAGACTCCGCTAACGAAGACAAGCCGAAACAGCTCCTCGGGCTAAGCGGCACCCAGACTATTGGCTCGGCGTTGGCCGCGGTGACCTCTGCCTTCGTGGGGTCCTTCCTCGGCGTCGCCGGGACCCTTATCGGCGCCGCACTCGGCTCTATCGTTGCCACGGTGGGCGCCGCTCTCTATGCCCGAACACTCAGCTCGGCCGCCGCCGTGGCATTGAGGAAAATGCCCCAGCGACGCGTGGGTGGACTGCCCGCTGACGACGGCGACGTGCTGGCCGCCAGCGCTCCGGCCGAGAGACCTCGAGCCAAACGGGTGAGGATGCAGTTCACCCCCAAGACCTGGATCAAGGTCGGGGCGGTCAGTGCTGCCGCATTCGTTATCGCGATGGTCGGTGTCACGGCAGTCGAATTCGGAACCAATAAGCCCCTCTCAAGCCTTGTCTCGTCGACGTCGAGCATCGACGGCCGTGCGGCCGGGCCCACGACGACGCTGGGCTCAGCGCTGAGCGGCACTCCGACCGTCCCGGACAAAACGGACGCATCCACCAAGGACGTGAAGGACGTGCCTGGGCAAGTCGCGCAAGTGCCGGGGCAAGTCCAGGAAGGCTCCAACAAAAAAGATGGCCTGACCACGGACGGTAGCCCCAGTGGCGCGGACAGCGGCTCGGCCGGAACCGCAGTGCCGGGAGCCGGCCAACCAAGCGTCACCATGCCGGCGGACGTCGTCCCCGAAACCGGCCAGAGCTCGAACCCCGCCCCCACGACCGAACCGACCCCGCAGCCCGAGGTGTCCTCGAGTTCGAAAACGGCCCAGCAGCCCGCACCGTGACGGCGAAGTGAGGGCGGGGCCGACAGGAACCTGATCCTTCGGGGCCGTGCTTAGGTTTGAACAGCCACCCGGCACCGGTCCACCTCGCCCGGGGCACCTAACCTGTTAGTGATGGTGGGCCAGGGCGGTTGTGTTGTCGCGGCTAACTCATCCGGCGGGGATTACCGAATTCTCAGCGGTCAGCCCCCGCCCTGGCCTTCGCGGGCCACTTCTTCCAGACTCCTGGCTGTCGGCGCTGCCGTCATCAGCTGCCCTAACACTCCGACGCCTACGGCCCGGCCGAACTTCACTACCTCGGCGCGAGATTGTGGTGCACCGCACCAAGGTAGTGAGCGGATGGATCGACGACGACGACTGTTCCGACGCGGACGCCCGCAGGATTGTGCAACTCGTCGCACACGAGAACGCCCACCGTGTGTACGTGCTCCCCTGGGCATCGGAGCATGGAGCACCGGAACATGGAGGGGCGATCTTATGCCGCGATGAACAGTGCCCAGCCAGGAAAGGGATCCACCGGTAATGGCGGCTCGGTCTCGCCGGGTCCGACGGCGCCGCCGGGTCCGACGGCACCGGCAAGTACGTCCGGCCATTCGGGCGGATCCGTTTCCCAATCGGGCGGTTCCAATTCCCGGTCGGGCGGTTCCGGCGCCGGGCCTTCACCGGCGTCCCCGAGGGACTGCGGCCAGTGTGGCGGTTCCCAGTCTTGTTGTTCGCTGGGATACGAGCGTCCCGCGGGTGAGATCCAGCCGGGTGGCTGGTCCCGGGTGGCGTCAACCGGCCTCCATGCTGTGGTGTGTCTGAGACGGTGGTGCCGCCGGCATGGCTGGCCCAGGTTGGTGATGCCGGTGCCGCCTCCCTCGGACCAGGCCAACACGTGATCCGCTTCGTTATCCAGAGAATGGTTATTGCAGCCTGGAAAAGGGCACCGGCCATCCCGAAGCCGCAACCATTGGCGCATCGCCTTCGGAACCCGGTAACTGGTCCGCCCGATCTCCAGCGGCGCTCCATTGCGCGGATCGGTCAGCACACGCAGGAACGATCCGGCCCCATCCCCCACAAGCCGACGGGCCATGGTCGGAGGAATGGGACCATACCCGTCCAGCGTGGCCGGTTCCGACGCGGCGCCTAAAAGAGACAGCGCCGGCACGGTCACCAGGACCTGCGCCTTGGGTGACGGAGTTCCTTCCGCCACCCCCGCCAGCAGCCAGTCAGCGGCGACGTCCGCACGGAGCTGCGTAAGGGTCCGGGATTCATTCGGCCCCTGCAGGGCACGCGCCGCCTCCGTGGCACGGGACCATACACCCACCGCCACATCAGCAGTCAGATAGGCCGAGAGCCAGGCCATGCCATCCCGGTCCGGCACATATTCCAGCCGCCGGTCCTCCTCACCCTTGCGGTGGCGCGCTTCGATGCTGACAGGATGGTGCAGCTCACGCCATCTGCGCGCTTTGGCCCGGAACCTGCCCGGAACTAGCTCCCCTGCCGGGCAGCCGCGCGCCGCAAAGTCAGCTTCGGGGTCCAGGAAATGAGCCTCCAAAGCAGCCCCCGCGGCGGGATCCAGCCCGGACGTTTCATCACACATCACCCGCGCGTGTTGCCAGGAAATGCTTCCTGCCTGCAGCGCAGACAGCGTGAGGGGCAACCTGGTGGTCAATATGGCTGACTCAGCCAGGAGCGCCGCCGCCGATCTTTCACTCACGGTCAGGACACAGGCCACCTCTGCTGTCACCGCCATTTCCTGGGCGGTGCGCTCCTGCGGGGAAACGGCCGGGGACGCCATGGCGGCGGCAGCGCGGGCATATCCGGCGGCGAAGTGCACTTTCAGCGCGGCAAGCCTGGCCTCCATGCGGCCTACCTCAGCCATGCCGTCCAGGCACGCGTCCGCTTCGTCCCGGAGAACGTCAGCGCCAGTCGAGGCCACGTTCCCGGCTCCGCGACCTGCGATAGCAGACATCGCGGCGAGGGAGGCCTCCATGGCCTCCATGGCCTCCAACGTCTCCGCAGCTGCTCTGCCTTCCACACTCACAGCATATGAGGAGGCACCGACATTAACGCCGGCGTCAGGGTTGCAGGCTAAGTCCGTCATCCAGGATCTGCCTGATCCCGAACCTTCCTACCCTGAACATCCGCGGATTATCGTCGGAGTTGCTCAGCATGGCGGTGGACAGGATGAGAGCCCACCCGCGGGCCCTCTTCCAGGTGTCCCCATCCACTGCGGAGCCAAAGGCGCCCATGAAGCGGCGGCGTGTGCCGGCGTCGAGCATCAGCCACCCCACCGCAAGATCGACAGCCGGGTCCCCTGCCCCGACGTCGCCGAAATCGATGACGCCGGCCAGGGAGCCGTTGTCCGCCAGCAGGATGTTGCCGGGGTGGAGGTCCCCGTGGAGCATCATCGCCGGACCATCCCAGGCTTTGGCGGCACAGGCCTGCGCCCACACTGCCCTCAGCGCGGCCGACTGCGGGTAGCGTTCGCGGTCCTCGAGCCGTTCCACCAGCACAGCGTCACGGTCTGTCAGCGGCACGCCCCGGAAAGGGTTGACCGGGACGCCCGTTTCGGCGGGCACGTGAAGGGACAGCAGGAAATCGGCCAGGCCTGTGGCCGCCGGTCCGCGGCCAGCCGGGCCGACGTCGGCCGCAGCGGTTCCGGGGACCCACCGCACGATGCTCCACGGCCACGGAAAGTCCGACGTCGGCCTGCCGGCATGGACGGGGACAGGAACCGCAACTGGGGAGCGGCGAGCTATGTCGGGAAGGTAGCGCTGCTCATGCAGTATCAGCGGAACGGCCTCCGCCCTGCGCGGCAGCCGGACGGCCAGGCCGTCACCGAGCCGGAAGGTCGCGTTGTCCCAGCCGTTCGCAACCCGCGCTATAGGACAATCGCCGAGGTCGGGCCGCTGGTCCCGGACGAGGCGCTGGACGACAGCGCTACTAACTTCCACCGTGGCCCGCGGCATTTCCGCCATTCAGAAACCCGCCTTCCTGGTGCCTGCAGTGCAATGCAGTCCGGTCCTTGTCCGAATATAGTTCACGACCCCCGAGCGGACGGGGAGCCGGACGAGGCCTGCGTCGAACACCGGACGCTCCAACCACGAGTACGCTCCGACCCCCGGCCGCCGCAGCCGCACGCTCACCGCCGACATGGAAGTATTCACTTATGACTATCGATAGTGATGACGCCAACCTCCCGGCGCAATTGGACTCCCACGGCCTAGACGACTCCACAGAAGTCAGCCGTAGCTGGGACCACATCGGGGCCATCGTTGTCGATGCCACCTTGCAGCGACGACAGAACTACCACGCGACCGTCAGGCCACGAGTTGTCGCCCTGATCGAGGCCTGGCCGGATGCCGCCACGACTAGTGGATTCCGGCGGCACCTCGATACCGGGACGCTTTCCGAAGTTATCGACTGGCCGTCCCCCGGCCGCCTCGCCCAAGTAGACGACATGACGCGCGTGTTGGAGAGCCAGGGCATCGAGACGGTGGCCGAACTCCGAGGAGCGCTTGGCGACGACGACAACAGGGCCGTTCTCCGCGAGGCTCTTGGCGCCGTGCGGCACGTCAGTCCCAAAACGCTGGATTACATTGACACCCTGAGCGGAGTGTCAACGGGCGGGGCTGTCGAAGAGTAAACCCGGGGTGGTCCAGCCTGCCGGCGTCGAGGACTCCCCTTGATCTGACGAAGGGCCTCACCTGTGCGTTGCAGATCGAGATGAGGCGCATGAGGGCGGGGACGTTGCCCGATGAGGACGCTGCCCCGCTCGCGTTACCGTCTGTTTTTAACGCTGCTGAGGCTGAACTGTATGCTCCTGTCCGGGCTGTCCTCGCTGAGCTTCAGGACCCGAACTTCTACGTCGTAACCCTCAATTACCGCAGAGGCAGAACACGCCTCGTACGTGCCCGTGACGTTTGACGGCAGCGGAGAAGTCTCGCAGTCGCCCTTCACTTTCGCACCGTTCATGGCTTCGTCACTGATGCGCTGCACGTCAGCAGGCGTTACTTTCCGTTCCGTCCGGTAGCTGCGCCACATGCTGTCACAGTCCACGTCGTAGCGGATGCAGAACGGTCCGCCCGTAATATTCTCCCCCTCCGCGTTCCATCCCGGAGCCGGGTGCATCCGGTCTGCGATCGCAACCATCGGTGCCGTCGCAATAACGTGAGTCACCTGAAGGATTGCAGGAATGCCAAAAATGGCTGCGAGCACGATGAGGACTACCTTCAGCCACGTCGGAAACCATCGCCTCTTGGGCTGCGGTGAGCTGCCAGAACGAATCTGCATGCCTTATTGTCGCCTCTGTTTGTGATTCGCAGGATTTTCCATTCCCGTGTCCGTTGAAGCGAGAGACTCCGAACTTATTCAGTGGCGTCCATGGACGATTGGTGGCGCCGGCCGGGAGGGTGCTGTAAACCGATCTCATGTTCTTCCGTCAACTTGAGTACATGGTGGCCCTGGACCGCGAGCGTCACTTCCTGCGGGCTGCCCAGTCCTGTTCGGTTTCCCAGCCGGCCTTGTCAGAGGGGATCCGGAAGCTGGAGGAGGAGCTGGACGTTCCCTTGATCCAGCGGGGCAACAAATTTGAGGGCCTGACAGCCGAAGGGCAACAGATTGTAGTCTGGGCCCGGAGGATCCTCGCGGACCGTGACGGACTGAAAGAGGAGATCGGCGCGATGCGCGCCGGGCTCAGCGGACGGCTGCGTTTTGGGTCCGTTCCGACCGCTTCGATCGCATTGTCCCTGCTCACAGCTCCATTTTGCGCTAAGCACCCGCTGGCGCGGGTGCAGGTTGTGTCTGACCTGAAATCCGAGGATGTTCTTCGAAGGCTGCAGAATTACGAGATCGATGCCGGCATCACCTACGTCCGGGATTCCATCCCTGGCGAGTTCCAGGTGGCCCACCTATACATGGAGAAGTACGTCCTGCTGACGGCCGCCGACACGGGGACTCGGGTCGAGTCGGCAACCTGGGCGGCTGCCGCTGCCCTTCCGCTCTGCCTGCTGGATCCAGTGATGCAGGGCAGACGGCGTCTCGATGACGTGTTTGCCGAGGTGGGTGTTATGCCGTCACCCCGGGTAGAAACCGACTCGGTGTCAGCGCTCTTCGCGCAAGTAACGACGGGGCCGTGGGCAACCGTAGTGCCGTCCGCCTGGCTTCACGTCTTTGGCGTCCCAGCCGGGATGTGCGCGTTGCCCCTGGTGGAGCCGGAGCGCGCCATACCCGTCGGACTTGTCACCCTCGCCGCGGAGCCGGGCTCCGTTATGGCCCGCGCCATGGCCGCCGTCAGCCGGGTGACGGACCTCACATTCCTGGAGCATCTCCCTCACGAGCAGGCGCCATAGACGCCGCCTATTGTGCGATCGTTTTTCCCTGTTTGATACCTATGATGCAGAGGCGGAAGGTGGATCTCAGGCGGCTACCGTCTCGGCCCGCCAGCCTTCCTACCATTGGAGATCCCGTGATAACCCAGAATCGAAATCCAACCATTTCAGGGAGTCACTCCGCCGCTTCCGGGACTGCTGAAACACGGCCGACAGGCCGCTACGCAGCATCCGGCCGTTACACCGACCTTGACACGCTCGTCCGGGGCGACGCCCGCCGCGCCGTCCGCCCGGGCAGCTACACCGACGTCGATACCCTCACCCGCCCGAAGTCCGACATCGTCCGCCCGGGCAGCTACACCGACGTCGATACCCTCACCCGCCCGAAGTCCGACATCGTCCGCCCGGGCAGCTACATCGACATGATGCTCCCCTAGGCCAGGTCTCCGGCCCCGGGCGTACCGGAAGCTACACAGAAACGGCGTGCAGCGCAGGCTAAAACGCCCGCAGCATGCTTCCCAATGGCGTCACCCAAGGACGTGTGGCGCAGCTGGCCGCTCCCCTCCATGCAGGAACGTATCCAATTGAAATGTCGCTCGGAGCGTGACTTGTAAGAGTCTTCACTGATTGCATAATTCTTGCATTTGACGGCACACAACGCCCCGCCCCCGTTTGGGGCGGGGCGTTGTGTGCCGTCGTACTCTAGGCTTCCACCACCGAATTAGGTGCGGAATTTGCTTCGATTGCCTCGGCAGCGGCGCGACGCCTCAACAGCAGCGTGAAGTACATTGCTGCCCCGGCACCAATCAGACCGATCACCGCCGTCACCACAAAGTAGAGGCTGTTTGCGCCCCCCACGTTGTCGCCGAAGTTCGTGTAGATCGCGCTGCTGATCTGTGGCAGGACGATGTCGGGCAAGTAGCCGAAGAAAGAGATGATCCCGATTGCGATACCTGTCACCGCCACCGGCACACGGCACTCATCGAGAATGGACCAGTACACGCCGCGTACCACGTACATCACCAGGCCGGCCGCCACAATCAGCACGTAAATTAGGCCAATCGGCGAACCGCCCGGCAGCACCGCGAGTGCAATCATTAGTGCGGCAGTGAGCGCCATTGCGAGCGTTAGCACCCTGGATCGACCGAACTTGTCGGCGAGGAATCCACCGCCGAATCCGCCGATCGGCCGCATCCACAAAACGATCACTGTTACGACGCCTGCGCCCACTTGTGATACTCCATGGTTCACGTTCAAGAAGCCCGAGAAGTAGTAGTGACCCCAGAACAGCGTGTACCCACAGAAGAGGATGACGATCATCACCCACACCTCGCGAATCTTCAGAATCTCCGCAATCGCGGCAAACGTCGACTTGACGTTTACCTTGCTCTGAGCGTCCGCCTTGATCTCCTTATCACGACCACCCGGCATGAGGAAGAACAATCCCACGGCGATCACGATGATCGCAATGCAGTACATGTAGACGACCGCCTGGAAGCCGGCGCGCGTTGCCGCTCCGTCGGCCGCACCCGGACCGGCGGCAAACGCAAACACCGTGACCGCGGCGCTTGCCAGAATCGCTTCTACCAGGCCGCGCCCTCCGTCGAGAGCACCAAAATAGCGGCCTTCTTCGTTCGCATCTGCGAGCAAGTTCACTGTCTTCAGAATCGCGCTCCAGAACGTGAAGACCGTCGCGAAACCCCAGATGAGGTAGATGTACACCAAGGAGGACTTGTCAGGAACTTGCGCGTACCACAGGCCCGTGCCGGCCGTCAGCAGCAACGAGAAGATGATGAGGAACTTGACGGGGAACCGGTCGGCCAACCATCCACTGGGCAGATACCCGATGACGAAAATGATGCCGAGCATCGAATACAGGTTGGCCAGCTCCGCCTGGTTCATGTCGAACGTGATGAGGATGGTCTTTTCGAAGTTCTGACGTAAATAGACCAACGGATAGATTGATCCCGCGGCGAGGATCAGAAGGACTAGCTCGAAAATCTTCCTTGATTGGGCGAGCTTGGGCATGTCGTCATACTCCTATTGTTCGGACAGAATGTTGTGAGTGCGTTCGAGGATGGCATCGGTCTCCGCAGAGATATCCGAATAGACCGCGCCGAGATTGCGGTATAGCTGCGCGCGAGCCGCGTTGGGCGTGAATCCGTCGGCTTCGTGCACCATTCTTGACGTGGCCTCATCGATGTCGCGGTAGATGCCGCACGCGACGGCCACACAAATCGCCGCGCCCAACCCGGCCGCATTGCGCACTTCATTGCGCACGACGGGCAAATTGAACATATCGGCGAAGATTTGCATCCCGACATCGCTGTTCGAACCACCACCGGAGATGACGAGCTTTTCGACCTGGATGCCGAGCTCGGTTTCCATGTCCGCCACGTTCTGTTTCATCCGGAACGAAATACCTTCCAGAATCGCACGGTACATATGTGCGTACCCGTGGCGTTCATCGAAGCCGATGAACATCCCTTTTTTGTGCGGCTGCGTTGGCGAGGCCAGCCAGTCGAGTACGCACATGAGGCCGTCGCACCCGGCCGGCACTTGAGCGGCGAGGGCATTTAGATGTTGCTCAGGAGTCACTCCTGCGGCTGAAGCTGCCTGCGCGATCTCGGTGCCGACGAGGTTTCGCAGCCACGTCACAGTCCACATTCCCCGTCGGATGCCGGCACTCTCGTACATGTAGCGCTTAGGCTCCGACGCGAAGTTTGTGAAATAGCTTTGTGGCTCCGCCACGAAGTCTTCGCCGATGACCATGCCAGCGATATACGTGCCGAGCGAGATAAGCCCGGTACTCTCGTCGCGCAGGCCCGCGCCGAGCGCCTCGGTTGCCTTGTCGTTTGCGGTGTGCACGACAGGAAGGCCAGCGGGGATCCCGGTCTCGGCGGCGAACGCGTCTGTAACATATCCGCCGATCTCCCCCGGCATCTGCAGTTTGTAGAGCATGTTGTGCGGCACGTTGAATGAATCGAAGGTTTCCTGGTCGGCGAACCAGTCCCATGTGTTCACATCCATGGGCCAGGGACCGATGTAGTTCGCCGCGGTGTCCGTGCGGTTTCCTGTCAGCCGTCCCATCAGATAACCCGACGTGGTCGTCACATACGCGACTTCGTCGTTCGTGTGCTCGTACGGGCGTGACAGACGATGGTCCATCCAGCTCTGCACGGGTTCGGCGAGGGTGCCGTCTGCACGCACCAAGGCGCGGCAGCACCGAATCGTGCACAGCCCCACCCCGACGATGTCGGCTACGTCGCCGGTGAAGGCTGCGAGTGCCCGGCGCGCCGCAGCCACGATCGTTTCATAAAGGTCGTCGTCAGGGTGTTCGGCCGTGCCGGGCTTGGGGGTGTTCATCGGTGCCAAAGCTTCAGCAGCCTCGCTTACGATCCGACCCTCTGTATCGAAAATGAGCACCTTCGAGCTCTGCGAGCCGCCGTCTATACCCACGATGTACTTCTTTGTCATCTGTTAGTCGCTATCCTCCGGCGCTCAGCGCACCAGGTATCCGCCGTCGACGCTCAAAATATGACCGTTGACGTAGTCTGAGGCGCGACTGGCCAAAAACGCCGTCGCACCCATGAGGTCCTGCGTTTGTCCCCAGCGCCCCGCTGGGACGTGATCCATGACGCGCTGGTTGGCTTGTGCGTTTGCCCGTGTCTCCGAGGTCAAGGCGGTGGCGTAGTATCCAGGTGCGATCCCATTGACTTGGATGCCGAATGGAGCGAGCTCGTCGCAATAAGCCTTCGTCAGCCCGGCAATGCCGTGTTTGGTCGCCGCATAGGCCGGCGACCACTGGCCGCCTAGGAACGAGAAAACCGAGCAGATGTTGATGATTTTACCGCTGCGCTGGGGCACCATATGCTGCGCTACTGCGTGTGACATCTCAAAGGCTGCGGTGAGGTTAAGGGCCACCATCGGGTCCCACTGCTCGCGCGTAAATTTCAACACGTCGGGCTCGTTGATGCCCCGGCCAGCGCAGTTGATGAGTATGTCGACGCTGCCGAACTCATCGATGCACGCATCTACCACGCGCTTCGGGTTTCCCTCGGCAGTGATATCGGAGCGAAGGTAGGAGTAACGGGACCCTGCATCCTTCACGAGCGCGCCCATGGCGCCGTCATCGGGCATGATGCTCGCCGCTAGCACGTTCGCGCCCATTTTCGCCAGCGCCAGGGTGAAGGCCTGACCCAGCCCGGTATTGCCGCCGGTGACGATCGCGTTCTTCCCTTTTAGGGAAAAAAAGTCCGCGCCGAAGTCGGCGATATTCATGTCGTTCATGAGTGCCTGTCAATTAGTTGGAATAAGGAGCTGCTTTGACGCAGTGTGGCCCGGTCCGTTGGGGTCCCGGCGCCGTACCCGTGGGGTCTCGCTACTTCTGGAGTGGGAAAATTGTCCCGCGGTTCATGATTCCCTTGGGGTCGAATGCCGACTTGAGCGTCTCGAGCATGTAAAGCGATGAACCGTACTCCTCCGCGAGGAAGTGAGTGCGGTGCTTGCCGACGCCGTGGTGGTGACACATCGAGCCGCCGAGCTTCAACGTCTCTTCGACGATGATGTTCTGGATCGGGTCGTGGTAGGTTGTTCGCTCTTCGGTGGGGTCAACGTCGACCTTGTAGTAGTACACAAAGTACATATTCGTGCCGTTGAGGTAGCTGTGGCTGGAGTGCCCACCCAGCATCGTGAACTGCGCGGGAATCTCCGCACGAATGCGGGTGAGCGCGTTTTCGTAGATGTCGCCGATGACACTCCAGTTGCCCGAGATCTCGGTCGTGAACCCGTTGACGAGCGTCTCCCGAATCTCGATGCGCTCTTCCTCGAGCTTGGATACGTCCCAGTTGAGATGGTTGAACCAGTCCTCGATCAGGGCTCCATCCACCCGTTCAGCGCCGTCGAACGAGGCGACGATCTCTTCGATCGCTGTGCCGGTCGCCTGGGCGATGCGCTCGGGGCCTTCGGCGACAAAAATCAGCACGCACCGGCCGTCGGAGAAGTGCTTGAAGTGGTACAGGCCATCTTCTTTGTCGTACAGACGCGCGACCGACGGGCGGTACCCCTGCGTAACAACCTCTCGAAGAATCTGAAGGCCGGTCTTGATGTCGCTGAGCAGGTATCCGTAGAACTTGTTGTTCTCTGGGTAGTACCGGAAGATCTTGACGGTCACCTCGGTGATGTAATTCAGAGCGCCTTCATTGCCGATAACGAGGTGACGGATGTCGGGTCCGGCGGCGCGGCGGGGGACGTTCTTGATGCGGCAAATCTCCCCGTTGGGAAACACGGTCTCGACGCCCACGACCATGTCTTCGATGCCCCCGTAGAGGGTCGAGAACTGCCCGATCGAGCGGGTCGCGACGAGTCCGCCGAACTGGGCCAGCGGCTTGGACTGCGGCGAGTGCCCGGTGGTATATCCGATCTCCCGCAGCTCGTTTTCGAGCTGCTCCAGGCCGACGCCGCACTGCACGGTCGCGAGCATGTCTTCAGTGTTGATATCGATGATCCGGTTCATCGTGGAGCCGTCGACCACGATCGAGTTCTCAATGACGGTCTCAAGACCGCCCTCGGTAGCGCTACCGCCGGTCTTCGGAACGACGTTAACCAGGTGCTCATTCGCGAACGAGAGGATCTTCGCGACGTCCTCAGTGCTCGCCGGCTTCAGGACCGCTGCCGGCAGCGGGAGCGAGTAGACGCCGAAGATGTTTTCGACCTTGTAGTAGCGGTCGACGCTGTTCTCTTTCAGCACCTGTTCATCGGTGATGACCCGGTCAGAGCCAAGCATCTCAGTGTAGGCAGCGACGATCTCTTCGCGTGTGATCTGGTCAGTAAGGGTGGGAGACAAGGAGTTGGGTTCCTTTTCATAGGGAGGTCGGGCAATAACGACCTCAACTGGGAGATGAGACAAAAAAAGAACAGCAACCTCCCAAGGAATAGGAGGTCGCTGTTCTCTAGTCTCTAGCGACCATTCCGCATGATGCGAAATGTGTATGAAGTTTGCGGCAACTGTAGCACGCGTCACAAGACCCGTCTAGCGATCCGCATTGGACCGATAGGTAACCTTTGTAGCCGCGCAGCGGGGGAGGTTGGGGGCAGGGTCGACGGAGAACCCTTTCATGGAGGCGGCCGGCGCGTTCTCCCGCGGCTCCTGCCTGCGGTGCGCTCACGCTATAATCACTCAATAACTCGGAAAGAGGCCATCGGTGACCACTGCGCGCGCGGGCAAAAGTACGCTGGACAAGAAAGTCCACCCGATCGAGAAAATTCTGCTGCTGCATCCGGTGATCGCAAGCATCAAAGACGAGGACGGGTTGCGGGCAGTGATGCGGACGCACTGCCCTGTGGTGTTCGTGCTTTTCGGCTCCGTGCTGACCATCACGGACATCGTAAAGACTTTGAAGGATGACGGGCGCATCGTTTTCGTCGACGTCGACTTGGTCGACGGATTCTCGACCAAGCCTGTCGTCATCGATTTCTTGACGCAGCACACGGAAGCCGATGGCGTGCTCAGCTCGAAATCCATGATGATCAAGCACGCGAAAGGGGTAGGGCTCCTCGCCATCCATCGGCTCTTCCTCGTAGATTCATTTAGCTATAACAATGTGCCCAAGCAAGTCGCCATCTCTGGCGCAGACGCCATCGAACTACTGCCTGGCTGCATGCCGCGCGTTATCTCGTGGGTGCGCGAGGACACCGACCTGCCACTGATCGCGGGAGGTTTGGTATGCGACAAGCAAGATGTCATCAGCGCGTTGGGCGCCGGTGCGGTCGCTATCGCATCATCCAACCGCGACGTGTGGCAGATGTAATTCGGCTAAGCGGCAAGCACTATCCCGTTGCCTACGTGAAACCGAGGTACCGAGGTCGCGTCGATCTGGCCTGACCCGACGCCGATAGCGGACGTTATGTCAGCCTTGGGCTGACGGAAGATCGGTTGTCGGTACTTTACCAGGACGGGAGTAGAAGTACCTCCAGCCGACGGCACGCGGGATAACCGATTCCGGGGTACGGCTGATCTCCACCGACAAGATACCCCAACAGACGTGGAGGCAGGCCGGGCCACGCAGCACCTCGGCCAGAGCAGGACTTTTGCCCAGCCCGGGGGCTGGTAACCCCGTCAGCCGTGCCAACGCGTCACGGCGAGCGAGCATATGGTGAGATCCGGCGACATGGGGCGCTGCTGACCTCGGCCCTGCTGGAGGCATCCGGCGACTCGCACACCGGGAGGCATTTTGTGTGTTCAAGGCCAAGCCCTGGCCTTTGGACCCGTCCCGGAGCCGCGAGCGTGTTTGCGCATGCCATGTAACGAGGATTGACCCGGCGGCTGACGCCTCGGGACCGAGCGATCACCAGCCATCCGCGGCAACTAAACATGAAATTGGGTCGAGACACCAGAGCGGCCCATCCGGAAGGAAGCGGTTGGGGTGCAAGAGGTTCCCAAGGAAGAACCAGGGATCATACGTATGCGGAGACTGCGCCGTAGAATTCTGACAGAAACTTGGCCTCACTGGCCCACATGCCTGTGTAACTTCGCCCCCAGCTCCACTCACTTAATTTGATCCACCCCGGAGGTGAGTCCACGGTGACCGGCTCCAACAATTGAACATAGTGGTTGGGGTAGGCCAACAAATTGACGCCAAGCGGCTCTCCGTTGGGCGTCGGGAAGAGGTCATCGAATCCCGAATTGACCAACAAAGCCACATCAACATTAGCTGTAGGTGTAAGAGCGCGTAAAACATCCTTTGATCCCGTTGGATTGACCTCCACGCTTGAGTAAACGTTTGTCGCCTGGAGCCAATCGATGAGTGTCGCTGGCACAGTTATACCCGCTGCCATGTCCCGAAGGGTTCCTGGTTCACCAATGTAGTCGATGAACAAGTTCTCTGAGTCTCGGAGCGCGCTCATTAGCATCCAGTCGGCGGCTTCGGGCGTCAGGTTAGATCCAAAAGTGGCACGCAGGGTGGCATAGTCCTGGGCCAGCAGAGCTGCTCCGGGCACGATACTCCTTGGACCCAGATCGGCACCCCCAGACTTCAGCAGCCGGTACGCGAAGGTAGCCGATCCCAAGGGGTCACGCGCGAACCAGATGCGGAAGAATACAGCTGGACCGCATACATTAAGGCCACACTGTCGAATCAGTTCCGGCTGCATGATGAGTGTACGTATTCGGGATATTGTGCTGTGCCAATCCAGCTTCCACGGAATGGAAGGGCTCTCCTGCGCTGCAGCGTCTAACAACATCAGAGCATCTGCTTGTGTACTCATCGTTCACCCTTCTAAATTTAGCTAGAGAAGTCAGAGGTAGAAGTCGTCCCCGTAGATCAGCCGATGCTCCCGGATCGGTTCCTGACAATACTGGGACATCTGGCCACGTGTGGGGCCGCTCGCCCTCGAATCGTTACCATTCCTCGATCCGGATCGGCCACGTCGCCTGATCCGGCCCGACGCTTGTGGTGTCCCCGACGGGGTGCGCAGGTCCCTTTGCTCCTCGGCCTCCAAGCGGAACACGGTGCGGGGCAAAGCCTGAATAGTTGTTGTCGTCACCGGGAAGATGCCCCTAAAGGGGGTGTTATCGCACCAAAATAATGCTCAAGAGAGGAGCGGCTCATTAGAATAAGCCGTCCTTTCAAGAAGATGGACTAATTCCCCAGTTGTGTCAATGGGCTCTTCCCGTATAAGCGCGCTGGTCCGCGTGGACATCGACGGCGCCAAGGCCCACGTCAGGGTCCAAGGCCACGTGACTGTTCAGAGCGTCCATGGCCTGTATGACGTGGTCCAGCGCGCCAGCTCGCTCGTCTCCGGACTGGCGCTGGAACTCGATGTGACCCGTGCACATATTGAACCCGACGCCATGGGAGAGCTTCACGCGTGCGCAAAGTCGCACCACCTGCCGGTGCACGTCGACCCGCCCCAGCACGACTATCGGATCACCATCCTGACGCCGAACCACGCGGCGTCCGCAGCCCCATCACTAGTCCTGGCAGCCTGACCTACCGAACCAAGCCCTGCCTTGACTCACAACCCGGCTCTAGATCCTCGCCCCCGTCGCCTGGCAGGACAACACCGGTTGTGACCCCCTCAGGGAGCAACAACCTGAACCCCGCAGCGCCGCTGCACAGGGCAGGTCACCGTGGAAGCCACTCAACTCAAGCCAGTCTGGGACACGGCCTCCTGTGTTTACTTTCCACGCGCCGACTGCACGCTGATAGCGGAATCTATGACAACTCCAGGGCTAGGAAGGGGCCAGATCGGGTTCCTGGGAGCAGTAGGAAAGCTTGTCTCCTGTCTTATCTACGGTTGCCCAATCAGGTGGGCCGGTAGCCGCCCGCAGCTTGCCCGCTGGGCCACTAAGTACCGGCCCACCGCAACACCAGGGAAGGCTAGAGGCCCGCTGGATAAACCGGTTTCCGTTCCGGACGCATCGCATGGGTCTTGGGCGGCTGAAGCGATCGGCGCGGGCCGGACCGCAGGTAGTCCCGGTGCCAGCCGGTTGGGTCCACCAACTAGGTGAGGATCTGACCCTTCACCGCCCAGTCCGCCAACCCGCAACGCCCGATGATTTGTCACTGCCTTGCGCTCACCCATGGTCAGTCCCATCAAAAACAATCACACAGCAACCGAGGCCCCTACACCCCCACTCAGGCGGAGCTTTTCCAATGAGGCAACGTGTCGTCCTCCGCGGAGGTTTTTGGAAAGCCACCTCGATGTCTTGACATCTCTCGGTGGACGGCGGACAGTCGTGGCTAGATCTGTTCCAGCTCTTCTGACTCGTGTCAGATCTGGGGGTGCCCGTGGGCATTAGTGGTTATGGCTGGTTCAAGGTGTACCTGCTTCAATCCCGTCCACTTCGAAGGGATAAAGGCGAGGCATCCGCCCCTCGAGTGCTCCGACCATCCGGCCCTGTGACTGCTACCACAGAGGGAGTCCTACTTCCAGCGCGTCGGCAATCACAGCGAAGTGACCTTCCAGGGACTGATGTTCACCTCCGGGATGGGCGGCAAGGAGGTGCATGGATCCCTCGAAGGATTGGCTGACCGGGACCTCACCGACGTCATCCGCGCTCTGCTGCCAATCGGCGACGACGAAGCGCACATCCGACTCACTCAGGTGGCGACGCCGCTTGTGCACGCCGCGTTCGCGGCCGTTCTGAACACACTGTGAGCTCAGACCCTCTCGAGAAAAGAGACCACAATGGCCGGCACCATCAGCCTGCTCCGTCCCTCCGACATGCTCAGCCTGACCTTGGAGTTGGTCAACCTCGAGGTTTCCGAGGACGATGCCCGGCTGGTCCGCACCGACCCGGGAGCGGACGCGCTGATCGTCGTGCACTTTCCACCGCAGGCTCTCGCGGAAGCGACATTCGCCGCCGCTCCCCCCGTCGCGCCGATTCCCACGGCCCTCGCCGGGGAGAGCCGGCTCGTCTTCCGACTGCCGGCCGGGGACCTGCCTCTGACCATTAAGGCGCTGCTCGACTGGCGCGCGTGGGAGCCGGTGCTGGCACCCACGGCGCTGCCGCGCGTCACCGCCCCGACCCCCGGTATCCCTGCGCCGGAGCTTCCGGGCGACCTTGAGACCTCGATCGAGTTCCCGTGGCGGCTGGTGCTGTCCCCGGACATGACCAGCCGGTGGCGTACGGACACCGCCGCTACGGACAGCCCCTATGAACAGCTGTGGAGCGCGGTTCTCAGCCCGACAAATGAACAGGCTCAGGGCGTCCCGCACCCGGCCCGTGATCTCCGCGCACTCGGCGTGTTCCGGGGCCCTTCAGCGTTCCCGACGTTGCCGACTCCCGAGAACCGTCGGCAAACCGTCCAACTCACCAGCAACTTCCATCTGCCGATACCGGCCGCCGACGGCGTCGGTGAGTACACGCCAGAGCCATTGTCGGCCCGCCGGCTGGAGTTGACGGCTCTGGGCGCCAACGTGGATTTCGAGGGCCGCTGGGACTTCCCGTTGGTTCCACCGGAGCACCAACCGGCGGGCTTCGACCCATTGGGCCTTCGACAATACCAGCACGTTGCCGGCCTGGGCCGCGATACGTTCGTGCGTACCGTCAGTGTGGGCTGGCTCTGCGGGACCGGCCACCAAGCGGTCGTCGTCACGAGTGTCCAGCGGATGCCGGCAAACCTCAAGGTCGTGGCCAGTCCGCCCGAGGTTCCACTCTTCACAGGCATGGGCTACCTCATCACCACGACTGATGTAATCGTCCAACAGCCCAGGCTCGACTATGCGCCTCTAAGCCGTGCCTTCGCCCACGAGGGCCGGGAGTTCCCGCTGCGTTCCATCCTGTTGACGACCACCACCGCCCGCGTTCTGCAGCCACCGGAAGGTGTGCCATCGTGGTTGCTTAAACCGGACGGGACCGAGTTGAGGTTCGAGGCCACAGGTACCGATGTCAGCGGAGCCGGAGTCCAGTTCTCGCTGCCCCTCATGTTCGTGCCCTACGAGGCGCTTGCAGACCACCGCACCATCAGAGCCGTCTTCGACCATCCGCCCGCCGCGATCCAAAACGCGCACGTCATCCCACTCGACGGCCAGACCCTCGCGGTAGCAGAGGCCGGCGATCGGCCCGGATCCACGGCATTGAACGCCAGGAACTTGACGTACGACATCGAGCAGCCGCCGGGGATCGCCAACCCCCAGCCCGCGCACGTCATGAACCCCGCCGGCGCCCCGCCCTCCTACATTCCCCGATGGCTGCCCCGGGTCGCCGCCCTCAACGCCCTCAGCCCCGCGGTCGCCGACCTGGTCGGCCACGCAACTCCCGCCGACTTCGTCCTCGAGGAGAAGTACCTTCGGCACGGATTCTCCGCCGACAATAACCGGGCGCAGACGTTCGTCGAGTTCGCCTCGGCGCAGCAGCTGGCCCTCCCCAGCCAACGCGGGGGAGGGCTGGCACGCCCGGACGCCGCAGTGACGGCGCTGTCGCGCACCCTCGGTCCGGTCGCATCCCCCGACAAACTTGAGCAGGGCACAGCGGATCTCTCAGCCTTCGCGACGACGAAGATCCTGGGTACTATCCCGCTGCTCTCTCTTCTTCCCGACGTCATGCCCTTCGCCGCGGCGGCCGCAGGCAACCAGCCAACCCCGGAGCAGCTCGACGACCGAGCCTTCGTCGTCAACCCGCCGCGGCTGACGACGCGCCGCGAACCGGCAGGGGCTGAAGCCCCCGATGTCGTCGAGACACGGTTCATCTGGAAACCCCCGCTTCGCAGCCAGGCAGTCCTCCCGTTCCTCACCCTCGACCTGGACCAAGCAGACCTTCTCTTGGATTCCATGATGCGGGCCGTCAAGGGTGGGCCATCGAGCGCCGTGGTCCGGGGTCGGCTACGCAATGTTCGGCTCACCTTCGCCGGGGCGTTGTCGGCAGGGATCGCTGAACTTAGTTTCCGTGCGGAAGCGGGCTGCAAGGTGGAGTTCGGCGCGAGCAAGGTGGAGATCGGGTTCCTCGGTCCCTTGGCCTTCGTCAACACGTTGCAGTCGATCCTGCCCGCCGACGGCTTTGACGACCCGCCGTACGTGACAGTCGATGGTCAAGGTGTCGTCGCCGGCTACACGTTGGCTGTGCCCAACGTCGGTGTGGGTATTTTCAGCATCCAGAACATCGCCGTCGGGGCAGCGCTCTCCATCCCTTGGACGGATCGACCCGCAGGAATCCGTTTCGCACTGTGCGAGCGGCACAAGCCGTTCCTATTGACCGTCAGCCTGTTCGGTGGTGGAGGCTTCTTCGCCGTCGGTGTCAGCGCTAACGGGCTCGAGTCCGTTGAAGCTTCCCTGGAGTTCGGGGGAAACATCAGCATCAACCTTGGAGTTGCCTCGGGTGGCGTGTACATCATGGCGGGGGTCTACTTCGGGATGAAGGGCTCGTCGGTCGAACTCACCGGGTATCTCCGCTGCGGGGGCTACCTGAGCGTCCT
Organism: Arthrobacter sp. TE12231; assembly: GCF_054062895.1. Classification (NCBI taxonomy): domain Bacteria; kingdom Bacillati; phylum Actinomycetota; class Actinomycetes; order Micrococcales; family Micrococcaceae; genus Arthrobacter; species Arthrobacter sp. TE12231. Next base: position 260,510 of record NZ_JBSSFS010000001.1, on the reverse strand, counting down.
CGGGCTGATCTCCGTCTCGCTTGAGTTCTACCTCGCGTTCACCTACCGGAAGAAACCGGTCGGCAGTGAGATCTGGGGCCAGGCCAGCCTCACGGTGAGCGTCAAAGTCGCCTTCTTCAGCACCTCAGTCACGCTGTCGGTCGAGCGGCGGTTCGCAGGTTCGGATGGCGACCCGAGCTTCGCCCAGTCCGTGACCCCTGTCGAGTGGGCTCGCTATCTGCAGGCGTTCGCATCATGATTCGCCGGCAGATCGTTCAGTGGATCCTCCTGCCGGGCGGGTTGACGGCGGACGGCCAGCTGGCCGCGTCGGTGTTCATCGCTCCGCGGCTTCGCCCGGACGGCCAGGTCACCCTCGCCGACTTTCCTGACTTCGCCGACTGGCCACAGGCTCTCGCCGACCTGGAGCTTCGCATCGTCCGGCCTGATGGGGAGACCGAGGCGCCGCTCAGTATCGGGATCAATGCTGAGAGTACGCGATGGACATCGCTATTCCCCTCCGACACCGTGGTTCGTCCTTTCTACTTCGACGACCTCGCCGACCGCCCGCTGATCAGCTACCCCGTTGCCAAGGTGCTCGGCCACCTGCGCAACCGATGGGCCCACCTGGCATTCCGGGCCCGCGATGACCTGCCCGTCACCAACCGCAATGCCGCCCCGATCGGACCGCCACCCGCGGGTCCCGGCGACGAGCTAAGGTTCACGCTCGCGGACCACTTCGGCGATCTGCGCCAAGTTCTTTCCCAGGGCATCTACGCGAGGGTCGCGGACTCGGACGAATTCTCCGGCCGGCTGCGTGCCGTGCTCGAGGGTGCCACCGCCGAGGCCAGGGCGCTCCGGGCTGCCCATAACACCGTCGTCCAGCCGCTGATCCGGCCGTTCGGCGGAGGCGGCACGCCGCCCGATGCCTTCACCAGCCTCGCCGGATTCCACGCACGCCCCGCGACCGAGCATCCCAAGGAGTTCCCGGGCAGCCAGGGGCAGGTACGCGACGAGCTCGCCCAGGCTCATGACTTCCATCACCTGCTGTCGGTGCTCGGTGACCACCCTGCCCTGATGGGTGCGCTCGGACTCGTCATCGACCTCGAGATCCGGCCGGACTTCGTCCCCGTCACTGCGGAGGCCGATCCGCCGGTCCCGCTGCGACTTCAGGTGCGGCGCACGTCGGCCTTCCCCGCTCGAAGCGACGACCCTGCGGCCGATGTCTGGAACGTCGACGCCACCCCCGCCACGTGGTGCCGACGGACCAGCGTCGCCGGCCAGAGTGTGTTTTCCGCTGTCGAGCGTTCGGGCCGGGCGGACTTCGTTCACGGCTTCCTCCATCTGGACCCGGCCCGCTATTCCGCGGTCGCCGTCGACGTGGACGGTCTTGCCCTCAAGGCCCTCAACCTCGCCGCGACCCTGCAGCGGCAGGACGACCGTGAACAGCGTCCCGTCGAAGAGCCCGCACGGGAGGGAGTTCCCACCGCCCGCACCGGGGGGATCGCGCTGATCCACACCAACCACGCCGAGGACCTCCACGAGGACTTCTACGCCGCTCGGGCCGCCGATGACAGTCTGGAAGCAGATCCGGAGAACCCAGCAGATCTCGCCGCGGAGGATCTGGTCCGTGGCTACCGCCTCGACATCCTCGTCGAGGGAACCTGGCGATCGTTGCACCGACGGCGGATCGGGTATCGCGCTCTGCGCAACCCCGACCGGCCCCTCGAAGTCGAGGACGAGGGGCAGGTAGAGCTCTCGCTGAGCTCGGAGGTCGACCGGCCGGACTCGCCTGCCGATCCAGATCGGCCCCTCTACACCCACGAGGCACTCACCACGTGGGACGGCTGGAGCCTGGCCGGACCCCGCCCCGGCCAGGCGATCCCCCAAGAGCCGCTCGGCGGCGATGCCGCGGCGGATCTGACGAGCCTGCAGTTGGACATTGCCGCGGAGGTGGCGCCGGCAACGCTGCCCCGCCTCAGGTTCGGGGCCGGCTACCGTGCCCGTGTGCGCACCGTCGACCTTGCGGGACAGGGGCACACCGTGGAAGCCGCAGACCACCTCGTCATGGTGTTCGAGGGCAACGGCGACCCGCGGTACACGGTCGCCACGCCCGCCAAGCCGTTGATCTATCGGCGCTTCGAGCCGGTCCCGCCTCCGGAACTGGTCTCACGCTGGCTGTTCGGTCCCGGTGAGGGAGTCGAACGCCTCGTGATCCGGAGCACCCCGGGCATGTCCGTGTCCGACTACGCTGAGGCGAGCCAGGCCGCGGGCGAGGAGAGCCTGCGCTACCACGACACGGCGCAGCGCCACCTGCTCGCGGCCAAGGCGCCACTGGCCCTGATCGAGGCTCACGGACTGCTCGACGACGCGTTCGGTGCCGTCAAGGGCCTGGGTCCGGATGCCGCAGCCGCAGCCGCTCAGGAGTGGTATGTCGTGGCGACCCGCGAGAACGGAACCGTCCGGACGCTTCCCGGCGCACGGTTCGTGGCGACGGGAACTCACCAGCCCGAAATCGGGCCGGGGGGGAAAGCCGCCGGCAACCCGCCACCGCCCGAGGAGCAGGGATACGTCTGCCTCGACGCCGACAGTATCGATCTTCCCTACCTGCCTGATCCCCTAGGAGTCGGGGCCATGGTGCGGCTCCAGTTCAACCCGGCCGAGCCCGAGCAGGTCATGGAGCTGCGGTACCCGGGCGGCGGAGCCTGGTACGCGAAGCGGCCTCTTCGGCTCTCACTGGAGGACGGCCAGCCCGGAGCCGACTTCGATGCTGACCGCGGAGTGCTCACGGTCCGCGTGGCCCGCGGTCGAACCGCGACGCTGCGGCTGTCGTCGCTGTTCGAGGGCGACCTTGAGCAGCTGGGCATCGTTGACTGGTGTCGCCAGGAACTGTCGGGCGATCAGTTCGACGCGGTCGTCGACGCCGTTGTGCGGAGCGCACATTGGATGACCACGCCGTGGCGCGACCTCATGTTGGTACACGCCAGTCAGAAGCCGCGCTACGCCCCGGAACTCGAACTCGACACTGACGACGTTGCGGGCTTCGCCGGAGCTCGGGTGCTGGCCCGGAACAACGGTGAGACGACGCTGCACCTCTACGGGCGGCTATTCGCTGACCTGCCATCCACGGCACAAGTGGACCTGCGGGCCAGGTGGGCGGACACCGTCGATGACCCGGCGCAGCACTACAATGCGGTCGATAACATGATCCACGATGTAGGCCGTCAGGTCTTCTCAGTCCCGGTTCCGGAGCCGTCCGGCACGCCGTGGCAGCCGGAGATCGCGCCGCTGATCGAGCCACTCGACGGCAAGGGGGTTACTTTCCGCACGCGGGGCGGGAAAGCCGAGACGTCGGAGAGCGTGCGGGCACGGCTTCTGCAGGATGCCGGGGCCCCCGGATTGATAACACCGGAGCGGCGTCGGCTCGAGGCCGCCGCCGCCCAGATCGAACAGCTGCGGTCGCACGAGTTCGGTGACACTCGCTACCGCCGTGTCGACTACACTCCGGTCGCCGCTACCCGCTTCCGAGAGTACTTCGACCCCCTCATGCCGGCTGAGGAGGGCAACTCCGCCGGACCGACGGTGACAATTGATATCCTGAGCTGCGCACCGCCGGCCAAGCCCACGGTGCTGCAGGTACTGCCCCTGCTCTCATACGACCAGCGGAGGCAGGACGGCACGACGACCAGTCACCGCGCCGGCCTCGGGCTGCGGGTGTGGCTGGGGCGGCCTTGGTTCTCATCCGGTGCCGGCGAGCTGCTCGCCGTCGTGTGCGACCGCGGGGGTCCCGTCACCGAGTCGTCGGAGCTGTCGCGCGAGATCACACTGATCACCGGCGACCCGGCCCACGGTTCCGCTCTTCCACGACCACTAACGGCGCACTCGTTCCTAGGCGCCAAACCCGTCCGTGAGAATACTCCCCTCGCGGGCGGCGGGCCGCATCGTGACATCGCGTGCTTCGCGCCGATCTGGGACACTGGGCGCCAGGCGTGGTACGTCGATCTGCGCTTCGAGACCGGCGACGCGTACTTCCCATTCGTCCGGCTCGGCCTCGCCCGGTACCAGCCGGCGTCGCTCCCGCGGTGCGAGCTATCGCCGATGGTGAGCACGGCGTTCGTACAGACTCTGCCGGATCGGTCGCTCACCTGCACGCACGGCGACGGCCAACTCCAGGTGTCCCTCACAGGTCCCGCGCCAACGGCGGCGATGGACGCCACCGGGACACTTCGCCCCGGTGGCAACGAAGTCGTGGCGGTGGTGGAGGCCCAGCCCGACACCTTCGCCGACCCCCTGCTGGGCTGGTCTGGAATCGGCGGTGAGACGGTCCTCATCGCGCAACCCGCCGCCGGGACGACGGCTACCTACGCGGCAACAGTGCCGGTACCCGAAGCACAGGGACAGCGGCGACGACTTGTAGTGCGGGAGTACGAGTCTCACCCGGCCGACGACCGCAACCAGAACCCGGCGCCGGCACTGGTAGCCACCCGTCGCCTCGTCCACGCGGACGTCGTCATGCTGTGACTCGCGACCCCCATCGCTGCAGATCTCCGGCGAGCCAGGGCTTGTTCATGAGATACAAATCGACACCTATTAGCAGCCGTTTCGCGCAAGGCAATCAACGACGTCCGCCTGGGCCGTTATGATTTGTTCATAAAGTCGAGCAAGTTGGAACTGCAGCTGTTTCATAGCGACTGGGTCGTTGTCGTTGGCAGGCATCCTGTCCAACAGCTCGTTGATTTGCCGCTGCAAATCCTTAACCTTATTGACCTCGTTCGCGCAGACCTCTGCACATTGCGTGCCGCCAATAACACCCTCGATGGTGTCGACGATAGCCTGGACGGCATCACGGATCTTCTGCGACAAAAGTCGCATGCGATCCTTGAGTCCTTTCACCGTCTCCTTAGCTGCTCGCTGCCAGATCGGATTGGAGGTAATGGCGCTGAGCAACGCCAATATGAAGATCAGAACGATCATCAATGGAACCGCTGGCGCCGCCGCCCCAAGGAGCGCAGAGCGGACTCGATCAGATTGAGCGATCAGGTTTGGAACCGGGTCTTCAAAGTTGCTGGCGTCGTCAACTTGCTCGGCCGGAGCAAGGGCGGAATAGTCGCTGCGAATGTCATCTAAAAGAGAAATCACTTCGAGCGGCGTCCCGGGAGGCGCCTGCGCAACCAGAATCGGGAAGCCCTGCACCTGCGCGATCGTTGCATAGAGATTGCTGCAGACTTCATCGAGCCGTGTGAAAGTTGGTCCTCCCGGGTCGATCTTCCCATCGCGCGGGAGGTCGGGATTCTGCTCCTGAAATCTCGAAATGGCGCCCTGGGTCGCGATACCGACCAACCCATCGACATTCAATGGAACGGCACCTGCCGCGATCTCCAGATCGCTTAGTACACGTTGCACTTCCTTGACGTCGTCTGGACGATTGACACCGCCTTTTCCGACTGATGAGCTGATCATAGCGACCTCCACGAAGTAGGGGATCTAAGAGTACTCACAGGTTTTCTACTTTGGGTATCGTTCTGAGGGGGCAACCGCACTCATGATCGCCGCGTTGGAGAACCCGCACTGCGAGAGTGTCCCCCACCTCCTGTGGCAGGGCATCGAAGCCCGCGAGGAACTGGTAGCTTCTAGCCAGCGTTTAATTATCGCTACCCCTTGACGCCCTAGTTCTTGCGTTTCCTCAGCAGTCATGCCTAAACATTAGTGCGCCCCGCGACCACTGATCGCCCGGACACGCTTCCCTTCGGCCCGAAGCGGCGGCAGTTGTCCAGTTAACGAGGCTTCCAATGCTGTTCCTGGTGTACCTGCTATTCCGCTTACGGGTTCGTTGCCTCGAATTATGCTCCCAGTCGATGGCAGTGGAGGGCTACCGGGCTTCGGCCGGACTGGAACCGCAAGGCCGCGGCACTCTAGTTGCTGCCGCTGGGAGGGTCTGATCTCGAGGGGCGGCATCGCTCCTGCCTGCCGCATAGGCACTGGGCTTTAACCTACCTAACCGATAGCGGATCGGTTTCCCACACGCTCAGTGATCTAGCGCCTTTGGCCGGGCGATGGTGTGACGTTGTCCTTTACCTTCGATAGACAGAAGTCGTCGTTCATCTTGATTACCAGCGCGAAGATAAGTCTCAGTGCCGTGATGTAGGTCCGAAAGTGTTCGCCTTCGCTTTTGGATATCGCTTGCGACCCGTGGAGATATTTGTTGCGCAGCTCTGGCCCATTGCTGAACTCGGTCTTGTTGAGGAAGTAGTTGAAGTAGCTGGCTTCCGCTTTGGTCAAGAGTGATCTCCTGCGCGTCACCCATCCCCGGGCCTCAAGGGCATCGACCTGCGCGCGGCCGGCGGGCGAGAGATGGTGATATGCCGCTGCCTGCTTTGTAAAGAGCGACTGCAGAACCAAGAACTGTTCTGTGTTCGCGATCTGCACGCGCGTGCCCGTGTCTTCCAGCACGCCCAGTTTGATCAGCTGGTCGACGGGGGGCCGCTGGTGCTCGTGGAAGTCCGTATACGAGACTTCATTCTGAACGAGGAGTCCAGCAGCGCTCGAGCCACGGAGCGCGTCGTTGATGTAAGTCAAGCGAGACTGGTCAGAGAAAAGTATGTGGAGCACACCGCGGATCTCCTCGTGGTGGTCAGTCGCATAGACGTACTTCCCATCCAGAAGGCTTGGGATCCCGCCGTAGGCTACGGGATCGGATGTGATCGCGAGAAGTTCCCTGTCGAGTTCGCCGTCTTGGACGTAGAGCCTGAACTGGTTGACGAGGCCCTCCATCTCGGCGAAGAGATGGCGTGCCTTCTCGAGATAAGACGATGCGCGGGCTGAAGGCGAGAAAGTGAAATTGGGCGCGCCGAATTCCTCGACCAGGTACGCCTCGAAGAACCACGCGATCACGGCCTCCAAATTGATGTCTTTGGAGGACAGATAGTCCTGATACAGACGTGTCTGCAGCAGCGAGCTGCTGTCCTTTGTACGGAAAACGGCGCCCGTCTGATAGTCCCTGTGTCCCGTAGTTGTCAACCGCTCGAACACGCCCAGTTCGGCGGGGTACGACGGCAGCGTCAGCAGGGCGCGATCGTCGGCAAAGTCGAACAGGTGCTGGAAGTTGTTGAGGATGCTGGCGTTATCGAGTGTCTGGTCCAGCCAGCTCCTGCTGTAGGCAAACGTTGCCACCATACCGACTCGTTCCGCTATAGCCGGTTCGTCCTGGGAATCGGAGATGCCCACTTTGGCACCAGTCTTGGTCCCGGAATTCTCCCGAAAGAGGTCCTCCACCATCCGTTCGCTACGGCGCTTCGCCTTGAGTTTGAGTTTCGCGTCGATCCCTATTTTGGCGTCGACGGGGGCGGTTGCGATTAATCGAACGAAGTTGAGATTCGCGTCGGCATCATTTAGGTAGTTGGCGAGCAACTGACTCGTGTCGGAGGGGGTGAGGCTCCTGGGAAGGTTGGTTTCCGACGACACGTCCTTCTGTAGGCACTTCCGAATGAGGTGCTCTGCGTTGCGCACGTCGGCGATTAACGCTTCACGAACTTGTTTGTCGTAGGCAATCACGAGCTTCTTGCAGCCGAGCAATTCGGCCAGGCTGATCCCTGCAGCGGTGAGTGCCGCGAGCATGACTTCGGCGTCGCAGCGCTCGAAGGCCTTGTTTCGTCCGAGAAGCTCGAGGAGATCGGGATGGTAATCATAGGAGATCCCTTTCAGCTGTGCCGCTACGTTCGTGTGATTGATCGTGAAAAAGAACTTGGCGACTGCTGCACGGAGCTGAGCGGCCAGAGCAACGGCAGCGGTACGCTCCGCTTCGCTGTACGAGGCCGGCAGAATCCCGGACTCGATGTACAACTGAACGTTGTGCAGCTCAATCGCGTCAATAACGGTCGTCGGAGCAGCTTCAGCCTCGAACCGTGCGGTAACTTCCGCCATGCGTTCAACTTGCCAATAGGTTGCGAGGTCAGCGGCGCCATAGAACTTGACCCGTTTCAATTCCATAGCGTCGTCGTTCATCGTCCGATTATCTCCTTTCAGGCGAGCCTTGCCGGGGCGGCTGGGCGCGCATAGCTTGCTGGCCTGGCGGCTGCTGAGGTGCTTCAGCGGCCAGCCACTGAGCCCCGGAAGGTGCATGCCCTTGCGTTTGTGGCGGCGCAGGGTCAGCTACCTCAGGGCTCCCACTGTCGGGTTTCGTGGTCCATCAGGGCTCCCCTAAGGGACGTTGAGGGCGACTCACGATTTCGGACCTAAGGTTGTGGGTCGAACAACGACCCAAGATGTTTTCCTATCCTTTGCGCTGTGTCAGCCCACATGAGCGCACGCCCCGTTGTCACCTGCTCACCGTCGCCATGCGCAATCTTTTTTCGAGCAGCGACCATGGCACCGAGTTGACTGCGAAGATTTTGATCGTTCTCGTCGAGTAGAGCTTCTAAGGACTGCCTCCATGCCGGATCGAAGGATCCGACAAATGTAAGTAATTGATCTGGGGTGGCCCCTAGTCCCATCCGTAGATGCTGCGTAACTCGTCGATGGAGCCGGGAATTCCCGGCAGAGGCAGCAAATAGGTCCGCAAGGTCATCGCGAACCGCCTCCACATAGCCCACTGCGCGAACCGTGAGATAACGGGCCAGTGCCCGGACCAGTTCGTCCGGCACGTCAACATCCTGGTTGCGCAAACACGCTTCAACTTCCTTTAGGTCTAGGAGCCGCTGCCGGATAGTTGCCCTATGAGATGCATGTTGACTGACCATCAGGTGAGGGCTGTCCTTGCCCGCTCGAGCCTTGTGTCTACGGCATCCTTGTCCGCAGTGGCACGACCAGTGTGTTTGAGGAATTCATCGTCTCGGAGCAGTCGTCCAATTCGGCCTTCGAGGTCATGAGGTAGTTTCCCCGCTGCTAGAGCCTCCATGGTCGCGACTGTTATTGCTTCTGCCTGCGCGGCATTCACTTGGCTTCCTCCTGGACGACGGAACGCGCTGGGCCCGACCTGTCCACTGAGGGCCTGACACGCACTGTCAAAGAGTGAGCCTCGACTGTCGCTAGCGAAATCAACATCCCTGTGTCGCTGGGCAAAGGTATTGAGGAAGCTCTTGAGCGGGCGGGCGTAGTACTCACTCCCCGTGTAGAGCGCCAAGATGCGCATAACCAGCTCGTGGTCGCGGATTCGCTTTGACCGGGCTCCAAACAAAGTCCGCCATGCAGATCCGCTGTTCAAGGCTTCTATGGAAGCCATGAGCGGACCAGCGTATAGAGCAACCCGGATCTCATGAGACGTAAGCTGCGTGCCTCCAGAATTTAGTCTTTCAAAAATCTGAAAGATAGAGTCATCTACTTCCGGCGATCCATCAGCCGCAACGATCGTGGCTTGCATGTAGGAATCGTCGAGCTTGAACTGCAGACTATCGTCCAAGGCACGGTACGTCAGATTTCTAAATTCATCTCCCACGTACGTGAGAGCGAATTCCTTCCCTTCATGAATTCCGTTATAAAACCGCTGAAGAGTAATTAGGCGCTGCTGTCCGTCAAGGATAAGCATTCGGTTGTCGTCGGCCTGCTTCACCAGGAAAATCCCGGGAACCGGGTACCCCAGCAGCAACGACTCAATAAATCGGTCCATCTGCACCTTGGACCAAACAAAACCGCGCTGGAAGCCGGGGACCTGTACAAGTTCTTCCTGACCACCGAACTGGGGCACGAGCATCGACTTCCTATCGAGTCGCTTCACAAGCCCGTCAATACTCAAATCCTGCGTCGAGAATGTAACTCTGGCGGGCGTTGGCTCGACATCGATGAGATCTGCCAGTTCCTCAGCACGCAACGTCCGGTCATCTGGGCTAGCGAGATCGTCTAATAGGTCTTCTTCATTCAGCATGTCTCCAACCTATCCATTCGCATCAAAGCTACTGGACATGACGCGACGGCGAATCAGTTTCTGTATGCCCAGCGATAGCGCCCAGACCTGAAGCAGACAACAAGTTAGGCGCTTCATCCTGGTGCAGGGCCTCATCCTCAAACGTGTGCGGACTCCCGTGGCCAACCTCGTGCTCTCGGCCATGAAGCACCGCCGTCCTTCAAAGTGTCCGACGACAGCAAGGATTGACCCGCTTGCGACACAAGGATGCGGGACACTGGGCAGCCTGCGGCGTCAATGCCATTTGACTCTCGAAGATGTTTCTCACAGCCCTCGGCTTGCGGTTTGGCACTCGACCATTATCAGGCTGAAGCACACCCCAACCTGACTTCAGGCAGGCGGTCGAAAGGTTGTCAGAATAGGCTCTGATTCACCTTTTCTTGACACGGCTCCAAGAGGCTTTTAGATCTCAACCTGACAATACTGATACTCACCAGCACAGGTCGGGATCTGACGCTGTCTGCTAATCATCCCCTAAAAGCCGAAGTCAGCCCGCATGTCAGCCTGGACCGGCCTCGCAGACCGCGGACGTTTTAAACTTCCGCCACAGGAGCCGCGAACTGCGCCGCATACAGCGCCGCGTACGCACCGCCCGCGGCAAGCAACTGGGCATGCGTTCCCTGCTCCACGATCTGGCCGGCCTCCATCACCAGGATGAGGTCGGCGTCGCGGATGGTGGAGAGCCTGTGCGCGATGACAAACGAAGTCCGGTCGCTCCGCAAAGCGCTCATCGCCTTCTGCACTAGCACCTCGGTCCGGGTATCCACCGAAGAAGTCGCCTCGTCCAGGATCAGCACGGACGGCCGTGCAAGGAACGCCCGGGCGATGGTCAGCAGCTGCTTCTCGCCCGCCGAGACGTTGCCGCCCTCGTCGTCGAGCACGGTGTCGTAGCCCTGCGGCAGGGACCGCACGAACCGGTCCACGTACGTCGCCTTCGCGGCCTCCAGGATCTCGGCCTCCGAGGCACCGGGCCGGCCGTAGGCGATGTTGTCCCGGATGGTCCCGCCGAACAGCCAGGTGTCCTGCAGCACCATTCCCATCCGCGAGCGCAGCTCGTTGCGCGTCATCGCAGTGACATCCACGCCGTCGAGCGTGATCCGCCCGGCGTCGAGCTCGTAGAAGCGCATCATCAGGTTCACCAGGGTGGTTTTGCCCGCACCGGTCGGGCCCACAATGGCGACGGTCTGGCCAGGCTCCGCGACCAGACTGAGCGAAGAGATCAGCGGCGTGTCCGGTGAGTAGGAGAACGAGACGTTCTCGAACACCAGCCGGCCGCGGCCGCCGTCGGGAGCCTCGCCGGGCACAGGGTCAGCCGACTGCTCCTCGGTGTCCAGGAGCTCAAAGACGCGCTCGGCGGAGGCCACACCGGACTGCAGCAGGTTCGCCATGGACCCCAGCTGGGCCAGCGGCTGGGTGAACTGCCGGGAGTACTGGATGAACGCCTGCACGTCGCCGAGCTGCATCGCCCCGGCGGCCACCTGCAGGCCGCCCACCACGGCGATCCCCACATAGACCAGGTTCCCGATGAACGTCATGGCCGGCATGATCAGCCCGGAGATGAACTGCGCGCCGAAGCTGGCCTGGTACAGCTCCACATTCTTCTGCCGGAACCGCTCCTCCACCTCGCGCTGCCGGCCGAAGACCTTCACCAGCGCATGCCCGGTGTAGGTCTCCTCGATCTGCCCGTTCAGCTCGCCGGTGTGCCGCCACTGCGCCACGAACAGCTTCTGCGAGCGCTTGGCGATCACGGTGGTGGTCACGAGGGTCAGCGGAATGGTCACCAGCGCGATGATGGCCAGCGTGGGCGAGAGCAGGAGCATCATCACCAGCACGCCCACAACGGTCAGCAGCGAGGTCACGGCCTGGCTGATGGACTGCTGCAGGCTCTGGGAGATGTTGTCGACGTCGTTGGTGACACGGCTGAGCAGCTCGCCGCGCTGCACGGAGTCGAAGTAGCGCAGCGGCAGCCGGTTGATTTTGGCCTCGATCCGTTCGCGCAGCCGGAACACCGTGCGCTGGACGACGCCGTTGAGAATGTACGCCTGCATCCAGCCGAACGCCGAGGCCAGGACATACAGCACCAGCGCCCACAGCAGCACGGTGGCCAGCGCGGTGAAGTCGATTCCGGTGCCGGGCGTCAGCGTCATAGCGCTGAGCATGTCCGCTTTCTGGTTCTCCCCGGCGGCGCGAAGCTGGGCAATCAGCTGCTCCTGGCTTACCCCGGCGGGCAGCTGCTTGGACACGACGCCGGCGAAGATCAGGTTGGTGCCCTCGCCGAGGAGCCGGGGCCCGATCACCGAGAACGTCACGCTCACGACGGCGAGCATCAGGACCAGCGTCAGCCACAGCCGTTCGGGCCGCAGCTCCCCCAGCAGCCGCCGGGCGGACGGGCCGAAGTTCATGGCCTTCTCCGCCGGGATGTTCATCCCGGCGAACGGGCCGCCACGGCCGGGTCCGCCCGCGGGGCGGGGAATCCGCATCGGGGCCTGCGCGCCGGGAGCGCCGCCGGAACCAGCGGGTGCGGCGGCGGGTGCCCCGGTGGCGGGGGCCGGCGTCGGGGCCTTGTCCGTGCGGCTCATGCTGCCTCCTCCGCTGCGAGCTGGGAGTTCACGATCTCCTGGTAGGTCTCGGACGTCGCCAGCAGCTCCTCGTGCGTGCCGTGCGCGACAATCCTGCCGCGGTCCAGCACCAGGATCTGGTCCGCGTCCGCGATGCTGGAGACCCGCTGGCCGATGATCACCATGGTGGCCCCTGCCGTGTTCTGCTTGAGCGCCAGCCGCAGCCGGGCGTCCGTGGCGGTGTCCAGCGAGGAGAACGAGTCGTCAAAGATATAGAGCTCGGGCCGCTTCACCAGCGCCCGGGCGATCGCGAGCCGCTGCCGCTGGCCGCCGGAGACGTTGGTGCCGCCCTGCGAGATCGGCGCGTCCAGGCCGCCCTCCATTTCCCGGACGAAGTCCTCGGCCTGCGCGATCGCCAGCGCCTGCCAGAGCTCGTCCTCGGTGGCGTCCGGTTTGCCGTAGAGCAGGTTGCTGCGCACGGTGCCGGAGAACAGGTAGGGCTTCTGCGGCACCAGCCCGATGTGCCCCCACAGCAGGTCCGGGTGGAGCTCGCGCACGTCCACGCCGTCGATCAGCACCGCCCCGGACGTCGCGTCGAAAAGCCGCGGCATCAGGTTCACCAGGGTGGTTTTGCCGGAGCCGGTGCTGCCGACGATCGCCGTCGTCTGCCCCGCGCGGGCGGTGAAGCTTACGTCGGAGAGCACCGGCTGCTCGGCGCCCGGGTAGGCGAACCCGACGTCGCGCATCTCCAGTTCGCCCCGGGCAGCCCGCCCGGCCGCGCGCGAAACCGGACGCAGCGGTGGCCGGACGCTGGATTCGGTCCCGAGCACCTCGCTGATCCGGTCCGCCGAGACCGAGGCCCGCGGGATCATGATGGCCATGAAGGTGGCCATCATGACGGACATGAGGATCTGCATCAGGTAGCTCAGGAACGCGATCATGGTGCCCACCTGCATGGAGCCGTCCTCGATCCTGAACGCCCCGAACCAGATCACGGCCGCGCTGGAGACGTTGAGCACCAGCATCACGGTGGGGAACGCGAGCGCCATGAGCCGGCCGGCCCGCAGCGCGGTATCCGTGACGTCCTCATTGGCGCGGGCGAAGCGGGCGGTCTCGACGTCCTCCCGGACGAAGGCCCGGACCACCCGGATGCCGGTGAGCTGTTCGCGCAGGACCCGGTTGACGGTGTCGATCCGGGTCTGCATGAGGCGGAACAGCGGCACCATCCGGATAATGATCGACCCCACCGCGGCCAGCAGCACGGGCACGCTGACCGCGATCAGCCAGGACAGCTGCAGGTCCTGCCGCATGGCCATGATCACCCCGCCGATACAGAGCATGGGCGCCGTGACCATGAGCGTGGCGGACATCAGGACGAGCTGCTGGACCTGCTGGACATCGTTGGTGGAGCGGGTGATCAGGCTGGGCGGACCGAAGCGGGTGACTTCCTGCTCGGAAAACTCCGCCACCCGGGTGAAAATGGCGCCACGGACGTCCCGGCCCAGCGCCATCGCGGCCTTCGCGCCGAAATAGACGGCGGCGATGGTGCAGGCGATCTGCAGCAGCGCGACCATGAGCATCATGCCGCCGATGCGCAGGATGTAGTCCGTGTCCCCCTTCGCGACGCCCTGGTCAATGATGTCCGCATTCAGGGTGGGCAGGTACAGCGAGGCGATGGACGCCGCCAGTTGGAAGACGACGACGGCGAGCAGCAGCCGCCGCTGCGGCCGCAGGTATTCGACGAGCAGTTTCCAGAGCATCCGCTCTCCAGTTCACGCGTCTCGGACAGTTTCACACAGAACGATGTGAGGGTCAGTTTACGTCCGGATGCCGTGAGCGGGCCGGGTTCCTCTCAGGGCGAATCCGTGGCGGTAAGCTGCCCGCGGGGCACGCTCGCGGGGTCCGTGCCGGCGGCATTCCCCGACGAGATCTGCCGTTTGACCTGCTCAAGCTCATCTTGGAGCACGTCAACGGTGGCCCGGTATCTTGCGAAGTCCGCCGTCCGGCGCCTGGCCACGGCGAAACTGACGGAGGCAGCCAGAATGGCAAGCGGGAAGGACACCAGCAGGGCCCAGCCGGACGCGGCAAGGAAGTCCAGCGAGATGGGAAGCGCCCGCTTGAAGGCCAGAAACTCGTTCACCCCGCCCACCACTCCGTTAAGGGCGGAGTCCAAGGGGCCCAGGAACTGCCCCACCACAGGCGTCCCGGCAAACGATGGAGCGCTCAGCGGTGGCTCTCCCCCCGGCGACCAGCGCGGATCTTCGAAATGGTTCAGGACGTAGATACCGGCACCTACGTTGAGGGCCGCGAAGAGCAGGACGGAACCCAGCACGGTCCAGTGAAGCCTGCGTGGACGCCACACGCCGGCCACAACCACGAAGATGGCGGCCGTAACCCAGGAAAGGATGCGGAGTTCGTCGCGATTCATACCGCTCAATAAATCCAAGGAATGCCCGCCCGTTACGTCTTTGAGTTGGAACCGATGCCTGCCCCGGTCCCGAGCGAGCTTATCCCAGTCACCCCCTCCAGAATTCCGCGGCAGTAACCGGCCCGGGCTGCGGAGTCCGGCAGGTGTCAGCCGCCCAGCACCACGTTCGCCGGCGGCTCGCCCGCCAGCATCAGGTCGATCTGCCGCTGGAGCAGCCGTCCCATCCGCGGCCGCATCGCCGAACTCGCCCCGCCCACGTGCGGGCTGATGATGACGCCCGGGGTCCGCCACAGCGGGTGGTCCTGCGGCAGGGGCTCGGGATCGGTGACGTCCAGCGCGGCGCGGATCCGGCCGGTGGCGGTGTGCCGGACCAGCGCGTCGGTGTCCGCTACCGGGCCGCGGGCCACATTCACCAGCAGGGCGCCGTCGGGCATGGCCGCGAGGAAGGCGTCGTCCACGAGGTGCCGGGTGGAGTCGCTGAGCGGAACCCCCACCACCACGATGTCGTGCTCCGGCAGCAGCGCGTGGAGCTCCGCGATGCCGTGAACGGGGCCGCGTTCGTCCGTCCGTTCCCTGCTGGCCACCCGGGTCACGCTGGTCTCGAACGGAAGGAGCCGGTCCTCGATCGCCTTGCCCACCCCGCCGTAGCCAACGATCAGGACGCGGCGGTCGGCCAGGCTGGCGGTGGGGCGGGCATCCCACCGGCCCTCCTGCTGGTTCCGGATGAGGCGGGGGAACTCGCGCTGGCTGGCCAGGATGAGGGCCAGCGCCAGCTCCGCGGTGGAGGTTTCGTGGACACCGGCCGCGTTGGCGAAGACCCTGCCGGAGGGCAGGAAGTCCGCCACGCCGTCGTACCCGATCGACTGGCTCTGGACCAGCGCCGTGTCCACGGTTTCCAGGCGTTGCAGGACCTGCGGGCCGCCCATGTACGGCGGCACCACGATGTCGATCCGCGGGCGGGGCGGATCACCGGCGAAGTCCCATTCCAGGACGGTGACGTCCGGGTGCGGCTGAAGGTATTCACGCAATGCGGCGTCCGGCAGGCTGACAGTAATATTCCGGGTCATGATTGCCAGCGTAGTAGAGCCGCCGGCCGTGCCTCACGACGCGGACTCCCCTGACATCCGGGCGCCGTTCGGGATAGGGTCCACAACAACAGGCGTTGGAGTGCAGGGGAAGGCGGCGCGCGTGGCGGCTCGGATCGGGATCATTGGCGGCGGGATCGTGGGCATGGCGATTGCCCGTGCCCTGGTCCGGACCGGGGACTTCCACGTCACGGTCCTGGAAAAGGAGCACCGGGTGGCCGCGCACCAGACAGGCCACAACTCCGGCGTGGTGCATGCCGGCCTCTACTATCAGCCGGGATCCCTCAAGGCCGTCCTGTGCGCCCGCGGCCGGGCCCTCACCCGCGACTACTGCCGGGACAAGGGCCTGCCGTACCGCGAGCTCGGCAAGCTGGTGGTCGCGGTGACCGAGGCGGAACTGCCGCGGCTCGATGAGATCGAGCGCCGCGCCCGGGAGAACCGCGTCCCGGACATGAAACGGCTCACCCGGGCGGAACTGCGCGAGGTCGAGCCGCACGCCGCGGGCGTCGCGGCCGTCCACTCACCGCACACCGCCGTCGTGGACTAC
This sequence comes from Arthrobacter sp. TE12231, assembly GCF_054062895.1. Lineage (NCBI taxonomy): Bacteria > Bacillati > Actinomycetota > Actinomycetes > Micrococcales > Micrococcaceae > Arthrobacter > Arthrobacter sp. TE12231. The sequence goes on along the minus strand of NZ_JBSSFS010000001.1, from coordinate 244,021 downwards.
GCCGCCATCACCGAAGCCATGGCGCAGGATGTGCGGAGCGGCGGCGGATCCGTGCTCCTGGGCCAGGAGGTGACGGCCGTCAACAATGCCGGCGGCGCCGTGCACGTCTCCACGCCGGCCGCCACGCACATCTTCGACCGGCTGGTGGTGTGCGCCGGACTGCAGTCGGACGTCGTGGCCAGGATGGTCGGGGCCAGCCCGTCGCCTGCGATCCTGCCGTTCCGCGGCGAGTACTGGGTGATGGCCGCCGCCCGGAGCCATCTGGTCCGGGGCATGATCTACCCGGTCCCGGACCCGCGCTTCCCGTTCCTGGGCGTGCACTTCACCCGCGGCGTGTACGACGACGTCCATGTGGGCCCCAACGCGGTGCCGGCCCTGGCCCGGGAGGGCTACTCGTGGGCCCGGGTGTCCCTGCCGGACACGCTGGCCTCGCTCCGGTGGCCCGGCGCCGCGGCCCTGGCCCGGCAGCACTGGCGGATGGGTGCCCGGGAAATCTCGGCGTCACTGCTCAAGCCGCTGTACTTCCGGCAGGCCCGGCAGTTCCTGCCCGAACTGCAACCCGGCGACCTCGCCAGGAAGGCCGGCGCCGGGGTCCGCGCCCAGGCGTGGGCTGCCGACGGTTCCCTGCTGGACGATTTCGCCGTGGACCGGCTGGGCGCCGTCACACTGCTGCGCAATGCGCCCTCCCCTGCGGCGACCTCCGCCCTGGCGATCGCCGACTACGTCCTGGAGCACCACCTGCAGATCGCCCCGCACCGGCTGCGCTCCTAGGACTTTGGAAAGACTTCGGGCGGCGCCCCGCGCGGTCCGTGGACTTCGCCTGCGCCCGCGCCTAACGTCGGAGACACCACCCTTGCCAGTCAAGAACCTGCCGAAAAGATCCGCCCCAGCACGCGTGTGCTGAGCACCCAGTTAAGTCCGGAGGGCCCACGCATATGACGACTCCGGGCCCGCGGCCGGCCGCGCCTCACCACCGCCGGAACGTGATTCTGGTCTGGGCCGCCGCCGCGCTGGTGCTGGCCGCCGTTGTCGTCTTCGGTGCCATCCGCACCGGACCGTCGCCCGAGGGCGACTTCCTGACCGTCAGCCAGAGGCAGGCGCAAAGCCAGTTGGCCGCGGCGCCGGCGCCCTCGCCCCGCGCCGCCGTCGACCTCCCCGCCGAGATCCAGCGGATCATCGGCGGACACCCCGATCACAGGATCGGCGTCGCCATCATGGACACCAGCGACGGAGCGCTGCAGAGCTACGGCGATGTGGCACCATACACGGCGGCGAGCACGGCGAAGGTCCTGACGGCTGCCGCCTACTACCACCTCGTGGAAACCGGCGAAAAGTCGCTCGATACTCAACTGGGCGCGTTCACGGCCGCGTTCCAGCTCAAGGCCATGATCAACACCAGCAGCGACGACTCGTGGATCCTGCTGATGCGGGATATCGGCTACCCCCGACTGACCGACTACGCCGCCACCCTGGGCATCACCTACGATCCCGAGCAAAACCTCCTGGCCCCGGCCGACATGGCCCGGCTCCTCCAGCAGCTCTCCACGGGCAAGCTCCTCAACACCGGGCACACCGCGGAGCTGCTGGGCTACATGCAGCACACCAATGACGAGGACCTCATCCCGGCGGCGGTCTCCCCGGAAATCACCGTCCACCACAAGTACGGCGTGGTGGAAGGATACGTCCACGACGCCGCGCTGCTTAGTGCGGGCGACCGCTCCTATGCGGTGGTCATCTACACGTGGGGCCCGGACGACGCCGACAGCGCGGCCCGTCTCGAACTCATCCACGAGCTGACGCATCAGCTCACCGGTGCCCTGTTCGGGCAGCAGCAGCACGCGGACGGTTAATAGTCCGAATATCAACCGTTCAAGGGTGGCGCACGCACCGTTACAGGGGCAGGATGAAAGAAGGCCCCGGAAGCCCTCCCGGTTCACGTAAGCGACGGCGCAAAATTGCAGCGACCGGCTTCGCGCGGACTGCACCGCGCCGATGCGCACGGACGTGGCGGACCGTCCGGAGCCGGGCTGTTCCTTGGAGTCGCCATGATCCGCATCCTCATAGCCGAAGACGACGAACGCATGTCCCGCTTCATCGAAGAGGGCCTGCGCGCGGCCGGCTACGCCCCGAGCGTGGTCGCCGACTCCGTCACGGCAGTGGACCTGGCGGCCAGCGGCGAATTCGATCTCCTGCTCCTGGCTGCAGGGCTTCGCCGGCTTGACGGCTTCGCTGTCCTGGCGGCCCTCCGCCACAGGCAGGCGGGGATCCCGGTCATCTTCCTCACGGCCCCCGGGTCACCCGCGGATACTCTCGCAGCGCTGGAGGGCGGCGCCGACGACTGCATCGTCGAGCCGTTTCCCCTCGAGGAACTGGAGGCCCGCGTCCGGGCCCGGCTACGCGCAGCCGACTCCGGCGATCCGCTTAGGGGCAGCATCATGCGCTACGGCCCGCTGGAACTGAACCTGCACGCCCTCACGGTCAGCGTCGATGGCAGGACAGTGGAGCTCTCCGCCCGCGAATTCGCCTTGGTGGAAATGTTCCTGCTGCACCCGGGACAGGTCCTGAGCCGGCAACAACTGCTCAGCCACGTCTGGGGCCGCGATTTCGACGGCACGTCCAACGTGGTGGACGTGCATGTGCGGCAGTTGCAGCTGAAGATCGGCGCAGACCGCATCCTCACCGCCCGCGACGCCGGCTACCGCCTGGGGTAGCGCCCTCGGCTTACACAGCCGGCAGCACTCGCCGGAGGATTCTGCTGGCGTCTACCGGCCGAACAGCTTGGCGAAGAAGCCGGTCGTGGTCGTGGTTTTGGCGCTGGTTTCGCCCTCATGGCCGCGGCAGCGGTCGGCACTGGGGACGCCCCGCATGACCTGGTCAACATGCTGGCCGCAACCGGCCCAGGTGGTCTTTCCGCACTTCTTGCAGGCAACTGCACGGCACATCCGGGTACTCCTCTGTCGGTGGGTCTAAGGTGTTCAGCATACCCCCAGGGGTATATGGACAGCAAATCCGTTGCACCAGGAAGAAGTCGCTCACGAGGGGTGGATTGGGGGCCGTTGCGGGCGGACGATGGAAGTACCGGACCCCGCACCTACGCCGGGCGGAATCCGGCGGCGAGCCGCCCATTGCGAACGGGCGAGCTAAAACCGGGAGAGCCGGCAGGCACCGGAGACAACACACCAGGGCGGAATGCGCACCGCGGGGACTGGGAAAAGAGCGACGTCGCAACGATTCACGGCTGAGCCCAGCCGTTTTCGCGGCGATTTCGGACAGGTGCACCCCGGATCGGGGGTGCGCCTGCCCGTTTCCGTAGCGGTCACCGGAATCCGCCGCGGAATCCGGCCGCCGGTTGACACCCGGCACACGTTACGGTTCAATCTTTTGCATATGCTGAAATAACAGTTCCACGATACGAATATCTTGTCCGTATAGCCCTACGCCGTGGATGCCAGCATTGACACAAAGGATCTGGCACATGCTGTTGGAAGACTTTAACGCGGCCGGACGGGCCGAGGCCGCGGCCGCGCTGCGACCCTGCCTGGACATAGACCGCTGGATCGAGGAGATCGTCCAGGGCCGGCCCTTCGGCAGCGCCGCGAGCCTTCTGGAAGCGGCCAACCGTGCGGCGGAACCCTTTACCGGGCGGGAGGTGGAGGCCGCCCTGGCCCACCATCCACGCATCGGCGAACGGGCCGCAGGAAACAGCACGGAGGCCCGGCTCTCCCAGTCGGAGCAGGCAGGCCTGGGAATTCCGGACCCGGCCGTTGCGGCAGCCATCGCCGAGGGGAACCGGAGCTACGAAGAAAAATTCGGCCAGGTCTTCCTGATCCGCGCCGCCGGCCGCAGCCGGGAGGAAATCCTCGCCGCCCTCAACTCCAGGCTCGCGCACACCCCGGAACAGGAACAAGCAATCATCGGCCAGCAGCTGCGCGAAATCGCGGTACTCCGACTCGAAGGACTGATCGGCACATGAGCACCTCCCACGTCACCACCCACGTCCTGGACACCGGCACCGGCAAGCCCGCCGCCGGTGTCGCCGTCACCTTCCACAGGCTCGACGGCGAGCGCTGGGTTAAGATCGCGGCAGGCGCCACGGATGACGACGGCCGCATCAAATCCCTCGGCCCGGACAAGCTTCCGTCCGGCACGTACCGGCTTGGCTTCGACACCGGACGCTACTACGAGGCCGCCGGGACCGAGGCCTTCTTCCCCGAGGTCACGCTGACCTTCGCCGTGTCCGAATCCCAAGACCACTACCACGTCCCGCTCCTGCTGAGCCCCTTCGCTTACTCCACATACCGCGGCAGCTAACCAAACCCTCGGGCCGTTATTAGGTCCATGCCCGCCCCGCCATCCACCCCGAACCACACCGGGAACAGGCTCCCTGTCGGATGGCGGGGCGAAGCCATGCCCACGCACGGCCCGCACAGGATCGCCGAAACCCCAGCGCCCGGGCGCCCCACAGTGGAACCCCGCCCCAGTCACAAACGACATTTTTCGCGCGAACGCAACCGGCAGACCCGCATCCCTTGACAGTGGCCCGCGTCACTTCTATTCTCAATTTTGGGATCCCAAATTGGGATCCCAAAACAAGCTAGCTTGCCGGGCCCCGACTCCCCTGGGTTCCGCACCTGATGTCAGGCCAGATATCAGGCCAGATATCAGCCCCCACAGCAGCACCGGGAAGCCCGCGCACAGGACGCCCCACACCCCGGCCTCCTGGCCCGCGAACGAATTGAATCTCTCACCTGCCGGCATTTTTCCTCTCTCTGAAGGAGAAGTTGTGTCTCTTCGAAATACCGAACCCCCCGTACAGGAAACCTCAGCACCACACGCTGACGCCGCAAGCCCCAAGGACCGCGTGCAACGGCGCACCAATGTCCGCTGGAAAATGTTCCTCCTCCTGCTGGTCCTCGTGTCCGTGAACTACATCGACCGGGGCTCCATCTCTGTAGCCCTGCCCATCATCCAGAAGGAATTCAACATGGCCCCGGAGCTCGTGGGCCTCCTGCTCTCGGCCTTCTTCTGGACCTACGCCCTCATGCAGATCCCCGTCGGCTTGCTGATCGACAAGTTCGGCCCCCGCAAGGTAATGACCGCGTCCTGCGTCGGCTGGGGCGCCGCCACGGCAGCCTCGGGCCTGGCCGGCGGCTTCCTCAGCATGTTCATCGCCCGCCTGGGCATCGGCGTCACCGAGGCCGGAGTCATGCCGGCGGGCGGAAAGCTGAACGCCATCTGGATGCACAAATCCGAACGCGGCCGCGGCGCAACCATCCTTGACGCCGGCGCCCCGCTGGGCGCCGGGCTGGGCGGCATCCTCATCGCAGGCCTGATCGCATCGACGGGCAGCTGGCGGAGCTCGTTCATCATCGCCGGCGTCGCCACCGTCCTCATGGGCCTCGCCGTGTGGTGGTACGTCCGGGACAACCCGCGCCAGCACAGCGGAGTCAACGACGCCGAGGCCGAGTACCTCGAGGCCTCCCACGCCGCGGAGGACGCCGAAGCCGAACTCGAGGGCAGCAAGGGAAAGCGTGCCCTGCTCCCCTACCTGAAATTCCGTTCCTTCTGGGCCATGTGCTTCGGCTGGCTAGGCTTCAACGGAGTCTTCTACGGCCTGCTCACGTGGGGCCCGCTCTACCTGTCACAGGCCAAGGGTTTTGACCTGAAGACCATCGGCTGGTCCACCTTCGTGATCTTCGGCGCCGGATTCGTCGGCGAAATCCTCGGCGGCACCATCGCGGACAAGTGGAGGGCCGCCGGCGCCTCGGCCAACCGGGTCATGCGCACCCTCCTGGGCATCTCCAGCGTCGTCGTGATCGGCGGCCTTGTCGGCGTCACCGTCGTGCCAGACCCGACGACGGCGGTGGTCCTCCTCTCCGTCGTGATGTTCTTCCTGCGCTGGGTGGGCCTCTTCTGGAGCATCCCCTCCATCCTGGGCGGCCGGACCAACGCCGGTGTCCTGGGCGGCGCCATGAACTTCAGCGGCAACATCTCCGGCTTCGTCACCCCGATCGCCGTCGGCCTGATCGTCGGCGCCACCGGCTCGTACACGTGGGCGCTGCTGTACTTCGTGGGATCGGCGATCATCATGGGAGCATCCGTACTGACGCTGAACTACAACAAGCGGCTCCCTGTCTAAGCTAGGCCACGCAACACCTGTTCCCGGAGCCGGGAACGCAGTGCCAAAAGAACCCGAATGGAGCACCATGCTTACCGCTGAAGAACCCCAGGACAAGGAACGCCCCCTCCGGGAGGCTGTCCGGGACACCCTCCGCACCAGGATCTTTGAAGGGCACTACGTTCCCGGCACCAGGCTGGTGGAGCGCGACCTCGCCGCCGAATTCAACGTCTCGCGCCTCCCGGTCCGCGAAGCGCTGCGCATGCTGCGCCAGGAAGGCCTGGTCAGCGACCGCGGCGCGCGGGGAGCCGAAGTCAGCACACTCAGCCCCAAAGACGTGGAGGATCTCTTCGACGTCCGCCAGTCGCTCGAAGTGCTGGCCTGCAGGCTGGCCGCGACCCGCGCCACGCCGGAAGACCTCGGCGCGCTGCAAACCCTGTTGGACGAAGCCGACCGCTGCCTTGCCAAGGGTGCCGTCATGGAAGCCCACCGGGCCAACAGCGAATTCCACGATGCCATCACCCGGATCGCGGACAACGGCTTCCTCAAGTCCGCGCTCGAACCCCTCCAAGGCCGGATGCACTGGCTGTTCCGGCATGTGAGCGACCTCCCCGAACTCATCGAGGAACACCGGGCCCTGTACGCCGCGATCGCCAGCGGTGACCCGGACCGCGCGGCCGCCCAGTCGGCGTCGCACATCGACAAATACCGGGAACAGTTTCCGGAGGATTTCCGCCGGACGGAACCCGCCCTTCATCGGAAGAACACATGAAACTCCTCGTCATCAACCCCAACATCAGCAACGACGTCACCGCGCTGATCGAATCCGAAGCCCGGCGCTCCGCCTCGCCCGGAACGGAACTGCTGGTCCGCACCGCAGGCCACGGCGTCGAATACATTGAAACCCGCTTTGAATCCCTGATCGCCGCCGGCGCCGTCGCCGAAATCATCGCCGAGTACACCCGCGACGGGTCCGGACCCGGCACCGAAACCGGGATCGACGGCGTCGTGGTCGCGGCGTTCGGAGACCCCGGCATGCCCGCGCTGAAGGAACTGACCGACGTCCCGGTCATCGGGATCACCGAGGCCGCCCTGTGCGCCGCGGCACTGCAGGGTCACCGGTTCTCGATCATCGCCATCTCGGACCGGATCCGGCCCTGGTACTTGGACTGCGTGGAACGCTTCGGGCTCGGCGGCCGGTTGGCCTCGATCCGGTCCATCAACGAGACCCTCACCGGCATCGGTTCCGTGCAGCAGGACTTCAAGGAGACCCTGCTGGCACTCAGCCGCCAGGCCGTCACCCAGGACGGGGCCGACGTCGTCATCCTCGCCGGCGCGCCGCTTGCCGGCCTTGCCCGCGACCTGGCGGGCCAGATCCCCGTCCCTGTGGTGGACGGCATTTCCGCCGGCATCCAGATGGCACAGTCGGTGGTCAACCTCCAGTCCGGACCGCACCGGGCCGGCGCCTTCGCGCCGCCTCCGGTCAAGCCCCGCCGAGGGCTCTCGGACAACCTCGACGCCGCCCTCACGACGGCGCAGAACGCCGCCCGGGCAATCGCCGGGTCCCACTGATAATCCGGCCCCGCTGACAACCCCGCCCCACTAGCTTCTTCCTCGAAGGAGGACAACGATGTCCCACGCCCCAGACCTTGTCATTGCCCATGGCACCGTGGTCAACAGTTTCGGCCGCCAGGCTGCCCACGTCATGGTGCACGGCGGGAAGATCGTCCAGCTCGTGGACGCTTCCGAGCCCGTCCCCGCCGCCGCCCGGACCGTCGACGCCGCCGGCCGGATGGTGATTCCCGGCGGCGTGGACGGCCACTGTCACGTCGCCCAGGTAACCGGACGGTTCCGCACCCTGGATGACTACCGCACCACCTCCACCGCTGCCCTCTGGGGCGGCACCACCACGATCATCGACTTCGGCATCCCCCGCGACGCCCGGGAGACCCCGCTGGCCGCGGTCCTGCACAAAAAGGAACTGGCCCGCGAGTCCCGCTGCGACGTCGCCCTCCACGGCTCGGTTGTCCAATGGGACGAAACCGTGCCCTGGCAGCTCGAGCAGCTTGCCGCCGAAGGTGTCCGTTCCGTCAAGATGTATACCACCAACCGGGGCACCACCATGGCCGACGGCGACACCATCCTGAAGGTCATGCGCGAGATGGTCCGGCTCGACGGCCTGACCTACATCCACGCCGAACACGACCCCATCATTGCCGACTGCACCCGGCAGCACGCGGACGACGGCCGGATCAGCATTGAACACCTGCACCGGACCCGGCCTGAACTCGCGGAGGAAATCTCGGTCAAGGAGACCTTGGCGATGGCCGAATATACCAACGCCCCCGTCTACTTTGTGCACCAGTCCACGCCGGGAGCCGTGGATCTCGTCGCCGAGGCCCGCAGCCGCGGCCAGGAGGCGTTCTCCGAGACATGCCCGCACTACCTCACCCTGGACGACACCGTCTACGGCACGTCCTTCCCCGAGTGGTACGCCTGCTGCCCGCCGATGCGCAGCCCCGAGACCGTCGCCGCGCTGCGGGACCGGCTTGCCGCCGGCGCCATCCACACCGTGGCCTCGGACCACTCCTGCTACGACCTCGCGCAGAAGCGCGAGCGGACCGATGACATCCGGGCCATGCCGCACGGCCTGCCCGGGGTGGAAACCCGCATGCCGGTCACCTTCACCGCCATGATGGACGCCGCCGGCGGAGCGGCCCGGGTGGAGGATTTCGTGGAAGTGTTCGCCGCCGGGCCGGCACGGATCAACGCCCTCCCGGGCAAGGGCATCATCGCTGCCGGATTCGACGCCGATCTCGTCGTGTTCGACCCGGCACGGGAACGCGCCGTCGACGGCGCCGCCCTGCACATGGGGACCGATTTCTCCCCGTTCGACGGCCGGACGCTCACGGGCTGGCCCGACGTCGTGGTGTCAGCCGGACGGGTGGTGCTCGACGCCAACGGCTTCCATGACCCCGGCCCTGTCGGAAGCTTCGTGGGCCGCAACGGATTCCGCGAACACCAGGCCGCGGCCGGCGCCGCTTCCGCACCCATCACCGTCCCCGCCACCCGCTAGGAGCCCCCGTGCATTCCGCAAACCGCCCCACCCGCATCGGCATGATCGTGCCGTCCTCCAACACCTGCCTCGAACCGCAGAGCTACCGCATCCTGGGCGACCGCGACGACGTCACCATCCACTTCGCGAGGATCCAGGTCACGAGGATCGCCCTCGACGATTCCTCAGACAAGCAGTTCGATGCCCCGGTCATGCGGGCCGCCGCCGAGATCCTGGCCACCGCCGACGTCGACGTCATCGCCTGGAACGGCACCTCGGGCTCGTGGCTCGGCGCCGGTCACGACCGCGAACTCGTCCAGGAAATACAGGACGCCACCGGCATCCCCGCCACCACCTCCACGCTGGCGTACATGGAGGCCTTCCGAGCCTTCGGCACCGAACGGATCGGACTGTTCACCCCCTATACGGAGGACGTCAACCGCGCGATCGTGGCGTCGTACGAACGGGACGGGATCAAGACACTTGACCACCGGTTCCTCGGCCTGAGCGACAACGAATCATTTGCCCGGGTCTCCGACGCCGAAATGCGGCCCGGATCGCTGGAACTCGCGGCTTCGAACCCGGACGCGCTCGTCTACCTCTGCACCAACCTTTACGGCGCCAACATTGCCGAGGAAATCGAAGCGGCTATGGGCGTACCCGTGCTTGACTCGGTGGCCGTGACACTGTGGAGCTGCCTCAAGATGACGGGCGCCCCGCTGCTCTCCCCGCGCTGGGGCAGGCTGCTCGCCTCGGCCTGAGCGACTCCGCGGTTAACAAGCAACGCGGGGTCCTTCCGCTCGATTGTGACTGCAGGGCCGCGGTGATGCGCCGTTGGTGTTGACGAGCCCCGGGCCGCATCGATAATCTCGAATTGCAAGAAAGTTTTCTCATAGAATGAAAACTTGAGCCAACCATTCAACGATGAAAAGAGGCTGGACGTGGCTGCAGGAGAAGATACCTCCCATATCCTCAGCGGGTTGACAAACCAGCTGCCTGATCGTGATCCGGAAGAGACCGCCGAGTGGCTGGAGTCCCTGGATACGCTGATTCAGGAACAGGGCACCGAGCGTGCCCAGTACATCATGCGGAGCCTGCTTCAGCGGGCCGGGGCGCAGAGTGTGGGTGTTCCGATGGTGACCACCACGGACTACGTCAACACGATCCCGGTGGACCAGGAAGCGCCGTTCCCCGGGGACGAGGAGATCGAGCGGAAGTACCGGGCGTGGCTGCGCTGGAATGCCGCGGTCATGGTGCACCGGGCGCAGCGGGCGGACATCGGGGTCGGCGGGCACATCTCGACCTATGCCGGGGCCGCGACCCTGTACGAGGTCGGGTTCAACCACTTCTTCCGCGGCAAGGACCACCCCGGCGGCGGGGACCAGGTCTTCTTCCAGGGCCACGCCTCCCCCGGCATGTACGCCCGGGCCTTCATGGAGGGCCGTTTGTCCGAGGAGGACCTGGACGGGTTCCGGCAGGAGAAGTCCAAGGAGGGCCACGCCCTGTCCTCCTACCCGCACCCGCGGCTGATGCCCGGGTTCTGGGAGTTCCCCACGGTCTCGATGGGCATCGGGCCGATGAACGCGATCTACCAGGCCCAGTCCAACCGGTACCTGCACAACCGCGGCATCAAGGACACCTCCGACCAGCAGGTCTGGGCGTTCCTGGGTGACGGGGAAATGGACGAGCCCGAGTCCCGCGGCCTGCTCCAGCTCGCCGCGAACGACAAGCTGGACAACCTGAACTTCGTGATCAACTGCAACCTCCAGCGCCTGGACGGCCCGGTCCGGGGCAACGGGAAGATCATGCAGGAACTCGAGGCGTTCTTCCGCGGCGCGGGCTGGAACGTGATCAAGGTCGTCTGGGGCCGGGAGTGGGATGACCTGCTGGCCAAGGACGAGGACGGCTCGCTCGTGAAGATCATGAACGAGACCGTCGACGGGGACTACCAGACCTACAAGGCCGAATCCGGCGCGTTCGTCCGCGAACACTTCTTCGGCCAGACCCCGCAGACCAAGGAAATGGTCCAGGACCTCACCGACGACCAGATCTGGAACCTCAAGCGCGGCGGCCACGACTACAACAAGGTCTACGCCGCGTACAAGGCCGCGACCGAGTTCAAGGGCAAGCCGACGGTCATCCTGGCCCACACGGTCAAGGGCTACGGCCTGGGCACCCACTTCGAGGGCCGCAACGCCACGCACCAGATGAAGAAGCTCACCCTCGCGGACCTGAAGGCCTTCCGCGACCACCTGCGCATCCCCATCACCGACGACCAGCTCGAAGCCGACCCCTACCGGCCCCCGTACTACCACCCCGGCCCGGACGCCCCCGAAATCCAGTACCTCATGGAACGCCGCCAAGCCCTCGGCGGCTTCGTCCCCGAACGCCGGTCCAAGCACAGCGAGATCACGCTGCCGGATGAGAAGACGTACGAGGTCGCGAACCGCGGCTCCGGCAAGCAGCTGGCCGCCACCACCATGGCGTTCGTCCGTCTGCTCAAGGACCTCATGCGGGACAAGAACTTCGGCCAGCGGATCGTGCCGATCATCCCGGACGAGGCCCGCACCTTCGGCATGGACGCGTTCTTCCCGACCGCGAAGATCTACAACCCGAACGGCCAGAACTACCTCTCCGTGGACCGGGACCTCGTCCTGGCCTACAAGGAGTCGATTTCCGGCCAGATCGTGCACGCCGGCATCAATGAGGCCGGTTCCGTGGCCGCGTTCACCGCCGCGGGCACCTCGTACGCCACGCACGGCGAACCGCTGGTGCCGATCTACGTGTTCTACTCGATGTTCGGTTTCCAGCGCACCGGCGACTCCTTCTGGGCCGCCGCGGACCAGATGACCCGCGGGTTCATCATCGGTGCCACCGCCGGCCGCACGACCCTGACCGGTGAAGGCCTGCAGCACGCCGACGGCCACTCCCCGATCCTCGCCGCCACCAACCCGGCAGTCGTCACCTACGACCCCGCGTACGGCTACGAGATCGGCGTGATCATGCGCGACGGCCTGGAGCGGATGTACGGACCCGACTCCGAAGACCGGAACCTGATGTACTACATCACGGTCTACAACGAGCCGATCGCCCAGCCGGCCGAACCCGAGAACCTCGACGTCAACGGTGTGTTGAAGGGCATCTACCGGGCGTCGGCTTCGGAAGTGGCCGGGCCGAAGAGCCAGATCCTTGCCTCCGGCGTGTCCGTCCCCTGGGCTCTCGAAGCCCAGCGGATCCTCGCCGAGGACTGGGGCGTCTCCGCCGATGTGTGGTCCGTGACGTCCTGGAACGAACTGCGCCGCGACGGGCTCGCCGCCGAGGAAGAGGCCTTCCTCAACCCCGGCCAGCCTGCCCGCGTCCCATTCGTGGCCCAGCAGCTCGCGGACGCGACCGGTCCGATCGTGGCCGTGACCGACTACATGAAGGCCGTGCCGGACCAGATCCGGCAGTTCCTCCCGCACCAGTTCGCCTCCCTCGGCGCGGACGGCTTCGGCTTCTCCGACACCCGCGCCGCGGCACGCCGCTTCTTCAAGAACGACACCCACTCGATCGTGGTGAAGACCCTGCAGCTGCTCGCGGCGAGGGGCGACGTGGAGGGGGGCGCGCCGTCGTACGCCATGGACCGCTACAAGCTCCTGGATGTCAACGCCGGGACCACCGGCGGAGCGGGCGGCGACTCCTGAGCGTTGTGTTCGAGGCGCGCGTTAGGGTGGGCAGATGAGCGACAGCGGAACCCTGAGCCCGACTACACGCACGACGGCGGTGCTGCTTGCCGCCGGCGCCGGCACACGGCTGGGGCTCGGCCCCAAGGCGCTGCTCCGGTTCCGCGGCCGCACGCTCGTCGAAGTGCTCGCTGACATGCTCCTGCAGGGCGGCTGCCGGGAAGTGGTGACAGTGCTCGGCGCGGACGCGGCAACGGTCCGCGCCACCACCGACCTCAGCCGGCACAAGGTCATCGAAAACCCGGACTGGGAGTCCGGGATGGGCAGCTCCTTCCGGGCGGGGGTCGCCGCGGCGCCTCCGGAGGATCATGTGCTCATCGCGCTCGTGGACCAGCCCGGCCTGACCGCCGGGACGGTCGCCCGGCTGCTGGCGGCCCATCGGCCGGGCCGGGTGACGGCGGCCGCCTACCGCGGCCCGCAAGGCAAGCTACGGCGGGGACATCCGCTGCTCCTGGATGCCGGCCTTCGCGCTGCGGCCGCTGAAACGGCGACGGGCGACGCCGGGGCGCGCGTCTTCCTGCAGGGCCGCCCGGATCTGGTTGATCTGGTGGATTGCAGTGACCTCTCCGGCGGTGAGGACCTCGACACCCCGGACCAGCTGCACCTGCTGGATTAGGGGCCGGCGCGGCAACCGACGCGTTGGTCTTAGCCGGAGGTGCCCAGCAGCTCCTGCAGGCCGCGTTTGAATCCGGAGCGGCCGCCGTGGGCAGGATGCCTGATTTTCGGTGTGTCCAGGCCGCTCCGCTGCAGGCTGCGGTGCGCCACATTGCCCACCGCCACCACGGTTTCGATGGGAAACAGCTCTGTTAGCGCCTGCCAAAACGGGGTTCCGAGGGCTGCTTCGGCGGATGTCGGGGTGCGGTTGGACAGCGGCCGACCCGGCATGTGGGTATGCCAAGGGCAGGCGCTCCATAACAGGGGAAGGAAGTCCAGCTCGGCCAGGACCTCCCACATCACCGTTGCGGTCGGCTCCGCCGCGACCCCGGCGGCGTCCGCCGGCAGCACGTAGCCCTTTCCCGGCCCGAAGAGCCCGAAGCCGTTGGCGGGCCCCTCCAAAATGGTCCGGTTGGTGAAGGGCACGCCGGTGATCCGCATGCCCCGGAAACCGGGGGCTTCGCCCAGCAGCAACACCTGCGGGGAGCGGTTCAGCATCTCCTGCAGGTAGATACGCAGGTTCTGCCGGCGCCGCGCGTTCCCCGGGATGGTGTGATCGAAGAAGTTGTTGCACCAGGGCCCTGTTTCCACCGAAGCGAGCCGGTCAATGAAGGCATCGAGGGAAGAAGCGGTCATTTGCCGGCCCGCTCCAGGACGGCGGCCACGCGTTGGGCAGCTGCAGGGGCGGCCTTGGCCAACCGTGCCTTCGTGAGATTCTCCCGCACGATCCAGCGCACATCCTTGTCGTCGCTGGCGGCCCACCTTTCCAGGCGTCCGAAACCCTCCGCCGGTGCAGCCGCAATTGCGACGCTCCAGCAGTACCCAAGCCCCTGCCGCAGCACACGGAACTGCTCGTCACGCCGCGATTGATGATCCATGCCCCTGAATGAAGCTGTGATCCGGTCCAGGGTGTCCAGGGCCCGGACGGCGTCGTCGGGTGCGCGAAGCAGGCGGGGTTCGCAGATACCGGCCGCAAGGGCGCGTTGCACCAGCGGCGGACCATCTACCCAATCCTCAGCCAGGGTCCACAACGACGGCATATTCGCATCGCCGAGCCGCTGCAGGGCCATGGCAGTGCCCTCTCGCACGCGCCAGCGCGAATCGGCCGCCAGCACCCTCAACGTCTCAGCGGCGTGCCGCTCGCCGTCGGCCAGCAGTCGGCCAAAGCCGACGGCGCCGCACGTCGCCAGGTATTCGTCCGGGCTCTCCGCGCACGTCCGGATCAGCGCAGGGTCAGCCACATCAGCGAACGCCTCCGCAAGTTCAAGGTTCCCCCTGGGACCGGGAAGGCCGGATTCGGCGTTCAGGTATCCCACCCACTTCTCAGGCGGGAGCGATTCCAGGACCGCTCTGTAGTCCGATCGTTTGGTCACGGGTCAATTCCTCGCTGCCGAAGTGCGCCTGACCGTGGAGAATCCTGCGCCTTACCAGCGCGGGTGGATCGATTCGCGGAAGTAGCGGTCATAGATTTCCCGGACGCCGACGTCGAATGTGGCGTCAATGCCGCTGACGCCCGCCGCGGCGGCGTTGGAGCGCGCCTGGTCCACGTTCCGCGCCCCCGGAATCACCGTGCTGATGCCGTCCTGCGCCGCGATCCAGGCGATCGCAGCCTGGGCGGTGCTGACGCCGTCGGGCACCAGTTCCTCGAACTCGGCGACCGCTTTGAGGCCCTGCTCAAAGTCCACGCCCGAGAAGGTCTCCCCGACATCGAACGCGGAGCCGGTGCGGTTGTAGTTCCGGTGGTCGTTCTCCGCGAAGGACGTGTCCTTGGTGTACTTGCCTGACAGCAGCCCGGAGGCGAGGGGCACGCGAGCAATGACGCCCACACCGGCTGCCTGTGCGGCGGGAAGAACCTCGTCCAGGGGCTTGAGCCGGAAGGCGTTGAAGATAATCTGCACCGTTGACGTGCCTTCGTGGCGGATGGCTTCGAGGGCTTCGTCGGTCCGCTCCACACTGACGCCGTAGTTCCGGATGGCGCCGTCGGCCACGAGGGTGTCCAATGCGTCGTAGACTTCGGCGTTGCTGTACACGGCGGTGGGCGGGCAATGCAGCTGGACCAGATCCAGGCAGTCCATCCCCAGGTTCCGCCGGGAGCGGTCCGTCCATTCGCGGAAGTTGGCCAGGTTGTAGTTCTCCGGCGTCTGTTCCACCCGCCGGCCCATCTTGGTGGCCACCGTGATGTCCAGGCCGGGGTTGTCCGCCAGGAACGCTCCGATGGCCTGCTCGCTGCGCCCGTCGCCGTAGACGTCGGCGGTATCAAAGAAGGTGACGCCGGCTTCCGCCGCGGCTGCAAGGACGGCCTGCGCCTGCCCGGGATCCACGTTGCCCCAGTCCGCGCCAAGCTGCCAGGTCCCCAACCCGACGATCGAGACGTTCCGTCCGGTCTTGCCCAACATTCGCTGTTCCATCGTCCGACTATAAGCCGTCGGCGCCCTCAATGTGAGTGGCCGACGGCGTCGGGCACCTCTAGCTCCGACTCAGGGCATCGCCGCCGTGGCGGCCCCCGTCAGCGGCCATCCGATGACCGTCTTAGGCCGCGGGGTGGCATAGGTCCGGACTTTTGAAGTGCTCAGCCCCAACCGGACCAGCGATTCGGCGATGGTGACGGCAGCCGCCACCCCGTCCACCACGGGGACGCCGGCACGCTTACGGATCTCCTCGTCCAGGCCGGCCATTCCGCCGCACCCGAGGACGATGACTTCCGCCTTGTCCTCGCGGACCGCCAGGAGTGCCTGTTCGATGATGGCTTCCACGGCGCGCTCCGGTTCCTCCTCGAGTTCCAGCACTGCCATTCCGCTGGCCCGGACCGAGGCGCACCGGGCGTCGAGGCCGGCCAGCTTCAGCCGGTCCTCGATCAGGGGGACGGCACGGTCCAGGGTGGTAATCACGGAGTATTTGTGGCCAAGGAACATCGCGGTGCTCGCGGCCGCTTCGGTGATGTCCACTACTGGAACGTCGAGGAGCTCCTGGAGTCCTTCGCGGCCGTGCTCACCGTAGCCGGCCTGGATGACGGCGTCGAACGGCTCCGGGTAGGACAGGACCCTGTCCATGACGGCGATCGCCGCGAGGTAACTCTCAAAGTTTCCCTCGCAGGAGTCGGCGCCGAAGCGGGGAGTGAGTCCCACGATCTCCGTGTCCGGCAGCGCGGCCTGGCGTGCCTGCGCGGCGATGGAGTCTGTCATCGACTGCGTGGTGTTGACGTTGGCGACAAGAATGCGCATGGTGCTTTCCGCTTTCGGACAGATGGGTCAGTGGTTGCTGGCGACAGCGATTGCTTCGCCGTCGACGTCGACGAGCCGCTGGGAGCGGTCCGAGATGGCGTAGTAGACCGCCGCGGCGATGCCGGCTGCGACGAACCACGCGAACGGGGCGGCGGCTTCGAGCGCCGGAACAAAGGCGACCAGCAGCGCAACGCAGGCGGCCGGCACCAAAGCAATGATCGCCCGGGGATTGAAGCCCTTCTTGTAGAAGTAGGCTCCCGCCGGGTCCTCGGTGTAGAGCTCGAGGACGTTGACCTTGCCGCGGCGCAGCAGCCAGTAATCGGCCATTACGACGCCGAATAGCGGGCCGAGCAGCGCTCCGAGTCCGCCCAGGAAGTACACGATCACGATCGGGTTGTTGTACAGGTTCCACGGCAGGATGATGAGGCCGATCGTGCCGCTGACCCAGGCCGCCTTGCGGAAGTTCAGGTGCTTCGGGAAGAGGTTGGTCAGCGCATAGACGGGAGCCACAAAGTTGGCCATCAGGTTCACGGCGATGGTCAGGATCAGCAGCGCAAGGCAGGCCAGGACCAGGAACATCGTGTTCGGGATGGTCTGGACGATGTCCGACGGGCTCTTGATGATCGTGCCGTTGATCTTGAACTGGCCGCCGGCCATGACCACCACGATCGCGCCGAAGAGAAGCATGTTGATGGGGATACCCCAGAAGTTGCCCCGCACCACCGCCTTCTTGGAGACGGCGGACCGGGTGAAGTCACAGAAGTTCAAGACGAACGTTCCGTAGATGGATACCCACAGCGCACCGCCGGCAAAGATGGTGCGCCACATTTCGGCGCCTTCGAGGGCGTGGTTCGAGGTCCAGGCGATGGAGCCGCCGGCTTGAACGAAGATCCAGATGGCCATGGCCGCCATGGTCACCAGGATGATGGGCCCGGCGAAGGCTTCATACTTGCGGATCATTTCCATGCCGAAGCTGACGATGACCAGTTGGACGATCCAGAGGAACACGAACGAGGCCCAGCCCAGCGTGGAGAGGCCGAGGATGGAGTTGGCGTCCAGCTCCCGCAGCGAGGGGACCATGGCCACGAGCATGACGCGGAGCACCACAGATGCCAGGTACGTCTGGATACCGAACCACGCCACGGCCACCGCCCCGCGCAGGAGGCTGGCGATCTGTGCTCCCCTGATGCCGAAGCTGATCCGGCTCATGACCGGGAACGGGACGCCGGTCTTGACACCCATAAAACCGGAGAAGCTGAGAAGCCCAAACAAGAGGACGGCTCCGACGCCCAGGGCGAGAAGGATCTGCCAGCCGCCCAGTCCGAGGGCGAAGAGCCCGATGGCAAAGGCATAGTTTCCGAGGCTGTGGACGTCGTTGGCCCAGAGCGTGAAAATGCTGTAGCTGGTCCAGCGGCGACCTTCCCGCTTCGTCGGGGCAAGGTCGATGTTGTAAAGGGAAGGGCTGATCGTTCGGCCGGAGGCGGCGCTGGCTGCTTCGCAAAGCGCGTCGACACCCATGGAAGGGTGGGCAGCCTTGCTCAAGCCAACTGCGGTCTCGGGAGCCGGGTCGACGCCGGTCAACGGGGTCGTCTGCATCGTGATCTCACTTCTTGAAGATGTCTTCCATGCATTCCGCGCTGGGAGATGTGCCGGAAACTACCGGCAGGAGCGTCATTGCATTCATTCCACAATGCGGAAGATGGGTATCGAGTAGTGAAATAACGGTATGACCTGGATCACGTGTCAGTCAAGGGTTACCGGATCGCGGCCAGTCACAAACCGTTCCTACGGCCCCACGTTGGGTCTAGCGGGAGGGGACCAGCCCGGCTTCCTTCAGTCCCAGGTAGATCTTGTCGCGGGAGATGGGCAGCTCCGCGAACCTCACGCCGGTGGCGTTCCGGATGGCGTTCGCGAGCGCCGGCGCCACCGGGTTGAAGGGGCTCTCGCTCATGGACTTGGCGCCGAGCGGGCCCAGTTTGTCGCTGGTGTCGGCGAAGTACACCTCGCTGCGCGGCACGTCCGCGAAGGAGGGGATGTGGTACTGCCGCAGGATGTCCGTGGTGACGCGGCCGGCGTCGTCCACCCTGACTTCCTCGTACAGCGCGGCACCGAGGGCCTGGGCGATGCCGCCTTCGATCTGGCCGCGGCACTGGCGCGGATTGACCACCGTGCCGGCGTCGGCCGCCTGGACGCTTTGCAGGATCCGCAGCTCACCGGTCCCGGTGTTCACGGCCACCCGGAAACCCTGGACGTTGAACGCCACGGAGCGGGGCGTCCCGCCCCAGTGACCCTCGGCGGCGAGTTCGACGCCGGACTGCTTAGCGGCGTCGTATATTTCCGTCAGCGGCACCCGGGTTCCCTCGCAGATGACGGCGTCCGCCTCCAGCACGCACCCGGCGGCGGGGACCTGCCGGAGTCTGGCGGCGAAGGCGCGGATGCGCACGGCGAGGTCCTCGGCGGCGGCGAGCGTGGCCTTCCCGGCCACCACGGTGCCGGCCGAGCCGAACGCACCGGAGTCGTGCTCGACGAGGTCGGTGTCGGACTGCCGCACAGTGACGCGGGCGGCAGTGGTGGACAGGGCGGTGGCGGCGAGCTGGGCGTGGACGGTGGTGGTGCCGTTGCCAAATTCAGCCGTCCCGACGGCGGCGGCGTAGGTCCCGTCGGGCAGGAGCCGGAGCCGTGAGTGGGCAAAGTGGCCGCGCGGCGGGACGGTGTCGATCATGGACAGGGCGGAGCCCTCCCCCGTGACCCAGTCCGGGCCGAGGTCCTCGAGTCCGGCGACCCGGTAGCGTTCCCGGCCGCGGTCCAGGGCATCCTGTACCAGCCGGGTGCACTGGTCCAGGCCGTAACTGCCGTAGAGCACGTCCTCTTCGGGGTCGGGGTGGGTGGAGAGCATGTCGTCGCCCTCGCGGACCATATTGCGGCGGCGGAACTCCATCGGGTCCATGCCGATCCCGGTCGCGAGCTCGTCCATGCCGGATTCGATGGCGAAGATCACCTGGCTCAGCCCGTAGCCGCGGAACGCGCCGGACGGCACCGTGTTGGTATACACGGCGTGGGCATCCACTTTCTTGTTGGCGCAGTTGTACACGGCCAGGGATTCGCCGCAGCCGTGGAACATCACGCCCACGGAATGGTTGCCATAGGCGCCGGCGTTGGTCAGCACGTCCAGTTGAAGCGCCGTCAGTTTGCCCTCGTTGCTGGCGGCGGCCTTGAGGTGGATAGTGAACGGGTGCCGGGTGGTGGCGGCCGTGAACTGCTCGGTGCGGGTGAATTCAAGCTGCACCGGGCGCCGCAGAGTCAGCGCGGCGAGGGCCACAATGTCCTCGGTGAGGACTTCCTGCTTGCCGCCGAAGCCGCCGCCAACGCGGCCGGCCACCACCCGGATCTGTTCTTCCGGCAGACCGAAGACCCGGCCCAGGGTGCGCCGGACCAGGAAGGGCACCTGGCTGGACGTTCGGACCTGCAGCCGTCCATCGTCATCGATCGAGGCGATGGCGGCGTGGGTCTCCAGTGCGGTGTGCTGAACCCGCTGGGTCCGGTAGGTCTGCTCGTGGATGAAGTCCGCGGTGGCGAAGGAGGCGGCGACGTCGCCCAGCTCGGAGTGCAGTTCGGCCACCACGTTCTGCTCCGGTCTGCCGATGCGGGCTGTGAGGGCGTCCTTGTCCCCGTGGATCGCCGGCGCACCCGGGTGCATCGCTTCTTCGGGAGTGAAGACGGCCTGCAGGACCTCGTATTCGACGGCCAGGGCGCGGACTCCGGCTTCCGCCGCGGCAACAGATTCAGCTACGACGGCGGCGACCTTTTGCCCGATGAACCGTACGACGTCGTCGAGGACCCGGGTGTCATCCGGGTCGTCGGTGTGCTGCTCGTGCTGGGCCGTGGAAAACAGCTGGGCCGGGGCGTCCTCATGGGTGAAGACGGCCACGACTCCGGGGACCTGCAACGCTGCGGACTTATCGATGGCGACCACCCGGGCGTGGGCGTACGGTGAGCGCAGCAGCTTCAGGTGCAGCAGTCCGGGCATTTCGTCGGCGGGGACGTCCAGGGTGTAGCGGGCCTGTCCCGTGACGACGGCGAAGCTGGCGGGTGCCGGAACGTCATCGCCCATTTGTCCGGGACGCGGTGCCGGCTGGCTTGGTCCGGCGACCCCGGATCCCGGACCTGCGGCGTCGGGGTGCCCTTCCCGCCCGCAGACAGCGTCTTCGATGGCGCGATAGCCGGTGCAGCGGCACAGATTGCCCTTGAGGTTCCGCGGCAGGTCCGCCTTCTGCTCGTCGTCGAAGGTGGCCGCCGTCATCACCATGCCCGCCGTGCAGAAACCGCACTGGAAGCCCTGTCGGTCCAGGAACTGCTGCTGCATCGGGTGGAGTGCTGTGGTCCCGGCGGCGCCGCCGCCTGGGGTGTCAGGTCCGCCGGGGTCACAGGTGGCAGCCAGTCCTTCGATCGTGGTGACGGCTCGTCCCTCTGCCCGGACGGCCGGGTAGATGCAGCTGTGCACCGGGGTCCCGTCCACGTGGACCGTGCAGGCCCCGCAGTCGCCGCCGTCGCAGCCCTTCTTGACGCCGTGGGCGCCCTGTTCCCGCAGGAACGTCCGCAGGCACTGGCCCGGCCGCGGGCTGTCCGCTGCCGCAGTCCCATTGACAACGATGCGGCTAGTGTCGGTGCGGCTGGTGTTGTTGGCCATGATCAGCGCCCTTCCTGCTGTGACTGTTCCGGTGTTGGTGTGGCGGGGCCGGGCGTGCGCCGTGGCGGCCAGAAGTCGCCGGAGACTCGGGCCGGGGCAACTCCTTCGGGCGCGGCCAGCTCCGCCCGGATTTCCTCTGCGAGCCGGTACGTCATGTCCTTCCGCCAGGCCGGCAGCCCGTGGATGTCATCGTGATAAAGCGAGTCCGGGATGGCAGCATCGAGGGCGGCGACCAGGGCCGACGCGGATGGGCCTGCTCCCCGAGCCGCCGTAATGCGCAGCTGCACGGGCCGTTTGGTGGCCGCCGTGACGGTCAGGACCAGTGCGCCGTGGGCGTCGGACCGTCCGATCAGCAGCGCGCCGGACCGCCCCAGGTTGCTCAGCGAGAGCCTGCGGAAGGCCACCCGCGAGGACAGGGCCGACGCCGGGAGGTGGATGCTGCGCAGGAGCTCGCCGGGGGCCAGGCAGTTCTTCGCGTCCCCCGTAACGAACTCGGCCACCGGCACGGTGCGGCTGGCGCCGCCGGGGCCGGGGCCGGGGCCGAAAATGGTGGCCGTGCCGTCGAGCGCGGCACAAAGCGAGATCATGGGGCCGGCCGGCAGCGAGGTACACAGGTTGCCGCCCACTGTGGACATGTTCCAGACCTTGAAGGAAGCCACAAAGGAGTCGCAGCAGGGACGGATCAGGTCCAGGGCCGGCCAGGCGGCTGCGCCGGCGACCACTTCACCCCGGTTCCTCCCTGCAACAAGGGCCAGCGCGTCCGAATCCGGCAGTGCGTACAGTTGTGCAACCGTGCATGTGGCCGCGATCTCGATACCCGAGTCGGTCACCGTGAGGGCGGGCCAGTTGGTGGCGCTGAGGTCCAGCAGCCGCCGGAGCGGCTCCTTGCCGAAGGCGAAGCTGCCGTAGGAGAACAAGACGGTGCCGCCGGCCAGCCAGGCATCCCCGTTGCGCCACTCGCCGGGATCCCCGGTGCGGACCACCGCTTCGATGGTGTTCATATCCATGGTGTCTCCTGGGGCTGCCGGGGTGAGGGGGTCAGGGTTGCGGCCTGCGGGGCGGCGGAGCTGCCGCCCCGGTGGTGGATCGGACCCGCACCGTCCTTCAGGGACTTGCACTGGGCCGGGGGACGATTTGCCCGGGATATTCCGGCCGAAGCTGTACCGTCGGGGTCCGTGCCCTGTCCGCGGCGCGCCAGGACCTCCGCCGTGATGGAGACCGCCACCTCGGCCGGGGTGACGGCTCCGAGGTCGAGGCCGATCGGCGAATGCAGCCGGGACAGTTCCGCGGCGGGCACGCCCGCGGCGAGGAGGGACTCGGCCCGCTGCTGGTGGCTTCGCCGCGATCCCATCGCACCTATATAGGCCAACTCGAGGCCCAGAGCGGTTTCAAGCAGCGGAATGTCGAATTTGGGGTCGTGTGTGAGGATGCAGACCACGGTCCGGGCGTCGGTCCTTCGCGCCGCGGCTTCCTGCGCGAGGTAGCGGTGGGGCCACGCGGTGACCACCTGGTCGGCGCCGGCGAACCTGTCCTGGGCCGCGAAAGCCGGGCGGGCATCACAGAGCGTCACGTCATATCCGAGTAGCTTGGCGGCCGGCAGCAGCGCCGCGCCGAAGTCGTTGGCGCCGAAGATCAGCAGCCGTGCCGGCGGGCGCCGGCTCTGCACCAGGAGGGTTACAGGCTCGTTGTTCGTGGCCCGAGCCTCCCGGACGCCAGCCGGTCCGGATGCCCGCTCGGCTGCGGGGCCGGACAGGCAACCGTCCGGTGGGGCGAGCCGGACCAGCCCGGTCTGTCCCCGGCGCAGCAGCGGCTCCACCTGGGCGGCTGCGGCCTGCACGAGCGCGCGGCCCGCCGGGCCGCCCCCGCCGGACGGGCCCAGCAGCAGGGCCAGTTCGGGGCAGGTTTCGGCCTGGTAGGCTGCGGGCTCCGGGACAACGACGGCGCCGCCGCCGTGCGCGTCGACCCTGCGGATCAGTGCCACAGGCGTTGCGGGTCCGCGGGCTCCAAGGGCGGCCAGGCTTTCACGCTGCAAGGTGCCTGGTTCGGTGCCCAGCGGTTCAATGTGGATTTCCAGTTCGCCGCCGCAGGTGAGCCCGGCTGCGAACGCGTCTTCGGCGCTGTAGCCGAAAACTTCACGGCGGGTGCCGCCGTCGCGCATGGCCTCCAACGCCAACTCCACCACGGCACCTTCGACGCAGCCGCCCGACAGGCTGCCCAGGACCTCGCCGGCCTCGGACACGATCATGGACGTTCCGAGCGGCCGGGGAACGGAACCTGCCGCCCCTACCACTGTGGCCACGGCGCACCGCTGCCCGCTAACGGCGGGCTGCCATTCCTGCAATGACGGCATCAGTTCCAGCATTGCTGCTCCCTCTTTCCCGGTGCGGCGATGATGTCCATATTCTTGTGCCCGTCATGGACCGGTGGAAGGACCTTAGTAGTCAATTCGGGAATCAAGGGCATTCCATGTTGTGAAGGGTTCCAGGACGGCCGGCGCCTGCGGGTCGTGAAGTTCCAGTTTGCCCACAGGCATCAGGGCGTCGCGCTGGTCGTTTTCGAAGAATTCATAGAACACGGCGTCGTCGAAACCCACGGACGCGGCGTCATGGCGGTCCGCCGCGAAGACCACCCGCGCGACCCGCGCCCACAGCGCGGACGCCAGACACATGGGGCAGGGCTCACAGCTGCTGTAAAGGATGGCTCCGGTGAGGGCGAAGGTGCCAAGTTCGCTGCACGCGCGGCGGATTGCGGTGACTTCGGCGTGCGCGGTGGGGTCGTTCAGGGCGGTGACGCGGTTGACGCCGTCGAACGCCTGTCCGTCCGCGGTGACAACGACGGCACCGAACGGTCCGCCGTTGTTCAGGACGTTTGCCGTGGCCAGCTCAATGGACCTGGCCAGATATGCCTGGGCGGTGGCGCTCATGATGCGGCTCCCTTGTGCTGTGGAAGCCGGTCCGACGAATGGGACGCAATGACCAGTTGCGACGGTTACCAGGCTTCAGCGCGTGCTTTTGAAGGTGTACTTGCGCCTGGTAGATAGCTTCTCCGGAAACCGGGGCCCGCCTTTGGCAAACTCCAGAGTAGCAGCGAAACGTGAGCTGCGCCATAGATTTTTGGAATCCTAGTTTCGTGATGTGAAATTCTGATTTCCGAGTGGTCACAATGCGCACTGTTGACGGGCACGCCTCCGCCAGCCTAGCCTGATCTCCAACCGGCGCCTCGAGCCGGACGCCTGGATCAGCAGACAGGCCCACACTGAGCTGGCCCACGTCCCTACGCTCAGACAGGAAACCTGCCATGCCTACGCGCCCCTCCGACTCCCGCCTTTGGATCCGCAATCCCCTTGGAGCTTTCACCGCCAACGCCCTCGACGCCTCCGGCGGAATCGTGGTGAGCGGCGGAATCATCGTCGAAGTTCTGGCCGCCGGCCAGCAGCCGTCGGCACCATGCCAGGAAACGTTCGACGCCGGCAACCACGTCCTGCTGCCCGGCCTGATCAACACCCATCACCACTTCTACCAGACGCTCACCCGAGCCTGGGGCCCGGTGGCAAACGCCCCCTTGTTCCCGTGGCTGCAGAAGCTATACCCGGTATGGGCGCGGCTCACCCCGCGGGACCTGGAGTTGGCAGCCACCGTTGCCCTGGCAGAACTCCTGCTTTCCGGCTGCACCACGGCCGCGGACCACCACTACCTCTTTCCCTCCGGCCTGGAAGACGCCATCGACATCGAGGTCGGCGCGGTCCGGAAACTGGGAATGCGGGCGACCCTCACCCGGGGGTCGATGACCCTCGGGGAGGACGACGGCGGCCTGCCTCCGCAGTCCACCGTGCAGGCGGCGGATATCATCCTGACGGACAGCGAGAGGCTCATCGGCGAGTACCACGAACGGGGCGACGGCGCAGTCATCCAGATCGCCCTCGCCCCGTGTTCACCGTTTTCCGTGACGCAGGAGATTATGTCCGACAGCGCCGCCATGGCCGAGCGTCTGGATGTCCGGCTCCACACCCATCTCGCCGAGACGCTGGATGAGGAGGAGTTCTGCCGGGAGAAATTCGGACTACGCACCGTGGAGTACCTGGAAAGTGTCGGCTGGCTCAGCGGCAGGACCTGGCTGGGGCACGGCATTCACTTCAGCGACGCCGAGATTGCGGCGCTGGGAGCCGCAGGGACCGCCGTCGCGCATTGCGCCACCTCCAACATGCGGCTGGCATCGGGCACCGCTCGGGTGATTGAGCTTGAGGATGCCGGCGTCCCGGTGGGACTGGGCGTGGATGGTTCGGCGTCGAACGATGCCTCAAACATGATCCTTGAGGCGCGGCAGGCACTGTATCTGCAGCGCCTGCGGTACGGCGCCCAGGTGCCGGTGGAACGGGCCCTGGGGTGGGCCACCCGGGGGTCGGCCGCGGCCCTCGGCCGGCCGGACCTGGGCCAACTGGCGCCCGGGATGCAGGCTGACCTGGCCCTTTTCCGGCTTGACGAGCTGCGGTTCTCCGGCAGCCACGACCCGCTGGCCGCGCTCCTGCTCTGCGGGGCGGACCGGGCCGACCGCGTCATGGCGGCTGGCCAGTGGCGGGTGGTCGACGGGCAGATTCCAGGGCTGGATATCGCCGGGCTCATCGCGGAGCACTCGGCGGCTGCGCGGAAACTGGTCGGCGACTAGGGCCGGCGCGCCCATCCGACAGCCGGCCGTTACGCGACGGCGCGGCCTGTGTTCGGACGCCGTCAGGGCTGCCGGCGTCCGAACACAGGCAGCATCCGGAACCAGCGGGAGATGCCGCCTGATGTCCGCTCATGGTCGGCCGGGATGTAGAAGTCCGGGTCCGTGCCGCCGAAAGGCAGATACAGCTCTTGACCGGCGGCCGGAAAATCAGCGGCAACGCCCTTATCCTGCGGGTCCATCGGTTCCTCCTCGTTCCCGGCGCGGCCCCCAGTCCCTCAAGGGCCGCGCCGGGGCTGCATCCAATTTTCCACATTTTGGAAAATTTTTATTGATATGTGGAAATCTTAGGGAGCGCCGCAGCGGCGGTCAAGGGCCGAGGCCGGACCGCCGGGAGGAGCGCCAGTCACAATCCGATTTTTGAAAAAGTGATGTACACCACGGCCCTGCCGGGCTAGTGTTTAAACCAACTCGTGGCGTAGGTCACGTAACCTGGGAGCAGCAGGCAGGGTTGTAATGAGCTGACGTCACTGGACGTCGGCTCTTTTTGTTGGGTCGGCTCCATCGGAAACGCGTGCGAAACACGCGCTTAATTTCAATGATGGAACCTAGGTTCCACATCACGGAAGTTGGGAATAGCCATGAGCAACAAGATCATCCTCGGCCACAACCAGTACGGAAAGGCCGAAGTCCGGGTCGTCAAAATCACCCGGGACACGGACCGCCACGAGATCGAGGACCTGAACGTCACCTCACAGCTCCGCGGCGATTTCGCCGCCGCACACCTTGCGGGCGACAACGGTCATGTCGTCGCCACCGACACCCAGAAGAACACGATCTACGCTTTCGCCCGGGAGGGCGTCGGCTCCCCGGAAGCGTTCCTTCTGCGGTTGGGCGAGCACTTCACCTCGAGCTTCGACTGGGTCTCCGGCGGCCGGTGGGAAGCGGAGTCGTACAGTTGGGACCGCATCCAGGCGCACGGCGCCGAGCACGACCACTCCTTCGTCCGCAACGGCCAGGAGGTGCGCACCGCGGTATTGGTCCGGGACGGCGCCGACGTGCACCTGATTTCCGGGCTCAAGGACCTCACGGTCCTCAAGTCCACGCAGTCCGGCTTTGTGGGCTACCCACGGGACAAATACACTACGCTGCCGGAAACCACGGATCGTATCCTTGCCACGGACGTCTCCGCCCGCTGGCGCTTCAAGACCGGCACCGACTTCAGCACCACCGACTTCAACAAGAGCTACGACGACGTCAAGAGCCTGCTATTGGAAGGGTTTAGCGAAAACTACTCCCACGCCCTGCAGCAGACCCTTTTCGACATGGGCGCCAAGGTCCTCGAGGCCCACGGAGAGATCGACGAGATCAAGTTCTCCATGCCCAACAAGCACCATTTCCTCGTCGATCTCTCACCGTTTGGCCTCGACAACCCCAACGAGGTCTTCTTTGCCGCGGACCGGCCCTACGGCCTGATCGAGGCCACGGTCCAGCGCGAGGACGCCGGCCCCGCGGAGATCGCCTGGAGCGGTATCGCAGGATTCTGCTAGGCCGGTCCCGGAACCGCGCGCTTGCCCGGCGCGACCCCGGGTTCTTGTCCGGTCTTCCGCTGCTCCGGCACGGGGAACAGCCGGACAAGAACCCCGGGAAACGGGCCGAATTGCTTTGCCACAACTGTTAGCCAGACACCGTTAGCCAGACAAAGACGTCTGCCATGAACCAAGAAAGTCTGCCATGAACACCAAGAAGAAATTAGCCGCGACAGCGGCACGCGCCGCTCGGTCCGGTCGCCCCGAAGACCAACGCCTGCCGCTCGGAAGCACATTCGCGTACGGATTGCAGCACGTCCTGACCATGTACGGCGGAATCATCGCCCCGCCGCTGATCATCGGCGCGGCCGCCGGCATGTCGTCGCAGGACATCGGCCTGCTGATCGCCGCCTGCCTCTTCGTCGGCGGCCTCGCCACCATCCTGCAGACCATCGGCATCCCGTTCTTCGGGTCCCGGCTCCCGCTCGTGCAGGGCGTTTCATTTGCCGGCGTTTCCACGATGGTGGCGATCGTCCACGGCGGTGGCGGCATCCAGGCCGTGTTCGGCTCCGTCATCGCGGCATCGCTGATCGGGCTGCTCATCACGCCGCTGTTCTCGAAGATTATCCGCTTCTTTCCTCCGGTGGTGACCGGTGTGGTCATTACCACCATCGGCCTGACGCTGATGCCGGTTGCCGCCAACTGGGCCATGGGCGGCAACAGCAAGGCGCCGGACTACGGAAGCGTGGCAAACATCGGCCTCGCCGCGGTCACCATGGCGATTGTCCTGCTACTCAGCAAGGTGGGGAATGCCGCGATCTCGAGGCTTTCGATCCTGCTCGCGATGGTTCTGGGCACCTTGATCGCATTCGCAGTCGGCATGGCAGATTTTTCCAAGGTGGCCCAGGGCGCAATCGTCGCCTTCCCCACACCGTTTGCTTTCGGCCCTCCCACCTTTGAGGTCGCCTCGATCGTTTCGATGCTGATCGTCATCCTGGTCACCTTGACCGAAACCTCGGCCGACATCATTGCCGTGGGCGACATCGTCGGCACCAAGGTTGATTCCAGGCGGATTGGCGACGGCCTCCGGGCGGACATGCTCTCCAGCGCCATCTCGCCGCTGTTCAACTCATTCACCCAGAGCGCCTTCGCCCAGAACGTGGGCCTGGTTGCCATCACGGGCGTCAAGAGCCGCTTCGTGGTCAGCGCCGGCGGGCTCATCCTGGTGGTCCTCGGCCTGCTTCCCGTCCTGGGCCGCGTCGTGGCCTCGGTGCCGACGCCCGTCCTGGGCGGTGCCGGCGTCGTCCTCTTCGGAACCGTCGCCGCAAGCGGCATCCGGACCCTCGCCAAAGTGGAATACCGCAACAACATGAACCTGATCGTCGTCGCGGCGTCACTGGGCTTCGGCATGATTCCGATCGCGGCACCGACCTTCTACGACAAGTTCCCCACCTGGTTCAGCACCATCTTCCACTCCGGCATCAGCTCGGCAGCCCTCATGGCCATCCTGCTGAACCTGCTCTTCAACCACCTGAAGGCCGGGAACTCCGAGAACCAGTCGGTCTTCGTGGCCGGAACCGACAGGGTCATCCGTCAGGAAGACCTTAAATGCCTCGCTGAGGGCGACCGCTACGAGAACGGCAAACTGTTTGACTGCGACGGCAAGGAAGTTCCCGTAGAGCAGTCCAGGATTGCAGCCGACGAGCACTAGGAGTCCGTCCATCCCGCACACGGCAGCGACTTGCGGGGCCTACCACCGTAGGCCCCGCTTGTCGTGCGTCCGGATCCGGACGGCGGCGTTTTGCCCCGGCGGATCAGCCCTGCTTGAGCTCGTCCGAGATCGCGCGGGCGGCCTCCCGCAGCAGCGGCACGGCCTTGTCCGCGAACGCCTGGTCCACCCGGGACACGGGCCCGGACACGGAGATGGCGGCCGGCGTCGGGGCATCGGGGATGGCCATCGCGAAGCACCGCACCCCAACCTCCTGCTCTTCCTCGTCAATGGAGTAGCCGCGCTGGCGGATGAGCTTCAGGTCTTCCAGGAGCGTATCGACGTCGCCAATGCTCTTGGGGGTGGGCGTCGGCATCCCCTGGCGTCCGACGATGCCGCGGACCGTGTCATCGTCCAGCTGGGCCAGGATCGCCTTGCCCATGCCGGTGGCGTGCATGTAGCCGCGCTTGCCCACCTCGGTGAACATGCGCATCGAGTGCAGCGACGGCACCTGGGCGACGTAGATGACCATGTCAGAGTCCAGGACACCCATATTGGCCGTTTCACCCAGCCGGTCCACAAGAGACTTGAGCTGGGGCCTGGCCAGCGAGCCGAGCTGCTTGTTGGCCGCCTCACCCAGGCGGATCAGGCGCGGCCCCAGCGCGTAGCGGCGGTTCGGCAGCTGCCGGATGTACCCCAGGGCAACGAGGGTGCGCAGGAGCCGGTGAATGGTGGGAAGGGGCAGATCGGTGGAATTGGACAGCTCGCTGAGGGTGACCTCGCCGCCCGCATCGGTAATCAGTTCCAGAAGTTCGAAGACGCGCTCAACGGACTGCACGCCTCCCGAGGGCTTATCAGCCATAAAGATTCTCTCCTGCGCGTCGGCGTCGACATTTCTTATCCACATCGTGAAATACAGCTGAAAACCAAAGATACAGCACCCCGCCACCCGGCCAATGACACAACAAGGCTTGTTTTTCCACTAAGCAGATAATAATATCCATAATACGAAAACATTCATCGAAGCGTGAGCGGCCCGTCACGGGCCATACCAGGAGGAACTCAATGGCGAACCCCAGCCCCGGAAATTCGATCACCCTGCGCGTGGAAGCGCCGTCCAGCTTCACCGCCACCAGCGAACTGGCGGCGGCAGTCGGCGGAGCAGGCGCGGC
This sequence comes from Arthrobacter sp. TE12231, assembly GCF_054062895.1. NCBI lineage: Bacteria > Bacillati > Actinomycetota > Actinomycetes > Micrococcales > Micrococcaceae > Arthrobacter > Arthrobacter sp. TE12231. Next base: position 213,496 of record NZ_JBSSFS010000001.1, on the reverse strand, counting down.
CATCACCGCCCTGGACGTCACCGAATCCCACCACGACACGCTCGTCGTCGACGTCACCTGCAACACCACCGACGACGACCACGCAGCCCGCGTCAAGGACGCCCTCAACGCGCTCGACGGCGTGAAGGTCCAGCATGTCTCGGACCGCACCTTCCTGATGCACCTTGGCGGGAAGCTCGAGGTGGTCCCGAAGGTGGCCCTGCGCAACCGCGACGACCTCTCCCGCGCCTACACCCCCGGCGTCGCCCGCGTCTGCCTGGCGATCGCGGAGGACCCCTCCGCCGCGAGGAACCTGACCATCAAGCGCAACACCATCGCCGTCGTCACCGACGGCTCCGCCGTCCTGGGCCTGGGCAACATCGGCCCGGCCGCGGCGCTCCCGGTCATGGAAGGCAAGGCCGCCCTCTTCAAGCAGTTCGCCAACGTCGATGCCTGGCCGGTCTGCCTGGACACCCAGGACACCGAGGAAATCATCATGATCGTCAAGGCCCTCGCCCCCGTCTACGGCGGCGTGAACCTGGAAGACATCGCCGCGCCGCGCTGCTTCGAGATTGAAAACCGGCTCCGTGCGGAACTGGACATCCCGGTCTTCCATGACGACCAGCACGGCACCGCGATCGTCACCCTGGCCGCCCTGGTCAATGCCCTGCGCGTGGTGGGCAAGAAGCTCGCCGATGTCAAGATCGTGGTCTCCGGCGTCGGCGCCGCAGGCTCGGCCATCATCCAACTGCTCAAGGCCCAGGGCGCCAACCACATCATCGCCGCCGGCCGCTCCGGCGCCATCCACCACGGCGCCAAATACGACGACGAACACCGCTCCTGGATCGCGGCCAACACCAACGAGGCCGGCTTCTCGGGCTCCCTGCACGAGGCCCTCAAGGGTGCGGACGTCTTCATCGGCGTCAGCGCCCCCAACGTGATCGGCGAGGAGCAGGTTGCCTCCATGGCCAAGGATGCGATCGTCTTTGCCATGGCCAACCCCACGCCGGAAATCGACCCGGTGATCGCGTCGAAGCACGCGGCCGTTGTGGCCACCGGCCGCAGCGACTACCCCAACCAGATCAACAACGTACTGGCCTTCCCGGGCTTCTTCCGCGGGCTGCTCGACGCCGGCGCCTCCGACATCATCCCGGAAATGCTGGTGGCCGCCGCGAAGGCAATCGCCAACCGCGTGGCGGACGATGAGCTCAATGCCAGCTACATCATCCCCAGCGTCTTCGACCCGCACGTTGCCGCCGACGTCGCCGCCGCCGTCGCCGCGGCGGCGCGCGCGAACTCCGCGCACGCCGCCACCCGCGCCGTCCCGGCCCACGCCTGATTCGCAGCCTAGGAAAGGACCAGAAATGGCTCTCACCGTCACCGATCCCCAGCCCGTCGACCGGGCCGGGGAAATCCTGACCCCGGAGGCTCTCGCCTTCGTCGAGGAACTTCACCTCCGCTTTGCCGGAACCCGTGCCGAACTTCTCAAGGCCAGAGCCGTCAAGCGCGAGCACGTTGCCCGGACCGGCCGCCTGGACTTCCTGCCGGAGACCCGGGAAATCCGCGACGCCGACTGGAGCGTTGCTCCGGCACCGGCAGCCCTGAAGGACCGCCGGGTCGAGATGACCGGGCCGGCCGCCCCGGCCAAGATGGCCATCAACGCGCTGAACTCCGGCGCCAAGGTGTGGCTCGCCGACCTCGAGGACGCCAGCACGCCCACCTGGTCCAATGTGGTCGAATCGATCCTCAACCTCCGCGACGCCGCCGAGGGAACACTGAAGTACACCTCGCCCGAAGGCAAGGAGTACGCGCTGCGCACTGACGCCCCGCTCGCCGTCGTGGTGGCCCGGCCCCGCGGCTGGCACATGGGCGAACGGCACCTGCTGATCGGCGGGGAACACACGATCGGCGCCCTGGTGGACTTCGGCCTGCACTTCTTCCACACCGCCAAGCGGCTCCTGGAGAACGGCCACGGACCGTACTACTACCTGCCCAAGATGGAGAGCCACCTCGAGGCACGGCTGTGGAACGAGATCTTCGTCTTCGCGCAGGACTATCTCGGCATCCCGCAGGGCACCGTCCGCGCCACCGTCCTGATCGAGACCATCCCGGCGGCCTTCGAGATGGACGAGATCCTCTTCGAACTCCGCGACCACGCCTCCGGCTTGAACGCCGGACGCTGGGACTACCTGTTCAGCATCATCAAGTACTTCCGGGACGCCGGCGAGAGCTTTGTCCTTCCCGACCGGGCCAGCGTCGCCATGACCGCGCCGTTCATGCGGGCCTACACCGAACTCCTGGTCAAGACCTGCCACCGCCGCGGCGCCTTTGCCATGGGCGGCATGGCGGCGGTAATCCCCAACCGGCGCGAACCCGAGGTGACCGCTCAGGCCTTCGAGAAGGTCCGGGCGGACAAGACCCGCGAGGCCAACGACGGCTTCGACGGCTCCTGGGTGGCGCACCCGGACCTGGTGCCGATCTGCCGCGAGGTGTTCGACTCCGTCCTGGGTGCGCGGCCCAACCAGCTGGACAAGCAGCGGCCCGAGGTCAGCGTCACCGCCGAGCAGCTTCTGGACATCCGTTCCGCCCAGGGCCAGGTGACCGAGGCAGGCATGCGCCTGAACCTCTACGTGGCCGTGGCCTACACCGCCGTCTGGATCTCCGGAAACGGCGCCGTGGCCATCCACAACCTGATGGAGGACGCCGCCACGGCAGAAATCTCGCGGTCCCAGGTCTGGCAGCAGATCCGCAACCACTCGGTGCTCGCCGACACCGGCCGGACCGTCACCCGCGAACTGGTGTCCGCCATCCTCGCCGAGGAGACCGAGAAGCTCCGCGGCGAGGTGGGCGAGGACGCTTTTGCGAAGCACTACCTTCCGGCCAGCCGCCTGATCGGCGACATCTGCCTGTCCGAGGACTACACCGATTTCCTCACCACCCCGGCCTACGAGCTGGTGGGCTGAAGCATGGCAGCCACCTCCGCCGGCGCCGGACTGCACCGAAGCAGCCAGGGACCGGTGACGCAGTCCCTGTCCGGGGCCGACCTCGCCAGGATTGACGCGCAGCTCGCCGATACCGACCGGCTGCTGGAGCGCAACTACCCGGGCGATGACGGCTCCCGCCAGCCCGTGCACACGGTCTACGTTCCCGCCGACCGCTTCAGCCCGGAGTTCACCGCCGACTGGGGCGCCCAGGCCCTCGCCGCGGTGGACGCCCGCGGCGGCGTCGAAAGCCTGTGCGCACTGCAGGGCCAGGACGCCGACCTGGCCGCCGCCGTCGCGCCCCGGGTCCGGGCCAAACTCTCAACCGAGCCCGTCGAGGACCTCCGGCTGGACTTCGAGGACGGGTTCGGGGACCGGGGCGACGACGCCGAGGACACCGCCGCTGTCGCCGCGGGGTCCGCCGTGGCCACCGCCGTCGCCGCCGGCACCGCGCCGCCGTTCATCGGAATCCGTTTCAAGTGCTTCGAAGCCGCCACCCGGGCCCGGGGACTGCGGACCCTGGACCTCTTCGTGTCGCAGCTGGCCGCGGCCGGCGAACTCCCGGATGGGCTCATCCTCACCCTGCCCAAGGTCACCACCGTGGCGCAGGTGGAGGCCATGGCCTTCGCCGTGTCCCGGCTCGAGGACGTCCACTCGCTCCCCGCGGGCCGGCTCCGGTTCGAGGTGCAGGTGGAAACGCCGCAGCTCATCCTGGGCCCGGACGGGACCTCTCCGGTGGCGCGCCTGCCGCACGCGGTGCCCGGCCGGATCAGCGGGCTGCACTACGGGACGTACGACTACTCCGCGTCGCTGCAGATCTCGGCCGAATACCAGTCCATGGAGCATCCCGTGGCGGACTTCGCCAAGGAAGTCATGCAGCTTGCCGTGGCCGGCACCGGCATCCGGCTCTCCGACGGCTCCACCAACATCATCCCGGTGGGCGACAACGTGGAACAGGCCTGGCAGCTCCACGGCCGGCTTGTCCGCCGGTCGCTGGAACGCGGCTACTACCAGGGCTGGGACCTCCACCCGGCCCCAGCTGCCCAGCCGGTTTGCCGCGACCTACGCCTTCTACCGGCAAGGGCTCCCCGCTGCCGCTGCCCGGCTCCGCAATTACGTGGAACAAACCGGCGGCGGCGTCATGGATGAGCCCGCCACCGCACGCGCCCTGGCGGCCTTTGTGCTGCGCGGCGTCCAATGTGGCGCTGTCGGCGCCGATGAAGTCCTGGCGCTGGCCGGCGTCGGACTTCCCCAGCTCACTGTGCTGGCCCACCCGCGGCTGGCCGCTTCCTCCACCCCCTCAGCGAAAAGGACACACCCATGAGCAACTACTTTTCACCCGAAGGCGGTCTGCCGCCGCAGACCCAGCTCCTCACCGACCGCGCCGTGGTCAAGGAGGCCTACACCGTCATCCCCAAGGGGGTGCTGCGCGACATCGTCACCAGCAACCTTCCCGGCTGGACCAACACCCGGTCCTGGATCATCGCCCGGCCCATCGCCGGCTTTGCGACGACGTTCTCGCAGCTGATTGTCGAGGTGGGCCCGGGCGGCGGCAGCGACAAGCCCGAGGCAGAGGCCGGCGTCGAAGGCGTAATCTTCCTGACCAAGGGCGAACTGACACTGACCCTCGACGGCGAAATCCACCACCTCGAGGCCGGCGGCTATGCCTACCTCGCCGCCGGCTCGGACTGGAAAGTGTCCAACGACTCCGCCGGGGAGGCCGCCAGCTTCCAGTGGATCCGCAAGGCCTACGAGCCCCTGGAAGGCTTCACAGCCAAATCCTTCGTCACCCGTGACCAAGACGTCGAGCCGCGGCCCATGCCGAACACCAACGGGGCCTGGGCCACTACCCGCTTCGTGGACCCCGACGACCTCGCCCACGACATGCACGTCAACATCGTCACGTTCCAGCCCGGGGCGTCCATCCCCTTCGCCGAAACCCACGTGATGGAACACGGACTCTTCGTCCTGGAGGGCAAAGCCGTCTACCGCCTCAACGACGACTGGGTGGAAGTCGAGGCCGGCGACTTCATGTGGCTCCGCGCCTTCTGCCCGCAGGCCTGCTACGCCGGCGGCCCGGGTCCGTTCCGCTACCTGCTCTACAAGGACGTCAACCGCCAGATCCGCCTGACCTAAGGCAGGTCCGCGCCGTACCGGTGCACGCACTGCTGGTCCGCACATTGCTGCTCCAGCGAGTGCTGATCCGCGCTGTGCTGAATCACCCTGTGGAGTCCGCCCCGCCTGTCGGGGCGGGCTCCTTCGTGGTTCCGGACTCTTTCGTGGTTCCGGGGCCGTGCGCGCCTCCGCACCAAATGTGGTTCCCAAGCCGGAAACCCTTGCGGCCCGGGCGATGCTTGCTAGCCTGAGGCTGTGAAGTACGAATCCCTGTGGATCGGAATGCTCCTTGGCGCGGCCCTCGGCTTCGCCATCGGAGTCACCACCGTCGACAAGCCGTTCACAGGCCTGCTGATCGGCCTGGGCATCGGCGCGCTCGTGGGCCTGGCAGCCCGGAAAGATCCCACGAAGCGGTAGAACCACCCTTCGCCGGATCCGCAGCACCCCCGCGCCCTTCCCGGACGTACGCCGCTTGACGCGCACCCCTTGACTCTCCTGCCCTAACTTCCCTACACTTTTCATAAAGCAGAATCTAAATTCCACAAAGCGGAAATCGCAGGAAACGGTCTGCAAGGCAACGAAGCCCGGGATCCAGCTCCCGCCCACACCGGAAGGAACCCACAATGACGTACACCGTGAACTGCTCCATCCTCCTGACGGAGCTCCCTCTCCTGGAACGCCCGGCCGCGGCGAAGGCCGCCGGTTTTGACGCCGTCGAATTCTGGTGGCCCTTCGAGACCTCCGTCCCTACCGACGCCCAGGTCACCCGGTTCGAGAACGCCATCACCGATGCCGGCGTGCAGCTCACCGGCCTGAACTTCAACGCCGGCGACATGCCCGCCGGAGACCGGGGCCTCGTGTCCTGGAAGGGCCGCAGCGCCGAGTTCAAAGACAACATCGACGTCGTCGCCGGGATCGGCGCGCGACTCGGCTGCACCGCCTTCAACGCCCTCTACGGCAACCGCCAGGAGGAGCACTCCCCCGAGGAACAGGACGAACTGGCCGTACAGAACCTGACCGCCGCAGCCGCCGTAGTCGCCCGGATCGGCGGAACCGTCCTGCTGGAACCGGTCAGCGGCGCGGCCCGCTACCCGCTGCTAACCGCGGCGGATGCTCTCGACGTCATCGCCCGGGTCAAGAACGAAACCGGCGCGGAGAACATCAAGCTCCTGGCCGACTTCTACCACCTGGCGGTCAACGGTGACGACGTCGCTGCCGTCATCGAAGGCCACGCCAAAGACTTCGGCCACATCCAGATCGCCGACAGCCCCGGCCGCGGCGCCCCCGGAACCGGGACCCTGCCGCTGGGCGAATGGATCACCCGCAGCCGCGAACTCGGCTACGAGGGCTACATCGGCCTCGAATACAAGGAAACGGCGGAAACCGCCTTCGCCTGGGCCATCCGCCAGCACGCCGCAGGCTAGTCCCGCCCGCGCTAACAAGACTTCAGTAAAGGAAAAACAATGAGCAACGTTGCAGTGATCGGACTCGGCATCATGGGCCTGCCCATGGCCATCAACCTCGTCAAGGCCGGCCACGCGGTCACCGGCTTCAACCGGAGCCAGGACAAGATCGACAAGCTCGTCTCCGAAGGCGGCCAGGGCGCCACGAGCATTGCGGACGCCGTCAAGAACGCCGACGTCGTCATCACCATGGTCCCGGACTCCCCCGATGTTGAAGGCGTCGTCAGCGGCGCCGACGGCGTGTTCGCCAACGCGAAGCAGGGCGCGCTCTGGATCGACGCATCCAGCATCCGCCCCGACGTCGCCAAGCGTTTGGCCGACGACGCCAAAGCAGCCGGCATCCGTCCCCTCGATGCACCGGTGTCCGGCGGCGAACAGGGCGCCATTGATGCCGCGCTGTCCATCATGGTGGGCGGCGACGCCGCTGACTTCGAGGCCGCCCAGGACGTCCTGACGGCCGTCGGCAAGACCATCGTCCACGTCGGCCCGTCCGGTTCCGGCCAGACCGTCAAGGCAGCCAACCAGCTGATCGTCGCGGTCAACATCGAGGTCCTGGCCGAGGCGATTGCCTTCCTCGAGGCCTACGGCGTGGACACCGACGCCGCCCTCAAGGTCCTCGGCGGCGGACTCGCCGGCTCCAAGGTCCTGGACCAGAAGGGCCAGAAGATGCTGGACCGCAACTTCGACCCCGGATTCCGCCTGGCCCTGCACCACAAGGACCTCGGCATCGTCACCTCTGCTGCCCGCGAGGCCAACGTCGCCATCCCCCTCGGCGCCGTCGTCGCGCAGCTCGTCGCCGCCACCGTCAACCAGGGCGACGGCGGACTGGACCACTCGGGCCTCTTCAAGCAGGTCCTCCAGCTCAGCGGTCGAAAGTAACCCAGGCCGGAAGTAGGCAGCCCGGCGACAGGCCGGAACCAAGCAAAACAGGGCAACCGCCGTCGTACTTCACGACGGCGGCTCCCCCTCCACACCCAAAACAGACTTTCAAGGAGCACACCATGACGAAGATGCGCACTGTTGACGCAGCCGTCGCCATCCTGGAAAAGGAGGGCGCCACCGAGGCGTTCGGCCTGCCAGGGGCGGCAATCAACCCGTTCTATTCCGCGATGCGGGCCCACGGCGGCATCCGCCACACCCTGGCCCGCCACGTTGAGGGCGCCAGCCACATGGCTGACGGCTACTCCCGTGCGGCGGACGGCAACATCGGCATCTGCATCGGCACGTCCGGCCCCGCAGGCACGGACATGATCACCGGGCTGTACGCAGCCTGGGCAGACTCCATCCCGATGCTGTGCATCACCGGCCAGGCCCCGGTTGCCAAGCTGCACAAGGAAGACTTCCAAGCCGTGGACATCGAGTCCATCGCCAAACCCGTCACCAAGATGGCCATGACCATCCTGGAGCCCGGCCAGGTTCCCGGCGCCTTCCAGAAGGCCTTCCAGCTGATGCGCTCCGGCCGCCCGGGCCCGGTCCTGCTGGACCTGCCCATCGACGTTCAGATGGCCGAGATCGAGTTCGACATCGACACCTACGAGCCGCTGCCCGTGGAAAAGCCGAAGGCCAGCCGCAAGCAACTGGCAAAGGCCTTTGACATGCTGACGGCCGGCGAACGCCCGCTGATCGTGGCCGGCGGCGGCATCATCAACGCCGGCGCCTCCGAGCAGCTGGTGGAACTGGCCGAACTGCTGGGCGTTCCGGTCATCCCCACCCTGATGGGCTGGGGCGCGATCCCGGACGACCACGCCTTGATGGCCGGCATGGTGGGCCTGCAGACCAGCCACCGGTACGGCAACGAGAACTACCTGCGCAGCGACTTCGTGATCGGCATCGGCAACCGCTGGGCCAACCGCCACACCGGCGGCCTGGACACCTACACGGCCGGCCGCACGTTCGTGCACATCGATATCGAGCCCACCCAGATCGGCCGCGTGTTCTCCCCGGACCTGGGCATCGCCTCCGACGCCGGCGCGGCCCTGGCAGGGCTGGTCGAGCTCGCCCGCGAGCGCAAGGCCGCCGGCACCCTGCCGGACTACAGCGCCTGGGCGGCCGAGTGCGCCGAGCGCAAGGCCAGCCTGCACCGCAAGACACACTTCGAAAACATCCCGATCAAGCCGCAGCGCGTGTACGAGGAGATGAACAAGTCCTTCGGCAAGGACACCACCTATGTGTCCACCATCGGCCTGTCACAGATCGCCGGCGCCCAGATGCTGCACGTGTTCGGCCCCCGCAAGTGGATCAACGCCGGCCAGGCCGGTCCGCTGGGCTGGACCGCCCCGGCCGCCCTCGGCGTTGTCCGCGGCAAGCCGGACGAGACCGTTGTTGCCCTGTCCGGTGACTACGATTTCCAGTTCATGATCGAGGAACTGGCCGTCGGCGCGCAGTTCAACCTGCCTTACATCCACGTGGTGGTCAACAACTCCTACCTGGGCCTGATCCGCCAGTCCCAGCGCGGTTTCAACATGGAACAGAACGTGTCCCTGGCGTTCGAGAACATCAATTCCACTGATCTCTCGGCAACGGCAAGCGGCTACGGCGTGGACCACATCAAGGTGGCCGAAGGCCTGGGCTGCAAGGCCGTCCGCGTGGAGGACCCCAACGATCTGGCGTCCGCTTTCGACAAGGCCAAGGCGCTGGCTGGCGAGTTCAAGGTTCCCGTGGTGGTGGAAGTGATCCTGGAAAAGATCACGAACATCTCCATGGGTGTGGAGATCAACGCGGTCAACGAGTTCGAAGAACTGGCCGAGACCGCCGAAGACGCCCCGACCGCCATCCTGGCGATGCAGGCCTGAGATGCGGGTGGTCATAGCGCCGGACAAGTTCAAAGGCTCGCTCTCGGCCCCGGACGTTGCCCGGCACGTTGAAATGGGGCTCCAACGGGCCTGTGGCGGCAACCTTGAGGTACTCAGGATTCCCGTGGCCGACGGCGGCGAGGGCACCCTCGATGCCGCCGTCGGCTCCGGCTTCGCCCGCCGGAGCGCCGTCGTCAGCGGCCCCACCGGTGAGCCGGTCCGCGCGGACTTCGCCGTCCGCGGTCGCGTTGCCGTCATCGAGATGGCCACCGCCTCCGGGCTCGCCGTGCTGCCCGGAAGTGGCGCCGGTGCCGCGCCGGATTCGGCGAGCGCCACCGGCGCCAGCAGCCTGGGAACCGGCGAACTGATCCGCGCAGCGCTCGACGCCGGGTGCCGGCAGATCATCCTCGGGGTCGGCGGGAGCGCCAACACCGACGGCGGCGCCGGCGTCCTGCAGGGTCTCGGCGCCAGGTTGCTCGACGCCGACGGCCGTGAGCTGCCGCTCGGTGGGGCAGCCCTCGCCCGGCTGGCCTGGATCGACTTCTCCGGGTTCGACTCCCGCCTGGACGAGGCACGCTTCGTGCTCGCCAGCGACGTCGACAACCCGTTGCTCGGACCGTCCGGCGCCGCACGCATCTTCGGCCCGCAAAAGGGCGCCACCCCCGCCGACGTCGTGCTCCTGGATGCGGCATTGGCCCACTTCGTGCAGGTCCTGGCATCCGAGATCGGCCCCCGGGCGCTCCGGGCGGCCGAAGCTCCGGGCGCGGGCGCAGCCGGCGGCGTGGGCTACGCGGCGATCGCGGCACTGGCCGCGACCCGCCGGCCGGGCATCGACGTCGTCCTCGAATTCACCGGACTGGCAGAACGGCTGTCCGGCGCGGACCTGGTGATCACCGGCGAAGGCAGCCTGGACGAACAGACTCTGCTGGGCAAGACTCCCGCGGGCGTTGCCCGGGCGGCCCGGCGAGCCGGGGTCCCGGTGGTCGCGGTCTGCGGCCGCACCACCCTGACACCGGAACAGCAGAAGGAATCCGGATTCCGGCAGGTCTACCCGCTGACTTCGCTGGAGGCCAAGGTAGAAACTTGTATAGCCGAAGCAGGTCCCCTGCTTGAACAATTGGGAAAGCGCATCGGCGCGGAACTGCCGGGCTTGGTCCCGGCCAGCACCGCACCAGCGAAAATTGCCTGCACGAAGGAGCCCCTCAATGTCTGAAGAACGCTTTGACCTCGTCATCCGGGGCCGGCGCATCCTCACCACCGCCGGCATTGCGGCGCGTGAAGTGGGCGTGCGCGGCGGCAAGATCGTCGCGATCGAGCCCCTGGGCAACGGGCTAGCCGGCGCAGAAGTGATTGAGCTCGCCGACGACGAAACCCTGCTGCCGGGCCTCGTGGACACCCACGTCCACGTCAACGAGCCCGGCCGCACCGAATGGGAAGGCTTCGCCTCCGCCACCCGGGCGGCCGCGGCCGGCGGCGTGACCACCATCATCGACATGCCGCTGAATTCCATCCCGCCCACCACCACGGTGGAAGGGCTCAAGCTCAAGCGCGAGGTGGCCGAGGACCAGGCGTTCGTAGACGTCGGGTTCTGGGGCGGCGCCGTGCCGGGGAACAAGGCCGAGCTGCGCGGCCTCCACGACGAGGGCGTGTTCGGCTTCAAATGCTTCCTGCTGCACTCGGGTGTGGACGAGTTCCCGCACCTGGACGCTGACGAGATGGAAGAGGACATGGCCGAGCTCAAGACCTTTGACTCGCTCATGATCGTCCATGCCGAGGACTCGCACGCGATCGACCGGGCACCCCACCCGGGTGGCGACCATTACTCGACGTTCCTGGCTTCCCGCCCGCGCGGCGCCGAGAACAAGGCCATCGCCGAGGTCATCGAACGGGCCCGCTGGACCGGCGCCCGCGCCCACATCCTGCACCTCTCGTCTTCCGATGCCCTGCCCATGATCGCCAGCGCCAAGCGCGACGGCGTCCACCTCACGGTTGAGACCTGCCCGCATTACCTGACCCTGATGGCCGAGGAAATCCCCGACGGGGCCACCGCCTACAAGTGCTGTCCACCGATCCGCGAGGCCTCCAACCGCGAACTGCTCTGGGCAGGCCTGCAAGACGGCACCATTGACTGCATCGTTTCGGACCACTCCCCATCCACGCTTGACCTGAAAGACCTGGAAAACGGGGACTTCGCGGTGGCCTGGGGCGGCGTTTCCTCGCTGCAGCTGGGCCTCTCCCTGATCTGGACCGAGGCCCGGCACCGCGGCATCCCCCTGGAACAGGTGGTCTCGTGGATGGCCGAGAAGCCGGCCGCACTGGCACGCCTCACCAACAAGGGCCAGCTCGCGCTGGGGTACGACGCCGACTTCGCCGTCTTTGCCCCGGACGAGGCGTACGTCGTGGACGTCTCCAAGCTCAAGCACAAGAACCCCATCACCCCGTATGACGGCAAGGCGCTCTCCGGCGTTGTCCGGCAGACCTACCTCCGCGGCACCCTGGTTGACGGCCGGACTCCGACCGGCAAGCTGATCCGCCGCGGCGGCGTATGAGCCAGCCGGCCGCGGCCGGCCCGGCACACGCCGCTTACGGACAGTGCGGCCCGGTTGGCCGGACCGGACCTGTCGGCCGGGCCGAACCTGTTGGCCGGGTCGGACGGCCTGGACAGATCGGACGAGCTGGACAGTCCGGCCTCACCGCGAAGGGGCTGGCCGTCTGGGTCACCCTTCCGGACAACGCCGACTGCGACCCGGCGGCCCTGGCACGGGCGGCCGAACTCGTGCTTGGCCGCGCCCTCAGATGTGCCCCGGAGGCGGAAGTCCACTTTAGGCCCGCCGCCGGGGCAGCAACGTCCGCCGTCGTCCGGTCCCCCGGCGAGGAGGGCACCCCGGCGGGAACCGCACCGGAGGTTCCCGCCGGGGCTGAACTGCCTGCCAGAGGTGAACTTCCCGCCGGGGCTGAACTGCCTGTCAGGGCTGACGACGACGGCAGGGCCGCAGCCGACGGCGGGGCGCCGCTCGCGCCTGCCCCGGGCAGCATCACCCGTCTCGCCGTCGACCTCGCGGCCGGGGAGGCCAGGCTCGACGGCGAGCGCGTGCCCCTGACGGACGTGGAGTTCACCCTCCTGAGATGCCTCGTGCAGAACTGCTCCCGCACGGTAAGCCGGCAGGAACTGCAGCATTGCCTCGACGCGTTCGACACCCCTGGTGCGGCCACCCGGTCTATCGATGTGTACGTCGGCCGGGTGCGCCGGAAGCTCAAGGGCTGCCGGCACGCCGTCGTCACCGTCCGCAGCGGCGGCTACCGCTTCGTCCCCGGTCCGCTGGCGACCGTCCGCGGACCAGCGGAATACAGCATCTGACCCCCGCTGCCACCACCATCCCGACCCGCAATCGAAGGAACTCCATGCCATCTACGGTACCCACCCAGCTGCACGCCACCACCAGGCTCCAGACCGGTGCTCCGGCCCCCGGGTTCACGCTGACCGACTCCGCGGGGCGCCGGATTTCCCTGGCCGATTACCGCGGCAAGAACGTCATTGTCTACTTCTACCCCCGCGCCGCCACCCCCGGCTGCACCGCGGAGGCGTGCGACTTCCGCGACAACCTCGCTGCCCTCCAAGGCGCGGGCTACGAGGTCCTGGGCATCTCCCCCGACGCGCGGGAGGCCCTGTCCGCCTTTGCCGCCGAGCATGCCCTGACCTTCCCGCTGCTCGCGGACGAAGACCACGCCACAGCCCTGGCGTACGGAGCCTGGGGCGAGAAGCTGGTGGACGGCGAAGTCCGCGAAGGAACCCTCAGGTCCACCGTGGTGGTGGGCCCCGACGGCAACGTGGTCCTGGCCCAGTACCAGGTCAGCGCGCAGGGCCACGTGCGGGCTCTCCGCGAGGAGCTGGGCGTCTAAGCGCCGGACGCCCGCTCCGCGCTGCGTTCGGTTTTCTGCCACGGTTTCGGACAGGGGCGCCGCGGATCCGCGGTGCGGTCGTCTGATTCCGCCGCGGATTCCCGAAGACGCCGCACATTCCCTCACGGGCGGCCTAGAAAAGGGCGCCCGTCACGGCCTGCGTCAGCTGATGGATCACCTCGGTGCGCTCCGGGACGTCGCTCAGGCTCTGGCCCTTGGTGTAGATGACCAGCGCGTAGGCCGTGCCGTCCTTGGTGAGGATGCCGGCGTCGTGCAGTTCATCGTCCAGGAGCCCGTACTTGTGGAACACCGTTATCCCATCCGGCACGGCGGCGGGAATGAGCGTCTCGTAGTTGGTGTCCTGCATGTAGGACAGCAGCTGCGCGGTGTCCTCGGCGTTGAGGAGCGTTCCGGAATAGACCCCGGCCAGGACGCTGGCCATTTCCGCCGGGGTCAGCGTGTTGGTTTCCGGATCGTAGGTCACGCCCAGCGACGCCGCGTACTCCGTCAGCTCTTCGTGGCCCACGGCATCCATGATCAGCGACCATGAGTCGTTGTCGCTCTGCTGGATCATTTCGCGCAGCTGGAACCCGGCGGTGTAGTCGCCCAAAGGGTCATCGAGGCTGGCGGCGCCGGTTTCGACCAGGTGATAGTAGGCCGCGGCGGCCAGGACTTTGGCGGTACTGGCCGCCACGAACTGCTCCCGGACCCCGTATTCGTGGACATCTGCCGGGTCCGCGCCGGACGACACGTCGACCAGCGCCACGCCGATCTGATACTGGCTGTTGGCGTCGATAATGGCCTGGATTTTCGCGTCCAGTGCGGCGTCGACGGATCCTGCCGCCGCGGCGGATGCCGGGGCCGACGCGCCGGGACCGGCCGACGGCGAAACACTGCCGGCCGCCGGACTGGCAGCGAGTGCTCCCGCGGCGGCCGTCGTCGTTCGTGCCTCCGCGGCTGAGAAGATGCCGGCAGCCAGCGCGACGGCGAGCACTGCTGCACAGGCCGCCGCGATCAGGGTCCGCAGCTGGACGGCCGCCCGGCGCGGTTTGCCGCCCGTCGCGGGCCGGGGTCCGAATCGTCGCTGGCCTGGCGTGTGCTGTTCCATAGTTGCTTCAAACTAGCCACGACACCTATGCCGGAGCTATGAAAAAGCTGTCACCGCGCACCGGACCCGGCGCAACTGGCGGACGCCGACGGGCGTTGCCAGACGGCGGAATACAGCCTGCACCACCGGTGTTGTGCACCACAGACCCGTTGTCTCCCTCCCCTAAAGGATCCTCATGAACGCCAATCCGACCGTCAAGCTCCAGCCCGGCACCCCGGCCCCGGAATTCACCCTTCCCGATGCCGAGGGCAAGCCCGTGTCCCTCGCCGACTACCGCGGCAAGAACGTCATCGTGTACTTCTACCCGCAGGCCGCGACCCCCGGCTGCACCACCGAGGCCTGCGACTTCCGCGACAACCTCGCGTCCCTGCAGGGCTCGGGCTACGAGGTCCTGGGCATCTCCCCCGACGCCCCCGAGGCCTTGGCCCACTTCACCGGCGACTTTGCCCTGACCTTCCCGCTCCTGGCCGACGAGGACCACGCTGTCGCACTCGCCTACGGCGCCTGGGGCGAGAAGCTGGTCCACGGCGAGGTCACCGAGGGCCTCGTCCGCTCCACGGTGGTGCTGGACACCGAGGGCAAGGTGAAGCTCGCGCAGTACCAGGTCAAGGCCCAGGGCCACGTCGCGGCGCTGAAGGAAGAACTGGGCGTCTAACCGTCCGCGCCCTGGGCCCCGCGGTTCGGGCGTCCAAGCGTCCGCGCCGGGAGGTTCGGGATGCGCTCCGGGCGGTTCTTGCTGCGGTTTCGGACCACGGCTACGCAACCGGACACAGGCAACGCGGATCCACGGCGCGCCAGTCCGACGTCGTCGCGCCGGTCTGAAACTGCCGCGGAGGAGTTCTCCACATCCGCCCCAGTGGTGGTTGTCCGGCCCCGCCTCACGGGCCACCATCGGGGCATGGAACTACCACCACTGATTCTTAGCAGCGACCTTGCGCGGCTCGGCCAGGATGCGCGGGGCCTTGCCCGGCAGGCGAAGTCCGGCCAGCTCCGGCGGATCCGGCAGGGCGTCTACGTCCGGGTGCAGGACTGGGAATCGCTGACGCCGTGGGACCGGTATCCGGTCCTCATCCGGGCGGCGGCTTCCACGTTGAAGAGCCGCACCATCTTCTGTCGCCAGTCTTCCGCAGCCCTGTGGGACATGCCGCTGCTGGGCCACGGCCATCTGGTGCATGCCTGCACTTCCGACGACGGCGGCGGCCGCTCGCGCGCCGGGGTCCGGCGGCACTTCGTCGATTTGGACTCGGCACAGATCAAGGAGCGTCACGGGCTCCTCGTCACGGACCGCGTCCGGACAGCCTTGGACTTGGCCGCCTTCGAATCGTTCGAACAGGGAGTCACGGTATTCGACCACGTCCTCCGGCCGCAGCCTGACAATCTGCCACCGCTCAGCCGCGAGGAACTCCACACCGGCATCGACGGCAACTACACAAAAGCCGCTGCCCGGCGAATCCGGACCGCCCTGGATTTCGCTGATCCGGCGTCCGGCTCCCCGGGAGAATCGGTGAGCCGCGCCCTGATGCACCGGCTCGGCTTCCGGATTCCCCTCCTTCAGGTCGAAATCCGCGACGCCCGCGGGCTGGTCGCATTCACAGACTTTGACTGGCCGGAGGAGCAGCTTTGCGGTGAATTCGACGGACTCGTGAAGTACCGCAAGGCGGAGTTCCTGCAGGGCCGGACACCCGCTGAGGCCCTCACCGATGAGAAGCGCCGGGAGGACCGGATTCGCGCCACCGGCCGACGCGTGATCCGCTGGACGTGGTCGGAGCTGTCCAATCCCGGAAAATTTGAGGTATTTCTGGCCGCGGCAGGCGTTCCGCGGCAGACACTCCCGTCCTGCCGACGCTGATCCTGCCAAGCTTCCGGGCAGGCGCTACGGAATCGGACACGGGCAGCGCGGATCCGGGCCGCGCTCCGGGCGGTTTTCGCTGCGGTTTCGGACCACGGCTCCGGAACCAGTCGGATGCAGCGCGGATCCGGGCCGCATCCGACCAATGGCGACGCGCCGGTCCGAAAACGGCGCGAAAACCGGCCGGCTGCCTACACCTTGGTCCCGGCAATCACCGTGGCGGTGGACCGGAGCCGGATGGCGCCGTCGTGCTCATAGCGGCCCAGCAACGCGAATACGTCCGAGCGGATCAAAGCCCGAGACTTCTCGTCCGCCTTGGCCAGCCCCATCGCCACTGTGGTCGCGATGTCGGTCATGAATTCCCAATAGCTCTCCGGGGATTCGAACACGAGGTCGGTGCTGACCTTGCGCTCGGTCACGTCTACCAGCCCGGCGTCCGTGAACATCCGCGTCATGAACCCGGTGGGTGCACAGCGGAAAAGCCCCGGAGTCCCTGCGGGCGCAATGGGCAGCTCGCGGTGCCGGGCAATCGTGCCCAGGATCAGGCTGGCCCACGGGTTCTCGGCGGCGCGTCCCCAGACGACGGCGCCGACCCGGGCGCCCGGCTTGGCGGTGCGCGCCATCTCGCGCATGGCCGCGGACATGACCGGAAAGAACATCAAACCGAAGCGGCAGTACACGGCGTCAAACGTGTTGTCACCAAAGGGCATGGCAGCAGCGTCGCAAACCTTGAAGTCCAGGTTGTGCAGGCCCCGGGTCAATGCCTTTTCTTCGGCCACGCGGAGCATACCGGCGGAAATGTCAGCGAGGACCACCCGCCCGTCCGGCACCTGACCGGCCACATTGAGTGCAGGTTCCCCCGTGCCTGCCGCGACATCCAGGACCCAGGAGTTGGGGCGCAGCCGGAGCTCCTCGAGCAGGGCGTCCCCGAACGGGGCATGCCAGTCAAGCAGTTCAACGTCCCACTTCTTCCAGCCCGCCGAGAACTCATCCCAGAGCAGGCGCTGCTGGTCGCGAACGCGGTCGGCTGAGGCTAACATGGCGGATCCTTGGCTCGTCTGTTCCTAGCCCTAGTCTGCTCCCGGAACGGGTCTCCGGCAATGAGTCGAAGGGCAGTAGGCTTAACGGCATGTCTTCCCACGAAACCCCCGGCACCGCAGGCACCGAACCCCACGGGGAGTCAGCCCCCGGCAGCGTCCCGGAGCGACGCGAGGTCACCGTCCGGCGGGCGCCGAAGTACGTGCCGTTCCTGATCCTGGGCGGGCTCGTAGGCGTTGTTGCGGCGGCCATCATCGCCTACGCCCTCCCGGGTGATGCCAGCTACGACAGCGGCTCCGTATTTGGTTTCTTCATGGTCCTTTGCGCGGCCGGCGGCGTCATTCTAGGTGCCGTGGCGGCCTTGGTGCTGGACCGGATCAGCGTCCGCCGCGCCGAGCGCGCCGTCGTCGAGTCCGTTCCGGACTCCGCACCCGACGCCGACGGCGAGAACCGCGCCTGAGCCGCGCCTGAGCCTGCCGGCAGGTCATAAACCGGGCGCCGGAAAAGTCTTAGCGCACATCGTGAGATAATCGACCAGTGGCACGCGGCGATGGAAAACTTTCTCATGATCTTCTCCCAGGCGAAAAAGGCCCTCAGGACGCATGCGGCGTCTTTGGGGTCTGGGCACCCGGTGAAGAAGTAGCAAAACTCACCTATTACGGGCTGTATGCATTGCAGCACCGTGGTCAGGAGTCGGCTGGTATTGCAACCAGCGACGGCAAGCGGATCAACGTCTACAAAGACATGGGCCTCGTATCCCAGGTCTTCGACGAGGCTACGCTAAACACCCTGACCGGGCACCTGGCCGTCGGCCACTGCCGCTATTCCACTACGGGTGCGAGCCACTGGGCCAACGCCCAGCCCACCTTGGGCGCGACCTCCACGGGCACCGTGGCGCTGGCCCACAACGGCAATCTGACGAACACGGCCGAGCTCAAAGCCATGATCACGGACCGCAACGGCGGAAACCTGAGCGGCGAGATGAAACAGGGCAACACCTCGGACACCGCCCTGGTCACGGCGCTCCTGGAGGGTGAAGCGGGAAAGTCCCTAGAACAGACCGCCCTGGAGCTCCTGCCCAAGATCAAGGGCGGCTTCTGCTTCGTCTTCATGGATGAGGGAACCCTCTACGCGGCCCGCGACACATACGGCATCCGCCCGCTGTGCCTCGGCCGGCTGGAGCGCGGCTGGGTGGTCGCCTCCGAGCAGTCAGCCCTGGCCACGGTCGGCGCGAGCTTCATCCGCGAAATCGAGCCCGGCGAATTCATCGCGATCGACGAGGACGGCGTCCGCTCCCAGCGCTTCGCCGACGCGACCCCGGCCGGCTGCGTCTTCGAGTACGTCTACCTTGCCCGCCCGGACGCCGCCATTGCCGGCCGCTCGGTCTACGAATCCCGGGTGGAGATGGGCCGCCAGCTGGCCCGCGAGAACACCCAGGAAGCGGACATTGTCATTCCGGTCCCGGAATCCGGCACGCCCGCCGCTGTGGGCTACGCCGAGGAATCCGGCATCCCCTTCGCGCACGGCTTCGTCAAGAACGCCTACGTGGGCCGCACCTTCATCCAGCCGTCACAGACCCTGCGGCAGCTCGGCATCCGGCTCAAGCTCAACGCCCTGGAATCGGTGATCCGCGGCAAGCGCGTGGTGGTAGTGGACGACTCGATCGTCCGCGGCAACACCCAGCGTGCCATCGTCCGGATGCTCCGCGAAGCCGGCGCCGCCTCCGTGCACGTCAAGATCTCCTCCCCGCCGGTGCAGTGGCCGTGCTTCTACGGCATCGACTTCGCCTCCCGCGCGGAACTGATCGCCAACGGCGCCACCATCGACGAGATCTCCCAGGCGATCGGCGCCGACTCGCTGGCCTACATCTCCGAGGACGGCATGATCGCCGCCACCCGGCAGCCGCGCGAACGCCTCTGCACCGCCTGCTTCACCGGCAAGTACCCGATCGAGCTGCCCGGCGCAGACAAGCTCGGCAAGAACCTGCTCGAGCGCACGGACCTCGGCGGTCTTCCCGCCGCCGGCGGAGCTGCTCCCGGAGCGGACGCTTCCGCGCCGGCCGCACCGGCAGAGGCCGCGTCCGACTCCCCCGACGCCGAACCCGGCACCTCGATCTCGGACGACCCGGCCGAGAAGGCCGGCGCCACGGGCTGCGATCCGGGGCCGGACTCCGAATTCGAAGAACTGCTCACCGATGCCGACCGCGTCACCAAAGCCGACAAGAAAGAGCCAGTATGACTTCCGCCTCCCCGGCCGCTGACATGAACGCCGCCCAGAACGCCGGCATCACCTACGCCTCCGCCGGCGTCGACGTCGAAGCGGGAGACCGCGCCGTCGAACTCATGAAGGATGCCGTGAAGGCAACCCACAACGCCTCGGTGATCGGCGGCGTCGGCGGGTTCGCAGGTCTTTACGACGTCTCCCGGCTGCTGACCTACAAGCGGCCCCTCCTGGCCACGTCCACCGACGGGGTCGGCACCAAGGTGGCCATTGCGCAGGCCATGGACATCCACGACACCATCGGGTTTGACCTCGTCGGCATGGTGGTGGACGACATCGTCGTGGTCGGCGCCGAGCCGCTGTACATGACCGACTACATCGCCTGCGGCAAGGTCGTGCCGGAACGTATCGCGGACATCGTTCGCGGCATCGCGGCCGCCTGCTCGGTCGCCGGTACGGCCCTGGTGGGCGGCGAGACCGCCGAACACCCCGGCCTGCTCGGCGAAAATGAGTACGACGTCGCCGGTGCAGCCACCGGCGTGGTCGAGGCCGAAGCCCTGCTGGGTCCGGACCGTGTCCGCGCCGGCGACGTCGTGATCGGTATGGCCTCCTCGGGCCTGCACTCCAACGGCTACTCCCTGGTCCGCCGCGTCATCAACCACGCAGGCTGGGCCTTGGACCGCCAGGTCTCCGAACTCGGCCGCACCCTGGGCGAGGAGCTCCTTGAGCCCACCCGCGTCTACGCCGCCGACTGCCTGGACCTCGCCCGCACCTTCCCGGTGAACGGCTCCGCGGGCGGCAAGGCCGTGCACGGCTTCAGCCACGTCACTGGCGGCGGCCTCGCGGCCAACCTCGCCCGCGTCCTCCCGCAGGGCCTGCTGGCCACCGTTGACCGCGCCACGTGGGAACTGCCGGCTATCTTCAAGCTGGTCTCCGAGCTCGGCAACGTCCCGCTGGCCGACCTCGAGCGCACCCTGAACCTGGGCGTGGGCATGGTAGCCATCGTTTCGCCGGAGGCCGCCGACGCCGCCGTGAACCGGCTCAACGACCGCGGCCTGCCGTCCTGGATCATGGGCACGGTGGAGGAGAACTCGGATTCGATCATCAAGTCCGGCCCCGACTACGTCCAGGGCGCCAAGGGCGTCGACGGCGGCGCGGTCCGCCTGGTCAACGCCTACGCCTAAAGGCCCCGACCCGACGTCGAGTGCTCCATAACTGCCGTTTTGAGACCTGAAAACGGCAGTTATGGGGCACTCGATGCGCTTAAGCCGCGGCCCTAAACCTCCAGCACGCTGAAGACGCCGCCCTGCGGGTCCCTGAGCGTGGCGATGGTGCCGGATTCCTCGGCGTCCTCCGGTTCTCCCTCATCCGGTGCCACCAGCACGACGCCGCCCGCGGCCACCGCCGCCTTCACTGCTTCCGCGACGTCGGACACGCCGAAGTAGACCTGCCACCCGGGCTGCAGGGTGTCCTGCGCATCGCCGGGCACCCGCGCGATCCCGGCCACCTCGGTGCCGTCCACCATGAGCGTGGTGTACGTGCCGCCGTCGTCCTGGGGGTATTCGGTCACCTCATGCCCGAAGAGCTGCTGGAAGAGCCCGACGGCGGCCTGCGGCTCGGGCGTCAGCAGCTCGGCCCACGCCAGGGCTCCGGTCTCCTGGCTCCGGGCAGCTCCGAAGTGGCTGCCCGCCTGCCAGGCACCCGTGGTTCCGCCGCCGGGCGGGGCAAAGAAGACCATGACGCCGGTGTCGCCGACGGCCTCGGGGCCGAACTCAAGATGTCCGGAGGAATGGGCCAGTTCGGCAGCCAGGTCCTGGGCGTCGTCGGTGGCGAAATACACGTTCCAGCAGCCCGGTTGGCCCGCGGATTCCTGCCCGGGGGTCTGCGGGGCGATGACGCTCACGAGGTCATCGCCGAGGAAGGCCTTCGCATAACTGCGCCCGTCCGGGGTGGGCAGGTTTACGTAACGCCAGCCGAAAACTTCAGCGTAGAAGGCCTTCGCCGCCTCCACGTCGCTGGTCTGGAGGTCCGTCCAGCAGAGTTCGCCCTCGGCGAATCCTGTGCGCATGGTCATGGCTGTCCTTCCGGGCGTCGGCGTCGTGTCCGGGAAAATCCGGCACGATCAACGTAGCCCGGGGCCCCGGCGGTGACAACTGCGCGGCGTCGCGACGTGGTCCGTCCGGGGGATTAAGAAAAGCCGCCGGCCACGCCTGAAGCACAGGTGTGGCCGGCGGCCTGAAAATCTATGGCTGGCACCGCAGTGCCGGAAGGTTCCCCCCGGACAAAGCTCCCGGGAGGAAGCGTCGACTAACCAATCCGACGGGTATCTACCTCGTCGTCGTCGTCTTCCAAATCGTCCGCGTACTTATCCACATACGCCGAATAATCCGGCTCGACCGGGTCATCCGTGAAGTGGTTCGTGGCACGACTTCCCGGGCCCGTGAGCTCGCGCTGAAGGGCCGAATAGTCAGTGTTCGGGGAGTAGTACTTGATGTCCCGAGCCTGCTTGGTAGCTTTTGCCTTTTGACGGCCGCGCCCCATGGCGTGACCCCCTTTTGTACTTGGACCGGAGGTGGTCACCTTTGGCGATCGGTGAGGCCCCGGAATGTTTGGTCAATTTGTCGTACACCTAGATTACATGCTTTCGGCGTCAACTGCTTGCCGGGCCGCCGCCTGTGGACAGTGTTGCGCCTCCGGAAGCCGCCGTCCCAGCCCCCGGCGTATGCGCCCCGACTCGCTTCTTCGATAGAGTTTCGTGATGTGCGCCCGGAAAAGGGTGACAATGCCGGGCCTCCAGCCCCGGCAAAGATGCACGGAAGTGGTGAATTTCTCAGTGACTGAAGAGAATCCAAGGCACGACGTCGGGGCCGTCCCGCCGCCGCCTTCGAGGCTGCCGACGTCCGCCCTACCCGTTGTGACGGCCGACCCGGAACGGACCGCGACATCTCCGGCGGATACGATCGCCGGGATGCCCCAGGCCGACGACTCGGCCACGAAACCGCCCGCGGCCAACCGCCTGTCCACGAAGCTCTCAGGCGTCCGCCTCACCGGCATCACCACAGCAATCTCAGACACCGCACGCCCCCTTGCCTGCCGGATCCGCCGGCAAGGGGCCAAGCGGCTCGGCATGGCCGCGGGTGTGCTCGTCGTCCTCGGGTTTCTGGTGTGGTGGGCGGTGGCCTCCTTTGCCGGCAGCGCCCAGCCCTCCGCGGATGGCAGCAGCCCGACCCCCGCACCCTCGTCGGCGTCGGCGTCGGCGTCGGCCAGCCGGGGAGCCTTGCCGCTGGAAGGCGTCAGCCCCCTGGACTTCCAGTTGCGTGACTGCTTCAAGGACTTCGACCCGAATGCCGAGCAGTCCACGATCGTGGACTGCTCCACCGGCCATTCGGCCCAGTTGGTCGCCGTGGAGAGGTACGCGGCAGATGACTCCTACCCCGGTCGGGATGCGCTCAAGCAGAAGGCGCGCGATGCCTGCAAGGACGCACCCCTGACAGACAAGGCCGGCGACTACGCGCTGAGCTACAAGCTGGCCTACCCGAGTTCGAGCAGTTGGAACAAGGGCGACCGCCGGGTGGACTGCTATGCCGTGACGGACGGCGGGAACGTCATCATGGAGTCCCTGCTTCCCTAGAGCCCTGCCCCACCCTGCCCGGCCCTGGCCTGGCGTGGCGTGGCCTTAGCGAACCGGGCTTAGCGCACTGGCAGCCGGGATGACCCGGCTGCCAGTGGCGTTTAACTTTCTGTTTCTGGCGGCGCCTACTCCTTGCGCCGGACCGAGAGGCCGCTGCCGGTGGACGCGCCGCCGTCGGGCCGGTCTGTGACCGCCGGCCCGCCCATGGTGAGTTCCATGAGGTCGGGCGCGGTGTCCACCACAACCGTGTCGCCGTCGGAGATCTCGCCGGCCAGGATGGCTTTGGCCAGCCGGTCGCCGATCTCGCGCTGCACCAGCCGGCGCAGCGGCCGGGCGCCATAGGCGGGATCGAAGCCGGTTACCGCCAGCCACGCGCGGGCGCCCTCGGTGACTTCAAGGTTCAGCCTGCGGCCCTTGAGTCGTTCGCCCAGCTCCTTGACCTGCAGCTCCACAATGCGGGACAGCTCCTCCACGCTCAGCGGATCGAACAGCACGACTTCATCCAGCCGGTTCAGGAACTCCGGCTTGAAGGAGGCGTGCACGGTGGCCATGACGGCGTTCTTCTTGGCCTCGGCGTCGAGGGTGGGGTCCACCAGGAACTGGCTGCCCAGGTTCGAGGTGAGCACCAGGATCACGTTGCGGAAGTCCACAGTGCGACCCTGGCCGTCGGTGAGACGGCCGTCGTCGAGCACCTGCAGGAGAATGTCGAAGACCTCCGGGTGGGCCTTTTCCACTTCATCGAGCAGCAGCACCGAGTAGGGCCGGCGCCGGACGGCCTCGGTCAGCTGGCCGCCTTCCTCGTAGCCGACGTACCCGGGAGGGGCCCCGACGAGGCGCGCCACGGAGTGCTTTTCCGAGTATTCGGACATGTCGATCCGCACCATCGCGCGCTCGTCGTCGAAGAGAAAGTCGGCGAGGGACTTGGCGAGCTCGGTCTTGCCGACGCCGGTGGGACCGAGGAACAGGAACGAGCCGGTGGGCCGGTTGGGATCGCTGATTCCGGCGCGGGCGCGGCGTACGGCGTCGGAGACCGCGGCGACGGCCTTCTTCTGGCCGATCAGCCGCTCGCCCAGGACGTGCTCCATGTCCAGCAGCTTCTGGCTCTCGCCCTGCAGCATGCGCCCGGCGGGAATGCCGGTCCAGGCCGAAATGACCTCGGCGATGTCGTCGGCGGTGACCTCGTCGGCCACCATGAGATCCTGCTTGGCCCCGCCGCCGGCCACCCGGGCCGACTCCGCCTCAGCGGCTTCATTGAGTTCCCGTTCGAGGGCGGGCAGTTCGCCGTAAAGGATCCGCGAGGCCGCCTCGAGGTCGCCTTCGCGTTGGAACTTCTCGGCGGCGGAGCGCAGTTCGTCGATTCTGGCTTTGAGGTCGCCGACGCGGTTTAGGCCGGCTTTCTCGGCTTCCCAGCGGGCGTTAAGGGCGGCCAGCTCTTCATTTTTGTCCGCTTTGTCCGCCCGGATCGCGGCGAGTCTCTCCATCGATGCGGGATCGGTTTCATTGGCCAGGGCCAGTTCCTCCATGGTCAGGCGGTCCACGGAGCGGCGCAGCTGGTCGATCTCCTCCGGGGCGGAATCGATCTCCATGCGCAGCCGGGACGCTGCCTCGTCCACGAGGTCGATCGCCTTGTCCGGCAGCTGCCGCCCGGAGATGTAGCGGTTGGAAAGCGTGGCGGCGGCGACCAGTGCGGAGTCGGCGATGGCGACCTTGTGGTGGGCCTCGTAGCGCTCCTTGAGGCCGCGCAGGATGCCGATGGTGTCCTCCACGCTTGGCTCCCCGACGAAGACCTGCTGGAAGCGGCGTTCCAGGGCGGGATCCTTTTCGATGTTCTCGCGGTATTCATCCAGAGTGGTGGCGCCGATCAGCCGGAGCTCGCCGCGGGCCAGCATGGGCTTGAGCATGTTGCCGGCGTCCATGGAGCTGTCCCCGGAGGCACCGGCCCCGACCACCGTATGGATCTCGTCGATGAACGTGACGATCTGGCCCTCGGAGCTCTTGATTTCCTCCAGGACGGCCTTGAGCCGCTCCTCGAATTCGCCGCGGTATTTGGCGCCGGCCACCATGGATGCAAGGTCCAGGGCGATCAGGGTTTTGCCGCGCAGGCTTTCGGGGACGTCTCCGGCGACGATCCGCTGGGCAAGTCCTTCGACGACGGCGGTCTTACCCACGCCGGGTTCGCCGATGATGACGGGGTTGTTCTTGGTGCGGCGGCTCAGGACCTGGATGATGCGGCGGATCTCGGCGTCGCGGCCGATCACCGGATCCAGCTTTCCGGAGCGGGCGATCGCGGTGAGGTCGGTGCCGTATTTCTCCAGCGCCTGGAAGGTGTTCTCGGGGTCGGCGTTGTCGACCTTGCGGTCGCCGCGGACGCCGGGCAGGGCGGCGAGCAGAGCCTCGTGGGAGGCACCGGCGTCGCGCATGAGCTTGCCGACGGCGTCACTTCCGGATGCCAGCCCCAGCAGCAGGTGCTCGGTGGAGACGAAGGTGTCGCCGAGGCGCTCGGCCTCGTTCTGGGCATTCTTGATGGCCTGCAGGGCGGTGCGGGACAGCTGCGGCTGCTGCACAGAGCTGCCGGAGGTGGACGGAAGTGACTTGATGGCGGAGCTGGCCTGGACGCTGACAGAATCCGGGTCCGTCCCCGTGGCGCGGAGCAGTGCGACGGCAACGCCCTCCCGCTGATCCATGAGCGCCTTGAGCAGATGGGCAGGCTCAAGCTGCGGGTTTCCCGCCGTCGAGGCGTTCATGGCGGCAGCCGCAAGAGCCTCCTGGCTCTTGGTGGTGAATTTGGCGTCCAAAGAGAGCTCCTTCCGGGAACATGCTGATATTAAAGTTGAGTCTACTCCACTCAACTTTGCATTGGGTCCCTTTGGGTCCATGTTTGCCGACGGCGAAACAGCTGTCTAGGGCCGGAGTCCCCCGCCTGCACGGGCCGCGCTGGACCGCGGGGCCCGTGGGTGCGGGGGTGCGGGGTGCGGGGCCCGGGCCGCAGGGGCAGGGGGCCAGGGGGCCAGGGGGCGCGGGGCCCGGGCCGCAGGGGCAGGGGGCCAGGGGGCGCGGGGCGCGGGGCGCGGGGCGCGGGGCGCGGGGCGCGGGGCCCGGGCCGCACACCTGCGACCCTGTCCGCTGCTGCCACGGAACATGCGCTCCGCTGCGACACGGACCGCTGCTGCCGCGGAACATGCGCTCCGCTGTCCGCCAGGAATGGACATAATCCCACTATGTCCACTGTTCGGATCCAGGAATGAACATGTCCCGTCCATACGGGCGCGAAAAACGAGCATGGCCCTGGATTCGGCGCTGGGAATGAGCATGTCCCCACAGGCCACAGCAGGCCGATGCCCATGCCCACCGTTCGAATCAAAGCCTGGACATGCCCAATTCACCCGGGCGCGAGAAATGAGCATGCCCACCCGAGCCCGCATCCAGAATGAGCATGCCCACCCGAGCCTGCACCCAAAATGAGCAGGGTCGGCACCAAGAATGAACCCGTCCGCCACCCCAGGGCCGGCCAATGAGCATGCCCGGCGCCCCAAGGGCCGGCCAATGAGCATGTCTGGCGCCCCTCGACGCGCAGCGATGAATTGCTTTGTGCCCCTGAAGTTGGGCGTTAATGCCCACGCCCTCCGCACCGCGTTGAAGGCTGGACATGTCGCCCCTTACACCGTGTGACAGAGGGGCATGTCCTCCGCTGAAGCTCGTGGCTGCGGGACATGGCCGCGGCTGACCTGCACGAGTGGACATCCTCCCCTCATGCCCAGTCGTGGATCTGAAAACTGGACATGTCCGCTGCTGGGTAGGCGACCGCTGGACATGTCCTCCGTAGTCGGCGCGACCACCGGATATGTCCGCAACCAGGGCCGGACGCGGGGCATGTCCCGCAGCGGAGCCTGGCGGACCGCAGCAGGGCTTGGCAGACCTCGGCTCAGCCAGCCCCGCCGGCAAGGAGCGGCACGCCGGCAAGGAGCGGCGCGCCGGGAAGGAGTGGCACGGCGGCCGGGTCCCCCAAGGAACCAGCCGTCGGGCCAATCACTCCCACCTCCAAAGCTTGTCATATGTTTGACAAAATTGTCACACGACGCTCCGGGGCACGCGGGAGCTCGTCGGTATTGTGGAATGCATGAACGAGACGTCGGCACCGCAGAATCCCGGGCACCGGAGTGTCTTCCTAGACAAGGAACATCCTGCCGCCTGGCGTGCGCTCAACGGTCTGGGTCTGAAAGCCAAAGAAGCTGCCGCAGAGGCCGGCCTGGACGGGAAGCTGATCGAGCTGCTCAATGTCCGTATTTCGCAGATCAACGGCTGCGCCTACTGCCTGGATCTGCATGTCGGCGATGCCGTCAAGAACGGCGAGTCGGCCCAGCGCCTGGCCGTACTCACCGCCTGGCGCGACACCGCCCTCTTTTCCGACAAGGAACGGGCAGCCCTGACCCTGGCCGAGGCCATCACCACCATCTCCGACGCCCACGCCCGCGACCGCGAGGGCGCCCAGGCCCGCAGGCACCTGACAGCCGAGGAGTTCTCTGCCGTCAGCTGGCTGGCGATCACGATGAACGCGTTCAACCGTGTCTCCATCGTCAGCCAGCATCCGGTCCGCGCCGCCCGGGACTAACCAGCCCGGGACTAACCAGCACCAGCCGCGCCAACCACCCCCTGCCAAGACAAAAACCTACGCCGGGTAGATGGACACCGCCGCGGCCTTGACCACGAAGTAGGCCTCCAGCCCCGGTGCCAGGCCGAGGTCCGCGGAGGCGGCCGGCGTAATGTCGGCCGCCAACTCGCCGGCGCGGACCCGTATCTGGTCCCCGTGCGGCTCAAGGTCAGTAAGCCTCACCCGGAACGAGTTCCGCGGGCTGCCGTGCGCTTCGGAGAGGAAAACGGACACGGCCGACGGCGGGAATGCGGCCACGCCTGCCTGCCCGGGGACGAGCGGTGCATCATGCTGGCCGGCAAATTCCAGCCCCTCGGGCGAACGGATACCGGCGGCGGTAACGGTACCGGCCACCAGGTTCAGCCCGGCGAGACCGGCGGCGAATCGGCTGCGCGGGCGCCGGAGCACCTCGCGGACCGGGCCTTCCTCGGTGATCCTGCCCTCTTCCAGGACGATCACCCGGTCGGCGAGCATGTAGGCATCCAGGACGTCGTGGGTGACAACGACGGCCCGGCGCCCGGCGAGGACGCGCCTGAGCAGCCGGCGCAGCAGCGGCGCGGCGTGGATGTCCAGGGCCGCCATGGGTTCATCCAGGAGCAGCACCTCGGGGTCGGCGGCCAGCGCGCGTGCCACGGCCACCCGCTGTGCCTGGCCTCCGGAGAGTTCCCCGGGCCGCCGGGACGCGAGGTCGAGGGCGTCGACTTCGGCCAGCCAGCGCCGCGCGGTTTCCCGGGCCGCTGCCCTGGGCACGCCGGCGCTGCGGGGGCCGAAGGCCACGTTGTCCAGCGCGCTCAGGTGCGGAAACAGCAGCGGCTCCTGCGCCAGGAGGGCGGTGCCGCGCCGGTGGGGCGCCGTCCAGGTGTTCGTCGCGGGGCCGAGGTCGAACAGGACCTTGCCGTCCACCTCGCCCCTGCCCGTATCCGGCCGGAGCAGGCCCGCAATGACCGACAGCAGCGTGGACTTGCCGGCCCCGTTGGGGCCCAGCACGGCTACGGTTTCCCCCGGCGCCAGGCTCATGGACACGTCAAAGCCGCGGGCGGCAATGGCGGCGTCAATCCGGACACTCACGGCGCCACTCTCTCCGGTGCCGGCTCCGGCGCCCCGTCCCGCGTTGCGCGCTCAGCCCCGCTGGGTCCGCGCCCGCCGGCCGCCCCGGGGCGCCGGTAGGACAGCCCGACGACGGCGACCGCCACCGCGACAAGAAGCAGGGACAGCGCGACGGCGGCATCGGCGTCGGTCTCGCGCTGCAGGTAGATCTCCAGCGGCAGGGTCCGGGTGACGCCCTGCAGGCTGCCGGCAAACGTGAGCGTGGCGCCGAATTCGCCAAGGCTGCGCGCGAACGAAAGTACGGCGCCGGACGCCAGCCCGGGCAGCACCAGGGGAAGGGTTACGCGGCGCAGCACCGTGGTGGGGCGGGCGCCCAGAGTCGCGGCGACGGCCTCGTACCGGCTCCCGGCCGAGCGCAGGGCCCCTTCAAGGCTCACCACCAGGAACGGCAGTGCGACGAAGGTCTGGGCCAGGACCACCGCCGTCGTCGAAAAGGCGACCTGGATACCGGCCAGTTCCAGCGAGCGGCCGAGCAGACCCTGCCGGCCAAAAGTGTAGAGCAGCGCGATGCCGCCGACGACGGGCGGCAGGACGAGCGGCAGCAGCACGAAGGAGCGGAGGAGCCGCTGACCGCGGAACTGTCCGCGGGCCAGGACTAGGGCCAGCGGCACGCCCAGCACGATGCACAGCACCGTGCTGGCCGCGGAGGTGCGCAGGCTCAATCCCAGCGCGGTCAGGGACGACTCCGACGTGACCAGCGGCAGGAACTCCGCCCAGTTGACCTTCGCGACGATGGCGGCCAGGGGCAGCAGGACGAACAGGGCCCCCGCCGCGGCGAGGACGTAGATCCAGCGCGGGACACCCTGATAGCCGTGCCTCATGCGCGTCTCACGGCGTGCCGAACCCGGCATCGCTCAGGACCTTTTTACCTTCGGCACCGGTAACGAGTGCGGTGAAGGCCGCGGCCAGTTCCTTATTCTTGCTGGAACCGACCGTGGCGATGGGGTAGGTGTTGATGGCCTTGTCCGCTTCGGCGAAGGGAATCCCCTTGACCTTGTCACCGGCAGCCTTGACGTCCGTGACGTAGACGATGCCGGCGTCGGCCTCGCCCGAAGTGACTTTGCCCAGGACGTCGGTGACGGAGGATTCCTCGCTGACCGGTTTCAGCGTCACGCCGGTGGCTTTCTCGACGGCGGCGGTGGCGGTACCGCAGGGGACCTGGCCGGCGCAGACCACCACCCGGACCCCGGGACGGGCAAGGTCGGCGAAAGACGCGATCGAGGCCGGGTTGGCCGGCGGGACGGCGATCGCCAGGACGTTGGTGGCGAAAGTCGCGGCCGCACCGTCCAACAGGCCGGTGTCAGCGAGCTTGGCCATGTTCTTGGTGTCCGCCGAGGCAAAAACGTCCGCGGGGGCTCCCTGGCTGATCTGGGTGACGAGGTCGGATGACCCGGCGAAACTCAACGCCACTTTCGTGCCCGGGTGACTTTCCTCGAAGGTGGTGGCGAGTTTGGTGAAGGGGGCCTTCAGCGATGCTGCAGCGAACACGGTGAGAGTCTTCCCGGAGTCACTGGCCGCGGGATTTTGGCCGGTTGATGGGGCGCAACCGGCGGCGGCAGCGGCCATGGCTGCAGCCATGGCGACGGCAGCGATCCTCGTGCGGAGGCTCATGCGAGGCTCTTTCCCTTGGGCGTTTCAATGATCACTGTGGTGGCCTTAACGACGGCGGTGGCGACGGAGCCGAGTTCCAGCCCGAGGTCTCGCACGGCTTCGCTGCTCATCAGTGACACGACGCGGAAAGGCCCGCACTGCAGCTCCACCTGCGCCATCACGGTATCGGCCGTAATGGCGGTCACGAGTCCCACGAAACGGTTCCGGGCGGAGCTGCCCGCCCGGGCAGGGTCCTCCGGAAGCTGGGCCTGTTCCCGGGCGAGCCGGGCGAGCTCGAGCCCGTCCACAGCTAGCCGGCCGGAATCATCCTTGAGCGGGGTCAGGCTTCCCTGTTCGATCCAGCGCCGGACGGTGTCGTCACTAACGCCGAGAAAGCGGGCTGCTTCGGAGACGCGAATCTTGGGCATAACTCCACACTATTCCTCATTTGCGGTTTATTCACTGAGAAATATCCGCATAAGCAGGATTTGTGACGCCGGGCATGGCACGCCGGAGCCCTCCCGGCCGGCGTAGGCCGGGCGGCGTAGTTCCGGCCACCGTGGGCCGGGCTGGCGTAGTTCCGGCCACCGTAGGCCGGGCCGGCGTAGTTCCGGCTGGCGCACGTCCGACGCCCGGGCCGGTGTCCGCGGTCGGCGCTAGACTGCCTCCATGGCCGTCTACGTCGATCCGCCGCTTTGGCCTGCCCACGGAACCCGCTTTTCCCACCTCGTGTCGGACACCTCGCTTGAGGAGCTGCACGCCTTCGCCGCGGCCGCTGGCATTCCCGGGCGGGCGTTCGACGGCGACCACTATGACGTCGCCGAGGCCCGGTACGAGGCCCTGGTGGCGGCCGGCGCTGTCCCCGTGGAGGGCCGGGTCCTGGTCCGGAAACTGGTTGCCAGCGGGTTGCGGATTCCTGCCCGCCGGCGCGGAAAGTCCCTCCGGGTGCCGCTCCTGAACCGCTGGAACGAGGTACTGCCGGGCCACGACGCCCTGTTCCTGGACCTGTTGGACCGCTGGGGCGAGGAGCACCGGAAATACCACGGCCGCACCCACCTGCTGGCCGTGCTGGAGGCTCTGGACCTGCTCTGCGACCCGGCCGGTCCGCCACGGGCCGTGGTGCTGGCCGCGTGGTTCCACGATGCCGTGTACCGCGGCGTCGCGGGCCAGGATGAGGAAGAATCGGCGCGGCTGGCCGAAGACCGGCTCGGGCACGCCGGCCTCCCGGCAGACGAAGTGGATGAGGTGGCGCGACTGGTGCTGCTGACTGCGGACCACCGTCCGGAGCCGGGCGACGACGCCGGCGCCCTGCTTAGCGACGCCGATCTCTCCGTCCTCGGCGGGGAACCGGAGGCCTACGCCCGCTATCTGGCCGCCGTCAGGGAAGACTTCGCCCACATCGGCGACGCCGACTTCGCGGCCGGCCGCGCCGCCGTCGTCCGCCAACTCCTCCAGCTTGATCCGCTGTTTCACACTGACCGCGGGCGCGGGCTGTGGCTGGAGGCTGCCCGCCGAAACCTGCAGGGCGAACTCGGGTGAACGGCGTACCCGCGGCGCAGCGGCAACCGCCGCCCGTAGGGTCGCGTGGCTGCGCTCAGTGGTGAGGCTTAGGCGGCCACGCTGAGGTGATTCGCCAGCCGGTCGAACGACTCCCGCCACCCTTCGCCGTGGCGGTCGCGGCTGGCCGCGGAGTCGAACGGGCCCTGGGTGAACGTCATTTGGGTGCCGCCGTCGATCTCGTCCAGCTGGATGGTTACCTCGGTTTCGAAGCCTCGGGTGCCGTCCGGCTTGTCCCAGGCATGGGTGAACACAAACAGCTGCGGCGGCTCGATATCCGTATGCACCCCGCTCCACCAGAATTCCTGCCCGGTACTGTCCTGGATCATGCAGGCGCGGTACAGGCCGCCGACTTCGAAGTCTGCGTCGATGCTCTCGCGCGGGACGTGGAAGCCGCGCGGGCCCCACCACTCCGGAGCCTGGTCCGGGTCCGTCAGCGCGGACCAGACTACCCGGATCGGAGCCCTGAACTCGCGGACAATCACCAGCATGAGGTCTGTGTCCCCGGACGCCAGTTCGCTCATGATCCTCTCCCTCGATTTCCGTGGATCCGGTGGCGGAAGTGTCCCCCAGGTTCCGCCGGCTGCGCCGCCGCCCTAGTAGCGGCGGTCGTGGCTGTAGGCCGTCACATAGGGCGTGTTGCTCGGGACGATCTGCTTGCCCAGGGGCATCAGCGAGACCGGGATGAGTTTGAGGTTGGCGATCGCCAGAGGGATGCCAATAATCGTGATGGCCATGGCAAAGGCCGTGACAACGTGCCCGATCGCGATCCAGATGCCCGCCACCAGCAGCCAGATGACATTGCCCAGCAGGGCAAACGCGCCGTGTCCGCCGGGCTTGTCCACCACCATGCGGCCGAACGGCCACAACGCATAGGACGCGATGCGGAACGAGGCGATGCCCCACGGAATGGTGACAACCAGCAGACAGCAAACGATTCCGGCAAAGAAGTATCCGAGGGCCAGCCACAGGCCGCCAAAGAGCAGCCAGATGATGTTCAGAAGTGTCTTCATGGATCTATTCTCGCCCGTGGGAGTGACATTCGGCCTGAGGGGTGGCCCGGAATAATCCCTGGCTTCGGAGCCGACCCCCAGGTACCGCTTCCGGCTGACCGGTTATGAGGCGTCGGCCTGCTTGACCATGGCGGCTTCAACACTGATCTTGACCTTGTCGCTGACCAGCAGTCCACCGGCTTCCAGGGCGGCGTTCCAGGTCAGGCCAAATTCCTTGCGGCTGATGTCCGCCTCTGCGCTGAAGCCGGCCCGGGTGGCGCCGAACGGGTCCACCGCGACCCCGGTGAACTCGACTTCCAGATCCACGGGTTTGGTGACATCGCGGATCGTCAGGTCTCCGGTCAGCACATAGTCCTCCCCGTCGCCCCGGATCCCGGTGGCCCGGAAGGTCATTTCGGGGTACTTCTCGACGTCGAAGAAGTCGGCGCCGCGGACGTGGTTGTCGCGGTTGGCGTCCCCCGAATCGAAGCTCGCGGTCTTGACCGTGGCGTGCAGGCTCGCGTCGGCCAAGGAATCGCGCACCCGGGCCTCCGCGGAGGCCTCGTTAAAGCGGCCGCGGACCTTGCTGATGCCCGCATGGCGGACGCTAAAACCGACTTCGCTGTGGGACATGTCCAGTGTCCACACTCCGGGGGTCAAACCTTCGGGCAGCGTCACAACGGTCTCCTTCGAGCGGGGCGGGCCTGTCCCGCCAGAGCGATCGGGGTATTCCCCCACCCTGCATGCTAACGAGGAACCCCCTCCCGGGCTAGGGTCCGCGTTGACTCATGGAAAAGGTCCGTGGAGCCGGGTACGTTGCCTCATCTGAAAAGGTCCGGGAACGACGGGGCCGTGGACATCCTTGAGGGATGGGACTGACGATGAGCCAGCGGAAGGCTGTCACGGTGATCAAGGCCAGGGCGTATGCCCGGGCCGGCCGGCCGGAGAAGGTCCGGATCCTCGATGAGCTGGTGGAGCTCACGGGCTGGAACCGGGACTATGCGCGCCGGGCCCTGCGGCAGGCGCTTCAGCTGCGGCCGGTGCGGGCCCGGGAGCCGAGGCCGCCGGTGTATGGTCCGCGGGTCGTCGAGGCTCTGGTGGTGTGCTGGGCGGTGCTGCGCGCTCCGGCCGGCAAACGTCTGGCCCCGATGCTGCCGGTGCTGGTGCCGTTGCTGCGCCGGGACGGGGAACTGATGCTCTCGGATGAGGAGGCGGAGCTGCTGATGCGGATGAGCGCGGCAACGATTGACCGCCGGCTGGCCCCGGAACGGAAGAAGCTGGTGCTGCGGGGCCGTTCCCACACCAAGCCCGGATCGCTGCTGAAGTCCCAGATCCCGGTCCGGACCTGGGCGGACTGGGACGATGCGGTGCCCGGGTTCGTGGAGATCGACCTGGTGGGGCACGAGGGCGGGGTGGCCTCCGGGCAGTTCTGCTTCACGCTGACGGTCACGGATATCGCCACGGGATGGACCGTGAACCGGTCCGTGCCGAACAAGGCGCAGAAATGGGTGTTCGCGGCCCTGAAGTACGCGCTGGCACGGTTCCCGTTCCCGATCGTGGGGATCGACTCGGACAACGGCACCGAATTCATCAACGACTACCTCTTCGCCTACTGCCAGGAGCACCGGATCACCTTTACCCGGTCCCGTCCGGGGAACAAGAACGATGGCGCCCACGTGGAACAAAAGAACTGGGCCAGGGTCCGGGAGCTGGTCGGCTACTACCGCTATGACACCGCCGCGGAACTGGAGAAGCTCAACGAGATCTGGGAGCTTGACGGGCTGTTCACGAACTATCTGCTCCCGCAGCAGAAGCTGGTGTCCAAGGAACGCCACGGCGCGAAAGTCATCAAGAAACATGATGCCGCGCTCACCCCGCACCAGCGCGCCGCCCGCCACCCGGACACCCGCAAACGCCCCGTCATCACCATGAACGCCCAGTTCAAACGCCTAAAACCCGCGGTGTTGTCCCGGCAGATCCTGGGACTGACAGGTGAACTCGAAACCCTCGCCCAAGCCAAAGCCGCACCCCGCAACTACAAAGTCAACACCTCGTTCAACCCGCCCCTGAACCGGACCTTTTCACGTGAGGCAACGAATCAACCCTCCCGGACCTATTGACGTGAGGCAACAGGGGGTCCCGCAGGCACTTGACGCCGGGCGTGCGGATTCCGGACTTCCGGCGCCTGTGACAGCGCCCGTGACAGCGCCTGATCGGACGACCGGGACGGCACCTGATTCCCCGGCCTGGCGCCAACGCGGTCTCTGGCCTTCACTCCACGGCCGGGTTACTCTGGCCTATAAACGCCGGGCAATCACCCAATTTCGCGGAACTATTCGCACAGTGCTGACCAACGCAGCGCTGACTAACACAGTCCTGATTAACCGAGTGATGTGAGGAATCGTGGCCAGGTCCCTGGGGAAACGTGGCAAGGCCGGTCTGAGCGCTTGCCTGCTGATCCTGAGCCTGCTGCTTTCCGCCTGCCAGCCCGTGCCGCCGGAACCCGCACCGCGCCCAAGCACCGGCACGCCGTCGTCGGGTTCGGCACCGGCACCGGGCACGCCGACGTCGGGTCCCGCGCCGTCGTCCGGCGAAGCCGTGCACTTCACCGTCCAAGGCGATATCGGCGTCAGTTCAGGCGCCAAGAAAGTGCTCGACGTCGTTGCCGGCCTCCGCCCCCAACTGAACCTCGCCCTCGGCGACTTCACGTACAAAGCCGGCATCGAACAGCAGTTCTGCGACATGGTCACCGCACGCCTCGGCGGGGACTTTCCCTACCAACTGGTGACAGGGAACCACGAGAGCGACGGCCACGAGGGCGACATCGAGAAATTTGTCCAGTGCCTGCCCAACAGGCTGCCCGGCCTCCAGGGCGAATACGGGACGCAATGGCGCGTCGATGTTCCCGAGCAGAATCCCGTGGTCCGCTTCATTATGGTCTCCCCCGGCATCGATTTCCGGGGCGGGGAGCCGCTGGACTACTCAAGGGACAGCGAACGCTGGCGCTGGACCGCCGACGCGATCGACGGAGCCAAATCGCAGAACATCCCGTGGACGGTGGTGGGCATGCACACCCCCTGCCTGAGCGTCGGCAACTATGACTGCCAGGCGGGAAAGGACTTCACGAACATGCTGATCGATAAGAAAGTGGACCTCGTCCTGTCCGGCCACGACCACATCTATCAGCGGACCCACCAGCTGGCCAGGGGCGGGGACTGCGCGGAACTCGTTCCCGCCACCTTCACCTCCGGTTGCCTGGCCGATACCGGCAACTCCATGAACCAGGGCTCCGGAACCGTGTTCGCCACGGTGGGAGTGGGCGGCGTCGGACTCTACAACGTGAAATCCGATGACCCGGAAATGGGCTACTTCGCCAGCACGTCCGGAAAGAACCGGGATCCGGCCTTCGGGACACTCGATGTCACGGCGACGGCGGACCAACTGGCGGCCCGCTTCGTTCCGGCCGAGGGATACACCTTCACGGATTCCTTCACCCTCCGCCGCAGATGAAAGCCCGGCGCCGGGCGCGCTTCGGGTTACGGCCGCTGCACGGCCCCTGCACGATCCGGTAGAGCCGTGAAAATCAGGCCGGCACCCAGACGCTGATCCAGTCGAGGGACACGTGGCCCTGGGCCTCCGGGGCAGGGCAGCCGGTCAGACAGGACTCGGTCTGCAGGATCAGGTGCATGGGTGTCGTCGGCGCGTTGGTGCTGACGCCCAAGGACCGTCCGTCCAGGAAGAACTCGATCCGACCGGGGCTCCATTCCATGGTGGCCACATGCCAGGATGTGACGGATTGGTCCGAATCCAGCTTATCGAAGGCGTCCGCGCCGTTGCGGTCGTAATGTACGGCGCCGTAAATGATTTTGGCGAGGTCCCCTTCCGGGAAGTCCACCTCGCCGTCCCGAGGCCAGACGCCGCTATCCGGCCACAGAAGCCAGGCCGTCTTAAAGCCCGGCAGCGCGTCAGCCCGGTAGCGGACCGAATACCGGCCGTAGAGGAGACTGTTGGCCCGCGGCGGATTGGAGCTGGCGTTTGGGATCTTGGGCATCGGCGCCGCCCCCATCGTGATCCCGTTTTCCGTGTGCAGGTACCAGTCCAGCGAGCCGTTGCGGACGCTGAGGACTTTCGACGGGTAGTAGCCGGTTTTTCCAGGGTTTTTCTGCCCGGCAGTGTCCGGGGTCCCGTCCTTGTAGCCGGCGCTCCATCGTGCGCTGTAGAGGGGGCCGGGGAAGCCGCCCAGCGGGACGTCGCCAGCGGAGAAGTCCTCGACAAACACTTGCTTCCAGCCTGGCAGATTGGCCGTCATCGACACATCCGTGGTCCGGGCCGGGAGCGGTGGCTGGCCGGTTCCCGCCCCGGGAGCGGACTGGCTGGCCGCCGCCGGAGCCGGCTCAGTCGCGGCCCCGCCTTCGGCAGACCCGGTCGGGACCCCCGGCTGGGAGCCGGTGGACGGGGACCCGGTGGGTTGGGCGGCTGACGGAGCGGCCGGCGAGGGTGAAACAGACGTGAACAGCGGCCGCTCACCGCGGGGAGCGGCATCGGAGCCGCACCCGGCCAGCGCCAGGGCGGAGGCAAGAACCATGGCGGGAAACAGCACGACCCGGGAAGCGAGGGGGAGACGGCGATTCATCGGCACGCGCCCCCTACGCACGTATGTCCGCATCCGGCCAGTCTCGCATGGAGGCCTCGGTCCATCAACCGTTTCCCGACCATTTTAGTTGAATCATCAAGTTAATCCAAGGTTAATGCAAGGTGCCGTGACCAGACTTTAACCCTGGGGTAATTTACTAAGTTGTCGGCAACTGTAAGCGTCAGCGTTGGGTCTAGTTTCCGGATTGAGCGGCCGGGAAGCGCTGCAGTTGAGGCGAGCAGAAACACGTCATTGAGTGGTGAGGCCAGTGTCCATCCCGAATCTCAAGCCGAACGCGCGCCCCCAAACGACGCCCCCTCCGGCAAATCCCTCCGTCAGTGTGGTCATTCCCACTCTGAATGAGGCAATGAACCTGCCGTGGGTGCTCCGGCGAATGCCCTCCTACGTGGATGAGGTGGTAATCGTTGACGGCCGTTCCCTGGACGCCACAGTCGACGTCGCGCGGGCCTTACGTCTGGACGTCGTGGTGGTGGCCGAACCCCGCCCGGGCAAAGGCAACGCGGTGCGGGCCGGCTTTGCCGCGGCTTCCGGCGACATCATCGTCATGCTTGACGGCGACGGCAGCATGGACCCCCAGGAGATCGGCTGGCTGGTGACTCCACTCCAGCACGAATACGACTTCGTGAAAGGCTCACGCTATGTGACGGGCGGCGGCTCAGACGATCTCACGTGGCTGCGCAGCGGGGGAAACAAGTTGCTCACCGGGCTGGCCAATGCCGTTCTCCACAGCGACTACTCGGACCTTTGCTACGGTTACATCGCCCTCCGCCGCGAATGCGTTGACATTCTGGAGCTGGAGTCGGACGGCTTCGAGATCGAGACGGAACTGATTGTGAGGGCGTCACGGGCCGGCCTGCGCATTGCCGAGGTCCCCAGCCACGAGTTATCGCGCATCTCGGGACAGTCGAACCTGCACACCTTCCGGGACGGCTGGCGGGTTCTGCGCACCCTTGCCCGCGAGCGCGTGAGCTGGGAGGCTCCCACCGCCGGAGCCCGCCCCGAGGCCCTGCGGAGGGTCAAGTACAAGTACCCCAGTGTGGTGTTCCCACACGTCCCCACCGATCCCAGCAGCGTTCTGGGCATAAGGGCAGGTGAATAAGATGTCCGAGCAT
The DNA here is from genome assembly GCF_054062895.1 of Arthrobacter sp. TE12231. NCBI lineage: Bacteria > Bacillati > Actinomycetota > Actinomycetes > Micrococcales > Micrococcaceae > Arthrobacter > Arthrobacter sp. TE12231. Next base: position 174,760 of record NZ_JBSSFS010000001.1, on the reverse strand, counting down.
TCAGCCTTGCCGGCAGTATCTGTGGTGATTTGCTCCTATTCCGAGGACCGGTGGGACATGCTGATGGGCGCCCTGGACTCGGTGCGCACCCAGACCGTCCCGCCCAAGCAGACGATCGTCGTCGTCGATTACAACGTGGACCTGTACAAGCGGCTGATCTTCACCGTCCCGGACGCGGTAATTGTCGAAAATAGCGGCCCCAAGGGCCTCTCGGGCGCACGAAACACCGGAACCTCCGTTGCCAAGGCAGAGATCGTGGCTTTCCTCGACGACGACGCCGAGGCCGCGCCGGATTGGATCGAGCGGCTCGTCGCCCTCTACGACGACCCCGACGTCCTGGCCGTGGGCGGCCGGGTGGAACCGCTCTGGGAAGCAGGGCGGCCGGGCCACTTCGCCAACGAGCTCGACTGGATTGTCGGGTGCACGTACCGGGGAATGCCTAAAGTCGCCGCCGAGGTCCGCAACGTCATTGGCGCGAACATGTCCTTCCGAGCCGATGTCCTGGGCCGAGTCGGAGGATTCAACACAGCTTTGGGACGCCAGGACGCCACCCCGCTGGGCTGCGAAGAAACCGAGCTATGCATCCGCGCCGTAATCGGCGCTCCCGGCTCCCGGGTGGTCTATGAACCCGCGGCCCTGGTGCACCACCACGTCCCTGCCCCGCGCGGCACCCTGCGCTACATGCTGGCACGCTCCTGGTCCGAAGGGATCTCCAAAGCGCAGGTCAGCAGGGTGGTCGGCCACAAGCGGGCACTAGGCCCCGAACGGCGCTACGTGCGGCAGGTCCTGCCCCGGGCGGTGTTTGCCGGAATCCGCGGCTGGCTGCGCGGCGAAGACCCGGCCGGACTCGGCAGAGCGGCCGTCATCATCGCCGTCCTCGCGGCCACCGCGAGCGGCTATGTACGCGGGCGCCGCCTGCCTGCCGCACCCGTCCCGCTGAAACCGGCCCCGGTGTCGGCGGAAGATGCCTGGAGGGAAGTCCAGTGACACGAGCAGATGACGCATCCGTCCCCTTACACCGCCCGGTGCATCATCTGCACCCTGAACCACCTGACCGCAGGACCCCGACCCCAGAAAGCTTGGATCATGAGCCAGTCTGAACGCGACGTGAAACAGCCGATTAGTGCGTCTGCAGGAGCCTCCTTCGACGTCCACGGGATCGTAGGCATAGATGTGGAGGCCGGGACTCCGGGTGAACCGCAACTGCGGGATATGTTCGCCCCGTTCCTGGGGGATTCCAGTGCGCCACGGCGGATAACCGTCGGCGGACAGATATCGCCGATTTCCAGCCAGTCGCACGCGGAGGATGCCTACCGTTTCACCGGAGACTCCCTCTACATCCCGGCAGACCACGTCCAGATCATCGAGACGAAAGACGGTTACCGGGTCGAAGGCGCCGGTGAACTCCTGACCTCTGTTATCCCCTTGCTGGACCGCCTGTGCGTTCAGGAGGAGACGGCGATGATCCATGCCGCGGTGGTGGACTTCCGCGGTTCCGGAGTTCTCCTGCCGGCCTGGGGCGGCGTCGGAAAGACCAGCACGGTGGCGAAGCTGGTCGCCATGCCCGATGTGCGGTTCATGGCCGACGACTGGGCCTTCATGGGCGCCGGCGGAATGCTCATGGGCTACGCCAAACCGATGTTCATCAAACCCCACCACCGTGCCATCTACCCGGACATGTTCCGGGGGACCCGCAAGCCCCTGGCCCCCGGATGGATGACAAAACCAGTGGCCCACCTGGCCACGGCAGTCCACCCGGTCATTGTCCGCTATCCGAAAACGGCCGCCTTCACGCGGCGATGGTCCCCCGAACACCGCATGGTGCAGCCGGAGCATGTCTTCGGAGCGCAACGGATCTCCTCCGCGGCGCCGACCCAGCTCGCCATCTTCCTTGAACGCTTTGACGGCGCGGACGCACGGCTGGAAGCACGAAGCGCCGAGTGGATGACGTCCCGGATCGTCGGCAACTTCCATTCGGAACTGCCCATGGTGTCGCGGCGGCTCGTCGAGGCCCTCGGTGCCACCAGCCTCGTCCCGTTGGAGGATCATTTCGGCCAAAAAGCGGCCGTGGTGCGACGGGCCCTGGAGGACGTTCCCTGCTGGCTGCTCCGGCTGCCCGCCGCCTGGTCCGCGGACCAGGCCTCTGACTACATCGCGAACCTGGTCCGCTCAAAACTGGATGAGTGAGGCGAGTCCAGGTGAGCGATCTGAAGGTGTCGGTCGTGGTTCCGGCGCGCAATGCCGCAGCCTGGCTGCGCGAGTGCCTCGAGTCAATCCGCAGCCAACATCCGCACGAGATGATCGTCGTCGACGGCTGTTCGACGGATGACACCGCCGCAATCGCCCGCGAGTGCGGGGCAACCGTCATCTCCGACGAAGGTCGCGGCCTGCCGGCCGCGCGCATGCTCGGAGCCCGAACCGCCACTGGTGAGGTAGTCGCCCTGATCGACGCCGACGTCGTCCTGCCGCCGGACAGCCTGCGCCGGCTGCTCGACGAATTCGAGTCCGGCGGCTACGACGGCCTGCAGTTCGGTCTGGCCAGCGAAGCCGACGGCCCCGGGTATTGGGGGGCGGCGCTGGCCTGGCACCACAACCACAGCCGGGTGCGCAGCTGGTTCGGCGTGAGCGCCACACTGATGCGCCGGGACGTGCTGCTTTCGGTCGGGTTCGACGACGAATTCCGTTCCGGGGAAGATGTGGAGCTCAGGATCCGCCTGGAGCAGGCAGGGTACCGGCTTGGCGTTTCCGATTCCGTCGTGGTCAGGCACCGGTTCGATGACACGTTTGACTACGCCCGCGACCAGTGGCTCCAGGACGGGGCCGGGATGGCCCGAACCGTCCGAAAGCATCCGGGCCGTGCCGGCTGGATGGCGATGCTGCCCCTGCTGGCCACAGTGCGCGGCGTGGGCCTGTCCCTCTTCAAGGCTCCCCGCTTCCTGCCGTACTGGATGGGGTTCCTCCTCTACAACTACCGAGCCATGTTTGGGGAGATCCTGCGCCCGGCCCATAAGCCCATCTCGGTTGGAGGGAACGCGGCCTGGCTTGCCGCCGCGCGGATTGCGCCGATGGTCACGGGTTTTTTGTTCTGGGCGCTGGCGGCCCTCGTCCTTCCCCCGGAGCAAATAGGTCTGGGATCCGCGGTGGTGTCCGCCGCCCTCCTCACCGTTCAGCTGGGGATGCTCGGCGTCGGCCCCGCCACGCTGACCCTGCTGCCGACGGAAGCTGACGGCGGCCGGCGCCTCGTCGCCACAAGCCTGCTCACCGTCGCTACGTCTTCCCTGTTTGGCGCGGGCCTGCTGGTCGTGGTCACGCGGTGGCTCGGCTCGGGCGTGGGCGAGGCCTGGAACGATCCCGTGGTCACGGTCCTGTTCCTGGCCACGGCGCTCCTGGCCGCCAGCGCGTACCAGCTGGATCATGTGGGCGTGGCCCAGCAACGCGCCGACCGAACCCTGGTCCGAAGCCTGGTGCAGAGCCTTGTGCAGCTGGCCTTCCTGGCGGCCGGGTTCGCCGTCGGAATCCGGGACCTGTCCGTCGTTGTCGGCGCCGTTGCGGCCGGTGCGCTGGCCAGCGTCCTCGTGGGGTTTCGCCAGCTTGCCCGTGCCAAGGTATCCCCGGACTGGAGGCATGGTCTCCGGGCCGGACCGGCCCTGAAACTCCTGAAACCGGGGCTTCCCAACCACGCCCTCATGCTCGCCGACCGGGCGCCCGGCTACGTGCTTCCGCTCATCGTCGCATCCACCCTTGGCCCCTCCTCCACTGCGGCCTGGTACATAGTGTGGATGATGGCCTCCGCCGTGTTCTTCGTCCCGCAGTCAGCCGGCTTCACCCTGCAGACGGCCCTCGCGGGAACGCGGGCGCGGCCGGGCCTCGTCGCCTCAGCGCTCCGGGCCAGCCTGGTCTTGACTCTCGTAGCCGGCTTGATCCTGGTTGTTGCCGGGCCCCTGCTCCTGAGCTTCCTCGGACCGCAGTATGCGTCCGCGTGGGTCCTTCTTCCCGTACTCGTTCCGGCACTTCTCCTGAGCTGCGTTACGCAGGTCTACTACGGGCTCTGCCGGGCCCAAGGGCGACTCTTCGAAGCCACAGTGGTCGCCACTCTGGCCGCCGTCCTGGTCGTGGCTCCCGCCGCGGCCGTGGCCGTCAACTACGGCCTCACCGGCGTCTCCGTGCTCTGGGCCGTCGCCCAGGCGACAGCGTCAGTGATCGCTGCTCGGCGTCTGGTCACCCTGACCCGAGTGAAGCCCGCCGCCACCGCAGGCGAGATTCCTTCAGCGGCGCGCCACCAGCCGACCTGAATCGAGAAATCATGACACACGAAATGGCAGCAAGCCCCCCTGTGCGCACCCCCCACCGGCATGATGCGCGACTCCGGGACGGCGGTGCCAAACCGCCCACCCACCGTAACCTCGGCCTGACTCCGACGTGGCATGTCGGCGCTCTGGCTGCGGTGGCCGCGGTCGCCCTCGTCCTCGGCGTCTGGAGCATGACGCAGGTCGACCCCCTGAGGATCGGCGGGGCCGGACTCATCGACGTCCTCCCGCCAGCCTATTTTGTCGCACTCGCACTCAGCCTGGTCGGATTCGTCGCCTCGCTGAGCCTCCGCCGCCTCGTTCCGGCGCTCTTGACCTGGCAACTTCTGGTCACGGCGGTAGTCCTGAATGGTGCCGATCCCGTCATCCACGGCTTGCCCCGGCTTGAGGCGAGCTTCCGCCATCTAGGCATTGCCGACAACATTGCCCAAACGGGTCAGCTGGATCCCAGCCTGGACGCGTACTTCAACTGGCCCGGATTCTTCAACCTTCTGGGAATGCTCTCCGGAGCGTCGGGAGCCAAGGACCTTATGGGTATCGCAACGTGGGCGCCGGTGGGGATCAACATCCTCATGCTGGCACCGTTGCTGGCCCTGGCCCGGCGGTTGACGGCAAATCCGCGCCAGGCGTGGGCGGCCGTCTGGATCTTCTACCTGGCCAGCTGGATTGGACAAGACTATCTGTCGCCACAGGCCTATTCGTTCTTCCTCCTGCTCACCCTGATTGCCTGCCTGCTGAGCGTCTTTGGCGGGTGGGCGTGGCCCACGGAACGCACCCGGCTCTCGCGATGGCTTTCCCGCAATGTCAGCAAGCTGGACGGCGCGGTCCCCCGGCAGGGCATCATGGAACCGCCCCGGACGGACACGGCAGTGCTCGTTGTGGTCTGCGGGCTGATCCTGCTCGCCATGACGGCTTCACATCAGCTCACCCCCTTTGCCGTGATCCCCATCCTGGCCGCAATGCTCCTGACCGGCCGTCTCCGGTTGCGCTTCCTGCCGGTTCTTGCCGTGGTCCTACCGGTCGGCTGGCTGCTCTTTGCGGCGTCAGCCTTCCTGCAGGGGCACTTCGGCCAACTGTTCGGCTCGCTCGGTGACATCGGTGCGAACAGCTTCGGTGCGCTGAGTACCAGGGTCTCAGGCAGTGATGCCCACGTGTTCGTCGTGTATACGCGCATGGCCGAGGTTGCGCTGGTCTGGATTCTTGCCGCTGTCGGGGCCTTTGTGGGCTACCGGCGGAAGGCGCCGTGGCTGACGGCAGCGGCCGGGGCCCTTGCGCCGCTGGTGTTGATTCCTCTCCAGCCGTATGGCGGCGAATTGCTCCTGCGCCTGTATCTGTTCAGCCTGCCGTTTGCCGTGTGCCTGGTGGTGCTGCCGCTGATGTCGGACAAGTCCGCCGGGCTGGGCATGCGGCGAGCCATCGGTCTGCTGCTCATGGGCGCAGTGCTGGCAACATCCACAGTCGTTTCCCGCTACGGAAATGACAGCATGGAGAGCTTCAATAACGATGAAATCGCTGTAGTGAACCGCCTCTATTCGATGGCGCCCACCGGCTCCATCCTCATCGAGGCAGTTCGCAACACCCCGTGGAGATTCCAGCACTACGCGGATTATGACTACCGGGCGCTCGTTGCTGCCGAGCCCGTCCCCAACGCGGCGCCGCTTACCTGCGACGCGGCAAGCCAAATCGCCCGCAAAGCGGGCGCGTACCTCATCGTGACCGAAAGCCAGCAGGAGGCCGCCGATCTTCGCGGCTCCACTCCCGCGGGCGATCTTCAACGTTTTGTCGCCACCTGCGCCACCACTCCGGGCTGGACGAAGGTTTACGAGAACGCCGGCGGCGTGATTTTTCACATCGAAGGAGTTAGCAATGCCAAGTGAACGCAGCTACGTGAGCTACGCGACGGCAGCCGTCGCCGTGGCCGCCATACCGCTCTCGTTCGTCGGCCCCGAGGGGCTGCGCCTGGCGGTGATTGGCCTGTTGATGCTGGCCGGTCCCGGGACAGCGCTGGTGCTGCTGCTCCGCTTCGACCCCCCGCGCTCAGCCCAGGCTACTGGCGCGCTTCCCCTCAGCATCGCCATCGCAATTGCCTTCAGCCTCACGATGTCCACCCTCGTGGCGACGGCGATGATCTATGCACGGCTCTGGTCACCTCCGGCAGGAGTCTGCATCCTGTCGATCCTGACCCTCGCCTTCCTGGGCATCGAGCTCAAGAGGCCAAAGCGCGTCCTGGTGCGTGCAAAATGATCATCGTCGTGATCGGACTGGCCACAGTGGCGGCACTCGTGAGCTGCGATGTACTGCGCGTATTGAAGCCGGACCAGGCGCTGCCGAGGGCCGTAAAGATCATCACTGCAGCCTTGCTGGCCGTAGTCGGCATCTCGGCCGTAGTGGAGCTGGTCCAGTTGGCACAGCTCGCGTGAACGAAGCCGGACCGCTCGGTGCAGAGGCACAAGCCCACCCAAACAAGTCGAACCAAGCACGGAAAGTATCGTCAATGAGAAAACTCAAAGCACTCAGCACGGTGGGGACGCTCGGATTGCTCGTAGCCGGTTCCCTTGTTTTCGGTTCCGCCCAGGCGGCTACCGCCGCAACCTGCAGTCCCGCCCCGACAAACTCGTACCCCGGCACCCTTGTACTCGCCACAAGTTTTGAGGCGGGCGGCTGGTGCGGGCTCGTGCCCCAAGTCTCTGGAACAGGCACGGCAACTATTTCCAGTTCGCTGTCACATTCCGGCACTCATTCAGCCAAGCTTCACGTGACCACGGACTCCGGTTCGCTGGCAAATTTGTCCGCCCCGGCATTTCCCTCCGGGACGAAGACCTCCTACGCAGACGGCTGGTTTAAGATCACCGTTGCCGGCGTGTCCGGCAACGACGTTCCGTACTTCCGGTTCTTCTCCGGCTCCACGCGGGTTGCGGACATCTACCGGTACAACAGCAACGGGCAGCTGTGGCTGCGCGTGACCGCACCGGACGGCACCTTTGTCTACACGAAGCTGATTTCCTCGAGCATCACTTTGAGCGCCTGGCACCACGTCAGCATGCGGGTGACCGCCAATGGCAGCACGTCAACCATCCAGGTGTGGTTCGACGGCGTGCAGAGGTACAGCAGCACGAGCGTCAAGATGCTGGGCAGCAGCTTGAGCAAGGTTCAGCTGGGCGCCGAGCACTACCGGCAGAAGGGCGACGAGTACATCGACGACGTCATCATCAAACGCTCATAGGAACTGACCCTACGCGGACAGGTGAGGCGGCGGGAGCATCGCTTGATGCCAGCCCGCCAGGAGAGTGGCAGACAGGGAACCCTCCCCGGCTGCCACTCTCCCGCATGTGCGCTGTGGTGCGTGCCCCGTGTTGTGCATGCCTGTGTTGTGTGCCCGATGCTGCGTGTGCGGGGCGGGCCGGCCTTATTCCGCGGACTTGGCGGCCCGCACGAAGTCCTTGATCTTGGCCAGATCCTTGACGCCGCGGGCGGACTCGACGCCGGAGGAGACGTCGACGCCCCAGGCACCGGCCTCCGCCGCCGCCCGGGCCACGTTGGCGGGATCGAGGCCGCCAGCGAGGAGCCATGTCCGCCCGCCAAGAGCCTTCGCCCGGACGGAGCCGTAGTCCCAGGCCTCGCCGGAGCCGGGGACGGTGGCGTCGATCAGGAGCAGCTCCTCGCCCCAGTTGTCGAAGGCTTCCGGGGCGGCACCCATGGTGACGGCCCGGATCAGCTTCATCCCGGCGTCGTGCACCGTCCGGACGTCCGCCGGTGAGCGGTCGCCGTGGAGCTGGACCCAGGCCAGGCCCGCCTCACGGGCCGCGGCGACAGCGTCGGCCGCCGGTTCGTGCCGGAACACCCCCACCGCCGGCAGCCCGGGCGGGACGTGGGTGAGCAGGCCCCTGACCTGATCCGGGGTGACCTCCCGGGGGCTGCGGGTCAGGACGAAGCCGACCGCGTCCGCGCCGGCCTCGGTAGCGGTGCGGACCGACTCCGGGGTGCTCAGACCGCACACTTTGACAAACATTAGGGCTCCTTTTGCACGCTTCCTGCCTCTGACGGTAGCAAGACCGGACGGCGAGCGCCGACTTTGCGTCAGCGCACGCAGCCGGAGTGGGCCGGGGCGGCCGATAGGCTGGAGCCATGGAGATCATCCGTTATGCCGAGCTCAAAGCCCACCCCTGGCGCAACGGCGGCGGGGTGACCCGCGAACTGGCACGCCAGCCCCGGACCGCGTCCGCGCGAACCGCCCTGCAAAACACAGCGGATGACAGCGGATGGGACTGGCGGGTCAGCATTGCCGAGGTCTCCAAAGCCGGGGCATTCTCGGCCTTCGCCGGGATGGACCGCGTGCTGACCGTCATTGACGGCGAATTGTTGCTCCTGAGCGTGGATGGTGCCGAGCACCCGCTCGAGAAGTACCGCCCGTTCCGGTTCTCTGGCGACGCGGATTCTGCCGGGGCACTGCCCACCGGCGACATCCGGGATTTGAACGTCATCACCCGCAACGGCGCTTTCAAGGGCTACACCTCCATCATCGAGCTGTCCAAGAAGCGCGCCCATCCGGTGTTCGCCGGCCAGTTCGGGATCCTCCTGCAGGGCCAGGCGACCGTCAGCCCCGGGACCGCGGGCGGCCTCGTGCCCGATGCGGGCGCTCCCGGGACGGAGACGGTGCCCGTCGAGCTGAACCGTTATGACGCCGTCGTCGGCTCCGATACCGCGACGCCGGAAATCCTGGGCCGCGGCTTCCTGGCGGTCGTCTCCATCGACGCGACGGTCTAACGAGGAAGGGACAAGCCTTAGTCCGCTTTCACGCGGGCCCCGCTGACGCCTACCGAGTCCCCCGAGAGCCGCTGCGCGAGCCAGATGGGAACGATCGAGACCACGATCAGCACGACGGCCACGACGTTGACGACGGGCGCCTGATTCGGGCGGAAGAGGTTCTGCAGGATCCAGATCGGCAACGTGGTCTCGCCGGCCCCGATCGTGAACGTGGTGACGATGATCTCGTCGAAGCTCAGCGCGAAGGCCAGCAGACCGCCGGCCAGCAGGGCCGAACGCAATTGGGGGAATGTCACCAGGCCGAACGTGGTGAAGACGCCGGCGCCAAGGTCGGCGGAGGCTTCCTCCAGGCCGGCGCTCGTTCGCCGGAGCCGCGCAATGACGTTGTTGAACACGGTCACCATGCAGAACGTCGCGTGGGCGATCACCACCGTCCACAGGCTCAGCGGCACGCCCAGGATGGTGGTGAACATGTTGTTCAAGGCAATGCCCGTGACCACACCGGGCAGCGCAATCGGCAGGATCACCAGGAGGCTGATGATGTCGCGGCCGAAGAATTTGTAACGCTGCAATGACATCGCCAGCAGGGTCCCCAGCACCAGCGAGATGATGGTTGCCACCACCGCCACCCACACGGAGGACACGACGGCATCCCTGACGCCGGGCGAGTCAAAAGCCTTGCCCCACCACTCCAGGGTGAAGCCCTTCGGCGGCCAGCCGAACGTCCGGTCCGCGTTGAACGAGTTCACCACCACCAGCATCAGCGGGGTGTAGATGAACAACAGCACCAGCCCGGAAACGATGCCCAGGACCACCTTGGCGCTACGGGAAAGTCTCATGATGCTCCTCGCGCTACAGGTTGTTCAGGGCGCCGGTGCGGCGGACGATGAAGAGGTAGAACATGATGATGGCGATCGGAACCAGCGACACCGCGGCGGCAAACGGGAGGTTGTTCGCGGCGCCGACGTTCGCGTACACCACGGTGCCGAGCATCTGGGTGGTTCCTCCGACGATCTGCGCGGTGATGTAATCCCCCAGCGACAGGGAAAACGTGAAGATCGTGCCCGCGATGATGGAGGGCACCAGCAGCGGAAGCATCACAAGGCGCATGGTGGTCAGCGGCTTCGCGCCCAGGTCTCCGGAGGCTTCCAGCAGGGAGTCGGACACCCGGTCAAAGCCCGCGTAGATCGGCAGGATCATGTACGGCAGCCAGATGTAGGACAAAGTCACGATGACGGCGGTCTCGCCGTAGCCCGGAGACGACAGGCCGATCGGAGCCCCCAGCCACTCCAGCAGCCCGCCCTCGGCCAGGACATTCCGCCAGGCGTAGGCCTTGACGAGGTAGCTGGCCCACAAGGGCATCAGCACGGCCACCACGAGCAGTTTCTCCCAGCGGGCGCTGGCCACCTTGGCGATGAAGAACGCGATGGGCAACGCAAGGATCATGTCGATCACGGTGACCGCCACGGCGATCCACAAGGTCCGCAGGGTGATCCGCTGATACACCGGATCGGTCAGGACCGTGACGATGTTCTCGGTGGTCCAGACGGTAGACACCTCTCCGGTAAAGGTGTCCACCGTCCAGAACGCGGTGATCAGCAGCGCCGCCAGGGCGGCGATGTAGACCAGCACCAGCCACCCTGCCGGGGCTGTGAGCAGCGCGGCCAGCCTCAGCCGGGGTGAGCGGTGAAGCAGCGCCGAGAACGCGTGGGCCTTCGCCCGCGGTACAGCCCCGGCGTCACGGGGTGCGCCGGGCGGACGCTGTTGCATCTGTTGTGCCATCTCGCCTTAGTTTCTGCCGGCCGTCGGGGCCGGCTGTTCTTTTCCGGATGCGGTGCGGTCCGTTGCCGGAGTCAGCCCTTGATTTCCGTCCAGGACTTGGTCCATTCCGAATAGTCGGTGCACTTGACGTCCTTGCGGCCATCGAGGCATTCGGCGACCGGAGTGGTCCAGTACCAGATCTTTTCGGCATAGGCTGCATCACCGGAGTGGTAGGTCTCGCAATGCTTGGGATCCTTGGTCTGTTCGCAGGCCTTCGCGTTGGCAGGAGATTCACCAAAGTACTCCGCCACCTGGGCGTTCACTTTGGGACTGGCGATGTAGTCCAGCCACTTGTAGGCGCAGTTGGGATTCTTGGTCTTGGACCCGATCATCCAGGTGTCCGACCAACCGGTGGCACCCTCAGACGGAAGGAGGGTCGCAACCTTGGCGCCGCCTGCGACCGCGATGTTCTCCCCCACCTGCCAGGTGGTGCCGACCACGGTGCTCCCTGATGTGAAGGCCTGGACCTCCTTGACCACATCGCTCCAGTACTCGCCGATGTGCGTGCGCTGCTGCTTGAGCAGATCGACGGCGGCGGCCAGCTGGTCCTTGTCGAGGGCGTAGGGGTTCTTGATGCCCAGCTCCGGCTTATGCGCCATGAGGTAGACGGCGGCATCGGCGATGTATATGGGCGAATCGTAGGCCGTGACCTTGCCGGTGTTCTTGGCGGCATCGTCAAACACCGCGCTCCAGGAGGTGGGCGCCGGAGTGACCTTGTCCGTGGAGTACATCAGCAGGTTGGCGCCCCAGCCGTGGGGCATTCCGTAGTTCACACCGTTGACGGTGTTCCAGGCTTTGTCCTTCAGGAACGGATAGATGTCCGGGTAGTTTTTCAGCAGGCTCATGTTGACCGGCTGCACATCCTGGCCGGCGACCAGGCGCAGCGAGGCGTCGCCGGAGGCCGAGATGACGTCGTACTGCCCGGTACGCATGAGCGTCACGGCCTCGTCCGAGGTTCCGAAGGGCTTGAAGCTGACCTTGCACTGGGTCTCTTGTTCGAACGGATGCACCCAGTCCACCGCCGGGTCGTTGCTGCCGTCCTCGACGTACCCGGGCCATCCGAGGATGGACAGCTGGCCTTCACCGGTGCCGATCTCGGTCTTGGTCGGCTGTGCCGACGGGGAGGAACCCGATCCGCCGCTGGTTCCGCAGCCGGACAGCGCGAGCGCTGCCGCCGCTACCACCCCGACCACGAGGGAGGCCTTAGTTCTTGGTGCCATGATCCTTACCTTTCGATGGGGGTGAATCGATGTAGGGGTAAATCGCTGGGACTGAAAATCCGCGGGGTGGAAACGCCGCGCGGACGGCCGGGTGTCTGCCCGGCGCGGCCCGGTGTCAGGAGCCGTGCGCCGGCAGCCAGACGACGGCGTCGTCGTCCCAGCTGACGGTGACGGGCCGGTTCACCAGCTCGGCGTCGCTGCCGGGAAGCTTTTCCGGGACGAGCGCGACGACGGCGGGGCCGCCGTCGAGCTGCACGCGCACCTGAGTGGCGTGCCCGACGTACACGAACGACGTCACCGATCCGGACCGGGACGTGACGCCGGCCCGGCGCTCCGGTTCCCCGGCCCAGGCGACGCGCAGCCGCTCGGGCCGGATGCACAGCGGCTCGGCCCGGCCGTAGACGGACTGGGCCTGGCCGGCGTCGAAAATATTGGAGGTGCCGACGAAATTAGCCACGAAAATGTCGCCGGGGCGCTCATAGATTTCGTGTGCCGTACCGATCTGTTCGATGCTGCCGTTGTTGAACACCCCGATCCTGTCGCTCATCGTCAGGGCCTCCTCCTGGTCGTGGGTGACGAAGATGAAGGTGATGCCCAGCGAGCGCTGCAATTCCTTGAGTTCGACCTGCATCTGCTGCCGCAGCTTCAGGTCCAGGGCACCGAGCGGCTCGTCCAGCAGGAGGACCTTCGGCTCGACAACAAGCGCCCGGGCCAGGGCAACGCGCTGTCGCTGGCCGCCGGAGAGCTGGGCGGGTTTGCGGCCGACGAACTTCCCCAGCTGGACGCGATCCAGGGCCTCCCGGGCCCGCTCCCGGCGCTGGTTCCCGGGCATGCCGCGCACCCGCAGCCCGTAGGCGACGTTGTCCACGAGGGACATATGCGGGAACAGGGCATAGTCCTGAAAGACGGTGTTGACGTCCCGCTGGAAGGGCGCCTTCGCCGTGACATCCTTGCCCTCGAGTTCAATGGTGCCGGAGGTCGGCAGTTCGAAGCCGGCGATCAGCCGCAGCACCGTGGTCTTGCCGGAGCCGGACGGGCCGAGCATGGAGAAGAACTCCCCGTGGCGGATGTCCAGGTCCACGGCATTGACCGCGACGGTATCCCCGAAAACCTTGGTGAGCTTGCGCAGCCGGATCGCCGGAACCTCGTCGGTTGCGGTGGAGGTGCCAGCGGCCAGTGTTTCGGTCATATGGTGCGCCTTACTTCGTTGCCGGATCGTCCACGGGAAAGCCACGCAGCGGCATGTGATCCAGTCCACACTGGGCTGCTGGCCAAAATGCTATTACTTCATAGGTTTTATGTATAGACCCTCCGGCAAAGCCCGGATTAGGATGACATCAGCCCGGACGGCGCACGGCGGCACCGCTCCCGGAAGACGGTCTCGGACGCTGCACTTGGACGCTGCGTTCGGTTCCTGCACGGATGCCCCGGCCGGGGGCGGCCGCGGACCGCCGGAGGGAAGGGAGGCCCTGATGTTGTTGTCGCCGAAGGGCGCCTCCCGGAGCTTGGCGGCCGTGTTCACGCCGATCAAATCCCGCGGGCTCGTGGACGAAGTGTGCGCCCGGATCGAACAGGCGGTGGAGACAGGGCTGCTGACCAGCGGCCAACGGCTCCCGAACGAAACCGAACTTGCCGCGGCCCTGGGGGTGTCCGCCGTGACGGCACGGGAAGCGCTGTCCCAGCTGCGGGCCTCGGGAATCATCCGGACCGCGCGCGGCCGCAGCGGCGGGAGCTTCATCGCCGACAACGTGCTGCCCTCCCGGGAACGGGCCCTGGCCCAACTGCACGAGGTGAGCCGGCTGCAGATCAGAGACCTGGCACTGCACTACCAGGCGATCGCGGCGGCCTGCGCAGGTGTCGCGGCCCGGCGTTCCGACGCCGCCGACGTCGCCACGCTGCGCTCGTTCATCCCGGCGGCAGACGACGACTCCCTGAGCTGGCGCCTGGCGCTGTCCGAGTTCCTGTTGGAAGTCGCGGCGATTGCCCGCTCCGCGCGGCTGGCCCGCGAGCTGATCCGGCTGCAGGCCGATCTCGGCACCCTCACGCTGCTGCCCTGCGCGGACTCCGGCTACCGCGGGCGGACCACTTTGATCCTCGAGGACGTCGCGGCAGCCATCGAAGCCCACCAGCCGGCGGCTGCCGAAACCGGGGTCAAGGCCCTCATTGCCGCCACCACCGACTGGCTGCTGACCGAGCAGGCCAAACGCTATTGACTGCACCCCACTGAGCGCTTTCCCTAACCGCACCGGCACCCTCGAGCTAAGGCAGCAACCATGTCCGACACCACCTCCACCGCAGGTCCCTCCGCAGCAGGTCCCTCCGCCGCGCCAGCCGGGGCCGGGCCGGCCCAGGCGTCCGCCGAGCGGGCCGTCGCCGAGCTCGATTCCACCATCGCCGGCATCGAGCACCGGCTTGCGGCGTGGGCCGCCGATGCCGGGGCAGCCCTGGCCGCCATGTCCGGCAAGGTTACGGGCACCGCCGTGGACAAACTCATCCGGCCGGTGGTCGAGGACCTGGTGCAACTGCCCGACGGCTACGCGGCGGGCGCGGGGTTCATTGCCAACGCCGGGCTGCTCGGCCCGGAGCGCAGCTACATCGCGTGGTGGCAGGGCCCGGACCTGGAACCCGTGGACGCCCTGGCGAACTTCAGCCCCAACTCCATCAGCCGCTACGTCAAGGCTGAATGGTTCCGGATCCCGGTGGAAACAGGCCAGGCTCATGTCACCGGGCCCTACGTGGATTTCCTGTGCAGCGACGAGTACGTCCTGACCTTCACGCACCCAGTGTTCACCCATCCGGACGGGCCGGTCGCAGGAATCGTGGGCATTGACGTCACGGTTCAGCGCCTTGAACGCGGGGCCATGCCGGCCCTGCGTCGCATCGGAGACCGGGCCACCCTGGTCAACGCCGACGGCCGGGCCGTGGCCTCAGCGGCGTCCGACATCGACGCCGGAGACCTCACCGCGCCGGACGAGCCGTGCAGGCACTACCCTGTGGGGCGCACGTTCACGGTCTGGAGCGACGCCACCGGACTGTGACAACGGACTGTGACGCCGGGCTCATCCGCGGGCTCCGACGCCGGGCCGTGACGCCGAAGTTGCTAAACTTGGATTCCAAGGCCCCCTTTTTCCGGGCCTCCGGACGACGGTTCAGTACCCGGCACGCGACAAGACTGGCCACAGGAGCTGTCATGTCGTGGCTAATACTCATCCTTTCCGGGGCCCTGGAGGCCGTCTGGGCCGCCGCCCTGCACCGCACCTCGCAGGCCAAGGGCCGCCGCCGACTGGTCCCGGCCCTCATCTTCCTCGTCTCCGTCCTCGCCAGCACCGGCGGCCTCGCCGTCGCCCTGCAGTCCATCCCGACCGGCACCGGCTACGCCGTCTGGGTGGGGGTAGGCGTCGTTCTGACCTCCGCGTACGCCATCATCACCAAGGTTGAACGCCCGACGGCGGCCCGCCTCCTGCTGCTCGGCGGGATTGCCGCGAGCGTCGTCGGCCTGAAGCTGGTGGCGTGAGGATGGGCACGAAAAGGACACCGGGATCACCAGCCGCATGGCTGATCCTGCTCGCTTCCGCCGTGCTGGAGGCGGTCTGGGCCACGGCCCTGGGACTGTCCGACGGACTCAGCCGGCCGTTGCCCACCCTCGTGTTCGCGCTGACGGCCACGCTCAGCATGGTGGGGCTCGGCACGGCCGTGAAGCGCATCCCGCTCGGCACCGCCTACGCGGTCTGGGTGGGGATCGGCGCGGCGCTGACGGTCGGCTGGGCGATGGCCACCGGCGTCGAACCGGCCAGTCCGCTCAAGCTGGTATTCATCGCCGGGATTGTCGGCTGCGCAGCGGGACTGAAACTGCTGCCGGCCGGGGACGCGGCAGCTCCGGAGGCTGAGCTGTCACCGTCCCCAGCGGAATCTCCCCACGTTTGAGGCAGGACGACGGCGCGCCCCCGGGACGCGCCGTCGGACTGGCCCCGCAAGCGTCAAAGGTGGGGAAGATCCTCCGGCACGGCCCGGAATAGCCGCGCGCACTCAGGGGTTCTTGGCAAGGACGGAACCACTCACAGTGCGAATGGAGACCCAGATGACGGCAACACAAGTCCAGCTCGGCGACGGCCTCACGGTCAGCCCCCTGGGGTTCGGCGGCATGGCCCTGACCCCTGTCTACGGGGACGTTGACCCGGCCGAGGCCCTGAAGACCCTGCACCACGCCCTCGACGCCGGCGTCACGTTCCTGGACACGGCGGACATCTACGGGGGCGGCAGCAACGAGGAGCTGATCGGGCGGCTGCTCAAGGAGCGGCGGGACGACGTCCAGCTGGCCACCAAATTCGGCCTGGTCGGGACCCCGTCGGCCGGCTACACGGATATTCGCGGCGATGCGGCCTACGTGAAACAGGCGGTGGATCGCAGCCTGCAGCGGCTCGGTACCGACACCATCGACCTGTACTACATGCACCGCCGTGACCTCCGCGTTCCGATTGTGGAAACCGTGGAGGCCATGGCGGAGCTTGTGCAGGCCGGCAAGGTGCGGCATCTGGGCCTGTCCGAAGTGACGGCCGAGGAGCTGCGTGAAGCCAGCAGCGTCCACCCGATCGCCGCTGTCCAGAGCGAGTGGTCCATCTGGAGCCGCGATGTGGAACGCAACGTTGTTCCTGCCGCGGCCGGGCTCGGGGTGGGCTTCGTGCCCTACTCGCCGCTGGGCCGGGGATTCCTCACCGGCACCCTGGACGCCTCGACGCTGGGCAGCAACGACTTCCGCCGCAACATCCCCCGCTTCGCCCAGGACGCTGCCGCGGCAAACCAGGACGTGGTGGACGCAGTACGGGCCGTCGCCGCTGAGCTCTCCGTGTCCGGGAAACCGGCAACGCCGGCCCAGGTGGCGCTGGCCTGGCTCCTGGCCCAGGGCCGAAAGCTCGGGCTTCCGGTGGTCCCCATCCCCGGCACGCGCAAGGCGGACCGGATCGACGAGAACCTCGGCGCCTTGTCGCTGGACCTGACGCCAGCGCAACTGGAGACGCTGGACGCCGCCGCGGACGCCGTCGTCGGTTCCCGTTCCGCAGACCCCAACTGGGTGTCCCAGGGCCGGGAATAGCGCGTCCTAGACTGAAGCCCATGGACTCACTCATTCACTCGCTACGTGACATCACCATCCGCCGGATTTCGGTCAGCGAGATGGACAACAACGTGTATCTGCTCACGGCCAAGGCGTCCGGCGCGCAACTCCTGATCGATGCGGCCGATGATCTGGCCGCCATCCAGGGGTTGCTCGCGGACGCCGCCGCGGATACATCCGCGACGCCGAAGCTGGAGCTGATTGCCACCACCCACCAGCACTGGGACCACGTCCGTGCCCTGCCGGGACTGGCGGAAGCAACCGGGGCGAAGACGGCGGCCGGGACGGAGGACGCCCCCGAACTGCCGGTGAAGGTCGATGTGCTGCTGGACCACGGCGACGTCGGCAACTTCGACGTGACCGCGGTCCATCTGCGGGGTCATACGCCAGGCTCGGTGGCCCTGGTCTACCAGGACCCGGACGGCCCAGCTCATATTTTCTCTGGAGACTCGCTGTTTCCCGGCGGCGTGGGCAACACCCAGAAGGATCCGGAGCGGTTTACCCAGCTGATCACCGATGTGAGTGAGCGGCTGTTCGACGTGTATCCGGATGACACCGTGGTGCACCCGGGCCACGGGAAGCCGACCACACTGGGTGCGGAACGCCCGCACCTGGAAGAGTGGCGCGCCCGCGGCTGGTAGCTGGCGCTAGGCTTCGTGAGTTGCGCTGCGCATAATGCCGGTCGCTGCGGGAATACCCGTAGCGACCGGCATTTTGCGTATCGCCAGCTACTTTATGTAGCGAAAACCCGAACCCTAGCGGCTGCGGCGTTCGTTCGACGCCGGGGCCGACGCGCGGCGGGGGCCGCCGCTGCGTGCCGGACGGCCTTCGCTGGAGCGGCCGTTGCCGCCGCCTGCGTAGGATCCGCCGGAGGTTCCGCCGGTGTTGGAGGACCAGACCGCCGAGTTTGCGCCGGACTTGGCACCGGCAGCGGCACGCTGGCCCGTTGCCGGACGTCCGCTGCGCTGGCCGCCAGCCGAAGCCCCCGTGCGGGGAGCGCCACCCGTGCGGGGAGCGCCGCCGGTCCGGGGAGCACCGCTGCGGGGAGCCGAAGCGCCCCGGGCGTCGCTGCGTCCTTCTGCGGCGCGTCCGTCCGAACCGCGGCCTGCAGCGGCACGTCCGCCGGCGGCCGGGACATCGTTGTGGTGCCCGTAAGCGGTCACGCGGCCACGGCCGCGCGCATTCCGGCGCTCGGCGCGCTCGGCGTCGGCGCGGTCCTGGTTCTTCTCCGCGACGCGCTCTGCGGCGTTCCGGGCAGCGGCCTGGCCTTCATAGGCGACGGCGCGGCGCTCGGCACGCGGCAGATCGGTGCGGGGAGCCTCGGCTCCGACGCGTCCGCGTCCGCCACGGCCGCCCCGGCCACCCGCAGTGGGTGCAGCCTGGGTGGTGCGACGGGCGCGCTTGCGCTCGGCGTTGGCGCCGGTCGAGGTGCCGCCGCCGTGCTGGGCGGCCTTGGCGGCCAGCAGTGCGGCACGGGTGCGCGGATCGATCTTGTCGGCCATCTCACCCACGAGCTCGGCCACCAGCGGCGAGTTGGCGGTAACGCGCTCGAAGTTAACCTCGACGCCGGCAGCCTTCATGAGCTTCTTGACGTCGGACTGCTGCTCCGGCAGGGTCAGCGTGACCACGGTGCCGTCGGAGCCCGCGCGGGCCGTACGGCCTGAACGGTGCAGGTACGCCTTGTGCTCCGTGGGCGGATCCACGTGGATGACGAGCTCGACGTCGTCGACGTGGACACCGCGGGCGGCGACGTCGGTGGCGACCAGGACGCGGACCTCGCCGGAGGCGAACTCGGCCAGGTTGCGGTCACGGGCGTTCTGCGAGAGGTTGCCGTGAAGGTCGACGGCGGGGATGCCGGCGTCGGTCAGGGTCTTGGCCAGCTTCCGGGCGTGGTGCTTGGTGCGCAGGAAGAGCACCCGGCGGCCGGCACCCGAGGCGAGCTCGACAATCAGCTGCTTCTTGACGGTCTGGTCGTTGACCACGAGCACGTGGTGTTCCATGGTGGTCACCGCGGCCTGTGATTCATCCACCGCGTGGGTCAGCGGGTTGGAGAGGTAACGCTGGACGATCTTGTCCACGCCGTTGTCCAGGGTGGCGGAGAACAGCAGGCGCTGGCCCTGGCTGGGGGTCATGTCCATGAGCTTCTTGACGACCGGCAGGAAGCCGAGGTCGGCCATGTGGTCGGCCTCGTCAAGGACGGTGATCTCGACGCCCTCGAGGGTCAAGATGCGCTGGCGGATCAAATCCTCCAGTCGGCCCGGGCAGGCGATGACGATGTCGACGCCGGCGCGGAGGGCCTTTTCCTGGCGGGCTTGGGAGATGCCGCCGTAGATCACGGTGGTGTTCAGGCCCATGGCCTTGGCCATCGGCTCGATGGTCGCGTTGATCTGGGTGGCCAGCTCGCGGGTCGGTGCGAGGACCAGGCCCATCGGGCGGCCTGGCTTGCGGAAGTGCTTGGCTTCGCGCTCTGCGAGTCGTGCCACGAGCGGGATGGCGAAGGCGATGGTCTTGCCGGAGCCGGTGCGGCCGCGGCCCAGGACGTCGCGTCCGGCCAGGGTGTCCGGGAGGGTCTTGACCTGGATGGGGAACGGTTCAACGATCCCCTGTGCGGTGAGGGTGTCAGCGAGGGCCTTGGGCGTGCCGAGGGCAGCAAAAGTAGTCATAAGTTCAGGGTCTTTCAGGCGGTATCCATGCGGATATCGGCCCCCGGCGCCGGTTGGCTCAGGGGTTCGCCGAAGAAAAGTCAGGTGGTCAACCGGGCTGCTGCCAAACTTCAGCTAGCGGCGGCCAGGACCAAATGGAACGCGTTCATCGACGCAGGATGTGCCTCTCACATGAAAAAACCCACTCCCTGCGGGCGGGCCCCGAAGGAATCCGGCAGGAGATCCGGTTGATGGACCGAAGCCGGTCAACCGAATATGAGTGGGCATCACTGCACATCAAGTTTCACCAGTCTAGCATCCGGCCGGGCCGGATCCCGTTTCCGTGACCTTGGTGCAGCTCCTAGCCGGCCAGGCTGGGCGCTTGGAACAGCGGCATGTGGGACGGCTGGGCGGGCGTGCGGGCGGCTGCCCGGGACGCCGCCTTGGCTGTGCCCGGGTCCGCTGCCCGCAGGATAACGAGTGCCTCGGCGTCGATCAGGCGACGCGTCCCCGTCCGGGAGTCCAGGATCCAGAACAGGTCCACGGCCGTGACCGTCTGCGTTACGGTGCCCCGGTGGAAGAGTTTGCCGTTGTGCCAGGCCTCGATCTCGTCCCCCACGTTCAGCTCACTTGAGCTGCGGATGTGCCGTGCTTCTTCAACGTCCATGATCAGTGCCTTCCCCAGCGGTCCAACGTCCTGTGCCCAGCATTCACGATGGAGGTTTCGGAATGGTTTCCGGAGCGTGATTTCCATGTGTCCGCAGGTCCGTCCGCCCTTGACCCGCGTCGTTGTTGACCGCGCTTCGGTCCCGGAGGAGCATGGTGGGCGGATGGGGTGGCGAGAGGAGACGGGCAACGATGCCGGGAATAGTTGCCGCTGGAACCTTTAGGGTCATCCAACTGGCCCTGCTTCCCTTGGGGGTGGCGGCCTACGTCGCGACCGTCCCCCGAATGCTCGCGTACAGCCGGCGCACCGGCGTCTCGGCCACCGTGTTCGCCTCCCTCTACACCCGCTGTATGCAGCACCGGCTGCAGACGAGGCCGGATGGCCCTGCGGACCGGCTCATGGCGGTGATGCCGAATGTGTCCCAGGAAGGGTTCCGGCTGGAGACGGCACCCACCCTGGTGGGCCACCTGCTGACGGGCTACGTTCCCAGGATCTACCGCTATCCCTACCGGGGGCGCGCGCCCATGCACCACCAGTCGACAGCGCGGACCAGTTACTACGACGCCGCCATCCAGCGGCATCTTGCCGGCGTGGACCAGCTCGTGGTCCTCGGGGCGGGATTCGACACCCGGGTGTTCAGACTGTCACCGGAGAACCGCGTGCGCTACTTTGAAATCGATATGCCCCGAACCCAGGCCCACAAAATCGCAATGCTCGAGAAGGCGGGCCTACCCACAAACCTGGCCACCTATGTGTCCGCCGATTTCGAGACCGAGGACTGGATGGAGAAGCTGGTGGCCGCGGGGTTTGACCCCGGCAGGCCCGCGTTCTTCCTCTGGGAGGCGGTGACCATGTACTTGGACCGGGCCTCCGTCGAAGCGACACTGCGCAGGATCGCCGGGACCGCCCCCGGTAGCGTCGTGGCTTTTGACTACTTCTCTCAGGAAATCGTCGCCTCGCGGTCGCCTTACATGCGGTACGCGCGGGCTGCGACGAATTTTGTCGGCGAGCCCCTGACCTTCGGCATCGACAACCCTCCCCCGGCCAGGAAGAGTGCCGCGGACTTTGTCGGGTCCTACGGGTTGGTCCTCGAGGAACACAGGAATTTCGGCCGGGAGACCCGACGGCGGTCCGCGCCGGCCGGGTTCGTCACCGCCGTCGTGCCTGCCGCCGTCGGGCACAGTCCGCAGGAAACCGTTGCGCCGGAGACCGGAGCGCCGGCAAACAGCCAATCGGAAAACGGCCTTCCTAACGCGGCCGCCCACCACGATGAGGGGAAACCATGACGGAACACAGCCACGAGCATCACGCCGATCCTGCGGAGCCGGTCAGCACCGCCCGGATGTGGGACGAAAAGTACAGCAGCCGCCCGCGGATGTGGAGCGGGCAACCGAATCCACAGCTGATCGCGGAGGTTGCGCATCTGAGTCCCGGCGAGGCCCTGGATTTGGGCTGCGGCGAGGGCGCGGACGCCATTTGGCTAGCGGCCCGCGGCTGGTCCGTGACCGCCCTGGACGTCTCGGCGGTCGCCCTTGAACGCGCGGCCGCCCACGCTCAGGAACGGGGCCAGTCGGCCAAGATCGAGTGGGTGCAGCAGGATCTGGCCACGTGGGTCCCGGACCGGTTGTTCGACCTCGTCACGGCCCAGTTCCTGCACTCCACCCAGATGCCGTGGCAGCAGGCGCTGCAGCTCGCCGCGGCCGCGGTACGTACCGGCGGCACCCTGCTGATCGTCGGCCACCACCCCGACGGCCTGCCGCCGTGGGGCGGGCACCACACGCCGGAGAAGTTCTTCACCGCCGAGGAGCTTGCACATGAGCTCCGGATCGAGGAGCCCCAATGGCGCCTGGAAGTCCTCGACAGCCGGCATCGCAGCGTCACCGGCCCCGAAGGCGAGGCGGCGTCCCTCACCGACGCCGTACTGCGCGCCACCCGGCTGGCCGCCCAATAGCGCGGCTTGCCCCCCAAACCTCATGTGATGCAGCTCACCCTGATTCGACCGTGAGGAAGTCCGCTCCGGACCCGTCTTACTTATGACGGCGCCACGGAGCGCCTTCCCCAACCGATCAGGAGTGATTGCATTGACGACCCAGACGCACACCCCGGCAGACGTCCACGGCCAGACCGGCCCGGCAGCCACCTCGAAGGCGCCCGGGCTGAACAACCCTGCCCAGAAGACCCCTGCACTGAAAAGCTCTGCGCTGGAGAGCTCTGCGCAGCCAGCCGGCCACGACGGCCGCGGCGCCACCACTGTGGCCGACGGCGTCGTGGCAAAGATCGCCGGCATCGCGATCCAGGAAATCGACGGAGTGCACGCCCTGGGCGGCGGAGCGGCCCGCGCGCTCGGAACCCTGCGCGAAAAGGTCGGCCAGAAGGACCTCACCCAGGGCGTCAGCGTGGAAGTCGGCCAGACCCAGGTCGCGGTGGACATCACCCTTGTGGTCGAATATCCGCACCCGCTCCAGCAAGTCGCGGACAACGCCCGCGACGCCGTCTACACGGCCATCGAGGACCTCGTCGGCATGGAGGTGACGGAGGTCAACATCACCATCACCGACATCCACGTGCCCTCCGATGACGAGGATGCCGAGGACGCCCGGACTGAGCCGAGGGTGGCTTGAGCCCCACGGCGGCCGGCGTGGCCATCGGAGCCGTCCTGGCCGCAGCGGCGCTGGCCTTCGGGTTCTGGGGCTTCCTGCTCACCGCGCTCTTCATGGGGGCAGGGGCCGTGCTGGGCCGCGCCGCCGAAGGCCGGCTGGACCTCGGCGGCGTAATGGACGCCTTGCGCGGCAAGCGCTCCTCCTCATGACGCGGGCGGGGCAGACACGCATCACCCCGGCAGCCCTGAAGCACACCGTCGAAACCATCGCCGCCAGCGCCTTCGGCGTTCCGAGATCCAACGTCGCGGCGGCGCTGGACGACGATTCGGGCCGGCTCGCCGCAACGGTCTCCGTGCAGCTGGCGCTCGCGCCGCTGCTGGGCCCCCAGGGGATGAGCCGCCAGGGGAAGGACGGCGGCACACTGTTCGACCGGTCCCGGGCGGCCCGGACAACCATCATCGCCCGCGGACTGGACCTCACCGGCAGGACGCTGGGCAGGGTGGACATCCGACTCAGCGGGGCCAAACAGTCCTCCGACACGGCCAGGGTGGACGCGCCGGGCGGCAGGAACCACCAGAGGAGGGTCACATGAACCAGGAACGATCCCTCCGGCGCCTGGTCCGCCGGGAAATCCACTCCTCCCGGGCCACAGCGTCAGTACTGACGGCGAGTGTTCTCGCTGTCGTCTTCCTCTGGCTTGCGCTCGAATCAGTGCTGGCGCTGCTCCGGGATAACCCGGTCCTCGCCAGCCCCGGCCAACTGGGGCACTGGCTCGCCGGCGTGCCGGACAAGACAATCCCTGCCGGGCTGGTTGCCGCCGGAGCCGGTCTGGCGGTCCTTGGCCTGGTGCTGCTCGCCGCCGCAACGGCGGGCGGCCGCCGGTCTCGGCATGCCTTCCACAGCGACCGGAGCGCCGTGGTGGTCGATGACGAGGTCATCGCATCTGCAGTGTCCCGGCGGGCGTGCCTCAGCGCGGGGCTCGCACCAGGGCAGGTCACCACCACGGTTAGCAAACGGGCCGTCCGGGTCCAGGTGCGTCCGACGTCGGGCGTTGCCGTGGACCGCGACGCGATCGGCACTGCGGTCCACGACGAACTCGCCGCGTACTCCCTGAACCGCCGGATCACCCCCACAATCCACGTCTCAAAGGAAGGAGCCCTGGGGCAATGAGTCAAACCAACAGGGCGCTGAACCGGATCATACTGGCACTGGCCGGGCTCGTGCTGCTCGCAGCCGGGGCGGCAACGGCTGCCGCCGGGATGATGCGTGGCGTTGCGGCCAGCTGGGCGGCCACGGGATCGTCCCTCATGGACCATGCCGGAAGTCTCCTCGACTCGGCACCGCTTCCGGGCCCGGCCCGCTCCTGGTGGGCCGTGGCGGGAGTCGCCGCGCTCATCCTGGCGGCCGGGCTGAGCATCGCCTGGCTGGCATCGCAGGGCGGCGGCCGGACACCCAGGGTCGGCCGGGAGGCCGACGGCGACCGCGGCACCACCGTGGTCGAAACGGGGCTCATCGCGGCGGCCGTCAAGCAAGCACTCGAGGGCAACCGCCTGGTACTCGGGACATCGGTCTCAGCCTGGGAATCCAGGGGCAAAACGGGGCTCCGGCTGCGGCTGCAGGCCCGGCAGGGAGCATCCCCCCGGGAGATCGCGGATACCGCAGAGGACCTGGTCCAGGGTATCGACGCGTTGCTGGGCCATCCGCTTCCGGTTCTGGTCCGAATCACCAGTGGCACCAGGACAAAGGTGGCTGGACCTGATCGCGCCCGCTAACCCGGGCGGACCTACGGCTCTACCGCGTCACCTAGTAATGACAGAAAAAGGAACATCATGGGAACCGACGACAAGGCCAACAACACGGTCATCCACCACATCGGTGCGGCCAAAGAAGGTGCCGGCAGGCTGACGGGCAACGAGGACCTCAAGCGCGAAGGCCAGCAGGAGCAGGCCCGCGCCAAGCTGCAGGAGGCCAGCGAACGTTTTAAGGACGCCGCCGCCGACATCGGAGAAAACCTCAAGGACGCCGCGCGGAAGCTCAAGGAAGGCTTCAGCAAGGAGTAGGGCCGGACTCCCCGCACGGAAGGCCCGTTATGGAAGCAGAGGAAAGCGACAGACTCGTGACTGGTTCACCCTCGGCGCCACATCAATTGGACCTCGTACCGGACGCATTCCTGGCCGGACGGGCCGCCGACGGCGACACGGCAGCCTTTGAGGCGCTGGCCCGCCGGCACGGCCCCCTCATGCGGGCCTGCGCCCGCCGCCTGACGGGCTCCCTCGCCGACGCCGACGACGTCGTGCAGGAATCGCTCATGCAGGCCTGGAAACAGCTCGATACCCTGCGCGACGGCGACGCAGTGAAGAGCTGGCTGCTGCGCATTACCGGCAGCCGCAGCATCGACCACCTGCGGAAGCGGAGAAACCATTCCAACCTCGGGGATTTGGACCATAGGGTAGAGGCCGGCGCGGGGACCGCTCACCAGGACCATCCGGAGAGCGCCGCCCTGAGCGGTTCCCGAATGGACGCCCTCAAGGCCGCCCTCGCCGCCCTGCCCGAGGAGCAGCGCCGCTGCTGGGTGCTGAAGCAGTTCAATGACCAGAGCTATGAGGAAATCGCGCAAACCCTGAACATCAGCACTGCCAGTGTCCGCGGCCGCCTTGCCCGGGCACGCATCACCCTGGCCCGCGAAATGGAGGACTGGCGATGAGCGCTCCCGGCGACATGCTCAGCTGCGGGCACAGCCTTGCAGACCTGAGCGAATACCTGGACACCGGACGGATCGGCGATCCGGGCCACCTTGCGGACTGTCCCGAATGCCAGTCCGGACTGGCATCCCTGCGAAGCCTCTCGGCTCTGGGCCATGAATTGCTCGACGCCGACACCGCCGCCGCCGGCAGCGGAAGCGATGACTGGATGAAGACGATCCTGGGCAACCTGCGCCTGGAACTGCGGCCGGGCCGGATCATTCCCCTGCGCTCCGACTCACCCGGGGACGTCCTCACCGAGACAGAGGGCTCAATTTCGGCGCTGATCCGCTCCGTGGCGGATTCGCTTCCCGGCACCGCCGCCGGAAAATGCCGCCTGTACGGGGACGTTACCCGGCCCGGGGCGCCCATCACCGTGGGCGTCGACCTCGCCGTCGTGTACGGGCATCCGCTGGAGGACCGCGCCGCCACCCTGCGCTGGAAGTTGGCCGCCGCCCTTGCCCGGCAGACCGAACTGAACATCACGGCGATCGACGTCACCATCACCGATGTCCTGGAGCCCCGAAAGCCGGAGCCCCTGAACCCCGAACCCCAGCATCCGGAGCAGCCCCCCGGGCCCGGCGCCCCGCCGACTCCACAGGAGGAGCCATGACCGAGCCCTTGCTTCCCGGGAACGGAACACCCGTGGCGCCACCCGCTGCAGCGCGCTCTTCCGGAGTGCTCGCTCCCGCAGCGTTCTCCGCGGCGTCGCTGCCGGCACAACTCCGTGAGATCATCCTGGCGGTCGACGGCGTGACGACGGTGTATCCGGCACGCCCGCTGTGGCAGACGATTGCCGGGGCGGCCCGGTCCGCCGTGGGCGGAGCAACACCGTCTCCGGTGGACGTCACCGAGGCCGGCACCGGCACAGCGATAACGACGGTCAAGGCGCGCATCGGAGTGAGCGGGGCGTACCCGGCGCCGGACGTGGCCCGGGCGGTGGCCGCCGCAGTGCGGCAGCATTTCAGCCCGCAGCCCGTGTCCGTCGAGGTCGCCATCGTCCACATCGGCGGCGACCAAATCGGCACCAACTAGGCTGCAGGCGCCGGCGGAGCCGCCTTCGCAGCGCAAAAAATGTGACAAAAGACAGCGGACGACAACTGAGGCTAAGATGTTCGACAGTTGTCGAAGGCGCCTGCGGATGGGTGAGTGGTGGAAGAGCGGCGCCGACGGCTGCGACGGACGGCCGCACCGGCGTCGCCTCTTCCCCCAAAGCCCCGGAAAGACGGGGGTTCCGGGCCCGTTCCGGCACCTCGCCGGACCTCCGTGCGGCGGGCATCAGCACGGCGTATCACCGACCGGCTGGTTCACCTACGCGGACTGCCGCGGCAACAGGGACCGCCAAATACCGGCCCTAATCTTGATCTACCCGCCAAAACTGTTACCTCCGTCACACTCTGACGGATCCGTGCGGACCGCATCGCGGAACCCCCGCCCGCTGCGACCGCCTGTGACAAGGAAGAAGCCTCATGTCTGAACGCATCACCACGGCCGCTCCGGCCACTGCAGAATCCGACATTGCACCATCTGAAATTGCTGGAACCGCCGTCTCCGCCCACGGCGCATCCGGCGCCGGGAGCCGCGAGCCGCACCTCGCCCGAGCCCTGGGCAACCGCCACATCCAGTTGCTCGCCATCGGCGGCGCCATTGGCACCGGCCTGTTCATGGGGTCCGGCAAGACCATCTCCCTCGCCGGCCCGTCCGTGATTTTCGTCTACATGATCATCGGCTTCATGCTGTTTTTCGTCATGCGGGCCATGGGCGAGATCCTGCTCTCCAACCTGAACTACAAATCCTTCAGTGACTTCGCCGGCGACCTCCTGGGCCCCTGGGCCGGCTTCTTCACCGGCTGGTCCTACTGGTTCTTCTGGGTTGTCACCGGAGTGGCGGACATCGTCGCCATCTCCGGCTACGTGGACAAGCTCGCGCCCGGCACCCCCTTGTGGATCCCGGCGCTGCTCACCCCCGTGGTGCTGGTCCTCCTGAACCTCCCCACCGTGAAGGCGTTCGGTGAAGCGGAGTTCTGGTTTGCCATCATCAAGGTAGTGGCCATCGTGGCCCTGATCGCCACCGGCGCGATCATGATTGCAACCCACTTCACGTCCCCCAACGGCGCGGTAGCCAACCTCGCCAACATGTGGAACGACGGCGGCATGTTCCCGAACGGCATGTTCGGCTTCATCCTCGGTTTCCAGATCGCGATCTTCGCCTTCGCCGGCATCGAACTGGTGGGCACTGCCGCCGCCGAGACCAAGGACCCGGAGAAGAACCTGCCGCGTGCCATCAACTCCATCCCGGTCCGTGTCCTGCTCTTCTACGTCGGCGCCCTGGTGGTCATCATGGCCGTCAACCCTTGGCGCACCATCGATCCCGCCAGCAGCCCGTTCATCGGCATGTTCACGCTCGCCGGGCTGGGGATCGCCGCCGTGGTCATCAACCTTGTGGTCCTGACCTCCGCGGCCTCCAGCGCCAACTCCGGGATCTACTCCACCTCCCGCATGATCTACGGCCTGGCCCAGGACGGGAACGCGCCGAAAGCCTTCGGAAAGCTGAGCAGCCGCAAGGTCCCGCAGAACGCGCTGCTGTTCTCCTGCATCTTCCTGCTCGCCGGACTCGTCCTGCTCTACGCCGGCGACTCCGTGATCGGTGCGTTCACTATCGTCACCTCCGTGGCCTCCGTGCTGACCATGTTCGTGTGGTCCATGATCCTGATCAGCTACATCGTCTTCCGCCGCCGTCGGCCGGCCCTGCACGCGGCGTCGAAGTTCAAGATGCCCGGCTCCGCCTTCATGCCGTACGTGGTCCTCGCGTTCTTCGTCTT
Organism: Arthrobacter sp. TE12231; assembly: GCF_054062895.1. Classification (NCBI taxonomy): domain Bacteria; kingdom Bacillati; phylum Actinomycetota; class Actinomycetes; order Micrococcales; family Micrococcaceae; genus Arthrobacter; species Arthrobacter sp. TE12231. The sequence goes on along the minus strand of NZ_JBSSFS010000001.1, from coordinate 146,067 downwards.
CATGCTCGTGGCGCTGGCCCAGGCCGATGACACCCGCCTGGCACTCTTCGTGGCCCCCATCTGGTTCCTCCTGCTGGGTGCCGCCTGGCACTTCAACCGGAAGACACCGCTGCAGCAGGCGCGGATTGTGGAATGGCAGGCCGTCCGCTCGGAGGAAGTCGTCCGCACCACCGTCTGACCCCTGAGCCTCCGCTAAGCCTCGACAGAGACACCCCGGCACGGACACGCCGTGACGGGATGTGCAGGAGCCCCGACCGGATTCTTCCGGCCGGGGCTCCTGCCCTTGATCGTGCGATCGCCTGCGGTGCCTTTACTCCCGTGTCCTGACGGCAGCCGGGACGACGGCGACGCGCGGCGAGACAGCCACGGCGGCGACGCCGATCACCGCCGTCAGCGCGAAGACTCCGGCGAACGACGCCGCCGCCGTCGTCGCCGTCGAGAACGCGGCAAACACGACTCCCGTGCCGGCGAGGGCCAGGGCGCCGCCGAGCGAATCCGAGATGGACATGGCCGAGCTGTTGAAGCCCTCTGTGTCCCTGGTGGAGAGGGCCAGGGTCATGACGCTCAGGCGCGGATACATCAGTCCCATGCCGCCCCCGGCGAGGATCCAGCCCGCGATCGCGACAGCGGCCGGCCAGGCCAGTACCGTCGTCACGAACGCCAGGACAACGGCACCGAGGACCAGGGCCGAGCCGATCCGCACCGCCCGCCGGTGCTCCAGCCGGGTTCCCAGCCTGCCCTGGATGGCCGAGGCCGCCGCCCAGGCGATGGCACCGCCGGTGAGCGTGAGGCCCGCAAAAGTGGGGGCAAAGGCATAGCGTTCCACGAGCAGGTACGGCAGATAGACCTCGGCGCCGAAGAATGCGGCGGACGCGAGCCCGCGCGTGAGGATGACGCTCGGCAGGCCGCGCCGGGCGGTCAGGGTCCCGCGCGGCATGAGGGGACGGACGGCCAGTAGTGCGACGGCGACGGCGGCCGCCGCCAGCACGCCGCCGGCCCCCGGGACCTCGGCGGACAGGTTCAGGCCCAGCACCGCGAGCGCTGCCAGGGCTGCCAACGCCAACTTGGCCGGACCGCCCGGCGGACGGGCACCCCCGGCAGTCTCCACGGCTGCCGCCTCACCGCCTGCCGACCCTGGGGCTGGCGGGGCGGCTGCTGCGGCGCCCGGGGTTCCGTGCAGGCCGCGCAAAGACGGGGCCGTCAGGAGCAGGGCCGGGACCACGAGTCCCACCACGCCGAGGAAAACCCACTGCCAGCCAGCCACTTGCGCCACGACGCCGGCAGCGAACGGGCCCACCAGGGACGGGATGACCCAGGCCGCGGAAAAGGCGGCGAAGATCTTCGGATGCAGCACCGGCGGGTAGACCCGGGCGATGACCACATAGAGGGCCACCGTCAGCGCACCCCCGCCCAGTCCCTGGACTAGCCGGCCGGACACGAGAACCGGCATGGTCCCGGCGGTACCGGCGATGAGCAGGCCCAGCACGAACATGCCCACCGCGGCCAGGAGCGGCGCCACGGGTCCTTTGCGGTCGGACCAGCTGCCGGCGGCCACCATACCGATCACCCCGGTGGCCAGCGGCCCGGCAAAGGCCAACGCATAGAGGCTTGCGCCGTCCAGCTCCCGGCTGACGAGCGGCATGATGGTGGTCACCGCAAGAGACTCGAAGGCCGCCAGGAACACCAGGGCGCAGGCGCCGAGCGTCACCAGCAGGTAGCTGCGGTGGAAGATGCCGGCTGATTCCGGGACGGATTCCTGGCTGGATTTCTGACTGGAGGTCCGACTAGGTTTCTGACTGGATTTCCGACTGAGTTTCTGACCGTCGTGTGGGTCGGTTCGGGGCACGTGCCACAGCCTACAAGAGCGGCACGCCGCGCACATCAGCTGCGTGCCCCGGCCCCGGCCGTCCGGCCACGTCAGCGGGCCGGGTCAGCCGGCCGCATCGAGTCCCTGGGCCGGGACCACGACGGCGCCGCTCGCCCGCGAGTCCGGATTCAGCATCCACCCCACACGTTTCACGGTGCTCAACATGACGACGCTTTCCACGAGCTCGATCCCGGGCACCTTCTGCTGCAACGCGAGCTCGATCGTCATGACGTCGGCCAGGGACTGCAACCACATGATGATCACGAAGTTCGTCGGACCTGTGGTGGAGGCGCTGAGCCTCACGTTCCGCATGGTCTTCAGCTCGGCCGCGGCTGCCTCATGCCGGCCGGCGGGGACGTTGACGAACCACTGGCAGGTCACGGGGAAGGCCGAGAACTTCTGAGCCACCTCGCACCGGAATGACAGGATGCCACTGGCGAGCACCCGGTTGAGCTGCCGCTGGACGGTCGCAGGGTGCCGGCCCAGACCGCGGGCAATGTCGGCCGCCGTGGCGCGTCCGTCCCTGGCCAGGAACGGCAGGAGCGCCAAGTGGCTTTCCGGCAACGGTCCGAGGGCGGCGGCCTGGGCGGCTCCGGCGGTCTCGGCGCCGGCCAATGTGCGCACGGCGGCCTGCTGTGCCCGGCTCAGCACGTTGAGCCGCCAGGAGCCGCCGCTGGCGTGCAGCCTGGTGCACAGTGCGGTCTGGTATTTGACGAGGCCGTCGATCTCCTTCAATCGCGCGATGACCTTCAGGCTAAAGTCGTCCAGGGAGGGCGTAATGACGGTCAGCATGAGGTCCCGGTTGCTGGCTGCCTCCTCTACCGTGACGATTTCCGGCATCTCGGCGAGCCGGGCGGTGACGTCCTGGCGCCGGTTCATTTCGCAATCCACGGCGACGAACGCCAGGCACATCTGGTGCGGGTCGCCGATCAGGTGGGCGGTGACCCAGGAGACGCCTGAGGCCCGCAGCCGTTCCCAGCGGGCGGCGAGGGTGGTGGCGTGGGCACCCAGCACCTCCGCGGCATCCGCCCAGCTCAGGCGCGGAGCGATCTGCAGGACGTTGATCAGGGCGAGGTCGTCCTCGCTGAGTTCCATTATTCTTCCCCTCATTCGTGCACGAAAACTGCGACTCCAGCCGGTTTTTGCATTTTTTCAGGCCTTTAGCAGCATGTGAACCATGTCACTTGAGAATAGACGCAGGCAGTCCTCACCAGACCCAAACCAAGCCGCAGCGACAAAACCAATTCGTCAATTACGCGATTCCGACAAACGACAAGCAAGGAGAAAACGTGCCGATCACCGCAGACGCCCGGGAAATGCAGGCGGACCTGGCCCGGTTCCGCCATGAGCTGCACCGGGAGCCCGAGATCGGCCTGGAGCTCCCGCGGACCCAGGAAAAAGTGCTGAAGGCGCTCGACGGGCTCGGCTACGAGATCACGCTGGGCCAGGCCACGACGTCGGTCACCGCGGTGCTGCGCGGGCAGGCTCCCGGAACGGGCGCCTGCTCCCGCCCCGCCGTCCTCCTCCGCGCGGACATGGACGGTCTGCCGGTACAGGAGAAGACGGGCGTGGACTACACGTCCAGGATCGACGGCGCCATGCACGCCTGCGGCCATGACCTCCACACGTCCATGCTGGCAGGAGCCGCCACCCTCCTGGCCGAACGCCGGCACCGGCTGGCCGGCGACGTCGTCCTGATGTTCCAACCCGGCGAGGAAGGCTTCGACGGCGCCAGCCACATGATCCGCGAAGGCGTGCTGGATGCCGCCGGCCGGCGCGTGGACGCCGCCTACGGCATGCACGTCTTTTCCGCCCTCGAACCGCACGGCACGTTCTGCACCAAACCCGGCGTCATGCTCAGCTCGTCCGACGGGCTGGTGGTCACGGTACTCGGCGCCGGCGGCCACGGCTCGGCCCCGCATTCGGCCAAGGACCCCGTGACGGCGGCGGCCGAGATGGTCACCGCCCTCCAGGTCATGGTCACCCGCCAGTTCAACATGTTCGATCCAGTCGTCCTCTCCGTCGGGGTTCTCCAGGCCGGCACCAAGCGCAACATCATCCCGGAAACCGCACGCATCGAGGCCACCATCAGGACCTTCTCCGAGGAATCCCGACAGAAGATGATGGACGCCGTGCCGCGCCTGCTGAAGGGCATCGCAGCGGCGCACGGCCTGGACGTCGACGTCGACTACCAGCAGGAGTACCCCCTCACCATCACGGACGAGGACGAAACGCACACCGCAGAGAACGTCATTGAGGGCTTGTTTGGCGATTCCCGGCTCGCCCGCTGGGCCACCCCACTGAGCGGCTCCGAAGACTTCTCCAGGGTGCTCGCCGAGGTCCCCGGGACGTTCATCGGCCTCAGCGCCGTCCCCCGGGACGCCGACCCCACCGCGTCCGCGTTCAATCACTCCCCATACGCCACGTTCGACGACGGCGTGCTGGCTGACGGCGCCGCACTCTACGCGGAGCTCGCCATATCGAGGCTGACCGCGCTTGCGGCAGCAGACGCCCCCGCCGCGACTGCCCCTGTCGCCGCTGCCTCCACCCTTTCCTAGCCCCACCCCCGAGGGAGAAGACCATGATTACAACCGCGTCCACGACGCCGGCAACCCGGACATCCACCCGCAAGACGATCATCGGCACCGGCATCGGCAACGCCGTTGAATGGTACGACTGGGCCATCTACGCCACGTTCACGCCGTTCATCGCCAGCCAGCTTTTCAGCAAGTCAGACCCTGCGTCCGCGGTGCTGTCCACGCTGGCGATTTTCGCCGTCGGCTTCGTTGCCCGCCCGTTCGGCGGCTTCCTGTTCGGCTGGATCGGCGACCGGATCGGCCGCAAGGCCTCCATGACCCTGGCCGTGGGGCTGGCGTCGGTGGGCAGCCTGATGATCGGCATCGCGCCGACCTTCGCCGCGGTGGGGGCCTGGGCCTCGTTGACGCTCCTGGTGGCGCGCCTGATCCAGGGACTGGCGCACGGAGGGGAGCTGCCGTCGTCGCAGACCTACCTGTCCGAGATGGCGCCGAAGGAACACCGCGGCTACTGGGCCACCCTGATCTACACCTCCGGCACGGTGGGAATCCTGTTCGGAACCCTGCTGGGTGCCGTGCTGAACATGACCCTAAGCACCGAAGTCATGAACGCGTGGGGCTGGCGCGTCCCGTTCCTGATCGGCGCGGCCATGGGCCTGTACGCGCTGATCATGCGGTCCCGGCTGCACGAAACGGACGTCTTTGAGGGCGAAGCCTCGGCGGAGAAGCGCGCCCCGATCTGGCCGCAGATTGTCCGCCACCGCAAGCAGGCCCTTCAGGTGATCGGCCTGACGGTCGGCCTGACCGTCATCTACTACATCTGGGGTGTTGTCGCCCCCAGCTACGCCACCACCGCGCTGAAGATCGACCGCGGCGAGGCCCTGTGGGCCGGCGTGATCGGTAATATCGTGTTCATCGCGGCGCTGCCCTTCTGGGGCAAACTGGCGGACCGCATCGGACGCAAGAAGGTTCTGTGGGCCGGTGCGATCGGCGCAGGCATCATGCACTTCCCGATGACCGCCCTGCTCAAGGACTCCGCCTGGCAGCTGGCCGTCAGCATGTCCGTCATGCTGATCTTCATCGCCGCCAGCGCTGCGATCGTGCCGGCCGTCTACGCCGAGCTGTTCCCCACGAGCATCCGCACCGTGGGCGTCGGAGTCCCGTACTCGATCTGCGTGGCGGTCTTCGGCGGCACCGCACCCTACCTCCAGCAGTGGCTCGGCACCACGGTGCAGATGCCGCAGCTGTTCAATGTGTACGCCGTGCTTCTGCTCGCCATCTCCGCGGTGTTCGTCTTCACCATCCCGGAGACGAAGGGCAAGGACCTCACCCTCTGAAACGGGGTCGGCCCTCTGTAGCAGGGTCGGCTCCCGATGCGCTGGCAGTTATGGCTCTTCTGGCGGGCTCAGAACAGCCATAACTGCCAGCGCATCGTGTTGAAGGGGTCAGCCGCCGACGAAGCGGGCCCGCCCGGCCCGGTACCCGAACACGGCGGCCAGCGAGCCCACCAGCAGGAACAGCACGCCCGCCGCGGCAAAGGATCCGGTGGCCTGGTGGAGCTGGCCGACCAGGAGGGTGCCGCTGGAGCCAAGCCCGTAGCCGACGCCCTGCATCATGCCGGAGAGGTGGGAGGCCGTGTGCCCGTCGCGGGTGCGGACCATGATCAGGGTCAGTGCGGCGGCGGTCAGGCTGCCCTGGCCCAGGCCGAGCAGGCCGGTCCACAGCCAGAGGAATTCGGTGGGACCGAAGATGCTCAGCGCGAACCCTCCCCCGGTCATGAGGGCCACCACCGTGTTGATGGCGCGCTGGTCCCGGAACCGGGTGGCCAGCGCCGGCGCGAACAGCGAGCCCAGCATCTGCAGCACAATCGAGGCCGAGACGATCAGTCCGGCCGTGCCGCCGTCCACGCCGCGTTCGCGCAGGATCGGGGCCAGCCACGCAAAGACGCTAAAGGACATCATGGCCTGCAGGACCATGAACAACGTCACCTGCCAGGCCACGGCGGAGCGCCACACGTTGACCCCGGCGCCCGTGCGGGGCTGCCCGCCCGGACGGGCCCGGAGCGCCGGGCGAAGGAACAAGAGAAGCACGACGCCGGCCGGCACCGCCCAGAACCAGAGCGCCGCTGTCCACTGCCCGGTCGCCCGGAAGACCGGGAACGTGAAGCCTGCACCGAGGGCGGCCGAGGCACAGATCGCAGTGGTGTAGAGCCCGCCCATGAGGCCCAGACGGTGCGGGAAGTCACGTTTGACGACGCCGGGCAGCAGCACGTTGCAGAGCGAAATCGCGGCACCGCACGCGGCGGTTCCGGCCAGCATGGCCGGCAGGTGCCCCACTCCGGGCAGCTCCACGGGCCGCAGCAGCAGCCCTGCCGTGAGCACGGCCATGGCACCGAGCAGCACACGCTCGGCACCGAACCGGCGTGCCAGTCCGGGGGCGAGCGGGGCGAACACGCCGAGCAGCGTCACCGGCACGGTGGTGAGCACCATAACCGCCCAGGCCGGAAGCCCGGCGTCGGCCGTGACCTCGGGTAGGACCGCGGCGAAGCTCGAGAACACCGTGCGGAGGTTAAGCCCGATCAGGACCAGGCAGACGCCTAAGTACGCGAGCATGCGGCGGCTGGCCGCGTGCGGCGGCCCGGCGGGCTCGTCCCTGGGAACGGCCCGTGGCGAAAGATCCTGCTGGTCAGTTTTCCCGGCTGAGGTCACCCGCCCCATTCTTGCAGTCCGGGGCCCCGGCGGCCTCGTTGCCAGGCGCCTGGCGGATTCCCGGGGCGGGCCGGGCCCGCAAACTCAACTATTCTGGAAAGGATGAGCGAATCCCCAGAAACCCCCGGCACGCCGGAAATGCCGCTGTCCGGCGCCCCGGACGAGACACAGTCGCCCCGCCCCGTGACCCCGGGCAGCCAGGCCTCGTTCGGCACATACGGGGGCCGTCCGGTCAGCTTCGTCCGCCGCGGCACACGCCTGCAGGGACGCCGCCAGGCCGCCTGGGAGGAGCACGCGGACCGCTGGGCGGTGGAGGTCCCGCGCCACGTCGCCAACACCTCCGTGCACCCGGACTACGTCTTCGACGCCGAAGCCGAATTCGGCCGCAAGGCTCCGCTGATTGTGGAGATCGGTTCCGGGCTGGGCGACGCCGTCTGCCACGCCGCCGAGGAAAACCCGGACAAGGACTTCCTGGCCGTGGAGGTCTACACCCCCGGCCTGGCCAACACCCTGATCAAAATCAACAGCCGCAAGCTGAGCAACGTCCGGGTGGTGGAAGCGAACGCCCCCGAGGTGCTCGCCACCATGCTGCCGGCCGGCTCGGTCACGGAACTGTGGGTGTTCTTCCCTGACCCGTGGCACAAGTCCCGGCACCACAAGCGCCGCCTCATCCAGCCGGCCTTCGCCGACCTCGCGGCCCGCGCCATCAGGCCCGGCGGCATCTTCCGGATCGCGACCGACTGGTCCAACTACGCCGTCCACGTCCGCGAAGTCATGGCGGGCTCCGCAGAGTTCGAGAACCTGCACGAGGGTGAGCGCGCCGGCGCGGACAGCCCCCTGACCCAGGTATGGGAATCCGGCGTCGAATCCCGGGTGGGCGGAGCGCCCGTCAAGGAGGGCCGGGCGCCGGTCAGCACCGAACACACCGGGCCCAACGAAGGCGTCGACGGGACCGGCGGCTGGGCGCCTCGGTTTGAGGGGCGGATCCTCACCAGCTTCGAGAACAAGGCCCACGAAGCCGGGCGCCTGATCTTCGATCTCAGCTACCGCCGCCGTTAGCTAAGACCGGCCCGCGGGAATCTGTTGCTGAACGCCTGCGCGTGGCACGATTACGGAAGAAGTTCGGTTATCGGGGCTGCCGGGGCTCCGGGACGCGGCTTGCCAGTTAGTACTAAGGAACCATCATCAAAGAAGAAATGAAGGACGCCGCGGACGTCGCCGAGGAAGTCACCAATTCCAAGCCGCTTGAAGTAGTGGCTCGGGCCGGGTTCGCCGTGTCAGGACTGTTGCACTTCCTCATCGGGCTGGTCGCAATCCGGCTCGCCATGGGCGGCCAGGGCCAGGCCGACGTGAGCGGCGCTGTGGAAGAACTCGCCGGGCAGCCGGCCGGGCCGCTGTTGCTCTGGACCTCGTTTGCCGCCTGCGTGGCGCTGGCCATCTGGCAGGCCAGCGACGCCATCTTCGACTTCGAGCACCTGCCCACCAAGAAGAAGGTCGGCAAGAAGCTCAAAGCCGGCCTGCAGGCCGTGGTGTACACCGGGTTTGCCCTCACCCTGGCCTCGGTCGCCACCGGCGCACACGCCGACCACCGCCAGTCAACCAGCGATCTGACCATCAACCTGATGAAGGCGCCCGGTGGCGTCGCGCTCCTGATTGTCATCGGCGCCGCGGTGGCCGTCACGGGGATCGTCTACGCGATCCGCGGCTTTCGGAAGTCCTTCATCAAGTACCTGCGCATGCCGTCCCAGAAGCAGGCACGCACCGCGGTGACGGTGGTCGGCGTCGTGGGCTACGCCGCCAAGGGCTTCGCTCTGCTGCTGGTGGGCCTGCTCATCATCATCGCCACCGTGAAGGCCCACCCGGAAGAGTCAACCGGGCTCGACGGCAGCCTCAAGGCCCTGCGCGAACAGCCGTTCGGTGTGTATCTGCTGGCCGCCGTCGGGGTCGGCCTGATCTGCTACGGCATCTTCATGGCGCTGCGCGCCAAGCTCGCGAAGATGTAGGTCCGCGAAGTTAAGGGGCCCGGGCGTGACCTGCCGGGGTTCATGCCCGAACGGTGTCCGCTAACCCTGCGGCACGGCGATGACGGCCACGGTCTGCTGCTGCTCATTGCGCATCTCGACGCTGGTGATCTTGGCCAATTGCACCGGCGTCGCCCCGGTGATCCGGACCTTTCCGGTGGGCGTGGCCGTCCATGCGCAGGCGCGGTCTTCGCCGCCGTCGCGGTCCTTCACCCACAGCGAGAGGGTCCCGTCGACGGGCAGGCTGCGGGCGTCCACGGCCAGTTCGGTGCCCCAGGTTTTCCTGACGAGTCCCACCGTGACCTCCAGCCCGCTGCTTGCCGTCACAGAGTAGCTTGCGTCAGGTTTGGCCGGCTGGTTCAGCAGCGGACCGGCCAGGATCCCCAGCGCCAGGCATGCGGCGGCGGCGCCGCCCACGGCCGACACCCACCGGCGCCGCACAGTCCGGCGCCGGCGCGCGAGCTCGTCGAGCAGCCTGCGCGGGACCGGCATGGGTTCCGGCCGAACAAGAGCCCGGTCCCGGGCGGCCGTAGCCGCCGCGGTGAGTCTGACGGCGTCGGGCACCGGGACCGCGTCGAGCAGCGCGGGGAGGCTGGCAAGTTCGTCCAGTTCCTGCCGGCAGTCCGCACAGACGGCCAGGTGCTGTTCGAAGGCGGCGGCCTCGGCCGGTTCCAGCCCGCCGAGCAGATACGCGCCGAGGAGCTCGTGCAGTCCGCCGCCGTTCACCGCTGCACCCCCATTTCGTCGAGAATTGTCCGCAGGGCCCGCACGGCGTAGAACGCCCGGGACTTCACTGTGCCGCTGGGGATCTTCAATTGGGCGGCTGCCTCCTGGACCGTGCAGCGGCGGTAATGAAGCGCCACCAGGACGTCGCGGTGCTCCGCGCTGAGCCGCAGGAGCGCCTCCTCCATCAGGACCTTGTTGAGTAGATCGTCGATGCGTCCGGCGGCGCCTGCGCCGTCGGTGGTGGCCGGAACTTCGCGGTCGCCGGTTTCCTGCGGGCGCCGCTGGGCCTTGCGATAGTTGTCGATCATGATGTTCCGGGCCGTCCGGAACAGGTAGCTGCGCAGGCTGCCGGTGATCTGCGGCGCCTGTTGCCAGACCCGCAGCACTGTCTCCTGGACGACGTCGTCGGCGAGCTGCGGGTCCCGGGAAGCGCTAAGGACGAACCGCCTCAAGGCCGCACCGTGGTCGCGGTAGATTGCGGCCACGACGTCCTCGTCCAGCGGCATGTCCCACCTCCCGCGAGTTGTGCTCTGCCCCCTGTAAGACGTACGGGCGCGCCCAATAGTTCAGTGTGCCCCGGGACTGCGCTGACGTGAACAGGGCTGCCCCTACGTGAACCATTTGGCGCCCCACATACGTCTTAGGGGGTAGCGCCGGCCTGGCGAGTCAGGCTGGCTCGAGTCAAGGAGCAGCAATGAAGAAGCATCTCAGCCTAGGCTTGACCGCGTTCGCCCTTGCCGCGCTATTGTCCGGCTGTGGCGGCGCGAGCACAACGACGTCAACGTCGGCAGCGCCGGCCCCCTCCTCCAGCAGCGCTGCGGCCAGTTCGGCGCCGGCGTCCACGTCCGCTGCGGACCTCACGGTGGCCCAGTCCACGGCCGGTGCGATCGTGGTGGGCAGCAAGGGACTGAGCGTCTACTCCTTCACTAAGGACACGAAGGACTCCGGGACCAGCACCTGCACCGCCGGGTGCGCGACGACGTGGCCCCCGGTCACATCGACGTCGGCGACCCCCACCGTTGACGGCGTGACCGGCAAGGTCGGAACCATTCCCACAGCTGACGGAAAGCTGCAGGTGACCATTAACGGGATGCCGATCTACTACTACTCCAAGGACCAGGCCGCGGGAGACATCACGGGCCAGGGCGTCGGCGGGGCCTGGTACCTCGTGGCACCGTCCGGGGAGATGATCAAGAGCGCGGCGGGCGGCTACTAAAAGGCACCCGGGCAATGCGCCGTGCGGCAGGGGCGGTCTCGGCAGCAACGCGCAATGGCGCCGCCGCCGAGACCGCAGGGAAAGCCGCTTAGGCGCCAGCCTCTTCGAACTCCACTGTCTCTTCGAACTCCACGGCGGCGAGGATCTCGTTGGTCCGCGGGTTCAGCATGAAGGCCTCGTCGTCGTCTTCGAGCATGAGGAATTCGCCCTGTTCGGTGGTGAAGTGCCAGGCCAGGGTGGTCTCCCCGTTGTGCTCGTAGTTGGGATCGCCCATGGTGATCCGTTCCAGGCTGTGCCCGGCAATGTCGCACAGCTCCCGGATAATCTGTTCGAACTCCGGCGCGTCCAGGAGGGCTTCGGCCGCTGCGGCGGCCTGGCGCTCTGCGAGGTCGGGGATGCGGGCCACCCTGCCGGCGATGTGGGCATCGAGGTCATCGTCGTCAAGGACCAGCAGGTCCGGCTGGCCGCGCAGCCACGCGGCATTCAGTGCCACGATGTCCTCCGCTTCGAGGACCGTTTCGAATTCCCCGTCCAGTTCTTCGATGCGCCGCACGGCGTCGGAGACGTCACCCTCCGGGTCGTCGGCCTCCGTGTCGCCTCCGGCGACCCAGCTGCTGCCGCCGTCGAGGTAGGTGTCGACGTCGGTGTCGGTCAGGGCACCGAAAGCCGCCACCGTTCGGTTGAAGAGGTCCAGATGCGCGGCCGCGCCCATGCCCGCCAGCCCTTCCCGGACATAGGGATCGATTTCCTCGCGTTCCGGCACGGTGAACACGTACTGCGCGAAGCCGCCGGCCTGCGCCTGCGTCAGGTAGAAGTCCACGTAGTAGCTGCGCAGCGCGGTCGGGGAGATCTCGTCCGCATCCAGCAACTCCTCGAACATGGCGTTGACCACGTTGACGTTTGCGTCGACGACGTCCTCGTTGCCACCCCTGAGGCTTTCCGTTGTCAGCACGGTCGGGTAGCTGTGGGCGGACTGGCTGGTGGGCTCACCGTTGGTCATGCGAAATCCTTACTGCTGGAACTGCTGATACTCCGGACCCCTCCACGGTAGGTCCGTCGTCCCTGCCGGGAGCCGTGCCCCAGTTGAACGTCAGGCGAAGTTTGGGGGATGTTCCCCGGCGGCCGGCGAAGTTCCGGGGACCTTAAAGGCTCGCTAAGATGGATCAGATGACCTCCTGCCGAAAGTAGCGCGCACATGCCATCCCATCCGGACGAGAGTGCGGCACTGGCAATTCAGACTCCCGCGATCAACGACCGCTCCCTTGCGGCCGGACTTGCTTACGCCATGGGGAGCCGCGTTTCCGGAATGTCTTTCGATGCCGCCACCGGGCTGCTCCTGGGCAAGGTGCGGGGCGGCGCCGACGTTCCCTACTCCACGACGGCCAAGCTCGTGCGGAAAACCGGCGGCTGGAGCTGCACGGTGGGCGTCTGCAGCTGCCCGGTACGCAAGGATTGCAAGCACGTGGCGGCCCTGCTGTTCTCGGCCGAAGACAACCCGGCCATCCGGATTCAGCTGCTGGCCCCGGCGGAGTCCACGAGGCTGTCCCGCCAGAGCGCGCCGCCGGAGCTGGCCGACTGGGAGCAGGCGCTCAGTCCGCTGATCGCCAGCCCGGGCATCACCCCGTCCGCCAACGGCACGCCCCTGGCGCTCCAGTTCGACGTCGAGGAACCCGCCCCGCATTTTTCCTACACCGGCCGCCGCGATCCGCTCCGCAGCGTCCGCCAGCTCAAGGCACGGCCCGTGATCATGGGGGCCAAGGGCAAGTGGATCCGCGGCGACGTCTCCTGGAGCACGCTGAGCTACCTGAACTACCGGCGTGAATGCAACGAGGCGCATGTGGAGTGGATGCAGGAGTTCCTCGCCTCGCACACCGCCGTGGCGAACCGCCAGCATGCCGGCACCGGGCTGTGGCTGGGGCTCAACACCTACGCCGGCAAGAACCTGTGGAGCCTGCTGTCCCAGGCCCAGAAGATCGGCCTCGCCCTGGTGCACAGCCGCGGGACGGAGCCGGTACGGTTAGTTCAGGAGCCGGCCGCCGTCGGGCTCAACCTGGCGCGGTTCGGCACTGGCGGGGACGACGGCGGGCTGGAACTCGCGCCGACCATCACGGTGGAAGGCGAAGTGGTGGATCCGGCGTCGGTGGGGACCATCGGCCGCCCGGCGCATGGAATCTTCCTGACGTCCGACGGCGGCGCCCTGCCCGGCGGCGCCCCGACCGACCCCATCATCACGCTCGCCCCGCTGGAAAGCGGGCTCAGCGAGGAACTGCTGACCTTCGTCACGGGCGGGACCACCCTGCACATCCCTGCCCGGGACGAAAGCCGCTTCCTGACCGGTTTCTATCCCAAACTCAAGCAGACCGCCCGGGTAACGGCCTCGGACGAGTCCGTGGAACTGCCCGCGCTTGCCGTCCCCACCCTGTCCCTGCTGGCCAACTACGGTGCCGACCACCGGGTCCGGCTGCACTGGGAATGGCATTACAAGTCCGGGAACCTCGTCACGGCGCAGCCGTTGTGGCGGCATCCGGGCGACCACGGCTACCGGGACGACCCCGCCGAGGCCCGCATCCTGGAAGCCGTCGGGCAACCCTGGGACGTGGTCCCGGCCCTGGGCGAATCCGCGACCGGAGGCTGGGGCACGCCGCGCCTGGCGGCCACGGCGGAACTGTCCGGGCTGGACACGCTCGCCTTCACCGAGGACGTGCTCCCCCGGCTCCGCGACCTCCCCGGCGTCGCGGTGGACACCTCCGGCGAAATCGCGGACTACCGCGAAGCCGAGGAAGCGCCCGTGGTCGCGATCTCCACGAAGGCTACGGACAGCCGCGACTGGTTCGATCTGGGCATTGTCATCACCCTGGAAGGCCAGCCGGTGTCCTTCGCGGCGCTGTTTTCCGCCCTCGCGGCCGGGCAGACCCGCATGCTGCTGCCCAGCGGGGCGTACTTCTCCCTGGACCTGCCGGAGCTGCACCAGCTGCGGGCATTGATCGATGAGGCCCGCTCGCTGCAGGACAACCCGGGCGACAAAGACGCGCCCCTGCAGATCAGCCGCTTCCAGGCCGGACTGTGGGACGAGCTCGCGCACCTCGGCATCGTCGACGAACAGGCGGCTGCCTGGCGCGAATCCGTTGGCGGCCTGCTGGAAGGCGACATCAAGGGGCTGCCGCTACCCGCGACGCTGAACGCCGAGCTCCGCCCGTATCAGCTGGAAGGCTTCAACTGGCTGAGCTTCCTGTACCGCCACGGGCTGGGCGGCGTGCTGGCTGACGACATGGGCCTGGGCAAGACCGTCCAGGCCCTGGCATTGATCTGCGCCGCGAAGGATGCGGCCACAGGAGATGAAGCCCAGTCCGACGCCGGGACCGCACCCTTCCTCGTCGTCGCCCCCACCAGCGTGGTGGGCAACTGGGAGGCTGAGACGGCGCGGTTCGCGCCGGGACTGACGGCGCGTGCCATTGGCGAAACTTTCGCCAAGAACGGTGCGGACCCGGCCGAGGCGATGGCCGGCGCAGACATCATCATCACCTCGTATGCCCTATTCAGGATCGACTACGAGGCCTATGCGTCCCGGACCTGGGCGGGCCTGGTCCTGGATGAGGCCCAGTTCGTCAAGAACCACCAGTCCAAGGCCTACCAGTGCGCCCGCAAGTTGCCGGCCGCCTTCAAACTCGCCATCACCGGCACCCCGCTGGAGAACAACCTGATGGAGTTCTGGGCGCTGACCTCGATCGTGGCGCCCGGGCTCTTTTCCAGCCCCAAACGGTTCGCCGAGTATTACCAGAAACCGGTGGAAAAGAACGGCGATAAGGCACAGCTGGACAAGCTCCGGCGCAGGGTCCGGCCGCTCATGATGCGGCGGACCAAGGAACAGGTCATCCGGGACCTGCCGCCCAAGCAGGAGCAGATCCTGGAAGTCGTGCTGAATCCGCGGCACCAGAAGGTCTACCAGACGCACCTGCAGCGGGAACGCCAAAAGATCCTGGGCCTGATTGACGACGTCAACAAGAACCGCTTCACCATCTTCCAGTCGCTGACCCTGCTCCGGCAGCTCAGCCTGGACCCGTCGCTGATCGACCCCTCGCTCTCCGGGGTACGGGCCAGCAAGCTTGATGTCCTGTTCGAGCAGCTCGCGGACCTCGTGGCCGAGGGCCACCGGGCCCTGATCTTCAGCCAGTTCACCGGCTTCCTGGGCAAGGTCCGGGAGCGCCTGGTCGAGGAAAACATCGAGTTCTGCTACCTCGACGGCAGCACGCGCAACCGCTCCGACGTCGTGAACGAGTTCAAGAACGGCGCCGCACCGGTGTTTCTCATCAGCCTCAAGGCCGGCGGCTTCGGCCTGAACCTGACCGAGGCCGACTACGTGTTCCTGCTGGACCCGTGGTGGAACCCGGCGTCGGAGGCCCAGGCCGTGGACCGGACCCACCGGATCGGCCAGGCGCGGAACGTCATGGTCTACCGGCTGGTCGCCAAGGACACCATCGAGGAGAAGGTCATGGCCCTCAAGGCGAAAAAATCCCAGCTCTTCGCCGACGTCATGGAAGGCGACGCGCTCAGCGGCGGCGCCCTGACCGCCGAGGACCTGGCGGGGCTCTTCAACGACTGACACGGTTGACCCGCAACGCGCCGGGTCCCCGGCCCGGACTTCAGCCGCGGGGCCGGGTCCGGAGCCGGGCCAGGAGCGTCGCGGCGAGCAGCGCCGTCGTCATTTCCAGCACGATGACCGCCAGCAGCGCACCGGCACCGGACGGCGCCGCACCGGAGGCAGCGGCCGCGGCACCATGATGGCTGTGGCCCTCGGCGCCGGACCCGACGCCGAGGAGCAGAACCGCGTGGACCCCGGTCATCACCAGTGCCGAGGCCATGACCTGGCGCAGGGAGCTGACCCGTCCGTGGCGCCAGATGTGCACGGCGCACGGCAGGCACACCGCCACCATGGCGAGCATGAGCACGTTTAGCCAGGTCCCGTGCTGGTTCCCGGCGACAAGCCACAGGTGCGCGAGGCACGACCCCGCCGTCACGGCGGCGCAGATCCGGGGATGGAGCACGATGCCGGACCGGCGGCCCCATCTGAGGGCGACACTCACGGCGTCGGACTAGCTGTGGCAGTGGCCGCCGGCGTCGCCATGGCAACCGGAGGACTGCTGGGCGTTGGCGGGCACATCCAGGACGGGGCTGCGGTCAAAGAAGCCCTCGGGGCGCAGCTTGAAGCCGGCCGTGTCCACGGGCATGATCGGCCAGTCCTCGGGCCGCGGGAAGTGGGTGAGGCCGAAGGTGTGCCAGAGGACGATGTCCTGGCCGTCCAGGTCCCGGTCCTGGGCGATGTAGGCCGGCAGACCGGCTCCGCCGGCGTGCTGGTTCACGAAGTCGCCCGTGGGGTACATCTCGTCTTCGGCGAACCGGGTCACCCAGAGGTCTTTCGTGGCAAAGGCGGCACGCCGGGCGATGGAAGACTCCGGGTCCGCCAGCAGGGTGGGCTGCCCTTCGGCATGGAGCTTGTAGGCCACGGGTTCGCCGAGGCGGTTGCGTGATTCCGGGTTGGAGATGACCCAGGTCCGGCCGCTGCGGGCGTCGGCCTCGCGGGCGCCATCGGATTCACGGGCGATCACGGTGCGCTTCCGGGAGAAGGCGTTGCCGCGTTCGTTGCCTTCGCCCATCGCCTGCCGGACCACGTCTTCTTCCTCAACCCGGTTGGTGAGGCCGTCGACCGCCATATCCAGGCGGGCGCTGAACAGGTGCTGGTGGTACGGGGCGCCCAGGCCCGGGGCGAGCTGGGAGATGTTGGCCGATCCGCCCTCCGGGTAGGCGGAGGTGAAGACGACGCCGGTGGCCTTGGCCTCGAACTCAATGGTGCCGTCGAGGTAGAGGTACCAGTAGAAGCCGTAGTCGTAGTTGCCGATGGTGGTGAAGAAGGAGATCACCAGGCGGCGGTTGCGGCGGGTGTAGTTGATGCCCGTCCAGAGGTCACTGTGCTTGGCCAGGATCCCCCAGTCTTCCTCGTGCATGCAGATGCCGTTGCGGATCTCGCGGGGGTTGCCGAAGGCGTCACTGATGACGGGGCTGAGGTACGTGATCTCGCCGAGGCAGTCGCAGCCAAGCTCCAGGGAGTTCGCGTACTGGCCCACGAGGTATTCGCCGGTATCGAAGTAGTTCTGCCAGGACCGGATCGGCGACGGGTCCCCGTACGGGACCACCATTTCGGCGATCGACGCCCGGTTGATGACGGGACGCAGCCGGTCGCCGTCCCGGAACGCAAGGTTGTGGAGCACCACGCCTTCGCGGACATCGAAGCCGACGTCGACGCTCCACTTTTCCCACTCGATGTGATTCCCGCCGGTGACGGTGAAGCTGGGCCCCTCTGGCTGGGTGATGTTGATGGGCTTCTGCGTGGTCCGCAGCGGCCCGGTCAGCTCAGGATCCGTGTAGTTGCCGTGTTCGGCGGGAATCGGGACGACGCCGGTGTCCAGCACCTGTGTGACTTCCTTGCTGACGACGTCGACGTACGCCACGAGACCGTCCACGGGGTGCGCCCAGGCGCTGTCTTCCGGGAAATCCTGAACGAAGGCCAGGCCACGCAGGATTCGGCGTCCTTTTTCCTCCGGGTATTCGAACACACCGGCAGACAGCGGGGCGACGCGGACCTTGCTGACGTCCAGGCCGCGGCTGGCCAGCGCCTTGAGCCACCGCTCGTCCGTGGCCAGGAGCTGCTCGACGACCTCGAACTCCTCTTCCAGGACAGGAAGCTCGCCGGTCACCGCTGTGTCCAGCTCGACGACGGAGACCACCGCACCGCTGGACACCGAGACGGTCACGTCGGCCGGGCGCCCTCCCGAGACGTCGTGGATGAAGGCCCGGAACCGGCGGTCCTCGCTTGCCTCCGGCGCGTTCCTGGCGGGGTCCACCAGGCCCAGGTACGCGATGCGCTTGCTCTCGCCCAGCAGGCCCGCCGCTCGCAGGATGCCTTGGACTGCGGTGATTTCGACGTCCGCGGCCAGACTGTACGGGCCATACGGAGTGCGGGTGTCAGTTTGTGCGGTCATCATGACGGCCTTCGATCGGGGACCCTGGCGGGTCAGAACTTTATTTTCTATACTTGTAGAGAATACGGAAATGTAAGCTGTGCCACAAGAGTCCGACGCAAAATAATTGGGGAGCTGTCCGGTGCCAAAGATTGTCGACCACGACCAGCGGCGGCTCGAACTCGTCGACGCCACATGGCGGATTATCGCCCGGCTCGGGATCGAAAGTGCCACCATGCGGGAAATTGCCCTCGAGGCCGGCTTTGCGAACGGCGCCCTCAAGCCGTACTTTCCCACCAAGGATGACCTGCTGACCTTCGCGTTCGGGCACGTCTTCAACCGCACCAACGAGCGCATCGCGGAAGTCACCGCCGGGCAGGTCGGGCTCGCGGCCCTGCGGGCATTTTGCGTCGAGGTGCTGCCGCTGGATGAGGAGCGGATCAATGAGGCCCGGATTGTCATCCCGTTCTGGCAGAAGGCCATCAACGACCCCGACAAGGCCCGGATCCACCGGGATTCGATGGAGCAGTGGCTTGCGGCCATGCGGCGGTACCTGGCCGAGGCCCGGCACGCCGGGGCCGTCACCACCGCCGTCAACGACGCCGCCCTGGCCGGCCAGCTGCTCAACCTCCTCCTCGGCGCGCAGATCGCGGCGGCGCTCGCCCCGGAAGGCCAGGTGGAACTCGGGCTGAACGAGCAGCTGGAGGGATTCCTGACCCTGCTCGGCTGCTAGGCGCCTGCAACAGTCTTTTTTCGCCAGCTGTCGAAAAAAATGACATCGGCGGGCTGCGGGGCTACCCTAAAAGGAGTGTGTCCCATGACACAGTCCCCAAAATACGACGGCGTCAGGATCTTCGATGACCGCAGTTGCAGCCCGACCATCGTCCAGTCCCGCCGGGCAGGACGTCCAGACCAGCACGGCAGCCTCCTTCGAGCACTGGCGGCACCTCATCGCGGAGTCCTTCGTTCCCTTGGGCGCCTCGAGCCGCGATGCGGGCAACTTCCGCGGCCGCATGCGGTCCCGCAGGCTGGACCGCGTGGCGATCGTCGAAGTCTCCTCCACGAGCCATGAGGTCCACCGCACGCCGGCACTGATTGCCCAGTCCAACCAGCGCTACTTCAAGCTCAATCTCCAACTGCAGGGCACCGGACTCCTCATCCAGGACAACCGCGAGGCCCTCCTGTGCCCTGGCGACCTCTCCATCTACGACACCAGCCGCCCGTACACGCTTGCCTTCGAGGGGGACGCCCGGCTCATGGTGGTGATGTTCCCTTGGGATGCACTGTCCCTGCCGCCGGACTGCATCGCGCAGCTTTCGGCCGTGCGGATGGCGGCGGACAGCGGCCTCGCCGGGATCGTCGGGCCGTTCATCTCCCACCTCGCGAAGAACCTGGATGCGCTGAGCGGCCCCAGCGGCTCGCGCCTTGCGACGAACGCCCTCGATCTCGTCTCCACGATGCTGCACTCGGAACTGGACATGTCCCCGGACCGGATGCGGCCGCAGGCCCTACTCGCGGCCTCCGTCCGCGAGTACATCGACGCCAACCTGGCCGATCCCATGCTCTCGCCGGCGTCCATCGCGGCGGCCCACTTCATCTCCACCCGGCATCTGCATAACGTCTTCCATGAATCCGGGACCACCGTGGCGAGCTGGATCCGGACCCAGCGGCTGGAAGGGGCGCGCCGCGAACTGCGGGATCCGCTCCTGGCCGGCATGCCGGTAGGGGCCGTGGCCGCGCGCTGGGGCTTCCTGGATGCCGCCCACTTCAGCCGTACCTTCCGTGATGCCTTCGGCGAATCCCCCAGCGACTGGCGGCGCGGCGCCTGAGCCTGGCCTTCCACCCGGATTCGGACGCGGAAGGGGCGGTGCCGGATGTGTCCGGCACCGCCCCTTCTGTGTCCAAGGCTGGTGTCCAGCGCCGACAGCTAGGCGGAGACCTCGGCTCGCGCGGCCCTGCGCTCCACGGCAACTTCCACCAGCACGCCGGCGGCGAACACAATGGGCACAGTCAGCAGCAGGCCCACGGCCGTTTCGGCACTGCCGCCGATCAGTGCGGTGAAGTTGCTGATCACGAGGGACAGGACCCAGCCAAGCAGCACGGTGGCGAGCACCGGTGCCACCACGGTCTGCCAGAGCTGGCCGGGCACCCTTTCGCGCCGGAAGTACGCGACGACGGCCAGGGAGCAGAGCATGTACAGGACCAGGAGCGCCGCCACGGCCAACCCGCTGAACCAGGAGAAGAGGGTCAGGACAGGGTCCAGGGACAGCACGGCGAACGGCGCCACGAGCAGGAAAGCGACCACGGTCTGGATCCGGGCGGCGACGGCGGGGGCCTTGTGCCGGTTGGTCCGGGCCACTCCGCGGGGCATCGACCCGCGCAGGGCCAGCGAATGGAGGTAGCGGTTGATGCCGTTGTGGAAGGCGATGATGCCGGCCAGCAGGGAAGTCACGAGCAGCATGCCGGTGACGGTTCCGGCCCACGGCCCGAACAGCTCCACCATGGGTGTCAGCACGAAGGACGTGGAGTCGCCGGATTCCAGGGCCGCGCCCGCGGCGTCGATGACGTGCGAGGGGCCGTAGTAGCTGACCAGCATCCACGAAATGAAGGAGAAGAAGACCGCGATGACCCCCACCGAAAGATAGGTGGCACGGGCCACCGTGCGGTGGGCGTCCTTGGCCTCGGCCGAGTAGATGGCCGTGGATTCAAAGCCGAACATCGAGGCGACAGCGAACATGATGGCTACGCCCGGGGCGCCTGCGCCGATCGCCGCGGGAGAGAAGGAGGCAGCCAGGCTGAGCCCTTCCGGTCCGCCGCCCCGCAGCAGCACGGTGAAGCCAAACATGAGCAGGATCGCGACCTCGAGGCCTACGAGCACCGCCAGGACCCGGGCCCCGAGTTCGATGTTGAGGGATCCCAGCACCTGCACGCCCGCCATGGTGATCATGGCCAGCAGCCACCAGGGAACCACGATCCCGGCGGTTCCGAGGACGCCCGAAAACGCGGCGCCGTATAGCCCGTACATCGCAGCCTGGACCGTGCTGTACGCGAGGAGCGCGAGCCACGCCGCTCCGGCCCCGATCTTCCGCCCAAAGGCGGCGGTGACATAGGCGTAGAAGGCGCCGTTGGCCTGGATCTTGCGGCTCATCGCGACGAACCCGACGGCGAAGATCACGATCACGATGCCCACCACCAGATACGCGCCGGGCGCGCCGGGACCGTTGCCGAGGGCCGCGGCCAGCGGTGACGCCCCGACGATTCCGGTCAACGGCGCCTGGGCGGACAACACAAAGAAGAGAATGCCCATGACGCCGACGCTTCCGGCGCGCAGCGCGGTGGAGTGCTCCGTGCGAGGACTGGCTTCTGCGGTCGGGGACTCGGATTTTGAAATACTCATCGGATCCTTCTTAACGGTCATGAGTCTGGGAAATTTCGGTCTGGGAATATGGGGGGTGCGTTGCACCGTGAAATCCAGCATGGCAGGTGGCGCGCGTCACGCTCTTGTCGCTCAGCGATCGGTTGTTGTTCCCCAGCGCAATGGAATCCCGGGCCCTCGCGATCATTCGCAGCGGGTCAACTGCAGTTCGCGCAAAGACAAGACTGCAGGTCCGGCACCGGAGGAAACTCGGACATGACAGTACGGGCGCTCTGGAACCATCTTGCGCCGCGTGCAGCGTCTCAACAACACAGCGCTTCAATGACCCAGCCCTCAACTACCTCTGCCTTAACTACCAGCGCCTCAACTACTCGATGTGGAGTACACCCATGGAAACCTACGACGCCCTTCTCGCCTCGATCTCCCCGACGTCCGGGGAAACCCGGACCATCGTGGACCCCGCCACCGGCCAGCCGGTCGGACAGGCCCCGGTCCACACCGTTGAGGACCTGGAGCAGGCCATCGCGGCCGCAACGGCTGCCCAGCCGGCCTGGGCCGCCCTGGGCCACGACGCCCGCTCCGCCGCGCTCCTCAGGGCAGCCGACGCCGTCGAACGCTCCGCCGAGGAACTCGCCCGCCTGCTCTCCCGTGAACAGGGCAAGCCCCTTAACGGCCCCAACGCCCGCTTCGAAGTCGGCGCCTGCGCCGCCTGGCTGCGCGTCGCCGCCACCACAGCCTTGGAGCCGGAAACCGTGGTGGACGACGGCGAAACCCGCGCCGAACTCCACTACCGGCCCATCGGCGTCGTCGGCGCGATCGGCCCCTGGAACTGGCCCATGATGATCACCGTCTGGCAGCTCGCCCCCGCCCTGCGGATGGGCAACGCCGTGGTGGTCAAACCCTCCGAATACACCCCGCTCTCCGTCCTGGCCCTCGCCGCCGTTATCAACGAGGAACTCCCCGAGGGCCTGTTGTCCGTGGTCTCCGGCGGCCGGGAGGTCGGCGAGGCCCTGGCCGGGCACCCCGGCATCGGCAAGATCATGTTCACCGGCTCCACCGCCACCGGCAAGGCCATCATCAAGTCCTCCGCGGACACCGTCAAACGCCTCACCCTGGAACTCGGCGGCAACGACGCCGGCATCGTGCTGCCCGACGCGGACCCCAAAGCCATCGCCGAAGGCCTGTTCTGGGGCGCGTTCATCAACACCGGCCAGACCTGCGCGGCCCTCAAACGCCTCTACGTCCACGCTGACATCTACGACGCCGTCTGTACCGAACTCACCAACGTCGCCGCCGCGATGCCCATGGGCATCGGCCTGGACGAGGCCAACGTGCTCGGCCCGCTGCAGAACCGCCAGCAATACGACATCGTCGCCCGGCTCGTGGATGCCGCCAAGGCCTCCGGTGCCCGGGTCCTGCTCGGCGGCAACCCCGACCCGGACCGGACCGGCCACTTCTACCCCACCACCCTGATCGCGGACATCGACAACGACAACCCGCTCGTCGCCGAGGAGCAGTTCGGGCCTGCCCTGCCGATCATCCGCTACAGCACCGTCGACGAAGCCGTCGCCAACGCCAACGCCCTCGACGTCGGACTCGGCGCCTCCGTGTGGTCCGCCGACGCCGCGGCAGCCCGCGCCGTCGCGGCCCGGCTCGAAGCCGGCACGGTCTGGATCAACAAACACGGCGCCGTGGACCCCCGCATACCCTTCGGCGGAGCCAAGCAGTCCGGCTACGGCCTCGAATTCGGCGTCGAAGGCCTCAAAGCCCTCGGCGTGCCCCAGGTCATCAACGGCTGACGCCGCTCTTATTGGGGGCCGGCGCAGCTACCTGCGGCACGGGTTCGTGCCGCAGGTAGCTGCGCCGGAACCGGCCGCTGCCGGCGGTCAAGGCCCGCAGCTCCACCGCGTACTTCAGCAGCTCCTGGTCCGGAACCTCGGCGCTGATCTCGGTGCTGTCGTCCGCGGCGGACGTCGTTCCCGTCAGCCGCGCCCGGCGGGAGGACAAGTCGCTCATCACGGCGCCCACGTGGTCCTCCGAAACGCTGATGGTCACAGCCGAGACCGGTTCCAGGAACTGAATCCGGGTGGCCGCTGCGGCTTCGCGAAGGGCCAGGGCACCGGCCGCCTGGAAGGCCGCGTCGGAGGAGTCCACGCTGTGGGTCTTGCCGCCAACCAGCGTCACCCGGATATCCACCACGGGGAATCCGGCGGAGACGCCTTTCTGCATCTGCGCCCGCACGCCTTTTTCCACCGAGGCGATGAAGGGCCCGGGAATCACCCCGCCCACCGTCTTGTCGACAAATTCGAATCCGGCGCCGCGCTCGAGGGGCTCCACCTCGATGTCGCAGACGGCGTACTGGCCGTGGCCGCCGGATTGTTTGACATACCGCCCGTGGCCGGCCGCCGGCGCGGCGAACGTTTCGCGCAGCGGGGTGACCACCGGTACGGTCTGCAGGTTCACTCCCTGGTCCCGCAGCCTGCCCAGGACGACGTCGGCATGGGCCTCGCCCATGCACCACAGGATC
Source organism: Arthrobacter sp. TE12231 (assembly GCF_054062895.1). Classification (NCBI taxonomy): domain Bacteria; kingdom Bacillati; phylum Actinomycetota; class Actinomycetes; order Micrococcales; family Micrococcaceae; genus Arthrobacter; species Arthrobacter sp. TE12231. Next base: position 122,079 of record NZ_JBSSFS010000001.1, on the reverse strand, counting down.
AGCTGGTGGGTTTCAGAGTTCCGTTCCACCCGCAGCGTCGGGTCCCCGGCGATGACCTTGCCCAGGTTCCTGGCCAGGACGTCCTCATCGCCGTGTGTGGCCGCTTCGATGGCCACCGGCATGAGCGGATCCGGCATGTCCCAGGCGGCGACCAGCAAAGGCGACTCCTTGGCCGAAATCGTGTCGCCGGTCTCCGCGGTGCCCAGTTTGGTCAGCGCGCAGATATCCCCGGCCACGCAGAACGCTACCGGCCGCAGACCGGATCCGAGCGGCGAGTACAGGTGCGTGATGCGCTCGTCGCTGTCGTGGTCCTCGTGGCCGCGGTCCGCCATGCCGCGGCCGCCCACGTGGATGGCGGTGTCCTCCCGCACGACGCCGGAGAAGACGCGCACCAAGCAGACCCGGCCGAGGAATGGGTCGATCGTCGTGCGCACCACTTCGCCGAGCAGCGGCCCTTCAGGGTCACAGGCCAGCGGGCCGGCGGCCACGCCGTCGAGGTCCGTGGCTGTCGGGACCCCGCGCTCAGCCGGCGTGGGAAAAGCGCGCACCAGGACGTCCAGCAGTTCCGCCAGGCCAAGTCCTGATTCCGCGGACACCGGCAGCAAGGGGTGAAAGGACCCGCGGGCGACGGCGGTCTCCAGATCGGCGATCAGGGCTTCGGAGGCGATTTCTTCACCCCCGAGGTACCGGTCCATGAGCGTCTCGTCCTCGCTCTCGGCGATGATCCCTTCGATTAGCGCGCCCCGCGCGGGCTCCGACCCGGCGAGCTCGACGTCGGTCGCGGCGCGGGCTGCGGGTGCCGCTTCGTCCGAACCGTACTGGGAAACCGTGCCGGTCAGCAGCCCCAGCAGGCCGGTGACGGCACCGTCGGCGCTGACCGGTAAGTAAAGCGGCACGATGGAGTCGCCAAACGCCAGCCGGCAGCGGGCAAGGGCGGCGTCGAAATCCGCGCGCGGATGGTCCAGACGGCTAATGACCACGGCCCGGGGCATTCCGAGCCGTTGGCACTCGTTCCAGAGCGCGGTGGTCGCGGCGTCGACGTCGTCGGTGGCCGATACGACAAACAGCACCGCGTCCGCCGCCCTCAGCCCGGCGCGCAGTTCTCCGATGAAATCCGTATAACCGGGAGTGTCCAGCAGGTTCACCTTGATGCCGCCGACCGTCACGGGCACCACGGCCAGTGCCACGGAGCGTTGCTGGGCGATGGCGGCGGGATCCGAGTCGCTCACCGTGGTGCCGTCGGCGATCGAGCCCTTGCGCGTGATGGCCCCGGTGGCGGCAAGCAGAGCTTCAGTGAGCATCGTCTTTCCAGCACCTGAATGGCCTACAAGTGCCACATTGCGGATCTTGTCCGGCTGCTCCGGCGGCGCGGAGCCGTTGGCGTCGGCCCGCCGGAGGTCAGACGTGCCCCGTGCCGGACCCCTCGACGGAGTCTTGGCGGCTTTCGATGGCATGAAATCCTCCTGGCGTGGCGTCCACTCGTGCCCCGCAGGGCCTTCCGTTAAGGATTGGACACCCTGGGACGCCCGGACAGCAAGGGCTTTTTCACGCCGCGGCCGGAGCAACCAGGGATCCGGAGGCCGCCCGGTCCTTGAGCCAGCGGCCCAGGGCCTTTCCTTTGCCCTTCCACCAATTGTCTTCGTCGGTGTCGTGGTGCCACCGGAAGATCACGGCGACCAGGATGAAGACGCCTGCGGCGACGTTTGTCCAGGAGCCGGACGCGGCATCGAGGAGCACGCTGAACGCCATGACAAGGATGGACGGCAGGGCCAGGGTGCGGAAGACGGTGTTGGCCACATAGCGGCGGTGGGACCGCGGGACGGAGACTGCGCGGACGAAGTCGAAGCACAGGCATACCACCACGAGCGCCTGCCCCAGGGACATGAGAATGTGCCCTGGCAGCGAGCCGGCAAACAGGACGGCCGCCTGGAGCCCCGGGCTCATCGCGTGCCCGCGAACGTGGACGGTCCAAACTCAGCTGACTCATGCATGCGATGCCCCCCGGCCTCTACGCTGCTGTGCTGGCTCCGCCCGGGCTTCCCGAAGGAGCTGCGAGCGTGTCACACCAGACTTTCTGACACCCCAATTCAACGCGCGGCCCTAGCCTGAAGTCACGCGCTTCAGGTACCCGACTATCGGAAGGCACGTTACCCGTTTCCGCTCCGCAGTACTCAGTTCGTTGCCGCGGCTACTTGCCCGGGCGCCACGGCATGCCGGCACCGCGTCTGCTGAATCCGCCCGGAGCTGCGGATAAAAGCAGACTACTTGCTCCACTAATCCAGGCCGGACACGGCGGCTCGAGGCCGTCCGCACGCGCGTAATGTCGCACCGTTTCGTCCCGCCGCGCACGTAGTTTCCGTGCGGAAACCAGAAGCTCTCCGCGCCGAAACGCGAGTACCTTACTCGGGAGTAGGTAATCCCGGGGCGAAAAGACGAGTACAACTACGCGTTGTCCCGTCCGCTCTTCCCCGCAACGATTGGGCCATCGATTCAGCGCGGCAACCGCAGGATTGGGGGGAATGCGGCTCAGGCCTGTTGACTCCTGTCCGGGTGCCACCCACACAAGGAGTCTCACAAATGCGCAAGCTCACCAAGAAGAGCAAGGTCATCGCCGTTGCAGCCTCAGTCGCCCTCGTGGCCGTCGGCGGCGGCACTGCCTACGCCTACTGGACCACCACCGGCGCCGGCACCGGCACCGCTGCCAACTCCACCGGCGGCGGCACCGTTACCCTGCATGCAAGCTTCGCGGCCGGCCTGGCACCGGGCAACTCGGTGCCCGTGACGTACACGGCCGACAACAGCACCAACACCGGCACCGTCGTCGGCGCCCTCACCGCAAAGGTGACCACGAGCGTGGATACCTGTCTGCCGGCATGGTTCACGGTCAGCGCCGATACGTCGAACTCCCCGGTCGCGGCGAACAGCACAGGCACCCAGGTGGGGACGGGAACACTGGAGTTCCTCAATAGCGCCGCCAACCAGGATGCCTGCAAGTCGGCCATCGTCACGGTCACAGTCGGCAGCGTATAGCTGGCGTCCCCGGCGGGCCGGACACGCGGCCCGCCGGGGCGGCCTTCGGGCCTCCGCACAACAACGCATCAGCCACCGCCGACACCCACGATCCGCGCCATGCCGCCGGGTCGAAGGAGGATAGGGAATGCAGCATCTACTGCGGTTCTTCCGGCTCGCAGGGGATCACGCGGGCCTCGCCGGCCGCGTCCTCATCATTGGCCTGCTGGCCATCTTCCTGCCGGCGGGCACGCTCTACGCGGCCGGGCAGCAGTCGGCCCCGCAAAAGCCCGGGATCCTGGCGCAGGTCACGCCGTCCAGCCGGAACGTGGACCAGGGACAGGCCACAAGCTATTCCGCAACCGTCAGCTCCACGGGCGGGTTTGCGGGCACGGTAGTGCTGGCTGTCGCCGGCCTCCCGGCGGGGGCAGCGGCCAGCTTCTCGCCGTCGTCCGTCAAGCTGACGGCCGGGGGTACGGCCCAGCTCAGCATGAATGTATCCACGGCATCCTCTACTGCCGCCGGAGACTACGCTTTGACCGTGACGGGCCAGAGCGGCGCGATCCAGTCGGCTTCCGTACAAACCCAGTTGCGGGTCAAGGCTCCCCTTCGGGTGTTCGGGCTCTCCGGCGATGTGGCGGGACTGCTCGCCCCCGGCACGAGCCGGCCGCTGGACCTCGGATTCAACAACCCGGATAAGAGCATCGACGTCGGCAACCTGACGGTCTCGATCGCGGGTGTAGTCCGCACCGCGAAGGCGATCGCGGCTAGCCTGCCCTGCACGGCGCAGGACTATGCCGTGGTGCAGTTCAGCGGGCGCTATCCCCTGGCGGTTCCGGCCGGCAGCAGCTCGCTCTCACAACTTGGCGTTCCATCCGCCCAATGGCCGCGGATCGCAATGCTCGACACTCCTCGTCTCCAGGACGGCTGCAAGGGCGCAGTCCTCCAGTTGGCCTACTCGGGATCAGGGCAGGGAAACTGACATGCAATCCAAACGATCCATGCTGCGCGGCACCAGAGTCGCCGGAACTGCCTCCGCCGCCACCGCCGCGCTCTGTCTGCTGGCCGGTGGCGGCACCGCCTACGCCTACTGGGCCACTACCGGCACGGGTTCCGGTGCCGCAGCCGCAGCCCCGATGCAGACCGTCGCCGTCGACGCGTTTGTTGCCGGCGACTCGAACCGGACCAGTCTGGTTCCGGGCGGCAGCGCTGACGTCATCCTCCGCGCCAGCAACCCCAACGCGTTCGCGGTTCAGTTGTACTCGGTGGCCTCCAGCGGGGCAATCACGGCCGATGCCGCCCATTCCGGATGCACCACCACCGGGGTGTCCTTCACGGCCCCGGCCGCACCGCTCGCACCTGCCGTGACCATCCCGGCTAACTCATCCCTGCTGGTCACCCTGCCGGGCGCGGCCGGCATGTCCGCCCAGTCACAGTCCGCCTGCCAGGGCGCGACCTTCAAAATTCCCGTCACCGTGGAGGCCCGACGATGAGCCGTCGCAACACCCGCCAGGCACACCCGAGCATCCGGAGCCGCGTTGCCGTCATCGTTGCCGGCGTTGCCCTGCTCTCGTGGGCCGGTCCGGGGGCCAACGCCTTCTGGGCGTCGGTCGCGAACGGGGGGTCCGCGGCGGCCGCCGCTGATGCCGTGGCCGCCGGCGCCACGCCTTCGGCCAGCGTGTCTGCGGGAAATGTCACGCTGGCATGGAAGGCCGCCGCCACCCTTGCCGGCCGCCCTGTCAGCGGCTACACGCTGGCCCGCTATGCTTCGGCATCCGGCGGCACCAGAATCGCCGCGGGGGGAACCTGCACGGGCACGGTTACCGCGGGGCTGGGCTGCACCGACCAAGGCGTCCCGACCGGCACTTGGTACTACACGGTCACCCCCGTACTCGGGCAGTGGCAAGGACCCGAGAGCGTCCGGAGCGCAGGCGCCGCCGTTGACACCACCCCGCCAGCCGCCCCTACCGTCTCGGCCCCGGCCTATGTCAACTCCGCCACCGTCGCCACCGTACCCGTCAGCGGCACCACCGAACCCGGGGCATCCATTGCCCTGACGGTCAAGGACGCCGGCACCCCCGTGCATACCGTCACCGCTGCTGTGACCGCGGACGCGTCCGGAGCCTGGAACACCGCTGTGAACCTCTCGTCTCTGGCTGACGGGACGCTCACGTACAGCGCCGTCGCGACCGACACCGCGGGCAACCAGGGCAATCCCACACCGCCGGGCACAGTAACCTCCGTCAAGGACGTCACTGCCCCGACGGTGTCCGGGGTGGTGCTGGCCGACGGCGGCGGCAAGGGCGGCAAGATCGAACCCGGCGACAAGGCCACCATCACCTTCTTCGAAGCCCTGGACTCCTCGACAATCTGCAGCAGCTGGGCCCCCGGTGCCGCAGGGACCCTCAGCGGGGACAACCAGGTCACTGTCACCATCAGCGCGGGCAACGTCCTCAGCGTCAGCGTGGACAGCTCGGCCTGCCCGACGTCGAGAATTGGCAGCGTCGCCCTCGCTGGAAACTACTCCCCGTCGGGAACACTCACTTACAAGGGAGCCGGAGGGTCCGCCTCGACGGTCAGCTGGAGCCCCGCCGCCCGGATGCTCACCATCACACTGGGGGCCTTGGCCACGGGAAGCGCGAACAATGGAACGGTTAAGGCCGCTGTGCCGACGTACACGCCCACAGGTGGCATGCGGGACGTAGCAGGCAACGCCCTTGCCGTCACCCCGGTGGCAGGCTCGAGTTCGTCCTTCTGACACATCGCAGGAGTGCCCGGGACCCTCAGGGTCCCGGGCACTCCTGCGTTAAGCCAGGATTCAGTCTTCGATCCCCCGCGGCCGCCACACCACCAACGCCTGCGACCTCGCTTGGGGGCGCTTGCCGCGGGCCAGGCTGACGACGTCGCCCGCGGCTCCCGCGGCGAAGATGCGGGAGTCCAGGGCACGGGGGCGGCGTTCAAGTTCTTCGCTCAGCTCGGCAACACGCCGTTGCAGGGCTGCCACCTGGTTCTCCAGCTGCAGGATCCGTTTGATGCCTTCGAGCGAGACGCCCTCCTGGGAAAGCCGCTGGACCTCGCGGAGCATGTTCACATCGCGCTGCGAATAGCGCCTCGATTTGCCCGGGGCGCGGCTGGGCGAGACGATCCCCAACCGGTCGTACTGGCGCAGCGTCTGCGGGTGCATGTCCGCCAGCTCGGCGGCAACGGAGATGACGAAGATCGGCTGATCGAAGTCGATGGCCATGGCTGGACTCCGTTCCTAGAGCCGGGCCTTGGCTGCCAGGCCCGCGCGGACGTCCTCGTCGGCAGTGGCCGCGGCGAAGGCCTTCACGGCTTCCTCCGCTTCCTTGCTCAGCCGCCGCGGGACAGCGACGTCGATTGTCACCAGCAGATCGCCGGTGCCGCTGGCGTGCTTGACGCCGCGGCCTTTGACGCGCAGCGTGCGGCCGGACGGCGTCCCTGCGGGGACCCTGACTTTGACCTTGTCGCCGTCGATCGTCGGAACCTCGACATCGGCGCCCAGGGCCGCCTCCGGGAAGGAGACGGGGACGTGGATGCGGAGGTTTTCGCCGTCGCGGACGTAGAAATCATGGGGCTTCACGGAGACGGTGACCATGAGGTCGCCGTAGCCGGCGGGACCGTGCTGGCCTTTGCCGCGAACGCGGACCTTCTGCCCGTCTTTGATGCCGGCCGGAATGCGGACGTCGATGACCTCGCCGTCGGGTTCACGCAAGCCGATCGTGGTACCGCGGATGGACCCGGCAAATGAGATCGAAGTGGACGCGGTGCGGTCCGCGCCCTTCTGCGGAGCGCGCTGGAACGACTGGCCGCCGCCACCGAACCCACCGCCGCCAAAGAGATCGGCGAACTCGGGCGGAATGCCGCCGGCGGTGCTGTAGCTGCCGGAATGGCGTCCCCCGCCGCCGGTGAAGAGTCCGCCGAAGAGGTCTTCGAAGCCTGCGCCGCCGGCAGCCCCGCCGCCTCCGCCGGGGGCAAAGCGCGCGCCGCCGCCCATCGCCCGGATGGCGTCATACTGCTGGCGCTCATCGGCGTCGGACAACACGGAATAGGCCTCGGAGATGTCCTTGAACTTCTTCTCCGACGCCGCATTGCCCGCGTTGGTATCCGGGTGGTGCTGCCGGGCAAGCTTCCGGTAAGCCTTCTTGATATCGGCGTCGGAAGCGTCCTTGGCGACACCAAGGATCTTGTAAAAGTCCTTGTCCACCCAATCCTGGCTAGCCAATGGCGTTTCCTTTCAAAAGTCATGCAGAGTGCGCTTCGCAGATGATGGGCCCCCGCCCCTTCGCGTGGTGGCTTGGTCCTGACGAACCCAGCCACCACGCTCCGGCAGGCCCGATGCCACTCCCGGGGCCCATCATCTGCTTCGCGCTGTTTGTCCACTCACTTTAGGCGAGCAACACGCTGGCGCGGAGGCCGGATAGGGGGCGGCGGTGTGGAGGGCACCGCCCCCTATCCGGCGTAGCGCCGAACGCAACCTAGGCAGGTACCGCGACGATGACCTGTGCCGCGCGGAGGACGCGGTCGCCGGACTTGTAGCCCGAGCGCAGGACCTGGCTGACGGTATCGAAGTCGATATCCGTGCCGGGCTGCTGGATGAGGGCCTCGTGGATCGTGGGGTCGAACTCCACGCCGGTCTCATCGATGCGGACCAGTCCGTACGTCTTCAGCGCAGTCTCCAGCTTGGTGGCAATCGCGGCGAAAGGTCCGTCCGCGAGGTCACCGTGCTGGCGGGCGGCATCGACGTCGTCCAGTACCGGCAGCAGGGCGTTCAGGACGCCGATGACGGCCATCTCGCCCGCGACGGCACGGTCGCGTTCGACCCGCTTGCGGTAGTTGACGTACTCGGCCTGCAGGCGGCGAAGGTCATCCCTGAGCTCCTCCGCCTCGGCGGCGCCGGCTGCACCCTGGGCCACCGAGTCGGCGGCGGGCACCTCAACGCTGTTGAGGATGTCCTCCGCCTGGGACAGTGCGTCCCCGGAGTCCGCATGGTGTTCCTGGTCAGGGTGGCGGGCCTGGCCGGTCTTCGGATCAACCTTGCGGTTGTCGTGGATCACCGGCTTCTGCGGCTCGTTCTCCCGCTGTTCAGCGTCACGCCGGTTCTCGGAAGAACCGTGCTCTTCTTCGTTACCGTGGTGCGGCATGATTACTTCTTCTCGTCTTCGTCAACGATTTCGGCGTCGACGATGTCCTCGTCGGAGCCCGCAGCCTGCTCGCCTGCGGGGGCACCGTGGGCGCCGGCGGCGCCGTCAGGGGATCCTGCGTGGGCGTAGATGGCCTCGCCGAGCTTGCTCTGGGAAGCCTGCAGCTTCTCAAACGCGGTCTTCACGGCGGCGTCGTCGGTGCCTTCGAGGGCTGCCTTGAGGGCGTCGACGTCGGCCTTGACCTCGGTCTTGACCTCTTCCGGCAGCTTGTCGGCGTTGTCCGCGATCAGCTTGTCTACGGAGTAGGCGAGCTGTTCGGCCGTGTTGCGCGTGTCAGTTGCCTCGCGGCGAGCCTTGTCCTCGGCTGCGTGCTCCTCGGCGTCACGGACCATGCGGTCGATGTCTTCCTTGGACAGCGCGGTGCCGCCGGTGATGGTCATGGACTGTTCCTTGCCGGTGCCCTTGTCCTTCGCCGAGACGTGCACGATGCCGTTGGCGTCGATGTCGAAGGTGACCTCGACCTGCGGGACGCCGCGGGGGGCCGGAGCGATGCCGGTCAGTTCGAACGTGCCCAGCGGCTTGTTGTCGCGGGTGAACTCACGCTCGCCCTGGAAGACCTGGATGGCCACGGACGGCTGGTTGTCATCCGCGGTGGTGAAGGTTTCGCTCCGCTTGGTGGGGATGGCCGTGTTGCGCTCGATCAGGTGCGTCATGATGCCGCCCTTGGTTTCGATGCCCAGGGACAACGGGGTGACGTCGATCAGGAGCACGTCCTTGCGCTCACCCTTGAGGACACCGGCCTGCAGGGCGGCGCCGACGGCGACAACCTCATCCGGGTTGACGCCCTTGTTGGGTTCCTTGCCGCCGGCCAGTTCCTTGACGAGGTCGTACACGGCCGGCATGCGGGTGGAACCGCCGACGAGCACGATGTGGTCGATCTCGGAAAGCTTGATACCGGCTTCCTTGATGACATCCTGGAACGGCTTCTTGGTGCGGTCCAGCAGATCCTTGGTGAGGTCCTGGAACTTGGCGCGGGTCAGCTGCTCGTCCAGGTGGACCGGGCCGTCGGGGGTGACGGACAGGTACTGGAGGGAGACGTTGGTGCTGGAGGACGAGGAGAGTTCCTTCTTGGCCTGCTCGGCTGCCTCACGGAGGCGCTGCAGGGCAATCTTGTCCTTGGTGAGGTCGATGCCCTTGACCTTGAGCTGGTTCAGCAGGTAGTCCACGACGCGCTGGTCCCAGTCGTCGCCGCCGAGGTGGTTGTCACCGGCGGTGGCGCGGACCTGGATGGTGGAGAAGTTGTCTTCGTCCTTGCCGACCTCCAGGAGGGAGACGTCGAAGGTTCCGCCGCCGAGGTCGAAGACCAGGATGAGTTCGTCTTCCTTGCCCTTGTCCAGGCCGTAGGCCAAGGCGGCCGCGGTGGGCTCGTTGACGATGCGCAGGACGTTGAGGCCGGCGATTTCACCGGCTTCCTTGGTGGCCTGGCGCTGGGCGTCGTTGAAGTAGGCCGGGACGGTGACGACAGCGTCGGTGACCTTTTCCCCGAGGTAGGACTCGGCGTCGTTCTTCAGCTTCATGAGGATACGGGCGGAGATTTCCTGCGCCGTGTACTTCTTGTCATCAATGGCGACGGTCCAGTCGGTGCCCATGTGGCGCTTGACGGACGCGATGGTGCGGTCAATGTTGTTGACGGCCTGGCGCTTCGCGATCTCGCCGACAAGGACCTCGCCGGACTTGGAGAACGCAACGACCGACGGCGTGGTGCGGCCACCCTCGGCGTTGGCAATGACGGTGGGCTCGCCACCTTCGAGAACGGAGACGACGGAGTTAGTGGTTCCGAGGTCAATACCTACTGCACGTGACATGGGTTGCTTCCTTACTTTCCTTGGAATCTTTGAGGAATCCGCGGACCACAGTGCTTCTAACCGCAAAGGGTTCTAACAACAAAGGGCCCGACCGTTATTGAGCGATCTACACTCAACTTTACCCAGACCCGGATTTAAGTCAATCCAAAGTTGAGCGCAATCGACTCAACTTTGCTCCAGTCACGGTCGGCGGCCTCTCTTTGCCGCCTGAATTCCCCGGATTTCAGGCCTTCCGGCGCGCTCCGGGGCCGTGTTTCGCCCTGCGCGAACCTTCAGCGCGCGGACCCCCGCGGCGGACGACCCCGCGGGGGCGGACCACTGCCTGCACTACTTATCGGTCGACGTCCTCGGGCGATTCGCCCGCTGCCTGCCGGCCTGCACGCTCGGCGCCGGCCGTTCCGGCGGTTCCGTAGTCGCCCTCCGGGTACTCAGCTTCCTCGGCGACCGACTCCTCACCGGAGGCCTCGGGCGCCGAGACTCCGGCGTCGCCGTAGTCCCCCGCGGCGTAGTCGCCTTCCACCTGGCCGACAGCGGCCGCACCGGCCACGCCGGCGTCGCCGTAGTCCCCCGCCGAATACTCCCCCTCGACGGCCGTGGGCGGGACTTCGCCGGCCGTGCCCGCGGCGCCGTAGTCGCCCTCGACATACCGCCCCTCGGCCTCTGCTTCGCCGGACATGGTCTCGCCCGACACGTTCTTTTCCGGCATATCCTCTTCAGGCGTGTTCTTTTCAGAAATGTTCTCTTCGGACATGTTCTCTTCAGACATGGATGGATCCTTCCTGAAAGCATCGGGTGCGCCCGTGCGGGCGCAGGGGCAGTCTACCGAGCGTCACCGCGGGGCAACAGGGGAATCCGCTTCACCGGGCGGTGGCCGCCGGCAACCCGGCGACGCCGGCGAGCACCGCGAGGTGATGGTCGAACAGCTCCTCCCGGGCGGTGAACGTTTCCTCGCCGTACTGGCCGAAGGCTTCGAAGCTGACGGCGCCGAAGAGCGAGGTCCAGGCGAGGGCACCGCGGGCCAAGAGGTCATCCGGGACGGTCAGGCCGAACTCGGCGCGGATTTTCGCCAGATCACCGCCAAGTCCGGCGGCGATGGCAGGGCTCCGCCGGCCCTCAACCGAGAGCTGACCGGCCCGGAAGGCGCCGTCGAGAATTGCCATGAGGGCGAAAATCACCCGCGTCCCGGGGCCGGTGGTCCGCTCGGCGGGCGCGCGGTACCCGGGCACCGGGCTGCCGAAGAGAAGGGCGTAGCGGGACGGTTCGCGCAGTGCCCAGCCCCGGACCGCGCGGCCCAGCGCCGCAAAGCGGCCGCCGAAGTCACCTTCCAGCACGGCCCCGACGGCGGCATCCACTTCATCGCCGAGTTCGTTGTAGGCGTCAATCAGCAGGAGGGTCAGCAGCTCTTCCCGGTTCTCCACGTAGCGGTAGACCGCCGAGGAGACGACGCCCAGATCCCGGGCGACGGCGCGGAGGGACAGGGCCGCGGCCCCATGCAGCGCCAGGTGCTCCCGGCCCAGGCGGAGGATGTCGGCCACAGTCCGGGCGCGGGCCCGTTCCCGCGGGGTCCGGGGCCTGGAAGCCGCGGCGGCGGCCCCGGCGTTCTCCTTGGCGGCTTTAACGGCGGCATAGGCACTGTCCTCGGGCATGCATCCAGCATGTCACGGACAAGAGCACTGTCAACAAATGTGAGCACTGCTCTTGACTTACGTTCGCCTGGCGGCGCATTCTGAACTTAGAGAGCACTGCTCTCATAATTCTAAGGAGATCAGAATGACCCAATCCGGCGCCTCGGGGCGTACCCCATCCCGTCTCTTCGTCGTCACCGGCGCCGGCCCCGTGGGCTGGACGGTGACGGAACAACTGGCAGCCGCGGGTCACCGCGTGCGCGTCCTGACGAGGTCCGGAAGCGGGCCCGCCCACCCGCTGGTCGAGAGAATGTCCATTGATGTTTCGGACCCGGCCCGGCTCGGCGAGGCCTTCCGTGGCGCCGCGGCCGTCTTCCATTGCATCCACGGCTCGCGGTATAGCGCCGAAGCCTGGGCCCGGGAACTGCCGCAGGCAGAGCAAAGCGTGCTCACCGCGGCAGCCGAGGCGGGCGCCGTCGTCGTCTTCCCGGAAAGCCTGTACTCCTACAGCGCGCCGGAACGGCCCATGACGGAGGAGGGCCCCCGCGAGGCCCAGGGCGGCAAACGGGGTGTCCGGACGGCGCTCCTGAAGGCTCGGGCCGAGTCCGCAACGGACACCGTGAGCGTGGTGGCAGGCGATTTCTTCGGGCCTCGGGTCCGCACCGCGCACTCCGGCGAGCGCATGGTGAAGCCCGTACTGGCAGGCAAATCCCTGATGGTGATCGGACGGACGGATCAGCCGCATTCCTTTACCTACGTTCCTGACCTCGCGGCCGCCATGATTGCGGCGGCCGACAAGCCGCAGGTGTGGAACCGGGTGTGGCATGCGCCCACCGGACCGGCGCTGACCCAGCGCGAGATCGCCGGGGCATTCGCCAACGCGGCCGGCGCCCGGTCCCCGCGCGTCACGGCGTTGCCCGGCTGGGCGCTAAAGGCGATGGGAGTGTTTTCGCCCGATATGCGGGAACTGGTGGAGACGCTGTACCAGTTCGAGCGCCCGTTCGTGATGGATTCCGCCGCGAGCCAGGCCGCTCTGGGGCTGGCGCCCACGCCGCTGCACGAAGCAGCCGCCGCCACCGTCGCCTGGTGGGGGGACCAGGGACAGTGACGGCGGCTGCGGTTTTTGGGGCTAGCGGACTCCGGCTTCTTCGTTATCCGCAGTCCGGGGGAACGGGACGTCGGCTCGGGCCGCGGCGTCGTTCTCCGGCCGGCCGAGCTTGCCCGGCCACCAGATCCGCGGGCCGATGTCGTAGGCCAGCGCGGGCACCAGCAGCGAGCGGACCAGCACCGTGTCCAGCAAGACGCCGAACGCGACGATGAAGGCCAGCTGCACCAGGAACATGATCGGGATGACCCCCAGAGCCGCGAAGGTGGCCGCGAGGATCACGCCCGCCGAGGTGATGACCCCGCCCGTCACGGCGAGGCCGCGCAGGATACCGGCCCGGGTGCCGTGCTTGATCGACTCCTCCCGGACCCGGCTCATGAGGAAGATGTTGTAGTCGACGCCCAGCGCCACGAGGAAGACGAAGCCGAAGAGGGGCACTGTTGCGTCCGCTCCCGGGAATCCGAAGATGTTGTTGAAGACGAAGGCCGAAACGCCCATCGCCGCGCCGTAGGACAGGACCACGGAGGCGACCAGCAGGACCGGCGCCAGCACCGAACGCAGCAGCAGCATGAGGATGACCAGGATGACGCCCAGGACCACCGGGATGATGGTGACGAGGTCGCGCTGTGCGGTGGTATTGGTATCCAGTGCGGTGGCCGTCACGCCGCCGACCAGCACGCCGCTGTCAATCGTCTTCAGTTCCTGGCGGAGCGACACCACGACGTTTTCGGCGTTATTTGAGTCCGCAGCGTAGTTCAGCGTCGCGTTGATCAGAACCCTGCCATCCCTGACTGCCGGGGCGGCCGGTGCGCCCGGGGCTCCGGTGATGACCGGGGCGCCGGTGATGACCGGGGCGCCGCCCTCGGCCAGCAGGTAGGCGTCGCCGACGCCGTCGCTGGCTTTGGCCTTCGCCAGAACTTCCTGCGCCTTTGCCTCGTCGGCCACGATTACCGCCGGGCTGCCGGATCCGGCGTCGAAGTGCCGGCCCAGGGCTTCCTGCCCGTCGACGGCGTTGGAGGCGGTGAGGATGACATCGGTCTGGGCGACGCCGTTGGCTTTGAGCTGCAGAAGGCCGGTCCCCGCCACGAGAAGCAGAAGGACCGAGGCCACCCAGACCGTGCGCGGCCGACGCGAAACGAGCGAACCTGTGGCCCGCCAGAGTCCCTTCTGGCCCTCCAGTCCCGTGACCAGTTCCGGCTCCCGTTCGGTTTCCGGAAGCAGCTTCGGCCGGAACGGCCAGAACGCGGCGCGGCCAAAAAGCGCCATCAGGGCGGGCAGCAGGGTCAAGGCCGCGAAGAGCGCGCAGAGGATGCCCGCGGCGGCTACCGGCCCGAGCGCCTTGTTGGAGTTGAGGTCGGAGAACAGCAGGCAAAGCAGCGCAATGATCACCGTGGCGCCGGAGGCCAGGATCGGCTCCCAGGCTGCCTTCCACGCCGTGATTGCGGCAGCCGTGCGGTTGGTGGTGTGCGTCAGGGCTTCGCGGAACCGTGCCACGTACAGCAAGGCGTAATCAGTGGCCGCACCGATCACCAGGATGGACAGGATGCCCTGGCTTTGGCCGTTCAGCTGGATCCAGCCAGCTTTCGCCATGCTGAACACGAGCAGGATCGCGGCGCACAACGCGAAGACCGAGGTGAGCAGCACCATGATCGGCAGCAGCAGGGAGCGGTAGACGATCAGCAGGATCAGGAACACGGCGCCGAGGGCCACGAGGAGCAAGATGCCGTCAATTCCGGCAAAGGCACTCGCCAGGTCCGCCGCAAGGCCAGCCGGCCCGGTGACGAACGTCTGCATTCCCGCCGGCGCGGATGCTTGAACCTCATTGCGCAGTTCCTTGACCACCGCCTTCACTTCTGCCGAGGAAGCGATGGGCACCACGAACTGAACCGCCTTCGCATCCGCGGAGGGGATAGGGCCGATCACCGTGCTGCCGACCTGCATCGCCTCCAGCCTGCCCTTGAGTGCGGCGGCTTCGCCGAGCTCGGCCGGGGTGAAGGCGGTATCGCTCTCGACCACGATCACGGCGGGGATTTCCTTGGAGTCCCGGAACTTGGCCTGCCAGTCCTGGGCCTCGGTGGCCTCGGCCCCGGCGGGCAGGAAGGAAGCCTGGTCGTTGGATGAAACCTCACTCAGACGGCCAAACGTCGGGCCGCCTATGCCGGCGATCGCCAGCCAGGCCACTACCAGCACTGCGGGAATCAGCCAACGCAGCCAGAACGGTACGCGCGTCGTCGGGGGCGAAGTCGTTTTCATGTGTCCTTCTAGGGTGCGATTCGGAGCGGACGAGGAATCAACTCCATAGTAGACTATCTCTATCATGGAGATAACCCCGAAGCGCGTGTGCCGGAGGAGAATGGAAGCACAGCCGGCGCCGGCCCGCTCGCGGTAGATACTGCGGTAAACGCTGCAGCAAACACTGCAGTAAACTCCCGAGGGCGCCGTCGACGACGCCGACCGGCCGCGGTCAGACCGCCGCGGCCGCATTCAGGGACGCCACATCTAAGGACAAAGGAGGTCCGCAGTGTCAGCCGAATCCCGGGGCCCATCCGAAGACACAGCGCCCCCCGACGCGGCCGGCCCGCCTCCGCTCGTCCGGCTCCTGCAGGAATTCAACCTCGAAGCCAACCGCTACGTGGACTCCGCCGGCGGCCGCAACGACATGCACCGCACGGACCTGAACGCCCTGGCCGTCATCATGCAGCACACGGCACGGGACCAGATCGTTACCCCGGGCGTGCTCCGGAAAGAGCTGAACCTCAGCTCTCCCGCCACCACCGCGCTGATCGACCGGCTCCACAGTTCCGGCCATGTGGTCCGCGAACGCGAGGGCGCGGACCGCCGGCAGGTGCAGCTGCGCATGACGCCCAAGGCCTACCGGGACGGCGGCGCCATGTTCCTTCCGCTGGCCCGCCACATGGGCGCGGCGATCGAAAACTTCACGCCGGAGGAACTGGAGATTGTCACCCGGTTCATGAACTCCATGATCGAGGCCACCGTCCGGGCCGGCGAAGAAGCGGCGCGTGGCCCCGCGCCGGACAGCAGCCCGGGCTGACTTACAGCCGCTGCTGATCCGCAGCCTGCGCCGTCTGACACTCCAGTGCCAGAAGCTCATCCGACGCGAGAGCGATTTCGAGTGAGCAGAGCCTTCTTGAAGTGGGCTTCGGCAGCATCCACCTGAGCTGCGGTCGCCCTGGGCGGGAAGACTGGGAGGATGCTGAATTGGAAGTGATGTCGATGAATGAAGTCGATGCGATCCAATTCGCGGAGGGCGGAATTACCACCCTCCCGTTCATTGCTTAGGCCCTCCATCGTGCGAGAAAGCACTCGGGACTCGACGGAAATCCAAGAAAAGGTACAGGTTAAAAACCTACCGTTGCGTCGTGGCACAGCAACGCAGCCAACGGCATGCCACGACGTCTTTTCTCCCCAAAAATAGCGATGCCCGCCCCCAGCGAAGCGAGGTCCCCGCACACACCTGGCCAACAAGCCGCGCCTCAAGGGCTTTGAGAAATTCCGTTTCGACTCGACGAAGCCGGTCAGCTAGCACAATTCTGAATGACACTTCGGGGGCATTCATTATCTTGAGCAAACACTCTTCACGTACTTTGTCGACTTCACTAGAGCAAACACACAATTCAGGGGGATAAATTGATATCAAATAGGGGCGGCGCCGTACGTCGCATTTTCAGTCCGGCGCGCACAGTACTCACAGCACTATTTGCGGTGCTCCTTTCACTTATCACGGCTGCGCCCTCCCTAGCTGCAACGGCAGAGGCTGAGCCCAACGGCACCATGGCGACGGCCACGGTCGTGCCCCTGGGAACCACCATTTCCGGTTCAACACTCAGCGCCGACTTCTCCGACACCGATTACTACGCCGTCGACCTGCCCAAGGCAGGCCGGGTCGGCCTAAACTTCAAGTTCCCCGCCGGGCTCGGAACCGGATCCACCTACACCGTCAGCATCTACAACGCCAACGGCACCAACCTCTACAGCTTCGACCTCGACGGCTCCGCCGCTGACGGCAGCTGGCTCGCCAGCCAGGGAACGTTCCTACCCGCAGGCCGCGCCTACATCAAAATCTACGGCTACAGCGGCGATGCAAGCTGGGGCAAGACCTACACCCTCAACACCACGCTGACCGCGGGGACCATCGAACTCGAACCCAACAACAGCACCGCCGCCGCAACAGTGGTGCCCCTGGGAACCACCATTTCCGGTTCAACACTCAGCGCCGACTTCTCCGACACCGATTACTACGCCGTCGACCTGCCCAAGGCAGGCCGGGTCGGCCTAAACTTCAAGTTCCCCGCCGGGCTCGGAACCGGATCCACCTACACCGTCAGCATCTACAACGCCAACGGCACCAACCTCTACAGCTTCGACCTCGACGGCTCCGCCGCTGACGGCAGCTGGCTCGCCAGCCAGGGAACGTTCCTACCCGCAGGCCGCGCCTACATCAAAATCTACGGCTACAGCGGCGATGCAAGCTGGGGCAAGACCTACACCCTCAACACCACGCTGACCGCGGGGACCGTCGAACTCGAACCCAACAACAGCACCGCCGCCGCAACAGTGGTGCCCCTGGGAACCACCATTTCCGGTTCAACACTCAGCGCCGACTTCTCCGACACCGATTACTACGCCGTCGACCTGCCCAAGGCAGGCCGGGTCGGCCTAAACTTCAAGTTCCCCGCCGGGCTCGGAACCGGATCCACCTACACCGTCAGCATCTACAACGCCAACGGCACCAACCTCTACAGCTTCGACCTCGACGGCTCCGCCGCTGACGGCAGCTGGCTCGCCAGCCAGGGAACGTTCCTACCCGCAGGCCGCGCCTACATCAAAATCTACGGCTACAGCGGCGATGCAAGCTGGGGCAAGACCTACACCCTCAACACCACGCTGACCGCGGGGACCATCGAACTCGAACCCAACAACAGCACCGCCGCCGCAACAGTGGTGCCCCTGGGAACCACCATTTCCGGTTCAACACTCAGCGCCGACTTCTCCGACACCGATTACTACGCCGTCGACCTGCCCAAGGCAGGCCGGGTCGGCCTAAACTTCAAGTTCCCCGCCGGGCTCGGAACCGGATCCACCTACACCGTCAGCATCTACAACGCCAACGGCACCAACCTCTACAGCTTCGACCTCGACGGCTCCGCCGCTGACGGCAGCTGGCTCGCCAGCCAACAAATCAACCTCCCTCTTGGCCGCGCCTACATCAAAATCTACGGCTACAGCGGCGATGCAAGCTGGGGCAAGACCTACACCCTCAACATGGGCTGGATTTGGTCCGCAACTCCTGTGCCAGGCATCTCCGGGACCCCCCAGGTGGGCCGGACCCTGACAGCTGTGACGGGAACCTGGTCGCCCACGCCGGACGTTCTCGGATACCAGTGGTTCCGCTCCGGAACCGCCATTACCGGGGCAACGGGCAAAACCTACACGCTGGTTGCCGCCGACCTTGGCAAGACCATCACCCTGAAAGTAACCGGCAGCAAGGCGGGGTACCCCAGCACGACAAGGACCTCCGCCGCCACGACAGCGGTCACCCCAGGTACCCTGACCGCTCCGGTACCGACCATCTCAGGCACCGCGAAAGTTGGATCGACCCTGACCGCGGTCACGGGAACCTGGGGACCGTCACCGGTGACCCTGTCGTATCAGTGGAAAGCCAACGGCGTCGCCATCGTCGGCGCGACCGCCGCGACCTACAAGCCCGCCGCGGCCGACGCCGGCAAGACCCTCACCGTCACCGTCACCGGAACCAAGACCGGCTACACCACCGCCGCGAAAACCTCCACCGCCACAGCAATAGTCGCGAAAGGCTCCCTGACGGCGCCGGTGCCGACCATCACGGGCACCGCCAAGGTCGGCTCCACCCTGACCGCAGTCCCCGGAACCTGGGGACCGGCACCGGTGACCCTGACGTACCAGTGGAAAGCCAACGGCGTCGCCATCCTCGGCGCGACCGCCGCGACCTACAAGGTCGCCGCGGCCGATACCGGCAAGACCCTCACCATCACCGTCACCGGAACCAAGACCGGCTACACCACCACCGCGAAGACCTCCGCCGCCACAGCAGCAGTCGTTTGACGGTCCAAGATCGATCCGGCCGGCCTATATGAAGGTCAGTTCTCCCGCCGGTAGGTGCGATTTAGGGCGTAGGAGCCGGCACGATTTGCGGCTCCTACGCCTCGCCTCGGTTAGACATCTCACCGTGTCAAGGGCTACCAAGGCCTACGGGGACCCGTGATGCCGGGCCGGCCACGTCGGCCGCCATGGCCGGGAGCACCAGGGCACCCGAACCGAGGATCGCCCCGACGTAGATCCCAGTGGCCCGGAACAGGCCCAGTCCCTTATTGCTGTTGCTGATTTCCACTCCTCCCCCAACTAGCTCGCAGTAGGGGCCGTTTTGAGGGCTCATAACGGCCCCTGCTGCGAGCTAGTTGGGTGGGTCCACCCATTTCCGATCCCGGGAGGGTAGCGTTCCATTATGAGTGCGCAGCAGCCTGACGATGTGTACACGCACGGCCACCACGAGTCGGTGGTCCGCGCCCACGCCTCCCGCACGGCGGAGAACTCGGCCGCGTTCGTGATCCCGCATCTCACACCCGGGGTCTCCGTCCTGGACGTCGGCTGCGGGCCGGGCAGCATCACCTGCGACTTCGCGGAGATGGTGGCACCGGGCAGGGTCGCGGGCCTGGACCGTTCCCCCGACATCATCGCCCAGGCAGCGGCCCTCGCCGCCGAGCGCGGCGTGGACAACGTCGACTTCGCCACCGGCAACGTCTACGACCTCGATTTCCCGGACGAGTCGTTCGACGTCGTCCACGCCCATCAGGTCCTGCAGCACCTCACGGACCCCGTCGCGGCCCTCCGCGAGATGCGCCGGGTGGCCAAAGCCGGCGGCATTGTGGCGGTGCGCGACGCCGATTTCCACGGCATGAGCTGGTACCCGGCCATCCCCGAACTCGACGACTGGATGGACTTGTATCAGCGGATCGCGCGCCGTAACGGCGCCGAACCCGATGCCGGCCGCCGGCTCGTGTCCTGGGCGCAGGCCGCCGGGTTCACCGACGTGGCGCCGTCGAGCAGCAACTGGCTCTACGCCACCGGGCAGCAGCGGCGGTGGCAGGCACGGGTGTGGGGTGAACGGGTGCTGCATTCGTCCTTTGCCGACCAGGCGCTCGAGTACGGCTTTGCCAGCGAGGCTGACCTGGCCCGGATTTCCGCCGGGTGGCACCGGTGGGGCTCCACTGAGGACGGCTGGTTCCTGATTCCCAACGGCGAGGTCATCGCCCGGGCCTGAGTCGCGGGTCCCTTGGTCCGGACTCCCGGCTAGTGGTGGAAGGCCTGGGTTTTCCCGTCCGGGGTGGCCGCCGCGCCCGAGCCGCTCCCACTCCGAATCTGACGCGGCAGCAGTTTGGGGGTGTCTGATAGACACTGCCACCGGCCGCCCGGGCTGCGTAGCGTGTTGGGTGTGGACAGAGACGAAATCCGTGAGTTCCTGATTTCGCGCCGCGCGAAGATAAGCCCGGAGCAGGCCGCGATCCCCAGCTACGGGGAGCTGCGCCGGGTGCCGGGTCTGCGGCGTGAGGAAGTGGCGCAGCTGGCCGGGGTGAGCACGGACTACTACACGCGGCTGGAGCGCGGCAGCCTGCGCGGCGTCTCCAGCGCGGTGCTCGAGGCCGTGGCCGCTGCCCTTCAGCTGGACGAGGCCGAGCGGACGCACCTGATGGACCTGGCTCGGACGGCCAACACCCCGGCTCGTCGGGCGCCACGCCGGCCACCGCAACAACGGGTCCGTCCCGGGGTGGTGCGTCTCCTGGATGCCATGACCGGCGTAGTTGCGCTCGTGCAGAACGGCCGTTCGGACGTGCTGGCCGCCAACGTGCTGGGCCGTGCGTTGTATGCGGAGGTGTTCAACTCCGCCGCGCGGTCGGGGCCGGGCACTCCGGGCCCGCTGCCGAACCAGGCGCGGTACCTTTTCCTCGATCCGAACGCAGGTGATTTCTACCCCGATTGGCGAGCGATCGCGGCCGCTACGGTCGCGATGCTCCGCCTGGAAACAGGGCGGAACCCGCACGACCGGGCTCTGAACGAGCTGGTGGGGGAACTAACCACACGCAGTAATCTGTTCGCCGCGCTCTGGGCCGGACACGACGTGCGAATCCACACCACAGGGACCAAACGCTTCCATCACCCGGTCGCCGGAGATTTGTCCCTGCAGTACGAGACTTTGCACCTACCCGGCGATGAAGGACAGACCCTCTTCACCTTTACGGCGGAGCCAGGCTCCGCGTCCGAACACGCGCTGGCGTTCCTCGCCAGCTGGGCGGCAACGCCTCCCGATACAGCTGCTGCCGGCGATCCTGCCGGCGGATCCACCGTCCCTGGGATGCGATCCCACGCGCAGCCAGAAACAGCCAACCCAAGAAAGACAGAACCATCACATGACTGAACAGGACTACATGACCGGAGAGAAGGAAAACGTGCCCGCCAAGAAAGTCTGGTTCGTCACCGGCGCCGGCCGCGGCATGGGAACCGACATCGCCAAGGCGGCCCTGGCCGCCGGCCACGCGGTGGTCGCGACCGGCCGCAACCCAGAAAAGGTCACGCACGCCGTCGGCGAGAACCAGGACCTGCTGACGGTAAAGCTCGATGTCACCGACCCTGCAGCTGCCGAAGCGGCCGTGCAGGCTGCCGTGGACCGGTTTGGCCAGATCGACGTTTTGGTCAACAACGCCGGCAATTTCTACGCCGGGTTCTTCGAGGAAATCACCCCGGAGGACTTCCGGGCACAGGTCGAAACCACCATGTTCGGGCCTATGAACGTCACCCGCGCTGTCCTGCCCGTCATGCGGGCCCGGCATTCGGGGCTGCTCATCACCATTTCCTCGACCGCCGGAATCACAGGCGGAGAGTTCCTGACTGCCTACGCGGCGGCGAAGTTCGGTCTCGAGGGCTGGGCGGAGTCGCTGGCTCCCGAAGTCGCCCCGTTCGGCATCCGCACCATGCTCGTGGAGCCGGGGTTCTTCCGCACGGAGCTGCTCAGTCCGGAATCCACCAGCTATGCCGTATCTGCCATCGAGGACTACGCCGAAAGGACCGAGCAGACGGTCACCGCGTGGAAGGGCATGGACGGACAGCAGGGCGGCGACCCGGCCAAGCTCGCCGACGCCCTGACCCATCTCGCCGAACTGGACGAGCCGCCGCTCCGGTTTGCCGCCGGTGCCGACGCCGTCGGGGTCTTCGAGGCCCGGGCCAAGGAGCTGCTCGCCCAGGCCGATGCCCACCGTGAGCTCTCCAAGAACCTTGCCCGCGACGACGCCTAACCCCCGTCGGCCGCACCCTGCCGGACACGACCTATGAGGAAACCCCTTGACGCCAGACTCTTTCGTCGCCGAAACACCCGCGCCTGCCGCATCACCGCAGTCCCCGCCGACGCAGCCAGGTTCGATACCCGCCGTGTCTGAGGGATCGTCCCCGGCACCGAGGTTGCCGTGGGGAGGTCTTCTGATTCTGGCCGCAGCGGGTTTCACCGCCGTCACGACTGAACTCCTGCCGTCCGGGCTGCTGCCGCAGATCAGCCGCGACCTGGGGGTAGAGGAATCGGCCGTAGGATCCCTGACAGCCGCCTACGCGGCTGTCATCGTCATCACAGCAATTCCCCTGTCGAGGCTTCTGGGCGGACGGATCCGCCGCAAAACGTTGTTGATCGCGACAGTGGTTGCATTCGCGGTCAGCAACGTGCTGCTGGCCTCCAGCCCCGGCTTGGGCCTGGCCATCGGCGCAAGACTTCTCGGCGGAGTGGCCCACGGGATGCTGTGGTCCGGCATGGCTCCGTACGTGGCGCGGATCGTTCCAGCGCACGCGGTCGGGAAAGCAATGGCGATAGTTTTCAGCGGCACCAGCATCGCCCTGGCTGTCGGTGCTCCGATCGGCACGCTCATGGGCTCGGTGCTGACGTGGCGTGCCTCCTTCCTTATCCTGGCAGGAGTCGGAGGTGTCTTGGCCTTGCTGGCCGTCTGGATGCTCCCCGCTGCTCCGGACGGGGGCAGCAATGCAGCACCGTCCCTCCGCGGAGCACTGAAGTTGCCAGGCGTGATCGCCGTGGCCACGGCCTGGCCGCTCCTGCTCCTTGGGCACTTCACGCTCTTTACGTACATCGCCCCGTTCCTCCAGACCTCCGGGCTACCGGATAGCTTCACGGGCATTTCCCTCTCCGTGGTGGGGGGCGCAGGCCTCGTGGGAATCTGGATCGCGGGACTGACGGCGGATTCCCATCCACGGCGCTCCTTGCTGTCCGCGGTGGCCTTGCTCGCGGGCGCCTTCGCCCTGTTGCCCGTACTGGGCGGCACGTGGGTGGGCAAACTCGTACTGCTGACCGTATGGGGAGCCGCGTTTGGGGCCATCGGCATCTACAACCAGGCAGCGATCCTCCGGGCCGGTGGAGAACACAAGGATGCGGCCAACGGCCTGACGGTGGTCACCATTCAACTGGGCATCGCCGTCGGCGCCGGGTACGGCGCTCTGGCCCTCAGCACCGCCGGTGCCCGGTTCGTGCCGTTCGCAGCTGCGATCCCGACGGCGGCAGCCCTCGCGATCATCATGGCCAGCCGCCGCGGCGGCTACCCCGCGGGCCCGCGCGAGACACGGGCTTCAGTCAAGTGCTCTGACACCATGCCCATTCGGTAGCGCGTCCGCGACCTGCACTCACAGCACGGGCACAGCGCCGCCAAAGTGCGGCCATACCTGCCACGCAGAGGCTGGGGACAGGCCGGATCCCCGGCCGGCCCGGATGCCCGGGCCCCAGCAAAGGAGTTTCACCATGGCACAGATCAACAAGACGACGGCCGGCATCTTGCTTGCCGCGGTGATCGGCGGCGGCGCCATCGGCGCGGCGGCCATCCCCGCAGTGGCCGACGACGGCACCGGCACGTCCTCCTCGTCGAGCACCGCGGCCCCTGACGGCAACGGCGGCTACGGCATGCCCGGCGGCACGGGAGGCCAAGGCGGCCCGCACCAGGCCAACGGCAAGACGGAGGAGGTCCTCACCGGTGACACCGCCACGAAGGTCGAGGCGGCGGTGAAGGCTGCCCAGCCAAATGCGACGATCGAACGGATGGAGACCGACGCCGACGGCGCCACCTACGAAGCCCACATCACGAAGGCGGACGGCAGCCGCGCCACCGTCCTGCTGGATGCGAACTTCACCGTGACCGAGACCCAGGACCAAGGCCAGGGTGGCCCCGGCGCCGGCGGCCATGGAGGCCCAAATGACGGGGATGCGGACGATGCCGCCACGGGCGGCTCCACTTCCAACGGCTAACCCCTGGCGGGCGACGCGCTGGCGGTTCTGACGGGACGGTCCCGCCAGCCAGCACCTCACCGCAGGCAAGCGCTGCTCCGGGCGGCGGCACCGCCGTTGTCCGGAGCAGTCGCGAACGAGGTTGCTGACAGCCATTCCCTGCTCCCTGATCTGCGGATAGGGTGCACTGAAACACACATCGGTAAGGAGAACCCATGCGCAAAGTGACGGCCGGCCTTTTCTGTTCCGTGGACGGGGTGGTTGAAGACCCGTTCCTGTGGCAATTCGACAGTTTCGACGCGGAGTTGGGCGCCGGGATGAGCGAGATGATGGGCCGGATCGACACCGGGCTCCTGGGCCGCGTCGGTTACCAGCAGTGGGCGAGCTACTGGCCGAACGCCGAAAGCGACGCCGACTTTGGCGGCTTCATCAACAAGTTGCCCAAATTTGTGGCCTCCCGGACCCTGACCGGCGAGCTTGAGTGGCAAAACTCGCGGCTCATCGACGGTCAGCTGGAGGACTTTGTGGCGGGCCTGAAGAACAGCGACGGCGGTGAAATAGGGGTCTTTAGCAGCATTTCGCTGGTCCGCCAGCTGCTGTTCGCCGGGTTGCTCGACACCTTGATGCTGATCGTCCATCCCGTGGTCGCGGGCAGCGGGCGGCGGCTCTTCAACGACGGCGACCCCCTCACCCGGCTGGTGCTGCAGCAGTCTCAGGAGACCAGCAAAGGAAACATGATCCTCAGCTACGGTGTCCGCGGGGACTGACTTCCCGCTGGACATCGGGGCGGACAAGCAGTCCGGCCAATGGGGCCGGCCAACTAGCGGGGCCGGCTGCGTCGTCCGTTCCGGCCGGTCACGGCCGGGACCGTAAACTTGGCTGGTGCAACCCTCCCTTTGGCTGGCCCTGGCCGGCGCCGGCGTCCTGATCAGCTTTACTCCCGGCGCAGGCGCCATCAACACCATGAGCAACTCCCTGAACTCAGGGTTCCGCCGTTCCATCTGGGGCATCCTGGGCCAGCAGGCCGCCCTCGTGGTGCATATCCTGATCGTGGCCCTCGGCGTCGGAGTGCTTGTGGCGAGCTCGCCGCTCGCCTTCAACGTGATCCGCTACGCCGGCGCCGCCTACCTGGTCTATCTGGGCATCCGTCAGTTCCTGCACAAACCGGATCTGGATCAGGAGAAGGCCGCAGCCCTGCGCAATGAGCCGGCCTTCTCCATGTTCCGCCGCGGCCTCTGGGTCAACCTGCTCAACCCCAAGGCCGTGGTGTTCTTCCTGGCCTTCATGCCCCAGTTCATCCGGCCGGAGCAGCCGCTGCTGCCGCAGTACGCGGTCCTGTCCGCCACCGTGATCGTGATCGACATCTTGGTCATGTGGTTCTTCTTCGCGGCGGCGGCCAGGTCCTTCCAGCGCTTCACCCATGACGCCCGCGGACAGAAAGTCCTGAACCGGACGTTCGGGGTGCTCTTCGTCGGCGTCGGCGTCCTGCTGGCCTCGATCCACTAGACACCGTCACCGCGGACGGGCTTAGAGCCCCGAAGCCACCGACAGCGCCCGCGCGGTGGCCGCCAGTTCGGGCGCTTCCCGGGCCACGACTTCCTCAATGTAGGCGGTGGCAGCGTCCGCGAGCCCGTCGTAGAGGAGCACCAACAGGTCCCGGGCCTCAGTCCGGGGCCAGGCTTCCGGCAGAAGTTCGGCGGGAAGGTCAGGGTCACTCCACGGGAAGGCCCGCCACGCGTCCATCAGCTCGGTCCTGACCCTGAAGGCCTCCGCCGGGCTGACCGTACCGGCGTCGAGGCGCTCCGCCCAAGGCGTGAATTTCTCGGTAAACGGACGGTACTGTTCCTTGAACTCCTGTGGCGACCAGGCCTCGACGAGCCGTTTGCCGCGGAGGCTGGATTCCGCCGTGCGGAAGATGACGTAGTCGTCCACGCCATAGCCCATGCAGGTGTTTTCGAGCTCCTCGGAGTGGTCGCGCGGCGAGACCCACAGCGCCCCGAACAGCGGTGCGAATCCGCGCCAACGCAAGCGTGAGCGGAACATTTCGCGGACATCCCGCGACGTCTCCGGAATGGAAAACGCGATGACGGTCCAGTTGCCGTCCCAGTGGCGGGACTCCTCGCCGAAGGCGGAGACCTGCGCGAAACCTTGGCGCAGCCGGTTCCGTGCGCCCTGGGTGATGCGGTAGCGCGAGGTCCGCCCGGCACTCGACTGTTCCAGCACCCCGCGGGACGCCAGGCGGCTTAGCGCCGTCGCCGTCGCCGAGCCCGTGATCCCGAGGCCGGCGGCCAGTGCGGCGATAAGCCGGGACGGCAGCCATTCCTCGCTGGTGAACCAGTAATCGACCAGCAGGGTGACCAACTGGTGCTGGGTGGACGGCCCCTTCAACGGCCGCGGAAAGTCGATGGCCAGGTCCGGGTCCATGCCGGGCACGGAGGCCGGCCGCTCGCTCATCACGCCTCCATCATGCCAGCCGCATCCACTGTCATTCTTATTTTGCACTTAGATTGACGGACGTAGAACCAAGTGCATAACATTGCTTTCAGGGTGACGGAGGCCACAGCCGACCCCGCCGCCCTGCTCAGCATGCGAGCCACAGATCTTTCCCAGCCTCACCGTTTCAGGTGCTATTTGCCTGCCCATCTAGGAGATCCGCAATGACCGCTGGTCCCATCGTTCCGCCGTCGCCGTTGACGCCGCCCGCGGAACAGGCCCCCGATTCCCGCGAGGGAACCACCCATGCCCGCCGTGCCGCCGCCGCCAGCTTCATCGGCAGCACCCTGGAGTACTACGACTTCTTCATCTACGGTTCGGCGTCGGCCCTGATCTTCAACAAGATCTTCTTCCCCGGCATCGATCCCGCCCTCGGCACCATCCTGTCCATGGCCACCATCGGCATCGGCTACGTCGTCCGGCCCCTCGCGGCCAGCGTGATCGGCCACTTTGGCGACCGCCTCGGTCGGCGCCAGATGCTGGTCCTGACGCTCGTCGTCATGGGCGTGGCCACCTTCCTCATCGGCTGCCTGCCGCCGGCGGCCGCCATCGGCGCCGCCGCCCCAGTCCTCCTGGTGATTCTGCGCGCACTTCAGGGCGCCTCCGCGGCCGGAGAGTCCGTCGGCGCTGTCACTATGACCATGGAGCATGCGCCCAGCAACAAGCGGGCCTTCTACAGCAGCTGGGTCAACACCGGCGCCGTGGCCGGGATCATGCTCGCCTCCCTGGCCTTCCTCGCAGTGTCTCTCCTCCCGCAGGAAGACCTGCTCAGCTGGGGATGGCGGCTGCCGTTCCTCGCCAGCATCCTGGTGGTCGCCGTCGGCCTCTACATCCGCCTGCGGCTGCCCGAATCCGAGGTCTTCGAAGCCGCGAAGGAGGAAGGCGCCAGCCAGGAACTGCCGCTCAAGGTGGTCCTGCGCGATCACTGGCGCACCATCGTCAAAGTCATCTTCTTTGGGCTCTGGAGCGTGGTGTCCTCGGTCTTCGCGGCCTTCGGACTGGCGTATGCGACCGGAAAATTCGGCGTCCCCTCCGCCGCCATGCTCGGGGTCACCATTGCCACGGCCGCCCTGGGCATCATCGCCCAGCCCTACGCCGGTATTCTGGCCGACCGGATCGGCCGCAAGCCGGTCTTCATCACCGGCAACATCATCTGTGCCGTGGCCGCCTTCGCCTACTTCTGGTCCATCAGTACCGGGGTCATCCCGCTGATCTTCGCCAGCGGCATCCTCTTCATGACCGTGGGCTACGGAATGGTCAACCCGCTGGGGCCGGCCATGACGGCCGAAATGTTCCCCACCCGGATCCGCTACACGGGCGCCGCCACGGCCTCGCAGCTGGGACTCGTCGTCACCGGCTTCGCCCCGGCAATTGCGGCCGCCATTGTCCAGCCCGGCCCCGTCGGCTGGGTCCCGGTGGCGGCCTTCACGGCAGCCTGCTGCCTGGTCTCCGCGGCCGTCACCGCGATCTGGGTCAAGGAAACCTACCAGGTGCCCACCGAGGCCCTCGGCGCCAAGGCATCGGCCGGCACCCCTGCCTAAAACCCGCCACTCACCCGCCACTCACCCGAAGGGGCCGGGACGCGTGCACCGCGCCCCGGCCCCTCCCGGCATGTCTATCCGCATCTCCGTTCCACGTTAGGACCCTTCCGTGACACCCCGCCCCGTGCTTATTGACCATGACGTCGAGACACCGCTGCCCGACGGCACCATCCTGCGCTCCACCGTGTACCGACCCGCGGACGGAGAACCCTGCCCGGTCCTGCTGACCAGGACGCCGTACGGCAGGGACCTTGCCGTCAATTCCGCCTACCTGAACCCGGCGACGGTCGCCGCCGCGGGCTACGTGGTGATCCTGCAGGACTGCCGCGGGCGCTTCGGTTCCGGCGGAACGTTCGACCCCTCCGTCAATGAGGCGTCCGACGGCGCCAGCACAGTCGAGTGGGCAGCGCGGCTGCCGTACTCCAACGGCGTGGTGGGCATGTGGGGGCGGTCATACTTCGCCGAAACCCAGTGGCGCGCGGCCTCGCGCCGGCCCGCCGGGCTGGCCGCGTTGGCCCCCGGCATCTCCGCAGGAGCCAACGCAAACAACGGCTCCCTCTACCGCGGCGGCGCGTTCGAGCTCGGCAGCCGCCTCACGTGGGGCCATGCCTCCATCGCCGCCAATGAGCTGCTCCGGGAGTTCCCCGATGACCCCGAGCTCCGGGCCAAGGAAATGGAATCGTGGCTGGACCTCGACCGCTCGTTTTCCGACGCCACGGCCTTCGGCACACTGCCGCTCCGGGACTTGTCCCCAAGGCTCGGCACCTTCATGAGGCGCCACGTCCTGCCCTCGGCCGGAGAAAACCCGGGGAGCGGCTTCACGCGCGTATGGGACGCCGCGTCGGCCGCGCCGGTGGACATGCCCACCCTGCACATCGGCGGCTGGTTCGACATCTTTGCCCCGAGCACGCTCGCGCACTACCGGATGCAGCTCGAGCACAGCCGCGCCAATCCCGCGGCCGCGCCGCGGCTCATCATCGGCCCGTGGACCCACACCAACTTCTCCGGGGTCTACCCGGAAGTCAGCTTCGGGCTCAACGCGGCCGCCGGCGTGATGAACGGCCTCGGCGATCTGTCCGGACTCCAGACGGCCTGGTTCGATGCCGTCCTCAAGGGCGATCCCGACGGGCTGCGCCAGGTGCCGCCGGTCCTGCTGTACGTCATGGGGGAAAACCGGTGGTACGGCTTCGAGGAACTTCCGGCCCCGTCCCGGCAGCGCTCGTGGTTCCTGGGCGCCGGCGGGTCCCTCGGGGATGTGCCGGGCGCCGCCGGGCAGGAAAGCTACGCCTACGATCCCCTCGACCCCGTCCCGACGGCGGGCGGGGCCACCATGATCCACGGCTCCGTCCCGGCAGGGCCGGCGCACCAGCAGGCCGTCGAGGCGCGCGACGACGTCCTGACCTTCACGACGGCGCCGTTCGACGCACCCGTGACCATCTTCGGCGAGGTCAGCGCCACCTTCTTCGCCGCGTCCTCCGCCGTCGACACCGATTTCGTGGTGCGCCTCTGCCGGGTCACCCCGGACGGCACGTCCCTGGGCCTGGCCGATGGGATCATCCGTGCGTCCTGGCGGGACAGCTACGCAGGCAACGGGCTCTGGGAGCCCGGCCACGAGCCCTCCCCGATCGCACCCGGTAAGCCGTATGAATACACTGTCAGTCTCTGGCAGACGGCGTACACCTTTGCGCCCGGCGAGCGGCTCCGCGTGCAGATCACGTCCAGCTGCCATCCGCGCTGGGACCGGAACCTCAACACGGGCAAGCTCGCCTACGACTCCGCCGAGACAATCGTTGCCCGGCAGTCCGTCCTGTTCGGCGAGGGCCACCCGAGCCGGCTGACGGCCGGCATCCTGTGACGGCCCCTCCTCCGGCACCGCCGGGACTGCCCTTCCCTCCCGGACTTTCCTTCCTGACGGAGGTGTCCGTGAGCGTCGGGGAGCCGGTGGAGGTCGGGCCCACGCCGGAGGGCCACCGCCGAATGGTTCCTATCACCGGCGGAACCGTCCGAGGGCCTTCCCTCAACGGGCGCGTCCTGCCCGGCGGCGCCGACTACCAGTTCCTCCGCGGCCCCACCCTGACGGAACTCGACGCCCGGTACGTGCTGGAAACCGACGACGGCCACCGGATCTTCGTGCACAACACGGCCCTCCGGCACGGCTCGGCCCGGGACATCGAACTGCTGAACTCCGGCGTCGCCGTCGACCCGTCCCTGATCTACTTCCGCTGCTGGCCGCGGCTCACCACCGCCTCCCCCGCCCTGGACTGGCTGAACACGCGCCTTACGCTCGGGACGGGCGTCCGGCAGCCCGGCCAGGTGGTCATCAGCATCTTCACTGTCGACTAACGGGCCGCGGGGATT
Source organism: Arthrobacter sp. TE12231 (assembly GCF_054062895.1). Taxonomy (NCBI): domain Bacteria; kingdom Bacillati; phylum Actinomycetota; class Actinomycetes; order Micrococcales; family Micrococcaceae; genus Arthrobacter; species Arthrobacter sp. TE12231. The sequence goes on along the minus strand of NZ_JBSSFS010000001.1, from coordinate 91,601 downwards.
AGTGGCCGCCGGCCTCGCCGGGCACAAGGAAAGCCGGAGGCTGCGTCACCGCAGCCTCCGGCTTCGTGCTGTCCGCCGGGAGTCCTGCTCTCTGTCAGACGTGGCCGGGCGTGAGTTTCCGCAGATCGGCCTTCCGGATTTTGCCGCTCGCCGTCCTCGGCATTTCCGCCACGAACACCACCGACTTGGGGATTTTGTACCGCGCGAGCCTGCCCTCCAGATGCGAGCGCAGCTGCTCTTCCGTGAGCCGTGCGCCCTCCCGCAGCAGCACCACGGCCCGCGGCACCTCGCCCCACTTCTCGTCCGGCACGCCGATCACCGCGACGCTTCCGACGGCGTCCAGCTCGGCGATCGCCTGCTCCACCTCGGCCGGGTAGATGTTCTCCCCGCCGGAGATGATCATGTCCTTGAGCCGGTCGGAGATGAACACAAAACCGTCCGGGTCCTTGTGGCCCATGTCGCCGGACTTGAACCAGCCGTCCGGGGTGTAGGAATCGGCCGAGGCCTCGGGCCGGTTCCAGTACTCGTGGATAACGTTGGGCCCCTTGATCTGAATCTCCCCCACGGTCCCCGGTGCGGCGTGGCCAGCCTCCGGGTCCAGGGGATCGGACACCCGGACGTCCGTGAAGAAATGCGGGAGGCCGGAGGATCCCGCCTTGTCCCGGGACCGTGCGGCCGGCAGGGTGGTGGCGCCGGGGGCCGTCTCGGTCATGCCGTAGCCGTTGGAGAAGCGCAGCCCCCGCCGTTCGTAGGCTTCCAGGACCCGCAGGGGCACAGCGGACCCGCCACACGTCAGTTTGTTCAGCGAGCTGAGGTCCGTGGTGTCCCAGTCCGGGTGCTCGCACAGCATCTGATACGTGGTGGGCACCCCGCTGATGGTCGTCGCGCGGTGCCGCTCGATCAGCTCCAGCGTCCGGCGGGGATCGAATTTGGCTTCCAGGACCACCGTGCCGCCCTTGAGGAGCGTGGGCAGGACGCCCATATCGAGGGAGGCGACGTGGAACATCGGGGAGATCATGAGGGCCACATCCGTGGAGGCAAAGTCGAAGTCGACCAGCACATTAACGCAGTTCCACGTGATGTTGCCGTGCGTCAGGAGCGCACCCTTGGGGTTTCCGGTGGTTCCGGAGGTGTAGAGGATCATGGCGGCGTCCTCGAGACCCACGGGCTCGTCCGGCGGCAGCGCCGCGCCGGACGCGATCACGGCCTCAAAGGCTTCCACGACGGTTCCGCCGTCGGGCCCTGTCTTCCCGGGAACTGTCGTGCCGGGCACCGCTGAATCGTCGACGACGATCCGCCCGCCCACCGCGGTTCCCGCCGAGCCGCGTTCCGCGAGTTCCGCGAACGCCGCCGAGTGGACCAGCAGGACGGCGCCGCTGTCCCGGAGCTGGAACTGGATTTCGGGCGGCGCGAGCCGGGTGTTCAGCGGGACGAAGACCGCCCCGGCCAGGCCGGCGGCGAACAGAGTCTCCAGGAAGGAGGGATCGTTTTCGCCGAGGTAGGCCACGCGGTCGCCCTTGGCCACGCCGCGGTCCCGGAGGGCGTTGGCGAGCCGGGCGGACCGGTCCGCGAGTTCGACGTAGCTGAGCTCCCTGTCCCCGGTGATGACGGCGGTCTTGGTGCCCGACTTCGGGCGGCGCCGTTGCAGCCACGAGCCGATGCCAAAATTCTCCACGGCAAATCCTTTCTAGTTAGACGGTAGTACGCGGGGACCGGGTTAGGACCGGACAGTCTGCAGATCGTTGTTCTTCGGCTCGCGGGTCAGCAGGATGAAGACGATCGACACGACGGACATGATGGCCAGGTACCAGACCACGGCGGCGGTGTTCTGGCCGGAATCCTTGAATATCTGTGCCACGATGCCCGGCGTGAATCCGGCCCCGAGGAGGGTGGCGAGCTGGTAGCCCAGCGAGGCGCCGGTGTAGCGCGAGGTGGTGCCGAACTGCTCGGACACGAAGGCCGCGAGCGGGCCAAACAGGGTGGAGTGGATCATGAGGCCGATTGCGAAGGCCACGAAGATCAGCCCGATGTTGTTCGAGGACAGGAGCTGGAACATCGGCGTGAGGTAGAGGATGAAGAGCACCAGGCCGCCGATCATCACGGGCCGCCGGCCCAGCTTGTCGGAGAGCCGGCCGCCCATGATCACGAACGCGATGGACACGAAGGAAGCTGCGGCAAAGGCATAGAGCACGCCCTGCCGGTCCGCGCCCTTGGACACGGCATAGGTCACGGAGAACGTCGCCAGCACCACTTGGAGTGCGAACCCCGCGGCGCCGGCCAGCATGGTGAAGATCAGCGTCTTGGGCCGGCGCAGGACCTGCAGGAGCGGAATCTCGCGGCGCACCGGCGCACCGCCCGGGACTGTGCCCGGCGCCGTCTCGGTCTTTGCCCGTTCGGCCTGCTCCTGCTCCAGTGCCGCCTTGAAGATGGGGCTTTCGGTGACCTTGAGCCGGACAAACATGCCGACGCCCAGCAGGACGAAGGACAGCAGGAACGGCACGCGCCATCCCCAGGCCAGGAACTGGTCATTGGGCAGGGCCGCGAAGGCACCCATGACAAGGGTTCCCAGGACCGCGCCGGTGGGGGCGCCGGCGTTGACGAACGAGGCCGCGAAGCCGCGCTTGCCCGACTCCGAGTGCTCAAGCGCCATGAGCGCGGCGCCGCCCCACTCCCCGCCCACGGCAATGCCCTGGCAGACGCGGAGGAACACGAGCATCACGGCGCCCCAGGCTCCGGCCACCGCGGCGCCGGGCACCAGCCCAATCAGGGTGGAGGCGATGCCCATGACCAGCATCGAAATGATCAGCATGTTTTTGCGGCCCAGCCGGTCGCCGAAGTGGCCGAAGATGATGCCGCCGAGGGGCCGCGCCACGTAGCCTGCGGCGAAGGTGCCGTAGGCGGCCACCACCCCCACCCACTCGTCCATGCCGGTGAAGAACACCTTCGGGAAGACCACGGCGGCGGCCGTGGCGTAGAGCAGGAAGTCGTAATACTCAATGGTGCTGCCGAGATAGCTGGAGGCGATAACGGTCCGTGCTTCACGGCGACGCGTACCCGCGTCCAGGGCCTGCAACTGCGAAATTTGGGACATCGTTGTTCCTTTAAGTGCAGAGGAATGGGGTGCAGAGGAATGGGACGGAGAGTGGTGTGGCGCCCGTAGCGGCTTACTTGTAGAAGCGGGCGAGGAACTCCGCGACGACGGCGGGGCGTTCCTGGCCTTCGATCTCGATCGTGTTGGCGACCTTGATCTGGGCGCCCCCCTTGACTTCGGTGACCTCGGCGATGGTGGCCCGCATGCGGATGCGCGAGCCCACCTTCACCGGAGAGGTGAAGCGGACTTTGTCGAGGCCGTAGTTGACCTTGGTGGTGACGCCCTCGACGTCGAACAGCTCGCCCCAGAACGGGATGATAAGCGAGAGGGTGAGGAAGCCGTGGGCGATCGGGGCGCCGAAGGGGCCGTCCTTGGCGCGTTCCGGGTCCACGTGGATCCACTGGTCATCACCGGTGGCATCGGCGAACTTGTTGATCTGTTCCTGGGTGATTTCGCGGTAGTCGGTGACACCGAGGTCGGTGCCGGCGAGGGTGAGCAGTTTGTCGAAGTCGACGACGAGGTTGGGCATCTTTGGCTCCTGTGCTGATGGGGATGGGTTGATGGATGACGGCGGCGCGGTCAGCGTGTAAAGGCGCTTTCGCCGGTGAGGGCGCGGCCGACGATCAGGGCGTTGATTTCGTGGGTGCCTTCGTAGGAGTAGACGGCCTCGGCGTCGGCATGGAACCTGGCGACGTCGGTGTCCAGCGTGATGCCGTTGCCGCCCACCACTTCGCGGGCGAGCGCCACGGTCTCGCGCATTAGCAGGGACGTGTGCATCTTGGCCAGGGCGGAGTCCTGGTCGCGGTAGATGCCCTTGTCCTGCTGTTCGGTCAGCCGGACCACCAGGGAGAGCGAGGACGTGAGGTTGCCGAGCATGCGGGCAAGCTTTTCCTGGACCAGCTGGAAGGAGCCCACCGGGCGGCCGAACTGCTGCCGCTGGGTGACATAGCGCAGCGCGGCTTCGAAGGCTCCGGCCTGGATGCCCGTGGCGATCCACGCGACGTCCGAGCGCATGGCCCGCAGCATCGCGGCCACGTCCTTGAAGGAGTTCACGTTGTGCAGCCGCCTGGCCTCGTGAACCCGGACGGCGTCGAGCGTGATGTGGGCATTCTGCATCATCCGCAGCGCCGTCTTGCGGTGGATCTTCTCCAGGGTCACGCCGGCCGCGTCACGGTCCACGAGGAAGGCCTTGACCTGCCCGTCGGCCGTGTCGCGGGCGAACACCGCCAGAACGTCGGCCGTGGCGGCGCCGCCGATCCAGCGCTTGGCGCCGTCGAGGACCCAGGTGTCGCCGTCCGGGCCGGTCTCCCGGCGGGCGGTGGTCGCTAGACCGCCGGCGATGTCCGAGCCGGATTCCGGCTCCGTCAGCGAGAAGACGCCCTTGAGCGAGAAGTCGATGACCTTGGGCATCCACTCGGCCTGCTGTTCCGCGGAGGCGCCGACCCTGATGGCGGTCCGGAACAACCCGGCCTGGGCGGTGTAAAAGGTGGCCAGCGAGGCGTCCGTCCGGGCGAGTTCGAAGATCCGGAAACCCTGGTAGATCCCCCGGGCGGGTCTGTCGGTCGTGAGCTCGGCGGGTTCCATGAGGTCCAGTTCGATCAGCGGCCGCGCCAGCTGGTCCGGAAACTCGCCGCGTTCCCAGTAGTCGGCCAGCAGCGGCTTCGCCTTCTCATCGAGGAAGGCCCGCAGCCTGCCGAGCACGCGGCGCTCGTCCGCGGTGAGGAGGGACTCGGCATCGTAGTAGTCGCAGACGCCGTAGAGCCTGGTCTGGTTTTCGGTCGTCACTGACATCTCAGCCTCCCAGCCCGAGCAGGCGGACGGCGTTGTCCTTGAGGATCTTGGTCCGCACCTCGTCCTTGAGCGGAAGGTCGGCGAAGGCGCCCAGCCATTTCTGCGGAGTGATCAGCGGGAAGTCAGTGCCGAACAGGACCTTGTCTTGCAGGACCGAGTTGGCCATCCGGACGAGGGACTCCGGGAAGTACTTCGGGGACCAGCCGGAGAGGTCGATGAACACGTTGGACTTGTGCGTGGCGATCGAGTTGGCCTCGTCCTGCCACGGCACCGAGGGGTGGGCCATGATGATCTGCAGTTCCGGGAAGTCCGCGGCCACGGCGTCGAGCAGGAGCGGGTTTGAGTAGGCCAGCTTGATGCCGTACCCGCCGGGGAGCCCGGCGCCCATGCCGTTCTGGCCCGTATGGAAAATGGCCGGCAGGCGCAGTTCCTGCAGGATTTCCCAGAGCGGGTAGAACTGCTCGTTGGAGGGGTCGAAGCCCTGCAGGCTCGGGTGGAACTTGAACCCGCGCGCGCCGAGGTCGATTGCCTGGTGCTTGGCGCCCTGGATGGCCTCGGCGCCGGTGCGCGGGTCCACGCTGCCGAACGGGATCAGGACGTCGTTATTCCGTGCCGCCCCGGCAATAAGCTCCGGGATGCTGTTGGGCTCGTGCTTGAGCTGGGTCCGGGCGTCGACGGTGAAGACGACGGCGGCCATGTTCAGTTCGCGGTAGACCTCGGCGATCCGGTCCAGCGACGGGGTCCGATCCTCGGCCTTGAAGTACTTGGCGGAGGCTTCCGTGAGTGCCGGCGGCAGGGATTCGTGGCCGTGGCCGTCCACCTCGAGATGGACGTGCATGTCGATCGCATCCAGCGAGGCGGCGTCGATGCCCAGTTCATAGCGTGTGGCGGCCATGGCTAGCCGACCTTCGCCGGCTCAGCGGGCTCGGGCTGAGCCGTTGCTGGCTGCAGTTCCTCCGGCAGCGGCAGGAACTCTTCGCCGACGCTCTGCAGCTTGTCGCCGAAGAGCTTCCCGAAGTTTTCCACGAGATCCTGGTAGCCCCAGCCGCCCTCGCGGTATTCGGTGGCGGCGGCCTCGGGGTGGGTCCAGAGCTGCAGCCGGTCGCCGCCGGCGCCGATCGCCTGGCCGGTGATTCCCGCGGCCGCGTCGGAGGCGAGGAACGCCACGAGGCCGGCGACGTCGTCGGCCGTGCCGAACCCGAGGTCGTGGCGGAAGAACGCCGGCATGGCCTCGCCGCGCTCGTCGGCCTCGACGGCCTTCTGGAAGTACGGGACGGTTTTGGTCATGGCGGTGGCGGCCACGGGGATGACGGCGTTGGCCGTGACGCCGGCTTTCTTCATTTCCAGGGCCCACGTGCGGACCATGCCCACGATGCCGGCCTTGGCGGCGGCGTAGTTGGTCTGGCCGAAGTTGCCGCGCTGGCCGGTCGGTGAACCGATGGTGATGATGCGGCCGGCAATGCCGTTCTCCTTGAAGTAGCCGAAGGCTTCCCGGGCGCAGGTGAAGGTGCCCTTGAGGTGAACGTTGATCACGGCGTCGAAGTCCTCGTCCGTCATCTTCAGCAGGCTCTTGTCCCGCAGGATGCCGGCGTTGGTGACCAGGATGTCCAGCCGGCCGAACTCCGTAACGGCTGCCTGCACGAGCTGTTTGGCCACCTCGGAGCTGCCCACCGGGGCAACGACGGCGGCCGCCCGGCCGCCGTCGGACTCAATAACCCGGACCGCTTCGGCAGCCACCGCAGCGTCGACATCATTGATAACGACGGCGGCGCCCTGGCGGGCCAACTCCCGGGCGTAGGCCAGGCCGAGGCCCCGTCCGCTTCCGGTGACGATTGCTACTTTTCCTGACAGGCTCATTGCCGCTCCTTTGCTAGCTGCCGCGTGCATCCGACCCTGCGGCGTGGGATGCTGGTCTACATCCATGTAAATATGGATAGTTGAAAAAGTCAATGATTTATTTTTTGGACCATTGGAGTTGGCATGCCGACAGAAGTTGACGACGCGCCGGGCACCGTCCCGGCAGAGAAGCTCATGGCGGCAACCATCAGCCGGGATGCGGGCTTCCTCCTGGCCAAACTGCATGCCGCGGGTTCGGTCCTGAACAACCGCGCGCTGGCCGGATTCGGACTCAAGGAGCGCTCCTATTCGGTGCTGGCCCTGGCCACCAGTGAGCTGGAGCCCACCCAGCGGGAGATGGCCGAATTCCTCAGCCTGGATCCCAGCCAGATCGTCGCGTTGATTGATGAGCTGGAGAAGCGCGGCCTGGTGATCCGCGCGCCGGGAAAACAGGACCGGCGCGCCAAGATCGTCTCCGCGACCGTGGACGGCGCGGCGGTCTTCCGGCAAGCCGAGGCTGCGGCACGGGAGGCGGAATCCGCAGCCCTGGCCGGCCTCAGCGACACCGAGATCGCGGCCCTCAAGGGGCTGCTACGCAAGGCTTTATGGGGGCCGGCGGCCTGATCCGCCCCGCACGGCGCACGCCCATTCGCCCGGGCGCCGGAAACCGCAATCGGATGCGCTGAATCCACCCCTTGCCACCCCTTGTCAGGTCGCTATTCAGTGTTACTATCTAGTGGTAGTCAGTAACACCGAGTAGCTGTAGGGAGGGTTCCATGGGCAAGCAGATGACCGAAATGCTCAAGGGCACGCTCGAGGGCATCGTCCTCGCGATCCTGGCCGCGCAGCCGGCATACGGCTACGAGATCACGGCGCGGCTGCGCGAGCAGGGCTTCTCCGACATCGTCGAGGGCACCGTCTATGCGCTGCTGGTCAGGATCGAGCAGCGCGGCCTCGTGGACGTGGCGAAGGTCCCGTCCGAGAAAGGGCCGCCCCGCAAGGTCTATTCCCTCAACGCACTGGGCGGCGAGTACCTCGAAGAGTTCTGGAGGACTTGGAGCTTCCTCCAAATGCGGATCGAACAGCTCCACCACGACATAGAACACCCACAAAACGAAGGGGAGTAACCATGGCCGCAGGATGGATCGAAAAGATCACGGGATCATTCGAGGACAAGAAGCGCTGGCGCCGGTACAAGGATCGAAAAGAACAACTCCCCGCCAGCTATCGAACCGCAATCGACGGACTCGAGCGCTACTTCATGTACGCCGGGTCCATCGTCAAGGGCGATGTGCTCATGCAGATGCTCGAGGACCTCGCAGACCTGATCGAGCGGGCCGCCGTCGACGGCACCCCCATCCGCGACATCGTCGGGGATGACCCGGTGGAGTTCGCAGACACCTTCATCCAGAACTACTCCGACGGCCAGTGGATCAACAAGGAGCGCAAGCGCCTGACCGACGCCATCGATCAGGCCGCCGCCGACGGCGTGTGAACGCACCGGGAACGGAGAACCGGATATGACCACCGGGCAGGCCCTCGAACCCGCGATCCGGGTGCAGGGCATCGAGAAATCATTCAAGGACCTGCACGTTCTGCGGGGCGTCGACTTCACCGTGAGTGCGGGGAGCATCTTCGCGTTGCTCGGTTCGAACGGTGCGGGCAAGACCACGCTGGTGCGGATCCTGTCAACGCTGCTGAACGCCGACGCCGGCACCGCGACGGTTCACGGCTTCGACGTCGCCGCGAAGCCCGGCGACGTGCGCGAGTCGATCAGCCTGACCGGCCAGTTCGCCGCGGTCGATGAAGTGCTCACCGGTCGGGAAAACCTCGTGCTGATCGCCAAGTTGCGTCATCTGACAAACCCGGGTGCGATCGCTGACACACTGCTCGACCGCTTCGCACTTACCGAAGCAGGACACCGCAAGGCGTCGACATACTCCGGCGGCATGCGACGCCGACTCGACATTGCGATGAGCCTGATCGGGAACCCGCCGGTCGTCTTCCTCGACGAACCGACGACCGGGCTCGACCCCCAGGCACGCATCGAGGTGTGGCAGACCGTCAAGCAACTTGCCGGTCAGGGCACGACGGTACTGCTCACCACGCAGTACCTCGACGAGGCGGAAAAGCTCGCCGACCGCATCGCGATCCTGCATGAAGGCAGGATCATCCAGAACGGGACCCTCAGCGAACTCAAGCAACTCCTCCCGCCCGCCACGGTCGAGTACGTCGAGAAGCAGCCCTCCCTCGAGGACGTCTTCCTCGCCCTCGTCGGCGCCACCGGCGGCGACCGCACCGACGACGACCGCACCAACGACCCGGTCCCGGCACGAAAGACACCCCGATGACCACCCGCGTCCTTGGCGACACCGGCGTCCTGACCGGCCGCTCGCTGCGCCACATCCTCCGCAGCCCGGACACGATCATGACCACCGCCGTCACCCCGATCGCGCTGATGCTGCTGTTCATGTACGTATTCGGCGGCGCGATTAACACCGGATCCGGCGAGTCGTACGTCAACTACATGCTCCCCGGCATCCTGCTCATCACGATCGCGTCCGGCGTCGCGTACACCGCCTACCGGTTGTTCCTCGATATGCAGGGCGGTATCTTCGAACGCTTTCAGTCCATGCCGATCGCGAGGTCAAGCGTGCTCTGGGCGCACGTGCTCACATCCCTGGCAGCCAACCTTGTCGCGGTCGCGATCGTCATCGGCGTCGCGCTGATCATGGGGTTTCGGACCGGCGCCTCCGTGGCCAACTGGCTCGCCGTCGCTGGCATCCTGATCCTGTTCACCCTCGCACTGACCTGGATCGCCGTCATCGCAGGGCTGTCCGCGAAGAGCGTCGACGGCGCGAGCGCGTTCAGCTACCCACTGATCTTTCTGCCGTTCATCAGCTCGGCGTTCGTACCCACCGACTCGATGCCCGGCCCGGTCGCCTGGTTCGCCGAGAACCAGCCGGTGACCTCCATCGTGAACACCATCCGAGCCTTGCTCGCCCAGGAACCCAGTGGCAGCGACATCTGGATCGCCCTCGCCTGGCTCGTCGGCATTCTCGTTGTCGCCTACGCCTTCGCGATCGCCATCTACCGTCGCAGGATCAGCTGAGGCCGGGCGCTGGCGGTCCCGGAATGCCGCGCCAGTTCAGGACCACCACCATTACCTCTGAGGACCGGGCCCCGGCCGCGTAGTTCTTCCTCCACCGGGGCCGGCCCGCCTGATTGACCCAGCCTTCGGGGGGAGGCCACAGCCCGCCACGCGCTTTGACTATGCCGGTTGAGATAGCGTTGGGACAGGAGGAGCCATGACCGTTCGGAGCGCCGGCATTCTGCTCTACCGGCTGGGCAGCGCGCCCGGACCCGGCAGCGCTTCCCCGCACACCGGCGCCCCGAAAGACGGCAGCGCTTCTCCGCTGGAGGTCTGGATCGCCCACATGGGCGGACCGTTCTGGGCCGGCAAGGACGCCCACGCCTGGTCCGTCCCCAAGGGCGAATACCCCGCCGGCGAGGACCCGCTGGAGGCCGCGCACCGGGAGTTCGCGGAGGAAATAGGCACCCCTGCACCCCCGGCCGACTACCACCGGCTCGGCGACTTCCGGCAGCCTTCCGGCAAGGTCATCACGGTCTACGCGGCCGAATCGGACTTTCAGCCCGACCGCATCGTGAGCAACACCTTCACCCTGGAGTGGCCCAAGGGATCCGGCGCCCTCCGCAGCTTCCCCGAGATCGACCACGCCGAATGGGCCACGGAAGAACAAGCCAGGGACCGGCTGGTGAAGGGCCAACTGCCGATCCTCGACGCGCTCCTCCGGCACCTCGGACTCGGCGTGGCACCAGCCGGGGAGCTAAACCCGACGGAATCTCAATGATGTTGTCAACGGATATTGGTGTGCCGCTCCGGCGTCCCGGATGCCTTCTGGCATGGGACCACGTACGCCATACCCGGGGCGGGGACAATCCCCTGCTGTGCCTGCAGCGCTGACCGGGTAGCGACAGCCGCCTAAGCCGCGTTGTCCGGGTTGTGCCCACTGGCGGACAGGTGGAGCCCTCCGCACTGCTGCTGCCCTACCTTTCAGAAGCTTGACCTTCGCATTGTCGAGTTAGCCGCTAAACCATTTACCTCGTTGGATGTGGGTCCGCACCGTAACCGCGTTGTCGCGCCACGCGACCGGGTCCCAGATTTGAAACAAATGCATTTTCCTGACAAGCTGTCGGAAAGATGCCGACAGCTTGTCAGCAACTTCATACTTTCCGCCCCCAACCTAGGACTGCCAATGTTCCTTGCACTCCGCGAATTGATCTTCGCGCGTGGCCGCTTCAGCCTGATGGGCGGTGTCATTGCACTCATCGCCGTACTGATGGTGATGCTCTCCGGCCTTTCCTCGGGCCTCGTCAACGATGGCGTGTCAGGCCTCAAGTCGATGCCCGTGACCACTATCGCCTTCGACCAGGGCACCAAGACCGACAACGCCTTCTCCCGCTCCGTGATCGATGACCAGCAGCTCAGCGCCTGGCGCGGCGTCGAGGGCGTGGCCGCCGCTGAGAAGATGGGCGTCGGTATGGCCAATGCCACGACCGATTCCGGCAAGCAGATTGACCTCACGCTCTTCGGCATCGAGCCTGGATCCTTCCTGGAACCGTCCCGCTCCGCAGGCACCGGCCTCGGAGATCCTGACGGCATTGTCGTGTCCTCGACCGCGAAGGCTGAAGGCATCGACCTCGGCACGGTCGTGACGCTGGACCGGATCGGCACGAAACTTAGAGTTGTTGGCTTCACCGATGGGCAGGCCACGTTCGGACACGTCGAGGTGGCCTACCTGCCCCTGAAAACCTGGCAGCTGATCACCTCCGGCCAGGCCGCCGCCGGAGCCCCGAGCGCCGAGCGCTTGTCCGCAGTGTCCTTTGATACCGCCAGCGTTGTTGCCGTCCAGGCCAAGCCCGGCGCCAAGCTGGACCTTGCCGCCGGCGACACTGCCGCCGGAACGACCAGCAAATCCCTGTCCGCCGCCTTCAATGCATCTCCCGGCTATGAGGCCGAGACCATGACCCTGAGCATGATCCAGGTCTTCCTCTACGCGATCTGCGCTCTGGTGGTCGGCGCGTTCTTCACCGTGTGGACGATCCAGCGCAAGCACGAAATTTCGGTCCTGCGGGCCATCGGAGCCTCAACGGGGTACCTGCTGCGGGATGGACTGGCCCAGGCCGCCATCCTATTGGTGGGATTCACCGCGCTGGGCGTGGCCGCCGGCCTGGGACTCGGCGCCGCCATGCCGGACGCTATGCCGTTCGCTCTCGAGGCCGCACCGATCGCCATAGCCACGGCTCTCACCATCGGGCTGGGCCTGATCGGTGCCACCGTGGCCGTGGTGCGCATTTCCCGGATCGACCCGCTCAACGCCCTCGGAGGACAGCGATGACCAGCTCCACCTTTCCCGCAGCCGGGGCAAGCCGTGCCGACGCACCGCAGGCCGCCGGCCTGTCCATCCGCCACGCGGTGATGGAACTCGGCGACGGCGACACCCGGGTGACAGCCCTCGATGACGTCAGCCTCGATGTTGCCCCAGGCGAGTTCCTCGCCATCGTCGGGCCGTCCGGTTCCGGCAAGTCTTCACTCCTCGCCGTCGCCGGCGCCCTGGCATCCCCGGATTCCGGAACGGTCACGGTCAACGGCCAGGACCTTTCCCAACTGAGCCAGGGCAAACGCGCTGCGTTCCGGCTGTCCAATATTGGCTTCGTCTTCCAGTCCGGCAACCTCATCCCCGCACTGACCGCGGCGGACCAGCTCCGCCTGGTCAACCGGCTCGCGGGCGGCCCGAAGACCTTCGACCCGGTTCCCCTACTGGAATCCGTCGGCATGGCCCACCGTGCGACCAACCGTCCCGGCCAGCTCTCCGGCGGCGAACGCCAGCGCGTCGGCATCGCACGGGCACTCGTCTCCGGGGCGAAACTCCTTCTCGTGGACGAACCGACTGCGTCCCTGGACCGGGCGCGCAGCCGCGAAGTCGTGGAACTCCTCGCACGTCAAAGCCACGAGCACGGCGTCGCAACCGTCATGGTCACCCACGACCACGACGTCCTCGGCTACTGCGACCGCATCGTCGAAATGGTGGACGGCCGCTTAGGGGCCCCGGCCCCGGTCCGCTAACACACCCGACCCCGGGCGCGAGACGGCGACCCGCTCAGCACGCCGCCGTCTCGCGCCGTACTCTTGATGCGTACGTCAGCCAGCGTCAAAGGATCCCGCCATGCCCAGAATCAGTGCCGCCACCGTCGCGGAACACCGCGCCGCACAAGAACGCGCACTACTGGACGCTGCCCACGAACTCCTACAAGAAACCTCCGAAGCGCCCACCATGGCCGACGTGGCCTTGCGGGCCGGACTCTCACGTCCCAGTGTCTACCAGTACTTCGGCTCCCGCCAGGACCTCCTCCAGGCGCTGGTCCGCGACATCTTTCCGCGCTGGACCGAGCGCGTCACCGGCGCCATGGCCGATGCCCCCACCAAAGCCGACCGCATACTGGCCTACGCCACAGCCAACGTGGACCTTGTCGCCGAAGGAGCGCACGCCGTGGGTTCGGCGCTGGCCGCGCTGGCCCCGGGGGCCGAACTCGACGAGCAAGCCACCCGCATGCATCGCCAGCTTCAGGAACCGCTCATCGAGACGCTCACAGAACTCGGGGTTCCGGACCCCGAGTCGCTGGCAGAGATGATCAACTCCGTCGTCCACGCCGGCACCCGCATGCTCGAATCCGGGCAAACGCTGGAACAAGTCCACTCCCACCTCAGCACGCTGCTCGGTCCCTTCGTGACAGCACGCCAAAACTCCGAAGGCACCCGCATTTAGGTCTCTTCGACCGCACCCTCATGGGTTCTTGTGTCCTTTGCTGAGGATTCCGTGACCGGAGGCGGCTCAGGTGACCGGCCAGTCCCCCGTCCCCCGTTGTTTTTCGCTGCTGGCGGAGCAGCGGGCACGTACGATCCTGAGGACAGCCTCCGAAGGACGGGAGCATGACAGAAGCCGATAGGTAATTGACAATTTCTGTAACACGACGAGGGCCTCCGCTAGCCAAGAGGGCCGGGATCGATCATGCTTAGCTATGACCTCAATGCCGAGCCAGTACCGGATCATCGCGGTATGCACCGGAAACATCTGCCGGTCCCCGATGGCCGAACTCATGCTGGCGGAGGCATTCCGTGCCGAGCGCCTCACCCGGGCGGTGGTGGATTCCGCAGGAACCACCGCGTATGAGGCCGGCCGGCCCATCGATCCCCGGGCCGCGCGCAAACTCACCTCCCAGAACATAGCCTCGGACCGCCACGTGGCGCGCGAATGGCGCCCTGAATGGTTCGTCAGCCGCGAGCTGATCCTGGCCCTCGACGTCGACCACTACGGCTGGCTCCGGCAGGCGGCACCGGACCGCGAGTCGCTGGCCAAAATCCGCATGCTGCGCAGCTTCGACCCCGCGGTGGCGGACAAGGACCCGCTGGAGCAGGGCATCGAGGACCCGTGGTACGGCGGCCACACCGACTTCGACACCACCTGGAACCTCATCCGAGCCTCCGTTCCGGGGATCGTGGAGCACGTCCGCACCGAGCTTCAGCGCCGGGACGGGCACCATGACGGCAGTGATCAACCCAATGCACAGCAGCGGGTACGCTCTATTTCATGAGCCCCGCACCCGTTATCCTCGCAATCGACGGGCGGTCCGGCTCCGGCAAGACCACCCTGGCCATCGAGCTGGCGGCGCGCCTCCGGGAACACCACAAAGTCTCGCTCTTCCACCTGGAGGACATCTACCCCGGCTGGAACGGGCTGGCGGCCGGCATTGAACGTTACGTCACTACAGTGCTGTCGCCCTTGCGTCGCGGGGAGGCCGCGGAGTGGGTCAGCTGGGACTGGGAGCGGCACTACGACGGCGAAGTCCGCACCACGCGCCCGGCCGAAATTGTCCTGGTCGAGGGCGTCGGCGCCGGCGCCGCAGCGGCGCGCCCGCTGCTGGACGCGGTGATCTGGGCCGATTCTTCCGACTCCGACCGCCGGGCCCGGGCGCTGGCCCGGGACGGCGAGACCTATGAACCGTTCTGGGACCAGTGGGCAGCCCAGGAAGATCAGTGGCTGGCGGCTGACGACGTCCCGGCCCGCGCCGATGTACACGTGCTGAACCGTGCGGACGGCGCCGCCCCCGACGACGTCCTGCAGGCCCTTCAATACCTTCCGGCCGTCGCGCCCGCGCTGCTGCCCGAACTCGCCATCCGACGCGCCCTGCAGTTGCGGGCTGAACGAATCGACGCCGAGCCTGACGCCGCGCAACTGTTCGATGCGCTCTTCGGCGGCTCAGCCAACGCCGTGTGGCTCGACTCCTCGCTGGATCCGGCGGGCCTCGCCCCGGAAGCTGCGGAACGGAGCCGCTTCAGCATCCTGGCCGACGACGGCGGCCGCTTCGGCCAGGCGGTCCGGCACAGTTCCGGACTGACCCGCGTCAGCGCGGGCCAGGCCACGGCGACCACCGACGGCCCGTTCTTCCGCTGGCTCGACGGCGTCTGGGGTCGCCGGGCGCTCCGGGCCCCCGAAGACTATCCGTGCGGGTTCACCTTGGGCTGGCTCGGGTACCTGGGCTACGAACTCAAGCGCGAAACCGGCGGCACCGACGTCGCGTCCCCCACCCCGGACGCCTGCCTGATCTTCGCCGGCCGCGCCGTAGTCCTGGACCATGCCGAGGGCACGGCCTGGCTGCTGGCCCTGGACACGCCCGACGCCGACGACTGGCTGAGGACCGCCCGCGGGGCTGTGGCCGCCGCAGCGGCGCCCGGTTCCGGAGTGTCCGGCTCCAGTGGATCCGCGGCACTTCGTTCGACCGCGACTCCGCTCGCCTCGCCGCAGTTCACGGCCCGAGACGCGGAAGCCGGCTACAAGGCCAAGGTCGCCGAGGCCCAGCGGGAGATCGCGGAAGGCAATACCTACGAGGTCTGCCTGACCACCGCGCTCACCGCGGCCACATCCGCGGTCCCGCACCGCGTAGGCCCGGACGGCCTGGATCCGTGGCAGACCTATCTGGAGCTGCGGCGCCGTAACCCGGCTCCCTTCGCCAGCTATCTGCGGTTCGACGGCCTCGCCGTGGCGAGCACATCTCCGGAGCGTTTCCTGCAGATTGCCGCGGACGGCAGGATGCGGGCCGAGCCGATCAAGGGGACGCGCGGCCGGGATGCGGACCCGGGTGCGGACGCGGCCCTGCGGCAGGAACTGGAGACCTCGGCGAAGGACCGCGCGGAAAACATCATGATCGTGGACCTGCTGCGCAATGACTTGAGCCATTTCGCCGTCCCGGGTTCGGTGGCCGTCAGCCGGCTGTGCGCGATCGAAAGCTACGCCACGGTGCACCAGATGGTGAGCACCATCGACGCTCAGCTCCGGCCCGGAATGCCGCGGGCCGAGGCTGTCGCCGCCTGCTTCCCTGCCGGTTCGATGACCGGCGCCCCGAAAGTCAGCACCATGGCCATCCTGGACCGGCTGGAGGCCGCCCCGCGCGGCGTGTACTCCGGGGCGATCGGCTATTTCTCCCTAAACGGGGCCGCCGACCTCGCCGTGGCGATCCGGACCCTGGTGGTCCGGGCCCTCGGCGACGGAACGGCGGAACTGAGTCTCGGCGTCGGCGGTGCCGTCACCGCAGATTCGTCCCCGCAGGAGGAATACGAGGAAATCCGGACCAAAGCATTCGGGGTCCTCTCGGCGCTCGGCACCGAGTTTCCCCGAGGCTGAGTTCGGCGAGGACCGAGTTTCCCCGAAGCTGAGTTCCGCCAGATCTGACGTCCCTGGACGCTGGACGGCACCACACAGCAGTTCCAGCAACGCCGGCGCTATTGCAGCGTTGCCGTCAGCCTCGCCACGTTGTCCACGTACTTGACCTTCATGGGCCGTTTGATCCAGTCGTCCAGCACGAGTTCGTGCGAAATGCTGCGGTAGGTGTCCTCGACCGCACGGATCCGCTGGACGATGTCCTCGCCAAGGAGCATCACGGAGACCTCGAGGTTCAGCGAGAAGGAGCGCATGTCCATGTTGCTGGAACCCAGCACGGCAACCTCGTTGTCGATCGTGAAGTGCTTGGCGTGCAGTACATACGGCGCCTTGTAGAGGAATATCCGTACCCCTGCCTCGAGCAGCGCCTCATAGTAGGACTGCTGCGCGTGGTGGACCAAGAACTGGTCACCCTTTTCCGAGACGAAGAGTTCCACCTCGACGCCGCGCTGCGCCGCCGTCGTCACCGCATAGAGCAGCGAGTCGTCCGGGACGAAGTAGGGGCTGCAGAGGGAGATCTTGTGCTGAGCTGAGTAGATGAGGGTATTGAAGAGTCGCAGGTTGTTCTCGGTGATGAACCCGGGGCCGCTGGGAACCACCTGTGCCGTGATGTTTCCGGGGTGGGACTCCGGCTGGTGCGCCAACTGCGCTTCAAGGGATTCGTCGGTTTCGCTGAGCCAGTCCGTCGCGAAAACCACATTTAGGGTGGTGACAATCGGCCCGCGCAGGCAGGCCATGAGCTCCACCCATTCGCGGCCCACCTTGCGGTGCTTGGGATTGTTGTAGGACGGCTCGATCAGGTTCTGGGATCCGGTGAAGGCGATCTCGCCGTCGATCACCATGATCTTGCGGTGGTTGCGAAGATCCGGCCGGCGCCACTGGCCGTGCACCGGGCTGAGCGGCAGCATGGGCCGCCAGCGGATCTTGCTGGCCTTGAGCCGGTCCTTCAGCTTGCGGTAACCCTTGATACGGAGTGTGCCCAGGTGGTCGAACAGGACGCGGACCTCGACACCGCGCTCCGCCGCCTCCTCCATCGCGGTCAACAGATCGTCCGTGACGTGGTCCGAACTCATGATGTAGAACTCGGCATTGACGAAGGATTTGGCGCCGCGGACCGCCTCCGTCATCGCCTTGATGGAATCGGGGTAGCCGGGCAGCAGCTCCACGCTGTTGCCGTCCACCATCGGCAGCGATCCCAGCGTCTTGTTCAGTTCAGAGGCGGACGCCACCCATTCGGGTCCGCTGTAGCGGCTTTCGACGGCCTGCAGCGCCGATGTCCCCGCCCGGACCCGGGTGTTGACGGCCTCCTGCTGGGCACGGCGGCGGCGGGAAAGCCGGAAGTTGCCGAACAGCAGGAACAAGGCCAGGCCCAGGGTGGGCACGATGAAGATGCCCAGGAGCCACGCCATCGCGGTGGTGGGCCGCCGGTTCCCGGGGATGATGCCCAGGGCCAGCACCCGGATGGCGAAGTCGACCAGGGTCAGGATCAGGACCGCCCAGGACGGTAAAGTCTCCGCCAGCGGAAATGGCCACAGCACAGGCGAACCCCTCAAGCTTCAGGCCCGCGGAACAGTTCCGGAACGGGCAACGAGCAAATCCTATCCCGGGACTACCGAGACTAAGCTGTAGCCATGACCTCTCCTGCCACTATGCCCGCGCCCGCGACCGTGCTGGTCTTCCTCGATCCGGCGTTCGAGGGCGGCCGCGTTGCTGACGCATCGAAGCCGCAACTGATGGCCACGGACCTGGGCGCCACCCGCGGCGATGGCGTTTTCGAATCACTGCTGGCCGTGGGCGGCCGGCCCCGCAAGATCCAGGCGCACCTGACCCGGCTGGCCGGCTCTGCCCGCCTGCTGGAGTTGGATATCCCCGCCGAGGACGCCTGGAGGCGCGCGGTGGAGACCGCCATCGGCGAGTACCGGCGCCAGGATCCTGCCGTGACCGCAGCCGGCGGCACGGACGATGATGAAGTGGTGGTGAAGCTGCTGGTCACCCGCGGGCCGGAAGGCGCCGCCGCCCCCACCTGCTGGGTCCAGGCGTCCGCCCCCGGGGCGGCGGGCCGCCGGCAGCGCGAGACCGGAATCGACGTCATCCTGCTGGACCGCGGCTACGACAGCGAAGTCGGCGAGCGCGCGCCCTGGCTGCTGCTCGGCGCCAAGACCCTCTCCTACGCCGTGAACATGGCAGCGCTGCGCTACGCCCACGAGCACGGCGCGGACGATGTCATCTTCACATCCGCGGACGGCCGGGTCCTGGAGGGACCGACGTCGACTGTTCTGTTGGCGCACCTGGAAACGACGGACGACGGCGCCGGCGGCGTTCGCACGATCCGGCGGCTCATCACCCCGCAGCTGGACAGCGGCATCCTCCCGGGCACCTCGCAGGGCGCCCTGTTCACGGCCGCCAAGGCTGCCGGCTGGGAGCTGGGCTACGGCCCGTTGGAGCCCAAGGACCTGCTGGACGCCGACGCCGTCTGGTTGATCTCCAGCATCCGGCTCCTGGCGCCGGTAAACCACATCGACGGCCAGGAAATCGGCACCCCGGAACTGCGCCGGCAGCTCACGGCCGAGCTCAACGCCCTCTTCGCCACGATCGAATAGCCGGCGGCACGGAACTCCGCACCGATGGCAGCCAGCACGGCGAACCCCGAGAACACCGCGTAGAGCGGCAGCGCCGGGAGTGCCCACAAGTGACGCAGGTTGCTGATCGTGCCGTCGACGGCAAGTGCGAGAGCCCCGGCGCAGAACACCGCCAGGACGACTGCGCCGCCGAGCCCCCAGGCCTCCGGTTGTGCCCAGATGTCCGGAAGCGGTTCGGCTCCGGGACGGGCTCCGGACAGGAGGTTCGCCGGCGCGAGGCAGGCCAGCGCGAGCACGCCGGCGGTCCGGACCGCTGGCAGGATGATGGCGGCAACCGTGATGGCCGCCAGGCAGTCGCCCATCGGACGCCGACGGAGGTCACCAACGGCTGACTTGTGGATCCCCAGGCACTGAAGCAGCGACCGTTCGCGCGCCACCCGCCGCCTCCACAGCTCACCGACGCGCACCGGGTGTTGGCCCGTGATGACGGCCCGCGGGGCGAATCCCACCCGGTAGCCTGCGCTTCGCACCCGCCAGCCCAACTCAAGCTGCGCGGCACCAGTGTCCTCCCTGAAGCCGCCGATCTCCGTCAGGACGTCACGCCGCACCGCGCCCATACCTGCCGCGAAGACGGGCAGGAAACCGGAGGCCGCTTGCGCCCGCCGGGCCATCCCGCCGCAGCCGCGGCCTATCAGGTCTACGATCCGCGCGGCAGGACCGGCAGTGAGGGTCCGTTCGCCGCCCCACACGGCGCCGACTCCGTCGGGACCGCCACTCCCGACGTCGAAGGCTTGCAGCATCCGGTCCACGGTCCGCCGGGTGAGGACGGCGTCCGCGGGAAGGAACATGAGCACCTCCCCCGCGGCCCGGCCCACGCCCAGGTTCAGTGCCGCCCCGTATCCCGCCGCCGCGGCGGGTGACCTTCCCGCAAACACAATCCGTCCGTCCTCGGCGGCGAACCCCGCCATGAGCTCCGGGGTGTCGTCCGTGGAGCCGGCATCCACCAGGATCAGCTCGTACCGCTCATACCGGCTCCCCTGGACTGACCGGATGCAGTCCGCCAGAAGCCCGCCCCCATTGTGCGCCGCCACAATGATGGACACGGTGGGCCACTGCTGCCAGAGAGTAGGCGCGTGGCGGCGCCGACACCGCGCGGACCGCACCTCAAAAGAGACGGCCAGCGCCAGAACAACAGCCGCCATCACCGCCGCCGCCAGGACGGGCAATCCGATGAACACCAGGACGAGTTCCTGTGCCGGGCCGACCGGCACCGGCGCCTCACCCCAGGGCATCGGCGGGAATCGCCGGGCATCGCCGGAAGGACGCCGGGTTGAATGCCGGGAGCATGAACGTTGCCAGGACGGCGTCGAGCAGTTCGGGCGCCCACGTGCTGTTCGCCCCGAGTGTCGGGCAGACGCCCAGCACCACGGGGGTTCCGTCCGCGCGGCGGCGGATCTGGACCTGGACCGGGCCGGTCAGCCCGAGCGTGCGGACGGCGGCCAGGCCCAGCTTCCGCACATCGTTGGCCTCGGCCGCCGGCACCCTGCGGCTGACTTCGTCGCTGCCGGCCCGACCGTACGGAGTTCTTGTCTTCTCAAGGACCACGGCCACCGGCGCCATCGCGTTGCGGGGCGGCGTGCCGAACACCAGGGCCACGTAGTCGGCGCCCGGGATGAACTCCTGGACCAGCTGCCCGGCCGGCAGGTTCTTCCAGCTGACGGAGCCGGTCCCGGCCAGCAGGTGGACGGCGTGGGTGCCTTTGAAAGTTCGCGGCTTGACGACGACGGGACCGTTGAGGTCGGCCAGGGACGCCGGCGCGGCGGCGAGGTCGCCCGGAACCCCGAAACGCGGGACGGGAATGCCGGCTGCCTGCAACGCCCATGCGGTGAACAGGTGGTCGTTGGCGAGGGCCACCGCGGCAGGGTCGCCGACGATGATCCGCACGTCCCGGCCGAATCCGGCGCGGGCCGCAGCCAGGACCGGGAGTTCCACGGTGAGGGTCGGAATGATGACGTTGATGGCTTCCCGGTCCACCAGCCGGCGCAGGTCCAGGACCATGTCCGGGTCCGTCGCCGGCAGGAGCCTGACTGCCGCTGCGGTGGTGGCGTCCTCGCCCTGCCGGGTGACGTCGCGGGCGTCGGAGCCGAGGCACGGGATGCCGCGGGCTGCTAGCTGGGCCGCGACGGCCCGGCCGGCGGCGCCTGCAATGCCAGTAACCAGTATGCGCGGGCCCACGGTTGCTCCATTCCGCCGTCACCCGCAGGGCCGCGGCTGCGGCTCCGGCGGTTCGGGCCACCGATTCAGACAAAAATTGAGGGACAGACAACTGCACGCAGAGATAACTTGATCCACAGAAAACGTGGGACGGGCCGACGTGTCAGTCCGATCCCCTCAGTAGACTGCGCAAACTCCCGGCGGACACGAGTGGGCAGTACCCGAAACTGGAGCCCGCTACTACTCGCCTTGGCGCCGCACCCGGTTCTCACCCCGCAACTCTGATTTCTCAGTCCGCCGCGTGTGTCACCCCGCGGAAACGCGGTCCGGTTACGGAACATGACGACGGCGGCGGTGCGGGCCGGCGTCGTAAGTGTTACGTTTTTGGGGAGTAATGAGAACCGGTGCCAAGCCCTGACTGGCCGGTCGGCAACCCTCCCTTTCGCGGCGGGGTGCCTCAGGTGAATACTCGGCATATCGACCATTCGAGCTGCAAGCGTGAAAGAGGAGATCCGTCGTGCCCGACACATCCATACCCGCTGTACCCGGTACAGCAGCCGCCCCCGGCACAGCCCCCGCCGCAGCTCCCGCCGGCGAGGACAAACTGGCCTACCGCCTGTTCACCGGCGCCGACGACCGCGCCTTCTGTGAGCGCGTGTCGGCCGCCCTGGCCGAGGGCTATGTCCTGCACGGAAGCCCCGCCGCCACCTTCAACGGCAGCACGGTGATCGTGGCGCAGGCCCTGGTCCTGCCGGCCGCAATTGCGAGCGCAGACGCCGCCGTGGCCAACGCCGTGGATGAACTCGACAGTGACGAGTTTGGTGCCGAAGACGCCTTCGAGGGCCACGCATGAGCTACGCCGGAGACCTCAGCCCGCACGAGGCGTGGGCCAAGCTGGAGGCCGGCGCCATCCTGGTGGACGTCCGGACCGAGGCCGAATGGGCCCACATCGGCATCCCGGATACGAAGGCCACGGACAACGATCCTCTCTTCATCCAGTGGACCCTCGCCGGCGGGGTGCCCAACCCGCACTTCGTGGAACAGCTCCAGCGCCAGGCGCCCGAGGACACCGCCGTCGAGCTCGTATTCCTGTGCCGCTCCGGCGCCCGGTCGATCGCCGCAGCGACGGCCGCGACGCAGGCCGGCTACACCTCCTACAACGTCCTTGAGGGCTTCGAAGGCGAGACCGACCGCTTTGGCGAACGCACCGTCAACGGCTGGAAGAACCGCGGCCTGCCCACCAACCTCGGAAAGATTTAAGTGACTTTCAATCCAGACGCCGCCGAATGGGCGGCCGACACCCAGGCCGTCCGCGGAGGCCTTGACCGTACAGGCTTCCAGGAAACCGCCGAGCCGATCTTCCTCAACTCAGGATTCGTCTACGAGTCCGCGGCCGCCGCCGAGCGCGCCTTCACCGGGGAGGACGAGCGCTTCGTCTACTCCCGCTACGGCAACCCGTCCGTCGCAACCTTCCAGGAGCGGCTGCGGTTGCTCGAGGGCACCGAGGCATGCTTTGCGACGGCGTCCGGCATGTCCGCCGTCTTCACCGCCCTCGGC
Source organism: Arthrobacter sp. TE12231 (assembly GCF_054062895.1). Lineage (NCBI taxonomy): Bacteria > Bacillati > Actinomycetota > Actinomycetes > Micrococcales > Micrococcaceae > Arthrobacter > Arthrobacter sp. TE12231. Next base: position 68,736 of record NZ_JBSSFS010000001.1, on the reverse strand, counting down.
GCGCTGCTGGGGGCCGGCGACCGGGTGGTCGCCGCCCGCTCGCTGTTTGGCTCGTGCTTTGTGATCCTCAACGAGATCCTGCCGCGCTGGGGCGTCGAGACAGTCTTCGTGGACGGTCCGGACCTCGAGCAGTGGAAGTCTGCGCTGTCCGAGCCGACGACGGCGGTCTTCTTCGAATCGCCGTCGAACCCGATGCAGGAGATCGTGGACATCGCCGCCGTGAGCGAACTGGCACACGCGGCCGGCGCCACGGTGGTGGTCGACAACGTCTTCGCCACCCCGCTGCTGCAGCGCTGCGGAGACCTCGGGGCCGACGTGATCGTCTACTCCGGCACCAAGCACATCGATGGACAGGGACGCGTGCTCGGCGGGGCAATCCTGGGGACCAAGGAATTCATCGACGGGCCCGTCAAGCAGCTCATGCGGCACACCGGCCCCTCGCTCTCCGCGTTCAACGCCTGGGTCCTGACCAAGGGCCTGGAGACCATGGCCCTGCGCGTCAACCATTCCTCCGCCTCCGCCCTGCGGCTGGCCGGCTGGCTTGAGCAGCAGCCCGCGGTCAGCTGGGTCAAGTACCCGCTGCTGCCCTCCCACCCGCAGTACGATCTCGCGGCGAAGCAGATGAAGGCCGGCGGCACCGTGCTCACGCTGGAACTCTCGCCGTCCCCGGGCCGCACCGCCAAGGAGGCCGCCTTCGCGCTCCTGGATGCGCTGCGGATCATCGATATCTCCAACAACCTCGGTGATTCGAAGTCCCTCATCACGCACCCGGCCACCACGACGCACCGCGCCATGGGCCCGGAAGGCCGCGCGGCAATCGGGCTCAGCGACGGCGTGGTGCGGCTTTCAGTCGGCCTGGAGGACGTCGAGGACCTGATCCGCGACCTCGGCCAGGCGCTCAAGCAGGTCTAGCCCCGGCGCACCCGGCCCAGGGATGGCTCGTGCCCGGCTGGCTCTCCGCCGGCGTCCCCTTGCGTCGTCACTTCGACGGCCCGTTCGACGACGGCGGCCAGCCCGCCGGCGCGGAACGGCTCCCGCTGCAGCTGCGAGCCCGTGCCCTCCGCCAGGATCCGCTCGACGCCCGCGCGCACCAGGTCCAGCTCGCCCTGTTCCTCAAGGACCGGGGCAACGAAGTCCACGAGTGCCCGGACGACGTCGGCGGCCGGGGCAGGGGTGAAAGTTCCAAAGTCCAGGAGCTGCCCGCGCAGTCCGCAGTTGCTGGCCTGCCATGCGGCCATCCGCAGCAGTAACGTGGGTACCGGGGCGGGCTCGACGCCGTCGTTCCATTCCCGCGACGCCGATTCCACGAGGGCGCGCACCAGCACGGCGATCAGCGCCGCATCCTCGGCCCGCAGGCAGACATCGGCGACCCTGACCTCCACGGTGGGATGCAGCCGAGCCAGCCGGGCATCGAAATAGATCATCCCTTCATCCATCAGGACATTGCTTTCCACCAGCCGGGTCACCAGCCGCCGGTAGACGGGCAGGCTGCCGAAGATCATCGTGGGGCCCGAGCCCGGCCAGCGGTTCCAGGCCTGGGTGCGGTAGCTTTCGAACCCTGTCTCTGCGCCGTTCCAGTACGGGGAATTCGCGCTGAGGGCGATCAGGACGGCAAGCTTGTCGCGGATCCGGTCCATCACGGCCACGCCCTCCTCCGGCGATTCCACAAAGGTGTGGACGTGGAGGCCGCAGGTCAGCTGGTTCCGGACCGTGAGCCCGAAGCGTTCCTGCATGGTCATGTACCGCTGATTCTGGGTGAGGTGCGTGGCGGCGCCTTGGGGCGAGGTGGCCAAGGCCGCGACTCGGCCGCCGTGCACGCGGGCGGCCTGGTCTGCCAAGGCCCGGCCCTGCCTGAGCTGCCGAAGAAGTTCCCTATAGTCCAGGCACGGCCGGGTCTGGGTCTCAATCTGTTCGAGCTTGAGCTCGTAGCTGAAGTCGGCGCCGCCCTCGTGGACCGGTTGCTGCCCCGGGAGAACCTGGGCGGCGTCCTGCTTCGGCGGGAGCAGGCTGGCCAGCATGAGGTCGGCGAGGGCAAGCAGCCGGCCCGATTCCGGGTCGACTATCAGCAGTTCTTCCTCCACGCCGAAGGTGCGCATAAATCTATTGTGCGTCAGGAACCGCCGACACGCCCTACGCCAACGCCGGGTCACTTCGCGCCCATCCCCCTGCGGACGGGCGCGATCAGACCTCGCGTTGCTTGGGATCAGTCTTGGAAATACTCGATCTTCGCGCCAATGGTGTTGAGCCGTTCGGCCAGATCCTCGTAGCCGCGCTCAATGACGTAGATGTTCCGCAGTTCCGAGACGCCGCGAGCCGCGAGCATGGCCAGCAGCAGGCAGGCCGCGGGGCGCAGGGCCGGCGGGCAGCCCACCTCGGCGGCACGCCACTTGGTGGGCCCGTTGACGTAGATCCGGTGCGGGTCGAGCAGCTGCACCTGGGCGCCCAGCTTGTTCAGCTCGGTCAGGTAGATGGCCCGGTTCTCGTATACCCAGTCGTGGATCATCGTCTGGCCGTGGGCGTTGGCCGCGATCACGGCGAAGAAGGGCAGGTTGTCGATGTTCAGGCCCGGGAAGGGCATGGGGTGGATCTTGTCTTCCGGCGCCCGCAGTTCCGAAGGCTTGGTGGTGACGTCCACCAGGCGGGTGCGGCCGTTGCGGGCAAAGTACTCCCCGGACACTTCGAGCCGCTGGCCCATCTGTTCCAGGGTCGCCAGCTCGATTTCCATGAACTCGATCGGGACGCGGCGGATGGTGACTTCCGAGTTCGTCACGATGCCGGCGGTGATGAGGCTCATCGCCTCGATCGGGTCCTCGGAGGGGAAGTATTCGATGTCGACGTCGATCGACGGGCGGCCCGTGATCTTCAACGTGGTGGTGCCGACGCCGTCGATCTCCACCCCGAGCATCTGCAGGTAGAAGCAGAGGTCCTGCACCATGTAGTTGGGGCTGGCGTTGCGGATGATGGTGGTGCCGCGGCGGTGCGCGGCGGCCATGATGGCGTTCTCGGTGACGGTGTCACCGCGTTCGCTGAGCACGAAGGAGCGGTCGTGGCTGTCCGACGGCGGTGCCTGGACCGCGTAGAACCCGGACTTCGCGTCCACGCTGAGCCCGAACTGGCTTAGCGCCTGCATGTGCGGCTGCACGGTGCGGGTGCCGAGGTCACAGCCGCCGGCGTAGGGCAGACGGTATGTGTCGGCCTCGTCCAGCAGCGGGCCCAGGAGCATGATGACGCTGCGGGTCCGGCGGGCCGCCTCCACATCCATGGATGCGAGGTCCAGGACAGCGGGGCGGCGGATCTGGAGGTCGTTCGCGTTGAGCCAGGTGCATTCGACGCCGATGCTGGTCAGCACCTCGACGATCCGGTTGACTTCCTCGATCCGGGCCAGCCGGCGCAGGGTGGTGGTGCCGCGGTTGATGAGGCTGGCGCACAAAAGGGCGACGCCGGCGTTCTTGCTGCTGTTGACGTCCACCGCGCCGGAAAGCGTGCGACCGCCCTCGACCCGGAGGTGGGTCATCTGGGGCCGGCCCACTTTGACGATGCTGTGCCCGACGATCGTCTCCAGCCGCTGGATCATCTTCAGGCTCAGGTTCTGCTTGCCCTGCTCCATCCGGGCGATGGCGCTCTGGCTGGTGCCGAGCTCGGCCGCGAGTTGTCCCTGGGTCCAGCCCTTGTCCCCGCGGGCCTCGCGGAGCAGGAGGCCGACATGTTCAGCAGTCTGTTGAGTCATGTCCCGAAAATATCACGCATGATCTACCGCACCCGGTATTTGCCGCCGGAATGGCGCCAATCTCACATGCATACCCGCATCATGCGATAACCGGCGCGGCGGCGCTGTGACAAGCGGCAGCGCGCAGGCGCGCCGGACGCTGCCGCGGCTACTGGCGGGTGAGGAAGACAAGGTTCCAGGTGCCCGCGCCGAGGGCTGCCGCGACGGCGGCTGCCGCAATGCCCAGCCCGCCCAAAAGCACCCAGGCGTCGAGTCCGCTGAACGTGGACGGCCTGGCCCAGGTCCGCGCCGCGCCGCCGAACCCGCGGGCCTCCATGGTCACCGCGAGCCGGGACGCGCTCCGGATCGCCTGCACCAGCAAGCCGAAGCTTTGGCCCATGGTGGCGCGGAAGCGCTGGTAGGGGTTGCCGCTTGAGCCCACGCCGCGGGCGCGCCGGGCCATCCCGATGGTTTGCCATTGCTCGGCCATGATTCCCACGAGCCGCATGGCGGCCAAGGTGCCCAGGACAAACCGGTGCGGCAGTTTCGCGTTCTGGGCCAGGGCGTCGGCCAGGTCCGTGGGGTCGGTGCAGCTCATCAGCAGCACCGCAGGCAGGGCGATCGCGAGCCCGCGGAGCATGAAACCGATCCCGAGCTGCAGGGAGCCGGCGCTGATGGACCAGATCCCGGCGTCGAACAGGACGGCTCCGGCGTCGGGCGCCAGGATGGCGGTGCTCCAGCCGCCGAGCGCCGCCGCGAGGATCAGCGGCCAGCCGCGCTGCCACAGCAGGGCAACGGTCAGCCCGGCCAGCGGCAGAAGCATCAGTTCGAAGGCCAGCGCCACCGAGGCAGAGACCCAGTCGATGGACAGAGCCAGCACCAGGGTGACCATGGTGACCGCCGTGAACTTCGCGAGCGGGTTGGCGCGGGTCAGCAGCGCATGGTTGCCGCGGACGCTCAGTTCGTCCCTCATGATGCGGCCGCCTCCGGCAGCTCCCGGTCCGGGCCGGCGGCGTTGACGGCCCCCGACCCGGCGGTGTCCCGGCCGTGGAGGCGCAGTTCGGTGCCGCCAAGGACAGCGCTGAATTCGGCGTCGTGCGTCACGGAGACCACGGCGGTGCCGGCGTCGAGAAGTTCAGAGAGGAACGAGGCAAGCTCGGCCCAGGTGTTGGCGTCCTGGCCGAACGTGGGCTCGTCCAGGACCAGTACCTGCGGGTGCGCAGCCAGCACGGTGGCCACCGAGAGGCGCCGTTTCTCGCCGCCCGAGAGCGTGTAGGGGTTGGCGTCCACGAGCTCCGTCAGCCGCAGCCGCTCCAGGAGCTCGTCCACACGGTCCTCGCCGTAGCCGAGGTGGCGGGGCCCGAACATAAGTTCGTCGTGGACCCTGCCGGTGACAAACTGGTGCTCGGGTTCCTGGAACACGGTCCCGATCCTGGCGATCAGCTGCTGGGCTTTCCACCGGTACGGGTCGGTCCCGGCGCCATCACCTACGCGACCGATGGCGCAACCACTGAGTTCCGTCGTGGCGGAGACCGTCCCCGCCACGGGGCGCAGGAGGCCGGCGAGCGTCAGTGCCAGGGTCGACTTGCCCGAACCGTTCTGCCCGGTGATGGTCAAGGCCTCTCCGGCACGGACCCGGGCCATGACCCCGGATTGCACGGGGCGCGGCGCAATCGTGCGGAAACCCTGGCGCAGTCCGGCCCGCCGCGGCCGCTCGCGGGAGACCGCGAGGGCGTCCGACGAGAGCAGGAGCTGCCCGGAGGCCGGGGCGGTCCGGGAACGTGTTGCGGGCACGTAGCCGGGCACCCAGACGCCCGCACCGATGAGCATGTCCCGCGCCTCGGCCAGGACCTGGTCCGGCGGCCCGTCAATCAGGACCGCGGAGTCCGTGGCGGACCCGGGCTGCAGCACCACGATCCGGTCCACGAGGTCCTTCCAGACCGCCACCCGGTGCTCCACCACCACCAGGGTGGCGCCGGTCTTGTCCAGGCAGCGGCCAACGGCGTCGCGGACTTCCAGGACGCCGGCGGGATCCAGGTTGGCGGTGGGCTCGTCGAGCAGCAGCAACCCCGGCCGCATCGCGAGGATCCCGGCGAGCGCCAGGCGCTGCTTTTGGCCGCCCGACAGCGCCGACGTCGGGTGGTCCAGCGGCAGCCTGCCCAGCCCGACGTCGTCGAGCGCCTCGCGGACCCGCGGCCAGATCTCCCCGGCCGGGACAGAGAGGTTTTCGGCGCCGAAGGCGACGTCGTCGCCGAGGCGCGAGAGCACCACCTGGGTTTCCGGGTCCTGCTGCACGAGCCCGGCGCGGCCGCGCTGTGCACGGGGCGCAGCGCCATCGATCAGCAGGCTGCCGGTCTCGTCGGATTCTTTGGCGTCGCCAGCCTCCCCCACCGCGCCGTCCCCGAGCACACCCGCCAGGGCGTGGAGCAGGGTTGATTTGCCGGCGCCGGACGGGCCCAGCAGGAGCACGCGCTCCCCCGGCCGGATGTCCAGGTCAAGTCCGCTGACCGCAGGCCGGAGCCTTCCGGCGTGCCGCCAGCCCCAGCCGCGGGCTGTGACGGCGGCCGGGCGTACGCCTGGTGAAGATGTCATGAGTCGCCTGTGCAATTCCAAGAGGGCCGTTCCGGAGTGGGTGCAGGAACGTGGTTCAGGAGAAGACAGGCTCCGTGGCGGCCTTGCGGGAGGCAAAGGAGCCCAGCACGCCGGTCTTGGCCAGGCCGCGGGTGGCGAGCCAGGACAGTCCGCCGGCAATCACGGCGCCGGAGATGGTGGTGAAGACGATGTAGGCGAGCTTGTCGCCGGCTTCGTAGGCAATGTTCCAGCCCCACGGCAGGAAGGAGTCGTTCAGGCCGCAGAAGAGGCCCGCGCCGGCTCCGGCCAGGAGGGACACCGGGAGGTTGAACTTCTTGTAGAGGAAGGCCGCGAACACCAGTTCCGCGCCGAGGCCCTGCAGGACTCCGGAGATCAGGACCGTGGTGCCGTACTGCGAGCCCATGATCAGCTCGCCCGTGGCCGCCACCGTCTCGCAGAAGAGGGCTGCCCCGGGCTTGCGGATGATGAGCATGCCGAGCACTGCCGGGATCATCCATCCGCCGGCGTAGAGTCCGCTGAGCGGCGGGTAGATCGTGTTGACCGGGGTGGAAATCAGGTTCGCGCCCTGATCCCAGGCCCAGAAGATGACGCCCCCGGCGACGGCGATCAAGGCGGCAACCACAATGTCCACCACACGCCAGTTGTAGGTGCGCCGGGCCGATGAACGGCTGCTGGAACCATGCTGTGCTGAAATATCTGTCATGTCGTCCTCCTGAGGAACAGGAGGGGAGGGTGCTCCGGCCGGCCTCGGCTTCCGCCGCCCTCCGCGCACCCTGAGAACTCGACTCCCTTGCGCCGGTACTAACCGGATCAGGTTCGAGGGTCTGCGGCTGTCCGCACTCTCAGCGCCCACCACTGGTTTCCCCGGACTCTTCCGGCGATGCCCGACGGCGGCGCTCCCCTGTCGTAATTATTTCGCCCTTGTGGGCTGGCTCAGTTTACACCCGAACGGCCCGGGTTATCAGTGGAGTGCTGTCACAATCCGCGGCCTGCCCCAGGCGCACCCCGCGGCCGGGAAGAGCCGCTTGGTAGAGTCGACGTGTCGGCCCCCGGACCCGCGAGCGGGCGGCCTTGTCGCCCACCGGAAAGCTGGACCATTTTGACGCACACACCGGCCACGCCAGATCCCTCCGCCGAGTACGACCCGGACTCGAGCGAGCCGCAACCGCACGGTTCCCTGGCGGCGCTCATTGGCCGCGTGCTGGCCGAAATGGATGCGCTCCAGTTCGCATCGTTCAGCAAGGACGATGCCCTGGACCTCGGGCTGCTCCTGGTCGAACTGGGCAGGCAACGCTCGCTGCCCATCGCCGTCGACATCACCAAGGGCGAGCAGGTGCTCTTCCACGCGGCGCTGGACGGCGCCACTCCGGACAACGAACGCTGGATCAACGCCAAGAAGCGCACGGCCCAGCGCTACGAGGTCCCGTCCCTGCTGGTGGGCCTCCGGGCCCGCGCTGCCGGCGGAAGGATCGAGGACAACGCCTGGTTCGATCAGATGGAGTTCGCCGCCCACGGCGGAGCGTTCCCCATCTACGTGCGCGGCACCGGTGCCGTAGCCGTCGTGACTGTCTCCGGGCTGCCGCAGAAGGCAGACCACGACCTCGTGGTCGAGGCTTTACGGACGGTCCTCACGCCGGGAGCTTAGGCGGCGGCGCCGTCCGCGCGCGGCGTCCTCCGGGACAGCCGGATCAGCGCAATCCCCACCGCCGTGAACCAGGCCCACATCAGGATGCCGTACACCAGGTAGACCTCCGGAACGGCGAACCGGAGTACCTCCGCCACCACGCCAACCGCGCCCGCGGCCACGCCGAGCCAGGCCACCGCACGGGGCAGCACGCCCTTGAGCATGGTCAGCGACATCAGCAGGATGCCGAGCGCGGACAGGACGCCGACGGCGGCAGGCGTGTTGTTCTCGGCGATCAGCGCCTCCGCCGCGGCGGCATAGCGGAGCCGGGCATCGGCCCCGGCGGTGCCGATCGCGTTCGCGTAGCTGTCACTGAGATTGACCAGGATCATCGATCCGCGGCTCGTGACCGGAACGGCCAGGAACAGCGCCCACGGCAGGGCGCCGATCACCGTGGCCATGAGGGCCAGGCTCTTGTTCAGCGGGGCGAGTGCCACGAAGAGGGTCACGAATACCAGAACCGGAAGAATGTTGGGCACGGTCCACAGGAGTTGTTCGGCGACGTAGACCGCCGTGTGCCCGGCGATGAACTCGAGGGTTTCGGCACCGCCGTGGATCGGTGGCGGGGCAATGGCGTCCAGAACCACTGCCACGATCAACAACGCCACGAACGCGACGGCGGAGATTCCGGCCCAGAAGTAGAGTTGCCGCCAGCTCTGACTGTCCGCCGCGGCGCCCCGGGCATGGCCGAGCGGGCGGGTCCGGGGCTGTTCCATGCTCAAAAGTACGTCCGGCGGGCGAGGCAATACAGGGGCGTTGGCCCTGTCTGGATGCCCGGGCAAGGAACGCTAGGCTAGGGGCAGCCCTGTTTCCTCCCTTAAGGAGTTACGAAGAATGAACCTCTTCATCAAGCTGCTCGGCACCGGCGTCAGCCTCCTGGCCGGTTACGCCGGCGCCAAGCTCGTTGACACCGTCTGGGAGAAGTCCACGGGCAGCAAGCCGCCCACGGACAACGACGACGTCCCCACCACGCTGCACCACGCATTGGCGTTCGCGCTGATCTCGGCCGCGGTCAGCACCGTCATCCAGGTGCTCGCCAACCGCGGCACCCAGCGCGCGATCACCCGCTTCGCCAAGACCCAGGACGTCGTCTAACGAGGGCATTTCAAGGACGTTGACTAGCTTGGCTCGACGAGCAGCTTCCTGATCTCGGTGAGCTTGGCTTCGGACTCTTCGAGGCGCAGGCGGAGTCCTTCGACCGTACCCGTGTCGGCCGCATCGACTAGCGGCGCGGGTTCCTTCTTCTTGGGCGACAGGAAGAAGTTGGCAAGGTAACCGGTGAACGTACCGAAGATGCCGACACCGATGACAATGATGCCTGCCCCGATAATACGGCCCGCATCCGTGACCGGATATTGGTCTCCGTATCCGACTGTCGAGATCGTGACGATCGTGTACCAGAGGGCGTCCGAAGCGGTCCTGATATTGGCCCCCGGGGCGCCCTGCTCGACGCGGAGCACCGAGAGGCTTCCGAATTCCAGCACCAATATGCCCATGAGCAGCAGTATGTACAGGGAACTGCCGGCCCGATCTTTGCTCAGCGCGCGGCCGATCGTGCGGATGCCGACATCGCGGAGCAGGCGGTACACCCGGATCAGCCGGAAGATGCGCAGGATCTTGAATTGCGCCACAGGCACGCTCGCCAAGAGGTCGGCCCAGCCGAAGTGCTTGAAGAAATAGGCGCCCGCCGATGGCGCGGTGAAGATCCGGTAAAGGAAGTCGGCGACGAAGATCGCGCTGAAAACGGAGTTCATCACGGTGAGTACGGTGTCGAGCGACTTCTCCTGCACGGCATACAAGAGCAAGAGATTCACGATCGACAGGATCGAAAGGATACCGATGAAGATCTCGTATCCGATGCTCTTCAGTTCACTGCGTTCCTTGGTCATGTGAGGATTCTGGCACGCAAGCAGCCGCGCGGCCGCCACTATTTTCGTATCGGTCCACCCTCAACGGTCGGCGTCGTCGTCCGTTCCATGGCGGGCAGCCGCCTGCCGGGCGGCCTTCTGAACGACGGCCTCAAGTTCGTCGGCGCTCAGCAGTTCCGGGTGAAGGTGCTTGGTGCGGTAGCCGGCCCGCCCCACCATGTGGGCTGAAACTGGGACGGTCAGCAGTTGGAAGAGCCACGCCACCACCAGGACGGGCCACACCCACCAGGTGCGCATCTGCAGGCCAAGGGCGGCCAGGAGCAGGAAGAGCCCCAGGACCTGCGGTTTGGTGGCGGCGTGCATCCTGCTCATGAGGTCCGGGAACCGCAGCAGTCCGACGGCCGCGCCGAGGGACATCAGGGCGCCGACCACCATAAACACGGCAGAGACGGCGTCGATCACTGTTTCAGGATTCACGGACGTTCTCCCTCCGGTCGGCCACGAACCTGGCCACGGTGACCGAGCCGACGAACCCGATGAGGGAAATAGCCACCAGCAGCATCAGGTTGTTCAGGTGCCGGTTAGCGGCCATGTCGATGCACAGGGCCGCACCGAAGATGGCCAGGAGCACGTCGGCGGCCAGCACCCGGTCCAGCAGCGACGGGCCCCGCGCGATCCGGATGATCGCCCCCGCGGCGGCCAGGGAAAGTACGACGGCTGTCACCGTCAGGACGATCTGCATCATGCGGCGGCCTCCTGGGCAAGTGCGGACAGTTCCTCTTTGGTCCCCATGATCCTGATCAGCCCGGCCTCGGTGTCGCGGACTTCCTTGCGCAGCTTGGCCGCGTCTTGGGCGTTGCGGACGTTGATGCCGTGAATGTAGAGGGTGGACGTGGACCTGTCCACCTCCACCACGAGTGATCCGGGAATCAGCGAGATCACGTGCCCGGTGGCCGTCACGAGGAGGTCCGAATGGCTCCGCAGCGGCACGGCGACGATTGCGCTGACCACGTCCGGGCCGCGGACCACGGCGAGGTAGAGGACCTGGAAACTGGCCGCGACGACTTTTCCGAGGAAGACGACGGCGAAGGGGACGGCGCGGAGCACGTTGAAGCGGCCGCCGAGTTCCACCGGGGGCAGGTAGAAAACCCGCGCCACGACCACGGCGATGAGGGCGCCGAAGAGGAGGTTGCCGGGGCTGAAGTTCTGCCACAGGGCACCCCAGACAAACACGAGCCACACCAGCAGCGGCAGTTCCTGGCGCAGGGAGATCCTTTTCCGGTTCATTTCCCGCCGCCCTGCTGCTGGCCGGGCCGGACCGCCGACGGCACCGGCGGGACCGGGGCGTCCTCGCCAAGCACGGCGTGGATGTAGGCGGACCTGTCCAGCATCTCGTGGGCGGACTGGTCCGCGACCTTGAACAACGGCCCGGCAAAGACGGTCAGGGCCACGCCAAAGAGCACCAGGCCCAGGGTGGAGCCCACCATGGTGCGCGGCAGGAGGGTCACGTTGGTCCGGCCGGCCCGGTCTCCGGTCGCGGAATCCTCCGGTGCCGCCAGGAGCACCGGATCGGGGTGTTCCGCGTCCTCGGGCTTGCGCCAGAACGCCCGGTTCCAGACCCTGGCGATCGCCAGCAGGGTCAACAGACTGGTCAGCACTCCCCCGATCACCAGTGCGTAGGCCAGCGGCGTCCCGAGTTCGATGCCCGCTTGCAGGAGCCCCAGTTTGCCCAGGAAGCCCGAGAACGGCGGGATGCCGGCCAGGTTCATGGCCGGAATGAAGAACAGCACGCCCAGGACCGGGGAGAGCTTGGCCAGCCCGGCGACGCGGTCCATGGACGAGCTGCCGCCCCGGCGTTCAATCAGGCCGGTCACCAGGAACAGGCTGGTCTGGATGGTGATGTGGTGGGCCACGTAGAACACCGCGGCGCCCAACCCGGCCACCGTGGACATGGCCAGGCCGAACACCATGTAGCCGATGTGGCTGACGAGGGTGAACGACAGGAGTCGCTTGATGTCGCTTTGGGCCAGGGCGCCGAGGATTCCCACCACCATGGTCAGCAGCGCCGCGACCATGAGCGGGGCGTTGAGTGCATCCCCCGGGAAGAGCAGCGTCTCCGTGCGGACCATGGCGTAGACACCCACCTTGGTCAGCAGCCCGGCAAACACCGCGGTGACGGGGGCCGGCGCGGTGGGATAGGAGTCGGGGAGCCAGAAAGAGAGGGGGAAGACGGCGGCTTTGATGCCGAAGGCCACCAGGAGCATGACGTGCAGCAGCGTCCGGGTGCCCTGGTCCAGGTCGCCGAGCTTGATGGCGAGGTCCGCCATGTTGATGGTGCCGGTGGCCCCGTAGATCATGGCGATCGCGATCAGGAACAGCACCGAAGACACCACGGAGACCACCACGTAGGTCACGCCGGCCCGGATGCGCGGTCCCGTGCCGCCGAGGGTGATGAGCACGTAGCTGGCGGTCAGCAGGATCTCAAAGCCGACGTAGAGGTTGAAGAGGTCTCCGGAGAGGAAGGCGTTGGATACCCCGGCGACGAGGATCAGGTAGGTCGGGTGGAAGATCGAGACCGGCGCGTCGCGGTCGCCGTCGGCCATGCCCTGTCCGGTTGCGTAGATCAGCACTGCAAGGCTCACGGCCGAGGACACCACGAGCATGAGCGAGGAGAACTGGTCCACCACCAGCACGATCCCCCAGGGCGGCATCCACCCGCCGATATTCACCGCGGCCGTCCCGCCCTCCCAAACGGAGGCCAGCAGCCAGCATTCCAGCAGCAGGGTCACGGTCAGGATGGCGATGCTGACAGCCCGCTGGGCCCGGGAGTGCCGGATCAGCAGGAACGTCAGGGCGGCGCCCAGGATGGGGAGTACGACGGCGAGCGGGGCAAAGCTGGCGATGTTCACTGTCCGCCTCCTTCCGGTCTGGGGTCAACGTTCAGGGAGCCGGGCTGTTCTTCGGAGGCGGCCTGTTCGGCCCGCACCGGGCGGTCGCCGGACATGACCGCGGCCGCACCGCTTCCCTGGCTGGAACCGGATCCGGGACCCGGACCTCCACCGACAGGGGTGTCCACCAGCCCGGCGCCGTCGGAGCCGATCATCGCCAGCGGAAACTCCGAGGTCTCGACCGGAATCACGGAATCGTCCTCGGCGTCAAAGCTCGGGGTTTCCGCGACGCGGCGGTCCTCGGCGTCGTCCTGGATTTCATCCTGGCGGGCCAGGACCCAGGTCCGGTAGATGATGCCCAGCATGAACGCCGTGACGGCGAAGGAGATCACGATCGAGGTCAGGATCAGGGCCTGCGGGAGGGGGTCGCTGTAGTCCCCGGCGGGGGTGTTCTTGTCGAAGATCGGCGCCAGACCGGCGTACCCGCCGGTGGCGAGGATCAGGAGGTTGGTGGCGTTGGCCAGCAGCATGAGGCCCAGCAGGACCCGGGTGAGGCTGCGTTCAAGGATGAGATAGATGCCGCAGGCGTACAGGGCCCCCATGACAGTCAGCAGGGTCAGATTGACGCTCATGCTTTCCCCCTGGCTGTCGTTTCCGCGTCGGCTGTTTCAGCCGGGAGACCGACCTCATCGCCGTCGGACGGCCCTTCGTCGGACGGCCCTTCGTCGGATGGCTCGGGCTGTTCCTCGAAGTGCTCGTCGATTTCGGCCCCCAGGCTGCGCAGCACGTCCAGGGCCAGGCCGACCACGACGACGTACACGCCGATGTCGAAGATGGTCGAGGTGACGAACTTGATGTCGCCGAACACGGGCAGCCACAGTTCGACGATGGCGCTCTGGAACACCTGTCCGCCCAGCAGCAGCGGCGTCATTCCGGCGGCCGCGGCGGTGGCCAGGCCGATTCCCAGCAGGGTACCGGCGCCGACCGGCGTGGCTTCGCGCAGTTCGAAGCGGCCGCCGGCGAGGTAGCGGATGGTCAGGGCGAGTCCGGCTGTGAGGCCGCCGGCGAAGCCGCCGCCGGGCAGGTTGTGGCCGGCGAGCAGCAGATAGATGGAGAACACGATCATGGAGTGGAAGATCAGGCGGGTGACCACCTCGAAGATGATCGAGCGGCGTTCGGGGGCCAGAGTCCGGCCGGCCACCAGCCAGGCGTCCCGGGTGGCTGCAGCGAACCGACGGTTCATGGCCAGGGCGGCATCGTCCCGGGTGCTGCCCCGGGCCCCGGTCAACCGGCCGACGGTCCCTTCCGCGACTGTGGCGGCCGTCCGGATGCGGTCGCCGCGGCCTCGGACGAAGATGAGGCTGGCCACGCCGGTGGCGGCCAGGGCCAGGACGGAGATCTCGCCAAAGGTGTCCCAGGCGCGGATATCCACGAGGGTCACGTTGACGACGTTGAGGCCGCCGCCGCCCTCGTAGGCCAGCTGCGGGAACTGCAGGGAGACCGGCTCGGCCACGCGGGCGCCGAGGGCATAGATGGCCACGAAGATCATGGTGGCGCCGAACGCCAGGCCGATCACCACGCGGATGACCCGGTATTTCCCGCCGGTGCGGTCCCGCAGCCCCGCGGGGAGGCTCCGCATGGCCAGCACGAACGCCACCAGAATGATCGTTTCGACCAGCATCTGGGTCAGCGCGAGGTCAGGGGCGCCCTGCAGCGCGAACATCAGGGCAATGCCGTAGCCGGTGACGGACACCATCAGGACGGCCAGGAACCGCTTGTTGGCGCGGACCGCGGCGAGCGCGCCGATCACGACTCCCGCACCGGCCACCAGCTGCAGCGGCGAGCCCGGATCGATGACATAGAGTCCGGGCGGGAGCGGCTTGTTGGCCACGAGCAGCGCCGTCAGCGGCAGGACGAACGCCACGGTCAGGATGACGGAGAGGTAGAAGAACAGCGAGCCTCGCTGGGTCCGGCCGGTGACCCAGACGGCGGTGTCGTCCAGCGCGCCGATCGTCTGCTGGTACGCGCGGTCGGCGTCGATCCAGCCCGGCACGAAGGCCTGCAGCCGGGCCACGGCGTTGCGGCCGTAGAACATGGCCAGGCCCAGGGCGAACGTCACCGCGGTCAGCCCCAGGGCCGGGGTGACGCCGTGCCACAGCGCCAGGTGGCCGGGCGAGGAGCCGGAGCCGTCCACAAAGAGTTCCGCATAGGGCTGGATCCAGCCGTCGACGGCGGCGGGCCACAGGCCGTACAGGATCGTGAGGAGGCTCAGGATTGCCGGTGCGGCAAGGAAGGCGGGTTTGATCGGTTTGAATGCCGTGGGCTCCACGCCGGGCTTGACGGCGAAGGCGCCCCACATGAAGCGGGCGCTGTAGGCGAAGGTCAGGACGGAGCCGAGGACCACGCCTCCCAGCAGCCAGGGCCCGGTCCCGGACTCCGAGCTGTATTGGATGAAGGCCTCGAACACCGATTCCTTGGCGACGTAGCCGGCCAGCGGGGGGACGCCCGCCATCGAGGCCGCACCGATCGTCGCTACCACCGCCAGTGCCCGGGCCGAGCCGTAGACGCCGGAGAGCTTGCGGATGTCCCGTGTCCCCGCTTGGTGGTCGATGATGCCCACCACCAGGAACAGCGTGGCCTTGAACAATCCGTGCGCCAAGAGCAGGGCGAGTCCGGCGAGCGCCGCGTCGGGAGTGCCGAGGCCCACCACCATGGTCAGGAAGCCCAGCTGGCTCACGGTGCCGTAGGCGAGGATGAGTTTGATGTCGGTTTGCCGGAGGGCCCGGTAGCCGCCGACCAGCATGGTCGCCAGGCCCAGGCCCAGCACGATCGGCAGCCACGGCGGGATCCCGGCGAACCCGGGGGCGAGCCGGGCCACCAGGTAGATCCCCGCCTTCACCATGGCCGCGGCGTGCAGGTAGGCGCTCACGGGCGTGGGGGCGGCCATCGCTCCGGGGAGCCAGAAGTGGAACGGAACCAGGGCGGATTTGGTGATCGCACCGATCAGGATCAGGACGACGGCGGCGCTCACGGCGCCTGCCGCGGGGCCGGTGACGAGCGCGGGGGCCATGTCCAGAATGGCCTGGATCCGGTAGGTTCCGGCCGTCGAACCCAGGATGATGAGCCCCACTAGCATGGCCAGTCCGCCGGCAGTGGTCACCATGAGGGCCTGCAGCGCCGAGCGCCGTGCGGACAGCCTGGTCCGGGCGTAGCCGATCAGCAGGTAGGACAGCACCGTGGTCAGTTCCCAGAAGATGAACATCAGCAGGAGGTCATCAGCGGTGACGAGGCCGAACATGGCACCGGCGAAGGCCAGAAGTTGGGCCCCGAACCCGCCGAGGTAGTCGTCCTTGTTCTTGAAGTAACGGGCGCAGTAGACCAGCACCAGCGCGCCGACCCCAAGAACCAGCAGGGACATGACCCAGGCCAGCGCGTCCATCCGGAACGCGAGTTCCAGCTGGAGGGCGGGAACCCAGGGGATCGCCTCGGCGATCGCGCTGTCTGAATTGACTGCCCCTGAATAAACGGCATCGTGCTGCAGGAGCAGCCAGATGAAGGAGGCCGCGGGAACCGCGGCCAGGGTATAGAACGAATTCCTGCCGAACTTTCGGAACAGCAGCGGGGCCACGACAGCCACCGCAAAGTGCACGGCAAGGACTGTGATCACTGGTGTCTCCGCAACGTCAGAAATTCGATTGTCAGCAAGTTAGAGCAGGCGGTTCATTTGTTAGGTTCGGTGCGGACAGTTTACCAAGCGTGTACAAATTCTTTTGGCAGGGACGCCGGCCACTGAATAATTCGTAGCAAAAGCCGCCAGGGACTCCCGCGGGGGACAGGCCGCGGGCGTCCTGGGCGGCTACGATTCTGGCTATGAACACTGCCGCCGCCCCCGAGGCCATGCGACCGTCGTCGGAACTGGAAGCGGGAAGTCCCGTCTCGCACAAGGGTCGGATCCTCGCGTGGGCGTCGTGGGACTGGGGCTCGGCAGCCTTCAATGCCGTCATGACAACCTTCGTTTTCACCGTCTACCTGACCTCCAGGGCCTTCGGCGGCGAGGACCAAGCCTCGGCGGTCCTGGGCGCCGCGCTGGCCGTTGCCGGCGTGGCCATCGCCCTGTTGGCCCCCGTCACCGGGCAGCGCTCGGACACCGGGGGCCGGCGCAAGCTGTGGCTGGGGGTCAACACGGCCGCCGTCGCGGTCCTGACCGGGCTGTGTTTCTTCGTCTTCCCGCGGCCGGAATTCCTGCTTCTCGGCGTCACGCTGATCGCGCTGGGCAACGTCTTCTTCGAATTCGCGGGGGTCAACTACAACGCCATGCTCGCGCAGATTTCCACCCCGCGGAACATCGGCAAGGTCAGCGGCTTCGGCTGGGGCATGGGGTACCTCGGCGGCATTGTGGCGCTGCTGATTGTGCTCCAGCTGTTTGTCCAGCCCAGCTTCGACTGGTTTGGCGCCTCCACCACGGACAGCCTCAACATCCGGCTTGTGGCAGTGTTTTCGGCCCTGTGGTTCTTCATTTTCGCCCTGCCCGTGCTCTTCGCCGTGCCGGAGTTGCCGCGCGCCGGGCGGGACACACGGCTGGGCTTCTTCGCCTCCTACGGCCTGCTGGTCAGGCGCATCAAGGCGATCTACCGGACCAGCCCGCACACCATCTATTTTCTCCTCGCCAGCGCCATCTTCCGGGACGGTCTGGCCGCCGTGTTTACCTTCGGCGGCGTGATCGCGGCCGGAACCTTTGGCTTCGAGCTCAAGGACGTCATCTTCTTCGCGATCTTCGGAAATGTCGTGGCGGCCGCCGGGGCCGTTTTCGGTGGCTTCCTGGATGACAGGATCGGGCCGAAGGCCGTGATCATTGCGTCCCTGGCCGGACTGCTGCTCGCGGGCACCGCCATCCTGGTGCTCGGCAACGGAAGCTACGAATTCCTCGGCCTGGCCTGGGCCGGCACCACCACCTTCTGGATCTTCGGCCTCTTCCTGTGCCTCTTCGTGGGACCGGCCCAGTCGTCCTCCCGCGCGTACCTCGCCCGGCTCGCCCCGCACGGGGAATCCGGCGAGCTCTTTGGGCTCTACGCCACCACAGGCCGGGCCGTGAGTTTCCTTGCCCCGGCCCTTTTTACCCTGTGCATCACCGTCGCCACCCCCCTCACGGCCACCGGCGAGGCCCAGCGTTGGGGCATCCTGGGCATCATGGTGGTGCTGCTTGCGGGCCTGCTCGTCCTCCTGCCGGTCAAGGCCCCGGACAGAACCGAAATCGCGGTCGTCCCCGCGGCCTGAGGCGTCCGAATTTCCGGTTCGCGCACTAGGCTGAAGATATGAACGTGGATGAGACGGACCTCCCCGGCCTCGGCCGGCGCAAGGACTTCATGACTGCCTCGGGACGCCGGATCGGCGTGGTCGAATACCGTGAAGGCCAAACGGAACTCATCGTCTCGACCTGGGACGACCCTGATACTTGCCAGGCCTCCATTCCGCTGACGGCGGACGAGGCCGCCGCCCTGGGCAACCTCCTGGGTGGCCAGCGCCTCGCCATGCAGCTCTCGGAAGCACACCGGGAAGTCCCGGGCATCGTGACGCGCCAGTTCTCAATCAGTGCCGAATCCCCCTTCCACAACCAGCCGATGGGAAAGGCCTGCATCCGGACCCGCAGCGGCGTCTCAATCGTGGCCATCATGCGCGAGGGCGAGGTCCTCCCCTCGCCGGGGCCCGACGTCGTCCTCCACCCCGGCGACCTCCTCGTCGCAGTCGGAACGCAAGAAGGCCTGGACACGGCGGCCAGCATTCTTCGCAACGGATAAGCGGGATGGATCCGCTCGCGCTGACCCTGATCGAGCTGGGGGCTGTCGTCTTCTGTCTCGGCCTGCTGGCCAGACTGGCCGGGCGGATCGGCATGTCCCCTATTCCGCTCTACCTGGTGGGCGGTCTGTTCTTCGGCGCCGGAGGCCTCGTCAAGCTCGAAGGGATGCACGAGTTCGCCCATCTTTCCGGCGAGATCGGCGTCATCCTCCTGCTGCTTATGCTGGGTCTGGAATATACGGCGGCCGAGCTCGTCACCGGGCTGCGGCGGTCCTGGCAGGCCGGCGTCCTGGACCTTCTGCTCAATTTCCTGCCCGGCGCAGGGCTCGCCCTGATGCTGGGATGGGGCGTCGTGGGAGCCATGGTGATGGGCGGGGTGACGTACATTTCATCGTCCGGGATCGCGGCGAAAGTCATCACCGATCTTGGCCGGATCGGCAACAGGGAAACCCCGGTGGTCCTCGCCATCCTGGTGTTCGAGGACCTCGCCATGGCCGTGTACCTCCCGATCCTGACCGCCACACTGGCCGGAGTCAGTTTCCTGATGGGCCTGCAGACCGTGGGCATCTCCCTCGCCGTCGTCACCCTGGTCCTGGTGGTGGCCCTCCGGCACGGCCACCACGTGTCCAAAGCCGTGCACAGTGAGAACTCCGAGGTCTTCCTGCTCAATCTGCTCGGTGCTGCGCTGCTGGTGGCGGGGCTCGCGGCCGCCATGCAGGTCTCCGCGGCGGTAGGCGCGTTCATGCTCGGCATCGCGATTTCCGGCGCCACGGCCCACAGCGCCACCCGCATCCTGGAGCCGCTCCGGGACCTTTTCGCGGCGATCTTCTTTGTTGTCTTTGGCCTCAACACGGACCCACGGTCCATCCCGCCCGTCCTGGGCTGGGCGCTGTTGCTGGCCCTGGTGACGGCAGCCACCAAGATGATCACCGGATTCTGGGCGGCCAAACGGGCCGGCATTGGAATTCCCGGCCGCTTCCGCGCGGGGGCCGCCCTGATCGCACGCGGCGAATTTTCCATTGTCATCGCCGGCCTCGCCGTTGCCTCGGGTGTGGTGCCCGCGGATCTGGCGGCCCTCGCCACGGCCTATGTTCTGATCATGGCGATCGCGGGGCCGCTGGCCGCCCGTTTCGTGGAACCAGTCGTCCGGCTGCTGCGCCGCCCGGTCCGGCGCCCGGCTGTCCGGACATCGGGGCAAGCGTAAGCCTGAGACTGCGCCGGAAACGGCCCTAAATGTCGGTGCGGTGGAAATTCAGGTGGCTGCGGCTGGCAGTCGGGCCGCGCTGGCCCTGGTAGCGGTTGCCGTACTCCCCCGAACCGTAGGGGTGCTCGGCGGCCGAGGAAAGCCGGAAGAAGCACAGCTGGCCAATCTTCATGCCGGGCCACAGCTTAATGGGCAGCGTGGCCATGTTGGACAGCTCCAGCGTGACGTGGCCGGAGAACCCGGGGTCGATGAAT
Source organism: Arthrobacter sp. TE12231 (assembly GCF_054062895.1). Taxonomy (NCBI): domain Bacteria; kingdom Bacillati; phylum Actinomycetota; class Actinomycetes; order Micrococcales; family Micrococcaceae; genus Arthrobacter; species Arthrobacter sp. TE12231. The sequence continues at coordinate 48,747 of NZ_JBSSFS010000001.1, read as the reverse complement.
CCCGCCGTCGAGTGCGTGAGGAGACCGAGCCGGCCGAGCGAGGACTTTCCCTCGAGCCGGGCCGCAATGTCATCCGGCAGCGTCACGGTCTCGTAGGTGGAGCCCAGGACGAACTCGCCCGGGTGCAGGATGAACGGCTCGCCGGATTCCACCTCCACCAGGCGGGTCAGCTCGGGCTGCTCCTCGGCCGGATCAATGTGGGCGTACTTGTGGTTGTCGAACAGCCGGAAGAACTTGTCGATCCTGACGTCCACCGAGGACGGCTGGACCATCGCCGGGTCGAACGGTTCAAGGACAATCCGCTGGGAGTCGATTTCGGTTCGAATGTCGCGGTCAGAGATCAGCACAGGTTCAAAAATACCGCACAGCGCCCGACCCGGCTTCACGGACCGGCACGGACGCCGAGTGTTACTTCCCCGGCCCGTCTATTCCGCGGCGGGCATATGTTCCAGGATGGACTTGAGCCGGTCGAGCTGGCCGACCTCAGCCTTCATCCGACGGCGCAACGGGTTGGTCAGCCGGGCCAGGAATCCCTTGGGCTCGCAGTTCAGGGCGAAGCGGACGCGTGTGCCGGGTCCCTCCGTGCTCAGGTAGTAGCCGCCGTGCGGCCGGGCCGGCCCGGCGATGACCTGGTACTGGATTTCCGCGCCCGGCCGCGCCTCGACGATTTCGAAATCCGCGGCCACAGGGCGTCCGCCCGGTCCGGCAACCGTCTGGCGGTACACGGCGCCTTTGGCGCCGGCCGCACCGGAAAGCAGCTCTACGCTCCGGACCCCGTCCCGCCACAGCGGCAGGTGGCCAGGGTCCATGAGGTAGTTATAGACGCTCATGGCGTCGCGGCGGATAACGACGTCGTACTCTGCAAATGCCACGGAAATCCTTGCTCGGCGGACGGTTATTGGGCGTAGCCCGCTTCCCCGGAACTGCAGCTAACCATTTCAGGATAGACAGCACCGGCCACCGCACCGGGTCCTGTGACGGGCTTTCGCCCAAGAGTGTCCGAAGAGTTATGAGACGTGGCGGACGGCGATCCGGCCGCCTATCCGCCAACGCGCGGACGTGGCGTGTTCAACCTCGCCGCCAGACTGGGGTAATGTAAATCTCGTTGTTTCACCGGGGCAAAAGTCCAGCACTTTGGACAGTCCCACTGCGGCTGTAGCTCAATGGTAGAGCGCTAGCTTCCCAAGCTTGATACGCGGGTTCGATTCCCGTCAGCCGCTCCAATCCTCCCCTCCGCCTCCGGCGCTACGCCGCCCCGCTCCGGCCTGCCATTAGGTTCCTACCTGTATCGTCAGAAGTCAGGAACCTCTTCGGTTCCGCTACAGGAGCAATCATGGCTGACAAGTCCCCCCGTCAAGCAGCATCCAAGAAATCCGGCAAATCCATCAAGGAAAAGCGCGCTGACAAGAGGGCCGCATCAGCGCCGGCCAGCTCCCTCGACAAAGTGACCGCTGCCAAGACGGCGAGCCCCAAAAAGAAGTGACCGGGTCCCCGAACCGCCTCACCCTCGGCATCCTCGCCAGCACCCGAAAGCCGGACGAGCGACGCCTCCCCATCCATCCCCTGCACCTGGACCGCATCGCGCCGGAGATCCGGGAGCAGCTGATCCTCGAGGAAGGCTACGGCGAGCGCTTCGGCGTGTCGGACGAGCACCTCGCGCCCCTCGTGGGGCGCATCGCGCCGCGGCAGCAGCTGCTGGCGGACGCCGACGTCGTCCTCTTGCCCAAGCCGCAGCCCGAAGACCTTGCCGAACTCCGCGACGGTCAGGTCCTCTGGGGCTGGCCGCACTGCGTCCAGGACCGGGCCATCACCCAGCTGGCGATCGATAAGAAACTCACGCTCATCGCCTTCGAGGCCATGAACCACTGGGCCAGCGACGGCGGCTTCGGCCTGCACGTCTTCCACAAGAACAACGAGCTCGCCGGCTACTGCTCCGTGCTGCATTCCCTGGCGCTGACCGGGTCCACCGGGGACTACGGCCGCCGGCTGAGCGCCGTCGTGATCGGCTTCGGCGCAACGGCCCGCGGCGCGGTAACTGCCTTGAACGCCCACGGCGTCCACGACGTGCAGGTGCTGACCAACCGCGGTGTTGCCGCAGTGGGCTCGCCCATCCACTCGGTCCGGATCGCGCAGTTCGACCACGACAGCGAAGCGCCGTACCTCAGCGAGGTCATCACCGAGCGCGGGCGCGTGCCGTTGGCACCATTCCTCGCCGAGAGCGACATCGTGGTCAACTGCACCCTGCAGGACCCCAACGCGCCCCTGACCTACCTGCGCACGGAGGACCTGGCCGCTTTCCGGCCCGGGAGCCTGATCGTGGATGTGTCCTGCGACGAGGGCATGGGCTTCAGCTGGGCGAAAACCACCACGTTCGCCAAGCCGATGTTCAAGGTCGGGGACCACATCGACTACTACGCCGTGGACCACAGCCCGTCCTACCTCTGGGATTCCTCCAGCTGGGAGATCAGCGAGGCGCTCCTGCCGTTCCTGGAGACCGTGATTGCCGGCCCCGAAGCCTGGAACGCGAACGAGACCATCCGCCGTGCGATCGAAATCCGCGGCGGCGTCGTCCAGAACCCGGATGTGCTGCAGTTCCAGCACCGGGAACCGGACTACCCGCACGTGCCGCTGGCCGGTTAGTACCGCCGGCGGCTCGACCCGGGTTTCGGCACGGTTTCGTGCTTTCCGCTGCGAAAAAAGACAGCCGCGGCGTGGATCCACGCCGCGGCTGTCCGGTATCGGCGCGGAAAGCTAGGACGCGGCGGATGTCTGCCGCCGGCCCTGGCTCGGGACGATCCGCAGCAGCCGGCGCCGGTCCTTCAGATCCACCTTGAGCATGAGCTGCCCCCGCCGTGCCAGGACGACGGCGACGCTTGCCGCGGCGAGCACCGGCACCCCTCCGGAGATGAGGACAGCCGTGTGCGGGTTCGCGTGTTCGGCGAGCCAGCCGATCATCGGGCCGCCGATCGCCTGCCCGCCGATCAGCACCATGATGTACAGGCTCATGACGCGCCCGCGGATTGCCAGGTTGGCGCTGACCTGGACTAGCTGGTTCGCGGCGGTAAGGAACATGAGGCACCAGAACCCGGCCAGCACCATCGCCGCACCGAACCAGGGCATCGACGGCGCCAGGGATGCCAGGCACAACATGAGGCCGTACATTCCGGCGCCCAGGACTACTGAGCGCAGCCGCAGTTCGCGCCGCCGGGCCGAGGTGATGGCCCCGGCCAGCGCCCCGAGTGCCACGAGGGTGTTGAGCAGGCCATAGCCGCCGGCACCGGCGTCGTACACGTGGTCGGCAAACGCGGCCAGCAGCACCGGCAGGCTCATCGCGAACACCGCGATGAACCCGGCCATCAGCCAAGGCCAGTAGATGGTGGGCTTGCTCAGCGCATAGTTCAGCCCTTCCCTCAGCATGCCCCGCCGCTTGGCGACCGGGCTGCTGACATGCAGCTGGTCCTTCCGCAGGCTCAGCAGCATGGACACGGTGAAGCAGCAGGCCACGGCGTTGGCGGCAAAGGCCCAGCCCGCACCGACGGCGGTCAGCAGGATCCCGGCGACGGCAGGACCGATCAGTCCGCCGAGCTGGAAGATCGTGGAGTTCACGCTGATTGCGTTGCGCAGGTAGCGGGGACCCACGAGTTCGTTGACGAACACCTGACGGGCCGGCTGGTCCAGCACGGTCACGAGGCCCAGGACCAGCGCGATCCCATAAACGTGCGCGACCTCGATCTGCTGGCTGAGGGCCAGCACGGCGAGCGTTGCCGCCAACAGGGCGGCGACGGACTGGCACAGCATGAGGATCTTCCGCTTTGCGAAGCGGTCCGCCATCATGCCGGCCCAGGGGCCGAGGAACAGGGACGGCAGGAACTGCAGGGCCACAGTGATCCCGACGGCGGTGACGGACCCGGAGAGCTGGAGCACCAGCCAGTCCTGGGCGATCCGCTGCATCCAGAGCGCGATCACGGCAATGAAATGGCCGATCGCGAAGATGCGGAAATTGCGGACCTTCAGGGAGATGAACGTGTGGCGCCACGGCAGGCGCTCGTTGACGACGGCGATCGGTTGGGTGATGGTGTCTGGCAGGGCGGCTGCGTTAGCCTCGAGCGGCGGAGGGGGTGCCACGGCAAAGTCCTCAAAAGAGCGGGTGAGCGGGATGGACTTAACGCTAGGCTGGCCCCAAGAGATTATGGAAGCCTATTCAGCGCATAACTAGCATTACAAAACGCAATACATCGTTCGCAATGCACGCCCCGAGCCGCCCGATCCGGGAGACCAACATGTTCGAACCCGCCCAGCTCCGCTCCTTCCTGGCCGTGGCCGAAACCCTGAGTTTCACCAAGGCCGCGGAACGCCTCGGCCTTGCGCAGCCCACCGTCAGCCAGCACGTCCGCAAGCTGGAGGCGTCCGCCAAGCGCGTGCTGATCGCCCGGGACACCCGCGACGTGCGGCTGACGGACAACGGCGATGCCATGGCCGGGTTTGCCCGGAGCATCCTCGCCGCGCACGACGCCGCCGCCCGGTATTTCTCCGGATCGGCCATGCGCGGGCGCCTGCGCTTCGGCACGGCCGACGACCTCGCCATCACCGGGCTGCCCCGCATTCTCCGGGAGTTCCGCCAGATCTATCCGCAGATCAACCTCGAACTCACGGTGGGCCAGAGCGACCAGCTCTACAAGCGCCTCAACGCGGGGCAGCTGGACCTGGTCTTTGTGAAGTGGGTGGCGGGGGCCAAGGACGGGACCGTGGTCCAGCAGGACGTTTTTGCCTGGGTGGGGCTGGAGCAGACCGTGCTGGATCCGGCCGATCCGGTGCCGCTGATCGCGTACCCCTCCCCCAGCCTGAGCCGGAAGCTCGCGATCGACGCCCTTGAGGCCACCGGCCGGACCTGGCGGATCACCTGCACCACTCGGCAGATCAGCGGCGTGCTGGCCGCCGTCCGGGCCGGCATCGGGGTGGCCGTGATGCCCTTCTCGCTGGTCCCGGAGGATCTGAAGATCATTACCCGCCGCTTCGATCTGCCGCCCGTGGGCGACGTCGATTTCACCCTCATCCGCAATCCCCTGGCCAATACCGAAGTGATCGATGCGCTCACCCAGGCGATCGTGGGCCGAACTTTGAAGCGCCCGGCCTAGGGCGCGGGCGGCCCGCCGGCCCGTCCATGGCATCTAGTCTGCGGCACACGTGGGCGGGGTACTTACCTGACAGACCACGAAGGTAGCGAGGAGTACTTACTTGACCATTGAACGGTGCAGGTACTTCATCTATCCTGACACTACTCAAGATTAATCGTCCGAGGTCAAGCAGAGGCCCACGACAACGATTCGAAAAAACGAACGCTGTCCGTCGCTGATGCCCTGTGGCTGGCGCCAGAGCGTTCGGGATAGGCCGACAATGATGCCAGCCATAAACCACCCCCGTCTGTCCGCACCGGCCGCCGCCCACGCGACTACGTCCGCCCGACCGGCAACGTCCCCGATGCGTCACGGCGCCACGATTCAGCACCCCGCTACCACCCAGTACTCCAGCCTGGGCCGCGGGGGAATTCGCCCGGCCACCTTGGCGGAGTCCGATTTTGTTGCCAGCCCGTTCTGCGAACGCTGCGGCACGGACGAATTCATCTACCTGGAGACCTTCATCCCGGCCGCGCACCGCCGGGACGGCTCCGTCAGCAAGCTCGGCGAGGTCACCTACTTCTGCTCCGGCTGCGATGACTTCTCGGCCCACGCGGTCCCGGCCTCGTGGGTGCCGCCAGGCTGGTACTTCGGCTAGGCGGCTCCGCGCTTAACGCCATCGCCGCCGCGCCGCACCCAACGGTGCTGCACGGCGGCGACGGCGTTTTAGCACGCCCGGCCTAGAGTTCTGGCACGCTCGGGCTAAATCAGGGCATCCGAGATGTGGTTCGGGGTGCCGAATCGGTGCGCTGTGATGCTGATGGCCTGCTCGTGCAGGAACGGCAGCAGTTCCACGCGTCCGGCTTCGGTGACCGGGTGGAAGTAGACCGCCAGGTCCGGGCGGCCGCCGGTGGCCTCGGCCAGTGCCTTGGCGTTTCCGCCGATCAGCCGGATCCGGGCGCCGGACAGCTTGCCTGCCGCGGCGAGCGTGCCGGCGGAAGCCAGCCAGTCGGCGTCGTTCTCCACGGTGACGGCGATGCCGAGGCCGGACAGGACGGCGCTCAGCTGGGCGGGCAGTTCGACGGCGGTCGAGACTGTGAGGGCGGACCCGGCGAGGACACCGGCGGCCACGGTCCGGACGAGGCCGGCGAGCGGTTCGCCTTCGGCGAGGCGGACCGTGACGGGCAGGGCGCGGTAGCGGAAGACGTTGCGTTCGGCGCTCAGGCCCGACACGTCCTTGGAGGTGCCGAATTCCTCGGCCCAGGCCCGGGCATCGGAAGCCAGGGCGCGCTGCAGCGGCGCGATCTCGTCGGCTGTCAGGAAGCCTTTGGCCGCGTCTTCGATCCGGCGTACTCCCGTGTGGGCGGGTGCAGCGGCCGGGGTGACGGCGGCGGTGCTGGGCTTGCTGGCCCATTCGCCGAGGCCGACGAGGTAGTTCGGGCCGCCGGCCTTGGTGCCGGCGCCGACGGCGGATTTCTTCCAGCCGCCGAACGGCTGGCGCTGGACGATCGCTCCGGTGATGCCGCGGTTGACGTAGAGGTTTCCGGCCTGGATGGTGTCCAGCCAGAGGCCGAGCTCCTCGCTGTTGAGCGAGTGCAGGCCCGCGGTGAGGCCGTAGTCGATCTGGTTCTGGATCGCGATGGCCTCCTCCAGGGTCTCCGCCGTCATGACGCCCAGGACGGGACCGAAGAATTCGGTGAGGTGGAAGTAAGATGCGCGCCGAACGCCCGAGCGCACGCCGGGGCTCCAGAGTTTGCCGGTGGCATCCAGCTTCCGCGGTTCCACGGCCCAGGTTTCACCCTCGCCGAGGGTGGTCAGCGCGTTGAGGAGCTTGCCGCTGGCGGGCTCGATGATCGGACCCATCTGGGTCGCCGGGTCCTCCGGGTAGCCGACCTTCAGCGAGGTGACGGCGTCGACCAGCTGGTTGTGGAACCGCTTCGACGTGGCAACGGAACCGACCAGGATCACGAGCGAGGCGGCGGAGCACTTCTGGCCGGCGTGGCCGAACGCGGAGTAGGCCACGTCCTTGGCTGCAAGGTCCAGGTCCGCGCTCGGGGTGACGATGATGGCGTTCTTGCCGCTGGTCTCGGCCAGGAGCGGCAGGTCCTTGCGGAAGGACCGGAACAGCTCGGCGGTCTCGTAGCCGCCGGTCAGGATGACGCGGTCCACGGCCGGGTGCGAGATCAGCTGCTGGCCGAGTTCCCGCTCGCCCAGCTGCACCATGGTCAGGACGTCCCGCGGGACACCGGCCTCCCAGAGAGCCTCGATCATCACGGCACCGCTGCGGCGGGCCTGCTTGGCGGGCTTGATCACGACGGCGGAGCCGGCGGCGAGGGCGGCCAGAGTGGAGCCGGCCGGGATGGCGACCGGGAAATTCCACGGCGGGGTCACGACGGTGAGGTTGGACGGGACGAAGGTGGCGCCGTCGACGTCGTCGAGCTTGCGGGCCGATTCGGCGTAGTAGTGCGCGAAGTCGACGGCCTCGCTGACCTCGGGGTCGCCCTGATCGATCGTCTTGCCGGTCTCGGATGCCATGACCTCGAGGAGGTCGGCGCGGCGGGCCTCGAGGACGTCGCCGGCCCGGTGCAGGATTTCGGCGCGCTCGGCGCCGGAGAGTGCGCCCCAGGCCTTGCCCTTTTCGACGGCGGTGGCGATGACCGCGTTCAGGGTGGCCTCGTCGTTGATCGTGGCGGCCTCGACGGCGGCGTTGCCCAGCGTGGAGTTTGCCACGCGGCCCAGGATGGCGCGGCCCCAGTCGCGGTTGGCGGGCAGCGAGGGATCAGTGTCAGGGGTGTTCTCGAACGCATCGTGCGGCAGCGGCGCGGCCGGGAGAGCGCGGTTCTGCCGGCGGTTCGGCGGCGGAACCTCGTCGTCGAGCTTGGCGAGGGAGGCGAGGAAGCGCTGCTTCTCACGCTCGAACAGCGTTTCGTTCTCGCTGAGCTCGAAGACGGCGGACATGAAGTTGTCCTGGCTGGCGCCCTCTTCGAGGCGGCGGATCAGGTAAGCGATCGCGACGTCGAACTCGGCCGGGTGGACCACCGGGGTGTAGAGCAGGAGGGAGCCGACGTCCTTCTTGACGGCTTCAGCCTGGCCCTGGGCCATGCCAAGCAGCATCTCGAATTCGATACCGGATTCCACGCCGCGCTGCTTGGCCAGCAGCCAGGCGAAGGCGATATCGAAGAGGTTGTGGCCGGCGACGCCGATCCGGATGTTTTGGATCCGGTCGGGGTGCAGCGAGTAGTTGATGACGCGCTTGTAGTTGGTGTCCGAATCCTGCTTGGTGTTCCAGGTGGCGAGCGGCCAGTCGTGCAGGGAGGCTTCCACCTGCTCCATCGGCAGGTTGGCACCCTTGACGACGCGGACCTTGATCGCGGCGCCACCCTCGGCGCGGCGGGCTGAGGCCCAGTCCTGCAGGCGGATCATGGCGGCAACGGCGTCGGGCAGGTACGCCTGGAGCACGATGCCGGCCTCGAGGTTCTTGAACTCGGGCTTGTCCAGGATCCGGGTGAAGACCGCGATGGTCATGTCCAGGTCTTTGTATTCCTCCATGTCCAGGTTGATGAACTTGGCCTTCTGTCCGCCGGCGGCAAACGACGCCGCGCGGGTGAAGAGCGGGGTCAGCTTCTCCACGACGTGCTCCACGGCCTCATCGAACGCCCACGCGGAGTGCGGGGCCACCGTGGAGGAGACCTTGATGGAGACGTAGTCGACGTCCGGGCGGGACAGCAGGGCATGGGTGCCCTCGAGCCGGCGGGAGGCCTCGTGTTCGCCTAGGACCGCTTCGCCGAGGAGGTTGACGTTGAGCTTGATGCCGTCCCTGCGGATCTTGGCGATGGCCGGACCGAGCTTGGCGTCAGTGGCGTCGACGATGAGGTGGCCGACCATTTCACGGAGCACGCGGCGGGCCACCGGGATGACCACCTGAGGCAGGACCGGGGCCATGGTGCCGCCGAGGCGGACGGCGCTGCGCATGTACCAGGGCAGGAACGCCGGGACCTTGGGGGCCAGGGCGGCGAGGTTGCGGGCGGCAACCTGCAGGTCTTCCGGACGGACGACGCCGTCGACGAATCCGACCGTGAAGTCCAGGCCGTTCGGGTCTTTCAGGACTCCGGCGAGCTGCTCGGCCGAGGCGTCGACGGGAACCGTGGCGGCTTCGGTGAGCCAGTGGCGCACCAGCGCGATGGTGTCCTCGGCCAGGGCTGCGGCTTCAAGGACCGTCGAGCCTTCCGAAACCGCGGCGTGCGCGGCTTCATTGCCCGCGGCGCTGCCGGTGGTCGCGCCGGACTCAGTGGAGATGTTGGTCATGGCTGAAACTCGTTCTTTCTCAAGATGTGGACCTCTTATGAATCAGTATGCGACCGTATTTTCATAAGATAAAGCGATGTTTTCTGAGCAATACCAGTTAGAAAAACTGAACCTTCAACCACGTTGCGCTATCACTTGTGGTCCCCAAGACCTGTGGATGGGAGCCATAAGTGATAGCGCAACGGGGAGGTGGGGTACTTATGCCAGAGGGCGGTGCATCTCCACGATTTCTTCGTGCCGCGGGCTGTCCGGGTTCATTAGCGAGTTCTTGCGGCCGTACGTGAAGTAGATGATCAGGCCGACCACGAGCCAGACGCCGAACCGCAGCCAGGTCTCCCAGTGCAGCTGGAACATCAGGAACAGCGAGGCGAACACGCCGAACGCGGGAACGACGGGCATCAGCGGCAGGCGGAAGGTCCGCGGGGCCTCAGGCTTCCTGTAGCGGAACACGATCACCGATGTGCAGACGACGACGAACGCGGCCAGAATACCGATGTTGGTCAAGTCCGCCACGGCCTTGATCGGGAGGATGCCGGCCAGGATGGCGGAGGCGGCGCCGGCGATCCAGGTCACCCGCTGCGGCGTGCCGTGCCGGTCCGTCTTGGCGAACCAGCCCGGCAGGAGGCCGTCGCGGCTCATCGAGAACCAGACGCGGGTGACGCCGAGTAGGAAGGTCAGCATTACGGTCAGGATGGACAGGACCGCGAACACGGAGATGATCGTTGCGATCACCGGCAGTCCGACGCTGTTGAAGGCGGAGGCGAAGCCGGCCTTGGGGTCGATCTCCGTGTAGTGCTGCATTCCGGTGAGCACCAGGGTGGCGGCGACGTAGAGCAGCATGGCGATGATCAGCGAGTAGATGATCGCCTTCGGCATGTGCTTCTTGCCGTCCGTCGCCTCCTCCGCCGCGGTGCTCATGGCGTCGTAGCCGAACACGGCGAAGAACACGGTCGCGGAGCCAGCCACCACGGGCCCGAAACCGCTGGGCATGAAGGGGTCGTAGTTTTTGGTGTTGATGTAGAAGATGCCCAGGCCGATGATGAACAGGATCAGTACCACCTTGATGGCTACGGCTATCAGCTCGAAGCGCCCAAAGGTCTTCGTGCCGCGGGAGAGGATCCAGGTCACCAGCAGGCAGACGAGGATGGCGGGAAGGTTGATAATGCCGCCCGTTCCCTCATCCGGCGTCGCTGTCATCCAGGCGGGCATATGGATGCCGATGCCGGACAGGAAGGCATCGAAGTAGCCCGAGATGCCGATGGCCACCACGGCCACGATCGCGATGTACTCCAGCAGCAGGTCCCACCCGATGAACCAGCCGATTACCTCGCCGAGGGCAACGTAGCCGTAGGTATATGCCGAGCCGGCCCGCGGGATCATGCCGGCGAATTCGGCGTAGGACAGTGCCGCGGCAGCGGATGCCAGTCCCGCGATCAGGAACGAGACGAGCACCGCCGGGCCGACGCCGGGCTCGCTCGCACTGCCATGCGCCACAAGGCCCGCCAGCGAGAAGATGCCGACGCCGATAATGCCGCCGACGCCGATGGCCGTCAGCTGCCAGAGCCCCAGGCTCCTGTGCAATCCGCTGTGCTTGTTTTCTTCTTCAATGTCGTCGATGGGCTTGCGCCGCATGATCGACCGCGCCAAATCTTGTGTAGCCACCAGGGCCTCCTAATTTAGGTGTGATGCCCATCAATCCACCCTGTGATGGGGGTAACCGAGCGACAACAGTATGCAAGCCCGATTGCATTAGATAAAGTGAATTCTCTTAAGTAATAACCATTAGAATTACCAAAGGATTACCGATGCTCGACGTCCGGCGTTTGCGACTGCTGCGCGAACTGAAGATCCGGGGCACACTGGCCGAAGTGGCCGAAGCGCTCCAGTACAGCCCATCGTCAGTTTCCCAGCAACTGGCACTCCTTGAGAAGGAGGCCGGGGTGGAACTCCTCCGGAAAACCGGCCGCCGGGTGCAGCTAACCCCCCAGGCCGAAGTCCTCGTAGCCCATACGTCCCAGCTTCTGGAGACCCTGGAGCAGGCCGAGGCGGACCTGGCAGCGTCCCTGACCACAGTCACCGGCACCGTGCGGATCGCCGTGTTCCAGTCCGCCGCACTGGCCCTCATGCCGGGCACCCTGACCCGGATGACCTCCAGCTACCCGGAGGTCAGGGTAGAGATGACCCAGCGGGAACCGGAGACGGCCCTCCACGAGACGTGGGCTCGCGACTTCGACCTCGTGATCGCCGAACAGTATCCGGGCCACGCCGCCCCGCACTACGCCGAACTGGACCGCGTGGCCCTGACCAGGGACGCCATCCGGCTGGCCGTTCCGCCCTCCTCGCCGGGGCGCACCGCCATCAGGACGCTGGCGGATACCGCGGGGCTGCCCTGGGTGATGGAACCCCGCGGGGCGGCCTCCCGGCACTGGGCCGAGCAGGCGTGCCGGAGCGCCGGATTTGAGCCCGATGTCCGCTTCGAAACCGCCGACCTGCAGGCCCAGATCCGGCTGATCGAATCCGGAAATGCGGTGGCCCTGATGCCGGACCTCGTGTGGACCGGCCGCGGCACCAGCGCGCAGCTCCTGGACCTGCCCGGGAATCCGCACCGCACGGTGTTCACCTCGGTGCGGCGCTCCAGCGCCAAACGGCCGGCCCTGCTCGCCGCCCGGGAAATCCTGGCGGCGACGGCGGCATCCATCGTTCCGGCGGCGGCCGCCGGCACGCTGGACCCGGCCCCCGCGGACCGGCCCGGCTGACCGGAGGGGTGTGCAGTGGGCCACAGCGCCGGCGTCGGCCCCGCGTTAGACTGGTGACGTTATGAATCGCACAATGTTCAAATCCAAGATCCACCGCGCGACGGTCACGCACGCGGACCTTCACTATGTCGGTTCCGTCACCGTGGACCTGGATCTGCTGGAGGCCGCCGACATCCTCCCCGGCGAGCTCGTGGCGATCGTCGACGTCACCAACGGCGCCCGGCTCGAGACCTACACGATTGCCGGCGAACGCGGGTCTGGAGTGATCGGCATCAACGGCGCCGCCGCCCACCTGATGCACGAGAACGACATCGTCATCCTCATCACTTACGCGCAGATGACCACGGACGAGGCAAAGGCGTACAACCCCAAGGTGGTCCACGTGGATCAGGACAACAAGATTGTCCAGATCGGCAACGACCCCGCGGAGGGCATGACGCCGGGCCTCCTGCGCCCGCCGCACTCGCTGAACAACGCAGCGCTGAACTAAGAATCGCCCCCTCCGGGCGTAATAGGGCGGTCCGCAGAATAAAGCTGATTACTCTGGAACGGTGACCTTCGCCCGCCGCCCTTCCGCCCCGCCGCGGAGGGCCGCGTGCTAGGGGTTCTGGCAGGCTTCTTCGTCGTCTGGTCCATCATCCTGGTCGGCATGTTCGTGGGCCGGCGCAACATCCTGGGCGAGAACGCCCGCTCCGTCCTCAGCGCCCTGACCTTCTTTGTCGCGAGCCCAGCTCTGCTCTTCGAGACGCTCAGCAAGGCGAAACTGCATGACGTCTTTGCCGCGCCGCTGCTCGTGACTGCCGTTGGAGCCCTGACGACGGCGGTGCTGTTCTTTGGCATTGTGCGCTTCGCGCTCAAACGCCCGGCCCCGGAAGCCCTCATCTCCTCCATGAGCGCGTCCCTTGCCAACTCCGCCAACCTCGGCATTCCCATCGCCGTCTTCGTGCTCGGAGACGCGAGCTACGTGGCGCCCCTGCTCATCTTCCAGCTGGCCTTTTTCACTCCCATGTTCCTCATGGCGCTGGATGCCACCACCAGCTCGCACCGAACCACGCCGCTGACATTCCTGCTCATGATCCTGCGGAACCCGATGATCGTGGGGTCCGCGCTGGGCCTCGTGGTGGCCGGGACCGGCTGGCAGGTGCCGGCACTGGTCATGGAGCCCATCCACCTGATCGGCGGGGCCGCCATCCCTGCCATGCTGATCGCGTTCGGCATGAGCCTGAACGGATCCCGGCCCCTGCATCCGGCCACCGGGCGCCGGCTGGACACCCTGCTGGCGAGCTTCTTCAAGCTCGTTGTCCACCCCCTGGTGGCCTACCTGTTTGCCCGCTTTGCCCTCGGCATGCAGGAGCAGGCATTGTTCGCCGCCGTCGTCACGGCAGCCCTGCCCACGGCACAAAACGTGTTTGTCGCGGCCAGCCGGTACCGCACCGGCGTCACAGTAGCCAAAGACACGGTGCTGATCACTACCGTAGTAGCTGTGCCGGCCATGATCGGCGTGGCCCTGCTGCTGGCCTGACCCGCTTTGGCGGCCCGGCACCAATCCCCGAGGAGGACCCTTGAATACAACCCTGGACACGGTCGTCATCGGCGGCGGCGCGATGGGCTCCGCCACCGCCTGGGCGCTGGCCCGGCGCGGCCGGGACGTGACCTTGCTGGAGCAGTTCGGGCCCGGCCACCGCAACGGCGCCTCCCACGGCACCACCCGGAACTTCAACCCCGGCTACGCGGATCCGGACTACGTCGCCATGCTGGCCGAGTCCGTGCGGCTGTGGAACGAGCTCGAAGCGGACAGCGGCGAGCGTCTGCTGGCCCGGACCGGCGTCGTGAACCACGGCACCGATCCGCGGCTGCCCGAGATCCGGAGCGCCCTGCTCGCCGCCGGGCTCCGCGCGGAGTTCCTCGCCGTCGAGGAAGCCGCAGAGCGCTGGCGGGGCATCCGGTTCGACCAGCGTGTCCTGCACATGGCGGACGGCGGCCAGCTGAACCCGGACGCCGCATTGCCGGCGATGCAGCGCCTCGCCGCCGGCCACGGCGCCGAGATCCGCCATCACGTGAAGGTCCTGGAGCTGAAAGTGCTCGACGACGGCGTCCGGCTCACGTTCGAGTCCGGCGGCGTAACGGGGGTGCTTTCCGCGCGGCAGGCCGTGGTCACCGCCGGCGGCTGGACCACCAAGCTGCTCGCCGGTGTGGCCCCCGTGCCCCGGCTGACCGTCACCCAGGAGCAGCCCGCGCATTTCGTCATCACGGACCCCGGCGCCCAGTGGCCGGGGTTCAACCACATGCCTGGCCACGGGGATGCCTACCGGTACTGGCGTTCGCCGGTTTACGGCATGCACACGCCGGGCGAGGGCATCAAGGCCGGCTGGCACGGGGCGGGCCCCGTGGTGGACCCGGACAACCGGTCCTTCACGGCGGAGCCCGAACAGCGGGCGGCCCTGCAACGGTACGCCCGGGAGTGGCTGCCCGGGGTCGACGCCGACGCCCTCACCGACGTCAGCTGCACCTACACGACCACTGTGGATGAGAACTTTGTCCTGGACAGGATCGGCCCGGTGGTCATTGGCGCGGGCTTCTCCGGCCACGGGTTCAAGTTCACTACGGCCGTCGGCCGGATCCTGGCCGACCTCGCCACCGGCGACGGCGGCGCGCCGGCCATCTTCTCGGCATCCCGGGCACGGGTGCGCTGACTCCCGCGGGGGCGAATCGACGTTCTGTCCGGCCCTGCACGAAGCAACGCGGGGATCCTTCGCGCCCATCCCGGGCCCCAGCATGGGCGCGATGTGACCCCGCGTTGCCCTGTGCGCCGGTAGGCTGGGACCGGTCTTGAACAGCCCCGCGGATACCCGGGGCAACAGCATGAAGTGGGGAAGAATTGCACAGCGTCCAATCAGGCAGCGTCACACCAGGCAGCACCCGAACACTCAGCGTCCCGGCCAGCAGCGGTCCCGCAACTGACCGCCGGGCACAGGCCACAGGCGGGCGGAAGATCGGCGCTGTCGACTGGATTGCCCGCGGCGTGGCGGGCCTGCTGCTCGTGGCGACGTCGGCGTGCGCCGGCCCCGGGACACTAACCCCGGCGGCCGGGACCGGCGTCGTCGGCCCCGGCACCGCGGCGGCCTCCGCCACCGCGACGGCCGGCGCGGACAGCACACCGCTGGATCCCGACACGCCCCCCGGAGTCGATGCCCCCGGCGTCGACGCCCCGCACCAGCAGCCCGCATTCGCCAGCAAGGCCCTCGCGGTGCTGGCGACGCTCCCCGTCAAGGGCCGTGCGCCGAAAACGGGCTATTCCCGTGACCAGTTCGGCCCGGCGTGGTCCGACGTCGACCACAACGGCTGCGATACCCGCAATGATGTGCTCCGCCGCGACCTCAAATCCGTCGCGCTCAAGCCCGGAACGCGGGACTGCGTGGTCCTCTCAGGCGTCCTGAACGACCCCTACACGGCCGCCGCCATCAACTTCCTGCGCGGCAACGCCACCAGCACCGCGGTCCAGATCGACCACGTCGTGGCCCTCAGCGACGCCTGGCAGAAGGGCGCGCAGCAACTCAGCCCCGGGCAGCGGCTCTCCTTCGCCAATGATCCCCTGAACCTGCTGGCGGTGGACGGCCCCGCCAACCAAAGCAAGAGCGACGGCGACGCCGCCACTTGGCTCCCGCCGAACAAGTCCTACCGCTGCGATTACGTCGCCCGCCAAATTTCGGTGAAGTCCAGCTACGGCCTCTGGGTGACTCAGGCCGAGCACGATGCCATGGCGCGGGTCCTGTCCGACTGCCCGAATGCCCTAGCGCCCACCAACCAGCCGGCCACCGCTCCCGCGCAGGCCGCCCCGGCCCCAGCACAGCAGCCGGCACAGCAGCCGGCGCCTCAGCCGGTCCCGGCGCAGGTCCAGATGGCCCCCGCACCAGCACCCGCGCCCGCGCCAGCACCGGCGGCCGGCGTGTACTACGCGAACTGCACCGCGGTCCGCGCCGCCGGTGCGGCACCCATCCACGTCGGCCAGCCGGGGTACAGCAGCAAGCTGGACCGCGACGGTGACGGCGTCGGCTGCGAGTAACTCCGGTCAGGACCTGGGCTGCTGATCAGTTCTTCTGGTGTTCATCCAGGAGCCGGGCGCAGCGGATGAAGCCCAGGTGCGAGTACGCCTGGGGATGGTTGCCCAGGTGGGTTTCCGTGCCGGGATCGTACTCCTCCGGCAGCAGCCCCGTGGGCCCGAAGAGGTTGACCAGCTGGTCGAAGAGGTCCCAGGCCTCCTCGATCCGGCCCACGGCGATATAGGCCTCGATCAGCCACGTCGTGCAGATGTGGAAGCCGCCCTCCAGGCCCGGCAGGCCGTCGTCGTACCTGTAGCGGAACACGGTGGGACCCACCCGCAGTTCCCGCTCCACCGCCGTGACCGTGGCCAGGAAGCGGGGGTCGTTGACGTCCAGCAGGCCGGAGAGCCCGATGTGCAGCACGGCTGCGTCCAAGTCGGGACTGTCGTACGCCACGGTGTAGGAGGACGCCGACTCGTCCCAGCCTTCGCGGAGGACCTCCTCGCGGATGGTCGCCGCCGTGGACTCCCAGGCCGGCAGCGGTTCCCGGCCGTGCCGGGCGGCCGTGCGCAGTGCCCGGTCCAGTGCCACCCAGCACATCACCTTCGTGTACACATGGTGCCGGGGCGCCCGCCTGGCCTCCCAGATGCCGTGGTCCGCTTCATGCCAGCGGGCCAGCACGGCCGCGGCCATCTGAACCATCAGCTCCCAGTGGTCGTCGGAGAGCACACCCTGCCGGGCGCTGAGGGCGTCGATCAGCTCGGCAATCGGGCCAAACACGTCCAGCTGCACCTGGTGGTCGGCCGCATTGCCGATCCGGACCGGGCGTGATCCCGCGTAGCCTGGCAGGCTCTCGATGATGGCCTCGGTGGACAGCGGCGCCCCCGTCACCGAGTACAGCGGATGGAGCCATTCCGGGCCCGGGGCGTGGTCCAGGATCCGGCCCAGCCAGGCCAGGAAGCCCTCGGCCTCGGCCGTGGAGCCGAGGTCCACGAGGGCGTTGACGGTCATGGACCCGTCCCGCAGCCAGCAGTACCGGTAGTCCCAGTTCCGGGTTCCGCCGATTCCCTCCGGCAGCGAGGTGGTGGGCGCGGCCAGCACCGCGCCGGTGGGCTCGTGAACCAGGGCGCGCAGCACCAGCGCGGACCGGCGGACCAGCGACGGCTTCACGCCCGGCATCTGCAGCTCATGGACCCAGCGCCGGGAATGATGCGCGACGGCGGAGCGCCGCTCCGTCTCGTCTTCGACCACCGCAGGCTGCGGTTCGGTATCGCCGCAGCGCAGGTTGAGGACCACAGGGCCGTCCCGCAGGTCGACGTCGCCCGTGGCGGTGGCGTGCCGGCCATCCGACGTGATGGAAAAGCTCACGCCGGGCGCCCGCAGGATGATCGGATCCGCAGTTCCCACCACGTGCAGCTCCGTCCCGCGCGCCTCCATGCTGAACGGCGCATTCGCGTAGTCCGGCCGCGGGGCGAACACGATCCGGGCCGTGCCGGTGCCCGAAAGCACCCGGACCAGGCTGGTGATGCCCGCCGGCGCCGGTTCCAGGTAGTCCGTCACGGTGACGTCGGCCCAGCGGGTTTCGACGATCATGGTGCTGTCCACGTAGCGCTGGCCCAGGACCTGCGAGGACTTCACCGGTTCCACGGAGAAGTGTCCGGCCGCATCCCCGCCGAGGAGGTGGGCGAACAGCGACCCTGAGTCCGGCAGCGGGTGGCTCATCCAGCAGATTTTCGCGTCCGGCGTGATCAGCGCGGTGGAGGATCCGTTGCCGATCATCGAATGCCGTTCCAGGCCAACGGCGTCCTCGCCGAAAAGCCACGCCCGCCGCAGCTCGAACAGTATCGCCAGGACGCGGGCGAACGACTCCGGGTCCCGGAGCCGGTGGGCCGCCACGGTTGGCCCCTCCCCCACGCGCAGCGCCATGTCCGGCCCGCGCAGCGTCGCCATGGCCAGCTCGTCGCTGGAGGCGTCGCCGGCGTAGAGTGCGGCACTGACACCGAGCACGGAGCGCAGGTGCTCCAAGGCGGTGGCCTTGGACGGTTCGACGACGGAAAGGTCCAGCACCGAGCCGTCCACGATGAAGTGCAGCCCGTGCGCCTGGGCAATGTCCGACGCCTGCCGGGTAGCCAGGGCAACGATGTCCGGCGCCGCGGACCGGGTGTGGACGGAGACGGCGACCGGCTTGCGTTCAATGGTGATGCCCCGGTAGGCCCCGACCGTTTCGGCGAGCGCCTGGTGGGTCTGCTGGAGCACGGACTCGGTGGCCAGCGAGAGGCTGTGGGCATAGCCCATGTCGAACTCGGCACCGTGCGAGCCCACCAGATGCACCTCTGCGGGCAGGCGTGAGACGGCGGCCAGATCGCGCAGGGAGCGCCCCGAGACGACGGCGGCATGGGTATTCGGGAGGGCGGCCAGCGCCCGCAGCGCAATAGCTGCGCTGCCCAGCGGCAGGGTCTCGGTCGAGATGCCCTCCGCGGTACAGAGCGTTCCGCCGTAGTTGCATGCCACGAGCAACCCGGGAGTGCGGGCCAGGATCTTGAGCTCGGCCAGTAATTGCGGGGTCAGCCCGTCGTCGGCGGCGTCAGTCTGCACAAAGGCCCGGAGCAGGCCCAGCGGGAGTGATTTGGTCAGTAGGGCGGAGTCAGCGAGCGACTGGTTCAGCGGAGTGGGCATCGGCGCGGTCCTTCTAGTAGTCCCCAATGCCTGCATGAGATTGCCCCCGGGGGGGCATATTCCAAGTATCATCCCGGGCCGATTTCGCCGCGGTGTCCCGGCTGTTGCAAGTGTGTAACGTCTGCAAGAGCCGGAACACGCCCGGGCCACGGGCACAGGGCGTGCAACACCCGCCGCAGCCAGCGGCGCACACTGCAGATCGCACGCGCGCTGCGCGGCCAGCGGACGGACATGCCCCGCCGCTGTCACGATCAGTGGACAGAATGCCATTACGCCCGCTGATCGCGTCCAACAATGAGCATGTCCTTCAACAAACCTGCCCACGAATGGACATGCCCCACGGCGGAATGAGCGGCCGGGTATGTCCCCCTCGGCGCAAAACGTGCCAATGGACATGTCCTTTGGCACGGCTGGCCGATGGACAGGGCCCGCGAGCGGACCTTTGGCAGGGTCACCCTGACGCCGCCGTCGGAGAACCCGCCCCGGTTGCGCAGGCGCTCAGCAGTTGGCCGGCTTGTACTCGTACGCTCCGGCGTCGGCCGCTCCGCCGCCCTGGCAGCCGGCACTTTGGGTGGTCGGCCGCCCGTCCAGGTCCATGGGAAACGGACTCTCGCCCGCGCGGTCGATCGCCGGGCTCGCTCCGGTGAGGTGGAGATCGGCGGGGGGATTCACAAAGCCGGCAGGATCGGTGGTGGATGTCGCGCTTGGGACGATGTTGGTGGGGCCGTTGAGGACGTTCTGCTCCTCGGTCCATCCCGAATTATCCATCCACAGCGAGTTGCGGACCGCCACGAGGATATTGGCCCGGATGACGGTGGAGGTGGGGCACGAGGCGTGGCAGACCACGGCCTGGGAATCCGGACCGTCCAGCCACACGGTGTTGTGTTCGAACGTGGTGCCGTTGGTCGGGCCGAAGGACGACGTCGTGCCGCGCGCAATCAGCCCCATGGCCTGGCCGCAATCGGGGACGCAGGTGGACCTGATGAGGTTGTAGCTGTACGTGTTGTTGTCCGCGGTTCCGTCCCCTCCCCGCCCAATTTCGGAGAAGACGTTATTGTCCACCGCCACATTGTGGTGGATTCTGTTCCGGTTGCCGTTGAATATCTCAAATGCGCTGCCATCATGGCCAAAGTCGTAGGACAACGCGGTGGACCCGGAGACGGTGTTGCCGGAGAACTCGTTATCGCTGCCGTTGATGAGGAAGCCGAAGGCGCCAGAGTCGTCGCTGCAGTTCAGCGCCGTCGCGGTGCCACAGCCTGTCCCCGGCGTATTGACGTTCATGATGTTGTTATCGGTAAGTGTGTTGTTGGTGTAGCTGCCGAAGTCGGAGCCGTCGCTCACCTTGATTCCGGCGGCGTTGTTTGCCGCGGCGGAGTTCCGCACGGAACTGTGGTCGCCATAGACGCTGAATCCCGCGTATCCGCACGAGTCCGCCCGCAGGCCGTCCACGGCAATGAAACTGCCGTCCAGCCGGACGCAGGTGCCCGTCAGTCCCCCCGTGATGACGGGCGGCTCCCCGTCGCCGAAGGCGTTCAGGGTGATCCGGAGCCGCCCTGTGCCGCTCCGGCTGACCACAAGGCCTCCGGAGAAGACGTCTCCGCGCCGGAAGCTGACGGAATCTCCAGGCTGCAGCGCGGCGACGTTGACCTTGTCGAGGGTCTGCCAGGCGGATGCGGGTGATGTTCCGTTGCTCGTGTCGCTGCCGTCCGCGCTCACGTAGTACGTGACCCCAGCGGCCGACGCCGGCGCGGATGCATCGCCGAGCAGTCCAGCCAGGAACAGCAGGATGACCAGGGTGGCGGCGGCCGTGGGCTTGATCTTCATGGGTGCACCTAGGTTTTCGCCATGTATCCGCGGATCAGAGTGCCACCGCCGTCGGCGGACCGCATCGGCACCCTGAGGGGCTTAACGCTAAGAGCGCGCCAGCACTAAGTCAACGGAGCGGACCGCCAGCCGCGGCGGTTACGGCCCTGGCCGCGGCCGACTGAACCGAAATGTTCTTTTTTGCCACTTGACGTTCCTTATTGTGCGATTATGATATCTAATTATGTGAGCTGCTTCACGTCACCCGCGTTATTTCAAAGGAGAAATTATGACCATGCATGAGGACGCACTGCTCCGGGCTTCCAGCCAAGGCGGGTGGGACCGGCGGACGCTGCTGAAGACCTTCGGTGCCGGAGCAGTGGCCATGGCAGGCATTCCCCTGCTCACGGCCTGCACGGGCGGCAGCGCTCCTGCCAGTAGCGGCGCCAACACCGCCACGTTCGGTTCGGGTTCCTCGGATGAGGTCCCCAAGGCAGCCTACAAGGCCGTGACGGACGCTTTCGAGAAGAAATCCGGCATCAAGATCACCACCAATGTTGTGGCGCACAACGACTTCCAGAACAAGATCAACACCTACCTCCAGGGCAGCCCGGACGATGCTTTCACCTGGTTCGCCGGCTACCGCATGCAGTACTACGCCGGCAAGGGACTGCTCGCCCCGATCGATGACGTCTGGGAGAAGGTCGGTGGAAACTTCTCGGATGCCCTGAAGAAGGCGTCGACCGGCGCCGACGGCAAGATGTACCTGATCCCGAACTACAACTACCCCTGGGGCTTCTTCTACCGCAAGAGCCTGTGGACGGAAAAGGGCTACACCGTCCCCACGACGTTCGACGAACTGAAGACTCTGGCCACCAAGATGAAGGCCGACGGCCTGATCCCAATCGAGTTTGCGGACAAGGACGGCTGGCCCGCCATGGGCACATTCGACTACCTGAACATGCGCCTGAACGGCTACCAGTTCCACATGGACCTGACCGCTCACAAGGAAAGCTGGGACCAGAAGAAAGTCAGCGACGTCTTCGACACATGGAAGGCCCTGCTGCCGTTCCAGAACCCGAACTCCCTCGGCATGACGTGGCAGGACTCCGCGAAGTCCCTCGCGGACAAGAAGTCGGGCATGTACCTCCTCGGGTCCTTCCTCACCCAGCAGTACACGGACAAGGCAATCGCCGACGACATCGACTTCTTCCCGTTCCCCGAGATCGCGGTGGAGGGCCGGGATTCCATCGAGGCGCCCATCGACGGACTCCTCCTCTCCAAGAAGGGCGGCCAGAACCAGGCCGCCAAGGACTTCCTGGCCTACGTAGGCACCCCGGAAGGCCAGGATGTGTACGCCTCGGTGGACTCGTCCAACATTGCCACCGCCAAGGGCGCGGACACCTCGAAGTTCACGCCGCTCAACAAGAAACTGGCCGATGCCATCAGCGGCGCCAAGAACATCAGCCAGTTCTTCGACCGTGATGCCCTGCCCGCCATGGCCAACAACGTGATGATCCCGGCCCTGCAGACCTTCATCAAGGACGGCACGGTCGACGTCAAGAACCTGGAAGCCCAGGCCAAGTCCCTGTACGCCGCCCAGTAGCGGCGTGTCCCGACACGCATTTCCTGCGCGCCTTTTCCCCAGCAGTTATCAAAGCAAGGAATCTCCATGAGTGTCTCTACCAATCCGTCGGCGCGGGGGCGCAAAGCAGTTGCCCCCGCGCGGCGGGTTCGGCGGCTGTCCCGCCGCGACAAACTGGTGCTCGGCCTGATGGTGGGCATCCCCACGCTCATCCAGCTCGTCCTGGTCTGGATCCCCACCCTCATGTCGGTCGGGCTGTCTTTCACCCGCTGGAACGGGCTGGAGCTGACCGACATCAAACCCGCCGGGGCCGAAAACTACCAGTTCATCGCCCAGGACTACCCGCCGTTTTGGCCCGCCATGCAGCACAACGTGCTGTGGCTGGCGTTCCTGGCCTTCGTCGCCACACCGCTGGGGCTGCTGCTGGCCGTGCTGCTGGACCAGAACATCCGCGGCACCAGGATCTACCAGAGCATCTTCTTCGCCCCGGTGATGCTGTCCCTGGCCCTGATCGGGATTATCTGGCAGCTGTTCTACAACCGTGACAGCGGCCTCTTGAACTTCGTCCTCGGCACGGCAGGCACGCCCCAGGCCGTCGACTGGTTCGGGGATTCCAGCGTCAACATCTGGGCGGCCCTCTTCGCCGCCACGTGGCGGCACGCCGGCTACGTCATGATCCTGTACTTGGCCGGGCTCAAGGGAGTGGACCCCACCCTGCGCGAAGCGGCCCAGATTGACGGCGCCAACTCGGTCCAGACCTTCTTCCAGGTGATCTTCCCGGCCATGCGCCCGGTCAACGTCATCATCATCGTCATCACCGTCATCGAATCCCTCCGGGCCTTCGACATCGTCTACGTGATCAACCGCGGCACCAACGGCCTGGAACTCATCAGTGCCCTCGTCATCCAGAACCTGGTGGGCGAGGGACAGGTGATCGGCATCGGCTCCGCGCTGGCAGTCATCCTGCTCGTCATCTCCCTGATCCCCATCACCTTCTACCTGTCCCGCGCGTTCGGAAAGGACAAAGAGGCATGAGCATCGCCCATCCAACCGATGCCGCTGCGGCAGGCACCCCGGCCGACGCCGGGCCCCGCAGCTCCGGCGCTGGCAGCACCGGCCCCCGGCCCGGCCGCCCGGCCAACAACAAACAGGGCAAACGGCACTACGGCACGCACGTCTTCCTCATCGTCATGGCCGCGATCTGGCTGGTGCCCCTGGGCTGGGCCATCTTCACGGCTCTGCGCCCCAAGGCGGACACGGACAAATACGGCTACTTCAGCACCGGCGGCGCCTTCAACTTCGATAACTTCACCCAGGCCTGGACCCAGGGCGGCTTTAGCCAGCTATTCTGGAACTCGGTGCTCATTACCGTCCCGTCCGTGTTCCTGATCCTGTTCTTCGCCTCCATGATGGCGTTCGCCGTCAGCCGCGTGAGCTGGAAGTTCAACATCACCCTGCTGATCATGTTCACCGCCGGAAACCTGCTGCCCCCGCAGGTGCTCGCGGCCCCGCTCTTTGAAATGTTCAAGCACTTCGAGCTGCCGTACGCCATCAGCGACTCCGGAAACCTGCTCAACACCTACATCAGCGTGATCGCCGTGGACACCGCCTTCCAGATCGGCTTCGTGACCTTCGTGCTCTCGAACTACATGAAGGCCCTCTCCCCCGAACTCACCGAGGCGGCCCTTGTCGACGGTGCCGGCGTCTGGCGCCAGTACTGGGACATCATCCTGCCGCTGTGCCGGCCGGCCCTGGCCGCCATGGGCACCCTCGAAGTGATCTTCATTTACAACGACTTCTTCTGGCCCCTGCTGTTCATCCAAAGCGGCGACCGCCTTCCGGTCACCACCGCGATCAACAACCTTCAAGGCCAGTTCCTTTCCAACTACAACCTGATCGCCGCCGGCGCCATGATCACGGCGGTTCCGGCCCTGGTCATCTATCTGCTCCTGCAGCGCCATTTCGTGGCGGGCCTGACCCTCGGCTCCAGCAAAGGATAAAAGTGGACAACACCGTCAACGACACCACCCCCAATAACTCAGCCATGGACTACATCACCGCCCGCCTCGGCTCCGAGGGTTCCCCGATGCTGGCCTTCGGCGGCGACTACAACCCGGAGCAGTGGCCCGAGGAGACCTGGGACGAGGACGTCCGGCTGATGCGAGAGGCCGGCGTCAACCTGGTCAGCGTCGGCATTTTCAGCTGGTCCCTCTTGGAACCGTCCGAGGGCGTCTACGAGTTCGGCTGGCTGGACCGGGTCCTGGACCTGCTGCACGCCAACGGGATCCGCGTGGACCTGGCGAACGCCACGGCGTCCCCGCCGCCCTGGTTCAGCCACAAGTACCCCCAGTCGCTGCCGGTAACGGCCGACGGCGTGCGGCACAGTTACGGTTCCCGGCAGGCCTTCGCCGCCTCAAGCCCCGAATACCGCCGGGCCGCCGCGGCGCTGACCGAGCAGATCGCCTTCCGCTACAAGGACCATCCCGCCGTGGTCATGTGGCATGTCCATAACGAATACGGTTGCCACAACCAGCCGGACTTCTCCGACGGCGCCGCCGCCGGTTTCCGGCGCTGGCTCGAACACCGCTACGGCACCCTCGACGCGCTGAACGCCGCGTGGGGCACCGCGTTCTGGTCCCAGCGCTATTCGGCCTGGGACGAGATCCTGCCGCCGCGGACTTCCGGGACCTGGGTCAACCCGACCCAGCAGCTGGACTTCGCCCGCTACTCCTCCGACGAACTGTTCGAATGCTACAAAGCCGAGGCAGCGATCATCCGCTCGCACTCGGGCCATCCCGTGACCACCAACTTCATGGGCTTCAACATGGGCCTGCACCAGCCGGTGGACTACTGGCGCTGGTCCGAGGAGATGGATGTGGTCTCCAACGACCACTATCTCATCGCCGAAGATCTGCGGAACTTCCAGGAGCTGGCGGCCACTGCGGATCTCACCCGCGGCTGGGCCAAGGGCAAGCCGTGGCTGCTCATGGAGCATTCGACGTCGGCCGTCAACTGGCAGCCCCGCAACATCGCCAAAGCCCCCGGCGAGATGCTGCGCAACTCCCTGCAGCACGTTGCCCGGGGCGCCGACGGCGCGCTCTTCTTCCAGTGGAGGGCCTCGCGTGCCGGAGCCGAGAAGTTCCATTCCGGGCTGCTGCCGCACGCCGGCACAGACACCAATATCTGGCGCGAAGTGGTCCAGCTGGGCCAGACGCTGCGCAGCCTGGCCGAAGTCAGCGGCTCGGTGGTCACGGGAGCATCCGGCCGCGTGGACGTCGCCATCCTCCACGACACCGACGCCCGTTGGGCCTCGGAGCTGGACTCGCATCCGAGCGTGGACGCCTCCAACATCGCCGAAACCCGGCGCTGGCATGATGCCTTCTACCGGGCCGGCATCCCCACCGACTTCCGCCAAAGCACCGACGACCTCTCCGGCTACCGGCTCGTCGTCGCGCCGATGCAGTACCTCATCAGCGATGCCGGGGCGGCGAACCTCGACGCGTACGTGCGCGCCGGCGGCCACCTCGTGGTGACGTATTTCTCCGGTATCGTGGACGAAAATGACCACATCAGGCTTGGCAGCTACCCGGGCGCGTTCAGCGGCCTGCTCGGCGTGCACATGGAGGAGTTCTTCCCGCTGCGCGCCGGGGAAAGCGTCCGGCTCAGCGGCTTCGGCGCAGGCAGCTGCTGGAACGAACTGGGACGGGCCACCACAGCCGAGGTCCTCGCTGCCGTGGATGAGGGACCGGCCGCAGGTTCGCCGGCCGTGACCCGCAACCGCGCCGGAAGCGGCCGCGCCTACTATGTCGCCACCACGCTCGCGCCGGAGGGCCTGGGCGAACTGCTCACCGTCGTCTGCGCCGATGCCGGGGTGCAGCCGCTCGTTCCAGACCTGCCGGCCGACGTCGAAGTTGCCCGGCGCAGCAAGGACGGGACCGACTGGACGTTCTGCATCAACCACGGGGCGCACGACGTCCGGCTCCCGCTGGAGGGCGTTGACGTGCTCACCGGCACCGAGCTCGACGGCGGGCTCGGCCTCGCCGCCGGAAGTGTCGCCGTCGTCCGTTCACGTGCCGCCCAACTGGTCGGCACGTCCGCCAGCCAATCAATCCAGTCAAACCACTCACGCCCGTAAGGACTCCACATGTTAGCCGCAGCCCGCCATTCCGCCATCCTCGCGGAGGTCCAGCGTGAACGGATCGTCCGTGTCGCGGACCTCGCCAAGATGCTCGGCGTCTCCCTGATGACCGTGCGGCGGGACATCGAGGCCCTCGACGCGGCGGGCGCGGTGGAGAAGATCCACGGCGGGGCGAAGCTGCCGGGCGGGGCCAGCACCCACGAGCCGGGCTTCGAGCTGAAGGTAACCCAGCTCAAAGACGAAAAGATGGCGATTGCGCAGGAGGCAGCCGCCCAGGTGCGCGAGGGCATGGCGGTGGGGCTCAGCGCCGGCACCACCACCTGGGCGCTGGCGCAGTTGCTGTCCGCCGGGCCCCGGATCACGGTGGTCACCAACTCGGTGCGGATCGCAGACGTCTTCCACCAAAGTTCCTCCCCGTCGACCGTGATCCTCACCGGCGGCGAGCGCACCCCCTCCGATGCCCTCGTCGGGCCGCTGGCCACCTCCTCGCTGAAACAGCTGCACCTGGACGTGCTGTTCCTCGGCGTCCACGGCGTGGATGCCGACGCCGGGTTCACCACTCCGAACGTGCTGGAAGCCGAAACGGACCGCGCCTTCGTCGCCGCGGCCCGCCGGGTGGTGGTGCTGGCCGACCACACGAAATGGGGCACCCTGGGCATCAGCACCATCGCCGCCCTCGAAGACGCTGACGAACTCATCAGCGACGACCTCCTGGGCAGTGAGGCCCGACGGATACTCGGCGAGCGCGTCGGCCGGCTCCACCTGGCGCCGACAACGATTGCCCAGAGCGCCGCCTCCGGCTGACCGGCACGGCCCCGCCCACCCCCAAACCACTACGCCTGGAGCTACCGTGAACAATCCGGACCTGACTCTTGTCCCCGAGACCCGTTCCCCCCTGGGCGTCCCGCATGTGGAGCCGCTCTACCTGCGCCGTTCCGGAACGTCATTGCTCATCGACTTCAGCACGGGCGAGCCCGCCATGCTCCACTTTGGCGCCGACCTCGGCCCGGCCCTGCCGGATCTGTCACTGCTCGGCGACGCCGTGCCGCACTCCGCCCTCGACATCCCGGTCACGCTGGGGCTGATCCCGCAGGCGTCCTCCGGCTGGCGGGGGCGTCCCGGCCTCCGGGGCCACCGGAACGGCCAGGCGTTCTCGGCCTGCCTGCGGGTTGTCGCCGTCGAACGGGCGGAAGGGGACGGGTGCTCCGCCGTCATCACCCAGGCAGACCCGGATGCGGGCGTCACCGTCCGCACGGAGGTGACGATCAACGACGGCGGCCTGCTGCAGCTCCGGCACCGGCTCCACAACGACGGCGCGGATCCCTACAGCCTCGACGAACTCGCTGCCGTGCTGCCGCTGGGCCGCGCCGCCACCGAGATCCTGGACCTGACCGGCCGCTGGTGCCGGGAGTCCCACCCCCAGCGCCTGCCGCTGCGCCAGGGAACGTGGGTCCGCTCGGGCCGGCACGGCCGGACGGGACATGATGCCTCGCTCCTCCTGGCCGCCGGGAGCGCCGGCTTCGGCAACCGCCACGGGCAGGTCTGGGCCGTGCATCTGGGCTGGAGCGGCAACCACGAGAGCTTCGTTGATGCCTCAGCGGACGGCCGGACCGTTATCGGCGCTTCGGAGCTGCTCGGCGGGGGCGAGATCACCTTGGCGGCAAACGCCAGCTACGAGACCCCGTGGTTGTTCGCGGCGTACTCCGCCGCCGGGCTGGACGGCATCAGCGAGGCCTTCTACGCCTGGTTCCGCGGGCGCCCGCACCACCCCGGCGTGCGGTCCGGCAAAGCCCGGCCCGTGGTGCTCAATGTCTGGGAAGCGGTGTATTTCGACCACCGGATGCCGGTGCTGCTCGACCTCGCCGAATCCGCCGCCCGGCTGGGCGTGGAACGCTACGTTCTCGACGACGGCTGGTTCCGCGGCCGGCGCAACGACACGGCGGGCCTCGGCGACTGGTACGTCGACGAGGACCTCTGGCCCGAGGGCCTGAGCCCGCTGATCGACGCGGTCACCGGCCACGGCATGGAATTCGGGCTCTGGGTCGAACCCGAAATGGTCAACGAGGACTCGGATCTGGCCCGGGCCCACCCGGACTGGATCGCCGGACCGGCTCCGCGGGCCGCCGGGGGCAGCCCGGCGGCAGGGGGCGGCCAGCCCGTTCCCGGCGGCCCGGCTGGCCGGCTTCCGGAGCGCTGGCGGCACCAGCAGGTGCTGGACCTCGTCAATCCGGAGGCCTGGCAGTACATCTTCGACCGGCTCGATGCCCTGTTGAGCGAATACCGGATCAGCTACCTCAAATGGGACCAGAACCGGGACCTGACCGAAATGGGCCATGCCGGCCGCCCCTCGGTGCATGCCCAGACACAGGCCGTATACCGCCTCCTCGACGAGCTCCGCAAAGCCCACCCCGGTGTGGAGATCGAAAGCTGCTCCTCCGGCGGCGCCCGTGTGGATCTCGGCATTCTCGAACGCACCGACCGGATTTGGGGCTCGGACTGCAACGATGCCCTGGAACGGCAGACGATCCAGCGGTGGACCGGCATGGTGGTGCCGCCGGAGCTCGTCGGATCGCACATCGGGCCTACCACAAGCCACACCACCGCCCGGACGCACGACCTCTCCTTCCGGGCCATCACGGCCATGTTTGGCCACTTCGGCCTCGAATGGGATGTCCGGCACCTCGCCGATTCCGAGCGCACCGAGCTTGCCACGGCGATCGCACTGTTCAAGAAGTACCGTCCCCTGCTGCACAGCGGGCGCATGGTGCGGGCCGACGAACCGGACCCGTCCCTCCGGCTCCACGGCGTCGTGTCCCATGACGGCGGCGAGGCCCTCTACGCGCTGGTGTCCGTGGCGACGTCGTTCGCCGAAGTCCCCGGGAGGGTCTGCCTGCCGGGGCTGCTGCCGGACGCCGGGTACCGGGTGGACGCGGTCTACCCGGCGGCCGACGATGGCCGGGCGTTCCTGCAGGCGGTGCCGCCGGGGTGGCTCGGGGGCGGCGTCGAGGCGACCGGCCGTTTCCTGGCGGAGTCCGGCCTGCCGATGCCCGTCCTGAACCCCGAGCACGGGCTGCTCCTGTCCGTCCGCCGCGTCACCGCTGCTGAACCGGCCTGCGAACCATCCGGCGGCCCCGCCGCTACGGGCGGCCACCCCGTGAGGGGCTCCTAGCATGGGCCGGATTACGAAACGCGCCTACAAGCTCTCCGACGGCCGGGACATCATCTATTTCGATGACGCCGACACCGTCCTGCCGCCGGAGCGGGGGGACGATCTCCGCGAGCCGGCGGTCCGGCCGCCCACGGCCACCATGCGCCAGGACGTCCTGACCGGCGAGTGGATTTCGATCGCGGCCGCCCGGCAGAACCGTGTGGTGCTGCCGCCCTCGCACCTGGACCCGCTGGCCCCGGCGTCGCCGGAGAATCCCTCGGAAATTCCGAGCCTTTACGACGTTGCCGTGTTCGAAAACAAATCCCCGTCCTTCGGACCCGAGCTGGCGGGCGCCGCCGCACCGGAGGGCCTGGCGGACCTCGCCCGGGTGGGGCTGGGGCGCAGCCGGCAGTCCGTGGGCCGGTGCGAAGTGGTGTGCTTCTCCCCCGAACACACCGGTTCCCTCGCGGGGCTGCCCTTGTCCCGGATGCGCACGGTGGTGGAGGCGTGGGCGGACCGGACGGCGGCGCTGTCGGCGCTGCCCGGCGTCGAACAGGTTTTTCCGTTCGAGAACCGCGGGGAGGCGATCGGGGTGACGCTGCACCACCCGCACGGGCAGATCTACGCCTACCCGTACATCACGCCCCGCACGGCCCAGCTGATCCGCACGATCGAGGACTACGGCGGCCCGCTGTTCGAGGACATCCTCAGCTTCGAACAGAAATCCGAGCGGGTGCTGCTCCAGGGCGACCACTGGACGGCGTTCGTGCCGTTTGCCGCGCGCTGGCCGCTGGAGGTGCACATGCTCCCGCACCGGCACGTCCCGGACCTCGCCGCCACCACGGACGAGGAACGCGATGAGTTCTCCCGGCTCTACGGCCGGCTGCTGCGCGGCGTCGACGCCCTGTACGACACCCCCACCCCGTATATTTCGGCGTGGCACCAGGCCCCCGTCCACGCCCACCGGGACGACATCCGGCTCATGCTGCAGCTGACCTCCCCGCGCCGGGAGGAAACCAAGCTCAAGTACCTGGCGGGTTCGGAGGCGGCGATGGGCGCGTTCATCGCGGACATCCCGCCGGAAACGGCCGCCGCCCGGCTCCGCGAGGCCATAGGAAAGACCGGCCGTTAGGCCCGCACGAGCCGGGCAGCGTCGGCCAGAAGTTCCACGGAACGCAGCCGGGCTTCGGTGCCGGTACTCTGATGCGCCACGATCAGTTCATCGGCGTCGGCGTGGTCCGTGAATTCCTCGAGGTAGGTGAGGACGGCATCTGGGGTGCCAACAGCGGAGTACTTCATCATCTGCGCCATGTGCTGGCCCTGCGGCGAGTCCAGGATCATGTCCGCCTCGTCGTCGCTGAACACACGCCCGTTGCCGAAGAACAGGGAAACCCTGGCCCGCTTGGTGGCCTGGAACATCGCCTGGGCTTCGGAGGCCGAGTCCGCGGCAATGACGTTCACGCCGGCGATCACGTGCGGGGTGTCCAGCTGCGCGGAGGGCCGGAATTCGCGGCGGTAGGTCGCCACCGCGTCCTGCAGCGCGGCAGGCGCGAAGTGCGAGGCGAAGGCGTACGGCAGGCCCAGCTGCGCGGCCAGCCTGGCCCCGAACAAGGAGGAGCCCAGGATGTACAGCGGCACGTTGGTGCCCTTGCCCGGGGTGGCCTCGACGCCCGGGATGCGGGTGGGACCGGTCAAGTAGCCCTGGAGTTCCAGGACGTCCTGCGGGAAGCTGTCTGCCGACATCGGGTCACGACGCAGGGCCCGCAGGGTGTTCTGGTCGCTGCCCGGCGCCCGGCCCAGCCCGAGGTCGATCCTGCCCGGGTGCAGGGTTTCGAGCGTGCCGAACTGTTCCGCGATAGTCAGCGGCGAGTGGTTGGGCAGCATCACGCCGCCGGCGCCGAGCCGGATGCTGGAGGTGTGGGCCGCAACGTGCGCGATCAGCACGCTCGTGGCGGAGGACGCGATCGAGGACATGTTGTGGTGCTCGGCGTACCAGATCCGCCGGTAGCCCCGGTCCTCGGCGAGCTGTGCCATGGCCACGCTTCCGGCGAAGCTCTCGGCCGCCGTCTGGCCCGGGCCGATGGTTGCGAGGTCAAGGATGGAAAGCGGAACAGTCACGGAAAAAGCCGGCCTTTCGTAGCGGAGCAGTGTTCGGACCAGGGTTGGGAGCCACGGTCCGGGCGGCGCCAGGTTTCCGGCGCGGGCACACTGGGGTCAACGACGGCGGCCCCCCGGATATTTCAGCGGTCGGATCAGCCGCACGAATAGTTGTAGTCAAGGCCTCCGGAGATGTACTGCGTCATCGAGACGCGGCTGCCTGGTGTCAACCCGGGAAGGGTGCAGTTCGCCTTCGCCTTGGCGGCTGATCCCGCGCCTGCAAGCCAGCTGGGCAATCCTGCCAGCGGGCTGGTCGACTTCACGGTTCCGGCGATCTGTCCCCACTGGTAGCCGGTCGAGTAGAGGCCCACGCGGGCGCCGATCCTCTTGAAATACGCAGTCATGCCCTCCAGGACAGCCACGTTGGCCGCTTTGTCGGTCTGCCAGGTGTTTTCCGCTTCCACATCCAGCCACCAGAGGTAGGACTGCGGGTTGCTGACACCGCGGCGTTTGGCGTCGTCCGAGGCTTTCGCCCACCCGTACATGTAGGAGCAGGCTTTGAACGTCCCCGCGGCGCAGCTGCCGTAGGGGTTGGTGACCTTTACACCGTTGTAGGTGTTCGACGTCGGCCACCAGGACCCCTGCCGGCCCGGGTTGGCGGTATTAACGTACAGCGCCACCCTCGGCTGCGCTGTCGTCGCGGGGGCTTTTGCCGTCTTCGCCCAAGCCAGTTGGCTCGCCAGGCACGGGTTCGTGTTGTTCGCCAGGCCGTGGTTGACGCCAACGATCGCGAAGGCGGGCTGTTTTGGCAAAGTGGTGCCGCATTGCGGCCAGGAGACGTCGATGCCCGGTCCCGGGGAGCTGGCGGTGGCGGCCGAGGCCGGTCCTCCACCCAGGAGGACAAGGCCGAGCGTCACTACAAAGGCCAGTACGATGCGAGGGTGCGATTTGGGCATGCCACAGTCTAAGGCAAAATTTCAAATCGGTGGCGTAATTCGGCACGGGTCGCAATGCCCGCCAATGCCCCCCTCCTGCCGGCCCCGCAGCGCCCGGCCGGCGGGCCCGAAAGAATTGCCCGATGGAATAGTCAGCAGACTGAGGATGTTCCCTACCCTATGAGCCATGACAATCCACAGCATCCGGAACTATCCGCCACGATCGACTTAAAGGACCTGGGAACTGTCCACCGGTTGGGCTTCGGCGCCATGCGCATTGTTGGTGACGGCGTCTGGGGCGAGCCGGCAGACCGTGCTGCCGCGATCGCCGTCGTGCGCCGCGCCGTGGAGCTCGGCGTCGACTTCATTGACACCGCCGATTCCTACGGCCCCAACATCAGCGAGGAAATCCTCGCCGAGGCGCTGCACCCCTACCGGGACGGCCTCACGATCGCCACCAAGGTCGGATTCACCCGCACCGGACCCAACGCCTGGGTACCGGTCGGCCGGCCCGAATACCTGCGCCAGCAGGCGGAACTGAGCCTGCGCAAGCTCAAGGTCGACTCCCTGGACCTCCTCCAGCTGCACCGGATCGACCCCAAGGTGGACCGCGAAGAGCAGTTCACGGTGCTGCGCGATCTACAGAAGGAAGGCAAGGTCAAAGCCCTCGGCCTGTCCCAGGTCAGCGTGGAGGAGCTGGAGGAAGCCGGGAAGTACTTCACCGTTTCCACGGTGCAGAACCGCTACAACCTCACCGACCGCAGCTCCGAGGACGTCCTCGACTACGCGGAGGCGAACGGCATCGGCTTCATTCCGTGGGCGCCGATTTCCGCCGGGGAGCTCGCCCGGCCGGGCGGACCGCTGGACGAGGCCGCCAAACGGCTCGGCGCCACCACCTCCCAGGTGGCTCTGGCGTGGCTGCTGCGCCGCTCCCCCGTCATGATGCCCATCCCGGGCACCGGCTCCCTTCAGCATCTCGAAGAGAACCTCGCCGCCGCCGGCGTCGTGCTTGACGATGCCACCTACGCCGAACTCCACGCGGCCCGCTAAACCCCTCCGCTACCCGCCGGCCCTGCCGGCAGAACAGGAACAACACCATGGCTAACATCCTGATGGTCGTCTCGGCCGCAAATTCCCTCACCATGCGCGACGGCAGCGAACACCCCACCGGCTACTGGGCCGAGGAACTCGTCGTCTCGCACCAGACCCTCCTCGACGCCGGGCACACCGTGCACATCGCCACCCCGGGCGGCCGGAAGCCCACCGTGGACGAGGTCAGCCTCGCGGCCGAGTCCGCCGGCGGCCAGGACCGCGCGGACAGCTTCCGGACGTACCTGGATTCGATCGACGCCGAGCTGTCCGCGCCGCTGGTGCTGGCCGACGTCGACGTCGCCGGCTACGACGCCGTCGTCATGCCGGGGGGCCACGGCCCCATGGCCGACCTCTACCAGGACGCCGACCTCGGCAGGATTCTCACCGGCGCCAACGCGGCAGCCAAAATCATCGCGCCCTTCTGCCACGGCCCTGCCGGGCTGCTGAGCGCCACGGACGACGACGGCTCGTTCACTTTCGCGGGCCGCCGCCTCACCGTCTTCACCAACGAGGAGGAGTTGGGCGGCGGCACCGGCCCCAACACACCGTGGTTCGTGGAGGACGCGCTGAAGGAGAAAGGCGCGATCGTCGAGAACGGTGCGGCGTGGACGTCCCACGTCGTGCGGGACGGAAACCTCATCACCGGACAGAACCCGCAGTCCAGCGAGGACGTGGCCAAGGAAGTCCTTAAGGCCCTCGCCGAATAGGCCAGCCCTAGCCGGGTCCGGGAACCCCGGACCCGGCTAAGCTAACCGCATGGCCATCAAATCCACTGCTGATAAAGTCGCCACGATCGTCCAGGGCTACACCCTGGAGGGCCCGACCATCGAGCTCGGAGCGGCAATCGTCGACGGCGAACTCCACAAGGACGCTCCCGTCCGGCTGCCGCTTGCCATGATGAACCGGCACGGCCTGGTGGCCGGAGCAACCGGCACAGGCAAGACCGTCACGCTGCACATGATGGCCGAACAGCTCTCCACTGCGGGCGTGCCGGTGTTTCTGGCCGACATCAAGGGCGACCTCTCCGGCTTGGCCACCGCCGCCACGGGCAGCGACAAGCTCCTGGCCCGCACCGAGAGCATCGGACAGCCGTGGTCCGGCAAGACTTTCCCGGTGGAATTCCTGGCCCTCGGCGGCGACGGCCAGGGCATACCGGTCCGCGCCACAGTCACTTCCTTCGGCCCCATCCTGCTCTCCCGTGTGATGGACCTGAACGAGACCCAGGAATCCAGCCTCCAGCTCGTGTTCCACTTCGCGGACAAGAACAACCTCGAGCTGGTCGATCTCAAGGACCTGCGCGCCGTAATCCAGTTCCTGACCTCCGCCGAGGGCAAGGACGAGCTCGAGGAACTGGGCGGTCTCTCCAAGGCCACCGCGGGCGTGATCCTGCGTGAACTAATCACCCTCGAGGCGCAGGGCATGGAGAAGTTCTTTGGCGAACCCGAGTTCGACACCGCCGAACTGCTGCGTACTGCCCCGGACGGCCGCGGCGTCGTAAGCTGCCTGGAGCTTCCCACGCTGCAGACCAAGCCCATGCTGTTCTCAACGTTCCTGATGTGGCTGCTCGCAGACCTCTTTGAAGACCTGCCGGAAGCCGGGGATCTCGACAAGCCCAAGCTCGTGTTCTTCCTAGATGAGGCCCACCTGCTGTTCAACGGCGCCTCGAAGGCTTTCCTTGACGCAATTACCACCACCGTCCGGCTCATCCGGTCCAAGGGCGTCGGCATCTTCTTCGTGACGCAGACTCCCAAGGATGTCCCGGCGGATGTCCTGGGCCAGCTGGCAAACCGGGTGCAACACGCCCTGCGCGCCTATACCCCGGAGGACGCCAAGGCCCTCAAGGCCACCGTCTCCACCTTCCCGACCAGCGACTACGACCTCGCAGAGACCCTCACCACGGCCGGCATCGGCGAGGCCGTCATCACGGTCTTGAATGAGAAGGGCGCCCCGACCCCCGTGGCACTCACCCGGCTGCGCGCCCCGGAATCCGTGATGGGCCCCAGCACCGACGCCCTGATCTCCAGCACCGTGGCCGGCTCCGCCCTCCTGCCCAAGTACGGCACCGCCGTCGACAACATCTCCGCCTACGAGAAAATCACCGCCGAAGGCGGTGACTACACAGGCGCTGCCCCCACCGGGCCGGCGGGCGGCGCCGCGCATCCGGGCGGCTCACGCGGCAGGGGGCAGAGCGGCGCTGGCGACGGCGGCGCAGCTCCCGGCGCCGCCCTGGATCCGACGGCCATCGACGCCGAGGCCCGCCGGATCGAAGAAGAAATCCTTGGCCGGCCCAGCAGCCGGCCAGCGGAGCGACCGAAGCAGCCCGAATACAGGGACGCGCCCGAGCAGCAGGCGCCCCGGCAGGCACAGCCGACAGGTGGCGGTGGCATCGGCGGCGGCATCGGCGATGACCTTGCGGGGGCTTTGGGCGGAGGCCTCAAGAGCATGGCCCGCTCGCTGGGGACCCAGCTTGGCCGGGAGCTGCTCCGCGGAGTCTTCGGCACGTCCTCGAAACGCCGCCGCCGCTAGGATCCCGGCGCCGGCGAACCGGGGCCACGGTGTCCGGGCCGCGGGCGGCAATGCTCCGCGTCACAGACGCGGACCGTGACACCGGGTTTCCTGCGGCGTGCAGGTAACGTAAGAATCGTGCAAATGAGTCAGGCGTTGGTCAAAATCGCAGCAGTGTGGCTGCTGGGACTGATGCTTGCCGTGGCCGGAGCCATCGTGTCGATCAATCTGGTGAACAACTCCATTGCCGGTCCCCAGCAGCCCGTCCGAGAGTATCTCAGTGCCCTGCAAAAGGGCGAAGGCGAAAAGGCGCTAGGCCTGTTGCACGCCTCCGTGCCGCAAAGCAATCCTGCAATGCTCGACGGATCCGCCCTGCAGACCGCAGCCGCACGTCTCTCCGACGTCAAGGTCGGCGACGCTGAAGAGCGCGGCGCGGACCAGGTCATGGTGCCCGTCAACTACACCATCGACGGCAGCCAGTCGCGGACCGAGTTCCTGCTGGAGCGGTCCGGCACCGAGTGGTTGTTCTTCCACAAATGGTCCTTCGTGCCCGCGGCGCTGCCCGTCCTGGACGTGACCGTAGTCAACTCCAGCGAGGCCACCCTGAATGGTGTACCGGTGAACATGCCCAACGGCCGCAACTCCTTCGCCGTCTTCTACCCTGGCGAGTACGAGGCCGCCCTGAACGGCCAGTACTTCTCCGCCTCGCCCACCCGGGCCACCGTGACCGCGGGGGACTCGCACCCGGCTCCGCTGAATCTGCTGACCGAGGCAACAGACGCCCTGAAGGCCGCCGTGAGCGGCAAGGTCAAGGAGTTCCTGGATTCCTGCGCCGACGAGGCCGACAAACAGCAGAAGCTGCAACCCGACTGCCCGTTCTACCACGCCACCAACAACCGGGTGCTTGACGGGACCATTGACTGGAGCATCACGGACTACCCCACCGTCAGCATCGAGCCGTTTGGCGGCCGCTGGGTGGTGGCGCCCCTGGACGGCAAGGCCCGGATCAAAGCCCGCCAGGTGGATCTGTTCACCGGCGCCGTGACCGACATCAACACCGTCCATGATTTCAGCTTCACGACCCGTCTGGATATCGACGGCGACACCGTGAAGATCACGCCGCAGCTCAACTACTAGAACCACAGGTGCGGGCCCGCCGGGCGGCCCCTCCCGTCATGCCCGTGTGAGGACACCCCGGGCCCGGCCATTGCGCGTCCCGGGAAGCCGCCGCCTAAGAAATCCAACGTCGTGTCGCCCCTCCCGACGGCAGACTCGACCATGATCAGGGACTCCCGGAACGGGTGTGGATAGTCTCGTGTCACACCAAAGAGGTTCTTGCCCGGTCCAGGATTCAGAACTCCCGGAATCCGGGGCCGCCCGGCCGGGATTAAGCCAAAAGGCTGCTGTCCGTGACGGCAGGTCACGGACAGCAGCCTTTTCAGGGTCGGCTCAGCGGCGCAATCGACTCAGGGCACAGACTCGCCGGCTCAGTCCATTCCGCGCAGGTCCAGGACCAGCTCGGTGTCGCCGTCGGCCTGCAGGAGCACCGGGATGCCCCAGTCCTGCTGGTACAGGTGGCAGGCCGCGTGGTCCGGGATCTCGCCGTCGGCGTCTTCGGGGCCATCGCACGCCGCCGCGCGGGCGGTGATGTGCAGGACGCCCTCGGGAACGTCAGAGGACAGCTCCAGGGTGCGCTGCAGGCCCACGGAGGTCCCGCCGCCGGAGACCAGCAGTTCGGGCGGCGTGGACGAGATCTTCAGCTGGGTGGGATCGCCCCAGCGGTCATCCAGCTTTTGCCCGGTGGGCGCCGTGAAGCGGACTGCGAGTTCAAGCAGCCCGGGCGCCACAGGGCTCTTGGGCCGGTGGGTCTGTGCCGCACCCTCATCCACCTGCTGCGCTTCCTTCGGGATGGGCACGTAGACCAGCTGGTGCTTGTTGGCCTCGACCACCACCAGCAACGGCTCGGTCCCGGCCACCTGGGTGTGGTCCACAATGACGTCCGAGGGCTCGGACAGCCCGCGGGCCAGCGTGGAGACGGTCCCCGTCGCGGGGTCGAAGCGGCGGACGGCGCCGTTGTAGGTGTCGGCGATCGCTACGGAGCCGTCCGGAAGCACCGTCACGCCCAGGGGGTGCTGCAGCCGTGCCTCTGGGGCGGGGCCGTCGCGGAAGCCGAAATCGAACAGACCCTTGCCAACGGCGGACTCGACGATGATGCTGCCGGCGTCGTCAATCACCAGTTTGCGCAGGGCAGAAGTCTCGGAGTCGGCCACCCAGATGTTGCCGTCGGCGTCCTCGGCGAGGCCGGAGGACTGGGCGAACCAGGCTTCGGCTGCCGGGCCGTCGAGGAGCCCCTCGAGGCCGTTGCCGGCGATGATCTTCACGGCACCGGACGTCGGCTCGAAGCTGAAGATCTGGTGCACGCCGGCCATCGCCACCACCACGGCTTGGAGTTTGGCGGACCAGACCACATCCCACGGGGAGCTCAGGGACACCGCAAGCGGATCCGGCTCCAGCCGGGCACCGTAGGCGGCGCCTTCCTCGTCCACGCGGGCAGGACCCGTCTCCAGGAGCCGCTGCACGCCGTTGCCGGCAAGCGTGCGGACTCTTCCGTCCGCCAGGGACAGCCCTCGGAGCCGGTGGTTCACGGAGTCGGCAATCAAGACGTCGTAGCCGGTCTCCGCGGCGACCTCCGCGGGCAGCAGCACGAGGCCCTGCGGTTCATTGAACCGGGCCGCGGCGGCCGTACCGTCAGTGTGGCCTTTTTCGCCGGAACCGTAGGTTGCCAGGACGGTCTGGAAATCGGTGGAGAGCTCCACGAGGCGGTGGTGCCCGGTATCGGTGACGAGCCAGGAGCCGGCTTCCGTGGCGCTTCCGACGCCGCGGCCGGCCGGGAGGTACAGGGCCTTACCGGGGAAGCGAAGCGTTCCCGACGTCGGCTCCGGCGCCACGTAGGGGCCGGAGCCGCGGTGCAGCGTGCCTTTGGCCTCGTGCTCGGCGATCAGCTCGGGGATCAGCACGGCGAGGCCGTCGGCGTGGCCCTCGCCGGAGAGGTGCGCCACGATGTAGCCCTCGGGGTCGATGACCACCAGAGTCGGCCAGGCGCGGGCCGTGTAAGCCTTCCAGGTCTCCAGCTCCGGGTCGTCAAGGACCGGGTGACGGATCTCGTAGCGTTCGACGGCGGCCGCCAGCGCCACGGGGTCAGCCTCGTGCTCGAACTTGGGCGAATGCACGCCCACGGTCACGAGGACGTCGGAGTACTGCTGCTCGAGCGGGCGGAGTTCGTCCAGGACGTGCAGGCAGTTAATGCAGCAGAACGTCCAGAAGTCCAGCAGGACGATCTTGCCGCGCAGGGATTCGAGGTCCAGGGACTTGCCGCCGGTGTTGAGCCAGTTACGGCCCACGAGTTCAGAGGCCCGGACCCGGAGGTGGGTGCGTACGGTGTCGGTCATCAGCGTCCTTCCAGCTTTGAATTGCGTTCGGCGAGCTTGGCATCGCGTTCTGCCAGCTTGGCAAACATGTCGTTGTAAGCGGTGAGATCGGCGTCGTTATTCCTGTCCGCCGCACGGTCGGTGCGTTTGGACTCGCGGGCGTCGGAACGGGACCACATGATGGCGACGCCGATCGCAACGAGAAGCGTGGGCACTTCGCCGATGCCCCAGGCCACCGCACCGCCCATTTGCTGGTCCAGCAGCGCGGAGGGCCCCCACGGGCGGCCGAGGTTGCCGAAATAGTCTGCGGCCAGCAGCCCGGTGCCGCCCATGATAGCGACTCCGAAGAACGCGTGGAAGCCCATGGTGGCCAACAGGAGCAGTAGGCGCATGGGGTATGGGGCGCGGCGCGGCAGCGGGTCGGTGCCGATCATGGTGAGCACAAAGATGTAGCCGGTGAGGGCGAAGTGCAGGTTCATGAGTTCGTGGCCCACGTGGTCCCGCATCGCGTAACCGAACGCGTCCGAGTAATAGAAGAGCACGATCGAGCCGGCGAAGTTGGCCGCCGCGAACAGCGGGTGGGTCACCAGCTGCGAGAACTTGGAGTGAATGATGATCAGCAGCGCACTCACGCGGTCCGCGGGAGCTGTCGCGCCGCGGCGTCAGCGCCCGGAGCGCCAGTGTCATGGGAGCGCCGAGAACCAGGAAGATAGGGGCCACCATGGTCAGGGCCATGTGGTCCACCATGTGGGCGGAGAAGAGTACGCGGCCGTAGACCGAGGGCGGACCCGAGGTCACGTACGTGAGGACTACGAGTCCGACCGCCCAGTTGACCGTCCGGAACCAGGGCCACGAGTCGCCCCGTCGCAGGATCTTCCAGACACCGAGGACGTAGGCGACGAGGGCAAAGACCACGACGGCGATCCAGAGCCAGTCCGGCCGCCATTCCGTCAGCCACCGTTCCGGTGTCAGCTCCGGCGGCAGTTCGTAGCCGGAGAGAAGGAAGGCCGGCGACGCATCGGGGGCAAAGGTGGTGGGCTGTGGCGGGGCAGACCGCCCCAGCGCCACGGCAATCCCCGACGTCGCCCCCATGATGATCAGTTCCACGATCACGAGCTGCCACAGCACCCGGCGGGCGGACCGGCCCATTGCGCGGTTGCCCAGCTGCGGGATGACCCAGCGGCGGTGCATGAGCCCGATACCGCCCAGCACCAGGACCGCTGCCGTCTTGGCGAGGATCAGTTGTCCGTAGGCCGAGCCGAAGAGGTCGCTCCACGTGGTGAGGCGGATGCTGGCATTGATCACGCCTGAGGCA
Source organism: Arthrobacter sp. TE12231 (assembly GCF_054062895.1). NCBI lineage: Bacteria > Bacillati > Actinomycetota > Actinomycetes > Micrococcales > Micrococcaceae > Arthrobacter > Arthrobacter sp. TE12231. Next base: position 7,810 of record NZ_JBSSFS010000001.1, on the reverse strand, counting down.
AAGACCAGGGCGAAAGCGAAACCTGCGAGTGATGAGAACCGGCGGAGTGTCGGCTCGGTGATGTCTGGTGTCCCCGCCGACGCGCCCTTGTTGCGGCCGCCGGCACCTGCGCCGCCCAGCACGCCGGAGAGGAGCGCCAGCATGATGATGCCCCCCACCCAGGCAGATACGCCTACCAGGTGCAGGCCGAGCGAGTTGATGGCACCCTCATGGTCGCTGGAGCTCGACGAGTGTCCGATCAGGGCGGCCGGGACCAACCCGATCAAGGACAGGATCAGCGTCAGTGCCAGCCCGCCGCGGGAGCGCACCCCGAACAGGACGGTAGTAACGACGGCGGCGATGATCACCACGGTCAGCCAGGCGCGTCCCGTTTCGATATCCGTCATGAAGTACACGAGGGACCGCGTGAATTCCGGATCCCCGGAAATGCCCTGCCCTGCAATGTCGGCATAGCCCAGGACCAGCACGGCGATCGCGGAGAGCGTCCAGACGGCGCCTGCGGCCGCGGCCACGGCCAGTGCCCGGGTGAAGGCCGGATGTTCCGGGGCGTCCCGTTGCTTGGACCGGGAGCCGGTCCTGTCCCGCGGGAGAATGCCGACGGCGAAGATCAGGCCACCGATCACGGTGGCCACGGCGACGTTGTGGATTGCTTTGCTCACCGGCAGACCCCAGCGCACCAGTGCCCCGGGATCAGAGACTTCGCGTGCGGCTGCAGCGCCGGAGAAGATGAGTGCCGCGGCCAGGCCCACGAACAACGCGGCGAGGCCGGCAATCAGCCACGGCCGGGAAATCCCGTCGGGGCCTTGGCCGGGGCCGCGCGCGTCCCCGGGGACGGGCGCTGCGGTTGTGGGAGTGGGATTTACTGCGGAAGGCACCCTTCCATTGTCCGCTACGCCGCCCGGCTCAGCGAATCGGTCCCGACCCCTCGAACGGCTGAACCGGCTAAACAAATCTGGCGAACCGGGTGCGGACGCAAAAGGAGCGGCAACCCGAGGGTTGCCGCTCCTTTCAAGCGCAAGAAGAAGACTACTTCTTCTTGGCGACTGCAGCCTTCAGCTTGGAGCCGGCGGTCAGCTTGACGCTGTGGCCAGCGGCAATCTGGATGGTCTCGCCGGTCTGCGGGTTGCGGCCGGTGCGAGCTGCACGGTCGGTACGCTCGACTGCGAGCCAGCCCGGGATGGTGATCTTCTCGCCCGCGGCGACAGAGGTCTCGAAGACCTCGAACAGTGCGTCGAGCACGGAGTTGACTGCTGCCTGGCTGGTGCCGGCCTTGCCCGCTACCTCTGCAACAAGTTCACTACGGTTCTTAGCCATTTATGTCCTCCTGGACGGTCATGATTTCTGGAGCCTGCACACGGCATGCGTACAAACCACTGTTCGAAAACTTACCAGCTTGGCGCCGCCGAGGTGGCAAATTCCGCGTGTTTTCGGCGTTTTTTGGGGAAAATCACTGGATTCGACGCCGATCGCGGTCAAATTGCGCCGAGAGCGGACGCCCCTCCATCAGTGCCGTTTTCACCGCAGTCCGTCGCCGTCCGTGCTGCCGGACTTGCCAACCCCTGGTGGCACGGCCAGGCCGGTATCCGGGCAGTCTGCGGGCCTTGTTCCCATTCCGACGCTCTCGCACGTCTGACAGGGATCGCTGCGGTGCTCCCGCACGTCCTGCAGTGCCGGCGCGCTCCTCGCTCACGTCCCGGGGGTGTGCCGGTGGTGGGGGTGGGTCGCGGGGTGTGTGATGTCTCAGGTGATGGGTTTTGTTGGTTAAATGCGGGAGGACCCCCAACCTGTGGTTGGGGGTCCTCGACCTGAATGATGTTCCGGCGGTGACCTACTCTCCCACACCCTCCCGGGTGCAGTACCATCGGCGCTGTGGGTCTTAGCTTCCGGGTTCGGAATGGGACCGGGCGTTTCCCCCACGCTATGACCGCCGTAACCCTTGCTCCGCCGCCTTCACCCTGGGGGTGTGGCGGGGAAAACTGTGGTTACAACCTGCTGCACCGGTGTTGCTGGTGCAGTTGTGGTGTTGTGTATGTTGTTGTGGTTTTGTTCCTGTTGCAACGTGCCGCGGGTGCGGGTTTGTTGGTTGGGAACCACATAGTGGACGCAAGCAGTCTTGTTTCTTTGTACCCTCCCCTGGTGCGAACCCCTTTTGAAACGGGTTCGCGGGAAGAGTGTGTGGTGTAAGTTATCGGCCTATTAGTACCGGTCAGCTTCACGAGTCGTTAGTCCTCGCTTCCACATCCGGCCTATCAACCCAGTGGTCTGGCTGGGGGCCTCTCACACACAAGGTGTATGGAAATCTCATCTCGAAGCGAGCTTCCCGCTTAGATGCTTTCAGCGGTTATCCCATCCGAACGTAGCTAATCAGCGGTGCACTTGGCAGTACAACTGACACACCAGAGGTTCGTCCGTCCCGGTCCTCTCGTACTAAGGACAGCCCTTCTCAAATTTCCTGCGCGCGCAGCGGATAGGGACCGAACTGTCTCACGACGTTCTAAACCCAGCTCGCGTACCGCTTTAATGGGCGAACAGCCCAACCCTTGGGACCTACTCCAGCCCCAGGATGCGACGAGCCGACATCGAGGTGCCAAACCATGCCGTCGATATGGACTCTTGGGCAAGATCAGCCTGTTATCCCCGAGGTACCTTTTATCCGTTGAGCGACGGCCATTCCACAATGTACCGCCGGATCACTAGTCCCGACTTTCGTCCCTGCTCGAGATGTCTCTCTCACAGTCAAGCTCCCTTGTGCACTTACACTCGACACCTGATTGCCAACCAGGCTGAGGGAACCTTTGGGCGCCTCCGTTACTTTTTAGGAGGCAACCGCCCCAGTTAAACTACCCATCAGGCACTGTCCCTGACCCGGATTACGGGCCGAAGTTAGATGTCCAAAGTGACCAGAGTGGTATTTCAACGATGACTCCACCCGAACTGGCGTCCGGGCTTCAACGTCTCCCACCTATCCTACACAAGCCACTCCGAACACCAATACCAAACTATAGTAAAGGTCTCGGGGTCTTTCCGTCCTGCTGCGCGTAACGAGCATCTTTACTCGTACTGCAATTTCGCCGAGTTTATGGTTGAGACAGCGGGGAAGTCGTTACTCCATTCGTGCAGGTCGGAACTTACCCGACAAGGAATTTCGCTACCTTAGGATGGTTATAGTTACCACCGCCGTTTACTGGGGCTTAAATTCTCAGCTTCGCCTTGCGGCTAACCGGTCCTCTTAACCTTCCAGCACCGGGCAGGAGTCAGTCCGTATACATCGTCTTGCGACTTCGCACGGACCTGTGTTTTTAGTAAACAGTCGCTTCCCCCTGGTCTCTGCGGCCCCGATCCCCTCCCACCAGCGTGTGGTGTTCAAGGTTGGGGCCCCCCTTCTCCCGAAGTTACGGGGGCATTTTGCCGAGTTCCTTAACCATAATTCTCTCGATCGCCTTAGTATTCTCTACCTGATCACCTGTGTCGGTTTGGGGTACGGGCGGCTAAAACCTCGCGTCGATGCTTTTCTCGGCAGCATAGGATCACCGAATCCCCCCCTACGGGGGTCCCGTCAGATCTCAGGCATCATGAACGGCGGATTTGCCTACCGTTCGCCCTACATCCTTAGACCGGGACAACCATCGCCCGGCTCGGCTACCTTCCTGCGTCACACCTGTTAATACGCTTGCCTCCCAGGATCAGGTCCCGCGCTCCACCAAAACCCTCACACCCAAAGGGTGATCGGGCAGGTCTCGGGCGGTTAGTATCCCCTGTTCAACATGGGCGGTTTTTCGCCGGTACGGGAATATCAACCCGTTGTCCATCGACTACGCCTGTCGGCCTCGCCTTAGGTCCCGACTTACCCAGGGCAGATTAGCTTGACCCTGGAACCCTTGATCATTCGGCGGACGGGTTTCTCACCCGTCTTTCGCTACTCATGCCTGCATTCTCACTCGTGTAGGCTCCACCGCTGGTTTACACCGCGACTTCACCGCCCACACGACGCTCCCCTACCCATCCAGACGCCTGAACCACAAGGGCTTAGCTAATATCTGAATGCCACAACTTCGGCGGTGTACTTGAGCCCCGCTACATTGTCGGCGCGGAATCACTTGACCAGTGAGCTATTACGCACTCTTTTAAGGATGGCTGCTTCTAAGCCAACCTCCTGGTTGTCTTCGCAACTCCACATCCTTTCCCACTTAGCACACGCTTAGGGGCCTTAGTTGGTGGTCTGGGCTGTTTCCCTCTCGACTATGAAGCTTATCCCCCACAGTCTCACTGCTGCGCTCTCACTTACCGGCATTCGGAGTTTGGCTGACGTCAGTAACCTTGTAGGGCCCATTAGCCATCCAGTAGCTCTACCTCCGGTAAGAAACACGCAACGCTGCACCTAAATGCATTTCGGGGAGAACCAGCTATCACGAAGTTTGATTGGCCTTTCACCCCTACCCACAGCTCATCCCCTCCATTTTCAACTGAAGTGGGTTCGGTCCTCCACGACGTCTTACCGTCGCTTCAACCTGGCCATGGGTAGATCACTTCGCTTCGGGTCTAGATCACGCCACTGCAACGCCCTGTTCAGACTCGCTTTCGCTACGGCTTCCCCACACGGGTTAACCTCGCGACGTAACACTAACTCGCAGGCTCATTCTTCAAAAGGCACGCCGTCACCAGAATCAGACTGGCTCCGACGGATTGTAAGCACACGGTTTCAGGTACTGTTTCACTCCCCTCCCGGGGTACTTTTCACCTTTCCCTCACGGTACTGGTCCGCTATCGGTCATTAGGGAGTATTTAGGCTTATCAGGTGGTCCTGACAGATTCGCACGGGATTTCTCGGGCCCCGTGCTACTTGGGATACTTCACCAGGCGGTACACAACATTTCGGTTACGGGGCTCACACCCTCTACGGCCGGCCTTTCAAGACCGTTCACCTATGCCTGCACATCACACCTCACCAGCCCGGCAGAACTGGTATGGAAAGTCCCACAACCCCGACCATGCAACGCCCGCCGGCTATCACACATGGAACGGTTTAGCCTGATCCGCGTTCGCTCGCCACTACTAACGGAATCACTATTGTTTTCTCTTCCTGCGGGTACTGAGATGTTTCACTTCCCCGCGTTCCCTCCACGCACCCTATGTGTTCAGATGCGGGTCACCAGGCAGCTCGCGCCCCTGGCGGGGTTTCCCCATTCGGACACCCTGGGATCACAGTCCGGTTATCGACTCCCCCAGGCTTATCGCAGATTCCTACGTCCTTCTTCGGCTCCTAATGCCAAGGCATCCACCGTGTGCTCTTAAAAACTTGACCACAAAAGATCAATCAGAAATTTTCGAGAGAACCATGAAAACCACCACCACCGCCCCGAAGGACAACAGCGACAGATCCAGGTTCATATTCTTGGAAATTGCTTCTTATAAAAGATGCTCGCGTCCACTATGTAGTTCTCAAACAACAACCCCGTACCACACACCCCACACACACAACCCACACGGGCCGAACATGCATGATCGATGCAGCCAGGAAACCAGAAACACAAGTCCCGGAACAATCACGGCCAAAGCCGCAACCACCCGGTCCTGTTGTCTCAGGACCCAACAGTGTGCCAAACACTACCCCGCAGTCCACACCGGCGAGCGTTCCAGAACAGGAACCCCCGAAGGGACCCCGTTCGTACTTGCTGCCGGCACGTGCCGCCAGGCACCTATTTGTTGATATTCCACCCGTGAGCACCCGCCGCAGAACTTGCGTCTGCGCAACGGGCGTACTCCTGACAACCCCGCCACACTCAAATGCATGAGGCACGGTGGTTGTAGGCGCTCCTTAGAAAGGAGGTGATCCAGCCGCACCTTCCGGTACGGCTACCTTGTTACGACTTAGTCCCAATCGCCAGTCCCACCTTCGACAGCTCCCTCCCACAAGGGGTTAGGCCACCGGCTTCGGGTGTTACCAACTTTCGTGACTTGACGGGCGGTGTGTACAAGGCCCGGGAACGTATTCACCGCAGCGTTGCTGATCTGCGATTACTAGCGACTCCGACTTCATGGGGTCGAGTTGCAGACCCCAATCCGAACTGAGACCGGCTTTTTGGGATTAGCTCCACCTCACAGTATCGCAACCCTTTGTACCGGCCATTGTAGCATGCGTGAAGCCCAAGACATAAGGGGCATGATGATTTGACGTCGTCCCCACCTTCCTCCGAGTTGACCCCGGCAGTCTCCCATGAGTCCCCGCCATTACGCGCTGGCAACATGGAACGAGGGTTGCGCTCGTTGCGGGACTTAACCCAACATCTCACGACACGAGCTGACGACAACCATGCACCACCTGTGAACCGGCCCCAAAGGGGAAGGACTGTTTCCAGCCCGGTCCGGCCCATGTCAAGCCTTGGTAAGGTTCTTCGCGTTGCATCGAATTAATCCGCATGCTCCGCCGCTTGTGCGGGCCCCCGTCAATTCCTTTGAGTTTTAGCCTTGCGGCCGTACTCCCCAGGCGGGGCACTTAATGCGTTAGCTACGGCGCGGAAAACGTGGAATGTCCCCCACACCTAGTGCCCAACGTTTACGGCATGGACTACCAGGGTATCTAATCCTGTTCGCTCCCCATGCTTTCGCTCCTCAGCGTCAGTTAATGCCCAGAGACCTGCCTTCGCCATCGGTGTTCCTCCTGATATCTGCGCATTTCACCGCTACACCAGGAATTCCAGTCTCCCCTACATCACTCTAGTCTGCCCGTACCCACCGCAGATCCGGAGTTGAGCCCCGGACTTTCACGGCAGACGCGACAAACCGCCTACGAGCTCTTTACGCCCAATAATTCCGGATAACGCTTGCGCCCTACGTATTACCGCGGCTGCTGGCACGTAGTTAGCCGGCGCTTCTTCTGCAGGTACCGTCACTTTCGCTTCTTCCCTACTGAAAGAGGTTTACAACCCGAAGGCCGTCATCCCTCACGCGGCGTCGCTGCATCAGGCTTGCGCCCATTGTGCAATATTCCCCACTGCTGCCTCCCGTAGGAGTCTGGGCCGTGTCTCAGTCCCAGTGTGGCCGGTCACCCTCTCAGGCCGGCTACCCGTCGTCGCCTTGGTGAGCCATTACCTCACCAACAAGCTGATAGGCCGCGAGTCCATCCAAAACCACAATAAAGCTTTCCACCCCCCACCATGCGATGAGGAGTCATATCCGGTATTAGACCCAGTTTCCCAGGCTTATCCCAGAGTTAAGGGCAGGTTACTCACGTGTTACTCACCCGTTCGCCACTAATCCCCGGTGCAAGCACCGGATCATCGTTCGACTTGCATGTGTTAAGCACGCCGCCAGCGTTCATCCTGAGCCAGGATCAAACTCTCCGTTGAAGAAAAACAGACACAACATGCGCCCCCGGGAAAACGGGATGCACACGCTGCACAAAATTTGAAACCAGCTAAAAACACCAGACCACACCACGGGGTGGCGGGCCCGGCACATTCAACCAATTCAATACAATAAATTGGTATCAACAAACTTGGCACACTATTGAGTTCTCAAACAACAGACACACCCGGCACCACCACAACCAACAAACAGTCGCGGATCGCTCCGGAGCAACTTTTCAAACTTACCCGAGTCCGGACCGCTTTGCAAATCAACGTTTCCGCGACCCGCAAACCATCCAACCCGCCCCACCCAACCCGGAGCGCACAAAACGCCGACCAGATCAGGCCTTGAAATTTAGGGGATTGGCCGCCTCCGGTTCCCAGCATTTCCGCTGGTCTCCCTCGCGGCGACTTAGAAAACAATACACCCACCACGCCCCCACCGCAAACCCACCCCCACAGCA